>NZ_JABXQH010000001.1:0-5221643 GCF_014101375.1 Enterobacter sp. RHBSTW-00318
ATGTAGCCCACGCCCCGCACTGTCTGGATCAGTTTTGTCCCGTAATCGTTGTCTATTTTAGCGCGGAGTCGCTTTACTGCGACATCAATCGCGTTAGTGTCGCTGTCAAAATTCATGTCCCAGACCTGAGAGGCAATCAGGGAGCGGGGAAGAACTTCTCCCTGATGGCGAATGAAGAATTCCAGCAAGCTGAACTCTTTACTGGTGAGCACAATGCGGTTCCCGGCGCGGCTGACTTTTCTGGATACGAGATCAACCGAGAGGTCAGCCACTTTAAGCTGGCTTTCCGTGATCATCGTGTTTCCCCGCCTGAGGAGGGTTCTTACCCGGGCGAGCAGTTCAGCAAACGCAAAGGGCTTCACCAGATAATCGTCCGCACCCAGCTCAAGTCCTTTGACCCTGTGTTCAATCGTGCCAAGGGCCGTCAGCAGTAATACCGGCATCCCCTTTCCGGCACTGCGCAGCATACGGATGATATCCCAGCCGTTTACATCAGGCAGCATGATATCCAGGATGGCTAAATCATACTCGGCTGTCATGGCAAGATGATATCCGGTCAGACCATTATCAGCGTGATCCACGACGAACCCCGCCTCTGTCAGCCCCTTGCTGAGATATTCACCTGTTTTAATTTCGTCTTCAACGATTAATATTTTCATCATGCTCCCCGGCTGGCTGCTAATGTCATTTTATTGCGCCCACGATCGTTATCAACGGATTACAGCAAAAATGACAACATTGTCATTATCCTGTCACCCGGCAAACAGAGAGCGTTCGGTAAAGTATCCCTATCAATACTCTGGACTTCGTTTGAACCATTTACCAGGTCTGCCTGTACGAGAAGCGTTATGTTCAAATTAAAATTACTCAGCATCAGTACCATATTCATCCTGGCTGGTTGTGTTTCTCTGGCACCTGAATATCAGCGTCCGCCAGCTCCGGTTCCCCAGCAGTTTTCATTGTCTAAAAACAGTCTGACGCCTGCGGTAAACAGCTATCAGGATACGGGCTGGCGAAACTTTTTTGTCGATCCCCAGGTCAGCAGGCTGATCGGTGAAGCCCTGAATAATAACCGTGATTTGAGAATGGCTGCCCTGAAGGTTGAAGAGGCCCGGGCCCAGTTCAACGTCACGGATGCAGATCGTTATCCCCAACTGAATGCCTCATCCGGGATCACATACAACGGTGGTCTGAAAGGTGACAAGCCGACCACACAGGAGTACGACGCGGGTCTGGAGCTCAGCTATGAGCTCGATTTTTTTGGCAAACTTAAGAACATGAGTGAGGCTGATCGCCAGAACTACTTTGCCAGCGAAGAAGCCCGTCGTGCCGTACACATCCTGCTGGTCTCCAACGTTTCACAGAGCTATTTCAGCCAGCAACTGGCGTACGAACAACTCCGTATTGCGCGGGAAACGCTGAAAAATTATGAACAGTCTTATGCATTCGTTGAGCAACAACTGGTGACCGGGAGTACGAACGTTCTGGCGCTTGAACAAGCCAGGGGGCAAATCGAAAGTACCCGCGCCGAAATAGCCAAACGAGAAGGCGATCTGGCTCAGGCAAACAATGCCCTGCAACTGGTGCTGGGAACGTACCGCGCAGTTCCGTCAGAAAAAGGGATTAAAGGTGGGGAGATCGCACCAGTAAAATTGCCACCAAATCTGTCGTCACAAATATTGCTGCAGCGTCCGGATATTATGGAAGCGGAATACCAGTTGAAAGCGGCTGATGCCAATATTGGCGCAGCGCGAGCGGCTTTTTTCCCGTCCATTACCCTGACCAGTGGTCTCTCCTCTAGGGAAGGTGCGAACAAGTCCCTGATATGAGATCATGTTTGTCATCTGGAGCCATGGAACAGGGTTCATCATGAGTCATCAACTTACCTTCGCCGACAGTGAATTCAGCAGTAAGCGCCGTCAGACCAGAAAAGAGATTTTCTTGTCCCGCATGGAGCAGATTCTGCCATGGCAAAACATGGTGGAAGTCATCGAGCCGTTTTACCCCAAGGCTGGTAATGGCCGGCGACCTTATCCGCTGGAAACCATGCTACGCATTCACTGCATGCAGCATTGGTACAACCTGAGCGATGGCGCGATGGAAGATGCTCTGTACGAAATCGCCTCCATGCGTCTGTTTGCCCGGTTATCCCTGGATAGCGCCTTGCCGGACCGCACCACCATCATGAATTTCCGCCACCTGCTGGAGCAGCATCAACTGGCCCGCCAATTGTTCAAGACCATCAATCGCTGGCTGGCCGAAGCAGGCGTCATGATGACTCAAGGCACCTTGGTCGATGCCACCATCATTGAGGCACCCAGCTCGACCAAGAACAAAGAGCAGCAACGCGATCCGGAGATGCATCAGACCAAGAAAGGCAATCAGTGGCACTTTGGCATGAAGGCCCACATTGGTGTCGATGCCAAGAGTGGCCTGACCCACAGCCTAGTCACCACCGCGGCCAACGAGCATGACCTCAATCAGCTGGGTAATCTGCTGCATGGAGAGGAGCAATTTGTCTCAGCCGATGCCGGCTACCAAGGGGCGCCACAGCGCGAGGAGCTGGCCGAGGTGGATGTGGACTGGCTGATCGCCGAGCGCCCCGGCAAGGTAAGAACCTTGAAACAGCATCCACGCAAGAACAAAACGGCCATCAACATCGAATACATGAAAGCCAGCATCCGGGCCAAGGTGGAGCACCCATTTCGCATCATCAAGCGACAGTTCGGCTTCGTGAAAGCCAGATACAAGGGGTTGCTGAAAAACGATAACCAACTGGCGATGTTATTCACGCTGGCCAACCTGTTTCGGGCGGACCAAATGATACGTCAGTGGGAGAGATCTCACTAAAAACTGGGGATAACGCCTTAAATGGCGAAGAAACGGTCTAAATAGGCTGATTCAAGGCATTTACGGGAGAAAAAATCGGCTCAAACATGAAGAAATGAAATGACTGAGTCAGCCGAGAAGAATTTCCCCACTTATTCGCACCTTCCCTCAGACAATCCCGGCTAATGTCAGTTACAACGAATATCAGTTTGTCATTGTGCAGGCGCGTTCTGACGGTTTCGTCGAAAAAGTGTATCCCCTGACGATTGGCGATCATGTGAAGAAAGGCACTCCGCTTATCGATATCACCATTCCTGAATGGGTTGAGGCACAAAGTGAGTTTCTGCTGTTATCCGGTACAGGCGGTACGCCAACCCAGATAAAAGGGGTTCTGGAGCGACTTCGTCTGGCTGGTATGCCGGAAGAGGATATTCAAAGGCTGCGTTCAACCCGCACAATCCAGACCCGTTTTACCATTAAAGCACCTATTGATGGTGTCATTACTGCATTTGACCTGCGCACCGGCATGAATATTTCCAAAGATAAGGTGGTGGCTCAGATTCAGGGGATGGACCCGGTCTGGATCAGCGCTGCAGTGCCAGAATCTATCGCCTATCTGCTGAAAGATACGTCGCAGTTTGAAATTTCGGTACCGGCTTATCCGGATAAAACATTCCATGTCGAAAAATGGAACATTCTTCCCAGCGTGGATCAGACAACCCGCACGCTTCAGGTCCGCCTCCAGGTTACTAACAAGGATGAGTTTCTCAAGCCGGGCATGAATGCCTATCTCAAACTGAATACCCAAAGTCAGGAGATGCTGCTGATACCAAGCCAGGCCGTTATCGATACCGGCAAAGAACAGCGCGTGATTACTGTTGATGATGAAGGCAAGTTTGTGCCGAAACAGATCCACGTTCTGCATGAATCACAGCAACAGTCCGGCATTGGCTCCGGTCTTAATGAAGGCGATACCGTGGTGGTCAGTGGCCTGTTCCTCATTGACTCCGAAGCCAATATTACGGGCGCGCTGGAACGTATGCGCCACCCTGAAAAAACAGAAAACAGTATGCCAGCAATGTCTGAGCAGCCTGTAAATATGCATTCAGGGCACTGAGGAGACGACGATGATTGAATGGATTATCCGGCGCTCTGTCGCCAACCGTTTCCTGGTCATGATGGGCGCACTGTTTCTCAGCATCTGGGGCACATGGACGATAATTAACACGCCGGTCGATGCGCTGCCTGACCTGTCAGATGTGCAGGTCATTATTAAAACCAGCTATCCCGGACAGGCTCCGCAGATTGTAGAAAACCAGGTCACCTATCCGCTTACCACCACCATGCTGTCCGTACCTGGCGCAAAAACCGTGCGTGGCTTTTCACAGTTCGGTGATTCGTATGTGTATGTCATTTTTGAAGACGGGACCGATCTGTACTGGGCCCGTTCGCGCGTGCTGGAATACCTGAATCAGGTTCAGGGCAAACTGCCTGCGGGTGTGAGCTCTGAAATCGGTCCGGACGCCACGGGAGTGGGCTGGATATTTGAATATGCCCTGGTCGATCGCAGCGGAAAACACGACCTTTCAGAACTGCGTTCTTTGCAGGACTGGTTTCTGAAATTTGAACTGAAGACCATCCCGAACGTGGCTGAGGTAGCCTCGGTTGGTGGCGTGGTGAAGCAGTACCAGATTCAGGTCAATCCGGTAAAACTGTCCCAGTATGGGATCAGCCTGCCCGAAGTGAAACAGGCTCTTGAATCGTCTAACCAGGAGGCCGGTGGTTCATCCGTTGAAATGGCCGAAGCGGAGTATATGGTCCGTGCCAGCGGTTATCTTCAGAGCATTGATGATTTTAATAACATCGTCCTGAAAACAGGTGAGAACGGCGTGCCGGTTTATCTGCGGGATGTTGCCCGCGTGCAGACCGGGCCCGAAATGAGGCGTGGTATTGCCGAGCTGAACGGCCAGGGAGAAGTCGCTGGCGGCGTGGTGATCCTGCGGTCGGGTAAAAATGCGCGCGACGTTATCACGGCAGTGAGGGATAAACTGGAGACGCTGAAGGCCAGCCTGCCGGAAGGCGTTGAAATCGTGACCACCTACGATCGCAGCCAGTTGATCGACCGGGCGATTGATAACCTCAGTTCCAAACTTCTGGAAGAGTTTTTCGTGGTGGCCATCGTCTGTGCCCTGTTCCTGTGGCACGTACGTTCTGCCCTGGTGGCGATTATCTCTCTGCCGCTTGGCCTGTGTATCGCCTTTATCGTCATGCACTTCCAGGGACTAAACGCCAATATCATGTCGCTGGGAGGGATAGCTATTGCCGTCGGTGCGATGGTGGATGCCGCCATTGTGATGATTGAGAATGCGCATAAACGGCTTGAGGAGTGGGATCATCAGCATCCGGGTGAGCAGATTGACAACGCCACCCGCTGGAAGGTGATTACCGACGCCTCCGTGGAAGTGGGACCCGCACTGTTTATCAGCCTGCTGATCATCACCCTGTCCTTTATTCCTATCTTTACCCTGGAAGGTCAGGAAGGACGTCTGTTTGGCCCGCTGGCATTCACGAAAACGTACTCCATGGCGGGAGCGGCCGCGCTGGCCATCATTGTCATTCCGATCTTGATGGGATTCTGGATCCGGGGAAAAATTCCTGCCGAGACCAGTAACCCCCTGAACCGGGTGCTGATCAAAGCGTATCATCCATTGCTGCTGCGGGTCCTCCATTGGCCAAAAACAACCCTGCTGGTTGCGGCCTTGTCCATTTTCACCGTTATATGGCCATTGAGTCAGGTGGGGGGGGAGTTTCTGCCGAAGATCAATGAGGGCGACCTGCTGTATATGCCATCAACATTGCCTGGCGTCTCTCCGGCAGAAGCTGCAGCACTCCTGCAGACGACGGACAAGTTAATCAAAAGCGTTCCTGAAGTGGCCTCTGTATTTGGCAAGACCGGTAAAGCAGAGACCGCAACGGATTCCGCACCGCTTGAAATGGTGGAAACCACGATCCAGCTCAAACCTGAGGATCAGTGGCGTCCGGGTATGACGATTGACAAGATTATTGAAGAACTCGACAAGACCGTCCGTTTACCGGGTCTGGCAAACCTCTGGGTTCCGCCTATCCGTAACCGTATTGATATGCTCTCAACCGGGATCAAAAGCCCGATAGGTATCAAGGTCTCAGGGACTGTCCTGGCCGATATTGATGCGACTGCGCAGAGTATCGAGGCGGTAGCCAAAACCGTGCCGGGCGTGGTGTCTGCCCTGGCTGAGCGACTTGAAGGCGGGCGTTACATCGATATCGATATCAACCGGGAAAAAGCGTCCCGTTACGGTATGACTGTTGGTGATGTACAGCTGTTTGTCTCATCAGCCATCGGCGGCGCAACGGTAGGGGAAACGGTTGAAGGCGTGGCCCGCTACCCGATTAATATTCGCTATCCACAGGATTATCGGAACAGTCCAAATGCATTGAAACAGATGCCGATCCTGACCCCGATGAAGCAGCAGATCACGCTGGGCGATGTCGCGGATATTAAGGTCGTTTCAGGGCCGACTATGCTGAAAACGGAAAATGCCCGTCCAGCCAGCTGGATTTACATTGACGCGCGCGGCAGGGATATGGTGTCGGTGGTTAATGATATTAAAACGGCTATCAGTCAGAAAGTGAAACTTAGACCGGGTACCAGCGTGTCATTCTCCGGACAATTTGAACTGCTTGAGCACGCCAACAAGAAACTTAAATTGATGGTGCCGATGACGGTGATGATCATTTTCATCCTGTTGTATCTGGCGTTCCGCCGGGTTGATGAAGCGTTGTTGATCCTGATGAGTCTGCCGTTCGCCCTGGTTGGCGGGATATGGTTCCTGTACTGGCAGGGCTTCCATATGTCAGTCGCAACCGGAACCGGGTTTATCGCCCTGGCCGGTGTGGCAGCAGAGTTTGGCGTGGTCATGCTGATGTATCTGCGTCATGCCATTGAAGCGCATCCGGAACTGTCAAACAAAGAAACGTTCACACCGGAAGGTCTTGATGAAGCCCTTTATCATGGTGCCGTGCTGCGTGTCCGGCCGAAAGCCATGACCGTGGCGGTGATCATCGCGGGTCTGCTGCCGATACTCTGGGGTACCGGCGCAGGTTCAGAAGTCATGAGCCGTATCGCGGCCCCCATGATTGGCGGGATGATCACAGCTCCGCTGCTGTCCCTGTTCATTATTCCTGCCGCCTATAAACTCATCTGGCTGCGCAGACATAAAAAGAGCGTGTCATAACCCTGAAAGGGCACCCCTGCGGGTGTCCTTTTGCATAAATTCACCCTGACGTCAGGGTTTATATCGATAACATACAGAGGTGAGTATGAAAAAAATAATTTTAATGACCCTGGCTTTTGGCCTTTCACTTCCTGCAATGGCAGGTGAAAAAGTAATAGACATGTACAAGTCTGAAAACTGTGGTTGCTGTTCCCTGTGGGGCAAGGCGATGGAAAAGGACGGGTTTGAGGTGCGGACCCACGTCATGAATGATCAGGCCCTGTCAGCCCTGAAAGAAAAATATGCTGTTCCTGCTGAGCTGAGAAGCTGTCATACCGCAGTTACTGGTAATTTGATCATTGAAGGCCATGTGCCTGCAGCCACGATACATAAGGCAATGCTGTCTGGTTCAGGGATTTATGGTCTTGCCACCCCGGGCATGCCTGCGGGGAGCCCGGGAATGGAGATGGGGGCCCGTAAAGAGGCTTACGATGTTATTTCATTCTCTCCGGAGGGCAGTAAAAAAGTCTTCCAGCGAATCGAATAGTCAGCGGAACGGCTGATAACGGGACGCCGGCAGCAGGCACTCCTGTGCCGGCGACATTCGTGGTAATCGCATCCATGACATACCCTGAAGACAGAAAATGCTTCAGGCATGCATAAGGAGAGTTACTGTGAAAAATGACAATGTAGTGCAACACAACAACCAGACTGCTTCTGAACAGACATTATCCCCGGACGAGAGCCACGTATTGCATAAGGTGAGAGATCCCGTGTGCGGGATGGCATTCCTGCCCGACAAGGCGCACAGCAGCATTCGATACCAGGACCATCAGCTTTATTTCTGCTCTGCCAGCTGTGAGAGTAAATTTACAGCCCATCCCGACCGTTATCTTACCGAAGATGCCAGTGAACATTCCCACCACCACCACGATCACCACGAAGTCAGCCCAGACCAGATAAAACAGCCTCACCATCAGGCGGAGAAAGATATTTCTGAAGGTGTGTGGACATGTCCGATGCACCCGGAGATACGCCGCAGTGGTCCCGGAAGCTGTCCTGTCTGTGGAATGGCACTGGAACCGCTCGTAGCCACGGCATCGACGGGGCCGAGTGATGAACTTCGCGACATGACAAGACGCTTCTGGCTGGGGTTGTTGCTGGCGTTTCCGGTTCTGATACTCGAAATGGGATCTCATCTGTTTCCCGCCTTGAGGAATACAGTACCGCCACAATACAACACATGGCTGCAGCTGCTTCTGGCCTCTCCAGTCGTGTTGTACTGTGGCTGGCCATTCTTCGCCCGGGCCGGAATGTCGTTGCGTAACCGCTCCCTGAATATGTTTACCCTTGTTGCAATGGGGACCGGCGCAGCCTGGGTTTACAGCGTCATTGCAACCGTCTTCCCTTCCTGGTTTCCTGCATCGTTCAGAAACATGGATGGCCTGGTGGCCGTTTATTTTGAAGCCGCAGCAGTAATTACGGTGCTTGTTCTGCTGGGACAGGTTCTTGAACTGCGGGCACGGGAACAAACCTCAGGTGCCATTACTGCGCTTCTGAACCTTGCCCCCAAAACAGCCAGGCGGCTGGATCATGACGGTCATGAAACGGATATTAATGCAGAAGATGTCCTGCCTGGCGATAAGCTCCGCATCAGACCTGGAGAGAGTATTCCGGTCGACGGTATCGTGGTCGAAGGCAAAACAACTGTTGATGAATCGATGGTGACCGGGGAGTCTATGCCGGTTACCAAAAAAGAGGGTGAACCTGTCATTGGGGGGACGATTAATCAGACAGGTAGTCTTATCATCCGAGCAGAGAAAGTCGGTGATGAAACGATGCTCTCACGAATTGTTCAGATGGTCGCTGATGCACAGCGTTCGCGTGCCCCCATCCAGAGAATGGCAGACAGCGTTTCAGGCTGGTTTGTTCCTCTGGTGATACTTATCGCGGTTGTTGCTTTCGTGATCTGGTCTGTCTGGGGGCCCGAGCCCAGGATGGCGCACGGTCTGATTGCGGCTGTGTCGGTCCTGATTATTGCCTGCCCCTGCGCACTGGGGCTGGCCACACCGATGTCGATAATGGTGGGGGTAGGCAAAGGAGCCCAGGCCGGGGTGTTAATCAGGAATGCCGAAGCCCTTGAACGTCTTGAAAAAGTGGACACGCTGGTTGTCGACAAAACAGGCACGCTCACGGAAGGTTCGCCTACGGTGACAGGGATTATCAGTCTCAATCCGGGTGGGGAAGCATCTCTTTTACGTGTAGCGGCCGCAGTGGAAAAAGGCTCGCAGCATCCGCTGGGTATGGCTGTAGTCCGGGCAGCCCAGCACAGGGGGATCATGATACCCGCAGTCAGTGATTTCAATGCTCCGTCGGGGAAAGGTGTTTCAGGCGATGTTGAAGGTCAACGGGTTGTTATTGGTAATGAACTGGCTATGCAGGAAAACAGTATCGTTATTGATAATCAAAAGGCCGTTGCGGATACGTTGCGGATGGAAGGCGCTACCGTTATCTATGTGGCCACAGATGGGTACCTTGCAGGCCTGATAGCTATCTCGGATCCCGTGAAAGCAACCACGCCGGATGCGCTTAAAGCTTTGCGTCAGGCGGGGATCCGCATTGTTATGCTCACCGGGGATAACCAGCTTACTGCTGAAGCAGTCGCACGGAAACTGGGAATAGATGAGGTTGAAGCCGGGGTTCTGCCTGACGGCAAAAAAGCAGTGATAACCCGACTGAAAGCGTCTGGTCATGTGGTTGCGATGGCGGGGGACGGTGTAAATGATGCCCCGGCGCTGGCAGCGGCTGACGTGGGCATAGCTATGGGAACGGGTACAGATGTGGCAATTGAAAGTGCCGGAGTCACCCTTCTCAAAGGCGACTTGATGATACTGAACAGGGCCCGTCATCTGTCAGAGATCACCATGAAAAATATCCGACAGAATCTGTTTTTTGCATTTATCTACAACGCACTTGGCGTGCCTGTGGCTGCAGGTCTGCTTTATCCTGTGTATGGAATACTGCTGTCGCCAGTTATTGCGGCGGCGGCCATGGCTCTTTCCTCCGTCAGCGTCATTGTGAATGCGTTGCGTCTGAAAAGTGTCAGGCTCGGGAAATAACACTGAGTGAAGGGTCAGTTACGAACAGAAGGAGTCCAGTATGAAAAGTACCACCTATGCGCTTATTGCTGTCGCCGCGATCGCGGCATTTGCCCTCCTGCGCGAACACTGGTCACATGTGGCAGGTTACTGGCCATATCTGTTATTGCTGGTCTGCCCGCTAATGCATCTTTTCCACGGCCACGGAGGGCATGGAGATCATCAACATCACGGAAGTGAAAACGATAAAAAAAATTAATCCGGCAGACGGGGCCGCGTCGCGGTCCCGTTATCAGTCCAGGTATCGTTCGTAGTCTCTGACATGCGCAAAGGCATGCTGTTCGAGTTTGTTATCAGCGGGTGCCGCTGCCCGGAACGCCAGAGAGTTAACAGGGTTGTTATTGATGACCAGCTCGTAATGCAGATGAGGACCGGATGAACGTCCGCTGTTACCGGATAACGCAATAGCACCTCCCCGTGTAACCCTGGCCCCTTTAGTAACGAGTATTTTATTGAGGTGGAGATAGCGAGTTTTAACACCGGCTTTTCCCGTTACTTCAACAAAATATCCCATGGTACTGTTGTATTCGGCCCGGGTGATTTTTCCGTCGATGACGCTGACTATTTTCGTGTTCATGGGCATGGAATAATCAATGCCATTATGGGGACTCACTTTTCCCGATACCGGGTTAAGTCTTGCAGGATTGAAAGGCGAACTGAGTCTTGCTGTGGCCGGTAACGGATAATCGAGACTGCCTTTCCCGGAAGTATCGGAAAGGTTATAGAACTTTTTATCTGATATACGATACGCCGTGTAATTAAATGAACCGGACGTAAATTTATAGGCCACGACACGTGATTTTCCCGCTTTCTTTTGCAGTACGAGTTTTAATGATTCATTTTTTTTCAAATGCCGCAGATTAAACCGGGAAGGCAAGGAGCGCTGAAGAGTAGCGATCTCGTTCGATTCCAGCCCCGAGCGGGTGGCTGAAAGGTAGGCATTTTCTTTTACGACATCGGTAGAATACATTTACTGGAATTCGCCGTTAGCATGAACACTGCGGCGTATGCTAGGGGTTTTCAGGAGGCGTGTCATCTGTCAGTTAATCGGGAGCACCGTTGATGGTCGTCATTTTTGTAACATATCTTGTTTCCCGTTTGCTCCTGAAGCTCTGGGAACTGTATGACCAGCCCGACGGTGATGATTAACGGGACTGAAACAGGTTACGGCAGAGCAATATGGGGCTCATGTCCTGCTACGTAACCCGTCAGTAAAGCCCTGCTGCGCACCTGACGCTAAGCACTAACCCGCCTGCAGTTACCTGGAGGAATACAGGCCGCGAAGCTTTCTTGCCTGTGTCTGATGAGCTTCCGCACCGGCATTATTGACCTGCTCATGCACGAGGGCGGCTTTCTCTCCGGCATTCAGTTCGTTAAAAGAAGAAGAGGAGGTCTTTGAATTTGCACCACTGTCGGACAGCATTTTTTTATGTTCCTCAATCATTTTCTGATGTGCATAGGACGCGCTGTTGTTCATAAATGAATGAGCAACAATGGCCCTTTCATGTTCATTCATTTCAGAGAATGAGGGCGTGTTGTTTTTATTAACCCTGTCCGGTAAGTTTTCATGCGTCGAGGAATTCACATGACTGACGGCTGAGGCATTATTAACAAATCGATGTGCTTCATGGGCAATATCACTGGACTGAGCAAAAGCTGCCCCACAAAATAAAGCTGTAAACGCAGTGGCCGTGATTAATATATTCATGTGTAATTACCTTCTGAGGTACATAAAAGATGTCCTTATGATCATATATAAAAATAATCAACCTGTGGGGAAGATGACGTAAATGTAATACAGCTATGTACATTACACGATTGTAATGAATTTGTTTCTTAAGGTGTGCTAGATTCATTTCATTGTAAGTGGATGAACCAGTAATTTAATTTAAATCGGTTCTCGAATTCTGTCAGTAACCATACTTTAAATAAGGGAATGCGCATGCTGTTGAAAACGTCTCGACGAACTTTCCTGAAGGGGTTAACCCTCTCTGGCGTAGCCGGAAGTCTTGGCGTATGGAGTTTCAATGCGCGTTCCAGTCTGAGCCTGCCAGTTGCCGCATCCCTGCAGGGTACTCAGTTTGACCTGACCATTGGTGAAACGGCCGTCAATATCACGGGCAGTGAGCGTCAGGCCAAAACAATCAATGGAGGCCTGCCGGGGCCCGTTCTTCGCTGGAAAGAAGGTGACACCATTACCCTGAAGGTCAAAAACCGTCTTAATGAACAGACGTCCATTCACTGGCACGGCATTATTCTTCCGGCCAATATGGATGGTGTTCCGGGGCTGAGTTTTATGGGCATAGAGCCTGATGATACCTACGTTTACACCTTTAAGGTTAAGCAGAACGGGACTTACTGGTACCACAGCCATTCCGGTCTGCAGGAACAGGAGGGGGTATACGGTGCCATTATCATCGATGCCAGGGAGCCAGAACCGTTTGCTTACGATCGTGAGCATGTGGTCATGTTGTCTGACTGGACCGATGAAAATCCTCACAGCCTGCTGAAAAAATTAAAAAAACAGTCGGATTACTACAATTTCAATAAACCAACCGTTGGCTCTTTTTTCCGCGACGTGAATACCAGGGGGCTGTCAGCCACCATTGCCGATCGGAAAATGTGGGCTGAAATGAAAATGAATCCGACTGACCTCGCGGATGTCAGTGGCTACACCTACACCTATCTCATGAACGGGCAGGCCCCGCTGAAAAACTGGACCGGACTGTTCCGTCCCGGTGAAAAGATACGCTTACGGTTTATCAACGGCTCGGCAATGACCTATTTCGATATCCGTATCCCCGGGCTGAAAATGACGGTCGTGGCTGCAGATGGCCAGTATGTAAACCCGGTTACCGTTGACGAATTCAGGATTGCCGTTGCCGAAACCTATGATGTCATTGTGGAGCCTCAGGGTGAGGCCTATACCATCTTCGCACAATCCATGGACAGGACCGGTTACGCTCGAGGGACACTGGCCACGAGAGAGGGGTTAAGTGCTGCCGTTCCCCCCCTCGATCCCCGTCCTCTGTTGACCATGGAAGATATGGGTATGGGGGGAATGGGACATGATATGGCAAGAATGGACCACAGCCAGATGGGAGGCATGGATAACAGCGGAGAGATGATGTCTATGGACGGTGCTGACCTTCCGGATAGCGGGACATCCTCCGCGCCCATGGATCACAGCAGCATGGCCGGTATGGATCATTCCCGGATGGCCGGAATGCCGGGTATGCAAAGTCATCCTGCGTCAGAAACGGATAACCCACTGGTTGATATGCAGGCGATGAGCGTCTCTCCGAAATTAAATGATCCGGGTATTGGTCTTCGAAATAACGGAAGAAAGGTTCTCACGTACGCGGATTTGAAAAGCCGCTTTGAGGATCCTGACGGACGTGAACCTGGCCGTACCATAGAACTGCATTTAACCGGCCACATGGAAAAGTTTGCCTGGTCATTTAACGGAATCAAGTTTTCAGATGCCGCACCGGTGCTGCTGAAATACGGTGAGCGGCTCAGGATCACGCTGATCAACGATACCATGATGACTCACCCCATTCACCTGCATGGTATGTGGAGCGATCTGGAAGATGAAAACGGTAATTTCATGGTTCGTAAACACACAATAGATGTTCCCCCTGGTACAAAACGCAGTTACAGAGTGACAGCAGATGCGCTTGGCCGCTGGGCGTATCACTGCCATTTGCTCTATCACATGGAAATGGGAATGTTTCGTGAAGTCCGGGTGGAGGAATGATGCGAATGAAGAGAAATTTGAAGGCCATACCTGTTCTGGTCGCCGGTTTGTTTACCTCACAGCTTTCTATTGCGGCGGGCTCCGTCTCTGCAGATCCCCACGCCGGGCACGACATGTCTGCCATGCAGATGCCAGCAGATGAGAATTTCACTGAGATGACGTCAATGGAGCCCATTGTAACTGAGAGCAGAACGCCAATTCCGCCTGTTACCGATGCCGACCGGAAGGCTGCATTCGGCAATTTACAGGGGCATGCGATTCACGACAGTGCGATTAATTATCTGGTTCTGCTGGATCAACTGGAATGGCAACGGTCGGATAACACCAACAATTTCAGCTGGAGTGTTAACAGCTGGATTGGAGGCGACACAGATCGGATTTGGCTAAAGAGTGAAGGTGAACGAAGCAATGGGGAAACGGAGGCGGCTGAAGCGCAGTTACTCTGGGGACATGCGGTTGGCCCATGGTGGGATTTGGTTGCGGGTGTCAGGCAGGATTTCAGACCTGCTTCTGCCCGGACCTGGGCTGCTGTCGGTTTTCAGGGGCTGGCACTCTATAATTTTGAGTCTGAAATTACGGGTTTTGTCAGTAATGGCGGAAAAGCAGCCCTTCGTCTGGGAGGAGAATACGACGTTTTACTGACTAACCGGCTCATACTCCAGCCATCCTATGAGGTGAATTTCTACAGTCAGGATGATGAATCGCGGGGTCGCGGCAGGGGACTGACTGACACAGAGCTGGGGCTCCGGCTGCGCTATGAAATACGCCGTGAGTTTGCACCCTATATAGGCGTTTCCTGGAATCAACTTTACGGGAAAACATCCGATATGGCGAAAAGAGAAGGTGAGAAAGACCATCAGGTAGTATTCCTGGCGGGAGCCAGAATCTGGTTTTAACGCACTGATATAAAACACTCAACTAAACAGGTAAATAAAATGTCGATTTTAAATAAAGCCATTCTTACAGGTGGCCTCGTTATGGGCGTTGCTTTCTCTGCTATGGCCCATCCGGAATTAAAAAGCTCTGTGCCACAGGCTGATTCAGCCGTAGCGGCCCCGGAAAAGATTCAGCTTAATTTCTCGGAAAATCTGACCGTGAAATTCTCAGGTGCAAAATTAACGATGACGGGTATGAAAGGCATGTCATCACATTCTCCGATGCCGGTCGCGGCAAAAGTGGCGCCAGGCGCTGACCCTAAATCGATGGTCATTATTCCGCGAGAGCCTTTACCCGCTGGCACTTATCGTGTTGACTGGCGCGCGGTTTCTTCAGATACGCACCCTATTACCGGTAATTACACCTTTACAGTGAAGTAATATTATGAACGACCTGATTATGATTGTTATTCGTTTTCTTCTTTATCTGGATTTGATGGTAATATTTGGATTGCCATTTTTTCAGATATATGGAATAAGCGGTGTCAGACATGAAACCTATAACCTGACTAATTTCAGGTCGTTTATAACCTTTGCTGTTGTTACAGGCATCATTCTTACTGGCATTAATATGCTCCTGGTATCTAATGCCATGAGTGGAGTAACTGACCTCAGAGAATTATCCATCCATGTTATCGAGATGGTGATAGAAGAAACTGATGTGGGTATTAGCTGGATTGTCAGGCTCTGTGCCCTGTTTACCACACTCGGTGCTTTGTTCCTTTACACTAATAAGAGAGTATTGTCCTGCCTGCTGATGACGATGAGTGGGGGCGTGGCGCTGGCTACACTTGCCTGGGGAGGACACGCCGTTATGCATGACGGTCTGCATTACTATCTCCATTTACTGAGCGATCTGACCCATCTCGGCGCTGCAGGTGCCTGGACAGGTGCTCTGGTTGCATTTGCTATCCTGCTGATGCGCAGAAACGAGCATAATGCACAGAGCGTCATTGTGATATCTGACTCCCTGGCAAAATTTGCCACGGCAGGAACGGTGATTGTTGTAGCCCTGATCCTGAGTGCGCTGGTCAACTATCTGTATATTGCTGAGGGTAACTTAACTCCCTTATTCAACAGTTCCTGGGGGAGGATATTGCTTGCCAAGACGGCTCTGTTTGTTCTGATGCTTCTTCTGGCTGCAGCAAACCGGTTTCACCTGGGTCCCCGGCTTGAAGTTATGGTCAGGGAAGGGAATTATGATCGCAGCGTTGCCCTGATGCGAAACAGCATCCTGACAGAATTCGTTGTTGCGATTATCATTCTGGGCGCCGTAGCGTGGCTCGGAATGCTTGCTCCGTCTCAGGTCAGCTAGGGGACAGCCAAAGCTCATGCGTGAGATTTTTACTTTCATATCAGCGAGTTGACCATGCAGCGTATTTTAATCGTTGAAGACGAACAAAAAACAGGTCGTTACCTGCAGCAGGGACTGGTTGAGGAAGGCTATCAGGCCGATCTCTTTAATAATGGCCGCGATGGTCTCGGGGCCGCGTCGAAGGGACAGTATGATTTGATAATACTGGACGTGATGCTGCCTTTCCTCGACGGGTGGCAAATCATCAGCGCACTGAGGGAGTCCGGGCACGAAGAACCGGTCCTGTTTTTAACCGCAAAGGACAACGTGCGGGACAAAGTGAAAGGACTGGAGCTTGGCGCAGATGACTACCTGATTAAGCCCTTTGATTTTACGGAGCTGGTTGCACGTGTAAGAACCCTACTGCGCCGGGCACGCTCGCAGGCCGCAACAGTCTGCACCATCGCCGATATGACCGTTGATATGGTGCGCCGGACCGTGATCCGTTCGGGGAAGAAGATCCATCTCACCGGTAAAGAATACGTTCTGCTTGAGTTGCTGCTGCAACGCACCGGAGAAGTGTTACCCAGGAGTCTTATCTCGTCCCTGGTCTGGAACATGAATTTTGACAGTGATACGAATGTGATTGATGTCGCCGTGAGACGTCTGAGAAGTAAAATTGATGATGACTTTGAGCCAAAACTGATCCATACCGTTCGCGGTGCCGGATATGTCCTGGAGATCAGAGAAGAGTGAGGTTCAAAATTTCCCTGACCACACGCCTGAGCCTGATTTTTTCTGCGGTGATGCTTACGGTATGGTGGTTATCAAGTTTTATCCTGATTAGCACCCTTAATGGCTATTTCGATAATCAGGACCGCGATTTTCTGACAGGTAAACTTCAGCTCACCGAAGAGTTTCTTAAAACAGAGACGTTCAGGAACAAAACGGATATTAAGTCATTATCAGAAAAAATAAACGATGCGATGGTGGGGCACAATGGCTTATTCATTTCTATAAAAAACATGGAAAATGAAAAAATTGTTGAACTCTATGCCAAAAATTCTGTTGTTCCAGCGGTCCTGCTTAATAAGTCGGGTGATATTCTCGACTATATGATCCAGACGGAAGAAAATAACACCGTGTACCGCAGTATCTCGCGGCGGGTTGCCGTGACGCCGGAACAGGGTAAAAGCAAACATGTCATCATTACGGTTGCCACGGATACTGGGTATCACACCCTGTTTATGGACAAACTCAGTACCTGGCTGTTCTGGTTCAATATCGGTCTGGTCTTTATTTCTGTTTTTCTGGGCTGGCTGACCACACGTATTGGTCTGAAACCGCTACGGGAAATGACCAGTCTGGCTTCCTCCATGACCGTACACAGCCTGGATCAGCGTCTAAATCCCGATCTGGCTCCGCCGGAAATCTCTGAGACCATGCAGGAGTTCAATAATATGTTTGATCGCCTGGAGGGGGCATTCCGGAAACTGTCAGATTTCTCGTCTGACATCGCGCATGAGCTGCGCACACCAGTCAGTAATCTGATGATGCAGACGCAGTTTGCACTGGCTAAGGAAAGGGATGTTTCGCATTACCGCGAAATTTTATTCGCTAACCTGGAAGAACTGAAAAGGTTGTCACGAATGACCAGTGACATGCTTTTTCTGGCACGTTCAGAGCATGGTCTGCTGCGGCTGGATAAACATGATGTGGATCTGGCAGCCGAACTGAATGAATTACGTGAGTTGTTCGAGCCCCTGGCAGACGAAACAGGAAAGACAATCACGGTTGAAGGAGAGGGCGTTGTTGCCGGAGACAGCGATATGCTCCGACGTGCTTTCAGTAACCTGCTTTCCAATGCAATCAAGTATTCTCCCGATAACACCTGTACAGCGATACACCTTGAGCGTGACAGTGACTGTGTGAACGTGATGATTACGAATACGATGTCCGGCCAGGTTCCCGCTAATCTGGAACGTTTGTTTGACCGGTTCTATCGCGCAGACTCATCAAGGTTCTACAACACGGAAGGCGCGGGGCTGGGATTATCAATTACAAGGTCGATCATTCATGCTCACGGCGGCGAGCTGTCAGCAGAACAGCAGGGGCGTGAAATTGTGTTCAAAGTGCGCCTGTTAATGGATTAATCCCGTTGTTCAGGAGAAACCTGGAAGGTGACAAAATTGTCATCATTCAGTCACGCGATAAACAGAGGCGGTTTTTTATAATTATTCATAAATCAGGAGCAGCGTGATAACACAATCACCTGGTTCCTGGAGTGATGATTAACCCGCCCTGAGATCAACTGCTTTCTCTGTTATAAGCCATTGATTGTTTGGGTATGTAAACACCGGAGACCCAACCATGAAAAAGATTCTCGTATCATTTGTTGCCATTATGGCTGCCGCTTCATCTGCCATGGCTGCAGAGACAATGAACATGCATGACCAGGTAAATAATGCACAGGCACCTGCCCACCAGATGCAGTTGATTAGACGTGAGATAAATATAGGGGGTACCGTAAGATAAATGGGACTTTATGGTACGTGATGGGAAGAGACAAACAAAAGGTTATGTAATTCATTTACAGTATATGAAAATTAAGGGGGACGATGCCCCCCACTCATTCAGTAACCAAACAACGCCCATTTTAGTAGTGCATCTGCATCATTCTTCAAACTTCCAAGGTCTTTTCCTGGTGAAATTGTTGCCGCTACACCAAGCGCATTAAGTCGAAGCTGTGCCTGATGGAATCGACTCTCTTGCTGTAGGCCCAGAATTTCATTTTTATTCGCGACAGCATAACGCTGAATGGCTGACTTCGATACGCTGTAACCTTTATCGGCTAACCAGAGCGAGAGCCATTCATAACCGGTGAAGTTTGTGCGCGATAATTCGCTATGAAGCTCGGCACGAACATCCTCTGGCAGTTTATCAATATTGCTTGGTCTGGCCATCTGTCCTCCTATAAATAGCTTAGCTATTTTCCACCTTCTCTGAATCAGAGTCACCATCAAACAGTTTGCCCTGCATCCGATCCAATTCTTCTTTTCTGACCCGCTTCACCACGCTGTAAACCCACTGTAGTGAAACACCGAATTTGCGGGCCAGTTCGTGATGGTTGCGTCCGTCAAACTCCAGGAAGATTTCCCGGTCGCGCTGACTGACCTTCCAGACCATGCCCATCGGAAAATAGACGTTTTGCCCACCCCAGACCTGCATCATGCGGTTCGCGACGGCCTGACCAATCTGGTCGGCAACTGCGGGTTCGATATCAATAATCTCGCGGACGGTCTCAGAGGTATGCTGTGCCAGTTCTACCAACAGTTCCGGCCCTTTACTACGAAACTGATTCAGGTCGCTCATTGCTTCACTCCCGCAGCTCTGCGCTGCCACTTCTTCAGTTTCTCAATCACGCTACTTGCCTGCTCATTGCTGAGCCAGCGTAACGCGCTGATGCCTGTTTCCCGTTTAACCCACAGCGCCAGCGCCTGCTCTGAACTGTCTCGGACGATGCCTGCGGCAGCCATTTCAAGCCATAGCGCACGGATTTTCTTTGACTGCGGATGACTATCCAGCGGTAAGCCGGACTTGGCTTTCCCGGCAGGCTTAATGCGAAAGCCTTTATTTTTCATGGATTCCAGCACGCGGTTTAGCTGTGGGGTATCCATCCCTTTGGTTGAGGCTTTGCCGGTCAGCCCCTGTAGCATCTGGCGGTAGGTATCCTCATCCATCTGGAGGTCGCTGCGGGCAATATGGATGAGTTGAATAAGACGCTGTTTAGTCATCATCGCCGCTCCTTCTACCTGCGCCACCGATATAATCGACATATAAAGGAAGCGCTACAGGCCAGCACAGGAACATAACGGCCCAACTGATCCAATGACTGGCTCCGGTGTAACGTGAATAAAACCCAGAGCGCCGGTGCAATTCAGCAGTACACCAGCCCACAAAACCATACCAGAACAGGGCACAAACAATAGTTTCAGCGATCATAATGAATCCCGCCCCAGTTGATATGAATATTACGGGCCGTAATAATCGGGTTGTTATTCCACCATGCACCTGACATGTAATTTTTAACTTGCTCGCGTCCTGCAATAACACCAATTTGAATCCCAGGCCTTACGTTCTTAAAAAAGGCGCGAGCAAAAAGATATTTAGCAGTAGTACGGCATGGTTTTGATGCTTTCTTCTTGCGTAAGAACTTCATCATTTAGCCCCCAGCTTCCACTGTTCCTGTTCGTTCACTGGCTGGTGACGAAGCATTGCAGCACGACAGTTGTTCCAGCCGTTTACATAGTCATAGGTGTTATCGTGGTCTGGCATAATCTCTTCCGGCACTGGTGGCTGTGCAGCCCTGAATTTCTCAACAATGCGCGATAGTGAGTTGTAATTGATAAATGGAACTTCCTGATGGCCCTTGTAAATATTACCATTCCAGGCGTGCTGGTTGCCGCCAGTAACCTCTGCTACTGCTGCGTTGAGCGCATCGAATGAAACAGGTTCAGACGTACCTGATTTGCGGTGATCTAACAACTCAGCCAGTGCTACAACGCAGTCATGAAATATTGGGTCTATCTTTTGACCGCTGATATAGCTGTTTAATACGGCATCATGATCGGCCCAGCGCTTCAGGCTTTGATAGATAAAGAGCAGACGTTCTTCAGTTAGCTTATTATTCTGTGGCATAAGTCACCCCCAGACGTTTGGCGAGGCGTTCCAGCTTTTGCTGCTTATGATAGTCAATCATCAGGCCCATCCCGTTGAGGCGGAACTGTTCAATCATGATTTCAACGTCGGCCAGTTCGCCAGCCAGGTCAACTTCACTGCCCAGCCCATTCATGTTGCGGGCGGCAGCAGCGGCCAGTTCGGCGGCTTCTTCCATCAACTTCAGCGCCTGTGCTTCAGGGCCGAAGGTTTTCAGGGCCAGGCTATAAATAGTGGAGCGGTTATATAATTTCATGCCTTTCATTTTTTCGCCTCGCAGGGGATGAACTCCATGGCAGGGACTTCCACGTAGTAATGCTGGCTGCAGTGAGGGCATACCAGCGTGACGAGAACCGCAGGGACACGGTATTTACCGGAGGTAATGACGCTGGCCTCGCTGAACTTCATGGTGGTAATACCTTTCTGGCAGTTGGTACATTTGATGGACATGTTTAATTCCTTAAAGCTGTTTTCGGCGTGCAGAAACCCACGACGCTGACGCCGAAATAAAAAGAAATTGAATTAAAATTAAATGGCAGCGATATCTAACGGGATATTAATTAGCTTCCCGTGTTTGTCTTTCTCCCGGAAATTAATATAGGTTTTGGACATGGCTACCTGCAGTGATTCCGATATCGCCTCCATCGCCCGGTTCCAGCGTTCGTCCTGAATTTTGACCCGGCGCAGGGAAAGAATACGCCCGGTATTAAGCTGGCCCTCTTTGTCAACCTGGAAGGCGTCACCAATGATGGCCCGCAGGTTGGCGTTCGCGCCTTCAGACCACTCGGTAACGCACTCGTCAATCAGGTCTTTGGCGATCTGCAGCTCAGGCCCGAAAGTCAGGGTTTCCTGCACACGGATAGTGATTTGTTCACTGCCGTCAAAGCTGCTGAATGTTACGTTACCCTTAACCCCGCCACGTGTTCTGCCGTACTTCTCGGCCACGAGGTCAAGCCAGGCATAGCACTCATCAAAAGCACGCTGCTTGAAGTCGCTGAGGTCAGCACTTTTGACCTTAGCTGCCGCGACCTGCTCTTTGACAAAGGAATCCATCGCCAGATCGTAATCGGACACCTGCGCAACCGGCACCAGACGGCCTTTGCGGTCTTTCATATATTCGTCTTTGTTTATTTCGCTCATTTTTGTTCACCTTGTGGTTAATGTAATGATTCTGACCAGGTAATCCGGCAGCCATGCAACTCAAAGACGCCCTGACGAAAGCGGCCTGAACCGTCATGGCCAACATGGATATAACTTGCTTTCCCTTGTGCAAGCAGGCGGGCACAGTGACCGTTTCTGGCGATGCGGATGACCGGCTTGCTGCCTACAATCATGACGCTCTGAACGGTGCTGTTCATGGCGTTCAGCGCGGCAATGGCAGACTGCAAATGGTGCAACTGCTGGTTGATATCGGTAATACATTTCATTGTTAAACCCCTTTGACGACGTCGGCGTTAACCTGTGGAACCCCGATTTCAGCAGCCAGATTCATGGCGGCTATCACCAGGTTACTGACGGCCAGCGGATACAGCAGGCTGACCATGCTTTTACGGTTGCGGCCCAGATTGCTCAGGCGGGCACGAATGGCGTCCACCGCGCTGGCGTCCATAACATCGGCCAGCTGCTTACCGGCGCGTTGCAGCTTGAACGCCAGAAACTCTTCGAGGCTGTTGTCCAGTGGCAACAGTTCAACCACCTCGCAGCGCTGTACGACTTCACGTACCTCCATGTTGCGTTCAGAAAGTTTGTCTGCCAGCTCCGGCTGGCCAATCAGCACGATGGACAGCAACCGTTTAAACCCGGACTCCAGCTCAAAGAAACGTTTGAGATGCTTTAAAGTTGGGATCGGTAGGCTGTGGGCTTCCTCAATCACCAGAACGTGGCTGAAACCCGCTGAGCAGCTGTCTTTCAGTACGCGGTGCAACTGACGAAAGCGGGCGTCCTGACTGCGTTTGATATTCTCCAGCGGCGCGATGGTGCTGACGATGGCCTCGGCGATAGCTGCCGCCTTCAGGGTCTTCCCTTTCACGTCGTTGTCTTCCATGGCGATGATGTAGGGTTCAATGACCACCACTGGCGCATTCTCACGGTTGATGCGTTCAATCAGGTCGCGGCGTAGCGTGGATTTACCCGCGCCGGACTCACCGATAACCGCCATAAAGCCACCGTGGCGGGCGGTCTGGTAAAGCGCTTCACGCACATAGCGGATATCGGGCGTGGTGAACACATCCTCTGCGCCCTGCATGGCATCATCGGCAAACGGGTCACGGAATAGGCCAAACGCTTTTTTAGTTGCTGGAAATAACACCTGCTTTTTGAGTAACATGTTCTCTTCCTCACTGAGGTTGGTTTTATCGGTAGTACCCGCTGTACGGGGCGTGGCTGCGCCCTGTGCAGCATCAAAACTCTTCGCTGTATCAATCCCCTTACTTTCCAGATACAACGCCAGACGCTGGCGTACCTCTTCGGGGCTGGTGCGGGGCCACTCGTTATGGTTCACAATCTGGGCCAGCGTGGCCTCGGAAACGGCGACGGCTCTTGCCACCACCGCCTGCGGGATGCGGGCCTCTTTCAGTTGTTGCTTCAGTACCAGCATGCCTTCCTCCTCAGTTACCGTTAACGATGCTGATAACGCTGTTGCGGGCCGGAGTGGTCAGGGTGACCATGACCTCATCCAGCGTGGCTTCCGGTACGCCATCCGGGTACTGCGCCGTTAACTGGCGGTAATGTTCCGGCGTCCAGATGTGGCCGTTAACGCTGAACTTCTCGCGCAGGGCTTTCGCGGCCTCCACATGGGTCAGCGGACGCTGCTCAATACGCGGCCCGCGCACGTCTGAAGCCTGACCGCGCTTCGGCATATAGGCCGGAAGCGTGGTGTCGTCGATATGTTTGTACGGGTCAAGTCGCCCGCCGAACGGCAGCGCCTTCGCCTTGCGTGCAGCAGCTGCATCGGTGGCGTTATCGGTGCCCGTGACCAGCTCTTCGATTTCTTTTGCAGCCGTCTGCGCCGGGGTCTCCGGCAGGGCTTTGTAGCTTTCGCCAAATACCGCCGCGCTTTCGGCAAAGCCGAACTCGTTCTTTCTGACCTCTTCGACCAGGAAGAACGTCTCGTGCCCGTCCTCACCGGTCAGTACCACCTGCGCCACATCGTTGCGCCACGGGTTACGGGTAATCATCAGTTTTTCGCCGACCAGTACGCCCGGTACCGTCGAAACGTCAAACTCATTGCCCCGGAACGAGACGCGCAGTTTTGACGTAACCTTGCGGAGTTCAGGTGCGGCCACCGCCAGTTCGCGGCAAACCTCAACGGATGGCGCTTTTTTCAGCTGGTCAGCAGTAATCTTCAGCCAGATATCCGTGCGGGTTTTACCGTGGCGGCTGTGGACCGCCGTGGCGTTAAAGTGGCTGCGCCATTTCACCGCCAGCGCGTTCAGTTCGTCCAGGCTATGAACCGGCTGGAATTTGAGACCTGGCTCCAGTTTGCGTTCGATAATGTCACGGGCCTTTTCCACCTGCCCGGTGGCGCGGGCGTTATGCGGCTTGTGCGCTATCAGATTGATGCCCAGCGAGCGGCACATGTTTTTCGTCATGCCAGCGGTGTTCGCCGAGCCGGGGTCGAGGTAGAGTATTTTGGGCACGCCGTGCAGCACGTCAGCGCCGCCGCGTTCCTGCATGGCGTTAATAAGAACAGAACAGAGGTTCTCACCGGACTCCGCGCCCATCACGTATTCAACGTAAATCCAGCCGCTGGTATGGTCGGTAATCTCATAACTCCACACGCGGTCACTGGCGATGCGGGCGATGTTGGCAGGCTTGTTCTTGTAGAACTTAGCGCTGTCCATCACCTGCAGCCCTTTATGACCGTTGCTCAGGTAGTAAAGCGTACAAAGTGAGGCATCAATCTCCCAGACGTGATTGGGATGCAGGCTGGCCATCTCGGATGACGGAGCCGGTGCGTCAAGCTGTTCCGGGTGCAAACCATAGTTCCGCAGGGCGCGGCTGATGGTGTCCTCAGACAGCGGGAAAAACTCGCCTGTGGCCTCGTCCGTTCTGCCAGCAGTGATAAAGCCGTTTGACCGCAGGGTCTCCACCGCATCCGCGATGGAATACAGGCGTTTACCGTTCTTACGGGTGGCCTCGCGCAGCGTGGCGGAGATCAGCGCGGCCTCGTCGCGGCTCAGGGCGCTGCGCCCGGCATCGGCGCGTTTTTTGCGTTTGTCAGTCACTGATACCTCCTTCAGCTTGCGCAGCAGGGTGGCGCGGGACATGCCCAGTTCAGCGCAGGCGGCGTCGTATATCGCACCGCGCTTACCATGCCCCGCGTCACGTGCCGCGCGGGCAACATAAACCAGTCGTTCAGTCAGGGCGGCACTCATCGGTTATGCCTCCTGCCCGTTAATCTGTGGCGTCGGTTCAGTCAGCCATGAAGGGGCGGCGTTACCTGTCGGCTCATCCGGCAGGTCAAATGTGGAGCGCAGGCTACGCGCGGTGCTTTCCAGCTGGCAGACCAGACCGGCCATAAAGTCTCTGGGGGTATCAATCATATTTTCAGCACAGTATGCGCACAGGGTCTCAAAGGCGCTGGACAGTCGAACGGCGATGGCAGATTCCGCCTCAACCGCTAATGCCGTCACTTCCGCGCGCAGTTTCTTCACCTCTTCGTCAGGCTTAGGGGGCTGGATACGGGATTTCTTCTCCAGTTTGGTGGAGAGAGAGTCGATTTTTTCGTTTTTGTCGGCGAGCACGCGCTGTTGTGCTGCGTTGGTTTCGCGGGCTTCGCGTAATGCAGCCCGGAGTTCGCGGCTGGTCATGCGATCGATATCATCTAGGGTTAAGCCTGCAATGGTGCCGCCTTCGGCTAACTCTGATAGCTCTTCGTCGTCCTCTGCTATTAATTCGAACAGTTTAGTTTTGCCCAAATGTGCCAGCGCTGGCACATTTGATTTCAGTGTGGGAGATAAATATTTAGTAGCAGCCTGCATCATTCTTACGGAAGTTCGGTATGGTAAGCCCAACTCATTTTCGAGGACGTTAATAAACTCCCCATGCGGCTCATTCTCTTTCAATATCACCAAACGCTTACCGGCTTCGAGCATAGACTCGGCACTTTGCGCCATATAAAAGCGAGCCTCATGAATAATCCGATCACGTTCATACGGCAGGCCATCACCGAACTGCTGCATGATTTCGAGGCGATGTTCAGTCATGGCATTAAGACTAATGTTGAGGCCATCACTTACCGGCGCATCTTCCATCAGTTCAACTGGTTGTGATTTTGTGCGTCCCATTTCAACTCCTTAGCGACTGCCAGCCATAACACGCTGGTTGATTTCATTAATACGATCCTGCGCCCGCGCCATCTCGGTGCTGTGCGCCATGGCGATTTGTAAGAGCTGGACTCCAGGGGCGAAGCGCCCGTTATCCAGTTTCAGGGCCAGTCCTTCTTCGATAAGGGTATTGAGCGCACGATTGATATTCGCCGGTGACTCGCCCAGAGCCGATGCCAGTTCACCGTTAGAAACACCGTTCAGGGCGTGGCCACGCAGTGCTTTAAGAACGCGCAGAATGCGGGAGCCAGAACTGGATACATTTGCCTTACTCATGTCACATTCCCCTTTTTGCGATATGTGATAATCTGTTACACGGACTAAAACGTTACGCCGCATTCGAATCTGGTTTCAGACCCAGCTTCACGGCAATTTCGTGTGATTTGCCGTAACGAGCTTTGGTGAAGCCGTTAAGAACACGGTAGACCTCATTGCGGCTGTAGCCGTTTTCTTCAGCCCAGCGGGTGAAAGTGACCCCGCGCTGGCGGAAGAGAGATTTGACTTGTTCTGCAGTCATCGTTGTCTCCTTTGTTCATGCAATGATGTTTGCCTTATGTGTGATAGATTATGGTGCAGATTTCCTCACCAGTCAACTTTAAGAGTGCAGAAATACTCACATGATCGGTTTACGTATTAAAGAAGAAAGAGAACGTCTATCCCTTACGCAGCAAGGGTTAGCTGACGCTATAGGTGTGGCGAAGAGAACTTTCATAGATTGGGAGAAAGATCGCACTTCCCCAACTGCAGTGCAGTTATCTGCACTATCAGAAATCGGCGTGGATGTTTTGTATGTAGTTACTGGGATGAGGAGCCAACCTGTTGTTGCACCTTACGAGTCACAAGAAAAGAAAGAGTTAATGGACGCGTTCGACGACATGAGTCCCGAGCAGCGGAGGGCTATTCTTGAGGTCGGCAAAGTCCTCACTCAGCCAAAGCCCAGCAAGTTTGCTAGTTGAGCACACTGGTAAAAAGGGGCTGAAAGTAAAGATAATGTGGTCGATTTTGCTACCTTTCGCAGGCTAAGTTACAAAAAGAATAAATAGGGTTAGAACGTTCTAACAGACAACATAAGGATATATATGCGTAAGATGTTTTTGGTCTTAGCTCTGTCATTGCTGGTCGGTTGTGATAGTGGATCAGATGGTGTATCGGATTCTCCTTCTACTCCGTCCGTAGAATTCAATGTAAAAACGGACGATTTGACTGTAAACAAGCTGTTGCCTGCTATCAAAAATCTACTGCCAGGGTTAAATCGGTACGCAGATCAGTTCGAAAATATTCACGTTGAGCAAAATCATTGGCTCACTATCGTGTTTCATGTTCCCGAAAATGCAAACATACCCGCAGATTATCTCTCTCAGGGGAATAATTGCTTCATCGAGATCAATAAAGAAGGTACAGCTATAAAAGTGCCTAAAAGAGCCTGTAAATCCGTTGCCCTAGATAGAGTTGTGCAGGATTTAGATAGCGACTATTGGTTCTATTTCAATGCCGACGAATTAACCTATGTGCCGTATGATTTTGCAAAGTTAAACGACAAACAACGTGTAGATATTGGTGTCGCATATCTAAAAAAAATGTGGGATATCGTGCAGATGGTTAAGCAAAAAACAGACTGGCAACCAGATGATTTTCCTAACTACGCCAGATTGTTCAGGCAACTGGAGAGTGAGGGTAAGCAGTTTGTAATGGAGGGGGATATGTTCCCAGCTTATGGCTCTTGCAGGATGGCGGGGGCTAACGCTCAGCAATGGTGGTCTACACAAATTAGCTCACTTAAAGATTTATCTTCAAATGACCCTCAACGAGCGGGTTCCGCTTTAAAACAAATTAAACGTCAATATGACTCATATCATGAAAGCGCTGTGAGTTGTGCAAAAGAAATCAGGCAAGCTCCACCAGTAGAGAAAAAAATGGAGGTGTTACCCCCTACGTCAGACAATAAACCTCCAAGAGCGGGCTGTCTGATGATATTTACACCTGATGACAAGACTAGCTGGAGCTGCCCGATAAACTGACATTAGCAAGGCTTTCTGCTTTGGGGATTGGCGCTGATGGTCAGTCTTATCTCTCCAATGAGTATTCCTTTCAGCTTATTTTCAGGGAGCATTCGTGGCGTTTTCTCCACCTGCTCAAGCGCGGCCTGCATCTCTCTTATTGCCTCTGCCAGATTGTCGGCATTGACGCTAAGTGTGTAGATTTTTGCTGCAGTTTCATGCTCATCGCAGGTTATTCCCATTAAGTATGAGTGTTTGGGTTTATTAGTTGCTGAACTCATGCGTTTCTCCTTTCAGAAATTGCATATCACAAGTTCCTGGCGCGGTGATGACTTACCCGACAGGCTGTAGTTGATGCAAACGGTCTGGATGTTGAGGCCTTTGAAAGCCTGCCTCATCTCTGGGATATCGTTCACCGATATAATCATTTTCCCTTTGATACTCCGCGCCAGTTCCGACATGTGGATATAGTTCCCTATTGGAAAATCCACCCCATAGCCCTCTGTTCCCCAGTACGGTGGATCACAGTAGAACAGCGTATGCGGGCGATCATAACGCTCTATGCATTGGTGCCAGTCCAGATGCTCTATCAGCGTTCTGGACAGGCGCAGGTGTGCCATCGACAGTTCTTCTTCGATGCGCAGGAGGTTAAAGCGCGGCGCACTTGTGGTGGAGGTTCCGAACGAGTGATCGGCCACCTTGCCGCCAAACGCCTGTTTCTGCAGGTAGTAGAACCGGGCCGCCCGCTGAATGTCGGTGAGCGTTTCTTCCGGCGTATCCTGCAACCATTTATAAATCTGACGGCTGACCAGCGCCCATTTGAACTGGCGAACAAATTCTTCCAGATGATGCTTGACCACCCGATAGAGGTTCACCAGCTCCCCGTTGATATCGTTAATGACTTCGGTCTTGCTGGGCGTCTTGAGAAAATAGAGCGCAGCTGCCCCGCAGAACGGCTCCACATAGCAGGTATGGGCCGGAAACAGCGGCAGAATATGTTTAGCCAGACGACGTTTGCCGCCAATCCATGGGACGATGGGTAAAGATTGTTCTTTCATTATCCGTAAGCTTTTTGCAATCAATGAAAATATGGCAGGCTAGTCAGGTCTCGCGAGACTGACTGAACCCTGGTCGGCTCACAGTGCATACCTGTGGGTTGATGACCAGCCTGGTGTTACAGCACCGGGCTGGTCGTTCTTTCAAAGCCATCATGCGGTTCACGTCCGCATCCTCACTATTAACGCTGTTTAAAATCCCTTTCCCCGACCATTTGTGATGCTGTCTCCACTACACAAGGAGACACCCATGAAAAACCTGAAAAAATTCATTCCCCCTGTTAAAAAGCCACGTCTCAGCGGCTGGCTGCTGACCTCAGTGCTGCTGCTCGGCACCATCGGTCTGGTATCGCCCCAGCAGCTGCCGGTGGTTGTCTACAAGCTGTCACTCATCACGCTGGCGGCAGTATTGGGCTACTGGCTTGACCGTTCGCTTTTCCCCAAAGCCAGGCCAGGTCAGTACCTGAAGCATGACGACAGGCTGATGGCCGACGGGCGTTACCCGGTACAGACAGGCCTTCACCTGGTCTTTTCCGCTGCGCTAATCCGCCGTGCGCTGATTGTTGCCGCAGTCTGTCTGGCCGTAGCGACGGGGCTTTAATGATGACCCTCTATATGTACTGGCCTCAGGTTGTCTGGGCCGTGCTGGTACTGCTGGGGCTGGGCATCGAACTGGCCCGCCACGGGCAGGTCCGCACGGGTAAGCACAGTTTCTGGTGGCAGCTCTTTGGTTCAGTAACGGTAGCCTGGCTGCTCTGGTGTGGCGGCTTCTTCAGTCAGGCCCGCGCAGCCCAGCCACCGCAAGCCGCGCTGCAGTATCGCGACGATGTGATCCGTAATGCCCGGCTTGAATGGGGAATGGCTGCGCCGGTGGCAGACTTCGCCGCGCAGCTGCATCAGGAGAGCGGCTGGCGACCTGATGCGGTCTCGCCGGTTGGCGCTCAGGGGCTGGCGCAGTTTATGCCCGCCACCGCCGACTGGATAAGCCAGCTGATGCCGGGGCTTAACAGCCGTGAGCCGTTCAATCCGGCATGGGCCATCCGGGCGCTGGTCAGCTATGACCGCTGGCTGTGGCAGCGCGTCAGCGCCGTCAACGGCTGCGAGCGTATGGCCATGACGCTGTCGGGCTATAACGGCGGTCTGGGCTGGGTACAGCGGGACAAGCGGCTGGCCTCGCAGCAGGGGCTGGACAGCACCCGCTGGTTTGGTCATGTCGCCACGGTGAATGCCGGACGCAGCGCTGCCAACTGGCGGGAGAACCGTCATTATCCGCAGCGCATCCTGCACGAACTGGCCCCCCGTTATCTGACATGGGGGGGCGGCAGCTGTGTGGACTAACCTGCTAAAAAATCTGCCGTGGCGCAGTCTGCTGCTGGCAGTGGTCATAAATGCTTTTCTGATTGGACTTTATTACCTGGGCTACAAAAGCGGGCATGAAAACGCCACGCGCGACGGCGATAAGGCGATCAGTGAGTTGCAGTCAGCATTCGACACGTACAAAACGGAGCAGGCAACGCTTGAGAACGCTGCGCTGCGGGCCTGGGCAAAACGGTATCAGGAGCAGGTTGCCGCCGGGCAGCAGGCTGAAGCCAGTTACCTTGAGCAGATTGCTCAACTGGAGAGCCAGAACAAACAACTACAGGGGCAAATTAACGATGTCACACAGCGCTGGATTGATGAAAAAGGTAAGAGCCATCCCATTGAGTGCGTGTTTACTCGCGGTTTCGTGCGCCAGTACAACGCCGCGCTCGGATATGTCAACGCATCCGTCGACACCGGTCATTCAGACTCAGTTTCCGCCGCTGGCACCGGCTCTGGGGCAGCGTCCGGGCGACCTGAAACCGCTGACGCCTGGCTACGCGACTCAGGCGTCTCCCAGCGTGACGTCCTCGCCAACATCATCGACAACGCGAAGCAGTGCCGCAGCTGGCGCAGCCAGATAAACGGGCTGCTGGACGAACGGGAAGGATTACAGAAATGACGTTGCAGGTTGAATTCTGGACGGTGGTGGGCTTTCTCATCACATTCATGAGCTTTGTCGGCGGTATGGCCAAGTGGCTGTTCAGTAAAGCGGAAGAGCGTCAGGCGGCGCGGTTCGCCTCCCTTGAGCAGTCGCTACAACAGTCCGCCTCCAACTGGGGCGAGCTGGAAAAAGAATTTATGCGGTTTAAGGCGGATTTACCGCTGAACTACGTCCGCCGCGAGGATTATATCCGGGGCCAGACGGTCATCGAAGCCAAGCTGGACGCGCTCTACAACAAACTGGAACTGGTACAGCAGTACCGCCATACAGGAGGTCGTAATGGTTGATATCGCCCGCGTGCGCCGGGAGTCCCTGCGCTGGAGTCTGCTGGTTGCTCTGAACAAAACCCGCCCGTACACCGCCAGCGAGACGCTGCTGCTGGACGTGTCCCGCGCCATCTACCCGGACACCACACCGCTGGAACTGCGCCGTGAGCTGGATTATCTGGCTGATCGCAAAATGGTTGATCTGGAGAAAAAACCCTCCGGCGACTGGTTTGCCGACCTGACCCGCCTCGGTGTCGATCTGGTTGAGTACACCGTGGAATGCGGCCCCGGCATCGCCCGCCCGGAAAAGTACTGGAGTGAATGATGGCCAGACGCAGCACGATAGAAAAGCTGCCGGAAGACGTGCGTCGCTGGCTTGAGCGGGCGCTGACTGAATCCGGCTTCAGCGGGTATAACGAGCTGGAGTCCCTGCTGCGTGAGCAGGGTTATGTCATCAGCAAATCGGCTATCCATCGCTATGGCCAGAAGATTGAGCGCCGCTATGGCGCTATCCGTGCAGCCACTGAAGCGGCCCGGATGCTGACCGAAGGTGCGGCTGACGATCAGGATGCACGTTCGGAGGCGGTGATCGCCCTGATTCAGACCGAGCTGTTCGAGAGCATCGTCCAGCTGCAGGAAGCGGAAGAAGGCGAAGTCGACCCCAAAGAGCGCGTGGCGCTGTTGTCGAAGGTGGCAAAGAACGTGGCCACGCTGTCCCGCGCTTCCGTCAACCTCAAGAAGTTCCAGTCTGAAGTCCGGGCCAGAGCGCAGCAGGCGGCCAGCAACGCCGAGAAAATTGCCCGTAAGGGTGGACTGTCAACCGATGCGGTACAGGCGCTGCGTCGTGAAATTCTGGGGATTGCCTCATGAGCCAGCTTGCTCCTGTTTTGCCTGACACCTCGGCGCTGGATATCCCCGCCGTTCTGATGCCCTACCAGCAGCGCTGGGTGGCTGACACGTCTCCGCTCAAGGTGATTGAGAAGAGCCGCCGTACCGGTATCACCTGGGCTGAGGCGTCCGATGACGTGCTGACCGCAGCCTCTTCAGCCCCTGCGGGTGGGATGAACGTGTATTACATCGCCTATAACCAGGACATGACCGTCGAATATATCCAGGCGTGTGCGATGTGGGCGCGGGCATTCAACTATGCCGCCAGTGAAATCGAAGAGGGTTTCTGGGAAGAGGACGAAGACGACAAGCATATCAAGACCTACACCATCAAATTCCCTGACTCCGGCTTCCGCGTTGTCGCGCTCTCCAGCCGTCCGTCTAACCTGCGTGGCCGTCAGGGCATCATCGTTATCGACGAAGCGGCGTTCCATGAGCAACTGGACGAACTGCTGAAGGCGGCGCTGGCGATGCTTATCTGGGGCGGTAAAGTGCGCGTTATCTCCACCCATGACGGTGACGATAACCCGTTCAATACGCTTATCGGTGATATCCGGGCCGGGCGTCAGGGGGGCAGCGTACATCGCATTACTTTTCAGGAGGCTGTGTCCCAAGGGCTGTTCCACCGCGTCTGCCTGCGTACCGGGAAAGAATGGTCGGAAGCATCCGAGCAGGCGTGGATGGCATCGGTGTACAAATTCTACGGTGCCGGTGCATCGGAGGAGCTTGACTGTGTTCCGGCCAACGGTGGCGGAGCCTGGCTGTCCCGCGCCCTGATTGAGTCCCGTATGTCGGCTGGCACGCCGGTGTTGCGTCTGACCTGCCCGGAGGGTTACGAGCTGAAGCCCGATGATGTCCGCTGGAGCGAGACGCAGGAGTGGCTTGATACACATCTGAAACCGTTGCTGGAGGCGCTCCCCGCTGACGCACGTTCTTTCCTGGGTCGCGACTTTGGCCGCAGCGGTGACCTGTCGGTGGACTATCCCCTGCTGCAGGAGAAGAACCTGGTTCGCCGCGTGCCGTTCGTGCTGGAGCTGCGCAACGTGCCGTTCAAACAGCAGGAGCAAATCGCCTGGTACCTGATGGACGGCCTGCCAAACCTGATAGGCGCGGCGCTTGATGCCCGTGGTAACGGCTCTTACCTCGCCGAATACGCCATGCAGCGCTACGGCTCCAGCCGGGTTAAGCAGGTGATGCCAACTGAAAACTGGTATCGCGAGCATATGCCGCCGGTCAAGGCTGCGCTGGAAGATGGCAACCTGGTGGATTTACCGAAGGATGAAGATACGCTGGATGACCTGCGGGCCGTTCAGGTGGTAAACGGCGTTCCCCGCGTGCCGGAACAGCGCTCAAAAGCGAAGTCTGACAGTGGCAAGCGTCACGGGGATTCAGCCATCGCACTGGCGCTGGCGTACTTCGCCAGTCGTGAAATTAACAAAGGGCCGGTGAAGGCAAGCTCACGCCGTCGTCGTCAGGCGGCCCGTATGCTGGAGGATTACTGATGGCCCGTGGACTCTGGGTTTCACCCAGTGAGTTCGTCAAATTTGCCGAACCTAATAAAACACTGACGGAGCAGATCGCCTCGCGCAGCCGTTCCATCGACTTCTTCGGGCTGGGGATGTACCTGCCTAACCCTGACCCCATTCTGAAATCTCAGGGCCGGGATATCCGCATCTATCGCGAGCTGCGTACCGACCCGCTGGTCGGTGGCTGCATCCGCAGGCGTAAGGCGGCGGTCAAATCGCTGGAGCGCGGTCTTGAACGTGGTCATGCCCCGGCGCGGGTATTCAGCTTCATCCGGGATATGCTCGACGATCTGGATCTGTCCCGCATCATCGGCGAGATGACCGACGCCGTTCTCTACGGGTATCAGCCCTGTGAGATCATGTGGGGACGCTCTGTTAAATCCTGGGCCATTGCCGATATCGTAGGTAAACCCCCTGAGTGGTTCCAGTTCGACAACGACAACCTGCTGCGCTTTCGCGCCAAGGACGCCGGGCTGGAAGGCGAGCCGGTACCGCTGAACAAGTTTGTGGTACCGCGTCAGGACGCGACCTACGATAACCCGTATGGCTTCCCTGACCTGTCGATGTGCTTCTGGCCCGTGACCTTCAAAAAAGGCGGCATGAAGTTCTGGGTGCGCTTTGCCGAGAAATATGGCTCACCGTGGGTTATCGGCAAGCATCCGCGCGGTACCGCTCAGGGTGAGATTGACCTGCTGCTGGATTCCATGGAGGCAATGGTGGAAGACGCGGTGGCCGCTATCCCCGACGATTCCTCCATTGAAATTAAGGAGGCCGCAGGCAAGGCCGACAGCAGCGATATTTATCAGAACCTGATCACGCTTGCCCGCAGTGAAATCTCCATCGCCCTGCTGGGGCAGAACCAGACCACCGAGGCCAACAGTAACCGCGCCTCCGCGCAGGCCGGACTGGAAGTCACCGATGATATCCGTGACGCTGACGCTGATATCGTGGAAAGCGCGGTGAATCAGGCCATCAGGATGGCGGTATCAATGAACTTTGGCGATGTGGCCAGCCCCGTCTGGAAGATGTGGGAACAGGGAACGGTCGACGATACCCAGGCAACCCGCGACGAGAAACTCAGCCGTGCCGGTGTGGTCTTCACCCCGCAATACTTCAAGCGTGAGTACCAGCTGCAGGACGGTGATATTGACGAGACACCACCGTCAGAACGCCAGAAGAACATGCTGCCGCTGTCATTTGCCGAGGCGATTGATGCCGATATTCAGGCACAGCAGGCCCTGGACGACGCGCTGGATATTCTGATGAACGGAGGCGCGTTAAATGGCACGCTGGAACCCGTACTGGCTCCTCTGTTTAAGCGGGTTGAAGATGGCGTCAATCCGTCTGAGCTGCTGGGCGAACTGGCCGAGCTGTACCCGCAGATGAACGCTGAAGACCTGCAGGAACGGCTGGCACGGATTATGTTTGTTGCAACTGTCTGGGGGCGTCTGCATGAGCGTGACAACGGCTGAACTGGCGTACTGCATGACGCTGCCCCCCAAACGGGCTATCAGTTACCTGAAGTCCAAAGGGTATAGCTTCACGTGGGACTGGGAGGAGATGTGGCAGGATGCCCATGCCCGCGCCTTTACCGTCGCCAAAGTGACCCGCCTTGATATCCTGGAAGATATTCGCGGGGCACTGCAGCAGGCTGTCGATGAAGGAAAAACAGGCCGCTGGTTCCGGCAGGAGCTGGAGCCGGAGCTGCAGCGCAAGGGATGGTGGGGGCCACGTGATACCACCGACCCGGTAACGGGCGAGCCGGTCACCATCCAGCAGGGCAGCCCGTGGCGGCTCGACACCATCTTTCGCACCAATATGTCCGTACTCTACAGCGCCGGTCGCTGGGCCGAGCAGATGGAGAACGTCGACGACAGGCCGTACTGGATGTATACCGGCATCAACGACAGCCATACCCGCAAGAGCCATCTGGCGCTGCATGGTCTGGTGCTGCGCTATGATGACCCGTTCTGGCAGGCGTTCTACCCGCCGAACGGCTGGCGCTGCCGTTGTGGCGTGATTGCCCTGAGCGCGGCGGATGTGCGTGCCCGTGGCCTGAAGGTGTCAGGTTCTGGCTCAGCCATGGGATGGGAGCTGAAGCTGGTCTCAGAGAAAACAGGCGAGATGCAGAATGTCGCTACCTTCAATACCGGCACCACGAAGGTGGCCACCGACGTCGGCTGGTCTTATGCGCCGGGGGCTGCATACCGTCCCGACCTTGCCCGCTATCAGGGTACGCTTCAACCGCTGGCACAGCAGGAACTGAGAGGATAACGATGGCTTCCGATAACCTGGTCAATGTCACCATTAACGATGAATCCCTGCGCCGGAGCCTCCGTGCGCTGGATCTGGCTGCCACAGACCTGGAACCCGCGATGCGCAAAATCGCCGGAACCCTGCTGGCGGAAACGCAGTTTAACTTTCTCGATGAGGGGCGTCCGGGGTGGACTCCCTCGCTGGCAGCGCAGGAGCGCGACGGGCAAACACTGCAGGATACCGGGCGTCTGATGGGGTCAGTATCAACCGATCATGATGACCGGCAGGCTGCTGTCGGCACTAACGTTGTTTACGGCGCTATTCACCAGTGTGGGGGTAAAACGGGGCGTAATGAGTCCGTCGAACTTCCGGCCCGTCCTTTCCTGCCGCTGACGGGGGACGGTGAACTGCAGCCTGAAGTGGTTGTCCCCATCCTCGATACGATTGTCCGCCATCTTGAAGCAGCGGCCCGTCGCTGAGTTTTGTCTCTACAGGCGGGTGATTTATCATTGCCAGCCGCTGAGGGGCTGTATTACCTTTATAAAGGCTTTACAGCCCCCGCTTTGCACCACTATTCGCCTGCAGCGTGACATTCCCCGTACTGATACCCCCGATTTTTTCTAAAGCAGATTAAAAGCGCCGCTGACGCTTTTTCCACAGACTGTCCCCGACAACGTAACGCGGGACAGCAAAATGCCAGCCATTCACATTTTTAAAGCCGGTACTCATACCGATATGCACGGCACGAAACTGCCGTTCACGCAAAGCGATCTTGCCGCCTGCGTGAAAGCCTATGACCCGTCCGTCCATGAAGCACCACTCGTTATTGGCCACCCAAAAACGGAAGACCCGGCGTGGGGCTGGGTGAAGTCCCTGTCGCTTAACGGCGGCGATCTGCTGGCAGAGCCTGACCAGCTCGACCCGCAGTTTGCCGAACTGGTGGGCAACGGACGCTTCAAGAAGGTCTCCGCCTCGTTCTATCTCCCTGACTCACCGAACAACCCGAAGCCCGGCACGCTTTACCTGCGTCATGTCGGCTTTCTGGGGGCGCAGCCACCTTCCATTAAGGGGCTGAAGCAGGTTTCGTTTGGTGAGAAAGAAGAAGGCGTCGTGGAGTTTGCCGACTGGAGTGATATCACCAATGCCTCTTTATGGGGCCGTCTGCGCGATTTTCTGATTGCTCAGTTCGGGCTGGACGAGACCGATAAGGTGCTTCCTTCATGGCAGGTGGACTCCCTGCGTGAAGAGGCTTACCGCGACACCGGGAAGTCTGAACCGGACTTCAGTGAGCACAATCCCAACCCTCAACAAGAGAACAGCACCATGACTGAAGAAGAAATCAAAGCGCTTCAGGCGGAAAACACACGTCTGAAAGCGGAAGCCACCCAGCGGGCAGAACAGGAAGCGAAGAGCAAGCAGGACAAACTGCACGCGGAGAACGTCTCCTTTGCCGAGAAGCTGGTTGGCGATGGCCGCCTGGCCCCCAAAGCGAAGTCGGTAGTCGTGGCCATCCTGGACGCGGTTTCTGCAGGTGACAAGCCGGTTGAGTTTGCTGAAGGCGATACCCGCACCCCGCTGGCCACGGCGTTTAAGACGCTGCTGGACAGCACTGATCCGGTACTGAATTTCAGTGAGCACGCGACCAAAGACCGCGTGAACACGGATATCAAAACGACGTCAGCGGAGTTTGCTGAAGCCGACCCGGAACGTCTGGCGCTGCATCAGAAAGCGCTGGAACTGTCGAAAAAAGAAGGCATCAGCTACGACGCTGCTGTCTCCCGCTGCCTGTAATTAAGGAGAGAACATGTCTGACTATTTAAAGGGTAAGCGCGTCGTTGACCCGGTGCTGACCAGCATCGCACGCGGTTATAAAAATGCCGAGTTCATCGGCGAACGCATCTTCCCCATTGTCCTTACCGATAAGGAAGGTGTGACCGTGCCGACCTTCGGTAAATCCGCTTTTGTGGAGTACGACACCGAGCGTGCCGTGGGGGCTGACAGTAACGTTCTGGTGCGCGAGAAAACCGGCAAGCTGGACCTGGTTCTCAACGAGCACGATCTGGCTGCGCCGGTGGACTATCGCGAGCAGGCGGAGTCGATGTTCAACGAAGAGGCCAAAGCCATTCGCCGTGTGACGAGCGGCGTCAACCTGAAGCGCGAACTGTATGCGGCCCGTCTGGCCCAGGACAAAAACGTCTATCGCGCGGCTAACGTCAAAGCGCTGGCTGCGGCTGACCGCTGGGGCGGTGGCAAGGGTGACCCGATTGGCATCATTGAAGGCGGGATCGAAGCGGTGCGTAACGCCACCGGCCTGCGTCCGAACCTGATGACCATGGGGGCCAGCGTGATGTCGCTGCTGAAGTTCCACCCGGCGATTCAGGCCGCGATTGGTGCCAACGAGCGCAAGCGTATCACCATCGAAATTCTGAAAGACCTTTTCCAACTGGAAGATGTGGCGATCGGCGAGCCGGTCTCCATGGCCTCCATGAAAGACGCGCAGAACAAGGACAAAGTCCCGACCGATATCTGGGGTGACAACCTGATGCTGCATTACGTTGGCAAACCGCAACCAGGCACCGACAGCGCCGACGAAAACGAGCCGTCATTCGGTTACACCCTGCGCCGTAAAGGGATGCCGGTGGCGGATAAATACGACGGTGTCGGCGGCAAAGTGAAGTACTGCCGTTATACCGATATCTACAAAGTCGCCGTGGTCGGTGGCGATGCCGGGTATCTCGTCACCAACATCGTGAAATAAGGAGACGGTCATGGGTACAACTCAACAGGTCATTCTGACCACCACCGTGACGGCCAGCGCGGCGCTGACGCAACAGCGCTTTGTCGGTGCCGATAATGGCCCCTGTCAGGCCGGTGCCGTGGCGCTCGGTGTGGCAGAGGTGGATGCTGCTGCCGGTGATGTAACGCCGGTCAACGTACTGGGTATTGTTGCCGTCGAGGCTGGTGCTGCGATTGCTAAAGGGCAGAACGTCCAGTCGGATGAGAATGCCTGCGCCGTTCCCCAGACAGCCGCATCGGGCGAGACCCCGGCGGGCATTTCTGCCGGGATTGCGCTGGATGAGGCGCTGGCCGAAGGTGACGTTATCCGTATCCTGCGCGGGGTGTGATATGTACTGCACCCTCGCGGATTTGCTTGAACAGGTTCCTGAGCGGACGCTAATCCAGCTCACCAATGAGGAGCTGGACTTCGACTCGCCCGCGACGGTGAAAACTGAGGTGGTGGACAGCTGTATTCGCTATGCCGATGAACTGATTGATGCCCATCTGCGCGGACGCTATACCCTGCCGCTGGCGGAGATACCGACCGTTCTGCGGGACATTGCCATCACGCTGGTGCGTTACCGGCTCTACACCCGCCGCCCGGAAGGGGCTGTCCCGGATACCGTGAAGGATGACCACAAAGAGGCCCGGCGACAGCTGGAGGGGTTGCGTGACAACAAGCTGACGCTGGGGCTGCAGTCCACTCAAAAAGACGTGCCTGAGTCCGGTGAAATCCGGGCGCGGGCACGTCGCCCCACCTTTGGCGGGCGCGATGGCTTACTGGAGAAATACTGATGAACGTTCTGCCCGTCCTCGATGCAGTACTGACCCGGTTACGGGAGAAGCTGCCGCAGCTGCAGGTGGAGTACTTCCCGGAGAAACCGGCTGAGTATCGCCTGAATCATCCGGTTGGGGCGCTGCTGGTGAGCTATGCCGGGTCGCGCTTCGATAAGCCGAATGATATCGGTGCGGTGCTCCAGACTCAGACTATCCAGCTCTGCGTCACGGTAGTTTTCCGCCAGCTCAACGGTAAAAGAGGCGCGATTGACGTTCTGGATGCAGTCCGTCGCATCCTCGGTGGCTACACCCCGCCGAACTGCCGCCGTCGCATCTGGCTGACCCGCGAGGTGTTTATCGGTGAGGTCAAGGGGCTGTGGCAGTACGCCCTCGACTTTGCCACTGAAAGCGTCTTTATCGAAGACAGCGATTTACCGTCCGGCCCGCTGTTAACCGAAGTGAACTATGAGGAAAGCGAGTGATGAAAGAATACCGCTATTCCGGCCCGGCCAGCGGCGTCACGCTGTCGGACGGAACCGAAATCCTGCTCTGGCCGGGGAAGAATGTTTCCCTGCCGGAGGAGCATGACTATGTGAAGGTACTGGTGGCGCTGAAGCATCTGACACCGGTATCTGAAGAGACTAAACCCGCCAGCACACCGGTTGTGCAGTCACCAAAGCGCAGGAACGCCGGCGACAACGATGTGAAAACGGAGGACTCCCATGGCAGCTAACTATCTGCATGGCGTCGAAACCATTGAGGTGGAAAACGGTGCCCGCCCGGTAAAAACGGTGAAGTCTGCCGTCATTGGCCTGATTGGTACCGCCCCGATGGGGGACGTCAATACGCTGGTGCAGTGCCTGTCTGAGAAAGATGCAGCGGCGTTTGGCAGCCAGCTCACCGGTTTTACCATTCCGCAGGCGCTGGATGCGATCTACGACCATGGGGCAGGCACCGTTCTGGTCATTAACGTGCTTGATCCGGCTGTGCATAAAACCGCTGTGGCCGATGAAGATGTAACGTTCGACAAGGCGACGGGCAAAGCGAAGCTGGCTAATCCGGTGGTCGCGCAGCTGGTACTGAAACCGGACAGCGATGGCCAGCCTTATGTGGAAGGTCAGGACTACTCACTTGATGCACAGACCGGGGTGATTACCAACCTCGGTAAGAGCATCGCGGCAGATGCAACGGTGAAGGCCAGCTATAACTATGCTGATCCCACTAAAGTCACCCCGGCTGATATCATCGGTGCCGTTAATGCGGCGGGCAACCGTACCGGCATGAAGCTGCTTAACGACAGCTTCAACCTGTTTGGCTACTTCGCAAAAATCCTGATTGCCCCGGTCTTCTGCACCCAGAACAGCGTCTCGGTTGAGCTTATCGCCATGGCTGAGAAGCTGGGCGCGGTGACCTACATCGACGCGCCGATTGGTACCACTTTTGCTCAGGCTCTGGCGGGGCGTGGCTCGGAAGGCACCATTAACTTCAACACCAGCTCCGACCGCGTCCGTCTGTGCTACCCGCACGTCAAGGTGTACGACGCGGCCACCAACAGCGAACGGCTGGAGCCGCTGAGCCAGCGTGCTGCAGGTTTGCGTGCAAAGGTCGACCTGGACAAGGGCTACTGGTGGTCGTCCTCCAACCAGGAGATTCTGGGTATCACCGGCGTGGAGCGCCAGCTGTCAGCAATGATTGACGACCCGCAGAGTGAGGTGAACCTGCTCAACGAACAGGGCATCACCACGGTCTTCAGCAGCTACGGCAGCGGCCTGCGTCTGTGGGGCAACCGTATGGCGGCATGGCCAACGGTCACCCATATGCGCAACTTTGAGAACGTTCGCCGCACCGGTGATGTGATCAACGAGTCCCTGCGTTATTTCAGCCAGCAGTACATCGACATGCCGATCACCCAGGCGCTGATTGATGCGCTGACAGAGTCGGTCAACGCCTACGGTCGCAAGCTGATTGGCGACGGTGCGCTGCTGGGCTTCAGCTGCTGGTTTGATCCGGCCCGCAACGAAGAGACGGAGCTGGCCGCCGGTCACCTGTTGCTGAGCTACAAATACACGCCGCCACCGCCGCTGGAGCGACTGACGTTTGAGACCGAGATCACCTCGGAATATCTGTTAACCCTGAAGGGGAATAGCTGATGGCAAAGATTGAGATCAACCGCATCACGAATTCCAACATCTACCTGGATGGCGCTAACCTGCTGGGCCGGGCCGAGGAGGTCAAACTGCCTGACGTCTCCATGACCATGCAGGAGCATAAGGCGCTTGGGATGGTGGGCAAGGTGGAACTCCCGGCAGGCTTCGACAAGCTGGAGGGTGAGATCAAGTGGAACAGCTTTTACCGCGATGCGATGCTGTCTGCCGCGAACCCGTATAAGTCGCTGGCGCTGCAGTGCCGTTCCAGCGTCCAGCGTTACAGTTCGCAGGGGCTGATTGACGAAATTCCGCTGGTCACATTCCTGACAATCATGTTCAAGAAGAACCCGCTGGGGACGTTCAAACAGCACGAGAACGCTGAGTTCTCCAGTAGCTTCACCTGCACATACATCAAGCAGGTACTGGATGGTGAAGAGCTGCTGGAGCTGGACTATCTGGCCAACATCTTCCGCGTCGGCGGCGTTGACCAGTTGACCGACTACCGCATCAATATCGGGGGCTGACGGTGACCGTCGAGATTGAAGATAAAGGCGGGAACTGTGGTTCGATTGGCATGGGAAATGGTACGTGGTTTACCATCCTTGATATTCCGGGGGTGGAAAACCTTTTTAATACCCAGAAAACCAATTACCCGATTGACTGCACACGCTCTAAAGCACGAAAGCTCGCTGACCTGATTGAGGCATGGGAGCCACCTGACCACTGGTTCACCGGCATCGGCAAATCTGAAGGAAAGGCGCTTCTTATCGCCTTCCTGCGTAACTGCAAAGGCTTTCGCACTCACTGATATCACAGGGGCTTCGGCCCCTTTCTTCTTAATCCCCTTTAATATCCGTCACGTCCACCTCCAGACATACTGCTCTGAACTTACACAGGAGCACGATCATGTCACAGACCCAATCCGATACTTTTAAGCTGTCTTACCCCTTCACCACCGCAGCAGGCACCAGAGTTGAGCAGGTTGAACTGAAACGCCTGACGGTCAAAGACCTGAAGCAGGTGCGCAAAATCAGTAAAGACCCGGCTGACTGGGACGAACCGCTGATTGCCCGTAGCACCGGTATTCTCCCGGAAGACCTCGATAACATGGATCTTGCTGACTACATGGAGCTGCAGAAACGATTTCAGCAAGTCACTGGGCTGGGTAAGAGCGACGAAAACGCTGATGCAGGCGCAGGGGCTGCTGGCGAGGTGGTTTAGATTTCAGCCGGGGGAGATTGATGCCCTCGATACTGACGATCTGGAGATGTGGCTGGAGCAGGCTGAAGAGCAAATCAAAAGCGAGTTCGGCGACAATAAGTAACACCTCATCACTTAACAGCCGCCACACGCGGCTGTTCTGCATGCCTCTCAGACACTTTCCTTCCGTTTTTCCGCTTTCAGAGGATAACCACCGTGGCCAGTGAATTTTCAGTCGGCGTCATTATTGGCGGCATTGTCGGGAGCAGCTTCCGCTCAGCCGTCAGTGGCACCCGACGCGCCCTTGATTCCCTGGGTGATACATCCCGACGCCTGCAGGAGCGCCAGAACGCCTTAACCCGTGCAACTGAACGTTATGGCCAGTTAGGCTCTTCCCGGATGCAGCGCCTCAACAGTGAGCTGCTGCGGGTAAGCCGCACAATGGAGCAAATTGAACGCCAGCAGCGCCGTCTGTCAGCAGTATCAGCCACCAGTGACGCGCTGAAAGCTAACCGCATGGCGCTCTATGGCCAGGGGGCAGAGACTTATGGTATCGCCCGAACGCTGGGCGCACCGGTCATGGCCTCTGTCAAACAATATTCATCGTTTGAATCCCAGCTACGCGATATCAGTGTCACCGGTGATCTGGATTCAAGGCAGGAACAGGCCATCGGTACTGCCATTCGTCGGGCATCCCTGCAGGTCAATCAGCTCCAGGAATCTCTGTTGGGCGGCGTGGGTCAACTGGTTGCCGATGGCATGAATCCGCAGCAGGCAGCGACCTTTGCCGGGATGCTCGGTAAAGCGGCCACGGCCACCAAAGCGGATATGACTGACCTCGCAAAAATGACCTACGCCTTTAGCGATGCGCTGAAAATTACCGATGCCAAAGAGCTGGAGCAGGCGTTTGGGATTGCGGCAACCGGGGCCAAGCTAGGCTCGTTTGAGCTGAAGGATATGGCGAAAGCGTTACCCGGTATGGCCAAAGCCTTCGCTGCACGTGGTATTTACGGCAAAGACGCTATAACCCAGATCGTCGCCAGTCTGGAAGTGGGTAAAGGCAGCGGCTCAGCGGAAGAGGCCGTCACCAATATGTCAAACTGGCTGGCGGCAATGGGACGCGGAGATACCACGCAGAAATACGCTAAGGCTGGCGTGGATTACCAGGGATCAATGCAAAATTATGTAGCCCAGGGGTTCTCTCAATATGAAGCCTCCCTGATGATTGCCAACCGGTTTATCGACGGTAAAGGCAAGGCATTTGTGCAGCAATGGAAGGCGGCAGGCTCAAGAGGCGATCAGGAAGGCCAGCAGAAGCTGATGGAGTCCTTCGGACTGGCGGAAGTCTTTACCGATATCCAGACCGTGAACCATCTGCTGTCTATGCGTCAGGGCTGGGATAAGTACCAATCTAACAAGCAGGAAATGAACACTCCCTCTGCAATGTCTACGCTGGACAAGGATGCAGCGAAACAAAATGATACGCTCGAAGGACGTTGGCGCAGAACGCAGATTGGGTTTAACGACTCGGCCATTAGCATCGGAGAATCATTACGTCCGGCGTTGATCCAGCTGGGGGAAACATTCATCCCCTTAATGAACAGCGTTGGAAAATGGATAGCGGCTAATCCGCAACTCGTGAGCGGCACAATTCAAGTGATTGGCGCATTACTTGCGTTCAAGATGGCAACCATCGGCCTCAAGCTCGGGCTGAATCTCCTTATTTCACCTTTCGTCAACGTCTGGAAAAATGCCGTGCTCCTGCGGGCCAACTGGCTTCGCCTGACACTCGCACTGGGTGAAGGCGGCAAACTTCGCTGGCTGGTGACCGGCTTCAGCGCCGTCGCCAGAGGAGCCAGAACTCTGGGGGGGGCGCTGTCAGGCGGGCTGGTTCGCGGCATTATGATCGCCGGGCGTGCCGTTCTCTGGATTGGGCGGGCACTGCTGATGAATCCCATTGGTCTTGCTATCACCGCCGTCGCGGCGGCGGCTTATCTTATTTACCGCAACTGGGGCGCAGTCAGTAGCTGGTTTAAACAGCGCTGGGCTGACATTAAAGAGGCTTTTAACGGCGGTATCGTGGGGATTGGTAAGCTGCTGATTAACTGGTCGCCGGTTGGTCTGCTCTATAAAGCCTTTGCGGCTGCGCTGAAATATCTCGGCGTTGATCTTCCCGCGAAGTTCACTGACTTCGGTGGCCATCTTATCGACGGGCTGATAAACGGCATCAAAAACAAATGGGAGTCGCTCAAAACCACCGTCACAGATATGGGCGACAGTGTCGGCGGCTGGTTCAAGGAAAAGCTGGGCATCCATTCGCCGAGCCGCGTGTTTATGGGCTTTGGTGACAACATCGCGCAGGGTGCTGCTATCGGCCTGCAGCGTACCACACCATTGGCCGCACTCGCGGGGCAACGTCTTGCCACCGAAATGACCCCGGACGTTCCCCGCATCCCGTCGCCGGAAATCATGGCTGCGGGATATTCAGGCCGTGGCGCAACTGCAGCCGGAGGCGGTACATCTGGCGGTATTCAGGTCAGCTTTAACCCTCAGTTTTTCCTCAATGGCAAAGAAATCGCAGCGCCTGCCGGACTGACCGGCGCACTGAATATGAGCCTGCATGAACTGGAGAAAATGCTGGAACGTCTGCTGGCTCAGAAACAACGTCGGGGATACGAATAATGTTTGCGGTACTGGGTGATATTGAGTTTGAACTGATTACCTACTGGGACGGCTTTGAGGCCACTTTCGGTGTCGATTATGCCGAACATGCCCGCATCGAGGGTAAGCCCGGCCTGCAGTTCGTCGGCGATAAGCTGGACGAAATCCAGATAAGCCTGGTCTTCCATCAGCATTATTGTGTGCCTGACGTGGAGCTGGCGCGTCTTCGAACGGCCATGAAAGCCCATCAGGCGCTGGCGCTGGTTTTCGGCAACGGTGACTATCGAGGCTGGTTCGTGATTACCGACGTGACCGCGACCAGCGAGCAGACCGACAGCACCGGCAACGTGCTGGCCGTTAATGCCACCGCGTCTCTCCGGGAGTACATTGGCGACCCGAAAAACCCGCTGCAGCCGCCTGCAATAAGCACTCAGGTACCCGGCGTCGGGGCAGTCTCCGGTGCCGTTCCTTCACCTTCTGGGGTAGCGCAGTACGTCCGTGACGGCGTGAACTACGCCAAACAGGCGCAGTCTGTTCTCCAGACTACTATCAGTGCCGTTCGGGTGGCGCAGAAAATGAAGGATAACCCCGCCGTTGCACTGACCCGTGTACCGGGGCTGATGAGCGGGCTGGGCAATGTATCCGGGGCGTTAGGCCAGAGCGTTCCGGCGTTTAATGCTCTCTCTGAATCCATGCCTGATGCCATCAGTCTGGCCAGAGCCACCAGTGATGCGGCAACGTATGTACAACAGGCACAGTCTTCGCTGAGCGGAGTGGACGGCAGCAATATCGCAGCGGCGCTGGATGCCGTTTCCGGGCAGCTTAACTCCGCCAGCACCACGTTCACCCGGATGTCGCCAGGGTTAAGCACCATGGCAGCTAAAATTCTGGCGAGGAGTGTGTGATGTTTCTTGAACATGTCACCCGTGACGGAGAGCGCTGGGATTCTCTGGCATGGCAGTACTACGGCGACCCACTGGGCTATCCCCGGATAATTGCCGCCAATCCGCACGTGGCCATTACGCCGGTGCTGCCCTCCGGGTTGTTGTTACTGATCCCGGTGATCGAGGCTGAAGAAGTCAGTACAGAAGAGGATATTGCCCCATGGCTGAGATAAACAGCACTGCACAGGCCGCATCAGCGTTAACCGGCGTCAGCGATGTTCTGAGTCCGGTGTTCACGCTGTGGTATCTGCAGAAGAACATCACCACCGATATCGCCCCCTATGTCACCCGCGTGACCTACAGCGATAACATCAAAAGCGAGTCCGATACCATTGAGGTGGAGCTGGACGACACCGATGGCCGCTGGCTGGATAAGTGGTATCCGGGCAAGGGGGACACGCTGACGCTGAAAATGGGTTATCAGGGCGAGAAGCTGCTGTCCTGCGGTACGTTCTCTATAGACGAGATCGAGGTGAGTTCGCCCGCGTCCGTTGTCGCTATCCGGGGTGTGGCCACGTCGGTCAACAACGCCCTGCGGACTAAATCCAGTCGTGGTTTCGAGAGCACCACGCTGGCGGCCATCGCAGGGCGGATTGCCAAAAAGCATCAGCTGAAGATGGTTGGCAGTATTGAGTCCATCAAAATTGACCGGGTGACCCAGTACGCTGAAACGGACGTGGGCTTCCTGCGTCGGCTGGCCAGCGAGTATGGTTATGCCGTAAAAGTGGTCAGCGACCAGCTGATTTTCTCTCATCTGGCCACACTGCGCGGTCAGGAGCCGGTAAAACAGTTGAAGCCACAGGATGTGGCCAGCTTTTCCCTGCGTGACACCATCAACCGCGTCTACAAATCCGCAAAGGTAAAACACCAGAAGAGCAGCGATAAAAAGCTGATCGTCTACGAAGCTGATGGCGGTACCAGCGAAAGCGACAAACAAACCAAAGGCGGTAAGGTCACCAGTGCCGACTCACTGAAGGTCAACAGCCGCGTCAGCGACCCGGACAGCGCCCGGATTAAAGCGGATTCGGCGCTGGCCAAGCATAATGAATACCAGCAGAACGGCTCCCTGACGCTGATGGGGACGCCTCAACTGACTGCAGGCAACAAAATTGAACTGGTGGGTTTTGGACAGTTATCCGGGCCATGGCTGATAACCACTGCCCGCCATGCGTTTGACCGCAACAGCGGCTATATCACCGAACTGGAGGTGGCGCGAGGGCCGGTCACGCAGGGCAAGGCGAAGAAAGGTAAAAAGACCGGCAAGAGTCAGACACTGACCGTCTATAAACCGGACGGCAGCACATCTACGGTAACAAAGGAGAAGAAATAATGGCAGGTGTCACCCGTCAGGTCGGTACGGTCAGCGCCGTCGATGCCGACAAGGTTCAGGCCCGCGTTCGTCTGCCTGAGTGCGATAACCTGCGCACTAACTGGCTTAACGTACTCCAGCGCAACACCCAGGATAACAAGGATTACTGGCTCCCTGACGTGGGGGAGCAGGTTGAGGTGCTGCTCGATGCCAACGGCGAGGATGGTGTCATTCTGGGCGCGGTGTACTCAGACGTCGATAAGCCACCGTTCAGCGACAAAAACGTCCGGGGCACGAAATACGCGGATGGCGCAGAGTTCAGCTATAACCGCGCGACCCATACGCTGACGGTCAAAGGTGGTATCGAGCGCGTAGTAATCGAGGTTGCGGTAGGTATCAGCCTGAAGGGGAAAACCATTGATTTGACCGCTGACACCACCACGGTGAACGGCAACCTTGAAATCAACGGCAATGCCCACTCCACAGGTAGCATGCTGTCTGACGGCCAGAACTCTAATCACCATTCCCACTGACCTTCTTAAACGCCTTTAATATCGGCGTTCCCGCACAGGGGCAATACTGCCCCCATGAAAACAACTTCCGTATTCTGGCAACCGGCCCTGCAGGCCCCTGGCGAAATCGTCCGGGGGCTGGATGATATCTGGCAGGCCATTCAAATCATCCTGCGAACTCCTCGCGGCAGCGACCCGCATCGCCCGGAGTTCGGCAGCAACCTGCATCTTTATATCGACTGGCCCATCGACCGGGCTATCCCACATGTGGTGCGCGAGTCCGTTGATGCCATCCGGCGCTGGGAGCCTCGCTGCCAGCTTATGTCGGTTAAACCCGCCGTCGACGGCGAACATCTTACGCTCCGGGTGAGCTGGAAAGGCTCTGACGGACAGCCCCGGACTCAGGAGTTGCTATGGCGCTGACAGAACCCGATTTTATTGAACGTGATGCCGACAAAATCACGGCTGAAATGATTGCACAGTACGAAGCCGCAACCGGCAAAACGCTGTACCCCGCTCAGGCTGAGCGCCTGTTGATTGACCTGTGGGCATACCGCGAAATGCTGGTCAGGGTAGCGGCGCAGGAAGCAGCCAAACAGAATCTGGTCGCCTTTGCCCGTGAGCCGATGATTGATTACCTCGGTGAACTGGTCGGTGTTTACCGCCTTGCCGCGCAGCCTGCCACCACCACGCTCCAGTTCTCCGTGGATGAGGCACTGGCCATTGACGTGCTGATTCCGGCGGGTACCCGCGTCAGTGCTTCCGACAGCATCATTTTTGCCACCGACACGGACGTGGTGTTAAAGGCCGGATTGCTGCTGGTCAATGCCACGGCCACCTGTACCGAGCCGGGGGCCGCTGGCAACGGCTGGCAGCCTGCACAGGTCAGTCAGTTGCTCGATGAAATTGATAACGTCGACCTGCAGGTGACCAATCTGGCGGCCAGTTCTGGTGGTTCAGAGCAGGAAGACAATGACAGGCTCCGCGAGCGTATCAAACTGGCCCCGGAGTCATTCACCAACGCCGGAAGCCGTATGGCATACCGCTTTCATGCAATGCAGGCTCATCCCAACATCGTCGACGTCGCTGTGCTCTCCCCGGTTCCCGGCACCGTAGAACTGTATCCGCTGCTCAGTACCGGCCTGCCGGACGACAGCATTCTCACGCTGGTAGAGAGTTTCTGCTCGGACGAAAAAGTCAGGCCGCTCACTGATACCGTGCGGGCTAAAACACCTGTACAGGTGGATTACGCCATTGAAGCCAACATGACTATCTATCGTGACCAGGATGCCAACTCGATAAAGGACAATGCCAACAGCGCCATACAGAACTGGGTAGCGTCCCGTACCGCCACGCTGGGGCGCGATATTGTCCCCAGTCAGATTATCAGCGTGCTGTCCGTTGCCGGAGTGTATCAGGTCGAACTGGTGACACCGGTGCTGAAGGTCGTGGCAGAAAACGAATGGGCAAACTGTACGGCGATCACTCTTAACATGACTGGAGTGTCTGATGGCTGAGCCGCTACAACTCCCGCCGCCGCTTGAGGGTGATATCAGTCTCAGAACGCTGGGAAGACTGGCCGGGCGGCTGGATAACATCGACCTGAGCGTACTGATGGTCTATCTCGTCGATATCGTCGACAGTTCCGCGCTGCCATGGCTGGGCGAGCAGTTCTCACTGTTCGGCGATGGCTGGGAGCTGGCGGAATATGACGATGTTCGCCGCATGCTTATCAAATCCGCTATCGAGCTGCACCGCTACAAAGGGACGCCGTGGTCAATCAGGGAAATTATCCGCCGTTTCGGCTTCGGCGAAGTGGATCTGATTGAAGGCACTGGCCAGATTGGCTACGACGGCAAACACACTTACAACGGGCTTTTCGTTCATGGCGATGCGGAAGCCTGGGCGGTATATCGCGTCATCCTTCAACAGCCCATCACTAACGATCAGGCGGCGCTGTTACGCCAGACGCTCGCTGCTTTTGCTCCGGCCCGCTGCCATCTGGCAAGCCTGGAGTATCAGTCTGTCGCCATTCGCTACAACAACACCGTCAACTATGACGGCAGCTATAACCACGGGAGCAGTTAATTATGGCAAACCTACCCGAAACCCCGCAGTGGGAAGAAGGCATCTACCAGATTGAGGTCTCTGACCCCGTTCTGGGTGGGCCTGACGGAATTTCTAACCGTCAGGGTAAACAACTGGCCAGCCGCACGCTGTACCTGAAACAACAGGTTGAGAAAGGCGGTACAGACCTTGCGAAACACATCGCGGCAGCAGACCCGCATACCCAGTACGCACCGAAAGCCAGCCCGACATTCACTGGCACGCCAACAGCGCCTACGCCTGCAAATAGCGACAACAGCAAGAAGCTGGCGACGACGGAGTTTGTGGCCAAAGCACTTGCGGCGCTTGCAGGCAGCGCCCCTGAGACGCTGGATACGCTCAAAGAGCTGGCTGATGCCCTTGGTAACGATCCAAACTTTGCAACCACGGTCCTGAACAAGCTGGCGGAGAAGCTGGCCAAAGACCAGAACGGCACAGATATTCCTGACCCGGCGCTCTTTGTCAAAAACCTTGGTTTGGGAGATGGCACAGGAAGACTTATAAATGCCCAGACTTTTACAGCTAGCGGGACATATACCCCAACGGCCGGAACTAAATTTGTTATCGCTGAGGTTCTTGGCGGTGGTGGCGGCGGTGGTAGTAATGCGGCTACGCCAAGCGCAGGGGCTGCCGCAGGTGCCGGAGGAGCTTCAGGTGCTTATGCGGTTTGCAAGCATACACCGACAGGGCCGGTGAGTATTGTTATTGGTGCAGGTGGGGCTGGCGGAGTATCTACGGCAGCTGGAGCCGATGGTAGCACAGGAGGAACTTCATCTTACGGCGCGGTTTCAGCTCCCGGTGGTCGTGGAGGCCCCAGAGGCGTAGCGTTTAATACCTTCCCTACGGGTGGAAACGTTGCGACAGGTTCATCTGGTGTTACTGGTTCCGTTATTGTTGGTACACCAGGTACCGGCGGATCATATGGCATTCTTTATTCAGATTCGAATGCTACAGGCGGCGGTGGAGCAAACAGTATTTATGGCGCAGGCGGAATTGCCATAACAATCAACAGCGGTGGATCAGGTACTACACAAGGGTCTGATGCCAGTGGTTATGGTTCTGGTGGCGGTGGTGCTGTTTCTGTGCATACGGCGACAGCAGCCAGTTCACGTGGAGGCAATGGCACGCCGGGGATTGTAATTATCTGGGAGTACGCATAATGAAAGAGTTTGCAGTAATTAAAGATGGTCTGGTGGTTAATATTATATTGTGGGATGGAGAAGATAATGCCTTTGCGAAAGATATTGATGGTGAGCTTATCGCAATTCCAGAAGATACTCAGGTCGGTATTGGCTGGAGTTATGACGGTAAGAAATTTACATACCCTCCTGAGCCCGATAAAACCAAAGAGCAGCTTATTCAGGAAGCAAACCTTGAAAAAGAGGGGCGCATAAATTCAGCTAATGATTACATGAACAGCAGGCAATGGCCCGGTAAGGCAGCGATAGGAAGACTCAAAGGAGATGAGCTGACACAGTATAATCTATGGCTGGATTATCTTGATGCACTGGAGACTGTTGACACCTCCAGCGCACCTAATATCGAGTGGCCTACATCCCCGGTGGTATAGGCCAGTTAAGGTCCGGAGCAGCTGATACGTCAACGGCTCCGATACTGTCAAGGTAATCCAGCCAGGCGTTATATTTCGCCTTATCTGTATCGTTCAGGCGGCCCATGGCCGCTTTTCCTGGCCACTGATTGCTGTTTATAAAGTCATTCGCAGCATCAGTTCGGCTCTGCTTTTCAACCCCCGCTTGCGCCACAATTTCTTCACGGGTCGGAGGGGGAATGTCTTCCCATTCAGGAAATCCATTTTTTCCAGCTACTCTTTTTTGTCCTTGAGGAGGCTCACCTGTAAATTCGCTGTATACCTGTTCTGTTACCTCGACTGCATCCTCTGGCCAACCGATGCCATTGATATAATCATCTTTAAGCTCAAGCGGGAAAAAGCTGTTGTGTTTAGCGCTATAAAAATATGTGTTCACATTAACTCCCAATAGCAAAAAAGTATGCATTGAAACCGCCTGCGCCGGACATATACGCCCCAAATCCTGCGCCGTTTACTGTATTATTCACCACCGCTAAAGTTGGCGAGGGGGTTACACCAGAAAAGTTAATATCTGCAAATGTAAGCTGAATATTGCTAACCACACTGGGGAAATTGATAGGGAAAGGAACTGAAATCTGAGTTTGCCCCACAGGAAAACCTGCTTTTCCCCACTGTAATATTTTCCCACCTGGCAATTTTTGCCACCCACTCGCGTTGGTAAAGCTGGACATGTCAGGTATCTGTCCGGCACCGACTCCTACGTTCTTCGTTGCCGCTGTTCCCAAACCAAGGTTTTTGGAAAAGCGGTTACACATAGCGAAATCTGTAAAAATCCTCCCTCCGCGACATAGAGGAGGAGAATTGATGGCCGTCATTGGTTATATCCGTGTATCAACAATCGACCAGAACAGCGATTTACAGCGTAATGCACTCACAAGCGCAAACTGTGACCGCATTTTTGAAGACCGTATGAGCGGAAAAGTTGCCAGCCGCCCCGGTCTGAAACGCGCTTTAAAGTGCGTTAATAGCGGAGACACCCTGGTTGTGTGGAAACTGGACAGGCTGGGGCGCAGCGTTAAGAACCTGATCGCACTGATATCAGAGTTGCATGAGCGCGGTGCCCACTTCCGCTCTTTAACAGACAGTATTGATACCAGCACTGCCATGGGGCGTTTCTTTTTCCATGTGATGTCGGCACTGGCGGAGATGGAACGTGAGCTAATCGTCGAACGTACACTTGCCGGACTGGCAGCAGCCAGAGCACAGGGACGCATAGGCGGAAGGCCCAATGCATTAAAGCCGCATGAGCGGGAACAGATTGGGCGGCTATTAACTAAGGGGCATACCCGCCAGCAGCTGGCTATTATCTACGGGGTGGGGTTATCGACGCTCTACCGGTATTTTCCGGTAGATGGTCAGAGGAAGGATGACGCGGTAGGATTGTAATTCTTTTGCAACTACTGAAACGCCGCAGCGGTGCCATTTATCTCACGGAAATGGGCGCATTTATCGCGCGGCGCATCATGCAGTCATCTGCTGAAAAAAGTGCAATTCAGGGAGACAGCATGACAATGATGGATATGAGCAGTCACGATCAGGCCGCAATGTCCCATGACATGATGCAAAACAGCAATTCTGCTGCCCACCAGGACATGGCTGAAATGCATAAAAAAATGATGAAAGCTAAACCCGGAGCTACCAACGAAACAGCAAAGTCATTTTCTGAAATGAGCGAGCATGAGAAGGCCGCAGCTGTACATGAGAAGGCGAATAATGGTCAGTCTTCCGTTGTTCACCAGCAGCAGGCTGATAAGCATCGCAGTCAGATCACCCAGAATTAACCCGCAGCTCCACTTGTTAGACCCTCATTTGACGCCGAAGTCACTGGCTTACGCTCCCGTCCGGGAGCGTTTTTTTTTCCCATATATCAAACTTTAACTCTGAAGAGGTGGAAGTATCTGACCAACACTGTCACGTAACGCCAGATAACTACAAAAACACCTTTTTCCTCCTGTAAATTGCAGTTCCTGCAAGAACATCAAGGCATAATGTTGGAACAGCGTGTGATACACACTTAGCATCATGTTTTGTATGTGTTTTTTTTAAAACTTTACAACTTTAAAGTCTTTTTCAGGTTAAAGGATACAACTTTAATGTCTCTACACATGAGGGGGTGATGCTTTCGGACGATGAATTTATCCCCAGTAAAACGGTGATATGGACGGCGGGAATGCGGGCCAGCGCGTTAGCCGGGCTCATCCCGGGCGACCACGATAATCTGGGCCGTGTTATTGGGGATGCGTATCTGCGGGCACCTGCCGCCAGGGGTATCTTCGTTACCGGCGATACCGTAAAAGTCCCTACGGATGATGAAGGTAATTATAACGTCATGTCCTGCCAGCATGCGATGAGCCTGGGGCGCGTCGCCGGTCATAACGCGGCAGCAGAAATACTGGGATTACCGCTGCATTCTTACAGCCAGCCAAAATATGTTACCTGTCTTGATCTGGGCAAATGGGGGGCGGTCTACACGGAAGGCTGGGATCATCAGGTTATGTACCAGGGCATGGAAGCGAAAAAAATAAAGCAGGAAATTAATACTCAGTGGATTTATCCGCCAGAACCCGACAGAGAGAAAATGTTTTCTGTTGCTAACCCTGATTACATTATTGTTCCGTAACAGGCCATCTCTGTTGATGCTGCCTGGCGGCAGGCAGCATCAACGCGTGTTCTTTTTTTCACGCCATTGACCGGGGGTCAAGCCTGTTATTTTTCTGAAGGCCTGGGTAAATGCATTTTGCGAGCCATAGCCGCTTTCAATGGCAATTTCTGTAATCAGTTTATCGGTGTGTTGTAACTCGTGGAAAGCGCGTTCCATTACGCGCTGCTTAAGCCACCCGTACGGGGTTAAGCCGGTACTGTTTTTAAAGGCACGGCAGAAATGAGCTGAGGAAACTCCCAGTTCAAGAGCCAGTGATTTAATCGTGACATCACCTATCGGGCTGTTATCCAGTTTTTCCAGCGCCATTTTTAATGCGCGCGAAGACAATACTCCTTGCGACTGGCCTGCGGCTGTCAGCGTGTTGGAGTGGTTTTTTATTAACTGTAATATTAATGACAGTGTTAAGTGCTCGCAGAGCAGTTGGTTAATTTTGTTATTGTCCGAAATGATTTCCGCAACGGCCAGCGTAATTTTTGATGCCGTCTCATCAAAATGCGCTGTGCGTAAGAGTAACTCAGCAGTGGGTATCTCCATTTGATTCAGAAGATCGGCGAAAATATTATCAGGAATATATAAATGCATAACATCTACAAGACCAGCAATATCCCAGCGAGATGTACTTCCCTGAGGAATTGTCGTGATGGCGCCTTTCCGGATCGTGTTTTTAACGATTTTATTTTCTGTTTTTCGCTCAACACGCTGCATATGTCCAACGTGAGCAATAATCACATGTTGATCGAGTGGCGGGATAGTTTCATGCAATGGCCCATGCGGCCAGTGATAACAGCGAATTTGCAGCGCATCTCCACTGTCTATGCCTAATTCAGGTCGGTTCTTTAATACCTGAGCCATTTTATGAACGGCATCGTCAAGAGGAATGTCATGATTTTTCATGAGTATACCTGTTAATAACAGTGGGCATCCTAAGAGTATAGCGATGTTTTAACCCTGTTTCATTGTGTTCTGTCTGCATGTTTATTTTTGATGATGGGAAATAACAGAGGGGAAAAAGTCATTTCTACGGTGTGTATACCCTTAAATCGATTAATTATGTTGTCCGGAGGAAATATGGCGATATCTAAGAATGATGCAGCGTCGTTAGCACCTGTTAATGGTACCTCGCATGTGGAAGCCGTTTATGAAAAGGTGCCATCACGTTATGCACTACAGGTCGGTAAGATTGATGTTCTGGTGATCAGTGACGGCGTGTTGTCATTACCTGGACCCATGTTGGGTCATAACGCGGAGGCCTCCGAACGTACCCACTGGTTTGAAGATAAGTTTCTGCCTGCCGATTTTCTCGACTGGGCATTAAATGTGGTTCTCGTGCATAGCGGTGACCGGACGATCCTGGTTGATGCAGGGATGGGGGAGGCTTTCCCTGATTTACCCCGCGCCGGGCGAACGGTTAACCGCCTGGCGTCAGCGGGGATAGATCTTGCCAGCGTCACGGATGTGATTATCACGCATCTGCATATGGATCACGTTGGTGGGCTGCTTATTGAGGGTGTGAAAGCGCGCATGCGGTCAGATCTTCGCATTCATGTCGCTGCTGCTGAGGTGGAATTTTGGCGTGACCCCGATTTTTCACAGGTTTCCATGCCGCCTGGTTTCCCGGAAGCGCTGCGCCAAACCGCTACCCAATTTTTGCAAGCGTACCAGACTCAACTGCATACATTCGAAGATGAATACGAGGTTGCACCCGGCGTGCGTGTTGTTCGTACAGGCGGGCATACTCCCGGACACAGCGTGGTAAGGCTGGCCTCTGAGGGGGAACGACTCACCTTTGCCGGCGATGCTATTTTCCAGGTTGGGTTTGAACATCCTGACTGGTTCAATGGTTTCGACCATTATCCCGAAGAAGCGGCACAGATTCGCATTCGTCTGTTGCAGGAACTGGCAGATAACAGGGAGTCATTGATCGCTACTCATCTCTCATTCCCGTCTGTCTGCCATGTTGCTGTCGACGGCGATACGTTCCGTTGCATTCCGGGTCCCTGGGATTATTAAGAATACCGCGGATGTCATTTTCACGGATACCGGCAGGAACATAAGAGGCATTACATATACGGCCATCCCTCAGACGAGGGATGGCGTTCAGGGGGGAGAGCGATGTTTACTTCGCCGCTTCCTCAATAAGTGTGGCAACGTCCTGCGGATGAGAAACCATCACGACATGGGATGCGCCCTTGATCACCACGGTGTGTTTTGAGCCCGCGCGTTCAGCCATGAATCGCAAACCCTGGGCGGGGATATTCTTGTCGCCGTCACCGTAAATAAAGTAAGAGGGCAGTTTTTTCCAGGCAGGCGCACCTGACTTTTCAGTTAAAGCCGCTTCGGTAATCGGTCTTTGCCCTGCGGCCATCAGCGCTGCCTCTTTAGCTGAAACGTCATGTGCGAATTGCTGGTGGAACTTCGCCTGGTCGATGGAGAGATCGACGCTACCATCAGCCAGCTTCACCGGTGCGGCGAGCGCCTGGCCAAGCGTGCCGCCAGGGAATTTTCCGGCCAGGTCGGCCGCCGCTTCACCGGCATCCGGAGCAAATGCGGCGACATACACCAGCGATTTCACATTGTTTGTATCACGGGCCGCGTTCGTAATGACCTGGCCACCATAGGAATGGCCGACAAGGACGACCGGCCCCTTAATATTGTTCACCACGGAAGAGACGTAAGCCGCATCAGTCGAAACACTGCGCAGCGGATTCGCCGCAGCGACGACGTTATACCCGTCCTTTTGCAGGATTTGGGTAACGCCATTCCAGCTAGAAGAGTCGGCAAAGGCACCATGAACCAGGACAACAGTCGGCTTAGCGGTTTCTGCGATAGCGCTGGCAGACAGCAAAACGGTGGCAACGGCAAGGGAGGCAGCAAATTTGGACATGATCGTTCCTCTTTTCAATTCAGTTTAAAGGCTATGCGTATGATGGTTGCGGCCTGTCTGGAACAGGCCACCTTGTTAGCTGCGAATAAAGGCCAGTACGTCAGCGTTAAAGCGATCGGCTTCTGTCTCCGCCAGTCCATGTGAACCGCCGGCATATATTGTCAGCGTCGCATTCGCGACGATCTCAGCGGCGCGGTGTGCGGATGCCTTAATGGGGACAATCTGGTCGTCGTCGCCATGAATAATCAGGGTAGGGCGATCAATCTGCTGCAGGTCGTGTGTGTAATCGACTTCAGAGAACTCATGGATGCAGTCATATTGCCCCTTAATACCGCCCTGCAGGCCGATTCTGCGGAAGTTTTCCCGCAACCCGTCATTGGTGGGGACATGGTCACGGTTGAAGCCATAGAACGGAACCGTCAGGTCGAAGTAAAACTGTGAGCGGTTTTTGGCCGTGCCTTCGCGGATGGCATCAAACACCTCCATTGGGGTGCCGTCAGGATTGGCATCCGTCCGGAGCATCAGAGGAGGGACTGCGCCGACCAGAACGACTTTAGCCACACGTGAGGTACCATGACGACCGATATAATGTGCAACTTCGCCGCCCCCTGTTGAGTGACCCACTAAAATCAGATCCTTCAGATCCAGCGCCTCAATCAGCTCAGCGAGATCGTCCGCATACTGATCCATATTGTTACCGTGGAAAGTCTGGTCCGAACGCCCGTGGCTGCGACGGTCGTGTGCGATGACCCGGAAACCCTTCTGGCTGAAAAACAGCATCTGCTGATCCCAGGCATCAGACGATAACGGCCATCCATGAGCGAAGAGGATAGGCTGACCTGAACCCCAGTCTTTGTAGAAAATGCCGGTTCCGTCTGTGGTGGTGAAAGTTGTCATTTCGTTCTCCTGTCATGTGTTGTGCTATTAGTTTGTGTACGACTTGTTTGTGTGCAAATGAATATGGCAGCCCTTTTTGCCTTTGTCAATCGCTTGCAATTAAATCGTATGCAAATTATTTTAGGGAGACTGGAGGACATATGACTAAACACACTACTTCCGAGGATTCCCTGCCCGATGTGCACGGTATGCTCTGTTTCTCTCTTTACTCAGCGGGACATGCTTTTACCCAGCTCTATCGTCCCATGCTCGATAAGCTTGGCCTGACCTATCCCCAGTATCTGGTGATGGTCACCTTGTGGAATCAGGATGGGCGGACAGTGAAGGAACTGAGTGGAATTCTTTTTCTTGAGTCCAGTACGCTGACCCCTTTACTGAAACGGCTGGAGACTGCGGGGTTGATCACCCGGACACGCAATCCGAAGGATGAGCGCGAAGTGCTTATCCACCTAACGGAGAAGGGTGAGGCGCTGAAACGCGAGACCAGCACTATCACGCGCTGTATCGTGGATACCCTTGGGATGGATGCCGACATCATTGCTGACATCAAAGCATCAGTTGATAAGATCCGTGACAAGATCCACCGTGCGCAGAAACCGGACGCCGATGACCTATCCTAATTGAGGCGGATTCGGGTTCCTGATAAGTGTACGTCTGGTGACTGACAAGACAGGTACCGGGGAGTTCCTTTGCTTTAACTGCCGGGGTGGGCGGGTGCAATGTCCGCTGCGCCCCGAAGCGACTCTTCAACAGCGTTCATGCACTGCTGTAAAGAATATTGACTTACCCATTGTTGTTTATTCACTGGCGGTTCAGTTTTGGCAATAACACAAAAAGCAAAAATGACAGTAAGAACATGGCGGTGACTGACATGGCAAGAGGGGTGAGCCCACCCGTAATAAAATGTCCAGTTATGAGTGACCCCAGCGCAGTCGTTATGAAGGTGAGGAAAATCATAAGCGCAGATCCTCTGGCATCATTACTGCCTGCAGAAACGATACCCCTGTAGAAGGCGACGGGGCCCCTTAACCCCAGCGCAAAACCCATTGGCGTAAAGAGTATGGTCATAACAAAAGCCCGGCTTCCGTTCAGGAAACCATATCCCGATAGCGCGAAGGCGCTGAGCAATGCCATAAGCGTGCCGGCAAGAATTACTTTTTCATGGCTAAAACGTTCAGCCAACCCCGGAGAAATGTTGGCGGCGATGATGTAACCTCCTACGTTCAACATTTGCATAAGGATGAAGTCATTCAGGTTCCCGCCCATGGAAAGGATAATGACGCTTGGTGCTCCGAATACGAACGTTATCAGACCGCCAACGGCCAAAGCCTGGCTCAATGCATAGCGAAGATAAACAGCATTTTTCAATAATTGTACGTACGTTCCAGGCGTGTGCTGGCCTGGGTTTCGTTCTGGTCCCTTTGCAAACCTTATCATTACAGCTAAAGCCATCGTCAGTACGCCCAGAGAGATAAACGTGATTCTCCAGTTAAAGAACTGCAGGATAAGTGTACCTACTACAGGGGCTATCGCCGGAACTAATGCCTGTATGCTCCCTAACAATCCAATTGCCCGGGCTGCCTTCCGATGAGGAAATAAACCTCTAATAAATCCAGGGATGAAAACTGATGCTGCAGCAGAAGCCATCCCTTGTATAAATCGTAATATTAAAAGAAGTGTTATTTCTGGAGCATACGCGCAACCAAAAGAAGTTAGTGAAAATAAAAGTAGCGCAAAGAAGAGCATCCTGATTTTGCTGAAGCGGTCGGCCAGGTTACCAAATAGTAATAAACCACAGGCATTACCTGCTACATATATGGAGAGTATCCTTTGTGATATCTCCGATGAGATATTAAAGACTGTAGCAAAAAGTGGAATAGCAGGCAAAACCATATCGGTGCCGGCGGCGGTAGACATCGCACAGAGTATTAGATACAAAAATGTGGTCATGTTATTTCATATTCGATGTAATGAGCGCTCATGCCTGTTGTTTAAATGTATGTCTGGGATTATCACCCCGTAAGATTCGCTTTGAGTTGTTTCTTCAGCGGTAGCGAGGCAAAACATGCGTCAATAGCATTGATATTGCAAACCAGAAATTCTTCTGTGTCCCATCCAAAAACATGATGTAATAGTTGATATTCTTTATCCAGTGAGGTGTTGGCAACGGTTCTGGCATCAGTATTAATGCTTAATGAAATGCCTTCACGAAAAAGCGCATTAACAGGGTGCTCTTCAATGGAAGGATAAATATTACAGACAATGTTACAACCCGGGCAAATCTCCAGATGGATATGCTCTTCAAGCAACCGATCTAGTGTCGCTCTGTCAGCAATGCTTCTGACGCCATGTCCGATGCGAGAAACTTTCAGTTTATTAAGCGTTTCATTTACGCTGACGAAATCCTTAGCCTCTCCTGCATGTGCGATACAGTTGCCTCCATGCTGGCGTACATAATTAAACGCCTCAACATGGTTATCCAGCGGGTAGCGGGCTTCATCAGCTGCAAGGTCAAGCGCGACAACCCCATAATGCAGGTATTTTGTCACCAGTCTTGCCGTCTCAAGGCTCTGTTCTGCCGTAAAATGACGCAGTGTACATAATATTAAATTGGCTTTGATATCAAAAATATGGCTATTTATCTGCATGGCATCCAGGACGGTTTCAATGACCTCTTCAGCCGTAAGATATTGATTAAGATGTAAGAGTGGCGCAAAGCGTAACTCAGCATAAATTACCCCATCAGCATGGAGTTGATCAAACATGTCTTCGACGGCCTGACGTAATGCAGTGTGGGTTTGTAATAAGCTCAGCTGCGGAGAAATTCTTCTTAAAAAATCTCCCAGGTCAGTACATTGACTCGGTGCGATAAAATTCGACTGAAATACTTTAAGATTCAGTGCAGGCATCAGCATTTTTGCGCAATGATAGCTAATACAAGTATCCAAATGAACGTGAAGCTCAATTTTCGGAATCCTTCGGGAATTAAAATGCATCTAAAGTTCCTCTATACATCATTGCGGAGTCTGCGAGTAACGAGAATAATTTCTCTTTGAACATACCACTTTTTATTTTAAGTATAATTCTGGCATTGGGTGCTTTCCCTGTAAGGTCTGTCGCATCGATAACATAATGTCCATACGATGACTCACATTTGTACTCCACCCAGGAATAACGGGAAAACGCCTCCTCAACAATATCAGGAAAAAGCGCTACTGCCATGGTGGTGGGGTCTGGCAAATCAAAACCCTTGCGTACCGTTCGGCCTGCATTAAACTCCATCAAGGATTTGTTGCATCTTACGGCGAACTGACCCAAGGGGCTCAGTTGATTGAGGTATGCTATATCATCTTCATTAATGAAAGCTTCTCCCATGCCTATTTCCCACCCAACGACTGTCATAGGGAGCCCTGATTGCATCACTATATTAGCGGCTTCCGCATCAACAAAAAAATTGAACTCAGCCAGAGGCGTGATATTTCCCGAAGTAAGGCCGGCACCGCCCATGATATAAACATGTTTAATTTTTTTCGCAAGCGTTGGTTCCTTCAGTACTGCCATTGCCAGATTAGTCAGAGGTCCCAGGGTAACGATCTCAAGTTCACCTTTGAATTTTTCTGCATAAAGAAGAATCGCATCTACCGCATGAAGTGATTCCGACTTTAGGGTGGTGGGGGGATTTTCCATATTACCCATACCATCTTTGCCATGAATATGGTGAGAAGTGAAGTGGGTTTTAATAAGCGGCTTTGTCATTCCGGAAAATACAGGAGGAGCATATGTTCCGGCTTTTTCAATACTCACTAATGCGTTTTGAACACACTGTTCGATCTCACAGTTACCAACGACTACTGTGATTGCTTCAACCCTAACGGTACGCTCTCTGAGTGCCATCACAATAGCGACTGCGTCATCAGAAGCGGTATCAGTATCAATAAGTAATTTTCTCATAGTATTTCTCTCAGTAAGGAAGCTTGTCACGAGATAAGATGACGAACAATGCATCCAAAAAAAAGGACATCTATCTCTTTTTAGTGGACATGCCAGTCGGTCTCGCTTCAATAACGATTAGTATTCTGAGCGCTAACTTCGCTAAGATATTTGTGAAAAAATCGTGTGCCATAGTTTTTATATATGGCTAGTGCTTTTATAGAATAAAAAACTTGTGATTAAAAAAGGCTTCATATAAATGAACCATCTTCCGATGGCGTTGAAAGCGGCTGTGGTAGAATGTGGTGCGAAGGTTATTTGCAGATTACTCTGGCTTTAATAATTCACTGTCTTTCACTATGATCGTTTTATTCTTGAGTTCTATGATTTGATTTTCTTGTAACTCTGCTAAAACTCGATTGAGATGTCTCACCGAAATGGAAAGAAATGATGCGACCAATTCTCTTCGCTCAAGCCTGATAACGGAACCATGTTTATTATATTCATTCATGAGGTAATTTGACACTCTCTGTAATGAACTTAAACACATAGTGGTTTTTAATTGAGAAGAGATGAATAATTTATTTGCAAGTTGTTGGCAAAGAAAACGAAGAAAAACTGGCTCATTTAATCCAATAGTATTTATATAGTTAAGTGAAAAATAAACTATCGTTGACGTCTTAAGGATCTTTACTGTACTCAGATTTCTGCTGGTGCTATCATGTTGGAAAATTTCAATGGCACCAATCACAGAAAGAGGTTCTTCTATACAAAAAGTAATATCTTTACCATCTTTAGATAAATGCTCTATTTGTACCTTACCTTTAATTAAACAGTAAACTCCCGATGGGGAATCTCCTTGGTGGAGTAAAATCTCTCCCTTATTAAAAATCAGTAATTTAGCTCTGCTGAGTATGTCATCTGGTAAAATGAATTTAAGTTTAGAGTTCAGAATGTCAGAATGTGATAAATCTATTTGTAATGATTTCATAAAGGTGACTCAACGCTTTGTTTGTGAATTATTATAGATTGCGCATGAAATAATCTCAAGTCATATGCCTGGCATCCCCAGGTTAACCTGTCAGCGATGATATTTCTGGCGCATCTATACCATTTTCTCAAATCGTCATCAACTCTTATAATAAAACTCCTTTCGAAAAAAGGACATGCGTCCTTTTTTTTCGATAAAGCGTTTTTTATACTCCAGGTAAATGGTCTGAGAGTTATTTTATTTGGGGCGGGTTTATGCATTCAGCAACCACTATCGTTACTTTTAGCGGCAAGAAAATTGATTTTCTTAATCTCAGTATAAATGATATAGATATAATTGATATCGCTAAGGGCTTGTCAAATGAATGCCGTTTTGGTGGGCAATGCGAAAGTTTCTATTCAGTGGCTCAGCATTCCGTTCTGGTAAGTTATTTAACGCCAGTGCATTTTGCTCTGGAAGGGCTTCTTCATGATGCCACCGAGGCTTACATAAAAGATTTCCCTTCTCCTTTAAAAAAATGTATGCCGCAGTATATAAACCTTGAGAAAGAAATTGAGTCATTGATCAGAGTGAAATTTAATATTTCCTCCTGTAAAGCCTCAGAAGTTAAGCATGCTGATCGGATCATGCTCGCTACTGAAGCGAGGGATCTGGGTATGGAAAAGGTATTAGACTATCCTTCCCTGCGAGATATATCACCATCGGTTATAATTAAAGTCGTTCCGATGCTACCGAAAGCTGCATTTAGTGCATTTCTTGAGAGATTCGCCGAATTAATAGAGCGTTAAGATGTTAGTCTGCGAATTCACATATAATCACGTGAATTTTTGCTGCGAGGGAGATTGACTTCACCATTAAAAATCTGAAGAAGAGATTTTTGATGTTGTTTTTTTATCTTCATCTGTTCAACGACTATTGATTCTTTTTCACTTTATAAGGGCATTACCTGAACACGGAGCACGCGGATGGCGTTAAGAGAGATGCAACGTATTATATTGGGCGCTACAACGTTTGCTTTTGAGAATAGAAGTCCGCTCTCCCTGTGGCGTTCAACTCATCGTCACAGGAAGATTGGCGTGTTTATCGTGCTCTCTAAATACCAGAATCATTTCTGGCGGGGGAGCGACCGGAAAGAGCAGTAGTACCCTACAGATGCTATAAGGCAGAGCATATACCCGAATGACTCGCTGCCTTCCTCCACGACATTTTTGACTACCCTGACGTAGCTTTGATCAAGTATCGCGTACCATAACCCGTGCATTCCAAACAGTCGGGAGAAGACCAGGACTGCCAACAGACCACTGAGCATCACGCCGTACCACGGGGTACGGGTATAGTCTGCCAGTTGCGTAAGGGTAAGACGATAATGGATAACGGGATAAAGCAAAGCGCAAACGGCGGAAAGCAGTGCAAACCATACCCAGCTTCCGTGAGCCAGAAGATCGAAAAATGCATCCAGTTCTCGAATCAGCATGGAGAGGAAAAAGCCGCCAATCAGGATGTTGCAATAGCGCATGAATGCCCATTTCTTCGCCAGCAGGAAGTGTATAAATACAATGCCCCCTAAAACTGATTCCTGCACAATTTCGGTCAGCGATATCTCCGGTATATCCAGGTTAAATAAATAGATATCCGCCCACAGGCAAAGCACGGGCACAGTGCAGGCTGCTGACGCGAAAAGAAAGAAGAAAAAGCTTTTGAGCACAAACATTAACACCACCACTTTCATTCAAAACACCTATGATAAGTGGCTTCGAACGAAAATCTATTTCACTTTGTGCGCTATAGGCATGAATTTTAAGCATTTTGAGCTACTTAGCGAGGGCGCATTAGCTTTCCACCTCAGACTTCAGCCTTGCATCAGAAATCCAGGTGGAAAGTCGCCTGAGCGATGTAATCCCATGCCACACGAGTTCAGCCTCTGGTTGAGCAGTCACGCGCATACGATGACCCATCGTCAGACGGGTATCCACCCTCAAAAGGGGAAGTATGCTTTAGCTAAACAGGGCGTGAATACGCTGCTCCAGCGCCTTAATTTCCATAGCCATTCAGCCGTCCGGGTGTTTAAGTGGTTATAATAAAAAATAAAAACTTTGCTTAAAAAATTTTTCTGTGCCTAAATAGCGTCATCGGTTTGGAATACAGACCTTATTAAAGCAGTTTAGTAAAGCAGTCCTCAGTTCAGGTGTTATCAATAGATACTCTTCTTCGTGAGCCTCCTCCTAAGTGCCAAATAAGTTACTCTCTAAATACAGGCCATCATCGCCGCGCTTAGTGGCTCAAAAAATAAGGAATTATCTATGTCTAATAAAATGACTGGTTTAGTAAAATGGTTTAACTCTGATAAAGGTTTTGGCTTTATCACTCCTGACGACGGCAGCAAAGATGTATTCGTACACTTCTCTGCTATTCAGAGCGACAGCTACAAATCTCTTGATGAAGGCCAGAAAGTGTCCTTCACCATTGAAAATGGCGCTAAAGGCCCAGCAGCGGGTAACGTTTCTCCGCTGTAAGTCGCCCACATTGTCGGTGAGCCTTACGATAGCGATGAAGACGCGAGTCTGAGCAGTTAAGCTTCACCGATAATAAAAAAACCCGCCGAGTGCGGGTTTTTTTATGGCTTCAGGATGGTGATAGGCTGTCTATTATTCCGTTTGACCGGCCTGTTTTCAAAAAAGCTTAACCTTCACCCGGAGGTGGGGTGCGGTCCCGAAGGCTGTGTTCCTGTGATAAACGCCAGAAATCATGTCCTGCCGGATACTGATATAAGCGGAGCGAGAACTGACCGGCGACAGCGGTGATGTATTCAAATATCGCTGACTGAGTATTCTCATACTCCATCCACAGTACGGAAGAGGTAAAGCAATAAATTTCCAGGGGAATACCCGACGGCGTAGGCTTCAGCGTTCTCACCACAATATACATATCTTTGATAATATCAGGCCGATCGGCGAGCCAGGCCATCAGGTAGTGCCGAAAGAGCGTTAAATTTGTCAGGCCATTATCCATAAACCAACTGTCCGGTATGCCCATGGGATCACGCCCGTCGATGAGTTTTGCCAGCGGTTCATTCGTGCCGCGCAGGGCCAGCATCGGGGCCAGCGTTTCCTGCGTGAGAAATGTAACGGAGTGCTGATCGATCGTGGTGCTGCGCATAATCCGGCGTGCGCCTGACGAAAACATGGCCTGCCAGTTGGTATACGTTTCGGTCAGAAAGTTTTTGGTCGGGATACGCGAGATCGTGTTATCCCAGTTACGGATAGTAATGGTGTGCAGCGCAATGTCGGTCACTTCGCCACTCAGGTTTTTATCGGGCATTTCAATCCAGTCCCCCAACTGCAGGACGTCATTTGACGAAAGCTGGATATTGGCAACGAGCGAAAGCAGGGTATGCTGAAAGACTAACATCAGCACGGCCGCCACGGCCCCGAGGCTGGAAATAATAATCGCGGGGGATTTATTCGACATGACGGCAAGGATCATGATCGCGGCAATGACGTGAATAAATATTTTCCCTATCTGGATATAGCCTTTGATAGAGTGATTTTTACGCTTCGTCTTGCGTAAATATGAGCTGTTGACAATATCCAGCATCTCATTGAAGAAAACCGACAGAAAAATAAAGAATAGAATCCCACAAATGGTATTTATTGCCGTCACCAGCGATGCAGGCATATTGGGCATAAACTGCAGGACGTAATAAACGATAATAACCGGAATGAAATTCGACAGCTTTTCGGCTATGCGACGATCTTTTTCCAGCGGGACATCCTGTTTATGGCTGGCAAAGAAGACCTTACGAACGATTTTTATGAGCAGGAATTTACACATCAGGTGCGCAAAGAAACCTGAGATGACCAACAGAATAAGATTAAATCCAATGGCCAGAGCCGGATTGCTTTCTATAAATGTTAATAAATAATCCAAGTACACCATCGCTTATCGCCTGAATAAGTATGCCATTTTGTATTAACCTTATTCAAAAGATAAATACAAAGATTTAACCAAATCATATAATGGCATATCCGGTACAGACAAGTCCACGACCTGAATCCTAAGTCGCACAGACCTATTTTGTTTCGGCCGGTAACTTTATTTCCAGAACCGTTCCAGGCAATAAAAGCAGACGATGTCCACCTTCAGCATTTGGATCGCTAAAACATATATCCTCTCCCTGCTCGGTACCGAAGCAGGGAGAGGGGCGTAACATTCTCTGCAGAAGTGGAAGAGGGTGGCACGCCGCGTCGCGCTTAGTCGTGGATTTTTACACCCAGACACCCGCGAACAAACTCAGGGTTAAAGTGTTTAACCGCATCGCCAACATAGCCTAAGTCGAGCGAACTGATTTGCGCCATTTCGGCATCAGTCAGAGAGATGTCCCAGATGGCCAGGTTCTCTTCAATCCGGTTCTGGTGCGTGGATTTAGGAATGACGGTAACGCCACGTTGCACATTCCAGCGCAGAATGATCTGAGCGATGGTTTTTTGATGCGCTTCGGCGATCCCCTTGAGCATTTCATTTTCGTACGGTTTGTGCCTTCCGCCGCCAAGTGGTGCCCAGGCTTCTGGCTGAACGTTGTAATATTTCATGGTCTCGAGCGCGTCAGATTGCGCAAAGTAAGGGTGTAATTCCACCTGATTTACCATGGGCTTAATTCTGACCGTTTCACAGAAGTTGGTGAGCACATGGGCGTAGAAATTAGACACGCCAATCGCTTTTAGCTTTCCGGCATCATACGCATCTTCCAAAGCCCGCCACGCGCTGAAATAATCGCGCATTGCCTGATGCAATAAGTAGAGATCGAAATAGTCTAATCCCGATTTTTTTAACGAGGCCTCAATACCGGCTTTGGCGGTCTCGTAGCTTGCCATGTCCTGCACCCACAGCTTAGAGGTAATAAATAACTCCTCGCGGGTACACAGATCTTCAGCGATGGCTTCACGAACGGCATCGCCCACGGCGTCTTCATTGCCGTACACTGCTGCGGTATCAATGAGGCGATAGCCTGTACGAATGGCGCTCAGCACTGACTGTTTACATTCTTCTTTATCGGTGACCTGAAAAACACCAAAACCCGCCATCGGCATTCTGAGGTTGTTGCTTAATACTGTATATTCCACTGAAGAGTCCCTCCACCCTGTTTAGACACCATTCAAAAGTATAAACAGAACCACGACGAACCCGTGGTAATCGTATTTATTCTTTCAAATCGCTGAATACGCTGGTCTACACCCTGTCGGGAATAAACCAGAATGACATCTGATTACTGAACCGTATAACCGCCATCAATTGCCAGAGCCTGTCCGGTGACGAAACTGGCATCGGAACTGCACAACCATAAGACGGCGCGCGCGATCTCTTCGGGCTCGCCCAGGCGACCAATTGGCTGCAGTTTCATGAGCTCGGCCATTGCGTCAGGCTCGCTGTTCAGCATATTTTCGACCATTGGCGTGCGGATAATGCCGGGACAAACGGCGTTGATCTGTATTCCACGTGCGGCATATTCCAGCGCTGCGCTTTTGGTCAGCCCGAGGACGCCATGCTTTGTCGCATGATAAACGCCGCGCCCGGCAATGCCGACCAGCCCGCCCAGAGACGAACAGTTAACGATAGCGCCACTTTTCTGACGGCGCATTTGTTGCAGCTCATATTTCATGCAGTTCCAGATACCCCGCAGGTTAATCGCGTTGACGCGATCAAACTCTTCGCCGCTGGCATCTGCGGTTTCTGCAATGGGGCTCTGAATACCGGCGTTGTTATAGGCGGCGTCGAGCTGACCAAACGCCTGTACTGCGTTCTCAATCATGCGTCTGACCTGCTCTTCGTCAGTCACGTCGCAGACAACGGGTTTCACGGTATACCCTTCAGCCAGTAGCGCATCCGCTTCGCGAGATAACGCATCCTCGCGAATATCCGCCATCACCACCGTTGCGCCAGATTCGCAAAATGCCCTGACGGTCGCGAGCCCCATACCGGAAGCCGCGCCGGTGACCAGCGCCACCTTGCCACTAAAATCATACTTAACCATTTGATACCTCTTACCGTGGAATCACGTGCAATGCAGACGTCTCACGTTGTGTAAAAGTATTCTGCGGGAAATGTGATGTTGTTAAAACTGACTAAATCAAAATGCAGTAATGAGGAATTTTCATAAATTAGATAGACTGCTTCTCGTACAGCGCAGGCGGCCGTCATTTATAATGAACGCCATACCGCCAGAACGCTTTTCGTCTGAAGAGACAGTGTATTGGGATGAATCAGCCACCCATTTTTTCCGGATATCAGAGGCCCAGATTGGCACGAGAAAATCTTAATGACTTAATGGCTTTTATTGCCGTTGCGCGCGAAAAAAGCTTCACCAAAGCTGCGGCCCAATTAGGCGTGTCGCAGTCAGCCCTGAGCCATACTATGCGTACCCTCGAATCTCGTCTGGGGATGAAACTGCTGACTCGCACCACGCGCAGTATTGCGTTAACCGATATTGGTCAGTCCATGCTGGATGACCTGGGGCCTTACATCGATGGTATTCAGGGTCGTTTGCAGTCCCTGAAAGATCTCAACAGCAAACCCGCGGGTACGGTGCGTATATCAACGTCAGATTATGCTATCGGGTCTGTTATCTGGCCGAAGCTGGAACCGCTGCTTAAAGAATATCCTGACATTAGTCTGGAGCTGATTGATGACTATGCCTTGACGGATATTGTTTCCGGGCGGTTTGATGCAGGAACCCGTCTGGGGGAACAGATCTCCAACGGCATGATTTCCGTGCGTATTGGCCCGGATGTCCGTTTTGCCGTGGTCGGCTCACCTGATTATTTTTCCCGCAATCCTCAGCCGCAGCACCCTAACGATCTGATTGATTACAACTGCATCAACCTGCGGTTTCCGACGCATGGCAATTTATACGTCTGGGAATTTGAAAAAGAGGGTAAAAGCCTGAACGTGAAAGTCACTGGCCAGCTGGTCTTTAGCCGGATCTATCAGTGCCTTCAGGCTGCAGTGGAAGGGTACGGCCTGGCGCATGTTCCGCGTGATATCGCAGAAAAGCATATTGCCCGTGGGGAGCTTATTAGCGTGCTCGACGACTGGTGCCCCTACTGGGATGGCTATTATATTTACTATCCCGAGAACCGAAATCTATCGAAAGCATTCCAGCTGGTGGTCGACGCGCTACGCCATTACAAACATCCCTGAAGAGAGACGTTTGTCAGCAACGCAAAGCCAGGCCCATCATCCGGTGCCTGGCGTTTACAGTTGCGTGGCTAAATGTCAGGCATTATCCCTGCCGGCAAACACCTCTTTAAAGACCGGCATCGCCGAGAAAACATTGGGCCAGCCCGCAACAAAGGCCAGTTGCGTCAGGACTTCGGACGCCTGGGTCCGGGTTAAACCATTGTCCATGGCGCGGTTGAGATGGTAAGGAACCTGGGCCACCTGGCCGGCAGTGACCAACGCACTGACCGTGATCAGACTTCTGTCCCGAGGCGCCAGTCCGGGCCTGAGCCACAGGTTCTGGAATAGCGCGTCGGTCGTGTATTTCACTATGCCCGGCGAGACCTTGCCAAAGTTTGATTCAACCAGCGTGGCACGCTTGTTTTCCGACTCCTCATCCAGCGGCAGGAAATCCACCTTTCCGCCTGGCAAGGAAGCGGTATCAATATGGCGTTGCGCAAACAGCTGACGCGTGATCAGCGCCGCAGAGGTGGCTTTCGGCCAGCCGGCGTAAAAAGCCAGGTGGGTGATTGTCTCTGAGATTTCCGCAGGTTTTACGCCGCTGTCCAGCGCCACGTTGAGGTAGTGGGGAAGTTCCGCCGTATCATTGCGGCTGATCAGCGCTGCAACCGTCACCAGGCTTCGATCGCGTCGCGACAGTTCCGGGCGATTCCAGAGATCTTTTTCAATAAACTGTTCTGAATAGGCAGCCATTGCTGGCGCGACCTGGGTTACAGCGTCCCGTGAGTCTTCCGGTTTCATTGTCGAACTCCTGTTTTGAGTAGTCTGGGAGACACATCCGTTAATCAATAAGAGTGAAACGATAAGCAGGGCGGTTCTGTTCAGCATTAATGCCCTCCCGCCTGCAGGTACTGCGCATCGCTGACTTTTTCAAGCCAGTTCACGTTTTGCCCCTGCTCATTCGATTCCTGAATGGCCATATGCACCATCGTGGTTTTATCCGTTGCGCCGTGCCAGTGTTTAACCCCTGGCGGGCATTGAATGACATCCCCGGCGTGCACGGTTTTTCGCTCCTGCCCCCACTCCTGCACCCAGCCCGTCCCGGACGTGACCACCAGTGTTTGCCCAAGCGGATGGGTATGCCAGTCGGAACGTGCGCCGGGCACGAAGGTGACATACGCGGCGCCTGTTCTTTGCGGGGCGACAGGTGAGAAGAGGGGGTCAATGTAAGCACGTCCGGTAAAGTGATCAGCGGGTTCGGCAACCGTCGCGCGACTGCCCGTTTCAGACACGGTCATTTGAGCTGAAGGGGTGGTTTCGCTGTGTGCGGACATACCTGCAAATACCAATAGTGATGCTGCTACAGAGGTGAAACGGATCATCATACTCTCCTGTTGTGAATGAAACGGCAAACCCGGTACCGGGAAAAAGAGAAGGGAATAAATGTGTTGTGATGAGATTTGCCGGCTGTGCCGGAAATACATATTCGGGCGGCTACTTATCCGTCAGTAGCTCAAATCGGGCAGTATATTCAGCAGGTGATACGGGCAAGGCATCCGGTTCGTCTAATTGCCCCAGCGTAATTAATCCCGACGCATATCCGTGTGCTTTATAGAAAATCGCCAGATTTCCCCACTGGGCATATAGCGTGATATCACCCTTAGCGGCCGCGGTTCCCGCGGGTGCGCCGGCCGTGGACAGGCGGCGAGGAAGATCGCTGATTTTCTCTTCCCCGGCATAATCTTTCAGCTGCAGCGTGAGGGGCAACAGTGCGATAAAGTCACGACTGGTTTGGCTGCTATTTAACGTTGCGGTCAGCGTCTTGTCGTTGAGTATAATTTTTATCTTCATCGGGTTTTCCTGTATGAGTTCGTTGCGCCAGCCGGCATTCGTCTGCAGTCATTGGCAACTATTCTTAACAGAAATAAACCGCGTGTTAATAGGCGTTATCAGAATAGAAAAATGAATAAATTTCATTAATCCGATCCGGGAAGCAAAATGTTTGTTATCGGCAGATACAGGCCTCAGGGTCTGGCAACGTGGCGTAACCAGTGCCCAACGCCTTCAGCAGCAGCGTCAATTGCGCCGGCCAGATAACCCGAAAATTGCGGTGACCATTCGCTGGCAATCCCGGTTAATTTATCAGCCCATTCTTCCTGCGCCGGAACCTGTTGAGGCTGTGCGTGCCCGACGTCCTGCTGCAGGTCAAATTCTGTCGTCGTAAACGGATCGGCGGCCCAGTCTTTTATCCACTCGGCTTCAGGCTCTGCCGCGTCTTCTCCGAAGAGTCGCACCAGTTGCTCCCGGCAGAGTCGCTTGAGTTCGGCCTCGCTCACCGTCCATCGCGATTTTGCCGGTACGCCAATAAAACCAAAGATAGCCGTTTTGCCGGTATCGGGCTCTGACACATCGTGAATTTCAACCATTGGACCCACACGGCTGCTTACATCACCGGAGAGATGCTGTGCCTGCAAAAAGTCGGTCTGGTACAGGGCGACATATTTTGCGTGAGGCGCCATCCAGGTTGGCGTTTTACGCCAGTGTGAAAGGACCCGCTCCGGCAATGCTGGCTCGAACGTCATTTTTGCTGCCAGTGCGGGAGGCAGGGCGAGGAAAACGTGTTCACCGGTGAAAAGTGAGCCTTCGCCCGTTTCGGACTGCGTCGCGACCTGCATACCCTCGCCGAGACGGGAAATAGAAACCACCTGATGGTCTGACTTAATCTTCTGCGCCGGGATCTGGCGTGTTAATGCGCTCGTCAGCGTCTGCATTCCACCCTGAAGCCTGAACGACTCCGGTGATGTCACATAGGCAGGATAACGTTGCGCAGGGGACGTCGTCTGGCGTTCATAAAGCATATCCCCTGGTCGCCCCTGAGGGAGAGGCGTTAATCCAAGTTGATGAACCAGGTGTGCGAAGTCAGGCTGAATTTCCGGCCAGAACCAGGTCGCCCCATGTCCACATGAACCCCATCAGGCGTGTTTGCTAACGCCTGACCTGAAAGTACGCGACCGCCGGTTCTTTTCCTCGCTTCCAGTATCACGTAATCCACTCCCGCTTTTTCAAGCAGTGTGCCCGCATACAGGCCGCTGACACCCGCACCAATGATAATAACGCTGCCTTTCATGGTATCGCTCCGGTCAGTGTAGTCGGGCTGAGATGTCCCGTTTTAAGATAAAAAAGTGCCCCAGAGGCGGCGGCCGTCAGCGCCGGCAAATCGCCTTCAGGAAATCTGAGCCAGCTTCCTTTCAGGTAACGACCTTCCGGTGCGCTGATTTCACCTTCGAGAAGCAGGAGCTCGGCTCCTCCGGCGAGCGGAGCGCAGAAGAGTCGTTCACCCGGTGCGATCCTCTGAAGCTGGGTGGTTTCCGCTACGCTTGCGAACAGGGGACAAAGGAGTCTGTGCGGCTGGCCGTGCCAGCGACTCGCCTCGTTGGTATTGATCCTGACCGGTTCCTGTTCTTCGGCGGCGAACTGGCGCAGCTTAACGAACAGGGTGGTGCCGTCACGACTGGACGGTCGATGCGACGAGCCGTCCGGGCTGCGCAGATACCAGCCAGCCGGATAATCGGTTCCGTTTTCCGTAAAGGTACCGCTCAGCACCAGGATCTCTTCTCCGCCGGGGTGGGTGTGCTCAGGAAACACAGAATCAGGGGCATACCTGACAAGGCTGGTTGCGCGGGCCTGCTCGCGGCCAATGCGATCAAGCATGACGCGCTCCACACCGGGTTGCGGGGAGGGCACCCAGCGGTAGTCATCAGGAGTAATGATGGCTCGCTGTGAAAAATCAGAATTCAGTAACATCATAGTCAGTCATTAAACGGCACCGCAGGCGGTGCCGTATGCAGGTTTATTTTGTTGGCAGGTTGTCAAAAACATCCAGAGCCCGGGCGGTGTAGGTTAACGCAGCACCGGCGTTCAGACTGATGGCAACGGAAAGCGCTTCAGCTATCTCTTCACGCGTTGCGCCTTTCTTAACCGCAGCTTCCACATGTACCGCCAGGCAACCATCACAGCGAGTGGTAACGGCAACAGCCAGCGCAATCAGTTCGTGGGTCTTGGGATCAAGGTGCTGATTTTCAGAAGCCCCTTTATCCATCTGCTGTAAGCCTTTCATAAATTCAGGCTGCAGTCTGGCAAATTTCCCGACGGTGGCCAGCAGGCTGGTGCGATATTCATTCCAGTTTAAAAACATTCATAGCTCCGGTACGTGTAGGTTTCAGAAAATGCCCGTTACAGGACGTCGTAAATGCGGATTTCAGGCGCGCTGTTCAGATATGGTTTCAGTGCTTCAACGACGTCCTGGGTGAAAAGCGGACTGCTGAGATACGCCTGTGCCTGGGACACGGTTTTAAATCCGTGCAGGACCTGTACGTCCTCGTCACGAACAAGCAGTTCTTTAGAGGTGGCACCGTCGATGGTGGTCAGGAACGGGGTTTTGTATTGCTGGTAGACCCCGGCGGCTGCCGCACGGTTTTCATTACTGATATCAAGGCTGATTTGCAGATAAGCCATCGTTCTCTCCTTCGCTCAGGGTTAAGGCAAGGCGGCCAGATAAGGTACCGGTCTGCTTTACCGTTCGTTGAGGGCGATTATGAGAAAGCCGGTTATCTTCAACAAATCAGTTAATCTTGCGTTGCAGAAAAGAAAAACTATGTCGGGCGTCTGAGGAAGGAAGCATCATGCCGGTACGCGATGACCCTTGCTGCATGATGCTTAAAAAAGGGGGAGTTAAGGATTGTCAGAGACCACGTCATGAAGAAGCCAGTCGTGAAATATTTTTACTTCTTCACGCATGGCGGTGTGCTGCGGGGTCACCAGGTAGTAAGACCATGTTAACGGCCAGCGATGGTCTGGGTGCAATTGAACCAATTGCCCGGTTTCAATCAGCTGTTTCACCAGCGCGTGACGTACAATCGCCACCCCCCGGCCGCTCAGGGCCGAGAGAATCACGGCGGAGGTGGAGTTAATATGCAGCCTGCTTTCCAGCGCGCCAGGGGCATTGACGGTACGGAGAACGTCGTCCCATGAGGGAAAATTCGCGCCCGGGTGCGGCGTGTCATCGTGGATCAGCTTCTGCGTGGCGAGCCAGTCACCACAGGCAATTTTCTCCGGAGGCACCAGGCGGGGGCTACAGACCAGCACCGCCTCTTCATCCATCAGCCAGGTTTTATTCACGCCGGGCCAGTCTCCCTGTCCGCAGCGAATGCCGATATCCGCCTCGCCGTGCGATACGTCCATCAGCTTTTCCGTGACGTTAAGCCGCAGATCGATTGTGTCATGCGTTTCTGAGAACCGGTTAAGACGCTCCATCAGCCAGTTCATCATCAATACCTGAGAGGCGGTGACGACCACGACAGAACGTGCGCGACGTCCGCGCAGTTTGTTTAACCCGCTTTCCAGCTTGTCCAGGCCCTGCGTAATGTCCTGCAGCGCATCCTGAGCCTCATCCACCAGCGTCAGGCGCTCCTTACCCGACCGCGTACGGCGAAGCAGCGGGTGGCCAACCCAGTCTTCGAGCGAACGAACAAGCTGGCCTACTGCGGCAGGCGTCACGCCAAGCTCTTGTGCCGCACCGGTAAAGCTACCGTGACGGGCGGTCGCTTCAAAAGCATGTAGCCATTTAAGTCTGTTCAGGGAACGCATTGCAGGTACTCCGATTTATTCTTTCTTTCAGTATACCTGAACGAAGAAGATTTTCTTTCCTGTGTCGCAATTTCTTCTCAGTCGTCAACCCTGATGCAGGGTGGCATTCTGGATGCACACGATGAGGAGCGAGGCTTTTCATCAATGACAACCAAATGTTTTAAAAGAGGTTAGCGATGAACGCATCTTTTGCCGGTAAAAAGCTGTTAGTGGTCGGTGGTACAAGCGGTATGGGCTTCGAAACGGCGAAGCGGGTTCTGAAAAACGGTGGCAGCGTGGTGCTGGTGGGGAACCGCAAGGACAAAGCGGAGCAGGCTCGTCAGGCGCTGGCGGTCGACGGGCCGGTATCCATCATCGTGGCTGACCTGATGAAAGAAGAGGGTATGCAGCACGTGATGAATACCATCAATGCTGAACATAAAGACATCAGCCTGCTGGTCAATGCCGCTGGCGTGTTCTTCCCGAAACCGTTTACTGAACATGAAGCGTCAGATTACGACATGTACATGAGCATCAACCGCGCGAACTTCTTCATCACCCGTGATGTGGTGCGCAATATGATTGATGCCGGTATTAAAGGCTCCATCGTCAATATCGGCTCTATGTGGGCACAGCAGGCCATCGGGGCCACGCCGTCTTCCGCATATTCCATGGCGAAAGCCGGCCTGCATGCGTGGACCAAAAACCTGGCTATTGAGCTGGGCGGGAAAGGCATTCGCGTCAATGCCGTGTCTCCGGCCGTTGTTCACACGCCAATTTATGAAGGCTTCATCCCGAAAGACGATGTAAAAGAGGTGATGAACAGCTTCGACAGCTTCCATCCGATTGGCCGCGTGGGTACGCCGGGCGATGTGGCTGAAACGGTTGCCTTCCTGCTTTCTGACAAGACAGGCTGGGTCACCGGCGCAATCTGGGACATTGACGGCGGCGTCATGGCTGGCCGTAACGCATAATACACCGCTCATCACAGGTGATACCGTGAATAAAACTTTTCGTGCTATGCAGGTTTCCTCGCCGGGTATGCTTGAAATGGTCGTTAGACCGTTGCCCGAGCCGGGGCCCGAGGACGTACTGATTAAAATTGAGGTATGCGGGGTTTGTGGTGCCGATCTTCAGGACGCGGAGAAGGTACCGGAAGCGGGGCAGCCCGGGCGCATTCCGGGCCATGAAATTGTGGGCCACATTACCCGGAAAGGAGATGCAGTTCCCGGGATCTGGCACACCGGTCAGCGCGTGGGCGTCGGGCGTCTTGGGGGATATTGCCAGCATTGCCCGCCTTGCCGTAACGGGCTTTTTCACCTGTGTGAAAATCAGCTAACGCCGGGGCTGAGCTGTGACGGAGGTTACGCCGAGTATGTTGTTATCCGCCATACCGCGCTGATTGCCATTCCTTCAGCGCTCACTTCCGTTCACGCGGCCCCGATCTTGTGCGCCGGTACGGCAACCTTTAACGCGTTGCGTCAATCCGGTGCCAGCGCGGGAGACAGGGTGGCTATTCTCGGTATTGGTGGCTTAGGCCATATGGCGATTCAGTACGCCCGGAGGATGGGGTTTGAGGTTATCGTGATTGCGCGCGGCAGTGAAAAGGCACATGACGCTTTACAGCTGGGCGCCCATCACTATATCGATGCGCAGACGGAAAACGCGGCGGAACGGTTGAGAGCGGAAGGCGGCGTCGAGATTATTGTGGCGACTGCCCCGGATGCAGACGCGGTTTCAGCGTTATTGCCAGCCCTGGCCCCCAGAGGAAAAGCGATCCTGTTGGGTGCCGGACGCACACCGTTGCAGGTCATGCCGGGTATGATGATTGGCGCGGAACGCACCCTGACAGGTTCATTTGTCAGCACCCCGTCGCAAACCGAACGCGCACTGCGTTTCAGCCACCTCTTTCAGACGCTGCCAGTCACAGAGCTGATGCCCTTTGAACAGGCAAATGAGGCGCTCGACAGGTTACGGCAGGGAAAGGCGCGCTACCGGATAGTGCTTACGATGAACCCGGATAACTGATCGGCAGAAACACCGTCTGGCGGGGAGCCAGACGGTGGAGAGGTTACGCTTTACGCGTTCCCGCTTTCATTGCGCTCACAAACGTTTTCAGCTCAGCCAGCATTTGCTCTGGCTTGTCCACGTTCTTCTCAATGATTTTAACGATAGCGGAGCCTGAAATTGCACCGGCTGCGTTAGCGTCAATTGCCGCCGTGACCTGATCGGGAGATGAAATCCCAAAGCCCTGCAGCGGAGGGGCCGCGTGGTATTCAGCCAGCTTCTCGACCAGATGATGCAGAGGCAGCGCCGCTTTGTTCTCCGCGCCGGTTACACCCGCACGGGAGAGCAGGTAGGTATACCCGCGACCATAAGAGGCAATCTGGCGCAGCAGTTCATCATCGGCGTTTGGCGGGCAGATGAAGATAGGTGCCACGTTATGGCGCATCGCCGCCTGGCGGAACGGCGCAGATTCTTCAACCGGTACGTCTGCCACCAGCACCGAGTCAACGCCCACGCGCGCGCATTCTGCATAAAAGGTATCAATACCGCGACTGAAGACCAGGTTGGCATACATTAACAGGCCAATCGGAATGGTCGGGTGCTTCTGGCGGATAGCGGCCAGCATCTCGAAACATTGCCCCGGGGTGACACCGGCCGCGAATGCCCGCAGCGTTGCGTTCTGGATAGTCGGGCCATCGGCCAGAGGATCGGAAAACGGAATACCCAGTTCCAGCGCATCGGCACCGGCCTCAATCAGGGTGTCGATAATTTTCAGCGACTGCTCAGGACCCGGATCACCCAGCGTCACGAAGGGAACGAACGCGCCTTCCTGGCGAGATTTCAGTGCTGCAAATGCGTTATCGTAGCGTTCCATCAGATTTCCCCTCGTGCTTTCAAAATATCGTGAACGGTGAAGATATCTTTATCACCGCGACCGGAAAGGTTAACCACCAGCAATTGCTCTTTTTCCGGGTTCTCTTTCATCATTTTTAGCGCATGCGCCAGGGCGTGAGAGGACTCCAGAGCAGGAATGATCCCTTCGTGGCGACAGAGCGTTTTAAACGCCTCCAGGGCTTCGTCATCGGTAATGGAAACGTAGTCTGCACGACCGGTACTGTTCAGGAAGGCATGCTGAGGCCCAACGGAAGGGAAATCGAGGCCTGCCGAGATAGAGTATGACTCTTCAATCTGGCCGTCATCGGTCTGCATCATCGGCGCTTTCATACCGAAGTAGATCCCGACGCGACCATGTTTCAACGGTGCGCCGTGCTCACCGGTTTCAATCCCGTGTCCTGCAGGTTCAACGCCAATCAGCCCGACGCTGGTTTCGTCGATGAAATCAGCGAACATGCCGATAGCGTTAGAGCCACCGCCAACGCAGGCGATCACCGCATCCGGCAGGCGACCCTCTTTTTCCAGGATCTGCGCTTTGGTCTCTTCGCCAATCATGCGCTGGAATTCACGCACAATCGTCGGGAACGGGTGCGGGCCTGCAGCGGTGCCGAGCATATAGTGCGCGGTTTCATAGCTGCCAGACCAGTCGCGCAGCGCTTCGTTACACGCATCCTTCAGCGTCGCGGAGCCGCTGTGCACCGGGATCACTTCAGCGCCCATCAGACGCATACGGAATACGTTAGGTGACTGGCGCTCAACGTCTTTTGCGCCCATGTAAATGCGGCATTTCAGACCGAGAAGGGCGCTGGCAAGGGCTGATGCCACCCCGTGCTGGCCTGCGCCAGTTTCAGCGATGATTTCGGTTTTACCCATCCGTTTTGCAAGCAGCGCCTGACCCAACACCTGGTTGGTTTTATGCGCACCGCCGTGCAGCAAATCTTCACGCTTAAGATACAACGTGGTTTTGGTGCCTTCTGTCAGGTTACGGCATTTCGTCAGGGCCGTTGGACGGCCAGCGTAGTTTTTCAGCAGGTCGGTAAACTCAGCCTGAAACGCCGGATCTTTCTGCGCGCTCACGAACGCTTCTTCCAGCTGGCGCAGGGCGGGCATCAGGATTTGCGGGACGTACATCCCGCCGAACTCACCAAAATAGGGGTTTAGTAATGTCGTCATCTTCTCTTCCTTAATATGCACGCAGAGTTTTAAATACCGAGGCCAGCTTACTGGCATCTTTGATGCCCGGTTGCGACTCTACGCCTGAATTGAAATCGAGGCCCGCGCAGCCCGCTTTGGCGGCTTCCACGCAGTTATCCGGGCTAAGTCCACCCGCCAGCAAAACATTGTCCAGCACTTCGCCGTGCAACAGGGACCAGTCAAAACGCTGTCCCGTGCCGCCCTGGCCATTATCGAGTACGTATTTATCAACATGATTCAGGTTACGCTCAGGCAACCTGTCGCCCACGCTCTGCGCTTTCCAGATTTGCACCTGAGGTGCCAGCGCGCTTCGCAGGGAATCGATATAGGCCTGATCTTCGTTGCCATGAAGCTGTACCGCATGCAGAGATAACGCTTCGGCTTTTGCTACCACGTCGGCGATATCCGCGTTGCGAAAGACCCCCACATAGCTGAGTGGCGCTGCCGTCATCACCTGACGCGCCTGCGCTTCGGTCACCACGCGCGGGGAAGAGGCGACAAAAATCAGCCCGCCGTAAATCGCACCGGCGTCATACGCAGCCAGGGCATCCTCTTCACGGGTTAAGCCGCACACTTTGTTTTCACCCAAGAGTACGCGGCGCACCGCGGCATTGAGATCGTCATGTTCCATCATTGCAGAACCAATCAGGAAACCGTTGGCGAAATGGCTCAGCTCGCGGACCTGAGCGTAGCTGTTAATACCGGATTCACTGATCACGGTGACGCCAGAGCCCAGACGCGGCGCCAGCTGGCGCGTGCGGTTCAGGTCAATCGACAGGTCACGCAGATCGCGGTTGTTGATGCCGACCACTTTGGCTTTCAGCGCAATGGCGCGTTCCAGCTCCTCTTCGTTGCTCACTTCGGTCAGCACGCCCATGTTCAGACTGTGCGCGACCGCAGCGAGCTGGCGATACTGTTCGTCATCCAGCACTGAGAGCATCAGCAGGCAGGCATCGGCCTGGTAAAAGCGAGCGAGCCAAATCTGATACGGGTCGATAATAAAGTCTTTGCACAGGATCGGTTGTGGCGCGATCCCGCTGACAACAGGCAGGAAATCGAAGCTGCCCTGGAAATACTTCTCATCCGTCAGCACGGAGATGGCTGACGCATGATGTTTGTAGATACCGGCAATTCGCGCCGGATCGAAATCGTCACGGATAACGCCTTTCGACGGAGACGCTTTTTTGCACTCAAGAATAAACGCGGTGCGTGCGCCCTGCAGAGCATCATAGAAACGACGGCTGCTCGGGACAACGTCATTCTGGAAGCTGGCCAGCGGCTGCTGTGCTTTACGTGCTTCCACCCAGATGGCCTTATCGGCAACGATTTTCGCTAAAACGGTCTGCATTCTTTACCCTCTTGCCGCAAGTGCGGTAACGCGATCGTAAGCTGCACCTGAGCGCAGTACGTTCAGAACTTTTTGTGCGTTGGCTTTGAGATCTTCCTCGCCGTGCAAACGCATCAGCATCGCGACGTTGGCAGCCACGGCGGCCTCGTGGGCGACCTCTCCTTTACCTTGTAATAAGCGCGTCAGAATGTCACGGTTTTCTTCAGGCGTGCCGCCCGCCAGCGCTTCCTGATGGTAAGGCGTTAAACCAAAGTCGCTCGCCTCCAGCTGATAGCTCAGGATTTCACCGTCGCGAAGTTCGGCCACCAGCGTTGGCGCATGCAGCGACACTTCATCCATTCCCCCACTGTGAACCACCGCGGCACGTTGATAACCCAGCACGCGCAGGGTCTCTGCAATCGGCAGAACCAGCTCCGGGCTGTAGACGCCAATTAGCGCCAGCGGCGGATGGGCCGGGTTGATCAGCGGGCCGAGCACGTTAAACAGCGTGCGGGTTTTAAGCTGCTGGCGAACCGGCATCGCATGGCGGAAACCGGTGTGATATTTCGGCGCAAACAGGAAGCAGACGCCCAGGTCGTCCAGGGCTTCACGCGAACGTTCGGCGTTCATCTCGAGGTTGATACCGAATGCGGCCAGCAGATCTGACGATCCCGACCGGCTGGAGACGCTGCGGTTACCGTGCTTTGCCACTTTCAAACCACAGGCAGCCGCCACGAAGGCGCTGGCGGTGGAGATATTGATGCTGTTGCTGCCGTCACCACCGGTACCGACGATATCCGCAAACATATAGTCCGGGCGCGGGAACGGGGCGGCATTTTCCAGCAGCGCCGTTGCCGCACCGGCAATTTCCTGCGGGCTTTCACCGCGAACTTTCATGCTCACCAGCGCGGCCGCCAGTTGTTCAGGCTTCAGTTCACCGCGAACCACGGCGGAGAAGAGCTGGTGGCTCTCCTGCTGGCTCAGGGTCTGTGCCTGGTACAATTTTTCCAGAACAGGTTGCAGGGTGTTGGTCTGTTCCAGTTTCTGCAGCGCCCAGTCCAGGGTCTGTTCCAGCAGACGCGCGCCGTGAGAGGTGAGGATTGACTCCGGATGGAACTGCATCCCACAGACACGATCGGTATCGTGACGTACGGCCATCACCATGCCTTCGAACGAGGCGTTAATGGTCAGGCCTGCCGGGATGTTGCTGCCGACCAGCGAGTGGTAGCGCGCCACCGGCAGCGGATTCGGCAGCCCGGCAAACATCGCCTGACCGTCATGTTCAATGCTGGAGGCTTTACCGTGCAGGATTTCACCCGCCTGGCCGACGTATCCGCCATAGGCTTCAACAATCGCCTGATGCCCCAGGCAGATGCCGATAATAGGCAACTTGCCGCGCATACGGGTCAGCAGTTCAGGCATACAGCCCGCTTCACTGGGGGCGCCGGGGCCAGGAGAGAGCATCAGCACCGGGTTTTGCATGGTTGCCAGACGCTCAATCAGGGTTTGCGCCGGCACGTGGTTACGATAGATAACGACGTTGTGACCATTCGCACGCAGCTGATCTGCCAGGTTATAGGTAAAGGAGTCGATGTTATCGAGCAGCAGAATGTCAGCCATCAGAAAATCTCCTGTGCATGGTGTGCGGTAGCGATGGCGCGCAATACCGCGCGAGCTTTATTGCGCGTTTCGTCAGCTTCAGACTGCGGAACAGAATCAAGAACCACCCCGGCGCCCGCCTGGACGGTGGCAATGCCGTCTTCAACATAGGCAGAGCGGATAACGATGCAGGTATCAAGGTCACCGTGCGCAGTGAAATAACCCACCGCACCGCCATAGCTGCCGCGACGACGCCCTTCGGCGGCGGCGATAAGCTGCATCGCACGGACTTTCGGCGCACCGCTCAGGGTGCCCATGTTCATGCAGGCGCGATAGGCGTGCAGCACGTCGAGGTCGTTGCGCAGTTCACCCACCACGCGGGAGACCAGGTGCATCACGAAGGAGTAACGGTCGACTTTCGTTAAGTCAGCCACATAGCGGCTGCCGGGAGTACAAATGCGGGCCAGGTCGTTACGCGCCAGGTCGACCAGCATCAGGTGCTCGGAGAGCTCTTTGTGGTCGGTGCGCATTTCCAGTTCGATACGGCTGTCGAGATCGCGATCCAGAGAGCCATCGGCGCGACGCCCGCGCGGGCGTGTACCGGCAATCGGGTAGATCTCGATCTGGCGGCTGGTGGCGTCGTATTTCAGGGAGCTTTCCGGTGACGCACCAAACAGGGTGAACTCGTTGTCCTGCATAAAGAACATATACGGGCTTGGGTTGCTCTTTTTCAGCACGTCATAGGCCGCCAGCGGCGACGGGCAGGGCAGTGAGAAACGTCGGGACGGGACGACCTGGAAAATTTCACCGGCGCGAATCGCCTTTTGCATCTGACGCACCACGGCACCGTACTGATCGTCGGTCTGGTTAACCTCACAGGTCATCTTCTCTACATGCTGAACCGGCAGAGCGGGTGGCGCTTCGGTCATTTGCTGTTGCAGCTGAGCAATGCGCTGCTCAAGACGTGTTTTCTCGGTCACGGATGGCGTGAACAGGCTCGCCTGAATACGGGTGTATTTTTTCTGATGGTCGATCACCAGCAGGGTTTCGGCCAGGTAGAAGCAGTAGTCAGGGCAGCGGTTGCCCTGTTCGGTTTCCGGCAGGTCTTCGAAACCGGCGACCAGATCGTAAGCAAACAGCCCGCCAAAGAACATCGCTTCGCGTTCATCTTCTGGTACCGAGACCAGGTTTTGCAACAGGCGGAAGGCATCGAAGACTGACAAAGAACAGAGGCGTGCATCTTCGTCCAGCAGTTGGCTGACCGGCGGGAAATGCAGTACCCGCACTTCCGGGTGACTTTCATTCTCGATGCCCGCTGGCAGGGAAGCGTCCAGCAGTGGCAGCAGCGCGGCACCGTTCTCAGAGAGCGCTTTTATCGTGACAGTGTCACCCAGCGCGGTAATGCGCAATGCGCTGTCGACCAGCAGCAGGCTCTTAAGATCATCTTTACTGTCAATATCCGCGGATTCCAGCAGCAACGTTGCCGGACGCGCACCGCAGACCTGATGAAACAGCGCGGTTGGGTTGTGGCGATAGACCGCCTCGCAGGTCAGCAATTCGAGGTGTGGTTTGGCTGTTTGCATTATGTTGTTCTCATTTATTCTGTTCAAAAAAAAGCCCGCTTAGTCGCGGGCTGGGTATCTGTTTGCATTTCGCAGACGTGTGACACTGCCCGATAATCAGGATGTGCGCCACCAACCGTGCAGAGTGAAATGCGCTGTCATTTTCAGATACCTTTCTCGTGTGAACTTGCGTACTAGTTAACTAGTTCGATGGCAAGTTGTCAACCCTTGATTTCAGAATTTCGCGCCAAGCCGTTATCATAGGGGTTTCGGATGTCTTTAACCTGCTATGGGAAGTGCTTTGAGCGATACCACCTACGCCGTAATTTATGATTTACACAGCCATACTCAGGCCTCTGATGGCCTGCTGACACCCGAAGCCCTGGTTCATCGCGCCGTTGAAATGCGTGTCGGCACGCTGGCGATAACCGATCACGATACGACAGATGCCATTCCCGCGGCGCGCGCCGAAATTGCCCGCAGCGGACTGGCGCTGAATCTGGTGCCCGGCGTCGAAATTTCGACAGTCTGGGAAAATCACGAAATACACATTGTTGGCCTCAATATCGATATTGAACATCCGGCAATGCGTGCGTTTTTGCAAGAACAAAAATCGCGCCGCAACGAACGCGCCGAAATGATTGGTGAGCGACTGGAAAAAGCGCATATTCCCGGAGCGCTGGAAGGTGCACAGAAACTGGCAAACGGTGGGGCGGTGACGCGCGGCCATTTTGCCCGTTTTCTGGTTGAGGCGGGCAAAGCCACGACGATGGCGGACGTGTTTAAAAAATATCTGGCACGCGGGAAAACCGGTTACGTTCCGCCACAGTGGTGTACAATAAAACAAGCTATTGATGTCATTCATCATTCTGGCGGTAAGGCCGTGCTCGCCCATCCGGGGCGGTATAATCTTTCTGCTAAGTGGCTGAAAAGACTGCTGGCACACTTTGCCGAATGTGGCGGTGAGGCGATGGAAGTCGCCCAGTGTCAGCAGGCGCCCAATGAGCGTGCGCAGCTTGCGACCTACGCTCGTCAGTTCGGTCTGCTGGGTTCGCAAGGGTCGGATTTCCATCAGCCCTGTGCGTGGATCGAGCTGGGACGCAAGCTCTGGTTGCCCGCAGGCGTTGAGCCCGTCTGGCAGCTCTGGGAACAGCCGCAGAAAATTGAAGAGAGGGAAGTATGAGTCAGTTTTTCTATATTCATCCGGATAACCCGCAGCCACGCTTAATTAATCAGGCCGTGGAGATCGTTCGCAAAGGCGGCGTGATTGTCTACCCGACCGATTCTGGCTACGCGCTGGGCTGTAAAATTGAAGACAAAGGGGCGATGGAGCGCATTTGCCGCATTCGTCAGCTGCCGGACGGCCATAACTTTACCCTGATGTGCCGCGATCTTTCCGAACTGTCGACCTACGCGTATGTCGATAACGTGGCGTTTCGTCTGATCAAAAATAACACGCCGGGCAACTACACCTTTATTCTTAAAGGAACCAAGGAAGTGCCGCGCCGACTGTTACAGGAAAAGCGTAAAACCATCGGGATGCGCGTACCGTCCAACCCGATTGCGCAGGCGCTGCTGGAAACCCTCGGCGAGCCGATGCTTTCGACTTCTTTAATGTTGCCTGGCAGCGAGTTCACCGAATCCGATCCCGAAGAGATTAAAGACCGTCTGGAAAAGGTGGTCGAGTTAATTATTCATGGTGGCTACCTTGGTCAGCAGCCAACCACCGTTGTTGACTTAACCGAAGATGCGCCAGAAGTAATTCGTGAAGGCGTGGGTGATGTTAAGCCTTTCTTGTAAGGGTGTAAGCAGATATACTACGCGGCCATCAAAGCAGGGCTGAGCCCTCTTTTGACCTGATTCGACGCCTGTGAAGGCGACACCTGAGGAAGCTCAATGAGCGAGAAGTTACAGAAAGTGCTGGCGCGTGCCGGCCACGGTTCACGCCGTGAAATCGAAGCCATTATTGAAGCGGGTCGCGTGAGTGTGGACGGTAAAATCGCCACGCTGGGTGACCGCGTAGAAATCGTACCGGGATTGAAGATCCGCATCGACGGTCATCTTATTTCCGTGAAAGAGTCCGCTGAGCAGATCTGCCGCGTGCTGGCGTATTACAAGCCAGAAGGCGAGCTGTGTACGCGCAACGACCCTGAAGGTCGCCCGACGGTGTTTGACCGTCTGCCTAAACTGCGCGGCGCTCGCTGGATTGCCGTGGGTCGTCTGGACGTGAATACCTGCGGCCTGCTGCTGTTTACCACTGATGGTGAACTGGCAAACCGTCTGATGCACCCTAGCCGTGAAGTGGAACGCGAATACGCCGTGCGTGTCTTCGGCCAGGTTGATGAGAATAAACTGCGCGATCTGTCTCGCGGCGTTCAGCTGGAAGACGGTCCTGCGGCATTTAAAACCATCAAATTTACCGGTGGCGAAGGCATTAACCAGTGGTACAACGTTACCCTGACTGAAGGCCGTAACCGCGAAGTGCGTCGTCTTTGGGAAGCGGTAGGCGTTCAGGTGAGCCGTCTGATCCGTGTCCGTTATGGCGACATCCTGCTGCCAAAAGGTCTGCCACGGGGTGGTTATACCGAGCTGGATCTGACACAGACTAACTACCTGCGTGAACTGGTCGGCCTGACGCCAGAAACCACCTCTAAAGTGGCGGTGGAAAAAGATCGTCGTCGTATGAAGGCGAATCAGATCCGTCGTGCGGTGAAACGCCATAGCCAGGTGAGCAGCAACCGCCGTTCTGGCAGCCGTAACAACAACGGTTAACATAAAAGCCCGGTGATGATCACCGGGCTTTTTTCTTAGTAATCAATACCGATTTGCGCTTTGATTCCCGCGTCAAACGCGTGTTTGACCGGACGCAGTTCGCTGACGGTATCAGCAAGCTCCAGTATTTCCCGATGACAGCCACGCCCCGTGACGATAACCGTCTGGTGCGCCGGGCGTTGTTGTAACGCCTCCAGTACCGCATCCAGCGGGAGATAGTCGTAGGCCACCATATAGGTTATCTCATCCAGCAGAACCATATTGAGGGCGGGGTCTGCCAGCATTCTTTTGGCGTGCTCCCAGACTGCAAGACAAGCTGCAGTATCGGTTTCCCGGTTCTGCGTATCCCATGTAAAACCTGTCGCCATCACCTGAAATTCAACGCCATGCGGTTCAAGCAGATTACGTTCGCCGTTCGGCCATTCGCCTTTGATGAACTGAATGACGCCCACTTTCTGCCCGTGACCGACAGCACGCGTGGCGGTGCCAAATGCCGCGGTAGTTTTACCTTTGCCGTTACCGGTAAAGACGATAATTATCCCGCGCTCGTCCTGTGCGGCCGCAACGCGCGCATCGACCTGTTCCTTCAGACGCTGCTGGCGTTGTTGATGGCGTTCTTCACTCATTGCGAAATCCCTGGTTTACGGCCCGGCTGGGCATCGAAGGTCATCCCCGTTTTACGACGACTGTCGTCGCCCATCAGCCAGAGATAGAGCGGCATAATGTCTGCGGGTGTTTTCAGTTTCTGCGGGTCTTCCGACGGGAAGGCGCTGGCGCGCATTTTGGTGCGCGTTCCACCCGGGTTAATGCAATTTACGCGCAGATGGCGGCTTTGATACTCTTCCGCCAGCACCTGCATCATCCCTTCAGTCGCGAATTTCGAGACGGCATATGCCCCCCAGTTGGCTCGACCTTCGCGGCCTACGCTTGAGGAGGTAAAGACCAGCGAGCCGGACTCGGATTTAAGTAATAAAGGAAGCAATGCCTGCGTCAGGAAAAACGTGCCGTTGACGTTGACCTGCATCACCTGCTGCCAGATATCGGGATCCTGTTCATCCATAGGACGGACTTCTCCCAGCAACCCCGCATTGTGCAGGACACCGTCCAGCCGCGGATAGTGGGCGCTAATACGGTGAGCAAGCTCCTGGCACACCGCTGGCGTGCAGGTGAGTAAATCGAGGGTATACCACGGGGCCTGAATGCCGCCTGCCGCCTCTATTTCCTGCGCGACGCTTTTCAGTTTCTCTTCGTTACGACCAATAAGAATAACGCTCGCGCCATAGTCAGCGTAGGTCAGGGCAGCCTCGCGACCAATTCCGTCACTGGCACCGGTGACCAGAATGATGCGATTTTGCAGCAGATTTTTTTGCGGTTGATAATGCACGGGGACTCCTCTGGCGCGCAGTGACGCAATGACGCCTTCTTTATGACTTTTCGGCTTTATGCCCGAATTAGCATGAGAATTCAATCAGTCTACAGGAGGCATTACTGTAAAATTAACAATTTGCAAATATTTAAACCCCCATGAGGGGATTCCTGAAGCAGGCTCGCAGAGGTAATGTCACGAGCGAGACGCATGGGCAGGGCTGTTGTACACTGCCGTGAAAGAATCGTGGTTAAACAAGGTGGAACGCGTGGAATTACTTTCTCAGTATGGGTTGTTTTTGGCCAAAATCGCAACGGTGGTGATTGCCATTGCGGTGATTGCCGTTCTGATTGTAAACCTGACGCAGCGTAAGCGTCAGCGTGGGGAGTTACGCATTACCCGCCTGAGTGAGCAGTATAAAGAGATGCAGGAAGATATGTCTCTGTCGCTGCTCGATAGCCATCAACAGAAGCAGTGGCTTAAAGTGCAGAAGAAAAAGCATAAACAAGAAGCCAAAGCGGCAAAAGCGAAAGCCAAGCTCAATGCACCGCAGGATGAGGCAAAGCCACGCGTCTATGTGCTCGACTTTAAAGGCAGCATGGATGCGCATGAAGTTTCTTCTCTGCGCGAAGAGGTCACTGCCGTTCTTGCCGTGGCAAAACCGCAGGATCAGGTGGTGGTGCGTCTTGAAAGCCCGGGCGGTGTGGTACACGGTTATGGACTGGCTGCGTCACAGCTGCAGCGCCTGCGTGAAAAACAGATCCCGCTGACCGTTGCGGTGGATAAAGTCGCGGCGAGCGGTGGCTACATGATGGCCTGCGTCGCGGATAAAATTGTGGCGGCACCGTTTTCTATTATTGGTTCAATCGGTGTGGTTGCGCAAATCCCTAACTTTAACCGCTTCCTCAAAAACAAAGAGATCGACATTGAACTGCACACGGCCGGGCAGTACAAACGCACTCTGACGCTGCTGGGGGAAAACACGGAAGAGGGGCGTCAGAAATTCCGTGAAGATCTCAATGAAACGCACCACCTCTTTAAAGACTTTGTGCACCGCATGCGCCCATCGCTCGATATTGAGCAGGTCGCGACGGGGGAGCACTGGTACGGTATCCAGGCCCAGGAGAAAGGACTGGTAGATGAAGTGGGCACCAGCGATGACCTGCTGCTGAACCTGATGGATGGCCGTGAGCTGGTGGGCGTGCGCTTTACGCAGCGCAAGCGTCTGCTCGATCGCTTTACCAACAGTGCGGCAGAAAGTGCCGATCGGCTGTTGCTCCGCTGGCTACAGCGCGGACAAAAACCGTTGCTGTAAACAAAAACGCGAGGCTCAGGCCTCGCGTTTTGCATTAATCAACCAGGTGATATTTCTCTGAAAGCGTATGCGCCAGGTATTTAAACATGTTAAACACGGCGGTGCTTTTCGGGGTAGGTAGCCCCTGTTCGTCAAGAAAGTATTCGCCGCTGAAAACCAGCACGCCATTACGCTGTTCTACGCCGGTGGCTTCAATGCCCGCCAGAGTATCTTCATGATCACGGATAAGCTTGTTTGCTTCGATAAGCAGAGAGACTCGGTCAATTGGTTGGGTCGTATTGTGCATAATCCACTCCTTAAACAGTGACAATAGTCTACGCCGAGGGCGCTTTGGGGGCAAATTTTCCCTGTAATCTGAGGGGATAAGGCGCAGGAGCCTGGCTGGCGTGATTTGCTTTTGCATGCTAATAAAGTTGCGTAACGGATTTTATCAGGTAGAGTGTGCGCTTTCGTCATTCTGGCAACAGAATTGCTTGACATTCGACCGGTAATTCGTCACGAATCATATGAGGCGTGAGAAAAATACCCGAAAACTCAATCACCTGGGCGTCTTTTCTCTGACGTTCGGTAAGACAAAGGGGTTGATATCCCCTGACGCAGTCGCAATATCAATGACGCGTCGTCAGTGGAAGGGAAATCAACGTGCGGCGTATTCCTGGAAGAATTAAATTAGGTAAAGGTGAATATGGGTAAAGCTCTCGTCATCGTTGAGTCCCCGGCAAAAGCCAAAACGATCAATAAGTATCTGGGTAATGACTACGTGGTTAAGTCCAGCGTCGGTCATATCCGCGATTTGCCGACCAGTGGCTCAGCCAGCAAAAAGAGCGCAGACTCTACCTCCACCAAAGGGGCTAAAAAGCCTAAAAAGGATGAACGTAGCGCGCTTGTCAACCGCATGGGTGTTAACCCATGGCACAACTGGGATGCACAATACGAAGTGCTGCCCGGGAAAGAAAAAGTCGTTAATGAGCTGAAACAGCTTGCTGAAAAAGCAGACCACATCTATCTCGCAACCGACCTTGACCGCGAAGGGGAAGCCATTGCGTGGCACCTGCGGGAAGTGATCGGTGGTGATGACAAACGCTACAGCCGCGTAGTGTTTAACGAAATTACGAAGAATGCGATTCGTCAGGCGTTTGAAAAGCCGGGCGAACTGAACATTGACCGTGTAAACGCGCAGCAGGCACGTCGCTTTATGGACCGTGTTGTGGGCTACATGGTGTCTCCACTGCTGTGGAAAAAGATTGCCCGTGGTCTGTCCGCAGGCCGTGTGCAATCCGTTGCCGTGCGTCTTGTCGTTGAACGTGAACGCGAAATTAAAGCGTTTGTGCCAGAAGAGTTCTGGGAAGTCGACGCGAATGTCACCACGCCGGGCGGGGATGCTCTGCCGCTGCAGGTGAGCCATCAGAACGACAAGCCTTTCCGTCCTGAAAACCGTGACCAGACCATGGCCGCGGTGGCGCTGCTGGAAAAAGCACGCTATCAGGTTCTGGAGCGTGAAGACAAACCGACCAGCAGTAAGCCTGGCGCACCATTTATTACCTCTACGCTGCAACAGGCTGCAAGCACGCGTCTGGGTTATGGCGTGAAGAAAACCATGATGATGGCCCAGCGCTTGTATGAAGCGGGTTACATCACCTACATGCGTACTGACTCGACTAACCTCAGTCAGGATGCGGTTAACATGGTGCGCGGCTATATCGGTGACAATTTCGGTAAGAAATACCTGCCGGAAAGCGCTAACCAGTACGCCAGCAAAGAGAACTCACAGGAAGCACACGAAGCCATCCGTCCTTCTGACGTCTCTGTGTTAGCGGAATCGCTGAAGGATATGGAAGCCGACGCCCAGAAGCTGTACCAGCTTATCTGGCGCCAGTTTGTCGCGTGTCAAATGACACCCGCGCAGTATGATTCCACTACGCTTACCGTTGGTGCGGGTGATTTCCGTCTGAAAGCGCGTGGCCGTATCCTGCGTTTCGACGGCTGGACGAAAGTCATGCCTGCACTGCGTAAAGGCGACGAAGACCGAACGCTGCCCGCGGTGAACAAAGGGGATGAACTCTCTCTGGTTGACCTTGTGCCAGCTCAGCACTTTACCAAGCCGCCTGCGCGCTTTAGCGAAGCATCGCTGGTGAAAGAGCTGGAAAAACGCGGTATTGGTCGTCCGTCAACCTATGCGTCAATCATTTCGACCATTCAGGATCGTGGTTATGTGCGTGTTGAAAACCGCCGTTTCTACGCTGAAAAAATGGGTGAGATCGTAACCGACCGTCTGGAAGCTAACTTCCGCGAGTTGATGAACTACGACTTTACCGCACAGATGGAAGACAGCCTTGACCAGGTTGCCAGCCATCAGGCGGAATGGAAGAAAGTGCTCGACAGCTTCTTCAGCGACTTTACCAACCAGCTTGAAAAAGCGGAGAAAGATCCTGAAGAGGGCGGCATGCTGCCTAACCAGATGGTACTGACCAGCATCGATTGCCCAACCTGTGGCCGTAAGATGGGGATCCGTACTGCGACAACAGGCGTCTTCCTCGGTTGCTCCGGCTATGCGTTATCGCCGAAAGAGCGCTGCAAAACCACCATCAACCTGGTACCTGAGAACGAAGTTCTTAACGTGCTGGAAGGTGACGATGCAGAAACCAATGCCCTGCGTGCCAAACGTCGTTGTAAGAAATGTGGCACGGCGATGGACAGCTACCTGATCGATCCGAAACGTAAATTGCACGTCTGCGGGAATAACCCAACGTGTGATGGTTATGAGATCGAAGAGGGTGAGTTCCGCATCAAAGGCTATGACGGCCCTATCGTTGAGTGTGAGAAGTGTGGCTCGGAAATGCACCTGAAAATGGGGCGTTTCGGGAAATACATGGCGTGCACCAACGACGAGTGTAAGAACACCCGTAAGATTCTGCGTAACGGTGAAGTCGCGCCGCCGAAGGAAGATCCGGTTCCGCTGCCAGAATTGCCGTGTGAGAAGTCTGACGCCTATTTCGTGCTGCGTGACGGTGCTGCCGGGGTCTTCCTCGCGGCCAACACCTTCCCGAAATCGCGTGAAACCCGCGCGCCGCTGGTGGAAGAGCTGCATCGCTTCCGCGACCGTCTGCCTGAGAAATTGCGTTATCTGGCCGATGCGCCACAGCAGGATCCTGAAGGGAATAAAACGGTGGTACGTTTTAGCCGTAAAACAAAACAGCAGTACGTTGCGGCTGAGAAAGAGGGGAAAGCGACCGGTTGGTCCGCCTTCTTTGTCGACGGAAAATGGGTTGAAGGCAAGAAATAATCTTCCCTTACCGTAACTTACCTGTAAAAGGGCCGGACTTCCGGCCCTTTTTTATTACCTTGTTATTATTTTTTGTTCCGTACTATACAGTCAGGCTATAAATGATATAGTGGTTATAGTTAACCCTTTTCTTATTATCAAATCGTCTTAAGCGATTGACCGCGTGCGCTAAATCGGATGGTCTGGCATGAAATTACAGCAGCTTCGTTATATCGTTGAGGTGGTGAATCACAACCTCAACGTCTCTTCTACCGCTGAGGGGTTATATACCTCGCAACCGGGCATCAGCAAACAGGTTCGTATGCTGGAGGACGAATTAGGTATCCAGATTTTCGCTCGCAGCGGTAAGCACCTCACGCAGGTGACACCCGCCGGGCAGGAAATCATTCGTATTGCCCGGGAAGTCCTCTCTAAAGTTGACGCTATTAAGTCCGTGGCGGGTGAACATACCTGGCCTGATAAAGGCTCGCTTTATATTGCCACAACGCATACTCAGGCGCGTTATGCGCTGCCAGGCGTTATTAAGGGCTTTATAGAACGTTATCCGCGCGTCTCTTTGCATATGCATCAGGGCTCGCCCACGCAAATCGCTGAAGCGGTTTCAAAGGGCAACGCGGACTTTGCCATCGCGACAGAAGCGCTTCACCTGTATGACGATCTGGTTATGCTACCGTGCTACCACTGGAACCGTTCTATTGTAGTGACCCCGGATCATCCGCTGGCGGGGAAAGGGTCGGTGACTATTGAAGAGCTGGCGCAATATCCTTTAGTGACATACACCTTCGGCTTCACCGGACGCTCTGAGCTTGATACGGCCTTTAACCGGGCGGGATTAACGCCGCGCATTGTCTTTACCGCCACGGATGCTGATGTCATTAAAACCTATGTGCGGCTTGGCCTGGGCGTTGGGGTGATTGCCAGCATGGCCGTCGACCCGGTTTCAGACCCGGATTTGGTTCGTCTTGATGCGCACGATATTTTCAGCCACAGCACGACCAAAATTGGTTTCCGTCGCAGCACCTTCCTGCGCAGCTATATGTATGATTTTATTCAACGCTTTGCCCCGCATTTAACGCGTGACGTGGTCGATACGGCGGTTGCATTACGCTCAAATGAAGATATTGAAGAGATGTTTAAAGACATCAAACTTCCGGCAAAATAATCACTCCCGGTATCTTTCCCTCATGGAAAGATACCGAATTAACTCCTCAAAGCTAAATCATAATTATCATCATCTACATTTTCCCTGCCATATAATGTCATTACCCATTTAATCTGTATGGTTTTAATGTCGTGAATTGGCGACAAAAGTAGAAAGTAATTTACGGCTACGCAAATATTTCTTTTCAATTATTTATTTCTGGTCAAAAGATTGAATATTTCCCACCCATTGATGCGTAAATTCACTGGCTTTTCGGCTAAAGTTTCTTTAGGATTTATCTCAACAGATGATTAATTGTACCAATTGTTTGGTCCTAAATGATAAGCGATATCGATTGTATGAGGTTAGCAATGCCTTCAGGAAGTGAAGAACCGCAAAGGGATCCTGCGCTCAAGCGTAAAGCCTGGCTGGCGGTCTTTCTCGTCTCCGCCCTGTTTTGGGTAGTGGTTGCTCTCCTGGCCTGGAAATATTGGGGTTGAATATGGCAGTGACGGTACGTACAGAAACGGTAAAACAGATGTGTCAGCATCGTGACAGTGGTCACAAAGGACGCAAAGCACCTGCGACCGTTGTCCCCGCGTCCTGGAAACTGACGCCACAGCAGCAAGCCTTTATTGATGTGTTCGCAGAAGACGAACCCAAAAAACAATAATTTAGTTAATTGCGTAATGATGCAAATAGTCTGAATAAAGACTCTGCACCTTTGTACTCTTTAATAAATACACATCAGCAATATAGAACTGAGGGCAAACCTCGGAGCCTTTTTAAAAATAATGCCTGGTGTACCCTATGATGAATAACATGATGTCTCACAAATACTGGTCATGGCTCGGCGTTTTTTCTGTGTCGATCCTGTTCTGGTCTCAGCTCATCTGGCTGGCCTTCCTGTAAATCCAAAACCTCGCTGCGGCGGGGTTTTTTGTTTTCGCACTTCACTGGACCATTCCTAAATTTATCAATTCGGGTTGTTATCAAAACGTTACGACATCTTTGTGTTATCTTTAATTACAGCCCTGATGATTGTCAGGACATCTCTGTAATTAAGGAGGAGCTTATGTCGTTAACCCTACGCGAAGCCAGTAAGGACACATTACAGGCAGAAAACAAAACCTGGCATTACTATAGCCTGCCACTGGCTGCCAGAACGCTTGGGGACATTTCGCGTTTACCCAAGTCCTTGAAAGTTTTGCTGGAAAACCTCTTACGCTGGCAGGATGGCGATTCCGTCACCCTCGAGGATATCCAGGCGCTGGCGGGATGGCTGAAGAGTGCCCATGCCGACAGAGAAATAGCCTATCGCCCGGCGAGGGTCCTGATGCAGGACTTTACCGGTGTTCCTGCCGTGGTTGATTTAGCCGCCATGCGCGAAGCCGTTAAGCGCCTCGGGGGCGATACGGCAAAAGTGAATCCGCTTTCTCCCGTTGACCTCGTGATTGACCACTCCGTGACCGTTGACCACTTTGGTAATGATGACGCTTTTGGTGAAAACGTACGTCTGGAGATGGAACGTAACCACGAGCGCTATGTCTTTCTGAAATGGGGGCAACAGGCGTTCAGCCGCTTTAGCGTGGTTCCGCCTGGAACCGGTATTTGCCATCAGGTTAACCTCGAATATCTGGGCAAAGCCGTCTGGAGTGAATTGCAGGATAAAGAGTGGGTGGCTTATCCGGATACGCTGGTCGGGACGGATTCACATACCACCATGATTAACGGCCTCGGTGTGCTGGGGTGGGGCGTCGGGGGGATTGAAGCGGAAGCGGCTATGCTTGGTCAGCCGGTGTCGATGCTCATTCCTGATGTGGTGGGCTTCAAGCTCACCGGTAAGCTGTCGGAAGACATTACCGCGACCGATCTGGTGTTAACCGTCACCCAGATGCTGCGTAAGCATGGGGTGGTGGGTAAATTTGTTGAATTCTACGGTGATGGGCTGGATTCGCTGCCGCTGGCCGATCGCGCCACGATCGCCAATATGGCGCCGGAATATGGCGCGACCTGTGGCTTCTTCCCCATCGATGACGTCACGCTGGAATATATGCGCCTGAGTGGTCGCAGTGAAGAGCAGGTCGCGCTGGTCGAGGCCTACACTAAAGCGCAGGGGATGTGGCGAAACCCGGGTGATGAGCCGGTATTTACCAGCACGCTTGAGCTGGATATGGGAAGCGTCGAGGCGAGCCTTGCCGGGCCAAAACGCCCGCAGGATCGGGTCGCGTTACCGGACGTGCCGAAAGCTTTTGCCGCCAGCAATGAACTGGAAGTCAATGTCGCGAAAAAAGATCACCGTCCAATAGACTATGTCCTGAACGGACATCAGTATCAACTTCCGGATGGCGCGGTGGTTATTGCCGCTATCACCTCCTGCACCAACACCTCGAACCCAAGCGTTTTGATGGCCGCGGGACTGTTGGCCAAAAAAGCCGTTGAGCTTGGACTGAAACCGCAGCCGTGGGTTAAGGCTTCGCTGGCCCCGGGCTCTAAAGTGGTTTCAGATTACCTGGCGCAGGCAAAACTCACCCCGTACCTTGACGAGCTGGGCTTTAACCTCGTGGGTTACGGATGTACTACCTGTATCGGTAACTCCGGTCCGCTGCCTGAGCCGATTGAAACGGCGATCAAGCAGGGCGATCTTACCGTGGGTGCGGTTCTTTCCGGTAACCGCAACTTTGAAGGGCGTATTCATCCGCTAGTGAAAACCAACTGGCTGGCCTCGCCGCCGCTGGTTGTGGCTTACGCGCTGGCGGGAAACATGAATATCAATCTCACGACAGACCCGATTGGTCACGATCGCAAGAACGAGCCTGTTTACCTGAAAGATATCTGGCCGTCTTCACGCGACATCGCGCGAGCCGTTGAAAAGGTCTCAACCGAAATGTTCCGCAAAGAGTATGCGGAAGTGTTTGAAGGCACACCGGAATGGAAAACAATTAACGTCGTGGGCTCGGATACCTATGACTGGCAGGATGATTCGACCTATATTCGTCTGTCACCGTTCTTCGATGACATGCTGGCTGAACCTGCTCCGCTTAAGGATATCCACGGGGCGCGTATTCTGGCGATGCTGGGCGATTCCGTTACCACGGACCACATCTCGCCGGCGGGCAGTATCAAAGCCGACAGTCCGGCAGGCCGCTATCTGCAAAGCCGTGGGGTGGAACGCCGGGACTTCAACTCCTACGGATCGCGTCGTGGTAACCACGAAGTGATGATGCGCGGGACGTTTGCCAACATCCGCATCCGCAACGAAATGGTTCCAGGCGTGGAAGGGGGCATGACGCGTCATTTACCTGGCACGGAAGTGGTTTCGATTTATGATGCCGCCGTCAAATACCAACAGGAAGGCACGCCGCTGGCGGTGATTGCCGGTAAAGAGTACGGCTCCGGCTCCAGTCGAGACTGGGCAGCGAAAGGTCCGCGCCTGCTTGGGGTACGCGTGGTCATTGCCGAATCTTTCGAGCGTATTCACCGTTCGAATCTTATCGGGATGGGGATCCTGCCGCTAGAGTTCCCGCAGGGCGTCACCCGTAAAACGCTGGGGCTGACCGGGGAAGAGCAGATTGATATTAGTGGTCTGCAAAACCTGCAGCCGGGTAAAACGGTTCCGGTGACGTTAACGCGAGCAGACGGTAAAACGGAAGTGCTTGAATGCCGGTGTCGCATTGATACGGCAACCGAGCTGACTTACTACCAGAACGACGGCATATTACATTACGTAATTCGTAAAATGCTGGATTGACGCACTCAGCCCGGCTCGCGATGGCGATGCCGGGCATCTCGCGATCACTCGCTCAGGAGGTGACCCATTTTGGCGGCTTTGGTATCAAGATAGTGGGCGTTTTTCGGGTTACGGCCGACAATCAGCGGAACACGTTCGACGATATTGATCCCCGCTTCGGTCAGGATTTCCACCTTTTTCGGGTTATTGGTCAGCAGACGGACCTCATCTACCCCAAGAAGCTTGAACATATCGGCGCACAGGGTAAAGTCGCGCTCATCGGCGGCAAACCCGAGCTGGTGGTTCGCTTCAACCGTATCGTATCCCTGATCCTGCAGCGCGTAGGCGCGGATTTTATTCAGCAGGCCAATATTACGACCTTCCTGACGGTGATAAAGCAGCACCCCACGACCTTCTTCAGCGATGTGAGAAAGGGCTGCTTCAAGCTGGAAACCGCAATCACAGCGCAGGCTGAACAAGGCATCGCCAGTCAGACACTCCGAATGTACGCGAGAGAGTACCGGCGTCTGTCCTGAAATGTCACCGAACACCAGCGCGACATGATCCTGTCCGGTTGCCAGTTCTTCAAATCCCACCATCAGGAAATCGCCCCATGGGGTTGGCAGTTTGGCTTCTGCCACACGTTTAAGCTGCATGTGATTCTCCAGAGTAGGCTGACACGTTTCGTGCCTTTCGCCTGTTTGGCTTTCTGTATCTGTTCATTTTGCCACAAGCTCAGCACGTTCGCCTAATGGGCGCCATGCTATATGGACGTTAAACGCACGATCCGACATATCCACCCAACAGATGAATTTCAGTTATGATTGTGGTGCTTAGCGAAAAAGGAGAAGACATGCTTTCAATCGCCAGACGTACGGCAGCAGGTGCGGCCATTCTACTTATTATGCCGCTGGCCGTATGGGTCTCAGGCTGGATGTGGCAGCCGGGGCAGAACGCCACATGGCTGAAAACATTATACTGGATAACGGAGACGGTCACCCAGCCGTGGGGAATTATCACGCATGTGATCCTTTGCGCCTGGTTTCTGTGGTGTTTGCGCTTTCGTCTGCGTGCGGCGCTGATGCTCTTTGCGATACTCGGTGGGGCGATCCTCATCGGGCAGGGCGTGAAGTCCTGGGTTAAAGATCATGTCCAGGAGCCGCGTCCTTTTGTCGTCTGGCTGGAAAAAGCGCACCATGTTCCGGTGGATGAGTTCTACAATTTAAAACGCAAAGATCGTGGTGCGCTGGTCAAAGAACAGCTTGCGGAACAGCAGGATATCCCGAAGTTCTTACGTAAACACTGGCAAAAAGAGACCGGGTTTGCTTTTCCTTCCGGCCATACCATGTTTGCCGCCAGCTGGGCGTTACTGGGAGTAGGGCTGCTTTGGCCACGGCGACGTACGGTCACGATCGCGATTTTACTGGTCTGGGCCACAGGGGTGATGGGCAGTCGTTTGCTGCTGGGGATGCACTGGCCGCGGGATTTGGTGGTGGCTACGCTGATCTCATGGCTGCTTGTGACGCTGGCAACATGGCTTGCTGAACGCATCTGCGGTCCGTTAACGCCACCGCCTGTCGAGGAAGAAGAGATCGCCGAAAGGGACCAAAGCGACGCCTGACGGTTGATATTCCGTGTTTTGCCCATAAATCCATGACTGGCGCGTCACTTTTTCCGTTTCGCGCCCGTCACTAAAATGGTAGTTTATAAGGCTGATTGCGGTGAGTTGAACACACTTTATTCGCTTGAACCACATAACGGGAAGTAATGTGAAATATTTACTCATTTTCTTACTGGTATTGGCGATTTTTGTCATTTCAGTCACATTGGGTGCACAAAACGATCAACAGGTGACGTTTAACTATCTGCTGGCGCAGGGCGAGTATCGTGTATCGAGCCTTCTGGCGGTTTTATTCGCCGCGGGCTTTGCGATTGGCTGGCTGGTATGCGGTCTTTTCTGGTTGAAAGTTCGTGTTTCACTTGCGCGCGCTGAACGTAAAATTAAACGACTCGAACATCAAATTGCGCCTGCGTCCGACATTCCGGAAAGCTCTGGTGTGCCGGTCGTCAAGGAATAATCGACTATGCTGGAGTTGTTGTTTCTGCTTTTGCCTGTAGCCGCAGCCTATGGCTGGTATATGGGCCGCAGAAGTGCGCAACAAACAAAACAGGATGAGGCTAACCGACTCTCCCGCGACTACGTTGCTGGGGTGAACTTCCTCCTGAGCAATCAACAGGACAAAGCAGTAGACCTGTTCCTCGATATGCTCAAAGAGGATACGGGCACCGTTGAAGCGCATCTCACCCTGGGAAACCTGTTCCGCTCGCGCGGCGAGGTTGACCGCGCCATTCGTATTCACCAGACCCTTATGGAAAGCGCCTCGTTGACCTACGATCAACGCCTGCTGGCGGTACAACAGCTGGGCCGTGATTACATGGCGGCGGGGCTGTACGACCGTGCAGAAGACATGTTCTCGCAGCTGGTGGATGAAACGGATTTCCGCGTCAGCGCCTTGCAGCAGCTGCTGCAGATTTATCAGGCCACCAGTGACTGGCAGAAAGCCATTGATACGGCCGAGCGTCTGGTGAAGCTGGGCAAAGATAAGCAGCGAGTTGAGATAGCCCACTTCTACTGTGAACTGGCCCTTCAGCAAATGGGCAACGACGACATGGACAAAGCCATGGCGTTGCTTAAAAAGGGTGCCGCCGCTGACCGTAACAGCGCACGTATCTCCATCATGATGGGGCGGGTATTTATGGCAAATGGTGACTATGCCAAAGCTGTAGAGAGCCTGTTGCGAGTTATTGACCAGGATAAAGAGCTGGTCAGTGAAACCCTCGACATGCTGCAAACCTGCTACCAGCAACTGGATAAGCAGGATGAATGGGTAGCGTTCCTGCGTCGTTGCGTGGAAGAGAACACCGGCGCGACTGCCGAACTGATGCTCTCGGACGTGGTTGAGCAGTATGAGGGCAGTGATACCGCGCAGGTCTATATTACGCGTCAGCTGCAACGTCATCCGACCATGCGGGTTTTCCATAAACTGATGGACTACCACCTCAACGATGCAGAGGAAGGGCGCGCCAAAGAGAGCCTGATGGTACTGCGCGACATGGTAGGCGAGCAGGTACGAAGCAAACCGCGCTATCGTTGCCAGAAGTGTGGGTTTACGGCGTATACGCTGTACTGGCACTGTCCTTCATGCCGGGCATGGTCGACCATCAAGCCAATCCGAGGCCTTGATGGGCAGTAATTTTTAAAAACGATCTATTTTAGTTACAACATACTAATGGGTTTTCAGAACCCATCGAGTCCGTGCGGTTTGCCGGCCAGCCAGGAGAGCAAATCGATCCTGTCAATTTGCAGCGCTGGCAGGTAGAATGCTCGCCGTTTATCTGTTCCGCGCCGCTGCGCGCCCATAGACGAAAAGGGCTGGTCATGACGTCTGTTACTTCCTCCGCTTCCCGCGTAATTACTGATTCTCCTGTTGTTGTTGCGCTTGATTACAATAAACGTGACGCGGCACTGGCCTTTGTCGACGGTATAGACCCTCGCGACTGCCGTCTGAAAGTTGGCAAAGAGATGTTCACGCTGTTTGGACCGCAAATCGTACGCGACCTGCAACAGCGCGGTTTTGACGTTTTCCTCGACCTTAAATTCCACGATATCCCAAATACCACCGCGCACGCCGTGGCTGCTGCTGCAGAACTGGGGGTATGGATGGTCAATGTTCATGCATCGGGTGGGGCAAGAATGATGACCGCGGCCCGTGAAGCGCTCCTGCCGTTCGGCAGCGATGCACCGTTGCTGATTGCCGTAACCGTGCTGACCAGTATGGATGAGAGTGATTTACGCGATCTCGGCGTGACGTTGTCACCTGCTGAGCATGCAGAGCGTCTCGCGCGCCTGACGCAAAATTGCGGGCTTGATGGTGTCGTTTGTTCCGCGCAGGAAGCCGTGCGTTTCAAATCAGAACTGGGCCAGGCTTTCAAACTTGTTACCCCAGGTATCCGCCCGGCCGGCAGCGAGGCAGGCGATCAGCGTCGCATTATGACGCCTGAACAGGCGCTGGCGGCAGGGGTAGACTATATGGTCATTGGGCGTCCTGTGACGCAGTCTGCTAACCCGTCAGAGACGCTCAAGGCGATCAACGCATCACTGAAAAAGGGGGCATAATGACTGATTCAAACAGTCGTCTGGTCTACTCAACAGAAAGTGGGCGTATAGACGAACCAAAAGCGAAAGCCGAGCGCCCGAAGGGGGACGGTATTGTTCGTATCCAGCGTCAGACCAGTGGGCGCAAAGGTAAGGGCGTATGCCTTATCTCCGGCATTGATCTTGACGACGCGGAACTGGTTAAGCTGGCCGCCGATCTGAAAAAGAAATGTGGCTGCGGTGGTGCCGTGAAAGCCGGCATTATCGAAATCCAGGGCGATAAACGTGATTTAATTAAATCCCTGCTCGAAGCCAAAGGCATGAAAGTGAAACTGGCGGGCGGCTAAAATAGATGAGCCACGGCATTTGCCGTGGCTCTTTTTTTTACGTGCGTAAGTCAGACCTGAAATGCGTTCTAATATCGCAGTACCGGTGGAGGCTTATTTAATAATTATTTGCCGACCTGGTGACCGATAATACCACCGACAGCAGCGCCACCTAATGTACCCAGCGTACTACCATCTGTTAATACCGCACCGCCCAGAGCACCAGCACCGGCACCAATTGCGGTGTTGCGGTCACGTTTAGACCAGTTAGAGCAAGCGCTCAGGGACATTGCTACAGTGATTGCCAGAACAGCGGCGGCTAATTTTTTGCTGGTTAAGGTCATAATACTTTCTCCTGAATTATCGATTCACGGAAAGAGCTACGCTTTAAGTATAGACGAATTGAATACTTAAAAACTGTTTTCCGTGAAAGCTGGTCGCGCAGGCGTTACGTAATCACGCAGGTGATAGTCACTTCCTGTTATATCGCTAACATTAATTTTACGACTTTAAGGCGGGTTAAACAGGTAAAAACTCTTAAAGGAGGGTTAGGAATCATCTCAGACAGTAGGGACATAGGCGCCCGACATTCGGGCGCTTAAAGGACTCAGGACGACTTTTTAATAATATTGACGATAAGACCGTCATCTTCCAGTTTAATACGATGCTCATCGCTCAAACGTTCGTCGGTAATTACGCGGCTAAAGCGAGAGACTGGCCCCATGGTATAAGGGTGAACGGCGCCAAATTTTGAGCTATCAGTCAGCACAATGGCCTCACACTCTTTTTCCAGCACCGCATTCACCACATCAGAACGCATCATATCGCGGCCGGTGAAGCCCGTTTCTGGCTGCCAGCCATCAATACCAATAAAGGCCTTACTGAAATGGACCTGCTGAACATACTGGCGGGTCAGGGGGCCAACCATGCTTTCGCTTTTTTTCTGGTAAATGCCGCCCAGCAGGATCACCTCGCAGCGGGTCTCTTTGAGCAGGTGCGCGATATAGCTACTGACCGTGATGATAGTAACGTCTTTCTGTTCGGCAAGCGTGCGCGCCAGTAAGGCATTGCTACTGCCGTTTTCGATAAACACCGTCTCGCCATTGTTAACTAAAGACGCGGCAAACTCCGCCAGCTCACGCTTCAGGGCGTAGTTGTTCATCATGCGCGTCTCAACATCCTCGCTATCGAGCGGGACCGCATACCCATGCGCACGACGCAGGTAGCTCTGTTTCTCCAGCAGGTTAAGATCCTGGCGGATGGTGACTTCTGAAACGCCGGTGGTTTTAGCGAGATCGACTACGCTGACGCGTCCCTGGTCAATGACCATCTGCAAAATGATTTGTTGTCGGGAATTCATAGCATCCAATTAATAAAGCGAAACAGGTTCGGAAACAGCAGGATCAAACTTCCCACGGCGCTTTTGGCTGTCCGTTCTCAGGCGCGTTTTCAGCACCCTTCTGAGCAAGAAGTTCAGACTTCAGGATCTCCAGATTACGGATCGCCGAGTGATAATCGCCTGCCACCAGGATATCCAGCACGGTATCAATACGTTGTGCTACAGCTTGTGCATCAATAGTAGACATAATCTCACCCCAGGTGCGAAAAGGTAATATTTTCAATGATGCAGAAAATGGGATCAAAAGAGAAGGGAAAAAATGCAATAACTAAATCACATAAATGAAAGTGATAAATTTATTCCCCCACATGCTGCGGGCTTAATGAGTGGATTAGTCTAAAACTGCGCGCAAGGCGCTTTTTCTGTGAGGAATTAGACTATGACAGTTATCAACCAGCCTACCTGCACCCTGTTTACCGATACTGAACGTTTCACACAGTTGTCAGCCTACTACGAGGAAGAGCGGCACACCATCTGGATGATGCTGCGGGCGCAACCTCGTCCTTGTTTTAATCATGCGTTAATTGAGGAGATCATGAACCTCTCCTGGCTGGTTCGCCAGTCCGGGTATCTTGTCGATTTTTGGGTAACCGGGTCACTGGTTCCTGAAATGTATAATGCGGGAGGCGATTTACAGTTCTTCGTAGAGTGCATTCAAAATGGACGGCGTGAAGCGTTACGCGCGTATGCACGTGCCTGCGTCGACTGTGTCCACGCAGCGTCGCGGGGGTTTGATACGGGCGCGGTCTCTCTGGCGATGGTTGAAGGCAGCGCGCTAGGCGGTGGGTTTGAGGCTGCGCTGGCACACCATTTTGTTCTCTCTCAGCGCGATGCCCGTCTGGGCTTCCCGGAAATTGCCTTCAACCTGTTCCCGGGCATGGGGGCATATTCGCTGGTCGCACGTCGGGCAGGGATGAAACTGGCGGAAGAACTCATCTACAAGGGGGAGTCGCATACGGCAGAATGGTACGAACAGCATGGATTGGTCGATGTGCTGTTTGAGCCCGGGCAGAGCTACGTCTCCGTCAGAACCTTCATCGACACGCTGCGGCCGAAGCTGAACGGGGTAAGGGCGATGTTGCGCGCCCGAACCCGGGTACTGCAACTGCCGCGCAGTGAACTGATGGATATCACGGAAGACTGGGTTGATGCGGCGTTCTGCCTCGAGCCAAAAGATATCGCCTATATGGAGCGTCTGGTGATGCTGCAAAACCGCCATCATGGGGCGTTACGCAAAGCCAGTTAACGTTGTTTTCGCGACTGATATCGCTTTAGCCATCGCTCGAATGCGGCAGCGGGCATCGGCTTAGCGAAGAGAAAGCCCTGCCGTTCGTTGACGCCGTTCTTGGTCAGAAAGGCGTCTTCTTTCGCGCTCTCGACCCCTTCAGCAATGACCTGCAGGTTTAAGGCCTGTGCCACCGCGACGATGGCCCGCACCAGAGACTGGGAGATCGATTGTTTATGAATATCCCTGACGAAGGATTGATCGAGTTTAATGGCGTCGATAGGGAACCGCGCCAGCTGCGACAGAGACGAGTAGCCGGTGCCGAAATCATCAAGATGAATTTGCGCGCCAAGTTTGCTGAACTGCTGGATCACAGAGAGCGCCAGCTCTTCGTTTTCGATAAGGCAGCTTTCAGTGAGTTCAACGTCGATAGGGCAGTATTCAAAATCCAGATCCTTCAGCGCCTGCTTTAAATCGCTGAAAATGGTCTGGTCGGCCAGCTGACGTGCAGAGACGTTGACCGCCACGCGCAGGTTAATCCCCTTATCGCGCCATTTAGCCACCTGGCGCACCACATCAAGCATCACCCAGCGGCCCAGCGGGACAATCAATCCCGACTCCTCGGCATAAGAGATAAACTCCAGTGGCGGGATCAAACCGCGCTCCGGCGACTGCCAGCGCACCAGCGCTTCCAGACTTCGGATTTCCCCCCGCCAGGTAATTTTAGGCTGGTAGTGAATCAGAAGCTGATCGTTATCCAGCGCTTTACGCAGGTTGGTATCCAGCCAGAGATATTCAAATACGCGCTGGTTCATCTCGGGTGAGAAGACGCAGAACTTGCCCCGGCCATTCTCTTTCGCCGTGTACATGGCGGTATCGGCATTACGGATGACGCTTTCCCTGTCGTTACCGTGCTGCGGGGCGAGGGCGATACCGAGCGAGCAACCGGTGTAGATTTCTATCAGGCCGATTCTGAACGGCTGGCGCAGACGGGTTAAGATCCGCGACGCCATGGCTTCCAGAGCGCCCTGAGAGGTATCTGTGGCCATGACAATAAACTCATCGCCGCCAAGTCGCGCCAGCACCTGACCGTCATCCAGACAGCTCAGAATGGCCAGAGCGACAGCCTGCAACAGCTGGTCGCCAAACATATGCCCGTAGGCATCGTTGACCTTTTTAAAGTTATCCAGGTCGAGGTACACCACGCCGACCTGCGTTTCACCGCGGCTGGCGATGGCATCAGAAATCAGTTCGTGGATCGCGTTACGGTTTGGCAAACCGGTGATGGTGTCGGTATTGGCCAGCACGCGCAGACGCTCCTGGGCGCGGCGCTCCTCGGTAATGTCGGTGCCGGAACAGATAAGGAAAATTTCATTTTTGCCGCTGCCACTATGAACAAACTTGTTTCTGAACAAAAACAACCGTTGCCCTTTACGCGTTTTGATCCAGCGTTCGACCTCGTAGGAGCTGCCGTTGCGAAAAAAACCGGTGATATTGCGCTTCGAAGCTGCCGCTTCGCTGCGGCTCATAAACAGCTTGAACACGTTCTGGCCAATAACTTCTTGTTCTTTCAGGCCGGTATATTCTTCACTCAGCCGGTTAAAACGCTGAATATTGCCGTTATGATCGAGAATAACGATGACGGAGTTGGCTTCAGAGACAACCTGTTCAGCAAAAGAGAGGCCCTGAGCCAGGTCACGAGCCACGGAGGGCGTATCGTTCCACGCTGACGCGGTGCCGGCCCATTCATTTCGGGTTATTTTGCGCCCCACAAGATGAACCGGGACATCTTCCCCGTACAACGAGAGCGTCATGGAGATGCTGGAGGTAATGACGGTTAACTGGCGGATGAGTTCGGCTTGTTCATCATCCAGCGCCACCACCTCAGTCACATCGGCATTTTCGCTGGCGGCAAGGTGCAGAGCATTGCTGTCAGCTGTCATTCGCCACCAGGGGCTATGCGTACCCATGTAACGAAACAGCAAATTCTGCTCCAGATCGTCCATCATGTTTTCTCCCGCAGCTGCTCATTAGCGCACAAATTATTCATTTGCCGTCGACTTTTCCGTTGTGAAACAGCGGCAACCCCAAAATGAACGTCGTGTTTTTTCCCGGTTTTCTTATAAAAAACGCGTCTGGCGAAAAAGGGTATTTATTGTATAAAGATTCACGTAACCGAATATAACGGCACTCTTTTACTGTAGATAATTATGGCAATTTTGGGCGGGAAGACGCTGAAAATAGTACGAAAAAATAATGATTTTGCGGCGGGGGTTCAAAAGAAAAATTGTCGGCGCTTCCCGAAGGGAAACGGCCGACAGTTTAAGCGGTTATCAGGCGACCGGGCGCGCGATAACGCTGCGGGTTTCCATACGAACTTCAGCGATGTTTACGTCAATCACGTCTGTGACTTTGTAAACTGTTTCACCTTTGATTTGCACAGTACCATTTTCCTGGCTGCAGACCAGTTCGTCACGGACGGCATGCAGGAACGGGGCAGGGATAAAGGCGACGGCACCGTTATCCACCAGGCGAACGCGCATACCGCCCCGGCTGATATCAATGATTTCTGCGGCGAAGCGAGTATCTGTACCCGCTTTATCCTGCAGGTAGCGTGCGTACAGCCAGTCTCCCACGTCACGTTCCGCCATACGGTTCAGGCGACGTCGTTCGGCCATCTGCAGGGTGGTGTCATTTTGCGGACGCGCAATGGACTCACCCTTAATGATCGCCTTCAGCAGACGGTGGTTGACCATGTCGCCATACTTACGAATAGGTGACGTCCAGGTCGCGTAGGCTTCCAGGCCGAGGCCAAAGTGTGGACCCGGCTCGGTGCTGATTTCAGCAAAGGACTGGAAGCGACGGATACGGCTGTCGAGGAAACCGGATGGCTGTGCATCCAGCTCGCGGCGCAGCTTACAGAAGCCCTGCAACGTCAGCACTTCTTCAGGGTCAACGTGCACATCGTGGTTCTTCAGCAGAGCCGCCAGCGCTTCGGTATTGGCCGGATCAAAACCGGTGTGGACGTTGTAAATACCAAAGCCCAGCTTGTCACGCAGGACGCGAGCGGCACAAATGTTGGCAGAAATCATCGCTTCTTCAACAATGCGGTTCGCAATGCGACGCGGTTCAGCCACGATATTCAGCACTTCGCCTTTCTCACCCAGCACAAAGCGATAGTCCGGACGATCCTTAAAGACCAGCGCATGGGTTTTACGCCACTCGCCGCGGTTCAGACAAATGCGGTGCAGCAGGCGGATCTGTGCGGCAATCGCGTCTGATTCCGGTTTCCAGGTGCCGGTATTCTCAAGCCAGTCGGAAACATTGTCGTAGGCCAGCTTGGCTTTCGATTCGATGGTTGCGGCAAAAAATTCAATATCGTCTTCGATCGCGCCATCGGCGGCGATGGTCATGCGGCAGGCAAGGACCGGACGCACTTCATTTGGACGCAGTGAGCAGAGGTCATCTGACAGTTCGCGCGGCAACATGGGGATGTTGAAGCCCGGCAGGTAGTTAGTGAACGATCGGACTTTTGCCATATCGTCCAGCTTGCTGCCTTCAACGATCCAGGCGGTGGGATCGGCAATGGCGACGGTCAAATGCACTTTGCCATCAGCGCTCTCTTCCGCATACAGCGCATCATCCATATCTTCTGTGCTGGCGCTGTCGATAGTGACAAACTCCAGGGCAGTGAGGTCGCGACGCGTCAGGCCTTCGTCCTGCATTTCAGTCGCTACGCCGTCTGGCGCTTCTTTCTCAAGATTATGGCGTGCAAGCGTCACCCACCATGGCACGAAATGGTCGTCGCCAAAGGTGATGAACTGGGTCAGTTCAGCATAAAAGCCACGATCGCCTTTCAGAGGATGACGGCGCATTTCTGCTACGGCCCAGTCACCTTCTTTGAAATCATGCTCAACACCACGGGCGGCGCGGCAAGGAATGGCATCTTTCAGCAGGGGATGATCCGGCACGATAGAAAGACGATCGTCTTTTCGCTGGACCTTGCCCACGAAGCGGGTCAGGAACGGTTCGATCAGTTCTTCCGGCTCGGCGGACTCACGTTCCTTTTCGGTATGAATGACGGCCGTAATGCGGTCGCCATGCATCACTTTCTTCATCTGCGGTGGCGGAATGAAGTAGCTTTTCTGCGCATCAACTTCAAGGAAGCCAAAGCCCTTTTCCGTGGCTTTTACGACCCCTTCTGCACGCGGCGTCTGGGAATGCAGTTGCTGTTTAAGCTGCGCTAGCAGCGGGTTGTCCTGAAACATAATGTTCTATTTTCGTAGCCATTGAGCGGCTGACAGTTTTACGCGATTCTCACTGTCACAGCAAGCGGTCTTTGGGTAATTAGTATGGTTATTCCCCTTTGCCAAACGCGACTTTCAGGCGTTCAAGCCAGCCATCCATCGCGCTCCGGGTGAGCAGTTTTATCGCCCGTACCGCAGGCAGTCCTTGTTCAGTGAGCGGGGTGAACTGTGCGGCACTGAAGCGGTCCGGAGAACGCGTCAACAAGTCGATTGCCGCCGAAAGCGCCGGCGAATCAAGAGAAATATCATCATGGCTGTTTACCAGGATCTCACCCGTCAGGTCGAGCAGGATGGGCTCATGGCTGAGTACCGGCGTCAGCGCTTCAAGGGCGGGTTCGGCCTGCCAGCGGGAAAGCGATTCAAGCTGATGCGCGCTGGCATAACGCAGTTCAACGACAGGTAAAAGCGCCACCCAGGACTCAGGAGCAGCTGGCAGCGTGTGCGGCTGAATATGATGGCCGGGCAGCCAGCGTACAGGATGCCCCAGCAGGGCCTGAAAGACGGCCACCACGCGTGCCTGAAAACCGATAAAGCCGATAATCTGATTAATAAGCACCATGTCGTAGGTTGTCAGGCCCACCTCATCAAGCTGCTGCTGTGCTTTATCATCGATGACATCAGGTGAGCTGGCGAGCTGACGGGCGTACTGGGTGATTTGTGCCAGGCGGCGGTTACTTTCGCGTGAGGAGTCAGGGCCGGGAAGCGGGGCGAGGAGGGCGGCATAGTGGTTACACAACCGTTGGACGCCACAGGCCTGCGCGACCGTTAATGCAGTACTCAATCTGTCGTAGGCGCTGAGCGTATGCAGCCGGTTAACGGAGATTGAGAGCGGAAACAACAGGTGGCATAAGGTTCTGGCAGGGGTGAGCCAGCCAGTACAGGCGGCGACAATCTCGTCAGGCAGGGCTAAATCGAGCAAAAAACGATCGTCGACGTTAGCGGCTTCGGGCACCAGAGGCAGAACATCCGTCTGCGCGTGGTTTGACTGGGTTTCGTGGTACCAGTGGCCTTTGCCGGAAAAACGGCGTTGTTCCATGGGCGTTCCTTGATCTCAAAATGGCGATCAATATCCTGGCGTAAGGCAGATGTGGGGAAAAATATTGTTAGGTGATAACAAATAGCTGAACGGAATAACGAAGGGGTCGGGCGGAGGAAGGAAAACTCTCTTCCCGTGAGGGAAGAGAGTCACAGCTTATTTAATTTCCAGCTCGTTCATTGCAGCGATGTTGAAGCCGCCGTCAACGTGAACCACTTCGCCGGAGATACCCGCGGAAAGGTCAGAGCACAGGAACGCTGCAGAGTTACCCACATCTTCAATGGTAACGGTACGACGAATCGGAGTAACCGCTTCGCAGTGCGCCAGCATTTTACGGAAATCTTTGATACCGGAAGCTGCCAGGGTACGGATTGGACCCGCAGAGATAGCGTTCACACGCACACCTTCTGGACCCATCGCGTTCGCCATGTAGCGGACGTTTGCTTCCAGAGACGCTTTAGCCAGACCCATAACGTTGTAGTTAGGGATAGCACGTTCTGCGCCCAGATAGGACAGGGTCAGCAGAGCTGCGCCGGGGTTCAGCATCGCACGGCAAGATTTAGCCATTGCCACGAAGCTGTAGGAGCTGATGTCGTGAGCGATTTTGAAGCCATCACGGGTTACCGCGTTCACGTAGTCGCCGTCCAGCTGATCGCCAGGAGCGAAGCCGATGGAGTGAACGAAACCGTCGAATTTCGGCCATGCTTTTGCCAGTTCAGCAAACATGCCATCGATGCTTTCGTCTTGTGCAACGTCGCATTCCAGAACAAGGCTGGAACCCAGCTGCGCGGCAAACTCTTCTACACGGCCTTTCAGCTTGTCGTTCTGGTAGGTGAACGCCAGCTCAGCGCCTTCGCGATGCATAGCCTGTGCGATGCCGTATGCGATGGACAGTTTGCTGGCAACGCCAGTTACCAGAATGCGCTTACCGGAAAGAAAACCCATAGATTTAATCCTTATATTCATTGCTTATTTTTTGCCTTGTAAATCATAGCATTACAGGCAACATTTCAAAGTCATTCGAAATTAGCTCGAAATTATATCCCACTCAGTGCCCCTTGTGTCACGCTATTTCTCGCTCAAAGCCCGTGACGTATGTCATGGAAGGGGGTGAGCGAACGCGTTATCACGCTGTTTCACAGGCATCCGTCCATTATATCACTGCACGACCGGTTCGCCTCATCCAACCAGAGGCGGGCGTTTTTGCGCAAAATGATCCGTTCAGTGGATTTTACGTATTACAATCCAGTTAGAGTCAAAACATGAAAGAAATCATTAACAAACACGTTATAGACTGGGTTGAAGATAATATTTTATCTCTGGAGCATATCGATCGGCTGGTCGTAAAAACGGGTTACAGCAGAAGGACGCTCGAAATCTGGTTTAAACACCAATTCCACCAGTCGCTGGGTGAGTATATGCTCAGGAGACGAATGAGCTATGCCGCGTCTTTATTAAGGATGACGTCGCTGCCGGTCACCGAAATCGCTCACATTTTTCAGTATCATAGTGGACAGGGTTTTGCCCGCGCGTTTAAGAAATTGACCGGGAAAACACCGTCTCAATATCGAAGCGATGAAATATGGGACTTCCAGCGTTACCATCCTTCACTGTTATTAGAAGGGCTCCGTAAACCTGACGTGAAGATTTGTCGGCTGGCGCGGACGTTTTCCTATAACGATACCCTGACGGAATATGATCATATTTTTAATCCTGCGATACAGGATGTGACCAAAAGACTGAGAAAACTTTTGCTTGATCATCGTGGGGAGGTAAAAGAAATCGCCATCAGGGGACGGCGTCCAGAAGGCCTGGATAAAAGCCGGGAAAACATGGCTGAAGTCATAATTGATTATCTGTCACCGGATAATACGTCGCACCAAAAACAGGAATATCATTTTTCCGGTAAATATGCCGTTATGCGGTATGACGGTACCTGGAGCGCCTACGGTAAGCTCAGCAAAAAGAACTATTTTTATAACCGCTATAGACACCAGAATCTCGCCGTTCCTGCCTCTCATGTGGCAGGCCAGACGGAGCTGGCAACGAGCCTTGCGCTTTCGGAATCGGTTTATCAGACGTTTCAGAACAATAAGCGGCTGTATGTAGACTTCAATAGCCACGGCGATGTGGTGAATGTCAGCACATGGCGCTAGCGTTGCCTCTGGCCTTGCCGGTAAGGGTGATCTCACTGGTGAGTAAAGCGCAGTAGGAAATATCCCGGTTCGGTACGACATCGACCGGGATAATCCACTTCAACAGACTGAGGTCGGTTAACTGAAGCATCTGAAAAGAGGGTGGCAAGCCTGACCGGTTTGCCCCTCGATGTTAAGCAGAGAATGGTGTAAATCGCTCTGCCGTTTCACGTCTTTTATTTATGCGGTATTAATGAACATGAATAACATTACGTTGGCTGAGAAAATGATCGTGCTGTCCGGTGCGCTGCTGTTTGCACTGATGATCGCGGTGAACTCCTTTTTTGTTAATGATAATCCAGGTTTCAGGGTACCCATGACAACCTATTTGATCGTCATGATTGCGCTATTTTTTCTGGATACCATTATCTCTATTTTTATCCAGATGCAGTATGCGTCTGACCGATCTCATTTATCCCTGTTAATCCTGAGCATGGCGTTTCTGAGCGGTCTCATCTATTTCATAGAAACGATTATCGTCATTCAGCTTCCTGAAGACGCAGGGTTAACCCATACGCTAAAAACTAACGATACGGCGGTATTTTATTTTTTCCGCCAGTTAAGTTTTATTTTTTTGCTGGGGCTTGCTGTATGGGTGGAGAAACACACGGCACGGCGACGGTTCACATTACGGAATAAGGTCTGGCTGGCGCTAATATCGTTAATCCCCCTGGTTATGTTCCCGGTGCTGGCCCATGCGTTGAGCAGCTACAATCCAACCTGGACATTAACGATAGCCGCGTATCGCCCCGATCAGTATCATCCTGTCTGGGATGTCCGCTACGTTAACGCTCTGATAGTTCTCTGGTCGGCCCTGGCCTGCTACATGACTTACGTGACACGCTTTTCATCTGGCGTCTGGAACAGCATCATCGTGGTGTGCCTTTCTGCGATCACCTATAACTTTTTCCTGCTCTTACTCGATACGTATAACCTGTCGCTCTGGTATATCAGCCGGGCGGTAGAAGTGTTCAGTAAACTATTTGTTATCTGTACCTTACTGTTACATGTCTTCAGCTTGCTGAGATTTTTTGGCGATCGGGTTAACCGCGATCCCCTTACGCAGATCTTCAACCGCAAGTATTTTTTTGAGGCACTTCAGCGGCTCCGCATGCTCAGAACAGAAAAGGGCACCAGCATTATGATGCTGGATATCGATAACTTTAAGACCATTAATGACACCTGGGGACATCCTGTGGGGGACCGCGTCATTCTGGCGGTCGTGGATATTATTAAAGACAGTATTCGTGATAACGACGTCTTTGCCAGACTGGGAGGTGAGGAGTTTGGCCTGCTGTTGCCCGACACGGACAGGAGTGGTAATGACTCCAACTTATTGATAGTGTTTTATGTTCAGATAATGCCCGATGACTTTGTCATGCAGCTCCACCGATTTTGAGAACGACAGCGACTTCCGTCCCAGCCGTGCCAGGTGCTGCCTCAGATTCAGGTTATGCCGCTCAATTCGCTGCGTATATCGCTTGCTGATTACGTGCAGCTTTCCCTTCAGGCGGGATTCATACAGCGGCCAGCCATCCGTCATCCATATCACCACGTCAAAGGGTGACAGCAGGCTCATAAGACGCCCCAGCGTCGCCATAGTGCGTTCACCGAATACGTGCGCAACAACCGTCTTCCGGAGCCTGTCATACGCGTAAAACAGCCAGCGCTGGCGCGATTTAGCCCCGACGTATCCCCACTGTTCGTCCATTTCCGCGCAGACGATGACGTCACTGCCCGGCTGTATGCGCGAGGTTACCGACTGCGGCCTGAGTTTTTTAAATGGCGGAAAATCGTGTTGAGGCCAACGCCCATAATGCGGGCGGTTGCCCGGCATCCAACGCCATTCATGGCCATATCAATGATTTTCTGGTGCGTACCGGGTTGAGAAGCGGTGTAAGTGAACTGCAGTTGCCATGTTTTACGGCAGTGAGAGCAGAGATAGCGCTGATGTCCGGCAGTGCTTTTGCCGTTACGCACCACCCCGTCAGTAGCTGAACAGGAGGGACAGCTGATAGAAACAGAAGCCACTGGAGCACCTCAAAAACACCATCATACACTAAATCAGTAAGTTGGCAGCATCACCCATTCCCAGCTGCCTTCAAAGGACATTTTTGCATATTTTCCGGTAAGTAAAAGTGTGTCTTTCTTTGTTGTTTTAGTGCTGTCTAAACAATATGAAATTAAGACTTCTACCAGATAGGAACGGCTTTTACCCAGACGTTCTGGTCGGCGCGGCACTATGGCAAGCTGTTGGATCCGATCGCGATTCTCAAGCAGGATTTTTTTGATTTTTTTAGTGACATCGTGCACCGCAGTATCAAAAAGATGATCGTGCTCTATAATCTCATGGGTATACGGAAAAATCTCATTGAGTTCACAGAGTGTTATTTCGGGTGTTTTAAGATCGTCTAATAAAAATGAGGGCTGAAGGATATCAAAATCCCACTCTTTTGCATTTCTGTATTCAGAAGGGGTGAGTCCTGACATCTTTTTAAAGGCTCTTGAAAACCCCTGGCTGCTTTGGTAGTGAAATAAATAAGCAATGTCCGTAACGGGAAGCGACGTCATTCTGAGCATGATGGCTGCAAGGCTCAGCCTTCTCCTTAGGATGTACTCACCTAAAGAGAGGTGATATTTCTCTTTAAACCATGTTTCGATGGTTCTTCTGCTATACCCGGTATCTTTAACCAGTTGATCAATATGTAAAATAGAAAAGTTATTTTCCTCTACCCAGGTGAGAATATATTTACTAATACTTTCTTTCATTCGATATCTACAGCGTGTGGCGTCATGACGTAATTAATAAATTGCCGGTGGGGGTTATGCCGAATACTCGCTTTATTGCGGTGGGATTCTGGCAATGACCTTAATTTCAAAATCAAAGCCCGCAAGCCAGTTTACCCCCACGGCCGTCCAGTTCGGATAAGGGGGCGGGGGAACGCTAATTTTTTGGCTTCCATGATGGTTGAAAACTGATTTTCTGGATCGGTATGAAACGTCGTCACGTCGATCACATCATCAAACGTACATCCCGCGGCAGAAAGCGTAGCCTGGAGATTATCAAAAGCCAGTTGTACCTGAGCGCCGAAATCCGTTTCAGGTGTGCCGTCGCTGCGGCTTCCAACCTGGCCTGAGACAAATAACAGATCGCCAGAGCGAATGGCAGCAGAATAGCCATGTTCTTCATAGAGGGCATGACGATTAGCGGGAAATACAGGTTCACGTGGGTGCATGGCATTTCCTTTTCGATTGGGGGTATTGTTGAGATCACGCGGTCGTATTAACATACGCGGCGTATGTCAAAATCTAAACCACATACGCCACGTATGTCAAACGGAAAAACACAACGTAACCAAGGACGTCTTATGGCTGCAAAAAGCCGTGCCGAAACGGCCCAGGAAAATCGCGAAAAAATGATACAGGCAGGGCGCAAAGCTTTTGCCGAGAAAGGCTATGCCGCAGCCTCCATGGATGAGTTGACCGCAAGCGTGGGGTTAACACGTGGAGCGCTATACCATAATTTCACTGACAAGAAAGGCTTGCTGGCTGCGGTGGTCGCCCAGATAGACAGCGAAATGGCACGAAAGGCGAAGGAAATTGCCGCCAGCGCCGAGAATGACTGGGAACGACTGCTGGCGGAAGGCGTCGCTTACATCAAAATGGCGCTCGATCCGGAAGTGCAGCGTATTGTACTGCGTGATGGTCCGGCTGTTCTGGGTGACCCGGCCCACTGGCCCAGCCAGAATAGCTGCCTGGAATCTACCCGTCAGACCATAGAAAAAATGATTGAACGCAAGGTCCTGAAAGACATGGATGCAAACGTCGCTGCACAGCTGTTAAATGGCGCTGCGCTCAATGCTGCACTGTTGATAGCCGCCAGTGACGATCCACAGAAGACGTTGCCACATGCGATTGAGGTGTTTGTCCTGCTTGCAAGCGGGTTACGCCATCAGTGAAAGGAAAGGGTTAACGCGCGCGAGCTGCCATTTAACCCTTAAAGGAATGGGTGTGCCGGGGGCATTTTTGTCGGATAAGGGGCGTTAAAACGCCGCGAGGATTTCGCGTGTGGTGAGCGTTGTTAATCCGCCCCTTGCACCAACGCGCTAGCGGTCTTTTCTCCACGCGTCCGCGGTTAATGCTTCACCGAAATGGCCGGCGATCAATCGCTTAGTCAGTTCATGAAGCGGAGAGGCCATAACATCTGCGGTACTGCCACGTTCAACAACCTCACCCTGATGCATGACCATCACCTGGTCGCTGATGTGTTTCATCATCCCCAGATGTTGGGTCACGTAGATATACGAGATACCCTGTTTTTCCTGTAATTCGAGCATCAGGTTAATTAACTGCGACCGCATCGACATATCCAGCGAGGCGAGCGCTTCGTCGGCGATGATCACTTTCGGGCGCAATATCAGCGCACGCGCGAGCCCAAGACGCTGTTTCTGGCCGGGGGCGAGCATGTGCGGGTAATAGCTCTCGTGATCGGGCAGCAGCCCAACCATCCGCAGGGTTTCAAAAACGCGTTTGCGTCGCGCTTCTGGCTCGAGATCGGTATTCAGACGCAGCGGAAAATCGAGGATTTGCGAAATACGCTGACGCGGGTTGAGCGATGTCGACGGATCCTGGAAGATCATGCGGATACGCTGGCTGCGGAAAGAGTAATCACCGAATTCCAGCGGATGGTCATCTATCAGCACTTCGCCGCCGGAGGGTTCAACCATGCCTGCCAGCATCTTCGCCAGCGTGGATTTACCGGAACCGTTCTCACCGATGATCGCCAGCGTCTGTTTTTCGCGCAGGGTAAAGCTGAGCGGCTTCACGGCTTCAACGGTCTGACGATGGAACAGCCCGGTACGGTAGCGAAAGGTCTTACTCAGGTTACGGACTTCCAGTAAGGTTTCGACCATTTCACTCTCTCTCCATGTTCAGCGGGAAATGACAGGCATATAGATGATTTTTGGCCCCTGTCAGGCGTGGCGTCTCAATACATTTACGCTGCGCATACGGGCATCGCGGCCCCAGACGACAGCCAATCGGCAAGGACTCCAGCAGCGGGATAGCCCCGGGCAGGGTGTTCAGGCGACTCTTGTGTGGCATGGCGCTGCCAAAATCTGGAATGGCGCGGATCAGCGCCTGCGTATACGGATGATGCGGCGCGGTGATGAGGTCTTCACTCGGGGCGGTTTCGACCGTCTGCCCGCAGTACATCACATCAATCTTATCAGCCCATTTGCTGAGCATTTGCAGGTCGTGACTGATTAACAAAATGGTGGTGTTGTTGTTCTGGTTCAGACGCGTCAGCAGGCGGAAAATCTGCGCCTGCGTGGTCGGTTCCATCGCGTTGGTCGGTTCATCCGCAATCAGCAGACGCGGCTGATTGGCCAGCGCGATGGCAATCATCACTTTCTGACACTCACCGTCGGTCAGTTCGTACGGAAAACTGCGCATGGCATCTTTATGATCTTTGATCCCGACGCGGTGCAATAGCTCAATTGCACGACGCTTACGCCAGCCGAACCGTTGCCACCAGCGGCCTTTATAGGTCCATCCGGGAATGTTCTGCATCAGCTGTTTGCCCACGCGCTCGGACGGGTCAAGACAGGATTGCGGCTCCTGGAAAATCATCGATACGTTATGGCCGACCAGCTTGCGACGCTCGCGGGGAGAGAGGCGTTGCAGGTCGATATCATCAAAACGCATACGGTCAGCGGTGACGCGCCAGTTATCCTTCGCCACACCACAGATGGCTTTGGCGATCAGGCTTTTCCCTGAACCGGATTCACCCACCAGCCCGCGAATTTCACCCTCAGCAAGGGTGATACTAATGCGATCGACGGCTTTCACCCAGCCTTCACCGGTTTTGAACTCGATGGTCAGGTTGCGAATATCAAGAAGCGGCATTATTGCACCCCCGCATTAATTGCACGGCGTATACCATCGCCCAGCAGGTTGACAAGCAGCACACTCACCATAATGGCTGCGCCCGGTAACATAACCGTCCACGGCGCAACGTAGATAAGCTCGAGCGCGTCACCGAGCATCGCGCCCCATTCAGGCGACGGCAGCTGCGCGCCGAGATCGAGAAAACCAAGCGCCGCGATGTCCAGAATCGCCATCGACAGGGCGCGGGTGATCTCCGTGACTAGCCCGGCAGCGATGTTCGGCAGTACGGCAAACCAGAGGATGTTTAAGGTTGTTGCACCGTCCAGGCGAGCTGCGACGACATACTCTTTTTCCAGCTCGTCATGCACCATGCTGTATACCGAACGCACGATGCGGGGGAGGATCGCCAGCCAGACCGCGAACATGGCATGCGACAGGTGTGGCCCGACAAACGCCACCACAATGATGGCCAGCAGCAGGGACGGAATAGAGAGCAGGGTGTCGAGAATGTGGTTCAGTGCCGCCGAGCGCAGGCCATGCGTCGACCCGGCAAAGATGCCGAGCGCCAGACCGCAGATGGTGGCAGCAAACGTCACCACAAATGCACCGCCGACCGTCGGCGCCGCGCCGCTCAACAGGCGGCTCAATACGTCACGCCCCAGGTCGTCTGTCCCGAGGAAGAAAGAGACCTCACCGTAGCGCGACCAGGATGGGGGCAGCAGCTGATAGCCAAGGAACTGCTGATCAATACCATAGGGCGCAAACCAGGAGCCAAAAACGCAGAGCAACACCAGCCCGGCGAAGCCATAAAGGCCAATCATTGCCGTGGTGTCACCATAGAATTTACGCCACACGGTACGCAGCGCACCGGGCGTGCGCTTTTCACTGTATACGTTATCGTAGGGCATACCATTCCTTATGCTTCAACGGGTTGGCCATAGCACCCAAAATATCGGAAATCACGTTAACAATAATCACCAGAGAGCCAATCACCATGACGCCCGCGGAAATGGCGGCGTAGTCCTGCTGGCGGATAGCGTTAATCAACCATCGTCCCAGCCCCGGCCAGCTGAAGACCATTTCGGTAATCATCGCCAGGGTGAGCATGGTGGAAAACTGAAGCCCCAGTCGCGGGATAACAGGCGGCAGGGCGTTATGCAGCACATTACGGCGTAAGATAGTCAGGCGCGATAAGCCGCGCGTGGCGGCCGCTTTGACATAGTTTTGATCGAACACCTCGATGGTACTCAGGCGCATCAGGCGGATCACTTCGGTTGTGGGTGCCACCGCCAGCGTCAGTACCGGCAAGACCATATGGCGTACGGCGCTGACGATCATCTCATGTCGCCAGGCTGAATCAGACAGCCAGGCGTCAACGATAGCAAACCCGGTCACCGTTTTTACCGTATACAACAGGTCAAAACGGCCAGAAACCGGCAGCCAGCCCAGGTTGAGGGAAAAGAAAAGCGTCAGCAGCAGCGCCAGCCAGAAGATCGGGATCGAGAAGCCGAGCAGGGCGAGGGCGCTGATAAATTTATCCTGCCATTTGTTGCGATAAATCCCTGCCAGCATCCCTACCGGAATACCAACCATTAAGGCAAAACCGAATGCCAGAATGCACAGCTCCATTGTCGCCGGGAAAACCTCTTTCAGCTGCTCGGAGATGAGCTGTCCGTTGATGCTTGAAACACCGAAATCCCAGTGCAGCAGACCGTTAAACCAGAAGAGCCACGCATCCCACAGCGACGACCCCTGAAGCGGGGCGTGCGGGGTGAAATAGCTCAGACTGAAACCAACAAAGGTCAGGAAAAAGAGCGTCACCAACAGCAGCAGAAGGCGGCGCAAGGTAAAAATGATCATGGTTTTTTCACCTCTTGTTCTTTTTCGCGAGACACGCCGGCGAAGGAGGCGTTGCCGAACGGACTCAACACCAGGCCTTTAATATCATAGCGATAGGCCTGCAGGCGCAGGGACGAGGCCAGCGGTAGCACGGGCAGCTCTTCGGCAAGGATCTTCTGCGCTTCATCATAGGCGTCTATGCGTGACGCCAGCTGTTGGGACGCCAGCGCTTTTTGCAGCACGCCGTCAAATTCCCGGTTGCACCAGTGGGCGTAGTTGGTCTGGGAGTTAATCGCCGCACAGCTCAGCAACGGACGGAAGAAGCTGTCCGGGTCATTACTGTCGGTCGCCCAGCCTGTCAGGGTTAAATCATGGTTCATGTCCATCAGGCGCGCCTCCTGGAAACGACCCTCAACCGGCACGATGATCACTTTCACCCCCACCTGCGCCATATCTGCCTGCAACAGCTCGGCGGTCTTCAGCGGGCTTGGGTTCCAGGCCTGAGAACTGGTCGGTACCCAGAGTTGCAGCGTCAGGTTTTCCGCTCCCAGCGCTTTCAGCTGTTCACGCGCTTTTGCCGGGTTGTATTCCGTAATTTTAGCTTCACTGTCATAGGCCCACGAGGCTCGCGGCAAAATAGAGGCGGCGGTTTCTGCCGTACCGTAATAGATCGACTGCATCAGACGCTGGTTGTTAATGGCCAGCGCCAGCGCGTGGCGTACGGCAGGGTTGTTCAGCGGCGGCTTATCGGTATTAAACGCCAGATAGGCGATGTTCATGCCGGGGCGTAACGTCAGGCGCAAACGCGGATCGTCGCGCAAAATGGTGAGCTGGCTGGCAGCAGGCCACGCCAGCACGTCGCACTCCCCGGTCAGCAGTTTTGATAAACGCCCCGTCCCGCCAGAGCCAAGATCGACCACTACCTGTGGCATCAGCGGCGTGCCGCGCCAGAAATGCGCATGGCGCTGCAGGCGGATATATTGTCCGGAGCGATATTCGGCCAGCTGGAACGGACCGGTGCCGACTGGCTGACGGTCGATTAACTCCTGACGATCGATTTTGCTCAGGTTCGCAGCGTATTCAGCAGACATAACGGACGCATAGTGGGTGGCCAGGTGCCAGAGGAAAGAGGCATCCGGGCGCTTCAGCGAAAACTCCACCGTGCGGTTATCCAGCTTGCGAACGCTTTTAACGGTATCGGCAAACTGCAGGCTGTCGAAGTAGGGGAAGTTGCTGCCGTTAACGTTATGCCACGGGTGATTACGGTTAAAGATACGCTGGAACGTAAAGACCACGTCATCCGCGTTCAGTTTGCGCGTTGGGGTAAACCATGGCGTGTGCTGAAATGCGACATCATCGCGCAGGTGGAAACGGTAGGTCGCGCCGTTATCCAGGACTTCCCAGCTTTCGGCAAGCTCTGGCACCAGACGGTAGGTATAGGGATCCACATCAAGCAGACGGTCATAGAGTTGCGCGGCAAGGGTATCCACAATCAGGCCGCTGCCCGCTTTTTGCGGGTTAAATGTATCAACCTGACCGCTTACGCAATAGACGAAGCCGCTGTCGCGAATATCAGGTTGCGTAGCGGGTTCGGGCGCAGCAAACGCCAGGCTGCTGAACAAACCAAGTGCAAAGAAGGACGATAAAACCAGACGCATAATTTTTAAGGTTTTTAGGTTCGATCTGCAAAGTGTATCGCACTTACGCCTGCTTCGTAAAAATGTCTGCGGGTAAGTGCTGATATTGTCAGCGCATTTGATGCTTTTTGAGCAATGCCCTTAATTGATGGTAGGTCAGACCCAGGAGTTCAGCCGCCCGTTTCTGGTTATATTTCGCCACCTTCAGGCTCTGCTCAAGCAGCTGTTGTTCCTGTTCATGCTGGAACTGCCGCAAATCCAGGGGAAGTGAAGGGGAAGCCCCGGACACGGGCGGGGCGGAAGCTGGCTGCGGGCTACGCTGAAAAGGATCGAGAATAATGTTATCCAGCTCGGTCTCACTGCTGCCGTGGCGATAGACAGAACGCTCCACGACGTTTTTTAACTCACGGATATTTCCCGGCCAGTGGTAAGCGAGGAGTGTCTCCTTTGCATACTCGCTGAACCCCGGAAAAAGCGGCAGGCCGAGCTCGCGACACATCTGAATCGCAAACTGCTCTGCCAGCAGCATGATGTCGCTTCTTCGCTCGCGCAGCGGCGGGAGCTGAACGACGTCAAAGGCCAGCCGGTCGAGCAGGTCGGCACGGAATTTATCCTCTGCCACCATTTGCGGGAGGTTGGCATTGGTCGCGCACACCAGACGCACGTTGACCTGCAACGGCTGGCTACCGCCGACACGCTCCAGCTCGCCATACTCAATCACGCGCAGCAGCTTTTCCTGTACCAGCATGGGCGCGGTGGCCAGTTCATCAAGAAACAGCGTGCCGCCGTCGGCGCGTTCAAAACGACCCGGATGGCGTTTTTGGGCACCGGTAAAAGCACCGGCTTCATGACCGAAAAGCTCCGTGTCGAGCAGATTTTCATTCAACGCCGCGCAGTTAAGCGAAATGAAGGGGCCATCCCAGCGTCCGGATAAATAATGTAGACGGTTAGCAATCAGTTCCTTACCCGTGCCGCGCTCACCGATAATAAGCACCGGCTTGTTGAGCGGCGCGAGACGGGAGACCTGTTCGAGGACTTCCAGAAAACTGTTGGCTTCGCCGAGTAAATTGTCTTTGTATCCAGCCATGATGAAATTAACCACTCCTTAGTGATATTCACCAGGTGAGCATAGTGTGCCGATGCCTGGAAATCAACCACATCAAGTAAAATCAACAAGATAAAAACTTGGCACGGTATTTGTATTAGCTATGTAGCAGGGCATCGCCCGATAACAGAACTATGAGGATCACATTATGGGTATTTTTTCTCGTTTCGCCGACATCGTGAACGCCAATATCAACTCACTGCTTGAGAAAGCGGAAGATCCGCAGAAGCTGGTGCGCCTGATGATTCAGGAAATGGAAGATACGCTGGTTGAAGTGCGTTCTACCTCCGCCCGTGCGCTGGCTGAGAAAAAACAGTTAACGCGCCGCATTGAGCAGGCGACCGCTCAGCTTAACGAATGGCAGGAAAAAGCAGAACTTGCGCTGCGTAAAGATAAAGAAGACCTGGCCCGCGCCGCGCTGATTGAAAAACAGAAGCTGGCAGACATGGTCGCGACGCTCGAGCATGAAGTCACACTGGTCGATGATACCCTTTCGCGTATGAAGAAAGAGATTGGTGAGCTTGAGAATAAACTGAACGAAACGCGTGCGCGTCAGCAGGCGCTGGCATTGCGCCACCAGGCGGCAAGCTCATCCCGCGATGTACGTCGCCAGTTGGATAGCGGTAAGCTGGATGAAGCAATGGCACGTTTTGAGTCGTTTGAACGCCGTATCGACCATATGGAAGCGGAAGCGGAAAGTCACAGCATTGGTAAACAAAAGTCACTGGATCAGCAGTTCGCTGACCTGAAAGCGGACGATGAAATCAGCGAGCAACTTGCTGCGCTGAAAGCCAAAATGAAGCAAGACAACCAATAATAATTTGTGCGGCACCTGAGCGTGCCGCCACGCATCGTAAGACAAGGAGTACACATGAGCGCGCTTTTTCTGGCTATTCCCCTGACCATTTTCGTGCTGTTTGTTCTGCCGATTTGGTTATGGCTGCACTACAGCAACCGTTCTTCACGTGGTGAACTTTCCCAGAGTGAACAACAGCGTCTCGTACAGCTGACCGAACAGGCGAATAATATGCGCGAACGCATTCAGGCGCTGGAAGATATCCTCGATGCAGAACATCCAAACTGGAGGGACCGTTAATGGCTGGACTGAACCTGAACAAAAAATTGTGGCGCATTCCGCAGCAGGGAATGGTACGCGGCGTCTGTGCCGGACTGGCCCATTATCTTGATGTCCCGGTCAAACTGGTTCGCGTGGTAACGGTGCTGTCGATCTTCTTCGGTCTGGCGTTTATCACCCTGGTGGCGTACATCGTGCTGTCGTTTGTACTCGACCCGATGCCGGAAGGTGAACTGGCCGCAGAAGGCGCACCGACCAGCAACGATCTTCTCAACGCGGTTGACGATCAACTCGCCGCTGGGGAGAAGCGGTTACGTGAGATGGAGCGCTATGTCACATCTGACACCTTCACGCTGAGAAGCCGTTTTCGTCAGCTTTAAGAGAGAATATACATGAAGCAAAACTGGCAACAGGCCGGTCAGAAGGTAAAACCCGGCCTGAAAATCGCAGGTAAACTGGTCCTGCTGACGGCATTACGTTTCGGCCCGGCAGGTGTGGCGGGTTGGGCGATAAAATCTGTTGCCCGCAAGCCGGTAAGAATGTTGCTGGCTGTGGCGCTCGAACCTCTGCTGCAAAAAGTGGCAAAACGGCTTTCACGTCGCTACTTTCCCCAATAATTCCTGCGTACGTTAGCCTTTCTCGTTTTCGGGGCAGGCTAGCGATACTTCTTCGCTTTCCCTTTCTTTCTTTGCGGCAGCTCACAATACTGCGTTGAGCTGCTTTGCAATCGCCTTTTTCTGCGTCCCGGTCCGTTGACAGATATTTTTCATGGGAGTAGATTGCGCTCCGTGGGACCGCTACCATGGAAAATAAAATGCAGGCTAAAATTAAAGAAATCATTAATCTTGTTTACGGGGAATCATTTTCCGATACCCATTTTTCGGTGTTGCTGGAAAAGATTGATAACGCGATTTCTGTTATTACAGATAAGCGTAAGGTGGGGTGGGATGAAAAAGATGTTGTCCTGATTACGTATGCCGATCAGTTTTCGGCAGAAGGGGAGAAAGCCCTGCCGGTTTTCACACGGTTTTATAATAAGTGGCTCTCTCACTCCTTTTCACATGTTCATCTTTTACCTTTTTATCCGTGGTCTTCTGACGACGGTTTTTCTGTTATTGATTACCACGACGTCGCACCAGAAACAGGAACGTGGCAGGACATCGCCGAATTAAAACAATCAGCCAGTTTGATGTTTGATTTCGTCTGCAATCACATGTCGGCGCAAAGTCAATGGTTCGCGAATTACCTTAAGCAAATGCCGGGGTATAACGATTTCTTCATTTCTGTTGACCCTGAAACGGATCTGTCGGCCGTCACGCGACCGCGTGCTTTGCCCCTCCTCACGCCGTTTACGCTTCACGATGGCAGCGTACGCCACCTGTGGACCACCTTCAGCAGCGACCAGGTCGATCTCAATTTTGCCTCTCCTCAGGTTCTGATTGCGATGGTAGACGTGCTGCTGCACTACCTGACTGAAGGGGCGCGCTACATTCGTCTGGATGCCGTTGGGTTTATGTGGAAGATACCCGGAACGAGCTGTATCCATCTGGAACAAACCCATCAGCTTATCCAGCTTTTCCGTGCTATTACCGAGGCTGTCGCGCCGGGTACGGTGATAATCACTGAGACCAATGTCCCGCATAAAGACAACGTTGCCTACTTTGGTGACGGCAACAATGAAGCGCAGATGGTGTATCAGTTCTCCTTGCCGCCGCTTGTGCTGCATGCGCTACACCGTCAGGATGTCCGGGCGCTGTGTCAGTGGGCGTCGTCGTTGGCGCTTCCTTCCACGAAAACCACCTGGTTTAACTTTTTGGCCTCGCATGACGGGATTGGCCTCAATCCGTTACGCGGAATTTTACCCGAGTCTGAGATCCTCTCGCTGGTAGAGAAACTTCAGGCCGAGGGGGCGCTGGTCAACTGGAAAAACAATCCGGATGGAACGCGAAGCCCGTATGAAATCAATGTCACTTATCTTGATGCGTTAAGCACAAGGGACTGCGATGACAATCACCGTATTGCCCGGTTTATTCTGGCTCATGCTGTACTCCTGAGTTTCCCCGGTGTGCCTGCCGTCTATATCCAAAGTATTCTTGGCTCGCGTAATGATTATGAGGGCGTGGAGCGCCTGGGATATAACCGTGCGATTAACCGCAAAAAATACCTCGCCGGTGCAATCGACAGTGAACTTGAGAATGAAAATAGCCTGCGGCAGAAAGTCTATTATAGATTGCGTGAATTAATCGCCCTGAGGCGCGCAGAAAAAGCATTCCACCCTGACAGTCAGGCTTGTTTTAGTACGGCAGGCGAGCATGTATTAAAAATAATGCGTATTGCGCAAAGCGGCGAAAAAGTTACCGCGTTATTTAATTTCAGCGATCGCGTTCAAACGCTTGAGTCGAATATTCCATCCGGCAGGGAATTGATCGCCGGGAAAGATATTACTGGTACGACTCTGACCCTTAATCCATGGCAGGTGTTGTGGGTTAAAGAAAACTAAAAAAGGACCTTAAACATGAATATGCCCAAAATTGTGCTGATATCAGCACTGGTTTCGTGCGCCTTGTTGTCAGGCTGTAAGGATGACAAACCCTCTGCTGTCACCATTGAGTTTATGCACTCCTCAGTTGAACAGGAGCGTCAGGCGGTAATTACAAAACTGATTGAAAAATTCGAGAAAGAGAACCCGACGATTACGGTGAAACAGGTACCGGTAGAAGAGGATGCCTACAACACCAAAGTGATTACGTTGGCCCGCACCGGTGCGCTGCCCGAGGTCATTGAGGTCAGCCACGACTACGCAAAAGTCATGGATAAAGAGCAGCTGCTGGACCGGGATGCGATCAACGCCGCCATCAAAGCGGTGGGCGAAAACACCTTCTATGACGGAATTTTACGTGTCGTTCGCACGGAAGACGGCTCAGCCTGGACGGGGGTGCCAATCAGCGCTTGGCTGTCTGGCGTCTGGTATCACAAAGATGTGCTTGCTGCGGCGGGTATTGAGGAGCCGCATAACTGGGAACAGCTGCTGAAAGCCAGCCAACGCCTCAGCGATCCGGCTAAAAAACGCTATGGCATAGCGCTACCCACGGCAGAAAGCGTGATGACCGAGCAGGCGTTTTCTCAGTTTGCGCTTTCCGGTGGCGCGAACGTTTTTGACGCCAACGGGAAAATCAACATCGATACCCCGGAAATGGTGAACGCGCTGGCGTTCTATAAAGCACTGGCCGCGACCACCATGCCGGGCTCGAACGATGTCATGGAGATTAAAGATGCCTTTATGAATGGTTCGGCGCCGATGGCGGTGTATTCCACCTATATCCTGCCGGCGGTCTATAAAGACGGCAACCCAGCCAACCTGGGCTTTGTCGTTCCGACTGAAACGTCTTCAGCGGTCTACGGCATGGTCACATCGCTGACGATCACCTCCGGTCAAACAGAAGATGAAACCCAGGCTGCACAGAAGTTTGTTACCTGGATGGAGCAGGCACAGAACGCGTCTGACTGGGTGATGATGTCCCCGGGTGCCGCGCTGCCGGTGAACAAACTGGTCGTCGGCACGGACTCCTGGAAAGACAACGAGGTCATTAAAGCGTTTGGTCAACTTCCCTATGAGCTTATCGCCCAGTTCCCGAATGTGCAGGTATTTGGCGCCGTGGGCGACAAAAACTTTACCCGCATGGGTGATGTAACGGGGTCCGGCATCATCAGTTCCATGGTGCATAACGTCACAGTAGGTCAACAGGATCTCACTGCAACGTTAAGCAACAGCCAGAAGCGACTGACTGACCTGATTTCACAACGATAGGAGCGCTCTGCGGAAGGAAATTATGAAGACGTTGTTTTCTGGTCGTTCAGATATGCCTTTCGCCATGCTGCTGTTGGCCCCCAGCCTGATTTTGCTGGGGGGCCTGGTGGCCTGGCCGATGATTTCCAATATTGAAATCAGCTTTTTACGTTTGCCGCTTAACCCGCGCATTAGCGCCGTGTTTGTCGGGCTGGATAACTATGTTCGTATCCTCAGCGATGGCGCATTCTGGCACTCCCTGTGGATGACGTTCTGGTACACCGCCCTGGTGGTGATGGGCAGCACGGCGCTGGGGCTGGCCGTTGCCCTCTTTTTTAACCGGGAATTTCGCCTGCGGAAAACGGCGCGTTCACTGGTGATTTTGTCCTACGTCACACCATCCATCTCGCTGGTGTTTGCATGGAAATACATGTTCAACAACGGCTACGGCATTGTGAACTATCTGGGTGTCGATCTGTTGCACCTGTATGACCAGGCGCCGCTGTGGTTCGACAACCCGGGCAGCAGTTTTGTGCTGGTGGTGCTGTTCGCCATCTGGCGTTACTTCCCCTACGCGTTTATCTCGTTCCTCGCGATATTGCAGACCATCGATAAATCGCTGTACGAAGCCGCGGAAATGGATGGGGCAAATGCCTGGCAGCGTTTTCGTATCGTCACGCTGCCCGCCATTATGCCGGTGCTGGCCACGGTGATTACACTGCGAACCATCTGGATGTTCTATATGTTCGCTGATGTTTATCTCCTGACCACCAAGGTCGATATTTTGGGCGTCTATCTCTACAAGACCGCATTTGCCTTCAATGACCTCGGGAAAGCCGCTGCCATCTCCGTGGTGCTGTTCGTGATCATCTTCGCCGTCATTCTGCTGACCAGAAAAAGGGTAAACCTCAATGGCAACAAATAAACGCGTACTGGGTCGTCTCGGTTTTTATCTGGGGCTGGCGGTGTTTCTGATCATCACGCTGTTCCCGTTCTTTGTGATGTTAATGACCTCGCTTAAGAGCGCGAAAGAGGCGATATCGCTCCATCCGACCATCCTGCCGCAGGCGTGGACGCTGCAGCATTACATCGACATCTTTAATCCGCTGATCTTCCCGTTTGTGGACTACTTCAGAAACAGCATGGTGGTCTCGCTGATCTCGTCTGTAATTGCCGTTTTTCTCGGCACGCTGGGGGCTTACGCGTTATCCAAACTGCGTTTTAAAGGACGCACGACAATCAATGCGAGTTTTTACACCGTCTATATGTTCTCGGGGATTTTGCTGGTGGTGCCGCTGTTCAAAATCATCACCGCGCTGGGGATCTATGACACGGAGCTGGCGCTGATTATCACCATGGTGACCCAGACGCTGCCGACAGCCGTCTTTATGCTGCGCAGCTATTTCGACACCATTCCGGATGAAATAGAAGAAGCCGCGATGATGGACGGGCTTAACCGCCTGCAAATTATCTTCCGCATTACCGTTCCGCTGGCGATTTCCGGCCTCGTGTCGGTGTTCGTCTACTGCTTCATGGTGGCATGGAACGACTACCTGTTTGCATCCATTTTCCTGTCCAGCGCCAGCAATTTCACCTTGCCGGTTGGGCTGAACACCCTCTTTAGCACGCCAGATTATATCTGGGGTCGGATGATGGCGGCATCGCTGGTGACAGCGCTTCCGGTGGTCATCATGTACGCACTGTCTGAACGTTTTATCAAAAGTGGTTTGACCGCCGGTGGCGTTAAAGGCTGAGGCGGCCAGTTTTAACTAGGAGTCAGTCATGAAAAAGTTAGTTGCGACAGCGCCTCGTGTAGCGGCGCTGGTGGAATATGAAGATCGTCCTGTTGCCGTCCATGAAGTGAAAATTCGTGCGCGCTTCGGCGCGCCAAAACACGGCACCGAAGTGGTAGATTTCCGGGCGGCAAGTCCCTTCATTGATGAGGAGTTTAACGCGGAGTGGCAAATGTTTACCCCGCGTGAAGAGGGCGCGGCGCGGGGCATTGAGTTTGGTAAGTTCCAGCTGGGCAACATGATTGTTGGCGACATTATCGAATGCGGCGATGACGTGACGGAGTACCAGACGGGCGACCGTGTCTGCTGCTATGGGCCGCTGCAGGAGACGGTCATCGTGAATGCCGTTAATAACTACAAGCTGCGCAAAATGCCGCAAGGGTCTTCCTGGAAAAATGCTGTCTGTTACGACCCTGCGCAGTTCGCCATGAGCGGCGTGCGTGATGCTAACGTGCGGGTGGGGGATTTTGTCGTTGTGGTCGGACTGGGTGCCATTGGGCAGATTGCGATTCAGCTGGCGAAAAAAGCCGGTGCATCCATCGTCATCGGTGTCGACCCTATCGAACATCGCTGCGAAATTGCCCGCCGTCACGGGGCCGATTACTGCCTCAATCCGTTTGGCACCGATGTCGGTCTGGAGATTAAAAAACTGACCGGAAAGCAGGGCGCTGACGTGATTATCGAAACCAGCGGTTTTGCCGATGCATTGCAGTCTGCGCTGCGCGGGCTCGCCTACGGTGGAACGATCTCCTACGTGGCTTTCGCGAAACCGTTCGCAGAAGGGTTCAATCTGGGGCGTGAAGCCCACTTCAATAACGCGAAAATCGTTTTCTCGCGCGCCTGCAGCGAACCCAACCCGGATTACCCGCGCTGGAGCCGCAAGCGTATTGAAGAGACCTGCTGGGAACTGCTGATGAACGGTTATCTGAACTGCGAAGATCTGATTGACCCGGTTGTCACCTTTACCACCAGCGCTGAGAGCTACATGAAGTATGTCGATCAGCATCCGGAACTGAGCATCAAGATGGGCGTCACTTTTTAAGCTAAGGAGAGCATCAATGAAAATCGCAACGCAAAACCAGGCCTTTTTCCCGACTTCTATTCTGGAGAAATTCCAGTACATCAAAGCGATGGGTTTTGATGGCTATGAAATTGACGGCAAATTGCTGGTGGACAATCTCGATGAAGTGAAAGCCGCAATCACCGCCACGGGCCTGCCGGTGACCACCGCCTGCGGGGGATATGACGGCTGGATTGGTGACTTCATTGAAGAACGTCGTCTGAACGGATTAAAACAGATCGAACGCATCCTGGAAGCACTGGCTGAAGTGGGTGGAAAGGGGATTATTGTGCCCGCTGCCTGGGGAATGTTTACCTTCCGTTTGCCGCCGATGACCTCTCCACGCAGCCTGGCGGGTGACCGCGAAGCGGTGAGTGCTTCGCTGCGTTATCTGGATGAGGTAGCGGCGCGTACCGGGACCACCGTTTACCTTGAGCCGCTCAACCGCTACCAGGATCACATGATCAACACGCTCGCGGATGCGCGTCGCTATATCGAAGAGAACGCGCTCAGGCATGTGCAGATCATCGGCGACTTTTACCACATGAATATCGAAGAAGATTCGCTAACAGAGGCGCTGCATCGCAACCGGGATCTGCTGGGTCATGTGCATATCGCCGATAACCATCGCTATCAGCCTGGCAGCGGGACGCTGGATTTTGCCACGTTGTTCGGACAGCTTCGTGCGGACAACTATCAGGGCTACGTGGTGTATGAGTGCCGTGTCCGCGCCGACGATCCGGCCCAGGCTTACCAGGATTCACTCACGTATCTGCGTGAATGCTAAGGATGATGAGCGTGATGAGTGCTTCAACACCTTCGATTCTGCGCGTCGCCATTATTGGCGCCGGGCAGGTCGCGGACAAAGTGCATGCCTCGTATTACGCCACACGCAGTGATGTTCAAATGGTCGCTGTCATGGACAGCGGCCTTGAACAGGCACAGGCGTTTGCGGAACGTCATGCAATTCCTTCGGTCTGGCAGAATGCATCTGAAATGCTGCAGGCGGTAAAACCTGATGTGGTCAGCGTCTGCTCCCCAAACCGGTTCCATTTTGAACATGTCATGGCGGCACTGGAGGCCGGATGTCATGTGATGTGCGAAAAACCGCCTGCCATGACGCCGCAACAGGCTGACCAGATGCGCATGGCGGCCCGTAAAGCGGGAAAAGTGCTGGCGTATGATTTTCACCATCGGTTTGCGCTCGACACGCAGCTGCTTCGTGACGCTGTCACAAATGGGGCGTTAGGTGAGATCTACTTTACGTCGGCGCAGGCGCTGCGTCGTTGCGGCGTGCCGGGCTGGGGCGTCTTTACGAACAAATCGCTACAGGGTGGCGGACCGCTTATCGATATCGGTATTCATATGCTGGATGCCGCGATGTATGTGCTGGGTTTCCCGGCGGTAAAAAGGGTGACCGCCCACAGCTTCCAGAAGCTGGGGAACCGTAAAAACAGTGGACAGTTTGGCGAGTGGGATCCCGCCCGGTTTACCGTTGAAGATGCTTTGTTTGGCACAATTGAATTCTGCAATGGCGGCGTTCTGCGCCTGGATACCTCGTTTGCGCTGAATATCCGCGAGCAGTCGATCATGAATGTTTCATTCTGTGGCGAAAAGGCGGGGGCCACGCTCTTCCCGGCTCACATTTACCACGATGAGGCGGGCGTTTTACAGACCCTCATGCAGCGTGATGAGGCAGACGACCAGCGTCACCTGCGCAGCATGGAGGCGTTTGTACGCCATGTGCTGGGAGAGCCGGTTATGATCGCAGATGCGGAACAGGGGCTGGTTATCCAGCAACTTGTTGCCGCGCTTTATGAATCGGCGGATACAGGGGAAAGCGTGACGTTATGCTGAATGTGTCTGTTTTAACCGAACCGGGCTTCTCTCCCCACAGTCTGAATAAATACGCCTCCATCATGGCTTGCGGCAATGGCTACATGGGCATTCGCGCGGCACACGAAGAGGATTACACCCAGCAAACCAGAGGCATGTATCTCGCCGGGCTTTACCATCGCGCAGGTCGCAATGAGACCACGGAGTTAATCAATCTGCCGGATATTACCGGTATTGAGGTTGAACTGGATGGTGTGAATTTTACCCTGCTTTCCGGGGCGCTTCTTGAGTGGCAGCGCGAGCTGGCGTTTGCCAATGGTGAACTGCGTCGCAGCGTGCTCTGGCGCTCGCCCGACGGGAAACGCTATCGCCTGGAGAGCCGTCGTTTCGTTTCTCTCGCTCAGCTGCCGTTAGTGGCAATGCAACTCGCCATCACTCCCCTTGATGGGCCCTCGCAGGTGGTGTTGAAAACCGGAATTGATGCGACGCAAACCAACAGCGGCAGGCAGCATCTGGATGAGATTTCAGTCCGGGTATTCGACCAGAACTGTATGCAGGGCGTGTATGAAACGCAGGACCGGGTCTCTGACGTCGTTATATCCGCGTTCTGCCGGCTTTCAGCGGGTAGCGAAAGCTGCTTTACCGCTAAAAATCGTCGCATCAGTGCGCATTACGACCTGAACGTTTCGCAGGGTGACGCTGTCACGCTTGAAAAGATCGTCTGGGTCGCCCACCGCAGTGACAAAGCCCTTTCGCAGTCGTCGTTTGCGCGTAACGCACTGGCCGAACTCAAGGTGTGCGCAGCGCGAGGCTACGCATCGTTGCTGGAGAGCTCTGCCTGCGCCTGGGAAGACGTCTGGCGAGATGCGCGGGTGGCGGTAACGTCTGCGGAACCGCAGGATCAGCTCGCGCTGGATTATACCGTCTGGCATCTGACCGCCATGACGCCTGCCGACAATGAGCGCTGCAGTATCGCCGCGAAAGGATTGACCGGCGAAGGGTATAAAGGCCACGTCTTCTGGGATACCGAAATTTTCCTGCTGCCTTTCCATCTCTTTACGCGTCCGCAGGTCGCCCGCAGTCTGCTGCGTTATCGCTGGCTCAACCTGGCCGGGGCTCGTGAAAAAGCGCGTCGCAACGGCTGGCCTGGCGCACTTTTCCCCTGGGAGAGTGCCGCGAGCGGTCAGGAGGAAACGCCGGAATATGCGGCAATCAACATCCGCACGGGCACGCGCCAGAAAGTGGCCTCTGCGCTGGCAGAACATCACATTGTGGCGGACATTGCCTGGGCTGTCGTGGCCTACTGGCAGGCGACACATGATGACGCTTTTATGCGTAACGAAGGGCTGACGCTACTGATAGAGACGGCAACGTTCTGGATGGGGCGGGCGACGGAAGTCAATGGTCGCCTGGAAATCCACGATGTGATCGGGCCGGATGAGTACACGGAGCACGTCAATAACAATGCCTACACCAACTATCTGGCCTGGCACAATGTCGCCTGTGCGCGCCAGTTTATGGCGATGTTCAATCGTGAAGATGATGGCTTCATGGAGAATGCCAGCCGGTTTATGTCCCGTTTGTGGTTACCGCAAGCCAACGCAGAAGGGGTCCTTCCTCAGGATGATACCTTCATGGCGAAACCGGCTATCGATCTGAGCCGCTATAAGGCGAAAGCGGGTAAACAGACCATTCTGCTCGATTACTCCCGCGCGGAAGTGAACGAGATGCAGATCCTTAAACAGGCCGACGTGGTGATGCTCAACTACCTGCTGCCGGAACGGTTTACCCCACAGCAGTGTGCTGCCAACCTGGCGTACTACGAGCCGCGTACCATACACGACTCTTCGCTGAGCAAAGCGATTCACGGAATTGTTGCTGCCCGGTGTGGCGATACGGAAAGGGCCTACGCCTTCTGGCGCGAGGGTGTCGCCATCGATCTGGGCGACGATCCGCACAGCTGCGATGACGGGATTCATGCTGCCGCCACCGGGGCTATCTGGTCCGGCGTTATTCAGGGATTTGCCGGTATGCAGATCGTCCAGGGGGAATTGCATCTTGCCCCGAAGCTGCCTGCCCACTGGCGAAAACTGGCTTTCCCGCTGCGATGGAGAAACGCGCGTATGCACTTCACGTTTGAAAATGATGTTTTAACGATTGAAACCACTGCACCGGTGACCTTAACGCTGTGGGGTAAAACCCTGTGCATAACGGATCGGCAGGTCTGTTCTTTCAGGGATTTTTTTACATCTCTTGGTGGGACCGCTACCACAGGAGCAAATCATGAAGCCTGAGGCCGTTGTCTTCGATCTTGATGGTGTGATCACCGATACCGCGCACCTGCATTTTCTGGCCTGGCGTGCCGTGGCGCAGGAAATTGGCATCTCGCTCGACGTGGCGTTCAACGACGAGCTGAAAGGGATAAGCCGTATGGAATCGCTGCAGCGGATTCTGCGCCATGGCGGAAAAGAGGAGGAGTTTAACGACCAGCAGCGGCAGGCGCTCGCGGATAAAAAGAACGCGCGCTACGTCGGGTCTCTGGCGTCGTTGACGCAGGATTCTCTGCTTCCGGGCATCCGCGAGGTGCTGGCGGAAATTCGTGCGGCGAACGTCAAAATCGGGCTGGCCTCAGTGTCCCTTAACGCCCCCGGTATTTTGCAGGCGCTGGGCATTGAGAGGGCTTTTGATTTCTGCGCCGATGCCTCGCGCATTGCCCGCTCAAAACCGGACCCGGAGATCTTTCTTGCGGCCTGCACCGGGCTGAATGTGCGCCCCGAGCAGGCTATCGGAATCGAAGATGCTGCAGCCGGCGTTGAGGCAATCAACGCGGCGGGAATGCTCTCGGTCGGGATTGGACCTGGCCTGAACCATGCGGGCTTACAACTTCATTCAACGCAGGAACTGACCTGGAAATGCCTGACAGATTTCTGGGCATCCCGAACGGTAATGATAAGGAATTAAAAATGGCTCAACTGTCTCTGAAACATATTCAGAAAATCTACGATAACCAGGTCCATGTGGTTAAGGATTTTAACCTCGAAATTGAGGACAAGGAGTTTATCGTCTTTGTGGGTCCCTCGGGGTGCGGTAAATCGACGACGCTTCGCATGATTGCCGGGCTGGAGGAGATCTCCGCCGGTGAGCTGGTGATTGACGGTGTCTGCATGAACGATGTGCCCGCCAAGTCCCGCGACATTGCGATGGTTTTCCAGAACTATGCGCTTTATCCGCATATGACGGTTTACGACAACATGGCGTTTGGCCTGAAGATGCAGAAAATTCCCCCCGCGGTCATTGAAGAGCGCGTGAACTGGGCGGCACAAATCCTGGGCTTGCGTGATTACCTCACGCGTAAACCTGGCGCATTATCGGGTGGGCAACGTCAGCGCGTGGCGTTAGGACGGGCGATTGTGCGCGAAGCCGGCGTCTTTCTGATGGATGAACCGCTTTCTAACCTCGACGCCAAGCTGCGTGTGCAAATGCGTGCTGAAATCAGCAAGCTGCACCAGAAGCTCAACACCACAATGATTTACGTGACCCACGATCAGACGGAAGCGATGACGATGGCGACCCGGATTGTGATCCTCAAGGATGGCGTTATTCAGCAGGTGGGGGCACCTAAGCAGGTCTACAACGAACCGGCGAATATGTTTGTGGCGGGCTTCATCGGATCACCGGCAATGAATTTTATTCGGGGCGCGATAGACGATCGCTATTTCGTGACGGAAACGCTGCGTCTGGAGATACCTGAAGACACGCTGGCGGCGGTGAATGCCGCCGGATATCAGCGTAAAGCCGTGGTCTTTGGGATCCGGCCGGAAGATATTCTGACGCTGCAAAACCGTGGGGATGATATTGCGGCAAAAGTCAGCGTGGCCGAACTGACCGGGGCTGAGTTCATGCTCTATGCCACCGTGGGCGGGCATGAGCTGGTCGTTCGTGCAGGAGCGGTAAATGATTATGCGGCGGGGGATAATATCGGCATCCAGTTCGATATGAATAAATGTCATTTCTTCGACGCTGATACTGAAGTGGCTATTAGATAAGAAAGGCGTTCGCCGGAAATGCAAATTTCCGGTTTTTTTTGAGTTAATTATAAAGGGAACATTTAAATGAGTACTCTACTAAGAAGTGCTGCGCTCGTTCTGTGCGCAGGGGTTAGCTGCGCGCATGCAACGGAATCAGCAAAACACTGGGAATTTAATATCGGTGCCATGTATGAAATTGAAAACGTCGAAGGTCAGGGCGACGATAAAGATGGATTATATGAACCCTCTGTATGGTTTAATGCCACGTGGGATGCCTGGACTCTTTCGCTGGCAATGTATCAGGAAGGACCGGTTGATTACAGCAGCATGACCCGTGGGACCTATTTTGACCGTCCGGAATTTGAATTACGCTATCGCTTTATTGGCACCGATGATTTTACACTCGGGTTGACCGGCGGTTTCCGTAATTACGGTTATCACTTTAAAGATGAACACGGTGCCAAAGACGGTAGCGCAAATATGCAGCGTTACAAAATTCAGCCGGACTGGGATATTAAATTGTCCGACGACTGGCGTTTTGGTGGCTGGTTTGCCATGTATCAGTTTGCAAATGACCTGGAAAAAACCGGTTATGCCGACAGCCGTGTAGAAACGGAAACGGGTTTTACCTGGACCATTAATGAAACCTTCTCTGCTAAAGTGAACTATTATCTTGAGCGCGGTTTCAATATGGACAGTTCACGTAATAACGGCGAATTTTCAACGCAGGAAATTCGCGCGTATCTGCCTGTTTCATTAGGCCAGACGACGCTCACGCCATATACCCGTCTGGGGCTGGATCGCTGGTCGAACTGGGACTGGCAGGACGATCCCGATCGTGAAGGACACGATTTCAACCGACTGGGTTTATTGTACGCGTATGACTTCAACAATGGATTATCCATGACGCTGGAATACGCCTACGAATGGGAAAACCATGACGAAGGCGACAGCGACCGTTTCCACTACGCGGGTGTTGGCGTTAATTACGCGTTCTGACAGACCGGATGCCAGGGGCTTTCAGCCCCTGGTTTTAGCGAAGAGAGGGTGCTAACGTAAAGCGGGTATCGACAAGCACTTTTTGTGGCGCAGGCTGACCGGCGATACGCCTGAAAAGAAGATTGCAGCTCTCTTCACCCAGCTTGCGGGTTGGGATATCAAAGCCCCCGGGTGCTGGCGTTAAAATGAGAGAGAGCATCGGGTCACTGTATCCTGCAATCACAACCTGCTCGGGGATCCTCAGATCCAGAGTATCCGCCGCGCGATAAAGGCTGAGTAACTTCATGCTGTCGGTGGCAAATACCGCATCAGGTGGCGTGGCCGAGGAGAGCAATTCTGTGGCCGCGGCAAGCGCGCTTTCATGGGTATATCCGCCGTCGATGATCCACGCCGGGTTAATGGTGATGCCGTGTTTTTCCAGGCTGGATTTATAACCGGCAAGACGATCAATCGAAACATGATAATTGAGCGGCGCATGCAGACAGGCAATGTTACGTCGGCCATTTTTAATAAAGGTTTCTGTTAGCGTGGCGCTGTCGTGAAAATTATCCGTGTCGACCGAGTAAATATTCTGAAAATCACCTTCGACTTTCCCGATGACGACCACCGGTACGCCATAAGCATCCAGCGTTGTGAAAAAGGATTCATTTGCCGGTGAGCTCAGCATGATGATCCCTTTAATCATTTTTTGTTTTATTTTACTTTCGCATTTCAGCAGATCGTCTTCACTGCTTTTCGAGGTTTGCAAAATAACGTCAAAACCTTCCTCTTCAGCTTTGGCTGTAATGGCATGCAGAACATCAGAGAAAAACGGGTTGCCGGCGGTGGTTTTCGTCGAGCGTGTCGAAATAACCATAATGGCGTCGAAGCCAGAAGAGGTCAGGGCGCGGGCGAGTTTATTGGGTTGATAATTTAATTCGTCAATCGCCTTCAACACTTTTTCACGCGCTTCAGGAGAAATATTCGTTTGTTTATTCAGAACGCGGGAGACGGTTGATTTCGAAACGCCGGCAACCCGTGCGATATCATAGATGGTGGGTGACATACACCTTACTCACTCCTGACTAACAGCAATGTCGTTCATCTTACTGGAGAGAAAACGGCAATAGCAATAAATAAGAATTGATAATCAACGATCTGCCCCCATTTATTGTATTCTGAAGCAATGTATTTGAGGCTTCCGGGCAATGAAGGACGGCGATGAAGCGACTTAAGAACGAACTCAATTCACTGGTGAACCGTGGCGTTGACCGTCATCTGCGTCTGGCGGTGACGGGGCTGAGCCGCAGCGGCAAGACGGCGTTTATCACCGCGATGGTGAACCAGCTGCTTAACCTGCACAGTGGGGCGCGGCTGCCGCTGCTGAGCGCCGTGCGGGAAGAGCGCCTGCTGGGGGTTAAACGTGTGCCTCAGCGCGATTTTGGCATTCCCCGCTTTACCTATGATGAAGGGCTGGCTCAGCTTTATGGTGAACCGCCCACCTGGCCGACGCCGACGCGCGGGGTGAGTGAAATTCGCCTTGCGCTGCGTTTTCGCTCTAATGAATCCCTGATGCGCCACTTCAAAGATACCTCCACCCTGTATCTGGAAATTGTGGATTACCCCGGTGAGTGGTTGCTCGATTTACCTATGCTGGCACAGGATTATCTCAGCTGGTCACGGCAGATGACGGGGCTGTTGCAGGGCAACCGCGCCGAGTGGTCGACGAAATGGCGAAAACTGTGCGAAGGCCTGGATCCGCTGGCCCCTGCCGATGAAAACCGGCTGGCGGCAATTGCCGAGGCCTGGACGGAGTACCTGCATCAGTGTAAGCAGGAAGGGCTGCATTTCATCCAGCCGGGCCGTTTTGTTCTGCCGGGAGATTTGGCGGGCGCACCTGCGCTGCAGTTTTTCCCGTGGCCGGACGTGGATGGCATCGGGGAGTCAAAACTGGCCCAGGCGGACAAACACACTAACGCCGGAATGCTGCGCGAGCGTTACAATTACTACTGTGAAAAGGTGGTGAAAGGTTTTTATAAAAACCACTTTTTGCGTTTTGACCGTCAGATTGTGCTGGTGGATTGCCTGCAACCGCTGAACAGCGGGCCGCAGGCCTTCAACGATATGCGCCTGGCGCTGACACAGTTAATGCAAAGTTTTCACTACGGGCAGCGCACGCTGTTTCGCCGTCTCTTCTCACCCGTTATCGACAAGCTGCTGTTTGCGGCCACAAAAGCCGATCACGTGACGGTCGATCAGCATGCCAATATGGTGTCGCTGCTGCAGCAACTGGTGCAGGACGCCTGGCAGAATGCCGCGTTCGAAGGGATCAGCATGGATTGCCTTGGACTGGCTTCCGTACAGGCGACACAGAGTGGGTTGATTGACCTTAATGGCGAGAAAATACCGGCATTGCGCGGGAATCGTCTCAGCGACGGCGAACCGCTTACTGTCTATCCGGGCGAAGTGCCCGCCCGCCTTCCGGGGCCGGCCTTCTGGCAGAACCAGGGCTTCCAGTTTGAAGCCTTCCGCCCGCAGGCCATGACGGTCGATCAGCCGTTACCGCATATCCGTCTGGATGCGGCGCTGGAGTTTTTGATTGGAGATAAATTGCGATGACGGAACCGTTAAAACCGCGCATTGATTTTACCGGAACGCTTGAGCAAGAGCACCCGGAGGCGTTTAAAACCGCGCAGACGTTTAATGGCCCGCAGGCAGATAATTTTGCCCCGGCGCTGACCGAAGAGCTGCTTGTTGAAGAGGGGCCGGCTGAAGCGGTCGTGGAAGCCGCGCTACGCCCAAAACGCAGCCTGTGGCGAAAGATGGTGACTGCCGGGCTGGCATTGTTTGGCGTCAGCGTGGTTGGGCAAGGCGTCCAGTGGGCGGCCAACGCCTGGCAAACCCAGGACTGGGTCGCGTTGGGCGGCTGCGCTGCCGGTGCTCTGATTGTGGGGGCGGGTGTCGGGTCTGTTGCGACCGAGTGGCGTCGCCTGTGGCGCCTGCGACAGCGCGCCCATGAGCGTGATGAAGCGCGGGATTTGCTCCACAGTCACGGAACCGGCAAAGGCCGCGCGTTTTGTGAAAAGCTGGCCAGTCAGGCGGGTATTGACCAGTCACACCCGGCGCTTCAGCGCTGGTATGCCGCTATCCATGAAACCCAGAACGATCGTGAAGTGGTGACGTTGTATTCCCACATGGTGCAGCCGGTGCTGGATGCCCAGGCGCGGCGCGAAATCAGCCGCTCTGCTGCGGAATCAACCCTGATGATTGCTGTCAGCCCGCTGGCGCTGGTGGATATGGCGTTTATCGCCTGGCGTAACCTGCGTCTGATTAACCGGATTGCTGCTTTATACGGCATTGAGTTGGGGTACTACAGCCGCCTTCGCTTGTTCCGTCTGGTATTGCTCAACATCGCCTTTGCCGGAGCAAGTGAGCTCGTGCGGGAAGTGGGGATGGACTGGATGTCGCAGGATCTGGCGGCGCGTCTCTCTGCCCGTGCCGCGCAGGGTATTGGTGCCGGTTTGTTGACCGCCCGTCTGGGCATCAAAGCGATGGAAGTGTGCCGTCCACTGCCATGGATTGATGGCGATAAGCCGCGATTGGGGGATTTCCGACGTGAGTTAATCGGTCAGCTCAAAGAGACGCTCAATAAAAAACCGGTTCAGTAGCCGGTTTGGTCATTAATCGTGCTGGCTGTCAATATTTGTTGACAGCCATCTTCCCGATCACCGTGTTCTGACATATCATTTTAATGTTATTGGCTTAAAACGGTGAATTTCCCATGCGTCTTGAAGTCTTCTGTGAAGACCGTCTCGGTCTGACCCGCGAATTACTCGATCTTCTTGTTTTACGTAGCATTGATTTACGTGGCATTGAGATCGATCCTGTCGGGCGAATTTACCTCAATTTTGCCGAAATTGAATTTAATACGTTCAGTAGCCTGATGGCAGAAATACGCCGTATCGCTGGCGTTACGGATGTACGCACCATCCCCTGGATGCCGTCGGAGCGTGAGCATCTGGCATTGAGCGCATTGCTTGAAGCCATGCCAGAGCCTTTCCTCTCCCTGGATTTAAAAAGTAAGGTTGAGCGTGTTAACCATGCCAGCTGCCAGCTGTTCGCGCAGAGTCAGGAAAAACTCAGCAACCACAACGCAGCACAGTTGATTCCCGGCTTTAACTTCCAGCGCTGGCTGGACAGCAATCCGCAGAACACCCACAGCGAGCATGTGGTTATCCACGGACAGAATTTCTTAATGGAGATAACGCCGGTCTATCTGAAAGGCGAGGCCGACACGCGCGTTCTGACCGGCGCCGTGATCATGCTGCGTTCTACCGTGCGCATGGGCCGTCAGCTGCAAAATATCTCCAGTCAGGATGTGGGGGCATTCAGCCAGATTATTGCCGTCAGCCCGAAAATGCGGCATGTGGTAGACCAGGCGCGCAAACTCGCGAGTCTGACCGCGCCACTGCTGATTACCGGCGATACCGGTACCGGGAAGGACCTGCTGGCGCACGCTGTGCACCTGGCCAGCCCGCGAGCGGCAAAACCGTATCTGGCCCTGAACTGCGCCTCGATTCCGGAAGATGCCGTCGAAAGCGAATTATTTGGTCACGCGCCGGAAGGTAAAAAAGGGTTCTTCGAGCAGGCTAACGGCGGTTCCGTGCTGCTGGACGAGATTGGTGAAATGTCGCCACGCATGCAGGCCAAGCTGCTGCGCTTCCTCAATGATGGCACGTTCCGCCGTGTAGGCGAGGATCACGAAGTTCATGTGGATGTGCGTGTGATTTGTGCGACGCAGAAAAACCTGGTCGAACTGGTGCAAAAAGGGGTATTCCGCGAGGATCTCTACTACCGCCTGAATGTCCTGACCCTGAATATCCCACCGCTGCGCGATTGCCCGCAGGATATCATGCCGCTGACCGAACTCTTTGTGGCGCGCTTTGCCGACGAGCAGGGAGTACCGCGTCCGAAGCTTTCAGCCGATCTCGGCACGGTGCTCATGCGCTACGGCTGGCCGGGCAACATTCGCCAACTCAAGAACGCCGTTTACCGCGCACTGACGCAGCTGGAAGGTTATGAACTGCGGCCGCAGGATATTCTGTTACCGGATTACGATGCCGGGACGGTGTCAGTAGGTGAAGAGGCGATGGAAGGTTCGCTGGATGACATTACCAGCCGTTTTGAGCGCTCCGTGCTGACGCAACTGTACCGTAGCTATCCAAGCACCCGTAAGCTGGCAAAACGCCTTGGCGTTTCACACACGGCGATTGCCAATAAGTTGCGAGAGTATGGTTTGAATCAGAAGAAGGGTGACGAATAACGGTAAAAAGCCTCTGTAAAGAGGCTTTTTTTTACTCATTCTTTTGCGATAGGGGTGCTATTAATGTCGACCTTTGTCTCTCCCTGAATCGATGCAATACGGTTCTCCACGTCTTTCACCTGTTGCGGGTTATGGAGCAGGGTATAGGTCAGATCAAACTGTGTGCTGGCTCCCGGTTGCAGTTGCTTAACGCGTTTTTGTTCGCGCTCAATGGTGACCGGGTAGGCGTAGCTGGTACCCGGCTCAATACCGGTGACATAACCTTGCTTCAGGGTGTCGGTGTTTTTCCATAAGGTCAGCACCGGCAACTGGCGGGTATCAAACTGAATGGACGCCCCTTTATCACCGGCTTTATTCACCACGGCCGCGAGGGTTTTGTGGTTGTTATCCGCAAGCGGTTTGAGGTTAAACACCATCTCATCAAAGCCTTTCGTTGGCCCGGCATAGGTCTGCCAGTCGTTGACACCGGCTTTCGCGTAGTCATTGAATGGACTGACGCTCGCAACCGGGGCAAGGAAGCGCGCGCCTTCTTCGAGGATCGGGGTACCAAAGTTGCTGTGGTAGATGATTTGATAATCATGCGGGTAATCAGCATGGTTTGTCAGAACATCATGCAAACTGAACTGGTTGGTTCCTGGGACGTAACGCAGTTCGGTCATGGTCTGCAAATCTGCTTTTTTGAACGTGCTCTCTTTGATCAAACCGCGAATTCGAATTTCATGGGGGGCGGCGTCAGCCACCTCCACTTCAACCTGCGATACAGGCGTATTGCCCGCCTTGCCGTGAAGCGTATAGATTTGGCCGTCAGCCGTGACCGGGTGGCCCGTCCACTCATAGCCACAGCGCACCATCATCTCGTTGAAACCTTCCAGCCAGCCAAGCCCGTTGCGACTTTCCAGATTAATATATGCCGGGTTCACGACCTCTTTTACCGGGGAATCCCAGCCCATTCTGGTGCCGAAGCCTTCCACATGGAGCAGGTTCATGCCGCGAGAGGGGCTTAAGGTAATGGTCAGGCCACTTTTACTGCTGATAACAAGGATTTTGCTGCCTTCCTGTTTCCCACCGTGCAACACTTTTTGTTCAATGCTGAACGCCTGATCTTTTACCTTCAGCTCATCGCTCGTTATTTTCCAGTTTCCTTTCTCCACGCCGCTTTCAGCGCTTGTCAGCACCCAGGTTTTCGCCGCAGCATGACCCGAAATCAAAGCCGCAAGGAGCGTAATAGCCAGTTTAATTTTCATATCCTTTCCTTTTTGCTGAAACGATTATTTGCTTTCGTCAGCAAATCTAATGTTTTGACCTGAAGGGAAATGTGATGTGCTTCACTGGGGAAGAAAATATGAATATTTAAGGTCTAATATGAGAATAAGATCGCAATTAAGTTAACTTTAATGCAATTAATTGCACAGTAAATGTGAACGGTGAAGGGTTTAGCTTTAACGATTCAGCTTAAAGGGAATAAAAAACCCCGCCAGTGCGAGGTTTGTCATGTGTCGTCTTCCAGAGCCTGCAAAGAGAAATAAACCCTGTTATTTCATTAGATTGCTAAGCTATATAGAATGCTAAGCATTCATTATGCTTTCAACACGTCCAGCGCGGCAGTGTAATCCGGCTCGGTGGTGATTTCGTTAACCAGTTCGCTGAACACGACGTTGTCATTTTCATCGATAACCAGTACAGCGCGCGCTGCCAGGCCTTTCAGTGGGCCTTCCGCGATGCTCACGCCGTAGTTTTCCAGGAAATCCGGGCTGCGCAGGGTGGAGAGGGTAATGACGTTGCTCAGGCCTTCAGCACCGCAGAAACGGGACTGGGCGAACGGCAGATCGGCAGAAATACACAGCACAACGGTGTTGTCCATGTCCGTCGCCAGCTGGTTGAATTTGCGCACGGATGCAGCACAGACGCCGGTGTCGATGCTTGGGAAAATGTTCAGGACTTTGCGTTTGCCAGCAAACTGAGACAGTGTGACGTCAGACAGATCTTTAGCCACCAGAGTAAAAGCCTGTGCTTTGCTGCCAGCCTGTGGAATGGAACCTGCAACAGTAACCGGGTTGCCCTGGAAATGAACGAGTTGTGACATAGATATCTTCCTGTTTACATATAGTTAACGTCGGGGCTAGTGTATGCCATCAGCGGATAACACGGCAAACCAATTTTTTTCGCCTTTCCGGGCCGCAAGGAGTCAGTGATGAGAAGCGTTAAGGTCTATGAAGAAGCCTGGCCATTGCATACCCCGTTTGTGATCTCCCGCGGCAGTCGAAGCGAAGCCAGTGTGGTCGTGGTGGAGATAGAAGAGGACGGCATTAAGGGCGTCGGCGAATGCACGCCGTACCCGCGCTATGGCGAAAGTCTGGCGTCGGTAATGGCACTTATCATGACGCTCGTTCCCGATCTGGAAAAAGGGCTCACCCGCGAGGCGCTACAGCAGCGTATACCCGCCGGCGCGGCGCGTAATGCGATTGACTGCGCACTCTGGAGCCTGGAGGCTGCCAAACAGCAAACCTCGCTGACGACGCTGCTAGGCGTCACGTTGCCGACATCGGTTGTCACGGCGCAAACGGTAGTGATTGGCGAGCCTGAACACATGGCCGCCAGCGCAAAAGCACTCCTTGATGCGGGGGCGACGCTGTTAAAGGTGAAGCTTGACGATCGTCTGATCAGCGAGCGTATGGTCGCTATCCGCTCGGCAGTCCCGACAGCCACGTTAATTGTGGATGCGAATGAGTCATGGCATCCCGAAGGCCTTGCCGCACGATGTCAGCTGCTGGCCGACCTGGGCGTAGCCATGCTGGAGCAGCCTCTGCCGGCACAGGATGATGCGGCGCTGAAGAATTTTATCCACCCGCTGCCCATCTGCGCAGATGAAAGCTGCCATACGCGCGATAGCCTGGTTGAACTGCAGGGCCGTTACGAGATGGTCAATATCAAGCTCGACAAGACCGGCGGGCTGACAGAGGCGCTGGCGCTGGCAGAACAGGCGCAGGCGCAGGGGTTTTCAATCATGCTGGGATGCATGCTGTGTACATCCCGGGCGATCAACGCGGCGCTGCCGCTGGTAAATCATGTCAGTTTTGCCGATCTTGATGGCCCGACATGGCTGGCGGTTGACGTTTCACCGGCACTCACGTTTACCAGCGGCGTCCTTCATTTTTGAGGCTGCCAGCGCAGAAGCTCCACCATGGCCTTTAAATATTTTTCGCTGGCTTCGTCTGACGATATCGGCGGGAATTCCGCGGTGATGCAAGGTAATCCCAGGTCGGCACACCAGCTGCCGAATGAGCCAGGGGTTTCATAGCCCACGCTGGAGACAAGCGGCAGGGCGAAAGCATTCGCCAGCCATTCGCCCAGCTCGGTGTGCCGCGGATCTTCGATGCAGGCCAGCGGATCGTGGAAGGTGACAACCCAGGCCGGGTGGATCTTATGGATTAACTGGCACAGCGCTTGTGTTTCCGGCTCCGAGCCCGGCGTGTCGCCGGTCAGTAAGACAACGTCACGCTCTTCAGCGGAGCTGTTCCAGCGATAAACCGTTTCACCGGCGCGCCAGTTTGCTGCCGGGAAATTACGGTTTAAATCGATGCCCCGCGCATTGGCGCGTAACCCAAGCTGACACCCATCCGGGTTGACGGCCAGAATCACGTGATGACGTCGTAAGCTGGGCGTCAACGTGCGCAGCGCGCACGAGAGCGTGACGACAGACGAGTTCTCGTCGCCGTGCGTGCCGGCAATGATCAAACCGCTGTTGCGATCGGCATCGGGGGCCGGAAACCAAATCAGCGATGCGCCTAAAAATGAACGGCCATACTGCTCTGCACCTGGCGGGAAGGCGCCGCGTTCCGCTCTGGGTCGGGTGATTGCCATAGGAAATCCTGATAAAGAAGTCTCTACTGGCAGTGTTGTGCAAAACTCGCGGTTAATCAAATAGTTTCCGTATGGCGGGAAAATTGCCGGATATCAACTTTCCGGAGGAAGGTATTTGCAATTCTCATTGTCGAAACAAATAATTACGCATCTGCTTATTACCTGAATTCATAAAAGGGGATCTTATGAAGCATCCTGTTTCGCGTCTCTGTACTGCACTGTTGCTGTGCGGACTCTCTTCACTCTCGTACGCCGCTGATGTGCCACAGGGCACGGTACTGGCGCAAAAACAGGAGCTGGTCAGACACATTAAAGATGAGCCGGCTTCCCTTGATCCGGCAAAAGCCGTGGGATTACCCGAGATACAGGTCATTCGCGACCTTTTTGAAGGACTGGTTAATCAGAATGAGAAAGGTGAACTGACACCAGGCGTGGCGACGCGCTGGCAGAGTAACGATAACCGTATCTGGACCTTCTCCTTACGTGATAACGCGAAATGGTCTGACGGTTCTCCGGTTACCGCTCAGGATTTTGTCTACAGCTGGCAGCGTCTGGTTGATCCGAAAACCACGTCTCCGTTTGCCTGGTTTGCGGCGCTGGCGGGTATCCATAACGCACAGGCGATAATTGATGGTAAAGCCGCGCCAGATATGCTGGGCGTGACGGCCGTAGATGCAAAAACCTTACGTGTGCAGCTGGATAAACCGCTGCCGTGGTTTAGCAATCTGACGGCAAACTTTGCCTTCTATCCGGTGCAAAAGGCCAATGTGGAGAGCGGCAAAGAGTGGACGCGTCCGGGGGCTCTGGTCGGAAATGGCGCCTACGTTATGAAAGATCGCGTGGTGAATGAAAAACTGGTTGTGGTGCCAAATACACACTACTGGGATAACGCCAAAACCGTCCTGCAAAAAGTGACGTTCATACCGATTAACCAGGAATCCTCGGCCACTAAACGCTATCTGGCGGATGATATTGATATCACCGAATCGTTCCCGAAAAACATGTATCAGAAGCTGCTCAAGGACATTCCGGGACAGGTGTATACACCGCCTCAGTTGGGCACCTATTACTATGCGTTTAATACGCAAAAAGGACCCACGGCCGATGCCCGTGTACGCCTCGCCCTGAGCATGACCATCGATCGCCGCATCATGGCGGACAAAGTGTTAGGAACCGGTGAGAAGCCCGCCTGGCATTTCACGCCAGACGTGACGGCAGGGTTTACGCCAGAAACCTCGCCGTTTGAGCAAATGTCACAGCAGGAACTTAATGCCCAGGCGAAAACGCTGCTTCAGGCCGCGGGCTATGGCCCTCAGCGCCCGCTGAAGCTGAACCTGTTGTACAACACGTCAGAAAACCATCAGAAAATCGCGATTGCGGTGGCCTCGATGTGGAAGAAAAACCTCGGCGTTGACGTCAAACTGCAGAACCAGGAGTGGAAAACCTACATCGACAGCCGTAATACCGGTAATTTCGATGTGATCCGCGCGTCATGGGTCGGGGATTACAATGAGCCATCGACCTTCCTGTCGTTATTGACCTCAACCCACAGCGGCAATATCTCGCGTTTCAACGATCCGGCGTACGATAAAATTATCCATCAGGCGACGCTCGAAAACACGGCGAAAGCCCGTAACGCAGACTACAACATGGCGGAGAAAATCCTCACGGAAAAAGCGCCAATCGCACCTATTTACCAGTACACCAACGGCCGCCTGATCAAACCATGGGTGAAAGGTTACCCCATTAATAACCCGGAAGACGTGGCTTATAGCCGGACGATGTATATTGAGAAACACTGACGAGCCGGGAACCGCCGGTCTTCGTTGTGAACGTTAAATTAAGAGCTGGCGCATTTGCGCCAGTTTTTCTTTATTGAACGAGGGATGTTTGTTCCGTGAGTCAAAGGGGAGGTAAATGATGACGGATGAAAAGAAAGAGAAAGCGTCTTTCCCGGCAGGGTTAGGGATTATGGATAAAATCTGGGAATGGCAATGGATTATCCGCTTCATCTATATTGTCCTTTTCGCCGATCTGGCGCTGCTGGTATACAGCGGGCAAGGAATATTGACCTGGCCTGTTCAGACACTTAACTGGACCGAACATCTGGGTTTTTTCTGCGTGGCGCTCGCCGCCTTAGGTTTGATTGCCACCACCCTGATGCCTTTTATAGCCAATATCGTCAGGCTATTACTCAATGAGTTCATCTACAGCAGAATCTTCCCGGATTTCTTGCGCGCGCAGAGTGATTATCAGAAGAGGTCGGGTGAAGTTCCTTCAGGCGAAGTACTTGATTTAGCGTTGAAGGAAAACAACCAGTTCCTGCTGAATTATTATGAAAAACATAATGCAAACTGGCGCACGAAATTTCATGAGCGATTTAAAGTCGGGGATTTACTCTTTGGGATCCTGTTTTTCATGATGCTTGATGACCATCCGCAGTGGTTTAGCGACGCGCAGCATTCGCTGGTCATCGATCTGTTCAGCCACGGCGGTGAAAGCGGAACCGTTCTGTTTTATACCGTACTTATTATCATCTTTAGTACGCTGATGAGTCTCTGGTTTGGTAAATGGGACTGGGGGAACATCTACTATCCGCCACTGTATCGTGAAAAAGAGGAAGCCCGCAGAAAAGCGCGTGAGCGGGAAGCGCAGTGGGAGCGGCAGGATCGCTAAATCGCCGGGCGACACATTATTCCCAGCGGATTGCTCCCGCCAGGCGTTGCTGGCGGGAGCAGGGCAACGTTATTCTAGCAATGCACTGAATTTCGCCAGCCATTGCGGATGCGCAGGCCAGGCGGGGGCAGTGACCAGATTACCGTCTACGTGCGCCTGATCGATACCAATATTGGCATAGTGCCCGCCGCCGAGGCGGACTTCAGGCGCACAGGCGGGATAGGCGCTACAGGTTCGTCCTTTTAATATGCCGGCAGCAGCGAGCAGTTGCGGTCCGTGGCAAACCGCAGCAATCGGTTTGCGCGCGGCGTCGAAGGCCTGCACCAGTTTCAGCACGTCATCATTTAGCCGGAGATATTCAGGGGCTCGTCCGCCCGGGATTAGCAGCGCGTCATAATCCTGCTCTTTTACGGCGGAAAAATCGGCATTGAGGATAAAACGGTGGCCCGGCTTTTCACTGTAGGTCTGGGCGCCGTCGAAATCATGGATCGCCGTCATGATGTAGTCGCCACGGGATTTGTCCGGGCAGACGGCGTCCACCTGATGGCCAATCATCTGTAAAGCCTGAAAGGGCACCATTGTTTCATAATCTTCGGCGTAATCGCCGACCAACATCAGGATTTTCTTGCTCATCATTTCTCACCTTTAGGTTTAACGATGTTTAAGATATAGCCTGGCACAGCTGAATTGCCGGAAATAAAAAAAGCCCGTCAGAGAACGGGCGAAATAAGCAAATGATTTAATGATTCGTTATCAACTTGTTGGAGGATAACGTTGCGTATTTTACGCACCTCTTACCGGTGCTGATACCTGACAAATTCGGTAGGTGAAACAAGGAATTAAACATGCGTCATAGCGCATCGAAGGTGGGGTAGATACTGTTCTCAAGGTATTCCACCAGAAACCAGATCTTACCGCTGAAAATAAACCAGAAGCCGAATATAATAACGAATAAAATAATTATGGTGAGTATTATTTCTGTTTTTCCCATTGCACATCTACCCACCTGTGGTCCATTTATTCGAGAGGGGCATTGTAACGGGGCTTACGAAGATACACCAGTTTCATGCCGCCAGGACTTTATTGCGCCCATCACTTTTGGCGCGATAAAGCGCATCGTCCACACGTTTAAACAGCTCATCCATACTCTCGCCCGGATTATGTCGCGCCACGCCAATGCTGACGGTGAAACGAGGTAAACCCGGGATCGTGATGCGGGCGACCGCATCGCGCACAGTTTCGGCGATTTGCAGGGCGGTGTCGAGCGGGGTGCGCGGCAGCAGGATGACGAACTCCTCACCGCCCCAGCGGAAGACCAGGTCCTCTTTGCGGCTACAGGCTTCCAGCGTGCGCGAGAGCGAGATCAGTACCTCATCACCTTTCAGGTGGCCGAAGAGGTCGTTGATATTTTTGAAGTGATCGGTATCCACCAGCAGCAGGCTAAATTGCTGCTGCGCGGGAAGATGATGGGTATTGGCCTGGTCGGTGATGATATAGAACTGACGCCGGTTGAGCAGGCCCGTCATGGAATCACGCAGTGCCGCGTGTTCCAGCTCCTGCTCCAGCCTTTTTTGCTCGGTGATATCGTGGATAATGCACAACATCAATTTGTCGCCGTAAATTTCAATCGGCCCGGCATAGGTCTGAACATGGCGGGTGGAGCCATCGGCCAGACGGTGGATAAAGTTGAGGGGCTTATGGCCGCCCGGCAACGCGGCAATCTCCGTCATCACGGGGATCACATCCCGCCCCAGAGTATTGATTTCCCAGGTATGTTTTCTGCACATTTCATCATGCGCATAACCGTAAAAAGTCAGCGCCGCCAGATTGGCATCCACAATCTGGCCATCCCGGGACGGATCGATAAGCAGCATTGGCGCGCTGTTGGTCAGGAAAAAGCGCGCGTAAAATCCCTGTTTTTTGCGCTGGTAGGTCGCGGAGCGGCTGGCCTTAAGCCCGGAGAGAACCTGCTGCGTCAGCCCTTCAAAAACAATAACATTCCCCTGGGGCACGAAATGGGCAAGCGAGAGACGGCAGCTCAGCGCGGTTTCATGTCCATCGCGGGAGATGGTCCAGATTTCGACGACCTCCTGCTCACTCTTCAGTTCAGGCACATACATCGACAGCACGTGATGCGCATTGGCGGAATAGGTACCTTTGCGTAGGTCATCCAGGGTTTTATCGCCCATGATCTGAGCGGCGGCCACATTTGCAAAAATGATCTGTTCTGAAGCAGGTGAAATGAGCCACACGGGGGTTTTAATTAAATTCAGCGCATCAAAACAATTTTGCGACATAGCGTATTCCTGTACATCGGCACCATGTGCCTGAGGATCATGACAGAATTAACGGGAGTGGACTCCTTTGAAACATACTCTACTTAACCCGGTCAGGCATGATTTTTTTGTGAAATATATGCGGGTTCCGCGTGAATTTTACCAATGGGTATAATTTGTTTGTCTGAGTTTTTTTGCAGCAGCAGCCAGGGAACCTGTTCGGCAGGTAAAGGACGGGAGAAAAGGAACCCCTGCAGGTAATCACAGCCGAGGTCCGTCAGCACCACCTGTTGTTCTTCCGTCTCGATCCCTTCCGCAACCACATTCATTTCCATGGTCCTGGCGATATTAATAATGGTTTCCACCAGCTTGCGGCTTTTTTCATTTACCAGCATCGAGTGCACAAAGCTCTTGTCGATTTTTAGCTCTTTAGCGGGCAGAACGCTCAACATCAACAGGTTGGAATAGCCGGTGCCAAAATCATCAATCGAGACGGTAATCCCGGCTTGATTGAACGCATTGAGTAATTCAATACTGCGGTCGAGATTTTTCAGTGCGGTACTTTCCGTCACCTCAAGGATAAGCCGGGAGGGCGACAGATTATATTTATGCAACATCGACGAAATGATGTGGAAGATATCCGGCTGTTCGAACTGGACGGGGGAGAGGTTAAAGGACAATGTCCACTGGCTGAAACCTTGTTCTGTCCAGAAATGAAGCTGACGGCATGCCGCTTCAATCGCCCAGTTCCCCACCGGGATGATCAGCCCCGTTTGTTCCAGCGACGGTAAAAACAGATTAGGCAGCAACACCCCTTGCTCAGGGTGCCGCCAGCGCAGAAGGGCTTCAAAACCGTGAATAGTGGAGTCTTTTGCATGCCAGGTCGGCTGATACCACAGTTCAAACTGATCGCGTTCCAGCGCCTGAGTTAACTCCTGCAGGAAGCCGGGGTTGGCCGGAATGGCCGTTGACATCTCGTTCCGGTAGACGGCCCAGCCGTTTCGTCCATCCTCTTTGACGCGATTCAGGGCCGCATCGGCTTTTAGCTTCAGCTCATGCAGCGTCTCGCCATCCTGCGGGTAGAGGCTGACCCCTGCGCTGATTGTTGTGCTCAGCGTGTGCCCACAAAGTGAAAACGGGCGGCGCATATCCTCCAGCAATGTTGTGAGCAGCGCGTTGATTTTATCGTCGTCACACTCGGGAACCAGCAGGATAAAGGCGTCGCCGCCAAGCCTGGCGAGGGTCATCTCGCGGGTAAGGCGGGCGGTAATGCGCTGCGCGAGAGAGATTAACAACTCATCCCCGGTGTTGTGGCCCCAGGTATCGTTGATGCGTTTGAAATGATCGACGTTGAGGAAAATCACGGCGAATGGCTTCTTGCTGAGCAATGCGCTGCGCAGGCAATCCTGCATCCGAATGTCCATCTGGTGGCGATTAGCGAGACCGGTAAGCGCATCAAACCGCGCCTGCAGTTCAAGCTGACGATTAAGCTGGCGTAGGTTGTCGGTCAGTCGGTTCGTCCGCCGGTGCGAGTCGATGAGCGAAATCATTAACATACCGCCGAGCAGGCACAGTGTGGTGACAGAAACCCAGACCGATAACCCCAACTCGCTGATACCGCCGGGCAGGGTATGCGTCATTTCCTGAAAATGGGCGGCACGCATGCCGGTGTAGTGCATCGCGCAGATGGCGACACCCAACACGCAGGCCGCGAGAATACGATTGATAAACACCCCTTTGCGCATATCCCGCAGGCGAAATGCCAGCCACAGCGCCGCGCCGGAGGCCATAACGGCAATCAACACGGACACGGCAACAATGCGTCGATCCCAGAGAATATGGCTGTCCAGCATCAGTGCGGCCATACCGATAAAGTGCATACAGACCACGCCAGCGCTCAGGAGCACCGTGGCAACGATCAATCGAAAAGGGGAAAGGGTTTTACCCGTTACGGCAATATTGATGGCGACCGTGGATGCAACCACCGCCACGCCCAGTGAGGCGAGGGTTAACCAGAGGTTATAGCTCATTATCATCGGCATTTGCATCGACAGCATGCCGATGAAGTGCATTGACCAGATCCCGATCCCAAGCGTGACGCCTCCGGCGATACGCCAGAACATCGCCGTTTTACGGCTGGAAAGCGGGATTTTTCCGGCGCTGTCCAGGGCCACAAATGAGGCGATAAAGGCCACCAGATACGAGAGGGCTATTAACACAGGGTCCCACGATATATTGAGCATTATGCAATCCCACGCCAAAGAGGGTTACCGATTTCGCCTGCCGGGCACGTCTTTAACTGGCAACGTACATGCGCATTGAAATAATATGAGTTATGTATCGTGCAAAACGACCGGTCATATTAAAACGTTAAGGCTGGCGGTGAATATAAAATATATTCTTTCCGGCACCTATTAAGCATTGCTAAACAAAGGCGAATAATTGCAGCAAAGCTCCTTAAATATGAGCGCGGCCATATTGTCTCATCGCAGGCGATGGTATCGCTTAAAGTGGCAGGAAACCAGTATCACAGGATGCTGCATATAACATTTTCACTAATACCCTGTTTTTATCTGACTTAAGTTAAATATCAGGTGGCTAACGGCGAAAGGTGAAACCAGCGTTGTTCATCAGGACAAACAACAACACGAATGCTATAAATCTTAATGCCGACCTAAATATAAAATCGTGGATATAATCATGCTAAGAAATATTAGTGTCAGAACCTTCATTGCCGGGTTCCTTTTATGTCTTTTCCTGGTTGATGCAGGTGTCGTTGTTCTATTTTCCAGCAAATCCTCTCTCTTTATTTCACTCAATATCATTAATTTCGTTGCGCTATTTTTGCTCTGGGGCTACATGACAAAGTATCTTGTGACGCCGATCAATACGGTGAAAAAAAGTATTGAAGAAGTGACTGCAGGCAATCTTGGCGTGACTATCCCTGAATTTGGCAATAACTGTGCAGGGCGTTTAATCCCCGGGATTAACAGCCTCTCCAGCAACATCGCGACCCTGGTACGCGAGATCAGGGCCTCGTCGCAAACCGCCATGACCTTGTCCGATCAACTCTCCGCGCGTAGCGCGCAGCTTTCGGTGAAAACAGAGCAGCAGTCTGCATCGCTGGTGCAAACGGCTGCCAGCATGGAGCAGATGGCAGCAAGTACCCGAAATAATGCCGATAACACCCGACTGGCCAGCGAGCAGGCAAACAGGGCGACACTGCAGGCGCGCAAAGGTGGCGAGTTGATGGGGCAGGTGGCCACCAATATGCAATCCATTACCGAATGTGCACAGCAAATGACGGAGATTATCTCGATGATCGACGGCATTGCCTTCCAGACGAATATCCTGGCGCTAAACGCGGCCGTTGAGGCGGCCAGAGCCGGTGACCACGGCAAAGGGTTTTCGGTGGTGGCAGAAGAGGTGCGAAACCTGGCCCACCGCAGCGCGGACGCCGCCAAAAACATCAAAACGCTGATTGAAGTGACCAGCAATAACGTTACTCAGGGCGTGACCGTTGTGTCCGAAGCTGAAAAGAATATGCAAGAAATTGTGACCGGCTCCGGCAATGTCAGCCAGTTGATGGATGACATTTTCACCTCGACGTCAGAGCAGGAGAAAGGCATTTCCCAGATTACGCTGGCCTTATCTGAGCTGGAACGGGTCACGCAAAGTAACGTTACGATGGCAGAAGAACTCAACGGATCCTCTGATGTACTGCGTAATCAGGTAAGTGAACTGCAGGCGCGGACGCGTAACTTCCGGCTCGAAAAGGGGTATCAGGTTGAATCCACGCCTTCGCATGCTGCCCCGCTGTCATTCCACTCGCGTCCCGGTCACTCCCTCTGATGCGCGAAAAGAGCCTGGTCACCGGGCTCTTTTATCCCGACTTCTCGCCGCTGAATTATCCTCCCGTGCGGTCTGAAAAGGCGCCTGGCGGAATACGGTTATTTCCTGAGCGAATTCAGCGCGATGCGAAACATAGTTGTTGCTTAACCCCTGATGAAAGCTAGACTGACAACGAAAGAGCTGAAAAGGGGGAGGCGCGGTGGAGAGTATAAAAGGATCAGAACTAAACGTTCCTGATGCAGTTTTTGCCTGGGTGCTGGATGGTCGTGGCGGTGCCCGACCGCTGGAAGACAACGATGTTATTGATAATGAGCATCCCTGCTGGCTACACCTTAACTATACCCATCCGGACAGTGCCGACTGGCTGGCCACGACGCCGCTCCTGCCGAACAACGTGCGTGATGCGCTGGCGGGTGAAAGCCTGCGGCCACGTGTGAGCAGAATGGGGGACGGCACGCTCATCACTTTGCGTTGCATTAACGGCAGCACCGATGAACGTCCTGACCAGCTGGTCGCGATGCGTGTTTATATGGACGATGGTCTGATTGTCTCCACCCGTCAGCGTAAAGTTCTGGCGCTGGATGATATCGTGAACGATCTGAAAGAGGGCACCGGGCCGACCGATTGCGGAAGCTGGCTGGTGGACGTCTGCGACGCGCTGACTGACCATGCGAGTGAGTTTATCGAAGAGCTGCACGATAAAATCATCGACCTCGAAGATAACCTGCTCGATCAGCAGATCCCGCCGCGCGGTTTTCTGGCGCTTCTGCGTAAGCAGTTAATTGTCATGCGCCGTTATATGACGCCACAGCGGGACGTATACGCGCGTTTGTCCAGCGAAAGGCTCAACTGGATGAATGACGATCAGCGACGCCGAATGCAGGATATTGCCGACAGGCTGGGCCGCGGACTTGATGAAATCGATTCCTGTATTGCCCGCACGGGCGTCATGGCGGATGAAATCGCGCAGGTGATGCAGGAGTCACTGGCAAGAAGAACCTATACGATGTCGCTGATGGCAATGGTCTTTCTGCCGAGCACATTCCTGACGGGATTGTTTGGCGTGAACCTGGGCGGAATTCCCGGCGGCGCGGCCCATTATGGCTTTACCACATTTTGCGTCATGTTAGTTGTTTTGATCGGTGGTGTTGCATGGTGGTTGCATCGTAGTAAATGGCTGTAAATTTACGCTTTTTTCAGCTTTTACGGAGATCAAAACGCTCTTTTAATTGAGCGAAGTCAATAAACAATGACCCCGTAAGGTGCAATATTACTCCCGCAGGTGAATGCAACGTCAAGCGATGGGCGTTGCGCTCCATATTGTCTTACTTCCTTTTTTGAATTACTGCATAGCACAATTGATTCGTACGACGCCGACTTAACTAGTCGGCTTTTTTTTGCCTCCTGTTCCCCAGCGTCTACCCTAAAAGGGACGTCAGTAAAACCTGGAGGGAATGATGAGCATCTTACTCGCTCTGCAACTGCAGTATTCACGTCAGTCCGATCCGATCCCCACCGATCCGACGCCGATGCCCGATCCTGTTCCGCGTCCGCAACCCATGCCTGACCCGCCGCCCGATGAAGAACCGATTAAATTGTCGCATCGAACCCCGAGATCTGCGAGGATACGCGCCATCTGACCGCAAAGATGACCACGAGAGACTATTGTGACCGCTTTTTCAACCCTGAATGTACTGCCCGCCGCCCAACTCGATAACCTCAACGAGTTGGGATACCTCACCATGACGCCTGTTCAGGCGGCCGCATTGCCCGCCATTCTTGAGGGGCGTGATGTACGCGTTCAGGCTAAAACAGGGAGCGGAAAAACGGCGGCTTTCGGTCTGGGTCTGCTACAGCATATTGATGCTGCGCTGTTTCAGACGCAGTCTCTGGTGCTGTGCCCAACCCGCGAACTGGCGGACCAGGTCGCGGGCGAGCTGCGTCGTCTGGCGCGATTCCTGCCTAACACCAAGATTTTAACCCTCTGTGGCGGACAACCGTTTGGCGCACAGCGTGATTCGCTTCAGCATCCACCACACATCATTGTGGCGACGCCTGGCCGACTGCTCGACCACCTGCAAAAAGGTACGGTCTCGCTGGATGCATTACACACGCTGGTCATGGATGAGGCAGACCGGATGCTAGATATGGGCTTCAGCGATGCTATCGATGAAGTGATCCGTTTCGCGCCTGCAGACCGTCAGACGCTGTTATTTTCGGCGACCTGGCCTGAAGCGATCGCCGCAATCAGTGGCCGCGTGCAGAAAAATCCGCTCACCATCGAAATTGACAGTGTTGATGCGCTGCCTGCTATCGAGCAGCAGTTTTATGAAACGTCCCAGCATGGAAAAATCGCGCTCCTGCAGAAGGTGCTCAGTCAGCATCAGCCCGCTTCCTGCGTGGTGTTCTGTAACACCAAAAAAGATTGTCAGGCGGTCTGTGACGCCCTGAATGCCGCAGGTCAGAGCGCGTTATCGTTGCATGGCGATCTGGAACAGCGCGATCGCGATCAGACGCTGGTCCGTTTCGCCAACGGCAGCGCCCGCGTGCTGGTTGCCACCGACGTGGCGGCGCGCGGTCTGGATATTAAATCGCTTGAGCTGGTCGTGAACTACGAGCTGGCATGGGATCCTGAAGTACACGTTCACCGTATCGGCCGTACTGCGCGTGCCGGAAACAGCGGTCTGGCCATCAGTTTCTGCGCACCGGAAGAGGCGCAGCGCGCCAATATTCTGTCTGAAATGCTGCAGATTAAGCTTAACTGGGTGAATGCACCGGGCAACGTCAGTCTCGTTCCGCTGGAAGCTGAAATGGCAACGCTGTGTATTGATGGCGGTAAAAAAGCCAAGATGCGTCCGGGTGATGTGCTCGGTGCGCTGACCGGAGACGTGGGGCTGGATGGGGCGGATATCGGCAAGATTGCGGTACATCCTGCACATGTTTATGTTGCTGTTCGCCAGTCGGTTGCCCATAAGGCCTGGAAACAGCTGCAGAACGGGAAAATCAAGGGTAAAACCTGTCGCGTTCGTCTGCTGAAATAAGGTTTAAACGCGTCTCAGACGGTGGTCTGAGACGCGTTTGCGTTATTTCACTATTTCACTTCTACGACATTCAGGCGCAGTTCTTCAAACTGATTGTCATCTTCTTCTGGCTGCCAGCCAGCAGGTTTCACGGGGATCTCTTCCCGGTCAAACGCCAGATCGCCGCCATTCACCACTTCCGACTCATGGTTGATGCCTTTGAAATCGAAAAGCTCAACGTCCGCGAGGTGAGAAGGCACCACGTTCTGCATCGCGCTGAACATGGTTTCGATACGGCCCGGGTAGCGTTTGTCCCAGTCACGCAGCATGTCACCAATCACCTGACGCTGCAGGTTCGGCTGAGAGCCGCACAGGTTACATGGAATGATCGGGAACCCTTTGGCCTGAGAGAACCGCTCGATATCTTTCTCGCGGCAGTAGGCAAGCGGGCGGATCACAATGTGTTTGCCGTCATCGCTCATCAGTTTTGGCGGCATGCCTTTCATCTTGCCGCCGTAGAACATGTTCAGGAACAGCGTCTGCAGGATATCGTCGCGGTGATGGCCGAGTGCGATTTTGGTTGCACCCAGTTCTGTCGCGGTACGGTACAGGATGCCGCGGCGAAGACGAGAGCAGAGCGAGCAGGTGGTTTTGCCTTCCGGGATCTTCTCTTTCACAATCCCGTAGGTATTTTCTTCTACGATTTTGTACTCAACACCCAGTTTTTCCAGGTATTCCGGCAGAATGTGCTCCGGGAAACCAGGCTGCTTTTGATCGAGGTTAACCGCCACCAGGGAAAACTTCACCGGCGCGCTTTGCTGAAGATTACGCAGGATCTCCAGCATGGTGTAACTGTCTTTACCACCTGACAGGCAGACCATAATGCGGTCGCCTTCTTCAATCATATTGAAGTCTGCAATGGCTTCACCAACGTTACGGCGCAGACGCTTTTGCAGTTTGTTCAGGTTGTATTGCTCTTTCTTATTAATATCTTGATTTTGTTGCATTTAATCTGTACTCAAATTTCAAATGGGGCACCAGTGGGGCAAACGGTTTAGAGGGGCAGCTTCTTTCCGCATTGCCCACTCTTTGCTGTTCATCTCTTCACTCTATGAAGCTTAGATTTCAAACACCCTCTGCGCATTTTAGTGCCCCATCTGACTGGCAATAAAAGACGGGTCAGCGCCTGCGGTTAACCACCAGCATGCGAAAGTGTGCCGTGTATGGTACGGATTGTTGCGCCGAATGCCAGCACGTTTTACAGGATTTTGAATTGTGGATGGCAGCAACCTTGCTTTGTGATATCGCGTATAATGCGGCTTCGACATACTCTGAACATTCCAGTGGCTTGTGCTATGACCCTCAATCGCTTTAGTTATTTGCTTCTGTTGATCGCCGCAATTGGAAGTCTATTCACCTCGCATCCGTTCATCCTGTGGCTCCTGCTTATCAACGTACTGACGTTAGCGATGTATGGCGCCGACAAAATGGCGGCGCGAAGGGCCATGCGCAGAGTGCCGGAAGCCACACTGCTGGTATTTGGCCTTATCGGCGGATGGCCCGGGGCGATTATAGGTCAGCAACTGTTTCGCCATAAAACGCAAAAGCAGCCCTTCAAAACCTACTTCATTGTCAGTGTCATCGTCAGTATTTCAGCGATGGTGGCGGTGTACCAACTCTTTCCTGTTTTAACGTACTGAGCGTGTACAAACGGAATGCAATAACGCGCTGACCACGGTAGATAACTAAAAACGACTGCCAATAGTAGTAGGAATATTCTTAAGGTGTTGCTGTTTTTTGCACGATCTGAATAATGTGTGCAACGACACGGATGACAACATCTCATGAAAATTCAAACTATTACACTGGCAATGCTGGTGGTCGTTTCTGCGCCTTCGAGGTCAGCTTTTCAGGAGCGGGAATATAATACCTGGTATATAAAAAATGCTGTTCTTTACGATATGACCCAGACTTCAGACGGTTTCCCGGTCATGTTGAGCATCTCCCAGCCTGAGCGGAAATCAGCAAATTTGCTGGTCTCCTATATCACCGAAGGGCGCTGTGGCGGGACCCGACAAGAACTTAACGTGAATGGCAAAGTGCTTCCGGCCACGTATTATTGTGTTCAGGTCGGGCAGAACCGGATAGAGCATTTTTCGGTGAAAGATGCACAGAGCGTTAACGGCATGGTTAACCATCTGAAATCGGATTTTACCTTACTTCTTCAAAACGACATCAAGGTCTGGGCCGCGAACATTAATGCGCCCAAATACGGCCTCGCGCCGCGATTCTGACACGTACACCTCGACCTCATCACCTGTTAGCTAAGGGGTTACGCCCTGTATCACAGAATAAATAGCATCCGTGACAACGCCACGTTTTACCACAATCCTGCTACGCTTTTTGTGTTGTACAAGGGAGCACAAACATGAAGAACAAAGATGAACAAACGGGATTAGTGGGACTGGCAATTGGTGCCGCCGTTATCGGTCTTGTTTCAGCACAGCAACCCATCCATCGCGACAGTATTGTGAGTGAACTGGTCAGACTCGGCAGACAGAAAGGCGATGGCGTTGAAGATGAGGTTTTCGTTAAGGCTGCCGAGCTCGTGAGAAAGGGGGTGTAACCGATGGCTGATATTCGTCATGCACAGTGCCATTGTGGCGCGGTGGCGTTTACCGTTGAACTCTCAGACGGATTAAATACCGCCCGGCGCTGCAGCTGCTCTTTTTGCCGGATGCGGGGCGCCGTGGTGGTCTCGGCACCGCTGTCGGGCATTACCGTAACGAAAGGGGCGGATAAGCTCACGGAATATCGTTTTAACACAGGAACAGCCCGCCATTTCTTCTGCTCGGTCTGCGGGATTTATACCTTCCATCAGCGGCGTTCAAATCCCAACGAATACGGCGTGAATGTGGCCTGTTTTGAAAATGTGACCCCCTTTGATTTTGCCGAAGTGACGGTGATGGACGGCGTTAATCATCCCGCGGATGGCGACAGCGGGGTTTTCGGCTACCTCTCTTTTCGTCAAAAAGAAGCATAACTGCCGCCTGGCCAGATTTTAACAATGCGGCCTATAGTGGGGAGTGGGTATCCGAAACAGGAGAGAAATATGCTGTATGTTGAGAAAGACGATCCGCGTGAGGCGCCTGAGTCAGGTGATAAAAAGCCTCAGCCGGTCAAAAAATAGTCCGTTGATACGTTTCCCGCCACCGGCCCTGCTGGTGGCGTATTGTTTGGGGGAAACCTTAACTGCCATCCAGATGGTTCAACAGCGCGCCGAGATGCCCAACGACACCACCAAAATCAAAAATTAACGCCATCCATATAATCGCCAGAAGGGTAAGTACGGCAACTGATACACGACCAAACAATGCAGTTATCCTTAATGAAGCAAAGTCTATAAGGTGAGTGTACACGGGTTTCTTTAAACTTACCCTTAACGACACCGTCATAAATTTTCCTTTTGAGATGATTCACACATTCACTGAGCCGACAGGCGCGAAGAGAGGGAAATATGATGGGAGAGAAGAGGAGGGCTGGCTTCAGGCGTCGCAACGAAAATAACGAGCCCGCATCACGATGCGGGCTCTTGGGATCAGAACTGGTAAACCAGACCTAATGCAACGACATCATCCGTGCTAATGCCGTTATTTTTGTAGAAACTGTCATCTTCATCCAACAGGTTGATTTTATAATCAACGTAGGTGGACATGTTTTTGTTGAAGTAGTAGGTTGCGCCTACGTCAGCATATTTAACCAGATCCTGATCGCCCTGACCGTTGGCCAGGTCTTTACCTTTAGACTGCAGATAAGAAATTGCCGGGCGCAGGCCGAAGTCGAACTGATATTGCGCGGTCACTTCAATGTTTTGCGTTTTATTGGCCACGGCATCCGTATTATCGCCATAAGGGGTCATATTGCGGGTTTCAGAATACATTGCCGCCAGATAAATATTGTTGGCGTCATATTTCAGGCCTGCAGTCCAGGCATCCGCTTTATCACCACCGGCAGTGGTATTCATCACCTGCTCGTTGGTACGGTCAGAAGAGGTATAGGCAGCACCCGCGCTGATACCCATGCCAAAGTCATAGGTGGTGGAGATACCGAAGCCGTCACCGTTCTCATGGCGCGTGTCGCGACCATTGTTGGTGCCTTCCTGGTTGTTGCTGGCATCTTCGTTCTTACCCTGATACTGCAGGGCAAAGTTCAGACCCTGTACCAGACCATAGAAGTCAGTGTTACGGTAGGTTGCGACCCCGTTGGCACGGCCAGTCATAAAGTTGTCTGCATTGGTGTAAGAGTCACCACCGAATTCAGGCAACATATCGGTCCAGCCTTCCACGTCGTACAGAACGCCATAGTTACGACCGTAATCGAAGGAGCCATAGTCACCGACTTTAACACCGGCGAAGGCCAGACGCGTCCATGACTGGTTATTAGACCCTTCAGTGTTATTGGCCTGGATGTTGTATTCCCACTGGGCGTAACCGGTCATCATGTTGTTGATCTGGGTTTCACCCTTGAAGCCCAGACGCATATAAGTTTGATCGCCATCTTTAGAGGCATCGTCGGAGAAGTAATGCAGACCATCTACTTTTCCGTACAGATCTAATTTATTGCCGTCTTTATTATAAATTTCTGCAGCATGCGCAGCGCCAGCCATTAACAGCGCTGGAATCATCAGGGCCAGTACTTTTCTTTGCATTTTGGAATTCCTTTGCAGTTGTTTTTATTTAATTACGTATTGAACTTTCCACACGAGAAAGCTGTCTCATGCTAAGGAAGGTGCGAATAAGCAGGTCATGTCTTCCCAAGCTGACTCGTTGATTAAAATTTCGCGGATCTGGGCCGATTTTTTTCCCGCAAACACATCGAATCAGCCTATTTAGGCTATTTTTTCCACCATTTCTGGCGTTATTTCCGGTTTTTACTGAGATCTCTCCCACTGACGTATCATTTGGTCCACCCGAAACAGGTTGGCCAGGGTGAATAACATCGCCAGTTGGTTATCGTTTTTCAGCAGCCCCTTGTATCTGGCTTTCACGAAGCCGAACTGCCGCTTGATGATGCGAAACGGGTGCTCCACCCTGGCACGGATGCTGGCTTTCATGTATTCGATGTTGATGGCCGTTTTGTTCTTGCGCGGATGCTGCTTCAAGGTTTTTACCTTGCCGGGACGCTCGGCGATCAGCCAGTCCACATCCACCTCGGCCAGCTCCTCGCGCTGTGGCGCTCCTTGGTAGCCGGCATCGGCTGAGACAAATTGCTCCTCTCCATGAAGCAGATTACCCAGCTGATTGAGGTCATGCTCGTTGGCCGCGGTGGTGACCAGGCTGTGGGTCAGGCCACTCTTGGCATCGACACCAATGTGGGCCTTCATGCCAAAGTGCCACTGATTGCCTTTCTTGGTCTGATGCATCTCCGGATCGCGTTGCTGCTCTTTGTTCTTGGTAGAGCTGGGTGCCTCAATGATGGTGGCATCCACCAAAGTGCCTTGGGTCATCATGACGCCTGCTTCGGCCAGCCAGCGATTGATGGTCTTGAACAATTGACGGGCCAGTTGATGCTGCTCGAGCAGGTGGCGGAAATTCATGATGGTGGTGCGATCCGGCAGGGCGCTATCCAGGGATAATCGGGCAAACAGGCGCATGGAGGCGATTTCGTACAGGGCATCTTCCATGGCACCGTCGCTCAGGTTGTACCAATGCTGCATGCAGTGAATACGCAGCATGGTCTCCAGCGGATAGGGCCGTCGGCCATTGCCCGCCTTGGGATAAAACGGCTCGATGACAGCGGTCATATTCTGCCATGGCAGAATCTGCTCCATGCGGGAGAGGAAAATCTCTTTTCGGGTCTGACGGCGCTTAGTGCTGAATTCACTATCGGCGAAGGTGAGTTGATGGCTCATGATGTCCCTCTGGGATGCGCTCCGGATGAATATGATGATCTCATATCAGGAACTTGTTCGCACCTTCCCTAAATCACTCCTCACCAAGAACAATAAAATATAATTGTTACGAGTTAAGTTAATTCTTAACCGGATTATGCGGCGGAAATAGTCATTGGCTTTATGAATGATTTAAAGCTAATCATATTAAATAAAAATTATTAATTGCCCCTTAAATCAGATAATCTCAGCGGCGTTATATGCCTTTAAGATTTTTCATCCATAATTTATGTGAATGTCATTTAGTGAATTAACGTGATATTCATTAATTATCTGGACTCGCCCGGTGTGAATACAGCGGGCTTTTTTTATGGCAAAAAAATGCCCGGACAAGCCGGGCAGAGGGAGAGTCAGTCGCGGGTGGGTTTTTCCGCTTTTCCGGCCATTTGCGCCAGGAAATCATACCGTTTTTGCAGATCGGCGGCGGCATCTTTCCACAACTGCTCGGCCACCTCTGGTTGTTGCGCGTTGAGGCGACGGAAGCGCTGTTCCTGCATTAACGTTTCGGCCAACGCATCGGAAGGCGGGCGTGAATCCAGCGCCAGAGGCAATTTACCTTCATCGGCGCGGCGCGGGTCGAACCGGTAGAGCGGCCAGAAGCCGGTTGCGGTCAGCTGGCGCATCTGATCGTGGCTGAGTGCCAGGTCGTAGCCATGCTCTTCACAAGGGCTGTAGGCAATGATCAGCGACGGACCCGGGTAGGCTTCCGCTTCCTGAATGGCTTTCACCGTCTGGTTCAGCTGCGCGCCCAGCGAGATTTGCGCGACATACACGTGGCCGTACATCATCATGCTGACGCCGAGATCTTTACGCGCCTTGCGCTTGCCGTGTTCACCAAACTTAGTTACTGCGCCAAGCGGAGTAGCTTTTGACGCCTGGCCACCGGTGTTGGAATAGCACTGCGTATCCAGAACCAGAATGTTGACGTTTTCGGTAAGGCTTAACACGTGATCCAGCCCGCCAAAGCCGATGTCATACGCCCAGCCGTCACCGCCAATCAGCCAGATTGATTTTTCCACCAGCGCGTCAGCGTCGGTCAACAGTTGCCCGGCACCTTCTACGCCCTGCAGAGCGTTGCGCAGTTCCGCAACCTGCTCACGACGACGTTCTGGCGTTGCATCGGCGTGCAATGCGTCATTCAGCTCCGCCGGGATGTGGCCGGCAAACTGTTCCAGTAACCGCATCACGCGTGCGCGGTGCTGGTCAACGGTCAGACGGAAGCCCAGACCAAACTCGGCGTTATCCTCAAACAACGAGTTCGCCCATGCCGGACCGCGGCCATGGGCGTCGGTGGTGTACGGCGTGGAAGGCAGATTACCGCCATAGATTGATGAACAGCCCGTGGCGTTAGCGATCAACATTCTGTCGCCGTACAGTTGCGTGAGCAGCTTGATATACGGTGTTTCACCGCAGCCAGAGCAGGCGCCTGAATACTCGAACAGCGGAGTAATGAGCTGCGAGGTACGAATATCAATACGCTCCAGCGTGCTGCGGTCGATCTCCGGCAGGTTCAGGAAGAAGTCATAATTTACCTTCTCTTCTTCGACATGCTCGAGGCGCGACATCATATTGATGGCTTTGATGTCCGGATCCTGACGATCTTTCGCCGGACAGACCTCAACGCACAGATTACATCCGGTGCAATCTTCCGGAGCGACCTGCAGAACATACTTCTGTCCGCGCATATCACGGGATTTCACATCAAGTGAATGCAGGCTGGCCGGGGCGTCTTCCATCGCTTCCGGGGAGACCACTTTGGCACGAATGGCCGAGTGCGGGCAGGCTGCTACGCAGTGGTTGCACTGGGTACACAGCTCCTCTTTCCAGATGGGGATTTCTTCGGCGATGTTGCGTTTTTCCCAGCGCGTGGTGCCCATCGGCCAGGTGCCATCCGGTGGCAGCGCGGAGACGGGAAGGGCATCACCCAGCCCGGCCAGCATGGCTGCCGTCACGGTTTTCACGAAATCCGGTGCCGCGTCAGAAACCACCGGTGGACGGTTCGGGCTGGACGCATCAACCGCTTGCAGCGGTACTTCAAATAAAGACTCGCGTGCCAGCGCCAGCGCCTGCCAGTTACGCTCGACCAGCTCCTGACCTTTACTGCTGTAGCTTTTGGCAATCGCCCCCTGCAGTTCCATTAGCGCGCTGTCTCCCGGCAGGATCTGCGTCAGGTGGAAGAAGGCCATTTGCATCACGGTGTTAATTCGCGCGGCAAGGCCACACTCGCGGGCAATTTTTGCAGCGTTAATGACGTAGAAGCGGGCTTTTTTCTGGTTCAGCACCGCCTGCACTTCCTGCGGCAGTCGCGACCAGACTTCATCCACGCTGTATGGCGTATTGAGCAGGAAAATACCGCCCGGTTTCAGGCGCTCTGCCATCTGGTACTTATCGATGAACTGCAGCTGGTGACAGCCCACAAAATCAGCCTGCGAGATAAGGTACGCCGAGCGGATAGGGTGCTCGCTGACACGCAGGTGGGAAACGGTCAGCCCGCCTGCTTTTTTGGAGTCGTAGACAAAATACCCCTGGGCATACCACGACGTGGAGTTCCCGATAATCTTAATGTTGTTCTTGGTCGCGGAGACGCTACCGTCGCTGCCCAGTCCATAAAACAGCGCCTCAAGTTTTGCGGTGGAAGGCAGCGTGTTTTCCGGCAGGGGCAGAGAGAGGTTGGTCACGTCATCATAAATACCGACGGTAAAGCGCGGTTTTGGTTTAGCCTCGCTCAGCTCATTAAACACCGCCAGCACACAGTCCGGGCCAAACTCTTTGGAGGACAACCCATAGCGACCCCCGATCACGCGCGGCAGTGTTTCGCGCTCACCGCAATTAAACGCTTCAGCCAGCGCGGACATGACGTCCAGATACAGAGGTTCTGCGTGGGCGCCAGGCTCTTTAGTGCGATCGAGCACCGCCACGGTGCGCGCGCTTTCCGGCAGGGCGGAGAGCAAATGTCGCGCGGAAAACGGTCGGTAGAGCCGCACTTTGAGCACGCCGATTTTTTCACCACGGGTCAGCAGTTCATCCACTACCTCTTCACAGGTGCCAATGGCTGACCCCATGAGCACAATGACCCGTTCCGCCTGCGGATGACCGTAGTATTCAAACGGTTTGTATTGCCGTCCGGTGGCCGCGGCAAAATCATCCATCGCCTGCTCAACGTGATCATAAACGGCGTTGTACCACGGGTTCGTTGCTTCCCGGGACTGGAAATAGGTATCCGGGTTGGCCGATGTCCCGCGGATCACCGGGTGTTCCGGGTTCAGCGCACGGGCGCGATGCGCGTCGATATCCGCTTGCGGCAGAAGATTGAGGAGCGTGTCGTCTGCCAGCGGAACGATTTTATTGATTTCGTGAGAGGTACGAAAACCATCAAAGAAATGAATAAAGGGCACGCGACTCTTCAGCGTCGCCATATGCGAAATTAACGCGAAGTCCTGTGCTTCCTGAACGCTGCTGGCGCACAGCATGGCGCAACCGGTCTGGCGGACGGCCATCACGTCTGAGTGATCGCCAAAGATGGAGAGGGCGTGTGTCGCAACGGTTCGTGCGGCAACGTGAAGCACAAACGGGGTAAGTTGTCCTGCCAGTTTATAGAGCGTCGGGATCATCAACAATAATCCCTGCGACGACGTGAATGACGTCGACAAAGCACCGGTCTGCAGCGCCCCGTGGACGGTCGCGATAGCGCCAGCCTCAGACTGCATTTCCACAACTCTTGGGACGTCGCCCCAGACGTTTTTCAGTCCGTTGCCCGCCCAGGCATCGGCCTGTTCGGCCATCGTAGAACTTGGCGTAATTGGGTAGATGGCGATAACTTCACTGGTGCGAAACGCGACGGACGCGACTGCACCATTACCGTCAATAGTTTGCATAGGACAACACCCTTACATTGCGCAAAAAAAGGAGCCCGAAAAAAACACAACGGGCTTTGAATATTATTCCCTTAGTTTAGCAAAGGTCGGATTTTACGATTTTCGCTTTTGTGTCCTCGGTATTCTCGACATCAATGAGTAGATCAATCTTTTGGCGAAAAAATTGCGAGAAATTGTTTCAGGAGCGCATAAATACGCACTTTCGCTCTCGACGACACGGCATGTGATGCCTATTATGCATAGGTTTCGCATTATTAATGGGGGAGAGAGAGCATGCGTTCAGCATTTTGGGTCGGGTGTGCCGCGTTATTATTATCGGCATGCAGCAGTGAACCTGTTCAGCAGGCAACGGCGGCACACGTAACGCCGGGAATGAAAGCGGCGATGTCCAGCTCCGGACAAGCCAACTGCGCGATGATTGGCGGCTCGCTGTCTGTTGCCCGCCAGCTTGACGGCTCAGCTATCGGGATGTGCGCATTGCCAAACGGCAAACGCTGCAGTGAACAGTCGCTTGCCGTAGGATCCTGCGGAAACTACTGATTACTCCGCACGCTTAAACATTAGCGTTTTATCGGCTGTCGCCAGCGTTAACTGGTCTTCAGTCAGGTCGACCTGCGCCCCTTTGCGCAGCATGTCGCCAATGGCCTGATCCAGTTCGTTTAACTGTGGTTCGGTACAGAGCTTGCGCGTCATGGCGAGCGTTTTGACCTTGAGCTCACCTTCGGACAATTTCCCCTGTCCGTTAAACGTGTTACACATCACGCCGGAAACGCTAATGTTATTAACCAGACTGATATCAGACAGGGCTTTGAAGCTGATCTCTGGTTGCGTTGTCGTGGCCTTAACGGCTTTCCCGTCCACATTCTCCAGCACAAAACGGTGGCTCTTAAGTTGGTCCGGCTGAACGGAGGCTTTACCAGGATTAACGCACCCGGTGAGGACAAGACTGATAACACTTAACGCAATGAGCTTTTTCATTTTTCTTCTCAGACGATAGATACTGTGAATCTTTTTTTCAGTGTAACGATACTCTGCCGTGCGTTAATGGGGTTTATCTGAAAGTGCGGGCGGGTACCGGGCAACGTTGGCGTTGCCCGCAATACGATCAGTGCGATTTAAACCCTGCGGCCGTCATTAACATGCGAAAGAGCATACTGACCGCCGCCAGTGCCAGTACGCTGCCGCCCCAGATAATGGCCAGCCACATGACTCTTTTCCAGAAAGGTTGTTGCATCAGTGATAACCCTCTCCATGCTGTACTTTTCCGCGAAACACGTAGTAACTCCAGAAGGTGTAGACCAGAATCACGGGAATGATCAACAACGCGCCCACCAGCATAAAGCCCTGGCTTTGTGTCGGAGCCGCCGCCTGCCAGAGCGTGATTGACGGGGGAATAATGTGCGGCCAGATGCTGATCCCAAGTCCGCTAAAGCCGAGAAAAATCAGCCCTAACGTCAGGATAAACGGCAGATGATGGCTCTCTGGGTTATTCAGGCAACGCCACTGACACAGGCTCAGGATCACCACCAGCGCCGGCACGGGCAGCAGGAAGAAGAGATTCGGCAGGGTAAACCAGCGCGCGGCGATGGCCGGCTGCGCCAGTGGCGTCCAGAGGCTGATTGCTGCAATGAATACCAGAAGCAGGATCAGTAGCGTTCTGGATACCCGTCGCATTCGCTGTTGCAGCGCGTTTTCGCTTTTCATCACCAGCCATGTCGAGCCTAACAGCGCGTAGGCCACCACCAGACCTGCGCCGCAGAACAGGTTAAAAACGGTCAGCCAGTCGAACGGTCCGCCACTGTAGGCACGCCCGGTGACGCTAAAGCCGTTGATCACTGCGCCCACCGTCATGCCCTGGGTAAAGGTCGCCAGGATCGAGCCGCCAATAAACGCTTTATCCCAGAAAGGGCGGTGTGCCGGCGTGGCTTTAAAACGAAACTCAAATGCCACGCCCCGGAAAATAAGTCCGATCAGCATTAACGTCAGCGGAATAGTGAGGGCATCAATAATGACCGCATAGGCCAGCGGAAACGCGCCAAACAGCGCTGCACCGCCGAGCACCAGCCAGGTTTCATTGCCGTCCCAGACCGGCGCAACGCTGTTCACCATCACATCGCGATCGTCGGCATCAGGCGTAGCCGGGAACAGGATACCTATCCCCAGATCAAAACCATCCATCACGATATACATCAGCGTGGCAAAGACGATGATAACAAACCAGATAATGGAAAGATCGATACCCATTATGGTTGCTCCTTATGTTCAGTAGTAACGGCAGAAAGCGGGCGTGCGGGACGTCCATCGGACTCGGTGGCAAACGATTCATGAGGCTGAGGTCCTTTTTTAATCAGGCGGACCATATAGCTGTAACCCACGCCAAATACGGAGGTGTAGACGACGAAGAAGGCCAGCAGACTCACGCTCATATGCAAGTCACCATGGGCAGAAACCGCATCCTTCGTTCGCTGAAGCCCGTAGACGACCCACGGCTGGCGGCCCACTTCGGTAGTGACCCATCCGGCCAGGATGGCAATTAGCCCGGAGGGTCCCATCAGGAGAGCAAACCACAGGAAGGGACGCGAAGCGTACACGCGTTTTTTATAACGTAACCAGAGTGCCGTCACCCCAAGCAGCAGCATCAGCATGCCTAAGCCCGCCATAATGCGGAATGACCAGAAGACGATGGTGGAATTTGGCCGGTCTTCCTTTGGAAATTCTTTCAGTGCCGGAACCTGTTTGTCGAGGCTGTGCGTCAGAATAAGGCTGCCAAGCGCCGGGATCTCCAGCCCAAAGCGGGTGCGCTCCTGTTCCATATCCGGCCAGCCAAACAGCAGCAGCGGGGTGGGTTCACCCGGTGGGTTCTCCCAGTGGCCTTCAATGGCTGCTATTTTGGCGGGCTGGTGCTTCAGGGTGTTCAACCCGTGCATATCACCTACCATCGCCTGAAGGGGAGCCACAATCAGGGTCATCCACAGCGCCATGGAAAACATCGCACGGATGGCGGGGGTGTTGTTTCCGCGCAGCAAATGCCAGGCTGCGGATGCGCCGACAAACAGGGCGCTACTCAGGAAGGCCGCTATCGACATATGCAGCAGGCGATACGGGAAGGAGGGGTTAAACACCACGGCAAACCAGTCTACCGGCACCACCTGTCCGTTGACGATTTCAAAGCCCTGTGGCGTCTGCATCCAGCTGTTTGATGAGAGGATCCAGAAGGTTGAGATAACGGTCCCCAGCGCCACCATGCAGGTTGCAAAGAAATGCAGACCCGGCCCGACTTTATTCCAGCCGAACAGCATAACGCCGAGGAATCCTGCCTCGAGGAAGAAGGCAGTAAGCACTTCGTAGGTCAGGAGCGGGCCGGTAATACTGCCGGCAAATTGTGAAAACCCACTCCAGTTGGTCCCAAACTGGTAGGCCATGACCAGCCCGGAGACCACGCCCATACCGAAGTTAACGGCAAAAATCTTCGACCAGAAATGGTACAGCGAACGCCAGACCGGGTTTTTGGTTTTCAGCCACAGGCCTTCTAGCACTGCGAGATAACTCGCCAGACCGATGGTGATTGCCGGGAAAATAATGTGGAAGGATACGGTAAAAGCAAACTGTATCCGTGCAAGGTGAAAAGCATCTAATCCAAACATGCACAACCTCAATGTCAAACGGTGTGCTGTTATGGTATAGGGGCGAAATAACGAGTATCAGACGCAGAAAAGCGAAATTTACCTATAACAGTTCATGAAAACATCACGCTTTGCACATCTGATATAGCTTGCATGAAAGAATAAAAAAATTATTTTTATGAAATTTATGCATTAAACAGCTTGCCTTGTTATCAACATCATGCGTTAATGGCCCTCTGGGTTTGAGTCCAAATAAACATCTGACGTAGTTTTATAAAGCAGTTCTCATCACGTTGTGCCTCTCCGCAGCCTCTCTTGGGTCTTTTTCTACACTCCGATTAGTTTTTGTTTCAAACCACTATCGCCTGAAGGGCCCATTAAGCAATTAACGTTTTTACGTTTACAGGAGAATCCTATGACTTCTTATATCCATTTCCGCTGCCCATGCTGCCATGGTTCGCAGTACCGTACCTCAGCTTTTGATGTGTCTGAGAAAAACCCGTTCGGTGCAAAATGCATTTTTTGCAAATCGTCGATGATTACCCTCGATCATCTGGCCGCTGCCCGCCACGCTCAGCGTAACGTCACCGAACTGCGTAAGTAATGCATCTGGCTAACTATAACAGTTAGCAAAATCTTCTCTTTTTCTCCTGCTGATATACACTGTCGGTCATAAGGAGAATCTGATGAAAAAATACCAGCGTCTGGCGCAACAAATTATCTCGCAGATCGAGCTTGGCGTATGGTTGCCGGGCGATAAGCTGCCTTCTCTGCGAGAGCAGGTCGCGAGCAGCGGCATGAGTTTTATGACCGTGGGCCACGCGTATCAGATGCTGGAAAGCCAGGGGCGTATCGTCGCCAGGCCGCAGTCGGGCTATTACGTTGCCTCGCGCCCGACCGCCCAACAACCTGCGCCGCCTGCCCAGGTGATGCGGGACGAAGTGGTAGATATCAACACCTATATCTTCGACGTATTACAGGCCAGCCGCGACCCGTCGGTTGTTCCTTTCGCTTCTGCCTTCCCCGACCCCCGGCTTTTCCCGTTGCAGCAACTTAACCGTTCGCTGGCCAATGTCAGTAAAGCCGCCACAGCAATGAGCGTGATTGAAAACCTGCCTCCGGGTAACGTTGACCTTCGCCACGCCATTGCCCGCCGCTATGCGCAGCAGGGAATGAATATCTCGCCGGATGAGATTGTCATAACCGCAGGCGCACTCGAAGCCCTGAATCTTAGCCTGCAGGCCGTTACCGAGCCTGGTGACTGGGTGATTGTCGAAAACCCCTGTTTCTATGGTGCACTGCAGGCGCTGGAACGCCTGAAACTCAAAGCGCTGTCGGTGGCGACGGACGTCCGCGAAGGGATCGATCTGAATGCGCTTGAGCAGGCGCTCAATGAGTATCCGGTCAAAGCCTGCTGGCTCATGACCAACAGTCAAAATCCACTCGGCTTCACGCTCAGCGCAGAAAAAAAAGCGCACCTGGTCGCGCTTCTCGCCAGGCACAACGTCACCCTGATCGAAGATGATGTCTACAGCGAACTCTATTTTGGCCGGGAGAAACCCCTGCCAGCGAAAGCCTGGGATGGTGACGATATGACGCTGCACTGCTCGTCCTTCTCGAAATGTCTGGTGGCGGGGTTTCGCATCGGCTGGGTGGCGGCAGGTAAACATGCGCGACGCATTCAGCAGCTACAGCTGATGAGCACCTTATCGACCAGTTCACCCATGCAGCTGGCGCTGGTGGATTACCTGGCGACAAAACGCTATGACGCCCATCTTCGCCGCCTGCGACGCACGCTGGCCGAACGCAAACAGCAGGCGTGGCAGTCGCTTTTGCGCCATATGCCGGCAGGCGTCAAAATTCATCACAACGACAGCGGCTATTTTTTGTGGCTGGAACTCCCGGCGCAGCTGGACGCCGGGCTGCTGAGTGAGAAAGCGCTAATGCACCACATCAGTATTGCCCCCGGTAAGATGTTTTCGACCTCTGACGCCTGGACACCGTTCTTCCGGTTTAATACCTCCTGGGCGTGGGGGGAGCGGGAAGAACAGGCTGTGATTCAGTTAGGGAAATTAATTAGCAGCATGCTCGAATAATAATCTCCGCACCTTTCTAAAATAATCATTCCTTATCCTGATGGCGGTACGGCGAATATTCCGCAGTACCGCATCATAGGAAATCTGCATACCGCCTCTCAACGCTAACTCCTTGTCTATAATCCAGTTAACGGGGAATGCGCCCTCGGTCACACCTTGATGAAATTTCTTTAAGCCGCACGGTGCGGCGCATTTGCGCGGTCTACGTTTAATAAGGGAGATATTTTTACGGCACGGCTGCCGCTAAATTTCATTGCGACAGGAGTAATTCTTATGAGCAAAAAATTTGCCCGCAGCAGCCTGTGCGCGCTCGGCATGACCCTCATGACAGCGCACGCCGCAGAGCCACCGAAGGCTATCGGCGACGGGGAAGGACGACTGGATATTATTGCCTGGCCCGGGTACATCGAACGGGGACAAACCGATAAAAATTATGACTGGGTCACGCAGTTCGAAAAAGAGACCGGCTGCGCGGTGAACGTTAAAACCGCGGCCACCTCGGATGAAATGGTTAGCCTGATGGCTAAAGGAGGATACGATCTGGTCACTGCCTCGGGCGATGCCTCACTGCGCCTGATCATGGGGAAACGCGTTCAGCCGATTAACCCGGACCTTATCCCAAACTGGAAAACTCTCGACCCGCGGATCGTCAAAGGTGAATGGTTTAACGTCGGCGGCAACGTCTACGGCACGCCGTATCAGTGGGGGCCAAACCTGCTGATGTACAACAGCAAAACGTTCCCGACGCCGCCGGACAGCTGGAGCGTCGTCTTTACGAAACAGAATTTACCTGACGGTAAAACCAATCAGGGCCGCGTGCAGGCCTATGATGGCCCGATTTACATCGCCGATGCGGCGCTGTTTGTCAAAGCCACGCAGCCGCAGCTGGGTATCACCGACCCGTACCAGCTAACAGAAAAACAGTATGCCGCCGTACTGAAGGTATTGCGTGACCAGCATGCGCTGATCCACCGCTACTGGCATGACACCACCGTTCAGATGAGCGACTTTAAAAATGAAGGCGTAGTGGCCTCCAGCGCCTGGCCCTATCAGGCCAATGCCCTGAAAGCGGAGAACCAGCCTGTTGCCACTGTTTTCCCGAAAGAAGGGGTAACCGGCTGGGCGGACACCACCATGCTGCACGCGCAGGCCAAGCACCCGATGTGCGCCTACAAATGGATGAACTGGTCGCTGACGCCTAAAGTGCAGGGCGATCTGGCGGCCTGGTTTGGCTCGCTGCCCGTGGTACCGGAAGGGTGTAAAGCCAGCACATTGCTCGGCGATAAAGGCTGCGAAACGAACGGCTACAACTATTTCGACAAAATCATGTTCTGGAAAACCCCGATTGCAGAAGGCGGCAAATTCGTTCCTTACAGCCGCTGGACACAGGATTACATCGCCATCATGGGCGGCCGTTAATCGCAGGAGCAGAACATGACGTACGCAGTAGAGTTTAATGACGTTTCCCGTCTGTACGGTGACGTGCGGGCGGTGGATGGGGTCACCATTGCTATTCATGACGGAGAGTTTTTCTCCATGCTGGGGCCTTCGGGCTCCGGCAAAACTACCTGCCTGCGTCTGATAGCCGGTTTTGAGCAGCTGTCAGGCGGCGCAATCAAAATCTTCGGTAAAGAGGCGAGCGCACTTCCCCCATGGGAACGCGATGTGAATACCGTGTTCCAGGATTATGCGTTGTTCCCGCATATGTCGATCCTCGATAACGTCGCGTACGGACTCATGGTCAAAGGTATCGACAAGAAAACGCGGCATGCACAGGCGCGTCAAGCGCTGGAAAAAGTGGGGCTAAGCTTTGCTGTCACGCGTAAGCCTTCGCAGCTTTCCGGGGGGCAACGTCAACGTGTCGCCATCGCGCGGGCGCTGGTCAATGAACCCCGGGTATTGCTGCTGGATGAACCGCTCGGCGCGCTCGATCTTAAACTGCGTGAGCAGATGCAGTTCGAGCTGAAAAAGCTGCAACAGGAGCTCGGCATCACCTTTATTTTCGTCACTCACGATCAGGGGGAAGCCCTGTCGATGTCTGACCGGGTCGCGGTTTTCAATAATGGCCGCATTGAGCAAGTCGACACCCCGCGCGATCTCTATATGCGTCCAGGAACGCCATTCGTGGCGAGCTTTGTCGGGACCTCAAACGTGTTTGACGCCGGTATGGCACACAACGTGTGCGGGATGGAAGGCATCTATTCTTTACGGCCGGAACATATTCGCCTCAATGAGAGCGGTGAGGTTCAGGTTGAGGGCGTGGTGCAGGCAGTACAGTATCAGGGGGCGGCAACGCGTCTTGAGCTAAAACTCGCTGACGGTGCAAAACTGCTGGTCAGCCAGGCCAATTTTAGCGATGCCGCAACGCTGAGCGGCGTGACGCCGGGACAGGCGGTGATGGCGTCGTGGTCACGTGATGCCATGGTTCGCCTGCAAGAGGAGAGGTGACATGAACACGCATCTCGCGGCGCCTCCCGCCCACCGTAGCCGCATGAGCCGCCTTACCGCACTGTTCTGGCGTAAGCCATCGCTTGGGCTGTTCCTGCTGCTGCTCGCGCCGCTAATGTGGTTTGGCATCGTTTATCTGGGATCGCTTCTCACGCTTTTATGGCAAGGGTTTTATACCTTTGACGATTTCACCATGGCGGTCACGCCGGACCTGACGTTTGCCAATATCCTGGCGCTTTTTAATCCGGCAAACTATGACATCATCCTGCGTACGCTGATGATGGCCATTGCGGTGACCATCGCCAGCGCTATCCTCGCGTTTCCGATGGCCTGGTACATGGCACGTTACACCCGCGGCAAGTGGAAGGCGTTCTTCTATATCGCCGTGATGCTGCCAATGTGGGCCAGCTATATTGTTAAAGCCTATGCCTGGACGCTGCTGCTGGCGAAAGACGGGGTGGCGCAGTGGTTTCTGAGCCACCTGGGGCTCGAGCCGATCCTGACCGCAATCCTTACGCTACCGGCCATTGGGGGAAACACGCTTTCCACCTCCGGGCTGGGGCGTTTTCTGGTGTTCGTCTATATCTGGCTGCCGTTTATGATCCTGCCGGTACAGGCGGCGCTGGAGCGGCTGCCCGCGTCGTTACTGCAGGCTTCAGCCGATCTCGGCGCGCGACCACGCCAGACTTTTCGTTACGTCGTTTTGCCGCTGGCAATCCCGGGCATTGCGGCAGGGTCAATCTTCACTTTTTCCCTGACGCTGGGCGATTTCATTGTTCCACAGCTGGTGGGGCCGCCGGGGTACTTTATTGGCAATATGGTCTATTCCCAGCAGGGCGCTATCGGCAATATGCCCATGGCCGCTGCCTTCACCCTGGTGCCAATTGTCCTCATCTCTCTTTATCTGGCGTTCGTGAAACGTCTGGGAGCATTCGATGCACTCTGAACGCGCACCGTTGTTCCTCAAAGTGGCAGCCTGGGGAGGCGTTATCTTCCTTCATTTCCCGCTGCTGATTATTGCGACCTACGCCTTTAACACCGAAGACGCCGCGTTCAGTTTTCCGCCGCAGGGGTTGACCTTGAAGTGGTTCACCGTGGCAGCGGGGCGTGGCGACATCATTGAATCAGTGACGTTGTCACTTCAAATCGCTGCGCTGTCGACGGCTATCGCGCTTGTGCTTGGCACGCTTGCTGCAGCAGCGCTGTGGCGAAGCGCGTTTTTTGGCAAAAATGCGATCTCGCTGTTGCTGCTGTTGCCGATTGCGTTACCGGGGATTATCACCGGTCTGGCGCTGTTGACGGCATTTAAAACCATTGACCTTGAGCCGGGTTTTTTCACCATCGTGGTCGGTCACGCCACGTTCTGCGTGGTGGTGGTGTTTAACAACGTGATTGCCCGTTTCAGACGCACCTCCTGGAGTCTGGTCGAGGCGTCAATGGATTTGGGAGCCGACGGCTGGCAAACCTTCCGTTACGTGGTCCTGCCGAATCTCGGTTCGGCGTTGCTGGCCGGGGGGATGCTGGCGTTTGCACTCTCGTTTGACGAAATCATCGTCACAACATTTACCGCGGGACACGAGCGCACGTTACCGCTGTGGTTGCTTAATCAGCTCGGGCGTCCGCGCGACGTGCCGGTCACCAACGTCGTTGCACTGCTGGTGATGCTGGTCACAACCCTACCCATTCTGGGAGCCTGGTGGCTAACCCGCGACGGCGAAAACAGTGCCGGAAGCGGGAAATAACATTGATTTCAACAGGACAATGCTATGCAAACACAACTGCTGATAAATGGTGAACTGGTCGCCGGGGACGGGGAAAAACAGCCGGTCTATAACCCTGCCACCGGAGAGGTACTTCTGGAGATTGCTGAAGCGTCAGCAGCGCAGGTCGACGCGGCGGTTCAGGCCGCCGATCGCGCATTCATTGAATGGGGACAAACCACGCCTAAAACGCGTGCCGAGTGTCTGCTGAAGCTGGCTGACGTGATTGAAGCCCACGGCGAAGAATTTGCCCGTCTCGAATCGCTCAATTGCGGTAAGCCGCTGCACTGTGCGTTGGGAGATGAAATTCCGGCTGTGGTCGACGTTTTCCGCTTCTTTGCCGGCGCCGCCCGCTGCCTGAACGGGCTGGCCGCCGGCGAATATCTTGACGGTCACACATCGATGATACGCCGCGATCCGGTGGGCGTGGTCGCCTCCATTGCGCCATGGAACTATCCGCTGATGATGGCGGCATGGAAGCTGGCACCCGCGCTGGCCGCGGGTAACTGTGTGGTGATCAAACCTTCGGAGATTACCCCACTGACGGCCCTCAAGCTGGCGGAACTGGCGAAAGACATCTTCCCGGCAGGCGTTCTGAACGTTCTGTTTGGCCGCGGAAAAACGGTCGGCGATCCGCTGACCGGCCACGAAAAGGTGCGTATGGTGTCGCTCACCGGTTCTATTGCCACCGGCGAACATATTATTGAACACACGGCGTCCTCGATTAAACGCACCCATATGGAGCTGGGCGGCAAAGCCCCGGTTATCGTTTTCGACGACGCCGATCTTGATGCGGTTGTTGACGGGGTACGTACTTTCGGTTTCTACAATGCCGGGCAGGATTGTACGGCAGCCTGTCGTATTTATGCGCAGAAAGGCGTTTATGCCGCGCTGGTGGAAAAAATGGGTGCCGCGGTGGCGAGCCTGAAGATGGGCGCGCCGGAGGAGGAAACCACCGAGCTGGGCCCGCTGAGTTCCGAAGCCCATCTTTCACGCGTCTGTAAGGCAGTTGATGAGGCTAAAGCCCTGAGCCATATTCGCGTGGTGACCGGCGGCAGCAAAAAAGAGGGGGCAGGCTACTATTTCCAGCCAACCCTTCTGGCAGGGGCAAAACAGGACGATGCTATCGTTCAGCGTGAAGTGTTTGGCCCGGTTGTAAGTGTCACCGAGTTTGATGACGAAGCGCAGGTGCTGGCATGGGCGAACGATTCGCAGTACGGCCTGGCGTCATCGGTCTGGACCCGCGATGTAGGGCGTGCCCACCGGATGAGCGCGCGTCTGCAGTACGGCTGCACCTGGGTTAATACCCATTTTATGCTGGTGAGCGAAATGCCGCACGGCGGGATGAAGTTATCCGGCTACGGCAAAGATATGTCGGTGTACGGCCTTGAAGATTATACCGTTGTTCGCCACGTGATGATAAAGCACTAAGCCCCCATGCCCGGTCGCATTCAGCGCCGGGCATTCTCTGCCTGCAGTACATATCCCATATTATTCAGGTGGTTATTCTGTAACGAAAAAACTTGATCTGTATCAACATATGACGCATATTGCGTGCGGTTATTTTTTCGGCTCTGGTAAACAGAATGACGTTGTATCAAAAGATGTTGGTTTTTTACGCAATCATGGCTTCTGTCTGTGCATTAATTACCTGGTTCCTCTCTAAAGACCGCAAACGTATCCGACTGCTCAGTGCTTTTCTGGTGGGGTCAACCTGGCCAATGAGCTTTCCCGTTGCGCTGTTGATCTCGCTTTTCTGAAGCACGCTTCCCGTTTTAAAAGATGAACATAGCATTCCAGACACGAAGACTGTATAAATACACAGTGAATCGTTAAAGGAGTGCTTATGAACAGTTTTTACTCGCAGCAGGCCGGCTGCGTTGTGCGCTGGCACGATCTTCCCGGCTCTGGCGATCCTGTGGTGTTTATTCACGGGTTAGGCTGCGCCTCTTCTTATGAATATCCTCGTATCGTCTCTGACGCCCGGTTTGGTGCGCGCAGAGCCATTCTTATCGATCTCCCGGGCAGCGGTTACAGCGACAAACCCGTGCAGTATCGTTATCGCACCAGCGAGCAGGCGCGAGTGGTGGCTGAACTGTTGGACCATCTCAAACTCAATAGCTTCTGGCTATATGGTCATAGTATGGGTGGCAGCATTGCTATCGAGGCAGCAGGACTGATGGCGCCACGCGTAAAAGGGTTGATGGTGTCGGAACCCAATTTTCACGCCGGAGGTGGCATGTTCAGCCGCTCTATTGCTGCACAGACGGAACAACAGTTCCTGGCGCAGGGGTATGATGCGCTGCTCAGTGCAGAAACCTCACCCTGGGCGGGCAGTCTGCAAAGCAATGCGCCGTATGCCGTGTGGCGTGGCGCGTCCAGCCTGGTGGAAGGGGTAGAGCCGGAATGGGAGGTTCAGTTTTTGTCTCTGCGCTGTCCGGTGACGTTGATTTTCGGCGAGTGGTCTCTACCTGATGATGATGTGGACTCTCTGCAAAAGCGGGGCGTTGAGGTGAAAATCATCCCAGCGGCCGGACACTCCATGTCATGGGAAAATCCGTCGGCACTGGCGCAGACGTTAGCAGAGTGTATGACCACGACCTGAAAGGATAGCCCGCATCTCTGCGGGCCAGGAGCGCTAACGTAACAGGGCTTGTAAGGCCTGGCGTGCGGCAGGCTGTACATCGTGCGGGTGGTGGAAATCGATGTTCTCTATTGCCCGGCTATAGAGGGCGACCAGCCAGTCATAGACATACACCGTTGCCGCATGTACGGGTTGTTCTCCCAGACGCGTCAGGCGCGGCGCGGTACTGTTGACCACCGGTGTGACAAAGATTGCCTGGCCTTTACGGATGCGGCTCGCCGGGCGTGCCTCTGCGGGTGTCCGATCGTAGCCCAGCCAGCCAATGAAGTTGCCCATTACGGCATGCAGTTGAGCAGCGCTGCTCTTGTCGGTTTCAACGATGTTCTGCAACTGCTGCGGCAGGTTCAGTCGGTAGCTGGCCACCACCAGAACGTCGGCAATTTGCTGCAAAACAGCGGGTTCCAGCCCAAGGCGCGCGGCAGTGGCATCGTTGCGGCTCCACTGGCGCAGATGGTTTATCCAGACTTTATGCGCCAGGCGAGCTTTGTCTTTGGTCTGGAATGGACTGGCGTTCTCCTGGGCATGCTCGGCAAACAGGTCAATGGTATCCGTAAACAGTCCGTTCACCTGCTCCTCGCGGGGCTGCTGAACGGCCAGCAGGGTTTCAAAGGCTTTAAGCGGCGGCAGAAGACCTTCAAGCAGTTCACCGTGGCGGGCGGCGGAGCTTTGCAGAACGCGCACCATGTTTTCGGCCTGAGTTCGTCTGGCGCCGGGTTCCTCAACCAGCGGTGCCAGATACCCCTTCATCAGGGCCGAGAGTTCCTGGCGCAGCATTGCTTTCAGCGTGCTAAGACGCTTCTGTCGCTGAGCGGATAACGTGGCCTGAGACAACCACTCGATCACGCGCTGCATGCTGTGGCTGTCCAGCGCCTGCAGTGTCCCCCAGCGCACACCCGGTTTGCCCAACAGGTGCTGTACCGTTTCATCAAGGTTCTGACGGGTGGTAAAACGTGCGTCGTGAGGCGTAATCGCCCACACCAGCCCCGGCAGGGCGGATTCTTCAACAGGCTGAGTCTCTTTGACCCAGTTCATCAGCACCCGGGCTTTTTTAGCCGTTTGCTCGTGCTGGGCTGTCGCATTGCAGATAACAAGCACGTCCGGTTGCAGCTGCTGGCGATAATGCTCCAGCAACCACTGGCATTTAGCCTGGTTCAGTGTATCGGCGCTGTTATCTGAAAAGACCGGAATATCAATAATATCGACATTATCCAGGGCGCTGCTTTCGACCGGCAAGACCAGCTCACGCGTCAGGAAGGCGAGCGTATCGACAGGGATACTGATGGCGTTAAGCATCTCGCCGTTGTTCAGCGGATGAAGCAGCGTCTCCTGGGACTCCGGAAGGGTAAAGGTGCCGTGAGTCAGGAACCCTTCGCCCGGCAGCCCGAAGTTATCGACCAGCAGGCTGAGCGGGGCGGCGAGTGCTCCGGCATGGCTGGTCTGATGCAGGACATGAGCGAGCTTTAACCACTGCTGGGTCAACTCCTGTTGCTCACCCCACAGCAGCGACCAGACGCTGGCACGCGTGCTGAGATCGAGCGAAGGGACCAGCTGTGCAAACTGATGCCACAGGGCATCATCAATTTGCTGTTTCGCGGCAGGTACTGAGCTTTGCCAGAAGCGGGCGATGGCACCCACGTCCTGAGCCGTAATACCAGGAACGCCCTGCGGCTGGCGCAGGCCACGCCACTTCTCCAGGCGCGTCTCAATGACCGCTTTATCCACGGCGCGGATGTCCGGCTGCAGCGTGGTGCGGGCGATAAACAGCTGCACCAGCTCTGCCTCTGTCACCAGGCTCAGGCGCAGCGGGAACGCCTCATCCATCACCTCTGTATTTCCGCGGGTGAACCGCACGGCCATGTTGGTCAGGGCATGTCCCGGATTAATGTGCGAAAAATAGTCAAATGTACGCTGGCCTGGCGTAACGTTCAGGCGGCCATTACCGCTGCCGCACAGCGATAAAAGCAGATGCGCTTTTGCACTCTGAGAATGACCGTAAAGTCCAATACTGCCCGGGCGTGACAGGGCGCGGTCAATGGCCTGCTCCCGTGCCTGCGTCGCGTTGATGCGCGCAAGAAGGGCATCGGCCTCGTTATCCAGCACTGGGGCGTTCAGGCGCGTCTCATTTATCCACCCGATTAAGGCCTGAGTGGTGGTCATCGTCGCAGTCATTTCAGGTATACGCTCCCGCTGTCGATCCAGTAGTGGCTGCCGCTATGACGGCGATCGGCCAGAGTATTCAGTTTGAAGGTTAAAGCATCAGGCGGAACCGGCGTCCCGTCCTGCAACCAGGCATCGCTCAGCGCGAAGGATTCAGGCCCCTCATGCTTATTGCCGCCGCAAAGTTTGAGCCGCACGTTCAGCACGCCGTCACCCGCAATCGCTTTGGCCAGTTCGGCCGAGTTGATGCTAAGCGTATAGAGCGGCGTTGCCGGCCAGCGCGCGTTCGCCAGCTGGCGGAAACCGAGCGTCACATTTCCGCGCAGCGGGAAGTGCAGACGAGCGTCGAGTTTCGCACCCGGTTTATCCAGGTCGATATCCTGATACCAGACGTTTTCTTCACGCAGGGTGTTTACGGTGTTATCCAGGACGCCCAGATAGCGAACAGTCGAATATGCACCGATATCCGCGGCTTTAAAGTTAAAGCGCGGCAGTCGCAGGTCAAGCGCCAGGCTGCAAAGCATCGCGCCGACGGCGGCGGTCGATTTTGGATTACCAATGCGTCCTTGCTGGCTGAACGGGTACCATTCATGAACCTGGTATTTATCCAGCCAGACGATGCGATTAACCGGCACCGGCTGCAGATGGCGAATAAGCGCCTGAACGCCAGGCAGGCAGCCCGGACGCCCCGTGATCAGCAGAATATCGCAGCTGTAATGTGAAATGGCCTCGCACACCGCATGCAGGGGTGACGCCAGCGTGAACTGGCCTGCCAGCATCGCATCCTGCATTTCACGGAAATTCACGTGCAGCGGAACGGCAAACAGATCGAAGGCTTCTGAACCTGCCGGCAAGGCATGATCGACGGCCTGTTGCAGATAATTCATCACGTTGCGGGTCGGTTTCTGCGACAGCAGATCGCCAAAGGTGGCATGCAAGCCTGCCAGCGGATCGTCGATGTCGCTGGATTCCCACGCGGCAAGGATGGCGTGACCAATCGGCATAAAGAGCTGAAGCGCCGTTTGCTGGCGCAATACCGCCTGGGTATCGATACGTCCTGAGTCACCAAACAGCGAGGCCATCAGCAGAGAGGCATCGGCGATGCCGGACTTCTGCAGCTGGGTTTGCAGGGCGGGTAACACATAGCGCTGGATGACGTCCAGCAGGGTGTCGTCACCGGCCACTTTAAACCCTTCGCGGAACAGCAGCTGCGGCGTGATTTTGACGTTGTTACCGGAGCCGTCATCCAGCTGATAATGGGTGATCGCCATGTCGGTTGTGCCACCGCCAATGTCGATAGAGGCGACACGCAGCGAGCGCCCCGGCTGAACGTCTGGTTCAGGTTCACGATCCGGGCGGGCGAGGGAGGCGAAGAACGCTTCCGTCTGACCACCAAAATGTGAAATCGCTTCGTTGTATAGCCACACCAGTTGACCACAGCTGGCCTCGTCCCACTCCATCTGGATTGCAGGTACCGGCACCACGCTTTTTTCCTGGTGCTTACGGGTGGCAAAATCGTCGTCCTGCGGGTGCCAGCCCATCGCTTTCCAGACGATAGCGATCGCTTCGAACATGCGGCGACGGAAGATCTCGCGTTCCTGCTTCGGCATCGCCGAGGGCAGGGTCAGGATCAGCGTACGCAGCTGGCGTGGCGAGGCCGGAAAGCCCAGACGCAGGCGCGTGGCAACGCTGTTGATCTGCCCCAGCGCCTGTGCCAGCAGTTCGCACAGCATATGCGTCATCAGCGTGCTGCGGCTGTACTGCGGGGAGAAAACCGGCAGTCGCTCGTCCTGCGGCAGCGTAAAGAGTGGTTCACCGTCATCGTTCATCAGGTTCATCAGCGGGAACGCGGTCGCCAGCGGTTCGCGCTGGGTTTTGCTGTTCATCTGGCTAAAGCGCCAGTCCTGGACCACCGGGGTTTCATCCCACAGGTAGCGACGCGGGCTGGATATACCGCTGTTACCTTCCGTGCCCAGACGGCGCGTAGCCAGTTTGCGGGCTTCATCGCCCACGCGGACAATAGACGGCCAGACAAAGGCATCTTCACGCCCACTTTCCACCGAGAAGTGCTGCTTGCCAAAACGCGCTTCTGAAAACTCCAGACGACTGGTAAACAGCGGCTCATTGAGGAACTGTGGTTCGCTTAACGAGCGCACCTGCAGTTCGGCCGTCTGGCGCAGACCGTCGTTCGCATCACCGTGATCTTCAATAATAACGCCGCAGGTATGGGTATTCCCGACGTCGAGGATCAGGTCGACCGGAATAGCCGGCGTACTGAGGGTATGGGTGACAAATTTCACTTCCGGCACGGTAAGCTGTTCACCGAGCATGGACAGCAGGTTGAGCCAGTGTGCCTGGTACTCAAAGCTGCGCATTGCCTGCTGCAGGTCGCGTTCCGCGCGGTTTTCAACGTCGGTCGCATAGTGGGTAAACGCCTCGCGCAGCCAGCCGTCAATCCAGGTCTGGTCGAGGAAGCTTTCCACCTCATCGTCACGCCACGCCAGTCCGAAACGGGTGCCGTTGAGAATGTCATTTTCAACCGGGGACAGCGCGGCAGTAGCATGCTCTGCAATCTGGCTGTCGAGAGCGAGCGTGACGCGGTGTGTATTACCTGCCGCATCAGGCGTTTCAAGTTTACGCACCTGGACACGCGCCCAGTTATCCGGCCCGTCAACAAAGGTACGTGGCGGATTGAAGCGCAGGAAGGGAATGGGGAGCCAGACGCCATCCAGCACCGTCAGAGACTGATGCAGTGGGATCGTGGTTTCCGGTTTCACCACTTCAGGCTGTCCGCCGTTCAATCCCGGCAGCGTGTAACGCCCGTTGACGAGATCGAAATCGAGACGCAGAAGCGGACCGTTGGCGGTTTTACGTACGAAGCGCCCGTTGCTGGCGGTGTCCTGCGGAGTCAGGCCAAAATCGAGGAATTGCACGCCGCTGTTGGCAATAAGCGTGACGCTCTGTTTATAGTCGCAAAGATTTACCAGCATAGGGTCAGGCACCTGCTTTCTTGAACGTCAGTGGAACGACGGTTTTGGCATCATAACGGGCATTACATTCAGCGACATCGCTGGTACCTGCTTTACAGGCAACTTCCGGCATCGGGTAGCGTGAACCGTCTGTGCAGCGGGCATTACCGCGACTCTTAATCATCAGTTCGCCATTGCTGTGCAGCCCGGAGAAAACCTCCACGCGGCAGACAACATTGTCACCGTGAACAACACGAGCGAAGCCTTTATTGTTCTGGATCTGATAGCGCAGCGACGGTGGTTTTCCGGTAATCGGATCTTTCACGTCGAGGATCGCACGCCATGTTCCGTTCAGAAAACGCGTCGACCCCGCTTTCACCTGGTTTGCTTCCATGACCATGGCGTCTTTCGGGATCGCCGCAATCACAACCGGCGCAGGCGCTGGGGCGGCAACGGGAGCCGGCTCTTTTTCTTTGCTCGCGACCACCTCTGCCTGATGCAGCGGTAATTTCATCGGCAGTGGCTCAACGGCTTTAATCGGCTTTGGCGCAATGGCGACAGGTTCAGGGGCAACGACAGCCACTGGCCCGGCAGAAGGGGCCTGTTTTGGCCACAGCAACGGGGTGGCAATCGCGGCAACGATCACGGCGGCAACCGGAAGCGTCCACAGGGGAACGCGGCGTTTTTTGGCTACGATCGCAGGCTCTGGCTCGGGTTCTTCTACAGGTGGCATAGTGACCGGCGCAGGTTCAGGCGTATACAGTTCGTCCGGCGTGATGCGCACCACCGTGGCCGGGGCGATCAGCGGTTCATCGGCCTGTTCAAAGGTCAGGACTGGGGTCGGTTCCGGCTCGGGTTCAGGGTCTTCAATGACAATCGGGGCTGGCTCAGGGATCAGCGATTCACGTAAACAGTCGAGTACGTCGTCACGTGCATTCTCATTGAGGTTTACAAACCCCCAGAAGCTTATGACCGGCTTTCCATCAACCAGGAAAAGGAAATTTTCGCCGGGAAACTGAAATGCTTTCGACAGCAGGGAGCCGAAAAGCTGTTGCGCTGTTTTTGGCGACTGCAGGCACTTCTTACTCAGCGATTCACCGCTGGCCAGCGTATTTTCCAGATAGCGCAGGGCGCGATAACGATCGTCTTCGTTGGCCGCTTTCCAGCTGGTTACACTACCGTCGACCGGCGAATACCAGTCGACACGGTCGCCACCATCATTGACCTGCGGAATAGCCAGACAGTCGACAATCGCCTGTTGTTTGCGTAACCGGAGCGCTTCCCGGATTTGTAACGCTGATTCAAAAACGGCTTGTCCGCCGCCGCCAACGGCCTGAAAGTCATCCAGATTACCGCTGCGTAAAAGAGTTTTTGCCACGATTTGATCCCATATACTTCTTCACACCGTTACTTTAACGAAATCGGGAAGCAACCAAACGGAGGAAGAGACGCCAAAAGGGACGATTTCTTGTGGCATAGAAAGGTGCGGTTGTGCTTGACGAATAATGGCACTTAAGGCAAATCAACCTCTGGCACACTGGCTGTAAAACCAGCGGAAAACGTTGCTTTAGAATAACCTGATAGTGATTCGTTATTTGCCAGGTTATAGCGGCTGTGCTGTTATTACAGTCCAATATAATAAAACTGCCAGGGTTATAACCATGTCTACAGGGAAAACGCTGCTCGCCCTCGCGCTGAGCACTCTCTTACCAGCAGGTGCCGCATGGGCGGCGAATAATGACACCATCATTTATTGCTCTGAAGCATCACCGGAGTCTTTCAACCCGCAGATCGCCAGCTCAGGCCCGTCATTCGTGGCCAGCTCTCAGGTCCTGTATAACCGCCTGATCAATTTCGACCCGGTGAAAAACACCCCGGTACCGTCGCTGGCAGAGTCCTGGACAATTTCCCCGGACGGTAAGACTTATACCTTTACGCTGCGTAAAGGGGTCAAGTTCAACAGCAATAAATACTTCAAGCCGACCCGTGATTTTAATGCGGATGACGTTATTTTTTCCGTCATGCGTCAGAAAGACCCTAAGCATCCTTATCACAATGTCTCGCAGGGTAATTACGAATACTTTAATGATGTAGGCCTGGACAAGCTGATTCAGGACGTCAAAAAGGTTGATGATTATCACGTGCAGTTTACGCTGAGCGAACCAAACGCCGCATTCCTTGCTGACTGGGGGATGGATTTCGCCTCTATTCTTTCCGCTGAATACGCTGACGCGATGCTGAAAAAAGGGACGCCTGAGAATGTCGATACCTGGCCGATTGGTACCGGGCCGTACGTTCTGCAACAGTACAAAGTGGATTCGCTGATCCGCTACGTCGCTAACCCGAACTACTGGGAAGGTGCGGTTCCGACGAAACACCTTATTTTCTCCATCACGCCAAACGTAGAAACGCGTCTGGCGAAGCTGCAGACCAACGAATGCCAGATCATTCCGGCGCCGTCACCGGTTCAGTTTGATGTTATTAACAAAAATAAAGACCTGAAGCTGCACGCCGTGGAGGCGTTGAACGTGGGGTATCTGGCGTTCAATACCGAGAAAAAACCGTTTGATAACGTGCTGGTGCGTCAGGCCCTGAACTATGCGACGGACAAAAAAGCCATCGTGAATGCGGTCTTTATGGGTTCCGGTACGGTGGCGAAATCCCCCATTCCGCCGAATATGCTGGGCTTTAATAACGATCTGAAGGACTACAGCTACGATCCTGAAAAAGCGAAAGCTTTGTTGAAACAGGCCGGTCTGGAGAAGGGTGCGGACGTGACGCTGTGGTCAATGCCTGTGCAGCGTCCGTATAACCCTAACTCGAAGCGTATTGCGGAGATGATTCAGAGCGACTGGGCGAAAGTCGGCGTGAAGGCCAAAATTGTCTCTTACGAGTGGGGCGAGTATCTCTCCGGTATGCGTAAAGGGGAGCATGATTCCGCGCTGTTTGGCTGGATGTCCGATAACGGCGACCCGGATAACTTTGCTGATGTACTACTGGGATGCGACAGCATCAAAACTGGATCGAACGCCGCGCGCTGGTGCGATAAGGGGTATGATGATCTGGTCAAGAAAGCCAAACTGACCAGCAACCCGGGTGAGCGTGCAAAACTCTACAGCCAGGCGCAGGAGATCTTCTATGCCCAGGCACCGTGGATTGCGCTGGCGAACGGCAAAACGTTCTACGCCACCCGCAGCAACGTAACGGGGTACAGCGTGAGCCTGATGGGCAGCGATTTCTCCAAAGCGAAACTGAACTGACATTTTTCCCGGCAGGCACCGCGCCTGCCGGGCATCTGACAAGGAGTGACAATGTCACATTTAAATGAAGTTATCGCCCGTGTCGATAACGCCATCGAAGAGGGAGTGATTAGCCGAATGAATGAACTGCTGATCGAACTGAGCGACGACGCAGCGTTAAGCCGTGAAGATCGCTACAGTCAGCAGCAGCGTCTGCGTACCGCGATTGCACATCACGGTAAGCAACATAAAGAAGAGATGGACGCCCGTCAGGAATTGCTGACCAAAGGCGGTACGATACTGTAGCGGTGAGCCGGGGGTCAGAACTGGCGTCTCGCGACCAGCCACGCCCCGACCACCAGCATTACGGCACCGCACACCGGGCCAATCAGCGCGCGCAAGGGGATGCCATTGCTTCTGAGTACATCCATTACCAGCCCGCCAATCAACTGGCTTGCCACCAGCACGGCGATGGTTGTCGCTGCGCCAACATTTTGATAGCCGCTGATACTGGCAAAAACAAAAAACGACCCTAACAGCCCCGGGATCAACGTCCACCAGCGGATCGTTGAGGCCAGCTCGCTAAATCCGGCGAAGCCCTGTTTTAGCAGCAGAATGCTGACAAACAGCACAATGCCAACCAGCGAATTCAGTAGCATCGCGATAAGAATGGTCGAGGAGGACTGAGTGATGCGCACCATTAAGGTGTTTTGCACCACCAGGCCAATTCCCGCCGCCACCAGAAAAGCCAGCGTCAGAGATTGATTCATGAGATAGCATCCGGATCGCTGCGCTCATCAAGCTGCAACTGCATAAAGGTCAGATCCAGCCAGCGGCCAAACTTCGTGCCCACCTGCGGCATCTGGCCGGTGGTCACAAAACCGAGCGTCTCATGAAGATGAATAGAGGCCTGGTTTTGCGCCTCAATGCCCGCCACCATGACGTGTTTGCCGAGGGTCCGCGCTTCAATAATCAGCGCGTTCATCAGCGTGCGGCCAATACCTTTGCCCTGATGATCCGGATGAACGTAGACAGAATGCTCTACCGTATGCCGGAAACCGTCAAAGGCGCGCCAGTCGCCAAACGAGGCGTAGCCGGTGATAACGCCATTCTCTTCACTCACCAGCACCGGGTAGCCTGCGAGGGCACGCGCCTCAAACCAGGCAATGCGGTTATCCGTATCGACGGTTTTATCATTCCAGATCGCGGCAGTATGCAGCACCGCGTGGTTGTAAATCTCCCCAATAGCGGCGCAGTCTTCTTTGCAGGCATGACGAACGATCATGTTTGAACCTCTGAGTGTGTTGTTCACTATAGTATTACGTTATGAGTACGATATTACACAACTGTACAGACGGATAGCTATGACATAAGCCAGATTTTTTTGTTATCAAAACCGCGTTGAAATGCCGTTCATACACTATAGTATGACGTCATGAATACTATGGCAGACACAATGAATCAAAGGATTAGCGCGCGAATTCGCCTTGAACGCGAGTCGCGAGGATGGTCATTAAGCGAGCTTGCTGACCGGGCCGGCGTCTCGCGCGCCATGATCCACAAGATAGAGCGCGGGGACAGCAGCCCGACGGCGACCTTGCTCGCGCGGTTATCCGGCGCGTTTGGCATCAGCATGTCAACGCTGATCGCCAGAGCCGAAATGCAGGAAGGAAAGCTGCTGCGTCTGGAAAACCAGCCCGTCTGGCGTGACCCTCAGACACACTACCTCCGCCGCCACGTTTCACCCCGCACCGATCTGCCCATCGATCTTGTTCAGGTTGAGCTGCCGGCGGCAAGCGATGTCCCTATGCCCGCCTCGTCGTATGCGCTGGCGCGCCAGCTTATCTGGCTGCAGTCTGGCGAACTGGTTTTCCAGGAGGGCGATACCCGTCATGAAATGCACGCCGGTGATTGCCTGGAACTGGGGCCGCCCAACGACTGCCGGTTCATTAATGAGACGAATGAAACCTGTATCTATCTGGTTGTGCGGCTTAACCAGTCTGGCTCGTAAAGTTAAAGCGTTTACGCCGATCATGAGCCAGGCTCTAATGACATTTGTACCAGAAGGAGTTCCTGATGAATCAATCTGTTTCGCAAAATCGCCGCTGGGTTCTGGCTTCTCGTCCGCACGGTGCGCCGGTCGCGGAGAATTTTCGTCTGGAAGAGCAGCCTGTTCCTGAACCTCAGGCAGGACAGCTTTTGCTGCGCACGGTCTGGCTGTCGCTTGATCCTTACATGCGTGGCCGCATGAGTGATGCACCTTCCTATTCACCGCCAGTGGAAATTGGGGCGGTCATGGTGGGGGGAACGGTCAGCCGCGTTGAGCAGTCAAATCATCCGGACTATACGCCGGGTGAGTGGGTGCTGGGCTATAGCGGCTGGCAGGAGTATGCAATTTCAGACGGCAGCGGCCTGGTGAAACTGGGCGATAATATTTCTCACCCCTCGTGGGCGCTGGGCATTCTGGGTATGCCAGGGTTTACCGCCTATATGGGGCTACTGGACATCGGCCAGCCTAAAGCCGGTGAAACGCTGGTGGTTGCGGCGGCGACGGGGCCGGTTGGTGCGACGGTCGGGCAGATCGGTAAAATCAAAGGTTGCCGGGTGATCGGCGTTGCCGGTGGTGCAGAAAAATGCCGCCATGCCGTTGAGGTGCTCGGGTTTGACCAGTGCCTGGATCACCATGCCGATGACTTCGCGGCCCAGCTGGAAAAGGCCTGCCCGAAAGGGATTGATGTCTATTATGAAAACGTCGGCGGGAAAGTCTTTGACGCCGTGTTGCCCTTACTGAACACCTCGGCGCGCGTACCGGTATGTGGTCTGGTGAGCGGTTACAATGCGACGGGTCTGCCGGAAGGGCCGGATCGTTTGCCGTTATTGATGGCGACGATTCTGAAGAAACGGATTCGTATGCAGGGGTTTATCATCGCTCAGGACTACGGCCATCGCATCAAGGAGTTCCAGGATGAGATGGGGCGCTGGGTGCAGGAAGGCAAAATTCACTACCGTGAGCAGGTTACAGACGGCCTGGAGAATGCGCCTGAGGCGCTGATTGGCCTTCTTGAAGGAAAAAACTTCGGCAAAGTCGTGATTCGCGTCGCGGGTGACAATAAATAATCTAAAATATGGCGGGGTTTCCCGCCATATTTATTTGTGAAGATACGATATATTGTCTTTAATTAACTGGACATGGCTTTTCGCGCCTTCCGTTCAGATGAGCACGAAAACGAAAAAAAATAAACTTTGCATTTCTTGACATTTTTACAGGCTTCCCATCACCAGGCATGACGATACAGGATATATCGGAACAGCGTCGTTTATAAAAAACGGCGTTTAAAAATAGCATTAAGTATTAGCTACAGGAATTGAACATGCTTGATTTGGACCATTTAGAAAAAGCGCAAAGGATCAGTCTTACCATGCAAGTCGAACTCAGTTTGAAAGGCGCGTTAATTACAGGTTCACTGAAACCTGGCGCTCGACTGATTACCAAAGAAATTGCTGATAAATTAGGAACCAGTATTACCCCGGTTCGCGAGGCGCTTTTGCGTCTGGTGTCGTCTGGGGCATTACACGCCACGCCAGCCCAGGCGTTTCTGGTTCCTGAGGTCACGCTTGAGCGTTATAACGAGATTAACGCCATCAGAAAACAGCTTGAGCCTATGGCGGTAGCTGCCGCCTGTCAGCATATGACGGAAAATAAGCTGGAGGTGTTGCGCAAGCTATCAGAGACATTCCATGAAGCCATGCGCAACGGGCATGTTCAGCAGGCGCTGCATGCTAACCGCATCTTTCGGTTTACGCTTTATCAGTACGCGGAAATGCCGACACTCAGCGCCTTAATTGAGCAGCTATGGGTGCGTATTGGACCTTGCATGAACTATCTGCATCAGGAGCTTAACGACATCAAGGTGTCGACTTATCACTACGCCGAGCTCCTGTCCGCGCTTGAGCGAAGAGATGTTGATGGCAGTCAGAAGGCGATAGAGACGTTGATTGACGAAGCGAACACGCTTTTACAGCGACAATATTTTAACTGAGAGATTATTTAGCAGAGCGACTATATCCTGCCGCGAATTATATTCCTGGTTAAATACTCCTGATGGCTTATTGCCATCAGGAGCGTTATTCAATTTATAAAAATAATATTCAGCAAAAAAGAATGCTTTTTGCTTACTCGAAGCGATAAGAGACCGACAGACCTACGCCGTAGTTACGGCCCGGTGCAGGTTCGTAATAACGCCCGTTGGATTCATTCACGATAACCGATCCGACATACTCTTTATCGAACAGGTTATCGACGCGACCAAAGACGTCCATTCCCCAGTTACCGTAGTTGAATTTATACCCGGTATTCAGCCCAACCACCGTGTAGGACGGGGCTTTCGCCGTGTTCTCGTCATCCGCCATGATATCGCTCATGTAGCGCACATCCGATCCCGCATACCAGCCTTCTTCCGGCTGCCAGCCAAACGAGGCATAACCCATGTTGCGGGCAATGCCCGGCATACGGTTGCCGTTACAGTCGCCGGTGCTGCACACGTTGGTTCGATAGGTGGCGTCCAGATAGGTCCACGCCATTTTCAGCTTCCAGTTCTCACCAAACTGCTGATCCAGGGAAACTTCAACCCCCTGACGACGGGTTTTACCGGCGTTTTTATAGCTGGTACGACCGCCAGCGCTGGCATCGACGACAATCTCATCATCCGTATCGGTGCGGAACAGCGCTGCCGTCAGCAGACCATTACCGATACGGGTTTTGCTGCCCACTTCATAGGTATTGTTCGTGGAAGGTTTCAGGCCAATGTTGAGGCCGCCCTGGTTATCCGCACGATAAGAGAGCTCATTGATGGTTGGCGTTTCAAACCCACGACCTGCCGCAGCATAGAGATTCCACGCATCGGTCACGGCATATTTCACCGATCCGGCCGGGAGCCACTTGTGATAGCTTGCGTCACCGCTGTCGTCTCCGTTGCCCGGGGTCACGTAATGGTCGTTGGAGTCAAACCAGACCGAGCTGTAACGGACGCCGGCATCCACGGAGAGTTTCTGCGTTAACTGCCAGCTGGTTTGCAGGTACGGGTCGACGTTCCACATCAGGTTACGTTCGTTACGACGTTTGTCACCCTTGACGCCGTACTCCGGCACGCCGTTGTTCATCACGAAGTTTTCGTATCCGCGACGATCTTCGCTCATGTTTTCGTAGTTCAGACCGGTGGTAAAGGTGACCGGAACCAGCAGTTCGCCACGGTGCGTCCAGCGGGTATCAATCCCCTGGTAATGGCGCTGCATATCAATCACGCCGCCGGAGTGGGAAGGTCTCAGCTGAGGCTGATAAGGAATTGACTGGTACTGCGTCATTTCACGTTCGCCGGCGTACATCATGACGCTGAGATCGTCCTGGGTGCTGAGCTGACGATCGTAGCGCAGGCCAGCCTGGGTCTGCTTGATGGTCTTGCGCGTATTGTATTGGTCGCCACGCGGAGACTGGCGAGGGTTGTCATGCCACTCCTGGGCACTCAGTCCACCCGGATCGTTGGCTTTCATGTCCACGCTGTTGAAAATCAGCGTCAGCTTGCTCACGTCATCAATACGAACACCCAGTTTAGCGTTGGCGAGATTCTTCCGCGCGCCGCTGTGGTCGCGATAACCTTTGGTCGTGAAACGGGTAGTGGACACGGTGTAGTCCACATCCCCGGCATGCGTCCCGTCACCCATCGCGCCGGTGGCTTTCATTCCATAGCGCCAGGTACCGTAACTGCCGTAATAGCTGCTGGCCTCGATGGTCGGCGGCTGCTGCCCGGTCTGGGTCGTCATGTTGATCACACCGCCAGAGGCGTTGCCATAAAGGGCAGAGAAGGGGCCGCGCAGCACTTCTACGCTGTCCACGCTGGAGAGATCGATATTGGAGGTTTGTCCCTGTCCATCCGGCATGGTTGCCGGAATACCGTCGACATACATACGGATACCGCGCACGCCGAAGGTTGAGCGGGCACCAAACCCACGCATCGAAAGCTGGAGATCCTGAGCATAGTTCTGGCGGTTCTGGATCTGCAGCCCCGGCACGCTGCCAAGAGATTCAGACAGGTTAATGCGTGGCGCAGCATGACGCATATCCTCGCCATTCACGACGCTGACCGCCGCCGGGGTATCGAGCTCCGAGATGGTTTGCGGCGTGGCGCTGACGATCATGGTCTGTTCATCGGCACTCATCGCAGTGAGAGGCGCAGAGATAACAGGAACCAGCAGCAGTGGAAGCGTTGCCTTACGGGCAGAAATGATTTTCATGAAATAGACCGGTTATGGAAAAAACGTACCAAATGGAACATGTCCATATATGTTAAATCTTTTGTAAATCTTTTGAAAACTATAACCGCACATTGCGTTAATGAAAGGCCGGGAAGGAAAGAAAAACTCCACATTTAACTCATAAATGATTACTATTCTCATTATCAAAACGGCAATGCCATGACGTTGCCTGCCGGAAGTGATGTCAGCAGTAAACCCTGTGTTCAAAAAAGGAATTGTTATGTCTTTACGTCATCTGTGCTCGCCGCGCCTGAGTATGTCTCTGCTGTCAGGGGCGTTACTGTTTGCCGGAACCTTCCAGGTTCATGCTGCCGAAGAGATGTTGCGCAAAGCGGTAGGGAAAGGCGCATATGAAATGGCCGTGAGCCAGCAGGAGAATGCGCTGTGGGTCGCGACATCGCAGAGCCGCAAAACGGACAAAGGCGGGATTGTCTATCGCCTTGACCCGGTCACGCTGGACGTGACGCAGGTCATTCATAACGATCTCAAACCGTTCGGTGCCACCCTTGATAATGCCACCCAGACGCTGTGGTTTGGTAACACCATCAACGGCGCGGTAACCGCGATTGATGCCAAAACGGGTGAGGTGAAAGGGCGACTGGTGCTGGATAACCGTCAGCGCAGTGAAACCGTCAAACCGCTGCAGCCGCGCCAGCTGGTGGCCGATGACAGCACAAACACCGTTTACATCACCGGCGTAGGCCAGGAGAGCGCGATTTGGGTAGTGGATGGTGCAACGCTGAAGCTGAAAGAGACCATCAGCAGTACCGGTAAATTCAGTACCGGCCTGGCGCTGGATGCGAAGGCAAAACGTCTTTACACCACCAATGCTGATGGCGAACTGGTGACGATTGATACGGCAACCCACAAAATCCTCAGCCGTAAAAAAGTGCAGGACGACGGTAAGGAGCACTTCTACCTGAATCTGAGCCTGGATACCGCCGGACAGCGTGCGTTCTTAACCGACTCAAAGCAGCCGGAAGTGCTGGTGGTGAATCTGAAGGACGGCAGCGTCATCAAGAAAATTGCCGTGCCTGAATCGCTGGCCGTTCTGTTTAACCCGGCGCGCAACGAAGCGTATGTGACGCACCGTGAAGCGGGTAAGGTGAGCGTAATCGACGCGAAAACCTACAACGTTACCAAAACCTTCGACACCCCGGTCTATCCGAACAGTCTGGCGCTCTCTTCGGATGGGAAAACCCTGTATGTGACGGTAAAACAAAAATCGACCCGTCAGCAGGAAGCCACCCAGCCTGATGACGTGATTCGTATCACGCTCTAAGTTTCGCTCCTCAACACAAAGAAAAAGGGAAGGCGCAATGCCTTCCCTTTGTATTAACCAGCAGGTCGATATTAACGCGACGTCTCTTCAACCAGCGGGGCGTCGTGTTTGGCATCATCAGGATGAACCGGCGCCGTGCTGTGAATTTCTTGTACGCGTTTACGCACGCCAAACCAGCCGGCAATCAGCAATACGGCCAGCAGAGGAATGGTGGCGATCGTGTAGGTACCGTTCGGGTAATCAAACGCCATCAACACCAGCACGCTGAACAGGAACAGCAGGGTGAGCCAGGAGGTCACCGGTGCGCCCGGCAGCTTAAAGCTGACTTCAGCGGCTTTGCCTTCTTTGATCGCTTTGCGCAGACGCATCTGGCAGACCACGATAAAGGCCCAGGAGGCGATGATGCCGAGCGCGGCAACGTTCAGCACGATTTCGAATACCTGAGATGGTACCAGGTAGTTCAGGAACACGCCGAAGACATATACCACCAGCGTCGCCAGAATGCCCGCGTAAGGCACATGCTGACGGCTCATCTTCGACATGAATTTCGGCGCCGAGCCGCCCATCGACATGGAGCGCAGGATACGACCGGTGGAGTAAAGACCCGAGTTCAGACTGGAGAGTGCTGCCGTCAGCACCACGATATTCATGATGCTGCCAACATAAGGCACGCCCAGTTTAGAGAAGAAGGTCACAAACGGGCTTTGACCCGCCTGATAGGCGTTCCACGGCAGCAGCAGAACCAGCAGCACCACGGAACCAACATAAAAGAGACCGATACGCCAGATAACGCTGTTAATGGCTTTAGGGACCATGGTCTGTGGGTCTTTACATTCACCCGCCGCGGTGCCGACCAGCTCAATGGACGCGAACGCGAACACCACACCCTGAACCAGCACCAGCGCAGGCAGCAGGCCATGCGGGAAGAAACCGCCGTTATCAGTGATCAGGTGGAAACCGGTGGCATTGCCATCAAGCGGTTTACCGCTACCGAGGAACACCGTACCTACGACCAGGAACACCACGATGGCCAGCACTTTTACCAGCGCGAACCAGAACTCCATCTCCGCGAACCACTTCACGCCGATCATGTTCATGGTGCCGACAATGGCCAGTGCGCCCAGCGCAAACACCCATTGTGGCACATCACCAAACGCGCCCCAGTAGTGCATGTAAAGCGCGACGGCGGTGATATCGACAATACCGGTCATTGCCCAGTTGACGAAGTACATCCATCCAGCAACGTAGGCCGCTTTTTCACCGAGGAATTCACGGGCGTAAGAGACAAAACTGCCGCTGGAAGGGCGATGCAGTACCAGTTCGCCCAATGCACGAAGAATGAAGAAAGAGAAGATCCCGCACACCAGATAGACCAGGGCGAGAGCCGGGCCAGCCATCTGCAGACGAGCGCCAGCACCTAAAAACAGACCCGTTCCGATAGCGCCGCCGATGGCGATCATTTGAACCTGACGGTTGCCCATCGCTTTGTGGTAGCCCTCTTCATGGGAGTTTAACCAGCGACGTTTAGCAGCGTGATGATCGGCTGCGCTTTTATTGCTTGTTTTCATTGAGTTACCTGTTTGCCTGTCTGAACCATTATCGTGATAGTCCTGCCTGGCAGAGTGCAATACAAACGATTGCTTCTGCGCAAACACATGTTGCCTTCCCAGTCATTCTGCGTATGGATAAGGCGAAACATGGCGAGGCATCCTACCTGCAATTCATAAGCGACGCAAAATATAACCGTGCCGAAAGTGATGCACGTCGAAGGAAATCGTGTGGTCAGAGCAGACGGGGATCACAACACGCTGAATAGCGGTGAGTTTTTAGACAAATCCATTAATGAAGTGGTGCTTTAATCATCAGTTTCGCTTAATGATTGCGCAAAGCAACCAGCGCATAACGGCGCCTTTGCTCAACCGCCAAAAACGGCAATCGCCTGTTGCAGGCGGGTCGTGCGCTGCGTCAGATGGTGTGCGGCGTCCGTCACGTTATCCACCATACCGGTATTGTTTTGGGTCATTGTACCGATGCGGGAGATGGACGCGTTAATCAGGGTCAGCGCCTGTGTTTGCTCCTGCGTGGCGTGGCCTATCTCCTTAATCAGAGAAGACATCTCCATGACATTGCCAATCATCACCGTGAGCTGCGATTCAGTTTGCTCGACCTTCTCCACGCCGGCGTTCACGCTGGAAACGTTTTTCTCTATAAGCGTTTTGATCTCTTTGGCCGCGATGGCAGAGTGCTGGGCAAGGTTGCGGACTTCGGCCGCCACGACCGCAAAACCGCGGCCGGCATCACCCGCACGCGCCGCTTCAACGGCCGCGTTCAGCGCCAGAATATTGGTCTGGAAGGCGATACGATCGATGACGCTGATGATGTCGACGATCTGGCTGTTATCCTGCGACACGGACTGCATCATGCCGATAGTCTCTTTCATCATTGCTTCACCGCGGTGAGCGCTGGTGCGGGTGCGATCTGCCATCAGGATCGCGTCTTTCGCCGTTTCAGCCGTCTGCTGAACCGCGCTGGCAATTTCTTCCACGGCTGAGGCCGTTTGCTGCAGAAAGTCTGCGGTTTCTTCGGTACGCGTTTGTAATGCCATACCTTCTTTCGCCACCTGCTGGCTGATTGTACTTATACCGCTGATTTGCGCACCGACATCGTCAACCAGCGAATGGAGGTTCAGACCCGACTGATTCACCATGCGCATCATCAGGCCGATTTCATCGACGCGGTCAAAATGGTAATAGTCCGCTTTACGTCCTGAAACCACCCGCTGCATTTGTTGGACAATGGATTTTACCGGCTTTGCAATTTGCGCATGAAGATAAACAGCCAGGGCAATAAATAGCAGAGCCAGACCTACAGTCTCAACAATACGATCGGCAAATATAAACAGCTGCAGACAGGCGAGCAGGGCGGTTATCGCAATACCAAGATGGATCCTTTTACTGGTGCTGAGGCGTTTAAACAGCGACGTAAAAGAGAACAGACCGTGGCGAACAAACAGGCCTTTATAAAAGCGATGATGTTTTAATTCATTATTGCGCACTTTCTCATACCGTTTTTCACTGACAGTAATCTCTTCACGCGAAGGAATATTCCGCACAGAAATATAGCCGGTTAACGTTTCATTCTGATAAACCGGGGTGACGTTGGCGCGCACCCAGTAGTGATCGCCGTTCTGGCGGCGGTTCTTGACCAGCCCCGTCCAGGTCTCACCCTGTTGCAGGGTAAACCACATGTCGCCAAACGCCTCGGCAGGCATGTCGGGGTGGCGAATAAGATTATGCGGCTCACCGAGAAGACTCTCTTCTTTATAGCCGCTGGCGTCAATAAAGGCAGAGTTCGCATAGGTAATATGGCTGTGCGTATTGGTGGTCGACATAAGCGTCGAACCTTCGTTAAGTAAATACTCGTTTTGTGTAACGGGAGTGTTATTCCGCATCAGTAACCCCATGGTCATATATCAATAAAAAAAGAGCCCGTTAAACATTCAGGCAAGTTTGTAAGGTTTGTTTTTATTTTTACTGTCGGCATATTCTCTACGAAAGTTATGCGTTCCGGAATACCCTGTATTTAGTATTTTTTATTTTTAAAATGCGACCGATGTAATAAAAATGAAAATATTTATCGATGCGTTTTTGTGGCGCCCTGCAAATAAACGCCATAAGGCAAATTAAAAGCGGGAGATCACGCTTCGACGTAAACTGACCCGCCGAAATAGCGTTTCGTTAACAAGATGAAAACGCTATGCTTTAAGGGTTTTTCTTCAACAGGGGGCAGCAGGGTGAAAGTAAATGTGATTGGCACCAGCGGGAGTGGAAAAAGCACTCTGGCGAAGCGTATCGCCGCAGAACTGGATATTCCTTACATTGAAATGGACCGACTTTACTGGTGTCCGGACTGGCAGGGCACACCGGACGCTATCTTGCTGGAAAAACTGGAGACGACGCTAAAGGCGTCAGCGGAGTGGGTGCTTGATGGCAACTATAACCGTACGCGTCCTGTGAAATGGCGAGACGTGGATCGGGTGGTGTGGGTGGATTATGGGTTCGCCCGAACCCTGTATCAGGCTGTCACCCGAGCGTTCAGGCGCGCCTGGCACAAACAGGAACTGTGGCCCGGTACGGGAAACTGTGAGAGTTTTCGTCGCTCATTCTTGAGCCGTGAGTCCATTATTATCTGGACAATCAAAACCTGGCGCAGCAACCGCGCACGTTATGCACGCGATATGGTAGACCCGCAATACGCCCATATTCATTTTGTCCGCATTACCCGCCGCAGTGAGGTGGAAAACCTCATTTCATCGCTTAAGTCACACGCGTAGCATGGATTTATATATCTGATTTCCGGCAAACCAAATGTAAATTAATTGTTTCTCAGAGGTGAAATACGCCTTTAATAATGACGACATGTTAAGTCAAACGAGAACGCAACATGTCCTGGCGAATCAGTATTCTGGATAAAAGCCCCATCGCTGAAAACGAAACGGCTGCCGATGCACTGGCGCGAACCCTGGCGCTGGCACAGCAGGCAGAAAATCTGGGCTATCACCGTTTCTGGATTGCCGAACACCACAACACGCCCCAGCTGGCCAGCCCTTCACCCGAACTGTTAATCGCCTGGATCCTCGGGCAAACACGGCGTATCCGCGTGGGCTCTGGTGGCGTCATGCTCCAGCACTACAGCCCTTACAAAGTCGCAGAAAATTTCAACCTCCTGGCCGCGCTTGCTCCCGGGCGCGTGGATCTGGGCGTTGGGAAAGCCCCAGGCGGCCTGCCGCTCTCCACCCGGGCACTGCAGCAGGGCCTCGATCAACAGCAAAAAGGCAGTTTTGCCGAACAGCTGACACAGCTTCATCACTGGATCCAGCCGGAAAATCAGTCGGTGGACGAGGCCGTTCGCGCGACGCCGCTGCCGCCGGTTCCGGCGCAGGGGTTCCTGCTGGGGGCCAGTACCGAAAGCGCGCTGCTGGCCGCGAAACTTGACTGGAATTTTGTCTTTGCTGCTCACCTGAATGGGGATCCGGCGCTGCTGCGTGAAGTCATCACCACCTGGCGTAACCACAGCGCCCGGGATGCGATTGTGGCGGTGCAGGTCATCGTCGCCCAGTCGCAGGCTGAGGCGGAGGCACTGGCACAACAGGTTGAAGTCTGGGGCGTCGAACTGGCAAATGGGCAGCGCGTCACCGTGGCCAGCGAAGAGCAGGCCTATGCCTTTGCCCGACAGGCCGGCAGCGAGCCGGTGCGCATTGCCCGTCGGGCACAGTCGCTGCTGGCGGGAACAGCCGAATCGGTGCTGGAACAGTTGAACGCCCTGCACGAAAAATGGGGCATTGATGAATTCATTATTGATACCCCCGTTGCGGATGGCGTAACGCGAATACAGTCCCTGCGTCTGCTGGCGCAGGCGAAGCTTAACAAGGAGGTCGCCGTATGCGTTTTGACGAACAACTGATTGCCTGGCGCCGGGAGCTGCACCAGAACCCGGAGCTGTCCGGCCAGGAGGTCGAAACGACCGCTCGCCTGCGTCAGTGGCTGACGACGGCTGGTATTACGCCGCTGCCTTATGCGCTTCAGACCGGCGTGGTGGCCGAAATCGGCACGGGGAAAAAGCTGATCGCGCTGCGGGCCGATATTGACGCCTTACCCATTGAAGAGCGCAGCGGCGTGCCGTTTAGCTCACAGCGTGCGGGTGTGATGCATGCCTGCGGACACGATATTCATACCAGTGTGATCCTCGGGGCGGCGCTAAAGCTTAAAGAGCGTGAAGCGTCTTTAAACGGGCGCGTGCGGATCCTTTTTCAGCCGGCTGAAGAGAACTTTGGCGGCGCGAAAAGTATGGTGCGGGCCGGTGCCTTACGTGATGTCAGTGCCATCTTCGGGATGCATAACGAGCCGGGGCTGCCGGTCGGGGAATTTGCCACCCGCGGTGGGCCGTTCTACGCCAACGTCGACCGGTTTGTTATCCGAATTACCGGTAAAGGCGCGCATGCTGCACGTCCGCATGAAGGTAACGACGCCATCGTGCTGGCGAGCCAGCTGGTAACGGCGTTGCAGAGCGTTGCCAGCCGCAACGTCAACACGCTTGATTCCGTGGTGCTGAGCGTCACGCGCATTACCGGGGGCAATACCTGGAACGTCCTGCCGGAAAGCGTTGAGCTGGAAGGCACGCTTCGCACCCACCGCGTGGAAGTGCAGCAGAATGTGAAAGCACGCGTCGGCGAAATTGCCGCCGGGTTTGCCAGCGCGTTTAGCGCGCAGATCGACATCACCTGGTACGCCGGGCCTACCGCGCTGGTCAATGACGCACACTGGGCCGAATTTGCCACCGCCGTCGCCAGAGAATCTGGGTATGAAACGCAGCACGCCGAGCTGCATATGGGTGGGGAAGATTTCGCGGTGTATCTGCAGCAGATCCCCGGGGCGTTTGTCAGCATCGGTAGCGCCAGTCCGTTCGGTTTACATCACCCGGCCTTCAACCCGGATGAAGCATTAATTGAGCCCGCTGCCCGCTATTTTGCACAGCTTGCGGAAAAAGCCCTGCAACACGTTTAATTCTGAAGAGGTGAATATGTCTGCAACCCGACAATTGCGGCTGGGAACCATTTTGCATGGTGCTTCCGGGAACATGTCTGCCTGGCGTCATCCGGCGGCGGTCGCCGATGCCAGCATTAATTTTGATTTTGTAAAAGCCACGGCGTTAAAAGCCGAAGAGGGGAAGCTTGATTTTTTATTCGTCGCCGACGGCCTCTATATTAACGAGAAATCCATCCCGCATTTCTTAAACCGGTTTGAGCCGTTAACGGTCTTGTCCGCACTGGCAAGTCTGACCTCGCGCCTCGGTCTGGTCGGTACCTTATCGACCTCCTACAGCGAACCGTTTACCGTGGCGCGCCAGTTTGCCAGCCTGGATCATTTGAGCAACGGACGCGCAGGCTGGAACGTGGTGACCTCACCGCTCGAGGGATCGGCGAAAAACTTCTCGCGCGAGAAACACCCTGAACATGCGCTGCGCTACCGGATAGCGGATGAATACCTCGACGTGGTGAAAGGACTCTGGGATTCCTGGGAGGGGGATGCCTTTGTGCGCAACAAAGAGAGCGGCCAGTTCTTTGACCCGGCAAAACTGCATACGCTTGATCACCACGGCGATTTCTTCCAGGTGGCCGGTCCGCTCAATATTGGCCGCACGCCGCAGGGACGCCCGATTGTCTTTCAGGCGGGTGCATCGGATGACGGAAAAAAACTGGCTGCGAAACATGCTGACGCCATTTTTACCCATCATGAAACGTTAGAGGAAGCCAAAGCGTTTTATCGCGACGTGAAACACCAGCTTGAATCCAATGGCCGCAGGGCATCGGACTTACATATTTTTCAGGGTGTCAGCGTGATTGTTGGCAAGGACGCGGAGGACGTGGAGAACCAGTATCAGACAACCGCGGCTCTGGTGTCGATTAACGATGCCCTGAATTACCTCGGCCGTTATTTTGAACATCACGATTTCAGCCAGTACCCGCTTGACGAGCCGTTCCCGGACATCGGTGAACTGGGTAAAAACAGTTTTCGCAGCACGACCGATGAAATTAAGCGTAATGCTCGCGAACGCAACTTAACCCTGCGTCAGGTTGCACTCGAAGCGGCATCCCCGCGCCCGCGCTTTTCCGGTACGCCGGAGCAGGTGGCAGACGGTCTGCAGGGCTGGTTTGAGGCATTCGCCGCGGACGGCTTCATTATTCAGGGTGGAACGCCGGACACGTTCCCGCGTTTTGTTGACCAGGTTGTCCCGGTGTTACAGGCCCGCGGTTTATTCCGCACCGACTATCCCGGCACTACGCTGCGCGACAGTCTGGGGTTAGACGAACCGCAAAACCAGTTCACACAACAATAATAGAGAACCTCGTTATGCAGAAATCATCGCTTATTCTGGCGCTTGCGCTGGCCTTTTCCCCTGCCGTCTGGGCAGAGAATGTGAACATTAATGGCACTGGCGTGAGCCTGGAAGCCAACAAAACGCCCGTCAACACCGCCAAAAACAGCGACGCCATCGCGCAACTGCCGAAAGATTATCGCTTCGCCGTGCCGGGCAAATTCACCGTGGCGGTTGCCGCGCTTAACTCACCGCCGCTGACCGTTTTTTCCGACGACAATAAAACGCTGCTCGGAAGCGAGGTGGACGTTGCCCGTCTGGTGGCCGACAGCCTTGGGCTGGAGCTGAACGTGGTGCCAACCTCCTGGGAGGACTGGCCTCTCGGCGTCGTCTCCGGGAAATACGATGCGGCGATCAGCAACATCACCGTGACCAGAGAGCGCAAAGAGAAGTTTGATTTTGCCACTTACCGTAAAGATTCCCTCGGTTTCTATGTGAAATCGACCAGTCCGATTACCTCGCTGCAGAAGGCGGAGGACATCGCCGGGCTGCGCATCATCGTAGGTTCCGGGACCAACCAGGAGGCTATCCTGCTGGCGTGGAATGCGCAGAACGTGAAGAAAGGCCTGAAGCCGTTTACCCCGATCTACACCAAAGACGATGCATCACAAACCCTGTCTCTCCAGTCAGGCCGCGCAGATGCGTTCTTTGGCCCGAACGTGACTGGCGCATGGAAAGCGGCGTTGACCGGGAAAACGAAACGGGTTGGGATTGTCGACGGCGGCTGGCCGAAGGCGGCGCACATTGCGGTGACGCTGAAAAAAGGCAGCGGCCTGGTCGAGCCGGTACAGACCGCACTTAACGGGGTCATCAAAAACGGCGATTACGACAAAGTGCTGAACCGCTGGGGGGAAGGGGTAGAACGTATCCCTCAATCAGAAGTGAACCCGGCTGGACTGGGTGACTAAGGAGGCGCTATGCGCGAGCAATTTCGGGACGTGTCACCGGAAGACGCCGATCTTCAGCCCATTATCGACGGATTATTCGGTGAATATGCCGCCCGCTATGACGACTACTTCTCTAAAGACGCGGAAGTGGAGCTCACGGAGTGGTACCTGGCCCCGCAAGGGCTGTTTATTGTCCTTGAGCGTGACGGCGACATCATCGCCACCGGCGCGTATAAACCGTTTGATGAACGCACCGCTGAAATCAAACGAATCTGGACGCACAAGGCGCTGCGTCAACAGGGGCTGGCGGCCCGCGTCGTCCAGGAGCTGGAGCGTCGGGCGGTACAGGCCGGTTACAGCCAGATCTACCTCACCACCGGTTTTCGTCAGCCGGAGGCGGTCAGGCTGTATATCAGCCAGGGCTATCAGCCGCAGTTCGATCTGAACCGCGATCCGGAAGAGTACAGCCAGCCGCCGTTTGATGGCCGGCTGCGTTTCACCAAAACGCTGATCAGTGAAGCGTTCAGTAAAACAGCATGAGGAATGACGATGAGCAACGTTGAAACCATTAAGGTGGTCCCGGCGCGTTATCCGCTACGGACTGTCGGTGCCGTGGTGGCGCTGTTTGTGCTTGCGGTGGTCATTCAGTCCGTGGCCTTTAACCCGCGCTGGGAGTGGTCTGTCTTTGCCCGCTGGTTCTTTGATCCGGTTATCCTCGAAGGCGTAGGGCAGACATTGCTGTTGACCCTGATCGGTACTGCGTTGAGCGTAATCATCGGCGGCCTGCTGGCGCTGGCGAGGCTCTCTTCATCCTGGCTGCTGAGCAGCCTGGCCTGGGGGTATATCTGGCTGTTTCGTTCGTTGCCGCTGATTGTGGTTCTGATCATTCTCTATAACTTTTCCTATCTCTACGACACGCTCTCGCTCGGCGTACCCTTCACCGGCATTACCTGGGGTCGCTTCGAAACCATCAACGTGCTGGGACAGTTTTCCACCGCCGTGGTGGGACTGACGCTGGTTCAGAGCGCGTATACCGCCGAGATCATTCGCGGCGGTTTTCTGGGGGTGGATCATGGTCAGTATGAAGCGGCGGCGGCACTCGGTCTGCCAGCCTGGCGTCGCACGGTGCGTATCATTTTGCCGCAGGCGCTGCGCACGATTCTGCCGTCCGGATTTAATGAAATTATCAGTCTCGCGAAAGGCACGGCGATGGTGTATGTCCTGGCGATGCCGGAACTCTTCTATACCATTCAGATGATCTATAACCGCACGCAGGAGGTGATCCCGCTGCTGATGGTCGGTGCGGTCTGGTATCTGGTGATTACCACCGTGTTGTCTGCGATTCAGCATGTTGTGGAGCGCGGGCTTGCCCGCAGCGAACGCCGTTCAGCCGTTAATCAAAACCGGGTAGCCAGTCGCGTCCGTTCCGTATCCACCGCATCAGTACAGGAGCCCGTCCATGCAAACCTCTCCTGAAGGGCATATTTCGATTACCGGCGTCAGTAAGTTTTTTGGTCGCCATAAAGCGCTTGATAACGTCTCGCTGGAGATCCCGCCCGGATCGGTAACGGTCATCCTCGGGCCTTCCGGATCGGGTAAATCGACGCTTCTGCGCACCATTAACCATCTGGAACGCGTCGACGAAGGGTTTATCCAGATTGACGGTGATTACATCGGTTACCGCCGTCAGGGTGACAAACTCTACGAGCTGAAAGAGAAAGAGATCCTCAAACAGCGCGTCAATGTGGGCTATGTCTTCCAGAACTTTAATCTCTTTCCGCATCTCACAGTGCTGGAAAACCTGATTGAAGCGCCCATCGCCCATAAAAAACTGAGTAAGAAAGAAGCCGTTGAAAGGGCATACAGCCTGCTGGATGTGGTCGGGCTGCGCGATAAAGCCGACGCCTGGTCGCGCCATCTCTCCGGGGGCCAACAGCAGCGTATTGCTATTGCCCGCGCGCTGGCGTTACGTCCCCGGGTAATGCTGTTTGATGAGCCCACTTCAGCGCTCGACCCGGAACTGGTTGGCGAAGTGCTGGATGTGATTAAAAAGCTCGCCCGCTCGGGTACCACGCTGGTGGTGGTCACCCACGAGATCGGCTTTGCCCGGGAAGTGGCGGATCAGGTGGTCTTTATGGTCGACGGCAAAATTGTGGAGCAGGGCAGCAGTGACGACGTATTAACCCGTCCGTCGCACCCGCGAACGCGCCAGTTCCTGTCAAAAGTGCTGTAAGGAGTGCAGATGAAATATGCTTTTCTGGCCGGTCTGGCTTTTACGACCGCGAGCCATGCGGGTATCGATTTACACGCCAACGAGCAGCCGCTGCCGGTGACGGTAGATCGGCAGGCCGTCGCGAAGATCCCCGCGAACTATAAATTTGTTGAGCCGGGCACGCTCACGGTAGCGATCTCAGCGCTTAACTCTCCACCGCTGGCGCTGCTTGCCAGCGATAACCGGACGCGGATTGGCAGCGATCCGGATATTGCCCGCTTGCTGGCGGGCAGTCTGGGGTTAAAGCTGAAGCTGGTTCCCACGGCCTGGGAAGACTGGCCGCTGGGGATCAGCTCCGGACGCTATGACGTGGCGCTGGTGAATATTGCGGTGACCGAACAGCGAAAAGAGAAATTTGATTTTGCGACCTATCGCGTCGACTCGCTGGCGTTTTCCGTGAAATCCACCAGCGCGGTCCAGGCGATTAACAGCGCAAAAGACCTGGCAGGCAAAAAGGTGATTGTCGGTTCCGGGACCAATCAGGAGCGCATTCTGCTGGGCTGGAATGAAGAGAACAAAAAAGCCGGTCGTGCGCCTGCGCTGCCGGTCTATCTGACCGATGATGCTTCCGGCAACCTCTATATTCAGTCCGGCAGGGCGGATGTGTTCTTCGGGCCTCAATCCGTATCAGCCTATAAAGCGGCGTTGACCGGCAAAACGCGCGTAGTGGGGCTCGGGCCGAAGAGAGCCTATGTCGCCACGACGACCAAAAAGGGCAATGGGCTGGTTTATGCTTTGCAGGCTGCGCTGGAGGGCGCTATTACGCGTGGAGAGTACCAGCGGGTGCTGGCACGCTGGGGAGAAGAGGGCGAAGCGGTGACACAATCCGACGTGAACCCGCCTGGGATAACCTATTAGTCATGTCTACACTTAGGGTTTTCATCCCGGAGGGGGCAACATGATTAAACTCTATGGCGTACCCGGCTGGGGATCGGCAATCAGTGAAGTGATGCTGACTCTGGCAGACATCCCTTATCAATTTATCAACGTGGACGGGTTTGACCAGCCCGGTCCGCAGCGTGAGTTGCTGAAAGCACGCAATCCGCTGTGTCAGGTACCCACGCTGGAACTGGAAAACGGGGCGATCATGACCGAAACGGCGGCGATTGCCCTGATGGTGCTGGACAGATGTCCCGATCTTGCGCCTGCCGTCGGCCAGGCTGAGCGGCAGCAGTTTCAGCGGTTGCTCATCTGGTTTGTTGCGAACGTTTATCCCACCTTTACCTACGCTGACTACCCCGAACGCTGGGTGCCGGATGCGCCGGAGCAGTTGAAAAACAGCTGTATTGAATACCGAAAATCACTCTATCTGTGGTTTGACAGCCAGCTCAGTGCCACCCCTTTTGCGCTCGGGGAACGGCTGACGCTGCTTGACGTCTACATCACGGTTGCACGCACCTGGGGGCCTCGCCATGCATGGTTTGCGGCGAATACGCCGAAGATAACGGCGATTGCGGATACCGTGTGCCAGCTGCCGGAACTGCACAAGGTGTTAAAGGCAAACGAGATAATCTGATAACGTGGAACTCACATTCATAACTGGAAGCCTGCATATGCCACACGTAGATATCAAATGTTTTCCCCGTGATTTGAACGACGACCAAAAAACCGCGCTGGCGGCGGATATTGCCGAGGTGATTACCCGTCATCTGAACAGTAAAGATCGCTCTATTTCGGTCGCCCTGAATGAAGTGCAGGAAGCCGACTGGAAAGCGCAGGTCTGGGATACCGAAATTGAACCCAACCTGGATCACTTAATTAAGAAACCCGGCTATTCAATGTGAGAGAGGGTCGGGCGGCGCGGAGTCGCCCGACACGACACACGCGTTACTTCGTCTGCAGCAATATTGCCATCAGCCCCGGAAAGCGGGCATCAAGATCGTCTCTGCGCAGTGAAATCATATTTTCTCGCCCCTGCGGGCGCTGCCAAATCACGCCGCTGTCGCGCAAGACGCGCCAGTGATGGGTCATCGTCGATTTCACCACCTCGTCCGGGCGCAGCGCGTTACAGCTCAGTTCGCTGCCATCGGCCAGCCTGCGGATAATCGACAGCCGTAGCGGGTTACCGAGGGCAAAAAGCACATTTTCCAGCAGTATTTGTTCAGTTTCAGGGTGGTTCGGGATCATCGTTTTCCTGCGTCTGGTGTCAGATTGAGCTATATCAACAATAGGTCAACCGTAAAAAAATAGTTCGATAATACTCGTACAATAGGACTATTATAGCAAACGAACGAACACGCGACCATCCCGGTCGTCACAACGCAGTCTTAATGACTAAGGAAATATTATGCCCCGACCCATCCCTCTCGAACGTTATCGCAACATCGGTATCTCCGCGCATATCGATGCCGGTAAAACGACCACCACCGAGCGCATCCTGTTTTATACCGGTATGAGCCACAAACTGGGTGAAGTACACGATGGCGCGGCAACTACCGACTGGATGGCACAGGAGCAAGAGCGCGGGATAACCATTACCTCTGCGGCAGTCAGCTGTTTCTGGCCAGGTATGGACCGGGGCTTTGAACCGCACCGGATCAACATTATCGACACCCCAGGCCACGTGGATTTCACCATTGAGGTGGAACGTTCCATGCGTGTACTCGACGGCGCTGTCATGGTGTATGACTCCGTCGGTGGCGTGCAGCCGCAGTCGGAAACCGTCTGGCGTCAGGCGAATAAATATCATGTCCCGCGGCTGGCCTTCGTCAACAAAATGGACCGCCCGGGTGCGGACTTCTTCCGCGTCGTGCGAATGATGCAGGAGCGTCTGAAAGCGAATCCAGTCCCGATTGTTATTCCGGTGGGGGCAGAAGAACACTTCACCGGCGTGGTGGATCTCATCAAAATGCGTACCATTTTGTGGGACGATGCCACCCAGGGCATGGTGTTTACCTATGCTCCTGTGCCGGATGACGTAATGAGTACTGCGCAGGAATGGCGGGAAAAAATGGTCTCTGCGGCGGCGGAAGCCAGCGATGAGCTGATGGATAAATACCTGGAAACGGGTGATTTAGAGGAAGTGGAAATCATCAGGGGGCTGCGTATGCGGACCATCTCCGGTGAAATCCAGCCGATGCTGTGCGGCAGCGCGTTTAAAAATAAAGGCGTGCAACGCATGCTCGATGCGGTCATTGAACTGATGCCGTCGCCTCTGGACGTGCCCGCCATTGATGGTGTGGATGAGAATGGGCAGCATGCCGAGCGTCATCCAGACGACAACGAGCCGTTCTCCGCGCTGGCCTTTAAACTGATGAGCGACCCGTACGTCGGACAGCTGACCTTTATCCGCGTTTACTCTGGCGTGCTGCGCAAAGGCGACGCGGTGTTCAACCCGGTGAAAGGGAAGAAAGAGCGCATTGGGCGCATCGTGCTGATGCATGCTAACGATCGCCACGAAGTGGATGAGCTGCGCGCGGGCGATATCGCGGCCTGCGTTGGGTTGAAAGATGTGACAACCGGTGACACGCTCACCGACCCGAATGCCGTCATCACGCTAGAACGGATGGAGTTTCCGGACCCGGTTATCTCGCTTGCGATCGAGCCGAAAACCAAAGGCGATCAGGAGAAAATGGGCATTGCATTGCAGCGCCTGGCAGCGGAAGACCCTTCGTTTCGTCTGCACACCGATGAAGAGTCCGGCCAGACAATTATCTCCGGGATGGGTGAGTTACATCTTGAGATTATCGTTGACCGCATGCGGCGTGAGTTCGGCGTTGAGGCGAACATTGGTCGCCCACAGGTCACGTACCGTGAAACCCTGCGTAAAGCGGTGAAGGATATCGAAGGGAAATTTGTCCGACAGTCCGGCGGTAAAGGGCAGTACGGCCATGTGGTGCTCAGTCTGGCACCATTAGAGCCCGGCAGTGGTTTTGTGTTTGAAGATGCCACCAAGGGCGGCGTTGTCCCGCGCGAGTATATTCCGTCTGTGGAGAAAGGCCTGCGCGAAGCCATGAACAGCGGTGTCCTGGCGGGGTATCCGGTTGTCGATGTGAAAGCGACCCTGACGTTTGGCTCCTATCACGAGGTCGACTCCTCGGAAATGGCGTTCCGCATGGCGGCGATCCTCGGCTTTAAAGAGGGCGCTCGCAAAGCGGACCCGGTTATTCTTGAACCGGTCATGCATGTCGAGGTGGAAACACCGGAAGAGTACGCCGGCAACATCATGGGCGATCTCTCTTCCCGCCGCGGCATGGTGCAGGGAATGGAAGAGCAGTACGGTAGTCAGATTATTCGCGCGGATGTGCCGCTGGCGGAGATGTTTGGCTATGCCACGACGCTGCGTTCGATGTCGCAAGGCCGCGCGACCTACACGATGGAATTCCATCATTTCGCGGAAGCACCGCGTAATGTTGCGGATGAAATTATTGCACGGCGCGCGAAGTAATTTAAAAGCCCTTTCCCTCGCGGAGAGGGCTTTTTTTATAGGCTATTTTTCCAGCGCTTTTAACATTTTCCCGCTGGTCACAAACGTCCCGGCCCCCAGATGATGCAGGGTGTTCAGCTTATCGCCGTCAAACTGCCAGCGTCCGGCGACAAACGCGCGTTCATCTGCGGCTGCCGAAACAACCTCACCAAACAGCGTATCGTATTTTTCTGCAGCTGCGGTAACCGGGAGTAAACGACACTCCATCCACGCCAGGCATTTCTCTTCAATTACCGGCAGGCCGAGTACCGGACCTTGCACAACCGGGATCCCGTAGCAGTTGAACTTGTCTTCGTCGCGCCCGCTCACGCTGCCGACGGCGTAAGCCCAGTTAGCCGCTGCCACGCCGGGGATGACGATGCCGAACTTTCCGCTGCGCTCAATCAGTTCGCGCGACCAGGTACTTTTGTCCACCACAATTGCGATACGCGGTGGCTCAAACTCTACCGGCATCGACCAGGCCGCGGCCATGACGTTACGACGGTCGATAGACTCATCGCGGCTGGTAATCAGCACCGTAGGGCCATGGTTCAGCAGACGGCTGGCATGCTTTAATTCAACGGGACGAAACGCGCTCATGAACATTCCTCTCAGCAGGTATGCTGGCATTAAACGTCTGATGGGTAGCCGAAATCAAGATGCACCCGCAAAAAGCACTTTTGCGCATATGGAGGCCAGAAAATAGTTTATAAACAGGGAACATCACATCATGGAAGCGAATCATGTCCCCATTTCTGAGTGCTTATTTTGCCCGTACGGGCTGGCAACAGCCTGTTCAGGTTGACATCGACACCCTGCGGGCGCTGCATCTACACCACAACTGCGCGATCCCCTTCGAGAATATTGACGTCGTGATGCCGCGCGAAATCCATCTGGAAGATCAGTGCCTGGTCGACAAACTGGTGACGGCGCGTCGTGGAGGCTATTGCTTTGAGCAGAACGGCCTGTTCGAACGCGTTTTGCGTGAAGTGGGCTTTACGGTTCGCAGCGTGCTGGGCCGCGTGGTCTTAGCCAGTCCGCCACAGATGCCGCCGCGTACGCATCGTCTGCTGCTGGTTGAACTCAACGGCGAGCGCTGGATTGCCGACGTCGGTTTTGGCGGACAGACGCTGACGGCGCCGATTCGTTTGCTCGCCAACGAGGTGCAGGAGACACCCCACGGGCTGTACCGTTTGCTGAGCGAGGGCAACGACTGGATCCTGCAGTTCAGCCACCACGATCACTGGCAGTCGATGTACCATTTTGATCTGACAACACAGTATTTCAGCGATTACGTGATGGGCAACTTCTGGTCGGCGCACTGGCCGCAATCCCATTTTCGCCACCATCTGTTGATGTGTCGCCATCTGCCTGACGGCGGAAAGCTGACCCTGACCAACTTTAACTTTACCCACTGGCAGAAGGGGCATGCGGAAGAGCAGGTCCATCTTCCCGACGCGAACGCGCTGTATCAGGTGATGCAGTCACGGTTTGGACTGGGCGTTGACGATCCCAAACACGGGTTTTCGCTGGACGCGCTGACGGCGGTGATGGCCGGGTTTGATACACATCCTCAGGCCGGGAAATAGACCGGTGGCGCTGCGCTCAGGCGTAGCGCCACCCGGCAACACTCAGCGGCGCGATCTCACCACCTGATATCTACGCGTTAAATACTCCACCGGCGCGCTCCAGACGTGCACCAGTCGGGTGAAGGGGAAGATCAGGAAAATGGTCATGCCCAGCACCAGATGAACACGAAAGATAAACGCCACGCCCGCCAGATGTTCGGACGAGCCACCGCGGAAGGTCACTACCGACTGCGCCCAGTCCACCAGCTTGAGCATCTCGCTGCCGTCGGGATATTTCGCGGAGAACGGAATGGTGGTGAGCCCAAGAATACACTGCACCAGTAAAATGCAGAGGATCAGGATATCTGCCGTGGTGGAGGTCGCCCGGATACGCGGGTTCGTCAGCCGGCGAATCAATAATCCCGCACCGCCCACCAGCGTGAGCACGCCGCAAACGCCGCCCAGAATCATCGCCATCAGCTGTTTCTGCGACATCGGCAGAAACCACGAATAAACCCAGTGCGGCGTCAGCATCCCGAAAAGATGTCCGAAGAAGATCCCCAGGATGCCGATATGGAACAGATTTGACCACAGCACCATGCCGCGCTTATCCAGCATCTGGCTGGAGGAGGCGCGCCACGTATACTGCCCGTAGTCGTAACGCAGCCAGCTTCCCACCAGAAAAACCGTGCCGCACAGGTAGGGGTAAATATCGTAGAAAAAGACGTTCAGAAACTGGATCATTTTGGGCCTCCCGCACTGACGTCGACATACTGCGGGGCAACGTCCTGGCTAAAGCGTCGTTGATATTGCTGCATCGGTGAGGTATCACACGATGTGGCGTTGTCCTCGATAAACTTGACCTGTTCCTCTTCCCAGACGGCGTCCAGCGCCTGGCGGGTATCATCCCGTTTCTCGGTGGAAACCTGTTTCGCCACGCTGTCGCTGGTCAGACGCGTGCCCGCGAGCGTCAGGAGCGCATCGAACAGCTGATAATGCGCCACGCCGCGCTGCTTCAGGCGACCGCCAATCAGCGCCAGGATCGGCGCAACGTTTTGTAGCCCTTCGCGGGCCTCGTCGTCGGTGACGAGGCTGAGATACTCCAGGTAGAGCGGCAGATAGTCCGGCAACTCACGACAGTCCAGCTGCAGGCCGGCTTTTTCGTACTGGCTCATCAGGTCGACCATCGCCTGGCCGCGATCGCGGGATTCGGCATGAACGTGCTCAAACAGCAGCAGCGAGGTCGCACGACCCCGCTCAAACACCTCGCACCATTCGGCCTGCTTATCCAGCAGCGCGGCATCCAGATGCTGGCGGGCAAAGGGCAGTAACGCAGGGAGATCCTGTTCTATCAGGGAAAGTGCTTCCTCGCGATTTTCCCATAATGTTTCATCGGGATACTCAGTCAGCAGGGCGATGATTTTGAGGATCTGCATCACTCTCCCTCCCCGTGGTCGCGCACTTCGGTGATGTTGATGGCATCAATGCGGCTGCTGTTAAAGAGGTTGAATTTGGTGTCGGAACCGTGGCACCCGTCGCCAAAGGAGAAGCCGCAGCCGTTGCGTTCCGGGAAGGCGTCGCGCGCCATTTCGCGGTGGCTGGTGGGGATCACGAAACGATCTTCGTAGTTGGCAATCGCCAGATAGCGGTACATCTCTTCAACCTGCTCGACGCTAAGGCCCACTTCTTCGATGGCGCGCGTATCGGTCACGCCTTCAACGGTCTGAGAGCGTTTGTAATGACGCATGGCCATCATGCGTTTGAGGGCGCGCAGCACCGGAGCAGGATCGCCCGCACTGAGCATGTTGGCCAGATACTGCACCGGTATGCGCAGGCTTTCGACCGCCGGTAACACGCCGTCGTTGAGCGGCAGGCCGCCCGCATCTGCGTAAGACTGGATCGGTGACAGCGGCGGAACGTACCAGACCATCGGCAGGGTGCGGTATTCCGGATGCAGCGGCAGGGCCAGCTTCCAGTCCATCGCCATCTTGTAAACAGGGGAACGCTGGGCGGCGTCAATCACGTTCTGCGGAATACCTTGCTTGAAGGCTTCTTCAATGACCGCCGGGTCATGCGGATCAAGGAATACGTCACACTGGCGTTCATAGAGGTCGGTTTCATGTTCGGTGCTGGCCGCTTCTTCAATGCGATCCGCGTCATACAGCAGCACGCCCAGATAGCGAATACGCCCGACGCAGGTCTCCGAACAGACGGTTGGCTGGCCGGACTCAATGCGTGGGTAGCAGAAGATGCATTTCTCCGACTTTCCGCTTTTCCAGTTGAAGTAGATTTTCTTGTACGGGCAACCGCTGATGCACATGCGCCAGCCACGGCATTTGTCCTGGTCAATCAGCACAATGCCGTCTTCTTCACGCTTGTAGATGGCACCGCTCGGGCAGGTGGCCACGCAGCTCGGGTTCAGGCAGTGTTCACACAGGCGCGGCAGGTACATCATGAAGGTGTTTTCAAACTGGCCGTACATCTCCTTCTGGATCTTGTCGAAGTTGCGGTCGCGGGCGCGTTTTTCGAACTCACCGCCAAGCAGTTCTTCCCAGTTCGGGCCGCCAACAATTTTGTCCATCCGTTTGCCGCTAATCAGCGAGCGCGGGCGGGCCGTCGGGAGGTGATCGCCTTGTGGAGCACGGTGCAGATCCTGGTAATCAAACGTGAAGGGTTCGTAGTAATCATCAATGCCGGGCAGGGACGGGTTGGCAAAGATTTTTGACAGCACGCCCACGCGCCCGCCGAGACGCGGCGTCAGCTTGCCGGTGATCCCGCGTACCCAGCCGCCTTGCCACTCCTCCTGATCTTCCCAGTTTTTCGGGTAGCCAATCCCCGGTTTGGTTTCAACGTTGTTGAACCACGCATATTCCATACCTTCACGCCCGGTCCAGACGTTTTTACAGGTGACCGAGCAGGTGTGACAGCCAATGCATTTGTCGAGATTCAGCACCATTCCAACCTGTGAGCGTATTTTCATTTTTTCGCCTCCTGTACCTGATCCCGACCTTCGCCATCCAGCCAGTTAATATTTTTCATTTTGCGGATCATGATGAACTCGTCGCGGTTAGAGCCGACGGTGCCGTAATAGTTGAAGCTGTACGCCAGCTGGGCGTAGCCGCCAATCATGTGTGTCGGTTTGGGACAGACGCGCGTCACCGAGTTATGGATCCCGCCGCGACGGCCGGTGACTTCTGAACCCGGAATATTCAGGATACGTTCCTGCGCGTGGTACATCATGGTCATGCCCGGCGGGACGCGCTGGCTCACCACTGCCCGGGCGGTCAGGGCCCCGTTGGCGTTGAAGGCTTCGATCCAGTCGTTATCCTCAATGCCTAACTCTCTGGCATCGGTTTCGCTGATCCAGACGATAGGCCCCCCGCGTGACAGCGTTTGCATCAGCAGGTTTTCACTGTAGGTCGAGTGAATGCCCCATTTCTGGTGTGGCGTCAGGAAGTTCAGCGCCTTCTCAGGAAAGCCGTTCGGCGGGATTTCGCGCATATGGCTAACGCTTCGGGTATCAATCGGTGGGCGATAGGCCACCAGACTCTCCCCGAACGCGCGCATCCACGGATGGTCCTGATACAGCTGCTGACGACCGGAAAGGGTGCGCCAGGGAATAAGCTCGTGAACGTTGGTATAACCGGCGTTATAGGAGACATGCTCACTTTCAAGGCCCGACCAGGTGGGGCTGGAGATAATTTTCCGCGGCTGGGCCTGAATATCGCGGAAGCGGATTTTCTCATCTTCTTTGTTCAGCGCCAGATGGGTGTGATCGCGACCGGTCAGTTCGCCCAGCGCTTGCCAGGCTCGCACTGCCACCTGGCCATTCGTTTCAGGGGCGAGGGCGAGGATCACTTCAGAGGCGTCAATCGCCGTTTCAATACGCGGGCGTCCTTTTGCCGGGCCATCAAGCTTCACGTAGTTCAGCTTGCCAAGGAAATCGACCTCGCTCTGAGTATTCCATGAAATGCCTTTCCCGCCGTTGCCGAGTTTGTCCATCAGCGGGCCGAGTGAAGTAAAGCGCTCGTAGGTTTCCGGATAATGCCGTTCGACCACCGCAATCGTCGGCGCCGTTTTACCCGGAATGAGATCGCATTCGCCTTTGCGCCAGTCCTGAATATCAAACGGCTGTGACAGTTCCCCCGGGGAGTCGTGCTGCAGCGGCTGCAGTACCACGTCCGTTTCGGTGCCAAGATGGCCGACGCACACCTCTGAGAAAACGCTGGCAATACCTTTGTAGATCTCCCAGTCGCTGCGGGATTCCCAGGCCGGGTCGACGGCAGCTGAAAGCGGATGAATAAACGGATGCATATCCGACGTATTCATGTCGTCTTTTTCATACCATGTCGCGGTGGGCAGCACGATATCGGAGAACAGGCAGGTGCTGGACATGCGGAAATCGAGCGTCACCAGCAGGTCAAGCTTGCCCTCGATGGCCTGAGTTTGCCACTCCACCTCTTCGGGCTTAACGTCATCCGTCGACCCTAAATCTTCGCCCTGGATGCCGCTTTCGGTACCGAGCAGGTATTTGAGCATGTACTCGTGACCTTTCCCCGAAGAGCCGAGCAGGTTAGACCGCCAGACAAACAGATTGCGCGGGTGGTTTTTACCGTTGTCAGGCTGTTCGCAGGCGAAACGTATATCGCCCGATTTTAATGCCTGCACGGTGTACTCCTGCGGGGTCATGCCGGCGGCGTCGGCCCGGGCTTTAATGTGCAACGGATTGAGGTTTAGCTGCGGTGCCGAGGGAAGCCAGCCCATACGCTCTGCCCGGACGTTAAAATCGATCAGGTGACCGGTGAATTTTGTCGCGTCCGCCAGCGGAGAGAGTAACTCCTGCGCGGTCAGTTTCTCATAACGCCACTGGCAGGCGTGGTTGTAGAAGTACGACGTACTGTTCATCTGGCGCGGGGGACGGTTCCAGTCCAGCGCAAACGCCAGCGGCAGCCAGCCGGTTTGCGGACGCAACTTCTCCTGACCCACATAGTGTGACCAGCCGCCGCCGCTTTGACCCACGCAGCCGCAGAACACCAGCATGTTGATCATCCCGCGGTAGTTCATGTCCATGTGGTACCAGTGGTTCACCCCGGCACCGAGGATAATCATCGACCGGCCGTGCGTTTTGTGCGCCGTGTCGGCAAACTCGCGGGCAATTTTCTCTATCAGGTAAGCCGGGACGCCGGTAATTTGCTCGCCCCAGGCGGGAGTATAGGCTTTGATCTGGTCATAGCTGCCCGCCGCGTTGCTGTCTTCCAGACCACGATCGAGGCCGTAGTTAGCGAGAATCAGATCGTAGACGCTGACCACCCGTTTCTGGCTGCCATCGGCCAGCGTCAGGGTTTTACTCGGCACACGGCGCGTCAGGACCGGCTCCTGCTTGACGCTACGGAAGTGTGGATTTTCATTGCCGCCAAAATAGGGGAATGCCACCTCTGCCACGCTGTCGTGGGTAATCAGCAGCGAGAGGGTGAGCTCAGTTTCATGATCTGCCGCCAGCGGCGCCAGGTTCCATTTGCCTTTTTCGCCCCAGCGGAAACCAATGGACCCGTTCGGCACCACCAGATCGCCGGCGATATCAAAGGCGACGGTTTTCCACTCAGCATTATTGGCTTCTCCCAGCCCGTCCGTGAGATCAGAGGCCCGAAGCATCCGCCCCGGCACCACGCGGCCATCGGCCTGTTCATCCAGCAGCACCAGCATCGGCATGTCGGTGTAGCGGCGGCAGTAGTTGAGGAAGTACTCGCTGGGGTTGTCGAGATGGAACTCTTTGAGGATCACGTGGCCCATGGCCATCGCCAGCGCGCTGTCGGTGCCTTGCTTGGGTGCCAGCCACTGATCGCTCAGTTTGGCGACCTCGGAGAAGTCCGGGGTGATGGCCACGGTTTTGGTGCCTTTGTAGCGAACCTCGGTAAAGAAGTGGGCATCTGGCGTACGCGTCTGCGGAACGTTAGACCCCCAGGCAATGATATAGCTGGAGTTGTACCAGTCTGCGGATTCCGGCACGTCGGTCTGCTCGCCCCACGTCATGGGCGAGGCGGGCGGCAAATCACAATACCAGTCATAAAAACTGAGACAGGTGCCGCCCAGCAGAGAGAGATAACGCGTCCCGGCGGCATACGAGACCATCGACATCGCCGGAATCGGTGAAAAACCGGCCACGCGATCGGGGCCGTAGTGTTTAATGGTCCAGACGTTGGCGGCAGCAATCAGCTGGTTCAGCTCTTTCCAGCTGGAGCGGATAAATCCGCCGTGTCCGCGAGCCTGCTTGTAGCTCCGGCTCTTCTGCGGATCGTTCTGAATGGCATCCCAGGCCAGCACCGGATCGCTGTGTTGCGCCAGCGCGTCACGCCACAGTTCGATCAGCGTGCGGCGCACCAGCGGGTATTTCAGCCGGTTGGCGCTGTAAAGGTACCAGGAATAACTTGCACCGCGCGGGCAGCCGCGCGGCTCGTGGTTAGGCAGGTCGGGGCGGGTACGCGGGTAGTCGGTCTGCTGGGTTTCCCAGGTAACCAGGCCGTTTTTGACGTAGATTTTCCAGCTACAGGAGCCCGTGCAGTTTACGCCGTGGGTGGACCGCACAATCTTGTCGAACTGCCATCGCTGTCGGTAGCTGTCCTCCCAGTCACGGTTGGTGTTGTACACCTGCCCGTGTCCATTGGCGAAGCTGTCGCCTTTTTGTTTGAAATAGCGAAAGCGATCCAACAGTTTACTCATGACATTTCTCCTGCTTCGATAGCCTTTTTGGAGAGGGCTGCCCACTCTCAGGCGAATGTGTAATTGTTATCGTTGTGAAGATTTGCGGCCATAAACCAGCCAGGTCACCAGGACGCAGACGATGTAAAACACGAGGAAAACTTTCATGGCACCCACAGGCGAGCCGGTCATGGCCAGCGACGTGCCGAAGGCTTTCGGAATGAAGAACCCGCCGACGGCACCGATGGCGGAGATAAAGCCCAGCGCTGCCGCGGTTTCGGTCACTGCTTCATGCTGCGCCTGCTCGTCACTTCCCCCTTGTTGCTTCACGCGGGTGAGGGTGATTTGGCGGAAAATGATGGCAATCATCTGAAACGTTGACCCGCTGCCCAGTCCGGCGGTGAGGAACAGGCCCATAAAGACCAGATAGAAGGCGAGAAAACTGCCCGACCCGGAACCGGGAAGCGTCAGGAAAAGCAGGGCGCTGAAAAGCGCCATAAAGACGAAGTTAATCAGGGTGACGCGTACGCCGCCGAGTTTGTCTGAGATCATCCCGCCCGCAGAACGGGCCAGCGCGCCAATCAGTGGACCAAAGAAAGCCAGATGGAGGATATTGACGTCAGGAAACTGGGTTTTCGACAGCATGGCGAAGCCTGCTGAAAAACCGATAAACGAACCGAAGGTTGCCAGGTAGAGGAGGCTCAGGAGCCACAGGTGAAAACGTTTTAACACCGGTAGCTGGCTGGCAATCGTGGCCTTAGAGCTCGCGATGTCATTCATGCCGAAAAACGCCGCAATCGTGGCCAGCAAAAGAAGGGGCGCCCAAATCCACGCGGCATTGGCCAGCCACATCGTTGATCCGTCATCCTGCGGCACGCCGTTTACGCCGAGAAAGGTGAACATGGGCAGGAAGATCACCAGCGGCGCGACCAGCTGCATTACGCTCACGCCCAGGTTCCCCAGCCCGCCGTTAATCCCCAGGGCGCTACCCTGTTTCGTTTTCGGGAAGAAGAAGCTGATATTGCCCATGCTGGAGGCGAAGTTAGCGCCGGCAAAACCACACAGCAGCGCGATGACGATAAAGATCCAGTAGGGAGTGGCAGTGTCCTGAATCGCGATCCCCAACCAGACGCACGGAACAATCAGGATCACCGTGCTTAACACCGTCCAGTAGCGTCCACCAAAGAGAGGAACCATAAACGAGTAGGGGACGCGCAATATCGCACCGGACAGGGAGGGTAAGGCTGTTAGCATAAAAAGCTGGTCGGTGGAAAAATTAAATCCAACTTTATTCAGATTGACCGCAATGGCACTAAATAACATCCATACGCAAAACGCTAATAACAGGCAAGCCACAGAAATTAAAAGATTTCTTCGGGCAATATGTTTTCCTTTATTTTCCCAGAATTGCGCGTTTTCGGGTTTCCAGTTGCTCAGCAGATAAGGATTATTCTTCTCACTTTGTTGTGACATGTCGCCCTCTTGCTTAACCATAAAAAGAAAAAATGGAGTAAAAACAGGTGGATGTCTGACAGTGTGTTTCTGGAATTATTGGATGGTTTGGGATACATCTGAAAGGATAGATAAAAAAGCGAATCCCTGAGCCGGGACGGGAAATAAGGGTTCGCTTAATGTGTTACGAATTGTAAGTGAGGGCTGTTAATACTCATAAGTGAGTATTAACACAATTCCAGAGAGATTAATTTATCAAGATGGTTATTAAAGGCAGCGTCGTCCATCTCTGGGATATCTAATATATAAATGCCGTCCAGGCCACACACCAGACCAATTAAACGCCAGGCAATATTTTCTGGCCGATCGCCCGGGGTAAAATCTCCCGCGTCAGTGCCTGCTTTGATAAGGGCGACGGTCTCCTGGTGCCACATCTCCATGGTCAGTACATATGCGCCCCTGATGTCCGTATCCCGGCTTGCCAGGATCTGCGCCTCACGCCACAGGCGAATATAGGGCTCAAACCGACCATCATCGCTGCCGAGCATGGCATGTAGCTGCTGTCGCCAGCTGGCCTGCTTGCCGACCACATCCGCATCCAGCAGTTCACGGATCAACCGCACAAAAGCCAGCGATTTTAGCTCCCCGCCAGAGGTGAAATGGTGGTGGACCTGTCCGGTGGCGACGCCGGCTTCGGCGGCAATTCGCCGTACCGTCATTGCGGAAAGTCCGTCAGAGAGCGCCACGCGCATAGCGGCCTGTAAAATCTCTTCCCGCCTTTCATCCTTGCTCAGATATCGCATTTTCACTCACTCTTAATGGGACTGAAACAAGTGTAACAAAAAGCTGGACACTCGTTCAACTTTACGTAGGATCGCAAGCTGGACATGTGTCCATGATTTAAAAGAAAAGGAAATTTATGTTTCGTCAGTGGTTAGCGTTAGTCATTATCGTGCTGGTGTATATCCCGGTGGCGATCGACGCGACGGTACTGCACGTAGCGGCGCCGACGTTGAGTATGACGCTGGGTGCCAGCGGTAACGAATTATTGTGGATCATCGATATATACTCGCTGGTGATGGCGGGGATGGTGCTGCCGATGGGCGCACTGGGTGACCGCATTGGTTTTAAACGGTTGTTGATAATTGGCAGTACGCTGTTTGGCTTGTCATCGCTGGCAGCTGCATTTGCGCCTTCAGCAGGATGGCTGATTGCTGCCCGCGCCTCGCTGGCGATTGGGGCGGCGATGATCATCCCGGCCACGCTTGCGGGGATCCGCACGTTGTTCGTTAATGCGCGCGATCGCAACATCGCGCTTGGGGTCTGGGCCGCCGTCGGTTCAGGCGGTGCGGCGTTTGGTCCGTTGATTGGCGGTATGTTGCTGGAGCATTTTTACTGGGGATCGGTCTTTTTGATCAACGTACCGATCGTGGTCATCGTTGTTTCCCTTGCCGCGCGTCTGGTGCCTCGTCAACAGGGACGCCCGGAACAGCCGCTGAATATTGCCCATGCAGTCATGCTGATTGTGGCGATATTGCTGCTGGTCTACAGCGCGAAAACCGCGCTCAAAGGGGTGCTTTCTCCGTGGCTGGTGGCAATGACGCTGCTCACCGGAGCGGTGATGCTGATGATCTTTGTGCGGATCCAGCTTCGCGCCCGCGTGCCGATGATCGACATGCGCCTGTTCTGTCATCGCATTATTTTAAGCGGTGTCGTGATGGCGATGACCGCCATGATCGCGCTCGTGGGGTTTGAGCTGTTGATGGCCCAGGAGCTGCAGTTTGTACATGGCTTTACGCCGTTTGAAGCGGGGATGTTTATGCTGCCGCTGATGGTTGCCAGCGGGTTTAGCGGGCCGATTGCCGGTGTGCTGGTCGGTCGTCTGGGGCTGCGGCTGGTGGCGGCAGGCGGAATGGGGCTGAGTGCCGTCAGCTTTATCGGTCTGTCGCTGCTCGACTTCAGCACGCAGCACTGGCAGGCATGGAGTCTGATGGTGCTGCTGGGCTTCAGTGCCGCCAGTGCGCTGCTGGCCTCAACCTCGGCAATTATGGCGGCTGCGCCAAAAGAGAAAGCGGCTGCCGCAGGGGCGATTGAAACCATGTCCTATGAGCTGGGCGCAGGGTTGGGCATTGCCATTTTTGGTCTGCTGTTAACCCGCAGCTTCTCAGCGTCAATTGTTCTGCCGCAGGGACTGAGCGCGACGCTGGCCGATAAGGCCTCGTCATCGATTGGCGAAGCGGTGAACGTGGCGCAGAGCCTGACTCCAGGGCTGGCGGAGTCGTTAATTGCGGCGGCAAAAACGGCCTTTATCACGTCACACAGCGTGGCGTTAGGCAGTGCTGGCGCAATGTTACTGGTGCTGGCGGTCGGGATTTGGTTTAGCCTGGCAAACGTACCGAAACAGTAAAAAACAGGCCCGGTGGCGCGATGCTTACCGGGCAACCCTCAGTGTGCGTCATGGGGAGTCAGCAGGCAGCGCTTGTCGTGTGCTTCAATTTCGGTGCCGCTAAAGCGCGCGTATTGCCCGGTCAGGCCAAAGAATGCGGGTTGCGTTTCTGTATAGATTTCAGCGGCAAGTATCAGACGGCGACGTTCGTCTTCGCTCATCTCAAGCTGTGTCCAGGGAATGAAATAGCGCGTCGTTGAGCGTGCGGTCAGTGTGAACCACAGCGGGCAACCGCATCCGGGACAAAACCAGCGTTCGCCGCGCGCAGATGACGTGAAATGAGAAGGGGCTATCGACTCTTCTTCCACAAGCGGTTGACCCTGCGCTTCCAGATACATGGCCATTCCCCCCGACCATTTCTGGCACTGGGTACAGTGGCAGGCATAGACGTCGAAGTTGTTGAGGGAAACGCTGAATTGGCTCATCCCACACAGGCAGCGTCCTTTGAAAATATGCATGGCGTGCTCCTTTATTACGCCAGTCAAACCGAATAAAAAAAGCCAGCCACGAAGGCTGGCTTTTTTATACTAACAAATCTTAGAACTGGTAGGTCAGACCAACAGCAACGATGTTGTCGGTAGAAACGCCAGCTGCTTTAGTGAAGCTGCTGTCGTCAACCAGGTTGATTTTGTAATCAACGTAGGTAGACATGTTTTTGTTGAAGTAGTAGCTCGCGCCAACGTCAACGTATTCAACCAGATCCTGGTCGCCGTAAGTACCAATGTCTTTACCTTTGGATTTCAGGTAAGCAATGGATGGACGCAGACCGAAGTCGAACTGGTACTGAGCAACCACTTCGAAGTTCTGCGCTTTGTTAGCGATGAAACCGCTACCGAAGTTGGTCATGTTACGGGTTTCAGAGTAGGTGGTTGCCAGGTAGATGTTGTTGGCATCGTATTTCAGACCCGCAGCCCATACTTCCGCGTTTTCGCCGCCTGCATTCAGATTGCTTGCAGCAGCAACCTGACGGTCAGTACGGTCAGATTTCGCGTAGGTAGCACCTACACCGAAGCCTTCGAATTCATAAGTAGAAGACAGACCCCAGCCGTCACCGTTCGCTTCGGTGATGTCGTTACGGTCGTTTTTACCCTGGTACTGAGCAGCCACGTTCAGGCCATCAACCAGACCGAAGAAGTCGGTGTTACGGTAAGTTGCAACGCCAGTCGTACGGCCAGTCATAAAGCCATCAGTCTGAGTCCAGGTATCACCACCGAATTCTGGCAGAACGTCAGTCCATGCGCCGATGTCGTAAGCAACACCGTAGTTACGACCGTAGTCGAAAGAACCGAATTCGTTGAATTTCAGGCCCGCGAATGCCAGACGGGTTTTGTTGCCGTCAGAACCCTGAGATTCAGAGCGGTTGCCTTTGAACTCGTATTCCCACTGGCCGTAACCGGTCATCTGGTCGTTGATCTGAGTTTCACCTTTGAAGCCCAGACGAACATAGGTTTTGTCGCCGTCGTTGCCAGCGTCATCAGAGAAATAGTGCAGACCTGTTACTTTGCCGTACAGATCCAGTTTGTTACCGTCTTTGTTAAAAACTTCAGCCGCGTTTACAACGCCTGCTGCCAACATGGAAGTCACTGCCACTGCAACTAATTTAAGTTTCATCTTAAATATTCCTTATAATTTTCTTCAGTATTTCCTGAGCCACTTTGAACGATTTCTAAACGAGGCTAATCATCAATGGCATGCTATTTTTAAGAATCTTGTAGTAGGGTTTCAATAATAAGTTTCAAAATATTAGCAATAATTTCAATTAGTGTGATCCGGATCGGATAAATTGCGGCTGTAACGAATGAGATGGTGGGGATTTGTGCATTTTTTGATGAATTATTCAACAAAACCATTGGCCGCAATATAGTTTTCGGCCGTTTTAGTTTCTTTTGTTAATTGTCGGTATTTTCTGTCTTTTTGCTCGTTTGATATAAATGTCAGTTGTTTAAAATCAATGGGTTAACTATTCCATTGTACGGGATGATCGTTGTTGGACATGAAACACACAGAAACACACTATTGCACTTTGTGCTATATACATTGTTAATATTCGCAAGGGATTAATAACGTAACGGTGTCAAGTTATGTCAATAAAAGACGACGGGGATTTACGAAAGGGCGGTAATATAAACAGAATCTAAACGGCTTTTCTAACGCGCCGATCATTATTTTGACGCGCGATCACATATTAAATTTATGTTAATTCCCGCCGGGCGATTATGGACCCGGCAGAGAAGAGCGATATTATTTTCGCGTGGCGTACCAGCACAACAATGACCCGGCACAAACCATTAATGCGCCTTGCCAGAAAGAAAACGAGAGGGGGGAATTCAGCAATACGGCAGCAAGTGCTGCTGAGAGTACAGGCGTGAAATAGGATACCGCTGCGAGTACCGTGACGTTGCCATGAAGAATACCGATATTCCATGCCGCATAGCCAAACCCCAGTGCGACGCTGCACATGATGAGCTTCACGACCACCGGGAGAGTAAACACCATTTGCGGCTGTTCGCTGAACGCATATTTCACCCACAGACTGAGCGCGGTGAGCAGCACGAAAAGCGTTATCCCGTTTTGCCCGTTGGCAAACTTACTGGTGACGGTGCAGTAAGCCGCCCAGATAAAAGCCCCGGCGAACGCCAGCGCGTAGCTGAGCGGGCTAGAGATGACATTACGCATGATGTCATCAAGATGTAGCCCTTGTTCTCCGCCTAATACCCAACAGACGCCCAACAATGAGACGGCTAAGCCCGGGATCACCCACAGGGTGGACCGTTGGCCGTTAAATAAAATGGCAAACACTATCGTCAGGCTTGGCCAGAGATAATTGACCATTCCCACTTCGATAGCCTGGGAGCGCGTTGCGGCATAGCCTAACGACAGGGCGAGGCAAATTTCATAGCTGACAAACAGCACGCTGCCGGCAATAAGATACCGGGGTGAAAACCGTCTGATATCAGGAAATCCTACCGTCACCAGGCACAGTAATCCGCTGAGGGTGTATATCATTGCTGCGCCTCCCACCGGTCCCAGCCCCTCACTGACGCTACGAATGAGGCCAACCATGGTGCTCCACAACAGTATCGCCGCCAGTCCCGTGAGCGTTGCTCTCTTTCTGTCCATAACCCTGCCATCGCTATAAAAATCAAAGGAAAAATTTATAGCATTAATCCTCCTGCCATCGCGAATTATTCTCTTAAGTCTTTAATCAAAAAGAGGTATTTAAACTCCGTGGGGGTGACTATTAAGGGGGTGAAGACAAGTGACCTTGATTTGACGCAAAAAAAACAGGGGCTTTACTGCTAGTTTGCGGCGCGAAGTCTTAAATGAAAACGAGGACAACAATGGACGTCAGCCGCAGACAATTTTTTAAAATCTGCGCGGGCGGTATGGCCGGAACAACAGCCGCAATGCTGGGATTTGCACCCAAAATGGCGCTGGCTCAGGCACGCAACTATAAACTGCTGCGCGCGAAAGAGATCCGTAACACCTGCACATACTGTTCCGTAGGTTGTGGGCTTTTAATGTATAGCCTGGGCGATGGCGCGAAGAACGCCAAAGAAGCGATTTATCATATTGAAGGGGACCCGGATCATCCGGTGAGCCGTGGCGCACTTTGTCCGAAAGGGGCGGGTCTGCTGGATTATGTCCACAGCGAAAACCGTCTGCGCTATCCGGAATACCGTGCGCCAGGATCTGACAAATGGCAGCGTATCTCCTGGGATGAGGCGTTTTCCCGAATCGCAAAACTGATGAAAGCTGACCGCGACGCCAACTTTATCGAAAAGAACGCGCAGGGCGTTACGGTGAACCGCTGGCTGTCGACCGGCATGCTGTGCGCATCCGCGGCAAGTAATGAAACCGGCATGCTGACGCAAAAATTTGTGCGTTCCCTCGGCATGCTGGCGGTAGATAACCAGGCGCGCGTCTGACACGGACCAACGGTAGCAAGTCTTGCTCCAACATTTGGTCGCGGTGCGATGACCAACCACTGGGTTGATATCAAAAACGCCAACGTCGTGATGGTGATGGGCGGTAATGCCGCTGAAGCCCATCCGGTGGGTTTCCGCTGGGCGATGGAAGCGAAAAACAATAACGATGCGACGCTGATCGTTGTCGATCCGCGCTTTACGCGTACGGCATCGGTGGCGGATATCTATGCGCCTATTCGCTCCGGTACGGACATTACGTTCCTCTCGGGCGTTCTGCTGTACCTGATTGAAAACAATAAAATTAACGCTGAATACGTTAAGCATTACACCAATGCCAGCCTCCTGGTACGGGATGATTTTGCCTTTGAAGAGGGGTTGTTCAGCGGTTATGACGCGGAAAAACGGCAGTACGATAAATCGTCCTGGAACTACCAGTTCGATGAAAACGGCTACGCCAGACGCGATGAGACCCTGAGCCATCCGCGCTGCGTATGGAATTTGCTGAAACAGCATGTTTCCCGCTATACGCCGGACGTCGTGGAGAATATCTGCGGTACGCCAAAAGCAGATTTCCTCAAGGTGTGTGATGTACTGGCCTCTACCAGCGCCGCCGACAGAACCACGACGTTCCTGTATGCGCTCGGCTGGACGCAGCATACCGTCGGTGCGCAAAACATCCGCACCATGGCAATGATTCAGCTGTTGCTCGGAAACATGGGGATGGCCGGCGGTGGCGTGAACGCCCTGCGCGGACACTCCAACATTCAGGGCTTGACCGATCTGGGCCTGCTGTCGACCAGCCTGTCAGGCTATCTGACGCTGCCGTCTGAAAAGCAGACTGATTTGCACAGCTATCTGTCGGCCAACACGCCAAAAGCAACGCGTGCCGATCAGGTGAACTACTGGAGTAACTATCCGAAGTTCTTCGTCAGCCTGATGAAGTCGTTCTATGGCGATGCCGCGCAGAAGGAAAACGACTGGGGCTTCGAGTGGTTGCCGAAATGGGACCAGGCCTACGACGTCATTAAGTATTTCAACATGATGGATAAGGGCAACGTTGCGGGCTACATCTGCCAGGGCTTTAACCCGGTGGCGTCTTTCCCGGACAAAAACAAGGTCGTTCGCAGCCTGAGCAAACTGAAATACATGGTGGTTATCGATCCGCTGGTGACCGAGACCTCCAACTTCTGGCAGAACCACGGCGAGATGAACGACGTCGATCCTGCATCGATTCAGACCGAAGTGTTCCGCCTGCCGTCCACCTGTTTTGCAGAAGAAGACGGGTCGATTGCCAACTCCGGCCGCTGGCTGCAGTGGCACTGGAAAGGCCAGGATGCACCGGGTGAAGCGCGTAACGACGGCGAAATCCTCGCCGGGATTTACCATCGTCTGCGTGAAATGTATCGCACCGAAGGGGGGAAAGGCGCTGAACCGCTGCTGAGGATGAGCTGGAATTACAATCAGCCGGACCATCCTGAATCCGAAGAGGTCGCCAAAGAGAATAACGGCGTTGCGCTGGCGGATCTGTATGACGCGAACGGCACGCTGCTGGCGAAGAAAGGTCAGTTGCTCAACAGCTTCGCGCTGCTGCGGGATGACGGCACGACCGCGTCGTCATGCTGGATCTACACCGGTTGCTGGACGGAGCAGGGTAACCAGATGGCTAACCGCGATAACGCTGACCCGTCAGGGCTGGGCAATACGCTGGGCTGGGCGTGGGCATGGCCACTGAACCGTCGCGTGCTGTACAACCGTGCTTCTGCGGATATCAACGGCAAACCGTGGGATCCGAAACGGATGCTGATCGAATGGAACGGCAGCAAATGGACGGGTAACGATATTCCGGACTTCAGCACCGCCGCACCGGGCAGTGAGACCGGGCCGTTTATCATGCAGCCGGAAGGGCTGGGACGCCTGTTTGCCCTCGATAAGCTGGCGGAGGGGCCGTTCCCGGAACACTACGAGCCAATGGAAACGCCGCTCGGCACCAACCCGCTGCACCCGAACGTTATATCCAGTCCGGTGGTGCGTATCTATGAAGAGGACGTCCTGCGTTTAGGCAAGAAGGACAGGTTCCCGTATGTCGGGACAACCTACCGCCTGACCGAGCATTTCCATACCTGGACCAAGCATGCACGGCTTAACGCCATTGCCCAGCCGGAACAGTTTGTGGAGATCAGCGAAACGCTGGCGAAAGCGAAGGGTATTGCCAACGGTGACCGCGTGAAGGTGAGCAGCAAGCGCGGCTTTATTCGCGCGGTTGCGGTGGTAACGCGTCGTCTGCAGGCGTTGAACGTGCATGGTCAGCAGGTGGAAACTGTCGGTATTCCGCTGCACTGGGGCTTTGAAGGGGTGGCGCAAAAAGGCTACCTCGCCAATACCCTGACGCCAAACGTCGGCGATTCCAACTCGCAAACGCCGGAGTACAAAGCGTTTCTGGTCAACATCGAGAAAGCGTAAGGAGCGAATACATGGCAATGGAAACACAGGACATTATTAAACGCTCCGCGACCAACTCCATCACCCCCGCGCCTCGTGCGCGGGATGATAAGGCAGAAGTCGCCAAGCTTATCGATGTCACTTCCTGCGTAGGCTGTAAAGCCTGCCAGGTGGCCTGCTCGGAGTGGAACGATATCCGCGATGAAGTGGGACACTGCGTCGGGGTTTACGATAATCCGGCGGACCTGAGTGCCAAATCCTGGACGGTGATGCGTTTTAGCGAAACCGATCAGAACGGCAAGCTGGAGTGGCTGATCCGTAAAGACGGTTGTATGCACTGCGAAGATCCGGGATGCCTGAAGGCCTGTCCGTCAGCCGGGGCCATCGTCCAGTACGCCAACGGGATTGTCGATTTCCAGCAGGATAACTGCATCGGTTGCGGCTACTGCATTGCGGGCTGTCCGTTTAATATTCCGCGCCTCAGTAAAGAGGATAACCGGGTCTACAAATGCACCCTGTGTGTCGATCGCGTGAGCGTCGGGCAGGAGCCTGCCTGCGTGAAAACCTGTCCGACCGGGGCTATCCACTTCGGGACAAAAAGAGAGATGCTGGAGGTAGCCCAGCAGCGCGTGGACAAACTGAAAGCGCGCGGTTACGCCAGTGCGGGCATTTATAACCCGCAGGGGGTGGGGGGAACGCACGTGATGTATGTTCTGCACCATAACGACCAGCCGGAGTTGTACCACAATCTGCCGAAAGATCCTGCGATCGATACCTCGATCAACCTGTGGAAAGGGGCGCTCAAACCGCTCTCTGCGGCGGGCTTTATCGCTACTTTCGCCGGGTTGATTTATCACTACATCGGTATCGGACCCAACAAAGAGGTGGATGACGATGAGGAGGAACCTCATGAGTAAGTCATGGATTGTGCGCACGAAGTTTGTCGACCGCGCCTGTCACTGGACGGTAGTGATCTGCTTCTTCCTGGTGGCGGTCTCGGGGATCTCCTTCTTCTTCCCGACGCTGCAGTGGCTGACGGAAACCTTCGGGACGCCACAGATGGGGCGTATTTTGCATCCGTTCTTCGGCGTGCTGATTTTCGTGGTGCTGATGTTTATGTTTGCGCGCTTCGTACATCACAATATTCCGGATAAGCATGACATTCCATGGCTGAAGGGGATTATTGAGGTTCTGAAGGGCAATGAGCATAAGGTTGCGAAGGTCGGGAAATACAACGCCGGGCAGAAGATGATGTTCTGGACCATCATGAGCATGATTTTTGTTCTGCTGGTCACCGGCGTCATTATCTGGCGGCCGTACTTTGCGCACTACTTCCCCATTCAGGTGATTCGCTACGCGCTGCTCATTCACGCGACGTCAGCCATCATTCTGATCCACGCCATCCTGATCCACATGTATATGGCCTTCTGGGTCAAAGGGTCGATTAAAGGCATGATTGAAGGGAAAGTGAGCCGCCGCTGGGCGCAGAAACACCACCCGCGCTGGTACCGTGACGTTGAGCGGCTGGAAGCGAAACAGGAAAGTACGAAAGGGATGCCGTAAGTCCCGCGCTCGCGGGTCAGCGAATGACCCGCGAACGCTTCAGTCAAAAACGCTCTTCAACATACCGGAACGGGTATTGGGTCGGCTTCACTTTACCAATCTTACGCTTCGGCAAACTCACCGCTTCGATGTGAATGGCTTTGTACGGGATTTGCGGACCCTGTACACGATTCTGTGTAAATGCCTTTTCTCAGAAGTGACCGTCCAGGCGGTCACCGAACTCGATAATAAAGCGGCTCATTGCCATACGCCAGTCCCTCAGCGGCATCGTCCATTTCTGTGAGGCCGCCTGGATTGCCAGCCACACCACCTTTTTCACCGCGTCGTCCGTCGGGAACACCTTACGCTTTTTGATAGCATGCCGGATCACGCTGTTCAGTGATTCTATGGCGTTGGTGGTGTAGATGACTTTGCGGATGTCTGCCGGGTAAGCGAAGAACGTCGCCAGGTTGGCCCAGTTTGCCTGCCAGCTTCGGCTTATCTGCGGATAGCGGCTGTCCCAGGCTGCGGCGAACGCTTCCAGCGCCTGCTGGCCTGCTTCTTCCGTCGGTGCCTGGTAAATCGCTTTCAGGTCGCGGGTGACGGCTTTGTAGTCCTTCCAGGAGACGAACCGCAGGCTGTTGCGCACCATATGCACGATGCACAGCTGGATGCGGGCCTCCGGATACACCGCGTTGATGGCGTCCGGGAAACCTTTCAGGCCGTCAACGCAGGCAATGAGGATATCGTTCAGGCCACGATTCTTCAATTCTGTCAGCACATTCAGCCAGAACTTCGCCCCTTCATTTTCGGCCAGCCACATCCCCAGCAACTCTTTCTGGCCTTCGATATTAATGCCCAGCGCCAGGAACACTGATTTATTGATGACACGACTATCCTGTCGGACTTTCAGGACGATACAGTCAAGATAAACAATGGGATAGACTGCATCCAGCGGACGATTTTGCCATTCGACAACCTGCTCCATGACCGCATCGGTGACCTTTGAGACCAGCGCGGGTGAGACATCCGCGTCATACAACTCTTTGAACGCGGCGGCGATCTCGCGTGTGGTCATCCCTTTGGCATACAACGATAAAATCTGGTTATCCATGCCGGTAATGCGGGTCTGGTTTTTCTTCACCAGTTGGGGTTCGAAGGAGCCATCACGATCGCGTGGGGTACGTAGTTCCAGAGGGCCATCGCCGGTGGTAACGGTCTTTGTGGAATAGCCGTTACGGGAATTAGCCCCCAGTTTGGGCTGATTTTTATCGTAGCCCAGATGGTGGGACATTTCGGCGTTGAGAGCCGCCTCAACGCTGATTTTCTTCAGCAGGCGATCGAACTGGTTGAGATCGTCAGGGGTTTTGAGATTTTTGGCCAGTTCGTTAGCCAGAGCCTGCAACTGTTTTTCGTCCATAAATTAACCTGCTTTTGATGTTGGATTGAACATATCAAAATCAGGCAATTACACAAATTTATGTACAGACTCGATTTGCGCCAGCAGGTGCGAAATAATGTTCAGGCGCACGCGTTTTTTATCTTCCGAACGGGCGACAAACCACGGCGCCCAGGCGGTGTCGGTGGCTGCAAACATCGCATCTCGCGCCACGGTATATTCATCCCACAAATTGAAAGACTTAATGTCCATTGGCGATAATTTCCAGGTCTTTCGCCCGTCGTTAATACGATCGCGCAGACGACGCTCCTGTTCTTTCGGCGTGACCTCCAGCCAGTATTTAAGCAGGATGATCCCGGCATCCACCATTGCTTTTTCCATCACCGGCGTGCCATCAAGAAACTTCTCGACCTGCTCCGGTGTGCAGAATCCCATCACTCGTTCAACGCCCGCGCGGTTGTACCAGCTGCGGTCAAAAATGACGATTTCGCCGGCGGCTGGCAGGTGGGGGACATAGCGCTGGAAATAGAGCTGGGTCTTCTCTTTTCCCGTCGGCGCGGGGAGCGCAACAACCCGGAAGACGCGTGGGCTAACGCGTTCAGTGATGGCTTTAATGGTTCCGCCTTTACCGGCACCGTCGCGCCCTTCAAAGACAATACAGACCTTTAAACCCTTTGCGACGACCCACTGCTGGAGTTTAACCAGTTCAACGTGGAGGCGACGAAGCTCTTTTTCATACTCTTTCGTTTTTAACGGCTCATGCTTTATGACATCAACTGCGACACTGGTTTTCTTCTTGCTTCCCATGATTGTCATCCTCAGGTTGTCCGGCGCGGGAAAAAGCGGGGCCGCACTATGAAGTGTAATCCACCTGAATTAATGGATTAACGTGTCAGCCAGCTGATTTGAACTGGCTCACCATACAAGATTGTTCAATAATGCCCGTCGCGCGTTGTTAACCAGTGGTTGTGGTATGAAAAAGACAATTTTTTCTTTGGCACTTGGCACGTTTGGCCTGGGAATGGCTGAATTTGGCATTATGGGCGTATTAACTGAACTGGCCCATGACACCGGAATTTCAATTCCCGCCGCCGGGAATATGATTTCGTTTTACGCCTTTGGTGTGGTGATTGGTGCCCCGATTGTGGCGCTGTTCTCAGGCAAATTTTCGTTAAAATCCACGCTGTTGTTTCTGGTGGTGCTGTGTGCCGTCGGTAATGCAATTTTTACCTTTTCTACGTCGTATGCCTGGCTGGCAATAGGGCGGCTGATTTCCGGTTTTCCGCACGGCGCCATTTTTGGCGTCGGGGCGATTATTCTCTCGAGAATTGCGCCTCCGGGGAAGGTGACGGTCGCCGTGGCGGGCATGATAGCCGGCATGACGGTTGCCAATCTGGTGGGCGTACCGCTGGGCACCTGGCTGGGTCATGAATTCAGCTGGCGCTATACCTTTTTCCTGATTGCCCTGTTTGATGCTCTGGTGATCATCTCGGTACTGGTCTGGGTGCCGCACATCCATGATCGCTCCGAAATCAAATTGACCGCGCAATTTTCCTTTCTGAAAAAACCGGAGCCGTGGCTGATTTTTGCCGCCACCATGTTTGGCAATGCTGGCGTGTTTGCGTGGTTCAGCTTCGTCAAACCGTTTATGGTCAACGTCTCTGGCTTCTCCGAAGGTGTCATGACGGTCATCATGATGCTGATGGGGCTGGGTATGGTGTTAGGTAATCTCCTGAGCGGGAAATTATCGGGTCGCTTCAGTCCGCTGCGTATTGCCGCCACCACCGACATGGTCATTGTCGCGTCACTGCTGTTGCTATTCGCCTTTGGGGAACATAAAACGGCGTCGCTGGTGATGGGCTTTATCTGCTGTGCCGGGCTGTTTGCACTCTCTGCGCCGCTGCAAATTCTTCTCCTGCAAAATGCGAAGGGCGGTGAGATGCTGGGTGCCGCAGGCGGGCAGATGGCATTTAACCTCGGCAGTGCGATAGGGGCGTATTTTGGCGGGATGATGATCACGCTTGGCTTTAGCTGGAGCTATGTCACGCTGCCAGCGGCTGTGCTCTCTTTCTCAGCCATGAGTTCACTGCTGATCTACGCGCACCTTCGGGCCAGAAAGGCAGACGCCGGTTCGCTCGCTTCCGCACGTTGAACCGCGCCGGTAAGGCGCGGTAGAAGGGCATTAGACAAATTTCGCCAACGGATCGGCAGCGGCAAACGCCACGGCTTTGTCCGCTGCTGGCGGGTAGATAAGTTCATTGGTGATGGCGATTTTGATTTTCTTTGCGTCATCACGCACCGATTTGACGGCCTGGTCCCACCCTTCAGTGTAAACGGCACCCCAGGCACCCAGGTCCAGACAGGTCACGTAGTTAACCTGGCGGTAAGGATAAGGCGTGCGATTCAACAGGCTGGCTGCCGCGTTGTGGCCGGCAAATTTACCCAACTGGATCGCGTGCTGGCAGGTCATTAGCGCCGTGTTCCCCATCTCGTCCGTTCTGGCGTAGGCCATATCTCCCGTCGCGTACACGTCCGGATGAGCCGGAACCTGCAGCGTTTCTGTCACTTTCAGACGCCCCTGGTTATCGCGTTCGCCGTTAATCTGTTGTCCAAGCGGGTTTGCTTCAACGCCTGCCGTCCAGACTACGGTTGCAGCGGGGATACGTTCGCCGTTTTTCAGCGTTACGCCGTTCGCATCGATGGCCTCAATTTCACTGTTCAGACGCCACTCAATCCCCAGTTCCTGGCTCGCGTCTTCAATGGTGTTACGCAATGCTTCACTGTATCGTCCGCCAATGACATGACCCCTTTCAACTACGATAACTCTTGTCGCTGTATCATCACCGAAGCGAGCGCGCAGTCGGGCAGGAAGCTCGGTTGCCAGTTCAATGCCGGTAAAACCGCCGCCACAGACAACCACGGTATTGCGCGCAGCGGTGGAAGGGCGCGAGACCAGGGAGTCAAGATGCTGCTCAAAGGTCTGTGCGGATTCAAGCTGATCGATATCAAAGGCGTACTCAGCCAGCCCGGCAATCGGTGGACGCTTGCTCTGACTGCCGGTGGCCAGCACTAACCGCTCGTAACTCACTGCGGCAGTTACGCCATTCGCATCACGATAGAAAACACTTTTCCCTTTTATATCAATGGATTCTGCTTTGCCGGCGATAAAATCAATACCCAATTCAGCGAACAGTCCGGTCAGCGGCGAGACCAGCGACGTCACGTTCTCTTCATAGAAGCGCGGGCGAACACGCAACTCAGGGGCGGGTGCCAGCACGGCGATCTTCAGGCTGTTATTGCCCTCCAGCGCATTCAGACGCGCGGCACTGACGGCAGCCCACATGCCGGAAAAACCACTGCCCACAATTAAAATCTGCTTTTTCATCTTCGATCCTTTTGATCATCACGCTGTATACCTGACATAACTGCAACTATACTTGTCGCAGTTAACTGCGACAACTTCTTTCTGAGTTAAATTTTAATGTTGCATAAAATCAGCATGTTAATGAAAAAGGGGAGGGTAGTTGTGATTGTGGGCAATAACGCCGTTATAATGACCCAGATAAATAACTTCGGAGTTAACCATGGCGTTTTACAGTTCCGGTGTGGAATACGGCATTCACAGCCTGATGTGCATGGTGGATGCAAAAGGCAATGAGCGTGAGATGAGCGTCCGGGAAATGGCCGCCTTGCAGGGGGTGCCGTATGATTACCTGGGAAAAATCTTCACCCGTTTGTCACGTGCCGGGCTGGTGAGCAGCACGGAAGGTAAGGGCGGCGGGTTTAAACTGGCGCGCCCGGCGGAGTTGATCACCGTACTGGATGTGGCGCACGCCATTGACGGTGAGAAGAACATGTTTGAGTGTCGAGAGGTGCGTCAGCGGCTGGCGGTGTTTAATGAAACGCCTCCTGCCTGGGTGTGCAATGGCCCGTGTGGCGTACGTTCGGTCATGGACAGCGCACAGCAACGGATGGAAGAGGAGTTAGCGCGACATACCATTCTCGATCTGGCGCGCAAGATGTACCGCAAAGCGCCGGATACCTTTCAGATTGAGGTTCAGGAGTGGATTTCTGACCGGCGATCGTCGTAGTGAAATGCCGGGTAAGGCAAAACCGCCCCCCGGCAACCGGCGATTAAGAGCGTAAATCAATCACCATACGACCGCGGATTTGACCCTGCTCCATCTCTTTAAAGATGGCATTGATATCTTCCAGCGGACGCATTGTCACTTTTGGCACCACTTTGCCCTCTGCCGCAAACTGGAATGCCTCCATCAGGTCCTGACGGGTTCCCACCAGCGAACCGACGACCTGAATGCCGTCCAGAACCAGGCGTGGAATATCCAGGCTCATCGCTTCCGGCGGCAGGCCCACGGCGACCACGCGGCCACCGGCACGCACGGCATCCACCGCTGAGTTGAAGGCTGCTTTTGCCACGGCAGTTACCACCGCAGCATGTGCGCCTCCGGTTTTCTCCTGAACAATTTTCGCTGCATCTTCGCTGCGAGAGTTAATGGTTAAATCTGCCCCCATGCTGGCGGCCAGTTTCAGCTGTTCATCGTTCACATCAATGGCGATGACCTTGGCGTTGAACACGTTTTTAGCGTACTGCAGCGCAAGGTTACCCAGACCACCAAGACCGTAAATCGCAATCCACTGGCCCGGCTTAATGTGGGACACTTTTACCGCTTTGTAGGTGGTGACCCCCGCGCAAGTGATGCTGCTCGCCGCTGCGGACTCCAGACCGTCCGGCACTTTTACCGCATAATCGGCTGTCACGATGCACTCTTCAGCCATCCCACCGTCAACGGAATAACCCGCGTTTTTCACATCCCGGCACAGGGTTTCGTTGCCGGTATTACAGTATTCGCAGTGTCCACAGCCTTCAAAAAACCATGCCACGCTCGCACGGTCGCCAATTTTCAGCGAGTTGACGCCTGGGCCAATCTCTTTAACGATCCCTATTCCTTCGTGACCCAGGATCACCCCGGTCTTATCGCCGAAATCACCGTTCTTCACGTGCAGATCGGTATGACATACGCCGCAGCATTCCATCTTCAGCAGGGCTTCTCCATGCTTAAGCGGGCGTAATGATTTTTCGGTGACATTGACCTGATGATCCTGAGTGACAACAGCAGCCTTCATATGTTTCTCCTTGTTCATGATGAGATTCTGCATAGCAGGTGTACTACTTCTTAAGGATTAATACTTAGGCGCGTTAATGCAAGGTGGCAGCAACATAATGTCATCTTTTGATTCGATTTCGGATTAAGAATACAGCGATCCTCTAATAATCAGGGGGGCGTTCAGGGGGAGAGCGGCCCGGCGAGACGCTCGCCGGGCGCGGACTTACAGTTTTGCTTCTATCGCCTCAATCTCCTGGCGCCATTGCGCCTGCAACTGCGGCTTCTGGTGCTTCGGTTTGCGGGCCAGGTCTTCCTCCAGCAATGTCTCCAGCGCGATCAGCCATTCAAGCAGGTCGTCAAACTGCGAAGGGCGATCGTGCTGTTGTTTCGGTGAACACGGCGATGTTATCAGGCCTGCACTTTCACGCAGCCGTTCAAAGACCGCTTCGGCGTCATGCCATTCACTCAGCCTGCCGTCCTCAATCAGCCAGAAACGGTTGCAGCTTTGGCTGATTAATTGACGGTCATGGCTGACCAGCAGCACGCCACCTTCAAATTGCTGCAGGGTTTCCGTCAGCGCCTCTTTACCTTCCATGTCCAGATGATTGGTCGGTTCATCCAGCATCAGCAGGCTATAGCGCGCTAACGTCAGGCCAACAAACAGCAGGCGAGAGCGTTCTCCACCGCTGAGCGTACTGACTTTCTGACCGTGACGTGGCCACGCAAAGCCGGCACCGATCAGGGCCATCTTGCGATTCTGCGGATCGGGTGCAAACGGCTCCAGTGCGTCAAACAGCGATGCATCGTCCGGGAGCTGGTTCAGCGTCTGGTCATAATAGCCAGGCGATACGCGTGGATGGAGTTTCAGCCCATCGTCAGCCTGCTCGCCGCGAAAATGCCGCCAGATCAGCTTCATCAGGGATGATTTACCGCAGCCGTTACGTCCAACGATGGCCACGCGATCGCCGCTTTTGAGACGCGCGATGTCAATGCTAAACAGCGCAGGCAGCCCGGGCGCCGGCGGCACCGCGAGGTTTTCCAGCTCCAGCAGACGATCGGCCCGTAGCGCGTCGCCGCGCAGGGTTAATGTCCACTGACTTCCCGCCGTGACCTCCGTCTGGCTCTCTTTCAGCCGTTCAACCTGCTTTTCCATCTGTTTCGCTTTGCGGGCCAGGTCTTCGTTGTCGTAGACTTTGCCCCAGGTCGCCAGTCTTTTTGCGCTGGCCGCGACGCGGTCGATCTCCTTTTGTTCTGCCTTGTGGCGCTGCGCATCACTTTCGTCTTTCGCATCCAGCGCTTTGCGTGCGGCGGTGCAGGGAAGGGCAAAGTAATGCAGCATCTTATCGCGCAGGATCCAGCTGCCGTTGGTCACGGCATCCAGCAGCTGCCTGTCATGTGAAACCAGCACAAAGCTGCCTGACCAGGCCTGTAAAAATTGCTCCAGCCAGAGCATGGTGGGTAAATCGAGGTGGTTACTCGGTTCATCCAGCAGCAGCAGGTCCGGCGCATTAATCAAAGCCCGCGCCAGCAGCAGACGCGTATGTTGCCCGCCGCTCAACGTTGCCGAGGTTAATGTCCAGTCCTGCGGCGTAAAGCCCATACTCGCCAGCAGCGTTTCCGCTTTCCAGCGAAGGCTCTCGCGTTCAGCCGCAGGCAGTTGTGCCAGCACGGCATCCAGCATGCTCAGGGGATAAATCCCGTCCGGCAGATGTTGTTCTACGCGCGCCATGATGCAGTGCCCGGCCAGCGCGACCGTTCCGGCGGCAGGCGTGTCCGTACCGTCCAGCACCTTCAGCAGCGTGCTTTTACCGCAGCCGTTGTCGCCCAGCAGACCGATGCGATCGCCTTTTTTCAGCGTAAAGGAGAGAGAGTCGAAGAGCGTACCAAACGCCGTATCAACACGTAGAGATTGTGCAGTGAGTAAAGTGCTCATTGTTGCTTACCCAAGAGTTACAGGCATGTTTATGCCTCGTCAAACATCGCTGACGATAACTCAGTAAGCCCGAGAGAAGGGATTTCAGGGGTTGGTGTCTTCGCTCAAGCAGAAGTTATCGCAGCACGATACCGATAACGCTTGAGCTGGTGCGATCACCAAATGTATGTGAAACATTGAAAATTTCACAGTACAGCATAATTGGCCTCCTTATATATTCAGTAGGTTAATGGATGAAGACAGTGTAACGGGGATTTTACGGCCCGGCAAGCGCGGGCAGAATGGCAGGCCGGGAGGCATGATTGCCTGACCCGGCCTGTTCTTTAGATAGACGTTCTGCGATAGCTGCGGTATTCCGGCATCCAGAAGTTGTCGTCAATGGCCTGCTGCAGCGCATCGGCGGAGGTTTTCACCGCCACGCCTTGCTGCTGTGCCATTTTTCCTACTGCGAAAGCGATCGCGCGGGACACCTTATGAATGTCTTTCAGCTCTGGCAACACCAGGCCTTCACCGTTATTCACCAGCGGTGAGTGTTTCGCCAGGGTTTCGCTGGCTGACATCAGCATTTCATCGGTAATGCGTGACGCACCGGACGCGATAACCCCCAGACCAATCCCCGGGAAGATGTAGGAGTTGTTGCACTGCGCGATCGGATAGGTTTTATCCTTCCACACCACCGGGTCGAACGGACTGCCGGTTGCCACCAGTGCGTTACCTTCGGTCCAGGCGATGATGTCCTGCGGCGTTGCTTCTACACGGGAAGTCGGGTTAGAGAGCGGCATCACGATAGGGCGTTCACAGTGTTTGTGCATTTCGCGAATAATCTCTTCGGTGAAGAGACCGGTTTGCCCGGAAACGCCGATAAGAATGTCCGGCTTCACGTTGCGCACCACGTCCAGCAGGGAGAGCACCTCGTTGTCGGTATCCCAGTTTTTCAGGTTCTCACGTTTCTGAACCAGTCGGGTCTGGAACGGCAGGAGGTTAGGCATACCGTCGGTCAGCAGGCCGAAACGGTCAACCATATAGACACGGGAACGGGCCAGTTCTTCACTCAAGCCCTCGCGCTGCGTCTGAGCAATAATCTGCTCGGCAATACCGCAGCCCGCAGAGCCTGCGCCCAGGAAGACGATTTTCTGGTAGCTCAACTGGCTGCCTGCCGCACGGCTGGCGGCGATCAGCGTCCCAACGGTCACGGCGGCGGTGCCCTGAATGTCGTCGTTGAATGAGCAGATGTCATCGCGGTAGCGATTCAGCAGCGGCATGGCGTTCTTCTGCGCAAAGTCTTCAAACTGCAGCAGCACGTTCGGCCAGCGTGCCTTAACGGCCTGGATAAAATCATCAACAAACTGATAATACTCATCGTCGGTAATGCGCGGATGACGCCAGCCCATGTACAGCGGATCGTTGAGCAGCTGCTGGTTGTTGGTACCCACATCCAGCACTACCGGCAGGGTGTACGCCGGGCTGATACCCCCACAGGCGGTGTACAGGGAGAGCTTACCGATAGGGATCCCCATTCCGCCAATGCCCTGATCCCCGAGGCCGAGAATACGTTCCCCGTCGGTCACAACAATGACCTTGATATTGTGGTTCGGCACGTTCTGCAGAATATCGTCCATATTGTGGCGGTTCTGATAAGAGATGAATACGCCGCGGGAACGACGGTAGATCTCAGAGAAACGTTCACACGCCGCACCCACCGTTGGGGTGTAGATCACCGGCATCATCTCTTCGAGGTGGTTCTGAACCAGGCGATAGAAGAGGGTTTCATTGGTGTCCTGAATGTTACGCAGGTAGATGTGCTTGTCGATTTCAGTCTTGAAACCCTGATACTGGATCCACGCACGTTCAGCCTGTTCTTCAATGGTTTCCACCACTTCGGGCAGCAGACCAAGCAGGTTGAAGCTGCTGCGCTCTTCCATGCTGAAGGCGCTGCCTTTGTTGAGCAGGGGGAATTCCAGTAAAACCGGACCGGCATAAGGGATATATAAGGAACGATGTTTTTTCAGTTTGTTGTCCATGTCACTCACTCTTTTTTTGAAGATCCGTCCCTGACACTGCTGTTTGTCATCTTTCTGGCCTGTGCGGTGGGGTGCGGTCAGGCGGTATTATAAAGGAGCTAAATGTTAATTACCGCAACACATAAACAAAAACACCATCGGTTTTGCCGATGGTGTTCAGGATCTCTTACTGGAACTTACTTGCCAGCGTGGCGTTTTCTGCCGGTGGCATGGGTGACTTGCGTTTCACTGTCGCCCTCAATCACCACTTTACGTTGGTTAGAAAGCTTGTAGTTCAGTCCCAGAATATGGCGTGCCTGACGGTTCGATTTCATCTTTACTCCTCAATCCTGTTGATAGTTTTAAGGACAAGTTTGCTTACGCAAACGAAATGTAACCCCTTAGGTTGCAGATCCAGCTTAGCAGGTTTTTACAAAGAGGCATTCTGTCCACTGACCACGTAGTTAATGGTCTGTTGGTAGATGTCACTGAGGATGTCATTGTCTGTAGATTCCACCCATTTGGTCAGTTCCATCAAAATGTCATCTTCAGTCACAGCACCGTGTTCGGCGTGAAGACCTTGTGCGATTGCGTTAACGAGTTCAGGTTGTGCTGCTGCAGTATTTGCCGGGTAATAAGTAAACATGCTGCCTCCGTGTCGTTGTCTGTGTAATGGTACGGCTCGCAAAAAATGTAATTCACAAACAGAATGGCAAATATTTCCCTTACTGTGTCTAAGATTCATCTTAGAAATAAAAATGACATAAGTGCATGCTTTTAGACACTTTTAGAAATGGAGGAATAATAACAGGGGACGAGGGGGGAAATTTTGATGCTGCTCCTGCTATCCGAGAAAATAGCAGGAGCAGAGATTAATTTACCATTTCATTTCGCCGGTATTCACTTTCGCACTTAATTCCAGCGAGCTCTCTTCGGCCAGGCCCGGATACGCTTTTTTCATGGCGCTAATGACGCCAGCAGAATCTTTGTGATTAGCCAGCGTCTGCTCGAACCGCTGCAGATATTCACGGGTAAAATCGATAGCGCCGGTACCTGACGGTGGCGTCCCCAGATAGTGACCCGGGATCACGCGCTCAGGTTTGTGCGCCGCCATGTTTTCCAGCGTGTCCTGCCACTGCTGGCGACGCGCCCGGGTCTGGGTATCGGCCGTCCACAGATGGATGCCCCATGAAACGCCCGTGCCGCCAAGAATCGTCTTCGCTGACGGGATCCAGACATAGGCCGCGTAGCTGTCTGGCTGTTCAATATCGATTTTCTCACCATCAACCATAAACGTGGTGGAGGTCAGCACCTGGGGAACGATCAGCGTTGTTGGCGCGCCGTCTTTCATCTGTGGGCCCCAGAAGGCCAGCTTGGCATCTTTGGTGGCCTTGATATGGTCAACCACCTGCTGAGTCGCCACGACTTTCGCATTCGGGAATGCTTTAACCAGCGGTTGCAGACCAAAGTAGAAGTCCGGATCGCCGGAGGTGATCACAATCTTGTTCAGGGTTTTACCGCTGCGGCGAATTTTCTCCACCAGTGCTTCACCGTCTTTCACGCTGAACTGCGCGTCAAACAGGACGGCCTCTTTCGTGCCGGACACCAGCGTCGACGAGACCGCAAAAATGCCTTTCTCCTGCGGGTTCCAGGTATCAATGGTCAACGGTGCGGCAAAGACCGCCGGCATGAAGAGGGTGCATAGCAGTGCAAGGCGAGTGAGCTTCATCATCATGTCTCTTTTTATCAGGAAAGACCCTATTGTACCGAACTCTACATTTGCCAGAATTCCTGAAACAAGACATGCTTAGTTTCATAAATCGAGCAAATGGAGCGTTATATGGATCGCGTTATTGCCGCACAGGTCTATAACCGGATTTGCGAGCTGGGAAGTTTGAGTGCCGCAGCCCGTGCGCTGGGCATTTCCCGGCCCATGGTAAGCCGTTATCTTGAGCAGATGGAGAAGTGGGCGGGGACCCGCCTGGTGAACCGCTCAACGCGTAAGCTGACGCTGACCGCAGCAGGGGAAAAGGTACTGCAGAAAACGCGTACCCTTTCGCAACTGTCGCAGGAGATTGAAGGCCAGTCGGAGAAAGATTTACCTTCCGGCACCTTACGGGTAGCCTGCGCGCACTTTACCGCCATGCACATGATTGCGCCGGTACTGCCCGGGCTGCTGGCGCGTTATCCGCAGCTCAGAATTGAACTGGATGTGAATAACCATCCCGTGAGTCTGGTGGGCGAGCGTATTGACGTAGCCGTGCGAATTACCGATAACCCGGAGCCGGGGATGATTGCCCGCAGGCTGGGCGAGTGCCGTTCGGTGCTTTGCGCCTCGCCGGACTATCTTGCGCAGCACGGCACGCCCGTGACGCCTGAGGATTTGGCGCAGCACAATTGTCTGCATTACAGCTTCTTTGCGGGTCAGTCGTGGCATTTTGTGACGCTGGAAGGCGAAAGCGTGAGCGTCGCGGTGAGCGGCAATCTTAGCGCCAGCATCTCGTCGTTGTTGATGGACGCGGCGGTTAAACATTGCGGTATTGCAATGCTGCCCGAGCACGAAGCGCAAGGGGCGCTCGAGCAAGGGCTGCTGGTCCCGGTGCTAAGGAAGGTGCGAATAAGCAGGTCATGTCTTCCCAAGCTGACTCGTTGATTAAAATTTCGCGGATCTGGGCCGATTTTTTTCCCGCAAACACATCGAATCAGCCTATTTAGGCTATTTTTTCCACCATTTCTGGCGTTATTTCCGGTTTTTACTGAGATCTCTCCCACTGACGTATCATTTGGTCCACCCGAAACAGGTTGGCCAGGGTGAATAACATCGCCAGTTGGTTATCGTTTTTCAGCAGCCCCTTGTATCTGGCTTTCACGAAGCCGAACTGCCGCTTGATGATGCGAAACGGGTGCTCCACCCTGGCACGGATGCTGGCTTTCATGTATTCGATGTTGATGGCCGTTTTGTTCTTGCGCGGATGCTGCTTCAAGGTTTTTACCTTGCCGGGACGCTCGGCGATCAGCCAGTCCACATCCACCTCGGCCAGCTCCTCGCGCTGTGGCGCTCCTTGGTAGCCGGCATCGGCTGAGACAAATTGCTCCTCTCCATGAAGCAGATTACCCAGCTGATTGAGGTCATGCTCGTTGGCCGCGGTGGTGACCAGGCTGTGGGTCAGGCCACTCTTGGCATCGACACCAATGTGGGCCTTCATGCCAAAGTGCCACTGATTGCCTTTCTTGGTCTGATGCATCTCCGGATCGCGTTGCTGCTCTTTGTTCTTGGTAGAGCTGGGTGCCTCAATGATGGTGGCATCCACCAAAGTGCCTTGGGTCATCATGACGCCTGCTTCGGCCAGCCAGCGATTGATGGTCTTGAACAATTGACGGGCCAGTTGATGCTGCTCGAGCAGGTGGCGGAAATTCATGATGGTGGTGCGATCCGGCAGGGCGCTATCCAGGGATAATCGGGCAAACAGGCGCATGGAGGCGATTTCGTACAGGGCATCTTCCATGGCACCGTCGCTCAGGTTGTACCAATGCTGCATGCAGTGAATACGCAGCATGGTCTCCAGCGGATAGGGCCGTCGGCCATTGCCCGCCTTGGGATAAAACGGCTCGATGACAGCGGTCATATTCTGCCATGGCAGAATCTGCTCCATGCGGGAGAGGAAAATCTCTTTTCGGGTCTGACGGCGCTTAGTGCTGAATTCACTATCGGCGAAGGTGAGTTGATGGCTCATGATGTCCCTCTGGGATGCGCTCCGGATGAATATGATGATCTCATATCAGGAACTTGTTCGCACCTTCCCTAACAGACTTAGTCCCTAAGCCGCTCGCCATTCACGGGATTTACCAGTCGCGGGAATATCAGCCTGCGGCCCTGCGCGTCTTTCTTGATGAAATTGCAGGGCATCTGAACTGATGCCCGCGCAGTGAGCCTGTGGCTTATTTCGTCGTCAGCCAGGGCGACGTCGTGCTCCAGAAAATAATATCTGCGGCGAGATACGCTTCTGCGAACTGAACAAATTCATCTTTGGTGAAGGGCTTGCCGGTAGCCGGGTTTCGGTAGGTGAGCGTGGGCTCCTGAACGGCCATGGCGACCAGCGGCAGTTTGTTTTTATACTGGTTAAAGAACGGATATGTAGATTCAATCTGTCAATGCAACACCCCTTTCAATTATCTCTTTCGGTGTTTTGAACTTCAGTGTCTTTCTCGGTCTGTTGTTTAGCTGAGCAGCAACCAGATCTAGTTCATGTTGAGTATATTGGGCAAGACATGTCTTTTTAGGAAAGTACTGCCGAATTAGCCCATTTGTGTTCTCATTTGTTCCCCGCTGCCAAGGACTCTGAGGATCGCAGAAGTAAACTTTAACGCCGGTGCTGACAGTAAATTCTAGATGTCTGGCCAGTTCCATTCCTCTGTCCCATGTCAGTGATTTTCTGAGTTCTGACGGTAAACTCAGGAATTTGTCGGTAAGAGCCTGATTTACTGAGACAGAATCTTTGCCCCTGAGTCTAAGGATGATCGTATAACGTGATTTTCGGTCTACAAGTGTGGCTATATGAGAGTTTTTTGTACCTGAGACTAAATCGCCCTCCCAATGCCCCAGAGAGCGTCTGTTATCGATATTTCGGGAACGTTCGTGAATTGGTGTTCCGTTCACTATGTTAATCGTACCTCTTTCGCCTTTGCGGGTATGACGCCTGCCATGGCGAAGGCTATGCGACCGTCGCAGATGCTGTATATTCAGGTGGTGTAGCGCTTCACGGCTACGAAAGTACAGCGTTTTATAAATTGTCTCAGGTGATATTCGCAGCGTTTTTTGACGTGGTTTTGTTCGCCTTAACCATCCTGATATTTGCTCTGGAGACCATTTCATCTCCAGCTTTTCCAGAACAAGCTTTCGCAATGGTAAATTTTGATCCAGTAAGCACGGTTTTGGCCTTTTCGCCATTCTGTTGGCTCGGTTATTAGCATCAACAGCTTTGTAATAGCGTCTGCCCCGATTACGCTGAACTTCACGTGAGATCGTCGAAGGACTGCGATTCAGCGCAGTAGCTATCGCACGAATGCTCATTTTGGCTGACAAACCAGCTCGTATCTCCTCGCGCTCAGACAGTGTCAGGTGAGCTACAGCCCGCTTACGCTCATGGGGTTTTATGCCGCCAGTATCCCTTAACATAGTGAAGATCGTTCCGGGTTTTGAACCCAGGATATTCGCTATTTCACTGAAGCCTGTTCCGTTCTTCCATAGTTCAAAAACAGAGGCTTTTTCCTCTGCTGTAAATGTTCGTCTCATTCAAAAAACCTCCGCAACCCCATGTTTTCACATAACTGTTGCGTTGACCAATTGAATCTACATAGGCGTTTTTCATTTGCGCCTTGCGGTTGGGAACAATATCCGGTCCGCCAAGCCCGATATTATGGGCACTGGCGTATTCAAACAGCCGCCCCATGTAATTATGGTCATTGTTCCATTCACACGGCCAGAAGTTCACATATTGTACGACATGGGATTGCGTGAAAACCTTTCGCGCAAAGGCGAGGTTTTCCATTTCTCCGGCAAAATAGTTGTCGCACGAAAATCCTGTCGGCGGCTTTTTCTCATCAAGGTCAATCGCGGTTTCCGGTAAGTTCACACCATAAACCTGGCCATCAAAACGCTTCGCCAGGGCTGCCAGTAAGGCCTGATACCGTTCACGCACGGCAGGATCCCACTGCCGGGCTACCCAGCCTGAACCTGTTGGTTTCCCTTCACCAGGGTTGTCAAACTGCGGAGAAATACCGCCGCTGTACTTCGTGTCTGCCATCAGATAATCAGGGACATACCGGGCATCTTTTTCGAAGAAGCGATCCTGAATTTGAATAAACAGCTTTTTATCGCTGGCCTTCAGGCGCGCCAGGTCTCGCTCTATGGGTGAGAAGTCATATCTGTCTTTCTCAGGCTCCAGTGCACGCCAGTTATAAACAATCTGCGCGCCACCGATATCACGACGGGCGATAAACGCGGCGGCGGCATCAAGGTCGCCCGAGCTGGTATAGATAAAATTCTCCGGCGTGCTGGCAAAGAGGGGGAGCGTCACGGCGAGCGTGGTCAGTGCCACGACAAGCCTGGTGTTTAGCATCATAGGCCTTTCCCTTTTGATGGTTCGAAGTGATGTATCGCATCAGCGCCAACCAGAATACTCTGTGTTCCAGGACGCGTCAGATCTCTGGTCTATACTTAACCCTTTGTAAGCCAAAAGGAGAGCAAGAATGACAATTCATAAGCACGGTTCAGCACACTGGTCTGGCGATATTAAACGCGGAAAAGGAACTGTTTCTACCGAGAGCGGCGTTCTCAATCAACAGCCTTACGGCTTCAACACCCGTTTTGAAGGCGAAAAAGGGACCAACCCGGAAGAACTGATTGGTGCCGCACACGCAGCCTGTTTTTCGATGGCACTGTCGCTGATGCTGGGTGAAGCAGGCTACACCGCCGATTCCATTGATACCACCGCCGACGTGTCACTGGATAAAAAAGAGGGCGGTTTCGCCATTACGAAGGTCGCACTGCAGAGCAAGGTTACTGTCCCTGGCATTGACCCTCAGCAGTTCGATGGCGTTATTCAGAAAGCGAAAGCCGGCTGCCCGGTTTCCCAGTTGCTGAACGCGGAAATCACGCTGGATTACACGCTCAATTAAACCAAAGCTCATTAAAAGCCCTCATGCGCGCAGCTGTGCGCATGAGGATAGGTGTAATTTGTGGGTAGCAAAAGGAACCTTAACGCGTGCCGGTTGCGTTAAGGCTGATAATGGGCATGATGGCCACATTACCTGCGTAAAAGAGATCTGAATTCGTAAACGAATAAACACGCCCGCTGAGGTTTACATTGACGTGAGAGCCGTAGCCAGAGATTTTGGCGTCGCCAGTGTCAGCTACCATAAAGGGTGAGCGTTTCTTCAGGTGCTCCAACAGATTATCCTGCAATTTTGTGTCCAGGTAATAGCGATAAACATCTGAAACCGTCGCACCCCCGCCTTTGTACTTTGTAACGTACAAATAGATCTCGGGTGTAATTTGTTGTTGTGAGTAAAGGTCATCATCCGGTGGCTGGTTTGCAAAATACTGAAACCCTACAAAAACCAGCAGCGCGGCAGTTAGCGCTCTGTGCAGCCACTTAATAACCGTGCTGTTTGGCATAATCTATTCCCTGTTTAATCCAAAACTGGTCATGAGGGTCATCCCCATAAGGTAACTCACCGTACCATGTTCCCCATTGCGGCTTCGACGTTCCCGCCCGGCTTTGTGCAAAACCCGCGCCCATATACAAGGTTGCTTCTGGTATCCCTGCTGCAAACCCGGTGGCCCCATAATTAAAATTACCAAAATTAGCCAGGTCACGGCGTTGCTGTTTGTAATCCCACGGGCCACGATTTTTGACCTGTTGATAGAACCAGTAATAGGTTTGCGGTAGCGCCATATTCCGCCCTGCGCCATGCGTGCTAGCTTCACGCATATTGCTATCAATTTACCTTGTGCCTCCACTCGGCATTTGTGGCAATACAGCCATAACGTCATCCTTAACGTTTGATTTTTGGGTAGATATCAACCCATTATCCGCACCAGGTCAATAAAAAACGCTGAATTAAAGGATAGAAATAAATGCATTAGCACCGGATTTTCATGGATTATAAAGTTTATCCGTACTTTGCTCCGGCTATCCCTTCAGCGCGGCAGGAAACACCTCTGCCAGCCAGGCGATAAACACTCTCAGTCGATGTGTCAGATGCCGGTTCTGCGGATAAACCACATGAAACGGATAAGCGTCAGGTCGCCAGTCGCTAAGAATTTCAGTTAACGTCCCCGCCTGTAAATGCCTTTTTGTCGAATACTGAAATGTCTGAATAATACCTAAACCTGCCACCGCCGCCGCCAGATGCGCGTTGCTTTCATTGACCCCAAGGAAGTGCGGAATGCTTATCTCCAGCTTTTCTCCCTTTTCCCTGAAGCGAAACGGAAAGGCCCGACCGGTGACGGGAGAAAGGTAGCTAATCAGCTTATGGCCATTGCACAGTTCCCGCGGATAGGCCGGTACGCCATGATGTTTTAAATAATCGGACGTCGCGCAGGTGACCATTTCAGCGTCGCCCAGATGACGGGCAATAAGGGAGGAGTCGTCCAGAGGGCCGCCGCGGATCACGCAGTCAACGTTACCGCTGATCAAATCCACGGGCCGGTCGGCCACGCCAAGGTCGATGCGTATTTCCGGGTAACGCTGCATAAAATCCGGGAGCAGGGGGATCAGCACGTCGCGCGCGGTAGAACCGCCCACATCCACGCGCAGATGGCCTTTCGGCGTCGCGCGAGAAACGCGAAACGACGTATCGATATCTTCAATATCAATCAGCACCCTGAGCGCTTTTTCATAGTACCCGGCACCCTCCGGTGTGGTGACTACCCGTCGTGTTGTGCGGTGTAAAAGCCGGATCTCCAGGCGCGCTTCGAGCGATTTCACCAGCTTGCTCAGGGTGGCGATAGGCATATTCAGAGAATCAGCCGCACGCGTAAAACTTCCGGTTTCCACCACCCGCGTAAATGCGCGCATTGCCATGAGCTGGTCCATTCGTACTCCGGATTATTTCCACCTGTGAATAGTGATTTTCATTTTTGCCCGTTTTTCATTAATCCTGCAACCGATAGAGTTTATTCAACGCAAGCGAAAACCTCTTCAACCGTTTTTGCAGGCATCCTGAAAACATGATTAAAGGTGAATAACATGAATACATCTCTCGCAGGTAAAATTGCCCTGGTTACGGGCGGTAGCACAGGTATCGGTCTCGCCACCGCGCAGGAACTGGCGGCCCAGGGCGCGAAGGTTTATATCACCGGACGTCGTCAGGCAGAGCTGGACGCAGCCGTTGCACAAATTGCCACCGCGGCGGTCGGCATCCGTGCGGACGTCTCTCAACTTTCCGACCTCGATAAAGTCTATGCACAGATTGCAAAAGACGAAGGGCGTCTGGATATTCTGTTCGCCAATGCGGGGGGTGGCGACATGCTGCCGTTAGGCGCTATCACTGAAGAGCAGTTTGATCGCATCTTTGCAACCAACGTTCGCGGTGTACTGTTCACCGTGCAAAAAGCGTTACCGCTGTTATCTGCTGGATCGTCGATCATTCTGACCGGATCCACGGTGTCCATTAAAGGAACCGCAAACTTTAGCGTATACAGCGCCAGTAAAGCCGCCGTGCGCAACTTTGCCCGTTCGTGGGCGCTGGATTTGCAGGGGCGCGGTATTCGCGTCAACGTGGTGAGCCCGGGGCCCATCAAAACCCCAGGGCTGGGTGACCTGGTGCCGGAAGAACATCGTCAGGGCTGTATGACGCGCTGGCCGCCCAGGTGCCGCTGGGACGCTTAGGCGCGCCGGGGGAAGTGGGGAAAGCGGTGGCGTTTCTGGCCTCAGATGCAGCAAGCTTTATCAACGCCACCGAACTGTTTGTCGACGGTGGAATGGCGCAAATTTAAACGTGAAACAGCGCCACCCTGCGTGGCTATTAGCTCAGATTGCGCCAGCAGCGCACGCTACAGCCCTCAACTGAAGGCTGTAGCGGCTGCGATCGCTCGCACCCTTGCGCTGCCTGCGGACAGCGGTCCCGGAAATAACAGCCGGTGGGTAGGTGGCGATTGCCAGGAAGCTCTGTTTTACGCAGCGCCAGGTTTTCATCCAGCGGTTCACCGGTTCTGGGAACGGAATCAAGCAGCAGCCGGGTGTAGGGATGGCGCGGCCTGACAAGGACCTGATCGGTGGTTCCCAGTTCCACGATCTGGCCCAAATACATCACCGCCACACGATCGCTCATGTGTCTGACCACCGAAACGTTATGTGAGATCAACACATAGGTGAGGTTCCGTTCCTGCTGCAGTTTTACCAGCAGGTTGAGGATTTGCGCCTGCACGGAAATATCCAGCGCGCTGGTGGGTTCGTCGAGCACGATGATGTCTGGATTGGACGACAGCGCCCGGGCGATAGCAATGCGCTGGCGCTGCCCGCCTGAAAAGGCATGCGGTAGCCGGTCAAGATATTCCGCACGAATACCCACCTGCATCGCCAGCGTCTCTGCAAGCTGGCGCCGTTCGCGTTCACTGCTGCGTTTTTGCACCCACACCGGCTCGGTGATGATGCGCCACACCGGTAAACGCGGGTCGAGGGACGAGAGCGGGTCCTGAAAAACCATCTGCATGCCGCCCGCGTGATGCGTCCGCTGATAGTCGCCGGTGCTGGGCCTGAGCATGCCCATCAATAGCTGTGCCAGCGTGCTTTTCCCGCAGCCGGATTCCCCAACAATGCCCAGCGTTTCGCCGCGACGGATCTGCAGGTCCAGCCCATTGAGGGCATGCACCTGTTCCGTGACGCGGCCCAGCCAGTTTTTGCGCGCGGGAAAGTTGACATGCACGCTATCCAGTTCAAGCAAAATGTCAGACATGGTGTTTCTCCCGTTGCGGGTACCAGCAGGCAGCCATCTGGCCCTCTGCACCATTAGGAAGCAAGCGCGGTGCCTCACTGCATTTCGTCCCGGCGGCAAAGCAGCGCTCGCGGAACGCGCAGCCTTGTGGAAGCTGGCTGAGATTAGGAACCGTGCCGGGAATGGCCGGAAGCAACTCGCGCGGCGCACCGTTTTCAGGTGCACATTGCAACAGGCCGATGGAGTAGGGATGAACGGGATGGTGGATCAGCGTTTGCGTGGCACCGCTCTCAATTACGCTTCCCGCGTACATCACATACATCCGGTCACAGAGCTGGGAAACCACGGCCATATCGTGGCTGATAAACAGCACCGAGGTTCCGCTGGCCCGCGCCTTGTGCTTCAGCAGACGCAGTACCTGCAGCTGCACGGTCACATCCAGCGCCGTGGTCGGCTCGTCGGCGATGATAAGTTCAGGCTCGCAGGAGAAGGCAAGGGCGATCATCACTCGCTGACGCATGCCGCCGGACAGTTCAAACGGATAACGCGCCATCACCGCTTTTGCGTCCGGGATTTGCATCTCCTCCAGCAGGGCAATCGCTTTTTGCTGCGCCGCGCGACGGTCGAGCGGCTGATGCTGGCGGATCACCTCCACCATTTGCTTACCAATCCGCCGCGTTGGGTTCAGGGCGGTCATGGGCTCCTGAAAAATCATCGCCACTTTTGCCCCGCGCCACTGGCGAAGCTGTTTTTCCGATGCGGTCAGAACATCTTCTCCCAGCAATGTCACCTGACCGTGATGAATTCGGTAGCTGCCTTCCGGCAACAGGCGCATGGCGAGCATGGCGGTAACCGACTTCCCCGACCCCGACTCGCCCACTACGCCGACAATCTCACCCCGTTTAATCTCCAGCGAGACGTGGTTCAGCGCATGAACCTCACCGCGGTATATCGGGAAACTCAGATGTAAATCCTCGATGGTTAAAACAGAGTCGGTCATGACTGTTTCCCTCCTGATTTCGGATCCAGCAGGTCGCGGATGCCGTCACCAAAAAGATTAAAGCCCACGGCGGTAATCAAAATGGCCGCGCCAGGAAAAGCGCAATACCACCACTGGTCAAGTACATAGTTGCGCCCTACGGCAACCATCGCGCCCCATTCGGCGGTGGGTTGCTGTGCGCCCAGACCGATAAAGCCCAGCGTGGCGGCCATCAGAATGGCGCTGCCAATATCCAGCGAAGCCTGCACAATCAGCGGCGGCAGGGCGTTGCGCAGAATATGCCAGCTGATTAAATGCCAGCGTGATGCGCCGAAGGTGCGGGCCGCCTGAACATAGGTAAACTGGCGCACGACAAGGGTTTGCCCGCGTGCCAGACGCACGTAAAACGGAATACGTACAATCGCGATGGCGAGCATTGCGTTAAACAGGCTCGGCCCCAGCGCCGCCGCCAGCGCCATGGTCAGCACCAGCGAGGGAATGGAGAGCATCACGTCCATAATGCGCATAATAATGGCGTCGCCGCGCCCGCCCAGCACGCCAGACAAACAGCCCAGCAGCGAGCCAATACCACCCGCAATCACCACGACGGCCAGCCCCGCGCTGATCGACTGCTGGCTGCCGGCGAGCACCCGGCTGAACAGATCGCGGCCAACCTCATCGGTGCCAAACCAGTGTTCGGCAGACGGAGCCTGCAGACGCGCGGTCAAATCCAGCGCATTGGGGTCATGCGGCACAATCCACGGTGATGTCACCATCAGCAGGAGCATCAGGATCATGATCGCGGCGCCAATCAGCGTGAGGGGGCTTTTACGCAGCATCCAGAACAGTTTTGCCCAGTTGATGCCTGCTTTCGCTGTTTTAATCGGGACGGGCGTTTCCTGAGTCAACATCATTCGGCACCTCCGCGCCCGATTCGCGGGTCAACCCACAGATAGAGCAGATCGACCACCAGATTAACCAGCACATAGGCCAGTGAGACCACTACCGCGAAGCCCATGACGGCAGGGAAATCGAGCGCCTGAATAGAGGTGACGACCCAGGCGCCCATTCCCGGCCAGGCAAAGACGGTTTCAGTGAGGACTGCGCCATACAGCAGATCGCCCAGTGCCAGTCCAAGCACGGTAATCGACGGGATCATCGCATTGGGCAGGGCATAGCGCAGCACGATGTACCAGCCGGGCAATCCGCTGGCGCGTGCGGTTCGTATGTAATCTTCACTGAGCTGCTCCAGCATGGCCGAGCGGACCTGACGCGCTACAATGCCAAGATGAACAAATGCCAGCGTCATTGAAGGTAAAATCAGATGCTGCAGGGCATTGAAAAAGACCTCCCCGTTGCCTTCCAGCAGCGCATCCACCAGATAAAAGCCAGTAACGCGCGTCGGTGGATCGAGCCAGTCGTCAAGCCTTCCGCCGCCCGGCAGAAGTTGCAGATGCCCGTAGAAGAGGACAATCACCCCCAACCCAAGCCAGAATGCGGGCGTTGAAATGCCCGTCATCGCCATTAACCGCACCAGATGATCCAGCCAGCGGTCGCGGTAGACCGCCGATAAAATCCCCAGCGGCACGCCGATAACCAGCGCCAGCAGCAGGGAACAAAAAGCCAGCTCCAGGGTGGCCGGGAAAAAGGCCTTCAAATCTTCCGCAACCGGTCGCCCGGTGCGGATGGAGGTGCCTAAATCGCCATGGGCCAGGGCATCCACATAGCGACCAAACTGGATATACAGCGGTTGATCCAGCCCCAGCTGCTGGCGGATGCCTTGCACAATGTCGTCGCTGGCGCGGTCTCCGGCCAGCAGGCGGGCCGGATCGCCGGGGATCAGGTGTGAAATAATAAAGGTGATGATACAGACACCGGCCACCACCAGGATTAACCCCCAGCAGCGCTGGCGCACAATGCTCCAGAACGTCATACACTTTCCCCCGGCGAGAACCGTTATTTACTCATGGTGGCAATGTTAAAGACCTGCTCCAGCATTGGATTAAAGGTGAAGCCTTTCACCTCTTTGTTCATCGCCAGCTGGTAGTTCTTCTGGAACAGATACACGTAGGCCGCCTCGTCGATCACCACCTTCTGCGCCTGCTGGTAATCGTGGGTACGCTCCGCCTGATCGGTGGTTTTCAGGGCCGCCTTCAGCAGGGCGTCGACCTCTTTGTTCTCGTAAAACGAGCGGTTACCCGGCAACCCTTTTTTGTCCGACTCAAACCAGTAGTTCATGAACATGTACGGGTCGGCAAAGTCCGGGCTCCAGTTGCCAATGGCGATGTCATAGTCACCTTTCCCGACACGATCGCGCATGGTGGCGTTAGCCAGTTTTTCCAGCTTCACGTTGATGCCGATCTTGCCGAGGCTCGCCTGCGTGGACAGGGCGATCGGCTCCCAGTTGGGGTCGTTGTCTGAATAGAGGAATGTCAGGCTTGTCGGCTTGTCTTTGACTTTCTCCAGCGCGGCTTTGGCTTTGGCCTCGTCAAAGCTGTACTGCATTGCCGTGGCGTCAAACCCCCACATGCCGTCCGGTATCGGGCCGCGCATCTGTTTACCATTGCCGCTCAGGATGCCTTTCACCATCCCCTGATAATCCGTTGCCCAGGAGACGGCCCGACGTAAATCCACCTGATTGAGCGGGGCTTTGCTGTTATTCAGATAAAGATAGGTCACGCGCAGGGACGGATATTCCGCCACCGCCACTTTGCCTTCTTGCTTAAGGGCTGAAAGCTGATCGACGGGCAGTGAATCGGCGATATCCAGATCGCCACGGGAAAGCTGCAGGCGGCGTGAAGCGCTTTCACCAATAATTTTCACCGAAACGCGCTTGAAGTGCGGCTTCTCACCCGCCCAGTGTGGGTTCGGAACGAGCACCAGCTGCTGACCTTTCTGCCAGCTTTTCAGCATGAAAGGCCCGGACCCGGCGGTGTTTTGCGCTAAATAGCCGCGTGCATCATCGGCAGCGTTCGCCTTTAACACCGCCGGGTTAACGATCGACGCACCGTCGTTGGCCAGGGTGTAGAGGAACGGGGCAAACGGCTGGCTGAGGGTGAATTTCACCGTGTGCGGATCGACCGCATCAATTTTGAGATCTTTCGGGAACGCTTCAGACGGCCCCTGGCTAAGCTTCAGCAGACGTTCAAAGGAGAGTTTTACCGCCTCGGCAGTAACCGGCGTGCCATCGGCGAATTTTGCGTTATCGGTAAGGGTAAAGGTCCACTCTTTCTGATCCTCTGACGCTTTCCAGCCCGTTGACAGGTCGCCCTCCACCTCGGTGGAGCCTGGCTTGTACTTCACCAGACGCTGATAGGCGGGGTAGGTCACCGTCCAGTCGTTGTTATCAATGGTCACCGCCGGGTCGAGCGTTTGCGGGTCGGCCGCTTTCCCGATCACCAGCATATCTTTCGGGACGGCAGCCAGCGCAACCGGGGCGCTGAGTGCCAGCGAGGCGGCGATCAGGGTAGTAAGAAGCGTTGTTTTCATGGCAGTGCTCCAGTTTTAAAGAGGGGTGTGCGTCAACGGGAAACAGGCAAAACGATCGTCAAGCAGGGGATAGCTGGCCGCGTTCGGCAGCTCGAAGTGCCACCATTCGCTGCTGATCCCCACAAAGCCGCCACCGGACATGATGGCGTTAAGCAGCAGGCGATTGCGCTGCGCGTGCGGCGGCACGGACGGGTGCCAGGCATGCGAGCGGTCGTGCATTTCGTCAAAACCGGCCCCCATATCCAGCACGGTGTTCTGTTCGTCCATCAGCGTAACGTCGATGGCCGTCCCGCGGCTGTGGTTGGAACCAATCGCCACATCAACCACGTATTCCGGGTTCGGGCAGGCATCCCACAACTGAGCCTGCGCTTCCTGCGGGCGATAAGCGTCGTAGACCACCAGCTTCAGCCCGGCCAGTGCGGCGATGCTGATGGCTTTCGCCAGCGCGGTGGCCGCATCGGTATGCAGCAGGCACAGCGCCTCCTGATAAATCGGACGGCCCGTGATGTTGTCGGCTGTGGCGTATTTCAGATCGATATGCAGCGCAGGGAAGGTCTTCGCCACATCAATCAGTTCACTCTCTGGGGGCATAGCTCCGCTCCTTTAACGTTCGAATTGACCAAACTCTTGTTGTAATTGCCGGTTTACCGCCAGCCGCTGTGGAAGGGCATCACCCAGCGCTTCCACGACACCTGACAGCAGCAGGTTGAACAGACAGCTCACAGGTGCCAGCGAATCCCAGAAATGGCCGGTTTCGGTTTTCACCTGCAGTAAATCAAGCGGGTAATCCCGCGCCCACGGGCACCAGATATCGGTGATCAGGGCCAGCGAAATACCTTTTTCGCTCGCGACCCGACAGTACTGCCGCGCAATGGTGGAATAGGTGCGGGTATCGGTCAGCACCACGTAGGGGTGGGCGAAACCGGAGTTCAGGGATTCAACCCAACTGCCGGACGCGCCTTCGGCGTAGCTGACGCGCGGGCGAAGGTACTCAAGATGACTGAAGAAGGCGTTGGCTATCCCACGTGTCGACTGGATCCCCAGCACAAAAACCGCATCCGCGTGGGCAAGCTGATGAACCACCTGGCGAAATGCGTCGGTGTGCGCCAACTGATAAACCTGAGTGATGGCATCCACCTCCAGCGACAGAGAGTGCTGAAGGCGGTTGGGCAGAGGGGACTGCTGCTGCCAGGAGTCCAGCCGCTCGTTCATACCCCAGGGCTGATGCGGGTCGCGCAGGCTCTTTTTGGCATCTTCCAGATTGCGATAGCCGAGTTTTCGCAGAAAGCGTCCCACGGTAATGCCGCTGGTGCCGGTCGCCAGACCCACGCTTTCAGCCGTTTCAAACGGGATCTGTGCGGCATGCGCCAGCAGCCAGCTCGCCACCCGCTTCTCGCTGGGGGTCAGCTGGCTGAAAGTGGCTTCAATACGGCTCAACACCTCGGGTTTCGTCGTCATACCGCCTCGCTGTTAACAGGCTGTCAGTCATCAGGTTTGTGTTATTTGATTAACAATGCATGACGCGTGCCATGTCCACAGAGCGACGGGACGCCGCTGTGCTGCAAACTTCATGCAATATTTAGTTAACCAATGATCAACATTTGTGCAGCGTAGTTCACTTTTGGTGCACTGGCTGAGCGGGGAGGTATGAATTTCGTGAATACGTCAGCGTCTTCACATTTTTGATAAGATAGAGACAACGTAAATATGAAAGGGATCCCGGCATGGCGAGCTTGCCCTGGCGTATCAGCGTGCGCCTGATGGCGCTCGCAAAGAAAATGGCGATGATCGCAGGAGTGGTACTGATCGTCCTGCTCGCGGTTCGGGTTTATCTCTCGCAGCAGGGGCCGGAACTGCATCTCTGGCATACCTGGCGGGCAAATGAGATGTCCGTACGCGAGATCGATAAGGCGAGTTTTGCCCAGTATGTCGCCCGGGAAAACGCCATTTTCACCGATCTGGATAACGCGGTAACGCGCAAAACCCAGGGTGAGGAACGCACGCCGTTAAACCGCTACTACCGTCAGAGCCTGGTTTGGCCCGGTAAATTTTCACCCGATGCTAACCGCTCCTTTGTGCTGATGCCCGCCGGAACGCCACGCGGCGCGGTGGTGTTGCTGCACGGGCTAACAGATTCGCCTTACAGCATCCGGCATCTTGCCCGTGATTATCAGCAGCACGGTTTTGTGGCGGTGGTCCCACGCCTGCCCGGACACGGCACCGCGCCCGGCGCGCTGACGGACGTTGACTGGGAGAGGTGGCTGGCAGCGACGCGCCTTGCCGTGCGTGAAGCCACGCGGCTGGCGGGAGACAATGTTCCCCTGCATCTGGTGGGTTACTCCAACGGTGGGGCGCTGGCGATGAAATATGCCCTTGATGCGCTGGACACGCCTGCGCTTCGCAAACCGCAACAGCTCATTCTGCTCTCGCCAATGATTGGCGTCACGGCGTTCGCCCGGTTTGCAGGATTGGCCGGATTGCCGGCGATGTTACCGCCGTTTGCCAAAGCGGCATGGTTAAACATCTCGCCGGAATATAACCCGTATAAATACAACTCCTTCCCGGTCAATGCGGCGCGCCAGTCATGGCTCTTGACCCAGGCCCTGCAGGAGCAAATGGGGCGGGATACCCGGGAGCACAGACTGGACCAGCTGCCGCCGGTACTCGCATTTCAGTCAGTGATGGATTCAACGGTCAGCACCCGCGCCGTGGTCACCGGGTTATTTGACCAGCTTCCGGCGAACGGCAGCGAGCTGGTTGTATTTGATATCAATCAGGCCGCCAGCTTCCGTCCTCTCTTTAAACCGTCGTCGTGGGCGGCGACCTCTGAGTTACTGCCTGTGGCGAAAAGGCGTTACGGTGTCACGATTATTACCAATGCCAGCGCGGACAGTTTCGCCGTGGTGGCGAAAATAACCCCTGCGGGACGCACCGATGAGACCGCGGTACCGCTGGCGATGTCCTGGCCGCAGGAGGTCTATTCACTGTCGCATGTCGCCGTGCCGTTCCCGCCTGATGACGATCTCTATGGCCGACATCCTGCGGAGAAAAACCGGTATGGCATTAGCCTCGGCACGATTGCGCTGTGGGGGGAAACCTCCGTGCTGAGCGTAGGCAAAGACGCGTTAATGCGGGTGACGGCGAACCCGTTTTATGCCTACATGCAGGAGAGAATTGACAGACGCATCGGGGATGAGAAAAAGTAGCCTTTCCCGCAAGGGGTTAATCTGTTAGGTCGCGCAGATGAAGTATGTTAAACAGTAATGTCCAACGCATACCTCTTATCGGAACACGTTTTTGTGCTGACTACTCTTATTTACCGCAGCCAGTTGAATTTATCCTGCCGATCCGCCGAACTCCAGGCGCTGGTTGAACAGGCCAGGACGCGCAATGCCGGGTTGAATATTACCGGCGTTCTTCTTTCAAAAGGAGATGATGTCCTGCAACTCCTCGAAGGCTCGGAAGAGAGTGTGGTTAGGTTGTTTCAGAAGATCCGTGAGGATAAGCGGCACAGCGGCGTGGTTGAGCTTATGCGGGATTACGGCCCCCGCAGACGTTTTGAGAATGTCGGTATGCTGCTGTTTGACCTGCAGAACCAGTCGCCGAAAGACGTTCTGCAGTCGGTACTGCACTACAGCAAACTGGACAGTTATCTGACATCTGATGATCGGGTGTTTAAATTTATTCAGACGTTTATTACCGGCAAACGACCGGCCCCGTCGGGGGCGCGTTTTGCCCCGGAGAAATGGACGCTCTCGCGTGAGAAATCGCCGTTTGGCGAGAGTCTGGGTCTGCTGGACAGACAAACCTGCCAGTTCGCCCTCCTGCCCATCGTCGAACCGCTGGAAGGGAAAATCAGTTCACTTGAGGCCCTTATCCGCGGTAATGACGGGGGAAGCCCGGAGCATTTTTTCAGCCGCCTCGATCAGGACAAAATCTATGAAGTCGATCTCCAGACCAAGGCCTGGGCTTTTGCGCTGGCCGACAAACTGGGGATCGGGAGCCATAAAATCGCGGTGAATCTTCTCCCGATGTCGCTGGTGAAAGTGCCTGGCGCCGTGGAGTTTCTGGTTGAACAGATTAAACAACATGGGCTTCAGCCGGAGCAGGTGGTCATTGAAGTGACCGAAAACGAGATGATTTCCGGGTTCAACAAGTTCAATAGCGCCATTAAACATCTGCGTGCTGAAGGTATTGGCCTAGCGATCGATGATTTCGGTTCCGGTTACGCCGGGCTTTCACTGCTGACCCGATTCCAGCCGGATAAAATTAAAATTGACCGCGAAATTGTCAGCAATATTCATCTCAGCGGGCCAAAACAGGCGATTGTGCGCTCGATAGTCAGCTGCTGCACCGACCTTGAAATTACCCTGGTGGCGGAAGGCATCGAGAAGCTGGAAGAGTGGTGCTGGCTTGAATCTGCCGGGATCCGACGTTTTCAGGGCTTTCTGTTTGCCCGTCCAGCGCTGAATGGCGTAGGCGATATTAGCTGGCCACACCTGGTGCGTTAAGCCAATTTTCCTTCCGTATTATTTCCCCGTCGTCCTGCCTGTGCTTAAATAGCTAAAACGGTTTAATATTGTTTAGCTAAGAGGATCACATGCAAAAAATCTGGGTACTTGGCGATGCGGTAGTGGATTTATTACCGGAGGGAGAAGGCCGGTTGCTGCAATGCCCCGGCGGCGCGCCGGCGAACGTGGCGGTCGGTATTGCCCGTCTGGGCGGGAAAAGCGCCTTTATCGGCAGGGTCGGCGACGATCCTTTCGGTCGCTTTATGCATAAAACGCTGGCTGACGAGCAGGTTGACGTAAAGTGGATGCGCCTCGACCCGGCACACCGCACGTCAACCGTGGTCGTGGATCTGGACGAACAGGGCGAACGCTCTTTCACCTTTATGGTTCGCCCGAGCGCCGATCTGTTTCTGGCATCAGCCGACCTGCCGCCCTTTAGCGCAGGAGAGTGGCTGCATGTTTGTTCCATTGCCCTGAGCGCTGAACCGAGCCGTTCTGCAACGTTTCAGGCCATGAACGCGGTCAGGGAAGCGGGGGGTTATGTCAGTTTCGACCCCAATATCCGCCCGGATCTCTGGCCGGATGAGGACGACCTGCGCCGCTGCCTCGAACAGGCGCTGCAATGCGCTGACGTCGTCAAACTCTCCGTCGAAGAACTGGCTTTTTTAACCGCCGACCTTGGGGTCACGGAAGGGCTGGCCGCGCTGATGCGCCGCTGTCCGGCCCGGCTGGTGCTGGTCACTCAGGGCAAAGATGGGGTCATCGCCTGGCATGACGGAACGATGAAGCATTATCCGGCAACCCCCGTTGAATGCGTGGACACCACCGGCGCAGGTGATGCCTTCGTGGCGGGACTGCTTTATGGACTGGCTTCCGCTGGGAGTATCGACAGCCACGATCTTCCACGCGTGATCGCATTAGCCCAGCGCTGCGGCGCGTTAGCCACCACGGCTAAAGGGGCGATGACCGCGCTGCCTTATCACCCGCAACTGTAATTCCTCCCGCAACGGGCCGTCTGTCGACGGCCTGAATTGTCGCCTCGATCACACTTACTAAATCGGTTTAGCAAAAAAGATTGCCGATCCAAAATTGGCAGGTTTAGTATCATCAACCTAAACCGGTTTAGCAATTTAGCACTTTCAATGACTTCTTTTAGGGATGCGACAAAATGTATAAAAAACGCAGACTTGCCGTGATGATAGGCATGCTGGCCGGGAGTACCTCTGTTTTTGCCCAAACGGATATGACGAGTATCGAAGCGCGTCTTGCTGCTCTGGAGCAGCGTCTTCAGGCTGCGGAAACCCGCGCGCAGGTTGCGGAGAAACGCGCCACCGACGCAGAACAAAAAACGCAGCAGTTGGTGACTGCCCAGCAGCAGGCGCAAACAACAACCCAGCAAGTGGCGCAGCGTACCGCCGCACTGGAGAAGAAAGCCGATCAGAGCAGTGGGTTTGAGTTTCATGGCTATGCCCGTTCTGGCCTGCTGATGAACGATGCGGCGTCGAGCAGCAAAAGCGGCCCTTATCTGACGCCAGCCGGGGAAACCGGTGGTGCGGTCGGGCGTCTGGGGAATGAAGCCGATACCTACGTTGAGCTGAACGTGGAACACAAACAGACCCTGGATAACGGGGCGACCACGCGCTTCAAGGCCATGCTGGCGGATGGTCAGAAAACCTATAACGACTGGTCCGCTGACACCAGCGATCTCAATATTCGTCAGGCGTTTGCTGAACTGGGCAATCTGCCTGATTTTACCGGCGCGCTGAAGGGCAGTACCTTCTGGGCCGGTAAACGCTTCGACCGGGATAACTTTGATATTCACTGGCTGGATTCCGATGTGGTGTTCCTGGCCGGTACCGGTGGTGGCGTGTATGACGTGAAATGGAATGAATTGCTGCGCAGCAACTTCTCTCTTTACGGGCGTAACTTCGGCAGCGAAGAGCAAATCGACAATAACGTTCAAAACTACATCCTGAGCATGAACCACTTCGCCGGGCCATTCCAGCTGATGGTGAGCGGCCTGCGGGCAAAAGACAACGACGACCGCAAAGACAGCAATGGCGATCTGATAAAAACCGACGCCGCCAACAATGGCGTTCATGCCCTGGTCGGATTGCACAATGAAAGTTTCTACGGCCTGCGTGAAGGCTCAGCCAAAACGGCGCTGCTATACGGCCACGGGCTGGGGGCAGAGGTGAAGAGCATCGGTTCCGATGGCGCATTGCTCTCTGAAGCCGATACCTGGCGCTTTGCAAGTTACGGTGTCACGCCTCTTGGTGGTGGCTGGCATATCGCGCCTGCCGTTCTGGCCCAGAGCAGTAAAGACCGCTATGTAAAAGGCGACAGCTATGAGTGGGTCACGCTCAATACCCGCCTGATTAAAGAGGTCACGCAGAATTTCGCCCTGGCGTTTGAGGGCAGCTATCAGTACATGGATTTAAATCCGGAAGGGTATAAAGACCGAAACGCCGTCAACGGAAGTTTCTACAAGCTGACCTTTGCCCCAACGTTAAAAGCGGGCAAGATCGGCGATTTCTTCAGCCGTCCTGAGTTGCGTCTGTTCGCCACCTGGATGGACTGGAGCAGCAAACTGGATAATTACGCCAGCGATGATGCCTTTGGCAGCAGCGGTTTCAACGCCGGCGGGGAATGGAACTTTGGGGTACAGATGGAAACCTGGTTTTAACCTTTTACGCTCCCGCACTGCGGGGGCGTTTTTCACATCATAAAAATACAGTCAGGCAGAGGTATCTATGGATTTTGATAATATCGCCCGCGCGCTCATTCCGCTGCTCGGTGGCAAAGAGAACATCGCCAGTGCGGCGCACTGCGCAACGCGTCTTCGACTGGTGCTGGTCGACGACACGCTTGCCGATCAGCAGGCCATCGGCAAGGTTGACGGCGTTAAAGGCTGTTTTCGCAACGCCGGGCAGATGCAGGTGATTTTTGGTACGGGGGTGGTTAACAAGGTCTACGCCGCGTTTATCCAGGCGGCAGGGATTACCGAATCCAGCAAGTCCGAAGCGGCCGACATGGCGGCACGCAAGCTGAACCCGTTCCAGCGCATTGCCCGACTGCTCTCAAACATCTTTGTGCCGATCATTCCAGCGATTGTGGCCTCCGGTTTACTGATGGGCCTGCTCGGGATGGTCAAAACCTACGGCTGGGTCAATGCCGATAACGCGCTCTATATCATGCTGGATATGTGCAGCTCAGCGGCGTTTATCATTCTGCCGATCCTGATTGGCTTCACGGCCGCGCGTGAATTTGGCGGTAACCCTTATCTGGGGGCGACCCTCGGCGGCATTCTGACGCACCCGGCGCTGACAAACGCCTGGGGCGTGGCGTCTGGCTTCCACACCATGAACTTCTTCGGCCTTGAGATTGCCATGATTGGCTATCAGGGAACGGTGTTCCCGGTGCTGCTGGCCGTCTGGTTTATGAGTATCGTGGAGAAAAACCTGCGCCGTATTATTCCGGATGCGTTAGATCTGATCCTGACGCCGTTCCTCACCGTTATTCTCTCCGGCTTTATTGCCTTGCTGATCATTGGCCCGGCCGGGCGTGCGTTAGGGGATGGCATCTCCTTTGTTCTGAGCACCCTGATCGCCCATGCGGGCTGGCTGGCCGGGCTGTTATTTGGCGGGCTTTACTCGGTTATCGTGATCACCGGTATTCACCACAGTTTCCATGCCATTGAAGCCGGGTTACTGGGGAATCCGTCGATTGGCGTTAACTTCCTGCTGCCTATCTGGGCGATGGCCAACGTGGCGCAGGGGGGAGCCTGTCTGGCGGTCTGGTTTAAAACCAAAGACGCGAAAATTAAAGCCATTACGTTACCGTCTGCGTTTTCGGCCATGCTGGGCATTACCGAAGCGGCAATATTTGGTATCAACCTGCGTTTCGTGAAACCGTTTATCGCCGCGCTGATTGGCGGTGCGGCAGGCGGGGCGTGGGTGGTCTCGGTACATGTTTATATGACCGCCGTCGGGCTGACTGCCATCCCGGGCATGGCGATCGTGCAGGCAAGCTCGCTGCTCAACTATATTATCGGCATGGTGATTGCCTTCGGCGTGGCGTTTACCGTCTCGCTGCTGCTGAAATATAAAACGGATTCTGAATAATGACGTTACCTTCCCGCTGGCCTGCAATCCTGCAGGCCGTCATGAAAGGCCTGCCGCGTGCGTACGCCGACAGCCATTATCCGCAATGGCATCCGGCACCGGTGACGGGACTGATGAACGATCCTAACGGGTTTATCTGGTTTGCCGGGCGTTACCACCTGTTCTATCAGTGGAACCCGCTGGATTGCGACCATCGCTATAAGTGCTGGGGCCACTGGAGTTCCGCAGACCTGGTGCACTGGCAGCACGAACCGATGGCGCTGATGCCCGATGAGGAGTATGACCGCAACGGCTGCTATTCCGGCAGCGCCGTCGATAACAACGGTGTCCTGACGTTGTGTTATACCGGCAACGTGAAATTTGATGATGGCAGCCGCACCGCCTGGCAGTGCCTTGCCACGCAACAGCCCGACGGTACATTCAAAAAACTCGGTCCGGTCCTTGCGCTGCCGGAAGGCTACACCGGCCATGTGCGTGACCCGAAAGTGTGGCAGCACGACGGGGTGTGGTTCATGGTACTGGGGGCGCAGGATCTGCAAAAACGCGGCAAGGTGCTGCTGTTCACATCTGCCGATTTGCACCACTGGGCGTCTTGCGGAGAGATTGCCGGTCATGGCGTGAACGGCCTGACCGAGGCGGGATACATGTGGGAGTGCCCGGACCTGTTTGCCCTCGACGGGACACACGTACTGATCTGCTGTCCGCAGGGGCTGGCGCGCGAACCGCATCGCTATCTCAATACTTATCCGGCCACGTGGATGAGCGGGGCGTTCGACCATACCCGCGCTTCGTTTGAACATGGCGAGTTGGACGAGCTGGACGCCGGTTTCGAGTTCTACGCTCCCCAAACCACGGTGGCGGAAGACGGACGGCGGATCCTGATCGGCTGGATGGGCGTGCCGGACGGAGAAGAGATGCTTCAGCCCACACGGGCGCAGGGGTGGATCCATCAGATGACCTGCCCGCGAGAATTACACTTCCGTGACGGCAAACTGTGGCAGACGCCGGTGCGCGAACTGCACGCACTGCGTGAAGAGGAATGTCGCTGGCAGGGTAACGCCAGCGATGCCCCGGCTCTTGATGCGACGCGCCTTGAGTTCGAGCTCACCTCATCTTCAGTAACCGTGGATTTCGCCGGTGCGTTGCGCCTTATTGTCGAGGACAGCGGGTTGCGTCTGGAACGCGCCAGCCTGAAAACCGGGGAAACATTGACCCGTTACTGGCGGGGCGACGTTCATCATTTACGCGTCCTGTGTGACAGCTCCAGCGTTGAAATTTTCATCAATCATGGCGAAGGGGTGATGAGCAGCCGCTATTTTCCTGACCATCCGGCACGGGTGCGATTCGAAGGTGGGTCCGACATCACATTACGCTACTGGTCGCTGCGCGGCTGCATGGTAGAATAAGGGTTTTGGCAGCCGGATCTAAGTCGTTGTGAGAAAAACAAAACGCGTCACAATTAAAGACATCGCGGAACTGGCGGGGGTTTCAAAAGCCACCGCCAGCCTGGTACTGAACGGGCGCAGCAAAGAGCTTCGCGTGGCGGAAGAGACGCGTGAGCGCGTGCTGGCGATTGCGAAAGAGCATCATTACCAGCCCAGCATTCACGCGCGCTCGCTGCGTGATAACCGTAGCCACACCATCGGCCTGGTGGTGCCGGAGATCACTAACTACGGCTTTGCGGTGTTTTCTCACGAACTGGAGACACTGTGCCGTGAGGCAGGCGTTCAACTGCTCATCTCCTGCAGTGATGAAAACCCGGGCCAGGAGACGGTGGTGGTTAATAACATGGTGGCGCGTCAGGTGGACGGGCTGATTGTGGCCTCCAGTATGCTCAATGATGCCGACTACCAGAAGCTGAGCGAACAGCTGCCGGTCGTCCTTTTTGACCGCCATATGAACGACAGCACATTGCCGTTGGTGATCACCGATTCCATTACCCCGACGGCGGAACTGGTGGCCGACATTGCGCACCAGCATCCTGATGAAATTTACTTCCTTGGCGGGCAGCCGCGGCTTTCCCCGACGCGCGATCGTCTGGAAGGGTTTAAGCAAGGGCTGCAAGAGGCCAATGTGGCGCTGCGCCCGGAGTGGATTATTCACGGAAACTATCACCCGAGCTCCGGCTACGAGATGTTCGCCGAGCTGTGCGCCCGCCTGGGACGCCCGCCAAAAGCCTTGTTCACTGCCGCCTGTGGTCTGCTGGAAGGGGTATTGCGCTATATGGGTCAGCATAACCTGATGCAAAGTGATATCCGGTTAGCCAGCTTTGACGATCACTACCTCTACGACTCGCTCACCATTCCGGTTGATACCATTCGCCAGGATAACCGCCAGCTGGCGTGGCACTGCTTTGATCTGATTGGCAAACTGATCGACGGCGAAACGCCACAACCGTTACAGCGAAAACTGGATGCCACCCTGCAGCGGCGCTATAAAGCGAAAGCATAGCCCTGGCTGTTGAAGGGAAACGTTAATAACTTTAATTAATTTAAGTTTTGGATCGGCCGATAACGATAGGGAATGTTTATTTTTGAGGTATCGGTCCATGTCGTTAAAAAAATCATCCCTGATTGTCCTTTTTGCTCTGCTTTTCTTCTTTGTCGTCAGCACCATTACCAGCGTTGGCCTCATCATTAAAAGTAATAATTCCCTGGATAATGTGAACAAAGAAATCCAGGTTGTGCTGTCGATCATTGACCCCATCAACCACAGCCGTACCTTGCGCGTCAGGGTGATGGAGTACGTGAAGATGGTGGAAGCGGGGAACTCGGCTGATGAGTCAGCGAAACTTTCCGCGGTTAAAGAGGCCCTCACAAAAGCGGATCATGCTTTTGCGGCGTTTATGGCGTCTCCGCGCCTGTCGGATGAAGCGCCGCTGGTGAGTGCGTATCAGGATGCCTGGCAAAACTACCGTAACCAGGGGCTGGCACCGTTGATTGATGCCGCCGCTGCGCACGATGTCGCAAAGTTTAATGCGCTTATCCCGGAGGTGTCCCGCCTCGACCGTCAGTATGAAATCGTTCTCGACCAGGTACTTGCCGTTCACCAGAAATATGCCAAAACCCTGAACGAGGATGCGAGCAGTAATTTCATCTCCGGTCTGGCGATCATTGCGGCGATTGCTTTCCTGTTTGTAATCGTGATTGTTGCCGTCAGCCTGCTGATGAAGCGCTTTGTTTTCGCGCCGGTCAACCTGGCACGCGAGCACTGCAGCCAGATTGCCGCCGGTAAACTGGACATTCCAGTGCCGGTAAAAGGCACCTCCGGCAATGAAATCGATCACCTGATGGGCTCAATGGAGCAGATGCGCCAGGCGCTTCTGTCGACTATCGCCCAGGTGCGTGACGCGAGCCAAACTGTCACCCACGCCGCGCAGGAAATTGCTTCCGGGAATATCGATCTGGCTTCACGCACCGAGCAGCAGGCCTCCGCGTTAACCCAGACGGCGGCCAGCATGGAAGAGCTGAGCGCGACCGTGGCGAATAACACCGATAACGTTCATCAGGCAGGAAAACTGGTGCAGGACGCGGTGAACAATGCGCACACCGGTGAGGCCGTGACCCGCGAAGTGATCGAAACGATGAATACCATCGCGGCGAACTCTAAGCGCATCGAGGACATCACCAGCGTCATCAACAGCATTGCTTTCCAGACCAACATTCTGGCACTCAACGCCGCGGTTGAAGCAGCACGCGCCGGCACACAGGGACGCGGCTTCGCCGTGGTGGCCAGTGAAGTGCGCACCCTTGCGCAGAAAAGCGCGGTTGCCGCAAAAGACATTGAAAGCCTGATTGCCCAGTCGGTTTCCAGCGTCAAAAACGGTGCTGAACTGGTGAACCGTTCAGGCGAGGTCATTGATTCTATTATCAGCTCCGTGAATAAAGTGAATACGTTGATGGAGCAGATCTCCGTGGCCTCTGAAGAGCAAAGCCGTGGGATCAGCCAGGTTGGTCAGGCGGTGACAGAGATGGATGGCGTGACCCAGCAGAACGCCGCGCTGGTTCAGCAGTCCGCCGCAGCCGCCGCTTCCCTGGAAGAGCAGGCGCAGCAGCTCTCGAGGAGTATTTCGAGCTTTAGTTTGCCGGCGCAGGCTTGATTGATAATGAGAGGCTCCTGATGGAGCCTTTTTAATGTCTGGCGTAGCTGGAAAGTTGCGCCAGACAAGAAGTGCAGCGTATCGCGAGTATTCATCAGTTGGGGCTTAAAGATCGGCCAAACCCGAAAAGTAGGGATGTGCAGTATCCAAAGCGCGTCCTGTTTGGTTTAAACTCGGATAATGAGGGTTTAATAAAAGACATTATTTTACAGTCTTTCCAAAAAAGGAGTTAACCTCACTTTTTTAACGCACCAATTAAATTTGTTAGTTGCTCAATCCCATCAAAAGTCGAGGGTATCTTGTCCTCTGATGGCATTATATTAGAAAAAATAACCTCTTCAAACTTCACTAACAGTTCTGTGTTATGCTCTCTAATTTCTTGAGCGTAAGTTGCGTAATTCTGGATGAATTGGCAAAGGCTTTTTCTAAGGTCAATTTGGATTAATTGTGCGCGGATAGAGTTGAAATTTAAAAGTGAAACTCTAAAGAAATATACGAGTATTAATGTCAGTGAAAGTATGGGGATGTTCTTTGCCATGCTTGACCACCCAGAGAGCAATGCCCCAGACTCTGCAAACGTCAGGATCTCTATCAGTAGAGGGAACGGAATAAGTATGCCCAAGATAAACATAAGATACTTGGCTGATTTTAGCTCTTTAGATTTATTGTCCCCAAGCTCTGCAAATCCCTTATAAAGACCAACAAAGTTAAATTTATTTGCCTGCATAACTAGGGATTCGTTTAGTTTTTCGGATTTAGCCAAGTTCTCCTTTAAAATTGAATCCCAATGGCGCCCTGCATCTTCAAGGTCATTAGCTCTACGGATATACTCTTGGTATGACTTAGGGAAGGTGCGAACAAGTTCCTGATATGAGATCATCATATTCATCCGGAGCGCATCCCAGAGGGACATCATGAGCCATCAACTCACCTTCGCCGATAGTGAATTCAGCACTAAGCGCCGTCAGACCCGAAAAGAGATTTTCCTCTCCCGCATGGAGCAGATTCTGCCATGGCAGAATATGACCGCTGTCATCGAGCCGTTTTATCCCAAGGCGGGCAATGGCCGACGGCCCTATCCGCTGGAGACCATGCTGCGTATTCACTGCATGCAGCATTGGTACAACCTGAGCGACGGTGCCATGGAAGATGCCCTGTACGAAATCGCCTCCATGCGCCTGTTTGCCCGATTATCCCTGGATAGCGCCCTGCCGGATCGCACCACCATCATGAATTTCCGCCACCTGCTCGAGCAGCATCAACTGGCCCGTCAATTGTTCAAGACCATCAATCGCTGGCTGGCCGAAGCAGGCGTCATGATGACCCAAGGCACTTTGGTGGATGCCACCATCATTGAGGCACCCAGCTCTACCAAGAACAAAGAGCAGCAACGCGATCCGGAGATGCATCAGACCAAGAAAGGCAATCAGTGGCACTTTGGCATGAAGGCCCACATTGGTGTCGATGCCAAGAGTGGCCTGACCCACAGCCTGGTCACCACCGCGGCCAACGAGCATGACCTCAATCAGCTGGGTAATCTGCTTCATGGAGAGGAGCAATTTGTCTCAGCCGATGCCGGCTACCAAGGAGCGCCACAGCGCGAGGAGCTGGCCGAGGTGGATGTGGACTGGCTGATCGCCGAGCGTCCCGGCAAGGTAAAAACCTTGAAGCAGCATCCGCGCAAGAACAAAACGGCCATCAACATCGAATACATGAAAGCCAGCATCCGTGCCAGGGTGGAGCACCCGTTTCGCATCATCAAGCGGCAGTTCGGCTTCGTGAAAGCCAGATACAAGGGGCTGCTGAAAAACGATAACCAACTGGCGATGTTATTCACCCTGGCCAACCTGTTTCGGGTGGACCAAATGATACGTCAGTGGGAGAGATCTCAGTAAAAACCGGAAATAACGCCAGAAATGGTGGAAAAAATAGCCTAAATAGGCTGATTCGATGTGTTTGCGGGAAAAAAATCGGCCCAGATCCGCGAAATTTTAATCAACGAGTCAGCTTGGGAAGACATGACCTGCTTATTCGCACCTTCCTTAGCGTTATCGCTACTTAAAATCTCTCTAATCATTGTTAGAGGCATTTCTTTTAGAGTATATGTGATCTGGCTTGATGATCTTTCGTCGAATTCATCTTGTCTACAAATTGCGAATTGTTTTATGGCCTCGGTGAGTTGAAATAGATTGTCTTTATGGAAGATATGATTTTCCATAAAAAATCTGAAGCAAGAAGTGAAGAGTAAGTTAAGATTTTCTTCATTTACAGGTGTCTTTAGCTCTCTAATGAACGTCTCACCGATTAGCTGTATATTAAACTGAACCCTTTCATCCCATATTGCAGCATGTTTTAAAAAAAGTTGTAACGCCCCCATCACGAGGTAGTCTCGTTCTTTACTGAAACTTATCTCGCCATCGGTGTCCATTGCATTCAATTCACGAAGTTTATTTGAAATGAGATATTGATTATCTGGATTGCTGAAGAAAACGGTATTCATTATCTAATCCTGATGGTCATAAGTTTGTTGTGTAAGATATGCCAGAATCTAGTCGAATTTCATGTTAAATCAAAATAACTCACGATTGCGACATAAACATACAAACCAACGAAATTTTACGTCTTCTTAGAAATCTCATTCGCACCGGCATTGTGACCGATATCGACCTCGACGAGGGATGTGTCGTGTCCAGGCCGGTTAAACTGGCTCACCTCTCGCGCCGGTCGCTCCCGCGTGTGGTGGGCTCCCTCGGTTGGTGAGCAGGTGTTATTGCTGGCCATCGGTGGTGAGCTCGATACCGCCTTTTTGCTACCGGGCATTTTCTCTGACGGGGCGGTTATCGAATACGAGCCCGAAAGCGGCGCACTCTTCGTGTCAGGCATCAAAACCGCCGACGTCAACGCGTCGGATTCCATTACGTCCACCGTACCTAAAGCCTCGACCCGCATCACGCTCGATACACCAGAGGTGGTATGAACCAACAAGCTGGCGACCGGCACGCCTGAAGTGTATAAAGGCGGGAACATCGAGCACACCGGAGGGACACTCATCTCAAAAGGTGTGCAGGTTGGATGACCACGCGCACGCCAACGTACAGAGCGGGGGAAGCTGGACTATGGGGACGCAATGACGGTGCGTTGACCGGCATCAGTTTGCCATTGCCGACCGGGAGGTATACACCGGCGTCACGGCGAAATGGCTGCATACCAAAGATCCGAAGCCGCAAAAGCCAAAGGTAAAGCTCAGGCGCAAGCCAAAGGTGAAACACCTGCGAGCGCTGCAGCATCCGAAAGCGACCAAAACCACGACAAAGGATAAAGCTAAATGCCGTGAAGAGGGGATCATGATAGATATCACAAGTGGTGACAGGCACCTTAAATTAACGCCCTATGAAAGGCTGACTGAAGATGAGGTGCCTGCCTATAGCCGTATTATGGTATGGGTTGAATTCTCAATCCCTGTCTTAAAAACTGAGTTTGCTGCAGAGTTTTTTGTCTGTCAACTCGAGCAATTCAGGAATGATAAACATGCTCTCCATCAGGCTTTAAAGACAGGGGGAAAGTCTAAGGATATTAGTTTAACCTCGGCATTCGAGCAGGTTATGCTTAAGTTTCATCAGGCGCATTTTGCCGGTGCTGTTGGCGTTAGTATGGTACTGAAGCCTGAAAACCATGCTGACAGTATTACCCTTGACGATTCCTTCGATATTGATGAAAGTTACCTTCCCGGCATGCTCTCAGGTCTGGACGACATCATTTCATGGCAAAATTGATGTCTGGATTAAGCAAAAAGACCGGCACTTAAAATGCAGGTTGTTTTATTCCATAAGAGGAAAACGGCACATTACATGTCAGTTATGCTGGAGCCTCCGTTGCCGGAGCCCGTCACCCGGCAAAAAGAGCGCTATATCAACGGCGAACTGGTAAGCATATGGTATGAGTGACTTTAAGCCTTTTAACGACCAGCGACTTCGCCCGTTTAGGTGGCATGCTAAACCCGCTATTATCCTCACTCATCTTCCTTACGTTGCTGTCAATCATCCTGGCCGTTATCGCCACCGCATTACTTAAACGAATTTTTCGTACGAGGTGATATGTCGGGAGGTGACGCATAGCGCCCACCCGTCGTGAGCGATATGCGTTAAAATCCGTAAGTACAAAAAATTTTATATTCTCCCCAGCAATATTTCCCCGCCTCATCCGTCTACCTCATCACAAGCCATAATCAATCACTGTAAATGAGGTAAACACCATGAGAGATTTCGATATGCACGGAAGAGGGCACGGACGCGGGTTTGGCCACCACCGTATGGGTAAAGGGCTGGTGATAGGCGCGGTAATCGTCCTTGTGCTGGGACTGGTGGTCATGACCCTGTGGAATGCCTTACTCCCGGCCATTCTTGGCGTGAAAGCCATCGGTTTCTGGCAGGCGCTGGGGATTCTGGTATTAAGCCGGATCCTGTTCGGCGGGCTGGGTTTCCGCCCGGGGATGTTCGGCGCGCACCGTCGTATGCACGAACGCTGGATGAACATGACCCCCGAACAGCGTGAGGCGTTTATTCAGCAGCGTCGCGAAGGCTTTGGTCGCCATGGTCGCGGGCACTGCGGCTGGCACGGTCATCGCGAAGATAAACGCGACGACAGCGCGCCGAAAACGCCGGAAGCAGAGTGAGCGAGATGAAAACCGGGCTGGCGGGAGAGTCATTGCTGATGTCGGCGCTTAATGCCTGCCGCGCCCGGCTGAAAGCCTTTATCCGCGGACGAACGTCCGTGCGCGATGATGCCGACGATATTTTGCAGGAAGTTACCTATCAGCTGATGAAAGTGGAGCAGCCGGTCGAAAACGTCGCCGCCTGGCTGTTTCGCGCGGCACGTAATGAGATGACCGACCGGGCGCGGAAAAAGCGTGAGGTCTCTCTTTCAGGATATTTTACCGGGGATGATGATGAGGACTTCCCCGAAGATGAACTGGCGGAAACCCTGTTCGGTGTCCCGCATACGCCGGAGGAGGAGTACCTTAAAACGCTGCTGTGGGAAGAACTGGGTCAGGCGCTGTCTGAACTTCCGCCGCCTCAGCGCGAGGTTTTTGAAAAAACGGAGCTCCAGGGCTACAGCATTAAAATGCTGGCAGAGGAAACCGGGGCCAGCGAGCAGGCGCTGTTATCGCGTAAGCACAAGGCGGTGCTTTTCCTGCGCACGCGACTGCGGGACGTCTATGATGCGCTGACCGGTGACTAACGCCGACAGACAAAACCTTACATTGTCAGGACTTGTAGATTCATCACTATCGTTTATGATCGGGGCGTCTGGTAAATTTGGAACGTTATGCGCAACCGTCAGCTTCTGGGAAAATGGCTTTTGATAATCACATGTCTGGCGATGGCGATTTGCCTGGTGCAGCGTGCGGTTTATCTCAACCATTTTTTGCAGGGACTGGATCCGCAAACGACCCTGATTGCTGATGCCCCGGCACAAACCAGCGACGCTGAGCCGTCCGGGCCATCGCCGTGTCAGTTAGGCGCACACTCGCTGCTTTGTGCTCAGCCACTGTTCTTTGATGGTGCGCTACCGGCGATTATCATCTTCTTCGCGCTACTTCAGTTGTTTACGCAAGGGCGGGCATGCGTTCCGAGAGAACAGCCCGTTCAGGCACCGCCTCCCCGAATACACCTCAAAAACTGCGTTTTCCGTGAATGAAAAGCATCGTCACCACACGATAATTTTCACTATTCACGGAGTAAAACATGTTTAACCTCTTCAGGGGATTCGTCTTCCTGTGGCTGTCCTGCATCGGCATTGTCCATGCGGCGGATACAGGCTGGCTGGTTTCCCCGCAAAACGATCATGCCCGGATCCGCGTTCAGGCGGAAAGGGAGCAAAACCGCATCCTCGCGCTGCTCACCGTTGAGCTGCAGCCCGGCTGGAAAACCTACTGGCGTTCACCCGGCGAGGGCGGCGTAGCCCCGAAAATCACCTGGCCGGCTGGCGTAACGGATGACTGGCACTGGCCGGTGCCTTCGCGCTTTGATATCTCCGGGATGACCACCCAGGGCTATCACGATAAGGTCATCATCCCCATAACCCTCGACGGTGCGGCGGGGGATGCGCTCGACGGGACGCTTACCCTTTCCACGTGCAGTAATGTCTGTCTGCTGACGGACTATAAGCTGCACCTTGATTTTAACCAGCCGGTGGATGAGGGATTCAGCCACGCGTTTGAACGCGCGATGCAGGCCATTCCCGCGACATCTGGCGTGTCCGCAGACCTGTCAGCCTGGTTATCAGACGACAAGCTGATCATTACGGGAACCACACAAGGGCAATGGGACAAGCCGGGGATCTATTTTGACCCGCTGGAAGGCGACATTCTTCCCGGTGAACCGACCCTCAAAGCCGATGGCAATCAGCTTCGGGTAACGGTGCCCGTGACCGATGAGTGGGGAGATAAACCCACTTCACTGCAGGGAAAAGCGCTGTCATTTGTGCTTACCAATGGCGATAAAGCGCAGCAAACCGTGATGACCGTCGGGGCAACGCCCGCGGAACCGTCAGCGGCGGGCGTGTCTGAGGGAACCGGCAAAATGGTGCTCTTTGCGCTACTGGGCGGGTTGATCCTGAACCTGATGCCTTGCGTGCTGCCGGTGATGGGCATGAAGCTCAACAGCGTGCTCCATGCGGGCTCAGACAGACGGATGATCAGGCTCCGTTTTCTGGCTACCAGTGCCGGGATTTTGGTCTCCTTTATGCTGCTGGCCGCAATGGTAACCGCGCTTAAGCTGACCGGTGCCTCGCTGGGCTGGGGTATTCAGTTCCAGAATCCGTGGTTTATTGGCCTGATGGTCGCGGTGACCTTCCTCTTCGCACTCAATCTGTTCGGGGCGATTGAGATGCTGCTGCCTTCTGCCGCCGCAGGACGGCTGGCAACGGCAGGGGGAACGGGGCTTGCCGGCAGTTTCTGCGAAGGGATGTTTGCCACGCTGCTGGCCACACCATGTTCTGCGCCGTTCCTCGGCACGGCGGTGGCCTTTGCTCTTGGCGCACCGCTGCATTCCCTGTGGCTTATCTTCCTGATGCTCGGCGTGGGGATGAGTTTGCCGTGGTTGTTTGTTGCGCTGGTTCCAAAAACCGCCATGCTGCTGCCAAAACCCGGTCGCTGGATGAACGGCCTGAAAATTATTCTTGGCCTGATGATGCTGGCTTCCAGCCTGTGGCTGGTGACGTTGCTTAACCCGCATCTGGGTGAGGCGGTGAGCCAGAGCGTGATGTTAGTGCTTATCGTCGTCGCTATCGCACTGCTTGCGATGACCGGGCAGAAAACCTCGCCGCTGTTCTGGTGCGTGGTGATCGCGCTGTCAGCCTTTGGCGGGTACCAGCTGCGCGGGTTGCTTACCTCATCGCCTGTAACAAACACCGCAAGCGTCGCTCAGGCAATCCCGTGGCAACCGCTAAGTGAAGACGCTATTCAGGGTGCCCTTGCGCAGGGCAAACGGGTCTTCGTGGATATCTCCGCGGACTGGTGTGTTACCTGCAAGGTAAATGAGCATCGGGTGTTGAATCAGCCTGACGTTATTGCCGCACTTAGCCAGCCGGACGTGGTGGCGCTGCGTGGCGACTGGAGCAAGCCTTCAGCGTTTATCGCCGAATTCCTTGAAAAGCGAAACCGTTACGCCATCCCGTTTAATGAGGTGTACGGCCCGGGCTTCCCTGAGGGGGAGATGCTTTCGCCGCTGCTGGATAAAGACACGCTTATTGCCACCCTGAACAACGCTAAAGGCTAAATGTATTATGAAAAGAATCCTTATTACGCTTCTGCTACTGTTGACCTCAGCGCAGGTGATGGCGGCGCAGACCATGACGCCGGAACAGGAGCAACGTGCACAGAAGATGGTTTATGACTTTCTGTTTAACGACCCGGACTCGCCGCGCATTGGCGCCAAGGATCCGAAGCTCACCCTGGTGGTCTTTACGGATTACAACTGCCCGTACTGCAAGAAATTCGATCCTTACCTGGAAAAGATCGTCGAAAAACACCCGGATGTGGCGGTGGTATTTAAGTTCTTGCCTTTCCGGTCGGAAAGTTCACTGACCTCAGCACGCGATGCCTTAACCGTCTGGCGCGCGCATCCTGAGCAATTTATGAAATTTAACCATACCCTGATGGCCAAAAAGGGATATCACGATGACGCCAGCATTCAGGAGGCGCAAAAACGGGCCGGGGTGAACGTCACAACGCCTGATGATGAGAGCCTGGTGACGATCAAACGCAGCCTGATCATCGCCGAAAAGATGGGTATCCAGGGAACACCGGCCACGCTGATTGGCGAAGGGTTACTCCCGGGCTGGGTTCCTTTTGAGCAGTTCGATGAAATGGTCAGTGACGCACTGAAAAATCGTTAACGTGAAGGGGGCGGTTCGTCCCCAATGATCCCGGAGCGGAAAATGAAAAAATTACTGTTACTGTCGGTGCTGGCAACGTCAGGGCTGGCGCAGGCCGCTGAAGCGATACCGGATGTGGTGAAGCTCTTCAGCGAGCAGCAGAATATCAAAATCATTAAGAAAATTGATGCACCAGGGGGCGCGCCGGCCTGGCTGGGGCAGTATCAGGATATGGGCGTTACGCTGTTTTTAACCCCTGACGGCAAGCACGTAATTTCTGGCTATCTGTACGATGAAAAGGGAAAAAACCTGAGTGAAGGCTATTTCCAGAAAGAGATCTACGCCCCGATGGGACGCGAAATGTGGAAGCAACTGAACGCGGCGCATCCCCTGAAAGAGGGGGCGGATAACGCTCCGCGCAAAGTCTTCGTCTTTGCCGATCCGTTCTGCCCATACTGCAAGCAATTCTGGTCCGAGGCGCAGCCGTGGGTGAAGGCGGGCAAGGTGCAGCTTAATACGCTGCTGGTGGCGTTTCTCAACCCCAACAGTGGGCGTAATGCCTCCGCTATCCTGAATGCGAAAGATCCCGTTTCGGCATGGCGTGATTACGAGCTTTCTGGCGGGAAAAAATTGCCAAAACCGCAGGGCACTGCATCCCGTGAAACCGTCGACATACTGCAAAAACACCAGACGTTAATGGACAACCTGGGCGCGAACGCTACGCCCGCCATTTATTATCTGAATGCCGATAATGAGCTTCAGCAGGTGGTCGGCATGCCGGATGAAAAACAGCTTGAGGCGATGTTTGGGCCGAAGCCGTAGTCAAAAACAGGCAGAAACAGGGTGTTTCTGCCTGATGTTGACCGGTCAGCTACCCCAGCGTCCGCGCAGGTAGCTGACGGCTTCCTGCGTCTGCGGCTGGTTAAGATAATCTTCGCGGAACAGGATCGTGCCATTCACGTTGGGCAGAGAATCGTTGAGATCGAGCTGTTTTTTCAGCTCCGGCACGCCGCCCTGAACCGTCCAGTCCGGTTCATTTTTCGACGGTTCGCCTACCTTGTAGAACGCAATGCCGATATACAGGCGGGTATGCGTCGGTTTCACCACCTCTGCCCACCATTTCGTCAGCACGTCATAGCGCGCCGCATCCCGGGAGAAAGGCCAGTAAATTTGTGGTGCGATATAGTCCAGCAGGCCCTGCTGCACCCACTGACGCGTGTCGGCGTAGGATTCATCGTAGGCTGCGGCACCGCGCGTGTCTGAGCCTGCCGGGTCGAATGAGCGGTTACGCCATACGCCAGCCGGGCTGACACCAAACTCCACGCCAGGCTTCGTCTGCTTAATGGCCCGGGAGACCTGCACAATCAGCTGCTGCGTATTGTGGCGGCGCCAGTCTGCTTTAGAGGCAAATCCCTGACCGTATTGTCTGAAAGTCTGCGCGTCATTGAGCGCGGATCCCGGTGATTCAGTATAGAAATAGTCGTCAAACTGCACGCCATCAATGGGATAGTGCGCAACCACTTCGGTGACCACCTGCGTTATCCAGTCACGCACTTGCGGAATGCCGGGGTCGAGTACAAAACGATCGCCGGCAATACGAATCCATTCCGGGTGCTGGACATAAACGCTGGAAGGCTGCAATGACGACGTGCGGTTCAGCGCGGCAATGGTCGACGGTTTGGTATTGGTTGAAACGCGGTAAGGGTTGAACCAGGCATGGACTTTCATGCCGCGCTTGTGCGCTTCATCGAGCATAAACTGCAGCGGATCGTAGCCCGGGTACTCGCCGATATTGCCGGTGAGCATATCTGACCACGGCAGAATTTTAGACGACCAGAGCGCCGTGCTGTCCGGTTTGACCTGGAAAAACACGGTATTGATACCGAGGTGCTTAAGCTTGTCGAGCTTGTTCGTCAGGGCCTGTTTTTGCATCGCGATGCGGTCTTGCGCATCGCGGCCATTCACTGAGGCCACCGGAGGCCAGTCCAGGCGTGAGACGGTTGCCAGCCAGATCCCACGCATCGGCTCGTTAGCCTGCTGGGTCGGTTTGCTCGCGGTTGGGAGAGGCGTTACCAGTGATTTTGGTGGTTTTGAGGAGCAACTAACAAGTAAAAGTGCACAGGCAGTCAGCGCACCAATCCGTTTTACATGTCGCGTCATTTGCGTTTTAGCTCTTGGTTATCCGACTGTTAGCCCAGGGGTTAAAGGCGGGTTCGTCCGGTTCTGCGATCCCCTCATCATTCAGGGAATCAAGATACAGGGCTTCAACTTCTGCGCGAGCCCAGGGCGTGCGGCGCAGAAATTTCAGGCTCGATTTAACGCTTGGGTCTTTTCTGAAACAGTTAATTTTGATTCGATCGCCCAACTCACTCCAGCCATATCGTGCAACCAGGGCATTGACCTGCATCTCCAGCGTTACGCCATGTAAAGGGTCTTTAGAAAGGTGTGCAGTCATAAGCGTCCGGATGTCTCAGTTCTTGTGGGGTTGGGGTTAACGACGAAAGGGTACAAGAAAGCAGGGGAAGCGGCAATTTCCCTTTTTGCCTGCGATGAAAAACAGAAGAGCGTATGACCCGAAAGCCATACGCTCTTTTGTATCGCGAACGCGCTAGTCGTGTTTTGTGTCAAACAAATCTGGTGCCCACGGACGTGGGTCAACCTCCATAAACGGCGCGCGTTCGAAGCGGTCCTTCAGCGCCCACGGTACCGTGCAGTCGAAGATGGTCTTACAGGAAATGCCGTTTCCGCGAATCGACGTGCTGTAATCCGGCGACTGCGACGGATCCAGCTGGTGGCCGCGGATCCCTGGAATAGTGGTGATGCTGACATCTCCCTGCATGCGGGTGGTCATCGCCCACAGGATGTCGTCGCTGTCGAAAATATCCACGTCTTCGTCGACAAGAATGATGTTTTTCAGCTCGGAATAGGTCGCGAGTGCGATAAGCGCCGCCTGTCCCTGACGTCCTTCATCGGATGGCTGGCGTTTTTTCACCTGCAGAATGCCGAGGAACTTACCGCCGCCCGCGGTATGCGCATAGACATTTTGCAGGAAGCCCGGAATGGCCTCTTCAACGGCATTGCGGATGCTGGCCTCCGTTGGCAGGCCTGCGAGCGTGGTGTGCTCTTCACCTGGCCCCACCAGCGTTTGCAGGATTGCCTGGTGACGCAGGGTGACGGCTTTCACTTTGATGACGGGCAAAGAAGGGTTTGCCTCGCCGCAGTAGCCCGGAAATTCCGGCATCGCATGGCCACTGTTGGTGTGCTGGTCTTCTCTAACGCGCACGCCTGGCAGCAGTTCGCCTTCGATAATGATTTCAGCCCGCGCGATCGCTTTCTCTTTTACCGCCACGCCCTGCACCAGTTCGACCGGTTTCTGACGCAGCGCCCCGGCAACGCCCAGTTCGTTATAACCAAACGGCGTCGTGGGCGCTTCAAAGCAGGCGCCGATATAAATCGCCGGGTCGAGCCCCATGTTGATCGTCACCGGCAGCGGTTTTCCGGCTGCTTCAGCCTTTTTACGAAAGACCTCAATGTGGCGCCCCGCGGCCAGGAACATGGAAAGCTCATCGCGCTCCTGAACGCAGAGACGGTGAATCGTGACGTCAGTCAGCGAACTGTCTTCCGGATCGCTTGCCAGTACCAGCCCCAGACAGAAGAACGGGCCAGCATCAATCGGCGTATTTGTCGGGGCCGGAAGCAGTTTACGCAGATCAAAATCAGGATCGTCAGCGTAGAATACCTGCTCCTGGCAAGGGGCCTGCGATGCCGGGACAACAACCGGCGCGATCGGGTTTTTCACGGCCTGACCGACGTGCTGCGCGAGCGTCGAGGGTTCACATCCCAGAAGGAGTGCCGCTCTTTCCCGGCTGGCGTGCATGCCCACCAGGATACGCGAATCCGGATAGCCTTTAACGTTATTGAACATCATGGCCGGGCCCGTTCGGGTAGGGCGTTTCACCGTGCCGCCCGCACCAATGTGTCGATAAACACCCGCCAGCTCCGCGTTGGGATCCACCGGATGATCCGTTTCAATATATTGTCCTTCGTGGCGTTGCAGTAACGCGATGGCACTTCTGAGATCGTTGACTGGGCTTTCCATTTTTTCCTCCCGTGTTTGCATGCCTCCATTTTTATGGCAATAGCCCATAGCATCAATTGCATCATTACTGCTATTTTGATAAGAAATTTATTATCAAAAAATCCGGGGAAGCGTTATGCAATTTCGTCAGATGCGTAATTTCATTGTCGTTGCGGAAGAGCTTCACATGCACCGGGCTGCGGAGCGCCTGAACATGGCACAACCCGCGCTGAGTCAGCAGATTAAAACGTTAGAGGAACGGTTAGGCGTTACGCTCTTTAGCCGGGCGAACCGCCGTTTAACCCTGACGCCGGCCGGTGAAGCTTTCCTGGAGAAAGCCAGGCTGGCGATCGCCCTGACGGAACAGGCGGTACTGGACGCCAGGCAAACGGCGAGGGGGGAGCAAGGGGTGTTGAATCTCGGGTGCGTATCGAGCGCCATGTTTGACACCAGGCTGCCTGCCGCGCTGCGCCAGATGCACAGTCGGTGGCCTGCCATCACCATGTCGCTAATGACGGGGAATGTGCAGACGCTCTATAGCGCCGTGCAAAGCAACCAGCTGGATGTGGCCATCATCCGGGCGCCGCTGCCGTCTCTGCCTGACGACCTGCAAAGCCGCCCGTTTACGTCCGAGAAAACGGTGCTGGCGCTCTCTTCACAGCATCCTCTGGCAAAATCGTCCGCGCTTACGCTCGCCTCGGTGAAAGACGAAAAATGGATCTCCCTGCGCGACCCGAAGGGAATGGGCCTCGAACAGTACTTCTATGACGTTTGTTACGGCGCAGGTTTCCAGCCTGAGGTGGTACAAAACGCCACCGACGTACCTACTGTCATCAGCCTGGTCTCTGCGGGGTTTGGCATGGCGCTACTGCCGGTCTCCGCCAGGGCAGTCAGCGTGGAGAATGTCGTGTACGTCGACATCATTGACAGGCTCAGGGAAAGCGAGCTGAAGCTGGTGTGCCACAGGATCATTCGCTCAGAGGTGTTAAAGAAATTCCTGCATACCCTCGATCACATCTGACGTCCCGCGGCCAGCAGCAGTTGCTCGCGCAGCCAGAGGCTTGCCGGATCCTGACTGTTTTTCGGGTGCCAGTACATGCTGATGGTAATCGGCTGCAGCGGCAGCGGCGGGGGAAAGATATCCAGCGTCGAGGCAAAGCGTTGCAGCATACGTTCCGGTAAGGTGCAGAGCAGGTCCGTGCTGGCGACAAGCGGAGGTGCCATGGCGTAGCTCTGTGTGGACATCACCACGTTGCGCTGATACCCCAGTCCGCCCAGGGTTTGATCCACAAAGCCGGTAAACGGGTCACCCTCTGAAGAGACCACCAGATGAGAGAGTGCGCAATAGTGCTCCAGATCCAGTGGCCCGACACCGCGGGGGTGGCTTTTTCGCTGGGCTGTTGCAAACTGGTCATCGAAAAGTTTACGTCTGACCCAGCCGTCGTGCGCGCCGGTGCTCACACCGATATAGACATCCACATCACCCTTTTCCAGCTGCTGCGGCAGGGTTGCCATTTCTGGCAGCGCGAACCGCAAGCGGATCCCCGGGGCATGGGCCCGGAACTGATTAAGCAGTTCGGCACCCAGCATCAGGGCCGGATTTTCATGCAGGGCAATCACAAATGTCCGCTGGCTGGTTTGCGCATCAAAGGTGGTGGGGGCAAACATCGCGTTAATGCCCCGCAATACGGTCATGACCTGCGGCCGCAGCGCTTCCGCTCTGGGCGTGGGCAACACCCCACGTCCATGTGGGGAAGGGATAAACAACGGTTCGCCAAAGAGCGAACGCAGGCGCGCCAGACGGGCGGACATCGCGGGCTGGCTGATGCCGAGCCGCGCGGCCGCATGGGTGATGTTCTGATCCTGGAGCAATGCATCCAGCGTCAGGATCAGGTCGATATCCATCTCAGCAACGGGCGTCATCGTGTTATCCGTTTTACTTTGCGCTGTGGCTGTCACGATTGGTATAGGTGACGGGCACCCAGGCGTAACCGCCGTGCTCGCCTTTCGTGACGTAACCGATACCCGGGAACGGCAGGTGGGGGGCTGCGACAAGGTCTCTGTTTTTCACAAAATCAGCAAAAGCATCCTGGCGGACACGTGCCGCACCGTCCTGATCCTGGTCGTAGGCGATGGTCACGGCGGGCTGCGGGAACTGTACCGCCGCGACGTGGATAATATCGCCGACAAAGGTGATTTTCTCGCCTTTACTTTCCAGCGTATAGAAGGCCGATCCAGGCGTATGGCCCGGGTGAACCGTGCCGGTTATCCCGGGCAGAAGCTGCGAGGTTCCGGAAAAAGGAACCACCTTGCCGGCATCACGATACGGTTTTAAGGTTTTCTGCGCGACATCGAAGTAGTTCTGGTCGTAGCCGGTTTTTTTCTGATTATCGTTGTTAAAGAAAAAGTCGATGTCAGGTTTGCCGACAAAAACGCGCGCATTGGTAAACACCGCCTTGCCATCTTTGACCAGGCCTCCGGCATGGTCGGAGTGTGCATGGGTCAGTAAAATCTCGGTGATGTCCTGCGGCGCGATCCCCTGCGTTGCCAGACTCTCAATCAGTCGCCCGCCGTTACCGGGGCCAAAAAGCTGGCCTGAGCCGGTATCCACCAGAATCTTGTGGCCGGGTAGCGCAATCAGAAAAGCGTTAATGGACGCCTCTACCGGGTTGGTCTGGAAATTTTGTGTGAGCAACGCATCGGTTTTCTGCGGGGTCGTCCGACGAAGTAATTTGTGCAGGTCTTGCGCCACGGTACCGTCGGTAAACGAGGTCACCATAATATCGCCAACCTGCACACTGTACCCCCCGGCAGGCTGTTTAACCACGTGCTGGGGCGTTTCTGCCGAAGCCTGAAGCGCAGGGTAGAACAATAACGAACTGGAAATCAGCGTTGTCAGGGCAAGTTTTTTTACGGTCAGCATAAGGGTCTCCTTCAGAAAGAGCTCATCTTACTTCTCCGTAAAATTATATGAACCCGCCTGATAATGATAGGACCTATAAACGGGATGAATAGGTCGGATCAAATGTCGGGTGGCAGCAATGTGCCACCCGGCAAGCCAGACGTTATTGCTTCAGCGGGGCTTTCCAGCCTTCAAGCGTGGCTTTTGACCACGAGCCATACGCGGCATTGGGCAACACAATCCAGTCACTGCCAAAGCGATCGGCGCTGGCCTCAACGAGTTCACGCTGCGCTTCGCTCGGCTTTTTGTTTTTAAATTGCGCGGCGAAATCAGGCAGGCTGTCACCGAAGAGCATGATTATCTGCTGTTTCTTCAGGATGCTCTGGCGGCGGGCTTCTTTACTGACCGTATCGAGCAGAACGCTATCTTCTGAAACCTGCGGTAAGCCAAGGGATTTTAACGTATTGAGCGTATCTGCTTTGTTTTCCTGCATGCGGTCAGATACATAATAAATACGGACCTTACTTTGATTCACGCGATCAAGAAACGCCTTCGCGCCAGGAATTAATCCCGGTTTTCCCTGCTTTTCCCAGTCACTCCAGGTGTCCCATTTCGTATAGTCGTGGCACTGTTCGGCATCACGCGCCAGTAACGGGGTGTTATCCAGCACCGTTTCATCAAGATCCATCACAACGGCATAGTTCTCTGGCGTAGACAGCCCTTTTATTTTTTCGTTAAAACGCTCGGTGGCGAAACGGTAGGTCTGCAGCTGAAGTGCCATGATTTCTGCCGATTTCTGTTGATAGCGCAGCGCCATCTCATACGCTTTCGGCTCACAGATTTCGTGGTCGGCTGCCGTGGCGGTCGCGCTCAAAACAGGTAATGCCAGCAGTAATGCCTTAGCCATTGAATTCACTCTTCTTTCCTTAACGTCATTGTCAAAATCATGTAAGCGTATTGAAATTAAGTGACAGAAAAATGAAGGGAGGCAGGTGAGTCATATTCTGACGCACATTCCCTTGCGCGCTGGGTGGATAATTTTCAGACTAATCGCTTTCGTCCGCCAATATCCGTTAGAGCCAGGGTCAGATCAGCATGTAATACCAGAACAGGGCGATTTCGTCTTTTTCCGGTAATGCGTTGTAGAGGAAACGATCGTATCCGCCTAACGTAAAGCCATAATGACGGTAGAACAGGCAGGCAGAAACATTCACATTCTGGGTTTCGAGCCTTAATCCAGCCGCGTTGACGCTTCGCGCCCACACGTGTGCGGCCGCCATCAATTTTTGCGCCGCGCCAGCTCTGCGTTTCGTGCGTTCAACGGCAATATAGTCAACGGCGATAAATTTATTCCAGCTCATTGAGGCGGTGATAAAACCGGCAATTTCTCCCTCATCTGTTTCGGCCACAAGAAATATGGCATCCGGATTAACGCAATGATTTTCAAGGGTCTGCATATCGAGCTCATACGTTTTACGATAAGGCACGGCGACAGCGTCGATATGCAAATCACAATGTATAAAAGGCTCCCGCGCAACGTGACTGACGGTGAATGAAAAGTCACAGCATTCAAGACGTGCGAGGTCGGTATTTAATCCTTTTCGAATCTGCATGGTATTCCTTGTGGCGAATATTTTTATAAATAATAGATGAAGCCATTAAAACCGCTGGCGTAACACTCTTTTGATCCTGAACTAAGCTTGTACTTCATTCCGCGTAAAATGTGGGTCATTCGAGGACAATGAATGGAATTCAGGACATTTCAAAAACACTGGGGTGCTGAGTTTATTTCCAATGACGTTGTACGTTTTCGCGTCTGGGCAGAAGGACAGAAAGAACTTACGCTACGTCTGGCAGAAAACGACTTGCCAATGACGGCGGTCGGCAGCGGCTGGTTCCAGATTGACGTCCCCGGCGTCACGCACGGCACAGAATATCAGTATGTTTTGCCGGACGGCATGGCCGTTCCCGATCCGGCGTCGCGCGCCCAGGCTGGGGATGTTAACGGTCCCTCGGTTGTTATCGATGCCAGACGGTATCCGCCCGGCAACCGGGAGTGGGCAGGGCGTCCGTGGGAAGACACGGTGATTTACGAGCTGCACATCGGCACCTTTACCCCGGAGGGCACCTTCCGGGCCGCCATTGAAAAACTGCCTTACCTGGCTGAACTTGGCATTACCCAGATTGAAGTCATGCCCGTCTCACAGTTTGGCGGATCGCGCGGCTGGGGATATGACGGGGTATTGCTGTATGCACCTCACTCTGCCTATGGCACGCCAGAAGACTTCCACGCCTTTATCGATGCTGCGCATGGGCTTGGGCTTTCTGTCGTGCTGGATATTGTGCTTAACCACTTCGGCCCGGAAGGCAATTATCTGCCTGTGCTGTCACCCGCGTTTTTCGACGCGGAACGGATGACGCCCTGGGGCAACGGGATTGCTTACGAGGCTGAGCCGGTCAGGCAATACATTACCGAAGCCCCGCTGTTCTGGCTGACGGAATACCATCTTGATGGATTACGGTTTGATGCCATCGACCAGATTAAAGACGCATCGGATAAACATATCCTGCAGGAGATTGCCGAACGCATTCGCGAGGCTATCCCCGGGCGGCAGATCCATCTCACCACCGAAGACAGCCGTAACGTTATCTTCCTGCATCCGCGTGACGCACACGGTGCGACCCCGCTTTTTACCGCGGAGTGGAACGATGACTTTCACAATGCCGCGCATGTCTTTGCCACCGGCGAAACGCATGCGTACTACCAGGATTTTGCCTTTGAACCGGAGAAAAAACTCGCCCGTGCGCTGACGGAAGGTTTTGTCTATCAGGGCGAGGTTTCTCTCCAGACCGGCAAATCGCGCGGCGTGGAATGTCACACGCAGCCGCCACAGTTTTTTGTCGATTTTATTCAAAACCACGATCAAACCGGCAACCGCGCTCAGGGAGAGAGACTGATCGCCCTCGCGGGGGCCGATAAAACACGGGTGTTGCTTGCTGCACTGCTGCTTTCGCCCCATATTCCGCTGCTGTTTATGGGGGAAGAGTTTGGTGAAACCAATCCGTTTTTGTTCTTTACCGATTTTCACGGTGAGCTTGCTAAAGCAGTGCGAGAAGGGCGCGCAAAAGAGTTTACCGGCCATGCCGGGCACGATGCGTCCGTCCCCGACCCGAATGACGTGCAGACCTTTGTTCGCTCTAAAATTGACTGGAATAAGGTCGCCACCGATGACGGTAAAACGTGGCTTCGCTTCACGCGAACGCTGCTGACGTTGCGCCATCGTCATATCGTTCCGTTACTGCGAAAGGGCGTCACGGTGGAGGGCAAGGTCATCAGGACGGCACCCGGCATGATTGCAGTGAGCTGGCGATTCCCGACCGGAACGTTGTCTCTGGCGTTCAATACCGGCAATAAGGCTGTTGATGTGCCTGCACTGGCAGGAGAAACGCTCTTTAGCTGGCCGGAGGTGAACGAGGTGTTACCGCCGAACAGTATTATTGTTCGCTTTGCTGATGGAGAAGCATCGTTATGATCCCTTCCGCGACCTACCGTATTCAGTTCCGTAACGGCATGACGTTTGACCGTGTCGTGGAACTGGTGCCGTATATGAAAGATCTCGGCATCAGCCATCTTTACGCCTCACCTGTGTTTACCGCCACAACCGGCTCTACGCACGGCTATGACGTGACCGACCCGAATGAAATCGACCCCGCCATTGGCGGACGAGAAGGATTCGACCGTATGGCGGCCGCACTCAGGCAGGCGGGAATGGGCTTGATACTGGATATTGTGCCTAACCACATGTCGACCTCGCTGGAGAATCACTGGTGGCGAGACATGATTGAGCACGGCAAACAGAGCCGCTACGCACGCTATTTCGATATTGACTGGTCACGGCCGCTTACGCTGCCGTTTCTGGGCGACACCTTTGAGGCGGAGCTTGAGAAGGGCGCCATCACTGTAAAACGTGACCCTGTCACGGACAAAGCCGCGCTGGTCTACTACGACACCGCCTATCCTCTTAACCCGGGTACCTTTGTGGAGGGTAAAAGCATTGCGGCGCTGCACGAGGCCCAGAGCTGGAGGCTGATGTCCTGGCGTGAAGCCCCGAAACAGCTCTCGTGGCGGCGTTTCTTCGAAATCACCGGCCTGGTGGGCGTGCGGGTTGAAGACGCGTCGGTATTTAGTGATACACACCGATTGATCCTTGAACTGGTTCATTCTGGCGTCGTTGACGGTCTGCGAATTGACCATATCGACGGTCTGGCCGATCCGTTGGGCTATCTGCAGCGTCTGCGCCAGGCAACCGGACCGGCGTGTTACATCACGGTTGAAAAAATTCTCGCCAAGGGGGAACAGCTGCCCGTCGAATGGCCAGTCTCCGGCACCACGGGGTACGAGTTTATTGCCTCGCTGGCGGAAGTTCTGGTGGACGACAGCCGCCTTGACCGCCTGGAGAAAATCCATGACGACACGCTCGGGGAAACCGTTGATCGGTTTGCAGCGTTACGGGATGCCAAAGGGCTGATGACCGATCGCAATTTTGAGGGCGAATTCACTACCCTGTTAACTATCGCCACCGATCTTGCCCGACGCAATGCGGTTGAACTGCAACCCGACGAGATCCACCATGCGTTGCGCGAGCTGCTGATCGCGTTTCCGGTGTATCGGACCTACGGCACCCGTGAAGGATTAACCGCCTCTGACGTGGCGCTGCTCAATCGCGTTGTCGCAAGCGTTAACACCTCTGAAGCGGCCCTGAGCCTGATCGTATGTATTCTTACCGGCGATCTTCCTGAAAATTGCCACGACGACGCGGCTCGTTTCAGAACCCGCTTCCAGCAACTCACCGGGCCACTGATGGCGAAATCCGTGGAAGATACGCTGTTCTTTCGCCATAACCTGGAGCTGGCGCTTAACGAAGTGGGTGCAGACCCGACGCCGCGCGCCTTTTCGCTATCGCGTTTTCATCAGGAAATGCGCATCCGTCTTGCTCGCCAGCCTGACGCCTTACTCGGGACATCCACCCATGACACGAAGCGCGGTGAAGATGCCCGGGCACGCCTCTATACCCTGACGGAAGCGCCGGAACAGTGGGGCGAAAATCTGGCCCGCTGGCGGCAGATGAATCAAACCCACGTGCGTTTTCTGAGCGACGGTACCGCGCCGAACGCTGCCGATACCTGGATGATTTATCAGGCTCTGGCCGGCGTCTGGCCCGCCACGCTGTCACCTGACGATGTCGACGGGCTGAAATCACTCGAAGAGCGCTTCCTCGGCTTCCTGGAGAAAGCGCTGCGCGAAGCCAAACAACGCACAGACTGGATAGACAGCAACGAAAGCTATGAGAGCGTGGTGCTGAGCTATGCCCGGCATCTGCTTTCACCGGACAACACGCTGTTCCTGAAGGATTTCAGTGAGGCGATGCAGCCTTTTATCCGTGCAGGGCTGATGAACAGCCTCAGCCAGACGGTGATCAAACTCACCGCACCTGGGGTACCGGACATCTATCAGGGCTGCGAAGCGCTTAACTTTAGCCTTGTCGACCCGGATAACCGACGGGAACCGGATTTCCCCGCGCTGGTGCACCACCTCAGCACGGCGGATGCCGGGGTATTTGCCCGCCCGGAATGCTGGCGAGACGGAAGCGTTAAGCAATATGTCACCGCCACGCTGTTACGGCTTCGTCCACATTATGCCGCGCTATTCCATTACGGTGACTGGCTGCCACTGAAGGTGAGCGGCGAGCGGGCGGAGAACCTGATTGTTTACGCACGCGTGAAAGACGAGGAGGCGCTGATTGTTGCCGTGCCGCGGCTGGTCTTCGACGTGACAACCCATGAAGCACTGTGGGCCAATACCACTATTGCTATACCCGATGCGCTGGCAGGAAAACGCTACCGGGATCTGTTCACCGGTGAAAGCCGGGTTCTGCAAGAGACGCTGGATGTAACGTCTGAAACGGGATGCTTAATGGTTCTGCTTACCTGCGAATGATCGTGGAGAACAAAAAATGCCAAAGGATAATACGTTTGAAATTCGGGCCGGTCATGGCCAGCAGCAAGGCGCAAATTATGACGGGAAGGGGGTCAACTTTGCGCTGTTTTCAGCACATGCGGAGCGGGTTGAGCTCTGTCTGTTTGACCCTTCAGGAAAAACCGAAATCGCCCGGCTGGAGCTGCCGGAATATACCCATGAAGTGTGGCACGGCTATGTGCCGGATCTGAAGCCTGGCGCGCTGTACGGCTATCGTGTTTACGGCCCGTATGACCCGGAAAACGGGCATCGCTTCAACCCGAATAAACTGCTTATCGATCCGTATGCCCGTGAACTGGTGGGCGATATCGACTGGAACGACGCCCATTTCGGCTATGAGCTGGGTCATGACGATCTCGACCTCAGTTTTGATACCCGCGACAGCGCGCCGTTCACGCCAAAATGCAAGGTCATCGACCCCAATGCTTTTGACTGGCAGGATGATAACCGGCCAATCATTCCGTGGCCGAATACCGTTGTGTATGAGAGCCACGTGAAGGGCTTTACCCAGCTTAACCCGGCGATTCCGCCTGAACTGCGCGGTACGTTTGAAGGGATGGGACACAAAGCCTCGGTCGATTATATCAAAAGCCTTGGCATCACCTCTGTTGAACTGCTGCCGGTTCACTGGTTCCCGGACGATCAACACCTGCTCGACAGGGGGCTGAAAAACTTCTGGGGCTACAACACGCTCGGCTTCTTTGCACCGGCGTCACGCTATTACGGTCCGGCGGGGATCCAGGGTTTTCGCGATATGGTGCGCGCCTATCATGACGCAGGCATCGAGGTGATCCTTGATGTTGTCTATAACCACACGGCAGAAGGCAATGAGCTCGGCCCAACGCTGTCGTTTAAGGGGATCGACAACTTCAGCTATTACCGCACCTTACCCGATCAACACCGGTATTACATTAACGACACCGGAACGGGGAATACGGTGAATACCTCCCACCCGAGAGTGCTCCAGATGGTGATGGATTCACTGCGCTACTGGGCCGAATCGATGCATATTGACGGTTTCCGTTTCGACCTCGGGACAATTCTGGGCCGTGAGCCCGAAGGCTTTGATCCACGCGGTGGCTTTTTCGATGCCGTCACGCAGGATCCGGTGTTATCCCGTCTGAAGCTGATTGGTGAACCCTGGGATATCGGCCCCGGCGGTTATCAGGTCGGCGGCTTCCCGCCAGGCTGGGGGGAGTGGAACGACAAATACCGCGATACCGTACGTGAGTACTGGAAGGGCGATAACGTGTCTAACGACTTCGCCGCGCGCCTGCTCGGTTCCGGTGACTTGTACGACCTGCGCGGACGCCGTCCGTGGGCCAGCATCAACTTTATCACCGCCCACGACGGCTTTACGTTGAATGACCTGGTGTCTTACAACGAAAAGCATAATGCCGACAATGGTGAAGACAATAACGACGGGCATAACGATAACCGGTCGTATAACTACGGAGAGGAAGGGCCGACAGAGAATCCGGATATTATCACTACCCGGGAGCGGCAGAAGCGTAATTTCCTCACCACGCTGTTGTTCTCTCACGGCACGCCAATGCTGCTGGCCGGGGATGAGTTTGGCCGTACGCAAAAGGGCAACAATAACGGGTATTGCCAGGACAGCGAGATCTCCTGGATCGACTGGAAGGGGTTATCGGAAAACGACACCGCCCTGCGCGACTTTACCCGCCATCTGATTGCCCTTCGCGCGAAACAGCCATTGCTGCGGCGAGAAAGCTGGCGCGACGGACTTGAGATCCGCTGGTTTAACGCCGGCGGCGGCCCGCAGCAGGATGAGCAGTGGGATGAAGGTTCAACCCTCGGCGTATCCATCAGCAGACCGGACCTCAGACAGGAGCCGGGCCTCTGGCACGATGTGCTGATGCTGTTTAACCCGTTTGAAGGCACCGTGCCGTTCCAGATCCCCCAGTTTGGCGAAGGAGGCTGGGTACTGGAACTCTCCACGGCGGATGACGTTGTCCCCGGGACGGTCATCACCAAAGCCGTGGATTACCATCTGGCCGGACGAAGTATTTCGCTTTTCAGACGCCCTTAACTACAGTGATGCCGCCGCCCGCGCGGCGGTGTCATACAGGGAAGATATGGTCCGGAGCAGCTGCGCGGTGTCACCAATAGACGCTCCGGAAATCCCGCTCTCCGCATGGATATTGATCAGGCACGCTTCCCGCACGTCGCGGTATTTCATGCATAACGCTTTCCCTTCCTCCGTCGTTGAGAAATAGAGCTCTTTTCCAGCTTTTTCACTCGTCACGTAGCCCGCCTTGACCAGCTTCTTCAGTGCATACGTCACCACATGGGTATCTTCCACGTTCAGGACAAAACAGATGTCGGCCAGCTTTTTCTTGCGGTCGCGGTGGTTCACGTGATGCAGAAGCGAGACATCAAAAGCGCCCATATCTGGCTCACCGGCGGCGGTCATGCAGCGCACCATCCATTTGTTAAACGCGTTGCTGGTCATGATCAACGCGTACTCCAGCTCTGATAATTCCGCGCAACGTTCCGATACCAGATGGCGAGAGGACACGATACGGCCATCGGTTATATCGTCGTGATTTGATGATCCAGCACTCTTCTTTGCAGTCATAACGTTCCTTACGGGGGGTGACGTTGGCCAGGAAATGTAAACTCATCGATAAAATAAGAACATTTTATTGATAAATTGTTTACATGTTTTTGTGGTTCAGATATAGCTTTTTAGTGCAGGTTCTGCGGAGCCTGACGCAAAACACAACATCGCGCGCCGCACTGCATCCCGCTTCGCCATGATGCGAAGTATTAAAAAAATAGCCGCCGGCGCGCAACGCTCACTTTGGATAGGGTAAACGTTTATGGACGGTTCGACACTGTTGCCGCTCATCGGTATACCGGTGGTGGTTATTGGTTTTGCTCTGCGTTTCAACCCGCTACTGGTGGTTGTGGTGGCGGGGCTGGCTACCGGACTGCTGGTTGGCATGGATTTTGGGATGTTGCTGGAGACCTTTGGCGAGAAGTTCGTCAACAGTCGTTCCCTGGCGACCTTTATTCTGATCCTGCCGGTTATTGGCCTGCTGGAATATTACGGGTTGAAAGAGCGGGCGCAGGCGTGGGTGGCAAAGATTGCCAGCGCCACCTCGGCACGTATTCTGATGCTCTATTTTGTGGCGCGTGAAGGGACGGCCGCGCTGGGATTGATGTCGCTGGGTGGGCATGCTCAGACCGTTCGTCCGCTGCTGGCACCGATGGCCGAAGGCGCAGCGCTCAATGAGTATGGCGAACTGCCGCAACATATCCGGGACAAGATCAAAGCGCATGCCGCGGCATGCGACAACATCGCGGTTTTCTTTGGCGAAGATATTTTTATCGCGTTTGGCGCGGTGCTGCTGATCGACGCTTTCCTGAAAGAGAATGGGATACAGGGCATTGAACCGTTGCATATCGGCCTGTGGGCCATTCCGACCGCCATCGCGGCATTGATTATTCATATGACGCGCCTGTTGCGTCTGGATGCCAGCATCCGTCGTGACGTTATGTCCTGGCGCGCTGAGCAGGGTACACAGGAGATCGCGCCATGATGACCCTGATCACCATTAACCGCGTGTATTACCTGATCGGCTTTGTCGTGATGCTGCTGGTCGTGATGACCCTGCGCGATCGCGCGAATCCTAAACGTTTTACCACCGCGCTATTCTGGTTCCTGTTCGGCGGGATCTTCCTGTTTGGCGACCTGATGGTGCAGGAGCTGGGCAAATCCCTTGCTTATCGAATTATCGGCGGCTGCGTCATTGTGATTGCTCTGCTGGCGGGCTTTGGTCTTGTCGGCAAAGGGCACTATAAAATGGCTACCGATGCCGAGCGCGAAGCCTCGTCAACGCGGCTGAAAAACTGGCTTTTCCTGCCTGCGCTGATGATCCCGGTGGTTACGGTGATCGGGACATTATTCCTGAAAGGGGTGTCGATAGGGGGCGTATTCCTTCTTGACCAGAAACAGCTCACGCTGGCGGCACTGTGCGTCGCCTGTGTGGCGGCGATCCTGACCGGCTGGTGGCTGACAAAAGGCACGCCCTTGCAGGCTATTCGCCAGTCCCGGCGCCTGGTCGACACCATTGGCTGGGCGGTGATTTTGCCACAGATGCTGGCCATGCTGGGCGGGGTGTTTGTGGTGGCGAACACCGGCGAGTCAGTCCAGAAGGTCGTTAGCCTGTTTGTGAACCCCGACAGCCGGTTCATGCTGGTGGTGATTTACTGCGTGGGCATGGTGCTTTTCACCATGATCATGGGCAACGCCTTCGCGGCATTCCCGGTGCTCAGCGCCGGTATCGCCTTGCCGTTCCTGATTAACGTTCACCATGGTAACCCGGCACCGCTGCTGGCGATTGGCATGTACGCGGGCTATTGCGGCACGTTGATGACGCCGATGGCAGCCAACTTTAATATCGTCCCGGCCGCGCTGCTGGAGCTTAAAGATAAGTACCAGGTGATCAAGATCCAGATCCCAACGGCGTTAACCCTGTTGGTGGTCAACGTGTTCTTAATGTATTTCCTCGTTTTTCGCTAAGCGCGGCAACGATCTAAGGAGCTAATATGGAATTAACGCAACACCAGGCCGACGCGTTTGCCCGCATGCCTTTGACCTATTTACGCCAGGAATATCCGAACCACATTATGCACCTGCTTAATGATGACGGTGATGTCCTGCCACCTCGCGAACTGCACCCCATTTTTTATGGCTGCTTCGACTGGCACTCGGCGGTGCACGGCTACTGGCTGCTGCTGCGCTGCGTGCGGCTTTACCCTGAACTGTCGTGCCGGGATGAAATTGTCGCCCTGTTTGATGAACACATCACGCAGGAGAAGGTGGCGAAAGAGCTGGCCTATTTCAAGGCACCGTTTCGCGCCTCGTTCGAGCGCCCTTATGGCTACGGCTGGCTTCTGGCGCTGACGCAGGAGCTGAAGCAATCCGCGTTACCTCAGGCCGCCAGCTGGTATCAGACACTGCAGCCGTTAACGCAGGACATTCGCGACAGACTGGTGGATTACCTCAGCAAGCTCACCTATCCGATCCGTGTCGGTACGCATTACAACACCGCTTTTGCCCTGGCGCTGGGGATTGATTACGCCCGTGAAGTGCAGGATAACGCCCTTGAACAGGCTATTCTGACGGCGGCGACGCGCTTTTATCTGGCTGACACGCATTACCCGGCCCACTATGAACCGGGTGGTGATGAGTACATTTCCGGCGCGCTGACGGAAGCGCTGTTGATGAGTAAGGTGGCGGAGCATTTCCCGACGTGGTTTGACGCCTTTCTTCCTGATGTGGGGTCTGTTTCGGCCCTGATGCACCCGGCAGAAGTGAGCGATCGTACCGACCCGAAAATTGCCCATCTGGATGGGTTAAACCTCAGCCGCGCCTGGTGCATGAAGCATATTGCCCGCGCGTTGCCGGATAACCATCCGGGACAACAGGCGCTGCGCGAGGCAGTCAACCGACATCTGGCGGCAAGTGTCGAGCATGTGGTGGGCAGCCACTACAGCGGTGGACACTGGCTGGCGAGTTTTGCGCTGCTGGCGCTGGAGTAAATCACAGGTGCAGCGCGTAGTGCGCTGCACCGTGTTTATGCCGTAGCCTGACGCGTGGCGCGCAGCCGGCTCACGCTAAACACGACAGAAACCGCCGAAGTAAAGACCGCAATCCACAGTGCATAATGAACGGCCCGATCGTCAAAAGCCGGCTGATTCTGCGTTGTGGCCAGCAGAACGCCGATCACGGCAGCCCCCAGGCATTGTCCAAACGTCCGCACGATAGCCAGTACACCGGATGCGTAGCTGGCATACTCCCGCACCACGTTAGAGAGCATTTCCCGGTTATTGGGACTCTGGAAACAGCCAAAACCAATCCCGCACACCAGGCTTCGCAGACAGATATTCCATGCGGAAGGGCTGGCGGGCAGTGTCGCGAGCAGGATCAACCCCACCACAAACACGATCAGCCCAAGGGTAGATATCAGCGGGGCTGAAATTGTGTCTGCCCAGCGGCCCGCATGCGGCGCAATCAGTACGATACCTATCGGCCAGGGTGTGAACAGCAGCGCGGAGACCACCGGACTGTAGCCATATACGCTCTGAAACAGGAACGGCAGGGCGATAAAGGTGATGCCCTGGCTCACAAACGAGGCCAGCGACGTGAGCGCGGCGAGCGTAAAGCGTCCATTGTGAAAAATAACGGGAGGCAGTATGGGGCTTCGGGCGCGGCGAATATGCCAGACAAAGGTGATGGTGCTAATCGTGGCGAGCAGCGCCCAGCTGATAGCCTCGTGGCTGATGTGGTGCGAAGCATGCTGGAAACTGTTGGCCGTCATGATCATCGCCCCCAACAGGACCGCGGAGAGCAGTGCCCCCGGGGCATCGAACGGAGAGGGATCTGAAGCCGGTTGTCGTGGTAATGCCTTCCAGGCCAACAGCAGGGCAATCGTTCCGGGAACAAGGTTAATGGCGAATAACCACTGCCAGCGCAGTACGTCCAGGATCGTCCCGCCCAGTACGGGTGCAATGGCCGTGCTGGAGGCGATAAGCAGGGCGTGCAGTCCCAGAATGCGGCCAAGCAGTCGACCGGGGAAGACGGCGCGCAGTATCGCCGGGGCAATACTCAGTGTGGCCGCCCCGCCAATCCCCTGCAAAATCCGCATCCCGATCAGCATGTCCGGGGTGCGGGCCAGCGCGCAGCCGAGCGAGGTGAGTGTAAAGACGGCAAGTCCGGTCAGAAACACCGGGCGGTAGCCAACGCGGGCCGCCAGGGCAGCGAAGATGGCCAGAGTCATGGCCGCGGACAACAGATACCCATTGGCGAACCAGACGGCCACATTCGCGGGCACCTGCATCGCGCTTGCCATCGAAGGCAAGGCGATGTTGATCATGGTGCCATCAAAAACGCCCATCAGCGTGGTGGTCATTACCGCGGCCATCACCCGGGCGCGTTCATGGCCGGGCAATCCTTCGTCGCCGGGCTGGTTTGAAAATAGCGTCATCGTCGTAACTCCGGAAAGAATGTTGATGACGAAACTATAATCATGGGATATACAAGGCGGAAGACGCAGCAGTTGCACTGTTCAGTTGCATACAACGCCTTATCTGAGGATGCATCATGTCCGATCCGGATTTTAATTTGCTTGTCGCCCTCGACGTCCTGCTGGCCGAAGCCAGCGTGGCGGGCGCGGCGCGGCGTTTAAACCTGAGTACGTCAGCCATGAGCCGTACCCTGAGCCGGCTGCGAGAGGTGACCGGCGACCCAATCCTGGTGCGGGCAGGGCGTAATATGGTGCTGACGCCCTGGGCCGAGGCCACCCGGGAGCGAGCCAGAGGGGCCGTGTATGAGGCAAGAGCCGTATTGCAGCCCTCCACTGAAACGCTGAAGGTGGAAAACCTCGAGCGGCTGTTCACCATCAGAGCCAATGATGGTTTTGTGGTTGCATTTGGCCCATTGCTGATTGCCGCCGTGGCCGAAGCCGCGCCCGATGTGTGTATTCGGTTCTCGCCGAAGCCTGAGAAAACGTCACGCTATCTGCGGGAAGGGCTGGTTGATCTGGAAATTGGCGTGCAGAGCAACATGGGACCTGAAATACGCCTGCAGCGATTATTTCAGGATCGGTTCATTGCCGCGGTACGTAAGGGACATCCGCTGGCGGCACAACCCACGGTCAGCCTTCACGATTATGTTTCCTGGGGCCACGTGGTTGCCGCGCCCGACGGGTCGCTACACGGCTTTGTCGACGATGCGTTGGCTGAAGTGGGGATGAAGCGCAAAATTGCCAGCGTCGTGCCCGGTTTCCCGACGGCGCTATCCGTGGCGCTGGCGTCCGATCTGATCGCCATGGTTCCGGCATTGTATCTGCTGAACCAGCCGATGGCGCAGAGTGTGCATGTCTTTGAACTGCCGTTTAAAACCCGAACCATAACGGTTTCGCAGATGTGGCACCCGCGAATGGAAAGGGATCCGGGGCACCGCTGGCTGAGAGAGAAAGTGCTGGACGTGTGTCGGGCTGTGCAGCAACCACTCAGTGCTGAGTAACCCGCTTAGGCACGGACAAGATAAAGCGTGTCGACTGAGCATCCGATTCGACGCGGACTTTGCCATGATGCGCGGTGACAATTGACTTCACAATGGCAAGACCAATCCCGCTGCCTTCGCCTTTTCGCTGCCTGGAAGGATCCACCCGGTAGAAACGATCAAACAGCCTGGGTAGATGTTCTTGCGGGACAGGTTTCCCGGGGTTGGCAATCATCAGCTCAAAATCGCTTTCCCGTTCGGCGATCGAGACAGTCACCGTCTTGCCTTCCGGCGTATAGCGCAGGGCATTGGATAACAGGTTGTTGATTGCGCGTCTGAACATCTGCGGATCGCCTTCGATCAGGCAGGGCATCCCGTGAAACGTCAGCGTGATATGACGTTCTTCCGCCCAGGCCTCGAAGAAATCAAAGACTTTAATGACCTCCGCGCTTAAATCAAACATCACCCTGTCCGGGATCAGCTGATTATTATCCGCCTGCGCCAGGAACAGCATATCGCTGACCATCCGGGTCATCCGGTTATACTCTTCAAGGCTGGAGTAGAGGATATCTTCCAGCTCTTTCGGCGTCCGGTTCTGGCTGAGTGCGATTTCAGTCTGGGTCACCAGATTGGTGATGGGGGTTCTGATTTCGTGGGCGATATCGGCAGAAAAATTCGCCTGGCGGGTGAACACATCTTCAATCTTTTCAATCATATGGTTGAACGAAATCACCAGTTGCTCCAGTTCAACCGGAACGCGCGACGGTTCCAGCCTCGCATCGAGATTTTCAGAGGTGATATTTTTAATGGCATTGCTGACGTTACGCAGCGGCAGGTGTCCCTGACGGACCGCGATTCGAATGATAAGAATAATCAGCAGGCTGATCACCACGGCAATCGCAATCAGGTTCTTTTTCAGCGCATCGAGGTAATGGAGATGGAAATTAATAGAAAGCCCGATCAGCATAACGTAATTCTGCGCTTTTCCCTGCAGCGTTGCCGTGCCTGACGAGGCGATAATCCGGTACGTGTCACTTTTCATCTCAGCGCCGGAATGACGCTGCAGGGTGGGGGCATCTACCGTCCAGAGAAACACATCCCGTGCCCGGCTGTGCGTGCTGAATGCCGCCGTGTTCACGGCAGGGCGTAACGCTGCCCCCTGCGCCGTACTGAACAACACCTCTCCACGCGCGTCGAGAAGCAGAACCGCAACGTTACGATAGCTGGCAATTGACTCTTTGATTTTACTGATTTTCTTCTCGTCCGGATCTGCCGGGGACTGCAGGATACGGTGCATCGCGGTACTGATTTGCTGCAGATCGTTGATATCCTGCTCGGCAAAATGCTTTTCAACGGAGTGCAGCATAAACCAGGTGAAGGCGAAAAATGCCAGTATCGTGGAGAGGCTGATAAAAAACGTCAGCCTCAGGGCTAGTGAGAAAGGGCGTCCGGGTAATTTAACGCGCATCCGGTGCCTCCAGCATGTACCCCACGCCGCGGACCGTCTGGATCAGCTTCGGCTCATAATCATTGTCTATTTTCGCGCGAAGCCGTTTGACGGCGACATCAATCGCGTTGGTGTCGCTGTCAAAATTCATGTCCCAGACCTGGGATGCAATCAGGGAGCGGGGCAGCACTTCCCCCTGGTGTCGCATAAAAAACTCCAGCAGGCTGAACTCTTTACTGGTCAGCAGGATGCGGTTTCCCGCGCGGCTCACCTTTCTGGACACGAGATCAATCATCAGATCAGCCACCTGAAACTGGCTTTCCGTGATCACCGTATTGCCCCGTCGCAGAAGCGTCCTGACGCGGGCGAGAAGCTCCGCAAAGGCAAAGGGTTTGATCAGGTAATCATCCGCGCCCAGTTCAAGACCCTTCACCCGGTGTTCAATAGTGCCAAGGGCTGAGAGTAACAGAACCGGCATTCCCTTCCCGGCGGAACGTAGCATGCGGATGATATCCCAGCCGTTCACGTCGGGAAGCATGATATCCAGAATCAGGAGGTCATACTCGGCGGTCATGGCGAGATGATATCCGGTCAGGCCATTGTCAGCGTGGTCCACCACAAACCCCGCCTCAGTCAGCCCCTTGCTGAGGTACTCCCCGGTTTTTATCTCGTCTTCAACGATCAGTATTTTCATCTTACTCCCCTGACTGGCTGCTCTGGACATTCTAGAGAGCCTCAAACCGTTATCAATGACTTACGTTAAGAATGACAACATTGTCATTATCCTGTCACCAGGCAAACAGGAAGCACGCTGTAGAGTAACCCTGGTAATACTCTGGACTTCATTTGAAACATTTACCAGGTCTGCCTGGACGAGAAGCGTGATGTGCACATTAAAACGACTTAGCATTAGCACAATATTTTTCCTGGCAGGCTGCGTCTCGCTGGCACCAGAATATGCGCGTCCGCCAGCACCGGTTCCGCAGCAGTTCTCGTTATCCCGAAATAGCCTCACGCCGGTGGTGGCGGGGTATCACGACAGCGGATGGCGTAGCTTTTTTACCGATCCTCAGGTCGCAGCACTGATCGCCGAAGCCCTGAATAACAACCGTGATTTAAAAATGGCCGCCCTCAAGGTTGAAGAGGCGCGTGCGCAGTTCAACGTGACGGATGCCGACCGGTATCCGCAGGTGAATGCCTCGTCAGGTGTAACCTACAGCGGTGGGCTGAAAACGGACAAGCCGACCACACAGCAGTACGACGCAGGGTTGAACCTCAGTTACGAACTCGATTTCTTCGGCAAACTCAGGAATATGAGTGATGCTGACAGACAGAACTATTTTGCCAGCGAGGAGGCTCGCCGTGCCGTGCATATCCTGCTTGTCTCCAGCGTGTCGCAGAGCTATTTCAGCCAGCAGCTGGCCTACAAACAACGTCGTATTGCCCGCGATACGCTAAAGAACTATCAACAATCCTGGGCTTTTGTTGAACAACAGCTGCTAACGGGCAGCACCAACGTTCTGGCACTTGAACAGGCCCGGGGGCAGATTGAAAGTACCCGTGCAGAAATAGCGAAAAGAGAAGGCGAGCTGGCTCAGGCCAATAATGCCCTGCAGCAGGTTCTGGGAACCTATCGCGCGCTGCCGGCAGAGAAAGGAGGCGGCGTCGATGAGATTACCCCCGTCAAACTGCCGCCTCGTCTGCCGTCAGAAATATTGCTTCAGCGCCCGGACATTATGGAAGCGGAGTATCAACTGAAAGCGGCTGATGCCAATATTGGCGCGGCGCGCGCCGCCTTTTTCCCGTCCATTACGCTAACCAGCGGGCTTTCAGCAAGCAGTACGGAATTATCCAGCCTCTTCACCGCAGGAAGCGGGATGTGGAATTTTATTCCGAAAATTGACATTCCTGTTTTTAATGCCGGAAGGAATAAAGCCAACCTCAAACTGGCTGAAATTCGCCAGCAGCAGTCAATCGTCAATTACGAACAAAAAATTCAGGCGGCTTTTGGTGATGCTGCCAACTTACTGATTTAGTGTATGATGGTGTTTTTGAGGTGCTCCAGTGGCTTCTGTTTCTATCAGCTGTCCCTCCTGTTCAGCTACTGACGGGGTGGTGCGTAACGGCAAAAGCACTGCCGGACATCAGCGCTATCTCTGCTCTCACTGCCGTAAAACATGGCAACTGCAGTTCACTTACACCGCTTCTCAACCCGGTACGCACCAGAAAATCATTGATATGGCCATGAATGGCGTTGGATGCCGGGCAACCGCCCGCATTATGGGCGTTGGCCTCAACACGATTTTCCGCCATTTAAAAAACTCAGGCCGCAGTCGGTAACCTCGCGCATACAGCCGGGCAGTGACGTCATCGTCTGCGCGGAAATGGACGAACAGTGGGGATACGTCGGGGCTAAATCGCGCCAGCGCTGGCTGTTTTACGCGTATGACAGGCTCCGGAAGACGGTTGTTGCGCACGTATTCGGTGAACGCACTATGGCGACGCTGGGGCGTCTTATGAGCCTGCTGTCACCCTTTGACGTGGTGATATGGATGACGGATGGCTGGCCGCTGTATGAATCCCGCCTGAAGGGAAAGCTGCACGTAATCAGCAAGCGATATACGCAGCGAATTGAGCGGCATAACCTGAATCTGAGGCAGCACCTGGCACGGCTGGGACGGAAGTCGCTGTCGTTCTCAAAATCGGTGGAGCTGCATGACAAAGTCATCGGGCATTATCTGAACATAAAACACTATCAATAAGTTGGAGTCATTACCGCAATGGAGTAGTTATTGTGAATGTAAATTTCTTTGTTACCTGTATTGGTGACGCACTGAAATCACGGATGGCACGAGACTCCGTATTGCTGCTGGAAAAACTGGGTTGTCGCGTTAATTTCCCCGAGAAGCAAGGGTGTTGCGGTCAGCCAGCCATCAATAGCGGTTACATCAAAGAGGCGATCCCCGGGATGAAAAACCTGATCGCCGCGCTGGAAGACAACGACGATCCGATTATCTCCCCGGCGGGCTCCTGTACCTACGCGGTTAAAAGCTACCCGACGTATCTGGCCGATGAACCGGAATGGGCGCTACGTGCTGAGAAAGTTTCCGCGCGTATGCAGGATCTCACCTCCTTTATCGTCAACAAACTGGGCGTGGTGGACGTTGGCGCCAGCCTGCAGGGGCGCGCTGTGTATCATCCTTCCTGTAGCCTGACCCGCAAACTGGGGGTGAAGGAAGAGCCGCTCACGCTGCTGAAAAACGTGCGCGGACTGGAGCTGCTGACGTTTGCCGATCAGGACACCTGCTGCGGCTTTGGCGGAACGTTCTCGGTCAAGATGGCCGAAATATCCGGTGAGATGGTGAAAGAGAAAGTCTTACATCTGATGGATGCAAAGCCGGAATATTTGATTGGCGCAGACGTCAGCTGCCTGCTGAACATTGGCGGCCGACTGCAACGGGAAGGCCAGCCGGTCAAAGTGATGCATATTGCTGAAGTGCTGATGAGCCGCTGAGGGGAAAGAGATGTCGATAAAAACCAGCGATGTAGAATTTAAACTGCGCATTCGTCAGCAGATAGAAGATCCGATCATGCGCAAAGCCGTGGCTAATGCGCAGGAGCGTATCGGCGCAAATCGGCAAAAAATGGTCGATGAGTTAGGCCACTGGGAAGACTGGCGCGATCGTGCCAGCCAGATCCGCGATCACGTTCTGAGCAACCTCGACGCTTACCTGTATCAACTCTCCGAGAAAGTGACGGAAAACGGCGGGCACGTCTATTTCGCCAAAACCAAAGAAGATGCCACTCGCTACATTTTGCAGGTTGCGCAAAGTAAAAATGCGCAGAAGGTGGTGAAGTCCAAGTCGATGGTGACCGAAGAGATCGGCGTCAACCATGTGCTGCAGGATGCCGGAATCCAGGTGATCGAAACCGATCTCGGGGAATATATCCTGCAACTGGATCAGGATCCGCCTTCGCACGTCGTGGTCCCGGCTATTCATAAAGATCGCTATCAGATCCGCCGCGTGCTGAACGAACGTCTGGGGTATGACGGCCCGGAAACCCCGGAAGCCATGACCTTGTTCATTCGTCAGAAGATCCGTGAGGATTTCCTCAGTGCCGAAATCGGTATTACCGGCTGTAACTTTGCCGTGGCGGAAACCGGCTCGGTGTGTCTGGTAACCAACGAAGGCAACGCGCGCATGTGCACCACGCTGCCGAAAACGCACATTGCGGTGATGGGCATGGAGCGTATCGCGCCGACCTTTGCCGAGGTGGATGTGCTGATCACCATGCTGGCGCGCAGCGCCGTGGGCGCACGTCTGACGGGCTACAACACCTGGCTGACCGGCCCGCGCGAGGCGGATAACGTTGACGGACCGGAAGAGTTCCATCTGGTGATTGTCGATAACGGTCGCTCGCAGGTGCTGGGCTCAGAGTTTCGCGATGTGCTGCGCTGCATCCGCTGCGGAGCCTGTATGAACACCTGTCCGGCGTACCGCCACATCGGCGGACACGGCTATGGCTCTATCTATCCTGGACCTATCGGCGCGGTGATTTCTCCGCTGCTCGGCGGCTATAAAGATTTTAAGGATCTGCCGTACGCCTGTTCTTTATGCACGGCCTGTGACAGCGTCTGCCCGGTGCGCATTCCGTTGTCGAAACTGATCCTGCGTCATCGCCGGGTGATGGCCGAGGAGGGCATTACGCCGAAAGCCGAGCGACGGGCGATCAGGATGTTCGCTTATGCCAATAGCCATCCGGGGCTGTGGAAAGTCGGGATGATGGCGGGCGCGCATGCGGCGAGCTGGTTTATCAATGGCGGCAAAACCCCGCTCAAGGTTGGCGCGATTGGTGACTGGATGGAGGCGCGCGATCTGCCTGATGCTGACGGCGAGAGCTTCCGCAGCTGGTTTAAGAAACATCAGGCGCAGGAGAAAAAGAATGGATAACCGTACCGCGTTTTTAAACACCATCGCCCAGGCGCTGGGTCGCCCGCTGCGTTTCGAACCGCAAGCAGATGCCGCGCCGGTTAACAACTATGCCAACGAGCGCCTGACCGAACTTAGCCCGCAGCAGCGCTGCGATGCGTTTATCCAGTTTGCCAGCGAAGTGATGCTGGCCCGCTGCGAACTGACCAGCGAGGACCAGGCCGCAGACGCGGCGCTGCGCCTGTGCGAAGAATTGGGTCAGCAGCCGGTGGTGCTGAGCGGCGACAGCCGGCTGGTGGAGCTGGGTATCACCGAACGCTTGCAGCAGGAATGCAACGCCGTGGTTTGGGACCCAGCGCGAGGTAGCGAAAATATTACCCAGGCAGAACAGGCGAAAGTCGGCGTGGTGTATGCCGAATATGGCCTGACGGAGTCCGGCGGCGTGGTGCTGTTTTCCGCACCGGAGCGCGGGCGTTCCCTGAGCCTGTTGCCAGAGTCCTCGATTTTCGTGCTGCGTAAAAGCTCCATTCTGCCGCGCGTGGCGCAGCTGGCAGAAAAACTGCATCAGAAAGCACAGGCCGGTGAGCGTATGCCATCGTGCATTAATATCATCAGTGGACCCAGCTCGACGGCGGATATTGAACTTATCAAGGTGGTTGGGGTACATGGCCCGGTGAAGGCGGTGTATCTGATTATTGAGGATTGTTGAGACAGGATGGAAAACCGCTCTGGCGCTGTGGGCCAGAGCGGTATTAACGTTATGCAATCATGCTGATGATCAACACGATAATCAGGCCAACCACGGAGTTCACCAGCTCCAGCAGACCCCAGGTTTTCAGCGTATCCTTCACCGACAGGTCAAAGTAGCCTTTGAACAGCCAGAATGAAGCATCGTTAATATGGGTCAGGGTGTTGGAGCCCGCCGCCGTTGCCAGTACCAGCAACACCGGGTCGACGCCGACCAGTTGACCGGTTGCCGGGTCGAGGATCGCTGCGCTAATAATCCCCGCCGCCGTCATGGCGGAGACCACGCCCTGACCCGTTGCCAGACGAATCAGCACGGTTATCAACCACGCCATGATGTAGGGAGAAATATTACCGTGCGACATCAGCATGCCGATGGTATCGCCGATGCCGGTAACCGGTGCGACTGTTACCGGCCTTGTGTCGTCTAACCATTCATCAAAACGGCCCATTCAGTGCCTCACTGACGGGGTTAATTTGCGTATGTGAGCACTGTATGGAGATTGTGAATTGCAGAGGCACTAATTATTTTCAGTTTCCAACTTGTCAACTCTGCGGGAGTGCGATATTATGTTTCCAAGATGGAAACACAAGGAGAGCGAAGGATGCACGTTGTATCGAGAGCACCTTTCGATACAGCCACCAGGCAATTCCCCAATCAGGCAGCGGCACTAGACGACGTATACCGGACTTTGAAGAGAGAGAACTACACTTCACCGGACGAAATGAAAAAACGATTTGCCTCGCTGGACAGAATGAAATATCGGGAGAAGTGGTGGGTGATCGATGTTGGCGGTGGGAATTTAAGGGTGATGTTTTTTGCTGATTTTGAACGTGGGAAAATCTTTATAAAGCACATAACCACACACGCCGAATACGATAAGCTGACAGATTTTTACCGGAGAACTAAAGAATGATGTACACCGATGCTATCCAGGCGGCAAACAGCCTGGTTAGCATTGTCCCCCTCCTGGGGGGCAATGCCTCTCGCAAGGACTATGAAGACGCGCTGACGCTGGTTGAATACCTGGTTGAACACGAGCCAGATCATCCGCTGGTGGACATGCTGGTTGCGAAAATTGCCCAGTATGAAGATGAGGCGGAAGAGTTCGCAGAGTTCAACGACCGTATTGCAGCGTTACCAAGTGGCGTGGCCCTGCTGCGTGTCCTGATGGACCAGCACAAACTGACTCAGAGTGATTTTGAGGAAGAGATTGGTAAGAAATCGCTGGTGAGCCGCATCCTTAACGGGACTCGCTCACTAACACTAGATCACATGAAAGCACTTGCGCGGCGCTTCAACATTCCGCCCAGCTCATTCATGGACGCGTAAAACAGCCCCCTGACCGAAAGGTTGGGGGCTTTTGTATTAACCCCTGCCTTTGTTTTTCACGTAGTCCAGGAAGCGTTTCTCGGCATCCTGACGTGATACACCAGTCATTACCATCGCATCAATAAACGCCTGGCGTTCCACCTTGAAACGGTCGGCGAGCTGCTGCAGCAGCACCTTGTTTTTATCCTGCTCGGCTTTAAGCTTTTGCTGACTTTCTTCTGCCTTTGCCCGTTGTTTTTGCGTCATTTTCCGGGCTTTTAACAGTTTGTCGCTGAGGGTGCGTAGCTTTGTACTGTCTCGCGCAATCTGATTACCCAGCGCTTTCTGGCGGCGCTGGTATTTATCCTACTCCTGACGCATCGCCCCCTGGTTAGTCTGTGAGTTACGGTTCTTGTTGAATCTTTTCCGGTCTTCCTCAGTGAAATGCTTAGTAGTACGTCGTTTGTCGTCACCGAACCCTACACGTTTAGCGGCCTGCAGCATGGCCTGACCGATCCGCAATTGCCAGCTTGCCGACTGGAGTCGGGTCATTGCGTGGATCACGTGCTTACAGGCGATCCCTTTGAGATTAGGGTTACGGATTTTGGGGAAGGCATATTCTTTTGGCGGTGCCAGGGCAAAGTTACCGGCGGTCGCGATGTAGCGATACCAGTATTGATGACGCCCACAATCACAATCGAAGGATACGCGACCGGCACACAGCTTTTTCGTCACTTTTACCGCGCTAGTCTCATCCCCCAGCTCATCAATCAGTGAATCCCATTCCTCAAAGCGCACTTTTACGCAGTGATGCTGGTCTTCGGAGCGATCTGAAGCCTCCACGCTGACTGTGACGACGTTATGTTTCAATGATGAAGGCACGGCGCGCTTAATGCCGGAACCGTCGTCTACGGCGTTGTTAGCACGTTTAACGTCGATCGCCTCACTTCCGGCTATGAGCTGGGCATAGGTGATCCCGGCTATGCCTGAATTGAACGTCTGTCGAATATCCTTGCGGCGACCTTCAAATGCCTTTAGATCTTCGACGGTGAAGAACGTACCGCCTTTTTTCTTCTTGCCCAGCGAGATGATATCTTCGGCTGTTTTGTTCTTCAGTGAAAACGGCGTCAGAGTGCGGCGAGCAGCGCGGCGCTTGCTTCGCTTATCCTTCTCAATCTGGTTGAATAGGCGTTCGAACTCGCGCGCGCTTAGGCCTTCTGTCTGGTATCGCCCGTTACTGGCGCGGGGAAAATCAGCCACTGATTAACTCCACTGTTCCCGACGCATAGTCTCGCATCCGGTCACGTATCCAGGCCACCGGCGGCACGGTTAACGTTGTGCCAACCGGCATGGCTTCAGTTTCAGATTCATGCCCCACCAGCAGGCGGAATACCCAACGTAATTCTTCATTGCCGTAACAGCGAAACGCCGACAAATCAGAACGGTAAACCTCATCTGGCTTGATGGTGTAAGAGATGTTGTCGGCGCTGTAGCTGGTGGCCCGTGCAATGACTTCCTGATGAAACAATGCCAGCAGGATAGGATCGTCAATTGTGCGGTCATCCAGGCGGTTGTAACTCATAGAATGACCTCGTTATCACTGATCCGCTGCCCGGTTAGCGATGGCGGAACTGCGCTTGCGCTGGTCACTTCCTGATGCTTAATGAGGTTCCCGAAAACGCGTAATAGCGGGTGCTGCTCGCGTTCTTCGCTGCCGCCGGTCATGGCTTTGATGTACGCAGCTGAGGTGACAGGATGGTATACCGTGGCAAAACAGCACATGATCGTGAGCAGATGCTCAGGTCGAATATCCTGCCAGTTGATGTGATACACCTCGTCACCGGCGGCGTTGTAATCAATGTCCACGATAGAAGACGGGATCTCATATGCGCCGGGGTTTTTCTCAGGAAGAGAAATGACTTTCTGGAGGCGCAATTCGTTGTAGCGCTCGATGCCGACGAGAACGGCTGCGCGCGAGTCTGTATGTCGCGTCTTCAGTGAAACATGGTGAGCGCCGCTTTCACTAGCAATGGTCCCACTGGTTTCATCCACCAGCACCTTAAAGTCAGCTTTAAGCAGCTTCTCGATGGCGGGGATCACCTTTACTCGTTGTTGTTTTAATGAGTTGGGGAGTGATTTCGGGATGCTCATTATCAGGTTGTTGTCATCGTCATAGATGGCAGTGACATAGAGCGGGTTTGATGTTGAGAGACTGAAAACAGCTATTTTTTGACTCAATTTTCTATCCTCCAGAAAGCAAAAAGGCCGCGATTGCGGCCCCTTACTGGCTATTGATGTTCCCAACCGCGCTAAAGCAGGAAGTTAAATTGTCAAAAGTACCCTCAAGGGAACACAAAAGCTGCGAGGATTTTATGCGGTTTGTACTTTGTGTTTTTTAGCGTCAAGGAATTATTTACCGCCCTGCAGCCGGTTATGGTTCGTCTTCGTTGTCGGGGTTTGCATTGTTATGCCAGTCCCGCTGTTCCTCCGTATTGAGGCCGCACGGCGGCTCTGTCTTACTCCACTTACCAGCCCACCAATATTGTCCGTTTCGGCGCTCACAGGTTCCGCAAATCTTGCAAATATGGAGTTTGGTCAATCCATCCAGTAAGTATACGTGACCGTGGGGATTTAAGGCCCGTTCCGTTGTTGTGCGAGCCATTAGCGCCCCTCTCTGGTTATTCCAGCCTGTTTGTAGGCCATGAGTAGCAAATCCTCTTCCGAGGCGTTCAGGCGCGTAAATTCGGCCTTTCCGCCAACGTTTCCGCTGGCATGAACCGGCACCAGCCACGGGTATTGCTCGCGATCTGCTTTTGGGGCCGCGTCCTGGTGATGCCACCGGCACAACGGTAAAACATCCATATGCGCGCCAGCTGCAGTGCGCCCATTTACATGATGCAGACTGACAATTAGCTGGTGGTGCTTATGCAGCCAGCAAGCGGTGCAGGGGAGTTTGGCTAACGCATCCATTACGCGCCGTTCGTCTGCAGTTGGGGTTCGGCCTTTCAGTCCTCGCGTTGAGGTTTTGCGGGGTTTGGTAAAGGTAAGTGTTGTACGTGGTTTCTGTGCCGATTCCTGTCGCTTAATGCGCTGTTTTTCACGCTGCGCTTCCTGATACTCCGGCGAACGGATACGGGCTAATCGTTTTTCGGCGGATCGTTGTGCTGCCGCCTGGCGTTTTTCCTGTTGATGTTGCCGATAAGCTGGGTCAGCCAGCTTGGTCTTCTGACGTTCGCGCTGCCGTTGCGCTGCGATTCGCTGTTTTTCGTAGAGTGCATCCCGATCCTCTGTACTAGGGGTCTGAGGGCCAATGGAACGAAAACGTACGCTAAGGAAATAACCAATTGTTATAATTGATATTATTCATTCTTCTCTATGAACTGAAAGCCCGCACTAAGCAATGTTTTAGCCTCAAATGACTTTTTTACCTACCCAACTAACGTAACGATCGCACATCAGGTCGTTTTTCAACCGCATAGTGACACCTGCACTCACATGCGAGAAAACACATATGATTTTGACTTCTTGTTTTGGTGGAGAGACAATACCCATTCATAGCAGGAGTACATAATGCCAGAAATTGCATCCCTACAACTTTTCAAAATACTATCTGATGAAACCCGCCTGGGTATCGTGCTACTGCTCAGGGAGATGGGGGAGCTGTGCGTATGCGATCTCTGCACAGCGCTGGAACAATCACAACCCAAGACCTCCCGCCATCTGGCGATGCTTCGGGAAAGTGGCCTGTTGCTGGATCGCAAGCAGGGGAAATGGGTTCATTATCGCTTATCCCCGCATATTCCTTCCTGGGCTGCCCTGGTGATTGAGCAGGCCTGGTTAAGTCAACAGGACGACGTACAGGCCATCGCCCGTAAGCTGGCATCCGCCAACTGCTCTGGCAGCGGTAAGGCTGTTTGTATCTAAAAATTTTGCCTGTACATATATGTTTTTACGAATATGATGTGTTAAAGATGAAAATGTTAACGGTGTTTGATCCGGCGATGTGCTGCAGTACCGGCGTTTGTGGTTCAGATGTCGATCAGGTTTTGGTCAATTTTTCTGCTGATGTGCAATGGCTGAAAGGGCGTGGGGTTCAGATCGAACGTTATAACCTGGCGCAGCAGCCTATGAGCTTCGTTGAGAACGAAAAAGCGAAAGCATTCCTTGAGGCTTCTGGAGCTGAAGGGCTTCCGCTGCTGTTGCTTGATGGTGAAACGGTGATGGCCGGGCGATACCCAAAACGCGCTGAACTGGCTCGCTGGTTTGGTATACCGCTGGAAAAGGTGGGTTTAGCTTCCACCAGTTGCTGTGGTGGTAAAACTTCCTGTTGTTGAGTATGTCAGGAGGACATATGAAATTCTTAGAGAATATCCCGTCTTACCTGTTTTTCACCGGTAAGGGAGGTGTAGGCAAAACTTCGATTTCCTGCGCAACGGCTATACGTCTGGCTGAACTGGGAAAGCGTGTTCTGCTTGTCAGTACCGACCCGGCTTCCAATGTCGGTCAGGTATTCGATCAGACTATCGGTAACACTATCCAGCCCGTAACTGCTGTGTCTGGTCTTTCGGCTCTGGAGATTGACCCGCAGGACGCCGCCCAGCAATACCGCGCCAGAATCGTTGACCCTATTAAAGGTCTTTTGCCTGATGACGTTGTTAACAGCATCAGTGAACAGCTTTCAGGAACTTGTACGACAGAGATCGCTGCATTCGACGAGTTTACTGGCTTACTGACTGACGCTTCTCTGCTGACCCGCTTTGATCACATCATTTTTGATACTGCCCCAACTGGCCACACTATTCGCCTTCTTCAGCTTCCCGGAGCCTGGAGCAGCTTCATCGAAAGTAACCCGGATGGTGCTTCCTGTCTTGGTCCAATGGCTGGGCTGGAAAAACAACGCGAGCAATATGCTCATGCGGTTGAGGCATTATCCGATCCTGAACGAACTCGCCTTGTGCTGGTCGCGCGATTGCAAAAATCAACACTGCAGGAAGTCGCTCGTACTCATGACGAATTATCAGCTATTGGCCTTAAAAATCAGTATTTAGTCATTAACGGTGTCCTGCCTGCGAGCGAAGCAGAACGTGATGCACTGGCCGCTGCAATATGGCAACGGGAGCAAGAGGCGCTGGCAAATCTTCCTGCCGGGTTATCTGATTTGCCGACAGACAACTTATACCTGCAGCCGCTGAACATGGTTGGTGTATCCGCATTGAAAGGCCTGCTCAACGAACACGCTGAGATAACATCGCTTCCTGAACAAAGCCCACAGAACAAGCCAGAGAATATGTCGTTGTCTGTCCTGGTTGATGATATCGCCCGCAGTGAACACGGTTTGATTATGCTGATGGGCAAAGGTGGTGTGGGCAAAACCACAATGGCTGCGGCTATCGCCGTCAGTCTGGCGGATAAGGGTTTTGATGTGCATCTCACCACCTCAGATCCTGCTGCACATCTCAGTACAACGCTCAATGGCAGCCTCAAAAATCTGCAGGTCAGCCGAATCAACCCTCACGATGAAACTGAACGCTATCGTCAGCATGTTCTTGAGACGAAAGGCAGGGATCTGGATGAGGCTGGGAAACGGCTGCTCGAAGAGGATTTACGTTCTCCTTGCACAGAAGAGATTGCGGTGTTCCAGGCGTTTTCACGCGTAATTCGTGAAGCTGGCAAACGGTTTGTGGTCATGGATACGGCACCTACCGGGCATACGCTATTACTGCTTGATGCTACCGGGGCTTATCACCGTGAGATTGCCAGGAAGATGGGGGATAAAGGTCATTTTACCACTCCGATGATGCAGCTTCAGGACCAGGAACGTACCAAAGTTTTGCTGGTCACTCTGCCTGAAACCACACCTGTACTGGAAGCGGCAAACCTGCAGTCCGATCTTGAACGTGCGGGGATTCATCCCTGGGGCTGGATTATCAATAACAGCCTTTCGATTGCACAGACGCAATCGCCGCTGCTTTGCCAGCGCGCCCTACAAGAGCGTCCTCAAATCGAGGTTGTGAAAAACCAGCATGCAAGCCGCATAGCGTTAGTACCGGTAATGGCTGCAGAGCCCACTGGCATCGAGAAACTCAGAGAGCTGGTTGTTTAATTTTTTTTGTATATACAGGGCGGCAAAGCCGTCCTGTCTGGAGGATTTATGTTACTGGCAGGCGCTATTTTTGTCCTGACCATCGTTTTGGTTATCTGGCAACCGAAGGGATTAGGGATCGGCTGGAGTGCGACGCTGGGCGCGGTACTGGCGCTGATCTCTGGCGTAGTCCATTTTGGTGATATCCCTGTAGTGTGGAATATTGTCTGGAATGCGACGGCGACCTTTATTGCCGTGATTATTATCAGCCTTCTGCTCGATGAATCGGGCTTTTTCGAATGGGCGGCGCTGCACGTTTCACGTTGGGGTAACGGCCGCGGGCGTTTGCTGTTTACCTATATCGTTTTGCTCGGCGCAGCGGTGGCGGCACTGTTTGCCAACGATGGTGCGGCATTGATTCTGACGCCAATTGTTATCGCCATGCTGCTTGCATTAGGTTTCAGCAAAGGCACTACGCTGGCATTTGTCATGGCCGCCGGGTTTATTGCCGATACGGCCAGTCTGCCGCTTATCGTGTCCAACCTGGTTAACATCGTTTCTGCAGACTTCTTTGGGCTGGGTTTCACTGAGTATGCGTCGGTAATGGTGCCGGTGGATATCGCAGCCATTATCGCCACGCTGGTGATGCTGCATCTGTTCTTCCGCAAAGATATTCCGCCAACTTACGACCTGGCTCTCCTGAAAGCACCGGCAAAAGCGATTAAAGATCTGGCAACCTTCAGAACCGGCTGGATAGTGTTGATCCTTCTTCTGGTTGGCTTTTTCGTCCTTGAGCCGTTGGGTATCCCGGTCAGTGCGATTGCTGCTGTAGGGGCTGTCATTCTGTTTGCGGTGGCGAAGCGAGGCCATGCCATTAACACTGGCAAAGTGCTTCGCGGTGCGCCATGGCAGATCGTCATATTCTCTCTGGGAATGTATCTGGTGGTCTATGGTCTGCGTAATGCCGGACTAACAGAATACCTCTCCGGTGTGTTGAACGTGCTGGCAGATAAAGGACTTTGGGCCGCGACGTTTGGTACTGGCTTCCTGACGGCTTTCCTCTCTTCCATCATGAACAATATGCCTACCGTGCTGGTTGGTGCTCTCTCTATTGATGGCAGCACTGCAACAGGCGTTATCAAAGAGGCGATGATTTTTGCCAACGTGATTGGCTGCGATCTTGGACCGAAAATTACACCTATTGGTAGCCTGGCAACGTTGCTCTGGCTGCATGTCCTTTCACAGAAGAACATGACCATCACATGGGGATACTATTTCCGCACCGGGATCGTCATGACTCTGCCTGTGCTGTTTGTAACGCTGGCCGCGCTGGCGCTACGTCTCTCTTTCACTTTGTAATGAGATACTGATATGAGCAACATCACCATTTATCACAACCCAGCCTGCGGCACGTCGCGTAATACGCTGGAGATGATCCGCAACAGCGGTATCGAGCCGACCGTTATTCTTTACCTTGAGACTCCACCTTCACGCGATGAGCTGCTCAAACTCATTGCGGATATGGGTATTTCCGTCCGGGCGTTGCTGCGTAAGAACGTCGAGCCGTATGAGGAACTGGGTCTTGCAGAAGATAAATTTACTGACGACCAGCTCATCGACTTTATGCTACAGCATCCGATTCTGATCAACCGTCCGATCGTAGTGACGCCACTGGGAACTAAACTTTGCCGTCCTTCAGAGGTTGTTCTCGATATCCTTCCAGATGCCCAGAAAGCGGCTTTCACCAAGGAAGACGGTGAAAAAGTCGTTGATGATTCAGGTAAAAGACTGAAATAAAGACGAAGGGGGCATTTGCCCCCTTCATTATTACTTCGCCATATCTTCCAGCAGGTCAATACCAACCGGCTCTTCGCTCTGTAGCGCTGTTAATGCAATACGCTTTGCATACTGCTCTTCCACATCAGAGATGAGAGGCAGCTCGCGGTTCGCCCTGATCTTCAGGAAAGGCGAAGACGGTTGAGCAGCTGCCAGGCTGTTATTAACGACCCATGCCCACGGCTCGATGCCAGCTCGGCGTAGATCCTGCTGCAGGTTAGTGGCTTCCAGTACAGGTGTCGTTTCGGCAAGCGTCACGATAATCACCTTCGTCTTCTCCGGGTCTGCTGCTTTTTCGCTATCACCTGTCTTCGATGTCAGAAAGCGAGAGAATTCGGCTTCATGCTGTCGCCAGAACACACTCATGCAATTGTTGAATGCCTTTACATCACTCATGTTCGTCCTCAAATTTTGCTCAGATTAACCCGGCTCTCATCTTCCAGAATTTTATAAACAGTGGAACGGGCAATACTGAGCCGGCGGGCAATATCTGTTGCACCAGTTCCCTGCTGATGAAGTGCCAGTACACTATTTCTGTCGATGATGCGCTTTCGGCCAAACCGGATACCTTTCAGCCTGGCCTCCTGCCGTCCTTCGTTCGTACGCTCCAGAATCCTCCTGCGTTCGGCCTGGGCTACAGCTGAAAGAATGGTCACAACGGCACTGTTGCAAATAGTCGGTGGTGATAAACTTATCATCCCCTTTTGCTGATGGAGCTGCACATGAACCCATTCAAAGGCCGGCATTTTCAGCGTGACATCATTCTGTGGGCCGTACGCTGGTACTGCAAATACGGCATCAGTTACCGTGAGCTGCAGGAGATGCTGGCTGAACGCGGAGTGAATGTCGATCACTCCACGATTTACCGCTGGGTTCAGCGTTATGCGCCTGAAATGGAAAAACGGCTGCGCTGGTACTGGCGTAACCCTTCCGATCTTTGCCCGTGGCACATGGATGAAACCTACGTGAAGGTCAATGGCCGCTGGGCGTATCTGTACCGGGCCGTCGACAGCCGGGGCCGCACTGTCGATTTTTATCTCTCCTCCCGTCGTAACAGCAAAGCTGCATACCGGTTTCTGGGTAAAATCCTCAACAACGTGAAGAAGTGGCAGATCCCGCGATTCATCAACACGGATAAAGCGCCCGCCTATGGTCGCGCGCTTGCTCTGCTCAAACGCGAAGGCCGGTGCCCGTCTGACGTTGAACACCGACAGATTAAGTACCGGAACAACGTGATTGAATGCGATCATGGCAAACTGAAACGGATAATCGGCGCCACGCTGGGATTTAAATCCATGAAGACGGCTTACGCCACCATCAAAGGTATTGAGGTGATGCGTGCACTACGCAAAGGCCAGGCCTCAGCATTTTATTATGGTGATCCCCTGGGCGAAATGCGCCTGGTAAGCAGAGTTTTTGAAATGTAAGGCCTTTGAATAAGACAAAAGGCTGCCTCATCGCTAACTTTGCAACAGTGCCTGAAAGCCAGCATCCGTGCCAGGGTGGAGCACCCGTTTCGCATCATCAAGCGGCAGTTCGGCTTCGTGAAAGCCAGATACAAGGGGCTGCTGAAAAACGATAACCAACTGGCGATGTTATTCACCCTGGCCAACCTGTTTCGGGCGGACCAAATGATACGTCAGTGGGAGAGATCTCACTAAAAACTGGGGATAACACCTTAAATGGCGAAGAAACGGTCTAAATAGGCTGATTCAAGGCATTTACGGGAGAAAAAATCGGCTCAAACATGAAGAAATGAAATGACTGAGTCGACCCTGTACACGATTCTGTGTAAATGCCTTTTCTCAGAAGTGACCGTCCAGGCGGTCACCGAACTCGATAATAAAGCGGCTCATTGCCATACGCCAGTCCCTCAGCGGCATCGTCCATTTCTGTGAGGCCGCCTGGATTGCCAGCCACACCACCTTTTTCACCGCGTCGTCCGTCGGGAACACCTTACGCTTTTTGATAGCATGCCGGATCACGCTGTTCAGTGATTCTATGGCGTTGGTGGTGTAGATGACTTTGCGGATGTCTGCCGGGTAAGCGAAGAACGTCGCCAGGTTGGCCCAGTTTGCCTGCCAGCTTCGGCTTATCTGCGGATAGCGGCTGTCCCAGGCTGCGGCGAACGCTTCCAGCGCCTGCTGGCCTGCTTCTTCCGTCGGTGCCTGGTAAATCGCTTTCAGGTCGCGGGTGACGGCTTTGTAGTCCTTCCAGGAGACGAACCGCAGGCTGTTGCGCACCATATGCACGATGCACAGCTGGATGCGGGCCTCCGGATACACCGCGTTGATGGCGTCCGGGAAACCTTTCAGGCCGTCAACGCAGGCAATGAGGATATCGTTCAGGCCACGATTCTTCAATTCTGTCAGCACATTCAGCCAGAACTTCGCCCCTTCATTTTCGGCCAGCCACATCCCCAGCAACTCTTTCTGGCCTTCGATATTAATGCCCAGCGCCAGGAACACTGATTTATTGATGACACGACTATCCTGTCGGACTTTCAGGACGATACAGTCAAGATAAACAATGGGATAGACTGCATCCAGCGGACGATTTTGCCATTCGACAACCTGCTCCATGACCGCATCGGTGACCTTTGAGACCAGCGCGGGTGAGACATCCGCGTCATACAACTCTTTGAACGCGGCGGCGATCTCGCGTGTGGTCATCCCTTTGGCATACAACGATAAAATCTGGTTATCCATGCCGGTAATGCGGGTCTGGTTTTTCTTCACCAGTTGGGGTTCGAAGGAGCCATCACGATCGCGTGGGGTACGTAGTTCCAGAGGGCCATCGCCGGTGGTAACGGTCTTTGTGGAATAGCCGTTACGGGAATTAGCCCCCAGTTTGGGCTGATTTTTATCGTAGCCCAGATGGTGGGACATTTCGGCGTTGAGAGCCGCCTCAACGCTGATTTTCTTCAGCAGGCGATCGAACTGGTTGAGATCGTCAGGGGTTTTGAGATTTTTGGCCAGTTCGTTAGCCAGAGCCTGCAACTGTTTTTCGTCCATAAATTAACCTGCTTTTGATGTTGGATTGAACATATCAAAATCAGGCAATTACACAAATTTATGTACAGACTCACTGAGTCAGCCGAGAAGAATTTCCCCGCTTATTCGCACCTTCCTTAACGCTCAGGGCTGCGACATCAGCAGACCTGCTGCCATATCATTCGTGTAATGTTTTTTTTCGCAAATGACACGCCCCGTTTTTATGGCTGTCACCAGAACATCAAGTGTTATATGCCAATCGCCATGCGTAATTTCTTCATGGCGTTGTTTTCAAGCTGTCTCACGCGTTCTGCTGATATACCGTAGCGTTCTGCCAGTTCATTCAGTGTGGCTTTATTTTCGTCGTCAAGCCAGCGTGCGCGGATGATCTCCTGGCTTCTTAGATCCAAGGTATCCATTGCGACAACCAGACGGTCTGATACCTGACTATCCCAGTTATCCTCTTCAATCATTCCGGCAAAATCCGAGGATTTATCCTGCAAGTAGAGTGAAGGAGAAACAGGCCGATAGTTATCTGATTCATCATCCGGGTACATATCGTAGGCCATGTCCTGTGCTGACATGCGGGACTCCATTTCCTGGACGTCTTTTACCGAAACCCCCAGCTCCTGGGCGACCATGTCCACTTCATCCTGATTAAACCAGCCGAGTCGTTGTTTAGTTTTGCGTAGGTTGAAGAATAATTTTCTTTGCGCTTTAGTTGTCGCAACTTTCACAATGCGCCAGTTACGCAATACATACTCATGAATTTCAGACTTGATCCAGTGAACCGCGAACGAAACCAGTCGGACACCAACGTCCGGGTTAAAACGTCGCATAGCCTTCATCAGACCGACATTTCCTTCTTGAATTAAATCGGCTTGTGGTAAACCGTAACCAGAATATTGTCTTGCGATATGAATCACAAAACGCAGATGCGAAAGTATCAGGTGTTTTGCTGCATCAAGGTCATCATTTTTTTGCAGGTTGCTGGCTAAACGTTGTTCTTCCTCTTGTGACAACATGGGACATGAGTACGCTGCTCGAATGTAGGTCTCCAGATTGCCAACAGGTGCTAACGCTAAGTTAGTAATTTCTTTCGTCATTCAGATCCTCTCTATAAGTGACATATTCACTATGCCGGGCTATTAGAGTAATACGGAGTTTAGGCGGCTTTGTTGAATAAATCGAACTTTTGCTGAGTTGAAGGATCAGATCACGCATCCTCCCGACAACACAGACCATTCCGTGGCAAAGCAAAAGTTCAGAATCACCAACTGGTCCACCTACAACAAAGCTCTCATCAACCGTGGCTCCCTCACTTTCTGGCTGGATGATGAGGCGATTCAGGCCTGGTATGAGTCGGCAACGCCTTCATCACGAGGAAGGCCCCAGCGCTATTCTGATCTCGCCATCACCACCGTTCTGGTGATTAAACGCGTATTCCGGCTGACCCTGCGGGCTGCGCAGGGTTTTATTGATTCCATTTTTGCCCTGATGAACGTTCCGTTGCGCTGCCCGGATTACACCAGTGTCAGTAAGCGGGCAAAGTCGGTTAATGTCAGTTTCAAAACGTCCACCCGGGGTGAAATCGCACACCTGGTGATTGATTCCACCGGGCTGAAGGTCTTTGGTGAAGGCGAATGGAAAGTCAGAAAGCACGGCAAAGAGCGCCGTCGTATCTGGCGAAAGTTGCATCTTGCTGTTGACAGCAACACACATGAAGTTGTCTGTGCAGACCTGTCGCTGAATAACGTCACGGACTCAGAAGCCTTCCCGGGCCTTATCCGGCAGACTCACAGAAAAATCAGGGCAGCCGCGGCAGACGGGGCTTACGATACCCGGCTCTGTCACGATGAACTGCGCCGCAAAAAAATCAGCGCGCTTATTCCTCCCCGAAAAGGAGCAGGTTACTGGCCCGGTGAGTACGCAGACCGCAACCGTGCCGTTGCTAATCAGCGGCTGAGCGGAAGCAATGCACGGTGGAAATGGACAACGGAATATAACCGTCGCTCGATAGCGGAAACGGCAATGTACAGAATGAAGCAGTTGTTGGGAGATTCACTGACGCTGCGTGACTACGATGGTCAGGTAGCGGAAGCTATGGCCATGGTGCGTGCGTTGAACAGGATGACAAAGGCTGGGATGCCAGAAAGCGTGCGTATTGCCTGAAAATCCAGCCAGCTACAGGGTCGTTCGCAAGAAATCTTATTTATTCAACAAAGCCCATCCAATTATGAAAAAATTATGAATGCAACATGTTGACGAGAAAATCTGATGGAAAAAGTTTACCTGTCTGGTATTGTCAGGAAAACCGGGTAATGCTGCCAACTTACTGATTTAGTGTATGATGGTGATTTTAAGGTGCTTGCGTGGCTTCCATTTCCATCAGATGTCCTTCCTGCTCCGCTACTGAAGGCGTGGTGCGTAACGGCAAAAGCACTGCCGGACATCAGCGCTATCTCTGCTCTCATTGCCGTAAAACATGGCAACTGCAGTTCACTTACACCGCCTCTCAGCCCGGTACGCACCAGAAAATCATTGATATGGCCATGAATGGCGTCGGATGTCGCGCCAGTGCACGCATTATGGGCGTTGGCCTCAACACGGTTTTACGTCACTTAAAAAACTCAGGCCGCAGTCGGTAAACTCGCGCATACAACCAGGCAGTGATGTGATTGTCTGCGCTGAAATGGACGAACAGTGGGGCTACGTCGGTGCTAAATCACGTCAGCGCTGGCTGTTTTACGCGTATGACAGGATACGGAGGACGGTTGTGGCGCACGTCTTCGGTGAACGCACTCTGGCCACACTGGAGCGTCTTCTGAGCCTGCTGTCGGCCTTTGAGGTCGTGGTATGGATGACGGATGGCTGGCCGCTGTATGAACCCCGCCTGAAGGGAAAGCTGCACGTTATCAGCAAGCGTTACACTCAGCGCATTGAGCGACATAACCTGAATCTGAGACAACATCTGGCAAGGCTGGGACGGAAGTCACTGTCGTTCTCAAAATCGGTGGAGCTGCATGACAAGGTCATCGGGCATTATCTGAACATAAAACACTATCAGTAAGTTGGAGTCATTACCCAGGTTGCGGAGGCTATGGCCCTGGTACGAGCGCTGAACAAAATGACGAAAGCAGGTATGCCTGAAAGCGTGCGTATTGCCTGAAAACACAACCCGCTACGGGGGAGACTTACCCGAAATCTGATTTATTCAACAAAGCCGTCTTACATTTCAAAGACTCTGCTCACCAGACGCATCTCGCCCAGGGGATCGCCATAATAAAATGCTGAAGCCTGGCCTTTGCGTAGTGCTCGCATCACCTCGATTCCTTTGATGGTGGCGTAAGCCGTCTTCATGGACTTAAATCCCAGCGTGGCACTGATTATCCTTTTCAGCTTACCATGATCGCACTCAATAACATTATTGCGGTACTTAATCTGCCTGTGTTCAACATCAGGCGGACACTGGCCCTCGCATTTCAGCAACGCCAGCGCGCGTCCATAGGTGGGAGCCTTGTCAGTGTTGATGCGACGGGGAATTTTCCAGCTTTTCACGTTGTTTAAAATTTTACCCAGAAACCGATATGCCGCTTTGCTGTTACGGCGTGAAGAGAGATAAAAATCGATGGTGCGTCCTCTGCTGTCAACGGCACGGTACAGGTAAGCCCATCTGCCATTGACCTTCACGTAGGTTTCATCAATGTGCCAGGGACAGAACCTGGAAGGGTTTCGCCAGTACCAACGCAGTCGTTTCTCTATTTCAGGTGCATAACTCTGAACCCAGCGGTAAATCGTGGAGTGATCAACGTTGACACCGCGTTCTGCTGTCAACAACGGGTAAAAAGTGATCCACTTACCGCCACCACCAACGGTTTAATATTGATCCACCTTGTTTACTCAGGATTAGCTTCAGCGATAACCCCGGCCTTTCGTTTCTGCTTCAGTCGATAGCTTTCCCCTTTTATTTGCACGACGTGTGAGTGATGTAAGATCCGGTCCAGCATCGCCGATGTCAGCGCTGCATCACCGGCGAACGTCTGATCCCACTGCCCGAACGGCAGGTTGGAGGTCAGGATCATCGCGCTCTTCTCGTAACGTTTGGCGATGACCTGGAAGAACAGCTTGGCTTCCTCCTGACTGAACGGCAGATAACCTATTTCATCGATGATAAGCAGCTTCGTGGCCATGACACCACGATTGAGAGTCGTTTTGTAACGGCCCTGACGCTGTGAAGTGGACAGCTGTAGCAGCAGGTCCGCTGCTGTTGTGAAGCGAACCTTGATGCCCGCCCGTACTGCTTCGTAGCCCATGGCTATCGCCAGATGCGTTTTTCCCACGCCCGATGGCCCCAGCAACACGATGTTTTCGTTACGCTCTATGAAGCTCAGGGATCGCAGCGACTGGATTTGCTTCTGAGGAGCGCCGGTGGCGAAGGTGAAGTCGTACTCCTCGAACGTCTTTACCGCCGGGAAGGCTGCCATCCGCGTGTACATCGCCTGTTTACGCTGATGCCGGGCCAGTTTCTCCTCATGTAACAGATGCTCCAGGAAGTCCATGTAGCTCCATTCCTGATCCACCGCCTGTTGCGACAGCGCCGGCGCTGCGCCGATAAGACTGTCCAGCTGGAGCTGTTCGGCAAGCACCATCAGCCGTTGATGTTGCAGTTCGACCATCATGCGGCTCCTCTGCAGAACGTGTCATAGATGGAGAGCGGATGATGCAACGGCTGCCTGTCGAAGGTCATCAGGCTTTCATCAACCTGCACGTCATACTGTTTTTTCTCCGGTGGCAGTGCCAGCATGGATTGCTGTTCCTCCACCCAGCGATCGCAGGGGCGGGTCTGGATAGTTTCATGCTTACGTTGATTGGCCACATCGTACAGCCAGCGCAGGCCGTAACGGTTTGCGGTTTCAACATCGACGGTGATCCCCATCGGACGCAGGCGTGTCATTAACGGGATATAGAAGCTGTTGCGGGCGTACTGCACCATCCTCTCCACCTTGCCTTTAGTCTGCGCCCTGAAGGGACGGCACAGGCGGGGAGAGAAGCCCATCTCTTTGCCGAACTGCCACAGGGAAGGATGGAACCGGTGCTGCCCGGTCTGGTAAGCATCACGCTGCAGCACCACCGTTTTCATATTGTCGTACAGGACTTCCTGCGGTACACCGCCGAAGAAGCTGAACGCATTGCGGTGACAGGCTTCCAGCGTGTCGTAGCGCATGTTGTCGGTGAACTCGATGTAAAGCATTCTGCTGTATCCCAGAACAGCGACGAACACATGCAGGGGTGACTTGCCGTTTCGCATGGTCCCCCAGTCAACCTGCATCTGCCGTCCGGGCTCGGTTTCGAAGCGAACGACCGGTTCTGCCTGTGCTGGCAGGGTCTGTTTACGGATGAACTCTCTCAGGATAGTAAGCCCTCCACGATAGCCCAGCTCCATGATTTCCCTGGCAATAACGGTCGCCGGGATTTTGTAGGGATGCGCATCGCTGATCCGCTTAGAGATGTAATCACGGTATTCATCGAGCAGTGATGATGGTGCCGGGCGTGGTGAATACTGCGGCTTTTCAGATTTGGCTTTCAGGTGGCTGCGGACAGTATTGCGCGAAATACCCAGCTCCCTGGCAATGGCCCGGATACTCATTCCCCGCTTGTGCAGGACTTTAATTTCCATACGAATCTCAAAAGTGATCATAAGCTCCCCTGTATTCAGAGGAGCAGATTAACCCCTGGATCAATTTTCAACCGCTGGGGTGGATCAGTTTTGCACCGTTGGTAACATCTGCCAGCATCTCCTGCAGTTCACGGTAGCTAATGCCGTATTTACAGTACCAGCGTACCGCCCACAGGATAATGTCACGCTGAAAATGCCGGCCTTTGAATGGGTTCATGTGCTGCTCCGTCAGCAAAAGATGACGATAAGTTTATCACCTGCAGATTTTTGCAACAGTGCCAAAATTAGAACTGAAAGAGGGAAGACGGACCAGAAACACAATGATGCCTATTCGCGCTGGTTAATTGAACAGGCAGACAGAAAAGAAAAGGAAGAATTCTCGCGTTCGTTCAGCAGGTGACGCATTGACATCCACCCCGGCACAGTCCGCTGAAGGAATGGCAGTTCCGTTCACCACATTTGCTAAGACATCAGGACTTACTTTGTAATCTGGAAGTACATCGAAGTTGCAACAATAGTACTCTATTGCGTGACGTAGATTCGTGACGTATAGTTACTGCAACTTATTTGTTTATAACTACCGTCAGGTACAAAATTATGTCTCCCGTACAAGCTAAACAAAAGCAGCATGAACGCTACGAAGCCGTAGCGGTGCAGGTTTTGCGTGGTCGTGCCGGTTACAAACCTGCCGTGAAAAGCCGCTTCAGTAAGTCAGCTAGTAGCAAATTCGCTCATACTATCGCTTTTGCCTGATCCTGAACTTTGAGGCACAATAAACCATCATTCGCTGATGGTTTTTTTATGCCTGTTCAAGACGTTATTCCCCCCTATGAGCAGATGTACCTGCTAAATCAGCAGCTGATCTGCAACGCTGATCAGTTCAAACATGCCGTTATCACAGTTGGCGGTCAGGCTGTGCAATACTGGATATCCTATTATCATGCACAATACGGCGACAGATTGCCTGATGAGCGCCTCACCACATCTGTTGACTGCGACTACAGCGCCCGGAAAGATGATATTGCGGCTATAGCAAAAACGCTCAACGTTAAGACGTGGGAGAACAAAGACGGTCAGCCCCCATCCCTTGCGCAGTTTATGCTTATCGATCAGGATACACACGATATCAAACGGGATGATGGACGCTTATTTGCCGTACCGGATGCGCCTGACGAGCCAAATGTGGTGGATATTATCGACCGCCCCGGAGGCTTTGACCGTTCTGATTTTCAGGGGAAAAAGCTTTACCTGTATACCGCCCCGTTTTATGTAGAAGCAACCGGCCCCGGCATGCCTGAAATGAATGAAAAGGTAAGGGTATTGAACCCTGTCGCCTGTATGCGCTCGCGCTTTAGCAATCTGATTGCCTTGCGCCGTGATGCTGAAATTGAAATTGCGCGTATTAACGCGCTCAAGATCCCGTGTTATTTCTTTCTCATCGAACAGTTTGATGAACAGCCGTTCAAAGTTGCACGAGGAATCTTTATGGATTTATGGAGGCTCGCGAATGACGAAAGCTGTCTGCGCCATCAGGCCTTCTGGCATAGCTGGCAGGGGCCGCTTCTTGAAGGGCAACAAAGTAACAACATCACTCTGATTGATGTGTTGGAAGGCGTACATGTATACCTGGAAGGGCATCTTGATGACTTTGAAATACCGGAAGCCTTTGTCACCAAAGAAGTACCGCTAAAGCTCGCACAGCTGCGTGAACGCTGGGAGCGTTACGTGGTACTCAATGCTGAATGGGCAGCAAGAGGGCGCAGGGGATTTGAACGTAATCCCCGTGATGATTAGCCTCCTTTGGGCTGAAAAATTTGCGCATGTGCAAACCACCGGAGCACACGCTAATAGGCCGTTCAGAAGGTGAGCGTCAGGCCACTCTGAAAATTGCCCGTACCATGCTGCAGAACGGCATTGACCGCAATACTGTCATGAAAATGACCGGTCTGACTGAAGATGACTGGCACAAATCCGCCACTAATCCCCCTTTCCTGGCACTCTCTGCCGGGCCATCAGTGAAAACTGGTGGCCCGGCAGGGAGGCACCAGACTCAGGCTCAGCCTGCCAGCCACAGCGATTTAACAGTTTCATTATCCCAGTTACGTTCCCTGTCAGACGTACTGTCAGCGGATTTGTCTGTTGGCCATTGTCGTCAAAAGCGGCATCAAGGTTTGTCCGTAAGAGATAAACACCGTTTACTCCAGGATTGAGTACCAAAGCATATCGTCCGGCCCATTCTCTGTCGCTCATTACGCGGTAATTCCAGCCCATGTCTTTCGCTGTTTCCAGCGCATACGTCAGCCGGAACATGTCGTTCTGTTCAGTCAACTCGCCGCTGCAGGAGCGCCAGACATAGCCCAGTTTGTCGGCCAGCTTAGCTCTCACACCCAGCAAACGCCCCTGATTCAGTAACCACCCGATATCCTGTGCCACATCGCGCGAGAATCGCCGTTGCTTCAGTGCTGCCGCGAGCCAGCGGGTGAGAAAGAGATTTTCCTGTGCGGGAGAGAGTTCTCCCTGCTCCTGTCTGGCCAGTGCCAGCGCGACCAGTGCACACCATGCCAGATGGCCTGTTTTTTCTGTCAGCGTCATAACAGATACCTCCCTTCAGTCTTACTGATTCCCTGGTCTTAAATCTCAGTTGTTCAGCTCTGTACAGTCGGTCTCAGCTGCCATGTTGCCCCACCAAAACAGGTCACACCGACCACCTGCTCCCAGGTTTCCTTCTGCTCCAGCAGCTTCTCCAGCGCATGAAAGTCCGCGCGCGAGAGCACAATATCTTCCCGCTCGCCGGGCGACTCCAGAATATACCCCTCAGGTATCCGCGTGGCCGATTCACCAGCCTGCCGTGAGGATATGCGGTAAAAGGTTTTGATGCATCCTCCGCGAGTGAGGGCATCGAGGATGATGCTTTCGGCAACGCGCATGACTGGCTCCGGTTAAAAGTGTTTCACGTCTTTGCCGGTGTGCAACTGGCGACGCTCATCATGCCGCGTAGTGCTTCCACAGACAACGGCTTTGCCTCATTGCCCCGGTGGACCATCGCATGGCAGTTCGGGCAAGGAATGCTATGGTAAATATAACCTTCCCCTTACACTCATGAAGCTTATGGAAGAATTATTCACTTGTCCGATATGTAAACTCTCATTTGGCCATAAAGCTAGGTTGAGAAAGCATATAAAAAAGCATACGAAATCCCTTGAAAAGAATCTCGCTAAGGCCAACTCAACCAAAAAGGCTGAGCATGAAAAGATGCTTATTCAGGAGAGGATTGCAAGGACAGGTAGCGCTTTTAAAAATGAATCGGAGAGAAATAAGTACTTTGAAAGAAGGCGTGCTGAAAACCCCATATTTGATATCGATACGCCGATCAGAAAGGCCTCGTTTATAGTGAATGCCGGTGCCTTTGGTTTGGGTAAATCCAGAAAAAACTAGCCGTTTTTTTGGCAAAAGCAGATCTAATGTCCCCGTGGTGAGTATATAAAAAATTACGGGGAGCTAAGCGACCTTCGTCTAGCTCTCTTCTTGTTTTTTTGCCGCAGCGGACTCTCGCGTGCGTCAGACACAAGTGGCGCAGGGGACGGGTTTTTGATGCGCGTCAGCGCATGGGAGGCGCCATGCGCCGGAGCCCCCCGCAGCGAAGCGAGGACGAAAAAAGCATTACGGCTTCAGCCGTAATACCCCCCCACACTTGTATCTAACAGTTTGTGGTGATTAGCTACCACCACTGAAGCAGAGTGAGCCGCGCCCTTCACTTAAGGTCAGAAAAGCCAGCACCGCTGAACCTTGATTTGCAGCATATGGCCCTCCGCTTCACCTTTCACGCCAGCACATCAGGTTGAACGGTTACCGGGAGCTCGACTCCGTATGTACAAGGCGAACAGGCGTGACGGTTTATGTGAGAGGAGTTTGACCATGTTTCCAGTCGGCATTGACGTAAGTAAAAACACCCTGGATCTTTGCATACTGTATGACGGTATCAAAGGACGCATAAAAACCCGTAACATCCAAAATAACAGACATTCAGTTGAAAATATTCTTCGCTGGCTCCGGCTCCAGCACTGCGGTCCTGAGGATGTTCATGTTGTGATGGAAGCTACCGGTGTTTATCACGAACGGCTGGCCACTGAGTTACATGATGCCGGTTTCCGGGTTTCTCTGGCCAACCCCCACCGCAGTCGGGAGTTTGCACGCGGCATGGGAATAATGACAAAGACGGATAAGGTGGATGCGTATATGCTGGCCTGTTACGCATTCCTTAAGAAGCCACACTACTGGGAGCCGCCGGCACCCGAAATAAGATATCTCGGTGCACTCCTGCGACGGCGGGATGTTCTGCTGGGTGATGCCCTGCGTGAGGAGAAAAGGCTGGAAAAATACCTGTCGACAGACACACCTGCAGATATTATCAGTTCCTGCAGGCGTATGGCGCAGCTTCTGCGCGAGGAGGTAAGTAATATCGAGCGGCAGATTAAAGCACATATCAAAGCCAGCCCTGCACTGAGGCGTGATTATACACTGCTGAACTCAATTAAATCGGTTGGTCCCCAGTTGGGGATGCATATGCTGGTCGTGCTTCGCAGCCATAACTTTGCATCAGCTGAGCAGGCTGCCGCCTTTCTGGGCGTGGTGCCGATCGAGAAACGCTCAGGCACATCGGTCCGGAGCCGACCGCGGATGTCGAAAATCGGCCCCCCTCAGTTGAGAGCGAAGCTTTACATGTCCGCCCTGTGCGGAAAAATCTACAATAAGCGAATGCGTAATATTTACGATGAGATGTGCCTGCGGGGTAAACCTAAAATGGTAGCCATTGGCGCGCTGATGCGGAAACTGGTGCACTGGTGTTATGGCGTCCTGAAGACCGGAACCGTTTTTAATGACGAAGGTCTGAAACAAGTACTGTCAACCTGACTATACCTGGCTGGCATTAAACTCAATGTAACGCTCACAGCAGTAAGTGAGCGCAGTCCGCTATGAGCGAAGAGCGGAAGTTGGCAGTTGATCTCGCAGCTAAATAGTCGCATTACTAACATTGCGGCGTGTTAATCAACGGGGAGCAGGTCACGGTCTCGCCTTTTCGCCTCACTGCGTGTTGATGCCGAGTAGGTTAATTAACTGCTCGACAATCTTGTCCTCATCGAGAACCAGATTCACACTAGCCACCTGTAATTGTTCCTTGCCTGCTAGAATCCTATAGCCTGCATTCAGAGGTTGCGTTCCCAGACCTGCATGATGTGGATAGAGAAGCATAACTTGTGGGCATTGATAAATCCGTGCATAGGCCATCATCTGGTAGACATCAGCCTGCGATATGCCATGCCTGGCATCTTCGGGATGACGACCAATACGCTTCCATTTAGTGTCTATCATCATAACAATCTGATGGTTCCGCTCGATAAGCAGATCTGGTCGGGTCTGGAAGCGTGGTTTGCCTTCTTTTACGTCCTCGATCAGACAGTATAACCTGCCTGCCTGTGCACGAACCGTCCATTCCGTACCGCGTACAGCACGCTTCGCCAGCGCCGCTATATATGCCTCGAACAGGTCGTTCATTGGGAAAAGCAGTGTAATCCCGTTCTGCGCTCGTTTATCGTGGTGTGTAGCTTGCCAGTCGCGTCGCAGGAGAAGACGTGCCAGATTGTAGAGGGCTTCCCAGCGATGATTGGTTCGGTCGATCCGTACCTGTGACCACGGCAGATGACTGAAAGGGACGTCGCTAACACCCGATAACAGGATGCGCAATTCATTCAGACGACAGAGCGTATCAGCAGCGCGGGCATAATGGTGAAGCAGAACTACACACGCCTTCATAATTCGAAGCAGGGCGGTATCAGCCGACAGTTCGTCGTAACGACAGGCGAGACGGTCGGGGCGGACGGCAAGCATAGTGAATTGTCGTTTGATATTGAGCCTTCCGCGCAATGAGGGCAAATCGTCTTCCTGTGCCAAATAGGTGCGCGGTAATCCCCGATGTACTTCAGATAAGAGTCGCTCGGCGAACAAGCGGATGAGTATCTCAAGTAAGCTTTCAGCTTGTCTCGCCATTGTTGCAGCCTGTCCATTGCCGAGTTTAAGGCCGAGGGCGACATCAAGCATACGTATCAGGCGATTGCGTATTGTGGCGTCCGGTTCTATCGTCTCGTCGTCGAATTTGGGCAGGATCTCAAGGCTACATCCCGGAGCGGCAATGACCCCAACCATTTGCCCGGCAATAATTTTGTTATGGCGATCGATTAAGATATTAGTACCGTGCTGATTTGCCAGCGGATGCTCGCGCGCCGCCGTAAGCAGCGCGTTAGCCTGAGGGCGGGTAAAAGCATGAGGAGCGTTTATGCTGCTTTCAGTGTTCACACAAACACCACCCCATTCGCGAACCGTGAGGTGCGTCATTCTTTCGATTCACCAGCCACCTCAAGATCGGTGACATTTAACGTTCTGGTTTTGCCTATCAGTCGATCAAAGGCGTCATTTCTGAACGGTGCACGTACCGACCAGCTTGATAATGGTTCCCCCTCTATTCCGGGTGGCGGTAAAATCTGAGCTTCCTGCATAAAACCATCGCCCAGCACTGCCGCGATTCGGCTCCAGTCCTCGAAGAAATACTCTTGTAACAGCGGTATGACCTTATTGCGCACTGCATCTTCAACTTGTGCCCTGGATTCACAATTGATAAAGAAGGCGTGTCCAATGCGATATTCCCGACCTATAAGATATTCAATACGCTGGTTGATGGTGGTAAGAACGGCTTTGAGATCGATCCCCTCTACTTCACTTAGCAGGGTCGCGTCGGGAGCCATTTCCCGGAAGTTGAATCGCCGCCTTAATGCTGTGTCGAGCAATGCGATGGATCGATCGGCGGTATTCATGGTGCCTATGATATGAAGGTTGGCGGGGATGCCAAAATCTTTCTTTTTCGAATAAGGCAGAGTTACGGTGAGTGCATCAGGCATTCCAAGGCGTTTATCCGGCTCAATTAACGTAATCAGTTCACCGAACACTTTCGAGATATTTGCCCGGTTGATCTCATCAATAATGAGGACGAATTGTTCTGGTTGTCCTTTAACATCGGAACTATTATCCAGGTTCTCTGTACTCGAGAGCAGTCTGCCTAGCGCCGGGATATTCACACGACTGGTGGCAATGGAATAGAGCGTCCGCATGGTGAAGTTACCATCGATAATTGTATCGAGTGGCAGTGGTTCATCAAGGGTCAGTAGCCAGCGAACTGGGCGGCGGTGGGCATAGTAACCTTCGGCTTCAGGAACGAAATAGTAATCACCAGTTATTTCAGCGATAGCGCGAAACGCAGTGTTCCCGTAAGGGACAATCACGATATCACCAGGCTTCATTTCGCAACGGAAGGGATAGGTTTGCGTCCAGTTACTAGGCGTCAGATTCCCTGGATTTTGCTTGATCCATTCATCATGAATCGCGTTGAACGATGAGAATCTATCCGCGCTCCAGTCTATGGTCCCACCCCACCCCAGAGCGATATACCCATTGTCGCGGGCATCTTCATACACATCGTCTTCGGTGCCAATTGTCCCTTGCCCCATTTTCCAGAAGCGTTTCTTGGATAGTTGCAGTGCCGAGGCATCTGTCTGTGCACGGGGTTGTGTTCTGGCCTGATCGGCAAGGGCACAAATTTCTCTGAAGAGCCCCGGCGTAGGCATGAGTCTGAATCCAGCAGACGAAGACTCATCTTCACCGATTTCTGGACGAAGACCCTCAACGAAGGTTTCGTAGTCATAGCTCTGGTGGAATGTGACGAAAGAGATTCTCTTTTCTGCCATCAGTTCGTTATAGCGCGCCATCAGGGCCGCACGCCCATCTTTTGAGTTCGGATAGGCATCTTTGCCATCGCAGAGCGCTACGGCTTCCCTCGCCGTGTGATAGGTCTTTCCGGTACCTGGAGGACCGTAAAAAATAAGGTTAGTCGGAGTTGGTTTAGTCTGGGCCACCAGTTCGCTTCCTTCCGTAAGGATGAACGTATATTTCCGGGTTGTGCTCTTTTTAGGCCCTTCCGTCACCGGAGGGGGAACATCCGCTAGTTCCTGAAATTTTTGACCATCAAGAGCTTGACAGATGTTCGGCCATCCCTTGTCGAGACCCATTTCAGTATTCAGAGGACCAACTACCAGGGTGACACTTGCGTCACCTCGCTCTCTGGCTGGGGTGATGTAGTTTTCAAGGACATAATCCCGAATTTCGTCGGCCTGAGAGTCATCACCGCTCAGAAAACGTCCATATTGTCCGAGCCAGCTATTCCAGTTGGACAATCGGTTAAGCGGTTGCTCTGATTCAGGCATTAGTAACCTATAGTCATTGCCGTTGTCTTTGGCATCACGGCGAATCTCTTTGATCCGCTGCCGCAATTGCGCAAATCCATCCGCCTGGTAGGCTGCATCCAGATCTGCATGAGGAGAACCAAGTGCTGCGAGATTTTTTTCTATAGTTTTGACAGCATAAATACGGGAATTGAGGCCTGCTTGCGTTTTGGCGCCTCTGCTCTTCAACCATTCCTGAAATTCAACTTCGAGCATTTCCGATGCCCTCTCATTTTCGTTAACTTACTGATAGCTATCATTGTGGATGATGGAAGGGGCAGTACTGCAACTCTTCGCTACAGATTGCCAATACTATTAATCTTCCTTGCTGATTGTCTCGCTTGCGGGGCGAAGGGTTTGACCAACCTGACATAGCAGACAGGCATCATCCTCGAATGTAATGGTCCCTCAGGAGTGCAGCCCAAGCGCTGTGTCGCTTACCGTAAACATAGCACTATGGATGCCTCGGTCAAGGTATGTTTTTCCATAATTTATTGATAAGAAACAATAATAGTTATTATGTAATGATTTGAACCTTTATGAGCCTTTTAATAAATCGTCATGTCCAAACTATGTAGCAGCTGAAGGTGGAAGTGTGGACAAATTCCTGGACCTTCAGGAGTTAATTTATGCATTCATACGAGGACCGGATTCGGGCCGTCGAACTCTATTACCGGTACGGAAAGAAAGCCTCCGTTGTCGTCATGGAGCTGGGATATCCTTCCACAAAACAGCTGGGCCGTTGGGTTCGGATTTATGAAGAGAAGGGCGATTTACCCAGGGAATTAAAACCAAGAGAACGCTATTCACGTACACAGAAAATTGCTGCTGTTGAGCATTATCTTACTCACGGTGGTTGCCTGTCGTACACTCGCCGAGCCATCGGCTACCCCAGTAACGAAATTCTAAAGCGCTGGATTGAAGAGTTTTACCCAAATGCGCGTCCCCTGGTCATTCGCTCAGGCACAAGCAAATGCTTCAGCCCGGAAGAGAGGTCTCAGGCCGTCCGGGAGCTCTGTAACCGACGTGGAACCGCGCGTAAAGTTGCACAAAGCATAGGCGTCAGCGTCCCGGTCCTGTACAAATAGAAGAAAGACCTTATCAGTGACGAGGCTTATCAATCCATGCGCAAACGAAAGGCAGCCCCTCAGGATAAAAATCAGGATACTTTACTCGGTGAAATCCAGCGTCTCAGGAAGCAGGTTCATCAGCTGGAGCTCGAACGTGACATACTGACAAAGGCGAATGAACTGATAAAAAAAGATCTGGGCATCAGCTTTCTGAAACTGAAAAACGGGGAGAAAACCCTGATAGTTGATGCCCTTAAGAAAAAGTACCCCGTTGCTGAGTTGCTAAGCGTTCTGCAACTTGCCCGCAGCTGTTATTTTTACCACAAAGCCAGCAAACGTCTGTACGATAAGTATGCGGAAATACGCGTGATCATGGCCGATATCTTTGAGGAGAATTACCGCTGTTACGGCTACCGGCGCCTTCACGCGATGCTTCGCAGTAACAACAGGGTTATTTCTGAAAAGGTTGTCCGCAGACTGATGGCAGAAGAGCAGCTCGTTGTTAAGCGCACCAGGCGACGACGATATAACTCTTACTGTGGCGAAATCGGTCCGGCACCGGAAAATTTACTCGCCCGGGATTTTAGTTCCTGCAGGCCAAATGAGAAGTGGCTGACCGATATTACGGAGTTCCAGCTTCCGGCTGGAAAAGTCTATCTGTCGCCGGTTATCGACTGCTTTGATGGCCAGGTTGTAAGCTGGTCGATAGGAACACGCCCGGACGCGACGCTGGTGAATACGATGCTCGATGACGCACTCGATACGCTCAGCGAACATGATAAACCGGTGATACACAGCGATCGTGGTGGCCATTACCGGTGGCCGGGCTGGCTCGAGCGTATCAACACCTCCGGACTTATAAGGTCCATGTCGCGCAAAGGATGCTCGTCGGATAATGCTGCGTGTGAAGGCTTCTTCGGGCGTATCAAAAACGAAATGTTCTATGGCAGAGACTGGGCGGGTATCACGCTGGAAAAATTTATCTGCTTCCTGGACAGGTACATACGCTGGTATAACGAGAAACGTATCAAGCTATCATTAGGTGCAATGAGTCCTGTGAAGTACCGGCAGCATCTTGGGATCACAACATAACAGTCCAAGAAAACATCCGCAGCCCCAAAAGTGACATTACTAAATGGTTCTAACAAAGCCTATCTAGCCAATGTTGAAATGTCGTATTTAAAGCCAAGCTGAAGTGACGTCTGTGGTCAGTCCGGCCAATACCTTCTTCAGTCTGATTCAGGGTTTGAGGACGGGCGAGGGTGCCAGGTTTTCTCGGCAATCATCATTTTCCGCACGGTCTCTTTTGAAATCCGGACACCGTATTCTGTGGTCAGAATTCGCCAGATGGCTGACGGATTCATATCCCGGCCGCGTGAGCGAATAAGCTGCAGTGCCTGATCTCTGATGGTGGTGTTTAACTGATGATTGCCTGGCTTTCCACGGCGCCGGCTGACCAGACCGGCTGGCCCCAGCTCGCGGTAGCGTTTAATCAGGCGGGAGCACTGACGACGGGTGAGATCCATGGACTCTGCCACTTCTGCCAGCGTAATTTCCCGCGCCATATAGGCTTCAATCAAATCCAGGCGTAGCGCTTCGTGAAGTGTCAGGAGCACTGGTTTGTTGTCGTCCATTTTTCTCTCATCTGTCGGCCATATCAGATCCGCAGGTGAGGGAAGGGCTCATCGCTTCAGGCTGGGGATAAAATCCTGCGGACTGGCCAGCACCGGGTTGATCGCCCTGAGCTCTTCCAGTGCACGCTCCTGAGCGCACCTGCGGGGCATTTTTGTACTGCGCATTCGCTTTCCTTCAGCCTCCAGCTCTTCCTGTTTCTGCTGTGCCAGCCTCAGAACGGCACCCAGTCGTTTGTTATCAACAACCGCCCCCAGATCAACGCAGGTCAGTTTATCGAAAATCTGGCACTGTTGCAAAGTTAGCGATGAGGCAGCCTTTTGTCTTATTCAAAGGCCTTACATTTCAAAAACTCTGCTTACCAGGCGCATTTCGCCCAGGGGATCACCATAATAAAATGCTGAGGCCTGGCCTTTGCGTAGTGCACGCATCACCTCAATACCTTTGATGGTGGCGTAAGCCGTCTTCATGGATTTAAATCCCAGCGTGGCGCCGATTATCCGTTTCAGTTTGCCATGATCGCATTCAATCACGTTGTTCCGGTACTTAATCTGTCGGTGTTCAACGTCAGACGGGCACCGGCCTTCGCGTTTGAGCAGAGCAAGCGCGCGACCATAGGCGGGCGCTTTATCCGTGTTGATGAATCGCGGGATCTGCCACTTCTTCACGTTGTTGAGGATTTTACCCAGAAACCGGTATGCAGCTTTGCTGTTACGACGGGAGGAGAGATAAAAATCGACAGTGCGGCCCCGGCTGTCGACGGCCCGGTACAGATACGCCCAGCGGCCATTGACCTTCACGTAGGTTTCATCCATGTGCCACGGGCAAAGATCGGAAGGGTTACGCCAGTACCAGCGCAGCCGTTTTTCCATTTCAGGCGCATAACGCTGAACCCAGCGGTAAATCGTGGAGTGATCGACATTCACTCCGCGTTCAGCCAGCATCTCCTGCAGCTCACGGTAACTGATGCCGTATTTGCAGTACCAGCGTACGGCCCACAGAATGATGTCACGCTGAAAATGCCGGCCTTTGAATGGGTTCATGTGCAGCTCCATCAGCAAAAGGGGATGATAAGTTTATCACCACCGACTATTTGCAACAGTGCCGGCAGATTTACCCGCTGATCTGGTTACACAGGCCAGTGCTTCTATCAGTGAAACCATTCAGGTGGTCAATAGCCTTGGTGGGGACGAGCATCTACTGAGCAGCGCCAAACTGGCCTTTTCTGCCTCACATAGTCTGGTATTAGGTACTGCCAGCGTACTGTTAATTCTGCTGGCGGTAGTCGTTTGGTTTACCCTGCCAGAGAGGAAAATACGGCAATTGGGCAAACAGCGTGCCACACCTCACTGATTAGGGTGTGGTTAACACTTCATTAATTAAACAGTCATTACTCTTACTTAACTGTGTGATATACCTATTTAGGGTTTGAAACATTAGAGTTTGAAATAGGTAAGGTCTGAGCAATGACTGAGCAAACGTCCCCCGCACAACTTGATCTCGATAGCGCGGCTCAGCCCCCCAGAGTTTATATCCGGGGGGACTGGGTGTTGGCGCATTACTGCGTTTTGGAGCCGCGCGTTGCGCAATTGCGCGCTAATATGCCCAGTGGGGGGGTATTTGATCTCAACCAACTGGGGGCGTTAGATACCGCCGGTGCAACGTTGTTAGCTCTGCTTCTGGGTGAGGACCGTGTAGCAAATTTACGCGAACTTGCGCCTAAATTGCCAGAAGAGCGGAGGATATTACTTGAAACGGTAAGCCATGTATTGCCTGACTTAACCCCTGAGTTGTCTGAAAAACCCACACGGTTTTGGCTTGAGATGCTGGCTAATACCGGCCGTTCGGTAGATAACTTATGGCAAGATATTAAGTCACTATTGGGCTTTATTGGTCTGGCGCTGGAAACCTTGCTGGGAACACTTTTTCGCCCCTCCCGCTGGCGCATTACCTCATTAATTGCCAATATTCAACAGATTGGCCTCAATGCTGTGCCGATCATTATGTTGCTCACCTTTTTGGTGGGGGCAGTTATCGCCTTTCTCGGTGCAACCGTACTCACTACTTTCGGCGCGGGCATTTTTACCGTCGATTTGGTGGTATTTTCTTTTCTACGTGAATTTGCGGTACTGCTTACCGCGATCCTGATGGCAGGGCGAACAGCCAGTGCTTTTACCGCTGAAATTGGCTTGATGAAAGCCAATGAAGAGATTGATGCTATCCAAACACTGGGCTTGAATCCGGTCGAACTGTTGGTGCTACCGCGCGTCTTGGCACTATTGATCTCTCTGCCGATGCTAACCTTTATTGGCATGGTTTGCGGTATTTTCGGTGGCATGGTGGTGTGTGCCTTAACACTGGATATCTCTCCCACTATGTTTTTGTCGATTATGCAAAACAGTAATGGGTTGCAGCATTTTCTGGTGGGAATAAGTAAAGCCCCTATTTTTGCTTTCCTGATTGCTATTATTGGCTGTCTGGAGGGGTTCAAAGTAACCGGTAGTGCTGAATCAGTCGGGGTTCATACCACCACCAGTGTGGTGCATTCGATCTTTGTGGTGATTTTGCTTGATGCCGTGGCAGCGCTATTTTTCATGGAAATGGGGTGGTGAGCCAAATGACGCAAGATGCAATCATTCAAATTCGCGATCTGGTTAACTGCTTTGGCGTACAGTGCGTGCATCAAGGGTTGAATCTTGATGTTAAGCGCGGCGAAGTTCTTGGCGTGGTTGGTGGCTCGGGTACCGGTAAATCTGTTCTGTTACGCAGTATTGTTGGGTTACGTCGTCCGACTGACGGGAAAATTCATGTTTTTGGCAAGGATTTAATGGCACTGTCAGGTCAATCCCGCGCCATGGTCGAGCGCCGATTCGGCGTATTATTTCAACGAGGCGCACTGTTCAGTTCTCTAACCGTGACCGAGAACGTGGCATTACCATTAATAGAAAACGCCGGATTACCCCGGTCTGAGGCTGAGCGATTGGCTCAGGTTAAACTGGCACTGGCTGGGCTACCGCCGGGCACTGGCAGTAAGTATCCAGCATCTCTGTCGGGTGGTATGGTCAAGCGTGTTGCGCTAGCCCGTGCCTTAGCACTGGACCCGGATATTCTGTTTCTTGATGAACCGACTGCGGGTCTTGATCCCATTGGTGCGGCGGCGTTTGACAGTTTGATCCGCACCCTGCGGGATGCCCTCAATCTAACGGTATTCTTGGTGACCCACGATCTGGATACGCTGTATACACTGTGTGATCGTGTGGCGGTGCTTTCGCAGAAAAAAGTGCTGGTGGTTGATACTCTGGATAAAGTTGCAGCGACTGATGATGGCTGGATTCAGGCGTATTTTCATGGCCCACGTGGCCGGGCTGCTTATCAGGCAGCGGCAATTAACAGTGGAGAGAGGTTGTAATATGGAAACCCGTGCTCATCATGTCGTTATTGGTTTGTTCACTCTTATTGTGGTGAGTGCCGCGCTGCTGTTTTGCCTATGGCTGACAAATTCCGGTTCTGATCGCCAGTTCAGATTGTACGATATCGTTTTCAATGAGCCTGTGAGTGGCCTGTCACAGGGTAGCACCGTTCAGTACAGCGGGATTCGAGTCGGTGAGGTGACGCAATTACGCCTGGACCGAGACAATCCGAATAAGGTTTGGGCACGTATTCGCGTTTCTGCATCTACTCCGATACGCGAAGATACCCAAGCTCGTCTCACCGTCGCGGGTATTACCGGCACCTCAAATATTCAATTCAGCAGTGGCAGCCAGACCAGCCCGTTGCTGGAGGGCAAAGATGACGAGGTTCCTATCATTATTGCTACCCCTTCGCCGATGAGCCAGTTACTGGCTAACGGTGAGAATTTCATGACCAATGCGAATGAAGTGTTGGTGCGTTTGAACCAGTTGCTGGCACCGGATAACCAGCAGCGCCTAGTAACGACACTGGATAATCTCGCGCTGGTCACCCAAACTGTGGCTGATCAACGTGGTGATCTCCGTACCCTGTTGCAGCAGTTGGCGCAGGCCAGTAAACAGGCTAATGAGACACTGACTCAAACCAATCGCCTGCTGCGTAATGCTAACGGCTTAATGGATGGGCAGGGGAAACAACTGGTCAGTGATGCCGCCAAAACCATGGCATCGTTGCAAAATACCAGTACCATCCTCAATAAATTGGTGAGTGAAAATAAAACCTCACTCAATAACGGGATGCAAGGGATGAATGAGCTGGGGCCGGCAGTAGATGAGCTGCGCAGAACATTAGCGACATTACGTGCCGCCGTTTCTCGTTTGGAAGAAAACCCAGCGGCCTTGTTGCGCGGCCGTGAAAGAACACAGGAGTTTACGCCTTAATGCTCTCTTTTAATGTGATGCGCTATGCAGGCCGCCGCGTGTGGCTATTGATGATATCCGGGGGGGCGATACTGCTCTCTGCCTGCACCATTTTACCTTCGGCCCCTGTATCACAAGTTTATCTTCTGCCGGTGCCACCTGCAGTCAGTGTGCCACACGCGCAGACAGTAAACTGGTCATTACGGGTTTCACAACCGGCGACGAACCAGTTTCTTAATAGCTCACGCATAGCGGTGCAGCCTCAGGGCCAGGAGATTGCGGTTTATAAAAACTCCCGTTGGAGTGATTCGGCGCCGATTTTGGTGCGCAATCGTCTTATTCAGGCGTTCCGTAGCGATGGGCGAATCCGTGCAGTCAGTAGCGACGATGATAGCTTGCAGGCTGATGTGGAGTTGAGTGGTGATCTGTCCGCGTTCCAAGGGGTATACCATGTTGGTAGCAGCGAAGTGCTGATCCGTTTTGATGCTCGGCTGGTAAGAATTTCAGATCGTAGGATTATTGCGACTCGCCAGTTTGACATTCGCCAACCGATAAAAGGTAACGAGATGAACGAGGTGGTTCAGGCCTTTGGCCTGGCCAGTGACCAGTTAGCCACTCAAGTGCTCAACTGGACGATGCAGCAATCCCCTGCGCAGGGTTGATATCTAAACCAGCACCGGTTGGTTTTATCTGAGGCGAGTTGGCAGTAGCTAACTCGCCTTTTTTATCGTCTAGTTTAATGATTCAAGGCGAATAATTGCGTCTAAGGGGAAAATATTCTCTTTATTGTTTTGTGATTAGTATCTCATTGAGGGTGATGCTGCCAACTTACTGATTTAGTGTATGATGGTGTTTTTGAGGTGCTCCAGTGGCTTCTGTTTCTATCAGCTGTCCCTCCTGTTCAGCTACTGACGGGGTGGTGCGTAACGGCAAAAGCACCGCCGGACATCAGCGCTATCTCTGCTCTCACTGCCGTAAAACATGGCAACTGCAGTTCACTTACACCGCTTCTCAACCCGGTACGCACCAGAAAATCATTGATATGGCCATGAATGGCGTTGGATGCCGGGCAACCGCCCGCATTATGGGCGTTGGCCTCAACACGATTTTCCGCCATTTAAAAAACTCAGGCCGCAGTCGGTAACCTCGCGCATACAGCCGGGCAGTGACGTCATCGTCTGCGCGGAAATGGACGAACAGTGGGGATACGTCGGGGCTAAATCGCGCCAGCGCTGGCTGTTTTACGCGTATGACAGGCTCCGGAAGACGGTTGTGGCGCACGTATTCGGTGAACGCACTCTGGCCACACTGGAGCGTCTTCTGAGCCTGCTGTCGGCCTTTGAGGTCGTGGTATGGATGACGGATGGCTGGCCGCTGTATGAATCCCGCCTGAAGGGAAAGCTGCACGTTATCAGCAAGCGTTACACTCAGCGCATTGAGCGACATAACCTGAATCTGAGACAACATCTGGCAAGGCTGGGACGGAAGTCACTGTCGTTCTCAAAATCGGTGGAGCTGCATGACAAGGTCATCGGGCATTATCTGAACATAAAACACTATCATTAAGTTGGAGTCATTACCGCGCACGAGCAAGGGGCTGCGGGCGCTCGGTTACAACGTGAGGATCGGTGTTTGATCTGCGGCCGTGGGCGGCGCCCGCAAGGTCCCGATCAACCCACCGTCCCCTGCGCCGGACCGGCCCGCCCTGGCATACCGTCCTTGAAGATTTGAGTCACATCAATCGGCCAGCAGATCGCTGGATGTTGACTCTTGACTTTTGGCATATTAGGCGCAATATCTTGCAAAGTCTTGCAAGAACTTCCTCAGGCGAGGCCGCGTGACGACGGAACTTGTGGGGGTGGTATGACAGCGCGCCAGCAGGCGATCTTCACACTCGACGAGTTGGCTACCTACTTAAAGGTCGGCAAGCGGACGCTCTACCGGCTCGCCGCGCACGGGGAGATTCCGGCCTTCAAGGTCGGCGGGACGTGGCGGTTTCGTCAAAGTGAAATCGATCGATGGATCAATGATCAGATCCAAGCAGGCAGAAAGAAGGAGGTGATACGTACAGATGAGCAGCCGAAGTCAGCGAAACATCCCGTGTTGCCTGGGCGCGCTATCCATAGCCGCAGGCAAACGGAGTGAGCGAGAGTCTTCAATTTTTGTTCTGGAGGTGTGACATGGACATTGATTTCAAGAAGTTGGCTCCCTGGAACTGGTTCAAGAAGGAGCAGGAAGAACAACAGAGCACTGCCTCGCTGCCGGTGCAGCGCAATGACCTGCCGGTAGCGGGTGGGCCCGTCAGTCCCATCCTGCAATTGCACCGCGAGATCGACCGCCTCTTCGACGACACGTTTCGAGGCTTCGGCTTTCCGGCGCTGGCCATGCCACGCTGGCCGTCGGACTGGCCGGGCCTGCTGAAGCCGGCGCTGGACATCCAGGAGACCGACAAGCAGTACAAGATTTCTTTGGAGGTTCCCGGCGTCGAGGAAAAAGACATCCATATCACGCTCGACAACGACGTGCTGCTGGTTCGCGGTGAAAAGCGTCAGGAGCAGGAAAGCAAAGACGGCGGTTTCCACCGGGTGGAGCGCTCCTACGGCAGCTTTCAGCGCGCTCTGAACCTGCCGACCGATGCCAACCAGGACACGATCAAGGCCGCTTTCAAGAACGGCGTACTCACGATCACAATGGAAAAGCGCGAGGCCAGTGCGCCCAAGCAGGGCCGCTCGATCCCGATCAACGGCTGACGCCGATCGGCTTGTTCTCTACAGAAAAACCAAGTGAATGGCGAGGCGCCGTGACCTTCGGCGCCTCGTCAAATCAGTCCTCTCAAGGAGCATGAGCATGGCCAGAAAACAATGCCAGGTCTGCGGCCAGCCCGCCACGGTGCGGGTGGAAGCCAATCTCAATGGTCGCCACAGCACCATGCTGTTGTGTGACGATCACTATCGCCAACTGGCGCGCCAGCAAAAGCGCACCGTCTCGCCGCTGGAAGCCTTGTTTGGCTCGCGCAGCGGCTTGTTCGAAGACTTCCTCGGCAGCGACTTCTTCCGCATCGGTGACGATTCGCCGTCCATGGCGGCCGATACCGACGAGGTGGTCGATGCCTCGTTCGGCGAACCCGCCCCGGCCGGTACGGGCACTGCGCGCCGTCGCGGCAGTGGGCTCGCCAGCCGTATCAGCGAACAGTCCGAGGCCCTATTGCAGGAGGCCGCCCGACACGCTGCAGAGTTCGGGCGCGCCGAAGTCGATACCGAACACCTGCTGCTGGCGCTATCCGACAGCGACGTGGTGAAGACCATCCTGGGACAGTTCAAGATCAAGGTCGATGACCTCAAGCGACAGATCGAATCCGAAGCCAAGCGCGGCGAGAAGCCGTTCGAGGGCGAAGTCGGCGTGTCGCCCCGGGTCAAGGACGCGCTCAGCCGCGCTTTCGTGGCCTCCAACGAACTCGGCCACTCTTATGTCGGGCCGGAGCATTTCCTGATCGGGCTCGCTGAGGAAGGCGAAGGTTTGGCGGCCAACCTGCTGCGCCGTTACGGCCTCACGCCGCAAGCGCTGCGCCAGCAGGTAAGCAAGGTGGTCGGCAAAGGGGCCGAGGATGGCCGCGCCGAGACGCCGACCAACACGCCCGAGCTGGATAAATACTCGCGCGACCTCACCAAGATGGCGCGCGAGGGCAAACTCGATCCAGTCATCGGCCGTGCGCAGGAGATCGAGACCACCATCGAGGTGCTGGCCCGGCGCAAGAAAAACAACCCGGTGTTGATCGGTGAGCCCGGCGTCGGCAAGACCGCCATTGTCGAAGGGCTGGCGCAGCGCATGGTCGCCGGTGAAGTGCCCGAGACGCTGCGCGACAAGCGTCTGGTCGAGCTCAACATCAACGCCATGGTGGCAGGCGCCAAGTATCGCGGCGAGTTCGAGGAGCGCGTGCAGAAGGTGCTCAAGGAAGTGACCGAGCACCAGGGCGAGATGATTCTCTTCATCGATGAAGTGCACACCATCGTCGGTGCAGGCCAGGGTGGCGGCGAAGGCGGGCTGGACGTGGCCAACGTGTTCAAGCCGATGATGGCGCGCGGCGAACTGAACCTGATCGGCGCCACCACGCTCAACGAGTATCAGAAGTACATCGAGAAGGACGCCGCGCTGGAGCGTCGTTTCCAGCCGGTGATGGTGCCCGAGCCGACGGTAGCGCAGACCATGATGATCCTGCGCGGCCTGCGCGACACCTTCGAGGCGCACCACAAGGTCAGCATCACCGAGGATGCGATCATCGCCGCCGCCGAGTTGTCGGACCGCTACATCACCGCGCGCTTTTTGCCTGACAAGGCCATCGACCTGCTTGACCAGGCGGCCGCACGCGTGAAGCTGTCGGCCACGGCTCGCCCGGTGGCGGTGCAGGAGCTGGAGTCCGAACTGCACCAGTTGCGGCGTGAGCAGGACTACATGGCCTCGCGCAAGCAGTACGACAAGGCCGCCGAGCTGGGCAAGCGCATCGAGGCCAAGGAGACTGAACTCAAGCAGCTCGTCGAGGAATGGGAACGCGAGCGCGCCTCGGGCAGCGCCGAAGTCAAGGCCGAGCATGTCGCGCAGATCGTCTCGCGCCTGACCGGCATTCCGGTCAACGAGCTGACGGTGGAAGAACGCGAGAAGCTGCTGCATCTGGAGCAGCGGCTGCATGAGCGCCTGGTGGGCCAGGACGAAGCGGTGCGCGCGGTGGCCGATGCCGTGCGGTTGTCGCGCGCGGGCCTGCGCGAAGGCGACAAGCCGGTGGCGACTTTCCTGTTCCTTGGGCCGACCGGCGTGGGCAAGACCGAGCTCGCCAAGGCGCTGGCCGAGTCCATCTATGGCGATGAAGGTGCGCTGCTGCGCATCGACATGTCCGAGTACGGGGAACGCCATGCCGTGGCACGCCTGGTGGGCGCGCCTCCGGGTTATGTGGGCTATGACGAGGGCGGCCAGCTCACCGAGAAGGTGCGTCGCAAGCCCTACAGCGTGTTGCTGCTCGATGAGATCGAAAAAGCGCACCCCGACGTCTACAACATCCTGCTGCAGGTGTTCGACGACGGGCGGCTCACCGACGGCAAGGGCCGGGTGGTGGATTTCACCAATACCATCATCATCGCCACCTCGAACCTGGGCTCGGACATCATCCAGCGTCGGCTGAAGGCCGGTGGCGCCGCCGGCGAGGAATACGAGAAGACCAAGTCCGAGGTGATGGACGTGCTGCGCGGACACTTCCGCCCCGAGTTCATCAACCGCATCGACGAGATCATCGTCTTCCATGCGCTGGGCAAGGAGGAGATCCGCCATATCGTCGGCCTGCAGCTTGATCGTGTGGCCCGCAACGCCGCCAGCCAGGGCGTGACGCTGACCTTCGATCAGACCTTGATCGACCACTTCGCGGAGGAAGGCTACAAGCCCGAGTTCGGCGCGCGTGAGCTCAAGCGGCTGATCCGCAGCGAGCTGGAAACCGCGCTGGCGCGCGAGATGCTGGGTGGCGGTATCGGCAAGGGTGATCACGCCAACGCCCGCTGGGACGACAAGGCCGAACGGGTGGTCTTCGAGCGCCAGGAGCCACCCGCGAAGTCGGCTGAGCCTGAAAAGCCCGATGCCGCGGACGTGGCCGAGGCACCGCCTGGCGACGCGAGCAAGCCTGCGCGCAAGAAGAAGTCAGCGGATGGCGAATCTTGAGCGATGGGAGGCTGTCGTGTCCGACCCCAATGGGCTGACATGGGCAGCCACCCTCGTGTCGCTGGCGGTCGCTATCCCCACAGCGGGGCATGCGGTCATCTACAAGCGTGACCCTCGATCGGCCACGCTGTGGGTACTGCTGATCGCCTTGCTGCCGCTGGGCGGTTCGCTGCTGTATGGGCTGTTCGGCATCAACCGTTACCAGCGGCGGGCGCGGCGGCTCTTCCCGGGGGCAGATCCTGCTGTTCGGCAGGATCTCTCGCCCACGATACCCGAGGCTGTATCGCCGCCACTTGCCGGTCTGGCCCACCTGGTGGGACGCGCCACCGGCCAGTCGCTGACCGGCGGCAACCGCATCGAGCCGCTTGTCGATGGCGAGCAGGCCTACCCGGCCATGCTCGCCGCCATCGAATCGGCGCGGTACAGCGTCGCCTTGACCTCGTACATCTTCGACAGCCAAGGTATCGGGGCGCAGTTCGTCGATGCGCTGCGCCGGGCTCATGAGCGCGGCGTGCAAGTGCGGGTGCTGATCGACGACGTGTATGCCCGCTGGACGCCCCGCAGCGCCTACCGCGCCTTGCAGCGCGCCGGCGTTCCGGCGGCGACGTTCAACCCGACATTGATTCCCGCGCGCCTGCATGCCGCGCATCTGCGCAATCACCGCAAGCTGCTGGTGATCGATGGCGAGACGGGTTTCACCGGCGGATTGAACATCTTCAGCCCGTACTGGCGGCCCGATGCGCCGGACCAGGCCTGTCACGATTTGCACTTTCGTCTGCGCGGGCCGGTGATTGCGCATCTGATGCGGTGCTTCACCGATGATTGGTGCGATACCACGGGCGAGCGGCTCAGCAAGGGTTACTGGGGCGAACCGCCCGTAACGGCTGATGAGCAAGGAACCTCTTGGGCGCGCGGCATCGAGGCCGGTCCCGATGAGGCCCTGGACCGGATGCGCTGGACCTTCATGGGCGCTTTGAGCGCCGCGAAGCATTCGGTGCGCATCTGGACACCTTACTTCGTCCCCGATCAGCCGATGATCGCGGCGCTAAGCACGGCCGCGTTGCGCGGCGTGCGTATCGACGTGCTGACGCCCGCAAACGGCGACCATCCCACGGTGCAATGGGCCGCGCGCGCCCACTACTGGCAGGTGCTGGAGCACGGTGTGCGCATCTTCGAACGGCCTGGCCCGTTCGACCACAGCAAGCTGATGCTGGTAGACGGAGCGTGGTGCTGCCTGGGTTCGGCCAATTGGGATGCACGCAGTTTGCGCCTCAACTTCGAGTTCAATGTGGAGGTGTACGACACCGCGTTGTCTACGCGGCTGTCATCCCTTTTTGATGCCGCTCGTGATGCGTCGGGCGAGATATCGGCGAAGGCGTTGCGCGCCCGCCCGCTGGCCATCCGCTTGCGCGACGGGGTGGCCCGTCTGTTCACCCCCATTCTCTAGCGACACGACTTGCGAGGAACATTGCCCATGGAAAAGAAAGATCAATGGAACATAGGCTACTGGATCGTCGCCGGCCTGTTGCTGCTGACGCTGCAGAACTACTGGCAGGCGGCCAAGACCGTCGAGCCCGTGCCCTACAGCGAATTCGAGAAGGCGCTGGCCGAGGGGCGCGTCGCCGAAGTGCTGGTGTCGGACCGCACGGTCACCGGGCACCTGAAATCGCCGGACAGCCGGGGCAAGACCACCATCGTGGCCACCCGTGTCGAACCCGACCTGGCCGAGCGGCTGTCCAAGTACGACGTGCCCTATGCGCGGGTGGTGGAAAGCACCTGGCTGCGTGATGTGCTCTCCTGGATTCTGCCGGCGGTGGCCTTCTTCGGCGTCTGGTTCTTCCTGTTCCGCCGCTTCGCCGAGAAGCAGGGCATGGGTGGCTTCCTGAGCATCGGCAAGAGCCGTGCCAAGGTATTCATGGAGAAGAACACTGGCGTGACCTTTGCCGATGTCGCTGGCGTCGATGAAGCCAAGGCGGAGTTGGTTGAGATCGTCGATTTCCTCAAGAATCCGCAGGAGTATGGACGGCTCGGGGCGCGCATTCCCAAGGGCGTGTTGCTGGTCGGCCCACCGGGCACCGGCAAGACATTGCTGGCCAAGGCTGTTGCCGGCGAGGCGGCGGTGCCCTTCTTCTCCATCTCCGGATCAGAGTTTGTCGAGATGTTCGTCGGCGTGGGTGCAGCGCGCGTGCGCGACCTGTTCGAGCAGGCCCGCGGGCAGGCGCCGGCCATCATCTTCATCGACGAGCTCGATGCGCTGGGCCGCGCGCGCGGCGTCGGCGGCCCCATCGGCGGCCACGACGAGCGCGAGCAGACCCTCAACCAGCTGCTCACGGAGATGGACGGCTTCGACAGCTCGGTCGGGCTGATCATCCTCGCCGCCACCAACCGCCCCGAAATCCTCGACCAGGCGCTGCTGCGCGCCGGTCGCTTCGACCGTCAGGTGCTGGTGGACCGGCCCGACAAGAAGGGACGGCTGGACATCCTGAAAGTCCACGTCAAGAAGGTGACGCTGGCTCAGGATATCGATCTCGAACAGGTGGCTGCGCTGACCACGGGCTTTTCGGGTGCAGACCTCGCGAACCTGGTCAACGAGGCCGCGCTGGCCGCGACCCGGCGCAAAGCGTCCGCCGTGGAGTTGCAGGATTTCACCGCCGCCATCGAGCGCATCGTGGCGGGCCTGGAGAAGAAGAACCGCGTGCTCAATCCCAAGGAGCGGGAAACCGTGGCCTATCACGAGATGGGCCATGCGCTGGTGGCGCTGGCGCTGCCCGGCACCGACCCCGTGCACAAGATCTCGATCATCCCGCGCGGCATCGGCGCGCTGGGCTACACGCTGCAACGCCCCACCGAAGACCGCTTCCTGATGACGCGCGCCGATCTGGAACACAAGATCGCCGTGCTGCTGGGCGGTCGTGCGGCCGAGAAGCTCGTGTTCGGCGAGCTGTCCACCGGGGCTGCCGATGACCTCGCACGGGCCACCGACATTGCCCGCGACATGATCACCCGCTTTGGCATGGACGAAGGACTGGGCTACATCGCCTTCGAGGCGCAGCGGCCACGCTTTCTCGATACACCGGAACTGGCCCACGGCGGCTGCCGGGTGGCCGAATCGACCCAGGCGCGCATCGATCAGGCCATCCGCGACATCGTGATGGGCGTGTTCGAGCGCGCCTACCGGATCCTCGACACCAACCGCGCGGTGCTGGAGCGTTGTGCGCGCGAACTGCTGGCGCGGGAAACGCTCGACGAGAACGACATCCTTCAATTGACCCAAGGACTTGTTCTAGATAGAAACGAAAAGTAGTAGGCGCTATTCAGAGTGAGCCGGCGGCTCTGTTCGGTGCGTCATCCAATTCGCCGGCATTGTTCAAGGAGAACCGATATGTCTGCATTGACTCCGTGGGACCCCTTCCGGGAACTGGATGAATTGCAAAACCGCCTGGCGACGATGTTGGGACGGACACCCCAGCGACAGGGCGCCCGTACCGGCAACGAAGCCCTGACCACGGCGGACTGGGCACCAATGGTGGACATCAGCGAGGATGAGAACGCATTCCTCCTCAAGCTGGATCTGCCGGAGGTCCCCAAGGATGCCGTGCGCGTCAGCGCGGAAAACGGCGTGCTCACCATCAGCGGCGAGCGCAAACTGGAAAAAGAGGAGCAGGGCAAGAAATTCCACCGCATCGAACGTGCGTATGGCCGCTTTGTGCGCAGCTTTGTCTTACCTGACAACGTTGATCCGACCAAGGTGACGGCTTCGATGAAAGACGGCGTGCTGGAAGTGCGGCTTGTCAAGGCCGAGCAAGCCAAGCCGAAGCAGATTGAAATTTCAGTCAATTAACTTCAATTGGAGTCCAACATCATGAATATCAAACAGCCCCAATACATCCGTTCCGCACTTGCCCTGGCGGTCTGCATCGGACTGAGTGGACCGGTTTTGGCCCAATCGGCGGCAAGTCCAAGCGCTGCAGCGCCCTCTGTCGCACCCAAGGCGGCGCAGCCACAAGTAGACGACAAGGCCGCCCAGGAAGCCGAAAAAAAGCGTTCCGAGCTCACTCAGGACGCCATCACGGCGCTCACCAAGACCCAGGAGGCTTTGACCCTCCTTGATGCAAATAAGACCAAGGAGGCGCTCGCTGCGCTGGAACTGGCCACCGGAAAGCTGGAACTGGTATTGGCACGCGACGCCAAACTTGCTTTGGCGCCGGTCGATGTACGCGTCATCACCCATGATATCCACGCCAACGTGGAATCGGTAAAGAAAGCGGTCAAGTTGTCTCGGGAGTTGTTGGGTGATGGCGAGGTGCAAAAGGCCCGGCCCATCGTTGCCAATCTGGCCAGCGAAATCGTGATCGAAACCGACAACCTGCCCATGGCAACGTACCCGGCAGCGATCAAGTCGGCTGCACGGCTCGTCGACAGCGGCAAGATCGACGAAGCCAAAGCAGAGCTCGCCCGAGCACTGAACACGCTGGTGGTCACCCAAGTTGTACTCCCTCTGCCCGTGCTACGGGCCGAAGCCGCGATAGCAAAAGCTGAAAAGCTGGCCGAGACTGACAAGCGCGATGCCAAGCAGAACGAGGAGCTCAGCACCTTGCTGTCGTCCGTGCGCACGGAGATCGAGCTGGCGCAAATCCTGGGTTATGGCAAGAAGGAGGACTTCAAACCCATCTTCGATCAGGTGAAGTCCATTGAGCAAAAGTCGGCTGGTGGCAAAAGCGGCAATGGATGGTTCGACGAGTTGAAGACGCGCATCCAAAAGCTGTTTTGAGGTGATGAAGGGGCCGACTGCTCCATCGGTCAGTCTCGCGATATTCGCAGTCGGCCCCAATAGATTCCCCTATTTTCACTATCTCATACGAGGCATATCACCATGAATGAGCAAACATCGAATCCCAACGCGATCAACGAAGGCACGAACGAACAAGCCGCGGTAAGCAGCCTTCCTGCCAGACCAGAGCCCAAGCCTGAAGTCGTCACGGAGGTACAGCCTGAGGTTCAGAAGGAAACGGACTCGCAGGCGGCAGACAAACGTAAACAAGTCCTCGATGAGGCCGTCTCGGCCTTGGCGCTGACCAAATCAGCGCTGGCGGCCCTGGACGAAAAAGAATCCGCGCGAGCACTGGCAACGCTGGCCGAAGTGACGGGAAAGCTGGAGCTGATCGTTGCACGCGAACCCACGCTCGCCCTGGCCCCCGTTGATGTGCGCACCATCGTGCACGACTTGTTCGCCAACACGGAAACCGTTGAGGCGATGACTGACGAGGCGCTGGATGCCCTCAAACATGGCGAGGTGCAACGCGCTCGTCGCGTGTTGGCTTTGCTGGCCAGTGAAATCGTGATCACGGTCACCAACATCCCTTTGGCGTCCTATCCCGCAGCCGTGAAGGCAGTCGTGCCGCTGATCGATCAGGGCAAGATCGAAGAAGCCAAAGCCGCGCTGCAGTCAGCGCTCAGCACGCTGGTCGAGGAGCGCAGCGTGCTTCCGCTGCCCGTCCTGCGTGCGAAGCTGCTCCTGAAGCGCGCCGAGCCTCTGGTAGAAGATGGTCAGCGCAGCGAAGCATCCAATGAGCGCCTGGAGACATTGTTGAACGAAGCCCGGCAGCAGTTGGAAATGGCAGAACTGCTGGGCTATGGAAAAAGGAAGGACTTTGAGCCCCTGTACGCTGAACTCAAGAAAATCAAGGAAAAGACGGGAGGGGGAGGCGGCGGAAAAGGCTGGCTCGATGAAATCAAGGCAAAGCTGTCCAGGTTGTTCTGAAACCGCTGGATAGGGCGTAAGAGGGGCGCGTCGCGCCCCTCTCTTGGCTCAGGAGTGTTTGCTTTTTCACCCCATTAGATCTTTAGGAGATATAGCATGAATACAGACACCATCACCGATTCCAGTGCGGATGACCCCACCAAAGCACTGTGTTCGCTTAGCCAAAATTGGTGGCTTTTTGTGCTGCGCGGTGTCTTGGCATTGATTTTTGCAGCCCTCGCGTTCTGGATGCCACAATCGGCTCTGTTGGCCATGACCATCATGTTCGGCGCATTTTCCTTGGTCAATGGCGCGTTCAACTTGTTTGCAGCGGTGCGCCATATCCAGAAAAAAGAGCGCTGGGGCTGGTTGTTGTTCAGCGGCATTGTCGGCATACTTACGGGCGTCGTCGTCCTGGTTGCTCCTTGGGTCGCCACGATAGTCTTGGCTTCTTTTTTATGGGCTAGCGTGGGCTTCTGGGCGATTTTCACCGGAGTGCTGGAGATATCCGCCGCCGTTCGGCTGCGTCGGGAAATCAAGGGTGAAATCTGGCTTGCCCTCAGTGGACTGCTCTCGATTATCCTTGGTGCTATCGTCTTGTGGATATTTTTTACCCGTCCGGTCGAGTCATTCGTGGCCGCAGGCTGGCTGTTGGGTTTCCATGCGGCAGTCTATGGCGTCACGCTTTTGTTCTTGAGTTGGCGTCTTCGCAAAACGCGCCTGGGGTAAGAGCGTGCCAAACCAAAATCTATGGATATGAGCATCCTCGATTCATGCCTCCATAGAAATGACATCGAAGGAGTCATACATGCAGATACAATATAGCTATCGAGCTATCGACAAAGAGTTTCATGAACCTTGGCAGAGAGCTTTGGGAAATGTGATCGAGCACGCCCTCAAGCCATTGCTCGACAAACACACTAAAGATTCAGCGCGACTTCAAATCGTCCTTGATCGCGACAAGATCAAGCGGCAATTTCTGGCCAGTGGCTATATGCACCTGCCCGGCAAAAAGATTGTCAGTGTTACTGCATCACATGACGAGCTGACGCCCCTCGCGCAGATGCTCGCAAAGTCGTTGTTCCGTCAGGCCAAGAAGCATTTTGACCGACTGCATGCTCAGGATCAAATCAAGCGCAAAGCACGACGCGAGCGCTTGCGCGAGCTCAAGGTGCGGATTGCCGCAAAACCCGCATCAGCCGCCCATGAGGCCGAGGTGATCCGAATGCCTCTACTGTCGAAACTTGAGGCTGTCGCAAGGCGTGAGCTGGCTTATCTGCGGGCCGTCGGCGATTTACCGCGCGATTATCCGACGCTGCGCGACGTGGTGGATGAAGCGATTGTCCGAGCTAAGGTGGAATGGCAATCCGTGCCGGGGGAAAAAGAGGCTTACACCGGTCTTTTGAAGCATCTGTTCGCCGTCCTGGATAACGAAGTGGCAAGCAGCCGGCAATTTGGCGAATTCGTTTCTCTGGACGCGCCGGTCGAACCGGATGCCCAAGACGTGGCCGAGGCCATGGTGGAAGAGGAAATCTTCGAATTTTATCAGCACGATGACACACTCAAGCTGGCCGATATTTTCGCTGGCAGTCAGCATCCCGATGTCGCAACGATCGCGGAACAGGAGGAGCTGATTGATCGGACGAGCGAGTTCGCTTTTGCATTTGACCTGCTGAAGGACATGCCGCGTTTGTGGCGGCGCATTTTTCTGCTTATCCGTGTGGACGGGCTGAATGCCAGCTGCGTCTCTGAAATCCTGCTGATTCCTAGTAAGGAAGATGCTGTCCGAAGGTGGCTCATGCAGGCCGAAGCATTCATCGCTGCTCATCTGGAAGAGGCCGGAGTAAGCAAAAACGGGAACGATTGGCTCCAAGGCGTTGATTGGTTGGCATTGTCTGTGACCCGAAGCGAGGCAGCCTCACTGTGGTCCAAGGAGGCGAACCATGAAGAATGATCTTCACCTCGTCTGCCCGCACTGCCAGTCCATCAACCGCGTACCGACTGCGAAGCTATCGGAACATCCCAACTGTGGCCGCTGCCAGCAGCCCTTGTTCACGGGCGAGCCCATCGAGTTGACCACGGCGACGTTCTCGCGCCACGTGGAGCGCAGCGATCTGCCGCTGCTGGTCGATTTCTGGGCGCCATGGTGCGGGCCGTGCAAGATGATGGCGCCACAGTTCCAGCAAGCGGCGCACCAGCTCGAACCGAGGATCCGGCTGGCGAAGGTGAATACCGAGGCTGAGCCCCACCTGGCCACGCAGTTCGGTATCCGCAGCATCCCGACGCTCGCCCTGTTCCAGGGTGGGCGGGAGATCGCCCGTCAGGCCGGCGTGATGGGCGCGCAGGACATCGTGCGCTGGACGTCGACGCAAGTGGGACGCTGACCGATGCAGGGCTTGCTCGGCACTACACTAATCCTGCTGGCGGCTTGCAGCCTGGCGGCGATGGCGACGGCGGCGTTCAGAGTGCCCGCCTTGCTGGGGTATCTCTCTGTCGGCGTTGTACTGGGCCCCTCAGTCATCGGCGTGATCGCGCCGGGGGAGACGCTGAGCTTTCTGTCCGAGCTGGGCGTGGCGCTGCTGTTGTTCATGGTCGGACTGGAATTCTCCCTCGGAGACTTCTGGCTCGCCCGCAGGACGGTGCTGATGGCGGGCGCTCTGCAGATGATCGCCGTGGCCCCGCCGCTGATCCTGCTATTGATGTGGCTGGGGCAGCCCGGCCAGAGCGCCGCGCTGCTCGGCACTGCGGCGGCCATGTCGTCCACGGCGCTGGTCAGCCGACAACTGGCCGACCAAGGTGAGCTCACCACCCGCCACGGACGCAGTGCCATCGCCGTGCTGGTCTTTCAGGACCTGGCCAGCGTGCCCCTGCTGGCCTTGCTGGCGATCTGGGCGCGCGGCGAGTCGCCGAAGATCGAGCATGTGCTGCTCGAAGTATTCGGTGTGCTGCTGCTGTTCGCGGCAGCGGCCCTCGCCTCGCGCCGTCTGTTGCATGGCCTGCTGGGCTGGGTGGCACGGCGGGGCCACGAGGAATCGTTCGTGCTCGTCTCCTTGTGCGTGGTGGTGGCTGCCGCCGCCGCTGCGCACGCGGTCGGCGTATCCGCCGCCCTGGGGGCCTTCCTCGCCGGGATGGTGCTGGGCGAGAGCGACTTCCGGCACCACATGGAAAGCCACCTCAGGCCGTTTCGCGATGTGTTGTCGGGCGTGTTCTTCGTGACCATCGGCCTGCAACTGGACGCAGCACAGATTCTTTCGGCACCGCTGGCGGTGCTGGCGTGGCTGGTGGTGCTGGTACCGGTCAAGATCCTGCTCAATACGCTGGCCTTGCGGGCGACGCGCCTGTCCGCCCTCGATGCCTGGCGCACGGGCATAGCGTTGGGGCACGGCGGCGAGTTCGCCCTGCTGTTGTTGGGCACGGTCTTGCAGCAGCATCTGATCCCCGCGACCGTCGTCCAACCCATGCTGGTCGCGCTGGTGCTCAGCATGGCCCTGGCACCGCTACTGATCCGCCATCACGATGTACTTGCCCGGTTCTTGAGCCGCACAGGCGGCGTCATTCAGCCACCCCAGGCTGAAGAAGTCGAGATCGCCGCGCAGACGACGCGATATCGAGACCATGTCATCATTTGCGGCGCGGGCGAGCTTGGCCTGACAGTCAGCGAGATTCTTCGCCACGCCGGCGTGGCGCATCTGCTGCTGGAGGCGGACGCGCAGAAGGTCGAGGCCGCGCGTGCCGCCGGCGCGCCGGTGTTCCATGCCGATGCCAGTCGGCCCGATACCTTGCTGGCTGCCGGCTTGACGCATGCACACTTGGTGGTGCTGACGTTCGCCCATGCCCAGCAAGCGTTGCGCATCGCCCAGGCGATTGCCGAGCACCGTCCGGCGCTGACATTGTGGGTGTCATGCAGAAGTACGACCGCGGCCGATGCATTTCGCGCCATGCCCAACGTGCGCGTGTATCAGCAATCCTTTGCCGCAGCTATTGGGCTGGCGGAACAGGTGATGTCGACGCTTGGCATGTCGACCGAGCTGATTGAAGGACACATCAGCGCAATGCGCCGCCGTCTCGACAGCAGCCGTTTACCAGGGAGTTCATCGTCATGAAATCAACACGCCTTAACCCATTTCAGGTCTTACGTGACCAATTGGCCATCATGAGTTTTTACGAGCGCTTCGAGCAGGTCGTCGCGCTCGTGCTGTCGGCGGTGATCGCCGTCATCATCGTGGTGTCGCTGTTCCAGCTCATCTCCATCGTCTTCACGCTGCTGGTTCTAGATGCCTTCAATCCCCTGGACCACGAGGTATTCCAGAGCGTGTTCGGCATGATCATGACGCTCTTGATCGCGATGGAGTTCAAGCATTCCATCGTGCGCGTGGCGCAGCGTCGGGACAGCATCATCCAGGTCAAGACGGTGGTCCTGATCGCGCTGATCGCACTCTCCCGCAAGTTCGTGATCCTCGACTCCAACGCGAGCCCCGCAAAGATAGCCGCGCTGGCTAGCGCCACGCTGGCTCTGGGTGCGACCTACTGGCTGCTGCGCAAGCGCGGCGACCGCGCCGCCGAGACCTCTGAGCATGACCCGTCATCATCCCAGTGATCCGCGCACGGCGCTCTTGCAACACCGCTGGCTCAACCGCCTGCAGACCGGGCTGTTGGTCCTGACCCTGGTCGGGATCGCAGCCGCAGCAGGGAGACTGCCGTTTGGGGAAGGCTGCCTGTGGCTCGCGCTGTTTGCCATTGCAGGTGCGTTGCTGCTGGAACCGGTAGCCGCGTCGGCGCTGAGCTTGCGCCTGTACCGCGTACGGGCCTTGCACCCGCAAGAAGCCCACAAGATGTGGGCCCTGTTGCGCGAGCTGCCCGCCCGTGCCGGTTTGCCCGCCACGCCGGTGCCGCACTATGTGCCCAGTGCCGTCGTCAACGCCTTCGCTACCGGATCGAAGCAGGAGGCATCGATCGCCCTCACCGATGGCCTGCTGCGCAGCCTGAGCCCACGCGAGCTGGCGGGTGTGCTCGTGCACGAGGTCGCGCACATCGCTAATGAGGATCTGCGTGTCATGGGGCTGGCGGATTCCGACAGTCGCCTCACGAGCCTACTGGCCCTTATGGGACAGATCGCGATCCTGCTCAGCCTGCCCGCGCAGCTGGTTGGCGCGGCGGAGGTCTATTGGCCTGGTCTATTGTTATTGGCCGTATCGCCCCAGCTGGCCCTGCTCGCACAGCTCGGCTTGTCTCGCGTGCGTGAGTTCGACGCTGACCGCCTTGCGGCGGAACTGACTGGCGACCCGCAGGGGCTGGCGTCCGTGCTGGCAAAAATCGAGCGGGTCAGCCGCTCCTGGCGTGCCTGGCTATGGCCGGGATGGGGCAATCCCGAGCCCTCCTGCTTGCGCACGCGTCCGGCAACGCAAGAGCGCATCGCACGCCTGCTGACGTTGGCGCCTGGGCCAGCATCAGCGTTGCCACTCCGCGCGCCCCATTTTTTGCCGGAATCCGCTTTGGCGACGCGCCCACCGCGCTGGCGCCCGAGCGGGCTGTGGCGCTGATTGCCCATCAACAGGAGACGTCTCATGGCCTATCTCGACCCGTACCAACGCCCCGCGTCGGACCGCTTCGTCCGGCGCGGGCTCTTCATCACCGCCTGCATTGCCGCGCTCATGCTGCTGTGGCAGTTTCTGCCCGCCATCGAGGCATGGTTCAGTCCGCGCGAGGCAGCAGAACGCACCGTGATGGCGCGTGGCGATCTGGCGGCGGACGAGAAAACCACCATCGAACTGTTCGAAAAATCGCGCGCCTCGGTGGTCTACATCACCACCGCGCAATTAGTACGCGATGTCTGGACGCGCAACGTGTTCTCCGTGCCGCGCGGCACTGGCTCGGGCTTCATCTGGGACGACGCCGGCCACGTCGTCACCAACTTCCACGTCATCCAGGGCGCGTCCGAAGCCACCGTCAAACTGGCCGACGGCCGCGACTACCAGGCCGTGCTGGTGGGGACGAGCCCCGCGCACGACATCGCCGTGCTCAAGATCGGCGTCGGTTTCAAGCGCCCGCCGGCCGTGCCGGTCGGCACCAGTGCCGACCTCAAGGTGGGTCAGAAGGTGTTTGCTATCGGCAACCCCTTCGGCCTGGACTGGACGCTCACCACTGGTATCGTCTCCGCGCTCGACCGCTCGTTGCCGGGAGAAGCGGGCGGCCCGGCCATCGATCACCTGATCCAGACCGACGCCGCCATCAACCCCGGCAATTCCGGTGGCCCGCTGCTCGATTCGGCTGGGCGGCTGATCGGCATCAATACCGCCATCTACAGTCCGTCTGGCGCCTCGGCCGGCATAGGCTTTGCGGTGCCGGTCGATACCGTCATGCGCGTGGTGCCGCAACTCATAAAGACCGGCAAGTACATCCGTCCGGCGCTGGGCATCGAGGTGGATGAGCAGCTCAACACGCGTCTGCAGGCGCTGACCGGCAGTAAGGGCGTATTCGTATTGCGCGTGACGCCGGGCTCGGCGGCGCACAGGGCCGGGCTCGTCGGCGTCGAGGTCACCGCAGGCGGCATCGTGCCCGGCGATCGCGTTATCAGCATCGACGGTATCGCCGTTGACGACGTCACCACATTACAGGCCCGGCTAGACGACAAGAACGTTGGAGATGTTGTGGTCTTGTTAGTGGAGCGGGCCGGCAAGACTCGCGAGATGCTTGTGGAACTACGACCGGGAGTTTGATGGAAAGTGGGTCATGGATCTGCACAGCGAAGCAGCCAAGCGACTTCAGCCTTGCGCCGAACTACGAGCCCTAGCTAGGGATGGTCTGAAGTAGCCCTGTATTTCCGGCTGACTTCAGCCACTGCTGATTTTGAAAGCGGTGAACCGATCAAAAACGATCGGATCACCCGCTCATTTCGGTGCTTTCAGCCGTCGCGAGCACCTTGCGACGGCCATTTTCCGAATTACAGGCGCACCTCTCCTGCGCTTGCCAGCAAATGTCGGCGGGCCATCCATAGGTTCGACAGGGCAAACAGCGTCACCAGTTGTGCAGTGTTCCTCACCAGCCCTCGGAAATGTACCTTGGTGTAGCCGAACTGCCGCTTGATCACGCGAAACGGGGGCTCTACCTTCGCTCGCACTTGCGCCTTGGCCTTCTCGATCTTGCGCTTGGCTTTGTACAGGGCGCTGCGTTTATCGAGCATCTTGTAGGTGCTGCGGCGTGCTGCGACCTGCCAGATCACTTCTCGGTCGGCATGCTCGGAGCGCTTTTCGACGCCTGTGTAACCGTCATCGGCGCAGACGACGTTCTCGTCGCCGTGCAGCAGTTTGTCGACCTGGGTGACATCCGCCACGGTGGCTTGTATCTAACAGTTTGTGGTGATTAGCTACCACCACTGAAGCAGAGTGAGCTGCCCCCTTCCCTTAAGGTCAGAAAAGTCGGCACCGCTGAACCTTGATTTGCAGCACATGGCCCTCCGCTTCACCTTTCACGCCAGCACATCAGGTTGAACGGTTACCGGGAGCTCGACTCCGTATGTACAAGGCGAACAGGCGTGACGGTTTATGTGAGAGGAGTTTGACCATGTTTCCAGTCGGCATTGACGTAAGTAAAAAAAACCTGGATCTTTGCATGCTTTATGACGGTATCAAAGGACGCATAAAAACCCGTAACATCCAGAATAACAGACATTCAGTTGAAAATATTCTTCGCTGGCTCAGGCTTCAACATTGCAGTCCGGAAGATGTTCATGTGGTAATGGAAGCTACCGGTGTTTATCACGAACGGCTGGCCACTGAATTACATGATGCCGGTTTCCGGGTTTCTCTGGCCAACCCTCACCGTAGTCGGGAGTTTGCGCGTGGCATGGGAATCATGACAAAAACAGATAAGGTGGATGCGTATATGCTGGCCTGTTACGCATTCCTTAAGAAGCCACACCGCTGGGAGCCGCCGGCACCCGAAATCAGATATCTCGGTGCACTCCTGCGACGGCGGGATGTTCTGCTGGGTGATGCCCTGCGTGAGGAGAACAGGCTGGAAAAATACCTGTCGACAGACACACCTGCAGATATTATCAGTTCCTGCAGGCGTATGGCGCAGCTTCTGCGCGAGGAGGTAAGTAATATCGAGCGGCAGATAAAAGCACATATCAAAGCCAGCCCTGCACTGAGGCGTGATTATACACTGCTGACCTCAATTAAATCGGTTGGTCCCCAGCTGGGGATGCATATGCTGGTCGTGCTTCGCAGCCATAACTTTGTATCGGCTGAGCAGGCTGCCGCCTTTCTGGGCGTGGTGCCGATCGAGAAACGCTCAGGCACATCGGTCCGGCGCCGGCCGCGGATGTCGAAAATCGGCCCCCCTCAGTTGAGAGCGAAGCTTTACATGTCCGCCCTGTGCGGAAAAATCTACAATAAGCGAATGCGTAATATTTACGATGAGATGTGCCTGCGGGGTAAACCTAAAATGGTGGCCATTGGCGCGCTGATGCGGAAACTGGTGCACTGGTGTTATGGCGTCCTGAAGACCGGAACCGTTTTTAATGACGAAGACCTGAAACCGGTACTGTCAACCTGACTATACCAGGCTGGCATTAAACACAAGGTAACGCTCACTGCAATAAGTGAGCGCAGTCCGTTATGAGCGATCTATAGTCATTCGTACCCTGAGAATTACACTTTGAAGTGATTCAGGGTATGCGCTTACTGGTTACGAATATTGAGCGAGAATCATGTGATGATCGCCGCTTTTCTTTCGAGCCAGTAGGTGCTCCACGTTCGCTAACGAATACTCAGGGCATGCAGATAAACTGCTGGCTATATTTCTTTCGAAGAGCGTGGAATGCATACCAATCCCCGATAAAAAGGAGTTGGTGATGACTGTGACTAATCAATTTGCTGCGCACGTTGGTCTGGACTGGGCTGATAAAAAACACGATGTCTGTGTTCAGTTTAAAAACGGTGAACGCGTATTCGATGTGATTGAACATACAGCAGAAGCGCTTGATGCCTGGCTTACTGAGTTACACCAGAAAGTAAAAGGTAGAATCGCAATAGCTCTCGAACTGAAGAAGGGCCCCGTGGTATATGCTCTTCAAAAATACCCCTTTATCACCGTTTTCCCCGTCCACGCATTGTCCCTGGCTCGTTATCGGCAAGCCTTCTCGCCCAGCGGCGCTAAAGATGATCCGCAGGATGCCGAGCTGGCATTAGAGTTAATGCTGCGTTACCCCCAGAAGATAAAAGCTATTGAACCCGACAATGCGGATATTCGCTTACTTCAGCAACTGGTTGAGCAACGTCGTCAGTTGGTTGAAGATAAACGACGCTTTGTGAACCGGATAATCAATACGCTTAAACAGTATTATCCTCAGCCACTGGAGTGGTTCTCACATCGGGGTAGCTTACTGTTGTGTGAGCTGATTATCCGGTGGCCCAGTCTGCAACAACTGAAACGAGCCAGACGCGACACGATCCGCAACTTTCTGAATGCCAAAGGTGGTCGCGCTATGGCCCTTACCGAGCAACGTGTTGCGAGTATTGATAATGCGATCCCATTGACTACAGACCCGAGTGTTATAGAGGCTAATGCTTTGATGGCAGCAGCACTGGCGACACAAATTAAAGTCGTGAGTGAAATCATCAAAACCTATGACGAACGAATCGAAACGCTGTTTGACACATTGCCAGATGCGGGGCTGTTCAAATCACTTCCGGGCATGGGACCGTGCATGGGCCCACGGATGCTTGCTGCACTTGGTGATAACCGTGACCGGTTTAACAGCGCTGAAGAAATTCAAAACTACGCAGGTATAGCACCGGTGACCGAACGAAGCGGCCAAAAATCCTGGGTTCACTGGCGATGGCAATGTGCCAAGTTCGTCAGGCAGACCTTTGTTGAATGGGCTGCCAAGACGGTTAATTCATCATACTGGGCCAAACTGTATTATCAGGGCCTTAGAGAAAAGGGCAAATCTCATCAGTCTGCGATCCGGGCACTGGCGTTCAAATGGATAAGGATCATTTACCGCTGCTGGAAGGCCAGAACCTGTTATGACGAAGCGAAATATTTGCTGGCTCTCGAAGCGAGACACTCGCCCTTACTGAAGCCATAAAAAGCTTGTCGAATGTCTCAGGGCGTGAAGCAGACATATTCACTGAAATTTTTAGGAAGCATTTTCTTGGACCCTGTACACGATTCTGTGTAAATGCCTTTTCTCAGAAGTGACCGTCCAGGCGGTCACCGAACTCGATAATAAAGCGGCTCATTGCCATACGCCAGTCCCTCAGCGGCATCGTCCATTTCTGTGAGGCCGCCTGGATTGCCAGCCACACCACCTTTTTCACCGCGTCGTCCGTCGGGAACACCTTACGCTTTTTGATAGCATGCCGGATCACGCTGTTCAGTGATTCTATGGCGTTGGTGGTGTAGATGACTTTGCGGATGTCTGCCGGGTAAGCGAAGAACGTCGCCAGGTTGGCCCAGTTTGCCTGCCAGCTTCGGCTTATCTGCGGATAGCGGCTGTCCCAGGCTGCGGCGAACGCTTCCAGCGCCTGCTGGCCTGCTTCTTCCGTCGGTGCCTGGTAAATCGCTTTCAGGTCGCGGGTGACGGCTTTGTAGTCCTTCCAGGAGACGAACCGCAGGCTGTTGCGCACCATATGCACGATGCACAGCTGGATGCGGGCCTCCGGATACACCGCGTTGATGGCGTCCGGGAAACCTTTCAGGCCGTCAACGCAGGCAATGAGGATATCGTTCAGGCCACGATTCTTCAATTCTGTCAGCACATTCAGCCAGAACTTCGCCCCTTCATTTTCGGCCAGCCACATCCCCAGCAACTCTTTCTGGCCTTCGATATTAATGCCCAGCGCCAGGAACACTGATTTATTGATGACACGACTATCCTGTCGGACTTTCAGGACGATACAGTCAAGATAAACAATGGGATAGACTGCATCCAGCGGACGATTTTGCCATTCGACAACCTGCTCCATGACCGCATCGGTGACCTTTGAGACCAGCGCGGGTGAGACATCCGCGTCATACAACTCTTTGAACGCGGCGGCGATCTCGCGTGTGGTCATCCCTTTGGCATACAACGATAAAATCTGGTTATCCATGCCGGTAATGCGGGTCTGGTTTTTCTTCACCAGTTGGGGTTCGAAGGAGCCATCACGATCGCGTGGGGTACGTAGTTCCAGAGGGCCATCGCCGGTGGTAACGGTCTTTGTGGAATAGCCGTTACGGGAATTAGCCCCCAGTTTGGGCTGATTTTTATCGTAGCCCAGATGGTGGGACATTTCGGCGTTGAGAGCCGCCTCAACGCTGATTTTCTTCAGCAGGCGATCGAACTGGTTGAGATCGTCAGGGGTTTTGAGATTTTTGGCCAGTTCGTTAGCCAGAGCCTGCAACTGTTTTTCGTCCATAAATTAACCTGCTTTTGATGTTGGATTGAACATATCAAAATCAGGCAATTACACAAATTTATGTACAGACTCTAGGTTTATGTCCACTAAAGTTCGCAATGGAATTCCGAATACTCTTTCCAAGATCATTCCTAGAGCCACCAGAACCACTAAACATGATGTCTTCAAGATAATTTTGCTCAATCCATTCATCAGGATAATCAGCGATCTTATCTGGGAGCAGGTTAGTGAAATTAGAATCTCTGAAGCCCTGAATCGTTTTACGAAACCCCAAGGTCAATTCTTGAACAGATTTATAAATCATCTCAACGACAGAATAAGTGCTTGGCGCCAGCCAATGGATCCGCCATCCAGCCTTTTTCGCACCAAGATACTCAATACCCAACCTGTAAGTAGGCCAGTCTTGATCTATTGCGTGCTGACGTTTTTCTTTATCCGTGATTTCTCGCTTAACCAAAGAAGTCATTTTCAGCAACATTATTTCTTGGAAACGGAAACCGCAAATAATTGTGAGTAATAACATATTGTAAAAGATACGCTGATAACTATTCTCAGCTAAAGCGATCAACTCAATAACACACATAAATGCACGGATTGATATGAGTCTTTCATCATCAGTTTGCTCAGGGGTGGCTTCTTGCGCTTTCTTCCTTTCTTTAGTGCTGTTAGAACCATTTCGACAAGGATACTTATTTTTGACTTCAATATTAACTAAGAAAAGATCATATTGACGTAGTAAAGCAATGGCCCTTACTGCAATATCGCAATAGTCACTGACATTATCAGGACTGTCAGAATTCTCATGATGCCGCTCCATCGCTGCATGAATAATATCGGAAGTCAGATACATTGGGTGCGTTTGACTTGTTTTATTTACCATTTCCCAATACCAGCGCTTCATCACCTGTAATGGTTTGTCTAGTGTAGAACCTGATGGTAATCCGCCAGTGATACACACCAGATGCATGTGATAAGCTCGCATAAAATCCTGAAACTCCGAAGAAATATTCATTTGTGAGAGCCCCTTAACACGACTAGAAACTTCGTCCCACTTAAAGCCGCGATCTTTTGTTTCTTTAAGCCATGCAACACCTTTCTCACCAAAATGCCAGGAACCGGCATTCCACTCCAATTGCCCAACGGCATTGTAGGCAACAAGACGCTCTTCAAATTTTGCTTTATATTTCTCTATATAAATAAGAAGATTATCCGCCTGTTTATTAAGTATTGTTATTTGCGTAGTCATTGTCTAAATAGCCCTCCGAACGTTTGCCATTTCAATGCGAGCCATAACCTGATTTACATGCTGTTTCAGCCGCACTAATTCCTTGAGAAGTGGATGATTTAAAACGCCAGCATCATCGGCAACATCACGGACATTTTGGATTTCATCATTCAGAGAAAGAAATACTTTTTTGTGGTTTCCATCTATAAATGGTTTGAAATACAGGCAGCCGTAACATCCACGACCCTGTGCAAAGGGGCACATGTCTTCTTCATAATTACATCCACCGAGATGGTAATGAAGTTGCCCACCAATTGACCCTGCAACATTGCGGCCTTCCCATTCGCTGCTGTGAACCAAATTCCCAGTCAACATGAGTGCCATCATGTTCTTAAACACAGGGTTGCGACCCAAAGCTGCCTCACGAATATCAGCCATCTCAGGGGTGGCTGCAATGTATCGATCTGCAACAACATAAGAGGATTGACCCAATATATAAGCTATCTCAGGAGCACTGGCACCACTCATTGCCATTGAGTGACCAACGTTGTGACGAAAGAGGCTTGCGGTATATACAGGTAGTTGATAATCATCGTTTTTTACTGCCTCCTGAATCTCCTGTGGTGAAAATCTGAAAAGCATTTTCTTTAATGACGCTTCCACCATCTTCATTGAAGATACTATGATGGAAAACATTGGGTCGGTATCACCAATTCCAACTAGGTACTTATACAGTAAGATTAACTTTCCAAGTTCTTCCGGAATTGCAACTCGAACTCGATCGATAGTTAGTTTTGACTTTTTGGCATATGGCACAAGTACTGAATAACGCATCCCGTACTTATTCTCGGTATCAACGATAAAATCGCCTCCGGAAAGTTTACCGATCTGTACAGGTCTGGCCCCAATGTAATATACTATGCCAATAATAATGCAGTCCCGTAATGTATCAATTTTAATGGTTTTCTTTACAGTTTCCAGATGAATGTTTTTATTTTCTTCAACATCAATTTTTGGACATAGTTTAGATGCCCAACGTTGAATGCCATTTTCTATCATTAGGCATACTTCTTCTGGTATAACGAGGTCTAGGTTTTGGTAGCGAGCCCAGTTATTGTTCCTAGGGCGTGGCACTTCCAGCAATAGATCTTCCAGCTCATTACTGTCATCCTTACTTTCGAAGAATCCACTACGATCAAGTTTTCGTAACGCATAGAGGGTGTAATAGAACTGACTGCTGTCTGAGTGATTTCGCTCAGTCTTCGCAACCAGCATTTGCATTTTTTCAATAAGGCTTTCGCGAGTGATAACCTCAATTTGTTTGAAAGTTGTTGCGACAAACTGAGCAAATTTATCAGCAACACTTGCCGAGTTCTCATTAATGTACGCGATCGTTAAGTATTTCAAGAGCTTGAGTGAAACTGGTGATAAATCACAAAAGTATTTACCAGTAGAGAATAATATAGCCACATTATTACCTGAGAATCTGTATCGCCAATCATCATGTAGATATAAATATCGGTCATCAAATTCTGTTGCATTTATTAAAAACAATCGTGTAGGGAGCTGAATATTTTCAATCCATTCAAGCTGTTCTTTTTTAAAGTGAAGGGGAGAGATTTTAAATAAATCGCCCCCGGTGATATCGCTCTCAGTTGAATAGATCTTTGAATGTGAAGTCTTCGTCATAAACATTATCTTCTAGCAAGTTGTAGGTTTTTGTTTGCGAAATGTTTGTTCCTGGGGAAGCTAAATGCATATCTGAATGTTTCGTACGCTTATAGTTGCTCTGGTTACTCACCACTTCAATAAACCGCTTGGCATATCTTAATGGAACTTTACTGGTCAGTGACCAGCCGCCTAAAGCACGAAGTTGTTCAATAGCTGGTTCAAGTACTCCATTCATTCTTGCTCGAATACCATAGTCTTGCGCCAGTATTAGTGATTCACTCAGGAGACTATTGTAAATAAACTCAAGAGTGATGTTAGCCCAAGTATGTCGCCCAACGTGTGGTGTTATATTAACCATATTATTAATAATCTTATTACTTTTCGCACGATAATGAGGGAATAGGGCAATGAATGCCGGATCAATTTTTTCCTTATAAAATGTTCTAATTGCATCGTAAGTTAATGGAGTTAACCTACCTGAGCCTTTAATAAAAACAAATTCATGGTCATCAATTTTTTTCTCTTCAAATAATGGGGACCGATATTGCTCCATATAAATGGTAAACATAATGAAGTCATCTTCGGTCAGTTCGATTTGTCGCTGTGAATGCTCAGTCTTGAGTGAAGGTTGTTGTTTCCTTGGATCAACTACATCATCTGGTAGATTTTGTACAATCAGGATGAAACGAATGTTACCTCGTGAGTCTGGAAGGGTTGGCCCCACGCAATCCTTCAACAACAATTGAACTTCACCAACACGTAAGCCATAGTTAAACATTAACCGGTGGATAAGGTAGTTACGGTATTGTTGAAATCCTGAATCGAATGGGTTTTGGGGATTAACCACGGCCGTGAATAATTCGCCGGTCTCGATATCTGAAAATTCAGGAGTGGAGGGGATTAACATGTTCGTTAGTTCGACACTTTGCTGACTGGTGATACTTTTGTATCGGTGTGCGGGTTCGTTCCTAGATACTTCAACTCTGTTGAAGACCTTAATTCTGTCAGCGAGATCTCTGTGGTTCGCCTGGTTAATCTGGTGAGCTTCAACAGGTGACATATCCTGGTATGCCAGATTCATATATCTATAGTTGAGATACTTAAGGAATCGGCCAACGTTTCTGACGTGGTTACCATAGGTGGACTTGTTGGTTCTGGAGAGTGCAGAATGTAAAAAACCGGTAGAGATTATGTCGGTCTCGTCACTCAGGTGCTGCTTCCCGAGCAGGTAAGTAAAGAAGCCATCAAGCTCCCTGATAAAACAGGAGATATTGTAGCCAGACCGATAGAAATCGTAGTCAAATGTTCGTTTGTGCTTCTTAAAGTAATAGACGTAAAAAAAACGCAGCGAACACAGAATGTTTTCTTGAGTCCCCAGATGTTTCTTGCTCAGTTCATTCATTCCATAAATTGTGGCGAACATGACCGGTAGGGTAGTCACATCATCAACTATGAGATGAGTTCTCTGGTTGTTCCTCGATAAATGTAAGATGGAATATGCCATGAACTTAGCGGATGCCCCGTAATTTTTGCGTTATGAAGCCATCGTAAGTCCACAACTAAACTTTGGCAACTGACTGATTCATCTGTAAGTTCCTGAAAGAGAGGAACTCATGAACTTAAGAACAAACCCACCATATTTAACATAATATACATTATGCGCACTTACATGGATTAAGGCAGAATCTGGCTTTTTGTGGTCATCCTTGTTCTGGTGTTTGACAGCCTCTAATGCACCTTATCTGCTCCGAATCCTCTAAACCTGCATAGCCATCTTCACTCACGCTGTTTATTCTCTGGCTTCTCTGCCGGCGCTGCATACCAGTTATCTTCCGTCACGACGACCGCGCCTTCTGGTTGCATCACAAAGTTTGGCGACATGATTTGTACATTAAACTCGTTAAAGACATCCTGAATATTGCTGTGCAGTTCATTGCGGGCCTCCGCCAGTGATTGCCCGGCACGCAGCTTCACCTGAAGTTCATAAGCAATATACCAGTCCATCAAACTCAATTGTCTTACCAGCGGCTGTTGTGACTGATCGATACATTTCGCCCGTCTGGCGGCAATCTCCAGCATGGCATGAACTTGCCGCCATGGCGTGTCGTATCCGATAGTGACACCTGTCGTCAGGTTCACGCCACCATCTGGATTTTGCGCGCTGAGATTAGTGATTTTGCCGCTAACTACGACAGCATTCGGTACGGTTACAACGTAATTCTCCCGCGTAATGATTTTCGTCGCGAGCATACCTATCTCGGTAACTAACCCTTCGTTATCCGCGACCCGAATGATGTCGCCTTTTCTCAAGGCTCTCGAGTAAATCAGTACCAGGCCACTCATGGCATGGTTCATCACCCCGGCAGATCCCAGGGTCAACATTAGCCCAAAGAACACACTGATACCTTTAAAGGCCAGTGAATTGGCCCCGGGTAAAAACGGGTATGCCGCGGACAGAGCAAATAACCACACCACTACAGAAATTAACTTCCGCGTCGCGCCGACGGTTTCAGGATGGATCCCGGGAAGGTGTAAACGCCCTGCTTCTACCTGATTTAACAAGACTTTAAGGAGTTTTAGAATGAAGGCTGTGATAAGAAAAATAATCAGGACGATCAAAATGCCCGGCATAGCCGAGACAATGGACAGTGCGATATCCCGCAGAACACGCATGGTCCAGTCACCCAGCGATGACCCCCAAACGCGCGTCCAGGGAAACAGACTGAATGACCAACTTAGCCAGATATAAAGCCCGAGAATACCCAGAATAATCATCAGCAAAGCATACAAACGAGTCTCAATCGCGCCGACAAACCTGCGCCAGCTTTGTGGAATGATACTGCGGTTCTCAAGAATGCGGCCTCGGTAAAAACGCCTTACTCCACGCCATGACCGCCAGGCACCGTACCAGAAAACAAACAGTGCCAGCAGCCCTGCGGCCGTTTTGCCTGCCGATAATGCCAGCCACCCGGCGTCATATTGATCGCGAAGCGCCGTACGTTGTGCCTCCATTCGGGTCAGCACACGTTGAGCTGCCTCATCAAGCGTCAGGTCGTCGCCCTCATCGAGATCGGCTTGTGCCAGTAACATCACCGGCTTGCCGTTCATCACAATCATTCTTCCCGGTTGGTTGTAACGGGTAACCGGAATAATTTTCAGGGGCTCCCGAACATCCTGTTGAGAGAAATTGCGCAGCGTATTACGAATGCGCAAAACTCGCTCTTCAGGCGTGGTCAGACCGAATTTTGCCTGCAGCATAACAATCGGCTGATGGAAAATATAAACCGTTCTGGCGCGCTCCCGATCTGTCGGCTCCTGGCGCGGCTCTGCGGCTACGCTGAGCAAGGAGATTACCGAGAGCAAGCATGACACTGTAACGAGCAGGATCCTCTTCATTTCCACCCCCTGAAACGCAAGATTATTGTTATTTTTCAATACGCCCAGAGAATGGTTGATCTCTGCTTTTTGAGCATAGACCAGCTCTACTCTTCTGCAACTGTCTTAAAAAAACCATAATGCACAATATTGCTTGAAATTGCACGAAACTGGCGATTAATATGAAGCCAGAAACAAAAGACGCACAAACGTGCAAACTCATGCATTTTTACTTACTGAGGTTGATATGACACAACAGTTGATTTTAATCGCCGGCCCCTATCGTAGCGGCACCGATGGCGTGCAGGCGTGTATTGATGAAAACCTTGCTCGTCTTGAAAATGCGGCGTTAGCCGTCTATCAACGTGGCCACGTTCCGGTTATTGGCGAATGGCTGGCCTTACCGTTGGCAAAAGCGGCTGGCTCGAAATCGATGGGTGATGAAATCAGTGAAGCAATGTTGTATCCCGTCGCGCACCGGCTCATTGCAAAATGTGATGCTCTCTACCGGATTGCCGGCGCGTCCAAAGGGGCCGATATGGACATAGAGGTGGCGCAAACGCTGGGGCTTAAGATTTACACTGCGCTTGAGGATATCCCTCAGGTTTGATGTTGCCTGCCAGCCTGTCGGCTTACCGACAGGCCGGATCATAAAGGCTTTTCGCGTGGGTTATGCCTTTTCCGGTTCAGAGGTCATCACCACGGAAACCCCCTTTTCTTTTACCGCGTTAATCCAGGCGCTATCGGTATCGTCTTCAACGACAATCGTGTTCACCAGCGACAGATCGCCAATCACAAAAGATGACGCGGTATTGATTTTTTCGGGGGAAGCCAGCACAACCGTTTCGGCGGCTCTGCCGGAAAATGCACGTTTGATACTCGCCTCTTCAAAATCACCGGTCGTCAGGCCCGCATCAGGATGGATGCCGGTCACTCCCATAAAGAACAGGTCCGCATGGATTTTTTCGATGCCTTCGATAGCAGCCGCGCCGACCGCAACAATAGAGTGTTTATACAGACGGCCACCGATCAGGATAACCTCAATGGAGGGATGTTCGACAAGTCCCAGCGCAATGCCTGGGCTGTGCGTGACCACGGTTATCTTCAAATCAGGAGGCAGAAACGTAATCAGCTCTGACGTGGTCGTGCCGCCGTCAATGATCACCACCTGGCCCTCAGAAATCAGCTGCGCACCTTTACGGGCGACATTTTTCTTGGCATCCATCTTTACCGATTTACGCTCAGCAAACGGGGCAATGGCCGAGGATGACGGCAGCGCCCCGCCGTGAACACGCTGTAAACGCCCTTCTGCCGCCAGCTCGCGTAAATCGCGCCGAATGGTGTCTTCAGACACCGCGAAAAGCGTGCTGAGCGCTTTCGACTGGACCTGACCTTCAGTCTCGAGCTTTTCAAGGATCAATTGTTTTCGCTGCGTTGTGAGCATAAGGAATTCCTGATATTGCACGTTTAATCTTGAAACTGCACGACAATGCTGTTTATGATAATTACTCTACGTAAGGAGGAACAAACGTGCAATCAAAACGTGCAGATGTACGCATCATAGAAAGTGAAACACTGTCTGATAACTGGTACATCCTGAAAAAATTTACCTTTGATCTGCAGCGACGCGATGGCGAATGGCAGCGGCAAAATCGCGAAGTTTACGACCGGGGAAACGGAGCCACCATCCTGCTTTATAACCGGGATAAAAAGACGGTGATCCTGACCCGGCAGTTCCGCTTCCCTGTCTTTATTAACGGGCACGAAGATGACCTTATTGAAGCTGCTGCGGGCTTGCTCGATAACATGGATCCGGAAAGCCGGATTAAAGCAGAAGCGGAAGAAGAGACCGGCTATAGCGTTTCCCGCGTTGAGAAAATTTTTGAAGCTTACATGAGCCCGGGCTCCGTCACTGAAAAACTCTATTTTTATCTCGCCGAATACCAGCCGAAAGACAGAACCAGTGAAGGGGGTGGACTCAAAGCGGAGGGTGAGGATATTGACGTACTGGAAATGACGCTGGAAGAGACACTGCGCGGCATTGAAACGGGCAGGATTGTCGACGGGAAAACCATCATGCTGCTTTATCATGTTGCCCTGAAAGGCATTCTGTAATTGCCGCAGGACAGACACCTGCCGCAGTGCAGGTGTCTGCGTGTGCTATTCTTGCTGAAGCATGCACAACGGAGATGCAAAGATGGCCGACTGGAACCCTTCCCTGTACCTGCGATACGGAGCCGAACGTACGCGCCCCGCCGCTGAATTGCTCGCCAGAATTCCCCTGGATGACGTGTCATCCATCGTCGATCTGGGCTGCGGGCCTGGAAACAGTACGGCGCTGTTAAAACATCGCTGGCCTTCAGCGCACGTCACAGGGGTCGATAACTCACCTGCGATGCTCGACGAAGCCCGCAGCGCCTTACCGGATTGCCACTTTGTTGAGGCCGATATCCGCCAGTTTAAGCCCGGCCAGCCGCTGAGCCTGATTTACGCCAATGCCTCGTTGCAGTGGGTGCCCGACCACTACGATCTCCTGCCGCACCTGGTCTCTCTGCTCACGTTAAATGGCGTATTGGCCATTCAGATGCCTGACAACTGGCTTGAGCCCACTCATGTGGCGATGCGTGAAGTTGCCTGGGAACAAGGCTATCCCGACCGGGGGCGTGAAGCCTTACCCGGCGTGCATGCCTATTACGACATTCTGACAGACGCCGGTTGTGATGTGGATATCTGGCGGACAACCTATTTCCATAAAATGAGCTCACACCAGGCCATTATTGACTGGGTAAGCGCAACCGGTTTACGTCCGTGGCTGCAGGAGCTTAATGAGAGCGAGCAGAAACGTTTTCTCAAACGCTACCATGAAATGCTGGAAGAGCAGTATCCGCTCCAGGAAAACGGGCAGATACTGCTGGCTTTTCCACGGTTGTTTATCATTGCTCAACGTCAGCCCTGAGCAACGTTATGAGCGGGCCTCTTTAAGCAGCTGCTGGATAACTTTTTCCTGTTCTTCATAGTTACCTTCGCCAAAAGAGGTATAACGTAACTGCCCTTTGGCATCGAAATAGTAATGTGCCGGCCAGTACTGGTTCCCGAAGGCGTTCCAGATCTGGTAGTTATTATCCGTCACGACCCGATACGGCAGTTGCCATTTGTTCACCGCGTTTTTCACCGACGAGAGCGGTTTTTCCCACGGATATTCAGGCGTATGCACGCCGATGACCACCAGACCCTGGGACTGATATCGTGTGGCCCAGTCGCGGACATGCGGGAGCGTATGCTGGCAGTTGATGCAGTCCCAGGTCCAGAAATCAATCAGGACGACTTTACCTCGCAATGATTCAGACGTGACAGGGTCACCATTAATCCACCCGGTTCCGCCACTTAACGAAGGCAACTGACTGCTGGGTTCGGTCATGACGACCGGCTGCAGTTTTACTGGCGCAGTGGCGGGCTTCGCCAGGGTTAACAGCGTCGTTTCAAGACGGTCTGCCACCCCATTTGCACCTTTCAGCACCGAGTTCATCCCCGTGGCGTTGAACGCCACAGCCGCTAACATCACCACGCCCGCCCCCTTGCGCATCCTTTCCATCAGCGCTGATTTGGCTCGCAGCGGTGCCATCAGTTTCCGACCGCCGGCCATAAGCAGGCCCAGCATAAGCGCACATCCGCTGCCATACGCCGCCAACAGCGCGCCGGTGGTGATGGCCGAATGACCCGCAATATTGATACTGAAAATAGCCCCGAGGATCGGTCCGGCACAGGGAGACCAGAGCAGACCGACGGCAAGTCCGGCCAGGAAAGCGGAAAACATTCCGCGCGTTTGTCCGCTGCGGGTATTGAGGATATTGCCCGCGCTGACCGCAGGCCCGGCTATGCGCTGGGCGAAGGACGGGAAAATTAAGGCCAGCGCGGCTGTAGCCAGAATAATGAGTGCCAGCCAGCGCCCTATTATCGTGGCATCCGTGATCCATTCACTGGCAACCGTGACAACCATCGCCACCACGGTAAACATCACGATCATCCCTGCCAGCAGAGCCAGGATATGTCTTCGCTGCCCCTGAAAACCGGCAAACAGAAGAGGTATCACCGGGAGCGTACATGGACTGAACAGGCTTATCATCCCGCCCAGAAACGCGATTATCAAAAACATAAAAACCTCACATTACAGATGGCCTGCGACGCTGCAGTGAGGGTATTTCATCGGACGGATGTGTTTGGGATGTGTGCAAAACGGGACGATTTGTCTGCTCTCGTATCGGTCACGCAACCGGATACAAAACCGTACAATTAGCGACGCGGCAGCGTTACCGTGACCTTCAGCCCGCCTTCAGGAAGATTTGCCAGCCGCAGTTTCCCGTCAAGCTGCGCGGTCAGCTGCGCGGCAATCGCCAGCCCCAGGCCGGTTCCGCCGGTATCACGGTTACGCGATGTTTCTACCCGATAAAAAGGCTGTAATACCGCGTCGAGTTCAGCCTCGGGTATCCCCGGCCCGCCGTCCAGAATATGGATAGCAATGTGTCCGGCAGAAGAATCATCAATCTCAATAACGGCATAGCCACCAAACTTAAGCGCGTTATCCAGGAGGTTGGTCATCACCCGGCGAAGCGCCTGCGGCCGAGTCACTATCGGCAGGCGGGCGTCGTTTGCCTGAAACTGCACGTTTTTACCAATGTCCTGATAATCACAGGCAATACTGTTTACCCAGGCATTGAGCTCCAGCTTTAGCGAGGTCTCTTCCAGGGATTCTGATGACCGGGCATAGGCAATCCCCTCCCGCACCAGACGGGTCATGTTATCGAGGTCGTTCAATAACTTGTCGCGTAACTCGGGTTGATCGGCCATCTCGACGCGCAATTTCATGCGCGTGATGGGCGTCTGCAGGTCGTGAGAAATGGATGCCAGGATCTGCGCGCGTTCGCGAAGATAGGATTGAATGCGCGCCTGCATCGCGTTAAAGGCATGCGCGGCTCTTTGCACTTCTACCGGCCCCTTCTCCGTCATTGGTGTGTTTGCCGCCGGGTCCAGCGCGTCAACTGCACGGGTAAACTGAGAAAAAGGCCGAATCACCTGACGCACGGCGATCCAGGCACAGGCCGCAAGCAGCAGCAGCTGCAATACCAGCACGACAGGTAACCAGCTGGCGACCGGCGGCATGCGTGGTGTCAGATCGATGGTCAACGGTGCGCCATCCCGTAAGGTGAGATGCGCCTGAATATGGGAAATGGGACCGGGAACGGCGGTAAACGTGAGCGGGTAGTCAGCCGTAAGGGTCTCTTTTAGCGTTCGAATGGCATCGCGTGAACGCTTATCCTCAGGCGGTGCGCCCGGTTCTCCAGGCCCAAGAATATAGCGATAGTTACCGCGCTCCAGCCGCGGCAGCCAGGCCGCCCGCTCCTGGGCGGGAAGCCGGTCAAGAATGGCCACGCTAGTGGCTACATCGTTTTCCAGATTACCCAGCATTACGGTGCGGGCGCTGTGCATGCGTTCAACCATCACCAGCGTCAGGCTGAGAGTATTGGCCAGTAAGAGTCCAGCCAGCACGATGACCAACAGCCGGGACAGCAACGAGCGTGGCCAAAGCGTCATTCATTGGCCTCTTTTATGGTCACCGGCATTGTAAAGACATAACCTTCACTGCGCACAGTCTTGATATAGGCCGGCGTGCGGGCGTCTTCATTCAGACGCTGACGCACCCGGCTCACCAGCAGATCAATCGATCGTTCAAAAAGCTCGGCATCGCGCCCCTGGGTCAAATTTAGCAGTTGATCCCGGGTCAGGACGCGCTGAGGGTGATCGAGGAACACGCGCAGCAGACGATATTCCGCCCCGCTGAGCGCCACCACCATCCCTTCACTGTCGATTAAATGACGGGCCACGGTGTCCAGTTGCCATTCTCCGAACGTGACCAGTCGTCCGGCTTCCGTCACCTGTAAATTAGGGGGCATTGTGCGGAAACGACGTAAAATGGCTTTGATCCGCGCGAGTAACTCGCGTGCAACAAAAGGCTTCACGACATAATCGTCTGCCCCCATCTCCAGCCCCAGGATCCGGTCTGTTTCCTCGTTACGCGCCGTGAGCATCAGAATGGGCAAGTCTTTATGTTTACCGCTTCGGAGCTGACGACACAGCGTTAATCCGTCATCGCCGGGCATCATGACATCCAGCACCACAAGATCGATATGCTGTTTATCAAGCACAACTCGCATCTCTTTGCCATTTGCCGCGCCAGAGGCGCGATATCCGGACTTAACGAGGTAATCGACAATCAGCTCACGAATATCCCTGTCGTCATCGACGACAAGGATATGATCAATATGCTCCACAGAAATCTCCAGACTGAAGGGTAACGTATTGAAAATAGCACATTTCAGAGTTTATCTGCGTCCACAACTGCGTTGACGAAATCCTGCGGATCTTCCTGTGGTGGGTTGTGACCTACGGTTTTGCCAAAGGTACGGTGTTCATACTTGCCGGTGAACTTCCCGGCGTAGGCCTGTGGAGCAGGATGCGGCGCCCCGTTGTTTCCGCCTTCAATGGTGATCGTCGGGACGGTAATATTCGGAAGCGTTGCCAGTTTTTGCTCATAACTGTCGTATTTGCGCTCCCCTTTTTCCAGCCCTAAACGCCAGCGATAGTTACTGAGCGTCACCGCGACATGGTCCGGGTTATCAAGGGATTTGGCACTGGCGTTAAACGTTGCATCGCTAAATTTCCAGTCAGGTGATGCCTGCGACCAGATCAAACGGGCGAAGTCATGGGTGTTTTTGGCGTAGCCTTCAGCGCCACGTTCGGTGGCGAAATAGAACTGATACCACCACTGAACTTCTGCTTTCGGCGGTAAGGGTTGTTTGCCAATCTGCTGGCTGCTGATCAGGTATCCACTGACGGAGACCAGCGATTTAACGCGTTCTGGCCACAGCGCCGCGACGATGTCCGCCGTACGGGCACCCCAGTCGTATCCTGCAAAAACGGCCTGCTTGATGTTCAGGGCATCCATCAGGTTCACAACGTCTTTCGCCATGGCCGAAGGCTGGCCGTTACGCGGCGTTTTGTCTGAGAGGAAACGGGTAGTTCCGTAGCCACGCAGAGAAGGCACAATCACCCGATATCCTTTGGCAGCCAGTGCGGGAGCAACTTGCGCATAACTATGAATATCGTAGGGCCAGCCGTGTAATAAAATGATCGGTTGACCATTTTTCGGGCCGATGTCGACATAACCGACGTTAAGGTCGCCGGCGTTAATCTGCTGAGGATGATCAAACGCCGTCGTGAAATCAGTACCGGTTGCTTCGGCCTGACAGGACATGACGGTACCAAGAGAAACGGTTAACGCCAGAGTTGAGTATGCGAGTTTGCTGAACATGTTGTTATCTCCGATTGAGTACGATTCACGGGGATATAACAACATCGGTTTGTATAGCGGATATGTGCGAATGGGCCTTTATTGCAAGCCTGTGTATGTATCAGAGGCGTTGGTACAATGTGATACAAACACAGGTCATTGCGTCTTAAAGCGAGACGCGATAACGAACGTAATCGTCGGCTTCGCCATATTGGTCGTAGAGTTTACGTGCTGGGTTGTTCTGCCGCGTGACCCAGTAAAGTTTCGACCACCCTTCGCGCTTGCCTTCGTCCATCAGGGCGTCAATGAGCGCTTTTCCGGTCCCTGCTCCCCGTTGGCTGGCTGCAACAAACAGGTCTTCCAGATAACAAACGGGCGCTGTCGACCAGGTTCCTTCGTGCAAAATACACATGGCGAAGCCGATGACGCTGCCGTCGCTTTCCGCAACCCGGCAAAACATCGATGATCGCTCGTCGAGCGCCCTTTGCCATGTCGCGGCGGTCACGGACTCATCGAGGACACAGTCATAAAAATGGGTGTAGCCGTCCCACAGCGGACGCCACTGGGAATAATCTTCTGCGCGTAAAGCTCTTACCGTAACAGCCATATATTCCTCATATTACAAATCGAAAGCCTTTTAAAAGCAGTTATTGGTAGTAAAGAATTCCAGCACACCGAAAAAGAATGTGATAGAGATGAAAATATCAGAAGGTGAACAAAAACATAACGCTTAAACAGGGAGAACCACGGATGACAATACCGACGCTAACGACAGACCGCCTGTTACTCATTCCCCTGGTCGCGGAAGATGCCGTCCAGATACAGCGGCTTTATCCACGCTGGGAAATCGTTCGCTATATGGTCTCCTCAGTGCCCTGGCCCTACCCGGATAACGGCGCGGAGTATTATGTTAATAACGTTGCGCTGCCGGATATGGAAAAAGGCATTGCCTGGTTCTGGAGTATTCGACGTCGCGAGGTGCCGGATGAGCTGATGGGGATTATCTGCCTGTACGATATTGAAGATAATAACCGTGGGTTCTGGCTGGCGCCGGAGTTTCAGGGTAAGGGATACATGCGTGAGGCCAGTATTGCGGCGACGGATTATTGGTTTAACACCCTGAACAAGCCGGTGTTGCGTGCGCCAAAAGCGGCTGCTAACAGCCGCTCCCGTCGTATTTCAGACAGTAGCGGCATGCGGCTTATCAGGACAGAAAAGAAAGCGTACGTCAGCGGCATACTGGACTCCGAACTGTGGGAAATCACCCGTGACGAATGGAATGCCCGTCAGGTCAGTTGATAATATTTATCCGGTAACAGTCTTTCGGGGATCTCTTCTTCATCGTTCATCTGCAACAGGTCACGTTCCATCATGTTGCAGATGGCGTCCAGCGGCAGGTCGTTATCTTCGGTACCAAACGGGTCTTCCAGCTCTTCCGCCAGCGTATCCAGCGAGATAAAGGTGTAAGAAATCAGCGCCGACACGAAAGGCGTCATGTAGTGCAGATCGACGACCAGCGCGAACGGCAGCATGATGCAGAACAGATACACCGTACGATGAAGGATCAGCGTGTAAGCAAACGGTACGGGTGTCGTCAAAATACGCTCGCAACCCGACAGGACGATGGACATGTCGTTCAGCCGGTTGTTGAGACTGTGGAACAGGATATCTGAGAGCTCGCCATTGCGACGCCTGACGGCAAGCCACTCCCCCATGATCAGTAAAATACGGTTCGCCGGCGAGTTGGCGTTCATCACCTTGCGTAAATCATCTTCCGTAAGATAACGGGAAAGTTGTTCGGCGTTCGTTTCCCGGCGCAGGGTCATGCGCAAACAGTTGGCAAAGGCAATCTGCAGGCGGACAAACTCGCCAAGATGTTTATCGTCCGGCAAGGTGTTTTTTACCTCGCGAAACAGAGAGCGTGCCGCTATCATCAGTTGCCCCCAAAGCTGGCGCGCCTCAACGTAGCGGGAATAGCAGGCGTTGTTTCGGAAACCGAGAAAGATAGCGATCGCCACACCGAGAATGCTAAATGGCGCAACGGTAAATTTGATGCCAAGGGACGTGTACCACGGCAGCATTAGGATCACGGCGATAGAAAGCAAAAAGTTGAGTAGCAAGCGGGTATAGATTTTAGGCAGTACCGAGCCATGCCAGACAAAGATGAGTTGTAACCAGTGCTGTTTAGGACGAACAATCATAGTGAGTTTCAGGAAAGAAAAAGAGCGTGGCTATTAAACGTGATCCCCCTCACGGTTGCAAGCATGTTAATAAAACATTGAATTTTCTGACCTGGCTAGCCTAAACCGCACGGTGCCAGAGGTGTTTTTTAAAAACAGAGCAAATAGTATGTTGTAACTAATAAGATCCCCATTAAAACCCGGCCGAAGCCGGGCAACGGTGTTAACAGAGCGGTTTAACGGCCGCACGCATTCCTTGAAGCAGAATAGCATCCAGATCCCGTGTAACCTGCTCGACCAGGCCGTTAACCTGCGTAAGATCTTGCTCCCAGTGTTCGCTCACGCTCAGTACCGATTTTACCAGTTGGCGGGTAGTGATCTGGCGATCGTGATGCTGTGTCCACAGCTGCTGGAAACGCGCCAGCCAGTTCGCGTCGTCCTGAACCGGGTAACTTTCCCCGTTACGCTCCCCGCGATAAAACGCAATCAGTGCCGCTAAAGCAAACGTCAGTCGCGCAGGCAATGACCCGGTTGCTTTCTGCCCTGCCAGCAGCTGCGGCAGAATGCGGGTGCGGAACTTGGTCATCCCGTTGAGGGCAATCGACAGCAGCTGATGCCGGATGTAAGGGTTACGGAAACGACCCGTTACCGCACTGGCGAACGATTCCAGCTCATCACGCGGCAAATCCAGTACCGGAATAATTTCCTCATAGATAGCTTTTTCGACAAAAGCGCACACGTCAGCATCGTTCATCGCCTCGCCTACCGTGTCCAGCCCGGCCTGGAAAGCTACCGGTACCAGCGCCGTGTGCGCACCGTTCAGAATGGCGACTTTACGCTCTTTGTAGGGCCGGATGTCATCCACGATCAATACGTTGAGCGGGAACTTATCAAGACGCAGTTCGCTGGCAAGGGAGTCAGGGCCCTGAATCACAAACAGATAGAAGTGTTCGGCGGTATCCAGGAACCCGTCCTGATAACCCAGTTCAGCCTGCAGGGCGGCCACTTCGTCACGCGGGTAACCCGTTACAATGCGGTCAACCAGGGTCGAGCAGAAGCAGTTGGCATCGTTCAACCATTCAGTAAAGGCCGTCGGCAGCGCCCACTCCTGCGCGTAGCGCAGCACCAGTTCCCGCAGCGCATCCCCGTTGTAGTCAATCAGTTCACACGGAATGATGACCCAGCCTTTGTCTGGCGCACCGTTAAAATGACTGAAACGCTCGAAGAGCAATCGCGTCAGCTTCGCCGGGTAGCTGACGGCAGGCGCATCTTCAAAGGTGTCGCCCGCGTGATAACCGATCCCGGCTTCCGTGGTATTCGAGAACACAAAGCGCATCTCCGGGTTATGAGCCAGCCTGAGGAACGCATCGTATTCGTTATAAACGTTGATTTCGCGGTTAACGGAACGGATAAGACGTGCATCGCTCACCGCGTCGCCCTTTTCGTTCAGGCCGCGAATGATCGTGGTATACAGACCATCCTGCGTATTCAGCGACGGCGGAAAATCACTTTGAATGGGACGAACGACCACCACACCGGCGTTGAGATCGGTATGTTCGTTTAACAGGTCGATTTGCCAGTCGATAAACGCCCGCAGGAAATTACCTTCACCAAACTGAATGATACGTTCCGGATAGTGTGGACCGGGAAAATCATGACGGTTAAGTGTGTTCACAATGGGTTCCTTTTATAATTAGTCATACAGCCTGATAAGATTGGTACGATAACTTATCAAAACTTTACGACCGGGAACCCTGTTTTGATCAATTCATGATGGAGTTGTGAAAAATAATTATAAGAACTTATAGAACACGGAGGTGGCGGTCATCGCGCCATCCGGCATCAATGCATAGCGCGGGATCTCCCCCACTTTTTGCCAGCCAGCACGCTGGTAGAACGTCTCGGCACCGCTGCCGGTGGACGTATCCAGTACCAGGACCGAAATGCCTCTGGCTCTGGCCTGAACTTCAAGTTCTTCCATCAGGGCCATTGCCGCCCCTTTACGGCGCGCTTTTTCATGGACCAGCAGTTTTGCCACATCCGCGCGATGCGGCTGATTCTCCGGCTGATCGGTGATCAACTGTACCGTGCCGATAACGCCGTCCTGCGGATCGATACTGGCCAGCACAAGACGTTCATTGCGTCCCACGCTCTCAGCAATACCGCGCCAGAAAGCACGCGCTTTCTCCAGGCTAAAGGGCAACATAAAACTGACGGATGCGCCGCCGTTAACGCAGTTTTCGAGGATCGCGGACAACGCATCGAGGTGGGTGAGGATCTCTTCCCGGGTGAGGTTTTTGATGTGCAGTGAGGTATTCATTGTTTTTCCTTACGTTGAATACCGTCACTGTGCAATTAACATCTTATTAACGCAAACGGATCGATCATAGGCTTTTGTTATGTCATCTTTCACGGTGGCGTTGCTGCTTCATGGCATACATCTTTTCATCGGCCTCTTTTAGCCACTGTTGCAGGTCATGGCCATTGTGGTCAAATTCACTGAGGCCCCACGAGAACAGAAGCGACCACGGATGCAGTTTGCGGGCATTATAATTTTCGACCTGCTCGGCCAGATACTGCATCGCAATCCAGGCCCCCTGCTCATCCGTATCGGCGAACAGCACGGCAAACTCATCCCCACCAAAGCGAACCAGCAGATCCGCCTCACGGAAGGAGGAACGCATCAGTTGCGCCATCACCTTCAGCGCCTTATCCCCTTCCTCGTGACCGTAGCGATCGTTTATCTCCTTAAAACGATCCAGATCCAGCCAGCCGAGGGTTAACGGCTCTGCACGGCGTCGGGCGACGGACAGGGTAAACCGGACGAGCTGATTAAAGCCCCGACGGTTGAATAAGCCGGTGAGTTCATCGGTAGTCGCCGCACTGACGGCGGCAAATTCATCTTCTGCCAGCGCGCCCAGGTCTCCCAGCACGGCAAGATCGGCCGCCGTAAACTCGCGCGGAGAATAATCAATCAGGCAAAGCGATCCGACGCTCGCGCCGTCGCGCAGACGCAGCGGGAAACCAGCGTAGAAACGAACGCCTGGCTCACCGGCCACCAGCGGATTATCGGCAAAGCGGTCATCCTGACGCATGTCCCCCACCACCAGCGGCGCTTCGCTGAGGATCGTATGGCCACAAAATGAGATATTGCGCGGGACAGAGTCCGGTGCCTGGCCATCCGCTGACTTCACGATCAGCGAATGCTCATCGATAAGATTGACCATCGCCAGCGGCACCTGGAAAAAGCGTTTTGCCAGACGCGTCAGGCGGTCAAAGGCCGGCGAACTGTCGATTTCAAGCAGGCCTGATTCGCGCAGCGAGTTCAGACGTTCCGTTTCGTTTTCAGGGGTTGCAGGTGTTTTCATAACGTCTCCTGACGCAAGCTTTACTAAAAGCGTAGCTTAAACAGAGACATTGTCAGTGTACGAATATCCTGTTCAGACGCTATTTGTTAACGTCACTGGCTCATGACGACTAATGCAGTGATGTTTCGCTGCCGGACGTTGCAGTAACCTGCTCATCCGACAGCCGGGCGCTGGTCCGATTTCGCCCCGCTTTCTTTGAACGATAGAGATGATCGTCCGCTTCAGCCATCAGCTTATTAAAGACCTCCGTCAACTGCCATGACTCAGATTTACCGCTGCCCAGGCCAATGCTGACGGTCAGATACAGCGTCTGCTGGCGCCAGGTAAACGGATGATGTGCGACGGTGGTTCGGATGCGTTCAGCCAGTTCAAAACCGTGCTGCGCATCCCCGGAGTTCACGACCACCGCGAACTCTTCTCCGCCCATTCGCGCCACCATACCGTCCTCACCGACAACCTGCTGAACCTGCCGGGCAAAGGCCGCCAGTATGCGGTCACCGCACTCGTGACCGTAGTTATCATTGATGCTTTTGAAATAATCGATATCCAGCAGCATGACGGTTAAAAAACGCGAATGCCGGTGCGCCTCTTCTTGCTTTAACGCTTCATAAAGCCCGGAGCGGGAATAGACATGCGTCAGAAAATCATAATCTGCCCGCAGTGACACCTGACGAATCAGTGAATTAATGGCCGCCACGCTGACGGAGACCATCACCGGACAAATAGCCATGGTGGCAATGCCCAGCCGGGCTGAGAACATCATCGGGGTCGAAAGCGGTGTCGCGACGGCAATATTGATAATGGAGTTGGCAACCAGAATGATCTCAACGGCGCCCGTGAGAAACGTCAGTAAACAGGTGACGGGCAGCGGGTAGCGTACCGCACACCAGATAAGCGCCGGCAGCGGGAAACAGAGGCTCCCCGCGCCGCCAATCACCACCGACGCGACCACCGAGACTATCAACGCCATAACCGGGAACAGCTGCTCCAGGCGTAGCTGAATATCACGCACGGGCAGGCTAATCGTCAGCATACACGGCACAATCAGCACCCCCGTTGAAAACTGCTCGCTAAACCAGTCGGCAAACAGAGGCCAGAAGGTATGACTGTCGATACCGACCGATCCCACCGCGCCAAGCAAGGCACACAGCAGCGCGGCAATCAGGCAGTAGTTAAACAGACGCAGCGCATTAAGCGGATCGGGGGTTTTCATCAGCCGTTTATCACGCAGAACCAGTATGGCGACCACGACGATAAAAATCATATTCGACAGGTTAATCACCAGCGAGGCCATTCCCCAGCTGGTGGTGACCGCGTCGTACATCAGCATGGCAACATACGCGACCGCGTAGTTATGCAGACGATTCAGATAAGCATAACGGGCGAATACTCCCGCCATAACGCCATTCAGTGGCCAGAACAGCGACAACGCTTCAACCAGACGCAATTCAGCACCCAGAAAATAGAATAAGGTGGTGAGAATAAAGATCCACGACGCATTACGCAGCGGAGTATCGGGTTGAAAAAACCTGAAGGCAGAGAGAGCAGAACGCATTAAATATCATTCCGTATAATAACTTATGGCGATTATGTCGATCGTCAGCAGGATCTGAACTAACTTAACCTGCATCTATAACACAAATACAACAGGATCATAACTCGTCAAATTTAGGCGTTCATCTGCAGCACCAGCCAGTGGTGGATCACGCTGACGATATAATGCTGTTGCTGCGCGCTGAGCTGAACACCCTGCGGAATGTTATGCCACTTTGCCAGACAGCCACGACAACAGGTGGCGGTGGCATGCTGAGCGATAAACACCGGATGACCGCGCATGGGCGTCTGTTTCCCGTCATTGGTGGGATGGGCCGGTGCAAGACGCCGGGCAATAAAATCGGCGGCGTGCTGGTCAATGGTTTCGGCACCTTTGTCCCAGCAGTACTGCCGTTCCTTCGTGCCCAGACGAAAGCGCGAACGAAAAGGCGATCGCGCCAGGCGGGCAAAAAGCGGATCCAGGGTCGACATCAGTATACGGAACGTCCCAGACGTTGGGTCAGTTTCTCCAGAACTGCCACACCGGCAAGTGAATTTCCCGTTTCATCCAGCTCCGGGCTCCAGACGGCAATCGCCATTTCGTGAGGCACGATTGCCACCACCCCGCCCCCGACACCCGATTTAGCCGGAAGACCGACGCGCCAGGCAAACTCTCCGGCGTTCTGATACATCCCGCTGGTCGCCATCAGGGCATTCACCTGACGCGCCTGCATGGGCGAGACAACATCTTGCGCGAGGTGCGGCGCATGCCCCTGATGGGCGAGGAACAAGAATGTCTGTGCCAGTTCAACACAGCTCATTTCCAGCGCGCAGTAATGGAAATAGTTTTGCAGCACGGTGGCGACATCGTTATGGAAGTTACCAAACGATTTCATGAGCCAGGCGATAGCCGCGTTACGGGCGGAGTGTTCAAACTCCGAGCGCGCCACCACCGCATTGTAAGCAATATCGGCGACGCCCGAGAGCTGGCGGACAATTTCAAGCATACGCTGGCGAGGGGCGCTGAGACGGCTTTGCAGCATATCGCAAACCACCAGCGCACCGGCATTGATAAACGGGTTACGCGGCTTACCCTGTTCAATTTCGAGCTGAAGCAGTGAGTTGAAAGGCTGCCCGGACGGATCTTTCCCCACGCGGTGCCAGATTTCGTCTTCCTCATACTGGCGCATGGCCGCAACCAGACTGAGTACTTTTGAAATGGACTGAATTGAAAAACGCTCGGTGGCGTCACCGGCCTGGTAACGCTGCCCGTCTACCGTACAAATGGCAATACCCAGCTTGTTCCCGCTGACCGAGGCAAGGGCCGGAATATAGTCGGCAACCTTCCCTTTTCCAATTAACGGACGAACCTGCGACAAAATCTCGTCCAACATCTCATTATGGATGACCGCAGCCACACTTTGCTCCTTGCCCTCAGGCTAAAACGGGCTGCGAGTATAACAGAGGCTTATATGTTGCGTCAGGCGCTAAGACGAAAACGCGAAACCGCCTGCAATAAAAGATCGGATTGCTTATGCAGCCGTTCAGAGGCATCCGACGCGTCAGACACCAGCATGTCGGTCTGACGGGAAACCTGATTCAGCGCCTGAAGCTGCCGCGTCATCTGATGAATGCTCTCCCCCTGGCTCAGGGTCGCGACCGAGATCTCATTCAGCAGACTGCTTAAATTAGCCACCAGCCCGATCACCTGCTGCAGATTATCTTCCAGCAGGTTAACGGCCCGGGAACCGTCTTCGATGCCCTGCAAAGAGTGATTGATCAGCGCCTGAATAGTCTGCGTCGAGTGGCTGCTCTTTCTGGCCAGCAGCCCCACTTCCCGGGCGACAACGGCGAACCCGCGCCCGTGGTTCCCCGCATGGGCGGCCTCGATGGCCGCATTCAGTGCCAGAATGTTGGTCTGAAACGCCACGCTGTCGATCATCGCCACGATCCCGCACATCTCTGACGATCGGTCAACGATCGCCTGCATGGAGGCATTGACGGTTGTCATCATCCGATCGCCACCCGCGGCTACCTGGCGCGCCTCGTCCGCCCGTGAGCTGGCGAGTTTTGCATAACCTGTATTCCCTTCCACGTGGTTTTCCAGCGCGGCAATGTGTGTCGTCACATCCTCAAGCTCTTTCGCCTGACGAGCCGACTGCAGATACAGCTTCTGGTTGCCCTGCGCCAGCGAGCCTATATTTTCGACCATTGCGTGGGTGGCATTGCTGACCTGGGTCACCAGTTCCTGCAGTCCGTGCTGCAGGGTGGAAACACTGTCGCTCAACTGTCCGATCTCCTTGTTAAAGCGCAGTACGCCCGTCGGTGTACCGGACAGGTCTCCTGCCGCCAGCTGGTTAATGTGAGCAATCAACCGACGCAGCGGCGTAATGACCCAGCGGGACATGCCGAACCACACCAGAATGGCGATGGCAAGTAGCAGAACCGGCGCTATCAGAAAAAGCGTTTGCAGGCCAGAGAGTTGCGCCATCAGGCTCTGGCGGCCCTGCATCGCCTGCTTCTCACTGGCCTGCTGATAGCGGGCATAGTTTTCGTTGAAGTCAGTCTGGAAAGCCTGGGCAGGTACGGCAAAAAAGGCGTCGATCGTGTTGGTCTTGATGAGCCCTTCCGCCTGCTCCTTGATGGCACCGTAGAAAAGCTGGTAGCTGGTGATCAGGGCATCATCTTTTGGCGGATTGAGCGCCAGCCAGGCGTTCCAGGCCTGCTGAGAAACCGTCAGCGACGCCTGAGCTTCGTCCATCAGGCTGTGCCAGCTTCCTTCAGAGCCGGTCTCTTTATCCTGCATAAACCAGACGCCGGAGCGGTTAAGCAGATCGCTTGCTGCCAGCAGAGACACGCGGGCCAGATCCAGTTTGCTCTGTTGCTGGTACGCCAGCAGATTTTGCTGCTCGTTGCGCTGAGCGTCTTTCAGGGAAGCATTAAGCAAAAATGAAGAGGAGAGTTGCAGTGCGGAGAAAAGACCAATAATACAGAAAATACCGGTCAGCAGGCCAAACTGACGAGGGATGAGGCGCTGCGCAATACGGCGAAAAATTTGCGTTAGGTTCATAATTTTCTTCAGTAACAAGACGTTAGACGCGTGCGAGTCTACGAAACGAAAATGACAGAACCATTGCAGGAAAATGACAACGGCCTTCGTGCTGAAGGCCGTTATCGGAGAGCGAACTAGACTCTGTTCTTCCATACCGTCTGCACGTTACAGAACTCGTGCAGACCGAAGTGGGAAAGCTCACGACCAAAACCGCTCTTCTTCACGCCGCCAAAGGCCACGCGCGCATCGCTGGCGCTGAAACCATTGATGAACACCCCACCGCACTCCAGCTCACGGGAGAATTTCTCCGCCAGCGTATCGTTCGCGGTAAAGACGGTTGCGGACAGACCAAAGTCGCTGTCGTTAGCCAGCTGCAGCGCGTGCTCCGCGTCTTTCGCAACGCTAACCGCCGCAACCGGACCAAACAGCTCCTGACGAAATGCCGTCATGCTGGCAGTGACATTCCCCAGCACGGTCGGTGCATAGTAGTTACCTTCACCGGCGACTTTCTCCCCGCCAAGCAGCAGCGTGGCGCCTTCGGCCAGCGTGGCCTGCACCTGCTGATGCAGTTCATCACGCAGGTCAAATCGCGCCATCGGGCCAATAAAGTTTTCTTCGCTATCCGGCGTCCCCATCTTCAGGGCTGCCGTCGCCTCGACAAAACGCTGGGTGAAAGCATCAGCGATGCCCTCTTCCACAATAAAGCGCTTAGCGGCGGCGCAAACCTGTCCGGTATTCTGATAACGTCCGGCCACGGCTGCTTTCACCGCCAGATCCAAATCAGCATCATTGAGCACAATAAACGGATCTGAACCGCCCAGCTCCAGAACGCATTTCTTCAGTGCTGCCCCTGCCTGCGCACCAATCGCCGCCCCCGCGCGCACGCTGCCGGTTACGGTTACGGCGGCAATACGACGGTCGTTGATCGCCTGGCTCACGCCCTCATTCGTGGCATTCACCCAGCCAAAGACACCCTGCGAAAAACCGGCGTCAGCAAATACCTGCGCAATAAGGTCAGCCGAGCCGAGTACGTTTGGCGCATGCTTGAGCAGATAGCTGTTCCCGGCCAGCAGGATGGGTACCGCGCCACGCAGTACCTGCCAGAGCGGGAAGTTCCACGGCATGACGGCAAGAACAGGTCCCAGCGGCCGGTATTCAATCACCGCGTTCTGGTTTTCTACCAGGGTCGGTTCAGGCTGCAGCATTGCCGGGCCGTGTTCCGCATACCAGTCACAGAGGCTGGCGGATTTTGCCACTTCAGCACGCGCCTGCAAAATGGGTTTGCCCATCTCACGGGAGATCATTCGGGCCATCTCGTCTGCACGGTTGCGCAGCGCGCTGGCGAGATCGCGCAGCTTCTGCGCCCGGTCTGAAACGCTTACGCGTCTCCACTGACAAAAACCGGCATCAGCCTGTGCAATTGCGCGTTCAACGTCGTCGGTGCTCGCCCACGGATACGCCGCGAGCGTCTCACCGGTGGCTGGGTTAACAGAGAGGGCATGTGTAGCAGAGGAATAAGTCATGATGGTCTCCACGTAATAACGGTTGATTCATTGTGGCGCACTCTGCTATTTCTTAAAAATGAATAATACTAACCACCTTGTTCACGAATCGAGAATGGTATGGACTTAACTCAGCTTGAAATGTTTAACGCCGTGGCGCTCACCGGCAGCATCACCCAGGCGGCGCAAAAGGTGCATCGCGTTCCGTCGAACCTGACCACCCGCATCCGCCAGCTGGAGGCCGATCTTGGCGTTGAGCTGTTTATTCGTGAGAACCAGCGTTTACGTTTATCCCCTGCCGGGCATAACTTCCTGCGCTACAGCAAGCAGATCCTGGCGCTGGTCGATGAGGCACGTATGGTCGTCGCCGGTGATGAACCGCAGGGGTTATTTGCGCTTGGTGCGCTGGAGAGTACCGCCGCCGTGCGTATTCCGGAAAGCCTGGCGCAGTTTAACCAGCGCTACCCACGTATCCAGTTTGCCCTCTCTACCGGGCCGTCCGGCACAATGATTGACGGCGTACTGGAGGGAACCTTAAGCGCCGCGTTTGTCGACGGCCCCCTTTCGCATCCGGAACTGGAAGGCATGCCGGTTTACCGGGAAGAGATGATGCTGGTCACGCCCGCCGGGCATGCAGAAGTGGCACGCGCCACGCAGGTAAGCGGCAGTGACGTCTACGCCTTTCGCGCAAACTGTTCGTATCGCCGACATCTGGAAAGCTGGTTTCACGCCGACAGAGCCACGCCCGGGCGTATTCATGAGATGGAGTCTTATCACGGCATGCTCGCCTGCGTCATCGCGGGCGCCGGTATCGCGCTGATGCCTCGTTCGATGCTGGAAAGTATGCCAGGCCACCATCAGGTGGAAGCCTGGCCGCTGGAAGAAAACTGGCGCTGGCTCACCACCTGGCTGGTCTGGCGCCGCGGGGCTATGACCCGCCCGCTGGAGGCTTTTATAGCGCTGCTAAACGAACGTCAACCACCAGTGCCTTCTCCATAAACAGGCTCAGCGGGTCATCAACATACGGCGGAAACGCCGGACGTTGCTCATAGCCGCACTGCTCATACAGACGGACGGCGGCATGTTGCCGGATGCCCGTCTCCAGGCGAAGCGTGTGGCAGTGACGGCTCAGGGCTTCATCTTCCAGCGCCGCCAGCAGCATCTCGCCGAGATGTTGCCCGCGATGAGCCGGATCGATATACACCCGTTTCATTTCACCGGTCCCGTCGCCGTTGAGCACCACGGCACCACACCCGACGGCATGAAGCTGCCGGTCCCGAATAATCATCAGGATCAGCGAGGCTGTCGGCAGTTCGGTCAGATCGAGCAGGTGGTTACTTTCAGCGGGATAGAGTTCGCTCTGATAGCGGTCAAGCGCGGCAATCAGATGCAAAATATCAGGGTGATGTGCAGATTCAGCGGTAATGGAATACATGGCGGGCTCCTTGTTGTTTTTATTTCAACATAGCGCAGCCCTGCACACGTGCTTCATACCGTTAACTTATATCAGCATTGCCGTTCAGGCTGACGAGGGTATCCCTTAACCAGCGATGTCCGGCGTGGTTATGGCTGCGTTCATGCCAGATAAGACTGACGTCAAACGTCTCTTTCAGCCAGGGCAGTTCCACCACGGTGAGCAGGTTAATGGTTCCCATAATTAATCGTCGGGGCACAAGTGCTACCAGATGACTCATCTGCACCATGCCGGGAACAAACAGAAATGATGCTGCAGACACCGCAACCTTACGTTGCAACCCTGACTCCGCCAGCATGACATCCATCGGCGTGGTAAAACCGCCCCCCGAGGGGGACACGATAATATGCTCAAGTTTTGCGAACGCTTCCATTGTCAGTTGATCGTTCAGTTCGGGATGCTGAGGGCGTCCGATAAGCACGTACGATTCGTCATAAAGATGTTGCGTTCTGAGCTGCGCCTGCGCAGGGTCTGGCGTGGCTATGGCAGCATCAACATCGCCTGAGCTCAGTTGATGGGCCAGCTGATGTGGATCGTAATTCCTGACAGCAATACGCACGCCGGGGGCAATCTCTTGCAGGGTCACAATCAGCGGCATAATGACCGCGGCCTGCACGTAATCAGTACAGGCCAGAGAGACCGTTAGCGAATCGTGCAGCGGATCAAAGTCCTCATGTGATTGCAGCGTATCCCGTATTTTTGCCAGCGCCCCGCCAAGCGTCGCCATCAGCTCTAGAGCTTTGGGGGTTGGCGTCATCCCCCTGCGCCCCGGGATCAATAACGGATCGTTAAACATCCCCCTCAGCCGGTTAAGCTGCGCGCTGACGGCAGGCTGGCTAAGACAAAGCCGGCTGGCGGCCCTGGTGACATTTTGCTCCGCGACCAGCGCTTCCAGAGTCAGCAGCAGGTTTACGTCAGGCTTTTTGGTATTCATAGGATGGATATCATGTAAGAAATAAATCGATTTCACGCTCGCCGCCCGCATTCCGATAATGCACTACCGCAACAACACAGAGCGAGAATGAAATGTCGTCTGATAAAAAACCACTCATAACAGTTTTTGGTGCCACCAGTAAACAAGGACGTAGCGTAACCAGAACCCTGCTGCAAAGTGGGCGCTATCGGGTGCGCGCCTTAACGCAAAACACGGACTCTCCTGCGGCGAAACAGCTGGCGGAACGGGGCGCTGAACTGAGGCAAATCACCCTTCAGACGGGCAATGATGCGCATCTGATCGGGGCGTTTGCCGAGTCAGACGGGGCGTTCCTGATGACACCAGGTTTCATCCCCGTATCGACACAGATGCCAACGGGTGAAACGGCGCTGGGCTACAGGCTTGCAGATGCCGCCGTCAATGCCGGCGTAAAACACCTTGTCTTCAGCAGTCTGGAAAACGTCGAGAGAATAACGGCCGGAACTCTATGGGCTCCTCATTTCAGCGATAAGGGCCGAATTGAGGAGTACATCCGCACACTCCCCGTCAGCGCGTCGTTTATTCAACTGGCGTTCTTTTACACCAATCTGGCCGAATATTATCCGCCGCGTAAAGAAGGCGACGAGCTGATCTTTCCCCTCTATCTCCCGGAAGACGTTCGGGCGCCCTTTGTCGATCCGCTCACGGCAACCGGCCCTGCGGTGCTTGAGATGTTCGATAACCCCGAACACTACAACGGCATGACGTTACCCGTTGTCGGTGAGTGTCTTTCGCCGCGTGAGATGGTGGAAACCTTCACGGAGGTCACCGGCATAAAAGCCCGGTATCGCTCAGCCTACACGCGAGAAGCACTCCTTCACCACTTCCCCGATTTCGCAGACAACGCGGCACTGGTCAGTGAAATTACCGGCATGACGGAATATGCCGTAAACTACGGCTATTACGGAAAAGACCGGGATCTTAACTGGAGCAGAACCATAAACCCTGCCACCTTAACGTGGCGTGAATTTCTGATTGCGTCTGGCTGGCAGGGGGAAAAACGAACGTTTGATTAACGCAAGCCACCGTCATTCCCGATGATGAAATGACGGTGGCCCATTCCTGGCTTACATCGCCTGGCGTAAATAGATATGCCCTTTCAGATACAGGGTGGCCTGACCGCCGATTAACACCCGGTCCCCCGCCAGTTCACAGCGTAAATCCCCGCCCCGTCGCGAGACCTGGCGCGCGTTCAGCACGGTTTTGCCCAGCTTATCGCTCCAGTAGGGAATCAACATGCTGTGAGTGGACCCCGTGACCGGATCTTCCGGCACCCCTTCTCCCGGACAGAAGAAGCGGCTGACGAAGTCATATTCATCGCCCGGTGCCGTGACGCAGACCATCTTATCCAGCGGAATCATTGCTGAGATATCCGGCGTAAGGGCCTCTACCTGCTGCTGGTTCTCCAGCACCACCATGTAATCGCGCCCGACACGCACCTCTTTTGCCCGCTCAATGCCCAGCGCGCTCAACAGCAGCGCTGGCGGATTGTCGACGACCGCCGTCGGCCAGGCCGGGAAGTTGAGCGTCAACCAGTCACCGCTGCGTTTTACCGTCAGCTCGCCGACGAAACGGGTGGTGAAGGTGATTTCCGTGTGTGGATAATCAAGGTATTCGAAAATGACATGCGATGCCGCCAGTGTGGCATGTCCACACAGGTTAATTTCGTCAAGGGTAGTGAACCAGCGCAGCTCGAATCCGCCGTCAGTGCGTACGAAAAAGGCCGTCTCAGACTGATTGTGCTGTTGCGCCATGTTGAGCAACGTCTCGTCCGGCAGCCACTCTTCCAGGGGGCAAACCGCCGCTGCGTTGCCGCCAAACGCCCTGTCGCTGAAGGCATCGACCAGATAGAAATCAATTTCCTGCATTGTCTCTTCCTCTTTTGTTATGGTTATTTAGCGCAGAAAGACGGTGCCTTTCAGATAAAGCGAGGCCTGCCCGCTCATCAGCACGCGTGAACCTTTCAGTTCGCAGCGCATATCACCGCCACGAGCCGACACCTGGCGGGCAAACATCGCTGTTTTACCCAGTTTTTCACTCCAGTAGGGAATAAGCATTGTATGCGCGGATCCGGTGACCGGATCTTCCCAGACGGCAACTCCCGGTGAGAAAAAGCGGCTCACAAAATCATAATCCCCCTCTCCCCGCGCCGTCACGCTGACCTTATGTTCGCCAGGCGTCATTGCCGAGATATTCGGCGCAAGCGCCTCAACCTGCTGGCGGTTTTCCAGAACCACCACCCAGGCTCGCCCCTTACGTGCTTCTACGTAATGGCCGATCCCCAGCGCTGCAAGCATCGCCGGCGGGGGCGTCTCTTCCTGCGTCGGGCATGCCGGGAAGTCCAGCGTCATCCAGTCCCCTTCCCGGCTAACCGTCAGCTGGCCAGAGGCGGTATCAAAGTGGATACGCGGGTCAGGATAGTTGAGTTCATTAAACAGGACGTACGCGGCTGCCAGTGTGGCATGTCCGCAAAGGTTGACTTCGGTAAGGGTGGTAAACCAGCGTAACTCAATTCCCGCTTTACTGCAGACGAAAAACGCGGTTTCCGACTGATTATGCTGCTGTGCCATTCTGAGCAGTGTCTCATCAGGCAACCATGCGTCTAACGGACACACGGCCGCCGGGTTTCCACCAAAAGAGGCATTGCTGAACGCATCTACCAGATAAAAATCAATCTCCTGCATTGTCTTACCGCCTGTTTTTGTCGTGTTGTTCTTTTATATTCAATGAAAACCATGCCACCGGCTACCGCTTTTACCAGGTGAATTTTGAGATCTGCATCACATAATGGTTGAGTTTTCGCTGGTTGACGTTTTAAGATCGTCTCCTCTTCTTTTCAGCAACGAATCTCCGACATCGCTATGACAACGAACACAGTTACCCGCAGAGTCGCGTGGCTACGCGTGGTCACGCTGGCAATTGCCGCGTTTATTTTTAATACCACAGAATTTGTTCCGGTTGGGCTGTTGTCTGACATCGCTGAAAGTTTCCAGATGGAAACCGCGCAGGTGGGCATTATGTTGACCATCTATGCCTGGGTGGTGGCACTGATGTCACTGCCGTTTATGCTGCTGACCAGCCAGATGGAACGGCGAAAGCTGCTGATCGGGCTGTTTGCTCTGTTTATCGTCAGCCACGTCCTGTCGTTTCTGGCGTGGAACTTTACGGTGCTGGTCATCAGCCGCGTCGGTATCGCCTTTGCCCATGCCGTGTTCTGGTCGATCACCGCGTCACTGGCCATCCGCCTGGCACCTGCGGGAAAACGCGCGCAGGCGCTGAGCCTGATCGCCACCGGCACGGCACTGGCTATGGTCCTGGGCCTGCCGATTGGCCGTATCGTTGGGCAATACTTTGGCTGGCGAACCACGTTCTTCGCTATCGGCATGGGGGCAATGATCACCCTGGTCTGCCTGATTAAACTGCTGCCGAAGCTGCCAAGCGAACACTCCGGCTCGCTGAAAAGCCTGCCGCTGTTAATGCGTCGTCCGGCATTGCTGAGTATCTATCTGCTTACGGTCATTGTGGTCACGGCACATTACACCGCCTACAGCTATATTGAGCCGTTCGTTCAGGTCGTGGCCGGCTTTAGCGCCAACTTTGCCACCGTTCTGCTGTTGATCCTGGGAGGCGCGGGCATTATTGGCAGTATTTTGTTTGGTAAGCTCGGCAATCAGCACGCGTCGGCGCTGGTCAGCAGCGCCATTGGTTTACTGCTGGCGTGCCTGGTGTTACTCATGCCAGCAGCGGGCAGCGAGGGTCATCTGGCCGTCCTGAGCCTGTTCTGGGGAGTGGCGATCATGATTATCGGTCTGGGTATGCAGGTGAAGGTGCTGGCCCTCGCGCCGGACGCAACGGATGTGGCGATGTCACTGTTCTCGGGGATTTTCAATCTCGGTATTGGCGCGGGCGCGCTTCTGGGAAATCAGATTAGCCTTCACGTGTCGATGTCGGCGATTGGCTATCTGGGTGCCATTCCGGCACTGGTGGCGCTCATCTGGTCCCTGCTCATCTTCCGTAAATGGCCGGTCGCACTGGAAGAACAGGCCCATCACGGGTAGACCGCAGTCAACGTAAAACGGCAACCGAGGTTGCCGTTTTGCACTACCGCGCGGGTGATTAATGGTACGTCTTAATAATCTCCAGCACACCGTTGATAATAAACTGCACGCCCATACACACCAGTAAGAAGCCCATCAGGCGGGAAATCGCCTCAATACCGCCCTTACCGACCCAGCGCATGATCGCGCCTGAACTGCGCAAGGATGCCCATACGATGATACCAATCAGTGCAAAAATCAGCGGGGGCGCAACCGTGATGACCCAGTCCGGAAAGGTCGAGCCATCCCGCACCGTTGACGCGGAGCTGATGATCATCGCAATTGTTCCTGGTCCCGCCGTACTTGGCATCGCCAGCGGGACAAAAGCAATATTCGCGCTGGGCTCGGTTTCCAGCTCTTCGGATTTGCTTTTGGCCTCAGGTGACTCATGCGCTTTCTGCGCAGGGAACAGCATACGGAACCCGATGAAGGCGACAATCAGTCCGCCGGCAATACGCAGACCCGGGATAGAGATTCCGAAGGTGTTCATCAGCAGCTGTCCGGCGTAGTAAGCCACCATCATGATGGCAAACACATAGACCGAGGCCATCATCGACTGATGGTTACGCTCGGCGCTGTTCATGTTCCCTGCCAGCCCCAGGAAGAGCGCAACCGTCGTTAGCGGGTTAGCCAACGGCAGCAGTACCACCAGCCCCAGACCAATTGCTTTAATCAAATCCAACATAGTGCGTCGTTGTCCTTATCCATGTTTATCACCGCAATTATAGGGTGAAAGTGTGACGTTCAGCCATTCGCTCAACGTAACGATTATTTACGGTCATTAACGATAACCCTTCGTTATCTATTTGAATTGAAAGCATGCAAAAAAAGTTCATGAAACGTTTTAGCAATTCGTGGCATCCGCTGATCCATTCAGTTGACTTATACTTGCCTGAGCAATAATATCTGCCGTGACTAAACTACTTGCCAGGGCAACCATTGTGAAAAGCACCAGTGATCTCTTTAACGACATTATTCCGCTGGGTCGTCTTATTCATATGGTTAACCAGAAAAAAGATCGCCTGCTCAATGACTATCTGTCACCGCTGGATATCACCGCCACGCAGTTCAAAGTGCTGTGCTCCATTCGCTGCGAAGTGTGTATCACGCCGGTTGAGCTGAAAAAGGTGCTCTCTGTCGATCTGGGTGCGCTAACCCGCATGCTCGATCGTCTCGTTTGCAAAGGATGGATAGAACGAAGCCCTAACCCGAATGACAAACGCGGCGTCCTGGTGAAACTCACCAGCGATGGCGCGGCTATGTGCGAGCAATGTCATCAACTAGTAGGACAAACACTGCATCAGGAACTAACAAAAAACTTAACGGCAGATGAAGTGGCAACGCTTGAGCTTTTGCTTAAGAAAATACTGCCGTAAACAGAAAAAGAGGTATGACGATGTCCAGACGCAATACTGACGCTATTACTATTCATAGCATTTTGGACTGGATCGAAGATAACCTGGAATCGCCGCTCTCCCTTGAAAAAGTGTCAGAGCGTTCAGGTTACTCCAAATGGCACCTGCAACGGATGTTCAAAAAAGAGACCGGCCATTCATTAGGTCAATATATTCGCAGCCGCAAGCTGACGGAAATTGCCCAGAAGCTGAAAGAAAGCAATGAGCCGATCCTTTATCTGGCGGAACGTTACGGTTTTGAATCACAGCAAACCCTGACGCGTACGTTTAAGAACTACTTCGACGTGCCGCCTCACAAATACCGTATTACCAGCGTGCCGGGTGAATCCCGATACCTGTATCCACTAAAACATTGTAGTTAATCATCGCCTGTAAAGACGTAACCGAGGAAATCATGAAAGTTACAGCCTCCGCCGCCCTCGCCTTGCTGGTGCTGTTTTCCAGCCAGACCTTCGCGGAGCAAACCCCTCGTGCAACGCAGCAAAATAATCGTGACACGATGATTTTGCCGTCAGCACATGACCAGTCACCTTATGACTTCAACCACATGGGTGCTGGTAGTGACAAATCCGACGAGTTAGGCGTGCCTTATTATAATCAGCACAGCTTCTGATTCGTTTTTGCCCCGCGGATGCGGGGCTTTTTTTATGCCTATCCTCTTGCCCGCGTTACCCGACGCACGCGCAAACCAAACACGTTGATGTACAGCCCGGCCATGATCAGCACGGCCCCCAGCAGCTGCAGCGCACTCAGCTTTTCATCGAGCAACAGCGCGGCGCTGGCCAACCCTACCACCGGAACCAGCAGGGATAACGGCGCCACGCGCCAGGTTTCGTAGCGACCCAGCAGCGATCCCCAGATCCCGTAACCAATAATGGTGGCCACAAACGCAAGGTAGATCAGCGATAAAATGGTGGTGAGATCGATTTCCACCAGGCTTTTCAGCATCACGTCCGGCCCATCAAAAATGAGCGCCGCCACCATAAACGGAACAATGGGGATCAAGGCGCTCCAAACCACCAGCGACATCACCTTCGGGCGCGCCTCATGCTGCATAATTAGCTTGTTGAAGATATTCCCGCAGGCCCAGCTCAGCCCCGCCGCCAGCGTTAACATAAAGCCCAGTAACGCCACGTGCTGCCCGTTCAGGCTGGCTTCTATCAGCACCAGCACGCCGAACACCGCAAGGGTGATCCCCGCCAGCTGTTTACCCTGCAGACGCTCGCCAAAGACAAACGCCCCGAGAATGATGGTAAAGAACGCCTGAGCCTGTAACACCAGAGAAGCCAGACCAGCGGGCATCCCGAACTTAATGGCGCAGAACAGAAACGCGAACTGGCCAAAGCTGATGGTCAGCCCGTATCCCAGTAAGAGTCTGAACGGAATTTTCGGGCGAGCGACAAAGAAGAGCGCCGGGAAGGCCACCAGCAGAAAACGCAAACCGGCCAGCATGAGTGGGGGCATGTTATGCAACCCAAGCTTGATGACCACAAAATTCAGACCCCATACGATGACCACCAGCAACGCCAGCAGCCCGTCTTTTCGCGTCATACTCTGCCCCTGAATGATTAAATTTTTGTAAACACTTCAAGGTAACGAAAAAAACATGCCACGAGAAGATCATTATTTCTGGCAGTCAACTGAAGCACTTACGGATAAATTAGGTGCTATACAAGCCCCTTATGTCGTGATACTCCTGATATATACCTAAAATAATACACGTTGCAGGATGGCGGCGAGCAAGCGCGGCCAGAATCTCTGCGGCTCAAAAAAAACAAACGCAATTGTCAGGCAGGAATATGAAACCATCACTCAGGCGCTCAACCGCAGCGCTGCTGGCGTCGTCGTTATTATTAACCATTGGTCGTGGGGCAACGCTGCCGTTTATGACCATCTATCTCACGCGCGTATTTAATATGAGCGTTGAGAATATTGGTTATGCCCTGACCATTGCGCTTACCGTCGGTGTGGTATTCAGTATGGGGTTTGGCATCCTCGCCGATAAGTTTGATAAAAAGCGCTACATGCTGATTTCTATCGTCGCCTTTATTGCCGGGTTTGTTGCTATCCCGCTGGTGGATAACGTCACGCTGGTGGTGCTCTTCTTTTCCCTGATTAACTGCGCCTATTCGGTATTTTCAACGGTGCTGAAGGCCTGGTTTGCCGATGTGCTGACCTCGAGTCAAAAAGCGCGCGTTTTCTCGCTAAACTATAGCTTCCTGAACATTGGCTGGACGATCGGGCCGCCGGTGGGCACCTTACTGGTGATGTACAGCCTGCAGCTGCCGTTCTGGCTGGCCGCTTTTTGTGCTGCACTGCCGCTCGGTTTTATCCATTTCTTTGTGCAAAAAAGCGTTGCGCTCGATGCCACCGAAGAGAAAATGCCGTGGCAACCGTCAGTACTGCTTAAAGACCGCACCCTCTTCTGGTACACGCTTTCCGGCCTGCTGGCGTCGTATGTGGGCGGGTCATTCGCCAGCTGTATTTCGCAGTACGTGCTGGCTGCGAATGCCGACAGCAACTTTGCGCAAAACGTGGTCGCTGTGGTGCTGCCGGTGAATGCTGCGGTGGTCGTCACCCTGCAATACGTTATCGGTCGCAAGATCTCCGCCAGCAATATACGTCCGCTGATGACGGCGGGAACACTCTTCTTCGTCCTGGGTCTGGGCGGTTTTATGCTCTCCGGGGAAAACCTGGTCTACTGGGGCATTGCGGCAGCGGTGTTTACGCTGGGTGAGATTATCTATGCACCGGGCGAATATATGCTGATCGACAATATTGCCCCGCCGGGTATGAAAGCGAGTTACTTCTCTGCCCAGGCGCTGGGCTGGCTTGGGGCGGCGGCAAACCCGATGATCACCGGTATTATCCTTACCAACCTGCCACACTGGTCACTGTTTGCGATCATGATGGTTGCCATCGTGATTGCCTGGCTGATGATTTTGCGCGGGATGAGCGTGAAGGCGTGGTGCGAAATGCCGAAAGTGGCTTAAGTCCTCGACGCCGGGCGGCATGACGCCCACCCGGCATCGGGCAGGCCATTAATGGTGCAGCATCTCGTCTACCACCTGCTGTTTGTACATCTCGTTCGGGTAATACGTCGGCCAGTTATCCATCTCTTTCAGCAGCGCCTCGTGGGAGGTGTTGCCCATAAAGATATGGAAATGGGAAGAGGCTTTTGGGGCGATGGTATGGTCGCTGAACTGGACAAACTTCGGCGCCTTGCTGTCCGGATCTTTACACTCGAACAGATAGCGAACCCCTTTCTTACCTGATGCATAAGTCAGGATCTTATAGCCGCTGTAATCATACTGGCAGCGACCGATAGCCTTACCTTTGTGGAATTCCATCACGTTGTTTTCGATGCCGATAGCCTCAACGTCCGTCGCATACCCTGTGCGATAGTAGGCTTTCACCTCGTCGAAGGATTTTTTGTCCTTCTGCGCTTTCTGTTTAAAAACCGGATCCAGCGCGCCATCGAGCAAAAACGGATAGACGGATTGCCATGTCCCATCCCAGTCAGACAGCTTTCTGTCTTTGACGTCTTTATCCTCAAAGACGCCGTTCGCCGCCTTCTGTTCCGCTTCCGTCATCTGATGTCCATGCGAATGGGCAAACAGCTGACCACTTACCAGCAGCGCCCCCAGAGTCATTGCAAATTTGCCAATATGTGCAGCCAAAACAAACTCCTCACTCCGTTTTATAAGAATGAGGATGTTATAATATAACATTTCAAATCGCAACCAGTCCGCGAACGCCCTCTTGTTCCATTGTATCGCCCCGTCCACGCTGAATGATGGTCCCGCGCGACATCAGCAGATAGCTGTCGGCAAGCTCAGCGGCGAAATCGTAAAACTGCTCTACGAGCAGGATTGCCATATCCCCTCTGTCCGCCAGCTTGCGGATCACCAGGCCTATCTCTTTGATCACCGACGGCTGAATACCTTCCGTGGGTTCATCGAGGATTAACAGCTGTGGCCGGCTCGCCAGGGCGCGACCAATCGCCAGCTGTTGCTGCTGACCGCCGGAGAGATCGCCTCCACGACGATGCTTCATCTCTTTAAGCACCGGGAACAACTGCCAGATATCCTCCGGGACGCGCTTTGCGTCGCGGGCGGGGAAGCGTGACAGCCCGAGCAACAGATTCTCCTCGACCGTTAAGCGTGGAAAAATCTCACGCCCCTGCGGAACATAGGCCACACCCGACTGCACGCGCTGGTGCGGCTTGCTGTGGGTGATTTTTTTTCCCTGCCAGATAATGTCGCCTGTTTTTACCGGGATCAGGCCCATCAGACACTTGAGCAGCGTGGTTTTCCCCACCCCGTTGCGCCCCAGCAGGCAGGTCACTTCACCGGTCGCCGCTTCAAAACTGACCCCGCGCAGAATATGACTGCCGCCGTAATACTGATTCAGTTCGTTCACCTGTAACATGACGGCTCCTTAGCGTCCCAGATAGACTTCTATGACCTGCTCATTCGCCTGTACCTGGCGAAGTGACCCTTCCGCCAGCACGCGTCCCTGGTGCAGCACCGTCACGTGGTCGGCAATGGTTTCGACAAAGCCCATATCGTGCTCGACCACCATCAGGGAGTGTTTGCCCGCAAGGGTTCTGAACAGCTCAGCCGTATAGTCGGTCTCCGCGTCGGTCATTCCGGCCGCCGGTTCATCCAGCAACAGCAGATGCGGGTCCTGCACCAGCAGCATGCCAATCTCCAGAAACTGCTTTTGCCCGTGCGAAAGCAGCCCGGCGCGGCGATTGCGCTCGCCGCCAAGCCGCAGCAAGAGCAGCATCTCGTCAATACGGTCCCGCTGCTCGCCGTTGAGTCTGGCCCGCAGGCTCGCCCAGACGGATTTATCGGTTTTCATCGCAATCTCAAGGTTTTCCCACACCGTGAGCGCTTCAAAGACCGTGGGCTTCTGGAACTTACGTCCGATGCCCTGGCGGGCAATCTCGGCGGGTTCAAGCGCCGTCAGGTCGATGGATTGATCGTACAGCGCTCTGCCGCTTTTAGGCCGCGTCTTGCCGGTAATCACGTCCATTAATGTCGTTTTACCCGCACCGTTTGGGCCAATCACACAGCGCAATTCACCCACGCCAATGTTCAGTGAGAGGTCCGTCAGCGCCTGAAAACCATCGAAATTCACGTTGATGGCTTCAAGCTGCAGTACCGGATCGGTCTGGTCGCGATAGCGATCCCCGGGTAACTGGCGGGTAAATAATCCTTCGGCTGGCTGCATTAGTGTTCTCCCTTACGAAACAGACCGTAGACACCGCGCGGTAAAAACAGCGTCACGGCGATGAAAATCAGCCCCAGAAACAGCTGCCAGTATTCCGGCAGGGCAACGGTAAAGACGCTCTTCGCACCGTTCACCAGCGCCGCGCCTATCACCGGGCCGACCAGCGTGCCGCGCCCCCCCAGCGCAACCCAGATGGCCGCTTCAATTGAGTTGGTTGGCGACATTTCACCCGGGTTGATAATGCCCACCTGCGGCACATACAGTGCGCCAGCCAGACCGCAGAGTACGGCTGAAAGTGTCCACACCAGCAGCTTGAAACCGCGGGGATCGTACCCGCAAAACGTCAGGCGGTTTTCGGCGTCACGCACCGCGGTCAGAATGCGACCGAACTTACTTTTCGCCAGTGCGAAGCCTGTGCCCAGCGCTATCAGCAACAGCATCACGGTAGCCAGAAACAGCGCGATACGGGTGGTGGTCGCGGTGATAGAAAACCCGAGCAGCGTGGTAAAACCGGTAAAGCCGTTATTCCCGCCAAAGCCGGTTTCATTGCGAAAGAACAGCAACATCCCCGCGTACGTCAGCGCCTGGGTCATGATCGAAAAATAGACCCCTTTGATTTTTGAGCGAAAGGCAAACCAGCCAAACACCAGCGCCAGCAGCCCCGGTACCATCACAATTAATACCAGAGCCCAGACAAAGTGCTGCGTCCCCCACCAGAACCATGGCAGTTCGCTCCAGGAGAGAAACGACATAAACGCGGGCAGCCCGTCACCCGCCGCCTGGCGCATCAGGTACATGCCCATCGCATAGCCGCCCAGCGCGAAGAAGATACCGTGGCCCAGGGAGAGCATTCCGGCATAGCCCCACACCAGATCGAGCGCCACGGCGACAATGGCATAGCAGAGGATCTTACCCGTGAGCGTGAGCATCCAGGTCGAAATCGCCAGCGGATGCGTCGCGGGCAGTAAGGCGAAAAACGGTAAAATCAGCAGGCAGGCCACGATCAGGCTACCGGCTATCTGCGTCGTGCGTGGCGCTTTGCGCGCCAGCGTTAAGGTAAGCGGCTGGCTCATCAGTCAGTAACCCTCCCTTTCAGTGCGAATAACCCCTGCGGACGTTTCTGAATAAACAGAATAATCGCCACCAGGATCAGGATTTTGCCCAATACCGCCCCCATTTGCGGTTCGAGAATTTTATTAAAGATCCCCAGCCCAAACGCCGCGGCCACGCTACCTGCCAGTTGACCCACCCCGCCAAGCACCACCACGAGGAACGAGTCGATGATGTAACCCTGGCCCAGTTCTGGCCCAACGTTGCCTAACTGCGATAACGCCACGCCCCCCAGACCCGCAATCCCCGAGCCAAGCCCAAAGGCCAGCATATCGACGCGACCTGTCGGTACCCCGCAGCAGGCTGCCATGCTGCGATTTTGCGTCACTGCGCGCACGTTCAGTCCAAGACGGGTTTTGTTCAGAATGAGCCACGTGAAGAACAGCACCAGCAGCACAAAACCCAGTACCACAATGCGGTTCCACGGCAGCGTCAGATTGGCAAACACCTGCACGCCACCGGACAGCCATGCCGGGTTTGCCACCTCCAGGTTCTGGGCGCCAAACGTCATGCGTACCAGCTGAATAATCATCAGGCTGATACCCCATGTCGCCAGCAGCGTTTCCAGCGGTCGGCCATACAAATGACGAATAACGGTACGCTCAAGCACCATCCCGATGCTGGCGGTCACAATAAACGCCACCGGCAGCGCAACGATCGGGTAGAGCGCCAGCCACTGTGGGGCGAAGCCGGCCATCACCTGCTGAACCATCCAGGTGGCGTACGCGCCCAGCATCAGCATCTCCCCGTGAGCCATGTTAATCACCCCCAGCAGGCCGTAGGTAATTGCCAGCCCCAGCGCGGCGAGCAACAGTACCGACCCCAGCGAGAGCCCCATAAACGCCTGACCAAGCAGATCGCCCCACATCAGGCGATGCTCAATCTGTTTCAGACTTTCGGCAGCGGCAGCACGCACGCCGGCATCCGGCTCCGATCCTGCCTGCGTATACGGCATCAGCCGGGACTGAACGTCCGGATCGTCTGATTGCCCTAACAGCACCACAGCGTTCAGGCGCACCGCAGCCTGCGGACTTGCCAGCTGGAGGTTCGCCAGCGCCAGCATCAGCGACTGACGGGACACATCATCCGTTTCGCTGCTCACCCGTTTTTGCAGGAAATCGAGCATTTCAGGCTGTGCATCCCGCTGGAGTTGACGGGCTGCCGTACGCCTTTCCGTGACACTGTCACTTAAGAGTTGATGGGTTGCCATTGCCGTCGCCACCAGATTGCGCAGCCGGTTGGTCAGACGCACGGCTTTGGTTTGGCCTGCTGCGGCTTTTGTTTCACCCAGGGGAACCATTGCCCCCTGGCGTTGTGCAAACGCATGTTTCTGGCTGTCGGTGTAGAGACTTTCACTCTGCAGCGCCTGGAGCAGCGGCAACCGTGCCGCCTCCGGCGCGGTTGCCCACTGCGTCAACAGTTCTGCCTGCTGGCTGCGACTGGCGGCCACGAATTGGTCGGCATCCGATGCCTGCACCATCCCTGGCAGCAGTCCGGTAAGCCACACAATAGCGATGATCGTGCGTATGGCGTTCATGACTTTTCTCCCTGCGGTGATAACTTAGTTGCTGGCGGTTTTCATCGGCTGATCGGGCTTTTTGTCATTACCGGCAATGAAGGGACTCCACGGCTGGGCGCGCACCGGCTGTTCCGTCTGCCAGACCACATTAAACTGGCCGTTACCTTCAATTTCGCCAATCATGACCGGCTTATGCAGATGGTGGTTGGTGGCATCCATGGTGAGCGTAAAGCCTGAAGGTGCCTTGAAGGACTGACCGGCCATTGCCGCCCGAACTTTATCGACGTCGGTGGTACCTGCTTTTTCAACCGCCTGCGCCCACATGTGGATCCCGACGTAGGTGGCCTCCATCGGGTCGTTGGTGACCACGGTGTCGGCGTTCGGCAATTTGTGTGCCCTGGCATACGCTTTGTAATCCGCCACAAACGCCTGGTTGGTCGGGTTATCAACGGACTCAAAGTAGTTCCACGCCGCCAGGTTGCCCACCAGCGGTTTGGTGTCGATCCCGCGCAGCTCCTCTTCTCCCACGGAGAAGGCCACAACCGGAACATCGGTAGCTTTCAGGCCCTGGTTAGCCAGCTCTTTATAGAACGGAACGTTGGAGTCGCCGTTGATGGTGGAAACCACCGCGGTTTTCCCTCCGGCAGAGAATTTTTTGATACTGGAAACGATTGTCTGGTAATCACTGTGACCAAACGGGGTGTATACCTCTTCAATGTCTTTGTCTTCCACCCCTTTCGAATGCAGGAAAGCACGCAAGATTTTGTTCGTGGTGCGGGGATAAACGTAGTCGGTGCCTAACAGGAAGAAGCGTTTCGCGCTGCCTCCGTCTTCACTCATCAGGTACTCCACCGCCGGGATAGCCTGCTGGTTTGGCGCGGCACCGGTATAGAAGACGTTAGGTGACATCTCTTCACCCTCATACTGCACCGGGTAGAACAGCAGTCCGTTCAGCTCCTCAAACACCGGCAGCACCGATTTACGCGACACCGACGTCCAGCAACCAAACACCACCGCTACTTTGTCCTGGCTCAACAGCTGGCGCGCTTTTTCGGCAAACAGCGGCCAGTTCGAGGCCGGGTCAACCACTACCGGTTCCAGCTTCTTACCCAGCACGCCCCCTTTGGCGTTGATCTCATCGATGGTCATCAGCGCAACATCTTTAAGCGGCGTTTCGGAAATCGCCATCGTGCCGGAAAGGGAATGCATGATCCCCACCTTGATGGTATCGGCCGCCTGAGCGCCAAAACTCATCCCCATAGCTACGACAGACGCGGACAATGCGAAGGCTTTTAATAAGGTACGACGGTGCATATTTTCACTCCTGAAAAAGAAAGCTGTGCAAAGGCGTCCGTTACGGCGTGGACGCAGAAAATAAAAACGTCAGCTTAGAGAGAGCAAAAAGGATGCCAGGATGGATAAAGCGCTATGACAGGAGAGGTAACGAAGGATGTAAAAAGAACGACTCAGAATGGTACAGCGCTGCACTTTTATAATGCAGCGCTGTGGCGGAAGGTTTACCAGACTTCGCTGGCGATCTGCGTCACCAGGCGGACTTTGTCCCACTGCTGGGTTTCGCTCAGGCTGTTGCCCTCTTCGGTAGAGGCAAATCCACACTGCGGGCTCAGGCAAATCTGCTCTTTAGCCACGTATTTCGCCGCCTCCTCCAGACGCGCCTTCACCCCTTCCGGGTTCTCCAGCTCGCCATTTTTGGTGGTGATAAGGCCGAGCACCACCTGCTGCTTGCCCGGGCGAACAAAACGCAGTGGCGCAAAATCACCGCTCCGGTCATTGTCGTACTCAAGGAAAAAGGCATCCACGTTGACCGTCCCGAACAGCACTTCAGCCACCGGCTCATAGCCCCCTTCGGAAATCCAGGTTGAACGGAAGTTGCCGCGACAGACATGCAGCCCGATGGTGAGATCGTCAGGCTTGCCCTCGAGTGCCTTATTCAGAACGCGGGCATATATACGCGCCAGCTCGTCGGCATCGTCACCACGTTCCTGGATCTGACGACGTTGATCGTCCGAACAGAGATAGGCCCAGACAGTGTCATCCAGCTGCAGATAACGGCAGCCCGCGTCGTAAAACGCCCAAATCGCGTCCCGCCAGGTGGTCGCCAGATCGTCAAAATAGTCCTTCAGATCCGGGTAGACCGTCGCATCAATGTCTTTGCGCCCACCGCGGAAATGCAGCACGCTCGGGCTGGGAATGGTCATCTTCGGCTGAGCATTGCCGCTAATGCTTTTCAGGTAGCGGAAATCCTCCAGCATCGGGTGATCGCCAAAGCCCAGTTTGCCGGTCACGCGCACGCCGTGGGCTTTGGTCTGTACACCATTGAACTGAATACCCTGCTGAGAATCGTAACGCTCAACACCCTGCAGACCGTCGAAGAAATCAAAGTGCCACCAGGCACGACGAAATTCACCGTCGGTCACCACATGCAAGCCACAGGCGCACTGCTGCTCGACAACATGGCGGATCGCCTCATCCTCAACCGCACGAAGCTGCCCGGCATCAATTTCGCCGCTGGCGAATTTCAGGCGAGCCTGTTTGATGGCATCCGGACGTAAAAAGCTGCCGACTACATCGGCGCGGTATGGGGCATGGTGTCGTTGCATGGAAATCTCCTTTATCTGCCGACAATAATTGCCTGCAGTGATAATTCATTATTTGAATCTTTAGACTTCTGGATGTCTAAATGTCCAAAAAAGATGTCATACCTGCCGCCAGCCGGCAAACGAGAAAATTTCACGGGTGTTGAAAAAAATTCATCTTCACAGTGCGGAGAGCGATTCCTGGCTCGCAAACTCAAACTTTTCATCTTCCCAGCCGGTGATCCCGCCGAGCATAATTTTCACCGGCAGCCCCAGACGCGCCAGCTTCAGCGCGGCTCTGTCCGCACCGTTGCAGTGAGGCCCGGCGCAATAGACCACAAACAGCGTGCCGTCAGGCCACTGGGCCATGCGTTCGGCGGTGATCTGACGCCACGGCATATGTAGCGCACCGGGAACGTGACGGCGGGCGAACTGCTGCGGGCTCCCGACGACGTGCAGCAGAACGAAATCCTGTTCGTGATTCGTGATGGCATGATGCACATCGGCGCAATCGGTCTCGACGCTCAGGCGGCGCAGAAAATGGGTAACGGCTTCCTGGGGTTCAGCAGCCGGAAATTCAGTAACATAACTCATGATCCTTCCTCATCTTTGGCGTTTGTGTTAACACTACTCTATCCACAAATTCAGCCCGTGAATGCGCTCGCTTATGCCAGAAAACAGCAAAAAGATGACAAACTTAAGACAGATTTCCCGCCCTCAGGTCATTGTGCTGGCGTATGACGGTTTGTGTACCTTTGAGTTTGGCGTGGCAGTGGAAATCTTTGGTCTGCCGCGTCCGGAGCTGGGAGACGAATGGTATCGTTTTGCCGTGGCGGGCGTAGACAGCGGTGAACTTCGGGCGACCGGGGGGATTCGCCTCATCACCGACGGCGATTTAACCCTGCTTGAGACGGCCGACCTGATCGTTGTGCCCGGCTGGCGAGGACTGGATTCACCGGTTCCGCCCGCGCTCTGCGCGGCATTACGTAAGGCCAATGCGCGGGGATGCCAGCTTTTGTCGATCTGTTCCGGCGTGTTTGTTCTTGCCGCTGCCGGGCTGCTGGATGGGCGTAAAGCCACAACGCACTGGCGCTATATTGAGGCGCTTAAGGCCCGGTACCCGGCCATCGAGGTGGTTGAAGATGTACTTTATCAGGACGACGGCGACATTCTCACCTCGGCGGGCAGCGCGGCAGGCATTGATTTATGCCTGCACGTGGTCCGGCGGGATTATGGGATGGAAATCGCCAACACCGTAGCGCGTCGTCTGGTCATTCCCCCGCATCGGGATGGTTCACAGCCGCAGCAGCTAAGCCGCCCGGTGGCGCAACTGCGCGAAAGTCAGCGTCTCGGTCAGCTGTTTGATTTTCTGCATACCCATCTTGCCGTATCGCACAGCGTTGATTCACTGGCGCGTCGGGTCGGCATGAGTCAACGCACCTTTCTGCGCCGCTTTCAGGATGCGACCGGCACCACGCCCGCGCGCTGGCTGCTCAATGAGCGCCTGCTGAGGGCAAAAGATTATCTGGAAAGCAGTCGCTTAAGTATCGACAGCATCGCGGAGCAGACCGGATTCGGTCAGGCATCGACCCTGCGTCACCATTTTCGGCAGCAGTTCGCCCTTTCACCGGCCCAGTATCGCAAACACTATTCGCGTCCTGCCCGCTAGTGGCCGGATTGCAGACAAAAAAAACCGCCATAATATGGCGGTAAATGCTTGCATGGATAGATTTGTATTTTGGTCTCTACGTCCCGACACTCCATGGCCGGGCAGCGGATCTCTTACAAACTAACATCCATAGTCTCAATGAAAGGTAAACAGCCTGATTAACCCGCTTTGGTATTGATTTGCAAATAACGCATCAGACCCTGCTCCGCGCTCTGTTTTGCATCATCATTGATGGCTTCCAGATAAAACGAACGCGACACACCATACGGTGCTTTTTCAGAGGGATAAACCGCGAACTCGAATGTTTTACCTCTTGCCTGATTGGTGCAGCCTAATTGCCAGCGCTGGTCATCAATTTTGGTGCTATTACAGGCCACGCGTCCGTAATCGCTGGTTAAATATGACCCAACACGCGCTTTCGCGGACTGAATATATTCTGGTTCGTCATTACTAATAGAGTAAATACCTGCACCCGCCCCAACAGCAACCACCAGCAGCGCAAGCGCTATCATTTTTTTCATTTAACAAGACCCATTCCTTAGCCAGAGTTTAACCATTATATAGGATTTATCCTTAAAGCTAGTGGCTAATTACGTACCAGAATTGGCGGTTAACAAACTTGATGCTAATTTTAGGAAAAGTCTCATCACAGCTGTCGCCGCACAGAATTTGACACTCTCTTTGCGCTAATTTGAATTTTTGAATAATTTCCCGAAGAAATTATTGGCATGATAGTCCCGCGATGGCATTCAACGGTGAAATAATGATGAGAAAAGGGTTAACGCTGATATTGCTGGTGTGTGGATTATTTTCAGGTCAGCTCATGGCAGGACATAAAGGCCATGAATATGTGTGGGTAAAGAATGTGGAACATCAGCTCCGCCATGAAGCGGATAGCGATGAATTACGCAGCGTTGCAGAAGAGTCAGCGGAAGGTTTGCGCGAACACCACCTGTGGCAGAAATCGCGCAAACCAGACACGCACTTTCGGTAATTAATTACCCTTACGCTTCGGCAGGGTTTTCATTAAATCGTCCGGGCTCACGGAGGCCACAACGCTACCCGGTGACGGCATTTTGAAAATATGATTTTTCATCTTGCCAATCACATGCATTTCGCACGGACGGCAGTCAAATTTCAGGGTCAGCACTTCGTCGCCATTCACCAGCTGCATCGGTGTGGCCTTCCAGCTTTTAATATTCCCTTTCGCCTGTTTCGGGCAGAGGTTGAAGGCGAAGCGCAGACAATGCTTGGTGATCATCACCGGCACATCGCCCTTCTCTTCATGCGCTTCATAGGCTGCGTCAATCAGCTGTACGCCGTGACGGTGATAGAATTCACGCGCTTTGTGGTTATAGACGTTCGCAAGGAAGGACAAGTGCGTGTCGGGGTAAACCGGCGCAGGAACGGTTTCGGCCTTGCGGCTGCCGCGTGGATAGTTAGCCAGGCGGGCGGCATCCAGCATTTCTGCCGTCTCGCGGCGGAACTGGTTCAGCAGGCTGTTCGGAACAAACAGGGCATCCGGCAGGTTAACGTCGATATGACGCGCGTAGTAAAGGGTCTGCCCCAGCTTCGCCACGCCATCCTTCAGGTTGTTAAGGGCTTTTTCCGCGTTGTTTGCCACCTCGAACAGACCATCAAGCGTGTGCGTCACGCTGATACCGTCTTCACAGGTCATGGTCAGGATCAGCTGCTCTTCCCAGCCGCCCAGTTCAATGTCCACCGCGATACGACGTTCGCTCGAGGTTTTCAGTAGCGCCTGCTGCCAGTTGTGGTCAAGGTTACGGTTCAGTGCCGCGTTAGGGCGCGCTTTGTAGAGATCCGCAGGCATCTCGTTTGGCCATACGCGATAGCGATTTTCACCGGTTTTTTCCACCGTATTCGCACGGAAGCCCACCACTTCACGCTTGATCATTACGTTCAGGCCATCGCCGTTGGCCAGCGGCTCGGTCACTTCCACGTCGAGGTGATCTTTTGCCACTTTCAGCACTTCACCCACCGGTAAACCGATAAACTTCGGTGAATCAAACGCACCGATATCCCCTTTACGGGCATTCACAAAGTAGTCAGTGCTGCCGCGGTGGAAAGTTTTGTCCGTTGACGGAATAAAGAAATGCTCGGTACGACCGGCCGACGCACGCGCCAGGTCACCGCGATCTTCGATGATGGCATCCAGCATCTGACGATAGTGAGCGGTGATGTTCTTCACGTAGCTCATGTCTTTATAACGCCCTTCAATCTTGAAGGAGCGCACGCCAGCGTCAATCAGCGCACCCAGGTTGGCGGTCTGATCGTTATCTTTCATCGAGAGCAGGTGTTTTTCGAACGCCACAACGCGGCCCTGATCGTCTTTCAGGGTATACGGCAGACGACATGCCTGAGAGCAGTCGCCGCGGTTGGCGCTGCGCCCCGTCTGGGCGTGGGAAATATTGCACTGACCAGAATAGGCGACGCACAGCGCGCCGTGGATAAAGAATTCAATGGTTGCGTCGGTCGCCTGGTGAATATCGCGGATCTGGTTCAGGTTAAGCTCACGCGCCAGCACGATCTGGGAAAAACCCACGTCAGAAAGAAACTTCGCCTTCTCTACCGTGCGGATATCGCACTGAGTACTGGCATGCAGTTCAATGGGGGGAATATCCAGCTCCAGCACGCCCATATCCTGCACAATCAGGGCATCGACGCCGGTCTGGTAGAGATCGGTAATTAAACGTTGCGCAGGCTCCAGCTCATCATCATGCAGAATAGTGTTCAGGGTCACGAACACTTTCGCCCCAAAGCGATGGGCGAACGGCACCAGTTCAGCAATATCGCTCAGGCTGTTGCTGGCGTTATGACGGGCACCAAAGCCAGGCCCACCAATGTAGACGGCATCAGCACCATGAAGGATCGCTTCACGGGCGATGGAGGCGTCGCGGGCCGGGCTTAAGAGTTCGAGATGATGGGATTGCAGGCGCATACTTCGTCGTTATCCGTTATGGTCAAAATGGCGGCTATTGTAGTCAGAAGTATGCGGCAGCGAAACAGTTTTGCGTCGCTTCAGCGGGGATAATGGATCAGGGAGTGAAAATGCACCGCCCGGTCGCTGCTGTTGCGGTAGGCGTGCGGTTTATCCCCGGCAAAACGCACCCCCGAATCGGCAGTAATGGTCTGCCACTCGCCATCAATGTTCATCTCCAGTTCGCCGCTGATCACCACCACGTGTTCAATCACGCCAGCCTCGTGGGGCGTGGATTCGCTCAGGGCGCCGGCAGCGAGGGTTATCGAAAAGTGGTCAAACTTTAGCGTCTCATCCCACGGGAATAACGGTTTCACCACCATCGCCTGCTGTTCCGGGTCGAATACCGCCTGCCTGTCAGCTGCCGGCGTGATGAAGGCAGAAAAAGGGATGTTCAGCCCCGTGGCGATTTTCCACAACGTGGATACCGTCGGGCTGGATTCATTGCGCTCGATTTGCCCGAGCATGGCCTTTGAAACGCCGGTCTCTTCTGCCAGTCTGGCGAGGCTCCAGCCACGCGCCTGACGCTCGGTTTTCAGTGTGTAAGCAAGATGTTGTGTGATGTCCATGTTCCCTCCTGATGCGACCGATCATACCACTTGTACGCTATAACGCACAGTGTTACCTTAGGGCGGACGTTATAACGCACAACGGAGTTTTTATGCGCCCTTCATCCTCACTCTTTCCTGCCGTTCTCGCCGGTTTTGTCGCCGTTCTGGTGGGATATGCCAGTTCCGCCGCCATTATCTGGCAAGCCGCTGCTGCCGCAGGCGCAAACGCGCAGCAGATCGCCGGCTGGATGACGGCCCTGGGGATAGGTATGGGGGTCAGCACGCTGGCGCTTTCCTGGCGGTATAAAGCCCCGGTGCTCACCGCCTGGTCTACACCAGGCGCGGCACTGTTAGCCACCAGCCTGCACGGGGTAACGCTTGCCGAGACCATCGGGATTTTTATCTTTGCCAACGCGCTCATTCTGCTGTGCGGCGTAACCGGGTTGTTTGCTCGCCTGATGAAGCTTATCCCGCATTCCCTTGCCGCCGCTATGCTCGCCGGGGTGCTGCTCAGGTTTGGACTGCAGGCGTTCAGCAATCTTGAGGGGCATTTTTTACTGTGCGGCAGCATGCTGGCGGCATGGCTGTTCGCCAAAGCGCTGGCACCCCGCTACGCCATTGTCGCCACGTTGCTGGTGGGCAGTATGGTGGCCTGGGCGGGAGGTGACGTTGTCACAAAAGAGTTAACCCTTTCCGTGGTGATGCCCACGTTTATCGCGCCAACCTTTACGTTAACCAGTCTGATAAGCATTGGCGTGCCCTTCTTCCTGGTCACCATGGCGTCCCAGAATGCGCCGGGCTTCGCCACGATGCAGGCTTCCGGCTATCCTCTGGCCGTATCACCGCTGATGATCGTCACCGGAGGGCTGGCACTGGTGTTATCCCCGCTCGGCGTCTTTTCCATCTGTATCGCCGCGATCACCGCTGCGATTTGCCAGAGCCCGGATGCGCACCCGGATGCCAGCAAACGCTGGCTTGCCGCCATGGCCGCAGGCGGGTTTTATCTGCTGGCGGGCATTTTTGGCGGATCCATTTCCGGGCTGATGGCCTCCCTTCCCCTGAGCTGGATCCAGATGCTCGCCGGCCTGGCGCTACTGGGCACCATCAGCGGGAGCCTGTATCAGGCACTGAACAACGAAACGGAGCGCGACGCGGCAATTGTCACCTTTCTGATGACCGCCAGCGGCGTCACGATCCTGGGTCTTGGCTCTGCGTTCTGGGGGCTGGTGCTGGGCGGCGTATGTTATACGGTTTTTTCACACCTTCGCCGCGCGTAGCTGCGAGGGCGTTATGCCCATCATGCTGCGAAAGCGGTTACTGAAATGGCTGGCGGAGTTAAACCCGCAGGCCAGCGCGATATCGGTGAGCGGTGTGGTTGTGTGCTGCACCAGCGCTTTGGCTTTCTCCATCCGACGCTGCATCACGTACTGATGTGGCGCCAGCCCCATGGACTGACGGAACATTCTGGCGAAATGATACTCGCTCAGCGCGGCCTGTTCGGCCAGTTCCGCCAGCGTCAGCGGCTGGGAAAGGTTCTCTTCGATAAACGCCAGCACGTTACGCAGCACAAACGGCGACAACCCGCCGGTCACCACCGGCAGCTTCCACTGCACGCTGGAGTAATTCTGTAACAGGTGGGTCATCAACAGCGTAGACGCGGTACTCAGGGTGAGCTGGTTAGCTTTTTGCTGCCAGTCGCAGCCGAGCAAAAACTGACGGTAAAGCGCGGTAATTTTCGGGTCGCTGCCGAAGATCTTTTCATCCAGCGTCAGGGACAGCGGGCGCTTGTCCCAGATTTTTTCCCCGACATCACGCAGATGCTCATCGGTGCAGTAGAGATGGACAAACGACAGGTCATCGCGAATATCCCACGTCGATTCACTCTCTTTTGGCATCAGACAGAAACGGTCCGGGCCGCCGCCGTTTTTCCAGCCGCCCGGCGTTTTTTGATAGCTCTCATAACCGTCCGCCACGTACAGGCTGAGGGTATGGTGATTACTTTTCACGGTTATCGTGTCGTGCTTGTTGTACCAGGCTGCCAGTTGAATACCGGAATTCAGCGCAACGGTTTCCCGCAGCACGGCGTTCTGCTGGCGTAGCGTTTCAAAGGTATCGTAAGCGCGAGACATAGCTATTAACGGGTGAGTAATCAGACTCTCAGTCTATGAAGTGTTGCGCCACGATGCCAGATCTGCAGCCACAAAAAAGCGCAAGAATATGCAAGTCCACCGCAAATCGGTGAAAGCAATGTCATGCCACTCGCGCCAGACTGCACTTTTCAGTATGTGAGAAGAGAGCAACAATGAACGCATTACTCTATGGACTGGTGGTGGTGATATGGGGAACAACCTGGATTGCCATTTTCCTGCAACAGGGGCCAGTCGCAGCCCCGGTGTCAATTTTCTGGCGCTTTGCCGTGGCCTGCGCCACGATCATGATCGTCTTAATTGCCCTGCGCCGGCTTCGTAAACTGGCCTTGCGGGATCATCTCTTTTGCATGCTGCAAGGATGCTGCGTTTTTTGCTTCAACTTCTGGTGTTTTTACACCGCCGCCGCGCACATCAATACCGGGCTGGAGTCGGTGATTTTCTCGATGGCCGTACTGTATAACGCTATCAACAGCTTTATTTTCTTCGGTCAGCGCCCACCCGCACGCTTCTGGACGGCGGCGGCCCTGGGACTTATCGGGATCATCACCCTCTTCTGGGACGACCTGCTGGCGAGTGGCTGGAGTGCCTCCCTGCTGACGGGGATTGGCCTTTCAGCACTGGGGACCTACGGGTTCTCGCTGGGCAATATGATCAGCATGCGCCACCAGCGAAAAGGGCTGGAGACCATGACCACCAATGCCTGGGCGATGTTTTACGGTACGGCCATTATGGGCTGCATTGCCCTGTTCCGGGGTGACAGTTTTATCCCCGAATGGACGGTGAGTTACATTGGCGCGCTGCTTTATCTCGCCATTTTTGGTTCGGTCATCGCTTTTGGTGCCTACTTCACGCTGGTGGGACGCATTGGCCCGGGCAAAGCGGCATACAGTACGCTGCTCTTCCCGCTGGTGGCGCTGTCCATCTCCACGGTCTATGAAGGTTACGTGTGGCATCTCAACGGCATCATTGGATTACTGCTGATTCTGGGCGGGAATATGGTGATGTTTACGAAACCGGAAACCTGGTTCAGACGTTTGCGTATGGCATAAAAAAAAGGCCTGCATTGCTGCAGGCCTTTTTGATTATTTCGCGGTTTTCTTAACATCAAACATGGTGGCATCCGTCGCCATGTCATCCACAACCTGTTTTAACGTTGCGAAGCCCATTGGCGTGTTTTCGTTCGCCAGCTCTTTACCTTCGCCTTTACGCACGACCTTCATGACCGGCTTATTCGTCGCCGAATCAATCAGCTCGCCTTCGAAGAAGAGATGGGTATCCATGGTGCGGTGCCCCGTTGCCATCGCGTACCTGCAACCACTAACGCGACGGGCACTACTTCATAGAACTGCAGACCTTCTTTCTGCGAACTCACACCGGTAATCGCACCGCGGAAGATCAGGCTGTGTTTACCTGGTGTCGTAACAACAGGTTTACGCTGGCTGATTGCCGCTTTCATTTTGGTGTTGGTATAAGCCAGAAGCTCATCAAGCGTTTTTTGACCAATTTGGGTCGTTGGTTTTGGCGCTGGATAATAGGTGATTGGCGTCCATAAAATACTGTCGTAATTTGCCTCGTTATACGACGGGTCGACCCAACGCAGCGTCGGTTTACCCGTTGCGGACGTTGTTTGCTGCAATCCAGAATAATCTTTTAAAAAGCCTGAATATTGTTCGGGGGCGGCGACTTTAGACGAACAGCCCGCTAACGCCAACAGACCAGAAAGCACTGCAACTTTAAAAAAAGTGTGAGTACGCATGATGGTATTCCATGTTATCTGCAAGTATGCATTTGAAGTTATAGCAAAAGTCTGGCGGGTTTGTTGTGACAAAAAATGATGTAAGCAGCACAAATTGCGAAAAGATTGCCCGACTGAACGCCGGGCAGTGAAAAACTACTGATTAATATCAACCTGCCAGAACAAATGCTTGCCAAACGGATCGATTTCATAGCCCGTGACTTCCTTGCGCACCGGTTCAAAAATCGTCGAATGGGCAATCATTACTGCCGGCATCTGGTCATGCATCATCTGCTGGGCCTCTTTATACAGCGCCACGCGTTTATCATGATCGGTTATCGATTTCGCTTCAGCGATAATTTTATCAAATGGTTTGTAGCACCATTTGGCGGAATTAGATCCACCGTTAGCCGAAGTACAGGTAAATAACGGACCAAAGAAGTTATCCGGGTCGCCGGTTGCGGTGGTCCAGCCCATCAGCGCGGCCTGGTGTTCACCGCCCTTCACCCGCTTAAGATACTCGCCCCATTCATAGGTGACGATTTTGGTCTGGACGCCAACCTTCGCCCAGTCGGCCTGAATCATCTCCGCCATGCGTTTTGCGTTCGGATTGTAGGGACGCTGAACCGGCATCGCCCATAAATCGATGCTGATGCCGTTTGCAAAACCAGCCTCCTTCAACAACGCTTTCGCTTTTTCCGGATCGTAGTCGTAATCCTTCAGTTCGCTGTCGGCGCTCCAGACACCCGGTGGCAGCAGGTTTTTCGCCGCCGTACCGGTGCCATGGAATACCGCGTCAATGATGGCCGGCTTATTGATGGCCATTGCCAGCGCCTGGCGAACCTTCACGTTATCCAGCGGAGGTTTTTGCGTATTGAAGGCCAGAAAGCCGGTATTCAGCCCGGCTTTACTCATCAGATTAATGTCTTTGTTCGCCTTCATGCGCGGCAGGTCCGCCGGGTTTGGAAACGGCATCACCTGACATTCGTTCTTCTCGATTTTGGCAAAACGCACCGAGGCATCGGGCGTGATGCTAAACACCAGTCGATCCAGCTTCGATTTGCCCTGCCAGTACTCCGGAAACGCAGTGAACAGGATGCGCGAATCTTTCTGGTACTGCGCCAGCTTAAACGGCCCGGTGCCAATCGGGTCCATATCCACCTTTTCCGGCGTGCCGGCTTTCAGCATCGCGTCGGCATACTCCGCCGACAGGATCGAGGCGAAATACCACGCCAGATCGGCGACAAACGGCGCTTCCGGATGAGCGAGCGTAAAGCGCACGGTGTGGTCATCGACTTTATCAATGGCCGTGATCAGGCTACCGAACTCAAGGCTCTCGAAGTTGGAATAGCTGCCGTTAGAGACGTTGTGATAGGGATGGTTTACATCCTTCTGGCGCATAAACGAGAAAATCACGTCGTCGGCGTTAAAGTCGCGCGTCGGCCTGAACGATTTATTACTCTGGAATTTCACCCCTTTACGCAGATGGAAGGTATAAACCTTGCCGTCCTCGCTCACCTCCCAGCGTTCCGCCAGGCTCGGGACCAGTTCCGTTGTACCCGCCCTGAAATCGACCAGCCGGTTATAGACCGGCACGGCACTGGCATCCACGCTGGTTCCCGACGTGTATAACTGAGGATTAAAATTTTCCGGCGATCCTTCAGAGCAATACACCAGCGTTTTTGCCGCGACGGTGGAACTGACCGTGAGCGCAGCAAGTGCCAGCGTTAACATTGTGAGTTTGCTTTTCATCATTTATTCCTGTCTTTTTAATTCGACGGCTAATTAATTCTTTTGCCATTTCATAAATATCATTAAAGTGATGTAGCAAACACCTGAAAAATAAATACAGAAGGAATCACTATGGGCTCGGCACTCTCCAGACAATTAACGCACCGCTTCTTCCGCTATCTCGCCATCACCAGCCAGAGCGATCCCAGAGTGACCACCCTTCCCTCTACGCCGGGCCAGCACGACATGGCGCGTGAGCTAGCCCAGGAGCTGGCGCAGCTGGGTTTAGACGATATTGTGATTGATGAATACGCGACGGTTACTGCGGTTAAAAAAGGTAATGTAGCCGGGGCGCCACGCATCGGTTTTATTACCCATATTGATACCGTCGATGTCGGTTTATCACCGGATATTCATCCACAAATATTAAAATTTACGGGTGAAGACCTCTGTTTGAATAAAGAGAAATCAATCTGGTTACGCGTAAAAGAGCATCCGGAAATTCTGGCTTACCCGGGTGAAGAGATTATTTTCAGCGACGGGACCAGCGTATTAGGCGCAGATAATAAAGCCGCCGTCACCGTGGTCATGACGCTGCTGGAAAACCTGACGCCAGAACATCAGCATGGCGACATTGTGGTCGCGTTTGTGCCGGATGAGGAGATCGGCCTGTGTGGCGCGAAGGCGCTGGATCTAAACCGTTTTGACGTTGATTTTGCCTGGACCATCGACTGCTGTGAGCTGGGTGAGATTGTTTACGAGAACTTCAACGCCGCGGCGGCAGAGATTCGCTTTACCGGCGTAACGGCTCACCCCATGTCCGCCAAAGGCGTGCTGGTTAACCCACTGCTGATGGCGACAGACTTCATCAGCCATTTTGACCGCCAGCAAACCCCGGAATGCACCGAGGGGCGTGAAGGCTATATCTGGTTTAACGGCATTCAGGCGGGGCAAAACGAGGCCGTCTTAAAAGCGAATATCCGTGATTTCGATAAAGCACAGTTTGCCGCCCGCAAGCAGCAGATTGCCGATGTCGCGGCGTTGATTGCCGGACAGCATCCTACGGCAAAGGTGGAGTATCGCATTGAAGATACCTACAGCAATATCAGCAATGCGATTGGTGAGGATCGTCGCGCTATCGACCTGATGTTTGAGGCCATGGAATCCCTTGGGATCACGCCCAAACCGACGCCAATGCGCGGCGGTACTGACGGCGCAGCGCTCTCGGCAAAAGGCCTGCTCACGCCAAACTTCTTCACCGGCGCGCATAACTTCCACTCGAAGTTTGAGTTTTTGCCGCTGTCGTCGTTCGAGGCCTCATACAACACGGCTCTGCAGCTCTGCCTGCTGGCCGCCCGTTAAGCGGGCTTACGCGCCAGCAGCGTGGCAAAACGCAGTTTGATGCGGTTACCGTTCTCGTCGGTGCGGTGCAGTTCGCCCACCTCTTCGTTGTACTTGAGCAACGCCCAGCCCTCGTAGTAGTTGCTCAGTTCACCGCTTTTGAACGCAAACGGGAAGCCGACGGTGCACGGGTAATCCGCCGTGTCCATCGCGGCAACAATCAGGTTATAACCGCCGGGTCTGGTGCAGCGCTGCATATTGTCGATCAGGCCCGGAATGGTTTTCGCTTCCAGGAACATCAGCACCACGGTAGAGAGAATAAAATCGTATTCGCCCTCAAAGCTCAGGTTGTTCAGATCTTTGATTGCCGTCTGCAGGTTTACGATGCCTTCTTCCGCTTTGATGCGCTCAATATTATCGATACTCAGGGGATTTTTATCCCACGCGGTCACGTCGTAACCGTTGGCTGCCAGATAGAGGCTGTTACGCCCGTTACCACAGCCCAGATCCAGCGTTTTACCCGGTTTCACAATGCCCGCGCTGTACAGCACTTCTGAGTGCGTACGGGTTAAGCCATATTTCTCTGTGAAGTAATTTTCATCAACAGCCATTATTTTTCCTCAGATTGCATAAGCAGCGCTTTATCAGTGCGCACCAGAAGTTTGCCCTGTATCAGCAAGATAAACGTTCGTACCAGCAGCATCCCGATGATGACATTGGTAAAGATAAACAGTGGGACGGCAATGGCGTGAAAAAAGCCCGACGGACTGCTCTGCCCAAGATGAAGCCCCGTGGTGGCCAGGGCCGACACGCCAAACGAGAAGCTCCAGAACGAGGCGTTAAACGGCTGGGACAAATACCATGGCATCAGCCGTAACATAAACAGCAGTTGCAACAGGCCGTAACCGAACAGCATTTTGGCAAATGTACCCGCCTCACCACCATTGACGCTAAACCAGGCGCTGCAGGCCACCAGCGCGGGGGCCAGCTGAATACCCAGCGAGGTTCGCAGCGCGGAAGGCAACTCCCCGGCGCTACGAAGTCGTTGCAAAATCACCGGCTCAAGGCTGAGCCAGGAAAAAACGCCCGCCCCGAGAAACACCAGCCCGGCATCGTTAAACCCCAGCGCCCCGCACGCCATGGCGCTGATAAAGTTGTTTGCTACCGTGGGCAGATATAACCCCGGCGTGGTGGCCTCTTGCGGATGGTTACCGCGCCATAATCCGGCGCTTTGCCAGGCAGCATAAGCCAGCTGTATCACCACCCCGACGCCAAATAACACCAGTGACACCGGGCGCAGCCAGGGCACAAAACCGATGGCGACCAGCATCGTTGTGGCGGGAAAAAGGCTGACAAAACTGCTCATCACCGGGTGGCGCATCTCGGCCAGCACACTTTGCGGGAAACGGATCGCCCGGGCGATAAACGCCACCGTCAGCAAAAACCAAATCACAATCGCAAGGGCCACCAGGCTCTCACCAGGCCAGCGCGTCACGGGCCAGAGCGTGCTGGCGTATCGCCAGGCGAACCCCATCCCAATGATGCCAAGCACCATACCGAAGTAACCCGCGGGCAGGTTAAGCACTCGTTGAGCGTTGTTATTTTTATTCATTAATTTGAATTTTTAAAATGTATTTTAAATGCCATTTTAAGGGGTTTCCGCGACGGATGCCAGCACTACGAAACGCCGAAAGTTTGCTACGTTTAGTGGAGACGCTTACCCGAGACTCCATGATGAAAAAGTACAGGCTCAGCGAGGACACCCGCCTCTGGCAATGGAAAAACGGCGAGACAACGCACACGACGTCGTTACGACAGATTATTGCCACGGCGAATTTTAACGATATCGTGAGCGGCACGAAAGGCGGCTGGGTTGAAGATGAGAGCGCCCTCGCGCACGAAGGCGACTGCTGGATCTACGATGAAAACAGCGTCGTCTTTGCCGGTGCGACGGTGTCCGGCAACGCGCGCCTTACCCTGCCTTGCATCGTCAGTCATGACGCGCAGATTGGCGACAACTGCTGGCTGGACGGCGCGGAGGTCAGTCACGGTGCGCGCATAAGTGACAACGTCACGATACAGCAATCCTGCGTGCGCGGCGAATGCCATATTTTCGGTGAGGCGCGGGTGCTTCATAACAGCGTGGTGATTGCTGCCAAAGGGCTTACGCCGGACCATGAGCAGATCCTGAAAATTTATGACAAGGCGACGGTGAGCCAGTCACGCATTGTGCATCAGGCGCAAATCTACGGCGAAGCAATGGTTAATTATGCCTTCGTTGAACACCGGGCGGAAGTTTTCGACAGCGCCATCCTCGAAGGCAACGATCTCAATAACGTCTGGGTATGTGACTGCGCAAAAGTGTACGGTAACGCCCGCGTCATTGCCGGTTTTGACGACGATGCCATCCCTACCGTCCGCTACAGCTCTCAGGTGGCAGAGAACGCGGTGGTGGAAGGAAATTGTGTCATTAAACACCACGTCCTGATTGGCGGTCAGGCCTGGCTGCGCGGCGGCCCTATCCTGCTTGACGATAAGGTCGTGATCCAGGGACGGGCGCGCATCAGCGGCGATGTGCTTATTGAGCATCGGGTTGAAATCACCGACGATGCGGTGATTGAGGCTTTTGCCGGTGAGAACATCCACCTGCGCGGCGAAAAGGTGATTAACGGCGACCAGCGCATCACCCGTACGCCTCTATTGGGGGCGTTATAGCGGGTAAATTTTGCCGTAGATATTCACATCGTCAAAACGGCCATTCAGGAACTCTGCTTCCCGCAGGCACCCCTCCAGCGTAAAACCGTTGCGCAGGGCAACGTTGTTACTGGGTTTATTCGCCACCCGACACTTAATGACAAAACGGCGGATCTCGCCTTGCTCGACGTAATAGCGCATAAACGCCTGCAGCGCCTGCGACAAAATGCCCTGTCCCTGATGCGCCTCGTCCAGCAAGTAACCGATGTATCCGGCTTTGTTGGCGGGTTCAATCGCATTAAACGACAGCACGCCGACCAGGTCCTCATCCTTGAAAATCAGAAACATTTTGGCGTAGCCGCGCTGGTGCAGCATCTGATTACTCAGCACATTACGACGGGTGTCATCTTCGGTGCCCACATGCTGCGCCCAGTCAAAGGCGGTTTGCAGCCAGGCTTTGTTTCTGATGACCATGTTGTGCAAATCGGCGGTATAGCGCTCTTCGACGGCGCGAAGCTCGAGATGGTCAGTCACCGGGATAATTTCAGATTCAGTGGCGGTCATGGTCCCTTCCCGTCACCCTCTCCCCGCCGGGGAGAGGGAATAAATGGTCAACGCATGATGCGATCGTCAACGTAGTTACGTTTGTCCGGCGCAGGCGGGAAATACTGATACAGCCAGGTCTCACTGATCGCATCCCCCTGACAGCGCAGGAACAGGCGCATATCCACCGGTTCGGTCGAATCCGAGGTAGGATACCAGTCGAACAGAATGCGATAGCCGTCAAACGGCTCAACGTAGAGGATCTCAACCTGCTTCGCTTCACCGCTGGAGAGGGTAATGACCGGCTCAATGCCTTTTGGCGCGGCAGCTTTCAGATCGCCCCCGACGAAGTCGATAGCAAAGCGACGGGCCCACACTTTCGGGTAGTTTTCGCCCGGCGCCCAGCCTTCCGGGAACCCACCCATACCGGTACGGGTCGCGAAGACATTCGCCAGTGGGGAACGGACCGGCGGCATGGCGCTCCAGTAAAGACGGTATTTAAAGTCCAGCTCATCGCCCGCTTTCACCGGTTTTTCTGGCTGCCAGAAGCAGACCACGTTATCCAGTGTTTCACCCGTTGTCGGGATCTCCATCAGGCCAACCGCACCTTTACCCCAGTCGTTACGCGGCTCCACCCAGAGGCCTGGGCGTTTGTTATACCAGCCCATGACGTCCTGATAATGCGAGAAATCGCGATCGAGCTGGAGCAAGCCGAACCCTTTCGGGTTTTTGTCCACAAACGCATTGAACTGCAGCTTCTGCGGGTTGTTCAGCGGACGGCAAATCCACTCCCCGTTACCGCGCCACATGGCGAGACGGTCGGAGTCATGAATTTGCGGGTGGATGGTATCGCACATGCGGCGTTCGTTTGTACCGCAGCTGAACATACTGGTCATCGGCGCAATGCCGAGCTGTTTAATGTCTTTACGCGCATAGAGATGGTTTTCCACCTCCATGATCACCTGGCTCTTCTCGCAGTGGATCACGAACTTATACGCACCGGTGATGCTTGGGCTGTCCAGCAGCGTATAGACGGTGAAGGTAGTGTCGCCCGGTTTGACGGTTTCAAACCAGAACGCGGTGAAGTCTGGGAACTCTTCCGGCGTGTCGGTAAAGGTATCCACCGCCAGACCCCGCGCGGAAAGACCATACTGATAGGTATCATCAACCGCACGGAAATAGCTCGCCCCCAGGAATGAGACGATATCGCGACGCGCCAGTTCCGGTGCCTTGAAGGCGCGGAAACCGGCAAACCCAAGATCGCTTTGCCCTTCCAGCTGCTTCGTATCAACACCGGTTTCACCGTAGCTGAACAGCTCAGGACGGAAGTGGATTTCGCGCGCCTGTGACGTTGACTGATCCAGCGAGAACATGCGCACGCGGCGACGGAAACCCATGCCCATATGGAAGAACTGCACATCCAGCTGACGGCCTTCAATGTTATTCCACAGTGACTGTTTTTCATCGTAACGGATGGCGTTATAGGCCTGCGGCGTCATGGTCGCCAGCGTGTCCGGTAACGGTCGTGGTGCTCCGCCCCATGGGGTTTTCGCCAGGTCATGGGCCATGGATTGCAGTACGGAGAAGTCAAAACGACGGCTCTGACCGTCAGCAATGTCAGAGTCAGCAGCGTAAGCCGCTTTGGAAAACAGGGAAGCAAGGCCAGTTGTGCCGCTCAGGGCTGCCATTGCCAGCGAGCCTTTTAGAAAACGTCTGCGATTCATGCCTGGAAAAACGTCCTTATGGTCGTGTGAATGTGTTTCGCACTCGGCGAAATGACGGCAAGAAAGAACGCACAGCCTAAACAAAAATGGTTAAGAATCCAATTGTTGGGCGGCGATTATCTGTACAAAGTGCGAAATATTTTCTGTCGACCAGAACGACCCGAAAAAGGTGTAAAGAAAGGTATAAAGACGTGTATAAAAATGCCCCGGCTGGACATCGTCAGTCGGGGCAAATGAGGCGGTTATTTTACGCTGACATCGATACCTGGGAAGTACTTATCAGCGAGTTTAGCGATCGTGCCATCGGCACGCACTTTATCAATTGCGGCATCAAGTTGCTTTTTGGTGGCCTCGTCCCCTTTACGCAACCCAAAGCCGATCCCACTGCCGAGGATAGTGTCGTCCGACACCGGTTTGCCGATAAAGCCAAACCCTTTCCCCTGCGGCTTGCTGAGGAAACCTGCCTGCCCGGCCGCGGACATAACCAGCGAGGCGTCGATACGGCCATTCAGCAGATCGCCCCAGGCCATATTCTGATCTTTATAAGACACCACGGTGACACCCTGCTTTTCCCAGTGCTCTTTCGCGTAGGTTTCCTGAATGGAGCCCTGCAGGACACCGATGGTTTTGCCCTTAAGCCCCGCGGGCGTTGCCTCTACCGCGGTACCGGCCTTGCCAACGAGCTGCGACGGGATGCGGTAAATCGGTTGGGTAAAATCAATACTTTTACGTCGCTGTTCGGTGATGTTCATCGCCGAGTTAATGGCATCAAATTTCTTCGCCACCAGGCCCGGTATTAACGCATCAAAAGAGGTTTCAACCCAGGTGCATTTCAGCGCTGCGGCTTTGCAGATGGCATTGCCCAGCTCAACGTCAAACCCTTCCAGTTCGCCGGCAGCATTTCGGCTTTCAAACGGCGGATATTCCGCCTCCAGCCCGTACCGCAGTTCGGTAGCCGCGAATGACGAAAACGTACACAGCAATCCCATGCCGACAACTAACGCGCGTAATTTCATCTCCAACTCCTTAGCGTGGTTTAACCCGACACAGGGCCTGGGCACCTGCCCGTAACGTCGCCTCATCTTTCGCAAAAGAGAGACGAATCAATTTATTATCCGTACCATCCGCATAAAACGCCGACAGCGGAATGGTGGCCACTCCATACTCAACGATCAGCCGTTTCACCAGTTCACTGTCGCGCTCATCGCTAAACTGGCTGTAGTCGGCCAGCAGGAAAAACGAACCGGCGCTCGGCAAGAGTCTGAACGGTGATGCTTCCAGCAAACTTTGCAGCAGATCGCGTTTGCGCTGATAAAACGCCGCCAGCGACAGCCAGGTTTGCGGGTCAATCATGTGCTCTGCAAACGCATGCTGCATTGGCGTATCGGCAGAAAACATCAGAAATTGATGGACTTTACAAATCTCATCCATCAGTACCGCCGGAGCAACACAGTAACCCACGCGCCAGCCGGTCACGTGATAGGTTTTTCCGAAGGAAGAGATAATGACGCTACGCTCCGCCAGCTGCGGATGTGTCGCCATACCGTGGTGCGGTTCACCATCAAAGACGACGTGTTCGTACACTTCGTCAGACAAAATAATGATATCGGTATTGCGGGTCACCGCCACCAGCTGCTGCAGGTCCTCTGCTGAGAAGACCTGCCCGCTCGGGTTGTGCGGGGTATTGATGATAATCATGCGCGTACGCGGGGTGATCGCCGCACGGACTTCATCCCAGTTGACGGCAAAATCCGGCACCGTCAGTTTAATGGCAACCGGCGTGGCCCCCTGCAGGCGAACAATCGGGGCGTAACTGTCAAACGACGGTTCAAAGTAGATCACTTCGTCGCCCGGGTGCACCAGCCCGCTGATCGCCGAATAGAGTCCTTCACTGGCACTGGCGGTGACCAGCACTTCGCTGGCCGGGTCATAGTGCGTGCCGTAGAGGGTGGCAATTTTATCCGCAATACGCTCTTTAAGCGGCTGCAGGCCGGTCATTGCCGCGTACTGGTTGTGCCCTGCCTCCATCGCCCGGGTCACCCCGGCGACCAGTTTGGGATCGCAGGAAAAATTGGGTGCACCCTGAGAAAGATTGATGGCGTTATGCCGGGCGGAGAGCTGGCCGATAACGGTAAAAATCGTGGTTCCCACATCGGGTAATTTGGAACGGGTGTGCACCGGAGTGTGTAACGTCATCCTCTTTCCTTTCTCATGATGAATGCATAACTATTCAAACAACAAGTCGGTTGTCGGGACAATCGAATTGTTGTCATAATAGCCATGAGAAAAACGCATACCTGAGGTGTTTAATGTCGCGCCGTTCGCTCCCGCTTAATGCCATCGACGCCTTTTTAGTCACCGCGCGTCATCTGAATCTGACCCATGCCGCAACAGAGCTCTGTCTGACGCAGGGAGCCGTAAGTCGCAAAATCGCCACCCTTGAAGCGTGGTTCGGCTTTCCGCTGTTCGAGCGCCATGCGCGCGGCCTGCGCCTCTCCCCACAGGGCAGCGCCCTGCTTCCGGAATTGCAATCCACTTTTGAAACGCTGCTGACCCTGGCCGATCGGGCCCGTACCCAGCAAACCGTGATCCGACTCAAAGCACCCACCTGCGCCATGCGCTGGCTGGTGCCTCGTCTGCTGGAGGTGGAGCGTGAGCAGCCGGATCTGCAGATCGCATTGACCACCACTACCGACCATAACGTCAATTTCAAAACGGAATCTTACGACGCGGCCATTGTATTTGGCACCCATATGAGCGCGGGCGATCTGCTGTTTGAAGAGGCGTTAACCCCGGTAATGAGCCCCCTGCGAGCAGGTTGCGAACTGGGCGCGTTAACCTTCCTTCACCCGACACGGGATAAGACAGACTGGTCATTGTGGCTGGCGAAGCAGGAAGGCCCGGGGGTAGTTATGCACAAAAATCAACACTTCGACACGATGGACCTTGCCATCACGGCCGCCATTCAGGGGCTGGGGGTGGCCATTGCTGACGAAACGCTGGTGGAAGAAGATGTCCGCGCCGGAAGGCTGGCGCGGCCTTTTGAGAGCAGCATTAAAACGGGAGCGAGCTACAGACTGGTTCTGCGAGAATCGCCTGGCCAGGAAAATGGGCTGGCGGCGTTTCGCGCCTGCCTGCTCAGTCGAGGCTCACATGGTGTTTCATGACGCGCTTAAAGAGGCTCATTCGCGCGCGCATAAAGCGGTTTTCAAGCCTGAAACCTGCATGTTTATTCACGCCGATACGTAGCAGCACGTCCCTTCCTTTTCGACAGGCCGGCCAGTGCGTCGGGCCAGGAAGACTTTCCCGGTGACCGGCGTCACGCGCAAAGCTCACCCAATAATCTGCAACCTGCGCTGCGAATTGCCGGTCTCGCGCATTAACATAGTGGCAGGAAGGCTCAATCTCACCAAGGGTGTCAAACACGTACGGCACCTCATTACCGTGCCAGGCACCGTTGATATAGGTTGCGTGCTCTGCTTCCGCCACATAGTCGAACCAGTAACGCCAGCACAAGCCGCCCACGCGCTGCTGGGCCTGCATCACCACATATCCCATGGTGGTAAAAGCCATATCCCGGCACACCTGCCTGCCAAGCTCCACATCCCCTTTCACACCCGGATAGAGCAGTTTGATCAGCCCCAGTCCAAAGCGACGTTCACGGCGAAGCTTCTGGATCTGACCGGCGAGATCGATACCAAATACCGCCATCACGCTGGCTTCGTCACTGTTCGACCCAATCATTACCGGAACAGGATGCTGACGCGCGGCAAAGAACACATCGAGCATTGATTCCGGCAGAACACAGTCTCCGACGATGGGTGCCGGGGCGATGTTCAGCGGCGCGGCCAGCGGCCAGAACGCTTCGGGGGGAATGGCACGTAACTGTTCTGCTGACGCCTTCTCAAGGCCAAAATGCGCCGCCAGCGCTTCCCCTTTTTGCAGGGCCTGTTCCCGCGGCGTATCCGGCAGGGTGTATCCGCTTTGCACAATCGCCTTGTGGAAGAGTCCCTTCGCCAGCGGAGACGCCAGCAGCGACAGCACGCTGCGCGCGCCGGCGGATTCGCCAAACAGGGTCACGTTGTCAGGATCGCCACCGAAAGCGGAAATATTCTCCCGAACCCATTCAAGGGCGGCAATCTGATCCAGCAGCGCAAAGTTATGCACCACCCGGTCTTCTTCTCCCTCCAGCGCGGGATGGGCAAAGAAGCCAAGGTGACCAAGACGGTAATTGATCGTCACAACCACCACGCCGCGCGTTGCCAGCGCCTTACCGTTATAGGGCGGCAGGCCACCCGCGCCAATGGTAAACCCCCCGCCGTGCAGCCAGACCATGACGGGAAGCGGCGCCGGCCGCTCGACGGGTGACCAGACGTTAAGATACAGACAATCTTCTGAGAACCGGCCGGGATCGCCGCCCCCTAACGCCTGGCAATACTCACTGTTCTGCCAGCTTGAGGGCGAAAAAGCGGTGGCCAGACGCAGCCCCTCCCAGCGTTCAGGCGGCCGTGGCGAACGCCAGCGCCAGTTGCCAACGGGAGGCGCCGCATAGGGAATACCACACCAGAGATGAACGTTTTCATCCGTTAAACCAGACAGTGCGCCCTGGCGCGTTTCAATCACAGGGGCGGAGGGATTTTGCATAACAACCTTCTGTTTCCATCACACCCCAGAAGAGTAACGATTTCAGAGCAAACCGCAACGCTGTTTGCTGCGGATTTCAGCCTCCTGATAGAGCATGAACTCATCGTACACCGGGCAACCCAGCGCCGCTTCGAACGCGTCGCGACTGGCGTTACCGTGGCTACGCGCCTGGGTTTCATTGCCCAGATTCGACTGGAAAATCCCTGCGGCACTGACCGGGAGGAAATCTTCATAGGTGATCGGCTGAGCGACAACCCACCCGCGCTCAATTAACGGCTGTGGATCGTCTCCCGGACGAAACGCATGACGATGCGCTTCCCCGGATGGCGTCAGGCGATAGCGGAAATAGGCCAGCTCCTGACGGCGCATCAACAATTCACTGTCCGGGAAGGCGCTGAAGATCTCGCGCAAATGGAGCTGGTGCGTCATGTTATCTTTACCGGTACCGGCCTCTGCAAGCAGGCTGTCATAAAGCGCACGACCTTTTGGCGTCAACGCCACGCCGCGCTGTTCAATTTCGCCAAAGCGCGCGGTATGCGTTCCTGTATGCTCCCCGGCAAACAGCACCGGCTCTTCCAGCGCTTTAAAGCTGGTCTGGCGCAGTAATACGGGAACCTCGCGGCGCGGTGGCCCTTCAATCAGAATTTTGGGTTCAATCCCGTACTTCGGCATCAGCTCCTGCACCCGGTCAATATCCAGCGTACGTGGCGTGAGGTGGTTGATATGGCACCCCGGGAAACAGACCACATCCGCAATCAGTCGGTGCTCGTTATGCAATGCCAGATAGGTCTCCTGGTCGACCGTCGCATGACGATGCCAGCGGAAGGTTTCTAACGCCTCCTGTACAAACGCCTGCGCTTGCGCATCCGTAAAGTGCCCTTCTGCCTCATGCAGCGCGATAAGCTCCAGACAACGTGGGGTAAAGATATTGCGGTGAGACAGGACCTCCGCGGCACGCTCACGCAGGACGACGTTGTCAATCAATTCGAGGCGCAGCAGCGAGGTAAAGATACGAAACGGATTTCGGCACAGCGCCGCATCATCGACCGGGCGGAACGCCGTGGAATGGACGGGCACGCCCGCCTGAGAGAGGTCATAATAGCTGACCGGGTACATCCCCATAATGGCAAACATACGACGCAAGGTCGAAAGCTCTTGCGCGGTACCCACGCGGATCGCCCCGTGACGCTCCACATTCAGGCGCGCCAGTTCATCCGCGTTCGCCAGTTGTTCATGTAATAGTGGGTTATTTTCCAGAACCGCCAGGTTTACGTCCGCAACCAGGTCGAGCAAGGTGCCGTACTGCGGAACTTCCTGCTGGTACATCGCCGACATAGCCTGCGAAAAGTGTTCCCGAATATCATCAGCCGTGATGGTGTTCGCCATGATGTCATGCCTCCAGTGAATATTACCTGGAGTGTAGAGAAACCCGTTCCCTCTGGGGGGAAGAATTTCCGATTTGTGATCTTAAGACAGGAGTGGTTAAAGCGTGTGCTGGCCTGCCCTGACACCCATATGACCTGGCAGATTCACCTTCTCTAAATGTAGATTCACCTTCTCTAAATAAAGCGTTTTCTGATCAAACTGTATTATTAATAACCTCATCGCTTAACCATTAAGAGGTAATAAATAGCATTATCTTAAGAGGTAATATCTCATTAAAAACAAATATCAGTGGCATATATCTTATTTCGTTAACGCAATAAGCGGATTTCCAATATTTCTCCTTAAGATTAATCTGTAATTTTTAGACTGCCGCACGCGCTTCAGGCATAAACAATGCAAGAAAAACAGTTATCCCCTGCGGCTCGCGGATTAACTCCATGAAGACAGGCAGTTAACCGCAAGCCATCCAGGATATATTCATATTAAACGAAGCGTTAACCACCAGAAATATCTCAGCAACGAAGCGATGGTTTACAAAACATATTTGACGAATATGAAACACCGACTAAAGTTATTATTCGAACGACGAGTGATACGGAATATTTTCGTATCTTAACTGACATAACCAATATATGAGGTTTAATATGGCAGAGCATCGTGGTGGTTCCGGTAATTTCGCACAAGACCGTGAAAAAGCATCAGAAGCTGGACGTAAAGGTGGCCAGCACAGCGGCGGTAATTTTAAAAACGATCCGCAACGCGCATCTGAAGCAGGTAAGAAAGGAGGAGAAAACAGCCACGGTGGTGGCCGTAAAAACTCCTGATCTGATGTAAATCTCTTTTATTTAAAACAGAGAGCATGCTGCGGGCCTCCAGGCTCGCAGTACCCCTTCTTTATTTTACCGGAGCGTAATGATGAATATGAAAAGTGTCGAAGATGTGTTTATTCACCTCCTGTCTGATACCTACAGCGCTGAGAAGCAGCTGACCCGCGCGCTCGGCAAACTGGCTCGTGCTGCCTCCAGTGAAAAACTGAGCGCAGCCTTTAGTGCACACCTTGAAGAGACGCAGGGACAGATTGAGCGTATCGACCAGATTATCGAGCAAGAATCTGGCCTTAAGCTCAAACGTATGAAGTGCGTAGCAATGGAAGGCCTGATTGAAGAGGCCAATGAGGTCATCGAGAGCACCGAGAAAAATGAGGTGCGTGACGCCGCATTAATTGCCGCAGCACAAAAAGTGGAGCATTACGAAATTGCCAGTTACGGTACCCTCGCCACATTAGCAGAACAACTGGGCTATAAAAAAGCCGTTAAACTTCTGGCAGAAACGCTGGAAGAAGAGAAAGAAACCGATCTTAAACTTACCGACCTGGCCGTAGGCAATATTAACCAAAAAGCGCAAAAATGACGCTATAGCAAAGGTTAAATAAAATGAGCATCAGTCCCAGGACTATTAAACGGTGCCATTTAACGGCAGCAATAATATGGTTCATACTCGCTATCCCTTCCGTTTTATGGTGGAAGAGCAGCGTGCTATGGGTCATTATCATCAGTATCTACGCCAATATTGTCGGCCATTTATCTGGCTACAGTGCTGCGCGTGCCGATCAGGCTGCTGAGAGTGAGACCAAATAAGCGACACCATAATGAGGACATTATAATGAATCACGTAGAACACTACCATGACTGGCTACGCGATGCCCATGCGATGGAAAAGCAAGCCGAATCTATGCTGGAATCCATGGCCAGCCGTATCGATAATTATCCCGATGTTCGCGCCAGAATTGAGCAGCATATTAGTGAAACGAAGCGACAAATTACCTTACTGGAAGAGATCCTCGACCGTAATGATATTTCGCGTTCGGTTTTAAAAGATTCGATGAGTAAAATGGCGGCGCTCGGACAGTCCATTGGCGGGATGTTCCCCTCTGATGAGATCGTCAAAGGGTCTATCAGCGGCTATGTTTTCGAACAGTTTGAAATAGCCTGCTACACCTCCCTGCTGGCCGCGGCCAAAAAAGCGGGCGACATGGCTTCCGTGCCCGCCATTGAGAGTATCCTGGCGGAAGAGCGCGAGATGGCCGACTGGCTGATTCGCCACATTCCACAGACCACCGAACAGTTCCTGCTGCGTTCAGACTCATCCGGTGTCGAAGCAAAAAAATAACCTCAGGAGAGAAGACATGTTTCGACACGTCAAACAATTACAATATACGGTTCGGGTTGCCGAACCGAATCCCGGCCTTGCCAATTTATTACTGGAACAATTCGGCGGTCCTCAGGGCGAGCTGGCCGCCGCCTGCCGTTACTTTACTCAGGGGTTGAGTGATGACGACCCGGGTCGTAAAGATATGCTAATGGATATCGCGACCGAAGAGTTAAGCCACCTTGAAATTATCGGTACCCTGGTGGGTATGCTTAATAAAGGGGCTAAAGGCGCACTGGCGGAGGGCGTGGAAAATGAAGCCGAGCTGTATCGGTCCATGACCGAAAACGGTAACGACAGCCATATTACCTCCCTGCTTTACGGTGGCGGTACTCCGTTGACCAACTCCGCCGGGGTGCCGTGGACGGCGGCTTATGTCGACACCATTGGCGAGCCAACCGCCGATCTGCGCTCAAATGTGGCTGCCGAGGCCCGAGCGAAGATCATCTATGAACGGCTGATTAACGTCACGGACGATCCGGGCGTGAAGGATGCGCTGGCGTTTCTGATGACGCGTGAGGCAGCGCATCAGCTCTCCTTTGAGAAGGCGCTTCAGTCCATTCGTAATAATTTCCCTCCGGGAAAACTGCCGCCAATCGAGGAATACACCAACAAGTACTACAATATGTCTGAAGGTGGAGAGGTTCGCGGAAGCTGGAACAGCGATAAACATTTCGACTACGTTGAATCCCCCCAACCTGCCGTTGACGGCGGTGACGGGAGTGCAAGCGTGACGCTGACGACCGAACAGGCCACGCTGGTCAAAGCGATGTCGGCCCGCACGAAGTCCGATCCACATTCCGACCCGCTGACCGGCGCCGAACTGGGTGCCGGGAAGAAAAAACCGTAACCGATTTTGCCAGGCAGCCCCGGACTGCCTGGCAATCCTCGTGCGCAACAGTTCCAGAGGTACGGACCATGTTCGAACTCGACGCATTTCACCTCGCCAGAATCCAGTTCGCTTTTACCGTCTCGTTCCATATTCTATTCCCGGCGATCACCATCGGTCTTGCCAGCTATCTGGTGGTGCTCGAAGGGATGTGGCTTCGCACCAAAAATGAGGTGTGGCGCTCGCTGTACCATTTCTGGCTAAAGATATTTGCCGTTAACTTCGGCATGGGGGTCGTTTCCGGTCTGGTCATGGCCTATCAGTTCGGCACTAACTGGAGCGGATTCTCACAGTTTGCCGGCAGTATCACCGGCCCTCTCCTGACCTATGAAGTCTTAACCGCCTTCTTCCTCGAAGCCGGATTTCTTGGCGTGATGCTGTTCGGCTGGAACAAGGTCGGCCCGGGCCTGCACTTCTTCTCGACCTGTATGGTCGCGCTGGGTACGCTGATGTCCACCTTCTGGATCCTCGCCTCCAACAGCTGGATGCACACGCCCCAGGGGTTCAGTATTCAGAACGGTCAGGTCATTCCAGAGGACTGGCTGGCCATCATTTTTAACCCCTCCTTCCCTTACCGTCTCATTCACATGGCTATCGCCGCGTTCCTGAGCAGCGCGCTGTTTGTGGGAGCGTCGGGCGCATGGCATCTGCTGCGCGGTAACGACACGCCCGCGATACGCACCATGTTTTCCATGGCGATGTGGATGGCCCTGCTGGTCGCGCCCATTCAGGCCGTCGTCGGTGATATGCATGGCCTGAATACCCTCGAACATCAGCCGGCCAAAATTGCCGCCATCGAAGGTCACTGGGAGAACCCGCCAGGCGAAGCGACACCGCTGCTGCTGTTTGGCCTGCCGGATATGGAGCAGGAGCGCACCCGCTACGCGCTGGAAATTCCTGCCCTTGGCAGTCTGATTCTGACCCACAGCCTGGATAAACAGGTCCCGGCACTGAAAGACTTCCCGAAAGAAGATCGCCCGAACTCACCGATTGTTTTCTGGTCATTCCGCATTATGGTCGGCATGGGTCTGCTGATGATCACGCTGGGTCTGGTCAGCGTCTGGCTACGCTATCGCCATCGACTCTACCAGTCGCGGCCCTTCCACTGGTTCGCGCTGTGCATGGGACCGGCGGGCCTACTGGCGCTGCTGGCCGGCTGGGTCACCACCGAAGTGGGTCGTCAGCCGTGGGTGGTGTATGGCTATCTGCGCACGATCGACGCGGTCTCGCTGCACAGTACGCTGCAGATGAGCATCAGCCTGCTGGCCTTCTTTGTGGTCTATTCGTCGGTGTTTGGCGTGGGCTACGTCTACCTGATTCGGCTTATCAAGAAAGGTCCGCAGCCCGTTGATACCTTGACGTCAAATACCTCGGGCACCCCTGCCCGTCCGCTGTCTGCCGCTGAGTCTGTTCCGGAACAGGAGAGAAACTGATGGGCGTCGATATCTCAGTTATCTGGTTTGCCATCATCGTGTTCGCCACGCTGATGTATATCATCATGGATGGCTTTGATTTGGGCATCGGGCTGCTTTTTAACTTCGTGGGCGATGCCAGAGAGCGTGACGTAATGGTCAACAGCGTGGCGCCGGTGTGGGACGGCAACGAGACCTGGCTGGTGCTCGGCGGTGCGGGGTTATTCGGCGCGTTTCCGCTGGCCTATGCGGTGATTATCGATGCGCTGACCATCCCTCTTACCGCCATGTTAATTGGCCTTATCTTTCGCGGCGTGGCCTTTGAGTTCCGCTTTAAGGCAACGCCTTCGCACCGCAAATTCTGGGACTACGCCTTCGCCGGCGGCTCTTTGCTTGCCACCTTCAGCCAGGGGGTGGTGGTGGGAGCAGTGATTAACGGCTTTGACGTTGAGGGCCGGCGCTTTGTCGGCTCCGCCCTTGACTGGCTAACGCCCTTCAATCTTTTCTGCGGCATCGGGCTGGTAGTGGCCTACACCCTGCTCGGTACTACGTGGCTTATCATGAAAAGTGAAGGCGCGTTGCAAAACCGCATGCGTGAGCTGACCCGGCACGTGCTGCTGGCGCTGGTGGTGGTGATCGCGGTGGTGAGTATCTGGACGCCGCTCGGCTGGCAGTACGTTGCCGACCGCTGGTTTACCTTCCCCAACTTCATCTGGTTCCTGCCGGTTCCCCTGCTGGTAGGCGTGTTTAGCCTGTGGATCTGGCGACTGACGCGCAACCCGGCCAGCCACTCGCGTCCCTTCCTGCTGACCCTTGGGCTGATCTTCCTCGGATTTAGCGGTCTGGGAATTAGCCTGTGGCCTAACATTATTCCGCCGCGCATTACCCTGTGGGAGGCTGCGGCACCACCGGCCAGCCAGCTGTTTATGCTGGTCGGAACGTTACTGATTATTCCGGTGATTCTGGTGTACACCGCCTGGAGCTACTACGTTTTCCGGGGCAAAGTTTCCGACACGGAAGGTTATCACTGAGGTGAACTATGGCAGACTGGCATACCCGAGCCATTATTTATCAGATTGATACTGCACTCTTTTATGATTTAAACGGCGATGGCTGCGGGGACATCGCCGGGATTGGCGCAAAGTTGCGCTACATTCGCCGCATGGGGGCGACGGTTATCTGGATCACCCCTTTCTACCTCACCCCGTTTCTGGATGAAGGCTACGACGTCAGCGACCATCTGCAGGTTGATCCTCGCTTCGGAAAGCTGGCCGACATTATCGCCTTTATTGAACAGGCTCGGGAGCTGGGTATGCAGGTCATTATTGAGCTGTTGATTCAGCACACCTCGGACGCCCATCCGTGGTTTCAGCAGGCTCGCCGCAACCCAACTTCACCTTTTCGTGACTACTACATCTGGTCGGATAATAACGAGGACGATACCTCCCCGATGTTTCCCGGCGTGGAAGAGAGCGTCTGGACATGGGATGACGAGGCCGGGCAATACTACCGACATATGTTCTATCACCATGAGCCCGACCTGAATCTGACCTGCCCCGCGCTGCTCAACGAGATCGAAAATATTATCCTCTTCTGGCTCAAGCTCGGGGTGTCGGGATTTCGCCTTGATGCCGCAACGCACCTGACCGCGCAGGCAGGCGGCGGTGACGAGAAAAAGGGGTTATGGATCCTGGAGCATATGCGCCGCCTTATTGAAGCACGTAATCCGGAAGCGATCCTGCTCGGTGAGGTGGACGTCGACGTGGAGGCGTATAAAGACTATTTCGGCGAAAATAACCGTCTGAATCTGGTGCTGAATTTCTGGCTCAATAAGTATTTCTACGTCAGCCTTGCCAGGAAAAGCGCCCGACCGCTGCGCAATGCCATAAAGAAGATGATTGTCCCGCCTGACTCGTGCTGCTTTGCCAACTGGCTGCGCAACCACGATGAGTTGGATCTGGAAGGGATCGGTAAAAAAGAGAAACAGATTGTGGTCGACACCTTCGCCCCTGACGAAGAGATGAACGTCTACCAGCGCGGGATACGACGCCGTCTGGCACCGATGTTAAAGGGCGATCAAAAACGGCTGGCGTTCTGCCACGCGGTGCTCTTCTCACTCCCGGGCGTGCCGGTCATGCGCTACGGCGATGAGATTGGCATGGGTGATGATTTGACGCTGGAAGAGCGCTATGCCGTGCGTACACCAATGCAGTGGGCGGGGTCAGAGGGCGGTGGCTTTTCAGCAGCGGACCCTGAGCGGTTTATCGCCCCGATCATCGATCGCGGTCCCTGGCGTTATCAGAAAATCAACGTGGCCGATTCCCTGCTGCACCGCAATTCCCTGCTGCACCGGATCATCGACATGGCCAATACGCGCTCTGAATTTCCGGAGATTGCTGTCGCACCGTTTCGTCTCATCAATATTGATGATGACGCGGTACTGGGCATTTATTACGAAGCCGAAGCGCGCAGTATCCTGACCTTCGTTAACTTTAGCGACAAGCCGGTCCAGTTTACCGCCCGCGGGATCCGTCACGCCACCTGGACCGCCTGCCTGGCGGATAAACGCTATGACGACGCGCTGATCTGTGGCAAAACCGTCCAGCTTACCCTCAGCGGCTACGGCTATCGCTGGTTCTGGACTAACCGTAGCGCGCTGCGCTGATTACCTTTTACGCCGGGTCATCAGCCGCGTCAGCACAACGCCCGCCACCGCGAGGGAGCCTAACAGGACTTTCCCGGGCACACCTGACGTGATCGCCGTGGCGCGGTTTTTCGCTTCCGGGGTAAAACGTCCATGGATTTTATGCAGGTCGTTGACCGGCTGGTCGAGATAATCCTGGCGATCCCGGTCATTCAGATCGTCAGTCATCTGACCTTCCCAGGCCTTCTTCACCATTAGCCGGTCCAGGAAACCCGGGAAGAGGAATTGTCCGACGATCGACTGAATGGTACTGCTGCCCACCCACAGTTCGCGCACCGGTTTTTGCGCGACCTTAAAAATCGCGCTCGCGGCAACTTCAGGCTCAAACACCGGCGGAACCGGCCGCATAGCCCAGGCGAATTTGTTTCTTGCCCAGTCAAACTGCGGTGTATTCAGCCCCGGCATCTGCACCATTGAAAGCTGCACCCGGCTGTTCTCATGCATCAGTTCCGTGCGCACCGCATCGGTGAATCCCCGAATCGCCGCTTTGGCGCCGCAGTAGGCCGATTGCAACGGGATCGAGCGGTAGGCCAGCGCGGACCCGACCTGAATAATCACGCCGCGATCGCGTGGCACCATCAATTCCAGCGCGGCGCGGGTTCCGTTTACGAAGCCAAGATAGGTCACGTCAGTGACGCGGCGAAATTCATCCGGCGTCAGGGTACGAAACGGTGCCAGCACCGCACCCATCGCATTGTTAACCCACACATCAATCGCGCCGAGACGATATTCAATCTCGTTTGCCGCGTCCACCACCGCCTGGCTGTCGGCGACATCCGCCTGTACCGCACAGGCTTTGACGCCAAAACGCGTTAACTCCTCCTGGGTCGAGTGCAGGCTTGTCTCATCGCGGGCAATAATCCCCACATCGTAGCCTGCCTTTGCGAAGTGCAGCGCCGTTGCCTTTCCCACACCCGCCGTACCGCCGGTAATGACAATCACAGCCATAGAACCTCCGCGTTAATTTACTCGTTATCCCAGCCTGATAATCTGGTCACTAATTCAGACAATGAATACTGCACCGCCTTCTCAACCACATCCTGGCAGTCGCCGGAAAACAGGACGGTACGGGTTTCCGTGTGTCCGCGAAGGTTCCAGGCGAAGCAAACGGTCCCTGCCGCCGTGCCATCGTCGCCCCCTTCTGGCCCGGCATAACCGCTGATGGCAATACTGACATCCGCCTGGGCAATCTCCAGGATCCGGGCGGCCATTTCGGTCACCGTCTGTTCACTCACGGCCGTATACCGTTCAAGGGTCTCAGGACGCACGCCCAGAATGCGCTCTTTCGCGCCGTCACTGAACACGACCAGGCCGACATCATAAAATTCGGCCGTGTTCTCTTCAGCACAAAGGGCGACGGAGAGTTTTCCGCCGGTGCAGGATTCTGCCGTGGTTAAGCGAAGCCCTAGATCTGTCAATTTGCTCGCCACTTTTTTGGTCAGTTCGGCGACGGTATAATTGTTATCATGGTGAAGGTTGCTCATTTCGTGGCCTCTTACTTCTCAAAAGGAATGATTGAAATATGACCATTGCGCTCAAGAATGGCATATTTAATTTCACTCAGCTGCGTAACACCATTATTCTGGCGTGCCGATACCAGAATATCATCACAGGAAACGTCGACTTTTTTGAGTTTATCTGCTAGCGGCACGCCGTTCTCAACCAATATCACCGGAGTGCCATCAAGAATATTTTCTACCGGTGAGAAATATTTTTTCATTATCCCAAAGATAATATCCACTACCACCAGCGTGGTAATGGTAATCATTGCGCCGGTGACCGAAAAATCTTCCCCGAGCAGCGCCTGTTGCGTCGCCTCACTGATAATTAACAGAAGAATCAGATCAAAGCTGGTCATCTGCAGCAAAGCACGCCGTCCGGCAACTTTAAATACCACGACGAGGAACAGGTAAATAGCCAGCGCACGAAAGACCATATCCATATCAGCCTCCTACGGGTAAATTAATTGCCAGAAAGGGATTTCCGGCTCGTTGTTTATGCGAACGACATTGTCCCATTTACCTGCGCGTGCAGGGGTCGTGAAAAGTAAGACAGAGAAGTTGTCGGACATTTTCAGGTTGTTATAAACAAAAAAGAGCGTATTCCCGCGACTGAACATGCTGTCCGGTTGCGGCCAAACGCTTCCTGGCTCGTAAACATTGTTGCTCTCGCTGGTCACACTCAGGGTGTATTTCCCTTCTGTTCTGACCGGGAATGAAAGGTGGATCTTCGACTCCGTCTGGCGTCGGCCAAAGCGTTCGTAGTTGATGGTCAGCGACTTTGCCGAGTTTGTTCTTTGCGTATCACTCACCACACCGCTTGAAAAGAAGCCCGCTATCGCCGCAACGATAATGGCCAGCAGGACAATAAAACCCACCTGACGAAATCCATATTCAAACGTCAGCAATCGGTAATTCTCATCTATCCCAGGTAGCTTATCACTTTGACGCTTCATGGCGGCTATCACCGTTTCGCTTATTAACCGATATTTTTGATTTCAAAAGCGAATGTTTTTAAGACTTATCACATTTGCCACATAAAGGAATAGCAACAATACTTAATAAGTCAAGACACACAAAATGAAGGATATCAGATGAAATTATCGCTTATTTCCGCTTTTTTGATATTTCTGGTACCGGCCGCATGGGCAGATAATAACGGCGGGTTACAAAAAGGTGAAGCACCGCCACCGCCGCACGCACTGGATAGCGGTTATCGTGGAACCGATGATGCACGAATTATGACCATCGATCATGCAAAAGAAATGCATGATGGTGCGACTATTTCATTACGCGGAAACCTTATTGACGGCAGCGGCGATAAGTTTGTATTCCAGGATAAAACCGGAAAAATAGACGTTATTATTCCCCAGGCAGTATTCGACGGCAGAACAGTAAAACCCGATCAGATGATCAGTATCAACGGATCGCTTGATAAGAAATCATCGCCGCCTGTCGTGCGCGTCGATCATTTGCAGAAATAATTCAGCGAAGCGTTAACGCTGCAACTATCCATCAAATCTCACCCCTTGGCTTAAGGAGTCAGCTATGAGTGATACTACACAACGTCAGAACGCTTACCCGCAACCCCCTTTCCCGGAGCAACCGCAAACGCCGCCGGGACTGGCATCAGAAATGCAACCCGTACCCGACCACGGGGAAACGAGCTATAAAGGGCATGGCCGCCTTGCCGGCAAGAAAGCATTGATCACCGGAGGCGACTCCGGTATTGGTCGCGCAGTCGCGATCGCTTACGCCCGTGAAGGGGCTGACGTCGCAATCAACTATCTGCCTGAAGAAGAGAAAGACGCGGTTGACGTCATTGAGCTTATCAAAGCGGAAGGACGCATTGCCGTCGCGCTGCCGGGTGACATCCGTGACGAGACGTTCTGCCAGAAGCTGGTAGAAGAGGCGGTGGCCAAACTGGGGGGACTGGACATTCTGGTGAATAACGCCGGTCGTCAGCAATACCGTGAATCCCTTGAAGAGCTTACCACGGAAGATTTTGACGCGACCTTCAAAACCAATGTCTATGCGCCTTTCTGGATAACCAAAGCGGCGCTGCGCCATCTGAAACCGTCGGCCTCAATCATTAATACCTCCTCGGTCCAGGCGGTTAAGCCCAGCCCTGTGCTGCTGGATTATGCCCAGACAAAAGCCTGTCTGGCGGTGTTCACCAAATCCTTAGCGAAACAGCTTGGTCCAAAAGGAATACGCGTCAACGCGGTTGCCCCGGGTCCTTACTGGACGGTGCTGCAATCCAGTGGCGGCCAGCCGATGGAAAAAGTGAAAGAGTTTGGTGGCGATACCCCGCTGGGGCGTCCGGGTCAACCTGTTGAAATCGCACCGCTCTATGTCACGCTGGCCTCGGATGAATGTTCATTTACCTCCGGTCAGGTATGGTGCTCTGACGGCGGTGATGGCGTGATTTAACCCGGCTATACACTGACGTAACGCTCTCAATATGCTCGAAAAGAACAAGGACGTTCTTCCTCTCCCCCCTGCCAAAAAACATGTTGTAACTCAAACAGATCAAATGTTAAAAATATTTTGCTATCAAGTTATCAAAATTAAACAACTTAGCTTGTCACCCGCATCGCTCTGTTTTTAACATCGCCTATGGAAAAAAATGGTCTGTTCAGTCAGCGCATACGCTTGCGCCATTTGCATACATTTGTGGCCGTCGCTCAACAGGGAACGCTGGGGCGAGCGGCTGAAACTCTCAACCTAAGCCAGCCTGCGCTCTCCAAAACGCTGAACGAGCTGGAACAACTCACCGGAACCCGTCTCTTCGACCGCGGTCGGCTGGGGGCACAACTCACCCTCGTAGGTGAACAATTCCTAACGCACGCCGTCAAGGTTCTCGATGCGCTGAATACTGCCGGACAGTCGCTCAACCGCAAAGAGGAGCACGCCACGGAGATTGTGCGCGTGGGTGCCCTGCCAACGGCGGCGCTCGGCATTCTGCCCCCGGTCATTGGACAGTTCCACAAACATCAGCGGCATACCACTATTCAGGTTGCCACCATGAATAACACCATGCTGCTCGCCGGGCTAAAATCCGGCGAACTGGATCTCGGTATCGGGCGCATGTCCGACCCCGAGCTTATGGGCGGGCTTAACTACGAGCTGCTGTTCCTGGAATCCCTGAAGCTGGTCGTGCGTCCAGGTCACCCCCTGCTGCAGGATACGGTGACGTTAAGCCGCGTGATGGAGTGGCCGGTGGTAGTATCCCCAAAAGGCACCGTTCCGCGTCAGAACGCCGAGACACTGCTGCAGATGCAGGGCTGCTCACTGCCTTCAGGTTGCATCGAAACGCTGTCGGCCTCGCTTTCGCGCCAGCTTACGGTGGATTATGACTACGTCTGGTTCGTTCCCTCCGGCGCGGTGAAAGATGATCTCCGCCAGGGCACGCTTACCGCACTGCCGGTAACGTCGCCAGGTGCGGGCGAACCTATCGGTATATTAACCCGCGTGGATACCCCGCTCTCCCCGGGTGCGCAGACGCTGCTCAGCGCCATCCGCAAATCCATGCCTGCCTGAGACGCCTTTACAACCTCAACCACTAACCCGTCCTGTCGACGGGTTTTTTGTTTCTGTGGTCAAAAAATGCGAAATCATCCATTAACAATTGCGTAAAACAATTTAACAGTTTTATCATAGCCGCGAATTCACCAAATGGTTCGCATGCTATTTGTTAAACAGGAATTCAACCGCACATGATGCGGATAAACCGTATAAAACCTCATCCCCCTCCGCGATTATTACCCAATTGGTACATATTCGGCACCGTTCCGCAACGCGGGGGATTTAAAGGAGACAGAAATGGCATTTGGCAGCGCGCCACGTGGGATACCCCGTATCCTGCAGTGGCTCCTTGCCGGACTGATGACGCTCATCGGTCTGGCTGTTGGCGGCTTAGGTTTAAAGCTTGTTACCGTAGGCGGAAGTGGGTACTTCCTGATCATGGGCGTGGCGATGGTGATTGCCGCCGTCCTGATTTTCATCAACCGCGCCAGCGGGATCGTCCTCTATGGCATCGCGTTTATCGCCTCGCTGTTCTGGGCCGTCAGCGATGCCGGATGGGATTTCTGGCCGCTCTTCTCGCGCCTCTTTACGTTTGCCGTGCTGGCCTTCCTCTGTGCCATCGTCTGGCCGTTTATGCGCGCAGCAAACCACAACGCCCCGAACAAAGCACCGGCATTTGGCGTCGCGGCCGTTCTGGCGGTCGTGATGCTGGTGAGCCTCGGCTGGATGTTCAAGCCGCAAACGCTGGTGGCGGCGAATGAGCCGGTACCGGTAAAACCGGTCGCTCCGGGTCAGGAGCAGAAAAACTGGGCGCACTGGGGCAATACCACCCACGGTGACCGCTTCGCCGCCCTCGATCAAATTAACAAACAAAACGTGAATGATCTGAAGGTGGCCTGGGTTGCCCACACGGGGGATATTCCTCAGAGCAACGGCTCCGGTGCGGAAGATCAGAACACCCCATTGCAAATTGGCGACACGCTGTATGTCTGTACGCCGTACAGTAAAGTCCTGGCGCTGGACGTCGACTCCGGTAAAGAAAAATGGCGTTACGACGCGAAAGCCTCGGCACCGAACTGGCAGCGTTGCCGCGGTCTGGGCTATTTTGAAGATCACAGCAGCGTGACAACGTCACAGGCAGATGCACAGCCTGCGGCATGCCCTCGTCGTCTGTTCCTGCCGACCACCGATGCACGACTGATAGCCATCAATGCGGATAACGGCAAAGTCTGTGAAGACTTTGGCGATCGTGGCACCGTTGACCTGAGCATCGGGATGGGGGAAATCAAGCCGGGCTACTATCAGCAGACCTCCACGCCGCTGGTCGCGGGGAATGTGGTGGTGGTTGGCGGTCGTATCGCGGATAACTTCTCCACCGGTGAACCGCCGGGCGTCGTGCGTGCGTATGACGTTCATACCGGTAAGCTGGCATGGGCATGGGATCCGGGTAATCCGCAACTGACCGGCCTTCCACCGGAAGGACAGACCTATACACGCGGCACGCCGAACGTCTGGTCTGCCATGTCTTACGATGCAAAACTGAACCTGATCTATCTGCCAACCGGCAACGCCACGCCAGATTTCTGGGCGGGTGAGCGTACGGCGCTGGATGACAAGTACAGCTCCTCCATCGTGGCGGTGGACGCCGCCACCGGTCAGGTGCGCTGGCATTTCCAGACCACCCACCACGACCTGTGGGACTTTGATCTCCCTTCCCAGCCGCTGCTGTACGATTTACCCGACGGTAAAGGTGGCACCACGCCGGTGCTGGTGCAGACCAGCAAGCAGGGCATGATCTTTATGCTTAACCGCGAAACCGGCAAGCCCGTGGCGAAAGTGGAAGAGCGCCCTGTACCGGCCGGTAACGTTGAAGGTGAACGTTACTCCCCGACCCAACCGTACTCTGTTGGCATGCCGATGATTGGCAACCAGACGCTGACCGAATCGGATATGTGGGGGGCGACACCAGTCGACCTGCTGCTGTGCCGCATTCAGTTTAAAGAGATGCGTCACCAGGGCGTCTTCACCCCACCGGGTCTCGACCGTTCCCTGCAGTTCCCGGGCTCCCTTGGCGGGATGAACTGGGGCAGCGTCTCAATCGACCCGAACAACAGCCTGATGTTCGTTAACGATATGCGCCTGGGACTGGCAAACTACATGGTACCGCGTGCCAACGTGGCGAAAAACGCCAGCGGCATCGAGATGGGTATTGTGCCTATGGACGGTACACCGTTCGGGGCTATGCGTGAACGCTTCCTGTCGCCGTTGGGCATTCCGTGTCAGAAGCCACCGTTTGGCACCATGTCAGCCGTTGACCTGAAATCAGGCAAGCTGGTGTGGCAGGTTCCGGTTGGTACGGTGGAAGATACGGGCCCGCTTGGCATTCGCATGCATATGCCGATCCCAATCGGTATGCCGACCCTGGGCGCGTCCCTCGCTACCCAGTCCGGTCTGCTGTTCTTTGCCGGCACCCAGGATTTCTACCTGCGCGCGTTTGATACCGCCACCGGAAAAGAGATCTGGAAAGACCGTCTGCCGGTCGGTAGCCAGTCCGGACCGATGACCTATGTTTCACCGAAAACCGGTAAACAGTACATCATCATCAACGCGGGTGGTGCCCGTCAGTCGCCGGATCGCGGTGATTACGTGATTGCCTACGCGCTACCGGATAAGCAGTAACGCAATAAAAAAGGGACCTGACGGTCCCTTTTTTTCACCCGTTTACCCCGGACGACTCAGAACGTTTCCCAGTTATCACCCGACACCGCAGGCGCAGGACGTAAAGGTGCGTTTTTCACCGCCGGCGCAGACGAGACTGAACGGCCAGGCTTTGCGCCACTCAGACGAAATGCCCCGACTGCCTCGGTCAGACGCGCGCCCTGTTCTTCCAGAGAGGCCGCCGCCGCAGAGGCTTCCTCCACCAGCGAGGCGTTCTGCTGCGTCACTTTGTCCATCTCCGAAATCGCCTGGCTGACCTGCTCGATACCGCGGCTCTGTTCGTCGGAGGCGGCGGCAATTTCCAGCATAATATCGGTGACGCGTTTCACCGCATCGACGATGTCGTTCATGGTGTTGCCCGCGGCGACCACTTCACCGGAACCCTGATCGATCAGGGAAACCGACTCGTTGATCAGGCTTTCAATCTCTTTCGCGGCATTTGCACTTCGGCTCGCCAGGGTACGCACTTCGCTCGCCACCACCGCAAAGCCGCGTCCTTGTTCACCCGCACGCGCTGCTTCTACTGCCGCATTGAGCGCCAGGATATTGGTCTGGAACGCAATGCTGTTAATTACCGCAGTAATCTCAGAGATCTTCTTCGAACTGGTGGAGATATTGCTCATCGTTTTCACCACGCCGGAGACCATCTGGCCGCCACGACTGGCTTTACCGGAGGCATCTTCCGCCAGCTTGCTGGCATGGTGCGCGTTATCGGCATTCTGTTTCACCGTCGCGGTCAGCTGTTCCATACTTGCGGCAGTCTGCTCAATGGCGGCCGCCTGCTGTTCGGTACGGGATGAGAGATCGGTGTTGCCAGCCGAGATTTCACTGGTTCCACGATAGATCTCTTCCGCCCCCTGGCGTACGGTGCCAACCGTGGTCTCCAGCGAGTGCTGCATGGTTTGCAGGTCGCGCGTCAGCCGGCCAATTTCGCTGCGCCCGGCGACATCATCCGGCATCGTCAGGTCGCCTTTTGCAATGTTCTCGATTCGCGTAGCAGCACGCTGAAGCGGATTGATGACCGTGCGGCGCAGCACGATAAAGGTCAGCGCGGTCAACACCAGCGCCAGGGCAAACGCCCCGACCATAAACATCAGGCCCAGCTGCGTGCGGCTGTGCGCCTGCGCCGTCAGGGCATTGGCCCGGTCGGTACGGATCTTAATCGCCTTCAGCAGGACGGCGTTATAGGCGTCATCCAGCGGGCGCGCGGATTCGTTTTCATGGTTAATGATCGCTTCAAACATGCCGTTTTTGGCAAATTTAACCATCGGCTGAAGGCCCGCGATATAGGCGTCAAAGCGTGTTTTCAGTTCGGCATCCAGCGCTTCATCCTCCGCCGTACGAACGGGGCGGTTCATGTACGCATTAAAGCCATCCTGAGACTGCTTAATACGTTTTTCCGCCTCGCTGATGTTCTGCTTCATTGCATCCATCTCGGCGATACGGCTGGCCGCGCCAGCGTGGATCATATTGATACGCGCGGTGCGAAGATGGTTAGAACTGTTCGACAGCCCCATACGCACCTGAATTTCTGATGTGACATCCTGCTGATCGGCGTCTGCCTGCAGCAGGAAATAGCCCGCCAGACCTGAGCTCAAGGCGAACAGCAAAATAATGCCACCGAGAATGGAGGAAAACAGCGGAACCAGCCTGATATGATGCAAAAAGCTCAGCGTGCGCTGCGCCTGCATCGTTGTTGTGTTGTCCATGACCGTCGACTCTCTTGTAGGTAAGATGCGTAAAAACACGCCTGTAAAATAGTCATCGGCACGGCTGGAGATTAGCTTACGGCTAAAAGCGCAAGGCAGGTCACACTTTAGAGAAGATTATGCAGGAAACGCCAGCGGCAAAAAAACCGCTGGCAGAAGAGTTACTTGTCGCCGAAGTGAATCACGGTACGGATGGACTTACCTTCGTGCATCAAATCGAACGCGTCGTTGATTTGCTCCAGCGGCAGGCGATGGGTAATGAACGGGTCGAGCTGAATTTTCCCGACCATTGCATCTTCCACCATGCCCGGAAGCTGGGTGCGCCCTTTCACGCCGCCAAACGCTGAACCACGCCACACACGGCCGGTCACCAGCTGGAATGGACGGGTTTTGATCTCCTGGCCCGCACCGGCAACGCCAATGATGATGCTCTCACCCCAGCCTTTGTGGCAGCATTCAAGCGCGGAACGCATCACGTTAACGTTACCGATACATTCGAAGCTGAAGTCAACGCCGCCATCGGTCATCTCAACGATCACATCCTGAACCGGCTTATCGTAGTCTTTCGGGTTCACGAAATCAGTGGCACCCATTTCGCCTGCCAGGGTGAATTTCTCCGGGTTAGTATCGACAGCGATAATACGACCCGCCTTCGCCTGCACCGCCCCCTGGATAACCGCCAGACCGATACCGCCCAGACCGAACACCGCAACGGTGTCGCCCTCTTTCACTTTTGCGGTGTTATGCACCGCGCCAATCCCGGTGGTTACGCCGCAGCCCAGCAGGCAAACTTTATCCAGCGGCGCCTGTGGGTTCACTTTCGCCAGCGAAATTTCCGCACACACGGTGTATTCGCTGAAGGTACTGGTGCCCATGTAGTGATAGATCGGTTCACCGTTATAGGAGAAGCGAGTGGTACCGTCTGGCATCAGACCTTTACCCTGAGTAGCGCGAACCGCCTGGCACAGGTTAGTTTTGCCGGATTTACAGAACTTACACTCACCACATTCTGCCGTGTACAGCGGGATCACATGGTCACCCGGTTTCAGGCTGGTCACACCCTCGCCGACTTCCACCACAATCCCGCCGCCTTCGTGGCCGAGTACCGCCGGGAACACGCCTTCAGGATCGTCACCCGAAAGGGTAAACGCATCGGTATGGCACACGCCGGTATGGGTAATTTTGATCAGGACTTCGCCTTTCTTCGGCGGAGCCACGTCGATTTCAACGATTTTGAGCGGCTGGCCGGGGCCAAATGCGACAGCAGCGCGAGATTTCATAATGTCTCTTCCCTTATTGTGAGGTCTGTGGGTTTATTTTAGATAAGAGCGCAGCAAATGGCCGACTTCTGCCATGCGAACGGCCCGCTGGTCCGGCGTTGTTTCCCCGGTCACCAGCTCATCTTTGAGGTGAATTTCAACCATTTCGCCCATCAGCCCATTCGCAGCACCGCGCACGGCGGCAATTTGCTGCAGGATGGCCAGACAGGGGTCGCCCGATTCCAGTGCACGCTCAAGAGCATCAACCTGCCCTCGAATGCGGCGGACGCGCGTCAGAATACGTTTTTTATCTGCGGGTGAATGCGGCATACGCCCTCCTGATACTATAGGGGGGTATTGTATATTTTAAAACAGCTTTATGTAAACATTAGGTTTGACGTGGTTATCGTGTAGTTAGCTGAGAGGGTCATCAGCCAGAATTGCTGCTCAGGGTTAATTCATCTCCTGCGATTTGCTCATAACCATGACCAAAGGATGCAGAACGAACCGTGTGGCTAAACTTCCCTTTCTGCCCGTATCTGGGTTCACCAGGTTAATTTAACTGTCGCCACGTTTCCTCCGGACGTAAAAAAACCCGCCTAAGCGGGTCATTTTTTTAGCTAAAAATCACGGGTATTTTTTCTTCAATTCATCAAGCTTGTTACCGTCTTCCTCTGTAAACATTGTTGCATCAAACAACGCCCGCTTATCAGTACCGTCTACTCTCATGACTGTCACAGTGAAAACAGCGTCGCTTGGGGCATAAAGTTGACCCCATTCAGAATTTTTAGGCGGAGCCAGAGCCCATGTAGCTTCTTCATTCGGTTTAAGCCCGTCAGGAATATCGTAAAAGAACTTACTTTCCAACCATGGATCTGAGTGTCCGCTGCTTGCTATCACTCCATGCAGGTAGGCTCTGGAAATAACGTTTTCACTCTTGTTTTTTACAACCAGTCTAATTACGGGTTGTGGCTCACCGTCTGCCTCAGGCTCCCTGGTAAATCTGGCTGATAAAACCTGGATTTTCTTCAGCTCCTCTTTAGCCATATCTGAGTCAGCTTTTTTCTTTTCTAGCGTTTTAATTTCCTGAATTGCCTGTTCTTTCTGCTTAAGCTCTCTCTCAGCTGTTACTTTCTGAGCATAAGAAATGACTTCCTCAGCAGTCTTTCCCGACAGGGGTTCGCGCATCTTTTTGCTGAGGTCTTCTTTGTCATTGTCTGATGAGGCATGCATGAGATCAGCCATGTTGATGTTACTGAATGCTACAACTTGCAGAGCGCTATCAAACTCCTCCCGCTTATTCTCCGGAAGTGACTCTCTGACTTTAGCTATAGGGAAGGTGCGAACAAGTCCCTGATATGAGATCATGTTTGTCATCTGGAGCCATGGAACAGGGTTCATCATGAGTCATCAACTTACCTTCGCCGACAGTGAATTCAGCAGTAAGCGCCGTCAGACCAGAAAAGAGATTTTCTTGTCCCGCATGGAGCAGATTCTGCCATGGCAAAACATGGTGGAAGTCATCGAGCCGTTTTACCCCAAGGCTGGTAATGGCCGGCGACCTTATCCGCTGGAAACCATGCTACGCATTCACTGCATGCAGCATTGGTACAACCTGAGCGATGGCGCGATGGAAGATGCTCTGTACGAAATCGCCTCCATGCGTCTGTTTGCCCGGTTATCCCTGGATAGCGCCTTGCCGGACCGCACCACCATCATGAATTTCCGCCACCTGCTGGAGCAGCATCAACTGGCCCGCCAATTGTTCAAGACCATCAATCGCTGGCTGGCCGAAGCAGGCGTCATGATGACTCAAGGCACCTTGGTCGATGCCACCATCATTGAGGCACCCAGCTCGACCAAGAACAAAGAGCAGCAACGCGATCCGGAGATGCATCAGACCAAGAAAGGCAATCAGTGGCACTTTGGCATGAAGGCCCACATTGGTGTCGATGCCAAGAGTGGCCTGACCCACAGCCTAGTCACCACCGCGGCCAACGAGCATGACCTCAATCAGCTGGGTAATCTGCTGCATGGAGAGGAGCAATTTGTCTCAGCCGATGCCGGCTACCAAGGGGCGCCACAGCGCGAGGAGCTGGCCGAGGTGGATGTGGACTGGCTGATCGCCGAGCGCCCCGGCAAGGTAAGAACCTTGAAACAGCATCCACGCAAGAACAAAACGGCCATCAACATCGAATACATGAAAGCCAGCATCCGGGCCAAGGTGGAGCACCCATTTCGCATCATCAAGCGACAGTTCGGCTTCGTGAAAGCCAGATACAAGGGGTTGCTGAAAAACGATAACCAACTGGCGATGTTATTCACGCTGGCCAACCTGTTTCGGGCGGACCAAATGATACGTCAGTGGGAGAGATCTCACTAAAAACTGGGGATAACGCCTTAAATGGCGAAGAAACGGTCTAAATAGGCTGATTCAAGGCATTTACGGGAGAAAAAATCGGCTCAAACATGAAGAAATGAAATGACTGAGTCAGCCGAGAAGAATTTCCCCACTTATTCGCACCTTCCCTAGAATTTACTGTCAGCACCGGCGTTAAAGTTTACTTCTGCGATCCTCAGAGTCCTTGGCAGCGGGGAACAAATGAGAACACAAATGGGCTAATTCGGCAGTACTTTCCTAAAAAGACATGTCTTGCCCAATATACTCAACATGAACTAGATCTGGTTGCTGCTCAGCTAAACAACAGACCGAGAAAGACACTGAAGTTCAAAACACCGAAAGAGATAATTGAAAGGGGTGTTGCATTGACAGATTGAATCTACAACCACGTTGTTAACGTAACGTCGACGGTATAATGTTTCTGGCGTTCGGTTTCCCGAACGCCCTTTGTTTACCGTTCCCGCAGTGCCTCTTTCGCCTTATTAAGCGGTTTCAACAGATAATCCAGAATCGTTTTACTGCCTGTTTTAATATCAACGGTCGCAATCATCCCCGGAAACACCGGGAAGGCTTTGCCTTGTTTATTGGTCAGATGGTTACTGTCAGTGCGGATATAGACCCGATAGTAATACACATCCCTTTTCACCTCATCCTGAAGCGTATCCGGCGAAATCATGGTCACCTCGCCCTCCAGCCCACCGTAAATGGAGTAGTCATAGGCGGTCACTTTCACCAGCGCTTTTTGTCCCGGATGAATAAAGGCGACATCGCGCGGCGAGATTTTCGCTTCAATCACCATCTGGTCATCAAGCGGAACCAGGCTCATCAGCTTACCGTTTGGCGGAATCACCCCTCCCACGGTTGTCACGTCGATATCCTTAACGATCCCGCGCACCGGCGCATTGAAGGTCAGTCTGGTCAACGAATCTTCACGCCCTTTCATCACCGAACGTTGCGCTTCAATCTCCGCGTTCGCTTTCGCCAGCTCTTCACGGGCGCGAACGTAATACTGGTTTTTCATCTCGGTGATTTTGTTCTCAAGCTCATTTTTTTGACGCTCAAGACGTAACACCTCCACCTTACTGGCTGCCCCCTGCGTCACCAGCGGACGGGTCAGCGACAGCTCTCGCTGCACCAGCTCGGCCCCCTGCCGTAAACCCGCCAGCCCTTTCTCAAGACTTTCGCGACGAGACTGATACAGCGCCGTTTCCTGTTTGACCAGTTCAACGTCATCATCCAACTCTGCCGGAAAAGCCAGTGCCGTGTCGTTCACTTCGGCCTTCAGACGCGAGGCGGTTGCCAGCGCGGCATTCAGGCGCGATTCACTTTCCAGCACGCTTGATTCGGTTTTCGTCCGGTCAAGCTGTGCCAGCTGCTGACCACGCTCAACGATGTCGCCTTCACGCACCAGCAAACTGTGAATAATGCCCCCTTCGAGGGACTGGATCACCTGCTCGTGCGAAGAGGGGATCACCTTGCCGCTACCGGTGGTGACCTCATCAAGGCTGAACAGGCTTGCCCAAGTGATAAATACCGCCAGCAGGGCGAACAGCGACCAGGCGACCCAGGTTGACCGCGGCAAGCGTGGCTCCTTCAGGCGGCTGTTGACGCGAGAGAAATCAGTCATGCTACGCCCTCCTCTGCTACTGGTGTCGGTTTCATGGTCACGGTACGCTGTGAGGCTTTTTGCGGCGCCATACCGTGCTGGCGAAGAATTGCGTCGCGCGGGCCATCCATGATCACCTTGCCGTTTTCCAGCACGATGATACGGTCAACCAGTTCCAGAATAGGCAGACGATGGGTCGCGACCACCAGCGTCCGGCGCTTGCCCAACCACGGTTTAAGGTGCTGGATAAACTGCTTCTCACTCATCTCGTCAAGCCAGGCGGTAGGTTCATCCAGCAACAAAATGTTCGGAGAGGTGATCAGGGCGCGAGCCAGTAATAACGCCTGACGCTGCCCGCCGGACAGGCCCGCGCCGCCTTCGTTGATAATGTAGTTGAGCCCCATTTTCTGTTTGCGGACAAACTCCAGCGCACCACTGTTCACCAGCGCCTGATGGATCTCATCGTCGGTGGCCAGCGGGTTGCCCATCAGAATGTTGTCCCGCACGGAGCCAAAGAACAGCCGCGCCTGCTGGCTCAGCAGCTGCATGTCGCGGCGCACGTCAGCCGGGTCCAGGTGGTTCAACGCGATATTATCCAGCAGAATGCTGCCCTGCTGAGGCTCCTGCATCCCTGCCAGCAGTTGCAGCAGCGTGCTTTTGCCGGAGCCATTGCGTCCGAGCACCGCCACCCGCTCACCGGCGCGAATCTGCAGTTTGCTGATGTTCAGAACGGTGAGTTTTTCTTCATCGTCGTACCAGAACCCCACCTCTTCCAGCGCATAATCCCCCCGCAGATGGGCTTTATGCACCTTCTTGCCCTGCTGAGGATCGTCAATCGGGCGCTGCATCAGATCGTCGAGTCCTTTACGCGCCACTTTCGCCGACTGCCAGCGGGAGAGCACGCCTGAAATTTGCGACAGCGGCGCGATGGTCCGCGACGCGAGAATAGAGGTCCCCACCAGCGCACCGGTGGTCATGTCCCCGCTGATAACCAGGTAACACCCCACCAGCAGCACCACGGCATACACAATCGACTGCACCTCCTGCGTCCAGGTCAGCAACAGCCCGGTCAGCCAGCGCTGCTTCATGCCGACGTTAGCGGCAACATCATTGGTGTTATTCCACTGATTCTGGAAGCGCTGTTCAGCGCGCATCAGCTTGATGTCTTCAATGCCCTGAACCGCTTCCACCAGCGTGGCGTTACGAATGGCAGACTCGCGCATCCCTTCGCTGGACAGTTTGCCCAGCGGGCGCTGGACCAGCAGGCCCGGGATAAGCAGCAGCGGCACGGCAAGCAGGACAACCAGTACCAGCGGTCCGCCAATCATCCACAAAATGAACACAAACAGCAGGAAGAATGGCAGATCGGAGATGGCCGCAATGGTGGTGGACGTGATCAGTTCACGAACCGACTCCAGCTCGCGGATCTGGGCAATAAACGACCCGGTTGACTTAGAGCGGGCCCCGTTTTTAATTCGCAGCGCGTGTGCAAAAACGCGTTCAGAAATACGCAGGTCGGCGCGCTTACCCACCACATCCGAAATGTGCACGCGCAGCATGCGCATGATGAATTCGAAAACAATGGCGATCATCACGCCGCCAAACAGGACCCACAGCGTGGCTTCCGATTGCGAGGGCACCACCCTGTCATACACCTGCATGGAAAAGACCATGCCGGAAAGGGCCAGGACGTTAGCGACCAGCGCCACCAGCATAATATCGCTGTAGCGTCGCCAGTCCTTCAGGGCCAGCTGCCAGAACCAGTTTTTCTCATACGGTTTGATGTAATCATCCACCCGGGCATCCGGCGTGGACTCGAGCGGGCGCAGCACCAGCAGTCCTGTCAACCGTGAGCACAGCGCCTCACGCGTCAGCGTCGTCTCCAGGCCGCCGTCACCGCTGAACTGCAGGCTCACGTTGCCCTCGCTGTCCATGCGGTTAATGACCGCGATTTGTCCGCCGGTAAATTCCGCAAGCAGAGGTAAACGCCACGGGTCGAGGGAGACCGCGTCGGCCGCCACCATACGCATCCCTAACCCAAGCTGGCGTGCCATCTCTTCCAGCACCAGCTGGCGTGGAGACTGGCTTTCATGGTTAATCGTGACCCGAACATGCTCTGCCGAGAAGTCCAGCCGATAGTGCTTCGCGATGATGAGCATGCCCTGCAACCAGGGTTCGTACTGTGGATGTGTCTTCATAATGTTGTGAAATCTTTTATCGCTCTTCGTTGTAGCCACGCAAAAGGCCGCGAGGAGTGATCCTCGCGGCATAGTTTTACGCAATTAACAGTTGATGATTTGCCAGCAGCGTAGCCAGATCGGTCTGCACGCCGTTCAGCGTGACCAGCGTTGTGGGTGAGAACTGGCCGCCGCTACCGTCCAGGTCAACCTGGATTTCGGTATTGCTGCCGTTTTGCACCACGCGGATGTAATCGGTGATATTCCCCGCACTGCCGTCCAGCGTGGCGACCCCGTTCACATAGCTCGCTGAGCCCGTACCGGTGTAGCCGCTGCCTGAAAGCAGGTCGCGCAGGTCAATACGGTCCGTATCCGCCGTGCCTTCCCAGGTGCCTACCGTAAAGCCGTTCACCACATCACTGCCGTTACCGCCTGTGGCATTGGAGGCGTTGATCAACGTGTAGAGCAGCGTATCGTGACCGCCGCTGCCAATATTGAACGTATCGTTACCGCCACGGCCTTCGAACTGGTTGTTACCGCTGTTGCCGGTAATGACATCGTCAAAGTCCGAGCCGTTAATGCCCTCAATGTTCAGCAGGCGTGAGGTACCAAACCCGGTGTCCTGCGCGGTTGAAAGACGCAGGTCGACGGTCACGCCGGACGTCGCATTGCGGTAGTCCACCACGTCCATCCCCCCGGTGTTGCTCCAGGTGTCGTGATCCGAGTGGGTCGTCCAGCCGCCGGAACCGTTATAGGTATACGTGCCGTCCTCGGCGATAAAGGTGTCGTTATACCCGGTACCGGTAAGCGTCCCGCTGTGCCCTCCGGTTGCTGCTTCGGCAGTGAGGACGTAGCCCTCTTTGCCGTTGCCGGCTTCCAGACCGCTCCAGGTGACGTTATCCGACACGCCATTGGTGATTTTCAGGATCTCGGCCGAGTAAGTTTCATTCGGATCCAGACCGTAGAAACTCACCAGTGCAGAGGTATCGTTCGAACCGATACCGGACTGGGCGTTGATGATCTGCGAGGCCACCAGTACGCCCGCCGCGTTATACAGATTGACCGTATTACCGTAGTAGGCGTTGATACCCTCACTGTCGACAATGTGCAGATGCATCGCCGTGCCGTCGGCAACGGTTTTGCTGTTTTGCACCAGCACCACCTTGCCGTTCTGCTGCGACACCAGCAGATCCTGCGCGCCGTCCCAGTTGTAATCCACGGCGGCCACACCGGTGACGTTCGCCAGTCCGGAAGCCAGCTGACTTGATGTCCAGCTTGAACCGTAACCGTTGTTGGTAAACAGGGTTGCGGTCTGCGCTCCGCTGTAGGTACTGAGCTTGATGACGTCCATCTGGCCGTCAGCGTTCCAGTCCACCGCCACCGACAGATACCCTGCTGACGCGTTAGAGGCCTCAACCGCGCTCTTGGTGGTGGACAGTTTCCCGGTACCGTCGTTGTAGTAGATCACCCCGCCGTTGTTGTTGTAGCTGCTGCCCAGGTACAGATCCATGTAGCCATCGCCGTTGAAATCCGCCCACGTCATCGACGCCGCCGTGGTGGTATTCGCCACGTTTGCCACAAACACGTTAGTCAGGTTCTGACCGAGGGATAACGTCCCGTTACCGTTGTTGTTAATCACGGTAAGCGAGTACGCGCCGCTGCGGTTGGTGTGCTGAACCACATCCACGGTGCCGTCGTTATTCAGGTCAACACCGGAGATTTCACGCATGGTGGTGAATTGTCCCCAGAACCCGGCGCCGCCATAGCTCCCATCCGGCGTGAGTACCCCCTTGTTGTTAATAAGGTAGGTAATGGAGTCCGCACCGGCATCGCCATACGCAAGGTCCAGATATCCGTCACCGGTTTTATCGTAGGCAATGACACCGCCGTACCAGATAGTGGTTCCCATACCCAGTTGGCTGGCGTTGTAAGTGCTGCCATCGTAGGTCCACATCACCTGTGTAGACCCGCCGTAGGTGGTTTCAGTCGCAAAGATGTCCTGCGTGCCGTTACGGTCAAAATCGGCAGCGGTCTGGCTAACGGCAGGGTAGCCACGCGTATTGGTCAGCGCGTTCGCCGCGTAGGTAGAATCATCACTGCTGGAATAGGACTGTCCGTTAGCAATGATATTCCACAGGCCGCTGCTGTTCATGCCGACGGTCATGGTCGAGTTATCGCTGTTACCCGCCGTGGTGGCCCAACTGGTATTCACCGTGGTGGTATCAATCACCAGGCTGCCGCTCGCCGTCCCGGTGGTATTGCCGTTACCCGCGCTGCTCTTCACCTGTGCCGTTACGTTATAACTGGCAACGCTCAGTGCATCGCTGTCCGGGATCTGCAGATACCAGGTGTTGTGATCCGGGTCGACCACCACCGCGCCGCCCGTCTGCGAGGTGTAGGTTTTACCGTTCACATTCACCACCAGGTACTCGCCGTTCACCAGATCCGCGGAGACCGTTCCGCTGACAATCGGCGTGGTATCCGATGTTGTCTGCGCGGTAATTGCCGCCGTGGTGGTCGGGATACTGGTATCGACGTTCAGTACAAACCCGTCCGATTCCGTATAGTTACCGGCTTTATCGGTTACCCGCAGGATATACGTATGATTGCCATCGCTCAGGCCATTATCCTGGAAGGACCAGCTTGCGCTACCGTTCATCGTGACCTGGCCCAGCAGGATCCCGTCACGATAAAGCTGCACAATCTCACCGTCATCCGGCGCGCGGTTCAGCGTTCCGTTGATCAGCGGCGAGCTGTCATCCGTCGCCATCGCGCTGCCAAAGGAGCCCTGACGCTCACCTTCGCCATCGGTATAGCTCACCACGGTGCCCACGGTGGTTGGCGGCGTGGTATCCACCGTCACCACCTGCGATGAGGTTGAGCCCACGTTGCCCGCCTGGTCGATAATCCGCACCTGATAGGTGTAATCACCGTCAGCCAGATCGCGGGTATCGGTGTAGCTCCAGCGCTGGTTGGTTACCGTTGCATCTGTCCAGGTATTCCCGCCGTCCAGGCTAATCTGCACGCGTTCATCATTGGCCAGCGCGCTGCCAAGCGAGCCGTTGAGCGTAAGCGTGGTGTCCATGGTGATGAAATCAGTGCCGGACTGCCCGGTATCTTCACTGATGCTGTCAATGGTGATGCCGTACTGAGGCGCATGGGTATCAACCGTGACCGTCTGCGACGTGGTCGCCCCGACGTTACCGGCCAGATCGACCACCCGCACCTGATAGTTATAGCTACCGTCGGCCAGGGTACGCGTGTCGTTATAGCTCCACTGTGTGCCATTCACCGTCGCGTTAACCCAGGTGGTGCCGCCATCCATACTGACCTGAACATACTCGCCCGCACCGGGTTGCGCCCCCAGCGTCCCGTTCAGGGTGTAGGACGTTGAACTGGTCAGGAAGTCGTTGTTGTCGAAGCCGGTATCCACGGTGATGTTATCCACGGTCACCGTAATCGCCGCATCCGGGGCGACCGTATCGACAGTCACCTGCTGATGGGCACTGGATCCCACGTTACCTGCGGCATCCACCACGCGCACATAATAGTCATAGGTGGCATTACCCAGCGTGCGGCCGTCTACGTAGTACCAGCTGTTGCCGGTGACAATCACGTTCTGCCAGGTCACTCCACCGTCGATGCTGATTTGCGCATATTCGCCGTCAGCCAGCGTCGCGCCGAGCGAGCCATGCAGCGTCAGCGAGGTATCATGGGTGATAAAGTCGCTGCTGCTCAGGCCAGTGTCATCGCTGATGCTGTCAATGGCGATGGTTTTACTGGCATCGGGTGCCACGGTATCAATGGTGACCACCTGGCTGGTGGTGGCGCTGATATTGCCCGCATCGTCAATCACGCGAAGCTGATAGTTATAATCGCCGTCCGCCAGCGTGCGGGTATCAACCCAGGTCCAGCTCAGTCCGCTGACGCTGACGTCCGTCCAGGTTACGCCGCCGTCGAGGCTGATCTGCGCGTGATCGCCACTCCCCAGCGCCGCACCGAGCGTCCCTTTCAGGCTGATCTGGTTATCGCTGGTGATAAAGTCGCTGCCAGACAAACCGGTATCCTGACTGACGGAATCGACCGTAATGGTCGTCGCCGCAGGCGCGGTGAGATCCACCACCACGTTCTGGCTGTCCGTTGCCCCTACGTTACCCGCGTTATCAATCACGCGGACCTGGTACTGATACGTACCGTCCGTCAGGGTGCGGCCATCGGTGTAGCGCCAGGTGGTGCCCGTGACGGCCAGGTCAATCCAGCTCGCCCCGCCGTCCACGCTGATCTGCGCTTTCTCGTTATTGCCGAGCTGCGCGGTCAATGAACCGTTAACAATAATCTGGCTGTCGTTGGTGATGAAATCACTCGCGCTCAGCCCGGTATCGTTTTGCAGGGCGTCGATACTGATCCCCATTGACGGCGCGGTCAGATCCACGGTCACGGTGTGATCGTCGCTGGCAGTGTTACCGATGGTATTACTCACCTGGGCATGGATCACATACGATCCTCCGTCTGCCAGCGCGGTCACGTCTGCACTGCCTACGGTGTAGTTCCAGCTACCGTCAGCCTGCACGGTTGTGGTGTAGGTTTTGCCGTTCAGGGTGATGGTCACCGTCTGGCCCGCAGGCGCGTCGGTGGTACCACTGACCACCAGAGGGATACCATGTTCAGCGGCGCTGACGATATCGTCCTGCGCAAAGGTGTGGATAGTTATGGTCGGGACATCACCGTTCAGCGTCACGTCGTGCGTCGCGCTGCCCGGGTTACCGGCCTTATCGTTCACCGTCGCCGTTAGGGTGTAATTCCCGTCGCTCAGGCCGAGGAAATCATGCCCCGGCACAAAGACCGACCACGAGCCGTCCGCCCCCACGGTCGCCTGATAGCGGTGATCGTTGAAGGAAACCGTCACCGTCTGGCCCTGTTCCGCCGTGGTGGTGCCGCTGATGGTCTGGCCTGCCAGCTGCTCAGCGTTATTGACAATATCGTCATCCGCCACAGTGCCGATGGTTACGGTTGGCGCCACGGTATCCACCGTCAGGGTGTGAGTGGTCTGTCCGCTGTTACCCGCTTTATCGTTGACTGAAGCGGTCAGCGTCAGCGCCCCTTCATTCAGGGCCGCCAGGTCGGCGGCCGGCACATTCAGCGTCCACGTACCATCGTTCGCCACCGTTGCGCTGTAGGTTTTACCCCCCAGCGTTACGGTAACGGTCTGCCCGGCTTCCGCGCTGGTAGAACCGTGCACGGTCAGCGGCTGCTGTGCTTCTGCTGCATTTAACACGTCGTCGCCAGAGAGCGTATTCACACCGATCACCGGCGCGGTGGTATCCACGCTGATGCTGTGCGTTGCCGACGCGCTGTTGCCCGCGCTGTCCTGGGCAGCAACGGAGACAGGATAATGTCCGCCATCGGTCAGTGCGCCCACATCAGCAGCCGGCACGGTAGTCGTCCAGGAGCCGTCACTCTGAATGGTGGCGGTGTAGCTTTTACCGTTCAGGGTTACCGTGACCTGCGTCCCGCTGGCAAACTGCGCGCTCGAGCCGTTAATCACCAGTGAGGAGCCTGCTTCTGCCGCGTTGATCACGTCGTCGCCGGCAATGGTATTCACGGTCAGCGCCACCGAGGCCGTGTTGACCACCACATCATGGGTCTTCGTGCTGCTGTTGCCCGCACTGTCGGTAATGGTTGCACTGAGGGTCGCGGTGCCGTCAGCCAGCGAGGAAATTACGCTGGCCGGTACGCCCACACTCCAGTTGCCGCTCGCATCCACGGTTGTCGTGTACTGATGAGACCCGACGGTAATCACCAGCCTGTCGCCGACGTTTGCACCGGTTGCACTACCGCTGACGATCTGCGCCTGCGCATGCTCCACGCTGTTGATCACATCATCAACGGCGACCGCGTTAAAGCTGATAACCGGTGGCGTGGTGTCAAGGGTAATGGCTTTAGCCGCACTGCCTGGGTTACCGGCCGCATCGCTCACGCTAACCTGTACGGTGTAGCCGTTGTCGGCCATCGCAGTCAGGTCGGCCCCGGGCACATTCACACTCCACGTGCCGCCTGCCTGAACCTGCGCGGTGTACTGCTTATCGCCGAGCGTTACGGTGACCGTCTGACCCGCTTCTGCCGTGGTGGTGCCGGTGATGGCCACACCTGCAGACGCTTCGCTGGCGTTGATCACATTGTCGCCGGCAACTGTATCAATTGTCACGCCAGGCGCGGTCGCATCGACGCTGTATTCGCGCCCTGCTGAGGCGCTGTTGCCGTTCACGTTGGTGACGCTCACCTGTACGCTGGCATCGCCCTCTTTCAGACCGGCCAGGTCAGCAGACGGTACCGTCGCCGTCCAGTTACCGCTGGCATCAACGGTGGCCGTGTAGTGCTTGCCGCCAAAGGTGATGCTGACGGTCTGGTTGGCTTCCACGTTGCTGGTGGTGCCGGAAAGCAGCAGATCTGCCCCTTTCTCCGCCGCGTTAATCACATCGTCAACGGCAATGGTATCAATGCTGATGGCGACGGCCGCCAGATCAACAGTGACGTCATGGCTGATGGTCACCGGATTGCCCGTGGTGCTTTGGCCTGCAACGGTAACGCTTACCGTTCCTGCCTGCAGCGCGCTTACATCCGTCGCCGGAATAGCCGCGTTCCAGGTCCCGTCAGCCAGTACGGACGCCGCATAGGTTTTGCCGTTCACCGTTACCGTAAGCATGGTCCCCGCTGCCAGCCCATCGCTGGAGCCGCTGACAATCAGGTTCTGACCATGCTCAATGCTGTTGATCACATCGTCGCCTGCCACGGTATCGACACGCAGCCCCGGCAGGCTGGCATCGATGGAGATATCACGCTCGCCGGAACCGGTATTGCCGTGCCCGTTGGTAACCGTTGCGGTGACGGTCAGGTCGCCATTACCCAGCGCGGTCAGCACGGACTGCGGGACATCAACCGACCAGCTCAGATCGCTCTGTACCGTTGTGGTGTAGGTATTGCCACCGACAGAGACCGTCACGGTGTTACCCGCTTCGGCGTTCACCACTTTCCCGCCGATCGTCTGGCCTGCCGCCACTTCCGCTGCATTGATGACGTTGTCACCGGCCACGGTGTTGATGGTGACGGTCGGCAGCGCGGTGTCGACCTGCAGGTTCGCCGTATTGCTGACGCTGTTCCCCACGGTGTTCGTCGCGGTTGCGCTCAGGGTGTAGTTCGCCTCACCCAGCGCGGCCAGATCCGCTGCCGGTACCGTCAGGCTCCAGCCGCCGTCCGCCGCGGTTGTTGCGGTGTATTGTTTGCCGTTCAGGGTCACGGTGACCAGGGTGCCTTCCGCAAGGTTAGCGCTGGTACCGCTGACGCTCAGATCCTGACCTTTCTCCACCGCGTTCAGCACATTGTCGCCGCTCAGGGTACTGAAGCCCACGGAAGGCAGTCCGGTATCGACGGTCACGTTATGGGTGCCAGATCCGGTATTGCCCGCGGCATCGGTGACGCTGACGCTGACCGTCACGGTGCCATCCTGCTGCGCGGAAATCACGTTCGCCGGAACGCCGACGCTCCAGTTACCCGCGGCGTCCAGCACGGTGGTGTAGGTCTGGCCGCCAACGGTCACGGTGACTTTATCGCCCGCCGCCGCGCCGGTGGCGGAGCCGCTGACGATCTGCGCCTGCGCATGCTCAGCCACGTTAATCACGTCGTCGCCCGCCACGGTGTTGATGGTCACGACCGGCACCGTCACGTCGACCGTCAGGTTGTGAGCCACCGAGGCCGGGTTACCCGCCTTGTCACTGACGGCGGCCGTTACGGTCACGCTGCCGTCCGTAAGCGCCGCCAGGTCGGCTGCCGGAACGTCCAGCGTCCAGTTGCCGTCTGCCCCCACGGTGGTGGTGTAGTCCTTCCCGTTCAGGCTTACGGTGACCGTCTGGCCCGCTTCGGCGGTGCTGGTACCGGACACCGTCAGGTCAGCTTTCGCTTCGGTCGCATTCAGGATGTCGTCAGCCGCCAGGGTGTTAATCGTTACGGACGGCGCGGTGGTGTCCACGCTGTACTCGCGACCCGCAGACGCGCTGTTGCCGTTGACGTTGGTGACGCTCACCTGCACGCTGGCATCGCCCTCTTTCAGACCGGCCAGGTCAGCAGACGGTACGGTATAAGTCCAGTTACCGCTCGCATCGACAGTGGTGGTATAGATTTTACCGCCCATGGCGAGGGTGACGGTCTGTCCGGCTTCCACGTTGGTGGTCGCACCTGACAGCACCAGATCGGTCCCTTTTTCCGCCGCGTTAATCACGTCATCGGTAGCGATGGCGTTAATGCTGATCGCCACGGTCGCCAGATCCACCTTCACGTCGTGGCTGATGGTCATCGGGTTGCCCGTCGGGCTATCACCGGTAACGGTAATTTTCACGGTGCCTTCCGGCCACGCGCTGACGTCTGCGGCCGGCACGGCTGCGTTCCAGGTCCCGTCCGCCAGTACGGACGCCGCATAGGTTTTGCCGTTCACGGTGACGGTCAGTGCCGTGCCCGCTGCCAGCCCATCGCTGGAGCCGCTGACAATCAGGTTCTGACCATGCTCGATGCTGTTAATCACATCGTCGCCTGCCACGGTATCGACACGCAGGCCCGGCAGGCTGGCGTCAATGGTGATATCGCGTTCGCCGGAACCGGTATTGCCGTGCCCGTTGGTGACGGTGGCCGTCACGCTCAGTCCGCCGTTACCCAGCGCCGTCAGCACCTCTGAAGGCACGTTGACGGACCAGGTCAGGTCATCCTGCACCGTCGCCGTCCAGCTGTTACCGCCCATCGTAACGGTGACGGTATTGCCCGCTTCGGCGTTCATCACTTTCCCGCCGATCGTCTGACCTGCCGCCACTTCCGCCGCATTGATCACGTTGTCACCGGCCACGGTGTTGATGATGACGGTTGGCAGCGCGGTGTCGACCTGCAGGTTCGCCGTATTGCTGACGCTGTTCCCCACGGTGTTCGTCGCGGTTGCGCTCAGGGTGTAGTTCGCCTCACCCAGCGCGGCCAGATCCGCTGCCGGTACCGTCAGGCTCCAGCCGCCGTCCGCCGCGGTTGTTGCGGCGTACTGTTTGCCGTTCAGGGTCACGGTGACCAGGGTACCTTCCGCAAGGTTGGCGCTGGTACCGCTGACGCTCAGATCCTGACCTTTCTCCACCGCGTTCAGTACGTTGTCGCCGCTCAGGGTATCGAAGCCCACGGAAGGCAGCCCGGTATCGACGGTCACGTTATGGGTGCCGGATCCGGTATTGCCCGCGGCATCGGTGACGCTGACGCTGACCGTCACGGTGCCGTCGCTGAGGCCAGAAATCACGTTCGCCGGAACGCCCACGCTCCAGTTACCCGCGGCGTCCAGCACGGTGGTGTAGGTCTGGCTGCCAAGGGTCACGGTGACTTTATCGCCCGCCGCCGCGCCGGTGGCGGAGCCGCTGACGATCTGCGCCTGTGCATGCTCAGCCACGTTAATCACGTCGTCGCCCGCCACGGTGTTGATGGTCACGACCGGCACCGTCACGTCAACAGCCAGGTTGTGAGCCACCGAGGCCGGGTTACCCGCCTTGTCACTGACGGCGGCCGTCACGGTCACGCTGCCGTCCGTAAGCGCCGCCAGGTCGGCTGCCGGAACGTCCAGCGTCCAGTTGCCGTCTGCGCCCACGGTAGTGGTGTAGTTCTTCCCGTTCAGGCTTACGGTGACCGTCTGGCCCGCTTCGGCGGTGCTGGTACCGGACACCGTCAGGTCAGCTTTCGCTTCGGTCGCATTCAGGATGTCGTCAGCCGCCAGGGTGTTAATCGTTACGGACGGCGCGGTGGTGTCCACGCTGTACTCGCGGCCCGCAGACGCGCTGTTGCCGTTGACGTTGGTGACGCTCACCTGCACGCTGGCATCGCCCTCTTTCAGACCGGTCAGGTCAGCAGACGGCACCGTCGCCGTCCATTTGCCGTCGGCATCCACCGACGCCGTATAGGTTTTACCGCCGAAGAGGATGCTGACGGTCTGATTCTCCTCCACGTTGGAGGTGGTGCCAGAGAGCACCAGGTCCGCGCCCTTCTCAGCCGCGTTAATCACATCATCCGTGGCAATGGCGTCAATCCCGATGGCGACCGCCGCAAGGTCCACCGTCACATTGTGGCTAATAGACACCGGCGTACCGGCGCTGTTCTGCCCCTCAACGGTGACAGCTACCGTGCCTGCCGCCAGCGCGCCAACATCGGCCGCCGGAATAGCCGCACTCCAGGTGCCGTCAGCCAGCACGGTGGCCGGATAGGTTTTATTATTTACCGTTACGGTCAGTGCGGTTCCTGTCGCCAGTCCTTCGCTGGTGCCGGTCACGATCAGGTTCTGGCCATGCTCGATGCTGTTGATCACATCGTCACCCGCCACGGTATCCACGCGCAGGCCCGGCAGGCTGGCGTCGATGGTGATATCGCGCTCGCCGGTGCCGCTGTTGCCCACGCCGTTAGTCACGCTGGCGGTGACGGTCAGTTCGCCGTTACCCAGTGCGGTTAACACGGACTGCGGTACGTTGACGGACCAGGTCAGGTCATCCTGCACCGTGGCGGTCAGGGTGTTACCGCCGAGGGTCACGGTGACGGTGTTGCCCGCCTCGGCGTTCACCACGGTACCGCTGAGAGTCTGGCCGGTCGCCAGCTCCGCGGTATTGATAATATCGTCGCCAGCCACGGTGTTGATGGTGACACCCGGCAGGACAGACTCCACGTTCACGGTGTGAGTCACGCTGGTACTGTTGCCAACAGCATCGGTTGCAGACGCGGTGAGGGTGTAGATCGCTTCACCCAGTGCGCCGACCTGATCCGCCGGAACGGTAGCCCTCCACAGCCCGTTATCATCCACCGTCGCGCTGTAGGCTTTGCCGTTCAGCATCACGGTGACGATCGCGCCCGCCGCCAGACCTGACGCGGTGCCGGTGAGGGTGAGATCCTGCGTTTTCTCGGTGCTATTGATGACATCGTCGTCTGAAACGGTGTCAATGGTCAGCACCGGAGCGGTAAGGTTGACGGCCACGTCGTGAGTCGCACTGTTGCTGTTACCCGCTTTATCGGTCAGGGTCGCGGTGATGGTGTGATCCCCGGCGGCCAGAGCAGTGACGTCGGCCGCAGGCACTCCCACGCTCCAGTTGCCCGCGGCATCCAGCGTGGCGGTGTAAGATTTATTATTGATGGTGACGGTGACCACATCACCCGCTGCCGCGCCGGTGACAGACCCGGTGACAATCAACGCCTGCGCGTGCTCAACGCTGTTGATGACGTCGTCATCCGAAACGGTGTGAATGGTCAACTGCGGCACCGTGGTATCCACCAGCACGTCACGATCCACCGAGGCCGGGTTACCCGCTTTGTCGGATACCGCCGCGGTGATGGTGTAGTTTCCGTCGATAATGCCGCTCAGGTCGGTTGACGGTACGCTCAGGCTCCAGCTGCCATCCGCCTGCACGGTGGTGGTGTAATCCTTGCAGTTCAGCGTCACGGTCACGGTCTGACCCGCTTCCGCGTTTGTGATGCCGTTAACCACCAAATCCTGCTGCGCTTCAGACGCATTAATGATGTTGTTGTCGCTGACAATGTCGATAGAGACCGTCGGCGCGGTCGTATCCACGCTGTATTCACGGCCCGCTGACGCGCTGTTGCCGTTCACGTTGGTGACGCTAACCTGCACGCTGGCATCGCCCTCCTTCAGGCTGACTAAATCAGCAGAAGGCACGGTAGCGGTCCAGTTACCGCTGGCATCCACGGTCGCGGTGTAAGACTTGCCGCCGAAGGTGATATACACGGTCTGGTTGGCTTCGACGTGGGTGGTGGTACCCGACAGGACCAGGTCCGTGCCTTTTTCCGCCGCGTTGATCACGTCGTCGGTGGCAATCGCGTTGACGCTGATCGCCACCGCGGCCAGATCGACCGTGACGTCATGCGCGATCGTCACCGGGTTTCCTGCGGTGCTCTGACCCTCAACGGTTACCGTCACCTTGCCTGCGCTCAGCGCGCTGACGTCGGCGGCCGGGATCGCTGCCGTCCAGGTTCCGTCGGCCAGAACCGTCGCGGCATAGGTTTTACCATTGACGGTCACCGTCAACGCGGAGCCGGTTTTCAGCCCATCACTGGAGCCGCTAATAATCAGGTTTTGACCATGCTCGATGCTGTTAATCACATCGTCGCCCGCCACGGTATCGACCCGCAGACCCGGCAGGTTGGCATCAATGGTGATGTCGCGGCTGCCGGAGCCGGTATTGCCGTGACCGTTAGTGACGCTTGCCGTCACGGTCAAATCGCCGTTGCCAATGGCCTTTAAGACTTCAGGCGGCACATTGACCGACCAGCTCAGATCATCCTCAACGGTGGCGGTCCAGGTGTTGCCCCCCATTGAAATCGTGACAGTGTCACCACTTGCGGCACCGCTGACTTTTCCGCTCAGGGTCTGTCCCGCAGTCACTTCCGCCGCATTGATGACATCATCAATGGCGACAGCGTTAATGGTCACCACCGGTAGCGCACTGTCGACAAGTGCCTGATGGCTGGTGCTCGCGCTGTTGCCTGCTGTATCGGTCACGCTCGCGGTGACCGTGTAGTTCGCTTCGCCCAGCGCCGAGACGTTTGCTGCCGGTACCGTCACGCTCCAGTTGCCGCTGGCGTCAGTCGTGGCCGTGTAGTTAATGCCATTCAGGGTCACGACGATCGTGGTGCCGTCCGGCTGGTTGCTGGTGCCGGAAAGTTGCAGATCTTCGCCTTTCTCGATGGCATTGATCACATCATCGCCCGCAACGGTATTGATAGCGATAACCGGAGCGGTCAGGGAAACCGCAATCTCATGCGTCTGCGTGGTGCTGTTGCCCGCTTTGTCGGTGAGGGTCGCAGACATCGTATGGTCGCCATTGCCCAGCGCGCCCGCGTCAGCCGCCGGAATACCCATACTCCAGTTGCCGGACGCGTCCAGCATTGCGCTGTAATTTTTACCGTTCAGCGTCACGGTGATCACGTCGCCTGCCTGTGCCCCGGTGACTGTGCCAGAAACGATCAGCGCCTGACCGTGTTCAGCAATATTCAGAATGTCATCACCGGCAACGGTGTTGAAGGTGATCTGCGGCACGGTAGTGTCCACCAGCACAGACGCATCCGTGCTGGCCGGGTTACCGGCTTTATCCGACACGGTCGCCGTAACGACGGCAGTGCCGTCGGCGATACCGGCCAGATCGGCTGCCGGCACGTCAAGCGTCCAGCTGCCGTCAGCCTGTACCTGTGCGGTGTATTGATTGCCATTAAAGGTCACCGTGACCGTCTGCCCCGCTTCGGCAGTCGAGGTGCCGCTCAGGGTGAGATCCTGTGCCGCCTCTGCCGCATTGAGCATGTTGTCGTGACTGACCGTATCGATGGTGACCGCAGGCGCAGTGGTATCGACGCTGAATTCGTGTGACGAAGAGGCCGGGTTGCCATTCACGTTGCTCACGCTCACCTGAACGCGGGCATCGCCCTCTTTCAGGCCGCTTACATCCGCAGCCGGAACGGTGTAAGCCCAGTTGCCATTCGCATCCACGGTGGTGGTGTAGCTTTTGCCACCAAAGGTGACCGTCACCGTCTGACCGGCTTCGACCCCAGACGTGGTGCCGGAGAGCGCCAGATCGTGTCCCTTCTCTGCCGCATTCAGCACGTTATCAGGGGTCACGCTGTTAACGCTTATCGCGACCGGGGCGAGATCGACATCCACCACGGTCCCGATATTCACCGGGTTGGCGGAAGCATCCTGTGCGCGGGCTGTAATGTCGAGAGGACCGTCCGCCCACTGGCTGACATCCGCCGCAGGCACAACCGCTTTCCAGGTTCCGTCGGCCAGGACCGTGGCGACGTACTCAATGTTGTTAATGGTCACGGTAACGCTGCTGCCCGCCGCCAGATCGGTGCTGGTACCGGAAACAATCAGGTTCTGCCCATGCTCGATGATATTGATAACATCGTCGCCCGCCACGGTATCAATACGCAGACCAGGCAACTGGGCGTCGATGGTGAAGTCCAGCGCGGCAGAACCGGTGTTTCCGTGCGCATTCGTCACGCTGGCCGTAACCGTCAGCTCACCGTTACCGAGCGCGGTTAACTGGCTCTGGGTTAACGGCAGGCTCCAGGTAAGATCGTCCTGCACCGCAACGGTATACGTCTGGCCGCCCAGGGTAAGGGTGACAATGTCGCCTGCCGCCGCGTTGGCGACTTTCCCCGTCAAGGTCTGGCCTGCCGCCAGTTCCGCCGCGTTGATGATGTTATCGCCCGCCAGCGTGTTGAGCGTGACCACCGGCAGCGAGCTGTCTACCAACACATCGTGCGTGGCCGACGCGCTATTACCCACACTGTCCGTGACGCTCGCCGTCACCGTGTAGTGCGCCTCGCCCAGCGCGCTTACTGCGGAGGCCGGTACGGTAACACGCCAGTTACCGCTGGCATCCGTAATGGCGGTGTAGTGAATGCCATTCAGGGCCACGGTGATCGGGGTGCCTTCTGGCTGGTTGCTGGTCCCGGAAAGCAGCAGATTTTCGCCTTTTTCGGTGGCGTTAATCACGTCGTCCGCCGCCAGAGTGTGAATACCTATCTCCGGCGTCACGGTATTAACCACCACCTCCAGCGTGCTGCTGCCGGTGTTGCCAGATTGATCGGTCACAGAGACCGTAATCGTCCAGGTTCCGTCCGCCAGGCCCTGTACCACAGACGCAGGCAGGCCGAGGCTCCAGTTGCCCGCCGCATCCACCACGGTGGTGTAATCCACGTTATTGATGGTCACCGTGACCCAATCACCCGCTGCCGCTCCGGTCACGGAGCCGCTGAGAACCTGCGCCTGGGTATGGGCAAGCTGGTTAATGGTATTGGTATCGGTGACAAAATCGTTAATGGTCACCTGCGGTACGGTGGCATCCACCAGCCCGACGCGATCCGTGCTGCTGCTGTTACCTGCCACATCGCTCACGGTTGCCGTTACCGTGACGGTGCCATCGGCCAGTGCGCCGACGTCCGCGGCAGGTACTGTCAGTTGCCAGCTACCGTCATGTTGAACGGTGGTCTGGTAGGTTTTACCGTTCAGCGCGACGGTGACCGTCTGGCCCGCTTCCGCCGTGCTGCTACCGCTTAACACGATATCCTGCTGCGCTTCGGCGGCACTGACGATGTTGTCATCGGTCAGATTATTGATCGTGATGTCCGGAGGCAGCGTATCGACCGTCACCACGCGCGACGCATCGGCGCTGTTGCCGTTAACGTTCGTCACGCTGACGCTCACCTGCGCGCGGCCGTCAATCAACGTTTCCATGGCGCTGGCCGGTACGGTCAGGCTCCAGGAGCCGTCCTGCTGCACCTGCGCGGTATAGGTCCGATCGGCGAATTTCACCACCACAGTCTGCCCGGCTTCCACGCCCTGCGTCTGGCCTGAGAGCGTGAGATCGCTGCCTTTTTCCGCCGCGTTCAGCCGGTCATCACCGGAGATGACATCAACAGTAACCGCCACGGCGTTCAGGTCGAGTTCGATCGGATGTTCAGCGGCAACGGCATTGCCCCACGCATCTTCTGCACTGACGTGCACCGCGATATGGCCCGGCGTCCAGGACTGGAGGTCGATCGCCGGGACACCAATCTGCCAGCCACCGGTGGCGTTGACCACGGTGACATAATCGACGTTATTGATGGTGACGGTGATCTGCGTGCCTGCGGCCAGATGGCTGCTGGAGCCGGTCACGGTAAGATCCTGATGCTGCTCAATGGCATTGATCACGTCATCACCGGAAAGGGTGTTGACGCGCAGACCCGGCAGCGTCGCGTTGATATTGATATCGCGCTCGCCGCTGCCCGTATTGCCGTGGCTGTTGGTGACTGACGCGGTAATGGTCAGGTCGCCGTCGCCGAATGCCCTGAGATCCGCAGACGGGATAGTGAGGTTCCAGGTCAGATCGCTACCCACGGTGGCGCTGTAATGCTTGCCACCAACGGAAACAGACACCGTATCCCCTGCCGCTGCACCCGTGACACGACCGCTGATCGTTTTATCGGCGGCCACTTCGGCGTTATTCACCCGGTTGTCGCCGGCAAAGGTATTGATGACCACCTGTGGCAACACGGTATCAACCAGCAGTGTGGCCTCCGCTGAGCCGCTGTTGCCCACGCTGTCGGTACCGCTGACGCTGACGGTGTACAGCGTGTTCGCCAGTTGCAGGACGTCGGAAACCGGTACCTGAACTGACCAGCTCCCGTTCTCGACAACGGTTTGATAATTGACGTTGTTCAGCGTCACGGTGATGGCGCTGCCGTCTGGCAGCGTGCTGGTGCCTGTCAGGCTCAGCGGCTGCATAGCCTCCTGAGCATTGAGAACGTTATCCTGGCTGATGGCATGAACGGTAAATTCCGGTGGGTTACCGCTCAGCGTAATGCCGTGTGTGGCGCTGCCTGTATTGCCCGCGGCATCGGTAACGGAAACCGTAATGTTGTGGTTGCCTTCTCCCAGCAAGCCCACCACGGACGAAGGCACACCCACGCTCCAGCTGCCATCCGCCTGCACCACACCGGTGAAGGTCTGACCGCCAACGGTTACGCTCACGACATCCCCTGCTGCGGCGCCGCTCGCCGTACCGGAAATAATCTGCGCCTGGCCCTGCTCGCTGGTATTGAGGATATTGTCGTCAGCAACGGTGTTAATCGTCACGACCGGCGCGGCGGTATCCACGGTGAAATCGACGGTCGTGGAAGATCCGTTCCCCGCTTTATCGCTGACGTTCACCGTTAGCGTATGGTCGCCATTCGCCAGCGATTGCACCTCGCTGGCGGGCAGCGTAACGGACCACGTGCCGTCGCTCCCTACCGTGGCGGTATGATTTTTCCCGTTGAGCGTTACCGTCACAATCTGGCCGGCTTCCGCATCGGTTTTACCGGTGAGCGTCAGCGCCTGGTTGTGCTCAGCCGCGTTGATGATGTTGTCCTGCGCAATCGTATCAACAGAAAGCGCTGGCGCGTTGGTATCCACACCTATCGTCTGGCTGCCGCTCACGGTATTGCCCGCGGCGTCTTTACCGCTGACGTTCACCGTCCAGGTGCCGTCACCCAGCGCCTGTGCATCCGCGGCAGGCACGTTCACACTCCATACGCCGCCGGCCCCCACTTCCGCCGTGTAGGTTTTGCCGTTCAGCGTGACGGTAAGCCCGGTTCCCTGCGCCAGATTTTTGCTGGTGCCGGACAGCGTAAAGCCAGCGGAGTGTTCGCTGGCATTGATCACGTTGTCACCGGCCGTTGTCCCCAGCGTGATGCTGGCGTTAGCGGTAGAAATTGTGACGGTAATGCTGCCCGCCTGCGTCGTTTTGCTCCCGTCGATTTGCACGACAGACCAGGTATGTTCGCCGTCAGCCTGAGTCGGGAGTTTTACGGTCCAGGTACCCTCTTTCCCGACCATGGTGCTGGCAATGGTGCTTCCGCTGCTGTCTTTAACCTGAATGGTCGCGCCCGGCTGCCCGGTACCGCTGAAGGTTGGGGTGTGGTCGTCCGTGATCGCTTTTCCACTCAGCACACCCTGCTTATCACCCGCGTTGTCCGTCAGCAAAAAGGTCGGCGTCGCGCTTTCAACATCTTTGGTGTTGTCGATGACTTTAGTTTTGGTTTCGCCGTCACCCCCGTGCGCCAGCAGTGCGCCAATGGCACCGCCGCCCAACGCAGCGCCTGCAATCCATCCCCATGGCGCGTCATTGAGAACGCTTCCCTGCTCAAGGAAAGGCTCAATGCTGGCAACCGGCGTAGCCTGCGCGGTTAACTCGGTAACAGCAACGCCAGACGCTTCCCCGGCATCGGCAAAAGAAATATGCGTCAGTTCCTGCTGATCGTTGAAGACCAGTTCTGATTGATTATGGGTCTGTGGATCTTCAACAAAATAGTTATTGCAGCGAATAACGCTGCCGTCTTTCATATAAATAAGCAGGTCTTTACCCTGGCGAACATAACGCACAACATCCTGAGCAGAACCCTGAATTTCAATCACACTCGGCGAAGAAATAGAAACCGACAAATTACCCTCTCCGGTTAATTTCGTTTTCTCGGCCGATTTGCGAATGATGACATCAACAATTTTTACGTTACTCATTTTCCTCTCCTTGCAGGTGTCCGGATTCCTGTGGATATGTCCACCAAATGGATGTAGCTATCCCTGGGAAAAAGCACCCATTATTTTCTTACTTATTTCGCACAAAAAGACGCGTGTTTTTTAACTCAAATCAGGTAATTTTGCGGCAGCGTTTTTCTCTATGCCGATCATTGGCATCAAATTATCAACGGCAGATGCGTAATTAATCGCCGAACTCCAGCCATCATATTCAGCCATTATTTTGGCTGAGGTGGCTTGCCAGACATCCTGTTCAACGCTGAGCAAATCGTTAATGCTCCGCTTGCTCAGGGTATATTCATTTCTGTAAACATCCCGGGCGCGTAACGCGCTTTCCAGCTGCAGCTTCCCCGCCTGCATTCTCCCCTGCGCGCCGGTCCAGTCAGCCTGCGCGACAGAGGCTTTTTGCAGGACATCGAACCGCGCCTGGTCAACCTGAGACGATGCCATGGCCCTTGCCCCTTCGGCCTGGCGAACGCGGGCTGAAACGGCGCCACCCTGGTATAGCGGTGCGTCAATATTGAGCTGAATCTGGTCATCCCAGTAAGAACGGTTGTCGGACTCGTAGCGGGTGCGGCCTCCTTTCAGGCTTAACGTCGGCCAGTGCTGAGACTTTGCCGTTGCCACGCCATACTGAGCTGAACGCTCCATATTCTGCGCGGCCATGACCGCGGGAATGGCCGAGTAATCAATGCGATTAAGCGAATCTTGCTCAACGGCAAGCTTCGCCGGTACAGGTGAATAGCGCTCGGCCTCCATGCCAGTCAACACCGCAAGCCGTGCGCGGGCGCTGTTTAACGCCGCGTTATACTGCTCGACCGTGGCCTGCATACCGGCAATGCGCGTGCGCGTCTGAAGCTCGTCAGAGGTTGAACTGACGCCTGCGTCGGCGCGGAGTTTGGCCAGTTGTTCAACGTTTTTGAGCGCCTGAACGTTCTCTTTGGCGGCCTGCAACAGGTCGGAATAGCGTTTGACTTCTACGTAGCTGAGCGCCGTTTTTTCCGCCACCGCAGACAAGGTGCTCATCAACTGGTAACGATAGCTATCGCGCTGCGCCGTGGACTGGTCGATGCTGTTGTTGGTCTTGCCAAAATCGTATACCAGCTGCGTCAGACTCAATCCCCAGGCCGCAGAATTGCGCAGCGAGCCGCTGGAATCGGTGGTCTGGCTATGGCCGGCGCTACCGTTTAACGATATTTGTGGCATCCAGCCGCTGCGTGCTTCATCTATTTGTGCCTGACCTATTCCCAGTTGCGCGGCCTGCTGGCTAATCGACGGATCGCGATCGATGGCAAAAAGAATACTCTCTTTTAATGTTGTCGCGGCAATCGGAGCAATCCCCACCTGGCGGCTATTCGCAGAGGCCGTATTAAAGGCTAGCGAAATTAATGCCAGGGCGACTGGAAATCTCAGCAACATATTATTTCGCATGATAGTCATTTTTATCTCCCTGACTTTGAATGACGCTTAAATATTTACCCCTAAAGGGGTATAAATAATTCGACAAATATCTTACCTGGGTCCGAATAAATATTGGACAAACGCTCCCCAACCCCATTTCCATTGGAGATGAGAGCCGACCATATTCTTATGACAATAAGAATTTACTTATTTCTTTAACTGGTTTGCAGCATAACAAAATGCGCTATAGGCAACTACACCCACAATGTTAATGTGGTGTTACAGATAAGAAAAAAGATGGGGTTTCTGGACAAAACCTTAAAAAGGGGCTTTCAAATGAAACAAATAAAGTCTTTGTTATTTAAGTAAAATTTTAGAATCGCCGGATGCACATTTTTGCGTTAATTTCAGCATGCGTCAGACACAAAGATTTTCAAAGAAATGTCAATTTAAGTAACCATAATGCCATATACAACATTAATATCTATTAATATAAAAATACACAGAATTTATTGCTATTTATTAATTTCATTAAAGCATTAATGGTTGTATATTGGTATCACAATGGTTATATCCGCCAGTGTGTTTAATAAAACACAACAGTAACATTGCTGTTAACATTTGGAATGAATCACTCACACCGTATTAATAACATTTTAATAATAACCAATGTGAACAATACCGGACATTGATACTTACAGGCGATCAACACCCTTCCCTCTGCGGTAAAATGCTGTAATATGCAACTTATTGCGACATTTTGCGGGATTCACCCATGCACAAAACGGCCAGACAAAAATATGTGCTTGATATCATTAGTGAGCACGGGCAGGCCAGCATTACGGAACTGGCGGACAAACTGCAGGTCTCAGCGGACACCATCCGCCGGGATCTGACCGATCTCGAGAAACAGGGGCTGGCGCAAAAGAACCACGGCGGGGCAATTGCCCTGAATCTGTCGGCCATGAATCGTCAGGGGCGCAATACACTGCTGCCGGAAACCAAACAACGTCTTGGTAAGCAGGTGGCGCAGGCTGTTCCGCCAGGTTCGACGCTGTTTCTGGATGCGGGGAGCACGGTAATGGCTGTCGCCTCGTTCCTGAAGGGACCGCTGACAATCATCACCACCTCGCTGGATATCGCGTGGCACTTCAGCGACCGTGACGATATCGAACTGATCCTGCTCGGCGGAAAATGGGATCACAAGCAGCGACTGTTTGCCGGCAGCGCCACCCTCTCCCTGCTGTCACGCTACCGCGCGGATATCGCCATTTTGGGAGCCTGTGCTATTCATGCTGAACTCGGTCTGAGCGCCGGAAAAGAGGCCGATGCCGAGGTCAAACGGGCGATGCTCGCGGCCAGCCATGAGCGCTGGATTGTCGCCGACCATCTGAAACTAAACCGCTGTGAACCGTATCTGGTCAGCGGATTATCCAACATCCAGCACCTCTTTTTAGATCGTCCCTGGCCTGAGCTTGGGGACCCTGGCGCAATGCACATTACGGTTTGCGCGAAATAACGTGGAGAAGGTCATGAGTAAAGTGAAGACAATCAACATTGCGCTGATCGGGTATGGATTTGTAGGCAAGACCTTCCATGCCCCGCTGATCCAGTCCGTGGACGGCCTTAAGCTGGCGGTGGTTTCGTCTCGTGATGAAGAGAAGGTTAAACGCGATCTTCCTGATGTTCAGGTGGTGGCAACCCCGGAAGAGGCAATTCAGCATCCCGATGTCGATCTGGTGGTGATTGCCTCCCCTAACGCCACCCACGCGCCGCTGGCAACGCTTGCCCTGAATTCAGGCAAACATGTGGTCGTGGATAAACCGTTCACGCTCGACATGCAGGAAGCCCGCGACCTGATTGCCCTGGCGCAAGAGAAGCAACGGCTGCTCTCCGTCTTCCATAACCGCCGCTGGGACAGCGACTTCCTCGGCATTAAGCAGGTTATTGAGCAAGGAACCCTTGGCAAGGTCAAACACCTTGAGTCGCACATTGACCGTTTCCGCCCGGAAGTGCGCGTGCGCTGGAGAGAGCAAAACGTGCCCGGTAGCGGTCTGTGGTTTGATCTGGGGCCGCACCTGATTGACCAGACGCTGCAGCTCTTTGGACTGCCACAGTCGGTACAGGGCAATATCGCCACGCTGCGTGACGGCGCGGAAATTAACGACTGGGCACACGTGGTCTTAGATTATCCGCAACATAAAGTGATTTTGCACTGCAGCATGCTGGTGGCTGGCGGAACGGCACGTTTTACCGTTCACGGCGATAAAGGCAGCGTGGTGAAAGCCCGAATCGACCAACAGGAAGCGCAGCTGCTGGCGGGCGTGATCCCCGGCAGTGAGGCCTGGGGCGAGGACAGTGACAGCATGGTGTTCTTTGGTGTAAACGGTGAGCCGCAGACCGTTACCACGCCGAAAGGCGATCAGCGTCAGTACTACATCAACGTGCGTGATGCGCTACTCGGAAAAATCACCAATCCGGTTCATCCGGTCGAGGCGCTGGCGGTAATGGCGGTACTGGAAGCGGCCGTGAAATCCTCAGAGACGGGCACCACTCAGGCGCTGGAGTTAACCCCGGAAGAGCGCGCTCAACTGCAATAAAACGCTAAAAAACAGCCCTGCAGACTGCTGCAGGGCTCGTTGTTATGGGTTACTGGCGTTTTTTTGGCATCATGCGCAGGAGGGTGTTGTCTTTCCAGAAATAGTGATGCATCAGCGCCGCCATCGCGTGCAGACCAATCACAACGTACCCCACGTTGGCCAGCGTCTCGTGCCATTCTTTCAGAACGTCGACCAGATCAAAATTCGATTCTGCCGCGTGCGGCATCACCAGACCAAAGGCTAACCAGTCAGTACCGCGGTTATACATCATGACAATACCAATCAGCGGCAACGCGATGAACAGCAGATACACCACCAGATGACCAAGATGGGACAGCCCGGTCACCATCGGTTTTGGCTTTGGTTCAATCGGCGGTGCGCGGAATTTAAGGCGAACCACTAAACGCGTCACCATCAACACCAGCACAGAGATGCCGCACGAAACGTGGATCATGTTGATTACCGGCCGGGCGGTGCGTGGGAAGAAGCCTTTGAACTCCATCGCGCAGTAGGCGACGATGATTAACAAAAACACCAGCCAGTGGATAGCAATTTGCAGGCTTGTATATTTAGTACGCATGAGATTTCCTGATAAATAACCGATATCGCGCCAACATAATCCCCTTTCCTTAAAAATTCATTAATTTTTCTGTATGGTTTTTCAAATACTTCCCCTCGCATGAAGCTTCTTCAATGTAAGCGTTAAGTGAGCGCCGTATTGACGGTTATTTATCGGTAAGAACCACGTTCCATGGCAGCAGTTCGGCCACTTTGTTGCTGGGCCACTCCGGCAGTACGCTCAGGATATGGCGAAGGTAGGCTTCCGGATCGATACCATTCAGCCTGCACGTCCCGATCAGTCCGTACAGCAGGGCTCCGCGCTCACCACCGTGGTCGCTGCCGAAGAAGATAAAATTCTTTTTCCCAAGACAGACGGCACGAAGGGCTCGTTCGGCAGCGTTGTTATCAGGCTCTGCCAGGCCATCTTCACAGTAGTAGCACAGCGCATCCCACTGGTTCAGGACATAAGCGAACGCTTCGCCCAGACGGGACTTTTTCGACAGCGTCTCATTTTTTTCTACCAGCCATTCATGCAGCGATGCCAGCAGTGGTTTGCTTTGCGATTGTCTGGCTGCCAGACGCTCTTCTGTCGTGAGGCCGCGTATTTCTTCTTCTATCGCGTACAGCTCACCGATACGTTTCAGGGCTTCTTCTGCTGTCGCTGTGTGAGTGCTTATACAGACATCATGGATTTTTCGGCGGGCATGGGCCCAACATGCGGCTTCTGTCAGCGGCCCTCCTTCACGTTCCGGACTGAACAACCGATCGTAGCCTGCGAAGGCATCCGCCTGCAGCACACCATGATAGTGGCGAAGGTGTTGCTGAGGATGTTTTCCCTGCCGGTCTGGCGAGAAGGCGAACCATGCCGCTGGCGGATCTGATGAACCTGCGCTTCTGTCGTCACGTACATACGTCCAGATACGCCCGGTTTTCGTCTTCTTTCTGCCCGGTGCAAGCACCGGAACCGGAGTGTCATCCGTATGCAGTTTGTGGCAGTCCATCACGTAGTGGTAAAGGGCCTCATCCAGCGGGGCCATTAACCGGCAACATGCATCCACCCAGTTGGAGAGCAGAGCCCGGCTCAGATCCACGCCCTGACGGGCAAAGATTTCGCACTGGCGATACAGCGGCAGGTGTTCGCAGTATTTGGCCGTTAACACGCGGGCCAGCAGACCCGGCCCGGCGATACCCCGATCGATGGGACGTGATGGCGCAGGTGCTTCAACGATACAGTCACATCGGGTGCAGGCCTTTTTCACCCTGACCGTGCGGATCACTTTCAGGGCGCTGGAGACCAGTTCCAGCTGCTCCACGCTGACTTCGCTGAGGTACGCCATACCGCTGCCGCATTCCGGACAGCTGGTTTCCGCAGGATCCAGCCGATGTATCTCGCGGGGAAGGTGTGCCGGTAACGGGCGACGATGGCGGGACTGACGCAACTGGCGAGGTACCTGCGGATCGTCTTCCCGTCCGTTGTAGCGATCGCTTTGCTGCTCCTGCTGTTTCAGCAGGGCTTCGGCTTCTTCAACCTGTCGGCGAAGTTTTTCGGAGCGGGTACCGAACAACATTCGACGCAGTTTTTCTATCTGTGCCCGCAGATGCTCTATCTCGCGCTCTTCGTTCTCTATTTTCTCTTCTGCGCGGGCCAGTGCAGAACGCAGGAATGACTCAGTCTCTGCAACGAGACTGAGCTGACTGTCTTTCTGGCGAAGCGTGTCTTCCAGCGCAGCGATACGGGCGAGATAGTCGTGATTCATAACCGCTTTTATAATGCGGTCATGATTTTTTTACAACATTGTCAGTGAGTTAAGGCGGGATATTTTTGGCTGGCGCCAGTCCAGCTTATCAAGGAGCATGGCAAGTTGTGAGCGGGTGATCGCGATTTTGCCGTCGCGTACAGCAGGCCAGACGAACTGTCCCTCTTCCAGGCGTTTGATAAACAGGCACAGACCATCAGCATCAGCCCAAAGTATTTTCACGGTATCGCCACGGCGTCCCCGGAAGATAAACAGATGGCCGGAGAAGGGATCCTCATCCAGAACGTGGTGTATCTGTTCGCCCAGCCCGTTGAAGGATTTACGCATATCCGTGGCCCCGGCGACCAGCCAGATGCGGGTGCCTGACGGGAGGGATATCATTGTGTCCTCCCGGTCAATTCGCGGATCAGCACAGTCAGCAACTCTGACGACGGGTTCTCCAGCGTCATTTTGCCGTGGCGGAACTCAACATGACAGGAAGTGGCGCTGGCGTGAGCGGAGGAGAACGTACACAGAGTGTCATTCTCTGCGGCGGGCAACGGGTCGTTGAAAACGTCGACGGACAACAGAGTCGGAGAAGCCGGAAGAGATTGAGGTACCACCGGCCCCACGATAGTTGCAGGCATTCGACGAGAGATTCGCCCCTCTCTCTGCCAGAGGCGTAGCCACTTAAAAATGAGATTATTATCAACGCCATGTTCCCGCGCCAGTTGTGCGACGTTGGCATCTGGTCGTGAAGCCAGTTCGACCATCCGAAGTTTGAAGTCACTGGAATAGACGGTACGCGATTCAGTTCGCCAGTTGGCAGCATTTTCCATAAACAGAGCTCCTTCTAAATTAGACGGAGCTCTAAGCTAGCGATCCCGGGACTGGAATCACAGGCGGCAGTGACTTGACGCTTACCTTCAATTGCCGCCCTGTCCGTGATGGTCTAAGCCTGGATGAGTTCAAACTGTCGCAAAGACGCGTTCACAGGAGTACACCATGAGTAAAATTGGCATTAACGGATTTGGACGCATAGGACGCCTTGTCCTGCGTCGCCTTCTTGAAACCCAGGACAGCAACACCGTCGTCGCTATCAACGATCTTACTTCTCCCAAAGTGCTGGCCTACCTGCTCAGGCATGATTCCAACTACGGTGGCTTCCCGTGGAGCGTAGATTTCACCGAAGACGCCCTGATTGTTGATGGAAAAACTATCGCCGTGTACGCCGAAAAAGAGGCAAAACATATCCCGTGGAAAGCCGCGGGCGTGGATATCGTCGTGGAATGCACCGGCTTCTACACGTCGGCAGAAAAATCACAGGCACACCTCGAGGCCGGTGCCCAAAAAGTGCTGATCTCTGCCCCTGCCGGTGAGATGAAAACCATCGTGTATAACGTGAATGACGATACCATTGACGCCAGTGATACGATTATTTCCGTTGCTTCCTGTACCACCAACTGCCTCGCCCCACTGGCAAAAGCCCTGCACGATGCGTTTGAAATAAAAGTGGGCACCATGACAACCATTCACGCCTATACCGGCACGCAGGCGCTGGTGGATGGCCCGCGCGGGAAAGACCTTCGCGCCTCACGCGCCGCGGCGGAGAATATCATTCCGCACACCACCGGGGCGGCCAAAGCCATCGGTCTGGTGATTCCGGCCCTCAGCGGCAAGCTGAAAGGCCACGCCCAGCGCGTACCGGTGAAAACCGGTTCAGTGACCGAGCTGGTCTCGATTCTGGGTAAAAAGGTCACCGTTGAGGAGATCAACGCCGCGCTGAAAAAAGCGACGCAGGGGAATAAATCTTTTGGTTATACCGATGAAGAGATTGTTTCGTCTGATGTGATTGGCTCTCACTTTGGTTCTGTCTTTGACGCCACACAGACCGAGGTATCAGAGGCTGGCGATCTGCAACTGGTGAAAACCGTCGCCTGGTATGACAACGAATACGGTTTCGTCACCCAGCTGGTGCGCACGCTGGACAAATTCGCCTCGCTGTAATGCCTGTCCCCTCTCCGCGGAGAGGGGAATACCGCAAACGGCCTCTGCTCAGAGAAGCGACCGGTGGTTCAGGGCATCCGTAAGCACAGGATCCTGCTTTAACCGTGCCCACGCTGCAGTCACCTCGTCGGGGAATTCAACGTGTGCAATAAAATCACGCCCGGCCGGGCCATAGCCGTTCATGTCATCACAGAGTCGCGGAAGCTCGCCTAAAATGAGCGAGAGATAACGCTCTACCGGCCAGAGACCAGCACTCTCCCCGCTGAACACCAGCCCGTTTTCGCCATTTTTCAGCACCGGTGTATAGCCCGGGTGGCTGACCCACTGCGGCGAAGCAGACTCGTCACGGCACACGCGGGCAAAGGTTGCCATCGTGCGGCGCTGCATGGTCGGATCCTGCACGACCAGCACACGCCCGGACGTCTGTTGATGCTGTTTGAGCATGTTCCAGCTAAAACGCGCGTTTTCTCCGCAGTTGGTTGATTGATCGTCAACCCACACGCGCGCATCAGGGATCTGCCAGAACTGGCGGGCAATATCGGCCAGAATACGTGCTTCCGCTCGCCCCGTTACCGGGACAGTGTGATAACGCGGATGCTGAGCGATGGCCGCATACAAAAACGCGGTCGAATGGCCAATCCCTCCGCTAATCAGTAACGGAACGTCGTGTTCAGCGGCAAGACGGCAGGCAGCGTCGATGGTCGGCATCACCGCGTTTCCGGCCAGAATAACCCTGTCAACCGCCGCCACGTCGCGGGTATCGCCCAAATCATCCTGTGCCAGCCACTGGCCGACCGTGTTGATTGCCGCCAGGGTTGACTCCGGCAGAAGGGGAAAATGCGTCTGAACCATGGTGATGTCCTCAGTTGCTCAGGTTCAGATTAACGACTTCAGATCGACAAAACAACGGCCTTCCGGGCCGCTCTTTTTCCTTAACCTGTTCTTCAACATTTGATTAACCTGCGAAAATCATATTCACTTGAATTATCATTTGCGGCAAACGTAGAATCGTTAGCCCACTCATTATTCAATTTTTTCTAAGGTAAAAGACGTTATGCGCCTGCCCGAACGCGACCCTTATGCTCCTCGCGAGTGGCAGCCTCATGAGAAACCCGCCCTGTTGGGTTCGCCCTCCACGCCAGAACACAGCACGCCAAAACGGATTGCCTACGGGGTTGTCGGTCTGCTGGTGTGCCTGACGGGGGCGTTGGGTAATGCGGTGGTCACCGCCAATCTGCAAAATCTGCAGGGAACCTTCGGGGCCTGGTCGACAGAAATCGCCTGGCTCCCGGCGGTGTATGTGATGACCAACATCTCCATCAACCTGCTGCTGGTGAAATTCCGCCAGCAGTATGGTTTGCGCGCCTTCACGGAAGGTTTTCTGGTGCTGTATGTGCTGGTCACCTTTTTCCACCTGTTTGTAAACGATCTCAGCTCCGCGCTGATGGTGCGTGCCGCACACGGGATGGTGGCCGCCGCGCTCAGCTCCCTCGGTATTTACTACCAGATACAGGCCTGGCCCGCGAAACACCGTCTGAAGGCGCTGACCATCGGGATTACCGGGTCATCGCTCGCCATCCCCCTCGCCCGCCTCTTTTCGACCGAGCTGCTGCAGCTTGACGAGTGGCGCGGGCTTTACTTCTTTGAGCTCGGGCTGGCGCTCATTTCACTGGCCTGCGTGATAGCGTTGAAACTGCCTCCTGGCGACCGGCGCAAGGTCTTCGAGAAAAAAGACTTCATCACCTTCTTTTTACTGGCCCCGGGGATGGCGCTGCTCTGCGCGGTGCTCTCCTTAGGCCGTCTTTACTGGTGGTTTGAAGCGCCGTGGATCGGCTGGTCGCTGGCATTAGCGCTGGTATTAATCGTGTCTGCGATCGTGTTTGAACATAACCGTTCTAACCCGTTGCTGAATACCCGCTGGCTGTCGAGCGGCAGCATCGTGCGTCTCGGGCTCATTATGCTGCTGATCCGCATCGTGCTGGCGGAGCAAAACACCGGCGTTATCGGCTGGCTGCAGTATGTCGGCCTGCAGAATGAGCAGATGACCCACCTGGCGTGGTCTATTTTTGCCGGTATTGTCTGCGGGATTGTGACCAGCTGTTTGACCATCAAGCCCACAAAACTGGCGTGGCCGATCATTACCTCGCTGGCGCTCATGATTGTTGCCTCCCTGCTGGACAGCCAGTCGAACAACCTGACCCGCCCGGACCAGCTGATGCTCAGCCAGTTCCTGCTGGGCTTCGGCAGCGCCTTCTTCCTCGCGCCCGCCATGCTGGCCGCCATTGGCGGGGTAATCGCCGATCCACGTAACCTGGTGAGCTTCTCGGTGATGTTTGGCATGAGCCAGAACCTCGGCGGCCTGCTCGGCTCTGCCATCCTGGGGACCTTCCAGACCTGGCGCGAGAAATACCACTCCAGCATGCTGGCCGATCAGCTCACAACCCTGAACCCGCTGGTGAATGACCGTATTCAGGCTTACACCGGGCTGTACCGGAGCCTGATTGGCGACAGCTCGCTGCTGGGTACCCAGGCCATCACCCAGCTGCAAACGGTTTCATCGCTTGAAGCAAATATTCTGGCTTATAACGATACTTATTTACTGACGGCGAGCATTGCCGCCGCCACCCTGGTCTGGATTTTATGGCGCTTGCTGCGCCTGCGCCTGACTGCCCGTATGGCCCTGAAGAAGGCAACAGGCAACAAGTAATGAATATGAAGATGATTTCTCTGGAGATGTTATGAGTCAGCAGGATGCCGCTAAAGAGCAGGCCAACACCCGTAAAAATGTTCGTATCGTTTCGGTTTTCACCGCGGCGGCAATCGGTATTGTCGGCGTACTGGTGATCCTCTACGCCTGGCAGCTACCCCCGTTTACCCGCCACTCGCAGTTTACTGATAATGCCTACGTGCGCGGACAGACGACCTTTATCAGCCCGCAGGTTAACGGCTATATCACTGAGGTGAAGGTGCAGGATTTCGACCGGGTCAAAAAGGGCGAGCTGCTGCTGCAGATTGATGACCGTATCTACCGCCAGCGGGTGCATCAGGCCGAAGCGCAGCTGGCGATGAAGATTGCCGCCCTGAACAACAACCTGCAACAGCGCAAAAGCGCCGAAGCGGTGATCGCCAAAAACGAAGCGGCTCTGAAAAATGCCCGCGCCCAGAGTCTGAAATCCCAGGCGGATTTGAAGCGCGTGAAGGACCTGACGGCGGATGGTTCACTGTCTATCCGTGAGCGCGACGCCGCGCTGGCAAGCGCAGCCCAGGGCAGCGCCGACATTGATCAGGCGAAAGCCACGCTGGAAATGTCGCGCCAGGATCTGCAAACGGTGATCGTCAATCGCGGCGCGCTGGAGGCGGATGTGGAAAACGCCAAAGCGGCGCTGGAGCTGGCGCAAATTGACCTGCAAAACACGCGCATTGTGGCGCCTCGCGACGGCCAGCTTGGTCAGATCGCCGTTCGTCTGGGCGCTTACGTTACCGCCGGAACCCACCTCACCACCCTCGTGCCGCCTCAGCACTGGGTGATCGCCAATATTAAAGAGACGCAGCTGGCGGAGCTTCGGGTGGGTCAGCCGGTGAAATTCACCGTCGATGCGTTAAATGATAAGGCCTATCAGGGCCGCGTGGAGAGCATCTCTCCGGCAACCGGCGTTGAGTTCAGCGCCATCACGCCGGATAACGCCACGGGTAATTTTGTCAAAATTGCCCAGCGTATTCCGGTGCGAATCGAAGTATTGGGTGACCAGGAAGCCTATCAGCTTCTGCGTCCGGGCATGTCGGTGCAGGTGACCATTGATACGCGGGAGGCGAAGCAATGACCCTTCGCCCGATAGCCGTTCTGATGATCATGACCGTGCTGGCCGGTTGCCAGTCGGTTGACGTGAAACCGGCGCAGCCGTCGCTGCACATCCCCACGCAATGGCGAGCAACGGCAGGCCCGGCAAGCCCTGCAGAACAGCTCTGGTGGCGTAATTTCCACGACAATAATCTGAACCGCTATGTGGACCAGGCGCTTAAGAACAACAGCGACGTGCTGATTGCCCGCGAACGGATTAACGAGTATCAGGCGCGGGTCTACGCGGCCGACGGCAGCCTGTTTCCGTCGCTGGATGCTGGCGTCACGGGCACCCGCGCGCGGACACAATCTGCTGCCACCGGTCTGCCGATCTACAGCAGCCTGTATAAAGGCAGCCTCACCGCCAGCTATGATGTCGATATCTGGGGCGTAAACCGCAGCACCGCGAATGCGGCTGAAGCCTCGCTGGACGCGCAGAAAGCCGCGGCGGCGGCAGCAGATCTTACCGTGGCGTCCTCGGTCGCCTCCGGCTATATCACCCTGCTGTCCCTCGATGAACAGCTTCGCGTCACCCGCTCCACGCTGAAGTCTCGGGAAGAGGCATTCACTCTCGCTAAACGCCAGTTTGAAACGGGCTACAGTTCGCGCCTGGAGCTGATGCAGTCCGACTCCGAACTGCGATCCACGCGGGCGCAGGTTCCCCTGCTGCAGCATCAGATTGCACAGCAGGAGAACGCCCTGAGCCTGCTGCTGGGGAGCAACCCGGGCGAGGTCGCGCGCAGTGAAAGCTTCGCGGCCCTGACGCCCCTGACATTGCCCTCGCAACTGCCCTCCTCGCTGCTTAATCGCCGTCCGGATATTGTGCAGGCTGAAAAGCAACTGGTTGCGGCTGATGCCTCGCTGGCTGCCTCACGCGCCAGCCTGCTGCCGTCGATCAACCTGACCGCAACCGGATCGATACAGGATCGCACGCTCTCCGGCTTACTCGACAACCCGCTGCAGCTCTGGAGCGTCGGCGGCAGCATTCTTGCTCCGCTGCTCAACCGCCAGGCGCTGAATGCACAGGTGGATATTTCGCAGTCCCAGCGCAACCAGGCGCTTTACAGTTATGAAAAAACCGTCCGTAACGCCTTTGCCGAGGTCAATAACAGTCTTGATGCCATCACGCGCTATCAGGAACAACTGACGGAGCTGCTTGCCCAACAAGATGTGGCGCAAGAGACGCTGCGCATAGCGCAAAACCGCTATCGCAACGGCTATTCGTCGTACCTGGATGTGCTGGATGCCCAGCGCACGCTGTTCTCGGTACAAACCAGCGTCGTGCAGGTCAAAAATAACCTGCTGCTGGCGCAGGTTGATTTGTACAGAGCACTGGGCGGAGGCTGGAGCAACGCGTGACCTGATACCCCACAGGCCCTCTCCGGCATGGAGGGGGCGAAAACCGGATCGCAGCGCAACCCGGTGTTTGCCACTCAGGAGTCAATCTATGCAACAACAGTGGTCTGCAGTCGATAATTACATGATCTCTTCACTCATTCCCGAGGATGATATCCTCCAGCGGGTGCTGGAAAACAACCAGCGAGCTGGTTTACCCGAACACGATGTCGCAGCCAATCAGGGGCAGCTGCTGGCGCTTTTTGTCCGCATGACGCAGGCACGGCGGATCCTTGAAATCGGCACGCTGGGCGCCTACAGCACTATCTGGATGGCGCGTGCGCTGCCACCTGACGGGAAGTTGATCACCCTCGAAGCGGACCCCATCCATGCCCGTGTTGCACGGCAGAATATCCAGCTGGCGGGGCTCAGCGATCGGATTGAGCTCATTGAAGGCCCGGCGCTGCACTCTCTTGAACACGTCGGTGATGTTCCACCGTTCGACCTGATCTTTATTGATGCCGATAAGCCAAACAATCCGGGGTATCTGGAGTGGGCACTGTACTACTCACGCCCGGGAACGCTGATCGTCGGGGATAATGTGGTTCGTGACGGCGAAGTGATTAACGCGCAAAGTGACGATGCCCGCGTACAGGGCGTCAGACGATTTATTGAGATGATCGGGGATAACCCGCGCCTGACGGCGACCGCGCTACAAACGGTGGGCAGTAAAGGATGGGATGGCTTTACCCTGGCCGTGGTGAATCGCTAAACGCAGATGCCCTCTCTCACAGAGAGAGGGCGAACACCCGACGTTACGCCGAAATCTGCTCCATTGCCTGCAAAATACGTTTATCCGAAATGGGATACGGCGTTCCGAGCTGCTGGGCAAAGAAGCTGACGCGCAGCTCTTCGATCATCCAGCGGATCGCCTGCACGTCTTCATCGTCACGGCGCGCCGGCGGCAATTTGTTGAGCCACTGCTGCCATGCCTTCTGCACGCTTTCCACTTTCAGCATCTGCGCGCGGTCACGATGCGGATCGATAGCCATTTTCTCCAGACGTTTTTCGATCGCCTGCAGATAACGCAACGTATCGCCAAGGCGTTTGAAGCCGTTGCCGGTAACGAATCCACGGTACACTAACCCGGCCATCTGCGCTTTCACGTCCGACAGCCCCAGCGCCATGGTCATATCCACGCGCCCTTTCAGGCGTTTGTTGATATTGAACACGGTGGTGAGGATCTGCTCGACCTGTTTCGCAATGTCCACCACGGTGTCGTTCAGTTCTGCCCTGACTTTCTCATGCAGTACCGCAAACTCCGCTTCTGACCAGACCGGACCGCCCGCCTCGTGAATAAGCTTGTCCACGCCACAGGAGATGCAGTCGTCAATCAGATCCAGCACTTTACCGTACGGGTTAAAGTAGAGGCCAAGCTTGGCTTTGTTCGGTAACTTCTCGTGCAGATATTTAATCGGTGACGGAATATTAAGCAGCAGCAAACGACGCAGACCACGCCACATCATCTGCTGTTGTTCCTGTGGATTATCAAAGAGTTTGATGGCCACGCTGTCACGCTCATCCACCAGTGCAGGCCAGGCCTTCACCCTGTAGTTGCCGCGTTTTTGCTCATAGCTTTCCGGAAGCGCGCCAAAGCTCCAGATGTGCAATCCGCTCTGCTCGATACCGTCATCAGCCACCGCAGAAAGCGTCTCCTGGACTTTGCCTTTCAGCGCCTCTTTCAGTTCGGTCAGCGATCGGCCTTCCTGCAGCTTTTTGTTTTTGTCGTCCACCACGCGGAAGCTGATTTTCAGGTGATCGGGCACCTGATCCCAGTGCCAGTCGTCGCGGTCGACGGTTACGCCCGTCATGCGCCTGAGCTCACGCTCCAGCGAATCCAGCAGCGGCAACTCCAGCGGCGTTACGCGGCCTAAAAACGCTTCGGCATAGTTTGGCGCAGGCACAAAGTTACGACGCACCGGTTTTGGCAGCGATTTGATCAGCGCAATCACCAGCTCGCGACGCAGCCCCGGAATTTGCCACTCGAATCCGCTCTCTTCGACCTGGTTTAACAGCGGTAGCGGAATGTGTACGGTGACGCCATCCGCATCCGCGCCCGGCTCAAACTGATAGGTCAGACGCAGCTTGAGAGAGCCCTGATGCCAGAAGTTCGGGTAATCGAGTTTGCTGACCGACTCCGCTCCCTCTTTGATCAACATGCTCTTTTCAAAGTTGAGCAGGTCCGGGGTCTCTTTGCTGGCCTTCTTCCACCAGCTGTCGAAGTGGCGGGCAGAAATCACATCGTGGCTGATACGCTGGTCGTAAAACTCAAACAGCGCCTCGTCGTCGACCAGAATGTCGCGGCGACGGGATTTATGCTCAAGCTCTTCCACTTCGGCACGCAGTTTGAGGTTTTCACGGAAGAACGCATGACGCGTCTGCCAGTCGCCCTCCACCAGCGCGTGACGAATAAACAACTCGCGGCACAACGCGGGGTCTATCTGGCTGTAGTTAACCTTGCGCGCGCCAACCACCGGCAAACCGTAAACGGTCACTTTTTCGGTCGCCATCACCGCGCCCTGCGCGCGCTCCCAGTGCGGTTCACTGTATGAGCGCTTCAGCAGGTGCTGGGCAACAGGTTCAACCCATTCGGGATCAATGCGCGCCGCAATGCGGCCCCACAGGCGGCTGGTTTCCACCAGTTCGGCCACCATGGTCCATTTAGGCGGTTTCTTGAATAAACCGGACCCCGGGAAGATGGAGAAACGGGCGTTACGCGCCCCGGTATACTCCTGCTTGTCGGCATCCTTCATCCCGATATGGGAGAGCAGCCCGGTCAGCAACGCAATGTGAATTTCGCGGTACTCCGCCGGTTCACTGTTAACCGGAATGCCCAGCTCTTTCACCACCTGACGCAGCTGCGTGTAGATATCCTGCCACTCGCGCACGCGCAGATAATTGAGGAAATCGACGCGGCACTGGCGGCGGAACTGGTTCGACGACAGCGCTTTCTGCTGCTCGCCGAGGTAGTTCCACAGGTTCACAAAGGCGAGGAAGTCGGACTCTTTATCGTGGAACCGACGGTGTTTTTCATCAGACGCCTGCTGCTTGTCCATCGGACGCTCGCGCGGATCCTGAATCGAGAGCGCGGAGGTAATGATCATTGCTTCACGCACACAGCCGTGTTTCTGTGCTTCCAGCACCATGCGCGCCAGACGCGGGTCAACCGGCAGCTGGCTGAGCTGACGGCCCAGCGGCGTCAGTTTGTAGGCGCTAGCCTGCTCGTCGGTGGTGATGGCACCCAGCTCTTCCAGCAGGCGCACGCCGTCCTGAATATTGCGCTTGTCCGGCGCTTCGACAAACGGGAACGCGGCGATGTCGCCAAGCCCTAGCGCAGTCATCTGCAGGATGACCGACGCCAGGTTGGTGCGCAGAATTTCCGGGTCGGTAAACTCCGGGCGCGACAGGAAATCGTCCTCGGAATAGAGGCGAATACAGATCCCTTCCGACACACGGCCGCAGCGGCCTTTACGCTGATTAGCGGAAGCCTGAGAAACCGGCTCAATTGGCAGGCGCTGCACTTTGGTGCGGTAGCTGTAGCGGCTGATACGCGCCGTACCCGGGTCAATCACATATTTGATGCCCGGCACGGTAAGCGAGGTTTCCGCCACGTTGGTGGCCAGCACAATACGACGTCCGCTGTGCGGCTGGAACACGCGGTTTTGTTCGCTGTTAGACAGGCGCGCATACAGCGGCAGAATTTCGGTATGGCGAAGATCGCGCTTGCTGAGGGCGTCAGCGGTATCGCGAATTTCCCGTTCGCCGCTCAGGAAAATCAGAATGTCGCCCGCGCTTTCATTTCCCAGCTCGTCGACGGCATCAAAGATGGCCTGCAGCTGGTCGCGCTCGGTATCGTCCGCGTCTTCCACTATCGGGCGATAGCGCACCTCCACCGGATACGTTCGGCCAGAGACCTCGATAATCGGCGCATTGTTGAAATGCTTTGAGAAACGCTCCGGATCGATGGTGGCGGAGGTGATGATAATTTTCAGGTCCGGGCGACGCGGTAACAGTTCTTTCAGATACCCGAGCAGTAAGTCGATATTCAGGCTGCGTTCGTGCGCTTCATCGATAATGATTGTGTCGTACTGCATCAGCAGACGATCCTGCTGGATTTCCGCCAGCAGAATACCGTCAGTCATCAGTTTGACCATGGTGTTATCGCTAACGTGGTCGCTGAATCGCACCTTATACCCAATGCAGCCGCCGGGCTGCGTTTGCAGCTCTTCGGCAATACGGTTCGCCACGGTACGCGCCGCCAGACGACGCGGCTGGGTGTGACCAATCAGCCCTTTCACCCCACTCCCCAGCTCCATACAAATTTTCGGCAGCTGAGTGGTTTTCCCTGAACCGGTCTCCCCTGCGACAATCACCACCTGGTGGTCGCGCACGGCGTCAAGAATGTCCTGTTTTTTCTGACTGACCGGCAGGTTTTCCGGGTAGGTAATCTCCGGACGTGCGGCTTCGCGCAGCACGACTTTCCCTGCCGCCTGTTCAATCTCTTTGGCCATCTCCTGATAAATGGCCTGTTGTGCATCAGGATTTTTAACCTTCTTCACCCCGTGCAGACGGCGGGCGAACCGCTGTTTATCACGCAGCATCAGTGAATCAAGCTGTTGCAGGAGCATCGGGAAGGTTAATTTTTGTTGTTCTGTCATAGCGTTAACGGGCAGTGCACTGCCGGGTAAAATCTCTTTTTAATGATTGCTATAGAGTATCACATTGGCGCTTTGAGTGCCTTATTCAAAAAATTCGAACATAGACTTCGATATATTGCGCTATCCCTGCGACAGGATTGTGAATAGAGTGTCAACAAGCAACGGGGCAACCCCCTTCAATCAAATGCAAAAACAGGAATCACCCATGAGCAAAGTATTAGTATTGAAATCCAGTATTCTGGCAGGGTACTCACAGTCTGGTCAGCTCTCTGACTACTTCGTTGAACAGTGGCGTGAACAGCATTCTGCTGATGAAATCACCGTGCGTGACCTGGCTGCAAACCCGATTCCTGTGCTGGATGGCGAACTGGTTGGCGCGCTGCGTCCAAGCGACGCTCCCCTGACGCCACGTCAGCAGGAAGCCCTGGCCCTCTCTGACGAGCTGATTGCTGAACTGCAGGCGCACGACGTTATCGTGATCAACGCGCCAATGTACAACTTCAACATCCCTACTCAGTTGAAGAACTACTTCGACCTGGTTGCCCGTGCCGGCGTAACCTTCCGTTACACTGAAAACGGTCCTGAAGGTCTGGTGAAAGGTAAGCGTGCGATTGTACTGACCAGCCGTGGTGGTATTCACAAAGACACCCCAACTGACCTGGTTGCACCGTACCTGACTCTGTTCCTGGGCTTCATCGGTATCACCGACGTGAATTTCGTGTTTGCTGAAGGTATTGCCTACGGCCCGGAAGTTGCGACCAAAGCGCAGACCGACGCGAAAGCCGCTATCGACAGCCTCGTAGCCGCTTAATCATCCCCCTCTCACCGCCTGGTGGGAGGGTTTCTTTCTGTCCCCGCCGCTAAAAATTCGCTATCATCCGCACCCACTCTTCTGTCGGGCCGTCTGATGTCTGCGATTATAGATTCTTTTATTGCCCCACCGTGTCACGACGAGATCGAGATCCTCTGGCAGGACGAACATCTGGTCCTGATTAATAAGCCTTCCGGTCTGCTCAGCCTTTCAGGCAAAAATCCGCAAAACCGCGATTCCGTGCATTATCGACTGGTACAGACGTTTCCCGGCTGCACGCTGGTGCATCGTCTGGATTTCGGTACATCCGGGCTGATGGTGATTGCGCGCAATAAAGCGATTAACGCCGCTCTCTGTCACCAGTTCAGCCAGCGCGCCGTGCGAAAGGTATACAGCGCCCTGCTTTGCGGGCATGTGGAAAACGACGAGGGAGTGATTGATGCCCCGATTGCTAAAGATCCGGCGCTGTTCCCGCTGATGTCGATTTGTGCGATTACCGGCAAGCCCGCACGCTCACGCTATCAGGTGATGGACCGGTTTTATGATGCGGCACTGCCGTTGACGCGGGTCAGACTGACCCCGGAGACCGGGCGAACCCACCAGCTGCGTATTCACTGCCAGCAGTTGGGCTACCCTATTTTAGGCTGCGATCTGTATGGTGGTCTTGCACTGCCGGGCACCGAACAGATACCGCGGCTGATGCTGCACGCCAGCGAGCTGGATTTTGTGCATCCGGTGAGCGCAGAGGCAATTAACGCCCGTCACGCCGCACCGTTTTAAGCGCTGCTTACCACATCAAATCGTCAGGAATTTTGAAATCTGCGTACGGATCGTCTTCATCCTGCTCTTCCTGACTCAGGGCGCTGTTTAACACGATACTCTCGGCATCGCGCTGGGCGATTTTATCGGCCACCACTGCCGGGATAATCGCATAGTCGCAGTCGCCATTGGCATTAATCACCAGACGCGCAATCGCCAGGCGGCCATTGATCAGCTGGGCCTGCGTCTGCTTGTCGACCTCGATTTTTTTGATGAGATTGCCGTCGGTAAAGTTAAAGGCGATGGTGCCTCTGGTCACGGTGATGCGGTTCATTTCGATCAGCTGCTTGACCTGCGCTTTAAACTCTTTCGCCAGCGTCGCCTGCTTCTGCTGCTCGCTCAGCTGCTTGTCACGCTCGAGCTGCGCTTTTTTATTCTCTTCTACTGCTTCCCTTGCTTCACGGGCCTGAACGCGCGATTTCTTGGCCGTGCGCTGAACTTTAGCCATCTTTTTACTGCTGACTAAGCCTGCTTTCAGCATCTGCTCTTGTAGGGTGAGTTTTGTCATGATCGTTTCTAAACCGTATTGAAATTTTGGGGATTATACCTGGAAAGGCGCTGTTCATGAAGATGGCTCATGTTGCAGTGAAATTAAGTCACTTCCCCTCCGCCACGGGCTCAGGCATAAATTATGCATTGGTAACTTCTTAGCAACAAGAACTTAGGATGTATAACGACGATGAGTAATGCTTTTACATTTAGCCTTAAGCGTAGTTGCTTTGATGAAAATTATAACCCTTCAGAAAATACGCGTACCACCACCAACTTCGCCAACCTGGCCCGTGGCGAAAAACGCCAGCAAAACCTGCGTAATACGCTGGTGATGATGAATAACCGTTTTAACGCGTTAGCGCGCTGGGATAACCCAAAAGCCGATCGCTATGCGCTCGAACTGGACATTATTTCTGTGGATTTGCATATCGGCGCTGAGAAGCCCTTCCCTGCTATCGAAATATTGCAGACAACGATCGTTGATAAAAAGACCCATGAGCGCATCGACGGTATCGTTGGAAATAATTTCTCGTCCTATGTCCGCGATTATGATTTCAGCGTCTTGCTGCCGGAGCACAATAAAAATCAGTCCCGCTTCGCGATCCCGGATAATTTTGGTGAGCTGCACGGCACTATTTTCCGGCATTTCGTTAACTCACCTGAATACAAAGAGAACTTCAAAAAGGCACCGGTGATCTGCCTGAGCGTCTCCAGCAAAGACACCTACCGCCGCACAGGCAACCAGCACCCGGTGCTGGGCATCGAGTATCGTCCGGACGGTACATCCTTAACCGAGCAGTACTTCGGGAAAATGGGTCTGCAGGTTCGTTACTTTATGCCTGAGAATAGCGCAGCGCCGTTTGCGTTTTATTTCACCGGCGATTTATTACGGGATTACACCAACCTGGAGTTGATTAGCACCATCAGCACCATGGAGACTTTCCAGAAAATTTATCGCCCTGAAATTTACAATGCGAACTCGACCGCCGGAGAATGCTACCAGCCCGATCTGAATCATGAGGATCATTCATTAACAAAAATTGTTTATGACCGTGAAGAACGCAGCCGGCTGGCAATTGAACAGGGCAAATTTACGGAAGCGTATTTCATCAAGCCCTATAAACCTCTTCTTGAGCAATGGTCAGGTCACAACACGCTTTAATTAATCGATAATAAAGGTCTTCTACTATGAAAACATTGCTCCCGACTTCAACGGCTGGCAGTTTGCCTAAGCCAACCTGGCTTGCGCAACCCGAAACGCTCTGGTCGCCATGGAAATTGCAGGATCAGGAATTACTTGCCGGTAAACAGGATGCGCTGCGTTTATCTCTGGATGAGCAGATCCGTGCGGGCATTGATATTGTCAGCGACGGCGAACAGACTCGTCAGCACTTCGTCACCACCTTTATTGAACATCTCAGCGGCGTTGATTTTGAGAACCGCCAGACCGTGCGAATTCGTAACCGCTATGACGCGAGCGTGCCGACCGTGGTGGATGCCGTCGCGCGTCAAAAACCGGTGTTCGTTGATGACGCAAAGTATTTACGTCAGCTCACGGATAAACCGATCAAGTGGGCTCTGCCCGGCCCGATGACCATGATCGACACCCTCTATGACGCTCACTATAAAAGCCGCGAAAAGCTGGCCTGGGAATTTGCCAAAATTCTCAACCAGGAAGCGAGGGAGTTAGAAGCGGCAGGCGTTGATATCATCCAGTTTGATGAACCGGCCTTTAACGTGTTTTTTGATGAGGTGAACGACTGGGGTATTGCCGCGCTGGAACGCGCCATCGAAGGTTTGCGCTGCCAGACCGCGGTCCATATCTGCTACGGGTATGGCATCAAAGCCAATACCGACTGGAAAAAAACGCTCGGTTCAGAATGGCGGCAGTATGAAGAAGCCTTCCCTAAACTGCAGACGTCCAATATCGACATCATCTCGCTGGAGTGCCACAACTCCCGCGTACCGATGGACCTGCTGGAACTGATCCGCGGCAAAAAGGTGATGGTGGGTGCCATTGACGTGGCGACCAATACCATTGAGACGCCGGAGGAAGTGGCCGATACGCTGCGTAAAGCGCTGCAGTTTGTCGATGCCGACAAGCTGTGGCCATCAACGAACTGCGGGATGGCCCCGCTCTCACGTCAGGTTGCCAACGGAAAGCTCAACGCCCTGAGCGCCGGCGCCAACATTATCCGTAAAGAACTCGGCGCGTAATCGCTACGTCTGCCAGTAAGGCGGGGTGCCGAAAAGCGCCACGTAATGATCAATCACCGCCCTGACGTTCAGGGGCGGGTGACGGGCGTGAGGATAGATCGCCGCAATGTTCAGCGGCTCGGTATTTATGGCGCACTCCCGTTCCGCGAGGAGTGCGACCAGTTCCCCCTTCTGCAGTCTGTCGCCAATCAGCCAGTCCGGAAACAGCACGATCCCCATCCCGCCCAGCGCGGCAATGAGCAGCGACTCCGCATTATTGGAGGTCATCAGCGGCACCACGGGGTAATGCACCCAGGCGTCCCCCTGACCTCGCACCAGCCAGCGATTGGGACCTGACGACCCGCGGTAGACCAGGCACCGATGGCGACTGAGGTCATCCGGCCCGTCTGGCACACCGTGTTTTCGCAAATAGTCCGGCGACGCGGCCAGATGGTAACGCTGCTGGCCAAAAACCCGCGCGTGAAAGGTTGAATCCGTCAGCATCCCGATGCGAAAGATAACGTCGGCGGCATCTTTATGCGGGTCGATAAAGTCATCGGTCAGCGTCAGTTCTATATTCAGCCGGGGATACCGCGCCGCCAGTGCAGGCAGGCCAGGGGCAACGTGTCGCTGCCCAAAGTACACCGGGCCATTAATGCGCAGCGTGCCGGAAGGCTCCGTCGAACGCTCATCCAGCTCCCGACGCGCCTCCTCCAGGCTTTCCACCATCGCTCTGGCGTAGCGGATAAAAAGGTGGCCGCTTTCCGTTGGGATCACCGCCCGGGTATTACGATAGAAAAGTTGCTGGCCGAGCGCGTCCTCAAGCTGATGGATAACGCGTGAAACCTGCGAGGCAGACATCCCCTCCCGCCGGGCGACCACAGAAAAGTTTTGCGCTTCGTAAACCGCAATAAAAACCCGCAGCGAGCGGATGTTCATATTTCCGGCATCAACCATTAGTGCATTTCCTGCAAAGGTGTTTCCTGCATTATGGCATTTTTCTCATCGATGTTCAGGGCTAGTCTGTTTCGCCTTCAGAACGTAGAGATAATGAATATGCAATGGATGTTAATTTTACTGGTTATTCTCGGCGGCATGGGCCTCTCCATAGAGGCTGGCTTGCTGGGGCCACTGGGTGGGGAAGTCGGCGATTTATGGGCCACGTTCAGTATTTTCGGTACAGGTGCCGCGCTGACGTTTCTGCTGATGCTGTTTTTCAGCCCGCGTAACAGCCCGTCGTTTTTCGCGCAGCCCGCATGGCAACTGCTCGGCGGCGTACTCGGGCCCGTTTACGTCGTCATTTTGACCCTCGCCACGCCGGCCATCGGCATTGCCCTGACGATGATTGGCATTCTGGCAGGTCAGGTCTTTAAGAGTCTTATCATTGACCACTATGGGTTGCTGGGCACCACGCCCAGAAAGATTAACGGTAAACGCATCATCGCGCTGCTTTTCATCATTGCCGCGCTGGTTCTGGTTGCACAGGGGTAACAAAATGACACTGATTATGATTATGTTGGCAGTGTGTGGCGGTGCGACGCTGAGCATCCAGGCCGCCATCAACGGACAGCTGGGAAGCAGCGTGGGCGTCTTTAAAAGCGCGTTTCTGACGTTTTCCGTTGGTGCGCTGGTCACCGCCCTGCTGATCTTCTTCTTTGAACCCAAACAGGCCGTTACCCTGATGGACGTGCCCAAATGGCAGCTGCTCGGTGCCCTGTTCGGCGTGCCCTACATTGTGATAATGGTACTGGCGGTACAACGTATCGGTACCGCCGTTGCCACGGTCGCGGTGATCTTCGGCCAGCTCACCATGAGCATGTTGATTGACAGCTTTGGCTGGCTGGGTAACGCCGTCATTCCGTTTTCGCTAAGCCGTCTCGGGGCCATCGTCTGCCTGGCCATTGCGCTGATCTTCATCTACCTCAGCAGCAAAACCCCAGCCGAACCGGCGCCCGGGCGCGAGTAACGTCACGCCTTGCGGGTAAAGAACAGCGTCACCGTGGCGACGGTGACGCCCAGTTTCTTCAGCTCTGTTTTATTGAACAGATGGGTTTCATCCTGCAGGTACATCCAGTCGTCAAAGTGCAGCAGCCAGGTGCTGCCATTGGCTTTCACCTGCATACTGTAATGCCAGTTGAAGGCGTTTCCCGCCGCCTGCCCGGTTGCCACCCCTTCGATATCCCCTGCCGTGCCTTCGTAGCGCTCGCCACCCATCCGTCGGATATGCCATACCCGCTGCTGCTTTTCGCCGTCGTCATAGACGAAATGTTCATTGAGCGTCAGCGTATCGCCGATAACGTCCCCGGCAATCTCAACGTGAAACCGGCGCAACTGTTTACCGCTGCGATCCTGCACCATGCCCCACGCTTCGGTTTTCCCCTGAAAATAGCGGAAGATATCCAGCTTCGGCTGCTGCTGACGGTATTCCGTCACCTCTGTACTGCAGCCGGCCAGCAGCATCGTTACCGCCAGCGCGATGACCAGAATACGCTTCATTGTTGCCCTCCTGTCAGCTGCTGACGCAGCGCGGGATATTGCGTGCGGGGACTGAGCCAGATTGCCAGAAAGCGCGTGCTGAACGCGGCGGACTGACGTGGTCCCAGCGGAATAAAGGCTTTCTGCGTCGCCGAAGCGCGGTACCAGAACTGCCCCTGCCTGTCGGTGACCACAAACGCCAGCTGGCTGCCCGGCCCAACATCGGGCCAGAGCGACTGGAGCATACGCAGCCAGGCTTCGCTTTGGGGCTCCTGCTCGAGGATCCCCTGCGCCTGCCACTGATCGCGCGTTGCCTCAACCAGGTCGTCACGGTCGATTTCAGGCGCGTAAGTGATGATCAGCGCCCGATCCCCGTTCTCCCCGCTGTAACGCCCCTCCGGCGTGCGAAGCTGTGAGGTATAGACGGTGAACGGCCCCCAGGTCAGCGTGGCGTCACCGACCTTGCGCCAGGTCAGCCAGTCGGCAGCCTGAGCCACGGGGGACAGGATTATCAGTAAGAGAAGCAGTGCCACAGCTCTCATTTTTGTCTCCCCACCAGCAGATGGAAAAACAGCATCAATACCAGCCAGCCCGGTGCCATCCAGCTGATGACAATAAAGGTCGGCTCCACAAAAGTAATGGCGCCAAGCCGTTCACCAATCAGATAGGCGACAGGCCCACCCACGGTTGCCAGCAGGGTCAGCAGCCAGCCGGGTAATGTTGTTGTGCGCGTCAGCTGAGTCCAGACGGTGGCGAACATCAGCCACAGTGCCACCATCCACAGCGGCATCAGTGACTCTCCCGTAAACGCAATCAGGCCCGTCAACGCCCAGAGCGCATCCAGCAGGCTCCCTGCCGCGGCCAGCGCAATGGCGTAAAGTCGGTACGCGGACGGCAACAGCAGGCAGGCCACGACCGCCAGCACGATCCAGATAATCAGGCCCTGCTCGCGAAAGAGCACCACCAGCGCCCAGTAAAAATCGAACGCGATAGCCAGCAGAAAGACCTGCAAATAATGTTTCATACGCGCTCGGCGGTCAGCTGCACCACGCTGATGGTGCGGGCGTTAAACCCGGCTTCGCAGTAGCCGAGGTAGTACAGCCACATCCGACGAAACCGCTCATCGAACCCAAGCTTTTCAATCTCCTGCCATGCATGCACGAAGCGCTGGCGCCAGAGAGCCAGCGTGCGGGCATAGTCGGGCCCCATATCAAAGAGATTGCGCATCACGAAATCGGTGTGGCGCGTCATAAGCTCATTCATGGCGGTGATGCTTGGTAAAAAACCGCCGGGAAAAATGTAGCGCTGGATAAAATCGACGCTTTTGCTGTAGTCGCGATAGCGCTGGTCCTGAATGGTGATGGCCTGTATTGCCATACGACCTCCCGGTCGCAGCCTGGCCTGACAGGTGCGGAAGAAGGTTGGCAGATAGCGCTGCCCCACGGCCTCAATCATCTCTATCGAGACCAGCTTGTCGTACTCCCCGGTGAGGTCGCGGTAATCGCACAGCAGTACCTCAACGCGATCCTGCAACCCGGCGCGGACAATCCGTTCTTTCGCCCAGAGATATTGCTCCTGCGACAGCGTCGTGGTGGTCACCCGACAGCCATAATGACGGGCGGCATATTCCGCCATCGCACCCCAGCCGGTGCCAATTTCCAGCAGGTGATCATTGGCGTTCAGCGCCAGTTGATCGCACAGGCGAGCCATTTTGGCCTGTTGAGCCGCCGTGAGATCCTGCTCATCTGCGGTGAACAGCGCACTGGAGTAAAGCAACTCGTTGTCCAGAAAATGGGCATAGAAGGTGTTACCCAGATCGTAATGCGCGGCAATATTTTCGCGGGCCTGGGCGCGTGAGTTTCGCCGCGTCCAGTGACGAAGCCGTTCAAGTGGCCTGCTGAACAGACGAAATCCCTTTTCCAGCCGGCCAAGCACCTGCCCGTTAAGCGCCAGGATCTCAAGCAATGGTGTGAGCTGTGTGGTTTCCCATTCGCCATCCATCCAGGCCTCAGCGGCGGCGAGGCTGCCCCCCGTTAAGACACGCCAGTACACGCCCGGGCTCAGGATCTGAACGTCCGCATGCAGCGCAGCGGATGTCTCGCCGAAATGGAACGTCTGAGCACCCTCACGCAGGGTCAGCGAGCCGCCGCGGATACCGCTTAACAGACGAAACAGCAGCCAGCGCGCGATGCGGACGTTGCGCGGGATATCGGGTTCAAGCGCAAAGACGGGATCGGTCATGAGCGTTCACTCCTGCTGACGGGATGGTTATACAGCGGCACGCGCTTGAGCCACAGCCGCAGCGCCTGCCAGTAAATAGCGAAAACGGTTTTGAGGGTCATCAGTGGAATGCGCAGCAGCAGCGACCGCAGTGCCGCCCGGGTAAGCGGCTCCCGGCGTAGCGCCAGCGTGGCGTCAAACACCTTCGCTTCCTGATGGTTTTCAATGTGCATATGCAACGAGTCGTCAGGCGGGTTAAAGCGCCAGTGGTAGACCATGTCCATCGGGTTAAAAGGGGAAACATGAAACGCTTTTTCTGTGGGACGCGCATCCTGCCCATTCACCGCGTAGTAATGACGCTCATTCCACGGGGTATTGCGAACTTCCGCCAGCACCCAGCGCAGCGTCTCCGCCCGGTCATAGCAGTAGTAAAAGTTGACCGGATTAAAATGGAATCCGAAGTAGCGCAGCTGCGTCAGGAGCATAACCCGCCCCTGCGGCCGTTCTCCGGTCAGGCTTTCAAGCCTGGTGAGGACGTTCTCTTTAAGTGGCGTGCCCAGCGGATAATCCGCATCATGGAACGAAGCGGCGGCAACGCGATTGCGACGTACCCCGACCGCGGGCAACGTCTCCAGCTCATCGAGATCGAGCCAGGCCATAAAGACGCTGTAGCGGAACTGGTGCGCTTTCGGACGGAAGCGACGATGGCGTAATACACCGTGATAGAGGCAGCTGTTCATTTCAGTTCCCCTCCCCGGCGGCTATCGCATTCACCACGTCCAGCGCACTGCGCACGCCATCTTCATGAAAGCCGTTGTACCAGTAAGCGCCGCAGAACCAGCTACGCTGGTGGCCGTTAATCTCACCGCGACGCGCCTGTGCACGCCAGCTTTTGGGGTTAAACAGCGGGTGTTCATAGACAAAGCGTTTCATAACAAAGCGTTCATCCACGGGGATGTCCGGATTAAGGGTGACGCAGAACAACGGGCTACCCGCAGGCAACCCCTGCAAAATATTCATGTTGTAGGTGACGCAGGCGCTGGCCTGATCCTGCTGGCTCAGACGGTAGTTCCAGCTCGCCCAGGCACGCTGACGTACCGGTAGCCAGCGCGGATCGCTGTGAAGCACCACCTCATTACGCTGCCAGCCGATATCGCCCAGCACGTCCTGCTCAGCCGCGCTCGGCGCGTCAAGCATCGCCAGCGCCTGCCCGGAGTGACAGGCAAAAATCACCTGATCAACGCTGTGGCTCGCGTTGTCGAGCTGGATCGTTACCCCATTCTGCTGACGAATCACCCGCTGTACCGGGGCGTTGAGGTGTAGCGTCAGACGGTCACCGAGTTTATCCAGCATGGCGCGGATGTATTCTCGCGAACCTCCGGGCACGACGTACCACTGCGGACGATGCGTCACATCCAGCAGGCCGTGATTGTCAAAGAAACGCAAAAAGAGCGGCAACGGAAAACGTTTCATCTCCTGCAACGACGATGACCAGATGGCCGCCCCCATTGGCAGAATGTAGTGACGCGCGAAAAACGGCGTAAAGCGGTGCCTGTCCAGAAACGTCTGCAGCGTCGCGTGCGGATCTGGCTCGCTCTCCAGCGCCAGTTTCGCCAGGCGATTAAAGCGGACAATCTCCCCGAGCAGCCGCCAGAACGACGGGTTCACCAGGTTTCGACGCTGGGCAAATAACGAGGTCAGGGTGTGTCCGTTGTATTCCAGCCCGGTTTGCGGGTTATGCACTGAAAAGCTCATCTGCGTCTTTTGCCCACTGATACCCAGCTCGCTCAGCAGGCCCATAAATCGTGGGTAGGTACGGTCGTTGTAGACGATAAAACCGGTATCGATGGCGAAAGTACCTTGTGGCGTCGGCACGTCAACCGTCGCGGTATGCCCGCCGGGAGTGGCCCCCGCTTCGAACAGCGTCACCTCATGATGACCGGCAAGACGCCAGGCACAGGTCAACCCGGCGATGCCGCTGCCGATAATGGCAATCTTCATGAACGCACCATCCTGCGCAGCAGTGTGCGCTGAAGAAATGCGGGAAGCCCTGAGAGCAACCGCAAGATAAGGCCAAACCCCACCGGAAACGCAATTTGCATTTTCCCTTTCGCCAGCCCGGTCCGAATGGCCTGCACGGCCTCCTCAACGCTCACCCTGCCCGGCATGGCAAAGTCATTTTTTCGCGTCAGCGGCGTATCAACGAAGCCCGGGAATACCACCGTCACGGCGACCCCTTTCGGCTCCCAGTCGAGCCGCAGACTGTCGGCAAACCAGCTCAACGCCGCTTTGGACGCGCCGTAAGCCTCTGCGCGCGGGAACGTCAGCCAGTGCGCCATGGAGCTGACCAGCACCACGCGGTTGCCTGAAACCAGCTGCGGCTGTAACGCGGCCAGACAGTTCACCGGCCCGAGGAAATTGGTGGTCATCACCCGCTCTACCAGCGCTGCATCCACCACGCCCTGCTCAAGGTATTCGCAGGTACCGGCGCAGAGAATAACCAGGTCGGCATAGCAGCCCGTCAGCGCCTGGCGACAGGCGTCCCTGTCTGTCATATCGAACAGGCGAACCGTGATAGTGGGGCTGTGCTGATGCAGGGCGTCCAGACGCGCCGGATCGCGCCCGCAGGCGATAACCGTGTGGCCGTCAGCAGCGAAGGATTTCGCCAGCCCGGCGCCGATGCCCGAGCTTGCTCCGGTAATCAGAACCGTGCTCATGCGTTCACCCTCCGCTTCACGCCGCGCACTGCCCAACCGAGCAGCGGAAGGTGTTCGTAGATCATCTCTCCGGCGTCGTAATAGTCACGCTGGCGAGTAATCAACCCATGCTCGGTCTCCACCACCGAACATCCCGGCAGGTCGAGCGGCTCGCCTCCGGCAATGCGCGGATGCGACCAGTGCATAATCCACGTGACAACGAAACGGCGGTCACCGAACAGCGGAGGATCAATGGTAAAACGGCAATTTTCAACATTGGCCAGCAGATGGGTGAAATAGCGCTGGAGCGCGAAAATCCCGTCATGCTCGCCGAACGGATCGATAAGCGTGGCATCCGAATGATAAAGCCCGACCAGCGCTGAGGGCGGCTGGCTATCCAGTGCGGTGTAGTACTCAACAAACCGACTCACGACAGAGGGCAAAGTGCTCATGGGTCACATCCTGGCGGTAAACAACGTGGCGTAATCGCATAATTAAAACTTACACAATTAACGTTACCTGTCCAAGTTTGTGTAAAACTATTTTTTATTTATATTAATTTTCAAAAAGTTACACATTTTTTGCCGATGCTTTTTTCAGAACATTTTCTGACACACCTGTTTCCCGTTTTGCTTTTCAGTTTTACCTTAAGGCGAATTTCCCCTTCTTCTTCCAGACTTATCCTTTTTAATCATAAGGATGAGGAAACCCCGCGATGAAACGTTTCTTTCTGTCACTTTTCTCCAGTCCGGAATCATTGCTCCAGGTGATGAGCCAGCAGGAAATTATCGAAGCCGTGGAGGATGGCGATCGCATCATCATCGACCAGGACGGAAACGCCTCGGTGAACTACAAGAGCAACGAGGTGCGACAGGATTTCCTGCGTCATGTTAACGCGCTGAAGAGGGCCTGATATGGGAACGGCTATCTTTATGGTGCTGATGGTCTGTGGGTACTGGTACACCAGCCGTGACCTGTCGACCCGTTTTAAAATCAAGCGATCTTTCGGCTGGGATGTCTATTTTCTCGTTGCCCTGTATGGCTGTATCTTCGTTCTGCAAGGGGTGATCGCCACGGGGCTGCTCTGGCTGTTGCTCTACGCACTTTCTGCCGCCGACAACACCTTCCACTTCACGGCGCAAACCTATGCCGACTGGCAAATAGATTTTATGAACTGGAGCTTTTTAGGTATTCAGGCGCCGGTTGTCGTCATGCTGGCCTTCGCCATCCTGTTTTGTCTTTATCGTTCTAACTGGGCAGGCAGCGCCAGGCTGGACGGTGAAGGCAGGAAGAAGCTCTACAAACGTCTCGCGCAGTCGAGCGGTATCGAACAACTGCTGTATCAGTGTATGGAGCAAGGGGAACTGGCGCAGGTGACGCTGCGCTCGAGACGGATTTATGTCGGCATGATCCACACCGCAACGCTCGAGTATGAAAAAACCGCCAATATCGTGCTGATCCCCATGCTAAGCGGCTATCGCGATGAAAAGACAATGCGGATTTGCATCGAAAATAATTACAGCAAATGGTATGCCCGCCACGACATTACTCTGGATTCAGAACCCGGAAGCGCAATGGACTTCAGAAAGGTGATCATGCTGAACCAGATCGAGAGTATTTCCCTGTTTGATCCGGCCAGTGCCAGCTCGCTGGCGATGGCGGAACGGGCAGAAGATGATGACTAAAGGCAGGAGCCTGGCATTTACTGCCAGGCTCAGCGCCAGCACTTCCATGCTAAGCGTATTTCGTCGACGGCCGATCGTGCCCCGGTTCAGGCGGCGTTTTCTGTCAGCCGTTCTACTCCCTTTTTCAATGAGCTTGTGACCTCATCCGCTGCGATCCCCATTTGCGCATGAATAATCGCACCGTCGATCAGCATCATGATTTCATTAACGGTTTTCTCATCGGTTATGCCGGTCAGGGACGCTATTTTTGCCTTTGTTTCGGTTTTATGATTGCGGCAAATATCTTTTATTTCGCGTTCATTTTCTTCAGATTTTGCTTCTGCGCTGGCATTAATAAAGGCGCACCCATGGAATAACGGCGAAATAAACCATTCATACAGCGTGTCAGATAATGCACTGGCCGGGGTTTTACCCGCAGCAAGATGTCGACGCAGCGTGCTTTCAAACCAGTCAATCCATATTCCGTGTCGATAGTGGAGATAGGCAACAATCAGTAAACTTTTTCCCGGAAAATGGCGATAAAACGTCACTTTCGTGACTTTAGCCTGCTTGATAATGGTATCCACGCCCGTTGCTTTAAATCCGCTGGAATAAAACAGATCGTGCGCGGTCAGCAAGATTTTTTCCCTCACACTGATTGTTTTATCGTTATTCAAGTTGACTCTGTTCACAGATCGACGGCCTCAATTGACAGGTTGACAGCGTTATTTTTCAGGCCTAGATTAACACCAGTAGACAGACCTGTCTACCTAATACCAACCAGAGGTAGCCGAAATGAACACACGCCCCCCTTTACCGCCTTTTACGCGTGAAAGTGCCATCGAAAAAGTCAGACTGGCAGAAGATGGCTGGAACAGTCGCGACCCGGCCAAAATCGCACTTGCCTATTCGCTGGATACCCAGTGGCGAAACCGCGCGGAGTTTGCCACTAACCGTCAGGAAGCGCAGGCATTCCTGGAGCGCAAATGGAAAAAAGAGCTGGATTATCGTCTGATCAAAGAGCTGTGGGCATTTACGGAAAACCGTATCGCCGTGCGCTATGCCTATGAATGGCATGATGATTCAGGCAACTGGTATCGCTCTTACGGTAATGAAAACTGGGAATTCGAGCCGGATGGTCTGATGAAGCGCCGCTTCGCCTGCATCAACGATATGCCGATAAAAGCGTCTGAGCGCCTGTTTCACTGGCCGCTGGGCAGACGTCCTGATGACCACCCTTCACTGAGCGACCTGGGGCTGTAGGTTTCGTCAGGATCATGCTTCGCCATTACGGGGGGTCATACGCTCCGGGTAACCTTTCGGTTACCCGGGCGGGCTTATCTTTTACACCATGAAAAAGAGGCAGACTATTATTTAAATCACACCCAATTGTTTCATCAGCGTCAGGTTATCTTCAATATGCCAGTTGGACACTATTTTACCGTTGCCGATCTCATAGATATCCGTCGCGATAAAATCCACGTTCTGACCCTGCCCCTTTATTTTGCCAAATGTCCCGCTGAAATGACCGTGGAAATGCAAATGGGACACGACACGATTACCCGTAACGATCATTTGTTCCACCTCGCAGCGTAAATCCGGCACCGCGGTGCGAAATGCCCTCGAGGCCATAATGGCGCCCTCTGGCCCCTGTTTACGGCCTTCCGGTGGGGTTTTATCCACAAAATTAACCGCCAGCGCTTCCCGCGCCAGAGACTCTTTGCCGGTATCCCAGAACGTGGCATACGTAACGGCCGCATGTTCGCTCGCCGTTAATTGCGTTTGCGACAGCGTGTTATCCACGATAAGAAGATTCGGTTTCACCCGGTCGCTCTGGGCCGAATAAGCCACGCCGGATACGCCAGCCAGAATTAACGCCAGCACAGCTGGACGTGCATATGTTGAATATTGCATAAACGCTTACAACCTGTGATTAAGTTTTCCGCCAGCATGTTCACTGCCGGAATCAATTCGGATCAACGCGGGGTCAGTTAAGTAATGCCCCGCCCTCAATATCAATCACCGAGCCCGTAACAAAGGCATTATCGATGGCAAAGAGATAGCCCTGAGCAACGTCTTCCGCTCGTCCCCACGCTTTAGCGGGCAACGTCTGTGCTGCAACAGTCAGCATTTTTTCCCGCGCAGCCGCATCCATCCCGGCGTGGGCTTCGGTATCGGTCAGACCCGGGCTGATGACGTTTACGCGACGCGGTGAAAGTTCTTTTGCCAGCACTTTTGTTGCCGCCTCGATGGCGGCGTTCATGGTGGTTTTAACTATGGCACCGGCTACCACGCGGCGTGCAACAAATCCGCTGGTCAGCGTCAGCGTACCGCGGGGCGAAATATTCCCGCTCAGATACCTGGCGACATGCATGCTGCCCCAAAATTTGGTATCAAAAGCCAGTCTCGCCGCGCCAGGGTCGAGGGTGGAAAGCGGCCCTCCCGGTGCCTGAGAGCCGGCCGTGACAATAATATTGTCAACCTCACCCAGCGTTTCGCTTAACGCGATCACCTCTGCTTCATTGCTAATATCGAGGACGAGGGTCTCAACAGAGGCGGGAGATGGACTGAGCCGCGCGCGGGCAGCGTTCAGTTTCTCTTTATTGCGTCCCGCGAGAATAATGGCGTCACCGCGCTCTGCCAGGGCACGGGCTACAGCAAAACCAATACCGGACGCGCCGCCAATAATTAACGTTTTACGGGTCATCATTTTTCCTCACACAGGTTGTAAGTGGGGTAATCGGTATACCCCACCGCTGTACCACCAAAGAGCGTGGCGGGATCGCTGACGTCATTCAGCGGCCAGTGATGCGCCAGCCGCTGTGGTAAATCGGGATTGGCAATAAACGGGCGTCCAAACGCAATCAAATCGGCATACCCTGCTGCGAGGATTTTTTCCGCCTTTTCGGGGGTATAATTTCCTGCCACGATCAGGGTGCCACGGAATGTTTCGCGCAGTTTTTTGCGAAAACTCTCCGGAACCTGTGGCGCATCATCCCAGTCGGCTTCCGCCAGGTGAATAAACGCAATGCCTCGTTGCTGGCACCAGGCCGCGAGGGCGAGAATGGCTTCGATGACCTGCGGATCGTTCATTCCCCGCTGTGTAATAAACGGCGAAAGCCGGATACCGGTACGCTCAGCGCCAATGGCCTCAGCAATGGCATCGAGCACCTCCTGCGCGAAGCGGATCCGGTTCACGAGACTGCCGCCATACTCATCCGTGCGGATGTTTGACGTGGTTCTCAGGAACTGATCAATCAGATAGCCGTTTCCGCCGTGCACCTCCACGCCATCAAATCCGGCCTGAACGGCATTGAGCGCCGCCTGTCGGTACTGTTCGACGACGAGCGCGATCTCTTTTCGCGACAGCACGCGTGGCGTCGGGCAGTCAACCATTTGACCTTCGCCATGTTCATTCACCACCCATACTTTCGCATCGGGTGCCAGCGCGGAGGGCGCGACGGGCAGTCCGTCTTCGTGAAAACGGGCATGAGACATCCGCCCCACGTGCCAGAGCTGGGAAAAAATCACCCCTCCCGCCTGATGGACCGCGCCGGTAGTGAGTTGCCACCCCGCAACCTGCTCTGGCGTATGGATCCCCGGAGTCCATGAATAGCCCTGGCCCTGAGGCGAAATCTGCGTGGCTTCGGTGATGATTAAGCCCGCGCTGGCCCGCTGTCGGTAATATTCAGCCATCAGCGTCGAGGGAATATTTCCCGGCTGAAGAGCGCGGGCACGGGTCATTGGTGCCATGACGATGCGATTTTTCAGGTTGAGATCCCCTAACCTGTAGCGTTCAAAAAGTGAGGTCTGGTTCATCTGGACGTCCCTTGTGGTTACGATGAAATCACTTTACAGGCGGCATCTGATTTTGATAATTACACTAAAATCAGATGCACTTTTCGGAAAATATGAATAATGGGTAAACTCGAAGATATGGCGCTGCTGGTTGAAGTGGCTGAGGCTGGCGGGCTTTCCGCCGCTGGCCGCCGTCTGTCACTTTCCCCGGCCACCATGACCGCCCGCCTCAAAGCGATTGAAGAACGCTACCAGACGCGCCTGTTTCACCGTTCCACGCGGGCTATCTCCCTCACCCGGGCGGGTGAAGAGTTTTACCATGCGGCACTGCGCGTGCTGGAAGAGATGCATCATGCCGAGTCGTTACTGGCACAAAAAGAGGGCGTGCTCAGCGGTAACATTCGTCTTTCCGCCCCCTCTGACTTTGGCAGGCAGTATCTCAGCCCCGCCGTCATGGCATTTTCCCGCCTGCATCCGGAAATCAAATTTTTCGTTTACTTAAGGGAACACGTAGAGGATCTGGTCGCTAACCGGCTGGATATGAGCATTCGCTTCGGCAACCTGCCGGACAGCAGCCTGGTGGTCAGAAATATCCGTCCCAATCACCGGGTGCTGGTCGCGTCAGCAGCGTATCTTGACGACCAGGGTATCCCTGCCTCCTGTGACGCGCTGACGGACCACCGCTGTCTGGCGCTGGAGTCGCAAGGAGTGGTGATGAATGAATGGCGGTTTGAGGTTGAGGGGAAAGAGCGCGTCGTTCGCGTAGAGCCTGCCATGGTCTGTGATGACGGAGCGCTGCTTCGTCAGTGGGCCCTCGACGGGGCTGGCATTGTGGGCAAATCGTGGTGGGACGTGAAGGACGATGTCGAGAAAGGAAGGCTGAAAGTGTTGCTTGCCGGGAGCTTCACCGGCTTTAGCCGGTTTGATCGCAAAGATGTCGGGCTACAGTTTGTCTACCCGCAACGGAAACTCCAGCCGCTTCAGGTCACCGCATTTAGCCAGTTTTTTATCGACTGGCTTAAAAAGACTGAACGCGGTGAGCTGATGACGTCGTGAAGCCGCCGGTTGCGTTAAACGGCCCGCGTCGGCCGTTTAAAATACATCAACACACGGCTGACCGACTTTATGAAGGGCATCGGTCAAGCGGGTCCGAAGTTCATTCAGCGCCGCTTCTTTCTCCGCCAGTTGCGCCAGTTTGCGCCGCAAAGCGGCCTGTTTTTCCTCCGCGGTAAAGCGGTCATCAACCCAGACCGCCAGAACATCGGCGATTTCAGCCAGGGTAAACCCCAGCATTTTGGCATGCCCGATCAGCTTCAGCCGTTGTAAATCCACAGCCGAGTAGACTTTGTAGTTATTACTGCCGTTTGGCTGCGGAATTTTTTCCAGCAAGCCCGCCCTTTCATAATAACGCACCGTCTCTTTCGATAACCCAGTTCTGGCACACAGCTCGCCGATCCTCATCGCGTCGTTCTCACCTTGTAAAAATCACGCTTGACCGTGTACCTGAGTACACGGTTTATCCTGTGCCGCACAGACAGGGAAAACGGGATTTATGTTATGAATTCTTTTGATTATACAGGAAAAACAGCACTGGTTACCGGTGCATCCTCGGGCATCGGACGGGAGTTCGCCCGCCAGCTCGCGGCCCGTGGCGTGGGGTTGATCCTGGTTGCCCGCTCCGAGGCAACGCTGCAGGCGCTTGCGGCTGAGCTTCACAAAACGCACGGCGTATCACTCACCGTTATCGTGCAGGACTTAACGCTGCCTGAGGCCATTACCCACATTGTGGAACGGCTGGAAGCGTTACGGCTTTATCCCGATATTTTGATTAATAACGCGGGGTTTGCCACCTACGGGCGATTTGAAAAACTATCTCTGGCGCGCCAGCGTGAAGAGATCAACGTCAACTGCGTCGCTCCCGTGGCGCTCGCGCACGCCCTGCTGCCCGCGATGCTGCGTAAAGGTTCAGGCGTGATGATTAACGTGGCCTCAACCGCTGCCATGCAACCGGATCCGTATATGGCAATTTATGGTGCAACAAAGGCATTTTTACTCTCCTTTTCGAACGCGCTGTGGGGAGAATACCGCGCCCACGGCATCCGCGTGCTGGCGCTTTGCCCCGGCGCAACGGATACCGCCTTTTTTGAGGTGGTGAATGCCGAGGAAGCGTCAGTGGGCAAAAGAATGCCAGCGCAGAACGTGGTCGCGCTGGCGTTACGGGCCGTGGATACGCAACGCAATACGCTGATCCCCGGCTGCGGCAACTGGCTGCTGGGCCAGTTACACCGGTTTGTCACCCGCCGACGTCTGGCGATCATTGCTGAAAAAGTATTACGACCTAAGCCCGCCGGTCAGGGGACGCGCTCAGACGCATAATCCCGTTCAGGCCAAAGCGTGACGTTTCAGTGCCGCGCAATTGCACTGAAACGCGCGCAATCTCTCGCAAAGACTGACAATATCCCGCGAAAAACAGTGATACACTTAGCCGACCTGGTTGATGATGCAGTCTTAACGGCTCAGGGCTAACGAGTATTATCCCTCGGGTTCCACAGACGACTGTGCATGTGCCATCTGCCCACTCAACCATGTGACCCAATTACCAAATGGTCACACGTTGTCAATCGGAGCCTGTCACGCTAAGCTGAAATAATGACTAAAGACATGAACACCCCATCCACACGTGGTCCACTCGATCACACGGTCCGAGAGCAAATCGTCGAAGCTGCGTATGAGCACTTCGGCCATTACGGCTATGAAAAAACCACCGTCGCTGAACTTGCCAAAGCCATCGGTTTTTCAAAAGCCTATATCTATAAGTTTTTTGATTCCAAGCAGGCAATCGGCGAGGTCATCTGCGCGAACCGTCTTGATATGATCATGGCGGCGGTCAATGCAGCCATCGCTGATGCGCCATCCGCAAGCGAAAAGCTGCGTCGTCTGTTCAGGGCGCTCACCGAGGCGGGAAGTGAACTGTTTTTCCATGAGCGTAAACTTTACGACATCGCCGCCGTTGCCGCGCGGGACAAGTGGCCTTCAACCGAAAGGTATTCCGAACGTCTGCTGAAACTGATTGAGAGCATTGTTGTCGAGGGCAGAAAAGCCGGTGAGTTCGAGAGAAAAACCCCTCTGGACGAAGCTACACTGGCGATCTATATGGTGATGTGCCCTTTCATTAACCCTGTTCAGCTGCAGTACAACCTCGAAGCCGCCCCGACCGCGGCGGTTGTCCTCTCCTCTCTGATTTTGCGAAGCCTGGCCCCCTGATTAGTGACCATTGACTTTATTGGTCACTAGAATGAGAATGCGGATACCGTCCTGTTAATGTAATAAGGGTTCCCATGCTCAGGCTTCATTCAGCCCGCCTTGCCGTATGCCTCCTGCCGTTTGCCCTGGTGGCATGCGGCGATAACCACGCCAGTGACGATCCGCGCACGCAGCCACCGCTTGTCAGGTCTGCGTCCGTGATCCCTGCGAACGAGACGTCACGCGCCTTTACCGGCGTGGTGGTGGCAAGAACGCAAAGTGATTTAGGCTTCAGGGTGCAGGGCAAAATTCTCGAACGTCTTGTCGATACGGGTCAGACCGTTAAGCAGGGCCAGCCTTTAATGCGTCTGGATCCTGTTGATCTGAAATTACAGGCGCAGGCCCAGCAGCGAGCGGTGGATGCTGCCCAGGCGCGCGCACGTAAAGCGTCCAGCGATGAGGCGCGTTATCGCGGCCTTGTGGCATCCGGTGCAGTGTCGGCGTCGGAATACGACCAGATTAAAGCCGCAGCCGACAGCGCCAGAGCGGAGCTCAGCGCTGCCCGGGCACAGGCAGGCGTGGCGCAAAACGCCACCGGTTATGCCGTGCTACTTGCCGATTCAGACGGCGTGGTGATGGAGACGCTTGCCGAGCCTGGACAGGTGGTCAGCGCCGGGCAGGCGGTGGTCCGTCTGGCCCGCGCGGGGCAGCGCGAGGCGCTGGTCCAGTTGCCGGAAACCCTGCGCCCTGCCGTAGGAAGTACAGCCCTGGCAACGCTCTACGGTAACGAAAAACAGCCCGTTAGCGCGAAGCTGCGCCTGCTGTCTGATTCAGCCGATGCGACCACCCGTACCTTTGAGGCCCGATACGTGCTGGATGGCGCGCTGGCGAACGCGCCGCTGGGGGCAACCGTGACGCTGAGCATCGAACACGGCAAAGGCGACAGCCGGGTGATGCAGGTTCCTCTGGCGTCTCTCTACGATGCGGGGAAAGGGCCTGGCGTCTGGCGTATTTCCGCTCAGCCGACAAAAGTCGTCTGGCAGCCTGTCAGGGTGCTTAGCGTAGGGGATGATATCGCCAGAGTGACCGGCGGCGTACAGCCCGGAGAGAAGATTGTTGCGTTAGGTGTCCATCTTCTGCACGAAGGCGAAGCGGTCCGGCTGGCGGAACAGCGCGATGCCACTCAGGCGGGGATGACACCATGAGTGGAGGTCGTTTCAACCTGTCAGCGCTTGCGGTACGCGAGCGCTCGGTCACGCTGTTCTTGATTATTCTGGTTACCCTTGCCGGTATTTTCTCGTTTTTTGGCCTTGGCCGCGCGGAAGATCCCCCCTTCACGGTTAAGCAAATGACGGTTATCACCGTCTGGCCCGGTGCAACCGCACAGGAAATCCAGGATCAGGTCGCCGAGCCGCTGGAAAAACGTCTGCAGGAACTCAAATGGTATGACCGCACGGAAACGTATACCCGCCCCGGTATGGCGTTTATCACGTTGTCATTGCAGGACAAAACCCCGCCTTCTCAGGTTCAGGAGGAATTTTACCAGGCGCGAAAGAAACTGGGGGATGAAACCAAAAACCTTCCGGCAGGCGTCATGGGGCCGATGATCAATGACGAGTTTTCCGATGTCACCTTTGCCCTTTTTGCACTGAAAGCGAAAGGCGAACCACAGCGTCTGTTAGTGCGTGACGCCGAAGCCCTGCGCCAGCAGCTTTTGCACGTTCCGGGCGTAAAGAAAGTGAACATCATCGGGGAACAGGCCGAGCGGATTTACATCTCCTTCTCGCATGACCGTCTGGCAACACTGGGACTCTCGCCGCAGGATATTTTCACCACGCTCAACAGCCAGAACGCATTAACCGCGGCGGGCTCGATTGAAACGCGCGGGGCGCAAATCTTTATCCGCCTCGACGGCGCTTTCGATAAATTGCAGAAGATCCGCGATACGCCCCTTATCGCGCAGGGCAAAACGCTCCGGCTGTCCGACGTGGCAACGGTTGAACGGGGCTATGAGGACCCTCCGACCCTGCAGATCCGTAACCAGCAAGAACCCACCCTCCTGCTCGGTATTGTCATGCGTGAAGGCTGGAACGGCCTGGCGCTGGGTAAAGCGCTGGATGCAGAAACGGCAAACATCAATGCGAATATGCCTCTGGGGATGACCCTGACGAAAGTCACCGATCAGTCGGTGAATATCCGCTCGTCGGTCGATGAGTTCATGATCAAGTTCTTCGTCGCCCTGCTGGTGGTGATGGTGGTGTGTTTTGTCAGTATGGGGTGGCGCGTGGGCATCGTTGTCGCAGCGGCAGTGCCGCTGACGCTGGCGGTCGTTTTTGTCGTGATGGAAGCCTCCGGTATAAACTTCGACCGCGTTACCCTGGGCTCCCTTATTCTCGCCCTCGGCTTACTGGTTGATGATGCGATTATCGCCATCGAAATGATGGTGGTAAAAATGGAGGAAGGCTACGACAGAATCAAAGCCTCCGCCTACGCCTGGAGCCATACCGCCGCGCCAATGCTGGCCGGAACCCTGGTGACAGCCATCGGGTTTATGCCGAATGGTTTTGCGCAGTCAACCGCCGGGGAGTACACCAGCAATATGTTCTGGGTAGTCGGCCTCGCCCTGATAGCTTCGTGGTTTGTGGCGGTGGTGTTCACCCCTTATCTGGGCGTCAAAATTCTGCCGGACATCGCAAAAGTCGAAGGCGGTCATGCCGCCATCTATGACACCCCGCGCTATAACCGTTTTCGTCATACCCTGAGCCGCGTGATCGCCCGAAAATGGATCGTCGCCGCGTCCGTCGTGGCCATCTTCACCCTCGCAGTACTGGGGATGGGGCTGGTTAAAAAACAGTTTTTCCCGACGTCCGACCGCCCCGAGGTGCTGGTGGAAGTGCAGATGCCGTATGGCACATCGATTGAGCAAACCAGCGCCGCCACCGCGAAAATCGAAGCGTGGCTGCGCAAACAGCCTGAAGCCAGCATCGTCACCGCCTACATTGGCCAGGGTTCGCCGCGCTTTTATCTGGCGATGGCCCCTGAGTTGCCCGATCCCTCTTTCGCGAAGGTTGTCGTCATGACGGACAGCGAGAAGTCACGCGAGGCGCTTAAGTTCCGCCTTCGCGAAGCGGTAGCACGCGGGCTGGCTCCGGAGGCACGCGTGCGGGTCACGCAGCTGGTGTTCGGGCCTTATTCTCCCTTCCCGGTCGCCTGGCGAGTAATGGGACCGGATGTCGATAAACTGCGTGATATTGCAGATAACGTTAAAGGTGTGCTGCAGGCCAGTCCGATGATGAGAACCGTCAATACCGACTGGGGTTCACGCGTACCGACCCTGCATTTCACCCTCGATCAGAATCGCCTGCAGGCTACCGGTTTAACGTCGAACGCCGTTGCCCAGCAGCTTCAGTTCCTGCTGTCGGGCGTTCCCATCACCTCCGTGCGGGAAGATATTCGCTCGGTACAGGTTACGGGCCGCGCCGCGGGTGATATCCGCCTTGATCCGGCGAAGATAGAGGGCTTTACCCTGGTGGGTAACGCCGGGCAACGCGTTCCGCTGTCACAAATCGGGGAGATTGAGATCCGAATGGAAGATCCGCTGTTGCGCCGTCGCGATCGTACGCCCACGATTACCGTGCGGGGAGACATTGCCGAAAACCTTCAGCCCCCGGATGTGTCAACCGCCATCATGAAACAGCTGCAACCCCTTGTTGATTCGCTTCCACCTGGCTATCGCATCGAAATGGCGGGATCGATTGAGGAATCCGGCAAAGCCACCCAGGCCATGGCCCCGCTGTTCCCCATCATGATTGCCCTGACGCTGCTGATAATCATTCTGCAGGTGCGTTCACTCTCGGCCATGGTCATGGTATTCCTGACCGCACCGCTGGGGCTTATTGGTGTGGTTCCTACGCTGCTGCTTTTCAATCAGCCGTTTGGCATCAATGCCCTCGTCGGCCTGATCGCGCTTTCGGGGATCCTGATGCGAAATACGCTGATACTCATTGGTCAAATCGATCACAACCAGAAGGACGGTCTCGATCCGTTCCACGCCGTGGTTGAGGCGACCGTACAGCGCGCGAGGCCGGTCTTACTGACGGCCATGGCCGCCGTGCTGGCGTTCATTCCCCTGACGCACTCCGTGTTCTGGGGAACGCTGGCCTACACGCTGATTGGCGGAACGCTAGGGGGAACCATTATTACCCTCGTCTTCCTGCCTGCGATGTATGCGATCTGGTTTCGGATCAAGCCCGCCGCCTGACGGTGCCGGGCTGGCGTTCGGGATAAGCCCGGCAATCCAGTCTGCAAAGGCACGCACTGCGGGAGAGAGAAAACGCTGATGGGGATAAAGCAACGTAACAGGCACCGAAGGCGGTTGCCAGTCAGCCAGAACCTCAACCAGCCTTCCCTCCCGCAGATGCGCTGAGACAATACTCTCAGCCAGCTGCGCCAGCCCGAAACCTTCAAGGCACATGTTGATATAAAGCCCGGTGGCATTTACGGCCGCTTCGCCGCGGACAGGGATGGAGACCGTCTCTGTCCCGCGGACAAAGCGTAACGCATCCGCCCGTCGGGTCTGATCGGAAAAATAGTGTATCGCCCGATGCTGTGATAAGTCGTCTGGCGAGCAGGGGGTACCGAACTTCCTGAGATAGTCCGGTGAGGCACAGGTCACCCAGCGAAACCGGCCCAGAGGACGGGCAACAAGAGGTCGAGCTATTCAGATCACCCGTTCGGATCACACAGTCCACCCCCTCCTGCACCAGATCAACCTGCCGATCGTTGACGCCCAGCATCAGGTAGATATCCGGATATAGCCGGTAAAAATCTTTCAGGTGAGGCATCACGATGAAATCCGCGATCCCGCCCGGCATATCCACCCGCAAGCGTCCCTGCGGGCACCGGACTGACGCCGTCAGGCTCGTTTCGGCATGATCGATTAGCGCCAGTATTTCCTGGCATTGCGCCAGATACTGCACACCTTCAGCGGTGAGGCTCACCCGCCTTGTCGTTCTGTTAAGCAGGCGCACCTGGAGGTAATTCTCCAGATTTTTTATGCTGCTGGTGACCGTTGACGAAGGCAGAGAAAGCGTTTCGGCTGCGCGGACAAAGCTTCCGGCCTGCGCTACCCGCATGAAGATCTGCATTGCCTGAATACGATCCATTTTTTCTCCCCCGACCGTCGCTCACATTATTCTTCGTAGATTATGAATAATGAAAACACGTTAAGCATCTTTTTCGCAGTAATCGGGTGGCGTAATTTCTCACTCATGAAGAGACAAAGGACAAGAAGATGAGCGATTACCTGAGAAATATGATTAACAATCAAAGCATAACCCCACCCGCCACGTTGATTAAGGGCGCAACCCTGCTCAGCATGGATGACAGGGTGGGTAATCTTGAGCGCGGCGATATCCTTATCGAAGGCGCAAAGATCGTCGCCATTAGTGAAAATCTGGCAGCAGAAGGCGCCCGCTTAATAGATGCCACACATATGATTGCCATGCCGGGCCTGGTAGATACCCATCGCCATGCCTGGGAGGGACAACTGCGCCGCATTAACCCCGACGCCAAAACGCTTGAAGATTACTGCAACGCCACGCACTTCTCGTTCGCCAGGTATTATCGCCCTGCCGATATTTATATCGGCAACCTGCTCACCGCCCTGGGGTGTATTGATGCCGGTATCACTACGGTGATTGATAATTCCCATAACAGCCGCACCGCTGCGCATTCGGACGCGGCCGTTGAGGCCCTGCTGGATACGGGGATCCGCGCCGTACACGCTTCCGGTGCACCGGTGTCCGGAGAATGGGACCGCGCGCACTGGCCCGGTAACTGGCAGCGCCTGCAAGAAAAGTATTTCCAGAATAACCCTGAAAGTCTTGTTTCGCTGGCGGTCATGGCCCAGCTGGAGCCGGAGAAATGGCTGGAGGCCCGCAGGCTGGGGTTGCCAATCGTGACCGAATTCTTTGGGGGTGAAATGGCGTCGCAGCTTGAGGCGCTGCATCAGCAGGGGCTTCTGGGACCGGACAATATTTTTAATCACTGCACCGCACTGCCGGACGACGGATGGAAAATCCTGCGGGATGCGGGCGTACGCGTGAACGTCTGCCCCCGTTCCGATGCGCACTATGGGATTGAAGACGGCATGTTTGCCCTTCAGTCCGCGCTGCGCCACGGCATCAGCCCCGGCCTCAGCGTTGACAATGAAACGTCGTACAGCGGCGACATGTTTATGGAAATGCGCGTGGCTTTTTACCTCCAGCGCGTCATGGGCATGCATCAGCAGCGCTGCTGTGGTTCAGCGCACACCGTAAATACGCTTCATACCCAACAGCTCCTGAAAGCAGCCACCGTCGATGGTGCGGCCTGTGCAGGGTTACAGGAGAGCATCGGCAGCCTGACGCCGGGTAAACAGGCCGACCTGGTTCTGATTAACGCCGGCGATCTCAACCTCTATCCGTCCGGCAATGCATTTGGCACGGTGGTCCATGCGGCAGAGCGCAGCAACATCCATACCGTCATGATTGCCGGACGAATCGTGAAGCAAGACGGCAACGTGCTGGGGGTAGACATCACCCGCCTTCGCGAGGCCATTGATGAATCACGTCATCATCTCTTTACCTCAGCCGGGTATGAGCCGGACATATTTGCCGGCGCCTTCCTGCCGCTGGCGCAGGATTAAGCCCCTTCAACCACAACAAATGTCCCGGTTGCCGCCCCCGCGCGCAGCTTTCTGGCGGCCACGTACCCGGGACTGTTATAAAAACGTTTGGCCTCAGCATACGAATCAAACTCTAAAACGACATGGCGTTCATGCGCCTCCCCTTCGAGATTTTCATATTCCCCTGACCAGACGATGACCCGGGGGTTGAACCCCTGCAGCGCTTCCCCGGCAGCGTTCGCATATTCTGCATAGGCAGCAGGATCTGTGACGGTCACGTGGGCGATTAAATAACCTTTATTCATCTTCTTTATCCTTCCTGAGGACTGTTGCCGGTGGTGTAAAACGCATCAACCTGTTTGACAGCGTTACGCGGTATGAAGACACTCTATTAGTCATCAATAAGGGAATAAATCACCCAAAAAATAACGCACTGTTACCTGTAAGGTGAACAATGAAAAACCTGCATGCACTGACTATTTTTGCGCGCGTCGCAGAAATGCAGAGCTTTACTCAGGCGGCGGAGAGCCTGGGCATTAAGAAAGGCCGCGTTTCAACGGTCGTACGTGAGCTTGAGCATGACCTCGGGACGACGCTGTTGCACCGGACTACCCGCGCGGTACAGCTGACCGAAGACGGTCGGGCTTTTTATTCGCGCGCCCGGGATTTGTTATCAGATGCTGAAGATCTGCAGTCCATGTTCGCGCCTGGCGGCATGTCACTGCGGGGACGTTTACGCGTCGATATGCCAGCAGTGTTGGCCCAAAGCGTAGTGATTCCCGCCCTGCCACAACTGCTGGACGCGCATCCTGAACTTGAAATAGAACTTTCAAGCACAGACCGGCGAGTCGATCTGGTTCAGGAAGGCTTTGACTGCGTGATTCGTTTTGGGCCCATTGTTGATGAGACCCTCATTGCCCGACCGCTCGGTCAGTTACGGATGATTAACGCCGCCAGCCCACGCTATCTGGAGCGCGTCGGAGTGCCCGAGACGATTGACGACCTGCTTCGTCAGGGACACCGAATGGTGCATTACATGCGAAATTTTGGTGCCCGACCTGATGGCTGGCAGTACCCGGACGGTGATGGCTACCGGTCCGTCATGTTACCCGGCGCCGCGCGGGTCAACAGCGTACCGGCCTATCATGAAGCCGGGCTGGCGGGTCTGGGCTTAATTCAGGGCGGGTATTCCGCGCTGGCGCCCCATATCCAGCGCGGCGCGCTGGTTGAAGTGCTTCCCCATTTGCCTCCTGAACCGCTTAATGCCGCTTTCGTGGTCGCCCATCGGCGTAATTTATCGCAGCGTGTCAGAGCTTTTATGCACTGGACGGAAGTCATTTTAAAACCGTACTTTGATTAATATCCTGCTAAAGATATTCACGCTAATTGTCGGAGGCCGGACGGCAATATTATCTCGCTCAGGGACGTTTCTTGTGAAAGGAATATACAGCGCAAATGCGAATAATGACTAAAACTGGCAGTTGATTGTTATTTGCGTGGCTTTTAAAATTTAATTGCAAGGTATTTATTAAATTTTAATTAGGGACATAAAAATGACAAGAAATACGCTTTTACTGACAATGATGGCCGCCTTTTCAGGCGCAGTATACGCAGGGGAAACGCAATTTACGCCGAATTTCTCACCTGACAGCGTCACCGTTTCAGCCTCGGGCGGAATGCTCAGCGGGAAATCCCATGAAATGGTGTATGACGACGTCACAGGCAGAAAAATCAGCCAGCTGGACTGGAAAATTAAAAACGTCGCCATCCTGAAAGGCGATATTTCCTGGGATGCGTACCCTTTCCTGACCCTGAACGCACGCGGCTGGACCTCGCTGGCATCCGGGTCGGGTCATATGGATGACTATGACTGGATGAACGAAAGACAATCCAGCTGGACAGATCATTCGACGCATCCGGCAACTAACGTCAATTATGCCAATGAATACGATCTCAATGTAAAAGGCTGGATATTGCAGGGCGAAAGCTATAAAGCGGGCGTGACTGCCGGTTATCAGGAAACCCGTTTTAGCTGGACGGCGACCGGTGGCTCTTATAATTATGATAACGGTACCAACACGGGGAATTTCCCGGCGGGCGAACGCGGTATTGGTTATAGCCAGCGCTTCTCAATGCCTTATATTGGGCTTGTGGGGCAGTATCGTATTAATAATTTCGAATTTAATGGCCTGTTTAAATTCAGTGACTGGGTGCGCGCTCATGATAACGACGAGCACTATATGCGCGACCTGACCTTCCGCGAGAAAACCTCAGACTCTCGCTATTATGGTGCGTCAGTGGATGCAGGATATTACGTCACGCCACACGCCAAAGTCTTTGCCGAGTTCGCGTATAGCCGTTACAAAGAGGGCAAAGGCGGCACGCAGATTATTGATACTAACACGGGCGAATCCGGGTCAATTGGCGGTGATGCGGCGGGCATTTCCAACAAAAACTATACCGTTACCGCCGGTCTGCAATACCGGTTCTGATTTCGCGCAACGCATCAGGCCAGCGTAAACATGCACAGGCCCCTGACGGGGCCTTTTTCGATGCGCTGCTTTGACATCAGCAGGTGCGCGCCCCTTCATGACGCCGATTTTGGTCGCAGATCCTCGTCAAACTCCAGACGTTTTCGACCGGGCTCCACTTCGCGCAGGGGTTCGACCTGATGCAGGGTCAGCTTGCAGCGATCCACCAGCACCTGATACTCACGCGTGCCCTGCTTCTTCCAGGCAATTTCCTGCTCGCTCAGCACACGTATCGCTTTTGCCGGACTGCCAATGATCAAATGGTTGGCGGGCATCTCCGCTTTCGCTTTCACAAAGGCCGCCGCGCCAACAATGCTGTTTTCGCCAATCACCGCGCCGTCCATGACCACTGCGTTCATCCCTACCAGGGCGTTACGGCGGATAATACAGCCGTGCAGAATCGCGCTGTGGCCGATATGGCCGTCCTCTTCCACCACCGTGTCCTGCTCCGGGAAACCGTGCATGACGCAGTTATCCTGAATGTTCGCGCCGTCTTTCACCACAATCCGGCCAAAATCGCCGCGCAGGCTGGCATTCGGGCCAACATACACGCCTTTGCCCAGGATCACGTCGCCGATGAGCACCGCCGTCGGGTGAACGTAGCTCTCATCAGGCACCACCGGCGTCAGACCGTCAATTTGATAAACGGGCATCTCCACTCCTTATACGATAGTAAGACCACCAAAGCGTTGATAGTAGAGCGTGCCGGGCACAGGCAGTTCGCCGACGGAGGTTTCACCTTTCTCGCTGACAAACGCCAGCGCCCCCGGTGCCACACGCTGATAAATATTAATGCACAGCTGTCGCGCACTTTGTCCGGCCCAGTGTGCAGGCAATAACTCCTCCGGCAACAGCGGGTCTTTCAGCACCACGCGACGGTAAAAATGGATCAGCAACAGCTGGATCTGGAAGCAGCGTTCCGGCGTTAATTCGTCCGGCGCGGCCTCTTTCAGCAGCGGCAGAAGAGGACGGAACGAGTGGATAAACGTCTCGTACATCGCGTTCTGTTCGGTCAACTGCCAGCACTCCTCGACCCGGGCACGCAGCGCCGCGCGGGACAGCGCCAGCGGCGAATGGGCCTCGAAGAAGATGACGTTTTCCGCCACGCCTGCGTCGTGTAAAAGCGACTGCACATCCGCCAGATGCTGCGACGGGGAGGCCATCAGGCTGGGAGCCAGGGTGCCAAAACCCTGCCAGATCAGCTGCTTCTTGACGTCAGCAAGGGTGGTTTTATCCAGACCTTCCGAGAGCAGCAACAGCCACTTGCCGTCCCATGCCGGGAGTTCTGCACGGTAGATTTTACTCTCCGCGCGACGGGTCAAACGCAGCCCCTTGTCGCTCAGCCGGTAAAAGCTGCGTCGTCCGATACGCGACACATCCAGCCAGCCCTCTTTGTTAAGACGAAACAGCGCAGTGCGCACAAAGCGCTCGCCAAACCCCATGCCTTCCAGTAAGGCGGCGAGGCTACCAAGCCAAATCTCGCCGCCGCGATGTGAAAGCGCGTCACCGTATAATGAGGAGATAAGCGACGTTCCGCTAACGGGAACCGAGCTAACCGCGTGCTGGATAAAGGCATCGAGTTTATTCATGTGATTCATTCTGTTGTTATTTTTGGTCTGGATGAATCATAGCATATTCCCCTCACCCCGGCCCTCTCCCAAAGGGAGAGGGAGACAACGTCCCTTCCCCCCTCTGTGGAGAAGGTTAGGATGAGGGGTGAGGGAAACTCAACCGTTAGCCGCAACTTTACGCAAATCAAACACCCGACAGGCTTTGCCCTCTGAGCGCGGGATACTGCCGCAGTTGACAATCATCACGTCGGTGGAGATCCCGACCATCGATTTAATCCGATGGCGCAGCTGATGGCACACCTGGCAGCGCTGCTCGTGGGTCAGGGTCAGACTGCTCTCTTTGAGCTCCACCTTCACGGAAAGTGAATCAAGATGACCGCGGCGGTTGACCTCCAGCTGGTAGTGCGGGGAGAGGTGTTCGAACTTCACGATCTCCTCTTCCAGCTGGGACGGGAAGACGTTGACGCCGCGGATGATGAGCATATCGTCACTGCGACCGCTGATCCTGTCCATACGACGCATGGTGCGGGCGGTCCCAGGAAGCAGGCGCGTCAGGTCGCGGGTGCGATAACGGATCACCGGCAGCGCCTCCTTGGTCAGCGTGGTAAACAGCAGTTCGCCCTGCTCGCCATCATTAAGCGGCGTGCCGTCGTTCGGGTTAACGATCTCCGGATAGAAATGATCTTCCCAGATGGTCGGACCGTCGGCGGTTTCGATACACTCCATCGCCACGCCTGGCCCCATGACCTCGGAAAGCCCATAGATATCCAGCGCGGTGATCCCCAGACGTTTCTCGATTTCGCGGCGCATGGCCTGCGTCCACGGCTCTGCGCCAAACACCCCCACACGCAGGGAGCAGGCGCTGGCATCGCCTCCCATCTGGCGCTCCAGCTCTTCGATCAGATTGAGGCAGTAGGATGGCGTCACCATGATCATGTCCGGCTGGAAATCGCGGATCAGTTGCGCCTGTTTCTCCGTCTGGCCGCCGGACATCGGGATAACAGTCGCCCCTAAACGCTCTGCGCCATAGTGCGCGCCCAGCCCTCCGGTAAACAGGCCATATCCATAGGCCACATGAATTTTGTCTTTCGCACTGCCGCCCGCGGCGCGCAGAGAACGGGCCACCAGGTTAGCCCAGTTGTCGATGTCATGTTGGGTATAACCGACGACGGTTGGCTTTCCGGTGGTGCCGGAAGAAGCATGAATACGCACCACCTGCTCCATCGGCACGGCAAAGGTATCGAACGGATAGTTATCACGCAGGTCCTGCTTGGTGGTGCACGGGAACTTACGGATGTCTTCCAGCGTTTTAAAATCGTCAGGGTGAACGCCCGCGGCGTCAAACTTGCGTTTGTACATCGGAACGTTGTTATAGGCGTGATGCAGCGTCCATTTCAAACGCTCGGTTTGCAGCGCCTGTAATTCGTCAATGGAGGCCGTTTCGATCGGATCAAGCTTTGTTGTATTTGTCATTGTAGGGTACTCACACTGTTATTCGCTCAAACACGCTCAAGGATCATGGCAATGCCCTGACCCACACCGATGCACATCGTACACAGCGCATAGCGCCCGTTGCGTCGATGCAATTCATTGCTCGCGGCCAGCGCCAGTCTGGCACCGCTCATGCCCAGCGGGTGGCCCAACGCAATGGCCCCTCCGTTCGGGTTAACGTGTTCAGCGTCATCCGGCAATCCCAGCTGACGTAACACGCCCAGCGCCTGAGAAGCGAAAGCTTCGTTAAGCTCAATCACGTCCATATCGTTGATGCTGAGCCCGGCACGTTCCAGCACTTTGCGGGTGGCTGGCACCGGTCCTAAGCCCATCAGACGTGGCTCCACGCCAGCGGTAGCCATCGCCACGATCCGCGTGCGCGGGACAAGCCCTTGCGCGTGCGCCATCGACTCGCTGGCGATAATCAACGCCGCAGCGCCATCGTTTACACCGGAGGCGTTACCCGCCGTCACGACACCGTTCTTGCGAAACGGTGTTTTCAGCGCGGCAAGTTGTTCAAGCGTGGTATCAGAACGGGGATGCTCATCTACCGAAACTTCCGTAACCGTTCCTTTTTTGCCGGGCACCTGCACCGGCACAATCTCCTGCGCCAGAATGCCGTTCTGCTGCGCCTGAGCAGTACGCTGCTGGCTACGCAGCGCGAAAGCATCCTGATCGGCCCGGCTGATATTTAACAATTCAGCTACATTCTCTGCCGTTTCCGGCATGCTGTCAGTTCCGAATTGCTGATGCATGAGCGGATTCACAAATCGCCAGCCGAGGGTGGTGTCGAAAATCTCCGCCTGACGCTGGAACGCCGCCGTGGCTTTACCCATTACAAACGGCGCCCGGGACATTGACTCGACGCCGCCTGCAAGCAGCATGTCGCCATCACCCGCCCTGATTGCCCGCGCGGCAAAGCCAATCGCGTCCAGACCCGAACCGCACAGGCGGTTCAGCGTGGTGCCGGAGACCGTCTGAGGCAGTCCGGCCAGCAGCAGCGACATACGCGCCACGTTGCGGTTATCTTCCCCCGCCTGGTTGGCGCAGCCGAAGATCACATCATCAATCCGCTCGAGGTCGAGCTGCGGATAACGGGCCAGCAGCGCACGCAGCGGCACCGCGCCGAGATCGTCGGCGCGAACGCTGGCCAGCGCCCCGCCATAGCGCCCCACCGGGGTTCGAACGCCATCACAAATAAAAGCGTCACGCATCAGGCTTCTCCTGTCACACTGCCGCCGATGCGGTGAGATTTTCCGCGAAACAGGGCAACGGTTTTCTGTTGTTGGTTCTGAATTTCAATGTCATACACGCCGGTCAGTTTGCCCTGATGCTTAACCCGCGCGGTGGCGGTCAGCGTGTCGCCGGCAAACCCCGGGCGCAGAAAATCGATTGAACAGCCTGACGCCACTGCCGCCAGCCCCTGGCTGTTGCAGGCGTAGGCAAAAGCGGTATCGGCCAGTGAAAACAGCTGTCCTCCGTGGCAGGTTTTGTGGCCGTTGAGCATCTGCGGGGTGATGGTCATCGTCACTACCGCGTAGCCATCGTCCATGTCGATGATGTCGATCCCCAGCGCCTGGGCGCAGGCGTCCTGTTCATACATGGTACGGGCGTTATGCCAGGCGTTATGACTCATAGCTACTCTCCAGAAGCGCACGCTGGCGCAGCAGTGAACAAGGGCGATAGCGTTCTTCGCCGTAATGGCGTTGCAAATTTTCCAGCAGCGTTAACAGCCGTTGCCAGCCCAGACGCTCACCCCAGGCAATGGGCCCGTTCGGGTAATTCACGCCGAGGCGCATGGCGGTGTCGATATCCTTCTCGCTGGCCACCCCTTTTTGCAGCGCATCCAGCGCTTCGTTGGCGATCATCGCCACCGTCCGCCAGACCAGCAGGCCGGGGTAATCGGCAATGTGCAGTACCCGGTGTCCCTGCTGCTGCAGGTACCAGACGGTTTTTTGCGTGGCGGTATGCGGGTTATCCGATGCGGCTGCGATCACCGCCACGTCGCGTTCAATGCGGTCAATCACCACGACCGGACAGTGAAAACGCCGGGCCAGCGCCTGAGCGGTCTCCCCCTGGGTTTCAATCAACAGGAGCTCATCTATTTCCGTGACACTGTCACCTCTTCGCTGCACGCGCATGGGGGTAAAGCTGTCGTTTACTGCGTCAAGCCACGGCACAGCCGGTTTCTCACCGTGCCAGTCGTAAACGCCCTTCCCGCTTTTTTTGCCCAGTCGCCCCGCCAGCACCAGTTCCTGCTGCACCAGCGACGGCAGGAAACGACGTTCCTGCCAGAAGGCATTGAACACGGAACAGGTCACCGCAAAGTTGACGTCCTGACCAATCATGTCGGTCAGCTCCAGCGGTCCCATCGGGAAACCACCGCCGTCGCGCAGGGCGGCATCAATCACTTCTGGCGCGGCGACCTGCTCTTCCAGGGCGCGCCAGGCTTCAGAATAGAACGGACGCGCAACGCGGTTGACGATGAACCCTGGCGTTGACTGGCAGCGGACGGGCTGTTTCCCCCAGTTCAGCGCCAGCTCGCACAGCGCATCGGCCACTTCGGGCGATGTCGCCAGCCCGCTCACCACCTCGACCAGCTTCATGACCGGTGCAGGATTAAAGAAATGCAGCCCCGCGACGCGCTCCGGATGGTGAACATCCGCCGCAATCGCCGTAACAGAAATGGAGGAGGTATTGCTGGTCAGCAAGGTCTGCGGCGGGCAAATCTGAGCCAGTTGCGCAAACAGCGCTTTTTTGACGTCGATACGCTCAGACGCGGCTTCAATCACCAGATCTGCCGCGGCGAGCGCTTCGATATCCGTTACCGGCAACAGCCTGGCAAGAATCTGGCTGCCAGCATCGGCGGAAAGTTTTCCGCGAGTCACCCGGGAGGCGAGACGCTGGCGGATCCCGTCAATCGCGCGTGAAATCGCGTCTGAAGCAATGTCATACATCAGAACCTGATGCCCATGACTCGCTGCGACTTCCGCAATTCCCGCGCCCATCGTGCCGCTTCCAATGACGGCGACAGTACGAACCGTGATCGCCATCTTATTTCCCCGTGAATGTCGGTGCGCGTTTGGCAAGGAAGGCACTGACCCCTTCCCGGTAGTCGTCGCTGCGACCGGCCAGACGTTGATAATCGCGCTCCAGGTCAAGCTGGGCGTCGAGGGTGTTGGTCTCTGCCGCGTTAATCGCCTGCTTAATCAGCCCCAGACCAAAGGTGGGCTGAGAAGCAAAGTGCAGCGCCATCTGCTGGGCCGTGGCGGAGAGGTGTTCGTCATCCACCACCTGCCAGATCATCCCCCAGGCGTGTGCCTGTTCGGCGCTGAGTTTGTCTCCGAGCAACGCCAGCCCCATTGCGCGGGCGCGCCCGGCGACGCGCGGCAGGAACCATGTTCCCCCGCAGTCCGGCACTAATCCGAGCTTGCTGAAGGCCATCACAAAGGTGGCAGAACGGGCGGCAATGACCATGTCACACCCCAGTGCCAGCGTGGCCCCGGCCCCGGCGGCCACGCCGTTGACCGCGCAAATCACCGGTTTCGGCAACGTCGCAAGACGGCGAACCAGCGGGTTGTAGAACGTCTCCACGGACATTCCCAGATCCGGCGCCGGACCGTTAGGGTCGACGTTGCGGTCATTAAGATCCTGACCCGCGCAGAAGCCGCGCCCCGCCCCGGTAATAAGCAGACAGCGGATGGTGTCATCGCGCTCGGCCTGCTTCAGGCACTCAGCGAGTTGCTGATGCATCACGTCGTTAAAGCTGTTCAGACGCTCCGGACGGTTCAGCGTCAGGGTCATCACGCCTTGTTCTACATGACTGAGAATAAATTCCACGATTAGCGTCCTTTAAAGTCGGGGGTACGTTTCTGTAAGAATGCGTCGATGCCTTCTCGCCGGTCTTCGGTCGCTGAAAGCAGCGTAAACAGCTGTCGCTCCTGGACCAGTCCGGCCTGCAGGGAAACCTCCTGAGACTGGCGCAGTGCCTGCTTCGCCGCCTGGAGCGCCAGCGGTGAGTGTCGTGCCATCAGCGCCGCCTGTTTCAGGGCATATTCCAGCGTCAATGAAGCCGGGAACACATCGCTGACCAGCCCGGCGCGCTGCGCCTGCTGCGCGGTAATGCTCTCCCCGGTCAGCACCATTTTGCTGGCCAGCGATTTGCCCACGCTACGAATCAGGCGCTGCGTACCGCCCGCCCCGGGCATGATCCCGAGCGTAATTTCCGGCAGACCAAAACGGGCGTTATCCCCGGCAATCACCACGTCGCACAGCAGCGCAAGCTCGCAGCCCGCACCCAGCGCGAAGCCGTTGACGGCGGCAATCAGGGGTTTATTGAAGGCGTTGATCCGGGCCCACAGCTGGGGACGGATATCGTTCAGGGTGGCAGGCAGGTCTTTCTCCGCCATTTCGTTGAGATCTGCGCCGGCAGCAAAGCAGCGTGCGTTGCCGTAAATCACGCAAACGGAGAGATCGCGATCGGCCGCAGCGGCGTCAAGCGCGTCAGCAATCTGCTCTAACAGGGCGTTATTCAGCGCGTTGCGTGCCGCCGGACGGTTAAGCGTCAGCTGCAGGACACGACCATGACGGGTGACCATCAGTTCGCTCATGCCATCCCCCTGGAGTCGAAATCGACGATCACGTCAGCGGTTAACGGCAGCGACTGACAGCTCAGCACATACCCGGCCGCCAGTTCGTCCGGCTCAAGGCTGTAGTTCGTCGCCATATCAACTTTGCCACGCAGCACTTTGCATTTGCAGGTCGCGCATACGCCGCCCTTGCAGGCATACGGCAGGTCGGCGCCCTGACGCAGGGCGGCATCAAGAATGCTTTCATCGTTTGCCGTGAGGGTAATTTCCCGGTCGCGACCGTCCTGACGCACGGTGACTTTCTGCCCTTCAGCCTGCACGCTGACCGTGCGTTTGCCGGTCGAGCCTGGCGTATTAAAACGCTCAAGGTGAATCGATTTCTCTGGCATCCCCAGCGCTTTCAGCGCCGCTTCCGCGTCGTCCATCATGGCGGACGGGCCACAAATAAAGGCTTCGTCATACTGGCGGAAGTTGATCAGGCTTTTCGCCAGCGCCTGCAGCTTCTCACCGTCGATACGTCCATGCAGCAGATCGCTGTCGAGCACCTCCTGGCTGAAGATGGCGACCAGCTGCAGACGCTGCGGGTATTTGTCTTTCAGATCGGCAAGCGCCTCGCGAAACATCATGCTCTGGCTGCTGCGGTTGCCGTAGATCAGGGTGAAATGACTGTTCGGCTCGGTGGCGAGCGTGGCGGATAAGATGGCCAGCATTGGGGTAATGCCTGAACCCGCGGCAATGGTCAGATAGTGCCCTTCCCGGTCGGCGCGCGGCTGGTAACCAAACTGGCCCTGCGGCACCATGACCTCCAGCACCATGCCCTGTTTGATCTCATCCCGGGCATAGCGGGAAAAACGTCCGCCCTCGATGGCTTTCACCGCTACGCTGATCTCACCCGGCGCGGTACTGCGGCAGATGGAGTAGCAGCGACGCAGCTCATCCTCACCCAGCTTCGCTTTCAGGGTCAGGTGTTGTCCGGGACGGAAGCGATAGGCGTCCTGCAACGCCTGGGGTACCGCGAAAGTGATGGTCACCGCATCGCGGGTTTCGGGTTCCACTTTTGCCACTGTTAATGAATGAAACGTTGTCATGGCAACCTCAAATACATTTGAAATAGTCGAAAGGCTCACGGCAGTCGTTGCAGCGATAAAGCGCTTTGCAGGCCGTCGAACCAAATTCACTGATAAGCGAGGTATGTGTGCTGGCACAGCGTGGGCAACTTACCTCGGCCGGGGCATGCGCGTGGCAGCTGTGGCCCACCGGTGGGCTGATGCCATATGCGCGCAGGCGTTCACGCGCATCCGCCGTCATCCAGTCGGTGGTCCAGGCCGGTTCGAGCTGCAGCACAATATGCACTGGCGTAAAGCCGTGTGCGGTCATCGCCTCGCGAATCGCGCCAAGCAAATGTTCCGTCGCCGGGCAGCCTGAATAGGTTGGCGTAAAGCCAATGACCCAGCCTTCGCCCTGCGGCGATACGCTACGCACCATGCCTAAATCGGTGATGGTTAACACCGGCACTTCCGGGTCCGGGATCTGGCTTAACAGCGACCAGATTTGAGGGATCTCCGCGGGTGCAATCCCGGCAAAACGCTGCATCTTCACCTCCGTACTTACCACTGCTGACCCGGATGGGCACGCTGGAGATACTGCATTTCTGCGAGCATTGGGCCGAGATGTTCGGTATGCAGCCCGCGCTTGCCCCCCGTGCGATACGCCACTTCCGACGGCACGCTCAGGGTGGCCTCCTGCAAACCGGAAAACACTTCCTGCTCCCATGGCTGACGAAGCTCGCGCGGATCAACCGCGACGCCGGAGGCAATCAACGCCAGCTCGACGTCATCGGCTTCAAACAGCTCGGCCGTAAACCGCCAAAGGGTGTCAACCGCCTGCTGCATACGCTGTGAAGATGTTTCCGTTCCGTCACCCAGACGCACCAGCCAGCCACGACTGAAGCGCAGGTGATAGCGCGCCTCTTTAATGGCTTTCGCGGCGATGGCGGCAAGCTGGCTGTCGCTGCTGTGGGTCAGGCGTTCATACAGCGCTACGTTCCAGGCATCCATAAAGTACTGGCGCGCGAGCGTGTCGGCGAAACTGCCGTTAGGCTGTTCCACCAGCAACACGTTGTGAAACTGGCGTTCATCACGCCCAAACGCCAGGGTGTCTTCATCGCCCTGACCTTCCAGCTCTGCGGCATAGGTCAGGAAATTGCGCGCCTGCCCCAGCAAGTCGAGGCCGATGTTGGCGAGCGCGAGATCGATTTCCAGCTCCGGCGCGTGACCACACCAGGCGCCCAGACGCTGGGAGAGCACCAGACCGTTGTCGCCCAGACGCAGGGCATATGCGGATAATGTTTTCATCCCTGACCTCACATGTGCTCGATGCCATCAGGGATGGTGTAAAACGTAGGATGGCGGTAAACCTTACTTTCCGCCGGGTCGAAGAACTCGCCGCTCTCTTCCGGTTGAGAGGCGATAATCTCGCTCGCCTTCACCACCCAGATAGAGCAGCCTTCACTGCGACGGGTATAGGCATCACGCGCATTTTCCAGCGCCATGCGATCGTCGGCGGCATGAAGACTTCCCACATGACGGTGGGACAACCCTTGTTTGCTGCGTACGAACACTTCGTACAGCGGCCAGTAGACATTGCTCATCGTGTTTCCTCTTAAGCCACTTTGCGGGCGTGTTGTTTTTCCGCGTGCGCCAGTGCGGCTTCACGCACCCACGCCCCGTCTTCCCAGGCTTTACGTTTGGCAGCCAGACGTTCGTGGTTACAGATACCGCGCCCGTTAATGACCTCATCAAACTCGTGCCAGTCAATCTCGCCAAAGCGGTAGTGACCGCTCTCTTCGTCAAAACGCAGGTCAGGATCCGGGACCGTCATGCCCAGCATTTCTACCTGCGGAACCGTGTTGTCGACAAAACGCTGGCGAAGTTCGTCATTGCCGAAGCGTTTGATTTTCCAGGCGAGGCTGCGGGCGCTGTTCGGCGAGTTGTCATCGTTTGGGCCGAACATCATCAGAGCCGGCCACCAGAAGCGGTTAATGGCGTCCTGCAGCATCTGGCGCTGGGCGTCACTCCCCTGCGCAAGCGCCATACAGGCTTCAAAGCCCTGACGCTGGTGGAAACTCTCTTCTTTACAGATTTTCACCATCGCGCGGGCATAGGGGCCATATGAGGTACGGCACAGCGCCACCTGGTTGACGATCGCCGCACCGTCCACCAGCCAGCCGATCACCCCGATATCCGCCCAGCTCAGGGTCGGGTAGTTGAAGATGGAGGAGTATTTCATCTTGCCGTCGAGCATCTTCTGGTAGATGTCTTCCCGCGCGCAGCCCAGCGTCTCGGCCGCGCTGTAGAGGTACAAACCGTGCCCGGCTTCGTCCTGCACTTTCGCCAGCAGGATCGCTTTGCGGCGCAGCGTCGGCGCGCGGGTGATCCAGTTTCCTTCCGGCAGCATGCCGACAATTTCGGAGTGCGCGTGCTGACCAATCTGGCGGATCAACGTCTTACGATAGGCATCAGGCATCCAGTCCTGAGGCTCAATCGCCGTCTCCTGCGCTATGCGCTGCTCAAAGCGTTGTTCTTGCGTCACGTCATCACCTTTATGATTCGATTATTTACCACTTAAAGTGAAATACTGAATCACTTCATTTCTTAAAAGTTACACAAAGGTTAAATATAACCCCAAGAAATGTTTCCCCATTTTGTGATGGTGCTCGCAAGGCTTTTTGCACAAGGCCTGCACGACGGGGCTTACGGCCCTCTGCTTCATTATGCTGGATCACAATATTAACAATTCATTAAAACTTAGCTTGCTTTTTATGATTCATGATTAAACTATTGATAGTGAAATCACGTAACACTTGGAGATAAGCGATGCAGCAGTTAGCCAGCTTCTTGTCCGGTGCCTGGCAGTCTGGCCGGGGCCGCGAACGTACTATCCATCACGCCATCAGTGGCGAAGCGCTGTGGTCCGTGACCAGCGAAGGGCTGGACATGGCGGATGCACGTCGCTATGCGATCGCGCGTGGCGGCGAAGCCCTGCGCGCCATGACCTTTATCGACCGGGCCGCCATGCTGAAGGCGGTGGCGAAACATCTGCTTAGTGAGAAAGAGACGTTCTATGCCCTGTCTGCCCAGACCGGGGCGACCCGAGCGGACAGCTGGGTGGATATTGAGGGTGGGATCGGGACGCTGTTCACCTATGCCAGCCTGGGGAGCCGCGAGCTGCCTGATGACACACTCTGGCCGGAAGATGAGCTGATCCCGTTGTCGAAGGAAGGCGGCTTTGCTGCGCGTCACGTACTGACGTCAAAATCGGGCGTGGCGGTCCATATCAACGCCTTTAATTTCCCGTGCTGGGGAATGCTGGAAAAACTGGCGCCCACCTGGCTTGCGGGGATGCCTGCCATTATCAAACCCGCCACCGCCACCGCGCAGGTCGCGCAGGCGATGGTGAAAGCGATTGTGGAGAGTGGTCTGGTGCCGGACGGTGCTATCAGCCTTGTCTGCGGCGGCGCGGGCGATCTGCTGAATCATCTCGACAGCCAGGATGTGGTGACCTTTACCGGCTCCGCCAGCACCGGCCAGAGCCTGCGCATTCACCCGAATATCGTGGCGAACTCCATTCCCTTTACCATGGAAGCCGACTCCCTCAACTGCTGCGTTCTGGGGGAGGATGTGACGCCGGAACAGCCAGAATTCGCACTGTTTATTCGCGAAGTGGTACGCGAAATGACCGCCAAGGCAGGGCAAAAATGTACCGCCATCCGCCGTATAATTGTGCCTCAGGATCGGATGGATGCCGTCAGCCAGGCGCTGATCGCGCGGCTGCAAAACGTGGTCGTCGGCGACCCGGCAGAGGACGGGGTGAAGATGGGTGCGCTGGTGAACGGCGAGCAACGCGCGGACGTGCAGGAGAAAGTCGATCTGTTGATTGCGGCGGGTTGCCAGGTCAGACTCGGCGGAAAAACCGATCTGCAGGCTGCGGGGGCATTCTTCCCGCCGACGCTGCTTTTCTGCCCACAGCCAGATGAAACCCCCGCCGTGCATTACACCGAAGCCTTCGGGCCGGTCGCCACGCTGATGCCCTCCCGCAATTCAGACCACGCGATGCAGCTGGCACGGGCGGGTGGCGGGAGTCTGGCCGGTACGCTGGTCACCGCCGACCCGGCTATCGCCCGCCAGTTTATTGCCGGCGCGGCGCGGGCGCACGGACGAATTCAGATCCTTAACGCCGAATCCGCCAGGGAGTCCACCGGACATGGATCTCCGCTGCCGCAGCTGGTGCACGGCGGTCCTGGCCGCGCAGGTGGCGGTGAAGAGCTGGGAGGACTGCGTGCGGTGAAGCACTATCTGCAGCGCACCGCCATTCAGGGCAGCCCGACCATGCTTGCCGCCATCGGCAAACAGTGGGTACGGGGCGCCGCGGTTCATGAAGATCGCGTTCATCCGTTCCGGAAATACTTTGAAGAACTGCAGCCGGGCGACAGCCTGCTGACCCCGCGCCGCACCCTGACGGAAGCCGATATCGTTAACTTTGCCTGCCTGAGCGGCGATCACTTCTACGCCCATATGGACAAAATCGGCGCGGCAGAATCCATCTTTGGCGAACGGGTGGTGCACGGTTACTTCCTGATCTCTGCCGCGGCGGGTCTGTTTGTTGATGCCGGCGTTGGGCCGGTGATTGCCAACTACGGCATGGAAAACCTGCGCTTTATCGAACCGGTTAAGCCGGGCGATACCATTCAGGTGCGCCTCACCTGTAAACGTAAAACGCTGAAGAAACAACGGACCGCCGATGAGAAGCCGACCGGCGTGGTCGAATGGGCCGTTGAGATCTTTAACCAGCACCAGCAGGCGGTCGCACTCTACTCCATCCTGACGCTGGTGGCGCGCCAGCACGGCGACTTCTGACACGTTCCTCTCTTGCACATTGACCGGGGTGTGATATTGCCCCGGTCTTTTTTTAACCTGGCAAGACCAACAAATAACCTGGCAGATGCAGGCAAACGCTTTTCTCGGGCGCCTGTCAGGATAAGGCTGTCACAACACAATAAACACAACAAGATGAGGTCTACGATGGGAAGCAATTCTTCTTTTTCTGCCCGTAGAACGGCACTGGCTATGGCCGTTGCGCTGTGTTGCGCCTGGCAATCACCTGTTTTCGCACACGGCAGTGAGGCGCATATGGTTCCGATGGACAAAACGCTGCAGGCGTTTGGCGCCGATGTGCAGTGGGATGATTACGCACAGATGTTTACCCTTGCGAAGGACGGGGCATATGTGAAGGTCAAGCCCGGCGCGAAAACCGCTATTGTTAACGGCAAAACCCTCACGTTGCAGGTGCCGGTGGTCATGAAAGGCAAAAAAGCGTTCATCTCCGAGACCTTCATCAACGACGTTTTCCAGTCGGGTCTCGACCAGACCTTCCAGGTTGAAAAACGCCCTCACCCGCTAAACGCGCTAACGGCTGACGAAATTAAGCAAGCCGTGGAGATTGTGAAAGGCTCTGCGGATTTTAAACCGAACACCCGCTTCACCCAGATAGCCCTGGCCGAACCCGAGAAAGCCAAAGTGTGGGACTTTGTGCTCAACGGCACGGCGGTGGACTCTCCCCGCCAGGCGAACATCACCATGCTGGACGGGAAACACGTTATTGAAAGTCTGGTGGACCTGAAGGATAAAAAGATCCTGCGCTGGGACGCCGTTAAAGATGCCCACGGCATGGTGCTGCTGGATGATTTTGCGACCGTTCAGCAGATCATCAACGAGAGTGCAGAGTTTGCCGAGGTTTTGATAAAGCGCGGCATTACCGATACGAAGAAAGTGATCACCACGCCACTGACCGTCGGCTATTTCGACGGCAAAGATGGCCTGAAACAGGAAGACCGGCTGCTGAAAGTGGTGAGTTATCTGGACGTGGGCGACGGCAACTACTGGGCGCACCCGATTGAGAACCTGGTGGCAGTGGTCGACCTTGAGCAGAAGAAGATCCAGAAGATTGAAGAAGGTGCCGTTGTGCCGGTGCCGATGACGCCGCGTCCGTATGATGGACGTGATCGCATCAACACGCCGAAAAAGCCGCTCGACATCATTGAGCCGGAAGGCAAAAACTACACCATCACCGGCGATATGATTCACTGGCAGAACTGGGATTTCCATCTCAGTCTGGATTCCCGCGTGGGCCCAATGATTTCGACCGTCACCTACAATGATAACGGCAAAAAACGCCAGATTATGTATCAGGGCTCCCTGGGCGGGATGATCGTCCCTTACGGTGACCCTGACGTGGGCTGGTACTTCAAAGCCTATCTGGATTCCGGCGATTACGGCATGGGCACCCTGACCTCTCCGCTGGTGCGCGGCAAAGACGTGCCGTCCAACGCCGTGATGATCAATGAAACCATTGCCGATTATACCGGTGCGCCGATGGAGATCCCCCGCGCCATCGCCATTTTTGAACGCTACGCAGGACCGGAATATAAACACCAGGAGATGGGTCAGCCTAACGTCAGTACCGAGCGGCGCGAGCTGGTGGTTCGCTGGGTGAGCACCGTTGGCAACTACGACTATATTTTCGACTGGGTATTCCACGAAAATGGCACCATCGGGATTGATGCCGGTGCAACGGGGATTGAGGCGGTGAAAGGCGTACAGGCGAAAACGATGCATGACCCTACTGCCAAAGACGATACCCGATACGGCACATTAATTGATCACAACATCGTCGGGACCACCCACCAGCACATCTATAACTTCCGTCTCGATATGGATGTGGATGGCATCAACAACACGCTGGTGGCAATGGATCCACAGGTGAAACCGAACACCGCTGGCGGCCCGCGAACCAGCACCATGCAGATCAATCAGTACGCTATTGATACCGAGCAGCAGGCGGCGCAGAAATTTGACCCGGGCACCATTCGTCTGCTGAGCAACACCAGCAAAGAGAACCGCATGGGGAACCCAATTTCGTATCAGATAATCCCTTACGCCGGGGGGACGCACCCGGTGGCGACCGGCGCGAAGTTCGCCCCGGACGAGTGGATCTATCACCGCCTGAGCTTTATGGATAAACAGCTGTGGGTCACGCGTTACCATCCGGATGAGATGTACCCGGAGGGCAAATTCCCAAACCGCTCAACCCACGATACGGGGCTTGGCAAATACAGCAAAGATAACGAGTCGCTAAACGATCAGGATGACGTCGTCTGGATGACCACCGGCACAACCCACGTCGCGCGCGCCGAAGAATGGCCAATCATGCCAACGGAATGGGTGCATACCCTGCTCAAACCGTGGAACTTCTTCGACGAAACGCCGACACTCGGCAGGAAAAAAGACGCGCAGAAATAAAAACAGACCGGGCGTAATGCCCGGTTTTTTATTCGTTTATTTGCTGAATATCTCATCCTGATTATAGTTATTTTACTCCACTCATTCCGATTGCATCTTTTGAAACATTTTCAGCCAGGACGCGAAGTTTTCACAAACGACGTAGTACTTTCTCTGAGAGGTTTTAAATGAAATTGAATCTGATTGTCAGAAGTTTCGTGCTGGCTGGAATGATCATGTCCAACAGTCCCTCTTATGCGGCGGAAGCACCAAAGGACGCGTCTGCCGCAACACAACAAGCCAACAATGCCCTTTTTAACCAGCTTCCTTTCTCCGATAACACTGATTTTACCAATGCCCATAAAGGATTTATCGCTCCACTTCCTCAGGACGTTATCAAAGGCGAACAAGGCAATGTCATCTGGGATCCCCAACAGTATTCATTTATTAAAGAAGGTGATAAATCGCCGGATTCGGTAAACCCCAGCTTATGGCGTCAATCCCAGCTGATTAATATCAGCGGTCTGTTTGAAGTTACCGAAGGGGTATATCAGATCCGCAATCTCGATCTGTCAAATATGACCATCATCGAAGGCAAAGAAGGGATTACCGTCGTTGACCCGCTGGTCTCGGCAGAAACCGCCAAAGTCGGCATGGATCTTTATTACAAAAATCGCGGCCAAAAACCGGTCGTGGCGGTGATTTATACCCACAGTCATGTTGACCATTATGGCGGTGTGCGGGGTGTAGTGGATGAAGCAGACGTGAAGGCTGGCAAGGTAAAAGTTTATGCCCCTTCCGGATTTATGGAGGCGGCGGTTGCGGAAAATATCATGGCGGGCAACGTTATGAGTCGTCGCGCCAGTTATATGTATGGCAACCTGCTGAAGCCTGATGCAAAAGGACAAGTGGGTGCGGGTCTGGGGACGACCACGTCCGCCGGTACCGTCACCCTTATCGCGCCGACTGACATCATTGAAAAAGACGGACAAAAAGAGGTCATTGACGGGCTGACCTACGATTTTATGCTGGCCCCCGGCTCTGAAGCGCCTTCAGAGATGCTCTGGTTTATCGAAGAGAAAAAAATCATTGAATCCGCAGAGGATGTGACCCATACGCTGCATAACACCTACTCGCTGCGCGGCGCAAAAATTCGTGAACCGCTGCCCTGGTCAAAATATATTAATCAGGCGATTGTGCGCTGGGGCGATAAAGCCGACATCATCATGGCACAGCATCACTGGCCAACCTGGGGCAATGATAATGTCGTCACACTGCTGAAGAGCCAGCGCGACCTCTACCGTTACATCAACGATCAGACGTTACGCATGGCGAATGAAGGCCTGACGCGTGATGAAATCGCCGCTAATTTCAAACTCCCGGATTCCCTCGCCCATACCTGGGCTAACCGCGGTTACTACGGTTCTGTTAGCCATGACGTTAAAGCCACCTATGTGCTCTATCTGGGCTGGTTCGACGGTAATCCCGCCACGCTGGATGAACTGCCTCCTGAAGAGGCTGCGAAGAAATTCGTTGAGTATATGGGCGGCGCGGAGGCCATTCTGAACAAAGCGAAAACTGACTTTGATCAGGGCAACTATCGCTGGGTGGCGCAGGTCGTGAGTAAAGTGGTGTTTGCCGACCCGAACAATCAGGCCGCGCGTAATCTGGAAGCAGATGCGCTGGAACAGCTGGGTTATCAGGCGGAATCCGGCCCGTGGCGTAACTTCTACCTGACCGGCGCGCAAGAGCTGCGTAACGGCGTGGTGAAAGGCCCGACCCCGAACACCGCCAGCCCGGATACCGTGCGGGCGATGACGCCAGAGATGTTCTTCGACTACCTTGCCGTTCATATCAATGGCCAAAAAGCCGGCGATGCCAAATCGGTGTTTAACATCGATCTGGGCAGCGATGGCGGCAAATACAAACTTGAACTGGAAAACGGCGTGCTGAACCACACGGCAAATGCCGAAGCGAAAGACGCTGACGCTACGCTTACCCTGAACCGTGATACCCTGAATAAAATTATCCTGAAAGAAGTCACGCTGAAACAGGCGCAGGACAGTGGCGATATCAAGATCAGCGGCGACAGTGCCAAACTGGACGCTATGCTTGGCTATATGGATAAGTTCGATTTCTGGTTTAATATTGTGACACCGTAACGGTGCAAAACAGACGGGCGGTCCTTCCGCCCGTTCCTGCTTCACTTGCTCCCAGGAAAGGGTAAAGAGCATTTATGGAAAAAAGAAAAAAAACGACGCCAGAGCGGGCTGCCTGGCCGACGCGTCAGGCGATGGTCATGCACGGGCTGGCGATGAACCTGCCGTGGCTGGCATTCGTCAACATCAGCTTCGCCGTGATGATCCTGCTGCGCCACGTCTCGCTTAAGCCCGACGACCCCCTCTACCTCCGGTCGCTGCCTCTGCTGAAGTTTATTGATGCCTCGATGTTCGGCATTATTATTCTGTCAGCCGCGTTAATCATCATGGCCTGGCGACGTATTGCCGGTATCAGCGTGGTGCTCTTTTTCTGTAGCGTCATCTGGTCGATATCCTGTTTCTGGTTTATCACCGATCTGTTGCTGCCCCACGTCTGGCCCCTGTGTGCGATTTTGTTACTCGCCGGGTTGACGGCGCTCTACTTTTACCCCCGTGGGTTACTCTCCTTCGTGATCCCGCTCTGGGTCACGCTACCGGTCGCAAGCTGGGTACTCAATGATGGTGTCAACCTTCACTTTGCCGCCGTCTGGACCGTCTTTACGCTGATTTTGCTCTGCGGGCGTTTCATCCTGATAAGCTGGTTTGATGAGGCCTGGCGACGTAACCAGCAAAACCAGCTGTTGATTTCGCGGCTGGAAGCGCTGGCGCATCAGGATCCGTTAACCCAGACCGCCAACCGTCGCAAGATGGAAGTGGTGCTGGAGAATGCCGTTGAGCAGAAAAAAGCCTTCTCGCTAATTATGCTGGATATAGATTATTTCAAACTTTACAACGACACCTATGGTCATCAGGCCGGTGACGAATGCTTGACCCGCGTGGCGCAGGTGCTCCGGCAGTCGGTGCGAACACCTGACGATGTCGTGTCTCGCTACGGCGGTGAAGAGTTTGTGGTGATCCTCTTTGATTGCCCGGAAAACACAGCCGAAAAAGTTGCCATGCGTATTCAGGACGGCCTGCGCGCGGAAGCGATAGCGCACGACGCCTCAAAAGTCAGCGATCACGTCACCGTAAGCATGGGCATTGCAGGAATGGCAGAGGGTCTGGCGGGGACGGAGATTATCGCCCGCGCCGATGAGGCGCTGTACCGGGCGAAAGCGGCCGGACGGGACCGCTGGTCACGATAGCCGTGTCGGGTGGCCGTTGCGCCAGCCCGACACGCTTTGTTTTAATACCGTACACATACCGATTTGGTTTCACACCAGCCATCCAGCCAGTCCGGGCCGAAATCGCGCCCGGTGCCGGACTGCTTCATGCCGCCAAACGGCAGGTTGGCGTCGATCAGCGTATGGCTGTTCACCCAGACGGTCCCCGCCTGCAGCCGGTCGGTGTATTCCAGCGCCTTGCTGATATTTTGCGTCCAGACGCTGGCCGTTAACCCGTATTCGGTGTCGTTGGCCAGCGCCAGCGCTTCTTCGCCATCCGCGACGCGCACCAGGTTGACCACCGGGCCGAACACTTCTTCGCGGGTGAGTCGCAGCGCGGCATCCGGGTTCACCACCAGCGTCGGCGACACGTAATAACCGTTGCCATCCGGCCCCCGATTACCGGTGATCAACTCCGCATTGCGCGATTTTGCCTCGTCGAGGAAGGTCTGCACTTTATCGCAGTGCGCGCGCGAGACCAGCGGGTTGATGAACGCCTCCGGCGACATGCCCGGCCCGACGCTCAGGGATTTCACCGCCTGCTCAAACCCGCTGACCAGCGTGTCAAACAGCGGCGCTTCAATATAGATACGGGAGCTCGCCGCACAAACCTGCCCCTGGTTCAGGAAGCTGCCGGTCATCAGGCCTTCAATTACCCAGGCCGGGTCAGCATCTTTCAGCACGATAGCCGGGTTTTTACCCCCCAGCTCCAGCGTCACCCCCGTGAGCGTATCCGCCGCCGCGCGGGCAATTTGCTTGCCTGTCGCCGTTGAGCCAGTAAAGCTCACTTTGGCAATATGCGGATGTGAGGTCAGCGCGGCACCGCACACCGCACCGCTTCCCGTGACCACATTAAACACCCCGTCGGGGATGCCCGCTTCACTTGCCAGTTCCGCCACGCGCAGCATGGTGAGCGGCGTGGTTTCTGAAGGCTTAATGACAATGGAACACCCCGCCGCCAGCGCAGGCATGACTTTCCACATCCCGATCATCAGCGGGAAGTTCCACGGCACAATCCCGGCCACCACGCCAACCGGCTCTTTGCGCGTCCACGCCTGATAGCGGGCCCCCTGCGGTAAGGGGATGGAGAGGTCGAGGGTTTTACCGGCAATTTTCGTGGTAAGCCCTGCGGTATAGCGCATCCAGTTCAGGGTGCAGCCCACTTCAAAGGCGCGGGAGATATGAATGGATTTCCCCTGCTCCAGCGTCTCAAGCTGGGCCAGCTCTTCGCTGTGCTGTTCAACCAGATCGGCGAAATGCAGCAGGATACGCTCACGCTCTGCCGGTAATTTTCCGGCCCAGCTACGGGCAACAAACGCACGCCAGCCGGACATCACGGCACGGTCGACATCATCAACGCTGGCATCGGCGGTGGAGGCGATGACGTCACCCGTTGCCGGATTATAGACATTGAGCCGCTTTTCACTGTCCGACGCGGCCTGACGCCCTTCAATCCACAGGCCATGATGTCGGTCTAAAAACTGCTGTACGGCAGGCTGAACGGCTACCTGAGATTCAGACATAGGGTACTCCTTCGTTTTTATTCGCAGGGTGTTAATGCAGTCTAAGAGGGGTTTTGGATTCTCGCTTTTGTCTCTGTGACATTCGCTTTGCCACCTGTGACAGGCTCCGCAAATCGTGATAATTCCGTCTTATAACGCTGTTACCGGTGAGTGTTCTTTCCTATAGTCAGCCTCATAGCTCTGACAAAATGCAACACAAATGCAACAATGCAAAAACATTGACGGTGCAGCGAGATAAGCGATGGCGTGTGCAAGCGAAGAGGAACAGTATCAACAGTGGCTGGCACAAATTAACCAGGTCTGCGGGCGTTTTAATGCGCGTCCGCTGGAGGGGGAATTCGTCGGCGAGCTGGAAACCAGCTATGCCCGTAGCCTGAAGTTAAGCACCGTAACCGCAGGTGGCGTTAACCTGTTCCGATCCCGCCATGAGATTAACGACAGTAACGATGCCTGGTTCTACACCGTATTTCAGCTGGAGGGCAGCGCGGAGATTGAACAGGACGACCGCCGCGCGGTGCTGAAGACCGGCGATATCACGCTGCTTGATGCTTCCCGCCCGTGCTCCATTGCCTGGCATGAAAAATCCCGCCAGATTTCGCTGCTGGTTCCGCGCCAGATTATTGAGCAACAGTGTCGTTTTCAGGAGGTAAGCTGCGCGCTCACCCTTTCGCGCACGCTGCCCACCGTTCAGTTAAGCCACCACCTGCTGATGGAAAGTATGGGGAATGCCGATCTGAGTGACCGGGAGAGTGAAGCGGCGCTGGAAGCGATGATCTGTCTGCTTCGCCCCGCGTTCCAGCAGCGCGACGTGGCTCAGCCACGTAAAGAACGCCTGTTCCGCAATGTGCTGTCATTGATTGACGATCATATTCAGTCTGAATCACTGCGACCGGAATGGATTGCTGCACAGAGCGGGATGTCGGTGCGAAGCCTCTACCGCATGTTTGCTGATAAGGGGCTGGTGGTCGCCCAGTACATTAAAAACCGCCGTCTCGACCTGTGCGCACAAGTGTTGCGCTCCGCCAGCGATGATGAAAAGCTGGCGGGCATTGGCTACAGCTGGGGCTTTTCCGACCACAGCCATTTTTCAACCGCCTTTAAGCAGCGTTTTGGCGTCTCGCCTGGCGAATATCGTAAGCGCTTTCGCTAACTACTTCTTCAGCCATTTCCCGTTGATGCCTTTCACGTACTCGCCCGGCTGGGCGCGGGCAACCAGCTTTTGCCCTGCCATTTTCGCCACTTCATCCACCGGCAGATTGTTGCTGTCAGCCAGCTTCTGATAGCTTTCCGTGCGCGCGGCGTTAATGCGATTGACCAGCGCCAGCGTTTCCGCATCCTGTTTGATTGGCGCAAGATAACCGCTCAGGGTTTCCCCCACGCGCCCCTGCGTCCGGGCGTCATTTAAGGTCAGCGTTGCCGCCTGCACGTTCATGCCGAGCGCCAGTAACATCAGAGCTAATCGTTTCATGGCATCCTCAGAACAGATCGCTGCGCGATTTCAGCAGGGTTTCAACGTCTTTATCGACCTTAATGTGGATCTCATGTTCGATTTTGACATTCATATTGATGGTAATCGGCTCCTTCGGCGCGGCGACTTCAATGCGCGGCGTACAGCCGGTCAGTAGCGCGGCAACGGCAACGGTGAGCACACCAGCCATCTTTTTCATTGTTGTTCCTCACTTTCCTTGCCAGTCGAACTGCGGATACCAGGTATTGCCGCGTGTTGCTCAAACCAGGTTTGCAGGTTGTCTCCAAAACGCAGGCTACGCCAGAGGGTAAAGACATTCTCTTCATGGGTATAGTTCAGATTAACGTAGCTGCTTTTACCCTCTACCCGGCTGGTTCCCTTAAGGGTCGCCTGCATGGTTAATTCACCCAGATTATCTAAATTGATTCTTGTCCACGAGCGAGAAATTTCCATATAGCGCAGCCAGTTAATTGCGGCGCCCGCCACCATATTATCTTTTACGATAGCGTCCGCCGTGTCTTTATCGATACGCAGCGTCATCGGGCCGGGGTTGGTCAGCCAGCCATCTTTGATGATCCATTTTTCATTGTCCAGCCAGAACGGCAGCGCCCCGCTCACCGGGCCAGACATCGCAAACTGCTTCGGATTAACGGCACTGATCAGCTCGCTGGAGGAGATATTGTCTACCCGCAACAGCGCCGGATCGTGTTGCGGCATCCTCAACTGCTGCATGGTGATTTTTCCGCCGAGGGTTTCCACCTTCACATTGGTGAGCAGAAGCGGGTTCGCCTCACTCCAGGGGTAGTCACCCTGCAGGTCCGCCGTGATATTCCGCGCGGTCACCAGGTTTACCACCTCGCCAATCCGCAAGGTTACCGGGCCGCGCGTTCCCAGCGACCAGGTGCCCTCACTAAACCGGAACGGCAGGACAAAGTCGACGCCGTTGATCTGGTTGTCTGGCATCCAGGCGCTACCGGCTTTCAGTACGCCGTGACCGCCCGCCTCAAAGCCCTGACCCGCGGCGGCCGAGAAGGCCACCTGCGCATACAGTTCGCCGTCACGCAGCGTCATTTTCCAGTCTGGCGGGATCAACGGCTGGAACACGGTGAGCGATTGTTTCGGCCACCAGGCCTGCCCGCGAAGGCGTTCCCCGTCCCAGCGTCCGTTCACCTGTACCGGACCGATAGCATCGGCATGCAGATCGCCCTTGAACTGGAACAGTGTCGGGTCTGTTCCGTCTACGCTGAAGGTCAGCACCGACGGCGGCAATACGCTGCCGCCGCTGAAACGGGTTTGCCCGGCATTCAGTGACAGCGCTCCGCTGAACGTCGGTTTGTCAGGATCGCGATACCAGCGCACCGGGTTATCCAGCACCAGACGGGGTTTACTGACCTCCATGGCACCGTACTTGAGCTGGTCGAAACCGGTTGAAAGCGCGGTCAGCTCAATAAGTTTGTCGCGCCATTCGCCTTTTCCGGCAACATCCCAGCGCGCATTCATTGGGGTGAAGCCCCCTTTGCCCCAGTAGCGCCACTGCCACAAGCCGTTGTCGGGTAAAAAGTCACTGGCCTGACCATCCAGATGCAGTTCAAAATCACCCATCTCGTTCTCGTGCGCCCGCAAAATGGCCTGCAGGCGTCCATCGACCCCCTTTTGGGTCAGCTTAACGCCCGCCAGCGGCCAGCGAATTTCATCAATATCCAGTGAATCGATAATGCGACCACGTGAGCGCAGCAGCGCGCCCGGCTCAAAGGAGAGCTGCGGTTCATACAGGCTTCCGGTCAGTTTTGCCGGCAGTCTGGCATAGAGCACCAGGTCGTTATGTTTCGCCTCGCCGCTCAGATGAAGCGGCATGTCGCTTTGTTCCATACTGAGCCTGCCCGGTCCGATATTCAGCACCGCGTTACCCTTCCCCGCATCCCCTTGAGTGAGCACATTCAGACGCCCGGTCAGGGTCGCTTTCTCAAGCCCCGCCTGCCAGTTATCGACACGAAGGCCAACGCGCCCGCTCAGCGGCATGCCGGAAAGGTTCCAGTTCCAGCGTCCGTCACTGATATTCAGCTGTTCCGCGGTTATTTGCCATGGCAGATCGAGCAGCGGATCGGGGTTATCCCGCGCCATGACCACCAGTTGCCCCTGATTGGCTTCCCAGTCGAGATCGGCATCGACCAGCGAGGTTAACTGTGGCACGTTAAAGGTCGCAACCGCATGGCCTTTAACCGGCACGCCGTCCGGCACCAGCGGCAGGGTGAATTGTCCCACCAGTTTTATCGGCTGTGGCTGGTCGGGAAGTTGTACATCGAACTGGGTGACAGAGAGGGTCTGACCGCGGAGCATCCCTTTAATACTGACCTGCTCACCTTTGTAGGCAATCTCCTGGCGCGCGGGCGTCAGCGACGCCTGAAGTTCTCCCTGCCACTGCTGCCAGGGCGAGAGCGTCAGACGATGGACAGTAAGCCAGGTATTCGGTAACACCGCCTGCCACTGCGCCAGCGTTTTGGGCGCGACCGTGGACGGTGCGGACTGGGGAATTTTATTGAGGCAAACGGAGTTCAGTTCGAGCGCGCCGACATCCAGTTTCCAGCGGCTGGGGTGCGACAGGGTCGCGTTATCGACTCGGGCAATTTCGCAGTCATCCACAAGATAGCGAAGATCGGGGATGATCAGGGCATGACGCGTGAGTCTGGGACTTTGTTCAAAGGCGATGCGTGTCCCGACAGGAAGCCAGATCCCGGCAAGGGTTGGTACCCACTGGGCAAGGGTCATCAGCAGCGTCAGCGGCACCAGAATGAACAGCAGTAAGAGCGCAATTGCGGCTTTGTATGTACCCCTCATGGGCAGTTAATATCCTGATTTAGCGAAAGAATTAAGCCGACAGTGCCGATCATTGTCGCATGTTTAGCCAGTCAGTTGAAGAGAATGCCAAATTTAAGGATAGATGCTCTGACCGTATGCGCTAAAAATTTTATTATACTTAACGTCAATAAGTCATCTTAAATTCAATGGGTTAGGCTGTATTTCAAGACGACCTTCAGCGTTGTAGCGTCAAAAGTTAGAATTTGTTGCGCGGCATTGCCAGCAGGTAAACCATCGCAAAAACCAGGGAACCCCAGTACACCGAGTCATATAGAAAAGGATCAAAATCTATGTGCAAAAATCCATTCACAAACTCATGCCCATTCGCAAAAATGTTTATCTGTACGGCAGCGACTGCAATCACGAGCAATGTATAAGCAATGAAGAGAGGGTATTTGCGGAGTCGGTTGATTTTTATCTTCCCCAGATACAGGAGGACAAAAATTGCAATAGATACAATAAAATAGCAAAAAGCGGGCCACATAGGTGGATTTAGGGATAACTCAAGTTGTGGTGACATAATCAATTCTCTTTAGCAATCTGGTACATCTGCCATCCTGTAACGCTTCCACTTCGCCCACCTTCTGACACCTCCGCCCCAGGGTGCATCAAATCTATACTTAAGCAGGGGTGTAGATTGAATATCATAGAGTTAACGGGTAAAGATGCTCTAAAATAATTGATAGAACTTATTGAATTCAATAATATTTCAGAAATTGTAAGATAATTTTAATCATGCTAACGTGAATGCAAAATCACTGGAGAAAGTCTTATGAAACTCGCGGTATATAGCACAAAGCAGTACGACAAAAAGTATCTGCAACATGTTAACGAGGCTTACGGGTTTGAGCTTGAATTTTTCGACTTTCTGCTGTCCGAAAAAACCGCCAAAACGGCGCACGGCTATGAAGGCGTTTGCATTTTTGTGAATGATGATGGCAGCCGTCCGGTGCTGGAAGAGTTGAAAAAACAGGGCGTGAAATATATCGCCCTGCGCTGCGCTGGCTTCAACAACGTGGATCTTGATGCCGCAAAAGAGCTGGGGCTGAAGGTGGTCCGCGTCCCGGCATATTCTCCGGAAGCGGTCGCGGAACATGCCATCGGTATGATGATGTCGCTGAACCGTCGTATTCACCGTGCTTATCAGCGTACCCGTGACGCCAACTTCTCTCTGGAAGGACTGACCGGCTTTACCATGTATGGTAAAACCGCGGGCGTTATCGGTACCGGTAAGATTGGCGTCGCCGCCCTGCGCATTCTGAAAGGGTTTGGTATGCGTCTGCTGGCGTTTGATCCGTACCCAAGCGCTGCCGCGCTGGATCTGGGCGTGGAATATGTCGACCTGCCGACGCTGTTTTCACAGTCTGACGTTATCTCCCTGCACTGCCCGCTGACGCCGGAAAACTACCACCTGCTCAACCAGGCGGCGTTTGACCAGATGAAAGATGGCGTGATGATCATCAACACCAGCCGCGGCGGGTTGATTGATTCCCAGGCCGCTATTGAAGCGCTGAAAACCCAGAAGATTGGCGCGCTGGGGATGGACGTGTATGAGAATGAGCGCGATCTGTTCTTTGAAGACAAATCTAATGACGTGATCCAGGACGACGTATTCCGCCGTCTGTCTGCCTGCCATAACGTCCTGTTCACCGGACACCAGGCGTTTCTGACTGCCGAAGCGCTGATCAGCATTTCAGAAACCACGCTGGGGAACTTGCAGCAGCTGGAAAAGGGGGAAGAGTGCCCTAACGCTATCGTGTAAACCTATGTGCCGGGTGCGGCTCTGCCCGGCCAGCTACGCCCGGTCTGGTGCCCAGCTCCGGTGAGCAAAGCGCCACCAGAGCAGGACAGCCAGCAGCGCAATGGCGCTGAGCACACTAAAGGCCGTCGCAAAAGAGTAATGACCGGCAATGGTGCCGGTTAACGCCGGGCTCATTGCTGCCCCGCCCCCCTGCATCAGCATTACCACACTCTGCCCGGCATTCACGTGCCCACTCCCGCGCAACAGCACCACGATAAACGACGGCACGACAACGCCCAGGATCCCCGCGGCCAGACCATCAAGAATTTGTACCGGGATCATCATCAACGGGGCGTCTGTGGAGGCTGCCAGTGCCGCCCGAACGGGCATGATCAACAGGGCCAGCATGATGAGACGCCAGTAACCGTAGCGCTCAATTCGGCCTGCCACCCCAATGGCGACGGGGATCATCACCGCCTGAGAAATGATGACGGTGGCCGCCGCAAATAATCCGGGATTGATGGTTGCCGGTGCCGCAGCAACCCTCATGCTCAGCATCGGCAGCAGTGCGGCATTGGCCAGATGGAACAGCAGCAGCGTCAACCCGGTTATCAACAGCGCCCGGTTTTTAATCAGCACCGCGACGCCGGGGACTGGTTGACGGGCTGAAGAGGTCAGCCCCCGCGCCGCATCGTTGTCGATATCTGTATGACGAATGGCAAGCAGCGCGCACAACGTCAGAAGCGTAGTACTGGTCATCAGCAGGAAAATGCCCCCGACACCCCAGAACCAGGCAATGCCGCCTGCAATCACCGCCGTCAGGAAATTGCCGGCGTGGTTGAACGCCTCGTTCTTCCCCATCTGCGCGCTAAACCCGCCCGGGCCCGTCAGACCCAGCGTAATACCCGCAATCAGTGGCCCCACAAACGCCGCGCAGATACCGGTGATAATTTGCGAGACGGCGACGACGCCGCTCTGCTGACTAAACCAGAGCAGCAGCGTACTCAGCGTAATGGCGATACAAAGCAGTGCCAGAACCGAACGCTTATTGCGGGAGGTATCCGTAATAAATCCCGCCGGCAGCGTTGCCAGTAATCCCGCCAGCCCCCCGGCGGTCATCAGGATGCCGATATCATCCGGGGTCCAGTGACGTTCTGTCAGGAAGATGCCGAGAAAGGGCCCGAGGCCATCGCGAACATCAGCAATGAAAAAACTTGTCAGGCACAACGCCCGCAGTGAACGAAGAGACATACTTCCTGCCTTTTGCATATTGGCTGGCTCTGTTAGCGACGGCCTGTACGTTCGACGCCCTGTTAAAATCACGATGCAGTATACCGGAGCGTGTTGAAGCTAAAATGACCACTCCACTCTTCTGCCGCGGCAAACTCTTTTTATAGAACTTCACGCTTTCCAGATACGCCCATTTATGGGAGTATTTAGGAATCGATTGTTTCCTAAATGATGAGCACAATGTCTGAGAAGCTACAGAACGCACGCGAGCGCGGACGTCCGCGGCAGTTTGATCTCGATGCGGCCCTGGATCTGGCGATGCCGGTATTCAGAGAAAAGGGTTACCACAGCGCGTCGATTAGTGACCTGAGCGACGCGATGCAGCTCACTGCGGGCAGTATTTATAAAGCCTTTCACGATAAACGTGGCCTTTTCCTGCAGGTATTCGCACGTTATACCTCCCTGCGTAATCAATCGTTGCGCGAGCGTCTGGCGCGACAACCTGATGGCCGGGCCAAAATAGCCGAGCTGCTGAACTTTTATCTTGAATCGGCCAGCGCTGTCGAAGGGCGCCGCGGCTGCCTGGTGGTCGGCAGCACCCTTGAACTCAGCCAGTTTGACGGCGAAATTGCCGGGCTGGTGCAGAGCGCGCTTGCGCGAAATCAGCACGCGATCCTCCAGCTGATCGAACAGGGTATGCAGGACGGTTCAGTTAATTCACGTCACGACGCACAGGCGTTGAGCGGCGTACTGCTGTGCCTGGTCCTGGGCATGCGTGTGGCGGGCAAAGCCGGAGAATTACCGGCACGCGAACGGCTGGTAGAGACGGTGATGGCGCTACTCGCCTAAAAAATTTACCCATAAAGGAAATGATCATTTCCTAAACATCTGGAGGTAGTTATATTTGAGAATTCAATCCCCCTTCCGTGGTCGCAGCCTGTCGCGGACTTGCCCGGTTTTGCGCACTATTACTCAACGGTCGATGGGGTTCGTCTGCACTATGTCAGAGGCGGACAGACGCAAGGTGAAACAATCGTGCTGCTTGCAGGCTTCCCGCAAAGCGGGTTTGCCTGGCATAAGGTGATGGCTCTTTTAGCCGATCGTTACGATATCATCGCACTCGACCTCCCGGGCCAGGGCGACTCCGATAAGCCACAGTCTGGCTACGATACCCTTACGCTTGCCAGTTCGGTTTTTGGGCTGGTGCAGGCACTTGGGATCACAAGACATTACCTGGCCGCCCACGATGTAGGTGCATGGGTTGCCTGGCCGTATGCCCTGCGTTATGAACAGCAGGTAATCAAGCTGGCTCTGCTTGATGCCGGTATCCCGGGTATTACTTTGCCGGACGCCCTGCCCGCGACGCCAGAAAAAGCCTGGAAAACCTGGCACTTCGCGTTTCATCTTCTCCCCGACCTGCCGGAAGCCTTAATTAGCGGGCGTGAAGAGATTTACCTCGAATGGTTCCTGCGGCGAAAAACTGCCAGTCCGATGGCCTTTAGCGATGCGGATATCGCCCGGTATGTCCGCCTGATGCAGCAAAACGGGGCGCTGCGTGCCGGGCTGGCCCCTTACAGAGAAGCGGCGGTCTCCGCTGTTCAGAACCGGACGCTGGCTGAAACGCAAAAACTTCGGGTGCCGCTGCTGGCCGTCAGTGCCGATCAGGGTTCGATTGCCGATATGGCTGCCCCGCTTCGCCAGTTTGCAGAGACGGTGAGTGGCATTACGCTTGCTCATTGCGGTCATTTCATTCCCGATGAACAACCTCAGGCCCTGAGTGAGGCCCTGGCAGACTTCTTCCGTTAACAGGAAGCGCACGGTGTTGATCACTGCTGGCACCGTGCCCTGCTTCATCAACAAAGACAATTGCTGTCGCCATAAAATAAACCTCGCTCAAAATTTATTAAGGAGTTAATCTCGCAAAGAAAATAAGGGGGCATTATGAAAAACTTGATACTCAGTGTTATCGCAAAAATTTCCAAAATGGACGCTGAAGCTAAAGAGCTGGCGGCCAAAGTAGAAGCGCAGTCTTTGTTGATAGGCGCGTTGTTACTGACCATTGGTAAAAATGGCGGTATGAACGAAATGCTCGAGAATGTCAGAAAAGCGATCAACGCAGCGCTTGAAGCAGCAGATACGCCGCTCAAATCCGACGCTGAAATGTTACTGAACGAATTCAATAACCTGATTTTATTAACCCAGCTACTCGAAACTAATGACTCAGAGATAAGTATCGAATCATTAAAGGAAGCCCCAGGCGAAACGGCCTCAGATTGAAACCATTCCTTGAGGCTGGAGTTAAGTCTCCAGCTTCTCGTTAAACCCACGCCTTACGCGCAGCGCGCCACGGCCGTGTGAGCGTGATTAGACTTTGCCAGACAGAATATTCAACATCCGTCGCAAGGGTTCCGCAGCGCCCCACAACAGCTGATCGCCGACCGTCAGAACCGAGTAAATAGGGTCATTGTTAAGCGACATTTTCTTGTAACGGCCAATACCCACCTGCAGCGAACCGCTAATGTTAGCGGGAATCAATTTACTGACACTGTCATCCTTATTATTGGGCACATAGTTAACCCATGGATGGGAATGCGTCACAAGCTCTGCAAATTCTTCTTCGCTGACTTCACGCTTGAGCTTCAGGGTTATTGCAGCACTATGGCAACGGATCACACCGACCCGAATACACAAGCCATTTACTGCAATCGTACCCGGAGAGAGACCAAGAATTTTGTTCGTTTCTGCCTCACCCTTCCATTCTTCTCTGCTATGGAAGGTGCGAACAAGTTCCTGATATGAGATCATCATATTCATCCGGAGCGCATCCCAGAGGGACATCATGAGCCATCAACTCACCTTCGCCGATAGTGAATTCAGCACTAAGCGCCGTCAGACCCGAAAAGAGATTTTCCTCTCCCGCATGGAGCAGATTCTGCCATGGCAGAATATGACCGCTGTCATCGAGCCGTTTTATCCCAAGGCGGGCAATGGCCGACGGCCCTATCCGCTGGAGACCATGCTGCGTATTCACTGCATGCAGCATTGGTACAACCTGAGCGACGGTGCCATGGAAGATGCCCTGTACGAAATCGCCTCCATGCGCCTGTTTGCCCGATTATCCCTGGATAGCGCCCTGCCGGATCGCACCACCATCATGAATTTCCGCCACCTGCTCGAGCAGCATCAACTGGCCCGTCAATTGTTCAAGACCATCAATCGCTGGCTGGCCGAAGCAGGCGTCATGATGACCCAAGGCACTTTGGTGGATGCCACCATCATTGAGGCACCCAGCTCTACCAAGAACAAAGAGCAGCAACGCGATCCGGAGATGCATCAGACCAAGAAAGGCAATCAGTGGCACTTTGGCATGAAGGCCCACATTGGTGTCGATGCCAAGAGTGGCCTGACCCACAGCCTGGTCACCACCGCGGCCAACGAGCATGACCTCAATCAGCTGGGTAATCTGCTTCATGGAGAGGAGCAATTTGTCTCAGCCGATGCCGGCTACCAAGGAGCGCCACAGCGCGAGGAGCTGGCCGAGGTGGATGTGGACTGGCTGATCGCCGAGCGTCCCGGCAGGGTAAAAACCTTGAAGCAGCATCCGCGCAAGAACAAAACGGCCATCAACATCGAATACATGAAAGCCAGCATCCGTGCCAGGGTGGAGCACCCGTTTCGCATCATCAAGCGGCAGTTCGGCTTCGTGAAAGCCAGATACAAGGGGCTGCTGAAAAACGATAACCAACTGGCGATGTTATTCACCCTGGCCAACCTGTTTCGGGTGGACCAAATGATACGTCAGTGGGAGAGATCTCAGTAAAAACCGGAAATAACGCCAGAAATGGTGGAAAAAATAGCCTAAATAGGCTGATTCGATGTGTTTGCGGGAAAAAAATCGGCCCAGATCCGCGAAATTTTAATCAACGAGTCAGCTTGGGAAGACATGACCTGCTTATTCGCACCTTCCCTAACGTAAATGCCTCATAAGATTTGCATACAAGCTTCAAAGCCATTTGATAATTTTCAAGAAGTAAATAGCACTTTCCTATATTCCCATAATGTGTGGCAAACGTAGTATCTTTCACGCCAGCGTCACCACCACCCAGCAGTACGATCGCCGTGGCGAAGCACGCCTGCGCACGGCCCGCGATCGTCTGAACCTGACCTGAATTCAGAATCTTATTAAGTAATTAAGTTAACAAGATAATAACCATGTAGGTTCTGACCGCGCACATAGCAGGATATGGTTACTCAGCCAAAACTCCTCTAAAGTGATCCAGCTGGTTACCCCCTTCTGAATCAGGGGGTGGTTTGGAGTTTAGCGGGGTACCGGCATTTTACATTGAGGTAATTTTTGTCCCACTCCTTCATTAAGATGAATAGATCTCATCCCCCTCTTCGATTATGCACGGGTGCCGCAGTTCCGTTAAGGCCCCTTCAGACAGATAAAGAACCCTGTCTGCAGATGCTATGGTTTCCGGACGATGGGCAATAAGAAGAACAGGCAGACCCAGCTTGCGTAGCGTCTGACTTATCTGTATTTCACACTCAACATCAAGATGACTCGTCGCTTCGTCCAGTAACAAAAATCCCGGTTTCTTGTACAGTGCTCTTGCCAGCAGAATACGCTGTTTCTGGCCTCCGGAAAGCCCTCCGCCGGTTTCACCTATTAATGTCTGATATCCCATTGGCATTGCCATGACATCACTGTCAATCTGGGCAAGGCGGGCACACTGAATCATTCGTTCAGTGTTTCGGTCATCACTGAAAAAGATGATGTTATCGGCAATGGAACCACGGAAAAGATGATCATCCTGCAAGACGGTACCAATGCGCCGGCGCATCCGGTAGTAATCCGGGTGTGAATGTGGAATGCCAAATGTTCTGATCGTTCCTTCATCTGGAATATAAATCCCCAGAATAAGCTTTACCAGCGTCGATTTACCGCATCCGGATTTGCCAGTGATGGCGACGACTTCGCCAGGATGAAGCGTCAGCGATATCCCGTGGAGCAATGGCTTATTGCTGCCTTTATGGCTGAAAATGATATGCGTTAGTGTCAGCGGAAGGGCTGAATTTTCGGTGGCACTGTCTCGAAAAGCCGATTGCATGGTTAATGGGCTGCCATATTCCTGAGCGGGTGGTGGCTGATGGCCTTCTGTCGGGGTGAGCACAATGTCAGCCAGACGCTCGTTATAAACATCGAGCATACGCCAGGCAAAAAACTTGTCTGTCAGGCTGCTGATACTGGAAGAAAAACGCATCTGGTAAGACAAATAGGCAACAAGCATACCGACGGTAAAGGTCCCGTTCAGCACTTCATCCGCTCCTTTCCACAAGATTGCCACCGATACCATACTGCCGGACAGAGTATGCGCAATGTCATAGCACATCAGCAGGCGGCTCTGGCGTAACTGCGTATTCCTGCGGGCGACATTAAGGTTCAGCCATGCTGCTTCACGGTGTGCAGTAACGCCGTTGATTCTCAGGCTCAGGATCCCGTTAAGGGTTTCAAGAAAATGGCCTGATTCTCTGGCACTGGCATCCCATGCATCCTCCGCTGATTGTCGCAGGGATGGATACCACAACGCTCTCAGTACACCGTAGATGAAGGCGGCCAGTATTGCTATCAATGTCATCTCTGGGCTGTACAGCAACATCATGCTTAATGCGGTTACTACAAGCAGTACATCCAGGATCCCCTCCAGAACCTGCGTAGTCAGCGCCTGCTGGATGGTGTCTACCGCATCAAACCGGGCATTAATACTCCCCTTGCTGCGCGCATCAAACCATGACAGGGGGAGCCGGACCAGATGATGAAATACTCTGGCCGTCCACTGCATATTAAAATTGACCGAAAGGGTTATACTGGCCCACTGACGGGCCAGCGACAGCAACATCTGTGTCAGAGAAAGCAGTATCAGGGCAATAATGATGACGCTTAAAAGGCCTCGATCGGCATCAACCAGTACCTCATCAATTACTAATTGGTTGAGAAGAGGACTTCCCAGCGTTAAGAGCTCCAGTGCCAGTGCAAAAATGATAATATATGACATTGCAGGAAGCAGGCCGGCCGTCTGACCTGTGAGCTGGCGCAGGCGAATTTTTTTTCTTTCGTCTCTGGTTGTGAAATCGCTGGCTGGCATCAGCTCCAGCGCCACCCCGGTGAAGTGTTTTCCTGCCTCCTGCAGGGAGAGGGTGATTTTCCCTTTGTCGGGATCATGCACTGTCAGCTTGTTCCCGCGGACCTTGTGGAGCACGACGAAATGATTCATATTCCAGTGGAGAATGCATGGGAGAGACAGGGATTTCAAATCTTCCGGCTCTAATCTGACAGCGCGAGAAGACATCCGGATACCCGCAGCACACTCAATCAGTCTTTGCAGGGTCATTCCGTGAGTACTGATACTGAAGCGTTCTCGGAGAGTGGGCAAATCCGTCTGGAGACCATGCCAGCACGCCATCATCGCAAGGCACGCCAGACCGCATTCTGCTGACTCGGTCTGGCGGATAACGGGAAGCTGTCTTCTCCCTGTCCAGTTTAGTGTTCCCATTACAATTTTCCTTTCAGGCTCCAGAGCGGCTCTGTCAGCCACTCCCATAAATGTCGAGTATCCAGACTGACATCCCCCTCAAGTGTCATACCGGGGCGGAGGGCTTCTTTTTTTCCATAGGCCAGGATAAAGGTGTTATCAGGGACGACAATGACACGGTAGTGCCCTTCATTCTCCTTCCAGGTGACAGGAGATATGGAGAGTAAATCCGAAGGAGTCAGCGTTGTACGGCTGATTTCATGTATTGTTCCGTACTGAACACCAAACTTCTGATAAGGGAAGGCTGCGAACCGCAAAGCCACACGCTGCCCTGGCTGGATGAATCCGGCATTCTGACTCGTGGCATACAGTTCAATCTGCAGACTTGCATTGTCCGGTACCACCGTCATCACCGGCTCTGATGCTCTGACAGACTGCCCCTGCCTGACCAGCACAGTTGCAACAGTGCCGGATACCGGCGACGTCAGGGTTAGATTCTCCTGTCCGGACAGTTCGTCCTGCTGTTGCCTGATCTCCTGCAGTTGTCTGCCTAGTTCGGCGTTTCGGCTTTCGCCCTGGACATTGAGGTGATTGAGATCGTCTTCAGCGGTTTTGAGTGTGGTACGTAACTGCAGTACACCCTGCCGCTGATCCTCTGCGTTTTGCTGTGCTGCGGAGACGTCGATCTGTTTCTGCTGGAATTCGATTTCAGAAACGTAATGCGTGCCAGCCAGTATTTCATAACGTCTCATGACTCCGGTCGTCAACTGAACCTGCCGTTCAGCCAGCATCAGACGTTGCTCTGCACTTTTAACCTGTGAATGCAGGAAAGCAATGCGCTGCCGCACTGCTTCCTGCTGTTGCTGGTTATCCCGCACCTCGGAAGCTTGCTGAGAGGCCAGCAGGGCATACTGTGTTTTCAGGGAGAGATTCATGGCAGCCAGCGTACCGGTTCCCTGCCCGTTAAAATGTTCACCGCTGATATGATACAGAGGCTCGCCAGCTACCACGTACTGCCCTTCTGATACCGCCACTCGGGTAACATATCCGTTATATTGAGGTGTTATTTTTATCAGTCCGGAGGATGGCATTACTATACCGGTGAGATGTGCCTTACGAGTATAACTGGCTGAATATACGAATATTATTATGCACAGGAGCGTCAGTATAGTCACTGAAGAAAATACAGTTAAGGAAAAGGATGCGGGTAAGATAATGGTCCCGTACTCGTTATCACTATGATAGTTAAGCGCTTCGTCCCTGAATATTTTCATTTTAAAAAACATTTAAATTAGACAATAAAATTACGAAGCAATTCATAAATGAATGTAAAATAATTGATGGCAACAAACTTCCAGATTTCAATCTTGCAAAAGAAAATATAAGAGAAACAACAAACAGTACAGTAAAATCAAGCGCACTAGGGAAGGTGCGAATAAGCAGGTCATTTCTTCCCAAGCTGACTCGCTGATTAAAATTTCGCGGATCTGGGCCGATTTTTTTCCCGCAAACACATCGAATCAGCCTATTTAGGCTATTTTTTCCACCATTTCTGGCGTTATTTCCGGTTTTTACTGAGATCTCTCCCACTGACGTATCATTTGGTCCACCCGAAACAGGTTGGCCAGGGTGAATAACATCGCCAGTTGGTTATCGTTTTTCAGCAGCCCCTTGTATCTGGCTTTCACGAAGCCGAACTGCCGCTTGATGATGCGAAACGGGTGCTCCACCCTGGCACGGATGCTGGCTTTCATGTATTCGATGTTGATGGCCGTTTTGTTCTTGCGCGGATGCTGCTTCAAGGTTTTTACCTTGCCGGGACGCTCGGCGATCAGCCAGTCCACATCCACCTCGGCCAGCTCCTCGCGCTGTGGCGCTCCTTGGTAGCCGGCATCGGCTGAGACAAATTGCTCCTCTCCATGAAGCAGATTACCCAGCTGATTGAGGTCATGCTCGTTGGCCGCGGTGGTGACCAGGCTGTGGGTCAGGCCACTCTTGGCATCGACACCAATGTGGGCCTTCATGCCAAAGTGCCACTGATTGCCTTTCTTGGTCTGATGCATCTCCGGATCGCGTTGCTGCTCTTTGTTCTTGGTAGAGCTGGGTGCCTCAATGATGGTGGCATCCACCAAAGTGCCTTGGGTCATCATGACGCCTGCTTCGGCCAGCCAGCGATTGATGGTCTTGAACAATTGACGGGCCAGTTGATGCTGCTCGAGCAGGTGGCGGAAATTCATGATGGTGGTGCGATCCGGCAGGGCGCTATCCAGGGATAATCGGGCAAACAGGCGCATGGAGGCGATTTCGTACAGGGCATCTTCCATGGCACCGTCGCTCAGGTTGTACCAATGCTGCATGCAGTGAATACGCAGCATGGTCTCCAGCGGATAGGGCCGTCGGCCATTGCCCGCCTTGGGATAAAACGGCTCGATGACAGCGGTCATATTCTGCCATGGCAGAATCTGCTCCATGCGGGAGAGGAAAATCTCTTTTCGGGTCTGACGGCGCTTAGTGCTGAATTCACTATCGGCGAAGGTGAGTTGATGGCTCATGATGTCCCTCTGGGATGCGCTCCGGATGAATATGATGATCTCATATCAGGAACTTGTTCGCACCTTCCCTAGAATATTGGGTATGCATCCCACAAAAAACTGCAGATGATAACATCACGGGCCAAATAACATTACCTTTGAATATGCCACTAAAAAAATCAATTAGACAACCTCTGTAGATACATTCTTCAGAGAAAGGTATGATAAAGATGGCAAATAAATAAGGGATGATATGGTCAGTTGAAATATGAAACACCCCAAAGTTTGGTTCTCGCTTTACATAAAAGATGATTTGAATAAAAATTATCAAAACTAAAAATTTAAATAAAAGCATTTTACTGCCGAGTTTCAAACAGCATTTATAGATGTAAGAAATAACCCAAGCGCCAAGGATGCCTTCTGTAATATACATTGCGTACAATGATTTTTCCAGACCAATCCACCTTGTAGTCAGAAGAGGTAGTGAAGTAATTGCAATGGAAAAAAGAACTGGCACCAGATAAAATATTATGTTCTTCCTGAAGTCCACGCCGCATCCTTAAATTTTATCCAATCATATACAGGGTTAGATGTGTCAATACATTGCAGACAAGCACACATGCAAGGTAGAAATTTCTACTGGGTTTTATATCCAGTTACTCGAATATAGAGTCGAATCCCCCATCTGGTTATGGCTAAAAGGACGATAATCATGACCATGAACTTTGCAATCGTTTCACTGCGCGATGCTGCATTGAGGTCAAGAACGTTAGCGAAATTCAATAGTCCAAAACCAAGTATGAAAAGGAGTAAATACGTTAAGAAATATATAATTTTTTTCATAAATAACATGGCCAAAAGAAAGACGTTAATAATCCCACTATTACTGCATCATCATGAATCACACAATGGCTAATAAATCAGCCAGTCAGAATGATTATAGTGGGATTTAGTGTAATTATTTTTTTTAAGTCAAAATTACCAGCGACACTGACCAGTAAAGTCACTGGATTTCTGATTACTACCTTTGCAATCTGCCTTGCTACTAAAACTATCCTTGGTACACTGACCGGCAATGGCCCCGCCAATAACGCCAGCAGCCATACCAAGTGGTCCGCCAGGAGAACCAGCAACTAAACCCCCGATAATTCCAGCACCGCAGGAGTCAACGCCATTATAAATATTACTATTTTTGGAGCCTGAATTTTTTGAACCCGAATTTGAACTAGAGCTGCGGTCATGATCTCCTGCATTTCCACCACCACTCACCTGAGCTACTTCAAAGAAACTTAACTCTCTGATACTTGACATAAAATCCCTCTTTTTCTAGGTTTTGCATTTTGTGCGCTTTGACTATTGCACGCAATAAAAGTGTGTGAAAAGCTAATGATTGTAAACATTTGTAAGTTTGAGTTTAATTAACAGCATTAAGATTTAAAAGATGCTGCTCGCTCAACCCCGTTATTTTTACAACTACTTATCTTTGTAGGCGTACGATTCTGGGTAACTTATAAAGATTGCAGCCAGAATCAATCTCAAAATGGGATTGGTGCGTAACATGTTTTATTATGTAGTTAAACCTTATTCTAACATTTTGTGCTGGATGTAGCAGATAGAAGGAGTTAAGCTGTTTAAGTTGTTTTAGTGTGCAGAAAATTCGCAACTCTTTGAAATGGCTACATTTATCATAATTTCAATGGGTTAGGCCGAAACGTTTAACGGACATCTACGGACGTGCACTGTCTTTTTGGTGCCCCTATCGATGTCCCTTCTTTCTAAATGCCCCCAAAATCCCCCTTTGCGCAGCTCCTTCCAGTTTGTCCACGACCCGCTTTACCGCCTCTCTGACTTCCATCATCATGCTCCTGTTTCAAAATCATAAAGGGTTGAGCTGGGCCACCCCTGGCTGAAGAAGTCACCCAACATTATTCCGGCTTTCTGGTAACGATGGCCATCCTTCCAGATTTTATCCAGGCACTTTATGTGGCGTTAATGATTTTGGGGAAGAAAAAATCGGGCAAAATCCGGGCACCGCGCCCGGTTCTGCTTCCAGCCTGAAAAAGCCCTTAAGCACTCAATCCACGATTATCCAGCATCGGTTCAATCCTCGGATCGTGCCCACGCCACTGGCGGTAAAGTTCAGCTAAATCACTACTATTGCCGCGAGATAAAATCGCCTCGCGGAATGTCTGCCCGTTTTCGCGGGTTAAGCCGCCCTGCTCAACAAACCACTGATAGCCATCGTCTGCCAGCATTTGCGTCCACAGGTAAGCGTAATACCCCGCCGCATAGCCGCCGCCGAAGATATGGGCGAAGTAGCTGCTGCGATAGCGCGGTGGAACGGCGGGCAGATCCAGCCCCTCTTTGTGCAGTGCTGCCGCTTCAAAGGTGTCAACATCGTCCACGGGTTCGCTGATGCCGTGCCAGTTCATATCCAGCAGCGCAGCGCTAAGCAGCTCGGTCATGTCATAACCTTTATTAAACTGCGTCGCGTTAAGCATTTTATCGCGCAGCGCCTCCGGCATCGGCTCTCCGGTCTGATAGTGGCGGGCATAGTGGGCAAACACCTGCGGATGGCTCGCCCAGTGCTCGTTGATTTGCGATGGGAACTCGACAAAATCACGCGGCGTATTGGTGCCGGAGAGGGAGGCGTAGCGCTGGCTGGCAAACAGACCGTGCAGCGTATGACCAAACTCGTGGAACAGAGTGACCACATCGTCCCAGGAGATCAGCGCCGTCTGACCGTTAGCCGGTTTTTGATAGTTGCAGACATTGTAGATAACCGGGCGCGAGGCAAACTCATACGATTGCTCGACGAAATTCCCCATCCACGCCCCACCGGCTTTCGATTCGCGGGCAAAGAAATCACCGTAGAACAGCGCCATCCCTTCGCCGGTATGGTCGAAAATTTCCCACACGCGGACATCAGGATGGTAAACCGGAATATCGAAACGCTCGACAAAGCGGAGGCCAAACAGCTGGCTTGCAGCCCAGAATACGCCATCCTGCAACACGGTGTTGAGCGCAAAGTACGGCTTGATTTGCGACTCGTCGAGGGCATATTTCGCCTGGCGCACACGCTCGGCATAAAAGGCCCAGTCCCACGCCTGCACGGTGAACCCGCCCTGCTCGTCATCAATCACTTTTTGGATATCGGCTTGCTCAAGCGTCGCTCGGGTACGTGCGGCGGGCACAATTCCGCGCATAAAAGCCAACGCGGCGGCAGGTGTTTTCGCCATTTGATCGGCGATACTCCAGCTTGCGTAGTCCTCAAACCCCAACAATTTTGCCTGACGCGCACGCAACGCGGTGAGACGCAGGATCAGTGCCCGGGTATCGTTTTCATCCCCTTTCTGGGTACGCGTCCAGCCCGCGTTAAATAAATTTTCCCGCGTCTGACGGTCACGCAGCGCAGAAAGTGCGGGTTGTTGAGTGGTATTCAGCAGCGGAATCAACCAGCGATCGTTCAGCCCTTTCTCCGCGGCGGCATGGGCAGCCGTTGCAATCTCGTCAGGACTGAGTCCATCAAGCTGATGAGCATAATCCACGACCAGCCCACCGGCTTTGGTGGCGGCCAGCAGACGCTGATTAAACTGGCTGGTGAGGGTCGCCGCCTCGGTATTCAGCGCTTTCAGCTCCGCTTTTTCTGCATCATTCAGCCGCGCACCAGCCCGCACAAAGTGCTGGTACGTCTCTTCTGCCAGCCGACGGGATTCGGCGTCCAGCGCAGCACAATCCTGCCAGACGCTCTCCACGCGAGAGAACAGCGTGTCGTTAAGCCAGATATCGTTCGCCAGGGCAGCAAGCTCGGTAGAGATCTGCTCTTCAAGCGCCTGTAAGTCATCATTGGTGTGCGCAGAGGTCATGGCGAAGAAAACACTGCTGACACGCGAGAGCATGGCACCGCTTTTTTCGAGTGCCAGCACGGTATTGTTGAAATCGGGGGCGGCCGTTTGCGCGACAATCGCGTCAATTTCGGCTCGCTTCTGGCGTATCGCTTCATCGAATGCCGGGCGGTAGTGACCGTCGTTGATTTCGTCGAATCGGGGTGCCTGATAAGGCAACAGGCTGCTTTCAAAAAAGGGATTAGTGGCCGACATCTTTCACTCCTGAGTACGGTTATCTTCCCAGAGTAGGCCAGGCCGCCACTGCCTGCAATGCCGTCATACAAATGTTGCCTTAACGCATCCTTCGCGGCCGTGCTATGTTAGTACAACACAAAAAGCGTTGAGGAACAGTGAGATGATTATTTTAGTTACCGGGGCAACGGCAGGTTTTGGTGAAAGCATCACGCGTCGCTTCGTCGCCAACGGGCATAAGGTGATTGCGACGGGTCGTCGTCAGGAGCGTCTGCAGGAGCTGAAAGATGAACTGGGTGACAGCATCCTGACCGCGCAGCTTGATGTCCGTAACCGTGCCGCCATCGAAGAGATGATTGCTAACCTGCCGGCCGAATGGCGTGCCATTGACCTGCTGGTCAACAATGCCGGTCTGGCGCTCGGTATGGAGCCTGCCCACAAAGCCAGCGTCGAAGACTGGGAAAACATGATCGACACGAACAACAAAGGGCTGGTGTACATGACCCGCGCCGTGCTGCCAGGCATGGTTGAGCGCAATCGCGGCCACATTATTAACATCGGTTCTACCGCCGGAAGCTGGCCTTATGCGGGCGGTAATGTTTATGGCGCGACCAAAGCCTTCGTGCGTCAGTTCAGCCTTAACCTGCGTACCGATCTGCACGGCACCGCCATTCGCGTGACCGATATTGAGCCGGGCCTGGTAGGCGGAACCGAATTTTCTAACGTTCGGTTTAAAGGTGATGACGCGAAAGCAGACAAAACCTACGAGAATGCGAACGCCCTGACGCCGGAAGATGTCACCGAAGCGGTCTGGTGGGTGGCAACGCTGCCAAAACACGTCAACATTAACACGGTAGAAATGATGCCAGTCAGCCAGAGTTTTGGCGGACTTAGCGTCCATCGTGGCTAACATTGCCCTTCCCGGCCTGCGGGCCGGGTCTGTTTCAGGCCATAAAAGAATGGTAGTATGTTCAGGCTAACTCTCTGAGAAATGACAACTCATGGCCGCTGAATCGCAACTCAATCCTACCCAGCCCGTAAACCAGCAAATCTATCGCATTTTGCGACGTGATATTGTCCATTGCCTGATCCCACCCGGAACGCCGCTCTCTGAAAAAGAGGTGTCCGTGCGGTTTGACGTGTCCCGCCAGCCCGTGCGTGAGGCGTTTATCAAGCTTGCAGAAAACGGTCTGATTCAGATCCGCCCGCAGCGCGGCAGCTATGTGAACAAAATCTCGCTCTCCCAGGTGCGTAACGGGTGTTTTGTCCGTCAGGCCATTGAGTGCGCGGTGGCGCGCCGGGCCGCATCCTTGATTGATGACAACCAGTGCTACCTGCTGGAGCAAAACCTGCATCAGCAGCGTATTGCGATTGACCGCAAACAGCTCAACGACTTCTTCCAGCTTGATGACGAGTTTCACCAGAAGCTGGCGCAAATTGCAGACTGTCAGCTGGCCTGGGACACGATTGAAAACATCAAAGCCACCATCGACCGCGTGCGCTATATGAGCCTCGACCACGTCTCACCACCGGAAATGTTGCTCCGACAGCATCATGATATTTTCAGTGCGCTGGAAAAACGCGATCAGGACGGTGTAGAAAAAGCGATGACGCTGCACCTGCAGGAAATCAGCGAATCCGTACAGTTAATTCGTCAGGAAAACAGCGACTGGTTTAGCGAAGAGTAAAATACGCCGCCCCCGTTTCGGTTGCGGCGAAGAGATTAGCGAACCACCAGCACCGGAATACTCGCATAGCGCAGGATAGATTCCGCATTTGAACCGAGCAGATGGGTGCTGATGCTCGGTTTTTTCGACCCGATGACGATCACGTCATATTCCCCTTCTTTGCTCAGTTTGATAATTTCGTCACGCACGTTGCCAAAGCAGACCAGGCTGTGGATATTCTCCCCGGGGAGATCAAACAGCCTTTTTAGCTCGTTCATTTTCTTCCCGGATTCTGCGGTCATAAACGCTTCAAACTTTTTGATATCGGCGTTGAATCCGCGCAGCAACGAGCGGCTGCTGTTGGGGAGAATGTTCACCAGCGTAATCGACGCACCTTCCGCCTTTGCAAGGTTGGCCGCGTGGCGAACCGCTTTGTCGCTCAATTCCATTTCAAATACATCAACAGGCATTAAAATCTTCTTATACATAAGCCTGACTCCTTATTCCTGTGAAAGGGGTATTCCCTGCTTCAAGAATGACAGCCGGAATATAAACAAACCCTAAACGCTTGCCCGCAGAAACTATCAATAAAGGAAAATAAATGTGGGCTTTGTAAATTGCTGTCGTGAACCGTCAGCACCCACCAATATTGAGAAAAAAGTGTGAGTTTGATCAAAAACAAAAAAATGAGATGCAGACAGGCGTATTTATAGTGCCCCGTGAACGGTGAAACCTGAAATAGCGCCGTAACGGATAAGTGAGAGAGGAGAAAATACCATGATGACATACGACCGTAACCGTAACGCAATTACCACCGGCAGCCGTGTAATGATCAATGGCACAGGACACACCGGCGTGATTAAAGCGATCCACAGCGAAGGGCTGGATGCCGCGCAGGTGCGTCGCAGCAAAACGGTAGAAGTGGAAGGTTGCGAAGGTAAGTTCGAACCGATTGAACTGATTCGCCTGGGTATGCACTGATTCATGCGACATCATGCCGCCGCATGCGGCGGCATGTGATGACTTAGCCGTTCGCCGCGTACTCTGCGACCGTGGCTTTTGCACCTTTTTGCAGTAACGTCTGGTAAGCACGCATTACCGCATCCACAAAGACGGTTTCATGCGGGAGTTCTTTGCCAAAAATGGCCTCAATGCCCAGCAGCGCCTTCACCCGGTCTTCGCCCTCAGCACTTCCCTTCACCGCCGCCTGAATGACCGCCAGCTGCGGGTCGCTCACGTCGATAGCGTTGCCCTGCTCATCGACACCACCGACATACCGCATCCAGCCTGCAATGCCTAATGCCAACAGCGGGAAGCTTTTTTGATGCACCAGATGCCAGCGCACGGAATCGAGCATACGCTGCGGGAGCTTCTGGCTGCCGTCCATCGCGATTTGCCAGGTACGGTGACGTAACGCCGGGTTGCTGTAGCGGGCAATCAACAGGTCAGCATAGTGGCCTAAATCAACGCCTTTCACTTTTAAGGTCGGCGCCTGCTCGTTCAGCATCAGCGCATGGGCGGCAGTACGGTAGTGCGCGTCTTCCATGCAGTCGTTGATATGCGGGTACCCCGCCAGATAGCCAAGATACGCGAGGAAAGAGTGACTGCCGTTAAGCATGCGCAGCTTCATCTCTTCAAACGGAATGACGTCTGAAACCAGCTCCGCCCCGGCCTTTTCCCACTGTGGACGGCCTGCGACAAAGTTGTCCTCAATCACCCACTGACGGAACGGTTCGCACGCCACGCCTGCCGGGTCACGAACGCCGGTCAGCTGTTCAATTTTATCCAGCGTCTCCGGTGTAACCGCGGGAACAATGCGATCCACCATGGTGGACGGGAAAGTGACGCTGGATTCAATCCAGTCTGCCAGCTCGCCGTCAACCGCGCGGGCATAAGCGCAGGTCACATTACGCATGACGTGACCGTTCTCCGGCATATTGTCACAGGACATGACGCTAAACGCGGGCAGCCCGGCAGCTTTGCGTCGCGCGAGTGCTTCCACCACCACACCCGGCGCAGATTTCGGCTGATGCGGGTTTTGCAGGTCGGTGGTGATTAACGGGTGATCGAGCATCAGTGTCCCGGTCGCCGGCGAGTGGCAATATCCCTTTTCAGTAATGGTGAGCGAGACAATCGCCACCTGCGGCTCACACAGTGCGGCCAGCACGCGTTCCAGCCCGTCAACCTGGGCATGCAGTGCGTTCCTGACCACGCCCACCACCCGCGATGTCCACGCATCGGCAGACATTTCCGCCACGGTGTAGAGATGATCCTGTGCGTTCAAATCGGCAATCTGCTGTTCACCGCCAATCAGGTTTACCTCACAGTAACCCCAGTCGCTGTTGTGTTCCGCGGCGAGAATGTCGGCGTACACCGCCTGATGCGCACGGTGAAATGCGCCAAACCCTAAATGAACAATGCGTGCCTTGAGGCGATCGCGATCGTACTGAGGAAGCGTCGCTTTCGCCTGTAATAACCGGTTTTCCATGATTAAGACTCGTTAAGTTATGTACGCTGGGATTCGCTGCCGCTCTAAACGAGCAGCAGCGCCTGCTGACTACACCAACTAGAATGGCAGTCGGGGTAAAAAAGAACTGCCATTAACCATACTGATCCTGCAGTTTGAGATTTTGATTTATATTAACTTTTACGCATGTGGTGTGACATAAACATAAAGTTGTGTGACAGGTCACTCAAGATATAAACCATTACCGCCGCGATGAAACCGCCCCATAGCCGACGGAATCACGTGCCGGCCCCTCCGCCGCATCTTCCGCCACGCTCAAATCACGATCGCAGACCTCTGGCATGCAGATGGCGGCGATCAGCCCAATCACGGAGTAGGCGATCATCATGGCGACAATTGGCCACCAGGAACCGGTCATATTGCAGAAGATCCCGGCGAGCACTGGCCCGAAGCCTACCGCCACCAGCCCGCCCGCCTCTTTTGAGATAGCCATCCGGGTAAAGCGGTTACGCGAGCCAAACATCTCCGCCATCGTGATGTTTTCCAGGGCGAACAGTCCCAGTACGGCGAAATTATGGATAACGATGATGGAAAGCATGATCACACCCGGCGCATAGCTCTTATCAACGATAATCGACAGCATCGGGTACGCCAGAATAATAGCGGAGATATTGAGCAGAATGTACGGCAGACGACGCCCCACTTTATCGGAGAGCCAGCCCAACAGCGGGATAGAGATAAACCCGAGAATTGAGCTTATCATCAGCGCATCGGTGGGGATCGCTTTATCGAACAGCAGCGTCTGAACCAGATACCCGGCAAGAAACGTCTGGATCAGACCCGAATTCCCCGCCTGACCAAAACGCAGCCCGGTTGCCAGCCAGAAGGACTTACTCTTCACCATCGCTGCAAATGATAAATCATGTTTTGTCACCAGTGCGGTTGTCTCAGCCTCGTTCACTTTTTCAAATACCGGGCTCTCCTTGAGGTTCATTCGCAGCCAGATTGCGAAGATCATTACCACCACGCTTGCAAGAAACGGTACACGCCAGCCCCAGGCAACCAACTGTTCGCGGTCGAGGGCGAAGAACATAATTGCCCAGATAGCCGTTGCACTTAGCGTCCCGCAGTTGGTGCCCATCGCCACCAGCGAGGAGATAATGCCGCGTTTCCCTTTAGGGGCGTACTCCGCCAGCATGGTCCCGGCACCGGAGATTTCAGCCCCTGCTCCCAGCCCCTGGATGATACGCAGCGTCACTAACAGGACGGGCGCGAAAATCCCAATCTGCGCGTAGGTCGGCAAGACCCCGATCAGGGTCGTGCAGATCCCCATCATAGTAATGGTGATAAACAGCACCTTTTTTCGGCCAATGCTGTCGCCCATTCGCCCGAAGATAAAGGCGCCGACAATGCGCGCGATATAGCCTGCGCCGTACGTCCCCATCGCCAGAATCAGCGCCATTGCGGCCGATTGTTCCGGGAAGAAGATCTCATGGAATACCAGTGCGGCCCCCAGCGAATAGAGCTGGAAATCCATAAACTCCAGTGCGGTGCCCAGCCAGCCGGAAACGGCGGCTTTCACCAGATCTGAAGTCGTTCTTTGTGGTTGTGTTTGCGTCATAATGGCTATCTCTGCAAGGTAAGATGCGTACCACTCAGAGCCTGTCTGCGCAGGCTCTTAACCGCGTGAATTATTATTGCCCGAACGTGAGTAAGACTTTGCAGCACTGCCGCTGGTCTTTTTCAAACCGTTCGATGGCGTCTGTTACGTGGTGATAGTCAAAAGTGTGGGTGATCAGTTTGTCCGGGTCGATCAACCCCTTTTCCAGCCAGTCGATGACGACGGGGAATTTGTTGGCATTCAGCCGTGATGAGAATATCGCCAGCTCTTTTCCGGTGATCCCCTGCTGAACAATCTGGCTTGGGTCGCTGGAAAACCCCATCAGCACGATGCGTGCCGCCGGAGAGGCAATTGTGATGGCTTCCTGTAAAATTGTCGGATGACAGGCTGCGTCAATAATAAGCGTCGGTTTGATCCCTTTTTCTTCCAGCGCCGCCTGTAACGACAGCTCTGCGTTGTTGAACACCCAGTCCGCGCCGCTGCGTTGCGCCATCGCCAGCCGTTCATTGATCCGATCGACAACGATAACCTGCTTCACCTTATAGACACCTTTCAGCGCCTGGACGGTGACAAGCCCCATGGGACCTGCGCCGTAGATCAGGGCGATATCCTGCCCGGTGGGTTGTGCGTGCCCCGTCACGTTAGCGGCAATCGTGAACGGCTCAATCATTACCGCGTGTTTATCTGGAATAGCATCCGGAACAACCCAGGCATTTTTTGCCGGTACGACGGCATACTCACTAAAGCCTCCGTCGCGATGAACGCCCAGCACCACCAGAGAGGTACAGACATTGGGTTTGCCCACGGAGCACGGATAGCAGTGTCCGCAGCTGATCACCGGGTCAACCGAGACGCGCTCGCCCACGCGGGCCGGGTCAACTCCCTCACCAACGGCATCAATCTCACCAAAAAATTCATGGCCAATCACGCGCGGGTATCGCGCAAACGGATTATGCCCGCGGTAAATATGGCTGTCTGAACCGCAAATACCGGCCAGTTTGACGTTGACGCGCACTTCACCTGCCGCGGGTTCCGGGAGTGGACGATCTTCAATCACCAGTGCATTGGGTTGTTGAATCACTACGCTTTTCATCGTTCGCTCCTCGTTTACCAGTTCCACAACGTGCCATCTTCGAGACGGGCAACCGGAAGATAGGCAGGATCGTACGGGTATTTCGCCGCCAGTTTTTCGTCAAATTCAATACCCAGCCCGGGTTTGTCGCCCGGATGCATATAGCCATTATCAAAGCGCCAGCTGTGCGGGAAGACCTCCAGCATTTGTTCGGAGTAACCCATATATTCCTGTACACCAAAGTTTGGCACCCACAGGTCAAAATGCAGCGCGGCGGCGTGGCAAACAGGCGACAGATCCGACGGTCCATGTGAACCGGTACGCACCTGATAAAGCGAGGCGAAGTCCGCGATGCGCCGCATGCCGGTGATGCCGCCCGCGTGGGTAATGGTGGTGCGGATATAGTCGATAAGCTGCTCTTCAATAAGCTGCTTGCAGTCCCAGATGCTGTTAAACACTTCCCCAACCGCAATCGGCGTGACCGTGTGCTGACGGATCAGACGGAAGCAGGCCTGGTTTTCCGCAGGCGTAGGATCTTCCATCCAGAACATACGGAATGCTTCAATGCTCTTACCGAATCGCGCCGCCTCAATCGGGGTCAAACGGTGGTGCATGTCGTGCAAAAGATGCTCATTAAAGCCAAATTTACTGCGCACCGCATCGAACAGCTTCGGTGTGAAATCGAGGTATTTTTCAGTGGACCAGAGCTGCTCTTCCGGCCAGTCACCTTTAGTGGCGGGCTCGTAGGCCAGCCCTTTACCTTTCGACATGCCATAGGTGGTTTTCATACCCGGCACGCCGCACTGGACGCGGATTGCCTTAAAGCCCATCTCTTTATGCCGGGCGTAATCTTCCAGCACGTCATCGATGGAGTGCCCGGTGGTATGACAATAGACCATCACCCCTTCCCGGGATGCGCCGCCCAACAGCTGGTAGAGCGGCATATTGGCCGCTTTGGCTTTGATATCCCACAGTGCCATATCCACGGCGGAAATGGCCGACATGGTGACCGGACCACGACGCCAGTAGGCGCCTTTATAGAAGAACTGCCAGATATCCTCAATGCGGTGCGCATCACGGCCGATCAACTGCGGGCAAAGGTGATCTTTCAGATAAGAGGCCACCGAAAGTTCACGTCCGTTGAGGGTGGCATCACCCAGGCCGACGATGCCCTCGTCGGTGGTAATCTTAAGGGTGACAAAGTTACGCCCCGGGCAGGTAACAAAGACTTCAGCCCCGACAATCTTCATAATCCATTTCCTTACATCGCTCATTGTGATGCTGGAAACTTACTCTTCTGCACTACTACCATACAAGTATAATGATCATAAAATCAGCGAACGGTCACAAAAAAATCGGGCGCTCAGGCGCGCCCCCATCCGGCAACAATAATCAACATGCCGCACAGTGCAACCAGCGCCCCGGCCCAGTCATACGCGCTGAGCTTCACACCATCCACCACGCGTAACCACAGCAGCGCGGTACAGACATAAACCCCGCCATAAGCGGCGTAGACGCGCCCGCTGGCCGCCGGGTGCAGCGTCAACAGCCAGACAAACAGGGCCAGCGCAATGCCCGCCGGGATCAGCAGGAATACAGTTGCCCCCTTCTTCAGCCAGAGCCACGGAAGGAAGCAGCCGATGATTTCACACAGCGCGGTGGCAAAAAAAAGCAGAGTGGTTTTGAGCATATTTACGGTCATGTGATGATTTATTTAGACATCATACCTGATGATATCGTTTACTTTTCCATACCCGTGCCGCGGGTATGCCGTTATTTCTCTTTGGTGTAGAATCTGAACGGGATAACTTAATTATCTGCGCCCATTTAAAAGGAAACGCTATGACTACATTAAGCAAACGCCTTTGTCTGACAGCCCTGCTGGCGCTGTCATCGTTCGCCTTTGCCGCCTCTGCCACCGCTGAAACCAACAAACTCATTATTGAGTCTGGTGACAGCGCGCAAAGCCGTCAGAACGCCGCCATGGACAAAGAACAATGGAATGACACCCGTAGCCTTCGCCAGAAGGTGAACAAACGTGTTGAAAAAGAGTGGGACAAAGAAGATGTCGCTTTCGACGCGCGCGATAAGTGTCAGCAAAGTGCCAACGTTAACGCCTACTGGGAGCCAAATACCCTGCGCTGCCTGGATCGTCGTACTGGCCGCACGGTCGCGCCATAATGTCAGTGCATTGTGACGTTAAGCTCCGCCCGCTGGAGCGTGAAGACCTGCGCTTCGTCCACCAGCTCGACAATAACGCCAGCGTGATGCGCTACTGGTTCGAAGAGCCTTACGAGGCGTTTGTTGAGCTGTCGGATCTCTACGATAAGCACATTCACGATCAGAGCGAACGCCGTTTTGTCGTGGAGTGTGAAGGTGAAAAAGCCGGTCTGGTGGAACTGGTTGAGATCAACCACGTTCATCGTCGGGCAGAATTCCAGATTATCATTTCACCTGAGCATCAGGGGAAAGGTCTTGCCACGCGGGCGGCGAAGCTGGCGATGGATTACGGATTCAACGTCCTCAATCTCTACAAGCTTTATCTCATCGTGGATAAAGAGAACGAGAAAGCAATCCATATCTACCGCAAGCTGGGCTTTATGGTGGAAGGCGAACTGGTTCACGAGTTCTTTATCAACGGTGAATACCGCAACACCATTCGCATGTGCATCTTCCAGCATCAGCACCTGGCCGGACACAAACCGTCAGGCGCCAGCCTGCTGAAACCCACCGCGCAGTAACCTGCGCGGCTTTTTCTCAGTAGTATTCAATACTGTTCTTAATGGTGTACTTGCGCTCAACGGCGGGCTTCACGCTGTTGTCGGTGATTGTCAGATCGCAACTCACCGGATTATTGTGTCGATCGTAATCGCAGCTCTGATTGACGTTGCCCAGCGGCTTGTCATTCAGCATGCTCACGGCGGAGTAATCCATTCTTTTGCGAAGGTCTTTAGACGGCGTCGACTGGACGGATAAATGCTGGTCCCCGGAGACGGTGGTTTTCCCCAGCGGATAGCCATCCGCATCATAGCGGTACTTCACTTCCATCTCTTTGCCGTGCGCCGCCACCACAAACCCATTATCGTCGGTATCCCACGTTACGCCCGCCGACGGCAATTCAGCCAGCTGGCATTTCCCCTGCAGTTTCACTTTTCGCTGCTGGGTTTCCGCATCAAGGTAGTAATTAGCATCCAGTACCAGCGCCACGCCGGTATTGGCCTCGAGGTCGTGCAGTTCGAGGGTATCGAAACACCCTTCCGTCGACATCGTGCCGGTTACCCGTTTGGAGACTTCACCTTTGTCGTTGAACAGTGTCTGGGTAAAGTCTTTTACCGGGCCGCGCAGAGGGTCAAAATCAAATTCATTGGAGAAGCTCGCCATCTCGGGCGTAAACGACAGCGGCGCGGAAGGGTTGTCGCACCCCACCAGTGTTGCTGCCAGTAGCGTTATCGCTGCGTAGTTCTTCACATCATTTACCGAATCAGGGAGAGTATTCCCGATCATATTAGCAAATACCGTTGTTCACACGATAGCAAAATGTCAGGCGAAAAGAGACGTACAATCAATGCATTAATCTCTCTTACCCTCTGCAAAACCTCGCCAGAACGAGAAGGCGCTGTGCCCGCCGTTGAACAGGAAACACACCTGCTTTGAGCGCATGACGGATATTCTGTGACATATTAACAACATGAAAACGCCGGCAGATTGCGCCATCTAACTTTATTCTTTGATATATTAAATGTTTACCATCCCCTTTCTTCCTCTATAAGGATGCGCTACCCTCACAAATGCGTTCGCGTCCAAAACCGCCTGGAATCTCTATGCTTTCTTTATTCATGAAAAAACGTAGGCAAAACGCTGATTTTTGATTGCTCATCAAAGGTTAAAAAAATGAAAAAAACAATCCCTGCATATACGCCTGTTGACTTATCACGTTGGGCCAGAAAAGAACATTTCGAGGTATTTCAGTCCTTTGCTCAATCTACATTTAATCAAACTGTTCAAATAGACATCACCGCATTGCTCAAGGATATAAAAGAACTGGGCTGGAAATTTTATCCGACGATGATTTCCCTCCTTTCTAAAATCGTCAACAACCATTCGGAATTCCGTATGGCCATGAAGAACAATGAACTTGTCATATGGAATGAAATTCATCCAAGCTATACCATTTTCCATAATGAAACGGAGACCTTTTCTTCTTTATGGAGTCACTTCGATGGCAATATTGATCATTTCCAGAACGTTTATTCGGAAGATGTTGCTCGCTATGGTAATAGCCTTTCTTATTGGCCGAAGGAAGAGTCGCGGGAAAATGTATTTTTTGTGTCGGCGATCCCCTGGTCAAGTTTTACCAGTTTTAATATCAACGTAGCTAATATGAAGAACTTTTTTGCCCCCATGTTCACGATGGGGAAATACGACAACCAGGGTGGAAAAGTATTGTTGCCCCTCGCCGTGCAGGTCCATCATTCCGTGTGCGATGGTTTCCATGTGGCAAGATTGTTCAATGAGTTACAGGCGATGTGTGATGACTTACGGCATCACTCCGGCGAACGCCAGGTGCAGAGCAAAACGCAACGCGCTTAGCGTCGCGATGCCGGGCGGGTATCACCGCCCGCAGGACGTGTTGATGGAAATTGGGGAAAATGAGCGCAGGAAACCTGTATAAGATTGTTCAGAAAGTTATCCCCAATAACAAAAGCTTACACGAACCCTGCTAAGCTTAACCGACACACAGAGAAAAGGAGCTACAGATGAAACGGTTACCCTGGATTACCGCCCTGCTGTTAATGAGCGCTTCTACAGCGGCTCTGGCTGCCCCGGATTCCTGCGAGCGCGTAAAAAGCGATATTCAGCAGAAAATCATCAATAACGGCGTGCCCGAGTCCGGCTTTACGTTGAATATTGTGCCAAACGATCAGGCTGACCAGCCGGATGCACAGGTAGTCGGTCATTGTGCGAACGATACCTTTAAAATTCTCTATACCCGCACCGGTAGCGGTGCCGCATCAGGGATGCAGGATAATGGTCAGGGCGAACCTCAGTGATTTTAATCACTTTCTCGCGGCCAATTCCCTTTGACTTGATGAGGATTAATATTTAATACCTCCAAATAAGTAACATTCACCCCATCATTAGCCCGGTTGTAATCACGGGCGAAAATAATACGCAATTAATACGCAATTAAAATGATGGGGTGAGTTATGTCCGATGTCGAAAATCACGGCGGGATCAGCCGTCGAACGTTGGTTAAATCCACTGCAATAGGCTCTCTGGCACTTGCCGCCGGAGGGATCTCACTGCCTTTTGGCCTCAAACGCGCCGCTGCCGCGGTACAAAACGCCGTAAAGCCCGCTGAAGACAAAGTGGTCTGGGGTGCCTGCTCGGTCAACTGCGGGAGCCGTTGTGCGCTGCGTCTTCACGTCCGTGATGAAGAAGTTTACTGGGTCGAAACGGATAACACCGGTGAGGATATTTATGGCAATCATCAGGTTCGCGCCTGCCTGCGCGGGCGTTCTATTCGCCGTCGGATCAACCACCCCGATCGTCTGAACTACCCCATGAAGCGCGTAGGGAAACGCGGTGAAGGCAAATTCGAGCGTATCTCATGGGATGAAGCCCTGGACACCCTTACCCGCAGCCTGAAAGATGTCGTCGAAAAATACGGCAACGAAGCGGTCTACATTAACTACTCCTCCGGCATTGTGGGCGGCAATATCACCCGCTCCTCCCCTTATGCTTCGCTGGTCGCGCGTCTGATGAACTGCTACGGCGGCTTTTTAAGCCACTATGGCACCTACAGCACCGCGCAAATAGCCTGTGCAATGCCCTACACCTACGGCAGCAACGACGGCAACAGCACCTCAGATATTGAAAACACGAAGCTGGTAGTGATGTTCGGCAATAACCCGGCAGAGACGCGAATGAGCGGCGGCGGGATAACCTATTATCTCGAGCAGGCCCGCGAGCGCTCTCACGCGCGCATGATCGTCATCGATCCGCGGTACACCGACACCGCCGCCGGGCGCGAAGACGAGTGGATCCCGATTCGCCCGGGGACGGACGCCGCGCTGGTCGCGGGTATCGCCTGGGTACTGATCGACGAAAACCTTGTCGATCAGCCGTTCCTCGACACGTACTGCGTCGGCTATGACGAAAAAACGCTGCCGGAAGGTGCGCCTGCTAACGGGCATTACAAAGCGTATATTCTCGGTCAGGGTGACGATGGCATCGCCAAAACGCCGGAATGGGCCTCGCGCATCACAGGCATACCGGCCGAGCGCATCATCAAGCTTGCACGGGAAATTGGCAGTACCAAACCGGCCTACATCTGTCAGGGCTGGGGCCCCCAGCGCCAGGCCAACGGCGAGCTGACCTCCCGCGCCATTGCCATGTTGCCGATTTTGACCGGAAACGTCGGTATCAACGGCGGTAACAGCGGCGCACGTGAATCGACCTACACGATCACCATTGAGCGTATGCCACTGCCGGATAACCCGGTGAAAACGCAAATCTCATGCTTTAGCTGGACCGACGCCATCGCGCGCGGACCCGAAATGACCGCCCTGCGCGACGGCGTGCGGGGAAAAGAGAAGCTGGATGTGCCGATCAAATTCATCTGGAACTTCAAGGACTTGAAGCGGACCCTTAGTAGGCCTGAGGTCCTGCATTGAGTCAAGACCTTGTGTCATTCTTTGTGCCAGACTTGTGTCATTAGACGGGATGTCTAGACGGCTGGTCAGGACCCCCGGTGGCCTCGGTCTGGACTTGAGGTGGGCCTATGGGGGGAAGTCTGCTGGCTTAATGTATTAGATGGTCATTCACATTTTTCTGTCAGAAACCATCGGTCCCACTGTGAGTCCAAACCTAAGGACCTAGAAGTCCACCCACAGCCTTAGACAGAGTGTCGAACACATCCACACCGAGTCGACCAGAGAGGACCATGTAGAGACCCACAGAGAGGAACACGAGTTTATAGACCAGAGTCAGGAGGGACTTCAGGTCTGCGGAAGTCATAGACATAAAGCCCCTATCTGTTATGTTATATTATTACATTAACAACAGGTCCAGACCATTGGTCCAGACCATAGTTAGTTAATCACAGTGATAGCCCACCACCTGAAGTCCTGCTGATATTCAGTCCAGACTTACCTCTGCTCATGGTCTTACCTCCCTCGGTCTCCTGACCTTGGGTATCGACTACAGCTTGCTGAGCGTCATCTGGAGGAGCTACAGGAGGAGCTACAGGAGGCGGGACCGAAGCCCCACCTTGAGTCCCAGCACCACCTGTCAGGCCCTTGGCGATGGACCTGAAGCCTTTACTAATGCTCTTACCCATTGGTCTTACGCTTCGGTCTTGGTGAACTTCAGGCGTTTGACTACAGGCAGGACGGCAGTAGCTGAGCCAGTGCCCATCTTGACGGTCGTAGCAGCTTCAGCGACAACGAACACTTTACCGAGGATTTCCAAGTCGTGGGACTGAGAGTCGCCATCACGTGAAAGGACGACCGTAATATTCTCACCGTCGTGACGGAAGCAGCCGAAGCTCAGGGCCGTGAAGCGTTTAGCCAACATGAACACACCTTTGTCCTCACCGTTGTAATACGCGATGTCGGTACCCAGCATATCCACGATAGCGTCTTCACCAGAGAAGCCCTGCTTAGCAGCCAGACGAGAGAGAGCCTTGATGTGTGACTCATGGGCGATAATGCCATAGTCAGAAACCTCAGAACCGAAAGATGGCTCGGTGTTGTCATACAGAGCGTCCATGATAGCGTCTGCCTTAGCGGTCAGGCTACCAGTCAGGACAGGAAGCTCTACGGTCTTCAACAGTTTGGAGGACTCCAGAACGTCGACCATGCGAGCGTTGATGGTACGGACCACATTCTCACAGATGTTCATAGCGTCCTGCTGAAATGTGCCCTGAGTGAATCCGGTGGATGACTTGGCGTCCCAGAGCTTGGTCTGCTCAGAGATGAGAATAGCCTGCTCGATTGGTTCGACCACGATTTCTTGTCCAGACGGAACGGTCACGACTTCAGGTCGCTTACCACCACGGACAGGAACGACCACAGAGCGATCAGCCAGAGTGTGAGCAATGATTGGAGTAGGCAGGCTATTGCGGGTAGGCAGGACTTCTACAGGGAACGGGATGTTCTCCTGAGCAGATTTCAGCACACCATTCAGCATTGTCTTAACCAGTTTAGCCAGCTCAAAGGCGTAGACCTGAGGGTCTGCGTTAGTTGGCAAACCTTCGTTAATCTGAATGTTGTCGGTGTCGGTGATACGTACTGGCTCAATGCCGAACTGGAAAGCGTCTTTAATCGTCATAATAATCAATCTCCTGAATTAGTTTGGATACTGTGGGTCCCGACATCGGGTCAGGACCACTTGTGTGTCTGTGTCTTAGAGGCTGTCCATCCAGTTGTCCGTGGACTCAATGTCAGCGACCATAGAAGCACGGGAGCGCCCAGCGGAATGGGTAGCACTGCGGAGGTGCTCACCATAGGTCCGGCGTTCAGCTTTGACCTGTTCACGGCGCTGTAGCTCTTTCTGCCACTCTGCATCAGTCATGTTCTCTTCACGCATACGCTCAGCCTGAATGCGCTGCTCTTTAGCAATACGCTCGGCTTCGACTCGCTTGTTCTGCTGGCGGCGACCATAGGCGGTCATCAGGTCATTACTGAAGAAGTTACCAATGGTCACGCCAGCTTCAGCCAGAGCTTCCAGTAACTCCATCGCCTCGCGGCTGGTGGACGGTAAGCCTGACAGGTAGCCCGGAATCAGGGTCTTAATCGCCAGAGACAGCGGATAGGACTGACCGTCCAGACTCACAGTATTTTCATAGGGATTGATGTCGGTGACTGATAGTTTCCAGTCGTTGTTGTTGAATAACATAAGGTAGTACTCCTATTGAGAAGGTGAGAACTATCGGTATCGCAGACACAGTTATGCCTACGGGTCTCCCCGCATCGGTCATTCTCAAAAGGTGTTTAAATTAAGGTGGTTTACCAGCAGGAAAACTTTTCCGTCTGGCTCAATGCGTCGAAACTTCGGTCAGCAGACGATAGGTTTATGCGGCGGTTTTTCTGCCCCATAAGGTTCAAGACTCCAGTTCACTAGCTGCGCTAGACTTCGCAAAGGCTCGGCGTAACTGATTGTCTAAATCACGGTCCACCAACATAGCTATCAGCTCGTCTCGACTGTAGTACGGGCGTTCGGGGTCTTCGACTCCAAGTCTCAGCAGGGACAGCAGATGACGTGTAGGCAGACCACGGTAACGAAGGGTCGCTTTGCCGATAGGTGTACGAGGGTCAATCATCTTAGAGTCCCTCCACTCGGGACGCCCAGACGCTCCCTGTAGGGATGAGACTCAGCGCCATACCTTTGGTCATGTGACCAGCTTTAACAGCCTTATACAGTCGCTCAGGCTTGCGTCCGTCCGCTTTGCTAAACAGGGTAGACATCTGGTGATGGGCGTAGTCTCGGTCAGCGTTAGAGTGTCGCTCCAGTAGCTCAGCTTCGGCGTGATAGCCCAGCTCAACCATCTTGTTAACGACAACGGTCTGGACTTCAGGCATTGCCAGAACAGCTTCAAAGGCAGCGTAGACCATGTCCTCGAAATCATGAGAGACCCATCCGGCATACTTCATGGTCACTTGCTTGTCAGCCAGAATATAATCATGACCCAGCTCATTACGAGCGGACCGCATTTTTTGCGGGACGGTAGAGAAACGCTTAGCGTCTTTGGTCCTCCACTCGGAGGGAGACTTCCCGCGATGCAGCTCCAGGGTCTTCCAGATTTCGGTCAGGTTCCACATCCCGTCCTCATTCGCTTTGAATGGTTGACCATCGATGTAGATGATGTGGTTAGCGTTAAGCTTTGACATATCGTTGTACTCCTTTTGTTATGTCTCCTGAAGTCACACCCTGAAAGCCTACTCAAGCCCCCAACGATAGGGAGACTCACAGGCAACAGGAGACATACAGAAAGACTTGAGGATTGATGAGGTCGTGTGAAAACCAGAGATGACCATAGCGGCTAATAAAAGGAAATTTTCCTCTTTTGAGGACTGCTCAGTTTTGAGCGCGTTAAGTTCTTCGACCATAGAGACGAAGGTTGCAGGCCGCATGTCAGGACGAGCTGTAAGGACTCCAGATGGTGAGCGGTGATAGACTTAAGCCAATGAGACGACTAAAGAACGCTAACGAGCTGGAGGTCGATACAGGAGGTCTGACAGAGGCGGACTGCTGGCCTTGCTTACTTAGGAGAAAGACTTAATGTCGGGAGAGCTTCCGCATAACTTGACGCATCAAGACCAGAGGCGGAATGTATGGTCTCCCGATAGTGAGGGTGTAATCTTTCTAACAGTGATAGTTAAGCCCTACCACTGGTCATACATACATACCCAACCGCAAGCAACGACCCAATGTATACAGGGTCCCGATGCTTGAAGTCTGGACTGTAGGTAGTAATAGGAATTGTGTTACCACAATCATAATAATGACTTTGGATGAGCCTAAGGTACTAACTTCAGTCTGCCTCCTTAGGTCTTAACTTAAGTCTAACCTTAAGTCGGCATCTATTGGTCTGCCCCCCTACCCCCCATCGCTGGTTGGTCTGGTCTCAGTGTCTGCCCGTTCTTCCTACTAGTGAGAGTTTATTACAGGCCAGAGCAGGCGCCGCTCTCAGCCTAATGACTCACAGTTGAATAAGGTCAGACTCAGCTACCGAATGTCGCTTACCATCGGCTGTTTGCCTGTACATTTGACCAGTAGCGCGGTTTAGTCGGACGTGAGCTGGCTTACCGCCAGTCAATACCTTACCGAGGACAGGTCCAGTCTGGTACTTGATGTCCGCAGCCTTCTGGTCCTTCTCCGTCCACTCGGTCCAACCATCAAAAGCAAACTCCTTGTGATGTTCTTGACGCAGCTCCTGAAGGAAGAGAATCAGGTCGGAGACTGAAGGCGACAACCGCGTGTAGTGTCGACCGCTAAGACGAAGCATAGCCCGATATTGGTCAGCTTTGGCGTAGTAGCTAATGCCCTTAGGCAAATAGTTCTGACGCTTACCGCCGTGACTATCTGCGTTCCATCGGTTCTCCTGATACGTGCAGACCCGTAGGTTGTCAGGATGGTCATTGAGACGATTACCGTCGATGTGGTCTACCACGTACCCGTCAGGGATGCGGCCTTTACACAGGCTGTAGATGACTCTGGAGCGACGATAGGTCTTACCCAGTACATTCACATTGGCGTAGCCTTGCTCACTTACAGCGAAACTCACAGGCTCTCCGGTTGCACGCCTGGATTTGCCGTAAGGTTTCTTAACTCGGAGTAGCTCCGGTATGGTTGAGTCGAAAGTTAGATAGTCGTACAGGCGAGTGCGGAAAGTGTCGGACTCGTAGCGTTTAGACATGTGATGTCCCTCCGTGGAAAGGTTAACGATGTGATTAGATTAAGTGTGGAAGACTTCCCGCATGGACGCTCCGCAAAGGACCAGAGGCGAGGCTGTGAGCTGGCGAGCAGCTAACGTTAATCTCCTGATAGTGAGGATGTAATCCATCCTACTGTGATAGTTAAGCCCCTCCTTATAGATTCCCTTGACAAAAGCATATAAATCATGTAGAGAGACCTAAGATGACTTTTATTTCAAACACTAAGCGAGTTCAACATGGCGACAATAATTGGGCTGGGTGTCATCCTGCTAGCGTTACTTGGGCATATATGGTCCCAGACAAAAAGAATAGAAAAGCTGGAATGGAACAACTGGCGGTTATCAGCAGAAAATGAAAAGCTGAAAAGTGAGCTTACCGCTAGGGACTAAGGGTCGCCCACCTTAACGACCCATCGCTTACCGCCCACTCAAGGACTACGGGGTCGACAACGCTACAGCCAGCGCATCAGCCAGACGTCCTACCGCGTGTCCCTTCCCGTACAGGTCGTAAGTGATTGACTGCGAGCTATGACCTAAGATGCCTTGAGCGTCCACCAGATTGACTCCACGCTCTTTCATACGGGTCGCCAGCCAATGCCTCAGACTATGAAGCGAGACGTTATCAGCGTCTGGCAGGGCCTCAGTCAGGACCCTTGAGTTAAACCAGTTAGAGTAGGCGCTCGGTGTCATCCCGAAGAGAGGACCATCATCAGGCTGAGCGTCTACCCACGACAGGAAGGACGTCAGGTCAAACCCATAAGCGCCATCGGTCAGCGGTACAAGTCGGACTGAATGCTTGTTCTTTACGGACTTCCCGTCCCCATCTTCATTAATGTCGATACAGACCAGTCCATTGTCCAAGGTTACAATGTCACGTTTAGTCAGGTGGCAGACCTCAGCAGACCGAGCACCAGTGACCACAGAGACCAGAGTCGCCCACCTGCGAGCCTCAGAGGTCGTGTGAGCGGTATGTCGTGTGAACTGATACTCAGCCTCTACCCGGACAAGAAGTCTCTCCAGCTCCTCGTCAGTGAATGCTCTACGCTTGGAGTCGATATCCTTGGTCAGCTTCATCCGTTCAATAGGGTTGCGGCCCTCAAGTTGCCCATTCATCAGGCCATAATCGAGACACATCTTCGCTTTGGTCAGCAGCTTGTTGATTGTCGATGGTCTCACCTCAGAAGCCAGCATAGCGTCCCTGACAGCCAGCCACTCAGAGCGAGACATCAGGTCCATGTCTTCAGGCAGGAACCGGGAGACAGTATTTAGTGAGGACGAGAGGTCCTTGTAGCTGGAGGACTTCAGGGTCTGGACCTTCTCAGCCAGCAGTGAGGACACAAGCTCAGAAAAACTACAGATAGCGACCTCAGGTTGGCGCTCCTGCGTGAATACTTCTGGGCTGACTCCCTGCTCGTTACTCAGAATTGCCATAGAGTCGCATATAGTTGAGTAATCCGTAGGGTTATTCATCACAATATCAATCAGGCCAGAGGTATCACCAGTGTCTACCCTCTGCTGTGCTGCGGTCAGGACTTCAAGCGCTAACCTTATGCCCTTCTGCTGGTCCAGACTCAGAGCCTGCGTAGCTGCTAGCTCCTTCAGGTTCGACTTCTCGTCCACCAGAGTAGCGACCTCAAGTCCATTCCAGTAGTCATCACTAGCGTCTGTCAGGAACTGCTCAGCCATAGACCGGAGGTGGTCCGTAAGCTCCTGTAGCGAGACTTCAGGTCTATCCAACATGAAGGCCTTAGCTGTGGCTGCAAGCTCTCTCTGACGCATTTTGGCTACTCTCCTGTCTGTGCTGCGGGTCGATACTGAAAGAAACGGTGTGGTCTGTCCCTTGAGTCTGAAGCGGATAGTATATCGACCATTGGCTCTACGGACTAACTGAGGCTTAGCTACGCCGAGTAGATTGATTTGTGTCAGCCTTGTGTCAGGACTTGAGGTGTAGACTTGCTGATACAGATAGGGAGACCCAGAGAAATAACTGGATGGATATACAGTGTTATCATGATTAATGTCAGTCATATCAGGACCTTAAGTAGCATTGAGTCAACTACTTCAAGTCCATCCATCCGTCTGGCAATGGAGTTCATCTGGAACTACGCTGGCAACACCATCATCAACCAGCATTCCGACATCAACAAAACCCACGATATTCTGCAGGACGAGAGTAAATGCGAAACCATCGTGGTGATCGACAACTTTATGACCTCGTCGGCGAAATATGCTGACATCCTGCTACCCGATTTAATGACCGTTGAGCAGGAAGACATTATTCCTAACGATTATGCAGGCAACATGGGCTACCTGATTTTCCTTCAGCCCGTGACCGCGCCGAAATTTGAGCGCAAACCGATCTACTGGATCATGAGTGAAGTGGCGAAACGCCTCGGCCCGGATATTCATCAGCGATTTACCGAAGGACGTACCCAGGCGCAGTGGCTGCAGTATCTGTATGCCAAAATGCTCGACAAAGATCCGCAGTTGCCGTCCTATAACGAACTGAAAGAGAGGGGTATTTATAAGCGTAAAGATCCGGCCGGGCACTTCGTGGCCTATAAAAAATTCCGCGATGATCCGCAGGCTCATCCGCTCAACACCCCCTCGGGCAAGATTGAAATTTACTCCAGCAAGCTGGCAGAGATTGCGGCTACCTGGGAGCTCGCCGACGACGAAACCATCAGCCCGCTGCCGGTCTACGCCTCGACCTTCGACGGCTGGGACGCCCCGGAACGCCATAAATTCCCGCTGCAGCTCTTCGGCTTCCACTTCAAAGCCCGCACCCACTCCAGCTACGGCAATGTCGACGTGCTGAAAGCCGCCTGCCGTCAGGAGGTCTGGCTTAACCCCGTGGACGCGGCGCAACGCGGCATCAAAAATGGCGATACGGTGCGCGTGTTTAACGATCGCGGCGAGGTACGCATCGAAGCGAAAGTCACACCGCGCATCATGCCCGGCGTGAGCGCGATGGGCCAGGGAGCCTGGCATGACGCCAATATGAACGGCGATCGTATCGACCACGGTTCATGCATCAACACCCTGACCACGCACCGCCCGTCACCGCTGGCCAAAGGTAACCCGCAGCATACCAATCTGGTGCAGATCGAGAAGGCGTAAGGAGTAAGTGATGACCACTCAGTATGGATTTTTTATTGATTCCAGCCGCTGCACCGGGTGCAAAACCTGCGAGCTCGCCTGCAAGGATTACAAAGATTTAACCCCGGACGTCAGCTTCCGTCGTATTTACGAATACGCGGGCGGTGACTGGCAGGAAGACAACGGTGTCTGGCACCAGAACGTGTTTGCCTACTACCTGTCGATTGCCTGCAACCACTGCGAAGACCCGGCCTGCACCAAGGTCTGCCCGAGCGGAGCGATGCACAAGCGTGACGACGGGTTCGTGGTGGTGGATGAAGATGTCTGCATCGGCTGTCGCTACTGCCACATGGCCTGTCCGTACGGTGCCCCGCAGTACAACGCCGCCAAAGGGCATATGACCAAGTGCGACGGCTGCCACACTCGTGTGGCAGACGGCAAAAAGCCGATCTGCGTGGAGTCCTGCCCACTGCGCGCGCTGGATTTCGGTCCTATCGACGAGTTGCGTAAAAAACATGGTCAGCTGGCGGCCGTCGCGCCGCTGCCGTCCGCGCACTTCACGAAGCCAAGCATCGTGATTAAACCTAACGCCAACAGTCGCCCGACAGGGGATACCACCGGCTACCTGGCAAACCCGAAGGAGGTGTGAGATGGGAAGTGGATGGCATGAATGGCCGCTGGTGATCTTCACCGTCTTCGGACAGTGCGTCGCCGGGGCATTGATCGTTATGGGGCTCGTCTGGCTTACTGAAAAAGACGACGCGGTGAAAACACGCCTTGTCCGCAGTATGTTCTATCTGTGGCTGGTAATGGGCATCGGATTTTTGGCGTCCGTGCTGCACCTTGGCTCCCCGCTCCGGGCCTTTAACTCGCTCAACCGCGTGGGTGCTTCGGCGCTCAGTAACGAAATTGCCGCGGGATCCGTTTTCTTTGCCGTTGGCGGTTTCTGGTGGCTGGTATCCGTTATCGGTAAAATGCCCCCGGCACTGGGTAAAATCTGGTTGGTCGTTAGCCAGATCCTGGGCGTTGTCTTTGTCTGGGCGATGACCCGGGTTTATCAAATTGATACCGTACCGACCTGGTACACGGGTTACACCACGCTGGCCTTTTTCCTGACGCTGGTATTGGGAGGGCCGCTGTTTGCAGCCCTGTTGCTGCGCGTGGCAAACACGACATTTAAAAGCACATTCGCGGCCTCTGTCAGCGTGCTGGCACTCCTGGCCTGTGTGGCGGTCATCGTGCTGCAGAGCAATGACCTGGCGACAATCCACAGTTCCGTTCAACAGGCGAGTGCCCTGCTGCCTGACTATGGCGCACTGCAAATCTGGCGTATCGTACTGCTTGCCGCCGGACTCGGCTGCTGGTTGTGCCCGCTGATGCGTCGGCAGGAGCCTAAAGCCCTCGCTCTTTTTGCAGGCGTGATACTGGTCGTCGTGGGTGAACTGATTGGCCGTGGTCTTTTCTATGGTCTGCACATGACCGCAGGTATGGCGATTGCGGGTTAACACAGTCGCGCGGGCTACTCCGCGCGAGCAAGGAAGGTAGTCATGAAAGAAGTCTCACAGCGTGATTCGTTCGCGTTCAGCGCCCGGGTACTGGGCGCGCTGTTTTATTTTGCTCCGGATAGCGAGCAGACTGCGCCGCTGGTGCAGGCACTCACCGCAGGCGACTGGATTCAGGACTGGCCGCTGGCGCCGGAAACGCTGCAGCCCGTTGCAGATGCGTTCAAAACGCCATCAGATGAAGCGTTGAAAGATGCCTGGCAACGTCTGTTTATTGGCCCTTACGCCCTGCCGTCACCGCCATGGGGTTCCGTCTGGCTGGATCGGGAATCCGTGCTCTTCGGCGACTCCACCCTCGCGCTGCGCCAGTGGATGCGTGAAAACAACATTGCCTTCGAGATGAAGCAGAACGAACCGGAAGATCACATCGGTACCCTGCTGTTACTGGCCGCGTGGCTGGCAGAAAATGGCCGCGACGCTGAACGCGACCAGCTTCTGGCGTGGCACCTGCTGCCGTGGAGTACCCGCTTCCTGTCCGTGTTTGTTGAAAACGCCGGGCACCCGTTCTACACCGCACTGGGCAAACTCGCACAGCTGACGCTCGCGGACTGGCAGGACACGTTAATTATTCCGGTCGCGGAAAAAACGCTCTACCGCTAACGCCAGCACCTGGCTTGCTCACTGTTTCCGGGCAAGCCAGGCTCTCCAGCCACCAAATTCCGTGATATCCCGTGCCCCCTCCAGGCCATACGCCTCGCAGATAAACCCGGTCAACCACCGTCCGTCCTGCAGCTCGATTTTTCCCAGCCCCAGAGGTGCGGGGATCCCGGCGAGAAACGACCCCACTTCGCTGTGCGGTAGCTCCCAGACTTCGACCGCAATCCCGGCCCCCTGGTCTGCCACCCGAACCATTCCGGCACGTTTACCGTCCGCCAGCGCATACAGACGGTAATAAGGTGCGCTGGTGGTCGCGTCTACAAGGCGTGCTCCGCGCTCACGTAACTGAACATTGAGCGCCAGACCGTCCATATGCGCACCGCAGACCACTATCCGCAGGCGGTCATGGGTTGCGGTGCAGGTCGGCGCGTCGTCCAGCATGGCACGATTGCCCGGTAACGTTAATTTTGTGTGACGTTGTAACGCATCGGCCAGACTGAGCAGATACTGATCGGTAAACGCGCGGCCAAACAGCGTGACGCCGGATGGCAGCCCATTGTTCATTTCACCGACCGGAACCGCTACGGCGGCATAGTCGAGCAGGTTCATAAAGTTGGTATAGATGCCCAGCGCCGAGTTGCTTTTAACCGGTTCATCGGCCAGCTCAGCCAGACTCACCGGGCGGGGATACGTCGGGATTAATACGCAATCCAGGTCGGCCATCATGGCATCGCACTCGGCTTTATACCGCTGGAGTTTGTACTGCGCGTCAAACGCCGCCACCGCAGTGGCTGCAGGCGCGTTTTGCAGGACATCACGGATAACCGGCAGCACCGCGTCGGGCTGGCGTTCAATCAGCGCACCCGCGAGGTGATAACGCTCGGCGACCCACGGGCCGTCATAGAGCAGTTTCGCGGCCGCCAGAAACGGTGCAAAGTCGAGAGTCACGGGCACGCCCCCCAGCGCGATAAGCCTCGTCTTTGCGCGGTGATACAGTGCCTCGCTTTCTGCACAGCCGAGAAACTCCAGCGTCTCCGGCACGCCAAAGCGAAAGCCCGCAGCAGGGACACCAAAAGCCTGCGGGCCGTTCCACGCCGGGTTGGACCGGCTGTATTCGTCACGCGGATCCAGTCTCGCCGTGAGTGCCAGCAGCTGGCTGGCCTCTGCTGCCGTCGTGGTGAAAAACGTGACGCAGTCCAGCGTGCGGCAGGCAGGCACAACCCCTGCCGTGGAGATGAGTCCTTTGGTTGCTTTGAGGCCGACCAGATTATTCAGCGAGGCCGGTACGCGCCCGCTGCCGGCCGTGTCCGTTCCCAGTGCGAAGCTCGCCAGACCCAGGGCGACCGCCAGCGACGACCCCGCGCTGGATCCACCGGACGGGTAATCCGGATGAACGCTGTTACGACATGGGCCATACGGCGAACGCGTACCGTTTAAGCCGGTAGCGAACTGATCTAGGTTAGTTTTCCCCAGAGGAATCGCCCCCAGCGCAATCAGCTGCGAAACTATCGTTGCATCCTGTTCTGCCCGATACGCAAATGCCGGACAGGCGGCGGTGGTGTCGATACCCGCCAGATTGATATTGTCTTTGATGGCAAAGGGCACGCCGAACAGCGGCAGCGCGTCCGGCGCTACGCCCTCCAGCGCGGCAAGGTACGGCTCCAGCTCTTCAGGGGTGAGCAGATAAATAAAAGCGTTAAATGACGGGTTCAGCGCCAGCGCGCGCTCGCGTAATGCCGTTATCACCTCACGCGGGGCGATCTGGCCTTCACGGTATGCCTCTGCCAGCACAGAGAGACGTAAATCATAAAGAGGCTTCATGCTGTTTTCTCCAGAACGACCACGCACTGGCCCGCCCGCACCGACGACCCCGGCTGGACACGGACCTGACTGACCACGCCGTCCTGAGTGGCAACTAACGGGATTTCCATTTTCATCGACTCCAGCACCACCAGCACATCGCCTTCGCGCACGGTGTTGCCGACCACAACGTTCACCTGCCACAGGTTGCCGGCAACCGGGCTTTCAACACCGGATTCTCCCGACCGTAACGGCGCGTCGTCACCGTCATCCGTCGTTTCGTCGCTGCTGTCAAAATGCGCCTGCCCGCCCGCTATCCAGCGCTCACGCTCGGCATTAAACGCCGCCTGCTGATGCGCACGGAATGCCTCAATCTCAGGTGCTTCGTCAGCCAGAAACTGCTGATACTCCGCCAGTTTCAGCGTGGTGTGTTCAATACGCAGCGGATAACGCCCCAGCGGGAAATCCCGGCGGATGGTTTGCAACTCCCCGGCTGAGACCGGATAAAAACGAATTTGATCGAAGAAACGCAGCAGCCAGGGCTTGCCGCCGAAATCCTCTACCGTGCGATAGCGATTCCACATCTGCAGGGTTCGCCCTACAAACTGATACCCGCCCGGCCCTTCCATACCGTAGATGCAGAGGTATGCCCCACCAATGCCCACCGAGTTCTCCGCCGTCCAGGTGCGCGCCGGGTTGTATTTGGTGGTCACCAGACGGTGTCGCGGGTCGAGCGGCGTGGCCACCGGCGCGCCGAGGTAGACATCCCCCAGCCCCATCACCAGATAACGGGCGTCGAACACCGTTTTATACACTTCATCAATGTTAGCCAGATCGTTTATGCGACGGATAAACTCCAGGTTACTCGGGCACCACGGCGCATCGCGGCGCACGGTGGTCATGTATTTGTCGATGGCTTTCTGACACGCCGGATCGTCCCAGGAGAGCGGCAGCCAGACGATGCGCGATGGCACGTCCAGCGAGTCCTGGTCACAAACGCCCTGCCACAGCCCGGCGATCACCTCCAGCAGGCTATCCAGGCGCAGCGTTTCCGGCTGATAATGAATTTGCAGGGAGCGGATCCCCGGCGTGAGATCGATAACGCCTTTCAGCGCCCGGTCCTCCAGCGCCTGCATCAGCGCGTGGCCGCGAAAACGCAGCACCAGATCCAGCTCAGGCTCGCCAATCTCCAGCAGCAGATGGGTATCACCCGACACTCTCGCCACCAGACGTTTATCGGCCGTCCCCTGCGTCAGCACAATCGGTGAGTCCAGCCCGGCAGGTTGCCACGTGACAGGTTGCGGGGTCAGACTGGCGATTTGGCGCTCCTGCGCCTGCGCCAGCCGTCGCGCGGTGGCAATATCCACCGGCACAAAGCGAACGTAATCTCCCGCCTTCAGTTGCCCTACCGCGTGCAGATCGGCCTCGATGATGGTGACCGGACAGACAAACCCGCCCAGGCTTGGGCCATCCGGGCCGAGGATCACCGGCATATCGCCGGTAAAATCCACCGCGCCGATGGCATACGGATTGTCATGAATGTTCGACGGATGCAGGCCCGCCTCGCCGCCGCTGTCGCGAACCCATTCCGGTTTCGGGCCAATCAGGCGTACCCCCGTCCGGCTGGAGTTGAAATGCACTTCCCATTCGGTGGCGAAAAACGTCGCGATGTAATCCGGCGTGAAATACTCCGGCGCACCGTGCGGGCCGTAAATCACCCGCAGTTCGCGCACCGCGTCCAGCCTCGTGTGCAGCGCCTGCGGCAGCGGCGCGTCCGCTACTGGCTCGGTTAACGGCGCCAGGTGCAAAATGTCACCTGTGCGGAGCGCCCGTCCGGCGTGCCCCCCGAACTGCCCCAGCGTGAAGGTGCTTTTACTGCCAAGATATTCCGGCACGTTAAACCCGCCGCGCAGGCAAAGATAGCTGCGCACGCCCTCACCGCGGATCTCTCCCATACGCAGCGTCATGCCCGCACGGACGCGAAAAACGTGATTATTGGCCAGCGGTTCACCGTCCAGCGTGAGCGCAATTTCAGCGCCCGTCACCACCAGCTGCGCATCGCAGTTGAATTTCAGCGTCGGGCCGCTGAGGGTGATCTCAAGCGCGGCGGCATCGTCTTTATTGCCCAGCAGACGGTTACCCAGACGCAGCGCCAGGCTGTCCATTGGCCCGGATGGCGGAACGCCAACCGCCCAGTAGCCTGTGCGTCCCGGGTAATCCTGTACCGTGGTCTGCGTACCGGCGCTGAGCACCTCCAGCGTGGACGCCTGGTACATCAGGTGCTCAACACAGCGGGTCCAGGGCTCACCTGCGGCAAACGGCGCGAAGGTCAGGATCTGCTGCAGATAACTGCGGTTGGTTTCAACGCCATAAAGACGGGTCTCCCCCAGCGCGGAATGCAGCACGCCGATGGCGGCTTCGCGTGTCGGCTGCCAGGCGATCATTTTGGCTAACATGGGGTCAAAAAACGGCGGGACTTCGCATCCGGCCTCAACCCAACTGTCGATGCGTAGCGTAACGCGGTCATCGGGCGGGAAAGCCACGTCGGTGAGCAGTCCCGGTGAAGGCTGGAACTGGCGGCCCGGGTTCTCGGCATAGATCCTGGCCTGAATGGCATGCCCCTTCGGTTTCAGGGTGTCACGCAGTGTCGCCAGTGGCGGCAACGTTCCGGCGGCAAGTTCGATCATCCAGCGCACCAGATCCACACCCCACACCTGTTCGGTCACGCCGTGCTCCACCTGCAAACGGGTATTCACCTCAAGGAAGTAAAAGCGGGCGGCGTCGCTGTCATAGACGAATTCAACGGTGCCCGCGCTGCGGTAGTTGACCGCTTTACCCAGCGTTATCGCCGCCTCGCACAGTGCCTGCGCCATGCCCGCCGGCAGGTTTGGCGCGGGCGTCTCCTCCAGCACTTTCTGGTTACGCCGCTGCACAGAGCAGTCGCGCACGCCGAGGGCAATCACCTCGCCCTTGCCGTCGCCAAACAGCTGTACTTCCAGATGACGCGCCCGCTCAATGTACTTTTCGATAAAGACACCCGCGTCGCTGAAGTTATTTTTCCCCAGACGCACTACCGCATCGAACGCGTCACGCAGCTCTTCTGCGTCATAGCAGACGCGCATACCGATGCCGCCGCCTCCCGCTGTGCTTTTCAGCATCACCGGATATCCCACCCCGGCGGCAGCGTTGACGGCCTGGTTAACATCGGCCAGCAGGTCGGTGCCCTCCAGCATCGGAACACCGTGCGTTTTCGCCAGCGCGCGAGCGGTATGTTTTAGCCCAAACAGACGCAACTGTTCCGGCGTGGGGCCCACAAAGGCAATCCCCGCGGCGTCACACGCTTCGGCGAACGCGGCGTTTTCCGAGAGAAAACCGTAGCCCGGATGAATGGCCTGTGCGCCGCTGGCTTTCGCGGCGGCGATGATCTTCGTGCTATCCAGATAGGTGTTCGCCGCCGGGCCATCGCCCAGACTCAGCGCTTCATCGGCCTCGCGAATATGCAGGCTGCTGATATCCGCCTCGGAATAGACTGCCACACCACGAATTTTCATGGTGCGCAGGGTGCGTAAAATGCGGCAGGCTATCGCCCCGCGGTTCGCAATCAGGAGTGTCGTCAACATAGGTCAGACTCAATCGTGGCGGGTCGTCCCGCCGAAAATCGGCTCACCCATGGTCGTCCATGGGGAAAAAGCGGTTACGGCAGAATGCGTCCGGCACGGACTTCAAACAGGCGGTACAGCGCCTGGCGCAGTCGCTGCCAGCGGGTGGGCGTCAGTTCCATACCAGCACCTCAGCAGGCGTTGGGTTCCAGCCGTTGCAGGGGTTATTCAGCTGTGGACAGTTGGAGATCAAGACAATGACGTTGCACTCGGCGCGCAGGTCGACGTATTTCCCCGGCGCGGAGATGCCATCTTCAAACGTCAGCCCCCCCTCTGGCGTCACCGGCACGTTCATAAAGAAATTGATGTTGGCCGTGATGTCGCGTTTTTGCAGACGTCCATCGTGCAGACAGGCGCAGAGGAAGTTATCGCGGCAGCTGTGCATATGGCGTTTATCGAGGGCGTATCGCACAGTGTTGCTCTCCTGGGCGCAGGCCCCGCCGAGGGTATCGTGACGCCCGCAGGTATCGTCGATAATGGTCAGCAGGGGGTTACCGAGGCTGGAGTACAGGACGCTGCCACGCGTGAGATAGGCGTTGTTCTGACGGCGCAATGTGCGCTGTGCATCGTAACGTTCACGCGGGTTATCGGCATTGTAGAACAGCGTGTCGACCGCCTGGTTACCTTCCAGGTCGAGCAGGCGCAACGTCTGCCCTTGTTTCACCTCGAACAGGTACGGTTCACCTGCCGGGATCACGTGGCGAAATACCGCGTCTTGCACATGCTTTTCAGAGATCATGGTCATTTTACTGCTCCTTACAGGGCGAAAATCCGGGTATTGGTCATGGCGCGTTCGTTTTCCGGGCGCGTCAGAAGTGCGTTAACGGCCCCCTCTTCATCCTCAGCCTGTCGCCAGCTCAGCGCGACCGGTCGTGGGGCATATTCCCGGGACGGATCCATCGGATGCTGCAGCGCGGTCATCACCACAAGCGTGTCCATGGGGGCGTACAGCTCCACGTAACTGCCCGGCTGCGAATAACCGCCGTGGAAGGTGAACTGACCGCGGTCATCGACGGTGACTTTGCTGAAGAAGTTGACCACCATCAGCAGATCTTCGAGGTTGAGATCCCACTTACCCATCTCCACCAGCAGGTTGTCCGTTCCGTTTCGGTAAAACCCGTTACGCAGTTCCTGATAGCGTCCCTGGCCATACTTTTCAGTCACCTCGGCGGCGTTCAGTACGCCGCCAAACGGGTCATGCCAGCCGCAGGTATCTGCGGTGATGCCTGCCAGCACGCGTCCCATGTCGGAGTAAAAGCAGTGTCCGGCGGTCAGACGCGCGGTGTGCTGGCCTTTCAGGGTGTCGGGCAGGTTCAGACGTTCACTTTTCTCGTGCGGATTCAGCATCAGCAGGCTGACGTTTGCTCCACCTTCAATGTCGGTCATACGCAGGATCTGCCCGCGCTTAAGCACAAACGAGAGGTGACCGCCGCCGGGCAGGATCTCTTCACGTAACATGGTCATGGTATTCACGGTGTTAACCCCTTAATGCATAAACGTTATCGGGAGCCGTTCCACTCAGCGCGGAGAGCCGCGTCTCGTTGAGCGGAATGTCGTAGGTAATACGGGCACCAAAGGCGTTGGGCGCCTGCGGGTCGAGGCGCACTTTGTCGAACACCAGTAAGCGGGTGCCGAGGTTAAAGCCTTCCGAAAGATCGTGGGTGACCATAAAGACGGTCATGCGGGTCTCCCCCCACAGCTGAAGCAACAAGGCGTGCATATCTTTACGGATACCCGGGTCCAGGGCGCCAAACGGCTCATCCAGCAGCAACACGCGCGGCTGCATAATGAAGGCCTGCGCAATGGCTAAACGTTGCTGCATACCGCCGGAAAGCTGGGCCGGGTATTTGTGCATCGCATGCCCGAGACCGACTTTTTCCAGCATCCCGGTGGCCCGCTCACGCGCCGCGCGTTTCTTTGCCCCAAACAGGCGCCCGAACAGCGGCGCTTGCGGCAGTTCGAGCCCTATGGTGACGTTATCCAGCACGCTGAGATGCGGGAAAACGGAGTAGCGCTGAAACACCACGCCCCGGCTGCTGTCCGGCTCGGCGCGCAACGGTTTACCGTCGAGCGTAATGGACCCTCGGCTGGGCGCTTCCTGACCGAGCAGCAGGCGCAAAAACGTGGATTTTCCGCAGCCAGAGGCCCCCACCATTGAGCAGAACTCGCCCTCTTTCACCTGCAGATTGAGGCGCTCCAGCACCACGTGGTCGCCGTACTCCTGCCAGATATTGTTGATGGTGATAAAGCTCATGCCTTCCCTCCTTCCGCCCAGGGAAACCAGGTTTTATGTAACTGGCGCAGGGCCAGATCCATCAGCCAGGCCAGCAGCGTGATCCACAGGACGTACGGAATGATCACATCCATCGCCATATAGCGGCGCACGAGGAAAATGCGATAGCCCAGCCCGGCGGTTGAGGAGATGGCCTCCGCCGAAATGAGAAACAACCATGCCGACCCCAGCAGCAGACGCAGCGAGGTCAGCAGCCGCGATAACAGCTGCGGAAGTACCACGCGCAACACCAGCGTCCAGCTGTTGGCACCCAGCGTCTGGGCTTTGATCAGAATCTCCGGTGGGATTTCGCACGCGCGATGCTCCAGATCGCGCGCCAGCATCGGAGTGATGCCGATGACAATCAGCATCACTTTCGACAGTTCATCCAGCCCGAAAACGATAAATAGCACTGGCAGGATCGCCAGCGGCGGGATCATCGACAGCACCGTCATCAGCGGCGAGAGCGACGCGCGCCACAGTGGGAAAACACCGGCGGTGACACCAACACAGAGGCCGATGATTGAGGCGATGACCAGCCCCGTCAGCAGACGGGCAAGGCTCATCAGCGTGTCCACCCAGAACAGATAGTCACCACTGCGTTTATCCGGGGTAAACGCCATGCGTGATAGCGCGTCCAGCATCTGCTGCAGGCCAGGCAGCAGCTTATCCTGCGGGTTAGCCTCCAGCCTGACCGCGGAACCGAAAAAGTATGCGGCCAGCAGCAGGACGAAAGGCAGCATCACGAGCATCAGCCGCATGCCGGGCGTGGGATGGCGATTAATTTGTCGCATGGATGTTCCGTCCGTTATTACAGCGTGCCGGCAGCGGCCATTTTCACGAAGCTGTCGTCAAAGCGCAGCTTCACGTTGCTGGCATCGCCCTGGGTGACATTGCCCGGGAAGCGCATGCCGATGAAATCCGCGCTTTGCGCCCCATCGCCCAGCAGCCCTTTATCGAACGAAAACGTGGCCACGCGCTGCATGGTTTTCGCCAGCTCCGGCGACGTTAAAAAGGCAATATTGTCCTGCGGGGTATAGAACAGGTGGGTTGTTTTCAGCTGCGCCTGATAACCGGCCAGATCGGTACCGGAGGCGGCGGCCATTGCGTTGAGCACGGTGGCATCCTGCGCTTTCATCAGCCCCATCATCTCGTACCATGCGCCGGTCAATGCTTTGCCAAGCGCCGGGTTGTCTTTCAGGGTTTCGCTGTTGACCACCATCATGTCGATAAGCTCACCCGGTACCTGAGAGGAGCTGAACACTTCAGTCGTTTTTGGCGTGCCTTTGATGACCGACAGCTGAGGGTTCCAGGCTACCGCCGCCTGCACATTTGCCGTGCCAAAGGCGGAGACGATGTCCGCGTCAGACGTGTTTACCACGGTGACGTCTTTTTCGGCCAGGCCGGCTTTTTCCAGGCCGCGCACCAGCAGATAGTGGGAAACAGAGAGCTCAGGCAGATAGACTTTCATCCCTTTCAGGTCGTTGAGCGTTTTGCCCTCGCCCTTCATCACCACGCCGTCGTTGCCTTCTGAATAGCTGCCGAGGATCAGCGCCGTGGTATCAACGCCGCCCGCGGCCGGTATGGTCAGCGCATCCATATTGGTCATGGTGCAGCCGTCAAACTGGCCCGCAGTGTACTGGTTGATGGATTCGATATAGTCGTTGAGCTGAACAACGTTGATTTTGATGCCGTATTTATCGGCCCATTTATCGATGATTTTGCTAGTGCTGAGGGTGCCCCAGGGCATCCAGCCGGCGTAGATGGTCCAGCAGACGTTGAACTCTTTCTTCACCGCAGCAAAGGTGGGGAGACTGACCAGCATCGCCAGGGAGAGTACCAGGGTGCGGAATAATGGCGTTTTCTTCATGCTTGACCTCTGAGTGGCACAAAATTAGGGGGCAGCGCGACACCTTCAGGTGCTGCTGTCTCCCGGGCTTTTGTCCCGCCGTGTAACCTCTCAGAGGTCGCCAGCTCTTGGACCAGCCATTCACCGCAGTGAACCGGAACCCTAGCCAGCTATTTTTCAAATTGTGGTGTGCTGCCCTTCAGTGTTAAGCGTTGCAAGGGATATGCCAGAATTTTTTATGTTAATTATTAAACTGTTAAGTCTGCCTGTGCAGGCTGTTTCACCGTTTTGGTGAGACACGGCGAGTTGAGTGCACCGTGCTGGTGCTCTTTGGGATGACGCGTGGTGCTGACGGCGTTGCCCACAATACGTGTCTGCGACAGCAGGAAAGGCTCAACATGATGTGCTGGTTTTTGCCAGGTCTTTCATCATCGTCGTCGTCAGGCTGAGCTGTTCACTTCCCATTTTACGTGACAATTCCTCTCTTGCGGACTGCCATACGGGGATCACGGATGTCAGAAGCGCCCACCCCTGCGCGGTCAGGCTAAGTTGTTTTCCACGGCGTCCGCGCCCCCCCGTTGATTCAATAACCCCACGGGACTCCATAATCCGTATGTTTCGGCTCAGTGTGGTTGCATCCACCCCGGCCTTTGATGCAAGCCCTGCCACCGTTTCATTTACGCCACCGCCGATCCCCACCAGCAGGCTGAACTGTTCTGCCGTCAATTCATAAGGTCTGAAGCAGGCGTTGTAATAACGCGTAATAGCCCGTGCGGTTGCACGTGCCTGATACGCCGGACAGGTTTCGGGGATGGTTTTTAGTAACGCCAGATCAACAGTGTTCATACTTTACGCTCGACAGATACGGTGAGATAAAATAGTGTATATACACTATTAACGCTATTCAAGGTATCATGATGCCCGCATTTATCCATATCAATTTACGTGTTATCGACCCTGCACGGCAGGCCAATCTTGCACCTCGCTTCAGACTGGCACTTGAAGAGGCCGGCGGCAAAATTCTGCATTTTGGTCCTGTTGTCGAACGCCTTGAAGGCGATGAAGAACCGCTACCCTTTGCTGGCATTTTTGAGTTCCCTTCACTGCAGCAGGCGCTGGCGTTTTATCATTCGGAAAAATATGCCCCGATCAAAGCTGAACGCCAGCTGGCACAGCAGGCAAAAATGTTCGTTGTCACCACTGACTAAGCGTTTCGTTTCCTTGCCTGCGGTATCGTTTCCAGATTTCTCCACCCGTTCGCCAGAACCGGTGTAGAGTTTTTAAACACTGCATCTCTAAAAGGACACCGGCATCATGTTAAGCATCCTGGGCAAGACAACCTCGATCAACGTACGTAAAGTGCTCTGGACCTGCGAAGAAGCGGGTATCGAGTATCACCAGGAAGACTACGGCAGCGGTTTTGCCTCCACGCAAACCGCTGCGTTCCGCGCCCTGAATCCCAACGCCATGGTTCCCGTGCTGCTCGATGACGAGTTCGTCCTCTGGGAATCTAACGCAATCTGCCGTTATCTGGCACGTAAAGCCGGCCGTGAGGATCTCCTGCCAACGGAACCGCAGGCCTGCGCCAACGTCGAACGCTGGATGGACTGGCAGGCAAGCGAATTTAACAATGCCTGGCGGTATGTCTTTCCGGCACTGGGACGCAATAACCCGGACTATAACGACCCGGAGCGTATTGCCGCCGGAATTAAAGCGTGGAACCACTGCATCGCTATTCTGGAGGAGCAGTTGCAACGCACTGCAGCCTATACGGCGGGCGAGGTGTTTACCCTTGCAGACGTGGTACTTGGTCTTTCGGTGAACCGCTGGAAAATGACGCCATTTGATAAGCCTGATGTGCCGGCAATTAACGCCTGGTTCGAACGGCTTAATCAGCGACCGGCATTTTTACGTCACGGGAATAACGGTATGGTGTAAGTTTTTCAGCCCACACACATTCAGCAAGGATATTTTATTTAATTACAAAACCCTGAATGCCGTTATCAGGATTAATAATTAAGCAATATCCTGGACAGCCCCTTGCACCGCTTTGCTAGCCTGAATAGTCAGGCAAAGCTCAACCCGGAGGTATTCTTGCTGATTAAACTCAAAAAAGAACGAACGCATCAGGAGGATCGCCTGCTCGCACTCTGGCTGGCGACCTCTGCAGGCTTGCTCAACGCCATCGCCCTCGGGGCATTTGGCTTTTTTCCCTCCCATATGACCGGCAATACCTCCCAATTATCCAGCGAAGTTTCCTCTACCGATCTGAATGATATTTTGTTCTTTGGCGCCATTATTCTGTCTTTTGTTGCCGGCGCAATCATGGCCCGTATCATCGTGTTATGGGGGATTATCCATAATATCAGGCTGGTTTTTTGCCAGATACTGTTGGTCGAGGGATTATTACTGACCGGCGTTTCCTGTTACGAGATGTATTTCCATGCCCTCACGACTAACCGTGAAATTATTATCTTTCTTTGTGGTCTGATGGGGATTCATAATTCAACATCGACCCAGCTTTCCGGCGGTCGGGTAAGATCAACCCATATTACCGGCACGCTGACGGACGCGGGAATATCTCTGGCCTCGGTCCTGGTGGCGATGCTCCGCCGGGATTATTCCAAAGATACGGAAGCGCAAAAAAGTCAGCTCAAAACCCACTTAACCACCATTTTCTCGTTTATTACCGGCGGTATCGCCGGGCTGCTCCTGTTCAGGTGGATTGGGTTTAACGCCATGCTGGCGCTTGGGGTGATGCTCGTCGTTGTCGCCGCCTTTTCCATCATCAGCACCTCAGTGCGCGTTCGCCGGGTTCGCGCCGCCTTCAGCCGATAATGAGGGTCACAGGCGTGAGGAGACGCTCCCGCCATGTGACACTGTCACATTTTAAATTACGCTTTAGGACAATTCTGTCTGCCCCACAGCCAGCCCTTGCTCCATAAGGCTTAACCTAAGGTTGTCACTAATTTCATAGGGTTACTGATTTTCCCCCTTCGCTGGAACCCATCCCAAACGCTTGCTATAGGTCAACTACCCCTGCCGAAACATGGCATAACAACAGGCAACCCGTGGTTGCTATAACGCATGCGCACAGGGAGACACATCGCAATGCACCCATTACTCAAACGTTCGCTGCTTTTTGTCGGCGCCATTATTGTGGTCGTTGCCCTCCTCACCTGGGGAATTGGGCTGGATACAATTAAGGCGCGTCAGGTTGACCTGATTTACCTCGGGCAACAGCATTTAATCCTGGTATTCTCCTCCATGTTCTTTGCCCTGCTGATAGGTATTCCCAGCGGCATTTTGTTGAGCCGCCCGTCAGCACGCGGTGTCGCTGAATACGTGATGCAGATCTTTAACGTCGGTAATACCCTGCCGCCACTGGCCGTTCTGGCGCTGGCAATGGTGGTGATTGGTATCGGTGATACGCCTGCGATTATCGCCCTGTTCCTCGCCTCGCTGCTGCCGATAGTGCGAAACACCTATGCCGGACTGTGCTCGGTTCCGGCGTCGTTACTGGAAGCGGCTAATGGCATTGGGATGACGAAATGGCAGCGTCTGCGCCAGGTCGAACTTCCCAACGCCTGGCCGGTAATGCTCTCCGGGATCCGCATTGCCACCGCCATCAACGTGGGTACCGCCCCGCTGGCCTTCCTGATTGGTGCCAGCAGCTACGGCGAACTGATTTTTCCCGGTATCTACCTCAACGACTTCCCGACACTGATCCTCGGCGCGGCGACCACCGCCCTGTTTGCTCTGATCCTCGACACCCTGCTGGCTGCGCTGGGTCGCGTGATGAGTCCACATCTCGCTCGATAACAATAACAAGGAGCTTTTATGAGACTGATATCCAGCCTGACGGCGCTGTGTGCCGCGGCACTGTTCACCAGCCAGGCGATAGCGGCCCCGCTGATCCTGGCGACCAAGAGCTTTACCGAGCAGCACATTCTCTCGGCCATGACCGTCCAGTATCTGCAAAAGAAGGGGTTTCAGGTCCAGCCGCAGACCAATATTGCCACGGTCATTTCCCGCAACGCGATGATCAACAAACAAATTGATATGACCTGGGAGTACACCGGCACGTCGTTAATCATTTTTAACCACATCAACAAACGCATGTCGCCACAGGAGTCTTACGAGACGGTGAAACGCCTGGACGCGAAGCACGGTCTGGTATGGCTCAACCCCGCCGATATGAACAATACCTACGCCTTCGCCATGCAGCGTAAACGCGCCGAAGCAGAACACATCAACACCATGTCTGAAATGGTCGCAAAGATTGAGCAGATCCGTAAAACCGATCCGGATAAAAACTGGCTGCTGGGTCTGGACCTCGAATTTGCCGGACGCAGCGACGGGATGAAACCGCTGCAGGCGGCATACAACATGGAACTGGATCGCCCGCAGATCCGCCAGATGGACCCGGGCCTGGTCTATAACGCGGTGCGGGACGGTTTCGTCGATGCCGGGCTTATCTATACCACCGACGGGCGCGTAAAAGGCTTCGACCTGAAGGTGCTGGAAGATGATAAAGGCTTCTTCCCGAGCTATGCGGTCACTCCCGTGGTGCGTAAAGACACCCTTGATGCCAATCCGGGTCTGGAAGAGGCGCTGAATACTCTCTCCGCCCAGCTCAATAACGACGTTATCACCGAACTGAATAAGAAGGTGGATATCGACCATCAGTCACCGCAGCAGGTCGCCCGTGATTTCCTGCGTAGCAAACAGTTGCTGTAGGAGGCGCTATGGAGACGATTCACTACATTCTGGATAACTGGGACTATCTGCTAACCCTGACGCTGCAACACCTGTGGCTGGTGGCGCTGGCGGTTGGGCTAGCCATACTCATCGGCGTCCCTCTGGGGATTTTGATTGTCCGCCACAAATGGCTGGCGACGCCGGTGCTGGGGATTGCCACCATTGTGCTGACGATACCGTCCATTGCGCTGTTTGGCCTGATGATCCCGCTCTTTTCGCTGATCGGTCAGGGCATTGGTGCCCTGCCTGCTATCACGGCGGTGTTTCTCTACTCGTTGCTACCAATTGTGCGTAACACCCATACCGCGCTGGACAGCCTGCCGCCGGGCCTGCGTGAAGCCGGACGTGGTATCGGGATGACCTTCTGGCAGCGTTTGCGCTGGGTTGAAATCCCGATGGCACTGCCGGTGATTTTTGGCGGTATCCGCACCGCCGTCGTGATGAACATCGGCGTGATGGCCATTGCCGCAGTGATTGGCGCTGGCGGCCTTGGCCTGCTGCTGCTTAACGGCATCGGCGGTAGCGATATTCGAATGTTAATTGCGGGTGCGCTGATGATCTGTCTTTTAGCGATTGTGCTCGACTGGCTGCTGCATCGTCTGCAGGTCGTCCTGACTCCAAAGGGGATACGATAATGATAAAACTGGAAAACCTCACCAAACAATTTTCACAGAAACACGGCCAGAGCGTTAAGGCCGTCGACAACGTCAACCTCAACGTGCCTGAAGGGGAAATGTGCGTCCTGCTCGGCCCGTCAGGCTGTGGGAAAACCACCACCCTGAAGATGATTAACCGTCTGATCGCGCCAAGCAGCGGCACGATCCTGATTAACGGTGAAGACACCAGCGGGATGGATACCGTGACCCTGCGCCGCAATATTGGCTACGTTATTCAGCAGATTGGTCTGTTCCCGAACATGACCATTGAGGAGAACATCACCGTGGTGCCGCGCATGCTGGGCTGGGATAAAGCCCGATGTAAAACCCGCGCTGAAGAGCTGATGGATATGGTGGCCATGGACCCGCATAAATTTCTCAACCGCTATCCGCGTGAAATGTCCGGCGGTCAGCAGCAGCGTATCGGCGTGATCCGCGCCCTGGCGGCGGATCCTCCGGTACTGCTGATGGATGAACCGTTCGGTGCGGTGGACCCGATAAACCGCGAGGTGATCCAGAACCAGTTCCTGGAGATGCAGCGTAAACTGAAAAAGACCGTGATGCTGGTCAGCCATGACATCGACGAGGCCCTGAAGCTTGGGGATCGTATCGCCGTCTTCCGCCAGGGGCGTATTGTCCAGTGCGCCAGCCCGGACGAACTGCTGGCAAAACCGGCGAACGAGTTCGTCGGCTCGTTTGTCGGCCAGGACCGTACGCTCAAGCGTTTGCTGCTGGTATCGGCAGGTGATGTCACCGACCAGCAACCGACCCTCACCGTGCGGGGCTCTACCCTGCTTTCTGACGCCTTTGCGATCATGGATGACAACGATATTCGCGCCATTACCGTCGTGGACGATCGGGGTAAACCGCTGGGCTTTGTGAAGCGTCGGGAAGCGCGTAATGCCAGCGGCACCTGTGCCGATATCCTGCATCCGTTCCGTATGACCGGCAAAGCGGAGGATAACCTGCGCGTGGTGCTTTCACGGTTGTATGAGAGCAACACCAGCTGGATGCCGATTGTCGACGAAGAGGGCCGCTATAACGGCGAGATCTCACAGGATTATATTGCCGAGTATCTCAGCTCCGGCCGTACGCGCCGGGCGCTGAATATTCACAGCGAGAGTTAAGCGAAAACACTCCGCCGGGCGGGCCAGACGTATGGCGCTGACCTGCCCGGCAGCACGCTCCCCCACAGCGCATTTGCTCAGGCCGACACGGTTCATCGCACGCATACCTTTTGCTAACCCCGCGATTTCCCCTCACAATATTGTATCTCCCACGTTTAATTGCGGCCCATGCAACGTCTTCACGCTTATCCCGACATCCGCGCGATGTTTCGCAGACTTCTGATTGCCACCCTTATCGGCATACTGGCCGCGCTGGCCGTCGCGGTGTTCCGCCACAGCATGTATCTGCTGGAGTGGCTGTTTCTCAGTAACAACAGCGGCAGTCTGGTGAATGCCGCGGCTGCGTTATCCCCGTGGCGTCGCGCGCTGACGCCCGCGCTGGGAGGGCTGGCGGCGGGGTTACTGTTGTGGGGATGGCAGCGGCTTACGGCGCAACGTCCTCATGCGCCGACAGATTATATGGAAGCGCTGGAGACGGGTGACGGCCAGTTTGATTATGGCTCGAGCCTCGTAAAATCCCTTGCGTCAATGCTGGTTGTCTCCAGCGGGAGCGCCATCGGCCGCGAAGGTGCCATGATCCTGCTTGCGGCACTGGCCGCCTCCTTTTTCGCCCAACGCTTTACGCCGAAATCCGAATGGAAATTATGGATTGCCTGCGGAGCCGCGGCCGGGATGGCCAGCGCCTATCACGCGCCCCTGGCCGGCAGCCTGTTTATTGCCGAAATTCTGTTTGGCACGCTGATGCTGGCCTCGCTCGGGCCGGTGGTGATTGCGGCGGTGGTAGCCCTGCTTACCACGCGACTCTTAGCGCCCGGTGCCGGTACGCTCTATGACGTCCATCTGAGTGGCCTACTCAGTGCGGCAGATTATGGCCTGCTTGTCGTGACAGGCCTGCTGGCGGGCCTGTGCGGACCGCTGCTGATGTGGCTAATGGCGTTCAGCCATTCGTTATTTCTGCGTCTCAGGCTCTCGCCGCCCTGGCAACTGGCGCTCGGCGGAGCGATCGTCGGGCTGCTGTCGCTCCTGACGCCTGACGTGTGGGGGAATGGCTACAGCGTGGTTCAGGCTTTTCTGCTCGCCCCACCGCTGCTGTCCGTGATAGCAGGTGTATTTATCTGTAAATTACTGGCGGTACTGGCAAGCAGCGGTTCTGGCGCGCCGGGCGGGGTTTTCACACCGACGTTGTTTGTCGGCATGGCCACAGGAATGCTGTTTGCACAACTCTTCGGGCTGTGGTTTCCGGGATCTGAAACGGTGATTTTGCTGGGGCTGGCAGGCATGGCGACGTTACTCGCCGCGACGACCCATGCGCCCATTATGTCTGCGTTGATGGTCTGTGAAATGACCGGGCAGTATTTTTTGCTGCCCGGTTTGCTGATTGCCTGCGTGATCGCGTCCGTCTTGTCGCGGACGTTACGCCACGACTCGATCTACGGACAACATGCGACCGAGGGAAGAGAGATCGATGTACTGCGCTAATTCACGCTGTTCGGCACGCGGCAGATAAGGCAGCTCGCCCACCAACGGTCCCGGCAGTTTTTTGCTGAGCACGTCGATGATTTCAGCGTAGTGCGCCAGGCCCGGGTTGATACGGTTTGCGACCCAGCCAATCAACGGCAATCCGTCATTGGCAATCGCCTGCGCCGTCAGAAGCGCATGGTTGATGCACCCTTCCTGAATACCGACCACCATGATCACCGGCAGTTGCTCCTGCACCACCCACTCAGAAAGCGGGCGCAGATCGTTCATCAGGCTGCGCCATCCGCCGGTACCTTCCACCACGACATGGTCGGCCATCTCGCTCAGGTTCGCCAGACCGTCGGACAACAGGGTGTAATTAATCAGACCGCTGTGCGCCACGCTGCTTTCATCTTCGCTTAAGGCAATGGGATTGATCGCGTGATATGGCAGTTCCAGTGACGAGACGCTTTGTAACACCAGGGCGTCTTTATTCCGCAATCCTTCGGGCGTCTCTTTACTGCCTTTTGCGACCGGTTTGTACCCTGCAACGCGTTTACCGCTTGCTGCCAGAGCCTGTAGCAACGCGCGGGATACAACGGTCTTGCCGACAGAGGTATCTGTACCCGTAACAAAGAAACGCTTAAGCATGACTCATTCCACCTCTTGGGTATGCTTCGAAAATATAAACCAGAGAAATAATTCAGTGGGGGAAGTCTACGGGATGCGTGCGCTACCCAGCTTGAGATAGCGCAATTTTTCGTACATCTGCGGAAAAGAGTTAACCCTGTAACAGGCGGATCAGCAGCGAGCCGTTGTACATGGCGTCCTTGACCAGGGCTGCACCAGCCATGGTGCCCTGATTGGAAAACTGGGTGCTTTCCACGGCAATATTTTTGCTGTAGGCCGGGAGCGCCTGTTGATGAATACAGGCCGAGATAGCCGGGAAGAGGATTTCCGCCGCCTGACTCAGCGGTGAGCCAATCAGGATTTTTTGCGGGTTGAAGAGATTCACCATAATGGCCAGAATGCGGCCAACGTTATTCCCCACTCCGGTAATAATATCCTTTGCCAGCAGATCCCCCTGACGCGCTGCGGCGCACAGTGAATCGACGGTCAACGGTTGTCCGTGCAGCGAAGAGCTCATGGACTGGCTGAGCCTGACCTGCGCCAGCTCCAGCACGCTTTCCACGCTGGCGATGGTTTCCAGACAGCCATGGTTTCCGCAGTAACAGCGCTTGCCGTAGGGATCGACCTGCGTGTGGCCGATTTCGACCAGGCTACTGCTTCCGGCATGCAGAAGGCGTCCGTCGGTGATGACGCCCGCCCCGACGTTATGGTCAATCACCACCTGAATCACGTCCCTTGCGCCGCGGGATGCGCCAAACAGCGCCTCCGCCATCGTCCAGGCGCTGATGTCATGCTGAATATAGACCGGCACGCCGGTGTGATTTTTCAGCACCTCGCCCAGCGGCATCTCTTTGACATCGTCGTAGAACGGCATGCGGTGCACGATTCCATTTTCGGTATCAATAATACCCGGCATGGTGATCGCAATAGCCGTTAAGCGTTCAAGGCGTTGCTGATGGCGAATAAAGAAGTGATCGATATGGGTGACAATGGCATCGAGGAGCGATTGTTCAGCCTCGAGCGGCAGTTCCAGCCGGTCTTCAACCACCAGCTTGCTGCTTAAATCGCGCAGGGCAAGGAAGATCTCTCCCCGGCTAATGCGCAGTGACAGGTAGTGCCACGCTTCGGTCTCCACCACCAGGCCGACCGCCGGACGGCCGCGGCTGCCCGGCTCCTGAATTTCCGTCTCCTGGACCAGGTGGGCTTCCAGCATTTCACGAACAATCTTGGTAATACTGGCAGGTGCCAGTTGTGCCAGGCGCGAAAGATCGATACGCGAAACCGGGCCAAGCTGATCAATCAGGCGATAAACCGCGCCAGCGTTGGTCTGCTTAATCTGATCAATGTGCCCTGGCTGACTATCAGCAACCACCTCGTACTCCCTTATTTTCGAGCATCGAAATAAACTGTGGGCTATGGTGAAGCACTTCAATGGCCGTCGTCAAATATTTACTTAGCCATGTGATTTACTGCACATTTTTACCCACTTTTCCCTCTAAATATTGTCCTGCAGAGGCGCTTAACAGCTGTGCTTTAAACCGCTGCGCTGCATGGCTCTGCTCATGATGTTTAGACCATACCAGCCACATTTCCGAAACAGCATCGTCTTCGGCGATAGCAACCCAGCGCATTTCACGTAATTGTACCCGTTTAAACGAGGCCGGAAGAATAGAGACGCCCAGCCCCGCCGCGACCAGCCCAATGATGGTCATCGCTTCCCCGACTTCCTGCGTAATGATCGGGGCAAGATCGTAGCGTCGTAACAGGCCCAGAATATCGTCGTACAGACCGGTACCTACCTGCGGGTCGAAAAAAACAAACGGCTCTTTTGCCAGCTCTGCCAGCGTGACCGCCGAACGCGAGGCGAGCGGATGCTCGTGCGGGATCATTGCCATCAACGGTTCGCGCAGAATAACCTGCCACGCCAGCGTATCCGGGAGTTGGGTGTTACGCATCAGACCTAAATCAAGAGAACCTTCATTCAGCGGAGCGATTTGCTCGCGGGTATTAATTTCGCGCGTCTGAATATGCACATCCGGAAAATGCCGGCGAAACGACGACAGGGTCTGCGAAACAGCGCTGATAAACGGTGCAGACGAGGTAAACCCAATCCGCAACTCTCCGGTTTCCCCGAGATAAAGCCGCTCTGCCCGGGCTGCCGCCTCATCCACCATACTGAGAATTTGTCGGCTGTCGGCCAGAAATTGCTTCCCGGCCGCCGTCAGGCTCACGCTGCGGTTGGTCCGTGCCAGAAGGCGCGCCCCGACCTGTTGCTCAAGGATCTGGATCTGCTGGCTTAGCGGGGGTTGTGAGATATTCAGTCTTGCCGCCGCGCGGCCAAAATGAAGCTCTTCAGCGACGGCGACAAAGTAGCGCAGATGACGCAGTTCGATATTCATATTTTTAAAGTATCATTTGAGATTATTAATATATTAGACAGAATATTTACATTTTCCTACTCTGATCGTGTGGTCATACCCGTCACCCGAAACCACGGGGATGTTTAAGCAAGGACATTGTGTGAGTCGTACATCTACCATTGATATCGATCCGGCCAGAGATATTGATGATTTACCCGCAGCATCGCAGCCGGTTCAGTTCATTAAACGTGGTACCCCCCAGTTCATGCGCGTCACGCTGGCGCTTTTCTCAGCGGGTCTGGCAACCTTCGCCCTGCTCTATTGCGTTCAGCCGATCCTGCCCGTTCTTTCCCATGAATTTGGCGTATCGCCTGCCAGCAGCAGTATTTCGCTCTCCATCTCTACCGGCATGCTGGCGATTGGTCTGCTTTTCACCGGGCCACTTTCCGACGCCATTGGCCGTAAACAGGTGATGGTTACCGCCCTGATGCTGGCTTCGATTTGTACGTTACTCTCCACGATGATGACCAGCTGGCACGGTATCCTGGTGATGCGCGCGTTAATTGGGTTATCCCTGAGTGGCGTGGCGGCGGTCGGGATGACCTATCTCAGCGAAGAGATCCACCCGAGCTTTGTCGCCTTCTCTATGGGGCTGTACATCAGCGGGAACTCGATTGGCGGAATGAGTGGACGTCTGCTGAGCGGGGTGTTTACGGACTTCTTTAACTGGCGTATTGCGCTGGCGGTGATCGGCTGCTTTGCCCTTGCGTCTGCGCTGATGTTCTGGAAAATCCTTCCGGAATCACGCCATTTTCGTTCCACCTCCCTGCGCCCGAAAACGCTGTTCATCAACTTCCGTCTGCACTGGCGTGACAAAGGGTTGCCGCTGCTGTTCCTGACCGGCTTTCTGCTGATGGGCTCATTCGTTACGTTGTTTAACTATATCGGTTATCGCCTGATGCTCTCCCCGTGGCACCTGAGCCAGGCGGTGGTGGGTCTGCTCTCTGTGGCGTATCTCACCGGTACGTGGAGTTCACCTAAAGCCGGAGCGATGACGGCCCGCTTTGGACGCGGTCCGGTTATGCTGGTCTCTACGGCCGTCATGCTGCTCGGCCTGTTGATGACCCTTTTCGCCTCCCTGTGGCTTATCTTCGCCGGAATGCTGCTTTTCTCTGCCGGTTTCTTCGCCGCTCACTCGGTGGCCAGCAGCTGGATTGGGCCACGCGCTCGCCGGGCCAAAGGCCAGGCGTCGTCTTTGTATCTGTTCAGCTATTACCTCGGTTCCAGCTTTGCGGGGACGCTGGGTGGGGTGTTCTGGCATAACTATGGCTGGAACGGCGTGGGCGGTTTTATTGCGCTGATGCTCTGCGGGGCGCTGTTGGTAGGGACCCGTTTACACCAGCGTCTGCACTGATTCAGGGTTTGAAATCGAGCGTGTAGTTTTCCCCGATACGCTCATCAGGTACCACTGGGAGCACATGATCGTCACTGGCAGACTGTAAGGCCGCAATGGCGGCCTTACACAGCTCAGAATCGCTGCCTTTTACCACCTGAATGTGGGTCACATAGGCCGCGCCTTTGGGCTGGTGAATCTTTAACGAGCAGAGCTTCCCTTCATACTGCTCTGTGGTTGTCATCCTTTGTTTCACTGTTTCCACATACGCAAACGCCCATGCGTGCGCGGAGTCTTCTTCGGTGTTGAACGGAATCACCTCATGATGATGTGTCTGGCATCCCGTCAGCAACACTGCAATCCCTACACTCACAACCTTGTTCATTTTCCATCCGGCAGTCGTTTTTTTAGGGTTATAACACAGCGTTACTGAACGAAATAGCACCAAACTCTAAGGGGTAATGGCTTGGATTCAGGTGGGAATTTTGATACTACTCACTCTTCATGCCTGAAACATCGCCTTGCAAAGAGAAAACGAAATGAGCGAAAACAGCCACTACCAACAACTCACCCGCACCTTCCAGCGCCTCTCCCGTTTCTCCCACCTCTCCGCCATCGCCAGCTGGGATATGTTTACCATGATGCCGCCGGGTGGCAGTGCCGCGCGCGGTGAAGCGCTGGCCGAAATGAGCGTTCTGCAACACCAGATCCTGACCGATAAAAAGGTGGGTGAATGGCTGTCCGCCGCGGCCGGTGAGGATCTGAATGATATTGAACAAGCCAATCTGCGTGAAATGACGCGTCATTACCAGCAGGCGTCGCTGTTGCCGGAAGCGCTGGTGGAAGCCAAATCGCTGGCAGGCAGCAAATGTGAGCACGCCTGGCGTACTCAGCGCCCGGCCAATGACTGGCAGGGGTTTGCCGCCAACCTGAAAGAGGTCGTCAAACTGAGCCGTGAGGAGGCTCGCCTGCGTGCTGAAGCCAAAGGCTGCAGCCCTTACGACGCGCTGCTGGATATTTTCGAGCCGGACATGACCAGCGCGCGTCTGGACGTACTGTTCGCGGATATGAAATCCTGGCTGCCGGACCTGCTGGCAAACGTTGTGGAAAAACAGGCTCAGCAGTCGTTCGTTCCGCCGCAGGGCCCCTTCCCGACGGCAACGCAGCGTGAACTCGGGCTTGAAGCCATGAAGATGCTCGGCTTTGATTTTAACGGCGGTCGCCTGGACGTCAGTGCACACCCGTTCTGCGGTGGCGTGCCGGAAGATGTGCGCATCACCACGCGTTATGATGAGGACGAGCTGCTCAGCGCGCTGTTTGGCGTGATCCACGAAACCGGACACGCGCGCTACGAGCAAAACCTGCCGCGAACGTGGGCCGGTCAACCTGTCGCGCTGGCCCGTTCAACGGCGATCCACGAATCCCAGAGCCTGTTCTTTGAGATGCAGCTGGGGCGCAGCGACGTTTTCCTTAAACATCTCCTCCCTGCGGTTCACGCCCGTTTCGGCAGCCAGGCGGCGTTCAGTGAAGAGAACTTTATTGCCTGGAACCAGCGCGTGAAGCCGGGCTATATCCGCGTCGATGCCGACGAAGTCAGCTACCCGGCACATGTGGTGCTGCGCTATGAAATTGAACGTGCGCTGATCAATGGCGATATCGAGGTGGATGACATTCCGGCATTGTGGGATGAGAAAATGCAGGCCTGGCTCGGGTTATCAACCAAAGATAACTACCGCAACGGCTGTATGCAGGACATTCACTGGACCGACGGCGGTTTTGGCTACTTCCCGTCCTACACGCTCGGCGCGATGTACGCCGCGCAATTGTTCCATGCGGCCAAAACGGCGCTGCCGGGTCTGCAGTCCTCCATCGCTGAGGGCGATTTCTCCGCCCTGTTTGACTGGCTGCGTCAGAACATCTGGCAGCACGGTAGCCGCTTCACCACTTCGCAACTGATTACCCAGGCGACGGGTGAAGACCTGAATATCCGTTACTTCCGCGAGCATTTGACGTCCCGTTATCTGTAATCCAGCGGCCGGAGTACGCTCCGGCCGTTTTCCTTTTGCGCACCCTGTACCGCCCTTTGTACATTCCGTTACACGCCGATACCAATCACTCACGGAAACCCCGAATTTACAGGGATATAGTTCTTTCAACGGCCCCGCAGTGGGGTTAAATGAAAAACCAAATTCGAGGGTATGAACATGAAAAAAGTATTAGCTCTGGTTGTTGCCGCTGCTATGGGTCTGTCTTCTGCTGCGTTTGCTGCTGAAACCACTGCTGCACCGGCTGCTGCTGCGCCAGCTGCAACGACGACTGCTGCTCCGGCAAAAACCGTACACCACAAGAAACACCATAAAGCCGCTAAACCTGCTGCAGAGCAAAAAGCCCAGGCTGCTAAAAAACACCACAAAAAAGCCGTTAAACAAGATGCCGCTAAACCGGCTGTAGAGCAGAAAGCGCAGGCCGCTAAAAAGCACCACAAAAAAGCGACCAAACCTGCTGTAGAACAGAAAGCCCAGGCGGCTAAAAAGCATCACAAAAAAGCAGTAAAACACGAAGCTGCTAAACCAGCTGCACAGCCAGCTGCGTAAGAGTACAAGCTTAACCGTGCCTTTCGGGGCACGTTGGTAAACCGGCGCTGAACCGGAAAGGTCCAGCGCCGTTTTTTTTATCCGGAGGGCGTATGCTGCGGCGCTATCGGTTTGAGCTGATTCTTATCCTGCTTATTTTATGCGCGCTCATCGCAAGCCATTTTTATCTTTCCTGATCGTAGCACGCTGATTTTACTCCCACTTTAGCGCTGTCCCGTCTATAGTATTTTCATAGGGTTCACTTTTAATAATCATAATTGCCCCCACCAGAGTGTGATATGCGTAAATCTGTTGTGTTGTTACTGGGAACGTTTGGTCTTTTTTCTGGATTCTCACATGCGGATGATGGCGGTGATGAAACCATTAGCGCGAAAGAGCTTAAAACGCTGTTTTTCGGTCATGACGATCGTACGCGCGTCGCCGATCCTACCCAGGCACCCTGGGACGCTATCGGGCAACTGGAAACCGCCAGCGGTAATTTATGTACCGCTACGCTGATTACCCCGCAACTTGCCCTGACGGCAGGCCACTGCCTGCTGACACCGCCAGACGGCAAGCCAGACAAAGCCGTTGCCCTGCGATTTGTGTCGCAAAAAGGGATGTGGCGTTATGAAATTCACGGTATTGAGGGACGGGTTGATGCTTCTCTCGGCAAACGTCTGAAGCCCGACGGTGACGGCTGGATAGTGCCTCCGTCAGCGGCATCCTGGGATTTTGGCCTGATCATTTTGCGCTACCCGCCTTCTGGCATTACCCCGCTTCCGTTATTTGACGGAGACAAAGCCGCGCTCACTGCCGCACTGAAAGCCGCCGACCGTAAGGTGACGCAATCAGGCTACCCTGTCGATCATCTGGACGCGCTTTACACCCACACGGACTGTATTGTCACAGGATGGGCGCAAAACAGCGTGCTCTCACATCAGTGCGATACGTTACCCGGTGACAGCGGCTCGCCGCTGATGTTAAAAACGGATAACGGCTGGCAGCTGATTGGTGTTCAAAGCTCTGCGCCAGCGGCAAAAGACAGATGGCGTGCAGATAACCGGGCCTTAGCCGTGACCGGGTTTCGTGACAAGCTGGAAGCACTGGCGCAGCAGTAGCTCAGCACTGTCTGACCTGACGTAACGCCCTGATTGATTCAATCGGCATCGGCTGGCTGAACCAGAACCCCTGCAGCTGATCGCAGCCAGCCAGTCGTAACAATTTCATCTGCTTTTCGTTTTCCACCCCTTCAGCGACCACCGCCATGCCCAGGGCATTGGCGATCCTCACCGTGCCGCTCACCAGCGCCGCCGCCTGCTCATCGTTGTCCACCAGCCCGGCCAGTGATTTATCGATCTTAATGGTGTCGAAATTAAAACGCCGCAAATAGCCAATACTCGAATAGCCCGTGCCAAAATCATCCAGCGCCACCGCGGTGCCCAGCGCTTTAAGGTTGGCAATCGCCGTGCGGGCACGCTCGGGGTTTTCCAGCACATAGGTCTCCGTGACTTCGAGCTGGAGTCGCCTGGCCGGGAAACGGGTGCTTTCCAGAACCCAGGCCACTTTTTCTTCGAATTCAGGATCGCGAAACTGCGCCGGGGAGATATTAACGGAGAGCTTTAATTCGCTGTACGGCTCCAGATCCTGGCAGGCACGCTGCAAAACAAACTGGCCCAGTTTGTAAATCAGCCCGCTCGTTTCCGCAATGGAAATGAAGGTATCCGGACCGAGTTCACCTTCCGGACGACGCGGCCAGCGAACCAGCGCTTCCACACTGCTCATTTTCTGACTGCGGGCGTCAATAATCGGCTGGTACCAGACCTCAAACTCGTCTCGCTCCAGTCCGTTACGGATCTGGTTTTCAATCGCAAGCTTGCGTTCCCGGGCGTTATTCAGCGCCGCGTCATAGTGGGTGACACGCCCTTTCCCGCTAATTTTGGAATGGTACATGGCGATATCGGCGCGGCGAAACAGCTCGGAACTGGTGCATTCAATCAGGGTTCCGCTGGCAATCCCGATGCTGGCACCGATATGAATGGTGCGCTCCCCCAGACGAATGGGGGTATTGAGAAAATCCAGTACGGATTCGGCAAAGGTGGTCGCCAGCGCTTCTGCCCCTTCACCGCCGATGGTCATGGCAAACTCATCGCCTCCCATGCGCGCCAGCATCCCACCCGGTGGAACGCATTCATTCAGCGTTTTGGCGATGGTCACAATGAGATCGTCACCGACGCTGTGGCCGTAGATATCGTTGACGTCCTTGAAGCCATCCAGATCGATAAACACCACGCTTTTGACGTCAATATCGCCACGCAAACTCACGCGGTCCAGCGCTTCAATGAGTGCTCGGCGGTTCGGCAGATGGCTTAGCCAGTCCGTTCTGGCGACCAGACGCGCCTGGCTTTCTCCGCGGGCCAGTTTGTACAGGCCCACACAGCTCACCATAATAAACAGCAGGATCAGCACCGATGCCAGCACCACTATCTGCGTGATATCAGATGATGCGGCCCGGGCCGCCTGCGCGCCAGGAAGGCGTGCCTGCCAGTTGAGGTAACCCAGTAACTCCCCAGCAGAACTGCGCAGCGGCATACTCAGACTGTTGATTTTATCCGGGGTAAAGTTGAGGTTATCAATCTGAAAGGTCTGCCCCAGATCGGATAATATGCCGCTATTCAAATGGCGGGTAATCACCAGATAGCGGCGTGTACCGTCGTTAACCTGCAATCGCCCGATCATCGGTCGGATCAGCCCTATTCCGACAAACGCGACGCCGTGACGCGTTCGGGTGATCCCGGCATAAATATTCTTCTGGCTGGGTAATTCACGTCCGTGCTGCTGAATAAGCGCTTGCAGGCCTTTGCCAAAAAAGTCGAGATTCGTTTCCGCAAAAGGCTGGCTTTGAAACGATCCCCAGATGACGTTGAAATGCTCATCCAGCACGAAAGTGCCGTCATAGAGGTTATTGACTTTAAAGCCCGCTCCCCAGGTGTTGTATAACCATTCGGTATCGAGCTTTGGGCGGTAGACCTCGCGTACCGCATCGTCCCAGACGGCATTATCAATCACCAGGGTCGAGACACGGTTAACCGACGTTTGTATCGCACCCTGCACGGAAAGCGTGGTGCGGTGCTCGTCAATTTCATTGGTTTTGGTGCTGATCAGGTGCAGAGATAAATAGAGCAGCGCGACAATGGAGATGATTAAGCCGATCCCCGCCATGAAGATCATGGCAAACAATGTTCTCGCGGTGGGAATATTGCGCCAGCTTAATGTGCGATACATTAGCCATCCTCTTCAATGTTTTGCTTTTTTTAAGAGTAATACAGGCAGCGAATTTCGCTGCCTGTAAATAATGGCTTAACGTGTATCAGGCGAGTTTTATCATGATCATGCCGGCAAGCAGCAATATCAGTCCAATCCAACCTTTGTTATTTAAACGCTGACCGAACAGCACCCAGCCGGCTGCCAGGGTGGCGGCAATACCAAACCCGCCCCACAGCGCATAGGCCACGGACAGATCGATACCCTTCACCGCCTGTGACAGGGCGCTGAACGCCCCCAGTACGGCGGCAATCGACAACAGTCCGTAAATTTTACGACGAAAACCGTCAGAGAATTTTAGCAGGACGTTCGCTAAAATCTCCAGCACGATGGCAAACCCCAACCAGGCCGCGTGGATCCATTCAAACTGCTGCATGGGTCTGCTCCTTCGGCTGCTTAGTCGGTTTGCGTGTACCCGATTTAATCAGCACGATACCTGCTACCAGCGTCGTTAACCCGGCAATCTTCATTGTTGATAATGTTTCGTCAAATAATAAGACGCTGAACAGGGTGATCAACAAAATACCGATCCCTTCCCACAGCGCATAGGCCACACCCAGCGCAATTTTCTTCACTGCAAACGACAGGAAAATATAGGAAAGTGAAATCATCACCAGCATTAAAATAAAGCCGGTATTGCCATCGCTGACGCTTGCCCATTTCATAGACAGCGTGCCGGTAATTTCAGCGATAATAGCAAGGGCTAATAAAATCCAGTAAAACATGTTTTTCTCCTGCTTGAGAATATAATCCATCGTGGCCTGCTGCGTGCAGCAAACCCAAAAATATGAAATTAAATCAGACAGCTAAGCGCGTAGCGCCAGCTCAGGCAGAAGATGTGACTATAGCGCGTTGCGCCAGTGTTGCTCACCAGAAAGAAGGCAGAAGGAAGTGAAAAATACAGCGGTGTTGTTTGAAGAATACGTCCTGAACAAATTGTCCATAAAATTACAATTATCCGCGTTGTTGCTTCTCGTCTTTGCGGATGAAAATTGTCCTCGGTAGTTGAACACGCCAAATTTGTACCATAAGTAAGGCTTTTACTCAAAGTCTTTTCAATTCTTTACCCATCCCGTTTGATTTTGGTTAGTTTATTGAAACGGCTTTCGCCTTTATTATAAATAAAAATATTATTCAGGACCCCCCATGGCTAAACCCATCATTACCCTGAACGGGCTAAAAATTGTCATCATGCTGGGCATGCTGGTGATCATACTGACGGGCGTTCGTTTTGCCGCCGACATCATCGTGCCGTTTATTCTGGCCCTGTTTATTGCGGTGATCCTTAACCCGCTCATACAGCGCATGACGCGGTTCCGCATCCCGCGCGTGCTGGCAATCACGATGCTTATCAGCATCATTATTATTGCCATGGTGCTGCTGGTCGCTTATCTCGGCACCTCCCTGAATGAACTGACGCGAACGTTACCGAAATACCGCTCGTCGCTGGCGATACCGCTGTTGCAGCTTGAACCCTGGCTGCAGCGTGCGGGAATCGAAGTGTCCGTTGAGGAGTTGCTGAAGTACATTGATCCGAATGCCGCCATGACCCTCGTCACCGGCCTGCTGGCGCAGCTCTCTAACGCCATGACCTCGATTTTCCTGCTGTTTTTAACGGTGGTGTTCATGCTGCTGGAAGTGCCGCAACTGCCCGCAAAACTGCAGCAAATAATGGTCCGTCCGGTTGAAGGCATGGGAGCGATTCAACGCGCGCTGGATAGCGTCTCCCGCTATCTGGTCCTGAAAACCGCCATTAGCCTGGTCACCGGGGCCGTGGTCTGGGGAATGCTGATGGCGCTGGATGTCCGGTTTGCGTTCGTCTGGGGATTACTGGCCTTTGCGCTCAACTATATCCCCAACATCGGTTCGGTGCTGGCCGCTATTCCCCCTATTCTGCAGGTGCTGGTGTTCAGTGGGTTCTATGATGCGCTGATTCTGCTGGCCGGGTATCTGGTGATTAACCTGGTGTTCGGGAATATTCTTGAGCCACGCATGATGGGGCGCGGTCTGGGATTGTCCACGCTGGTGGTATTTCTGTCTCTTATATTTTGGGGATGGCTGCTCGGCCCGGTCGGCATGTTGCTCTCCGTTCCGCTGACCATCATTGTGAAGATTGGCCTCGAACAGACGGCGGGCGGGCAAAGTATCGCCGTGCTGCTGAGCGATATGAGCCATAAGCCAGTGGAATAACCTCCGCAGATGCCTGTCTCGTCTCCCTTACCGGGGGTGACGAGACAGGCAGGCGTTACGGCCTTCGCGCGCGGCGCCCGGCGCACAACAAAATGGCTACTCGCGCCATCCCATTGCCGGTGCAACATGCTTCAGAATGGACTCGATAACATGCGCGTTGTAATCCACCCCGAGCTGGTTCGGCACGGTGAGCAATAAGGTGTCCGCTTCGGCAATCGCTTCGTCCTGTTTCAACTGCTCAATCAGCTTTTCAGGCTCAGCGGCATAGCTGCGTCCGAAAATTGCGCGCGTTTTCTCATCAAGGTAACCCACACTATCGCTGTCGTTCCGGCTTGCGCCGAAGTACATGCGGTCACGATCGTCCATCAGCGCAAAAATACTGCGGCTGACCGAGACGCGCGGCTGACGAGTATGCCCGGCTTCCGCCCAGGCCTGTCGGTAGGCGCGGATCTGTTTTGCCTGCTGAATATGGAATGGCTCACCGGTTTCATCATCTTTCAGGGTTGAGCTTTGCAGGTTCATCCCCAGTTTTGCAGCCCATACCGCTGTCGCGTTCGACCCTGCGCCCCACCAGATGCGCTCACGTAAACCTTCGGAATGTGGCTCCAGGCGCAGCAGTCCCGGTGGATTTGGGAACATGGGTTGTGGGTTCGGTTTTGCAAACCCTTCTCCGCGCAGCACCTCAAGCAGTACCTCGGTATGTCGGCGCGCCATATCTGATTCGTTTTCCCCTTCCTGCGGGACATAACCAAAATGACGCCAGCCATCAATGACCTGCTCCGGAGAGCCCCGGCTGATCCCCAGCTGCAAACGTCCGCCGGAGATTAAATCCGCCGCGCCCGCATCTTCCGCCATGTACATCGGATTTTCATAGCGCATATCGATCACGCCAGTACCGATTTCGATGCTTTTCGTTTTGGCACCGATCGCCGCCAGTAAGGGGAACGGAGAGCTGAGTTGACGGGCAAAATGATGCACACGGAAATAGGCACCATCTGCGCCCAGCTCTTCAGCGGCGACGGCCAGGTCGATGGATTGCAACAGGGTGTCCGCCGCGGAACGCGTGCCGGACTGGGGTGACGGTGTCCAGTGACCAAATGACAAAAAACCGATCTTTTTCATAACGAGATATCCTGATGATGCTTTGCGTTATCTCTACTTTACGCATTACCCGGGGAGAATAAATGCCCTTTATTTAACGGAATAATTCAAATAAATTGACAGAATTGAGCGGATCGCAATGACGCCCCATAATGAGATATAGTGCGTCTTTCTTTTTCCCTGGCAGGTAAAACCGGCAATGGCTCTGATCCCTAAAAACTACGCGCGACTGGAAAGTGGCTACCGTGAAAAGGCATTAAAAATCTATCCCTGGGTCTGTGGACGCTGCTCACGCGAGTTCGTCTATTCAAACCTGCGCGAGCTCACGGTTCACCATATCGATCACGATCATACTAATAACCCGGAAGATGGCAGCAACTGGGAGCTGTTGTGCCTGTTTTGCCACGACCATGAACACTCGAAATACACCGAAGCAGATCAGTACGGTACTACCGTTGTGGCGGGTGAAGACGCGCAAAAAGACATGGGCGTGGCCACTTTCAACCCGTTTGCCGATCTAAAAGCGATGATGAATAAGAAAAAATAATTCCCTAATATTGCCCCTCTTCGTCATATGGGCCTCACAGTTACAGGTAAAAGGATATGGATACACTCCGTTGCTACTGGGACGTTTTTTTCAATGCTTATGGCTCACTGCTCACGAAAACCGTGCTGGTATTACTGCTGGTGTGGTGGTGTCATCAAACCCTGCAGCGCTTCAGAAAAGAAGCCCCTGACGCTACCGGCCCCATTGCCGAGGCCAATGCCAGAGAACGCTACCAGTGGCGCTACTTGCGGTGGGCTTTAAGTAGCATCCAGGGCATCCTTTCCCTGTATATTATAGGGTTGATTATTACGACGCTTTTTACGTAGCGGATACGGTTTCTGCCCTGAAGACGTCTCAGGTAGCCTCTGTATTTAACAGTCCGCATTGTCGATGATAAGCCGGGGACGCATGCGCAGACTCGATACAGTCCAGCGTCCCCCTGCGGATCACTCAACCGTCAGCGCAAAACAATTTTTCAGTACAGAGGCAATGTCATCTTCTGCCAGCTGCTGCGTTTCCACGCCCTGCGCGGTGATCGTTTTCAGCACGTTACCCAGCAAAATCTGGCGTCCTTCCGGGCGATGCTGTACGACGAGCAGCTTCTGCACAAAAATGGCGTCCGGGTGCGTGGAGTTAAGGTAGTTGGCAGGCACGAAATCAATCCACTCCTGAGGAGAGAGGTCAAAGCCGTACTGACTGGCCCATTTACCCTCCATCCGTGCCTGAAGCAGATACTCACCCTCCGCGTTACGGGTCAGCCGGAACGTGTCGAAATCCTGCCGGATATCCGTATCAAGCATGTCTAACGCCATCGGCGCACGGATGCCGTAGCTACCGAACCCGAGGTCACAAAGCCACTGACGACCGTCAATCTCAGCAATGAGTGCCATATGGGTTTTAGGCCGACGCACCGGGTAGAACATCGGGCGCGCCGCGACAAAACGCCAGCGAATGCCCAATGCCTCCAGCGCCATCGCAAATAGCCCATTCACCTCATAGCAGTAGCCGCCGCGCTTCTGCCTCAACAGCTTATCGGCAATGTCTTCGGGGACCAGCGAGACGACTTTACCCGCCTGTACATCCCCATTTTCAAAGGGTATCGAAAAGAGCTGATGGCGCATAAGCGCATGCAGGGTAGCAGTATCGGCAGCCGCCGGGCCGGTATAGTTTATGCGCCTGAAATAGGCAGAAATATCGAAATTGTCGCTGTGCATAGTGCCTCCTTGTCTGGAACATGCCGGACACTATAGATGGGGCACTTCATTGGCTGTATAGTCAGTTTTATCGAAAATTTGACTGCACAGATCCCCATGGCCGCCCCGTCCCCCCATTACCGTCGGATTGCTGAGATGCTGCGTCTTACGCTGGCTTCAGGCGCGTTGCAAATCGGCGACCGGATGATCTCTGCACGTAAACTGGCCGAGCGCGAACAGGTCAGTCTCCCGACGGCACTGGAAGCACTACGCTGCCTTGAGGCCGAAGGCCTGATCGTTGCGCGTCCGCGTTCGGGCTACTACGTCCGTCAGACCCGCCAGTCCCGATGCGTGCAGCCCACCCGTTCCCTGCCCGGCCCCGTGCCTGTGACAATGTCAGCCGTCGCGCGATCGTTATTCAGTAGTGCAGAAGCCCGGCTGGTACCGCTGGGGGCTGCCTTGCCCGACCCCGCGTGGCTACCAGGCGATACCCTGCAACGTGCGCTGCAGTCTGCAGGTCGACGTCTGGAAGCGCGTGGGCAAAGCTATAGCCTGCCTCCGGGACGGGTTGATTTGCGCAGTAAGATTGCCGCCCGGGCCGCGCAATGGGGCGGCCGTTTTGGTGCAGAGGATCTCATCATCACCGCTGGCGCAACACAGGCGCTGCGTCTGGCGTTGCGGGCTGTGTGCCAGCCTGGCGACGTGGTAGCGATAGAACAACCCGCCTATTTCGGTACGCTGTTGCTGCTGGAAGATTTGGGCCTGAAGGCGCTGGAGATCCCAACCGATCCTCAAGAAGGGTTGTTGCTGGCGCCGCTCGCCGATGCTATTCGGTGCCATCATCCAGCGGCCGTTCTGGCCTCGCCCACCGTGCAAAATCCGCTGGGCGCCAGTATGTCCGTCCCCCGCAAGCAAAAACTGGTTGCCCTGCTGGAAGATGCAGGCATCCCGTTAATTGAGGACGATGTTTATGGCGATCTGGTCGGCGAAGGGCAACGTCCTCCGGCCTGTAAAGCGTTCGACCAGAGCGGGAATGTCATTTACTGCAGTTCATTGTCTAAAACGCTTGCGCCCGGATGGCGCATCGGCTGGATTGCGGCCGGACGTTACCACGCCCAGGTCCTGCAGGCGCGTATGGCCGGAGACTGGGCAGGCGCGCCGCTGTTTGAAGCCGCAACGAGCGAAATCCTGGCCAGTGGCGACTACGATCGTCATCTGCGGCGGCTAAAGCGGCGCATCGCAGAAGGGATTGGTGCCGTCATTGCGCGCGTCAAGGCAAGCTTCCCTCCCGGCACACGCGTTAACGTGCCGGCTGCCGGTTTCCTGTTGTGGGTTGAACTTCCACACCAGGTGAATGCACTGGAGGTGCACCGCCGCGCGCTGACACTGAACATTGGCGTTAGCCCCGGGCCGCTGTTTTCCCCCCGCGCACACTTAACGAATTTCCTGCGATTAAATTGTGCCAACGAACCCACGCCCCTCCTGCTGAATGCGGTGGATCGGATTGGCGCGCTTTGTCATGAACTGGCCGGCTCCTCTGGCCCTATTCCAGAAAGTGAACATTGAGCGTTCTTTACTCCCTGCATCCGGGTTCGCGTTTTTTACTGCCGTCAGAAACGCACTCCTTTTTTTCACGGAATAATACGTGTCGCTCTTAGCTGCGAGAACAGGCTGAAAAACATCTCATCGGTTGCCTGCATTCGCGTGAACCCTGACCGGCGGAGCTTACTGCCGTCGCCAAACATGTCGTAATTCCAGCTAAAGACAAAATCGGCAAAATGCCCGTCGTTCAGCTGCAAAATATCCGCCTCCACCAACCGCTCCCCGGCAATGTCGCGCCATAACGCACGATAGTCCTTAAACAGCTGATGGAATGACAATCTGACCGGCGGCGCAGAGTCCAGTTCAAACCAGCGTGCGATGCGCGGCCACAGCTCGCTCCAGCGCCAGATGTCCCCATTATTCACGTTGAAAGCCTGGTTGTTAGCCCTACGTGATGTGGCTGCCCACAGCGTTGCCTCCGCCAGCAATCCGGCGTCAGTATGATCAACAATGCTGTGCCAGGTCTGTTCCGAACCGGGAAAACGCAGAGGTAAACCCAGAGCCTTACACAGGGACGCATACAGTGCGATGCTCAGCGCAAGGTTCATGGTATTGCCTGGCACCGAACTGCCCACCACGCCTGGCCTGATGGCATTCCAGTGCCAGCGTTTTCCCCGCTGAAAATCACGGAGCCACGCGAGCTGAGCGGCGTTAAATTCTGCCCCGGGTACGCCCGGATCGCTTTCGCGTGCCGGGGTTTTGAACGGTCCCAGGTGCGCGCCATACACTTTGTATCCCTGCATCAGGCTTACCGTCTGCAAAGGCGCCGTTTTTTCAATATTGCTGACCAGGTTACGCAACATCGTGACGTTCGGTTCAACCATTTCCGCCCAGCTCCCGGCATTCATCCAGGCGCTGTAAAAAATATGGGTGATCTCGCCAGCGGCTTGCAAAGCCCTGGCGCTATCCTCCGCATCCAGTAAATCAACGTTGATCAGCGAAATAGCATCAGGATGGGATAAGGCATGGCGGCTCAGGCCAATCACCTGCCATTTATTGTCCAGGAGCGTTTTGACGAGCTGTCTGCCTACGATCCCGCTGGCGCCAGCGACCAGCGCGACGTTTTGTGGCTGCATCTTATTCACGGTGTTTCTCCAGTTAGGGTGACAGACACAGTGTGATATATTATTTTTTCCCTACATATCCCCTGAATTCGATGGCACTTATAAGAAAAAACATTAAATGAACAATAAGCTCAACGCCATTTCCACCTTTCTGCGCGTCGCAGAAGCGGGTTCCTTTTCGGCAGCCGCTCGCCAGAGCGGAATGAAGCAGTCTGCCGTCAGCCAGCAGATTGCCGCCCTGGAACAGGAGCTCGGGGTGGTATTACTGCATCGGACAACGCGAATGATGAAGCTCACCGAGCAGGGTGAACGTTATCGCCGTGATATGCAGCTTTTGCTGGATGCCATGCAGGAAGCGGAGAGACGGTTGAATCCTGCCGATCATCAGTTTCAGGGCAGCGTCCATGTTCAGTTGCCAAGCGGTCTGGGGCAGATCGTTTTGCCCCCTCTGCTGGCGCTTCAGCGCCTGCATCCGGCGTTGCACCTGACGCTGTCCCTCGATGACCGCATCGCCGACCTGGTGAGCGAAGGGGTGGATGTCGCGCTACGCCTTAGCGCTGAGCCTCCGCAATCGCATGCGGCACGTCTTCTGATGCGGATTGAAACCGCGCTGTTCGCTGCTCCCGGCTTTCAGGCGGTACACTCCGTCAGCGAACTGGCGGCACATCCCCATGTGCGATTTAGCGGCATTCCGCGGGATGCGCCTCTACGGTTGATCGCCGGTGAGGAAGCAATTGACGTGAAAGTGCATACCGTTTTTCGTGCCAACACCAGTGACGCCCTGTTACAGGCGCTGGAGTCAGGCCTCGGGATTGGCGGTATGCAGTTGCCGCTTGCGGCAAAGGCGTTGCAAGCCGGCACGCTGGTGCCGGTATTACCGGCCTGGCGGTTACCTGACCGGTATCTCTATGCCGTCTACCCCGACGCCCGCTTTATCCCACAACGCGTCAGAAGCGTGATACAGGTGATCGAACAAATCCTGCCGTCGCTTGCCAAATAACCGGCGTCTACTTCGCTACCGGCAAATCCGCGTACCGCGTCGTATAAGCCGGTGACAACATCTCGCGCTTCATCGCCCAGGATTTCTCAATCCCCTGCCCGGCAAACCATATCTTCCCTTTCCCGGAATGATTCACGCTGTCGATCAGCGCCATCAGCGCCGCGCTGTTGGCGCGCAAACGGTTATCGTCAAATAAATTCAGCTGGGCGACGCCGCTACTGAAAAAGTCCGCCAGCATCACCCCCGCTTTCATGTAGCGATAACCGTCAAGCCATATGCGCCCCAGCGCATCGGTGGCGGCACGGATGATATCGCGCGAGTCATTGGTGGGCGTCATCAGGGTGACAGACGCCTGATTGCCGTAATAAACCTCGTTGTCCGCATGCGGGCTGGTACGCAAAAACACGCTGATAAAGCGACAATATTGATGCTCGCTGCGCAGCTTTTCCGCAGCCCGTTCAGCGTAGGCGCAAATGGCCTGGTGCATCTCCTCGTATTGCGTAATACGGTGTCCAAACGAGCGGCTACAGATAATCTGCTGCTTCGTGGGCGTGAACTCTTCCAGATCAAGACAGGGCTCGCCGCGCAGCTCGCGCGCCGTGCGCTCCAGGACAACGTTAAAATGTTTGCGGATGACCCACGAGGAAGCTTGTGCCAGATTCAGCGCCGTGGTGACGCCCATCGCATTAAGTTTTTTGGTAATGCGCCGCCCGACGCCCCACACCTCCTCTACCGGTACGCGCGCCAGCAGTTTACGCTGCCGCTCGCGATCCGATAAATCCACTACGCCTCCCGTGCTGCTCCACCGCTTTGCCGCATAGTTGGCCAGCTTCGCCAGCGTTTTCGTGGGGGCAATGCCTACGCCAACGGTTAATCCCGTATTTTTAAATACCTGCGTGCGCATATGATGACCAAACGCCTCCAGCGCCATGCAGTTGCTGACGCCAGCAACGTTCACAAACGCCTCATCAATGGAGTAAATCTCTATGGCCGGGGCGAAATCGGTCAGCGTCTGCATCACCCGGCTGCTGAGATCGGCATAAAGCGCATAGTTCGAGCTAAAGACGTAAACCCGCGCGGGAAAGCGCTTCTCTTTGAATTTGAAATACGGCTCGCCCATTTTTATATCGAACTGCTTTGCCTCCCGCGACAGCGAAATAATGCAGCCGTCGTTATTGGAGACCACCACCACGGGTTTGCCCCGCAGATCGGGCCGAAACACCGTCTCGCAGGAGGCATAAAAGCTGTTCACATCAACCAGTGCGAACATGTTTATGCGTTTTGAGTGTGTGGGTGACAACACCGAAGATCTGCAGTTCCTCTTCGGACTGAAACGTGATCGGCTGATAGCGAACGTTATGCGGCACTAACCTCAGGATCGGGCGGGTCTGCAGCTCTTTGACCGTAAACTCACCCGCGACGGATGCCACCACAATATCCCCGTGCACGGCGTTTAACGAACGATCGACGACCAGCAGATCGCCATCGCCGATCCCAACGCCGATCATCGAGTCTCCGCTCACCTTCACAAAGTAGGTCGCGCTGGGATGCCTGACGGCCAGGCGGTTAAGATCGAGACGATCTTCCACATAATCCTGTGCCGGGCTTGGAAAACCACACGCTACGCGTTCTACAAATAACGGTAATTCAAGAGGTTGCTTTGGATAATAAGAAAAGAGAGTGTCCATAAATGCCTTTCTCGTCAGATACTGTATATAAATACAGTATTACGGATTATGGACAAGGATCAAGGTCCTTTACGGGGGTCACCCCAAACGCATTGAAGTGTGAGCGGATTTAATTCAGCCGTATCCTGCGCATCGGCGAAAGAATAGCCAGATAACGCCTGCGGCAGCGACATTCAGGTTTCAAGAGGGACAAAAAAGCCCAAAGCACTGCTTTGGGCTTATGCCTGTCTGGCTTAATCCGCCAGCGAATCGAGCGTTTCCAGCGCGTCAGCCGGGAGCACCAGCTCCGCCGCCGCAAGATTTTGTCGCAGATGCGCCACGGAGGAGGTGCCGGGGATCAGCAGGATGTTCGGCGAACGTTGCAGCAACCACGCCAGCGCGACCTGCATTGCCGTTACGCCCAGCGAATCAGCGACCGCCTGCAGCCCGGATGATTGCAGGGGTGTAAAACCGCCCAGCGGGAAGAACGGCACATACGCAATCCCCTGCTGCGCCAGCGAATCCACCAGCACATCATCGCCACGGTTCACGATGTTGTACATGTTCTGCACACACACCACCTGCACCATCTTCTGCGCTTCCGCAACCTGGGTGGCCGTGACGTTGCTCAGGCCAATATGGCGCACCAAACCTTGCTGTTGTAACTCGGCCAGCGTGGCGAGAGGTTCAGCAATTGAGCCTTCTGCTGGCCCGTGTGCGCTGAACATGATGCGCAGATTAACCACGTCCAGCACATCCAGCTGCAGATTACGCAGGTTGTCATGTACCGCCTGCGTCAGTTCCTGCGCGGAGAAGGCCGGCAGCCAGGAGGCATCACTGCCGCGACGGGCACCGATCTTGGTGACGAGCGTCAGATCGTCGCGGTACGGATGAAGCGCCTCGCGGATCAGCTGGTTGGTGATATGCGGCCCGTAAAAATCGCTGGTATCAATGTGATTCACCCCAGCAGCCACCGCTTCGCGGAGCACATCCAGCGCGGCATTTTTGTCCTTTGGAGGACCAAACACGCCCGGCCCGGCAAGCTGCATCGCGCCATAGCCAAGCCGTTTAACCGTCCGCGACCCCAGTGCGTACGTCCCGCTTTTATCAATGCTGCTCATGTCGACCTTCCTCATAAAAATGATCCGGATTTACAACGAGTTCCTTAACAGACCCCGTAGTTAAGCGCGAGTTAAATTAAAGTTTAATTTCTCTACGACGATAGTATTTGTGTAACCCTGCATCTTCTCTAACGGACGACCGCTATGCTGAAAAATCTGCACGTGATTACCGGTATTATCTTTGCTCTCACCATATTCTGTCTGTTGCAAGTTGTCACGGGAGGGTTGTTCTACTCTGCCGTCAGCAACGACCGCCATAACTTCCAGAACTCCGGGGTGCTCAATGCCCAGCAGGAGAGCCTGAGCGACAGCGTGAACACGCTGATCAAAACGCGCGTCACCGTCACCCGCGTGGCGATCCGCTACCTGAAAAACCAGCGCGACCCGGCGTCCCTTGCGGCGATCAACAAACTGCTTGGCACCGCGGCTGATTCTCTGGCTAAAGCGGAAGCCTATAATAAAGAGTGGCAGAAAATGCCGCAGGTTAACGGCCAGAACGCGGCATTAACCGACGAAATGCAGAAATCATGGAGCCAGATGCATGAAGTGATGCGTCTCTCCATTGCGTATCTGCGTGCCGACAACTACCAGGCCTATGGCGATCTGGATGCCCAACAGGCCCAGGACGATATGGAAGGGGTTTATAACCGCTGGCGCGCCGAAAACAACACCCTGCTGAAAGCCGCAACCGAAGAGAACCAGAGCAGCTTTACCCAGATGCAATGGACGCTGGCAGCGATCTTCCTGGCCGTTATCGCGGTACTGGTGGTGATCTGGCAGGGTTTACAACACCTGCTGTTAAAACCGCTCCACATGATTATGAACCATATTCGCGCCATTGCGGGCGGCGATCTGACGCAGGATATCGCCCTGTCTGGCCGCAATGAGATGGGCCAGCTGGCGGCGGGTCTGCATGAGATGCAGCAGTCGCTGGTGACCACCGTCAGCGCCGTGCGTGGTAGCACCGATTCCATTTACACAGGCGCAGGTGAAATTGCCGCCGGAAGCAACGATCTGTCTGCCCGCACCGAGCAACAGGCGGCTTCGCTGGAGGAGACGGCTGCCAGCATGGAAGAGCTGACCGCAACGGTTAAACAGAACTCCGACAACGCCCGTCAGGCTACGCTACTGGCGAAGAACGCTTCAGAAACGGCGGCCCGTGGCGGTCACGTGGTGGATAACGTTGTCCGTACCATGACCGAAATCGCCGACAGCTCGCAGCAAATTGCGCACATTACCGGCGTGATTGACAGCATTGCCTTCCAGACAAACATTCTGGCGCTTAACGCGGCGGTGGAAGCCGCGCGTGCCGGGGAGCAAGGTCGTGGCTTTGCGGTCGTCGCAGGTGAAGTCCGCACGCTGGCCAGCCGCAGTGCGCAGGCGGCGAAAGAGATCAAAGGGCTGATTGAGAACTCCGTCAGCCGGGTGAATACCGGTTCAGAGCAGGTCAGCGAAGCGGGCGCAACCATGAAGGAGATTGTCGCTGCCGTCACCCGCGTGACCGATATCATGGGCGAGATTTCGTCGGCGTCCGATGAACAGAGCCGCGGCATTGAACAGGTGAGCCTGGCCGTTTCGCAGATGGACAGCGTCACACAGCAAAACGCCGCGCTGGTACAGCAATCCGCCACGGCGGCGGCGGCCCTGGAAGATCAGTCGGAACAACTGCGCCAGGCTGTGGCAGCGTTTCGCCTGAACGGAAAGGAAAAAGCCACCACGCCCCACCCGGCCACGGTGAAAACCCCACAGCTGTTACGCCCGGCAACGGCCAACACCGCCACCGACAGCAACTGGGAAACCTTCTGAGTGACAGGCGGGCGAACGTCTCGCCCGCCAGAAGCGCTTAACGGCTGCGCTTAGCGTGCCGTTCCCAGTTCTCCTGTTTCGCTTCGTCAGACTTTCGTAGCGAAACATAGCATGCTCCGCTGCCGCCGTGATGCGGCAGCGCCACGCAAAAGGCCTGCACTTCCTCGAACTCGGTTAACCAGCGCGCCAGATAGCTGCGTACCACGTTGGGATGGGCGTTCTGCTCCCGTCCTTTTCCATGAATGATCACCAGGTTACGTAATCCATCGCGTCCAGCCTGGCGGATAAAGGAAAACAGCATCTGCCGGCAACGCTCGGCGGGCTGGCGTAACAGATTTAAGCTGGCCTGGCGGGAATATTTACCCGAGCGGAGCTTATCAATAACGCCCTGTTGCACCCCTTCCCGTCTGAACGCCAGCGGCTCCTCCAGGGGCAGAAGTTCCAGGAAGCCCAGGGTCAGGAAGTTATCCAGTTGCTCGGTATCAATCTCCTGACGCGTCCGCGTGTTGCGGCTCGGCTGCCAGTGAATATCCGTGCAGCGCTTCAGGGGCTGGATACCCTCCATGGCGTCAAGAAAAAGTGATTTGTCGTCAGGGTTCATGGACATCCTCCCGCTACATCTGAGCCTGTACTATACCTGCGCCAGGCATGGGCCTCAATAACCGCTACCCCAGGATAAGGACATAAATATTAACCTGATGAATATAAAAATTATTTCTTCGCAAAAGTTAAACGCGACTTAACTTAAATTTCAGCACACATAAAACAGAAAGTTTAGGTTAAAAAAATGTGGAATCAATGATGCTAAAACATATCTTTTTGAGGGTGGGCTGTTATAATTAAATAAACCTGCTTCACGGATATAACATTCAGGATCTGCGAAGGGAAGCACTGCTGTGTGTTGTAGGGTCTGTCTGATGTCGGACAGGCTCTGTTTTTTTATTTTACTCCCCACTTCACTCCGATACTATTTTCCGCGCCTCTCTTCTGAATTGCGTAATTAACGATTCGGTCAGGGGTGTCTGACGAGAATCACGACGCTGAATTAAATAATAGGCCGCTTTAGGTAGCGATTCGACAACGGGCAGCATAACCAGACGGTGCGCCAGCAGCGGGTCACAGCCCAGTTCCTTTGGAAGGATACTTAAAAAATCACTTTGTGCAACAAGGCTAATGCAGGAAGAAAACGTTTCGCAGACAACGTCAATGCGCGGTATTTGCGAGCGATGAGTAAAAACATCTTCTAATTGCTTATAATAACTCCCGCGTGGCGTCGGCATTGTCCAGTTATAATTCAGCAATTCGGTAATGGATGTCGCGCCCGTCGCCGGATGCCCTTCCCGACAAAATACGGCGAAAGGCTTTTCAAACAATTTTTCAAACGTAAACTCATGATCGTACGGCCCCTGATAATAGGTGTTGATGGTGAAATCCAGCTCGCCCTGGCGTAATTCATTGATCATCGACACCAGTTGCCCTTCCATTATCCGGACTTTTACCTGCGGATGTTGTGCATGAAAGCGGGTGATCACCGCAGGCATAAGGCTTCGCGAAATACTGGCTCCCATTCCAATGTTAATCTGCCCGGCCAGTTCCCCCTGGCGCTGGCGGATATCATCCTGCGCCGCGCGTAACTCTTCCAGAATCAGCCTGGCGCGCGAGTAAAACCCTTCCCCACACTCGGTCAATGCGACGCCTTTACTCCTGCGCACAAAAAGCTGCGCCGCCATCCCCTCTTCCAGCTCTTTGATTGATTTGGTCAGCGCCGGTTGCGAAAGATTAAGCGTCCTGCTGGCACCGCGGATACTGCCCTGACGCGCGACTTCAACAAACGCCCGGATTTGATGAAATTTAATCTGAAATGACATAGCCCGACCGATAACCGTTGTTTATCAGAGTAAAGAAACTGTCATCTACTTTAATGGAAATGGATGTGCGAGGGTAATTCCTGAACGGTTAAAACTGTGAAAAAACGGTTAGTGATAAGTAAAAACTATCACAGCGTGAAGCAGTTCACATATTTTAATGATGACAGGAACAGATATGGAATCACTGGCGCAGTACATCCAGACATTAGCCCCACAACTGAGCGCATGGCGTCGCGATTTTCACCATTTCGCGGAGTCCGGATGGCTCGAATTTCGCACGGCGGCGAAAGTCGCGGAAATCTTAGACCAGTTGGGTTATTCGCTGGCGATGGGCCGCGACGTGGTAGACGCCGAAAGCCGTATGGGATTACCCGATGACGCCACGCTGGCGCGAGAGTTTGCCCGCGCCCGGGCGCAAGGCGCACCAGAGAAATGGCTGGCCCCGTTTGAAGGGGGATTTACCGGCATTGTGGCGACCCTGAATACCGGCCGCCCAGGCCCGACGCTGGCGTTTCGCGTGGATATGGACGCGCTGGATTTAAGCGAAGCACTCGATGACAGCCATCGCCCGTTCCGCGACGGATTTGCCTCCTGCAACCCGGGGATGATGCACGCCTGCGGTCACGATGGCCACACCACCATTGGTCTGGGGCTGGCGCACGTGCTTAAGCAGAATGAATCGCAACTCAATGGCACCATCAAACTGATCTTCCAGCCTGCCGAGGAAGGCACCCGAGGCGCTCGCGCCATGGTGGCCGCCGGGGCGCTCGACGACGCGGACTACTTCACCGCGATTCACATTGGCACCGGTGTGCCCGCCGGTGTGGTGATCTGCGGCAGCGATAACTTTATGGCCACCACCAAGTTCGATGTGCATTTTACCGGGGTTGCCGCACACGCCGGCGGTAAACCGGAGGACGGCCGGAATGCCCTGCTCGCCGCGGCTCAGGCCGCTATCGCGCTTCACAGCATTGCCCCACACAGCGAAGGTGCATCGCGGGTGAATGTCGGCGTGATGCAGGCCGGCAGCGGACGCAACGTCGTACCGGCTAACGCCCTGCTCAAGGTTGAAACCCGCGGCGTAAGCGAAGCCATTAACCAGTACGTCTTTGAACGCGCGCAGGCCGTGATTACCGGTGCGGCGGCACTCTACGGCGTGAGCGTCGAGATGCGTCTGATGGGCGCCGCCACCGCCAGTGCCCCTACACCGGCCTGGGTAGATTATCTGCGCCAGCAGGCAAGCCAGGTGACCGGCGTGGTGCAGGCCATTGACAGAGTCAACGCCCCCGCAGGTTCCGAAGACGCGACGCTGATGATGGCCCGCGTGCAACAGAACGGCGGAATGGCGTCGTATATGGTGTTCGGTACCGAGTTAAGCGCAGGTCATCACAATGAAAAATTTGATTTTGATGAGCAGGTCATGAACCTCGCTATCGAAACGCTGGCGCGCACTGCGCTTAATTTCCCGTGGACGCGAGGTGTGTAATGCAGGAGAACTACGCTTTTATTGCCGATGCCATCGACACGCGATGTCAGCTGTTAACCGACATTGCCGACGACATCTGGGATCACCCTGAAACGCGTTTTGAAGAGTTTTGGTCCGCGGAACGGATTGCCGGCGCGCTGGAAGCGGAAGGTTTCACCCTGACCCGTGAAGCCGGCGGGATTCCGAATGCCTTTATCGCCAGCTTCGGCAGCGGTAAACCCGTTATCGCCCTGCTGGGGGAATATGATGCTCTGGCCGGATTGAGCCAGCAGGCACATTGCGCGATGGCACAGTCCGCCACGCCGGGTGCCAACGGCCACGGCTGTGGCCACAATTTGCTGGGAACGGCAGCGCTGGCGGGTGCCATTGCGGTGAAAAGTTGGCTGGAGCAGCACGGGGGGAGCGGCACCGTGCGTTTCTACGGCTGTCCTGGTGAAGAAGGCGGTTCGGGGAAAACCTTTATGGTGCGCGAAGGTTTGTTTGATGACGTTGATGCCGCCGTCACCTGGCACCCTGAAGCATTTGCCGGCATGTTTAACGTCAGCACGCTGGCCAATATTCAGGCCGCCTGGCGGTTTCACGGCGTGGCGGCGCATGCTGCTAACTCGCCACATCTGGGGCGTAGCGCGCTGGATGCCGTAACGCTGATGACCACTGGCACCAATTTCCTCAACGAACACATCATTGAGAAAGCGCGCGTTCATTACGCTATCACCGATACCGGTGGAATCTCACCCAACGTGGTGCAGGCGCAGGCTGAAGTGCTGTACCTGATCCGCGCGCCGGAAATGGCCGATGCGCAGCAGATCTACGAACGTATCGAGAAAATCGCTCAGGGCGCGGCAATGATGACCGAAACCACCGTTGCGTGTCGCTTTGATAAAGCCTGCTCCAGCTACCTGCCCAACCGCACGCTCGAAGCGGCGATGTATCGCGCCCTGCAGCATTACGGCACGCCGGAGTGGACGGAAGAGGAGCGCCAGTTTGCGCAGGATATTCGTGCCACGCTAACGCCAAATGACCTGCAAAACAGCCTGAAGAACATTGCCGCGACGGGGGGAGAAGCCGGTAACGCTTTTGCGCGCCGTCAGCAGGAGATGTTACTGACAGATGAGGTCGCACCTTACGCCATTACCGATAACGTACTGGCCGGGTCAACCGATGTGGGCGATGTCAGCTGGAAAATGCCGGTGGCACAGTGTTTCAGCCCCTGCTTTACCATCGGAACGCCTTTGCATACCTGGCAACTCGTGGCTCAGGGGCGAACCTCGATTGCTCATAAGGGCATGCTGCTGGCCGGAAAAGTGATGGGCGCAACCGCGCTAAATCTGCTCCAGGATGCAACGCTGCTGCAACAATGCCGGGAAGAGTTCGAACAACAAATCACCGAAAAACCGTACGTGTGTCCGATTCCGGCAGGCGTGACACCGTCACCTTTAAAATAACAAAACACAACACAACACAACAACACAACAACAGTCCCGAGGAACGCCCATGAGTATGTCTTCCATACCTTCGCATTCCCCATCCGGTAAGCTCTATGGCTGGGTTGAAAGGATCGGCAATAAAGTGCCGCACCCTTTCCTGCTTTTTATCTGGTTGATCGTGGTTTTAATGGTGGCGACAGCGGTGCTGTCCGCCTTTGATGTCAGCGTGCGCAGTCCGGCCGATGGCAGTATGGTGGCGGTCAAGAACCTGTTGAGTGTCGAAGGGTTGCACTGGTTCTTACCGAATGTGGTTAAAAACTTCAGCGGCTTCGCCCCGCTGGGGGCCATTCTGGCGCTGGTACTGGGCGCCGGGCTTGCCGAGCGTGTCGGTCTGTTACCGGCGCTGATGGTGAAAATGGCCTCCCACGTCAGCGCACGTTACGCCAGCTACATGGTGCTGTTTATCGCCTTCTTTAGCCACATCTCCTCTGATGCCGCGCTGGTGATCATGCCGCCCATGGGCGCTCTGATTTTCCTCGCCGTCGGACGCCATCCCGTGGCGGGTCTGCTGTCGGCGATTGCGGGCGTAGGCTGCGGCTTTACCGCCAACCTGCTGATCGTGACCACCGATGTCCTGCTCTCAGGCATCAGCACGGAGGCGGCCAAAACCATCGACACCGCGATGCACGTCAGCGTCATCGACAACTGGTACTTTATGGCCAGCTCGGTGGTCCTGCTGACCCTGGTGGGCGGACTGATTACCGATAAGCTCATTGAGCCGCGTTTAGGGAAATGGGAAGGCCGAAGCGATGAGAAGCTGGAGACGCTGAGTAAAGAGCAACGCGTTGGCCTGCGCGTGGCAGGCGTGGTCTCGCTGGCGTTTATTGCCGCGGTCGCGCTGATGGTGGTACCGGAAAACGGCATCCTGCGCGATCCGGTTAAACATACCGTTCTCCCCTCGCCGTTTATTCAGGGCATTGTGCCGCTGATTATTCTGTTTTTCTTTGTCGTTTCGCTCGCCTATGGGATCGCCACCGGCAAAATTCGCCGTCAGGGCGATCTGCCGCAGCTGATGATCGAACCCATGAAAGAGATGGCGGGCTTTATTGTGATGGTGTTCCCGCTGGCGCAGTTCGTGGCGATGTTTAACTGGAGCAACATGGGCAAATTTATGGCCGTGGGTCTGACCGATGCGCTGGAAGCGGCGGGGTTAAGCGGCGTCCCGGCATTTGTCGGCCTTGCGCTGCTGTCGTCACTGCTGTGCATGTTTATCGCCAGCGGCTCGGCAATCTGGTCGATTCTGGCTCCCATCTTTGTGCCGATGTTTATGATGCTGGGGTTCCACCCGGCGTTTGCCCAGATCCTGTTCCGTATCGCAGACTCCTCCGTCATCCCGCTGGCACCGGTCTCACCGTTTGTTCCGCTGTTTTTAGGCTTCCTGCAGCGCTATAAACCAGAGGCAAAACTGGGTACCTACTATTCGCTGGTTTTACCCTATCCGCTTATCTTTTTAGGGGTATGGCTGGTGATGCTGGTGGCATGGTATCTTGTCGGTCTGCCGATTGGTCCGGGGATTTACCCAAGGCTGCACTAAAGGATTAACGATGCTGAGATTACTCGAAGATAAAATTGCCACGCCGCTTGGTCCACTGTGGGTGATTGCAGACGAGCAGTTCTGTCTGCGCGCCGTTGAATGGGAAGAACACAGCGACAGGATGGACACGTTGCTCAACGTGCACTACCGCGCGCAGGGTTATGAACGTATCAGCGCCACCAACCCCGGCGGCCTGAGCGACAAACTGACGGCGTACTTCGAGGGCGATCTCAGCATCATTGACACCCTGCCGACCGCCACGGCAGGCACACCTTTCCAGCGCGAAGTCTGGCAGGCGCTGCGCAGTATTCCGTGCGGACAGGTCATGCATTACGGCCAGCTCGCCGGGCAGCTCGGCCGTGCCGGCGCGGCCCGCGCGGTCGGCGCGGCAAATGGCGCTAACCCCGTCAGTATTGTGGTCCCCTGCCACCGCGTGATTGGCCGCAACGGCACCCTGACCGGCTATGCCGGTGGCGTGCAGCGCAAGGAGTGGTTACTGCGTCACGAGGGGTATCTCCTGCTCTAGTTTCCAGGCTTTTAGTGCTTAATTTTCTTCCGGTTAGGCTAAAAATCCATAATCAAGCTGTGGAATTTCAAGAAGATGGCAACAGGTTGCCGTCTCTTGTCCTTATTGATGGTTTGGCAGGCTTACGTACTTACCAAAAAGATGTTAAAATTGACCAATATCAATTAAGGCTTGAGCAAACCTATGATCCCGGAAAAGCGAATTATACGACGCATTCAGTCTGGCGGTTGTGCTATCCATTGCCAGGATTGCAGCATCAGCCAGCTCTGTATCCCGTTTACTCTGAATGAGCATGAACTCGATCAGCTTGATAATATCATCGAGCGCAAAAAGCCTATTCAGAAAGGGCAGACGCTGTTTAAAGCGGGAGACGAACTGAAATCGCTCTATGCTATCCGTTCTGGCACCATCAAAAGCTACACCATCACTGAACAGGGTGATGAGCAGATCACCGGCTTCCATCTGGCGGGTGACCTGGTTGGCTTTGATGCCATCGGTACTGGCCATCACCCGAGCTTTGCTCAGGCGCTGGAAACCTCAATGGTTTGCGAAATCCCGTTTGAAACGCTGGACGATCTCTCAGGCAAAATGCCCAATCTGCGTCAGCAGATGATGCGTCTGATGAGCGGTGAGATCAAAGGCGATCAGGACATGATTCTGCTGCTTTCCAAAAAGAATGCAGAAGAACGCCTGGCCGCGTTTATCTATAACCTCTCACGCCGCTTCGCGGAGCGCGGTTTCTCCCCGCGTGAATTCCGTCTGACCATGACGCGTGGCGATATCGGTAACTACCTGGGCCTGACCGTGGAAACCATCAGCCGTCTGCTGGGTCGTTTCCAGAAAAGCGGAATGCTGGCCGTTAAGGGTAAATACATTACCATCGAAAACGGTGAAGCTCTGGCCGTTCTTGCCGGTCACTCCCGCAACGTGGCATAACGCCCCCGCATGATTGATGCCAGACCGATAAATTTTTATGATTTATTGGTCTGGTACGTCACCACTTCCGTTTCACCACGTTTCCCTGGCACCGCCCCACTCAGTCCCTGAAAGGTTCTTGTTGAGGTTATGAATTGAGAGAAAGTTTATTTTTCGTTTCAGTCGTTATCGCCTCAGTGACCTTCATATTCATCTGGATCATGCTTGTCGGGCCAATGAAGGGTGAAGAAAAAACCTACGTACAGGATTCAACGACGTTTGCGATTGCGGTGATGGTACTGCTGTTGATTGCCTTTATCGCGGTAACAACAACGGTTCTTTTTCTGTGACAGATTTTCATGATTTATTGATCTGACAAAAACTTCCCCCCTGTTTCATTCAAGATATATAGGTTACTCTTTTAATTACAGACTGTGGTGACAGTAGTAAGGAGACCTGTATGGCAAAGTATCAAAACATGCTGGTGGCTATCGATCCTAACCAGGACGATCAGCCGGCATTACGACGTGCTGTGTATCTACATCAACGGATTGGTGGCAAAATCAAAGCGTTTTTGCCGATCTATGACTTCTCATATGAGATGACCACCCTTCTGTCGCCTGACGAACGCACCGCAATGCGTCAGGGAGTGATCAGCCAGCGTACCGCGTGGATCCGTGAACAGGCCAAATATTACCTGGAAGCGGGTGTTCCTATCGATATTAAAGTGGTCTGGCATAACCGACCTTTCGAAGCCATTATCCAGGAAGTGGTCGCCGGTGGGCACGACCTGTTGCTGAAAATGGCGCACCAGCACGACAAGCTGGAATCCGTGATCTTTACCCCTACCGACTGGCACCTGCTGCGTAAATGCCCTTGCCCGGTGTGGATGGTAAAAGACCAGCCGTGGCCAGAAGGCGGCAAGGCCGTCGTGGCGGTCAACCTGGCGAGCGAGGAGGATTATCACAATTCGCTCAATGAAAAGCTGGTCAAGGAGACGATCCAGCTTGCCGAGCAGGTTAACCACACTGAAGTCCATCTGGTGGGCGCTTACCCGGTAACACCGATTAATATTGCTATCGAGCTGCCTGAATTTGACCCGAGCGTGTATAACGATGCGATCCGGGGGCAGCACCTGCTGGCCATGAAGGCGTTACGCCAGAAATTCAGCATCGATGAGAAAATGACACATGTGGAAAAAGGGTTGCCTGAAGAGGTGATCCCGGATTTAGCAGAACATCTGCAGGCGGGGATTGTGGTACTGGGTACCATTGGCCGGACCGGTATTTCTGCCGCGTTCCTGGGCAATACCGCCGAACAGGTGATCGACCATCTGCGCTGTGACCTGCTGGTCATCAAGCCGGATGAGTATCAGACACCGGTTGAACTGGACGACCCGGAAGACGACTAAGTTCAGACATAAAAAAACCGCCGTTTCCGGCGGTTTTTTTTGTCGCTGATTTACAGCGATTTCAGAATCGCATCGACACTGGCTTTTGCATCGCCAAACAGCATGTGCGTGTTCTCTTTAAAGAACAGCGGGTTCTGAACCCCTGCATAACCGGTGTTCATGGAACGTTTGAAGACAATCACGTTCTGCGCCTTCCACACTTCCAGAACCGGCATACCGGCGATTGGGCTACGCGGATCGTCCTGCGCCGCCGGGTTAACGGTGTCGTTGGCACCAATAACCAGGACGGTGTCGGTATCGGTGAAATCATCGTTGATCTCATCCATCTCCAGCACGATGTCGTAAGGCACTTTCGCTTCCGCCAGCAGCACGTTCATGTGGCCTGGCAGACGCCCCGCTACCGGGTGAATGCCAAAGCGAACCTTGATACCACGCGCACGCAGTTTCTCGGTGATCTCCGCAACCGGATACTGAGCCTGCGCCACCGCCATGCCGTAGCCTGGGGTAATGATGACCGAGTGTGAGTTTTTCAGCATCTCTGCGGTATCTTCCGCGCTGATCTCACGGTGCTCACCCACTTCTTCGTCAGAACCGGTTGAGGAGCCATCAGAACCAAAGCCACCCGCGATAACGCTGATAAACGAACGGTTCATCGCCTTACACATGATGTAAGACAGGATCGCACCAGAAGAACCGACCAGCGCACCGGTGACGATCAACAGATCGTTGCTCAGCATGAAGCCAGCTGCCGCCGCGGCCCAACCGGAGTAGGAGTTCAGCATGGAGACAACCACTGGCATATCGGCACCACCAATGGAGGCCACCAGGTGCCAGCCAAAGGCCAGAGCAATCAGGGTCATCACCAGTAACGCCAGCACCTGCAGGCCCACGCTTTCAGTGCGCACGAAGACCACCAGCAGCACAAAGGACACGACCAGCGCCGCCAGGTTCAGCTTGTGACGGTTTGGCAGCATCAGCGGTTTAGAAGAGATCTTACCGCGCAGTTTGCCGAACGCGACAATTGAGCCGGTGAAGGTCACCGCACCAATGAAGATGCCGAGGAACACTTCCGTCAGATGGATGTTGACCAGAATCGGTTCCAGACCGGGTGTGTGGTACAGGTAGCTGTTGAAGCCCACCAGCACCGCCGCCAGCCCCACAAAGCTGTGCAGAATGGCCACCAGCTCCGGCATCTCGGTCATTTCAACGCGTTTCGCCAGGCGAATACCAATCGCGCCACCGATAATCATCGCCACCAGGATCCATGCAACGTTGCCGGTGTCCGGCCCGAAGATGGTGGCAATCAGCGCAATCGCCATCCCGGCGATACCAAAGTTATTTCCCTGCTGAGACGTTTCGTGTTTGGAAAGCCCCGCCAGACTGAAAATAAACAGGATTGCAGCAACAATGTATGCGGCTGTGACTAATCCTCCAGACATATGCTACCCCTTAGCCTTTACGAAACATTTTCAGCATGCGCTGAGTCACGGTGAACCCACCGAAAATATTGATACTGGCGATCAGCACCGCGATAAAGCTCAGGAAGCTTACCCAGCCGCCGTGGCCAATCTGCAGCAGCGCCCCGACCACGATAATCCCGGAGATGGCGTTAGTGACCGACATCAGTGGCGTATGCAGCGCATGGGAGACATTCCACACGACGTAGTACCCCACCACACACGAGAGCGCGAAGACGGTAAAGTGGCCGAGGAATTCTTTCGGCGCGACATCTGCCAGCCAGCCAAACAGAATAATGACCAGCGCCATGATCGCGTACTTGCGCCACGGAGAAGCCGGTTTAGCTGGCTCTTTAGGCTCAGGCGCCGCTTTCGGTGCCGCCTGAGGCTGCGCGGACACCTGAATCGGTGGCGCAGGCCAGGTGATTTCACCTTCACGCACCACCGTTACGCCACGCACAACAACATCGTCAAAATCAACGGTGATGTTGCCGTCTTTCTCTTTGCAGAGCAGTTTCAGCAGGTTAACAAGGTTGGTACCGTACAGCTGAGAAGACTGCGTTGGCAGACGGCCCGGCAAATCGGTATACCCGATCACCTTCACGCCGTTAGCAGTGGTGGTCACCTGATTTGGCACGGTGTATTCACAGTTGCCACCGTTCTGCGACGCCAGGTCGACGATCACGCTGCCCGACTTCATTGAGTCAACCATCTCACGGGTAATCAGCTTCGGCGCGGGTTTACCGGGGATAAGCGCGGTAGTGACAATGATGTCGACATCTTTGGCCTGCGCGGCGAAGAGTTCCATTTCCGCTTTGATAAAAGCTTCGGACATGACCTTCGCGTAACCGTCACCGCTGCCCGCTTCTTCCTTGAAGTCCAGCTCAAGGAATTCGGCACCCATACTTTGTACTTGTTCTTTTACTTCAGGACGGGTGTCAAAAGCGCGTACGATAGCGCCCAGGCTGTTTGCCGCGCCGATAGCCGCAAGACCCGCCACGCCCGCGCCAATCACCATCACTTTCGCCGGAGGCACTTTCCCTGCCGCGGTGATCTGACCGGTAAAGAAGCGACCAAACTCATGCGCCGCCTCAACAATCGCGCGGTAACCGGCGATATTCGCCATGGAACTTAAGGCATCCAGCGACTGCGCGCGCGAAATACGCGGCACGGAGTCCATGGCCATCACGGTCACGCCACGTGCTGCCAGCTTCTCCATCAACTCAGGATTCTGTGCAGGCCAGATGAAGCTCACCAGCGTCGTGCCAGGATTCAGCAGTTCAATCTCGCTCTCTTCCGGCGCATTAACCTTGAGAATAACGGGCGACTGCCAGACTTCAGCACCGTCCACCACTTCCGCGCCAGCCTGAATAAAGGCCTCGTCATCGAAACTCGCCAGTTTGCCCGCGCCGCGTTCAACTGCGACGGTAAAACCCAGTTTAAGCAGTTGCTCCACCGTTTTCGGTGTTGCCGCTACGCGGGTTTCATTGGCTAACCGTTCTTTTGGTACCCCAATACGCATAGTTTTCCCTTCCATCGGTTTTTGATGATGGTTTGTCGATAAATGCCCGCGGTTTGTATCAACTTTCGCCAGCAGGACAGCGACGACATATGATTAACCCCAGAAAATAAAACAGTAACAAACTTTCTATAACCTACTGAAAATAACGCCCGTGATCTACCGTCAGAAAACACTATTTCTTACTTTATCTGTGAAAAATAAGTGATCTGCGTCGCTGACAGTGATATTTACCTTAAATTCATCGCTGAGACCGATAAATAGCGCAAGCGAAGCGGTAAAAACATGATATAGCGCCAATAGAGAACAACTTATTAACATTAAATTAACTTGTAAAAGTCATAAGCTTTATCAGTTTTGCTTGTCAGACGCCTGTTTTTTCAACATATCACTAAATGTTATCAAATCAGATGATTCAGTGAGCACAGGCTGTGAAAAATGGCGCAGACAGCGACGGGTTTTAAATGCCATAATCGGGACCGTCTCAAATTAACAACAATACCAGTACATGGTTTGCGCAAGGCGAAGGATTATTTTTATGAAGCTTAAGAACACACTCCTGGCGTCCGCACTTCTCTCCGCGACCGCCCTGTCTGCGAATGCCGCGACAGAGTTAACGCCGGAGCAAGCGGCAGCGTTAAAACCTTTTGACCATACGGTCATTGTGGGTCGTTATAATTCTATTGGCGATGCCGTCGCCGCCGCATCAAAAGCCGCCGATAAAAACGGTGCGGCCTCGTTTTACGTTGTTGATCAGTCTGACTCCGGCAACAGCGGTAACCAGCGCGTGACCATTGCGCTGTATAAAGACAATGCGCCGAAAGCTGACGCACCGAAAAACCGCGTGATTAACGGCGTCGTTGAATTACCGAAAGATCAGGCGATTGAGCTGGAACCGTATGACACCGTCACCGTGCAGGGCTTCTATCGCAGCCAGCCTGAAGTGAATGATGCCATCACCAAAGCCGCAAAAGAAAAAGGCGCGTACTCTTTCTTTATCGTGCGTCAGGTCGATGCTAACCAGGGTGGCAACCAGCGCATTACTGCGTTCATCTATAAAGAAGATGCGAAGAAACGCGTTCTGCAAAGCCCGGACGCTATTCCTGCTGATTCCGAAGCGGGTCGTGCGGCAATAGCGAAAGGCGGCGAAGAAGCGAAGAAAGTGGAAATTCCGGGCGTAGCCACCTCTGCCGCACCAAGCGCTGAAGTGGGCCGTTTCTTCGAAACGCAATCCACCAAAGGTGGCCGTTACTCCGTTACCCTGCCAGATGGAACCAAAATTGAAGAGCTGAACAAAGCCACTGCAGCGCAGATGGTGCCGTTCGACAGCATTAAATTTACCGGCAACTACGGCAACATGACGGAAGTCTCTTATCAGGTCGCGAAACGTGCGGCGAAGAAAGGGGCGAAGTATTACCACATCACCCGCCAGTGGCAGGAACGTGGTAACAACGTGACCATCAGCGCCGACCTGTACAAGTAACAGAACGGTTGACCCGAGGCGGCGCAATGCCGCCTTTTTTGTTACTTTTTTTTGAAATTCGGCCCCACGTCATTGCATGCTTTCGTGACACTCCGTAAAATCCCGCGCCTTAGTGTGATCCACCATTTTTATGCGCCTGTGCGAAATAATTATTCTGGATTTGGACCTTTCATAACAGGAAGCCAATGGAAAAGAAACTAGGCCTGAGTGCTTTGACTGCACTCGTTTTGAGCTCAATGCTGGGTGCGGGCGTGTTCAGCTTACCGCAGAATATGGCGGCGGTCGCCAGCCCTGCCGCACTGCTTATAGGGTGGGGCATCACGGGGGCCGGGATTTTGCTGCTGGCGTTCGCAATGCTGCTGCTGACCCGCATCCGCCCGGATCTGGATGGGGGGATTTTCACTTACGCCCGTGAAGGTTTCGGCGAACTGATTGGCTTCTGTTCCGCATGGGGCTACTGGCTGTGTGCGGTCATCGCAAACGTCTCCTACCTGGTGATCGTCTTTTCGGCGCTCAGTTTCTTTACCGATACTCCTGAACTGCGGTTCTTTGGCGACGGCAATACCTGGCAGTCCATTGTGGGCGCCTCGGTACTGCTGTGGGTTGTTCACTGGCTGATTCTACGTGGCGTACAGACGGCGGCCAGCATTAACCTGGTGGCAACCCTGGCCAAACTGGTTCCGCTCGGCCTGTTTATCGTGCTGGCCTTTATGGCGTTCCGTCTCGATGTGTTCAGTCTCGATTTCAGCGGTGTCGCGCTGGGCGTACCGGTCTGGGAGCAGGTCAAGAACACCATGCTGATCACCCTGTGGGTCTTCATCGGTGTTGAAGGGGCCGTCGTGGTCTCTGCCCGGGCGCGGAATAAGCGCGATGTGGGTCGCGCCACGCTGCTGGCGGTACTGGCGGCGCTGGGCGTGTATCTGATGGTGACGCTGCTGTCGCTGGGGGTGGTCGCGCGTCCTGAACTGGCCGAAATGCGTAACCCGTCGATGGCGGGCCTGATGGTGAAAATGTTCGGACCGTGGGGTGACGTGGTGATTGCCGCGGGGCTGATTATCTCCGTGTGCGGCGCGTACCTGAGCTGGACCATTATGGCGGCAGAAGTGCCGTTCCTGGCCGCAACGCACAAAGCATTTCCACGCCTATTTGCTCGTCAAAACAAAAACAGCGCGCCGTCGGCCTCACTCTGGCTGACCAACATCAGCGTTCAGGTCTGTCTGGTGCTGATCTGGCTCACAGGTTCAGACTATAACACTCTGCTGACCATCGCCTCGGAGATGATTCTGGTACCCTATTTCTTAGTGGGTGCATATCTGTTAAAAATCGCCACACGTCCGGCGCACTATGTGGTGGGCGTCGGAGCCTGTATTTACGGCCTGTGGTTGTTGTATGCTTCCGGGCCTATGCATCTGCTGCTGTCGGTGGTGTTGTATGCACCGGGCCTGCTGGTGTTTATCTACGCCCGCCGCACGCATCAGTTAGAGAACGCGCTTAGACGCCGTGAGATGGCCTTAATCGGGCTGTTACTGGTTGCTGCCGTACCGGCAACCTGGATGTTAATGGGATAGAATCGCCTTTCCCATTGTTGAACTGAAAAGGAGAACACGATGGGAAACGCGCAGCAACGCCCAATACTGATTACTGGTGGAGGCCGTCGTATCGGCCTCGCCCTTGCCCATCACTTTCTCAATCTTCGCCATCCGGTCATCATCAGTTACCGCAGCGAATATCCCTCGATTGAGGGGCTACGCAAAGCCGGTGCGATCTGCATTCAGGCCGATTTCTCAACCGATGACGGTATTCTGGCCTTCGCCGATAAAGTGAAATCTACCACCCCCGGGCTGCGCGCCATTATCCATAATGCCAGCGCCTGGCTTCCCGAAAAATCCGGTACGCCACTCAGCGAAACGCTCTCCTGCATGCTGCAGATCCACGTCAATGCGCCCTATCTGCTGAACCATGCCCTGCTCGACCTGCTGCGCGGTCACGGACATGCGGCGGGTGATATTATTCATTTCACCGATTACGTCGTGGAGCGCGGCAGCGACAAGCACATCGCCTATGCGGCCAGTAAAGCTGCACTCGATAACATGACGCGCTCGTTCGCCCGTAAACTTGCCCCTGAAGTTAAGGTGAACGCCATCGCCCCGGCGATGATTTTATTCAACGAAGACGATGATGCGGAGTATCGCCAGCAGGCGCTGAATAAATCGCTGATGAAAATTGCGCCAGGTGAAAAAGAGGTTATCGATCTTATCGATTATCTGCTCACCAGTTGCTACGTCACTGGCAGAACCTTTGCCGTGGACGGCGGTCGACCGCTGCGCTAGTGAAAGCGGCTCCAGAAGAAGATAAGCACCCAGGCGCTGAGCCCCCAGCAGACAACGGCCCCGCTCAGCGCCAGGGGAAGTCGCATAAAACCGGTGAAGTACCACAGCGAAAGCAGATAAAGAAAATAAGGGATGATCGACCACATCCCGAACACGATAGTCGTACGCAATGCTTCCGTGCCTCGTTCTGAGGCGACAATATAGTGCGCTATTAACGCAAAGGTCGGGAAGAGTGGGATCAGCCCGGCAATATAATAATTCCTGGTTTTAGCCAGAACACCTATCAGTAACACCACCAGCGCACCCAACGCGGCTTTTATCACCAGCCCCATGTTTTTCCCTATAACAATCAAATAACAATATGAGCCAGAATAACGGAACTGGCGTTAATTATGAAAGATTAATGGAACGTTAAGGTTGTGCGGTGTATGTTGGCTTTTTTCGCGATAACAGACGTTGTATGAATAAGATTGTTTATGTTGAAGACGAGCCCGAAGTGGGGCAATTGATCGCCGCCTATTTGGGTAAGCATGATATGGACGTCATTGTTGAGCCTCGTGGCGATCGTGCCGAAGAGGTGGTCTTACGTGAAAACCCGGACCTGGTGCTGCTGGACATTATGCTGCCCGGCAAAGATGGCATGACGGTCTGCCGCGATCTGCGCGCCCGGTGGGAGGGCCCTATCGTGCTGCTGACCTCGCTGGACAGCGACATGAACCATATTTTGTCACTCGAAATGGGTGCAAATGACTACATTCTGAAAACCACGCCCCCTGCCGTCCTCCTTGCTCGTCTGCGCCTCCATTTACGCCAGCGTGCCAGCGTTGAACGAGAAGCGCCTGCTCAGTCGCTGACCCCGCACAAAGCGATGCGTTTTGGTACCTTGTCTATTGATCCGATTAACCGTCAGGTTCTGCTTTCTGGCGAGCTTATCGCCCTTTCCACGGCAGATTTTGACCTGCTCTGGGAACTGGCAACCCACGCGGGGCAGATCATGGACCGCGATGCATTACTGAAAAACCTGCGCGGCGTCAGCTACGACGGAATGGATCGCAGCGTTGACGTGGCTATTTCGCGCCTGCGTAAAAAACTGCAGGATAATGCCACTGAGCCGTACCGCATTAAAACCGTGCGTAACAAGGGCTATCTGTTCGCGCCTCACGCCTGGGAAACCTGATGCCGGTTCCCCGAACGACACTGTTTAAAACATTACGCAGACGAGGTCTGACAGTTGCATAAAATAAGAACACTCAGTCTGATCTGCTGTTTTGGGTTAACCGGGTGCGTTGTCGCAGATATGGATTCAAGTAATTATGACTATGTTCCGTATATTCAGACTATCCAGAATCCCAGGACCCCGGGCCATACCAATGTGCAACAACGCCGTGAGGATTTGTACGCCTGCGGCGTTGATCGAAAGTATTCGCTCAATTCATGGGACGAAAGCTTCAGTCGCAACCGCCTGCTGCCGGGCGAAACGATAGAACAGCAAGATTCCAGGATCAAAAAAATAGAAGACTGTATGAAATCAAAAGGATACGTTCTGTGGGATTACTCACAATGCGGACCCCGTAAAAAACCGAGCGGTATGTGTAACTAGTTTGGGTTTGCGTGTTTGTCTTCGACGCAGGTTGTTAACGTATTGATTTTCGGTGATATTGAATGAAAAAGCTGTTCGTACAGTTTTATCTCCTGCTGTTTGTCTGCTTCCTGGTGATGACCATGCTGGTTGGGCTGGTCTATAAATTCACCGCCGAACGTGCGGGCAGGCAGTCACTGGATGATTTAATGAAAAGCTCGCTCTACCTGATGCGCAGCGAGCTGCGTGAGATCCCGCCACACGACTGGGCCAAGACCTTAAAAGAGCTGGATCTGAACCTGTCGTTTGATCTGCGCATCGAGCCGATGAAGGATTTCGATTTAGAGCCACCCGCCATGCAGCGACTGCGTGACGGGGACATTGTGGCGCTGGATGAGAAATATACCTTTATCCAGCGCATTCCACGGAGCCATTACGTTCTGGCCGTGGGGCCGGTGCCTTATCTCTATTATCTGCACCAGATGCGCCTGCTGGACCTTGCCCTGCTGGCTTTCATTGCCATTTCGCTCGCGTTCCCGGTCTTTATCTGGATGAGGCCACACTGGCAGGACATGCTGAAACTGGAATCTGCTGCGCAACGTTTTGGTGACGGGCATTTTACCGAGCGCATTCACTTCGACAGCGGTTCCAGCTTCGAGCGTCTTGGCGTGGCGTTTAACCAGATGGCCGATAACATCAATGCGCTGATTATCAGTAAAAAACAGCTCATTGACGGAATTGCTCACGAGCTGCGTACGCCACTGGTACGCCTGCGCTATCGGCTGGAGATGAGCGAAAACCTGACGGAGGCCGAGTCTCAGGCGCTGAACCGCGACATTGGTCAGCTTGAGGGCCTCATTGAGGAGCTCCTGACCTATGCGCGCCTCGATCGCCCGCAAAACGAACTGAACCTCAGTACGCCGGACCTGCCCGGCTGGTTACAAACCCATATCGATGATGTCCAGAGCGTAAACCCGCAACGCACGCTGCTGACACACGTCACGCCCGGCGATTATGGCGCACTGGATATGCGTCTGATGGAACGCGTGCTGGATAATCTGATGAACAACGCCATGCGCTATAGCGAGAGCACGCTGCAGATTGGCTTAGATTTACAGGGTAGTCAGGCCTGTCTGACGGTTGAGGACGACGGACCGGGCATCGCCCCGGAAGCGCGTGAAACGGTGTTTGAGCCGTTTGTACGCCTCGACCCCAGCCGCGATCGTGCCACGGGGGGATGTGGCCTCGGGCTGGCAATTGTTTACTCCATTGCGCAGGCGATGGGCGGCACGGTGCATTGTGAAGAGAGCGCACTCGGCGGCGCGCGCTTCTGCTTTAGCTGGCCGGTATATCACAACATCACCCTTCCCGTCCCTGCCTGACCTTTATCGCACGCTGGCCTGACCCGGCGTGCTGTGCTATATGATAAGTATGTTGTAACTAATGAAGAGTTATCATGGCGACGTACGATCTCATCGAAAGGCTGAACAGCACGTTCCGCGACATTGAACACGAGTTACTGACTCTGACCGAACGTTTGCAGACCTGCCGTCTGTTAGCCGCGCGGGTCTTTACCCTGCCGGATGTGGTGAAAGGCGCTGAACACGACCCGCTGGAAACCATTGAGGTACAGCAGCATATCGGCAAAGCGGCGCTGGAACTGACGCTGCGGCACTACCGTCGCCTGTTTATCCAGCAGCAGTCAGAAAACCGCAGCAGTAAGGCGGCCGTTCGTCTGCCGGGCGTAATCTGCCTGCAAACCGATGCAACAACGCGAGAAGCGCTGGAAAACCAGATTGCGCATATCAACACGCTTAAGGCGACGTTTGAAAAGATCATCACTGAAGAGTCGGGTCTGGCCCCTGCCGCCCGTTTTGAATGGGTACACCGACAGCTACCGGGATTAATCACCCTGAATGCCTACCGTACGCTCACGGTACTGCGTCATCCCGCTACGCTTCGCTTCGGCTGGGCCAACAAGCACATCATTAAAAACTTCACCCGGGATGACATTCTGGCGCAGCTGGAAAAGAGTCTGAAGGCACCGCGGACTGTCGCACCGTGGTCACGCGAGCAGTGGATTGAACGGCTTGAGCAGGAGTACCACAGCATCGCCTCACTGCCGGCAGATACCCGGCTTAAGATTAAGCGTCCGGTGAAGGTGCAGCCTATCGCGCGCGTCTGGTATTCCGGCCAGCAAAAGCAGGTACAGTATGCCTGCCCGACGCCGCTGATCGCACTTTATGATGCCGATCAAGGGGCCATTGTGCCGGATATTGGCGAACTGCTGAATTACGATGCTGAAAATGTCCAGCATCGTTACAGACCTCAGGCGCAACCGCTGCAGCTGATCATTCCGCGGCTGCACCTGTATGTGGCGCAGTGATTATTTCAGGCTGCCGACCATCGATTCCGGGCGTACCCATGCATCAAACTCAGCCTCCGTCAGGTAACCCAATGCCAGAGCGGAGGCTTTCAGCGTCAGCCCCTCTTTATGCGCTTTTTTCGCAATCTCAGCGGCTTTGTCGTAGCCGATATGGGTATTCAGCGCGGTCACCAGCATCAACGACTCATTGAGCAACTGGCTGATGCGCTCGCGGTTTGGCTCAATGCCTGACGCACAGTGCTCGTTGAAACTCTCCATACCGTCCGCCAGCAGGCGTATGGACTGAAGCACGTTGTGAATCACCATCGGGCGATAGACGTTCAGCTCAAAGTTACCGGACGCGCCGCCCATGTTAACGGCAACGTCGTTACCCATTACCTGACAGCAGAGCATGGTCATGGCTTCACATTGGGTCGGGTTTACTTTGCCCGGCATGATTGAGCTACCCGGCTCGTTCTCCGGAATGCTAATTTCACCGATACCGCAACGGGGACCCGAGGCCAGCCAGCGCACATCATTGGCGATTTTCATCAACGACGCTGCCAGCCCCTTGAGGGCACCGTGGGTATGAACCAGCGCATCACAGGTGGCCAGCGCTTCAAACTTATTCGGCGCCGTGATAAACGGCTGCCCGGTGATGGCCGCCAGCTCGTCGGCAACGCGCACCGCATATTCCGGATGGGTATTTAACCCCGTACCGACCGCCGTTCCGCCCAGCGCCAGCTCTGCAAGATGCGGCAGGCTGTACTCGATGTGCTTGAGGTTATGTTCTAGCATTGCCACCCAGCCGGAAATCTCCTGGCCGAGCGTCAGCGGCGTGGCATCCTGCAGGTGAGTACGTCCTATTTTGACGATATCGCTGAAAGCCTGCGCCTTCTCGCCAAGGGTGGTTTTAAGCACGTTGAGCTGCGGGATCAGCTGTTCACGAAGCGCAATCACCGCCGCCACGTGCATCGCCGTCGGGAAGACGTCGTTCGAACTTTGGCTTTTGTTTACGTCATCGTTCGGGTGAACCTTACGCTCCATACCGCGCACGCCGCCCAGCAGTTCGCTTGCCCGGTTCGCCAGCACTTCGTTCATATTCATGTTGCTCTGGGTGCCAGAACCGGTCTGCCAGATGGCGAGGGGGAATTCATCGGGATGCTTGCCGGCCAGCACTTCATCGGCAGCAGTGATAATCGCGGTGGCCTTATCTGCCGCCAGCAGGCCTAAATCCTGATTCACTTTGGCGGCCGCACGTTTAGTGAGCGCCAGCGCCTGAATCAGCGAGACGGGCATTTTCTCGGTCGAAATACGGAAATGTTCCAGCGAACGCTGGGTTTGCGCGCCCCATAGCTTGTCAGCCGGGACATCGATCGCGCCCATAGAGTCTTTCTCACGGCGTACCGTAGTCATTACTTTCTCCTTGATAACACTGTCGGGATTGCTCACATGCTTCAGAGATAAGTATTGATTGCTTTACAGAAAAGATATGGCGCTTTGTGCGCTCTTTGATGTGCCGGGTGACGTGAACGCCACCCGGCTATAGTAGATTACTTCACACACGCCGAACATTGAGAGGACTGGATCTGCCTGAAGAAGTCGTTACCTTTGTCATCCACAAGGATAAACGCCGGGAAATCTTCCACTTCAATTTTCCAGATAGCTTCCATACCCAGTTCCGGGTATTCAATGCACTCCAGGCTCTTAATGCTGCCCTGCGCGAGTACGGCAGCCGGACCGCCGATGCTGCCCAGGTAGAAGCCACCGTGTTTATGGCAGGCATCCGTCACCTGCTGGCTACGGTTTCCTTTTGCCAGCATGATCATGCTGCCGCCGTTGGCCTGCAGCTGGTCAACATACGAGTCCATACGGCCTGCGGTGGTCGGGCCTAACGAGCCAGAGGCGTAGCCTTCTGGCGTTTTGGCCGGGCCTGCGTAGTAAATCGGGTGATCTTTGATGTACTGCGGCAGCCCTTCACCGTTGTCCAGACGCTCTTTCAGTTTCGCGTGAGCGATGTCACGACCAACGATGATGGTTCCGTTAAGAGAGAGACGGGTCGACACCGGATACTGAGACAGCTGCGCCAGAATCTCTTTCATCGGACGGTTCAGGTCAACGTGAACGGCTTCACCTTCGCCCGCTTTGCGCAACGCTTCAGGAATGTACTTCCCTGGGTTGTTCTCCAGTTTTTCGATCCAGACGCCTTCGCGGTTGATCTTCGCCTTGATGTTACGATCCGCAGAACAGGAGACCCCCATCCCGACCGGGCAGGAGGCGCCGTGGCGCGGCAGACGGATCACACGCACATCATGGGCAAAATATTTGCCGCCGAACTGCGCGCCCAGGCCGAGGTTACGCGCTTCTTCCAGCAGTTCCTGTTCGAGCTGAACATCGCGGAACGCCTGGCCGTGCTCGTTTCCTTCGGTAGGCAGGCCGTCGTAGTATTTGGTCGACGCCAGCTTCACCGTTTTCAGGGTGCTCTCTGCTGACGTACCGCCAATCACAAAGGCAATATGGTACGGCGGGCAGGCAGCGGTGCCGAGCGTGCGCATTTTCTCAACCAGATAATTCTTCAGCTTGCCCGGTGTGAGCAGTGCTTTGGTTTCCTGGTAGAGATAGGTTTTGTTCGCTGAACCGCCACCTTTGGCGATGCAGAGGAATTTGTATTCATCACCGTCCACGCTATACAGGTCAATCTGCGCAGGCAGGTTTGTGCCCGTGTTGACCTCTTTGTACATATCCAGCGCCGCGTTTTGCGAGTAGCGCAGGTTGTCTTCGGTGTAGGTGTTGTACACGCCGTGCGCCAGCGCCGCTTCGTCGCCGCCGCCGGTCCAGACGCGCTGGCCTTTTTTACCCACAATGATGGCCGTGCCGGTGTCCTGGCAGGTAGGTAAAATACCTTTCGCCGCGATATCCGAGTTACGCAGGAACTGCAGGGCGACGTATTTGTCGTTTTCGCTGGCCTGCGGGTCGCTCAGGATATCGGCAACCTGCTGCTGGTGCGCAGGGCGGAGCATAAACGAGGCGTCGTGGAAAGCCTGCTGCGCCAGTAACGTCAGCGCCTGCGGATCGACCTTGAGGATCTCCTGCCCTTCGAATTCAGAGACGGAGACGTGATCGCGGGTTAACAGGTAATATTCGGTTTGATCCTTACTGAGGGGGAAAGGATCCTGATAATGAAAGGGTTTGTTCGACATTGTTCTCTCACTTACTGCTTCAGTCTGATTATTTGGGCAGATGTTCCGCTGCCCGCTTAAAAGCGAGTCAGCTTATCCTACACAATTTTTTAACAAAAACTGAGACTAGTACGACTTTTTACATCCACAGGTTACTTCCATGTGGTTTATTGCTTTAATACCCGGAGTTAATTCCACCATTGAATCAGGGCTTGATAATGCAAAAACTCATTAACTCAGTGCAAAACTACGCCTGGGGAAGTAAAACTGCGTTAACGGATCTCTACGGTATCGCGAACCCAAACAACCTGCCAATGGCAGAACTGTGGATGGGTGCGCACCCGAAGAGCAGCTCAAAAATTGAAGACGCAAGCGGCCAGGTTCGCTCTCTGCGCGACGTGATTGATGCCGACAAAGCCACCCTGCTGGGTGACAAGGTTGCCAGCCGTTTTGGTGAGCTGCCGTTCCTGTTTAAAGTGCTGTGCGCCGACCAGCCGCTCTCGATTCAGGTGCACCCGAATAAAAAAGCCTCTGAGATGGGCTTTGCGAAAGAGAATGCGGCCGGTATTCCGTTAGATGCCGCCGAGCGTAACTACAAAGATCCTAACCACAAGCCGGAACTGGTCTTTGCGCTGACCCCCTTCCTGGCGATGAACGCGTTTCGCGAGTTCTCAGAAATTATCTCCCTGCTGCAGCCGGTGGCGGGTGCTAACAACGCTATTGCCCACTTCCTGGAAAACCCGAATGCAGAAGGCCTGAGCCAGCTTTTCGCCAGCCTGCTGAACATGCAGGGAGAAGAGAAATCTCACGCCCTGGCGGTGCTGAAAGCAGCGCTGGACAGCCAGCACGGTGAGCCGTGGGATACCATCCGCCTGATTTCTGAATTCTACCCGGACGACAGCGGCCTGTTCTCCCCTCTGCTGCTGAACGTGGTGAAGCTGAACCCGGGCGAGGCGATGTTCCTGTTTGCTGAAACCCCGCACGCCTACCTGCAGGGCGTGGCGCTGGAGGTGATGGCCAACTCAGACAACGTACTGCGTGCAGGCCTGACGCCGAAATACATTGATATCCCTGAGCTGGTTGCCAACGTGAAGTTTGAGGCGAAGCCTGCGGATCACCTGCTGACTCAGCCTGTTAAACAGGGTGCGGAGCTGGACTTCCCGATCCCGGTGGATGATTTTGCCTTCTCACTGCATGACCTGAGTCCGGCAGAAACCGCCATCGCGCAGGAGAGCGCAGCAATCCTGTTCTGCGTTGAGGGTGAAGCAACGCTGCATAAAGGTGGCGAGCGTCTGGTGCTCAAGCCAGGCGAATCGGCATTTGTAGCGGCAAACGAGTCGCCGGTGAGCGTGAGCGGTACCGGTCGTCTGGCGCGTGTTTTTAATAAGCTATAAGCACTTACTGAATTTTTTAACAACTCTTGCTAAGCTAGTTGAAGACTTTACATCACCGGGCGGTTTCTACCGCCTGGTTTCATTTTAGGGATAGTCGCAATGAAAAAATCGGTCGTAGCGGTAGGAGTGATTGTAGCGTTAGGCGTGGTCTGGACAGGTGCCTCCTGGTTTACCGGGAAACAGCTGGAAAGCCGTCTGGCTGAGATGGTGGCACAGGCTAACGGAGAGCTTAAGCGTGGCGCGCCGGAAGCAGGCGTGGAGCTTGCCTACCAGAATTATCAGCGTGGTATCTTTACCAGCCATATGCAGGTGGTGGTCAAGCCTGTTGCCGGTAATGAAAATGGCTGGCTGAAACCGGGCCAAAGCGTGGTACTGGATGAAGTGGTCAGCCACGGTCCGTTCCCGCTGGCACAGTTAACGTCTTTTAACCTGATCCCGTCGATGGCGTCTGTTCACACTGTACTGGTGAATAACGACTTAACCAAACCTCTGTTTGATCTGGCAAAGAACGAGTCACCTTTCGAGGTTAACACCCGCATCAGCTACGCCGGTGACACACGTTCCAGTATCGATCTGAAAGCACTGAACTACGAGAAAGATAACGAGAAAGTGACCTTTAGCGGGGGGAATTTCAAGGTTGATGCTGACCGCGATGGAAATGTCTTCTCCCTGACCGGTGAAGCAGAGAGCGGCCTGATCAATGCCGTCAATGAATACGGTCAAAAGGTTCAGCTGACATTCAATAATCTGAAAGCCGACGGCGACAGCAAGATGACCGATTTTAAAGAGCGTATCGGTAATCAGAAACTCTCTTTCGACAAGATTGCTATCGCGGTTGAAGGTAAAGAGATGGCCGTGCTGGAAGGCATGGAGGTGGACGGCAAATCCGACGTGTCTAAAGACGGTAAGAGCATCAATACCCAACTGGATTACGCCTTGAAGAGCCTGAAAGTGCAGAACCAGGATCTCGGGACCGGCAAACTGTCGCTGAAGATTGGCAATATCGACGGTCAGGCGTGGCATGAATTTAGCCAGAAATACAGCAAAGAGAGCCAGGCACTGCTGAGCAATGCCGCGCTGCAGCAGAATCCGGAAGTTTACCAGCAGCAGGCCATGGCGGTGCTGATGAACAACCTGCCCATCCTGCTGAAAGGCGAGCCGGTTATCACCGTGGCCCCGCTGAGCTGGAAAAACAGCAAAGGCGAAACCAACTTTAATCTGTCCCTGTTCCTGAAAGACCCGGCAACCGCAACGGGTGAACCTCAGACGCTGGCGCAGGAAGTGGATCGCAGCGTGAAGTCACTCGACAGCAAGCTGACCATCCCTGTGGATATGGCCACCGAGTTTATGACCCAGATTGCGAAGCTTGAAGGGTATGGCGATGAAGATGCCGGCAAGCTGGCGAGCCAGCAGGTGAAAGGCCTGGCGGCAATGGGCCAGATGTTCCGCATCACGAAGATGGAAGACAACACCATTTCCACCAGCCTGCAGTATGCCAACGGTCAGGTCACGCTGAACGGCGATAAAATGCCGCTGGAAGATTTTGTCGGGATGTTTGGTATGCCTGCCCTGGGGATGCCGGAACCGGCTGAACCTGCAGCGCCGGCCGTGCCTGAAGCACCTGCTGCACCTGCTGCACCCGCTGCACCCGCTGCACCACAGCAGTAATCATCAAAACCCCTCTCTGAGGGGTTTTTTATTACCGGTTGCAGGTACTCAGACTGGTGCCACGAAATACTATTTCACCGTCACTAACCGTGCCGACACAATCTGGTGCCCGGCCTGCACGTCTGCTTTTTCGATGCGCTGCATGATCCTGTCCGCCAGCGTGTAACCCATCTCCCGGGCAGGTGTGGTGGCCCAGACAATGGGCAGATCGTCCAGCGCGTTTTCACCAACGTCGGCAAATGCCCCTAACGCCACCTGGTGGCCGAAGAAGGTTTCAACGCCACCCTCGCCGCTCTGACGCCCGGCGCGGATCAGGCCAAACCAGGCCCCCATCGCAATCACCTCGTTATAGCAAATCACGGCGCTTATCGTCGGGCTACTCCGTAATAACGCGTTTATCGCTTCCGCGGCTTTCTTCTGGCTGGATTCGCATTCCACCACCCATTCGCTGTGGAACGGGAGGCCGTATTTAATCAGCGTCGCGCAGTAACCGCCTACCCGCTCGGCTCGCGTCAGGGACGAGCTTTTTCCGCCAAGCCAGGCAATGCGCTGATGCCCCCGATGAATAAGATGCTCCGTCAACATTTGTGCGGCCTGCATGTTGTCCGGTCGCAGGGTATCGGCTTCGTCCAGATAACTGGCGCGCGAGGCAAACACCAGCGGCACGCCTTTTTCGGCGGCGCGCTCGCACAAGTCATTACTCACCCCCGACGCGCCGGCGACGATCACCCCGTCGACGCCCTGCGTAAGGAGCATATCCAGACGGGAAAGGAGCTGATCGGCCTCGCGACCGCCGTGAAGCAAAAAGACCATCCGTCCCTGCGCTTCAAGCGCTTCGGTCAGGCCCGCGGTCAGTTCGGCATAAAAGGGAGAGGTCAGGTCACGCACAATCAAACCGATCACACCGCTTTGGCCGCCGCGCAGCGCTGATGCCTGGCGGTTACGTACAAAGCCCAGTTGCTCAACCGCCTCGTTAACCCGTTGCCCGGTCGCGGGAGAAATGCGTCCTTTCCCGCTGAGCACCAGTGAAACGGTGCTGACGGAAACCCCCGCCGCCAGCGCGACATCGTTGATGGTGATTTTTTTCGCTACAGCCATGTGTCGGCGTGACTCCCTGAAATGAGATCGGTAAAACGTTTTATCAATATGTAATCTTTATACTACCAGTCAAAGCCTGAGAATGTGATTCAGAGCGCACTAAAATTTGATAAAACGTTTTATCTTCTCGCAGCATTGAAGCAGATAAACTGATTTTAACAATAAAGGAGTCGTTTTATGACGGCGAAAGCAGCACAAAAAATATCGCTGTGGGAATTTTTCCAGCAACTGGGTAAAACCTTTATGCTGCCCGTGGCACTCCTCTCGTTCTGCGGGATCATGCTCGGGATCGGCAGTTCGTTGAGCAGTAAGGACGTCATCACGCTGATCCCGTTCCTCGGGACACCTGTGCTGCAGGCGATCTTTATCTGGATGAGTAAAGTTGGCTCCTTCGCCTTTAGCTTCCTGCCGGTGATGTTCTGTATTGCTATCCCGCTGGGTCTGGCACGCGAGAACAAAGGCGTGGCCGCCTTTGCCGGGTTTGTCGGTTATGCGGTAATGAACCTTGCGGTGAACTTCTGGCTGACGGCAAAAGGCATTCTGCCCACCACCGATGCCGCCGTGCTTAAAGCGAACAACATTCAGAGCGTTATCGGGATTCAGTCCATTGATACCGGGATCCTCGGCGCGGTGATCGCCGGGGTGATTATCTGGATGCTGCATGAGCGCTTCCACAATATTCGCCTGCCTGATGCGCTGGCGTTCTTCGGGGGCACCCGCTTTGTACCCATTGTAACCCTTGTGGTCATGGGTCTGTTTGGCCTTATTATTCCGCTTATCTGGCCGGTCTTTGCGCTGGGGATTAACGGGATTGGCCGCATCATCAACGGTGCGGGCGATTTTGGTCCGATGATCTTCGGAACCGGCGAACGTCTGCTGCTGCCGTTTGGTCTGCAACATATTCTGGTGGCGCTGATCCGCTTTACCGAAGCGGGCGGCACAATGGAGGTGTGCGGACACGATGTGAGCGGTGCGCTGACCATCTTCCAGGCACAGCTGAGCTGCCCGACCACGCACGGCTTCTCTGAAAGTGCAACCCGCTTCCTGTCGCAGGGTAAAATGCCGGCCTTCCTCGGCGGCTTGCCGGGTGCGGCGCTGGCCATGTATCACTGTGCTCGTCCGGAAAACCGCCATAAAATTAAAGGGCTGCTGATTTCCGGGGTCATCGCCTGCGTCGTGGGCGGTACAACGGAGCCAATCGAATTCCTGTTCCTGTTTGTCGCGCCAGTGCTGTATCTCATCCACGCGGTACTGACCGGTCTGGGCTTCACCGTGATGGCGGTGCTGGGCGTCACCATCGGGAATACCGACGGCAACGTCATCGACTTTGTGGTGTTCGGGATCCTGCACGGGTTGTCGACCAAGTGGTACCTGGTACCGGTGGTCGCCGCTATCTGGTTCGCGGTGTACTACGGCATTTTCCGCTTCGCCATCACCCGCTTTAACCTCAAAACGCCTGGGCGGGATACCGATACCGCCAGCAGCGTTGAGCAGGCAGTTGCAGGTACCGTGGGTAAGTCCGGCTATAACACCCCTGCTATTCTGGCGGCGCTAGGCGGTGCGGATAACATTACCTCTCTGGATAACTGCATCACCCGACTGCGCCTGTCGGTGGCGGATATGTCGAAAGTGGACACCAACGCCCTGAAAGCCAACCGGGCCATCGGCGTGGTACAGTTAAATCAACATAATTTGCAGGTGGTTATCGGCCCGCAGGTTCAGTCAGTGAAAGATGAGCTGGTAACCCTGATGCGTACAGTGGAAGCCTGATGCCTCACCCCCTCGCGCTGAGGGGGTTTTTCTTTAAGGACTTGAGTCATGTTCGATTTTTCAACCGTCGTGGATCGACACGGCACCTGGTGCACGCAGTGGGACTATGTCGCCGACCGCTTTGGCGCGGCCGATCTGCTGCCCTTCACCATCTCTGATATGGATTTCGCGACCGCGCCCTGCATCACCGAAGCGCTGCACCAGCGTATTCATCACGGGGTGTTTGGCTACAGCCGCTGGAAAAATGAAGAGTTTATCGCCGCTGTGGCGCACTGGTTCCGGCAACGCTTTAACAGCCACATTGATACCGAATCGCTCGTGTACGGGCCTTCCGTTATTTATATGGTATCCGAACTGATTCGCCTCTGGTCAACTCCCGGCGACGGCGTGGTGGTCCATACCCCCGCTTACGATGCGTTCTATAAGGCCATCGAGGGGAATGCCCGCCAGGTGGTCGGCGTAGCGATGGAAAAACATGCCACGGGCTGGCAGGGAAATAGGGCCGCACTTGAGGCGGCGCTGGCAAAACCGGAAAACAAAATTTTGCTGCTGTGCAGCCCGCAAAATCCCACGGGTAAAGTCTGGACCCGTGAAGAGCTGAGTCACATGGCAGAACTGTGCGCCCGTTATGACGTGGCGGTGATCAGCGATGAAATTCATATGGACATGGTGTGGGGAGGCCGTCGCCATACGCCGTGGAATGAAGTGGCACGCGGCAAATGGGCACTTCTGAGCTCTGGTTCAAAAAGTTTTAACATACCGGCGCTCACCGGTGCCTGGGGGCTGATTGGCGATGAACAGAGCCGTAACGGTTACCTCAGCGCATTAAAAGGTCGTGACGGGCTCTCTTCCCCTTCCGTACTGGCGCTGACGGCCCACATTGCTGCCTATCAGCAGGGAGAGCCATGGCTGGATGCGTTGCGGGCGTATCTGGAGGAAAATCTGGCGTACATTGCACGCGAATTACACCGCGCGTTTCCGACGCTCAACTGGCAGCCACCGGAAGCCACGTATCTGGCCTGGATCGATTTACGCCCACTCAACCTTGACGATAAAATGCTACAAAAAGTCCTGATTGAGCAGCAAAAGGTCGCCATCATGCCGGGAAACACCTACGGCGAAGAGGGTGACGGTTTTGTCCGTCTGAACGCGGGATGCCCGCGTAGCAAGCTTGAGCAAGGGGTTCAGCGGCTGATCGCTGGCATAACGACGCTCCTGTAATCAGATTGCGCAACGGAATATTCCCTTGCGCAAATAGCTTTTTACCTCGTTTTGTTTTTATAATATGACGCACTTTAACCAGAAAAGAGTGCGACCATGATTGATACACGCCTGCCACTAACTGATATTCACCGCCATCTTGACGGTAACATTCGTGCCCAAACCATCCTCGATCTTGGCCGCCAGTACAATCTCACGCTCCCTGCTCAAACGATTGAGACCCTAATCCCCCACGTTCAGGTCACCTCAAATGAACCGGATCTGGTCAGTTTCCTGAGCAAACTCGACTGGGGCGTGAAGATGCTGGCCTCGCTGGATGCCTGCCGCCGTGTTGCTTTCGAAAATATTGAAGATGCCGCCCGTAATGGCCTGCACTACGTTGAACTGCGCTTTTCGCCAGGCTATATGGCGATGACCCACAACCTGCCCGTTGCAGGTGTGGTTGAAGCGGTAATTGACGGCGTGCGCGAAGGGTGTAAAACCTTCGACGTTCAGGCTCGCCTGATTGGCATTATGAGCCGCACCTTCGGTGAAGCGGCCTGTCTGCAGGAGCTGGAAGGGTTACTGGCGCATCGTGATGCGATCGCTGCCGTTGACCTGGCGGGTGATGAACTCGGCTTCCCGGGCAGTTTGTTCCTTTCTCATTTCAACCGCGCGCGTGACGCCGGCTGGCACATTACCGTGCATGCCGGTGAAGCGGCAGGCCCTGAAAGCATCTGGCAGGCCATCCGTGAGCTGGGTGCAGAGCGTATCGGTCATGGTGTCAAAGCCGTTGAAGATCGCGCCCTGATGGATTTTCTTGCCGAGCAGCGTATTGGTATTGAATCGTGTCTGACGTCCAATATTCAGACCAGCACAGTGGCATCACTGGCGCATCACCCGCTGAAAACCTTCCTGGATCACGGTGTTCTGGCCTCACTGAACACGGACGATCCGGCAGTACAGGGCGTGGATATTATTCATGAGTACACCGTCGCCGCACCGCAGGCTGGCCTGAGTCAGGATCAGATCCGCCAGGCGCAGATTAACGGCCTGGACATCGCCTTCCTGACGCCAGCAGAGAAACAGGCGCTGCGGGATAAGGTCGCCCGCGGCTAAGCCCGTTGCCGGGTGGGCGCTTCGCCTTACCCGGCTTTGCCAGAATCACGCCAGACAGAGCGTTGCGCGGTGTTTGGCTGATTCAATCCCCAGTTCAATCAATTCCATAATCTGAATCGCCTGGCTGGCCGGAACCGGGTTATCCCCCGTCCCGTTTAGCGCATCACGGATAGCGGCATAATACGCCGGATAGTTACCCGGGATCGTCAGTAACGTTTCTTCAACCCTCTCCTCGCCTTCCACCCGCGTCACAATCCCGTCCCGCATGTCATAGCCCCAGTCTTCCTGCGGCAAACGCTCGCCGTTTTTCAGGCGTTCTTCCTGAGGATCGAGACCAAACTTCACATAGCTCCCGCGGGTACCGTGGAGGATATAACGCGCTGATTCAGCGGCTGCCACCATTGTCCCGTGCAGTACAATACGCCGCTGCGGGTAACTCAAGACGGCATGAAAGTAGTCAGTGGTTTGCGCTCCGGGTCTGAGCTGGGCCAGATCGACCGTCATGCTGACCGGCAGGCCAAACAAATTTACGGCCTGATCGAGAAGATGCGGCGCTAAATCGTACCAGATGCCGCTGCCCGGCCCGGCTTGCTCACGCCAGCGGTTTCGGACCTGAGGGCGGAACCGGTCAAAGTGCGATTCAAAAAAGAGGATTTCGCCCAGCGTACCTTCATTAAGGAGCGCTTTTACCGTCAGGAAATCACTGTCCCAGCGGCGGTTATGAAATACCGAAAGCACTCTTCCAAAACTTTTTGCCAGCGCATCCAGTTCGCGCGCCTGTGACAACGTCACCGTGAAGGGTTTATCGACAATAACGTGCTTACCGGCTTCCAGTGCGGCCTTTGCCAGCGGAAAATGCGTGTCATTGGGGGTGGGAATGACGATCAGATCAATATTAGGGTCGTTAAAAAGATGCTTAGGTTCAGAAACAACCGGCACGGAGGGCCAGTCGGCATGCACTTTCGTGGCATCGCTACTGGAAACTGCCGCCAGCGCCATGCCCGGCGTCCCGGCAATCAGAGGCGCATGAAAAGTCTTGCTCGCGTAACCGTAACCAATAAGCCCGACGCGGATGCTATCACTCATAATGTTGCCCTCTTTTATGACTATCTTATTTCACACTGGCTACTCTGACGTTCTTACAGATTAATCATGTGCCATATGACGTAAAATAGCAGGCTATGCCGGTTGTTTTTGTTACATAGATTTAACGTTCTGATTTTGTATAGGGGAACCGTTCCCAAAGCACTTGCCGCGGGGGGAACGGCGCTGTAACATTTGCAACCTGTATTTATGGATAAATTACACGTACCAGTCATGACATCAATTATTAATCGAATCATTGAATTAGCGGGATGGATTGTCCTTGGGGTATCGGTCATTTTGCTTGGTGTTGCCAGCCATATCGATAACTACCAGCCGCCGGAGCCTGTCACCGTCGCCCAACCTAAGTAACCGGTTACCGCAATAAAGAGTGACATAATATGTCAGTTACTTATTGCCAGCCCTGGTGAACACGGTTAACCTTCTCTTCCAGGCATCGTCTGATGCCTGTACTTTCAGCAAAGAAAACTCCTAATTTAGTCGCGTTATCTGAGTGGGCTGTTTACGTCTTTATTAATCCGTTTATTATTCGGACGAATTACCTTAACTGGTATTACTCACTTTTATATGGAAACTTATTAATATGACAGTTCAGGACTATTTATTAAAATTTCGCAAGATCAATTCGCTTGAGAGCCTGGAAAAACTGTTTGACCATCTGAACTACACGCTGTCGGATAATCAGGAAATCATCAATATGTATCGCGCCGCTGACCACCGCCGTGCGGAGCTGGTCTCCGGTGGCCGTTTGTTCAACGTCGGTGAAGTGCCTAAGTCTGTATGGCGCTACGTTTTATAAGAAAGTAGCCATCCGCGCGAAATGTTATATACTCTCCGCCCTGCAAACTGGCTGTACAACATTTCGCGCAGATTATGGGAGAGTTCATGACCGCAACGCCTGGAGAACGAATTGGAGGCTGGTTAATCGCCCCACTGGCATGGCTGCTGGTTGCCTTATTAAGCGCATCACTTGCGCTGCTGCTTTATACCACCGCACTGATTACACCTCATGCAATCCAGACCCTGATGTCGCAAAGTGTGCTTAATATTACGATGTGGTTTGTGTCGTTCGTTTTTGCGATCGGGATGTGGTACTACACGCTATGGCTGACCATTGCCTTCTTTAAGCGCCGTAAGGGTGTCCCTAAACACTACATTATCTGGCTGCTGATTTCGGTCCTGCTGGCGGTGAAAACCTTTGCTTTTTCGCCAGTTTCTGATGCCCTGGCCGTTCGCCAGCTGCTTTTTCCGTTACTGGCCGCGGCGCTGCTGGTGCCCTATTTCAAGCGTTCGACGCGGGTGAAGAACACCTTTGTGAACCCGTAATAACCTTACAGATAACCTGTTGTCGCCTGCGGTGGTTTGTCCGATAATAGGCGGCTTTTTTATTTCAGGCTAAATAATGACCGATTACTTACTGCTCTTTGTCGGCACTGTGCTGGTTAACAACTTCGTCCTGGTGAAGTTCCTTGGCCTGTGTCCATTTATGGGGGTTTCCAAAAAGCTGGAAACTGCAATGGGCATGGGGCTGGCCACCACCTTCGTGATGACGATGGCGTCTATCTGCGCGTGGTTGATTGATAACTGGATCCTCATCCCGCTGGATTTAATCTATCTGCGTACGCTGTCCTTTATTCTGGTCATCGCGGTGGTAGTGCAATTCACAGAAATGGTGGTGCGTAAAACCAGCCCGGCTCTCTATCGCCTGCTGGGTATCTTCCTGCCGCTGATTACCACCAACTGTGCAGTACTTGGCGTGGCGCTGCTGAACATCAACCTTGGGCATAACTTCATGCAATCGGCGCTGTACGGTTTTTCTGCCGCCGTCGGTTTCTCTCTGGTGATGGTGCTGTTCGCCTCGATTCGCGAGCGCCTGGCAGCAGCGGATATCCCTGCGCCATTCCGCGGTAACGCGATCGCCCTGGTGACAGCAGGTTTAATGTCTCTGGCCTTTATGGGCTTTAGTGGTCTGGTGAAGTTGTAATGAGTACTATCTGGATAGCCATCGCCTCTATCAGCGTGCTGGGGTTGGTGTTTGGCCTTATTCTGGGTTACGCCTCCCGCCGTTTCGCGGTAGAGGACGACCCTGTTGTAGAAAAAATCGATGAGCTTCTGCCGCAAAGCCAGTGCGGTCAGTGTGGCTATCCTGGCTGCCGTCCCTATGCCGAAGCGGTAGGCGTGCAGGGTGAAAAAATTAACCGCTGCGCACCCGGCGGTGAAGCGGTAATGCTGAAAATAGCCGCCCTGCTTAACGTTGACCCGCAACCTGTTGACGGCGATGAAGATGTGCAGGAGCCGGTTCGCGCCCTCGCCGTGATTGACGAAGCGAACTGCATCGGCTGCACAAAATGCATTCAGGCATGCCCTGTCGACGCCATCGTTGGCGCAACCCGTGCCATGCACACCGTCGTGGCGGATCTGTGCACCGGCTGTAACCTCTGCGTGGCACCCTGCCCGACGCAATGTATAACGTTGCGCCCGGTTGAACCGACTACCGAAAGCTGGAAGTGGGATCTTCAAACCATTCCGGTTCGCATCATTCCTGTGGAACAACATGCTTAAGTTATTTTCTGCTTTCAGAAAAGAGAAGATTTGGGACTTTGACGGTGGTATCCATCCACCTGAAATGAAAACCCAGTCCAACGGCACGCCGCTGCGCCAAATTCCGCTGGCGTCCCGTTACGTCATGCCGCTGAAACAGCATATCGGTGCTGAGGGTGAACTGTGCGTGAAAGAAGGCGATACCGTCCTTCGCGGCCAGCCGTTAACGTTCGGTCGCGGACGTATGCTGCCGGTCCACGCTCCGACGTCCGGTACAGTGGTGGCGATCGCCCCCCATACCGTAGCACACCCCTCTGCGCTCTCCGAACTGAGCGTCATTATTGAAGCCGACGGAGAAGACCGCTGGATAGACCGTGACGGCTGGAGCGATTACCGCAACCGGAGCCGCGAAGCGCTTATCGAGCGTATTCATCAATTCGGCGTTGCCGGCCTGGGCGGCGCGGGGTTCCCTACTGGCGTCAAACTGCACGGCGGCGGCGATAAAATTCAGACTCTGATCATCAATGCAGCAGAATGTGAACCCTACATCACCGCCGACGATCGTCTGATGCAGGACTGCGCCGCGCAGGTCGTGGAAGGGATCCGCATTCTTGCCCATATTCTGCAGCCACGCGAAGTGCTGATTGGCATTGAAGATAACAAGCCACAGGCTATTTCGATGCTGCGTGCCGTCCTCAACGGCAGCCACGATATCGGCCTGCGCGTTATTCCAACCAAGTACCCCTCTGGCGGCGCCAAACAGCTGACGCAAATTCTGACCGGCAAGCAGGTTCCGCATGGCGGACGCTCTTCGGACATCGGGGTGCTGATGCAAAACGTCGGGACAGCCTACGCCGTGAAACGTGCGGTGGTGGACGGTGAACCGCTGACCGAGCGCGTGGTTACGCTGACCGGTGAATCTGTCGCACGTCCGGGCAACGTCTGGGCGCGTCTGGGTACGCCGGTTCGTCATCTGCTGGAACAGGCTGATTTTTGCCCGGGCAGCGACCAGATGGTGATCATGGGTGGCCCGCTGATGGGCTTTACCCTGCCGTGGCTCGATGTCCCGGTAGTAAAAATCACAAACTGCCTGCTTGCCCCCTCCCCGACCGAAATGGGTGAAGAGCAGGAGGAGAAAGGCTGTATCCGCTGCAGCGCCTGTGCCGATGCCTGTCCGGCGGATTTACTTCCGCAACAGTTGTACTGGTACAGCAAAGGTCAGCTGCACGATAAAGCGCAGGCCCATAACCTGGCCGACTGCATCGAATGCGGTGCCTGCGCCTGGGTCTGCCCAAGTAACATTCCTCTGGTGCAGTACTTCCGCCAGGAGAAGGCCGAGATTTATGCCATCTCCATGGAAGAGAAACGCGCAGCCGAAGCGAAAGCGCGTTTTGAAGCGCGTCAGGCGCGTCTGGAACGTGAAAAACTGGCCCGTCAGGCGCGTCACAAACAGGCCGCAGTTCAGCCCGGCGAAAAAGACCAGGATGCGATTAATGCCGCACTGGCACGCGTGCGGGAGAAAAAAGCGACGGCAGCCCAGACCGTGGTGATCCCGGCCGGTGAAAAACCGGATAACAGCGAAGCGATTGCCGCCCGCGAAGCGCGTAAAGCGGCTGCGCGCGCCCGTCAGGCAGAAAAAGCACAGTCAGCCTCCTCTGACGCTGAGATCGATCCGCGTAAAGCCGCCGTTGAAGCCGCCATTGCCCGCGCCAAAGCCCGTAAGGCCGGCGAGCAAAACGTGGTAGTTGAACAAGACGCGGAGACCATAGATCCCCGTAAGGCGGCTGTTGAAGCGGCGATCGCGCGCGCCAAAGCGCGCAAAGTCGGCGAGCAAAACGTGGTGGTTGAGCAAGAAGTGGAGGCCGTAGATCCCCGTAAAGCGGCTGTTGAAGCGGCGATCGCGCGCGCTAAAGCGCGCAAAGCAGCGGCGCAGACTGAAACCGCTACGCCTGAAGCCCCCGTCGACCCGCGTAAAGCGGCTGTCGAAGCCGCCATTGCCCGTGCCAAAGCGCGTAAAGCGGCGGCGCAGCCTGAAGCCGCTGAACCTGAAGCACCTGTCGACCCGCGTAAGGCGGCTGTTGAAGCCGCCATTGCCCGCGCCAAGGCCCGCAAAGCAGCACAGCAGGAAGAACAGCAGCCGGCCGCAAACGACGACCCACGTAAAGCCGCAGTCGCCGCCGCCATTGCGCGCGTTCAGGCGAAGAAAGCCGCACAGCAAGCAGTTAACGAGGATTAAATGGTTTTCAGAATCGCAAGTTCCCCTTACACCCATAATCAGCGCCAGACATCACGCATCATGATACTGGTGTGCCTGGCGGCGCTGCCGGGCATTGCCGTTCAGTGCTGGTTTTTCGGCTGGGGAACGCTGTTCCAGATAGTGCTGGGTTGTGCCAGCGCCTTAGGGGCAGAAGCCCTGGTGCTTAAACTGCGTAAGCTGGCGGTTTCCCGCATCCTTGCCGATAACTCAGCACTGCTGACTGGCCTGTTGCTGGCAATCAGTATTCCACCGTTTGCTCCGTGGTGGATGGTGGTGCTCGGTACGGTGTTTGCAGTCATTATTGCCAAACAACTTTATGGTGGGCTGGGCCATAACCCGTTCAACCCGGCGATGATTGGCTACGTCGTACTGCTGATCTCCTTCCCGGTTCAGATGACCAGCTGGTTGCCGCCGCATGACATTGCCGCGACGGTACCCGGCTTTATGGATGCCCTGCACGTTATCTTTACCGGCCATACCGCGCTCGGTGCGGATATGAACGCGCTGCGTATGGGCGTGGATGGCATCAGCCAGGCCACACCACTCGATACGTTTAAAACCTCCCTGCATGCCGGGCACTCCGTCGATCAGATTATGAAATCTGCTATCTTCAGCGGCATGCTGGCGGGCGCGGGCTGGCAGTGGGTGAACCTTGCTTATTTGCTGGGCGGGCTGTTCCTGCTGCAGCAGAAAGCGATCCGCTGGCATATTCCGGTCAGCTTCCTCGTGACGCTGGCGGTCTGCGCCACACTGGGATGGGTGTTCTCGCCAGAATCGCTCGCCAGCCCACAGATGCATCTGCTCTCGGGGGCAACCATGCTGGGTGCGTTCTTTATCCTGACCGATCCGGTAACGGCATCTACCACGAACCGTGGCCGCCTGATCTTCGGTGCACTGGCCGGCTTGCTGGTGTGGCTCATCCGCAGCTTTGGCGGTTACCCGGACGGTGTGGCATTCGCGGTTCTGCTTGCAAACATCACCGTTCCGCTCATCGACTACTACACGCGTCCGCGCGTGTACGGCCACCGTTAAGGGTTTCGCGATGCTGAAAACAATGCAAAAACACGGCGTCACGCTGGCCATTTTCGCCGCGGTCCTCACCGGACTGACGGCCCTGGTGAACAACCTGACCAAATCGACCATCGACGAACAGGCGGTGAAGCAGCAAAAAGCCCTGTTCGATCAGGTGATCCCCCCTGATTTCTACGATAATGACCTGCAGAAAAGTTGCTTCGTGGTCCAGGCACCTCAGTTAGGCAAAGGCCCGCACCGCGTCTTTATTGCCCGTAAGGGGGATAACGCGGTAGGCGCGGTAATGGAAGCGACGGCGCCCGATGGCTACTCCGGGGCGATTCAACTGCTGGTCGGCAGCGATTTCTCCGGTACCGTGTTGGGTACGCGCGTGACGGAACATCATGAGACGCCAGGCCTGGGGGATAAAATTGAAACCCGTCTGAGCGACTGGATTTTGCATTTTGCCGGAAAAGTGATCCACGGCGAAGCGGATCCTGCGTTTGCTGTGAAAAAGGATGGCGGCGAGTTTGACCAGTTCACGGGGGCAACCATTACCCCACGGGCCGTGGTCAATGCCGTAAAACGAGCCGGGCTGTATGCGGAAACGCTGCCCGCGCAGATGAACAATCTTCCGGCCTGTGAGGAGTAATCATGAGCCAGGTTAAAGAGGTTATCGTCCAGGGATTGTGGAAAAACAACTCCGCGCTGGTACAGCTGCTGGGGATGTGTCCGCTGCTGGCAGTGACATCCACCGCCACCAACGCGCTGGGTCTGGGGCTGGCAACCACGCTGGTTCTCACCCTGACCAATCTGTCCATCTCTGCCCTGCGCCGCTGGACGCCATCGGAAATCCGTATTCCGATTTACGTCATGATCATCGCGTCGGTGGTGAGTATCGTCCAGATGCTGATTAACGCTTATGCGTTCGGTCTGTATCAGTCGCTCGGGATCTTTATTCCCCTCATCGTAACCAACTGTATTGTGGTCGGGCGCGCGGAAGCTTTTGCCGTAAAAAACAGCCCGGCGATGTCGGCTCTGGATGGTTTCTCTATTGGTATGGGGGCAACCGGTGCCATGTTCGTGCTCGGCTCAATGCGTGAGATCCTGGGTAACGGAACGCTGTTTGATGGCGCAGATGCGCTGCTCGGCGGCTGGGCTAAAGCGCTGCGCATCGAAGTCTTCCACACCGATACGCCGTTCCTGCTGGCCATGCTGCCGCCAGGCGCGTTTATTGGCCTCGGCATGATGCTGGCGATAAAATACCTGATTGATGAAAAACGTAAGCGCCGCGTGGCTGAGCGCAGCGTACAGGAAGGGATACCCGAGAAGGCCTCATGAATAAAGAAAAGCGCATTGCGATCCTGACCCGTCTGCGGGATGAGAACCCACATCCGACGACGGAGCTGAATTTTAACTCCCCGTTCGAGCTGTTGATCGCCGTGCTGCTCTCTGCGCAGGCTACCGACGTGAGCGTTAATAAGGCGACCGCCATGCTTTATCCGGTCGCCAACACGCCAAAGGCGATGCTGGAACTGGGCGTGGACGGGGTGAAGTCCTATATCAAAACCATCGGTCTGTTTAACAGCAAGGCTGAGAACGTGATCAAAACCTGCCGGATCCTGCTGGAACAGCACGGGGGTGAAGTGCCGGAAGATCGCGCCGCGCTGGAAGCATTACCCGGCGTGGGACGTAAGACTGCAAATGTGGTACTTAACACCGCGTTTGGCTGGCCGACTATCGCCGTTGATACCCATATTTTCCGCGTCTCTAACCGCACGAACTTCGCACCGGGTAAGAATGTCGAGCAGGTTGAAGAGAAACTGCTAAAAGTGGTTCCCGCCGAATTTAAGGTGGATTGCCATCACTGGCTCATTCTCCATGGCCGTTATACCTGTATTGCCCGTAAGCCTCGCTGTGGCTCCTGTATCATCGAAGATCTCTGCGAGTACAAAGAGAAAGTGTATCCCTGATATCTTGCGCTTTTCGTTTTCTGACGCAACGGCAATTCCTTATCAAAAGAGGGTCTACCAGAAGACCTTCTTTTGACCATAATTTATCCGCCTTCATTACCGCTTCCCTTATCACTTGTTCGAGCCTTTAACGCTCAAACAGGTTAATACTTTTTTCATAGCCGAAAATTTCTATACATATGTGATCAAGATCACCCTGATAACTTCGTGTTGAATTTTTGTTGTTAAAAGCGGCGTAAACCCTTTGCCAGACAAGATCAAACTCATCACGAGCAACACATAAGACCAGCTATTTTTCAGAATATGGGCTATATCACTGCAATAAACCTCAAATAGCAGAACATATCGCCATTGAGGGCAAATTATGGGTGAATGCCAGTCAAAAAAACTCCCTTTACAGATCGTATGAAATTTAACGCTGAATAACATTTGTATGAACCGCCGATTATAGCGGCCCAGTTATATGTAACAGATTATTACAAACGTATTGCCAGACGGTGCAGGATAGTGAACATTACCCGCCGTTTCTCCTCCCAATATAACTATAAGGCGGATGGACTACGGCCATCACGCGATGAACACCCCCGTTAATATGGGATGTAAAAAAAGAGGTATATGTGTCGACTGCAAACAATAAACCAACAGATGAAAGCGTAAGTCTTAACGCTTTTAAACAACCTAAAGCGTTCTATCTCATCTTCTCTATCGAGTTATGGGAGCGTTTTGGTTATTACGGCCTGCAAGGGATCATGGCGGTTTACCTGGTAAAACAGCTGGGTATGTCCGAAGCAGATTCCATTACGCTGTTCTCCTCTTTCAGTGCCCTGGTGTACGGTCTGGTCGCTATCGGCGGCTGGCTGGGTGATAAAGTCCTCGGGACTAAACGTGTCATTATGCTGGGTGCGATTGTCCTGGCCGTTGGCTATGCGCTGGTTGCATGGTCTGGTCACGATGCCGCTGTGGTGTATATGGGTATGGCGACTATCGCCGTCGGTAACGGTCTGTTCAAAGCGAACCCGTCTTCCCTGCTCTCTACCTGTTACAACAAAGATGACCCGCGTCTGGACGGTGCATTCACCATGTACTACATGTCCGTGAACATCGGTTCCTTCTTCTCCATGCTGGCAACCCCGTGGCTGGCCGCTAAATTCGGCTGGAGCGTTGCGTTCTCCCTGTCCGTTGTCGGTATGCTGATCACCGTGGTTAACTTTGCCTTCTGCAAACGCTGGGTTAAAGACTACGGCTCCAAACCTGACTTCGAACCGGTTCACATTGGCAAACTGCTGGCGACCATTGTCGGCGTGGTGATCCTCGCGGCAATCGCAACCTGGCTGCTGCATAACCAGGGCATCGCGCGTGCCGTTCTGGGTGTGGTTGCGCTGGGTATCGTGATCATCTTCGCGAAAGAAGCCTTCGCCATGCAGGGTGCCGCTCGTCGTAAGATGATTGTGGCCTTCATCCTGATGCTGGAAGCGATTATCTTCTTCGTTCTGTACAGCCAGATGCCAACGTCTCTGAACTTCTTCGCTATCCGTAACGTTGAACACTCAATCCTGGGTATCGCGTTCGAGCCGGAGCAGTATCAGGCCCTGAACCCGTTCTGGATCATGATTGGTAGCCCGATTCTGGCTGCTATCTATAACAAGATGGGCGACCGTCTGCCGATGCCGCACAAATTTGCTATCGGTATGCTGCTGTGTTCTGGCGCATTCCTGGTACTGCCGCTGGGTACGAAATTTGCGACTGACGCCGGTATCGTCTCCGTTAACTGGCTGATCCTGAGCTATGCGCTGCAGTCTATCGGTGAACTGATGATCTCCGGTCTGGGCCTGGCGATGGTTGCACAACTGGTTCCTCAGCGTCTGATGGGCTTCATCATGGGTAGCTGGTTCCTGACCACTGCGGGTGCCGCCATCATCGCAGGTAAAATTGCAAACCTGATGGCCGTGCCGGATAACGTGACTGACCCACTGGTCTCTCTGAACGTCTACGGTACCGTGTTCATGCAGATTGGTATTGCTACTGCGGTTATCGCGGTTCTGATGATGCTGACTGCGCCGAAGCTGAATCGCATGACTCAGGACGACGACAAGACGGCGAAAGCGACCGAAACCGCTACCGCATAATGTCACTGAGAAACGACTGATCAGAAGCCGCTAATGTATTAGCGGCTTTTTTTTTACCCGTTCGCGCACTAACATAGCTGAAACCTCAGCAAAAAGGAGTTACCGATGAAACTGTTCTACAAACCGGGCGCGTGCTCTCTTGCTTCCCACATTACCCTGCGCGAGAGCGGCAAAGATTTCACGCTGGATGGCGTTGACCTCATGAAAAAACGCCTGGAAAACGGCGATGATTTTTTTGCTATTAACCCGAAGGGACAAGTTCCGGCTCTGCTGCTGGATGACGGTACCCTGCTGACCGAAGGCGTGGCGATTATGCAGTTCCTCGCCGATAGCGTGCCCGACAGGCAATTGCTGGCACCGGTAAGCACGGTTTCTCGCTACAAAACGCTGGAGTGGATGAACTACATTGCGACCGAGCTGCACAAAGGCTTTACGCCGCTGTTCCGTCCGGAGACGCCGGAAGAGTACAAACCGACCGTACGTGCTCAGCTGGAGAAAAAACTGCAGTACGTTAACGCATCGCTGAAAGACGATCAGTGGATTGGGGGCGCGCGTTTTACGATTGCCGATGCCTATCTGTTCACCGTGCTGCGCTGGGCGCGGGCCATTAAGCTCAACATGGACGGGCTGGACCACATTGCATCGTACATGGATCGCGTAGCCGCGCGTCCTGCGGTGGCTGCAGCGCTTAAAGCAGAAGGGTTGAACTGACCGGCGCACTGTATTGCCGGGTGGCGCTGTCGCTACCCGGCCGACAGGAACGTGAACCGTTATAACCGGGTCGCGCTGAAGTAATGCTCCGGTTTCGCGATACGATCCTGTGCCGCGACCACCTGCAGTTCATACTCCTGCATCTCTTTCGTCGCCTTCATGATTTCGTACACCGCAGCAGTCACATGCTCAAGCGCATCCCGCAGCGTGGCCCCCTGAAGTAATTTCACCAGCAGCAAACCGCTTGTCACATCACCGACACCCACCGGCTGACGCATGCCGAAGTCCACCAGCGGACGGCTGATATGCCAGGCTTCGTCTTTCGTCACCAGCAGCATCTCAAAACGGTCCCTGCTCAGCCCTGCGCGCGCGAGATGTTTCACCAGGACAATCTCCGGCACCTGGGCTATTAGCTCGCGAGAAGCGCTTACCGCCTCTTCTACGCTATTCACCGGATGCTCGCAGAGAATTTCCAGCTCAATCAGGTTCGGCGCAATAATATCGCTGGCCGGCAGCGCGTGACGCACATGGAATTCAGCCACGCCGGGGGCCACGATACAGCCTTTCTCCGGATGCCCCATAACAGGATCACAAAAGTATTTCGCCGCCGGGTTTGCCGCTTTCACCTGGCGGACAATGCCCAGGATATGCTCTCCCTGCTCTGCCGAACCGAGATATCCGCTCAGTATCGCATCACAGCGTTTTAGCTGATCGATATTGGCAATGCCCTGCACAATGTCGGTGAGGTGCGAAGGCGGCATCACGCAGCCGGTCCATTGACCGTATTGTGTATGGTTTGAGAACTGCACGGTATTGAGGGGCCAGACGTTGGCACCGAGGCGGCGCATCGGAAATTCCGCGGCGCTGTTGCCAGCATGCCCAAAGACAACGTGGGACTGAATGGCGAGGATGTTCTTCATTTTTACTTACCAAACCCTGAAAAAACAAAAGGGGCGTGGTTTCCCACGCCCCTGGATACTTTTAATTATTTCCAGCAGACCAGACAGTAGTTTTTCTTACCACGACGCAGAAGCGTGTAGCGGCCATACAGACGATCGCTGTCAGCGAAGGTGTATTCCGGGTCGGCCTGTTTTTCACCGTTAATGGTGATAGCGTTCGAGGCGATGGTTTTACGCGCTTGACCGCGGGATGGCTGCAGCTCGGAGTCCACCAGCGCCTGCATCAGGTCGGCACCTTTTTCCATCTCAACCATCGGCACGCCATCCTGCGCCAGCTGTTCGAAGTCCGCTTCGCTCAGATCGCTCAGCGTCCCGTTGAACAGGCTTGCAGTAATACGTTTTGCCGCGGCCAGACCTTCTTCACCGTGAACCAGTTTGGTCACTTCATCAGCCAGTACGTACTGAGCACGTGGCGCTTTACCGCTGGTTTTGTCTTCTTCTTCCAGAGCATTGATCGCCTCAATGTCCATAAAGGTGAAGAACTTCAGGAAGCGATAAACATCGGCATCCGCCGTGTTAATCCAGAACTGGTAGAATTTGTACGGGCTGGTTTTCTTCGGATCAAGCCATACCGCGCCGCCTTCGGTTTTGCCAAATTTGGTGCCGTCGGCTTTGGTGATCAGTGGAACGGTCAGACCGAAGACCTGGTTCTGGTGCAGACGACGCGTCAGATCGATACCCGACGTGATGTTGCCCCACTGGTCAGAGCCGCCAATCTGCAGGCAGACGCCGTGCAGTTTATTCAGGCAGGCAAAGTCATAACCCTGCAGCAGGTTGTAGGAGAACTCGGTAAAGGAGATGCCCTGGTCGTCACGGTTCAGACGCTGCTTCACCGCTTCTTTGTTAATCATCTGGTTAACGGAGAAGTGTTTGCCAATGTCGCGCAGGAAGGTCAGCACGTTCATGCCGCCAAACCAGTCATAGTTGTTGGCCGCAATCGCAGAGTTGTCACCGCAGTTAAAGTCGAGGAAAGGCGCAACCTGTTTGCGGATCTTATCCACCCACTCCTGCACGGTGTCTTCGGTGTTCAGTTTACGCTCGGCAGCTTTAAAGCTTGGGTCGCCAATCAGACCGGTCGCGCCGCCAACCAGTGCGACCGGCTTGTGGCCCGCCATCTGGAAGCGTTTCAGGCATAACAATGGAACAAGATGCCCCAAATGCAAGCTGTCAGCGGTAGGATCGAAGCCGCAATAGAGCGCGATCGGGCCTTGCGCCAGTCGCTCTGCTAACGCTTCCTCGTCCGTCACCTGAGCCACAAGGCCCCGCTCTTGCAATTGTTTAATCAAGTTACTGCTTGCCATCAAATTCTCCATGTATAAACGACTGCACCTTTGCCGGTACACGACTTTTCGCCTGATGCGAAAGGTACATAGAATAAAGCGCAAGCGCGGCCTGCGCTAGCGCTTAAATCAACAAATTTCGGCGATTACGGTGCCAGCCTGTCGATTTTCCAGCCGCCATTTTCACGCTGGTATAAAAAGCGGTCATGCAGACGGTGTTCGCCGCCCTGCCAGAACTCCATCTGCTCGATCGGAATGCGGAAGCCCCCCCAGAAACTGGGCAACGGAACTTCGCCCTGCTGGAATTTCTGCTTCAATTCGAGGAATTTGCTTTCAAGCACGCCACGCGCCGAAATACGGCTGGACTGTTTTGAGACCCAGGCGCCAATCTGACTGTCACGCGGACGGCTGTGGAAATACTTCACCACTTCCAGCGTGGAAAGACGCTCTGCTTTGCCGATGACCATCACCTGACGCTCCAGCATATGCCACGGGAACAGCAGGCTGATACGAGGATTGTTTTCCAGGTGGTGTGCCTTACGACTGCCCAGGTTGGTGTAAAACACCAGGCCTTTCTCGTCATAATGTTTGAGCAGGACGATACGCTGATACGGTTGACCGTTTTCATCTACCGTTGCGACAACCATTGCCGTTGGGTCGGCGAGTTTCGCTTCGCAGGCCTGTTTCAGCCAGCGTTCAAAAAGCACGAGGGGTTCGGCGGGAAGATCCTGGCGACGCAGGCCGCCTTTGGTGTATTCACGGCGCAGATGCGCAATTTGCTGCAGTTCGTCGTTATCTGACATGGCGTTAGCTGACATTGACATTGGGTGGCGCTATTGTGCGCCGCCCCTGTAAAAATCTCAACGCTTCGGATTTTCGAGCTGGCAATTGTTCAGCACAATACGGTCGCGTTTGTAGACGGTGGCGCTGTCGCCTTTCGACCAGAAGACATAAATTCCGTCCGTGTAGCGTGCGCCGGAGGCAGAAATGCCCTGCTTGAGGGTGAGCAATTTGTTGTCGTAGACAAAACTGGCTTCCTGACGCGGATTGTTCAGCTTAACGGTCAGCGGTTTTTCATCACAGCGATACTCCAGGGTATCGGTCTGCATGCGATCAAGGAACTGGTTGTAGACGCTGCATCCTGACAGCAATAAAGGCGCGGCAATAAGAAGAAGTTTTTTCATGGGCGTATTCCGAAGACTTTCCTGGTCCTGGAGGGCATGGCTGCCCTCCTGTTTCATTCCATTCTAACGACCACACGCAGCGCTGAATTTCAGTTAACTCTGATTATGACGTGGATTCGCCGGGAAAATGGCCCCGAGGACGCTGGCCTCACGTGCGCCAGTCACCGACGGCAAATTGCCCGGTAGCCCGGCAATGGTACGCCAGGCAAGCCAGGCAAAAGCCAGCGCTTCCATATCATCGCCGCTGATGCCGGCTTCATCGGTGGTCGTCACCTCGGTACCCGGCAATAACCCGGCAAGACGTGCCATCACCAACGGGTTACGGCTGCCACCGCCGCACACCAGCAGGCGTTCGCAGCCACCGCTGAGAAGAACCTGTTCCGATATCGAAACCGCCGTTAACTCGGCGAGCGTCGCCTGGACATCCTGCGGTGCAAGCGCCGGGAACTGCGCCAGCTGACGTTCGAGCCAGCCATAGTTGAAATATTCGCGCCCCGTGCTTTTGGGCGCCGGTAGGGCGAAGTACGGATCGCTTAGCATGGACTGCAACAGCGGGATGATCACTTTGCCTTCGCTGGCCCACTGCGCGTCTTTATCATACGCCTGACCACGCTGACGCCAGATCCAGGCATCCATCAGCATGTTACCCGGGCCGGTGTCATAGCCACGTACGGGTTGATCCGGGATAAGCAGAGACAGGTTGGCGATACCGCCAATGTTCAGCACCATTCGGCGCTCTGTCGGATGGGTCAACAATGCCTGATGAAAAGCGGGCACCAGCGGCGCGCCTTGCCCGCCAAGCGCAATATCGCGACGCCGAAAATCACCGACTACGGTCACGCCCGTCTTCGCCACAATCTGGTTGTTGTCGCCGATTTGCAGGGTATGCGGTGCATCGCCGACCGGCTCATGCCAGACCGTTTGTCCGTGACAGCCGATAGCGACGACATCCTGCGGGCGAAGCTTTTCTTTATGCATCAGGGCCAGTACCGCATCGGCAAACAGCGCCCCCAGCCGCACATCAAGCTGACCAAACTGAGAAAGCGTCAGTTGCTGCCCCTGACAGACACTGAGAATGTCCTCTTTCAGCGCCAGGGGGATAGGCCAGGTCAGGCTCGCCTGCTGTGCCACCATGTTTTCATCAATAGCGGCCAGAACGACGTCTACGCCATCCAGACTGGTACCCGACATCACACCAATGTAGCGACCCGATTTCATGCGCTTTCCTTACGTTGCGTGGGCTAATGCTCTCCACTCAACCATAAACAGCGCCGCTTTGCTATCCGGCGATAATATTTTTTAACAATCTCAGACAGGTAACCTGCCGGGTGCCCGTTTATGTCTCGTTAAGTTAAATTCAAGTACAATTTTCTTATTGTTAGTGCAAAGATATGAACTATGGCCCCTTATGCCATATAATTTAGCCATAACGGATGCCCGCCATCGGGCGTTTTTGGTGAACAGGAGATTCAAATGATTTTACGTGTACTGGGCGTTTCGCTGATCGGTTTAACCCTTGCAGGCTGTGTGAATGACAGTTCACTTTCTGGCGACGTGTACAGCGCTTCTGAAGCCAAACAGGTTCAGAGCGTCACTTACGGTACCGTTGTTAACGCACGTCCTGTACAAATTCAGGGTGGCGATGACAGCAACGTGATGGGCGCCATCGGCGGTGCTGTGCTGGGTGGCTTCCTCGGTAATACCGTAGGCGGTGGCACGGGCCGTTCGCTGGCCACGGCAGCAGGTGCCGTTGCGGGTGGTGTTGCAGGCCAGGGCGTTCAGGGTGCAATGAACAAAAGCCAGGGCGTAGAACTGGAAATCCGTAAAGATGACGGCAGCACCATCATGGTAGTACAGAAACAAGGTAATACCCGTTTCTCTGCTGGCCAGCGCGTTGTTCTGGCGAGCAACGGAAGCCAGGTCACCGTTTCTCCACGCTAATTCAAACTGGATGTGGTCATCAGACCACATCCATTTAAGAAATCCATTTAGCAAATCCAGTAAACAAATCTATTTACATATAATATAATTATAAACAATATATTTACAAAAAAAATTCCCGCCATGAATCATTAAGCGCGGTATATCTTGTTCCTGCGCAAAGTATTTACTCTCCACGCCTGTTACTCTCTTTCTTACTTTACATTTTTTAATTTTATTATTCCGTCAAATCCCTATGCTTGCACTACAACGATATTTTAAGAACCCTTATATTACATTCTGTTTTGGATGCATCGTCGTCGTTGGTATATTACAAGGTCTCTTTGTAAAACTGGTCGAATTAGTCCCTTCATTCTCACCGCTGCTATTCCCGACACTTACCATATTTTTGCTGGTATTCCACCTGTTTATTGCCTGCTTCATGGTCATGAAATACTGGTGCGACAGACGGCGGTTGTACCTTATCGCCCTCGCCTCGGCCTTCGCCGGGTCGACGATGCTGATGGCCGGTACCCTGTCCAGCTTCCCGTCATGGCTGGATCTCTATCAGTTCAATGTTGTCGACTATAACGACGCCATGATCTTCTTTATGTTCCGTCATATTCTTATGGCGGTGCTGATAATAGTCTCAGCGTTACTCTATTCCATTCGGGATTATCCCCTTTCACGCCCCGCGCATATTGCCGTGGTTATCGGTACAATGCTGTTTACGGTTTCTATGGTCGCCCTGGCCTGGTTCTGCTCCAGCCACTCGGCACTGATAACGCTGGATCTGGTAGATAATGAAACCCGGCAATTTATGGTTCTCTGGAGCCAGGTCATAAATATCTTTTTGATTCTTCTCTGGGTTGTGGCATTAGCAACGTTAATGACGATTACCCGGGTGCGGAATCTTTTTTGGGTTGGCGGTAATTTCTTATGTGTCTGTTATGTCCTGACGCTCTCATTACTGTTAGCCGGCGGACATGCCGAGGACACGTCCTGGTATCACGCTCGCTTATTCGAAACCGTGGCGACGCTGATGATTATTTTTGTCCTGCTGTACGACGTCTTTAACCTGTATCGCGACTCGCACATAAAGTATCAGCAGTCTTATCAGAACTCGATCCGCGACCCGCTGACGCGCCTCTACAACCGCAGTTATTTTTACGACGCCTTAAATCAGGCACTCAACATCAGCAAAGCCAACCACCCTGTGTCGGTTATCGTCAGCGATCTCGACCGTTTTAAGCGCATCAACGACTGCTACGGCCATCTGCAGGGAGACAAAGTATTGCAGTTTGTCGCCAACCTGCTGATGGATTCCGTCCGCCCGCAGGACATTGCGGCACGTATTGGTGGGGAAGAATTTGTCCTGATGCTGACCAATACTTCGTCGGAGGCAGCGTACCAGGTGGCTGAACGCATACGGCTAAAGCTGAGCAGTTTTGATAAGGTCAGCAGCGGGGGTCAGTTACCTGAATCCATCACGATTAGCATGGGGGTATTTACCGCCACCTCTCCGACGACGACCGCTGAAGCGTGCGTGGAGAATGCTGACAAGGCGATGTATGAAGCGAAAGAGACCGGGCGTAACCGTGTCGTTGTGTCGAGGTAAAAAAGGCCTTGCTGCTGCAAGGCCTTATGATGGTGTCAGTCGCGTGACTGCAGCTCATGGATGTTCTGCTCGAGGCGTCCAATGAGGCTGATGAGCAGTTCAAGCTCTGCGGGTGAAACCCCGGAAAGGATTTCGCCGCGCGTTTTGGTGATAACGGCTTCCATTTCAGTAATGATAGGTGCCGCTTTCTCAGTGAGCTTAATCCGCTTAGCGCGACGATCGCTGGCGCAGGTTTGCCGGGAGATGAGTCCTTTCTCTTCCAGTTGGTCAAGCGTACGTACCAGTGATGGTTGCTCAATGCCGATCGCTTTTGCCAGTTGAATTTGTGACTGGTCGGGTGGCAGCTGATGAATGTTATGCAGCGTGACCCAGTGCGTCTGTGTCAATTCCAGAGGTTTCAGGCGATGGTCAATCAGAGCACGCCAGACGCGTACCAACCTTGCCAGATCAGAACCTAATGGCGATTCCAATTTCATCTCCTTATAATTAGCTTGCTAAGTTATTATACTGATTTTAGAATAGTGTGCAGCATTTGTATTGGCAAAACAAATGCAATACTGCATTCATCGAACTTAAAAGGATGACTTACACTGAATTGTGATGTTCCATCAGATTAAGACTCGCCCTCGCGGCATTTTGTTCACTGCAAAGGATCTCTGCCCGTGACGTTTTTTCAAAGCTCCGTGGGACTCCCCCTTCAGGACCTGATTTTCGGTGCGTCAGTCTACTTTCCGCCCTTGTTTAAGGCCGTCCTGGTCGGCTTTATGATTTGGCTCATAGCCCATCGCCTGCTTCGCGACTGGATGTACTCCGGCGAGATTTGGCACCCCATGTTAATGGATCTCTCCCTGTTTGCCCTTTCCGTATGCCTGGGCCTAGCTGTCTTGATTGTGTGGTGAATATGCCCCTGAAAACGCTGAAGTACTTTTCCACGCTGATTGTTCTTGCTCTGGCCCTGGTTGCCGGGTGGTGGCTCTGGAATTTTTATATGCAGTCACCCTGGACACGTGACGGCAAAGTGCGGGCTGAGCAGGTCAGCATTACCCCACAGGTTTCGGGCAGCATTACGACGCTTGTTGTGAAAGATAACCAGTACGTTAAAAAGGGTGACGTGTTATTCCGTATCGACGACACCCCCTATCATATTGCGATCCTTAACGCCCAGGCACAGCTGGCGAAGGCCCAGTCTGATTTAGCAAAAGCCAATAACGAAGCCAATCGCCGCCGGCATTTGTCGCGCAACTATATTTCCGCAGAAGATTTAGATACTGCCAATATCAACGTTAAGGCCATGCAGGCGAGCGTGAACGTCGCGGAGGCTACGCTCAAACAGGCGCAGTGGGAGCTGACACAAACCGTTATTACCGCGCCAGTCGATGGATGGATCACCAACCTGTCAGCCCGCGTGGGGAATTATGCCACCGCCGGGCAACCCGTTTTCGCCCTTGTCGACAGCCACTCGTTCTATGTGGTGGGTTATTTTGAAGAGACCAAGCTTCGCCATATTCGCGAAGGGTCTCCCGCTACCATTACGCTTTACAGCGGCTCGCAGCGGTTACAGGGTCACGTCTCCAGCATTGGCCGCGCCATTTACGATCAGAGTGTTGAAATGGATTCAGGCCTGGTACCGGACATCAAACCGAACGTGCCGTGGGTGCGTCTGGCCCAGCGCGTACCGGTTCGTGTGGAGTTTGATCGTTTACCGCAGGGCATGACGCTGGTCTCCGGCACAACCTGCACCGTCGCCATCGGGACCCGTTGATGAACCTGCAGGCCTTCTCCTGGCGAAATACGCCGTGGATGAAAGCGACACGTCCGCAGTGGCGCTATGCGCTGCGTAATGGCATTGCGATGTGTCTGGCGCTGACTGTCGCCTATTACCTCAACCTTGATCAGCCCTACTGGGCAATGACCTCTGCCGCGGTGGTGAGTTTCCCCACCGTCGGCGGGGTGATCAGCAAAAGTCTTGGACGTATTGCCGGCAGCCTGTTGGGTGCCACCGCAGCGTTAATCATTGCAGGTCATACGCTGAACGATCCGTGGCTTTTTTTGTTGAGCATGGCGATATGGCTGGGCTTTTGTACCTGGGCCTGCGCGCACTTTACGAATAATGTTGCCTATGCCTTCCAGCTGGCCGGCTATACCGCCGCCATTATCGCCTTTCCGGTGGTGAATGTGCTCGATACCACCGAGCTGTGGGACATCGCACAGGCGCGCGTCTGCGAAGTGATTGTCGGTATTCTGAGCGGCGGTTTCATGATGATGATCCTGCCGAGCACTTCCGATGGCACCGCGCTTATTACCGCCCTGAAGACCATGCATACCCGTTTACTGGAGCACGCAAGCCTGCTCTGGCAACCGGATACCAACGACGACATCCGTCTTGCGCACGAAAAGGTGATCGGCCAGATCCTGACCATGAATCTGTTACGCATTCAGGCCTTCTGGAGCCACTATCGCTTTCGTCGTCAGAACACCCTGCTGAACTATCTGTTGCATCAGCAGCTGCGTATGACCAGCTCAATCTCCAGCCTGCGCCGGATGCTGCTCAACTGGCCCACGCCCCCTGCACATACGCGCGCCGTGATTGAAACGCTGCTTGCGGCGCTTGCACGCCCGGATGCCGACATCTACACCGTCGCGAAGATTATCGCCCCGCTCGCGCCAGTAGATGAGTACGATTACCGTCACCGCGCCTTCTGGCAGCGTCTCAACTATTTTTGCCGGTTGTATCTGCGCAGCAGCCGCTGGATTAACGCCGTGGAAAATGCCACCCCGGTCACCGAGTTCGCTGTCCCCGGTAGCCCGGCGCTGGCACGACACACAGACTCGATGGAGGCACTGTGGAGCGGTTTTCGTACCTTTTGCGCGCTCACGCTGGTTGGCGCGTGGAGTATCACCACCCAGTGGGAGTCAGGCCCTGCGGCCCTGACGCTTGCTGCTATCAGCTGCGTGCTGTACTCCGTCGCCGCGTCACCGTTCAACTCCCTCACGCTGCTGCTGCGCACCCTGGTGCTGCTTTCGCTGTTTAGTTTTGCCGTGAAGTTTGGGTTGATGGTGCAGATAAGCGACCTGTGGCAGTTCCTTCTGTTCCTGTTCCCGCTGTTAACCACCATGCAGCTGCTAAAGCTGCAAATGCCCAAACTCGCGGGGCTGTGGGGACAGCTGATTGTATTTATGGGCTCGTTTATCTCCGTCACTAACCCGCCGGTTTATGACTACGCCGATTTTCTCAATGATAATCTGGCGAAGATCCTTGGCGTTGGGCTGGCGTGGCTGGCATTTGCGGTGTTACGTCCGGGTTCAGATGCGCGCAAGAGTCGCCGGCATATCCGCGAGTTACGCAGAGGTTTTGTCGATCAGTTGAGTCGAAAACCGCATTTACGTGAAAGTGAGTATGAATCGCTGGTCTATCACTATGTCAGCCAGCTCAATAACAGCCAGGACTCCCTTTCGCGCCGCTGGCTGTTGCGCTGGGGCGTGGTGCTGTTGAACTGCTCTCACGTGGTCTGGCAACTTAGGGCATGGGAAACACGGTCCGACCCGCTGTCGCAGGTTCGTGATGTCTGCATCACCCTGCTACGCGATGTCATGAGCGAACGCGGTGTCCAGCAGCGTCCACTGGAAACCACGCTTGCTGAACTTCAGCGAATTTGCGATACCCTTGCGCACCACCACTCGCCTGCAGCACGAGATTTAGCCTCGATAATCTGGCGCCTGCACTGCTCACTGTCGCAGCTGGAACAGGCACCGGCTCCGGGTACAATTGGGGATCACATCACCCCGCAGGCATAGCGAGCCCCGCCACCGCCAAGCGGTTTTGGCTGATCGGACATATTGTCGCCGCCGACATGGATCATCAGCGCCTTGCCTTTCACTTCATCCAGCTTTTTCAGCCGCGGCGCGACGACGGGATCCGTGGCTTTGCCGTCGTTATTCACCACCAGCACCGGCAAATCGCCCAGATGTCCCATACCGTCAGGACCTTCATGCTTACCGGTATGTTGTGGGTCGAGGTGGCCGCCTGCCGCCTCCGCAGCCGAGGCTTTACCCTCTTTTAATGCGGGCTGACAGCTACCGTTAGCATGGACATGGAAACCATGTTCGCCAGGAGGAAGGGCTTTGAGATTGGGCGCGAATTCCAGTCCCTTGTCGGTTTCAGTGATTTTCACCGTGCCGATGGACTGACCTACACCCTGAGAGGTGACGAGATTCATTTCCACTTCATCACTGGCCGCCTGCGCACCTGCACAGACCACCAGCGTGACGAGAGCCAGAGTAAAACGCTTCATATGACCTCCACGGGTTGTTTTTTGCCCCTTAAGTTTATACCAGGGGCAAAGATTTCACCGGAAAGTCACGTTTTACCGGTTACGGGACGTCGTAACCCAGCGCCGCTTTGCGGATGCGGAACCACTGCTGACGGGTCATCTGCAACTCTTCCGCGGCAATGGCGGCGCGTACGCGTTCAATTTTGCCCGAGCCAATGATCGGCAGTGGTTTTGACGGCAGACGCAGGATCCACGCGTACACCACCTGTTCGATGCTCCCGGCATTCAGTTCGCGGGCAATGGTCTCAAGCTCAGTGCGCAGCGGCTGGAATTCATCATCATTAAACAGACGTCCGCCGCCCAGACACGACCACGCCATCGGACGGATACGCAACTGCTGAAGCTGATCGAGCGTGCCATCCAGCAACAGCGGCTGATGAACCGGAGAAATTTCAACCTGGTTGGTGGCCAGGGTAAACGGCAGACGAGACTGCAGCAGCGCAAACTGTGCAGGGGTAAAGTTTGATACGCCGAAATGACGCACTTTGCCGCTTTGATGCAGATTCAGAAACGCTTCGGCCACCTCATCGGCATCCATCAACGGATCGGGGCGGTGGATCAGTAGCAGATCGATATGATCGGTCGCCAGGTTAACCAGCGACTGTTCGGCGCTCTTAATGATGTGCGCGCTGTCGGTAATGTAATGGCCGAGAGCATGTTCCGGTTTTGCCGTCGTGGCAATCCCGCATTTGGTGACGATCTCCATGCGTTCGCGTAACGCAGGAACCAGTTTGAGTGCCTCGCCGAACGCGGCTTCACACTGATAGCCACCGTAAATATCAGCGTGATCGACCGTGGTGATCCCTAAGTCGAGATGCTCTTCAATAAAGCTTGCCAGCTGGAGGGGGGACATATTCCAGTCCATAAGGCGCCAGTAGCCCATCACAAAGCGGGAGAATTCTGGCCCCTGGGGGGCAAGGGTAATTCGCTGAACCATAACATTTTCCTCAAGGACGTGATGTCATGAGTATACGCAATTACCGTGTTAAAACAGTGAAGGTTGCTGGGGTTCTTCGGTGTCACCGGCTTTGTTTGCGCGTATTTTGCGCAGAAGTCGCTGTCGACAGAGACGGAGCACCTCCTGTTTCTGCGTGTCGCTGAAGTGTTGCCAGTTAAAACGCTCATCGCGCGTGCGCATGCAGCCACGGCAATATCCGCGTTCATCCACCTGACAAATACCCCGGCACGGGCTCTGGATGGGGAAAAACTCCAGTTGCTCTGCCACACTCACCTCCCGATAACGACTATCACCTACAGTGAAGACGCTAAACGTCCCGCGTGCAAGGGCTTTACCACAGTTTTGTGGCATTAAGGTTTCACTAATCTTCGTTCTCTATACTCGCCCCATCATTAAAATTGCAGGTTTTCTGATCGATGTGGCTAATCAAAAAGTTACAATGTAACGACATAAAATTTACTCTGGGCTGTGCACTTTTCTTTACCGTATTAAACGCGCTGTTTATTCAGCGTAGCTGGGCTATTATCGCGCCCGCGCATATCCATGACGTCCTCTTTGCCGCGTCCGTTCCACTGGTGCTGTTTTGCGGCTGGGTCATTGTTTTTAGTCTGCTTAATATCCCGTTTATTCGTAAACCGCTGCTGATTGTCTTGACCGTCGGATGCGCCGCCGCGACCTACTTTATGTATACCTACGGCGCGGTTATCGATCAGAACATGATTGTTAACGTGTTCGAAACCAACTCTCAGGAAGCCACCGCCCTGGTGACGCCGCAGATGATCCTGTGGATTGTCGTTGCCGGTCTTGTTCCGTCCGTGGTGCTGGCCATGATCCGCATTCGCACCGGGAAATGGTGGTACGCCCTGCTGACCCGTTTTGCCGCAATGCTCGGCGCCCTGCTGGTTATCATCCTCATCGCCGCCCTGTTTTATAAAGATTACGCATCGCTGTTTCGCAATAACAAAAGCATCGTCAAAATGGTGACCCCCGCGAACTATGTCAGCGCGATGGTCAAATACAGCAAAATGCGCTGGTTTGCAGGCGATCAAACGCTGGTCCGGATCGGTGAAGATGCCCATAAAGGGCCGCTGATTACAGGCCAACAAAAGAAAACCGTTCTGGTGCTGGTCATCGGTGAAGCGTCACGCGCCGCGAACTACTCGTTGAATGGCTACGGGCGTGAAACAAACCCCGAGCTGAAAAAGCAGGATGTTATTAACTTCCCGCAGGCCTCCTCCTGCGGCACCGAAACGGCCGTCTCCGTGCCCTGCATGTTCTCCGGTATGACGCGCAGTAAATACGATGCCGACCTGGCCCATCACCAGGAAGGGTTGCTGGACGTGCTCGCCCATGCGGGGATCAATATGCTGTGGCGTGACAATGATGGCGGTTGTAAAGGCGCCTGCGATCGCGTTCCCCATACCGACATGACCCAGTGGAAACTCGATCAGTTCTGCAAAGACAACTCCTGCATTGACGATGTGAACTTCACCCGTCTGGACAATGTTCTGGATGGCCTGAAGCAGGACTCCGTACTGGTCATCCACCTGATGGGCAGCCACGGCCCGGCATACTATCGCCGTTATCCGGATAATTTCCGCAAATTTACGCCAACCTGCGATACCAATGAAATTCAGGATTGCGATCACCAGGCGCTGATGAATACCTATGACAACACCATCCTGTATACCGACAGCATGGTCAGTAAAACCATCGATGCCCTAAAAGCGCGTCAGGCGAGCATGAATACCGCCCTGATTTACCTTTCGGATCACGGGGAGTCGCTGGGCGAAAGCGGGATTTATCTGCACGGCACGCCGTATCTGCTGGCCCCAGAGCAACAAACGCACATTCCGTTTATGTTCTGGTTATCACCAGACTATGCGAAAAATTTCGGCGTCAACGCGCAGTGTTTACGTGACCATGCAGCAAAAAATGCGGTTTCGCAGGACAATTTGTTCTCTACCGTATTGGGTATGATGGACATTAAATCAAAGGTTTATCAACAGCAGCTGGATATTCTGAACGCATGTCGCCACTGAACACGCTTGCAATAGACCGAACGGTCTATTAGAGTGCGGCCATGAGCAGAAATACAGAACACGATACCCGAGAACATTTACTGGCGACCGGCGAGCGACTTTGCATGCATCGCGGGTTCACCGGTATGGGGTTGAGCGAGTTATTAAAAACCGCTGAGGTACCGAAGGGGTCGTTTTATCACTACTTCCGGTCCAAAGAGGCGTTTGGCGTGGCAATGCTGGAGCGGCACTATGCCAGCTACCATCAGCGCCTGGCAGCGCACTTTGCCACGGGCGAAGGTAATTATCGCGATCGTGTTCTGCACTTCTATCAGGAAACGCTGAACCAGTTCTGTCAGCAGGGCATCATCAGCGGTTGCCTGACGGTAAAACTTTCTGCCGAAGTGTGCGATCTTTCAGAAGATATGCGCACAGCAATGGATAAAGGGGCCCGCGGGGTTATCGCCCTCATGGCACAGGCGCTGGAGAAAGGCCGCGATGAAAAAACGCTGACTTTTCCCGGCGAACCTTTAACCCAGGCGCAGGTTTTATACGCCCTCTGGTTAGGCGCGAACCTGCAGGCCAAGATTTCTCGCAGTGCGGTGCCGCTTGAAAGCGCACTGGCACATGTAAAAAGCAGCATTACTACGCCTCGCGTATAGCAGGCGTTTTTATTTACGTAATTACTAGACGACTGGTCTACTCAGGAGCCTTTATGTCCGCTGAAAAATTATTTACCCCCTTGAAAGTGGGTGCCGTTACCGCGCCAAACCGTGTGTTCATGGCCCCGCTTACCCGTCTGCGCAGCATTGAGCCGGGTGATATCCCTACCCCGTTGATGGGTGAATATTACCGTCAGCGCGCAAGCTCTGGCCTGATCATCACCGAGGCCACTCAGATTTCTGCTCAGGCTAAGGGTTACGCTGGCGCACCAGGTCTGCACAGCCCGGAACAGATTGCCGCGTGGAAAAAAATCACGGCTGGCGTTCACGCTGAAGAGGGTCGTATTGCCGTCCAGCTGTGGCATACCGGTCGTATCTCTCACAGCAGCATCCAGCCTGGCGGTCAGGCACCGGTTTCCGCCTCTGCCCTGAGCGCGAACACCCGCACCTCTCTGCGTGATGAAAACGGCAATGCGATCCGCGTTGATACGTCTATGCCGCGCGCTCTTGAACTGGACGAGATCCCGGGGATTGTTAACGATTTCCGCCAGGCCGTGGCGAATGCGCGTGAAGCCGGTTTCGACCTGGTTGAACTGCACTCCGCGCATGGCTATCTGCTGCACCAGTTCCTGTCACCGTCCTCTAACCATCGTACCGACCAGTACGGCGGCAGCGTTGAAAACCGTGCGCGCCTGGTGCTGGAAGTGGTGGATGCCGTATGTCAGGAGTGGAGCCCGGACCGCATTGGTATCCGCGTGTCCCCGATTGGTTCTTTCCAGAACGTTGATAACGGCCCGGACGAAGAAGCGGATGCCCTTTATCTGATTGAAGAGCTGGCAAAACGGGGTATCGCGTATCTGCATATGTCCGAGCCAGACTGGGCCGGTGGTCAGCCTTACACTGAAGCCTTCCGTCAGAAAGTACGCGAACGCTTCCACGGTGTGATCATCGGTGCAGGTGCATATACCCCTGAGAAAGCTGAAGATCTGATTAGCAAAGGTTTGATCGACGCCGTTGCATTTGGTCGCGATTTTATCGCTAACCCTGATCTGGTCGCCCGTCTGCAGCAGAAAGCCGCGCTGAACCCTCAGCGTCCGGAAAGCTTCTACGGCGGCGGCGCTGAAGGTTATACCGACTACCCTACCCTGTAATCTCTTCATTGCTCATTGATAGCGGCGACCTTTCGCCGCTATACTAAAACATCGTTTCTGTTCAAATAGATATTCTATTCCATTGGTTAATGAGGAAATTATGCGCCTACTTCACACCATGCTGCGCGTTGGCGATCTGCAACGTTCTGTCGATTTCTACACTAACGTACTGGGTATGAAACTGCTGCGCACCAGCGAAAACCCGGAATATAAATACTCGCTGGCGTTTGTGGGTTACGGCCCGGAAACGGACGAAGCGGTCATCGAACTGACCTACAACTGGGGCGTGGACAGCTATGAGCTGGGCACCGCTTATGGTCATATCGCGCTGGAAGTGGACAACGCAGCCGAAGCCTGTGAACGTATTCGCAGCAACGGCGGTAACGTGACGCGCGAAGCTGGCCCGGTCAAAGGCGGCACCACCGTGATCGCGTTTGTTGAAGATCCGGACGGCTACAAAATCGAGCTGATTGAAGCCAAAGACGCTGGTCGCGGTCTGGGCAACTGATCCCGCAGGGCGCAACATGCGCCCGTACTTTTACTGCATCCCCATCCAAAATTTGCCATAATGCGCACTGCTTTTTTCCCCATGTAAGAGACCCTGATGTCCGATAACGCTCAATTTAGCGGTCTGTGCGACCGTTTTCGTGGTTTTTATCCTGTTGTGATCGATGTTGAAACAGCCGGATTTAACGCTAAAACCGATGCGCTGCTTGAAATTGCCGCCATCACGCTGAAGATGGATGAACAGGGATGGCTTACACCGGACACCACGCTGCATTTCCACGTTGAACCGTTTGAAGGGGCCAACTTACAGCCCGAGGCGCTGGCCTTTAACGGCATCGATCCGCATAACCCGCTGCGTGGTGCGGTAAGTGAATATGACGCGCTGCACGCCATTTTTAAAATGGTGCGTAAAGGTATGAAAGAGAGCAACTGCAGCCGCGCCATTATGGTGGCGCATAACGCCACGTTCGATCACACCTTTACCATGGCCGCTGCCGAGCGCGCGTCGCTCAAGCGTAACCCTTTCCACCCGTTTGTGACCTTCGATACCGCGGCACTGAGCGGTCTGGCGTTGGGACAAACGGTATTATCAAAGGCATGTATTACGGCAGGCATTGAGTTTGACGGTACGCAGGCACATTCCGCGCTTTATGACACCGAGCGGACGGCGGAACTGTTTTGCGAAATTGTGAACCGCTGGAAGCGTCTGGGCGGCTGGCCGCTGCCTATGGGTGACAGTGAAGAATAAAAAAAAGCGACCTCATGAGGTCGCTTTTTTGTCTTCGCAGATAACTTACTCCGCGTCTGGCTCTTCCGTTTTGTACTTCGCAGCCGTTTCTTTGATCAGCTGCTGCAGTTCACCGCGCTGATACATTTCGATCAGGATATCGCAACCGCCGACCAGCTCACCGTCTACCCACAGCTGTGGGAACGTCGGCCAGTTAGCGTATTTAGGCAGCTCAGCGCGGATGTCCGGGTTCTGCAGGATATCAACGTAAGCAAAACGCTCACCACAGGCAGACAGCGCCTGAACCGCTTGCGCGGAGAAGCCACAGCTTGGCAGCTTCGGAGAACCTTTCATATACAGCAGAATCGGGTTTTCAGCGATCTGGCGCTGGATTTTTTCAATAGTGGTGCTCATGTCTTGCTTCCTTTAACTTCTGTTACGGCATTCGTCTGTCATTGTAGCGGTTCAGACTGCCATCGGAAAATAACATTTTTGTCACGTCTTTCTTATTTTACCGCGAGTGATGAAAAGTTGCATTGCAAATGGTGTTTAACCCTGCGGCACTCAGGGTTTTGTTTAGGGAGTGAACAATAGTGCGACAGATTGATGAATTTTTTTGCACTTGCTAACGAAACAGGATTGTAGATTGAAAAATGCTATTAACTTATCGGGTTTTTATAGATTAGAATCGACGGGCTTTGTAAATCATTCGCGGGTATTATTGATGACCTGCATTTATCAGGGGACTGCCCAGTGGCGCGGATAAATAAAATCTCGATCACGCTCTGTGCTTTACTGTTTACAACACTCACTTTCACGCCAGTGGCGAACGCCTCTCAACAGGCGCGGCACTCTGCTGTACAAAAAACGCATCTGGCCAAAACCACAGACCGTAAGAAAAAAACCACCAGCAAGAACGACAAGAAAAAGACCACCACCCAGACTAAAAAGACCGCCTCCAGCAAGACGAAAACAAAACCTTCCCGCACTGCCCACGCAACCAAAAGCAAAGCCTCGCAAACTGCAGCTAATCTCGTGACGGAAAAATGCATCCCCCGCAAAGGTCATAAAGCGAAATGCACGAAGGTCACGAAAATAGCGGAAGTGCATAAGGTTCGCGTACAGAAAGCGCAAAAAACGGCGTTGAACAAACTGATGGGGCAGATTGGCAAACCCTATCGCTGGGGCGGCAGCTCACCGCGTACCGGTTTCGACTGCAGCGGCCTCGTCTATTACGCCTATAAAGATCTGGTGAAGTTCCGAATTCCACGTACCGCCAATGAGATGTATCACCTGCGCGACGCGTCACCGGTCAACCGCGGTGAACTGGAGAATGGCGATCTCGTCTTCTTCCGCACTCAGGGGCGCGGCACGGCTGACCACGTTGGCGTATATGTAGGCAACGGGAAATTTATCCAGTCCCCACGTAGCGGCCAGGACATCCAGATAACCTCTCTCAGTGAAGACTACTGGGTACGTCACTATGTCGGCGCACGCCGCGTGATGACGCCAAAAACCATTCGCTAACCCCTGCCCTGCCACAGCCGTGGCAGGGTAAGTTCCTCTTTTGCATACCCTTTCAATTTGCTATTCTGTCCCTGTTGTCTGTGTGGTTATTGGCAACATAAAAAACAATAAGGAGAGAAGCAATGTCGTTCGAATTACCTGCACTACCATATGCAAAAGACGCCCTGGCCCCGCACATTTCTGCGGAAACCCTGGAGTATCACTACGGCAAACATCACCAGACGTACGTCACCAATCTGAACAACCTGATCAAGGGCACCGATTTTGAAGGCAAAACGCTGGAAGAGATCGTCCGCAGTTCAGAGGGCGGTGTCTTTAACAATGCCGCTCAGGTGTGGAACCACACCTTCTACTGGCACTGCCTGGCACCGAATGCAGGCGGCGAACCTACGGGTGAACTGGCTGGCGCGATTAACGCGGCATTTGGCAGCTTTGCTGATTTTAAAGCGAAGTTTACGGATGCTGCAGTCAAGAACTTCGGTTCTGGCTGGACGTGGCTGGTGAAAGACGCGGATGGCAAACTGGCTATCGTTTCCACCTCGAACGCGGGTACGCCACTGACCACCAGCGCAACGCCGCTGATGACCGTGGACGTCTGGGAACACGCTTACTACATTGATTACCGTAACGCGCGTCCGAACTACCTGGAGCACTTCTGGGCACTGGTTAACTGGGCGTTTGTGGCGAAGAACTTCGCCGCGTAAGAGACACGCAGAAGGGGTTGCCCTTCTGCGTTTTTTAATTATTCAGCAGCGCACGCTGCTTCCGGCTGTTTACGGCCAGACATCATCACTAACAGCAGGCCGAGCGCGGCAATTATCGCCCCCATCACCGGCACAAAGCTGTATCCCAGGCCACCAGAAATGACGGCTCCACCGGCAGCGGCTCCAAGCGCATTGCCAAGGTTAAACGCGCCAATATTGACCGACGACGAGAGACCCGGTGCCTCATGGGCAACGCGCATCACGCGCATCTGCAGCGGCGGAACCACGGCAAAGGTCGCAGCCCCCCAGACAACCATCGCCATCGCCGCCCCGACCTCATTACGCGCCAGCCATGGAATGGCGATCATGATGACAATCAGCAGCGTTAAAAAGCCTTTCAGCGTCCCGCTCACGGAACGATCGGCGAATTTCCCGCCGAGATAGTTGCCTATAGAGAACCCGACACCAATCAGCACCAGCATCGCGGTCACAAAGAGAGGCGTCGCGTGGGTGATATCGTGCAACACCGGTGAAATATAGGTGTACAGGGTAAACATGGCGCCCGCCCCCAGTACGGTGGTCAACAGCGCGGAGAGCACCTGCGGGCGCATCAGTACCGACAGCTCTTTGCGGACGTCAGGACGTTCACCAGCGCTGCCTTTCGGCAAGGAGAAGTACAACGCCACCATGGCGATAACACCCAGCACGGCCGTCGCCAGGAACGACATGCGCCAGCCGATCGCCTCACCCAGCCAGGTTGCGGCAGGTACACCGCCAATGTTGGCAATCGTCAGACCCATAAACATGGTTGCCACGGCACTCGCCTGCTTGTGTTTTGGCACCACGCTTGCGGCCACAACCGATCCCAGCCCAAAGAACGCGCCGTGGTTAAGACTGGTCAGAATGCGGGACAACATCAGGGTGGTGTAATCCGGAGCAATCGCGGAGAGCACGTTGCCCAGCGTAAATATCGCCATCAGGAAAATCAGCGCATTGCGGCGCGCGCGGTGTGAAAGCAGAAGCGTCATGAGCGGTGCCCCCACCATCACGCCAATGGCGTAGGCGCTGATGAGCATCCCGGCCGCCGGGATAGAAACATCCACGCCCCGGGCGATAACAGGCAGTAACCCCATCGGGGAGAATTCAGTGGTGCCAATCCCAAAAGCGCCAATCGCCAGGGCAAGCAGGGGAAAATTGATTTTCATGCGTCAACTCCGGATGCCGTGTCATGTCGTGACACAGAACAAAGAAGCCGAAAGCATGACATCAATCACAAAAAATGAGAAGTTAACAAATTGGCAAAAGATTTTTGCCGCAGGCGTAACAATCAGGAAAACTGAGAGGGAGAGAGCTCTCCCTCCGTGTAAATCAATGCAATGCAGCCGTCAGACCCGCCGCAACAATCAGAGCCAGTACAATAACGGTGGTCACCAGCGAAAACTTCAGATCGTAGCTCATCAATTTTTCTCCTTTTAATCTCCCCACGAAAAGTGAGCCTGCTCATTTTTACACAGTTTAGTTCAAAAATCTTCCTGGATTTAAACTGATAACCACTTTAGCTCTTCCCCTTTTCATCAAGATAGGACAAAATTCCACGCTAAATTTATTAGCGTACCGGCCATTGACCCCCTCCTGACGTCCTGTGTCGTTTTCCCGGCGTGCCGCAATTCAAGATTGCGTGATAAGGGTGAGAGAAGGCAAACGTTTACCTTCAAGTTTTTCAGGAGTTTAGGATATGGTCTGGAGTGACATTTAATGGCAACAATTAAAGACGTAGCAAAACGCGCAAACGTTTCCACTACAACCGTATCACATGTAATTAACAAAACCCGCTTTGTGGCGGAAGAGACGCGCAACGCCGTCTGGGCGGCAATCAAAGAATTACACTATTCACCGAGTGCGGTGGCGCGCAGCCTCAAAGTTAATCACACCAAATCCATTGGTTTGCTGGCTACCAGCAGTGAAGCGGCCTATTTTGCCGAGATCATTGAAGCGGTCGAGAAAAACTGCTTCCAGAAAGGCTATACCCTGATTCTGGGCAACGCGTGGAACAGCATTGAAAAACAGCGCGCTTATCTCTCCATGATGGCACAAAAGCGTGTGGATGGCCTGCTGGTGATGTGTTCAGAGTATCCGGAGTCCGTGCTTTCCATGCTGGAAGAGTACCGCCATATTCCTATGGTGGTCATGGACTGGGGCGAAGCACGTGCAGACTTCACCGACTCCGTCATCGATAACGCGTTTGAAGGCGGCTATATGGCAGGCCGTTATCTGATTGAACGCGGTCACCGTGAGATTGGTGTGATCCCGGGTCCACTGGAGCGCAACACCGGAGCCGGGCGTCTGGCCGGGTTTATGAAAGCGATGGAAGAGGCGCTGATTACCGTGCCGGAAAACTGGATCGTGCAGGGTGACTTTGAACCGGAATCCGGTTACCGCGCAATGCAGCAGATTGTCTCCCAGCCGCATCGCCCGACAGCCGTTTTCTGTGGCGGTGACATTATGGCGATGGGTGCTCTCTGTGCCGCCGATGAACTGGGTTTGCGCGTGCCGCAGGACATTTCCGTGATCGGGTATGACAACGTGCGCAACGCGCGCTTCTTTACCCCGGCGCTGACCACCATCCACCAGCCAAAAGACTCGCTGGGTGAAACGGCCTTCAATATGCTGATGGACAGGATCGTCAACAAGCGTGAAGAGTCTCAGTCTATTGAAGTTCACCCGCGTCTTATCGAACGCCGTTCCGTTGCGGATGGCCCGTTCCGCGACTATCGTCGTTAATCTTTTACGGGGCCAGTTATACTGGCTCCCGTAGCCATTCCCGGTTAAGCGTCTCACTGTCTCCCAGGTAATCCAGCAGCCAGGCCATTGCGGGCGACACATCATTTTGTTGCCAGGTGAGGCAACAGGCCGCATCCGGAAAAGGATTTTCCAGCGTCAGTTCAACCCATTCACCGGTGTCGATTCGGGGCCGTGCAAAATGGCCAGGGACCATGGCAACGCACAGCCCTGCGCTGAGGCATGTTGCTGAGGATTCCCAGTCCGGCGCAACCACCCGTCGCTGGTTATCCAGCAGCCAGGTAATGCGTTTGGGCAACGAACGCGAGGTATCTTCCAGCACCAGCGAGGGCCAGTTACGGAGCGTTTCGTCGCTGAGCGGCCCGTCCATGGCCGCCAGCGGATGATCGCTTGCCACCACACATTTCCAGCTGAGCATGCCCATGTCGCGAAAGGCAAAGCGTCCCCCAACCGGGATCGCCTGCGTGGCACCGATCGCCATCTCTGCCCTGCCATCCGCCAGCGCATCCCAGACGCCGTTAAACACTTCCTGGGATACCCGCAATTCGACATCCGAGAAATGGCGATAGAAATCGACAATCATCTGCCGGGTACGTTCCGGTTTTACGATGTTATCCACGGCAATGGAAAGATGTCCTCGCCAGCCGTTAGCGATCTGCTGACACTGTTCGCGGGTGATCTGCATTTTTTTGATAACAGAACGCCCTTCTTTCAAAAACCATGCCCCGGCGGGCGTTAATTCCACATCACGGTGACGCCGTTCAAACAGCGGAACGGCCAGCCATTCTTCAAGCTGACGCACCGTATAGCTGATTGCCGAGGGGACGCGGTGCAACTCCTGCGCTGCACCGCTAAAGCTGCCGTTGCGTGCAACAGCATCGACCACTTCAAGAGAATAATCTGACCACATTTTCTGCCTGCAAAAATTTTGAATGCACTCGCCAAATATTAGCGTTTCACAAGCTGCTTTGCACTCCCTACACTCTGCGCAAACATAGACCTGCCTCCCTCAGGAGAAAAAAACAATGCAACCCAGGAAAGGATTTTTAGTCTGGCTCGGTGGTTTAAGCGTGCTGGGCTTTTTAGCCACTGATATGTACCTGCCCGCCTTCGCCGCAATGCAGGAAGATTTACAGACCCCGGCGGCAGCCATCAGCGCCAGCCTGAGCTTATTCCTCGCGGGCTTTGCCTTCGCGCAGCTGCTCTGGGGGCCTCTCTCTGACCGCTTTGGCCGTAAACCGGTGCTGTTGCTGGGGCTGGCTATCTTTGCCGTCGGCTGTCTGGGAATGTTATGGGTACGCGATGCAACCTGGCTGCTGGTACTGCGCTTCGTGCAGGCCGTTGGCGTCTGTGCTGCCGCGGTGACCTGGCAGGCGCTGGTCACCGACTACTATCCGGCCAACCGTACAAACCGCATTTTCGCCACCATTATGCCGCTGGTAGGGCTTTCGCCTGCCCTCGCCCCGCTGCTCGGGAGCTGGATCCTGGCGCATTTCGACTGGCAGGCCATTTTCGCTACGCTGTTTGCCATCACGCTGGTCCTGATGATCCCGGCATTCACACTCAAAGCGGCACATAAGAAAGAGACGCCTGCTGACACAACACCGGTGACCTTCACCTCTCTGCTGAGCACCAAAGCGTACCGCGGTAATGTCCTGATTTATGCCGCCTGCTCGGCGAGTTTCTTCGCGTGGCTGACCGGTTCGCCGTTCATTCTTCACGATATGGGTTACAGCCCGGCCGCCATCGGTCTGAGCTATGTCCCGCAGACCATCGCGTTTCTGGTCGGGGGCTATGGCTGTCGCGCGGCGCTGCAAAAATGGGAAGGTCAGCAGATGCTGCCCTGGCTGCTGGTACTCTACGCGCTGAGCGTGATCGCCACCTGGGCTGTGGGCTTTATCCCGGGCGCCGGTCTGGCAGAAATTCTGATTCCATTCTGCGTGATGGCCGTGGCGAACGGTGCGATTTACCCTATCGTCGTAGCCCAGGCGTTACGTCCGTTCCCACAGGCAACAGGTCGTGCGGCCGCGCTTCAGAATACCCTGCAGCTGGGTCTGTGCTTCCTGGCAAGCCTGGTGGTCTCTGCGCTGATTGCCACGCCGCTCCTGACCACCACCAGCGTCATGCTGGTTACGGTTGCGCTGGCCCTTCTGGGATACCGTATGCAGTCTGCGGCACAACGTGAGCAGGATGACCGCGCAGAGGTGAAAACCTCGCATGCATAATCGCGCCAGAAATTATGTTAAATATCAGTGATTAGGTTGCTAAGAATTTTCTATTGAATCACCAAATTTTGAGGCCTATACTAAATTTGGTTCGATTAAATACGATAAATATTATGTGTTAACGGGAGCCGGAGCGCTCCCGTTTTACCATGGAAGGCATTTCGGCAAGGGTTATCTCCCTTCCTCTGTTCTACGTCGGATACTAGCCTCACGGGGAAATACCGTGAGATTTCTCACAAACCATAAAAAGCGTCTACGCTGTTTGAAGGTTCTGATCACAGTAAGGTGATGGAGAAGCTATGAGTTCATCGTGTATAGAAGAAGTCAGCGTTCCGGACGATAACTGGTCCCGGATCGTCAGTGAACTGTTAGGTCGTGCAGGCATCACTATTAATGGATCTTCGCCATCCGATCCACAGGTTAAGCATCCCGACTTTTTTAAACGCGTATTGCGGGAGGGATCGTTAGGCCTGGGGGAAAGTTATATGGACGGCTGGTGGGAGTGTGAACGGCTGGATATGTTTTTCTCCAGCGTTTTACGCGCCGGTCTGGAAAACCAGCTCCCCCGCAATCTGAAAGATACATTACGTGTCGCCTCCGCCCGGCTGTTTAATCTGCAAAGCAAAAAACGGGCGTGGATCGTCGGCAAGGAGCATTACGACCTCGGTAATGACCTGTTCAGCCGCATGCTCGATCCTTTCATGCAATATTCCTGCGCCTACTGGAAAGAGGCCTCAACCCTTGAAGAAGCACAACAGGCTAAGCTACGTCTGATTTGTGAAAAACTGCAGCTACAGCCGGGCATGCGTGTGCTGGATATCGGCTGTGGATGGGGTGGTCTGGCCTATTTTATGGCGAAGCATTATGGTGCCAGCGTGGTCGGTGTGACCATTTCAGCTGAACAGCAAAAAATGGCACGGGAGCGCTGCCAGGGCCTTGATGTGGATATTCGCCTTCAGGATTATCGCGACCTGAACGAGCAGTTTGATCGCATAGTCTCCGTCGGCATGTTCGAACACGTGGGGCCGAAAAACTATGACACCTACTTCAGCGTGGTGGACCGTAACTTGAAACCTGACGGCATCTTCCTGCTGCACACCATTGGTTCTAAGCGCACCGACAATAACGTCGATCCGTGGATCAACAAATACATCTTTCCGAATGGCTGTTTGCCGTCCGTTCGCCAGATTGCTAACGCCAGTGAACCTCATTTCATTATGGAAGACTGGCATAACTTTGGCGCGGATTATGACACCACGTTGATGGCATGGCATTCACGTTTCCAGGAAGCCTGGCCAGAAATTGCGGACAACTATTCTGAACGGTTTAAACGGATGTTCAGCTATTATCTCAATGCCTGCGCAGGCGCCTTTCGCGCGCGTGATATTCAACTTTGGCAGGTTGTTTTCAGCCGAGGGATAGAACACGGTTTGCGGGTCGCACGCTAAAAAAAACCCCGGAAATCCGGGGTTCATTTTATTCTTCTTCTGCGGTCTTTATTATTGCGGCTTCTTTTGCCGCCAACAGCCGCTCAACGGTATCCACAACCGCCTGAGTCTGCGGATCGATTTCGATATTAACCCGATGCCCCAGTTTTTTCGCCCCCAGGGTTGTACGCTGGAGAGTTTCAGGAATTAAATGCACGCAGAAACGGGTCGGCGTCACTTCCCCAACCGTCAGGCTAATCCCATCAATACCAATAAATCCTTTATACAGGATGTATTTCATTAATGAAGGATCCTGCACTTTAAACCAGATTTGACGGTTATTTTCCGAGGTGACAATCTTCGCCACTTCCGCGGTGGTCATAATATGGCCTGACATCAGATGGCCGCCAATCTCATCGCTGAACCTGGCCGCACGCTCTACGTTTACGGTATCCCCTACCACCAGCTCGCCCAGGTTGGTGATGCGCAGCGTCTCTTTCATTAAATCAAAGCTAATCTGGTTCCCGTTAATTTCGGTTACCGTCAGGCAACAGCCGTTATGTGCAATCGAGGCGCCAGTTTCAATGCCATCAAGCATATATTCCGGAAGCTCAACCACATGAGTTCGGAAATTAGGTTTTTCATCAATGGACACCACTTTGGCGGTGCCCTGCACAATACCAGTAAACATGCTTACAACTCCTGTTTTTTCCGGACGGTGGTGACACCGTTTAATCCCACCACAATAACAGTTGGAAAAACAGGTTGCCAGCGGAGCGCATTTTGTGGCGATTTTTTCACTAGATAAATAGCTAAACCCCGCTACAATAGCTGGCACCCCCCTGCATTTTCTTCTTGCTGCCAGTTACGGCGGCCTTTTTAGTCTCTCAAATAACTAGAATATAAAGGTGTTCACGTGCAGAAGTACATGAATGAAGCGCGCCAGTTATTGGCACTGGCTATACCAGTGATCATCGCGCAAGTGGCCCAGACCGCAATGGGATTTGTGGATACGGTAATGGCGGGTGGCTACAGCGCCACCGATATGGCCGCCGTGGCAATAGGCACCTCGATCTGGCTTCCGGCCATCCTGTTTGGCCACGGCCTGCTGCTCGCCCTCACCCCGGTTATCGCTCAGCTAAATGGCTCAGGGCGACGTGAACGTATTGCCCATCAGGTTCGACAGGGGTTCTGGCTGGCAGGGTTTGTCTCCGTGCTGATAATGGTTGTGCTGTGGAATGCCGGTCATATCATCCGCGCCATGCATAATATTGACCCGGCTCTGGCTGACAAAGCCGTCGGCTACCTGCGGGCCCTGCTGTGGGGTGCGCCTGGCTATCTGTTCTTCCAGGTCGCGCGTAACCAGTGTGAAGGTCTGGCGAAAACCAAGCCCGGAATGGTGATGGGCTTTATCGGCTTGCTGGTGAATATTCCGGTGAACTACATCTTCATCTATGGTCACTTCGGTATGCCGGAGCTCGGCGGCGTCGGCTGCGGCGTGGCGACGGCTGCCGTCTATTGGGTGATGTTCTTCAGTATGATCTCTTATGTGAAACGTGCCCGTTCAATGCGCGATATCCGCAATGAACGTTCGTTCAGCACGCCGGACTGGAACATCATGACGCGTCTGGTGCAGTTAGGCCTGCCGATTGCACTGGCGCTGTTCTTTGAAGTGACGCTGTTTGCCGTGGTCGCCCTGCTGGTTTCTCCGCTCGGCATTGTGAACGTAGCCGGTCACCAGATTGCGCTGAACTTCAGTTCCCTGATGTTCGTATTGCCGATGTCGCTGGCCGCAGCGGTGACCATTCGCGTGGGCTTTCGTCTGGGGCAAGGTTCGACGCTGGATGCGCAAACGGCGGCCCGCACAGGGCTTGGCGTCGGTGTCTGTATGGCCATCTGTACGGCACTGTTTACCATCACGCTGCGTGAGCAAATTGCCCTGCTTTACAACGATAACCCGGAAGTGGTGGCCCTGGCCTCCCACCTGATGCTGCTAGCCGCGGTGTACCAGATCTCCGACTCCATACAGGTGATTGGCAGCGGCGTACTGCGTGGGTATAAAGATACGCGTTCGATCTTCTTTATCACCTTCATCGCTTACTGGGTGCTGGGTCTGCCGTGTGGTTATATCCTGGCGCTTACCGACCTGGTGGTTGACCGCATGGGGCCGGCAGGATTCTGGATGGGCTTTATCATCGGCTTAACCTCTGCGGCAATTATGATGATGCTGCGCATGCGCTTCCTGCAACGCCAGTCATCCTCGGTAATATTGCAACGCGCTGCACGTTAAATACGCAGTAGCCGCCAGCTGGCGGCTACTTTCTCTTCACTTTGCGCGGTAATAAAGCAATCGCGTGAAATCAGAGAGAAAAATGCATTTTCCCTCTTGCCTCAACGATGCTGTGCCGCTAATATTCGTCCCCGTTGTCACCGACAACACGTTGCGTTCATAGCTCAGTTGGTTAGAGCACCACCTTGACATGGTGGGGGTCGTTGGTTCGAGTCCAATTGAACGCACCATTCTGCGTCCGTAGCTCAGTTGGTTAGAGCACCACCTTGACATGGTGGGGGTCGGTGGTTCGAGTCCACTCGGACGCACCATTTCAGTCCTGAAATGGTGCAAATCCTCTTCTTAATGCCTGATTTTTCTTAATACCCCAATTTCATCATTATTCTCCTGCTACGCTTTTCTTATGGAAAAAAAACAGGAAGACTGTCGATGAAGAAAATCGCCATTATCGGCTCCGGCCCTACAGGGATTTACACCTTTTATTCTCTTCTTAAGAACGCGTCGCCGCTCTCTGTCTCCGTTTTTGAACAGGCAGACGAAGCTGGCGTGGGAATGCCCTACAACGACGACGATAACTCTCGCCTGATGCTGGCCAACATTGCCAGCATTGAAATCCCGCCCCTTTTTATGACCTACCTCGACTGGCTTAAGCGCCAGAGTGAAGCCCATCTGGCGCGCTTTAAGGTTGATAAAGCCACCTTGCATGACAGACAGTTTTTGCCCCGTATTCTGCTGGGCGAGCATTTTCGCGACAGTTTCCAGACGATAGTCCAGGAAGCTAAGAGGCGGGGATTTCAGGTTGAGATCCACACGTCTGCCACTGTCACCGATGTTGCCCCGTCCTCCTCCGGCGTGACGCTTTCGGTCAATGACACGCCGTTTCCGGAACGATTCGATCTCGCCGTGATCGCCACCGGGCATGTCTGGCCAGAAGAAGAGGAAGCCACTCGCGCGTATTTCCCAAGCCCGTGGTCAGGGTTGATGGATGCCCGCATCCGCCCCTGCCGCGTCGGTATTATGGGAACATCCTTAAGCGGGCTGGACGCGGCGATGGCCGTGGTCATGCAGCACGGTGAGTTTCGCGACGGCACATTCCTCCTCGATAAAGGAAGTGAAGCGTTAAAAATTGTACTCATGTCCAGGACCGGGATTCTGCCAGAGGCCGATTTTTACTGCCCTATTCCGTACGAACCGCTGTCGGTATTAACCGAATCGGTACTCGAAGCCGAAATCGCCAAAGGATCAGACGGTCTGCTTGACCGCATTTTCGCCCTGATGGTGAAAGAGCTTGAACTCGCCGACCCGGCCTGGTGTGAAAAAATATCGCTGCGCATGCAGACGGCGGACAGCCTTCGCGAAGCGTGGTTTGAGGATCGAAAACAGCACGGTCCGTTTACCTGGGCTGAAGAGAACCTGAATGAGGTCGAGCGGAACAAACGTGACCGGCGCACGGTGGCCTGGCGCTACACCGTGCTTCGGCTGCATGAAGTGGTCCAGGAGATGGTTCCTCATCTTACCGAAAAGGACGCTGAACGCTTTAAAAACGGGCTGGCACGCGTCTTTATCGACAACTATGCCGCCATTCCCCCGCAGTCCATTCGCAGGCTTCTCGCGCTTCGTGAGGCCGGCATCATTAGTGTTGTGGCGCTGGGTGATGATTACACGCTGGATATTGGCAGCGCGCAGACGGTCATCGCCACTAAAGAGACGGCCTACCGTTTCGACGTCTTTATTGATGCCCGCGGGCAAAAGCCGCTTAAAACAAAAGATCTGCCCTTCCCGACGCTGCGCAAGCAGCTACAGGCGACGGGCGATGAGATCCCGGATATTGGCGAGGATTACACGTTAAAAGCGCCGGAAACGCTTCGCGGACGCATTGCATTTGGCGCAATCCCGTGGCTGATGCACGATCACCCTTTTGTTCAGGGACTGGCGGAATGTGCGGAGATAGCAGAGGCGATGGCAAAAGCCGCAGAGAAAACCGCATCGGGTTCAAGACGGAAATTACCGTACAGTGATGACTGACAGGGCATCCGTGCCCTGCAACGCGGGATTACTCGAAGTAAACCTGCGGGTTATCGGATAAAGAGACAAAGGTTTTCGTCTCTTTATCCAGTGCAAGGATTTTGCCGCTTTCAATGTCATACACCCAGCCGTGAAGACGGATGGCGTTGTTGCGCAGGCCCACCGCCACTGACGGGTGAGTCTTAATGTTGCTCAGCTGCGCAAACACGTTTTCCTGCACCATCGCATTCACTTTATCGATTGGCTTATCCCAGGTTTTCTTCTCAACCACCGCTTTTGCCGCATCGGAATAGCGTAACCAGTGAGAAACCGCCGGCATAGGTTCGAGGTCCGCATTGTCGGCAATGGCTTTCATCGCCCCACAGTTGGAGTGGCCGCAGATAACAATATCGGTCACGCCCAGCGCAACAACCGCGTATTCAATCGTTGCGGAGACACCGCCTGGCTCAGGGCCGAACGGTGGCACGATGTTGCCAGCATTACGAATGACAAAGAGTTGTCCTGGCTCTTGCTGAGTGACCAGTTCTGGGACCAGACGGCTGTCAGAGCATGAGATGAACAGCGCTTTGGGATTCTGGCTGGACGCTAAACTGCGGAAGAGCTCTTTACGTTGCGGGAAAATCTCTTTTTGAAAGCTGAGAAAACCTTCAATGATATGTTGCATAGCAATTTCTCTTTTATCTGTTTTAGTTTAGGTATGATCGGGATCACACAAGTAAAGTTTACCCACCGGACTTTACTTCAGACAAGCAATATATTTCTGACCCGACCGCTGCACAATCTCATCCGCATTCGCCAGGATATTTTGCCCTTCAAAAGCGCCGTACAGGCGAGCGAATTTTTTCCCCACCAGCCGCCCGGTCACCTCTTCGACGCTGCGGGCGGGCAACGGCAGCATATTCGGATAGCTCCACATAAACGAGACGGCATCTTTGCCCGGCGTGACCTGTAGAATATCGCCTGCCAGCAAGACACCATCACCCTCCTGCCAGTGCAGCACCGTTCCGCCGGCGAAATGTCCTCCGAGGCGTAATAACGTTACCGCAGGGAAAATGTCCAGCGTATCGCCCTGCCAGAAGTGGAGCATCGGACTGTCGCGCATAACCCACTCGCGATCGTTCGCGTGCAGGTAAACCGGCGCATCGAAAGCCCCGGCCCACTCCTGCATTGTGGTGTAGTAGTGAGGATGTGAAATCGCGATCGCGCTGATGCCGCCGAGCGCCGTGATGATGGTTCTGGTTGCCGGGTCGAGATTCGCAATGCAATCCCAAAGGATATTGCCGTGGGGGGTACGCAGAAGCAGCGCGCGCTGGTTGATGGCAAAAGCGGGCACCGTTTTGATACTGAGCAGCCGCGGCTCAAGCTGCTGCCATTTATTGCTGTGTGTGGCCGTCACCGTCGCAAAATCACTCCACGCCTGGCCGCTGGCCGGAACATACTGGCGTTCATCCTCGCACACAGGGCATCGCACCGGCGTTGCGTCATAAGAAGTACCGCAGGTTTTACACAGTGTAATCATGAGCTCTCCTCAGCGATAAAGCACTGAGTATGGCAGGGATTATCGTTATGTGCTGCGCGGTACATTGCCGGCTCTTTTTGCCCTATACTGTGCCAGTATCAAAAACCGAACAAAGCAGGTGCCATATGGAAATTGATCTCGAAAACTTGGTCTTTAACGGGCTGGATGAAGCTGAAGAGCGTAACGCGGAACGTCTCGACGACGCTGATAAAAAAGCGCAGTCGATTATCGCCGATGACGACTGCGGTGATGCCTGCAAGATCTGATGATAAAGCACCGGAAAACCCGGTGCTTTTTTATATTATTTCTTCAGCCCGTCAATCGCCGCCTGCGCGCACGCTTCATCCAGATGACCACCCGGCGCACCGCCGATCCCTATTGCGCCGATCACCTCATCCCCCTCTTTCACCGGCAGACCACCGGCCAGCAGCAGGAAGCCCGGAATATCACGCATGTTTTGTGCGCCGGCATTGCTCTGCGCGGCTTCCATAACCTTGCCTGACGCATTTTTTGCACTCAGCGCGGTATAGGCTTTCATTTCGCTGGCTTTTACCGTGTGTGGCCCGGCATTGTCGGTACGCTGCACCGCTTTGACCACACCGGCGCGGTCCACCACGGTGACCGTCACCTGGTAGTTTTTCGCTACGCAGGCCTGAATGGCGGAGGTCGCCAGCGCGTTGGCCTGCGCCAGGGAGAGATTTTTCTGGTTCAATGCGTCGGCCTGTGCCGTCAGGCTTACGCTACCGGCGACAAGCGCGGCTGCCATCATTACTTTTTTCATCGCACGTCCTCGAATGATTGAATACCGTTCGATCGTACTCAGACGCGCGATGAAGCGTAATTCGGTTGATTACGCAATTATCCTGGTAGTTATACGGATTGTAATTTGTCGTAATCGCGGATTGCCTGCACCAGGCTGGTCACGCCAAGCTTGGCGAACGCCGCGGCCCGGTGCGCTTCAACCGTCCTGGGCGAGAGGTTCAACTGCAGGGCCACCTCTTTATTGCTGCGTCCTTCCATCAGCACCGCCAGCACCTCGTGCTCACGCGCCGTCAGTTGTTCGAAACGCGCTTTAATCCGCGACGTTTCCTGCCAGCGGGTCAGTCGTTTCTGGCTCTCTTCGAAGGCGAGCCCCACCGTTTCAATGAGCTTATCGGCATCCAGCGGCTTGATGAAAAACTCAAAGACGCCATTGCGAAAGGCGCGGCGGCAGGCATCAACGGTACCGTGTCCGGTCATGACGATAACCGGCAACAGCGGCCAGGGCCATTTGCCCTCCTCCAGCCAGGTCAGCCCGCCTTTTCCCGGCATGCGCATATCCAGCAGCAGACAGCCGACGAGCGCCGCCCGCCCACCGTGCGCTGACGTAAACGCGTCCACGCTTTCAAACCCATTGACCTGCCAGCCCATTCCCGAGAGTAAGAAGGCCAGCGACTCACGGATGGATTCATCGTCATCAATCAGCCAGACTGTGTTATCCACGCGTATTTACCTCTCCACTCGCCAGTTGTAACCGGACCTGCGCCCCGCCCTGGGGCGCATTGCCCAGCGTGATTGATCCATTCATGCGCGTCATCAACGACTCCGTTAACGTCATTCCCAGCCCTATTCCCTCCGTCCGCCCGCTGTAAAACGGCATAAAGGCGTTCTGCAAGGCCTCCGGGCTAAAGCCAGGTCCGCCATCGGTGAGGGTGATATAAATCCAGTTTTCCCGTTTCTCGCTGGTTATTTTCACCCACCCTTGCGCGCACTCTTGCTGGGCCTGAATGGCATTACTGAGCAGATTATGCAGCACCTGTTCAAGCCAGAGGCGGTCTGCCAGAACCCGCGTGGCACCTGCCGCGAACGCATGGCTCACCGCGATATGCTCAGAGCGGCGTTCATGTTCAAGGAGATCGACCACCTGCTGCCAGCACGGTTTCAGGTCGATGTCGCGCAAGGTGACTTTTTCCTGAACCACATGTTCGCGAAAGCGGGTTAAGAGCGCGCTGATACGCTGGGTTTGTACCAGCGCGGCAGCCAGCGCCTGCGATACGGCCTGCGGATTCGCCTGCTGTTGCTGACGCTGAGCACCCTGGATCCAGGTCTGAACGGCAGTCAGCGGCTGGTTAATCTCATGCACGATCCCAGCGGTGATCTCTCCCAGGGTGTTGAGCCTTGCATGCTGGTAATAGTGTGCGCGCTGTTCGGCGTGCTGGCGCTGCCGCCGTTGCCAGAGCAGCAGGCTGGCCGCGGCGATAAGCACCGCCCAGCCGAAGAACAGGAACGGATATACCCACCAGGAGACGGCCAGCCAGTGCGGCTTTGCCGTGGCCATAAGGGTAAAAGGTTGTGTGGGTTGCGTGAAGGTCCGCTGCCAGTGCCAGAAAGCCCCGGCAGGGGGCGCGTTATCTGCGTCATTGAAGCGAATGGCAAGTGCATCAAAGGTATGTTGGGTGCTGAGCAGCGGCGCAAGATCGATAAGTACGCGGATCTGACGCCAGGGATTATACAGCCAGTACTGACAATCGCGGGTCGATTCCACACGGGCAGCGTTCAGCGCACGGCCTGAGGTTTTCTCAAGGGCGAGGATGTGCGGGAATTTTTTGCGCAGAGCCGCGAGGTCTTCCTCACCGTTGAGTAACGGCAAAACAGATTCATTTTGCGTCAGCACGGCGCTAAGGGTGGAATAGCGTGTCGAAAACTCACGATCGCGTTCCCAGAACTGGCGGCGGATCTGTTCGGCATAGAGCAAAACGCCGCTGATGAGGCACACCAGCAGCCAGACAATAACCGTGCGCCTGAAAAGAGTGTTATTCATTCCGTTAACGGGTCAGGAGATTCATCCTGCCGACATTAGCAGTTAACCGTTGTCAGAACAAAATTTCGCACAGCTCATTCCAGTACATTTCGCGCGTGCGGCGCAGTTCAGCGTGACGTTTTATCATGGAACCACTCCGGATCAATGTTGGCAACGTCCACGCCATACAGGCTGGCGACAGGCAGTACGGACTCAAGAACACGTTGCGCGCTGTTCTCCGCATTCGCTGGTCGGGTCGCAAAAAACCGCCGTAACGTGTTTATCCACTTTTTCATCGTCTTTCCCCCTTTCGCTTCACTTGACCTAAGTTAAACACCCAACACCCGCACAGGGGAAATACCAAAATCCACTGTCGATGTGCAGGATTTGCAAATAGCCCTCCATTCTTTTACTCGCCATTAACACCTTGTTCACTAATGCTTTTTTGCTTATAGCAAAGAACGATTTCTTATTTGGCGAGAGCTTTCGCTTATGGGAGCGTAACGGGGTAAAACAAAAACAACGGGATGAACAATCACTATGGCAGCAAACACGAAAGGGTTTAAAAAAAGGACACTGGTGCTGGGCTTACTGGCGGCAGGCGGTCTGTTCTCAATGCAGGTGCAGGCCGATCAACTGGCGGATATTAAAGCCGCAGGCGTGGTCAAAGTTGCCACCTTTGATGCTAATCCGCCGTTTGGCTCCATCGATGCAAAGACCCATGAGATTGTCGGCTACGACGTCGATTTCGCCAGAGCGCTTGCCAGTGCACTTGGCGTGAAGCTTGAACTGGTCGCCACCAACCCGGCTAACCGCATTCCCCTCCTGCAGTCCGGTAAGGCGGATTTGATTGTGGCAGATATCACCATTACCCCGGAACGGGCGCAGGTGGTTGATTTCTCCCTTCCCTATTTCGTGACCGGCCAGCAGTTCCTGGTACCGGTAAAAGCTGCCGATACGCTTGATGCCTATAGCCGGGCGCGCATTGGCGCGGTAAAAGGCACAACGGGTGAACAGGCGCTGCACCAGCGTTTCCCGCACGCCCGCGTGCTCTCTTATGACGATATTCCGCTGGCGCTGACGGCCCTGCGCAACGGTAACGTGCAGGCTATCACTCAGGACAGTACGATTCTGGCCGGTCTGCTGGCGCAGGCGCCGGACAAGGCGAACTTCAAAATACTGCCCGATCTGCTCAGCAAAGAAGAGATTGGCGTGGGGGTAAAAAAAGGCGAAACCGCTCTGCTGAAAGCCGTCAACGACGAGCTTGTTAACCTTGAGAAGAACGGTCAGGCGGCAAAAATCTATGACGTCTGGTTCGGTCCGGATACCCCCTCCCCACAGCCTCGTGCCTTTAAAATAGAAGCTCAGTAATATGCTCTCAGCGCTTTTTTCACACTCCGCGGCCGGTGCCGCGGATTTTTCACATCTGGAACATGCCAGCGTCGAGTTTCGCGATGTGCAGAAACATTACGGTAACCATCAGGTCTTAAAGGGCATTAACCTCACCATCACGCCAGGTGAAGTGGTGGCCATTCTCGGACCTTCGGGTTCCGGTAAATCTACCCTGATCCGGCTTATCAATCAGCTTGAAACCCTGAGCGGTGGCGAGATCCTGATCGATAACAAGCCCACCGGACGGCTCTCCGGTACCGCGCTGCGTCAGTTGCGCAGCCGCGTCGGGTTTGTGTTTCAGCAGTTCAATCTTTACGCCCACCTCACCGCCAGTCAAAACATCACGCTGGCGCTGGAGCATGTTCACGGCTGGAAGGCCCAGCCAGCTCAGGCGCGGGCGCTGGCACTGCTGGAAAAGGTGGGGATGCTGGAAAAAGCACACCATTTCCCTGCCGAACTTTCCGGCGGTCAGCAACAGCGCGTGGCGATTGCCCGCGCGCTGGCCTCTTCACCGCAAATCATTTTGTTCGATGAGCCGACCTCCGCGCTTGACCCGGAGATGATTGGCGAAGTGCTGTTCGTGATGAAGGCGCTTGCGCACAGCGGGATCACCATGATTGTGGTGACGCATGAGATGCAATTTGCCCGGGAAATTGCCGACCGGATTGTGTTTATCGACGCCGGGCACGTTCTTGAAACCGCGCCACCGGAGCAATTTTTCAGGCAACCGTCGCACCCACGCGCTCAGCGATTCCTGCAAAAAGTCCTGAACCCGCTGCATCAGGAGCATCTCTAATGCCCGCACTTGACTGGCAGGGCGTGCTGACCGGACAGCCCCTGCAGTGGATCGTATCCGGATTTCTCACCACCCTGTGGGTGACGCTCGCGGGGATGCTGCTGGCAACCCTGCTCGCGCTGCTTTTTCTGCTTCTTCGCCTGACGGGTGGACGCGTCGGGAACGCGGTCGTCAGTAGCTGGGTGTCGCTGTTTCGCAATACGCCGCTGCTGGTGCAACTGCTGTTCTGGTATTTTGCCGCCTGGAACGGGTTACCGCAGGCGTTCCGGGATGCCGTGAATGCGGATCACCGCTGGTCCGTTTTGCCCGGTGACGTCTGGTGGTTTACCCCCGAGTTTTTATGTTCTGCATGGGGGTTAGGCGTATTCACCTCGGCTTTCTTGATTGAGGAAGTGGCATCGGGACTACGTTCAGTCCCTGCCGGGCAACGGGAAGCGGCGCTCGCACAAGGATTTTCCGCGTGGCGCTTGTTTCGTTACATCCTTCTGCCGCAGGGGCTGGCCAACGCCTGGCAACCCGTTGTCGGGCAGTATCTCAATCTGATGAAACTCTCATCGCTCGCCAGCGGCATTGGCTTTGCCGAACTGACCTATCAGGTGAGACAGATTGAAAGCTACAACGCCCATGCGCTGGAGGCGTTTACCGTCGGCACCGTCCTGTACCTGCTTACCGGTATGCTGATGGGGGCGGTGCTGGTGCGCCTCAGCCCAATCTCAGGGAGGGGAAACCATGCTTGCCGGACTTAATGTCATTACCGATAACCTGGATTACCTGCTCTGGGGACGTGCGGCAGTTGGTGAGCCTGGCGGGGTCTTGCTCTCATTGCTGATGGCGCTGGGCGCGGCGGCTCTCGCCCTGCCCGGTGGAATTGCTCTCGCGTGCCTGGCCTGGCGTTTTACGGGGCTTGTGCGCAAGGCGCTCTTTGTATGGGCGGAATTAATTCGCGGGATCCCGCTAATCTTTGTGATTTTCTGGATGTGGTATCTGCTGCCGCTCATCACCGGCGGCGATCTCCCGGGGGCGCTCACCGTCACGCTGGCCCTGGCCTGGTTTACCGCGGCCTCGGTTATGCATTCAGTACTGGCCGGACTCAGCGCCTTACCGTCAGGGCAGTACGAGGCCGCCCTGTCTCAGGGTTTCAGTACCCGGCAAACGCTGTCGGGCGTGCTGCTGCCGCAGGCGCTGCGCAATATTCTGCCGTCACTGGTGGGGATTTTTATCAGCCTGCTGAAGGATACGTCGCTGGCGTTTATTGTGAATGTCCCTGAGCTCACCACGGTGGCCGGCCAGGTGAACAACCGGGTGCAAATTTACCCGGCAGCCATTTTTATCTTTACGGGTGTGGTCTATTACCTGCTCTGCTGCGCCCTTGAGCAGCTTGCGAAACGCTGGCGCTTCAACCGGCCAGCGCTTTGACCACGGTTTCCATCGCCTGGGTGGTTAACTCGCTACGTTTTACGCGCTGGTTCGCCAGCGCCGTACGCAGCACCCCCGCAATGACAATATGCTTCGGCTCCTGCCCCAAATCACGCATCTCCAGAACGACCTTCCCGACCACCCGACACATCTCCTGATACAGCGCTTCGTCTTTGGTCACATTACCCATCGTCATCACTCCATTGCCCTAAACTCTCAGCTTAAATGATTCATCGCCCGGATACAAAAAAGAAGCCCGGCGAGAGTCCCGCCGGGCTTCATTCGTAAAATCAATAAATTAGTTGTTTACCGGGATCACTGCGCCTTTGTATTTGGTGCGGATCCAGTCCTGGATCGCTTTGGAGTGCAGAACGTTCACCAGCGCGACGATATCTTTCTTCTTCTCGTCACCACGATGCACGGTAATGATGTTGGCATAAGGGTTATTTTCACCACTCTCTACCGCAATCGGGTCATGTACAGGATCAAGGCCCGCATCAATCGCGTAGTTGGCGTTAATCACGACCGCGTCACCTTCGTCGTTGTTGTACATCTGTGGCAGCAGAGAGGCTTCCACGTTAGGCGTGAACTGCAGTTTTTTCGGGTTTTCCACGATATCGCTGATACGCGCGGTCACTTTGTCGATGCCCGGCTTCAGTTTGATCACCCCCTCTTTTTCGAAGATAGAGAGAATGCGGCCCTCTTCAGATACAGCATCACGCATGATGATTTTACCGCCCTGCGGCAGATCTTTCAGGGATTTGTATTTTTTGGAGTAGATCCCGATTGGCTCGATGTGGATCGCGCCCGCGCTGACAAAATCATAATCCTTATCACCGGCGTGATCTTTCAGCACGCTGTTCAGGTAAGGAATATGCTGGAAATAGTTAGCGTCAATATCATGACCCGCCAGCGCGGTGTTGGGCAGAATGTAGTCCTGGAAAGGTTTGATCTCCAGATCGATACCCTGCTTCGCCAGGATAGGCTTCGCCTGCTCCAGAATTTCGGCGTGCGGCGTGTTGGATGCCCCCACGGTCAGGGTATCAGCCCAGGTGGCAAAGCTCAGGGCGCTCAGGGTTGCTGCGGCGATCAGTGTCAGTGTTTTTTTCATGATGATGGTTCCTGTGTGTTATTAGAGATTATCGTTTATCTAACAGTGAGGTCAGGACGTCGCCGCAGAACTGGATAATGAAAACGATGATCAGAATGGTCACCGTCGCCACCAGCGTGACGTCGCCATGGTTGCGCTGGAATCCTTCCAGATAAGCCAGATTTCCCAAACCGCCTGCGCCAATCACCCCCGCCATGGCGCTGTAACTCACCAGCGCAATCAGCGTTACCGTAATACCTGATACCAGTGCAGGTGATGACTCCGGCAGTAAAACCCGAAACACCAGGGTGCTCAGCCGTGCGCCCATTGAGCGCGTGGCTTCAATAACCCCCTTGTCCACTTCACGCAGGGCAATTTCGACCAGGCGTGCGTAGAACGGTGCCGCACCGACAATCAGAGCCGGCAGCGCCGCGTTGGCGCCAAGAATGGTGCCGACAAGGGTTTTCGTGAACGGGATCAACAGCACAATCAGAATGATGAACGGGATAGAACGAAACACGTTCACCACAATTGAAATCACGCTGTAGACCGCGCGATTGTGGAACAACCCGCCGCGCGCGGTTAAAAACAGCGCCAGGCCAAGGACGATCCCAAGAACAAAGGTTGCCACGCCGGAAAGCGCAGTCATGTACAGCGTTTCCAGCGTCGCCGCCCAGAGTTGCTCCCACTTCAGATGAGGAAAAAGCGTCTCAGCCATGTTTTATTACCTCGCCTTCAATATCGCTGTGCTTCAGGTCGGCGAGGATATTGCTCAGTTGTTCATCCGATGCCACGACATGTACCCAGAGTTGCCCAAATACGCCGTGGGCCGTTTGGGTCATTTTTCCGTGCAGAATGTTAAACGGCAGGCCGTAGCGCAGAGTCAGCTCGCCCACGATCGGCTTATGGGTGCTGTGGCCCGTAAAGGTCAACCTGATGACGCTACCTTCAAGGTCAGCTGCCAGCTCCGTATTAAACGTCTCTTCCTCGGCATACTGGCTCACCTGGCGGACGAACTGCTGAGTGATAGGCTGCTGCGGACGGGTAAAGACGCTCAGCACCTCCCCCTCTTCCACCACTTTGCCGTTCTCCATCACCGCCACGCGGTCGCAAATTTTGCGCACCACGTGCATCTCGTGCGTGATCAGCACAATGGTCAGCCTGAAGCGGCGGTTAATGTCCAGCAGCAGATCGAGGATCTGATCGGTGGTCTGTGGGTCGAGGGCTGACGTGGCTTCATCGCAAAGCAATACGTCGGGGTTATTGGCCAATGCACGCGCAATCCCCACACGCTGTTTTTGCCCGCCGCTCAGCTGCGAGGGATAGGCGTTCTCGCGTCCCTTCAGCCCAACGAGATCGACCAGTTCAGCCACGCGGGCCTTAATGTTGGCTTTTGGCACACCGGCGATTTGCATTGAGAACGCGATATTCTCACTCACCGTGCGCGACCAAAGCAGATTGAAGTGCTGGAAGACCATGCTGATCTTCAGACGCGCCTGGCGCAGTGCTTCGCCCTTTGCGGCAGAAATGTCCTGTCCGTTGATGGTCACACTGCCACGAGTGGGTTTTTCCAGTCCATTCAGCAAACGAATAAGAGTACTTTTACCCGCGCCGCTGTAACCGATAATGCCGTATATCTGCCCCTGCTCTATCGTCAAATTGACGTTATCAACGGCAGTGAGTGCAACCTTCCCGTTGTCAAAAACCTTCGAAATATTGCTGAGTACAATCATTCTTATGTGTAATCCGTCCCGCGCATGGCGGTTTAGCAGTATGGATGTCCAAATGATAGTAAACAGGCGTTATCACCTTTTAAATGAACAAAAAGGAATTTGTTATAACTTGCAGGAATAAATAGCGGTTTTCGCGCCGGCAGGCATTTAGACCAATTTCAGAAATGATTATCTGGCATGTGCATATCAGCGGGTCATCACCTGATGAAAACGGTTAATTTTGCAGCATTTTTGACTGATATAGCCATCCTCACATCCAGAGCACTTTACGTCTTGCTATCCCTCCATCCAAAAACGGCATTTATATTCTTTTCTGTTCTAAAACGGAGTGAAGGATTCTTTAAGGGGTTAATTTCCCCGCCCTATCATCCTGTCATGACCTCCTGAAAGGAAAACACCATGACGATTTACCACTCCGTCACCGAACTGATTGGCCACACCCCGCTTATCCAGCTGCATAAGCTTGATACCGGTCTCTGCTCGTTGTTTCTGAAGCTGGAAAACCAGAACCCGGGCGGTTCGATTAAAGACCGCGTTGCACTGTCGATGATTAACGAAGCGGAGCGCAACGATCAGCTGCAGCCAGGCGGTACCATCATTGAGGCGACGGCGGGAAATACCGGTCTTGGCCTGGCCTTGATCGCCGCGCAGAAAGGCTATTCGCTGATCCTGGTGGTGCCAGACAAAATGAGCCGCGAGAAGATTTTCCACCTGCGGGCACTGGGGGCTCAGGTGGTACTGACCCGCTCCGATGTCAATAAGGGCCACCCTGCCTACTATCAGGATTACGCGCAACGTCTGGCGAATGAACTGCCGGGGGCGTATTACATCGATCAGTTTAATAACGAAGCCAACCCGCTGGCGCACCGCACCACCACCGCGCCTGAACTGTATGAACAGCTTGACGGTAAGATTGACGCCATCGTCGTCGGCGTGGGGTCTGGCGGGACGCTGGGTGGGCTACAGGCGTGGTTCGCTGAGCACTCACCGCAGACTGAATTTGTGCTGGCCGACCCGGCCGGTTCGGTCCTGGCCGATCAGGTAGAAACGGGACGCTATCAGGATGCGGGCTCGTGGCTGGTTGAGGGGATTGGTGAAGACTTTATTCCTCCGCTGGCACACATCGAAGGGGTGAATCGAGCCTGGCGCATCACCGATCGCGAGGCTTTCACCACCGCCCGCGAGCTGCTGAAAACGGAAGGCATCCTGGCAGGCTCCTCCAGCGGCACCCTGCTGGCGGCTGCGCTGAAATATTGCCAGGCACAGACCACCCCGAAACGGGTTGTGACCTTCGCCTGCGACAGTGGCAACAAATATCTCTCAAAGATGTTCAACGATGACTGGATGCGCCAGCAGGGTTTGATCTCCCGGCCGCCGGCTGGCGATCTCTCCGATTACATTGCCCTGCGCCACGATGAAGGCGCAACCGTCACCGCCGCGCCGGATGACACCCTCTCCACCGTACTGGCGCGGATGCGTTTGTATGACATCTCCCAGTTGCCGGTCCTGGAGAACGGTCAGGTCGTGGGCATCATCGACGAGTGGGATCTTCTGCGCCATATCGGTGGCGATGGCGACCGCTTCTCGCTTCCCGTGACCGCGGCAATGACCCGTCAGGTGGAGTTCCTCGATAAAAACGCCCCGGAAAGCGCCCTGAACGCCATTTTCGATCGCGGTCTGGTGGCGGTCATTAATGACAATGACCGCTTCCTGGGCCTGATTACGCGCAGCGATGTTCTTACCGCCTGGCGCAACCGTCTTCAGCAATAAAGGAATACATGATGAAAAATCTGGCAACCCTGAGCGTACACAGCGGTGAGTTTAACGATCGGCATGGCGCGGTCATGCCCCCGATTTACGCCACCTCCACGTTTGCGCAACCGTCACCCGGCGAGCACACCGGCTATGAATATTCGCGCAGCGGCAACCCGACCCGCCATGCGCTGGAAACCGCCATCGCCGAACTGGAAGGCGGGACCCGCGGCTATGCCTTCGCTTCCGGCCTCGCCGCCATCTCTACCGTGCTTGAACTGCTGGATAAAGACAGCCATATCGTCGCCATTGACGATGTCTACGGCGGGACCTGGCGCCTGATTGAAAATGTGCGTAAACGTAGCACCGGCCTGCAGGTGAGCTGGGTCAAGCCGGACGATTTGGCCGGTCTTGAAGCCGCCATCCGGCCGGATACGCGAATGGTATGGGTTGAAACGCCAACCAATCCGTTGCTTAAACTGGCGGATCTGGCGGCTATCGCCGACATCGCCCGTCGTCATCACGTCATCAGCGTGGCCGATAATACCTTCGCATCGCCCGTCATCCATCGTCCGCTGGAAACGGGTTTCGACATCGTCGTGCACTCTGCCACCAAATACCTGAATGGACACTCGGACGTGGTCGCCGGACTGGCAGTTGTGGGGGATAACGCCGCGCTGGCGGACAAGCTTGCCTACCTGCAGAACGCAGTCGGCGGTGTACTGGATCCGTTTAGCAGCTTCCTGACGCTGCGTGGTATTCGTACGCTGTCGCTGCGGGTAGAAAAGCACAGTACCAACGCGCTGGCCATTGCGCAATGGCTGGAGCAACAGCCACAGGTCGAAAAGGTATTTTATCCGGGGCTGGAATCACACCCGCAATATTCGCTTGCCCGCAAGCAGATGGCGCTGCCGGGCGGCATGATTTCTCTGGTGGTGAAAGGCGATGCGCAACGGGCCACAGAGGTGATCCGCTCACTGAAATTATTTACCCTCGCCGAAAGCCTGGGTGGCGTGGAAAGTCTGGTCAGCCAGCCTTACAGCATGACTCACGCTTCGATTCCGCTTGAACAGCGGCTGGCCAACGGCATCGTACCGCAGCTGATTCGCCTGTCCGTGGGCATTGAAGATGCCAAAGACCTGATTGCCGACCTCAGCCAGGCGCTGAAAAACTAAGCAAAACGCGGCAGGTCACGCACCTGCCGCGATAAGATGTCATCTAACCTTAACGCCTTGATAACAATCTCATGTGGATCTGCACAGATTATTTTTGAAACGCTGTTTTCATTTTCCTTTTATCTTAAAATCAGCGTATAATGCGCGCCTAATCCCTGGTGAATGGTTTCAGCGCTTGGAATACAAAAAACAACGTACAACTACTCCTCTCCTTCGTTGGGCTGTCACTCAGGCACACTTTCTTCTGCACGCTCATTTGATGTCTCCTATCCTTAGTGCGTGTCATATACTCTTTTGCAACACAGGTTTGACTCCGCGGCGGTGCGCCCCCGGAGCGAGATTTCCATATCCTTCCCAACTTAAAGACTAAGACTGTCATGAAAAAGACGAAAATTGTTTGTACTATCGGCCCGAAAACCGAATCTGAAGAGATGCTGAGCAAAATGCTGGACGCCGGCATGAACGTTATGCGTCTGAACTTCTCCCACGGTGACTATGCTGAACACGGTCAGCGTATCCAGAACTTGCGCAACGTGATGAGCAAGACCGGTAAAAAAGCAGCCATCCTGCTGGATACCAAAGGTCCAGAAATCCGCACCATCAAACTGGAAGGCGGTAACGACGTCTCTCTGAAAGCGGGCCAGACCTTCACCTTCACCACTGACAAGACTGTTGTCGGTAACAACGAAATCGTTGCGGTCACCTATGAAGGTTTCACCAGCGACCTGTCCGTTGGCAACACCGTGCTGGTAGACGATGGTCTGATCGGCATGGAAGTGACCGCCATCGAAGGTAACAAGGTTATCTGTAAAGTGCTGAACAACGGCGACCTGGGTGAAAACAAAGGCGTTAACCTGCCAGGCGTTTCCATCGCGCTGCCAGCCCTGGCTGAAAAAGACAAACAAGACCTGATCTTCGGTTGCGAGCAAGGCGTCGACTTCGTTGCGGCATCCTTCATCCGTAAACGTTCCGACGTGGTTGAAATCCGTGAGCACCTGAAAGCGCACGGCGGCGAGAAGATCCAGATCATCTCCAAAATCGAAAACCAGGAAGGCCTGAACAACTTCGACGAAATCCTCGAAGCATCAGACGGCATCATGGTTGCACGTGGTGACCTGGGTGTTGAAATCCCGGTTGAAGAAGTTATCTTCGCGCAGAAGATGATGATCGAGAAGTGTGTTCGCGCGCGTAAAGTGGTTATCACCGCAACGCAGATGCTGGACTCCATGATCAAAAACCCACGCCCAACCCGCGCTGAAGCTGGCGACGTGGCGAACGCCATCCTCGACGGTACCGATGCAGTCATGCTGTCCGGCGAATCCGCGAAAGGTAAATACCCGCTGGAAGCCGTTGGCATCATGGCGACCATTTGCGAACGTACTGACCGCGTGATGACCAGCCGTCTGGACTTCAACAACGACAGCCGCAAACTGCGTATTACCGAAGCAGTCTGCCGCGGTGCGGTAGAAACCGCTGAGAAACTGGAAGCGCCTCTGATTGTGGTTGCCACCCAGGGCGGTAAATCTGCTCGCGCAGTCCGTAAATACTTCCCGGACGCGACGATCCTGGCGCTGACCACCAACGAAACCACTGCCCGTCAGCTGGTGCTGAGCAAAGGCGTGGTTGCGCATCTGGTGAAAGAAATCGCGTCTACCGACGATTTCTACATTCAGGGTAAAGCGCTGGCGCTGGAAAGCGGCCTGGCACAGAAAGGCGACGTTGTGGTCATGGTTTCTGGTGCGCTGGTACCAAGCGGAACCACCAACACAGCATCTGTTCACGTGCTGTAATAATTCCCGAACGAATTAATTTTCATAAAAAGCGTCCTCCGGGACGCTTTTTTTATTTCATGCATTAGCCAAAGTCATTCAAAAAGCAAATCGGGTTTCTCTATTTAATTGCGAATTATCTAAGATGAATCCGATGAAAAATGCCTTTTTTTACAGAGCTTTTTGCCAAAAAAGGGCCGATTCGATGCTTCTTTGAGCGAACGATCAAAAATAGGCGTATTCCCATCAAAAAAATATTCTCAACCTAAAAAACTTTGTGTAATACTTGTAACGCTACATGGAGATTAACTCAATCTAGAGGGTATTAATAATGAATCGTACTAAACTGGTACTGGGCGCGGTAATCCTGGGTTCTACTCTGCTGGCTGGTTGCTCCAGCAACGCTAAAATCGATCAGCTGTCTTCTGACGTTCAGACTCTGAACGCTAAAGTTGACCAGCTGAGCAACGACGTGAACGCAATGCGTTCCGACGTTCAGGCTGCTAAAGACGACGCAGCTCGCGCTAACCAGCGTCTGGACAACCAGGCTACTAAATACCGTAAGTAATAGTACCTGTTAATAAAATGGCGCACATTGTGCGCCATTTTTTTTGTCTGCGTCAAACCCCTACTGCGTCACCTTCTCACCGTCATTTTCCGCGACCACAGCGGATGTCCGACTGTTCTGTACTGACAACACGTTCTGACGCGCTGACGCGCCGTTATCGGCCGACACGGCTACCGGGATCCCCGCGCGGCGTGACAAGGCTTTATCGATAAGCGCTTTATCACTTCCTGACTGCGAGACAAACGTCGCAAAGTCTGCGGAATGCGAAATGGGTGTCATCTGGGGGTTTTCACCCTCAACCTGCGCCAGCGGACGATGCACTTCAATATAGCGTTTACCGTCAGGCTCAACGGAGAACTTCACCGGCTCATTAATGATTTGCACCCGCGTGCCGACCCGCACCTGCTCAAACAGCGCTTTGATATCCGGCGCGTTCATGCGCATACAGCCGGAGCTGACCCGCAGGCCGACGCTGTCCGGCGCACTGGTGCCGTGGATCAGGTATTCCCCGTGCCCCACGCCTAAACGCAATGCAAAGCGTCCTAGCGGGTTATTTGGCCCGGCCGGGACCACGGGCGGTAATTTAATGCCCTGCTCCAGAGAGCGCGCTCTGATGCCCGGTGTTGGGGTCCAGGTAGGATTAGGGATCTTCTGGCTGACCCGGGTGGTGGTGACCGGCGTTTCCAGCCCCAGTTGCCCAATGCCGAGCGGGAAAACCTGAACGATGTTTTCGCCCGGCGGGAAGTAGTAAAGCCGCAGCTCCGCCAGGTTCACGACAATCCCCTCACGGGGCGTGTCGGGCAACAGCATCTGCGAAGGGATCGTGATCACCGTCCCCGGCGCAGGGTTTACCGGCGCAATGGTATTATTGGCTTCAAGGATAAGCTGTGCTGCAGTATTAAACCGGCGAGCGATGGTCTGAAGTTTATTATCCCCTTCCTGTATCGTGTAGGTTTGATTTTGCCCAATCAGACGGCTGCCTGCGGGCGGCAACGGGTAATCCATCGCGCGGGCCGAATTAAGAGCACCGAGCGAACCCAGGAGTAATAGAGTTATTAGAGACGCGCGCTTCATGCTGAGATTCCTTATTCACTGGCCGGATGCCAGAAAGCTGAAAAACCAGCGAGGCGGGAACCACCTCGCGAAACAGAATGAATGCTGTTCTGTAAGTCTAGCTAAGGATTGCAGCTTTGGCGCGGATGGCGCGAATCATCGCTTCCAGCCCCTGGGAACGGGACGGGGTGAGGTGTTGGGTCAGGGCCATTTTTTCAAACCACGGGCGGACATCAAAAGCGACAATATCCTGCGCTGACATCTGGTGATAGAGAATAAATACCACCGCAATAAGCCCTTTCACAATCGCGGCATCACTGTCGCCCTGTAATTCGATCACGCCGTCGCGCGTCTGCTCCATCACAATCCAGACCTGGCTCTGACAGCCCTGAATAATATTTTCCGGGTTGTGCGCCTCTTCGCTGAGCGGCGGTAAACGCTGGCCCAGTTCAATGATATAGAGGTACTTCTCTTCCCAGTTTGCGCAACGCCCGAAGTTACGCAGTAATTTTTCTTTATCCGGCAAATCTGCCATCTTTCGCCTCTCCGTTAGCCCAGCAACTGGTGAATGCGTTTAAGCCCCGCCACCAGCCTGTCGACCTCTTCCGTTGTGTTGTACATCACCAGCGATGCGCGGCACATCGCCGGCACCTGGTAAAACGCCATCAACGGCATAGCACAGTGGTGTCCGGTACGCACGGCCACGCCGTAATTATCGAGGAAACTGCCCACATCGTATGCATGGTGTTTACCGAGATTGAACGCAATTACCCCCTGGCGGTCCGCCGGGCCATACAGGGTCAGCGCCGGTACGCTGGCAAGCTCCTGCAGCGCGTAGTGCATCAGCAGGTGTTCGTACTCCTGAATCGCGTCAAGGCCAACAGACGTGACATAGGCGATGGCCGCCCCCAGCCCGATAATCCCGCCGGTATTCGGCGTGCCAGCTTCAAAGCGCCACGGTGCGCGTGCGTAGGTGGTCCCCTCTGAGAGACTGACGGTCGCAATCATCGAGCCACCCCCTTCCCACGGTGGCATCGCCTGCAGAATATCTTCTTTCACGTACAGCACGCCAATCCCGGTCGGCCCATAGAGCTTGTGCCCGGAGAAGACGTAGAAATCGCAGTCCAGCGCCTGGACGTCGACCGCGTGGTGCATGACCGCCTGCGCACCATCAATCAGCACCTTCGCGCCGGCCTGGTGGGCTTTCTCAATAATCGCTGCCACCGGGTTCTCGGTTCCCAGCACGTTAGAAACCTGGGTCACGGCCACCAGCCGCGTACGCGCATCCAGCAACGCGTCAAGTTGCTCAAGCTGCAGGGTGCCATCAACGTTCAATGGGATCACCCTCAGTTGCGCACCGACACGCTCACAGAGCATCTGCCACGGCACGATATTGGCATGGTGCTCCATCTGCGTGATGATGATGTTATCCCCCGCGTGGACCTGTGCGTTGCCCCAGCTGTTGGCAACAAGGTTGATCCCCTCGGTGGTACCGCGCACAAACACCAGTTCCTCTGGCGAGCGTGCATTGAGGAAAGCGGCGATTTGGGTACGCACATTTTCCATACGCTGGGTCGCCTCCGCACTCAGGGTGTGGATCCCCCGGTGCACGGCAGCATAACCGTGGCGGTAGAATTCCGCTTCCGCGTCGATCACCTGATTCGGTTTCTGCGCGCTGGCCGCACTGTCCAGATACGCCAGGGGCAGACCGTTCACTTCACGGGTCAGAACCGGAAAATCTGCCCGTACTTTCTCTACGGGAAAACTCATGCTTCGCCTCCAGGCAGACGCTGCCCGATACGGGCCAACACCTGCTGTTTTAACAGGCCATCGTGCAGCGCTTCCGTCAGTTCAGCGGCAAACGCATAGATAATCATTTGCTGCGCCGCCTGCTGGTCGATACCGCGGGAGCGTAAATAGAACATCTGTTCGTCATCAATTCGCCCGACCGTCGCGCCATGGCTGCACTTCACGTCATCAGCATAGATTTCAAGCTGTGGTTTGGTGTCCACTTCCGCCAGGCGTCCTAACAGCAGGTTGTTGTTGGTCATCTGCCCGTCGGTTTTAATCGCGTGCTGCGCCACGTTAATCAGGCCGTTAAACACCGCCCGCCCTTTGTCGCTGACAATGGTTTTGTGCAGCTGGCGACTGTTACAGTAGCCTTTGTTGTGCTCAAGCCAGGTGCGTGTATCGCACACTTGCGTTTTAACCGGCATCGCCAGGCTGTTGATGCGAAGCGTTGTATTCTCGCCGTTAAGCTGCGTGCTGGTGTTGTGGCGCAGTACCGCGCCGCCCAGCAAAAAGCTGTGGCTGTATGCCGCGGCATCTTGTCCAAGCAGCATGTCGTTATGCGCAAAGTGGTGGCTTTGCGGGTTTTCAAACGCCAGTTTGATATGGTGAAGCTGGGCATTGGCGGCAACATGCATTGTCAAACGCGCACCGGTAAAGTGCCGGGCCTCGTTGAGGCTGACGTAATGCTCAATCACCGTGGCCTCCGCCCCTTCCGCCAGCTCAAGGTGGTGGCGGTAATGAGCCGTGTTGATCTCGTCGCCGTCTGCTCCCTGAGTGATGTGCATCAACAGCAGTGGTTTTACCGGACGCTGGTTACGCTTAACGCGAATATGCGTCACGCTCCGCGCCAGGCTCTCGGTGAGATGCAGGAAGACCTCGGGCTGTACCGGGGCGCTCAGGCTCTGACGGTCATCGTTAATGGCAATCTCAAACCCACAGTCCTGGGTGCTGTCACTCAGCTCAGGGCGGAACTGACCATCGACGAAGACCAGACGCACGGCATCCACGGTCAATGCCAGGGCATCGCGCTGCGCCGGGCTGATGGCTGCCAGGCGGGTGACAAACTCGCCGTTCAGCAGGCCATCAAGCGGCGTGTACTTCCAGTTCTCCTGCTTGCGTGACGGCAAACCGAGACGCAGCATCTGCTGCAGGTGCTGTTGCGCCTGTTCCGAGCGCGTATTGCCCTGCGCTTCAAACAGACGGTGCCACTGCTGGAGCGCATTACTGCTGTTCGGTAAGCCAGCCATAACCCTGCTCCTCCAGTTGTTTAACCAGCGTGAAATCACCGGATTTCACAATACGCCCCTGGTAAAGCACATGGACGTAATCCGGCTTGATGTAATCCAGAATACGCTGGTAGTGAGTGACGATGATGAACGCGCGTTTGCCGTCGCGCAGGGAGTTCACCCCGTCGGCGACAATCTTCAGGGCATCGATATCCAGACCGGAGTCGGTCTCATCCAGAATGCACAGTTCAGGCTCAAGGACCGCCATCTGCAGAATGTCGTTACGCTTTTTCTCACCGCCTGAAAAACCGACGTTGACAGAGCGGGTCAGCAGGTCTTCCGGCATTTTCAGCAACTTAATCTTCTCTTCCATCAGGTCCTGAAAATCAAAGCGGTCCAGCGCTTCCAGTCCGCGATATTTACGTACCGCGTTCAGCGCCGTTTGCAGAAAGAACTGGTTACTCACCCCCGGGATCTCCACCGGATACTGGAAGGCCATAAAGATACCTTCACCGGCCCGCTCTTCCACCGACATCTCCAGCAAATCTTTGCCGTTAAACTCGACCGACCCGTGGGTCACTTCGTAATCTTCGCGTCCTGCCAGCGTCGCGGAGAGCGTACTTTTCCCGGAGCCATTGGGCCCCATAATGGCGTGGACTTCACCTGGTTTGACGTCAAAATTGAGACCACGCAGGATCTCTTTGTCTTCCACGCTAACCTGTAAATCTTTAATACTTAACATGTGCTTTCCTTAACCGACGCTGTGTTCAAGACTAATGGCGAGGAGTTTCTGGGCTTCAACGGCAAATTCCAGCGGCAGTTCAGAGAACACATCCTTACAGAAGCCGTTCACAATCATTGAGATGGCATCCTCCTCACTGATCCCGCGCTGCAGGCAGTAGAAGAGCTGATCTTCCCCAATACGTGACGTCGTCGCCTCGTGCTCAAGCTGGGCGGTATTGTTACGGCATTCAACGTACGGGAAGGTGTGTGCCCCGCAGTCTGCGCCAATTAACATTGAGTCACACTGGGTAAAGTTTCGGGCATTGGTGGCCGTCGGCATGATTTTGACCAGCCCACGATAGCTGTTCTGACTGTGCCCGGCGGAGATGCCTTTGGAAATAATGGTCGACCGGGTGTTTTTACCGATGTGGATCATCTTGGTACCCGTATCTGCCTGCTGATGGCCGCTGGTCAGCGCCACGGAGTAGAACTCACCGATCGAGTTATCCCCACGCAGAATACAGCTCGGGTATTTCCAGGTGATCGCAGAGCCGGTTTCCGACTGGGTCCAGGACATTTTGCTGTTTTCGCCTTCGCACAGCGCACGCTTGGTCACGAAGTTCAGAATACCGCCGGTGTTGCCATCGCCCGGGAACCAGTTCTGCACCGTGGAGTATTTCACCTCGGCATCTTTATGGATGATGACTTCAACCACCGCGGCGTGAAGCTGGTAGCTGTCACGGACCGGTGCGGAGCAGCCTTCAATGTAACTGACGTAGCTGCCTTCATCGGCCACCAGAATGGTGCGTTCGAACTGACCGGTTTTTTCGGCGTTGATGCGGAAATAGGTCGACAACTCCATCGGGCAGCGAACGCCTTTTGGCACGTAGATAAAGGTGCCATCAGACGCTACCGCCGCGTTTAGCGCGGCAAAAAAGTTATCGTTACTCGGCACCACGGTGCCGATGTACTTTTTCACCAGCTCAGGGTGCTCGTGAATCGCTTCGCCGAAGGAGCAGAAAATAATCCCCTGCTCTGCCAGTTTTTCACGGTAGGTTGTCGCCACTGAGACGGAGTCAAAAATGGCGTCCACCGCCACCTCTTTCCCTTCGCGAACGGGCACACCCAGCTGGTTAAATGCCTCTTCCACTTCTTTGCTCAGGAAGCTGTTGTCCGCACCGGTTTGCTGCACCGCGCCAGGCTGTGAGGCGCAGGTATCGTCGCAACTCCCGCAGGATGGCGCAGAGTAGTAGCTGTAATCCTGATAGTTCAGCTTGTCATAATGCGCTTTCAGCCAGTGAGGTTCTTCCATTTCCAGCCACGCCCGGAAGGCGCTCAGACGAAACTCCAGCATCCACTCAGGTTCATTACGCTTGGCCGAGATCGCCCGGACGACATCTTCATTGATGCCTTTCGCCAGTTCATCGGTCTGCAGCTGGGTAAAGAACCCCTCTTTATAATTGAGGTGGCCGCCACTCCAGGTGTTAACATCACTCGTTGCTTCAGTATTACGAGACATAGTACCGCCTATACCCCAAAGCTTTCGCCGCACCCACATTCGTTCTGGGCTTTCGGGTTATGAAATTTGAATAACTGGTTTAAACCTTCACGTACGTAGTCCACTTCCGTGCCGTCAATAAACGGCATGGCCTGCAGGGCGACATACAATTTTGCGCCGTCAGTTTCGAATACCAGATCATCCTTCTCGGGTTCTGTGACGGTATCGAGCACGTAACCGAATCCTGCGCAGCCGGTCTGTTTCACCCCCAGGCGCACGCCGAGGATCTCTGGCTTTTTCGCCACCAGTTCGTGAATATGTGCCGCCGCCGCTGGCGTGAGCGTTAAGCCACGCCAGGCGAAGTCGGCAGGATTGAAGGTTTCTGAATGCAGTTCCATAGGTCCACCTCATCTAATAAGCCCCAGGGCATAACACCATGTTAGTGATAACGATTATCACTTCAACCCTCTGTCAGCAGGGGCATTGGGCTAAATCGCCCTTTTTGCATACTTTTATTAAGCATAGACCCTGTCAGCGGATGCGGGCGGGATGGATTTAATTGTTCAATACTTTGAAAAATAATGGGTTATCGAATCAGAAAAGCGGAGTAAAGGGGAAAAGTAAAATATGCATCGGAAATACCTATTTTTAAGATAGATTTTATCCAGGGGAACGACGAGCAAAAAAAAAAGGCCTTCAAGGCCTGCGGAAATTAATGATGAAAGGAGACAACAAAACCCTGTTCACGCCAGTGGTCAAGCAGTTCCTGCTGACGCGGCGTCGGCGCTTTACCGGTCCAGACGAAAATTCTTTGCCCAGGAAAAAGCTCCGGACGAGGGGAATCAATCGGGTCGGCCAGCACGTCAATATGCCACCCCTTCTGTGCCAGACGCGCAGCCTCAAGCCACAGGTGTGTCCGGTCATCGCACTCCCAGCCTATAAGCAGAGCATCTTTACCGGCTTTCTTACGTGACTCCGCCAGGCTCGCGACAGCAAACTCTATCAGCACACCGTCAAGCAGGCTCGCCATATGACGCACCGTATTTTGATCCTGATTCATTCGCTGACGAACGGGAGAAATAATATTATCGATAAGCGCATCCATCGCGTGATCGCGGCGGAACTCGCCTATTTTGGCGCGCAGCTTTGCCGGGCTGGCATAACGCAAAACCGTCATCATCTCTTCCTGGATTGATGCCCAGTTACCCTGAGTCATCACTTCTTTGTTTTCCAGCAAGCCTTTGACTTTGCCGACCGAAACGCCGCTTTTCATCAGGCGTTTGATCTCTTCAATACGCAGGATATCTTCATCGTCAAACTGACGATGGCCCCCTTCGCTTCGCTGCGGCTTCAACAATCCATAACGGCGCTGCCAGGCACGCAGCGTAACGGGGTTGATACCGCATCGTTCGGCCACTTCGCCGATACTGTAATAGGCCATTAACTCCCTCACGCTTAGAACTTCCATACCCAACCAGACCAACCTTATCAGATTGTACAAACCATTTGTATAACTAAGGCCTCTTTTTGAGCGGGTGAAGGGTATACAAGTTCCTTCACCCGTTAATGTATTGTTGTACAAATTTTGCCGCGCGTACAGTCAAGCTTGCAGGTTTATGTACAGCTTTCTCAAAATTCAAACTTCTTCTCTGGCCACGCGATCGCCGGAATTCCCCCGTGACGCGGGCTGGCAAACAGGTGCCCCTGGAACTGGGAAATGCCTGCAGACTCCAGCCACATCCACTCTTCAGGCTTCTCAACGCCGACGGCACAGAACTGGATCTCCAGCGAGGAACAGCAGGTGATAATCGCCTGAATGATGGCCTGCCGCGGGCCGCTTTTGTGCACATTCGCGACCAGATCGCGGTTAATCTTAATTCTGTCAGGCTGGAATTGCGCCAGTAACTGCAGACCGGCAAAACCGGCACCAAAGTGATCGATGGTTACGCTGATACCGGCACTTTTTAGCTGCCTGACCGAATGGGTAAACTCTTCAAAACGGGAAATCGCTTCGCTCTCGGTGAATTCCACCACAATCTGCTCCGGCACAAAGCCATTCGCGTCAATGGCCGTCAGCAGGAAATCCACGGCGCCAGGCACGTTGACCAGCGTCATGGGCAGCAGGTTAATGGATAATGTCTGATCCTGTAATCCCAGAGCGCTCGCCATGGAGAGCGCAACCTGCTTGCTTTTCAAATCAGAGGCGTACACCTCTTCACGAGGAATTTGGGCAAAATAGGCCCCAGGCGATTCACCGGTGGGCGTGCGGATCAAGGCCTCCCAGGAGACGACCTGCTGCATAAACGGATCCACGATAGGCTGGAACGCAAAGCTGCAATCCGCGCCTTTAGCCACCACCTCCGGTTGCGCCGATAAAGGCGTCTCTTCCGGGATAAAATCCCAGGCATCTGCAGGCGGCAGTTCAAAATAGTTGGCTTTCTCCGTGGCCTCCACGAAGGTGCGGAAAAACTGCAGGGCGCGATCGCTATATGTCAGCTGATACCTACTGGTGCCTTTGTCGAGAACCTGCTGAAGCACCTCTTCCCTGTCGAACTGACGCAAGTCAAAAAGCTCCATGCCAACCTTGCCGAAGCGTCGGGAGGGGCCGTGATCGCGCATCAGCTCCACCACGTTATGGTGGCGCGTGTCCTGGCAAATCTGCTCGTAAATGGATGAAACGTTTTCCGCTGGGCCTTCGAGCAACTGAAAAAAATGCGTGCCGTTAAACAGCAAGATCCCCGTGACATTGGATTGCCGGTTTTTACTATTTGCAGCAGCTACCATGTTTTCCAGCGCTTTCACTGGAACGTCCTCGCAGATATGACTGCGGTATATGATGGTTGTAAGCATGCTTATCCTGAAGGGGGTTAGGGGTTGGCCACAAAAACACGTCGGTAAACATCTGTTATAGCATATTAATTACGTGACAAATAATTTACATCTCAACCATTTACGGCACCTAACGCATCCGTTTCCTGCGTTGTACAACTTATCCATCACCGTGCGTATTGTACAATATATTCTGTAACGGAAATGCTTCATTTTTATGACTCAACAGACTGATAAACATAGAATTTATAAAATATATCACAATTATTTTAAAAAATTGTACATTTTCTATGTACAGATTTGGAAATTGTGTATACCTTAAATGTAACGTTAGTGATTACATTTTTTTACAGGAGCGAAACATGCAGCAGAAGGATTATGTCGCAGATTCAGCAGCAGCGATCGCGCACTACTTCGAGAAGGCCGCGCTTCCTACCCAACAGGAGACGCTCGGTCAGGTCGTGGTTGAGATTCTTAGCGACGGGCGAAATCTGAATCGCAAATCGCTCTGTACCAAACTCTTAAGCCGCCTCGAAAAGGCCGATGGGCCTGAAGAGGAACAGCATTACCACATGCTGCTTGGTCTGCTTTTCGAACGGTAATGTTATGAACAGCAGTGATGCAGACCGACTGATTGACCAGCTTATCGGTGAAGCCGTTCTTTCTCTTTTGAAAGAGCGAGGCCCCGTCACAACCGAAGCTCTGGTTCAGCGTCTGCGGGATATGAAAGCGCATGAAAAGGATCCCCAGCGGCGGGAGACACTTGCGATGGTGATTGCCGATATCGGTTCAAACAACATCGCCCTGAAACGTCGCAGAACCGCGCAAGGACGAACGGATAGAGAGGGATCTCTCAACGTTAAAAGAGACAATGTAGTGCCGTTATTTGGAAATGGAAAACCGTCCGATCCCAGAAAAATACATTGACTGCAATTTTACAGCTACGGTGAGAACAAATGAGACAAAATATTCAGCTTCAACCCGAATACCATTCCGCTTTTTTAGAAAGCGCGCTGTCGGAATATTTCCGTCACGCAGGCGATCGTTTTGCTGAAGAGTCCGCTGTTTTTTCTACTGCAGTACGCTGTGTTCTGGCTTCTGAAGGACACCTGTCCAACAAAGCGATCATTTTGTGGCTGATCCAGACGCTGGAATCCACAAACGACGTTGTGCAGGCAGATGTCATTCGTAAGACCCTGGAAATCGTTGTGGGTCACACCATGGACGATCTCTAAAAACCCTCCCCTCTGTGAAGGCTAACGTGTCATCGTCAAAACTGACGATCGGGCTGACGATGACACGTTCCCTCCTCGTATAACACCCTGTAAAACCTACAAAGTAAATATGGCATGGTTCCTGCTTACTCCCGTTTACGGGACTGGGCTACCCAGTCAACTTTGCTTCATTTCTTAACAGGTCTGTTATTGATGAAAAAAATCGCCAGCGTCTGCCCCTACTGTGGTGCAGGCTGCAAATTAAACCTTGTCGTCGAAAATAACCGTATCCTCCGTGCCGAAGCGGCCGAAGGCGTAACAAACCAGGGCACCCTGTGCCTGAAAGGCTTTTATGGCTGGGACTTCCTGAACGATACGCGTCTGCTTACCCCCCGTCTGACTCAGCCCATGATCCGCTACCACAAGGGAGAGGCTTTTACCCCCGTCACCTGGGAAGAGGCGATCCGCTATACCGCCCATAAACTCAGGAGCATAAAAGAGCAGTATGGCCCGCGGTCCATCATGACCACCGGTTCCTCCCGGGGAACAGGGAATGAAACGAACTATGTGATGCAAAAATTTGCCCGTGCGGTACTGAATACCAACAACGTGGACTGCTGCGCGCGCGTCTGTCACGGCCCTTCTGTTGCCGGGTTACAGGAAACCCTCGGCAACGGTGCAATGAGCAATTCCATTAACGATATTGAAAACTCAAAATGCCTGCTGGTGTTTGGCTATAACTGCGCCGATTCACACCCCATCGTCGCCCGTCGGGTCTTAAAAGCCCGCGAAAATGGCGCGAAAATCATCGTCTGCGATCCCCGTCGCATTGAAACCGCACGCATTGCCGACCAGCACCTGCAGCTGAAAAACGGCAGTAACATGGCGCTGGTCAATGCGTTTGGCTATGTCCTTCTGGAAGAGGAGCTGTACGACAAAAACTACGTCGCGCGCTTTACCGAAGGGCTTGACGCTTATCGGGAAACGGTTAAAGACTACGCGCCCGAAAACGTCGAACATCTCACCGGCATTCCAGCCCGGGATGTGCGTCAGGCGATGCGGACGTTCGCGGCTGCGCCTTCCGCCACCGTCATGTGGGGCATGGGCGTAACGCAGTTTGGTCAGGCTGTAGACGTGGTCAAAGGTCTCTCCAGCCTGGCGCTGCTGACCGGAAATCTTGGTCGACCTGCCGTCGGCGTTGGGCCAGTACGTGGTCAAAACAACGTTCAGGGCGCGTGTGATATGGGCGTTCTGCCCAATATGTTCCCGGGGTATCAGGACGTTACGGACCCGGCGGTCCGGCAGAAATTCGCCACTGCCTGGGGAATCGATGTCGGGATTATGGACAAAGAGGTTGGAACGCGTATCACCGAAGTCCCTCACCTTGCGCTGGAAGGTAAGGTAAAAGCCTATTACATCATGGGCGAGGATCCGCTGCAGACTGAAGCCGATCTGGGGCTGGTGCGCCGCGGTTTTGAAGCACTCGATTTTGTGGTGGTTCAGGACATCTTTATGACGAAAACGGCGGAAGTGGCGGATGTTCTGTTACCTGCCACATCGTGGGGAGAACACGGGGGCGTCTTTACCTGTGCCGACCGCGGTTTCCAGCGTTTCGGTAAAGCCATTGAGGCCAGCGGCAACGTGAAACGTGACTGGGAGATCATCAGCCTGCTTGCTACCGAAATGGGCTATCCGATGCATTACGCATCCAACCAGCAGATCTGGGACGAGATGCGCGAGCTCTGTCCGCTGTTCTATGGCGTGACATATGAAAAAATGGGTGAAATGGGCCATGTGCAATGGCCGTGTCCAACGCTCGATCACCCGGGGACGCCGTATCTCTATAAAGATAACCAGTTCGATACGCCGAGCGGCAAAGGCCAGCTTTTTGCGTCTGCCTGGCGCGCGCCTGCCGAGATCCCGGACGAAACGTATCCGCTGGTGCTCTGCACCGTGCGCGAGGTCGGCCACTACTCCTGCCGTTCAATGACCGGCAATTGCGCCGCGCTGCAAAGCCTTGCCGACGAGCCAGGCCGTGTACAAATGAACCCCCTTGATGCGGACAACCTGGGCATTAAAGACGGACAGCTGGTGTGGGTGCATTCCCGTCGGGGCAAAGTCATTACCCGTGCCAGCATCAGCGAGCGCATCAACGCCGGTGCGGTTTATATGACCTACCAGTGGTGGATTGGCGCCTGTAACGAACTGACGCAGGATAACCTTGACCCGGTCTCCAAAACCCCAGAAACCAAGTATTGTGCGGTTAAGCTTGAGGCAATTGAAGATCAACGCTGGGCGGAAGACTTTGCGGCGTCGTCTTATCAGACCATGAAGACGCGGTTAATCACGGCGGTGAACGTCTGAGGAAAAAGAGGCTCGCCACGGCGAGCCTCTTTATACGTTAGCCAATGAGCAGCAGGCACGAGAGGTCGTCCCCACCGTTAATCTTATCGATAGCAAAATCCATACGGGCATCAATGGTCTGATTGTGCAGGGTCTTTTCTGAGAAGCTGGCGATAGTTTTCATGACCATCTGCTGGTCCAGTTGTTCATCCATTGATTTGACGCTCAGGAAAATTTTCAGGTAGAAAAAGTCCAGAACGATGCGATAAAACTGACGCATAATGGTGGCGGTATTCTTACCCGGGAAATAGCCGCTGTAGAGTTTGTACAACAGATAGTTGCGTAAAACGTACGGCTCTGACAGACAGGATTCCTGGCAAAGTTTCCCCCACTGCTGGTTAATCGCGTCGAATTTCTGCGCCAGACTGGCGGGATCGCTGTCATGGCTGAAATTCAAAAAGTCAGCAATTTGCCGATGCCCTTCGTTGATATACCCATCCCGTGCAGAATCTCGCGCCACGTTCGTGCCGAGGATCGACAACGCCAGATATTTCATCGCATTTGATCGCCCGACATTGCTTTCAGAGAGCAGCGATTTACCGCTCTGCAACGCTTCCAGCAAGGCTTCGTAAAAGCGTTCAACCTGCTCATACTGATTGTGCAAATCGAAGTTCACATGCTGTAAGGTCAGGATCAACTGAGCCAGCGCCATCAAATTTTCTTCAACATTCCTCGCTGGCGACTGGATTATTTTCCACGCAAGGAGATGAATGACCTGGCTGCTTTGAGGCATAGACTGACGCTGACCAATCAGATTGGTTTTATAAACGGCCAACAGTTCATCCTGCTCCTGCAATAACATCGCGTCGGGGTCGAAGAGAACCCGCCTGACCACTTCCGGACATGAAAGGGTCATGCTGTGGCGAGTTTCATCCAGATAGCGGGTTGAGCTTCGGGGATAAGTACTGCAGGTGTGCGATAAGGCACTTTCACCTAAATCACGGTGTACCATACAGAGCTTATTTTCATCGATAAACGGACACTCCCCTTTTTCATCCAGTTTAATACGGGAATAGTTTACTTTGCCTTTACGCTGCAGAATCAGATTGTCTTTGGCTATTGCAGCGATACCAGGATGCGTTGATGAAAGATATTTTTGATGTGTTTTTTTATCAATGGAAATTGTCCAGCCGCGGCAGCAGGAAATTAAACATTCCGGCCCCACACACTTGAACCTGGTCACAAAAATCGGTTTCAGGGTTTTATGAATTTGCATCGCTAATTAATCGTTATATAAAACGTAAAAATAACATGCTGCAGATGCAACTCTAAAGTTTCATAACCGAACACTTGTTTCCGTTATTCCTGTCATCAATAAAAGTGTCTTTACGCCTCCAGACAGGGGCGGTCCTGTAAACCCTGTCTCACAGAATCACGAAAAATATTGGGGGTGCCGTTTTTCTTCACCATCCTGTTGAGCAGCGCGATAAGCTCATAATCACTTCGCAGGTTAAATTTTTGCATGATCATGTACTTGTGCGCAAAAACGGTCTTATAGCCGATCTGTAACGCGTCTGCCGTCTGCATAACGGATAAGCCTTTATACAGGTTCATGACGATGCGTATTTGCTGCGGTGATAATATCTTATGCTCGCAATCGAAACAGGACGTTTTCTGCAGCACATGCCCCTTCAACTGCGTTTTACGCCACGCGCACCCTACCGTCTCGCCAATCATGTCAAGAGAGGCCCTGCGGGAGATGAAAATAATATCCTGATAACAGGATTGCGACGCCGTAGACCGTTGCTCATCGTCAACCCAGCCGATCACAATGCCTTTTTGCCGTGACTGTAATTCCGGAAAACAGGTCAGGGTTTCTCCCTGGCATAAAGAGAGGACAATAATATCCGCCGTGCTGACGTTATGCGGCGTCATTTCATAATCAAAGTGAATACAGTCATTAAAATTACGCCAAAAGAAATCCATAAAAAAATACTGCAGACCAGACTGAAATAACGAATCCGTCTCGCTAATTAAAATATTCAACATAGACCACACCGACGCGAAGCAAAAATGCGCGTGAAATCCCGCGCGACTTAATTGTATTGCAGCGTAATGACCACCACTGCGCTGAGGGTGCCGGGCGTCGCCCTGCCTCCGGTGGATATAACCGCAGCCTGCATGGCCATCTTCGCCGTCCGGTCTGAGGCAACATATTCCGTCATGCTGGAGCCGTTCCCTTTCAGTATGCCACTTCCGGCCTCGCGCATTGCTATCGCCACGTGGGTGGCCGTACCGCGGTTAATGTAATAGTCGGCGCCGGCAACAGGGTCGGGTGTACCCGTAAAGGTAGCGGTGACGCTACGCGTCCCCACCGGACATTGGGTAAATAACAGATCAAACGTAACCGGGTCTGAGGATGATCCTGGCGTCACCATATTACTCGCCTGGATATTGCCCAGATTAATATCGAGATTCGTATTGCCGTTATTAAACAGGCAGGGTGAGGCCACGATATTTCCGGTGACCCCGATATTTACGCTGTCTGCACATAGCGCTTTGCCGCACAGTAAACCCGACACAAGCAACGCCGCGGGAATTATTTTCATCATCTCACCGGTTATTGATAGGTTATCGTAAGCGTGGCTGACGCATTTGCCGAGCCTGATTCCACGGTGGTTAACGTCTGGTAATAGCGCGCGGTTAACGGGAGCGTCTCCTGTCCTCCCGCAGACTGTTTTAATAACAGGCGACCGTTCATTACCAAAGGAGAACCGTTATAAAGTAGCTGAACCCCTACCCCTTTTGCCGTACCGGCATTCCCCTGACCGGTTAATGCCATGACGCTGGTATTGGCGCTGTCCGGATTTTGCATACCGCTGAGTGACACACTGATATTGGTGCCGGCACTGCAGGTTAACCCCAGATTTTGCGTATTTTGGGCGCCGGATGGCGTGGTTCCAATAACGGAGCCAAACGATGAGGCCGGAATATCGCCTATCGGGAACGTCAACTGCGCCGTCGTTATCGTGCATGCCAGCGCATTAATTGTGCCGTCAGTTAACTGGACCGTCAGACCGTCACGATAAACACCGTCACTTCCCTGAAGCGCCACGGTTCCGATAACGCCCGGCGTTAAAGCGCCCGACGTTACCGGGCCGGTCACCACCAGCTCAACTTTTCCACCAAACCAATCCACATACGACGTCACCGCGTTATACGAAAACGTGTAAGCCGGGTTTTCAAAATAATTCCCCGAGGAAAAGCGAATACCAATACCGCTGACATTGGTGGCATAAACATGGTTACCGTAGCTGCTCAGGTTCCCATTGTTATATCGCATACTGAATCCCAGCATCAGCGGGTTAGAACATCCCGTTAAATAGGTTCCCGTTGATGAAGCAGCGCGAGAAAAAATAATGGTGCCCACGGGGGCATCACGCTGCACGTTAATCGTGCCCACAGATATCGTCGATATTTGCGGCGTGATGGTTGTACAGGTGCCGGCACGGGCGCTATTCCACCCGCTCAGTAAACAGAGCAGGATCAGAGATAAAGCAAATTTCATTTTTAACCTTCCTGGCGGCAAAGCGCGTTAACGTCGGTTATTCCGCCGTAGGTGGGTTGTGCAGGCAGGCTAAACTGCGCGCGGCACTGCTGACCGGGTTGATTTCCCCAGGTTGCCACGATTTCTCCCTGTCCGGGCAGTCCCGTTAAATAGACCTGACCACGGTCGCCCACAATAAAGCTGCTGTTGCTGTCGCCTTTGAGCGTGACGACCGCACCAAACGGAACGGCATATTGCCCGTCGGACAGGGTCATTAGCACCCGGCGCCCGATTTTAGACACATAATCGGCTTCCACTATCGCCCCGCGAGTCGGTGTTACGGTGCGCGTATTAATCTCAAGTTCCACGTCATCCGGCATAGTTTCCGGCTCAAGAGTGATGTCGTTTTTTCGGTATACCGACAGATTGTTAACCACCGTATACCCGCGGTAATCCGTACGAACCCCGGGTTGATTGCGAATATCGACACCGTGTGCACCCGGCGCTTTCACCAGGATATTGGTTTCACCGAGCGGCTGCGAAAGCGTGATGCCGTCACGGTGAGCAATGACGCCCCCCTGCAACCCGTAATTCAGGCGCTCGCTGTGTTTGTCGTAGCTGTAGCCCGCGACAATTTCGCCATAGGTGCCTTTATAGTCGCCGTTCAGGTTGCCGGTATTTCCCGTGCCCTGTGTGCCATAACCTTGCTGCACGTTCCAGTTCAGGGCACTGTTTTCCAGAGACACGCCGTTCAGCCCGACCACGTGCGTCGTGCCGTTGTGCTTACTGGCGTTCATGCCATAGATAGCCCAGGTACGCGGCAAGAATTTGTCCAACGGTACGCTGACGTTAAAGGCCAGCAACCGATCGTGGTCCGCGTTTTGCGCGCTCCCGCGTCCATTCTTGCTGTAGGTCCAGGTCAAACCGTAACTGACGTTGTTCCAGTCATTGTTGTAGCCCACGCTCCAGGAGGCCATCGCCTGACCAGAATTCCAGTAATCTTCGCGTGCGGCGCTGAGCGTCAGTGAACCCAGCGCGCCGCCCAGCGCCTGGCTCATGGTTAGTTCAGCACGGTTACGCCGCCGATCCTGCAGGGCGCTGCTGTCGCCGTAGGAATCCAGCACGTCCTGCATCCCGTAATAGCCACGGGTTGAATATCGGTATCCCGCAATTGAAAAGTTTGTCCCGGTCTTCGCCATATTTTTGCTGTAACGCGCGCGCAAGGACTGACCGGATGTTTTGTCGGTGTTATTCGGCGTTGACCAGGCCTGGGTCACGTCGGCAGAGATCGCGCCGATATCCCCCATATTTTTACCGACGCCAAACGCCACTGAACGGTATTTATCAGACCCCTGCATCCCGCCGTAAACGGTGATGCCGTGCTGAATCCCATAAATACCGGTGATTTGACCAAAGGACGTTTTCTCCACGCGGCTGTTGTAGGCGCGATACTGCCCGGCCGTCACCGCATACTTCAGTCGTCCTTCCCGCTGCAGGACCGGCAGCGAGGCATAAGGCAGCGTGAAATGCTGCTCACTCCCGTCAGCCTCTTTAATGGTCACATCCAGATCGCCTGCGCCGCCGGTGGGATACATGTCCGAGATTTCAAACGCGCCTGGCGCCACGTAGCTCTGATAAATTTGATAACCATTCTGGCGGACCACCACCTGCGCATTGGTTCGCGCGATGCCGCGGACCACGGGCGCATAACCTTTAAGAGAGTCCGGCAGCATGTCATCATCCGAGGCCAGCTGACCGCCGCGAAATGGCATACTGTCGAAAACATCCGCCGGTGCGGTACTGTCCCCAATAATCAGCTGTGCTTTCAGCGGAATGACGGCGCGCTGCGCATAGGTATATACGTTGTCCCACCGATCCTCACCGGTGGAATCCCGAGACCAGGTGGTGTAATTACGTAAGCGCCACGGCCCGATATTGACCCCGGGGCGCAGGTTGGCGTACTGGCTATCATTCTGGCTGCCGCGAGTGTTCTTCGCCCACGCGTTTGCGCCGCTCAGACTGTAATTAAGCATGGCGGCATTAATCCCCTCATCCCACATCTCTGGCGGAACCGCGTCCCTGGCTGGCAGGTCGATGGCGGCCTGAGGAATGCTGATCACCAGCCGCTGTGCGCCAAACTGAAAATCGCTACTGGCCTGCGGGATCGCCTGAAGGTTTGCGCATTCACCGTTGTTCGCCGCCAGCTGCGGGAAAAGCGTGGTTCTTACGCCCCACTGTTTTAACTGGTCAAGACTCAGGCACGGCCGGAGGACGTCATTGCCCTTTTCGTCTTTTACTGCAGTAAAGGTGATATCGCGGGTCGCCATTAGTTGGTCATCAAGAACAATATCGACGTGATAGGTGCCGGGTGCCTGCGATCCGGATTCAAATGCCGATAAATCCGTTCTCCCTCTTCCTGGATTATCAAGTTCAACCAGTTCGGCATTAAATGTCTCACCGGCAAAAAGCGCCTGCGATGAACCTGCAAGTATTAATCCGATCACTGTCGCCAGGGGTGCAGGTCGAGCCCGAAAATAGTGTATTGCCATCGCTTTTAACTCATTTATGACAGGCAATGCCCGCGTTTCACCGGTTATAAGGTTGCCTGATGCGCCCCCCCAGGGCTGCCGAAGTCATTAATCACTTTAAACGTCAGTACACTGCCGCTGGCCCCTTGCGGTAACGTGAAACGGACTGAGCCACCGGGTAAGACATACGACACGTCATCGATTTTTTTACCTCCAAGGGTGATTTCATTAAAATTGATGACATACGCGGTCGGGTTATTAACCTGAAGTTCATTCCCGGTTCTGCGCCAGCGTAATTGACTGGCCTGTTCGTCAGGCGTGGACGCGTGCAGCTCAGCGGGCCGATAAATCAGTTTGATGCGCGTTTTAACCGCAATTTGTAATGCGTTCATCTGCGTTGAGGCAGACGGAATCGCTTTAATATTCAGCCAGAATAAACTTTCCCGATCCTGAGGCAGTGCCCCCGTCATCACGATGCGCTCAACGTTTTTTTGCCCGCCATCCAGACGATACAAAGGCGGCGTAATAATAAAAGGCACCTTGCCTGACGCCCCTTCCTGCACGTCGATCCATGACTGAATTAAATACGGCGTACCATCAGGGTTATTCACACTGAGTGACGTTTCCTTTTTAGCGCCATCAAAAATAATGCGCGTACCACCAATAATGACGCCGGCATGAGCCGTTGACAGCATCAGAGATAACAACGCTGTTGCCAGTAAAGGGGTTCTGAAAAAATACATTCTGTTCCTCATTAAATTGGGGGCCGGGGCGGCCCCGACGTTCAGGCAAAAGAGCTAGTTATAAACCACCGAGAAGTTGGCGACAGAATTCGCCGGGCCCGCCGTGACGCTGGCCGTGGTCGAAATATACTGGGCATAGAAATTGAGCGTATTGTCTGCAGAGCTGCTGAGCATGTAGGTGTAACCATTGCTGCCATGCAGAGGCAGGTCGGCTTTATCCGCGGTCATCAGGTTGATCGCCACGCCCGTTGCGGCACCCGCCACGGAGGTGTCAATGGCCAGAAGATTGCTATTAGACGCATCCGGAGTACCGTCAAAGCGCACTTTGGCATTCGTGACCGAGACCGGACAGTTTTTCAAAATAATATCGAATTTCGTTGCCGCGGTTCTCGCCCCCGTCGCGGTAAACTCTGTTTTATAATAATCCCCAAGTACAACCACCTGGTTCAGCGATGCCACATCAACATCACAGGCAGAATCCAGAATATTTCCGTTAAAATTAACGGTACCTGCAGCGGCAAACGCATTGGCCATTGTCAGTACGGAACCTGCTGCGATCGTTGCCAGAAGAAGTGTTTTTTTCATCATGCTATATCCTGTATCACTTTATTTATTATTAACATTCAGACAAAAAGACGCGTCGGTTTTTTCACCCACTTAATGTTTTGTCTTTTACAGACAGCAGCAAAAAAAATGAAATAATTTTATTTCATTAAACGTCTGAAGACGCATATGACTTGCTGTCGATGAAATAAAATTTATACAACTCCGTTGACGTCGACAATCATTTTCGGAGTCTTTCCGTAGACCCGTAATTAACAAAAATAAAACATTGTAAATAAGGAATGCCTTATGCATATAACGGGCAGTCTATTAATAGACCGGAGTGTTAAGATCATTAAATTCAAAATGTTAGTCAGGATAATATTGAAAGTCTACTTTTAGACCTGTGCTGCATATTCCCGTAGTCGCTGTTTTTTAAGATAATTCTCTACGCCGGTCACCCATGATCGCAATGAAAGCAGTGGAGCACCTTATGAACACGCGAATGACAGCGGTCCTCACCGATGTAAAATCTACCGTACTGGATTTAAAGCCGTATGCCCATATTGATAAGTTAATCAGTACTGTGCTGCCTTTTACGGAAAGGCATATTCTCGCGAAAGGCGAAATTATTCAGTATCACAATAATGATGTTCGCCTCTGTTTTTTGCTGTTACACGGCAGCGTTGCGCTGCATCGTCGTGGCGATGGTATTGTTTTAAACTCAGAGTCCTCACCTTTTATTCTGGGTGTCAGCAGCCAGTTCTCCTCTGAACATCTGTACGTCAGAGCGCTTGAAACCTCAGAAATAGCGCATGTCTCTCTGGATAATTTTAATAAGATCGTGGCGGAAAAAAACTTATGGGAACATTTTTCAAAGCTACTCATCTATACCGCCTCCCGGGTATACGAGCACTGCGCGCAAATATCGCAGATGTCAGCCTATGACATTATCCGGTTTCAGCTGGTCGAACTGATGCAGGAGCCAGATGCCGTACGGAAAAACATCACGGCGGCAGCGTATATCAAGAGTCGAACCTACCTTTCACGCAGTGGGATTATGCGTATTCTCGCGGAACTGCGTACCGGAAAGTACATCACGATGGAGCGTGGCGTGCTGCTGGAAATCCGTCATTTACCACGTAAATACTGATTAGCCTCGTGTTTACGATAAGGAGTAACGCTATAATCAGGGGGGTTATCGCTACGGGTTATAGGTTATGTCCTCTACTGAAAAAACGCATCGTGGTTCTCCTTACGCGCGAGAACTGATTTCATTCCTGCAACCCTACTGTACCACGCGCAATGTCGCTCCCGGCGAACAGCTGGATCTCCAGGTTAATGGCCAGAGCGTGTGCTATTTGATCTTCGAAGGCACCGTTGCTATCTACCGCAGAAGCGACAACATGATGCTCACCACCGCACGTAGCCCGGCGCTTTTTGGCCTCGCCAATCTGACAGACATCTACTTCAATGATTATCTGAAAACCGTGACCCCCTGCCTGACGGGTATGCTTACCACCGCTCAGGTGGAAGCCGTTATCAAAGAGAATGGGTTATGGGGGTTGCTGTCTAAGCACCTGATGTTTGTTTATAACCGGCTATACAATAATGTGATGCCTCAGGGCGCGCCCACGGCCTATGAGATGATTCGCCAGCAATTGATAAAGCTGATGGATGAAGATGAGAGTTATCGCAACGCCATCACCGCAGAGCGGTATATTCGCGAAAAAACCCAGCTGTCGCGCAGCGGGGTGATGCGTATTCTGGCGGATTTGAAAACAGGCGGGTTCATTGAGATAGAAGAAGGCAGGCTCGTTAAAATCAATAAACTGCCTGCCCGGTACTGAACGTCAGATACAAAAAAGACCGCTGACGCGGCCTTTTTTTACTGTCACGATCAATGGACGTGAACGCCCAACCGCCAGGCAAAGTAGATCTCTTCTTTAAGCTCATTTGAAGAGAGCGCCAGCAAATCTGTGAACTCCAGTTCAAGCTGTTTCAGCTTTTTCAGGTACTGCGCCGGAGACAGGTTGCTTTTATCACGACGTAAATATTCAATTGCCAGCTGTGTTGGGGTTATTTCAGTATCCATGATGTCCTCGCTTATGTACAAAACCTGACCAGTATATCACAAGAGGCTGGCTAGTTTTTGACCAAAGGCAAAACATCTGAAAACTTTACACGACCGCCGTCGTCAATCTCGACGAACAGCAGAGCCGATCCTGCTCGTCAAGAATGTCAATCTGCCACACCTGATGGCGGCTACCGGCATGTAGCGCCCGACAAACGCCGCGCACCCGTCCACTTCGCACCGAGCGAATATGGTTCGCGTTCACCTCCAGCCCGACGACCTTTTGCTCCCCTTCGGTGCAAAGATAGCCCGCCACGGACCCCAGGGTTTCGGCCAACACGACGGATGCGCCGCCGTGCAATAAACCAAACGGCTGATGCGTGCGATGATCGACAGGCATCGTGGCCTCCAGTTCATCCTCGCCAATATGCGTGAACTGAATGTCCAGCAGCCCTACCATATTCCCCTCGCCCATGGCATTCAGCGCCTGCAGCGTCACGGCTCGTTTCCAGATCATCCAATTATCTCCAGTAAAGCCTGTAATGGGTGACGCACTCCGTTCCCTTCAACCCGTTTCACCTGGCTTCGGCAGGAGTAGCCCGTGGCCAGACAACGGTTCCTCGGCAAACGCTGCATCGCCTGATGCCACGACAACTCATAGATACCGAGCGAGTTCTCGTGGTTTTTCACTTCGTGCCCGTAGGTACCTGCCATGCCGCAGCAGCCCACGTTGACGCTCTCAAGCTTCGCCCCGAAGCGGGCAAAGATAGAAGCCCACTGCGCCGGGGCGCCCGGCAGTGCCGTCACTTCCGTGCAGTGGCCGAACAGATACCACGATTCACCGCTCACATCCTTCACGGTCGCCTGTTGCAGCGCCGCCGGCAGCCACTCGTGCACCAGCATGACGTGGAAATCACCGCGTTGCTCCCCCAGCGTCTGTTTATACTCATCGCGGTAGCAGAGCACCAGCGCCGGATCGACACCGACCATCGGCATCCCTAGCTGCGCCACCCGGTTGAGGAAGTCAGCGGTTTTCCGCGCCGTTTTCGCAAAACGGGTAAGGAAACCTTTAATGTGCTGCGCTTTGCCGTTTGGTGAGAACGGCAGTACCACCGGCTGATAGCCCAGTTTTTCTACCAGACGGATAAAATCGGCTACCACCTGGGCATCGTAGTAGCTGGTAAACGGATCCTGCACCACCAGCACCACCTTGGCTTTCTGCTCAGGGGTCAGCGCCTCAAGCTGCTCCAGCGTCATGTTCGCCGAGCGGTGCCCCACGAGCTGACGCTGTAGCGAAGGGACTGACAGCAGCGGCAGGTCCACCATCCCGATATGTTTTTCGGAAAGCTTTCGCACCAGCGGCTGATTGATGAAGAAGTTAAAGGTCTTCGGCGCACGCGCCATCAGCGGGGCATAGCTCTCCACCGTCGCCACCAGATGGTCACGCATTGGACGCAGATAGCGGGTATGGTAAAGCTGCAGGAAGCGTGAGCGAAACTCCGGCACATCAATCTTGATCGGACACTGGGTTGAGCAGGCTTTACAGGCCAGGCAGCCGGACATGGCCTCCTTCACCTCGTGGGAGAAATCATACTCGCCTTTGTTCGCATGCCAGCTGTTGCGGGTACGTTCAATCAGCGAGCGCAGACTGGCGCGTTTTTCCGGTAATTCCTGTTCCAGCTTCAGCGGATCAACCCCGCGGTCGGCCAGCAGACGCAGCCATTCGCGGACCAGCGTTGCGCGGCCTTTGGGCGAGTGAATGCGGTTACTGGTAATTTTCATCGACGGGCACATTGGGCTTTTCACGTCGAAGTTGAAACACAGACCGTTACCGTTACACTCCATTGCACCACGCCAGGAGGCGCGCACCGCAATCGGGATTTGTCTGTCATAGGTGCCGCGCTTGACGGCATCCACCTGCAGCATTGGGGCATCGACGCCCTCTGGCGGGCAAATTTTACCCGGGTTGAGACGGTTATCCGGATCGAATGCCGCTTTGACCTTACGCAGCTCAGCGTAGAGCGCTTCACCGAAGAACGCCGGGCTGTACTCCGCGCGGAACCCTTTCCCGTGTTCTCCCCAGAGCAGACCGCCATATTTCGCGGTCAACGCCACCACATCGTCGGAGATCTGTTTCATCAGGATCTCCTGCTGCGGATCGCACATGTCCAGCGCCGGACGCACGTGCAGCACCCCGGCATCCACGTGGCCGAACATGCCGTAGCTCAGACCGTGGCTGTCCAGCAGGGCGCGGAACTCAACGATGTAATCCGCCAGATGCTCAGGCGGGACGCAGGTGTCTTCAGCAAAGGGAATCGGTTTGGCCGCCCCCTTCGCGTTGCCCAGCAGCCCCACTGCTTTTTTACGCATCGCGTAAATACGCTCAATGCCGGAGAGTTCGCTGCAAAGCTGCCAGCCAATCACCCCACCTTCACCTGCTGCAATCAGTTCGTCCAGCCGCTGACAGAGCGTGGTGACCTGGCTTTCAATCAGCGCTTCGTCATCGCCGGCAAATTCAACGATGTTGAGACCCAACATCTCTTTATCAGGTACATCGGTGATAAGCTCACTCACCGAGTGCCAGACGATGTCTTCCCGAGCCAGATTAAGCACTTTAGAGTCGACGGTTTCCACCGACAGCGCCCGCGCGTCAACCATAAAGGGTGCATTTCGCAGGGCAGAATCGAAGGAGTTGTATTTGACGTTCACCAGCCGACGCACTTTCGGCAGCGGCGTAATGTCCAGCCGCGCCTCGGTAATAAATGCCAGCGTCCCTTCGGAGCCGGTCAGCACGCGGGTTAAATCAAACTGCGTCAGGTCATCGTTAAAGACATGACGCAGATCGTAGCCGGTTAAGAAGCGGTTCAGTTTAGGGAATTTGTCGAGGATCAGCTGGCGGTTATCGCGACAGCGCTCAAGCACGGTGCGGTAAATCCGCCCGTTGGCCGTGTTGTCTTTACCCAGCGTTTCCGCCAGTTCGACCGGCATCGGCTGGGTATCCAGGATATCGCCGCCCAGCAGCACCGCGCGCACGCCAAGAACGTGATCGGAGGTTTTACCGTAGACCAGCGACCCCTGCCCGGAGGCATCGGTGTTAATCATCCCACCGATTGTCGCACGGTTGCTGGTAGAGAGCTCGGGGGCAAAGAAGTAACCATAAGGCTTGAGGTACTGGTTAAGCTGATCTTTGATGACGCCCGCTTCGACACGCACCCATCCTTCTTCGGGATTGATCTCAATGATGCGGTTCATATAGCGCGACATATCAATGATGATGCCCTGGTTCAGCGCCTGACCATTGGTGCCGGTGCCGCCGCCGCGTGGCGTGAACACCAACGAGGTAAATCGCTCCTGCGTTGCGAGCCGCGCAATAAGCGCCACATCGGCCGTTGAACGGGGAAACACGACTGCATCGGGAAGAAGCTGGTAGATACTGTTGTCGGTCGCCATTGTCAGCCTGTCGGCATAATGTGTGGCGGTATCACCTGTAAAACCCTGTTGCTCCAGTGCCTGCAAAAAATTAAGCACCAGCTGAACGACGCCAGGTGCCTGAGAAATCTGTGGGATCATTACTGTCGACCCTAATTAGAGGTGTGAAATCGTTTGCGTGTATCGTAAAAGTTTTATCACATTTTTTTCTTATACGCTCTGCAGAATTACAGGCAGAATTCGCCTGTCAAAAATCGCTGAAATCATTAATGATTAGAGAATCGCGGTTTTCCGTTCCCGCCAGCCACGCTGGTGTTCAATTAAGGAAAGTTTCATTTATGGTCAATCTTCGCCAGCCCAGGGATGTTGCGCAAATTTTGCTGTCGGTGCTGTTCCTGGCCCTCATGATTATTGCGTGTTTGTGGATCGTTCAACCCTTCATTCTCGGCTTCGCCTGGGCTGCAACCGTTGTGGTTGCCACCTGGCCTTTACTGTTACGGTTGCAGAAACTGCTCTTCGGACGTCGTGGGCTGGCGGTCCTGGTGATGACGTTGCTGTTGTTCCTGCTGTTCATTATTCCCGTTGCGCTGCTGGTCAACAGCCTTGTCGACTCCAGCGGCCCGGTGATTCGCGCCGTGACCAGTGGCGATCTGACGCCGCCGGATCTCGCCTGGCTTAACAGCATTCCGGTTGTTGGCGCAAAACTTTACAGCGGCTGGCATGGCCTGCTGGAGATGGGTGGCAGCGCCCTGATGGCGAAAGTGCGCCCGTATATTGGCACCACCACCACCTGGTTTGTGGGTCAGGCGGCGCACATTGGCCGCTTTATGATGCACTGTACGCTGATGCTGGTCTTTAGTGCCCTGCTGTACTGGCGCGGTGAGCAGGTGGCTTTGGGCGTTCGTCATTTTGCCACTCGCCTGGCGGGCAAACGGGGTGATGCCGCGGTTCTGCTGGCGGCGCAGGCCGTGCGCGCGGTTGCGCTTGGCGTCGTGGTAACGGCGCTGGTTCAGGCGGTGCTGGGCGGTATTGGTCTTGCGATTTCTGGCGTGCCGTACGCCACCGTCTTCACCGTGGTCATGCTGATGACCTGCCTTGCGCAACTGGGTCCGTTGCTGGTGCTGGTACCCAGCATTATCTGGCTGTACTGGACCGGCGATACCACGTGGGGCACCGTTCTGCTGGTCTGGAGCTGCGTGGTCGGCACCATGGATAACGTTATTCGTCCCATCCTTATTCGCATGGGCGCAGACCTGCCGCTGATCCTTATTCTCTCAGGCGTAATTGGTGGATTGATTGCCTTTGGGATGATTGGTCTGTTTATTGGTCCGGTGCTTCTGGCCGTGACCTGGCGTCTGTTCTCCGCCTGGGTGCACGAAATCCCGCCTCCGGGAACGGACCCGGACGTGATTTTGAGCGAACTGGAAGAGCTGGAAGATAAGAACAAGCAGTAATGGACAGGCCGGGTAACGCAGTCGCGTACCCGGCCTACATATTCTCCTTTAATACTTAAACGTTGCTAAAGTATTTATTCGTTGCGCACTGGTCAGACCCGCTATTACGGCTCTAAGTCCCCTATTAACCTCAAGAAATCTTTACGTCTCTTTAACTATTGAGACGAATCTGATCGACGCTAAAAGCTGACATGCCTACTATTAGGACACGGTTATAAATCAACACCTTGATTTATAAGCATGGAAATCCCCTGAGTGAAACAACGAATTGCTGTGTGTAGTCTTTGCCCATCTCCCACGATGGGCTTTTTTTTATCCTGATTACGCGCGGCTGACGTCACAGGTGCTAAGCATCCGCCATTCCGTTGACAATACACGGGTTTCTCCAGTCACATTGACCGTCACCACCTCGCGAATATCCGCCGACGATGCACCAATCTGCAGCTCAAATTCACCCGGCTCAACGATCCGTTTGCCGTCACGACGGGTAAAGTTGAACATCTCTACGGGCAACGTAAAGGTGAGCGTGGCGGTTTCACCCGGTGAGAGCGTGACGCGCTGGAACGCCTTCAACTCCTGCAATGGCCGCACTTGCGTGGCGACGTTATCCCGGACATAGACCTGTACCACCTCGCTGCCGCTGCGCTCACCGGTATTAGTGATATCCAGGCTTACGACCACCTCGCCGTCGATCGGAACGCGGGGTTCAGCCACGCGCGCCGTTCCCCAGCTAAACTGCGTCCAGCCGAGACCGAAGCCAAAGGGATAGCGGGAGCCAAAATGGAAAGCAAACGGTGTGCCGCCACTTTTGAGCTTGTGGTTGTAGTAATAGGGCATTGCTCCCGCGCTTTTCGGCACGCTGACCACCAGACGCCCCTGCGGTTCAGCGCGGCCCGTTAATACATCCGCAATCGCCCAGCCGCCCTCCTGCCCTGGTGCCCAGGCCATCATCAGCGCGGCGACGTTATCTTCCAGCCCCTGAAGGTTGTAAGGCCTCCCGCCGGTCATGACCACGATAACCGGCTTGCCGGTGGCCACCAGCGCAGCCAGCAATTGTTGCTGTACGCCCGGCAGATCCAGAGAGTCGGTATCAGAGCCCTCACCGACGGTTCCGCTCTGGAACAGCCCGGCGAGATCGCCAACGCAGGCCACCACCACGTCACTCTCCTGTGCGGCTTTCACGGCTTCAGGGATCAGGTCGGTACGCTGCGAAACCGGAGATTGCTGCATGGGTTTACCGCCGCTGTCACCCGGAAACACCGGCGCACCCGCCATCCGTTTTTCGATAATGTGACAGCCTTTGGCATAACGTACCCGCGAGGCCCCCAGATACTGCTCGAGCGCCGCGCGCGGTGTCGTGACCTGCGAGGTCTCTTCCACCATGTCGCTAATAATTAGGTGCACCGGAAAACTGTAACCGCTGAGGAGCGCCAGCGGATCGTCTGCCGTTGGCCCGACGACCGCCACGCGAGGGTTGCCGCCGAGGGGCAAAATGCCGTTATTCTCAAGCAGCGTCAGCGAACGGGTCGCCACTTCCCTTGCAACCTGACGCGTTGCCTCATTTTGCAAATCGATGCCCTGTTCATCGGCATACGGTTTTTCAAACAAGCCAAGACGGAATTTTTCGGTCAGGACGCGTGCCACTATTTCATCGACTTTCGCCATGGAAATCAGTCCGCGCTCAACGGCTTGTGCCAGATGACGCGCGCAGTCATCTTTTGGTAGTTCGACATCCAGCCCGGCATTGAAGGCCAGCGCTGCAGATTCGGCGGCATCGTGCGAGATGCCATGATGCTGGTGCAGCAGGCTCACGCCGCCGTAGTCCGCAACGATGATCCCATCGAACCCCCACTGTTCACGCAGCACGGTTGTCATCAGGAAGTGGTCGCTGTGTCCGGGCTGGTTATCGATATCGTGATAGGCAGGCATCACCGAACCGGCATTGGCCAGCTTCACCGCCATCTCAAACGGCAGCAGGAAGATGTCGTTCAGTTCGCTAAAGCCAAGATGCACCGGCGCGTGGTTGCGTGCCCCTTCGCTGAAGGAGTGGCCCACATAATGTTTGAGCGTTGCCAGAAGATCGCGCTTATCGCCCTGCAAACCCTTCACGTATGCCGTGGCCATCACCCCCACCAGCCACGGGTCTTCTCCGAAGGTCTCTTCGGTGCGTCCCCAGCGAACGTCGCGAGAGACATCCAGCACCGGGGCCAGCCCCTGCTGGCAGCCAACGGAACGTGCTTCTTTGCCAATCTGTTCTGCCGCACGCTGCACCAGCTGCGGATCCCAGGTCGAACCGTAGTTCAGCGACGACGGGAACAGCGTGGCATCTTTGCACAACAGCCCCACCAGGCACTCTTCATGGAACAGCGCCGGAATTCCGAGGCGCGTCTCTTCCATCATCATGCGCTGCAGGCGGTTAGCGGCACGCACGCCTGTTTTCGCATCAACAATATGGGTGCCCAGTGGACGCGTGATCTGTCCCACCCCCAGTTTCAGCCGTTCGCTAAGCGCAGCCTGTTCGCTCACGCCCGCGAATTCATCGCTCAGATCGCTGCGTTCGCGGTGGTTACCGTTTTCATCGAGGATCAACCAGTAGGCATGCATCTGGGCGAACTTCTCTTCCGGGGTCATGCGTGCCAGTAGGTCGGCGACGCGTTCATGCACGGGACGTCCCGCGTCCTTATAAATCGCAGTCATGTGTTACTCCTGTATTGCGGAATGGGTGGCCGGGGTGAGTTGTCCTGTCTCGTCTCGCACCTCGCGTTTGCTGGCCAGCTCGCGGGCGATGGAATTGACGAGCTTGCTGTTGAGTTTGTAAATGGTCAGCAGCGCGACCATACAGAGGAACAGCACGCAGGGGATGAGGGTGAAGAGCGCATTAATGGTAGAGAGCACGTGCGGTGCCTGGGTTGCCTGACCGGGCGCATAATCCACCATCCCGAGAACCCAACCGACCACCGCCCCGCCCAGCGCCAGACCAAATTTGATGGCAAACAGCGCGGTAGAAAAGACCAGACCATCCAGACGACGGCCGCTGCGATGCTCCTCATAATCGACCACATCAGAGAACATGGTCCACTGCAGCGGCGTGGTCAGGTTCTGAATAAAGCTAAAGATAATGTTGAGGCCAAAAATCAGCCAGATCTGCGAAGGCGGCAGGAAGAAAATCAGCGCGCCGAAAATCACGAAGGAAATAATGGTCCACTGATAGGCGCGGACGCGGTCAAATTTCCCCAACAGACGTTCAGATAATAATGCCCCCGTTAAGGACGCCACCATCCCGGAAACAATAAAGGCAAATACCAACTCCGGGCGCAGAAGCACATATTTCACGTAATACATGGTGGCAGAACCACGCGTCACCACTGCGGTTAATAGCAAAATATTAAACAAGAAAACAATTCGCCACTGGCTATTTCCGGCCAGCAGTTTTAAATCACCGATCATCGAACCCGAGGTGTCATTACGCGGGGAATAACGCTCGCGGGTCATCAGGAAACAGCAGAAGAAGAGAATAATACCCAGCAGGCCCATCATGCTCATGGCATAGAAATAGCCTTTCTGAACGTTGCCCTGGCCTAACAGCGAGACCAGCGGTAAGGCGATCACCGTCACAATCAACCCGCCGATGAACGACAGGCCGAAGCGCCAGGACTGCAGCGAGTGACGCTCACGCGGATCCAGCGTCAGCGCCCCGGGCATAGCGCAATACGGGACGTTAATCGCGGAATAAATAAGGCTTAAGATGGCGTAAGTAACGCAGGCATAGACGATTTTCGCCGTCGGCCCGACGTCCGGTACATAGAAGGTGATAAGGCAGCTTACGCCAAATGGGATGGCAAACCACAATAGCCAGGGACGAAAGCGACCGTGCCGCGTCTGGGTGCGGTCGACCAGCGCGCCGATGCAAGGGTCGACAAAAGCATCCACCACGCGCACCACTAAAAACATGGTACCCATGATGGCCGCAGGCAAACCGAAAACATCCGTATAGAAATAGGCGAGAAATAAGGTTGCCGTTTGCCAGACCAGCGCACTGGCCATATCACCTAAGCCATAACCTATTTTATCTTTGGTACGCAATACAGAGGAGATTGTCATTGTTATTTGCCTTTTTATCAGGTTAAAACGTATTTCAACCAGTTGCGCATCAGCGAGGGAAATGCGCGGTAAGGCTCAAGTATTAGCAACGCTTTGCGCGCTAACAATTGTCTAAATTAACAGACAAATTATGATATTTGGTTTTTTACTTTATTTGTGATGGGGCGCAAATAAGGCATGAAATAAAAAAGGCGAGGAATATATCCTCGCCTTTTTCTGGTGCTGATGGCGTTACTTGTTGAGTTCGGCCAGGCTCAGCCAGGTTTGCACCACGGTGTCCGGGTTCAGGGACAGGCTGTCAATCCCCTCTTCCATCAGCCATGCGGCAAAGTCTTCATGGTCAGACGGACCCTGACCGCAAATCCCGACATATTTACCCTGTTTCTTCGCGGCGCGGATGGACATCGACAGCAGCGCTTTCACCGCCTCGTTACGCTCATCAAACAGTTCAGAGACCACGCCGGAGTCACGGTCAAGTCCGAGCGTCAGCTGCGTCATGTCGTTCGAGCCGATAGAGAAGCCGTCGAAGTACTCCAGGAACTGCTCAGCCAGCAGGGCGTTGGACGGAATTTCACACATCATGATAATCTTCAGCCCGTTTTCGCCGCGCTTCAGACCCTGACGTGCCAGCTCCTCCACCACCGCTTTCGCCTGATCCACGGTACGCACGAACGGGATCATGATCTCAACGTTGGTCAGTCCCATGTCGTTGCGCACGCGCTTCACGGCGTCACATTCCAGCGCGAAGCAGGCACGGAAGCTGTCGGAAACATAACGTCCGGCGCCACGGAAGCCGAGCATTGGGTTCTCTTCTTCTGGCTCGTAACGCTCACCCCCCACCAGATTCGCGTATTCGTTTGACTTAAAGTCGGACAGACGGACGATCACGCGCTTCGGATAAAACGCCGCGCCCAGCGTGGCGATCCCCTCGGTCAGACGACCGACGTAGAACTCTTTTGGCGAGTCGTAACCTTTCATCATCTCGCGGATTTCGTTCTGCAGCTTCGCGTCCTGGTCGTCAAATTCCAGCAGCGCGCGCGGGTGAACGCCAATCATACGGTTGATGATAAATTCCAGACGCGCCAGGCCAACGCCTTCGTTCGGCAGGCAGGCAAAGTCAAACGCACGATCCGGGTTACCAACGTTCATCATGATCTTCAGCGGCAGATCCGGCATGGTATCGACGCTTGAACTCTTCACGCTGAAGTCGAGAATATCGGCATACACGTAACCGGTATCGCCTTCCGCACAGGAGACGGTCACTTTCTGATCGTCCTTCATGCGTTCGGTCGCATCACCGCAACCGACAACGGCAGGGATCCCCAGCTCACGGGCGATGATTGCCGCGTGGCAGGTACGGCCACCGCGATTGGTGACGATGGCCGCCGCTTTCTTCATGATCGGTTCCCAGTCCGGGTCGGTCATGTCGGTCACCAGCACATCGCCTGGCTGAATGCGGTTCATCTCGCTGATGTCATGGATCACTTTGACAGGACCGGCACCGATGCGATGACCAATCGCGCGGCCTTCCGCCACGATTTTGCCCTGTGCGTGCAGGGTATAACGCTCCATCACCTGACCGCGGGAGCGGACAGTTTCCGGACGCGCCTGCACGATAAACAGCTTGCCGGTGTTGCCATCTTTGGCCCATTCGATATCCATCGGACGGCCATAGTGTTTTTCGATCTGTACCGCCTGTTTCGCCAGCTCCTGCACTTCTGCATCGGTCAGGGAGAAACGGTCACGCATTTCCTGCGGTACGTCTTCAATCTTAACCTGCTTACCATGCTCCTGCGTCGGCGCATAGATCATGCGGATTTTTTTCGAGCCCATCGTGCGGCGAACGACCGCCGGACGGTTTGCGGCCAGCGTCGGCTTATGAACGTAGAATTCGTCAGGGTTCACCGCACCCTGTACTACCATCTCACCCAGACCCCACGCCGAGGTGATGAACACCACCTGGTCGAAGCCGGATTCGGTGTCGATGGAGAACATCACGCCGGAAGAGCCCACGTCGGAGCGCACCATGCGCTGTACGCCAGCAGAAAGCGCCACGCCGCGATGGTCATAGCCCTGGTGCACGCGGTAAGAGATGGCGCGGTCATTGAACAGGGACGCGAAGACGTGCTTCACCGCCACCAGCACGGCGTCATAACCCTGAACGTTAAGGAAGGTTTCCTGCTGTCCGGCGAATGACGCATCGGGCATATCTTCCGCGGTGGCAGAAGAACGCACGGCAAACGACGCCTGGGCATCATCCGCTGATAGCTGGTTGTAGGCTTCGTGAATGGCTTTTTCCAGTTCCGGCTGGAAAGGTGTGTCGATAATCCACTGGCGGATTTGGGCACCGGCTTTCGCAAGCTCGGTCACATCATCAATATCCGTTTTATCCAGCAGGTCATAAATGCGCTGGTTTACACCGCTCTGGTCTAAAAACAGGTTAAAGGCATCGGCGGTTGTGGCAAACCCGTTCGGTACGGAGACACCCATACCCGACAGATTTGTAATCATTTCACCCAGGGAGGCATTTTTGCCCCCAACTCTGTCTACATCATTCATGCCGAGTTGGTTATACCAAAGCACCAGCGGTGACGAGCCATTGTTGGACATCGAAACAATCCTTTTGTGATATTTGATCGGAGTAAGAAACACCTGACTACGTATTTATACTGGCATAATTATTTCCGCTAAAAAAACGGTGAATCGTGTAAGCAATTTAAATTTTCAACTTTTCGGATACTTTCCCACCATCCGCTAACCCGATGATTCCTATATATTCAGCCAAAAACCCTAAAAATAAAGTCGCTAATTGAAAAATGAAATCCACTTTTCAGGAAAATCAAAAACACCGTTTCATTTATAATTAGGATAAGTTCTTTGCTGTGTAATTTACTTTTTTAATTTATGCTTTCAGACAATTACGTACGATGTTCAGGGTGGGTAAAATGGATAATGCTGTCGATCGCCACGTTTTTTATATTTCTGATGGTACGGCGATTACCGCCGAAGTGCTGGGACATGCGGTGATGTCGCAGTTCCCCGTTTCGATTAACAGCATCACGCTGCCGTTTGTGGAAAATGAGAGCCGTGCAAAGGCGGTGAAGGACCAGATTGACGCCATCTTCCAGCAGACGGGGGTCCGCCCGCTGGTCTTCTACTCCATCGTGATCCCTGAAATTCGCGCGATTATTTTGCAAAGTGAAGGGTTCTGTCAGGATATCGTCCAGGCGCTGGTGGCCCCGCTGCAGAGCGAATTGAAACTCGACCCGACGCCTATCGCCCACCGAACGCACGGGCTGAACCCCGGCAACCTCACCAAATACGATGCGCGTATCGCCGCCATTGATTACACCCTGGCGCACGACGACGGTATTTCGCTGCGTAACCTCGACCAGGCGCAGGTGATACTGCTGGGCGTCTCGCGTTGCGGGAAAACCCCGACCAGCCTTTACCTGGCGATGCAGTTCGGTATCCGCGCCGCCAACTACCCCTTTATTGCTGATGACATGGACAATCTGGTGCTGCCAGCCGCCCTTAAGCCGCTCCAGCACAAGCTGTTTGGCCTGACCATCAACCCGGAACGGCTGGCGGCAATACGTGAAGAACGCCGTGAGAACAGCCGCTACGCCTCAATGCGCCAGTGTCGAATGGAGGTTTCCGAGGTGGAAGCGCTGTACCGCAAAAACCAGATCCCGTGGCTAAACAGCACTAACTATTCGGTAGAAGAGATCGCCACCAAAATCCTCGATATCATGGGACTCAACCGCCGCATGTACTAACATGCTAGTACAATAACTCAGAATCGGGTATCATCACCACATCCTCGGCGCGCAGACGCGCCGAACTTGAATTCAGCAGGGATTGGTTTAAGGTGATGCCCATCACTTCCCGGTAGTCTGCCGATGAAGCAAAAATTTTTCTGAGACATTTCATGAATAAAACCGATGAACTCCGCACTGCGCGCATTGACAGCCTGGTCACACCGGCTGAACTGGCACAGCGGCATCCTGTTTCCGCGGGTGTAGCGGAACATGTCACGGCATCCCGCCGTCGCATTGAAAAAATCCTTAATGGCGAAGACAAACGTCTTCTGGTGGTGATTGGCCCTTGCTCCATCCACGATCTGGATGCCGCAATGGATTACGCAAAACGGCTACAGGGACTGCGGGACAAGTACCAGCATCGCCTTGAAATTGTCATGCGCACCTACTTTGAAAAACCGCGCACCGTCGTGGGCTGGAAAGGACTGATTTCCGACCCGGATCTGAACGGCAGCTACCGTGTTAATTATGGCATTGAGCTGGCGCGTAAACTGCTTTTGCAGGTCAATGAGCTGGGCGTACCGACGGCCACCGAGTTTCTCGATATGGTGACCGGACAGTTTATCGCCGATCTCATCAGCTGGGGCGCTATCGGTGCGCGTACCACGGAAAGCCAGATCCACCGTGAGATGGCCTCTGCCCTCTCCTGCCCGGTTGGTTTTAAAAATGGTACCGATGGCAACACGCGAATTGCCGTTGACGCGATCCGTGCATCGCGTGCCAGCCATATGTTCCTGTCGCCGGATAAGCGCGGTCAGATGACCATTTATCAGACCAGTGGCAACCCATACGGGCATATCATCATGCGTGGCGGGAAAAAGCCTAATTACCACGCGCAAGATATTGCTGCGGCGTGCGAAACGCTGGCCGAGTTCGACCTGCCGGAACACCTGGTGGTGGATTTCAGCCACGGCAATTGCCAGAAACAGCATCGCCGCCAGCTGGACGTGTGTGATGAGATCTGCCAGCAGATCGTCAGCGGTTCAACCGCCATCGCGGGCATTATGGCCGAAAGTTTTATTCGGGAAGGCACGCAAAAAATCGTAGCCGGACAGCCAATGGTTTACGGCCAGTCGATCACCGACCCGTGCCTGAGCTGGGAAGACAGCGAACTGCTGCTGGAGAAACTGGCGGCAGCGGTCGATTCACGTTTTTAGTCCTCACCTTACCCTCTCCTGCGGGAGAGGGTCTACGTTCGCGCACGGCCACATCCGCTTCTGTTTTGATCCCATCACAGTTTTTTCACAAAAACGCTTGCCGTGAATTTTCACTTTGTTGATAATGATTATCATTGTTACATTGATTGTTATTTATAAACATTATGTCACGTACGGATAACAACGCGGCAACGCCCGAAAACACACACACAGCACCTGCCCCAGCGCGCACCGATCGTCGGATCGACAGTAAAAGCCTGCTGGGGGACGAGGGACGCGTGATCATCGAGCATGACGGCCAGCTTTATCTGTTGCGCCAGACCCATGCCGGGAAGCTGATCCTCACCAAATAAATACCACAATACCTTCGCCAGCCACCCAGGTGATCCCCAGGCAGCCAGCGCTTTCGATTCTTTATGGAGAGTTGCTATGCCACACCTGCATTCCGCATTTTTGCGCCCGTCCTGTCTTGCACTATCCATTGTCAGCGCCCTGCCGGGCGTCGCGTTTGCGGCCACAGATGACATGACCGTTATCGCCACCGGCAACGCACGCAGCGCCTTCGAAGCCCCGATGATGGTCAGCGTGATTGACACCGCGGCCCCGGAAAACCAGACCGCCAGCTCCGCCGCCGACCTGCTGCGCTACGTCCCAGGCCTGATGCTTGACGGCACCGGGCGCACCAACGGTCAGGACGTCAACCTGCGCGGTTACGACCGTCGCGGCGTACTGGTGCTGGTGGATGGCGTGCGCCAGGGGACCGACACTGGCCACCTGAACAGCACGTTCCTCGACCCGGCTCTGATTAAACGTATCGAAGTGGTTCGCGGCCCGTCAGCCTTACTGTACGGCAGCGGCGCGCTGGGGGGCGTGATCGCGTATGAAACCGCCGATGCAAATGACCTGCTGGAACCGGGAAAAAACAGCGGCTACCGCGTGTTTGGTACGGGCGCGACGGGCGATCACAGTCTGGGCATGGGGGCCAGCGCTTACGGGCGTACCGAAACCCTGGACGGACTGGTTGCCTGGTCGAGCCGCGATCGCGGCGATCTGCGCCAGAGCGACGGTGGAACAGCACCGAATGACGAATCCATCAACAACATGCTGGCAAAAGGCCGCTGGGCCATCGACCCGGCCCAGACCCTGAGCGGATCCCTGCGCTATTACAATAACGCGGCGCAGGAGCCAAAAAACCCGCAAACCCCTGCCGCGGACGCCAGCAGCAATCCCATGACCGATCGCTCCACCATTCAGCGAGACGCTCAGCTGGGCTATCACCTGGCTCCCCAGGGCAACGACTGGCTGAATGCCGATGCGAAACTCTACTGGTCTGAAGCGCGCATTAACGCCCAGAACATTGACGGCACCGGCGAGTTTCGCAAGCAGACCACCAAAGGTGGCAAAGTGGAAAACCGCACCCGTCTGTTCAGCGACACGTTTGCCTCACATCTTCTGACCTATGGCGGCGAATACTACCGTCAGGAGCAACATCCGGGGGGCACCACCACCGGCTTCCCGGAGGCTAAAATCGATTTCAGCTCCGGCTGGCTGCAGGACGAGATCACCCTGCGCGACCTGCCGGTCACGCTTCTCGGCGGTACCCGTTACGATAATTACCGCGGGAGCAGCGAAGGATACGACGATGTGAACGCGGACAGATGGTCCTCCCGTGCCGGACTGACCGTCAGCCCGACCGACTGGCTGATGCTGTTCGGCTCTTACGCACAGGCCTTCCGTGCGCCGACCATGGGTGAAATGTATAACGACGCCAAACACTTCTCCATCGGCCGCTTTTACACTAACTACTGGGTACCGAACCCGAACCTGCGTCCGGAAACCAATGAAACGCAGGAGTTTGGCTTCGGACTGCGCTTTGACGACGTCATGCTTGCTAACGATGCGCTGGAGTTCAAGGCCAGCTACTTCGACACCAAAGCCAAAGACTACATCTCCACCAGCGTCGATTTTGCGGCTGCGACCACCATGTCCATGAACGTTCCCCACGCCAAAATCTGGGGCTGGGACGTGATGGCGAAATACACGGCCGACCTGTTCAACCTCGACGTCGCCTATAACCGCACCCGGGGAAAAGATACCGATACGGGCGAGTATATCTCCAGCATCAACCCGGATACCGTCACCAGCAAGCTGGATATCCCGGTGGCGCAAAGCGGTTTCTCCGTCGGCTGGATCGGCACCTTCGTCGATCGCTCAACCCATATCAGCAGTAGCTACAGCGAACAGCCGGGCTATGCGGTTAACGATTTCTACGTAAGTTATAAAGGCCAGGAGCAGCTCAAAGGGGTAACCACGACGCTGGTGCTGGGTAACGCGTTCGACAAGGCGTACTGGTCTCCTCAGGGCATTCCTCAGGACGGACGCAACGGTAAGATTTTTGTGAGTTACCAGTGGTAATCCCCATGCCCCGGCCTGCCGGGGCCCTTATTCGAAAGGAAGAGACAATGAATCACTACACACGCTGGCTTGCGCTGAAAGAAGAAAATCCGGGTCAATACGCACGTGACATCGCAGGCTTAATGAACATCAGCGAAGCAGAGCTGACCTTCGCCCGCGTGGGCCACGACGCCTGGCGCCTGCACGGCGACATCCGCGAAATCATCGGCGCGCTGGAAGCCGTGGGCGAGACCAAATGCATCTGTCGTAACGACTATGCAGTTCACGAGCAGGTGGGCGCGTTTACGCATCAACACCTTGGCGGCCACGCCGGGCTGGTACTGAATCCGCGGGCGCTGGATCTGCGCCTGTTTCTCAACCAGTGGGCGAGCGCGTTCCACATCAGTGAAACCACCGCCCGCGGTGAGCGTCAGAGCATTCAGTTCTTCGACCTTCAGGGCGATGCCCTGCTGAAAGTTTACACGACCGATAACACCGATATTTCTGCCTGGGGCGACCTGCTTACGCGCTTTATCTTTGCCGATAATCCGCCACTGGCGCTGAAGCATGCCGATGTCCCTGCCCACAACGAAAAGGCTGATGCCGCCCTCGTTGATCAGGAGTGGCGCGCCATGACCGACGTGCATCAGTTCTTCGGCCTGCTGAAGCGCCACAATCTGAGCCGCCAGCAGGCGTTTCGTCTGGTGGGCGACGATCTGGCCTGCAGGGTAGACAACACTGCTCTGGCACAGCTGCTGGAAACGGTCCGCCTGGAGGGGAATGAAATGATGATCTTCGTCGGCAACCGCGGCTGCGTGCAGATCTTTACCGGCGTGGTGGAAAACGTCGTCCTGATGAAAGGCTGGCTCAACATCTTCAACCCAACCTTTACCCTGCATCTGCAGGATACGTCCATCGCCGAAACATGGGTGACGCGTAAACCCACCGCTGACGGGCACGTCACCAGCCTGGAGCTCTTTGCCGCCGACGGGACGCAAATCGCTCAGCTGTACGGTCAACGCAGCGAAGGTGAACCAGAGCAGCGTCAGTGGCGCAGCCAGGTCGACGCCCTGACCCGAAAAGGGCTGGCCGCATGAAAAAATGGCTCTCCCTGCTCTGCGCCCTGCCGCTGGTGACGTTCGCGGCCACACCGCAGAAAATTGTCGCCCTGGGGGGTGACGTGACTGAGATTGTTTATGCCCTTGGCGCGGGATCGTCACTGGTTGCCCGCGACAGCACCAGCCAGTGGCCGCAGGCGGCGAACGCCCTGCCCGACGTCGGCTATTTGCGCCAGCTTAACGCGGAGGGGATTTTATCCATGCGCCCGACGCTGGTGCTGGCCAGTGCCCAGGCGCAGCCCTCGCTGGCGTTAAAACAGGTCGAGCAAAGTCACGTCAGGGTCGTCACCGTTCCCGACAGTCATGACCTGAGCGTGATTGACGAAAAGGTGCGAGTCATTGCCGAAGCGACGCATCGCGAAGCACAGGGTGACGCATTGCGCGCCAGGCTGCGCCAGGCGCTGGCAGCCCTGCCCACCTCGCCACTCGACAAACGGGTACTGTTTATCCTCAACCACGGCGGGATGACCGCGATGGCTGCCGGACAACAGACCGCCGCGGATGCAGCCATTCGCGCAGCGGGTTTGCAAAACGCGATGCAGGGCTTTACCCGTTATCAGCCGCTGTCCCAGGAAGGCGTGATTGCCAGCCAGCCTGACCTTGTCGTGATTTCACAGGATGGCGTAAAGGCATTGGGTGGCGAAGCGAATGTGTGGACACTTCCCGGCCTGGCGCAAACGCCGGCGGGACGGAACAGGCAGGTGCTGGCCATCGACGATATGGCGCTGCTGGGCTTTAGCGTGCGCACGCCGCAGGCCATACAGCAATTGCGCACCCGGGCGGAGCAACTGCCCTGATGTCCCGACGGATCGCGTTGTCGCTGTGGATGCTGGCCGCCATCCTGACGATCATGACGCTGGCGGCCTCCGGGGCTGGCGCACTGCATCTGCCGGTCAGTCTGCTGTGGCGCGGCAGTGATGAAACCCTGCGTCAGATCTGGCTGACCATTCGTCTCCCCCGGGTTCTGCTGGCGCTGGTCACCGGCGGCTCGCTGGCGCTGGCAGGCTGCGTAATGCAGGGGCTTTTTCGTAATCCGCTGGCGGATCCGGGGCTGCTTGGGATCAGCAGCGGCGCGGCGCTGGCCGTGGCGCTGTGGGTGGTCATTCCCCTCTCGCTCCCCGCGCTGATGATGCTTTACGCTCCCATGATCGCGGCATTTGGGGGTGCGCTGGCGGCCACTTTCGTCATTTTCGTCCTAAGCCAGCAGCGTAACAGCACACTTTCACGGCTGTTACTGGTGGGCATTGCCCTCAATGCCCTGTGCGGTGCGGCAGTCGGCGTACTGTCATGGCTCAGCAATGATGCCCAGCTTCGCCAGCTCTCCCTCTGGGGCATGGGCAGCCTGGGTCAGGCGCAGTGGTCTACGCTGCTGGCCGTCACCTCGCTGATGGTGCCAGGCGTTCTGATGATCTGGCATCTTGCCTGCGCGCTCAATTTACTGCAGCTGGGTGAAGAAGAAGCGCACTACCTTGGCGTGGCGGTAGTGAAGGTACAGCGGATCCTGTTGCTGTGCAGCTCCTTACTGGTTGCCGCCGCGGTTGCCGTCAGCGGGGTGATTGGTTTTGTCGGTCTGGTGGTGCCGCACCTGATACGGATGTGGCTGGGCGCCGATCACCGGGCCGTGATCCCCGGCTCCGTACTGGCCGGGGCGTCGCTGCTGCTGGTTGCCGATACGGTGGCGCGCACGCTGGTCGCACCGGCTGAAATGCCGGTCGGTTTACTGACCAGTCTCTTCGGCGCGCCGTGGTTCCTGTGGCTCATTTTTCGTCGTGGAGGCGCACATGGCTGAACGCTACTGCGCGGAACGTCTTGTTTATCAGGTCGGGCAACGGACACTTATCAACGACGTGTCGCTGGCGTTATCTCCGGGGGAAATGGTGGCGTTGATTGGGCCTAACGGTGCCGGAAAATCGACGTTACTGCGCCTGCTCACAGGCTATCTCACGCCTTCTGGTGGGCAATGCAGCCTGGCGGGTACGCCGCTTGAGGTGTGGCACCCGCAAAAGCTCTCACGCCGCCGGGCAGTGATGCGCCAGAATACGCAGCTCGGTTTCGACTGGCCGGTCGACGCGGTGGTGGGTATGGGCCGCGCGCCCTGGACGCGCTACCCTGAAGCCCCGGTTGTCGAAGCCGTAATGGCAATAACGGGCTGCCTGCCCCTCGCAGACCGACACTTTTCGGCCCTCTCCGGTGGCGAGCAACAACGGATCCAGCTCGCCCGCGCCCTGGCGCAGCTCTGGCATGACGGCGGTCCGCGCGGCTGGCTGTTTCTCGATGAACCCACTTCCGCGCTGGATCTTTACCACCAGCAGCATCTGCTGCGGTTGTTGAAATCCCTGACCCGTCAGGGCGATTTTCACGTGTGCGTGGTGCTGCACGACCTCAATCTGGCAGCGCTGTGGGCGGACCGGATCCTGCTGCTGCATAACGGCACGCTGGTTTCTCAGGGCACGCCGGAAACGGTTTTACAGGCCGACGCGCTGGCCCGGTGGTATGGCGCGCAGGTATACGTTGGCCCACATCCGGTTCACGCCTCGCCGCAGGTGTTTCTCGCCCCCTGACCGGGCTGATAAAAATCTTTCAGCGTCTCAAGCAGGGCATGCGCCGCTTTTGAAAGCTGCGTGTGCCCGGGGTGGATCACGCCGATGCATTTTTCAATCGGCGGGTTATCGAGTGGAATACAGACCGCGCCTAACGAGGTCATCTGCGCCTCGCACAGTGCCGGGACCGCACTGCCGCCCAGGCCGCTGGCGACCATTCTGCCTACCGTCACCAGCTGATGGCTCTCCAGCGCCACATCCAGTTTACGACCGCTGCGGGCCAGCTCTTCTTCCATCATCAGACGAACGGCCGAAGGGCGCTGCAGGGTAATGAAATCCAGCGTCAGTAGCGCTTCCCATGAAAGGCGTTTTTTGGCTGCCAGAGCGGACGATTTCGGCACAATGGCGACAAATCGATCGAGACCCAGCGGCGTAAAAAGCAGGTTATGGGTCGGCGCCGGTTCAAACGCGATCCCCATCTCGACCCGCCCTTCCCGCACCATTTCAATTACCTGCTCGTTGATAACATCATGGACGGTGACATTGATCCCGGCGTGGCGATCGCGAAATGCCTTGAGCACCTCCGGCAGGACATTCGCCGCAAATGACGGCATCGCCGCGACTGAGATTTTGCCGCGCTGCAGCGTAAAGCACTGATGCATGGCCTCTTCGGCGTTATCCCAGTCCGCCAGCAGCTGGCGCGCCATCGGTAAAAAGGTCTCCCCCTCCTGCGTCAGCGCCACCTTGCGGGTGCTGCGCTGCAACAGCGGTCCCCCCAGCGCCTCCTCCAGGCCTTTAATCGTCAGGCTGAGCGCCGGCTGGGAAAGATTCAGCCGTTCACTGGCATGCGCGAAATTCAGAGTGTGAGCTACCGCTAAAAACGCGCGTAACTGTTTGACACTCATTCTCATTTTTCACCTTGTTAACTAATTGAAAAAATTTAGTTAACAGGAAATTAATAAAAAAACCAAATGAGTGGGTCACAAATACAAAATTAACAAATGAGTCGCCGCCCTTAATGATACCGGCACGGATAACGGGAGGGATGATTATGGCGGGACTGGATAAGCGCGTCGGCAGCTATGCGCAGGCGCTGGACGGGCTGACGGACGGAATGACATTGCTGGCGGGCGGCTTCGGCCTGTGCGGCATTCCTGAGAACCTGATTGCCGAAGTCAGACGCCGTCAGGTGCAGGGGCTGACGGTGGTTTCAAACAACTGCGGCGTCGATGGTTTTGGTCTCGGGATACTCCTTGAGACGCGCCAGGTACGAAAAGTGGTGGCGTCGTACGTGGGCGAAAACGCGCTGTTCGAGCAACAGGTGTTGAGCGGCGAGCTGGAAGTGGAACTCACCCCACAGGGAACCCTGGCAGAAAAGGTTCGCGCTGGCGGAGCGGGTATTCCGGCGTTTTACACGGCCACCGGCTATGGCACCCCCGTGGCTGCTGGCAAGGAAGTTCGCCAGTTTGCCGGCAAGCATTATGTCCTCGAAGAGGCCATCACCGGCGATTTTGCGCTGATCAAGGGCTGGAAAGCGGACTGGTACGGCAACGTTATCTATCGCCATACCGCGCAAAACTTTAACCCGCTGATGGCCACCGCGGGCCGGATAACGGTAGTGGAAGTGGAAGAGATCGTCGCCCCGGGCGAACTGCCCCCGTCGGCCATTCATACCCCGGGGATCTACGTCGACAGGCTGATTGTCGGCCAGTTCGAGAAACGCATTGAACAGCGCACGCTGCGCGCAGAGGGAGTCTGAAGATGTTAACCCGTGAACAGATGGCCATGCGCGTCGCCCGAGAACTGCGCGACGGTTACTACGTCAACCTGGGGATAGGGATCCCGACCCTTGTGGCGAACTATATTCCGGCGGGAATGGACGTGATGCTCCAGTCTGAAAACGGCCTGCTGGGGATGGGAGCCTTTCCGGATGAGCAGAGCCTTGACGCCGACATGATCAACGCCGGTAAGCAGACCGTCACCGCGAGGATCGGTGCAGCCATTTTCGACTCGGCCCAGTCGTTCGCCATGATCCGGGGCGGTCATGTTGACCTGACCGTACTCGGGGCGTTCGAAGTGGATGTCGAAGGCAACATCGCCTCGTGGATGATCCCGGGCAAGATGGTGAAAGGGATGGGAGGCGCGATGGATCTGGTCGCCGGGGCGCAGAACATCATTGTGGTGATGACCCATGCCGCAAAAAACGGAGAGTCAAAACTGCTGCCGCGCTGCACGCTGCCGTTGACCGGCGCTGGCTGTATCCGTCGGGTGTTAACCGACCTTGCGTTGCTGGAGATTGAAGACGGCGCGTTCATTCTGCGGGAATACGCCCCCGGCGTCAGTATTGACGACATCGTCAGTAAAACAGCCGGGAAAATCATCGTGGCGGACGACGTGCGCGAGATGCGTGTCAACTGAGGAGTGAACATGAATGAGGTCATGATTGTCGGGGCCACGCGAACCCCTGTAGGCAGTTTTCGCGGATCGCTCTCCTCCCTTTCCGCGGTTGAACTGGGTGCCGTAGCGGTTCGTCGCCTGCTTGAGAACAGCCGGCTGTGCGCAGATCAGGTAGACGAACTGATTTTCGGTCAGGTGCTGACGGCAGGGTGCGGACAAAACCCCGCCCGTCAGACCGCTCTCACGGCCGGATTGCCCGTCAGTACGCCCGCGACAACCGTCAATCTGGTGTGCGGTGCCGGCTTAAAAGCGGTGCAGCTCGCCGCGCAGGCTATCCGCTGCGGCGATGCCGACGTGGTTATCGCTGGCGGCCAGGAGAGCATGAGCAATGCCCCTTACCTGCTGGACGGTGCGCGGTCAGGGTTGCGTTTTGGTCATACAGGATTGCAGGACAGCATGATAACGGACGGCCTGTGGGACGCATTTAACGATTATCACATGGGCATCACCGCGGAAAACGTTGCCCGCCAGTATGGTATCTCCCGCGAGCAGCAGGACGCTTTTGCCGCCCGGTCGCAGCAAAAAGCGGCGTCGGCCATTGCGCGCGGTCTGTTTGACGCGGAGATGGCTCCGGTCACGGTAAGCGAGGGTAAAAAGCCGCCGAGCCTGGTCAGCAGTGATGAACAACCCCGGCCGGGAACCACCGCTGAGCAACTCGCTCAGTTGCGCCCTGCCTTTCGTCGTGAAGATGGAACGGTCACGGCGGGTAATGCCTCAACCCTGAACGATGGTGCCGCTGCGGTGCTGTTAATGAGCGGTGAAAAAGCGCGGGAAAGCGGATTACCGATCCTGGGACGGGTCGTGAGTTATGCCGTGACCAGCGTTGATCCATCGGTGATGGGCATCGGGCCGGTCAGCGCCTGCCAGACGGCTCTGGCCCGGGCTGGCTGGGCGTTGGATGAGGTGGACGTCATTGAAGCAAATGAAGCCTTTGCCGCGCAGGCGCTGGCCGTTGGCAAACTGCTCGGCTGGGATGAACGTAAGGTGAACGTTAACGGTGGTGCGATTGCGCTTGGCCACCCCATCGGCGCCTCTGGCTGTCGGATCCTCGTCACGCTGCTGCATGAGATGCAACGCCGCGACGCGAAAAAAGGGCTCGTCACCCTGTGTGTGGGAGGTGGGCAAGGCATTGCATTAACCCTTGCGCGCTAACCGCGCCCGGACATCTCGTTGGTACCCGAATATAACAATGATAGTGAGGAGTCATAATGAGTGTGTTGATTGCCCTGGCGGCGCTGGCATTGCTGATGCTCGCGGCCTATCGCGGATACAGCGTTATTCTGTTTGCCCCCATCGCGGCGCTGGGTGCCGTGCTGCTGACCGATCCGGGGGCCGTCGGCCCGACGTTTACCGGTCTGTTTATGGAAAAGATGGTCGGCTTCGTCAAGCTCTACTTCCCGGTGTTCCTGCTGGGTGCCGTGTTTGGCAAGCTGATTGAGCTTTCCGGTTTCTCACGCGCTATCGTCGCTGCAGCGATCCAGATCCTCGGGCGCCGCCATGCGATTCCGGTCATTGTGCTGGTGTGTGCATTGTTAACGTACGGCGGCGTTTCGCTCTTCGTGGTGGCGTTTGCCGTCTATCCTTTTGCCGCCGAACTGTTCCGCCAGAGCGGCATCCCCAAACGTCTTATCCCGGCGACCGTCGCTCTGGGTGCGTTCTCGTTTACCATGGACGCCCTGCCCGGTACGCCGCAGATCCAGAACATTATCCCCACCAGCTTCTTTGGCACTAACGCCTGGGCCGCGCCGTGGCTTGGGCTGATTGGCTCGCTGTTTATCCTCTGTTTTGGCCTGCTCTGGCTGGAGCGTCAGCGGCGAAAGGCGCTCAACAACAATGAGGGTTACGGTTCCGATCTGAAAAATGAACCTGAAACGCCGGACAACATTAATCTGCCCCATCCGCTGATCGCCATTTCCCCTCTGCTGCTGGTCGGGATCCTCAACCTGCTGTTTACCCGCTGGATCCCCGGCTGGTATGGGACGCGCCATGAGCTTATCCTGCCCGGGCTGGCGAAGCCGATTGTCACCGAGGTCAGCAAAATCACCGCCATCTGGGCCGTGGAAGCGGCGCTGATCGCGGGTATTGTCATGGTACTGCTTTTTGGATTTCGCAATATCCGGGGACGGCTGGCAGAAGGCAGCCGGACGGCGGTCAGCGGCGCCATTCTGGCGGCAATGAATACCGCGTCTGAATACGGTTTCGGGGCGGTGATCGCTGCGCTGCCCGGTTTTCTGATCTTATCCAAAGCGCTCGCCGCTATCCCGAACCCGTTGCTCAACGAAGCCATCAGCGTGACCGTGCTTGCCGGGATCACCGGTTCGGCGTCGGGCGGGATGAGCATCGCCCTTGCGGCCATGGCCGATACGTTTGTCGCGGCCGCCCACGCAGCCAATATCCCTCTGGAGGTTCTCCACCGCGTGGCCTCGATGGCCAGCGGCGGCATGGATACGCTTCCCCATAACGGGGCCGTGATAACGTTGCTTGCCATTACGGGTCTGAGCCATCGTCAGGCGTATGGCGGCATTTTCGCTATCACTCTCATCAAAAGTCTGGCGGTGCTTTTTGTCATTGCCGTGTTCTATCTCACCGGCATTGTGTAAGGAGAATAAAATGAATCTGAACGGTAAAACCGCACTGGTGACCGGCTCGACCAGTGGTATTGGACTTGGGATCGCTGGCGTGCTGGCGAAGGCCGGCGCGCAGTTGATTCTTAACGGTTTCGGCGACAGTGAATCGGCAAGAGACGAAATCGCGAAACGGGGTAAAACGCCGGGCTATCACGATGCGGACCTGCGTGACGTCCAGCAGATTGAAGCCATGATGCACTACGCCGAAACCCGGTATGGCGGAGTCGATATTCTGATCAACAACGCCGGTATACAGCACGTCGCACCTGTTGATGCGTTCCCGGTGGAGAAATGGAACGACATTATCGCCATCAACCTCTCTTCCGTCTTTCACACCAGCCGGCTGGCGCTGCCTGCGATGCAGGCGAAAAACTGGGGGCGCATCATTAATATCGCCTCCGTGCATGGGTTGGTCGCGTCGAAAGAGAAATCCGCCTATGTTGCCGCCAAGCATGGCGTGGTGGGCTTTACCAAATCCCTGGCGCTGGAGACCGCCCGCACCGGTATTACCGCCAATGCTATCTGTCCGGGCTGGGTGCTGACCCCGCTGGTGCAGCAGCAAATCGACAGACGTATTGCCGATGGCGTCGCACCGGATGTCGCTCGTGAGCAACTGCTGGCAGAGAAACAGCCCGCCGGTGAGTTTGTTACGCCGGAACAGCTAGGCGAGCTGGCGTTGTTTTTGTGCAGTGACAGCGCAGTACAGGTCCGCGGCGCCGCCTGGAATATGGATGGCGGATGGGTCGCACAGTGACCGCGGTATCGGCATAAAAAAACCTGGCACCGCAAGGTGTCAGGTTTTGTCCGCCCGGGCTAGCTCGAACAGCTCACTTCCAGGCGTTTCCCCCAGTCCGGCGGACGGCTGACATAGTCGTCATCACGGTCAGCAAACGGCGTACGCAGAGCCACATGCAGGCGATGTAGTTCGTCATACTCCCCCTGCTCTGCCTGTTCAATAGCCCGCTGCGCCAGCCAGTTGCGCAAAACCATCGCCGGGTTCGCCGCGTTCATTTGCGCCTGCCGGGTTGCGTCGTCGACCTGCTCTTGCTGCAACCGCGCGCGGTAAAGCGCAAACCAGTCGTCAAAGCCCTGCCTGTCAATGAACTCGTCGCGCAGCGGTGAGGCACAACTGTGTTGCTCAGTCTGGCTCAGCATCCGGAAGGTGCGGGTGTAATCGCTGCCTTCACGTTCCATGAGGGCAAACAGAGCGTTCAGGATGTCGTTATCGCCCCTCTCCTGCGTCACCAGCCCCAGCTTGTTGCGCATCAGCACGCCGTATTCGCGCAGTAAAATGTCCTGGTAGCTGTCGAGCGCATCATTCAGGGCATCAACGTCGATAAACGGCGACAGAGTTTGCGCAAGGCGCTGCAGGTTCCACAGGCCAACAGCCGGCTGATTGTCGAAACTGTAACGTCCCTGATAGTCAGAATGGTTGCAGATGTACCCCGGCTGATAGTCATCAAGGAAGCCAAACGGACCGTAATCAAAGGTCAACCCGAGAAGCGACATGTTGTCCGTGTTCATCACCCCATGGGCAAACCCGACCGTCTGCCAGCGGGCAATCATAGTTGCGGTACGGGCTACCACATCGCGGAACCAGAGAATGTATTTATCGGCCTCGTCCTGGAAATGAGACCAGTGATGACGAAGGGCATAATCCGCAAGCTGGCGGACTTTTTCCGGCTCACGACGATAATAAAAGTGTTCAAAGTGGCCAAAACGCAGATGGCTTTGCGCAACGCGCATGAGCATCGCCCCTTTTTCCATCGTTTCACGTGCCACCGGGGTGTCACTGGTTACAATCGACAGTGCGCGGGTGGTGGGGATCCCCAGCGCATGCATCGCTTCGGATGCCAGACATTCGCGAATAGTCGAACGCAATACCGCGCGCCCGTCGCCCATTCGCGAGTAAGGGGTCAGGCCGGCACCCTTCAGGTGCCAGTCCACCGTCTCCCCGTTGGGCAGCCGTTGTTCGCCCAGCAGGATCCCCCGGCCATCGCCCAGTTGTCCTGCCCAGACGCCAAACTGATGTCCGCTATAGACCTGAGCCAGAGGCTGCATACCGGCAAGCAGCGTTTCGCCTCCCCAGACGCCAGCGCCGTCGGCGGGCTGAAACATCTCAGGTGGAACAGCCAGCTCATCTGCCAGCCGATCGTTATGCCAGATAAGACGGGAATTTTGTAACGGTGTGGGTTTGAGTGCGGTATAAAAACCCGGCAACTCGTCATGCCAGTGAGCAGTAAAAGACAGGGTCATAGGTCCTCCTGCTTTTAGTGTAGAGGGTTTACCCGGACTTAAACACGGGCGAAAGAGAGGGTTATCACTGAACGAGCGTGGTGACGTGCTCTGCAGAGACGGCTGGCCAGAGCGCCCCCTGCATTGCGCCAAAGTTAAAGGACAAGACGCGCTGCAATAAACCATGGTCATCAATGCCGCCGACGAGCACGGACTGACAGTGAGGCGTTATTTGCCAGAGGATTGCGCGCATAAAAGGCTCAAAAGAGAGTTCAGAAGCACGCTGCTGGATAAATCCCTTGTCGAGAATGACCCGTTTAAACAATCCATCATAAACGGCTTTCAACGACGCTGCGCCTGCGCCAAAGTTTGCCAGCACCAGCGGAAAATGGATTGCCATTCTCGCCAGTTGCAGATCGTCCTTCCCGTTATTTAAACCTGGATAATTCTCATTAACAGTAAACTCAAGAAACGGATAACGCTCAAGTATTGAAACAGCGTTCCCATTACTTAATAAAAATTCAACAATTACAGGTGTAATATTGATCCATGCAATTAACTGATGCTGAATAAAAAACAGTTTACAGGTATCAAGCAATTGCAATTTCTCGTTAAACAACGCTAACTCTTCTTCAGCCGAAAGCCGCGGGATAACGAGTTCGGTGGGGATCCGAACGTGGGTACCGACGCCAGTAAAGTTAACCAGAACCTCTAAACCTTTAAGCTCGCCGGCGCTATTACGGGCAGGCAGAAGCATCAGTTCAGACTGGTAAGCATTATCTAGCGTAATAATCATTGCACTCGCCCCGCATTAAAGATGAGAGAGGACATCCTGGAGCAATTGCCGACACAATTCCACTGTCTTGATTTTAATAAGATTAATTTCATTAGTTCCGTATTATTTTTCAGATTTATCCCTGAATCTAAAATAATCTTATCCTGGTTGCTCAGTAATAGCCAGTTTTAGATAAAACAGACTCCTGAGGAGATAAGTCATTTTTCGTAAATTTAACTTTAAAACTCTTATTTGAGAAAAAATGGCATGATTTATTAGTTATCATGCCATCATAAGAGACTGCTCTTTGACAGACTAAATACGTCGTGCCTGCCAGAAGTTTTTACGCCAGTAAACATTATCGAGCGACGAGCGCATCACCCCACGACTGGTCGAGGCGTGAATAAACTGATTATCGGTATCATAAATACCGACGTGAAGCCCACTGTCACCCGAGCCGGTTTTGAAAAAAACCAGGTCGCCGGGCAGCAAATCATCTTTATCGATTTCCGTGCCAATTTCCGCCTGTTTGCGCGTTTCGCGCGGAAGCTGTAAATCAAACTTATCGCGAAACGTCATCAGAACAAAGCCAGAACAATCTACGCCCCCACGGCTCATGCCGCCATAACGATAGGGCGTGCCGCGCCAGTTGCTCAGCTGATCGTTAAGGCTGGCAATGACGGTAATAGAATCTGAAAGCCGCGGGTTAGGCGGCGGCGCACGATGGCTACTGCATCCCGCAAGAAATAACGCGGCCATCAGGAGAAACCAGAATCGCATTTTCAGACGAATCCTCTGCTTTTTTTGTTCTTTTCGTAATTTAGCGTGCAACGGCGTTAACAGGCAAGAAACGGTTACGCCTGCACGGTAGAAATCAGCATCTTATGCCCTTCTATATCCAGCCTGCGGAAAGACATATTGTACGCGCGGGCAAGATTTGGCGGCGTCAATACCGCATCGCGCGTGCCGCTGGCAATCATCTTTCCTCGCGCCAACAGCCACACCCGGTGGGCGTGACGCAGCGTATGGTTCAGGTCATGACTGCTCATGACCACGCCGATCCCTTTTCTGCTCAGGGAGCTTAACAGGGTGTCCAGCGCGGCCTGCTGTGCCACATCCAGACCGCTCATCGGTTCATCCAGAAGCAGCAGTCTGCCATGTGGATTGCCGGCCGGGTGAATTTGCAAAATGACGGCCGCCAGACGCACGCGCTGCCACTCGCCCCCGGAAAGCTGGCTGGCATGCCGGGACAGTTTATCTTCTAGCCCTAATCCCGCCGCCACCTCAGTGAGCAGCGACGTATGCTGTTTATCATGCAGATGCAGCATCAGGTAGTGCCAGACGGGCATCGCAAAGGGCGGGACCTGCTGCTGCACCAGATAGCTGCGCCTGTGCGCCAGTGAGACTGGCGACCAGTCAGCAAGGTTATGCTCCAGCAGGGTTATCTCCCCCGAGCCGGCGGTCAGCCCCGCCATGCGCGCCAGTAAGGTGCTCTTTCCTGCGCCGTTCGGCCCGACAAGATGCAGGATTTCGCCTGCATTGATGGCACCGGTTATCGGCTCCAGACGCCCCGTATCGGCGACGTCCGTGAGCTGCATCAGCAACGTCATTATTTCGCCAGCGCCAGCTTGATAGACTCCATCACAATCGGATCTTCAGGCGTCATGTCCGGTGAAAAACGCTGCACCACCTGTCCGTCACGACCAACAAGGAATTTTTCAAAATTCCACAGGATATCGTCCGGATAGAGCGGCGCGCGTCCTTTACTGGCCATGCGCTCATAAAAACCGCTGCCTTCCGGCGCAACGGCGGTCGGTGCGGCCGCCACCAGCTTCGCATACAGGGGATGGCGATGTTCACCGTTAACGTCGATTTTGCTGAACATCGGGAACGTCACACCGTAGGTGGTGCTGCAAAACGTTTTGATTTCGTCTTCGCTGCCCGGCTCCTGGCCCAGGAACTGGTTGCACGGGAAGCCCAGTACGGTGAAACCGTTTTTCTCCCAGGCTTTTTGAATGTTTTCCAGCTGCTCGTACTGTGGCGTCAGGCCACATTTGGAGGCCACATTCACGATGAGCAGCACGTTGCCTTTATAGCTTTCCAGCGTGGTTTTCTCACCCTCAATGGTGGTCACTTCGGTATTCAAAATATCAGACTGCATAGCATTCCCTCAGGTTATCATACGGGTAGTGATTTAACGTCCGGATTTTAATAGTAGCCAGATAAATACCGGCGCGCCCAGCGTGGCGGTCACCACGCCTATTGGCAGCTCAGCGGCTGTCAGGGCGAGCCGGGCGATGATATCCGCCACCAGCAGCGTTACCGCCCCGGCAACCGCCGAGGCCGGCAGTAAGGTTCGATGGTCGGTGATACCGCACAGACGCAGCATGTGCGGGATCACCAGCCCAATAAAGCCAATCGCCCCGGCTAGTGCCACGCTCACACCAACCAGCCAGCCAATGGCAATGACCAGCACGTTACGCCAGAAGCCTATCGGCATGCCAAGCTGGCGGGCCGAGGTTTCCCCCAGCGCGAGAATATTCAGCGGCTGTGCCTGCAGGCCTGCCCACAGCAAGACCGGTATCAGCAGTGCCATCAGCCAGCCCTGGCGCCAGTCTACGCCCCCGAAGCCGCCCATCATCCAGTACATCAACTGACGCAAGTCAAAGGACGTGGAGAAGTACACCGCCCAGGTCATCAGTGCGCTACAGATGATCCCCAGAGCCACCCCGGCAAGCAGCAGCCGGCTGGTTGATAAGTGCCGTCTGGCAAAGCGCAAAAGGATTACCGTTATCAGCAACGCGCCGATAATGGCGCTGAGGCTAATCCCCCATGAGGAGAGTTCCCCCCCGCCCAACATCACCGCCGCCACCAGCCCTACGCCCGCGCCATTCGATACGCCGAGCAGCCCGGGCTCCGCCAGCGGGTTATCAAATAATGCCTGCATAATGGTGCCGCACAGTGCCAGCGCGGCGCCCACCAGGATCACCGCCAGCGTGCGCGGCAGACGGATTTGCCAGACGAAAAGCTGCCCCTCAGGCTCAAACCAGTGTTCAGGCCCTATCCACTGTTCCCCGGCGCACAGGCTAACGCCTGCGGTAACAATGAGCAGCAGCACGAGCAAAAGCAGGTGTCGTTGATCTAAACGGTGCTGGCGATGGGCATAATCAAGCATGGACATGGTTTTAGTAGCGTGTGATGTAATTGATTTTACGGCGGGTTTGCCAGAGAGCGCAAAGAAAAAAGGCCGCGTGAGCGGCCTTTTTAGTTAGTTCATATTACTCTGCTTTGGGCGTTGCGTTTTCGACACGGCTTTTTAACTTCTGGCCGGGTCTGAAGGTCACCACGCGGCGGGCTGTAATCGGAATATCTTCCCCCGTCTTTGGGTTACGGCCCGGACGTTGGTTTTTGTCACGCAAATCAAAATTGCCAAAACCGGAGAGTTTTACCTGCTCACCATTTTCCAGAGCACGACGGATCTCTTCGAAAAACAGCTCTACCAGCTCTTTGGCATCTCGTTTGCTAAGCCCAAGCTTATCAAACAGATATTCTGACATTTCAGCTTTTGTAAGCGCCATAGGTTCAATCCCTCAATGATGCCTGGAATCGCTCTTTTAATGCCTCTACACATTTGGCGACGGTAGCGGCAATCTCCTCTTCTTCGAGTGTACGGCTGGTATCCTGAAGGATAAGGCTAATAGCGAGGCTCTTGAAACCTTCTGCTACGCCCTTGCCGCGGTACACGTCAAATAAGTTTACGCCAACTACCTGATTTACGCCAACTTTCTTACATTCGGCCAAAATATCTGCTGCGGGCACATTTTCCGCGACCACAACCGCGATATCACGGCGGTTTGCCGGGAAGCGTGAGACGTCGCGGGCCTGAGGAATGACGCGGTCTGCAACCGGGCTCCATTCCAGCTCGAACACGATGGTACGGCCGTTCAGGTCCAGCTTGCGCTCCAGCTCAGGATGAACAACGCCAATGAAACCAATGCGTTTGCCGTCTAAATAGATAGCCGCGCTCTGGCCTGGATGCAGCGCAGGGATCGCTTCTGCACGGAATTCAATTTCAGATAATTTACCGGTCAGATCGAGAATTGCTTCCAGATCTCCCTTCATATCGTAGAAATCAACCGTGCCTTTTGCCAGGTCCCAGTGCTCTTCGTAACGGTTACCGCTGATGGCACCAGCCAGCATGAGATCCTGACGGATGCCTAAATTTGCCTGATTATCCGGTACAAAGCGTAAACCACTTTCGAAAATTCGCACGCGGTTTTGCTGACGATTCTGGTTGTAAACGATAGTCCCCAGCAGACCGGTCCACAGGGACAGGCGCATCGCGGACATTTCGCTGGAGATTGGGCTTGGCAGAATCAGCGCTTCCTGGCCCGGATGGATCATCTGCTGCAGTTTTGGATCAACAAAGCTGTAGGTGATCACTTCCTGATAGCCTTTGTCGTTCAGCATGGTTTTCACACGCTTAAGAGACAAATCTGCTTCACGGTGGCTTCCCATCACCAGACCCGCCTGAACAGGCTCATCCGGGATGTTGTTGTAGCCATATACGCGAGCCACTTCTTCCACCAGATCTTCTTCGATCTCCATGTCGAAACGCCAGGATGGCGCAACGGCTTTCCACTCGTCCTGCCCTTCGGTCACGTCACAACCCAGGCGGCGAAGGATATCGCTGACCTGTGCGTCAGCAACATGGTGACCAATCAGACGATCCAGCTTGCTACGACGCAGGGTAATGGTCGCACGCTTCGGCAACGTCGCTTCGTGGGTGACGTCGATAACCGGGCCCGCTTCACCGCCGCAGATGTCGATCAGCAGACGCGTCGCACGCTCCATCGCTTTGTGCTGCAGCGCCGGATCGACGCCACGCTCATAACGGTGAGAGGCATCGGTATGCAGGCCGTGACGACGTGCGCGACCGGTGATAGAGAGCGGGCTGAAAAACGCACATTCCAGCAGAACGTTTTGCGTTTCATCGTTTACACCGGAGTGTTCGCCACCGAAGATACCGCCCATCGCCAGCGCTTTAACGTGGTCCGCGATCACCAGCGTATCAGCATTCAGTTTTGCTTCGCTGCCGTCGAGCAGAACCAGGGTTTCGCCCTCTTTCGCCATACGCACCACAATACCGCCTTCGATACGATCTTTATCGAACGCGTGCATCGGCTGACCCAGCTCCAGCAGAACATAGTTGGTCACGTCAACGACGGCGTCGATAGAACGAATACCACAGCGACGCAGCTTCTCTTTCATCCACAGCGGGGTTGGCGCTTTTACGTTGATGCCTTTCACCACACGACCAAGGTAGCGTGGGCACGCCTCAGCGGCTTCAACCTGAATCGGCAGTGTGTCACTGATGGTAGCGTCAACCGGTACGATTTCCGGTACGTTCAGTTCAGTCTGGTTCAGCACGGCCACATCGCGGGCCACGCCGATAATGCCTAAGCAGTCCGCACGGTTTGGCGTCACGCTGATTTCAATGGTGTTGTCATCAAGTTTCAGGTATTCGCGGATGTCGATACCAATAGGCGCATCAAGCGGCAGCTCAATGATGCCATTGTGATCGTCGGAAATACCCAGCTCAGAGAACGAACACAACATGCCTTCAGACGGCTCACCGCGCAGTTTCGCTGCTTTAATTTTAAAATCGCCCGGCAGTACAGCCCCCACGGTCGCCACGGCCACTTTCAGGCCCTGACGGCAGTTTGGCGCGCCGCAGACGATATCCAGCAGGCGATCGCCGCCTACGTTAATTTTTGTCACACGCAGCTTGTCAGCGTTAGGGTGCTGACCGCACTCAACCACTTCGCCCACAACGACGCCATTGAAAGCGCCAGAAACCGGCTCAACACCGTCAACTTCCAGACCCGCCATGGTGATCTGGTTGGAAAGCGCTTCGCTATCAAGCGTGGTGTTCACCCATTCGCGTAACCACAGTTCACTGAATTTCATTGTTCTGTCCTGCCCTTATTTAAACTGTTTGAGGAAACGCAGATCGTTTTCGAAGAATGCACGCAAATCGGTCACGCCATAGCGCAGCATTGTCAGACGCTCCATGCCCATACCGAACGCAAAGCCGGAGTAGACTTCTGGATCGATACCCACGTTGCGCAGAACGTTTGGATGCACCATGCCGCAGCCCAGCACTTCCAGCCATTTGCCGTTTTTACCCATCACGTCAACTTCCGCAGACGGTTCAGTGAACGGGAAGTAGGACGGACGGAAACGAACCTGCAGGTCTTCCTCAAAGAAGTTGTTCAGGAAATCGTGCAGCGTACCTTTCAGGTTGGTAAAGCTGATGTTCTTATCAACAATCAGGCCTTCCATCTGATGGAACATCGGGGTATGGGTCTGATCGTAGTCGTTACGGTACACGCGGCCCGGTGCGATAATGCGGATCGGGGGTTCCTGTTCCTTCATGGTACGGATCTGAACGCCCGAGGTCTGAGTACGCAGCAGACGGGTGGCGTCGAACCAGAAAGTGTCGTGGTCAGCACGTGCCGGATGATGGCCTGGAATGTTGAGGGCGTCGAAGTTGTGGTAATCATCTTCGATTTCCGGGCCAGTCGCCACGGTAAAGCCGAGCTCACCGAAGAAACTTTCAATGCGATCAATGGTGCGGGTAACCGGATGCAGGCCACCGTTTTCAATACGGCGACCCGGCAGGGAGACATCGATAGTCTCTGCCGCCAGACGCGCATTCAGCACCGCGCTTTCCAGCTCAGCTTTGCGCGCGTTCAGTGCCTGTTGCACCTGCTCTTTGGCTTCGTTAATGACCGCACCCGCTGCCGGGCGTTCCTCTGGCGGCAGTTCACGCAGGGTTGTCATTTGAAGGGTCAAATGCCCTTTCTTACCGAGATATTCGACGCGGACATTGTCTAACGCGGCAACATCTGAGGCCTGATTAATGGCGGCTGTTGCACTGGCAACCAGCTCTGCGAGATGTGACATGATTTTCCTCATTATGTCGGTGCAGACACCGATTTGGTGGAGTTATTCTCTCGAATTTAGACACAAAAAAAGCCTCCATCAGGAGGCTTATCTGGCGCTGTTTTTCGTTTCATCTTTCACGCGCTAGCCTCCTGAATTCAGGTGCTAAAGTAAAAGAAGAAGCGGAAAATAGCAGCATTCATGCTTGCGTTACCTTGTGTGGTAAAAAACCGTTAAGACCTTATTGAAAAGGTTGCACGGGTAAAAGTCAATCTTCTGATGGTGTTAAATGAAAAGAGGGAGCGAAGCCCCCTCTTTCAACTGGCTTATGCCAGTGCTGCTTTCGCTTTTTCGACCAGAGCGGTGAACGCTACTTTGTCGAATACTGCGATGTCAGCCAGGATCTTACGGTCGATTTCAACAGAGGCTTTTTTCAGGCCGTTGATGAATTTGCTGTAAGAAATACCGTTCTGACGTGCTGCTGCGTTGATACGCGCAATCCACAGTTGACGGAACTGACGCTTACGTTGACGACGGTCACGGTAAGCGTACTGACCTGCTTTGATAACAGCCTGGAAGGCAACGCGGTATACGCGTGAACGCGCACCGTAGTAGCCTTTAGCTTGTTTCAAAATTTTCTTGTGACGTGCACGTGCAATTACACCACGTTTTACGCGAGCCATATGTGCTCTCCTGTATCTATATTCTTAGTAAAAAATTAAACGTTAACGGCTTATGCGTACGGCAGGCACGCGATAACCAGACCCAGATCGCCTTTAGAAACAAGGCCTTTTGGACGCAGGTGACGTTTACGCTTAGTAGATTTTTTGGTCAGAATATGACGCAGGTTTGCGTGCTTACGCTTAAATCCACCACCACCGGTTTTTTTGAAGCGCTTAGCAGCACCGCGTACGGTCTTAATTTTTGGCATCTTAATTACTTCCACTTCGCATTGTTAAATAAACGAAACATAGGCGAACAAAACCTATGAGACCCGAAGGCTCCACAGGTTTTGCTGCTTGAAGGCCTTACTGTTTCTTCTTAGGAGCGAGCACCATGATCATCTGGCGGCCTTCGATCTTCGTAGGGAAGGATTCGACTACTGCCAGTTCACTCAGATCGTCACGGACGCGGTTAAGCACTTCCATACCAATCTGTTGGTGGGCCATCTCACGACCGCGGAAACGCAGTGTGATCTTGGCCTTATCGCCATCTTCCAGAAAGCGAATCAGGCTGCGGAGTTTTACCTGATAATCGCCATCGTCGGTACCAGGACGGAATTTAATTTCCTTAACCTGGATAACTTTTTGCTTTTTCTTCTGTTCCTTAGAAGACTTACTCTTTTCATAAAGGAACTTGCCGTAGTCCATGATACGACAAACTGGCGGTTCGGCGTTAGGGCTGATTTCAACTAAATCTACTCCAGCTTCTTCAGCCTTTTCGATCGCTTCTCTCAGACTCACAATCCCCAGCTGCTCGCCTTCCAGACCTGTTAAGCGAACTTCCTGGGCGCGAATCTCGCCATTGATACGATTCGGACGTGCCGTTTGAACTCGTTTTCCGCCTTTAATACCTTATTCCTCCAGTTGTTGAAGACTGCGGCTGCGAATCTCTTGTTGCAGCTTCTCAATCACTTCACTTACGTCCAGGCTCCCCAGGTCTTTACCACGGCGGGTGCGAACGGCAACTTTGCCTGCTTCCACCTCTTTATCACCACAGACCAACATATACGGGACACGACGTAAAGTGTGCTCGCGGATTTTAAAGCCAATCTTCTCATTTCTCAAGTCTGCTTTTACGCGAATGCCCGCATTTTGTAGTTTCTGCGTCAATTCTTTAACGTATTCAGCCTGAGAATCGGTAATGTTCATCACCACGACCTGCACTGGCGCAAGCCAGGTTGGGAAGAAGCCGGCAAACTCTTCAGTCAGGATGCCGATGAAGCGCTCCAGAGAACCGAGGATTGCACGGTGAATCATAACCGGTACCTGACGTTCGTTATCTTCGCCAACATAAGAGGCGCTTAAACGCTGCGGCAGGGAGAAGTCCAGCTGTACAGTACCGCACTGCCATGCGCGATCGAGGCAGTCATACAGGGTAAATTCAATTTTCGGACCGTAGAATGCGCCCTCGCCCAGCTGGTATTCAAACGGAATGCCGTTCTCTTCCAGCGCCACGGCGAGATCCGCTTCTGCGCGATCCCAGGTCTCATCGCTACCGATACGTTTTTCCGGACGCGTTGAGAGTTTGACGACGATCTTCTCGAAGCCAAAGGTGCTGTACATATCGTAGACCATACGAATACAGGCGTTAACTTCATCACGAACCTGATCTTCAGTACAGAAGATATGCGCATCATCCTGAGTAAAGCCACGAACACGCATCAGACCGTGCAGTGCACCTGATGGCTCGTTACGGTGGCAGCTACCGAACTCTGCCATACGCAGCGGCAGATCGCGGTAGGATTTCAGACCCTGGTTGAAGATCTGAACGTGGCCAGGGCAGTTCATTGGCTTAATGCAGTATTCACGGTTCTCAGAAGAGGTGGTGAACATTGCATCTTTGTAGTTGTCCCAGTGGCCGGTTTTTTCCCACAGCACACGGTCCATCATGAACGGGCCTTTCACTTCCTGATACTGGTACTCTTTCAGCTTAGAGCGTACGAACGTTTCCAGCTCACGGAAGATAGTCCAGCCGTCATTGTGCCAGAACACCATACCCGGCGCTTCTTCCTGCATGTGGTACAGATCAAGCTGCTTACCGATTTTACGATGGTCACGTTTAGCCGCCTCTTCCAGGCGCTGCAGGTAGGCGTTAAGGGCTTTTTTATCGGCCCACGCGGTACCATAGATACGCTGCAACATCTTGTTGTTGCTATCGCCACGCCAGTAGGCGCCCGCGATTTTCATCAGCTTAAAGTGATGACAGAAGCGCATGTTCGGCACGTGCGGACCACGGCACATGTCGACGTATTCTTCGTGATGGTACAAGCCAGGCTTGTCATCATGAGAGATGTTTTCATCAAGAATAGAGACTTTATAGCTCTCGCCACGCTTCACGAAGGTTTCACGCGCTTCGTGCCAGCTGACTTTCTTCTTAATGACGTCATAGTTAGTTTCGGCGAGCTCGTGCATACGTTTTTCGAGCGCGTCGATATCTTCCTGAGTCAGGGTATGGTCAAGATCAACGTCATAGTAGAAACCGTTGTCGATAACCGGGCCGATCGCCATTTTGGTGTTCGGCCACAGCTGTTTGATCGCATGACCTAACAGGTGCGCGCAGGAGTGACGAATGATCTCCAGACCTTCTTCGTCTTTCGCTGTGATGATAGACAGCTGCGCATCGCTTTCAATCAGGTCAGATGCATCAACCAGCTCACCATTAACACGGCCAGCGATGGTTGCTTTCGCGAGTCCAGGACCAATGTCCAGGGCAACATCCATTGGGCTTACAGCGTGGTCGTAATGGCGTTGGCTGCCATCAGGAAGAGTAATTACAGGCATTTTATATCCTTATTTGCAGTGATGCCCCACACATAAGAGCATATACAAAGAAAATAATCGTGATTTGACAATAGATTACGACACCATCTGACCAACAATCGTCAAATTGGCTCGCGATCATTCACTCGCCGAAAATCAGATAAATGCGGATTTACGGCAAGCCCTGCAATGGTAACACTAACAAAAGAGAGATTGCACCCTTTGCGGGCAGATTGCTGCGCTGGCACTTTCGCATGAATTTGCAGGGCGCATATCTCCGGTGCTCGCATTCCAGAGATGCTGGGCTACTCTTGAACAAGTCTTTAAACCCAAAGGTGCATACCATGAACGTATCAAGTAGAACGGTTGTGATATTGAACATCCTTTCAGCCACCGGTTTATTGTTGATTCTTGCAGAACGATTCCACTGGTTCTAACCGAACCGGAAGCAGGCATAACCTGATTCACCACTGGAGAAGGGGCATTTCCCCGCCCTGTTTGGTAGACTGTTCGCATCAACTTACAAGGATCAGGTTATGCCAACAAAACGATTTGCCGTAAAACACTGGAAAATGGTACTGGTGCTGATTGCCATCTGCGGCGCGATGCTGCTTCTGCGTTGGGCGGCAATGATTTGGGGCTGAACGTGAATATAAATAACTGCGCAGGGAATAACATCGTTATCCGTAATACCCTTTTGCGGGTATTCACCGCCAGGACGAAATACGGACGATAGGTTTACGTCAAATAGGTTTACCGCGAAAAAACCGGTACCACAAAATCCGGTTTTTTTGGCGCGTTGAATTAGCGTTTAAACGTCAATAACAACTCGGCAAAACCCATCAGGACCATTCACCTGCAACCAGTTTATGGACGTCAAAAGCATCATTCATAGACTGACCGGTGGACTGAGAGGCTGGCGCGATGTTAGACCCGGCTTCAACGTCAGCGGCTTTCGCAATGCCGATTTGGCTGTGGGTGTCAGTGGCTGTCGGGGTGGTTTCATCAGCAGCAAATACGCCAAAAGACAGTGCGGAAAGCACCATCGCTGCTGCGGCAGTTTTGATTTTTTTCATAATGTTTTTTCTCTTTCTACATTTAATACTAATAATGCTAAATACCTTAAGGCCGAATTCTGCCCGTGCTAAGAGTGTAGATCCAGATCACACTTTTGCCTAGCCTGTTACGTTATCAATTCGTGTCAAATAAGCCGCAAATTAATGAAAGCGCATTATGAAGAAATTATGGAGATATCAGCAGACCAGATATTTCAAAACAGTGTTTAATATAAAACAGCACAGTTTCAAAAAATAAAAAACGGGCCGATAGCGTAATCGGCCCGAGAATATTACATTTTATAACCCAGTGAAACCGTGGTTCTGCGGTCGGTATGATCCGGAGCAGAATCAGGAGGAGAAGAGTTCCAGGTGACGTTGTAGGCCACTTTCAGGCCAAAGTGTTCGTTGATGGCCACGTTCAGCGCTGTTTCTGAGTTCAGCGTCGTATCGTCGGCACCAAACACAGAAACCCCCTGGGTAAATTTGGTGTTGTCAGTCATCTGCCAAGCATAGGTGCCAGAAGCGTAACCGAGCGGTTGAGTTTTGGTTTCGCCGTCGGTGTACTCGTCGTAGCGCACGCCTGGACCGAATTCAAAACGTAAACTGTGTACCGGTCCGTTCAGGAACTGACGACCGTAACCGGCAGTGAACACATCACGCTGGCGATAGCCGTTGTAACGGTCAGTTAACCAGCTGGCCTGACCAAACAGGTAGTCAAAGTCGGTCATGTTGTAACGGCTACGTCCGCCAACCGCATATTTCTCGGAAGAGCGTTCGTCATTCGCAGAGGTGTTACTGGCATTTCCCCACAGAGACCAGGCGGTGGTATTACCGTACCAGGTCAGCGTACTGTCCGCCGTGAGAGAGGAGCTTTTCGTGTTACCGGATTGTGCAAGATAGCCAGCGTTCAGGTTACCTTCAAACGGTTTTTGCGCGGTGGCTGGATCGTCCATGACAGTAAAAACGGAATCATCTGCGGTCGCGTTCATTGCAGCAAACACGCCACCCGCCAGCATCAGTGCAGCGGGTACTGTCTTCAAAAGCTTCATTTTATTAAGGAGTCCGTACAACAAAAAAAGAGACCACACGGTCCCGGAAACTTTCTTGAGGATCAATGACAAGGCGTCCAGAGAAAGGTAACAAATTATAAAAAGCCGCAAATAACATAGCAATGATTTCTTATTTCATTTTTTGAATAAGAACGATCTCAAAAAGCGTTTTATTTTATATAAGCCGCAGCAGATTTTATGTCAGTATTCATATTTAAAATCATACTGTTATTTACATTGCCTTCCTGACAAATGGTGCCAGACTAAAAGGAACCCACGCTAAAAGGAGGTAATGATGGTTTCTATCTACACCCTGACGCTCTCCCCTTCCCTCGACTCCGCCACCCTGACGCCCCAGATTTACCCGGAAGGTAAATTGCGCTGCAGCGCCCCGGTGTTTGAGCCCGGCGGCGGCGGTATCAATGTGGCGCGAGCCATAACGCACCTGGGTGGAAAGGCGACAGCAATTTTCCCCGCAGGCGGCGCGACCGGTGAGCACCTGGTCTCTCTGCTGGCCGATGAACAGGTGGCCTCGCAGACCGTCGAGTCCAAAGACTGGACGCGGCAAAACCTGCATGTGCACGTGGAGTCCAGCGGCGAGCAATACCGTTTCGTCATGCCGGGTGCAAAACTCAGTGAAGATGAGTTTCGTCAGCTTGAAGAGAAGGTGCTGGCCATTGAGAGCGGTGCTCTGCTGGTGATAAGCGGCAGCCTGCCGCCCGGTGTCAGCACGGAAAAACTGACGGCGCTGATTCGGGCCGCGCAGCAACGCGGTATCCGCTGCATTGTCGACAGCAGCGGCGAGGCGCTGCAGGCAGCCCTGACGCCGGGCAATCTTGAGCTGGTTAAACCCAATCAGAAAGAGTTAAGCGCGCTGGTGAACCGCGAGCTGAACCAGCCGGACGATGTCCTCACCGCCGCGCAGGAATTGGTTCACAGCGGCAAAGCGCGACGGGTCGTGGTCTCCCTTGGCCCGCAGGGTGCCCTGGCCGTGGACGAAACGGGGTCCGTTCAGGTTGTCCCGCCGCCGATGAAAAGCCAGAGTACCGTGGGCGCAGGTGATAGCATGGTTGGAGCGATGACCCTGAAACTGGCCCAGGGTGCTTCATTACTGGAGATGACACGCTACGGCGTCGCAGCGGGTAGCGCTGCCACCATCAACCAGGGCACACGTCTCTGTTCGCTTAGCGACACGCAAAAAATCGTCGATTACCTGTCCCGACATTAATCCTCCTTTTCCCCTTCTCTGTGAAGGGGAAATACGCGGCATAGTCGCCAAACGCAGCCTATCGACTATGCTAAGAAAACTTCCAAGATAACAATGAGGTGAATTATGAGCAGTGGTGACATCACCCGCTACGTCGTTACCATCAACATTCATCAAGCGTCGCTGACCGAGCTTAATGAGCTCAACAACGCCTTTACCCGAGCCAATTTCCTGCTCACACTCACGGATGACGAGGGCAATATCCATGATTTAGGCACCCTGACGTTTGGCCTGATCAGCGCCCTGAGTAAAGAAGAGGTTCACGCTCTGGCGGCCAGTCTGGTCGAAAGCGTGACCGACAAAGCGGCAGAAATTGATCTTGATACCTGGGAAAGCTGGCAGAAAAAAGAACAATAAGTGCCCTGCATGAATTTAAACCGCTCAGGTGTGCGTTAGTTCGTATTTTTTTACCGCAATTATGCGCTAACTTTATGATCTGGCAGACAACATGGGAGAGACAACATGTGGCAGGCTATCAGTCATCTTTTAAGTGAGCAACTGGGTGAAGGTGAAATTGAACTGCGGAACGAACTGCCAGGCGGAGAAATCCACGCCGCATGGCACTTACGCTACGCCGGGCGCGATCTCTTTGTTAAATGCGATGAGCGAGAGCTGCTTCCGATTTTCACCGCCGAAGCCGACCAGCTGGAACTGTTGTCGCGCAGTAAAACGGTGACGGTCCCGCAGGTCTGGGCCGTGGGCAGCGACCGCGACTACAGTTTTCTGGTCATGGAATTTCTTCCTGCCCGCCCGTTAGACGCCCATAACGCCTTCATTCTCGGCCAACAGTTAGCGCGACTGCATCAATGGAGCGACCAGCCGCAGTTTGGTCTCGATTTTGACAACGACCTCTCCACCACTCCACAACCTAATGCCTGGCAACGACGCTGGTCGACATTCTTTGCTGAGCAACGCATTGGCTGGCAGCTGGAACTGGCTGCGGAGAAAGGTCTGGAGTTTGGCAATATCGATGCCATCGTCGAACACATTCAGCAGCGTCTGGCATCCCACCAGCCTCAGCCGTCTCTGCTGCACGGTGATTTGTGGTCAGATAACTGCGCGCTGGGTCCTGACGGCCCCTATATCTTCGACCCGGCCTGTTACTGGGGCGACAGGGAGTGTGACCTGGCGATGCTGCCACTGCACCCTGAGCAACCGCCGCAAATTTACGACGGGTACCAGTCCGTGCTGCCTCTGCCGCAGGGTTTTCTTGAGCGCCAGCCGGTGTATCAGCTCTACACACTGATGAACCGCGCCATTCTGTTTGGCGGAGAGCATCTGGTCAATGCCCAGAGGGCACTTGAACGTGTGCTTGCCGCGTAATGGCGGGACGGGTGGCTATATCGCCACCCTTATCGGTTACAGGAATCCCAACAGCGAAAAGAAGAAGTAACCCGCCACGATGATAATGACTGGCAGGATATACAGCGGGAAAATTTGCAGGAAAATGGTGTGACGCGGCACAACAATGCGGGACTCAATCTGCTCGCGGCTCATCCCTTCCGGGCCTTTCGCCTGTTCGAGAATCATCTGGTCTTCCACACCTTCGCGTAAAAAACGCGTCTGACGGCTCATGCGTGCGCCAGAGGCCTGCAACGCCATACCAATAAAGATCAGCGCGTAGATCACCCAAAACCCGAGATTCAACTGCTGATGAAAATTCGGCGTCGGCGAATTGAACCAAAAGATATTCAGAAACGGCGTGTTAAAACGCATCATTTCAATCATGACATGAGCAAAATCAAGCATTACCGCATTAATACCTGGCTGTTTTTCACTGTGATCGTACATAAATTTAAGCACAGAGATCAGCGTCGAAATGACGGCTGGAATAAAAATTACCCAGCCAGCAATACGTTTTAAGACAGCAATGCGTCCAGCTTGTTGATACGTCATCAGTTCCCCTTCATAAAGACGCGTTATTTCTGCCTAAGTCTACCTGCTGACCATCATTTTCGCCCGCTCTTTAAAGGCAATATGCTAAATTGCAGAGTGCACTTAGCATTTATCGTCTGTCGTACACCCTGGATAAGGAGACGTTGTGATGTCGACACCGCGCCAGATTCTTGCCGCAATTTTTGACATGGATGGATTACTGATCGATTCCGAACCGTTGTGGGATCGAGCCGAACTGGACGTTATCGCCAGCCTGGGCGTTGATATCAGCCGCCGTAGTGAACTTCCGGATACGCTTGGTCTGCGCATCGATATGGTGGTGGACCTGTGGTATGCCCAGCAGCCGTGGGTGGGACCCGATCGCGACGAAGTGACCGCGCGCATTATCAGCCGCGCCATCTCACTGGTGGAAGAGAGCAAGCCCCTGCTGCCCGGCGTGCGTGAAGCCGTCGCGCTGTGTAAAGCGCAGGGGTTGAAAGTTGGCCTGGCGTCAGCTTCACCGCTGCATATGCTGGAAAAAGTACTGACCATGTTTGAGCTGCGCGACAGCTTCGACGCGCTGGCCTCAGCGGAAACGTTGCCATACAGCAAGCCGCACCCGCAGGTCTATCTCGACTGCGCCGCTAAACTCGGTCTTGATCCTCTCTGCTGCGTCGCGCTGGAAGATTCCGTTAACGGAATGGTGGCCTCGAAGGCCGCGCGCATGCGCTCGATTGTTGTTCCCGCGGAGGAAGGCCGACACGATCCCCGTTTTGCCCTTGCCGACGTGAAGCTGAACTCACTGGTTGAGCTGACGGCGCAGCACCTGCGCGGCGAGTAACCCCCCCTTTCAGGCAGCGTCAGGCTGCCTGCTTTAAAAACAAAACATCGTTTCATTTTGTTTGCTTTTCTTATCCCCCGCTTCTATCCTTAGCGTCAGAATGACAATAACCTTACTTCTGAGGCGCGTATGATACTGGATAACTTCACTCTGTCAGGAAAAGTGGCCATCGTCACCGGATGCGATACCGGTCTGGGACAAGCCATGGCCATTGCGCTGGCGCAGGCGGGATGCGACATCGTGGGTGTTAACCGCAAAGCGCCGGAGGAAACGGCTGCCTGCATTAGCGCACTCGGAAGGCGGTTCAGGGCGATTCGGGCCGACCTCAGTCAGCAGGAGAGTCTTCAGAACGTTGTTGACAGCGCGGTTGCTGAGATGGGGCGAGTCGATATTCTGGTGAACAATGCCGGGACCATACGCCGTGAAGATGCTCTCGCGTTCAGCGAAAAGGACTGGGACGACGTCATCAACCTGAATCTGAAATCGCTTTTTTTCCTCTCCCAGGCCGTGGCTAAACAGTTTATTGCGCAGGGCCAGGGCGGGAAAATCATTAATATCGCCTCGATGCTCTCATTCCAGGGCGGCATCCGCGTGCCCTCTTACACCGCGTCCAAAAGCGGCGTGTTGGGGATCACGCGTCTGCTGGCCAATGAATGGGCGACACACGGCATCAATGTTAATGCCATCGCGCCGGGCTATATGGCGACCAACAACACTCAGCAACTGCGAGATGATCAGCAGCGCAGCCAGGAGATCCTCGACCGGATACCTGCCGGGCGCTGGGGAGTTCCGGAAGACCTGCAGGGACCGGTGGTCTTTTTAGCCTCCGCCGCCTCGGATTACGTGAACGGTCATACGTTAGCCGTCGACGGGGGCTGGCTGGCGCGCTAGGCGCGTTTGTGACATACAGTTACACCGTCACCTCTTTCGTCTACTGTATAAAAACCCTATACTGTATGAATTGACAGTTTTGTGGGTTTTATCATGACGGCGGAAGGCCATCTGCTTTTTTCCATTGCGTGCGCAGTTTTTGCCAAAAACGCTGAACTTACCCCTGTGCTCGCACAGGGGGACTGGTGGCATATTGTCCCGTCCGCCGTGCTGACCTGTCTGCTGCCCGATATCGACCATCCAAAGTCATTCCTGGGACAGCGGCTAAAGTGGATATCAAAACCCATCGCCCGCGCGTTTGGTCACCGTGGGTTTACCCACAGCCTGCTGGCCGTATTCGGCCTGCTCACCCTTTTCTATTTAAAAGTCCCTGATAGCTGGATAGTGCCCGCCGATGCTATCCAGGGAATGGTGCTGGGTTATTTAAGCCATATCCTTGCCGATATGCTGACGCCTGCGGGCGTGCCGCTGCTCTGGCCATGCCGCTGGCGTTTCCGTTTGCCCATTCTTGCGCCGCAGAAAGGTAATCAGCTTGAGCGTGTGTTGTGTATGGCGCTCTTTGCCTACGCCGTCTGGATGCCGCAAACCTTGCCCGAAAACAGTGCAGTGCGCTGGTCATCCCAGATGATCAATTCGCTGCAATTTCAGTTCAATCGTTTCATTAATCACCAGATTGAACATTAAGCACACAAATTATTTCCATTTGTCATAACCCATTCCATTTGGATATAAGCGCCACATCACACTTCTGATAACCTTGCGCCAACAGGATCGGTAAAAACCGACCGTATAATAAATCAGGAGAACGGGGATGAATTTTCCACTCATCGCGAACATTGTAGTGTTCGTTGTATTGCTATTGCTTCTCGCGCAGGCGCGCCACAAACAGTGGAGCCTCGCGAAGAAAGTGCTGGTTGGTCTGGCCATGGGTGTCGTGTTTGGTCTGGCGTTGCAGGCTATTTACGGCTCCGATAATCCAGTTCTGAAAGATTCTATTCAGTGGTTCAACATCGTCGGTAACGGCTATGTCCAGCTGCTGCAGATGATCGTTATGCCGCTGGTGTTTGCCTCTATTCTGAGCGCCGTTGCCCGTCTGCATAACGCCACCCAGTTGGGTAAAATCAGCTTCCTGACCATCGGTACGCTGCTGTTTACCACGCTGATTGCAGCTCTGGTCGGTGTGCTGGTCACCAACCTGTTCGGGCTGACCGCTGAAGGTCTGGTCCAGGGTACGGCTGAAACGGCGCGTCTTACCGCGATTCAGACCAACTACGTGGGTAAAGTCGCTGACCTGACGGTGCCACAGATGGTGCTCTCTTTCGTGCCGAAGAACCCGTTTGCTGACCTGACCGGTGCCAGCCCAACCTCCATTATCAGCGTGGTGATCTTTGCGGCCTTCCTCGGTGTGGCGGCGCTGAAGCTGCTGAAAGACGACGCGCCGAAAGGCGAGCGCGTGCTGGTGGCTATCGATACCCTGCAAAGCTGGGTAATGAAGCTGGTCCGTCTGGTGATGCAGTTGACCCCTTACGGTGTTCTGGCGCTGATGACCAAAGTGGTTGCCGGCTCTAACCTGCAGGACATCATTAAGCTGGGTAGCTTCGTCGTCGCCTCTTATCTGGGTCTGGGCATTATGTTCGTGGTGCACGGTATCCTGCTGGGCGTCAATGGCGTTAGCCCGCTGAAATACTTCCGTAAAGTGTGGCCGGTACTGACCTTTGCGTTCACCAGCCGTTCCAGCGCCGCGTCTATTCCGCTGAACGTTGAAGCGCAGACCCGTCGTCTGGGCGTACCGGAATCTATTGCCAGCTTCTCTGCCTCCTTTGGTGCCACCATTGGTCAGAACGGTTGCGCAGGTCTCTACCCTGCAATGCTGGCGGTAATGGTTGCTCCGACCGTGGGTATTAACCCACTGGATCCCGTTTGGATTGCCACGCTGGTCGGGATTGTCACCATCAGCTCCGCAGGCGTTGCGGGTGTTGGCGGTGGCGCAACCTTCGCCGCGCTGATTGTCCTGCCGGCCCTGGGTCTGCCGGTGACGCTAGTTGCCCTGCTGATCTCCGTTGAGCCGCTGATCGATATGGGTCGTACTGCGCTGAACGTGAGCGGTTCCATGACCGCCGGTACGTTGACCAGCCAGTGGCTGAAGCAGACCGATAAAACCCTTCTGGAAAGTGAAGACGACGCTGAACTGGCGCACCGTTAATCACGGATGAATAAAAAAAACCGCCTGATGGCGGTTTTTTTTGGCTGTTACTCTTCAATCTCTTCATCCTGGCGGACCTGGTTCGCCCATCGCTGGGCCGACTCCGGCCCCGAAAACGCGGGCGAACGGCGGAAGTGTTCTCCCACCAGAACAAACGCTACGTATTTACCGCGCAGTTGCCAGACATCACGAAAACCATCCACCTTCAGGGCGTGTTCGGGCGGCGCGGGTTCGACGCGAGGCACGTAGCTAATGACAGGGCGGTTTTGTTGACGAAAAGGTTTCATAAGCGACGGGTTCACTAAAGCACATTCTGGAAGCAGGAAAATTCTATGATAGCCGATCCTCCCCCCACGCGTCGCGCCCTGCATCGCGCTGATAGCGCATTCCTTAACCAGGTCATCTGAAAACTCTTAGTTCGCCCGCCCTTTCGCCACATTGTTCTATAGTTAACAAGGTTTTTAGCAATGGATAAAGGAGAAGCGTGCAATGTCGAACAAAGATAAAACACATCAATCACCCATTCATGGCACTGAAGAATCTCAACCAGGCATGGACTCTCTGGCCCCAGCGGACGGCTCTCACCGCCCGTCCCCCGGCCCTTCCGCACCTGGCGAACAGCCTACCGCGCCGGGAAGTATGAAATCTCCGGATACCGGAAACGAGAAGCTGAAATCCCTTGAGTCCCACCGTAAAGGCGGCGAAGGTTTTGCACTTACCACCAACCAGGGCGTGCGCATTGCTGACGATCAAAACTCGCTGCGTGCGGGAACGCGCGGACCAACCCTGCTGGAAGACTTTATTCTGCGGGAAAAAATCACCCATTTTGACCATGAACGTATACCTGAGCGCATCGTTCACGCGCGTGGCTCCGCGGCACACGGCTACTTCCAGCCCTACAAAAGCCTCAAAGAGATAACCAAAGCGGATTTCCTTTCCGATCCGGACAAAATCACACCGGTCTTTGTCCGCTTTTCAACCGTACAGGGCGGCGCGGGTTCGGCAGATACCGTGCGTGATATCCGCGGCTTCGCCACCAAATTTTATACCGAAGAGGGTATTTTCGATCTCGTCGGCAATAACACCCCGGTGTTCTTCATTCAGGATGCGCATAAATTTCCTGACTTTGTCCATGCGGTAAAACCGGAGCCCCACTGGGCCATACCGCAGGGACAAAGTGCGCATGACACCTTCTGGGATTATGTCTCACTGCAGCCAGAAACGTTACACAACGTGATGTGGGCGATGTCAGACCGGGGCATTCCGCGCAGCTACCGCACGATGGAAGGGTTTGGTATTCATACCTTCAGGATGATCAACGCGGACGGGAAAGCCACATTCGTACGCTTCCACTGGAAGCCTGTGGCGGGCAAAGCCTCGCTGGTGTGGGATGAAGCCCAGAAGCTGACCGGGCGCGATCCGGACTTCCACCGTCGTGAGCTGTGGGAGTCGATTGAAGCCGGTGACTTCCCGGAATATGAACTGGGGTTACAGCTGATCCCGGAAGAGGATGAGTTTAACTTCGATTTCGACCTTCTTGACCCGACTAAGCTGATCCCAGAGGAGCTGGTGCCGGTTCAGCTGGTGGGTAAAATGGTGCTCAACCGTAACCCGGACAATTTCTTTGCCGAAAATGAGCAGGTCGCGTTCCACCCGGGGCATATTGTTCCGGGGCTGGATTTCACGAACGATCCCCTCCTGCAGGGGCGGTTGTTCTCCTATACCGATACGCAGATCAGTCGCCTTGGCGGGCCCAACTTCCACGAAATTCCGATTAACCGTCCAACCTGCCCGTACCACAATTTCCAGCGCGACGGGATGCATCGCCAGGATATCGATACCAATCCGGCTAACTATGAGCCGAACTCCATCAACGATAACTGGCCGCGCGAAACGCCGCCGGGACCGAAACGCGGTGGTTTTGAGTCGTACCAGGAGCGCATCGATGGCAATAAAATCCGCGAGCGTAGCCCGTCATTCGGCGAGTATTATGCCCAACCTCGCCTGTTCTGGAACAGCCAGACGCCGATCGAGCAACAGCACATTATCGGCGGCTTTAGCTTTGAACTGAGCAAAGTGGTGCGGACTTACATCCGCGAGCGCGTGGTCGATCAGCTCGCCCATATCGATATTCAGCTTGCCCAGAGCGTGGCGGATAACCTTGGCATTACGCTGACGGATGAGCAACGCAATGCGGCCCCACCGAAAGACGTTAACGGCCTCAAGAAAGATCCGTCCCTGAGTCTGTATGCGGTGCCGGGTGGCTCGATAAAAGGCCGGGTAGTGGCCATTCTGCTGAATGACAAAACCCGTGCCAGCGACGTGCTGGGGATTATGCAGGCGCTGAAAACCAAAGGCGTTCACGCCAAACTGCTCTATTCCCGCATGGGGGAAGTGACCGCCGACGACGGTTCAGTGCTGCCGGTTGCGGCCACCTTTGCCGGAGCACCATCGCTCACCGTTGATGCGGTGATTGTGCCGTGCGGCGACATCGACAGTCTGCTGAACAATGGCGATGCGATTTATTATCTGCTGGAAGCCTATAAGCACCTGAAGCCGATCGCCCTTTCCGGCGATGCGCGACAGTTTAAAGCGCACCTGAAGGTGGCTGAGCAAGGCGAAGATGGCATTGTCGAAGGCGATAACGTCGATGATGCGTTTATGACGAAGCTGTTCGATCTGCTCGCAGCGCACCGTGTGTGGTCACGCAGCAGTAAGATTGATCGTATACCGGCATAAAAGAAAAGCCGGGTCTGGCTTTGCCCGACCCGGCGCTGATTGACATCGTTTACTCAGCCCGGCAGGCACCGCGCCTCCGGGCTATTTTCATACATCCTCAAAGGTGCCCAGACGGTACCCACGCTCGGCAATGGCGTATTTCAGCGATGCCGACGTCAGCACATCCAGTTCCGCCAGTCGCGGCCAGCAGTAGGCACTTTTACGCACAATGTTATCGACAAATGCAGGGTGTGCCATCACTTCCAGCGACCGTTCCCCGCGCGTGGCGGACTCATCCAGCACCTGCAGAAACAGCGCTTCGCTAATCTCGTCGCCGTAGAACGCGCTACTGAACCCGTCCGTTGTGGGCACAGAAGACAATGACAGCCCGTGCAGCGCCTGCACCTCACGATCCACGCGCATTGCCACGCCTTTGCGCTGTGCAAATTCCGCCACTGACGGGAAAAGTGCCGGGATCATATGCACGTGATGATGGCTGTCAATATGCGTGGGTTCACGGCCAAAGAGATCGACGAAACGGTTGAACTGACAGTCCAGCTCGCGGGTAATCTCCTCGAGCGGCAGCGTGCCCTGCTCTGCCTGCTCCCAAATCCATTTGCCCAGCTGTCCGTCCCGCGTCAGTCCTGGCATCGGTGAAAGCGGCATCCCGAGCGTCAATACAAAGTGCATGCCGACGCCCAGCGCTGGCACCTCGCGGCTGAGCTGCGCGGCGTGTTCAACCGCGTCACCATTAACCAGTGCTGTTGTTGAGGTCACCACACCCCGGCGGCAGGCTTCAATAATGCCGTAGTTTTGACCTTTTGAGAGACCAAAATCATCAGCATTGACGATCAGCAGGTTTTCCATCACACATCCTCTCAGTGCTGTTTGAATTTCAGCTTCTCAATCGTGGCGGCAAAATTAGGCAACCATTTTTCATGCGCCAGAATCATTTCGCTGGCCAGTTGCTCGGCATCGCGATCGGAATGGACCAGCGGGCTGAGATTGAGTGCCAGAAGAACGTCATTGAGTTCACCGCTCAGCGCCGCATTGCTGGCTGCCACTTCAAACCCTTTGATGGTGTGGATCAACCCCATCACTTTGTCGTCAAAGTGGGTAATCCGTGGATGCGGCCTGGCGCCATCACGTCCCAGAATGCAGGTCATCTCAACGGCCCAGTCAGCCGGGATGTTGTCGATATGGCCGTGATGCGGCACATTGACGTAGTGCTCGGCCTGCTTGTCGTTGTAAATGGCGTTGATCACTTCACACGCCGCATCGGAATAATACGCTCCGCCGCGCAGCTCAAGCTCTTTCGGTTTCACGTTCAGGTTCGGATCTTTATACAAATCAAACAGCTGCTTTTCAACTTTCTGCACCACCTGAGCGCGTGCGCCACCCTTATAGTACTCACCCATCTCGATGGCCAGCATCTCTTTCTGTTTGAAGTAGTAAAGCAGATATGAGCAAGGCAGCAGATTAAGCGAGCGGATCAGCCCTTCGCTGAACGGCAGGTCAAAGATGTTTTTCACTGACGCAGCGGTCAGGCGTCCGGAGGCTACGCCGTCAAGCAGTTCGCTAAAGCGAGACTGACCATTCACGATGACATCTTTGATAAACACCATGTGGTTCAGGCCAAAGAGATCGATAGAAAGATCGTCGGTATCGGTCAACTCCAGCACATCGCTGATGAACATCTTCATGCCAATCGGAATATTACAGACGCCGATAAAGCGTTTGAAACCGGTGTGGCGATAGACCGCCTCGGTCACCATCCCGGCCGGGTTGGTGAAGTTAATCACCCACGCGTTGGGGCAGATCGCTTCCACATCGTTGATGATGTCAAAAATGACCGGAATGGTACGCAGCCCCTTGAACAGGCCGCCCGCACCGTTGGTCTCCTGCCCCAGATAGCCGTGGCTCAGTGGAATACGTTCATCCATTTCACGCGCTTTGAGCTGGCCGACGCGCAGCTGGGTCGTCACGAAGTCGGCATCCTGCAGCGCCAGGCGACGGTCGAGGGTTTTATGCACGGTCAATGGCACACCGGCTTTCGCGACCATCCGCTTGCAGAGCTCAAAAATGATATTCAGTTTCTCCTGACCTTCCTCAACGTCCACCAGCCATAATTCGCTGACCGGTAATTCATGATAACGTTTCAGGAAACCTTCGAGTAATTCCGGGGTATAACTGCTGCCGCCGCCAATGGTTACGACTTTTAATTTCTTCTGCATAATATCTCCCTTAGCATATCAGGTTAATCGCCTGCAAGGTGTAGCGTACTCTTCCCGCTCTGTGGGCAAGCAATCAAGGCAATATTTGTGGCGGGTAAATCCGCCGAAATTTAATTAATTACCGTCAGGTTCTTCCGGTAACTGTTCGGTGTGAACGAAGTCAATTTCTTAAAGGTCTTAATAAACAAGCTGGGGCTACTGTAGCCTGACTCATAAGCAATATCGGTAACCGAGTAGTTGGTTATTTCCAGCTGTTTTTTAGCAAAATTAATGCGGATTTCATTAATAATTTGCACTGGGGTTTTACGATAATAACGCTGAGTTGCTCGGGTCAGATATTCCTGTGATTTACCGGATAAAGCGACCATATTTTCCAGCGCATTTTCGCTGAATTGCCCTTTATCGTGCATCAGTTCAACCGTACTGCGCAGCCACTGCGGAATATCATCGCTTACCTGCTGCTCTTCACGATGATGGCGCAGACGGTTCATCACATAAAACGTCACCGTTTCAATAAACTCATCAAATTCATTCTCGCGAAAGTTAAGCGAGGCGATAACCGTTTCAATCCAGGTCATGAATTCGTTTTTGATGCGATAAACCTGCGAGGCCACAAAGCAGAACGGCACCAGCGGCAGATAGTGTTTCTCAAAGAAGCGTCTGCTGACACCTACGTTAAGAATGCGGGTTGCACCAAATTCATAAAAGCTCTGGTGATGGGACCCCATCGGCAGGAAGACGAAATCTCCCCGCTCAAGCAGGACGCGCTTGCCGTTGATTTCCTGGTAGTAGCGACCGGTCAGAACAATCGTGAACTCATAGTAGTCATGCTGATGCAGACCGCTCGCGCTCTCCGTCTTGTTGTAAATAATCACGTGAAAATTTTTGCCATTAAACAGTTGCTGTTCAAGTGCGGTTTTTATTTCCATCGCGCTGACCTCCTGCTGCAAAATCTGCCTTACTGCATCTTCTCGTGAAGCTCAATTAACTCGGCCACCAGTTCACGTGCCAGCATCGACGTCATCAGATGATCCTGCGCATGCACCAGCACCAGACTGACCTTCATCTTGCCTTCACCCTGGTCGCTTTCGATAAGCTTTGTCTGCACCAGGTGCGCTTCGTTCAGCGCCGTACGGGACTGTTCCATCATGGTTTTCGCGGCTGCGAAATCACCCTGCTTGGCCTGCTTGAGCGCGGCATACGCCAGGCTACGCGCCTGCCCGGAATTGATAATAAGCCCCATCACCACCTCTTCCAGATCGTTCTCTGCGGTTTCTTCTGCGACAATACTGTCCAAATCTAACATTTTTAAGCTCCTTTTGGCTGGCGCGGGTTGCCCCGCGCCGTGCAATTTTAGAATTTCAGTGCGAGGGCGATATCCTCTTCGCTCTCTTCTTCATCGATAACGGTTGCAGCTTTGTTTGCTATCGCCACGAATGGCATATAGAGCAGTGTTGCAATCCCGAGGTTGAATATCGCCAGCAGGAAGGCAGTCACGCTACCGTTGGTGTTGAAGAACGCCCCCAGACCCGCCGGCATGGTCCACGGCGCAATGTTGGTGACGGGCGGGATAATGCCCAGGTAATAGGCCGTCAGGGTAATGGCCGCCAGCAGCGGCTGAACCAGAATGAACGGAATGAACATTACCGGGTTCATGATGATTGGCAGACCAAACAGAATCGGCTCGTTAATCTGGAAGATGCCTGACGGCAGTGCCAGCTTCGCAACCTGACGATGGTCAGCGCGACGAGAAACAATAAAGACCGCGATGATCAGACCCAGCGTCGCCCCGGTACCCCCCAGGAAGATATAAGAGTCGAGCATCGGCTTCGCCCACACATGGAAGGTTTTACCGGCTGCCAGCGCCGCGTCAACGGAGCCGTACTGCTGGTAAAGTGCAACGTTTTCCAGTGCCCATGGGGTCATAATACCGCTGTCCAGCGCCGCCAGTGCCAGTGAACCATGCACGCCAAAGAACCACAGCAGGGAGGTGAAAATCACATACGCCCAACCGACCACGCTACCCATTGACGCCAGCGGCGTTGAGATAGAGTCCATAATGATCTGGTGGAAGTTAGTGCCGCAATGAGAGAGCGCCCAGGCGATAATCCCCATGATGGAGAGAATAATGAAGCCTGGAATCAACGCGGAAAATGAACGAGAAACGGACGCCGGCACGCTATCCGGTAAACGGATAACCCAGTTGCGACGAATAATAAAGGTGAACATCTCCGCAACCACCAGACCGATTACGATACCGGAGATGATATTAGCGCCTCCCAGCCAGTTGGCCCCTACGGCATAGGCCTCACCGACGCTGTATGGCGTCACGGTCATAAAGGCGGCAATGGATAATAAACCTGCGGCCAGCGGATCCACTTTCCGTTCTTCCGCCAGTGCCATGCCAATAAAGAAAGGAGCCATCAGCGACATAATACCTAACGTACCGTTATATACGTTGCCGCCGATGGCTTTTAAACCATTAAGGGTTTCAATTGTGGAAGCGTCTAATCGAATTCCTAATGAATAAAAAAAGGAACCTTCACCAAAGCTCAGAAAAACGTTGTTAATTAAAACGAACATTGCCCCAGCCAGCGTCAACGGCATTAATCTAATAAAACCGTTTTTGATGGCATTAACGTGAGGCTGCTTTCCTATTTTAACAGCAAAAGGAAGGAGTACCTTTTCAAGTGAAGCGATGACTTTACTCATAGGAAAATACCCTTAAATGCCGCAACGCGGGTTACGGCGTATTGTGTGTGAAATAACTCTTTGACGGGAAAAATAAAAATTAATTAGCAGCTTTTTTAATTGCTGCAACAGCAGCTTTCAATACACCTAAACCATCAATCTTGCCGTACAATCCCGAATCGATCACTTCGACCGGTTTATTGGGTAACAGACGTTGAATTTCGGGCAACATATAGGCAATTTGCGGCCCCAGTAAAACGACGTCGGCTGTCTGGCCCTTTTCGCCCGCCAGCGTCTCCGGAAACGCTTCGATTACCACCGGGACTTCATACTTCTCAGCCTGAGCACGCATCTTTGACACCAGAAGCGAGGTTGACATGCCTGCTGAGCAGAACAGATAGATATGTTTCTTTTCCATAGTAACTTCCCTCTCGTATGACTACCTGCCATCGCGCTATCACTCGACTCGCTATCCTGGCAGACAGGTAGTTTGCTTACTGTTGTTTGTCGTTGGAGTGAGTATACGCAATGGTACAGACAGGAGATAATTCTGCACAGGGGCAAATTGTCTCTCATTGACCTGGTGTGTTGACTACCTTCACATTTCAGGCAAATAATTCGCGAGAAGAAATAAGATTTACGTATGTATAAAAAAACCGGCCCAACGGCCGGTTTGTTAACATACTCAGGCAAGAAGGGTTACTGCGCCTTAGGTGCCTGCGGATCGGTATCGTATTCAGTACAGGTCTGGTAACCGGAGTTGATCACATGACCGGTCTCATCCAACGCAACGAAGTAGGTCTCTGCCTTACCATCACGTTGACCCAGGATATAGGTCTGGCAGGTACCGCGTGCATGAATCATTGTCACTTCCGAAGAAGGCTTGCCGGCAATCGCAGCCACTTGCGAACGGGTCATGCCTTTTTTGACATCTTTCACTACGGGCTGTGTAAACTGATCTTTGGTGCGGTCGTAGGCCGTACACCCTGCCAGCATAGTCAGTACCGCCGCTGCGCTAAGAATTCCTGCTACGTTCTTGTTCATATTCCGTCCTCTTGTTTATCAGCGTGTTATCTAAGCATGGAATAAAAAGTACTATTGTTCAACTTTGTGAATTCCGCCAGACGAATTTCGGAAAATTCTAATAAAACAACGATAACCTGCTAAATCGCCGCAATTTAACGCACTCGAAACTGTGAGCCTTGTCGTTTCTCGTTCAAAGGGTTAGTTTTAACAGTTAACACAATCTGTTTATGTTCTGCATATGGAGGGCGTGATGGCTCTGCAACAAGAGATTATTCAGGCGCTGGGCGCAAAGCCCGCGGTAGACGCACAAGAAGAGATCCGCCGCAGCGTGGATTTTTTAAAGTCTTATTTAAAAACTCACTCGTTCCTGAAATCCCTGGTGCTGGGCATCAGCGGCGGTCAGGACTCTACCCTGGCCGGTAAACTCTGCCAGATGGCAATTTCAGAGCTCCGCGAAGAGACGGGTGATGACGCGCTGCAGTTTATTGCCGTGCGTCTTCCCTATGGCGTGCAGGCCGATGAACAGGATTGCCAGGATGCCATCGCCTTCATCCAGCCCGATCGCGTACTCACCGTCAATATCAAAGGATCGGTGCTGGCCAGCGAGCAGGCGCTTCGCGAAGCAGGCATTGAGTTGAGCGATTTTGTCCGCGGCAACGAAAAAGCCCGTGAACGTATGAAAGCGCAATACAGCATTGCCGGGATGACCAAAGGCGTTGTGGTCGGTACCGACCATGCGGCAGAAGCCATCACGGGTTTCTTCACCAAGTATGGCGACGGCGGTACCGATATTAACCCGCTCTTCCGTCTGAACAAACGTCAGGGTAAGCAGCTGCTTGCCGCGCTGGGTTGCCCGGAGCACCTTTACAAGAAAGCGCCAACGGCAGATCTGGAAGACGATCGCCCCTCCCTGCCGGATGAAGCGGCCCTGGGTGTCACCTATGACAATATTGATGATTATCTGGAAGGCAAAAAACTGGATGAAGGTACCGCGAAGATCATTGAAAGCTGGTATCTGAAAACCGAGCACAAGCGTCGCCCACCGATCACCGTGTTCGATGATTTCTGGAAAAAGTAACACTCTGGCACCCTCTCTCTGGGGAGAGGGTGTTCGCCCGCACCGTCCGTTGCGCCATCCGGCTCTTTTTTAACCAAACCGGCTCTGCTACACTGTATGCCTGAACAGTATATGGAGTAGTATGTGAGCAGGCGTCAATCCGCCCCGCGTCTTGAGTTTGAAGCGGCGGCTATCTACGAATATCCCGAACATCTTCGCCCCTGGCTTGAGGAACTGCCTAAACAGCCGGGCGTGTATATCTTTCACGGTGAGAGTGACACCCTTCCGCTCTACATTGGCAAAAGCGTAAATATTCGCAGCCGGGTCATGTCTCATCTGCGTACGCCAGACGAGGCGGCAATGCTGCGCCAGTCGCGACGCATCACCTGGTTTCGTACCGCCGGAGAGATGGGCGCGCTCTTACTGGAAGCCCGGCTGATCAAAGAGCAACAGCCGCTGTTCAATAAGCGCCTGCGCCGCAACCGGCAGCTCTGCTCCCTGCAGATAAACGCCGGTAAGCCGCAGGTTGTCTACGCACGGGAAGTCGATTTTTCTCACGCCCCCAATCTCTACGGGCTGTTCGCTAACAAACGGGCGGCTCTGCAGGCTCTGCAAACGCTGGCCGATGAGTTACAGCTGTGCTACAGCCTGCTAGGCCTCGAAGCAACCACCCGCGGGCGGGCCTGTTTCCGCTCAGCGTTAAAGCGCTGCGCAGGGGCCTGCTGCGGGAAAGAAAGCATTGAGGAACACCACGCCCGGCTCCTCGCAGGGCTGGCGGCGCTTAGCGTTAACTGCTGGCCGTGGGAGGGTGCCGTTGCGCTAAAAGAAGTTGGTGACGCGATGACCCAGTATCACATCATCAACAACTGGCTCTGGCTGGGTGCTGTTGACGATGTAAACGATGCGGCAACCTTGCTGCGCACACCCGCCGGTTTCGACCACGATGGCTACAAAATTCTCTGCAAGCCCGTGTTAACCGGCAAGTATGAGGTCATTGAGCTTAGTGCCCCGGCAGCCAGTTAATTTCGCTGAATAATAAGGTGCCCTGAGCCTCCAGCAGGCGGAGAGTATGGACGCCCTCCTCCCAGCTGGCGCCCTGATCGGCCGTCAGCAACTTATCGCCAAGCTGCCACGCCCCGCTTAACACGAACGCGACGCCCCCGCGGGAGCCGAACGTGGTAAAGGTGCGGTCAGCGACACGCACTTTCGCCTGACAACGGTCACGCCGGGTCATGATGTTGAAATCCATCGACATCCGTCCTTCGGAAAGCAGCGCTTTCACCGGCTGATCGCCGGAAAAATGGTATGGCTGATGATGTTTCAGGGTATGGCAGAACGCCTGACCGGCATCCAGCGTTACCTCACCCCCTTCAAGCAAGGTAATCACCCGATCGACACCGGGAAAAGAGGAGAATTCGCCATTGCTGGCGATGGTCGCGATACTGGCACGCCAGTAAAAATCGCGCGTTGCGGGCGGAAAACAACAAATTTCCCGCGTCTCGCCTGCGCCATTGCGCCAGAGGCTGACCGGCATCTTACGGATATCAAAGAACTCCATCACCACTCCTGAAAGGCACAACCTGTGCCAGGGCAAGGATATCGCTATCGTTGCTGTCTTGTTTGTTATCGTTGGGTTTTCACAGACACAGTATCGGCAGCAGAGCGGGCAGGCCTTAGCGGAACGTTAATAAAAATTATAACGCCATGACTCTGCAAACATTCTCTGAAGCGACTACAGGAGAATACCGCTCTGGCGGCGGCAGACAAGAGGGCAGGAAAGAAAAACCGCCGGTCCTGTCCACAGCGTTAGCGCTTTTGTGGACAGGATCCCGGCGGTCTTAAGATGTTGAACCGATTATTCGGTTGGTGCTGGCATTTTACCTTCCATTGCTGGACGTTCTGTCAGACGCTTCTCAAAATTGGCATTAAATTGTTTTTTCTGTTCCGGCGTCAGAATGTTGTAGATCTTGTTCTGGGTTTCCATATGCGCCAGCATGCGGGCTTTATGCTGCTCAGCCATTTTGTCGATCTGCGCTTCGGCTTTTGCTTTATCGAAGCTGTCGCTGGCGATGATGTCATGCATCGCGCGGCGTTCGTCCAGTGACGGACGTTTCATCTGGTCGCGCTGGCTTTTCATGATGTCGCGGACCTGCTGTTTCTGTGCATCCGTCAGGTTCAGATCTTTAAACATCATCATCTCGTGGTGCATACCCGGCTTGCCTTTATGATGCATCATCATTTTGCCTTCGACAGGCGCGGCAGTGGTGGTGGTCGCGGTATCTGCAGCGAACGCCATGCTGGTAGCGCCCAGAGCCAGGGTAGAAGCAACAAACAGTGCAGTAAACTTACGCATAATTTATTTCCTTACTTTCAGTTATTCTTCGGCGCTATGCCGTGTTGACGAGATTAACTTTACGGGGTTTATCGTCAATTAATCAGAGCAACAGTAAAACAATGAAAGTGTAAAAAACAAATTATCGCCAAATGTGGAGGAATTAAGGATAAAGGATGGAGAGTTGCAACGAAAATATTCAAAATGATGATTTTCAAAGCAATTTAAAAAAGTATAGCGAAGTGAAGACCAATAATAAAGCAATTCACCAGGAATATTCTGCAATAGTTGTCATTGCGTTTTAATCGCTAAGAAAAATAATTTGACGTTCCCCTCTCAGGCAATGAGAGGGGAAATGTTCAGGACACTTTTTCCAGCATCAGCCCGGCACGCAGGCCAAACGCTACTGATGGATTAGGGAACAGAACATATTCAGTGGTTTTCTGCACCTCGTAGCGCTCGTCGCCATCTTCCGCCAGCAGAACGCCTTTGCGAAAAGGGGTGAAGTTCAGCGTGTGGGCGGCCATATGCAGCCGGAAGGCCTCGCTGCGGCGAGTGATCTGCTGTACGACCCGATAACGCACGACAGTCTGTTGCGTTGGCTCGGGTGCCAATCCTCCAAGCAGCGCGCGAAGCGCAAGATGCGTTGGCGCGAAGCGCGTGAGATCGTTCTGGCCAAACGGTAGCGCTTTTCCCAGCTCCAGCGTGCAGGCCAGCGCGCTGAAATGCTCACAGGTGAAATGGGTAAATGTGCCCCCCGGCGACTGATGAAACACCAGAGCCTCCAGCCCGGCGTCGCCCAGCCAGCTCAGAAACGCCTCATCCCACGGCTGGTTACGCTGGGGCAGAACACCAAAGCGCACATGATAAGAGGCGCGAATTGCCGTATGCAGGTCGAGATGCCAGCGCACGGAACCGGCCGCGGCGAAAAATGTTGCAACCACGTGCTCAAGCCACTGCGCCCGCGACGTTTCATCGCTTGGCACAAACTGTGACCAGCGGCCGCCAAACATGCGGTTAAGGTCGCTCTCAAGATAACGTTTGTTTTGCGCCAGCGCAGGCGGGTTGCCAAACACCACCAGCAGACGGCACTGCAGGGTGATATCTCCCCGATACAACGCGCGCAGCAGCAGGTCGACAATTTCAACCGGCGCGGTTTCATTGCCATGGATACCGGTTGAAAGCAGCAGCGATAACTCACTCTTCGCGGCCGGTGTCAGTTCAAGGACGCCGCGACCCAACCACCGCCAGTGAAATGAGGGGCCCTCCCCCTCACGCTCTTCGGGGGTTTCATCGGCCAGTGTCAACGCCAGTAAATTTTCCATAGCCACTCCTTTAGCGCTGGAACGGATAAACCGATCCCAACTGCAGGATTGTTGTTAACGCGTCCAGTGCCTCACGCCCCTCACGCAGTAGCTGAGGGTCGACCAGATCGGCCTGCGTTAATCTGTCACGATAGTAGCGGTCCACCCAGTCATTCAGGGAGTTAAACAGCGTCTCATTCATCATCACGGCCGGATTAACAGCCTGCATTTCGTTCTGCGTCAGCACTACGCGCAGGCGTAAACAGGCCGGACCGCCGCCGTTGGCCATGCTTTCGCGCAGGTCAAAGACGCGCAGTTCATCGATCGGGTTATCGGCTTTCACCAGTTCAGACAGATAACGCCACACCCCTTTATGGTCCTGCGACTCTTGCGGCAGCACCAGCATCATGCTGCCGTCCTCACGGCTCAACAGCTGGCTATTAAAGAGGTAAGTTTCAACCGCGTCCTGCACGCTGACCGCCTGGGTCGGCACCTGAATAGGCATAAACCCCGGCACCCGCTCATGCAGCGTAGCGAGCAGCTTCTCCTGATGGGCAAACGCCTGCTCATGGCAGAACAGCACCTGGCGGTTAGAGACGGCAATGACGTCATTGTGGAAAACCCCCTGGTCAATCACCTGCGGGTTCTGCTGAGCAAAAATCACCTGTGAGGGATTCACCTGGTTCAGCCGCGCGACGGCCTGGCTTGCCGCCAGCGTCTGGCGGGCGGGATAACGGACAGGCGCCGAATGGCCGCCCTCTTCTCGCCCGTAAATGAACAGTTGCACGCCGGGATCGCCATAATCCCCCCCAAGACGGTTATGGTTTGCCGCTCCTTCATCCCCGAACATGGCCACCTGTGGCAACGCCTGATGGACCTCAAAGTGAGCCTCATTACGGAAAATCGCACGCAGAACGCGCTCGGTCGTCTCCGCTTCAGTGGCACGGTGGAATTTGTTATTCAGGTTCGCCACCGTTAAATGCACTTTGCCATCCAGCGTATCAGCCGACGGTGCAACGGTAGCAGCGTTTGCCACCCACATCGACGAAGCAGAGCTCGCCGCTGAAAGCAGGTGCGGCGTCTGCGTACCCGCTTTTTCGATAACCTGCTCATCGCTGCCGCTAAAGCCGATCTGACGTAACACCGCCACGTTCGGGCGCTCCTGCGGCGGGATCACCGCCTGCGGGAAACCGGCATCCGACAGGGCTTTCATTTTCAGCAGCCCCTGCTTCGCCGCCAGTTTCGGGTTGGAGACCTGAAAACGGTGCTTCGTCGAGGCTTCATTACCAAACGAGAGGCCGGCATAGTGGTGCGTCAGCCCCACCAGCCCGTCAAAGTTGACTTCATGCGCTTTCATGACGATCCCCCTGAGTAAAATCCAGCCCCGGACTCAGCGTTTCCGGCAGCGTCAGCGCAGGCGTTTCCAGGCTCGCCATCGGCCACGCGCAGTAATCTGCGGCATACCACGCGCTGGCGCGGTGGTTACCCGAAGCGCCTACCCCGCCAAACGGTGCCGTACTCGCCGCACCGGTAAGCGGTTTATTCCAGTTCACAATCCCGGCGCGTGCTTCGAGCAGCAGCTGATCAAATTTCTCACGATGCGGGGAAATCAGACCGCTCGACAGTCCATAGCGGGTGTGATTGGCCATCTCAATGGCGGTGTCAAAATCGTCATAACGCCAGACGCAGAGCAGCGGGCCAAAGACCTCTTCATCCGGCACGTTGCGTGCGCCACTCATCTCAACAATGCCCGGCGTCAGGAGCGATGTTCCGGGCTTGATTTGCTTTGGCTCAAGCAGGGTTTTCGCCCCGCGCGCCACGTGATCCTGCCAGGCTTTCAGCACGTTCAGCGCGGCCTGCTCGGAAATCAGCCCCCCAATAAACGGCTGTGGGTCGGCATCCCACTGCGCAGGCACCAGACGCGCGCTGATTTCCACCAGCCGCGCGAGGAAGGCGTCGCCCTGTGCACCCCGTTTCACCAGCAGACGACGCGCGCAGGTGCAGCGCTGTCCGGCGGTAATAAACGCTGACTGGAGGGTCAAATGCACCGCCGCGTCGATATCATCGGGATCTTCAACGATCAGCGGGTTGTTACCGCCCATCTCCAGCGCGAGAATTTTTTCCGGCTGCCCCGCCAGCTGGCGATGCAGTTGATAGCCTGTTCCGGCGCTGCCGGTAAACAGCAGGCCGTCGATATCACTCAACGCACTCAGCGCCTGGCCGGTTTCACGTCCCCCCTGCACCAGGTTGAGCACCCCGTGCGGCAGACCAGCCTGTTCCCAGAGCTTCACCACCACCTCACCGGTCAGTGGCGTTAACTCACTCGGCTTGAAAATCACGCTATTGCCCGCCAGCAGCGCGGGCACGATATGCCCGTTCGGCAGATGCCCCGGGAAGTTATAGGGGCCAAATACCGCCAGCACGCCGTGCGGACGGTGGCGCAGCGTGGCCGCGCCGTCAGGCATATCGGTATGTTGCTCGCCGGTCCGGGTATGGTACGCCTTCACCGAAATGGCGATTTTATTGATCATCGCTGTCACTTCCGTGGCCGCCTCCCAGCGCGGCTTGCTGGTTTCCTGAGCGATAACGCGCGTCAATTCGGCTTTATTGGCCTCCAGCAGTGATGCAAATTTCTCGACAATTCCCTGGCGTACGGAGAACGGTTGTTTCGCCCATCCCGGGAAGGCGCGACGGGCGGCGTGACAGGCCTGTTCGACCTGCCCGGCGCTGGCATCATTTCCCTTCCAGAGCACTTCTTGTCCGACCGGATTGGTCTTTATGCGCGGCTCGCCTTCGCCCGTGACCCAGTCACCGTTGATCCATAAAGTCATGCTGTTTTCTCCTCAGGGCAGAGACGCACCAGGCGAACCGTGTCGCCGGCGTTACATTTCAGGGCATCCAGTTGCGCGGCCGTCAGCACCAGACGTTCACTTTTCGGGTTGGTTCGCACCAGCATGGCGCGGAAATTGTTGTACTGCTCGTTAGCCACCAGACATGCCGGCCACTCACCCGGTGCAGGCTGGCCTTCGGAAACCTCAACCAGCCGGCTTTTACGGATCGCACGCACGCGGTCGATATCGCACTCCAGGGTGGGTCCGCCGTCAAAGATGTCCACATAGTTACGGTAGCGGAAACCCTCTTTTTCCAGCACCGCCCGGGCAGGCGCGGTTTGCGGGTGCACTTCGCCAATCACCGCCTGCGCCTGGGGGCTTAAGAAATGGGTATAGATGGGGTGTTTCGGCATCAGTTCGGCGATAAACGCTTTCTGCCCGGTGCCGCACAGATAGTCCGCCCGGCTGAACTCCATCGAGAAGAAGCGCTCGCCCAGGCTCTCCCAGAAAGGTGAATAGCCGGTGTCGTCGATCACGCCGCGCATCTCGGCGACGACCTTTTCGTTAAAACGATCGCGGAACGCGGCCATAAACATGAAGCGCGACTTGGAGAGCAGATAACCGTTGCCCTCTTTGCGCCACGCAGGATCGAGGAACAGCGTGCAAAGCTCGCTGGCTCCCGTGTGGTCATTACAGAGAAAAAGCGTGGGCAGCGCGTTATAGACGTTCAGCTCTTTTGAGGCGTGAACCATCGTACCGACACGGTAGTTGTACCACGGGTCGTTAAGCCCGACGGCCACTTCGATTGCGCAAATGCCGGCCACGGTACCGGTGTCGGTATCTTCGAGAACGAACACATAACCCTGTTCGCTTTTTGGCAACGTCCCCTGCCAGGTTTGCAGGGCGCGCTCAATGCGCGCCGACAGCGTTTTTTCATCGGCAGGAAGCGAGGTCAGCCCGCCTCCCGTCTTACCGGCAAGCTGCATGAGCCCGGCAATATCGCCGCGCTCAACGGGACGGATGACCATCATGATGACACCCCGGACTTCGCATGTTCACAGGCCAGTGCAAAACGGTCTAAACCGGTTCTCACCTCTTCCTCGCTGACAATCAGCGCAGGGGCAAAACGCACCACGTTGGCACCGGCAATCAGTACCATCACGCCCATTTTTGCCGCTTCCTGTGAAATAAGTTTAGCTTTTCCGGCAAACTCAGGTGTGAGTTCGCAGCCAATTAACAGACCCAGACCGCGGATCTCTTTAAACAGTCCCGTCTTGCTGTTGATGGCGTTCAGGCGCTCAACAAACCAGTCATGACGTTGTTTAACGCCCTTGAGCACTTCCGGCGTGTTAATGATGTCGAGAACCTGTCCGGCCACGGCGGTAGCCAGCGGGTTACCCCCGTATGTTGTACCATGCGTACCCACGGTCATTACGCTGGCGAATTTATCAGTGGTCAGCATGGCGCCAATCGGGAAGCCACCGCCCAGCGCTTTCGCCGTAGAGAGCACGTCCGGCGTTACGCCGTAGTGCATATAGGCATACAGCTCACCGGTACGCCCCACACCCGTCTGGACTTCATCGAAAATCAGCACCGCGTGATGACGATCGCACAGCTCACGCAGCCCCTGCAGGAACGCTTTTTGCGCCGGAAGGACCCCGCCCTCACCCTGCATAGGTTCGACGATCACCGCACAGGTGGTGTCGTTGATAAGCTCACTGGCGGACTGCAGATCGTTATACACGCCGTGACGAATATCCGGCGGCAGTGGCGCAAAATCCTGCGAGTATGACGGCTGACCGCCAGCGCTGACGGTAAAGAGCGTGCGGCCGTGGAACGCGTTTTTAAACGCCACAATGCCGCTCTTATGAACGCCGAATTTATCGTGTGCATATTTGCGCGCCAGCTTCAGGGCCGCTTCGTTTGCTTCCGCACCTGAGTTACAGAAAAAGACTTTTTCGGCAAACGTTGCGTCGATCAGCTTTTTCGCCAGTCGCAGAGCGGGCTCGTTGGTAAAACCGTTACCGGTATGCCAGAACTTCGCCGCCTGGTCGTTCAACGCCTGGCGCAGTGCCGGGTGCGCGTGACCCAGCGCGTTTACCGCAATCCCGCCTGCAAAGTCGATATACTCTTTGCCCTGTTGATCCCACAGGCGTGAGCCTTCCCCCCGTACCGGAATAAAAGCCGCCGGAGCGTAAACCGGCATCATCCATTCATCGAAATTTTCACGCGTAATTGACAGAGACATAGCGACCTCATCCGGTAAATAAAAGGTTATTTAGATGTTAAATAATTGAGTGTTTGCACTGTGAATGTAGATTGCAGCCTTCGTGCCAGCCAGCGATAAAAATGCATAAACGGGTTAGGGGTACAGAATATCAATAAGTTACGATATGGAGTTATTCACTGTTATTGCATAAAAAGTGAATATTTTTACGACAAGCGGCGCTTTGCCGCATGAAAATAAGAAAGAGTATGCAGAAGCCAAATATAATTCTGGAATTGTGATCGCTCGCGAAATTTATCGGTTCTTTACGCCCTGTTGGGGGGCAATGCGCGTCAAAATGGTGCAAATATTGCACCGTTGGCATGATCTGTCGCAGTTATTGGTCGAACCCCGTAACAGTTGACGCAAATTCTGCTACCATCCATGCACTATTCACCTTGCATTGGCAGCGACTATGAAATTTGTCTCTTTTAATATCAACGGCCTGCGTGCCCGCCCTCACCAGCTTGAAGCAATTGTTGAGCAACATCAGCCAGATGTGATCGGCCTGCAGGAGACAAAAGTTCACGACGATATGTTCCCCCTCGAAGAGGTGGCGAAGCTCGGTTACAACGTCTTCTATCACGGACAGAAAGGTCACTATGGCGTGGCGCTGCTGACCAAAGAGACGCCGGTTTCCGTACGTCGTGGCTTCCCGGGCGATGATGGCGAAGCGCAGCGTCGCATCATCATGGCGGAAATTCCTTCACCACTTGGCAATATCACGGTGATTAACGGGTATTTCCCGCAGGGTGAGAGCCGCGACCATGAGACAAAATTCCCGGCCAAAGCAAAGTTTTATCAGGATCTGCAGGATTACCTGACCACCGAACTGAAAAAAGAGAATCCGGTGCTGATCATGGGCGACATGAATATCAGCCCGACCGATCTCGATATCGGCATTGGTGAAGAGAACCGCAAACGCTGGTTGCGTACCGGTAAATGTTCTTTCCTGCCGGAAGAACGCGAGTGGATGGAACGCCTGCTCGGCTGGGGTCTGGTTGATACTTTCCGCACCGCCAACCCGGAAACACAGGATCGCTTCTCGTGGTTTGACTACCGCTCAAAAGGCTTTGATGACAACCGCGGTCTGCGTATAGACCTGCTGCTGGCCAGCCCGCCGCTGGCGGAACGCTGCATCGAAACTGGCATCGACTACGATATCCGCAGCATGGAAAAACCGTCTGACCATGCGCCGGTCTGGGCGAAATTCAAACTGTAACCTCGTGTGAACACGCAAAAAATACTCCTGATGTGCGCCCTTCTGGGCGCATTTGTTCTGACCTTCGTCTTTCTTCCGCCGGGGACGCTCTCCCTGGAAACCATCAAAACGCACCAGCAGTCGCTCCTCTCGCACGTGGAACAGGCACCGTGGCAAAGCGCGTTTTTCTTTTTCGCCCTCTACGTATTGGTCTCCGCCCTGTCGATACCCGGTGCGGCGATACTGACGCTGCTGGCGGGAGCGCTGTTTACGCTGTGGGAAGGCACCCTGCTGGTCTCGTTTGCTTCTACCCTCGGCGCCACGCTGGCGATGCTTGCCAGCCGTTATCTGCTGCGCGACTGGGTACAGCGGCGATTCACATCGCAGATGAATACGGTGAATGCCGGTATGGCGCGAGACGGTGCAGGGTATCTTTTTGCCCTGCGTCTGATGCCCTTGTTCCCGTTTTTTCTGGTGAATCTGCTCATGGGGCTGACCCGTATTGCGGTCAGTCGCTACTGGTGGGTGAGCCAGGTCGCCATGCTGCCTGCAACCATTATCTTTCTGAATGCCGGACGCGCGCTGGGGAAAGTGAATTCGCTTCGCGATATTTTATCGCCGGGACTGATATTCGCCTTTACACTACTGGGGTTATTGCCGCTGGCGACGCGCTGGCTGTTTTCCCGTTTTACCCCTTCATCAAAAAAGTGAGGCATTATGCGCCGTGTGCGTTTTTGCACGTTTCTGAGCGGTCTGCTGCTGGCAGCCCCGCTGTTTGCAGCGGACAACTGGCAGGCTATCCAACAACAAGCCAAAGGCCAGACCGTCTGGTTTAACGCCTGGGGCGGCGATCGGGCGGTAAACCGCTACCTCGAGTGGGTAAGCGGTGAGATGAAAACGCATTACGACATAACCCTTAAAATCGTCCCACTGGCGGATGCCGCCGATGCGGTCAAACGTATTCAAACAGAAGCCGCCGCAGGCCGGAAAACGAACGGTTCAGTCGACCTCTTATGGGTCAACGGTGAGAACTTCCGGACCCTGAAAGCCGCTAACCTGCTGCAAACCGGATGGGCGCAGACCTTGCCCAACTGGCGCTATGTCGATACCCGCAAACCGGTTATGGAGGATTTTGCTGTCCCCACCGATGGCGCGGAATCCCCGTGGGGCGGTGCGCAGCTCACCTTTATTGCCCGCCACGCAAGCCTGCCTGCGCCCCCAAACGATCCTCAGGCGTTACTGGCGTATGCGCAGCAGCATCCGGGCAAAGTCAGCTACCCACGCCCGCCCGATTTTACCGGTACGGCATTTCTGGAACAGTTGCTCCTGACCCTCACCGCTCACCCGGAGGCGTTGCAAAAAGCCCCTGATAACACCTTTGCCCAGGTGACGGCTCCGCTGTGGCACTACCTGGACAAATTACACCCGCTGCTGTGGCGAAAGGGAGAGGACTTTCCTCCCTCGCCCGCCAGAATGGATACCTTGCTTGCCAGCGGTAGCCTCAATCTCTCCCTGACCTTTAACCCGGCACATGCGCAGCAAAAAGTGGCCAGCGGTGAACTGCCTGCCGACAGCTACAGCGTTGGTTTTGACAACGGAATGATAGGCAATGTCCATTTTGTGGCCATTCCGTCGAATGCCAGTGCAAGCGCAGGCGCGAAGGTGGTCGCCAATTTCCTCCTTTCACCGCAGGCGCAAATCCGCAAGGCCGACCCGGCCATCTGGGGAGACCCGAGCGTACTGGATGCGAAAACACTGCCCGAAAAAGAAGCGAAGCAGCTCGCTGCCCATACGCCGGCAGGGCTGCCAAAAATGCTTCCCGAGCCGCACGCTGCCTGGGTTAACGCGCTGGAGCAGGAATGGCTGCGTCGTTACGGCACCCGCTGAGCTGGCTCGTCTGGCTGGCGATGGCGGTCATCTATCTGCCGCTGCTACCCACCGCCGCCATACTGTTTGCCCCGGCATTCTCGCTGAACAACTGGCAGTTGCTGCTTAACGACCCGCAGCTGCCACAGGCAACGATCGCCACGCTGGTCTCAACGCTTATCGCGACGCTGGGGTCGATGTTTATCGCTCTGGTGATCGTGGCCCTCCTGTGGCCGGGCGAGCGCTGGCGACGGCTCAGCAGCCGGCTGCCGTGGCTGCTCGCCGTTCCTCATGTGGCCTTTGCCACCAGCGCTTTACTATTGTTTGCCGAAGGGGGCCTGTTGTATCAGGTGTGTAGCGTCTGTACGCCACCGCTTGACCGATACGGTGCAGGGCTGGGGCTGACGCTTGCGGTAAAAGAGAGCGCGTTTGTGCTGTGGGCCCTTTACGCCGTCCTGCCGGAAAAACGCCTTGCGCAGCAAAAGGTCGTGCTGCATACCTTCGGCTACGGGCGTTTTCAGGCGCTGAACTGGTTCATCCTTCCAACGATCGCGCCGGCTCTTGGCGCGGTGATGCTGGCGGTGCTGGCCTGGTCCCTGTCGGTTGTGGACGTGGCGATGGTGCTCGGGCCCGGCAATCCCCCGACGCTTGCCGTACTGGCGTGGCAATGGCTCAGTCAGGGCGATGCGCAGCAGCAGACAAAGGGAACGCTGCTGTGCCTGCTTCTCCTTCTGCTGCTGGCCGCACTTTCTGCACTGGGTTACGGCGCATGGAGACTCTGGCGTCGCACGTTACCGGACCTGAGCGGACGCCGTCGAATGTCGCTTATCGCGCCACCAGCGCGTCTGCTCAGCGGATTTCTGCCCGCCTGCGGGGTGCTTTGCGCGGTCGTGCTGCTCATGCTGGCGCAGCGGGACGACATCGGTGCGGTTGGCGCCAGCCTCTCCTTTGGCCTGCTCGCCAGCCTGATTTCGCTGGGGGTAATTGTTCTCTGGCTTGAGTGGGGACCGCAGCGAGGCACACAGTGGGTGTGGTTGCCGCTGGCGCTGCCGGCGCTGCCCCTCGTTACTGGACAATATGTTATCGCGTTGCGACTGGGTATCGACGGGCACTATGCCGCCGTGCTGTGGAGCCATCTGCTGTGGGTTTTACCGTGGATGTTGCTGGTCCTCCAGCCAGCCTGGCAGAGGATCGATCCCCGTCTGATCCTTACCGCCAGAACGCTCGGCTGGCGGCGGGGAAAAATCTTCTGCTGGCTGAAATGCCCCTTGCTGGTACGCCCGGCGCTGCTGGCTTTCGCGACCGGGTTTTCCGTCAGCATGGCGCAATACATGCCAACCCTCTGGCTGGGCGCGGGCCGTTTTGCGACGCTGACCACTGAAACCGTGGCGCTCAGCAGTGGAGGCAGCATTCCGCTTCTGGCTAACCGGGCGCTGGGGTTGCTGTTGGTCACGGGGAGCGTGTTTGGCCTTGCCGCCCTGCTATCCCGGCTCGCAAGCCGTTACCGACGAGGATTACGTTAATGCTGCAGGTCAGCAATCTCACCATTGAACCGCTTTTCCGCGAGGTCAATTTTTGTGTGCCACGCGGCGAAATAGTCACGCTGATGGGGCCTTCCGGCAGCGGAAAATCAACCCTTTTTGCCTGGATAGTGGGCGCACTGCCAGACGACTTTCAGGCTCAGGGCGAACTGTGGCTTGATGAACGTCGCTGCGACGGACTGCCCGTGGAGGCCCGCGGGTTGGGGATCCTCTTTCAGGATGCCCTGCTGTTTGACCATTTCAGCGTCGGACAAAATTTGCTGCTGGCATTACCTGAACGGATTGTCGGACGAGCACGACGGGAAGCGGTCGAGCAGGCGCTCGGTTCTGCCGGGCTTGCCGGGCATTACGCCAGCGATCCGGCGACCCTTTCCGGCGGAGAACGTGCCCGGGTCAGTCTGCTGCGTGCCCTGCTTGCAGAGCCGCAGGCGTTACTGCTGGATGAACCGTTCAGCCGTCTCGATAATGCGTTACGCGCTTCGTTTCGGGCATGGGTATTTGACACTACCCGCGCACGCAATATTCCGGTGGTTCTGGTCACGCATGACGACGAAGACGTGCCCCCGGGCGGCGAAGTGATTGAGATTTCTCGCTGGCAATAATGTGCTAACGCAATGTTTTACCTTTCAGGAGAGACGACAATGCCCCCCTCTTTTACTGACGTCAGGTTATTCGATGAAACGTGTTTCTCAACTGACCGCGCTGGCCATGCTGTGCGGCCTCGCTTCATTTTCCTCTCTGGCTGCTGATATGCCGCACGCCATGACGCTGTCTCAACTTCAGGCACAACACGGCGCGGTGATCGACACCCGCGCCAGCGCGTTTTACAACGGCTGGCCGCAAACGCTGAGCGTGCCCTCCGGGCATGAGCCCGCCGCACTTAACCTTTCCGCCTCCTGGCTTGGCGCGATGAGCGATGACCAGATTGCCGTCTGGGCCAGACAGCACCAGCTTACGCCGGCCATGACGATCGCGCTCTACGGTCGCGACGCCGATAATCAGGCGGTCAAAACGCGGCTGGAAAAAGCCGGCTACCACCAGATTTCCGTGCTCAACGATGCCCTGCAGGTACCTGAGCGTCTGCAGCGTTTGCCGCACTTTGAACAACTCGTCTACCCGGAGTGGATCCACCGGCTTCAGCAGGGTAAACCCGTCACTGCTGCGCCAACGGGCGACTGGAAAGTCATTGAAGCCGCATGGGGCGCGCCGAAGTTTTATCTGCTGAACCATATTCCCGGTGCCGGCTACATTGATACCAACGAAGTGGAAAGCGAACCGCTGTGGAATAAAGTTTCTGACGACACGCTAAAAGCGATGCTGGCGAAGCACGGGATCCGTCACGATACGACCGTCATTCTGTATGGCCGTGACGTATATGCCGCCGCCCGCGTGGCGCAGATCATGCTGTATGCGGGCGTGAAGGACGTCCGCATTCTTGATGGCGGCTGGAAAGCCTGGTCTGACGCGGGTCTTCCGGTTGAACGGGGAATGCCCAAAGACGTGAAGCCCGCCCCCGATTTTGGTGCACCGATCCCCGGCCAGCCGCAGTTGATGGTGGATATGGCGCAAGCACGCGGGATGCTGCATCGCCAGGACGCGTCGCTGGTCAGCATTCGTTCCTGGCCGGAGTTCATCGGCGAAACCAGCGGCTACAGCTACATCAAGCCAAAAGGTGAAATTGCCGGTGCCCGCTGGGGTCATGCCGGTAGCGACGCCACCCATATGGAAGATTTCCATAATCCGGATGGCACCATGCGCAGCGCTGACGACATCGCCGCCATGTGGAAAACCTGGAACATCCTGCCGGAACAGCACGTCGCGTTTTACTGCGGCACCGGCTGGCGTGCGTCCGAGACGTTTATGTACGCACGGGCGATGGGCTGGAAAAATGTCGCCGTCTATGACGGCGGCTGGTACGAGTGGAGCAGTCATCCACAGAACCCCGTCTCCAGCGGAAAACGTGGGCCAGAAAGTTCACGCTAACGGGTAAGTGACTTCAGCGTCACATACCCGCTCCAGATGCGCGTTGTGGTGGTCAGCCAGCACAACGCGCCAAATATCCACGCCAGCACGCTGAAGTGCGCCGGAAAGAGGCAGCACAGCACAAACAGCGCGATCGTCTCCGTCCCCTCCGTTAACCCACCAATATAGTAAAACGACTTATGCGCGTAGCCGGGGTTGTCGATGTTGTGTTTCGCTGCCAGCGCGGCAAATGCCAGAAAACTGCTCCCGGTACCGATAAAGGCAAACAACAGCCAGCCAGCGGCAAGCGCATTCTCTGCGGGGGCCGCCAGCGCGAATCCGAAGGGAACCAGCGCGTAAAACAGAAAATCGAGGGCGATATCAAGAAATCCTCCCGCATCCGTCAGCCCGCGCCGGCGCGCCAGCGCACCGTCCAGACCATCCAGCAGGCGATTCAGCACGATGGCGACGAGCGCCGCCGGATACCAGCCGAGGGCCAGAAACGGTAAGGCCAGAACGCCTATGGCAAACCCGGTCAGGGTTAATCCGTCAGGCGTGATCCCCGGCTTATCCAGTACTGACACCAGTCGGTTGAGCGTGGGTTTAATCCGCGGGTGCAGATGACGATCAAGCATGGGGATCCTCTTTAAACGTGGCACATAACCCCTGCGCCGGGATGTCCAGCGCGGCATTAAAGCGTGCAGAGAGATTCTGAAACGCAATCAGCGCCGTCATTTCGGCGATCGCGTCCTCGCTGAAATGGCGTTTGATCTCACTTTTTACTTCGTCATTCACACGGGGCGGCGTCGCGGTGACAGCCTCGGCATAGGCCAGCGCTGCACGCTCCTCTTCGCTAAAAAGAGCGGAATCACGCCACGCGTTGACGGCATGAACCTTATCCAATGCGCCCGAGCGCTCCGCCAGGCGCAAACTGTTGGCATCGATACAAAAAGCGCAGTGACAAAGCTGCGATACCCGGGTCATTAACAGCGAACGGAGCACCGGCGACAGGCGCGCGTGACGACGTTCGAGAAAACCGACGAACAATGCCACCAGCCAGAAAAGACGTGGCATCCTTCCCCACCAGCGCGTGGGGTTAAGCACGGCACCAAAGTGTTTTTTCTGCATGGCGGCAATCGGTTTTATGCTGACCGGAAGGGTGGCGATGGGATCTACCCAGGTGGACGTCTCTTTCACCTGATTCTCCTGATGGCTGGACTCTTAGAAAGGGCACGATAATATGGTGTTTTTCGCTAACAAGTATTGACGACCATGCTAAAAACAGTCGATGTCGTTGCGGCAATCATCGAAAAAGACAACAAAATTTTACTGGCCCAGCGCCCGGCTCATGCCGACCAGCCGGGCATGTGGGAATTCGCAGGCGGAAAAGTAGAAGCCGGTGAGACGCAGCCCGAGGCGCTTGTCCGCGAGCTGCACGAAGAGCTCGGCATCCACGCGCAGCCAGGTGAGTATGTGGCAAGCCATCAGCGTGAGGTGTCACAGCGGTTAATCAACCTTCACGCCTGGCACGTTCCGGCGTTCAGCGGCGCGCTGACGGCGCATTACCACAGTGCGCTGGTGTGGTGTACGCCCGAAGACGCATTTGGTTTCAACTTAGCGCCTGCGGACATCCCGCTGCTGGAGGCGTTTATTGTTTTACGCGACGCCAGACCAGCGGATTCGTGCTAATGGTGCGTTCATCACGCTGGCACTGCAACAGAATGCCGTCCGCTTTTACCACTGCCCCTTCCGAATAGTTCTGATCCTGATAGATGCAGCACTGGTTACACGGCTGCGCTCGCTGGCCGCTGGAGCTGAACACCTCCGGCGGCACATTCACGTCCACATCCGGGCGAATGCGGTCTGCCTGCGCGCCTGCGGTAAACATCAAACATAACGCGGTTATCACGTAACGGTTCATAGACTTATCTTCCTGTTGTGCCCTGATAAAGACTATAACGGTAAACCGGCGCAGAACCTTTAATTTATCTCGTCATCGCTTTTGGTTATGACGAAGCCCCGCTGATTAATTTCCTTTTCGGCATGCATTTCTGCTTGCTTCACAAAGCGGTACGGATGGTATAGTCAAAAAAACAACACAATTCGTATAAGCAATATACATAAAATAATATAAGGGGTTCTTATATCTATGGATCAGACACGCTCTCTGGAAACTTTCCTCTCTTATGTTCAACAGCGCGACCCGCATCAAAGTGAGTTTGCGCAGGCCGTACGTGAAGTCATGACCACGTTGTGGCCGTTCCTTGAAGAAAACCCGCGCTATCGCCAGATGTCACTGCTTGAGCGCCTCGTGGAGCCGGAGCGCGTGATCCAGTTTCGCGTGACCTGGGTAGATGACCGTAATCAGGTCCAGGTTAACCGCGCGTGGCGCGTGCAGTTTAATTCCGCCATCGGCCCGTTTAAGGGTGGGATGCGTTTCCACCCTTCCGTGAATCTGTCGATTTTAAAATTCCTCGGCTTTGAGCAGACGTTTAAAAACGCCCTTACGACCCTGCCCATGGGGGGCGGGAAAGGCGGCAGTGATTTCGATCCGAAAGGCAAAAGCGAAGGTGAAGTGATGCGTTTCTGTCAGGCGCTGATGACCGAACTCTATCGTCATCTTGGTCCCGATACTGACGTTCCGGCGGGCGATATCGGCGTCGGTGCGCGTGAAGTGGGCTTTATGGCCGGCATGATGAAAAAGCTTTCGAATAACAGCGCCTGTGTCTTTACGGGCAAAGGGCTCTCCTTTGGCGGCAGCCTGATCCGTCCGGAAGCCACCGGCTACGGGCTGGTCTATTTTACCGAGGCGATGCTGAAGCGCCACGGCTTAGGGTTTGAAGGTATGCGCGTGGCGGTGTCCGGCTCCGGTAACGTGGCCCAGTACGCCATTGAGAAAGCAATGCAGTTTGGTGCCCGCGTGGTTACCGCGTCAGATTCACGCGGTACCGTGGTGGATGAAGCCGGTTTTACGGCCGAGAAGCTGGCACGCCTGTGCGACATTAAAGCCAGCCGCGACGGCCGTCTGGCGGATTATGCCCGTGAATTTGGTCTGACCTGGCTCGAAGGCAAACAACCGTGGGGCGTGCCGGTCGATATCGCCCTGCCATGTGCGACCCAGAACGAACTGGATACCGAGGCCGCACGCACCCTGATTACCAACGGCGTGAAGGCCGTGGCCGAAGGGGCGAATATGCCAACCACCATCGAAGCGACCGATCTGTTCCTTGAGGCTGGCGTGCTGTTTGCGCCGGGCAAAGCCGCGAACGCCGGTGGCGTGGCGACCTCTGGCCTGGAGATGGCGCAAAACGCCGCGCGCCTCGGCTGGAAGGCAGAGAAAGTGGATGCGCGTCTGCACCACATTATGCTGGATATTCACCACGCCTGCGTCGAGTACGGCGGTGAGGCATCGCAAACCAACTACGTGCGCGGCGCAAATATCGCCGGGTTCGTGAAGGTCGCGGATGCGATGATGGGGCAAGGGGTTATCTAAGCACGCTGTCGCCCTTTCCCGTCGGGAGAGGGCGACAACCGAAAGCACATCAGGCTGCGCTTTTTTTCTTTTTGAACGGTTTCTTCGGCGCACCACCCGGTGCAACCATCCCCCGGAACTGCTTCACCGGCGTATTACGCGCCTGGTTAATCAGCTCGTACAAGGTCTCCACCAGCGGCTGCATAAAGTCCTGATAGCGACACTGCTTTTCACTGATTTGCGTCAGCACGGATTCCCAGTGTGCCGTCATGTCCGGCCTTGCGGCCAGCTCAGGCAGCGAGTGGATCAATGCGCGCCCCGGTTCAGTCGAGTGGATATAGCGCCCTTTTTTCTCCAGAAAACCGCGCTTAAACAGCAGCTCGATAATCCCCGCACGGGTCGCTTCTGTGCCCAGTCCGTCGGTAGCACGCAAGATCTTCTTCAGATCCTTATCCTGAACAAAACGGGCGATCCCGGTCATTGCCGAGAGCAGTGTCGCATCGGTGAAGTGGCGCGGCGGTTGGGTCTGGCGTTCAACCACTTCGCCTTTCTCACACAGCAGCTCGTCATCTTTGGCGACCACCGGCAGCGGCGTGCCGTCATTCTCTTCGTCACGCTCTTTGTTGCCAAGCAGCGTGCGCCAGCCAGCCTCCGCCAGGAAACGCGCCTTGGCGATAAATTTCCCTTTGGCAATTTCCAGCTCAATCACGCATTTGCGGAACATGGCGTCCGGGCAGAACTGCATCAGATACTGACGAGCCACCAGGTTATACACCTTCGCTTCGTTTTCCGTGAGGTTAACGTTGCTGGCGCGCGCCGTCGGGATAATCGCATGGTGGGCATCCACCTTTTTATCATCCCAGCAGCGGTTATGAATGTCCGGATTCACAACCGGTTGCGGCAGCAGATCCGGCGCGTGAACGGCAATGGCGTTCATCACCGAGTGACGGCCGGCAAAGTGCTCTTCCGGCAGATACCGGCTGTCAGAACGCGGATAGGTAATGAGTTTGTGGGTTTCGTAGAGCTTCTGGCAGATATCAAGGACGTTCTGCGCGCTCAGACCGAAGCGTTTCGCCGCTTCAATCTGCAGCGCGGAAAGCGAGAACGGCAGCGGCGCGGGTTCTGATTCCCGTTTATCGTTATAGCTGGTGACAATAGCAGGCTGACCGGTAATCCGGTTGACCACGTGCTCCGCCAGCGGACGGTGCAGCAACCGCCCCTCTTCATCCTGATACGATTCGCAGGCATCGCTTGGCTGCCAGACGGCGGTAAAGCGCTCGTCTTTTGGCGTGACGATATGCGCTTTAACCTCAAAGAAATCTTTGGCGACGAAATTCTCAATCTCTTCGTCACGACGCACCACCAGCCCCAGCACCGGCGTTTGCACACGCCCGACGGAGAGGACGCCCTGATAACCGGCATTACGCCCCAGAATGGTGTAGGCGCGGGTCATGTTGATCCCGTAAAGCCAGTCCGCTCGAGCGCGGGCCAGCGCGGAAACGCACAGCGGAATAAACTCGCTGTTCGCGCGCAGACGTGAAATGGCCCGCTCCACGGCCTGCGGATTGAGGTCGTTAATCAGGCAGCGCTGGACCTGCTGGCGTTTTTCCGGCGCCAGCTCCAGATAGTCCAGCACCTCATCCACCAGCAGTTGCCCTTCCCTGTCCGGGTCACCCGCGTGGATGACTTCCGTCGCGTCATGCAAAAAACGTTTAATCACGTTGAGCTGTTTGGTGACGGAAGGCCGTGGCTGCAGGCGCCATTTATCAGGGACGATGGGTAGGTCATTGAGGTTCCAGCGGGCATAGCGGCTGTCGTAAACATCCGGCTGCGCCTGCTCAAGCAGGTGACCGATACACCAGGTGACCACCTGCCCGTTACCGCATTCGATAAAGCCGTCGCCCTTGCGATGCGGCTTCGGCAGCACATCGGCAATGGCACGGGCCAGGCTCGGCTTTTCGGCAATAAACAACCGCATTGAATTAACGGATCTCAATCATCGGTCGGCCACCGCGCGCGGTCACCAGTTCACCGATCGCCGTCAGGGTAATACCAAACTCTGCGGCCGTCGCCTGGACGTCGGCTTCAGCGTCTGGCGTGACCGCCAGCAGCAAACCACCGGACGTTTGCGGATCGCACAGCAGATTGCGCCACGCTTCAGGCATTTCACCCATCAGATGACCATAGCTGGCAAAGTTACGCTGGGTACCGCCCGGAACGGCGCCCGCTGCAATGTACTCCTCCACACCCGGCAGCTTCGGCACGTCCTGATACCAGACCTGCGCCTGTACGCCCGCGCCCTGACACACTTCGGAGAGGTGTCCGAGAAGGCCAAAACCGGTCACGTCGGTCATGGCTTTCACGCCGTCGATATTCGCAAAGGCCGCACCCGCGAGGTTCATCTGGCACATGACCTCGGTTGCCAGCCCCTGGTGTTCCGGCTTCAGCAGCGATTTTTTCTCCGCAGTAGTGAGGACACCAATGCCCAGCGGTTTGGTGAGGAACAGCTTGCAGCCCGCCTGCGCGGTGCTGTTGCGTTTCACGCGCTCGGTGGGCACCACGCCCGTGACCGCGAGACCGAAGATCGGCTCCGGCGCATCGATAGAATGTCCCCCGGCCAGCGCGATCCCCGCCTGCTGGCAGGCAAAACGTCCCCCTTCGATCACCTCACGGGCAATTTCAGGAGCAAGGGTGTTAATCGGCCAGCCCAGAATGGCAATCGCCATAATCGGTTTGCCCCCCATGGCGAAAATATCGCTGATGGCGTTGGTGGCCGCAATACGCCCGAAATCGAACGGGTTGTCGACAATCGGCATAAAGAAGTCGGTGGTACTGATAATGCTGGTGCCGTTACCCAGGTCATAAACTGCCGCATCGTCACGCGTTTCGTTACCGACAAGCAGGTTCGGGTCGACAAACTTCGCCTGTTCACTGTGGAGAATGGTCTCCAGCACTTTCGGGGAAATTTTACAACCGCAACCGGCTCCGTGGCTGTATTGCGTTAAACGAATAGTTTGCTCGCTCATGGACGTCTCCTGTCATCTCAATCGCGCTATGGTAGCGCTCATTCCATAAAGAGGTAAGTATGACTGTCTGAATTCTGCGGCAGATGCTCAGAATCCAGACAGTTTAGCGCGCGTTATCAGAAACGGCTGACGAAAGGCGTGGTGTCCGGCACATTAATGGTGGCGGAGGCTTTAAGCTGAGGCGTGCCGAGATAGAGGAAGCCGACAATTTTATCATGTTCGCCACAGGCGAATCCGTCGCGAACCGGCTGGCTGTTGGTCAGCGGCCCTGTGCGCCAGATACCGTTAAACCCTTGCGCCACGGCGGCCATTTGCATTGCCATGACGGCACAGCCGGCAGACATTTCCTGCTCCCAGACCGGCACTTTGTGGTCGGCCTGACATTTCGCCACGACAGCGATGATCATCGGCGCACGGAATGGCGCACTGCGGGCTTTCTCAATACCCTTCTCATCCTGACCTGCGGCAACCGCCCCCTGCTCCAGTATCTGACTGAAACGATCGCGGCCTTCACCTTCAATCACAAAGAAGTGCCATGGCTGCAGCGTACCATGATCCGGTGCACGCAGGCCGGCACGCAGAATATTCTCCAGTTGCTCCCCTGCCGGCGCCGGCTCGGTGAGACGTGAAGCGCTACGGCGGTTAACAAGCAGTTCAAGTGCGTCCATTGGTTAACTCCTTTCTTGAAATTTACTCACAAAATTAACACGGCGGCAGATTTTGTTACAGCGTAGCAGGCGATTCCTGCTGACAAGTGACGGTTGGGTCATTACGATAACCGCACATTGCCGTCCCGTGGCGACGGAAACAGTCATTTTCTGGTTAGGGAGAATACATGCGAACCCTTTGGCGAATCATTGCCGGTTTCTTTAAATGGACGTGGCGACTGCTCAACTTCGTCCGCAACCTGGTGATGAATATCTTCTTCATCCTCCTGGTTCTGGTTTGCGCAGGCGTCTGGATGCATATCAGCAACGCAAATCAGGCGCAGCATTCGACTCGCGGGGCGCTGTTACTTGATATCACGGGCGTCATCGTCGATAAGCCGTCCACCAGCAATCGTCTGGGCGTTATTGGCCGTCAGCTGTTTGGCGCGACATCAGACCGTCTTCAGGAAAACTCCCTGTTCGATATCGTCGATACCATTCGTCAGGCAAAAGATGACCGCAACATTACCGGCATCGTGCTGGATCTGAAAGATTTTGCCGGCGGCGACCAGCCTTCAATGCAATACATTGGTAAAGCGCTGCGCGAATTCCGCGACAGCGGCAAGCCGGTGATTGCGGTCGGAGACAGCTACAGCCAGGGGCAATATTATCTGGCCAGCTTCGCCAATAAAATCTGGCTCTCCCCGCAGGGTACGGTCGATCTGCATGGCTTTGCCACTAACGGTCTGTATTACAAATCGCTGCTCGACAAACTGAAAGTCACCACCCACGTCTTCCGCGTCGGAACCTATAAATCCGCCGTGGAGCCGTTTATTCGTGATGATATGTCCCCTGCGGCCCGTGAAGCGGACAGCCGCTGGATTGGTGAGCTGTGGCAGAACTATCTGAGCACCGTGGCCGCTAACCGCCAGATAACCGCTGAACAGGTGTTCCCTGGCGCGCAGGGCGTGCTGGAAGGCCTGCGCAAGGTTGATGGTGATACCGCAAAATATGCGCTGGATAACAAACTGGTCGATGCGCTGGGCACCAGCGCGGATATCGAAAAATCACTGAGCAAACAGTTTGGCTGGAGCAAAGAGGATAAAAACTTCAGCGCTATCAGCATGTACGATTATGCGACCAAAAAGCCGGATGACAGCGGTGACAGCGTCGCGGTGGTCTTTGCTAATGGTGCCATCATGGACGGCGAGGAAACGCCGGGTAACGTGGGCGGCGATACCACCGCATCGCAAATCCGTGATGCTCGCCTTGATCCGAAAGTGAAGGCGATTGTACTGCGCGTAAACAGCCCTGGCGGCAGCGTCAGCGCTTCTGAAGTTATCCGCGCTGAACTTGCCGCGGCACGTGCAGCTGGCAAGCCGGTAGTGGTGTCGATGGGCGGAATGGCAGCATCGGGCGGTTACTGGATTTCAACCCCGGCTAACTACATCGTCGCCAACCCGAGCACGCTGACCGGCTCGATTGGCATCTTTGGGGTGATTAACACCGTGGAAAACAGCCTGGATTATCTGGGCGTCCATACCGATGGCGTTGCCACTTCACCGCTGGCGGATGTGTCGGTCACCAAATCGCTGCCGCCTGAAGTCTCTGAGATGATGCAGCTCAGTATCGAGAACGGCTACAAGCGCTTTATTACGCTGGTGGCAGAGTCCCGTAAAAAGACACCGCAACAGATCGACGACATTGCGCAGGGCCACGTCTGGACCGGCCAGGATGCGAAGAATAATGGTCTGGTAGACAGCCTGGGCGACTTTGATGACGCGGTGAAGAAAGCCGCCGAACTGGCGAAGCTCAAGCAGTGGCACGTTGAGTATTACCAGGACGAGCCGTCGTTCTTTGACCTGGTGATGAACAGCATGTCCGGCTCCGTGCGTGCCATGCTGCCTGAGGCGCTGCAGGCGTATCTGCCTGCGCCAGTCGCGACGGCGGCTAAAGCAATGAAAGCGGAAAGCGACAAACTGGCGGCCTTTAACGATCCACAAAGCCGTTACGCGTTTTGTCTGACCTGTGCAAACGTCCGTTAAACACCGTCCCCTCTTCCCGTGAAGAGGGGATTTTTTTCTTTTGAAGAACAAGAACTCACTACCATGCAGAAGAAATCGATTTATGTAGCCTACACTGGCGGTACCATCGGTATGCAGCGCTCTGAAAACGGCTATATCCCGGTCTCCGGCCACCTTCAGCGACAGCTCGCGCTGATGCCTGAATTCCACCGTCCTGAAATGCCTGACTTCACCATTCACGAATACGAGCCGCTGATGGACTCCTCCGATATGACGCCGGAAGACTGGCAGCATATCGCGGACGACATTAAAGCCCATTACGACCAGTACGACGGCTTTGTGATCCTGCATGGTACCGACACGATGGCGTTTACCGCCTCGGCACTCTCCTTCATGCTGGAGAATCTGGGCAAACCCGTCATCGTCACCGGCTCGCAAATTCCGCTGGCGGAGCTGCGTTCTGATGGGCAGATCAACCTGCTCAACTCCCTGTATGTGGCAGCGAATTACCCGATTAACGAAGTGTCGCTGTTCTTCAACAACCGACTGTATCGCGGCAACCGGACCACGAAGGCGCACGCCGATGGTTTTGACGCTTTCGCCTCACCGAACCTGCAGCCGCTACTGGAGGCGGGCATCCATATTCGTCGTCTGGGCACCCCGCCTGCGCCGAGCACGGCGGGCGAACTGATTGTTCATCCGATCACGCCGCAACCGATTGGCGTGGTAACGATTTACCCGGGTATCTCTGCAGATGTGGTGCGTAACTTCCTGCGCCAGCCGGTGAAAGCGCTGATCCTGCGCTCTTACGGCGTGGGCAATGCCCCGCAGAACGGCGAGTTCCTGAAAGAGCTGCAGGAAGCGAGCGAGCGCGGGATCGTGGTGGTTAACCTGACGCAATGCATGTCCGGTAAAGTCAACATGGGCGGTTACGCCACCGGTAACGCCCTCGCGCATGCAGGCGTTATCAGCGGATTCGATATGACCGTTGAAGCTACGCTGACTAAACTTCACTATTTACTGAGTCAGGATCTGGACATTCAGTCCATCCGCAGCGCGATGATGCAAAACCTGCGCGGCGAACTGACGCCGGACGAATAAGGAGACACCATGACGCAACGCGCCCTGTTACTGGTCGATTTGCAAAATGATTTCTGTGCGGGCGGCGCACTGGCCGTCGCTGAAGGTGACAGCACCGTAGACGTGGCGAATACGCTGATTGAGTGGTGCAAAACGCGGGGTGAGGCAGTTGTCGCAAGCCAGGACTGGCACCCGGCTGACCACGGCAGTTTTGCCAGCCAGCACGGCGTTGAGCCCTTCACTCAGGGTGAACTTGACGGCCTGGCACAAACCTTCTGGCCGGATCACTGCGTGCAACAGACGGAAGGTGCGCAGCTGCATCCGCTGCTGAATCAGAAGGCCATCGACGCGGTGTTTCATAAAGGGGAAAACCCGTCTATCGACAGCTACAGCGCCTTCTTTGATAACGGACATCGCCAGAAAACGGCGCTGGACGGGTGGTTACGCCATCACGAAATCACCGAACTGATTGTGCTGGGTCTGGCGACGGATTACTGCGTGAAGTTCACCGTGCTGGACGCCCTCCAGCTAGGCTATACCGTCAGCGTCATCACCGACGGCTGTCGTGGGGTGAACATTCAGGCGCAGGACAGCGCACAGGCGTTTATGGATATGGCCGCGGAAGGCGCCACCCTGTATACCCTGGAAGACTGGCTGGAAACGCACGCCTGACCTTCTCGCCGGGCAAGCCACAGTGCTGCCCGGCACGCCCCGTCTCATTCCCCATAAAGTGAACTCCCTCGCATCACCAGCGAAGCGGCAATGCTATTCTCTTCAGGCTGTTTTTTCGCCACGCCTTTTCCGTGGCGTGGTTATTTTTGTTAAGTCAAAGAGGAACTTGTATGAAACGTTTGCCTTTGCTGGCAGCATTACCCCTGCTTTGCGCGTCAGTTGCTTCCGCCACTCCCCTGATGTCTGTGGGATATTTTAATGGCGGTGGCGATGTCACCGCCGGTCCCGGTGGTGATATCAATACGCTCGACGTTCGTCAGATTACCCACCTGAACTACTCATTTGGTCTGGTCTATAACGATGAGAAAGACGAAACCCATGCTGCACTGAAAGATCCGGCGAAACTTCATCAGATCTGGCTGTCGCCAAAAGTCGCCGCCGATCTGGCGCTAATCCCGACGCTGCGTAAGCAAAATCCAAACCTGAAAGTGCTGCTCTCCGTGGGCGGATGGGGTGCGCGTGGCTTCTCCGGCGCAGCCGCGACCCAAGAGAGCCGTGCGGTGTTTATCCGCTCGGCTCAGGAGATTGTCGAAAAATATGCACTCGACGGCATCGATCTTGACTGGGAATATCCGGTAAATGGCGCATGGGGACTGGTGGCCAGCACGCCAGCCGATCGCGATAACTTCACCGCACTGCTGAAAGAATTGCGCGCCGCCTTCGGGCATAAAAAGCTGGTCACCATCGCGGTGGGGGCAAATGCAGAAAGTCCGAAAAGCTGGGTGGATGTTAAGGCCATTGCCCCGCAGCTCGACTACATCAACCTGATGACCTACGACATGGCGTATGGCACACAGTATTTCAACGCCAATCTGTATGACTCCAGCGACTGGCCAACGGTGGCCGCCGCAGACAAATACAGCGTGGATTTTGTGGTGAACAACTATCTGGCGGCCGGGCTGAAGCCGCAACAGATGAACCTCGGGATTGGTTTTTACGGCCGCGTGCCGAAACGCGCCGTGGAGCCCGGCATTGACTGGACAAAACCCGATGCGCAAAACCATCCGGTGACCCAGCCCTACTTTGGGCCTCAGGAAACCGGCTTGTTCGCGTCACTGGGTTACGACCTGACCAAAGATACGTATGTGAAGTACAACGATATTGTGAAAAAGCTCTTAAACGACCCGCAGAAGCGTTTTACCGAACACTGGGACGAACGGGCGCAAGTGCCGTGGCTTTCAGTGAATGCGGCGGACGGCAAGGCGCTGTTTGCCCTTTCCTATGAGAACCCGCGTTCCGTCGCCATCAAAGCGGATTACATCAAGGAGAAAGGTCTCGCCGGGGCGATGTTCTGGGAGTACGGCGCGGATGACAATAACCAGTTAGCGAAACAGCTGGCGGAGTCGCTGGGAATTAAACCCAAAGAGTAAGGTAAGCACGCCCTCTCTCCAGAGAGAGGGCGCTGGCAGGACTGCCGCCCCACCGTTACTGCATTTTTATCGTCGCGATCGGCTTTGGCGTGATACCAAAGTCCTCTTTCAGCTCGCGCTTGCTCTTCATCACCATCTGGCCTTGAGTGTCGATAGTCATGTGTTGCGCGTCGGTATTGTTACGCGCCTGCCAGAGCATCACCAGTAGCAGACTGTTCTCTTTTTGCTCCGGCGTGAGCGCGACACCGTCTGGCCATTTTCCCAGTTCAACTGCAGTCACCAGGCGCTGATACACCTCCGGCGTCATACCGCTAATCATGTCATCAATATTCACGATCTCTCCCTTTCAAAGGAATAATTTGCTGAATCGTTTTTTCAACCTTTGATCTGGTCACCGTTTTCATCATCGGTGAAGCTCATCGACGCTGAATTCACACAGAAACGCTCACCCGTCGGCTGAGGGCCATCCGGGAACACGTGTCCAAGGTGGGCGTCACAGGTTCCGCAACGAATTTCAGTTCGCACCATGCCGTGCGACGTGTCGCTCAGGTAGCGGATCGCATCGTCGCTGACCGGCTCATAAAAGCTTGGCCAGCCACAGCCAGAATCGAACTTCGTTTGGGAATTGAACAACGGGGCATCACATACCAGACAATGGTAGACACCGTCGCGCTTGTTGTGCAGTAAACGGCCGGTAAAAGGCGGTTCGGTTCCGTGATTTTGCGTCACGTAAAACTGCATTTCGGTGAGGTTTTTTTTCAAATCGTCAGGGTTACGTTGGTTCGACATATGCTTACATCTCGCTGTAGAAACAGACACCTTTTAACCCGGATTCTAACAAAACATTAACACCCTTGCGTGCACTTTTGTTCTAAACTTATGTGTCGCGAAAAGGCGGTCAGGCAATTGTGATCATGTTCACATTTTTATCCTGCGAGGACTTTAAAATGCCGCGCGCAGCCCCCATGTGGTTGCTAGCTCAAAGGGAAAGTGAGGCGAGTCAGTCGCACAAACGTTAGTCACAGGATTGATTTGTCGCAATGATTGACACGATTCCGCTTGACGCTGCGTAAGGTTTTTGTAATTTTACAGGCAACCTTTTATTCACTAACAAATAGCTGGTGGAATATATGACTATCAAAGTAGGTATCAACGGTTTTGGCCGTATCGGCCGTATTGTTTTCCGTGCTGCTCAGAAACGTTCTGACATCGAAATCGTTGGTATCAACGATCTCCTGGACGCTGAATACATGGCGTACATGCTGAAGTACGACTCAACTCACGGTCGTTTCGACGGCACCGTTGAAGTGAAAGACGGCCACCTGGTTGTTAATGGCAAAACCATCCGCGTTACTGCTGAGAAAGACCCAGCTAACCTGAAATGGAACGAAATCGGTGTTGATGTTGTAGCAGAAGCTACCGGTATCTTCCTGACCGACGAAACTGCGCGTAAACACATCACCGCGGGTGCGAAAAAAGTTGTTCTGACCGGTCCTTCTAAAGACAACACACCAATGTTCGTTCGTGGTGCAAACTTCGAAACTTACGCTGGCCAGGACATCGTTTCTAACGCATCCTGCACCACCAACTGCCTGGCACCGCTGGCGAAAGTAATCAACGACAACTTCGGCATCGTCGAAGGTCTGATGACTACCGTTCACGCGACCACCGCGACTCAGAAAACTGTTGACGGCCCGTCTCACAAAGACTGGCGTGGCGGCCGTGGCGCGGCTCAGAACATCATCCCATCCTCTACCGGTGCAGCTAAAGCTGTAGGTAAAGTACTGCCAGAACTGAATGGCAAACTGACTGGTATGGCGTTCCGCGTTCCAACTCCTAACGTATCCGTTGTTGACCTGACCGTTCGTCTGGAAAAAGCTGCTTCTTATGAAGAAATTAAGAAAGCAATCAAAGCTGCTTCCGAAGGCGCAATGAAAGGCGTTCTGGGCTACACCGAAGACGACGTTGTATCTACCGATTTCAACGGCGAAGTGTGCACTTCCGTGTTCGATGCTAAAGCAGGTATCGCACTGAACGACAACTTCGTGAAACTGGTTTCCTGGTACGACAACGAAACAGGCTACTCTAACAAAGTACTGGACCTGATCGCTCACATCTCCAAATAAGTTGAGATGAGTTCTTGATCCAAAAAGGCGACTTCGGTCGCCTTTTTTATTGTTTTTAGACAGAGGATTGCTTAATGATTAATAAAATTTTTGCACTTCCGGTAGTCGAACAACTTACCCCTGTGCTCTCCCGCCGCCAGATTGATGGTGCGGATATCATCGTCGTTGACCACCCGCGCGTAAAAGCCTCCGTGGCGCTGAACGGCGCACACCTGCTCTCCTGGAAACCTGAAGGCGAAACGGAAGCACTGTGGCTGAGCGACTCGACCTCCTTTAAAAAAGGGGATGCGATTCGCGGCGGCGTGCCTATTTGCTGGCCATGGTTTGGACCTTCCACTGAGAAAGGCCTGCCTTCTCACGGTTTTGCCCGTAACCAGCAGTGGACGCTGAAAGCGCACAATGAAGACGATAACGGTGCGGTACTGACCTTTGAGCTGCAGGCGAATGAGGATACCCGCGCCCTGTGGCCGCACGATTTCACCCTGTACGCACGCTTCAAGCTGGGCAAAACCTGCGAAATCGAACTGGAAGCGCACGGTGAATTTGAAACCACCTCCGCCCTGCACACCTATTTCAACGTTGGTGACATCAGCGCCGTGAAGGTGAGCGGCCTTGGCGATACCTTTATCGACAAAGTGGATAACGCGAAAGAAGGAAAACTGAGCGACGGCATTCAGACGTTCCCGGACCGTACTGACCGCGTTTACCTGCATCCGGAAGCGTGCAACGTGATCCACGACAGCGCCCTGAACCGTGGTATCGAAGTGGTACACCACCATCACAGCAACGTGGTGGGCTGGAACCCGGGCCCGGCACTTTCTGTCAGTATGGCCGACGTGCCTGATGACGGTTACAAAACCTTCGTCTGTGTGGAAACGGCGTGCGTCACTGCGACACAAAAAACCAGCGAAGAAAAACCGTCTCGCTTAGGGCAGACAATCAGTATTGTGAAGCGCTAATACGCTACCGCCCCTCTTCCTGTAAAGGAGAGGGGCATGCGTCAGGATTAAACGACATCCAGCGGGCGTTTATGGGTGGGTGGCGGGAAAGCATTATCCAGTTTGTGACGTTCTTCCGCGGTGAGGGTTATCTCCAGCGCTCCAGCGTTGGCGTTAACATGCTCAATCGAGGCCGCTTTCGGTATGGCAATAACACCCTGATGGCGGATAACCCACGCCAGCAGAATTTGGGCGGCAGTGGCGCGGTGGTTATGCGCGATGGCATTCACGACCGGATGGTTCATCAGCCCCGAACGCAGGCGCCCGGCCTGAGCCAGCGGGCAGTAAGCCATCACCGGCATCGCCTGTTGCTGACACCAGGGAAGCAGATCAAATTCAATTCCCCGTGACGCCAGATGATAAAGCACCTGATTAGTGGCACAGGCGGAACCGCCCTCTTCACGCCACAGCGCCTGCATATCTTCATAATCCAGGTTTGAGACGCCCCAGCGGCCAATTTTTCCCTGCTGCTGGAGTGTGTCCATCAGCGTAATGGTTTCATCCAGGCCATAGTTACCGCGCCAGTGCAGAAGGTAGAGATCGATATGGTCTGTCCCGAGACGTCGCAGACTGGCATCACACGCCGCCTGGCCTTTCAGACCGCCAGCGTTCCACGGGTAGACTTTTGATACCAGAAAAACGTCGTCGCGCTGGCCCTTAATGGCCTCCCCGACCACCTCTTCCGCTCCGCCTTCGGCATACATTTCAGCGGTATCAATTAACGTTAACCCCATATCAATGCCCGCCCGCAGTGCATTCACTTCGGATTTACGCTGGCTGGCTTTTTCTCCCATATACCAGGTACCCTGTCCGATAGCCGGAAGTGGACGCCCTGCGGAAAAGGTCACGGTTTTTACGCTCATATCATCCCCTCTTTTTCGTTGCACCACACCAATGCAAACGGGGCGCAAGCGCCCCGTTTTGATGCAATGATTGCACTGTTTTAATGCACAATCAGAACTTGTAGGACACACCGACTGAGAATATGCCCGCCCAGGACTTATCAACCATCGGGCTGTCTTTCACTTCATCGCTCAGACGCTCATAGCGCCCGGTACCGTAGACGTTCCAGTCACCGAGGAAGTTATAGCTCGCCGTCAGCTCAAGGTACGGATCCCAGCCGTCGTCCGCACTGTAGCTCTTCAGACCGCTACGACGGGATTCGTTCTTAGAAACACCATAGTAGTAGTCGTTGTAGTTCTCACTGTTATATTGCACACCGATACCCGGAGTTAGCGTTAACGCACCGTTGGTGTAGCGATAGAGCCAGGCCAGATCCCAGATAAAACCGTTGCTGTTATCCAGCGTATCCCCCGCAAGTGCGGTACGCAGGAAGCCATATTCGGTGTTATGCACATAAGAGAGTCCCGCCATCATGGTGCTCTTACGCTTGTCGAGCTGGCGAAGCGCATGGCTGTCGCTGTCACCCGGCTTGAAGTGCGTCGGATCGTAATAAGCCATGATGGAGAGCTTGTCGGCCGTATCATTCCAGAGATAGTAGCCACCGCCCAGACCGCGGAACCAGAAGTTATCGCCTTCATAGGTGACAACCGGAACTGGATAAACATCACGATCATACTGTTTGTATGGGCTGTTAATCACGCCAACGCCCGCGCCAACAGTCCACTGACTTTCCGCCGCCTGTGCGGTGCTAACAGCGGTTGCGGCAAGTACGCCCAATGCCAGAAGTTTGAGTTTGGTCACAATCCATTCTTTCCTGTAGTCAAATAATCAGCGAGAGAAGTTTAACCGCCATTGTCGTACATCCCAAAATTTTTTGCCTGCTAATCAGTCTGATTAACCCGTTATTTTCAACTTTTCAGGTGACAGCCTGCTTTCATTTATATGACTACTGAATGAAAAACGTGCTTTTACCCTAAAACAGCAGGGGAAATTTTTGGATGAGTTATTGATATGTCATTGAAATTAGATTTTATCGGCATGCAAGTTTTGCAAATGCCATCTACGCTTTAAATTAAGAAGAGTTTTTTCTGAACACCCTGCGGTTCTTAGCGTCTGACCTGGCACACAGGTTGCTGCTCTGGCAGTGAGGTGCGAGAGATTCTCTTCCGGGAGCCTCCACTACTCATACGAACGGCTCTTATCCTGTGCTAAAAAACGAAAGGACGGCATGCCATGAATATATTCGATCACTATCGCCAGCGTTATGAAGCTGCCAAGGACGAAGAGTTCACACTGCAGGAGTTTCTTACCATTTGTCGGCAAGATCGCAGTGCCTATGCCAATGCGGCAGAACGGCTATTAATGGCTATTGGTGAGCCAAACATGGTTGATACTGCCCTGGAACCTCGGCTTTCCCGTCTCTTTTCGAATCGGGTGGTCGCCCGATACCCGGCGTTTGAAGAGTTCTATGGTATGGAAGATGCCATCGAACAGATTGTCTCCTACCTGAAGCATGCCGCCCAGGGTCTGGAAGAGAAGAAACAGATCCTTTATTTACTCGGCCCTGTGGGTGGGGGTAAATCATCACTGGCTGAACGTCTGAAATCACTGATGCAGCGCGTCCCTATCTATGTGCTGAGCGCTAACGGTGAACGCAGCCCGGTGAATGACCATCCGCTGTGCCTGTTTAACCCGCAGGAAGATGCGCAAATTCTGGATAAAGAGTTTGGTATTCCGCGGCGCTATCTTGGCACCATCATGTCGCCTTGGGCGGCAAAACGCCTGCACGAGTTTGGTGGGGATATCACCAAATTCCGCGTCGTCAAGGTGTGGCCATCCATTCTGGAACAGATTGCTATCGCCAAAACTGAACCGGGGGATGAGAACAACCAGGATATCTCCGCCCTGGTGGGTAAAGTCGATATTCGTAAGCTGGAAAACTACGCGCAAAACGACCCGGATGCCTACGGTTACTCGGGTGCGCTGTGCCGCGCCAACCAGGGGATTATGGAGTTCGTCGAGATGTTTAAAGCACCGATTAAAGTGCTGCATCCGCTGCTGACGGCCACCCAGGAAGGCAACTACAATGGTACGGAAGGTATTTCCGCCCTGCCGTTTAACGGCATTATCCTCGCGCACTCAAACGAATCTGAGTGGGTCTCCTTCCGTAATAACAAAAACAATGAGGCGTTCCTTGACCGTGTCTACATCGTCAAAGTGCCTTATTGCCTGCGGATCTCCGAAGAGATCAAAATTTACGAGAAACTGCTTAACCACAGTGAGCTGGTACACGCACCTTGCGCACCGGGCACCCTGGAAACGCTGTCGCGCTTTTCCATTCTCTCGCGCCTGAAAGAGCCGGAAAACTCCAGCATCTACTCGAAAATGCGCGTGTACGACGGGGAAAGCCTGAAAGATACCGACCCGAAAGCGAAGTCTTATCAGGAGTACCGCGACTACGCCGGTGTGGACGAAGGGATGAACGGTCTGTCCACGCGTTTCGCCTTTAAGATCCTCTCCCGCGTGTTTAACTTCGACCATGCGGAAGTGGCAGCCAACCCGGTTCATCTGTTCTACGTGCTGGAGCAGCAAATTGAACGCGAGCAGTTCCCGCAGGAACAGGCTGAACGCTACCTTGAGTTCCTGAAAGGCTACCTGATCCCGAAATATGCGGAGTTCATCGGCAAAGAGATCCAGACCGCCTACCTGGAGTCTTATTCAGAGTACGGGCAGAACATTTTTGACCGTTATGTCACCTATGCTGACTTCTGGATCCAGGACCAGGAGTACCGCGACCCGGATACCGGCCAGTTGTTCGACCGGGAATCCCTGAACGCAGAGCTGGAAAAAATCGAGAAGCCGGCCGGGATCAGTAACCCGAAAGACTTCCGTAACGAGATTGTGAACTTCGTCCTGCGCGCCAGAGCGCATAACAACGGACGTAATCCGAACTGGACCAGCTACGAGAAACTGCGCACGGTAATCGAGAAGAAAATGTTCTCCAATACCGAAGAGCTGTTGCCGGTGATTTCGTTTAACACTAAAACGTCAACCGATGAGCAGAAAAAGCACGACGATTTTGTCGACCGTATGATGGAGAAAGGCTACACCCGCAAACAGGTTCGCCTGCTCTGCGAATGGTATCTGCGCGTACGTAAATCGTCTTAATACAAGTACAAGTGCCCGGTAGCGCATACGCCTGCCGGGCTACAAAAATGTCCGGCACGTCCGGACACTGCAAGTTGGCAAATGCAGTACGGGGGATATATGACCTGGTTTATTGACCGTCGTCTTAACGGCAAAAACAAGAGCACGGTAAATCGCCAGCGCTTCTTGCGCCGTTATAAAGCGCAAATTAAACAGTCGATCTCCGAGGCCATCAACAAACGCTCGGTGACCGACGTCGACAGCGGCGAATCTGTCTCCATCCCCACCGATGACATCAGCGAACCGATGTTTCATCAGGGACGTGGCGGCCTGCGCCATCGCGTACACCCAGGTAATGACCACTTCGTGCAGAACGACAGAATCGAGCGCCCGCAAGGCGGCGGGGGCGGTTCAGGAAGCGGTCAGGGACAGGCCAGCCAGGACGGTGAAGGACAGGATGAGTTTGTCTTCCAGATTTCAAAAGATGAGTATCTCGACCTGCTGTTTGAGGATCTGGCGCTGCCGAATCTGAAAAAGAACCAGCATCGTCAGCTTAACGAGTACAAAACCCATCGCGCGGGATATACCGCAAACGGCGTGCCCGCCAACATCAGCGTGGTCCGTTCGCTGCAGAACTCTCTGGCGCGACGCACGGCCATGACGGCAGGTAAACGGCGCGAACTCCGCGAGCTGGAGAGCAACCTGAAGGTGGTGGAAAATACTGAACCGGCACAACTGCTGGAAGAGGAACGCCTGCGCAAAGAGATAGCCGAACTCCGGGCTAAAATAGACCGGGTACCGTTTATCGACACCTTCGACCTGCGCTACAAAAATTACGAAAAACGCCCCGAACCGTCGAGCCAGGCGGTCATGTTCTGTCTGATGGATGTCTCCGGCTCGATGGACCAGGCCACCAAGGATATGGCGAAGCGTTTTTATATCCTGCTCTATCTGTTCCTGAGCAGAACCTATAAGAACGTGGAAGTGGTCTATATTCGCCATCACACTCAGGCGAAAGAGGTGGATGAACATGAGTTCTTTTACTCGCAGGAGACCGGTGGCACCATCGTGTCGAGCGCTCTGAAACTGATGGATGAAGTGGTGAAAGAGCGTTACGACCCGGCGCAGTGGAACATCTATGCCGCGCAGGCATCAGATGGCGATAACTGGGCGGATGACTCCCCGCTGTGTCACGACATTCTGGCGAAGAAAATTCTGCCGGTGGTGCGTTACTACAGCTATATCGAAATTACCCGCCGTGCTCACCAGACGCTGTGGCGTGAGTATGAACATCTGCAATCGATGTTTGATAACTTTGCCATGCAGCATATCCGCGATCAGGATGATATCTATCCGGTGTTCAGGGAACTGTTCCATAAACAGTCAGCCAACAGCAATGCCTGACCCAACAGCCAGCGAATCCGCTGGCTGTTTTCTTTGCGTCCTGCCTATCCCAACGGCGAAATATTCTGTGCTAAGGTTAAACGCTGCGTATTGGTATTTAACAGGTAAATCGCTATGTCTGATGACGTTAAGGGAACAACAACCCACCAGCAACTCATTACGTTGTTAACCCAGCAGGGCGCACGATTTCGCGTCATGGAGCATGACGCCGTGGGGAAATGTGAAGCGGTGAGTGAGATCCGCGGAACCGATCTGGGGCAAGGGGCAAAAGCACTGGTCTGTAAGGTGAAGGGAAACGGCGTAAAAAAACACGTTCTGGCGATCCTCGCCGCCGATCTGCAGGCCGATTTAAGCCAGCTTGCCAGCCATTTTGGGGGGATAAAAGCGTCTCTCGCAAGCCCTGCCGAAGTCGATACCCTGACCGCCTGCGTTTTTGGCGCCATTCCGCCTTTTAGCTTCCATCCCGATCTGGCACTGGTGGCCGACCCGCTCCTGTTCGAGCGTTTCGATGAAATCGCGTTTAACGCCGGTCTGCTGGAAAAATCCGTGATTATGGATACGCAAGATTATTTGCGTATCGCCCGTCCTGAGCTGGTGACGTTCCATAAAGCGTAATCGTGTAGGCTGGCATCCCGTCAGCCTTTTTTTTCCAGAAAAATAACTGACGCGACCAGGATAATGGCAACAGCGAAAAACGATGAAGAGATGATCAGCGTTTCGACAAACATGTGATCGTACATTTTTGCGACCCTTTTTCGATGCCTGCCCCTGTTTTATCCCCCGTAAATGACAGGGTTATGACAGCAGTAAAATCTTTTTAAAACTGTCTTCAGCCGTGTTTCCGCGTAAAGTAAGCAGGCTTACTCTTTTGGCAAGGATTCCTTATGTTTGACCCGACTCTGCTCATTCTTCTGGCCCTCGCTGCGCTGGGCTTTGTCAGCCATAACACCACCGTCGCTATCTCAATTCTGGTGCTGATCATTGTGCGCGTGACCCCGTTAAACACCTTTTTCCCGTGGATAGAAAAACAAGGTCTCACCATCGGGATCATCATTCTGACCATTGGGGTGATGGCACCTATCGCCAGCGGTACGCTGCCTGCCTCGACGCTGCTGCACTCATTTGTGAACTGGAAATCGCTGATAGCGATAGCGGTAGGCGTTTTTGTCTCGTGGCTGGGCGGGCGTGGCGTTACGCTGATGAGCAGCCAGCCCTCGCTGGTGGCCGGTCTGCTGGTGGGAACCGTGCTCGGTGTGGCGCTCTTTCGTGGCGTTCCGGTGGGCCCGCTGATTGCGGCCGGGCTGGTCTCACTGTTTATCGGGAAGTCATAGTCAGGCTGGCTATATACCGCGCTGGCGTCTGCCCCAACCCCTTCTTAAACATCGTGATAAACGCGGTGGTGGAGTCGTACCCCAGCGACTGTGCCACCTGCTGTACCGACTTCCCCCCAATCAACAGCTGTAACGCCACAATAAGCTGCAGCTGATGCCGCCAGCGGCGAAAGCTCAGGCCCGTCTCTTTTACCACCAGGCGCGCCAGATTGCGTTCACTCATGGCGAAGTGGCTCGCCCATTGCGCCAGCGTCTGCCAGGCGGCAGGCTCTTCCGCCATCTTCTCGCTCATCAGCCGGATTTTTGGATGAGGCGAAACGGGCAGTTGCAAATGTTCCTGACGCTGCAGCGGTAGCTCGTCAAAAAGAACATCCACCAGACGCGATGTGGCAGCAAGCGAAAGCGCTTCACGTGATTTTTCCGCCAGCGATAAGATCAGTTCCCGCACCAGAGGGGAGATCTTCAGGGTGCAGCAGCGATCGGGCAAACTTACCGCTCCGGGTTCAATAAACAAAAAGCAAAGCTGGGCACCCGGCGTGGCCTTATTGCTGTGCGGCATCTGGCCAGGGATCCACACGGCATACTGGGGCGGTACCATCAGCATGGCGTTTTCCACTTCGCAGGTGATGGCTCCCCCCAGCGCCAGAATCAGCTGTCCCTTACGGTGTTGGTGTCGCGGAATGTATTGTTCCTGCGCCACCACGCGGATGCGAAACGCGACAGCCGCATCATGCCGGCTATCGGGATCGTAGCCGTCCAGTCCGAGACCAATCATCAGGTTGTCCGATATTAGCGATAAACTGTCATTTTAGCCTGATTTCAACCGTGGAGAAAATCGGTATTGTGTGCGCTCGCTTGAACGTATGAGAACACAATGACTACTGCAATTCGGGTTTCAGGAAAAAAAGGCGCACTGCTGATCGCAGGTATCCTGATGATTGCCACTACGCTTCGCGTCACCTTTACCGGAGCAGCACCGCTGCTCGATACCATTCGTCTCGATTATGGCTTGAGTACAGCGCAAACCGGTCTGCTGACCACCCTGCCTCTGCTGGCTTTCGCCCTTATCTCCCCGCTCGCCGCAGGTGTTGCCCGGCGTATCGGCATGGAGCGCAGCCTGTTTATCGCCCTGCTGCTGATTTGCGTCGGCATTGCTGTGCGCTCCCTGCCTTCCGCCCCCCTGCTTTTCATCGGTACGGCGGTGATTGGCTGCGGTATCGCACTGGGCAATGTGCTTTTGCCTGGGTTAATTAAACGTGACTTCCCGGGACAGGTTGCCAGACTCACCGGCGCGTATTCCCTGACGATGGGGATCTCCGCGGCGTTAGGTTCCGCACTGATTGTTCCGCTGGCGCAAGGGGAAGCCGGCTGGCATGGCGCCCTGCTAATGCTGATGGCCTTTCCGCTGGCTGCACTACTGCTCTGGCTGCCACAGTGGCGTCAGAAACACGTTGCGACGGTGACCGGTGCAGGCGCGTTACATAACCGCGCCATCTGGCGCTCTGCCCTCGCCTGGCAGGTCACCCTTTTTCTGGGGATTAACTCGCTGATTTACTATGTCATCATCGGCTGGCTACCGGCGATCCTGCTCAGCCACGGGTATAGCGAAGCCCAGGCGGGTTCTGTGCACGGACTCTTACAGCTGGCCACCGCCGTGCCGGGTCTCGCTGTCCCGCTAATCCTCCATCGTCTGAAGGATCAGCGAGCAATCGCCGGCGTCGTGGCGCTGTTGTGCGCGATAAGCGCAGCAGGATTGTGGTTTGCGCCGGGAATGGCGGTCATGTGGACACTGGTGTTTGGTTTTGGTACCGGGGCAACGATGATCCTTGGCCTGACTTTCATCGGGCTGCGCGCCAGCTCTGCGCATCAGGCCGCGGCCTTGTCCGGCATGGCACAGTCGGTTGGCTATCTGCTGGCCGCCTGTGGCCCGCCGTTGATGGGCAAAATTCACGATGCTGCCGGTGACTGGCGTTATCCGCTTCTGGCCTGTGCACTGGCCGCCGTGATCATGGCCGTTTGCGGTATGCTTGCCGGGCGTGACCGGGAGGTCACGCCCCGTTAGTAGAATGGCAGACCACCAGGTCTGCCTTTTTTATCCGCGCGCCGCGCGCAGCATTGCCTGTACCAGCACCACCGGTCGACCTTCCAGCGCGGCACGTTCATGCTGGAATAAGGTGATCACGAAGAACGGATGGGTCAGTAGCTCCGCGGCGCGAATTTCACCCTGCTCGTCCCAGCCGGTGACGCGCATGTCACCGCTCTCCAGCTCCCGTGCAAATTCCGACGACACACCGTAATTGCAGTGATATCCCTCCACGATTTCCGGTTTGCCATAGGCTTTGGCGATGAGCGTATTGTTGCGCAGCTCAATTGCATCGGTTTTTTCCACCAGCGAGCAGGTTAATGGCGCAATCACCATTGTGCCTTCGGTATCCGTTTCGGCGTGCGCCGCATCGTGCCAGCCCAGCACATTACGGGCGTACTCAATCAGCGCATGCTGGAACCCGCCGCAGGTGCCGAGGAAGGGAATGCTGTTTTCGCGTGCGTAGCGTGCAGCGATAAAGGCCGCCGCTGTGTTTTTGTACGGGCTTGCGGGAACCAGCCAGATAGCGTCATAACCTACCAGATCTTCCGGGCTGGTCAGTTCCGTGGTCGCGAGCCAGTCATAATCAGCGGTGAGGTCAAGAACGGCAGCGGCGTCGTCAATTGCCAGCGGGATCGCCTGGTGCGCAATAACATCGGGATTGTAATCGCCAACCAGCGCAATGCGCAGTGTGGTTTTAGCCGGGAGGTGTTCCATGAAAGGTTCCTTATGCCTGAGTATTAGCAGATAACATAAGGAACCTCAGACTACCGATCTTCTGCAATTATCACAATACCTTAAATTGGGTGGGTAAAGACAAAGTGCTAGAGTAATACGCAGAACGTTTGGCCGCAGGTGAGGAGAAAAGATGATCCAGTGTAAACGCGTATACGAACAGGCAAGCCCGGACGATGGTTATCGGGTGCTGGTAGACAGACTCTGGCCGCGTGGCGTGAAGAAAACCGATCTCGCGTATGATGAATGGTGTAAAACGCTCACCCCGTCTAACAATTTACGCAAGGCGTTTCATAGCGAAACCCTTGATTTCAACGCCTTCAGCAAGGCGTACCGGGAAGAGCTGGCGCAGCACAAGGACGAGGGGTTGCGTCTTGCTGCGCTGGCCAGCAAGCAGACCTTAACCCTTCTCTATGGCGCGAAAGATAAGGAACACAATCACGCCCTGGTGTTAGCCGACTGGCTGCGTAATGTCTAGTCAGTCGATCATCAGTTCATCAAGGATTTGCGGCACCGTATCCGGGGTAAGCGGCATCAGATGTTCGGCACGAATAAACGCAAAGCCGTGCTGATTGTCAAACGCGAAGACATCACCGGTCACCAGCCAAAGCGCGCGATCCGAGGTGGCGGGTAACTGCGTCATGACGCCATTGACCGGATTAACGAAACGCTGGCCGGGCTGACACAGGCCAAACAGTTCAACAGATTTACCAATATTACGACGGCCGGACGCCGTGCGGGCACCGATGATCATCGCCATGCTGCCCGGTTTAAGCTGAAACATACTTCTCTCACGATAACGGTAGCCATCGAAAGGCTAAGAATAATCCTAAAGAGAAGTGTACCGCAGCCACTATCCCGCTGTCACCTGGCAGGTTGCGGATGATCGCGACGATAAAGCGCCCATTCATCGATTACTTCGCCGCCAGGCAACTTGCACTCCGTGCGAACCCCTTGCGGGCTTTGAACCGGGACCTGTTCCCCGCCTTTATTCAGGCAGTAGACGGAGGCGGGATTAGCCATCCCGATAACATGGGGCGGTTTCGGGGCATCAGGCGGGGATGTTTTGGAGGTACAGGCGGCCAGCGGTAACGCGAGTGCCAGAAGCAGTAATCTCATCTCATTGATCCTTTTAACTTCATCAGACTTTAAGGGTAACGGGTCATCGCCGCTTTCTCCACGATTTCTCCATCTTAACTGCACTTTTCCACACTACAGTGGCACGTGTTCTCAATGACCAGAGAACATCATTCCGTAATCAAGATGTCTTTGCCCCGGTCTCAACATCGGGGCTTTTTTTCTCCCCCGCTCCCCTGTGATGAATATTAAAATTTTTATATTCATGTTTTACTATGCCCGAAGTCGAAAAATTCAGCATAACATGCAGATGCAGACGTCTTCTGCATGGGAGTGAGCCTACGTCATGTCGGATATTATCCTTGCCCGTGTTTCAGAAACGCTCGCCACTGAGCAGTCCCTTGAAAGTCTCGTTCGCCAGCTGCTGGAGATGCTGGAGATTGTGACTGAAATGGAGTCCACCTACCTGACGAAGGTCGATATCAATGCGCGGCTGCAGCATATCCTCTACGCCCGCAACAGCAAGCAGATGCAGATCCCTGAGGGGCTGAGCGTTCCATGGGGCGACACCTTGTGTAAGCGCGCCATCGAGAGTGGTACGTTGTTCAGTAACGAGGTGGCAGAGCGCTGGCCGGATTGCGATGTCGCGAAAGCCCTTGGCATTACAACCTACATGAGTATCCCTATTCATCTTGCGGATGGTTCACTCTATGGCACGCTCTGCGCCACCAGCACGGAAAAGAAACATCCCAGCGATCGCGGTGAACAAGTTTTGAAATTATTCGCCGGGTTGATTGCCCAGTATATTCAGAAAGAGTCGCTGGTGATCCAGCTTCGGGAAGCCAATGCGGCACTCATTGCGCACTCTTATACCGATGCCCTTACCGGATTACCAAACCGTCGCGCCATCTTCGAAGAGCTGACGACCCTGTTTTCACTGGCAAAGCACCTTAAACGCAACGCCATCATCGCGTTTATCGACCTTGATGATTTCAAGCTGATTAACGACCGTTACGGGCATGAATCAGGCGATCGGTTCCTGATTGAAGTGGGTAAACGTCTGACTGAAGAAAAACAGGCGGACGAGATAATCGGCCGGCTGGGCGGTGATGAGTTTCTGGTGGCCTCGCTTAGCCAGACCAATAGTACGGGTGAGAGCACACAGATTAACCTGCTTAAAACGCGCCTCGACGCCCGTATTGCAGGAGAATACTGGCTGGGGAGCGTGAACATTATTTATCCTGGCGCCAGCTTCGGTGTGATTGAAGTTGACCCCACCGTGACCGATCCGGACAGTGCGTTACGCGCGGCTGATGTCGCGATGTATCAGCATAAGAAAGGAAAAAGCAAAACGCGCTTTCTCGCGATGGATTAACCCCGTACACTCTACGGCGTTATAAAAACCGAAACAGGTGATGGTATGAGAATAGGGATCCTCTTCCCGGTCGTTATTTTTATAACGGCGGTAGTGTTTTTGGCCTGGTTTTTTGTCGGTGGTTACGCTGCTCCGGGGGCATAAATGAGAAAAACAACCCTCATTATGCTGATCGTGGCAATCGTGGCTGTTGCAGGCTCGCAGCTAGGCTGGTGGTAAATCCACCACGTAAAAAGGCCGCCATATGGCAGCCTTTTTCAACATTTATCAGGCTTAGCTTTTGATTTTTCTGTAGATAAACAGAACAACCAACGCACCGATCACCGCGACAGCGAAGCTGCCGAAGTTAAAGCCATCGACCTTACCAAAGCCGAACAGCGTACTGATCCAACCGCCCACCACTGCACCGATAATCCCCAGTATTACGGTGACGATAAACCCACCGCCATCTTTGCCCGGCATAATCCACTTCGCCAGAATACCTGCAATAAGCCCAAAGATAATCCAGGATAAAATTCCCATAAGTTTCCTCTCCGTATGGTTTTTGTCATTAAATCAACGACACAAGAAAGGATAGCACAGGATTTCAGAAAGGAAATTTGTGATAAGCATCACAGTGAGAGAGTGCGCGTTTATTCATCAACAGCACCACAAGAAATGTGGGGTTGCATCTTTTGTTGAGAAAGATTATCTTTCTCAACACTGAATAGTTGAGTGAAACGCTCAGGTATTCAGTACGACATTGCTCACATTGCTTCCAGTATTTCTTGCCCACTCTAGAGTGGGCTTTTTTTTGCCTACACCGCAACAAAAGCGTGCCGGTTTCGCCCTGCACGTTTTGCCTGATAGAGCGCCTGGTCGGCGGCTATAATGATGTTCTGCTGGCTGCCCGCGATATCCACGGCACGCGCAGTGGAGATCCCGACGCTAACCGTGACCCGCCCGAAGGGACTGAAAGCATGTTCAATATGCAGCGAAAAGACATTGCGAATGATCGTCTGACCGAGGCGGAGCGCTTCCTGGATATCCGTGTCTGGCAGGATCAGTGCAAACTCTTCCCCACCATAGCGCGCCACAACCTGGTTGTCCCGGTTCAGGCTCTCCCTGAGGCTATTTCCCAGCAGGGTTAAACAGCGGTCCCCTTCGGGATGACCATAGTTATCGTTGTATTTTTTGAAGTAGTCCACATCGACAATCAACACCGAAATCGGGGCGTCGCTGGCCGCACAGGCCGCAATTTCTGACAGAATTTTTTCATCAAAAATGCGTCGGTTGAAAAGCCCGGTTAGCGCATCTTCAGACGCAATAATCTTCAGCGCCCTGTTATCCCGTGTTTTTCTGGATAAATCGGAATAGAGGAAACAGGACGCCGCAATGAGTATCGCGGTAAAAACCAAAATGAGTACAGAAAGCTGGAGAGCCTGCTTGCGCCAGGGGGCGAGCGCTTCTTGCGTACTGACCGCCACGGTGGTGACGAGCCCGTAGCGCTTGTTCTTCTCGAAGGCATAAATGCGTTCGATTTTATCAAACCGTGAGACAGAGCTGGCGATACCCGCGTTTTGTACCTTGAGGTATGTCCTGAAGAGAGGCGAATCCGAAACAATTGCGCCGATGTAATTATTTTTAAACGGATGACGTACCAGCAACACGCCTGACTGGGTTGTTAAGCCGATCACGCCTGAGTGACCAATATTGATCTGCCCGTATAACGCCAGAAAATTTTCGATACCCAGCGTAACCACAACGACACCGTTAAACGCGCCGGTAGGGGTTTCCAGCCGACGACTAATGGTTATGACCCATTTACCATTCGTTCTGCTGACCACCGGCTGGCCAATAAAAATCTGCTGGCTCTTATTTTCTTTGTGGTAGATAAAAAACGACCTGTCCACCCCTTTCCGGGGTCCGGAAAAACTTTCATGGAGTGCCGTAAAAATATTCCCTTGCGCATCGTAAACAACCACATTATTTATCTGGATAAGAAGATTATCCTGATTGCTTATCATCCGCTGGATATTTTTGGCCTGTTGTGGGGTCATGCCATAAATTTTGATTATGTCGGAAACCGAAGTAATCAACATTTCACTTTGGCGCATGATCCCTTCGCTGTACACGTCTAAGGTATGGCTCAGGTTGGCAACGCTGGTGTTTATTTGCTGGATTGACTGCTGCCTGGACGTGGCAATTTGGACGGCAAGCGACAGCGAAATGATCAATGAGACAATGATGACGGTAATAGTTGTTGTGTAAAAAGTATTTTTCACATGCACGAGCTCTTCCACCTTATCACGCCTGACATCCCTGGCTGACAACTAGAGTCACTGTAACAAAGCTCAGGATAAGAGGAAAATGAATTGCACTTAAGCATACAACAGAAATCTGATGATATTTCGCTTTTCGCAAACGGGCATCAGATATTATTACTGGGCCCCTTTCACAGAAAAAAATCTCTTACAGACTGACCTTCTCCAGCGGCTTAGATAAGATGACTTTAATAAATTCTTTATACGAGACCGGTTTACCAAAATAGTATCCCTGCAACAGGGTAATCTGATTACGGTTGAGATAGTCCAGTTGCTCCTTCGTTTCTACCCCTTCAGCCACGATATGCAGTGAGAGTTTTTTCGCCAGGTCAATCACACAGTCCAGCAGGATCGTAGAGTCTTTCGCCTCTGATACCCGGTTCACGAAACTTTTATCGATTTTAATATAATCAATCGCCAGCGCGTGCAGACAGGAGAGTCCGGAATACCCGGTCCCAAAGTCATCAAGCGCAATGACGAAACCGGCGTTATGTAACGCATTGAGATTTTCCACCAGATGAGGATTATCGATCAGCGGTTCACGCTCGGTCACTTCGAGAACCAGTTTGACCTCTTTACCATAAAAGCCTTTTCCAAAGACCCGGCAGTCAGCGATAAAAGAAGGCGCATTGATGTGTCTGGCGCTGATGTTCACCCCGATGTGAAATCCGTCCGGCAACTTAGGCAAAAGCGGCTTAAGCTCGGTCACCACTTTCGCCATTAAACTTTTGGTCAGCGGAATTATCAGACCGCTGCGCTCGGCAATCGGAATAAAAACATCCGGTGGGATAAAGCCTGATTTTGGGTGCTTCCACCTTGCCAGCACTTCCACGCCATACAAACCGCCGGTATCGCCATTCACGATCGGCTGATAGTACGGAACGATCTGGCCGTGGATGATGGCTTTACGCAGATCGTCTTCAAACGAGCTGCTTTTCCCCCTGTAGCGACGGATAAGAATGCCGACAGCCGCAGATAACGCAAGGATAAGCAGTATCACGCTCCATCCCTGATGCAGTAAACGCGTCAGGCTGAAAAAGGCGGGAGGCTGCCAGGCCATGCTAAACGGAAAATGTGCCGATGCTGTTATGGAGCCCGCCCACTTTACGGGGGGCCAACTGATCACATCGCCCGCGCCGGCTATTGCTTTATCGCCAACAACCAGCCTCAGTCCCGTGTTGTTTGCTGCACTCGCAATAACATCCCGCAAATGCGCGTCGCTAACGCTTACGATAACGCGCCCTTTCGCGACAGGCATCTGAAAAAGTAACACCGGAATGCCGTTCACCAGGCGATTACCGGGGAGCAGCATCAATCCTTTGTTGGGCAGCGTCTGCGGGCGAACAATCAATACGCCGTTTCCGGGAAGGGAGGTACAGACGATCCTGCCCTGCTGCTCAATCATAATGGCGCGAAGATGCGGTTTCAGCGCAGCTTCCGAACCCAGTTCACGCTGTCCGGTGTCGGTACACCCTTTGGCGGCGACCCGTTTTGCGGTATTTGCAGCACTGACAGCCTCAGCAAGAATGGCCTCAATTTTACGCGTGCTTGCGGCGGCGGTTTCGGCATAATTTGACCGGGCCATATGCCACAACTGCCAGTTAATGATCAGCATGCCACTCAGAAACACAAATAAGGCACACAGAATGGGGAGCATAACGTTGCGCACGATTTTTTCCTTAAGAGAAAAATGCTCATTTATGACCTGTATAAGGCGATCGCCTGGCAAACTCTGCACTGCTTAAAGCAATGTGAAAAGTTTAGTTAAGATTTATCTTAAAAAACTGGTACTTCCGCATGAGTTACTCTGACTGAATAAGATAAACCTCCGTTATTATCAGGCTTGTGCCTTGCCCTGGCTGTGTTAAGATTTGTGCAATCAGGGAGCGGACGGGACCACTGGAAAATGAAAAAGATCATTGCCGTTGCTATCATTTCAACGTTGCTGGTCGCCCTCTCTCTCTACGCGGTTAATGCGGTTATCGTGGCCCAGCAAAAGAGCAAACAGCTCGAGGTTTCCCATTCCCTTTTGCAATATTCAGAAGGCCTCTCTCAAAGTGTGGCGCAGGCGCTCAAAAGCATTACTACACAGGGTTGTGATAAAACCAGTCTCGATAGTTACAGGCAGATAAAGTTAGATAGCCTCTATTTCGGGGATATTGGTTTTATTGAAAAGGGGAAAATAGCCTGTACTGCTTTTTGGGGTAAACTCGCCACTCCCGTTGCCCTTCCTGCAGAGCTGCATAAAACGCCACGGGGTTTTCTTCTGGCACAGTTTTCCAGAAAAGATTTTTTTACAGGCAATGCGGCAATTTATAATAACGTGATTATATTCACCTCCCGCTATGCTTACGATAAGTTCACGCCGATTACGGCGAACTATTCACTGAGTACGACGACCAAAGATTTCGGCAGAACATTTTTCTCAGCCTCCCCGGTGATAAAAGAACAGAGCTGGCTGCATTCGAATCTGTTTACCTTAACCCTGACGCAGTGCAGCGCCGTATGGGATTTGTGTGTGATCGTGAAGCATCACAACGCAGGGCTGGCTTCATTGTCTCTGGTGGTGTTTACCCTTCTCACGGCAATTCTGGCTTTCATCTGGATAGCGATCACGCTGTTTTTCTTCCGCATCTATGAAGATCGGTTCTCACTGGAGCGCACGCTGGTTAACGCGGTAAAAGCCAATACCATCAGCGTTAACTACCAGCCCATTATTCGAATCCAGGATAAAAAAATGGTGGGCGTTGAAGTTCTGTCGAGATGGCGCGATAACAATCATGGAGAGGTCTCGCCTGAGCTCTTTATTCCCTTAATTAAGAAAATTGGCCTGTATCAAAAGTATTATATCAATATCATCGAAAAATCCCTGGCAGAAATCGCCTCGCTGGCGATTAAACATCAGCTGGTGATTTCATTAAATATTGGCCGAACCGAGATTGAAGACGGGCAATTCATTAAGATTCTGTGTCGTGAGTGTTTAGTGAATAGCATTCCACTCTCCTTGATAAAAGTCGAACTCTCTGAAAAGGCGGTTTCCACTGCGGATGTTCTCGAAGGGTTCTGTCAGGCGTTAAAATCATTGGGTGTGAGAATATCAATTGACGATTTTGGAGTACAAAACTCTAAGGAAGGTGCGAATAAGCAGGTCATGTCTTCCCAAGCTGACTCGTTGATTAAAATTTCGCGGATCTGGGCCGATTTTTTTCCCGCAAACACATCGAATCAGCCTATTTAGGCTATTTTTTCCACCATTTCTGGCGTTATTTCCGGTTTTTACTGAGATCTCTCCCACTGACGTATCATTTGGTCCACCCGAAACAGGTTGGCCAGGGTGAATAACATCGCCAGTTGGTTATCGTTTTTCAGCAGCCCCTTGTATCTGGCTTTCACGAAGCCGAACTGCCGCTTGATGATGCGAAACGGGTGCTCCACCCTGGCACGGATGCTGGCTTTCATGTATTCGATGTTGATGGCCGTTTTGTTCTTGCGCGGATGCTGCTTCAAGGTTTTTACCTTGCCGGGACGCTCGGCGATCAGCCAGTCCACATCCACCTCGGCCAGCTCCTCGCGCTGTGGCGCTCCTTGGTAGCCGGCATCGGCTGAGACAAATTGCTCCTCTCCATGAAGCAGATTACCCAGCTGATTGAGGTCATGCTCGTTGGCCGCGGTGGTGACCAGGCTGTGGGTCAGGCCACTCTTGGCATCGACACCAATGTGGGCCTTCATGCCAAAGTGCCACTGATTGCCTTTCTTGGTCTGATGCATCTCCGGATCGCGTTGCTGCTCTTTGTTCTTGGTAGAGCTGGGTGCCTCAATGATGGTGGCATCCACCAAAGTGCCTTGGGTCATCATGACGCCTGCTTCGGCCAGCCAGCGATTGATGGTCTTGAACAATTGACGGGCCAGTTGATGCTGCTCGAGCAGGTGGCGGAAATTCATGATGGTGGTGCGATCCGGCAGGGCGCTATCCAGGGATAATCGGGCAAACAGGCGCATGGAGGCGATTTCGTACAGGGCATCTTCCATGGCACCGTCGCTCAGGTTGTACCAATGCTGCATGCAGTGAATACGCAGCATGGTCTCCAGCGGATAGGGCCGTCGGCCATTGCCCGCCTTGGGATAAAACGGCTCGATGACAGCGGTCATATTCTGCCATGGCAGAATCTGCTCCATGCGGGAGAGGAAAATCTCTTTTCGGGTCTGACGGCGCTTAGTGCTGAATTCACTATCGGCGAAGGTGAGTTGATGGCTCATGATGTCCCTCTGGGATGCGCTCCGGATGAATATGATGATCTCATATCAGGAACTTGTTCGCACCTTCCCTAACCTCGCCCGCATATCGCTTCTGGAATACGATGAGATCAAAATAGATAAATCGCTGGTAGATGGTATTAATGAGCATTATAAACAGAATATATTCGTCATCTTTAGTGACGCCCTCGCCAGACTGAATAAAACGCTCGTCTTTGAAGGTGTGGAAAGCGAAACGCAATATCGCTTTATCGCAAACCGGTATCCTGATGCCCTGATTCAGGGATGGTATTTCTCTAAATCACTGACCATTGGTGAACTGACGCAGCAACTTAACAACGATAAGCAAAAACCAGCGCGTTAACGTGTCAACATTGACGACGTGACGGCTCTGCATAGCGTCCAGTTATAATTCACGACGTTGAGTTTTAGCTCTCCGCAAACCTCACCGTAACGCTGCATGCGGCGCTCACGGAAAAACGCCCTCAGTGATTCAGGCAGACAGTCTGCCTGGTAGCGCAACAGCGTAGTGTGCCAGAACGGCGCTGGTAAAGGGGTATTGCCATGGCGTAAGCGCAACGCCTCTTGCCAGTCCGTGGTTAACAGACGTTCACAAAACGCCTGCCGCTGCTTCAAGGCAAGTGTATCGGGTATGCCTGCAAGCAAGAGCTGGTTGGGCAATGCCACCAGCCTGAGTTCCCGAACCGTGATACCCAGACCGGCAAAAGGGGTCCATGCGTCGATAAGCTGATGCGTCTTCGCCGGTAACGGTGCATTCCCGTCGTAGAGAGGGATCGTTATGGGTACGAAGGTGAAATGGAAGCCGGATGGCGGCTGGAGGTCTACTAACGAGTCGTGGCGGGTCAACGCCCGCAGTTCCTGAAACAACATGTCGACAGACGCGGCCATTTCCGGCTGGAAACCTGTCGCCAGTGCGAGCTTTTGCGTAGCATAAAACGGCTCCCTTACCGCTCCGATACCGTCCCGCTTTTCCCAGAGCGCCAGCGTCTTCGCGTTGGTGTCGTGGTAATGTTTTTCCAGATCAGACGTTTCCATTTCTTTCCTAAAAACATATAGTCGTCACATTCAGACCGTAGATTACCCTGAAGCACACTCTCATTTGGTTAAAACGTGAAAAATTCTCTGTTGTTTCCGCTGGTACTCTTTTTCCTGATCGTTATTTTCGCCCTGCTCATCGGTAAACCCTCAACGCACATCCCGGATAAAAAATGCATGTGGTCCGATAGCGTGATGCTGAGCTGTTTAGCAAAGCATCAGCACAACGGTTTTTGAGGCGGACTATTCATTTCCCCACTGATTGAGGAAGTTCGCAATATCATCAATGCGCGCGCTACGGATGCCGGCTTCACTGGCCATCTCTTGCTGGGCTTCCTCGCTGATCTCTTCATTGTTCGATAAACGGGTGAGCAGCAACTGGAAATAACAGGCAAGAGGATCGCGCTCTGCCTCACTTACCGGCTCCGCGGCTTCCGACGCGTATTCATCGACGATGTCATAATATTTAAGTGGAATTTCATTGTGCATAAACAGTCTCTTCTCTGACCTTTAAGGGTAATGCCTGAGTATATCGGACGGCACTCTTAGACCAAAGCCTTGTTAATCAACGTAACCACAATGCAATCAATGCAGCCAGCGCCGGTAAAGCCTGAACATAGAGTATTTTTCGGCTGGCGGTCATGGCACCGTAAATGCCCGCAATCAGCACGCAGGTCAAAAAGAAGAAGACCACAGGAACACCGCTTTCACCAAGCCACAGTCCCCAGAGCAGTCCCGCCGCCAGAAAACCGTTATACAGCCCCTGATTTGCGGCCAGCACGCGGGTATCGCGTGCAAAATCAGGGCTGAGATTAAATGCCTTGTGGCCTGTTTTTGTGTTCCACAGGAACATTTCCAGCACAAGTATGTAGAGATGAATTAATGCAACAATAGCGACAAGGATCGTAGCTAACATCTTGCAGTCTCCCGCAGGCAGAGGAAAAAAACGGGGACCTTCTGGCCCCCGTTCACGTTTAACCCAGAATCTGGATGACATATTCGCGATGATCGTGTCGCCAGACTCTGAACATTTTAGCATCTTCTATAGCGTTAACGATCGGGCCAGCGACTTCAACCATTTTATATGGTGCATCAACGTGACACCGGAACGTACATTAACTCAAAACGCTGCCGTTCCATACATCTCCGAGATTTATTACCCGGTCATTATTGTATGCACCAGAGGCATTCAGGTTTTTCAGCGGGCTCCAGTCATTGTTCCAGGGGATAAACATGGTTGCTTTAGGGTATTTCTGAAGAATAACACTCACTAAGTTTGCATAATCAAACTGGCCGTTAATTGTTGATGGCCCCACTTCTGCAAAGGCAAACGGCTTATTCAATGCCACCATTTCATCGTAACCGTTTACAGTGGCAGGATTGTCTGTATACAAGTCCAGGCCAGTAATATCAACATACTCTGCGCCAGGGTAATAAGATGTCTTATAATCCCGGTTTGCATCAGGAGAGAAGACCCAGAGTAAATTGTTTAACCCTTTCGTTTTAACGAAATAATTAAAGATATCCTGATACAGGCGTCGATACAGATCCATACGTACAGTATCGTTTGTATTCTCACCGGTTGCCCCCCACCAGAACCACTCGCCATTCATCTCATGCAAGGGTCGATAAAAGACGGTGACACCTTTCTCATTCAGTTGCTGTAGGCCCTGAGCGACCTTATCAAGCATTGCCAGCCAGCGTCCACGCGACGGTGTTCCAGACTGTAAGATTGCAGAAAATTCATCATTACTCACAGGATGCTTGAGAGCCCCCTTTCCATCACCAGGATTATTACCCGCAAAACAAGGGTTTGGTAAATGGTGGCTGATCGCGACCAGTCCGCCTTTTTTCCAGTGGTCGATCAGATCGGCATTACAACCAAAATCGATCAAACTGGCTTCCTCTCCAGGGGTACAGGCATCCCAGCCACGGGCATAGTCAGCGCTATAAATAGCCGGGAATTTCCCGGTCAGGGCCTGCAGGTCTTTTCCTTGTTGCAGGGAAAAAGCATCGACGCCGCCGATATTGCTATAGCCACCAAAAATACCTGAAATGAGCTTTTTACCCTGTCGATCAGACAGACCACTCAACCACTGATAAATCATTTTCGCATTATTATCTGCAGACTGATTTGCGGGTACTACAGCAAAAGTACTCATTTATAGAATATCCTTACGTCTCGATTGGAAAATACATGGCAATGAATAACCATGCGTATTTGCTACGTACACAATAAAACCGATATTGCCCGGCTTTATTTTTTCGTACAGTTTGTCTGGCTTTTCCCACTACCGCGGACAGTGCCAGCACAGCAATACCGTTTGATTAAATAACTTGCTGCGACAGGGATATTTATATCAGCCGCCTGCTTAAAATGATGCTAATTCACGTTGTGCTATCTCCCGTAATACGAGTGATATTCCGCACACCAGAAAGTTATGCTGACAACAGAATTAATGAGAGTTTCACCGTAATCGCGTCGTACCCGATAAGTCAGATCAGGTATTCATGAGCGCGGCACCGGGTGAGGCCGGACACCATAACAATGAATTTAGTGAGACGTGGAATTAAGATATTCAAGAAATTTTGGGGCATACATCGCCGAATCAAACGGCGAAAGCGCATGATGGCCCGGTAGAGCGTGGACGGTAAATGCTATTTAGGGGAGGGGTTTTGATAACCGTACGAAATCGAATAATAAAAAACGGGAACCCATCGGCTCCCGTTCTTGTTTAACCCAGCAAGTGGATTACATGTTCGCGATAATCGCGTCGCCAAACTCTGAACATTTCAGCAGCTTAGCGCCTTCCATCAGACGTTCGAAATCATAGGTAACGGTTTTCGCGTTGATCGCGCCTTCCATACCTTTAACGATCAGGTCTGCGGCTTCGAACCATTCCATATGACGGAGCATCATTTCTGCAGACAGGATGATAGAACCTGGGTTCACTTTATCCTGGCCGGCATATTTTGGTGCCGTACCGTGGGTCGCTTCGAACAGTGCGCACTCGTCACCGATGTTCGCACCAGGGGCGATACCAATACCGCCAACCTGCGCCGCCAGGGCGTCGGAGATGTAGTCACCGTTCAGGTTCATACAGGCGATAACGTCATATTCAGCAGGACGCAGCAGGATCTGCTGCAGGAACGCATCGGCGATCACATCTTTAATGATGATCTCTTTGCCGGTGTTCGGGTTCTTGATCTTCTGCCATGGACCACCGTCAATCAGCTCACCACCGAACTCTTCCATCGCCAGCTGGTAGCCCCAGTCTTTGAATGCGCCTTCGGTGAACTTCATGATGTTGCCTTTGTGAACCAGCGTCACAGAGTCACGGTCGTTGGTGATCGCGTATTCAATGGCCGCACGCACCAGACGTTTAGTCCCTTCTTCGGAGCAAGGCTTGATACCGATACCGCAATGTTCAGGGAAGCGAATTTTCTTCACGCCCATCTCTTCGCGCAGGAATTTAATCACTTTCTCTGCGTCAGCAGAGTCCGCTTTCCACTCGATGCCCGCGTAGATGTCTTCTGAGTTTTCGCGGAAGATAACCATGTCGGTCAGTTCAGGGTGCTTAACCGGGCTTGGGGTGCCCTGATAGTAACGAACCGGACGCAGACACACGTACAGGTCCAGCTCCTGACGCAGCGCAACGTTCAGGGAACGAATACCGCCACCGACTGGAGTTGTCAGAGGGCCTTTAATAGCAACGCGGTAGTCGCGGATCAGGTCCAGCGTTTCAGCTGGCAGCCAAACGTCCTGGCCATAAACTTGAGTAGATTTTTCACCGGTGTAAATTTCCATCCAGGAAATTTTACGCTCGCCTTTGTAGGCTTTCTCAACAGCGGCATCAACCACTTTCAGCATTGCCGGGGTAACGTCTACACCGATACCGTCACCTTCGATGAACGGGATAATCGGATTGTGAGGAACGTTAATCTTGCCGTTTTGCAGGGTGATCTTTTTACCTTCCGCCGGAACAACTACTTTGCTTTCCATTAACCTCTCCTTCGAGCGCTTCTGGTTGTTACTGATCTTATGTTAATAAATTGTAATGAGCCCTTCGATAGTACCTGATTGTCCGACGCCATGAAAGGTCTTCGTTAATAGGCTATAATGCGGCAATTGATAACGTCTGAAAATACCATGAAGAAAACTTCTTTTACAAAACACCGGGTTGAGCGATTCAGCTCACGACAAGCCGCCAGAAGACCACAAGAATCCCAGCCAAAGCGGGTGATTTTGTTCAATAAACCCTACGATGTTTTGCCGCAGTTTACTGACGAAGCCGGACGCAGCACGCTGAAGGATTACATTCCTGTTCAGGGCGTCTACGCCGCTGGCCGTCTGGACCGGGATAGCGAAGGACTTCTGGTCTTAACCAACGATGGTGCCTTACAGGCCAGGCTCACTCAGCCGGGCAAACGCACGGGAAAGATTTACTTCGTCCAGGTTGAAGGTGAACCGGATGATGAGACGCTGGCGACATTACGCCGCGGCGTGACGTTAAACGATGGTCCTACCTTGCCTGCAGGTATTGAGCTCGTCAGCGAGCCGGAATGGCTGTGGCCACGCACGCCGCCTATCCGCGAGCGCAAATCCATCCCGACGAGCTGGCTCAAGATCACCCTTTATGAAGGCCGTAATCGCCAGGTTCGCCGGATGACCGCACACGTGGGCTTCCCTACCCTGCGACTTATTCGCTACGCCATGGGCAACTTCACCCTGGATTCACTGGCAAACGGTGAATGGCGGGACGTTACCCCTTAAGGAGTCACTATGTTTAAACCGCATGTCACGGTCGCCTGCGTGGTTCACGCGCAGGGTAAGTTTCTGGTCGTAGAAGAGAGTATTAACGGCAAGGCGCTGTGGAACCAGCCTGCCGGGCACCTAGAAGCCAATGAAACCTTACTGCAGGCCGCTAAACGCGAACTGTGGGAAGAGACCGGTATCCACGCGGAGCCGCAGCACTTCATCCGTATGCACCAGTGGATTGCCCCTGATCACACCCCGTTCCTGCGCTTTTTATTTGCCGTCGAGCTTAGCGAAACGTGCGCCACAGAGCCGCAGGACGATGATATCGATCGCTGCCTGTGGGTCACTGCCGAAGAGATCCTGAACGCGCCAAACCTGCGCTCGCCGCTGGTTGCCGAGAGTATCCTCTGCTGGCAGTCTGCTGGTCGCCTGCCGCTTGAGGTGATTGGAGAATTTAACTGGCCGTTTACAGAGGGTGCCAATGGTGGGGGGGCGTGATAGAATACGCCGCCTTGAAGTTCAATGTCGTGAGTATTCCATGTCAGATAACAGCCAGAAAAAAGTGATCGTCGGCATGTCCGGCGGTGTCGATTCCTCCGTTTCCGCCTACCTGTTGCAACAACAGGGCTATAAGGTGGAGGGCCTGTTCATGAAGAACTGGGAGGAAGATGATGGCGAGGAATATTGCACTGCTGCTGCGGATCTCGCCGATGCGCAGGCGGTGTGCGATAAGCTGGGCATTGAACTGCACACCGTTAACTTTGCCGCAGAATACTGGGACAACGTCTTCGAGCTTTTCCTGGAAGAGTACAAAGCCGGTCGTACCCCGAACCCGGACATTCTGTGCAACAAAGAGATCAAATTTAAAGCCTTCCTGGAATTCGCCGCAGAAGATCTGGGCGCAGACTATATTGCGACCGGGCACTACGTGCGTCGTGCCGATGTGAATGGCAAAAGCCAGCTGCTGCGCGGTCTGGATGGCAACAAAGATCAAAGCTACTTCCTTTATACACTCAGCCACGAACAGATTGCGCAAAGCCTGTTCCCGGTAGGCGAGCTTGAAAAGCCGCAGGTGCGTAAAATCGCCGAAGAGTTGGATCTGATCACCGCGAAGAAAAAAGACTCTACCGGTATCTGTTTTATCGGCGAGCGTAAATTCCGCGATTTCCTTGGTCGTTACCTGCCGGCACAGCCGGGCAAAATCGTTACCGTCGACGGTGATGAGATTGGTCAACATCAGGGGCTGATGTACCACACGCTGGGCCAGCGTAAAGGGCTGGGTATTGGCGGCACCAAAGAAGGCAGCGAAGATCCGTGGTACGTCGTAGATAAAGATGTCGAAAACAATATTCTGGTTGTTGCTCAGGGCCACGACCATCCGCGTCTGATGTCCGTCGGCCTCATCGCACAACAGCTGCATTGGGTCGATCGTGAGCCGCTGAAGGGTACGCTGCGCTGCACGGTAAAAACACGCTATCGCCAGACCGATATCCCTTGTACCGTCACCGCGCTGGATGATGAACGCATTGATGTGCGTTTCGACGAACCGGTTGCAGCGGTCACCCCAGGCCAGTCCGCCGTATTCTACAGCGGCGAAACCTGTCTGGGCGGCGGGATCATTGAACAGCGCCTGCCGCTGCCGGCCGTTTAACACGATTGCACACATAAAGGAGAACGTGTGGCGAAGAACTATTATGACATCACCCTGGCACTGGCTGGAATTTGCCAGTCTGCCCGTCTGGTGCAACAGCTGGCGCATCAGGGTCATTGCGATGCTGACGCGCTGCACGTTTCACTCAACAGCGTTATCGACCTCAACCCCGGTTCGACTCTGGGTGTCTTCGGTGGGAGTGAAACCAATCTTCGTCTCGGTCTTGAAACTTTGCTTGGCGTGCTTAACGCCAGTAGCCGTCAGGGGTTGAACGCGGAGCTGACCCGCTACACGTTAAGCCTGATGGTGCTGGAGCGTAAGCTCAGCGCGGCTAAAGGCGCGCTTGATACGCTCGGTGACCGCATTGCCGGGCTGCAGCGCCAGCTCGACCATTTTGATCTGCAGTCCGAAACGCTGCTCAGTGCTATGGCCGGCATTTATGTTGACGTCATCAGCCCGCTGGGCCCACGTATTCAGGTCACCGGCTCTCCTGCCGTGCTGCAAAGCCCGCAGGTTCAGGCAAAAGTCCGCGCCTCCCTGCTGGCGGGTATTCGTGCCGCCGTGCTGTGGCATCAGGTTGGCGGTGGCCGCCTGCAGTTAATGTTTTCTCGTAATCGCCTGACGACTCAGGCAAAACAAATTCTTGCTCATTGTTAACCTCCCGGAGTTGCGAATTATGGAATTATCCTCACTGACCGCCGTATCCCCTGTAGATGGACGCTACGGCGATAAAGTCAGCGCGCTGCGCGGGATCTTCAGCGAATATGGTTTGCTGAAGTTCCGTGTTCAGGTTGAAGTACGCTGGCTGCAAAAGCTGGCCGCCCAGGCAGCAATCAAGGAAGTTCCTGCTTTTGACGCCCAGGCAAACGATTACCTCGATAAAATCGTTGCTGACTTCAACGAAGAAGATGCTGCGCGCATTAAAACTATTGAGCGCACCACCAACCATGACGTAAAAGCGGTTGAGTATTTCCTGAAAGAGAAAGTGGCAAGCGTGCCTGCGCTGTATGCCGTGTCTGAATTCATTCACTTCGCCTGCACCTCAGAAGACATTAACAACCTGTCTCATGCGCTGATGCTCTCCACCGCGCGCAAAGACGTGGTGCTGCCTTACTGGCGTAAAATCATCGACGCGGTAAAAGCACTGTCTGTCGAATATCGTGATATTCCGCTGCTGTCCCGTACCCACGGTCAGCCGGCCACTCCCTCCACGATGGGTAAAGAGATGGCAAACGTGGCGTACCGTATGGAACGTCAGTATCGTCAGCTGGAGCAGGTCGAGATTCTGGGTAAAATCAACGGTGCGGTAGGTAACTACAACGCCCACATCGCTGCCTACCCGGAAGTGGACTGGCATCAGTTCAGCGAAGCGTTCGTGACCTCTCTGGGCATTCAGTGGAACCCGTACACCACCCAGATTGAGCCGCACGACTATATCGCGGAACTGTTTGACTGCATCGCTCGCTTCAACACCATTCTGATCGATTTCGATCGTGACGTGTGGGGTTACATCGCGCTGAACCACTTCAAACAGAAGACCATCGCCGGTGAAATTGGCTCCTCAACCATGCCGCACAAAGTCAACCCAATCGACTTCGAAAACTCCGAAGGCAACCTGGGTCTGGCGAATGCGGTGCTGCAGCACATGGCGAGCAAACTGCCGGTGTCCCGCTGGCAGCGCGACCTGACTGACTCCACCGTGCTGCGTAACCTGGGCGTGGGTATTGGCTACGCGCTGATCGCGTATCAGTCCACCCTGAAAGGTGTAAGCAAACTGGAAGTGAACCGCGACCGTCTGCTGGACGAGCTGGATCACAACTGGGAAGTGCTGGCAGAGCCCATTCAGACCATCATGCGTCGTTATGGCATTGAAAAACCGTACGAGAAACTGAAAGAGCTGACGCGCGGCAAACGCGTAGACGCCGAAGGCATGAAACAGTTTATCGACAGTCTGGAACTGCCAGAAGACGAGAAAACCCGCCTGAAAGCGATGACCCCGGCAAACTATATCGGCCGTGCCATCACCATGGTTGACGAGCTGAAGTAACCTCCCTTCCCCCTTTCCGCCTGGAAAGGGGGCTGCTTTTCCCCGGTTTACTTAATGTTTATCCCCACAACAACATAATCAGCGTGACCGTGGAAAAGAGAACACAGAAATAGCAATAGAGGGCTCACCCGCCTCACCATAGAGTTATCCATATTGACAACAAGCCCTAAAGGGGCTAATCTTCATCCTTATGGCCCCGAATCGCTTGTGCGCATCATCCCGTAAGTGAGAACAATGAATGCTATATCTTTTGATGCCAGAGTAGTCATTATATCTGTGTATATTAAATTCTTTTAACAAATAAGCCTCGCGGGGCTCTTACCGGTGCATTATGTCGCTGATCGATAATTACACACCACCTACAACAGAAGACCTTGCGCACCTTAAAGAAGAACTTGGTCTCACAGGCCTCCAAATGGCAAATTTAGCTGGTCTTGCCGGCAGCAATCACTGGAGGAAATATACTGGTGGCGAAACGCCCAGAATTATGGGAATGCATATGCTCTTTTTCGTGGCCGCACAGTTAGCATTGAATGATAAAGAGTTGAAGAAAGTACTCGAAAAAATGCGTGAGATAGGGGCAAGCATCTCCTGAGGGATTCGCTATTTAACATGGAACTACAATGAAAATTTTTATCGTAAATCTAAAAAAATCAGTTGAACGTCGTAAAAAAATGGAAGCGCAACTGAATGCCTTAGGTCTTTCAGCTGAGTTTATCGAAGCAGTAGATGGCAGACTCATGTCTGAAGAAGAAAGGAAGGGAGTTACTGCCAACGTTAATTATGCATTCCTTCCTGGTGAGATCGGCTGCGCATTAAGTCATCAAAAAATTTATAAAAAAATGATTGATGAGAAGATCGGCGAAGCCCTTATTCTTGAGGATGACGTTGTTTTAAATGATGATTTTAAAAACGTTTTGGAACACATTACTGTCCCAGAGGTTCGTCCTTCTGTCATTTTACTAAGCCGTACAAATAAGTTTTTCCAAAAAAAATAAAAAATATTTCCACCGACTATTCTTTGCATAAGACCTTACATGCCACTACCACGCACAGTTATATTATCAACAACAAGGCTGCGTGCTCTTTACTCAAAGGGCTTAATCCTGTTTGGATTGTGGCTGATAAATGGGGACTATTCGAAGATATGTCATTGGTTGAAGTATATTCGGTAGTGCCTCATCCAGTTCATCTCTCTGAAGAAGCCCAAAATTCTACCATCAACATTCCGGAAGATTCACAAACCATCCATTTAAGAAAAAAGGAATTATGGAATCTTCTTATGTCACGTAGAACATTTAAAACGAAAATCAAACACAAATACAGAAGAGCGATTCTTCCACTTTTCAATAAGGTCATAAATCAAGGCAAAGGTTAAAACAGTAAATTCATAAGGAGGCTTGACTGGCCGTTCAATATAGGAGGGTTCTCTAATATCGATACAATTGAGAACCCCTCCGGAATTTTGCCATTCCATAAAACATTCAGTTTTTTTAATCTATTGCCAAAGACTACTGAGTCGCATTCTGTAAAGAGTGTGTTTGCTAAACCGCAGCGAAATACATGGTGACTCTTCTTTCTGCTTCTGTGTAATTCACACCATTATACCCGTACTGAATACATATAGTTTTCGTAAAATTTCATAACGGAAAATCGGGATCGCGTTTCACTTATCGCGGTATTTGCTGGCACGAGATTCTCCCTGACTGGATTGCAAATAGCAGTTATATCAAAAAAGCTGGAAATCCTGGCATTGTCATCGCAAGTGAAATCCAGTTCGTTCAGTTATTGATCATGGAGATATGCTGAAGTGCAGCAAAGAACTGCCGACCGGCAGGTCTTAAACTCTTCAGTCCCTGACAGGGTCAAAAAGGACCATACGCCTTCAACAATTAATAAACAAATAGCTGTTTTATAGGAAATGCTGCAGCATGCAAATCGAAGTCGGTTTATATTATACGCTCCTTATGAGGGTGTATCGTGGCTTAGGCTATCTAAGGCAGATCCCGATCCACTTTTACTTCATGAGAACCTGGCACTGATTGCAGCCCTCCCCGAAAATTGGCGTTGATCATCGTAGTACTCCTACACTCGGGAATGAGGCCTGGCAAGATTTGAGCCTGGCATGGGATGATGTTGATCTGGAAAAACCGAGCCGCAAAATCTACGTTTCGTTTTCCACCAGAGAAAAAATCACGAGCAAATGAGATCTATTTTTCAAAAAATTCGATTTCTTGGGATTGGCGACGAGGTTTATTCCAGTTTGATAGGAGATATGCGCCAGGATCAGGTCAACATGCTGAACAATCAGATGCCGACAGCGATGCCCCCAGGACGCCCCAAACAGTACGGGAGCATGAAAAAAGTCATTTAATTTCATGACGCTGGTTTCAAACTCCATAATCAGCGTTAAACTATTCATACCATTCATATAGGGAGAAAAGATGATGCGCGTACTGGTTGTTGAGGATAACGCATTGCTACGCCATCACCTGAAGGTTCAGCTTCAGGAGATGGGACATCAGGTGGACGATGCCGAAGATGCAAAAGAAGCCGATTATTATCTCAATGAGCACCTGCCGGACATCGCCATCGTCGATCTCGGATTGCCTGATGAAGACGGTTTGTCGTTGATTCGTCGCTGGCGCAGCCATGATGTCTCCCTTCCGGTTCTGGTGTTGACCGCACGTGAAGGCTGGCAGGACAAGGTTGAAGTGCTCAGCGCGGGCGCGGATGATTACGTCACCAAGCCGTTTCACATCGAAGAAGTGGCGGCACGCATGCAGGCACTGCTACGCCGCAACAGCGGCCTGGCCTCCCAGCTGATTTCGATTCCCCCTTTCCAGGTTGATCTCTCCCGTCGTGAATTCTCGATCAATAATGAAGTCATTAAGCTGACCGCGTTTGAATACACCATCATGGAAACGTTAATCCGCAACAGCGGCAAAGTGGTGAGCAAAGACTCCTTAATGCTTCAGCTTTATCCGGATGCCGAGCTGCGTGAGAGCCACACGATTGATGTGTTGATGGGACGTCTGCGCAAGAAAATTCAGGCGGAGTACCCGCAGGACGTGATCACGACCGTCCGTGGTCAGGGTTATCTGTTCGAAATACGCTAAATGAAAGGGATCTTGCGTCATATTCTGCCCCTCTCGCTGCGGGTTCGCTTTTTACTGGCAACGGCCGCCGTCGTGCTGGTGTTATCCCTCTCCTACGGCATGGTGGCTCTGGTGGGCTACAGCGTCAGTTTTGATAAAACAACTTTTCGACTGTTGCGTGGTGAAAGCAACCTGTTTTATACCCTGGCGAAATGGGAAAACAACACGATCACCGTCGAAATGCCGGAAAACCTTAACCAGCAAAGCCCGACGCTGGCCCTGATTTATAACGAAAAGGGAAAACTACTTTGGGCACAACGCGATATCCCATGGCTGGTTAAAAGTATTCGTCCGGAATGGCTTAAGACCAATGGTTTCCACGAACTTGAAGCCGATCTGAACACCACCAGCTCGCTGCTGCGCGAGGACCGCTCCCTGCAGCAAAAGCTGAATGAGATCCGCGCAGACGATGCCGAAACAGAAATGACGCACTCCGTGGCGATTAACCTCTACCCGGCCACGATGAACATGCCGCAGTTAACCATCGTGGTGGTCGATACCATCCCGGTCGAACTTAAACGTTCTTATATGGTATGGAACTGGTTCGTCTATGTTCTGGCCGCGAATCTGCTGCTGGTAATCCCGCTGCTGTGGCTCGCCGCGTGGTGGAGTTTACGTCCCATCGAATCGCTGGCGAGAGAGGTGCGCGAGCTGGAAGAACATCATCGTGAGAAGCTCAACCCGGACACTACCCGCGAGCTGACAAGCCTGGTGCGTAACCTCAACCGTCTGCTGAAAAGCGAACGTGAGCGCTATGATAAATACCGCACCACCCTCACTGACCTCACGCATAGCCTGAAAACGCCGCTGGCGGTGATGCAAAGTACCCTGCGTTCGATGCGCAGCTCAAAGCTGAGCGTTGATGACGCCGAGCCGGTGATGCTGGAACAGATCAGCCGTATTTCTCAGCAAATTGGTTACTATCTGCACCGTGCCAGCATGCGTTCCGGCAGCGCGTTATTGAGTCGCGAACTGCATACTGTGGCACCGCTTCTGGATAACCTCACCTCCGCGCTTAACAAGGTTTACCAGCGCAAAGGGGTCAATATCAGCCTCGATATCTCTCCCGAAATCAGCTTTGTTGGTGAAAAAAATGATTTCATGGAAGTGATGGGCAATCTGCTTGATAACGCCTGTAAATATTGCCTGGAATTCGTGGAAGTTTCCGCGCGTCAGACGGATAACGAATTGCATATTATCGTTGAGGATGATGGCCCGGGGATCCCGCGCAATAAACGTGATGTGGTATTCGACCGCGGTCAGCGTGCGGATACGTTGCGCCCCGGCCAGGGGGTTGGGTTAGCGGTGGCACGCGAAATCGTCGACCAGTACGACGGAAAAATTGAAACCGAAGACAGTTTACTCGGAGGCGCCAGAATGGAGGTCATTTTCGGTCGCCAGCAGCCCACATCGAACGATAGTTAACCCGTTATGTGAAAAATGCGAGGATCTCGCACCCAGGCTCCTGTGCTTCCGTTATAATCCGAGTCAGTAAGAGCCTGCGGAATAAAAAAATATGGATTATCACTTAACACTTAACTGGCCCGAATTTATTGAACGTTACTGGCAGAAACGCCCGGTCGTTCTTAAACGCGGGTTCAGCAATTTTGTCGATCCCCTCTCCCCTGACGAACTGGCCGGCCTGGCCATGGAGAGCGAAGTCGACAGCCGCCTGGTAAGCCACCAGGACGGGAAATGGCAGGTCAGCCACGGTCCTTTCGAAAGCTACGATCACCTCGGTGAAAACAACTGGTCATTACTGGTTCAGGCGGTTAACCACTGGCATGAACCGACTGCGGCGTTAATGCGTCCGTTCCGCGCCCTGCCCGACTGGCGAATGGACGATCTGATGATCTCCTTCTCCGTGCCAGGAGGGGGCGTTGGTCCGCATCTGGACCAGTACGACGTGTTCATCATTCAGGGAACAGGCCGCCGCCGCTGGCGCGTGGGCGACAAAGTGCCGATGAAACAGCACTGCCCGCATCCGGACCTGCTTCAGGTCGATCCGTTTGAAGGGATTATCGATGAAGAGCTGGAGCCGGGTGATATTCTCTATATCCCACCAGGGTTCCCGCACGAAGGGTATTCGCTGGAAAACTCGCTGAACTACTCCGTCGGATTCCGCGCACCAAGCGGTCGCGAAATGATCAGCGGCTTTGCTGACTACGTGCTGCAGCGTGAACTGGGCAGCCATCGTTACAGCGATCCGGATGTGCCTGCGCGCGAGCACCCGGCTGATATTGTGCCAGCCGAACTGGACAAGCTTCGCGGCATGATGCTGGATTTGATCAATGAACCGGCGCATTTCAGCCAGTGGTTTGGTGAGTTTATCAGCCAGTCACGCCATGAGCTGGATGTGGCACCGCCAGAGCCGCCATACCAGGCCGACGAGATTTATGACGCACTGCAACAGGGCGACAAACTGGTTCGTCTGGGCGGGTTGCGCGTACTGCGCATCGGTGAAGATGTTTTCGTTAACGGCGAGAAGCTGGACTCCCCTCACCGTCCGGCGCTGGAGGCTATTGCCAGCCACCTGACCTTAACGGCCGATACCTTTGGCGATGCGCTGGAAGATCCCTCTTTCCTCGCGATGCTCGCCGCGCTGGTGAACAGCGGGTACTGGTTCTTTGAGGACTAAACCGTAAAGAAAAGCGTGCCGGGTGGCGGCTTCGCCTGACCCGGCCTTTTTTTTGTCATTACCGCGCCGCGGTCAGCTCCGCAATTCGCACAATCACCTTCACCGCTTTTTCCATTCCTTCCAGCGTCACGAACTCGTGCTTGCCGTGATAGTTGTAGCCACCGGTAAACAGATTCGGGCAAGGCAGCCCCATGAACGACAGCTGCGAACCGTCTGTGCCACCACGAATCGGTTTTAACAGCGGTTCAATATCACAGTCACGCATTGCCTGCTGCGCGATATCGAGGATATGCGGATGCGCCATCACTTTCTCGCGCATATTGTAGTAGCTGTCTTCAATAATCAGCTCGATATAGCAATCCGGATGCAGGCCCTTACCGACCTTTTTGGCTATCTCCATCATCTTACGTTTACGCGCTTCAAATGCTTTACGGTCAAAGTCGCGAATGATGTAGTGCATCTGCGCACTGTCTACGGTGCCTTTAATGCTGGTCAGGTGATAAAAACCTTCATAACCGTCGGTCTGTTCCGGGCTCTCTTCTGGCGGAACTTCCGCATGAATACGCGACGCCAGCGACAACGCATTCACCATGACCCCTTTGGCGGAGCCAGGATGAACGTTGTTTCCGACGATTTTGATTGTCACGGACGCGGCGTTGAAATTCTCGAACTCCAGTTCCCCTACGCCGCCACCGTCGACGGTATAGGCCCACTTCGCGTTAAAGGCCTCTACGTCGAAGTGTTTTGCCCCCTTGCCGACCTCTTCATCCGGCGTAAAGGCGACACGGATATCCCCGTGCGGGATATTTTTCTCTTTCAGCACCGCCAGCGCCGTCATGATCTCGGCAATCCCCGCTTTGTCATCGGCACCCAGCAGCGTTTTGCCGTCGGTGGTGATGAGCGTCTGACCAAGCAGCTGGTGCAGCACCGGGAACATCACCGGCGACAGCACTTCGTCACCAATCCCCAGCGCAATGTCGCCGCCGCGGTAGTTTTCAACAATCTGCGGGTTCACATGTTTACCGCTAAAATCCGGAGAGGTGTCGACATGGGAGATAAAGCCAATCGCCGGGATATCACCGGAGACATTCGCAGGCAGCGTTCCCATCACAGTGCCTTTCTCGCTTAACGTGACGTTAACCAGCCCCATGGCGTCGAGCTGCTCTTTGAGCAGGTTTAATAACTTCCACTGGCCTTCGGTGCTTGGCACCTGGCGGACACCCGGTTTAGATTGGGTATCCAGCGAAACGTACTGTAAAAAACGCTCAAGTAATTTATCCATGCAGTCACCCTCACTTTTTGTGACAACATTATCAATAAGCATCAAAAGGCAAATATTGCGTCAGGTCACTTTTATCCCGCAAACGAGAATATTTTCCGTTTATATCGTATCCGTTAGTAAATGTAGCTTATGAATCAGTGACAAGGATTGGCGATTACAGTGGTTTGCCGTAGAATGTCCGCCCTCATTACGAGTCACCAAGGTGGTTACACACAAACCCCGCTTCGGTCTGCATCCCGGAGCGTCTATATGGGACAGCGCAAAAATTGAATACACAATCCCGTTCACGTTCACCGCTGGTGCAACTGGAACGAATTCGTAAAAGTTTTGATGGTAAAGATGTTATTTCCGGGCTCAACCTGACCATCAATGACGGTGAGTTCCTCACGCTGCTTGGCCCCTCTGGCTGCGGCAAGACAACCGTACTGCGCCTTATCGCCGGACTGGAAAACGTCGATAGCGGTCACATCCACCTTGAAAACCAGGATATCACCCAGGTTCCCGCCGAAGAGCGGCACGTGAATACCGTCTTTCAGAGCTATGCCCTGTTTCCGCACATGACCGTGTTCGAGAACGTCGCATTTGGCCTGCGGATGCAAAAAACGCCGGCCAGCGAGATCCCTGCTCGCGTTACCGACGCGCTGCGCATGGTGCAACTGGAAGAATTTGCCCAGCGTAAGCCACACCAGCTTTCCGGCGGCCAGCAGCAGCGCGTTGCTATCGCCCGCGCTGTGGTCAATAAACCGCGTCTGCTCCTGCTGGATGAGTCACTTTCCGCACTGGACTACAAATTGCGCAAGCAGATGCAGAACGAGCTTAAAGCCCTGCAGCGCAAGCTCGGCATTACCTTTGTCTTCGTTACCCACGATCAGGAAGAAGCACTCACCATGTCGGACCGTATCGTGGTGATGCGTGACGGCAAAATCGAGCAGGACGGCACGCCACGTGAAATCTATGAAGAGCCGAAAAACCTGTTCGTGGCCAGCTTCATTGGGGAGATCAACATTTTCAACGCCACGGTGATTGATCGCCTGGACGAACAGCGCGTGCGGGCCAACGTAGAAGGCCGCGAGTGCAATATCACCGTGAATTTCGCCGTCGAAAAAGGGCAAAAGCTCAACGTCCTGCTGCGCCCGGAGGATCTGCGCGTTGAAGAGATCCACGGCAATACTGATGCCGAGGGCCTGATTGGCTATATCCGGGAGCGCAACTATAAAGGGATGACGCTGGAGTCTGTCGTCGAACTGGAAAACGGTAAGATGGTGATGGTCAGCGAGTTCTTTAATGAGGACGACCCTGATTTCGACCACTCCCTCGACCAGAAAATGGTTATCAACTGGGTAGAAAGCTGGGAGGTTGTACTGGCTGATGAAGAACACAAGTAAATTCCAGAATGTGGTGATTGCTACTATCGTCGGTTGGCTTGTGTTGTTTGTCTTCTTACCCAACCTGATGATCATCGCCACCAGCTTCCTGACCCGCGACGATACTGACTTCGTAAAGCTGGTCTTTACGCTGGACAACTACTCGCGTCTGCTCGATCCGCTCTATTTTGACGTGCTGTTGCACTCGCTTAATATGGCGCTGATCGCCACCGTTGCCTGCCTGGTGCTGGGCTATCCCTTTGCATGGTTTCTGGCGCGTCTGCCGCAAAAAGTGCGTCCACTGCTGCTCTTTTTGCTGATCGTGCCTTTCTGGACCAACTCCCTGATCCGCATCTACGGGCTGAAAATTTTCCTCAGCACCAAAGGCTATCTGAACGAGTTCCTGTTGTGGCTGGGCGTGATTGATACGCCAGTGCGCATCATGTTTACGCCGGGTGCGGTCATTGTGGGTCTGGTCTACATCCTGCTGCCCTTTATGGTGATGCCGCTCTACTCCAGCATTGAGAAGCTGGATAAACCGCTGCTGGAAGCTGCGAGAGACCTGGGCGCCAGCAAACTGCAGACCTTTATCCGGATTATCATTCCGTTGACCATGCCTGGCATCATTGCAGGTTGTCTGCTGGTAATGCTGCCGGCAATGGGCTTGTTCTACGTGTCCGACCTGATGGGCGGCGCGAAAAACCTGCTTATCGGCAACGTGATTAAGAGCCAGTTCCTGAACATTCGCGACTGGCCGTTCGGTTCCGCCACCAGCATTACGCTCACAGTGGTGATGGGCCTGATGCTGCTGATCTACTGGCGTGCTTCACGATTACTGAATAAAAAGGTGGAACTCGAATGATCGGTCGACTGCTTCGCGGCGGTTTTATGACCGCCATCTATGCGTATCTTTATATTCCGATCATTATTTTGATCGTGAACTCGTTTAACAGCGCGCGTTTCGGCATCAACTGGCAAGGTTTCACTACCAACTGGTACAGCCTGCTGATGAACAACGACAGCCTGCTGCAGGCTGCTCAGCACTCCCTGACGATGGCGATTTTCTCCGCCACCTTCGCCACGCTGATTGGTTCGCTTACCGCCGTGGCGCTCTACCGCTATCGCTTCCGGGGTAAACCGTTCGTCAGCGGGATGCTGTTTGTGGTGATGATGTCGCCGGATATCGTCATGGCGATTTCGCTACTGGTGTTGTTTATGCTGCTGGGCGTCCAGTTGGGCTTCTGGTCACTGCTGTTCTCCCACATCACTTTCTGCCTGCCGTTTGTGGTGGTCACCGTCTTCGCACGCCTGAAAGGGTTTGACGTGCGCATGCTGGAAGCCGCAAAAGATCTGGGTGCCAGTGAGATGACGATCCTGCGCAAAATCATCCTGCCGCTGGCGATGCCCGCCGTTGCTGCCGGATGGCTGCTGAGTTTTACCCTGTCGATGGACGATGTGGTGGTCTCCTCCTTCGTCACCGGCCCGAGTTATGAAATTCTGCCATTGAAGATCTATTCAATGGTGAAAGTCGGCGTCTCGCCCGAGGTGAACGCGCTGGCGACCATACTGTTAGTGTTCTCGCTGGTGCTGATGATTGCCAGCCAGGTTATTGCTCGTGATAAAACAAAATCTCAGGGGACAATGAAATGAAAAAAATGCTTGCCGCTGCGGCACTGGTGCTCGGAATGGGTGCCGCGCACGCTGATGACAGCAAAACGCTCTATTTCTATAACTGGACCGAGTATGTGCCACCTGGCCTGCTGGAGCAGTTCACGAAAGAGACGGGCATCAAGGTTATCTATTCTACCTATGAGTCGAATGAAACCATGTACGCCAAGCTCAAAACTTATAAAGAAGGCGCGTACGATCTGGTCGTCCCGTCGACCTATTTCGTCGATAAAATGCGCAAAGAGGGCATGATTCAGAAGATCGATAAAACGAAGCTCACTCACTTCAACAATCTCGATCCGGAGATGCTCAATAAGCCGTTTGACCCGAATAACGACTACTCCATTCCTTACATCTGGGGCGCAACCGCCATTGGGGTCAACAGCGAGGCTATCGATCCGAAAACCGTTACAAGCTGGGCCGATCTGTGGAAACCGGAATACAAAGGCAGCCTGCTGTTAACCGACGACGCGCGCGAAGTGTTCCAGGTAGCGCTGCGTAAGCTCGGCTACTCAGGCAATACGACGGACCCGAAAGAGATTGAAGCGGCCTATAACGAGCTGAAAAAGCTGATGCCTAACGTGGCGGCATTTAACTCTGATAACCCGGCAAACCCGTATATGGAAGGCGAAGTGAATCTGGGTATGGTGTGGAACGGCTCCGCGTATGTTGCCCGTCAGGCCGGTACGCCGCTGGAGGTAGTGTGGCCGAAAGAAGGCGGGATCTTCTGGATGGATAGCCTCTCTATTCCTGCAAACGCGAAGAACGTTGACGGTGCCCTGAAGCTGATTAACTTCCTGCTGCGCCCGGACGTCGCGAAACAGGTTGCGGAGACCATTGGTTATCCCACACCGAACCTCGCTGCGCGCAAGCTGCTCAGCCCGGCCGTCGCGAACGACAAATCGCTCTATCCGGATGCGCAAACCATCAGTAAAGGCGAGTGGCAAAACGATGTCGGTGACGCAAGCCGCATCTATGAAGAGTATTACCAGAAATTAAAAGCGGGCCGGTAAGCGGCCAGGCTTTCTTCCTCACTCCGTCTTAGCGGAGTGAGGAACGATTAACTGACGGCGTTCTCCCCGGCCCAGATCGTGGCCTTCCTCATCGCCTCTACGATGTCTTCCTCTGCCAGCCCCAGCGCGTGACTTATTCTGCTTGCCTCATCCCACTGCTGCTGCTCGTAGTAATGGCAGAGGCGAACCATATCCGCTAACTGCCCTTCCTGATGGCACAACGCATTACTCACGCTCTGCGGGACAGCAATTTGCGTCATCAACTCTGCCATCGGCAGCTCAAGCAGGGTATCAAGCAGTGAGAACAGACCGCACATGAACGCATTCTCAGCCAGCATCGGCTCATTCAGTTTCTCGGCAATCAGTTCACAGAATTTCCCGCGCATCATACTCATCGGGTAAAGCTCGGTGACGGTGTCGTTGGCTGCACTTGCCAGCACTACAACGGCCACAAACCTTCTGAGCTGATTTTCTCCAAGGTACCTCAGCACTTCACTCAGGGTTAACTTGCTGAAATTACAGGCCCCCATGTGTTTAAAAGCGGTGTGCTTCATATAGCGCATGATTTTATAGGACAGCGTGAGGTCGCTTTTGATTAACGACTCGATTATCCGAAAGTCAGGTTTATTGCGTCCTACTTCCATTTGCAGACGGAAAATTGCAAGCTGATTTTGCGATAGCCGTTTATATTTAATCACCTCCGGACGACAGAAAAAATATCCCTGAAAAAGAGAAAATCCGGCATCGCTGTATTGTTTGAATTCCTCTTTAGTCTCAATTTTTTCAGCCAGATATTTAATATGCCCGGTCAGGCTTTTACGCTCACTCAGGTAATTTTGAATTTGCGCTAAGGTGTAATTCTGGACATCGAATTTGATGATGGAAATATAGGGCAAGAAAACATCCCATTCCGGTGCGAGAGTGAAATCATCGAGCGCAAAGCAGTACCCGTGCTCATACATTTCTCTCACGGCCTGCAAAAGCGCCTCACCCGGGTCAGCATCTTCCAGGATCTCAATGACCACGTTGTTTTTGTCCAGCGCCTCAGCGCTGCGGTCGATGATCATCCGGGAAGGAAAATTGATAAACGACGTATGTTCCCCGGCGATGCGCTGGGACGGCACGGATAAGAACTGGTCTGATATCATTCTGGACGTGGCATATTCCGCCGACACATCGGGGAAACGGTTGGTCATTCCGTCCCTGAAAAGCAGCTCATAGGCCACGGTATTCTTATCGAGGTTAAAAATGGGTTGTCTCGCGATAAATCCATACATATCCCATCCTCCTGAACGTCTTTATATTTATTAGCATCCCCTATCTGCACAACGATAACGAGCATTATCGAACACTAATTTGATTGAATGCACAAAATAAAAGCATCCACACTAATTAACGGGAATTAGCGATCAAAAATTTAAATTAAATATACCCGGTGCTCTACAGAAACATGGCGAAATATCCGATAAGTGATCTGTGCCTGCCCGACATGCACGTCATTACGGGAGTTGAGAATGAAAGACGCCATGGTCCGAAAACAAAAAATAAGAGTCAAGACGTTGATGCTATTGTCCATTTTCCTCACCGTGACGGTGGGCTTTACGGCAACGATCGGTTTTATGATGTGGCAGTGGATGGATCAGCAAGAAGTGCTGGCTAAAAAACACATCCGTCAGATTGCTGAAGTGCAGTCTTTGCAGGTCAGTAAACAGATGGATTCCGCCCTGGCGGCCGCGCGTGACATGGGAAATAGCGCTCAGGCACTGCGCGACGCGGGCATCGCTGATCGACAGGGGCTCAACCAGCTGCTAATCCATTATCTCTCAGCGCACCCTCAGTTTCTTTCAATGTCGATGGCCTTTGAACCTGATGCCTTCGATGGCAACGATGCCACCTTTGCCGGTCAGAGCGGTGAAGATCCCGCCGGACGTTACGCCCGCTACGTTGACCGCGACGCCACAGGCAAACCGGCATTACATCTGCTGACGGACATCGAAACGCCCGGCAGCGGCGATTATTATCTGCTGCCGAAGCAACGGCAAAAAGATGTCATCATCGAACCCTATATTTATCCCTACAATGGGGTGGACGTAATGCTCACCTCGATTGCCGCCCCCATCATGCGTGAGGGTCAGTTCCTGGGGTCCGTCACGTCGGATTTCTCACTCGCCACCCTGCAATCGATGATCGGGGCGATTAAACCGTGGAACGGTACAGGCTACGCCCTGCTTCTGTCGGCGGGCAACAGCGTGGTTTCCAGCCCGGATAAACGTGCCGTAGGCAAGCCTTACACCGGAACTGTCACAGGGGATGAGGTGATACGCACAAACGATCCTCAACTGAAGGAAGAGGCATTTATCACCTGGCAGGCGATTACCATCGGCAACAGTCAGACGCCCTGGAAGCTGGCTATCGTCACCCCGGTCAGCGAAGTGATGGCCGAGGCAAGACAATTTTTACTGAAAGCCATCCTCCTGATGGTGTTAAGCATTGTGGTTGTCAGCCTGGTCATGGCGCAAATCTTTACCCGTAAAGTGGACCGCCCGGTGGGGGGCGAACCGTCAGATGCCGCCGGGATCGCGCTGGCCGTGGCCGGCGGCGACCTGAACAACGCTATCCCGGTGCGTCCCGGGGATACCAGCAGTATTTTTTACGCCCTGCACACCATGCAGATGCAGCTCAAGCGCATCGTGGGTAACATCAGCGAAGCCAGCCACTCCGTTCACGGTGGCACCAGTGAAATTTCGGCAGGCAATCTCGATCTGGCCTCACGCACCGAAGAACAGGCAGCGGCGATTGTCGAAACCGCGGCCAGCATGGAAGAGATTTCGGTCACGGTGAAAAATAACGCCGACAATGCGCACAAAGCCACCACCCTTACCGATCGCGCCGCGACCCTTGCCGGACATGGCGAGACGCTGGTCAACGATGTCGTGGTGGTGATCGGGGAAATTGACGAAAGCGCCCGTAAGATTGGAGAGATCAACAGCATTGTGGACGGTATCGCCTTCCAGACCAATATTCTGGCGCTGAATGCCGCCGTAGAAGCGGCGCGCGCGGGCGAACAGGGGCGCGGTTTTGCAGTGGTGGCGGGTGAAGTGCGCAACCTTGCCCAGCGAAGCGCCAACGCGGCAAAAGAGATCTCCCAGCTGATAGCCGAGTCTTCAGGCCGTGTCAGCAAAGGCGTTGAGCTGGTCAATGAAACCGGCGTCATGATGAAGCAGGTCATTGAGGCCGTGTCGCATGTGCATCTGGTGATAAACGATATTGTTCAGGCTCTGGATGAGCAGAATCGGGGAATTAGCCAGGTCAGCATTGCCGTCAATCAGATGGACAGCACGACCCAGCAAAACGCGTCCCTGGTACAACAGATCTCGGCAGCGGCCCTGTCACTGGACGAACAGGCAAAATCGCTGGAGAAAACGCTGGCCTACTTTACGCCATAAACAAAAAAGGCACCCGCAGGACGGGTGCCTTTTCAGGCTATCGCGATTACAGCCCTTTCAGGAGCTTATCGACAAACTCCGGTACGACGGTACTGGCCAGGCCATAGTGCTTCTCTTCGAACTCGCTGCCCACCTGGCTCGGCTCCAGATTCAGCTCAACCGTATGCGCGCCGTGCAGCCGCGCTTCGTGAACAAAGCCGGCCGCCGGATAGACATGGCCAGACGTGCCAATGGCGATAAAGACATCCGCCATGGCCAGCGCGCTGTAAATGTCATCCATACCAAGCGGCATTTCACCAAACCAGACCACATGCGGGCGCAGGCGCGACGGAAACTGGCAGCAGTGGCACTTATCTTCAGGCAGCACGTCCTCTTTCCAGTCCAGCACCTGACCGCTCCAGGCGCAGCGAACTTTCAGCAGTTCACCGTGCATATGGATGATGTTTTTGTTACCGGCCCGTTCATGCAGATTGTCGATATTCTGCGTAACCAGCAAAAAACGATCGCCAAGCGCCTCTTCCAGCTTCGCCAGCGCCAGATGCGCCGGATTAGGCACAACCTCTGGCTGCTGCAGCTGACGACGGCGGGCGTTATAAAACGCCTGCACAAGATCCGGATCGCGGGCAAAGCCTTCCGGCGTCGCCACATCCTCAACACGGTGCTCTTCCCATAACCCGTCCGCAGCGCGGAAAGTACGAATACCTGACTCTGCGGAGATCCCCGCCCCGGTCAGCACCACTACTCTGGGTTTATCCATCGCTTCTGGCATCATTCTGTCTCTGAAAAAGATCCGCTGGCGCAAGCGCTCACGTAAGCGGCGTTTATTTTTGCGAAAACGGCTGAGTCGACCTAAGCGACGCGACAGCATAAAAACCTCGTAAACTAATCGGTGAGATGAAGGAATGCGGCTCCGCGCATCCCTCCTGCGTCCCCGTGTCGCGCACGTTCAATACGCGGCACGCGGGCAACCGGCAATAAATGTCGGGGCAAACGCCCGGACAGCTGTTCCGTTAACGCGCTAAAGTTTGAAAGCCCTCCCCCAATCACCAGCAGATCCGGGTCGACGATGGTGAGAATATTCCCCAGACACACCGCCAGCAGATCCAGATAGCGCTCAACGTGCTCTCGCGCCTGCGCATCCCCCTGCTCCCACAAGGTAATGATTTGAGGGGCTTCAAGTTTCTGATGATAGAAGTGTTCGTAAAGCCATGCAAACCCACGTCCGGAGAGGTAGTTCTCAATACAGCCATGCTGACCGCAACCGCAGCGGGTCAGCGGGAAGTCGCGCCCGACGACCGCCAGGGCATCAACCGGCAGGCGGATATGGCCGAACTCTCCCGTAATGTAACTGCGCCCGGTAATCGGCTTACCGTTGATGACGATCCCTCCCCCTACGCCCGTGCCGAGGATCAGCCCCATCACCAGCGGATAGCGCTGAAACTCATCGTCCCAGGCTTCGGAGAGTGCAAAACAGTTGGCATCATTATCTAAACGCACGTCGCGTTCAAGCAGAGCGGAGAGATCGGCGCGCAGCGGTTTACCGCTGGCAGCAGGAACGTTGGCCGCATACAGCGTACCATCGTCAGTTTCGGGCATTCCCGGAATACCAATGCCGACGCTGCCTTTCACGCCAAAACGTGAATCAGCTTGCGCCACCAGCGCGGCAATGGCAGTTAAAAATTCATCATAGCTTTCGCGTGGTGTGGGAACGCGGGTTTCCCACTGCAGTTTGAGGTTTTTATCAAACACGCCCAGCGCAATTTTGGTGCCGCCAATATCAAATCCATAATACATCACGCATTCCTCTTTTTGATTTGGCGGCCTGATGACCGCTAAATCATGACGTAATTACTGGCCACTTAATACCCTCGCCGGATCAATTCGGCTTGCGCGACGCGCCGGATACCAGCTTGCCAGCAGACTCAGTAAAAGTGCCGTTACCAGCACATAAAAAACGTCCAGCCAGTGCAATTCCGACGGCAGGAAGTCAATAAAATAGATATCACCTGACAGGAACTGGTGGCCAATAAGCGCCTCGATGCCATTGATAATTGGCGTCAGCTGCAGAGAAACCACCACGCCAATCACCACGCCGCAGAGGCTCCCGAACAGCCCAGCCAGCAGACCGTACCAGACAAAGATGGCGCGAATAAGACCGTCTTTTGCCCCCAGGGTACGCAGGACGGCGATGTCGCCGCTCTTGTCTTTGACCGCCATCACCAGCGTCGAAACGATATTAAAGCACGCGACCCCAATCACCAGCACCATCGCCAGATACATAATGGCGCGGATCATCTGGATATCACGGTACATATAACCGTAAGTGCCAATCCAGCTTTTGATGTAGACATAGTTATTGGTCACGCTGCCGGCATCACGCACCAGTTTATTGGCGTTGAAGACGTCGTTGACCTTAATGGCAATCCCCGTCACGCTGTCGGCCATGTCGAGATACTGGCGCGCATCTTCCATCGGCACCATCGCAAAGCTGTGATCGAGCTGGCCGCTTAACTGAAGAATACCGGTGACGTGCAGACGTACGCGTTTAGGCTGCTGCAGCTTGTGGTCGGCACTGGCGTTCGGGATCATGATAGAGACCCAGTCGCCCTGCTTAACCTTCAGGGCCTCGGCAACGCCTTTGCCCATAATAATTTGCTGTTCACCGGCCTTAAAGTTTGCCCACGCGCCGTTTTGAACATATTTCGGCAACGCGCTGAGGCGCTCTTCCTGCACCGGGTTCACCCCTTTTACCTGAATGGCGCGCAGGTTAACGCCGCTCTCGACCAGCCCGGTAAAGTTAATGTAAGGCGCGGCCGCCACGATGCCTGGCACTTTTTCGATTTTGCTCAGGGCATCGCTCCAGTGCGTCCACGGCTGATTCACCGGTTCGATTTCACCGTGCGGGACCACCGCCAGGATGCGGTTATTCAGTTCACGCTCAAAACCGTTCATGGCGCTAAGGCCCACGATCAGCACCGCCACCCCCAGCGCAATACCGATGGTGGAGATCACCGAGATCAGTGACACCATGCCGCCGCGACGACGTCCGCGGCTAAAACGCAACCCTATGAGTAACGATAACGGTGAAGCCATTACTCCGCCCCCATCAGGGTCAGTTCTGGGTTCAGATGACCGTCGCGCATCTCAAGCTGACGTCCCATCCGTTTTGCCAGCTGGAGATCGTGGGTTACCACCAGAAACGCGGTTCCCTGCGAGGCATTCAACTCACCCAGCAGCTGGAAAATACTGTCCGCGTTGCGGGCGTCCAGGTTACCCGTTGGCTCATCCGCCAGTACCAGGCGCGGATTGTTGACCAGCGCACGCGCAATGGCCACACGCTGGCGTTCACCGCCGGAAAGTTCAGAAGGACGATGATTACCGCGATGCCCAAGCCCAACCGCTTTCAGCATATCGCTGGCGCGGGTGTTAATTTCTGCGGGTTTCTTTTTACCAATCAGCAGCGGCATCGCCACGTTTTCCAGCGCCGTGAAATCCGGCAGCAGGTGGTGGAACTGGTAGATAAAGCCCAGCTCGCGGTTACGCAGCTCCGCTTTTGCCGCAGATGACATTTTGCTCATCGGCTGGCCGGAGAAAATCACGTCACCGCTGGTGGGTGTATCCAGCCCACCGAGCAGGTGTAATAACGTACTTTTGCCGGAGCCGGAACTGCCCACAATCGCCATCATCTCACCTTCGCCCACGCTGAAGCTCACATTGTGCAGCACGTCAGTCTGCACAGTGCCTTCCTGATAGCGTTTGGACAGGTTGTCGCATTGCAACAGGATCTTATTCATAACGTAAAGCCTCAGCGGGTTGAGTGGCGGCAGCGCGCCAGGAAGGATAAAGCGTAGAAAGCAGCGCAATGGCCATCGCAGCCAGCGCAATCCCAATCACCTGTAACGGTTCGATAGCCACGGGCAGCGCCGCACCATCAAGCAGAGCGCCGATGATCGGCATTAAATTGTTAAGCTGGCTGGCGAGCAGCGCCCCCAGCGCCGCACCGAGTAGCGCACCGATAATCCCGGCACTGGCACCCTGCACCATAAATACCGCCATGATCTGGCGCGGCGTTAGCCCCTGAGTCTGCAGAATGGCGACCTCACCCTGCTTTTCCATCACCATCAACCCCAGTGAGGTGATGATGTTGAAGGCCGCGACCGCCACGATCAGGCTCAGCAGCAGCCCCATCATATTTTTTTCCATCCGCACGGCCTGGAACAGCTCGCCCTTGCGTTCACGCCAGTCCTGCCATTTGGTCCCTTCCGGCAACGTTTGCTGGCTGAGGGTATCCACTTTTAGCGGGGCGTCGAGCCACTGGCGCCAGCCGGTGATATTCCCCGCCGGATAGCGCATCAGACGTGACGCGTCCTGAATATTCACCAGCATCTGATAACCATCGACTTCGCTGTTGGCGGCAAACGTGCCAACCACCGTGAACAAGCGCTGGCTTGGCAAACGTCCCATCGGCGTAAACTGACTGGCCGACGGTACCATTACGCGCAGCTGGTCACCACGGTTGACGCCAAGCTGCCCGGCCAGTTGCTCGCCGAGGATCACGTTATATTTGCCGGCTTCCAGGTCGGTCTGCTTCACGTTCACGAGGAACGGCGTCAGCGGGTCGTTTTGCGCCGGGTCAATGCCCAGCATCACGCCGACCGCCACGCTACGGGCGCTTTGCAGCACCACATCGCCCGTGGTTAACGGCGCAACGCGCGTGACACCCTGTAACTTCGCCGCGCTTTCCGGGAGCTGTTGTGGGTTAACGGAACCGTTGGTTGAGGAGAGGATAGCCTGCGGCATCAGCCCCAGAATGTTGTTTTGCAGCTCGCGCTCAAAGCCGTTCATGACGGAGAGAACCGTCACCAGAGCCATTACGCCAAGCGTAATGCCAATAGTCGAAAGCCAGGAGACAAAGCGACCGAAGCGGTCCGCGGCGCGCCCACGCATGTAACGTAAGCCTATGAAGAGTGCGACAGGTTGGTACATGAAATCCGTCTGTTTGCTGATAGCAGACCCACGAGTATATAAGCGAATCCCTTAAGCGTAAATGACTGAAACCGTAAGCTTTGGTAATCATTTTTCTGAAAAATTCAGATAAATCAGAGTACTACTCTCTGAAACCTCCCTGTACAGCCTCCACCTTTTCCGAAAAACCTCCTGATACAGACTGTTACCCGTTACATCACGGTTTTGTTTAACAACAATTGTTCGTTCGTTTATGGCAAAAAGGTAGTCGCGAACAATGAAGCAAAAAGCATTATGGATTAACCAGATAAAAGGGCTGTGTATCTGCCTGGTGGTTATCTACCATTCAGTCATCACCTTTTATCCCCATCTCAATGGGTTACAACATCCGTTATCCGGTCTTCTCGCCAAATGTTGGGTCTATTTTAATCTCTATCTTGCTCCCTTCCGCATGCCGGTGTTTTTCTTCATTTCCGGCTATCTGATTCGACGTTACATCGATGAGGTGGACTGGCGTACCAGTCTCGATAAACGGATCTGGAGCATTGTCTGGGTACTGGCGCTGTGGGGCGTTCTGCAATGGCAGGCGCTGAGCCACCTCAACGCCTGGCTTGCTCCCGAGCGTGAACTGGCCACTTCCTCCAATGCGGCCTATGCCGATTCCCTTTCCGGGTTTGTGAAGGGAATGCTCACCGCCAGCACCAGTCTCTGGTATCTGTATGCCCTGGTGGTCTATTTCACGCTGTGTAAACTGCTGAGCCGCTGGAAGCTGCCGGTACTGGGGCTGCTGGCACTGGCGAGCGTCGCGATAAACTTCCTGCCGCTGCCGTGGTGGGGAATGAACAGCGTGGTGCGCAACATGATCTACTACAGCCTCGGCGCGTGGTATGGCGCTGAGCTGATGGCGTGGATGAAAGGGTTCAATCTGCGTCGCGCCTGGCTGGCGTTAGCCGCCTTCGCTGCCGTCTCTGTGGTGCTGTGGTTTGCTAACGTCCCGCTGCTGCTCTCCCTGCTGTCGATTGTGTTGATCATGAAGCTTTTCTACAGCATCGAGCAACGTTATGCCGTCCATCCTAATAATCTGCTTAACGTGATCGGTTCTAATACCATCGCGATTTATACCACCCATCGCATCCTGATTGAGGCCTTTAGCCTGTTCCTGATTGGTGAGATGAATGCCGCATACTGGCCGGTCTGGGCGGAGCTGACGTTGATTCTGGTCTACCCGTTTGCCAGCCTGTTGCTCTGCACCCTTGCCGGGCTTGGGGTGCGTAAGGTCTCCACCGCACTGTTTGGTGATGTGTTCTTCTCCCCGCCTTCCACGCTTTCTCCGTCATCGGCCAGCCGCTGATGCGCTTTTCGCCCCCTTTTGGGGGCGAATTTCCTCCCTGTGCGGTTCCGGTTTGATTATGTAAAACGATCGAGGATAATAAAGACATTGCGTATCAGTGATATGCCCCAATACTGTTGGTATATCCCCAAGAGACTCTGACATAGCCATGCCTGAACACTATCGATATTCCTTGCCTGTCAAAGCGGGCGATCAGCGCCAGCTGGGCGAACTTACTGGCGCGGCGTGCGCCACGCTGGTGGCAGAAATCGCTGAGCGACACCCGGGTCCGGTGGTACTGGTTGCCCCGGATATGCAAAATGCCCTGCGTCTGCATGATGAAATCCGCCAGTTCACTGACAATCTGGTGTTCAGTCTGGCCGACTGGGAAACGCTGCCGTATGACAGTTTCTCGCCGCACCAGGAGATCATCTCCTCTCGTCTGTCGACCCTGTATCAGTTACCGACGATGCAGCGCGGCGTGCTGATCGTCCCCGTAAACACCCTGATGCAGCGCGTCTGTCCGCACAGCTATCTTCATGGCCATGCGCTGGTGATGAAAAAAGGCCAGCGCCTGTCCCGGGACGCTCTGCGCGCGCAGCTCGACAGCGCCGGTTATCGCCATGTCGATCAGGTGATGGAGCACGGGGAATATGCCACGCGTGGTGCACTGCTCGATCTTTACCCGATGGGCAGCGACCAGCCGTATCGTCTGGATTTCTTCGATGATGAAATCGACAGCCTGCGCGTGTTCGACGCCGACACGCAGCGCACGCTGGAAGAAGTGGACTCCATCAATTTACTGCCCGCACATGAGTTCCCGACAGACAAAACCGCAATCGAGCTGTTCCGCAGCCAGTGGCGCGACAGATTCGACGTCAAACGCGATGCCGAACATATCTATCAGCAGGTCAGCAAAGGGACGTTGCCGGCGGGTATTGAATACTGGCAGCCGCTGTTCTTTAACGAGCCTCTGCCCGCGCTGTTCAGCTATTTCCCGGCCAATACGCTGATTGTTAACACCGGTGATATCGACGCCAGCGCCAGCCGTTTTGAGAGCGAAACTCGCGCCCGCTTTGAAAACCGGGGTGTGGACCCGATGCGTCCGCTGTTGCCACCGGAAGTGCTGTGGCTGCGCACTGATGAGCTGAACGCCGAGCTGAAACGCTGGCCGCGTATGCAGCTCAAAACCGATTCGCTCGCCGACAAGGCCGCCAATACCAACCTCGCCTTCCGCACGCTACCGGATTTATCCGTTCAGGCGCAGCAGAAGTCGCCGCTGGATAATCTGCGCAAGTTCCTCGAGTCCTTTACCGGGCCGGTCGTGTTCTCCGTTGAAAGCGAAGGCCGCCGGGAAGCACTGGGGGAACTGCTGGGGCGGATCAAAATTGCGCCGAAACGTATTTTGCGCCTGAGTGAAGCCACCGGTAATGGCCGTTATCTGATGATTGGCTCCGCCGAACACGGGTTTGTGGATACCCTCAACAATCTGGCGCTGATTTGCGAAAGCGACCTGCTGGGGGAACGCGTGGCGCGCCGCCGTCAGGACAGCCGTCGCACCATTAATCCGGACACGTTGATCCGTAACCTCGCCGAACTGCACCCCGGCCAGCCGATTGTTCACCTCGAGCACGGGGTTGGCCGTTATCAGGGCATGACGACGCTGGAAGCCGGTGGCATCAAGGGCGAATACCTGATGCTGACCTACGCCAATGACGCCAAACTCTATGTGCCGGTCTCCTCCCTGCATCTCATCAGCCGCTATGCCGGCGGTGCAGAAGATCATGCGCCATTACATAAACTGGGCGGCGACGCCTGGGCGCGCGCGCGGCAGAAAGCCGCGGAAAAAGTGCGTGATGTGGCGGCAGAACTGCTGGATATCTACGCCCAACGCGCGGCCAAAGAAGGCTTTGCCTTCAGGCATGATAAACAACAGTACCAGATGTTCTGCGATAGCTTCCCGTTTGAAACCACGCCGGATCAGGCCCAGGCCATTAATGCTGTGCTGAGCGACATGTGCCAGCCGCTGGCGATGGACAGGCTGGTTTGCGGCGATGTCGGCTTCGGCAAAACCGAAGTGGCGATGCGCGCCGCCTTCCTCGCGGTAGAAAACAACAAACAGGTCGCGGTGCTGGTGCCTACCACCCTGCTCGCCCAGCAGCATTTTGACAACTTCCGCGACCGTTTCGCCAACTGGCCGGTTCGTATTGAGATGCTGTCACGTTTTCGCAGTACCAAAGAGCAGACGCAGATTCTGGAACAGGCCAGCGAGGGTAAGATCGATATTCTGATCGGCACCCACAAGCTGCTGCAGAGTGATGTGAAGTGGAAAGATCTGGGGCTGTTGATCGTCGATGAAGAACACCGCTTCGGGGTCCGTCATAAAGAGCGTATTAAAGCGATGCGTGCCGACGTCGATATCCTCACCCTGACCGCCACACCGATTCCGCGAACGCTGAATATGGCGATGAGCGGCATGCGCGACCTGTCGATTATCGCCACGCCGCCGGCACGTCGTCTGGCGGTAAAAACCTTTGTTCGTGAATACGACAACCTGGTCGTCCGCGAGGCTATTCTGCGTGAAGTACTGCGTGGGGGTCAGGTCTATTATCTCTATAACGACGTGGAAAATATCCAGAAAGCGGCGGACAGGCTGGCAGAACTGGTGCCGGAAGCGCGCATCGCTATCGGTCACGGTCAAATGCGCGAGCGCGAGCTGGAGCGGGTGATGAACGATTTCCACCACCAGCGCTTTAACGTCCTGGTGTGTACCACTATCATTGAGACCGGGATCGATATTCCGACGGCCAATACCATCATTATTGAGCGCGCGGATCACTTTGGACTGGCGCAGCTTCACCAGTTGCGTGGCCGCGTTGGCCGCTCGCACCATCAGGCCTACGCCTGGCTGCTGACCCCGCATCCGAAAGCGATGACCACCGATGCACAAAAACGTCTGGAGGCTATCGCATCGCTGGAAGATCTGGGCGCGGGCTTCGCGCTGGCGACACACGACCTTGAGATCCGCGGTGCAGGTGAACTTCTGGGCGAAGACCAGAGCGGCTCGATGGAAACCATCGGCTTCTCGCTCTATATGGAGCTGCTGGAAAATGCGGTCGATGCCCTGAAGGCCGGACGTGAGCCATCGCTGGAAGATCTGACCAGCCAGCAAACTGAGGTGGAACTGCGCATGCCTTCCCTGCTACCGGATGATTTTATTCCGGATGTGAACACACGTCTGTCGTTCTACAAACGTATCGCCAGTGCGAAAAATGAGAACGAACTGGATGAAATTAAGGTAGAGCTGATCGATCGCTTTGGCCTGTTGCCGGATGCCGCGAGAAACCTGCTGGATATTGCGAGGCTGCGCCAGCAGGCACAGAAGCTGGGCATTCGTAAGCTCGAAGGCAATGAAAAAGGTGGCGTGATTGAATTTGCCGAGAAGAATCACGTTAATCCGATGTGGCTAATCGGTCTGCTCCAGAAACAGCCGCAGCATTTCCGTCTGGATGGTCCAACGCGTCTGAAATTTACGCAGGAGCTGACGGATCGTAAAAACCGGATGGAGTGGGTTCGTCACTTTATGCGTCAGCTGGAAGAGAACGCTGTCGCATAATTCCCCTTCCCCCCGTTGGCGCAATGCTTACGGGGGGACAATTTACAAACTCTTTGCACTTCACCTGGATTTCCCGACATACCCATTCGCCATAATTATCGTTAACGCCTTATAAAACAATAACCTTATTATTTATATGGATTATGGTGATGATGACCTCTTCGCGTTTTACCCGCTGGATAACCGTGTTTGCGCTGGCAGCAACGGTCGCTGTTGCGCTTCCTGCACGCGCAAATACCTGGCCTCTTCCCCCTGCTGGCAGCAAGGTCGTGGGCGAAAACCGTTTCCATGTGGTTGAAAATAATGGGGGATCGCTCGAAGCGATTGCCAAAAAATATAACGTAGGCTTTCTGGCTCTGCTGCAGGCTAACCCTGGCGTCGACCCCTATGTGCCACGCGCTGGCAGCGTCCTGACCATCCCGTTGCAGACTATTCTCCCGGATGTCGCGCGCGAAGGGATCGTGATAAACCTTGCCGAGCTGCGTCTTTACTATTACCCACCTGGTAAAAATGAAGTCACCGTTTATCCAATCGGTATTGGCCAGCTGGGCGGCGACACGCTGACCCCAACAATGGTCACCACCGTATCGGATAAACGTGCCAACCCAACCTGGACGCCAACGGCTAATATTCGTGCTCGCTATAAAGCACAGGGAATTGATTTACCGGCTGTGGTGCCAGCGGGTCCGGAGAATCCGATGGGTCACCACGCGATCCGTCTTGCGGCCTATGGTGGCGTTTACCTTCTGCATGGAACAAATGCGGATTTCGGTATCGGGATGCGCGTCAGTTCCGGCTGTATTCGTCTGCGCGATGATGATATCAAGACGCTCTATAGCGTGATCACCCCTGGTACCCGAGTGAATATTATTAATACGCCCATTAAGGTTTCTGAGGAGCCGGGTGGCGTAAGACTGGTTGAAATTCACCAGCCGTTATCGAAAAACATTGGCGACGATCCGCAGACACTGCCAATTAATCTGAATGCCGCGATGGTGAGCTTTAAAACGAATGCCCGCACGGATGGCATCGTGATGGAGCGTGCGATGGAGGCGCGTTCCGGGATGCCCACCGATGTCACCCGGCATCAGGATGTCACCCAGCAGTCGATGTGATCCCCAATAAAAAAAGCCCTGCTGAGCAGGGCTTTTTTACAGTGGCATCGCAGTGGCATAAATGAGGGTTTAGCCAGGCTTATTTGTAGATAACAGCGGTGCCGTGCAGGGTGTTAGGACCGGTCACTGAGGTGATGCGGAAAGATTTTGCACCCATCTCGTCAGCTTTCTGCGCCAGCTGATCTTCCAGTGAGCCCAGGTTAGTCCCGGCAGAAGCAGAGATAGTCCCGACTTTATGCTGGTCAGCAGGGGTTGATTGCACTTCAACAGCAGCGAAGCTTGCGAAAGAAAGTGAACTCAGAACAGCAGCAGCGATGAGGGTTTTTACGTTTTTCATGATTTTTACCTTTGGGCAGATGATTTGGAGGTCGTTAGCTATTTAGTTAACGATCGATAGGTAAATCATAAATGTGATCCAGCTCACGCGTCAACATCTTTTTATAACGAACATTAATTAAATTTTAAATTCGTTATTTTTCATACCCATATGATTAATTTATTTTTCTCTCATCAGTGCTGGTGGTCACCCGCGATTATTTTTATAATGATTATTCAACAAACCTACAGAGGACCAACGGCAAATGACAACCGACGTGACGAGTTGCGCGAAGAAAAGCCGTGGCCGACCAAAAGTGTTCGACAGGGATGCAGCGCTTGATAAGGCCATGACTCTCTTCTGGCAACATGGGTATGAAGCGACCTCGCTTTCCGATCTGGTGGAAGCTACCGGTGCCAAAGCACCCACGCTGTATGCTGAATTCACCAATAAAGAGGGGCTGTTCAGGGCAGTGCTGGACAGATACATTTCGCGCTTTGCGGCGAAACACGAAGCCCAGCTGTTTTGTGAAGAGAAAAGCGTCGAACAGGCGCTACGGGACTATTTCACCACCGTCGCGACCTGCTTCACCAGTAAAGATACCCCTGCGGGCTGCTTTATGATTAACACCTCTGCCACCCTTGCTGCCTCCTCAAAAGAGATTGCCAACACGGTGAAATCGCGCCATGCCATGCAGGAAGAGACGCTAAGCGCGTTCCTGTCTCAGCGCCAACAACGAGGTGAAATTCCTGCGCATTGCAATCCACAGATGCTGGCGCAATACCTGAACTGTATTTTGCAGGGTATGTCGATAAGCGCTCGTGAAGGGGCTACGCTGGAAAAACTGCAAACCATTACCGCGACCACGCTGAAACTGTGGCCTGAACTGCTCAAAATCTGACGCAAAAAAAAAGCTCCTCAGCCTGAGCGCTTGAGGAGCTAAGTTCAGAGAACATCTTTTTTACACTTTGTTATTCAGTACCAGCTGGCCGTTTCCATCCAGCGGAATTTGAGTACCCGGGTCTTTATCCATACGGATCTTGCCCTGCTGATCGCCAATTTTGTACGTCACGTCGTAACCCAGCATTTTCTCCGACTTGTCATAGACGGTTTTACAGCGCTGCTGAGTCGTCGTGTACGTGTCGTTATCCTGCATAGCGCCCTGCACCTGGTTACCGGCATAGCCGCCGCCCAGCGCGCCGACCACGGTCGCCACATCTTTACCACGACCACCACCAAACTGATGGCCAATCACACCACCGGCAACCGCACCCAGTACTGAACCGGCGATACGGTTTTCATCCTGTACCGGACGGCGATGGGTCACGGAGACGTTACGGCACTCCTGACGAGGCGTTTTCACGGTTTCTTTAATCGGGGTAGCTGACACGACCTGTGCGTATTGTGGGCCGCGATCCAGTACGTTGAGACTGGCAACGGCAGCCACACCTAACGCAGCAGCGACGCCAATCCCTATACCCGCCAACATTGATTTATTCACGGGACTTCCTCCTTTGTTGCTATTGGTAACAATTTTGCAATGCAGGTCGCGCTTCGCCAATAAGACAAAGGATCAAAAAGTGGACGTGGAGGAGAGATATATCGTGTTTAGGAGAACTCTTAAGCACTCAATGTACGATGAGCAGCATGATATGCTAAAAATTCCCTCCGGAGGCCCCGGAGGGAGAGAATATTAGTGCAGCTTCAGGCGTGGTCGAATAACGCGGTTGATTCGTCCCACCAGCATCATCAGCCCGGTTTTGAAGTAACCGTGCAGGGCAATCTGGTGCATACGATAGAGCGAGATATAGACAAAGCGTGCAATACGCCCTTCCACCATCATGGAGCCGCGCATCAGGTTACCCATCAGGCTGCCGACGGTAGAGAAGTTAGAGAGCGATACCAGAGAACCATGGTCTTTATAGACATAGGCTTTCATCGGCTTACCTTTGTACTGCGCCAGAATATTGTGCAGTACCAGGCTTGCCATCTGGTGCGCTGCCTGAGCTCGCGGAGGCACAAAACCGCCCTCCGGACGCGCGCAGGAAGCACAGTCGCCGATGGCGAAAATGTCCGGATCGCGTGTGGTTTGCAGGGTCGGCTCGGTCACCAGCTGGTTAATACGGTTCGTTTCCAGCCCGCCAATCTCTTTCATAAAATCAGGCGCTTTGATGCCAGCAGCCCAGACCATCAGGTCTGCTTTGATGTACTCGCCATCTTTGGTATGCAGGCCGCCGTCGTCCGCGCTGGTCACCATGGTTTGGGTCAGAACCCGCACGCCCAGCTTGGTCAGTTCATTATGCGCCGCACCGGAAATGCGCGGAGGCAGCGCCGGCAGGATACGTTCACCCGCTTCAACCAGCGTCACGTTCAGCGCGTCATTGGTTAAGCCTTTATAGCCGTAGCTGTGCAGCTGTTTCACCGCGTTGTGCAGCTCAGCAGAAAGCTCGACGCCCGTCGCCCCCCCACCAACAATCGCGATATTAACCTTCCCGTTCGCACCCATATTGCTGGTGTACTTCAGGAACAGGTTCAGCATTTCCTGGTGGAAACGACGTGCCTGATGTGGGTTATCGAGGAAGATACAGTGCTCTTTTACACCTGGTGTGTTGAAGTCATTGGAGGTACTGCCCAGCGCCATGACCAGCGTGTCATACGGCAGTTTGCGCTCAGGGACCAGCAGTTCCCCTTTTTCATCGCGCAGCTCTGCCAGGGTAATGGTTTTGCTCTCACGATTGATATCCACCACGGAGCCCAGCTGGAACTGGAAATGGTGATTGCGCGCATGTGCCAGATAGCTCAGCGCGTCCACGCCCTCATCCAGTGAACCGGTCGCCACTTCGTGCAACAGCGGTTTCCACAGATGGCTGTGGTTACGATCCACCAGCGTAATTTTGGCTTTTTTGCCGCGACCGAGCTTCTTGCCTAACTGTGTAGCCAGCTCCAGCCCGCCAGCACCACCGCCGACAATCACTATCTTTTTCAATGGCGTAGTCAACGTGACCCCCTCAAATTATTAACCAATTGTTAATTAAAAGTTATAAAAATAACCCTTAATTAACAACAGGTTACAGCACTGAAACCATTCAGGTGCATTGAGAATACCACGTCAGGCGCATTGGTCATACCAAAATTGATATGCATCAAGTTTTGATGGCTTAAAAGTAGACAATTCTGGACAAAAAGAAAGCCCGGCGCTTTCGCGGCCGGGCCTGGCAGGTCGTACGCAGTAGCTTAGCCCAGGGTTTTGAAGGCTTTGATCCGCTGCAAATGCGGGGAGATGTTCTTGAATTTGTGGGTCTGTTCTTCATCCCAGACAATTTCATAGTAATGATGCAGCAGCTCAGCCGCCCGGTGGCTGTTAAGGGCTTCATCATTACGCGACAAGATCACCAGACAACGGTCGCGGTTTTTCTCCCGAAAATTACTGACGCACTTGGTGGCAATATCGACATACTCTTCAGGGCGGTCAATTTTACCTTCCATGTTCTCATTCGGGAAAAGATTAGGATTGAACACCACCTGGCGGATATCGCACAGGAATCCAATCCGCTCTGCCCAGTAGCCACCTAATCCCACGCCACAAATCAGCGGACGGTCATCGATGTTGAGCTGCAACATCTTGTCCACCTCTTTGAGCAGGTGCTGCATATCATGCTTTGGATGGCGTGTGCTGTAACTGATCAGCCGGACATCCGGATCGATAAACTGCAGCTGCAGGACCTTCTCATGATTACCAGGACTGTTTGAGTCAAAACCGTGTAAATAGATGATCATTGTCTTCTCACCACGCTACGCCTTCCGGGAGGATTTACAGGCTGGCTTTATGTGCCTGCCAGCGTTCATTCAGGGCTTCAAGCTGCGCGTTGACCGTCTTCCAGCGCGCCGAGTCCATCAGCTCCTGACGGCTAAATGAACCTTTATGATACAATTGTGTAACACGCTGTGCATTGATCGGCGACAGGTTATCCAGCACGCTGACGGCACCTTTACGATTATTGCAGACGAGGATCATATCGCAACCTGCGTCCAGCGACGCCTGACCGCGCTCGGCGTAGCTGCCCATAATCGCCGCCCCTTCCATCGACAAATCGTCTGAGAAAATCACGCCATTAAACCCCAGCTCCTGACGCAAAACGGTTTTCAGCCAGTGCGCGGACCCGCTTGCAGGACGCGGGTCGACGTCGCTGTAAATCACGTGCGCTGGCATGATAGCGTCCAGCTTGTTATCGGTAATCAGGGAGCGGAACACCGACATATCTTTGGCACGAATGTCAGCTTCCGGACGCGGATCGCGCGGCGTCTCTTTGTGCGAGTCGGCGGTCACCGCACCGTGTCCCGGGAAATGTTTCCCGGTGGTTTTCATTCCCGCGTCGTGCATACCGTCAATGAAACAGCTCGCTATCGCCAGCGCAATACGCGGATCTTCATGGTATGAGCGTTCGCCAATGGCGGCGCTGATATGCCCCACGTCCAGAACCGGCGCAAAACTGATGTCGATATCCATGGCAATCATCTCGCTGGCCATCAGCCAGCCGGCCTCTTGCGCCAGTTTGCCCCCCTCTTCCGTGCCCAGTAATGCCGCAAAAGATTGGGCGGCAGGCAGGCGAGTAAAGCCTTCGCGGAAACGCTGTACACGTCCGCCTTCCTGATCGACGCCCACCACCAGATGATTGCGCGATGCAGCACGGATCTGGCGCACCAGTTCTCGCAGCTGCGCCGGATCGTGATAGTTGCGGGTGAACAGGATCAAGCCTCCCACCAGCGGGTGCGCCAGTATTTCACGCTCCTCCGCATCCAGTTCAAACCCTTCTACATCCAACATGACTGGACCCACACCAACCTCTCTTATCCTTTAGTTTGTAACTGACGCCAGGCATCATCTGCCAGCGCAATAAATTGTTTGTCTCGGGATTGCTGAAAGCGCATTTCAAACCAGCCAGCCATCAGCATGACGACCCACGGTCGCCAGCGCCTCACCTGACGCCTCAGGGCATCGGCATTCATGTGCGCTATCCGGGCGTAGTCGGTGATGAGCCGCTGCCGCGCAGCATCATCTTCCGACCAGACGGCCGCCAGCTCCAGCGCCACGTCTCCGTCACCGGCATACTCCCAGTCGATAAGCCTCGCACCGAGGGACGTATGAACAATATTTCCGGCATGAACATCCATATGCAGCGGCGAGAGCCGAAGCGGCTGCGGTTCGCCCGTTTTACGCAGCCGTTTTAGCTGTGCCAGCCAGAATGGAGTTCGCCTGTCGGCTGAAGCCTGCTGCCAGTATTGTTCAAGCAACGGCAGCAGCGTCACCCGCCACCCCAGACGCGGTTGCCGGTGCAGATGACAGAGCATAGCCGCAAGCACTGCCGTTTCCGGTAGCGTGTTGCCGATCTCCCCTGCCAGATACTCCACGGCCATCCAGCCCTGGCGGTAAAAACAGGGCTTTGGCACCAGATCCGCAGGAAGGCGTTTCAGTGCCCGAAACTGACGGCGGAAATGGGATGCAGACGCTGAGGGATCGTGATTCTGCCGCAATACCAGACGTTGCTCGCCCTGCTCTATAATGCAACTCGCGCCGCCAAGCCCGGAAGGGGCCTGCGGCGCGATAAGGCGATACTGTGGAAAATAACGCGTCAGGATCTCTTCACGCGTACTGTCAGAGTTGCGTAACGGCACCTTTACCTGACCAGATAATCTCGCCTGTCTGAACCAGCATCAGCTGCATCTGCAGGGCTGGCGTGTTCACGTTACCGGTGGCACTGGAGTAAAGCACATACTGCGCACCGACGTTACGGGCAATCCCAATCGCCTTGCTGCGTGAACCGAGGCTGTCCTGCGGTGACAGGCCCAACTGCTGCTTGGCTACCGCGAGCTGCTGTGCCGAGACCAGCGTAAACTTACCGTTATTGGCCAGGGCATTGCGCAGGGTTTCTGTCGCTTCGCCCGCGTTCAGCGAACCGTTGGTACGGTTATTCACGCTATCAACCAGCAATACGCTGCCCGCGGTCACACCCTGAGCCTGCAACATTTTGCCGACCATCGGTTGCATCGCACCGTTCCAGTCATAATGACGTACGCGCGGCGCAGGCTGCGATGTCTGATCCGGATGTTCAATTGGACCAGGCTGCGACGGAATAGACGGCACAGTCGGTACGGTTGGCGGCGGCTGCGTGGGCTGTGTCGGCTGCTCGGTACCCGGTTTGGCCTCTTCCACAGGCGCAGGCTCTTCAGTTCGGGTCACACACCCTGCGAGGAACAGAGCGAAAGCAGTCACGAGCGCATAACGGCTCAAATTTTTAATCAAGGTTCACCCCTTACAGATAAAGATAAAGTCTCACCTTATGTGCACCCAGATAGTTGGCGCTGCCATAGAGCGTTACCGACGATCTTGCCGGAATAGTGACGCTGCGCGGCGCTTCCAGCGGATGCATTTCAAGACCTCGTACGTCATACCAGAAAAAACGGTAGTGCACCGTCACTGGTTCTTGTCTTTCATTAAAGAGCGTAGAGGAAGCAGAAGAGTTGATTTCACTGATCGACAACGAAGGTTGTTGCGCCGTGATGCCCGCAGCAAGTACGGAGGATTCCATCACCAGCGTCTGTTCATCGCTGACGGGGATCGCCGGACGCGTGCTGCACCCTACGATCAACATCGTCATTACCAGCGCTGCAATACGCCCTTTAAGCATGTCAAAGACCTTTATGTGCCAGCATCGGCCCCAGAGGACGTCCACCCAGCAGATGCATGTGAATATGATAAACTTCCTGACCACCGTGGCGATTACAGTTCATGATGAGACGGTAACCGTCATCAGCAATCCCTTCCTGCTCAGCAATTTTTGCGGCCACTGTCAGCATACGACCTAACGCTACTTCATGCTCGGTTTTTACGTCGTTTACGGTCGGAATCAGAATATTAGGAATAATAAGGATATGTGTCGGAGCCTGAGGAGAAATGTCCCTGAAAGCCGTCACCAGCTCATCCTGATAAACGATATCCGAAGGGATTTCGCGGCGGATAATTTTACTAAAAATCGTTTCTTCAGCCATGACCTTTTCCTTTTTTGTTTAATCTGGCGTAGTGCGCCGCCATTAACACATTCTCAGTATTACTGTGTGACACAACACAAGAGTATGAGCGAGATTCTCCTGTCCTTTCAACCTTCTCCACCGATTTCTTTCCTGAATGTCCTCCAGCTGCCTGGAGAGTGAGCGCTGACGCGTCGCGATCGCCTGAAACATTATTTCAGTTCCTTTTGACACATCTGTTTACACCGTTAATCTCAATGCGTATATTTCGCATTTGCATTTTCATGCGCATTTTAAACATAGAAAACGACATCAGCCCGTACATGCGGGACTGATGCAGACCACCTTCACCATTCATTAAGGGTTTGATGATGTCTTTCATTACTCATACCAGGGATGGGCAACGCCAGCCTGTCGCAACACCTTCGTTGCTGACAGCCTGTATTGCTATGGCATTGATGCCAACTGTCAGTTTTGCCGCCTCCACGACCGAAGATACGGTAGTTGTGGAGGGTGGCTTTGATAACGCACAGGATCCCGCCAGCGGACAGGATCAGGACTACAGCGTAAAAACCACCACCACCGGGACCAAACTGTTACTTGTTCCCCGCGATATCCCCCAGTCCGTCAGCGTGATTAGCCAGCAGCGCATGGCAGATCAGAACCTGCAGTCAGTCGGCCAGGTGTTAACCAACACCACCGGCGTAACGGCCCAGGTGCAGGACAGCGACCGCACCGTATTTTACTCGCGCGGATTCTTCGTCAGTAACTATGCGTTCGATGACCTGCCGACCTCCATCAGCGAAGTATGGAACTTCGGCGACACCGCCGCCGACACCGCCATTTATGACCGTATAGAGGTGGTTCGCGGCGCTACCGGGCTGATGTCCGGCACCGGTAACCCATCCGCCTACGTCAATATGGTACGCAAGCACGCAGACAGTAACGTATTCAAAGGGAACGTCTCCGCCAGCTACGGCAGCTGGGACAAGCAGCGCTATGTGCTGGATTTACAGGCCCCGCTGGTAGATTCCGGCAATGTGCGCGGTCGTCTGATCACCGGTTACCAGGACAACGACAGCGCTGTGGATAACTACCACTACCGTAAAAAATTCCTCTATGGCGTGGTGGATGCCGACGTCACCGATAGCACGACCCTCTCCGTAGGCTATGAATACCAGGAAAGTCACACCGCCGATCCTACCTGGGGCGGACTGCCAACCTGGTATAGCGACGGAAGCAAAACCCATTACGACCGCAGCCAGACCGTTGCGCCTGACTGGGCTTACTCGGATAAAGACAACACCCGTATCTTTGCCAACCTGACCCAACGTTTTGACAACGGCTGGGAAGCGCACATCAACGGCATGCATGCGGAAACCCATTTCGACAGCAAACTGATGTATATGTCAGGCTATCCGGATAAAGAGACCGGGGCGGGCATGGTCGGCTACGGCGGCTGGAACCGTGGTGAACGTAAGCAGGATGCCATCGACGCCTTCCTGCGTGGCGATTTCAGCCTTTTTGGTCGTCAGCATGAGATGATGTTTGGCGGGAGCTTCAGCCGCCAGCGTAACCATTACGATAACAGCATGCCGGATGCGTTATACGGTATGGTGGATGTGGGTAATTTTAAAAACTGGAATGGCACTATCGCCGACCCGCAGTGGACACCGTGGAAGCTCTATAGCCAGGACGACATTCGCCAGTCTTCGGCGTATACCTCGGCCCGATTCTCGCTGGCCGACCCGCTGCACCTGATCCTTGGCGCGCGTTACACCAACTATAACATTCGCTACAACCCTGCAGGTTCCCCGGATACCCGTCTGGAAAGTTCCAAAGATGACGTAACGCCTTATGCAGGACTGGTTTATGACATCAATGAAGACTGGTCGACCTATGTCAGCTACACCTCTATTTTCCAGCCACAGGACAAGCGTGACGCGAGCGGTCGTTACCTCGACCCTACGACCGGTAAGAGCTACGAAGCGGGGGTGAAAGCGGACTGGTTCAACACCCGCCTGACCACCTCACTGGCCGTTTTCCGTATTGAACAGGATAACGTGGCAAGCAATACCTACACCTATATGCCGAGCGGCGAATCTATTTATGAATCACTGGATGGCGTGGTCAGCAAAGGGATTGAATTTGAGCTAAACGGTGCACTGACCGACAACTGGCAGTTAACCTTCGGGGCGACACGGTTTATTGCAGAAGATAAGCGCGGGAATGCCATCAGTTCCGATCAGCCACGTACGACCATGAAGCTGTTTACTCGTTATCAATTGCCTATGCTGCCGGAACTGGCGGTGGGCGGCGGGGTGAACTGGCAGAATAAAGTGTGGACGGATATAGAGGGTGGCCCGGCAGGCCAGTCCCGTGCAGAACAGGGCAGCTATGCGCTGGTGAATCTCTTCAGCCGTTATCAGGTCACCAGGGATCTGGCCTTGCAGGCCAACGTTAACAACCTGTTTGATAAAAAATACTACGACTACATCGGGTCATACGTTGTCTATGGCGCGCCGCTGAACGTCTCCGTCAGCGCGAATTACTCTTTTTAAGTTTCTCCCCATAAAAAAGGCAGCCATTCGGCTGCCTTAGTCTCCCCAGGTCACAGCTTAGCTGTTGCGGATGTACTCATCCATTTCGGTTTTCAGGTTATCGGATTTAGTCCCGAAGATTGCCTGAACGCCCGAACCAGCAACAACAACCCCTGCTGCACCCAGTTTTTTCAGACCCGGCTGGTCCACTTTCGCGACGTCGGCAACGCTAACACGCAGACGAGTGATGCACGCGTCCAGGTTAGTGATGTTCTCTTTCCCGCCGAATGCGGCAACCAGAGCCGGAGCCATTTCGCTTGTCGCGGTGGATTTGCTGTCTTCTGACGCATCTTCACGACCTGGTGTTTTCAGGTCCAGTGCTTTGATCAGCACGCGGAAGATGGTGTAGTAAACAACGGCATAGCACGCACCAACGATTGGGAACAGCCACAGTTTGCTGCTGTTACCGGACAGAACGATGAAGTCGATCAGGCCGTGAGAGAAGGACGTACCGTCACGCATACCCAGCAGGATACAGATTGGGAACGCCAGACCCGCCAGAACCGCGTGAATGATGTACAGGATCGGCGCAACGAACATGAAGGAGAACTCGATCGGCTCGGTGATACCGGTCAGGAACGAGGTCAACGCTGCGGAGATCATGATACCGCCCACTTTTGCACGGTTCTCTGGTTTAGCAGAGTGCCAGATAGCAATTGCCGCTGCCGGCAGACCGTACATTTTGAACAGGAAGCCACCAGACAGTTTACCTGCAGTTGGGTCACCCGCCATGTAACGTGGGATATCACCGTGGAATACCTGACCTGCTGCGTTGGTGAATTCACCAATCTGCATCTGGAATGGAACGTTCCAGATGTGGTGCAGACCAAATGGTACCAGGCAACGCTCGATGAAGCCGTAGATACCAAACGCCACAACCGGGTTCTGATAAGCAGCCCACTGAGAGAAGGTCTGGATAGCGGAACCGATTGGTGGCCAGATGAAGGACAGGATCACGCCAGTGAAAATCGCTGCCAGACCAGAAATAATCGGAACAAAACGCTTGCCCGCGAAGAAGCCCAGATACTCAGGCAGCTTGATGCGATAGAAGCGGTTGAACATGTACGCTGCAATCGCACCGGAGATGATACCGCCCAGAACACCGGTGTCTGCCAGGTGTTTCGCAGCGATCTCTTCTGCCGGTAAATGCAGAACCAGTGGCGCAACCACTGCCATGGTTTTCACCATGATGCCATAGGCAACAACTGCAGCCAGCGCAGAAACGCCGTCGTTATTGGTGAAGCCCAGCGCCACACCGATAGCGAAGATCAGAGGCATGTTAGCAAAGACGGAACCGCCTGCTTCGGCCATCACGTGGGAAACTACGGCTGGCAGCCAGCTGAAGTTAGCAGAACCGACACCCAGCAGGATACCTGCGATAGGCAGTACGGATACTGGCAGCATCAGCGATTTACCGACCTTTTGCAGGTTAGCAAATGCATTCTTAAACATAATTGAGAGTGCTCCTGAGTATTTGTGCTTTTTTTACGCTTTCACGCATTGGCCCGGGGGGAGTACCGTGCCGTGGACAGGACATCTAAGCGCCCTTTATTTATTACACAGAGTAAAATAATTCCCTCTGAGTTTGTTTGACGGCTATCACGTTTCAGCTTAAGACGGTCGAAAAACTTTCAGTTATTTACAAAAAGCGTTTCTGGATGTGTCTAAATACACCTTCACCGCCCAAAATGAGGCGGTGAACTTTACTCGTTTTATGTATTAATTACGAGCCTAAAAAAAACAGGCGTATCAAACAGATTGCAGGCGGGCGGGGTCGATATGGAACAGCGTAGAGAAGTTGTCCGTCGTGACGCGGGCCAGCTCTTCAATGCTGACGCCTTTAAGCACGGCCATGTACTCGGCTACGTCTCTCGTCATGGCTGGCTGATTTTCTTTACCGCGATGCGGCACCGGTGCCAGATACGGAGAGTCTGTTTCCACGAGGATGCGATCGAGCGGAACATAGCGTGCAGCCTCGCGGAGTTGCTCAGCGTTACGGAACGTCACGATCCCCGAAAACGAGATATAAAACCCTAAATCAAGCAGTTTACCCGCTGTTTCTCTGTCTTCTGTGAAACAGTGTAGTACGCCACCGCAATCCGTCACCTTTTCTTCCTTCAGGATCGCCAGCGTATCGGCGCGCGCATCACGGGTATGGACAATCACCGGCTTGTTAAGCTCGCGACCAATGCGAATATGATGGCGGAAGGACGCTTGCTGGCGCGGTTTCGTTTCCGGCGTGTAGTAGTAATCCAGCCCGGTTTCCCCCATCGCCACGACGCCCTCTTCTGCGGCCAGCCGGCGCAGTTCCTCAACGTCGTACTCTTCATCCTGATTGAGCGGATGCACGCCACAGGAGAAAACAACGTTCTCGCGCTCGCCCACCAGCTCACGCATGCCGCGATACCCCGGTAACGTTGTCGCCACGGCAAGGCAAAACTTCACATCACGAGCAGCGGCTTTGGCCAGCACGTCGTCCACGTTTTTATGCAGGGATTGATAATCCAGGCCATCAAGATGGCAGTGTGAGTCGACTAAAAACATAATGTCTCTCTCAGAGATGGGAAACAGGCGGTGTCACGCCTGGTTGCAGGTAATGTTCGATACGCAGCAACTGGTCGGTCAGTAAAAGCTCGCGATTAAGACCGGTCACTGTTAAAAGCTGTTCACGACTCTGACAGATATCGTGAAGGATAGCGTGTAATGATGCGCCTGACAGGCTGTTCGCCAGCGTGTTAACCAGCGGCCAGACGTCCGGGTTGGTCAGTAGCGTTGCCCCTTGCTGGAGTTTGAGCGCATCCAGAAGTAAGGAAGCCAGCCAGTGCAGACGTTCCGCGGCCTGCTCGCCGTTAAGCACAGGCAATAAACTTAGCCAGTCGCGGCTGGTGATGGAAGACTCAACGGCCCGGCAGAGCGCGTCTCGCTGTGACCAGACCTCTGGCTGCAGTAATGCCAGCGCCGCCGCGGGCGCACCGCTGCTCAGGCGCAACGCAGAGAGCGCCCCTTCCTGTGACGTTGTCACTTCTCGTTCAAGCCAGCTCAGCGCCCATGATTCCTGAGGCACCGCGAGGTGATGAAGACGACAACGGCTGCGCAGCGTTGCCAGCAAACGCCCCGGGTCACGACAGGAGAGAAGGAACCACGTTTTCTCCGGCGGTTCTTCCAGCGTTTTAAGCAGCGCATTCGCCGCCGCCTCGGTAAGCTGTGCTGCGTCTTTGAGCCAGACGACTTTTGCGCCGCTGAGCCGCGCATGTTCGTACAATTTTTCACTGACTTCACGCACGGCATCAATACCGAGCGCGCTTTTGCCCTTCTCAGGCTCAAGCGTGTAATAGTCAGGGTGCGTGCCCGCCTGCATTAACTGGCAGCCACGGCATTTACCACAGCTTTTGTGCCCTTCCGGCTGCTGACACATCAGGAAGCGGGTGATGGCGTAAATCAATGCATCATCCCCCATTCCCGGCAGTGCCTGAATCAGTAACGCATGATGCCCCCGACCAGCCTGATAGCTTTCGATCAGCTTTTCAAAATGCGGGCGCAACCATGGGTACCATTTCATGCCTGTTGCTCCTGTAGCCACTGCGTAACCGTGTTCTGAATAGCGCGGGTGACCTCTTCCAGGGATTGCGTCGCATCAATGGTGCGAATACTGCCATCCTGATCCGCCAGTTCCAGATAGCGCGCGCGGGTACGGTTAAAGAAATCAAGGGACTCCTGCTCAATGCGGTCCAGCTCACCGCGAGCACGGGCGCGCTTGAGACCCACTTCCGGCGTCACATCCAGATAGAGCGTCAGGTCAGGGCGAAAATCACCCAGCACCGCATCGCGCAGCGTGGCCAGCATCGTCTGGTCAATACCACGCCCACCGCCCTGATAAGCCTGGGTCGACAGGTCATGACGATCGCCAATTACCCACTTGCCATTAGCCAGGGCCGGTTTAATGACCGTCTCCACCAGCTGCACGCGCGCCGCGTAGAACATCAATACTTCGGCTTTATCAGTGATGACCTCGTCACCAACGGATTTGATATCCAGCACCAGGCTCCGCAGCTTTTCAGCCAGTTGCGTACCGCCGGGCTCGCGGGTAAATACCATGTCCGCAACGCCAAGCGATTTGAGCGTATCCACCACCACGTTGCGGGCCGTGGTTTTACCCGCCCCTTCGAGTCCCTCAATGACAATGTATTTACTGCGCATTTTTTTCCTTAAGTGCCTTCAGATAGTCCTGAACGGAGCGATTATGGCTGGCAAGGTTGGTGTTAAAGGTATGCCCCCCTTTTCCATCAGCCACAAAATAGAGATACGGTGTTTTAGCAGGATGCGCAGCCGCACGCAGGGAAGCCTCGCTCGGCGTGGCAATCGGGCCCGGCGGCAGACCGCTAATCACGTAGGTATTATACGCCGTTGGCGTCTCCAGATCTTTTCTTGAAATCTTACCGGTATAACTCTCGCCCATTCCGTAGATGACGGTGGGGTCCGTTTGCAGACGCATGCCGATACGCAGACGGTTAATGAAGACCGATGCCACCTGATCGCGTTCGGCGGCGACGGCCGTCTCTTTCTCAATAATTGAGGCCATCGTGACAAACTGGTTTTGATCTTTGTATGGCAGACCGTCCATGCGCCCTTCCCAGGCGGAATCGACGGCTGCCACCATCTTTTTATGCGCCCGTTTGAGGATAGCCACATCGGTCGTGCCTGCGGTGTACATCCAGGTGTCTGGCCAGAACCAGCCTTCCACCCACTCAGGATGTTCAAATTTCAGTACCTCGGCCACCGTCTGATAGCGGTCATCTTTCAGGGTATGCTTAATGTACGGAGCATCGCGCAGCTGTTCGAGATAATCGCTCAGGCGCATCCCCTCAACAAAACGCAGCGGGAACTGCGCTTCTTTACCGCTTTCCAGCAGCTGCAGCATCTCTTTGACGGTCATCCCCGGCGTAAAGCGATAGGTACCGGCTTTGAAATGAGACAGTTCAGGCTCGATACGTAACAGCCACTGAAACACGCGCGGACGGTTAATGATCTTGTCGCCATAAAGCTGTTCGCCAAGCGCCAGGCGGCCCGTCCCCGCTTTCAGGGTAAAAATCGTCTCGTCTTTAATCAGGATCTTACTGTTCGCCAGCTGACGAACTTTCCACACTCCCGCTCCGCCGGCAAGACCCAGCGCAACGATAAGGAGGAGGACAAAGCGCAACATTTTCTTCATGACTATCGGGTTTGCTCACATATCGGGGCTAAAAACTGAAACAGCTCGCGCGAGGACAAGCTGTATTGACCATACGCGCGGACGGGTACAACCGGCATCAGCGCATTACAGATGATAATTTCATCAGCCTGGTGCAGCGCCTCTTCTCTCGCGTTCACTTCGACAACGCGAAAGCCAGAGTGTGCCAGCTGCTGCAAACAAAACTGACGCATAATCCCGTTGACGCCGGCCTGCTCGAGCGACGGCGTATAAACATCGCTCCCCTGCCGCCAGAGTAAATTAGCCGCACAGCATTCCGTAATAAACCCTTCGCTGTCAAGAACCAGCGCCTCATCAGCGTCCGTCTGTTCAAGATGAGTGCGAATCAGTACCTGTTCAAGGCGGTTGAGGTGTTTTATACCGGCAAGCATGGGGTTTCGCCCCAGACGTACCGGGCTGAGCGTCAGCGTAACGCCCTCTTCACGCCAGCGCAGATAATGAGCAGGACAGGCAGATACCGAAAGGATCCGCGTTGGGTGCTGGCAAGCTGTACCGCTGTATCCCCGGCCACCGCTGCCGCGGCTGATAATCACCTTCAGAACACCGCTTTGCTTCCCGGCAGCCAGCTGGCACATCTCCTGACGCAATGTGTCCCAGTGCGTGAAGGGGATCATCAAGGCTTCACAACCCTGCTGAAGACGACGAAGGTGCGCCTCGAGCAGGCAGACATTGCCGTCGAGAATGCGCGCTGTCGTAAAGCAGCCATCACCAAACTGAGTTGCCCTGTCACCAGCAGGCAGCGTGTTTTGCTCAAGGCCATTGATTAAAAACATGGTGGCTCCTTATGCGTGGGCATTTAGTCTGGCAGGATGCCATGCAGCCGACAAGAAGATTAGGCTTAATAAAAAAGGCCCGACAAGCGGACCTTTTTTAATCGCCATGATGCAGTCAGGCTCAGATCTTTTTGAAGATCAGTGAACCGTTAGTACCACCAAAGCCGAAGGAGTTACACAGGGTGTACTCCATACCACTTACCTGACGCGCTTCGTGAGGAACGAAGTCCAGGTCACAACCTTCATCCGGATTATCCAGGTTGATGGTTGGCGGAACAGCCTGATCGCGCAGCGCAAGGATAGAGTAGATAGACTCTACTGCACCCGCCGCCCCCAACAGGTGACCGGTCATGGATTTCGTGGAGCTCACCAGCACGCGGCTGGCGTATTCGCCGAAGATAGACTTAACAGCCTGAGCTTCTGCTTTATCGCCTGCAGGCGTAGAAGTACCGTGCGCGTTAACGTAACCGATGTGCTCCGGGGTAAGACCCGCGTCGCGAATCGCGTTGGCCATTGCCTGCGCGGCGCCCGCACCATTTTCTGGTGGTGACGTCATGTGGTATGCATCGCTGCTCATCCCGAAGCCGACAACTTCAGCATAAATCTTCGCGCCACGTTTTTTAGCATGTTCGTACTCTTCAAGTACGATCATACCCGCACCGTCACCCAGCACGAAACCATCACGGTCTTTGTCCCACGGACGGCTTGCCGCCTGCGGGTTATCGTTGCGGGTAGACAGCGCACGCGCTGCACCAAAGCCACCCACTCCCAGCGGAGTACTGGCTTTTTCCGCACCGCCCGCAACCATAGCATCTGCATCGCCGTACGCAATCATGCGCGCGGCCTGGCCGATGTTATGCACGCCAGAGGTACATGCGGTAGCGATAGAAATGCTTGGCCCACGCAGGCCGAACATGATGGTCAGATGACCTGCCACCATATTAACAATCGTGGACGGAACGAAGAACGGGCTGATTTTACGCGGGCCGCCATTCATCAGAGATGTATGGTTTTCCTCGATCAGACCCAGACCGCCAATCCCGGAACCGATAGCGGCACCGATACGGGTTGCGTTCTCTTCCGTAATTTCAAGGCCAGAATCCTGCATGGCCTGAACGCCAGCGACAATTCCATATTGAATGAAGGCATCCATCTTGCGCTGTTCTTTGCGCGAGATGATCTCTTCACAGTTAAAATCCTTTACTAAGCCAGCAAATTTCGTTGCATAGGCGCTAGTATCGAAATGGTCGATTAGGCTGATGCCGCTCTGACCGGCAAGGAGAGCTTTCCAGGTGGACTCTACGGTATTGCCGACAGGAGACAACATGCCAAGTCCGGTCACAACTACACGACGCTTAGACACGTTTGTCCTCCAGGGAGGGATAAAAAAGGGATTCGTGGGACAAAAAAGATAAAACTCAGGCGGTCGAATGACCGCCTGGAGATGTTCACTTACGCCTGGTGACCGTTGATGTAATCAATGGCAGCCTGAACGGTGGTGATCTTCTCAGCTTCTTCGTCCGGAATCTCAGTATCAAACTCTTCTTCCAGAGCCATTACCAGCTCAACGGTGTCAAGAGAATCTGCGCCCAGGTCTTCAACGAAGGAAGCGGAGTTCACAACTTCTTCCTGCTTAACGCCCAGCTGTTCGCCGATAATTTTCTTAACGCGTTCTTCGATAGTGCTCATACTCTTAAATTTCCTATCAAAACTCGCTTTCGCGATGGTTTTCGTAGTGTATAAAATGTTGAAAAATTTGCAACTAAATCCCGGCAGTTCTTACCACGATTTTACGTTATTTTGAGGCCATTCGCCCTAATAACGCAAATATTTTTCATCGTGATTAAACCATGTACATCCCGCCGTTGACGTGGAGGGTCTCACCAGTGATGTAACCCGCTTCGTCAGAGGCTAAAAATGCAACCGCGCTGGCAATTTCTTTAGGGTCGCCTAAGCGGCCCGCTGGAACAGCTGCCAGCGTACCCGCACGCTGCTCATCAGTTAGCGCACGCGTCATGTCCGTTTCAATAAAGCCCGGAGCAACAACGTTTACAGTAATACCGCGGGACGCAACTTCACGTGCCAGCGACTTACTGAAACCGATCAGACCTGCTTTCGCCGCAGCGTAGTTAGCCTGACCAGCATTTCCCATGGTACCAACCACAGAACCGACAGTGATAATACGACCATGACGCTTTTTCATCATAGCGCGCATTACCGCTTTTGACAGACGGAATACAGATGACAGGTTGGTTTCGATGATATCGTTCCACTCGTCGTCTTTCATTCGCATTAACAGGTTATCACGAGTGATCCCGGCATTATTTACCAGAATATCCACTTCGCCAAATTCTGCGCGAATATTTTCCAGAACAGATTCGATAGATGCAGGTTCGGTCACATTCAGAACCAGACCTTTACCGTTCGCACCCAGATACTCGCTGATGGCCTTAGCGCCTTTCTCGCTGGTTGCTGTACCAATCACTTTCGCGCCGCGCGCAACCAGTGTTTCAGCAATTGCACGCCCGATACCGCGGCTTGCGCCAGTGACCAGGGCAATTTTTCCTTCAAAACTCATGGTATTCCTCTTTTATTGCGAGAGTGCCGCTGACATCGCGTCCGGCTCGTTAATTGCCGAAGCAGTCAGGGTGTCAACAATACGTTTTGTCAGACCGGTGAGGACTTTACCTGGGCCGACTTCATACAGATGCTCAACGCCCTGAGAGGCCATAAACTCAACGGTTTTGGTCCACTGTACCGGGCTGTAGAGCTGGCGAACCAGCGCATCACGGATAGCGTCCGGCGAGGTTTCGCATTTCACATCGACGTTGTTCACAACGGAAATTGTCGGTGTGTTAAAAGTAATTTTTTCAAGCTCAACGGCCAGTTTATCGGCAGCAGGTTTCATCAGTGCGCAGTGGGACGGTACGCTGACGGGCAGCGGCAGAGCGCGCTTCGCCCCTGCAGCTTTACAGGCTGCACCAGCACGTTCAACCGCGTCTTTATGACCGGCGATAACCACCTGGCCTGGCGAGTTGAAGTTAACGGGAGACACCACCTGACCTTCAGCGGATTCTTCACACGCTTTTGCAATCGCAGCATCATCGAGGCCGATGATAGCAGACATGCCACCGGTGCCTTCAGGTACTGCTTCCTGCATGAACTTACCGCGCAGTTCAACCAGACGCACCGCGTCAGCAAACGCGATAACACCGGCACACACCAGCGCAGAGTATTCACCCAGGCTATGGCCCGCGAGCAGCGCTGGCGCTTTACCGCCCTGCTGCTGCCAGACACGCCACAGCGCAACGGACGCCGTCAACAGCGCTGGCTGAGTCTGCCAGGTTTTGTTCAGCTCTTCGGCTGGTCCCTGTTGGGTCAGCGCCCACAAATCATAACCCAGCGCAGCGGAAGCTTCACGGAAAGTCTCTTCAATAACCGGATACTTTGCTGCCATTTCAGACAACATCCCAACGGCCTGAGAACCCTGGCCCGGGAACACAAAAGCAAATTGCGTCATTATTTAATCCTTATACTAGAAACGAACCAGCGCGGAACCCCAGGTGAACCCGCCACCAAAGGCTTCAAGCAAGACCAACTGGCCCCGTTTGATTCGTCCGTCACGTACCGCTTCATCAAATGCGCACGGTACTGACGCCGCAGAGGTATTGCCGTGACGATCCAGCGTCACCACAACGTTATCCATCGACATGCCCAGCTTTTTAGCGGTCGCGCTGATGATGCGCAGGTTCGCCTGATGCGGCACCAGCCAGTCGAGTGCGGAGCGGTCAAGGTTATTCGCTTCCAGCGTTTCATCGACAATGTGCGCAAGCTCAGTCACCGCCACCTTGAACACCTCATTACCTGCCATCGTCAGGTAAATAGCGTTATCCGGATTAACGCGATCGGCGTTAGGCAGGGTCAGTAATTCGCCATAGCTGCCATCGGCATGCAGATGCGTAGAGATGATGCCCGGCTCTTCGGACTGACCGAGCAGTACCGCGCCCGCACCATCACCAAAAATAATGATCGTCCCGCGATCGGTTGGATCGCAGGTACGTGCCAGCACGTCAGCACCGATGACCAGCGCATATTTCACGGCACCGGATTTAACATACTGATCGGCAACGCTCAGCGCATAGGTGAACCCTGCACACGCTGCAGCAACGTCAAATGCCGGGCAGCCTTTAATGCCGAGCATGTTTTGCACCTGGCACGCTGCGCTTGGGAAGGCATGCGTGGCAGAGGTCGTGGCAACCACGATCAAGCCAATCTGATCTTTATCAATGCCCGCCATTTCGATAGCACGCTGCGCGGCTTCGTAACCCATGGTCGAAACGGTTTCGTCTGGCGCGGCAATACGACGTTCACGGATACCTGTGCGCGTGACAATCCACTCGTCAGACGTATCTACCATTTTTTCAAGATCGGCGTTGGTACGCACGTGTTTTGGCAGGTAGCTGCCGGTACCTAAAATCTTCGTATACATGTACGCTCAGTCACTTTTAGCTAATACAGATTCCAGGCGAGCGGCAATCCGCTGAGGGACTTGTCGCTGCACCGCCTGCACTGCCTGTTCAATGGCGACAGTAAATGCTCGCTGATTGGCGGCACCATGACTCTTAATCACGATGCCGCGCAATCCTAACAGACAGGCGCCATTATACTGGTCGGGGTTGAGGTGACTGAATCGCCGCGTCAGGCTTTTTTGTAACCAACGCTTTAATAAAATCAACCACCAGGCGCTTTTTTTGCCTTCTCCCTGCGATTTAAGCAGTGAGAGAAACATTCGCACGACCCCTTCCATGGTCTTCAACGTTACGTTCCCGGTGAAGCCATCACACACCAGAACATCCGTTTTCCCCGTCAGCAACTCATTGGCTTCGAGATAACCAATATAGTTGATGGAGGGAACCTGTTTGAGCAATTCGGCAGCTTCGCGAATACTGTCCAGGCCTTTGGTCTCTTCTTCACCGATGTTCAATAACGCAACACGGGGATTGTTTATCCCGACCACTTCTTCTGCCAGCACCGACCCCATCACGGCAAACTGAGCCAGCATTGTACTATCACAATCGACGTTAGCACCCAAATCGAGCACCACGGTCTTGCCCTTCTGCTGATGCGGTAATACCGTCACCAGCGCCGGACGCTCAATACCTTCAATAGGTTTGAGCAACAATTTCGACAGCCCCATCAGCGCGCCGGTATTTCCCGCACTGACGCAAGCCTCCGCGCGTCCTTCCTTCACCAGCTCCAGCGCCATTCGCATAGAACTGCCCCGGCTATTGCGAATCGCCTGCGATGGACGTGCATCACTGGCAATAACTGACTGCGCAGGAATAATCTGCAGACGCGAACGTTGTTCAAAGTCAGCTTTTGCAAGTAATGGCGTGATTGTGTCGGGATTGCCGACTAAAAGAAGTGTGAGTTGCGAATTAGAATTCAGTGCCTGCAAAGCTGCAGGCACTGTCACGGAAGGGCCAAAATCCCCTCCCATGACATCTAACGCCAGGGTTAGACGTGTCAAGGTATCGTCACAGCCTGGTTCGGTAAATTCCCCGTTTGCACGGGGAAATCCTCACTAAGCCTAATCACGCTGACGCGTGATTACTTAGTGATAACCTTGCGGCCGCGGTAGAAACCGTCAGCGGTGATGTGGTGACGCAGGTGTTTCTCACCAGAAGTCTTGTCTACAGACAGGCTGGTAACTGCAGTCAGCGCGTCATGGGAACGACGCATGCCACGTTTGGAACGGGTTGGTTTATTCTGTTGTACGGCCATGGACCTTACTCCTCAATTACTTACGCTTTAAGCTGGCTAATACGGCAAATGGGTTTGGTTTTTGCGCTTCATCAGGCAGTTCCCCAAAGACCATGTCCGCCTCGGACACTTCACAGTGTTCAGATTCATGCACCGGAACGACTGGCAAGGAGAGGATGATTTCATCTTCAACCAGAGCCAGAAGATCGATTTCACCGAATTCATTAACTTCAATCGGTTCATACGCTTCCGGGAGTGCTTCAGCCTGTTCGTCAGAACGGACCGGACTGAAACAATACGTTGTGTGAACATGCTGTACAAACGGTTTCCCGCAACGCTGACATTCGAGGGTTACCGTCACCTTTGCATCACCGGTTAAAACGGCGAGACGCTGGTTATCGATAGCGAACGACATGGAGCATTCTACATCACTGTCCACACTGACTACGGATTCGGCGACACGCTCAGCCTGATCGGAAGTATAAATACCTTCGTAATCGAGGCGTTTTTGAGCCGTGCGAACCGGATCAAGAGTCAGGGGTAATTTTACCTTTTGCATAGGGCGCGCATATTAACTTTGTAACGTCATATAGTCAAAGAAAAAGGCAACCACAGCTGCCTTTTGCCAATTATTCGCACACATTGCGGCCTGTAGTTTAAAATGGCTGGCATCGATACGCTATATCTGGTGATAAAAATATGCCAAATCTCGTTCTTGCCTCCACCTCACCCTACCGCCGAATGTTGCTGGAAAAGCTCGGGATCCCGTTTGAATGCGCGGCGCCGGAAGTTGACGAGACGCCGCAGCCGGGCGAATCACCGCGTCACCTGGTCACCCGTCTTGCGAAGGAGAAAGCGCAATCACTTGCCGCACGCTACCCTTCGCATTTGATTATAGGCTCCGATCAGGTTTGTGTGCTGGACGGTGTTATCACCGGAAAGCCGCACACTGAAGCGAATGCCTGCCAGCAGCTTATGCAAGCGCGGGGCAATATCGTCACCTTTTATACGGGTCTGGCACTCTACAACTCCGCCTCGGGTCACCTGCAAACCGAATGCGAACCTTTCGACGTCCATTTTCGCCATCTTAGTGAGCAGGAAATCGCCGACTATGTGCGTCGGGAGCGACCGCTCAATTGCGCCGGAAGCTTCAAAAGTGAAGGTCTGGGGATTGCCCTGTTCGACAAGCTGGACGGACGTGACCCGAACACGCTGGTCGGGTTGCCGCTGATAGCATTGTGCCAGATGCTCAGACGCGAGGAGTGTAATCCGCTGAAGATGTGAGTGTTAGGGTGATGCATCACTTACCGGCAAGGGAGACCTCAGGCCGGTAAGTGCCAGCCAAATCAGCCGCGCAGCACCTTCAGGCAGCATTTTAACTGCTCATCAAGAGGGGCTTCAATGCGAATTGTTTCGCCGGTATTCGGGTGAGTGAACGTCAGTGCCGCCGCATGCAGGAACAGGCGTGACAACCCGGTGCCCGCCAGCTGCTTATCAAACTCCCTGTCACCATAGCGGTCATCAAATGCGATCGGATGACCGGCATACTGCGTATGTACGCGGATCTGGTGGGTACGACCGGTTACCGGGCTGCAGCGCACCAGCGTGGCGAACGCATAGCGCTCTTCCACTTTGAAACGCGTCTCAGACGGCTTCCCTTCCTGATTCACACGGACAATGCGCTCACCGCTTTGCAAAATATTCTTCAGCAAAGGTGCCTGCACCGCCTTAACGTGGGACTGCCAGTGGCCGCGAACCAGCGCCAGATAATCCTTCTGCATCCCTTTTTCACGCAGCTGCTCATGCAGGGAACGCAGGGCAGAACGTTTTTTTGCGACCAGCAGCACGCCGGAGGTATCGCGATCGAGACGGTGAACCAGTTCAAGGAAACGGGCTTCAGGGCGCAGCGCACGCAGGCCTTCAATCACGCCAAAGCTGAGACCACTCCCGCCATGGACAGCGGTACCTGACGGTTTATTCAGCACCAGGATATGATCATCCTCATAAAGGATAACGTCACTCAGGGCGGCCACTTTCTGCAACCTGGGTGAAACGACCTCTTCTTCGCGTTCCGCAACACGGACCGGCGGGATACGCACTTCATCACCGGCTTCGAGTTTGTACTCAGGCTTCACGCGTTTTTTGTTAACCCGCACTTCACCCTTGCGCAGGATGCGGTAAATCATGCTCTTTGGCACGCCTTTGAGTTGGGTGCGCAAAAAGTTATCGATACGTTGCCCCGCGTCGTCTTCCGCGATGGCAACCATTTTTACGGCTGGAGTCTCTGTTTTCATGGTTGGCGATTCTAAATATCGTCAGCCATTAGCGCCACTCATTTTTCTATGCTTATATTTACTTTTATCCGGCCTGTCCCCTGTTTCACGCAATCGATTTGGTGGTTATTAAACCAATCACCGCCTTGAAGTGAAGAAACTGTGAGTAACCGGGTGATAATTGGTAAAAGTCATCTTGCTATAACCCGGCGAGCAGTGGAATAATGAACTCGTTTTCCGTGTTAAATCCTGGTTAAGTAAGGATCTCGACGGAATGACCAATTTTGTCTGACCGATCATCCACGCAGCAATGGCGTAAGACGTATTGATCTTTCAGGCAGTTAGCGGGCTGCGGGTTGCAGTACTTCCCGGTATAAGGATTGTTCTCTGGAGAGTTCTACCCAGGCAATTCCCCTGATAATTGCGCTGTGTTTCCGTATGAAATACAGGCAACCGACACTCTGCGCCTCTTAAGCGAGCGACAACCGTGAGGTTGGCGACGTGAATAGACACGAGGCCATCGGTTCATACCCCGGAAAGCGTCACCTTGCCCGCAGCTTTGTCGTCAATGTAAGAATAACGAGTAAGTTACGATGAAAAGAATGTTAATCAACGCAACTCAGCAAGAAGAGTTGCGTGTCGCCCTTGTGGATGGGCAGCGCCTGTACGATCTGGATATCGAAAGTCCTGGACACGAACAGAAAAAAGCGAACATTTACAAAGGTAAAATCACCCGCATTGAACCAAGCCTTGAAGCTGCATTTGTCGATTACGGTGCTGAGCGTCACGGTTTCCTCCCTCTGAAAGAAATCGCCCGCGAATATTTCCCTGCAAACTATAACTCCCATGGCCGCCCAAACATCAAAGATGTGCTGCGTGAAGGTCAGGAAGTCATTGTTCAGATTGATAAAGAAGAGCGTGGCAACAAAGGTGCCGCACTGACCACCTTTATCAGTCTTGCGGGAAGTTACCTGGTCCTGATGCCAAACAACCCGCGTGCCGGTGGTATCTCTCGCCGCATCGAAGGTGATGACCGTACCGAGCTGAAAGAAGCGCTGGCAAGTCTTGAGCTGCCTGACGGCATGGGGCTTATCGTGCGTACCGCAGGCGTCGGCAAATCTGCCGAAGCGCTGCAGTGGGACTTAAGCTTCCGTCTGAAGCACTGGGAAGCAATCCAGAAAGCGGCAGAAAGCCGCGCAGCGCCGTTCCTGATTCACCAAGAAAGCAACGTGATTGTGCGTGCCTTCCGTGACTACCTGCGTCAGGACATCGGTGAGATTCTGATCGATAACCCGAAAGTGCTTGAGCTGGCGCGCCAGCACATTGCTGCGCTGGGTCGACCGGATTTCACCAGCAAAATCAAACTGTACACCGGTGAAATCCCGCTGTTCAGCCATTATCAGATCGAATCGCAGATTGAATCCGCTTTCCAGCGTGAAGTGCGTCTGCCATCCGGTGGTTCTATCGTTATTGATACGACCGAAGCCCTGACCGCCATCGACATCAACTCCGCACGTGCTACGCGCGGCGGTGATATCGAAGAGACCGCCTTCAACACCAACCTTGAAGCCGCTGATGAAATCGCCCGCCAGCTCCGCCTGCGCGACCTGGGTGGTCTGATTGTTATCGACTTTATCGACATGACCCCTGTTCGCCACCAGCGTGCGGTTGAAAACCGTCTGCGCGAAGCGGTACGTCAGGATCGTGCTCGTATCCAGATTAGCCATATCTCACGCTTCGGCTTGCTGGAGATGTCCCGTCAGCGTCTGAGCCCTTCACTCGGTGAATCCAGCCATCACGTCTGTCCGCGCTGCTCCGGTACCGGTACCGTTCGTGATAACGAATCTCTGTCCCTCTCTATTCTGCGTCTGATTGAAGAAGAAGCGCTGAAAGAGAACACCAAAGAGGTTCATGCCATTGTTCCCGTGCCAATTGCGTCCTACCTGCTGAACGAAAAACGTGCAGCCGTCAGCGCAATTGAATCACGCCAGGGCGATGTTCGCTGCATCATCGTGCCTAACGATCAGATGGAAACTCCGCACTACCACGTGCTGCGTGTCCGTAAGGGTGAAGAGACCAGCACGCTCAGCTATCTGCTGCCTAAGCTGCATGAAGAAGAGATGGCGCTGCCTTCCGATGAAGAACCTGCCGAGCGCAAACTGCCAGAGCAGCCAGCCTTAGCGACCTTCATCATGCCTGAAGCTCCGCCAGAAACGGCGCTGGAAAAACCTGTGACCAAACCGGTTGCGCAAAAACCAGAAGCCGTTGCGGTCAAAGCCCAGCCAGAACAACCGGGTCTGCTGAGCCGCCTCTTCGGTGCGCTGAAGAAGATGTTTGCAGGCGAAGAAGTCCAGCAGCCTGAGCAACCGAAAGAAGCACCGAAAGAAGCGAAACCTGAACGCCAGCAGGACCGTCGTAAACGTCAGAACAACCGCCGTGACCGTAACGATCGTAATGACCGTAACGAACGCCGTGACAACCGTTCGGACAATAATGAGGGTCGTGAGCAACGCGAAGACAACCGTCGCAACCGTCGCGAGAAGCAACCGCAGAATGTTGAAGATCGTGAAATTCGCCAGCAGGCGGGCGATGAGTCTGAGAAGAGCAAACAGCGCGACGAGCAGCAGCCACGCCGTGAGCGTAGCCGTCGTCGTAACGACGAGAAGCGCCAGGCGCAGCAGGAAGTCAAAAACCTGAACCGCGAAGAGCCTGTTGAACAACAGGAAAGCGAGCAGGAAGAACGAACTCAGGTTATGCCGCGTCGTAAGCAGCGCCAGCTGTCACAGAAAGTGCGTGTAGGTGCCCTGCCGGTGGAAGAGACCGTCATCGTCCCTGCAGAAGCAAGTGACACTGCACCAGGCACTCAACTGGCGAAAGTGGATCTGCCGGCCGTCGTCGAAAACAACGCTGAGCAAGACGATAACGGTGAAGGCCGTGATAACGCGGGTATGCCACGTCGTTCACGCCGTTCTCCGCGTCACCTGCGCGTCAGCGGTCAACGTCGTCGTCGTTATCGCGATGAGCGTTACCCGACACAGTCGCCAATGCCATTAACCGTAGCGTGCGCGTCTCCTGAAATGGCATCCGGTAAAGTCTGGATCCGCTACCCGGTTGCTCGTCAGGAGCAGGTTGTGGAAGAACAGGCTGTCACCGAAGAGGTGATTGCCCCGGTAGCCGCAACTGAAGAAGCGGTAAATGAAGCCGCTATCGTGGTTGAGCCACAGGCCGTTGAGTCAGAAGCGCCTCATGCAGTAGACGTTGAAACCACGCACCCAGAAGTGATTGCCGCGCCGGTTGACGCCGCACCGCAGCTTATTGCTGAAGAAGACACCGTGGTCGCTGAAGACGTTGTTGCTGAGGTTCAGCCAGCAGCAGCGGTAGAAGAGACCCTGGACGTGGTTGTCGAAACCGTGACTGAAGACGTGGTTCAGGACGTTGAAATTGACGTCGAACCAGTGCGTGAAGCCGCGAAAGCAGAAGAGCCAGAAGTGAAAGCCGAGCCGGTAATCACCGCTCCGGCCCCTGCTCACGTTGCGACAGCCCCGATGACTCGCGCACCAGCGCCGGAATATGTGCCGGAAGCGCCGCGTCACAGTGACTGGGTCCGCCCTGCGTTCAACTTTGACGGTAAAGGCTCTGCCGGTGGCCACAGTGCAACGCATCAGGCGACGGCACCGGCTACCCGTCCGCAGTCTGTTGAGTAACGACACATAGCGTAAAAAGCCGACCTTCGGGTCGGCTTTTTTATTGCTCGCGTGCCGGCTTTCTCATACCCGCAATGTCCGGCATCACCCTCTTCATCATCTCCAGAAAACGGCGTAAACGCGCCGGATAATAACGCGACCACGGATAAACCAGATGAACCGGGAGCGCGGCGGGCTGCCACTGTGGAAGCAAATGCACTAAGCGCCCTTCCTGGATATCCTGCTTGACCGTCCAGCTTGAAACCATCGCCACCCCTAACCCTGTCAGGGCGGTATTGCGCGCAACATGCAGACTATCCGTGCTTAACCGTGGCGCAATGGAGATACGTTTTACCTGCGAAAGATCATCCCACAACTCCACATGTCGCTGATAGAACGTGCTGATGGCAATCCAGGGAAGCGCCTGCAGATCCTCCGGTGTGTGAACCGGCGCAAACTGGTTCAGCAGCGCAGGCGAAGCCACCACACAGCGTGGCACTTCCGCCAGCAGCACGGAGACGGTTGCCGGATCCACCTCTGCGCCAACTCGAATAGCACAATCCAGATTGTCGCTCAGAAAATCCACCGACTTATCGTTGAGCATCCACTCCACCGACAGCTGAGGATAACGCTGCAAAAACTCCGTTAACGGTCTCAGGAGCTGATCCTGCCCAAAGGCGTGCGGTGCACGTACCCGTAACACCCCAACCGGCTCGTCCTCCGTCTGGCCGATTTCATCTTCCAGTGCCAGCCAGCTATCAATAACCCGCCGGGCATGTTGATAGCAGCGCTCGCCGTCATCGGTAAGTTTTGTAGCATGGGTGGTTCGCAATAAAAGCCGTACCCCCAGCAGCGTTTCCAGAGACTGAAGGCGGCGGCTCACCGTAGCCTGGCTCGTCGCAAGCAGTCTTGCCGCCCCGGATAGCGATCCGCTTTCCACAATACGAACAAATGTGCGCATGAGTTCCACCCTGTCTATACGCTCAACTCGCTTCATCATTTTCCCTGCTATACGCCAAACGTATAAGCGTTTTACCACCAGGCCCTCTACCGTCGCAAGGCATAGTGATAAAAAATAGCGGCACACTATGAGTGAGGAACGTCTTATGAACACAACAACTGCTCCCCATGCCGCCAGTCGCTGGGTGATTTTTATGCTGGCTCTGGGGGCTGGCTTTAGCGTCGCATCCATTTACTACGCGCAACCGCTGCTGCCGCTGATAGGCGCCGACCTTCATCTTAGTATTGAAGGGATGGGGCTGGTCCCGACGCTGACCCAGGCAGGCTACGCGCTCGGTATTCTTTTTCTGTTGCCACTTGGCGATCGTCACGACCGCAGGACGTTAATCCTGATAAAAAGCGCCGCCCTGGCACTGTTTCTGCTGGGCTGCAGCCTGACCGGGCAGCAGCACTCACTGCTGATGGCAAGCCTGCTGATTGGCATGGCCGCGACCATGGCACAGGATATCGTTCCCGCAGCGGCTATCCTCGCCCCCGAAGGGAAACAGGGAAAAACCGTGGGAACCGTGATGACAGGGTTGCTGATGGGCATCTTGCTGTCGCGAACCGTCAGCGGTGTGGTGGGTGAAGCTTTTGGCTGGCGCGTCATGTATCAGCTGGCCGCTGTAAGTATCGCATTCATTGGGGCGGTGATGTGGCGGGTACTCCCGCGTTTTGCCATTCACTCCACGCTGAGTTATCCCGCCCTGATGCGCTCAATGGAACATCTGTGGCGTCGCTATCCGGCTCTGCGTCGTGCAGCACTGGCACAGGGTTTTCTGTCGATTGCCTTTAGCGCCTTCTGGTCAACGCTGGCGGTCATGCTGCTGGAGCGCTATCACCTGGGGAGCGCCGTCGCGGGTGGTTATGGTATTGCCGGGGCCGCGGGGGCCTTAGCCGCCCCGCTGGCGGGAGGTCTGGCGGACAAGTTGGGCGCCGGAAAAGTCACGCAGCTTGGCGCAGCACTGGTTACCGTCTCGTTTGCCCTGATGTTCCTGATGCCCGCGCTGGGTCTTCATGGACAACTGATTCTGATTGCTGTCTCAGCCATCGGGTTTGATCTGGGGCTGCAGTCCAGTCTGGTGGCGCACCAGAATCTGGTCTATAGCCTTGAGCCTCAGGCCAGGGGGCGTCTTAACGCCCTGCTCTTTACGGTGGTCTTTATCGGCATGGCGTTGGGTTCGGCTGCGGGGAGTAAAATCTACACGCTGGCTGGGTGGACGGGCGTGGTTGCCCTGGCAACGGTATGCGGTGTCATTGCGCTGGCAATACGTCTGATTGAAAGTGCACGCGTCGCCTCCGCACCGGCAGAAATCGCGTAAAAAAAATGCCCAATCCACACGGATTGGGCAGTAAAACATGCCCAGTTTCAAGACATGTTCCAAGAGGTCAAGATGTTATCTGTTCAGCTGGAACAGGGACATGCCCTGCATATCGCTAAACGCTTTATAAGATGCCTGCAGCGCGGCCTGCTGCATGGTGTAAGAGGAGATCGCTGCGTTCCAGTCCACATCAACCAGGTCGCTCATCTGCTTAGTCTGGCCCAGTGCACGATCGTCACCAAGGTTATCCAGCTTTTCAAGCTCGTTCATCTTGGTACCTACATCAGCAGCGACAGTAAGAATGTTGTTCTGGGTATTTGTGATGCCGGTTTGAGCATCAGAAATGATTTTCCCCTGTGCTTCAGCTGCAGCAGAGTCGGTATCGACGGGAACCTTAAGCGCGGTAATCACCGTATCGAGGATCTTGAACATGTTCGTCTCGCCATATCCGCCACCAGGCAGTTCTTTGGCGTTACTGGTGATGCTTTCGAAGATCTGCTGACCCGTGTGGCTAATGACCATATTACGCGCGGTATCAACCTGCTGCGAAATAGCCTCAGTTCCGCCTTTGTAATCACCGGTAACGGAATCAAACGGTGGCACTTCAGTCTTAAAGCCGGCAAAAATAAACCGACCATTACCATCCGCGGTGTTTGCGAGGTTCATCAATTGGTCGCGAATACCTTGCAAATCGCTCGCCAGCGACAGGCGATCGTCATCACTTAAGGTCGCGTTTCCGGCATAGACTAATTTCTCTTTAGCACTGGTGATAGCGGCGGTGACCTGGTTAAGCACATTATCTTCGAGAGAAACTTTTTGTGATGCGAACGATCTTGCCAACGCAAACTGGCTATTTTGTGACTGTGATTGTGACAGAACAATAGCCTGCGACGCCGCGATGGGATCGTCCGACGGACGATTGACACGCTTGCCGGTGGACATTTGTTCACCATAACTCAACCACTTGCTCTGGGAATCGGTGATCCCGCGCATGTTTTGGTCGTACATCATCTGGGTGCTAATACGCATGTTTCACCTCAGCCTTAGCGAATATTAATGATTGCATCAAAGAGCGAGCTGGCAGTTTGTAGAACCTGCGCATTAGCGAGGTAATACTGCTGATAGCGCTGCAAATTGCCGTACTCTTCGTCAAGGTTTACCCCTGAGATCGACTGCTGCTGTTTGGTTAACTGCGTCGCCACATTCGCTTTCGTTTCGCTGCTGGTTTTCAGTGCCGCTGTTGAGCTACCAACGGTACTGACGAGGGAAGCATAAGCATCATTGAAAGACTTATTCCCGCCGACAAGCTTGCTATTTTGCAGATCCAGCAATTTTTGACCGTTGCGGTTGTCACTTTCGCCACCGGCGCTTGTCGATGCCATCGCCAGTTTGGACTCATCATTAAACTTGAGTTCCATGTTTACGATGACATCAGAAACGGGCTTCACAACAAAACTGTCTTTGTTATTCGCGGTACCGCTCACGTTGACATTCAGGCCGTCGAAAGACAGATTGCCGCTCGCATCCGGACTCATCGTGAAACTGGTCTTATCCGACGTACGCGTAATGGTCCAGTCGGTTCCGTTGAACTGCAGCTTATAATCGGTTGCCTGGACTTTAGTACTGTCAGCCACGGAGGCTGTCAGCGCGGCGGTACCTGAATTCTTGCTGTTGGACACAACCGCAGGCGAGCCAAAGTCAAAGAGCTTGCCGCCAGCATCGCCGTTAGCATCAAAACCCGCTTCATGCTGCTTGTTCATCGCGTCAGCAAAGGCCAGCGCCATCTGGTTAAGGCTATTACGCGCTTTATCCAGATCTTCAGAGCGGAAGGTGAGTAAACCGCCAAGGGTGCCGGTGGTAATCAGCTTCTCAGGAATTTCGATATTCCCGGAAACGTCATCGGTATAAGCCAGCGTTGTACGGGTTGGGTCTGCGCTGGAATTCACCGCAGCCAGCTGGTTCGCTTTGCTCCCCTGTACCAGGCTGTAACCGGTGCCAAATGAGACGTTATACGTGCCGCCATCCTGCACAGAAACTTCAACACCGACAATTTTATTCAGTTCGCTCACCAGCTGATCGCGTTGATCGAGCAGGTCATTTGGTGATGAGCCAGCACCCACGCCGGTCAGACGGGAAATCTGATCGTTCAGGTTCGCAATCTGTTTGGCGTAGTTATTAATTTGATCGACGCTGGCAGAAATCGCGGTATTCACCTGAGAATCCTGATCGCGAAGATACTGATCGTTGGTTTTAAACTGATTGACCAGGCCATCCGCTTTGCCCAGCACCGTCTGGCGCGCAGCCGGATCTTCTGCGTTGCTCACCAGCGTCTGCAGACTTTTGAAGAAGTCCTGCAGCGTGGTAGAGAGCGAGTTGGTGGTATCCGAGAGCACATCATCGATCTTTGACATCTGCTGATAGCGCGTAGTCAGGCCGCTGCTCTGGGTCTGCGCGGCGCGCAGCTGGTTGGTAATGAATGCATCATACTCACGCTGGACACCGGAGACATAAACCCCGTTACCTACCCAGCCACCGCCGGTCAGCGTGCTGTTTGACGCGCCCAGCACTGTCGTCTGGCGGGTATAACCTGCCACGTTATAGCTTGAAATATTATTACTGACGGTATTGAGTGCCGACTGCGCAGCACTGAGGCCACTCATGGCACTGTTAATCAAACTGGACATGGGGGTTCCTTTTATACGTTCAGACACGAGTCCTGATGAAGGTTATCGGCAGCCTCCACCGGGACTTGAGAACTTTCAGAACAGATTTTCGATATCTGTGCTATAGGCTTTGCTGACCTTCTCGCCCATCGATTTCAGCTGCTGAATCATACTGGTGAGCTTACGCGCATAGTTCGGATCGGTGGCGTAGCCCGCATTCTGCAGTGCCTGAGCGCCCTGCTCCGCGGTTGCCGCCTGTGTAACGGCGGTGTAACGCGGATTTCGGCTCAACAGGCCCACATAGTCGGATAAGGCTTCCAGATAGGAGCTATAGACGCGGAATTTGGCTTTAACCTTCACCGCCGCACCGTTTTCATATTCAGTGGTGGTGATCTCGGTGGTCGGCCCCTTCCAGCTCGACGTGGCCTTCACGCCGAAGATGTTAAAGCTCGGATCGCCGTTTTCTTTACGGATCTGCCGCTGACCCCAGCCGGACTCCAGCGCCGCCTGCGCGAGGATCAGGTGATGAGGCACGCCGCTCTGTTCACTGGCAAGACGTGCCGGCAGCGAGAGCTGCGCCAGGAAGTCTTTGCTGTCGCCAGAAAGTGGCTCATCGCTGGTGCTCGTGGCCTTCGGTACGGCTTTGCGCACCATCTGCGTCAGGGCCTGATTTTGATAACTGGTCACCGTTTGCAGGTCGAACTTCATCGGCACCTGCTGTGGCTTATCATCCGGCTGGATGCCCTGCGCGGCTTCGGTCTGTTTGACAATCATATCAGCCAGACCGAGGCCTTTCCCGGCGGTCATCTGCTGCGCAATCTGCTGGTCATACATGCTGGTGTAAAGACGGGTTGAATCACTGCTGAACATCCCGTCTTTCGGCAGGGTTTCACGCATGCTTTTCAGCATCATCTGTACAAACATCCCTTCCACCTGGCGGGCGACCGGGCGGATATTCGCCGCCGGGTCCTTACCTGCTTTGGTTTTCAGTTCGTTGAGCGACTGGGCATCCCAGGCAGCACCGGTCAACAGCTTGCTATCGGTCAGCATCAGATGATTTCCAGTTTGGCGCGCAGACAGCCCGCGCTTTGCATGGATTGCAGAATCGACATCAGATCCATCGGCGTCGCCCCCAGGGCATTCAGGGCCCGAACCACGCTATTGAGGTTCGCGCTGGAGCGTACGCTCTGCAGCGATCCACCGCTCTGGCGCAAATCAATCTGCGTTTGTGGCGTCACCACGGTCTGGCCACCCCCGAACGGGGTATCAGGCTGACTGACGTTGGCGGAGCGGTTAACCGTCACGGAGAGGTTACCCTGCGCCACGGCACAGCTGTCGAGCGACACTTCGCGGTTCATTACGACCGAACCGGTGCGCGAGTTGATAATCACTTTGGCATCCTGAACCGGAACATTCACTTCCATATTCTGGATATCAGCCAGCATACGGACCTGGTTGCTGCTGCCGGTAGAGGTGCGGATTTGCACGGTACGGGCATCCAGCGCCGTGGCGCTGCCATAGCCGCGGCTACGGTTGATGGTGTCGGCAATCTGCTGCGCCATCGTGAAGTCTTCATTATTCAGCTGCAGGTTAATGGTGTTACCTGCGCCAAACTGGGTCGGCAGTTCACGCTCAATGATCGCACCATTGGTGATACGCCCGCCGTTCAGCTGGTTCACCTGCACACTGCTGCCGCCCGCAGACGCGCCGGCACCGCCGACCAGAATGTTCCCCTGCGCCAGCGCATAAACCTGGCTGTCGACCCCTTTCAGCGGAGTCATCAGCAGCGTGCCACCACGCAGGCTTTTGGCGTTACCCATTGACGAGACCACGACATCAATTGTCTGCCCCTGGCGCGCGAACGCCGGGTAGGAGGCGGTGACCATGACCGCGGCCACGTTTTTCAGCTGCATGTTGGTTCCCGCCGGGACGGTAATACCGAGCTGGGAAAGCATGTTGTTCAAACTTTGAGTCGTGAATGGCGTCTGGGTGGTCTGGTCGCCTGTTCCGTCCAGACCCACCACCAGGCCATAGCCAATCAGCGAGTTTTCGCGTACGCCCTGAACGCTGGTGAGATCGCGAATACGGTCAGCCTGGGCAAACGTTGCCACCAGCGCCAGCGCCACGGCGAAGATCGATTTAAACATGGGTCACCTCGCTTACATCGGCGATAAGTTAAGGAAGAAACGCTGCAGCCAACCCATATTTTGCGCTTCATTGATGTAGCCGTTACCGACGTACTCGATGCGCGCATCCGCCACCTGGGTGGACGGAACGGTGTTGGTGCCGCTGATGGTGCGAGGATTAACCACGCCCGAGAAACGAATGAACTCAGTGCCCTGATTGATGGCGATCTGTTTTTCACCCACAACGTGTAAATTGCCGTTAACCAGCACCTGGTCAACCGTCACCGTCAGCGTGCCGCTAAAGGTATTGCTGGCATTCGCGCCACCTTTACCGTTAAAGGTATTGCCGCCAGAGGCCTCGACATCAGCACGCGCATTGCCGAACAGGCCCTGCAGATAGCGTGGAACGGTATCGAAACCGAAATTGGTTTTGCCATCGCGGCTGGCATTCGCCGACGAGCTCTTGCTCGCGCTGACGTTTTCCTGCAGCACAATGGTCAACGTATCGCCGACATTACGCGGGCGGCGATCTTCAAACAGCGGTTGATAGCCATAATTGATTGGCTGCGCGGTCTGGAAAATGGAGCCGTTCACCACTGGCGCCGGGCCAGGAACGGGTTGGGCGGTAGTCGCACCCTGCACTAAAGGTTTAGACGGGATCAAGGCACACCCGCTGAGGGTGACAGCCAGAACAGTCAGTATCGGATAACGAAACGCCGCGTTTTTTTGCATTGCCTTCATCTTCGAAAACAGGGAGCCGGCGCGGCGTTGACCGCACCGGGCTACACCTTAGAGTTGCGTCAGTTTCTGCAGCATCTGGTCGGTCGTCGACACTGCTTTACTGTTAATTTCATACGCGCGCTGGACCTGGATCATATTCACCAGCTCTTCCGCAACGTTCACGTTCGAGGTTTCCACATAACCCTGATACAACAGACCCGCACCGTTGAGGCCCGGGGTGCTTTCATTTGGCGTACCGGAGGATTGCGTTTCGGTGTAGAGGTTCTCACCAATGCTTTCCAGACCGGTGTCGTTCATGAAGGTGGTCAGGTTTAGCTGTCCAACCTGAACAGGTGCGGCCTGCCCCTGCTGCGTCACACTCACCACGCCGTCACGCCCGATAGTAATACTCAGGGCATTCGCCGGGATGGTAATCGCAGGCTGAACCTGGAAACCACCCGCCGTCACCAGCTGACCATTCTGATCGACCTGGAACGATCCGTCGCGGGTATAGGCAGAAGTTCCGTCAGGCAGCTGCACCTGGAAGAACCCCTGGCCTTTGATTGCCACGTCTTTGCTGTTGTTGGTCTGAGACAGGTTGCCCTGGCTATGCAGACGCTCGGTGGCTACCGGACGAACACCGGTACCAATCTGCAGGCCGGATGGCAGCGTCGTTTGTTCAGAAGACTGCGCTCCCGGCTGGCGGATGGTTTGATAAAGCAAATCTTCGAAAACCGCACGCTGACGCTTGAAACCATTGGTGCTGACGTTTGCCAGGTTGTTGGCAATCACATCCATGTTGGTTTGCTGCGCGTCCAGGCCAGTTTTCGCGATCCATAAAGAACTGATCATAAGGAGTCCTGTTAACTCATAGCCAGAAGTTGGTTAGCCTTGCCCGCGTTTTCATCAACGCTGCTGATAATCTTCATCTGCATTTCAAAACGGCGGGCACTGGCGATCATGTCGGTCATCGCTTCGACCGGCTTGACGTTACTGCCTTCCAGAACGCCGGACATCACGCGGATGCTCGGATCGGCCTGTAACGTGGCACCCCGAGTGGCCTGGGTCGCCTGGGTCAGACGGAACATCCCGTCATCGCCACGCTGCACCTCTTTGCCTTCCGCCTTCACCAGCTTCAGACGCCCAACGGGCGCAACGGTATTGGCCGGATCGCCCGGGTTCAATGCCGAAATGGTCCCGTCGGCCGCGATAGTCAGCTCAGACCCTTCCGGCACCGTCAGCGGACCCGCTTCACCCATTACCGGATGACCCTGAATCGTCAGCTGGCCCGTGGCACTCACCTGGATGTTACCGTTACGGGTATATCCTTCACCGCCGTCAGCGGTCTGCACCGCCAGCCAGCCGTCCTGTTGCAGGGCAACGTCCAGCGGGCGTGAGGTGTAATCCATCTGGCCTGGCGTCATATCCGCACCCGGCGTAGAGGCCGTAACCAGCGTACGCGTCGGCAGGGAGAGCCCTTCCACCGGGACCGCACGCAGCGCATTAAGCTGCGCACGAAAGCCCGGTGTAGAGGCGTTTGCCAGGTTGCTGGCAGTAACAGCCTGCTGATTGAGCGTCTGGCTTGCCGCGCCCATCGCGGTATATATTGCGTGATCCATTGCGCTTTCCTGTCAGCCGCTTAACGCAGGTTAACCAGCGTGTTGAGGATCTGATCCTGGGTTTTGATGGTCTGCGCGTTCGACTGATAGTTACGTTGCGCGACGATCATGTTCACCAGTTCTTTACTCAGATCCACGTTAGACGCTTCCAGCGCACCGTTGGTCAGCGTACCGAAGTTACCGGAGCCCGCGGTACCCAGCAGCGCCACGCCGGAAGACTGGGTGGCAGACCAGACGTTATCGCCTTCAGACTTCAGACCTTCGTTGTTGGCGAAGTTAGCCAGCACGATCTGGCCCAGGGCCTGGGTCTGTTCGTTGGAGTAATTACCCACCACGGTGCCGTCGTCGTTGATCTGGTAGCTCACCAGGTCACCCGGTTTGTAACCGTTCTGGTTGGTTGCCACGATGTTATTGGCGCCGGTGTTCTGCTGCATGGAATTGGCGAAGCTCATCGCAAACGTGGCTGGCGTTGCACCTGGAACGGTGCCGGTGGTGATATTGATGCTGCCGCCGCCGGTCAGTACGCCGCTGGTGTTGAAGGTCAGCGTGGTCGCCAGGGATGGCGTGCTTCCTGCAACGCTGCCGTCCTGGGCATAGACTTTCCAGGAGTTTGCCGGAGTCGCGTCTTTAACGTAAAACAGGTTCATGTTGTGCGCATTACCCTGGCTGTCAAAGACCGTCACCGTCCCTTTTTTGTTGTAGCTGTCAGGGTTGGTCGGATCAAAGGCCGTGGTTGGCGCGGTGTCAGTAGAGTTCAGGTTGATCTGCTGGGACGCGGTGGTGGTGGATTTCGCCGCCATCAAGGTCGTTGGGATATTGATCGCCTGCGGGTTAGCGCCGGTCTGAACCGTTGGCGGGGTACCCGCAACAGGATAACCGGTTAATTGCAGACCCTGCATGTTCACCAGGTTACGATTTTCGTCCAGTTTGAACTGACCGTTACGGCTGTAGAACACAGAGCCGTTGGAATCGACCATACGGAAGAAACCGTTCTGGCTGATGGCGACGTCCAGACCACGACCGGTGTTGGTCGTCGTACCGTCGGTAAAGTCCTGAGTGATGCCCGCAACTTTCACGCCCAGACCCACTTTGGAACCGGCAAACATATCTGCAAATGAGGCAGAACCGGATTTAAAACCATAGGTCGCGGAGTTGGCGATGTTGTTGCCAATGACATCCAGGTTGGTGGCCGCAGCATTCAGGCCGCTGACCGCTTGAGAAAAGGCCATGACTTACTCCTGATAAGTGTTAAGGCTTAGATAATCTGCCGAACTTCGTCGAGCGTGGTGGTACCCGAGGTACCCAAATCCAGTTTGTTACCGCCGGCGCCTTTAATCACGCCCTGAACCAGCGCGAACTGCAGCGGCTGCGCCACCAGTTGGGTGGTTCCGTTGCTGGCGCTGATCGCCACTTTGTAAGAACCGTTTGGTGCTTTCGTGCCGTCGGTCAGGCTGCCGTCCCAGGTAAAGGTGTGTACGCCTGCCTTCAGCTCACCGATGTCAATGGTGCGTACCACTGCCCCGCTCGCATCGCTGATCGTCGCAGTCACTTTGTCAGCCGGCTGCTGCAGCTCAACGCCAAACGGCGTGGTGGTCGTGGTTGACGTCCCCTCGGTAGTGCTGGTGCCGGCAAGGATCGTGGTCCCCGGGATCATCACCCCATGACCAATCAGATTCGCAGCCTGCAGAGACTGGCTGTTGTCAATCTGACCGGAAACGGAGCCAAGGGTGGTATTGAGTTTTTCAATGCCGCTGACGGTACTGATCTGTGCCAGTTGCGTGGTCAGCTCGTTGTTCTGCATCGGATTGGTGGGATCCTGGTTCTTCAGCTGCGCCACCAGCAGCGTCAGAAAGCTGCTCTGCAGATCGGACGCGTTACTGCCCGTCAGGGCGTTGGAACCCGTCGAACTTTTGGCGCCATTAACACCTGAGTTCGTGGGATCATTCACATTTACGGCGATGGACATGCATGTCTCCTTTACTGGCCGAGAGTGAGTGTTTTGAGCATCATGCTCTTCACGGTATTAAGCACTTCGACGTTTGCCTGGTAACTGCGTGACGCCGACATGGAGTTCACCATCTCACCCACCACATCTACGTTAGGCATTTTTACGTAACCGTTAGCATCTGCCAGCGGGTTGCCTGGCTCATACACCAGCTTGTCCGGTGCCTGGCTCTCAACCACATCAGAGACTTTCACACCGCCGGTGGCCGCACCTGGCGCCGCATCGACCTGAAAGACGACCTGTTTCGCACGATAAGGCTGACCGTCTGGTCCGGTCACGCTGTCGGCGTTCGCCAGGTTACTGGCGGCTACGTTCAGACGTTTGGACTGCGCGGTAAGCGCCGAGCCGGCGATATCAAAAATATTCAGCAAGGCCATTTATCAGTTGCCCCCCTGCAGGACGTTCATCATGCCTTTGATTTGTCCGCCGAGAACGGTCAGGCCTGTCTGGTATTTCAGGCTGTTATCGGCAAACTGTGTACGCTCCCGGTCCATGTCCACGGTGTTACCGTCGAGTGAAGGCTGGTCGGGAATGCGATAAAGCAAATCGGTCGTTGGTGCGGTCATCGTCTGAGCGGGAATATGACGTGAGGAGGTCAGCGCGAGCGCGACACCGCTCCCTTCTGCGCGTCCACGCTCCATCACTTTTTTAAGCTCACTGGAAAAATCAATATCGCGCGCCTGATACCCTGGCGTATCGGCGTTAGCGATATTGGCGGCTAAAATTTCCTGCCGCTGGGCACGTAAATTGAGCGCTTCCTGCTGAAAACGTAACGCGGCGTCGAGTTTATCGAGCATGTCTCCTCCGCTGATGGCAAAATTTCAGTTCACAGCTTAAATCTCAACCCATCCGCCTTATCGACGGAATAAGCGCAAAATGCGTCGCTATTTATTGCGTTGATGAAAAACCACTGCAGGTAGAATTCACTCAATTCTGGAAACGGTGGAACTTGCGATGCAAACGTTAAAACGTGGCCTGATGGCAACTTTCTTGCTTTTTAGCCCCCTGGTGCAGGCGGATGGTTTACAGGATCAGCTAAACACCTTTTTTGCCCAGAAGCTGGCGGGCTTTAGCGATGAAGTTGTCGTCACGGTACGCACGCCACCGAATCTGTATCCCTCCTGTGAGCAGCCGTCATTTACCGTGACCGGCACCACCAGACTGTGGGGGAACGTGAACGTGCTGGCACGCTGCGCCAACGAAAAACGGTATTTACAGGTTGCAGTCCAGGCGACAGGCAATTATGTTGTCGCCGCTGTCCCCATTGCCCGGGGTACCGCACTACAGGCCAACAGCGTGACGTTGAAGCGCGGCCGTCTGGATCAGCTGCCGCCACGGACAATGCTTGAAATTAACCAGGCGCAGGACGCCGTCAGCCTGCGTGATGTCGCACCGGGCCAGCCGATACAGCTGTCGATGCTGCGCCAGGCGTGGCGCGTCAAGGCGGGTCAACAGGTGATGGTGGTGGCCAATGGAGATGGCTTCAGTATCAACAGTGAAGGGAAAGCGTTAAACAATGCCGCGGTAGCGCAAAATGCCCGCGTCAGAATGTCTTCAGGGCAGGTGGTTAGCGGAACCGTCGATTCTGATGGGAATATTCTGATTAACCTATAATCTTTTTAAAGATTTCGCTGCAGCTGCCGATAAATATTCAACTATTGATGATGTCAGGCGCCAACGCCGCGAACCCTCGATGAGGACAACACTATGAGCATTGATCGTACATCAGCCCTGAAGCCGGTAAGCGCTGTACAACCTCGCGAAACGAATGACGCTACGCCGCAGAAAACGCGTCTGGAAAAACCGTCAACGTCTAACAGCACCAGCGTAACCCTGAGCGATGCCCAGGCAAAACTGATGCAGCCAGGCGGCAACGATATCAACATGGAACGCGTTGAAGCGCTGAAAACGGCTATTCGTAACGGCGAGCTGAAAATGGACACCAGCAAAATTGCTGACGCCCTGATTCAGGAAGCGCAGAGTTTCTTACAGAGTAACTAACCGTATGAGTCGACTGTCAGAAATACTGGATCAAATGACGGTTGTCCTGAACGACCTGAAAACGGTAATGGACGCTGAGCAACAGCACCTCTCTTCCGGTCACATCAACGGCAGCGCGTTGCAGCGTATTACTGAAGACAAAAGCTCGCTTCTGGCGACGCTGGATTACCTTGAGCAGCAACGTCGCGCTGAGCAGGATCCTAAGCGCAGTGCTAACGACGATATCGTTGAGCGCTGGCAGACTATTACAGAAAAAACCCAGCACCTTCGCGATCTCAACCAGCATAACGGCTGGCTGCTTGAAGGTCAGATAGAGCGTAATCAGCAAGCGCTTGAGGTGTTAAAACCGCATAAAGAAACCGGGCTGTACGGTGCGGATGGCCAGACAGCGACGGCACGTATTACGGGCGGGAAAAAGATTTCGATTTGAAGCATAAGCGACAAATCAAGCAGTGGGGAGCACCATAAGGTGAACTCCCCTTTTGGCGTTTATGCCGTACGGCGGGCAAACTCTTTCACTTTGAAGCCCAACACGGCGAGGGTGGCAAAGTAAGCCACAACCCCAACACCCACCACGGCCATCAGTCGCAGCAGACGATAAGGCATGGTGCCGAGCGACCACTCCGGCATCACGTGCATCATGCCGAGCAACGCCGCTGCCATCACCAGCACCGCGATAACCAGTCGCACAAGGAAACTCGCCCAGCCCGGCTGCGGCGTGAAGATATCCTGCTTACGCAGCTGCCAGTACAACAGCCCGGCATTCAGACAGGCCGCCAGACCAATAGACAGAGCCAGACCCGCGTGCTTCAGCGGGCCAATAAACGCCAGGTTCATCAACTGGGTCATCACCAGCGTCACCAGGGCAATCTTCACCGGGGTTTTAATGTTCTGACGGGAGTAGAACCCTGGTGCCAGCACTTTAACAACAATCAGCCCCATCAATCCCACCGAGTACGCCACCAGCGCCTGCTGAGTCATGGACGCATCATGGGCTGAAAATTTACCGTACTGGAATAGCGAGACGGTCAGCGGTTTCGCGAGGATCCCCAGCGCCACCGCGCTTGGCAGTGCCAGCAGGAAACAGAGGCGTAAGCCCCAGTCCATCAGGCGGCAATACTCATCATGGTTGCCGCTGGCAAAGCTTTTAGAGAGCGACGGCAGCAGAATCGTCCCCAGCGCGACGCCCAGTACGCCAGAAGGAAACTCCATCAGACGGTCAGCGTAGTACATCCAGGAGACCGAACCGGACACCAGGAAAGACGCAAAGATGGTATTGATGATAAGTGAGATCTGGCTGACAGAAACCCCGAGGATTGCAGGTCCCATCTGCTTCATGACGCGCATTGCGCCGGCATCACGGAAATTAATGCGCGGCAGAACCAGCATGCCAATTTTCTTCAGATGCGGCAGCTGATATGCCAGCTGCAGGACGCCACCCACGGTCACCGCCCAGGCCAGCGCCAGTACCGGCGGGTTGAAATGCGGTGCGGCAAACAGGGCAAAGCCAATCATGCTGACATTCAAAAACGTCGGCGCAAACGCCGGAACGGAGAAGCGGTTCCAGGTATTGAGGATTGCCCCCACCAGCGAGGCCAGTGAGATCAACAGGATATAAGGAAAGGTAATGCGCAGCAGCTGGGTGGTGAGCGCAAATTTATCAGCGGTGTCGGCAAACCCCGGCGCGGTCACCATAATCACCCAGGGCGCAGCCAGCATCCCCAGAACTGTCACAATAGCCAGCGCCAGCGTCAGCAGCCCGGAGACGTAGGCGACAAACACCCGCGTAGCATCTTCGCCCTGCTTGCTTTTATATTCCGCCAGAATTGGAACGAAGGCCTGCGAGAAAGCCCCCTCAGCAAAAATACGGCGCAATAAATTCGGCAGTTTGAACGCGACGAAAAAGGCGTCCGTTGCCATCCCAGCACCAAAAACCCTTGCCACAATGGCATCGCGCGCAAAACCCAGTACGCGAGAAAACATGGTCATCGAGCTGACGGCTGCCAGCGATTTTAATAAGTTCATTAATGTGAATTTCCACAACCATACGGCAAAACGCCTGCAGAGCAGGCGTAATGAATGCCCGACGGCGTTGCGCTTGCGCAGGCCTTCGGATTTGCAGGCCGGGTAGGCGAAAAGCCTCCCGGCGAAACCAACAATCGGCGCTTAGTCTACCCGGATTTAAGGGAATTACTATCGGCAGATGTTACAGAGGGTTATTCACTCATGGCCTCTCGCCAGAGTCGTTCCACGATGCGTTGCGCCATGATGGCCTGTTCACCGGCGGTTTCCGGAACCGTCTGATTTTGCACGCAGCTAATGAAGTGACGGGCGCATCCCGCGAAGCCGCGTTGCTCCAGAGTGCTCTGCCAGCCCGGCGCCGGAAGCGTGACCACACCGTTGCCCTTCTCTTCACGCCACTCCCGCATGTCGGTGATGTCATACAGCGCACCGTCAGTGACGGCCTGGACGAACTCCCGCTGACTGCCCGCACGACGATGCATGGTGGTGGTCACCTGCAGATGTTCCAGCGCAAAGTGGTGCTCGGCGTAGACCATCTCGCCCAGATCGTTGGTCATCAGGGTCCCGCTTTTCAGCTGAGCCTGGCCGTTTGTCAGCCAGAGCGCCGTGTCCACCACGTGCAGATAATCATCGAGAAGCGTAAAGCGCAGATCGTTTGGCCCGACGCTGTCGGTACGGTGTTTATCCATCCTCAGAGAGGCCAGCGCGCCCGGCTGTGCCTTCAGTTGCTGATAAAGCGGAGCGAAGCGGCGGTTAAAGCCCACCATCAGCGTCAGGTTCTTGCGTGCCGCCAGCTCTATCAGTCGCTCGGCATCCTGAACGTTCTCCGCCAGGGGCTTATCCACACAGACGTGAACACCGGCATTCAGCAGTTCGCTGACCACCTGATAGTGCGTTGCCGTTGAGGTATGCACAAATACCGCATCGCACTCGCGGGCAAGATCAGACAGCGAAGCGGCGTATGGTATCCGCCAGGTTGCGCAGATGCGTTCAGCCTTCTCGCGGGTAGGTGACCACGCGCCCTGAAGCGTCCAGTCCGTTGCCGCGCCTAATACCGGTAACCAGGCTTTCTGCGCAATACCGCCAAGCCCCACCACGCCTACACGTAATTTTTTCACTGTTAATCTCCCAAATGTGCCAGCAGTGCGTCCAGGCGCTGCTTCAGCCCAGCGACCTCCTCTTCCAGCGCATCCACGCGCGCCGTCAGGTTGCCGCTGACAACAGTGGACTCTTGTTCCGTTGCCAGCGTCGCGGTATCCACCTCGCCACTGAAGAGATGCATATAGCGGCTCTCACGCTTGCCCGGTTCGCGTGCCAGACGCACCACGTAAGGGCCATCCTCGCGGGTTGCAAGCCCTTCCAGGGTTTGTTCCACTTCCTGCATATCCGCAAACTCATGCATACGGGAAGCCCGTGTGCGCAGCTCGCCGGGAGTTTGTGCCCCGCGCAGTAAAAGGGTCGTGATCACCGCCACTTCCGCGGCGCTCAACTTCAGGTCGCCGAATTCGGAATTACAAAAACGTTGTTCGTACTTGGTGACGCGGTTTCCGAAGCCGCTGACGGTGCGCAGATAATGGCGTTTCACCAGTTCATCCAGCACATCCTGAACGTCATGCTCGCTGAGGTTCATTACCGGCTCGCGGTTGGTCTTTTGGTTGCAGGCCATCATGACGGCGTTGACAGAGAGCGGATATTGCTCCGGCGTCGTGACCTGTTTTTCCAGCAGGCATCCGACGACGCGCGCTTCTGCACCGCTTAACTGATATTTCATCTCTTCTCCTTAGCGACCCGCTGTCCAGTCCCGGGTGGTTAATGCAGTGAGGACATGGTCGCGCCATTCTCCATCTATCAGCAGATAGTCTTTGGCGTAACCCTCTTTCTCAAACCCTAAACGCGCCAGCAAATTACCGCTGCGCTGATTATGCGGCATATAGTTCGCCATAATACGATGGATATGTTGCGTGCGTTGCATATAACGGATCGCCACCGTTAATGCTTCATACATCAGCCCCTGCCCCTGCCATTTCTGACCGATGGAGTAGCCGAGGTAGCAGGCGTGAAACGATCCGCGCACGACGTTTGAAAAGTTGGCGATGCCGATAATCTCTTTTTCTTCGGGATCCAGCAGCGCAAAATAAAACGCACTTCCCTGCTTATGAAATTCCGCAATCATACTGAGGCGCGCCTGCCAGCCGGATGGGTAACAATGGCTCTCATCCCGAACGGGTTCCCAGGGTTTTAAAAACTGGCGATTCTCGGCGTAATAATCCGCCAGACGCCAGGCATCACGCTCATGCACCAGACGAACGACCAGCCTGTCCGTTGTCAGACGCACTTTTGGCACATTACTGCGATAGCCAAACATCGATACCACTCCTTCCCGTCACTTCTGCTGACCCATTAGCTTTACTATACCTGTGCCTGCGCCGTCTGTGAAAACAGTGACATACCATTTTGACCTCTTTTCACATTTTTCGATGAGAACTCTCTATCAAAGCGCTCTTTTGATAAAAAAATATTGTCACGCCCAGGGGTGGGAAAACGCGCAGTAACCCCGCAGAATGTTAGCGTGCTCACCATCCTGTTTTCCCTGGAGGGAAAATGTCCCGCGTATCACAGGCGAGGAGCCTGGGTAAATATTTCCTGCTAGTCGATAACATGCTGGTCGTGCTCGGCTTTTTTGTCGTGTTTCCTCTTATCTCGATTCGCTTTGTCGATCAAATGGGTTGGGCGGCGCTGATAGTTGGCATCGCGTTGGGTTTACGCCAGTTTGTCCAGCAAGGCCTTGGGGTGTTTGGCGGCGCCATTGCTGACCGCTTTGGCGCGAAACCGATGATTGTGACCGGTATGCTGCTTCGTGCGGCAGGCTTTGCCACGATGGCGGTTGCCCATGAGCCCTGGCTTCTGTGGTTCTCCTGCTTTCTCTCCGGGATCGGCGGAACCCTGTTTGACCCGCCGCGCACCGCGCTGGTGGTGAAGTTAATTCGCCCGCAGCACCGCGGACGTTTCTTCTCGATTTTGATGATGCAGGACAGCGCGGGCGCGGTAATTGGCGCGCTTCTGGGGAGCTGGTTGCTGCAGTACGATTTCCGTCTGGTCTGCGCGGCTGGCGCGGTGCTCTTTATTCTGTGCGCCCTCTTTAATGGCCTGTATCTGCCAGCATGGAAATTGTCGACGGTGAAAGCGCCGGTACGCGAAGGGCTGGGCCGCGTCCTGCACGACAAACGTTTTGTCACCTACGTATTGACCCTGACGGGTTACTACATGCTTGCCGTGCAGGTGATGCTGATGCTGCCTATCATGGTCAATGATATTGCGGGAACCCCGGCCGCCGTGAAATGGATGTACGCCATCGAAGCCGCGCTTTCGCTGACGCTGCTCTATCCGATTGCCCGCTGGAGTGAACGGCGTTTTCGCCTGGAGCATCGTCTGATGGCCGGGCTGTTTTTAATGACGCTGAGCATGATGCCCATCGGTCTGGTGAATTCTCTCCAGCAGCTGTTTACGCTGATTTGCACCTTCTATATCGGCTCTATCATCGCCGAGCCGGCTCGTGAGACGCTGAGCGCCTCGCTTGCAGATGCGCGTGCCCGCGGCAGCTATATGGGGTTCAGCCGACTCGGTCTGGCCTTTGGTGGGGCTTTGGGTTACGCCGGCGGCGGCTGGCTGTTTGATGCAGGCAAAGCGCTGAATCAACCGGAACTGCCGTGGATGATGCTCGGCGCGGTGGGCTTTATGACGCTGCTGGCCCTCTGGTGGCAGTTCAGCCAGAAGCGCAGCGCAAGCGGCATGCTCGAACCGGGCGCGTAGCCCTTCCCTCTGGCGGGAGGTCCCTCCCGCCTCACTTCTCAGTTTTTTCTGCTGGTTTCTGCCATTTCACACTGACATACTGACGTAACAGGACAGAAGCGCCGATTTTTCGTTGAGGAACACTATGAAGAAAATTGTCATTGCCGCTGCATTCATTGTCAGCGGTCTGCTGGTGGGCTGTAACCAGCTTACGCAATACACCGTCAGTGAACAGGAAATTAATCAGGCGCTGGAAAAACATAACAACTTTTCAAAAGACATCGGCGTGCCCGGGCTTGCAGATGCGCATATCGTCCTCAGTAACCTGACCAGCCAGATAGGACGTGAAGAGCCAAACAAAGTGACGCTGAACGGGGATGCAAACCTCGATATGACCTCCCTCTTCGGCAACCAGAAAGCCAATATCAAGCTGAAGCTGAAAGCGCTGCCGGTCTTTAACAAAGAGAAAGGGGCTATTTACCTGCAGGAGATGGAAGTTGTCGATGCGGAAGTCACGCCGGACAAGATGAAATCTGTGCTGCAAACCCTGATGCCTTATCTGAATCAGTCTCTGCGTAACTATTTTAATCAGCAGCCAGCCTATGTCTTAAGTGAAGACAAGAGCAAGGGTGAAGCGCTTGCGAAAAAGTATGCTAAAGGGATAGAGGTGAAACCGGGAGAAATCATTATTCCCTTTACTGATTAATCCGTAGGGCGCCGAGGCGCCCTTTTTTTTACGGAAAAGTGTGCAAACGAAAACGTTTCCGCTTATGATTTGTGTCCGGCATAAACAGCCATCCGAATGACTGATTCCTGACAAGCCGGAGCTTCCATGACTGCACAACCCCAGGTTCTTAAAATCCGCCGCCCTGACGACTGGCATATCCATCTGCGCGATGGCGATATGCTCAAAACCGTCGTGCCTTATACCAGCGAAATTTATGGCCGCGCGATTGTCATGCCTAACCTGGTGCCACCAGTCACCACCGTCGATGCCGCAATGGCGTATCGCCAGCGCATTCTGGATGCCGTCCCGGCGGGCCATGATTTCACCCCGCTGATGACCTGCTACCTGACCGATTCCCTGGATCCAAACGAAGTGGAGCGCGGGTTTAACGAAGGCGTATTCACCGCTGCGAAACTTTACCCGGCCAATGCCACCACCAACTCCAGCCACGGCGTTACCAGCATTGATGCCATCATGCCGGTGCTGGAGCGCATGCAGAAACTGGGTATGCCGCTGCTGGTTCACGGTGAAGTCACGCATGCCGAGATCGACATCTTTGACCGTGAAGCCCGTTTTATCGACACCGTGATGGAGCCCCTGCGTCAGCGCCTTCCCGCGCTCAAAGTGGTCTTCGAGCACATCACCACCAAAGATGCCGCTGAGTATGTCCGCGACGGTAACGAGCTTATCGCCGCCACCATCACGCCACAGCATTTGATGTTTAACCGTAACCACATGCTGGTTGGCGGTGTACGTCCACATCTGTACTGCCTGCCGATCCTCAAGCGTAACATTCACCAGCAGGCGCTGCGCGAACTGGTTGCCAGCGGTTTCTCCCGCGCGTTTCTGGGCACGGATTCCGCACCTCATGCGCGTCATCGCAAAGAAGCAAGCTGCGGCTGTGCGGGCTGCTTTAATGCCCCAACCGCTCTCGCCAGCTATGCAACCGTGTTTGAAGAGATGAATGCCCTGCCGCATTTCGAGGCGTTCTGCTCACTCAATGGCCCCCGTTTTTATGGGTTGCCGGTCAATGAGACCTTCATTGAGCTGGAACGTAAAGAGAGCCAGGTTGAGGAAGCCATTCCACTGACCGATGACACGCTGATCCCATTCCTGGCAGGTGAAACCGTTCGCTGGACGGTAAAACGCTAAAAAATCAGTGCCCCTTGTTGTCAAACCGATAATATACCTGTATAAATAAACAGTATATTACACAGGGGGCATTTATGCGTATTGAAGTCACCATAGCCAAAACTACCGTTCTGCCTGCCGGCGCGCTTGATGCGCTTGCAGGCGAATTATCCCGTCGTATTAACAACACCTTTCCCGAAAACGACGGTGCCGTAACGGTGCGTTACGCGGCCGCAAACAACCTCTCCGTCATTGGCGGCGCGAAAGAAGATAAAGCGCGTATCACCCAAATCCTGCAGGAAACGTGGGAAAGCGCCGACGACTGGTTCATCACAGATTAACACTGCTCCCTCATTGTGTTTTTTTGCCGGGTCGCCCCGGCTTTTTTTTCGCCTGAAAATCCAGAAAGTTCAAATTAATTCGGCAACTTCTTTAAAAATCGTGAACAACATGGTGTTTTATTGTTCGAACAATCCTAAAAAGCAGAAAAATGTGTTGCTAGCTGTTTATTTTTCCCTTAGGAACCCTTATTACTTGTATACTGAAGTTGCTTCAGAAAAACATGCATTGAACCTCGAAGTCGTTGTCTTCTAACACGCATTATGGGGGTTATAATGGAAAAGAATAGCGAAGTCATCCAGACCCACCCACTCGTTGGCTGGGATATCAGTACCGTAGACAGCTACGATGCACTGATGCTGCGTTTGCACTACCAGACCCCAAATCAGCTGAACCGTGAAGAAGCGGAAGTTGGACAGACGCTGTGGCTTACGACAGACGTCGCCCGTCAGTTTATTTCTATTTTGGAAGCAGGCATCGCAAAAATAGAATCTGGCGACTACCAGGAAAATGAGTATAAACGGCATTAGCGTTTAGCCCACTTTTCACTCTACAGGCACCCTCGGGGTGCCTTATTTATTTCTCCCTTGTATAAGCCCCCGATGTTAATTACTCTGCTAACAAAGCGTTAGTTTAAGAGATGCCCATGAAATATGATCTGATTATTATTGGTAGCGGCTCCGTTGGTTCTGCCGCCGGATATTATGCCACTCAGGCTGGCCTCAAGGTTCTGATGATAGATGCCCATCTTCCCCCTCATTCAGAGGGAAGCCATCATGGCGATACTCGCCTCATTCGTCATGCCTATGGTGAAGGCGAGCGCTATGTCCCGCTGGTACTTCGCGCGCAAGCGCTCTGGGACGAACTGGCTAAACAGACTGAGGAACGCATTTTCGAACGCACGGGCATCATTAACCTTGGTCCTGCCCGCTCTGATTTTCTCGCCAGCGTCGAACGCAGCGCGAAGACATTTAACCTGGACGTTGAGAAGCTCGACGCGGCGGGGATCATGTCACGCTGGCCGGAAATCACCGTCCCGGACGATTATGTTGGTCTCTTTGAAGCCCATTCTGGGGTGTTGCATTGCGAAACAGCAATAAAAACCTGGATAGCGCTGGCCGCGAAAGCAGGCTGCGCCCAGCTTTTCAATTGCCCGGTCGAGGCCATTAAACATGATGCTGACGGTGTCACGGTGACAACCCTGGACGGAGAGTACACGGCCTCCCGATTGCTCATCAGTGCCGGTACCTGGGTAACCCGTCTGCTGCCAGACCTGCCCGTACAGCCGGTGCGCAAGGTCTTCTCCTGGTTCCAGTCTGATGGCCGTTACAGTACGCAGAATAAATTCCCGGCGTTCACCGGCGAGTTACCCAACGGCGATCAGTTCTACGGCTTCCCTTCGGATAAAGACGCGCTCAAAATCGGGAAACACAATGGAGGACAAATTATCTCCTCTCCTGAAGAACGTAAACCGTTTGGCGCCTACCCACAGGATGGCTCTGAAGCTTTCTCGTTCCTGCGAAATATTCTGCCGGGCGTCGGTGGCTTACTCTATGGCGCGGCATGTACCTACGACAACACGCCGGACGAAGACTTTATTATCGATACGCTGCCCGGGCATGAGAACACATTGCTCATCACCGGTCTGAGCGGTCATGGCTTTAAGTTCGCGTCGGTGCTGGGTGAAATTGCCGCGCAGTTTGCCCAGGGTATTACACCGCAGTTTGATCTGACGCCCTTCTCTCTTTCACGTTTTAACGGATAATCCACCACGGGCTTCGGACGTTCCGGAGCCCGTCTTTTTGTTACGGTTTGCGGGGCGCTATGCGCAAAGTTGTGGGTTTTCTCATCAATAATATTCGTGAGCATTTGATGCTCTATATCTTATTGTGGGCGCTGCTGGCCATCATTGATTTTATTTACATTGTATTTTACTGAAAGCCTGCCTGACATTTATTGACATTACTTTATATTTACTTAAGTTAGAACAATTCCTCAATTAGCCCTTTGTTAAATCTTGCACGAAGACATTGAATTACCTTTGCGGATCATTTTCAAAACCGCTGAAATAAATAAAATAAAAATCAATATCGACTTATTTCAGTTGCAATATCATTCCTTCCCGTTCATTTTTACTGCTCTGTTTATTTGATAATGGTAATCCTGATGCAATTGCGTAACACCTCCCGGCGCTATGGAATAATATCCATAAGCTTGCACTGGATATTTGCTATTGCGGTCTATGCCATGTTCGGACTTGGCCTCTGGATGGTGACGCTCAGCTATTACGATGGCTGGTATCACCAGGCCCCGGAGCTGCATAAGAGCATCGGCGTGCTGCTGATGATGGGGCTGGTTATTCGCGTGATCTGGCGACACATTTCACCGCCGCCTGCCGCGCCAAAGACCCACAGTAAATTTACCCGTATCAGCGCTGTTGCCGCGCATATTACGCTTTATGCGCTGCTCTTCGCTCTTCTGATCAGCGGCTATCTCATCTCGACAGCAGAGGGTAAACCGATAAGCGTTTTTGGCATTTTTGATGTCCCGGCAACGCTTGCCGATGCGGGATCACAGGCCGATATTGCCGGGGTGATTCACCTCTGGCTGGCATGGAGCGTGGTTATCCTGTCCGTGCTGCACGGGCTTGCCGCCCTTAAACATCATTTCATCGATAAAGACGATACGCTAAAGCGCATGCTTGGCCGCTCGTCAGTTGACTCTGGAGCTTAAAATGAAAAAACACCTGCTGGGTATCGCACTGGGTTCTCTGTTATTTACCACCGGCTCAGCCGTTGCTGCTGACTATAAAATTGATAAAGAGGGCCAACATGCTTTCGTCAATTTCCGTATTCAGCATCTCGGGTATAGCTGGCTGTATGGCACCTTTAATGATTTTGACGGCACATTCAGCTTTGACGAAAAAAATCCTGCCGCCGATAAAGTCAACGTGACCATTAATACCAACAGCGTCGACACCAATCATGCAGAACGCGATAAACATTTGCGCAGTGCGGAATTCCTGAACGTGTCTAAATTCCCGCAGGCCACCTTCACCTCCACGGAAGTGAAAAAAGATGGCGATAAGCTGGATATTACCGGCAACCTGACGCTCAACGGCGTGACAAAACCGGTTACGCTGAATGCAAAATTAATGGGCCAGGGTGACGATCCGTGGGGGGGTAAACGTGCCGGATTTGAAGCCGCAGGTAAAATTCACCTGAAAGACTTTAATATTACTACCGATTTGGGCCCTGCTTCTCAGGATGTCGAACTGATTATTTCCGTTGAAGGCGTTCAGCAGAAGTCATAATAACGACGCCCGGCAGGCTTTCACGCTGCCGGGCATCAGCCTTATTCAGGGTCGGGAATACCCAGTTTGGTGTTCAGACGTCCACGGGATTTATTAAAAATCTTGTTACCATTTTCCCGTCCTGCACGACGACGGCGTTGCTCCTCTTCCGGCAGCATGCTCTCTTCACTGCACAGTTCGCTGCAGCATCCGTTAAATTTCTCGGCACAGGCCGGACACTGAATAAACAGCAAATGACATCCGTCATTTTTGCAGTTGGTATGGGTATCACACGGCGTACCGCACTGGTGACAGTGGGCAATCACATCCTCTGAAATACGCTCGCCCATTCGTTCGTCAAAGACAAAGTTCTTACCGATAAAACGCACCGGTAAACCCTGCTCACGGGCACGGCGGGCGTACTCAATAATGCCGCCTTCAATGTGCCAGACCTTATTAAACCCGTTGTGCTTCATCCAGGCGCTGGCCTTCTCACAGCGGATCCCGCCGGTGCAGTACATCACGATCTTTTTATCTTTATGTTCCTGCATCATCTCAACCGCTTTTGGCAGTTGCTCGCGGAAGGTATCAGCCGGAATTTCCATCGCGTTTTCGAAATGCCCCACTTCATACTCATAATGGTTACGCATATCGATGAACACCGCATCCGGATCGTCCAGCATCGCATTCACTTCCGCCGCTTTCAGGTATTCCCCGACATCAGCGGCGTTAAACGCCGGATCGTCAATACCATCCGCGACAATGCGTTCACGCACTTTCATGCGCAGTACCCAGAATGATTTACCGTCATCATCCAGGGCAATGTTCAGGCGTACACCGTTGAGAGCCGGATCGAACCCGTAAAGCAGGTCGCGGAAGGCGTTCACTTTGCTTTCCGGTACGCTGATCTGGGCATTGATGCCTTCACGGGCAAGATAGACGCGCCCGAAAACATTCAGCGTCGTGAAGGCCTGATAAAGCGCATCGCGGGTCGCTTGTGGATCGTTGATGGTGAAGTATTTGTAGAATGAGATTGTCGTGCGCGGTTCGGTTTCAGCCAACATACGCGCCTTTAACATCTCATTCGAAACGCGGTTGTGTAACACTGGCATGGTGTACAAGTCCTGCAATCGTTAGAGAGAATGAAAAATCGGTCGGCATCATATAGCAAACAATGACAATTTACATCCACACAATTTACGCTACATTTCACACACCCTAGTTAGTCAGACTTAACAATTGCTGCATTCGTACACGTTTCGAAGACAGACATTTTGGCTACGCCTCAAAAAATGAGACAATAGCTAAACAGGACGTTAGAACACAGGAAAGACATGACCCAGTTACCGAAATTTACTGTCGCCCTTTTGCATCCCCGCTATTGGTTGACCTGGCTTGGCATTGGTTTTTTATGGCTGATGGTCCAACTCCCTTACCCTGTGATTTTCCGTGTGGGCAAATGTGTGGGCCGTATTGGTCAAAAATTCATGAAACGCCGCGCCAGGATTGCCTACCGCAACCTTGAGCTGTGCTTCCCGCAGATGAGCGAGGCGGAACGTCATGAGATGGTGACCAGGAATTTCGAATCCGTTGGCATGGGGCTGATGGAAACCGGTATGGCGTGGTTCTGGCCAGACAAACGGATGGCCCGCTGGAGTGAAGTCACCGGGACGGGTATGGAGCCTGTGCATACGCTTCAGGCCAATAAGACAGGCGTACTGCTGATTGGCGTGCATTTTCTGACGCTGGAGATCGGTGCGCGTATGTTTGGCATGCAGGCACCCGGTATTGGTGTTTATCGCCCTAACGATAACCCGGTGATCGATTTAATCCAGACCAATGGTCGTATGCGCTCCAACAAAAGTATGATCGACCGTAAAGACCTGAAGGGGATGATCCGCGCGCTGAAATCAGGTGAAGTGATCTGGTATGCCCCTGACCACGATTATGGCCCACAATCCAGCGTATTTGTCCCGTTCTTCGCCGTTGAAGAGGCGGCCACAACCACCGGTACCTGGATGCTGGCGAAAATGTCCAAAGCCGCGATCGTCCCGTTTGTCCCGCGTCGCAAGCCGGATGGCTCAGGCTACGAGTTAATGATGCTCGAGCCGGAACTCGCGCCGCCGCTGGACGATGCGGAAACGACCGCTCGCTGGATGAACAGAGTGGTTGAGAAATGCATCATGCTCGCGCCGGAGCAGTATATGTGGCTCCATCGTCGCTTCAAAACGCGGCCAGAGGGTATGCCGTCGCGCTATTAATTTTCCGTGCGGCCATCAGGGCCGCACGCTCATTTAGCTTTAAAAGCTCCTCCGCATTGCAGCGATCATAACCCAGGCGCATACTTAGCAGGCTTATTACTTCAGGCCTATGGTGCTTTGCACCTCATTATGCGGATTGTTATGTCACCCTCAGATGCCCCCATAAACTGGAAGCGTAACCTCACGGTTGCGTGGCTTGGCTGTTTTCTCACCGGTGCGGCGTTTAGCCTGGTGATGCCCTTCCTGCCGCTTTACGTTGAACAACTTGGCGTCACCGGTCACAGTGCGCTCAATATGTGGTCTGGCCTGGTCTTCAGTATCACCTTTCTCTTTTCCGCGATTGCTTCGCCCTTCTGGGGTGGCCTTGCCGATCGCAAAGGACGAAAGATCATGCTGCTGCGTTCAGCACTAGGGATGGCCATCATCATGGCGCTGATGGGCCTTGCGCAGAACGTCTGGCAATTTCTGATTTTGCGCGCGTTACTGGGCCTGCTGGGGGGCTTTATTCCTAACGCAAATGCGCTCATCGCCACCCAAATTCCGCGACACAAAAGCGGCTGGGCGCTCGGAACGCTCTCCACCGGAGGCGTGAGCGGCGCATTGCTGGGACCGCTGGCAGGCGGGCTGCTGGCGGATAACTACGGCCTGCGTCCGGTCTTTTTCATTACTGCCAGCGTCCTTTTTCTCTGCTTTATCGTCACGCTGCTCTGTATCCGTGAACGTTTCACCCCGGTCACTCGAAAAGAGATGCTCCACGCACGGGATGTGCTGACCTCGCTTAAAAACCCCAGGCTGGTGCTAAGCCTGTTCGTAACGACCCTGATTATTCAGGTAGCAACCGGGTCGATTGCCCCTATTCTGACGCTCTACGTTCGCGATCTGGCCGGTGACGTCAGTAATATTGCGTTTATCAGCGGGCTTATCGCGTCGGTGCCCGGCGTGGCGGCGCTGCTCAGCGCCCCGAGGCTGGGAAAACTGGGGGACCGCGTGGGCCCGGAAAAAATCCTGATATGCGCCCTGGTGATTTCCGTTCTGCTCCTTATTCCGATGTCGATGGTACAAGCACCGTGGCAGCTTGGCCTGCTGCGCTTCTTACTGGGAGCGGCAGACGGCGCGTTACTGCCTGCGGTTCAGACCCTGCTGGTTTACAACTCAACGAACCAGATAGCCGGCCGCATTTTTAGCTATAACCAGTCATTTCGCGATATCGGCAACGTCACCGGACCGCTTGTCGGAGCCGGGATTTCCGCCAGTTTTGGTTTCCGCGCCGTGTTTATCGTCACCGCGGGCGTGGTGTTGTTTAATGCGGTTTATTCGTGGTTCAGTTTATCGAGGGCTTTACGACCGGTCGTTAATAAGACGAACGCGTGACAGCTTATTTTTGCATTCATACTTGCAGAACCCGATATTCAGCTATTCTTTCCCTGAAACCTTCAGGAAAACAGGGAGACACCAATGACCATGTACGCCACACTGGAAGAAGCTATTGATGCCGCTCGTGAAGAGTTCCTCGCCGATAATCCTGGCGTTGAGGAAGAAAATGCTGACGTGCAACAACTTAATATCCAGAAATACGTTCTGCAGGACGGGGATATTATGTGGCAGGCCGAATTCTTTGCTGATGATGGCGAGGAAGGAGAATGTTTGCCGGTCCTGAGCGGAGAAGGTGCGCAGGCCGTCTTTGATGGCGACTATGACGAAATCGAACTACGGCAGGAATGGCTTGAAGAAAACACCCTGCACGAGTGGGATGAGGGCGAATTTCAGCTCGAGCCACCGCTGGATACGGAAGAAGGACAGACCGCAGCCGATGAGTGGGATGAGCGTTAATTTCCCCTATTCATAAGGGCCGTGCTGAGCGTCGATCGGCAACAATAGCGTATCGAATACCAGTGAAAACGGTAAATCGAGCACGGTGAGATAGCGCCACGCTGAGTCACGTACATCCCATTTTACCCCGGGGTAGTACTGATTACCGTGGCCTTGCCCTGGAATGGTGCGGCTGATGATGCTGCCACAGCCGCTGAGTAAACACGCCATCATCACGGCGAGGATTATTTTCATCAATGACCTCTAAAAAAATACCGGCTTTTCAGCCGGTATTTTTATTTGCCGGGTAGCGTAACGCCGCCGGGCACAGAAGGCTTACTTCGCCTTCAGCGCGAGTGGATTAATTTTAATCTCTTTATAGTGGCTGACCCACGAAGAGTATTTTTCCGGCGCGGACCACACACGGTAGTGAAGGCGTGCCATCGTAACCGGATCGCTCAACAGCACCAGACGACGGTCGCGGTTGAGTTTTTCCGGCGTATCGTTCAGCGCCTGCTCAACGTGACGATCGCGGGCAATCTCCAGTACCTGGCTTGCACGGTGACGCGCTGTCGCCATGGCCGTCGCCAGAGCGTTAAATGACGGGTTAAACACCGCGTGCATAAAACCATCTTCCAACGAACGTTTGCGGTTCTGCTCAAGATACGTGTCGGTATCCACCAGCACCTGTGGCGGCGAATACTCTTCCGGGATCAGGAACAGTTTCCAGCGTTTGGTACGCAGCCCCACCGTTGAGCGGCTCGAAATCACTGACACAAACGGTGACAGGATCAGCGAGAAGACAATCGGTGCCAGCCAGAACAGGAAGCGCAGATCCAGCCAGGCCATACCTGCCGCCCATACCAGACCCAGCAGCAGCTGCGAGCCATGACGCATGAAGGCTTCCCCCCACGGCGTAGAGTCATCATCACGCTGCGGTGAATTCCAGACCACTTCCCAGCCGAGGAACGCGCTGACCACAAACACGGTATGGAACAGCATACGCACCGGCGCCAGCAGCACGGAGAACAGCACTTCCAGCAGAAGCGAGAGCGTCACGCGGCAGAAACCACCGTACTCTTTCGAGCCTTTGCACCAGATCAGAATGATACTGAGCAGCTTAGGCAGGAACAGCAGTACCATGGTGGAGGCAAACAGCGCAATCGCCAGCTCCGGACGCCACTGCGGCCACACCGGGAACAGCTGGCGCGGTTGCAGGAAGTATTGCGGTTCCGTCAGAGCATGCACCACCTGTAGCGCAGTAGAGAGCGCAAGGAACATAAACCACAGCGGTGCGGAGAGATAAGACATTACGCCAGTCAGGAACACAGCACGGTGAACCGGGTGCATCCCTTTAACAAGGAACAGGCGGAAGTTCATCAGGTTACCGTGACACCAGCGGCGGTCACGCTTGAGCTCATCCAGCAGGTTCGGTGGCAGCTCTTCGTAAGATCCCGGCAGGTCGTAAGCAATCCAGACGCCCCAGCCAGCACGACGCATCAACGCCGCTTCCACGAAGTCGTGCGACAGAATAGACCCCGCAAACGAACCTTCACCCGGCAGCGGAGCCAGCGCACAGTGCTCAATGAACGGCTTCACGCGGATAATGGCGTTGTGACCCCAGTAGTGAGACTCACCCAGTTGCCAGAAGTGCAGACCAGCGGTAAAGAGCGGCCCGTAGACGCGGGTTGCAAACTGCTGGCAGCGCGCATAAAGCGTGTCCATACCGGACGCTTTTGGCGAAGACTGGATGATCCCCGCGTTCGGGTTGGCTTCCATCAGACGCACCAGACCGCTCAGGCAGTCGCCGCTCATTACGGAGTCAGCATCGAGCACCACCATGTAGCTGTACTGATTCCCCCAGCGACGGCAGAAGTCATCGATGTTTCCGCTTTTACGCTTCACGCGACGACGACGACGGCGGTAGAAGATCTGGCCTTCACCCTGCACTTCCGCGATCAGTTCCATCCAGGCTTTTTGCTCGGCAACGCAAATGTCCGGGTTGTAGCTGTCACTCAGGATATAGACGTCAAAATGCGCCGCGTTACCGGTTGCCTTTACGGACTCCCAGGTCGCACGCAGACCCGCAAATACGCGGTCAACGTCTTCGTTACAGATAGGCATGATCAGCGCCGTACGGTGCTCAGGATTAAGGGGTTCATCCCCGACCGTTGAGGCTGAAATGCTGTATTTGTCCCGCCCCATCAGCAGCTGCAGGAAGCCCATCAGCGCGGTCCAGAAACCGGCTGACACCCAGCAGAAAAGAACGGCAAACAGCAGAAGAATGCCGCTCTGCAGGATATACGGCAGCAGCTGCATGAAGGAGACCCAGATATCCTGGCCCATCATGTCTGCAGGGTTGATAAGTGCCCAGCCCTGGTAAGGCAGAATGGTTTTCATGTACCAGGTAGCGACCACGGTCTGCGCCAGCGTCAGTAACAGCAGAATGTAGCGACGAATGGTCCCCACGGTACGCCATTTCTGTTCGGAGGCCTGCTCTTCTTTCGTCAGGCGCGACAGATAGCGCGGCGTAACATCACGCCCACGCAGGCGATCCCAGAAGCGGCCAACCGGGTTGGTGCGCCACGGGTCAGGGAACATTGAGGAACGCGTGGCTTTCGGCATTGCCTGAAGCTGATCGCGTCCTTCATCGTCTTTAATCAACTGCCCTTCTGCCAGCGAGTCTGGCCATGCCTGCTCCAGACGCGCCTTTACTGACCCCAGCGGCGTATCATCGTCACGGGAAAACGGACGATGTTCGCCATCCAGCGCGGTATGCACCGCGCGGATGTCGCTTTTAGGCAGCGCCGCTTTTTCAATGTCCGTCAGCGGCATGGCATCAATATATTCAGATGTATTATTCATTGGCAGGTAGCTGATAGCTCCAGGTTTCACTCAGCGGCTGATCGTTACTGACCAGCGCAGCACGCATTTCAGTGGTCTGTTTCGGATCTTTCACTTTCACGCGCAGCGTCAGACGCCAGCCTTTCGTTACCGGGTTATAGCGTACGGTGTTCTCAACGATTTCACCGTTATCACCGATGCTCGCCTGAGCGGCAACGGCGGTATCCGGGGACAGTTTTTTCATATCCTGGCCCGCGAAGTCCACAACAAAGGCCACGGTGCCATCAGGCTGACGGATCAGGTTAGACTGCTTCACATCACCCGTAGAACGGCGAGTCTGCATGACGTACGCATTATCCGGCGCATGCAGTTTGTCTTCGTCGCGGCTAAAGGTAATGGTGTATTTGAAGTTCATCTCTTTACCGGCTTCCGGCAGCTGATCCGGCGTCCAGTAAGCAACGATGTTATCGTTGGTTTCGTCATTGGTTGGAATTTCAACCAGCTCAACCTTACCTTTACCCCAGTCACCTTTCGGCGTGACCCAGGCGCTTGGGCGCAGGTCATAGCGGTCATCCAGATCTTCAAATCGGGAGAACTGACGGCCACGCTGCAGGAGGCCGAAACCTTGCGGGTTTTCCATCGCAAAACTGCTAACAGCCAGATGTTTCGGGTTATTCAGCGGACGCCAGATCCACTCACCATTACCTGCATGAATAGAAAGACCGTTGGAATCGTGCAGTTCCGGGCGGAAGTTCGTCGCCGGTGACGGCTGATTCGGCCCAAACAGGAACATACTGGTCAGCGGTGCAACGCCCAGTTTGCCGACTTTATCGCGCAGGTAAACTTTGGACTGCACGTCAACGACCGTGTCACGGCCAGGCATAATCACAAAGCGATAAGCACCGGTCGCACGCGGGGAATCCAGCAGTGCATAAATAGTCAGGCGTTTGTCGGTTGGTTTTGGACGTTCAATCCAGAACTCGCGGAAACGCGGGAACTCTTCACCTGATGGCAGCGCGGTATCAATGGCGAGGCCACGCGCAGAAAGCCCGTACACCTGCCCTGCCCCGATCACGCGGAAGTAGCTGGCACCGAGCATGCTGACGATTTCGTCGTTTTTATCTTTGCTGTTGATCGGGTAAAGCACCTTGAAGCCAGCGAAGCCCAGGTCTTTAACCGTATCTTTATCGTGCTGAACATTGCCAAAATTGAAGTAATCCGGGCTGTACTTGATTTTACGTACCGCGGTCGCCGTCACTTCATTAATGGCAACAGGCGTGTCGAAGTACATTCCCTGATGATAAAACTCAAGCTTGAACGGGGTTTTAATGTTGTTCCAGTACGCTTTGTCATGGTTGAACTGGATCTGCTGATAGTCCGCATACTTCATGTCGCGGAAAACGGAGGGCAAGTTACTTTTTGGCGCTTCGTAGCTCTTGCCTGCCATCGATTTTGCCTGTTTTGCGACATCGTCGATGTTAAAGGCCAGTGCCGATGAGGTATACAGAGATAACACCACTGCAGCACCCAACCAACGCATTTTCATCATCTGTGGTTTATGTTTCATAATAAGTAAGCACTTCCCCCTTTGTGTGCTTATATCGATCCGATCCATTTTAATGGAAACTCAGGCAATCCGACAACATTATCACTGCTTTGTTCAGCTCGCTGGCTCATGGATTAAGCAAATGAAAGAACCCGCTTTTCACTTTGCGTGCTTATCCTGGAGACAGGGTGTCGGTCTTGGTGTAGGGTTGGCTTCGAATGTAACCATTATGAGTCTTAGGGATAAGGCGAAAAGTCTGAGAATGCACAAAGTTATATGAGCTCAACACCTGTAGAACGTGAATATTTCCTCGACTCGATCCGGGCATGGCTGATGCTGTTGGGGATCCCCTTTCACATTTCACTGATTTACTCCAGCCACACCTGGCATGTGAATAGCCAGATGCCTTCCTGGTGGCTCACGCTGTTTAATGACTTTATCCATGCCTTTCGTATGCAGGTGTTTTTTGTCATATCCGGCTATTTCTCCTACATGCTGTTCTTACGCTACCCGGTAAAACGCTGGTGGAAAGTGCGCGTGGAGCGTGTGGGCATTCCGATGTTGACCGCCATTCCCCTGCTGACGTTGCCGCAGTTTATTATGTTGCAGTACGTCAAAGGCAAAGCGGAGAACTGGCCAAATCTGACGCTGTATGAAAAGTACAATACCCTGGTCTGGGAACTGGTGTCTCACCTGTGGTTCCTGCTGGTCCTGGTGGTGCTCACCACGGTCAGTCTGGTCATTTTCAGCCGCCTGCGCCATCGCCTGAGTACCCAGGCCGATACCTTCTTCGCCAATATTACGCTGGGTAAACTGTCTCTGCTCTTTTTGCTGCTGGGTATCGCCTATGCAGCCGTGAGACGCACGCTATTTATCGTGTATCCGCCGATACTGAGTGACGGGCTGTTCAATTTCGTCGTGATGCAGTCGCTGTTTTACATCCCCTTCTTTTTAGCCGGTGCGCTGGCATTTATTCATCCCAAGCTTAAATCGCTGTTTACTACCCCGTCGCCATGGTGCGCTCTGGGTGCCGCTATCGCGTTTGCGGCCTATCTGTTAAATCAGCGCTATGGCAGCGGCGATGGCTGGATGTATGAAACAGAAAGCGTGATCACCATGCTGCTGGGTCTGTGGATGGTGAATGTGGTCTTCGCGCTGGGACACCGCTTGCTGAACTTTAAGTCCAGCCGCGTAACCTACTTCGTCAATGCTTCACTGTTTATTTACCTGGTGCACCACCCGCTGACGCTGTTCTTCGGCGCTTATATCACGCCACATATTGCGTCCAACACGCTGGGTTTCTTTACCGGACTGGTCTTTGTGATTGGGATTGCCATCGTGCTTTATGAAATCCATCTGCGGATCCCGCTCCTGCGTTTCCTGTTTTCAGGAAAACCGCAGGCTAAAGCCTCATAAACAAACGCGGCGCACTCAGTGCGCCGCGTTTGTTTTAGCTCTCTACGTCCTGTCCACGCTGCGTGAGAAGCCGCTGATAAAGGTGCGTGGTTTCTTCGTCGAAACAGACAAAAATCACCTTCTCAGGCATCGGCTTGAGGGAGAGGTATCGGTAAACGGTCTCTACCGCGATCGTGGCAGCGGCAGGTTTTGGATATCCGTATACCCCAGTGCTGATAGCCGGAAAAGCCATCGTCTTATAGCCGTTATCCGCTGCCAGGCGCAGGCAGTTGCGGTACGCCTCCTCCAGAATACTCGCCTCATGCCGATCGCCGCCATGCCATACAGGCCCCACAGCGTGAATCACCGCTTTGGCAGGAAGATCTCCCGCGAGGGTAATCACCGCATGACCCGGAGGACATTCACCCTGCTGCTGACGCACAGCTTTACAGGCCTCAAGGAGCTGCGGTCCTGCAGCCCGGTGGATTGCGCCGTCAACACCGCCCCCGCCCATCAGAGATGGATTGGCCGCATTAACGATCACGTCGACGTGCATCGTCGTTATATCGCCATGAATGACTTCAATTTGCGGTTTCATACGTACCCTCTGCTACCCGCCTTTTTCTTAAGTGTATCGCAGAGGAGGTATGGATAAAAAACTATCGGGGAAAAACCTCTTCCGCCGGGGAGCGGAAGAGCGAGAATTAACGATACTGAATTTGAACAACCGCGAGCGTTTTTTCGGGATTAAGGTACTTCATGCTGAGAGTTGCGAGGCTGGAATCGTTGACCTGACCGTTAAGTACATCTTCATAGCTGACCCTGCGCGTTTGCATCCGATTATTATCCGGGCATGTCATTGCAAACGCGTCATGATGCGGTGTGACCACGCAGGGGTCTGCGACAATAGCGCCGCGAAAATGAATCACACCACCGTCGACAGTCGTGGCTGAAAAAGCGGGGGTAATAAATGCAGAGAGGATGAAACCTAAACCATAAACCCGTCGGGCTAAATATTTGGTCACTATATGTACTCCTCAATGAAAGTCGTCCTTGAGGGGTAAACGCGCTCCGTTAGGGCAAACAAAGCATCACGTTATGGAACAGCACTGCACAGTTCCTGATAACAGCATAGCTCAACCGCGCACGCCCGCCATATCCACAACGTCTTGATTTCATAATCATTAGAGCGCACTTCCCGCCGGGGACCATTGCTGTGATAAATGAAGCGATTTCCCGTCAAAGACAGTGACAGTAATGTTCACCTTGTCTCCGGACTCTATATTTAAACTCAGCCGCATTAAATCAATCGTCTGATTAGCGGGAATAAAAAGTGTGTTTTGTTGCCGTGAAGAACTTTGCCCCCCCTGCCCCTGTCGCAAAGAGACAATCTGCACCTGACATTCACACGGTTCCGTCAGAATAACCTGCGGAATAATGGTGGTCATATTTCCCTGTTGCGATGTTTTAAACGTGATCTGACTGGAAAGCGCCGCGAGGAGAATTAAGGTATTCATGATGAACTCCCGAAAAAAAACAGGGCAAATGCCCTGTTTTTTGTAGCACAGACTGGAAATTAATACTGATGTGCAGTCGCGTGGTTGCCAAAACCAACCTGCTGAACAGTCACAGTGGATCCGGATGCGGTTTGATCAACAGCAGCACCGTTGCCACCACCGTACTGGCTAACGTTCATCACCGAGTGGTTACCATTCCACTGGTCAAGCGTTGCGCTGTTACCGAAACCATTCTGAGTCAGACTAATTGAGCTGTCATCAGAGCCCTGGCCAACGTCAGCACCGTTACCGCCGCCACTCTGATTAATGGTCAGTGTGGAATTTCTCGCACTGGTTTGCAAAGCGAGAGCCGAGTTACCGCCACCGTACTGGTAAATGCTCAGCGTTGAATTTGGACCACTGTCATGACCACCGTGGCCATGCCCGTTACCCCAACCGCCTTGATTAATACTACCGGCCATAGCACTACCAGAAACTACGATTGCTGCAATTGCTGCCACTTTGATAAATTTCATGGTAAACCCCCATCGGATTGATTAAAGTCGCCGCTAAATAACTAACGCTGAATAACGCGAATCGCCATTTGCGACTGTCTCTGCACTACAACTGCGGTTTTCTGCGTACCGTACTGCGTAATATTTGCTCTATTACCCGACCCTTTTTGGATAATTTTCGCACTATTACCATATCCATCTTGCGTAATACCTGCATCATTCGCGCTACCGCTCTGATCGATCCAGGCAATATTATAAGTCCCTGATTGATCAACTCTCGCTCTGTTGCCTGCTCCATCCTGAGAAACAATGGACAATAATTTTGACCCGTCCTGGCGAACCTGAGCATCATTTAACATGCCCTGCTGACCAATAATGGCTGCCTGATTTAATGATGAACGACTTAATTCATTAACCGTGAAGTTATATTCAGCGTTAGCCAAATCTGAATCAGCCGCGATTACAAATCCAGGCGCACCCAGTAATGTAAACATCATAAATAACGATGTATTTTTCATGTTGTCACCCTGGACCTGGCTATTTGATAACGCCATAACCTTGTTACTGTGACTTCGTGTTAGAACGACTCGTAATTTGTTAACGCGTCGTTACGGTGATGAGTATGTCTGCCGAAACATTTTAAATATCTCACCCGCGTGGCTTATTTTTATTTATCACGTCACCTCAAAGTAGTAATTCCATGCAAAAAAACGTTATAGACCGGGGTTCTTATTTTTCTATTAAGCCTTTCTTAATAATCGATTGTGCAGCGGGACGAGAGGGGTAAAGCCCCCATGCAACGGACGCTAAACGAAACGCCAGGAGGACATTTTACACAACACGTGACACGAGACCTGTTTTCTTAAGACGCAGCATCGTTCATTCCAGGACTTAGAAAATCTCTGTGACTCATACCTCTTTACAGGAAGAAATAAATAATTAATATCCATAAAAATCAAACAATTATAAATATTTGTATGATTTTTAAAATCTGTGCATGGTTATTTACATGTACAACTTTCTTATCATTCCACAACATTTAAAAGAGTCCATTTTCACAAATTAATATTGATTTTTACATTCTGTTACACGTTTAACACTTGCTTTAAAGTTAGTAATAGCTAGATTGAAATCAGATGTACGAAATTTGTTTTATATTTACCTCCTGCTGGAGGTTATGGTTTTTTTCTTCACACAGCAGTGCAACATCTGTCAGTACTTCTGGGGTCCTCTTTTTTATCTGGAGGACCGCTGTCAGGTGTCATAAAAAAGTGGGGTTTCATCATGTATAATGAAGTCCAAAGTTTACATGGTCATACGTTACTGTTGATCACAAAACCTTCGTTGCAAGCGACCGCTTTATTACAACATTTAAAGCAATCGCTGTCTCTGCACGGGAAATTACATAATATTCAACGTTCTTTTGATGATATTGCACCTGGCAGTATCATTCTGATTGATATGATGGAAGCGGATAAAAAGCTTATCCATTACTGGCAAGATAATTTAAGCAGGAAAAACAATAATATCCGCGTGTTATTATTGAATACTCCTGATGAGTATCCCTTCAGGGATATTGAAAGCTGGCCGCATATCAATGGTGTGTTCTATATCACGGAAGAAGAAGATCGGCTGGTCGAAGGTCTGCAGGGTATATTGCGCGGCGAGTGTTATTTTTCGCAAAAACTTGCCAGCTACCTCATCACGCACTCCGGAAATTACCGCTATAACAGTTCAGAGTCAGCGCTGCTAACGCACCGTGAGAAAGAGATCCTGAACAAATTGCGCATTGGTGCTTCAAATATTGAAATCGCCCGTTCGTTATTTATCAGCGAAAATACGGTAAAGACGCACCTTTATAATCTTTTCAAGAAGATAGCTGTTAAGAACCGAACTCAGGCTGTTTCATGGGCAAACGATAACCTCAGGCGTTAATCAAATGAAACGCACGTTGAGTTGGATCGCCGCAGCGAGTTTCATGCTCGCTGCCGGGAACGTACGGGCCGTCGAGGTCGAAGTTCCCGGATTGTTAACAGACCACACTGTCTCCTCGGTCGGGCACAATTTTTATCGTGCATTCAGTGACAAATGGGACAGTACATTTACTGGAAATATAACAATCAACGAGCGGCCCAGTGCACGATGGGGAAGTTGGATAACAATAACGGCTAATCAGGACGTTATTTATCAAACATTTTTATTCCCCACGAAAATAGACTTCGATAAAAACGTAGCCTTAGCACTGGCTCAATCAGAAGATGCTATTAATCGCCTGCAAATTGATAAAGCGCTATTAAGCACCAGCGATTTAGCAAAAGACGAATTCTAGCGAACCTATATCCGGAGGCTGTCATGCGTATTGCATATGCAGTTGTTTCGATAATGCTAATAACCCCTATAAGCTGGGCCGGAAATATGACGTTCCAGTTCCGTAACCCTAACTTTGGCGGTAATCCCAATAATGGGGCGTTTCTGTTGAACGAAGCCCAGGCGCAAAACTCCTATAAGGATCCCAGCTTTAAGGATTTTAGCGTCGATACCCCATCGGCACTGGACAACTTCACGCAGGCTATCCAGTCGCAGATTTTGGGAGGGTTGCTGACCAACATTAATACCGGCAAACCCGGCCGAATGGTGACCAACGACTTCATTGTCGACATCGCCAACAAGGACGGACAACTCCAGTTGAACGTTACCGATCGAAAAACCGGGAAAACCTCCACCATTCAGGTTTCCGGTCTACAAAGTGATTCAACGAACTTTTAAACAACAACGAAATAAGGACAACGATCATGCAGCGCTTCCTGATATTTGTTGCAGTGTGCTTATTGAGCGGTTGTTTAACTGCTCCACCTAAAGAAGCTGCAAAACCAACATTAATGCCTCGGGCTCAAAGCTATCGTGATTTAACACATTTACCTGCGCCGACCGGTAAAATATTTGTCTCGGTTTACAACATTCAGGATGAAACGGGACAATTTAAACCTTATCCGGCAAGTAACTTCTCTACGGCAGTGCCACAGAGCGCCACCGCCATGCTGGTGACCGCCCTGAAAGATTCGCACTGGTTTATTCCTCTGGAACGTCAGGGTCTCCAAAACCTGTTAAATGAACGGAAAATTATTCGCGCTGCTCAGGAAAATGGCACCGTCGCGAATAATAACCGCATGCCGCTGGAATCACTGGCCGCGGCGAACGTCATGATCGAGGGATCGATTATTGGTTATGAAAGCAACGTTAAATCGGGTGGTGTGGGCGCGCGATACTTTGGTATCGGTGCTGATACGCAATATCAGCTCGACCAAATCGCCGTAAACCTGCGTGTCGTCAACGTCAGCACGGGCGAAGTGCTCTCTTCGGTAACGACCAGCAAAACCATTCTTTCTTATGAAGTGCAGGCCGGGGTTTTCCGCTTCATCGATTACCAGCGTTTGCTGGAGGGTGAAATCGGGTATACCTCGAACGAACCGGTCATGATGTGTCTGATGTCAGCCATAGAAACCGGGGTAATCTTCCTGATTAATGATGGTATCGATCGTGGATTGTGGGACCTGCAGAACAAAGCAGAGGCGCAAAACCCGATACTGGTTAAATACCGCGATATGTCAGTGCCTCCGGAATCCTGACAGGAAGCGCATAAAAAAGGCGAGATCATCATCTCGCCTTTTTTTATTCACTTACCGCACTGATGTTTTGCGCTTTATCCCGTCTGGCGGCCAGCCAGAGGCCGCTGTTCTTCATGGCATAGCCAAACACCAACCCCAGCATTAGCGAAGGAAGCACCAGCGTCCAGTCCCCCTGCCCTGCAAACGTCGCACATGCGCCTATAAAGGTACCGGGTACAAACGACAGCAGCATATGCTTTGCCTGGATACACATCAAAAACGCGACTACGCCGGTCATGATATAGCCCAGAATCTCCAGATGCGGGGCCAGCGCGCTGCCCTTCATAATCACGAGTGCCCAGATAACACCGCTCATCAGGGTACAACCAGAGATGAAAAGCCCTTTTACGCCGCCCTGCGGGCAGGCAAAGTAGGCCGTACAGCCCAGAAACCCGGCCCAGCTGAGCAACCCGAGAGAGACCGCCACCCATCCCCATAGTCCGGAGAGAATGCCTGTCGTGAATGCGATACACAGTAATATGTTCATGGCGCGCATCTTAGCAGAAGCGCGCCATGGAAATGAGATCAGATGCACATTCCGTGCAAGATAAAATGTATGGTTGCAGAATTTATGTGACCTAAATCACTCCTCATCCTCTTCTTCCAGCTCATCCCACATTGCCGCAATGGCGTCGCGGGTCAGCGGAGCCAGCGTTCTCCAGAACGGCGAGGTCGCATGTGCTTCAACTTTGCCGAGGAAAGTACCGCACCACGGCAGCAGATACGCTTCGAAGAGCGTTTCGATAGCCTCGTTCTCATCATCAGCGGCGTGATCTTCAATCCAGGACGCAGCCAGCAGCAGCGTTCCGATATGGTCAGCAGGGGTATCCGTCAGCGGCATTCCGCGTTCAGAGAGAAACGCGCGCACTTCAGCTTCCGTCGCCCCTTCCTGCCAGGCTGAACGGTACGGCGAAACGCGGCATTCGTCGCCAATAAACAGCGCGTTGTAATCCGTTGAAATCTGCTGCATATCGCAACTTTTTTGCAGACGCTCCAGCAACTCATCCTGTTCCAGCGGCCAGTTTTGCACCAGTTTCCCTTCACGAATCAGGGTAAAGAGTGGAACCAGCAGCGGATCTTGCGGCTGACGATAGAACAGCGTACCCAGCACGCGGCAAAGGATGGAAAACTCATTCATTTTTTTATTCCATTACACAATTAAAGATCGGCAAATTCATCAATCGGATCCATTCCACGTGACTCGAGGAAATCAAGCATGCGGCGTGGGGTAACGTTAAGGATCCTGTCTTCCGGGAAATCCACGTCATTCAGTATTTTCAGGCATTCACTAAAATCACCCAGCGTAAACGCGGTATGGGAATCGGAACCCAGCGCCACCATGCCACCGGCATCCCGCACTGCTGCTGCCACGGCGCGACAGTTTGCTTCACTGCCCTTGCGCGAGTGAACAAAAGAAGAGTTATTGATCTCCAGCGCCACGCGGTGTTTCGCTGCCGCCTGGGCAACAGCCTCGATATCAATCGGGTATTTAGGATTACCCGGATGAGAAATAATGTGCACGTTGCCGCTGGCTATGGCAGCAATCATCGCTCGGGTGTTCGTCTCTTTATCCTGCGGCGCGAAAACCGGCTCGTGGAAACCGGCAAGGATCAGATCCAGAGAGGTCAGCATCGGTCCGGTGCAGTCGATTTCACCGTCTGTATTTTTAATGTTTGCCTCGATACCGCGCAGTATCCCAATACCGTCCACCAGACGTGGCCAGATCCGCATATTCACAAAATGCCAGTAGTGCGGCGCATCTGCCATGTCCGGGCCGTGATCGGTAATCGCAAAAAGCGTAATGCCCTTGCGTTTCGCTTGCGCGATATAATCATGGAGGTTGCTATACGCGTGGGTACTGGCGACGGTGTGCATATGCAGGTCAACGGGATACATCTTTCTCTCCTCTGCGGTTTTTCCAAAGGATAGCAGTTATCTGCAGCGAATATTAGCAAAAACCCGGCTAACGCCGGGTTTCACTCAGTAGCCGCGCTGTCTGTCGACCTGTCCGGTTACCGGATGGCCCTGCTCCATCTCACTGATGGTGTGGGTAATATAGGCCACAGCTTCCGCCGGACGCGTGACCGCTGCAATGTGCGGCGTCATCGCCACACGCGGATGTGCCCACAGCGGGCTTTCGGCCGGTAACGGCTCGCGGCTGTACACATCCAGCATCGCCCCTTTCAGTTTTCCGCTGTTCAGCGCCTGCAGCAGATCGGACTCAACAAGGTGTACCCCGCGCGCCAGGTTCATTACGTAACTCTGGTCAGCCAGTTGATTAAGCAGTGCACCATTGATAATCCCCACCGTTTCGGCCGTATTTGGCAGCAGGTTGATGAGCACGCGCGTACCGTTCAGGAACGCAGGAAGCTCATCAGCGCCGGCAAAACTTTCTACGCCCGGATAATCCTTGCGGCTACGGCTCCAGCAGCGCAGTGGGAAGCCCCACGGGGCAAGTGCTTCAGCGACTTTTGAGCCGAGCACGCCAGCCCCGAGGATACCAATGGTAAAATCTTCGCGCTGATAATCCGGCAGCGGCTCCCAGTGGGATTGCTGTTTTAGTGCCTGATAGTCGTCGAAGCGGCGGAACCAGTGCAGCACCTGGCTGACGGCATACTCCTGCATTTGCTGGCCCATGCCGGTATCTTCCAGACGGAAAAGAGGGATCTCTTCCGGCAGCATTTCAGGGTGTGCTTTCAGTTTGCTCAGAATCGAATCCACGCCGGCGCCCAGTGCAAAAACGGCCTTCAGTTTACGGCCCTGGAGCATTTCTACCGGCGGATGCCAGACCAGCGCGTAGTCAGCATGTTCGTTATCACCACGTTTCCACTCCCGCACGCGCGCCCCGGGCAACGCCGCCGAAAGTGCCTTAATCCAGTAAGCAGTATCAAAAGTGGGGTGATAGAAGATTATATCCATAGTCATTCCTGCCTTTTATTGCGCTGTTTTGTGTTCATTTTCAACTGGATTGCCAGCATAACAAATTTTTACCGCCACCGCGTTGTTGATAAAAAAGGCGCTTTCAGCACATTTAAAAGCCATGTTGACTGAAGTTTGTCTAAATGCACTGATTTACTGAAAAAGTGAGTTGACGCCAGTTCGGCTTTTCCTTACATTAGCGCCCGTCCCGGCAACAACGGGATGACAATATGGTGAGGTGTCCGAGTGGCTGAAGGAGCACGCCTGGAAAGTGTGTATACGGCAACGTATCGGGGGTTCGAATCCCCCCCTCACCGCCATATTCAAGATAAGAGCTCGTACGAAAGTACGGGCTTTTTTCTTTTATATTCCCCGGACAGGGGGGATGAGAATCCCCGACAGGGGGTCGACAACGGGCGACAGCCAGTTGGACAGACTGAGAGCGCAGCGAACAGGCTGCCCGCAGGGCGAGCGAAGCGAGTCAATCCCCCCTCACCGCCATATTCAAGATGAGAGCTCGTACGAAAGTACGGGCTTTTTTCTTTTATATTCCCCGCCCATGCAGCATGAGGCCTTGTGTGGTGTAAGATCCTCACCCTCGCTCCAGGGGAGAGGGAAAGATTAATCTTCCACCATTCGCGCATACTCTTCGGTAAGAAAATCCACCAGTGCCCTGACAGACGGGAGTAACCCGCGTCTTGAAGGATACACAGCATGAATCACCTCACGTCGTGGCTCCCAGGCATCAAGTACGCGAATGAGGTCCCCTGACGCAAGCTGATCTTTCACCATCAATATGGGCAACTGCACCACGCCGATACCCGCTATAGCCGCTTCACGCAGCGCCAGCATATCGGTAGTGATCAGGCGAGGATGGTAATGGATTTCCGCCTTCGCCCCTTCGGGACCGCTCAGTTCCCATTTATGGATGTGTTTACCCTCGTTCGTGCTTAATCCAGGCCAGGCACTGAGTTCAGAGGGCACCAACGGTTTACCCATCCGCTGAATCAACGCCGGTCCAGCGACCAGGCAATGTCCCCGGTCAGCCAGTACCCTTAACACCAGATCGCTGTCATCGAACGGACGCGGGCGCACACGGATCGCGACATCAATCCCCTCCCCCACCAGGTCTACCCGCCGGTTGGTTGCCTCAAGCTGCAGCGCGATCCCTGGATAGCGCGCCATAAATCTCGCCAGCATCGGGCCAACATGGACATGCAACAATGTTATCGGACAGGTGATCCTGACAATACCGCGCGGCTCAGCCTGTAACGCGGCCACCGCCTCCTCAGCAGCTTCTGCTTCCACCATCATCGCTTTACAGTGCTGATAGAAGGTCTGGCCAACTTCTGTCACCGTAAACTGCCGCGTTGTGCGATGTATTAACCGCACGCCAAGCCGCTCTTCCAGCTGAGCTATCCGGCGACTTAGCCGGGACTTCGGCAAATCGAGCGCACGCCCCGCGGCAGCAAAACCACCGTAGTCGACCACCTTCACAAACCAGACGAAGTCATTGAGATCCTGCATAAATCCTCATCGTTCTATTTTCAGAACAGTGAATGCCATTTTCACTATCTACCGGGATATTAACGCTGAATATAAGCTAATTACATCAACAACGCTTCAGGAGTTCATCATGAAAAACGTAACAGGCGTGTATACCGCTCCCCGTCAACACTGGGTTGGTGATGGTTTCCCGGTACGTTCAATGTTTTCTTACCAGACGCACGGCGAGCCGCTCAGCCCGTTTTTACTGCTGGACTATGCCGGGCCATACACCTTCCCGGCGGATGGGGCAAAGCGCGGCGTCGGCGAGCATCCACACCGGGGTTTCGAAACGGTCACCCTCGTCTATTCCGGCGAAGTTGAACATCGCGATTCCACCGGCAGAGGCGGCGTAATAGGCCCCGGGGACGTGCAATGGATGACGGCGGGCGCTGGCATTTTGCACGAGGAGTTCCACTCCAGCGCGTTCGCGCAGAAAGGCGGTGAACTGAAAATGATGCAGCTGTGGGTCAACCTGCCTGCCAAAGACAAAATGGCGACGCCGGGCTACCAGAGCATCACTAAGGCGGATATCCCTGTGGTCACGCTGCCGGATAACAGCGGCTCGCTGCGGGTTATCGCAGGTCGCTACGAGGATGTTGCTGGCCCCGCGCACACCTTTTCGCCGCTAAACGTCTGGGACATTGCGCTCAATCAGGGTAGCCATCTCACGCTCAGTCAGCCGGAGGGCTGGAGCACGGCGCTGGTTGTGATGGAAGGCACCATTACGGTGAACGGAACAGCCCAGGCAGGCGAGGCACAGCTGGTTGTATTAAGCCAGCAAGGCGACACACTCCATCTGGAAGCGAGCCTCGATGCCAAAGTCCTGCTGATGGCCGGCGAGCCGCTGAATGAACCCATCGTGGGCTATGGGCCGTTTGTGATGAACAGTAAAACCGAAATCGCGGAAGCCATTCGTGATTTCAACTCCGGCCGCTTCGGCCAGATCTGATGGTAATAAAGGAGAAGAAGATGTCTGCACCTGCAAATTTTAACGGCTCACGCCCGGTTATTGATGTAAACGATGCGGTGATGTTACTTATCGATCACCAGAGCGGACTTTTCCAGACCGTGGGGGATATGCCAATGCCAGAGTTGCGCGCACGTGCTGCGGCGCTGGCAAAAATCGCTACCCTGGCGAAGATCCCGGTGATCACCACCGCTTCTGTTCCACAGGGACCGAATGGCCCCCTTATCCCGGAGATCCACGCTAATGCGCCACATGCGCAATACGTTCCACGTAAAGGTGAGATCAACGCCTGGGATAACCCGGAGTTTGTGGCTGCGGTGAAAGCCACCGGGCGCAAAACGTTGATCATCGCCGGCACCATCACCAGCGTCTGCATGGCGTTTCCCTCTATTAGCGCAGTCGCGGAGGGTTATAAGGTGTTTGCGGTTATTGATGCCTCCGGCACCTACAGCAAAATGGCTCAGGAGATCACCCTGGCGCGCGTGGTCCAGGCCGGGGTGGTACCAATGGATACCGCGGCGGTTGCCTCTGAGATCCAGCGGACATGGAACCGGGAAGATGCAGCCGAGTGGGCTGAAGTGTATACCCATATCTTCCCTGCCTATCAGCTGCTGATCGAAAGCTATACCAGAGCACAAGAGGTGGTCAAAAACAGCGAAGTGCTCGATTCACAGCGTTAATCACCGGCTCCACGGTCAAAAAGACGTGGAGCTGATTATTGCTTAACCGAACAAGCACTAAAGCAGAAAATCTGCTTGACCGTTTTAGCGCAACTCCCTATAGTAGCGCCCCGTTGCCCCCCAAGCGGTCAGGCAGCAAAACAATATGGTGAGGTGTCCGAGTGGCTGAAGGAGCACGCCTGGAAAGTGTGTATACGGCAACGTATCGGGGGTTCGAATCCCCCCCTCACCGCCATATTCAAGGTAAGAGCTCGTACGAAAGTACGGGCTTTTTTCTTTTATATCCTCCGGACAGGGGGGATGAGAATCCCCGACCGGGGTTCGACAACTGGCGACAGCCAGTTGGACAGACTGAAAGCGCAGCGAACAGGCTGCCCGCAGGGCGAGCGAAGCGAGTCAATCCCCCCTCACCGCCATATTCAAGGTAAGAGCTCGTACGAAAGTACGGGCTTTTTTCTTTTATATTCTCCGGACAGGACGCCCGCACAAAAAACAAAGCCCGGTTTCCCGGGCCTTGAACACAACGGCTAACTCAATAGTACGCTTGCAGCGTGCGCTGGCACAGCGCTGAACGCACGCAGTCTTCTTTCGTGAAGCGTACCACCCCAATCATCTCATCTTCCTCAAAACGTGACATGGCGTCGCTCAGTCCGGACTTCACGCCCGATGGCAGATCGCACTGGGTAATATCACCATTGACGATGACCGTCACGTTTTCCCCGAGGCGCGTTAAAAACATCTTCATTTGCGCTGCGGTCACGTTCTGAGCCTCGTCAAGAATGACGACCGCATTTTCAAATGTACGTCCGCGCATATAAGCGAACGGCGCGATTTCCACCTTGCCAATCTCTGGTCGCAGACAGTACTGCATAAAGGATGCTCCCAGACGTTTCACCAGCACGTCATAGACGGGCCTGAAGTAAGGGGCAAACTTCTCTGAAATATCTCCGGGCAAGAAGCCAAGATCTTCATCAGCCTGCAGTACCGGACGGGTGACAATAATTCTCTCCACGTCTTTATGGATCAGCGCCTCTGCCGCTTTGGCTGCACTGATCCACGTTTTCCCGCATCCGGCTTCGCCGGTTGCAAAGATGAGCTGTTTACTCTCGATAGCATTCAGGTAGTGCGCCTGAGCCTCATTGCGCGCCACAATTGGAGAATTATCACGGCTGTCTCGGGCCATGCCAATTGCTTCTACGCCACTCATCTGCACAAGCGAGGTGACCGATTCTTCTTCACGCTGTTTATGACTACGTGAATCCCGTCTCAGCACACGTTTTGCTTCGCGACGAGCTTTGATCACTGCTTTTTGTCTTCCCATGGATAGCACCTTGAGTTGTTGGTATTCATCACACGTGCCAGTTTCAGCACGATTATGCGCACGAACATCAGAGGGTTGGCTTCCTTGTAAGCCATTGCTTGCTTTACCGGATGACGCAACAGAACGGCTACGCGCACCATTCTGCACGTCGGTCGAAAGAGATTCTTGAGTCGAGGGGGATAATTTTGTGGTGAGGAAATCGCTGCCGGAGTCTGAGCCTCCGCGCCGGGTGCTGCGGGTGTTGTGTTTACCATGTCCAGTACAGGACGCAACCATTCGCGATCTCCATAGTGATTCAGCATCACTGCCGGGAACTACCGCTGTCTTATCTTAAGTACATCAGGAGTTATCATAAATGCAACATTTATTTTACCTGAACGTAACTTTAAGACTGTCCCTACAGTGGAAATCAGTCTCATACAGGAATATTACAGAAATATAACAGCAGGACAGGCATATGAAAAAATAATGTCCCCGCGAATTATCGCAGGGACAATTATCAGGCTTCAATCAACCCTTGAGCGAGATAGGCGTTGCGATCGCGTGCGCCAGGCAGGGCAAAGAAATAACCGCCGCCGATGGGTTTAATGTACTCTTCCAGCGCTTCCCCGTTTAAGCGTTTCTGTACGGTCAGGAAGCCCTTCTCCAGGTCGTGCTGATAGCAGACAAACAGCAGCCCCATATCGAGTTGGCCGGCGTTGGTTACGCCAAGTGAATAGCTATATCCCCGACGCATCATCAGGCTGGATTGTGTCTCTTTGGTACGCGGATTGGCCAGGCGGATATGGCTGTCCAGCGCGATGACATCGCCATTCGGATCGCTGGCGTAGTCAGGCACATCATGCTCGTTCTTCATCCCGAGCGGAGCGCCACTCTGTTTATCGCGGCCAAAAATCGTCTGCTGCTCTTTGAGCGGCGTACGGTCCCAGAACTCCACGTGGAACTGAATAATCCGCACCGCCTGATAACTTCCCCCCACAGCCCATGCCGGCTCGCCCTGATCGGCCGTCACCCAGACCACCTCTTTCATGAGCGGATCATTACGGCTGTCCGGGTTGGCCGTGCCGTCTTTAAAGCCCAGCAGGTTTACGGGCGTCTCTTTCCCTTTGCTGCGGGCGGCATGGTCAGAGATAAACCCTTCCCGCTTCCAGCGAACGCTCAGCAGGTCCGGCGTGTGCTTGATGATGTCGCGCAGCGCGTGGATCACCGTATCATGGGTGTTGGCGCAAATTTGCAGGAGCAGATCGCCGTGGCAGAGAGCAGCATCCAGAGAGTCATTCGGGAAACGCGTCATTTTCTGCAGCGCTTTTGGCTTCTGTTTTGCCAGCCCGTAGCGCGCATCAAACAGCGACTCACCGAGCGAAACGGTTATCGTCAGGTTATCCGGAGCGATAAATGCCCCGAGGATACCGGAGTCCATCGGCGGCAGACGCGGGTTAGGCGTGTCCGGCGCCGGACCACCGGCGGTGAGAAACGCGATGCGCGTCGTCAGCAGGCGGAACAAACGCTCAAGATCGGCTTTATCGCTTGCCAGCGAATCAAAAGCCACCAGCATCATGGAGGCCTGCTGTGGTGTCAAAATGCCCGACTGATGCTCACCATAAAAAGGCTGCGTCTCCATGCGTGCATTGGGTGACAGCGTGCCGGGAGCACTTTGCGGTTTCGCCGCATGCGCCACCGGGCACCCTCCGGCCAGAGCAAGGGCGCCCCCCAGCGCCCCTACTCCTTTTAACAATCGACGACGTGAAGGTTCCACCACGTCGTGTTCATTCTGCTTGTTCATCGTGCTTAATCCAGACCCAGTACGCCACGCAGCAGGGAGAGATCTTCCGCCAGTGTGGTAATCGGGCCTTTCAGCGCGTTACGGTCGGCATCGGTCAGTTTATCGTAGGTTTCAAACCCGTCTTTGGTACGGTACTTCGCCAGAATGGTGTCGACTTTTTTGAAGTTGGCATCCACTTTCGCCAGCAGTTCGCTGTTATCTTTCTGCAGCTGAGGACGCAGCAGATCGACAATTTTCTGCGCGCCATCGACGTTCGCCTGGAAGTCCCACAGGTCGGTGTGGCTGTAACGGTCTTCTTCACCGCTGATTTTACTGGCCGCCACTTCTTCAATCAGACCCGCGGCACCGCCCACCACTTTTGATGGCGGGAAGGCCAGCTCGCTGATGCGTTTTTGCAGCTCAAGCACGTCACTGTTCAGCTGATCGGCATATTTATCCATCCCTTTGAGAGTGTTATCGCCAAACAGGGCTTTCTCCAGACGGTGGAAGCCGGTAAATTTCGGGTCGGCTGCTTTTTGCTCAAAATCATCTTCACGGGCATCAATGCTGCCATCCAGGTCAGAGAACAACTCGGCAATCGGCTCAATCCGCTCGTAATGCTGGCGGGTTGGCGCATACAGGGATTTCGCTTTCGCGATATCGCCCGCTTTTACTGCATCGGTGAAGGCTTTGGTACCGGTAGCCAGGTCCGCCGTCTCTTTGATGACATACGCTTTATAAGCAGTAATCGCATCACCCAGGCTCAACAGGGCCGTGCCTTTTCCGGCGTCGGCCGTGGCGTCACCCTTCACGATAAGCTTGCCTTTAGGGTTCGTCAGCAGCCCGCAGGTCATCTCATATTCACCCGGCTGCAGGTTGGCGGTCATCTTCTGACTAAAGCCCGGCGCGATATTTTCACGCTCTTCCACCACCATGACGCCTTTCAGGATTTCCCACTCCAGCGCCTTCTGGCTGTGGTTCTGAATAATAAACTGGGTTTTGCCGCTGTTGACCGTGATGGTCATTGGCTCGCACTGCTTATCATTGACCGAAACCTTGACCTGCGGAACATCCGCGCCCCAGGCGGAAAATGCTGAAGCGAACAGCGCGGCAATGCCTGCGCATAACGCACTACGACGGAACTGAATTGCCATGACTCTTCCCTTTAAAAGTATGTTGTAACTAATGCAGACAGATTACGGCGCAACGCGCGACGTCTGAGTGCCGGTGCGCGGCGGCATGGCAAACAGCACCAGCGCCGGAACCAAATAGATAAAGTACATCGCCACTTCGCTGACGCTCGGCGTTTCCTGGTAACCAAAAATACCTTCGAGCAAGGTACCGGTCAGGGAATGCGTTGAGAGCACGTTACTGAGGTCGAACGCCACTTCCTGGAAGTGATTCCACAGGCCCGCTTCGTGGAAAGCGCGGATCGCCCCCGCCGCCAGCCCAGCGGCCACCAGCAGAATAAACAGGCTGGTCCATTTAAAGAACGCACCCAGGTTAAGACGAATGCCGCCCCAGTAGAGCAGGAAGCCCAGCACCACCGCAGTGGCCAGACCCAGCATCGCACCCAGCGGTGGCCAGATCCCCACATCCTGCTGAAATGCCGCCAGCAGGAAGAAAACCGACTCCAGCCCTTCCCGCGCCACGGCGAAAAAGACCATCATGATCAGCGCCCAGCCGTGGTTATTGCCCTTTTGCAGGGCGTTATCCACCGCCTGCTCCAGCTGCACCTTCACGTTGCGGGACACTTTACGCATCCAGAACACCATCCAGGTGAGGATTACCACGGCAATGACGGCCACGATCCCTTCAAACAACTCTTGCTCTTTCTGGGGAAACTCACCGGTGGTTTCATTGATAAGAATGCCAAGGCCCAGACAGAGTGCTGCGGCGAGGAATACCCCAATCCACATGACACCAATCCAGCGTCCACGCTGGGTTCGCTTCAGATAACTGGCGATGAGGCTGACGATGAGGGCCGCTTCGAGACCTTCACGTAACATAATGAGAAATGGAACAAACATGCCGACACCTTAAATGTTTATCGCGGTCAACTGATGCAAAGAAAGGTAAATTCTTGTGATAGTGATTATCATTACGCCAGCAAGAAAAACAAGCGAAATGTGTGTTGTTTTGATGACGAGTTGTAAACACCCAGCCTGGTAATAATTGCTGGCGTTATCGTTAAGTTTATAAGTTATAGCGAAAATGCCCATTTACGGTTAATCAGGGCTGTGGCTAAATATCTGCCTCAAAAACCAACTGAAAATTAACCATGTTTAACATTATCCATTTCCTGCTGGCGCTGGTGATTATTCTTGCGCTTGCCTGGCTGGTGAGTTTCGACCGCCGAAAAATTCGCATTCGTTTTGTCTTACAGCTGATTGTCATTGAAATAGCCCTGGCGTTCTTTTTCCTTCATGCCGAAAGCGGGCTGTTCATTATTAAATATGTCTCGGGATTCTTTGAGTCACTGCTGAAATTCGCGGCTGAAGGCACCAATTTCGTCTTTGGCGGGATGGGTGAAAAAGGACTGGCGTTCATTTTCCTCGGCGTACTCTGCCCGATTATTTTTATCTCCGCACTGATTGGTATTCTTCAGCACTGGCGAATTCTGCCGATTTTTATTCGGGTAATCGGGACACTGCTGTCAAAACTGAATGGCATGGGTAAGCTGGAATCGTTCAACGCGGTGAGCTCGCTGATCCTCGGACAGTCTGAAAACTTTATTGCCTACAAGGGTGTACTGGGCGACCTCTCCTCTCGTCGTCTCTTCACCATGGCGGCCACGGCCATGTCGACGGTATCTCTGTCGATTGTCGGTGCCTATATGACCATGCTCGACGCCAAATTTGTCGTTGCCGCGCTCATCCTGAACATGTTCAGCACCTTTATTATTCTCTCCATTATCAACCCGGCGCGCCCGGAAGCAGAGCCGGACATCAAGCTTGAAAAGCTGCACGAGTCCCAGAGCTTCTTCGAAATGCTTGGCGAGTATATTCTGGCCGGTTTTAAAGTGGCGATGATTATTCTGGCGATGCTGATTGGCTTTATTGCCCTTATTAGCGCCGTTAACGCCCTCTTCTCCAGCGTATTTGGTATGAGCTTCCAGCAGATCCTGGGCTATGTATTTTACCCGCTGGCATGGCTGGTCGGTATTCCGCTGAGCGACGCGTTGAATGCCGGCAGTATTATGGCAACCAAGCTGGTCGCAAATGAATTTGTGGCAATGATTGAGCTGCAAAAAATTGCGCATCAGATGTCACCACGCGGACTGGGCATTTTGTCCGTTTTCCTGGTGTCGTTCGCTAACTTTGCCTCTATCGGCATTGTGGCCGGGGCGATCAAAGGCCTGAACGAGCAACAGGGGAACGTGGTATCGCGTTTTGGCTTACGTCTGGTGTATGGCGCGACGCTGGTCAGTTTGCTGTCCGCCAGCTTTGCAGGACTGGTGCTGTAAGCGATAACGGCGGGTTCTCCCGCCGTCTTTCATTAAAACTGCACGCACACCGGCTGATCGACCCGCATCACCGACTCCTGCGCGAAGCGTGATTTATAAATACCGCGCAACGCTTCAATATTCTTCTCGCTCTGCGCATCTTTACCGTGGATCAGCATAAGCGCCTTGCTCGGTTCACGCGCCACTTTCCCGTCGTTACCCAGCCACTGCCCGCGCGCATCAAAGACCGTCAGGCCATCGCGAAAACGCGGCGTCACGTCCTGGTCAACGAACTGCTGCCACTCGCCGGGGGTGATTTGCGCCCCTGCGGGACGGTTTAGCCCGAAATAGAGCGTGGTTTGCTGCATCTGGTTATCCGCTTTGCAGGTCTCCATCGCCGCGTGTTGCGACGGCACACTGCAGCCCGCCAGCATCAATACTGCCGCTGCCATTACCCCTGTTTTGATTGTCATGCTTCGCTATCCTCATTGTTATAAGCACAGCGATATCATCGTAAATTGCGGATTTTGGCAAGAAAAAAGCCGGGTAGCGCTCACGCTTACCCGGCCTGACTATCAGCGAAAAAGATTACTCAGCCTGCAGCTTAGACGGCGGTGCAGTGTGATAGTGTGCGTCTGCTTCAGCAAAACGTTTCTGCATTGAGGCAGAAGGCGCTTTACCCAGCAGGCTGAACACCACAATGCCGATACTGCCGAAGATGAAGCCCGGGATAATTTCGTACAGACCGAGCCAGGCGAACTGCTTCCAGACGATCACGGTAAGCGCACCGATAATCATCCCCGCCAGCGCGCCGTTGCGGGTCATGCGCGACCACAGCACCGAGAAGAGCACCACCGGACCAAACGCCGCACCAAAGCCCGCCCACGCGTAGCTCACCAGGCCCAGCACGCGGTTCTCAGGGTTTGCCGCCAGCGCAATGGCAATTAAGGCCACCACCAGCACCATGAAACGCCCCACCCATACCAGCTCTTTCTGGCTCGCATCTTTACGCAGGAACGCCTTGTAGAGGTCTTCGGTGATTGCACTTGAGCAGACCAGCAGCTGGCAGCTCAGGGTGGACATCACGGCCGCCAGGATCGCGGAGAGCAGAATACCGGCAATCCACGGGTTGAACAGAATGCCCGCCAGTTCGATGAACACACGCTCGGCGTTCTGGTTTACTGCACCTGCCTGCGCCGGGTTATTGTTGAAGTAAGCGATGCCGAAGAAGCCAACCGCACAGGCACCCGCCAGACAGAGGATCATCCACGTCATACTGATACGACGGGCATGAACAATCGTGTGGTGAGAGTCAGCGGCCATGAAGCGCGCCAGAATGTGCGGCTGACCGAAGTAGCCCAGACCCCAGCCCATCAGAGAAACGATGGCGACAAAGTTCAGCCCTTTCAGCATGTCGACGTTTTCAATGCTCTTCTGCTTAATCACTTCAAGCGAATCAGCAAAGCCGCCGACGGTGAAGATGACAATGACTGGCGTCAGGATCAGAGCGAAGATCATCAGGCTCGCCTGCACGGTGTCAGTCCAGCTTACGGCCAGGAAACCGCCCACGAAGGTATAAAGAATGGTTGCCGCAGCACCGGCCCACAGCGCCGTTTCATAGCTCATGCCGAAGGTGCTTTCGAACAGGCGCGCACCGGCCACAATGCCAGAGGCACAATAGATGGTGAAGAACACGAGGATAACCAGCGCAGAGATAATGCGCAGCACGCGGCTGTTATCTTCAAAGCGTCCGGTGAAGTAATCCGGCAGGGTCAACGCATTGTTGTTGGCTTCGGTATGCACGCGCAGACGGCCTGCAACCAGCTTCCAGTTGATCCATGCCCCGACGGTCAGGCCAATGGCAATCCAGCTTTCAGAAATACCGGAGATGAAAATCGCCCCCGGCAGCCCCATCAGCAGCCAGCCGCTCATGTCGGACGCGCCCGCAGAGAGTGCGGTGACCATCGGCCCTAAGCTACGCCCGCCCAGAATGTAGTCGTCAAAGTTCTTTGTTGAACGCCATGCCAAAAACCCTATCAGGATCATGCCAAATATATAAACGAGAAATGTCACCAGCATCGGTGTGCTAATTGCCATTCAAATTCTCCAAAATGTCGAGCGACAACCGTCCGGGTTGCCTTGTTATGTCATCACCGGAACGTAGTGATGTGTGTATGTGTTTCTGTTGGCCGCGCGTATCCTGCCGTAAGCAGTGCTCGCACACAAACGATTTAACACTGCATTTACATCAAATTCATCCCTGGTTTTATACGTCTTTCGTATAGGTTGCACTCGCTCACGCTTTTACGGGTTGCACCTTTTAAAAGTGTTAAGTCCCGCATAAAAACAGGCCTCTCATCCAGAAACCAGCACTTTTTCCAGCTAACCATCTCTTAACAATCCATTCATTTCCTGGGTTGCAAACCAGGTCACATTTAACACGGTTGCACAAAGTTGCAACATGGTGGATATTTCACGCTATCGATAGCACACGACGACAGAACAACAGGAGCTTTGGCATGGGTATGACCACCATGGGGGTTAAGCTGGATGACGCAACCCGCGAACGGATTAAGACCGCAGCAACCCGCATTGACCGCACGCCGCACTGGCTAATCAAGCAGGCGATTTTTAACTACCTCGAAAGGCTCGAAAGCGATGAGGGGCTGCCAGAGCTGCCCGCGTTGCTGGCGGGTGCGGCCAATGAAAGTGATGAGGTTTCCGCCGCTGCTGACGAAAACCATCAGCCGTTCCTTGAATTCGCCGAGCAGATCCTGCCTCAGTCGGTCAGCCGCGCCGCCATTACCGGTGCTTACCGTCGTGCCGAAACCGACGCCGTACCGATGCTGCTGGAGCAGGCCCGTCTGCCAGAAGCCATTGCCTCTCAGGCGCACAGCCTGGCGTATCAACTTGCCGATAAATTGCGTAACCAGAAAAATGCCACCGGCCGCGCCGGAATGGTACAGGGTCTGCTGCAGGAGTTTTCCCTCTCCTCTCAGGAGGGCGTAGCGCTGATGTGTCTGGCGGAAGCGCTGTTGCGTATTCCTGACAAAGCCACCCGTGACGCACTGATCCGCGACAAAATCAGCAACGGTAACTGGCAGTCACACATTGGCCGCAGCCCGTCGCTGTTCGTCAACGCGGCGACCTGGGGCCTGCTGTTTACCGGCCGACTGGTCTCGACTCATAACGAAGCCAACCTCTCTCGCTCCCTGAACCGCATCATCGGCAAGAGCGGTGAACCGCTGATCCGCAAAGGCGTGGATATGGCGATGCGCCTGATGGGCGAGCAGTTTGTTACCGGCGAAACCATCGCGGAAGCGCTGGCCAACGCCCGTAAGCTCGAAGATAAAGGTTTCCGCTACTCTTACGACATGCTGGGTGAAGCGGCGCTGACCGCCGCCGACGCGCAGGCTTATATGGTCTCTTACCAGCAGGCGATTCACGCCATTGGTAAAGCGTCAAACGGTCGTGGTATTTATGAAGGCCCGGGGATCTCCATCAAGCTCTCGGCCCTGCATCCGCGCTACAGCCGTGCGCAGTACGACCGGGTGATGGAAGAGCTCTATCCGCGCCTGAAGTCTCTGACCCTGCTGGCGCGCCAGTACGACATCGGTATCAACATCGATGCCGAAGAGGCCGACCGCCTGGAGATCTCCCTCGATCTGCTGGAAAAACTGTGCTTCGAGCCGGAGCTGGCAGGCTGGAACGGAATTGGTTTCGTTATCCAGGCGTATCAGAAACGTTGTCCGTTCGTGATTGATTACCTGATTGACCTGGCAAGCCGCAGCCGCCGTCGCCTGATGATCCGCCTGGTAAAAGGCGCCTACTGGGACAGCGAAATTAAACGCGCCCAGATGGAAGGTCTGGAAGGCTATCCGGTCTATACCCGCAAGGTTTACACCGATGTCTCATACCTTGCCTGCGCGAAAAAACTGCTCGGCGTGCCGAACCTGATTTACCCGCAGTTTGCCACCCATAACGCCCACACTCTGGCGGCCATCTACAGCCTGGCCGGTCAGAACTACTATCCGGGTCAGTATGAGTTCCAGTGCCTGCACGGCATGGGTGAACCGCTGTACGAGCAGGTCACCGGTAAAGTGGCGGATGGCAAACTGAACCGTCCGTGCCGTATTTATGCCCCGGTGGGCACCCATGAAACCCTGCTGGCGTACCTGGTGCGTCGTCTGCTGGAGAACGGGGCGAACACCTCCTTCGTTAACCGTATCGCCGATACCACCCTGCCGCTTGACGAGCTGGTTGCCGATCCGGTGCAGGCGGTTGAGAAGATGGCGGCCCAGGAAGGTCAGATTGGCCTGCCGCATCCGAAGATCCCGCTGCCGCGTGAACTGTACGGCAAAGGTCGCGTGAACTCCGCGGGCCTGGACCTGGCGAACGAACACCGTCTGGCCTCCCTCTCCTCCGCCCTGCTCAACAGCGCGCTGCAGAAATGGCAGGCCAAACCGATTCTGGAGCAGCCCGTCGCTGATGGCGAAATGCAGCCCGTGATTAACCCGGCGGAGCCAAAAGATATCGTCGGCTACGTGCGGGAAGCAACCGAAGCAGAAATGGATCAGGCGCTGGACAGCGCGGTGAATAACGCGCCAATCTGGTTCGCAACGCCGCCGCAAGAGCGTGGCGCCATTCTGGAACGTGCTGCGGTGCTGATGGAAGACCAGATGCAGTCGCTCATCGGGATCCTGGTACGCGAAGCAGGTAAAACCTTCAGCAACGCCATTGCCGAAGTTCGTGAAGCGGTCGACTTCCTGCACTACTACGCAGGCCAGGTTCGTGATGATTTCGATAACGAAACCCACCGTCCTCTCGGTCCGGTGGTGTGTATCAGTCCGTGGAACTTCCCGCTGGCGATCTTCACCGGCCAGATTGCCGCCGCACTTGCCGCAGGCAACAGCGTGCTGGCAAAACCGGCGGAGCAGACCCCGCTGATTGCCGCTCAGGGTATTAACATTCTGCTGGAAGCGGGCGTGCCTGCGGGTGTCATACAGCTGTTGCCGGGCCGCGGTGAAACGGTTGGGGCGAAACTGACCGCCGATAACCGTGTGCGCGGCGTGATGTTTACCGGCTCAACTGAAGTGGCCTCCCTGCTGCAGCGCAATATTGCCACCCGTCTTGATGCGCAGGGGCGTCCAACGCCGCTCATCGCTGAAACCGGCGGCATGAACGCCATGATCGTCGACTCCTCCGCGCTCACCGAGCAGGTGGTGGTCGATGTTCTCGCCTCCGCCTTCGACAGCGCGGGCCAGCGCTGTTCCGCCCTGCGCGTGCTGTGTCTGCAGGATGACGTGGCAGACCACACGCTGAAGATGCTGCGCGGCGCGATGGCCGAATGTCGTATGGGTAACCCGGGCCGTCTCACGACCGATATCGGGCCGGTTATCGACGCGGAAGCCAAAGCAAATATCGAAAACCACATTCAGACCATGCGCGCCAAAGGCCGTCCGGTCTTCCAGGCCGTGCGTGAAAACAGCGAGGATGCCCGCGAGTGGCAGACCGGCACCTTTGTGCCGCCAACGCTGATTGAACTGGCCAGCTTCGACGAACTGAAAAAAGAGGTCTTTGGCCCGGTATTGCACGTGGTGCGCTACAACCGTAACAACCTCAACGAGCTGATTGAACAGATTAACGCCTCTGGCTATGGCCTGACCCTCGGCGTGCATACCCGCATCGATGAGACCATCGCTCAGGTGACCGGCAGCGCTAAAGTAGGCAACCTGTACGTCAACCGTAACATGGTCGGCGCGGTAGTGGGCGTACAGCCGTTCGGCGGTGAAGGTCTGTCAGGTACCGGTCCAAAAGCCGGTGGTCCACTCTACCTGTACCGTCTGCTGGCAAACCGTCCGGACAATGCGCTCGGCGTGACGCTGGCACGTCAGGATGCCGAACGTCCGGTGGACGCGCAGCTGAAGGCCGTGCTGACACAGCCGCTGGAGGCGCTCATCACGTGGGCAGAAACACGCCCGGAACTGCGCGCTGTCGCACAGCAGTATGGCGAACTGGCGCAGGCGGGAACGCAGCGCCTGCTGCCGGGGCCAACCGGTGAGCGCAACACCTGGACGCTGATGCCGCGCGAGCGTGTGCTGTGCGTGGCGGACAACGAGCAGGATGCGCTGGTTCAGCTGGCCGCCGCTGCTGCAACCGGTTGTGAAGTGCTGTGGCCGGAAGATGCACTGCATCGTGACCTCGCGAAACAGCTGCCGAAAACGGTCTCTGCCCGCATTCATTTTGCGAAGCCCGATGCTCTGCTGACTCAGTCGTTTGATGCCGTTATCTATCACGGTGATTCCGACCAGCTGCGCGAACTGTGCGAGCAGGTAGCGGCCCGCAGCGGTGCGATTGTTTCGGTACAGGGCTTTGCCCGCGGCGAAACCAACCTGTTGCTGGAACGTCTGTACGTTGAGCGCTCGCTCAGCGTGAACACCGCGGCGGCGGGCGGTAACGCGAGCCTGATGACAATCGGTTAATCGTGTAAAATATCCCCGGTGGCACTACGCTTACCGGGGTGACAAAATAACCAGGGCCGGATAAGCACAGCGCATCCGGCTTTTTTACATGGAGGGGATGATGAAAAGATATCTGATCGCGGGGGCTGCATTGCTGCTGAGCGCGAACGCGCTGGCAGAAGAGTGCGCAAATGCGACCACCCAGCTTGAAATGAACACCTGTACGGCGCAGCAGTACCAGGCAGCCGATAAAAAACTGAATCAGACGTATCAGGCTGCCATCAAACGCGCAGAAGCCCCACAGCGTGAGCTTCTGAAAAAGGCACAGCAGGCGTGGATTGCCCTGCGCGATGCCGACTGCAACTTTATCGGGTCGGGTACTGAGGGAGGCAGCGTCCAGCCGATGATCATCAGCCAGTGCCTGAACGAAAAAACCGTTGAGCGTGAAGCGTTTCTTGCCTCACTGATGCAGTGTGAAGAGGGCGATTTAAGCTGCCCTCTTCCGCCGGGAAACTAACGCACGCGGATCCCTTCAATGATCATCTGCTGAACGTTTTCCAGCGTGCTGTGGAAAAACGCCTCATCCTGAAGCGTCTTACCGGTTACCGCTTCAACCTGGGCCGCAAAGTCAGCGTAATGCTGAGTGGAGGCCCAAATCATAAAGATCAGATGATGTGGGTCAACTGGAGCCAGCTTCCCGCCCGCCACCCATCCGGCAATAATGGCCGATTTCTCGTCAACCAGCTGTTTTAAATCCCCGGTCAGTTCCGCCTGCAACAGCGGTGCACCCTGCAGCATCTCCAGGCAGAACAGCCGTGACGCCTGCGGATAATCACGCGACACCTCCAGCTTCAGGCGAATGTACTCCCTGATTGCCACCAGCGGGGCAAGCTCTTCGCGAAACGCCTTAAGCGGCGCCAGCCAGATATTGAGGATCTGCTGCATCACCGCAATATAAAGCGCCTCTTTCGACGGGTAGTAGTAGAGCAGATTCGTTTTCGACACACCGGCCTGTTCCGCCACCTGCTCAAGGCGCGTGCCATGAATACCAAACTGCGAAAAGGTCTCCAGTGCCGCACCGAGGATGGCCTGCTTCTTCGCACTGACCGCCTGCGAACGTTTACCGGGTGTTTTCACTGCACCTTGTGTCATTCCCGCTCTCCATATTTTGCGTTGCCATCAGCATAGCAAAACCCCTCACCGACCACGACACTCTGCACTCCGATCGCGCATGAATGCCTGTTTTCTGTGCAATGTTTTTGACCATTTAGTCCACATTTGCATACCTCAATTAACCAACCATTGATTAACACATTAATAACAAAGCCATTTTCAAAACTGGCATTGCCTTTGCAAAACCCTCTTTACCTGCAACGTCGTAAAGAGAGGTTCGTGATGAAAATTGGCGTATTTGTACCTATCGGCAACAACGGCTGGCTAATCTCGACCACCGCCCCGCAATACATGCCTACTTTTGAGCTGAATAAGGCCATCGTGCAAAAGGCGGAGCACTACCATTTCGATTTTGCGCTTTCGATGATCAAGCTGCGGGGTTTCGGCGGCAAAACCGAATTCTGGGATCACAACCTGGAGTCCTTCACCCTGATGGCCGGGTTGGCAGCCGTCACCTCGCGCATTCAGATCTACGCGACGGCCGCCACCCTCACCCTGCCGCCGGCGATCGTTGCCAGAATGGCCTCCACCATCGACTCCATTTCCGGTGGTCGCTTTGGCGTTAACCTGGTTACGGGCTGGCAAAAACCTGAATATGAGCAGATGGGGATCTGGCCGGGCGACGAGTATTTCTCCCGCCGCTACGACTACCTGACCGAGTATGTGCAGGTGCTGCGCGACCTCTGGGGCACCGGCAAAAGCGACTTCAAAGGTGACTACTTCACCATGAACGACTGCCGCGTCAGCCCGCAGCCTTCCGCCCCGATGAAAGTGATCTGCGCCGGGCAGAGCGACGCAGGAATGGAATTCTCCGCTAAATACGCCGACTTCAACTTCTGCTTTGGCAAAGGCGTGAATACCCCAGCCGCCTTCGCCCCGACCGCGGCACGCATGAAAGAGGCCGCGGACAAAACCGGTCGCGATGTGGGTTCCTATGTCCTGTTTATGGTCATTGCCGACGAAACCGACGACGCCGCCCGCGCGAAATGGGAACGGTATAAGGCGGGCGCGGACGATGAAGCGCTGAGCTGGCTCACCGAACAGAGCCAGAAAGATACCCGTTCCGGCTCGGACACCAACGTCCGTCAGATGGCCGACCCGACCTCAGCGGTCAACATCAACATGGGCACGCTGGTCGGTTCCTATGCCAGCGTCGCCAGAATGCTCGATGAAGTGGCCGCCGTGCCCGGTGCGGAAGGCGTGCTGCTGACCTTCGATGAGTTCCTGACCGGTGTGGAAACATTCGGCGAGCGCATTCAGCCGCTGATGCAGTGCCGCGCCCACATTCCTGCCATCACAAAGGAGGTCGCGTAATGACCACGCTTGCAGCACGTCCGGAAGCCATCACCTTTGCGCCGCACCAAAGCGCCCTGATTGTGGTGGATATGCAAAACGCCTATGCCAGCCAGGGCGGCTATCTGGATCTGGCGGGATTTGACGTCTCCGCCACCCGACCGGTGATTGAGAACATTAAAACCGCAGTCAACGCAGCCCGCGCGGCAGGCATGCTGATCGTCTGGTTCCAGAACGGCTGGGACGATCAATATGTGGAGGCCGGTGGCCCGGGCTCTCCCAATTTCCATAAATCGAACGCCCTGAAAACCATGCGCAAACGGCCCGAACTGCAGGGCACACTGCTGGCGAAAGGCAGCTGGGATTACCAGCTGGTGGATGAGCTGGTGCCAGAGGCAGGCGATATCGTTCTGCCCAAACCGCGCTACAGCGGCTTTTTCAACACCCCGCTCGACAGCCTGCTGCGCAGCCGGGGGATCCGTCATCTGGTCTTTACCGGCATCGCTACCAACGTCTGCGTGGAATCCACCCTGCGCGACGGCTTCTTCCTGGAATATTTTGGCGTGGTGCTGGAAGACGCCACCCATCAAGCCGGGCCGGCGTTTGCGCAGCAAGCGGCCCTGTTCAACATCGAAACCTTTTTTGGCTGGGTCAGTAACGTCGCGGATTTTTGCGACGCTCTGAATCCACCGTTAGCCCGTATTGCCTGAGGAACAAGACCATGCCGAAATCCGTGATTATTCCGCCAGGAACCAGTACCCCGATTGCCCCGTTCGTGCCCGGCACGCTGGCCGATGGTGTGGTGTATGTATCCGGCACGCTGCCGTTTGATCAGCACAATAACGTGGTCTACCCCAACGACCCAAAGGCGCAAACCCGCCACGTGCTGGAGACGATCAAAAAAGTGATCGAAACAGCGGGTGGCACAATGGAGGATGTGACGTTCAACAGTATCTTTATCACCGACTGGAAAAACTACGCCGCGATTAACGACATTTACGCCGAGTTCTTTCCCGGTGATAAACCGGCCCGGTTCTGCATTCAGTGTGGGCTGGTGAAGCCAGATGCGCTGGTTGAAATCGCGACCGTTGCACACATCGCAAAGTGAGGCGGCCATGAAGCTCTCTGTCTCACCTCCCCCTTACGACGGCGCGCCCACGGTTGTCCTGATTGCCGGGCTTGGCGGGGGCGGCAGCTACTGGCTACCGCAGCTTGCCGTCCTGGAGCAAGAGTACCAGGTGGTGTGCTACGACCAGCGCGGGACGGGCAATAATCCCGACGTGCTGCCGGAAGCCTACAGCCTGGCGATGATGGCCGACGAGCTGGCCCGGGCGCTGAATGCCGCCGGGATCGTTCGTTACTGCGTCGTGGGTCATGCGCTGGGGGCGCTGATCGGCCTGCAGCTGGCGCTCGACCACCCCGATGCCCTCAGCGCGCTGGTGTGCGTGAACGGCTGGCTCACTCTGAATGCACATACCCGACGCTGTTTCCAGATCCGCGAACGCCTGCTTCATGCAGGCGGCGCACAGGCGTGGGTAGAGGCACAGCCGCTGTTTCTTTACCCGGCCGACTGGATGGCCGCCCGCGCGCCGCGTCTGGAGGCCGAAGAGGCTCTGGCACTGGCCCACTTCCAGGGCAAAAACAACCTGCTGCACAGGCTGAATGCCCTGAAGAAAGCGGACTTCAGTCGCCACGCCTCACGCATTCACTGCCCGGTACACCTCATCTGCTCCGCCGACGATCTGCTCATCCCTGCGGTCTGTTCCACTGAGCTACAGGCGGCCATCCCCGGCAGCCACAAGGTGGTGATGCGTCAGGGCGGGCACGCCTGCAACGTCACCGAGCCAGAAACCTTTAATACGCTGCTGCTGAACGGGCTTGCCAGCCTGCTGCACAGCCCTGAACCCGCTTTATAAGGAGCCCTGATGAGCGAAGCGATTACCCCTGGCGCGCTGGCATCACTGTTTACCGGCGCACGCACCCATAACGGCTGGCAGGCGATCCCCGTCAGCGACGAGACGCTGCGCGAGATCTACGACCTGATGAAATGGGGTCCCACGTCCGCCAACTGCTCGCCAGCGCGGATTGTGTTTGTACGAAGCGCTGAGGGAAAAGAAAAACTGCGCCCGGCGCTTTCCAGCGGCAACCTGGAGAAAACCCTTACCGCCCCGGTCACGGCGATTGTCGCCTGGGATAGTGAATTTTATGAACGCCTGCCCGCCCTGTTCCCCCACGGGGATGCGCGGAGCTGGTTTACCTCAAGCCCGGCGCTTGCCGAAGAGACCGCCTTTCGCAACAGCGCGATGCAGGCGGCTTACCTGATTTTCGCCTGTCGGGCGCTGGGGCTCGATACGGGCCCGATGTCAGGCTTTGATCGCCAAAAAGTCGACGACGCGTTTTTCACCGGCACGTCGCTGAAAAGTAATCTGCTTATCAATATTGGCTATGGCGATACCAGCAAACTCTACGGCCGTTTGCCGCGTCTGGCCTTTGAAGACGCATGCGCACTGGCATAAGGAGCCATCATGATGACACCCGATAAACAAACCTTCCGTGATGCCATGGCCTGCGTCGGTGCGGCGGTCAATATCATCACCACCGACGGTCCTGCCGGGATGGCGGGCTTCACCGCCAGCGCGGTGTGCAGCGTAACGGATTCACCGCCCACGCTGCTGGTATGCCTGAACCGTGGCGCATCCGTCTGGCCGACCTTCAGTGAAAACCGCACCCTGTGCGTCAATACCCTGAGCGCCGGACAAGAGCCGCTATCAAACCTGTTTGGGGGGAAAACCCCGATGGACGAGCGCTTCGCCGCCGCGCGCTGGGAGACCGGTGAAACGGGTTGCCCGCGTCTGGAGGAGGCGCTGGCCTCGTTTGACTGCCGTATCAGCCAGGTGGTGAGCGTGGGCACGCACGACATCCTGTTTTGCGACATCGTTTCGATTATTCGCCACCCCGCGCCGCAAGGGCTGGTGTGGTTTGACCGCGGCTATCACGCGCTTATGCGACCCGCCTGTTAACCCTCCTTAAGGAGTCAGCTCATGGCAATGTTCGGTTTTCCCCACTGGCAGTTGAAATCGACCTCTACGGAACCTGGCGTGGTCGCGCCGGATGAAAGGCTCCCGCTCGGGCCAACCTTAGTGATGGGGGTTCAGCACGCGGTCGCGATGTTCGGCGCAACGGTGCTGATGCCCATGCTGATGGGGCTTGATCCCAATCTGTCCATTCTGATGTCGGGCATCGGTACCCTGCTGTTCTTTTTCATCACCGGCGGGCGCGTGCCCAGCTATCTTGGTTCCAGCGCTGCGTTTGTCGGCGTGGTCATCGCCACCACCGGCTTTAACGGTCAGGGCATCAACCCGAATCTGAGCGTCGCGCTCGGCGGCATTATCGCCTGCGGGCTGGTCTACACGCTGATTGGCCTGGTGGTCATGAAGGTCGGGACGCGCTGGATAGAGCGGATGATGCCTCCCGTCGTCACCGGGGCTGTGGTGATGGCAATTGGTCTGAACCTTGCGCCAATAGCCGTCAGAAGCGTCTCCGGTTCGCCCTTTGAAAGCTGGATGGCGGTGATCACGGTACTCTGCATTGGCCTGGTGGCGGTGTTTACGCGGGGGATGATCCAGCGACTGTTGATCCTGGTGGGGTTAATCGTTGCCTGTCTGGTGTACGCCCTGCTGGCAAACGTCTTCGGTCTGGGCAAGCCGGTTGATTTTACGCTGCTGCATAATGCCGCCTGGTTCGGCCTGCCGCAGGTGACGTCTCCGGTCTTTAACACGCAGGCGATGATGTTAATCGCGCCGGTTGCGGTGATCCTGGTGGCAGAAAACTTAGGCCATCTGAAAGCCGTTGCGGGTATGACCGGGCGCAGCATGGACCCTTACATGGGCCGCGCCTTTGTCGGCGACGGTCTGGCTACCATGCTCTCCGGCTCGGTCGGCGGCAGCGGCGTAACGACCTACGCTGAAAATATTGGCGTGATGGCAGTGACCAAAGTTTACTCCACCCTGGTCTTCGTGGCGGCAGCGGTGATGGCGATGCTCCTCGGGTTCTCACCGAAATTCGGCGCGCTGATCCACACCATTCCCGCGCCGGTGATTGGTGGGGCATCGATTGTGGTATTTGGTCTGATTGCCGTTGCCGGGGCACGCATCTGGGTGCAGCATCGTGTCGATCTGAGCCAGAACAGCAACCTGATTATGGTGGCGGTCACGCTGGTGCTGGGGGCGGGAGATTTTGCCCTGACGCTGGGCGGATTCACCCTTGGTGGGATTGGCACCGCAACCTTTGGCGCAATCCTGCTTAACGCCCTGCTGAGCCGCCGGGAAGCGGCCGCACCGCAGGGCGACGTGGTACATCAGGACTCTTGATTTATCGCAGCGCTGTCACGCTCTGGCAGCGCTTTTTTCTTCCGTTTCAGCTTCAGCTCACTCACCAGCACGCCGGCGACAATAAACGCCGCACCCACCAGCGCCAGCAGCGGTAAACGCTCTCCGGCGATACGCCCGAAAATGCCCGCCCATACCGGTTCACCGGTATAGATAACCGTCGCACGCGTCGGGGAAACGCTGCGCTGCGCCCAGTTCATGGTGACCTGGATAATGGCGCTAAAGATACCCAGCCCCAGCGCCACCACAACCAGCCCGGTAGACATCGGCGGAACAGACTCCCCTGCCGGCACCATGGTGGCAAAAGCCACCAGCGACGCGGTCGCCAGCTGAACCACGGTGACGCGCTTGACGTCCACTTTGCCAGCCCAAGCGCTGATCAGAATAATTTCCGCGGCAATCGCGATAGCGCCCACCAGCGTAATGATTTCACCCGGCCCCAGCGCCAGCAGGTTGTTTTCCGGCCCGGCAAGCAAGATAAGGCCAATAAACGCCAGCACGATCCCCGTGCAGGACATCAGACCCGGTATTCTCCCCAGACAGAGCCATTGCAGTAACGGCACCAGTGGCACATACATGGCGGTGATAAACGCCGATTTGCTGCTGGTGATGGTCTGCAATCCCCACGTCTGCAGACTGTAGCCCATGGCAATCGCAACCCCAATGGCCACCCCCGCCTTCAGTTCTTTAAGCGTCAGCCCGCGCAAGGTTTTAAGCGAGAGTAATCCCACGGCAATCGCCGCCGTCGCAAAGCGCAGGCCGACAAAAAAGAACGGACCGCTCAGCGTGACCGCGTACTGGACGGCGAGAAAGGTTCCGCCCCAGAACATGGTGATCAGAATGAGAAGGGCTTCCTGAGGTTTGACGGAGAATGTGAAACGGGAGAGAGACATGCGGCACCAGCAAATAAGCATCAATCCTCTAGTGTGCGATGCCTTTGGTGACAGTTCAATGTTGCAGAAATAAAAAACCGCCGGGAGATCCCGGCGGCAGGGTATCAGCCCGGCGTATTACTTATTGCTGCCATGACTGTTTTTGCCCCCTTTTTTGCCAGCTTCTGATGCGCGCTGAGGGTCATTTTTGAAATTTCCCCCGCTAGACTGGCCACCTTTACGACCTGCTTCTGATGCTCTTTCACGGTCTTCAGCGAAATTACCTGAACCACCACGATGGTTTGCCATCTCTAACCTCCAGAGTGTGAAACATTAGACATCATATTGCATTCAGTAAAAGAGGATTCTTTCACCGCGCGGCTGAAGGACAGTGCCTTTATCTGTGCCGCGTGAAATTAAGCTTAGTGGAATGCGGCTATCCGGCAAGTCAGAGGTAATATTCTGCAACATGATCTCAGCCATTCGGGTGAGATTACGCGCCGGCCATTTATAAGCCTTTCTTATCATTTTAAAAATCCGCAGCGGGAAAGTTGTTTCATTTTGCTACAAAGCGCTTTTGTATCCATATTGTTATAAATCAAAGAAATGCCGTTCATTTTTGCAGTCTGGCTGTGATGACATATCTTTAAATGAACGCAGCGATCCGCTGTCAGAAAACACAAACGAGGAGTGATGCAAAATGGCAAAAGTTCTGGTGCTCTATTATTCCATGTATGGACACATTGAAACCATGGCTCACGCGGTAGCAGAAGGTGCAAACAGAGTGGACGGCGTAGAAGTTGTGGTGAAACGCGTACCGGAAACGATGCAGGCTGAGGCGTTCGCCAAAGCCGGGGGGAAAACACAAAATGCCCCGGTTGCCACCCCGCAGGAACTGGCTGATTACGATGCCATTATTTTCGGCACCCCTACCCGATTTGGCAATATGTCAGGCCAGATGCGGACCTTCCTCGATCAAACCGGAGGACTTTGGGCATCCGGAGCGTTATACGGCAAACTCGCCAGCGTCTTCAGCTCCACCGGGACCGGCGGCGGTCAGGAGCAGACGATTACGTCAACCTGGACTACCCTTGCTCACCATGGGATGGTGATTGTGCCGATTGGCTACGGCGCGCAGGAACTGTTTGATATTTCCCAGGTTCGTGGCGGGACACCGTACGGCGCCACCACCATTGCCGGCGGCGATGGCTCCCGACAGCCGAGCAACGAAGAGCTCACTATCGCCCGCTATCAGGGTGAGTATGTCGCAGGCCTCGCCAAAAAACTGAACGGCTAACTCAACAGGAGGACAAGTATGCCAACTCAAGAATCCAAAGCCCACCGCGTGGGTGAATGGGCAAGTTTACGCAACACCTCTCCGGAGATCGCCGAAGCCATTTTTGAAGTCGCGAACTATGACGAAAAGCTGGCAGAGCAGATTTGGGAAGAAGGCAGCGATGAAGTGCTGGAACGTGCCTTCGGGAAAACGGACAAAGACTCGCTCTTCTGGGGTGAGCAAACCATCGAACGTAAAAACGTCTGAACGTTTCCCCCCGCCTGAGCGGGGGGTTTTACCTATTTTGCCGCGTTATTCATCACCGCATTGAATTTATCGATTGGGCAAAAACCGTTCGCATCAACCGGACACCCCTTCAGCTCCAGCGTCACACGCTGTGCCGGCGCATCCAGTGACAGTACGCTGGCGTTACGCAGCTGGTCGGCGCTCTGATAGACATACTCAATCTTCATGAGCTCCTGGTTGGCGTTTTTATCATGCCAGCGCTGGAAAACAATTTTCCCGCCAATTGGCGTCCGCTCGTGCTGGTCATGCAGCTGGTACGGTTTGAAATCCAGCGCCGTAAGCAGCGACGCGATATTGGAATCATGCCCCACCAGCAGGGTGATTTTCGGCGCTTTCGCCTGCCCGGTGACGAGGGCCTGGTCGATATACTTCACCAGCGGTTTGGCCACGTTTTGCGCCACCTCGGTGGAGGTAAACAGCGAGTCCTGATAGCCATTTTTCAGCTGCGACAACACGCGCCACTGCTGATCGGTTTTAATTTCACCCCAGGCAACCTGGTCTGCCGGGAAGCCTTCGTAATACTGCAGCGTGAAGGCATCCACCAGCGAGTTACCGACTTTTAACGGCCCCGATACGCCAGGTTCTTTTTCATAGTCAGCGCTGAAGGTATCTTTCGCCTCCGCCAGCGAGCACACGTTCTTCTCTTTACAGGACGGTGAATCGGCGTAATTCGTCATCTGCTCCAGCAGCTTGTAGCTCTCGCCAAGCTGCATTTTCTGCCGCTCAGTCTCCATCGCCTTCAGGGCTTTTTCACGGAATGCAAGTGAGTTATCCGTAATCACCGGGTTAAAGGTCGGATCCATGGTGCCCATTTTTTCCTGATGATGCACAGGCACATCGCACCCCGGGAAGGCGCCGGTGATAAAGAACTGCGCGGTGGCGACAGTGCGCTGCAGGCTGTTGGCATAGGCATATACGCTATCCGCGGCCGGGCACTCGCCGGTTTTCACCATCCCCTGCTGTGCCAGCCACTCACGCATATAGTGGCCCATATAGACTTCAAGCACGCCACCTTTGGTGGTGAGCTGACCGCCTGGCACCTCCCATTCTGGCCACTGCTTCGGTGTGGATTGCTCGAGCACGCTGCCATTATTGGCGAGCGGCGCGCGCAAATTATGGCGACTCATGATTAAAACTTGTTCCAGCTGATACCCTTCCGGCGTCTCTTGCGCCTGCACGCCAGATGTCACTGCTATGGAACCGGCGATTGCCAGCGCGAGTAGTGCTTTTCTCATCCCTAATTCCTCACTCGTTTTAAAATGTCGCAGTGAGTGTGACAGATTCGTGACAATTTTCCGGGAAGCGTTTCGCAAACTGAGGATTACTTTTCAAGGCGATCGCCGTATTCGCTCATCCAGTCGGCCAGAGGGGAGAGCGCGCTCTGGAGGGTTAATCCCAGCGCGGTTATCTGGTACTCCACCCGCGGTGGGATCTCCGGGTAGATAGTGCGCGACACCAGCCCGCGCTGCTCAAACAGGCGCAACTGCTTCGTGAGCTCTTTTTGCGTGATGGGGGCAGCGGCGCGCAGCAGATCGCCAAACCGGACCGGTGCATTGAGCATAATCAGGCGATAGAGCACCGGGATGGCCCACTTACCGGAAATCAGGTTTACAAACTGCGTCATCGGGCAGAGATAAACCTCAGATTTTTTTTCACAGGGTATATTGAGTGATTCCGCCATAGCACACCTCTAGCCTCATTAGTATCCAAATGGTACCTGGTTTCCTTTCGATACTAACGTTTCTATAGTGCTTTCTCCAGAGTCATTTCAGGAGAAGCACATGGGTCGTTTAGCAGGTAAATATACGCTGATTACCGGCGGCACTTCCGGTATTGGTCTCGCTACCGCGCAGGAATTTATTGCCGAAGGGGCGCACGTTGCTGTCACCGGACGTAACCCGGATACCCTTGCCGAAGCACAACGCATTCTGGGCGATAATGCCTGGGTTATTCCGACCGATGCGGGTGACATCGCCGCGCAAAAAGCGCTGGCGGACACGCTCGCCTCTCGCTGGCCACGTCTTGATGCCGTGTTTATTAACGCCGGCGATGTGACGCACGGGCTGCTTGAAGAGTGGCAGGAAGACGCCTGGGATCGCCTGATGGGCATCAACCTTAAAGGACCGTTCTTTTTGATTCAGGCCCTGCTGCCGCTGCTCAATAATCCCTCCTCTGTGATCCTGTGCGGGTCCGTGAGCGCCCGCATCGGGCTGCCTGCCAGCAGCGTTTATGCCGCCAGCAAGGCGGGATTACTGTCGCTGGCACGCACGCTGTCAGGGGAGTTGTTGCCGCGCGGTATTCGCGTCAACGGCCTGAGCCCGGGTCCGGTAGAAACACCGGCATTTAATAAAACGGGGTTAAGCGAGGAAGCGCTCAAGGCGATGCTGGGGGATATCACCAAACTTGTGCCGCTGGGCAGAATGGGCACGCCGACGGAGCTGGCGAAAGCCGCGCTCTATCTTGCCTCTGACGAATCGCGCTATATGGTGGGAACGGAACTGCTGGTCGACGGCGGAATGGGAAACCTGTAGGTCAAAAGGCGCTGATGCCGGTGACGATGCCGACATACAGCGCCGCCCATACGACGGCTGAAATCAGGCTTACCGCGTACACCTTCGCCGCGTTCAGTCTGAGCATGCCCGCTGCCAGCGGGACGATATAGCGCAGCACCGCCAGGAAACGCGCGGTAAAGAGCACCAGCACGCCGTTTTTCTGCAGCTGATGTTGTACCCGCAAAAATTTCTCGGCGTGCCGGGAGGTAAAGCGCGTGACCAGCCGCGTGTGGCCCATCAACTGGCCGATATGATAATTCAATACCGACCCTGTTGCGGCACCCGCCGCGACAGCCAGCCACGTCAGTCCCGGATGCAGGCTGGTCTGGCTGACGGTGATCCCTGCCAGCAGCATCACCGAGGCCGGCGGAAGCACGGAGGAAACCAGTACCGTAGACTTGCTCAGCGCGATGACGAAAAGCAGCGCGAACAGATGCGTCGGATAGAGCGCAAAATGATTCAGCAGATTGTCAAACCACGTCATATTCCACCCCGCAGCGTTCGTGATGCTGACCATTAGAAACGAACAACCTTAAATGGGGTATCAACCGCTCAGACCTCCAGCAGGAAGGCATTAACGACACGCGAAAATGTCAGCGCCATTTAGAAACACAGAGGTGTGGAATTATACTCTCTTGAGCAATAACCACCGTCATTGATGAATAATCGATGTCATTAATACGCGGGATTAAATTATTGTTCTAAACGTTTCTTAAACGTCTTTTAAATTCCACAGCGCGATTTTTAAAGTGGCGTATTATCCCTCTCGTTTTACAACGATCTCGTTATGGCGAGGCTCCTGTACAAATACACGTTATCGCTCTGGTGGGTTCGAGAGAACCGGCACAGGGTAAAACAGGCACTGTCGAATCAAGGCTTTGTCAGTATAACTTCCCTTACGGGATACGGTGTACAGTGCTGAACCCAGGACGTGGGGATCTCCTCTTCGACATGCCCTGTCTTGCTCGCCCCTGAGAGATTTTATTATTCAAAGGGAATTCACTATGTCTTACGCTATTCACAATCAAAACCTGGCATTCAATGACAGCGCAATCGCGCAATATATGAATACCGATTTTATCGTCCTCGATATTTCATTATGCGTGGCGCTGGCACGCGAGCAATTTTTCGAAAAATTAAAAGACGATGATATTCCATCGCATATTTTCCTCGAAGATAACGGTCGGCTGGCAGGCATGGTTGCGGTGCGCAAACTGCTGCAGACCGCCGATACGGTACAGCCGGTGAAAACGCTGATGATTTCTCAGTTTCTGCAGGTCAAACCGGAAGACGAGCGTGCCGATGTCGCCGGGCTGCTGGCCCACGGCAAGGCGGATGTCGTGCCGGTGGTCACGCACGGTAAAGTGGTCGGCTGCCTGACCGAACGCGAAATCGCCCATCTGCTGGAAGATGATGTCACCGAAGATGCCCAGCTCCAGGGAGCAACGCTGCCGCTGGAAAAGCCGTATCTGGAAACCAGCCCCTTCAGCCTGTGGAAAAAACGCTCCGTCTGGCTGCTGCTGTTGTTTGTCGCTGAAGCCTATACCAGCTCGGTTATTCAGCACTTCGAAGAGGCGCTGGAATCCGCCATTGCCCTGGCCTTTTTTATTCCGCTGCTGATAGGAACCGGTGGGAACAGCGGGACGCAGATCACCTCCACGCTGGTGCGTGCAATGGCGCTGGGTGAAGTGCGCCTGCGCGACGTTGGCCGCGTGTTACGAAAGGAGATGACCACCTCGCTGATGATTGCCGCCACGCTTGGTCTTGCCGGGTGTGTTCGCGCCTGGATGATGGGTATCGGGCTGGAAATTACCCTTATCGTCAGCCTGACGCTGGTCTGCATTACGCTGTGGAGTGCGATTGTCTCGTCAGTTATTCCGATGGTACTGAAGCGCTGCGGCATTGACCCGGCCGTCGTTTCCGCGCCCTTTATCGCGACGCTTATCGACGGAACCGGTCTGATTATCTACTTCAAGATTGCGCAGTACACGCTGGGGCTGGAATAAGAGAGCAGCACCTCACCCACCGGGTTGAGGTGCTCACCGTTTTACATATCGCCAAGCTGATGTGCGATATCACGAAGCTGTTGCGCCAGCGCCTGCAGGTTTTTGCCCTTCTCACCTTTCGGCCCGGTCGACTGCCGCACCACCAGCCGGGCAGGCAAAATGGATGACATGCGCACGGCATTGTCTTCGCCACTGTCAAGAATGCGGCGCACCGCCTCCTTCCCCTGCAGATCCAGGTCCAGCGATACCGTGGTCAATGCCGGATAGAAGAATGAGCTTTCGTAGGTGTCATCGTAGCCAATCACCGATTTTTCACCCGGAATGGAAATCTGATGCTGATGGAAAGCACTTAATACCCCCAGCGCCATCTGGTCGTTGGCCACCAGCACGGCAGAAAATTGCGGCGTCTCGCGCAGCATCTGCAACGCACCCGCGTAACCGCTCTGCGCATCCCAGTTCCCGCGGATCACCGAGGCCGGCTCCAGACCGTAACCGTTCAGGGTTTCAATCCAGCTTTTCAGCCTGAGCTGCGCCGAGACAGAAGAGGCTGGCCCCGCCAGCAACGCGATTTCCCGGTGCCCCAGTTCGTAGAGATATTTGACGCTGGCACGGGTGCCATCTGCCGGGTTAAACGAAACGTTAAACACGGAACTGTAAGGGTCAACGTCGAGGAACAGACAGACGATATCGTCGTTGTCCGTCGCGATTTTCTGCGCCTGCTCTGCTTCCAGCGGGACGTTGATGATCACCTTACTGACGAGCTGAGATTTCAGTTCATTGATCGAATCCTGGATGCTGTGGTTGACGTTCTCATCAATCATGGAGATCAACACCTGATACCCTTCCACATTTGCATAGCGTTTTACCGCCGCGGCGACCTGTGACGGCGCATGCAAAGCCAGCGAAATCGTCACCAGTCCGACGGTCTGGGTCTGCTTTCCGACCAGCTGCTGCGCCAGGCGGTTCGGGACATACCGCAATAACTCTATGGATTTCTCCACCTTGTGACGCGTGGCTTCGGATACATTGGCAGATTTATTCAGTACCCTGGACACGGTCTGATAGGAGACGCCCGCATGGCGTGCGACGTCCTCTAACGTTGCGCTTTTCGACTTCATGGTCCGGTTCCTTATGTTGTTATGCGCTGATTGTATCAGGGGCGATATAAAAAAACGCCCACTGGGCACTTTCGGCTGCCATAACACCATCAAAAAGTATTACGTTCACAATACTACATTTCTGGTCACACCTCATCAATCGTAACAAAATTGGCTATTTTATTTGCACTTAATCACAGATTAACGATCGCGTAATTGCCAGAAAAAAGGTTTAGGCATTTTATGACAGCGGATTTGTGAACGTATTACAAAACAATAAGAGGGTAACAATGAACACGACGATCCGCTCTGTATCTGTTGCGTTGGCTGCCGCGTTAGCGTCTCCTTCGCTGTTTGCAGCGTCTTCAGTACCAATTGATTTTCATGGGTATCTTCGCTCCGGTGTGGGCGTCTCACGGGATGGTGGGATGGAGGAGTGGCAAAAAAATAAAATTGGCCGTCTGGGTAACGAGGCCGATACCTACGGCGAGCTGGAGCTGGGCTCAGAGGTGTACAAAAAGAACGAAGTCAGCTTCTACCTCGACAGCATGGTGAGCATGGTCTCTGACGGCTCTAACGACAATGAAACCACCTTCGGAGACGATGCGCAGTTCGGGTTGCGTCAGCTGAATCTGCAGATCAAGGGGCTGATCCCCGGCGATCCGAACGCGGTGATCTGGGGCGGTAAGCGCTACTACCAGCGCCATGACCTGCACATCATTGACACCAAATACTGGAACATCTCAGGCGCGGGTGCCGGTATCGAAAACTACACGCTCGGACCGGGTGCGGTGTCCGTGGCCTGGATCCGTGGCGATGCCAACGACGTAGACTACCGCGTGGACGGCGATAGTGACGTCAATATCAACTACATCGACCTTCGCTATGCGGGCTGGAAGCCGTGGGCGGGTGCATGGACTGAAGTGGGCATTGATTACGCCATGCCAAACCCCACCAATAAGCAGAAAGAGTACGGTGGGCTGTATGAGGCCGACAACGGCGTCATGGTCACCGGTGAGATCAGCCAGGACATGTTAGGCGGCTACAACAAGCTGGTGCTGCAGTATGCGAACAAAGGCCTGGCGCAAAACATGGTGTCCCAGGGCGGCGGCTGGTATGACATGTGGAACTACGTGAACGACGCCAGCGGCTACCGTGTGATTAACACCGGCTTAATTCCGATTACGGACAAGCTCTCCTTCAACCACGTGCTGACCTGGGGCTCGGCGGATGACACCACGCAATTCACCGATAAATCGCGCCTTGTCTCTCTGGTGGGTCGCGCGCAGTACCAGTTCACCGAATACGTGCGTCTGATTGGTGAAGTGGGCGGTTTCTACCAGAAAGATACCTACACCGACGGCTCCAGCTACAAGCAGAGCGGAGAGAAGTACACCCTCGCACTCGGACTGGCGGATGGGCCTGATTTTATGTCGCGTCCTGAACTGCGCGTCTTCGCCTCTTACCTGAATGACTCCGAGAAAGGACAATCCTTCGAAGACGGCACCGCAAATAATACCTGGAATTTTGGCGTGCAGGTGGAAGCCTGGTGGTAATGTTTATTTCCTGATATGCGTTAATCGTTATTGTATCTCCAACAACTGGCAGTCTATTCTCCTCGTTTGGGATAGCCATTATTTTGGCTATCCCTTTTTTATTATTAATGACTAAAATGCGCATCTAATAATTGCCGCAAGGTATCAGACTGCCGGCCAAATATCGCATGCACCTGCTGGCCGATAATAATCACGCCCAGCGCCCCCTCCTGTTGTAACGCCTGCGTATCCACCTTATTTAAATCTTTTACCGTGACGCGCAAACGGGTAATGCAGGCTTCAACATGTTCGATATTATCGTCGCCGCCGAATGCAGGAATTAAACGCTGAGTTATTTCACTGTCCATAATACGCCTCTCTGTTATGCAGATAAAAAAATGCCTGCTCATAGAGCAGGCGCCTTCAGATTGATTAGCCAGGGTTGTACGACGCGACGCCCTCAGCGACTACGCTTTACGCCTGAGTACCCGACAATCCCACGGCAGCAGAGCGGTATCACCCGCGGCGACGGCATCGGTCATGCAGTCGGTATACCCCTGCGGCAGCGTAATGAGCTGCTGCTGGGCGGTGTAGTTCTGCACAAACACCCACGTGGTTTCGCCGTCCGTGCGGGCCGTTGCCACCACACCCGGTGGGAAATCGCATTCCATGGCCCGCGGCAGCCCCAGTTCGTCAATAATCCCGGCGAAGAAATCACGCTGGAACGGCAGATCGTTGCGCGACGCCACATGCCACGCTTTCCCCTTGCCGAAACGGTTCACCGTCACGGCAGGCCGACCGGCGTAGAAATCATCCCGGTAGGTCGCCAGCGGCTGAGCGTTTTCGACATGGATCAGTTCGCACAAATGATGAACCTGATACGGCCCCTGCAGGCCAGCCGCATTACCCGCCAGCCCCTGTACCAGATTACGTTCTCCCTCACCGAGACAGTCAATCTCTTCTGCCCAGATGCCGAGCAGTTTACGCAGCGGCCCCGGGAACCCGCCGAGATGACAAAGATCGCTTTCATCCACGATGCCGCTCCAGTAGGTGGTCACCAGATGGCCGCCCCCGGCGACAAACGCTTCTGCGCGTTCGGCAAAGCCTTCCCGCACCATATAAAGCATCGGCGCAATCACCAGCGCGTACTGGCTGAGATCGCCATCGGCATCAATCACATCCACCGCGATGCCTTTTTCCCAGAACGGACGGTAGTGTTCGTTAACGGTTTTTTCGTACTCCATCCCCATATTACGCGGCCCTTCGGCATCGTCCAGCGCCCAGCGATTTTGCTGGTCGAAGATAATCGCCACCCGTGCCTGCGTGCGACACCCGACCACCCCCGGCAGGCGCTCAAGCATTTCGCCCAGACGCGTCACTTCGCGCCCGACACGCGTATCAAGATGCCCCACGTGGTCGATAACCGCCCCGTGGAATTTCTCCACCGAACCGCGGCTTTTACGCCACTGGAAGTACTGCACCGCATCGGCCCCGTGTGCCACCGCCTGCATTGACGAGAGAATATGCATCCCCGGCTTTTTCAGCTTGCTGGTCGGCTGCCAGTTGGTGGTGCTCGGCGTGGACTCCATCAGCACAAAAGGTTTTCCGCCTTTCAGGCTGCGCATCATGTCGTGGTACATGGCGGTATAGCAGGCGAGCTGGGTTTCGTCTTTCTCCTTGTGCCACATCGGGTAGCTGTCCCAGGAGATAAAGTCGATCGCTTTCGCAAGCTGCCAGTAGTCGTAATCGTAGAAGTACTCCATGAAGTTGGTCGTCACCGGCAACGCTGCGTTGACGGCTTTTAGCGGCGCAACCTCATGGCGGCAGAAATCTGTTACCTGCGCCGTATTAAAGCGGCGCCAGTCGAGGTTCAGACCGTGAATGGACACCTCGCCCTGCGGCGCAGGTGACTCAATCTGCGACCAGTCGCTATAGGTGTGGCTCCAGAAGGTGCTCCACCATGCGTGGTTCAGCGCATCCAGGGTTTTGTAGCGCGCTTTCAGCCAGTCACGAAAGCGCTCCTGGCACAGATCGCAGTGGCACTCACCGCCGTACTCATTGGAGATATGCCAGCCCAGCACCGCCGGGTGCTGTGAATAACGCTCAGCCAGTAAGGTATTCATTTTGAATGTCTTCTCACGGTACACCGGGGAAGACATACAGTGGTTATGACGCCCACCGTGCAGCGCAGGCACGCGGTTACGCCCTACGCGCAGCACCTGTGGGTATTTTTGCGACATCCATGCCGGGCGCGCACCGCTCGGCGTGGCGAGGAAAATATGGATCCCCGCTGAATATAATTTATCAATGACGTTATCCAGCCAGACAAAATCATATTCCCCTTCACGCGGTTCGAGCTTCGCCCAGCTAAATATGCCCACCGACATGACATTACATTTCGCCTGCTGCATCATGGCAATATCTTTTTCAATAATACCGGGGTAATTCTCCCATTGCTCCGGGTTATAGTCGGCGCCATGCAATAACGCAGCGACCTTCGAACTTAAAGGCGCAAATTTATTCATATTAAAAACGTCCTGAAGTGAAACAGAATACTATTTAAATACCGTTATCGACGGCAGCACTTTGCCATGACAATCAAATAACGCCTGGTTTTCGCGGGCATTTCCCTCTTTCCAGTCATCATGGATATATTTCATGCCAGTTTTGGTGGCCCATGTGGTGCCCGGTACGGCAATCCAGGTCGGCTCCCAGTAAAACAGGCCCTTACCGCGACGATCGGGAACGTCAATCACGGCCTGCATTAAATCGTGGATATAATCGTACTGACCCTGCACGGTGCCGGGATAGCCACCGTCCTTCTCTTCTTTGGCCTGGAAATTGTTTTCTGCGTTATCGCAGTTCTCCAGCGTATAGCCATAGGCCGCTTCCACCACAATGACGTCTTTGTTATAGCGTTTGCTGATGTCATCCATATTGGCTTTCAGCGCGCCGATCGGGCCATTCCAGTAGGTGTACATCGACAGGCCGATAATATCGAACGGCACTTCGCGCTTCGTGATCTCATCAAACCACCAGCGGAAGGTGTCATTTTTAGTGCCTTCGGCCAGGTGCAGCATAATTTTCACCTGCTCGCCGTCGGTCAGGTTCTCTTTCATCCCGCTGATTGCGGCGTTGAGTAACCCGGCTACGCGGTCAAACTCGCCGCCACCCTGCCCCCAGCTTTTGCCTTCCGGCCAGAGCAGCCCGCCATTGATTTCATTACCAATCTGGACCATGTCCGGCAGCACGCCCTCTTTTTTAAAGCGGGCAATGGTGTCGCGCGTATAGTCATGGATTGCCGTTTTAAGCTGCGGGTAATCCATCTTCTCCCAGGCTTTTGGTTTGAACTGTTTGCCCGGGTCGGTCCAGAAATCGCTGTAGTGGAAATCGAGCAGGAGTTTTATGCCCTGGGCCTTTACGCGCTTCGCCAGCGCCAGCGTGTTTTCCAGATTGTTACTGCCGCCCCCGTAGGTATTTCCGTTGGCATCCTGCGGATCCACCCACAAACGCAGGCGCACATAGTTCACACCGTTGGCTTTCAGAATGGCAATCGCATCCTGCTGCTGGCCGTTCTGGTTATAAAATGTTGCGCCATGCTGTTCCGCCTCGAGCAGCGTCGAGATGTCCGCCCCCTTAATAAAGTCTGCCGGCATGGCGTTAAAAGGACGCGTTTTTACCCCGTCCGCGGCAAACGCACTCGCGGCAAGACCGCAAGAAAGACAAACAGCAAGCAAAGCGGGTTTGAGTCTTTTCATGGTTATCCCTTAGTACTCCCGGAGGTCAGACCGGAGACGAAGTATTTTTGTAAGGCCAGATAAAGGATCGCGACCGGCACCGCAATCAGCACCGCGCCTGCCGCGTAGGTGGTGTAACTGGCACCCATTTTTTGCGCCACCAGGTTATAAAGCCCGATGGGTAAGGTGTATTTGTCCGGGGTGCGCAAAATGGTGCTGGAGAGAATGAAATCCCCCAGCGGCCCGGTGAAGGAGAACAGCGCCACCACCGCCACAATGGGTTTGGAAAGCGGCATGATGATCTCGATGAAGATGCGGAAGTTACTGGCTCCGTCCATGCGCGCGGACTCATCCAGATCCTTAGGAATGGCGTCCAGGTAGCCCTTCATCAGATAGGTATTCATTGGGATCATGCCGCCAACGTAAATCAGCACCAGCGCCAGATGGCTGTTGATTAAGCCCAACAGCTGCGAGAGCACGAAGATGGCAATCAGCGCCGAGAACTGCGGGATCATCTGCAGCAGCAGGAAGAGCATCAGTCCGTTCTGCCGCCCCTTAAAGCGAAAACGCGAGAAGGCATAGGCGGTAAAGCTAACGCTGATTAAGGTCAACACCATGGTCAGGAAGCTGATTTTCATCGAGTTCCAGTACCACGTCATGTAGTTCACCTGACCATTAAACAGGTCGGCGTAATGCTGGAACGACAGGTTCTGCGGAATAACAGAGGAGCTTAACAGGCTGTTGCCCGCGTTGAGTGAGGCGCCCACCGTCCACACCAACGGGTAAATGATGATGACCGACACCAGCACAATAACCAGCCAGGAGAGTGAAAGGCGGACCCATTTCTCACGTTTAATACTTTGTGATTTAGCCATTGTTACGTCCCTTACGCCATGTCGTCATTTTTGAAAGATTTGGTGGCGCGGAACTGCCATAACGCCAGGCCGACGACAAAAACAGACAGCAGGATGGTGATGGTCGCCGCAATGGCATATTGCGAAGATGACATCGTCAGTTTGTAGATCCACGACACCAGAATGTCGGTGCCGCCCGCATTCGACCCCACTACCGCCGGCCCGCCGTTATTGAACAGATAGATGATGTTGAAATTATTGAAGTTAAAGGTGTATTGCGTAATCAGGATCGGCGCTATGGCGTAGAGCACCAGCGGCAGCGTAATGGTCCGCAACCGGGTCCAGCTGCTGGCGCCGTCCATGGTGGCCGCTTCATACAGGTCATCAGGAATGGCCTGCAGCACGCCGGTGGTCATGGCGAAAACAAACGGGAAACCAAGCCAGGTTTGCATCATGATCAGCGCCGTTTTGGTCCAGAACGGATCGGTCATCCAGGCTTTAGGCGCAATCCCAAAGAAGGCCAGAATGGCGTTGTTAATCACCCCGAACGAGTCATTAAACATCCCGGCGAAAACCAGGATGGTGACAAAGCCCGGCACCGCCCACGGCAAAATAAAGATGGTGCGGATCAGCGGCTTAAAGCGTAAATCTTTCTGGTTCACCAGAATCGCCAGCAGTACGCCCACCGTACACTGCAGCGTAGTGGCGAGCAGCGTCCAGACCACCGTCCACTGCAGCACGTCGAAGAAGGTGGAACGCCAGATAGAGAGCGTAAAGATATTGATGAAGTTCTTAAACCCGACCCAGTCAACCAGCTTAGCCGGCGGCGTGTGGTAGAGGTTGTAATTGGTAAAGGCGATGGCAAACCCGAACAAAATGGGAAACACCACCACAAACACCAGCAGGATAAAGCCCGGGGTGATCATCAGATACGGGAAGCCGTCGCTCAATAGCATCTGATACTGTTTACGCACGCTGTTAAGCTGCAACCCTTCGTCACGTTTCAGGCCATTGACCCACGCATCACGCATCGACAGGTAATACACCATCACGCCGAACGCAGCGATTAACACGCTGATGATCCCCTCCGCCAGCAGGAAGATGGAGTTGTCGCGTGGCACCTCCTCACCCAGCGTCACCAGTCCCCACAGCCCTTCGCGCAGAAAATCAGCAAATACGCCGATAAAACTGGCAAGCAGCACCAGGAAGATGACCCCTTTCAGCCACTGACGGTGGTAAAACTGACCGAAGCCGGGAATGACCGCCAGCAGCAGGCTGGTCCAGGCGTGACGCCCGGCCACGCGCGGTTTGGCAAAATGTTCCGGGATGATACTCACAAACAACTCCTTTCAAAAAACGGGAGAGACGCCCTCCCGTTCTGCGACGTCAGAAAACTACTGGTTGCTGGCCTGCATGGCTTCGATTTGCATCTGAACCTGTTTTTCTGCGCTGTCGAGCGCGGCTTTCGGATCCTGTTTACCGGTCAGGCTCAGCTCGAGGGCCGCGTTCGCCGGAGCCCAGACTTCACCCATTTCCGGAATGCCCGGCATCGCTGTCGCCCGTGCGGCCTGCACGGCAACCGCGCTGGCTTTCTCGTCGTTCTTAATGAGCGGATCGTCAATCATCGCGGTCAGCGGCGGAATTTCACGCGTCGCGATATAGCGCGTTTTGACGTACTGCGGCTGGTTGATAAATTCGATAAATTTCTGCGCCATGGCTTTGTCTTTGCTCCAGGTAGAGACGACATAGCCCTTCACGCCCAGGAATGAACTCATTGGCTTACCGTCCGGCAGCGTCGGCAGCGGCGCAACGCCGTAGTTAATGCCCGCCGCTTCATACGGCTGGAACGCCCACGGACCGTTGATGACGGCTGCCGCTTTTTTCTCGGTAAACAGAGAATCGATCGCATTCAGACCGTTATCGCCAATGATCCCCGCCGGGAATACGTCATCGGCATAGAATTTTTTCAGGTAGGTGACCGCGTCTACCGCGCCCGGCTTGTTCAGGCCCACGTCGCTGGCGTTATAACCGCCTTTATCGTTTTTACCGAAGATGTACCCGCCCATCGGGGAGATAGCCCCCCAGCTGTAGTAAATCTGGTCGAACTTGGCGAGCAGGCCGTACTGGTTTTTGGCGCGCTGCTGTTTAGAAAAGTCATACCAGTCCTGAAGTGAATTGAGCGGCTTCGCGATCAGGTCTTTGTTGTAAATCAGCACCAGCGTCTCAACCGCTTTCGGCACACCGTAAAGGGTGTTATCCATTTTGAAGGCATTTATCGACGCCGGCGTGTACTGTTCGGTCTGCTTCGCCTCCAGATTCAGGGGGGTCAGCAGCCCTTGCACAACCGCGCCGCCGAGTTGATCATTGGGAATGACCAGCACGTCCGGGCCAATTCCTGCCGGGCCGTCGAGGCGCAGTTTTTCCAGCTGCTGCGCGTAAGGCATCTCCTGCAGGTTAACCTTAACGTCGTACTGCTTTTCGAAATCGGCGACCGCGTCTTTAATGCCGGACGACTTTTTGATGTCTTCCCAGACGTTAAGCTGCGTGGTGGCGTGAGCCTGCACCGCGAGCGTAGAGAGGATCAGAGCAGCGAGTATGTTCTTTTTCATTATCAACCTCATGTGAAGGTATAACAATTTTATGGTTGTTATTGCATTTCACCGCCATACACCTTCGCCAGAAAACCGACTAACACTGGCGTACAACGTATAACATCAAATGCCTTTGGTTTGGTATACGCTACCCTTCACATCATGATAACTCTACAAAAAACTGTAAGTTGTGTGATCGTCATAACATTAATGGAATATCGGTATAGGGTGCGTGAATACTGGAAGTTATAGTCAGAGCAGACAAATTGCACCGTCCAGCCATGTAGCAAATAATTGTTATACGTAATACATACGCGGCGGTTTACTCGGGGAATACAGATGTCGAACATACAATTGAGGAATGTCACCAAACGCTTTGGCGACACCGTAACCTTGCACAACGTGAATCTTGAGATTGAAGACGGTGAGTTTGCCGTCTTTGTCGGTCCTTCCGGCTGCGGTAAATCGACAATGCTGCGCATGATTGCTGGACTAGAGGACATTAGCGAAGGGGAAGTGTTGATTGGTGACGAGGTGATGAACGACGTTGCCCCCTCCCACCGCGGCGTGGCGATGGTGTTTCAGTCCTATGCGCTCTACCCACATATGACGGTGGCCGAAAACATGGGCTACGGCCTGAAGGTCAATAAGGTGCCGAAAGATCAGATCCGCCATCAGGTCGAGATGGTGGCCAAAACGCTGCAGCTTTCCCATCTTCTGGATCGCAAACCTAAGCAGCTTTCCGGCGGCCAGCGCCAGCGTGTGGCCATTGGCCGCGCCATCGTACGTAATCCGCGGGTCTTTATGTTCGACGAACCGCTCTCCAACCTGGATGCCGAGCTGCGCGTGGAGATGCGTCTGCATCTTGCCCGTCTGCACCAGGAGCTGAAAACCACCATGGTGTATGTCACCCACGACCAGATAGAAGCGATGACCCTGGCTGATAAAATTGTGGTGATGAACTACGGAAAGGTTGAGCAGATGGGCGCGCCGATGGAACTCTACTACAAACCGGCGAACAAGTTCGTGGCCGGGTTTATCGGCTCGCCGAAGATGAATTTCCTGCCGGCAACGGTAGAGTCCTGGCAACCGGGTGAGCTGACGGTGAGATTATCCCAGCAGAAGACACTCACACTGGCCCTGACCACCACACCGTTGAACGCAGGCAGCCCGGTGACGCTGGGCATTCGTCCGGAACATTTAACCACCGATCTCCGCCACGGCACGCGGCTGACGTTTAACTGTGAAGTGGTTGAGCGTCTGGGCAACAACACCTACCTCTTTGGTCAGTGCTACGGCCACGACAATGTGAAGATTTTGCTGCCGGGCGATGTGAAATTCGCACCGTGGCAGCAAATTGATGTGGCTTTTGATGATCGCCACTGCATGGTGTTTGACGAGCAGGATGTGCGGGTGAGCGCCGACATCGATGAAGCGGTACGCTCGGTCGCTTAACCCGCCAGACGCGTTACCGCACGCGTAAAGGCATCAATCGCCAGCGCGACATCCTCAGCCATCACCGATTCCGCCGGATGGTGGCTGACGCCTCCCCTACACCGCACAAACAACATCCCTACCGGCCAGCGCTCCGCCAGGGCGATGGTGTCATGACCGGCACCGCTCGGCAGCGATAATGTCTTCCCCTGCACCGATTCTACAGCCTCCGCCAGCAGCGCCTGCAGACGTGTATCGCATGGCGTGGCGGCGATTCGGTAAAATTCGTCGGCTGCAAAATGTATTCCGCGACGGGCCGCTATCGCCTGCGCCTGCGTCAGCAGTGCAGTAAGCAGAAGGTCAAGCGGCGCATCCTGCGGGCCGCGAATATCTAACGAGAGCGCGACCTCGCCGGGGATGACGTTTACCGCACCAGGCAGACAGCGCAACTCACCCACCGTGGCCACCAGGTTTCCGCCGTGCTGACGGGTGGTGTTTTCAATCAGCACCATCCATTCGGCGGCGGCGGCCAGCGCGTCCTTACGATGCGCCATCGGCACGGTCCCGGCGTGGCCGGCCTCACCGGTGAAGCGGCAGTTCAGACGACGCGCGCCGTTAATGGCTTCAACCACGCCCAGCGCCAGACCGGCCTGTTCCAGACACGGTCCTTGTTCAATATGCAGTTCCAGACAGGCGCTGAAATCATCCGGGCGTCGCGCGGCCATCGCGACACGGCTGGGATCTAACCCTGCCTGTACCATCGCCTGCGCCACGCTGATACCTCTGGCATCGCACGTGTCGAGCCAGCCCACAGGCCAGGTGCCCGTCAGCGCGCGGCTGCCCAACAGCGTGATACCAAAGCGGGTACCCTCTTCATCGCAAAAGCCGACAATCTCAACGGCCTGCGCCAGCCGTTTTCCCTGCTGATGCAGGCTGTCAACGACTTCAATGGCCGTCAGCACCCCCAGCATCCCGTCGTAGCGCCCGGCATTGCGCACGGTATCCAGATGCGAGCCAAGCAACACCGCCGGTGCGCCCTCCTGCTCGCCTTCATAACGTCCGCAGATATTCCCCACGCTGTCCTGCCAGACGGTCATGCCCGCCTGGTTCATCCACTGCCCGACCAGCTGGTTAGCCTGCAGATGCTGGGCAGAGAGATACACGCGGGTAAGAGAATCCTGGGTTTCGCTGATGGCGGCCAGCGCATCGGCGCGGGCCATCACACGTTCTGCCGCCTGCTGGCGTGTCGCGTGATTCATAGCGCCGTCTCAGTGCGGTAATGATCCCACGCAGCCTGCATCGCAGCACCCTGCGTAGTGGAAAACTTCAGGTAGTTCAGTACCGACTCCAGCGCACTCAGGGTGGTCATCACGCAGTCTTTACGCGCGTTATAGCCCATGGTGCCAATACGCCACACTTTGCCGTGCAGCGGACCAAACGAAGTACCGATTTCAATGCCGAAATCCTCCAGCATCAGTTTACGCACCTGGTCACCGTTTACGCCCTGAGGGATAAGCACGCCCAGCACGTTGTTCATCTTGTGCCTGAGGTCGCCGAAGGTCTCGAGTCCCATCGCCTGAATACCTTTCAGCAGCGCATCCCCGTGCAGCTTGTGGCGGGCGATACCGTTATCCAGCCCTTCCTGCAGAATCAGGCGGGCACATTCGCGGGCGCCAAACAGCGCGGTGGTCGCTTCGGTGTGGTGGTTCAGACGCTCGGGTCCCCAGTAATCCATCACCATGCCGAGGTCGAAATAGTTGGAGTAAATCATCTCTTCGTCGCCGTCGCGATGGGCATCGGTACGGATCCCCTCTTCGATGCATTTGCGGCGACGGATTGCCTCTTCCATCCGCGGGCTCAGGGTAACAGGCGAGGTACCGGACGGACCGCCAAGACATTTCTGCATCCCCGCCGAGACCGCATCCAGCCCCCAGGCATCGGTCTCCAGAGCGTTGCCGCCGAGCGACGCGGTAGCATCGGTATAGAACAGGACATCGTAACGACGGCAGATTGCCCCGAGTTCTGCAAGCGGCTGCAGCATGGTGGTGGACGTATCCCCCTGCACGGTTAACAGCAGGCGCGGACGCACGCGTTTAATTGCATCTTCCACCCGATCCGGTGTGAACACCTCGCCCCACGGTACCTCGATGGTGTGGACCTCTGCGCGGCAGCGGCGGGCAATTTCGCACAGCAGATGGCCGAAGCGACCAAAAACGGGCACCAGCACTTTGTCCCCCGGACGAATGGCCGATACCAGAATCGCTTCAATTCCCGCGCGGGAGGTGCCGTCCACCAGCATCGTCCAGCGGTTTTCCGTGCGGAACACGCCGCGGTAGAGTGCCATGACGTCGTTCATGTAGTGGGTCATCGCCGGATCGTACTGGCCGATAAGCTGGCTCGACATGGCACGCAGCACGCGCGGATCGGCGTTGATCGGCCCCGGCCCCATCAGCAGACGTTGTGGCGGATTGATTTGCGGAAATTGAGCGATATCCATTTTTAAGTCCTTAGTTAATTGAGGCCGCGCACGGAGGAGATAAACTGTTTAAGCTCAGTGGTCTGTGGGTTAGCGAACAGCGTTTTGCTGTCGCCCTGCTCCCAGACGCGCCCCTGATGCATAAACACCACGCGGTCGCCCACTTCGCGGGCAAAATTCATTTCATGGGTCACCAGGATCAGCGTCATCCCCTCAGCGGCCAGTTGTTCCAGCACCTTGAGCACTTCGCCTACCAGTTCCGGATCGAGCGCGGAAGTTATCTCGTCACAGAGTAAAACTTTAGGCGACATCGCCAGAGCACGAGCAATCGCCACGCGCTGCTGCTGGCCCCCGGAGAGGCTTGACGGGTAGTAATCCAGACGGTCACCCAGCCCGACTTTCTCCAGCATGCGCTGCGCCAGTGCCTGACATTCTGCTGCGCTTTTCTTCAGCACCCGACGTGGCGCGAGCATCACGTTTTCCATCGCCGTCATGTGCGGGAAAAGGTTGAAGTTCTGAAATACCATGCCGACCGAGCGGCTGATTTCACGCGCCTGGGAATCCCGGTCGGTAATGGTCATGCCGCCGAGCTTGATGCTGCCGTCCTGATACCCTTCGAGGCCGTTAATGCAGCGCAACAGCGTGCTTTTACCCGAACCGCTGCGCCCGATAATTGAAATAACCTGGCCCATGTCGATGTCCAGATCCACGCCCTTGAGCACGTGGTTATCGCCGTAGTACTTCTGCACCTGATTAATGGTGATGAGAGGCATTGAATTTAGTCTCCAGATAACGGCTGTAGCGCGACAGCGGATAACACAGAATGAAGTAGCCGAGCGCCACCAGCGCAAAGACTTTAAACGGCTGATAGGTCACGTTGGTCAGCATCGTCCCGGCCTTGGTCAGCTCGATAAAACCGATAATGGATGCCAGCGCGGTCCCCTTAATCACCTGCACGGCGAACCCCACCGTTGGGGCGATGGCGATGCGTAACGCCTGGGGAGCCACCACGCGAAACAGCGTCTGGCCGAAGGTCAGCCCCAGACAGCGCGACGCCTCCCACTGCCCTTTCGGCAGCGCACGAATACTGCCAAACCAGATATCAAGCAAAAAGGCGCTGGTGTAGAACGTCAGGGCCAGCGACGCAGCGGTCCACGGCGAAACATCGATACCCAACAGCGCCACGCCGAAGAAGGCCAGGAACAGTTGCATCAGCAGCGGCGTGCCCTGAAACAGTTCGATATAGCCGCGGATAAGACGTTTTACCGTACGCCCACCCGTGAGGCGCAACAGCAACAGCGGCAGCGTTACCGCCGCACCGCCGACAAACGCCACCAGCGACAGCAGCACCGTCCAGCGTCCGGCGAGCAGCAGATTGCGAATAATGTCCCAGTCGGTAAAGGTGGTCATCATGCCTGTACCCCCAGCCACTTCCGTCCTGCCGCCATCATTAGCTGGCGCAGGGTAATTGACAGCACCAGGTAAATTCCGGTGGTCACCAGATAGACCTCAAAGCTCAGGAACGTTCTTGACTGAATCAGGTTGGCGGCAAAAGTCAGCTCTTCATAGGAGACCTGCGACACCACCGACGAACCGAGCATAACGATAATGCACTGGCTAACCAGCGCCGGATAAATACGCTGCAGTGCCGGTGGCAGCACCACGCGTATAAACGTTTGCAGGCGGGTAAGCCCCAGCACGCGGCCGGCCTCCCACTGTCCTTTGGGCGTAACCTGAATACCGGCACGGACAATCTCCGTGCTGTACGCGCCCAGGTTGACAACCATTGCCAGCAGCGCCGCTTCGCCCGCCGTCATCTTCAGCCCCAGATTCGGCAGACCGAACACAATGAAAAACAGCTGCACGACAAAGGGCGTGTTGCGGATAATCTCCACGTAGCCGCCCCAGATTCGGCTGAACCACGTCGTCCGGCCGCTGCGAATCGCCGCCCCGAAAATACCGATCGCCAGCCCGCCGAGGGTTGCCATCACCGTCAGTTGAATGGTGACCCACAGCCCTGCCAGCAGCGCCGGCCAGTACGGCCAGAGCGCAGAGAAATGGAGTTGCTCTGTCATCGCCTTACACGCCCAGGCTTGCCGGCAACGGCGCTTTCAGCCACTGCTCAGAGAGGCTATTCAGGGTGCCGTCTTTAATTCCCTGCTCGATCACCGCATCAACTTTCGCTTTCAGCGCCGGTTCGTTTTTCTTCAGCCCGATAAAGCACGGCGAGTCCTTCAGCATAAAGCTCGGAACCGGGGCTTTGGCGGCGTTCTGGCGGGAAATCGCCGCCACGACCAGATTACCTGTCGCCACGTACTGGACCTGACCGGACAGGTAAGCCGACAGCGTGGTGTTATTGTCTTCGTAGCGTTTGACGTCTGCATCTTTCGGCGCAAGGCTGGTCAGCACCATGTCCTCCACCGCGCCGCGCGTCACGCCAATGGTTTTTCCACTCAGTTGAGCAGCATCTTTCAGCTCAGCCCCTTTCGGGCCGAACACGCCGAGGAAGAACGGCGCATAGGCACGGCTAAAATCGATCACCTTTTCACGCTCGGCGTTTTTACCGAGGCTTGAGATCACCAGATCCACCTTATCGGTTTGCAGATACGGCACGCGGTTGGCACTGGTCACCGGCACCAGCTGCAGCTTGAGCTTCATCTGTTTTGCCAGATAGCGCGCCATGTCAATGTCGTAGCCCTGCGGCTGGAGATCGGTCCCGACCGAACCAAACGGAGGAAAATCCTGCGGGACGGCGATACGAAGAGTGCCGCGTTTCTCAATATCCTGCAGCTGGTCAGCTTTTGCTGGCAGGTTTGCAAACAGACAGACGGCCCCGGTCAGTGCAATCAATAACTTTTTCATGGTGCTTCCCCGTAACGTTAACATGAAACAAAAGATTCTTTGAATTGGATTTTGCAACTAATGTGCCAGATGAAGCGAAACGGGAAATTTTCTCTGAAGGCCTGATAAAACGAGAGCGGGGCGGAAAAGACCTCCCTTTTCCGCCCCGCTTTTCTGCACCATTTTAATGCAAAGCACCAGCCTGATGCCCCATTATCGCTGTTCCAGTTCGTCCAGCTGCTGATACAGGGAGGCGATATCGTGGATCCGGGGACGGCCTTTATCGAGGATTTCATGCAGGAAGGCGTTAGCCAGCAGGTTGATCAGACTGTTGACCGACGAGTAGCTGTCGTACGCCGAGACGCTGTCCAGCGGGGCGCAGAGCTGCCAGCTGGTCAGCGGAAACAGGCTGTGCGCCTGCGGCTCACACATCAGCAGAACCGGAATACCGCTGTGCTGAAGCTGCTGCAACAGCGGCCGAACGATCCGCGGGCGACGGCGAAATGCCATCATAATCACCAGATCGTCGGGCGTTAAATCGACCAGTTCCTCGCTCAGGCTCTGCCCCGGCTGCGGCAGCAGCAGCACCTGCCCGCGCGCCTGCAACAGCTGCTGGCGCAGGTGCAGCGCCGCCGGATAGGCGTTGCGCATCCCGATAATCACAATCCGCCGTGCCTTCACCATTGAGGCCATGGCCTCGGCAAACTGCTGAGCATCCAGAGCGTTGACCCACTGGGTGAGGTTTGCCATCTCCTGCTTATAATGCCGCGCCAGCAGAGTGTTGCCCTGCACCGCATCGCGGTTATCGGTCAGCGGCATGCCGCTCTGGCGCAGCGTGCGCAGTTCGTCGCGCATCTCTTTATACTTCTCATAGCCCAGACGCTTAAACAGACGGCTCACCGTGGCTTTCGACACCCCGCTCAGCTGCGCCAGCTCGGCGCTGTTATAACTAATGAGGTCGTCGAAATGATCAAAAATAAAATCAGCCACCCGTTGCTCCTGCGGTGACAACGACGCGTATTGCGCTTTCAGACGTTCATCAAGCTGTTCCATAAAGCCTCTGTAACTTTTGTTTCACCTCACTATACCTTTCATTAAGCATGCCAGCTTCTTAAAACGTTATGTTACGACTGACGTGAAACTTTTCATTCATAACTGGAACAGCTTTTGCAGCACCTTGTGACTTTTGGGTTATGAGGACTCTCCATGCAAAGTAATGTCTCCGTACACGGAATGGCCGTGGCGCCCCACCATCTTGCCAGCCAGAGCGCCCTGGCCATTCTGCGCGAAGGCGGTAGCGCGATTGAGGCAATGGTCGCCGCCGCCGCAACCATTGCCGTGGTTTACCCGCACATGAACGGTCTCGGTGGGGACGGTTTCTGGCTTATCGTGCCGCCTGACGGCGAACCGGTCGCCATTGACGCCAGCGGCGCAGCAGGCTCACTGGCGACGCTTGCCGCCTATGACGATGTCTCTCAGATCCCCCATCGCGGGCCTCGCGCGGCGCTGACCGTGGCGGGAACGGTGAGCGGCTGGGACGAAGCGCTGAAGGTTTCGCGCACGCTGACGGGCACCGCTCTTCCCCTGAATCGCCTGCTGGCAGACGCCATTGACTATGCCCGAAACGGCACGCCGGTGACCGCGTCTCAGGCCGCCGCCACGGCCAGTAAGCTGGATGAACTGAAGGACCTGCCCGGCTTCGCGGAGACCTGGCTGGCTGACGGCAAACCGCCGCAGGTTGGCAGCCGGTTTTATCAACCGGCGCTGGCCTCCACGCTCTCGCACCTCGCAGAAGACGGTCTGGACAGTTTTTATCGCGGCCCGCTGGCGGAGCGTCTGGCCCGGGGCATGGCAACGCTGGGGCTGCCCATCACCCTGGCTGACCTAAACGCGCATGTCGCCCGGCGCACCACGCCGCTGAAATTACAGCATCAGCAGGGTGAAGTGTGGAACCTCGCGCCGCCAACGCAGGGGCTGGTGTCGCTGGCGATCCTCGGGATAACCGACCGCCTGTCCATGGCCGATGCTGACGAAGCGACCACCGTTCACCGCATTGTAGAGGCCACCAAGCTGGCGTTTGGTCTGCGCGATGCCCATATCACCGACCCGCGCGAGCTGAAAACCGATATCCAGAGTCTGCTGGATCCTGCCGCACTGGCCGCCCTCGCCGACCAGGTCGATGATAACCAGGCCGCACCGTGGGGCTGCGGCAAAGGCCCTGGTGATACGGTCTGGATGGGGGTGATGGATAACAGCGGTCTTGCCGTGTCGTTTATCCAGAGCATTTATCACGAGTTCGGCAGCGGCGTGGTCCTGCCTGATACCGGCATCGTCTGGCAAAACCGGGGAGCCTCATTCAGCCTCAATCCCCGTCACCTGCTGGCGCTTGCGCCAGGAAAACAACCGTTCCACACCCTGAACCCGGCAGCCGCGCGTCTGCATGACGGACGCGTCATGGTCTACGGCTCGATGGGCGGTGACGGCCAGCCGCAAACTCAGGCCACCCTGTTTACCCGCTATGTGGTGCAGGGGGTACCGTTGCAGGAGAGCATCGCCCGCCCGCGCTGGTTACTGGGGCGCACCTGGGGACAGACGTCCGACACCCTGAAGGTGGAAGGCCGCTTTACGCCGCAGACCGTCACGCGCCTGCAGGCGCTGGGCCACGACGTGGAGTGCTTCCCAGCCTTCAGCGAAGCCATGGGCCACGCGGGTGCGATTGTTCGTCATCCCAACGGGCTGTTTGAAGGGGCATTTGACCCGCGCAGCAACGGCGCCACCGCCGGATTTTAAGGAGAGACTGATGAATACCACACAACCTGACTGGCATGCCTATCTGGCGCAAATGGAGTCCGTGCTGGGCGTTGAGCTGGATGACGCCCGCCGGGCAGAACTCTATGTGCAGTTCTGCCGTATCGCGGCGATGGCCGCCCCGCTGATGGCGCTGCCGCTTGATGACCGTCTGGAGATCGCAGGAGTATACAAAGCATGACGCTACACGAGATGAGTATCAGTGAGATCCAGCAGGCGCTGAGTGCAGGCGACCTGAGCGCCCATGACATCGCCCGCCAGACCCTGGAAGCCATTACGCGCATCAATCCCCATATCAACGCCTGGACCACCGTCACGGAAGAACGCATGCTGGCCGAAGCCGAGAATATCGACACCCTGCGTCGGGAGAAACGCCCTCTGCCGCCGCTGGCGGGCATTCCCTACGCGGTGAAAAACCTGTTCGACGTCGCCGGGCATACGACCCTTGCCGGTGCAGAGCTGTTCAGCCAGCGCCCCCCCGCCACCGCTGACAGCTTTGCGGTACGCCAGCTGCGCAGTGCCGGAGGCTTATTGTCGGGGATGGTCAACATGGATGCCTACGCCTACGGCTTTACGACGGAAAACAGTTACTACGGCGCAACGCGTAACCCGCACGATGTGACGCGCATTGCCGGAGGATCGTCCGGCGGCTCTGCCGCCGCGGTCGCTGCCGGACTGGTTCATTTTTCGCTCGGTACCGACACCAACGGGTCGATTCGCGTACCGGCCTCCCTGTGCGGAATATACGGTCTTAAGCCCACTTTTGGTCGTCTGTCACGCGCCGGCAGCCATCCGTTTGTCGCCAGTCTGGATCACATCGGGCCGTTTGCCCGTCGCGTGAGCGATCTGGCGTCGGTGTACGATGCACTGCAGGGTCGGGATACCAGCGACGGATTTCAGGCGGAGAGCTCCCGGGAGCAGACCCGGCCCCTGCTCGACCGCGGTCTGGATGGTTTGCGCTGCGCGGTGCTCGGCGGCTATTTCAGTACCTGGTGCGACAGCGACACGCGGGACGCCGTAGCGCGGGTGGCAAAAGCCCTCGACGTGCAGGAAACGTTGCAATTCCCTGATGCCGAGCTGGCCCGCTCCGCGGCGTTTATCATCAGCGCCTCGGAAGGCGGAAATCAGTACCTGCCCGCGCTTCGCCGCGAGCCCGGGCGTTTTGAACCCCATTCGCGCGAACGACTGCTGGCCGGCGCGATGATCCCTTCTGCCTGGTATATTCAGGGCCAGCGTTTTCGCACGCAGGCCCGACAGGCGTTTAAAGCGTTGTTTGCGCAGGCCGACGTGCTGATCGCCCCGGCCACGCCGCGCAGTGCAACGCGGATTGGCGAAGAGATTATGGAGATCAACGGCCAGCCGTTACCGGTTCGCGCCAGCATGGGCATGCTGACGCAGCCGATTTCGTTTTTAGGTTTACCCGTTACCACCGTCCCGCTGCGCACCGCTCAGGGCGCACCTGTTGGCCTGCAGTTGATCGCCGCACCGTTTAACGAGCAAGCCTGCCTGCGCGTGGCGCGGGTGCTGGAAGCAAGCGGAATAACCGATGCCCGGCCGGCGGAGATGGCACCATGATAAATCACGATGACATTAACCTTCCGTGGGTCGTTGCAGAAGTGACCGCAGCCTTTTACCGCTATGAAGACGCGCTGGTAAGCAACAACATTCCGGTGCTGGATGAGCTGTTCTGGCACGACAAAAACACGGTGCGTCTCGGTGCGGGCGAAAACCTGTACGGCATTGAGGAAATCCGCGCCTTTCGGGCGGCGCGCCCGTCCGCGGGTCTGCAAAGGACGTTGCGCCATACGGTAATCACCACCTTCGGAGAAGATTACGCCGTGTGTAGCACCGAATTCACCCGCGAAGGAACGGAGCGGATTGGTCGCCAGCAGCAGACATGGGTACGCTTCCCTTACGGCTGGCGGATTGTGGCGGCGCAGGTGAGCGTGATGGCGTAATGTTAATAACCCTGCCCAGCCTGCTTCTTTTCCCATCAGATAAGCAGCAGGCCGGGACAGGCGTCACCGCCCCCCGGCGCACTGCTGGACCGTTATTGTTGAAACGGGTGCACTTCACGCCAGTGATCGGCTATCTGCTGGCGGGTACAGACCCATACCCGATCGTGCTGCGCAAGGTAATCGAGGAACCGCTGGAGTGCACGAAAACGCCCCGGACGCCCCAGCAGACGGCAATGCATGCCGATGGACATCATCTTCGGCGCACGTTCCCCTTCTTCGTACAACACGTCAAAGCTGTCTTTCAGGTAGGTATAAAACTGCTCGGCGGTGTTGAACCCCTGCGCGGTCGCGAAGCGCATGTCGTTAGCATCCAGCGTATACGGCACAATCAGGTGGGGTTTGCGCGTGCCGTCGCTGCACGCCACTTGCGTCCAGAACGGTAAATCATCGCCATAGTAGTCGCTGTCATAGTCAAAGCCCCCATGCTCCACTACCAGCTGACGGGTGTTTGGGCTGTCACGCCCGGTGTACCAGCCGGCAGGCGGTTTGCCAAACAGGTCAGTCAGGACATGCACCGCCTTGTGCAGGTGCTCGCGTTCCTGGTTGATATCCATACTTTGATAGTGGATCCAGCGCCAGCCGTGGCTAACCACGTCGTAATCAGCCGCTTTGATGGCGTCGACGATATCGGGATGTCGCGCCAGCGCCATTGCCACGCCAAAGACCGTCAGCGGCAGGCCACGCTTGCAGAATTCGTTATGGATCCGCCAGAACCCGGCGCGGCTGCCGTATTCATAGAGAGAGTCCATCGACATGTGTCTGTCCGGATAACTGGCCGCACCGATGATGTCCGAGAGGAATTGTTCTGAGCCGGCATCACCGTGCAGCACGTGGTTTTCCGCCCCTTCTTCATAATTGAGTACAAACTGCACGGCGATGCGCGCCTGGTTCGGCCACTGCGCGTGCGGCGGCTTGCCTGCATAGCCGCGTAAGTCCCGCGGATAATCTTCGTTAAAAAGCGCCATTATCACCCCCCTCAATTAAAATGGATTCAGTGCCTGAAAGTGTCCGCTCAACGCTTTTTTCTCCGGGAAAGCCAGGTCACCGTGCTTGCTGGTTGACAGCCCCAGCGCCACCAGCGACTCGACCATTTTCACCGCCGCACTGACGCCGTCGATCACCGGCACGTGCAGCTCACGCGTCAGCTCCTGCGCCAGCGTCGCCATTCCACCGCAGCCGAGCACAATCGCGCCGCAGCCATCTTCTTTCAGCGCCTGGATGCAGCGCGCGCGCACCTTCTCCTGAGCCAGGCCGCTACCGTCTTCCAGTGCCAGCACCGGCAGATCGATGGCATGCAGGGCTGCACAGTGGTCCTGGAAACCATACTGGTGCAAAAGATGGCGGGCGATAATCCGCGTGCGCGGCAGCGTGGTCACAACGGAAAAGCGTGTTGCCACCAGCGTGGCCATATGCATCGCAGCTTCTGCGATACCGATGACCGGCCCCTGCGCCAGCTCGCGCGCCGCCAGCAGGCCGGGGTCACCAAAGCAGGCAATCACGTGTCCATCCACGCCCTGTTGCCGTCCGCGTTTTATCTGTTCGAGAACGCCCACGGCGGCGATGGCCTCATCAAAATGACCTTCTATCGAGGGCACACCTGCGCTCGGGCAGACAGCGAGGATCTCCGTTCCCGGTGCTGCTACCGCGCGGGCTGCGGCGCCGATGGTTTCCGTCATCGCGAGGCTGGTGTTGGGGTTAATCACTTGTATACAAACAGACGACATTACGACTCCTTGTGGCTGGCGAACAGCCGGGCAAAATCAGGCAGGCACTCACCGGCCCGTTCGAAACAGAGACTGGCGACAATATGTTCAAAATGGTGCATTAAGGCCTCACTCAGGGGCTGGAGCGCCTTCTGGCGCAAGAGTTCCACCAGTTGCTCGTGGTCATTGCAGCGGCAGCCCTGACGCCACGGCGCGCCCCAGGCTGCGATCACCAGCGACGACCGCTGGCTCAGTCCGGTCACCATCTCTGTCAGCACCTGATTGCCTGAAATGGCCTGAAGCTGAATATGGAAATTGGCGGAGTGGCGGATTGCGGCGGGGCCGTCATACGCTTCGTGCGCCTGCTGCTCCTGGCGAATAATCCCTTCCAGTGCAGCCAGATGCGGCGGCTGACAGTGGGCCAGCACGTCCGGCAGGTTAGCCACCTCAAGCAGCGCGCGCGTGCGGAAGATCTGCTGCGCTTCTTCTACCGTCGGGCTGGCCACGTGTGCACCACGTTTGGGCGTTAAGGTGACCATTTGCACAGCGGCGAGTCGTTGCAGCACCTTGCGAATACCGGTGCGGCTCACGCCGAAGACCTCAGCCAGCGCCTCTTCAGGCAATTTACTTCCCGGGAGCAACTGATGTTCGACTATCGCGGTCATCAGCGCCTGAAAGATAGATTCATCTTTGTCATGCAGGTCTGGCGCGGTCTGCAGGCTGTTTATGTTGTTCATTAACCACTCCGATTTTTACTTTTCGCTATCGAATCGTATACATAAAAATAAAATATTGCATACAAGATTTATTATTTTGGCCTGGATCCTGCAACACCGTCTGCACTCCCACTTAACGGGTTTTCATTCACAGGAGCAGGTTTCATGCCAAACAGACAAAACGCGCAGCACGGTACGGCCGCTGATTCCGGTGCGGTTTACAGCCCACGGCTTTGCAATGAGGATCTGGCACCGACGCGTGACCAGAACTGGAGCTGGTACAACATCTTTTCTTTCTGGATGTCGGACGTCCACAGCATGGGGGGTTATGTTGTTGCCGCGAGCTTCTTTACGCTCGGGCTGGCAAGCTGGCAGGTCTTGCTCTGCCTGCTGATAGGGATTTGCATTGTGCAGTTGTGCGCCAACCTGGTGGCGAAACCGAGTCAGATGGCAGGCGTACCCTACGCGGTGATTTGCCGTCAGGCATTTGGCGTTTTCGGGGCCAATATTCCGGCGGTGATCCGCGGGCTGATTGCTTTCGCGTGGTACGGCATTCAGACCTACCTGGCCGCCAACGCGCTGATGCTGGTGGCGCTTAAGTTCTGGCCTTCACTCGCGACGCTCACCACCGGTTCGTTTCTGGGCCTGTCGCATCTTGGCTGGATCTGTTTCGCTATCATGTGGGTGCTGCAGGCGATGGTCTTCTGGCACGGCATGAGCGCCATTAAGCGCTTTATTGATATCGCCGGTCCGGCGGTCTACGTAGTGATGCTGGCGCTGGCGGGATGGATTGTATACAAGACCGGTTTTGACGGCATCTCCTTTACCCTCGCCAGCAAATCCCTGAGCGCCGGTGAGCAGACCTGGCAGATGATCACCGCCACGGCGCTGGTGGTCTCTTACTTCTCCGGCCCGCTGCTCAATTTTGGTGACTTCTCCCGCTACGGTAAAAGCATGGGAGAGATCCGCCGCGGTAACCGCTGGGGTCTGCCGTTTAACTTCCTGCTGTTCTCCATCGTTACCGTGGTGATTGTGTCGGGTACGCAATCGCTGTTTGGCCGCATGATCACTGACCCGATTGAAACCGTCAGCCGTGTGGGCAACGATCTGGCCGTGGCCATTGGCTTGCTGACCATGATCACCGCCACCATCGGGATCAACATCGTGGCGAACTTCGTCTCCCCGGCGTTTGATTTCTCTAACTGTTCACCGCAAAAAATCAGCTTCCGCACCGGGGGGATGATCGCCGCCGTCGGCTCTATCCTGTTAACCCCGTGGAACCTGTTTAACTCGCCGGAGCTTATCCACTACACTCTTGACGTGCTCGGGGCATTTATTGGCCCGCTGTTCGGGATTCTGATTGCCGATTTTTACCTGATTAAGCGCGGCAAGGTCTCCGTAGACGATCTGTTTGATGACACGCCAAAAGGCAAATACTGGTATCGCAACGGTTTCAACCCGAAAGCCATCGGCGCGCTGGTACCATCCGTTGCCGTTGGACTGGTGATAAGCTTTATTCCCTCCCTGCATGAAGTGGCAAACTTTAGCTGGTTTATCGGCGTCTTCCTGGGCGGGGTCACCTACCGCTGGCTGGCGCGGGAAGAGCGTGAAGCGGCAGGCGCCTCGTCGTTCAGCCCCCACGTGGCAACGCAAAAAGAGTAACCCTTCCTCCGGGCCGCAGTTCCTCTGCGGCCTTTTTCATTCTGGCACCGTTTTTGCTCAGTCTCATCACCCCGCTACGCAAACACTAAGGCAGGAATCATGATGGACTACCAGACTGCGATCCGCGGTGCATTTTTTGATATTGACCAGGTCTGCGACAGTGCAGACGTTATCGCCCAACAGGCGCGCTACCTTGAAGACGGGCTGTTGTTCATTCATAACGGCAAAATTCTGGCCCAGATGGCCTGGCAGGAGGGCGAGCAGTATCTTGATCCCTATAAAGGGTACACCGATCTGCGCGGCAAACTGCTGCTCCCGGGTTTTGTCGATACCCACGTCCATTACCCGCAGACGGAGATGATTGGCGCTTTTGGTGAGCAGCTGCTGGAGTGGCTGACCACCTACACGTTCCCGGTAGAAAGCCAGTTTGCCGATGAGGCCTATGCGAAAGAGATTGCGGCGTTTTTCATCAACCAACTGGTCAGCCACGGCACCACCACCGCGCTGGTGTTTTGTACGCTGCATCCTGAATCGGTCGAGGCGCTGTTCACCGAGGCCCTGCGCCTTAACATGCGCCTTATCGCCGGCAAGGTGATGATGGACCGCCACACGCCTGACTACCTGAGTGAAACCGCGAAAGAGAGCTACCGGCAGACGCGCGAGTTGATCCAGCGCTGGCACCACCGTGGACGGTTGGGCTACGCCATTACGCCACGCTTTGCCCCGACCTCCTCACCGGAACTGCTGGCCGCGGTCAGCCTGCTCAGAGAGGAGTTTCCCGACACGTGGATGCAGACCCATCTGAGCGAAAACCCAAATGAAGTGGCCTGGGTAAGCGATCTGTGGCCGGAACATGAACGTTATCTGGATGTGTATCATCATTACGGGCTGACCGGCGAACGCAGCGTGTTTGCCCATGGGATCCATCTCCATGAGAGCGAGTGGCGCTGTCTGCACGATACCGGCTCGGCAGTGGCATTTTGCCCCACCTCGAACCTGTTTCTTGGCAGCGGACTGTTCCGCTTACCCGCCTGCTGGCAACACCAGGTACGTATGGGCATTGGCACCGATGTGGGTGCCGGAACCACCTTCAGCATGCTGCGCACCCTCGGGGAGGCGTACAAGGTGGGTCAGCTGCAGAGCTACCGCCTGCGCGCCAGCGAAGCGTTTTATCACGCCACGCTGGGCGGCGCTCACGCCCTGAGGCTGGACGATAAGATTGGCAATTTCGCCCCCGGCAAAGAGGCCGATTTTATCGTCATCGACCCGGCCGTTACGCCGCTACAGCGCCTGCGTAACCGGCGCTGTCAGGACATTTATGAGCAGCTGTTTGTGCTGATGACCCTGGGCGACGAGCGCAATATTAGCGAGACCTGGGTCAACGGTGTGCAGGTGTGGTCAACTGCCGCGGTAGGTTGACCACCCGCCCGGCGCAATCACAAACGGCAGGTGGAAGTGCTCGTCTGCCGTTTCTCCCGTCACAAAATCGATCTGTGCGCAGGGGTAAAGCGTGTCGCGGCCGGTTTCGGTGAACCAAGCCCCTATCTCGGCCACCAGCCGGTAACGTCCTGCAGGCAGGAAAGGAATAAACGCGGTGATGCGCCCTTGGGCGTTAGTGAAAGCAGTGGCCAATACGACGCCGTCCTGCTCAAGATAAACCCTTACGCCCTGCGCAGGCTTTCCCGTTGAAATATCAAGAATATGCGTGCTTAACGTACTCATTCGTCAATGACTCCTTCCAGCCGAAGCAGCGTAATTTCCCGCAGCTGTTCCAGTGCGGCCTGTACCTCCTGCGCATCGCTGTTTTCCAGCCGGGCGTTCAGGGCGCGTAAAATCTCCTCACCGCTACGGCCTTTCGCGCGGATCAAAAACACGCGTCCAAAACGGGCCTCGTAGCGAGCGTTCCCTTCCTGCAGTGCCTGTGCCAGCTGCCTGTCGCGGTTGTCGACGGCACCCTGCTCCTGGCGCGAAAGCATCGCCTCCGCCCGGGCGCCCGTCGGTTTCTCACCAATTCGCGGGTGCGCATTCAGAGCCTGCGTAAGCGCCGTTTCATCCCAGTTTTGTGTCAGCGCCCGGGCGGCGTCGAACAGTGCTTTGCGGTGTAAATAGGGCCGCCCCTGCACCAGCGCATCGGCCCAGTCGGGCAACGCCACGCAGGGCTGCAAATGCGCGAGCGCCTCTTCGTGGCTCAGTTGATTAAAAGTTTGCAATGCAATCATACTCACTCCCGTCATATCGTCGTTTTCTCGCTTTGCACAAACTACGCCACTCTTGCCATCCCCCATGAAACAGTCGATTCCGGATCGCACAACAGGAAATTATTGATTCATAAAAAGGCATTCTCACCGCGTTTGCGCACCTTAGCAGTGCAAAACCACCCCATACAACGCGCTTCTCGCCACTCTGCAGCCTGGTACGCAAATTGCTCTTCCCTTTTTACACCCTGCAAAAGGAGAGAAGGATGAGAGCAATCGTTATTGGCGCGGGCATTGGCGGCCTGAGCGCCGCTGTAGCGCTGAAGAAGGCGGGAATCGACTGTACCGTGTTTGAGGCCGTGAAAGAGATGAAGCCCGTCGGTGCGGCCATCTCCATCTGGCCCAATGGGGTGAAATGCATGCAGCACCTCGGGATGGGCGACATCATCGAGACCTACGGCGGCCCTATGCGCTTTATGGCCTATAAGGATCACCGGCGCGGCGATACCCTCACCCGCTTTAGCCTTGCCCCGCTGGTCGAGCGCACGGGCGGTCGCCCCTGCCCCGTGTCGCGTACGGAACTGCAGCGCGAAATGCTGAACTTCTGGGGGCACGAGAACGTTCAGTTCGGCAAACGCGTTGAAAGCGTCCGTGAGGACGCGGCTGGCGTCACCGTCACCTTCACCGACGGTACTACCGCGACGGGGGATTTCCTGATTGCCGCCGATGGCAGTCACTCCGCGGTTCGCCCGTACGTGCTGGGCTATACGCCCGAGCGCCGCTACGCCGGTTACGTCAACTGGAACGGGCTGGTGAAGATTGATGAAGAGATTGCCCCTGCGCACCAGTGGACCACCTTCGTCGGCGAGGGCAAGCGCGTTTCGCTGATGCCCGTCGCCGGCGGACGCTTCTATTTCTTTTTTGATGTTCCGCTCCCCCTCGGGCTGGCGGAAGATCGCACTACCCTTCGCGCCGATCTCACGGGCTATTTCCGCGGCTGGGCGCCACCGGTACAGAAGCTCATCGCCGCGCTGGATCCCGAGACCACAAACCGTATCGAAATCCACGACATTGAACCGTTCGACACCCTGGTGCGCGGCAACGTGGCGCTTCTTGGCGATGCCGCGCACAGCACCACGCCGGATATCGGCCAGGGCGGATGCGCGGCGATGGAGGACGCCGTGGTGCTGGGTGACTGCCTGCGCGAGAACCACAACATCGCACTGGCGTTGCGGCAGTACGAAGCGCTGCGCTGTGACCGGGTCCGCGACCTGGTGCTTAAGGCCCGTAAACGCTGTGATATCACGCATGGCAAAGACATGGCATTGACCCGGGCCTGGTACCAGGAGCTCAAAGAGGAGACCGGAGAGCGCATCATTAACGGTCTGTGCGACACCATTCAGGCCGGGCCTTTAGGCTGAACGCGAGAGGGACAACCATGAAAATACAACCGACTCCACCCGCCCATTGTACGTTTGAGCCAGAGGACTGGCTGCGTCTGGCAAAATGCTGGCATCCGGTTGCTCGCGCCTGCGACATCGGCGCGGCACCGGTCAAAGCCACTCTGCTCGACGAACAACTGGTTATCTACCGCGTCAAAGACCAGGTTGTGGTCGCCCGGGACGTTTGCCCGCACCGCGGCGTACCGCTGACGCTGGGCTTTCACGATGAACACGGGATAATCTGCCCTTATCATGGCTTACGCTTTGGTGAAGATGGACGCTGCAACCGCATTCCGTCCAGCCCTGACCAGCCGGTTCCCGCGAAGCTTAACCTGATTAACTATGCCGTGGAGGAGCGCTTTGGGTTGATCTGGACCTGCCTGGCGTTTGATCCCGATAACCCAATGCCGCTGCCCACCATGCCGCACTGGGATAACGACGGATTTCAGCAGATCAACTGCCCGGCGTTTGAAGTGAATGGCTTCGCCGGCCGCCAGGTGGAAGGCTTTCTGGACGTGGCGCATTTTGCCTGGATCCACACTGACACCTTTGCTGACCCCAATAATCCGCTGGTACCCCATTATCAGCCCCAGGAGACGCCGTTTGGCTTTGTTGCCGATTACTGGAGCTCGGTGAGCAACTACCCCGCCAGCTCCGATGTCCAGGCCCCGGAAGGCTTCCAGTGGCTGCGTCATTTTGAAATGCATCTGCCGTTTACCGCCACGCTGACAATCCATTTTCCGGGGGAAGCCAGGCTGGTGATCATGAACGCCGCCTCGCCCGTCTCTTCACGGGTAACCCGCATGTTCGCCCCTATCGCGCGCAACTTTGACCTGCATATTCCGGTAGAGGAAGTGCACGCCTTCAATTTGCGTATTTTTGAAGAAGACCGCCTGATGGTTGAGACGCAGCGCCCGGAAAGCCTGCCGCTGGATCTGACTCTGGAAGCCCACATCCCTGCGGATAAAAGCTCGATTGCCTACCGCCGGGGGCTGAAAAAGATGGGCTTCGGCGAGTTTTTCCTGGTGTGACGGAGGAACGTGATGAGCGAAATGTTGAGCGTTATTGTCGACGGTCTCTGGCGCGAGGGGGATAAGAGTCTCGCCATCAGGCTGGTGTCAGAATGCGGTGAAGCCCTGCCGGGCTGGCAGCCCGGGGCGCACATTGACGTGCATCTGCCCTGCGGGCTGGTTCGCCAGTATTCGCTGACCGGAGCAAGCGACAGCGAGAGCTATCTTATTTGCGTAGGACGTGAAGCCGCCTCGCGCGGCGGGTCACGCTATGTTCACGAGACGCTACGTCCGGGGCAGAAACTGCTTATCTCCTCACCGCGCAATCTGTTTGCGCTGCACGAGGCTGAACGCTTCTTGCTGCTGGCGGCAGGGATAGGCATAACGCCCTTGTATGCAATGGCCCGGCAGCTGGAGGCTTTCGGCACCCCGTTTACGCTGCACTATTACGTTAAAGAGTATGGCAACGCGGCGTTTGCACGTGAACTTAGGCAATTTAAACACGGCGAGTGTGTCATCCATACCATCAGCCCGCGCACTGCGCTGGCAGAGCACATGCCCACGCCCGCGCCCGGTTTCCACGCCTGGCTCTGCGGGCCGGCAGGTTTTATGGAGAAAGTGTATCAGGTCGCCTTCACGAGAGGCTGGGCGGAGAGCAATCTTCACAGCGAAGCATTCCAGCCCGTTATGCCCGCCGACTGTAATGAAACGGGCGAGATTTTTACAGTCAAGCTGGCATCAACCGGCGAGCGCTGGCCAGTGCCGGCGGACAAAACTATCGCGCAGGTGCTGCTGGAAAACGGCGTGGCGGTACCGCTCTCCTGTGAAATGGGGATTTGCGGCGCCTGTCTGACGCCGGTTATCGACGGCGTAGTGGATCACCGGGATAGCGTGCAGTCGGAGGCGGAGAAAAGCGCGGCAGACCAGCAGGTGGCGCTGTGCTGCTCGCGAAGCCATACAGGGGAACTGGTGATTGGGTTGTAGAACGAAAAAAACCTGCGATATTGCTATCGCAGGGTTTTCGGATTTGGCGGAAGCGTAGTCCGCCAAATTAATGTCCGAGAATGCCAGAAATAGTCCGTTTTTACCATTAATAAACAATATGTTGTCAAAATTGATTGTTCGAGGACGTCTTGCTACATCCGAAAAAATCTGACATTTTATGCAGTACCTTATGCATGGCGGTTTGTATGACAGGATTAACTATGCCGAAAAAAGCAAAAGAACTCACCGGACTAGCAGTTGCTAAGTTAAAAAAAGAAGGCTCTTTTGCCGTCGGTGGCGTTGACGGCCTGTATCTTCGAAACAGAGGCCAGTCCCGTTCATGGGTGCTTTGCGTTGCTATGGGGGTAAGAGTAAATGCTCTAGGAAGAACCGTTCCGAGACGTTTAAACATGGGTCTTGGCCCCTACCCTGAAGTTTCATTAGCGGAAGCGCGTGACAAAGCTCGTGAGCTGCGTAAACAAATCCGTAATGGTATTGACCCTCTTGCAGAAAAGCACGCCCATAAAGCGCATCAGGAACGTCTGGCCCACAAGAACAAATCCTTTGCTAGCTGTGCTGAAGACGTTATCGCAATTAAGACCAAAGAGCTAAAGAACCAGAAACACATTGCCCAATGGCGGTCCACGCTGGAAACGTATGCTTATCCTGTTATTGGTCAAAAACCCATCGCTGAGATTACAAAGACTGACCTATTAGCGATACTTGAACCAATCTGGTTAACAAAAAACGAAACTGCCAGCCGTCTGCGTGGTCGCATTGAAGCGATCATTGATTACGCAAAAGCGAAAGAATACTTTGAGGGCGATAACCCTGCTTCATGGAAAGGTATGCTTAAGCCCCTCCTGCCAATGCCAAGCAAAGTTCAGACCCAAAAACATCATGCTGCATTACCCTACAGCGAGATCGGCTCGTTCATGACCGAATTACGTAAACGAGTAGGCATTTCAGCGCGAGCACTTGAGTTTTCAATACTTACAGTTTCGCGCTCTGGTGAAGTCCGTGGCGCTGAATGGTCAGAAATAGATCTGAAGAACAAAACGTGGACCATCCCTGCCAGCAGAATGAAAGCCAGCAAAGAGCATAGGGTTCCGCTGCCTGATGCTGCCATTGCCCTGTTAAAGGGTTTACCACGCTTCAAGGACAATAACCTTGTTTTTCCTGCCCCGCGTGGAGGACAGCTATCAGATATGTCATTGCTGGCTGTATTGAAACGAATGGAACATAGTGGCTTAACACAGCACGGCTTCCGTTCAACCTTTCGTGATTGGGCAGGCGAAACCACAGACCATCAACGTGAGGTCATTGAACATGCGTTAGCTCACCAGTTAGCTGATAAGGCTGAGGCTGCGTATCAACGTGGCACCCTGTGGCCTAAGCGGGTGGCGTTGATGGAGGATTGGACGGAGTATTGTATGAGCAACAAGCGTCCAGATCTGTAATGGTAATAGATTAAAAATTGATTGCTAACCTCTTGATAACACGTCACATAACAACATGTAACCCTTTGTTTTAAATATGTTTGAATAGCCATCACTGGTTGATGAGTATTCATTCATAACGTAGAATGTTTACCAATTTCGGGCACCGATTCCCCGTGACTTCAGGACGGATACTTTTTATGAACAAACTAACTTCTGATATGACAGAACTACAATCAATGAATATAACGGAAGATAATATTAGCAAACTTAACTCTTTGTTTCCCGAAGCATTTAATGAAGGAAGCATTGATTTTGATGTTTTGAAGCAGCTTTTGGGTGAAAATGTAGACGAAAAAGAAGAACGCTATGGTCTGAACTGGCATGGTAAACGTCAGGCTCGCCAGCTTGCTCTCACCCCTTCCCGTGGCACCTTACGTCCATGTAAAGGTGAAAGTGTTGATTGGGATAACACCAAAAACCTAATGATTGAAGGTGATAACCTTGAAGTATTGAAGCTTCTTCAAAAAAGTTATGCCGGAAAAGTTAAGCTTATTTATATCGATCCACCTTACAATACTGGTAAAGATTTTGTTTATCCTGATAACTTCCAAGATAATATGAAAAATTATCTTGAAATTACTGGGCAGACAGAAGACGGAGCACGTTTAAGCACAAATACAGAAACCAGTGGGCGTTATCACACAGACTGGTTGAATATGATGTATCCACGTATTAAACTTGCAAGAAATCTTCTCAAAGAGGATGGGTTTATATTTTTAAGCATTGATGACAATGAAGTTAATAACTTGAAATTAATGTGCGATGATATTTTTGGGCAAGAAAATTTTGTTGCCAATGTCATTTGGCAAAAAAAATATAGCACAAAAGCAGATTCAAAAAACTTTTCAGAGTCACATGACTATATTCTTTGCTACAAAAAATCAGACCAATCAAAAATACTCGGTTTACCAAGAAGTAAGCAACAAGAATCAACATACAAGAATTTAGATAATGACCCTAGGGGTGTATGGGCTTCAGATAATCTTCTCAGAACTGAAGTCAGAGATTATGCAGTTTTTGGTATCACATCCCCCTCGGGGATGGAACATTATCCTCCCGCTGGTAGTAGTTGGAGATTTAACAAGGATAAAATTGAAGAGTTAATTTCTGATAACAGAATATGGTTTGGCGAAGATGGTAATAACAAGCCTCGACTAAAAAGATTTCGCTCAGAGGTGAGAGACACTATTCCTCCACAAACTCTTTGGGGATTTGAGCATGTTGGGCATACAGATGAAGGTACAAAACAGTTAGCAGAACTATTTGATAGCACACGTTCACCATTTCCTAATCCAAAACCCGTAAGGTTGCTACAGCGGATTATACAAATAGCGACCAAAGAAAATGATATTATCATGGATTTTTTTGCTGGAAGTGGTACTACGGGGCAAGCAGTGTACGAATTGAACGAGACGGATAAACAAGATAGAAAGTTCATTCTGGTTCAACTCCCTGAAACACTATCTAAAAGCAATAAGGAAGATCTTTCTGCAATCTACTTCTGCGAAGAGCTTGATAAGCCATTGTATCTATCTGAATTAACGAAAGAACGCCTCCGCCGTGCAGGTAATAAGGTTAAAGCAATTAATCCAGACTGGAATGGAGATACCGGTTTTCGTGTGTTCAAACTTGATACATCCAACATCCGACCGTGGGAAGCGACGGCTGAAACACTTTCAGAACAGCTTGATGCCTATGTAAGCCCAATCCTCGAAGGACGTAGTGAAGAAGATTTACTCACAGAGTTGATGCTCAAACGTGGCATTGACCTGAATGTAAACATTGAAACCCGTCAGTTTGATGGATTAACAGTTTCTAGCGTCGAAGGTGGCAAATTATTTACCTGCTTTGCCAGTCAAATCCCAGCCTCTTCAGTTGAAGGACTGACTAAGGGGATCCTTGACTGGCATAAAAGCTTGAAGGCTGGCAAAGATACTGTCTGCTATTTCCTTGATGACGCATTTGAAAATAACGTTGCTAAAACAAATCTTTGCGCCATTCTGGAACAGCATGGCCTGACAAACTTGCACAGCCTGTAAGGGAATGAGATGAAACTACATTTTGAATCTGACCTTACCTATCAGCAAAACGCCATAACTTCGGTCTGTGATTTGTTTGTGGGACAGGAGAAGTGGGAGAGCGAAATGACTGTGCTGGCCCCAGCTCAGGGTGCTCTCTCATTTGAAGGCGCAACAGGTTCAATGCCTGTAAATCCACAAATACCCGAAGATGATGTTCTGCTAAAAAACTTAAACAATGTTCAGTTGAAAAATCAGCTTCCTCCCTCACCTATGCTCGACAGCCATGATTTTACTGTCGAGATGGAAACAGGGACAGGTAAAACGTATGTTTATCTTCGCACCATGCTTGAGTTGAACAAACGCTACGGCATGAGTAAATTTATTATTGTTGTTCCTTCCGTTGCCATCAAGGAAGGCGTGTATAAAACACTACAAATCACTGAAGAGCATTTCAAAAGCCTTTATGCGGGAGTTCCATACGAATACTATCTGTATGACTCGGCAAAACCTGCGGATGTGAGAAATTTTGCAACCAGCTCTGTTATGCAGATCATGGTAATGACGGTTGGTGCAATTAACAAAAAAGACGTTAATAAGCTCTATCAGTCCAGTGAAAAAACGACCGTTGACGATATGGATAAGCCAATTGATCTGATACGTGCCACACGTCCAATTATTATTGTAGACGAACCGCAAAGTGTTGATGGTGGTTTAAACGGTGCGGGTAAAACCGCACTTGATGCAATGCATCCCATGTTCACCTTACGCTATTCAGCGACACATGTGCATAAACATCATATGGTCTATCGTCTCGATGCCATTGATGCTTACAATCAGAAGCTGGTCAAACAGATCGAAGTTGCCGGGCTTGAAGTCCAGAATGCAAGCAACAGCCCCTATGTAAAACTGGTCAGTATTAACAGTAATAAAAATAACATTAACGCGACTGTTATTGTTGATATAGCCGATAAAAAAGGGAGCGTAAATCGTTCTGAGATTACAGTGTATGACGGTATGACACTTGATGACGAAACAGGACGTGATATTTATCAGGGATACCGGATAAGCGAGATCCGCACGGGCAAAGAAGGCTATCTTACACTGGAAACGCCTTCTAATACATATTATATGAAAGTAGGTGATGTCGTAGGTGATATTGACCCGATGCTCATCCAGCGCCATATGATTAGACGTACAATCCGTGAACATCTGGATAAAGAACTTCGCCTGAATACTCAGCAAATCAAGGTTCTCACCCTGTTTTTCATTGATAAGGTTGATTTCTATCGCCAGACTAATGATGAAGGGCTTCGTGAACCGGGTGAATATGCCCGTATCTTTGAAGAAGAATATCTTAAAGCAATCAAAAGCCCCGCTTATAAAGATTTACTCCCTTCTCATCCAGAACATGCTAAAGACGTTCATGATGGTTATTTCTCCATTGATAAAAAAGGTGCGTGGGCTGAAACAAGCGAAAGCAATAATGCAGGTCGCGAAAATGCGGAGCGTGGTTATAACCTTATCATGAAAAATAAAGAGAAGCTTTTAAGTTTCTCGAATCCGGTGAGATTTATTTTTTCACACTCTGCTTTGAAAGAAGGCTGGGATAACCCCAATGTATTCCAGATCTGTAGCCTCCGAGAGATGGGAAGTGAACGAGAACGTCGTCAAACATTAGGACGTGGTCTTCGCCTGTGTGTTAACCAAGAGGGTGAACGTGTTCGTGATGAAAGCATTAACATTCTGACTGTCGTTGCCAGTGAAAATTATGAAGCCTATGCCGAACGACTACAGAGCGAAATTGAGAACGAAACAGGCATCCGTTTTGGTATCATCGAAAAAGATGCGTTTGCCCATCTGATCTTCTCTGATTCCTCACAAGTTGTGGGTATCGCCGGTTCACATGAGATTTGGTCTGAACTACAGACCGAAGGTTATCTGGAAAAATCGGGGAAAATCACAAAAGCCCTGAAAGAAGTGTTATTCGAAGACACTTTTGTTGTTAGTGAGAAGTATGCCTCACTACAGGAACAAATTGAAACTATCCTGCGTAAATCAGCAGGGCGACTCAATATAAACAATGCTGATGAGCGCAAAACAATCAAATACCGGAAAGAAGTCTTAAACAGCCCGGAATTCGAAGCGTTATGGCAGCGAATTTGTCAAAAAACACTGTACCGACTGGCATTTGACGAAAACGAATTGATTAAATCCTGTACGAAATCACTTTCTGAAATGCAGCCTGTAGCAAAAGCGATGGTCAGTTTCAGCAAAGCAACAATCAAACAAAGCCAGTCAGGTCTTGATGTTAAGGCACAGTCTAATGGGACAACAAGCGCTGTTATTGATGTTGCTGAACAACCGCTGCCAGATATTCTTGGTGTTCTACAGGAAAAAACCGGACTGACAAGACGCAGTTTAAGCACCATCCTGAAAGAAAGTGGAAGACTCGTTGATTTTGCTAAAAACCCACAGCAGTTTATCAGTGAAGCTATAAGTCGAATCAACTATTGCAAACGCCTGTCAATTGTTGACGGTATTAAATATTATCCACTAAAAGGAGAGGTGTATGCGCAAAGTCTCTTTATTGATAAAGAGCTAACAGGATATGCCCGTAATCTTTTCGAAACCTCATTTAAGTGCGTTTACGAATATGTTCCTAAAGATTCTGAAGTCGAAAGCCGTTTCGCTCAGGAACTCGAAGAACAGGATGAAGTTAAGCTTTATGTAAAGCTTCCCGGTTGGTTTAAAATCCCGACACCACTAGGAACTTACAATCCTGACTGGGCTTTGGTTATTGAAGACAATGGTGAAGACCATATTTACTTTGTTGTTGAGACAAAAAGCAAACACGTTGGTCTTGGTAATGAAGAAGATGCAAAAATAACTTGTGGCAATGCGCATTTTATGTCACTCAAAGATCAGTTGATTAATCCTGCTAGATACATGCGCTCTACCAATCTAAATGAGGTTGTGAGCAGCATATAAAAGAAGGGGGCCAAGCGGCCCTTTCTTTTTATTTTTTGAATTAAACCAACTCGATTTCCGTGCCCTTACCCCCAGATAGTGGTGAGTGATTATTTCATGCTCAGGTCGAGACCTGTTATCAAAACTCTTTCAATTATAGTAAGTAAGAGTTAATCTCTTAATTTACAATTCTTATTGCAAAACATCTAACATTGTCCACTGAACAATTATTCCCGTCCTCAGTACAAGCATCAGACCCACTTGCGACCCAACCTTGTGCTGCCATTCCATTACTATTAATGTTGGATTGACAAATATCTCCATAATTACTACCACTAGAAACTAAAAATTGAGTTCTCTCAATTCTTGCAGAACTACTTTTCCACACACCATTAACACAAGATAAAATAGCCCCTTCTGGCGTTCTTCCCTGTAATCCATTAGGTGAACATCCCCATCCTACATTCGCTTGTCCATTTATATAAATAAATTCACCAGCATTTACTCTGCCATTAGCATCAATATTTCCTGTTGATTTTATATATCCACCATAGAAACCAGCGGATGTTTGGACATTTTTACCGCCATACGCATTTATTGTAGCTGTATCTCCCATATTCCAACCACCACCATACTTTTGGAAATAAATTCCTCCATCTCCTAATGTTCTAAACCAGTTTTGAGTATAGGTTTCAGAACGAGACGTTACAGTTGCGCCTGATAGGGTTTTGTTAGAATTTAAGTTCCCATTGACTTGTCCGTTTCCTGATACATTAAGATCAGAGGCTAATGTAGTAACTCCTGCTACGTTTAATGTTGCTCCAACGGTAGCAGTATTAGTTTCTAATATTCCTGTTGTTGTCGTTCCTGCTGCTGTTATATCCTGAGCATTATAGACACTTTGACCACCCATGTTAAGGTTTCCTGTCATTGGCAGTGTTCCATCTCGTCTTAAATAAACAGAATATAATGCACTATTAAACCCAACACGGAAAGCCAACTGTCCAGCGGAGGTAATATTATTGAAATTAGCAGAGGTTTCAGACCATTGACCACCATAACCGAAAGCATTTGATGTTGTTCTTGTCATGCCACTGTCAATACCCGCTTCCTGCATAGCTTTACCTAATAAATCGTAGCGAAGTTTTCCGCTTTCACTCCAAGGTAAAGTTGTTGTGATTAAGCCATTAACCACATAGTTAGGAGTAGCTCCTGAACGTTTTAACATTATCTTATAAGAAGATTTCTGGGCATTTACCCCGGTATATGATACTGGCAATAACCCTTCATTAATGAGTGTCTGATAAGTGATTTCACAACCTGAACCATTACAGGTACGGGGACCCGGATCGCTTGACTGACTACTGCTTGACGTCAGTGTAGAAAGCTTGTCATATCTGATATTGATATAGCCATTTACCGCCTCACCTATCTGCTTCATCTGTTGACCAACAGCCTTAGCCATAACATTTTCTTGTTCAGTTTTCATATCCTGAAAACGCATAAAAGCCATCATACTACCAACACCCAGCACCAAAATGAGTTCAAGTAATGAGAACCCTTTTTTATTTTGTTTTTTCATTTTCATCGTCCTTTTTGTTTCACGTACATATCAATTAACAAAAATAAAAAAGAGGTCAAGGTTGGTTAAGATATAATCCATAAAAAAGACTTAACAATAAATTTTAGGCGGGGTAATTTTATCCATTATCGTCTTTTGTATGTTATCCTGCTCATGACCTTAAACATTCAGGATAAAAGATAATGACTGACGCTATTAAAACACTTAATAACATCCGAACCCTTCGCGCACAGGCACGAGAAACAGATCTGGCTACTTTAGAAGAGATGCTGGAAAAATTAACTGCTATTGTTGAAGAGCGACGCCAAGAAGAATCACTTGCACTGCAACAAAATGCTGAACGTCAGGCCAAAATTGAAGCGCTTCGTGCACAACTGCTTGAAGATGGTATTGACCCATCAGAGCTGCTGGCTAATCCTAAATCTTCCCGTCCGGCTGCTGTTCGTGCTCCTCGTCCTGCTAAATACAAATACATTGATGAAAATGGTGATGAAAAGACATGGACAGGTCAGGGTCGTACACCAAAAGCGATTGCTGCTTCACTGGAAGGTGGTAAAACTTTGGAAGATTTCGCCATCTGAAATGGGGTGTGATTTATTGCCACGGAAGGCAGTAAAAATTGACTACCGCGCCCTCTGAGGCTTGGTCAACAGCTCCCCAGCCTAAAACAAGTTTTAAGCCGGAGAGCTGTTCGGACGTGAAATGATTTTATGGTCTGAATTTTTTGAGAACTCTTTCAATATAGATTTGTCCATTTACTTTATACTGTTCGATATCGTGTGTATGTAAAGATGGAACTTCTAACAACATTCCAAAGAGTAATTGTTTATCTACCTCATTTATATCACAGTTTAAAACCTTGGCAACCTCTGCACCGAGAATTATTTTTTGTCGTGTATTTTCTTTTTTGTTATCCCTCTTTTCTTTTGCTTTAAGATAATTGAGCTTATTTTGTGCTCCTGCTATTTTTTGCTCAAGTGTTTTCTTAATTTCAGGCCTACTTCTATCACTCTGAAAAACATTGCCAGTTAGATAGGTATTTTTTATTTCATCATCACTCATTCTTTTCTCCACTGATGCCTATGATTATAAGGAATATTACTTCTGAACTCATCATCTGAAAGTGCTCGTTTGATTGATTTAATCCGGGAACGGAACTGTTTCTTTTCCTGTTTCTTTTTAAACTCAACTCTTATTTCTGTGATTATCTTTTCTGCTTCACTATACGCTTTTTCCAGATCGGTATAGATTCCATTATCAAGTAATCTTTTTGCTTCAAGATCGATGGCTTCATCGTTATTTTTATACATAAAACCTCCTTGCCTTTATTTCCTTAACACCAATTAGCATAATTAATAAATTAATCAATAGTATACAAAAATTATTTTTATATATCTTCAAGTCTTTTAATGGACTTTAAAATTATCTCTATAACTAACTACATTCAGAAGTAATCATGGTAAGCGCAGTAAATAGTAAGAAAGGGCCAAAAGGCCCTTTCTTTAACACTTATGCGCACTCAGGAAGACTCAAAAGGTTATTAGGCTGTTCGCCATCATTTTGTGTTTTTAAGTATTTGTTACCAGAAGCGCTAACAGCAACAATCACCCACACTGAATGTCCTCCTGCATTAACATAAAATCTCCATTTCCCAGATTCTATTCCGCTTATAGCCTCTTGCTGTGTGAGCTTCCATCTGGTGCCATCAGCATTCTTACCGCCAATATGAGTTATCCTTTCATGAGCACTCTGGCGATTGCTTTTATTGATACATAACACTTGATGTTCGGACATTTTATCCTCATTATAATTGCTGTATGTAATTAATAAACTGATCATCATTCCCAATGCATCAAACTGCTTTAAGAAATGATGCAGACTGAGTTTAGGCCATATCCTCACGATTTCCAGTCAACAAGAACCTGAATCGCGCACTTTGTAATTTATGCAACACAAGTGATAGCAACTACTAACTTAAAATATCTGATACTCTCCGCGTTACTTATTTTTGTTTATATATGATTTTCATTTCACCTTTCGGTTTTTCACCCTAGTTTTTAAACCTCACCTGTTAATTATATAACGGAGAAGTCATCTCTAAATTTAACTATTTTATTTATGTTTTAGTTTTTCCCGCCTTACGGCGGGATAAATTAACACTCTTTTTGTCCTTCGGACGCTATCAAAACCCCATTTATGTAATATCGTGGAACACTTCGCCCTTTCATCCAGATTGCGCCGCTTAATTCGGCGGTTTGTTTTACAGCCATTCATATATTTAGTATTAATTAATAAAGGAAAGCCTTATACATTGCCGTTATTTTTGAGCCATTTATGGCGATAAAAAATAAAGCAATGCCCACTTACGCATTATCGCTTCGCTCTAATGCCGTGGGGTCTACCGACGGTTGCCTGCCGCAGGCTAAAACCGTTTCCTTCGGAAACAAAATCAAGGTCAACGTCAACCCCGGCGTTTTCCTTACGTAAAACGAAAAGCAGCATTTGGCATTGAGGAATACTTGGATGGCGATATACAGTTTTAAAATGGAGAACATCAGCAGAGGCGAAGGTCAGTCTTCGGTTAACTCTGCTGCATATCGTCACCGTAAAGTTTTCTTCGATAACAGAACGGGTGAAGTTTGTGGTCGCAAAACAGCACATAAAAAGGACCTTGCCTTTGCGCAGATTTTTGCACCTGAACATACCCCTCCTGCCCTGATTGTTGACAGTGAAACACTCTGGAATGCTGTCGAAGCCTCAGAGAAGAGAAAAGATGCCCGCCTTGCCAAAGAGTTTAAGATTGCCCTCCCCGCTGAGCTAACACCAGAGCAGAACATTGAACTCACTGCAGCTTTTGTTCTTGAGCACTTTACCAAGCAAGGCATCATTGCCGATGTTGTTATTCACGATATTAATGGTCATAACCCGCATATCCATATAATGGGAACCACCCGTGAGGTTCTTTCTACCGGCTTTGGTAAAAAGGTCCGTGAGTGGGACAAGCCTGAAACCCTTGATAGCTGGCGTAAAGGCTGGCAGGACATCTGTAATGGGTTCCTTGACCTGTATGGTCATGATGAACACATCGATCACCGTTCTATCAGGGTTCAGTATGAGGAAGCCCTTGAACAGGCTACGGCTGCTGCTACAAACGAAGAGAAAGCAATCTGGCTGGCTAAAGCTATTGAAACAAACCGCGATCCAATACTTCATATTCCTCGTGACCGCTGGGGCACTGTTGCCGCTCAGGAACAACGTGCTGCAGAGCAAGCGATACGTGATGAGCTGAAAAAAGAAGCTGACGAAGCCTACTTTACCTTTAAAGATCTACCATTAGACATCGTGGTTGATGTTGCCAGCTTTAGGGTTCATGCACTGGCTGAACCTGAAGAAATTGTTATCCCGGATAATACCGGGAGAGCTTCATCTTCAGACTCGCAAAAACCTGTTCTGGTTGCCCCTGCACCTCATACACGCACTACACTGAAAAACCCATCCTCTTTAACAACAAGAGCGATTAAACGCGCTCCTGTTAAAGCTAAGAGGAAGAATGTTGAACCACGTCAGGATGGGATTTTCAAACGTTTCACACTGTTGGTAGTCGGATATATAAAAGATAAATTCGTCTGGGCCAGAAAGAAACCGTCCCCTGTTTCAGTGGATGCTGAACATGATAAACGTATCGCTGAAAACTATGTCTTTGATGAGGTTCAGGGCATCTATGTGCCACGCGCTGAGTATGAAAGACGTGCCAGATTTAACAAGGATGACTATAAACCAACACCTGATGAGGTCAGGCGTTTTCCAAGTCGTCCTAAACTCGATCAGACAGAACATAATATTAGTCTAGATCTAATTACTCCCATACAGTCTGAAAGCAAAAGAAAATATATACCGCGTTTAAAACCGCCAAATCATAGATAACAAGAAAAAAGAGATAATAATTACATCCAATATCTCCTTTTTTCATGGCATGTGTTATTAAAATAATAAATTGCTACTCAACCATTTTTAAATTGTGAAACAGCCATAATAAAATCATCTTCCCATCGCTGCGTTCTGATTGTTCTAGGGTGCGGCGCTCTAAGCGTATACTTCGGAAGATCTGGATGATGTAATCTTGAAAAATGTTTCTTTGGCAATCCATCAATATTATTGAAAACCAGATCTTGGTATAAACCTTTCAGTCTTTTATCATACTTGTGATTTGTAAAAAATATACATACATCGGGCTTAAGAATACTAATTTCTTCTTTAACTAGATAGTCTAGCGAAGCAATATCCTGTGCAAGTTCCGTCCGATCTGGTGAGCCGCAATCAACATCAAATCTATTAAGATTTGACCACGCAATAGCATATGGCTCAATACTTAGTGATCTTTCCACTTTCCTAATTACATTCCAAAAAGCACTACTATAATATGATGATCCAAAATTAAATTCTTGATACGTAGCTCTTTGAGCTGCTATAGAGGGAGATTTATTCCAGCCAAACGTCTCCTGCCCCACAACCATTAGCTTTAATTTCTGAGATGAATAATTACTGATATTTAAAAGAAGTGGTCCATGTAGATTTTTATCTGAATGCTTTTTACTGTACTCATTAAGAATATTAATGTTTTTGATGTATAGCTGATTAAGTCTATCATTCATTTTATTCACTATAAAAACTCCAGTTAATGAAACACGACACCACTAGCATTGAACATGATAAACTTGTAGATAAAAACCACATCTTTTATTAAGTGGACTGGTTCTATACTTCGCCCATAAATTATTTAAAATGAGCAAATTTTGTAATTCACCACGATTGAGACCATACAATTATTGTGTCAATAAATAAGCTAATTCACCCATAATTTATCGATCAGTTAGCTATTTAGCTTACATTTGCAGGTTTTATATTCAACATCCAAAATGGTAGATATACTTTTAGATGAATTACCTAATGGTTTTAACTTTGAATATAATTTTCTTAATTTCCTGATATCCTTAACTTTTCTCATCTCCCTGATTGATTTTATTGCATCCTTTTTATCAACAGCAGCAACTAGCAGATTAACTTGTTTTATATACTCTGCATAATTTTTATCGCCTTGCTGTTTTAATGTATTTATTAATCCTCTAATTTTAAAATACAATGCAAGAATATCCATAATTCTTTCTTTTTCAATTACTTTTTTCTTCAAATTGAAAAGACACATCCTTGTGTTATCTTTTCTTTTTTGTGTTGGCCTAAGCTCTTTGATTACTTTTACACCATGTACGATTTTGGAATGACCATTCCTTAAAACTTTTGATTTCTGTCTATTTAATCTAACCCCACTTTTGAGCGCCATTGATAAAATCATTGTTTTTATTTTCGAAATATCTTCATTATTAACTTCTGACTCGAAGCTAATAGTTATATCATCGACATATCTCGTGTAGTTTCCACCTAATTTTCCGACTTCCGCACTGATAAGAGCCTCTTCTTCTAAAAATATCAAGTTGGCAATGTCAGTACTTAACTTAGTCCCTTGAACAAGTGAACCTTCAAGTGTTGATAGCTTGGCTATTAATGATGAAACTTCAGGAGAGAAGTTCATGTAATATTGAAATGCTTTAGCTATCAGTTCTTCTTTTATAGAAGGAAAAAAATCCTTCATATCTTCTTGAATGATAATTGACTTATCACGATGGAATATACAATCATCTATATAGCTGATTCCTTTCCTACCGCCAGTAATATACTCCGGTAGTGATATCTTCGAAAAAATACGCTGTTTAATAAGCTCATGTATTTTTAATAACTCACCAACTACTTTATACGTTGTTCTTTTTTTTCCTTTTCTTATTACTGGTACCGTTTTAAAATAATTCTTTTTGTTTTTTAAAACATAAGCGAGCCTCTCTTCGTTTGTTTCTAGCATTTTGAATAGAGACTCTAATTTAGCAAGTGGCCTGTTTGAATAACTCCAATTTTTATGCATTAACTAATGTATCCATTATAGTTTTTTTGAGCATATTATTGATATCAGAAAATTCATCATTTGCCTCTTCACTTTCAGAAAGAAGGATAATGATATTTAGTGGAATATGAAGCGCTGATGATATTTTTTCTAACGCTGTAATAGTAGGGTCTCTTTGATTATTTTCTATACGAGATAAATAAGATTTAGTTAAATCCGTACTATCTGATAGTTCTTGTAGTGTGAGCTTACGTGCCTCACGGCATAGTTTAATGGTTGAACCAATATCTAACATAATGCACCTCAGATAATGGGATTGACATGGCTGGCTGCTCGTTCAAAAAATGAAGATGGATACATAATAAATCTCCTTAGTAGGTAGATATCAATGAATATCAGAATCACCGTGTAGAAACTTAACTACAGCCAAGATCCTAGCAACATAGGGAAGATAATCTAAGGCAGACCAGCCTTTTGAATTTTCCTTGATTCTCTCTTCAAGGGCTTGTATCGCATCATCCAGTTCTTTCAAAGAGCTATTGTCTACAGTGTGTTTGCTCTTCTCACGCACTCGGCGCAAAGTGTCTAAAACATCTTTCATAAAAACCTCTCATTTTAACAACACGATGCAACTTGCATCCCCGCCAAAATGTCCTGTGGATCGTGTTGCACACCGTAGACAAAGCCAGCCAACACCCATCCAACACAATTGATTGGATACCCCGCCATTTCAGCATTAAACAATGCCGTATCGTAGATATACGATTGCAACATGCATTTCGCATAAAGTTACGATAACAATGAAGAGGGACATGGGCCACGTCTCGTATTGGAGAAATGGTTGACTGAAAATTTCACTCAGTCCTTTACCGATCCTAGAGGTTTTTAAAGAGCAAAGACAAACGAGTTCGTTCGTCCATGATTTGATAATAACCTAGTGTTGCCTGACAGGCAACTTATTAAATATGTCATTTTGGAATATAAAATCATTTATTATGCAAAAAAAACCACATCTAGATCCACAGACATGGTTTTTTTGCACTTACAGTAAGGGAGTTTTACATCCTCCTCCTGAACACAACATTGTCAGAGAAGATAGCCTTGCCAGCTATAAAGGCCACAATAGCAATTATTGGTAGGCTGATAGTAGCTCCAGCAATCCCCGCAGACATACCGATAAGAATAGACAGTCCAAATGTCAGGAAGATAGCTACGGCAGCATACCATTGTGGATAAGCACCATATAAGACAGTCGCCATGCAGCCAGTACACACATGCACACCGCGCTGGCTCTCTTTCAGGCAAAACGGACACTGGATTGTATTGTTTTCCATGATAGCCCCTTAAATCGCTTTCCAGCCATTGCTGGTTTTAACAAGATTAATCATGCCATCTTCCGGTTCATTCATACCCTTGACGCTGGAGAACGCTTTTTTGTCCACCCATGAAGGAACATCCGCCAACTTCCATGTATATGACACGCGAACAACTTTCTGATTACCGTTTCCCGGTTCGGTCCATTCCTTTATCTCAGTAACTTCCCGATGACCGACGCAGGCACCATTCTCACGGTTCCAAAACTCAACCTCTTGGCCCTTGTCAGTTACTTCCAGAACATCAACACTGCTAAACCCATTTGCCTGTTGTGAAACAGTGAGCAGCCCTTGTTCAACAAGTCCTTTAAGGATTTCATCACTGGCACTGTATCCGGCAGAACGGTAGCCACGGTTAACCTTAATTGGAAAACCTTTATTGAATACAATATCGTTGTCCTGCAGGGAGTAGCACAGCTTTGATTGTGATATTTTTGCGTTGATCGCTTTTTCAAAATCGCCTTTTTCACCGCATCCCGATACAAGAGCAGCAAGACCCGCCACGAGTAAAAATTTACGCATAGTGTTATCCCAGAGTTAATGGTTGATTGTGCCGTTTCTCAGAACAACAAGACGAACTGGCATATCGGCGTTGTTGACGGTAGCGAACCCACGGACTTCGAAATTGTTTATCGTTCCGGTAACGCTGACTTTCTGGCCTTTCTTGTAAGTAAGAACGGCATCATCAATACCAGAGTAGTAATCCAGCCAGACCATCCCGCCGCAGTAGCTGGTATCAGAGGTTTTAAATAAAAGGTAATAGTTAGGGGCTGACTTAGGCATTCCCGTCATCATATCGCTGGCACTTCTGCCCTTCGTAACCTCGAGAACAGTGGCATTGGTGATAGAGATCCTTTTGCCAGTCCATTTCTTTTCTGCTGCCATTGCATTTTCTTCATAGTCTTTGCAAACAGCACCAAGACCAGAAACAGATGATACCGGGCCAATGCTTTGAGGTGTGGCAGTTCCCCCCAGTGCTTTGTTTACTGATGACAACGAAGAATTGATTGCTCCATTAACTGTATTCACGCCATCGTTGAGTTGCTGGCATCCTGTCAGTGCGGCAGCAGACAGCACCAGTGGCATCACTATCCGTAATTTCATATCTATCCCCAATGTGTGGAAACTTTATGTCAAAGACAGCCCTAACCATAGGTTGGTCTCTCTGGGCTGTAAAAAAGCATTAATCAATTGATAGGATTCAATTTATTTTTCTGTTCGTCATATCGTTTGTATCGATCGAATTCAAATCATTTGATAGATTAAAACTATCATATATCTATAATCGATCGATATAAACAATTAAAACACCGATCAATTGACGCTAGTTTGATAGTTAAAATCTATCAAATGCAGTTTATTGATCTTTTATATCGATCAATAAGAGGTGTAATGTACACGAAGAGCCATGTCAGTAGCTGTTTGCACATGGATGGAGATAGAAAGGTATAGGTCGGAACAGATAATACCCTGTCGACCATTACGCAGACAGGGATTGTTAGATCTCAGGTAATGTAGCTATCTTCAGATATGGTGTTGTAAAAACCTGTATGCAACGCATGTTTTAATATACTGTTTCATATGGAATGGTAGCTACCATTCAGATTTTTCAATCATCTTCCAAAGCACTCACACCACTTGCCGGGAAATTGGTTTTCATATTATTCGATATCTTCGGAACTAAGGACTCTATTGTTTCTTCGCTAACTTGGCTGAGTTCAGAAATCAATCTTCTGTATGTATTAATCATTCGTTCCTGATCAAACTCATTTGCTGATTCTGATAAGAAGAAATAGCCATAATCTTTGACATGGATATTATCACCACTTTCCAAAGTGAGTTTTATTCCTTGTTCATTTTCTTCAACATCTTTAACAATACAAGTCATAAATGGTATTTTTTTATTTGTATGAAAGAGCGTAATAATCTTAATGCTGTTCATCCTTTATTTTCCTTCTTTTTTTATTATTTAATACCATATCGAATCGGTAAAAATCAAATTTAACTCATTTAATAAACGTTCTACCTGTTTTTATTATTCTTTTGAAAAGATATTTATCTTATGAGCTAACGGTCATGTGCTGACGCACGGCTACGCCCTAACGCTGTAAAATATATTTAACGATTTGACAATGGTATTTGCTATGTTTTAGGGGAAAGCCAAAAGGATCAACATCTATTCTTTTATTCATGATTAAATATTTTAGATCCTATATTTCATAAGAGTATTAGCACTAAAAAATATAGTATTTGCTCTTAAACGCATAGGAAAACTATATTCATAGAAGCAGCACTTAGTGATTGTTCAAAACAATCACATTGCTGAAACAGGGTTCATCCCTGTTAATGATGGATTTATCAATGAAGAATTGCGGCGACAGCCGCCAATAAAATAAAGGTAAGCAATTGCAGTATTCCTGAAACATCAGCAGCGCTGCGTGATTGTATGAAACAATCACTTCGCTGAAAATACACCCCAAGAAAACCATATGTTTTTACGTAAAACGCTCTGCACATAAGATAAAAGGAAAACTAGACTCTCTTAACTTCTTACTAATTATTTAATTATAAGCACTATCCCAGCCCAATAAAATCGGGGCTTCACACCTTTTTTTCCTATGTTTAAACATAGCAGACACCTATGTTTAAACATAGAACCCTCCTATGTTTAAACATAGCGGAATCTATGTTTAAACATAGTTTTTTTAACATATAGCAACATCATAATAATAAAAGTTCTATTTTATTTATAGTTTAACTATTGACTTTCATTTTTCTGCATAGTATTAAATAGGCATAATAAGAACTATAAGAGAGAATAATATGAATACTAATGACACTGAACTACTTCGCTTATTTGAAACATTAACCACAGAGCAAAAGATTGATATCGCAAGACACTTGCTACAAAACAAAGATATAAAATCAACCACCGTTATTGCAACAGAAGAAGATAAAGCGATCTCATTTGCACAGCCTTATGTTTTTGCTTTTACTTCAAACTTTCGTGTTTTTTCTGATCTGGATATATCTAAGAATGAATTCCGCGTGTTGACTTATATCTTAGAATATATGGAGTTTGGAAACCTAATCAACCTCTCACAGTCATCACTCTGTAAAGCGTTGAATATCGCATCCGGTAATATGTCAAACATATTCAAAAAGCTAAAACAAAAAGGTATTCTCGTTGAACATCATGGACACCTGTATATCAACTCTAATATTTTTGCCAAGGGTATGAGTCATCAACTTGATGAAAAACGTAAAGAGCATTTGAGTAATGCAAAAAGCCTCAATGCTGATATTGAACAATATCCAGAGCATTATGCAGATCTTTCACAGAAAGAAAGACGAAACTTATCTTTGGAAACTGAAAATAAAGAGATCTACACAGATGCCTTTGTTTTTAGCAAGAAGAAGAAAAATAATGCTGTTCCTAATGCTAAAAACAGTGTCCAGATCGATAAGCCGCGAAAGGTATATAAAAGAACAAAAGAAAATGAAGCGGCAAGAAAAGACGTAGCTGATATCGACATCTATTTAAAAGCTGCATCCTAAAACAGGACAACAATAATGGAAAAAACATACTTGATAGTTTTTATTCTACAAAAGTAAAAAAAAATATTTAACCCTTTCCTTAATTTGACACCTTCTCTATACACCTTAATATATAAATATATCCACTATTTATTAACGAGGTATATATGAGAAAAGTACAATTAGACAACACTGATTTATTAGCTTATTTTAATACGATTGAAGAACTCAAAAATCATCCATCAATGGATGAATATAGAGCAGGATATAGTAAGCTACGTGATGATGATGATACATTTGCATATGAAATAAAAAAATATAGGTCTGCACATACCACACTGCGCAGGCTTGATAAGAAAAGACAATCTCTTTTGGATAGCTTTATTAGTGAGCTTAATCCTATAAGTTACTCAGCAGCTAACACCGCTGCTAAATCATCAGGAAACTTTGATTTAATTAATGAACGAATACTTTACAGAAAAGCCATTGAAGAAAAAAGTGATACAGAAATCATTGCTCTGGTGATAAAACAACGCACAGAGGCCGCTCTTGAATTCCAGCGCTCTGTTGAGCAGAGTCTGGAACAGCTTTCTTCTATCTCATCAGATTTTGAGTCCTCAAATAAAAAAAGAAGAAAATTGTCTTTTTAAATGCATCAGTTCTGCATTAATCTGGCATTTACCAAGTATGAACTTAATATATGCCAGAGGAATAACAGTGTAATTTATCTACGCTTGCCTTTTGGATTTTATTTGAGAGAACGTTATCAACGTTTGGCAAAATGCAACTACATCACCCATTGTTCTCAGTGAATGTAATGCAGGTCCCCAATCCGCAGGCTCTCCCTCATAGTGGTGCACTTGTAGCCATCCGCCATCTTGTGCCGACGGATGTGTTGAATGTCTAATTTGAAATGCGATACCGTGCTTTTCTCTAGCAAAGTAAACATCAAAAACTGCATCTTGAGGATTACCAGATACCTGATACTCATATTCCGAACCTACAGCTCTTATTAATTTTTTTGCTAAATCTCGGTCTAAAGATTTCATTTCACGACCTATTTAGAATAGTTAAAAGCCAGAACTGAAAATTATCACCATACAAACATCATTCAGGTATTTTTTCTTCAATGAAAATATTACGGGATATATTCCCAATAGTATTGGTGGATACACTATCAAATGTAGCACCAACGACGCCACCAACTAGTGGTATTGCTTTACCAAGATTAATAGCACCTTTTTGCCCAAACTTAGTTATAAGCCTAAATCCTACCGCTTTATTTATAGCTTTTATTGTTTCACCAGAAATATTTTTAATTAAGGTATTTGTCATTTTTGTACTAATTGTTATACCTATATTTTTCACTATATCCTTCGCAGCATTTCCGGTTAAACAGGTATATACAAGTGTCTTAACACGGTCATCTTTTAAATCATACCCGCCCATATGTGCAATTGCTGCGATCATACGAACTTGTATAAATATGACGCTTGAAATGTTAGCTGGAATGGCCACCGGGAGCGTTATTATTCCACCAAGGCCGGTGATAAAGCCTGATGTTCCCGCTTTTGTATTTTGCCATCGTATTAGCGCATTAACCTTATCAACAAGTTCTCCATCACCATTCAAATATGGTGCAGCAAGCTCTTGCGCCGAATCCAAACCTACAACACCATTACAGGCTTTATCATAGGCCCAGTCCAGTACCTGCATGACTTTTGATTCAGTGATTTCACCATCCTCACTTTGGGCGGTGTCTTTCTTTGCAAGAACTTTCTTACCGATGCTGCCTAATGCCCCAAAAGCTGCCGTTGCACCTGAAAATTTACCTGATTTTTTATCGTCAGAATCCATAATGACCTCAGAAAAGATAATATTCAGTATAAGTATCGGCAATCACAGATAAAACTTTAGTATTAAAAATCAAACACACACGATCTTGTTAATTGTCATTAACCTATAAGATCCTCCGGTGATACACGATCACTCCCCATTTTCTCAAGCAACTGTTGTAATCTCTTGGCTCTCAATTTCTGAGCCTTTTTCTCACCAATCTCCTGATAGTATTCTTCCCGGCGCTCCGCGACAACTTGGCGGAACTTCTTCAAAAGCTGTTCCAGTGTTTTCATATCTGTCGTCGCAGCTTCAGCTTGGATTTTTTTATACATATACATAACATGGAATTCATCAATCATATTGGTTATCTCCAGTTCATTACAGGATTATTTCCCTACACACGAGGGAATATTGCCATTTTTCAATACTGATTCACAGTCATTTTTAACTTCCAGTAAATACGCTCCTCAGCATCATCCGGTTTTATGTTTTTCAGTACAAGTTCAATGATATGCTCTTTATGCCAGTATAAAATCGTTTCCTTTAACTTATCCATGTTGATCTCAGATACATCTTTGCCTCTTCCACTTTTAACATAGTCTTCAACTTCACAGGTAATCAACACATCATAAAGTATCTCTGATAACATTTCCCCTGTTAAAATATTCATGGCTATTTCAGGCTGTTTTTCAGAGATACTATAGATCGTTTCGCAATACCCCTGTAATACATTTGTGATAAAATCTACTACCATTTTATTACTTTCATTTAAAATAATCTCTTTCATACTGATTCCTTTTATTAAGTTAAACATTAGATACATATCGAGAAGGTATTAATACTATTTATTAGATACTATTTTGATGATTACAGAACCATATTCCACATCCATCTCATCATACAGTGTCTCATTTACATAACGATTTAAATCATCTAACAAGGTCTTATCATTCATGATTTCTTCGACAGAGCTACCTCTTAATGCGATAAATATATCCAAGCTCTCTTGGATAAGGTTCATCACTTTAGGTGTTTTTTCACATAACATACTTACGATTACTGTCATATCATTATTCATCTGTTTTTCCTTTTGTTTATAGTTAGCCCCTTCCGGGGCAAGATTAGTTCTTACTTTCTAAAGTTTTCTGAATACCCTACCAGTAAGGCTGCTACTTGTTCAAAGTTGACCTGATTAATATCACCACAGTTTCCTTCTTGCGTGGTAAATCTCTCAAAGTTATTCTGAATATGGTCAATCACATAAATAATAAATGGACTCATAAAATCCGGATCATCCAGATAGTCATTGGCATCTCCATCACCATTCACTTCCATGAACAGATTCCAGCTTGCTGTAAACGATCTACAAGCAAGATCATAAAACAGTTCTGTTGATTTATTTTCAATAACAGTTTCTTTAGACATACTTATATCCTCATAATTAAATGCTTATTTTATTCATTTCGTTTTATATTAGCCCCTTGCGGGGCCGAATAGATGACGACAGCGATTATGTATATAAAATATAGTGACTCATCACATGATGTATCTGCCTCAGGTTGACAAGCACTTCATCAAAATATACGTTTTTAATCGATGCTTTATATTTATGTTTTTTCAAGAACTCATTAAAATCTTTCTTACCATTCTCTATTATTGATTTTAAAACACCCTCCATATAACCATCGTCTTCAAGGTTATGATAGAATCTTTCCCCCATATACTCATGCATACATCGCAAATAGTAGTCATAGTCTTCCCCGCTTTTCAGAACAAAGTATTTTGTATCATCATTGCTAACATTTATTTCTATTTTTTGCACTTTCATTTTCGCTTCCTCTTTTATGTTATTTATTATTTTTGCGTGAATCTGAAATAGTATTTTCAATCCAAGCATCAATCTCACTTTCCACAAAGGCTACAGATCTTGCCCCTATGATTACCTTATCCGGGAATCGGCCTTCCTTAATAAGCTCATACATTGTGGTTCGACTAAATCCGACTCTTCTAAGAACTTCAGGAACACGGATTAATCTTTTACCTGCGATTTCATTTCTCATTTGTTTTTTCCTCTGTTGTTTCAACGAGGACAATAATAGCTAATTCGCTTATGGCGTTTTAGGGATGTTGGCAAAAGACTTTTTCGAAAAAAATGGGGGTAGGTGAACAGAAAAAAAATGGTTGAGGATGGATGTGATCACGTTCGCTCAGGGCGAACGTAACCCTTTTTTACTTATCTTCTTTCTTCTTCTCGTCTTTGACGTGATCTACAATTTTTGTGTCTTTTAATACATTGTTTTCCATCATGTAATCTTCAAACGATTTCAGATAGTTCTCATCTGTCAGCAACGCCATAGCCAGCGGATAGTCAGTCACCTTAAGCATTCCCTCATCCCTATCCTTCTCGCTGTTCTCATGAAGCAGCGATGACATCAGCGACAGTGAGATTTTGGTATCATTATTATCTGCCCCCCAAAAAATGAGATCCATCATAGGGATGAGTCGATAGTCGATGATTTTTCTCAACGTGCTTTTACCAAAACGATACTTCCGAACAGCCGGATCGTTCATTTTTAGCTGTTTTTTCCATTGGGGAATGAGCACCTTCAGGTGTTCGATGATATCTTCGGTTGAAGCCTCTTGCAGGAAGATATCGACAGTAATTGAGGACAGACTTTTGATGCCGGATTCCTTCAGGTACTCCGACATATATTCAGACTGACTTCTTTGGGATGTTTCAGGATGGGTTCCAATCAGAGTTAAACTTTTCGCATATAATTGTGCGTTGCTCCGGGTTACGGGGACCACTGCGTAAGTTCTGGCAAGCCCATGTCCTTGCGTGGACGTGTCGCCGCTAAAAAAAATTTCACCTCTGAGGATCTTATAGCGGTAATCATCTAATAAAAGTCTGTTCAGAGGCGGTAATGTATCCCGTTTCAGCAACATCTTGTAAGCCAAGATACGCCGCTCAACCTCAACATAGAATTGCTGAAGGGTGAGTTCCTTTATCGCTTCATACCGCTCTACATCAAACCATTCTTCCAATAGTTTCCTGAGTTCACTTCGTTTCATTACTGTGCTGTCCGTTTTACCATTTTTAGTTGTTTTAACTGACAGAACAACAGGTTGTCCAGTAATGGCGTAGGTCAGCTGAGCTTATTGCTGGTAGGTTCTTAAGATTGGTGTGAAATCATCCGTCGATTACTAAATTTCCGGAGGCTCCCTGCTATCGTATTTCTGCTTTTAAAGGGTTTTGTTGTACAGGAAGGGATGAAGACTGGATAAGTTTTTTGATGAAAAACAGGGATTTTAGATACAAAAAAAAGCCCGTTTACACGGGCTTTTGATGCAATACTTTATGCAGTACAAAATCAAAACTAACTCTTAAGTTATTGATTCTGTTAAGAAATTGGCGGAAGCGTAGAGATTCGAACTCTAGAACCCTTTCGGGTCGCCGGTTTTCAAGACCGGTGCCTTCAACCGCTCGGCCACGCTTCCAAAGTGAGGCGCACTATAAACATCTATTAGCGCCTTGTAAAGCAGGAATTTTTCTATTTTGGCTTGCAGGGGTTTGACTGCGCAAAAAGTCACCCAGGCGCTTCCCTCCCTCTTTTGTACATACCGTTACACAGCAACACTCATCCTTTTAAATCGCTCTGGTATAGAATGCCAAAAAAAATAGACGGCCATTTGTTGTGTAATTGTAATAAAACCGGGTAACACGGATTTTAAAGCATTACCTTCATATAGTCTTACTGGTTGATGATGAAAATCAAAAATACGCTGAGCTTACATATCTTGATGGCAGTTTTGGCCATTTTGTCCCTGAGTATTCACCCACTGGTGACAAGCTTTGATCCGCCGCTTAAATTCCAGCCGCTGATCAAATCAATGGCGGGCACGCCAAAAGAACAGGCGGAAAAAATAGCCACCATTTCCCATGCCCTGGAAGGGAATGCTATTTTCTTCATTGGTGCATCTGAAGTTGCCACCTCAGAAGATGAACATTACGCTGTATATAATTACTTTAATAAGCAATTGCACCAACCCGTCGTGGCGTATGGCGATGCGTTTGTCGATGACGAAACGCAATTTTTACTGTTGTCTCGTTTTAAAAATAAGCTTAACGCAAACAGTAAAGTTGTTTTGCTTCTGGCCCCTGATGGCTTTTATTCAAAAGGTCTGCCACCCGCTATCTATGCGGATAATTTCCCGGACTCAATTTTTAACCCTCTGATGAAGGATCCGCAGGCGCGCCCGTTACTGGTTAATTACCTAAAACATATTGATGCTAAAGAGATAAGCCATCTAACCTTCGGCCAAATGCGTGTCTATGGCTGGCACCCGGCGCTGATGTGGGACGAATTAAGTTTCCAGTTCGCGAACGTCTGCACGCTGATAAAAAACGATTGGTTGTCGCTGCTGAACATTACGCCACACACAGTGCAGCCCTGGCCGCAGCACCCAACCTCACGTCTTGTTCCTGACTGGGATAAAGCGCTGTTAAATGCGCGTGAATTAAATAAAAAACGCCAGCAGAGCGCAGCCACATTGTGGATGGATAAAACGGTTTACGAGCCGGGCGAGAAACCACAGCAGTGGGATGATACCCCGGTAGTGCCAGGACAAATCGCCGCGTTCAGGAAAACCGTCCAACTTCTGAAAGAACGTCATGTGCAGGTGATCGCTATCGTCGACCCGGTTAACCCCTGGGCGCTTTACAATACTGACACCTTCCGTCCGTTCGATAAGCAAATTCAAACCATTCTGCAAGAAAACAAGATCCCTTATTTAGATATGTACGCCATGCCTTATCAGAATGGCTGGAACTGGGATCGTCTGCACCCTTCCGAACTGGCATGGGTTCCAATGCTTCGCTTTATTGCACAGAGTTTTAAATAATGAAAATAGCGCTCCGTCTTTTTTTCCTTTATCTCCTGCTGGCAATCACCGTCGTCGCATGGACCGCCGTCGATGACAGCATGAGTATGCAGCTGCATTTTGAATATCAAAAATTCTGAGGTCGAATGATGTACAGCTCAGGAATGTTTTTTGTCTGTTTATTTTCATCCGCGATGGTGTTCACGCTGATTAATCGGCTGTTGCGCCACCGCCTGACCTGGTTATCTTCCTTGTCCGTAATGACAGCATTAGGCTGGGGGTATATTTTTCAAGGTGATTACATTGTCCCGCTGGCCGTCTTTTGCTGTTTTTATCTTTTCGCTACGTTAAAAGAAAAAGGATGGTTAAAGATCTGGCAAGCGATCGTGTTAACGCTGTTGCCCCTGTTTTTGGTGAAATTACACATTAATCATCATATCGGCATGATCGGTCTTTCTTTTATGACCTTCCGCGCTGTAGATGTATTGCTGTACCGTAGTAAAAAAGAAGGCCAGAATTTCCTGCAGTATTTCTGCTATCTTTTTATGCCCTTTATTATTCTGGCTGGCCCAATGTACCGCTGGCGGACATGGATGACCGATGTCAGTAAGCCCGTTTTTACCCTTAACCGTGAGCAATTTTTAACGGCGCTAGAACAAATTTTCATCGGTATTATTCAGAAGTTCCTGTTTGCTATGCTGATCGATTCGCTCGTCGTTCAGCCCTGGAGCCACAAGCCGTTTACGCTGACCGTGGGCATAGTAATGTCCCTCGCCTATAGCACGTATCTCTACTTCGATTTTGCGGGCTACAGCAATATGGCCATCGGCGCAGGCCGCTTATTTGGGCTGAACATTCCGGCAAACTTTACTATGCCTATTCTTGCAAAGAACCCGCAGGATTTCTGGCGCCGCTTCCACGTCAGCCTTTCTGAATGGCTGCGAGATGTGGTCTTCATGCCCATTTATATGAATCTTATGAAGTTCGTTTTTTTCCGTCAGAACAAAACGCTGGCACAAAATATCGGTATTTTTTGCACCCTCTTCTGTATGGGGGCCTGGAATGGTCTGGAACGTCATTACGTCATCAGTGGCGCGCTGTTTGGCACTATTTCTGTTGCACACAACATGCTGCTGTGGACAGCCAAACGTAGCCCAAGATTAAGCCGCGGATTGCAATATCCTGTGATGGTGTTTCTGGGGCGAATTTTGACGCTGGGAAGCGCCGCAGGCTCCCTTTATATCTTTAGTGGAATGTCACCTCTATGAAAAATCACTTGGACCTTCAGGAACTGCAGGATTTCTTACGTGCAGCTTTATTCGATCCCGAATCCCCACAGCAACGGGCAATCAGTGGCAGCGATACCGCCTTAAGCTGGCAACAACTCTCCCTCGGCGTGACGGATTGGGCGCAGCGCTACCAGCGATATCAACCCACCGATGGCACACCAGTCGTGTTATACGGTCATCAGCAGGCTGAGTTCGCCGTAGCGATTTACAGTTGCCTTCTGCACAACATCCCGTACATCCCGGTGGACTGCATTTACCCTCAGGAACGGCTTAGGGAAATATGCCATCTGGCTAATGCCCCTTACTATTACGATGTGGCGACAAAGCAATTTATCGCCACCGGTGAGGCGGGCGAGGTACTTGAGGAAAGGGATCTGGCTTATATCATGTTTACCTCTGGCAGCACGGGCAAACCCAAAGGGGTACAGATTGGGCGTGAAAGCGTATGGCACTTTATGAAATGGGTCAGCAAAGACTTTTCATTGCCGAAAAAACCGGTATTGATGAACCACGCGGTATTCAGTTTCGATCTTTCCCTCATTCCTTTACTGGCGAATCTGGCGATGGGAGGACACATCGTTCTTAATGCTAAAGAGGATATTCAGAAAGATAACTGGCTGGAGCGACTGAAAACAAATGCGGTTTCTGCCTGGGTTTCCACACCGTCTTTTGCTTATCAGCAACTGCTTTCTCCACAGTTCAACAGTGAGTATTTACCGGCGCTAAGTGTCTTTATTTTCATTGGTGAAGTATTAAACAAAGCGCTGGTGAAACAATTACGCCGCCGTTTTCCACAGGCTAAAATTCTCAACTCCTATGGCCCTACGGAAGCAACCATAGCGACAACAGTGGTTGAAATTACGGATGAGATCCTCAACAGCGACAGTGCCGTTCTGCCGGTGGGAATAATGATGCCAGACAGCAAAATGGACATTTCCGCCGAAGGAGAGCTAATCATCTGGGGTAAAAACGTAATGCGTGGCTATCTCGGACTCCCACAGGAGAACGCAGCAAAATTATTGCATCGGGAGAGTGAGGAATTTCGTGGCTACCGGACCGGCGACCTGGGTTATGAAGATGGGTTTATCTATTGCCATGGACGCAACGATAGCCAGGTCAAACTGAATGGCTACCGTATTGAAATTAACGAAATTGAAAACCGCCTGCTGGCAATGTCTGGCATTAACGAAGCAGTGGTTTTACCCCTGATGAAATCCTGTGGCAGCGTACTGCGCCTTGCCGCGTTTTGTGTAACGGATTTGGCGCCAGATGCGATCAAAACCTTGCTGACTCAGGTGGTTCCGCACTATATGGTGCCTTCACAAATTATCGTTAAAGACGCTTTGCCGCTGAATCCTAACGGCAAAATTGACCGCAAGTTGCTGGACTCATACGCCCGCACCAATTAAATACTCCAGGAAAAATTATGGAACAAGAAATTCTCGCCCTGTTTGAAAAAGTGTTATCCCGTAAGGTGGGTTTTCACGATGAACTGATTGCATCCGACATTCTCGACTCCATCCTGGCAGTCGACATGGTACTGGAAGTGCAGGACGTTTACGGCTGCATGATCCCGCCTACCGACGTTGCAACAGTTCTGAAAACCCCGGCAGACCTGGCCCGCTATATTGAAGAGAACCGTTAAACACTTCTGATGTTGATGTTGGTCTGTAGGCTCTGGACGGTCTCTCCAGAGCCTGTTTTTCAGTTCAAATGCTGATAAAGCAAAAAGCCCCGCGATATGACTATCGCAGGGCTTTTATGTCTGGCGGAAGCGCAGAGATTCGAACTCTGGAACCCTTTCGGGTCGCCGGTTTTCAAGACCGGTGCCTTCAACCGCTCGGCCACACTTCCTAAGTGAGGCGAACTATAAACACCTCTCCGCATGCTGTAAAGAGTGACCGCATTCGTTCGCTTTAAAAATAGCCAAAACGCGTTTAATCGGTTGAATAGACAACGTATCGGCCATTTTATCAGCACAAAATTCAGCGTTCATGCTCAGTGTTTTTTGATATACATGTCCCTGGTGAAATAGTATCCCAGCTTGTCCGGCGTGAATCCTCCCACCCACGGTTTGACCAGGTGCGTTCGGACATAGTGATATACCGGAATGGCAGGCACATCGCGCGCCAGCAAATCTTCCGCCTGCTGATAGAACTTACCGCGCTCTGCCGGTGTTTTGGCTTTCGCGGCGTTCACCAGCGCCTGGTCATACTCCGGATTGCTGTACTGGCTGGTGTTTTCGCTGTCACCGGTACGGAAGTTGTTCAGGAAAGTGGCAGCATCGTCGTAATCGGCAATCCAGGCGTAGCGCACTGCGTCAAAGTCGTGGGTATGCATCGTATCGAGCATCGTTTTCCACTCCTGATTTTGCAGCTTCGCCTCCACCCCAAGGTTTTTCTTCCACATCGAACTGGCGGCAATCGCGATGCGCTGGTGCGATTCAGAGGTGTTATAGAGCAGGTTAAAACGCAGCGGATGGCTGGCGTTAAAGCCGGCTTCGGCCAGCAGCTTTTTCGCTTCTTCGATACGTTTATCCATCGGCCAGCTGGCATAGTCCGGGTTCTGGAGCGTCACACCGCCAATATCTGGCTGGCTGATAAGCCACGCCGGACGCTGCCCCTGCCCTAAGACCTTCCCGGCAATGATCTCTTTATCCAGCGCCATGTTCAGCGCCTTACGTACACGCGCGTCGTTGAATGGCGGCCGGGTGGTGTTGAATTCATAGTAATAAGTGGCAAGCTGCGGGGAGACATCCAGCTGGCTACCCAGGGTTTTCTTGAGCTGGGCAAACTGGTTGATCGGCACCGTATAAACAATATCGATTTCACCTGCTTTAAAACGGTTTACATCCGAGGCCTCGGAGGTGATCGGCAGATAGGTCACCTTATTGATAACGGTATGTGCGTTATCCCAGTAGCGCGGGTTACGCTCCGCCACGATGCGCTCGTTAACCACCCACTGCGACAGTTTATACGCTCCGCTGGTGACGATATGCTCCGGTTTGGTCCACTTATCACCAAACCGACCAATCAGCACCTTATCCACCGGCACCAGCGACGGGTGGGCCAGCATGGCAAGGAATGCGGCATTAGGTTGAGTCAGCGTGACCTCAAGCGTGGTATCGTTAACGGCTTTTACACCCAGCGTATCCGGTGCTTTTTTCCCCTGAGCGATATCAGCGGCGTTAACAATATGCATGTTGCCCGGATAGCTGGCATACGGTGAGGCGGTTTTGGGGTCTGTCAGACGCTGCCAGCTCCAGACCACATCCTGCGCGGTAATCGCGGTGCCGTCACTCCATGTGATGCCTGGACGCAGATGAAAAGTCCAGACGGTGTTGTCTTTGTTCTCCCATTTTTCTGCCAGCCGTGGCTGTATTTCGCCAGTCGGAGAAACGCTAACCAGCCCTTCGAAGATATCGCTGATAATATTGAATTCGACATCGCTTTCGACTTTATGCGGGTCAAGTGAGGCCGGTTCATTACCGTTGTTTCTTACCAGTTCCTGTTTATCGGCCAGCTGTGTTCCTGCTGGCACGTTAGCCGCCCAGGTCGCCGTGCTGGCGCACAGGATCCCTGCCGTTAACAAAGAGAGTGTAAAGCGCGTGCGTGCTTGTGGTTTCATTTCCTTCGCCTTATTGTCTGTTTTTTGACGATCCGGAAATAACACTTAGCGCTCAAAGTGTAATAACGCAATATTTTTCAGTAACCTATAAGAGCTTGATCTGAATAAATGAAGCAAACCGTTGTTCATTCTGCTGAAAAGGTTTTCTGAAGAATAAACAACCAGCAGTAACGCTAACGTCCTGAGTAAAGATGGGTAAAACCACTTTGAGACTGGCGCGCCGTTTCCTATTCTTTCCGCTAATTACATCTGTCATAAGAGAGTGACTCATGGATCGTATAATTACTTCTTCACGCGACCGCACATCGCTACTCAGTACCCACAAGGTGCTGCGCAATACCTATTTCATGCTCAGCCTGACGCTGGCATTCTCGGCGATGACCGCAACGGCCAGCACCGTGCTGATGCTGCCGTCACCGGGTCTGATCCTGACGCTGGTGGGGATGTATGGTCTGATGTTCCTGACCTACAAAACTGCTGATAAACCGGTGGGTATTCTGTCCGCGTTCGCCTTTACGGGTTTCCTGGGCTATATCCTGGGGCCCATCCTCAACGCCTATCTGTCCGCCGGTATGGGCGACGTGATTGGCATGGCGCTGGGCGGTACCGCGCTGGTGTTCTTCTGCTGTTCGGCCTACGTGCTGACCACCCGTAAGGACATGTCCTTCCTCGGCGGTATGCTGATGGCAGGTATCGTGGTGGTGCTGGTAGGTATGGTGGCAAACATCTTCCTGCAGCTGCCTGCCCTGCACCTGGCGATCAGCGCCGTGTTTATTCTGATTTCATCTGGCGCAATCCTGTATGAAACCAGCAACATCATTCACGGCGGTGAGACGAACTACATCCGCGCCACCGTGAGCCTGTATGTATCGCTGTACAACATCTTTGTCAGCCTGTTGAGCATCCTGGGCTTCGCCAGCCGCGATTAATCAACAATGCTGTGAACCAGAGCCCCGCTTATGCGGGGCTTTGTTTTTTGGTACACTGCTGCGGTTTTTGACTGACGCGTGAATGATTATGTTGAGTTTTGAAGGTAAAGAGATTGAAACTGATAACGACGGTTATCTGAAAGAGAGCAGCCAGTGGAGCGAGCCGCTGGCGGAAAAAATCGCCGAAAACGAAGGTATCGCCCTCTCCCCGGAACACTGGGAAGTGGTGCGTTTTGTGCGCGAATTCTATCTCGAATTCAACACCTCCCCGGCTATCCGCATGCTGGTCAAGGCAATGGCCAATAAATTCGGTGAAGAGAAAGGCAACAGCCGTTACCTGTATCGCCTGTTCCCGAAAGGCCCGGCAAAACAGGCCACCAAAATCGCCGGCCTGCCAAAACCGGTGAAATGCATTTAGTAGCGAATACCGAAGTTAACGTATTCCCGGCCAGGTTGATGGGGTTCGGTTAAAACCTTATCAACCCGCGCGCTGCGCGGCCCACCTGCTTTCAGCCACGCCACCAGCTTTTCAACCTGCTCCGCATCACCACAGGCAACCACCTCAACGCTGCCATCATCCCTGTTTCGCGCGTATCCCGTGAGCCCCAGTTGCATAGCTTCGCGCTGCGTGCTGTAACGGAATCCGACGCCCTGAACCATGCCGTGTACCCAGGCAATTGTGCAGATTTTTGACATTTTTCTACTCCTTAACGTAGCGTTTTCGGCAAACAGCCATAATGTTGCCGGAAACGGGCAGTAAAACGAGAGCTGGAAAGATAACCACATTGTAATGCGATTTCGCCAATAGGTAACCGGGTTGACTGTAAGTGTGACAGCGCAACGGCCATCCTCACCTCCTCAACAATCTGGCGAAAACTCTGCGACTCTTCGCGTAACCGTCTGCGTAGCGTCGGCACGCTCAATGCCAGGCGGCTGGCAACGTCCTGTGCAGTCCAGGCCCTGGCGGGCGACAGCATGATGAACTGCCGCACCTGCTCGGACAGGTGGCTATTACGCTCTATAAGCAACGGCCCTGCGACGCCGTCATGTAGCAATGCCAGCAAAAGGCCGAAAGCCTGATGCTTTTGTAACGCCTCTGGTAAATCCTGACGCACGGCATGCAGCAGGTTACTCCACATAAATGCCAGCCCCTCACTCAGGGGAGCACAGAGGGAATGCAATTCTGTGCGCGGCCAGGATTTCAGGTAATGCGTTTTAAACTCCGCCAGAAGCTCCGGTGACAACATCAATAAGTCAGAGCGAAAGAGACCATTCGCGGGTTGATTTATGATCTCCAGCGGCGTATTGGCGGGAATAATGATCAGCGACGCTTTCGTCGCCACCAGGCGGTTATCGTCCTGAACAATCACTTTACTGCCGTGAGTGATATGGCAAATGGCAGGAAGAAAGAGTTTAACCTGGTGCAGGTGATGCATTTTACTGGCACTCACTTCACCGGCCGTCAAATGTTTATGTTGAAACTGGACTCCCTGCACCGTGCCATCCTTATCTGCTGTAGGTAACGGTTAAGCTGGCCTTTGCCAGGACGTGACTGTTAAGCATAAAACCCACCAGCGCGCCGCTGGCATTCCTGTCGACAGGCAATTTATCCACATCCAGCGCCCAGACGGTAAACTGATAACGGTGCGGCTTATCCCCTTTGGGCGGACATGCGCCGCCGAAACCAGAATAACCGAAATCATTACGCCCCTGCACAACCCCGGCCGGTAATGTCTCCCCCTTCGGGTTTCCGGCATCGGCGGGAAGCGTCAGCGTCTGGAGGGGAATATTGACCACCGTCCAGTGCCACCATCCACTTCCGGTAGGGGCATCAGGGTCAAATACCGTGACTGCGAAACTTTTCGTCCCGACAGGCGGATTTTTCCACGCCAGTTGTGGAGAGTGATTCCCACCGTGACACCCAAACCCGTCAAACACCTGCTGTTGCGACAACGGGCGTTCACTGGCCAGATCCTGACTGCTGATGGTGAAAGACGATGCCGCTAAAACATGAACACTGACCACCGCCAGGGTAGTTACTGCTATCGCAAGGCGCTTTCTCATTTGTGTTTCCCTTTGCTGTACCGGAAACCCTACTGTAAAGCCCATCGCAGTGCAGTACTGTGCCTAAGCGATTTGATTTTGTGCCGAAACGCTCAAAGGCATCCGCAGATGATTGCGACTTGCTGAATGTGCTACTCTACGCGCCATTTCCCTGGAATCGACAGAATAGCAAATTATGAGTGTACGTTTAGTGTTAGCCAAAGGGCGCGAGAAGTCATTATTGCGCCGCCATCCCTGGGTCTTTTCCGGTGCAGTAGCCCGTATGGAAGGCAAAGCCAGCCTCGGAGAGACCATCGATATCGTTGACCATCAGGGGAAATGGTTAGCGCGAGGCGCATATTCGCCAGCATCCCAAATCCGCGCTCGCGTCTGGACCTTTGATAAAGATGAAACGATCGATATTGATTTCTTCGTTCGTCGTTTACAGCAGGCGCAGCAGTGGCGTGATTGGCTGGCAAAGCGTGACGGTCTGGACAGCTACCGTGTGATTGCCGGTGAGTCCGATGGTCTGCCTGGCGTGACGATCGACCGCTTCGGTAACTTCCTGGTACTGCAACTGTTAAGCGCAGGGGCTGAATATCAACGTGCCGCGCTGATCAGCGCGTTGCAATCGGTTTTCCCGGAATGCGCCATTTATGACCGCAGCGATGTGGCAGTGCGCAAAAAAGAGGGCATGGAGCTGACGCAAGGTCCGGTCACCGGTGAACTGCCGCCTGCCCTGCTGCCAATCGAAGAGCACGGTATGAAGCTGCTGGTGGATATCCAGGGCGGCCATAAAACGGGTTACTACCTGGACCAGCGTGACAGCCGCCTGGCCACTCGCCAGTATGTTGCCGACAAACGCGTACTGAACTGCTTCTCCTATACCGGTGGTTTCGCCGTCTCGGCGCTGATGGGCGGCTGTGCCCAGGTTGTCAGCGTTGATACCTCTCAGGAAGCGCTGGACGTGGCGAAACAAAACGTCGAGCTGAACAAGCTGGATCTGAGCAAAGCCGAGTTTGTTCGCGATGACGTCTTCAAGCTGCTGCGTAAGTATCGCGATCAGGGCGAGAAATTCGACGTCATCGTGATGGATCCACCGAAGTTTGTGGAGAATAAAAGTCAGCTGATGGGTGCCTGCCGCGGCTATAAGGATATCAACATGCTGGCCATCCAGCTGCTGAACCCGGGTGGAGTGCTTCTCACCTTCTCCTGCTCCGGCCTGATGACCACAGATTTATTTCAGAAAATCATCGCTGATGCCGCAATAGATGCTGGTCGTGATGTACAATTTATAGAACAGTTCCGTCAGGCAGCCGATCACCCGGTGATCGCTACCTACCCGGAAGGGCTGTATCTGAAAGGGTTTGCCTGTCGCGTCATGTAACTTGAAAAGAGAAATATTGCCCGCACATAACGTGTAAGTAGTGTTTCCCGGGAGGTGACTATGATTGCCAGCAAATTCGGTATCGGCCAGCAGGTCCGCCACACTTTGCTAGGGTATTTGGGTGTGGTCGTGGATATCGACCCGGAGTATTCCCTTGATGAACCGTCAGCGGATGAGCTGGCGGTTAACGCTGAGCTTCGCGCCGCGCCCTGGTATCATGTGGTGATGGAGGGGGATGATGGACAACCCGTTCACACCTACCTTGCTGAAGCGCAGCTGAGTAGCGAACTGCAGGATGAGCATCCAGAGCAACCCACGATGGATGAACTTGCTCAGACTATCCGCAAACAGTTACAGGCCCCGCGCCTGCGGAACTAAGCGTGTAAAAAAAGCCCGATAAACGGGCTTTTTTTTATGACTTCGCCAGCCCCAGACGGGGAATCTCAATCGCCGGACATCGGTCCATTACCACCGTCAGACCGGCTTCTCGCGCCAGCACCGCCGCCTGCTCGTTAATGACACCCAACTGCATCCACAGCGTTTTCGCGCCGATGGCGATGGCCTCTTGTGCCACTCCCCACGCTGCCTCGGAATTGCGGAAAACATCCACCATGTCGACTTTTTCAGGTACCTCGTTCAGCGTGGCGTATCCCTGCTGACCGAGTAAGGTTTTACCGGCCACTTTCGGCGACACAGGGATGACGTGATAGCCCTGATCGAGAAGGTACTTCATCACCCGGTAGCTTGGGCGATCCGGTTTATCGCTTGCCCCGACCAGTGCAATCGTGCGCGTCGATGTCAGAATCTCGGCAATTTCGTTCTCTTTCATGGTTTTCCTCCAGGCTTTTTTATGAGTGTACGTCAAAGCGCACATCTCAACCATGCATCCCATGCAGATGCATGAGGGCAAAACGGCAGAATATGTCTATATGTTAGTAAACGTGATTATCGAAATATTTGGATACATTACCGCGGCCGAGTCATTTCAACAGGAGCCCTCTATGAAAACCGGCATTGCCACTGCTGTGATTGCGTTAGTGATGCCAGTTTGCGTCTTTGCGACCACGCTACGGCTTTCAACGGATATTGATCTGCTGGTGCTGGACGGAAAAAAAGTGTCCAGTTCCTTGTTGCGCGGTGCGGACAGCATCGAACTTGATAATGGGCCACACCAGCTGGTATTGCGGGTAGAAAAAACCATCGGCCTCGCTAATCATGAACAACGCATGTATATCTCTGCGCCGCTGATTGTCAGTTTTAATACCCAGCGGGTCAGTCAGGTGAACATTACCCTCCCGCGTCTTGAAACCGAAAAAGAGTCGGCGGCCTTTGACGCCTCTCCGCGCCTTGAACTGCTGGACGGGGATTCAATGCCGATTCCGGTAAAACTCGATATTCTGGCGTTAACCTCGTCCCCGAAAGGCACCGATTACGAGGCCGCGACCGAAATCTATAACAAGGCAGGCAAACGCGCTTCCCTTCCACAGTTTGCCACCAGGATGGCCGACGACAGTACGCTGCTGTCCGGTGTCTCAGAGCTGGATGTTATTCCGCCACAGTCCCAGACGCTGACGGAACAGCGTCTTAAATTCTGGTTCCAGCAGGCCGATCCTGAGACCCGGGCCCGTTTTTTACAGTGGGTAAAGCAACAACCTTCATCATAAGCCACATTTTTTTCGCCTTTCTCTTGCAGCGTCAGGCGGTTCCCGTCATCGTGTAGTCAGTTAACCTGATGGATAAGATTATGGAACTGACAACACGCACGCTACCGGAACGCAAACACATTGCTCTGGTTGCGCACGATCACTGTAAACAAATGCTGCTTAACTGGGTTCGCCGCCATCAGCCATTGCTGGAAAAGCATGCTCTCTCAGCGACCGGGACAACCGGTAACCTGATCCACCGCGAAACGGGTCTGGAGGTCAATGCCATGCTGAGTGGCCCGATGGGCGGCGACCAGCAGGTCGGCGCTCAGATCTCTGAAGGGAAAATTGATGTACTGATTTTCTTCTGGGATCCGCTGAATGCGGTTCCGCACGACCCGGATGTCAAAGCCCTGCTGCGTCTGGCAACGGTATGGAATATTCCGGTGGCGACGAACCTGTCGACGGCAGATTTCATCATTGAATCCCCGCACTTCAACTCACCGGTTGAGATCCTGATCCCGGATTATCAGCGCTATCTTTCCGAAAGACTGAAGTAGTTTTTTGCCCGGTGGCGACACGCTTACCGGGCCTGCAATATTACCGCTCCGCTATCCCGTTAAGGCTTCCTCGCCACTGGGACATCAATACTCTTCAGAATATCGACAAACACCGACGGCTCCTCTTTGTTGAACAGCAGCCACACGCGATGACGCGCGCGGGTCATCGCCACGTACAGCAAACGCCGCTCTTCGGCGTCCGGAAAATCTTCCGGGACCGGCAGTAATGCCTGTTCCATTACCGACTCTCGTGCCGGAGCCGGGAAACCATCGCTCCCCTCTTTAAGCCCCATCACTATCACATAGTCGGCCTGCTGTCCTTTGCTGGCGTGGATGGTCATAAAATCGAGCTGCAGCTTCGGCCAGCGGGTCGCGGCTTTTTCCAGCGCCGCAGGCTTAAGATGGTGATAGCGTGCCAGCACCAGAATACGTTCATCCGGCTTCGCATAGCCGCTCAGTTTGTCCAGCAGCGGCTCCAGCTGATCGTCCGCCAGCAGGGTAACGGCTTTTTTGTCCCCGGCCCGGAGGCTATTTAGCGGTTTTGCCAGCTGATGCGGGTTCTGCTGGATAAAGCGGTTAGCAACTTCACCAATCCGGGAATTGAAGCGGTAGGTGGTATCCAGATCGCTGCGATCGCCTTCGCCAAAATAGTGATGGAATGCAGTCGTCAGGGAGAGCTGTGCCCCGCTGAAGCGATAGATAGCCTGCCAGTCATCGCCCACCGCAAACAGCGAGGTATGTTTATTTTGCGCCCTTAACGCCGAGAGCAGCGCGGCACGTTGCGGCGAGATATCCTGGAATTCATCCACCAGGATATGCTTCCACGGGCTGACAAAACGGCCCTTCTCAAGAATGATAATGGCCTGATGGATCAAACCGGAGAAATCGACGGCATTTTCCTCTTTCAGCGCGGTTTTCCAGGCTTTCAGCATCGGGGCCATCAGCTTGACCCGCTTCGAAAACAGGGCGCGGATCGTCTCCGGCGCGCTTTCAATCATCTCGGCCTGCGATCCGCCGTGCATCCGCATCAGGCTAACCCAGCGGTCGAGGCGAGAGCCCAGGCGACGAGCCAGTTTTTCATCCTGCCAGAAATTGCCTTCCGGTACGTCCCAGTTGAGTTCTTCTTCCAGCCACTGACGCCACCCTTTAGCCTGCGCCTTTTTCTCACTGCACTGCTGACGCCACGTCTTAATGAACAGCGCCTGACGCGCCTGCGTGTCGTTTTCCAGCTTGCTGATGGCAGGCACTTTTTTACTGCCCTGCTGAATGATATGCAGCGCCAGGGCATGGAAGGTTCTGGCGGTAATATCCCGGGTATGCAGGCGTTCCTGTATGCGTTCGTCCATCTCCTCGGCCGCCTTACGGCCAAACGCCAGCAACAGTATCTGGTCGGCAACAGCCTCACCCGTTGTCAGTAGCCAACCCGCACGGGCCACCAGCACCGACGTTTTGCCGCTTCCGGCACCCGCCAGCACCAGCAGGGAGTGCTCGCCGTTAACCACGGCGCGCGCCTGTGCAGGGTTAAGCGGTGAAGATTCAACCGTGCTGAAAAAGTCGGCATAACGGGTCAGCATGGCATCTGTCCACGCCTGGTTGTGCGCCAGCCGGCTCTTGTCTGTATCGCCAAGCCAGGCCTGACACTGACGCCAGGCGTCACGGCAATTGTCGAACTCGTCAAGACGCGTCACGGATAACGGCAGTGCCGCCAGCGCCTGCCTAATCTTTTGCTGCAACCCGGCCGTCTGCTGGCGGGTGAGCCACATTTGTTGCTCGTTACTTTGTGCAATATCATCCAGTACCTGCTGCAGTACCTGAGCGGCAATCACGCTCATATCCTGGCTCCACTGCTGCCAGAGCATATTCAGGTGATGATGGAAGCGCTGGGTCTCAGCCCACTCGGTGCCGTGAAGGCGCACGACTTTATCGTCAGGCAGGACAAACTCCAGTTCGCCCCAGACCAACCCGCGTTTACAGTGGATAGCCAGCAGTTGATTAAACGGAATGAGGTATTCGTGGCGTTCTCCGGAGACTTTCACTCCGGCATTAAGGAGGACAACCCTGTCGTAGGGGTGTTGCGCCAGGCGTTTGCCTAATGATGTTGCTTTCAGTTCCATGTCCAGCCGAATCCACGAAGAGATAATTTACCTGACAGTTTAACTGCCAGTTTTAAGGTGCTCCAGCCTAAAAAACGTTACAATCACTGGGCGTTAATCATATCGAAAGGAACTGAGGGTTTATGCGTACTGTTCTGAATGTTTTGAATTTTGTGTTAGGCGGTTTTGCCACCACTCTTGCCTGGCTTTTTGCCACGCTGGTGAGCATCGTCCTTATTTTTACGCTCCCCCTGACCCGCCCCTGCTGGGAAATCACCAAACTCTCTTTCATCCCGTACGGGAATGAAGCCGTCCACGTTGACGAACTGAACCCGGAGAGCAAAAACGCACTGCTGAACACGGGAGGCACGGTCCTCAATATTCTGTGGCTGGTTTTCTTCGGCTGGTGGCTGTGTGTGATGCATATCTTTGCCGGTATTGCCCAGTGCATATCCATTATTGGTATTCCGGTAGGGATCGCGAACTTTAAGATTGCCGCCATCGCGCTTTGGCCAGTCGGGCGCAGGGTCGTTCCGGTAGAAGTGGCACAGGCGGCACGTGAAGCAAACGCGCGTCGTCGTTTTCAGTAAATAAGGACTGGCCGTGCTTATGCTAAGCCCACTGCTTCGCCGTTATACCTGGAACAGCATCTGGCTTTATAACGTCAGAATATTTATCGCCCTTTGCGGCACGGTTGCCCTGCCGTGGTGGCTGAATGACGTAAAACTCACCATCCCGCTCACGCTGGGAGTGGTTGCGGGGGCGCTGGCGGATCTGGACGATCGCCTTGCCGGGCGCCTGCGTAATCTTGTGATTACGCTGGTCTGTTTTTTTATCGCGTCAGCCTCCGTGGAGCTGCTCTTCCCCTGGCCCTGGCTGTTTGCCATTGGCCTTACGCTCTCTACCAGCGGGTTTATTTTGCTTGGCGGCCTTGGGCAGCGCTATGCCACTATCGCCTTTGGTGCCCTGCTGATCGCCATTTACACCATGCTGGGTGTTTCCCTTTACGATCAATGGTACCAGCAACCCATACTGCTGTTGCTGGGGGCCATCTGGTATAACCTGCTGACGTTAACCGGGCATCTTATTTTTCCGGTTCGCCCTCTTCAGGACAACCTTGCCCGCAGCTTTGAGCAACTGGCCCACTACCTTGAGCTAAAATCCCGGCTCTTCGATCCGGATATCGAGGAGGAGAGCCAGTCTCCGCTCTACGATTTGGCTCTGGCCAACGGTCAACTGGTCGCCACACTTAACCAGACGAAAGCCTCACTGCTTACCCGTCTGCGGGGCGATCGCGGTCAGCGCGGAACGCGAAGAACCTTGCACTACTATTTCGCGGCGCAGGATATTCATGAGCGTGCCAGCTCCTCGCACGTTCAGTATGCTGCCCTGCGTGAGAAGTTCCGCTACAGCGACGTGATGTTCCGCTTCCAGCGCCTGCTGTCGATGCAGTCTCAGGCGTGCCAGCAGCTGGCACGCTCCATTTTGCTGCGTACGCCCTATCAACATGACCCGCGCTTCGAACGCGTATTTAGCCATCTTGATGCGGCGCTCGATCGCGTTCAGGCCAGTGGAACATCGCCGGAACATATTAAAGCATTGGGATTTTTGCTGAATAACCTGCGGGCGATAGATGCTCAACTGGCTACCATTGAATCCGAGCAGGCGATGGCGCTCCCCGATAAAGATGTGGAGAATCAGCTTGCTGATGACAGCGTGCATAGCTTCAGCGATATGTGGCTGCGACTGAGCCGCAACTTTACGCCGGAATCGGCACTGTTTCGCCATGCGGTGAGGATGTCACTGGTGCTGTGCGTGGGTTATGCCATCATTCAGATAACCGGGTTACATCACGGTTACTGGATCCTGCTGACCAGCCTGTTTGTTTGCCAGCCAAACTATAACGCCACCCGCCACCGCCTTGCGCTACGTATTATTGGTACGCTGGTGGGCGTCGCTATTGGGCTGCCGGTGCTCTATTTCGTGCCCTCTGTCGAAGGCCAGCTGATCCTGATCGTGATCACCGGTGTGTTGTTCTTCGCCTTTCGTAATGTGCAGTATGCGCATGCCACAATGTTCATCACGCTGCTGGTGCTACTCTGCTTTAACCTGCTGGGTGAAGGATTTGAAGTGGCCCTGCCCCGCGTGATAGATACGCTGATTGGCTGCGCAATCGCCTGGGCGGCGGTCAGTTTTATCTGGCCGGACTGGCGGTTCCGTAATTTACCGCGTGTGGTAGACAGGGCGATGAATGCGAACTGTCGATACCTTGATGCCATCCTTGAGCAGTATCATCAGGGTCGCGATAACCGTCTGGCTTATCGTATCGCGCGTCGCGATGCGCATAACTGTGATGCTGAACTGGCTTCGGTGGTCTCTAACATGTCCACGGAGCCTCGCGCCACGGCAGAAATTCGGGAAACGGCTTTCCGCCTGCTCTGCCTGAACCATACCTTCACCAGTTATATTTCGACGCTGGGTGCGCACCGTGAGAAATTGACTCACCCGGCCATCCTCGCCCTGCTGGATGACGCCGTATGCTATGTCGATGACGCGCTTCATCACCGACCAGCCGATGAGCCTCGCGTTCAGCACGCGCTGGATGAACTGGCTCAGCGTATTACGCATATTGACCCGGGAAGCGACAGCAAAGCACCGCTGGTTCTTCAGCAGATTGGCCTCCTTATCGCTCTGCTGCCAGAAATTTGCCGACTGCAACTGCAGATCGCTACCTGGAGGAGTGATTCTCCTGTGGCTCAGGCAGCGCATTAAACCACTCCGTTAACTCCCGGCGAATTCCCGCCGGGAGTGCCGCTTCATGAAGTCCGGCGATGGCCCCTTCCAGCGCGAAGAGCACTTTAATGCTGAGCGCTTTATTTTTCGCCCGCATCTTTAGCCAGCTCGCACGGGCACCCAGCTCCCGCAGCGTCTCTTCATCAGTGATTCCGGCTTCAAAGAGCAGCACTTCAAGCTGAAAGGTGAGATTGGGCAAGTCCTTGAGGCGGTTTCGCCGATCACGCTGCGAACGCTCTTTTCGTGCCGCATTGAGCGCGAACGAGGAGAGTTGAAGCAGCCGTTCTCTGTCCTGCCACAGTCCGTCATCGACACGATAATAATTGAGCAGCACCGGTCGACCCCGTTTCATCAGGGTTAAGAATGACGAGGCATTTTTTACACAGTATTTTGCACTTTCCTCACAGGCCCGGAGATACAGTTCCCCGTCGGAGACCATAGCGAAGACGGCATCATCTACGGCCAGGGTATACCCCCCGAACAACGCACGATGGTGGATTTCACCTAAGGGTGAAAGGTATTCCTGGGATTTATAAATCCGTTCATAAGATATCTTTTTCATGATATTTCCCTTCAAAATCATAAAGTAACAACGAAATTTCTTACTAGCGGATCCGTTAGCAGGAAAATAGGCAACTTATCGTCGTTGAGCAAGATGATTTTTCCAGGCGCATCAATAATGAATGAATTTTGCGAGTCGCTTTCCGAAAATGAGGTTGATCTTTATGCATACAGGGGTTACTGTATATCCATACAGTAACTACAGGGCTGGAATGAATATGTACACTTCAGGCTATGCAAATCGCTCAACCTCTCTCTCTTCTTCCGCTGGCAATGTCACGCAGAATTCCACCGGGCGTGTTTCGACAGGGCTTATCAGTGAAGTGGTTTATCGTGAAGACCAGCCCCTGCTCACTCAACTTCTGCTGTTGCCGTTATTACAACAGCTTGGTCAGCAGTCGCGCTGGCAGCTTTGGCTGACGCCTCAACAAAAACTGAGCCGTGAATGGGTGCAGTCCGCGGGCCTGCCGCTGACAAAGGTCATGCAAATTAACCAACTCTCTCCCTGCGATACCGTGGAATCGATGATCCGGGCGTTACGTACGGGGAATTACAGCGTGGTGATTGGATGGTTATCCGACGAATTGACCGATGAGGAACATTTTCGACTGACTGAAGCGGCTGAAGAAGGTAGTGCGATCGGGTTGATCATGCGTCCGGTTCGACCAGATTCTTATCGCAGAGGACAACTTTCTGGCCTAAAAATTCACTCAAATTTGTATCATTGAGGAAAATTAAGATTATTCCTGGAATTTTTTTTTGACCACAAGATGCGATTTTAGTTCCAGGCGCCAAAACTGCGGCAAGGCTTGTCTGGTGCGGTTCTCCTTAATTTTATTGCACAAAACTCGTTCGAAAAATGTTAAATAATCGGTATACGGAACTTTTTTTTTCATATGCCTGACGGACTTCACACTTGTAAGTTTTCAGCTACGTTGTAGACTTTACATCGCCAGGGGTGCTCGGCCTAAGCCGAAGATATCGGTAGATTTATATTTGACCACGCCCCCCGGTGAAGGATTTAACCGTGAATCTCTATTGAGACCTTCATGGCGAATTTTGGATGATAACGAGGCGCAAAAAATGAAAAAGACAGCTATCGCGATTGCAGTGGCACTGGCTGGCTTCGCTACCGTAGCGCAGGCCGCTCCGAAAGATAATACCTGGTATGCAGGTGGTAAACTGGGCTGGTCTCAGTTCCATGACACCGGCTGGTACAACAGCAGCCTGAACAACGATGGCCCTACTCACGAGAGCCAGCTTGGTGCAGGTGCGTTCGGTGGCTATCAGGTTAACCCGTATGTTGGTTTTGAAATGGGTTACGACTGGTTAGGTCGTATGCCATACAAAGGCGACAACGTAAACGGCGCTTTTAAAGCTCAGGGCGTACAGCTGACCGCTAAACTGGGTTACCCAGTAACTGACGATCTGGACGTGTACACTCGTCTGGGCGGCATGGTATGGCGCGCTGACTCCAGCAACAGCATCGCTGGCGACGACCATGACACCGGTGTTTCCCCAGTATTCGCTGGTGGCGTTGAGTGGGCTATGACCCGTGATATCGCTACCCGTCTGGAATACCAGTGGGTTAACAACATCGGCGACGGCAACACCGTTGGTGTTCGTCCGGACAACGGCATGCTGAGCGTAGGTGTGTCCTACCGTTTCGGCCAGCAGGAAGATGCAGCGCCAATCGTTGCTCCAGCGCCGGCTCCAGCTCCAGAAGTACAGACCAAGCACTTCACTCTGAAGTCTGACGTTCTGTTCAACTTCAACAAAGCTACCCTGAAACCAGAAGGTCAGCAGGCACTGGATCAGCTGTACACCCAGCTGAGCAACCTGGATCCTAAAGACGGTTCTGTAGTGGTTCTGGGCTTCACCGACCGTATCGGTTCTGACGCTTACAACCAGAAACTGTCTGAGAAACGTGCTCAGTCTGTTGTTGATTACCTGATCTCTAAAGGTATCCCAGCTAACAAGATCTCCCCACGTGGTATGGGCGAAGCTAACCCAGTTACTGGCAACACCTGTGACAACGTTAAAGCTCGCGCTGCACTGATCGACTGCCTGGCTCCAGATCGTCGCGTAGAGATCGAAGTTAAAGGCATCAAAGACGTTGTAACTCAGCCAGCGGCATAAGTTATCGTCTTATAAAAAAACCCCGCACTGCGGGGTTTTTTATTATCTGAATCTCAAGTAAACAAAAATCTATTTCTTACCCAACAGAGCCTGAAGATCATTCTTCAGCGTCGACATCTGGTTGGCGTACTTCTCTTTATGCTCGGCATCTTCAATCAACTGCACTATCGTTTCTGACAGCGTTTTCCCACGCCGTTGCGCAAGCCCTGCCAGACGTTGCCAGACCATAAACTCAAGGTCGATGGATTTTTTGCGAGTGTGCTGATGCTCCGCATTAAAATGCCGTTTGCGACGCGCACGAATAGTTTGCTTCATCCGGTTTAACAACGCAGGATTAATGTGTTTCTCAATCCAGCCGTTAACTTGTACCGGTTCATTTTCGAGGGTCAGCAAAATATCCACGGCTTCTTGCGCTGCGCTGGCTTCGATGTAGCAGGTGATCAGCTCCCCTTCACGGTGCTTTTTGACCAGGTACTTCCATTTCCAGCCGCTTTCGAGATTTTCCAGTTGTTGATATTTCATTGCGATCTCAGTGTTACCACGTAACTCTGTTCAGAATATCAGTTTTTTGGCAATCTGCTGAAAAGAAATCATATCCTGTGAGTGAATGCAGCCAATCGCCCTGCCGAAATGCCCAATCCTGCTTGGGTAGAGCCCCCCGCTTACGGTATACTCCACGCTTTTACATCTAACTAAAAAACATCAACTTTGACCATTACGAAACTTGCATGGCGTGACCTCGTTCCGGATACCGAGAGCTATCAGGAACTGTTTGCACGACCCGATCTCGCAAAAGAACACGAATTCATCCTTAGCGATACGCAACCCCGTTTGCATTATGCGCTGGAGCAGGTGTTAAGCCCCTGGGCAACATCACCCTTCATGATGCTCAAGGCCCCGGAAGAAGCGGAATATCTGACGCTTCTGGGTGATGCCATGCGCCAGTTGCGACCGCAAGCGAACGCCGTCTTTGGCGGCCAATATCGTATCGCGGGACATGATGTCACATTCGAACCGGCAGAGCAGCCCGACGACCGCTTTGCTGCCAGGGGTGAGGTGATTACCGCTAACTGGGTCGAGGCTGAACAACTCTTTGGTTGTCTGCGCCAGTTTAACGGTGAGCTCTCGCTGCAACCAGGGCTGGTGCACCGCGCCAATGGCGGCGTACTGATCATCTCGTTGCGCACCCTCCTCTCACAACCTCTGCTGTGGATGCGCCTGAAAACGGTGGTTAGCCAGCAGCGTTTTGACTGGGTTGGCTACGACGAGTCTCGTCCCCTGCCTGTCTCAGTTCCTTCAATGCCGCTGTCGCTGACCGTGGTGCTGACGGGTGATCGTGAATCGCTGGCTGACTTCCAGGAGATGGAGCCCGAACTGGCTGAGCAGGCGGTCTACAGCGAATACGAAGATAACATCCAGATTACCGATGCCGATGATATGGCACAGTGGTGCCAGTGGGTGTTGAGCGTTGCGGAACGTTTCGCACTGCCAACGCCGGCCGCCGACGCCTGGCCTGGTTTGATCCGCGAAGCGGTTCGCTACACCGGTGACCAGGAGACGCTGCCGCTCTGCCCGCTCTGGATCGGCAAGCAGTTACGTGAAGTGGGTGTCGTCAGCGGTAACGGCGCATTCACCGGTGAGCAGCTTACCCAGATGCTGGCGCAGCGTGAGTGGCGTGAAGGCTATCTTGCTGACCGTATGCAGGATGAAATTCTGCTGGAACAAATTCTGGTTGAGACCGAAGGCGAACGTATCGGGCAGATCAATGCCCTGTCGGTGATTGAATTCCCCGGCCACCCGCGCGCTTTCGGGGAACCTTCCCGCATCAGCTGCGTTGTGCATGTCGGTGACGGTGAGTTCACTGATATCGAACGCAAAGCCGAGTTGGGCGGCAACATTCACGCTAAAGGCATGATGATCATGCAGGCGTTCCTGATGTCAGAGCTGCAGCTTGAGCAGCAAATCCCCTTCTCCGCCTCGCTGACGTTTGAGCAATCATACAGTGAAGTCGATGGTGATAGCGCCTCTATGGCGGAGCTGTGCGCCTTAATCAGCGCCCTGGCAGAAGTGCCAGTTAATCAGAACATCGCGATCACCGGCTCGGTCGATCAGTTTGGTCGTGCGCAGCCAGTGGGTGGTCTGAACGAAAAGATTGAAGGCTTCTTCTCGATTTGTCAGCAGCGTGGGTTAAACGGCAAACAGGGGGTGATTATTCCTGCCCCTAACGCGCGCCATTTGAGCCTCAGCCAGGACATTCTGGATGCCGTGGAACAGGAACAATTCACCATCTGGGCCATCGAAGGCATTGATGATGCACTACCCTTACTGACAAACCTGGTATGGGACGGCGAAGGGCAAACAACCCTGATGCAGACTATCCAGGAGCGCATTGCTCAGGCGACGCAGCAGGATGCTCGTCATCGTTATCCCTGGCCGTTACGCTGGTTAGGCTGGTTTAGTTCAAACTGATCGGACTTGTTCAGCGTACACGTGTTAGCTATCCTGCGTCCTTCACTAAAATAAGGCTTACTGAGAACATGGTAGATAAACGCGAATCCTATACAAAAGAAGACCTTCTTGCCTCTGGTCGCGGTGAACTGTTTGGCGCTAACGGCCCACAGTTACCGGCCCCGAACATGCTGATGATGGACCGTGTCGTGAAAATGACCGAAACCGGCGGCAACTTCGATAAGGGTTACGTAGAAGCAGAACTCGATATCAATCCGGACCTGTGGTTCTTCGGTTGCCACTTTATTGGCGATCCGGTAATGCCTGGGTGTCTGGGTCTGGATGCAATGTGGCAGCTGGTTGGCTTCTATCTGGGCTGGCTGGGTGGTGAAGGTAAAGGCCGTGCGCTGGGTGTGGGCGAAGTGAAATTTACCGGACAGGTTCTGCCTACTGCGAAGAAAGTGACCTATCGTATTCACTTCAAACGCATCGTTAACCGCCGCCTGATTATGGGCCTGGCAGATGGCGAAGTGCTGGTAGACGGTCGTCAGATTTATACCGCAAACGACCTGAAAGTGGGTCTGTTCCAGGACACTTCCGCGTTCTGATTTCGCGTTGAGCGACCCCATAAAGGCGAAACCTCCGCAGTGCGGAGGTTTCTTTTTTTGAAAGAGACGTTATCAGGCTATGAGTGCCCTGTCGCCGATGGCTTCTCGCCAGCCTCCAAGCCATTGTGACCTTTGATTTATCGTCTGATAAGGACACATTTCTTTAGATCGTCCAGCGATGCCGGCCTGATAACCACGTTGATGAGCCCGTTCCAGGCGATCTCGTTTCTGTCTCTTCATGCCTCGTTTCCCTCATTCTTTTGTCTGGTGGAAAGAAAACAGTTTCTGCACAAACTTGCGCAGGCACAGATAACGAATACCCCGAATTAGTCGCAGCGTCAATGTTCAAAATTCATACGGGTGTCATATTTGTGAGCTACCTGGAAGATCATTTGTACAAAAATTGTGACCCGGCACAAGTAACGGTCTGAAGTGAAACTGAAAAAAAAACCGCAATCAGCAACAGGCCGACTGCGGTTTTTACCGATGAATTTTACTTATGGCAGCCGGGAAATCTCCCTGGCGATGCTGGCCGACTCTTGCGCCCACCCCTGGGCCAGCACTTTCACCATTTCATCGTAGCCATCTTTCTGCTGTTTCAGCTCAAGATGGAAAGGACGCTTAATCATCTGGCCCTGATGGTTCAGCAACCACTCTCCGCTAATCACCACCGCACCGTCATAACGGCCATGGAAACCCGTAACCGTGACGTTCAGCGTATCCTGGTCGTTACCCAGCGGCTGCGACGCGACAACCCAACCCGGAAGCTGGCTGCCCAAATTGGCCACCAGCGTGTTGCGCAGCTGCTGATCCAGCGGGCTGGCCCACAGGTTGTTTGTCGCAATCACGTATTTTACGTCGCTGGTCTGGTAGACCACGCCGTTGCCTGCCAGATAATCCGGCACGGCAACCTGCTCAACCCACAGCAGACGGTTTCCCTGACTGGCGGTACTTTGTACCCCGTTTTGCGCTGCAAGAGGCAACTGATAGTAGCTCTTGTTCTCCACGCCTGAACTGCACGCCGTTAACAGCAGAGCGCCAACCATTAATAGCCATTTATTCATTCTTTTGCCCTCTTAGGCTCAGGATCCTTTTTATCTTTCGCTTCGAACACCAGCGCGTTGCTCTTCTCATTGAGCGTTTTCAGAACCGGCTGCAGTTCACGCAAGACCTGATCAAGACGTTGCATATCTGCCACCATCTTGTTGTACGCCGCCGAGCCAGGCTGGAAGCCCTGCATACTGCGGTTAAGCTCACGCAGCGTTTTCTGCATATCCTGCGGCAGCTGCTGCATACTCTGGCTTGCGGTGATCTTGTTGATATTATCCAGCGTGGTTTGCAGGCGACGCATCGTTGCCTGACTTTCGCTGAGCGAACTGGTCGCGGCTTCAATCATCGGATTCAGTGGCAGATTGTTAATCTTATCCAGTGTCTCCATCAGACGCTGCTGGATCTGTGCCAGGCCGCTGCTCACCGTCGGGATGATCTTATAACCACCGAACTCCCGGATACCGGTAATCGGCGGGGCTTTTGGATAGAAGTCCATATCCACATACAGCGCACCGGTCACCAGGTTGCCCGTCTTCAGCGACCCACGCAGACCCCGGTTCATCAGTTCGGTAATATGCGTACCAATATCCTGATTCTCGCCAATCTGGTTGAGCAGACGTTCCGGCTCAATGCGAATCAGTACCGGAATGCGGTAATCGTCATCCAGTACCTGCTGCAGACCCGGTACAAAGAACGGAACTTGCCCCACCGTACCCAGGCGAATGCCGCGGAATTCAACAGGCGCGCCCGGCTGAAGGCCACGGACGGAATCTTTAAAGAACATCAGGAAGTCGATGTGATCGGTATAGAGTGCGTCCTGAATGCTGCGTTGATCGTCAAAAAGCCTGAACGCCGTTTTCTCTGCAACCGGCTGTCCCAAATCTTGCCCTTCCGGCACATCAAAGCTTACACCGCCACCAAACAGCGTGGTCAGGGAGCCCATCTCCACGCGCATTCCCGCTGACGTCAGATCAACCGCGATCCCGCTGTCCTTCCAGAAACGGACGTTGCTGGTGACCAGCCGATCGTTTGGCGCGTTGATGAACAGCTGATAGCTGATGGTGCGCTTTTGCGGATCAAAGGTACTTGTTTCAACCGATCCCACGCGATAACCGCGGAACAGCACGGGATCGCCCGCCGTTAACTGGCCCGCTTTTTTACTGTCCAGGATCACGCGGATGCCTTTCGCATCTGGCGGCGCAAGCGGTGGTGAGTCAAGCAGTTGGTATTGCGCCGGCTGGCTTCCTTTTTTACCCGGCTGCAGTTCAATGTAGGCACCGGAGAGCAGCGTACCTAAGCCGCTGATCCCTTCACGTCCTACCTGCGGCTTGACCACCCAGAAAGCTGAATCACCGTGCAGCAGTTTTTCCATGCCCGCGTTCAGGCGTGCCTTGATTTCCACATGGGTTAAATCGTCGGTCAGGGTTGCGCTTTCAACCACGCCCACATCGACGCTGCGGCTTTTGATGGTCGTTTTACCGCCCTCAATCCCCTCGGCATTGGTGGTGATGAGCGTCACTTCCGGTCCCTGATGGCTGTAATGATAAAACAGGATCCATGCACCGATCAGCGCGGTCACGATGGGGAAAATCCACACCGGCGACCAGTTTTTGACCTTCTGCACTTTCGCCTCTCCACTCTTATTTTCCATGCTCTTACTGTTCCTCATGGCTTGATTCAGGCTCACGATCCCACGATAAACGAGGGTCGAAGGTCATGGCCGCGAACATGGTCATAATAACGACCAGCGCAAACATTAATGCCCCCATCGCGGGATAAATACTCATCAATCCGCCCATCCGCACCAGTGCAGAGAGAACGGCAATAACAAACACATCAATCATTGACCAGCGTCCAACAAACTCGACGACTTCATAAATCAGGTGCATGCGTTCGCTGTCGCGTTTGCCATGGCCTTTCGCATCCCAGCAGAGCCAGGCAATGGCGATCATTTTTAACGTGGGTACCATAATACTGGCAATAAAGATCACCCCCGCAACGGGATAGGAGCCTTCACCCCACAGCAGTATTACCCCGGCAAGGATTGTCGAGGGCATTTTGTCACCGAGCAAATCGGTGATCATAATCGGCAGGATATTGGCCGGCAGGTACAACATGATGGAAGTCACCAGCAGCGCCATTGTCCACTGCAGGCTATTTTTACGTCGCACGTATCCTTTTGTTTCGCAGCGCGGGCACACATCCAGATCGGCTGGCAGCACAGCGGTGCAGCATGGGCAAGAACGAAGCCCCTGACGGATGCCTGGCACCCCCACCTTTACCGTCTGCACCAGCGTCGGTGCCGGCGCGATATCGTCCCACGCCCAGCGTCTGTCCACACACTGGAAGGCGCGCAGTTGCAGCACGCAGTACAGACACCAGGGTACAAAGCTGCTGCCGATACCCACATCGCCATACGCCATCAGTTTGACGAAACTGACCAGGATTCCCGCCAGAAAGATTTCGGCCATGCCCCAGCTTTTTAACTGGAACAGGATACGCGCGAGCCAGATTTTAAGCGCGAGGGGCATCGCGACGCGGTTCACCAGCAACAGAATGACGACCAGACAAAAAGCCGGGACGATCTGTACGAACAGGAGGAAAAAGGTGCCGAGGCTGGCATAGTCTTCCGAGAACATAACCCCCGGAATTTCAAGCAAATCGACCTGGCTGGTCATCCCTCCCACCTTCATATAAATGAAGGGGAAGAGATTGGAAAGCAGCAGCATGAACAACGCCGCCAGCGCATAAGCAGTGGGACGCTGCCTTGGTGCGTCCCACTCGGTTGTCAACGTCGTACCGCAACGGGGACACAGGGCTTTATGTCCGTGACCAAGCTCTGGCAACGCCACGAGCATATCGCATTGAGAGCATAATATATGCCTGTCGGCATGGTGCTGGTCACACATATTGTATCCCTGTTTATGCGCCGTTCTTCAGAGACTCAAGGTACTCCCAGCGCTCAAATGCTTCTTCCAGGGCTTTTTCAGCCGCGGACAGTTCTGCCAGTACTTTTTGAGTATAGTCATGCGATTGGGTAAAGAATGACGCATCAGCGACCTGCGCCTGCAGATCTTCAAGTGCGGCTTCCAGCTCTTCAAGACGCTGAGGGAGTCCTTCCAGTTCGCGCTGCAGGTTATAGCTTAGTTTAACCGAGGTTTTCTTGACAGTTTCTGCTTTTGTTACAGCAGGTTCGGAACTGGTTCTGGATTTAGCCTGTTTTAGCGCCTGAGACTGCGACTGCTGTCCTTTCGCATCGTGATAGCCGCCCACATACTGTCCGATTCGCCCTTCACCTTCGAAGATCCAGCACTCGGTCACGGTGTTATCGACGAACTGACGGTCGTGGCTTACCAGCATCACGGTTCCCTGATAGCCGTCGATCAGCTCTTCCAGCAGTTCGAGCGTTTCCACGTCCAGGTCGTTTGTTGGTTCATCGAGGATCAGCAGGTTACTTGGCTTCAGGAACAGACGTGCCAGCAGCAGACGATTTCGCTCACCGCCTGACAACGCGCGTACCGGCGTCAGCGCGCGTTTCGGATGGAACAGGAAGTCCTGCAGGTAGCCCAGCACATGGCGCGGCTTACCGTTAACCATCACCTCTTGTTTACCTTCCGCCAGGTTATCCATCACCGTTCTGTCCGGATCCAGCTCCGCACGGTGCTGGTCGAAGTAAGCCACTTCGAGCTTAGTCCCGCAGTGAATGCGGCCGCTGTCAGGCTTCAGCTGATCCAGCATCAGCTTCAACAGCGTGGTTTTACCGCAGCCATTCGGCCCGATCAGCGCGATTTTATCCCCACGCTGAACCTGTGCGGAGAAGTCTTTCACCAGCACTTTGCCATCAACCTGATAGTTGACGTTTTCCATTTCGAAGACAATTTTGCCGGAACGGGAGGCCTCTTCAACCTGCATTCTGGCGCTGCCCATCACTTCGCGGCGCTCGCTGCGTTCACGACGCATCGCTTTCAGCGCGCGAACGCGGCCTTCATTACGGGTACGACGAGCTTTGATGCCCTGACGGATCCAGACCTCTTCCTGCGCCAGCTTGCGGTCGAATTCAGCGTTCTGCAACTCTTCCACACGCAGGTTTTCTTCTTTCTCCAGCAGATAGGTGTCGTAATCGCCAGGGTAGGTCACCAGCTTGCCACGATCGAGATCGACAATACGCGTGGCCATATTGCGGATAAACGAACGGTCGTGGGAGATGAAGATAATGGTCCCGTTGAAGGTTTTGAGGAACCCTTCCAGCCAGTCTATCGCTTCGATATCCAGGTGGTTCGTCGGTTCATCCAGCAGCAGCACTTTCGGCCCGCTGACCAGCGCGCGGCCAAGCGCAGCCTTACGCAGCCAGCCGCCAGAAAGCGCCGACAGCTCCATGTCCGGTTCCAGTCCGAGCTGCGCCAGCACTTCATTGATGCGGTTTTCGAGCTGCCACAGACCGTGGTGATCGAGCATCTCCTGCACTTTCGCCAGTTCGTTAAGATTCTTGTCGCTCGGGTCGGTCATCACCAGGTGTGAAATCTCGTGATAACGCTTCAGGTATTCAGCCTGCTCAGAGATACCTTCGGCAACAAAATCGTAAACGCTGCCGGTCACGTGACGCGGCGGATCCTGCTGCAGGCGAGAGACGATAAGATCCTGCTCGTAAACAATACGCCCGTCGTCCAGGCCCTGTTCGCGGTTGAGGATTTTCATCAGCGTGGATTTACCCGCGCCATTACGGCCGACCAGACAGACGCGCTCGTTGTCCTCGATATGCAGTTCTGCATTGTCGAGAAGCGGCGAGTCGCTGAAAGAGAGCCACGCGCCGTGCATACTAATTAAAGACATGTATTATTCCTTTCAGACCGCGGAGATCAACCAGCAGTTATGGATCTGACGATTACGGGCAAAGTCCTGGGACAGCGTTTTTTGGCTAATTTCTTGTGCTTTCAGTCCCAGAGCAGCCAGCCCCTCATGATCCATGCGGAAGCCGCGTTTGTTATTCGAGAACATAATGGTACCGCCCTTACGCAGCAGGCGTTTCAGGTCGGTCATCAGGCGCAGGTGATCGCGTTGAACGTCAAAGCTATCTTCCATACGCTTGGAGTTAGAGAACGTTGGGGGATCGATGAAGATCAGATCAAATTGTTCGTCCGTTTCGCGTAGCCAGCCCAGCACGTCAGCCTGCATCAGACGATGCTGACGCCCGGTGAGACCGTTCAGGCGCAGGTTACGTTCTGCCCATTCCAGGTAAGTACGGGACATATCCACCGTGGTGGTACTGCGCGCGCCGCCAAGGCCAGCATGCACACTGGCGCTGCCGGTATAGGAGAACAGGTTCAGGAAGTCTTTACCCTTGCTCATCTGGCCCAGCATGCGGCGGGCGATACGGTGGTCAAGGAACAGACCGGTATCCAGATAATCGGTCAGGTTAACCCACAGGCGCGCGTTGTATTCGCCCACCTCGATAAAGTCACCCTTCTCACCCATTTTCTGATACTGATTTTTCCCTTTCTGACGCTCACGGGTTTTCAGCACCAGTTTGTTAGGCGCAATGCCCAGCACCGAAATCGTTGCCGCAATCACGTCCAGCATACGCTGACGCGCTTTTTGTGCATCAATCGTTTTTGGCGGCGCATATTCCTGCACCACAACCCAGTCAGCGTAACGGTCAACCGCCACGTTGTACTCCGGCAGATCGGCATCATACAGGCGATAACATTCGATACCTTCCTGTTTCGCCCATTTTTCGAATTTCTTCAGATTCTTACGCAGGCGGTTAGCGTAATCTTCCGCCACACCCGATGGTTTACTGTCCGCCGCTTTCTCGGCCAGATGGTAGTTTTTCTGCACGCAGTCCAGCGGGCCGTTTTTCGCCTTAAACTGGCGTTCGGCACGCAGTTGCAGACAGCTCAGCAGTTCTGGCGAGGCGCTAAACAGCGACAGGTTCCAGCCGCCAAAGTCATTTTTCATATTACGGCCCAGCAGGCTGTGCAGGGCAATCAGCGCCGGTTCGCTATCAAGACGCTCGCCGTAAGGCGGGTTGCTGATAACGGTACCGTATGGGCCTTTTGGCAGCGGATTGGTCAGGTTCGCCACGTCTTTCACTTCGAAGGTGACCAGCTCGCCGATACCGGCACGGCGGGCGTTGCTGCGCGCACGCTCAATGACGCGTGAGTCGCTGTCAGAGCCGTAGAAATGGGAGGTGTACTCCGCCAGACCTTTACGTGCACGGGTCTGCGCTTCGTCTTTGACCTCTTTCCACAGCGCCTCATCGTGCTGCGCCCAGCCGCTGAAGCCCCAATGGCCGCGGTGCAGGCCCGGTGCGCGGTCGGTGGCCAGCATAGCGGCCTCAATCAGCAGCGTACCGGAGCCACACATCGGGTCGAGCAGCGGTGTGCCTGGCTGCCAGCCGGAACGCATCACGATGGCGGCGGCGAGAGTCTCTTTGATGGGCGCCATACCGGTACGATCGCGATAACCACGCAGGTGCAGACCCGCGCCGCTCAGATCCAGAGAGATACTGGCGGTGTCGCCGTTGAGCCAGACGTTGATCCGCAGATCGGGATTTTCACGATCGACGTTTGGGCGTTCCTTATTTTTACGCGTGAAGCAGTCCACAATGGCGTCTTTAACGCGCAGGGCACCGTACTGGCTGTTGCGGATTTCATCGTTCACGCCATTAAAGTGCACGGCAAAGGTGGCATTCGGGGAGAAGATCTCTGTCCAGTCGATCATCTGTACGCCGGTATAGAGGTCAAGGTCGCTGTAAACCTTGCACTCTTTCATCGGCAGCATGATGCGTGATGCCAGACGGCTCCACATCAGGCTCTGGTAAATAAGCCGTGTGTCGCCCTCAAAATGGACACCACCCTGAACCACCTGGCACTCTTGCGCACCCAGGGTTTCCAGTTCAGTTTTTAACAGCTCTTCCAGCCCACGGGCCGTACTGGCAAACAGAGAATTCATATCGTCACTTTTACTCTTAGAAAATTGTCGCGCATTATAGCTAATATGGCGTGTATGTCATAAAGTTGAAGGCTTATTTTCATTCGAGGGGCTGTGCAGTGGCGACGTTATCCAGGCTTTTTATTCATCCGGTGAAATCCATGCGCGGGATCGGCGTTTCACACGCGCTGGCCGACATGAGCGGATTTGCCTTCGATCGTATCTTTATGGTCACCGAACCTGACGGTACGTTCATTACCGCACGCCAGTTCCCACAAATGGTTCGCTTTACCCCTTCCCCGCTTTATGACGGTTTGCATCTCACCGCGCCGGATGGCTCCAGCGTGGTGATCCGCTTTGCTGATTTTGCGCCTGTCGAAGCGCCAACGGAAGTGTGGGGCAATCATTTTACCGCGCGCATCGCCCCGGATGACATTAACCGCTGGCTGAGCGGCTTCTTCTCCCGGGATGTGCAGCTGCGCTGGGTCGGCCCGGCGCTGACGCGGCGCGTTAAGCGCCACGAGGCGGTCCCGCTCTCATTCGCGGACGGCTTCCCCTTCCTGCTGACTAACGACGCCTCCCTGCGCGACCTGCAGCGTCGCTGTAAAGCCAGCGTCCAGATGGAGCAGTTTCGTCCCAACCTGGTTGTTACAGGCGCTGACGCCTGGGAAGAGGATACCTGGAAGGTGATCCGTATCGGCAGCGTGGTATTTGATGTCGTGAAGCCCTGCAGTCGCTGTATCTTTACCACCGTCAGTCCCGAAAAAGGCCAGAAACACCCTTCCGGCGAGCCGTTAAAAACCCTGCAGTCATTCCGCACAGCGCAGGACAATGACGATGTGGATTTCGGCCAGAACCTCATTCCGCGCTCAAGCGGCGTCATCCGCGTGGGCGACGAAGTCGAAATTCTCGCCCGTGGACCCGCAAGAGTGTATGGCGCAGGTCAGGAAGAAGAGTTCGTCGACGTTGAGACGCCAGCCAGCTCGCCCGTAGACATTCACTGGCAGGGCACCGTTATCCGCGGCAACAATCAGCAGGTTTTACTTGAACAGCTGGAACAAGCGGGGATCCGCGTACCTTACTCCTGCCGGGCAGGCATCTGTGGGTGCTGTCGAATCAAGCTGGTCGAAGGGGAAGTCAGCGCGCTGAAAAAATCCGCGATTGGCGATGATGGTACAATTCTGTGCTGCAGCTGTATTCCGAAAACGTCGGTACAGCTGGAAGCTTAAACGGCCTGCTCGAGGCTGAAAGCGTCTAAGCGTTGCTGCGGTTTCAGCCTGTCATTCATTACCTTAATGGCATCCCCCAGTTGCATCGTCCGCCCGGCAATGGTCACTCCGGGCTGGGCCAGCAGACAGAGTGCGGCATTTTCGCCAGGCTCAACCACCAGCAGGCTCACCTCTTCAGCGGTATCGCTCAGGTTTACACTCGCCGCATCACCGGTGGCGGGGGCCCAGTTCATGCTGTGCGCTAAAAAATGCCAGCTTTTCGGCATTTGCGGTTTCAGGAATCGAATAGCCACTAACGCGTTTAATACCAGTTCGGCACGCTGCTCTTTAGAAAGCACCAGGTCGCGGCATTTTTCTTCAAAGGAGAAATAAAGCGCAGCGTCGTCAACACAAAAGCCTGACGGGGAGAAGGCATCCGGGGTTAACATTCGGCGAGCAAAACGGGAACGAAACAACATACCATTGGCTAAATCGAGCATCATGCGATCATGCTCGTCACAAAAATACCAGCGCCAGTTATCGTCAGGTTTAATTCGCATGTTTCTCTCCCGTCCCCAAACTTCCTGTACTAAAAATGTCCTGTTCGCCGCTTCGTTTATAACACCATTAATAAAAGACTATAATGACTAAATAAGCAACAATGACGGAATATAAAACAACCAGGGCTGGAAATAAAGCCCTGGTTGTCTGATAAAGAGAAAAGATTAGATATGAGTAACGATTTCTTTAATCAGCTGCGGTCCTTTATAAATAAAACCGGAATAGATTTGCACCAGTGAGGCACCCGCCGCCATCTTCTCGCGAGCCGCAATCACGGAGTCGATACCACCGACGCCAATAATCGGCAGTCGTCCTTTTAATTCTGCTGACAGGGCACGAATAATTTCTGTGCTTTTTAATTGTACCGGACGTCCACTTAACCCACCCGCTTCGTCACAGTTTTTCATTCCCTGAACGAGCGAGCGATCGAGTGTGGTATTGGTCGCAATCACCCCGTCAATATTATGGCGAACTAAACTGTCGGCAACCTGGATCAATTCTTCAGCAGAAAGATCCGGTGCGATCTTAACCGCGACCGGAACATATTTATGGTGGATCGCCTGGAGCTCATTTTGTTTATTTTTAATGGCACTCAGAAGATCGTCCAGTGCTTCGCCATATTGTAAAGAGCGCAGACCTGGGGTATTTGGTGAGGAAATATTCACCGCAATATACCCCGCGTAGGCATAGACTTTTTCCATACAAATCAGATAGTCATCTTTACCCTGCTCTACCGGCGTGTCTTTATTTTTGCCAATATTGATGCCTAATACACCATCAAAATGGGCTTTTTTTACGTTCTCAACAAGGTGATCAACGCCGAGGTTATTAAAGCCCATGCGGTTGATCAGCCCTTCGGCTTCGACCAGGCGGAACAGACGCGGCTTATCATTACCTGGCTGCGGACGCGGCGTGACGGTACCGATTTCGATGGAGCCAAAGCCCATCGCGCCCAGGGCATCAATGCACTCACCATTTTTATCCAGACCCGCCGCAAGACCCAGCGGATTTTTAAAGGTCAGGCCCATGCATTGCACAGGTTTTTCCGGCACGTTTTGACGCACCAGTGCGGCCAGCGGCGTTCCGGTAATACGACGTAACTGCTGGAATGTAAATTCATGAGCGCGCTCAGGGTCGAGCTGGAAAAGGGCTTTACGAACGAAGGGGTAGTACATGAACTCTCCTGGATTCCCGGTGTGCAAACCGGGAGGGGATTATGTGCGATCCGGCCCGGAAAGGGAATTGACCTGTGGCAAAAAAAACACCGTTAGACGCAATCGTTTACCTCGCAGCCCCGTTCTGATGCGCTTTTTCGCATTTTAATTGCAGATAAATCATTTAGTGGAATAACCGGGCAGTGTCACACTCCTGAAAATTGTTATGAATGTTAGATAAAAGCAAACAATTAGTTATAAGGAGCATGCATGCGCGTCATAACCCTGGCCGGAAGTCCACGATTCCCCTCTCGCTCCAGCGCGCTGCTGGAATATGCCCGTGAAAAGCTCAATGCTCTGGATGTGGAAGTATGCCACTGGAATCTGCATAACTTCGACCCCGAGGATCTGCTCTACGCCCGTTTTGACAGTCCGGCGCTGCAAACGCTGACTGAACAGCTTAAAGGGGCTGATGGCTTAATCGTGGCGACGCCTATCTATAAAGCTTCGTTTTCCGGGGCCCTGAAAACCCTGCTCGATCTGCTGCCTGAACGTGCGCTGGACGGCAAAGTAGTCCTGCCATTGGCAACGGGCGGCACGGTGGCCCATTTACTGGCGGTGGATTATGCCCTCAAGCCGGTACTCAATGCGCTAAAAGCGCAGGAGATCCTCCACGGCGTCTTTGCCGACGACTCGCAGGTTATCGATTATCAACACAAACCTCACTTCACGCCGAATCTGCAAACCCGTCTCGACAGCGCCCTGGAAACCTTCTGGCATGCCCTGCACCGCAGAGATATCCACGCCCCGGCGTTTAACCCGTCACAGGGAGTCGCCCATGTTTAAAAGATTAACCCGTCTCGGACTGGCCGGGCTGTTAGCGCTCACCTCGCCGGCCCACGCGGCAGAGACGGCGCCTGAACATTTACGCATCGGCTATCAGAAAGGCAGCGTCAGTATGGTGCTGGCTAAAAGCCATCAGCTTCTGGAAACACGCTTCCCGAAGACCACATTCTCCTGGATTGAGTTCCCTGCGGGCCCGCAAATGCTGGAAGCCCTGAATGTCGGAAGCATCGACCTCGGCAGCACCGGGGATATTCCGCCAATATTCGCGCAGGCGGCGGGGGCCGACCTGGTTTATGTCGGCGTTGAGCCGGCCAAGCCGAAGGCTGAGGTCATTCTGGTCCCTGAAAATAGCACCATTAAGACGGTCGCCGATCTCAAAGGCCACAAGGTTGCATTCCAGAAAGGCTCAAGCTCGCATAACCTGCTGCTGCGGGCCCTGCAGGAGGCGGGGCTTAAATTCACCGACATTCAACCCGTCTATTTGACGCCGGCTGATGCTCGCGCCGCTTTCCAGCAGGGCAATGTCGACGCGTGGGCTATCTGGGATCCCTACTACTCCGCAGCTTTACTGCAGGGTGGCGTGCGGGTATTAAAAGATGGCACCACGCTGAAACAAACCGGCTCGTTCTACCTCGCCGCGCGCCCGTATGCGGAAAAGAATGGCGCTTTTATTCAGGATGTTCTTAACACCTTTACTCAGGCGGATGCGCTAACGCAAAGCCAACGTCAGGAAAGCATTACCCTGCTGGCGAAAACCATGGGCTTACCTGAGCCGGTGATCGCGAGCTATCTCGATCACCGTCCACAGACCACCATTACCCCGGTGGACGCACACGTCGCTGCGCTGCAGCAGCAAACCGCAGATCTCTTCTATCAAAATCGCCTTGTTCCAAAACAGGTGAATATTCGCGAACGCATCTGGCAACCCGCAGGCAAAGAAGGAACCAAATCATGAGTCTGAATCTTTTCTGGTTTTTACCCACCCACGGTGATGGACACTATCTTGGCACAGAAGAGGGTTCACGCCCGGTTGACCACAGCTATCTGCAGCAGATTGCGCAGGCAGCCGACCGAATCGGTTTTACCGGCGTACTGATCCCCACCGGACGCTCGTGCGAGGATGCGTGGCTGGTAGCCGCATCGATGATCCCCGTGACCCAACGCCTGAAGTTCCTCGTGGCACTGCGTCCGAGCGTGGTCTCCCCGACCGTCGCGGCGCGCCAGGCGGCAACGCTCGACAGGCTCTCTAACGGCCGGGCCCTGTTTAACCTGGTCACCGGAAGCGATCCGCAGGAGCTGGCGGGTGACGGCGTGTTCCTCGATCACACCGAACGCTATGAAGCGTCCGCCGAGTTCACCCGCGTCTGGCGACGTCTGCTGGAGGGGGAAACCGTCACCTTCGAAGGTAAACATATTCACGTTCGCGACGCCAGGCTCTACTTCCCGCCGGTGCAGCAGCCGCGCCCTCCTCTTTACTTCGGCGGCTCATCAGATGTGGCGCAGGATCTGGCGGCTGAACAGGTTGATCTCTACCTCACCTGGGGTGAGCCGCCCGAGCTGGTCAAAGAGAAAATTGCCCAGGTGCGCGCCAAAGCGGCAGCGCATGGTCGCAAGGTGCGCTTTGGTATTCGCCTGCATGTGATTGTGCGTGAAACCAATGAAGAAGCCTGGCAGGCGGCCGACCGGCTGATCGCGCATCTCGATGATGAGACTATCGCTAAAGCTCAGGCGGCGTTTGCGAAAACCGACTCCGTCGGCCAGCACAGAATGGCGTCATTGCACAACGGTAAGCGCGAGAGTCTGGAGATCAGCCCGAACCTGTGGGCGGGCGTCGGCCTGGTGCGCGGCGGTGCGGGTACCGCGCTGGTCGGCGACGGTCCAACGGTGGCTGCGCGGATCAATGAATACGCGGACCTGGGTATCGACAGTTTTATCCTCTCCGGTTATCCGCACCTGGAAGAGGCCTACAAAGTGGGCGAGCTGTTATTCCCGCATCTGGATGTCGCCATCCCGGACGTACCGCAGCCCCGCCAGCTCCAGCTTCAGGGCGAAGCCGTGGCTAACGAGTTTATCCCGCGAAGAGCCGCACAAAGCTAAGGAGTTGCCATGAATGCCCCCTCACAAAAATGGTTGCTACGTGCCGCCCCGTGGTTTTTACCCGTTGGCATTGTGCTTGTCTGGCAACTCGCGTCTTCTGCCGGCTGGCTGTCGAGCCGTATTCTGCCCTCTCCGGAGGGCGTAATAGAGGCATTCTGGTCGCTGAGCGTCAGCGGCGAACTCTGGCAGCATCTGGCCATCAGCTCATGGCGTGCGGTAATTGGTTTTTCGATTGGTGGAAGCATCGGCCTGGTACTGGGTCTGATCAGCGGGCTTTCTCGCTGGGGCGAGCGGCTGCTCGATACCTCCATTCAGATGCTGCGTAACGTGCCGCATCTGGCGCTGATCCCGCTGGTCATTTTGTGGTTTGGTATTGATGAGAGCGCCAAAATTTTTCTCGTCGCGCTGGGCACGCTGTTCCCGATTTACATTAATACCTGGCACGGGATCCGCAACATCGATCGCGGACTGGTCGAAATGGCACGCAGTTACGGCCTGTCCGGTTTTGCCCTCTTTATGCATGTGATCCTGCCGGGCGCCCTGCCCTCCATAGTGGTCGGCGTGCGCTTTGCGCTCGGCCTGATGTGGCTGACGCTGATTGTGGCAGAGACCATCTCTGCAAACTCAGGGATTGGCTATCTGGCGATGAACGCCCGCGAATTCCTGCAAACGGACGTGGTGGTGGTGGCCATTATCCTCTATGCCCTGCTCGGCAAACTTGCCGACGTCAGCGCCCAGTGGCTGGAACGCAGCTGGCTGCGCTGGAATCCAGCCTATATTTCACAGGAGGCTAAAGCATGAATACTGCCCGACTGACTCAGGGTACACCGCTGCTCCTTAACGGTGTCACGAAGCGCTATGGCGAAAACACGATTCTCAACGCGCTGGATCTGCATATTCCTGCCGGACAATTTGTCGCCATTGTGGGCCGCAGTGGTGGCGGCAAGAGTACGCTGTTACGCCTTTTAGCCGGGCTGGAATGCCCCAACGGCGGCGAAATTCTGGCAGGCGCGACACCGCTGGCCACTATTCAGGATGATACCCGCATGATGTTTCAGGACGCGCGCCTGCTGCCCTGGAAAACGGTGATTGATAATGTCGGACTGGGCCTCAACGGCAACTGGCGGGATGAAGCCCGCCAGGCGTTGGCCGCCGTAGGGCTGGAAAACCGTGCGGATGAATGGCCTGCTGCGCTCTCCGGCGGGCAGAAGCAGCGCGTGGCGCTGGCGCGGGCGCTGATACATCGTCCGGGCTGGCTGCTGCTGGATGAGCCACTCGGCGCGCTCGACGCCCTGACGCGAATCGAAATGCAGGACCTGATTGCCTCACTCTGGCAAAAGCATGGCTTTACGGTACTTCTGGTGACGCACGACGTGAGCGAAGCCGTCGCGATGGCAGACCGCGTGCTGCTAATAGAAGAAGGGAAAATCGGTCTTGATGTCACGGTCGATATTGCGCGTCCGCGCCGCGTAGGGTCGGCAAGACTGGCAGAGCTGGAGGCGGAAGTGCTGAATCGAGTGATGAAGCGCGGGGTCAGCGAGCGAGCGTTAAAGACGGCTCACGGGTGACATCCTCCCTCTCCCACCGGGAGAGGGAGGATGGGTCTTTCGATCAGGCCAGTGCCTTAGCGATCTTCTCGTACAGATCGCCAGACAGGTTTTCCAGCCCTTTCAGCTGCTCAAGCGCAGCACGCATTTTCGCCTGGCGCTGTGCATCATAGCGTTTCAGACGGATCAGCGGCTCAATCAGGCGTGACGCCACCTGTGGGTTACGGCTGTTCAGCTCGGTCAACATTTCCACCATAAACTGATAACCGCTGCCATCTTCCGCATGGAACGCCGCCGGGTTGCTGCTGGCAAACGCACCAATCAGGGAACGCACGCGGTTTGGGTTGCTCATGGTGAAGGAGCGATGCTTCAGCAGACTGCGTACATTGCTGAGGACATCGGCCGCCGGGCTGGTGGCCTGCAGGATGAACCACTTGTCCATGACCAGACCATCCTGATGCCACTTGTCGTCGTACTCCTGCATCAGCGCATCACGGCATGGCAGTTCAGCGGCAACACTTGCAGCCAGGGCTGCCAGCGCGTCGGTCATGTTGTCTGCTTCGTGATACTGCTTGCTCACCAGCGTGTTTGCCAGCTCGCGCTCACCGAAGGCCAGATAACGCAGGCAGGTGTTACGCAGGGAACGTTTACCGATGTCAGCATGTTCCACACGATAAGCGTCAAGCTTATTGGCGTTGTAGATTGCGAGGAATTCGTCCGCAAGCTCGTTCGCCAGCGTACGGGTCAGCGCTTCACGCACCGCCACAATGGCAATCGGATCGATGATGTCGAACAGTTCGGCGATTTCGCCTGCGGATGGCAACGTCAGAATTTCAGCCGCCAGCGCCGGGTCAATCTTCTCATCCAGCAGGACTGCGCGGAATGCATCCGCAACGTGAACCGGCAGCGACAGCGGCTGGCCCTGCTGATGACGATTAACGTTCAGCTTGATGTAGGTCGCCAGCAGGCTTTGCGCCGCATCCCAGCGTGAGAAGTCATTGCGCGCATGACGCATCAGGAACGTCAGTTGCTGGTCGCTCCACTTATATTCCAGTTTCACGGGCGCAGAGAATTCACACAGCAGCGCGGGAACCGGCTGGAAATAGACGTTATCAAAGATAAAGGTCTGTTCCGCCTGGGTCACGTTCAGGACGTGGTGGACCGGATGACCGCCCTTCTGCAGCGGGATCACGTTACCCTCGTTGTCATACAGTTCAATACTGAACGGAATGTGCAGCGGGTGTTTTTCTTCCTGCTCTGCCGTTGGCGGCGTGCGCTGGCTGATGGTCAGGGTGTACTGCTCGGTTTCCGGATTGTAGTCGTCTTTGACGGTGACAATCGGCGTCCCGGCCTGGCTGTACCAGCGGCGGAAATGGGAAAGATCGACATTAGACGCATCCTCCATCGCCTGCACAAAATCGTCGCAGGTGGCTGCGCTGCCGTCATGACGCTCGAAGTAGAGCTGCATCCCTTTCTGGAAGTTCTCTTCACCCAGCAGGGTATGGATCATACGGATAATTTCCGCCCCTTTTTCGTACACCGTCAGGGTGTAGAAGTTATTCATCTCGATGACTTTATCGGGACGGATAGGGTGTGCCATTGGGCTGGCATCTTCCGCAAACTGCAGGCCACGCATGGTGCGCACGTTGTTAATGCGGTTCACCGCACGGGAACCCAGATCGGAACTGAACTCCTGGTCACGGAAGACGGTCAGGCCCTCTTTCAGGCTCAGCTGGAACCAGTCACGGCAGGTGACGCGGTTTCCGGTCCAGTTATGGAAATACTCGTGTCCGATGACGCGTTCAATATCCAGGTAATCTTTATCGGTCGCGGTATCGGTTCGCGCCAGGACGTATTTGGAGTTAAAGACGTTAAGACCTTTATTCTCCATCGCGCCCATGTTGAAGAAGTCGACAGCAACGATCATATAGATGTCGAGGTCATACTCGAGGCCAAAGCGCTCTTCATCCCACTTCATGGAGTTGATAAGCGAGGTCATCGCCCATGGCGCGCGGTCCAGGTTGCCGCGGTCGACGAACAACTCCAGCGCGACGTCGCGGCCTGAACGGGTTTTGAACGTATCACGCAGCACGTCGAAATCACCCGCCACCAGCGCAAACAGGTAACACGGTTTCGGGAACGGATCCTGCCACTGTACCCAGTGGCGACCGTTTTCCAGCTCGCCTTCACCTACGCGGTTGCCGTTGGAAAGCAGGAACGGATAGAGGGTTTTATCGGCAATGATTTTCGTTGTAAAGCGTGCCAGCACGTCCGGGCGGTCAAGATACCAGGTAATGTGGCGGAAACCTTCGGCCTCACACTGAGTGCACAGGGCCACGCCAGACTGGTAAAGCCCTTCCAGCGCCGTGTTGGCAGCGGGGCTGATTTCATTCACGATGCGCAGCGTAAAGCGTTCCGGCAGGTTGTCGATAACCAGCTGGTTGCCTTCTATTTTATAGTCAGACCATGCTTGATCATTGATCTGCACGGAGACCAGCGTCAGGTCTTCACCATCCAGACGCAGCGGCACAGCCGTCGCGCTCTGGCGCGTGAGCTGGCTTACCGCCGTGACAACGGTTTTAGTGGCATCCAGGTCAAAAGTCAGATCGATATCGCTAATCAGGTAATCCGGCGCACGGTAGTCGTGGCGGTATTTGGCTTGTGGCTGTTGTGTCATAGAAAACCTTATGCATCGTTTGTCGAATAACGAATCCAGTCTATTCCTGTTGTGTAAAACGCGCTATGCAGAATGTTCATCTTTTCAGGTACAAACACCTTTTTCGCTACATTTGTATAATATGAACTCATAATTTTTAAAATCGATAAAGATCGTCCAGGAGCGCATTAAACAAGGGATGAGCGACATCGAGGCAAAGCATTATTAACGAACTTTAACGAACTTCACAGACCACTTTTGCCCCATCCATGCCCCATGGCTGAATTATGTCAACACCAGACACCATCAGCGTTCTAGGCGAGTTGGCTTAAAATTCACTTCAACGAACGCCCCAAAACACGACTACTTGCATCTGGCATCTTGACAGACAAACCTACCGCGCTTTTAATACTGTATATACAAACAGTGTCAAGGGTGTATTTATGTTCGTTGAATTGGTATATGACAAACGTAATGTTGATGGACTGACTGGGGCAAGAGAGATCATTCTGGCCGAACTGACAAAGCGGGTGCACCAGATTTTCCCTGATGCCGAAGTGAGGGTGAAGCCGATGCAGGCGAACGCTTTAAATAGCGACGCCAGCAAAAGTGATCGGGAAAAACTGAACTGCATGCTGGAGGAAATGTTTGAAGAGTCCGATATGTGGCTGGTTTCTGAGTTCCCGACTGTTCGCCAGGTTAGTCTTTAACTATCTCTCGGGTAATATTCACAACGATTGCTCGGACATGAACACTGAGCAATCAGCCGCCGCCCATTCTTGCATACGATGGGCAGCGGTTTTCTTTACGAAGCAGGTTCTTGAGTCTCTTTTGCCATCGCCTCTTTCTGGCGCTGATTCCAGACGCTGTTTTCAGGCATGTCCAGGCGAACATCAATCCAGCTGTTAGCCGGTACGTCGATCGGCTCCCCTTTTGTTTTTACAATCTCACCTTCATCGCCCAGCATGTATTTGCGCTTAAACAGACGGATTGTCAGTTCGCCGTTATCGGTTTTAACTGCCTCAACTACGCCAAGTTCTCCCATGCCGCTAGGGTCCATTGGAGGCAGTAACTGCCACCCATCAGACGCCAGACCTGCCGAACCTGTGAGAACATAAACGCCGACATCAAGCCGTGAAATAGTAATGCCCTCTGCCTCGGCGTTCGCCGCACCACAGCCGCACCATAAAAAACCATCATCAACAATATCGCTTCGCTGGTTTTCTTCTTGAGATTTAATAATGCGTGCAACCGGCGAGGCTGCTTTTAGTGTTCCATCGCTGGCCTTAGTGGTATTCGCAGTAGAATAGAATTCAGCCCAATTGCTGCCGCCTGTGGAGGAGTTGATGTTACGTGCAAAAAATCTCACCGTGCCAGCTAACGGAGAAAACCATTCTGACTGATAACCACTAATACTCATGCGTAGACACCCACCGCCATAATCTGGAGTTGGAGGATCGGGTTGGCCAGTATAAAAACCTGTTGGTTGTGAATAAGAGTACCCAGCTAAATCACCGCCCAAACCAAATGCTGACCCTACCAATAGAACATGACCGGGTGATGTGCCCGTATCCTTTGTCGCTGATGTTCCTAAACCAAGGTTTGTGCGAGCGTCTGCGGCGGTTTTCGCACCAGTGCCACCCTGGCCAACGCTGAGTGCGGTAGTCAGGCCACTTAGGCTGGTTATATCGCTGTTAGCCCCTTTCTTCGCCAGTGATTTCTGGCCTGGTACTGTGACGGCCACACCGTTAATCGTGATAGTGACGTCTGTAGTACCGTTCATCACATCAGCGAAACCGCTCATGTAACGCTGATACATAGTGAAGGTTTCAGCGATGTCCTGCGCCAGACCGTCAACGCTAAGGCTGTCGCTCAGAAGAATTGCATATTTGGTTCCAGCAGGGATATCAGGGTTAGCAGCTGGCGTAACGGTGAGAGAGGTTGCGCTTCCAATCGCGGTAATCTGGAAAACCTGCGCTGGGCTGGTCATTGCAATAACGGTGCAGCCGTTGCGGATCAGAGAACCTGCGGCGGTAAAATTAGTACCTGTGCCGGTGACATTGTTACGACTAATAGCAATGGTGCCTGTTGTGTAAATCATATTTTCTCCAGGGAATAAAAACCCCCGCCATGGCGGGGCTTGTTAGTGAGGTTGTGTCAGTACATTGCGGGGATGATGGGAATACTCATTCCGGTATATCTCTCGCCGGTTACAGAATACCTGTCGGTCCATCGGGAACGGACACGGCCATTTCCACCTTTTACAGAATTCCCGCTCATAACCAGTCCCTTAGAACGCATGTTGCACCACCCGCTGGCAACTGAAGAGTTGAAACCATAGGAACCAAGAGCAATCATGCTGTTGCCAATATCGACCCAGCTATTGCCCGGTGAATAAAACTGATTGCGGAATATAAATGGACGGCGGGTGGTAGAAAAAGTGCACTGACCAGCGGCGTTGATGAAATTTAATCCCCTCCCTGGCACCGGAGCCTGAACCGCAAAAATCGCAATATCGACATTCACAGAACGGGCAATATCGTCATAGCCCGTGTAATCCTGCCGGGAGTAAATATTATTACCATCACATTCAAGCGTAGCTGCGCTGTCATTCCAGCGGGCAAAAACGAGCCCTTTGGCGGGAAGTGCGTAAGTACCATTTACATTGACCGTTCCACTGAAAACACAGGAAGCAACACGGCTGACATCAGTGATCGCAATAAAGTCTGTCGAATCCTCAATGAGCAAACCACGGTTTCCACTCTGCCCTGCGGGTAAAATCTGCCAGACTGTGCCGGGAAACGTTTTATCTTTCCCCCAGCCATCTGATGACCAGACGCTCTGAGTCAGGGTTCCGTTGCCGTTATTGGTTATCCCATCGAGAACCATAATCGTGGTTATCAGATTCGGAGAGCGAGTCACATTCACAACAGAGTTTGATGGAATGAAAAAAGGGGTCGCTCCGGCAACATAGCCCTGAACAGTCATGGTCTGCTGGCCCCACGCCTCCACAGCCTCCCCACCATAAGACGGACATTTCATTCCGGCAGTGATGGTCATTGCCGGACGCCCGTCATTCAAATCAATATAAAGCCCCCTGGCCATCAAAATTCCCCCAGAACAATACGCCCACCGTTCGACAAATTGACAGTGACACCGTTGTTATTGATCGTGACTCCTCCTGTTGAGTTGGTAAATCCAAACTGCCCATTTTGAGCGTAAACCCCGCCACGAACCGTCACATTATTGAAAACCGCATAACCAGATTTGTTGATGTGCCAGCCGACGTTCCCGGTTCCGTCCCAGGTTGAAGACTGAATATAGCTGCCGATTTTGGCGTTACCGATCGTCCCGTCACCAATTACTGTGTCCCGGATGATGGCTTGTCCGTTCTGGATAACAAACGGAAGAGTCACGGCGCCGCCTGCCTGGGTCATAACCGCGAAGCGGTCAGCCAGGAAGAGAACCTGCGTCTGCATTCCAGATGGCGTATTCTGAACACCAATCCCCATCCCTGCTGCATACTGATTACCATTAGAATCAACAGCGACCTTGATGCTGTACATCGCATTCAGGTTGTTATTGATGTCCGCTGATACCTGGCTGTTCTGGACAATCGCTGCAGACTGACCGTTAACCGTGACCTTTAGCGAATTGATTTGCGTAGCAGATGCCTGGGTAAAATCAGCAAGTGTCTTCGACAAGTCAGTGACATTCGCCGTGTTCCCACCGGTGCTGGAATCCAAAACGCGCAATGACTCAGAGACAGCTTTACTGGCGTCGGCCATCACATTGTCTACTCGATCGATACTGGCTTTGTTATCTCCATATTGGACGCTCAGGAGGTTGCGCTGGTTAACCTGCGCGAGCGTACTGGTGATCAGCGCGATAGCATTGTTCTGAATACCGCCGCTGGCCTTATCAGTTTGTGCACCCAGCTCTTCCAGGCGTGATGCCATTGAGGAATCGAGGTCCGTGACAACCTGGCTAAGGTCAGTGATTGATGCTGTATTCTGAGCACCTACAGCAGCTGCTGAATCAGCTTTGTCAGATGCGGCCTGAGTGGCAGCCGTCAATTGACTTACCGCAGAAGCGCGAGCTTCAGTTTCCGTTGCTAACGCCTGGCGAACATCAGTAATACCCGCTTCATTCTGTGCAGTTTGTGCCTCAAGACGAGTAACATCCGTGACGCGTGCTTCCGTCTCAGTAGCGATCACTTCCCGGAGCTGTTCGAATGTCGCAGAGTTAGCCCCCTGCTGCGCAGTCTGGCGCACAACAACATCAGCAATAGCCAGGGCGTTGCCAATGATTGCTTCTGCTGTCTGCTTATTCGAACCTACTGCTGCAGCCAGCCCATCGGCGTTCTCCTTAATTGCATCAGAAAGCTCGGCCAGTTTCTCGCTACTGTCTACAGCACTTTCAATCAGATCCTTAAATACCTCGGAATCTTTAATCTCCTCCAGGATCGCATCGGTGATATCGGAAACATCGATGCTCGCCTGTCCGCGCACCCAGTCGGTGTATCCGGACTCGTTGCCGCTGCGGTCCACCAGCTGCGCGCGGTACCAGAAAATCTGCCCAGCCTTAAGGCCCATCTGCTGATATTTGCGCTGCGGGTAAGGCACATCGGCCAGCAGCATCGCATCGTCTTCGGTACCGGTCAGGCTGTACTGAATTTCGGTCTTCAGCGTGTCGTCGGTATTCGCCGGGAATCCCCAGTTCAGCTCGATACCGAATACCACGTTTTCAGAAGCGATAAAGCCAACCGGCTTCGGTGGATTGCCCACTTTACCAGTAAGATTTACTTCTGGTGATGTCGCCCACACTGATGAAACGTCGCTGGCGTTCACCGCCCTGACGCGGACCAGATAGCGACCCGAGTAGATACCCTGCACTTCAAAGCCGAGAGAAGACGTTCGGGGCACACTAATCCAGTTGCCGCTGTCACGCCGCCATTCCGCCTCGTACGCAACTGCACCCTGAACAGCATCCCAGGCAACGCGCATGGTGGTAATCGCAATGTTCTGGTTAACCGTAGAGTAACTGTCTACGACGATATTTCCTGGGGGAGCCTGAACCCCTGGGGGAATGACACTGACTGGCCGCTCGTCCAGTCTTGCGCCGGTATCAACAGCGGAATAGATATCAGGGTTGTAAGTCGTCCCGGTGACCTCGAAAGTACCGTCGTTGTTGTCCCGCGTTCCCGTAACACGGAAAAGCGCTATAAACAGATCGTCAGAGTCCACACCCCAGTTACATTCAGCCTCCGGCGTTTCGCTGTAGGGTGTGGTGACAGTGACTGTGTTTCCGTTAACGGCCTGGACCGTTCTGGCCTGAGCTGTGCCTGACGGAAGATTCAAAAACAGCCGGTTCCCGGCCTTCACATCAGCGGCTCGATCGAGGGTTATGTTGCGGCCGTTAACCGCACTCACCCTGCCACCGATAGTTCTTCCGGCCAGCTCGTTAGCTGCCACGCCGATCACCTCACCAACGGGGGGAACGTCCATGCCCGTGCTGAAGGTCACCACCTCGCCGATACCGTTAGTGAGCAGCGCCCAGCGCCCCCGCCGGTTTGCCTCTGACTGCCTGGTGCAGCCGATCGCAGTCATTTCGAGCTGACGATAATCGAAGCGCATGGCCAGATCGTTATCGTAAACAGGCTCAGGCGTGTCTTTATAGTGGTTGGCTGGGTCTGACCAGTTCACCAGCGCGGCAGTGTTTCGGGTGGTTTCACTCGGATCCGCAAAGGTAAATTTTCCTTCAACAACGCTGGCGTGGTTATAGATGTGCCACACATCCCGTGGCATATCAGCCAGGACATACATCTTATTGTCGCCCCAGTACGTCATGCCGCGAAATATACCCGCCAGGTCACGAAGTACGGTCCAGGCGTCATTACGGTCCTGGATATAAACGTTGCAACGAAAACGAGGCTCCGTCCCGCTGCCGCCCTTGCCGTCTGGTACCAGTTGATCGCAATACTGGGCGATGCGATAAAGTTCCCATTTGTCTATCTGAGTCGCATCGATTCTTTGACCCAGCCCGAAGCGCTCGTTCAGAATGATGTCGTAATAAATCCAGGCAGGGTTATCCGTCCACGCCCATTTAAATACGCCCTCCCATGTACCAGAATAAGTGCGGGTTTCGGGATCATAAGTATCAGGTACACGGATGATTCGCCCTTTCGGATTGCACACAACCTGAGGAATGCCATTAGGGAACTGCTTTGCGTCAAACTCTACATACAGCAGCGCTGTGTTAACGTAGCGAAGTTTGGCGTCAATAATTTCAGTAACGGCCACAACGCGCATGGTGTCGACGATATTCACGCTCGTGGAATCCGGCGTGATTCTGCGAACCCGTAACTGCCATCCAGTCGAGGCTTTCGGAAGATTGACGCGGTGACTGCGCTCATAAAGCGACGTGGTTTTGTCATCAACAGCACCGTTAACCACCGTTTCATACGGCCCGCCATCGACCGACAGATCGATAGCATACTCGACGCGGGTGCCGACTTTATCACCGTTGTTTTTCTGGAGTAAAAGAGTTGGCCATCCCAGGCGAATTCGCAGCGCAGAGTGCTGCGTGTTGGATACCGCCCGAACATACGGTACAGCCTGTTTCAGCTCATATGAAACCTGAAGTTCGTTTTCAATGCCCGGAAAGCCCTGAATGTAATCCTGGTCCTGAGTACCGGAACGGAACTCGTATTTTACATTATTGAAATTGTAACTTCCGTCGGCGTTCTGGAGAGGGGTGTATGAAGATGAGTCGCCAAGGAAAATATTTTTACCATCAAGCCCGCCGGCGAACTCCCCCTCCCCAAGAGCAATCAGCACCTTTGCCCTTGCAATGGACTGAATGCTGTCTGGTGCCTCAACAGGCGTACGGGTCTGATTGCTGCCACCTTTGCCGCGGCCTTTGATGATTGTCGTCGTCATATCGCGTCCATAAAAAAGCCACCGTCAGGTGGCTTGCAGTACGTGGTTTTGTTTATTGCTGATCTTCTGCATAAACCCCGGCGGATATAATGGCGCCGCCAATTTCCCGTTGCCCATAAAGCAGGGGGACGGGATTGCCAGATGCCGTCGTGTTAACGGGACCACCAAACGCATAGGAGGGTTTGTTATCAGGTTCCTGACGCATTCGCAGACCTGAAACCTGAGGAGAGAGCATTTGCACTACACCGCCAACGGCCATTGCGGCACCAACGGAAAACATGAGGTTACTTGCTGCGATACTAACTCCCGGCATCCATATGGCAGCAGCGACCAGAGCCGTTCCGAGCAACGCCTGGAAAACTCCAGCTCTTTTACTACCCCTTATCACAGGGATTATTCTTAACTCATCACCCGGCCCCAGGAGTTCAAACTCTTCGAGCCCGATATTGCGACGATCCCGGAAAATAACAAAATCCAGTCCCTTTGCCCGAGCTTCACGCAGATAAGCATCAAAGCCGTCAATGGTGTTAGAAAGCGCCCTGAAAACTTCGCTGGCGGACGTTAGTGCACGGCGATGTGTCCTGCCAAATCGCTGAGCCATTGAGCCGCTGAGTTTGATAACGGTTTTTCTTTCCATTACATCAAATCCTTATAACGCAGAATTTTGATGGTACGGTCACGGTAATAGCCACCGTAGGGAATACGCTGGCTTAGCTGGCCATACATGTGATGCAGTAGCATGTTGCCATCAAGCAAAATCCCGGCATGGTTCGGGACGGTGGACTGAACCTGCATGATAACCATGTCACCTGGCTGAGCGGGACCGTCGTACTCACGGAAACCGCATTCCTGCCAGTTATCCATATAGAGGTTTTCACCCTGCTCCCACCAGTGGCGATCTACGCTGTAGTTGGGCAGTTCAATGCCGTGCTCGATGCGGAAATAGTCCATGATGAGAGACCAGCAGTCTGCATACCCGAGTACAAACTGGCGCCCTGTGAGGGGACGGTCTCCGCGAGGCATGACGGTGCGAATGTCGCCCTCCGGCCACGATGCAATAATCCAGGGCAGTTCCGTGGCATCACACATCAGCATGTCGAGCTCGCTCGGCTGAGTTGTTGCCCCGTCGCCGGGATGGCTGTGGACGATCGCCACCACAGTGCCCTGCTCTTCGGCGGCCGCATAATCCTCAGGATTAAGTTCAAATTGCTCAGTCGGCGACTCAGCATTATTTTTGCAGGGGATGTATTTCTCCACCCGCCCCTTCTGAATAACCACGCCACAGCACTCCTCGGGGAAGGATGCGGCGGCATGGGCCAGAATGGCGCTAACTGTTTTGTCGCGCATGATTATCCTCTCAGAAGTGAAGCGCCTGGGAACCCGCCATAATCCAGCTGTTCATTCTCTCCGAAGCGAGGTTTACAGCCCGTTGACAGCAATCCGGAGCAAACATCCTGTGAAGGATCGTCCACCCGATTGCCGTCTTTATCGAACCAGCCGTTTTGCCCGGCGTAGGTGCAGCCGTTCCCGGTTTTGTACCAGCCCCGCATGCACCACGTGCACATTGGCTGAATTTGCCGGGTCGGAATGAGTTGCCCTCGCAAATCGGCTGGACTTGAAAGCTCAAACTCTACGGTTTCATCGTCTGACCCTGATTTACGGTCGATGTAATAAACCTGTTTGCGCTCCTCGTTGGGATTCGCAGTCGGGTTCCCGCCAGGAAAATTTCTTGCGTCCAGGTAGTGAGCGAAGGTGTCATGGATGATCACCTTTGCTTTAGCCATCCCCTGAAACCTGCGGCACAGCGCGCCAATCGTACCGCTGATGTTTGCAACAGTGAGTGACGGCCGTGAACTCTGGCCGTCACTGCTTACAGATATGCCGGTCAGTTCATACGGCCACGCGCCATACTCCTGCCCCTGCCACCACACCGACTTCGGCTCAAGTTTTGACTCGTCGCCGCCTGCGGCGATGATTTCCGCCTCGGTATGCGGGATTGTCTCGTTGTGAAAGCGAAGAATACCCGCACCGAACGCTGAGCCGTCCACCTCGATCAGGCGGACGCGCTTACCCGGTTCCAGTTTCTGGACATCAGATGAAATACTCATGGATGGTATGCCTGTATGAATGTGCTGCTGAGGGTGTATTTTTTGTTGCCGTGGGTAGATATCTGGAAGGATTCCGCGCGCCATAAACCTGAAGGATCAAGCGGTGGCTTCCAGATAAATGACTTCCACCCTGCATGTCTGTTCAGAAAGTTTTTAATGGCCTGAATGTAAGCCTCGTCGCCGGTAAAGCTCACGCTCCACTGAGGTGTTACCGGGTTGATGCCGTCCCCGGCCACCTGTGTATAGCCATCGCCAAACTGCGCCTTTCGGGTACGAAAACTTGTATCAACCTGAGAGGCAACCTTTGGGCACCAGCTGAAGGTTTCGACTGCCATGGTTAAACTCCCTTGATTAATCGCCACAGAGGCGAGCCCGGCATGCTGGCCTGCTCGTTAATAACGCCAGTGATGGCATCTTTCAATTGTCTGCCAGCGGCACCGGCTGTTCCCTGACTGGCCGCCTGGGATGATCCGCCCTGAATATTGATATCGCCAAAGTTAACTGAAGGCACGCCACCAGAAACCTGCGGCATCCCCACTGCGCGAACGGCAAGATCACCATTAGGTGCCCGCGTGAGGGGCATGATTGCTTCAGGACCTGCCTCGCCGAAAATCCCTGCGCCTTTAGCAAAAGCAAACAGTTGAGGTGTCTGAAAAACGCCATTGCTGTAAGCGCTCAGGGACGGAGAGTCGTAAACATTACCCTTTGCATTAAAGGTAAAGTTCGCGCCAGCATTCTGAATAGCGGTACCGCTGCTGGCGGTTGCGGCTGACGAGGCACCAAAACTGAACAGTGATCCAATTGAGCTGACGCCATTAGCAACAGCCATGTTCACCAGAACGTTCTGGATAATCTTCAGTACGCTCACGCCCCAGTCCTTCCAGCTGTCAACGTTGCCATTGAGCATGTCGGTGATCGTGGTGACCGCGCCACCCATGGCCTGCTTCATGCCGTCAGCGGCCATGGAAGAATAATCAGTAGCTTCGTCCACCCAGTTCGCATAACCCTCAGACAGTCCCGTCATCCAGTCGTCACGCTGCGCATCAGAAGCTGCGTAATATCCCTCCTGGTCGCGCAGGCGCTCTTCGAGGTAGCGCTTATTAAGTGCCAGCCCCTGCTGATAGAACGTCTCGTCGATTTCACCAGCCTGACGCTGGCGGAGAAGATCGGTATTCTTCTGCTCAAACTCCTTACGCAGATTGAACTGCTCCTGAAGTCTTTCACGGAACCTGGTTCCCTGCCCGTATCCCAGCAGTTGCGCTTCATTGGCTGCGCGGGCGCTGGCGTTACTGTCGGCAAGGTTGGCTTCGTAATTTCGCAGTTGCTCACGCAATTTAACCTGGTCAATCAGCGCTGCATTCTGCAATACCGTCTTTTTCTGGGCTTCTGTCAGAGAAGCAAGCTCCCCCTGGCTGACCTGAAATTTAACCTTCGCCAGTTCAGTATTCTGACCCTGCAGGGCGATCTGCTCTTTTTGCTGCTTGATAAGGCGCTTATATACATCCTCTGTTTTCTCGCCTTCAGTTTTGCCTCCCTTCGCCTTAGGTTTGTTGGCCTCATTATTCCGCCATTCCGCCAGGCCGTTATTAATCAACTCCTGACGGCCTGTCTGGAATTGAGGATCACTGGTTAATCCCAGATCATCAGCGGCATAACTCAGCCGTAAACGCTCTTTGTCCTCACCCTTCAGGCGTGACAACTCCAGATCCCGGCGGCTCTTTTCGAGGGCATCAGTTTGTTTTTTGTCGAGGTCGGCCTGGGGAAGTCTGAGCGGGACGTTAGCCAGCCCCTGACGAGCCATAAGGAGCTGATTACCCAGCCCCAACAGGCGGTTAAATTCAGTATGCTGACCATTCATCATGATCATCGACTGATATACCGCATTCTGTCGCCAGGCTTGTTCGCGAATTAAATCATTACGACGCCGTTCAATTTCTTCGAGAGCCTGCTGTATGCCGCGAGATTTATCTCGCATGTCATTTAATTTTCCCTCTTCAACAGCAAGCTGATCCGTAACAATAGCTATCGCTCTCAGTATATTTGCATCGTTCTCGCTGGTAATGCCCGGTTTTCCACGCGATGCATTCAAATCATCGATCTGGGTCTTCAGCTCACCAACCTTTTTGGCTTGCTCATCAATCAGACGATTTTGCTCTACCAGAGCACCAACAGTCCTCCCCCTATTATCGTCTGTTTCAGACAAAGACATGCGGGAGGTTTTTTCTCGTATCTCGTCAATTTGACTGGCATATTCCTGAGCAGAACGCCGAGCCTGCTCCTGATTCTGATACATCGCATACCAGGCTCCTGCACCCAACATAACCAAACCAGGAACTCCACCGATGAGACCAAGTGCACCACTCATGAGCCGAGTGCCGACGGATGTCACGCTATTGAGATTGCTTTGAGCCGAAACACGGTTTGCAAGGTTCCGGTTTAAGGCAGCCTGAGCTGAAGCCAAACGCCTTTCAGCGACAGCCTGGGCGTCGGCATTTTTAGCTGCTACCAGCCCTGCCTGTGCACGCTCAAGTGCAGTTCTGGCCCTGACTTTTTCCGTAGCGGTGCCACTTGCAAGAGCGGTAGTCAGTCTGGCTTGAGCTGCTGTAACTTTTGCTTCAGCTGCTGCGACTTTTTCTTGCTGAGCTGCCTGAACATCTGCACTTCTTGAACTCTGTACTGCTTGCTGAGCACGGTAAACTTCAGCCCTTGAAGCTGCAACAGCAGACTGAGCCGCTTTATCTTGCGCAACAGCAAGTGCAACCTCTGACTTAGCCGCAGAAATTAGCGCGCCGGTAGCGCTCGTGGCGCTAGTTACCACTCCACTGAGATATCTTGCCAGCCCAACACCAACAAGCGCCCCAGCCACTGTTGTTATTGTGGACATATTGTCAGCAACGTCATTCAAGGCACCGCTAACAGCTGAAGAAGTGAACGCATCCAGAGTTTGGGCTAAACTATCCAGCCCGCCAGACAAACCTGCCGTTGCGCCGGTAGCCTGATCAATGCCGCCAACCCATTGCATGAATGAGTTAGTAACCTTCTGCAAGGAACCAGAAACCGTTTGTGGTAAGCTTTTGAACTCATCTTGCAAATTATCTAACTGGCCTACCAGAGCTGGAACAACCTTATCAATCGTAAGCTGCCCCTGATCGGCCATGCTCTTGAGGTCTTTGCGGGCCACGCCCATTCCGGCGGCAAGTGCGCGGATAACGCGGTCACCGGATTCGTTAACAGCGTTAAACTCCTCGCCACGAAGAACGCCCTGTGCCAGCGCCTGGCTGAATTGAGTGATAACAGAACTCGCTTCCTGGGTGTTAGCCCCCGAAAGTTTGAGGCCGGTAGAAACAGCTTCGGTAATTTTCAGGACTTCATCGGAGCTATACCCGTATTCACGCATTGAAGCCGCAGCGCGGGAAAAAAGGTTTGCATTATCTGCGAACGCCGTCCCAGTTCTTTGACTTATCTCCATCAACTGACGCTGAGAAGCTGCAAAATCGTCAGCAGAAGATGATGCCTGCTTGAGTCGCGCGTTTACGGAGTTCCACTCGTCAGCGATCTGAACAATTTTCCCGGTAGCAAACGCTGCGCTAGCAGCCGCGGCGGCTTTCCCTGCTGATGCAAATCCCTTAGTAAGATCAGAAAGTGCCCTCTCGCTTTCGCGGGCAGCGGCTGCTGATTGCCTCCCTCCATTTTGCATGGTTCGGTAATAATCTGCACCCATTCGTGAGGCGCGAGCAATCTCACTCTGGAAAGATTGAGAGTTCGCGGAGATTTTAATTATTAGTTCGCGTAGAGCCGCCATCTCTTGTACCTTAATAATGAAAATAGAATAGCCACTTGGACTAACAACTCAGAGGCTTGGCTTTTTTTTGCACATGGAGACATATATGTTGAGCTTGAACTTTGAAGTTCCCGGCAACCCGGATGACTACTACGAAGTTAGGGAAAAGGAAGACGGAACGCTTTCCTATAAGCCTAACAGATTAAAAATTAGAGGGTTAGCAAAAACTCAGTGTGATTATTTTGATTATATATCCTCTTTAGGTGAGAATATTCACATAGCCACACTTGAGAGCAATGATGTCATCAACGAATTTTTTGAAAATGAGCCGGAAGAGGCTCAAATTTCTATTTACAATACTCTTTCCGAAGAATTTAACGCTATTACTGATACCATTTTAGATAAAACTTCAGAATTGAATGCGCAGGCACAGCAGACAGAAAATGTAGCAGAGAACATAGGTAAAGTTATAGGGGCTATAATCCTTATAGGCTTTATAGTTTTTATATTATCGCAAATAAACTAAGTTACGGGCGGTTTACCGCCCTAATTTGATGCAGCAATTAAAGCCGCCTCAAGCCCTGCAAACGGGTCATTCGGTTCTGATTGCTCCTCACCACCCCAGCGCAGGATCGCATCGTCCAGCGGTACTTTTGCCCCCTGCGAACCGTAGATGGCAGAGACGATCTGGGCGGCCTGAATGTCACCGCGAATATCGCCAACCGGACTTTGCCTGTCGTACTCAATCCACATCAGAAGCTCGCTTGCCGTCATATTCTGCCGAAGCTCTGAGAGCGTGCGCCCCATCCGGAGCGCAAGCGACATCAGAAACTTTACGCCGGGGGTTGAGACTTTTCCCGCGCTTCGTCCGCGTTGTTGATCAGGTCAAGCGCCTGTTTGAGCAGGCGTGAATGGACGGGGCCGTAGATTTCACGCACCTGCTCTTCTTCGTCTACGCTGAATACCGGTTGCTTATCGGTGTCGCACAGGACGTCAATGAAGAGCACCACGTCAGCGCAAAGATTACGGTGTGCCTTTTCCGATACCGACACATTTTCATCATCAGCACCCGCTTTCACCACTTCCTGCCAGCGAAGCCAGGCTTCACCGGATGGCTCACGGAGAACCACTTTGACGCCTTCCCACTCAGGAACGGCGACCGTCTTATGACGAAAACCCGACATCTTAGCCAGGGCGAGATTTTTAATATTCTTCATGCGACCTCTCAGGAGCCAGACTCGATGTTTTCAGGCTTACCTTTCAGGCGCAGGGAGAACGTTGCCGCCACTACGCCGTTGGTACCGGAAGACCAGGTGTGCTGGCGGATTTCAGCCAGGAACTTAAAGCCTTTGCCGGAAGGGAAGATCACCTGGAAAGCGTAGGTCGTATCGTTGTCATACGCATCACGCAAGGCGTCCTGCGCCGGATTCTTGTAGAAGTTTCCGGACAGAGAGATTTCTGACGGAGAAGGCAGGCCGTTAATGTTCTCCTGCTCGGTCGAGCAAAGCGTTGTTACGTCGATATCCTGCTTCTGACCACCGGTGAACTGAATTTCTTTGATGGTGCAACTCAGATCGAGGAAGGTTGCGGAATCCATCGTTTCTTTGGTGGCTGGCAGGGAGGAAATAAGGATCTTCGTCAGCTGCGATTTTTCATAAAGTGCAGACATAGCTGTCTCCTGGAAAAAGAAAACCCGCCATCAGGCGGGTTCGTTGGGTGAATTAATTGTCAGGGGGTAACTTTAAAATCCAGGGTGGCACGGTAGAGCCGATAATCTGGCTCGTATCCGGGGATTTTTACCACCTCTGTAGGGTTTAACTGCTTAAGCGATGCGAGCGCCAAATCTCTCAGGGATCGTGATTCAGTGATCGTTGTGGCATACACATCGACCTGAACGGAAACCCTGCTCTCTGCCTGGCCACACATCACGTCAGCGGAAACATCATCGACGATGGAAAAGATAATCCAGGGTGGAGTGACCGACGGTTTCCCGTCACTATCTAATGGCGCAACATAGGGATATACCCGTCCTTCTGCCAGGGGAGAAAGCAAGGCGTAGATATTATCTTCATTCACTTGCTCAATACCTCATCAATAGCCTGACTCATCCTGGCAATGGCGACGCTGGCGGCCTCTTCCTCGCGCGTATCGTAAGCGGGTCGCACAAACGGATGTGCAGGCATTTTCGCGGTGCCCATTTCTACGAATCGCCAGTAAAAGGCGTTTCTCGGGTTATTCGCCTTCATCGTGTTATCGCTGTTGCCGGTGCGCGGGTTAACGCCACGGATATGAATACCGGATGAAATCTCCCCGCGTCGGCGGCTTTTTTGGGTCACCACTACCACATTTTTTTTCAGTTTCCCGGTGCGTTCCGGCGCGCGAGCGATCACTTCTTCTTTCAGCACTTCGGCACCGGCGCGAGTGGCATCACGCAGAACCTTGTTGTTTTCAGCGCGGCTAAGCGCCTCAAGGTCCTTTGCGATATCATTCAACCCGGAAAAATCGAGGCTCGTCTCAATCATTTTTCGGCACCCTGTTTGCAAAGAATTTCTAGCTGAACACCACGAGAGTCAGGGATAGGCGGACCAATGATATTCAAAATAGCCCCCTTGAGCGGGCCTGTGACAACCTTGATTCTGGACGCTGCAGTAATATCGCTACGAAATCGTGTCCATACCCTGATAGTGGCTACTGCGGTTTCAGCACCAGCGGCTACCAGCTCACGCCCACTGATGCCCTTTACTTCTGCCCAGGTTTCTGCGCCGTCATGCCATGATTCAACAGGCTGACCAGAAGGATCTCTGGATGTGGTGATGTTCTGAATTATCACCCTGTCTCTCAGTCTTCCTGCCTGCATAAACCCCTCCTACACACCGTAAATTCGATATGGTTGCAGCAGGGCTTCAACTGCAAACGGGACCTCTGCAACAGTCTGCCCAATAGCTACAGGTTCACGATTGGCGTACCAGTGCCCGATCAGCAGTAACATGGCCGCCTTCACATCGTCATTGAGCAGAATCGAGTCTGGGTCGTCTGCGTAACCAGGACTGTCCTCATTTTCATAGAGCGTTCGTCGTGTCCAGTTCTGCACGTATCGCGCCGCCGCCCCCGTGTAAATTCCCAGCAGGGCATCATCACCGGTAAAGTCGGTATCAATGCGGCAGTGCTGCTTCACCACATCAAGATCGACCATTATTTTTTCGCCTTCTTATCTGCTTTTGCTTCCGGCTGTTCCTGCTGCTGTTCCTGCTGCTGTTCCTGCTGCTGTTCCTGCTGCTGTTCCTGCTGCTGTTCCTGCTGCTGTTCCTGCTCTGCAGGATTTTCTGATTCATCGAGCATCGCATAGCCTTTTTTAATGAGCTCGCGACCGTGCTGTTCCAGAGTTTCCAGCGGAAGCCCCTCAGTAACGACAGTACCGCCGAAATAAATCGGTTTAAGTGCAATCAGTTTCATTTTGCCACCTGTAAAAGCGGCCCGAAGGCCGCAGTTTCATCAGCTACCAGCGCCAGTGTGGAATGCACCATACACAAATGCCTCAGGGCGTTTGACGGCCAGCGCCAGACGTTCCTCGCAACGGATGGTGAGCATGTTTTTCTCGAAGTCGTCGGCGTTCTCTGTGGAGATCACCACGTTCGCATCTTCGCGGTCGAAGATTTGCGCGCCTGCGTTGAAAGCACCGGTCAGGAATTTACCCTGGAATGCTGCCGCTTCGGTGGCAACAACCGGCAGGCCCCACAGAGTCGGTCCAGTCAGCGCCGCAGGGTTAGCCAGGATGTAACGGCCCAGGCTGTCTTTTGTCAGCTCGATCCGAGCCCAGTCAATGAAGTGAAGCACATGACCGGATGCCGGGAATCGCGCCAGCTGCACCTGCAGCATCGCCAGACGCAGATCGTCAATACCGCTCTGCTGTTCTACAGTGAACGCAGGATCAAACGCCGATGCCTGAGGAACGATGCCATGCAGATGCACACCGGTACCGTCACCGAAGAGAATTTCCTGCTCTTCCGCGTATTTCAGCCCGTAGCGCATTTCGGCATCAACGGTCGACTGCAGCTGCGCAAAGTCATCCAGGATCTGCTTAGAGGCTTTGAACAGGTGGGCGATGGTGCTGACACCAGTGATTTTCGGCGTAAATTCAATGTCGCTATATGGTTTCTGAGTATTTTCAGCAACCACTTTCGCGTTATTGGTAAAGCCTGTCTGCTGCACCCAGAAAATAGCCGGGGAGGAAGTGCGGCCAGGTGCAATCAGATCACGGATAAACAGGCGCTGCTTCGGAGCAGTATCGATACCAGGCAGGCGCTGCGGCTCCACCACACCATCAGGAACATCCGCAGAAGTCAAAGCTGCCTTCACAGGGATGCTGATACGTTTGCCACCTTCCACACCGGAAGCAAAGGTTTTCAGCGCTTCAGCAGAGATCACCTGCTGGCCAATTGATTCCACAACATGCTTCGCGTTAGCCAGCGGCATCTGAGCAACATGTTGCTCCAGTTCCCCCATCGCCGCCTTCAACGTTTTTTCTGCTTCGCGCAGGGCGTTGAACTCAGAAGCCATTTTATCAACGGCTGCCTTTGTTTCCTCAGACAGCTTGCCTGATTTCTGCGCCTCGTTGAGTGCGTCTTCTGCTTTCGCGTTGAACTTGCCGGTTGCCTCTTCAATGCTGGCAGTGACTTTTTTCAGAATATCGTTTACTTCAGACATAAAGGGTCCTTATTTGACTAACGCCGCCAGGGCGTTTTCAAGTGAATTGATAGTTTCAGGTTTGATATCTTTGGCAGCGCCCGGCATACCGTCGTTGGTGGTGACAGCGCCAGGCATGCCACCGGATAAGGCTTTAATGAGTTTTCGGCGCTCAGAGCGCGGGGTGTTGGTTTTAGCCAGCAACGCATCAAGTTTTCGAAGCGCGGCGGCAGGTGATTCGTCTCCGTCGCTGACCGCATCAGCAGAAAGCAGGCTGTCTGCCAGTCCTTTCGCCACGGCGTCACTTCCACCGATATAACTTTCTGCATCCATCAACTTCTGCACGACGGCCATATCAAGGCCGGATCGCGCCGCGTAGATATCAGCCATTGCGGTATCAAATGGCTCCAGTGACTGCGCCAGTTCTGCAAAGTCATGGCGGTTGCCCATCGCGTAAACCCAGCAGTTGTGGATCATCAGGAAGGCACCACGACCAATCTGAATATCATCCCCGGCCATTGCGATGATCGAGGCGGCACTGGCTGCAATGCCAAGCACCTTCACCGTTACAAGGCCTTCGTATTCGCGGAGAAGGTTATAAATAGCCAGACCTTCGAACATGTCCCCGCCCGGTGAGTTGATATTCACCGTGACGTCGGCCCCGTTCATCGCCCGAAGCGCACCGGCAATACGTTTAGCTGTTACCCCTTCGCCCCAGTAGTCCTTCCCGATAACATCAAAAACAGAAATGCTGTTATCGTCGGTGGCCGCCGCTTTGATCCCGCCGTCCCAGCGGTCCAGTGCGGACGGTAATGTTTCACAGGTAACGCGCGCGCAGGGGCGACCCGCCGGTGCTACCGGAAGTTGTTTTTTGCTCATCAGGATAGTGCTCCTAAGCGGCCTGTTTCAGCGGAGATTGTTCAAAGGAAATATCTGGGAATACGTGGTTGTGTAGTTCTCTCAGAGCCAGAGCCTGAACAGCAGGATTGATGCTTTCGAGATTTTTCAGTTGCGTCAGGTTGAGCTGAACGGTGTAAATGTCGCCCCCTTCAATCGGCGGCATGTTCTCCAGACGGCGAACGTCATTGCGGGACATCCAGCCATTCTGAAGCGCACTGGTATAGTACGCAGCACGGCCCACGCTGTCGGCTCGCAGCAGTCCTTCAACCGAGAACTCTGCAAACACCTCATCATCGCTATCAAGCAAGCACCGGCCAATTTCCTGCTCTATGTTCACCAGTAGCGGTCGCAGGGTGTGTGTCAGGAACTGCAGGTTCATACCCTCAAGGCTTGACGCCCAGCTGCTTTGTTTCGTGGTGTGACCAACCATGAAAGGAGGAACCCGGAACCAGCGGCAGATTTCCTCAATACTGAATGAGCGGCTTTCCAGCATCTGGGCGTCTTCCGGATTCATGGTAACGCCCTGGTACTTTAGTCCGCCCTCCAGAACCATAATTTTCCCGGCGTTCTTTGAACCGGTAAACTTAGCCATGTACTCACGGAGTCTTTCCCTTTGCTCATCGTTTAATGCTTGCTCCGCTGTCAGGAAGCCAGAACTCTGTAACCCTTGCTCGAAAATTTTGGCTGCAGACTCCTCCACCGCCATCGCTGAACCGATCACATCTCTGCCAGTTTTCATCGGCATCATGCCGCAAACACCGTCCAGACCGAATCCGCGAATGTGCATGATGTTTTTGACGGAAATGACGCGCTCGTTTCCGTTTTCGGTGTATTTGTACTCCAGCGCACCGGTGGTAAGGCGCTTAACCACCATGTTTTGCGGCAGTAAAGGGACCAGCGACACCAGGCGGTTTGCGATGAATTTCTTCTCAATGAAGGCGTTCCCGCGCAGGCAAATACTGGCGACTACCATCAACATAAAGCGGGATGGTGTCATTTCTGAATTTGGTTTGCGACACAGTATCGAATAGGCCGGGTGATCGGTTGCCGCTTTACGTGATCCGTCAGGCTGCCTTATGTAGATTTTCAACGGGAGTGTTGAAATAGACTCACTTAACAACCTGACACATGCCCAAACTGCCGATAGCTGGATGGCTTTATCGGCCGTTACCACCTTTCCGCTGCTGCTGGTACCAAACCATTCCTCCCAGAACGTGCCGGTAGTGAGGCTGATAGGCACACCGAGCCAGTTAAGCAGAGCACTCTTCACCCTGCCTGGCTGTTTGTTTTTTTTCATCAGAAACCTACCATGATGGGATTATTGAAGAATCCAGAAAGATCCTGCTGGTCATTGCCACCGTTGACCAGAACGCGGCTCATTGCAGTAAACAATGCCGCAGGGCCATCAATCTTGGCCTCTGGTGTGGACTTGTTAGGGAAAATGTTCTCGTTTCGGTCAGGTTTTACGGTTACGTTGGACATCATCCAATTCATTACCGGGTGATCGCTGTGATGGAAGCGGCCCCCGTATACCAGTGCTTCGACCTCTTTCATCGCCTCAGAGAAATTGCGAACCGTCTGCGGCACTTCCACCAGCGGCAACCCTTCTTCTGCCAGCGCAAGGCTGAACTGAGTCGCACTCCACGGATCGAAGCCAATTTCTTTCAGACTCTCGCCAGCAACCCACTCCTGAAGCTCCTCCTTAATCTGAGCATGGTCTATTACATCCCCGTCGGTAAGGATCAGCTTGTCCAGCTCGGACCACTTACGATAGAGCTCTGCCATCTGTCGGGAACATTTCTCAAGCCGTCCTTCCGGCAGCCAGAATTTAAAATCTGCATGGACGTGACCATCTGGCGAACGCCAGACTTTAGCGGCCGCACAGATATCAATTTTGTTTGAAAGGTCAACGCCAATCCATGAGGGATAGGTTTTAAGTTCGTGCTGCGGGGCGATAAACTCGCATTTTTCCCACTTCATCATGTCCATCCAGGCCGCCTCAGCGGTTACCCAGATATTCATGTGCTTGGTAAAAAAGTTAATCCTGGCAGAAACCTGCTCTTTAGCCTTTTTAGCCAGGCGGCGAAGGTCATCCCAGCGCTTACAGATACCCAGACCCGGATTCGCCTTCTGCCAGACTTTTTCATCAAAGGGATCATCACCTTCATCTAAGGTGTAGATGATGGCAAAAAACGTATCGTCTTTTACCAGCCCACGCAGCACCTTAATTGCGTAATCACGCAGTTCGTAGCAGATGCCTTCTTTGTTGAAGCCAGCTGTGGTGATACCGAAAAGCAGCGATTGCAGGCGCGCGCCGGTTGCCGTCTCCAGAACGTCCCAGACGTCACGGGTCTTGTGAGCATGCAGTTCGTCGACGATGGCGCAGTGAATGTTCAGGCCATCGAGGTTGTTCGCATCTGATGATAATGGCTCGAATTTAGAGGCTGTCTGTTCCTGGTAGATAGCTAGCTTGTTGAATTCGAAGATCCGCCCAAGAGTGGCTTTCGCCTTCTTGACCATATTCTTCGCGTCTTCAAAAACAATTCGCGCCTGGTCACGGGTGGTAGCAGCGGAATAAACCTCCGCACCGCCCTCGCCGTCGGCACCAGCCATATACAGCCCCACGCCAGAGCAAAGTGTTGATTTGGCATTTTTACGGGCCACCTCAACATCAGCAGTACGAAAGCGCCGAACCATTACCGGACGACCGCTGCCGTCGTTACGCAGGACGGTTTCTCCCGTTTCTTCATTAACCAGCGGGATCACAAATCCAAAAATATTAATCAGGATGAAAACATGCCAGTCCATCAGCTTAATAGGCTGGCCTGCCAGCGCGCCTTTTACGTGAGGCACAAAATTATAGAAATTCAGAATGTGCTGCGCGCGCGGCTCACTAAAGAAAATACCGCGCTCTTCGCCGTGTGCCAGATCGTCAAGAAAACGCTGACAGGCAAGGCGCACATACTCACAGGCAATAATTTCTCCCGCCACTACCCTCTCGGCGTAGCGGATGCCTTCTGCAACCTTAGCCATTAATCCCTCGCTTTCATAAACTCGGTCAGCGGGTCAACCGCATCAGGACCTTTTGCATTCACTTTAGAGCGGCTGGCTGGCGTCATGCCGAACTCTCCGAGCATGGCGCGCAGACGTTTCCAGGCATCAGCTTTCATAATGGCCGCCGGGTGAGCTTTGATCATCACATCCCCGCTCTGCGTTTCGGTCCGGTAGGTGTACCCCTCAATTTCAAGCGTGTCGCAGTGGTGCCGGTATTCGGTATATGCCTCAACCAGCAACTCAAGGGCTCTGGCGTCCAGTTGGGACATCACACCGATAGCATCGAGCTCGTCGGCCATCCGCTTAAACCAGTATTTCCCCTGCTTGTCGAAATGCTTCGGTGTTGGGGGTACCCCAGCAGCGGGTTTTGGTTCGTTTTTGTTGATCGGGCGTTTAGATGGGTTACCCCTCACCAAACGTAGATGGGTCGGGGTTTTCGGTGGTCCAGACATAATCGAAAACTCCTATTAATCATCGAATGGGGGACCCCATAAAAAAGTTTTCTAACCTGCGGCGATGTGAAAAGAGGTTAGGCGGCGGTCCTTTAGGGTGATTCCCCTGAGGTTTTTACCCCCCCTCCCCCTTTGACCAAATATCTGGATGGCACAGATGATCCCTGATGCGGCGAACATGCGTGTGCGTAATACCGTAGCGCTTTGCAATTTCTACCAACGTCTTACCGGACTTCGCCTCTCGCTCAATGCTCAGGATGATTTCAGGCTTCAATTTTGTTGCGACCGCTCGCTGTCCGCGCCGCAGACAAGCGGCCGTTCCATGCTGCATGCTGTCTGAGGTGTTCTCCTTTGGCGTTCCCCAAGCGAGGTTTGTTTTGCAATTGTTCAGCGGGTTGCCATCCAGATGGCGGGTGATATGGGCTTCAGATGGCTTTGGCCCGGTAAAGGCAAGCAACACAAGCTGATGCACTTGCTTCTTCACTTTCGTATCATTACCTGCTCCGGTGTTTACATTCACGTGCCAATAGCCGTTATGTAGCCGCATCGACAGCCGCCGAACGCTATCTGAGCGGAGCGAGTAAATAAGACCATCGTCACTTGCCAGATACCCTGGATAACCGGGAATATCTTTCATCTGGGCGCGCGAAAGCCCTGAACCATGTTTCGATTCAGTCATCTTCACCTCGTTACTTAATTTCTGTTCAGGCGCTCGCGTGCTGTCTTGGCTTTATGGCAGCCGCGGCAAATTGATTCCAGATTAGAGAGATCGTCAGTACCGCCGTGAGCTTTCGGCTTAATGTGGTCCACCGTCTCAGCGGGTGTATACCTTCCATTTCGCAGGCATTCCTGACAAAGGTGTTTATCTCTGTCGAGAACGATTGGGCGCAGCCTGTCCCACTTACTGCCATAACCGCGCTGATGCCTGCTCTGTCCCCGCTGATGCTGCTGCCAGCCTTCGTTAAGGTGTTTGGGGCAATAGCCTGAGCGATCTGTGGTTGTGCCGGGGCAGCCACGCTTGCGGCATGCTCTCGGTATTAACGCAGGCATCAGGCTAACCTCCACGCCCGGCGGCGTTCTGTACGTGGCGCTGAGTCAGGGTGACGCTCAACAGGCTCACCATCAGCATGATCCACCAGCGAGTAACACGGATAAACCACCGCGCCGCCATAGGCATCCCCGACTGCATAGTCGGCTGGCTTACTGCTGTCCCATCGAGAAAGGACTCGTTCAATATGCTGAGGCGGTACGCTGTAGCACACGCCGTGTATAAGGCGCGGCAGCGTGATGAAGTCAGACCGTGTCTTGTCAGCAACAATCAGACGTTCGGCTACCTGCATCTGATACTGTGGTGGTCGGCCAGTGCCCAGGTAAAAACTCACCAGCGATTCCGGGAAGCGGTTAAGCCAGCTCGTGACTGAAGTGAAGAACAAGTCCACTGGCATCGCATCATCTTCAACAACAACTACCCGGCAGGTTTGTTCTGCTGTCCACTCAAGCGCACGCCGATGATTCCAGTTCGCACCGTGGTTACCGTCATCAATAAGCAGATGGGCATCCAGCATCGCAGCGAGACGTTGTGCATGAACTATGCGAGAAACATGGCCGACCACCACAAACTTTATGTCTTCAGCCACCAGCGAATCTCCAATAAAAAAGCCGCACGATGGCGGCTACTGTCTGAATATCAGGGTGTTGCTTCGTTTTAACCCTGGTTAAGGTAAGCATTCAGCCCGTCAGTGGTTGGACACTGGCGCACTCTGTCGCGGGGGGATGGCTGATTACCTCCGAAAAGGAAAATACCCATGGGTTCCATGTCAGAACTGGAAAAAGCAGTTGCAGATTTACAACGTGAATTAAAGATTGAAAAAGCCACCAATAAACTGGTTTTTTCTTTGATTATTGAAGCTGTTAACAAGCTGTCACCAAAACAGAATGTTGGGGACGTTCTGATGGATGTACTGAAGGAGGTTACACCGCCTGAAATTTCATCTGCCCCAGATGCTCACGAAGCGATTAAGAGAGTTGAGAAAATAATTCAGAAGAAGCAACCGCGTTCGTAACTTCCTGAATTAAATCGTCAGCGGCTCGGTGCTGAGCCGCATTCACAATCTGATCGATTACAGTTTTCGCGTGAGTTTCAGCGCGCTGCTTGTAACCTTCAAGAGTAAAGTCTGCTGTAATGTCTTCACGATAAGGTACAGTCAGCATAGTTTTCTTATCGAGCTGTACTTTAACATCACCACCAATAGCATCAGTCACCATGGTTTTCGGAAATCCAGATGCATTTAAGCCGTCAATTTTTAAACTTACAGATTTTTGGGTCGGGAACTCAACCTCATACGAAATCATAAGACCTCCTGTTATTTATGGCGCCACCAGGCATTTTCTTTGCCGATGCCCCCAGTTTTGAACACCGTGTGAACCAGTGGGCCGGTGACCAGCCTGTCAGCGAATGACTGCGCAACAATGCCGAACGCCATCATGTCACCCACCGCGGCACCAGCCTGTTCTTTCTTCCAGAACCGATAGCTCTCGATCCGGTAGTAAAGACGGATGATGCCGTGAGCGAACGCCATTACATCAGAGCGGGTACCACCCAGCAGACCAGCGTTTAGCATCACATCGTTGCGGTGCGCTTCGATGAACTCCTGATAGATACGCTCTGGATGATTCTGCTTTGCCCAAGTGTCAGCGTATGTCTTCGGTTCTGAACCTACATAAACATTACCGGGCTGCATTTCTTCCCACGGTGCGCGAAGCATTTCGACATCGGTTCCATCGGTACACCAGACGAAACGGTATTCATGATGATCGCGCAGGTGCTGCCAGATGTGCAGCCAGCGCCGGAAGTAGACATTCATCTTCACGTCAGCGACGCGATACAGCTCAACGTCTGCCGGTGCCGTCTGCAGCTCATCCACCAGCGCAATACGTCCACAATTCCGAAGCGAGGACGCCCATTTAGCCAGCATGTCAGGCGAGGCCGCCATTTTTGTGCCGCGCTGCGGGTCAGGCTGACTGGTAAGCAGCGTTGTGATAACCACGTCGCGCTGCTGGCGGTATTCAACATAACCAGTAAACCCAGAATCACGCCGTTCGTTATGGATCTTCACGTTACGTTCCACCAGCGCCTGTCGGTCGGGACGCGGTACCGAACGCTCTACGGCTTCATGCTCATCGAGAGAATGAATCAGCTTTTCTGAACCGACCACATCACCGTAAGCCCACGTAGTCAGTCCTGCGTTATGGATACGTAGCGCGAGGTCACTGTGTTCGTACATGCCGCGACCATAAACCGGATCGAATCCACCCACCTTCTCGATGGCGCTACGGTGGTAATAGAGCATCACTCCGCGCTGCCCGGTGTACGCCACATGCTGATAGTCACGGTAAAGCACCGAAAGGTCATTGAGCTTATTCTGGCCAGCAAGATCGAGAAACTGGTAAGCCAGATGTGGCTCGGGTGATTTGATGTAGGGAAGATGCCAGTTATCGGCGATGGCATACGCATCGTCATCCCATAAAAACAGATGCTCGCACCCGGCATCCATCAGGGCTGACAGGCTGGCGTTCTTCGAGGCAACAATGCCGAGTGATTTTTCATGGCGAAGCAGCTGCACGCCGTGGGGAACTACCGCTGCAGGTTTTGAACCATCATCGATAACAACCACCAGCGCGCCCGAAGGCATATGTTTCATATGTTGTTCGAGTGATCGTTTCAGGACGTCGGGGCGCTGATGTGTCGTTATAGCAATGCCGATCCGCGCTGAATTAGCACAAGCTGGCGCATACTGTACGCCGTCTATAGTTACCTGCATTTTTATCCTCTACAGGGCATAATTTATGTTTATCCCCTACAGCCATTACGATGGGCCTGCCCATGGTGATGGCAATAAAAAACCGCCCGGAGGCGGTTATATTCAGCAGGTCAGCATATTATCTGTGAATGACAAATAGTGATTTGCATCGAGGACAAAGCAACGGCAGCTCCTGTCGTACTTTTGTGGAAGGTTGATTAGAGTGATGACCACATATCGGGCAAGTCACTGTTGTTTTGGTCGCCGCTTCAACGCGTTTAAGTGCGTAATCGAAGAATGACATAATTTTTAACCTCTCTAAGAGTGAGGTCTATCATAACACGGCTGGATACTTTTTAATCACAACTGACCACGCCTTAGCACTTAATCACCTTGTTAATATACTGCTATCGGTTGGTTGTTTGCAGTTCGCCTGCCACGCTTTGTTATGCGCCAGGATGTCTTTCTTCGTCTGGCGGTCCAGAACGTCAATATCGTGGTTTGTCAGATAGATAATCCGGGTCCACAGGCAGCCCGTATCAATCACCACCGGGGCGGGTGAAGTTTTCGCGCAGCTCGCGATCAACATCGTCATCAGGCATGTGATTAACAGTCTGCTGGACATTACTGGCCTCTTTAGTGACTTCCGCTTTACGTTCTGCCGCCGCAACGGTCGCCGCTGCATTCTCTTCGGTGCGCTGCTGGTTGGCTTTAGCCTCTGCTTTACTGGTGCCGCGAATATGGCCCAGGCCGAAAGCGCCAGCGATGGCGGCAATGACTGCTGCAGCAATACCAAATAAAGTTTCAAACCCCATAGTGACCTCACACCAGGACAGATTTCGCCAGGTTAAACAGCGCGCGGCGTTTATCCAGACCGTTACGACCGCCATTGATAAGCAGCGTGACGCGCTCCACATCGCCTGAATGGAGCAGGCATCCGTGCGAGACGTAGAACCATGCGGCGGAGCGCGCAGCGTATTCATCTCGTTCCAGTAGTTCGGGATACGAAACCAGATCCAGTTTGAGAGCCTGGCCGCAGTTGCGATAGTTGCTAAGCCCGGTGATTTGCTTAAGGCCTCGGCCGCGATATTTCCAGCCATCACCAGCAACCTGGTTTCCAAGGTTCTTTTTGCCCCACTCACCGCCGTAAACCAGATTGGCTATCGCTTTCTGGTTTGCCGGTTGAGTTGCCGTTCTGCCGAGCGCGGCGGCCTGCTGGGGAGTAATGCGGTGTCTGCCGAATGTAGGCACTAAGTTTTCAGCCGCGTAATTCAGGTTTTCCACCAGCCGGGTAAATCCCGTGGACTCATGCCCCATCTGTGCGATGAACATGGCCTGATCGAGCGGCGCCGTGATGCCGAATTCCTTCATTGCAGCATCGATATAGTGAAACCAGCGCACGGCTAGACCGGCGCTTATACCTGCCGCCTTTTCAAATTGTGTTTGGTTCATTAGTGCCTCAGATGATCTACCAGACGTGCCAGATTTCCCCGGGTCCTCATAACGGCGGCGCAGATAAGGAGGTTTGCCACCACCACCAGCCAGCTGGAGTCACGATAGAGACCGAAGATAAACTGCAACGGGATAACGGCATAAACCAGTACGGTTACATACGCCATGATAGAGATGAAAGGACGATGCCGGGCGCCATGTCGCTGGTAGAACATCAGAACGACAACAATTACCGCGCAGATAAATGCATTAAAGAATGCAGTCAGCTCACCTGCCATTTCCCCCTCCTCCGCGTAAACGCGAGAAAAAGCTGAACAGGCTGTTCAGATCCTGGTTATTAAGATAAGTTAGGATTTTGATACACAGGGCAGACAGAATCACTGCTCCGAGTGCATCCAACGGTTTTTCATATCGCGATGCGGCATTTAGCAGTGAGCCAACAAATCCAGCCCCAAGCACCCCAACGATAAACGACGTCAGAAAATACCCAGCCAGTCGTGCACGAGACAGGTTCGTTGCTGTTGCGACGTAGAACACCGCACCACCAAACGCCCCAAACACCACACCGAAATCTGTATGAGTAAAGACGCCGTACAGGACTGAACCCAGCAGGCCGCCGCCGAGAACTGCGCCGGTGCCGGTTAATGGATCGGACATTTTGCCCCCTCTTATTGCTGTTGATCCTCTCAGAAGGTTGAGGGGAAACAAAAAAAGGCCACCGTGAGGTGGCCTATATATGATTGAAATTTTTGATTTGGTAAGGCTTGATCAGACCGGCAATGCCTTCGGCTTGCCCATGTGATATGTAACAAGGCTGCTTTTGCTGCCATCTTCCCAGACTGTAGAGCTCTCGGTGATCATCAAAATCACCCAGCCTTTAGAAAGGCCCAAATTGACTTGCTCCACATCCTCTACCGTCCGTACTTCCTGAATTTTACTCAACAAGTTTTCATCTGCGCTCATCAACTGACCCTCAGTTAAAAAACACAACATAACAAACGCAATGAAGAAAAACCTTGCTGGAAATAAAAAAACCCGCAACGTGGCGGGCTTTTAGAGGTTAATTATCTACAGGCGCTATACTCCATAATCAGAAGCATACAGGACAGTTTTATGCAAAGTCAACACTAACGTGCAAAAAAGTGTCGCCATTTGTTCCGATCATATTAATAAGTTGTCGCCTTCTCAAACTCTACTGCCGCGTGACGCTCCCCCTGGCGCAGCGTGTCCACCAGCATTTCATAAAAGGGTTTCCAGTTGCGTGACCATGAGGACTGATGGAGGTCCGGGAGACGCTTCAGAATGGCACGGTGTACCGTCGCCGAGGAGATAGCAGAGAAGCCATTACCAGAGCAACGTTCACACGTTTTGAAAACCGGTGCGCCACGTTCTTTGGTCGCTTTGCGATCCAGCACTTCACCTTTACCGCCGCACCTGCACCGGGCGCTGATCGTTCCCTTGCCTTCGCAAGCATCACAGACCGCCGGTACAACCTCTGTTACCTCCATCCACTGCTCCCAGTCAGACGGTCGAACAGCACGAGAGCGGCAGGCCCAGTATGGAGCTTTACCCCATGGGTACGAAACCTTGCGGGTAATCTGTTCGCGGGTTGTTCGTCCGGTACCACTGCAGCTGTGACACGTCACGCTTGTAGCCGCCGAACGTGAATAATCAGCAAAGGCAAATTGCGCCAGCATCTGCATGCACCATCCGAACTGCCCACCAGCTGCTTTGCGAACATTCTTCGGTGCGGCATCCATCGCATATCGCGCCAGCGCCTGAACTGCGAGCTGTTCATCCGTTTTGCTGATTCCCGCTTTACCGAAGAACGCCGCCAGGCCGAAGCGCGCACGGCTGCTGGTGGTGCCAATCGCCGCCATTACATCTGTTCCTGTAAGGCGGTCCGGAGAGGTTCCTTTCACGTCGTCGCTGATGTGCATTCCCTGAGGGCTGAAATGTTTGAGTGATGTTTCCAACTTCATTGAATGGTTTCCCCCTTTTCAGCAGTGCCAAACCAGCCAGGGTGCGCCCACTGGACATCAGTCATTTTATCGCCGTTACCCCACAGCGTCAGAACACGCATAGCAACGTAGTGCATAAGGATTTTTTCATGCTCTCGCCACTCATCATCAGGAGTGTCTTCAACAAATTCAGCGATGGCGTCAGCAATAAGACCGAAACACTCAGGGAAATCACTATGACCGATTGCGATGTCTTTTGCCGTTTCCTGAAGCTCCAAAAAACGCTGCTTGGTAAAGAGATACGACATTTCTCTAATTAGACGATCCATTTTAATACCTCGTTGCGTTGGTGGCTTCCCACTCAATATCAATTTCACTTTGCTGTTTGCCGGCCAAATAATTGAAGGGCCCTTTATCACCCTCGATAAACTGGTGTGAGCGGGAATCAAAGTTAGCCCCTATGTCTCCGATCCAGCCTTCCCCTTCACGTTGTTTCAACAGGCGGATCATCGAAGCGGGCATTTGGATAGCAGTCTGTTCGTCCTTATCAAGGCTCTCATACCCCATTCTTTCAGCTTTGCGCTGCGCCAGTTCGCGCGGGATATTACGCCAGACGGCCATAACGTTGTCGGGCATGTCAGTTAAAGCGCCAGTGCCTTTAACATCCATTTTCCCTGTTGGTGCAGCTTCGTTTGTTTTTCTGGCATGCGTTACCAGCAGAACATGGCAGTTGTGCTCGTTTTTAAAGTCGCAGAGGGTATCGATAAATTCTTTTTGTCCACCGTAGTCCTCCTCATCGAGTCCACATTTTGCCAAGTTGTCGATAACGAAAAGATCGATTCCATAGCGGCGTCTGGCATAGGCAAATATTTCCAGCAGGCGATCGGCCTTGGCTGTTCCGGTGAGTTTGAACACCCAAAGACGATCAGAAAACCACTCGTTAGTCATGATGATTTCAGTACGTTCTGGGTTTTTTCTACAAATGGTTTGCCGGGTAAGACGAGCCAACATTTTCCCAGGCTTAAGCTCCAGCGAGGCAATGCATACCCGGACTCCCTGGCTCATGGCATTGACGGCGATATGTCCCACCAGCTCGGTTTTTCCGTGGCCGTTTACTCCGTTAACCAGCGTCAGCTCGCCGGCGCGGAATTTGAAATTACTGTTCAGCGAATCCCACGGGCTGGAAAATAATCCAACGTCTCGATGCTCGAACGCATCCAGTGTTTCCTGAAGGAGATCACCCGCAGAGCAGAGTTCATCAGGGTCAAAGAATTTAGCGGTCCCCAAGTAGTGCCAGATTTCATCCTCGCTCATCCCGGAGGTCAGGCATTCATTGATATCTTTGTGCGGCAGCTCTACCAGGCGGCAACGATGCTCCCCTAGACGACGAGCAATTTCTTTTGCGGCTTCGCGCCCTACATCATCGTTATCGAGGCTTAACCAAATTTCTTCGAATCGGTCGAGGTTGTGATACTCGTATTCGATCCATTGCTGTTTGGCCCCTTTTCCACCGCCGAACGGTACCGATAGAGCACTGATACCGAATTGCGAGTAGGTCATACAGTCAATCTCTCCTTCGCAAAGCACAACAGCGCGAGCTTTCGCGTCCATAGCCTGCCAGCCAAACAGACATGGCTCGCAATCAGCTTCAGCCATGATCAACTTTTTGCCATTTGGTCGTTCAGTGCCGATTCGCTTTACCTGCAAAAGCTCACCGTTGCGAAGATACGGAAACGCCACTGCCGGAATTTCGCGGTTTTCATCGTGGTACCAGACGACTGCGTCCGAAACACGGAATTGATCAGCTGTCTCTCGGGTGATGCCACGGGAAGAGAGGTAGTCGTAGCAATGGCTCGCCTTTTTAACGCCTTTTTTGGTTGGCCGTGAGAAGGTTTTTTTCTTCGCCTCGAAGTGGTTATCGTCGTCCTTCAGCCCAAGGAACTCTTTCGCTTCCCGCATAGCGTCGTGCAGCTGGCAGTTACGCACCAGCACCCAAAGATCAAGCAGGTCTCCGCTGTCGCCGCTTGCAAAATCTGCCCAAGTCTTCTTACCACCGAGATTAATTTTCAGGCTCTTACCGGCATCACCATTGGTATTACCAGCGCACCACTCCTTGCCCTCGAGGTGTCCTCGTGGAAGCAGGTATTTCGCAACTCTTTCGGCGTTGTCCCACAATTTTTCAGATAACTCAGCAGGGGTCATCACACACTCCGTAAATCGAATTTTATAAAGCACATAGTCACGAATTCCTCACGCAAAAAGCCTCGGTTATAGCCAGCAACCAGTAGACGTTTGAGGATTCTTTTCATGGGCGGTTAGCTCCGCGCTTCATGCGGTCAATGGCTGCCTGGCTGATAAATACCTCAGCCGAACCGTCACTTGGTTTTGCGAACCAGGAAGCACCTGTCCCACCGATGGCGTTTGCGCTTGCGGATATCTGAGGAGCTCCATTTGGTTTTTCATCGTTCCAGCGCTCTCCGTTCAGGTATGACGCTGGCAGGAGTTTGTCGAACCCCATTTGCTGTGTTTTCACCCGGAGGCTGATATCTTCAGCCAGCATAACGGCGAAGTTCTCAGGCGTACCTCGGTTCGCTTTTTTCCAGTCGCGATATTTGGTCCTGAACGCTGACTTAGCCTTGACCTTGGCATCCTTTCTCAGACCTGCCCCCCAAAAAATATTTTCGAAAGCGACATCGACTGGATCTTGGCCTTCAGCATCATCTGATTCTGAATCAGGTTTTTCCTGTGAAGGTTTCCCTTTCGACTCGTCAGGTTTATCGCCATCAGTCCGATTCGAATCGGACAAATTAGTTTGATCTTGTTCTTTCTCCTGCTCCTGTTCCTGCTCTTGGCTTGCAAGCCCCTTTGAAGCCCCTTCATTTACATCCGGGATCTGGAGCTCACTACTACGGGGACAGGTCATATTGAACTGCTTCGAATATTTCTCGTAAAACTCTGAAAGAAATAGGTTATCCGATATTTTGTTGTATTCGTTCTGTACTCCAGTGCAGCGCTTGTCTCCGGGTTTCAGTGCCTCGCCGATTTGATGCGTTGCCATTTCGATGACCCACACCATCTCTGAATGCTCGTCGTACTTACAAAACCCGGCTTTAATGGCGCTATTAAGCCCCTTCTTAGCCCCTTCCATGGTTAATCCAGTCTCATGAGACAGGAACGCAAGAGGCATGTAATAAAGACCGATCATATTGGCGTGCGGACTGGTAAGCAGGTACAACGCCACAAGCTGAGACTCTGGCCCAGCCTGACGCAGCTCTTTGCCTGTTCTGCCAATCCAGAAGTGAGGAGACACCTTTCCGTAATCACGCATTTTGCGCCTCCGAGACCTTCGTAAAATATTGTTGGAACTTCCAGACAGGCTGCATGCATTCATGCGGATAATTCTGTCTGGTGAAATACACCTGCTGTTTATCCCGATTCCAGCCGGTGACATGCACAATCACACCGCGCGGATCGCGATAATCGATATCCAATGGCTTAATTTGGTTTTCGGTAGTGATTGGGTGTGACATGTCACACCTCATTGCCCGGGTGAGGGAATAATTTTGGTTTGTCAGGTCTCAGTTCATGGGCGGGAATCCCAGTAAAGGCCGCAACATCAGGCACATGTTCCACCCCAACAACACCAACCTTTCTCCAGCGAGAGACAGAGGGTTGTTTTACACCTATAGCGCGAGCTAGAGCATTTACTCCTCCAGCAGCATCAATAGCTCTTTCAATTGCTGATTTCATTTTTTTGCTAATCCCGTTCAGTTGCTATCGAACTTATAATAGCAATTGCTATTGGAATGAGCAATAGACTTGTTTATCATGCTTGACTAGAATGTGATAGCGGAGGCTATAAATATGCAAGAGAGAACACTTAAGACGCTAGCTGACAGACTTAACTACGCAATGCATGAGATGGGCATGAGCCAGGGTCAGTTAGCCAAAGCGGCGAATATGGCACAACCAACCATATGGCGAATAACATCTGGAAATGCTAGAGGCACAACCAAAATCGTTGAAATAGCTAATGCCCTGGGTGTTCGTTCGGAGTGGCTATCAAACGGTACTGGACCAATGAGGGGTGACGACCAACAACCACCCCCACCGATGAATAACAAAAAAGATCCAGCCATCTTCAGAGTTGACGTACTCGACCTTACCGTAAGTGCTGGCCCGGGCATAATTAACAGCGAATTCGTGGAGGTGCTGCGCTCCGTGGAATACTCAGTTGAAGATGCCCGTCAAATGTTTAATGGCCGGAAACAGGAGCAGATACGCATCATCAACGTTCGAGGTGATAGCATGTCTGGCACCATAGAGCCAGGGGACTTACTCTTCGTCGATATCAGCGTTCAGCATTTCGACGGCGACGGTATATACGCGTTCATCTACGATGACACATCGCATGTTAAGCGCTTACAAAAGATGAAAGACAAACTCTTAGTTATCTCTGACAACCATACCTATCTACCATGGGAACCAATCGAGAAGGAAGAGATGAACAAAATTTTCATCTTCGGAAAGGTGATCGGCAGCATGCCGCAGACCTACAGGAAGCATGGGTGAATAATGCAAATTAAAATAAAAACTTACGCATAACAAGCTGAATGGATTCTTAACCCGGCCAGTGCGTCGGGTTTTCTATGTGCCCCCACAATAGTAACCACCAGTCAACCAGGCGGGCGACTACCTGGAGTCTGTACATAAATTTGTGTAATTGCCTGATTTTGATATGTTCAATCCAACATCAAAAGCAGGTTAATTTATGGACGAAAAACAGTTGCAGGCTCTGGCTAACGAACTGGCCAAAAATCTCAAAACCCCTGACGATCTCAACCAGTTCGATCGCCTGCTGAAGAAAATCAGCGTTGAGGCGGCTCTCAACGCCGAAATGTCCCACCATCTGGGCTACGATAAAAATCAGCCCAAACTGGGGGCTAATTCCCGTAACGGCTATTCCACAAAGACCGTTACCACCGGCGATGGCCCTCTGGAACTACGTACCCCACGCGATCGTGATGGCTCCTTCGAACCCCAACTGGTGAAGAAAAACCAGACCCGCATTACCGGCATGGATAACCAGATTTTATCGTTGTATGCCAAAGGGATGACCACACGCGAGATCGCCGCCGCGTTCAAAGAGTTGTATGACGCGGATGTCTCACCCGCGCTGGTCTCAAAGGTCACCGATGCGGTCATGGAGCAGGTTGTCGAATGGCAAAATCGTCCGCTGGATGCAGTCTATCCCATTGTTTATCTTGACTGTATCGTCCTGAAAGTCCGACAGGATAGTCGTGTCATCAATAAATCAGTGTTCCTGGCGCTGGGCATTAATATCGAAGGCCAGAAAGAGTTGCTGGGGATGTGGCTGGCCGAAAATGAAGGGGCGAAGTTCTGGCTGAATGTGCTGACAGAATTGAAGAATCGTGGCCTGAACGATATCCTCATTGCCTGCGTTGACGGCCTGAAAGGTTTCCCGGACGCCATCAACGCGGTGTATCCGGAGGCCCGCATCCAGCTGTGCATCGTGCATATGGTGCGCAACAGCCTGCGGTTCGTCTCCTGGAAGGACTACAAAGCCGTCACCCGCGACCTGAAAGCGATTTACCAGGCACCGACGGAAGAAGCAGGCCAGCAGGCGCTGGAAGCGTTCGCCGCAGCCTGGGACAGCCGCTATCCGCAGATAAGCCGAAGCTGGCAGGCAAACTGGGCCAACCTGGCGACGTTCTTCGCTTACCCGGCAGACATCCGCAAAGTCATCTACACCACCAACGCCATAGAATCACTGAACAGCGTGATCCGGCATGCTATCAAAAAGCGTAAGGTGTTCCCGACGGACGACGCGGTGAAAAAGGTGGTGTGGCTGGCAATCCAGGCGGCCTCACAGAAATGGACGATGCCGCTGAGGGACTGGCGTATGGCAATGAGCCGCTTTATTATCGAGTTCGGTGACCGCCTGGACGGTCACTTCTGAGAAAAGGCATTTACACAGAATCGTGTACAGGGTCACTACCTGATCGGAACTCCTACCCTACCCTCTTGCTCTCTGCGAGTATCTCGCCCTTTCACAGTCCATTTAATTCTCAAGCTTCGATGCTCCAACTCCCGATATCTCATGTATTGGTAGATCACTGTCTAAAGGACAATTATTTCTACCGTGCTGTTACAAACACATCAGCAATAGATTTTTTTTATTTTTGATATCAAAGACATAAAAATCAATAGCATTTTAAATAGCAATATCTATTGCAAATACCAATAGCAGGCTCTATCATCATTCTATCAAATCAACTCAGAGGTGATAGAAAATGTCTCAGAAGATAAAAACATTTAAGGGGTTGCCCATCCATCCTTGTGATGCTTTCAAGAATATGTCCTTGATTGTTGAAGCAGCTAGTTTGTTATCGGCGGTTGATGATGACGAGTATAGAGAAATTAGCGACATTCTTCTCGCGTTTGTCTGCAACTATGCAAACGAGGCCCATAAAAATGAATGGGATAAATGTTAATGAAAAATCCAATCGAAATGCTAAATGATATTGCTGCGGAAATCACTGAGAATGCTTCGTTACTGGAGGTTATTTACCGCATAAATGAATTTTCACCGGAAGCCGATAACACAATTGCCTGCCTGATTCGTTCTATGCTAAAGACCAGCCAAACTGCTTACGAGTATGTGGAGCAACTTAGCATCCATGCTGGAGCTGAATGTCAACGGGGACAAAAATTAGAGTCGCCAACAGCGCTAGCTAATCAACTTAACTCTTGGGCTTGTGATATCGGCGATTGTAAGCTTGCCGTTTATAATTCAATGGATGATATACCAACAGAATCAAACTCAATTGGGGTTTTAAGTCTCGTCTCCCAAAAACTGGATGAAATGCAGAGCATTATTAGCTCTAAAGCGGACAAGATCGAATTCAATAAGTAACGCTAAATAATAAAACAAATAACACCTTCACTGGTGTGGCTTCCTGCAACCTGAAAACAGGATTAGGTTAAAAATGACATTCATCAAAGATAAATCTGCGTATTTAACAGCACGGCTTTTCTTCGCGACCTATGGTGAGGAATACCGCCATATCTCTAACCTTTTCATGCGCAAAGCTTACGGGGTCTGAATATGCTCAGTAAAGACAGCTCTCTAGAAACCGCAAAAAACACAGCAGATAACCTGTATCAATTAATGGAATTAATTAACTCCAATATTATTGATATGGATATCGAGCAAATAATTTCTCTGTCTGGCCTCTGCCTTGACTTGTCGGCTCAGGTCTCAATGTGGATGGATTCGGAGTTTGAACGTCGTGAAAAACAACGTAATTGAAACCTACCGCCGCCGAATTTTAAAGGCAGCGTTATTACGCCACCAGCGTAAAACGGGCAGTAACTGCCTTGTTATTAAGCTCAATAAAGGCGGTATTAACACGGTCGAGTTAACAGAGATTCTTCTCGATGGATTATTGAGAAAATTCGAAAGGCTTGCGATCAGTGAGTACGGGAATGTCGAAGGCGTAAAAGCTATCAAGGGAATTTACAGCAGCGCTGTTGATGTTAATGGCAGCGGTGAATTCCTTACGGATTGCGGGAAGGAATTAATCGACGAGCTCATTTCTGAGCTGGTTGAGTTCGTCAAAAAACAAAAAGTAGAGGCTCCGAAAACGGAGGGTCATGAAATGGGGGGATCTGATGGCACTGACAGCGATACGAATTCCTGAGTGGGTTCACCTCAAAGCAGCACACGTTTTAAGCCAGTTCAGAGCAAGGCGCATTCACCCCTGCCGTATGCACGGCTCCGGTAATTTGAGCCTCAAGGTTAACCACCGCTGGCGGCTACTCTCCCGCGATGGCGGCAAGAACTGGGAAGTAATGTCCCATGAGCGTTATTCAAAAGTTAAGGATCGGAAATGAACGATAAACGCACCGTAAGCACAATTGATCTGGCATTGCAGAAACACGATACGCCAGTTGGCCCGCTTTTCGTGGCAGTACGCCACGGACGCATTAAAAAATGCTTCACTCGAGACACAGCGATCCGCTATCTGGCGTTCTTCATGACCACCGAGGCTTTTGAGCGTTCAGGTTTTCCACAGCGTCACCCGCGGGTGCGTATTGATCGCGATGATATGGAGGTATGGCGAGACGGGGAAACAAAGGCGGAGTATCTGGCCGCCCACCAGCGTTGTATTCGCCGTCTGCGTCGTATCCTGGCGCGCAAGCGAGAAATGGAGAAATGGTGTGAAAAATGGGACGCGATGCATGACCGGTTCATTAAAGAGGTCGATGCACTTCAAGCCATCAAGCCTAAAGGAGTGTATTGATGATTGCTTCAGCCTTTACTCCGGAGCCGACATCAACAGGCATCCGTTTTGGTAACCGCGTCATTGGTTATTCCGTCGCGGTTCGCCAGCTCGACAATGGCAACTATGACAAACGAATTCCGGATGGATTAGATCTGCTGGCTTGCATCATGGAAGCGATTGAAAGCGGCTGGTTTACCCCTGGCATCGAGAAAGAAATCATCATTTGGCGTTGGATGCTTGTTGCGGTCTTCATTACCGAGGAGCAGGCAAAGAACGGCACAGTTGAGGTTGCCAACGATTCTGGAGGGTTTGACACCGCAGTTATCTACTCCGGACAGCACGGTTCAATCAGTGTTTATCCTGCGCCAGAGCGGTTCGCACTCGCAAGCCATGTGGAAGGGTTAGCCATTGAGAAATACGGTCAGGAACTCGGCCAGCAGATGGCGCTGCGCATGTACCGGGACATGTTAGATACGGACGCTGAGAACGGGCTTCAACTCTCAAAAATGGGCCGGGAAGGTTTTAATCTCCTTCATGACAGCTTCATTGAACAGATTCAGAAAGAAGGTATGCCTGACAAGCCGGTTATGCACTGAGGAGGACGAAAATGAACACAGTAACGATCAATAACAAACAGCTGCCGGCAGTCGAATATCGCGGTCAGCGCGTTGTGACATTCGCAATGATTGACGAAGCTCACCAACGACCAGATGGAACAGCAGGACGTAATTTTCGTGAAAACAGGAACTACTTTGTCGAGGGGGTAGATTACGTTGAATTAGGTTCCGACGCTATACGCCGGGACCTTCCGGAAGGTGTGTTTTCTAAGTTTGCGCCCTCTGGAATTGTGCTTTTCGAGTCTGGATATCTGATGGTGGCGAAGTCACTCACGGACGATCTGGCCTGGCAGGTTCAGCGTGAGCTGGTTAACAGCTATTTTCGCACTCGCGCACCGCTGACGGAAATCGAGATGATCGCCGCAATGGCCGCCGATGCCGTTCGCCAGCAGAAGCGCCTGAATCATGTTGAAGAGCAGATCGAAACAGTCACAGAAGCTGTGGAGAACATCAAACGCGGGACCATGCGCGCCGGATATGTCGGTTACCGCCAGGTGGTAGCCAAAAGCGGAATGAGTGACGCCAAGTGCCGAAATTTGGTCAATGCCTACCGCATCCCTACAGACACGCACGAATTTATGACTCCAGACGGGCTTTTGTCACGTAGGGCTATCGTCGAACTGGAGCCGTTTATGGCCGCGTTTCGCCAGATGATGTCAGAAGCTGAACCGCGCGGCACCCGCTGGTATCACCCTAAAATGGGCCTGTTCCAGGCGATTGGGTGGGAGGGTTAAGAATGCACAAATTCTTCGTGGAGACAAACAACCTGAACACTATCAGCGATTGCCTGCAGCAGCTTGTTAACGCAGAAGAAGCGCAGCTCAGTATTGAAGAGCAACTGGCGAGATCGAACAGCAGTAGTGACTGGAGCACATGGCGCAAAAAGGCAGAGAACGCGCTGCGGCTGATCAAAGGGAAGCGTCGCATCATCACAGCCCGTCTGGCAGTCCTGCGTCATGAGGAAAAAGAACGCAACCTGGAACTGCACCAGCAGCACAACGATTTCCTGGTTCAGGCTCTGCGCGAAATTGTAACGCCCTCCTCTTTTGCGCGTTGCGTGCGTCTGGCTAAAGAGAAAATGGAGGAGATCCATGCAAACCAGTGCTGAAATCGTTCTTCTGGTGCCGAATGACTGGGTTAGCGAAAAGGTTCTGATTGCGGTTACCGGGCTTAAGCCCGGAACCATCACCCGCGCCAGAAAAGAATCCTGGATGCTGGGCCGCGAGTACCTGCACATTTCACCAGATGGTAATCCTAAGCCTTCGAGCGAATGCATGTATAACAGGAAAGCCGTTGATCAGTGGATCGAGGCGCAGAAAAAAAATCAACCAGGTGCGAAGACAGCATGAAAAGCAGTACACTCGTCAACGCTCCTGGACGTCAGGAGGGATCAATGGCTAATGCATCATACCCGACAGGCGTCGAAAACCACGGCGGTTCGCTCCGCATCTGGTTTCTGTATAAAGGTAAACGTGTCAGGGAAAACCTCGGTGTCCCTGACACTGCAAAAAATCGCAAGATAGCTGGTGAGCTGCGTTCTTCGGTTTGTTTTGCGATAAGGATGGGGAATTTTAACTATGCGGAAAAATTCCCAAACTCACCGAACCTTGCCCGGTTCGGTCAGGATAGAAAGGAAATTACTGTGCTGGAGCTTACCGAAAGATGGTCAGAGCTGAAGAGAATGGAGATCAGCTCTAATACCATGAGTAGGTACGAATCCATCATAAAAAACATGCTTCCGCGCATCGGCGAAAATAAAATGGTTTCTGCGGTTACCACTGAAGATTTGCTGTATGTCAGGAAGGAGTTGCTGACGGGCTTCCATGTAATGAAGAAGGATCACCGTACACAGGTAAAAGGCCGGAAGTCTTCAACGGTGAATAATTACATGATGCTGATGGCCGAGATCTTCCAGTTTGGAGCTGATAACGGCTACGCAAAGGAAAACCCGTTTAGCGGAATTAACCGGCTCAGGAAGGCAAAAGACGAACCAGATCCACTCACGACAGACGAGTTCATCAGGTTCATTCAGGCATGCGGCCACCAGCAGATGCGAAATCTCTGGACCGTCGCCGTTTATACCGGAATGAGGCATGGGGAATTATGTGGTCTTGCATGGGAAGACATCGATCTCACCGCGGGAACCATTACGGTTAAGCGTAACCTTACCCAAACGTATGAGTTCACCCTGCCAAAAACCGAGGCAGGCACTGACAGGGTGATTTATCTCATACAACCAGCTATTGATGCCCTCAGGAATCAGGCCCAACTGACGCGCCTTGGCCGGCAGCATGAGGTTGAAGTGAATTTGCGTGAATATGGCCAGTCAGTCATACATCCATGCACTTTCGTTTTCAGCCCTCAATGCGTCAAGCGTGGGTCCCGAAGAGGATATCATTATGCGGTTAATTCGATTAATAAAATTTGGGCCCCGATAATCAAGCGCGCCGGCATTCGTTACCGCAACGCTTACCAGTCACGGCATACCTATGCGTGCTGGTCATTATCAGCTGGTGCAAACCCAAACTTTATAGCAACTCAAATGGGGCATACCGATGCACAGATGGTTTACAAGGTGTATGGAAAGTGGATGTCTGAGAAGAGCGGCGAACAGGTTACTCTGCTCAACAAGGCGCTTTCACACATTGCCCCATCGCTGCCCCAAAGCATGATAGTAGCGCAGTAGAAAACCTTAAATTCAAGTGGTTAGCATAGTTACTGCTACATTTGTATAACACGGGGCACAAAATGCCCTCGACCATAAAGAGCGCTTATGTTGTGATCGGGGTTCAATAAATCACTAAACAAGGTATACTCCGGAGTTGTTTATTGTACTAAACGCTCCTGTGAGAGGATGCTACTGCGCACCTATGACTCAATTCGCTTCTCCTGTTCTGCATACATTGCTGGATACCGACGCGTATAAACTGCATATGCAGCAAGCCGTTTTCCACCATTACTATGACGTCCATGTCGCGGCGGAATTCCGCTGCCGTGGTGACGACTTGCTCGGTATCTACGCAGACTCCATTCGTGAACAGGTCGATGCTATGCAGCATCTGACGCTGCAGGACGACGAATATCAGTGGCTCTCTGGCCTGCCCTTCTTTAAAGCTGACTACCTGAACTGGCTGCGCGACTTCCGCTATAAGCCGGAGCAGGTGACCGTGGTCAATGATAACGGCAAGCTGGATATTCGTCTTGAAGGCCCGTGGCGTGAAGTGATCATGTGGGAAGTTCCGCTTCTCGCGGTGATCAGTGAACTGGCCCACCGCTACCGTTCGCCGGAAACCGGTGTTGAGCAGGCGGTCGCGTCGCTGGAAAATAAACTGGCCGCATTCTCAACGCTGACCGAAGGGCTGGATATGTCCCGCTTCCGCCTGATGGATTTTGGCACGCGTCGCCGTTTCTCTCGCGAAGTGCAGCAGGCTATTGTGAAGCGTCTGCAGCAGGAGCCGTGGTTCGTGGGCACCAGCAACTACGATCTGGCACGTCGTCTGGATCTGACCCCAATGGGTACCCAGGCGCATGAGTGGTTCCAGGCGCATCAGCAGATAAGCCCGGACCTGGCAAACAGCCAGCGCGCCGCACTGGCCGCGTGGCTGGAAGAATATCCCAATCAACTGGGCATCGCGCTTACCGACTGTATTACGATGGACGCGTTCTTGCGTGATTTTGGCCCTGAATTTGCCGAACGTTATCAGGGATTACGCCATGATTCCGGGGATCCGGTTGAATGGGGTGAAAAGGCCATTGCCCATTACGAAAAACTGGGCATTGACCGGATGAGCAAGGTGCTGGTCTTCTCCGATAACCTCGATCTGGCGAAAGCGGTCGATCTCTATCGTCATTTCACCTCCAGAATTAACCTGAGCTTTGGGATTGGCACCCGCCTGACCTGCGACATCCCTCAGGTAAAACCTCTGAACATCGTGATAAAACTGGTGGAATGTAACGGTAAGCCGGTAGCGAAGCTCTCCGATAGCCCCGGTAAAACCATCTGCCATGACAAAGCCTTTGTGCGCGCATTACGCAAAGCATTCGATCTGCCGCAGATCAAAAAAGCCAGTTAACCGCTTTCGGGAGCCTTTCAGGCTCCCCTCTCCTCAATTTATTTCTTAATTCTTCTCTTTTGACTGCGAAATCTGCTTGTCTGATGGCGGATGCCAGGTAACATAGATATCCCCCCCAGTAAGGGTGGACAAGTGTTTATTTTTTCCGACTATTAACAGAGAGAATATTATGAGCGTTGTGCCTGTAGCCGACGTACTCCAGGGCCGTGTCGCCGTTGACCAAGAAGTCACCGTGCGCGGATGGGTGCGTACTCGCCGAGATTCTAAAGCTGGCATCTCCTTCCTTGCCGTCTATGACGGTTCCTGCTTTGATCCTGTACAGGCCGTCATTAATAATTCTCTGCCCAATTACAATGATGACGTTCTGCGCCTGACAACGGGTTGTTCCGTTATCGTAACCGGTGTTGTTGTGGCATCACCTGGTCAGGGTCAGAGTTTCGAAATTCAGGCCTCAGCCATTGAAGTCACTGGCTGGGTTGAAGATCCCGACACCTACCCAATGGCGGCAAAACGTCACAGCATCGAATACCTGCGTGAAGTGGCGCACCTGCGTCCACGCACCAACCTGATTGGTGCGGTTGCCCGCGTGCGTCATACGCTGGCGCAGGCGCTGCATCGTTTCTTCGACGAGCAGGGTTATTTCTGGGTGTCTACCCCACTGATCACCGCGTCCGATACGGAAGGCGCGGGTGAAATGTTCCGCGTCTCTACGCTGGACATGGAAAACCTGCCGCGTACGCCAGAAGGTAAAGTGGACTATGACAAAGACTTCTTCGGTAAAGAGGCCTTCCTGACGGTTTCTGGTCAGCTCAACGGTGAAACTTATGCCTGCGCGCTGTCCAAAATCTACACCTTTGGTCCAACCTTCCGTGCAGAAAACTCCAACACCAGCCGTCACCTGGCGGAATTCTGGATGCTGGAGCCTGAAGTGGCGTTCGCAGATCTGGATGATGTCGCGGGTCTGGCAGAAGCGATGCTGAAATATGTCTTCAAAGCGGTGCTGGAAGAGCGTCCTGATGACATGAAATTCTTCGCAGAGCGTGTCGACAGCGATGCAGTCGCACGTCTGGAGCGTTTCGTCTCAGCAGATTTCGCGCAGGTGGACTACACCGACGCGGTGGCCATCCTCGAGAAATGCGGTGAGAAGTTTGAGAACCCGGTTTACTGGGGCGTTGACCTGGCGTCTGAGCACGAGCGTTACCTGGCCGAGAAGCACTTCAAAGCACCGGTTGTGGTGAAAAACTACCCGAAAGACATTAAGGCCTTCTATATGCGCCTTAACGAAGACGGTAAAACCGTTGCGGCGATGGACGTCCTGGCACCGGGCATTGGTGAAATCATCGGTGGTTCTCAGCGTGAAGAGCGTCTTGACGTACTGGACGCACGCATGGAAGAGATGGGCCTTAATCCTGCGGATTACAGCTGGTATCGCGATTTACGCCGTTACGGTACCGTCCCGCATGCCGGTTTTGGTCTGGGCTTTGAGCGTCTGATCGCCTATGTCACCGGTGTTCAGAACGTCCGTGACGTTATTCCATTCCCACGCACACCGCGTAACGCCAGTTTCTAATCGACTGAATAACAAATGGCCAGCAATTGCTGGCCATTATTTTATTCTGCATTGTCAGTTTTCGTCAGCGCAAAGTCAGCATTTTTAAACCACAACCCCGTTACAACCACTACCTGTTACGTTTTGTTTCCACGAAACATCTACGCACAAAAAATAAACCACATTCTTATTGCGCTTATTGCAATCTGAAGCAATAGCACAAAATTCAACCAGTTTTACAGCCATCCAGAAGTCTCTTTCGGGTCATAAGAAAAAATGAGCCGTTTGGCTTCTGTTTATACAAATTGCCTTTATCTAAATTAATTATAAGCTTTTCATATAGATATCAAAGTATCTGCCGTTTAATTCGCCAGTGGACGCTGAAATTTGAGGTGGTTCACAAAGTTCCGAAAAATACACATTTAGTTACACATGATTTCTTTTTGTAACTTAATCTTGAGAATTGTAGCAATTTCAGGCTAGCGAAACGGTTCTATGAATGGAAAGATGCCTGTCAGATACATAAAGACACCTAACTCTCATCAATAGTTCCGGAAATATTTATTGACAGAATTTATTGACGGCAGTGGCGAGTGTCATAAAAAAACCAATGAGGGTAATAAATAATGATGAAGCGCAATATTCTGGCAGTGGTAATCCCTGCCCTGCTGGTAGCCGGTGCAGCTAACGCTGCAGAAATCTATAACAAAAGCGGCAACAAACTGGATCTGTACGGGAAAGTGGTTGGTGAGCACGACTTCGTTACCTCTGGTGACAACACTGACAGCAACGACGCTACTTATGCTCAGATCGGTTTCAAAGGCGAGACTCAAATTAACGACCAACTGACTGGTTTCGGTCAGTGGGAATACCGTGCTCTGGCAAGCCAGGCAGAAAGCAACCAGACTCAGCGTACCCGTCTGGCGTTCGCCGGTCTGAAAGCAGGTGATGCAGGTTCCATCGACTACGGCCGTAACTACGGTATCGTATACGACGTAGAATCTTACACCGATATGGCGCCATCTTTCTCAGGTATGACCTGGGCAAACTACTCTGACAACTTCATGACTGGCCGTAACTCTGGTCTCCTGACTTACCGCAACTCTGACTTCTTCGGTCTGGTTGATGGTCTGAGCCTGGGCCTGCAGTATCAGGGCAAAAACGAGCGTACTGACGTGAGAACCGCTAACGGTGACGGTTTCGGTACCTCTGTAGGTTATGAGTTCGGTGAAGGTTTCGGCCTGATCGGCGCATACAGCAACTCTGACCGTACTGACGGGCAATCCGCAGACGGCAAAGGCGAGAAAGCGGAAGCATGGGCTGTTGGTGCTAAATACGATGCGAACAACATCTACCTGGCAACCACCTATGCTGAAACGCGTAACATGACCCGTGAAGACGACGGTTCTTTCGCAAACAAAACGCAGAACTTCGAAGTTATCGCTCAGTACCAGTTCGACTTCGGTCTGCGCCCATCCGTGTCATACGTGCAGTCTAAAGGTAAAAACCTTGCACAACGTGGCACCTTCGCTGGCGGCGATGCTGACCTGCAGAAATTCGTTGAACTGGGTGCAACTTACTACTTCAACAAAAACTTCAACATCTATGTTGATTACCAGCTGAACCTGATCGACGACACCGACTACTCTCGTAGCGTAGGTATCGTGAACGGTAAAGACGACCAGGTTGCAATGGCTGTGACCTACCAGTTCTAATCAGTACACCACTTTGTTATATGCTTAATGAACAGGGCTTCGGCCCTGTTTTTTTATGTCTGATAGCAAAAAATGGCGACTTTTGAAAAGCCGCACGCTTTTTGTCGCAAACGGTTGGCATTTTGTAAATCTACCGTTAACCTGATAGCGGATTTCACTTCTGTAATCACAATGGAACTTCGTCATGTTTGAGAACATTACCGCCGCTCCTGCCGACCCTATTCTGGGCCTGGCCGATCTGTTTCGTGCCGACGACCGCCCTGGTAAAATCAACCTGGGTATTGGTGTATATAAAGATGAAACCGGCAAAACCCCGGTGCTGACCAGCGTTAAAAAAGCTGAGCAGTATCTGCTGGAAAATGAAACCACCAAAAATTACCTCGGTATTGATGGTATCCCTGAATTTGGTCGTTGCACTCAGGAACTGCTGTTCGGCAAAGGCAGTGCAATTGTGAGCGACAAGCGTGCGCGTACAGCACAGACTCCTGGCGGTACCGGCGCGCTGCGCGTCGCGGCGGATTTCCTTGCGAAAAACACCTCTGTTAAGCGTGTCTGGGTGAGCAACCCAAGCTGGCCAAACCACAAGAGCGTATTCAACTCTGCAGGCCTGGAAGTACGCGAATATGCTTACTACGACGCGGCTAACCACTCTCTGGACTTCGACGGTCTGCTGGCCAGCCTGAACGAGGCTCAGGCGGGTGATGTGGTGCTGTTCCACGGCTGCTGCCACAACCCAACCGGTATTGATCCAACGCTGGAACAGTGGGAACAGCTGGCGAAGCTCTCCGTAGAAAAAGGCTGGCTGCCGCTGTTTGACTTTGCATACCAGGGCTTCGCCCGTGGTCTGGAAGAAGATGCGGAAGGTCTGCGCGCTTTTGCTGCCGTGCATCAGGAACTGATCGTGGCAAGCTCTTACTCCAAGAACTTCGGTCTGTACAATGAGCGTGTCGGTGCCTGTACGCTGGTTGCGGCGAACACTGAAACCGTTGATCGTGCATTCAGCCAGATGAAATCCGTGATCCGCGCTAACTACTCTAACCCGCCTGCACACGGTGCCTCTGTCGTTGCGACTATCCTGAGCAACGATGCACTGCGTGCTATCTGGGAACAAGAGCTGAACGATATGCGTCAGCGTATTCAGCGCATGCGTCTGCTGTTTGTGAACACCCTTGCGGAGAAAGGCGCTGACCGTGACTTCAGCTTTATTATTAAGCAGAACGGTATGTTCTCTTTCAGCGGCCTGACCAAAGAACAGGTTCTGCGTCTGCGTGAAGAGTTTGGCGTCTACGCCGTGGCGTCTGGCCGCGTCAACGTTGCAGGCATGACCCCAGACAATATGGCGCCGCTGTGCGAAGCCATCGTCGCCGTGCTGTAAATTGCCCCCATAAAAAAAGCCTGCATAATGCAGGCTTTTTTTTATTCTGGTTACCAGACAGGCATTTCGTCCTGAAGGAACGGGTTATGGAGTCGTTCATAACCCAGCGTCGACATCGGACCGTGTCCAGGGATAAACGTCACATCATCGCCCAGCGGCAACAACTTCTGTTTAATCGACTGAATCAGCTGTCCGTGGTCGCCACGTGGAAAATCGCTGCGTCCTACGCCACCTTTGAAAATCACATCGCCGGAAATCAGCAGACGGGACTGGTCATCAAAGAAGACAATATGGCCTGGCGTATGCCCAGGACAATGCAACACCTGTAAAGTCACATTCCCTACGTTAACGCGCTCTCCTTCATTTAGCCAGCGATCGGGCGTCAGGGGCAGACACTCATCAAGGCCAAACATGCGGCTCTGGGCTGGTAAACCCTGCAGCCAGAACTCATCTTCTTTTTCCGGACCGATCACAGGCACACCGAAGTGCTGTGCCAGCTCCGCCGCCGCACCAACATGATCAAGATGACCATGCGTCAGTAAAATCTGCATCAGCGTGACACCGCTATCAGCGACTTCCTGCTTGATTTTCTCAGCGTCACCGCCGGGATCGACAAGCGCGGCCAGTTTGGTTTGCTCACACCAGATTAATGAACAATTCTGGGAGAATGCAGTAACCGGAATAATACGATAGTTCATACTGCTCCTGTGTTTCGTTATTACCAGTGCCGGACCGGACCGGTATCAATATGCACAAAGTTGCTACTTGGGTAATATCCTACACCACCTGCGCGCATAGATAACGCAGCTTTGCGAATATTGGCTAACGAAACGCCTTCAATATGGAAATCCATTGCCTGTCCCTTCGTGTGATAGCTTTTTTTCGCTACCCCACGGCTGTGGGCGCGCAGTTCATTATTGGTATCAACAGAGCGATAACCAGAAATAAGCTGCACTGGCTTGCTGGTACCCAGCAGGCCCTGAAGGCGGAATAACTGATCAAACAGTCCTGGGTCGATGGCTTTTATTTTATTCGCGCGGAAATCACGGAAAAAATGGTTAAGTCTTGCTAATTCATCCTGAATATAGCCTCTGCCATCGAAGAACTCCGCTTTTAACGACTCACCGGTGTGGAGATTGTTGAGCGTTAAAACTCGCGGACGAGGTGTCGAGAGGGTGGCAAATGCTGGCGTCGGCAAGATGGCCGCTGCGCCGAGCGCAACACCACCTAACGCCAGCAGTTTGCGGCGATTAGCGTCAAATTTGTCCATGATAATCAGGTCTACAGGTCAATGTTTATCGTAAATATGCTTAGCGCACGAAGGGCACCTTAACTGGCAAAGCCGACTACGTCAAGGCACCCAACCCCAGTAAATACGCGGCCTCCAGCCATATAGCCCCGTATTCACCATTACTTACGACAACCTATTTTCCCGAACTGCTTCATTTACCTGATTAATTGTTCAGCTTTTGGCAAAATTTGTGCGCCGGATCGCGCCGTGAGATCATAATTGTAAATATCTGTACGATACTGCGTCCGCCCGTCCTCACCCACAAACGCCGTCAGATAATAAAGATTGACCGGAATATTATGGCGAATATTAACGTAACGCGTATCCCCCTGCTTCAGGGCGTCAGAGATGCGCGTATCGTTCCAGCCTGCATCCTGCAACAGCATATTAGCCAGCTCCGAGGCTTTATTGACACGCACACAGCCTGAACTCAGCGCGCGGGTGTCTTTCTGGAACAGATTGTGGTTCGGCGTATCGTGCAGATAGATAGCATCTGAACTCGGCATATTGAACTTGTAGCGTCCGAGCGAGTTATGCGCACCGGGTGCCTGCTGGAACCGGAATGGCAGATTTGACGCGGTAATGGTTGACCAGTCGACCATATAGGGGTCTATCGCCTCTTTGCTGTTCCAGCCGCGCATTACCGTATAGCCATGGCGTTCCAGGTAGCCCGGATCGTTCCAGACCTTGGGCAGAATGTCTTTACGTGCCAGCGTCGGCGGTACGTTCCACGGCGGGTTAACCACCACGTTGTTCAGTGCACTGCTCATCATCGGCGTTTTGCGATCGGGACGTCCCACAATCACGCGTGACGCCAGCACTTCACTGCCGTTCTGGTAATAGACCAGCGAATACGCTGGAATATTCACCATGATGCCAGTAGAGAGGGTCCCTGGCAGCAAGCGTAAACGCTGGATATTGAGCGCCAGCACCCCTGCCCGCTGCGCAGGTGAGACGTTCAGCCAGTCGCGCGTTGACTGGCCAATCACGCCATCAGCACCCAGCCCCTGAGCAGCCTGAAACTGCTTAACCGCTGCAACCAGCTCCCGATCGTAGGCCGCGGGCTTATCACTCAGAACGGCGGCTTTTTTCTCTTTCACCGGGGCTGACGGGCTGACAACGACGCTTTGCGCATCGTCACCCGGCAGGGCAATTTTAGGCCCGCTATCCAGAATACCGGAGCGTTTGAGGATCTCACGCAGGGCAGGCACATCGCTGCTCCACTGTCCAGGACGCAGCGTCGCGGTACCACGCATCTGCGGCCATGGACGTGAATCCCCGACCAGTTCCAGAAGCGACTGATGCATGGTCGCGTATTGCGGATGTGCCGGCGCGAGGCTCGCAATAAAGCGCGGCAGATCGCCACTATCCAGTGCCAGTTGCCACTGGTTAATTACCGACAGTGCCGGAGTCGCCAGCTTGTAAGGCTTATCGCTGTACAACCAACGGTTACCATTGACCGGAATACCGGCCACAAACTGGAGATACCCCATCATGGCATCGGAAAGCACCACGTCCCGCGCCTGCCCGGTGACAGCAGGATCGGTTAAGAGCTCAACCCATTTTGTGAACTGCGGCTGGAACCCTGCAATGGCGACTTCTGCCAGCTGTTGCTGGAAGGCGCGCACCGCATCACGGTTTTCCCACATGGGTTTCATGTCACGCGCCGCATAGAGCAGCGTGAGCTGGCTGGTATAGACAGGCGTGTAGCCTGCTGGCAGCCCAGACAGCAGCTGCTGGCGAAGCGATTCCGCGTCGATGCCTTCTGGCAACGGTTTAATACCGGCCATGATGGCCGTCGCAGGAGACTGCTCCAGCGGTTGAGACAGCGACGTTGGCTGTGTGCCAGTCGTTGCTGTGCTGTCAGTCGGCACAATTTCAGGCTCGTCGGCCTGAGCGGTTAACAGTGGAGCAAACGTCACTGCCAGGCATAAACTTAGCGCAGACAGCTGACGACCACATTTTTTCTTTAGCAACATCCCTTGCCCCCTGTTTTCACGACATGCCCATCACGTTGGGGCTTTCTTTTATTATAGGGTGACGGCAAACCTGTTGCCTTACCTTATGTAAAGAAGTTTAAAGATAACGCAGCCTTAAACACAAGTTAAGCGAAAAAAAAAGCGGCGCTGGTGCGCCGCTCACAGTTAGAAAACGCCTCAGGACGCGTCTGCCGTTGTTTCCGGTAAGGATTCTGGCGGCTGTGGGGCAAAACCGCGTAACCCGACCACGTGAACGTGTTCGGTATTCTGGAATACCTTACGCACCAGTTTATACGTGGTGCCTTTCTCAGGACTGATGTTCTCCGGCGCAGCGATAATGAGCTGCATATCAAGACGCTCACAGAGTTCAAACAGTGTGGCAATTGAGCGGGCGTCAAGACGCGCCGCTTCATCCAGGAACAGCAGTCGACATGGGGAGATATCTTTGCCGCGCAGACGACGTGCTTCATCTTCCCAGCTCTGGACCACCATCACCAGAATCGACATCCCGGTACCGATAGCTTCACCGGTAGAGAGTGCACCGGACTCCGCACGGAGCCAGCCGTCTGAACCACGGTTAACCTCCACTTCCATTTCCAGGTAGTTACGGTAATCCAGGAGCTCTTCACCAATGGTTTGCGGCGTGCGTTGCCCCATGTCAATCTGCGGATTAAGGCGTTGATACAGTTTCGCCAGCGCTTCGGAGAAGGTCAGACGGTTGCTGTTGAACAGATCCTGATGCTGTTCGTGCTGTTCAGACAACACTTCCAGCAGCGTCGAGTGCGCTTCACGCACGTTCACGTTCAGACGCACGCTGTTTACCTGACCAAACGATACGCTCTGCAAGCCCTGGTTCAGCTGGCGAATTCGGTTCTGCTCGCGCTGGATGGTTTTACGGATGATATTCGCCACGCTGCGGGAACTGATAGCCAGCTTCTGCTCGCGGGAGGTCAGCTCTTCCGTCAGGCGGCCCAGTTCGATTTCCATCTGCTCAATGGCTTCGACCGGATCGTCGGTACGAATGATGTCCTGACGAATACGCTCACGCAGGTGCTGATAAACGGCCACGAAGAACTGGATCTTACGCTCAGGGCGTTTCGGATCTTCGGACATACGCAGCACATCGCGCAGGTGTTCGTTATCCGCCACCGCCAGACGCAAGGCACCCAGCGCCTTATCCGACATAGAGCGCAGTTCATCCGCAGAGAGATAGGCCAGCTCGCGACGATGCAGACGGCGTTCAACGTTATTGTCTTTCACCATCCGCATGACGGCGCACCAGCCCGCCTTCGCGGTCACGACCTGCTCACGCATTTCGTGATAATCACGCTCCAGCTTGCGCAGGCGACGAGTCAGGTTATCCATTTCCGCTTCACAGAAGGTCAGCGCTTTTTCCAGCTGATTACGACGTGCGCGGTTATTACTGAGCTGCGCATGCAGTTCATCACGACGGATACGCGCCCGCTCTTCTGCTCCGCTGTCAGCACGGACGCCAATGTCCTGTAACTCTTTCTGAAGATCGTTTAACAGCTCTTTCTTGGTGTCGAAGGAGCTTTTCAGCGAGGCCAGGACCTGATTGTACTGGTTCAGCTGTGCCGAGTGGCTACGCATCGCGTCACGGGCGCGAGTACGTTCCGCTTCAGCCTGTTCAAGGCGCTGACGCAGCTTCTCATTGAGATCGCTCTTACCGCTCAGCATCTCCGCGGAATCGGAGTAGCCGAAGTGAGCCCGGCGCTGCACAACTTCAGTCAGGGCAAACGCCTGCTGGCGCGCTTCGCGCTGCACCTGCTGCGACCAGGCATAATCTTCTTTTAACTGCTCGAACTGCTCCGGATCGCTCTGCAACACGGAGACCATTGGTTCGAGCTTCGCCAGCTGATTACCGTACTGCTGAACAAAACGTGCCGCTTCCTGAGCTTCATCCAGACGTTCCTGAATCTCATCCACGCGGTCAGCCAGCGTGTCATCTGCCAGCAGATTCAGGCGAGGCAAGATGCGGTTAAGGGCCGCAACGCCCTCTTTCGCCTGTTCGAACTGAACGCGGCTTTGCTGGTTGTCATTTTCATGGTTTGAGATCGCACGCTCAAGCTCGCCGCGACGGGTGTTGAGCTTGCGAATTTCGGCTTCCGGGTCAGCTTCAAACGCCACGCCCAGATGGCTGCCGATAAAGCGGCTGAACGCCTGATGAAGACGCTGGGTTTTCTGCACGTCAAACGACAGGGTCGCAAAACGTTCAGACAGCTTCTCACGCTCGGCGTGCAGACTTTCAATCCGGTTTTCACGCGCTGCGCGACCAAACAGCGGAAGCTCAGGGAAGCGAGAATAACGCCACTGACGATCGGCGATTTTGACGACAACCGCTTTTTCCAGCTCATCGACGCTGAATACGCTGTCATCGAACGACTGCGGATCCCCTTCGATTAAATAGAGGTCTTCCGGGCAATCTTCCAGTCCTGCCAGCTGGTCAGCAATCAGCGACAGATCCGGGACCACAATCGCATTACGTGATGGGCCATACAGGGCTGAGAAGTACGGCGCATCGTCCAGACCGACATCGTCATAGATTTCGGACAACAGCACGCCGCCAAAACGTTCAGCCAGGGCGTTCAGACGTGAATCTTCCGAACCACCAGGCTGGCTTAAGCGCTCAATCTCTTCATCGATCTCGCGTTTACGGGCGCCGACTTCATCGCGCTCAACAATCGCCTCGCGCTCGCGCTCCAGCAATTGTTGCAGATATTCGGTCACGTCCTGGCTGGACTCAAACTGTTCGCCGCACTGTTCACTGAGCTGATTCAGGCTACTTTGGGCAGCCAGCCAGACTGGGGCACGCTGCAGCAGCACCTTAGAACGGGACTGCAGCTGTTCCATCTCCTGGCGCAGCGTCATGCGCTGTTCACTGGCGTTGGATACGGAATCGGAAAGCGCAGCAATACGCGCCTCGAGCTCCTGATGCAGAGCTTCAAGATCGTCGAAATCGTAATTTTTGCCCTGGCGCTTACAGAACTCCGCCAGCATACGCTCGGCTTCCTGCTGTTCGCGAAGACGCTGTTCCAGTTCGTTCAGGCGCATACGCAGCGGCTGAACCTGCTCGGCCAGATGGCGCTGGTTCACACCGTCGCGCAGCAGTTCACGGGCAACTTCCCACGCTTCGTTACGCGCAAGCGGGCCGTTAATTGCCACAACCAGCTGGTACGCTTGCTCAAACTGACTGTGCGCCGTTTGCGCGACGCTCATCTTCTGTTCAAGCGAGAGCAGTTTCTCGGTCGCTTCCTGCTCTTTGGCCTGGAAGGTATCCAGCCACTGGTCAGCGCTTTCCGGGGTGAGGTCAGGCAGATGACACAGCTCTTTTGCACGCTGTAACGCCTGAAGTGCCTGGGTATACTGAATTGCACGCGTCTGCTGCACGTCCAGCGCCTGCTGGTAATCGGCCAGCTGATTTTTCAGCTCATCCACTTCCAGCTCGGCGGCCTCGGCACGTGCTTCGTTCTCTTCCTGCATGTCGGCAGCTTCCGCCACCACTTCATTTTGCTCTTCGAGACGAATTTGCAGCTCATCGAGATCCGCTTCATAGCGCTCGATCTTCTCCTGCTGACGCAGGGCGGTCTGCACCAGGTTCAGGTGATCGCTGGCAGCCTGGTAATCGGCTTCCAGATCGCCTTCGGCACCGTTGTGCTCGCCCAGTTCACGCGCCATTTCGACGTGCTTATACTGCTCAGCCACCAGCTGTTTACGGGAGGTGAACAGCTCGCGGCGGTACTCTAACGCCTGATCGAGATGGACACGACGTTCATTGGCGTGACGCATATAGTCCGCCGCCACGTAGTTGGTGGCCTCGCTAATCAGGTGCTTAAACAGGTCACGGTCAGACTGCGTCACGCGAATGGCTTCGAGCGTCATCCGGTTTTCACGCAGCGCGGCTTCCATATCCTGGAAGGCCTTACGCACGCCGCTGTTTTCCGGCAACAGGTAGTCGCGCAGGGAGCGGGTAATGGCGCTGGAGATACCACCGTACAACGATGCTTCGATCAAACGGTAGTATTTGCTACGGTCAGACGCGCTGCGCAGACGACGCGCCACAACGCCCAGATCGAACATCAGGGAGTGGTAATCCGTAATGGAGTTGAACTGCTTGAACTGCACGCCTTCGATGGTTTCGAGCTTATCTTTCAGCTCCTGCAGCGTCAGCACGCGCGCCTGGCGCTCATTCAGGGTTTCCGTCAGCAGCGCTGTGGGCTGCATGGAGGTTGGCAGACCCTGGATAGCAAACGGTTTAATGTCCACTTTACGGTCACGGCCTGCGACCTGCTGCAGACGTACCCCCACCACCACACGCTGATGTCGGGAGTTAATGACGTCCAGTACCGAATAACAAACGCCTGCTTTGAGTTTGCCGTGCAGGCCTTTATCGCGAGAGCCGCTGGTCGCCCCCGCTTCGGTGGTGTTACGGAAATGGAGCAGCGTCAGATCGGGGATCAGTGCCGTAACAAACGCCGCCATGGTGGTGGATTTACCCGCACCGTTACCACCGGAGAGCGTCGTAACCAGCTCATCCAGATCGAACGTCCGGGCAAAGAAGCCGTTCCAGTTAATCAGCGTTAGTGAGCGAAATTTACCGCGTTCAATCATTACTCTTCCTCCCCGCTATCCGGCAGATTCTCTTCATGCTCATCGTCGAGCTGCAAATGGTTTTCCACCGGCATCGCTTCACCGTCGCGGATCATGCGAAGCTGCGCTTCACGCGCATCGTCGCCCGCACGCACATCGGCGCCGAAGCGGAAGACAGATTCCGTAATGCGGAATTTGCTGCTGTCATGGCCCATAAACCAGACCATGCCCAGACGACGCAGACGGTTAAGGGAAGAGCGAACTTTTTCCTGCAATTTCTGGCGGTCAAGATCCGAGCCGGTGGAGCGGTTGTTCACCAGCTTAAGCAGCTTGCTCTCATCCGCCAGCGCCAGCAGCTCGTCGTAAAGCTCCTGCTGGGTGAAGATGCCTTCATTTGCCAGACGCTCCGGGCTGAGATAGAGGTAGCAAAGAATTTTGCCGACCATCATATCCAGCTCAGAGAGCACGGAACGCGGAATCAGGGTTGTGGAACGTGGACGCAGGTAGAAAAACCCTTCCGGTGCGCGGATAAGCTCCACGTTATAGCGGGCGTAAAACTCCTCCAGGTACTCCTGGAAGTCCATCAAAAAAGCGTGATTGTCCAGCTCGTCTAAGCCAATGTGACGACCGGCACGCAGTTGGCTGTCCAGCGCCGGAAACAACGGATTCGCCAGCGCCTGTGCCAGCTTAACTGGCATCACTTGTTCAATATTTGTCAATGACATGCGCCTGTACCTTGGCTCCGTAATCGTTAATCGGCTGCCACTTCGGCGGCAGCCCGGTGAAATCTGCTTGCGCGACGCCCAGACGCACGGCCTGGTCTACCACGATGCGGGCGATGTCGAAGTGGCGCGCGCGAGGATATTGCGCCAGATAGTCGCGCACCACGAGCCCAAGATCCAGCGGCACTTGTCTGGTTTTGTAGACAGCGAGCTGTTCTTCGATCATCGCCGCAAGTTGCTCACGAATTTCGTTGAACTCTTCATATTCCAGATCCGGTGGCAGTTCACCGGTCACTTCTTCATCGCGCAGGGCCATCTCTTCGTCACGCATATCCAGTAGACGATCGGCACTGGCGTAAGTCAGCGCCCATGGCGCATCGAAATAGGTCTGTACCGACTGGCGCAGACGCTGGGCAAAGACGCGGTTTTTATCCATATCGATCGCGGTACGGATAAATTTATGCACGTGACGGTCATAACCGATCCACAGGTCAATCGACTGCTGACCCCAGCTGATAATACGATCGAGTTTGCTCTGCAGATCGAACACCAGACGGTCAATAAAATGCAGATCGTCATGGGCCATGGTCGCATCCTGGATGCGCAGCAGGTTCGCCTGAAGCTTATCCCCTGCGGCTTCCAGCGTATCCTGCAGTTCACGCAGCGTACCCGAGGTTTCCGACAGCAACATTTCACAGCTGGAGATGGCCGCACGCCAGTCTTTATTCAGCAACTGCGCGATATCGTCTTTTACCTGTTGCTGCTGTTCATCCATCAGACGCTGGGTCAGATCGATGCTGTCGAAAATCTCTGCCACCGAATATTTCAGCGGCGCATAGACGTTACGGTGCCAGTGGAATTCGTCACCGTTTTCATCCGCTGCATCGGCGGCGCGCTTAAGTTCACCCGCCACAATCGAGAGCTGCATGGAAAGACGCAGCGTGGAAAATTCACGCTGGCGGATGTAGTAATCCGTGATGCCGATACCCAGTGGCGTCAGACGATAGATGGCGTTTCCTTCCGCCTGCTCGCTGGTAAAGCGGTTCAGCAGACGTTGACGCACCATATCGTTGATTGCGTTGTTGGCACGCACGCTAATGGTTTCGCTGGTTTGCTCAAACGCATCACTGACATGGCGGAACGCATCCACCAGTTCACCCTCGCTCATTTCGCCATCCAGCCGTTCGCCGTTCAGCGTGGCAACCGCCAGCAGGAAAGAGAGTCTGTCTACCGGCAGCGAGATGGAGAAATCGTTTTTCCTGGCCCAGGCAACCAGTTCGGGGACTGTCTGGGAAAATTCACTCATAGGTTATCCTTGCATCTGCGGCTTGTGCGCGGTGACGTGAATATAGCGGCCAAGACTGACAAAAGGTTCCTGACGGCAATACCGCGTTTCCAATTCTGTTAAGGTGTCAAAACAGTCACGCTGTTTGTGTTTTTCACGCAGATAATCATGAAACACCCTGACGCCCGTTTTCCCGATTATCTGCCAGCCAATCTCTTCCAGCCAGCCATACACCTGCTGCGGATCACGCGGATAATCCGGGGAAAGCGTGCGTTTTTTCTTTTTTGGCATCCCGACCTGAACATAGTCGAAGTTACCCGCAACCATGTTGTGCATCAGGAAGCCGTTAGCATTGTAGAACATCAGTGACAGCGTACCGCCCGGGCGCAACATCGACCACAGGGTGCGTAACACGCTTTGCGGATCGGCAACCCACTCCAGCACTGCATGAAACAATATCAGATCAACCTGGGTTTCCAAATGCTGTGCGATGTCCTGAGCGGCGCATTGTATAAAATGCATGTTGTCGCTCACACCTTTCTCTTCTGCGGCACGCGTCGCACGCGCGATCATCTCAGCAGAAAGATCGCAAAGCGTTACGTGATGACCGCGCTGGGCCATTTTAATAGCCGTCTGCCCTTCACCGCCGCCAGCGTCCAGCACGCGCAACGTTTGCCCCTCAAACGAGGCCAGGATGTTGTCCAGATCCTGCCAGAGGATCGTCTGACGCAACTGCCCTTTCGTGGTGCCATAAATGTTGCGCGAAAACTTTTCCGCGATGTCATCAAAATTGCGATCCCGCATTGGGAGAGTTCCACTCGCTAACTGCAAAACCGCTATTTTGTCACACCCGCGCGGAGAATGAACCTCTCTGGTGTAATATCACGAGTAATCACCTGCTATATGGTTAAAAAAGGAACCAAAAAGGATGCTTTTTACCCTGAAGAAATACATTGGGGGGATGATGCTTCCCCTTCCACTGCTGCTTATCATCATTGCGCTGGGGCTGGCGCTGGTGTGGTTTAGTCGCTTTCAGAAAAGTGGCAAAACGCTTATTACCGTCGGCTGGCTGGTTCTGCTGCTGCTGAGTCTGCAGCCGGTTGCGGATAGCCTGTTACGCCCTGTCGAAAACAGGTACCCGACATGGCAGGGTCATCAGGAGGTGAAGTATATCGTGGTGCTGGGTGGCGGTTACACCTGGGATCCGAACTGGGCGCCCAGTTCAAACCTGATTAACAACAGCCTGCCTCGACTGAACGAAGGCATTCGCCTGTGGCTGGCGAATCCGGGATCGAAAATGATCTTTACCGGTGCGGCGGCAAAAACAAACCCGGTCAGCACGGCCGAAGCCGGAGCCAGAGTGGCTGAATCGCTGGGTGTACCGCGTTCCGCTATCATCACGCTGGACAGCCCAAAAGACACTGAAGAAGAAGCTGCCGCCGTGAAGCAGGCGATTGGCGATGCCCCGTTCCTGCTGGTTACGTCCGCCTCGCACCTGCCGCGGGCGATGATTTTCTTCGAAAGAGTTGGCCTGCATCCCCTCCCCGCGCCGGCTAACCAGATGGCCATCGACGCGCCGCTTAACCCGTGGGAACGGGCGATCCCGTCCCCGGTATGGCTGATGCACAGCGATCGTGTCGGTTACGAAACACTTGGACGCCTCTGGCAATGGCTAAAAGGCGCGTCAGGCGAGCCAGGGCAGGAGTGATTTCGTGGCGAGATCGAAGTTGGCACGATTAAAACGGCCAGTATTAACCAGTTGCGCCACTTCATCCCAGAGCAGATAGAGCCAGCGGCGCCAGAGAAACGCTTCTGCAACCGGCGCGCGCTGGAGATAATGCCAGAGTAACCCCTCTGCGGCCCCGCTGTCGCTGAGCCTGAACAACTCGTACTCGCGCGGTGCCCAGAGCATGATCCCCGGCCCTACCATTGCCAGAAGCTGGTCGCTGCGAGGGTCTTTCAGCATGCTGCGCAGGGTAAAATTGCCGTGAACCAGCACGCAGTTGTCGTTAAAGCCGTCAAACAGCGCGGGCAAACACTCCCGGGTGCGGAACAAAATACGTTTGTCCTGCATGGTCAAACCGGTGTTATTAAACTGGTTAAGGGTGCCCCACAACACTTCGACCCGCTGGCGATACCACAGTGGCCACAGGTTTTCCTGGGTGCTGTCTACCGGCCCGACGAGCCCACCGCTGTCTTGTCTGTGCCAGCCCAGCAGCGCCTCGACAATCTGATCTTTCAGCTGTTCCCAGCGTTCCGGTGAACGAGCAGGCGCTTCCACAGGCACGCCACGTAACCGCTCAATCAGCAGGACATCGGGGCCGGAGTGTTCTTCATGCGTCATCACGCCATACACCGTCGGCATGCGGACGGTCCCTTGTCGCGCAAGCATCGACATTTTCCAGGCCAGCTGCCTGGCAACGCCCGGCGAGGTAAAACTTCGGGCCATCAGCGGCATTGGGTTTCCCTGGCTGTCATATAACGACCAGAGTGCGGTATCTGCTTTTTCGTTCACACACTCAACCCTGCTTAACTTCTCACCCAGCAGATGGCTCAGTTCAGCACGCAGCTGTTCCATATGAGATTACCCCCATTAAGACTACTGCTTTTATAATGAGCGCGCGGACAGAAGATGTCACCCGACAGAGATCAATTATGGAAAAGAAAGGGAAAATAACCTGGAGAGAGCATCCCCCCGTAAGGAGGGATGCGGGCGCTATTAACGCAATTCGGCGCGGACGCGCTCAAGATCTTCCGGGGTGTCAACACCCGTACCTGGCACTTCCTGCGCAACGGCAACGTGGATTTTTTCCCCGTACCAGAGCACGCGGAGCTGCTCCAGCATTTCGATATGCTCCAGCGGGCTGGGTGCCCAGGTGACATAACGACGAATAAAGCCAGCGCGGTAGCCGTAGATCCCCAGATGACGCAGGAATGAATCACCAATGGTCTCTTTTGAAACCGCAAAACGATCACGATCCCAGGGAATAGTGGCGCGAGAGAAGTAGAGCGCATAGCCCTCGGCATCCATCACCACTTTCACCGCGTTCGGATTAAACGCCTCTTCAGCGTGGAGCACAGGAACCGCGAGTGTAGCCATACCGACCTGGCGCTGCGCCAGGTTTTCCGCCACCTGGCGAATAATGACCGCCGGGATCATCGGCTCGTCGCCCTGTACGTTAACGATGACGGTATCATCACTAAAACCGCATTTCTCAACCACTTCTGCCAGCCGCTCTGTGCCGGACTGGTGATCGGCGCGGGTCATGCACACTTCTCCACCAGCCGCCTCAACCGCACGGGCAACGTCCGGATGATCGGTTGCCACGATAACGCGCTCAGCACCGGACTCACGCGCACGTTCAAGGACATGCACAATCATCGGTTTGCCGTTGATATCCACCAGCGGTTTACCCGGCAGACGGGTTGATGCATAACGCGCAGGAATAATGACAACAAAACTCATGGTTTGCTCTCTTCTGCCACCAGGGAGCGGGCTTCGTTTTCCAGCAATACCGGAATACCGTCGCGCAGCGGGAATGCCAGACTGTCCAGCTTGCAAATCAGCTCTTGTTTGTCCTGGCTGTAGTAAAGTTTGCCGTTGCACACCGGGCAGGCAATAATTTCAAGTAAACGGTGATCCATAGTTCCTCCGTATGGGTAATCGCTAAAGCTTAACACATTCCTTTTTCAGGGAGTGTCTGTTTCCCAGCCACGTCGACAGGTGCTAAACAACCCGTCAGGCACCCGACCCAGCGCCACGTCGTGGGCCCCCTGCCAGCATGCGAATTCGCTAATGGCGGAGGTTAATCCTTTTTCCAGCGCCGCTGTGGTCTTGATCCCCTCTTCAAGATAGAGCGCGATAATCTCCAGCGTGCCGGTTTTGCGGTGCATTTTGGCATCCATTCGACCGACCAGTTGCCCTTTGTGCAGCAGAGGCAACACAAAGTAGCCGTACTGACGCTTTGGCGCGGGGGTGTAACACTCAAGCCGATAGCTGAAATTAAACAGCTGTTCGGCCCGTTTTCTGTCCCACACGACCGGATCGAAAGGCGATAACACCGCGCTGTGGGTTGCCTGAAGCTTACTGTCCAGAGCCTGGGGTAAGAGCGGGAGGAGATCCGAATGCAGCCACATGTCCCCGAGGGTTTCTACCGTGACGGGGATAACACGATGTTCACGCTGCCACATTTCCAGCAGCGGTTTCAGGGCCGGCTGGCGAAGGCGATAGTAATCCGCCAGCCACTGCGGCCGGAAAATGCCCAGACTGCGGGCGCTGTTTTCCAGCATGATGGCTTCCGCTGCCTCCTGGGTGAGTAAGTCACGCTCATCGTCCCAGTGGGGCATCACGCGGTGCGTCAGGTCATACACGCGCTGAAAATTACGCCGTTCAATCACCATGACTTTGCCGGACGTAAATAGTCCTTCAAGGTGGCGTTTGTGCGGCTTCCACTCCCACCAGCCGCTGGTCCCTTTTCTCGGATGTTCAAAATCGGCGGAACGTACAGGACCGTTTTGCTGAATATGCTCGATAAGCTGTGCAATTTCAGTCGCGTGCTCCTGCATCCATTCCTGGCGGTATTTCCAGCCCATCTTTTCGGGGGCCAGCATGCGATGGCGAACCAGGGCAAAATCGCTGCGCGGCAGGAAACAGGCCTCGTGCGCCCAGTACTCCATTAAGTCCCCCTTACTGAGCGCGTCATCCAGCCACTGAGGCGGATAATTCCCCAGTCGACTAAACAGCACAAGGTAAGGGCTACGGGCCACGATATTAATGGTGTCAATTTGAAGGAGCGACATGCGCTGAACGGTAGAGAGAATATCGGCGGGCTGCGCGCGGCAGCGGGGCTTTTTGAGCAGCCCCTGTGCGGCAAGGTGCAAATGACGTGCGGCTGAAAGCGAGAGTTGCGGTAAAGACATGCGTTTTCCTGTCAGTCAAAGCGCCACCAGAACCGCGTAAGCCATTACTGCACTAACGCAATCAGTTCCTTGAGCAATTGTTCCGGTTGCTCACCGCTGAGTTCAGCGTCAACCGGCAGATACCACCAGTTATCCTTTGCAAAGGCACGGCATTTCACCGCATCTTTTTCAGTCATGATTAGCGTCTGCCCCGGAGCAGTCAGAGCCGCGACCTGATCTGGCACCAGCGCCTGATGATCGGCCAGCGGAACGCGTTTTTCAAGCCGGGCACCACACTGTTCCAGCGTCGCGAAGAAACGCGGAGGATGACCGATACCCGCCATGGCCACCAGCGCGGGTAACAACGAGACAGCACGGCGCTCTCCGGTCAACAGATTCACCGCCATTCCCGGCCTGAGATGCATAGGGATCTCACCCGGTTTGGCCTCTCCACCGTTAACAATCACCGCATCAACGGACCTGAGACGCGAAGCACGTTCGCGCATTGGTCCGGCGGGTAGCCACCAGCCGTTACCGAACCGGCGAACCCCGTCAATGACCACAATCTCTTTATCACGCGCCAGCGCGTAATGCTGCAGACCATCGTCAGTAATAATAATGTCTACCGTGTGTTCGGCAAGAAGTGCCTGAACGGCATCACTGCGTACCGGGGAAACCGCAACAGGTGCACCTGTACGCTGGTATATCAATACTGGCTCATCACCCGCTTCAGCGGTCGTAGTTTCCGCGGTCAACAACAGGGGATACTGCGCCGCTTTTCCGCCATATCCACGCGATACCACGCCTGGGCGTATACCGCGTTTTTGCAGTTGCTCCACCAGCCAGATCACCACCGGTGTTTTACCGTTGCCGCCAGCCGTCAGGTTACCCACCACGACAACCGGCACCGGCGCGCGCCATGCTTGCTTCAACCCCAGACGGTAAAGCAGACGAATGACGCCGCTCACCAGGCCATAAAGCCAGGAAAGCGGCAGAAGCAGCAGCCACAGCGGTGATTCACCGGACCAGATGCGTGCAATCATTCGCCGAATTGCATCTTATGCAGTTGGGCGTAAACGCCGCGGTGCGCCAGCAAATCAGAGTGGCTTCCGCGTTCGACAATCACGCCATCTTCAACAACAACGATTTCGTCAGCCTGCTCGATAGTCGACAGACGGTGCGCAATCACCAGCGACGTACGGTTCTTTTGCAGCTCATCCAGCGCAGACTGAATGGCACGTTCAGATTCCGTATCCAGCGCAGAGGTTGCTTCATCCAGAATCAGAATCGGGCTATCACGCAACAGCGCACGAGCAATGGCGATACGCTGGCGCTGGCCACCGGAGAGCAGTACACCGTTCTCACCGATAATGGTATCCAGACCGTTATCCATCTTGTTGATAAAGTCCATCGCATAGGCCATACGAGCGGCCTTTTCAATCTCCGCACGGCTGTACTCTTCTGTACGCGCATAGGCAATGTTATTTGCCACAGTATCGTTGAAGAGATGCACATTCTGGGAGACCAGCGCCACCTGGTTACGCAGCGACTGCAGGGTATACTCCCGCAGGTCATGGCCATCCAACAGGATTTCACCCTCGTCGATATCATAGAAACGGGTGATCAGGCTGGCGATGGTGGATTTACCTGAGCCAGAGCGGCCTACCAGCGCAACGGTTTTACCCGCGGGAATGGACAGGTTGATATTACGCAAAGCCGGCGTTTCGCGGCCAGGATAGGTGAAAGTCACATTGCGGAATTCAACATCGCCGTGGGCGCGTTCAATCTCGCGTTTACCTTCATCTTTCTCCTGTTCGGTATCCAGAATGCTGAACAGGGTCTGGCAGGCAGCCATCCCGCGCTGGAACTGAGCGTTGACGTTCGTCAGTGATTTCAGCGGACGCATCAGGGCAATCATCGATGAGAAGACCACGGTGATGGTACCTGCCGTCAGCGTCTCCATCACGCTAGGGAAGCTGGCCGCATACAGAACGAAGGCCAGCGCCAAAGAAGCGATCAGCTGGATGATAGGGTCAGAAATTGAAGAGGCCGAAACCATTTTCATCCCCTGCAGACGCATTTTGTTGCTGACTTTATCAAAGCGTTTGGTTTCGACTTCCTGCCCGCCGAAAATCAACACCTCTTTATGCCCTTTCAGCATCTGCTCAGCGCTGGTCGTAACCTGGCCCATCGTGTTCTGCATATTCTTACTGATGTTGCGAAAACGCTTTGAAACGACGCGAATAGCAATAGAGACAACCGGTGCCAGCACGATAAGGATCAGTGACAGCTGCCAGCTGTAATAGAACATCATGATGAACAGACCAATAATCGATGCACCTTCACGCACCACGGTAATCAGCGCGTTGGACGACGATGATGCCACCTGCTCGGAGTCGTAGGTAATACGTGACAGCAAGGTACCGGTAGACTGCTTATCAAAGAACGCTACTGGCATGCCCATCATGTGGCCAAACAGCCGACGGCGCATGGTCATAACGACTTTCCCGGAAACCCAGGAGATACAGTAGCTCGAAATGTAGCTGGTGATACCGCGTAAGATCATCAGTCCAATAACCACCAGTGGCATCCATATCAGCACTGAGCGATCTGTTTTACCAAAACCGTCATCCAGTAACGGTTTGAGAAGCGATAACATAAACGTATCGCTGGCTGCGTTGAGGACTAACGCTACACCCGCCACGATCAAGCCTGCTTTAAAAGGTGCAATCATCGGCCAGAGTCGGCGGAAGGTTTGCCACGTGGAGAGATCTTTGTCGTTATGCATTCAAAAAACCAGCATCTGTTGAAATAGCCGCATATTCTACCCGTTATCTACGGGCGCGCCAAACCACTGATGATACCAACGCGGTAAATATTCATCACGTACGCGCTGTATTTGCCATCGATGTTGCGAGAATGTCACCGATATTTGTCCAGAATGGGGGGTATCGTGCCAGATATAGCCCTCTTTTCGATAACGTCTGATAACTTTTGCCGACGGAAAATGCCATGCGTTATAGCGGGCCGCAGAATCGAGCGCGATCCTCCCCTCTACCCGTTGCACCAGTGACAATGATGAAGACGTATTGCTGCCATGATGGGGTACCTGTATTACAGTGGACGTCAGATGACGCCAGTAATGGCTAAGCATAGTCTGTTCCGCTTGCGCTTCAATATCCCCCGTAAGCAACGCACTCTGCTCACCATCGTCGATTTTTACCACGCAGGAGCGATTGTTCCCCCTTTCGGAATAGCCCTCAGGAGGCCAGTGGACGGTGATGGTTAACCCCTCCCACATCCATCTCTGCCCGCGAAAACAAGGCCGATGTTCCGCCCGGCCTAACGGGCTTCTTATCCATAACGTGGGCCATGTTTTTTGCAGCGTCACCAGGCCGCCCGCATGGTCGAGATGCTCATGACTGAGGATGACGCCTTCTGGTTGCAAATGGTGCCAGCGTAGCCACGGAATGATTAACTGCCGGGCGCTATCACCCCCCGGCCAGGCGAGCCCGGTATCATAAAGAAGGGCTTTACCGTGGCGTTCAATGACCATTGCCAGTCCCTGCCCCACATCCAGCATATGCAGTGTCCAGCCCTCACTTCTCACCGTTCGCCAGAGCGGAAATGCCAGTAAGACACTCCCTGCCAGACACACTGCAGGAACGGATTTCCAGGCATGAAAGCGCCAGCCGATAATGGCAAGCCAGGGCAATAACGTCAGGTATTGCCATCGTTCATCTACATTCTGCCAGCCATCCGGCAGGCGCATCAGCATCCAGAACAACCCCCCCAGGGATTTATTGGCTGCAAGCCAGAGGACACTTTCCAACGCCGTCAGCGGCAACAGATGAAGCAACATTCCGGACAGGATCAGCGGTACGCAGATAAAAGTGACCAGGGGGACGGCAAAGAGATTAGCCACCAGGGAAGAGAGGCTGAACCCATGAAAAATCAGCACCTGTAATGGCATGAGCAGAAGCAACATGCCGGTTTGCAGATAGAGCAGATTCAGCAAAGGCTGTAACCAGCGAACCCGGTGCCCGCGAGGAAGAGGCAGCCACTGAAACCAGAAAATCAGCGCGGCGACGGCAAACGCTGAAAGGACCAGACTTTGAGAAAGCACGGCTAAGGGATCGCTTATCAGGATTGCCGCGATACAGCAACACCACACCTGCCAGGGAGACCACTGACGGGCGCCAATGCGCAATGCGGCCAGCACGGCAAGTGCGATAACCGTTCGCAATGCGGGCGGTTGCAGCCCGGTAAGCCAGGCGTAGAAAGCGGCAAAGAGCAACCCAGCCAGGAGAGGAATCTGCCAGTGGATCCAGTGGCCCGGCATCAAGAACTGAAGCCCACGCGCAAGTAACCAGACGATGGATGCGGCCAGCGCAATATGCAGACCCGAAATTGCCATCAGGTGCAGCGTGCCGGTGTCGCGCATCAGATCTTTAATTTCCCGGGGCACCTCCAGACGTTCTCCCATCCCCAGCCCAAGCATAACCGCGCCCCAGTGAAAAGCAGAAAGCCGGTGTTGCAGTGACATCAGGTACTGAGCACGCAAGCTGCAGTTTTCATCGACGATTTTCGCCTGCGTAAAACGTCCGCTGAGCGTCTGGTGTCGGGCAAAGGCGCTTCGCTGGGGATCATATCCCCCGTCGTTTAGCTCGCCATGCACAGGCCGGAGCCTGAGCGTCATAGCCCAGCGCTGACCGGCACATACCTTTTGCGGCAGGTAATTGCCATACAGCGTCACGCCCGTGGATGCCCACCAGCGTTGACCATCGACACGCAGAATGTTGCCCTGATGCATTGTTGCACCATCGGTGGCCGTGATTTCTATCTCTGCCTGCACTGCTCCCGTCGTTAAATGTTGCATCGGCCAGACGCTTTCCTGCGCGGCAAGAAGACCCCAGACACAAAATAACACCACGATCCCCATATACTTCAGGACGTTGTGTCGCTGGACGGCCAGCGCTATCCCACCGGCTATCATTACCCACACGGTATGACGTTCAGGCAGGACGGGTAACCAGAGTAACGGCATGATCGCCAGAATGGCGCAAAGACTTATCGCGGGAATGCCCATTACTACCTCCCTGTTTGAGGGTGACAGTATGGAAGCAGGCAGGGTGAGTCGTCAGCCAGAAGAAACGCGGTTTACAGCGGGCGCTGAAGCATTTTTATCCGTTTGCAGAAAACAAAAGGAAAATTGCGCGGCATCTTCAGAATAAAAGCGACAGGCACAAAAAAAGCACCCGCAGGTGCTTTCTTTCGAACCCAGTTTAGCGCTGATGGCTAAACTCAGTTGCCGTAAATGTTGGCGCGATCGCGCAGTTCTTTACCCGGCTTAAAGTGTGGAACGTACTTACCTTCCAGTTCGACTTTATCGCCAGTTTTCGGGTTACGCCCGGTACGTGGAGCACGATAGTGCAGAGAAAAACTACCGAAACCGCGGATTTCAATGCGCTCGCCCTGGGCAAGAGTGGAGGCCATATGCTCCAGCATCTCTTTTACGGCATCCTCCACTGCTTTCGCAGGGATATGCGGTTGCTGACTGGCAAGTCTTTCAATCAATTCTGACTTGGTCATGATTCCTCCGGTTCCTTTCAAACCAATTAGCTGAACAGCTCATTAAACAAGGGCGGCCGTAGCCGCCCTTTGTTATTGATTACAGGACGAATCCTCTAATCTGTCAAGTTTGCTCCTCATCCTTCTCGCTGTAAATGCGTTACAGCTCAAAATGATGCGGACAACCTGATATTACTCGCCTTTAGCTGCTTTGAAAGCTTCAGCCATTGCGTTGTTAGAGAAGTTTGCATCTTCCTGTTTGTTAACAGTGGCGATTGCATCTTTCTCATCAGCTTCGTCTTTAGCACGAACAGACAGGCTGATTGCACGGTTCTTACGGTCAACACCGGTGAACTTAGCTTCAACGTCGTCACCAACGTTCAGAACCAGAGTGGCATCTTCAACGCGGTCACGTGAAGCTTCAGAAGCGCGCAGGTAACCTTCAACGCCGTCAGCCAGTTCTACGGTTGCGCCTTTAGCGTCAACTGCAGTGACTTTACCGTTTACGATTGCGCCTTTCTTGTTCAGTGCAACCCAGTTGTTGAACGGATCTTCTGCGAGCTGTTTAACGCCCAGGGAGATACGTTCACGCTCTGCGTCAACCTGCAGAACAACTGCAGCGATTTCGTCGCCTTTTTTGTATTCACGAACTGCTTCTTCGCCTGCAACGTTCCAGGAGATGTCAGACAGGTGAACCAGGCCATCGATGCCGCCGTCCAGGCCGATGAAGATACCGAAGTCAGTGATAGACTTGATTTTACCTTCAACACGGTCACCCTTGTTGTGGGTTTCCGCGAACTGCTGCCATGGGTTGTTTTTGCACTGTTTCAGGCCCAGGGAGATACGACGACGTTCTTCGTCGATATCCAGAACCATAACTTCCACTACATCACCAACGTTAACAACTTTGGATGGGTGGATGTTTTTGTTGGTCCAGTCCATTTCGGAAACGTGCACCAGGCCTTCAACGCCTTCTTCGATTTCAACGAAGCAGCCGTAGTCAGTCAGGTTGGTAACGCGACCAGTCAGTTTAGTACCTTCTGGGTAACGCTTAGCGATAGCTACCCATGGATCTTCGCCCAGCTGTTTCAGGCCGAGGGATACACGAGTACGCTCGCGGTCGAACTTCAGCACTTTAACAGTGATTTCGTCGCCCACGTTCACGATTTCGCTTGGGTGCTTAACGCGTTTCCACGCCATGTCGGTGATGTGCAGCAGGCCATCAACGCCGCCCAGGTCAACGAATGCGCCGTAGTCAGTGAGGTTCTTAACGATACCTTTGACTTCCATGCCTTCCTGCAGGTTTTCCAGCAGCTGATCGCGTTCTGCGCTGTTTTCGGATTCGATAACGGCACGACGGGATACAACAACGTTGTTACGCTTCTGGTCCAGCTTGATTACTTTGAACTCAAGCTCTTTGCCTTCGAGGTGCAGGGTGTCACGGACTGGACGAACGTCTACCAGAGAACCTGGCAGGAACGCACGAATACCATTCAGCTCAACAGTGAAGCCACCTTTAACTTTGCCGTTGATAACACCGACCACAGTTTCAGCTTCTTCGTAAGCTTTTTCCAGCGTGATCCAAGCTTCGTGACGTTTAGCTTTTTCACGGGAAAGCAGGGTTTCGCCGAAGCCGTCTTCTACTGCATCCAGAGCAACGTCAACTTCGTCACCAACCTGGATTTCCAGCTCGCCCTGGGCGTTTTTGAACTGCTCTGCCGGAATGGCGGACTCAGATTTCAGACCGGCGTCAACCAGTACTACGTCTTTGTCGATAGCAACAACAACACCACGAACGATGGAACCCGGACGGGTTTCGATTGTTTTTAAGGATTCTTCAAATAGTTGAGCAAAAGATTCAGTCATGTTTAATCTTCAGGTTAATATAACGTCCACCTGGCTCCGTGCCGGATGGGGTTGTTTCACATACCCGCCGTCAATCCATTGCAGCGGGGGTACTGCTAAATCGGTCGCAATTACGCGAGTGCCAGTTTTTGGCGCGCATATTGTAGCGCTTTTTCAATCACTTGCTCAATAGTTAAACTGGTTGAATCCAGAACTAATGCATCTTCTGCAGGAACAAGTGGGGCGACGGCGCGGTTACGATCGCGGTCATCGCGCTCTTTTATCTCGGACAAAAGGCGATCAAAGTTAACACTAAACCCCTTTTCCTGCAACTGAAGCATGCGGCGTTGAGCCCGTTCTTCCGAGGAGGCGTCGAGGAAAATTTTCACTGGCGCATCAGGGAAGACAACGGTTCCCATGTCACGCCCGTCAGCGATCAGGCCAGGCAGCTCACGGAAGGCGCGTTGACGGCGCAGCAGTGCTTCACGCACGCGCGGGAAAGCGGCAACCTGTGACGCGGCATTCGCCACGTCCTGAGTCCGAATTTCACCGCTGACATCTTCACCTTCGAGAATCACTTCCAGATTTCCGTTGGTAGAGATAAAGCGAACATCAAGATGGGTAGCCAGCGGAACCAGCGCGTCTTCGGAGGCCACATCAACATGGTGATGAAGCGCCGCAAGCGCTAACACGCGGTAAATAGCACCAGAGTCCAGCAGATGCCATTGCAATGCTTCCGCCATTGCCTTGCACAAGGTGCCCTTTCCTGCACCGCTTGGGCCATCAATGGTTATGACCGGGGCAATTGCCGTCATCTTTATCTCCTTAAACAGGCATACCGTTAACGTAAACGCCGCGCATTATACGCGCCAATGCCCACAATCGTTAACGTTGTGTGCAAAAACGCGAATTACAGGTATTTAGATGAAGAATTATTGCGCAATGATACTTCTACATCGTTCGCGTTGCTTGCAGGCGGCAGGCGCACATCTTCAGAAGTGTAGATCATCACGTCAATGAGTGGGAACGGTGTAAGCGCGCCAGCACAGAGGCTGGCGCGAAGGCAAATCAGGTAGGGGTACTGATACGCGCCAATTGCTCGAAGTAGTCCGGGAAGGTTTTCGCCGTACATTTCGGGTCGAGAATGGTCACCGGCGTATCGGAGAGCGCCACCAGCGAGAAGCACATTGCCATGCGGTGATCGTTATAGGTGCCGATTTCCGCAAACTGCAGTTTTGCCGGAGGCGTGACGCGGATGTAGTCTTCGCCCTCCTCCACTTCGGCGCCCACTTTACGCAGTTCGGTCGCCATCGCGAACAGACGGTCAGTCTCTTTTACGCGCCAGTTGTAAATATTACGCAGCGTCGTGGTGCCTTTTGCGAAGAGCGCCGCCGTGGCAATGGTCATCGCCGCATCCGGGATATGGTTCATGTCCATATCGATAGCGTTCAGCTCGCCATGGGTGCAGGAGATGAAATCATCGCCCCAGGTAATCGTGGCGCCCATTTTTTCCAGCACGTCAGCAAAACGGATATCGCCCTGAACGCTGTTACGGCCAATGCCGGTCACTTTCACCGTACCGCCCTTAATTGCCCCTGCCGCCAGGAAATAGGAGGCAGACGAAGCATCACCTTCCACAAGGTAATGACCCGGAGACTGGTACTGCTGCGCACCGCGAACCACGAATTGCTGATAAGCGCGGTTTTCCACCTCAACCCCAAAGGTTTTCATCAGGTGCAGCGTAATATCAATGTACGGTTTAGAGACCAGGTCGCCTTTGATGGTGATGACCGTATCCTGTGGTGCCAGCGGCGCAGTCATCAGCAGAGCCGTCAGGAACTGGCTGGAGACGCTGCCATCCACGTCGACGTTACCGCCATTGAAACCACCGCGCAGACGCAGAGGCGGGTAATTTTCCTGCTCCAGATACTCAATCTGCGCGCCGCCCTGACGAAGGGCATCCACCAGATGACCAATGGGACGCTCTTTCATGCGCGGCTCACCGGTCAGCACAATATTGTTGCTGCCCAGGCACAGGGCCGCCGCCAGCGGGCGCATCGCCGTCCCCGCATTACCCAGAAACAGTTCACGCTCTTCAGCCGAGCGTAACGCGCCGCCGTTGCCGGTCACTTCACAGCGGGTGCGGTCGTCAGACAGCGTGTAATGAACTCCCAACGCTTTCAGCGCATTGAGCATATGGCGCACGTCATCGCTGTCCAGCAGGTTTGTGAGGACGGTGGTGCCGTTTGCCAGAGCTGCCAGCAGCAGAGCGCGGTTCGAGACACTTTTTGAACCAGGCAGATTAATGGTGCCATCTACCCGCGCGATAGGTTGTAACGTCAGGGATTCCATGAAACTTAACTCTCAACTCAACATAATAAAAACCCCGCAGCAGAGCTACGGGGGTGAAAAACAGCGTACTTAACCGTGGCGACGTTCGAAGTCGATCATGAAATCGGTCAGGGTTTTAACCCCTTCCAGCGGCATCGCGTTATAGATAGAGGCACGCATACCGCCTACAACACGGTGGCCTTTCAGCGCATGCAGGCCTGCAGCGAAGGACGCTTCAAGGAAGACTTTATCCAGGTTGCTGTCCGCCAGCTGGAACGGCACATTCATACGAGAACGGTTAGCTTTCGCGACATCGTTACGGTAGAAATCGCTCTTATCGATCACGCCATACAGCAGGTCGGCTTTCTGCTGATTGATTTTGTCCATCTGCGCCACGCCGCCGTTTTGCTTGAGCCATTTAAAGACCAGGCCAGAGAGGTACCAGGCAAACGTAGGGGGGGTGTTGAACATGGAGTCGTTATCGTTGAGGACCGTATAATCCAGAATAGACGGGCAAGACTGATGGGCTTTACCCAGCAAATCTTCGCGCACGATGACGATCGTCAAACCCGCCGGGCCGATATTTTTCTGCGCACCCGCATAGATAACACCGTAACGGCTGACGTCAATTGGCGCGGACAAAATGGTAGAGGAGAAATCGGCTGCAACCACGACGTCTTTACCGAAGTTCGGGGTCTCGTCGATGGCAATCCCGTCGATGGTTTCATTTGGGCAATAGTGCAGGTACGCAGCGTTATCAGAGAGCTGCCATTCGCTCATCGGCTTCACGGCACGCAGGCCATCAACGGTAATTTTGGCGTCGATAACATTTGGCGAGCAGTACTTTTTGGCTTCTTTAACCGCACTTGCCGCCCAGTAACCCGCATCAACGTAGTCTGCCGTGGTTTTGTCGCCGAGGATATTCAGCGGGACGCCAGCAAACTGACCGCGGCCACCGCCGTGGCAGAACAAAACTTTGTAGTTTGAGGGAATGTTCAGCAGATCGCGAAAATCCTTTTCTGCCTCTTCCGCCACCTGAATAAACTCTTTACCACGGTGGCTGATTTCCATCACCGACGTACCCAGACCGTTCCAGTCACAAAGTTCCTGTTGAGCCTGTTTAAGCACGTCTGCCGGCAACATCGCCGGACCTGAACTGAAATTAAAGACTTGAGCCATTTCCCCTCACCACGCTAAAAGCAATAAGTTATAACTGTGGATATCGGTTTTATCATTCAGTGACACGCGCCGCAATGTCTAAAACTTATGACCGGTGAAATGTGTCCCGCGTCACACAATACAATCTGCCACCTCTCTGCGGCAAAACCGACAATATGGCTGTCAGGTAAGGCGTTTGGCCCGGCTAACCTTCGTCCATTCCGGATTTGTACAGCGGGGACATAATTGATGATCGCCCGGCTGCATCGCCACAACATGGCTACATCTTATACAGGCATATTCGCCTGACTCAGGCACGGTCGTGAAACACTCAATAAGCATATCCGGCAGAATACAGAGCCCCGGCTTCACCTCGTCGTCAGCATAGTAATAGACGCTGATTTGCCCGTTCGTTTCCATGATTGCCAGCCGCACCTGCCCGAGTTGTTCAACGCTATTCAGACGCAGTTCCATAAAAAACTCGAACTCGGTCATGTTGGCACTCTGTACATTTTCCCAGGCCAGCCGCCCGTTCTCGACGATAACCACCGGCTTCCCTTCGAGAAGATCTTCCAGCTTTTCACTTTTCGACATCAGCCACATGACAAGCCGGTAAAGTAGCGCCAGTGAGACAAAAACGATAAAGACCGGCACCATCGGCACATCGTCGTAAAAGGCAACATCCCCCGCCGCTGAACCCAGCGTCAGAATAATCAGCACCTCAAAGAGGGACATCTGCCGGACGCCACGCCGCCCGGTGATTTTGAGAAACAGAAAGACCAATACAAAGGTATACAGGCTGCGCAGGGCCACTTCGCCCAAAAATTCGGGAGGAACTTTATCAAACGCCATCCGCTGGAGATCAAATGCTTTCATTTTTCTATGCCTTAACAGTAAGTTACTGTCTGTAAGCATAGTCGAGTCTTTTATTTTCGCCGAAGATAGCACCTGTCACGCAAAACCCGTATCATTGCGCGCTTTACGTACGATAAAAGTGAACGCCATGACTCAAACGTTTATCCCCGGCAAAGACGCCGCTCTGGAAGATTCCATCGCTCGCTTCCAGCAGAAACTGACCGACCTGGGCTTTAATATCGAAGAAGCCTCCTGGCTCAACCCGGTGCCTCATGTCTGGTCCGTGCATATTCGCGATAAAGAGTGTGCCCTGTGCTTTACCAATGGTAAAGGCGCGACAAAAAAAGCGGCACTGGCCTCTGCGCTGGGTGAGTATTTTGAACGTCTGTCGACCAACTATTTCTTCGCCGATTTCTGGCTGGGTGAAACCATCGCCAACGGCCCGTTTGTGCACTATCCGAACGAAAAATGGTTCCCGCTGCCTGAAGACGACGCGCTGCCGGAAGGCATTCTCGACGCGCGTCTGCGTGCGTTCTACGATCCGGAAAACGAACTGACCGCCAGCATGCTGATCGATCTGCAGTCCGGCAATGAGGATCGTGGTATCTGCGCCCTGCCGTTCACGCGTCAGTCTGATGAGCAGACCGTCTATATCCCGATGAACATCGTTGGCAACCTGTATGTGTCCAACGGTATGTCTGCCGGTAATACCCGTAATGAAGCGCGCGTACAGGGGCTGTCTGAAGTCTTCGAACGCCACATTAAAAACCGCATCATTGCCGAATCCATCAGCCTGCCTGAAATTCCGGCTGACGTGCTGGCGCGCTACCCGGGCGTGGTGGAATCCATCGCCAGGCTGGAAGCGGAAGGTTTCCCAATCTTTGCCTATGACGGCTCACTGGGCGGTAAATACCCGGTTATCTGTGTGGTGCTGTTTAACCCTGAAAACGGAACCTGCTTCGCCTCCTTCGGCGCGCACCCTGACTTTGGCGTGGCGCTGGAGCGTACCGTCACCGAATTACTGCAGGGCCGTGGCCTGAAAGATCTGGACGTGTTTACGCCACCGACCTTTGACGATGAAGAAGTGGCCGAGCACACCAACCTTGAAACCCACTTCATCGACTCCAGCGGTTTGATCTCCTGGGATCTGTTTAAGCAGGACGCGGACTATCCGTTCGTCGACTGGAGCTTTGCAGGTACCACCGAAGAAGAGTTCGCCACGCTGATGGCTATCTTTAAGGCGGAAGATAAAGAAGTCTACATCGCTGACTACGAACACCTTGGCGTGTACGCCTGCCGCATTCTGGTGCCGGGCATGTCCGACATCTATCCGGCAGAAGACCTGTGGCTGGCGAACAACAGCATGGGCGCGCACCTGCGTGAAACCCTGCTGGCCTTGCCGGGCAGCGAATGGGAAAAAGAAGATTACCTGAACCTGATCGCGCAACTGGACGAAGAAGGCCATGATGACTTCACCCGCGTACGCGAGCTGCTGGGTCTGGCGACCGGTAAAGATAACGGCTGGTATACCCTGCGTATTGGTGAGCTGAAAGCAATGCTGGCACTGGCTGGTGGCGATCTGGATCAGGCTCTGGCCTGGACCGAGTGGACTATGGAGTTTAACCAGTCTGTCTTCTCTGCCGAGCGCACTAACTACTATCGCTGCCTGCAAACCCTGCTGCTTCTCGCGCAGGAAGACGATCGTCAGCCGCTGCAATACCTGAATGCGTTTGTTCGCATGTACGGTGCTGACGCCGTTGAAGCCGCCAGCGCAGCACTGAGCGGTGAAGCGCCGTTCTATGGTCTTCAGGCTGTGGATAGCGACCTGAAAGCCTTCCCGGCACATCAGTCTCTGCTGAAAGCGTATGAAAAATTGCAGAAGGCGAAATCCGCTTACTGGTCAAAATAAGCGCATATAACATTATCAGCTGTAGGCGTATTCAATCGTCTGGGCTATATTACGGGGCAATTTCATTGCCCCGTTTTTTATTTTTTTCGGCAATGACTGTTGATTGTAATAATAAAGTTAAATATGGGTAAATATAATAATATTTACCTGGACTTTACTGTTACTTTTTATGGTAATTACTCCATATTAATTAACTGTTGCAGAGGTGGCCGAAAGAAATAATTCAACTCTTTTCATAACTTTTAAAATTTATTTTTATACGGATAATCAAATACTTACTCCGCTTTTGCTGTAAATCCATACACATTGCGGGCCTATAAGCCAGGCGAGATATGATCTATATCAATTTCTCTTCTATAATGCTTTGTTAGTATCTCGTCGCCGACTTAATAAAGAGAGAGTTAGTGTGAAAGCTGACAACCCTTTTGATCTTTTACTCCCAGCTGCTATGGCCAAAGTTGCCGAAGAAGCGGGTGTCTATAAAGCAACGAAACACCCGATGAAGACGTTCTATCTGGCGATCACGGCTGGTGTGTTCATCTCTATCGCGTTTGTCTTCTACATCACTGCCACCACCGGTACTGCCGCGATGCCTTTCGGCATGGCGAAACTGATTGGCGGTATTTGCTTCTCACTGGGACTGATTCTTTGCGTCATCTGCGGCGCCGACCTCTTCACTTCTACAGTGTTGATTGTCGTGGCAAAAGCCAGCGGAAGAATTACCTGGGGTCAACTGGCGCGCAACTGGCTTAATGTCTATGTTGGCAACCTGATTGGCTGTCTGCTCTTTGTTCTGTTGATGTGGCTCTCTGGCGAGTATATGACCGCCAACGGTGGCTGGGGACTCAACGTCCTGCAGACCGCAGACCACAAAATGCACCACACATTTATCGAAGCCGTTGCTCTCGGCATCCTCGCTAACCTGATGGTATGCCTGGCTGTCTGGATGAGCTACTCGGGTCGTAGCCTGATGGATAAAGCCATGATTATGGTTCTGCCGGTTGCGATGTTTGTTGCCAGCGGCTTCGAGCACAGTATTGCGAACATGTTTATGATCCCAATGGGAATTGTAATCCGCAACTTTGCAAGCCCGGAGTTCTGGACTGCTGTTGGTTCAACCCCGGAAAGTTTCTCTCACCTGACTATTATGAATTTCATTACTGATAACCTGATCCCTGTCACTATCGGGAACATTATCGGTGGGGGTCTGTTAGTTGGGTTGACATACTGGGTCATTTACCTGCGTGGCGACGACCATCATTGATGGTTATCTCAGGCAGTAAATAAAAAATCCACTTAAGAAGGTAGGTGTTACATGTCCGAGCTTAATGAAAAGTTAGCCACAGCCTGGGAAGGTTTTGCGAAAGGTGACTGGCAGAATGAAGTAAACGTACGTGACTTCATTCAGAAAAACTATACCCCGTATGAAGGTGACGAATCCTTCCTGGCTGGTGCAACTGACGCGACCACCAAGCTGTGGGACAGCGTAATGGAAGGCGTAAAACTGGAAAACCGCACTCACGCGCCAGTTGATTTTGACACCTCCGTTGCTTCTACCATCACTTCTCACGATGCTGGCTACATTAACAAAGCCCTTGAGAAAATCGTTGGTCTGCAGACTGAAGCACCACTGAAACGTGCGATCATCCCGTTCGGTGGTATCAAAATGGTTGAAGGTTCCTGCAAAGCGTATAACCGCGAGCTGGACCCAATGCTGAAAAAAATCTTCACCGAATACCGCAAAACCCACAACCAGGGTGTATTCGATGTTTACACCAAAGACATTCTGAACTGCCGTAAATCTGGCGTTCTGACTGGTCTGCCAGATGCCTATGGCCGTGGCCGTATCATCGGTGACTACCGTCGCGTTGCGCTGTACGGTATCGACTTCCTGATGAAAGACAAATACGCGCAGTTTGTTTCCCTGCAGTCTGATCTGGAAAACGGTGTAAACCTGGAAGCGACTATTCGTCTGCGTGAAGAAATCGCTGAACAGCATCGCGCGCTGGGTCAGATCAAAGAAATGGCGGCTAAATATGGCTGCGATATCTCTGGTCCTGCAACCAACGCTCAGGAAGCTATCCAGTGGACCTACTTCGGCTACCTGGCCGCTGTTAAGTCTCAGAACGGTGCAGCAATGTCCTTCGGTCGTGTATCCACCTTCCTGGATGCTTACATCGAACGTGATATGAAAGCGGGCAAAATCACCGAGCAAGACGCTCAGGAAATGATTGACCACCTGGTCATGAAACTGCGTATGGTTCGCTTCCTGCGTACCCCTGAATACGATGAGCTGTTCTCTGGTGACCCAATCTGGGCAACGGAATCTATCGGTGGTATGGGTGTTGATGGCCGTACTCTGGTTACCAAAAACAGCTTCCGCTTCCTGAACACCCTGTACACCATGGGTCCTTCTCCGGAGCCGAACATCACCGTTCTGTGGTCTGAAAAACTGCCTCTGAACTTCAAGAAATTCGCCGCTAAAGTGTCCATCGACACCTCTTCTCTGCAGTACGAGAACGATGACCTGATGCGTCCGGACTTCAACAACGATGACTATGCTATCGCATGCTGCGTAAGCCCAATGGTTGTTGGTAAACAAATGCAGTTCTTCGGTGCGCGTGCAAACCTGGCGAAAACCATGCTGTACGCAATCAACGGCGGCGTTGATGAAAAACTGAAAATGCAGGTTGGTCCTAAGTCTGAACCAATCAAAGGCGACGTTCTGAACTTCGATGAAGTCATGGAGCGTATGGATCACTTCATGGACTGGCTGGCTAAACAGTACGTCACTGCCCTGAACGTTATCCACTACATGCACGACAAGTACAGCTACGAAGCCTCTCTGATGGCGCTGCACGACCGTGACGTTATCCGCACCATGGCGTGTGGTATCGCAGGTCTGTCCGTTGCGGCTGACTCCCTGTCTGCAATCAAATATGCGAAAGTTAAACCAATTCGTGACGAAGACGGTCTGGCTGTTGACTTCGAAATCGAAGGCGAATATCCGCAGTTTGGTAACAACGACTCTCGCGTTGATGACATGGCGGTTGACCTGGTTGAACGTTTCATGAAGAAAATTCAGAAACTGACCACTTACCGTAACGCTATCCCGACTCAGTCTGTTCTGACCATCACGTCTAACGTTGTGTATGGTAAGAAAACCGGTAACACTCCGGACGGTCGTCGCGCGGGTGCGCCATTCGGTCCTGGTGCTAACCCAATGCACGGTCGTGACCAGAAAGGTGCTGTTGCCTCTCTGACCTCCGTCGCTAAACTGCCGTTTGCTTACGCGAAAGATGGTATCTCTTACACCTTCTCTATCGTGCCAAATGCGCTGGGTAAAGACGACGAAGTACGTAAAACTAACCTCGCGGGTCTGATGGATGGTTACTTCCACCACGAAGCGTCCATTGAAGGTGGTCAGCACCTGAACGTGAACGTAATGAACCGTGAAATGCTGCTTGATGCGATGGAACACCCTGAGAAATATCCTCAGCTGACCATCCGTGTATCCGGCTACGCAGTACGTTTTAACTCCCTGACGAAAGAACAGCAGCAGGACGTTATCACCCGTACTTTCACTCAGTCCATGTAAGTGGAATTGACTGAAATCACGCGTTAAAAGGCGTACAATAAAGGCTCCACATACGTGGGGCCTTTTTAACACTCTCTCCATCACAGTCTCTTTTGTCCGCTATCTATACTCTATGGATAACAGCCAAAACAGACTTAAACACAGCCGGTTTTGAGCTGTGCATACACAGGCCCCGGACGGGCCGATGCTGGAGATATCACCGCAATGTCAATTATTGGTCGCATTCACTCCTTTGAATCCTGTGGCACTGTCGATGGCCCGGGTATCCGCTTTATCACCTTTTTCCAGGGCTGCCTGATGCGCTGCCTGTACTGCCATAACCGTGACACCTGGGATACGCACGGCGGCAAAGAAGTGACCGTCGAAGAACTGATGAAAGAGGTGGTGACCTATCGTCACTTTATGAACGCATCCGGCGGCGGCGTAACCGCTTCCGGCGGTGAAGCCATTCTGCAGGCCGAATTCGTGCGCGACTGGTTCCGCGCCTGCCGCAAAGAAGGCATTCATACCTGTCTCGATACAAACGGTTTTGTCCGCCGCTACGATCCGGTCATTGATGAACTGCTCGACGTCACCGACCTGGTGATGCTCGATCTCAAACAGATGAACGATGAGATCCACCAGAATCTGGTGGGGGTTTCCAACCACCGTACGCTGGAGTTTGCCAAATACATCTCCGGGAAAGGCATCAAAACCTGGATCCGCTATGTTGTTGTACCTGGCTGGTCAGATGATGACGATTCCGCGCATCGGCTGGGAGAATTTACCCGCGATATGGGCAACGTTGAGAAAATTGAGCTTCTGCCCTACCACGAACTGGGTAAACACAAGTGGGTCGCCATGGGTGAAGAATATAAACTCGATGGCGTTAAGCCGCCGAAGAAAGAGACGATGGAACGCGTGAAAGGTATTCTTGAACAGTACGGCCACAAGGTAATGTATTAAGAAAAGGCCCGGTGAGAACCGGGCCTTTTTTATATTATCTGAAGACGCCATTAATAATGGTGGTCACAACCGCAGTACTCAGCGCAATTAAGACCAGATCGTCACCGACGACACGCCATTCATAGCCAGGATAGGAAGGAAGCTGGCCCAGCATAGAAGCCGGCACGGTTTTCTTCGCAATGCCCGGAGGGAGCGGTTTACCGCGTGCGAGGTTTTTCGCAATACCCGGAGGCAGTGACTCATAACCTGTTAAGCCGTAATTGAGTGCCAGGTGACGGGCATGATCGAAGCTCACACGGGCGTCGACATCGTCACTGACGCTTTTATTCGATTTACCTGGATTTTCCTGACCGTTATTTTGTTTATTACCGTGGGTACCGGAATTTCCGTTGCCATGACTACCGGAATTGCCGTGACTGCCGCCATTACCTTGTCCGCCACTGTTCCCGTGACCACTGCCATTCCCGTTACCCGGGTTAGCCATGACCGGAGCTGCAGCAAATGTTAAAGACAACACTACTGCCAGAGCGGTAGTGGTAAAACGACGAGTAGACATGATTGTTGCCTTTTAGTGATAGAACTCACCTGAATTATCGCCTGGTGCAATAAACAAACAATACGTAAAAGTCTTATATGTGATGGGGACAAAAAAGCCAGTCATCGACTGGCTTTTTATTAATCAGGCATGCGCCACAGGCGTCGGGTGTTCTCCCACTTTGCGCAGCAGCATTAAGAGGTAAATAAACGATACGCTGGCAATCATAATAAACAGCAAATTGTCGGAGTAATTCTGCATCAGCATCGCGGTAAAGGTCGGTCCCAGCAGGCTGCCGATGGTATAGCTCAGTAACAACGCCTGATTCATTGCCACTAACTGGTGATGTTCAACTTTCTCACAGGCCCAGGCCATCGCGACCGGATAGAGCGTAAAACCTGCGGCACCCAGAATAAACAGCGCAGGCGCCATCGCCGCATTGCTGAGCATGGCGAGACAACCCATGATCACCACGAAAACCTGAACACGCAGCACCAACAGGCGACCAAAGCGATCGGCCAGGCGTCCAATCGGCCACTGACCGACGATCCCCGCACTCACCATCACCGCCATCCAGAAACCGATCCCGGAATCGCTGACGCCCTGATGGTTCAGATAAAGCGGCATCAGGCCATACAGTGAACCAAGCACAATTCCGGAGATAATACAGCCATTAACGCCAAGGCGCGCCTGACGCAGTCTCAGCATTGGCCAGACGTGGGTTGCTTCCTGGTGTTCGCTATTCTGGTTCACAATGCGCGTAAAGAGCAGCGGCAGGATTGCCGCCAGCACCATTCCCGTCACCCACGGCAGAACGCTCATCAGGTCGGTTGGCAGTTTGCTCACCATCAGTTGACCAAGCACGGTACCGATGTAATAAACCATCATATAGGCTGCCAGCAGGCGTCCGCGGTTACGTGACGTGCCGCTGCACATCAGCGCGCTTTCAACCACCACCCAAATCATCGCGCAACCCACTCCGGCGATAAAGCGCCATACCATCCAACTCCAGAAGCCGACCATCAGGCCCAGCCCGGCACATCCGACCGCGAAGAGCAGCGAGGCCAGATAATAGCTGCGGTTAAAACCAAAGCGTTTAATCAGGCTTCCTGTAACCAGCGTACCCAGCAGGTTGCCGGTAAAAAAGGACGAGCTGACCATACCCACCTGCCAGGTCGGTAAGTTTTCATGGGCGAGCCACAGCGGGACGAGCGTATTTAACACTGCGATCGCCAGGGTCAGCAGAAGCAGGCCACAGAGCAATAAAAGCACTGGCCGGGTATAGATGGTCATGGATTAAAAACCGTGAGGAAGTTCAGATTTCGTGCGCATCATGCCACTGGCAAAAACAAAGTCAATCCACTGATTTCACCGCCACGCACGATATGTTCCCTGTCGATTTAAAAAACTTATCCTGCTAATGCAACGCCTGCTATAGATATGAATTATGTATCTGTTTTTATTTATTAATGCCCGAAGTGAAAACAAAACGTCAGTCGAAAAATTTCATGATTAAAATAAAAAAAGCCGGGCGCTCCGTCCCGGCTTTATCTCACCCACTGCAACGTTAACTGGCGACGGCCATACCTACGGTCATATGCAAACCATAGAACACACCGCGGCCGATCAGTTCACCTGCGAGGACCAGCACAAAAGCCAGTGACAGGAGCGGCAGCGCGGGTTGATACCCCTTAAGCTGAGGCACAATCCAGCACACCAGTGCCGCCACCAGCAGGACCACGCGCCAGGCCATCAGCGAGCCGTATGCCGGCACCAGGGCAGATGCCTGCTGAACAGAGCTGTGAATGGTTGCCAGCTCCGCGCCCTGCATCAGGGTGACGACTGCGCTCACCACCAGCGCCAGCAGTGAAACGACAGGCAGCAAACGCATCGCCCAACCGTCAACACCCGCGACGCGCAGCAGCATGAAGCCAAGAAGCGGCCCACCAATAAACAGCGTCAGGAAGAAGCTCATCGGCGTCCAGATGCTGTACCAGGTCGGCACGGTGTCGATGGTGTTATAGACCCGCACCATCATCCACACAAACACCACGCCCAGCACCATCGTGACAATCAGCCACACGCTGCGCAGCCCTGCCGGCAATTTCTTCAGTGCTGCCAGCAGCCAACCCAGCCCACCCACAGCAAAGAAGATCGCCCCGCTGGCGATTTCATTACTGAGTGACGACGCGCCCACCCGGTTCAGGGAGTTGAACGCGCGCATTGGTGAGCCGAGGTGCAGCGTAGAGGCAATAAAGCCAATTCCCATCAGCACCCACAGGCCAAACATACTCAACACTAAACGTTGTTGTTGCTCAGCAGTGAGATTCCCTTTCAGCAGCGCCAGCGCGAGGACAATAAAACCGCCCGCCACACACTGCCCAAAGACCGTGAAGATCATCAGCGGCCATTCATGCCATCCACTTCCCATCTCACACCTCCTTCGGGTTTGCCAGGTAGCCGGTGGTATCCCCTGTCGGGCGGCTGTTGGCGTTAGGTTTAATCACGATGCTTGGCTTCGTGAAGTGCGCGGACGGCAGCGGCGCGACGGCCGCCAGCTGGCCATGTTTTTTACGCAGTTCGTCAATGGGACCGAAATCCAGCGCACGCAGCGGGCAGGACTCCACGCAGATCGGCTTTTTGCCGTCTGCCACGCGGGTGTGGCAGCCGTCGCACTTGGTCATATGCCCTTTGGCGGCGTTGTACTGCGGGGCACCGTACGGACAGGCCATGTGGCAGTAGCGACAGCCGATGCAGACATCTTCATCCACCACCACGAACCCGTCGTCACGCTTGTGCATCGCCCCGCTCGGGCAGACCTTGGTGCAGGCCGGGTCTTCGCAGTGGTTGCAGGCAATCGACAGGTAGTAGGCAAACACGTTCTGGTGCCAGACACCGCTGTCTTCCTGCCAGTCACCGCCCGCGTATTCGTAAATACGGCGGAAGCTGACGTCCGGGGTTAAATCTTTGTAATCCTTGCAGGCGAGCTCGCAGGTTTTGCACCCGGTGCAGCGGCTGGAATCAATAAAAAATCCATACTGGGTTGTCATCGGTTACTCCTTACACCTTTTCAACCTGAACAAGGTTCGTGTGGGACGGGTTGCCCTTCGCCAGTGGCGACGGACGCTGCGTGGTCAGTACGTTAATACTGCCTGCCTGGTCGATGCGATTCGCATCCGGGCTATACCAGGCCCCTTCCCCCAGCGCGACAACGCCAGGCATCATGCGCGGAGACACCTTGGCTTCAATGTGTACCTCACCGCGACCGTTAAAGATGCGCACGCGGTCGCCATTGCTGATCCCACGGGCTTTGGCATCCATCGGGTTAATCCACATCTCCTGACGGCAGGCAGCTTTCAGTACGTCGACGTTGCCATATGTAGAGTGAACACGTGCTTTGTAGTGGAAGCCGGTCAACTGCAGCGGGAATTTCGCGGTCAGCGGATCGTTGTAGTTTTCAAAGCCCGGCGTGTAGATCGGCAGCGGATCGATAACATCCCCTTCCGGCAACTCCCAGGTAGAGGCAATTTTTGCCAGCTCTTCTGAATAAATTTCAATTTTGCCCGATGGCGTGGTCAGCGGATTGGCCTGCGGATCGTCACGGAAAGCTTTGTACGCCACGTGGTGGCCTTCCGGATCACGCTGTTTGTACATCCCCTGCTCACGGAAGGTATCGAAATCCGGGAGGTCAGGGATCGCTTTGCGGGAGAGTTCATGCAGATGGCGCATCCACCCTTCCTGCGTGCGCCCCTCGGTAAATTGCTGCTCAACGCCAAGACGTTTCGCCAGCTCAGAGGTCATCTCATAGATGGTTTTGCACTCAAAGCGAGGTTTAATGGCCTGATCGGTAAAGATGACGTAGGACATGTTGCCGCAGGAGGCATCCAGCGCGAAATCCATCTGCTCAGAGGCCGTGCAGTCCGGGAGAATAATATCGGCATATTTTGCTGAAGAAGTCATGTGGCAGTCGATCACCACAATCATCTCGCACTTCTTGTCATCCTGCAGGATTTCATGGGTGCGGTTAATTTCAGAGTGCTGGTTGATGAGACAGTTTCCGGCGTAGTTCCAGATCATCTTGATCGGGACATCCAGTTTGTCCTTACCCCGCACGCCGTCACGCAGCGCAGTCATTTCCGGGCCGCGTTCAATGGCATCAGTCCACATAAACATGGAGATACTGGTCTGAACCGGGTTTTCCAGCGTCGGCATACGTTCAAACGGCACTTCATAGGAGCCTTCACGCGCACCGGTGTTACCGCCATGAATGCCCACGTTACCCGTCAGAATGGCGAGCATCGAAATGGCACGGGTGGCAATTTCACCGTTCGCATGACGCTGTGGACCCCAGCCCTGACTAATATAGGCCGGTTTAGCCGAGCCAATCTCGCGTGCCAGTTGAACAATACGGTCTACCGGAATTCCCGTGATGGTGGACGCCCATTCCGGCGTTTTGGCAATACCGTCGCTGCCCTGACCGAGAATATAGGCCTTATAGTGGCCATTAGCCGGCGCGCTGGCTGGCAATGTTTTCTCGTCATAACCGACGCAGTATTTATCGAGGAACGGCTGATCGACCAGATTTTCAGTGATCATCACCCATGCCAGCGCGGAGACCAGCGCAGCATCGGTGCCAGGACGAATCGGGATCCACTCATCTTCACGCCCTGCACCGGTGTCGGTATAGCGCGGGTCGATAATAATCATGCGGGCATTCGATTTGGCGCGCGCCTGTTCGAGGTAGTACGTTACCCCGCCACCGCTCATGCGCGTTTCACCCGGGTTGTTGCCGAACAGCACCACCAGCTTACTGTTTTCGATATCAGACGGGCTGTTGCCGTCTGCCCAGCCACCGTAGGTGTAGTTCAGACCAGCGGCAATCTGCGCCGAAGAGTAGTCGCCATAATGGTTCAGATAACCGCCGCAGCAGTTCATCAGACGGGCCACCAGCGTTTTCCCCGGTGGCCAGGAGCGGGTCAGCGTGCCGCCGAGCGTCCCGGTGCCATAGTTCAGATAGATGGATTCGTTGCCGTAGTCTTTGATCAGACGCTGCATGTTCGTCGCGATAATGTCGTAGGCTTCATCCCAGCTAATGCGCTCGAACTTCCCTTCTCCACGCTTGCCAACGCGTTTCATCGGGTACTTCAGGCGGTCCGGGTTATAAACGCGACGACGCATTGAACGGCCGCGTAAGCAGGCGCGGACCTGATGTAACCCCTCGTAGTTATCGTCCCCGGTATTATCGGTTTCGACATATTTAATCTCACCATCCACCACATGCATACGCAGTGGACAACGGCTACCGCAGTTTACGGTACAGGCACTCCACACCACTTTTTCCGGGGTGGCCGGGGACAGTGCATCCGCCGCCGACACCAGACGAGAAAAAGGGAGCGTAAAGGCGCTGCTGGCAACGGCCAGACCACCAATTGCCGTGGTTTTCATCAACCCACGGCGAGTGACCTCGGCAGCCATTAACGCTTCAGGCGCTTTGATTTTCATAGAGACTCACTTTGGTTGCTCACAAAGAAAAGAGAGGCGGCATATGCCGCTATATAGTTTTATATATAACGAATGACTTCGTTATTGGTTTTTTATGCTGACTTTCATTCGGAGGAGTATTACTACTTTGGAGGGAGGGGTTATTGCGTCGTATCAATTCTAAGGTATAAAAAAAGCGCCCTGAGGCGCTTTTTTGTTTCACGTCAAATCATTAACCGATGTACTGCTGGCCTTTCATGTACGGGCGCAGCACTTCAGGGATCTCAATACGACCGTCCGCCTGCTGATAGTTTTCCAGCACGGCAACCAGTGTACGACCGACAGCCAGACCAGAACCGTTCAGGGTATGCACCAGACGGGTTTTCTTGTCAGACTTGCTGCGGCAACGTGCCTGCATACGACGCGCCTGGAAATCCCAGACGTTAGAGCAGGAGGAGATTTCACGGTAGGTATTCTGCGCAGGAACCCAGACTTCCAGGTCGAAGGTTTTGCAGGCACCAAAGCCCATATCACCGGTGCACAGCGCCATACGACGGTACGGCAGCCCCAGCAGCTCCAGCACTTTCTCAGCGTGGCCGGTCATCTCTTCCAGCGCGTCCATCGACTCTTCCGGGCGGACAATCTGCACCATCTCTACTTTGTCGAACTGGTGCATACGGATCAGACCACGGGTGTCGCGACCGTAAGAACCCGCTTCAGAACGGAAGCACGGAGAGTGTGCTGTCAGTTTGATTGGCAGGTCGTCTTCGTCGATGATCTCATCACGCACGAGGTTAGTCAGCGGCACTTCCGCAGTTGGGATCAGCGCGTAGTTGCTGCTGTCAGCTTCCTCGTCCAGCGGACGGGTGTGGAACAGATCGCCGGCAAATTTTGGCAGCTGGCCAGTACCGTACAGCGTATCGTGGTTAACCAGATACGGGACGTAGGTTTCGCTGTAACCGTGCTGCTCGGTGTGCAGATCCAGCATAAACTGCGCCAGAGCGCGATGCAGATGAGCAATCTGGCCTTTCATCACAACGAAGCGAGAACCGGTCAGCTTAACTGCGGCCGCAAAGTCCAGGCCGGCATGCATTTCGCCCAGGGTAACATGATCGCGAACCTCGAAGTCGAACTCGCGAGGCGTACCCCAGCGTTTCACTTCAACGTTGTCGTTTTCATCTTTACCGACAGGTACGCTATCGTCAGGAATGTTCGGGATCGCCAGCGCGATATCACGGATCTCGGCCTGAAGCACGTCCAGCTCCGCTTTCGCCTGATCCAGCTCTTCACCCAGTTTGTTCACTTCCAGGCGTAATGGCTCAATGTCTTCCCCGCGCGCTTTCGCCTGGCCGATGGATTTCGATCGAGAATTACGCTCTGCCTGCAGATTTTCAGTTTGTACCTGCAGAACTTTACGACGCTCTTCAAGAGCGCGCAGCTTATCTACATCCAGCTTAAAGCCCCGGCGTGCCAGTTTTTCAGCGACTGCGTCTGGCTCATTACGCAGCAGATTGGGATCGAGCATGCTTATCCTGTGCTTATCGAATTAAAATAGGAAAATGTGACCACAGCCTGCGGCCACAGGGATACATTGCCAACATTACCGCAACGATCGCACTAACGGTAGCGTTTTATAGGGCTATTTTGATCCTGTCCGGCGAGCCAGGCGAGCTTTTCGCCAATCTTGCCTTCAAGACCTCTGTTTGTGGGGTGATAATAGCGGGTTTGTGCCATCTCCTGCGGGAAATATTCCTCCCCGGCGGCGTAGGCATTGGGTTCGTCGTGGGCGTAGCGGTATTCCTGCCCATACCCCATCTCTTTCATCAGTTTGGTCGGCGCATTGCGCAGATGAACCGGCACGTCATAATCCGGGCGTTCACGAGCGTCGGACATGGCCGCTTTAAAGGCGGTATAGAGAGCGTTACTTTTCGGTGCGCAGGCCAGATAAACAACCGCCTGAGCGATAGCACGCTCGCCTTCAGCAGGCCCGACGCGGGTAAAGCAGTCCCAGGCCGAAATAGCCACCTGCATGGCGCGTGGGTCGGCATTCCCGACATCTTCAGAGGCAATCGCCAGGCAGCGACGGGCCACATACAGCGGATCGCCACCGGCGGTGATAATGCGGGCATACCAGTAAAGCGCCGCATCGGGCGCGCTGCCGCGCACGGACTTATGCAGTGCCGAAATCAGATCGTAAAACCGATCGCCTTTATTGTCGAAACGCGCGCTGCGCTCCCCGGCGATCTCGGTGAGCAACGCCGGTTTCAGTACCCGCTTGCCGGACGCATCCACTTCGGCCATATCGGCCATCATTTCCAGCGTATTGAGTGCCCGGCGGGCGTCGCCGTTAACCAGCTCAGCGATCGCCCGGCGCGTGTCGTCAGGCAGAACGATATCCTGCCCGCCGTAGCCGCGCGCGTTATCGTTCATCGCCTGCGTGAGAACCTGTTCAATATCCTCCACGGTCAGGGATTTGAGCAGGTACACACGTGCACGGGAAAGCAGTGCGGAATTGAGTTCAAACGACGGGTTTTCGGTGGTGGCACCGATGAAGAAAATGGTGCCGTCTTCAATGTGCGGCAGGAAAGCATCCTGCTGGCTTTTATTGAAACGGTGAACTTCGTCAACAAAGAGAATGGTACGTCGCCCGGCATTGCGGTTTTGCCGCGCACGTTCAATCGCCTCGCGGATCTCCTTCACGCCGGACGTGACCGCCGAGATGCGCTCGACATCCGCGTTAGCATAGCGGGCGATAACTTCCGCGAGCGTGGTTTTGCCTGTACCGGGTGGACCCCAAAGGATCATGGAGTGCAGATGCCCGGCCTCAATGGCACGCGGCAAGGGTTTCCCCGCAGCCAGCAGGTGTTGCTGGCCGATGTACTGCGCTAAATTTTCTGGCCGCATACGAGCGGCCAGAGGTTGAAACGCATTCTCAGAAAAATCGAGCGACAGATTGCTCACTCATGCCTCTTACTTGTTGCGCTGATCGTCCACCGTTACGCCCTGCGGCGGGGTAAAGGTGAATTTAGACGCGTCAACCGCGCCGTTTTGCTGGGTCTTGAGCTGGTAGCTGCTACGCTGGTCGTCCTGCTCAACCGCGCCAAACTGATTAATGGTTCCGTTGGTGCTCACGTTGATGGTGAACTGTTTCAGGTTGCCATTGCTGCCTTTCGGCGTCAGAACAAACTCATCACCATTCTGTTTGATATTGTACTGCTGCCAGTCGCTGGACTGGTTACGCGCAATCAGCATGAAAGGCGTATTGCTGGTCGCGTCTTTCAGCCAGGTCGCAGTAGCCTGCTCGACAAACGGGTTGTAGAACCACAGGGTCTTACCGTCAGAAACCAGGATGCTCTCATCCGGCTGAGTCATATGCCAGTTAAACAGATTCGGGCGTTTTACCCACAAATCCCCCTGACCTTCCTGCACCGCATTGCCACTGCCGTCAGTCACTTTTTGCGTGAAGCTGGCGTGGAAACTGCTCACTTTATCCAGTCGGCTTTTAAGGTCGCTGGCTGCATCAGCCCAGACGCTGCTGGCGACAAAACTGGTGAGTAATGCACAGGCGATTGCGATTTTTTTCATTGTTATTCCTTAAAATACGTCATCCCAATATGGGGTTCTGCCCTCTATTGTGTACCTGCCCGAAGGCAGGCGACAGAAGAAAATGCTTAATTTTGGCTGATTTACCCTTCTTTGCAATCACTGAAGGTTAATCAAACGGCGGCGGCGCCAGCACCTCACGGTTACCGTTGTGCCCCTGCTCGCTCACAATGCCCTGCGCTTCCATCTGCTCGATGATGCGCGCTGCGCGGTTGTAGCCGATGCGGAACTGACGCTGCACACCCGAGATAGAGGCTTTACGTTTTTCGGTGACGAAGTTAACCGCCTGGTCGAATAACGGATCCAGCTCCTCGCCGCCGTCCAGGCCACCACCGCCGCCTTCGCTTTCGCTGTCGGAGGTAATGCCATCAACATATTGCGGACGACCGCGCGCTTTCCAGTCCTGCACCACGGCGTGAACTTCCTGGTCGCGAACAAATGCGCCGTGAACACGCACCGGAGAGGTAGAGTTCGGGCCAGAGTAAAGCATGTCCCCCATACCCAGCAGCGACTCCGCGCCACCCTGGTCGAGAATAGTACGCGAGTCAATTTTGCTCGATACGGTAAACGCGATACGGGTTGGAATGTTCGCTTTGATCAGACCCGTAATGACGTCCACAGACGGACGCTGCGTCGCCAGAACCAGGTGGATGCCGGCCGCACGCGCTTTCTGCGCGAGACGTGCAATCAGCTCTTCCACTTTTTTACCGACGGTCATCATCAGGTCAGCGAACTCATCCACCAGCACGACGATGTAAGGCAGTTTTTCCAGCACCGGATGTTGTGCATCCATGCTGTCGCCCGGTTTCCAGTAAGGGTCCGGAATCGGACGGCCCATCCGTGCCGCCTCGGCGATTTTCTCGTTATAACCGGCAAGGTTACGCACGCCCAGCGCAGACATCAGCTTGTAGCGACGCTCCATCTCATTAACGCTCCAGCGCAGAGCATTGGCCGCGTCTTTCATGTCGGTAACCACTTCTGTCAGCAGATGCGGGATACCTTCATAGACCGACAGTTCCAGCATTTTCGGGTCGATCATGATGAAACGGACATCTTCCGGCTGCGCTTTATAGAGCATGCTGAGGATCATGGCGTTCACACCGACGGATTTACCGGAGCCGGTGGTACCTGCCACCAGCAGGTGAGGCATTTTTGCCAGATCGGCCACCACCGGCTCGCCCGCAATATCTTTACCCAGAACCACGCTCAGCGGTGACGGGTTATCGCGGAACTTCGCGTTATCCAGGACTTCGCGCAGGTAAACGGTCTGACGTTTCTTATTCGGCAGTTCAAGACCGACGTAAGGTTTACCCGGAATAACCTCTACAACACGCACCGCCACGGTCGACAGAGAACGCGCCAGGTCACGGGAAAGGTTAGAAATACGCGCGGCTTTTACGCCTGGTGCCAGATTAAGTTCGAAGCGAGTGATCACCGGCCCTGGGGAGTAGTTGACCACATCAGCCTTGATACGGAAGTCCGCCAGACGCGCTTCCACCAGACGAGCCATCTGCTCAAGAGCAAAGGTATCGACCGGCTCGACTTCAGCCGGCGGTGGGGTTAACAGATCCAGCGACGGCAGAGGCGTGCTTGGACGCTGCAACGGACGGCTGTCGCCATTACGCATCAGCAGCGGGTGAATGAGACTCTCCTGCGGCTGTGCCTGAGGCTGCTGGAACTGCGGCGGCTGTGGTGGCTGCTGCGGTTGCGCGTAAGCCTGCGGCGCCGGTTGCTGCTGCTGAGCATACGCCTGCGGCGCTGGTTGTTGCGGCTGTGCATACGCCTGCGGTGCCGGTTGTTGCGGCTGTGCATACGCCTGCGGTGCCGGTTGTTGCGGCTGTGCATACGCCTGCGGCGCTGTCGCAGTCTGCGGACGCGTCGGTTCAGCGTCCGGCATCACGCTCGGCGTGAACAGCGGCTCGCTCGGGCCATCATCAACCAGATCTTTCATTGGCGAGAATTCAAAATCCGACAGCGAGAACGGATTCGCTCCGGCAGGCTGCTCACCGGCATAACGCTGCTGCTGCGTGGCCGCGAACTGGCGCGCTAATTCCGCCTCAGCCGCGTCATCTTCGTCTTGTGGATGATGCACTTCATGCTGGTATTCTTCGCCATAGCGCTGATGCTGCTGGGCGGCGAACTGGCGCGCCAGTTCATCCTGATGCATTTCATCAACGTCATCTTCATACTCATTCTCGCGCGCTTTTTCCTCAGCCATACGCTGAGAAGGGAGCTTGATACCGTAGGAGGCCAGCTCACGCCGCGTTGGCACGCGGACACGGTTTGGGCGAGGTAACTGCGGGCCAATGCCCTCTTTCACCTGTGGACGTGGCGCACCGCCTGTGGCGAGGCTAAAGACCGGGGCAGCCGCGGCGGCTGCCGCTGTAGCCTGCTTCACGCTTTCAGCAACAGGTGCAACGGCAGGCGTTGGATCAACCGGAGGAACCGAAACAGAAGGTGCTTTGGTTACAGGCTCCTGCACCGGTTCAGGCACAGGCTGATACCAGGCCGCCAGCTGTTCACGCTCGCGGGCACGACGCTCTTCGACCTCTTCAAAATAGTATAATGGCGGACGAGACGGTTTCGCCTCTTCCACCACGTCAGGCTCTGGCTGAGGCGCTACGTATGGCTGTTCAGGTTCAACCGGCTCCGGCACGTACTCCTGATGAGGCTGTGCGGCAGGCTGCGCGTACTGCGGATATCCCTGAGGCTCATATGCCGGCTCCGGCTGATAAGGCTGCTGCCAGGCTTCCTGCTGGACAGGAATATAGCTCTCTGGCTCTGGCGCAATAACCGGCTCAGGCGTATGAACGCCAGGGGCGGTTTGCCATTCCACCTGAGGTTGCTGAATGGCGGATTCAGGTGGTGAAACCGGTGCTGAAGGCATCACCGCATCGGCTGGAGCGGCATACGCCTGTGAAGCCGTAGTAGCGGCGGCCGCTGCAGCGACCGGCTCGGTCACGGAGTGACCATTTAACAGCGGGTCATATTCATCAAACGCTCCCGGCGTGGCACGGTTGCCGGAGAAGAGCACATCGTTTGGATCGACAGCCGCACCGGCTGCACGATATTCAACCTGATCGTCTTCATCCATGCGTTTGCCGGAGAAGAGCGCCGCATCGGTTTTACGGCCTAGCGGGTTTGCAAATTTCTCGGCAACACGCTGACGACGCGCCAGCGCGCCTCGCATAATGCGGGCACGACGAGATTCGCGACGCTGAACGGGAGCATCGTCTTCCTCTTCGTACTCATCTTCATATTCATCTTCGTCAACCCACGTATCGTCGCGACGGGTACGGTTGCTGGCGAAGGTCAGGAGGGTAAGGATAAAGCTGCCAATCTTCTCGGCGATGCTCACCCACGACCAGCCGGTGAACAGCGTCAGTCCTGCCGCCCAGATACAGAGCAACGCAAGCGTGCCACCACTGCTGTGAAGCATGGGCTGTAGCGCAGAGCTCAACAGGCTGCCGATCACCCCGCCAGAGGCGAAATACCAGATATCATCGGCGTTGATAGCCGCCAGCCCACACGAGGTGAGGATCAGCGCCAGTGCGCCAATCAGGCGCAGCGACACCGCGAAATAGTCGATATAGTCATCGTTTTGACGATGGCGCCAGGCAAACCAGCATCTGCCAATGATAATGACGGGAAGGGTGTAGGCCATCACCCCGAAAATGAAGAAGAGCGTATCTGCAAGCCAGGCGCCGGGAACACCGCCTAAGTTATGGATAGGCTCATGCCAGGCGGTTTGTGACCAGCTGGGATCTGAGGGGTTGAAACTGAGTAGGGCTGCCATCAGCCAGACGGCAAAAAGGGCAATAACAATCAGCAAAGCCTCGAGGAGACGACGTCCGCTGCTTAGCTTCGATAATGTGACTTCTTTGTCTTCAGTGTATTCCTGGCTCAAGAAAGGCTCTCCAGGTATCAGGCATATCCTGCCTGTTTGCTAAAACGGACAACAGCGCCGGGTATCCCCGGCACTGTTGCTGTATGGATTAACAGGAGTGTAATCAAACTACACTGATTTTGCACCTGTTCCGTGTTAGCGCGTCTTAATAACCAGACGATTGCTCTGTTTGACTTCTTCCATCACCACATAGGTACGGGTGTCATTCACGCCCGGCAGACGCAGCAGGGTTTCACCCAGCAGCTTACGGTAGGCGGACATATCAGGCACACGGGTTTTCAACAGGTAGTCGAAATCACCGGATACCAGATGACACTCTTGAATTTCTTCAAGTTTTTGTACAGCGGCGTTAAATTGCTCAAACACATCCGGCGCACCACGATTCAGAGTAATCTCAACAAATACCAGAAGTGAGGCATCCAGATAATGCGGGTTCAACAGAGCCGTATAGCCCTGAATGAAACCCTGTCTTTCCAGTCGGCGCACACGCTCAAGGCACGGCGTCGGGGAAAGTCCCACACGTTTTGAAAGCTCGACGTTGGAAATACGCCCATCCTTTTGCAATTCATTAAGAATGTTACGATCGATACGGTCGAGATCTTTGCCAGGGCGCTTCTTGCTATCTACCATTATTATTGTCTCTCTGTATTCCTTCCCTACTCCTGCCTGGACCCTGTGCACATCACTGTTCAGAGCCTGTACCCGTTAGTCATCACATCGCCTGGTTATGTATTAGACGCGATGCGGATTCGGGTTCTGTTGGTAAGAAGACCGTTGCCCGAAGGCAGTCACCGATATCACGTATGGCGTCTGTCCACGCCATGCGTAGATTTCACTGACCCGGTAAAAATGGCATTTACGTGCATGCCTATGCGGCATGCGGTTAACGCGGTTTTTTTTTCTTCCTTGAATGTTTTCGCAAAAGCGCAGGGGATTGTCAAAGCAAAACATCGATTTTTAGTACAACATGCCGGATATTCATTACGGCAGGGTATTAATCCTCATTTTATTGCCGTACAAACGAGCGAATTTCGGTGCAAAGCGTGATGTTATAGCGCTTAATTCATCGTCGCTGGCTATTGCACATATCGATATCAAAATTGCTGCGCTCTTTTTTTACGGCAACAAATTCCCTACAATCCAGCCAAATGTCTGCCAACAACAATGGGGATCTCATGGGCACGGCCAAACACAGTAAGCTGCTAATTCTTGGTTCTGGACCTGCGGGATATACCGCGGCGGTCTATGCTGCACGCGCTAACCTGCAACCGGTTCTGATTACCGGCATGGAAAAAGGCGGTCAGCTGACCACCACCACGGAAGTGGAAAACTGGCCAGGCGACCCGAACGACCTGACCGGGCCGCTGCTGATGGAGCGTATGCATGAGCATGCGACGAAATTCGAAACCGAAATTCTGTTCGATCATATCAACAAGGTTGACCTGCAGAACCGTCCGTTCCGTCTGACGGGCGACAGTGGCGAGTACACCTGTGATGCACTGATCATCGCGACCGGCGCTTCTGCTCGTTACCTCGGTCTGCCGTCTGAAGAAGCATTCAAAGGCCGTGGCGTCTCCGCCTGCGCAACCTGCGATGGTTTCTTCTATCGCAACCAGAAAGTGGCGGTTATCGGTGGCGGCAACACTGCCGTGGAAGAAGCCCTTTATCTGGCGAACATCGCCTCTGAAGTGCACCTGATCCACCGTCGTGACACCTTCCGCGCAGAGAAGATCCTGATCAAACGTCTGATGGATAAAGTGGCGAGTGGCAATATCGTGCTGCACACCAACCGTACTCTGGAAGAAGTCACGGGCGATCAGATGGGCGTTGCCGGTCTGCGTATTCGTGATACCCAGAACACCGATAACGTCGAAACGCTGGAAGTGGCGGGTCTGTTTGTGGCGATCGGTCACAGCCCGAACACCGCGATTTTCGAGGGGCAACTGGAGCTGGAAAACGGCTACATCAAAGTGCAATCCGGTATTCACGGCAACGCGACCCAGACCAGCATTCCTGGCGTATTCGCTGCTGGCGATGTGATGGACCATATCTACCGTCAGGCGATCACCTCTGCTGGCACCGGCTGTATGGCCGCGCTGGACGCTGAACGCTACCTCGACGGGCTGGCGGAACAAGGTAAATAATCTTTACAAGTCAGTAACAAACGTAAATAAAGGCGGCGATAAGTCGCCTTTATTGTCTCTCCGTTGTAACATTGCGCTGCCCAACTTCTAATAACGTCACCTGCTAAGTACGCAATGGAAAAAACCCGTCAACAAGAATTAACACGCTGGCTGAAACAGCAAAGCGTTCTTTCCCGCCGCTGGCTAACCATCTCCCGTTTTCTGGGGTTTGTCAGTGGTCTGTTGATTGTTGCCCAGGCATGGCTGCTGGCCCGCATTCTTAATCACATGATCATGGAGAACATTCCGCGCGAAGCGCTCCTGTTGCCCTTTATCGTCCTGATCCTGATTTTTGTTCTTCGTGCCTGGGTGGTCTGGCTGCGTGAGCGCGTGGGTTTTCACGCCGGACAGCATATCCGCTATGAGATCCGCCGTCAGGTGCTTGACCGCCTTCAGGAGGCCGGTCCGGCGTGGATCCAGGGTAAACCCGCGGGAAGCTGGGCGACGCTGATCCTTGAGCAGATTGACGATATGCATGACTACTATGCGCGCTATCTGCCACAGATGGCGCTAGCCGTCTTCGTTCCGTTGCTGATTGTCATCGCCATCTTCCCGGTCAACTGGATGGCAGCGCTGATCCTGCTGGGCACAGCCCCGCTGATCCCGCTGTTTATGGCGCTGGTGGGCATGGGCGCCGCGGACGCTAACCGACGTAACTTTCTGGCTCTGGGTCGCTTAAGCGGCCATTTCCTTGACCGTCTGCGCGGCATGGAAACGTTGCGCATTTTTGGCCGCGGTGAAGCGGAAACTGAAAATATCCGCCTCGCATCGCAGGATTTCCGTCAGCGCACCATGGAAGTGTTACGTCTGGCGTTCCTCTCCTCCGGCGTACTCGAATTCTTTACCTCGCTGTCGATTGCGCTCGTGGCAGTCTACTTTGGCTTCTCGTATCTCGGCGCGCTGGATTTTGGCCACTACGGCACGGCGGTGACCCTTTCAGCCGGTTTCCTTGCGCTGATACTGGCCCCCGAATTTTTCCAGCCGCTTCGCGATCTGGGCACCTTCTATCATGCAAAAGCGCAGGCCGTGGGCGCGGCTGACAGCCTGAAGACGTTTATGGAAACGCCACTGGCGCATCCGGAACGCGGTGACGTGACGCTGAACGCCAAAGAGCCGGTTACCCTTGAAGCGCGTGATTTCTCCATTCTGTCGCCTGAAGGCAACGTGCTGGCAGGCCCGCTTAACTTTACCCTTCCGGCCGGAAAACGTGTGGTGCTCGTAGGCATCAGCGGTTCAGGGAAAAGCTCTCTGCTCAATGCGCTATCGGGTTTTATGGCCTACACCGGATCGCTGCGGATCAACCAAACTGAACTGCGCGATCTCGATCCGCTTGCCTGGCGTAAACAGCTTAGCTGGGTGGGACAAAACCCTCAGCTTCCTGCCGCCACGCTGCGAGACAATGTGCTACTGGCTCGCCCGGATGCGCGTGACGATGAACTGCAATCCGTGCTCGACCGCGCCTGGGTCAGCGAGTTTCTGCCGCAGCTTCCGCAGGGTGTCGATACCGTTGTCGGTGACCAGTCTGCCGGCCTGTCAGTCGGTCAGGCCCAGCGTGTGGCGGTTGCCCGCGCGCTGCTTAACCCATGCCAGCTCATGCTGCTCGACGAGCCAGCAGCGAGCCTTGACGCACACAGTGAGCAACGCGTCATGGATGCCCTGAATGCGGCCTCGCGGCAGCAGACCACCCTGATGGTCACCCATCAGCTGGAAGGTATTGCTGACTGGGATCAGATCTGGGTCATGGAAAATGGTCATATTGTTGAGCAAGGCGATTACGCCTCTCTCGTTGCCGCGCAGGGCCCGTTTGCCACCCTGCTGGCAAACCGTCAGGAGGATATCTGATGCGTGCTCTGCTTCCCTATCTTGCGCTCTATAAACGACATAAATGGATGCTGCTGCTGGGCATTGTGCTGGCGATTGTTACCCTGCTTGCCAGCATCGGTCTGCTTACGCTCTCCGGCTGGTTCTTGTCCGCTTCGGCCGTCGCGGGGTTCGCGGGTTTATACAGCTTTAACTATATGCTTCCTGCGGCAGGCGTTCGCGGCACCGCAATCACGCGTACTGCCGGACGTTATTTTGAGCGTCTGGTCAGCCACGACGCCACTTTCCGCGTGCTACAGCACCTGCGCATTTACACCTTCAGCAAACTGCTACCCCTCTCCCCTGCCGGGCTGGCACGTTTTCGTCAGGGTGAGTTACTCAACCGTGTCGTAGCCGATGTCGACACGCTGGATCACCTTTACCTGCGCGTCATCTCACCCATCGTGGGGGCGTTTGTGGTGATTGTGGTGGTCACGCTGGGGTTGTCGGTTCTGGACGTTCCCGTTGCGCTCACGCTGGGTGGCATCATGCTGCTGACGCTGATTATCCTGCCACCGCTGTTTTATCGTGCAGGTAAATCCACCGGCGAGAACCTGACGCGACTGCGCGGCGACTACCGACAGCAGCTGACATCCTGGCTGCAGGGACAGGCGGAACTGACCATTTTTGGTGCCAGCACGCGTTATCGCAGTCAAATGGAAAGCACTGAGCTGAACTGGCACGAAGCCCAGCGCCGCCAGTCGGAGCTGACGGCATTCTCCCAGGCGCTGATGATGTTAATCGGCGGCGTGGCGGTCATCGCCATGCTGTGGATGGCTTCAGGTGGCGTAGGCGGGAATACCCAGCCCGGCCCTCTGATTGCCCTCTTCGTTTTCTGCGCCCTGGCCGCATTTGAAGCGCTGGCCCCGGTGACGGGCGCCTTCCAGCATCTTGGACAGGTCATCGCTTCTGCCCTGCGCATCACCCAGATTGCCGAGCAGGAGCCGGAGGTTACATTCAGCGGCGCTCAGACCGCCGTGCCGGTGCAGGTTGCGCTGACCCTGGATAACGTCACCTTTGCCTATGAAAAACAGGCGCAGAACGCGCTGGAAGGGATCACGCTGTCTGTTAAAGCAGGCCAGCGGATTGCGCTCCTCGGTCGTACCGGTTGCGGTAAATCCACCCTTCTTCAGCTACTGACCCGTGCCTGGGATCCGCAGCACGGTCAGATTCAGTTTAACGATACGCCGCTGACCGACTTCAGCGAACAGACGCTGCGCAAGACCGTGAGCGTGGTTCCGCAGCGCGTGCACCTCTTCAGCGCGACGCTGCGTGATAACCTGCTGCTCGCGGCACCTCAGGCCTCCGACGATGATCTGCGCGCCATGCTGGAGCAGGTTGGGCTGCAAAAACTGCTTGAGAACGACGGGCTGAACGGCTGGCTCGGGGAAGGCGGTCGTCAGCTCTCCGGCGGCGAGTTGCGCCGTCTGGCGATTGCACGCGCGTTGTTGCACGATGCGCCACTGATGCTGCTTGATGAACCCACCGAAGGGCTGGATGCAACAACCGAGAGCCAAATCCTTGATTTACTGGCCCATGTTATGATCGGAAAAACCGTGCTGATGGTCACCCACCGCCTGCGCGGGCTGGCGAGTTTTGATCAGATAATTGTGATGGACAACGGACATATTATTGAGCAAGGTAGTCACACAGAACTGTTGGCGAAACAGGGTCGCTACTACCAGTTTAAACAGCGTCTGTAGACTATATTTGTACCGATCCTAACTCGCGTATTGGAGTTCTGCTGTCATGCGCCTGGTCCAGCTTTCTCGTCATAACATCGCGTTCCCTTCGCCGGAGGGAGCGCTGCGTGAACCTAATGGGCTGCTGGCCCTTGGCGGCGACCTTAGTCCTGCGCGGCTTTTGATGGCTTACCAGCGCGGCATTTTCCCGTGGTTTTCACCCGGCGACCCGATTTTATGGTGGTCTCCCGATCCCCGTGCCGTGCTGTGGCCGGCGCAGTTTCACCTGAGCCGCAGCATGAAGCGTTTCCATGCGAAATCACCCTACCGCGTCACCCTGAATCATGCCTTCGGTCAGGTCATTGAAGGCTGTGCCGAAGACCGTCATGAAGGAACCTGGATCACCCGCGATATCATTACCGCCTATCACCAGCTGCATGAGCTGGGTTTCGCGCACTCCATTGAAGTCTGGCAAGACGGTGAACTCGTCGGCGGGATGTATGGCGTTGCGCAGGGGACGCTGTTTTGCGGCGAATCGATGTTCTCCCGTGCCGTGAATGCCTCGAAAACCGCGCTGTTGATCTTCTGCCAGGAGTTTGCCCAGCGCGGCGGAAAACTGATGGATTGCCAGGTCCTCAATGAGCATACGGCCTCGCTCGGCGCGGTTGACATCCCCCGCCGTCACTACATAGAACATCTGGACGTTTGCCGTCAGGAGAAGCTGCCGCGAGACTTCTGGGTACCAAGAACGCTCTTTATGCCCAATGCCTAAATGTTTTCCGCATATTTTTTGTGAGGGTGTTATAATTATGCCGCAGAGTAGGTTCTGCCTGTTGCCTCGCCGCCGTTTGGGTCCTCCGCTTCAGATAACGTCCTGACGTTTATCCTGTTGTATCCCCTTTACGAATGCGCTTTCCGTTCGGTTGTACCGTGACGCTTGGGCAATGCGCCGAAACTATTTTGCTGCGTTTTAAACGCGCAATTCTTTACTTAATTGATGAATTTCGGCATTATCTTGCCGGTTCAAAACTTGGTAGTGATACCCCAGAGGATTAGATGGCCAAAGAAGACAATATTGAAATGCAGGGTACCGTACTTGATACGTTGCCTAACACCATGTTTCGCGTAGAGCTGGAAAACGGTCACGTGGTAACTGCGCACATCTCCGGTAAAATGCGCAAAAACTATATCCGCATTTTAACGGGCGACAAAGTGACTGTTGAACTGACCCCGTACGACCTGAGCAAAGGCCGCATTGTCTTCCGTAGTCGCTAATTGTTTTCGCCTGTAATGGCAGATGAATATATAAAGGTCGGGTTAACCCCGGCCTTTTTTATTTAACGGCTTAATGCCGGGCAGGAAGATGTATTGTCATGCGGGGCTGCGCCGGCGTGATTAAATCCCCGGCCATGGAATGCGCCACCTCATGCAGCAATCCCGTCAGGTACGGCAGCATATCCCGATCAAAATGGGACACCAGCAGCACGTGGTTTACTGCCCGGCAGTAGTCGCACTTTGTTTCGGTATCTTCCAGTAGCCACGCTTTTTGTCGCGGTGGTTCAGCGTCCTCCTCAAATTCCACTATCTGAAAATCACGCATTGATTCTGTGAGTCCGGTTTTGACTTCTTCCAGATACGCGCCTAAACAGCGGCACACGGGCTGCGTTTGCGGGTGGGCGTTGCAGTCCAGCAGAATTTCGGTGAGCAGCATGCAGCGCCCGGCCAGGGTCGGGAGATCGGGGTTGAGGGAGAGTTCGCTGTAGAGCTGGGAGAAAGAGTTTTCTGTATTCATTGGGTAATACCTTCACACACGTTGAGTTACCACCGCAGGAAACGCCAGATTCGCTGGCGGCGGACGAAAAGGAATTGGCGTACCAGTGTGTGTGCTACTGGCGCTTCAAAAGAAGCTTCCGATTCGCCCGCCAGATGCAGAATTATACCCTTTTCCTTAGGGCGAACGAAGCCTGCAGCAATGGTGCTGCTCACACACTTTCAGGACGCCAATCCTGACACCTGATTTTGCAGGTGCGCCGCCATTCTAGGACTGTGAATTTATACAGCAATGAGTGAGATGAAAATATGGAAAGCGCCTCGCAAAGTTTCGGTGCGGGCAGGCATAAAAAAACCGGGCAGTTGCCCGGTTTTTAAGACTAATGCTGGAAATTAGTGAGCCGCTTCCGGCTTGTGCTTCTGCGCACTCTGGAAATCATACGTCAGCTCATTCTTCTCCTGGTCCAGCGCGACCGTCACCTGACCGCCGTCTACCAGCAAGCCAAACAGCAGCTCGTTCGCCAGCGGTTTCTTCAGGTTGTCCTGAATCACACGCGCCATTGGACGGGCACCCATCGCACGGTCGTAGCCTTTCTCAGCCAGCCAGTTGCGGGCCTCCTGGCTCACTTCCAGCGACACGCCTTTCTGATCCAGCTGAACCTGCAGTTCGACGATGAACTTATCCACTACCTGATGGATAACCTCGGTAGAGAGGTGATCGAACCAGATGATGTTGTCCAGACGGTTACGGAACTCCGGCGTAAAGATCTTCTTGATCTCTTCCATCGCATCGGTGCTGTTATCCTGATGGATAAGGCCGATAGATTTGCGCTCCGTTTCACGTACACCGGCGTTGGTGGTCATTACCAGCACTACGTTGCGGAAGTCCGCCTTGCGCCCGTTGTTATCGGTCAGCGTCCCGTTGTCCATCACCTGCAGCAGGATGTTGAACACGTCCGGGTGCGCTTTCTCGATTTCATCGAGCAGCAGTACCGCGTGCGGATGCTTGATCACCGCGTCAGTTAACAGACCGCCCTGGTCAAAGCCCACATAGCCCGGAGGCGCACCAATCAAACGGCTGACGGTGTGACGCTCCATGTACTCGGACATATCAAAACGCAGCAGCTCAATGCCCAGCGCTTTGGAAAGCTGAACCGTTACCTCGGTTTTCCCCACACCGGTCGGACCGGCGAACAGGAAGGAACCGACAGGCTTATGTTCATGCCCCAGTCCAGCACGGGCCATCTTGATGGCTTCGGTTAACGCCTCAATGGCTTTATCCTGCCCAAAGACCAGCATTTTCAGGCGATTGCCAAGGGTGCGCAGCGTGTCGCGGTCGCTCTGAGAAACGCTCTTCTCAGGGATACGCGCGATACGGGCCACCACGGTCTCGATATCCGCCACGTTAACGGTTTTCTTACGCTTGCTGGCTGGCATTAGACGCGCACGCGCCCCTGCCTCATCAATCACGTCAATGGCCTTATCCGGCAGATGACGATCGTTGATGTATTTCACCGCCAGCTCCACCGCCGCACGCACCGCTTTGGCGGTATAACGCACATCGTGGTGCGCTTCGTACTTCGGTTTCAGACCGTTGATGATCTGCACGGTTTCTTCAACAGAGGGTTCAGTCACATCGATTTTCTGGAAGCGACGCGCCAGGGCGCGATCTTTCTCAAAGATGTTGCTGAACTCCTGATACGTTGTGGAGCCAATCACGCGGATCTTACCGCTGGAGAGCAGCGGTTTGATCAGGTTAGCGGCATCCACCTGGCCACCCGAGGCCGCACCGGCACCGATGATGGTGTGGATCTCATCGATAAACAGAATGCTGTTGGTGTCCTGCTCGAGCTGTTTCAAAAGCGCCTTAAAGCGTTTTTCAAAATCGCCGCGGTATTTAGTGCCCGCCAGCAGCGAGCCAATATCCAGCGAGTAGATGGTGCAATCGGCAATCACTTCCGGTACGTCGCCCTGCACAATACGCCAGGCGAGACCCTCGGCAATCGCGGTTTTACCGACGCCAGATTCACCCACCAGCAGCGGGTTGTTCTTGCGGCGACGGCACAATACCTGGATCGCGCGCTCCAGCTCTTTATCGCGACCAATCAGCGGATCGATACCGCCAACGCGAGCAAGCTGGTTGAGATTGGTGGTGAAGTTTTCCATACGATCCTCCCCGCCTGCTTGCTCTTCATTGTTATTGACCTGATTGCTGGAATCCGATGCCTGGTTCGGCTCGTCTTTACGCGTTCCGTGAGAGATAAAGTTAACCACGTCGAGTCGGCTGACTTCGTGTTTGCGCAGCAGGTAGGCAGCCTGTGACTCCTGCTCGCTGAAGATGGCGACCAGCACATTTGCGCCCGTCACTTCGCTACGTCCGGAAGACTGGACGTGGAATACCGCACGCTGCAACACGCGCTGGAAGCTGAGCGTCGGCTGCGTGTCGCGCTCTTCTTCACTGGCTGGCAGCACCGGTGTGGTTTGTTCGATGAAGGCTTCGAGTTCCTGACGTAGCGCCACCAGATCCACGGAGCAGGCTTCCAGCGCTTCGCGGGCAGATGGGTTGCTAAGCAGTGCGAGCAGTAAATGCTCGACGGTCATAAACTCATGTCGGTGCTCACGCGCTCTGGCGAAAGCCATATTTAAACTGAGTTCCAGTTCTTGATTGAGCATAGGCACCTCCCCCAAATTTTATGCCTTATCAGGCCTTTTCCAGCGTACACAGCAACGGATGCTCGTTCTCCCTCGCATAATCGTTCACCATCGCGACTTTGGTCTCCGCCACTTCGGCGGTAAAGATGCCGCAGATAGCTTTGCCACGATAATGAACGGTAAGCATCAGTTGCGTTGCACGTTCTACATCATAAGAAAAGAACTTTTGTAGCACGTCAATAACAAATTCCATCGGCGTGTAATCATCGTTCATTAACATAACTTTATACATAGATGGCGGTTTTAGCGCGTCACGCACTTTATCTTCCGCCAGCTGGTCAAAATCCAGCCAGTCGTTGGTCTTACCCATTTTGCATAACCACTTTGAATCTACCTCAGATGTTAGATAACAATCATCTATTACTGTCATCCGCGATGTCTGTCACAAACTGTTGCAATAGCGTTAACTGCTTCAAACTTTGGTTGATTATTGTCCCATCTCAAGCGCCAAACGCTTGACGACTTCTTTCGTTTCTCTAAATTGTACAAGCGTGAGATGGCGAGGTTTTGAACAGCCCCCACTCCACCACCGGTTCATTCCATCTTAACTTATAAGATTTACGAAGGATGTCGAAGCATGGAAATGGGTACTGTTAAGTGGTTCAACAACGCCAAAGGGTTTGGCTTCATCTGCCCCGAAGGCGGCGGCGAGGATATCTTCGCTCACTATTCCACCATTCAGATGGATGGTTACAGAACGCTCAAAGCCGGGCAGTCCGTCCGGTTCGATGTACACCAGGGACCAAAAGGCAATCATGCAAGCCTGATCGTACCCATTGAAGCAGAAACGGTCGCATAGCTCTCTGTTTTATTGTGTACATCCCGCCGTCAAAATGCCAGCCCGATCGGCTGGCATTTTTATTTTCAGCCTATTCGCGAGCCAACGCATCCACAGGATCCAGACGCGCCGCATTGCGGGCAGGCAGCCAGCCAAACAAAATGCCGGTAAAAGTCGAACACAAAAATGCGGTAAGAATGGCCACCGGCGAGAAACCAATCTCCCAGCCGGGTAAAAAAAGCTGCAGAGCAAACGCGATCATCATCGACAGCGCAATGCCCATCGCGCCGCCCACCAGACACACCAGCACCGCTTCAATCAAAAATTGCTGCAGCACATCGCTGGCTCTGGCACCGACTGCCATGCGGATGCCAATCTCCCGGGTACGTTCCGTGACCGATACCAGCATGATATTCATCACCCCGATACCGCCAACCACCAGCGAGATCACCGCCACCAGCGTCAGGAACAGCTGAAGAGTACGTGTGGTCTTTTCCGCCGTTTTCAAGAGACCGTCCATATTCCAGGTGAAGAAATCTTTCTTCCCGTGACGCAACGTCAGCAGCCGTTCCAGCTGTTGCTCGGCCTGCGCGCTGTCGTAGCCCTCCTTCACGCGAACGGTGATGGAGTTCAGCCAGGACTGCCCCATAATCCGCCCGGAGATGGTGGTATAGGGTAGCCAGACGCGCAGGATCTTGCTGCTGCCAAACATCGACTGTTTCTCTTCCGCCACGCCAATCACCGTCGCAGGCATGTTTCCGACCAGGATAACCTCGCCCACCACGTTGGTTTTATTGGGGAAGAGCTGCCGGCGCGAGTTGGCATCAAGCACCACCACCTGCGCCCGGCCCGCTAACTGCTCGGCATTGAAGGTGGCACCTTCGCTGAAGGTCATGCCATAGACGTTAAAGTAATCGCCGCTGACGCCGTTGGCGCTGGCAGCAACGTCAACATTGCCTACCCGCAGACGAAGGTTTTGTGAGACCGCCGGCGTGGCCGAATTCACCCACGGCTGCTTCTGGATAGCCGCCAGATCGTCGTACTTCAGCGCCTGCTGATACTGCGGCTCGTCATCGCCAAAATCTTTGCCGGGATAGACATCAATGGTGTTGGTCCCGATGGCCCGAATATCCGCCAGCACCAGCTGTTTGGCCGCGTCGCCCACGACCACAATCGATACCACCGAGGCGATACCAATGATGATGCCCAGCATGGTCAACAGGGTGCGCATTTTATTGGCGGCCATCGCCAGCCAGGCCATGGTCAGCGCCTCACGAAACCCGCTGGAAAATTGTCCCCAACCGGTTGACGCCGGCAGGACTTCTTTCGGCGCCGCCGCCCGGGCGTGACGCGCCGGCGGGTTGCTGACCAGCTCTCCGTCGCGGATCTCAATGATGCGCTCGGCCTGCGCAGCCACCTGCGGATCGTGGGTAACGATGATGACCGTATGCCCCTGATCGCGAAGCTGGTGAAGGATCGCCATCACCTCTTCACCCGAATGGCTGTCGAGCGCCCCGGTCGGTTCATCTGCGAGGATCACCTGACCGCCGTTCATCAGCGCGCGTGCGATACTGACACGCTGCTGCTGGCCGCCGGAGAGCTGCGAGGGCTGGTACTCCACCCGCTCCGCCAGCCCCAGACGCGTCAGCAGCATCTGGGCGCGCTCAAGGCGTTTTTTCCGCTCGACGCCGGCATAGACCGCCGGCACTTCGACGTTCTGCGCCGCCGTCAGGTGAGAGAGCAGATGGTAACGCTGGAAGATAAAACCGAAATGTTCCCGCCGCAGTTTTGCCAGCGCGTCACCGTCCAGCGTGGAAACATCCATTCCGGCCACCCGATAGGTGCCGCTGGTGGGTCTGTCCAGACAGCCGAGAATATTCATCAGCGTCGATTTACCGGAGCCGGACGCACCGACAATCGCCACCATCTCGCCCGCTTCGACGCGCAGGGTGATCCCCTTCAGCACCTCAACCGGGCCATCACCCGACGGATAGCTGCGACGAATGTCATTCAGCTCAAGCAACGCCGTCATTTAGCGGCTCCGGGCAGGCTTTCGCTGGTGACAACCTCCTCACCCTCTTCCAGCCCTTTGACCACCACCACGTCAGTGTCATTACGCGCACCAATGACCACTTCTCGCTCACGCGTTTCGCCGTTGCGCAGCACTTTCACTTTATAGCGACTCTCGCCGGTGGATTCACCCAGCGCAGAGAGAGGAATGGTGAGCACATTTTTCACGCCGGTAAGCTGAATGTGCACCTGTGCGGTCATGTCCAGACGCAACACGCCCTGCGGGTTAGGTACCTCGAAGCGCGCATAGTAGAAGATGGCATCGTTCACTTTTTCCGGCGTCGGCAGAATGTCTTTTAGCGCGCCTTCATAGCGCGTCTGAGGATCGCCGAGGACGGTGAACCAGGCTTTCTGCCCCGGCTTCAGATGAATAACATCCGCCTCTGAGACCTGGGCTTTCACCAGCATGGTGCTCATGTCCGCCAGGGTCAGAATGTTGGGCGCCTGCTGCGCCGCAATCACCGTTTGCCCCTGCAGCGTGGTAATTTGAGTCACTTCCCCGGCCATGGGCGCCACAATCTGCGTATAGTCGAGGTTGGTTTTGGCCGTATCCAGCGAGGCCTGGTTGCGCTTGATCTGCGCATCGATAGTCCCGATCTGCGCCTGCTTAACCGCCAGCTCGGTGGCAGCCGTGTCTAAATCTTGTTTCGAGATGGCCTGCGTTTTGGCCAGCGCCTGCTGACGCGTTAACGTCACCTGGGCCAGGTTACGCTCAGCCTGCGCCTGTGCACGCTGGGCACGCAGTTCCATGAGCGTGGCTTCCACCTCACGGATCTGGTTTTGCGCCTGCTCAGGATCGATAACGCCCAGCAGCTGGCCTTTTTTCACCTTGTCGCCAATCTCAACCGACAGCGTTTTCAACTGACCGCTTACCTGTGCACCCACGTCAACCTTGCGCAGGGCATCCAGTTTTCCCGTCGCCAGCACGTTTTGCTGCAGCTCGCCCGGACGGACAATCAGTGTTTGATACTGTGGTACAGGGGCATTCAGGATCTGCCATAGCCAGAACCCACTCCCGATAACAATTACCGCCAGCAGCAGAAACCACGTTCTGCGTTTTCCCTTGAGGTTCATAAATATTCCAAATAAATGTTCTGGCAATTATAAACGTTGATTCTATCTAAACGACTCCTCAACGAAACCCCCGCGCACCGAAATCGCCTCAATTTGTTGATGAGTTATTGAAATTTCGCCTGCTGAAATAGAACCCTTCCTTCAGAAGCAGGATCTAACATGTCTTCCATCGTCGATACACTTATTTCTCATCAGCACCAGCCTAAATCCGGCTGGCAGCTCTTCAATAATCTGGCCTTCGGGAAGATCACTCCGGGGCTGGCATGGCAAAACCCCGCTTATCGACGTAAATTCATGCTCCGTTCGCTGATGACACCGTTCAGCACCACGCGTCTGCTGTCAGAGCTGGCAAAGCAGCCGCGCCTGATGCAAATGTTGCAGGTACAGCCGGGGCTGCCGTGCCGCCTGCACCGCCCGTGGTTAACGGTGGACATGGATCGCCGACAGGCGCTGGAATCGCTGACCTGGCACTACCAGACCATGACGCGCCAGCTTCCGGCAACGCTGGTCAAGGGTTACCTTTCACCGCAGGGGGCAACCCTGCTGACCCTGACCGGAAAAGACGAACAGCAGTTTACTGTGCGCCTGTGCGCCGACGCCTTCATGGATAAAGAAGGTGAAGCTACCCTCGTCTTTTGTAACCATCAGAATACCGTGCTGGCGGAAATGACCTTCACGCTGTGCCTGTTTGAAGGAAAAACAACGCTGTTCATCGGCGGCCTGCAGGGGGCAAAAGCACATGTTCCACATGAACTGATCCAGGGGGCGACCAAAGCGTGTCACGGCCTGTTCCCGAAACGCCTGCTGGTTGAAACGGCAATGACGCTTGGCGCAGCTTTCCCGGTTGAGCATATTGTCGCGGTGAGTAACGCCACGCATATCTACCGCAGCTGGCGTTACCGCAAGAAAAAAGAGGGGAAACTGCTGGCCGATTATGACAACTTCTGGCTCTCCCTCGGCGGGCAAAAACAGGATAACGGCCACTTCATGCTGCCGCTCGCCATGCCCCGTAAGCCGATGGACGAGATTGCGAGCAAAAAGCGCGCTGAGTACCGCCGCCGCTATGCGTTACTGGACAGCCTGACGCAACACGTCACGCAGGCGACCCGCGCTTAATCCGCTTTCCCGCGTGCCAGCCACAGCACGCGGGAGAACATCTTGCGCAGCAACGTCGGCACGGACTCCACGCCCCGTCTCCCCGCTTCCGTCGCCACCTCAATCGCTAAATCAGGTTTTGAAGAGCGGTGGATGGCTTTGGCAATCACGCGCCGCATGTTCATTGGCACATCCACCGGCACCATCGCAATCCGGTGGAACACGTCGTCGAACCCCTGACGGTACATAAAGTGCTCCATGTCCATGGCCGGCAGCATGGTTAGGTGGTCGCGCTCTTCTTCGCGCTCATTATTCAGCAGGCCACGCACGGTCGCGGCATATTTTTTCCCCGCTTCGTCACCATCCACCAGTACATGCCATTCAATGCCCATCCGCCGGGCGAATTTGATCAGCGGCTTGATCCCCGACTGGGCAAATTCGATGACCTTGATACCTTCGGCATCAAAATGGTGGCCGCACTGACGCGCCAGTTCGTTGATAACCCAGGTTTCCGTTTCTCCCTCAACCAGCAGCCAGCAGCGGGCGAACAGCGACGACGCACGATTAAAGCGGATGTGGAACGAGATACGACGTCCCTCTTCCGCGTTCATCCCGCCCGGCCCGAGGCGATAGGCGGTGACGCGGGAAGACTCACGTACCAGACGGCAGACGTGCTCAACCGGGGTCAGCGACAATAACTCGCCGGAGTTGGTGGTGGTCACGCGCTGCAGCGGCAGCAGATTCAACAGGTGCCACGCCACCGAGAGCATGATCGGGTGCAGGCGCGTTTCCGGGTCTTCCACCAGCAGCAGCGGGCGGGCGTCACGGTCGAGACGAACGGTGCCCTTGGCCTGCAGTAGCGTAGAAAACAGCCCCAGCAAAATCACCCGATGGGTACGGCCACCGGGCCTGTCGATCATCCGGTTAATGATATCGAGGTAACGCCAGCTGCGTTGTTCATCGTGAGAGCGGCGGCGCATCAGACGATGGCGCGACTCCGACGTCCCCTGCTCGGAAAAATAGTGTTCCAGCAGTTGTACCATTGCCGACAACCCCTGGCGGATTTGACCATCGGTCAGATTTTGCGGACGCGCCACCAGCTCTCGCGCCAGGAAATCCAGCTCGCGGGCGGTCACTTCCACTTCCGGCATATTCGGTACGGTGCCGTTGCGGATCCGCCGCATAAAACGCGCATCACGCAGGCGCAACACCGGCATCAGGCGAATCAGGTGGCGAGCCAGGTCGTCGATGTCATCCAGCGGAATAGGGTTGGCTTTCTCATCGAGGAAATCACGCAGGGTTAATACGCCCTCGTTTTCTGCCATCTCACCTTCCAGCCGGTAGAAAATCCGGTGGAAACCGTCGTCGCACGGGACCCAGCAGGGTGATAACGGCCGGAAGCGACGCACGCGGTGACGCCCCGGCTCGGATTCGCGGAATGTCAGAATAATGTGCAGGTGTTTTTCGCGGCCGTTCACATCGCCGGGAGGAAACCAGAAATCATCATGGGCAAAGTGATACAGATCGTCTTCGGGCGAAAGCAGCAGCGTCAGCGCATCCAGCAGGCTGGACTTACCCCACGCGTTCTCACCGATCAGGACGTTGTTCTGCTCAAGCTGCAGCGACAGGCGGTTAATACCGCGGAACCCAACAATTTCCACACGTTCGAGAAGCATAAATCCCCCGCGAGATGATCACTTTTTCCTTTAAGTTATCAGCAGTATAGCGGCAGGAACTTTGACACGACAGCACAACCTTCGTGCTGTAGAGAATTGGTCTATGCTCTATTTACCGTCGATTTGAACAAGGAATGACATCACGTTGCCATAAATCAAATTAACCGAATTAATTTTAGTGGCGAAGGGATGTTTTTGTTTTTAAAATAATGGCTCTTTGAGTCGTCATCCCTTTTTTGACGATATCCCGCACGCAGGAACGCGTGTGAAGTTTATTATTGAGGTGGTTATGTTTAGAAAATTAGCAGCAGAATGCTTTGGTACATTCTGGCTGGTGTTTGGTGGCTGCGGTAGCGCCGTTCTGGCAGCAGCATTTCCGGAATTAGGTATTGGTTTTGTCGGCGTTGCGCTGGCATTCGGTTTAACCGTATTAACCATGGCGTTTGCCGTGGGTCATATTTCCGGTGGTCATTTTAACCCGGCGGTGACATTAGGTTTATGGGCGGGCGGTCGTTTCCCTGCTAAAGAAGTCATTGGTTATATTGTGGCCCAGGTTGTTGGCGGGATTATTGCTGCAGCGGTTCTGTACGTTATTGCCAGCGGTAAAGCCGGCTTTGACGCCGCCGCAAGCGGCTTCGCCTCAAACGGTTTCGGCGAACACTCCCCTGGCGGTTACTCCATGCTCTCTGCCATCGTGATTGAAATTGTGCTGACCGCAGGCTTCCTGCTGGTGATCCACGGCGCAACCGACAAACACGCCCCGGCGGGCTTCGCGCCTATCGCCATTGGTCTGGCGCTGACGCTTATCCACCTGATCTCTATTCCGGTCACTAACACCTCCGTAAACCCGGCGCGCAGTACTGCCGTCGCTATTTTCCAGGGCGGCTGGGCGCTTGAGCAGCTGTGGCTGTTCTGGGTAATGCCAATCATCGGCGGTATTCTGGGCGGCGTGCTGTATCGCACCCTGCTGGAAAAACGCGATTAATTGCGTGTGCAGTCGGGTAGCACTTACGCTTACCCGACCTGCATGACAACACTCAGGCCGGGTCAGGCGTTGCTGCCACCCGGCTTTTTTGTTGCTCCTTTACCTGACAACGTTTATTGGGTAGTGTCTCTGGCGCTTAACAGATATTCACAAGGACCCGTTGTTCATGTTTTCAGGACTCCTCATCATTCTGCTGCCTCTGATTGTGGGCTACCTTATCCCGCTACATCGCGAATCCGCGTTACGGCTTATCAACCGTTTTCTGAGCTGGATTGTCTACGTCATTCTTTTCTTTATGGGGATAAGCCTGGCGTTTCTGGATAATCTGGCCACCAATCTGCTGGCGATCCTGCATTATTCTGTCGTCACCTGCGCCGTTATTTTGCTGTGCAATATTGCCGCACTTTTCTGGCTTGAGCGCACTATTCCGTGGAAAAATCACCACCATCAGGAAAAACTGCCGTCACGAATTGCAATGGCGCTGGAATCTTTAAAATTATGCGGCGTCGTGGTGCTGGGTTTTGTTCTTGGGCTGAGCGGATGGAATTTTTTACAGCACGCGACGGAAGCCAGTGAATATACCCTCATTTTCCTGCTGTTCCTTATCGGTATTCAGCTGCGAAATAATGGCATGACGTTGAAACAGATTGTCCTGAATCGCCGTGGAATGATCGTCGCGGTTATCGTCGTCATTAGCTCACTGGTGGCGGGCGTGATTAACGCTTTTATTCTCGGCCTGCCGTTAAAAACCGGTCTGGCAATGGCCTCCGGATTTGGCTGGTATTCCCTTTCCGGTATTCTGCTGACCGAATCGTTCGGTCCGGTCATCGGGAGCGCCGCCTTCTTTAACGACCTGGCGCGAGAATTAATTGCCATTATGCTGATCCCGGGCCTGGTGCGCCGCAGTCGCTCGACCGCACTGGGTCTGTGTGGCGCCACGTCGATGGACTTTACCCTGCCGGTTCTGCAGCGTTCAGGTGGGCTGGAGATGGTGCCTGCCGCCATCGTACACGGCTTTATTTTGAGCCTGCTGGTTCCCGTTCTGATGGCGTTTTTCTCCGCCTGATACTCCTCTGGCGGTAGACTTTCTGCCGCCAAAATTGCGCTAAATCAATCTCCCTCTATTTTGTAGAAGAAAGCCCTTTTCACCGTTCAGTCACAGGCATAATCTCAAACATGTATATCAAATATAACTTTAACAGGTGTGATTATGTTTTGTGTGCAATGTGAACAAACCATCCGTACCCCGGCAGGCAATGGCTGCTCTTATGCGCAAGGTATGTGCGGCAAAACCGCAGAAACATCAGACCTGCAGGATCTGCTGATTGCCGCCCTGCAAGGCCTTTCCGCATGGGCATTCAAGGCCCGCGAATATGGCATTATTGACCACTATGTAGACAGTTTCGCCCCCCGCGCCTTTTTCTCCACGCTGACTAACGTTAACTTTGATTCCCCGCGCATCGTCGGCTATGCCCGCGAAGCAATTGCGCTGCGTGAAGCGCTGAAAGCGCAGTGCCTGAGCGCCGATGCCAACGCACGGGTAGAAAACCCAATGGCAGACCTGCAGCTGGTGAGCGACGACCTGGGCGAGCTGCAGCGTCAGGCAGCAGAATTCACCCCCAACAAAGATAAAGCGGCGATTGGCGAGAACATTCTCGGCCTGCGTCTGCTCTGCCTGTACGGCCTGAAAGGGGCCGCGGCCTATATGGAACACGCGCACGTTCTGGGCCAGTACGATAACGCTATCTATGCTCAGTACCACAAAATCATGGCGTGGCTGGGTACCTGGCCTGCCGAGATGAATCCGCTGCTCGAATGTTCAATGGAAATCGGCCAGATGAACTTCAACGTGATGCGTATTCTGGATGCCGGTGAAACCCGCACCTACGGCCACCCGACGCCGACGCAGGTTAACGTTAAAGCGACCGAAGGCAAGTGCATCCTGATCTCCGGCCATGACCTGAAAGACCTCTATAATCTGCTGAAGCAGACCGAAGGCACGGGCGTTAACGTCTATACCCACGGCGAAATGCTGCCCGCACACGGCTACCCGGAACTGCGTAAATTTAAACACCTGGTCGGGAACTACGGCAGCGGCTGGCAGAACCAGCAGGTTGAGTTCGCCCGTTTCCCGGGCCCCATCGTGATGACCTCTAACTGCATCATCGACCCCACCGTTGGCGCGTATGACGACCGCATCTGGACCCGCAGCATCGTTGGCTGGCCGGGTGTGAGCCACCTGGAAGGGGATGATTTCGGCCCGGTCATCGCCCAGGCGCAGCAGATGGGTGGCTTCCCGTACAGCGAAATCGAACATCTGATCACCGTCGGCTTTGGTCGTGAAACCCTGCTCGGTGCCGCGGATTCACTGATTGACCTCGTGAGCCGTGAAAAACTGCGCCATATCTTCCTGATTGGCGGCTGTGACGGCGCGCGCGGTGAGCGTAACTACTTCACCGATTTCGCCACCAGCGTACCGGAAGATTGCCTGATCCTGACGCTGGCGTGCGGTAAATACCGTTTCAACAAGCTGGACTTCGGCAACATCGAAGGTTTGCCACGTCTGGTCGATGCGGGTCAGTGTAACGATGCCTACTCTGCCATCATTCTGGCCGTCACGCTGGCGGAAAAACTGGGCTGCGGCGTCAACGATCTGCCGCTGTCGCTGGTGCTCTCCTGGTTTGAACAGAAAGCGATTGTCATCCTGCTGACCCTGCTCTCTCTCGGTGTGACCAACATTGTGACCGGCCCCACCGCACCCGGCTTCCTGACACCGGATCTGCTGGCCGTGCTGAACGAGAAGTTTGGTCTGCGTTCCGTGACCACCGTAGAAGAAGATATGCAGCAGCTGCTGAGCGCGTAAGGAGTTATTCATGACCATGCCAACCTCACAATGTCCGTGGCGGATGCAGGTTCATCACATCCATCAGGAGACGCCGGATGTGTGGACGCTGTCCCTGCTGTGCCATGACTACTATCCGTACCGTGCAGGTCAGTATGCGCTGGTCAGTGTCCGCAACTCAGCGGACACGCTGCGCGCCTACACGATCTCCTCAACGCCGGGCGTGAGCGAGTACATCACGCTCACTATCCGCCGTATCGATGATGGTGCAGGCTCGCAGTGGCTGACCCGGGACGTGAAGCGCGGGGATTACCTCTGGCTGTCCGACGCACACGGGGATTTCACCTGTGACGATAAAGCGGAAGATAAATTCCTGCTGCTGGCCGCCGGGTGCGGCGTCACGCCGATCATGTCAATGCGTCGCTGGCTGGCGAAAAACCGTCCGCAGGCTGATGTTCAGGTGATCTTCAGCGTGCGCTCGCCGGAAGATGTGATCTTTGCCGAAGAGTGGCGTAACTATCCGGTGACGCTGGTGGCGGAACATAACGCAACCCACGGTTTTGTCGCCGGTCGTCTGAGCCGCGAACTGCTGCAAAGCGTCCCGGATCTCGCGGATCGTACCGTGATGACCTGTGGGCCGGCGCCGTATATGGATATCGTTGAGCAGGACGTGAAAGCGCTGGGCGTGACCCGCTTCTTCAAAGAGCAGTTCTTCACCCCGGTCGCGGAAGCGGCAACCAGCGGAATTACGTTTACCAGACTGCAGCCTGCTCAGACCTTCTTTGGCCGGGTCGGCACCACGCTACTGGATGCGCTGGAAAGCAACAACGTGCCGGTGGTGGCAGCATGCCGTGCTGGCGTGTGTGGCTGCTGCAAGACCAAAGTGGTCTCCGGTGAGTACACCGTGACGAGCACCATGACGCTGACCGAGGCAGAAATCGCCGACGGATACGTGCTGGCGTGCTCGTGTCATCCACAAGGGGATCTTGTGCTGGCGTAATCAGCCAACGCGCGAATGACGGGGGTAAGCGCTCGCGTTTACCCCCGGTTAGTACGCCTACCGCCAGACCGGCGCTTTCCCCAACGCAAAACGCCCAGCGCCTAAACATGCTACCGCCAGCGCACCGATAAAGAAGTACACCAGGCTCTCAATCGCCCAGGCACCTACCGCGTCAAGCGCAAAGGTTTCCCCCGTCCCGACCATCAGCCACGCCACAATCATGGTAAACGCCAGCACCAGCGCCGCCGGGCGCGTAAAAAGCCCCACGATAATCAGGACAGGCGCCACCACTTCGCCAATGAGCACGCCGTAGGCGATAAACCCCGGTAATCCTTTTTCCACCAGCATGCCGCTGATGAACCCCACGCCACCCAATAACTTGTGTAAACCGTGAAAAAGCATCAGCCCACCGACGGCAAGTCGTAACAAGAGTTTGCCGGCATCGTCGCACGATAGCTTTTCATTAACAGCAATTAACAATGATTTAACCATTTGAAATGATTCCTGTTTTCATCTGTGTGATGACCAGATTATGCCGAATCATTGCGGGTGAAAAGCACCTTTTAATAAGGGGGAAAGCGCGGCAATACAGTGACTTTCTTCTAAGGAAGGTGCGAACAAGTCCCTGATATGAGATCATGTTTGTCATCTGGAGCCATGGAACAGGGTTCATCATGAGTCATCAACTTACCTTCGCCGACAGTGAATTCAGCAGTAAGCGCCGTCAGACCAGAAAAGAGATTTTCTTGTCCCGCATGGAGCAGATTCTGCCATGGCAAAACATGGTGGAAGTCATCGAGCCGTTTTACCCCAAGGCTGGTAATGGCCGGCGACCTTATCCGCTGGAAACCATGCTACGCATTCACTGCATGCAGCATTGGTACAACCTGAGCGATGGCGCGATGGAAGATGCTCTGTACGAAATCGCCTCCATGCGTCTGTTTGCCCGGTTATCCCTGGATAGCGCCTTGCCGGACCGCACCACCATCATGAATTTCCGCCACCTGCTGGAGCAGCATCAACTGGCCCGCCAATTGTTCAAGACCATCAATCGCTGGCTGGCCGAAGCAGGCGTCATGATGACTCAAGGCACCTTGGTCGATGCCACCATCATTGAGGCACCCAGCTCGACCAAGAACAAAGAGCAGCAACGCGATCCGGAGATGCATCAGACCAAGAAAGGCAATCAGTGGCACTTTGGCATGAAGGCCCACATTGGTGTCGATGCCAAGAGTGGCCTGACCCACAGCCTAGTCACCACCGCGGCCAACGAGCATGACCTCAATCAGCTGGGTAATCTGCTGCATGGAGAGGAGCAATTTGTCTCAGCCGATGCCGGCTACCAAGGGGCGCCACAGCGCGAGGAGCTGGCCGAGGTGGATGTGGACTGGCTGATCGCCGAGCGCCCCGGCAAGGTAAGAACCTTGAAACAGCATCCACGCAAGAACAAAACGGCCATCAACATCGAATACATGAAAGCCAGCATCCGGGCCAAGGTGGAGCACCCATTTCGCATCATCAAGCGACAGTTCGGCTTCGTGAAAGCCAGATACAAGGGGTTGCTGAAAAACGATAACCAACTGGCGATGTTATTCACGCTGGCCAACCTGTTTCGGGCGGACCAAATGATACGTCAGTGGGAGAGATCTCACTAAAAACTGGGGATAACGCCTTAAATGGCGAAGAAACGGTCTAAATAGGCTGATTCAAGGCATTTACGGGAGAAAAAATCGGCTCAAACATGAAGAAATGAAATGACTGAGTCAGCCGAGAAGAATTTCCCCACTTATTCGCACCTTCCCTAAGCTTGTAAGCGATATCACTTAAAGGAGATGGACACCCATGAAACAAACCGTGGCTGCATACATAGCAAAAACCCTCGAGCAGGCAGGCGTAAAGCGCATCTGGGGCGTAACCGGCGACTCCCTGAACGGGCTGAGCGATAGCCTCAATAAAATGAAGACCATTGAATGGATGCCAACCCGTCATGAAGAGGTTGCCGCCTTCGCGGCTGGTGCGGAAGCGCAGGTGACGGGTGAACTGGCCGTCTGCGCCGGATCGTGCGGACCGGGCAACCTTCACTTGATCAACGGCCTGTTTGACTGCCACCGCAATCACGTACCGGTCCTGGCGATTGCCGCTCACATCCCTTCTTCCGAAATCGGCAGCGGCTATTTTCAGGAGACGCATCCTCAGGAGCTGTTCCGTGAATGCAGCCACTATTGCGAATTAGTTTCCTCACCAGAACAGATCCCTCAGGTTCTGGCCATTGCAATGCGCAAAGCCGTGCTTAACCGCGGTGTTTCGGTGGTCGTTATTCCCGGTGACGTGGCGCTGAAGGCCGCGCCTGAGGGTGCCAGTTCGCACTGGTATCACGCCCCACAGCCTGTCATCACGCCGGCTGAAGAAGAGCTCAAAAAGCTCGCGCAGCTGCTGCGTTACTCCAGCAATATCGCCCTGATGTGCGGCAGTGGCTGTGCGGGCGCGCACAAAGAGCTGGTGGAATTTGCCGGCAAGTTAAAATCCCCGATTGTTCACGCCCTGCGCGGCAAAGAGCACGTCGAATATGACAATCCGTATGACGTGGGCATGACCGGACTGATCGGTTTTTCCAGCGGTTTCCACACCATGATGAATGCCGACACGCTGATCCTGCTCGGCACCCAATTTCCGTACCGCGCGTTTTACCCGACGGATGCCAAAATCATTCAGATTGATATTAACCCGGGCAGTATTGGTGCCCACAGCAAAGTCGATATGGCGCTGGTAGGGGACATCAAATCCACCCTCGCCGCCCTGCTGCCGCTGGTGGAAGAAAAAACCGACCGGAAGTTCCTCGACAAAGCCCTCAGTGATTACCGCGATGCACGCAAAGGACTGGACGATCTTGCCAAACCGAGCGACAAAGCCATTCATCCCCAGTATCTGGCGCAGCAAATTAGCCATTTCGCGGACGACGACGCCATCTTTACCTGCGACGTAGGCACCCCGACCGTCTGGGCGGCACGCTATCTGAAGATGAACGGCAAACGCCGTCTGCTGGGGTCGTTCAACCACGGTTCGATGGCCAACGCCATGCCGCAGGCGCTGGGGGCCAAGGCCACCGCACCAGAGCGTCAGGTGGTGGCGATGTGCGGCGACGGCGGGTTCAGCATGCTAATGGGCGATTTCCTGTCGGTTGTGCAGATGAAGCTCCCGCTGAAAATCGTGGTCTTTAACAACAGCGTGCTGGGCTTTGTGGCGATGGAGATGAAGGCAGGTGGCTATCTGACGGACGGCACCGAGCTGCACGACACCAACTTCGCGCGCATCGCTGAAGCCTGCGGCATCACGGGTATTCGCGTAGAGAAAGCCTCAGAAGTCGATGAAGCCCTGCAGCGCGCCTTCTCCATCGACGGTCCGGTACTGGTGGACGTGGTGGTGGCGAAAGAAGAGCTGGCGATCCCACCGCAGATTAAACTCGAGCAGGCCAAAGGATTCAGCCTCTATATGCTGCGCGCCATCATCAGCGGACGCGGTGATGAGGTAATCGAACTGGCAAAAACCAACTGGCTCAGGTAAAACATTTCACATAACCTCTTAAATTAAAGGGATGTGAAATGATTGATTTACGCAGTGATACCGTTACCCGTCCGGGTCGCGCCATGCTCGAAGAGATGATGGCCGCCCCGGTCGGGGACGACGTCTACGGTGACGATCCAACGGTGAATGCGCTGCAGCATTATGCCGCCGAGCTAAGCGGTAAAGAGGCCGCCCTGTTTCTGCCATCCGGCACCCAGGCCAACCTGGTGGCATTGCTCAGCCACTGCGAACGCGGTGAAGAGTATATTGCCGGTCAGGGCGCGCACAATTACCTGTACGAAGCAGGCGGTGCGGCGGTACTGGGCAGCATTCAGCCTCAGCCGATAGATGCCGCCCCGGACGGCACCCTGCCGCTCGACAAGGTCGCGGCGAAAATCAAAGTCGATGATGTGCATTTCGCCCGCACCAGGCTGCTCAGTCTGGAAAACACCCACAACGGCAAAGTGCTGCCGCGCGAGTACCTGCAAGCAGCGTGGGAATTCACCCGCGAGCGCAAACTCGGGCTGCACGTGGACGGCGCGCGCATCTTTAACGCCGTGGTGGAGTATGGCTGCGAGCTGAAAGACATCACGCAGTATTGCGATTCGTTCACTATTTGCCTGTCTAAAGGGCTGGGGACGCCCGTTGGCTCGCTGCTGGTGGGCAATGCGGACTACATCAAACGCGCGGTCCGCTGGCGTAAGATGACCGGCGGCGGGATGCGCCAGGCCGGTATTCTGGCGGCAGCCGGACTGTACGCCCTGAAAAACAACGTGGCCCGCCTGAAAGACGACCATGAAAACGCCGCGTGGATGGCCGCACAGCTACGCGAGATTGGTGCAGACGTTATGCGCCACGATACCAACATGCTGTTCATTCGCGTGGGCGAAGAGCACGCTGCCGCGCTGGGTGAGTTTATGAAAGCCCGTGGCGTGTTGATCAACGCCTCGCCGGTGGTACGCCTGGTTATGCACTTAGACGTTAATCGTCAGCAGCTGGCAGACGTGGTGAAACACTGGCAGGCGTTTTTACAGCGCTAAGGAGCAGAGCGTGCCGCAACGTATTCTGGTACTCGGTGCCAGTGGGTATATCGGTCAGCATCTCACCACTGCGTTAAGTCAGCAGGGGCACCAGGTGCTGGCCGTGGCACGCAACACGGAGCGTCTGCAAAAACTGCACCTGCCCGGGGTGACCTGTCACAACGTCGATCTCAACTGGCCCACGACGCTGCCGGCGTTACTGGAAGGGGTCGACACGCTTTACTACCTTGTTCACAGCATGGGCGAAGGGGGCGATTTTATCGCCCACGAGCGTCAGGTGGCGATGAACGTTCGCGACGCGCTGTTGCGCACACCGGTGAAGCAGGTGATTTTTTTAAGCTCGCTGCAGGCGCCTGCTAACGAGCAGTCCGACCATCTTCGCGCCCGTCAGCTCACGGCTGAGACCCTGCGCGGCGCCAATATTCCCGTCACCGAACTGCGGGCGGGGATCATCGTCGGAGCTGGCTCCGCCGCGTTCGAAGTGATGCGCGACATGGTGTACAACCTGCCGGTGCTTACCCCGCCGCGCTGGGTGCGATCGCGGACCACGCCGATTGCGCTGGAAAATTTACGCCATTATCTGGTGGCCCTGCTGGACCATCCGGCTGAGCAACACCGTGTGCTTGAGGCTGCCGGCCCGGAAGTGCTGAGCTACCAGCAACAGTTCGAACATTTTATGCGTGTCAGCGGCCGCCGACGCTGGCTGATCCCCATTCCCTTCCCTACCCGCTGGATCTCGGTGTGGTTTTTAACCGTCATTACGTCCGTGCCGCCGACGACCGCAAAAGCGCTGATTCAGGGGCTCAAACACGATCTGCTGGCCGACGATCGCGCGTTGCGTGCGCTGATCCCCCAGACGCTGATCCGTTTCGATGACGCGGTACGCAATACGCTCAAGGAAGAGGAACAGCTGATGAACTCCAGCGACTGGGGCTACGACGCCCAGGCGTTTGCCCGCTGGCGGCCTGAATACGGTTACTTTCCTAAACAGGCGGGCTGCACGGTGAACACCCCGGCAAGTCTGGCTGACCTGTGGGAGGTGGTGAATCAGATTGGCGGCAAAGAACGCTATTTCTTCGGCAATATCCTCTGGCAAACCCGTGGCGCACTGGATCTGCTGGTAGGACACAGGCTGGCGAAAGGCCGTCCTGCGCACCCGTATCTTGCGGTAGGCGATACGGTTGACAGCTGGAAGGTAATTATCGTCGAGCCCGAAAAACAGCTGGCGCTGCTATTTGGCATGAAAGCGCCCGGTCTGGGACGGTTGTGCTTTACGCTAAAAGACAAAGGCGACCATCGTGAACTGGACGTTCGTGCATGGTGGCACCCGCACGGTATGCCCGGGCTTTTCTACTGGTTGTTAATGATCCCCGCTCACCTGTTTATCTTTCGCGGAATGGCGAAACGTATCGCGCAGCTGGCAGAACAAAAGACGAAAATAACTCAATAAAACTCTTATTCTTTCACCTTTCCCATTGCAACCCGCCGTAATTCACGAAAGAATGCGCACGAAATTCTTTTTCAACACAGTGGATTGATATGAAGGTACTGGTTACCGGGGCGACCAGCGGCTTAGGCCGAAATGCGGTCGAGTTTCTGCGCAACAAAGGCATCAGCGTCAGGGCCACCGGTCGCAACGAAGCGATGGGTAAACTGCTGCAAAAAATGGGCGCAGAGTTTGTCCATGCCGACCTGACGGAGCTGGTCTCCTCTCAGGCCAAGGTGATGCTGGCCGGTATCGATACGCTGTGGCACTGCTCCAGTTTTACCTCCCCGTGGGGTACCCAGGAAGCTTTTGACCTCGCCAACGTGCGTGCCACCCGTCGTCTGGGTGAATGGGCCGTGGCCTGGGGCGTGCGTAACTTTATTCATATCTCCTCCCCGTCTCTCTATTTCGACTATCACCATCACCGCGACGTGCAGGAAGATTTTCGCCCGGCGCGCTTTGCCTGTGAGTTTGCCCGCAGTAAAGCGGCCAGCGAAGAGGTGATCGATCTGCTGGCGCAGTCGAACCCGCACACCCGTTTTACCGTATTGCGTCCTCAGAGCCTGTTCGGCCCGCATGACAAAGTGTTTATCCCGCGTCTGGCGCAGATGATGCACCACTACGGCAGCGTGCTGCTGCCCCGCGGTGGCGATGCGATGGTGGATATGACGTACTACGAAAATGCGGTCCACGCCATGTGGCTGGCAAGCCAGCCCGACTGCGATACCCTGATTTCCGGTCGCGCGTACAATATCACCAACGGTGAGCCCTGCACGCTGCGCAGCATCGTGCAAAGGTTGATTGACGAGTTGCAAATAGACTGCCGTATTCGTTCCGTGCCCTACCCGATGCTGGATATGATTGCCCGCAGTATGGAGCGTCTTGGGAGTAAATCGGCGAAAGAGCCTGCGTTGACGCACTACGGTGTCTCAAAGCTCAACTTTGATTTTACGCTGGATATCACCCGCGCAGAAAACGAACTGGGGTATAAGCCGATTGTCTCCCTGGATGAGGGGATTGTGCGTACTGCCGCCTGGCTGCGTGACCACGGCAAATTGCATCGCTAGTTGAGCGCGCTCATCTCAGAGAACAGAGACGAAAACGGCAACCCGAAGGTTGCCGTTTTGTTTTACAGCGCCGTCCAGGCGTCTGACCACGCCAGACCCGCGCCTGGCTCGTAGTACGCCGGGGCATTGTTACACCAGCCGCTGTACGGGAACGGTTTGCACTGGAACAGTTTACCGTGGTTATTCACGATATCGCCTGCCTTGTACTTGCTGTTCGCGCTCCACGCGGCATAAGCACCAGAGGTACCGTCGTTTTCAGACGGCGTCGTGGCTTTCGCTTTAACGTTCAGCAGATAGGAAGTGGTGCTGCTCAGCTCGCCATCGCTCACGGTCAGGCTGACTTCATACTGTTGAGCCGTCGCAGACTCTGGCGCGGTAAAGGTCACCACCGCCTTGTCTTCACCGGTGACCGTCTGGCCATCCTGTGAACGCCAGGTGTAGGTCAGCGTGTTGCCGTCCTGGTCAGTGGATCCTTCTGCGCTCAAGGATACCTGCGCGCCCGCTTCCACCGCACCGATTGGGCCCGCAATCTGCGCGACCGGGGCGTGGTTCACCACGGTCGGTTCTGCCGGCGTTTCGTCCGGAACCGGTGCCGGGGTTTCATCTTCCGATGGCGTCGGTGCCGGAGTGACCGGATGCTCGTCCGGCGTCACGGCGGAACCGTCATCGTTGATGATGTTGACGTTATAGAATTTCTTCACGCAGTTCGTGTAGTCACCCTCTTTAAAGGCGCTGAACGGCGTCTGATAACCGACCAGCTGGCAGGAATACGTTTTACCGTCTGGCGTATCGGCACTCCATCCCCAGTCCTGCTCCCAGTAAATCTTCAGCGCACCGGAGCCGCCTTCATCGAACTGCTTCATGTTGGCACAGCCGAGGACTTCATTTGCCGGGACAGGCACTTTCAGGTACTTCGCAAACTCTTTGTAGTACTTGATACGGTTTTCAGACTGGGCAATCTCAGTCGGGCCGCCGCACTCTACGCCACCGTTAATGATCTGGGTGGTCACGCCGAAGCCCGGAACCAGGCCGTTGGCTTTGTCATGATCGTTTGGCTGCCAGGTGCCGTCGATAACCTGCAGCATGCTCGGTTTCGGCGGCTGCGGATAGGCGAAGAAGAAGATGGCGCTTGCCAGGTTCAGCCAGGTGTCAGCCACCAGCTCCGGCTTGTCGAGCAGCGTGCGGACAGTGCCGAACATCGCTTCAGAGAACGGACCGTAGTTGTAGTTATAAGACAGCTGTTTAGCCCCACGGCCAAAGTAACTCACGAAATCGCCGTCTTTGTCTTTGCCGCACGGCCAGGTTTGTCCCTGCCAGATATCAGGATTACATTCGCCGTTGTAACCGCCTTTCTGCCCTTCGGTCCAGCCCATTTCGCGAACGTGAACCAGCGCCTGACGCCATTCGGCTTCCGGACGCCAGCTTTCGTGGCCGCCGGTTTCCTGTGCGAAGTGGGCAAACATAGTGGCCAGCTCTTTACGGCAGATGGCGTCGCTGTCACGGCCGTCGTTGTAGGTCTTACACAGCGCCGGGAATTTGCCCACCGCTTTCAGGAAGTTACTGTAGGTGTAGGACTGCGCTCGCATCGGGAAAAGGTATTCCCAGTCGCTGGCCTTCACAATGCCTTCAACGCGTTTAACGTTATCCGGGTTCGCTGCACGGCCTGGCTCAATCAGCTCAACCTGGGCATTATCCAGCGTACGAATGGTGTCTTTAACCGACGCCATCAGTGGAAAGTTAGTCAGTTCCTGTTCTTTCTTCGCCAGATCGCTGGCTTTCAGGGTGAACGGCTCGCTGGTGGTTGCCTGCAGCGTCGCAGCCTGTGCCATGAAAGGCGCAATGCATGCACCCGCAACGAGCACGCTCAGTAAGGTCCTTTTGGTCATTTCAACTCATCCTATATATAGCAACAAGGGTTAATGCAATCACGGTTTATGTATTATTCCCTTAATAAATAAACCAAAGAGTGCGGTAATTTTTCATTTTCTGAAGCGCACCTCTGGGTACGCTTCAAAAAACAAAAAGCAGAATTAATAAGAGGAACGAGGTTTTATCTCCTGATATTTCGCCCAGACCTTGCGGGCATAATTCATGCGCTTTGAATAATTCTCTTTTTTCACTCCCGCGTTATAAGCCCCGACGGCTTCCCAGTTATAGCCATATACGTTGATCATCGTCGACAGTATTGACGCGCCCACCATAATGGAGGTGCAGGGCTCGGTCACAAGCCGGTTCTCGTCAATGCCCTGGCGCTGCAGTTCGCTGAAATGCGTGCTGTTAATCTGCATTAATCCCACGTCCCGTGAGCCATCCTGATTCCACCCCACGGCATTCGGATTCATACCGGATTCCACCTGCGCAATGGCATATAATAAATACGGATCGACATGATAATAATGCGCCGCTTTATCCCAGCAATTTGCTGTCGCACTCTGACTTAAAATAAGCAATAACAATAAAAAGCGTTTCATCTCATTACCTGTTTATTTACTGACGATCCTTCTCCTTGCGCACGCTGTCTTATTCCGGAAGGGGTTGACCACACCCGAAACGGGGTGTGGTCAACGATTGCAGGCGATATCAAACCCGCAACCTCAGGCTAAGAAGGTTATTTGCAGTCTGCTGACGCGCCTTCTTTCACCCATACATCGCTGTTACCTGGTTTATCACCCCGGGTCCACCATTTCGCACGGTAGACATACCCCTGGTAGGTGGTCGTATCGCCACCGTTGTAAACCACATCTGAACGCCAGTTCATTTTCACCTGGCTGACCAGCTCCCACGCATCCGCGTCAAAGCCAGGTTTATTGCCCTGTGTCCAGTACTTCGCTTTCCACACCAGGTTGTCGGCGCTCACGGTGTCACCACTGTTGTAGATTTTGCTCGCACTCCAGGCCGGGTACTGGCTGGCATTGGCATCAACAGGTGCATCACAGCTGCCGGTGGCAGAGCCTTCATCAGAAGGTGGCGTGACCTCATCGGCTGGTGGTGTCACCTCGTCAGATGGCGGCGTGACCTCATCGGCTGGTGGTGTCACCTCGTCAGATGGCGGCGTGACCTCATCGGCTGCTTTTGGCGTGACAATAACCTGCACGTTCGATTGAACGCTGGTTTTACCGTCGCTGACCACCACGCTCAGGGTGTAGGTGGAATCGGAAGCGACAGCCGGTGCAGTGATATTCACGTTCGCGGTGTCAGTACCGGTTGCGTTCATGTCCGCCGGCACGCTCCAGGCATAGGTCAGCGCGTCACCATCCGGATCGGCCGCCTGCGCATGCAGGGCATAGGTTTCACCCGCCTGCAGCGTGATGCTTTCCATCGGGTTGACCACCGGTGCCTGGTTCGCTTTAGGTGCTTTGTTCACGACCTGAACATCAATGGCGTTCGTCAGGCCTTTCGCATCTTTCACCGTCAGGCGGAAGGAGAGCGTCTGGTTCTGAGTCACTGCCGCCGCGCCGAAGGAGGCTTTGGCTTTCGTGCTGTTGGTAAGGGTCACGGCTGGACCGGAAATCTGGGTCCACTTATAGGTAATGGCGTCGCCGTCCGGATCGCCAGACGCAGAGCCATCGAGGGTGACGGTAACAGGCCCGGTCACGGTCTGGTCGGCAGCCGCAGCGATCGGCGCATGGTTGGTGACAACGGGATCAACCGGCGTTGAACCGCCGCCCAACAGGCTTTCGTTCATCGCATTAAGGATGTCGCCATTGTCCGAGTCGATGGACCAGGAGAACAGACCGCCCAGGTTTTTCGCCAGCACATACTTACCTTTTGCCGTGGTAGAACGCGCGTCTTCATAGGTAATCAGATCGCCGGTGGCTTTATTGAACAGATACGGCGCTTCTGCCGCGGCATCGTATTTGTATTCCCAGCCTGGCTTGCCTTTGTACTCGTTCGCAATCTGACGGTAGTCAACCACGCCCGGTTCCCAAGTGCCTTTGACCGCGCCCGTTGCCGTACCGGTGAACGGATTGTCGCCTGTGTAGCCATGAACGCCGGTCCAGCCGCGACCGTACATGCCCGCCCCCACAACAATCTTGCCCGGCTGCACGCCCTGCTCCAGCAGCGCGTTCACGCCGTTTTCAGTGGTGTAGTTGGTGTCCGGTTTCCACTCCGCGCCGTGCAGCGCCGCCTGGTGGCCGAGATCAGTATTGCTCCAGCCGCCGTAGAAGTCGTAGCTCATCAGGAAGATGTGGTCGAGGTACTGCTGCGCCGTGGTGTAATCCACGTCTTCAATTTTGTCTTTACCGGAACCAATGGCGGTGGTCAGTTCGTACGTACGGCCCGTTTCTGCTGACAGCTCGTTCAGCATCGCGCGCAGATCGTGCATCACCGCGGTATAGGTGGCTTTGTCCTGAGCAGGGTTGCCAAGATTTTCCGACACGCCACCACCCCCCGGGAATTCCCAGTCAATATCAACCCCGTCGAAGAATTTCCAGGTTTTCAGGAACTCTTTCACGGAAGAGACGAAGCGCGCGCGGATCGCTGAATCATGCATCTGAAAGAATGGATCGGACATCGTCCAGCCGCCAATGGAAGGCAGCACTTTCAGATCCGGATGGGCTTTTTTCAGCGCCATCAACTGACCAAAGTTACCTTTGTAGGGGTCGTCCCAGTTGGTCACGCCGGCCTGCGGTTTTTGCAATGCCGCCCACGGATCGTGAATGGCCACGGTGTAATCCTGACGGCCCGCACAGGCGCGCTGCAGCGCGGCGAAGCTGTTGCCGTTCTCAACCGTTTTTAACCCGTCGTTGATGCCATCACCACCACAGATCGGAATGAAACCGTACAAAATGTGGTTCAGGTTCGCCGCAGGGATTTTATCCACCGGGAACTCACGCCCATAGACGCCCCACTCAGGGAAATAGGCACCCACCACTTTGTCCGTATGTTGAGAGAAAGTTTTGTTATTTTCCTTCAGGGTGGTGTTCAGCGGCAGCAGATGGCTCCCGTCCGTGTCCGCCACGATGATCAGTTTGCTGGCACTTTTAGAACACCCGCTGGCGTTACAGAGTTCAACCTGCTCCTGATAGCGTCCGCCCTTTTTCACTTTGAAGGTGGCTGACCCGGAGGCGCTTGCGGCACCACTCCACACGGCCTGACCATCCAGAAGTACTTTCGCCGAGGTTGGCGCATCGCCGCTCCAGACGTTCCACTCAACTTTCACATCCGCGCCATCATGGACTTTCACAAGGCTGTTATAGTCTTGCGCTGCCTGGTCAACTTCAACAATCGCAAACTTATCATTGCCACTGCTGAGGGTTGGCGTACCTGGCGCCGCCGCGAAGGCAGAGCTGGACGCCGCTGCAACGAAAAGCGCCAGATATTTAGGCTTCATAAATTTCATTTTTATTTCCTGATAAATTTATTTGTAAACGTTAATGACCCATGTCTTCCTTTAAAACATGGAATAGTTTTTTACAGACTTTGAATTTCAACTTAAGCAATAATCGTTAACCGCTATTTCTGTGGCGCGCTGTATTCCTCCATTAAAAGATACAAGCTCGAATTCTGTGAAGCTTATGTCTTTAACGATACGCTGAATAAATACTGTATTCCTTTCATTCCCCAATCGAAAAAATCGCTAAAAAAACTTGACCGGTGTATTCAGAATGTGGAACAGGCAACCTGATAAACAAAAACCGTCATGCCGGCAAAAGCTAAATAAGGCCCGAAAGAAATAATGCGGTTATTTTTATTCGCATGTGTTGTCGCGAAATATCCGACAATACCGCTTAACGCGGCAATCAGTTCCAGGGTGGGCAGTGCCTGCCAGCCGCACCAGGCGCCTAACGCCGCCAGAAGTTTAAAATCGCCATAGCCTAATCCTTCTCGTCCGGTAAGCAGACGAAATACCCAGTAGAGAGACCAGAGCGAAAGGTAGCCAGCCACCGCCCCCACCAGCGCATCCTTAAGCGGTAGCGTGTGGTCAACGAGGTGTAACAACAGTCCTGCCCACAGCAACGGCTGGGTCAGACAGTCAGGGAGCAACTGATGCTGCCAGTCAATCATCGCCAACGGCAGCAGAAACGCGGCCAGCAACCACAGTGAGAACAACGCCGGTTCGCCCGGAATGCACAAGGCGGTGAGGCCAAAAAAGAGCGCGGTGACGAGTTCGAGCATCAATAAGCGCAGCGGGATGGCCGTGCCGCACTGCCTGCAGCGCCCGCGCAATACTAGCCAGCTGACCAGCGGGATATTCTCCCAGGCCGCGAGATCATGCTGGCACACCGGGCAGTGAGAGGCCGGAAACAGCAAGTTGCCCGCGCCTTCCTCCTCCATCACCATGCCCGGCACGCGCTCGGCGACAACCCCCAGAAAACTGCCCACCATGCTGCCCAGGATCGCACTCATCACCGGGAACCCCACCGGGTAGATTTCCCGCATCAGCGCAACGGTGTTCATGCGGTTTTGCGCCAGGTGAGCTGCACTTCGGCTTTCACGTCACTGAGGTGATCGACCGGTGTAAGGTTCATTTTTTGCAGCCTGACGCCGGAGGTCTGGTTGATTTCCCGCAGCCAGTTTTTTAATTCATACACGTTTACGCGGTTCACCACGAACGATAAGGTTTGCCCGTCCTGACGCACCTCCGTCAGGGAAAGGTTAATTTCATGAGCGCTGTTCTCCACCACCGTGCGCGGGTTATCCGTTTTAATGATCATCACCGGAAGGTGGTGTTTATCTATTTCTCTGCGCATCCAGTTCAGCGTCTCTTTTTGTCGGGTCAGCGTTGATTTGCTATTTTGAATCATATTATCCAGTGGCATCATGCCCGCGTAATAAACAGCCGCGGCCAGGAGGGCAACGGCACCGGTTTTTAAAATATATTTCTCCCGGATGCTGTATTGTTGATAACGCGACGTAAGCTTCGTGATTCGCTCTTTCATTTATATTTCCCTGCGATCATGGCGGTATAAGGTGCAGTGGTAGAAACAGGCTGTAGGGTGAAATCAAAATGCTCCCCTGTTTTCTCCACAAACGACTGCAGTGCGGCCTGGCTTTGCGCACTGACGCTCAGGGTCAGCGCATTTTGTTGCGCATCGTACTCAAGCAGGGAGATCTCAAGTGCGGGTACGGCCTGCCTGGCTTGCTCAAGATCATCCAGCTGCAGGAATACCCCTTTGTGCTGCTTTTTCATGTTTTGACCAAAGTGGTATTTGATATTGGTCTGCTGGCGCATGCTGGGAAAATGGTGCTGATAAACCTGAACGATCTCCTGCTGAACCCGATTTTCCTGCTGTACCAGCATCCAGGCCATCGCGATCCGCGGACCCAGCAACAGCCCGAGAGACAGCAGACCCGCCGCCGCCATCGCGATTTTTATTCCTTTAGACGCGCTGCCTTTCCCTGCCTTCGGGCTGAATTCACCGTGCAGGAGGGTGACCCGACAGGATTGCCACTGGGGCTGGATCAACACCAGCGGATGCTGCCACGGGTGCAGAAGATCCACCCCGACACCGGCTGGCGGTTCGCCGTAACAGCACACGTCACCGTCTGGGGTTTTTTGCATCAGCAGCGGCAGCAGGCTGGCCTCCATTTCGCTGGCGACATGGGGCGACAGGCGCAGCCAGTAGCGGTCATCCAGGGCAACCAGCGTGCTTCCTCCTGCCGTCACCGGCAGCAGCCAGGCATCCGGCAGCACCTGAATCACCTTCAAACCGGCCTCCTGGCAACGGGCTAACCACCCGCGCAGAACATCGGTATCAATCGCCACCGCGTCAACGTCGGCCCCCTTTTTGTGAAGCACCGTCCAGTGAAGGTTGTCCACATCGCCAATGAGCGTCTCTTCCGCCAGCCACGAGAACGCCGCCGTCTGAGAGGCAACTTTTTTCGGCAACGTAAAATGGCGGAAGATCATGTTGCCCGCGGGCAACAGTAAACAGACCCGGGCCGCGAGAGGATGGTCTGCCAGCGCGTCAAGGCGCTCCACAACGTCAACCTGCTGGCTGCCGGAAGCACACCACATTATTTTCCCGCCCTCACGGCTGTCGGGACGAACAAAAAGTACCTGTTTCATAGCCATCTGCTTTTCTTATTCAATCATTCGGTAACGACGTTGCCACGTCACGATCTCACCGGCTTCGTTATTGACCTGAAGCTGGCTTACCACGCGAAGCGTTAGCGCATCGGTGTTGCCGGTATAGTTAACGCGGAAGTACCGGCTTTGGGTGGAGAGTTGTCCGGCCACCTGCGGAAGGTCGTCTTTCACCTGCGGGAAGGCCTGCTCCAGCGCGTTGCTGAAGGTTTCCATATTTTCCCAGCCGGTTTCAGGTCGCGATTCAATCAGGCGAACGGCATCGTCTTGCGTTATTTTTCCGGGGAACATGGCGGCCAGTAAGGCGGCCTGTTCCGGTTTCAGGGTGTTCACATCCACCTTGCTGGCGGTATCCGGTAAGGCACACAGCAGCGTGCTCACCTTCCGGTATGCCGTTGCCGGAAATGCCGGCAGCAGCGTGATCTCAGCGATCGTGCGCATCATCTGGTTTGCGGGCTGCCGGGGGGGCACCACGCCCGCCCAGGCATCGCTCTCCGCCCCCTCGCTGGCCGTGGTGGTATCGCCATCCAGATAGTCCACCAGCTGCGAGTAAACCTCGTGCGCCGTGGACTGGCTGAGGCCACTCCCGGTCAGGAGTTGCTCAACAATCTGCTCTTTCCGCGGTTTTTCCGGCACCGCGGGCGCATTTTGCCCCTGCGCGATGTCATCGACCGCCAGCAGGTTATTCACGTTGAAGCAGTCCTGGGCGTCTTCCACCTGGCTGACCACCGTGTAATCGTCACCCCGGGTCTCCAGCGGCTGGTGCCAGTCACCCTGCAGGGTAAGGGCTTTACTCTCACCGCTGGCGTCGCTCTGCAGACGATCTTTGACCACCTTCTCCTGAGCCTGCATGGCCCAGCGCAGCTGCTGCTGACTCACCTGGTAATGGGTTTTCTGCAGATTGCGGCAGAACTGCTGGCTGATTCTGGCAGCCAGCGCCGACATCATGACCAGCAGGATCAGTACCACCAGCAGCGCGACGCCTTTCTGTTTACGTAAAGCCTTCATGATGTCGCTTCCGCTGCAGGTGGCGCGGCAGGTGCGTCTGCGGGCGCTGGCGCGGCGGCCTCGGGGATATCGCCCGGCGTTGTAAACACCCAGCGCCAGGTTTCCCCGTTTTCCATCGTCAGCGTCAGCTCGACGCCATCCGGCAGATGTGCCGGGTCGTTCCAGCTTTTTTGCCAGCCCTGACGGTAAAAACGCCACTGCAGAGATTTCACCTCGCCGACAATCGGCACCGCATCGGGTCTGGCATCCGCCGGGCTGTCAATCACCGGCCAGACATCCCGGTACAGTCGCCCCTCTTCCAGCCGCCAGCGCACGCGCTCCAGCTGTACGGTTCCGCTCACGCCGTTCAGCGTGGTCAGCTCAAGGCCGTCATCTCCCTGACGAAATGTATCCGGCTCGTTGCGCGGCGCACGCGCCTGAAGCTGATAGAAATCGCGCTCCATCAGGCTCCAGGCACGCTGAAGCTGATTGAGCTTTGCCGCGCTGGCCTCCGTCGCCGAACTGGTGCGCATCGCCCCGTCGAGGATTTGCCAGGCCAGGGTGCTGATCACCGCAAAAATGGTCAGCGCAATCATGATCTCCAGCAGGGTAAATCCCCGCTGGCGTCGGATTTTCTTCACGGTTCCTCTCCCGGCGCGATAACCTGCAGTGAAATAACCGGCTGGCTTTCATCGCCTTCTGCATAGACGCGGATGGCATTCGCCCAGCCGTTAGACGCGGTTTTTACGCGCTGCTTTCGCCAGGCCCAGCTGCGCCCGCCCATGACCTCTGCCCCCTGCGCTTCAGCGTCAGGAAAATCACGTCTGTTGAGCTGCGCCTCCGCCAGTTGATTTTCGGCGACCCAGCTGGCCTGCAATGTATCGGCCAGCCCGTGGGTGAAACGCACGTTCAGGGAGACCGAGTTCATCAGCGCCAGTGCGGCGGTGGAGAAGATGACCAGCGCGACCATCACCTCCAACAGAGTCATCCCCTTTTGCTTTCTCTTGCCGTTAGCCATCGTTTTCTACCGTTACAGGGGCCGCGCCTTGCGACACCACGCGGAAATGGTGCGCGTTGTCGCGATTTTGCAGCGCCAGCGTAAAGCGGCTGATTTCACCGTCCGGCAGAAATAACACCTGCGGTTCGGATGTCACCGTGGCGGCGAGACGCTGCGGCGAGAGCGAGACGTGCATCTCCGGCGGGAAATCACCCCGGGTCGTTATCCGCCCCGCGGATAACGACACCCAGTGACGCTCACCGTTTTTATCCTCGAGCGTCACCAGCCGGTATTTATCCGCGGTCATAACCAACCCCACGATATTTCCGTCCATCACTGCCCGGTCTGAACCATAATCAACGAGGGCTTTTAATTGCTGACCAAATATATCTGCACCGCTGCGTGAGGGTATTGTTGAAACCACCATCATGGCGCAGCTGGCAAATATCACCAGCGCCAGAATAATTTCCAGCAACGTAAAGCCGCGTTGACGTTTCATTATTTCTCTTTCTTATCCAGAGACCAGTTTGTAATATCATCGGCGGTATTGGCTTCGCCATCCGGACCTGCGGAGAAAACGTCTACGGCACCGTGTTCACCCGGGCTGACCAGAATATAATCCCCGCCCCACGGGTCCTGCGGCAGGCGGCGGATATAACCGTCCGCACGGTAGCCGTTGGGAATGGGCGCAATCTCTGGCTTCGTGACCAGCGCCTGCAAGCCCTGCTCGGTGGTGGGATAGCGGTGATTATCCAGCTTATACATATCCAGCGAGCCTTCGAGCGCGACGATATCGCTGGTCGCTTTTTGGGTATCCGCTTTTTCTTTATTGCCCATTAAATTGGGTACCACCATACTCGCGAGTACGCCGAGAATAACAATAACCACCATTAATTCGAGCAAGGTGAAGCCCGCCTGGCGAGCCAGGTGTTTACGTTTTATAGCCATGATTTAACCTACCATATTATTAAGTTGCAGAAGCGGTTGTAATATTGACAGGACGATGAATAAAACAATCGTCGCCATAGATACCACCAGTGCCGGTTCAAATACCGACAGTGTTAACGTAATACGATGCTGTAATGCCGATTCCTGGTTTTCCGCCGCGCGGTCCATTAAATGGCCTAATTCCCCACTCTCTTCCCCGGAGGCAATCATATACAGCATGGTCGGCGGGAATAATTTCGCCTGCTCCAGAGCCGCATAAAGCGATGCACCCTGGCGCACGGTATCCGCCGCCTGCTCCAGCACCTGCCGGGCATACCGGTTTTCGATCCCGTCCATCGCGATATACATCCCCTCCAGCAACGGCACGCTACTGGCCTGCAAAATGCTCAGGGTACGGATATAGCGGGCGCTGTTGATGGCGCAGACCAGCTTTTTGACGGGCGAACCGTTCACCAGCCAGCCGTGCCAGCGAAAACGATTTTTAGCGTTTCGAAGCCAGGCCTTAAAACCCATCATCCCGCCTGCCAGGCTGCCGACGATATAGAGGCCGTAAACCTGCAGGAAATCACTCACCGCGATCAGCGTGCGGGTGGTGATCGGCAGCTGCTGTTTCATATGGGTGAACTGCTCAATCACCTGGGGCACAACCGCCACCAGCAGAATGCCGATCACCGCGATGGCCACCACGGTCAGGGTGATCGGGTAGACCATCGCCTGCGTCAGTTTGCTTTTCATCTTCTGACGCTGCTCGTTGTACTCGGCCAGCTTTTCCAGCACGTCGCCCAGATGGCCGGTCTTTTCACCGGCCATTACCAGCGTGCAGTAGAGCTTGTCGAAGCTGCGCGGAAACTGGCTGAAAGCCTCAAACAGCGTATGCCCTTCCACCACCTTCTCGCGGATGTCCACCACCATCGCCGCGAGCTTTTTGTCCTCCGTCTGTTTCGCGATTGCCTTCAGCGCGCTCTCCAGCGGCAGCGCAGCGTTGACGAGCGTCGACAGCTGACGGGTAAACATCGACAGCACCGGCGTGGAGAGTTTTGCCCCGGCGTTCGCATTACCGGCAGCCGCAACCTCACGGGTTTCGTTGATACTGACGGGCATCAGCTTTTGCTCGCGCAACATCTGGCGGACCTGCTTTTGCCCCTCAGCCTGCAACGTGCCACGCCGGGTTTTGCCCGCGGTATCCCTCGCCGTCCAGGCGTAGAAGGCCATTACGTATCTCCTCCGCGCTCGGCGGTGACGCGCATCACCTCTTCCAGCGAAGTGACGCCACCGATCACCTTCAGCAGCCCGTTCTCACGCAGGCTGTAGGCCTGCTTAAAGAGTTCGGTTTCGATGGCCATTTCGTCTTTATCTTCATGAATGGCGCGGCGCAGGGTGCTGTCGACCACCAGAAACTCATGAATACCGGCGCGCCCCTGATAGCCGCTCTGGCGACAGTGTTCGCACCCCACCGCGCGATAAATCGCATGTGGCGGCTGGTCCATAAAGCTGAACAGCGCCTTTTCATTGTCATCCAGCGGACTGGTGGTACGGCAGTGCGGACACAGCCGACGCACCAGACGCTGGGCAATGACCCCCAGTAACGATGAACCGATTAAAAACGACTCCAGCCCCATATCCCGCAGGCGGGTTATCGCCCCGGCGGCGCTGTTGGTGTGCAGCGTAGACATGACCAGGTGACCGGTGAGCGACGCCTGCACCGCAATTTGTGCCGTCTCGGCGTCACGGATTTCGCCGATCATCACCACGTCCGGGTCCTGGCGCAGAATTGCGCGTAACCCGCGGGCAAAGGTCATGTCCACGCGCGGGTTAACCTGCGTCTGCCCCACCCCTTCCAGCTCGTATTCAATAGGATCTTCTACGGTCAGGATGTTGCGCTCATGGCCGTTCAGCGCCGAGAGAATCGCGTACAGGGTGGTACTTTTACCGGAACCCGTTGGCCCGGTGACCAGGATAATGCCGTGCGGGCGGTCAATCAGCCCTTGTAACTTCTCCCGTTCTTCATCAATCAGCCCAAGCTTGTTGATATCAGGCTTGAGATTGCTTTTATCGAGCAGACGCATGACCACGCGTTCACCATACTGGGACGGAATGGTCGATACGCGCACGTCGACCGCCTTACGGCCAATGCGCAGGGAAATACGGCCATCCTGCGGCAGACGTTTCTCCGCGATATCCAGCCGGGACATCACCTTGATACGCGAAACCAGCAGCGGCGCGAGCTTACGCGCGGGCTGCAACACCGGACGCAGCACGCCGTCGACGCGAAAGCGAATGCTCAGCGTACGCTCGAAGGTTTCAATATGAATATCCGACGCGCCCTCTTTTACCGCCTCGCCGAGAATGGCGTTGATCAGGCGGATCACCGGCGAGTTTTCATCGTTATCGAGCAGATCTTCGTTGTCCGGGATCTCCTCGGTTAACGCCATCAGATCGATATCGGCGTCCATATCGTCCACCAGTTGCTGGGACACCCCGCTGCTCTGCTGCCAGATCCTGGCCAGCATTTCATCGAAGGCTTCCGCCGTCAGGGTGACCGGGACAAACGCGCGTCCCAGCACCCGACGCACTTCCAGCAGCGCGAGTGCCGGGGTGTCATCACGGATATAGACCGCATCGTGAAAAAATAAAACGCCGTTATCTTTTGCGTAGCCGCTGCTACACAGGGTTTTGCTCAGTTCGTCCACGTGATACCTCCGCCTTACTCTTTAAACGGATTGCGGGACGCGCTGGTTTTCACCGATGCAGCACTCGCAGCAGGGAACGCGGGTAACACGGCGTTATCCGCCGGTTCAATGATCCCGAGCTTTTTCTCCTCAACGCGCTGCTGCTGGCGGGCGCGGATCTGGTCATATTTCTCTTTCGACGCCGCGCTGTAGTTGTCGTCGTCACGCAGCACGGTGGTATGAATAAAGACCATCAGGTTGCGTTTGGACGCGTCCTGCGAGGTGTAGCGGAAAAGCTGCCCGACCAGCGGAATATCCCCCAGCAGCGGCACTTTGGAGACCGACTGCTTAGTGACATTCTCCATCAGGCCGCCGAGCACCACCGTTTGCCCGCTGTGCACCATCACTTCGTTATTGATGGTTCGGGTATTAAAGGTTGGGCCAAGGCTGGCGTCTTCCGTTGCGCTGTTGTCGACGCTTGAGACTTCCTGCTCAATCTTCAGGTGGATCATGTCGCCGTCGTTGATTTGCGGCACAATTTTCAGTTTGGTCCCCACCGTCTTGCGCTCTACGGAGTTAAAGACATTATCACCACTGGTGGTCTGCGAACCGGAAAGCACCGGCACGTCCTGACCGACATTGAATGACGCCTCTTTGTTATCCAGCGTGACCACGCTTGGCGTGGAAAGGATGTCGTTTTTGCCGTCAGTTGAGAGCGCGGTCATCAGCGCACCGAAATCACCGTTAAAGAAGCCGGTCGCCAGGCCAGTAAAGCTGGCGCCCTTGATGGTGCCATTTTTTATCTGACTAATGGGCAGGCCGGTGGAGCCGAACTGGACGCCACCGTGCTTGCCGGTCCACTGCACGCCGAGATCCAGACCGTTGCCGTCCTGCACTTCAGCAATGATGGCTTCCACCAGCACCTGCGGACGGCGGATGTCGAGCTTGTCGATCACCTTCTCCAGAGAGTTCATCACGTTAGGCTGCGCGGTGATCACCAGCGAGTTGGTTGACTCGTCGGCGGTAATATTCAGATCGGTCGCCGCGGTGGCCGTTTTCGCCTTCGCGGTGCCGGCTTTGTCTTTCAGCTGTTCGCCAATACCGGTGAGCACCGGAACCACTTTGGTGGCGCTGGCGTACTTGAGATAGAAGACGCGGGTATTCCCCTCGTTGTTCTGCTCGCGATCTAACTCATGGATCAGGCTGCGGGTACGCGTGCGCGCATCTTCCGAACCGCTGATCACCAGGCTGTTGGTTTCGTCATCCGCCACCACTTTGGTGGCCAACTGCGGCGCGTTCTGCCCTTTCTGCTCTTCGTTGTTGAGATTATTCAACATGTCGGAGAGCGCTTTGGCGGAAGCAAAGCGCAGGGGGACGATTTCGCGACGCTGAACACCGTCTTTATCCACGCGCTGGACCAGATCCACCAGCCGGTTCACCACGGACGCTTTACCGGTTAACAGCAGCACGTTGGAAGGCTCGAAGTGCACCACGTTGCCGATGCCGGTAGCATCGTTCAGTTGACGCAACAGCGGCGCGAGTTCACGCACCGGCACGTTTTCCATGCGCACGACACGGGTAATAATCTCATCGCCTTTGCCCGGGTTTGTGCTGTCTGCCAGCGGCGCACCGGCGGTGCGGGCCACGCTTGAGCGCACCACTTTAACCATGCCGTTATCCATCGGGATCACCGAGAGACCGTAGAGATCCAGCACGCTCAGGAAGAACTGGTAATACTCATCCTCCGTCAGCACGTTGTAGGTTCTGACGGATACGGAACCCTGAACCGACGGGTCGACGAGAATGGTTTTGTTAAGGTTACGGCCTACCGTATCGATAAACTCGCGGATATCGGTATTTTTAAAACTCGCGCTAAAGTTGGCTGCGAGCAGCGAACCCGAATATAACGACAATGCGGTCAGCGCCACGCACGCCCATGGAAATTTCTTCATGTCTGTACACTTATTAATTGTTAAGAACATTGACCCGAATATTTTCAAGGTGAGCGTGACGTCTGACGACAACCTCCGCTTCTTTCATTTTTGACCATTCAGCAATAATATTTTTTGCCTTTACTTCATTGGTCATATCGACAGCATTCACTTCGACTGCCACATCCCCTTTTTTCAGTCCTGAATGGCTATAAAAGGAAGAGGCATTCCGGGGATTAATGGCATAGCCTTCCAGTTGGCCTTTTTCGACAACCGGTTTTAATACCAGATAATCATTCAGATGCAGCGTGTCTGCGCCTGCATCTTTTGTCGATTTGGTTACCGGGCCGCTATCAACGCCGCCCTTGTAATAATCCGGTTTCTTTAAGGCCAGCGTCTGCGTGATGCCTTCATAATTCACGACGACACTGTCTTTGTTAATTTCCTGAATAAAGGCATCGTTAAACCCGGTCAGCGGCTCCCCTTCGCGGTAGCTCTTCTGGCCCGCGGGCGTTTTAATAACAGCGAAGGAAAGCCAGGGGTCATCACTGCGCACAATGCCTTCTATTTCCGCCGCCAGCGGGGCTTTTAGCGCAGCCGGCCCAATGTCCTGACGTGCTGCCGCCGTGAAAAGCGTGAATGTTTTCTCTTCGCGGCGGTTTTTCAGCGGCTGCGCATCGGCGTTAGCCAACCTATTCGTAACCTTTTTATAATCTTTAAACGTGAAATACCCTTGCTGGCCGCTAAAAATTAACAGCGCCAACATCATGCAAGGGGTTATCCACCGTGACAGAAATGAGAACCTCATTTTTCATCTGGCCTTTAACAAAGCGAAAATAAGCAGCATCACGCTGCGACAAAACGTGTGAAGAGAGTAATGAGACGCGGTGAATACGACCATCGACTTCGCCACCAACTTTAATAAAGAAAATTATTGACCGTCTAAAATCGAGGTGTTAGGACATTTCTGCCGGATATTTTTACCCAGTTGAAAAATTGATCGCCCCGTCTCCTTACCGTAATTTCACGACCTGTTGCTATTCCTAATCAGAGACGGTAAGTCGTTATGTATCAGAGCCACTTTACTTTTAAAACCCCGCCCTTCAGGATGGTCACCCGCTTATCCGGGGATTTTCTGGTGCCTTATCATCAGGACGTCTTTAACCTGCTGAAAGAGAAAACCCAACAGGCGGGAATATGCGGGCTCTTTAGCGACGATACCTCGCTGTTGGGCCAGTTCAGCGATGCGCTGAAAAACAGCGACAACCGCGTTCTTGCCATCAACGCGTTTCCAAAACTGAGTGCCAGTAGCCTGCTGTACAAGCTCAGCCCGGACACGAAAGCGATCGCCAGCCGTATTCAGGCGGTCGATACCGTGCTGCAGCAGTGGCAAGCCGGGAAAACACAGGCCACCGTGCTGGTCATTTCCCATACTGAAGCCATGAAAGAGACCTGCCGGACGGTGCTGGGGATGTTGCTCACCCGTGCGCAGGAGCTGGGGTTTCATTTATCGGTGGTGCTGACGGGCGCGGAAAATCAGGCGGCGCTGCTACAGCAATCTGATCTGCGTGAATATGTGCATACCCACCACACCTTGCGCCCCCTGACCTGCCGTGAATATCTCAGCTACGTGCAGGCGCAGTGCGAAGAGCACGGGGGCGAAAGCTCGCCGTTATCCCCGGCGCGCGTGCGTAAGATGCACGCAATGACAAAAGGGAAAATCAGTGAACTGAATGCGCTGGCGCACCTGTCGATGCTCGCGGCCTGGACCGAACGCGCAAGCCAGGTCAGTCCGCGACATTTACGCCTGGCGGCCGCAGAGGTGCTGCCCGCGAAAAAACAGGGTAAGCGTCTGGCAACGGTTTCACTGTTTGCCTCTGTGCTGTTCGCGGCTTGCGGCTGGTATTTCACCGCCTCAATGACTGCTCGCCTCCCGGTTTCTCTGCCGGTCCCGATAAGCTGGAAACACCCGGCCGCCCCCCTTCAGGCCCCCGTCGTGCCGGTTATCGACAAGGAAATAGTCAATCAGCCGGACGCGATGCATCAGCTTTATCTGATGTGGGGGTATGACGCCTCGGCGGACGATGCGCTGTGTCAAAACGCGGTGAAGGTAAACCTGATGTGTAAGCAGGGAAATGCCTCTCCGGATGCGCTGGCAAGCGAAGGTTATCCGTGGGTGAGCGAGCTCAAAACCGGCAATCATCTTAACTATGCGGTGGTCGCCCGCGTCGGAGAAACCTCGATGGACTTACTGATGAATAACCGGACCTGGCAGGTCAGCCGCAGCTGGTTTAACCGGCATGCAACCGGAAACTATACGCAACTGCACCGCCTGACGCCGGAAGGTAAAGACGCCATCAGCGCAACCAGTGACGGCAAAGAGATGACCTGGCTTGATCAGCAGCTGAGCCAGGCCCTTTCTCAGCCTGAAACCCACGCTCAGCGCTGGACTGCGGAGATGATGAAACGCACCCGCGCGTTCCAGCAAAAAATGCATCTGCATGTGGACGGTATTCCCGGCGAAGAGACATTGATGCAGTTAATGCGGGAAACCAACACCACGCCGAGCGTATTGATCCAGGCTTCGCATGCAATACCGGATGCGAAAATGCAGGAGAAGCATTCCTGATGTCTACTATCAGCCTTGCGGCTCAGCGCAGTTACACTACCGGGGAAGCGGTCTGGTTTTCATATCGCCTTCCCGGACTGAGAAACGTTTTTGCCCACACCGTTTTAGGACTCCTGGGTCTGTGCGCCATGCTGATGGCCGGGTTGTACGCGCATGTGTATTGGGATCTGCGCCACCCTGCACCCGCCCCCATCAACGCGAGCAGCGCCAGACCGGAAACACAGCTTTCAGATATGCATTATGTGTATGTGAGCAAACCCTTCCCGCATCCGCACCCTAAACCTGCGCCGGTGCATGAGGATATGCCTGCCCTGCAGGATCTGCCGATTAACGGCGATGATACCGACTGGCAGCAGGCGCCTGAAGGAGCGTCTCAGCACGATACCGCGCGGGATACGTTACCCGGAACCGGGGCGCACACCGACGCTTCTGCACGGGCTGGCAGTGACAGTTCCTCATTAACAGAATTGTTTAAGCAGGCGTTAAAAGAACAAGAGCAGGATTATTCGCAAGGCAAAATTCCCGCGCCGCCGGTTGACGAAACGCAGGATATTTCCCGGTCCCCTTTACGTCATAAAGGAGACCGGCTGGAGTAATTAATATTTTTCAGGCAAGGATGTCAGGTTAAGGAGTCGCCCCTTTTCCACCACAATATACTGGCCTTTTTTCAGGTCGGAGAGAATTTTAATAATGGTACTGCGTGCCAGGTTGGTGTATTCCTGAATATAGTCATATATATTGATATCACGCTGATGCTGAACAATCAGTTCATTAATCTCGTATAAAAATTCGCGCACCACCGAATAGGCACTGCGGGCAACCAGCACATCGTCACGCTTGCTCAGCATACAAATATACCAGGAGAGCACTTTCGTCAGTTCCGGCCACAGATTGTTTTCAGTCATTAGCTGGGCGAAGTCCTCTTTTTTTATCGAGCGCACGACGGTATTTGACCGAATGAGGCCATACATGTGCGTGGCGCTGTAAAACATAGAACAAAGCCCAAATATACACGGCCCCTGAACGGTGAACATGCACAGTTCATCAGATTCGCGGCGGAACTCAACGTCGCCACTGACGATAATATGAATATACTGTGAATCACTGGTAGATATTTTCTGCCACTTTTTTAACGTCTTCTCTTCAAATCCTGACGTTGCAGAAATAATTGCATTGACTTCGTTTTGCGGACGTAATTTTTTACCGTAGATGCTTAACATTATTATACCCAATTTAAGATGTGAAATATAAAACTCAGGATTAAGACGTAAGGCCTCAACCCAGGAATATTTTCCTGATGAAACACTCAAGGAGAAAATAAAAGTAGAAATTGTTTACGTTAATTTGCTGCTTTACTTAGCAAGCTATGTGTCCATCTTAAATCCGGATAATTTTAAGTCAATTAACTAAAAATGAATTGAGTTTGTACTTAAGATTAATCTTACTTAAATTACGCGAAAAATACTCACGAGGGGGTATCCCGCAGGATCACCCCTGTCCGTACTTTTCCAGAAGCGCTTCAGCGATGGCCAGCGTTTCCCGGTCAGCCACACCATTCCACAGCTGTGGACGGAAGTGCATTTGAAACGCGGTAATCACTCTTTTCTGCTGCTGGGCTGTGGCAGCCTCCGGCACTTCATAGCCATACCGCGCTAACAGATCGAGCAGCAGTGCGCTGTCCACTTCCTGATAGCGTGGCTGCCCATTGAGATAAAAGTTGACGCGGTCCGGATCGGGCCAGGCACCAATTCCCTGCTGCGCCAGTTCGCGCCAGGGGAACAGCGGGCCGGGATCGTCTTTACGCTGGGGGGCAATATCAGAGTGCGCGACGACGTTCTGCGGCTTAATGTCGTAGCGGGCGATAATGTCTTTGGCGAGCGGGATCAGAGCAGCAATTTGCGCCGGCTCGAACGGGGTGAAATGTTTTACTCCCACCGTTTTTTGCCAGCCCCGGTTTTCCAGCTCAATCCCCACGGAGGTGTCATTAATACGGTTGGTGCCGCGCCAGAAGCTGATGCCGGCATGCCATGCCAGTTCGCTCTCCGGTACCAGCTGCCAGATACGCGGTTTGCCCTCAGGGGCAGGCGGTTTGGCGGGGATCAGGTAGTGAGAGCTGACATTCTTGTCGGTTAACGTCGCCAGCGAGCTGTCAAAGTCATCGGCGGTGTAGTGGATCACCAGCACCTTTATACGCGGGTAAGCCGCCTGGGCCTGATGGCGGGTATCCAGCTCATAGGCACCTTTATCAATAATGCCTTTTTCCGTGGCGCACCCTGCCAGCAACAGCGCCAGCAGGAGTGTGGCAAGCGAGCGCTTCATCGACGGGTTTTCACCGCCGTACCGCTTACGCTCACCATCAGCATGCTGGCATCTTTACCGACCGTTTCGTAGTCAATATCGATGCCTACCACGGCATCTGCACCCAGCGCCTTGGCCTGCTCGCCAAGCTCTTTAAACGCAATTTCGCGGGCTTTGCGCAGCTCTTTCTCATACGCGCCAGAACGTCCCCCCACGATATCGCGAATGCCGGCAAAGAAGTCCCGGAAAATGTTCGCGCCCAGTATGGCTTCGCCGGTGACCACGCCGCAGTACTCGGTAATAGGTTGCCCTTCCAGGGTAGGCGTTGTTGAAAACTGCATACTTTCTCTCCTTCTTTAGCGTTCAATGCCTTAGGTACAGCATTATCGGTTCGTTACGCTATGATTGAAAGGATAGTTAATAAATAAGGAAATCAACATGCGCTATTCAGCTTTAACACTTTTCGTGCCCTGCGCGCTGGTGCTCAGCGCCTGCACCACCACGGTCACGCCAGCCTTTAAGGATATTGGTACCCGCAGCGGCCCATGCATTGAGGGCGGCCCGGATACCGTGGCACAACAGTTCTATGATTACCGCATACAGCACCGCAGCAATGATATTACCGCCCTGCGTCCGTATCTGAGTGACGGCCTGGCGAAACTGCTGAGCGACGCCACCCGCGATCCGCAGCATAACGCGCTGCTTAAATCCGATCCGTTCTCCAGCCGCGCCACGCTGCCTGACAGCGCCGAGGTCACCAGTGCTTCAACGATCCCAAACACCGATGCGCGAAACATTCCCCTGCGCGTCAAACTGACCCAGGGAACCCAGACCTGGCAGGATGAAGTGCTGATGATCCGTGAAGGTCAGTGCTGGGCGGTGGACGACGTAAGGTACGTCGGTGGCAGCGTTCACGCCCCGGCAGGCACGCTCCGCCAGTCGATTGAAAACCGCTAAGCCTCCCGTTTAAAAAGCGTTAACCCCGTAAAATGTGCGGCATTTCATGCGGAATGCCGACATTTATACTCGCCGACATTGCCGTTCGCTATTTTGTGCTATGTTTAGAGGGTATTGCGGGTTATATTTAACTTTTAACGCAGAAATATTGCATAACTATTCTGTCAACGGTACTATCTGCGGCCTCAATTGCTATAGATTGCCTGGATGAGTAAAGACTGCCCCGATGAGTATTAAACTAAACGGCATTAACTGCTTCTACGGCGCACACCAGGCGCTGTTTGACATCACGCTGGACTGCCCGGAAGGCGAAACGCTGGTTTTGCTTGGCCCAAGCGGTGCAGGTAAAAGCTCCCTTCTGCGTGTCCTTAATCTGCTTGAAATGCCCCGTTCGGGTACGCTGGCTATCGCCGGTAACCATTTTGATTTCGCGAAAACACCGTCTGATAAAGCGATTCGTGAACTGCGTCAAAACGTTGGCATGGTCTTCCAGCAATACAATCTCTGGCCGCATCTGACCGTACTGCAAAACCTGATCGAAGCCCCGTGCCGCGTGCTGGGCTTAAGCAAAGATCAGGCGACCGCGCGTGCGGATAAGCTGCTGGAGCGTCTGCGCCTCAAGCCTTACAGCGACCGCTATCCGCTGCACCTGTCCGGTGGTCAGCAGCAACGTGTGGCGATTGCCCGTGCGCTGATGATGGAGCCTGCGGTACTGCTGTTTGATGAACCGACCGCGGCGCTGGATCCCGAAATTACCGCCCAGATCGTGAGCATCATTCGCGAGCTGGCGGAAACCCATATTACTCAGGTCATCGTAACCCATGAAGTGGAAGTGGCGCGCAAAACGGCCAGCCGCGTGGTCTACATGGAAAACGGGTATATCGTTGAGCAAGGTGATGCGAGCTGCTTCTCAAACCCGCAAACCGATGCGTTCAAAAACTATTTATCTCATTGATTGTGTCAGGGGAAATGATAATGAAAAAAGTATTACTTGCCGCGCTGCTCGCCAGCGTCACCCTTTCCGCTACCGCAGCCCAGACGATTCGTTTCGCGACTGAAGCGTCTTATCCTCCGTTTGAATCCATTGATGCGAACAATAAAATTGTCGGCTTTGACGTGGATCTGGCAAACGCCCTGTGTAAAGAGATCGACGCAACCTGTACCTTCAGCAACCAGGCGTTCGACAGCCTGATCCCAAGCCTGAAGTTCCGCCGTATCGACGCCGTTATGGCCGGAATGGATATCACCCCTGAGCGCGAAAAACAGGTTCTCTTCACCACCCCTTACTACGACAACTCTGCCCTGTTTATTGGTCAGAAAGGCAAATTCACGTCGGTTGATCAGCTGAAAGGCAAGAAAGTGGGCGTGCAGAACGGCACCACGCACCAGAAATTCATCATGGATAAACACCCGGAAATCACCACCGTTCCGTATGACAGCTACCAGAATGCGAAGCTGGATCTGCAGAACGGCCGTATTGATGGCGTGTTCGGCGACACCGCCGTGGTGACCGAGTGGCTGAAAGCCAACGATAAACTGGCGCCAGTGGGCGATAAAGTGACCGACAAGGATTACTTCGGCACGGGTCTGGGTATTGCCGTTCGTCAGGGCAACACTGAGCTGCAGCAGAAATTCAACGCTGCGCTGGAAAAAGTGAAGAAAGACGGCACCTACGAAACCATCTACAAAAAATGGTTCCAGAAGTAATTCCTGATGAATGAAATTTTTCCTTTAGCAAGCGCCGCCGGGATGACCGTCGGCCTTGCCGTTTGCGCACTGATTATCGGCCTTGTGCTGGCGATGATCTTTGCGGTATGGGAATCAGCAAAATGGTTCCCTGTCGCATGGGCCGGCTCAGCGCTGGTCACCGTGCTGCGTGGGCTGCCTGAAATTCTGGTGGTCCTGTTTATCTATTTTGGCTCCTCGCAGCTGCTGTTAACGCTGTCGGACGGCTTCACCCTCAATCTGGGTGTGGTGCAGATCCCGGTGCAGATGCAGATTGAGAACTTTGACGTCAGCCCGTTCCTGTGCGGCGTGATTGCCCTCTCTCTGCTCTATTCCGCGTATGCTTCGCAAACCCTGCGCGGTGCGCTGAAAGCGGTTCCGCAGGGACAGTGGGAGTCTGGCCAGGCGTTAGGCTTGTCGAAATCGGCGATTTTCTTCCGTCTGGTGATGCCGCAGATGTGGCGTCATGCGCTGCCCGGGCTGGGTAACCAGTGGCTGGTGCTGCTGAAAGATACCGCGCTGGTAAGCCTGATCAGCGTGAACGATTTAATGCTGCAAACCAAAAGTATCGCGACCCGTACCCAGGAGCCGTTTACCTGGTACATCGTGGCGGCGGCTATCTACCTGGTGATCACGCTGGTGAGTCAGTACATCCTCAAGCGCATTGATCTGCGTGCGACGCGCTTTGAACGGAGACCAGGCTGATGCTTGAATATTTTCCGGAGCTGATGAAAGGGCTGCACACCAGCCTGACGCTGACCGTCGCATCGATCATCGTGGCGCTCATCCTGGCGTTGATCTTTACCATCGTCCTGACGCTAAAAACGCCGGTGCTGGTATGGATTGTGCGAGCCTACATTACCTTGTTCACCGGTACACCGCTGCTGGTGCAGATCTTCCTGATTTACTACGGCCCGGGTCAGTTCCCGTCGCTGCAGGAGTATCCGGTTATCTGGCACCTGCTTTCTGAGCCATGGCTGTGCGCCCTGATTGCCCTTTCGCTGAACAGTGCGGCCTATACCACGCAGCTGTTCTACGGGGCTATCCGCGCCATCCCGGAAGGGCAATGGCAGTCCTGTGGTGCGCTGGGCATGAGCAAGAAAGACACGCTGGCTATTTTGCTGCCGTACGCGTTTAAACGTGCGCTCTCCTCCTACTCCAACGAAGTGGTGCTGGTTTTCAAGAGTACGTCTCTGGCCTACACCATCACGCTGATGGAAGTCATGGGCCACGGGCAGCTGCTCTACGGACGCACCTATGACGTCATGGTGTTTGGTGCCGCGGGCGTGGTCTATCTGGTGGTGAACGGTTTGTTGACGCTGATGATGCGCCTTATTGAGCGTAAAGCGCTGGCGTTTGAGCGCCGTAATTAATCACCGATTTGCATAAATTTTATTGACGAAGACGGGCAAGTCTAACGACTGCCCGTCTTTTTTTATGAGATAAATAATATTTAATCATTTTTATTGAATATAAATTCATTAAATGGCATTGTATTTCCATGCCGCAGACACGGCGCATAAGACAGACTGACAGACGGGAGCATTACAATGAAAAAGTTAGTTCTGGCCGCTTTACTGGCCACTTTCGCCGCTGGCGCATCAGCTGCAGATAAAATCAACTTCGGCGTTTCGGCCACCTATCCGCCGTTTGAGTCGCTGGATGCCAGCAACCAGATTGTCGGTTTTGATATCGACCTCGCCAAAGCCCTGTGCAAACAGATGCAGGCCGACTGCACGTTCACTAACCATGCGTTTGACAGCCTGATCCCGTCGCTGAAATTCAAAAAATACGACGCGGTGATCTCCGGGATGGACATCACCCCAGAGCGTAGCAAGCAGGTCACCTTCACCGACCCGTACTACGCCAACTCGGCGGTGGTCATTGCGAAGAAAGGGGCTTACACATCCTTTGACCAGCTGAAAGGCAAACGCATTGGGATGGAAAACGGCACCACGCACCAGAAATACCTGCAGGACAAACATCCTGAAGTGAAAACCGTGGCCTATGACAGCTACCAGAATGCCATTATCGACCTGAAAAATGGCCGTATTGATGGGGTCTTCGGTGACACTGCGGTGGTGAACGAGTGGCTGAAAACCAACCCACAGCTGGGCACCGCGACCGAAAAAGTGACCGATCCACAGTACTTCGGTACGGGCCTGGGCATTGCGGTGCGTCCGGATAACAAAGCCCTGCTGGAAAAACTGAATTGCGCGCTGAAAGCAATTAAAGCTGACGGCACGTACAAGAAAATCAGCGATCGGTGGTTCCCGCAATAACAGCTTTTTGTCGGGTAGCCTGGCCTACGGGGGTGGTCTGTAGGCCGGGCAAACCCGGCAATTTCACAGCGGAACAAAGAAGCGAAAACGAGCCCCGTTTGTGGACTCCATCAGCCTGATCCCCCCGCCGTGCAGTTCCAGCATGCGTTTCACAATCAACAGCCCCAACCCGCCACGGTTTTCCCGTGATGCCTGCGGATTTAACGCCGAAGGACGCTCAAACAGATCGTTGCGAAGAGAAGCATCAACGCCGGTTCCATTATCAGCCACCTCAACCTGTAGCTGCGCGTTCTCCTGCCAGACCGCCAGACGGACCTCTCCACCGGTCGGCGTATGCCGCATCGCGTTATCCAGCAGGTTAGTCACCACCCGCTCAATCATCGAGACATCGGCATTCACCAGCGGCAACGGGCCCGGTACATCAATGCGCAGGTTCACCTCCCGCGTGCGGGCCGTGAGTTCAAATTTCTGCGCCACGTCTGAAATCAGCTCACCCATGGCAAAACGCTCGCGCTGCGGTTTGATGCCGCCGTGCTCAAGGCGCGCCAGTTCAAACAGCTGCTGCGAAAGATGACGCACTTTCTGCCCCTGGCGCAGCGCCGTGGCGAGATACTGCTGGTGCTCCTGCGGCGTCAGCGTCGCGGATTTCAGCGACAGCGTTTCGAGATAGCCCAGCAAGGAGGTGAGCGGCGTGCGTAAATCATGCGAAATATTGGCGATAAACTCCCGGCGCTGGCGATCGCTGTCGGCCAGTTGATCCCACTGCAGGGTGATTTTACGGGACAGCTCGATAAACGTATTGCGCAGCGTGGCCACTTCATCCTTTACCGTGGTTTCAGTAGGCTGCGCCGCCAGCTGCTTAATGGCACTAATGCTGTCCTGCTCCAGCCCGGCCACTTCCTGCGTGAGACGTTTGACCGGACGCGTTACCCAGTACCAGACCAGTAACCCCGCCAGCAAACCAAACAGCGCGACCCACATCAATGACCACAGGACGGTGCTCCAGAGCGCCTGATGCCAGGCCATCTCCGCCAGCGCGTTTGACTCTTCGCCCTGCAGAATAATATACAGATAGCCTTTCAGTTCTCCGTCCTGACGCAACGGCGTTGCGCTGAAAACCTTTTTGTTCTGGCTTCGCGGGTCATCGCCCAGTACCGGCCGTGCGGCATCACTGAGGAAAGTCTGCACCGGCCCGAGGTCGATTTTTTGCCGCTGGATATGCCCCGGCGGCGCGGCGTCAGCCAGCAGTTCGCCATCAGGCGAGACAACGTACAGTTCGACGCTTGGATTGAAGGTCATCAGCCGGTCAAAGAGCGGTTTCAGCGCGTGGCGGTCAACCCTGCCCTGCGCATCCAGAATCGGTTCCCGCTGGACAATCTGCTGCGCCAGGCCACCGGACAGCCGCTGCACCATTGCATTACCGTACTGCGTGGTGCTGTAAAGTTGCACCGCGCAGGCGATGGTCGCACAGAGCGTCAGCAGCAGAATAAACAGCAGCGTCAGGCGCTGGCTCAGGCTAAAGCGGCGCATCGTTTGGCTCCGCAAATTTGTAGCCTTTGCCCCAGACGGTGCGAATGATCTCCGGCTCGGCGGCGTCCTTCTCAATCTTGATGCGCAGGCGGTTAATGTGGGTGTTGACGGTGTGTTCGTAACCTTCGTGCTGATAGCCCCAGACCTGTTCCAGCAGCGCCAGACGCGAGAAAACTTCACCGGGATGACGGGCAAAGAAGTACAGCAGTTCAAACTCGCGCGGGGTGAGATCCACCACCTGGCCGTGCAAAAGCACGCTGCGCGCCAGCGGGTCGAGCGTCAGGCCGTGAGCCTGAATATTCCCGGCACTTTGCGCCTGCCCCATCGCCTGCTGGCGCCGGAACAGCGCCTTGATACGCGCAATCAGCTCCTGTACCGAAAACGGCTTGGCCAGATAATCGTCCGCCCCGGTTTCCAGCCCGGTAATGCGGTCGGTTTCGCTGCTGCGGGCGCTGATGATGATCACCGGCAGATAGCGGGTCATCTGGCGAATGCGACGGCAAATCTCCAGACCGTCGACATTGGGGAGCATTAAATCGAGGATCACCGCATCCCACGGCTGCTTTTCGAGGCGCTGTAAGGCATTGCCCCCGTCGGGCTCGTGGGTGATGGCGTAGCCTTCATCTTCTAAGTTGAGGCGCAGAAGCGCCGCGATATCGTGGTCATCTTCCACCAGCAGGATCTGCTTCATGGGTAAGCCTTCTTCAATTCTGATGAGATAAGCTTACCTGATTTCGCAGGCGGACAGAGTTCACATTTTGTTTAAGATTTAACGAGTAGCGTCAGGACTTCATAATGCGCGGTATGCGGGAACATATCGAACAACTGGACGCGTTCAATGCGGTAGCCCGCCAGCGTCGCGATATCTTTTGCCATCGTCTGCGCGTTGCAGCTGGAATAGACGATGTAGTCCGGTGCCATCTGGCTCAGATAGTCGCACAGCGCTTTCCCGATGCCCCGGCGCGGCGGGTTCACCAGCACCAGTTCAGGCACATTGTCCTGCCCCGTCGCGAACTGCGTGGAGTCCAGCGCCTGGAAGTGCAGCCGGGTCAACCCAAGCTCTGCGGCAGACTGTCTGGCACAGGCAATCGCTTCGGCGGAGATCTCAATCCCGGTAAGCTGCATGTCTGGCGTGGCGCAGTGCAGACCGAAGCCACCTACCCCGCAGAACAGATCCCACATATGATGGATATTTAACGCCCGCACCCAGTCACGGGCGGTGGCATAAAGCGCACTCGCGACGGTCGGGTTGGTCTGGAAGAAGCTTTGCGGACGGATCCACAGCGGTACATCGTTGAACGTTTCTGCCAGCGCATACTGTTCGGTGAAGAAGATCTCCCGCTCCCCTTCCATGATAGCCATATGCACCGGCTGAATATTCGCGGTGATAACGGTTAACTGCGGAAGCTGTTGCTGAAGCCATGGCAACGCCGCGCGAAGCTGCTCCACCTTGGCTTCTGAGCGCAGAACAAAGCGCAGCATCATGCTGCCGTCTACCTGGCTTTCGGTAAGAAGAAGGTATTTGAGCTCGCCGCGCTTGCGGGCAACGTTATAGGGCGTTAACCCGGCACGGGCAATAAACGGTTTGAGCGCAGCAAAGACCGGCGCAAACGAGGCGGGATAAAGCGGACAGTCGGTTAAATCTTCAGGCGTACCCTCACGATGCAACATGCCCAGCAGCGGTTTTTCAACGCTGCCGCTCACCACCATTTTGGCTTTATTACGAAAGCCCTGCTCCGGCCCGCTGACGGGTGCGCACCATTCCCCCACGGCATGGTCTGCCAGCAGGTGTTGCAGGTCGGCCATTTTGGCGGTGAGTTGCTGAGAAACCGGCTGTTCTATCCACTGACAGGAGCGGCAGCGACCGGCGTCATAGAGTGCGCACTGCATATCAAAACCTTAAGAATCACGAGGGCTGCGATTATACACATTATTGCAGCTGGAAGAACCGCCGACTGGAAGCAGGCACGAACAGGAAGAACAGCACCAGCATATCCGGGAGTTTTTGCAAAAACAGCGCGTGCAAAATCTCGCGTTTTGATCCACCCGCAATGCTGAACAGTTCCGGATAGCCATACCCCAGCGAGGCGGCCCACAGATAGCTCGCCGCCGTAATTTGCGTCAGCAAATAGACCCAGCGCGCCCAGTTGCGTCCTCTGACCAGCGAAAATGCGCAGTAAATCTCGATAAACACCAGTACCAGGCTGCTCAAAAAGACCAGCGTCAGGTTCCACGTCTGTACGCTGCGGTGAATGAATTCAGCCATACCGCGCACACCCAGGGTGTTAAGGATCATCAGCACATCAAGACAGCGGATCATAATAATAGCGAGCGCCGCCACCTGCACCAGTGCAGGAACGTTTGGACGAGCGTGCGTAAGACGTGATTTTTTTAATAATCCCAATGTTTTACTTCCCTGAAAAACAGTGCCGCGTCATGCGCGGCACATCACTGGAAATTTTAAATCCTTCAGCCGCGTCTTGCACGCTGGATATCACGCACACGTTGTTTTTCCGCGCGCGCCATCAAATACCAGGCGATAAATCCGACAATTCCGACCACCCCGAGGATAATCGAGGCCAGGGCGTTAATCTCCGGATTGACCCCCATGCGTACACTGGAGAAGACCAGCATAGGCAGCGTCGTGGCGCCCGGTCCTGAGACAAAGCTGGCGATAACCAGATCGTCGAGCGACAGCGTAAACGCCAGCAGCCAGCCGGAGATCACCGCCGGCATAATCATCGGCAGCGTGATGATGAAGAAGACCTTCAGCGGCGTCGCACCGAGATCCATCGCCGCCTCTTCAATGGAGCGGTCCAGCTCGCGCAAACGCGAAGAGATAACCACCGCCACGTACGCGGTACAGAAGGTGACGTGCGCCAGCCAGATAGTGAGCATGCCGCGATCTGCCGGCCAGCCAATGGCATGCGCCAGGGCCACGAACAGCAGCAGCAGCGCCAGACCGGTGATAACGTCTGGCATAACCAGCGGCGCGGTGATCATAAAGGCAAAGCCGTTCGACCCCCGAAAACGCCCGAAGCGCACCATGACCAGCGCGGCAATGGTCCCCAGCACGGAGGCCATCGTGGCCGCCAGCGCGGCGATGGTCAGGCTCAGCCCCACCGCGCTCATCATCGCGTCATCATGGAACAATTCGCCGTACCAGCGCGTCGACCAGCCGGCCCATACCGTTACCAGTTTGGAGCTGTTGAACGAGTAGATCACCAGCATCAACATGGGTGCATACAGGAAAGTAAAGCCAATCACCAGGATGGCAATTCGCCACGGGGAGCGCACTACCGGTAAGTTGTTCATCCGTGGTCTCCCATCTGTTTCTGCTGATGTTTGTGGAACCACATGATCGGTACGATCAGCAGGAGCAACATCACGATCGCCACCGCAGACGCCACAGGCCAGTCGCGGTTATTAAAGAACTCCTGCCACAGCACACGCCCAATCATGATGCTGTCCGGGCCACCGAGCAGTTCCGGGATCACAAACTCCCCTACCGCCGGGATAAAGACCAGCATCGACCCGGCAATAATGCCGCCCCGGGTCAACGGAACGATAACGCTGAAGAAGGTTTTAAGCGGACGGGCACCAAGGTCAAGCGATGCTTCCACTAGCGAATAATCGATACGCGTCAGCGCCGTATAAATTGGCAGCACCATAAACGGCAGATAGGCGTAAACAATCCCGATATAGACCGCGAGATTGGTATGCAGGATTGTCAGGGGCTGATCGATAACCCCAAGCCACATCAGGACGTTATTCAGCACGCCGTTGTTTTTCAGGATCCCCATCCACGCGTAGACGCGGATCAGGAACGAGGTCCATGACGGCAGGATCACCAGCAACAGCAGAATGTTGCGCGTCGAGGATTTACTGTGCGCCACGGCCCATGCCAGCGGGTAACCCAGCAGCAGACAGCAGATCGTCGAGATCGCCGCCACCTGCAACGACTGCAGATAAGCTTCGAAATAGAGCGGATCTTCCGTCAACTGCAGGAAATTGCCGAGGTTAAGGGTCAGCGTCAGCTGTCCGTCAGCCCAGTCCAGCAGGTTGGTATAGGGCGGGATCGCCCGCGCCATTTCCGCCAGGCTTATCTTAAAAACAATCAGGAACGGCAGCAGGAACAGCAGGATCAGCCACACGTAAGGCATGGCAATCACCAGCTTGCGTCCGTGGTTCATCTGCATGCGCGCCAGCCAGTGCGCGAAGCCACCCGGTTTTTCAACGCGGGCTGGAGGTTCTAAGGTACTCATTGTCCGCTCCTTATACCGTCAGCACTACACAACTGTCCGCATCCCAGCACAGGCGCACTTCGTCGCCCCAGGTCGGCTGTCCCTTGCGATAACGATGTTCGTTCTGCAGCTGGGCGCTGAGCATCTGCCCGCTTTTCAGACGCACATGGTAGATGGAGAGGTCGCCCAGGTAAGCAATGTGCACCACTTCCCCGACGGCGAAGTTAAAGCCATCGGCCGGCGGATCTTCGCACAGCATGATCTTCTCCGGGCGGAGCGCGACATACACCGGCACGTTATCCACCACCGAGCTATCCGGATCGACCTTAAGCGGATGCTGCAGCCCCGGCGACTCGATTACCAGACCGTCATCCTCGCGCGATTTTAGCAGCCCTTCGAAAACGTTGACCGACCCGATGAACTCCGCGCTGTAGCGGGTGGTCGGATGCTCATAAATCTCTTCCGGCTCGCCAATCTGTACGAACTTACCGCGGTTCATGATCGCAATACGCCCGGCCATGGTCATCGCCTCTTCCTGGTCATGGGTAACCATCACGCAGGTCACCCCCACACGCTCAAGGATATCCACCACTTCCAGCTGCATACGGTCACGCAGTTTTTTATCCAGGGCGCCCATCGGCTCATCGAGGAGCAGCAGCTTTGGCCGTTTCGCCAGGCTTCTGGCCAGCGCCACGCGCTGACGCTGGCCACCAGAGAGCTGATGCGGTTTACGCTTCGCGAACTCCTGCATGTGCACCAGGCTGAGCATCTCTGCCACGCGGGCGGTGATTTCGGCTTTCGGCAGTTTGTCCTGCTTAAGACCAAAGGCGATATTCTGCTCCACCGTCATATGCGGGAAGAGCGCGTAAGACTGGAACATCATGTTTATCGGGCGCTGATACGGCGGCACGCGGGAAAGATCGACACCATCCAGCATGATTTGCCCGGCGGTAGGCTGTTCAAAACCGGCCAGCATACGCAGCAGGGTCGATTTACCGCAGCCAGATGCGCCCAGAAGGGCAAAAATTTCACCTTTGTAGATAGTCAGGCTGACGTCGTCCACGGCATGCTGACCATCGAAAGATTTGGTGAGGTTACGAATTTCAAGAAGCGGGGTCAGCGCTTTACGGACTTTCGCCTGCGGGCGGGGGATCGCGTCATTCACGGGGTGCTCTCCGGCAGAAATCAAAACTGGTGCAAACGCACCATCAGGGTGCGCATCGTCGGGCGGCGCTCACGCCAGCCCGACCGACGGGTTTAGCAGGCCCGGTGAGCGTTTTCGCCACCGGGCAACCGTACCGGACGCCGTTATTTACCGCTTTTCACTTTGGTCCACGCACGGGTACGCACGCGGTCAATTTTTGGATCCTGAACTTTCAGGGTGAACAGCTTGGCAAACACATCCGCCGGCGGATAGATAGCCGGGTTATTGCGGATCTCTTCGCTGACCAGCGGCACAGAGGCCTTATTGCCGTTAGCGTAATAGACGTGATCGCTGATATGCGCGATGACTTCCGGACGCATCAGGTAGTTAAGGAACTGGTAAGCTTCGTCTTTGTTTTTCGCGTCAGCCGGCATGGCGAAGACGTCGAAGAACGCCAGCGCGCCCTCTTTTGGAATGAAGTAGGAAACATTCACGCCGTTTTTGGCTTCTTTGGCGCGGTTAGCCGCCTGCCATACGTCCCCTGCCCAGCCAATCGCCACGCAGATGTCGCCGTTTGCCAGGTCGTTGATGTACTGCGAGGAGTGGAAGTAACGAATGTTCGGACGCAGCTTCAGCAGCAGATCGGTTGCCGGGCCGGTGTAATCATCGGCCTTGCTGCTGTTAGGATCTTTGCCCAGGTAGTTCAGCACGGTGGCGAAAATCTCTTCTGGCGCATCCAGGAAAGAGACGCCGCAGCTTTTCAGCTTCTCAAGGTTTTCCGGCTTCAGCACCACGTCCCAGCTGTCGAGTTTGACATCTTTACCCAGCACCGCTTTGACTTTATCGACGTTATAGCCAATACCGGTGGTCGCCCACAGATACGGCATCGCGTATTTGTTGTCCGGGTCATGCTTGGCGACCAGCTTAAGCACTTCCGGATCGAGGTTTTTCCAGTTCGGTAATTTGCTCTTATCGAGCGGCTGGAAAACACCTGCCGTCAGCTGACGCTCAAGGAAGCTTGCGGAAGGTACCACCAGGTCAAAACCGGTACTGCCCGCCATCAGTTTCCCTTCCAGCACTTCGTTGGAATCGAAAACGTCATAGACCACTTTAATGCCGGTCTCTTTTTCGAAATTAGCGACGGTATCCGGCGCGATATAGTCAGACCAGTTATAAACGTGCAGCGTTTTTTGTTCCGCAGCGAGCGTGCCGGCAGAGACGGCCATCAGAGCACCCGCAACCAGACCCGATAACCATTTTTTATTCAAGGCGATCATATCGTTATTCCTTCTGAAAGCTCGTTAACAAACGAACTAAAACTGTGCAATCTGAAGATATGCAATAATCATGCATAGTTTGTCGCTCTGCACGAAATAAAAAGAAACCTCTTTACCCGGCAGGATCCGCTCGCTTTTTTAAGCATCGCAAGAATAACTGTAGCCCGTGTCTCCGGCTATAGCCCAGACGAAAAAACGCCTTTTATCAATTTTTTATGCAGGTTATGTCTACGTGATAAGCCGAAATGGCGTTTGGGGAGGTGAAAAATTCTTTAAAGAAAGGTTAAAAGCAGCAGAAAAAATGGCGTTATGCAGCCGCTATGGCAGCGACTGCGCAAAAGTCAGACAGGCTTAGTGAAGAAAATTGGGAGATGCATCATTATTCTCTGCATCATCTTCCGTGCTATACAGCAGATGGTGCGCATTCGCTTCCATCATTACCATCGAAATTTGCTCTTCACTCAAGCGCATAAACCAGGAGAACTGCTTGAATGAGAGGCCGGCACCGGAGAATAAAGACTGGCAAACGACCAGTTTTGGCAGATTATCATCCTGTATATCGAGAAATGCTTTCACCGTCAAAGAACTGGCGTTGATGGCCGACAGGTCAGAGGCCAGTGCCAGCAGCGCAGACGGTTTCACTTCGGCCAGCGCAGAGAAGAGGATCACGTCGTTAATGAGATCGATTTTGGCATCGAAAATACCATCGAAATTTTGCATATGAGGCAAATGCAGCGCCTGGCAGGAATCACATTCAAAGAAAGTGATACCGGCATCATCGAGCCATTGACGTAACGTATCCAGTGTTGGAACGACCTGTAAATCCATCGCGGTGCAGCCTCTTTAATAAAAACTTCGCATAGAGTACGCAAAAAGTGCGCTGTAATCCATTTAACCGCCCGTTTTCAGACAGTAGCCCGGCGTTGCGTGGCGCTCGACCCATGAGATCATTTTACCCGCAATATCGACCCCGGTGGTTTTTTCCACCCCTTCCAGTCCCGGTGAGGCATTCACCTCCATCACCAGCGGCCCGCGCGTCGCCCGCAGTAAATCAACACCCGCTACATCCAGCCCCAGCGTTTGCGCCGCCTTCACGGCAATCTCACGCTCGCGATCGCTGATATCCGCGACTCTCGCCACGCCGCCACGGTGCAGATTAGAGCGGAAGTCGCCCTCTTTTGCCTGGCGTTCGATGGCCGCAACCACCTCGTTACCGACAACAAAACAGCGAATGTCGCGCCCTTTGGCTTCTTCAATGTACTCCTGCACCAGAATATGGGCATTCAGCCCACGAAAGGCGTCAATCACGCTTTCCGCCGCCTGCCGCGTTTCGGCCAGCACCACACCAATGCCCTGAGTGCCTTCCACCAGCTTGATCACTAACGGCGCGCCACCCACCATATCGATTAAATCGCTGGTGTCGTCCGGTGAATGTGCAATGCCGGTAACCGGAAGATCGATTCCCTGCCGGGCAAGCAGTTGCAGCGAACGGAGCTTATCGCGGGCGCGAGATATCGCAACGGATTCATTGAGCGGATAACTGCCCAGCATCTCAAACTGGCGCAACGCGGCCGTGCCGTAATAGGTTATCTGGGAGCCGATGCGGGGGATAACCGCATCAAAATGCGGGAGCTTGCGGCCTTTGTAATGAATCGATGAGGCAGCAGGATCAATGTTCATATAGCAGGACATCGGATCGAGGATCTCAACCTGATGCCCCCGTTTTGCCGCCGCTTCTCGCAGGCGTTTACATGAATAGAGCGTTCCATCCCGGGACAAAATGGCAATTTTCACCCTGCACCTCTCTAAAGACATGGAAAAAGCCTGCGTATCATACACGCAGGCAGGCGCAGGATGAATGGGCTATCGTGTCGCCCAGCCCTGTTTGTGCAGATAGTCGAGAATAAACGGGCGATTCTCTTTAATGATGGTGCGACGAATGTGGTCACTCCAGGTATCGCGACGGTTATTGCTGTCGCGCGTCATGTAGTAGTGCGCCAGCTCTTCATCGTATTGCGCCAGCACATCCTGATCGACAGGCTGGTAGTGGTTTTCATGCACCAGCATCGCCGCAGGCAGGCGCGGCTTGAGGTCCGGGTTATCCGCAGGCCAGCCAAGGCACAGGCCAAACAGGGGTAGAACATGTTTTGGCAGCTTCAGCAGTTCGGTAACGCTTTCGATATTGTTACGCAGCCCGCCGATGTATACGCCGCCCAGCCCCAGCGACTCCGCCGCCGTGAACGCGTTTTGCGCCATCAGCGCGGTGTCCACGACGCCCAGCAGCAGCTGTTCGGCAAGGCCAAGCTCGGCTTGCGGGCAGATCTGCAGGTGGCGGTTAAAATCAGCGCAGAACACCCAGAACTCGGCTGCCTGTGCCACATGCTTTTGTCCACCGGTGAGGGTCACCAGTTGTTCACGCATTGCCGGGTCGGTAATACGAATAATGGAGCTGCACTGCAGGAAGCTGGAGCTGGATGTCGCCCTTGCACTGTCAATAATGGCTTCACGCTGCGCCGGCGTTATCGGCTCGTCGGTGAAGTGGCGAATTGAACGATGGGAACGTAGCAGGTCTATGGTTGGCGTCATCTTGTCTCTCTTTGTCTTGCGTGAATCATATCGCAGCCAGTATAGGCAATGATGCGCGCGATGTAATTGGCGAAACATAGCTGAGAGGTATTATAACGACAGGCGAAACCTTCTTTAATGACGGCAGGTTATCGGGCACTATAGACCCATTCGCCGTCAGGCTTGTTTTCGAGGAGAGAGAAATGTTTGCAGTAATTTTTGGTCGTCCAGGGTGCCCTTACTGTGTGCGCGCGAAAGAGCTGGCTGAGAAACTGACCGAAGAGCGTGATGATTTTAACTTCCGTTATGTTGATATCCACGCGGAAGGGATCAGCAAAGCCGATCTGGAAAAAACCGTGGGTAAACCGGTTGAAACCGTACCGCAGATTTTCCTCGATCAGAAACACATCGGCGGTTGCACAGACTTTGAAGCATACGCTAAAGAACATCTGGGCCTGTTTGCCGCTCAGTAATGCTAAGACGCCCTCACCCTGAGGGCGTTTTTATTTGTGCTGTCTGCGCCGGGCCAACATGCTATGAACAAACAAAAAGCATAGCGCTCCCAGTGCGCACCAGAAGACGCCACTCAGCAACCACGCCAGCTCCTGCCAGAAACTTCGCGTAGAAATATACAGTGACCGCATCAGCAGCAGACACAGCGGCGCTGCAAGTATTGCGCCCAGTAACGGTTTCACCACTTCCCCCCGGCGGGAGAGAAAACTGGCAGCAGCCCCTGGCAGGGTGAAAAAGAGCAACCCCAGCTCCGGATGACCCGACGCCCTGAACGCCCCCTTCACATTAAAAGCGAGGGACATGCAAACGACAATGAACAGCAAAAAGCAGCTGATCACCCCCGCCCAGTTTCGTTTAATGTTCAAACTATCCTCCTGACTTATCTCTATCAAATACACTTTCGTCGGGTAGACGCCCAGTCAGATAAAGCAATGCGGCAATCCTTGCCAAAGTACACACAGGGTGAAGCGATAATAGGTGGCTGTCAGTAGCTAATACGATTAAACTAACCGCCAGCTAATGTTTTAGGGAATAAAGCTGGAAACAGGGAGCGTTAAAGCCTTTCCCTGACCCAGAAAACAGTAGCCCAAAAAGTCCTTTCATTCAACAACTTACTGGTAAACAAGAAGTTAGCCTCCGTGAATATAAACGTCGCAGACTTGTTAAATGGGAATTACATCCTGTTATTATTTGTGGTACTGGCGCTGGGCCTTTGCCTGGGTAAATTGCGCCTTGGTTCGGTTCAACTTGGTAATTCCATTGGCGTTTTAGTCGTCTCACTATTATTAGGCCAGCAGCATTTCAGCATTAACACGGACGCGCTCAACTTAGGTTTTATGCTGTTTATTTTTTGTGTTGGTGTGGAAGCCGGGCCCAACTTTTTTTCTATTTTCTTCCGCGACGGCAAAAATTATCTGATGCTGGCGCTGGTCATGGTCGGCAGCGCGCTGCTGATCGCCTTAGGGCTGGGTAAACTGTTTGGCTGGGATATCGGGCTAACGGCCGGTATGCTCGCCGGCTCGATGACCTCCACGCCGGTGCTGGTGGGTGCAGGCGATACCCTGCGCCACTCCGGCATGGCTGGTGCGCAACTCTCTACCGCGCTCGACCACCTGAGCCTGGGCTATGCCCTGACCTATCTGATTGGTCTGGTGAGCCTGATTGTGGGCGCCCGCTACCTGCCAAAACTGCAGCACCAGGATTTGCAGACCAGCGCTCAGCAAATTGCCCGCGAACGCGGTCTGGACACCGACAGCAAGCGTAAAGTCTATCTGCCCGTGATTCGCGCCTACCGCGTTGGGCCCGAGCTGGTTGCATGGGCGGACGGGAAAAACCTCCGCGAGCTGGGGATTTACCGCCAGACAGGCTGCTATATCGAACGTATTCGCCGTAACGGCATTCTGGCAAACCCGGACGGCGACGCCGTGCTGCAGATGGGCGATGACATTGCCCTGGTTGGTTACCCGGATGCCCACGCCCGCCTCGACCCGAGCTTCCGCAACGGTAAAGAGGTGTTTGACCGCGATCTGCTCGATATGCGTATCGTCACCGAAGAGATTGTGGTGAAAAACCATAACGCCGTCGGCCGTCGTCTGGCGCAGCTGAAGCTGACCGATCATGGTTGCTTCCTCAACCGCGTGATCCGCAGCCAGATTGAGATGCCAATTGACGACAACGTCGTGCTGAACAAAGGCGACGTTCTGCAGGTCAGCGGCGATGCGCGACGCGTGAAAACCGTTGCGGACCGCATCGGCTTTATCTCTATTCACAGCCAGGTCACCGACCTGCTGGCCTTCTGCGCCTTCTTTATCGTCGGCCTGATGATCGGGATGATCACCTTCCAGTTCAGCAACTTTAGCTTTGGCATCGGTAACGCTGCCGGGCTGCTGTTCGCCGGCATCATGCTGGGCTTCCTGCGAGCGAACCACCCGACCTTCGGCTACATTCCGCAGGGGGCGCTCAATATGGTGAAAGAGTTTGGTCTGATGGTCTTTATGGCGGGTGTCGGCTTAAGCGCCGGTAGCGGCATTGGCCACAGCCTGGGTGCTGTTGGCTGGCAGATGTTGGTTTCCGGACTTATCGTCAGCCTGGTACCGGTAGTGATTTGCTTCCTGTTCGGTGCTTATGTGCTTCGCATGAACCGCGCCCTGCTCTTCGGGGCAATGATGGGGGCCCGTACCTGCGCCCCGGCAATGGAAATTATCAGTGATACCGCACGCAGCAATATTCCTGCGCTGGGCTATGCGGGCACCTACGCTATCGCTAACGTACTGCTTACGCTGGCGGGTACGCTGATCATCATCATCTGGCCTGGACTCGGATAACTCTTAAGTTCTGCGCACGACGAAAAAATTTTCGTTACGCGCAGAACTTTTTTATCAGGGGGCAGTCATAACTATTGCCACTGCTTTTCTTTGATGTCCCCAATTTGTGGAGCCCATCAACCCCGCCGTTTTGGTTCAAGGTTGATGGGTTTTTTGTTGCCTGAAATTCCCCTCTTCAACATTCCGCCTTCCCTCTTTCCATCCAAACATATATGCTTAACCATATATATAACCAACCGCAGGAAAGCCGATGCTACATCCGGTCCAACTTTTCAAAGCCCTCTCCGACGAGACCCGCCTGTCCATCGTCATGCTTCTGCGCGAAGCCGGGGAACTGTGCGTCTGCGATCTCTGTTCCGCCACGGCTGAATCACAGCCCAAGGTATCGCGCCATATGGCACTGCTGCGTGAATCCGGGCTGGTGAGCGATCGCCGGGAGGGGAAATGGGTTTATTACCGTTTGTCCCCCACTATGCCGGCATGGGCTGCCACCGTGATTGACAACAGCTGGAACTGCTTGCGGGAAGAGACCCGCGCAAAGCTGAAAAACCGTCTTCGGGGCGCGTGTTAAAACACATTCATAAAAACAGATATAACGGAGTTCACGATGTTTCTGGCTGGGGCAATTTTTCTGTTTACACTGGTGCTGGTCATCTGGCAGCCCAGAGGGTTAAGTATCGGCTGGAGCGCCACGATGGGTGCTGTACTGGCGCTGGTCAGCGGCGTGATCCACATTAACGATATACCGGTGGTGTGGAATATTGTCTGGAACGCGACGGCCACGTTTATCGCCGTCATCATCATCAGCCTGCTGCTTGATGAGTCCGGATTTTTCGAGTGGGCGGCGCTGCACGTGGCCCGCTGGGGTAATGGCAAGGGCCGGTTGCTGTTTACGTATATCGTTCTGCTGGGTGCGGCCGTTGCGGCGCTTTTTGCCAACGACGGCGCGGCGCTTATCCTCACGCCCATCGTTATCGCCATGCTCCTGGCCCTCGGGTTCAGCAAGCAGGCCACGCTGGCGTTTGTCATGGCGGCTGGATTTATCGCCGACACTGCCAGCCTGCCGCTGATCGTTTCGAACCTGGTCAATATCGTATCGGCAGACTTCTTCTCGCTAGGGTTCAGCGAATACGCCTCGGTGATGATCCCCGTGGATCTGGCCGCGATTGCGGCCACGCTGGTGATGCTGCACCTGTTCTTTCGAAAGGACATTCCGCCGACATACGACCTGTCAAAACTCCGCGAGCCTTCCCGCGCGATTAACGATCTTCCAACCTTCAGAACGGGCTGGATTGTTCTGTTACTGCTCCTTGTCGGGTTCTTTGTACTTGAACCGATCGGCATTCCGGTCAGTGCTATCGCGACAGCAGGCGCGTTGATTTTGTTTGCCGTTGCAAAGCGCGGGCATGCCATTAATACGGGAAAAGTGCTTCGTGGCGCACCGTGGCAGATCGTTATCTTCTCGCTGGGGATGTACCTGGTGGTGTATGGCCTGCGCAATGCCGGGCTGACGGAGTATCTGTCAGGGGTACTCAATCTCCTCGCCGGACATGGCCTGTGGGCCACCACGCTCGGTACCGGGTTCATCACGGCGTTCCTGTCATCCATAATGAACAATATGCCGACCGTCCTGATTGGGGCACTCTCTGTCGATGGCAGCACGGCATCGGGTGTGATTAAAGACGCGATGATTTATGCCAACGTGATTGGCTGCGACCTGGGTCCGAAGATCACGCCTATCGGCAGCCTGGCCACCCTGCTCTGGCTCCATGTCCTGGCGCAGAAAAACATGACGATCACCTGGGGCTATTATTTCCGGACAGGCATCATCATGACGTTGCCGGTTCTGTTTGTGACGCTCGCCGCGCTGGCGTTACGTCTCTCCTTCACACTGTAATGAGTAACGGATATGAGCCATATCACCATTTACCACAATCCAGCCTGCGGCACCTCACGCAACACGCTGGAGATGATCCGCAACAGCGGCACTGAACCCGAAATTATTCTGTACCTTGAGAACCCACCGTCACGTGATGAACTGACCAGACTGATTGCTGAGATGGGGATTTCCGTGCGGGATTTGCTGCGCAAAAATGTCGAACCTTATGAACAGCTGGGCCTCGCCGGGGACCGGTTTACCGACGACCAGCTTATCGATTCTATGCTGCAGCATCCGATCCTGATTAACCGTCCGATCGTGGTGACGCCGCTGGGCACTCGCCTGTGCCGCCCTTCCGAAGTCGTACTCGATATCCTGCCTGATGCACAGAAAGGGGCGTTTACGAAAGAAGATGGCGAAGCGGTGGTGGACGCTAGCGGAAAAAAAATCTCCGGCAGCTAATCTGCTGATAGTGATGCCCTAAGTCTTGTCAGTCACATACCCTGCCCCTTGGCGGAGTTGCATCCGCCGTCACCCGACCCATAATTTGATGGACCGGTCTGGTGAGGGGATGCAGGTATGAGTCTCAAAAATAAAACCGCCGTTATCTTTGGTGGCAGCGGCGCTATTGGCAGCGCCGCTGCGTACGCGCTCGCCCGTGAAGGGGCAACGGTCTACCTCGCGGCACGCGATCAGGCCAGGCTGGAGCACGTCGCTAACCGCATTCACGCCGCTGGCGGGTCAGCCCGGCGGTTTGTTTTCGATGCTCTCAATGCCGACGCGACGCTCCCGGACGTTGCCGGGATTGATATCGTCGTGAATGCCACGGGTTTTATGCATGACCAGGGTAAACGCCTCGACGCATTAACGCTCAGTGAATTCAGACAGGGGTTCGACCCTTTTCTGGCCGCCTATTTCAACATCGCCAAAGCTGTCGCACCCCGTATGGGCGGTGAGCGTGCCGGAACGCTTATCACCGTCGTTGCGCCGGCTGCAAATATGGCGATGCCGGGACATCTCGGGCATATCGTTGGCTGCGCGGGAACGGAAGCGTTAACCCGTGCGCTCGCGGCGGAGCTGGGGGCAAAGAATATTCGCGTCCTGTGCGTGCGTTCGCATGCGATAGCCGACGCGGTTCAGGCCGGTTCCGGTGTGGGTGACCTGTTCGCCATCAAGGCGCAGGCGATGGGCATCACCGTGGAGCAGTTTCTGGAGGGCGCGGCACAGAGCACGATGCTGAATCGCCTGCCGACGCTGGAGCAGGTGGCAGACACCATCGCGTTTCTGGCGTCAGATGCAGCCGGTGCCATCACGGGAACAACGGTGAACATGACGGCCGGCGCCACCACAATCTAACGTCCACTCTCGCCCGCTATCCTGCCGACCATCGCCCGGATCTCCTCCCGGGTGAGCGGGGCTCTGTCGGTCACAAAGTGCAGCGTCATCCCTTCGATAAAGGCATCCAGCGCGCGGGTGGTCACCGGGTCGAACCACTGCTCAAGCGTGGTCTGGCTCATCTTCATCCAGTCCTGCATTACCGTTTTGAGCGCCGCACTGCGGTGCATAAAGGCATAGAGCTGGTACATCAGCGCCATATTCTGCGGCGTCGTGACCTGCGAACTGTGGATCAGCGTGGTGATGGATTCGCACGCCATTTCTGGCCCGGTCACGCCGGCGAAGAAATCCCGATACTGCTGCGACATCTGCCGGGTAAACCACGTAAAGGCCTCTTCCAGCAGCGACTCCATACCGTCAAAATAGTAGGTCATCGACCCCAGCGGCACGCCCGCGCAGGTGGCAATTTTCCGGTGCGTCACGGCATGAATACCGTGCTCTGCAATGGTGTCCAGGGTCGCCTGCAGGATCTTCTCCCGGCGTTGAGGATCGTTCGGTGCTCTGCTCATAAATTCCCCACGTGGTTTGTGTACAAATGTACACAAACTTGCTAGTGTTGTCGCTATTGTTGTACTTCCGGTGCTGACTTCAATGACTCTGACCTCCCCCCGTAGAACCCTGCAGCTGCGTATGTGGGCGCTGTTTATGTTCTTCTTTATTCCCGGTCTGCTGATGGCCTCATGGGCCACGCGTACCCCGGCCATTCGCGATATTTTATCCGTCTCAACGGCCGAGATGGGCATCGTGCTATTTGGCCTGTCGATAGGCTCCATGAGCGGTATTCTCTGCTCCGCGTGGCTTGTCAAACGCTTCGGTACACGGGCGGTCATCCGCACCACCATGTGCTGTGCCGTGTTCGGGATGCTGGTGCTGAGCGTGGCGCTGTGGTTTGCCTCGCCGGTGCTGTTTGCCCTTGGGCTGACGGTGTTTGGCGGCAGCTTCGGTGCCGCTGAAGTGGCCATTAACGTTGAAGGGGCAACGGTTGAACGGGAGATGAATAAAACCGTACTGCCGATGATGCATGGCTTTTACAGCCTTGGCACGCTGGCCGGTGCGGGTGTGGGGATGGCGCTGACGGCCTCGGGCGTCGCCGCGAACCTGCATATTCTGCTGGCCGCACTGGTATGTATTATCCCCATTCTGACCGGTATCCGGGCGATCCCTGATGGCACCGGCAAGAACACCTCTGACGAACACGCCACCGCGGAAAAAGGGCTGCCGTTTTACCGCGACATTCAGCTGATGCTGATCGGCGTGGTGGTGCTGGCGATGGCCTTTGCGGAAGGGTCCGCTAACGACTGGCTGCCGCTGCTGATGGTTGACGGCCACGGTTTTAGCCCAACCTCCGGCTCCCTGATCTACGCCGGTTTCACCCTCGGGATGACCGTCGGGCGCTTTACCGGTGGCTGGTTTATTGACCGCTACAGCCGCGTGGCGGTGGTGCGTGCCAGCGCCCTGCTGGGCGGGCTGGGGATTGCGATGATCATCTTTGTGGACGTGGACTGGATTGCCGGTGTGTCGGTGATCCTCTGGGGTCTGGGGGCTTCGCTTGGCTTCCCGCTCACCATTTCAGCCGCCAGCGACACTGGTCCGGATGCACCGACCCGCGTCAGCGTGGTGGCCACCACGGGCTACCTCGCTTTCCTGGTGGGGCCACCGCTGCTCGGCTTCCTCGGTGAGCACTACGGGCTGCGCAGCGCCATGCTGGTGGTGTTAGGGTTAGTGATCATCGCAGCGCTGGTAGCGCGCGCGGTCGCGAAGCCGGAAACGGAACAAACGACACTGGAGAAGGGATATGAGCGTTAAACTGATCGCCGTCGACATGGATGGCACATTTCTGAGCGATGCCAAGACCTATAACCGCCCGCGTTTTCTGGCGCAATATGCACGAATGAAAGCGCAAGGCATTCGCTTTGCGGTTGCCAGCGGCAACCAGTACTACCAGCTGATTTCCTTTTTCCCGGAGATTGCCCATGAAATTGCGTTTGTCGCGGAAAATGGCGGCTGGGTGGTCAGCGCCGGGGAAGATGTCTTTAACGGTGAACTGTCGAAGACGCACTTCGACACCGTTGCCGCCGTGTTAAACGATGTGCCGGGCATTGAGATTATCGCCTGCGGAAAAAGCAGCGCCTATACGCTGAAGCACTATGACGACGGCTTTAAGGATATCGCGGCAAAGTACTACCACCGTCTCGAAATGGTGAGTGATTTCGGCAACCTGAACGATATTTTCTTCAAATTCGGGCTTAACGTCTCTGACGACGACATCCCGCGTATTCAGGCGATGCTGCACGAAAAGCTGAACGACATTATGGTGCCCGTCACGACCGGCCACGGCAGTATCGACCTCATCATCCCCGGGGTGCATAAAGCCAACGGTCTGCGAATACTGCAAAAGCGCTGGGGCATTGATGACAGCGAAGTGGTGGCTTTTGGCGATAGCGGGAACGACGTAGAAATGTTGCGCCAGTCAGGGTTCAGCTTTGCGATGGCAAACGCCAGGCCGCATATTAAGGCGGTGGCGCGCTTTGAAGCCCCGCACAATAACGACGAAGGCGTGCTGGATGTAATTGATAAAGTGTTGAACGGCGAAGCGCCGTTTTATTAACGCCACCATGGCCCTCTCCCGCCGGGAGAGGGTAAACGGCTTACGGCTGTAAAGCATTCCCGACGCGTTTATCCTTCAGGAACACCACGATAAGCCCAACCCACAGCACGCCGTTAGCCAGATTAAACAGGCTGAACAGACCGTTGCCGCCAAATGCGTAGGCGTGTTTGCTCACCTCGATTCCAACGGTGAAAATCAGCATTTGCAACATGCCCATCGCCGCTGACACCGTGCCTTTGCTCATCTCGCTGGCAAACAGGGTCAGGCGCACCAGCCCGGCATTCGCCACACCGATACCGAACGCGTAAACGCTTAATCCTGCGGTCATCCACAGATACGCATGGGACGACACCACTGTCGCGACCGCCGCCAGAACCAGCCCGGCAGCGATGGGCCAGCCGCCCATAATAATCAAGGCACGCACCGTACGACGGGATGTGAGACGCGCCAGCACCAGGTTACCGATAATCAGCGCGCCAAAAATCGGCACCTGCAGCAGGCCATACTCATAGCTGCTGAGCTGCTCGCCGCTGATGATAATGACCGGCGACTGGGCAATCCACGCCAGCAGAGGCAGGCTAACAAACCCCGTCGCCAGCGCGCCCGCCACAAAGCGGCCGTTCTTCAGCACTTCTTTGTAATCCCGGCCCAGCTCTTTTAGCGACAGTTTCTCACCCAGACGGGTAGCGGTTTCCGGCATCGCGCGGTGCAGGCCAAAGAAAGCGACGGCGGCCAGCACGGAAAACAGCACGAACATCCCTTCCCACGGCGCAACGTGTACCCAGGCAGCGCCCACCAGCGGCCCCAGCAAGGGCGCGATCAGCGCCACGTTCGCCATCAGCGCGGTAATCTTGATACACACCGCTTCCTCAAACGACTCCTGGATGGCGGCATACCCGACGGCACCGATAAAGCAGAGGCTCACCCCCTGCAGGAAGCGCAGCAGGGTAAATTGCTCAATATTTTGCGCCAGCAGCGTGGCGAGGCAGGTCACGATAAACCACACCACGCCCGTCAGCATCACCGGACGACGGCCAATACGATCCGACAGCGGCCCTAACAGCCACTGCAAAAACATGCCGCCAGCCAGATAGGCGGTCATGGAGGTCGGTACCCATTCGATCCCTGCGTTGTACTGTTCAACAACGGCCAGCATGCCGGGCTGGATCATATCGTTGCCGATGTAAGTAGAGAATTCGTAGAGCACCAGACATAAGGGGAAAAGCAACGCCTGACGACCCAGACGTGAACCAGAAGAAGAACGGTTTAACATGCAATCTCTTTATCGTGACAAAATCGCGACGAGTGTAATGAAATGCCCTGGCTCGAGATAGTGATTTATCCAGAAGAAACAGAAATAAAGCACATATCGTCTTTGTTTAAGGTTTCCTTAAGTTGACAGATTTATGATAGCCCCATTTCTCGTCAACGACTCCGGATTATGGCACCCACTTCCAGCCGTTCAGAATTGTCTAACTTACAGACAAATAAGACAAAACGACTTTACCGTCTACCACCCCGCTTTTATGGTTATCAGCTTTTAATACTGATAGCCCTTGCCGTGCTGTTTACCTGGCTATCCCGCGATGAAACGCTCGACAGATGGATCACCGGTTTATGGTATGACGCGGCTGCTCACCGTTTTCCACTGCAGCAAGACCACCTGCTGGACCTGCTGAACCATCGACTGGCGAAGTACATCGCCATCGCCGCAGGTGCTGTTGCGCTCATTTATGGCGCGTTCAGGCGCAATGCGAGACTGCTCACGGCCGCGCTGCTGATGGGGCTTGGCGCGCTGGTGGTTGGCGTACTGAAAAGCATAAGCCATCACAGCTGCCCGTGGGATCTGGTGGAGTATGGCGGTAAGGCCGTTTCTTATCCGCTGTTCAGTGCCGCTCCCGCTGACAGCGGTCCGGGTCGCTGTTTCCCCGGCGGTCATGCCTCCAGCGGCTTTATGGTGATGGGACTGTTCTTTGCCTTCTGGCGCGAGCGTCCGCGTCTTGCCTGGTGCTTCGTCGTGCTGGGCGTCGTTTTAGGTCTGGCGATGGGTTACGGCCAGGTCATGCGCGGGGCGCATTTTTTCTCTCACAACCTGTGGGCTGGGTGGTGGGTCTGGTTTTCCCAGTTGGTGGTCTACGGTCTGGTCTCCACCTGGTTTGCTAAAGAGTGACAACGCTATGTTAGAGAATTTGAATTACCAGCTGTTTTATCTCATCAACGCCACTCCGGCCTCGCCAGAGTGGATGATTGATTTCGCCACCTTCCTGGCAAAAGATCTGATCAGTATCGTGCCGGTGCTGGCGGCGATCCTCTGGCTGTGGGGGCCGAGAAGCCAGGTGAAGGCGCAGCGTCAGCTGGTAATTAAGATGGCGATGGCCCTCGGGATTAGCGTGCTGGTCAGCTACATTCTGGGCTTGACGTTCCCGCACGACCGCCCCTTCGTCGACCACGCGGGGTATACCTTCCTGCACCATGCCCCGGATGACTCGTTCCCAAGCGATCACGGGACGGTTATCTTTACTTTCGCGCTGGCCTTCCTGTTCTGGCATCGTCTGTGGTCGGGTGCGGTGCTGATGGTGGTGGCCGGGGCTATCGCCTGGTCTCGCGTTTATCTCGGCGTCCACTGGCCGATGGATATGGTGGGGGGGTTGCTGGTCGGTCTCATCGGCTGCGTCAGCGCAGCGATCCTGTGGAATCTCTTCGGTGAAGCGCTCTACCGCGGCCTGTCTTATCTGTATCGCACCCTTTTTGCTATCCCGATCCGCAAAGGCTGGATACGTGACTAACCCCAGTCTGACAGGTTACACTTGAACCCCCGCCCTGCGGGGGTTCACTTTTTTATCCCGAGGAACTATGGAAACACGTCGCGATGACCGCATTGCTCAGCTGATACAGGCGCTGAAGCGCAGTGATAAGCTTCATCTTAAGGAAGCCGCCAGTCTCCTCGGGGTCTCTGAGATGACCATTCGCCGGGATCTGAACAGCGAGAGCGCGCCTGTCGTGCTGCTGGGCGGGTACATTGTGCTTGAGCCGCGTAGCGCCAGCCATTATCTGATCAGCGACCAAAAGACGCGCCTGGTGGAAGAGAAACGCAAAGCCGCCCGGCTTGCGGCCTCGCTGGTGCAGCCGCATCAGACACTTTTTTTTGACTGCGGCACCACCACGCCGTGGATAATCGAAGCGATCGACAGCAGCATTCCGTTTACGGCGGTGTGTTACTCGCTGAATACCTTTCTGGCACTGCAGGAGAAACCCGAGTGCCGGGTGATCCTCTGTGGCGGTGAGTTTCACGCCAGCAATGCCATCTTTAAGCCGCTGAATCTGCAGGATACGCTCAGCAACGTATGTCCGGATATCGCGTTTTATTCCGCAGCGGGGGTCACTGTCCGTCAGGGAGCAACCTGCTTTAACCTGGAAGAGTTGCCGGTCAAGCACTGGGCATTAAGCGCCGCGCAGTACCATGTGCTGGTGGTCGATCACAGCAAGTTTGGCAAGGTTCGTCCGGCAAGAATGGGTGAGCTGTCGCGCTTTGACGCCATCGTCAGCGATTGCCGTCCGGATGAAGAGACCGTGGCCTACGCGAAAGCGCAGCAGGTGAAGTTGATGTACTGAGTCAGGTGCAGAGGTCATGCCGGGTGGCGCGATGCCACCCGACAATGGAGGCTTAACTGAACCAGCTGCCAAACCATCCGTGGAATTTCATCATGACGAAGTCCCACATCCGGCTAAAGAAACCGCCCTCTTCTACCGCTTCCATCACAATCAGCGGACGCTGTTCAATCGATTTGCCATTAAGCTGGAAATCAATCGTCCCGACCACCTGGCCTTTTTTCAGCGGCGCGGTGAGCTGGCTGTCGGTCAGGGTGTAGCTGGCTTTCAGGTTTTTCAGCTGACCACGGGGAATGGTCACCGACCCGCCTTCACCCGCCCCCAGGTTCACTTCACTCTTGTCACCAAACCAGACGCGCTGGCTGATGAACGTGGCATCCGGTTTAATGGGCGTGACGGTTTCATAGAAGCGGAAACCCCAGGTCAGCAATTTTTCTGATTCATTAAAACGAATGCGGTCGGTTTTGGTGCCCAGCACGACCGAGATCAGGCGCATATCGCCCTGAGTTGCGGAAGCGACCAGGTTATAACCCGCGCCGGCCGTGGTGCCGGTCTTCATACCGTCGACGTTGACGTTGCTGCTCCACAGCAGACGGTTACGGTTCGGCTGGCGGATTTTATTGAAGGTAAACTCTTTCTCTTTGTGGATGGCATATTCATCCGGCACGTCGTGGATCAACGCTTTGCCTAACAGCGCCATGTCGCGCGCGGTACTGAACTGACCCGGCGCATCAAGACCGTGCACGGTTTTAAAGGTGGTATTGGTCAGGCCCAGTTTTTGCGCGTAGCCATTCATCAGGCCAATAAAGGAGTCCTGGCTGCCCGCAACGTAATCGGCCAGCGCAATACAGGCATCGTTACCGGACTGGATAATGACCCCTTTATTCAAATCAGACACTGACACCTGATCGCCGGGTTTGAGGAACATCACCGATGACCCACGCAGCGCCGGGTTGCCGGTCGCCCAGGCGTCCTTCCCGATGGTGACCATATCGTCAAGCTTGATTTTGCCCGCTTTCAGCGCCTGACCCACCACATAGCTGGTCATGATTTTCGTCAGGCTTGCCGGGTCAAGTTTCTCATCCGCATTGCCTTCCGCCAGCACTTTACCACTGGAATAATCCATCAGGATCCAGGCGCGCGCATCCACAGGCGGCGCTTCGGGCGCAGCCTGTTCCGCTGCGTAGAGAGTTGGTACAAACAGGAAAAGGAGCGCAGAGCCTGCCGCCAGGCTGCGCAGAGAAGTCATTTTTCGCGTCATAAATGCCACCCGAGTGTCCATTCAAAAATTACGTCACATCACCGTGTCGCAAGAAGCGATGAGTAATAGCGCACTAAAACGGTTAAAGAAACCTAACCAAGGTAAAGTTATTAAAGTTTATGCAATAACATTCAGATACGCTTTGATTCAGGCGATTTTTTTGTCTTCTGTTGCGTAATTGTTAGGTTTATCTCACCATGGCAAATCGCTGGCGTTGATTCACATCTCAGGTTGTTTGACTATTTCGGGAGTTTCTATGATTACGCTGTGGGGCAGGAACAATTCAACCAACGTTAAGAAAGTCCTCTGGACGCTGGAGGAGCTGGATTTACCGTTTAAGCAGGTGATGGCAGGTTTGCAGTTTGGGGTAAATAAAGATGCCGACTATCTGGCCATGAACCCAAACGGTCTGGTGCCCTTGCTGCGCGACGAAGAGACCGACGTGACGCTGTGGGAGTCCAACACCATCGTGCGTTACCTCGCGGCACAGTATGGTCAGAGCCGCCTGTGGGTGGACAGTCCGGCCCAACGCGCTCAGGGTGAAAAGTGGATGGACTGGGCAAACCAGACGCTCTCCCCCGCACACCGTGTGATCCTGATGGGGCTTGTCAGGACCCCCGAAGCTGACCGCGACTATCCTGCCATTCATGCAGCCCAGGACACCTGTGAAAACCTGTTTGCGATGATGGACGACGAACTGGCGAAGCATCCGTGGTTCTCAGGCGAACGCTTCGGCGTAGGCGATATTGCCGTTGCGCCCTTCATCTGGAACCTGACCAACATTGACGTTACCTGGACGCCGCGCCCGCACCTTGAGCGCTGGCTGAAGCAACTGAGCGAGCGCCCGGCATACCGTCACGTGGTGATGATCCCGGTGACCTGATTACGATCCGGACGGGCTGACTTTCAACAGTTGCCCGTCCGTCTCATCGGTCAGGACATACAGATACCCATCCGGCCCCACCCGTACATCGCGAATGCGCTGGTCTCTGTCTCCTAAAATTCGCCCCTTCTCGGTAACCGTGTTGCCCTCCACGCTCAGCACGATAACGTCTTTCTCCTTCAGCGCCCCGACAAACAGCGTATTTTTCCACTGCGGGAATACGTCACTGTTGTAAAACGCCATCCCGCTCACGGCGGGGGACACTTTCCAGACAAACAGCGGCTTTTCCGTTCCCTCGACGTGCTCGCCCTGGGCTTCCGGGATCTTCAGGCCGCTGTAGTTGATACCGTGCGTCGCCAGCGGCCAGCCGTAGTTTTTGCCTTTCTCCGGGATATTGATTTCATCCCCGCCGCGCGGGCCGTGCTCGTTAAGCCATAGCGTGTCGCTCCAGGGGTTCATCGCCATCCCCTGCGGATTACGAATGCCGTAAGACCAGATTTCGGGCCGTGCGCCGGGAGTGTTCACAAACGGATTATCGGCAGGCACTTTGCCGTCCTCCGTCAGGCGCACAACTTTGCCCTGCAGTTTATCCAGATCCTGCGCCGTCGGACGCTGGTTGTTCTCGCCCAGACCAATAAACAGATGGCCTTTACCGTCGAAGACCAGTCGACCACCGAAATGGTTACCGGTGGACAGTTTCGGCATCTGACGGAAGACCACCTGGAAACCTTCAATTCGGGAGAGATCATCGCTTAAGCGGCCATAGCCAACCGCCGTTCCCGCTTTGCCGTCATTCCCCGCCTCGGCATAGCTCAGCCAGACGCGGCGCGATTTTTCAAAATCCGGGGCGAGTGCCACATCCAGCAACCCGCCCTGGCCGTTTGCCCAGACCTTGGGTACGCCGACGATCGGATCGGAAAGCCCTTTTCCGGCCTGCCAGTGCTTTAACTGGCCTCCCTTAAGGGTCACCAGCAGCCCTTTATTGTCCGGCAGGAACGCCATCGACCAGGGATGATCGAGCCGGTTTTGCACAACGTCGACTTTTACCGCGTCAGGGGCGGCGAGGAGAGAAATCGGGAAAAAAAACGCAGGCAGGAAAATCAGCGAAGATCGATGCATAACGCGCTCCTTTATCGGTTTATGGCATAAAGGTTAGCCACTGGGTCCGGGCACGTTATCACTTTTACAAAAGCTTAATCAGAAGGGGGAGTTGCCTCCCCCGGTGTCAGTGTTGTTCAAGCGTCTCGTGCTTGTTCAGACACATGATGCATAGAGAGAGTGTGGTCAGGCAGTTTTCAAGCTTCTCCGCGTTAACAGCGATAAAATTCGGGCAGTCGTGGCGTCCGTTCATCAAACATACCCCTGCAATGGAGAGCACCTCGGCGGCGCGGCGCAGCGCAACGAGTTCGCTTTCGGCGTATTCCGCTTTCAGGACGGGTGCTTTTTCACGCATGAAGTTGCAAAGTTCAAAGAGATTATCACGCAGATGTTCGCTTTCGCTGACTGACATATACCCTTTTGCCTTCCTCAACTGCAGGTACGCGGCAAGGTCGATTCGGGCATTGATCAGCTTGTTAAGCAGATCGCGTTTCAGTCTGTCAACGGACATGCTCTTTCCTCCTCTGTCAGCCATTGTGCATATTCAGAATAAGGTTATTTTTTGTACAGTTTAATGCCTGAGATCAATAATTCTTAACTGATTAACATTATTTACAATGTTACAACCTTCTCGTCGGTCATCCGCCTCGCAAAGAGTGTATAAATCCCCCGCGGAACGCTGTAAAATCCCGCCCTGATAACTCCATAATTGATGAATTTTTAACCTATGAGCAATGTTACGCACCAGCCTAAAATCGGCTTCGTCTCCCTGGGCTGCCCAAAAAACCTGGTGGATTCTGAACGCATCCTGACCGAACTGCGCACCGAGGGCTATGACGTGGTGCCAAGCTACGACAACGCCGACATGGTGATCGTTAACACCTGTGGGTTTATCGACAGCGCGGTTCAGGAGTCACTGGAAGCCATCGGTGAAGCCCTGACGGAAAACGGCAAAGTGATTGTGACCGGCTGTCTGGGCGCGAAAGTGGACCAGATCCGCGAAGTGCACCCGAAAGTGCTGGAGATCACCGGCCCGCACAGCTACGAGCAGGTACTGGAGCATGTTCATCACTATGTCCCTAAACCTAAGCACAATCCGTTCCTGAGCCTGGTGCCAGAACAGGGCGTGAAGCTGACCCCGCGTCACTATGCGTACCTGAAAATTTCCGAAGGCTGCAACCATCGCTGCACCTTCTGCATTATCCCGTCCATGCGTGGCGATTTGGTCAGCCGTCCGATTGGTGAAGTGCTGGCAGAAGCCAAACGTCTGGCAGACGCAGGCGTTAAAGAGCTGCTGGTCATTTCTCAGGATACCTCGGCCTATGGCGTCGACGTGAAGCATCGCTCTGGTTTCCACAACGGTGAGCCGGTGAAAACCAGCATGGTTGGCCTGTGCGAACAGCTTGCCAAACTGGGTATCTGGACACGTCTGCATTACGTCTACCCGTATCCGCACGTTGACGATGTCATCCCGCTGATGGCAGAAGGGAAAATTCTTCCGTATCTGGATATCCCGCTGCAGCACGCCAGCCCGCGTATTCTGAAGCTGATGAAGCGTCCTGGCTCCGTCGATCGCCAGCTGGCGCGCATCAAACAGTGGCGTGAAATCTGCCCGGACCTGACCCTGCGTTCCACCTTCATCGTGGGCTTCCCGGGTGAAACCGAAGAAGATTTCCAGATGCTGCTCGACTTCCTGAAAGAAGCACGTCTGGACCGCGTAGGCTGCTTCAAATACAGCCCGGTCGAAGGCGCAACCGCCAACGAACTGGCGGATCAGGTTCCGGAAGAGGTGAAAGAAGAGCGCTGGAACCGCTTCATGCAGCTGCAACAGCAGATCTCTGCTGAACGTCTGCAGGAAAAAGTGGGCCGCGAAATTCTGGTCATCATCGATGAAGTGGACGAAGAAGGCGCAATTGGCCGCAGCATGGCGGACGCCCCTGAAATCGACGGCGCGGTCTACCTGAACGGCGAAACCAGCGTTAAGCCGGGCGATATTGTCCGCGTGAAAGTTGAAAACGCCGACGAGTATGATTTGTGGGGAAGCCGGGTTTAACGGCGTTTACCCTTCCCTTCACCCTCTCCCGCCGGGAGAGGGTTTCCATCCTACCCCTTAATCCTCGGATCCAGCGCGTCGCGTAACCCATCACCCAGCAGGTTAAACGCCAGCACGGTCAGGAAAATGGCCAGGCTCGGGAAGATGGCCACGTGCGGTGCAATGACCATGTCCGCTCTTGCTTCATTCAGCATCGCGCCCCACTCCGGCGTAGGCGGTTGCGCACCCAGCCCCAGAAACGACAGGCTGGCCGCCGAGATAATCGACACGCCGATACGCATGGTAAAATAGACCACGATAGACGACACCGTCCCCGGCAGAATATGGCTGAACAGGATAGTGGCATCGCTGGCCCCCATGCTGCGCGCAGACTCAATAAAGGTTTGCTGTTTGAGCACCAGCGTGTTGCCTCGTACCAGACGCGCAAACGCCGGTATTGAGAAGACCGCAACCGCAATAATGACGTTAGCCATACCGCTGCCCATTATCGCCACTACCGCAATCGCCAGCAGAATGCCCGGGAAGGCAAACAACACGTCGCAGATACGCATGATAATGCGGTCCCACCAGCCTTCGTAATATCCGGCGACCAGACCCAGCACGGTGCCGATTGCCGCGCCAATCAGTACCGCAAAAACCCCGGCGGCGAGAGAGATCTGCGCCCCCACCAGCACGCGGCTGAAGATGTCGCGCCCAAGCGAGTCCACGCCGAACCAGTGCAGCATCGACGGTCCATCATTGAGACGGTCGTAATCAAAATAGTTTTCCGCATCAAACGGTGCTACCCACGGCGCAATGACCGCCACCACAATCAGCAGCAGGACAAACAGCCCCGCCGTCATGGCGACCGGCTGACGGCGAAAACGCCGCCAGAATTCAGACCACGGCGTGCGGATATGGTCCGGCTTTAGCCCCGGCATAGCGTTTAACATGGCCTGACGACGCCAGTTCAACAATCGCATTTTACTTATACCTGATGGCCGGGTTAATGGCGGCGTAGAGCACATCCACCACTAAGTTGATAAGAATAAATTCCAGTGAGAAAAGCAGGACTTCGGCCTGAATAACCGGGTAATCACGCATTTCGACTGAATCCACCAAAAGACGTCCCAGCCCCGGCCAGTTAAAGACCTTCTCCACCACAATCGAGCCGCCCAGCAGGAAACCAAACTGGAGCCCCATCATCGTCACCACCGGGATCATCGCGTTACGAAAGCCGTGTTTGAGGATGACCCATTTCTCGCTGACCCCTTTCGCCCGGGCGGTGCGAATATAATCTTCGCTCAGCACGTCAACGAACGAGGCGCGGGTAAAGCGGGCCATCACGGCAGCAACAGCCGCGCCCAGCGTCATTGAGGGCAGAATGTAGTGTTTCCAGGTGTCGGCCCCGACCGTCGGCAGCCAGCCCAGCTCCACGGAGAATATCTGCATCAGCAGCATCCCCAATGCAAATGCCGGGAAGGAAATGCCCGTGACGGCCAGAGCCATACCGAGCTTATCCGGCCAGCGGTTGCGCCAGACGGCAGCGACAATTCCTGCGCCAAGACCAAACAGCACCGCCCAGCTCATGCTGGCAATGGTTAACCAGAACGTGGGCATAAAGCGGCTGGCAATCTCTTCCGACACCGGACGACGTGACACCATAGAAGTGCCAAAGTCACCCTGCAGAACGTTGCCAATATAGTGGAGAAACTGCATATACAAAGGCTGGTCGAGGCCCAGTTGTTTTCGCACCAGCGCGATAACCGTTGCATCCGCATCTGACCCTGCAACCAGACGTGCCGGATCGCCCGGCAGCATATGAACAAACAAAAACACCAGCACCGCCACAATCAGCAGAGTCGGGATAAGCCCCAACAGGCGTTTACAAACATAATTCAGCATGCCTTTCCCTCTCATCCCACAGGCGGTGGCCTGCGGGCATGAGTATTATTTTAAATCTGCTTCATCAAAGCTAAAGCCCGTATCCGGCATGATGTAGAACCCGGTCAGCGCTTTGTTATGCGCGGAAACCAGTTTTTCCACCACCAGCGGTACCCACGGTGACTCTTTCCAGATGATATCCTGCGCCTCTTTATACAGGCGTGCTTTCTCTTCCGGTTTGGTCGTTTTCAGGGCATCCGCCAGGTCTTTATCCACCTTCGGGTTGCTGTAGAAGGCCGTGTTGAACAGGGTCGGCGGCCAGTTCTGTGAGGCGAACAGCGGCGACAGCGCCCAGTCCGCTTCACCGGTAGAGGCCGACCAGCCGGTGTAGAACATCCGTACGCCGCTCTCTTTCTGCCCTTTCCCTTCCACCTCAGCCGCACGCTGACCGGCATCCATCGCGGTGACCTGCGCCTTGATACCTACCTGCGCCAGCTGCTGCTGGGTAAATTGCAGCACCTTCTGAGCGGTACTGTGATTATGCGACGACCAGAGCGTGGTGCTAAAGCCGTTCGGGAAACCCGCCTCTTTTAACAGCTCACGCGCTTTGGCCGGATCGTAAGGCCACGGTTGATAGTTTTGCGAATAGGCGATCGCCGGAGGCAGCACGCCGGTAGCCGGCGTGGCATAGCCAGCAAAGGCGACTTTTACCAGCGCCTGGCGGTTAATGGCGTAGTTGATGGCCTCACGCACTTTTGGGTTATCAAACGGTTTTTGTGTCACGTTCATGCTGATATAGCGCTGCATAATGGACGGGCTGGCGACCAGCTCCAGCTTGCTGTTTTTCTGCAGAATGGCGGCTTGCTCATAGGGGATCGGGAACGCAAACTGCGCCTCGCCGGTCTGAAGCATCGCCGCGCGGGTGTTGTTGTCCACCACCGGACGCCAGGTAATGGTGTCCAGCTTCGGCAGGCCCGGCTGCCAGTAACCCGCAAACTTCTTAACCTTCACAAAGTCGGTCTGGTTCCAGGTGAGCAGCTCGTAGGGGCCGGTCCCCACCGGATGGAACCCGATCTCTTTGCCGTATTTTTTCAGCGCGGCAGGCGAAATCATCGCCGTGGCAGGGTGCGCCAGAATATTGATAAACGCCGAGAACGGCTCTTTCAGGGTGATCTTCACCGTCGTCGGATCGACCACCTCGGTGCTGGCGATGTTTTTATACAGGTTGTAGCGCTTGAGGCTATTTTCCGGGTTGCTGGCGCGATCGAGGTTTATCTTCACCGCCTCCGCGTTGAAATCTGTACCGTCCTGGAACTTCACACCGGTTCTGAGCTTAAGGGTATACACCAGCCCGTCGCTGGAGACGGTATACCCTTCCGCCAGCACATTTTTAAGTTTCATCTCGCTATCCAGGCCAAACAGCCCCTGATAGAACGATTTCGCCACCGCCTGGGAGAGCGTGTCGTTGGCATCATACGGATCCAGCGTGGTGAAATTGGAACCGACGGCGACCACCACATCTTTGGCAGCGAACGCCGGCGCGGCGGCCAGGGCTGCCGTCACGCTCGCGGCGAGTAACCATCTGCGCGCTACAAATTTAACCATTGTGTTCTCCTGCCTGTTTTAAGTTATAACCGCGAGAATGCATTGTCCTGACGCGGAGGGGCCACAAAATGCCCCGGGCCAATCTCGCGCAGCGCCACGCGCTCCACCGCCTCGCCCCGTTTACGAATATTGCTCGGCATTTCGTCCTGCAGCAGCACACGCTGGCCGCGGCGATGCTCAGGGTCGGCAACCGGCACTGCGGCGATAAGCTTGCGTGTGTAAGGGTGCTGTGGATTTTCAAATACCGCCCTGCGCGGTCCTATCTCCACAATTTGTCCCATAAACATCACCGCGACACGGTGGCTGATACGCTCAACCACCGCCATGTCGTGGGAGATAAAGAGGAAGGCAATCCCCATATCCCGCTGCAGGTCGAGCAGTAAGTTAATGATTTGCGCCCGGATAGAGACATCCAGCGCCGAGACGGATTCATCTGCAATCACCACTTTCGGGTTAAGCGCCAGCGCGCGGGCAATGCAAATACGCTGCCGCTGACCGCCCGAAAACTCGTGCGGATAACGCCAGGCATGTTCCGGCTTCAGCCCCACGCGCTCGAGCAGCCAGGCCACCCGACGCTGCGCGGCTTCACCGTCGAGCAGGTTATGCACCCGCAGCGGCTCCATAAGTGAATACCCCACCGTATGGCGCGGGTCGAGGGAGGCATACGGATCCTGGAAAATAAACTGGATATCTCGCCTTACCGCCTGCAGTTTGCTGTCCGGAAGGGTATCAATGCGTTCCCCGTTAAAGGTTATGCTGCCCTCCTGGGATTCTACCAGCCTGAGCAGCGCCCGCCCGGTGGTGGATTTCCCGCAGCCCGACTCTCCCACCAGCGCCAGCGTTTCGCCTGGCCATAAATCAAAACTGACGTTTTCAACCGCATGCACCTCGCGCTTCACGCGGTTAAACATTCCGCTGCGCAGGGGAAAACGGGTCACCAGATCGCGCACTTCCAGAATCGGCTTTCCGGGTACCACGGTATCCTGCTCGATTTCATCTTCCTGCTGGCCTGCCGCTTCGAGAGAAATTAACGGGAACCGGCGCGGTAAATCGCTGCCGTTCATCGCCCCCAACCGCGGAACCGCCGCCAGCAGCGCTTTGGTGTAAGGATGAACCGGCGCATGGAAAATCTGCTCAACCGTGCCGGTTTCCACGGCGTTGCCCTTGTGCATGACCAGCACGCGATCGGCAATATCGGCGACCACGCCCATATCGTGGGTGATGAAAATCACCCCCATCTCCATCTCCTGCTGCAGCACTTTGATAAGCTGCAGAATTTGCGCCTGAATAGTCACATCCAGTGCCGTCGTGGGTTCGTCGGCAATCAGCACCGCGGGACGGCAGGAGAGCGCCATCGCAATCATGACGCGTTGACGCATACCGCCGGAAAGCTGATGCGGGTAGCGTCCCAGAATGGCCTGCGCTTCCGGTATGCGTACCAGGTCGAGCATGCGTTTCGCTTCACGAAGCGCCTCATCACCGCTCAACCCCTGATGCAGTCGGATGGACTCGGCAATCTGTTCCCCGACCGGAAAGACCGGGTTCAGCGAGGTCATCGGCTCCTGGAAGATCATCGCAATATCGGCCCCGCGCACGCTCTGCATCTGCGAGGCGCTCAGCTCATTTAAATCAATGACCTGGTGGTTACGCCGGCGCAGCAGCATTTTTTCGCAGCTGACCTGTCCGCCGGTCTGTTCCAGCAGGCGCATCAGTGCCAGTGCGGTGACCGATTTCCCTGAACCGGACTCGCCCACAATCGCCAGCGTTTCGCCGCGGTTGAGCGAGAACGATAAATTCTGTACTGCGGGGATGAACTGCCGCTCTTCCTGAAACGCAATATTCAGTTGATGGACAGCCAGCACTTCACGGTTGTCCAGCTCTTCACTGTGCGGCACGCTTTGCCCCCTTATTCACGATAGATCCCCGTACTGGGTTCATCACCGGCATAACCCCACGCGCGGTACATACCTTCGCTGTTAAACGGCAATGCCACGTTGCCCTCACGATCCACCGCAATTAACCCACCGCCCCCCCCCAGCGCGGGCAGTTTCTCCATCACCACGCGTTCACAGGCTTCGGCCAGGCTTAACCCGCCGTAATCCATCAGCGCGGTGATGTCGTACGCCGCGAGGGCGCGAATAAACACTTCACCGGTTCCGGTGCATGACACTGCCGCCGTGGCGTTATTGGCATAGCACCCTGCCCCCGGCAATGGACTGTCACCGACCCGGCCCGGCAGTTTGTTGGTCATTCCGCCGGTCGACGTGGCCGCAGCCAGATTCCCGGCTTTATCAAGAGCCACCGCCCCTACCGTGCCCATTTTGCTGCGCTCATCGAGCGGCGCGGTATGGTCAAGCTGCGCCACGTTTGCCGAGCGCGCCTCAAGCAGCTGTTGATAACGCTCCGGCGTTGAAAACAGATCGGGAGAAACTGGCGTCATGCCATGTTCCGCGGCAAACGTCTCCGCCCCGGCCCCGGTCAGAAGAACATGCGGGCTCGCCTCCATCACCAGACGCGCGGCCAGCACCGGATTACGAAGATGGCTCACCCCCGCGACGGCGCCCGCTTTAAGGGTGACACCGTCCATGACGCAGGCATCCAGCTCGTGTGTTTCATCGCGGGTAAAGACCGAACCAATGCCCGCGTTAAACAATGGGCACTCTTCCAGCAGACGTACCGCCTCGGTAACCACATCCAGCGCGCTCTCGCCCGCCTCCAGCATCCGCTGGCCCGTTTCCACAATGGCATACAGCGCATCAATATAACGTTTTTCCTGCTCGGGACTGAGCAGGGCACGGGTGATTGCCCCGGCGCCACCATGAATTGCGATTACCGCATTAACCATTCCCATCACCCGTTAGCCTGATTTGCGGCTTTTTCTATAAATATCATTATCGTCGCTGAAACTTCAGATGATTTTTGAATATAGAAAGACGCAACTGTGATGTAAAGCGTACACCCATCGGGTCATACAGTTAGTGGCACTTTTCTGCCATAATGGACGCTTTCGTCGTTACTCCGCAGGAGCCCACCATGGATTTTACCGCCGGACTGATGCCGCTTGAGGCGGCACTCACGCAGATGCTTGACCGAATTTCCCCCCTGCACGACCACGAGACGCTGCCATTGGTGCGCTGTTTTGGTCGTATTGCCGCGCGCGATATCGTCTCTCCGCTTAACGTGCCTGGGTTCGATAACTCCGCAATGGACGGCTACGCGGTACGCCTGGCGGATATCCGGACGGATACGGCGCTGCCCGTGGCGGGGAAAGCATTTGCCGGACAGCCGTTTAACGGTGAGTGGCCTGCGGGTAGCTGCATACGCATCATGACCGGTGCCCCCGTACCGCCAGGCTGCGAAGCGGTGGTGATGCAGGAAGAGACCGAACAAACGGAAGCGGGCGTCCGCTTCACCGCGAGTGTTAAAGCGGGACAGAATATCCGTCGTACCGGTGAAGACATCACGCGTGGCGCAACGGTATTTGCCGCCGGGCAGAAACTGACGGTGGGCGAACTGCCGGTGCTGGCCTCGCTCGGCATTGCAGAAATTGACGTTATCCGTAAGGTACGCGTGGCGGTCTTTTCCACCGGCGATGAACTCCAGCTTCCGGGCCAGCCACTGCAGGACGGCCAGATTTACGACACTAACCGCCTCGCGGTACACCTGATGCTTGAACAGCTGGGGTGTGAGGTCATTAACCTTGGCATCATTGCGGATGATCCGGAGAAACTGCGCGCCGCGTTTATTGAAGCGGACCGGTCGGCGGACGTGGTAATTAGCTCCGGCGGCGTTTCCGTAGGTGAAGCGGATTACACCAAAACCATTCTTGAAGAGCTGGGGGAGATCGGCTTCTGGAAACTGGCCATCAAGCCGGGCAAACCGTTCGCGTTTGGTCAGCTGAAACACAGCTGGTTCTGCGGCCTGCCGGGTAACCCGGTTTCCGCCGCCCTGACCTTCTACCAGCTGGTCATTCCGCTGCTGGCAAAACTGTCTGGTAACCAGGCCCACCCGCTGCCGGTTCGCCAGCGCGTACGTGCGGCGACGCGCCTGAAGAAATCACCGGGCCGTCTTGATTTCCAGCGCGGTATTCTGACGCGCAACGCTGAAGGCGAGCTGGAAGTGAGCACCACCGGACACCAGGGCTCACACATCTTCAGCTCGTTCAGCCAGGGCAACTGTTTTATCGTTCTCGAGCGTGAACGCGGCAGCGTGGAGCCGGGTGAATGGGTTGAGGTGGAAAGCTTTAACCACCTCTTCGGAGGCTAACATGACGGCTGAACTCAGCGACCAGGAGATGATGCGCTATAACCGCCAGATTGTTCTGCGCGGTTTTGATTTCGACGGCCAGGAAGCGCTTAAGGCAGCACGGGTGCTGGTCGTGGGGCTGGGGGGGCTGGGCTGCGCTGCGGCCCAGTACCTGGCCGCGGCGGGGGTGGGCAATATGACGCTGCTGGATTTTGATACCGTGTCGGTGTCGAACCTGCAGCGCCAGACGCTGCACAGCGACGCGACCCTCGGCCAGCCAAAAGTGGAATCGGCCCGTGCGGCGCTGGCGCGCATCAATCCTCACGTGAAGTTCACCCTGATTGACGACCTGCTGGATGATGAGGCGCTGTCGGCCCAGATAGCACAACACGATCTGGTGCTGGACTGCACCGATAACGTCACCATTCGCAATCAGTTGAATGCAGGATGTTTTGTCCACAAAACGCCGCTGGTCTCCGGTGCCGCCATTCGCATGGAAGGCCAAATCAGCGTCTTTACCTACGCCGGGGGCGAACCCTGCTATCGCTGCCTGAGCCGTCTGTTTGGCGAGAACGCCCTCACCTGCGTGGAGGCGGGCGTCATGGCTCCGTTAGTCGGCGTCATAGGTTCGTTGCAGGCTATGGAAGCGATCAAAGTGCTGGCGCATTACGGGACGCCTGCCGCGGGGAAAATCGTGATGTATGACGCGATGACCTGCCAGTTCCGCGAGATGAAACTGATGCGCAACCCCGGCTGTGAGGTCTGCGGACGCTAAACGGTTGCCGGGCAAGCGTTAGCATAACCCGGCAACCGTATCAGAGCGTCGTTCTGCCAAACGCCCCTTGCCAGTCCTGCTCAAACTTCACTATTGCCGCATCCACCGCAGGCGAAGTAATAAACTGCTGAGCAACATCCAGCGGCAGGGTGATGGATTCACAACCGGCCAGCAGGCAGTCCAGTGCCTGACGCGGCGTTTTGAAGCTCGCGGCCAGCACTTTTGACTGCGGGGCATGCAGCGTCAGAAGCTGCTGCAGTTCAACCACCGTCTGGATCCCGTCCCCGCCCTGCGCGTCCACGCGGTTAACGTAAGGGGCAACATACTCAGCGCCCGCCAGCGCGGACAGCATCCCTTGTGCTGCACCGTACACCGCCGTACCCAGCGTCGGGATCCCTTCCGCTTTCAGCATTTTGATCGCCGCCAGACCTTCCGCCGTTACCGGCACTTTTACCACCAGGTCGTTGATAATGGTGCGCAGTTTACGCGCCTCTTCCACCATCCCTTCAGCGGTGGTCGCCATGACCTGCGCGAACAGGCGACCTTTCCCGCCGAGCGCATCCTGCAGCGCCGGTAGCAGCGCCTCGAGCGGCGTTTTCCCTGCCGCCACGATACTGGGGTTCGTGGTCACGCCCGCCAGCGGGAAGATACGCGCCAGCCGTTTCACTGCCGCGACGTCGGAAGTATCGAGATAAAGTTCCATGATGTAACCCTCAAATTTAGCCTGCACTTACCCTATCACGACAAAACCTGCTCAGGAGTTGACCTGCATCAAGATAACTTTCATTCGAAAGTAATTTAATCTTCATATGCAAGATGAGAGGCGAAAACATGATCTTCAATATTCAGCGTTACTCTACCCACGATGGCCCCGGTATTCGTACCGTGGTGTTCCTGAAAGGCTGCTCGCTGGGCTGTCGCTGGTGCCAGAATCCGGAAAGCCGCTCCCGCCACCGGGATGTGCTCTTTGACGCACGACTGTGCCTGGAAGGCTGCGATCTGTGCCAGAAAGCGGCGCCGGGCATTATCGATCGTGCGCTGAATGGGCTGGTTATCCACCGTGAAAAGCTTAACGAAGAGACTCTCGACGCCCTCACCGACTGCTGCCCGACGCAGGCGCTCACCGTCTGTGGTGAAGAAAAGCAGGTCGAAGAGATTATGTCCACCGTACTGCGCGACAAGCCGTTCTATGACCGCAGCGGCGGCGGGATAACCCTGTCCGGCGGTGAACCGTTTATGAATCCCGATCTGGCTCATGCCCTGTTTAAAGCCAGCCATGAGCAAGGCATACATACCGCCGTGGAAACCTGTCTCCACGTGCCATGGCATTATATTGCACCGTCATTACCGTATGTCGATCTGTTCCTGGCGGACCTGAAACACGTTGATGGCAGGACGTTCAAACAGTGGACCGACGGTTCCGCCAAACGGATCCTTGATAACCTGAAACGCCTGGCCGCCGCCGGTAAACAGGTCACCATCCGCGTACCGCTGATTCAGGGCTTCAACGCCGATGAAGCGTCGATTACCGCCATCACCAATTTTGCCGCAGACGAACTCAACGTCCGCGAGATCCATTTTCTGCCGTACCACACGCTGGGCATGAACAAATATACCCTGCTCGGCCAACCCTACTCTGCCCCTGATAAACCGCTGGATGATCCTGCGCTTCTGGACTTCGCACAGCAGTACGCCTGCCAGAAAGGGTTAACCGCGACCTTACGAGGATAAACTTATGACGACCCTGAATCTCAGCACCCTTAGCGAGCGCATAAAAGCACACAAAACGGCCCTCGTGCATATCGTGAAGCCGCCGGTCTGTACCGAGCGCGCCCTGCATTACACCGAGATGTACCAACAGCATATGGACAAGCCGATCCCGGTGCGTCGCGCGCTGGCGCTGGCGCATCACCTCGCGCAGCGCACCATCTGGATAAAACACGATGAGCTGATCATCGGTAACCAGGCCAGTGAAGTCCGCGCCGCGCCAATTTTCCCGGAATACACCGTCTCGTGGATTGAAAAAGAGATTGACGATCTGGCGGACCGTCCGGGCGCAGGCTTTGCGGTGAGCGAAGAAAACAAGCGCGTATTGCATGAGATCTGCCCATGGTGGCGCGGCCAGACGGTGCAGGATCGCTGCTACGGCATGTTCACCGACGAGCAAAAAGGGTTGCTGGAAACCGGCATTATCAAAGCGGAAGGCAACATGACCTCCGGCGATGCACACCTGGCGGTTAACTTCCCGCTGCTGCTGGAGAAAGGCCTCGATGGTCTGCGCGACAAAGTGGCCGAGCGTCGTTCGCGTATCAACCTGACGGTGCTCGACGACCTTCACGGGGAACAGTTCCTGAAAGCGATCGATATTGTGCTGGAAGCGGTCAGCCTGCACATCGAACGTTTCGCCGCGCTGGCGCGTGAAATGGCGGCAACCGAATCCCGTGAAAGCCGTCGCGACGAGCTGCTGGCGATGGCAGAAAACTGTGATGTGATTGCCCATCAGCCGCCAACAACCTTCTGGCAGGCGCTGCAGCTGTGCTACTTCATCCAGCTTATTCTGCAGATTGAGTCCAACGGCCACTCCGTCTCGTTTGCCCGCATGGACCAGTACCTCTATCCGTACTACCGCCGCGACGTGGAGCTGAACCAGAGCCTCGACCGCGAACATGCCATCGAGCTGCTGCACAGCTGCTGGCTAAAGCTGCTGGAAGTGAACAAAATCCGCTCCGGCTCGCACTCCAAAGCCTCAGCGGGTAGCCCGCTGTATCAGAACGTCACCATCGGTGGACAGACGCTGATCAACGGTGAGCCTATGGACGCGGTCAACCCGCTCAGCTACGCGATTCTGGAATCCTGCGGTCGCCTGCGCTCCACACAGCCAAACCTGAGCGTGCGTTATCATGCGGGCATGAGCAATGACTTCCTCGACGCCTGCGTGCAGGTGATCCGCTGCGGCTTTGGTATGCCCGCGTTCAACAACGATGAGATTGTCATTCCGGAATTTATCAAGCTCGGCGTCGAAAAAGAGGATGCCTATGACTATGCCGCGATTGGCTGCATCGAAACCGCAGTGGGTGGCAAATGGGGTTATCGCTGCACCGGCATGAGCTTTATCAACTTCGCCCGCGTGATGCTGGCAGCGCTGGAAGGCGGCCGCGATGCCACCAGCGGTAAGGTATTCCTGCCACAGGAGAAAGCACTCTCTGCCGGTAACTTCGATAACTTCGAAGAGGTGATGGCAGCGTGGGATACCCAGATCCGCTACTACACCCGCAAATCTATCGAGATTGAGTATGTGGTGGACACGATGCTGGAAGAGAACGTCCCCGATATTCTCTGCTCAGCGCTGGTGGATGACTGTATAGAACGCGCGAAAAGCATCAAACAAGGCGGCGCGAAGTATGACTGGGTGTCAGGCCTGCAGGTGGGTATTGCTAACCTGGGCAACAGCCTGGCCGCGGTGAAAAAACTGGTCTTCGAACAGGGTACGATAGGTCAGCAACAGCTGGCCGCCGCTCTGGCCGATGATTTCGACGGGCTGACCCACGAGCAGCTGCGTCAGCGGCTGATCAACGGCGCGCCAAAATACGGTAACGATGACGACAGCGTGGATATGCTGCTGACCCGTGCCTACGAAACCTATATCGCCGAGCTGAAGCAGTACCATAACCCGCGCTATGGCCGTGGTCCGATTGGCGGTAACTACTATGCCGGCACGTCATCTATCTCCGCGAACGTGCCGTTTGGCGCGGCAACGATGGCAACCCCGGATGGACGTAAGGCGCATACTCCGCTGGCAGAAGGAGCCAGCCCGGCCTCCGGTACTGACCACCTCGGCCCGACGGCGGTAATTGGCTCTGTCGGCAAACTGCCAACCGAAGCGATCCTCGGCGGGGTACTGTTAAACCAGAAGCTCAATCCGTCGACGCTGGAAAATGACAGTGACCGTCAGAAACTGATGGTGCTTCTGCGTACCTTCTTTGAAGTGCACAAGGGCTGGCATATTCAGTACAACATCGTTTCGCGTGAAACGCTGCTGGAAGCGAAGAAACACCCGGACCAGTATCGTGACCTGGTGGTGCGCGTCGCAGGGTACTCCGCGTTCTTTACCGCCCTGTCGCCGGATGCGCAGGACGATATTATTGCGCGTACCGAGCACACGCTTTAACTCTCTTCAGACTTATGCCCTCTCCCATCAAGGAGAGGGAACCTGTCTTTAAGCGGCAATTTCGGTTGCCGCTTTGCTTTGACTTTCGAATGAAATTAAATTTGTGCTCTCCGTCACCTTGTTATTAGAATGTTTCAAACGCAGTGACTCAGGAGCACAGTATGACCGTAAAAGTTATCGTCACCGATATGGACGGAACTTTCCTTGATGATGCCAAGCAGTACGACCGCGACCGCTTTCAGGCACAGTTTGAGCAGCTTAAAGCCCGTGATATTGAATTTGTTGTCGCCAGCGGCAACCAGTATTACCAGCTCATCTCCTTCTTCCCGGAACTGAAAGATCAGATCTCCTTCGTGGCGGAAAATGGCGCGCTGGTGTTCGATCACGGTGAGCAGATTTTTCACGGTGAACTGACCCGCCATGAGTCGCAAATTGTCATTGGCGAGTTGCTGAAAGACAACGCGCTCAACTTTGTGGCCTGTGGGCTGGAGAGCGCCTACGTCAGCGAACGGGCGCCGGACGCGTTTGTGGCGCTCATGTCAAAGCACTACCACCGCTTAAAACGCATCCGTGATTACCGCGAAATTGACGACGTGCTGTTCAAATTCTCCCTGAATCTGCCGGACAGCGATATCCCGAATCTTGTCGACAAACTGCACGTCTCCCTCGACGGGATTATGAAACCCGTCACCAGCGGTTTTGGGTTTGTCGATTTAATTATCCCGGGCCTGCACAAAGCCAACGGCATTAGCCGTCTGCTGAAGCGCTGGAAAATCTCCCCACAGGCGTGCGTGGCCATCGGCGACAGCGGCAACGATGCGGAAATGCTGAAGCTGGTGAAATACAATTTTGCCATGGGCAACGCGGCGCAGAGCATCAAAACGATCTGCCGCTACAGCACGGATGACAACAACCATCAGGGCGCACTGAATGTGATTCAGGCCGTGCTTGACGACCACTCCCCGTTCGACGCGTAATCTCTCTCTTGCCGGAGCACTGCTCCGGTACCTCACTCTTTTTCCATCCTGTGGCACTCGTCAAATATTTAAACTTGCATTAACTAATTTTTAACTTAAAGTATCACTTGTAGATATTTTTACTTTCGAATGAAAGATGCGAGGCAGTTATGACGTTTACCAGTGAAAGTTTGCCTGAGGACCATAAAGCAGCGATTCGTCAGTTGAAGCGTGAATTACGAGCGCAGATCGGAGACGTTCAGGCGGTATTCGACACGCTCAGCGATAAAATCGCGACCCGCGTGGCGGAAATTAATGCCCTGAAGAACAAAGGTGAAACCGTCTGGCCGGTTATCCCGTTTGCGGATGTGAAAAACGGGACGATCACCCAGGCACAGCGTGACGCGGTCAAACGCCGTGGCTGCGCGGTGATTAAAGGTCACTTCCCTCGCGAGCAGGCGCTGGCGTGGGATCAATCGATGCTCGACTACCTCGATCTCAACCGGTTTGATGAGGTCTATAAAGGTCCGGGCGATAACTTCTTTGGTACCTTAACCGCCTCACGTCCGGAAATTTACCCTATCTACTGGTCGCAGGCGCAAATGCAGGCTCGCCAGAGTGAAGAGATGGCGCAGGTACAGTCGTTCCTGAACCGTTTATGGACATTCGAGAGTAATGGCAAACAGTGGTTCGATCCGGACGTCAGCGTCATTTATCCGGACCGTATTCGTCGTCGCCCACCGGGTACCACCTCTAAAGGGCTGGGCGCGCATACCGATTCCGGCGCGCTGGAGCGCTGGCTGCTGCCGGCCTATCAGCAGGTCTTTGCCCGCGTTTTTGACGGCAACGTGGATAAATACGATCCGTGGAACGCCGCACACCGTACCGAAGTGGAAGAGTACACCGTGGATAACACCACAAAATGTTCTGTATTCCGCACCTTCCAGGGCTGGACGGCGCTGTCAGATATGATCCCGGGTCAGGGGCTGCTGCATGTGGTGCCGATCCCGGAAGCGATGGCCTACATTCTGCTGCGTCCGCTGCTGGATGATGTCCCGGAAGATGAACTCTGCGGCGTCGCGCCGGGACGTGTCCTGCCGGTCTCCGAGAAATGGCATCCGCTGTTAATCGAAGCGCTGAGCAGCATTCCTGCACTGGAAGCAGGCGATTCCGTGTGGTGGCACTGTGACGTGATCCACTCCGTTGCACCGGTGGAAAATCAGCAAGGCTGGGGCAACGTAATGTATATCCCTGCCGCCCCGATGTGCGAGAAAAACCTCGCCTATGCGAAAAAAGTGAAAGCAGCGCTGGAAACCGGTGCATCGCCGGGCGATTTCCCGCGCGAAGATTATGAAAAAAACTGGCAGGACCGCTTTACCGTGAACGATCTGAATATTCACGGCAAGCGTGCCCTGGGCATGGCTTAACTGTCGTATAACCCTTCCCGCTCCACGGCGGTGCGTCGTTTCCCCTGACGTATCCGCCGGACAGAACCCCGCACGGCCAGCGTGCCGTTAAGCAATAACGTTCCCACCGGCGCATCCGGGCGCATCAGCCGTTGCTGAAGCATATGCACCGCTTCGGTTCCCAGTTCATCGCGCGGTACGTGCACCGCCGTGAGCGGAACATCCTGAATGGCCGCCAGATTAAACCCGTCAATGCTCATCACCGAGATATCCTGCGGCACACGCAAGCCCTGTTTTTGCAGCGCACTGATGGTGCCCGCCGCCATAAAATCGCCGCCGACCAAAAATGCGGTGGGCAGATCCTTACCCTGCATTTGACGGAGCCAGGAGGTGACCAGCTCTTCCGTTTCACGCGCGCTGAAGCTCGGAGCCACCAGCAGATCGCGTTTATCGTTGAATTTCAGGTTGTGAGATTGCCACGCATCGCGGATCCCGGCCAGACGCAGTTCCATGGTGTAACGCCGCAGGCAGAGGACATTCATCACCTCACGGTGTCCCATTTCAAACAGATAGTCCGCGGCCCGCTCACCTATCGCGCGGTGGTCCGGTGCCACTGCAGGCAGGCGCATATGCCGGTCGCGGCAGTTAATCAGCATGCAGGGTTTACCCACATCCACCGCCAGATCGTGGATATGCGGATCGTCGATACCGAGAAGAATAGCGGCCTGTGTCTCCGGCTCGTTCATCCGTGCCAGAAAAAGCTGTGCGTCGCTGTCATTCTCTTCCAGCGCGCAATAACGCAGACGGACATCGTGGGAAGCAAGGCCTTTACTCACGCTCTGGATCACCCGGTAGTAAAAGATGTCGGACCGCTCGTCAAAGGCGCGCTGTGGCGCAAAAACCACCAGGCTGTTGAGCAGCAGACGCCCCGCCGCCAGACCGTCCATCACCCCCAGCTCCCGCGCACAAGCCAGTACTCTGGCGCGCGCTTTTTCACTGGTGTTCGCTTTTCCTGCCAGTACCCGCGACACGGTGCTGATGGAAAGCTGCGTACGGGCGGCAATTTCGGTGATTTTTAGCCTTTTGTCCATTTTGTGATCTGGCTCCATTTGCGAAATGAAAAAATTTTCATAGCGTACTCATCAGGCAGTAACGGGCATGAAAAGCATCATGCCAGATGATTTATGTCATTGATGAGAAATTTTGCACAAAATCCACTATTGCCCGCTCATTTTCTCCCTTAAGGTGAATTTGTCACACCACTTCCATACTAGTTGTATAGCAACTTCTAAATTAAAACGGATAGAAATCAAAGCCATAAAAATCTGTGTGACACCTGAACCTCCGTCCCCTTACCGTCCGTCTTGTGGAGAGTAAAATGAGTCAGGACATCAATAACACCGTTGCGACAAGCAAAACCCGTCGCGTCATTAAGAACCTGCGCTGGTATGTGCTGGTGCTGTTCTTACTGGGCGTCACCGTTAACTACATCACCCGAAACTCGCTGGGTATTCTCGCCCCTGAGTTGAAAGAGAGCCTTGGGATCACCACCGAGCAATACTCCTGGATCGTCGGGGCATTTCAGATTGCCTACACCATTTTCCAGCCTCTGTGCGGCTGGTTGATCGACGTGATTGGTCTGAAGATTGGCTTTATGGTTTGCGCCGGGATCTGGGCGCTGATGTGTATTTTCCACGCCGGGGCGGGCAGCTGGCTGCACCTGGCTATTCTGCGCTTCTTTATGGGTGCTTCTGAAGCGGCCGCCACGCCGGCGAATGCGAAAACCATTGGCGAGTGGTTCCCGAAATCGGAACGTCCTGTCGCGGCCGGTTGGGCGGGCGTAGGGTTCTCCATTGGCGCGATGCTGGCACCGCCCATCATCTATTTCGCGCACGCCTCGTTTGGCTGGCAGGGCGCGTTTATGTTTACCGGCGTGCTGGCGCTGCTGTGGGTGATCCTCTGGTGGGCTTTTTACCACAACCCGGAACAGCATCCGAACCTGAGCAAGGACGAACTGGCGTTTATCAAGCAGGATAACGAACCGCCTGCGGTAAAACTGCCTTTCCTCACCGCGCTGAAAAATGTCTCCAAAAATAAGCGCTTCTACGGTATCGCCCTTCCGGCGTTTATGGCCGAACCGGCCTGGGCCGTGCTGAGCTTCTGGGTTCCGCTGTATCTCGCCAAAGAGCACGGCATGGATTTGAAGCAGATTGCGATGTTTGCCTGGCTGCCGTTCCTTGCCGCGGACCTCGGCAGCGTGGCAAGCGGCTACCTCACCCGTCTGTATGCCCGACTGTTCGGCTGCAGCCGTGTGAACTCGGTGGTGGCCAGCTCCGTCACCGGCGCATTCCTGATGATCTCCCTGGCCGTCGTGGCCATTACCCGCGACCCGTATATCACCATCGTGCTGATTTCCATCGGCGGTTTCGGGCATCAGATCATCTCCTGCATGCTTAGCGCCCTGGTCGTGGAGTCATTTGATAAAGGTCAGATGGCGACCGTTAACGGCATGCGCGGCTCGGCGGCCTGGATCGCCAGCTTCCTGTTCTCCCTGTTAATTGGGGTGACCGCCGACAAAATCGGCTTTAACCCGCTCTTTATTGCCATGGGGTTCTTTGACCTGATTGGCGCTGTTTTCCTGGTGGCATTTATTGCTGAACGTCGCGCCAAGCGCGCCTGATAGTGGATGTATTGCGTATGAAAACCCTGAAAAGCTGGACCGTTGATAAGCAGTCGGCAAATCATCTGGAACTGCTGGTCGATAACCAGCACCGTCTGTGCCTGTATGTGCTGGAAGAAAATCTGTTCCGCGTGCTGATTAAACGCAAAGGTGAGCTGACGCTGGATCGCACCTGGAGCATCGCCCCGCAGCAAGATGTGCCGTGGGAAGGTCGCCGCCGCGACGATCTGAGTGGTTTCACCTGCCCCGCCTGGACGCTAACGCAGCAGGACGACGTGCTGACGGTTGCTACCGAACAGCTGCGTGTGACCGTGCATCAGCCGCTGTGGCTGGAGTGGCACTACCGCAATGAGGCGGGTGAATGGCAGCCGCTGGTCAACGACCGTCCGACCAGTGCCTATCTGCTGAATGCCCATGGCGACGGTGCGGCGCACTACCTGAGCCGCCGCAAGGATGAACGCTTCTACGGTCTGGGTGAGAAAGCCGGCGATCTGCAGCGTAACGGTAAACGCTACGAGATGCGCAACCTTGATGCAATGGGCTACAACGCGGCCAGCACCGATCCTCTGTACAAACATATTCCGTTCACCCTCACCCGTCGCGATGACGTGAGCTACGGGCTCTTCTACGACAACCTGAGCAGCTGCTGGCTGGATCTGGGCAACGAGATTGACAACTATCACACCGCCTATCGTCGCTGGCAGGCGGAAGCGGGCGACATCGATTACTACCTGTTCACGGGCAAACGGGCGCTGGACGTGACCAAAGCTTTCGTGCGTCTGACCGGGAAAACGCTCTTCGGGCCGAAATGGAGCCTGGGTTACAGCGGTTCGACCATGCATTACACCGACGCGCCGGATGCGCAGAACCAGCTGATGAACTTTATCCGTCTGTGCGAAGAACATGCTATTCCCTGCGACTCGTTCCAGCTCTCTTCGGGCTATACCTCGATCAAGGGCAAGCGCTACGTCTTTAACTGGAACCACGACAAGGTGCCGCAGCCGAAGGTGATGACCCAGGCTTTCCACGACGCGGGGTTAAAGCTGGCGGCCAACATCAAGCCATGCCTGCTGCAGGATCACCCGCGCTATAACGAAGTTGCGGAAAACGGGTTGTTCATCCGCGATTCAGAAACCGACGCGCCAGAACGCTCCAGCTTCTGGGATGACGAAGGTTCTCACCTCGATTTTACCAATCCACAGACGGTGAAATGGTGGCAGGAAGGGGTAACCACGCAGCTGCTTGAGATGGGGATTGACTCCACCTGGAACGACAACAACGAATATGAAGTGTGGGATGGCGAAGCCCGCTGCCACGGCTTTGGCAAGGAAATCGCGATCAAGCACATTCGCCCGGTGATGCCGCTGCTGATGATGCGTGCCTCGCTGGAAGCGCAGCAGCGTTTTGCCCCGGAAAAACGTCCGTATCTCATTTCCCGCTCCGGCTGCGCGGGCATGCAGCGTTACGTCCAGACCTGGAGCGGCGATAACCGTACCAGCTGGGATACCCTGCGCTATAACACCCGCATGGGTCTGGGAATGAGCCTGTCCGGGCTGTTTAATGTGGGGCATGATGTCGGTGGCTTTTCTGGCGACAAACCCGACGCGGAACTGTTCGTACGCTGGGTGCAAAACGGCGTGATGCATCCGCGCTTTACCATTCACTCATGGAATGATGACCACACCGTTAACGAGCCGTGGATGTATCCGGGCGTGACGCCGGCTATTCGTGGTGCCATTGAATTACGTTATCGTCTGCTGCCGTACCTTTATACCCTGCTCTGGCAGGCGCATACCGACGACGAACCGATGCTACGCCCGACCTTCCTCGACCACGAACACGATGCGCAGACGTTTGAGGAGAACGATGATTTCCTGCTGGGTCGCGACCTGCTGGTGGCAAGCGTGGTGGAGGCCGGGCAGCGCGAGCGATGCGTCTGGCTGCCGGATAACGAAACGGGCTGGTACGATTTTTACACCCACGAGTGGTTCGCTGGCGGGCAGTGGATCGTACGTGATGCGCCGCTGGAGAAATTGCCGATGCTGGTACGTGCCGGTGCGGGTCTGCCGCTCAGCGAACGCATTACGCATGTCAGCGCGGAAAAAGACACTACCCGTGAGCTGAAACTGTTCCCGGTGAAAGGCGTCGGTTCAACCGCGGGCCTGCTGTTTGAAGACGATGGTGAAAGCTGGGGCTATCAGAACGGCAATGCGCTGTGGGTGGAATGGGACATGGCATGCGACGGTGCCACCATCAACCTGAAGGTCAGTGCGCGGGGAGATTATCGTCCGGCGTGGAAAGCGCTGAAGATATCGTTACCGGCCGGGGAAAAACGCACGCTGCTGGTGAATGGTATTGAAGGGAATGAGTGGGCAGTGTAGTGCGGCCTGATGCCCGCTCCCGCCGGGAGAGGGCATCAAACACAGGCCCGGTAGGCGTAGCGCCACCGGGCTTTTTTTAACTCTCGATACCTTTACTGCGCAGGTAATCTTCGTAGTTACCGGTGAAGTCCACCACGCGCTCAGGCGTAATTTCGATCACGCGGGTCGCCAGCGAGCTGACGAATTCACGGTCGTGAGAGACGAAGATCAGGGTCCCCTGATACATCTCCAGCGCCATGTTCAGCGATTCGATAGATTCCATATCCAGGTGGTTAGTCGGTTCATCCATCACCAGGATATTAGGTTTTTCCATCATCAGCTTACCGAACAGCATGCGCCCTTTTTCACCACCGGACAGCACTTTAGCAGGCTTCTTGATGTCGTCCTGGCTGAACAGCAGACGACCCAGAATGCTGCGCACCGCCTGCTCGTCGTCGCCTTCCTGCTTCCACTGGCTCATCCAGTCGAAGACGGTCAGGTCGTTTTCGAACTCGTATTCATGGTCCTGTGCGTAGTAACCAATCTGCGCGTTTTCAGACCACTTCACGGTACCGTTATCCGGCTGCAGTTCGCCGACCAGGGTTTTCAGCAGGGTGGATTTACCCACGCCGTTGGCACCCAGAATGGCAATCTTCTCGCCCACTTCCAGCAGCAGGTTAAAGTTTTTAAACAGCGGACCGTTTTCAAAACCTTTAGCCAGAGCTTCCACTTCCAGCGCATTACGGAACAGTTTCTTGTCCTGCTCGAAGCGTATGAATGGGTTCTGACGGCTGGACGCTTTCACTTCATCAAGCTTGATCTTGTCAATCTGACGCGCACGAGAGGTCGCCTGGCGAGATTTAGAGGCGTTCGCGCTGAAGCGGCTGACGAAAGACTGCAGATCAGCAATCTGGGCTTTCTTCTTGGCGTTATCCGCCAGCAGACGTTCACGCGCCTGCGTGGCTGCCGTCATGTACTCATCGTAGTTGCCCGGATAAACGCGCAGCTCGCCGTAGTCCAGGTCCGCCATGTGTGTACACACCATGTTCAGGAAGTGACGGTCGTGCGAGATGATGATCATGGTGCTGTCGCGATCGTTTAGCGTCTGCTCCAGCCAGCGGATGGTGTCAATGTCCAGGTTGTTCGTTGGTTCGTCGAGCAGCAGGATATCCGGATTGGAGAACAGCGCCTGCGCCAGCAGAACACGCAGTTTCCAGCCTGGCGCGACTTCGCTCATCGGGCCGTAATGTTGTTCTACCGGAATACCCACACCCAGCAGCAGCTCGCCCGCACGCGCTTCCGCAGAGTAGCCATCCATTTCGCCGTACAGCACTTCGAGATCGGCCACTTTGTAGCCATCTTCTTCGCTCATCTCCGCCAGAGCGTAGATGCGATCGCGCTCCTGCTTCACTTCCCACAGCTCCGCGTGTCCCATGATAACGGTGTCAAGGACGGTGAACTCTTCAAAGGCGAACTGATCCTGACGCAGCTTACCGATGCGCTCGTTTGGATCGAGCGAAACGTTGCCCAGCGTCGGCTCTAAATCACCGCCGAGGATTTTCATAAAAGTAGATTTACCGCTACCGTTGGCGCCAATCAGGCCGTAACGGTTGCCGCCGCCAAATTTGACGGAAATGTTTTCGAACAGCGGCTTACTGCCAAACTGCATAGTGATGTTGTTGCTAAGGAGCAAAATTGATACTCTCTACTAAGTGATTGAAAGGATTAGAATATGCAAAAGCAAAACGGGTTAGCTTACAGTTACATACGATTTTCGAGCAAGAAACAAGAACAAGGCGACTCAGTGCGCAGACAGACAGAACTTGCCGAAAAATACTCTATTGCTAACAATCTTACCCTATCTGAGAAAAACTTTCAGGACTTGGGAATTTCAGCGTTTAAAGAAGGCAACAGACCGTCGCTTGGTGACATGCTTTCTGCTATCGAGCAAGGAGCAATCGAATCAGGTTCAACGATAATCATCGAGAGTCTTGACCGCTTGAGTCGTCGGGGTATCGATGTGACTCAACAGATAATCAAGTCAATCTTACAACACAACGTCTTTATAGCGAGCCTGACAGACGGTCTATTACTCAACAGAGAATCAGTTAACGACCTTGTAAGCGTGATTAGAATCGCTCTGGCTGCTGACCTTGCGCATAAAGAATCAGAGAAGAAATCACAGCGTTTGCGTGAGACAAAACAGCAACAAAGAAAAGCTGCTCTTTCTGGTAAAGTAATCAACAAAATACTGCCATTCTGGTTAGCAAGAGAAAAAGACCAGTTTGTTTTCTCTGACAGACTCGACGCAGTAAAAAGAATTATCGAACTCAAGAAAAAGGGACTTGGCACGAATAAAATAGCTAAGACATTAAACGATGAAGGATTCAGACCATTACGTTCTGCTGGTTGGAATCACACAACTGTTGGTAAAACTCTTAGTTCAGTTGCGTTATACGGTGCTTATCAAACATCAGAAACGACGAAAGACAGAAAAGTTATTCTGTTGGATATTATCGATAATTATTATCCAGCAGTAATTAGCAAAGAAGACTGGATGTTATTACAGTCTGATGCAAAGCAGAACAAGCCGGGATATAAGTCAGATAAAAACGCTTTCACAGGGCTGTTAAAGCACTCTTGCGGAGGTGCGTTAGTCAGAAAATTCCATGTTGTTACTGGTAAAACGTATCAATACCATGTTTGTGCTAATGCTCGCGATGGTAAATGCACCGTTACGCAGAATTTTAAAAACATGGAGATTGCTCTTTATAAAATCTTAAAGCACTTAAAGATGGAGAAGAAAACCTCTGTTGATACGACAATTGCACAAGAACGCGCTCAATTAAAAGAGCAAATCGACAACTTGAACGGAATGCTTCTAACAATGAAAAAAGTTCCTATGAGTGTTCTTGAGACAATCGGCAATCTTGAGGAAAAGCTACAGGAACTCGACCAGCAGTTTAAACAACAATCTGATATGGTATTAGCTGAACAATCAGTCGATTTCAACCTCCTGTCGGAAATCAAAGATCCTATCGAATTAAACATGATGCTTAAACGAGTTATAAAAGAAATCACGGTATTTAATCTTAAAAAATCTTGGCGAATAAAAGTTCAGTATCTGAATGGTCATTCTCAGAGTTTCCGATGGGATGGATATAGTATGAGTTTTGTTTCTGACAGCAAAAAACTACTGGAATACATGAACGCTGAGAAAGAGCAATTGGATAACTAACTACAACCATAAATGTAACAATACGTATTGCATTTAACTAAATGTTAACCACGTTAATATTTTACGTAGCATCCTTGACAAGCTAACATAAGACAAAATCAGAGCTTCGTGTTTTAATCTATTGAGTTTCTTACTCATTAACTTCAAAAGGAATCGAAATGAAATTACCAATTGTTGATGTATTTGAGAACCCATACGAATCCTGGACCTGCAGAAAGGCCAGTCAGGAAGAAATGATGGCTGTCTACAGGGCTACTGGCAAATTTGAAACTCATATCAAAGATAAACTGATTGCAAAAATTAAAAATCACTTAGATGCAGCAAAACACATGGCAAAAAGAGGTTCGGATAATGGATTAGAGAATTTCATTGACCGATATCTTGACAATAGCGTCAATTATAAAGAACTAAGACGCGCTATGCCTTCAAAAACTCCAAAAGTGTTATTTGACTATCAACAAAAATATCCTAATTACTCAGTAACCGAGGTGGATAAAGAAATCAATAGCATCGGTCATACACTAAGCGAAGGTCAATATCTTTTTCATGGTGGTGCATGGCTAAATGGAGCATCAAATCAATTCAAATTAACAGCACCACTTTCAACAAGTTTTTGTCCTCAAGTTGCATTAAGAAATGCTGAATGGAGAGGGAAAGCATATGATAACAATAAAATAGAGTTATTTGTATTACATACAGTGAATCCTATCACTAATGTTTTTGCTTTTCCTAGAAAGAATTCAAGTATGGGAAATGAAAAAGAGATTCTTTTTGCATCAGGGGCGACCCTGATTAGGCGAGCCACTCATTTAATACGTGATGACTATCCGGCTGGAAAATATGAACATAAGGATAAAAAAATCCCAATCTATGTAGTAGAAGTTGACATTTCATAATACAATTCATGAGGGAGCAACAGCTCCCTTATTTTACGCTCGTCCATTTCGATTCTGAGTTCCATTTTCCGATTCGAGAAAAGAACGTGTCTTGTTCATTACCCGGATAACTACGATGAACACCATCGGAAGCGTGATTTCTTGCAGATTTCTCAAGAACTTCCCAGATTGAGTTCATAACAGCTTCGGTTTCGTTTTTCGCTTCATTATCATCGTATTCGATGTTAACTGTTAATTTATCCATAGAGCCTGTGAACAGATTAAAACTCTCTGTTGGACTGCCAGTATTAGGATTCAGAAAACAAATATCAATTTTAACGTCTGCTCTGTTTAAAGCTTTCGTTCGAATCAAGTTGATATATTCTTTTCGGATATTAGCCAGCTTAACGGTCATTCCGATGTTATTAATTTCTTTTTCTTCGCTGATTGAACTGATATCAGTAAAGTCACCAGCGGCAATATAATTCTTACCTTGATATTGCAAGTCGTAATAAGCATCAGTTAACAACAGTTCTGTGCCGTTATGCATCTTAATCTGAACAAGATGAAACAACGTGCCGACACTGAACAACTGACCAGTAGTCAGTTCTGTATAATTAGTGCCGTTAAAATCGTTATACGCTTCGATGAAGTCAGGGTCTTTTCTTAGTCTGTTAAATTGGTCTTTTACTGACATTACACCACCTCTGTTGCAGTAAGTTTAATATTTGAAATCGATTGAAGATCTAACGGAATAGTATCGTTCGTCAGGATGAATCGCCCTTTCGTTCCTCTGTAATTCACAGTCTCACCAGCTTGAACGTTCTGCAACAGATTCGGAAAGAGTTTCATCTCTCCACCTGCTTTGACATCCTCCGTGACGGTATAAAGCTTGGAGTGATTCTGAAACTGAACTAATGTTCCTGCTTCTAAAGTATCGGTGAAGCTGTTCAGAGTGACCTTACGCGCTCCTTTGTTAGCTGTAACAGATGCTTGAATAAGTCCCTGAGCCGAACCTTTATAGTCAGTCAAGTAGCTTAACGGAAAGTCAAACGGCTGACCTTGTTGATGCATCGCGATAAAGCGTTGAACGTGTCTTGTGTCTTGCGACATATAATTCACAGTGAAATTCAATTCGAAATATTGCACGCCTGTATAACGTTTCTGAAAACGTCCTGATACTGCTCTGTTAGAGAAAAACGGAGCATTTGATTTAAGCTGAACATCGGTCAGCCTAACGTCTGTGTCTAATAGATTCATAAGTCCTCTCATAAATAAGATTTTAACTATATTTATGAGGCTAATATGGAACTTAACGCAATGCTTCGTTACGACGAAGGCGAAAAACTCACGATGTATAAAGACACAGAAGGATATTTCACAATCGGTGTCGGACATTTGATTACTAAGAATCCATCAAGAGACTACGCTTTGAAAGAACTTGATAAAGCAGTTGGTCATCCTTGTTATGGATATATCACAGCGAAAGAATCTGATCAGTTATTGAATACAGACGTTAATTCAACGTTACGTAAGCTTAGTAAAACAGAACTGCATCCAGTTTATATCAGAATCGATACAGTCAGGCGTTCAGCTTTAATCAATATGTGTTTTCAACTCGGCGTTTCTGGCGTATGTCAGTTCAAGAAATTCTTGGGATACATGGCTGTTGGAGATTATCAAAATGCGGCTGATGAAGCTTTAGACTCAAGATGGGCACGTCAGACTCCTAATAGAGCAAAACGTGTAACTGATGTTATTCGTTATGGAGATTTCAGAAGTTATAATTAAAAATTTAAGTTATCTAATTTGAACAGCATCAAGTTGATGAATGGAATAAGCAGATATGTAATTAACACCATCAGCTTAGTCTACATATATTTTGTTATAATATTTTACGACTCAACGAAGTCTTGTTAGGATAATGTAAACAAATCCGTTTTTTTAGATGTGAGTAATATTAGCAATGTTCATCTTAGAATGTGATATCGAAGGAAACTCGAAAATGATAATAGCTTTACACTATTGAGAAAATTTGGTTGAGGCTTCAAAATAGAGCATTCATACGTGATCAATAGCCAGACTAAGCAAGCAACAGCTAAACCCCGTAACGTACTGATTAAATTGATAATTGAAGGTGCATATGTTAAAAGTTACTGGTCTTGATAAGCTTCAGAAAGAACTCAAGGATGCAAAGCGTATACTGAGTGAGCTGGATGGCGAGCTAGGAGTCGTAAAGTTTAACCCTAACGACCCTGCTAGCATCGAGTCGGCAATTCAAACAGTTAATCACATGATTGATGAACGCATTGGCGGATGTTCAACCAACTCCATAGTCGGCTCGCTTGCGCAGCAGATGAAGGAAACATACAGAGAAGGCATTCTTAAAAAAGCTGCCGAAGCCAGATTGACTTCAAGTGAGGATGAGTAATGGCTCAAGATATTTTTTCTGAAATGAACAATGCTGTTCTGGATTTACAGGCTTCACAATACCAGACCTTTGAACGTCCACTCAAAAAGCTTGCTCAGCTTCTAAAACATTCCGATCTTGAATCATACAATGCAGACCTGACTGAAGGACTCAATCTTACAGAGTTTCTCGCAGAAAGTGAGAAGACTGGAGGAAGTATGGCTGGGAGTGCCCAGCTTGTCTGGCCAGATGATGCAAGAAAAACACTAGGCCTTACATTACTTTTGATTTTTAAGTTAGCAGAAGATCCTAATTATGCAATCAACTTTGGACATCATTTTTTCTATTCCGGAAGTAAAGTTATAGCAGGCATTCATTCGATTACAGGACAACTTATCATTCCTTTCGTTAGAGATTACAAAAATTATGTTCAGTCTAAGGGAAGCACAGAAACTATGTTGAAGCCGCAGTTTTCGAACAAAGTTTTCATTGTTCATGGTCATGATGATGGCGCCCGTGAAACAGTCGCAAGGTTTCTTGAACGTATAGGTTTAGAAGCAATCATATTACATGAGCAAGCTAATCAGGGACGAACTGTCATTGAGAAAGTTATAGCAAATAGTGATGTTGGATTTGCTGTTGTATTGCTAACACCAGATGATGAAGGTTGTGCTAAAGGAGGAATACCAGAACCAAGGGCAAGGCAGAATGTAATGCTAGAATTAGGATATTTTATCGGGCGTTTAGGCAGAGAGAAAGTATGTGCACTAAAACGCGGCTCACTAGATATTCCAAGTGATTTTGCTGGGGTTGTTTGGGAAAATATGGATAGCAGTGGAGGCTGGAAGCAAGCACTCGCACGAGAACTTGAAGCTGCTGGTCACAATATTGATTGGAATAAAGCAATGCGGAGTTGATTTTATATAGCTCTATTTTTAGCGATACTGGCGTTTCATCGACAATTAAAAATTTGGCTGCTGATTAGCCTAAAACGCAGCCAAATATAAATCATTAATGATATTGCTTAAATAAGTTTTAACGACTCATCTTCTGCCCCCCCTCTAACAAAAAATAATAGTTACTCTGGGACTTCTGAAACACCGAGATGTTTCGAGCGCTCGGCTTTTTTCTGCTGTGTTAAAATTCCAAATCAATTCAGTTCATCATCGATAGACAGGACTGATTCCGGATGATTTTTCCGTTCAAGATAAATACAGTAATAAACCCTTGGGCCACTTGTGTAAGGAGAATAAAATGGCACGTAAAATTTACGTCAGTATGACTGATATGGCAAAACGTTATGGTTATACCCTTAACGCTATTAAATCATGGAGAGCAGAAGGACTTCCTTATTCAGATAATCCAGCAGGAATACCAGAAAACGAAGGCACTTTATGGATCGTACAGAACAAAATTAATCCGATGCGCAATATGTCTGTTCGTGATGAATTCGAGAAAGAAAAACTTCGTGAACAGGTGGCGAAGGCTGACTTAGCAACTTATGCAGCGCAAGAAAAATCAGGTGAATTAATCCCTGTTGAGTTGGTGCAAGCTCAATTGAATCAGTTCTGTCAGTCTCTGAAAGATTCCATCAGGCTGATTCCGTCAAAACACGGTATCGAAATCATGGAGTCTGCTAATGATATCCAGGAGCTGAAAGAAAAACTCAAAGAGATTTTCAACAGAACATTGAATGAACTTGGTGAGTCGTTCGAACAAGACTTCGAACACGTTGACAAACCAGAAGAGAAAGAAGATAGTGAAATTGAACTTTAAGGGAGTTTGCACTCCCTTTTTAATTTCAAACAGTTACCATGTTTATGTATTTCATTTTTAAAATCGAATGAAGGAATTTAAAGCGATGGTGGGACCAAAATGTTTTTCATCGTGTTGCTCCTTTAAAGATTTGTTTCTGACGATTAATGAACATTCTTTCCTGCTTGAAATAGCCTGCTTCAATTTCGACTGACTCTGTTAGATGTTGCTTAGGGTATTTTTCGCGACTAGCGCAATGTACATTTTTTCGTTGTAACATAAAACTAATTTTCACATAATCGCGCTTGCAAATTAAACACTTGTAATCATGGCCTGTCATATATACTCCTTTGTAAAACTATATTTATAGCCTCCATAACATTACAAAAGAATGATATTTTTAATTTGAGGTGTCGTCCAAATATGATTATATTCCAAAGTGACATTAATGAATATTGTCCCGACTACGGAATAGGGATTAAAATAAACCGTAACCGGGAAATATATTTATTATCCATTTTTAACCATCATGGATAGTACAAATTTTTAAAGTGATTATTAATATCAACCATAGCATCAAGAATTGGTTTGAACAATGAAAAATCTATAGTCTGTCTATTTTCTCTGATAATATTGTTGGCAAACCTGTCTTTTCCAAAAGTAGTAGTGCTATCATGATTATTACTTTTATCAAAGGATTTACCGTTAATTGTCTTTGTCAGAACTTCATCTTTGAAAAAGTCTTCCATGCACGATTGTTTATCACCAGCCAATAGTGGAGTTAACAATACGTAGAGGTTATTCTCTAAATGTAAAAATTTATGTTTTCTTACGTCCTCTGATTTTCTAGGCAGGTGAGAATATTCTTTGATTATATTATTAATAAAATCAGATGGCCCAGTGTCATTATCCAAAACAATTATTACTGGATTTTTAGGCGGTTGTCTTTCAAATTTCTTGCATTGTTCTCTATGCCTTCTAAAGAATCTTACATAGTCAGCAGCCCCACCGTAGAGGTCTAAAAAATATTCCTTTTTTGCGTTTGTTTTGAATAACGTAATATTTAAAATTCTATTCTTTGTTCTATCGTCAACTCTAACCAGAGCAGGATAACTTAAATACAAAGAATCAATTGCACATTTCAAATAAATTGGATCTGTTTTACCTTCTGTCAAAACTGTAGGCTTTATATTCCCATAAAAATACTTATAATGAAGAAAGTTACTGAATGCTGTCTCTCTTGAATTCAATTTGAGAGTAAAATTAATTCCAGTTTTCTTTAGCACATATTTTTCTGGGAGTGTATGTTTTTTAGCGTTAATGTTATTATACTTATCAAGCATATCAATATAAACGAAGCGGCCTTCAAGTTCATTTAGAGTACCTTTTCGCGGTTTTCCACTAATATCCAAAAGGGTAAAATCCCCTTCTTTATAAAGTGCATGCGCCATAGCTCTGGTTTTTTTAATATAATCTTTATTGACATTTATTTTTTTGTTTACGGTTAAACCTGTTACTTCCTGCCTTGATGTATGCCGCAATATTCTGGTCTTATTATTATTAATTTTAAATCCAGCTTTTTCAATTTCATTAACTAACAATGGTCCTAACTCGTTAGAATTCTCATTTATAACAATTGAGTCAGGAAACTGATTTTTGTTAGTTGAGAATGTTATATCATCTGCATATCGACTATAACTGCATCCATTAGAAAGTGCCAACTTTGACAATCTAATATCTAAAATATTACATATAAGATTGCTTATTACAGGAGAGCAAGGACTTCCTTGCGGAAGTTTTCCATCATAGCAAGCTATCTGCGCAATTATAGTTGCTATTGATGGGTGCAAATTAAAATATTGATTCGCGATAAAATAACCACGGACCCTACCGAAATTAAATGTAGGGAAAAAATCCTCAAGATCAATATTTAAAACATTGGTTTTATTTCTATGTCTTTCTGCATTTGTTATTATTGTTTTATTTTTCTCAAATCCATGAGATAAGCTAGGGGTGATATTATTTGTTTTCCATATTTCGCTCTGACAAACATACAATAAATCTGATAAACGCCTTTGTATGTCTTTTAGTTTTTCAGTAGGCGCAAATATCTCTCTGTCACCTCCAGACTTCTTTTTTATAATAAATCTTTCATATTGATGCTCAGGTCGTATTCTGTACAGGACATTAGTAAGAAAAGAAACTTTAATTTGAAGTAAGCGTGCAAACTCAAATTTGGTCTTGCATGACTTGAGTCTTTCTAAGTAGGAGGGAGTGAACATAATAGTAAATTCCATTATTAATTATGTTATTGCACATGCAGGCACTCTTACGCATTTCAAAGTGACGCCCAAGAAGATCCGACGTCCGTCAGAGGCGAATACTGCCGACCTTTTAATCACTGATTGCGATACCACAACCAACAAATCTACCTGCATGTGCCTTGCTAATTTATCATAGTTAACAATCAAAACAAGCACTTTTGAAAATGGCTGTATCTTATTGATTAACTAATCATGGTCAAAGCCGAACATTCCTCGTGAAGATTGTTAGAATTTGAGATCTTTACGAGCACTTAACAGACTGTCAGATTCAGTCATGGAGCAAGTTGAATGCAATGTTATCATGTATCACTTTTTCTTTTTCGTCGTTAAGATGGTTCATAAAACTTACCATTAAGTCGATTGATAACTAGTAATTACATCTGTAGGTTCTCTTGATGATTTGTCAGAGGGCATTTGAGCTAAATAAAGTTGATTCGACGAGTTCAATTGCTTCATCTTCGATAGTTGATTTGTCCATTGTTTTGGTCGGCTCAGAAATATCAATTTTCACAATTACAATCTCGTCATCAAAAGATAGTTTTTCACCCCTTCTTTCTTTACGTAAAACGCTGTTCTCTTTGCTGAGTTCAGCGTTTTTCCTTTCTAACTCTGCGACTCTTTTCATCAAATCTTCCATTTTGGAATTCACAACATCTAGTCTCTGCTCAGTCGGAAATTCAATACTTTCGATGATTTCAATAAATTCACCAGTATACATCTGAACAAACTGCTCGGTGTCTTTGATCTTCTGCATTCTTAGATCTGAACAGAAAGCTTTCCACGAGTTCTTTTTACCGTTAATTTCACAAGCAACGATAACAGCATTATCGGTTGTATAAGCAACGATTGCAGGCAGATTATTAACTTCGGTCGTACCGATTTCGAAGCTATGCATATTTTTTACAGTCACAGCATTTTCAATCTTCTGTAACATCTTAGCTCGAACATTACGATGAATATCTATAGCTTTAACAAGAGCTTTCAGGCTGTTTTTGTTATTGGTCATTCTATTAACTTTGATAATATTTCTGTTCAGGCTTGCTTTAACTGTTCTGTCTAGATTTTCGAAGACTGCAAATTTGAAATTCAATTTATTTGCCTTTATTGATTGGTTGAGTTCTGATATTACGTTTTTTGCAAGCATTATACATCGTTGCTTTATTCATTTGTTTAGATTCTGCAATTTGCTGAAATGTCTCACCAGAGTCTAAGCGAGATTCAATTTCGAATTTGTTAGGTATAAATTTCATGGGGTTGCCTTTTTTATTGAATTGAAAAATAAGCACTCCGAAGAGTGCTTTAAACTTAAGGAATTTTTAAATGAACTAAGCTAATTGCTTATATCTTATTTTATGACGGATAAAGTCAGTAGTAAACAAACGAGAGAAAATAACGAGGAAGAAGAAACTCTCTGTGTTCATACTAATATTTATATAGTTCACCGAAAGTGTAAACAAAGTCCGAAAAATAATTTAGTGAAAAGCAGGTGCATTGATGCACATCAAAACGCATCGATAACGCATCGATGCGACTCGGAGAAGTGCATGGACCCTAGAAAAAATCGCCCTATAAGAACAATTGGATAAAGATGAACTGGAAGGATATAGAAGCAGTACAAAACCTGGAAAACATAGCGAAGCGAGCAGATTGCGCGAAGCGCGGGCGAAGCCCTAATTGATAAACATTAGCGCGAAGCGCGACAGATAACACTATCGAACTTGATTACTAGCTACTGATTAGATGTTTCTAGATAAAGATTATTAGCGCTTCGCGCGTTCGCTACGCTCACAATATTATTTTTCAGATCTGGATAATAATGATTACTGGATAACTGCATTATACTGTTCGTCTGACAATCAATAAACATAACGATCGATAATTAATTGAAATAACGTTAATGAGTTCTCCTTCGCTATCGCTACGTCGAACGGGCAAGCCCTATCTTTGATGATAGTAATGATTGACTGCTACATCATCCCTCCTCGCTTCTCCCTGCTTCTACTGACCTAATGATACTCCAAGTCAATTCCCTGTTATCAAGTTCACCTGATGCTTCCTGCTTCGTTATCGACCTTATTGCTTTTGACTCTACGCTTTCAGCTTCGCAGGAAGTACGCCCTGCTGTTTGCAGATCGTTCTAAAGAACTGAGTAATCAAGTTCTCAACTATTTGATTCCTTGCGCCCCAAAGATGCCTCCAGTATCTGTGGTTTACAATCTACTCATTTGAAATTCAATAAAAAAGGGAGCACTAAGCTCCCTTTTGTCATTTCAGACCAAGCACTAATGCTTGTTCAAGTTTTTTCTCAAGCAGAGTGTTTAATCCACTTTCGAAAAATTCAATCGCTTGAACGTCTGAGTCTGTTTTTAAGCGAACAGCGGCATCGTCAACTGTTAACTCTTCGGTCTTAACATCACCGTTTTTATAAACCACATTAGCAATCATGCTTTCTCCTTTGTTGCTAAAAAATAATAACCGAATGATATCACTTGTTCAATTTTTCTTTCAATCAAATAAGTATCCGATGAATAGTCGGCTCTCTAAACTAGCAGGTATGAAATAGTTCCTTAATTCTGAACCTCCTCACTTTGCTTCCTATTTAATATTGCAATTTTAAATCTAGTGTAATTAATTTAGCTACAAACTTGCATTTATTATACATTTAAAAAATCGCCTCCATTCGTTAGGCATTCTCAGTTTCACTCATTTCTCCTTTAGTGCTATTCACACAGCGAAGAAACTGATCCCTCTGATACGCGGCAGTTTTGTCTGACATCTGTTTTTTGAATAACTCAAAATCCCCCTCTGTACGTTTAAAAATAATCATGCTAATCGCAGATGGTTTTTTATTAGCCGATTTGCTAGCAAGAAGTTTTTCGATGTTATCGAATCCGAAAGCCTGATTCACGATTCGTTGTGCTTCAACAGCATCGACAACTTCAACCGTATTTTCAGCTTTAACTTCTTCAACAACTGTATATTCCTCGATGTTAGCTTTAACACGACGAACAACAGAACGAGGAACATCGTATTTTTCAGCAAGCTTACTCTCTGACATATCAGTACCAGCGTTTAATTCAGAAGCAATTCGGTTTTCAACAGTCAGTTCAGTTTTCATTGTCGTTCTCCTGTGTTTTGTTGGAACAGACTTTAACAGGCGGATATCCAGGTGCAAGAACTCTTAGAAATAATTTTATGGAGGTTTTCATAAATACAGACAGAGAAATGAAATCCATTTTGGGTTCATCCACTTAGGGCTGATTATGAAAAACTCAAATAAACTGAAAAGTATCTTACAGAATGCAAAGCGCTTTTTAATGCCACCTCCTGACTACACTCCGTCCGAGTGGGTCGAACAGTACCTGAAATTCCCTGATGGTCCTTATACAGGGCAGCCGATGAAACTGTTTGAGTTTCAGAAAGGCATGATTGACGTCATTAAAGAACGTAAGAAGAAAATCGTCTTCGAGACTTCTGCCCAGATTGGCAAGACAACCATCTTGAACGGAATTCTGTTCTATAAGTCTGCTACTGATCCCGGTAACGCTGGTGTCTTGCAGTCAACCGGTAAAGAGACGACTCAATGGCTATCAGGCAAGATTCGCCCAATGATTGACGAATCGGAAGAAATGCAACGAATCGTCACCGACAAGAACGACAGAAACGCAGTGAATAACACCAGTCAAATTCAGCTACGTGCTGGAGGCTTTTGGTATTTCATGTCGCTCAATAGCCCTTCTCACTTACGCGGTAAAACTCTTCCGCTGATGTTGCTTGATGAAGTTGACGCAGTTGAAACAGACACAGAAGAAGGCAACCCGATTATCATCGCGGAACAACGTGCTACGACGTTCGGTGAAGACGCTCGTGTTTTCATTAGCTCGACGCCTACAAGTAAATACGGTGCTATCCACACGCAGTATGAAGCATCCGACAAGCGCAAGTATCATGTTCCCTGTCCTACATGTGGTCATAAGCACGAACTGACGTGGGAGAATATCAAATTCGACTGGGTAAAAATCGATGGTAAATCATTACCTGATCCTAACTCTGCCAGAATTGAATGTCCTGAATGTCATCACGCTTTCTCTGAAGGCGACCGAGCACGAGCAATTAAACAAGGTGAATGGATTATTCATCAACCTGAAAGTCGAATTGCTGGATTCCACGTAAGTCGTTTATACAGCCCAATGAGTTCTATCAAATCAGTTGTTGAAGACTATAAGCAAGCATGGCAAACGTTCAGCTTGTCAACGTTTTATAACACTGTTCTTGGTCTACCGTTTGATGATTTAAACGAAGACATTGAGGTTAGTAAATTAGAAACACTCAAGACGAATATCGGCATCAGCAATATACCAGAAGACACGTTGTTTTTAACCGCTGGGGTTGACCAACAGCAAGACCGTTTAGAAGTAACCTTGATGGGTCACAACGAACGAACCGTTTATATTCTTGCACATCGTAGCTTTATGACAATGAACGCTGAGGTTATCGATTCCCCTGCTTATAAAGAACTTCTTGCATACGTTAAAGCACCGTTCAGAACAGCTTTGGGAAGAAAGGTTCCTTTAGCGTGGGTGAACGTCGATAGCTCAAACGGTCGAGCAACTAAAACAATCTATCGTTTCTGCTCTCAGTGGACAAACCTGAAAGCAATTAAAGGTGCCAGCTCTGTTGATGCCCCTTATGTTCCAACGAAAATCACGAAAACCGGTGGTTATGAACTTTATATGATTGGTGTAAACCAAGGAAAAAACTTAGTTCGTGAACTGCTAAACAGAAGCGTGAAATCTGGAAATACACCAGTCAGAGTCGAAATCTCTGATGATGTTCCAGATGATTACTGCGAACAGCTTATGTCCGAAGAATTAAAACGCTCTGGTAATACTGTTAGATGGGTTATTAAACAAGGCGGTGTTCGTAACGAAGGTCTTGACTGCTTTAACTACGGTTATTGCGCGCGTCTGCAAGTTCTAGAGAAAATCAAATTTCACGAGTGGAGGAAACTCGCTGCTAAATCTGATATTGAAATGCCAGAAGAACAAAACGAAACAAATTCTCCTGTTATTCAAACTCATGAACCTCGTCGAAACATTATCAAACGAAACAGACCAGTTAATAAGCCTCGTGGTTTCGGATTATAAATATAAGAAAGGAGAACTCAATGCAAAAATCAAATTCAGAAATTTACATCGGTGAAAAACTCGCTGTTTATAATCCTGAAGGTGCAACAGTCTCCATAGGCTCAACTGAAACTAAATTGTTTTCTCAAACTGATTGTCCAGCGAATATCTCGGTGGACACATCAGATTTTATCGAAGGAACTTTTTCTGTTGTTGTTCTCTATGAAGGTGCGCTTATCAGTAACAGCATTATCAAAGTGAAATCACCATTCGTTTCAAAAACGAAAAGAGAACAACTCAGAGAAATGATTAACGATATCGATACAGTTATTCAGTATCGTCTGACAAGTAACGAAGAAGCTATTCAACAAATGAGTATTAACGGTAAATCATTCGTTTATGAAACGCTTGATTCGCTGCTTATGGCTCGAAAACGACTTTTAGCTAACTTAGCAAATCTGATTAAGTCAGAACAAATGGCAAACGGTAAATCTCCGATTGTTACTATTAAAGCGAGGTTCACGAATCCATCATGAGTATTAGAGATTTTTTCACATTTAAAAAAGCAGAACCGAAAACACGTAAACAGAAACAGAAACTGGTAATTGATAACGAGCAAGCATATGGCTCACAGTTACAGCGTATTCTTGGTCCTCGAACTGACCGTTTAGATGGCGACTTTCAAGAGAACCTGATTACGACTGCAACGATTAATAACGAGATTCGAACTTATGCCGATGGCATTCGTAATATGTCTCGAACTCTTTCGATTAATACACCAGTTGGTAAACGTGCTGTTCAATATCAAGTTGATAACGTTATCGGTGAAGGTATTAACCCACAATTGCGTATTCTGGGAACAAACGGAAAGCCAAGCAAGAAACTGAACTCTATGATTATGGACCAGTTCAGCTATTGGTCAAGTTCAGCAAAACGTTTCAGTAAAAATGAAAGAATGAACTGGCGCAGATTTCAAGAACTCGTTGAACGTTCAAGATTTGTTGACGGCGAGGTTTTTATTCGTATTCACGAATCTGATACTGAATTTAAGCTTGAAATTATCGAAGCTTCACGCTGTAAATTTGGCGACAGAGAAACCTCCGACAACGGTTATGTTCTTGATGGTATCGAATATAATAACGATGATGTTCCAGTTCGTTACTGGTTTAACACAATAAGCAAAGCAACACAGACTTCATCTGGTAAATCTGAAGGTATCGACGCTGAAAATATTATTCACTATTACAGAGAATTGTTCCCTGATCAACGCAGAGGCATTCCTGAATGTGTAGCGAATATTGATGTTATGAACCAATATGATGCTTTCACAAAAGCAACGTTGATTCAGAAACGCGCCGCAGCAAGCTCTATGGGTTTCATCACTCAAGACAAAGACGGTCAAGATAATATCGAAATTGATAGCGATAACGAAGGCATTGAAGAATCTCCTGATGTTATTCAAAACTTTGAATCAGGGACAATTCATAAACTTCCTGCTGGTTACGATATAAAGCAGTTTAGCTCTACTCAGGGCGGTGACGACTTTATGAACTTCACGAATCGTCTGGAAGACCTGCTTGCTATGGGTTACGGTTTTTACAAACAAGGTTGGAAAGGTGACACAGCAAATATTAACTATTCTGCTGCCCGCTTCGGTGATCTTGCACAACGCGTAATGTTTAAATCAGTTCAGCGTAATATTAAAGAACAGGTTTTTGATGTTATTTTTGAACGTTGGTTACAATGGTCAATTATCAGAGAAACCGTTAATTTGAAAATGACAACTATTCCTTCAGTTCTTCGTCAGACTGTTTGGACATATCCTCAATGGCAAAGTATCGACCCAATTAAAGATACTCAGAAGGATATTTTTGATGTTGAAAACGGATTCAAATCTGCTTCTGATATTATTATTGCTCGCGGTGAAGACCCGGATATTGTATTTGCTCAGGTTGAACAAGAAAGAACTCGTTATGTTCCGAAATACGATAATCAAATTAAAGTTGCTGCTGCACCTGCTGCATTAACGGCTGATGCTCAAGTGGAAGTTGCTGAAATTAATTCGGATAACTCGGTGGAATAACACTAAATACATTCAGAAAAACAAAGAGCGTCGAAAGACGCTCCAACAGAGGACTGGTAATGCTAAAACTTAAGCGCGATTACACAGTTCAGGGTATTGATTCTGTTGATGGTGTTTTTGAAATTGCGTTCAGTTCTGAAACTCCTGTTGAAAGACAGATTCAGGATGAATACGGTCAAAACATTACTGTTAATGAAATTCTCGTTCATGACGGCTCACATAACGCTGACTTGACCCGAATTAATAACGGTGCTGCTTTGCTGTTTAACCATGATTTTGATAAACACTTGGGAATCGTTATTCCTGATTCTGTTCGAATCGATGAAGACAAAATAGGACGAGCAAAAGTCCAATTCAGTCAACACGGTGAATTAGCTAAAGAAATCGGTGCAAAAGTTCAAGAAGGAACAATTAGTAAAATCTCTTTCGGATATGACATTAATGAATATCACTTAGAAGGCGACAATCTTATTGTTACGAAATGGGCACCATATGAAATTTCTTTCGTCACTGTTCCTGCTGACGATAAAGTCGGTTTGGGAAGACTACTAAATACAGATACAACAAACAAACTTAACAAAGGTACTCGAATGAAACGTATTGATGAAATGACTAAAGATGAACTGGCAGAAATGACTATCGATGAAATTGAAATGCTGTCCGATGAAGATCGTGCAAAGCGTGAAGAAATTCTGGAAGAAGTAGTCGTTGAAAATGAAAACGCTGGTGATTCTGCTGTTGAAAAAACTGATGACGCTCCTGCTGCTGTTCCTGCTGGTGACGAACTGACAGAAGAAGAACGCGAAGAAGAAGCGGAAGAAATTCTTGAAATCGCACAACGCTACAAAGTAGCACAGAAAGACGTTGCAAGCGCTATCGCTAAAGGCATGACCGCACGTCAATTCAAACGCTCTATTAAACCTAATAAATCTGCAACGGTGATTCGCAACATGACTAAAGATACTAAACAAACTCTGGAAAATAAATTCGACCTTGGCGATGCTGTTCGCTCTATGATGAATGGTAAAGCTGTTCGCGGTGCTGCTGCTGAATATACTCAAGAAATGTCCCGTAAGCGTCTGATGCGCGGTGCTAACGTTTCTCAAGGTATCTATATGCCAGTTAGTGCTCTGCAAGGCAAACGCGCTATTAACACTGTATCAACTGTTTCCGCAGTACAAGAAACTGTTCAGCGTTATGATTCATTCGTTGAAATGCTGTTGAAAGACACTGTTGCTGATAAGCTGGGAGTTAACTTCCTGACTGGTCTGACTACTCCGATTTCTGTTCCTAAGCAGACAAAATCAAGTGTTGATGCATTCGGTTTCGTTGATGAAAACGGTGAATCTCCAGAAGGCGAAAGCAAATTCGAAAACATTCAGTTTATGCCTAAGACATTTACTGGTGGTAACCCGATTTCTCGTCAAGCTCTGTTGACTCTGCCTAATCTGGGTGCGTTCATTTCTGACCATATCGTGAATTTCTCACGCGCTAAACTGGAAGGTCTGATGTTCGGTTCTATTACCGACGCAAAAGCTCCTCAGTCTATCGTTGCTCAGTTAGTAGCAAAACAGATGGGAATGACCTACAAAGAATTCGTTGTTGAAGCTGCTAAAGCTAAAGGCGACGGCGTAGCAATGGACAAGTTCAAATATTTGATGGCTGCTGCTCTTGAAGGTGATTTGAAAACCACTCTGCGTGACGCTGGTGTTGCTGGTTATATCATCGACGACCTGAACAAACTGGGCGGACATGATGTTATCGGTTCCGGTCTTGTTAAAGAAGGTCAGGTTATCTCTGGTGACTTCTCTGCTGTAACCGTAGCTGAGTGGGAAGGTCTTGCTCTTGACCTAGGGAAGGTGCGAATAAGTGGGGAAATTCTTCTCGGCTGACTCAGTCATTTCATTTCTTCATGTTTGAGCCGATTTTTTCTCCCGTAAATGCCTTGAATCAGCCTATTTAGACCGTTTCTTCGCCATTTAAGGCGTTATCCCCAGTTTTTAGTGAGATCTCTCCCACTGACGTATCATTTGGTCCGCCCGAAACAGGTTGGCCAGCGTGAATAACATCGCCAGTTGGTTATCGTTTTTCAGCAACCCCTTGTATCTGGCTTTCACGAAGCCGAACTGTCGCTTGATGATGCGAAATGGGTGCTCCACCTTGGCCCGGATGCTGGCTTTCATGTATTCGATGTTGATGGCCGTTTTGTTCTTGCGTGGATGCTGTTTCAAGGTTCTTACCTTGCCGGGGCGCTCGGCGATCAGCCAGTCCACATCCACCTCGGCCAGCTCCTCGCGCTGTGGCGCCCCTTGGTAGCCGGCATCGGCTGAGACAAATTGCTCCTCTCCATGCAGCAGATTACCCAGCTGATTGAGGTCATGCTCGTTGGCCGCGGTGGTGACTAGGCTGTGGGTCAGGCCACTCTTGGCATCGACACCAATGTGGGCCTTCATGCCAAAGTGCCACTGATTGCCTTTCTTGGTCTGATGCATCTCCGGATCGCGTTGCTGCTCTTTGTTCTTGGTCGAGCTGGGTGCCTCAATGATGGTGGCATCGACCAAGGTGCCTTGAGTCATCATGACGCCTGCTTCGGCCAGCCAGCGATTGATGGTCTTGAACAATTGGCGGGCCAGTTGATGCTGCTCCAGCAGGTGGCGGAAATTCATGATGGTGGTGCGGTCCGGCAAGGCGCTATCCAGGGATAACCGGGCAAACAGACGCATGGAGGCGATTTCGTACAGAGCATCTTCCATCGCGCCATCGCTCAGGTTGTACCAATGCTGCATGCAGTGAATGCGTAGCATGGTTTCCAGCGGATAAGGTCGCCGGCCATTACCAGCCTTGGGGTAAAACGGCTCGATGACTTCCACCATGTTTTGCCATGGCAGAATCTGCTCCATGCGGGACAAGAAAATCTCTTTTCTGGTCTGACGGCGCTTACTGCTGAATTCACTGTCGGCGAAGGTAAGTTGATGACTCATGATGAACCCTGTTCCATGGCTCCAGATGACAAACATGATCTCATATCAGGGACTTGTTCGCACCTTCCCTAGACGACACAACTTACCGTAACAAAGGCGCTATCGTTCCTCGCGTTTGGGCTGATATCGATTGGAAAGTTTGTGCTGATGATCGTCTGTTCCTGCACGAAAAACAAGCCTAAGAAAAGCAAAAGCAAAAGCGAAAGCGAAAGCTGAAACTGCTGAATAATCAGAGGACTCCTTCGGGAGTCCTTTTTTCGTTTCTGGACTAAATATAATAAAAAGGAGACAACATGATTTTTCCATATTCAGAAAAACAAAAACAGTCTTTCTTAACTCGTTTCGGACAGAAAATCAAAATTAACGATTCTGATGAACTCGGTATTGTTGAAATTGAGATTAACAACGATAACGGACAAGTAAGCGAGACAATCTATATAACCGCTGATATCAATAAAGTTAAGCAAGAAGATGAAGTTCTATTAAACGAGATTCTGTATACCATTGCGTATCTTGTTAATGATGGTTCAGGACTTGCTAATTGTTATCTGGCATTTAAAGGCGAACAGGAGACATCATTCTATGACTAATCTGCCACGTTTAGGAATTAAACGCGCTCTGGAAGAAATAATCGTTAAAGAACTTAATCTGAAATACGTCAAAAACGCTTTCACAACTGGTGTTAAAGAACCTGTTCAAGTAATGATTCCAGGAATGACAGAAGAATATACGCGAATCGGTTTGCAATCGAAACTTGCAAGTGTTCTTAGTATTACGATTGATATTTTCTCAGAGAAAAGCGAAACAGGCGTTCACAAAGCCGTTTACGACTTAATTTCTATTAAAGCTAATCATGAAAAACTTATCCCATTTAAAATCGATAAGATTTATCCAAGTTCGAGCTTCACTGATTATGATAGTGAAGCATCAAATGGTCATGTTAGCGCACAAATAATTTTAACTTTCGAATACTTAATGTGAGACTAAAATGACAAACGATATTTTTGTAGGAAATAACGTCAGAGTTTCAGTTAATCCGCTAATCGTTGAAATCCCAGGATATAACGACCCAGGTTATGTAAGCACTGATAAACTGGCTGCATTCCCTGTTATCGGATTTAGAAAAGAAGTTCAGACACTAGAAGATTACAGAACCGATTTCACAACGAAACTTTCAGGTGACGTAACAATTAACGACACTTCAATAAGCTTATTTGAAGACAGTTCTGACCCAGTTTATCAGTTGCTTGATGAAGCTCTTATGGAAAAGAAACTCCTTAGATTCAGAAGTCTTTATGTTATCGATGGAGAAACAAAGAAAGATAATGATGCTGGTCTTTATCATATTTTTAATGCTTATGTAACGAAGAAAGAAACATCAGGTTCGGCTAACTCAGTCGTTACAACAACTTTTAATCTTTCTCCTGATGGTCAGTTGTTTACAGGTTTTGCTGAATTCTCAGTTCCGTTAAACGTTGGCGATTATGGTATTGGTGCTGGTACAGAAGAAATCGCAGGCGTTAAAGACTTAGGATTATTAACTGGTAACAGATGTGTAACAGTCGATGCAACAAACAGCGATAACCCTTATAACTCTGGCACGTCTGCTATGGCTATTCAGCATCCTGATGGTCAAGGTTGGGAGCTTATTGGTTCGTCAGTCGGTAATCCAAGCATCAGAATCAGAAACAAACAACAAAGCGGTGAAACTGTTACTGAATCTCCGTGGGTCAAAGTCTATACAGAACTTGAACGTCCAACTCCTGAAGATATTAATGCTTTGCCTATTACTGGTGGAGAACTCAAAGGATCTTTGACTATTCAGGAATATCTGAACGTTCGTAAAAAGATTTCTGCGCCACAAGGTGAAATCTTGGCTCTAAATAGTAATGAAATTAACTCAACTTCTGTCAAGGTCAAAGGCAAAGAAGTCTATTCTCCAAGTAATAAACCAACGCCATTAGAGATTAATTGTGTAGCGTTAGGAGAAACCTTAGACGCAGGAGTATTTTAACGGATAAAGAAAATGGCAAATAATAAAGTTAAACATTATAGAACAGACGTCGCCGGAAGAAAGCCAGAAGCGAAAAACATGCTTGATGGTGAAATCGCTATTAACTTAGCCGATAAAAAGATTTTTACTAAATTCGGTGACGCTGTTATTAACATCGGTAATGGTGCTGATGCTGTTGTTGAAGGCGGTCAGACCTTTACTGGAAAAATTAAAGCAAGTGATATTGAATCCGATTCTAATCTGACTTTAAAAAATCTTGATAAAAGCGATATTGTTTTTGCTGATGAACACGACAAAGCAAAAGCACGTATTAGTTCTCCTGCTCAGACAGACTCTAAAGGTGAACTTCGTGTTACGGTAGCGAAAGGAAAAGCTACAGGAGAGAGTTCTGACTTCGTGCTTAACGGTAATGGTCAGTTATCTTTGCCTGCTGCTCCTGTTGCTCCTGATAGCGCTACGCGTAAAGATTACGTTGATTCTGAAATCAGCAAAGTTCAAACAGGTTCAAGTGCTGACCTGACGAAACTCGAACAGAAAGTTGATGCTAACGACGCTGCTATTAACACTCGCGTTGATAATCTGAATTCAAAAGTTGACCAGAACGACACGGCTATTAATACGAAAGTTGATGCGAATAAAGCTGATGCTGACGAAAAGATTAAAGCAGTTAATGACCGTTTGACTGTTGATAATCAGACTCTGAAAGACATGATTGACACCAAAGTTAATAAAGCTGGCGACACGATGACTGGCGACTTAACTGTTCCTTCTGTTCATGCTGCTGGTAATGTATACGCAGGAACTTTGAAAGTTACACCTGCTGGTAATAACGGTGATGTTCTGAGTATTGAAAACCACGGCAGAACTTCAAAGACTATTCATCAAATTGCATACGCAACGGATACGGATGATCGACTGTTATTTCGTCGTGATGCTAACGAAGGAACCGACGCATTAGATCTAATGACCATGACTTGGGGAAAAACAGGCAGAGGAATGTCAATTGATATTTCAGGTCAAGCTAGAATCACTGATGCAGTAACAACTCCTTTAATGTCCGTTGCAAGCAACTTTGCCGTTGGAAATTCACTGGGTTTAAACTCTATCGCGATTGGTGATTCCGACACTGGTTTTAAATGGAGAGAAGACGGATGGTTAAACTTCTATTCAAATAACGTTGTAACAGCTTCTATTGCAGGATCTGAAAACTACTTTAATAGAAAAACTCATTTCCGTTTCAGAAGTGATGATGGTGATTCGAATCTGATGGCTCCTGAAGGTTATTCATTAATTAATATCGATACGACAACCGACGGTAATAACATTGGTGACGCCACGACTTATTTCGGATTAGTTAATGGTGGAAAATATAATCATTATCTGAGAGGTTCAGGCAGAACTTATATTGATACTAAAGAAGGTCTTGGTGTTGCTGGCCCTGCAAGTTTCTATAAAACGATTTATAATAATAAGCCTTACGGATGGTATGACTCGGAAAGCTTACCCGACTGGAACACTCCTGAGCAACAATCAAATCATTTAAGAAAAGTTAGAGCCGTTGGTGCTGGATCCATTTATCATGAGTTGGCAATGGCTAATCATCCTGACGATAGGCTGGATAACTCTATATGTTGGTTTCATGGTGATACTCCTGAATATTGGATGGGTTCATTAAACACCAATGGTCGATTGAATCTTGCAAGTGGTGTTTCTGTCAACGGCGAATCTAATGCTATTCAGTTGAATATTCCTGCGTCGAATCAGGCAAGTTATATGTCTGGCAATATGGACGGTCGCAATAATACCTGGATTCTTGGCAAGACAAGTGAGAATCTCGATATTGTCTGGTCTCAGAATATGAGAAATGATTTCTCTACGTCATCTGGTGTTACTCTTAGAACTAACGGATCCGTGACGGTTCAGACTGGTACTAATACCGCGATGGATATTCAGCATAATACAATTCAAATTGATGGTGCAAGATGGGCAGCAACCAATGATCATGCTTACGCTAATCAATGGAGACAAAATGCTCCTATGCAGATTAACTTCGGAGCAGTTGCTGGTGAAAGTGATTATTATCCCGGATATTCGATGAACTCTGTTTCCGTAGGACACGGATTCTCTACTGTTGTTGAATTAGGAACTATTAGAGGACCAGCTAATTCATGGGGCAAAGGAATTCTTCGTGTTGGGACGAAAGAAGAATCGACGTTCGGTAAAATGGCTAATTATGAATTTGATATCGATGGTCGTTTTGCTGTTCCTGGAAAAATTAATACTCCTTCTGTTGAAACAAATCGTTTAACAAGTTTTGGTATTAACACGGACAACGTACTAGGTGGAAACTCAATCGCGTTTGGTGATAACGATACAGGTATTCGACAAGTTACGGACGGAAACTTAAGCATTTTTACTAATGGTATTCAAATCGCAACCTTTAACACAGCTGGTTTGACAATTGATCGGTCAATTACGATTAACACCCATAATGAGTCTCGCGGTGTTTATGTTGGAAACGTTAGAACCGGGGCAAGCAATGCGATGATTCAAGGTGTCGTTGACGGTTGGCCGCAGTGGTCAGCGTGGCGTGATCGTCCTGCGGGAATGATTGTTGAAGCTCAGACTCGTGATAAATGTATTAATATCTGGAAACATGTTCATTGGGGCACAGAATACGGTGCTGCGATGGACATTTATAATCCGGGTAGTTCTGCTCCCGAGGCTGCACTTCACATTGGTGGTGCAGACTATCTATTCCTCGGTAATGGAACAGCAAATGCGATCCAATGGGTTAGCACTTCTGATAAACGTCTGAAATCGAACTTTGAAGAAATTGAAAACGCAGTTGATAAAGTCGAGAAACTTACTGGTTACGTATACGATAAGAAATCTGATTTAGTCAAAACTGAATATTCATTCGAAGTTCGTGAAGCAGGTATTATTGCTCAAGAACTGAAAGAAGTATTACCAGAAGCTGTTAGTTCTTTCGGACCTGACGAAATTCTTGGTGTTAACTCTGCTGCTGTAAACGCGTTGCTGGTTAATGCTATCAAGGAATTAAGTGCTCGCGTTAAAGAACTTGAAGCTAAATAACAAAAAGGGGAGAAATCCCCTTTGCTAAATAAACTATATTAACTCAAATAGGAAATTAAAAATGGCAGACAAATTTGATATTTTTGCTGGCTCTTACGTCAGTGTGTTCTATAACTCAGAAATTGCAAACACCGATCTGAATTCAGAAAAGTTTGTTGAAATTCCTGAAACTGGTGCATTCCCTTCTACGGGTATTGAACGCGAAGTTATTACAGCTCCTAACTTCTCTCACAAATACTCCCGTAAACTGGTTGGTCGTGGCTCTGTTCCTGATATCGACTTGACCGTTAACTATATTCCAGAAAGCGTTCATGATGTTCTGATTAAGCTTGCGGAAGATGGTAAACGTGGTCAGTTTAAAATCGTTTATTGGATTGATGCTACTAAAAAACTGGGTGTTGCAAAAGTTTATAACGGCTTCTTGTCAAGCGCTGTTCATAATGGCGGTGAATCAGAAGTTCAAGGTCTGACAATGACACTGAGTGTTGATGGTGGTCCTGTTGTTTCTGGTGTTGTTGATTTGACATCAAGTGATTAATTAAAAAGACTCCGCAAGGGGTCTTTTTTTGGCTCTAAATAAAGTCAGAGGTGAAACATGTTTAAATTTCAAGCTGACTTATCAAAATTACTTAACCGCTATATCAATCAGCAACACGTTTTCGGTCAAAACGACTGTAATATCCTTGTTGCTGAATATATCGACCTTGTTTGTGCTACTGAATACACAGACAAATTAAAAGACAAATACACGAGTATTCCTGAAGGTCTCAAGATTTGCAAAGAGCTAACTGGTTTTAATAACGTTCTCGAAGCGTGTGAAACGCATCTTGAGAAATCAGAAACTATAGAAACAGGCTCGGTTATCTTAATTAAGAAAAAACATAAAAACCGTGTCTATTACGTTGCATCTATCGTTTTTAATAATAGAGCATTAGTTGAACATGAAAATAAATATCAACTGATAAACGTCAACGATTTTAATTTTGAATTAATTTTTAACAGGAGAAAATAATGGCTATTGTAGCTATTGGTGCAATTATCGCAGGTGCTTCCGCGGCTGCTGCTGCTTACGCTGCGGGTGCTGCTCTTGCTTTGGCAATTGGTATTGGTGTCGCTGTTGCTGCTGTTTCTGCTTTGATGTCAACTCAGATGGCGCAGAACGTTCCCCGATTTAACAGCACAGACACAGCAACGACATTAGGAACAACGTCAGATCCATCAAGTGTTATTCCTATTATCTATGGTGAACAGCGTACAGGTACGATTAACGTTTGGAAAGCTGTTGGCGTTGATACGACATATTTGGTTCAGATCTTTGCAATCTGTGAAGGTGAAGTTGATAGCTTCAAAAACCTTTATATGGATAATCAGAAAATCTTACTTGATGGCGTTTATAAAGACGGTGTTCTTCCGAAACGTTCAATCGCTGCTGAATATCAGCAATATGTTGAAGTTGAATTCTCAACTGGTAAGCCATACGGTCACGTTTTTACTCTTGCTCAGAAACATCTAGGAAATTCAGATGCTGGCTGGCCTGATTCTGCTACTGGTAATAACATCGCTGCTTGTTGTGTTGTTATGCGCAAACGTAACTCAGACCTTCAAAACCAAGCTGATATCCTGCAACCTAACAGTCAAGTATCTGTTGACGTTAGAGGACGTTTGATTACAGATCTGAACACAGGAGAACGCGTTTCCTCGAACAACGGTCCGAGTCAGATTGTTGATTATCTAACAAATGATAGATACGGTCTTGGAATTCAGATTGATAAAATCGACCTTGATAGTTTTAAAGAAGCTGCTCGATATGCAAAACTGAACAGTTTATTTTCTGATGGTGCAACTGACCCGAACGGTTCATTCAAAGAAAACTTAACTCAGCTTGCAGGTGCATTTAACGGTATTATCACAGAGACTTTCGGTAAAGTAACATGCAGAATCGATGGACCTGATGTTGTTCAATATGACTTCAACGAAGATAATATTAACGCTGGTACTGTTAGCTTAAACGATGGCGGTTCTGAGAATTATTACAATACTCTGAACGTGAAATATCAAGATCCGTCGATTGACTATTCTGACCAAGTTCTGCGTTATCCGTCTGACGTAACAAATGATGGAACAATCGCGAAAGATAAACGTATTATCGCTAAAGATATCAGTTACAGATTCGTGAAATCAAAATCTCAGTTGGATAAAATTGCTTCAATCGAACGTAACAAATCTCTGTTAAAGCAAGTTATTAGTTTTTCAACTGCTGATGCTTATACCGCACAGGTCTGGGATGTTATCAGAGTTAATTTCTCTGAACTGGAACTTGTGAATTCATTATGGCGTATTACTAATATCGATCGTTCGATGAATAAAGGTGCTGCTGGTATCGTTACTATTACTGCTTCTGAATATATCGAAGAAGTTTATACCAATCTTGACTACGCGAAAGACCCTGATAACACAGGAAGCAACATTCCTAATAAATCTGTTCTGATTGCTCCTAAGAATCTGACAGTTAAAGCAGTTGCTGAAACAGCTTTAGGAAGAACTCTGAAAGTTCAATGGACGTCTGAACCTGATTATAATCGCGCAGGTTATTATATTCAGTATAGTCTTGCTGGTAAGAACTCTTGGATTCAAGCAGGTTTCACATCAGGCGATTATTTCTTGATTATGAGTCTTGACCCTAATCAGAAATTTGATATTCGTGTTTGTGCTTCTGGTGTTGTGTATCGTTCAGATTGGGTTTATGTCAATAACGTTAACCCTGAGGTTATGTATAACTTACCAGTCGTTACAGGACTGCACCTAGTGAACGCAGTTGAAAATCAATACACCACTAACAAGACTCAATTTGAATTCGCCTGGGACGACCAGAGCGCACAGAAATTCTATGTTGACGACACGTTACAGACATTCGGTGAAGTTTTTCAATATTACGAAATCAAAATTGAAGGTCAGCGTCCTGTAATTTACAAGACTAAAGACTTAGGTTTTGTATATGACTTTAATATGAACTTGGGTAATGGTCTGAGTCGTGAATTGAAAGTTTCTGTTACTGCATACGGTCACGCTGGTATGAAGTCAGATCCTGCTGTTATTACTGTTAAGAACAATCAAGCTCCTGCTATTCAAGGTTTCACAGCTTCGAATGGTCCTGGAATGCTGATGTGCTCTTGGAATGACCCACGCGATAATAAGCCTGAAGTTCCTGACTTCAAAGGCACAATCGTTCATATTGCGAAAGACCAGAGTTTTAATGAAATTGTTCACGTTTATTCAAGTTCAAGTCCGTTCTTAGATAATTTTCCATTAGAAGATGGTCAATTCTATGTTCGTTCAGCTTGGTATGACGTATTCGGACAAGACCAGATTACTTGGTCAGAATCGAAGTTTATCGATATGAAATGGGATATTCCGTGGACTGACGATATGAAAGAACAGTTAAACGATTTGCTTGATTTGGATAAACGTGTTGATGGTGCTATCGATGAAGCATTAGACCTCGCTAACAAATACACTGATACGAAAGTTACAGCATCCGAGCAAAAAGTTACTACTGAATTAAATCAGACTATCACGACGAAAAACACCGAACTTCATACTCAGATTACTAATGAAACTAATGGCGCTATCAATCAGGCTATCAGTATTCAAGAATCTAACTTTGATGGAAAACTTAACTCGGCTATTACGAAAGTTGAAAAAACTCAAGCTGATGATAGACAAGCAACCGCAAGTTCAATTAATCAATTGAAAGCTGAAACAAACACAGCTATTGCAACAGTTAGTCAAGAATCAAAAGCAAGCGTTGACGACTTAACAGGAACGATTAATAGCAAATGGGCAGTTCAGACTAATGCCGACGGTGTTGTTGCTGGTATCAGTATGCTGGCTAATAAGAATCCTGACGGTTCAAAACAGTCTAGTATTGTTTTTAACGCTGATAAAATCGCTATAACGAATAACAATACTCCTGCGGGTGCTGTTGCTCCGTTTATGGTCGCTGATAACAGAGTTTATATGGATTCTGCAATGATTCGTAATGCTTCTATCGGTTCAGCACAGATTGCAGATGCTTCTATTAACAACGCTAAGATTCAAAACGGTGCTATTAACAACGCGAAGATTGAAAACGGTGCGATTACTACTGCGAAAATTGGTAATGCTCAGATCGGTTCAGCACAGATTGCTTATGAAATATCTTCTGATAACTGGTTCCCTTCCGGTGGTACTCAAGGTTGGACAATCAGAAAAGACGGTTGGGCTTCTTTCCAAAACGTTAATATCAGAGGTAACATTCAAGCAGCTTCTGGTTATTTCGCAGGTGAAATCAGAGGCGGTTCAGGTTATTTCACAGGAACTGTATACGCTGACAGAATTGAAGGTGACGTTATCAAAATGGGTCATATAGATCCGTGGACAACAGTTCATATTCCTGCTGTTAACTGGAACAGAGTAATTTCTATTCCAAACCTTTCGATTTCAGGCAGAACTTATTCCGGTGGTGCTTGGGGCTACGGAACTGCATGGATTAATATGTCGAACGGTCAAGAAATCGTAAGAACAGTTACCAGTGCAATGAGTGGTTCAAACGGTGGTACAGGCATTATCTATGCGGGACAAGCTGTTGATTTGAGTTACGGTGCTGACTTGAATCATGCGACCGCAGCAAGAGCAGTTTACTTTATCAGTAAACAACAATAACGTTCTAAATAAAGACAAGGAGGTCTTTTAAAAAGGAGATTCAAGATGGTCGATATAGCACTGATCATTTCCATCTTGGGTGCTCTAGGAGGTTTCTTGGCTTGGGTTTATGCCGAAATTAAATCAAACAATGAAAAACGAATTGACCTTGAGAAACGTTTCTCAGACATCGAAAAAAGCATAGCCGTTAATGACGCAAAAGATGCTTCGCTTATAAGCGATATAACACGACAACAGGATGAATTTCGAGAGGTCAAATCTGATTTGAAGAATTTAGAAGGAAGAACAGCAAAGCTAGATATCGACCTAGCAGTTCTAAGAGGAAAATGAAAAGAAAAGAGATTCCGATTTATAAGCAAGAACTCTTTCAAAAGCAAAAAGGTCTTTGTGCTTTAACTGGCATAAAGATTCATGAAGTTAATAAAGCCCATCTTGACCATGACCATATATTAACAGGCTCTAACGCAGGCAGATGCAGAGGATTATTAATCGCTCAAGCAAACGTCCTAGAGGGCAGAATAAAACATCAGTTTAAACGTTCGGGTCTCGATGGGAAAATTGACTACATCGAGTTTTTGAAGAATCTTGTTCAGTATCTTGAAAAAGACTACTCAGACAATCCTACGCATCCACAACTTATTCCTGATTTAAAGAAGGCGTTCTCTCGAAAAAATCTTTCTGAGATGAAAGCTATTACAGGTTCAAACCTTAAAACGAAAAAGGAGCTTGAAAAAGTCTACTCAAACCAAATAAAGGTGAAATATGAAAATGAAATATCTCCAAGCATTGGCAAAACACGCTAAAGATTATCTTATTGTTCTATTTCTCGTTACTATAACTTATAACACTGTTGCTGTTCCTGTTCTGCAAGCTTTCGATATTAAAGCACCTAAAATGATTCTTATCAGCGAAGAACAGATAAAAACATTTGGGACGCTTCTGATGTCAGGAGTGAACTAATGGCAAAAGCAAAAGATGTTATGAAAGACCTTGAAAAATGGCGAATCAAAGAATCTGACGTGTTCAGTAAGAAAGTAACCAAAGCGTCTAAACTCGCTTCTGTTGAGTTGCAAAGAAAAATCAACAGACGAGTCGATGGACCAGTTAATTTCACTAAGAACGCAGTAGGTTTCAGTTTCAGATACGATCAGAACGGGTCACGAAATAGAATATTCATCAAAGACAAGCAGGCTGATTATCTTGCTCCGTTAATTGATGATAACAAAGGAATTAACAAGTTTGTTCCAACTGGTGTAAGAGGTTCAAAGAACAAATTCGGTAACATTCCTAACTTGAAATCAAGAAATAATCTTGAAGCTGTCAAGCAAAAAAAAGATGGCGTAACTCGAACGATCCTCATTAAAACTAACGTTAAAAAGCAAGACCGTCGTTTAATTGCTGTATTCAAGAAAAATCAACACAGAAGAAAAACTCTGGGTTCATGGAATCAAATCTCTGACGATATATTCAAAACCGTTAAGCGTGTTGCGGGTACTAAATAAAGTCAAAAGGAGAACAAATGAACATTCACGATTTTGATACTTACAGATTAGACGAACTTGCCGACATCTACGTTAACGAGATTAATCCCGAGTCAATGACTGTTCCTTACGGTTGCGAACACATCAAAGATAAGCGAATTAAAAAATATCTGTTCAACGATAAGAACGTTTTTATTGTTTCAACACAGAAGAAAAAACCTAATTGTCATTTCAAATTAGGACAGACAGTTCGACTGCAAGGTCCATTTTTTGAGACCGAAGCGAAGAACTTAGGAATGATTGAATATATCCACAAAGGTTTCAGAATGTACGGATATTTCTTTCAATGGAAATAACAAAAGGGAGCCTCGCGCTCCCTTTTTCATAAATAAAAGAAAACTCAACAAAGGGAAACAAAAATGAATTTCGATGAAATGTTAGCAAGTCTTTCGCCTTCTCGCGAACCAGTAGAAATCAACGGCTTTAAATTCTATGCTCGTCCTATGACCGTATCTGAATTCGGTGAATTCTATTTCAAAAATGAAAACACAGAAGAACGTAACGACCGAATGATTCTGAATTGTATTCAACACGAAGACGGAACTCCTGTTTTTAAAGAAATCGCTCAAGTTCAGAAACTTTATACCACTGTTCGTTCAACTCTTGCTAGTGCTGTTTCTACTGCCAGTATTCTCAGTAAGAAATCAGACGTTCTGGAAAAGAACTAAGACAGAACTGGGCTAAATCATTTCAGTATAGAACAATGCTACGTCGCGGATTATCTAACGATGAAATTCAACAGATGTCCGTGATGATGTATTACGAACTATGGTTTTTCGACTCGTTTATTGAACCTCAAGGTCCTGTCTATAACGATTTCTATCAAGCACGTTTGGTCCACACTATCGAAGCTAATAATCCTAATCTTACAAAAGAATATAGGAAAAAGCTCAACATGAAAGATCACCTGCTTATTAAAGATTCTGTGTTTAAGTCTCAAGAGGAAATCGAAAAAGAGAAAGAGCAACAGGAGCTTAAACGCAAGAAAGCTGTTGAATCGATGTTCGACCCTGCTCTGTTAGACAAAGTTAGACTGAAACAACAAAAAAAGGTGAATAATGGCTAAATCACGTTATGACGTCGAGATTAACGGAGATAACAAAGGCCTATCAATTTCTATTGACAAGTCCATGAAGAAACTGAATGAACTCGATTCAGTAGCTAATGGACTTTTTAGTAATATGACAGGACCGTTGAATAATCTCAACAACGGAATCTCAGGTATTGCAGGAATGTCCAAGGGTATGCAAGCTCTGGGGATTGCAGGAATGGCAGCAGGTGCAGGTGTAGCTGTTCTTAATACCGCGTTAGAAAAAACGAGAGAACTCAATCAACTCTCTACATCAACTGGTCTTTCAGTTGAATATCTGCAACAACTTAAAAATGAATTTCGCGAAACAGGTATGGAGATTGACCGTTTCGGAGATTTAAACAAAGACACATTAGATAAACTTGGCGATTCATTCAGAGAAGGTCATGGCGGTATTGCAGACGACCTCAAAGAATGGGGTATTGGTCTTGAACAGTACACACAATACGTCAACGATGCCCAAGGCGGTATTAAAGCGCTTGTTCAGACTTATTATGACCTGAAAGCTGCTGGTGCAAGTCAAGCTGAAATCGTGAACGGAATGGAGTCAATGGCTTCTGATGCTTCACATTTGATTTCAACTCTTGAAAAATACGGTTCAACTCAAGACGCATTAAACGCTATTAACAATCGTTCTGTTGATATCACAAACGAAACAGCAAAAGAATATAAAGAATTCGACGAAAACATGAAAACGTTAACCGTCAATCTGGATAATCTAACTGTTAACGTTATGAGTCCGTTAGTTAAGAAAATGAACGACCTGTTCGAAATTGCTAATAAAGATTGGACAGCAAGTAACTTTTTAGACTTCATGGGAACATTAAGCACGTTGCGTCCTGATGCTGCTCTTTCTGATTGGGCTGCCGAAGCGACTGTTAACAAAATGGGCGAATGGATGCCTAATGCGGGTTTTGCTAAACGTAGAAAAGCAATTGCAGATGAAGAAAAGTTTCAGAAAGATATTGCCGCAGCAAGAATCAAAGCTGATGAAAATCTTCGTTTACAGCAAGCAAATGCTAAAACTGCCGCAGATCTGAAAAGAAAAAAAGATGCATTAGCTGCCGAAGACGCTAAGAAAGAAGCTGAAAAAGCTAAACGCGAAGCTGACAAAATAGCAAGAGAAGCTAAAGCTGCTCAGAAAGAAAAGGAACGCTTACAGGAACAAGCCGCAAGAGAAGCTAAAGCTGCTTATGATAAGATGATGCAAGAGCGTCAGACAGCGTTACAGAATCTTTCCAGTCTTGATGCTGCAATTCTCAGTCAAGAAGGCAGAACTATTTCTAGTCAAGTCAGTAAAGTTAGAGAAGCTGTTGAAACAATCGACGAACTTGAAAAGAAAGGAATAATCAGCGCTACACAGGCAAATCAACGTCGTAAAATGCTTTTTGAGAATTCAAACAAAGAATTCAAACAAACTCTTATGGCAAGTCCTGAAGAAATCGGTGTTATTACGTCGAGTCTTGAAATCGTATATCAACAACAACTTGAACAACTCGAAGCTAAGAAAGCCCAATCGCTTATCGGTCAGAAAGAATATAATTCTCAGTTAGAAGCTATTCAGAAAGACCATCAGCAACGTCTTGAAGCAATTAAAGCGACTGCTGGCGATGGTAATATGTCTAATCTTAAAAATCTTGATGCTATCGGTTTTGCAACTGATGAAGAAAAAATGGCTATTCAACAGAAAATGTTGGAAGAACAATTTCAGAAGATGCAAGAACAGAACCAAAAGCTATATGACGGACAATTGATTTCTTATGAAGATTATCTCAAACAGAAACAGCGTCTTGAGCAAGCTTATGCGGTTAAATCGAAAGCAATTACTTTCACTGAGATTCAGACAAAACTCCAGATGTATAACGGTTTTGCTTCTGGTATGGGTGCAGTTATAGCCGGTATTTCTGGTGAAAACTCTAAAGCTGCTCAAGCAATGTTTGCAGTTGAAAAAGGAACAGCAATCGCAAGCGGTATGTTAAACGCTTATGAATCAGCAACTGCTTCAATGGCAAAATATCCTGGTCCTTTAGGTTACGCTCTGGCTGCTTCAAGTTATGCAAGAGTTATCGGACAAGTCATGCAGATGAAATCAGTGAATCTTACTGGTATGGCTCACGATGGTATTTCTAATGTTCCAAGAGAAGGGACATGGCTGCTTGATGGTGGCGAACGTGTCGTTGATGAAAGAACAAACGGCGACTTGAAAGACTTCTTAGATAATCAGAAAACAGGAGGCGAAACAAAAATCGACGCAAGTATTCACGTTTCAGGGAATGTTACTGATCAGCGTTGGTTTGCTGAACAATTAAAACGTCAGCAACAGAACATCGCGGCTATTGTTCAAGACAGCAACAGACGCAAGATGTAACTAATGGGAGCATCGCGCTCCCTTTTGATGTCTTGATTTTATCGCTTTGAAACTATATTGTGACGTTGCTGGTAACTAACACGGGGAGATTCCTGCGAAAAGTGTGATAAACACGGCATTATGCCACAATTCCGAATTGAGATCCCGCGTTGCGGCAATCCGCTAAACTTTAACAAAATCGAAAAAAATGTGATTTCGTACACATCTGAATTCCCTGTTAGCGGGAATGCACATATAATGCGCTCCCATCAAGATTCAGACTTATCAACTCATCGCCGGAATGGCTTAGATACCTCGCACAACATGAACATGAAATTAACAACGCTTTTTGCGGCGGCGTTAGCCGTAGTAGGTTTTTGCAAAACCGCTTCTGCGGTGACTTATCCGCTGCCGACAGACGGTAGCCGTCTGGTTGGTCAAAACCAGGTGGTCACGGTGCCTGAAGGTAACGCTCAGCCACTGGAATATTTCGCGGCGCAGTACCAGTTGGGCCTGTCTAACATGCTGGAAGCGAATCCGGGTGTTGACCCATATCTGCCTAAAGCCGGTACCGTGCTGAACATTCCTCAGCAGCTGATTCTGCCGGATACCGTCCATGAAGGTATCGTCATCAACAGCGCGGAAATGCGTCTGTATTACTACCCGAAAGGCACCAACACGGTTATCGTGCTGCCAATCGGTATCGGCCAGCTGGGTAAAGACACCCCAATGAACTGGACGACCAAAGTTGAGCGTAAGAAAGCAGGCCCAACCTGGACGCCAACCGCCAAAATGCACGCGGAGTACATCGCTGCGGGTGAACCCCTGCCAGCCGTTGTACCGGCAGGCCCGGATAACCCAATGGGTCTGTACGCGCTGTACATTGGCCGTCTGTACGCGATTCACGGGACCAACGCCAACTTCGGTATCGGCCTGCGCGTAAGCCACGGCTGCGTACGTCTGCGTAACGAAGACATCAAATTCCTGTTCGAAAACGTGCCGGTCGGTACCCGCGTCCAGTTCATCAACGAACCGGTTAAAGCGACGTCTGAGCCGGATGGCAGCCGTTACATTGAAGTACATAACCCGCTGTCCACCAGCGAAGACCAGATCAACAACAACGAAATCGTTCCGGTTACGCTGAACAGCGCGGTGCAGTCCGTGACCTCTCAGCCGGATGTAGAGACAGCGATTGTTGACCAGGCCGTTCAGAACCGTTCTGGTATGCCAGTGCGTCTGAACTGACCCTCTGCCCGGTGGCGCTTTGCTGACCGGGTCTGAGAATAAAAAAGCGGGCTCTGATGCCCGCTTTTTTTTATCCGTTATTGACGATAACTATCCCACCATGGTCGTAACGGTAGTGACAATGGGCATACTCAAGCGGTGTGCCATCCTCCAGATAGATAACCTGCTCCACCTCCAGCACCGGATCGGTCTGCTCGCAGATAAGGTGTTGCATATCCAGCGCGTTCGGTTTTAGCGCCCGCACCACGCGGTACGACCCCATAATTTTCAGCCCCAGCGTCTCCTGCACGTAGCGGAACACAGAGCCTTCAAGATGGCTTTTATTCAGACCGGGCACCAGATTAAGCGGCATTACGGTGGAGTCCAGCGACATCGGCTCACCGTTAAGCAGACGCAGACGAACAAAGTCATAGACTGGCGCATCGGCGTTAATCATCAACGAGGCCTGCTCCTTCTCGTTTGGAAAGCGCAGCTCGAAATGGACCACGACGCTGGAAACGGTGCCCAGATGCTCCCAGGTTTTTGTTGCGCCGAAGTAGTCGCTGCCGGAAAGATCCCACTGCGAGAGTTGCAGGAAATTTTTGCGGATAAACGTCCCCTGCCCCTGACGGGTATAGATCAGCCCTTCCACGATTAACTGGCGTATGGCCTGCTGTATGGTCATCCGGCTGGTGCTGAACTCCGCCGCCAGGGCAAACTGGTCCGGGAGCGGTTCGTTGGCGGCGTATTGCTGGCTAATAATGCGTTTCTTAATTTCCCGCGCTATGGTGATGTACTTCGCCGCCATCGTCCTTCCTTTCTGTTAGTTTTCTGTCCCGCTGTTTTTTAATGCCACTCTCTCGGCAATTTTGAGGAAAGGCAGGTAGAAGAATACACCAAATACAATGATTGCCAACTGCACGACCACGGCCCGCCAGTCCCCTGCCGTTGCCAGCCAGGCGCTCAGAATGGGCGGGGTTGTCCACGGGATCATAACCACACAGCGCGACATTAACCCCAGGGTCGTACAGAACCACGCAAACCAGATACCTATGGCAGGTAGCAGCACAAAGGGGATCATCAGCGGCAGGTTGAACACAATCGGCAGGCCAAAAATGACCGGCTCGTTGATGTTAAACAGGCCCGGCGCCAGCGACAAACGGGCCACCTGTTTCGCCGATTTTTGCCGTGAGAAGATGAAAATGGCAATTAGCAGGGAAATCGTGCTGCCGGTCCCCCCCACCATACCAAAGGTCGGTACAAAGATATTATTGATGATATGTGGGACAGGCTGACCGTTGGCAAAGGCCAGCATATTCTCGTTGGTGTTGATCAGCAGAAACGGCTCCAGCACCACGCTGTTAACCACCGACTGATGGATCCCAAGCGTGAACAGGAAGTTACCAAAGCTATAGATAAAAATCGTGCCCGGCAGGCTGGTATTGATCAGGCGCAGCGGCTGCTGAATAAAAGTGGTGATCAGGTGGATGAGATCCGTGTGCAACACGTTCGCCAGAAGCGCGGCCAGTATGGCAAACAGGGAAAGCGTCAGGATCGTCGGGATCAGCGCGGTAAACGATTTGCTGACCGCCGGCGGTACATTTTCACCTAAAGAAATGTGCAGCGCTTTCAGACGAGAAATGGCGATAAACAGTTCCGTTGAGAGCAGACCAATCAGCACCCCGGCAAAAATGCCGGTTGAGCCAATATTGGAGAACGTCAGCACCTGCGTGACGTTCACCGTGGCGTCGCTGCCGACGGGCGTGAGCTGTAAGCGCATCGGCATCATAATGATAAAACTGCTGATGGCGATAACCACTGCCGAGACCGGGTTGTCGAAGTCTTTGTTGCGTGCCAGCGACCAGGCAATCATCGGTGCCAGCAACAGCGCGGCGATATTCAGCGTACCGTTAATAATCGCCTCGCCCCACACCTTAAAATGCGCCAGCGTGTCGCCTTCAAAAATCCATGGAAATACCACGTTATTCACCAGCACCGCCAGCCCGGCAAGGATGAAAATGGGCATGACCGTGGCGAAGGCATCGCGCAGGGAACGCAGGTGCACCTGGTTTGCCAGGCGCGCCGAGAACTCAACAAATCTGTCGACAAAAGACTGCATATGCGGTGTTATTTTTGTTTCAGACATAGCGGATATTTCCCTTCAATCAGTCACAAAAACGGCCCGGCAGCGTACGGCTTAAATCTCGCGTCCGTTGGTATGGATAACCTGTTTCAACCATGCGTAGCTCTTCTTCGGTACGCGCTTTAAGTCTTTCAGGTCGTGGTTTTCACGGTTCACATAGACCACGCCGTAACGCTTACGCATGTCTCCCTGTGAACTCAGAATGTCGATTAAGCCCCAGCCGAGGTAACCGATCACCTCTGCGCCATCCTCAAATATGGCTTGTTTCATCGCCTCGATATGCGCCCGGTGGTAGTCAATACGGTAGGTATCTTCAATCGGATTCACACCGTCCCAGGACTCGATCACCCCAATACCGTTTTCAATCGGGAATACCGGCATACGCCAGTCGTTGTAATAGCGGGTGATGATGGTGCGAAAGCCCAGCGGATCAATCTGCCAGTTCCATTCGGTCGCTTTCAGGTACGGGTTATTTTTATCACCGTGCAGAAGGTAATCGTTGACCGGCGTTCCTTCGGGGATCGCATCGCTGTCGAGGGTTTTACTGGCGTAGTAACTGAAGGCCATATAGTCGTTTTTGGTACGCGCCAGCAGCGCAAGATCCTCAGCGCGGTAGATATCCGCAAAACCTTGCTGTTCCACGACCGCCATCACCGCCGGGCTGTAACCCTGGCCGGCAAAGACGCGCAGCAGGTTCTGGTTGAGGAATTCGTCATACTGCTGGGCGCAGAAGATATCACGCGGTTTACAGGTCGCCGGATAGACCAGCTGGTGCGCCAGCATGCCGCCCATCAGCTGCCCCGGACGGGTCTGGTGCAGGTATTCGGTCAGGGTCATATGCGCGACCATGGTGTGGTGCTGCAGTTCATACAGCTCGCGCAGGGTTTTCTCGCCTTTCATATAGCCCGAGATCCGGAAGGCTTCCGGCATGTGGAAGATGTTCTGCTCGTTAAACGTCAGCCAGTACTTCACCCGGTCGCCGTAACAGTCGATCATTTTTTTGCCGTAGCGGATAAACGCGTCCATCACACGGCGTTCGTTAAAACCGTTGTACTCCTGCGCCAGCGCCAGCGGCATATCGAAGTGGTAGAGGCAGATCATCGGCTCAATGCCGCGGGCAATTAAATCGTTAATAAAGCGGTCATAAAAGGCGATACCTTCGTCGTTGAAGTCACCGTCGCCCTGTGGACATACGCGGCTCCAGGCGATCTGAAAGCGGTAGCAGTTCATGCCCAGATCCTGCATCAGGTCGAAATCTTCCCGATAGCGGTGGTAGGAATCGGTCGCGACTTTCCAGTCAGAAACGTTCTCCCCGGCTTCGCGAATGTCATATACCGACATTCCCTTTCCTCCCTCATTCCAGGCTCCCTCCGTCTGCATACTGGATACGGAATTGCCCCATAAAAAATTGGCTGGCAGAAATTGATTCATGATCGCTCCCTATATGACTAGTCATTTAAAATTTCATGACTAGTCATATAGGCGAAGACGAAAAATCAATCAAAGAGGAGGATCGTTTTTTGTGAGCAAGGCGGGAAAAAAACCCGGTCAGCGAAGCGAGACCGGGGGAAGGACGGTTATTGTTGTGCGAGCTGATGACGGCGATATTCACCCTGCCGCTCCAGCATCCAGCCCGGGTACTCGCGCGGCAGCGCGCTGACGGCATCAAGCTGTTTAAGCTCGTCTTCGCTTAAACGGATCCCGGTGGCGGCAATGTTGTCGTCCAGCTGGTCGACACGTTTGGCACCAATAATGACGCTGGTTACGGCCTTCTGATGCAGCAACCACGCCAGCGCAATTTGCGCCACAGAGACACCCTTGCGCTCGGCCAGAGTGCGCATCACATCCACGCAATCGAAAGCACGCTCTTTATTCACCGGCGGGAAGTCAAATTCCAGGCGGCGACCGCCAGATTCACTCTGCCCGTCACGGCCATATTTTCCGCTAAGCAGACCACCTGCCAGTGGGCTCCAGACCATCAACCCGACGCCTTCACTCTGCATCATCGGTATCAGTTCACGCTCAAGATCGCGCCCGGCGATGGTGTAATACGCCTGCAGCGAAGCAAAACGCGCCAGTCCAAGGCGTTCGGAAATGCCCAGCGCTTTGGCAATCTGCCACGCCGCCCAGTTAGAGACGCCGATATAACGCACGTGCCCATGCTGCACCAGGTTATCCAGCGCGTAGAGCATCTCTTCGACCGGGGTTGCCGGGTCAAAACCGTGGAGCTGATACAGATCGATATGATCGAGCTGCAGACGGCGCAGGCTCTCTTTGACGCTACTGATGATGTGATAGCGCGAACTGCCGCGGGAGTTCACCCCGGCCGTGCCCGTTTCGCCAAACACTTTGGTGGCAACCACCACGTTTTCGCGCGGAATTTTCAGGTTCTTCAGCGCCTGGCCGGTGATCTCCTCCGAGCGCCCTTCCGAATACACATCCGCGGTATCGATGAAATTAATTCCGGCATCCAGTGCACGGCCCACCAGCTGCTCGGCTTCACTTTGCTGCAGCTGACCAATCTTGCCCCACATGCCGCCTTCTCCGCCGAAGGTCATGGTGCCAAGGCACAGTTCAGACACAAACAGACCGGTATTGCCCAGTTTTTGATAACGCATAAGATAATCCTCGCATGTCGTTCGATGGGTACCCGATAGTTATACCCGCCCCATAGCCATCGCGAATGTGGTGTTCCTGTCCGTTTCTTGCCCAATCCTCTGAATCTTATCCGCGCGGAGCCTCACCAAAGACCTTGTAATCCGGTAATTGCACCTGCTGATACGGCTCCCAGCCGCCGCCCAGCGCTTTGTAGAGCGCCACCAGATCGAGAGCGCTTTGTACCTGCGCCTGCGCGCGTTGCTGCTGCGCCTGCGCCAGCTGCCGCTGGGCATCCAGCACGTCAATAAAGCTGGCGATCCCCTGCCGGTAGCTGTCGCTTGCCAAATCAAACGCGTTTTGCAACGCATCGATGGTTTTAGCAAGGCCGGCTTCACGCTGCTGATCGGTGCGGTAGCTCACCAGCGCATTCTCTACGTCCCCGAGCGCGGTGAGCACCGTCTGGCGGTAGTCGAGCACTGCCGCGCCCTGCTGCGCACGCGCCACCTTCACGCTCGAGACCAGTCTTCCGCCCTGGAAAATCGGTATCGAGACCTGCGGGCCGAAGCTGTAGAAGTGGCTGCTCCAGTCCGTCAGCCAGTTGGTTTCGCTGTTTCGCAGACCAAACTGCCCGGAGAGGGTAAAGCTCGGGAACAGCTGCGCCACGGAAACGCCAATCTGCGCCGTGGCGGCGTGGAGATTGGCTTCCGCCTCGCGCACGTCAGGACGACGACGGGCCAGCGTGGATGGGATACCCGTTTGTACGATATCCGGCAGGGCGGGCATCGGCTGTGCCGACTGCAGCTCCGCATCCAGCGCCCCCGGCGGCTTGCCGAGTAAAATCGCGAGGCCATTCATTGCCTGCCGTGCCTGGGCCTGATACTGAGGAAGCTGCGCTTCGAGGTTCCCCAACTGGGCACGCGCGTTTTCAACGTCCATCTGCGGTGACAGCCCGCCCCGCTGGCGGCTTTCGGTGAGTTCCAGGGTTTGTTGCGCGCTCTTAATCTGGGTGTTCAGCGTGGCAATGATGCTCTGCGCCCCCCGCAGCTGCAGCCATGCGCGCGCCACTTCCGCCTCCAGCGACACCAGCGCGTCGTTACGCTGCTCTATCGCCGCTTTCTGCTGCGCTTCGGCAGCCTCTACCTGTCGGCGCACCTTGCCCCACAGGTCGATTTCCCACTGCGCGTCGAAACTCCCCTGGTAAAGATTGATCGGCTGCGTCAGCGGTCCTAGCGCGCCCCTGAGTTCAGGATCCACGTTATCAAGCTGGTCGTACACGCCGTGGGATTTCAGCTCTCCCTCCAGCCCAAGCTGCTGGCGCGTGGCCTGCAGATTACCGTTTACGGAAGGGTAAAACGCCCCACCCGCCTGGTTAATCTGTTCGCGCGCCCCGGCAATACGCAACACCGTCTGCTGCAGGGATAAATTCCCCGCGATCGCGCGCTCTATCAGGCTGTCCAGCTGCGGTGAACCGAAGGTTTTCCACCAGCGTGGGTTGGTTGCCGTCGAGGCCGTTTTTGACTTCACGCCGCTGTCACCCGGGTCGTTCCAGTGTGTCGGGGTCTGCGACGCCGGCGGCTGGTAATCCGGCCCCACGGCGCAGCCTGCCAGCAGCATGATTATCAGGGGGGTTAAACGTCTGTGTATCATCAATGTGCTCCTGCACTCCCCTCGCTCTTAACCGGCGAGAGCAACAAACAAAACGGAATCAGTAACATGGCTACCACGCTCAGAATGGTGAACACGTCGATATACGCCAGGAAGCGCGACTGCTCGATCATGGTCTGGTACATGCGCCCGGTGGCGATACCGGTAGGGTCCCCGACCTGAGTGGTGAAGTTCTGGATCGCCTGCGCACTTTCGCGTATCGCCAGCTGGAACTGTTCATTAAACGGTGACGCGTGATAGGCCAGATGCGCGCTGTGCGCCTGGGAACGTTCGGTAATGGCCGCCGTAGAAAGCGAGATGCCAATTGAGCCCGCCACGTTGCGGAACATGGTAAACAGCGCCGCCGCATCGGCGTTCAGCCGCCTCGGTATCGAAATAAAAGCAATGGTGGTGAGAGGAACAAACAGGAATCCAAGCCCTATCGACTGCGCACTGCGGAACAGCACCAGCGTTTCGAAATCGATGTCCGGGGTCAGCGTACGTGACCAGAAGAACGACACCGCCAGGCAGGTAAAACCAAAAGCGATAATCCAGCGCGTCTGCACCACCGGCATCAGCTTCAGCACCAGCGGGATAGTCAATACGATCAACACGGCGCCCGGCGAAAGCACCAGCCCGGACCAGGTGGCGGTGTAGCCCAGATCCTGCTGTGCAAGCTGCGGAATCACCACCGAACTGCCGTACAGAATCATCGCCATGCCCGCCATCAACAGGCTGGAGATGGCGAAGTTGCGATCTTTCATGCAGTGCAGATCTACCACCGGTTTTTTTGCATACACCAGCCAGTAAATCGCACCAATAATGCCGATGAGCGTCAGCACGGCGAAGGTGCGAATAAAGTTCGAATAAAACCAGTCCTCATCTTCTCCCCGGTCGAGCATCACCTGCAGGCAGCCTAGCCCCAGCGCGATCAGGCCAATCCCCGTCCAGTCGATAGACAGCTTCTCTTTCGATTTGCTTTCCCATGGCGGGTCTTCCAGCAGCTGGTAGATCGCCAGCACCGTTACAATCCCCACCGGAATGTTGATGAAGAAAACCCAGCGCCAGGAGTAGTTATCGGTGATCCAGCCGCCCAGCGTCGGGCCAAGTACCGGCGCAACGATGATGGCGATTGACGACAGGCCAAACGCTTTACCCCGGTCCTCGGGTTTAAAGTAGTCGAGCAGCACCGACTGCTGCGTGGGCTGCAGCCCCCCGCCGAAAAAGCCCTGCATTACGCGAAAGAGAATGATTTGCCACAGCTCGGTGGCGATCCCGCACAGGAACGAACAGACGGTGAACATCACGATGCAGATGAGGAAGAACTGCTTGCGGCCAAAAACCCGGCTCAGGAAAGCCGATATCGGCAGCACTATGCCGTTTGCCACCAGGTAGCTGGTCAATACCCAGGTGGATTCGTCGTAGCTGGACGAGAGCGACCCGGCCACATGCGGGAGCGCCACGTTAACGATAGTGGTGTCGAGGATCTCCATAAACACCGCCAGCGTGACCACAATCGCCACCGCCCACGGATTACTGGCGGGTCGCCAGTTGTCGTGGCTGTGATCCGTCATTCCACTGTCACCTTCGGTGCAACCGACAGCCCAAGCGGCAGCGGTTTGTTGGGATCCAGCCCTTTATCAATCACGATCTTCACCGGCACGCGCTGAACGATTTTGACAAAGTTACCGGTAGCGTTTTCCGACGGGAAGGCGGAGAAACGCGAGCCGCTGCCCTGTTGAATACTGTCGACATGGCCTTCGAGCGCCATATCCGGCCAGGCATCTACGGACACCTCGACCTTATCGCCCGGCTTCATGCGTTCGAGCTGCGACTCTTTAAAGTTCGCTACCACCCACACATTCGGAGAGACCAGTGAAAACAGCGCGGTACCCGCCTGCACCAGGGTGCCGGGCTGGACGTTGCGTTTAGTGACAAAACCGTCAAACGGGGCGCGGACTTCGGTGTAAGAGAGGTTCAGCGTCGCGGTTTCCAGCTGCGCTTTGGCCTGATCGACCTGGCGCTGACGCGCTTCCACATTGGTTTCCTGCTGGCGGATCTGCAGCTGTACCTGCTCCGCCACTTCAAGCTGCGCCTGCGCACTTGCCAGGCCCGCCTGGGCACTGCGCAGCTGGGCATTGGCGGTATCAATACTTTGCTGGGTGGTCGCTCGCGGGTCAACGCCTCGCTGGCGGCGATACTCCGCCTGCGCATTGGCCAGATCGGCCTGCGCTTTAATCACCTGCGCTTTGGCTTCATCACGCTGAGCGGGATACTGGACTTTTGACAGCGCCAGCTGCGCCTGAGCCTGATGCAGCTGGGCTATCGCCAGCCCAAGCTGGGCCTGCGCCTGATCGCGCTGGGCAGTGGTATCACGCGGATCGATAACCACCAGCAGGTCACCCTTTTTCACCCGCTGGTTATCGCGCACACGCAGCTCGGTGACATAGCCTGCCGTTTTCGGGGCAATCGTCACCACATCACCGTCGGTAAAGGCGTCGTCAGTGGTCTCTTCGTTACGGGTTAAAAACCACCAGACCAGCGCCACGATAACCATCACCACCACGACAATGCCAAGGATGATTAACGGTTTTTTGCCCGGGCGCTTACGCTGTTTAGTGTTGTTTTCCTGCTCGTCAGCAGGCAGGTTTTGATCTTCAGCCATAGGTCAGCAACAGTCCTGTCAGTGAGCGGCATCACACTATGCCGTTCACTAAAGCTAGGACGTTGCTATACGTTTGCCAGGAAAAACTGACAAATTGCGCACTATATGAGAAGGAAAATTCCGAAACCGATCGCCGCGGCCCAAATCAGCATCGGGATCGACCAGACATGGAAACGCCACCAGATACGACGATCGTTAGCCATACGCAGGGCAATCAGGTTAGCAAGCGAACCGGGCAGCAGCCCAAACCCGCCGATATTCACCGCCCACGCCAGCAGCGTGTCAGGGGGAACGTAGTTGAGGAGTAAAATGGTGGAAGGCACGTTGCTGATGAACTGTGACAGACCAATCGCCGTGAGCCACAATCCCGGCTGCGACAGGCCGCTGACGCTGTGCAGAACGTGTTGCAGTACCGGAAGCTGGATAAGCAGATGTACATCAATAAACATCACCATAAAGACCAGCAATAACGTCCAGTCCACGCTGATCAGCACGCGCCGCGCCAGGAATAAAAAACCGGCGGCGACGAGCAGTACGCCCGCCAGTTCATACTTCAGTTCCAGCGCGAACAGGAAAACGATGTACAGCGCCAGACAACTCCACACCAGACGCGGCTGCCACTGCGGGCCCGTGGTACCGCTGTGATACTGCAGTTTTTTGACCGGGAACGCGAACCAGCAGACCGCCAGCAGCGACACCATCATCACCAGTGCCAGCGGAGCCATCTGCCAGGTAAAAGCGGCAAACGACAGCCCGGAGCGTCCCCACAGGAGAATATTTTGTGGGTTGCCGATAGGGGTCAGAAGCGAACCGGCGTTAACGGCCAGTGCCTCGAAAATGATCAGCCGGCTAACCGGGATCTCGCAGAGCTTACGCAACGTGAGCGTGAGTGGCACAATGATAAACAGCGCCACGTCGTTGGTCAGAAACGTCGACAGCACCGCAGCAGAGAACACCATAAACAGCGCCAGGCGGCGTTCAGTGGCAAAGCGGCGCACCATTTTACGTCCCAGGACGTCAAAATAGCCACTCAACTCTACCCCTTTGGTGAGCATCATCAGGCCACTGAGGGTAATGATGGTGCGCCAGTCAATCACCGCAGGCCAGGTGTGTGGCGCAAACGGCACAAAGATGCTTAATACTGCGCCAATGATGAATAAGAGATGGAAGAAACGATCGCGTGCCAGGGCCTGCAGTCCGGGGATGTTCATTCAGCGGAGGGACCATATTTAAGGGTAAATTCGCGAAACTTAACCAGCGTCTCTTCGCTGACGTGGTGTTCCATTCCTTCCGCGTCCCGGCGGGCAATTTCCGGGCTTACGCCCAGCACCAGTAAGAAGTTTTCGACGAGCTGGTGGCGCTCGCGACTCTCCTGGGCGAGTTTCTCCCCTTCCGGCGTCAGAAAGACGCCGCGCCAGGGGATCATTTCAATCAGGCCCACGGAGGCCAGACGTTTTAACATTTTTGCCACTGTCGGTTGGGAAACGCCCAGCCGTGCAGCCATATCCACCTGGCGCGCCTCCCCGACCTCGCGAATCAAATCGGAAATCAGTTCAACATAGTCATCAATCAGCTCACGACGGTGCGCTTCACGTACCTGGCGAAAACCTTCGACATGTTCTTCAACATTCACCAGTTGCGTCGTTTTTCTGATTGTTGGCTTACCTGCGCGACGGTTCATTGTACTTCCTCAGTGGGGTGACGCTTCCAGCGCCCGGTATCGAGAGCGCACATTGTAAACCATCCCTCTACAAGCACAAAAAATTAACGAAATAGCCATAGCTATACAATATAGCCTGTGCTATATCTGTATGTAATGCAGTCACCCTTCACGGATCGAAGGGATCAAAAATCAGGAGGTCTCATGAACGAATTCAAGAGGTGTATGAACGTGTTTACCCACTCCCCCTTTAAAGTACGCCTGATGCTGTTGAACATGCTGTGCGATATGTTTAACAACAAACCCCCGCATCAGGACGACAAACCTTCCCACTAAGCGGCGTTGCGGTACGCCGCTTCATTTTTCCGTCACAAACCCTCTGTACACTGGCTTTTAGCCGCCCTATTCCCGATCTTTTTTACGGATTTGCAATCCCCTTCGCAAAACATCTGCTTAGCAACTGTTGCTATTATTTAGCGCTCGCACTATCTTCTTGCAGCCCTGCACAATTTGCGGCTCGCTGAAGCGGACCCTCATTCCCTCTCCACGCACTGTCAGGCAGGTTATGACCCTTGACGCCAGGGTGAGCACATGGCGTTTTTATCCATGATAGTGACCTATGAATTTAACCCTGATAGACACCGTTGTTACCCGTAGCCGGGCCTTAAGCCCGTGGACGGGATTTTACTTTTTGCAGTCATTACTGATTAACTTTGCGCTGGGCTATCCCTTTAGCCTGCTCTATGCCGTGGCCTTTACCTGCATATTGCATGTGCTGTGGCGAACGGCTCCGCGCGCGCAAAAAACGTTAGTCGGAATCTGTTCTCTGGTCGCTGCACTCTATTTCCCGTTTGGTCAGGCTTACGGCTCGCCGAACTTTAATACCCTGCTGGCGCTGCACTCGACCAATATGGAAGAGTCAACAGAGATCCTGACGATCTTCCCCTGGTACAGCTATGTGGTCGGCCTCTTTATCTTTGCCCTTGGCGTGATAGCCGTTCGCCGTAAAGCGGAAGAGAAAAAAACGTGGGGAAAAATTGAGCACCTGTGCCTGGCGTTTAGCGTGGTGGCATTCTTTGTCGCACCAGTACAAAACCTGGCCTGGGGTGGGGTGTTCAAGCTGAAGGATACCGGCTATCCGGTGTTCCGTTTTGTGAAAGACGTCGTCGTTAACAATAAAGAGGTGCTCGACGAACAGGCACGTATGGCTGAGCTTTCAAATATGAAAGACACCTGGAACGTGCTGGCCGTGAAGCCCAAATATCACACCTATGTGGTGGTGATTGGTGAAAGTGCACGTCGCGACGCCATGGGAGCATTTGGCGGACACTGGGACAACACACCGTTCGCCAGTTCGGTCAAAGGCACCCTGTTTACCGATTATGTTGCGGCCAGCGGCTCAACGCAGAAATCTCTCGGCCTGACGCTGAACCGGGTGGTCGATGACAAACCCCAGTTTCAGGATAACTTTGTTACCCTGGCGAACCGCGCAGGTTTCCAGACCTGGTGGTTCTCCAATCAGGGACAAATTGGCGAATACGATACGGCCATTGCCAGTATCGCCAGACGCGCCGACGAAGTGCAGTTCCTGAAGAACGGTGATTTTGAAGCGGACAAGAACACGAAAGATGAAGCGTTGCTGAAAATGACGGCGCAGGTCTTTGCCTCTCCGCGTACCCAGCCGCAGCTGATTGTTCTGCACCTGATGGGGTCTCACCCGCAGGCCTGCGATCGGACCGGCGGTAAATACGCAGAGTTTGTGCAGTCCAAAGAGACCTCATGCTATCTCTACACCATGACGCAAACCGACGACCTGCTCAGCAAGCTGTACGATCAGTTGCGCAATACGGGTGACAGTTTCTCGATGGTCTACTTCTCGGATCACGGGCTGGCGTTTAAAGAGCGCGGTAAAGAGGTGCAGTATCTGGCGCACGACGATAAGTTCCAGCAGAACTTCCAGGTACCGTTTATGGTTGTGTCGAGTGATGATAAAACGCATCGCATTATTAAAGCGCGGCGTTCGGCCAATGATTTCCTGACCTTCTTCTCGCAGTGGACGGGGATTTCGGCACAGCAGATAAAAAATGCGTACCCGTTTGTCTCTAACAAGAAGGCTCCCCCAGTTTACATTACCAACTTCAAGTTACAGAAAGTTGACTATAACCATCTGGGAACCGATATCTTCGATATTAAGAGTAAATAATCCGGGCAATCTGCTACCCTCTCATGCAAGGCGAGGGATTAACGTAAAAAAAAATCCGCCACATTGGGCGGATTTTTTACTGGCTCACCGAAGTGATTAGAAGCGGTAACCTACGCCCGCGATCCAGGTGCCAACGTCAACGTTGCGGATACGGCTCTGCTCATAAGAGAAGTCCAGAGCGACGTCCTGGATTGGGTTGAACTGCAGACCCGCGCCATAGGAGAAGCCGTAGTCGCTGTTGCTTGCAGTGCGGTTCAGACCCTGGTTTTCGGTCTGCTGGAATTTACCGTAGCCAACACCTACAACACCGTAGATGCTTGCCCAGTCGTTCAGACGGTAAGCTGGACCAGCGGTGATGCCGTAGTACTGGCCTTTGTTGTATGCGCCGTTTTCAGAACGATCTTTCTCGGTGTAGGTGAAAGAACCGATCACGCCCAGTGGGTTGTTATCCTGCTCGTAACGATACTTCAGGTTGAAACCGTTAGCTTTGTTCATCACGCCCTGCATATCGCTCTGAGCGTAACCACCGGTTACAGTAGAAGTAGCAGCTACAGCGGTACCTGCGGAAACAGCCAGTACAGCGGCCAGTGCTGAAAGACATGCAATTTTTTTCATAACCACCTCAAATGTGCTTCAAGTAAGTCCGTAAGTTTTAAATATATCAAAAAAATTTGCGAAACTCTTTGTGATTCGTGATGTCTAACAGAACCTTTCCTGTAACAGAACGTTTCCAGCGTCAGCTATCTCATTCAAATCACATACAATTTTCGCTATAAAACGCTCATACTGCGCGCCTGCGCCGTTACATTCATCCAGATTATTCCTAATCTGACAGGCGATAAATCCACCAGCGCTTAACCATTTTACGGAATTTACACGTTTTTTTTTCAACGGTCTCTCAACCGTTGCAGCTTATTTCCTTTACACTGCAACCTTTACTTCATTTGACATAAGTTGACAGGAGAAAGGATGCCTGGGTTATTCCGCTCGTCGTCGGTCTGGTTGCCGGTTGTCGTCATACTCATCGCCATGTTGTCCATTCAAAGCGGTGCCTCGCTGGCTAAATCCCTCTTTCCGCTGGTCGGTGCGCCTGGGGTCACGGCCCTGCGTATTGCCCTCGGAACCGCGATCCTGGTGGTGATTTTCAAACCCTGGCGTTTACGCTTTAAAAAAGAACAACGCTTACCGCTGCTTTTTTACGGGCTGTCCCTGGGAGCGATGAACTACATGTTCTATCTCTCCATCCAGACAATTCCGTTGGGGATTGCCGTGGCACTGGAGTTTACTGGCCCGCTGGCGGTAGCGCTTTTCTCGTCCCGTCGTCCCGTTGACTTTATCTGGGTAATTCTAGCCGTTCTTGGCCTGTGGTTCCTGCTGCCGCTGGGTCAAAGCGTCTCAGAGATCGATCTCACGGGCGCGGCGCTGGCTCTGGGGGCGGGTGCCTGCTGGGCTATCTATATAGTGACCGGACAGCGCGCCGGGGAAGAGCATGGCCCGGCGACGGTGGCAATCGGTTCATTGATTGCCGCTATCATCTTTGTGCCGGTGGGTATGGCTCAGGCCACCGAGTCCATCTGGCAATGGTCAGTCATGCCCATCGGGCTGGCGGTCGCCATTCTTTCCACAGCACTCCCCTACTCTTTAGAGATGATAGCCCTTACGCGCCTGCCGACGCGCATTTTCGGCACGCTAATGAGCATGGAGCCCGCGCTCGCCGCCCTGTCAGGGATGGTCTTCCTCGGGGAAACCCTGACCTTCACCCAGACGCTGGCCCTGTGTTCGATTATCGCCGCCTCAATGGGCTCAACGCTGACGATGCGCCCGGAACCTAAAGTTGAGAAAATTGACCTCAATTAGCGCTCTATATTCTGCGTGGCTTTATAGCCATGCAGAATAAAGGCCAGTTTCCCGTTTAAAATATTTTTTTACATACTTTGCACTCTTCGTGAAATATTTCCCCGCTGTCGATAACGTTTTCCTGAATTAGGATTGATCTGCATCAATTTTAAATAATCCCTTTAATTTCATACCATTGCAAACACAACGTCCTTCTCACTATTAAACTGATAGGCAGAGCCTCCCCGCAGGGAAAAAATCCGGTGCTATACTTAATCCCGCAATTACCTGGGACACAAACATCAAGAGGATATGAGATTATGAGTACCGCTAAACTGGTGAAAACGAAAGCGTCTAATCTGCTTTATACCCGTAACGATGTATCGGATAGCGACAAAAAAGCGACCATTGAGTTGCTGAATCGCCAGGTGATCCAGTTCATCGATCTTTCGCTGATCACCAAACAGGCCCACTGGAATATGCGCGGTGCAAACTTTATTGCCGTTCATGAAATGCTGGATGGCTTCCGCACAGCACTGGTTACCCACCTCGATACCATGGCCGAACGTGCCGTACAGTTAGGCGGTGTGGCACTGGGTACCACGCAGGTGATTAACAGTAAGACGCCACTGAAAAGTTATCCGCTGGATATCCATACCGTTCAGGATCACCTGAAAGAGCTGGCAGACCGCTACGCGATAGTGGCTAATGATGTGCGTAAAGCTATCGGCGAAGCGAAAGACGAAGATACAGCCGATATCTTCACCGCCGCTTCCCGCGACCTGGATCAGTTCCTGTGGTTCATTGAGTCCAACATCGAATAATTCATAAGAATTTCCTATACAACCCTCGCCCTCCGGTGAGGGTTTTGCACATCTATGGTGCACGTTTTTGGCCTGAGACGCTGCAAAAGTGAAAAAATTGTAATAATCACCTCACACAACCGTTAACGGAAGATTGTTTTTTCGTCAGAATTTACGCTAAATAACGCTTCGTCAGTTGAGCCAAATGATGCGCACCAAAACGGTGCTCCACTTTGGTGCAATAAAAGTTCATTGCCCCGTTTTCTGTGCAATGCATGACATCATCCCCTTTGTAAAACAACAGCTTGTAAAGTTGGCACGATTTTTTCATTGTGCCACTCGTTCTCGCAGGGGATCGCCCCGTGGATATAAAAGGAAATGCTATGAAGTCTGTATTAAAAGTTTCACTGGCTGCACTTACCCTGGCTTTTGCGGTCTCTTCCCAGGCTGCCGACAAACTGGTTGTGGCGACCGACACGGCGTTCGTTCCGTTTGAATTCAAACAGGGTGATAAGTACGTTGGCTTTGATGTTGATCTGTGGGCTGCTATCGCAAAAGAACTCAAACTGGATTACACCCTGAAGCCAATGGACTTCAGCGGCATCATCCCGGCACTGCAAACGAAAAACGTTGATCTGGCCCTGGCCGGTATCACCATTACTGAAGAACGTAAAAAAGCGATCGACTTCTCTGACGGCTACTACAAAAGCGGCCTGCTGGTGATGGTGAAAGCCGATAATAACGACGTAAAAAGCGTGAAAGACCTCGACGGTAAAGTCGTCGCGGTGAAAGGCGGTACCGGTTCTGTTGATTACGCGAAAGCAAACATCAAAACCAAAGACCTGCGTCAGTTCCCGAACATCGATAACGCCTACATGGAGCTGGGTACCAACCGTGCTGACGCAGTGCTGCACGATACCCCTAACATCCTGTACTTCATCAAAACGGCGGGCAACGGCAAGTTCAAAGCCGTCGGTGATTCTCTGGAAGCCCAGCAGTACGGTATTGCGTTCCCGAAAGGCAGCGACGACCTGCGTACGAAAGTTAACGGCGCGCTGAAAACCCTGAAAGAGAACGGCACCTACAACGAAATCTATAAAAAATGGTTCGGTACCGAGCCTAAATAATAATTCTTAAAAATGACGTTCACTCGGGGGCGACCTTTCGCCCCTGCTATTTTAGAAACACGGTAACAGTAACAGGAAACTATCATGCAGTTTGACTGGAGCGCCATCTGGCCTGCCATTCCTATCTTGCTTGAAGGCGCTAAAATGACCCTGTGGATTTCGGTCCTCGGTCTGGTTGGTGGGTTGATTATCGGTCTTGTCGCCGGTTTCGCCCGCACCTACGGCGGCTGGATTGCAAACCACATCGCACTGGTTTTCATCGAAGTGATCCGCGGCACCCCAATTGTCGTTCAGGTCATGTTCATCTACTTCGCCCTGCCAATGGCTTTCACCGACCTGCGCATTGACCCGTTCAGCGCCGCTGTCGTGACCATTATGATCAACTCAGGTGCCTATATCGCGGAAATTACCCGTGGTGCGGTCCTGTCGATTCATAAAGGTTTCAGTGAAGCGGGTCTGGCGTTAGGCCTTTCTCGTCGCGAAACTATCCGCCACGTCATTCTGCCGTTGGCCCTGCGCCGCATGCTGCCACCGCTGGGGAACCAGTGGATCATCAGTATTAAGGATACGTCGCTGTTCATCGTTATCGGCGTTGCTGAGCTGACCCGTCAGGGCCAGGAGATCATTGCGGGCAACTTCCGTGCGCTGGAAATCTGGAGTGCGGTAGCCGTTGTCTACCTGATCATCACTCTGGTTCTGAGTTTCGTTCTGCGTCGTCTTGAAAGAAGGATGAAAATCCTGTGATTGAATTTAAAAACGTTTCCAAGCACTTTGGCCCAACCCAGGTGCTGCACAATATCGATCTGAACATCAAACAGGGTGAAGTGGTGGTAATTATCGGGCCATCCGGTTCCGGTAAATCGACTCTGCTGCGCTGCATCAACAAGCTGGAAGAGATCACCAGCGGCGATCTGATTGTCGATGGCCTGAAGGTGAATGACCCGAAAGTCGACGACCGTCTGATTCGTCAGGAAGCCGGCATGGTGTTCCAGCAGTTCTACCTGTTCCCGCACCTGACGGCGCTGGAAAACGTAATGTTTGGTCCACTGCGCGTACGTGGTGCCAGCAAAGCGGCTGCGGAAACGCTGGCTAAAGATCTGCTGGCTAAAGTCGGCCTCGCGGAACGTGCTCATCACTACCCTTCTGAGTTGTCCGGTGGACAGCAGCAGCGTGTGGCTATCGCCCGCGCACTGGCGGTAAAACCGAAGATGATGTTGTTCGATGAGCCAACCTCGGCGCTTGACCCGGAACTGCGTCACGAAGTGCTGAAAGTCATGCAGGATCTGGCTGAAGAAGGGATGACAATGGTCATCGTGACCCACGAAATCGGCTTTGCTGAGAAAGTGGCTTCCCGCCTGATCTTTATTGATAAGGGCCGTATCGCTGAAGACGGTAACCCACAAGCGCTGATCGCTAATCCACCGAGCCAGCGCCTGCAGGAGTTCCTGCAGCACGTCTCCTGATAGCGCTTCAGTTACGCCATTCTGAGCCGGGCATGCCCGGCTTTTTTACGCCAGATTGTTCCCAAAAATCCTCCCGCGCGCCTCGCCCTCTATACTTATCTTTTTGTTCATTATTTTCACCGGAGGATGCCGTGCCGTGGATCTTGCTGTTGCTTAGCCTGTTTTGTGCGCCATCGTTCGCCGTTTCCATCCCCGGCGTCACCACCGGCACGACCGCCACACAGCAAACGACACCGCCCCCAGAGCCGGATGTTGAACAGAAAAAAGCCGCCTACAGTGCCCTTGCCGATGTGCTTGAAAACGATACCTCCCGGCAGGAGTTAATCGGACAATTGCGAAAAGTCGCCGCCACGCCACCGCAGGAACCGGTGCCGACAATTACCCCTCCGCAAGTGGAAGAACAAAAAACGGTGCTGGAAAATGTCACCGACGTGAGCCGTCACTATGGAAGCGAGCTCTCCTCGCGCTTTGCCCAGCTCTATCGCAACCTGATTGGTTCGCCCCATAAACCGTTTAATCCCCATACGTTTACGACAGCCGCCACGCAGTTTTTGATGCTGGCGGGCGCTGTATTTCTGTTTTACTGGCTGGTACGCCTGTGCGCATGGCCGCTCTACCGTAAGATGGGGCAATGGGGGCGCAAGAAGAACCAGCAGAAAAGCAGCTGGTTACACCTGCCGCTGATGATAGCGTCGGCGTTTATCATCGATTTACTGCTGCTGGCGCTGACGCTGTTTATGGGCCAGGTCCTGGCCGACAGGCTTAACGCCGGCAATAAAACCATCGCTTTCCAGCAGGCGCTCTTCCTTAACGCCTTTGCGCTGATTGAGTTCTTTAAGGCGCTGCTGCGTTTGATATTTTGCCCGCACGTACCGGATCTTCGTCCCTTCTCGATTCGGGATGAGAGCGCCAGATACTGGGCGCTGCGCCTCAGCGTGCTCAGTGGATTGATTGGTTACGGTCTGCTGGTTGCCGTGCCGATCATCTCCAACCAGGTCAACGTGCAGTTTGGCGCCCTGGCGAATGTGCTGATTATGATCTGCATTACCGTCTGGGCGTTGTACCTTATCTTCCATAACAAAAAGACCATTACCCAAAGCTTGCTGCATCTGGCCGATCGTTCCCTGTCGTTTTTCAGTCTCTTTATCCGCGCCTTCGCGCTGGTGTGGCACTGGCTGGCGAGCGCCTACTTTATCGTGTTGTGCTTCTTCTCGCTGTTCGACCCGGGCAACAGCCTGAAATTTATGATGGGGGCGACGTTCAAGAGCCTGGCCATCATTGGCATTGCGGCATTTGTCTCTGGCCTGCTGTCGCGCTGGCTATCGAAAACCTTCACCCTCTCGCCACAGGTGCAGCGCAGTTATCCGGAACTGCAAAAAAGGGTCAACGGCTGGATCTCGGTATCACTGAAAGTGGCGCGCATTCTCACCGTCTGCGTGGCGATTATGCTGTTGCTTAACGCATGGGGATTGTTTGACTTCTGGAACTGGCTGCACAACGGCGCGGGCGAAAAGACCGTCGATATTTTAATTCGCATCGCGCTGATCCTCTTCTTCTCTGCGGTTGGCTGGACGTTGCTGGCGAGCCTTATCGAGAACCGTCTGGTCTCCGACATTCACGGCCGCCCCCTGCCCAGCGCCCGTGCCCGCACCCTGCTGACGCTGTTTCGCAATGCGCTGGCGGTTATTATCAGCACCATTACCATCATGATTGTGCTCTCGGAAATCGGCGTGAACATCGCGCCACTGCTGGCAGGTGCCGGCGCGCTGGGGCTGGCTATCTCCTTTGGTTCGCAAACCCTGGTGAAGGATATAATCACCGGCGTCTTTATCCAGTTTGAGAACGGGATGAACACCGGGGATCTGGTCACGATTGGGCCGTTAACCGGCACGGTAGAGCGCATGTCCATTCGTTCCGTCGGCGTGCGCCAGGACACCGGGGCGTACCACATAATTCCATGGTCATCGATAACCACTTTCGCTAACTTTGTCCGAGGCATTGGCTCGGTAGTGGCCAACTACGACGTTGACCGTCATGAAGATGCAGATAAAGCGAAACAGGCGCTACGGGACGCCGTGGAAGAGATGATGGCGATGGAGGATATTCGCGGGCTGGTGATTGGAGAGCCGTCGTTTGCCGGTATTGTCGGCCTGACGAACACGGCATTTACCCTGCGCGTGTCGTTCACCACGCAGCCACTGAAGCAGTGGACGGTGCGCTTTGCGCTCGACAGTATGGTGAAAAAACACTTTGACCTGGCCGCGGTGCGGATGCCGGTGCAGACCTACCAGGTATTACCCTCACCGGCGTCCCCCACACCGCCACAGGAGCCCACCTTATAGCGTGGGGACCGGGTAACGGCGTCGCCTTACCCGGCCTGCCTGTGGGTTATTTACTGCGCTTGTTAGCGTCCATAAATGACCAGGCGATAAAGCGGCTCTGCTTCTGGCCTTGCGCCATCTCTTTTTTCACCACGTTAACGGCGCCCACGTCGGTCAGTGCACGGTACAGGGGGGGCAGGTTATCCCCACGGGATACCAGCGTCGTGAACCATTTAACCTGACGGCCAAATACTTTACTTTCCTCAATCATTCGCAGGATGAATGCCACTTCTCCCCCCTCGCACCACAGTTCCTGTTGCTGCCCCCCAAAGTTCAGCGCGGCATCTTCCGCCTGACCGAGATTGCGGCGTTTGCGCTCGCTGCCCGCACGGGCGGTGGCCGCGGAGTCATGGAACGGTGGGTTACACAGGGTGGCATCGTAGCTTTCGTTCTTGTGGATAATCCCGTTGAAGATCGATGCGGCATCTTTCTGCCGACGCAAGCGGACAGACCGGCTTAACCCAGGGTTGGCGTTGATAATCGCCTGTGCGCTGGAAAACGCCTCATTACCGATTTCACTGCCGGTAAAGCGCCAGTGATATTCATGAACGCCAATCAACGGATAAATCAGATTCGCCCCGGTACCGATATCAAGCACGGATGCTTGCTCAGGGATGACACCGTTGCGATCGCCAGCGAGAAGATCGGCAAGATGGTGGAGATAATCGGCCCGCCCCGGCACGGGTGGGCAGAGAAAGCCTTCCGGAATATCCCAGTGCGCCACACCGTAATAGTGTGCCAGCAGGGCTTTATTGAGCATTTTAACCGCCTGCGGATCGGCAAAGTTGACCGAAGGTTCACCGGCAGGTGTCTGCACAATGTAGTCCTGCAGCGAAGGACAGCTCTGACATAACGCATTCATGTCATAGCGGTTACGATGGCGATTTCGTGGGTGCAATCCCGGCTTTTGGGAAGTCATGGCTTTCTCCTTTAAACAGCGGCGTAAGATACCCTTTGCAGGCTCAACGGTAAATATTTCTCTGCGACGCTCAAAAACCCGTCATAAATCAAACACCTTTATGTCTATGATCTGTCAGTAAAACGTCAGTTTATATCGTTCAAAAAATAAGCAGATCATCATCAAATTTTTGCGCTAAATCACACTCGCCAGGCTTCTAAACTTAAAGGGAATCACCTGTTGTTTCCTCATGAGGATGTGATTATGAAAAAATACCTGACCCTTGTTGTTCTCGCGGGTGCACTGGCTACCGCGTCATTCTCTGCCATGGCGGTACAGTCATTGACCGACAATACAGATACCAGCCAGCTCAAGCCTGCGGGCACCGTCTCGGTAAGCCGCGCAAGTAACCTTGACGATCTCCAGAATAAACTCGCCGAAAAAGCCCGCCAGGAAGGGGCTAAAGGTTTCGTGGTTAACGCCGCGGGCGGGGATAACCATATGTATGGCACGGCGACCATTTATAAATAACGTCTCTTTCTATAAACAAACTGCATCTGCCTGACAGATGCAGTTCCTCTCTGCCTTGACTGCACGTTTTTTCACCCCATAGTAAAAACAGGGCTTAACAGATCCCAGGAGTAAACCATGGCTTCCGGTTGGGCGAATGATGACGCCGTTAACGAACAAATCAACAGTACAATTGAAGATGCGGTTGCGCGCGCTCGCGGTGAAATTCCGCGCGGTGAAAGTCTCTATGAATGTGAAGAGTGTGGAGAAGTGATCCCAGAAGCGCGGCGCAAAGCCATACCAGGCGTACGGTTATGCATCGCCTGCCAGCAGGAGAAAGATTCGAAAAATAGCGCGCACTCAGGATATAATCGCAGAGGATCGAAAGACAGCCAGCTACGTTGACTTTCCTTTACCGAAGTTAACGGCGCAGGCGGTTACCTTTACGCTCACGGTTTTTTGCGAACCGCGTAGCAAAATGTGCCCTTCTCGTCGCTTCTGTAAAGCGCAGCTACAAGAAGTGTAAAGTCGTCCTCTGAATTTATTAATATTCAATAAGTTATTTGTCATTCAATTTTTTTGAGCAACCACGTCAATTCTCTTCGATTTTCTCTCGCATAAAAAAACGTGATACTTATCACATCGACGGAACATCGTCCCCTTAACAGAATCACCTGCGAGAGATTAATTATGAAAACCATCAAATATGCTGTTGCTGCTGTTGCCCTGTCCGCTCTGTCTTTCGGCGCTTTTGCTGCAGAACCTGTGTCTCCATCTCAGGCGCAGAGCATGAACAAACTCGGTGTGGTAAGTGCTGAAGGCGCGACCACTCTGGACGGTCTGGAAGCGAAACTGGCTGAGAAAGCTGCTGCTGCCGGTGCAAGCGGATACACCATCACCTCCGCGAACACCAATAACAAACTGAGCGGTACTGCGGTTATCTATAAGTAATTGACTGAATGCTCCACCCTCGCCATACCCTCTGGTGAGCTGCTCCAACCCTCATTGACCCTGTTGTTGTTACCCTTGCTTGCCCGTCCGCCACTGGACGGGCTTTTTTTTTTTGGGCTTAAAACGTCTTCCCGACGCGTTCCATCCCTGCCTCTACGGATTCAACTTCACCGGTCGCCAGCAGGCAACAGGCCATCTGCAGCTTGATCGCGTGCGGTACCGGAACCTTTCCGGCCAGGCACTGCTCAATCCAGTGGGCGGTGGTATGCGGATCTTTTGCGTCAGGCAGGATCGCGTCGGAACGCTCTTCCCCTCGCTCGAGAATGGCGCGCATGCCAGCGGAATCAATCAGCATCATCTGTGGGCAGCGCTGCGGGTTAGCATACACCTCGCCTTCCGTGCCGTGCATCAACAAGGCCCTGCCGCCTATGTCTTCAAAGAATTTCCCCACTCGCGTCACGTACTCCGGGTGAGAGACGCTGGAAAGACGCAGAGCCGCGTCTTCGCCAAACGGCGTAGCCAGTTTCGCCAGCGTATGCGCGCTGTTACGCACGCCCATGCGCCAGCGCATATCAAGCTGCTTCTCCAGCGGGGGGCAGAGTGCTCCGACAGGGATATAAACCGGCTGATGGCCATCAAGCTTCGCCTGTGCCTGGCCGGCATGCCGTGTGGGTTCGATACCCAGCATGCCGAAAATCGTTTCGGTCAGCACGCGGGTTGGATCTTCGCTTACGCCATGCACCACCACCGGGAAGCCCAGCTTGTGCAATAAAATAGCGAGCAGCGGCGTCAGGTTGGCCTGCTTGCGTGCCCCGTTGTAGCTCGGGATCACAATCGGCATCGGTTTTGCCACTGGCGCGTTTAAGCGCAGGGTCTGCGCCTGCATTGCTTCGTAGAAGCCACGCATCTCCGCTTCGCCTTCTCCTTTGATACGCAGCGCTATCAGGATACCGCCCATTTCAAGGTCGGGTACGTCACCGTTGAGCATATGCGTATAGAGCGCACGAGCGGTTTCATGGTCCAGATCGCGGGCATGATTTTTCCCTCGTCCTACCTCTTTGATAATTTTGCGATAATCCACGACATCTCTCCTGACAGCTTCATCTTGTTAACAATATAGCCCTGAAGAACGTCTGGCCGTTAGTGTTTTTGAACCGGATCATCCTTCTGTTTTTATGACGAAAAAAGAAACTCAAGCACTATTTCAATTATTTGTGATTGCCGTTGAAGATTCTTACCCCACCCGTTTCTGATTAAATAACCAACGGAAAATCATTTAAGGTCAACGGTGAAAACGTCCAGGCAACGTTCTCACCAGAAACATACCAGGATTTGTTATGAACAAGGTTGCTATAGGTTTATTTATCGCCGCAACGGCAGGATGTTCTGCATCCGCATTTGCGGCAACAAACGGTGAAGGTCAGATTAACTTCACCGGTGAAATTATTGATTCTGCTTGTCAGGTAGTGAACGGGTTAAGTAATCCATTAAATGTTCAGTTAGGGAAGGTGCGAACAAGTCCCTGATATGAGATCATGTTTGTCATCTGGAGCCATGGAACAGGGTTCATCATGAGTCATCAACTTACCTTCGCCGACAGTGAATTCAGCAGTAAGCGCCGTCAGACCAGAAAAGAGATTTTCTTGTCCCGCATGGAGCAGATTCTGCCATGGCAAAACATGGTGGAAGTCATCGAGCCGTTTTACCCCAAGGCTGGTAATGGCCGGCGACCTTATCCGCTGGAAACCATGCTACGCATTCACTGCATGCAGCATTGGTACAACCTGAGCGATGGCGCGATGGAAGATGCTCTGTACGAAATCGCCTCCATGCGTCTGTTTGCCCGGTTATCCCTGGATAGCGCCTTGCCGGACCGCACCACCATCATGAATTTCCGCCACCTGCTGGAGCAGCATCAACTGGCCCGCCAATTGTTCAAGACCATCAATCGCTGGCTGGCCGAAGCAGGCGTCATGATGACTCAAGGCACCTTGGTCGATGCCACCATCATTGAGGCACCCAGCTCGACCAAGAACAAAGAGCAGCAACGCGATCCGGAGATGCATCAGACCAAGAAAGGCAATCAGTGGCACTTTGGCATGAAGGCCCACATTGGTGTCGATGCCAAGAGTGGCCTGACCCACAGCCTAGTCACCACCGCGGCCAACGAGCATGACCTCAATCAGCTGGGTAATCTGCTGCATGGAGAGGAGCAATTTGTCTCAGCCGATGCCGGCTACCAAGGGGCGCCACAGCGCGAGGAGCTGGCCGAGGTGGATGTGGACTGGCTGATCGCCGAGCGCCCCGGCAAGGTAAGAACCTTGAAACAGCATCCACGCAAGAACAAAACGGCCATCAACATCGAATACATGAAAGCCAGCATCCGGGCCAAGGTGGAGCACCCATTTCGCATCATCAAGCGACAGTTCGGCTTCGTGAAAGCCAGATACAAGGGGTTGCTGAAAAACGATAACCAACTGGCGATGTTATTCACGCTGGCCAACCTGTTTCGGGCGGACCAAATGATACGTCAGTGGGAGAGATCTCACTAAAAACTGGGGATAACGCCTTAAATGGCGAAGAAACGGTCTAAATAGGCTGATTCAAGGCATTTACGGGAGAAAAAATCGGCTCAAACATGAAGAAATGAAATGACTGAGTCAGCCGAGAAGAATTTCCCCACTTATTCGCACCTTCCCTGGAGTTTGGAGCCCGTTATATTCAGACCCAGGCCGCAATCACCGCAGGCCTGGCAAATGCCGTGTCGACCTTCACCGTTATTTATAACTGATATTATCCATCCTGAGATATTAGCTCTGTTCTGAGAGTTAATATCTCTTCTTTTATTGAGATACCTTTATGCGCCACGGTTATTTACTGAGTGCTCTTTTACTGGTAGCCGCCACTTCCCATGCCGGTGTCGTTATTAATGGCACACGCCTGGTCTATCAGGGCGACAAAAAGGAGTCGTCTCTGGGTCTTTCAAACCCAGATGCCACGGATTATCTGGTACAGTCCTGGGTTGATTCTGGCGGTAAAAACCCGGCTAAAGCCCCCTTCCTGATCACCCCACCGCTGTTTCGTCTCGATGCGAAAGAGGATAACGTCCTGCGTGTCGTGCGCACCGGCGGAAATTTGCCCGAGGATCGTGAATCTCTTTACTGGCTTAATATCAAAGCTATTCCCTCGTCAAAGCACGTCGAAGGGGTAAATACCCTGCAGATTGCCATTAATACACGCATTAAATTGTTGTATCGCCCGTCAGCAATAACAGGCAAACCCGAGGCTGTGGCGGACAAGCTTCAGTGGCATCGTGAAGGTCACGACCTGGTTGTGAATAACCCGACGCCTTTCTATATGAATTTCCAGACGGTGATGCTTAACGGCCATAAAGTGGATAAAGCCACCTGGGCAGTCCCCAAAACGGAAACGCACTTTGCCTTACCCGATAATGCCAGCGGGTCGACCGTCACCTACTCCATTATTACTGATTACGGCAGCATCAGCCAGACCTGGTCGGCATCCGTTCATTAACACCCACTCAGGCTATTAATATCATCATGTACAGCCATAAAAAGCCGTTCATCCATCGCCTTTCTTCAATGCTGGTCATTTTATGTGGCCTGGCACTGGCGATCTTTGCGCAGCAGGTTATGGCTGATGATTATTTCAACCCGGCATTACTGGATATTGATAATCCTCAACAGGGGAAAACCGACCTGTCTGTTTATGAAAAAGGACCGGGACAAGCCCCCGGGAAATATCAGGTCAACATTTTCATCAACAATAATAAAATTGATACCCGTGATGTCACGTTCAAATTAATAAAAGACGCTCAGGGCAATCATTCTCTTCAACCCTGCTTTAGCCTGGATGAGCTAAAAAACCTTGGGATCAAAACCCGGCAGTATCCCGCGCTGATGGCTAAAGGCCAGTGCGCCGATATAAGCGCCATTCCCGCGGCATCCGCAACGTTTCAGGTTCGACATCAGCAACTGTTGCTCAGTATTCCACAAACGGCGCTGGGCCAGGTCCCGCGCGGGTATATCGACCCGAAAACGTTCGACGAAGGGATCACCGCAGGTCTGCTGAACTACAGCGCCACCGCCAGCCAGAGCCATGCCCGTGTGCAGGGAGAGCAGGATAACAGCAGCCAGTACGTTAACCTGCGCCCGGGCCTCAATGTGGGGGCCTGGCGCATACGCAATTATTCCACGTGGAATCGCAGCACAACGGGCAACGAGGAAGAGCACAGGTTCTCCTCCGTCTACACCTATGCTCAACGCGATATCGTGGCGATGAAAAGCGATATGACCGTCGGGCAAAGCACCTCCCCGTCGGACGTTTTCGACAGCGTGCCCTATACCGGGGTTGAGCTGAAATCCGATACCGACATGCTCCCGGACAGTGAAAAAGGCTATGCGCCGATTATTCGCGGCACTGCCCACAGCAATGCGCTGGTGATGGTTCGTCAGAACGGTTACGTCATTTATCAGAACACGGTTGCACCCGGTGCGTTTGAAATTAACGATCTCTATCCCACCGGCAGCAGCGGCGATCTGCAGGTCACCGTGAAAGAGACCGACGGCAGCGAAAGTCACTTTGTCGTGCCTTACGCCTCGGTCCCGGTCCTGCAGCGTGAAAAGAATCTCCGCTACAGCGTGACCGCCGGGCGTTACCGGTCTTACGACAAGGACGTCGAACAAACCCCGTTTGCCGAGGGCAGCGCCATCTACGGCATGCCATTGGGTTTCACCGCCTACGGTGGTGCGCAGCAGAGTCGCCATTATCAGTCCCGGGCGCTGGGCGTCGGGAAAAACCTGGGCGATTTGGGTGCTTTCTCCCTTGATGTCACCCGCGCCAAAGCGCTGCTGAAAAAGCAGCAGGCCAGCAAAGGCCGCTCCTGGCGCGTTCGCTACAGCAAAGATTTTGTCGCCTCGGGCACTCACTTCTCCCTGGCGGGCTATCGCTACAACAGCAAAGGGTTTTACACCCTGGAAGACACGATGGAGTCTTACACCCGTTCAGACGACGGGTCTGCGCCGCAGCAGCGACGTGCCCGAACGGAAGCCACCGTCGACCAGACGCTGCCCGCGGGCTGGGGCTCTGTCACCCTGAGCCTGGTCAAAGAGACCTACTGGAGCCAGAGCCAGGATATGACCTCCATGAGCGTCAGCTACAACAACAGCTGGCACGGCGTCAGCTACAGCCTGAGCTACAGCATGAACAAAAACACCCAGGACAGCGATGCGAACGGTGACGATGTGATGAACGACAACCAGTTCTCGTTAAATGTCTCCGTTCCACTGGATCGCTGGATGCATAACACCTGGGCCACCTACAACCTCAACAACACCAAAGACGGTACGACGCAGAACATCGGCCTTAACGGTACCGCGCTGAAGGGAGACAACCTGAACTGGAATATTCAGGAGGGGCTGAGCAGTACCGGTAGCGGAAACTCCACCAGCATGAACGCCGATTATAAAGCGACCTATGGCGAAGTGAGTGGCGGGGTAAGCCAGGATAAATCCAGCAAACCGTAAACGTCGGGCTGCAGGGTGGCGCGATCGTGCACGCCAACGGGATAACCCTGAGCCAGCCGCTCGGAGAGACCATTGCGCTGGTGAAAGCACCGGGAACACACGGTACCCATATCGCCAATCAGACGGGCGTTGAGACCGACTTCCGCGGCTATACCGTCGTGCCGTTTGTTACCCCTTATCGCCACAATACCATTGCGCTGGATACCGAAACCCTGCCCGACGAGGCCGACGTGACGCACGCAGCGTACGTTGTTACCCCGACACGCGGGGCCGTGGTGCGCGCCAGCTTTAATACCCGCGTGGGCAGCCGGGTCCTGATGACGCTGACGCACAACGGTAAACCGCTGCCCTTCGGTGCGACGGTAACAACGGAGGATAAGGACAGCGAATTTATTGTCGGCAATGACGGCCAGACCTATCTCTCCGGCCTGCCAAAGCAAGGGCATCTCGCCGTCACCTGGGGACAGGATGCGAGCGAGCACTGCGAGGCCGACTACGTCCTTACGGATGAGACAGAGAAAACCAACATCCTTAACGCTGCTGCGCAGTGCCACTGATTCACCGTTCAGGCAAACCATTATGCAAATGATTAAACAGTGCTTTTTCTTCCTGGTCCTGGGAACCGCCGCGTTATTTATGCCACATGCTAACGCGCTCTGTACCTCCTCCGATCTGCCAAAACAGATTAATGTGGCCTCCGTATCCGTCTCAAGCACGTTGCCGGTAGGTGCCACCATTCCGGGCACCGAGCAGACCGTTCACGTAGCGGGCAACTGCTATAACCCTTCTGACTTCGGGCTTCCGATTGTTGCGTGCTATTACGGCGCAGGTCTGGAGATCCCCGGTCTTTCTGGGGTGTATGAATCAGGGCTGGAAGGAATTGGCGTAGCGCTGATGAATGACAAAGGCCAGCGAATTACCGGCGCCGGGGGAATTTACTGTAATTCAAGCGGCACGCCGCTGGGCTATGTCTCCAACGACATTTCTGAGGCCTTTAACTTTAATGTCACGCTGGAACTGGTGAAAACGAGCAATACGGTCAAATCAGGTTCGCTTTCTCAGGCGGAGTCTAAATTTGGTGTCGGGGTTTATCAGCATGAAGGCATCAGCGATCCTAATACGATTTCCTATGCGGGCAATGTGAATCTCGAAACGGTTACCTGCTCTGTCCTGCCTAAAAATCTCACCGTGAACCTGGGCGATTTTCCCGTCAGTGATTTTATCAGTATCGGGTTGCTATCCAGCCCTGCACAAAACTTTGACGTCACGATTAATTGCGACAGCACCGTCCAGCCTGAGCTAAAGGTGACCAGCGCAAACGGCTACGAAACGGCATTCGAAGGGGTGATCAAATTGACTCAGCAGAACGGCATGGCAACCGGCGTGGGCGTGAGAATGCTCTTTGATGACCATCTCGCCACCTTTGACACCTATGTCAGCACCCGAAGCCAGGCCATCGCCAACGAAACCCTGCGAATACCGTTCGAGGTTCGTTACGAACAGGTCAGCAACGTGGTGACACCGGGGCCGGCCAATACCGTGGCGACGATCACTCTGGCTTATAAGTGACCAACATGAAAAAGACACTTGCGATCCTGATTCTCGGCTTGATTGCCCGGGCACAGGCGGACGATATTCAGATCCAGATGACAGGCAATATTTACGCCAACACCTGCATTATTGACAGCGCCAGCCGCAACCTGACGGTGGATTTAGGCCAGGCGGTATCAGGGGATTTTAAAAATGTGGGCGATACCGGCGCGTGGAAAGACTTTACGCTCTCGGTCTCACATTGCCCTCCCACACTTGCGCTGGCGACCGCCTTTTTCTATGGTCAGGCCGACAGTACGCACCCGACAAAATTCGCCAATATCGGCAGTGCGAAAGGGTTGGCTCTGGAACTGGCAGACCGCCAGGACAATATACTCATTGCCCCGCAGGCAGCCTTTAACGTTCCGGTTAACTCAGCGGACCACACGGCAACGTTTCCTCTGGCTGCCCGCTATTATGCCAGCGCATTGCCCGTCACCGCCGGAACGTTTAACAGCGTGGTCCAGGTGACCTTTACTTACCAGTAGGACCGCGCCCCTTCGTACGGACGCTTTTACGCCGCCCGGCGGCAGGTTTTGCCGGACGTTTTTTAACGTCGGGCACGTCCGGCTGTTCAATCGGAAAAACCGGCAGAGCGTTGAGTAACCGCTGGCCGTAATTTTTGGTGAGCAGACGTTTGTCATAAATCACCACCTCTCCCCAGCAGCTGTGGCTACGGATCAGACGCCCCACCTGCTGAATCAGATTAAACGACGCCGCGGGTAAGCTTTGGACCTCGAACGGATAGCGATTGAGGCTTTTGAGCCATTCACCTTCGGTGATGACGACCGGGCTGTCGATGGGCGGGAAGGCGATTTTATGGATATGCACCTGCGTCAGGTAATCCCCCTTCAGATCCAGCCCCTCCGCGAATGATTGCAGCCCGATCAGCACGCTACGTTCCCCGTTATCAATGCGTTTGCGGTGCAGCTCTACCAGCCGGTAGCGGGGCTGATCGCCCTGCACCAGCAACAGCAATCGCAGGTCGGTAACGTGCTCCAGAAAACGCTGCATCGCCCTTCCACTGGCAAACAGGACCAGCATGCCGGGATATTTTTCACTCTCCAGCTGCTCGCGGAAATACGCTGCCATTTCGGCAATGTGCTGTTCTTCGTTGTCGATAAGCGGCTCATACTTCATGCGCGGAATGACCAGCTTGCCCTGCTCACAGTGGTTAAACGGCGAGTCCAGCGCCACAAAACGGTCGCCGGCTTTCTCTTTCAGCCCGCTCATCTCCTGTAAACGGGAGAAACTGTTCAGGGAACGCAACGTCGCGGAAGTCACTACCACGTGCGGCACGCTGCGCCAGATAAGCTTTTCCAGCTGATCGGCAACACGAATCCCCACGCAGTGGAAAAACAGGTGCGCCTGTCCGTCTTTCACGTCACGGGTTGCCCATTTGGTGACCGGCGCACCGGACGCCTGCGCCATCGAGGCCAGACGCCAGAGCTTGCTCTGGGCTTCGAACATGCCCAACGCACGGTTCATCTGCAGCAGAATGCGGTGCAAACGCACCACGTCGTGGGTACCGGTTTTCTCACTGAGATCGTTTAAGAACATCTCCGCCAGCCCGCGCAGCTTTTCAAGGTGCTTCGCCAGCTGCTGGCAGATCTCCATCACCTCGTCGGGCAGCTCTCCCATCGCAAAGCGATGCTCTGCTTCCTGGGTCGCCGGGAGATAAAGATTGAGGATGTTATTCAGGGAAGCAATAAGGCTGTAGACCGCTTCGCAATGTTCGCTCAGCCGCTCGGGCACCGCCAGCGGCGGCGTGGTTTTCGGGCGGAACTGCTCCATACAGGTCGCCACCAGCTTGCAGAACAGATCCAGCTGCAGGCGGAACCACGGCGCGGTGATTTCGGCGCTCATCTCCAGCGCATCCCGCGCCACATCGGGCAAATGGTGGCCTTCATCGAGCACCAGCAGCAGGTTTTTGGGCTCCGGCAGGACGGCCTCACTCTCCAGCGCGGCCATGACCAGCGCGTGGTTAGCGACAACCACCTCCGCTTCCTGAATCTCCCGCCGTGCGACAAAGAACGGGCACTCGCGATAGTAGTGGCAGTTGCGGTTAAGGCAACTGGCTTTATCGGTGCTGAGCCTGCGCCACAAATCATCGCTAATGGCATGGCTGGTGTGATCGCGAAGGCCGTCCCACTTGTAGCTGTCGAGCTCGGTTTTTAGCTTCGCGCACTGCTCCTGTTCTGCTTTGTTGTTCGGCGTCAGTTCATCATCCAGGAAGGCCAGCAGATCCTGCTGAGAGGGCTCACTGCTGGCGAGAGCCGCGAGATTGCGCGGACACACATAACGCCCGCGGCCAAAGGCGGCTGTAAATCGCAGTTCGGGGATAATTTTGCGCAGCAACGGCAGGTCTTTGCTGAAGATTTGATCCTGCAGGGCCACGTTAGCGGTGCTGACCACCAGCGTTTTTTGCTCTTCCCGCGCGATGGCAATGCCCGGGATTAAATACGAAAGGGTTTTCCCGACACCCGTCGGGGCTTCAATCGCCAGATGTCGTCCGTCGTCCCCGGAGAGCGTTTTTGCCACATCAGCAATCATCTGCCGCTGAGGCGCTCGGGGGATAAAATCGGGGATCTGCTGTTGTAGCGCCTTATACCAGGCGCCAATTTGCGCTTTGAGCGCCGCGGTTAAAGCCATCGGAGGACCTGAAATACTGTATAAACAGCCACTATTGTGGCACTTTCTTTCCGCTGCCGCAAAAGAAAAGCCCGGCTTTACGACCGGGCTTCCAGATTACTGCGGGTTAGCAGGTTTACGCGGGCGGCGTCGGCGCTGCCCTTCCCCTGCTGGTTTCCCCTCGCCGCTACGCCATGGGCTTTCACCGCCTGGCTTAGCCTCTGTATTACGACGCGGAGGTTTGCCCGCGGCTTTCGGTGCACCGCCTTCAGAACGACGCGGCTGCTGACTGCGCCCCCCGCCACCCTGACCACGACCACCGCCGCCGCCCTGACGGCCATTCTGAATAGGCTCCGCCTTGATGGACGGGTCCACGTCATAGCCCGGGGTTTCGATGCGCGGGATCTCTTTTCTCAGCAGACGTTCGATATCACGCAGCAGTTTGTGTTCATCCACACACACCAGCGAGAGCGCTTCACCGGTTGCCGCCGCTCTACCGGTACGACCGATACGGTGAACATAGTCTTCCGGTACGTTTGGCAGCTCGTAGTTTACGACGTGCGGCAGCTCTTCAATATCCAGACCGCGGGCAGCAATGTCGGTCGCAACCAGGACGCGAATGTCACCGGATTTAAATTCAGCCAGCGCGCGGGTACGTGCCCCCTGGCTTTTGTTGCCGTGGATCGCCGCGCTGCGGATACCGTCTTTATTCAGTTGTTCCGCCAGATGGTTAGCGCCGTGCTTGGTACGGGTAAAGACCAGCACCTGCTGCCAGTTGCCCTGACCAATCATATGGGAGAGCAGTTCCCGCTTACGCTTTTTATCAACGAAGTGCACGTGCTGGGTAATTTGCTCAGAGGCGGTGTTGCGACGCGCCACTTCCACTTCCAGCGGGTTATGCAGCAGTTTTTCCGCCAGCGCCTTGATCTCATCAGAGAAGGTGGCAGAGAACAGCAGGTTCTGACGACGCGGTGGCAGCTTAGCCAGCACGCGACGAATGTCGTGGATAAAGCCCATATCCAGCATGCGGTCAGCTTCGTCCAGCACCAGGATTTCGATGCTATCAAGCTTCAGGGCATTCTGGTGCTCAAGATCCAACAGACGACCCGGCGTTGCCACCAGCACGTCCACGCCACCGCGCAGCTTCATCATCTGCGGGTTAATACTTACTCCACCGAAAACCACCAGCGAGCGAATGTTGAGATAGCGGCTGTACTCACGCACGTTCTCACCAATCTGGGCCGCCAGCTCACGCGTTGGGGTGAGGATCAGGGCACGCACCGGACGACGTCCTTTGGCGTGCGGCTGATTTTTTACCAGCAGCTCTAACAGCGGCAGGGTAAAACCCGCGGTCTTACCGGTACCGGTCTGGGCGCTGGCCATCAGGTCGCGGCCCTGCAGAACGGCCGGAATAGCCTGCTGCTGGATTGGGGTTGGCTCGACGTAGCCCTGCTCTGCGATAGCGCGCAAAATTTCAGGGTTCAGGCCAAGGGAATCAAAAGACATAAAAACTCCGAACCGCCCCGACCATCACAGGTGTAGTTTTCAGGGAGATATAACGAATAGGGAAGGACAAAAACCACAATGTCGTGAAGCAGCGGAGTGTAGCAGGTTTTGTGACGTGGCGCATAAAATATCCCGCGGCGCTGCGTTGACGAAAGATTTCCCGCCGTGTGGTCACTGGACAAAAAGGGCAACCGGGCATAATGTTAATCAATCGATTGATTAATTTTTAAAACCGCCATGAATACGACCCCTACGACATCGAAAGGTGAACAGGCCAAAAACCAGCTTATTGCCGCCGCGCTGGCGCAGTTTGGCGAATATGGTCTGCATGCCACCACGCGGGACATCGCGGCGCAGGCCGGGCAAAACATTGCGGCCATCACCTACTATTTTGGCTCAAAAGAGGATTTGTACCTCGCCTGTGCCCAGTGGATCGCCGACTTTATCGGTAACCATTTTCGGCCACACGCTGAAGAGGCCAGCGGGCTATTGAGCCAGCCGTCGCCGGATCGCGCCGCCATCAGGCAGCTGATTATCAGCGCCTGCGACAATATGATTCGCCTGCTGACCCACGACGAGACGCTGAGCCTGAGTAAGTTCATCTCCCGTGAGCAGCTCTCCCCTACGGCGGCTTACCAGCGAGTGCACGATCAGGTGATTGCCCCGATGCATACGCACCTGACCCGGCTGATCGCGGCCTATACCGGACGAGACGCCGACGATACCGAGACTATTTTGCATACCCACGCCCTGCTGGGTGAAATTCTCGCCTTCCGTCTTGGGCGCGAAACGATCCTGTTACGCACCGGCTGGACACAATTTGATGAGGATAAAGCCGCGCAGATTAGCCAGGTCATCACCTGTCATCTCGATCTGATCCTGCAAGGCTTAACGCAAAGGAGCCTGAAGTCATGAAAAAACCTGTCGCCATCATTCTGGTGGTCGTTGTTCTGCTTGCCGCAGGTATCGGCGGCTGGCTGTGGTATCAAAGTCACCAGGACAGAGGCCTGACGCTGTACGGTAACGTCGATATTCGCACCGTGAATATGAGTTTCCGCGTCGGGGGGCGCCTGGCCTCCCTCACCGTTGATGAAGGCGATACCATCAAAACCGGTCAGATGCTGGGGATGCTCGACAAGGCCCCGTACGAGAACGCGCTGATGCAGGCGAAAGCAGGCGTTTCCGTGGCGCAGGCGCAATATGACCTGATGCTGGCCGGCTACCGTGACGAAGAGATTGCTCAGGCCGCCGCCGCGGTCAAACAGGCGCAGGCCGCCTATGACTACGCGCAAAACTTCTATGCCCGTCAGCAGGGACTGTGGAAAAGCCGCACCATTTCTGCCAACGACCTGGAAAACGCCCGCTCCTCCCGCGACCAGGCCCAGGCGACGCTGAAATCCGCCCAGGATAAATTAAGCCAGTACCACACCGGTAACCGCCCGCAGGACATCGCGCAGGCAAAAGCCAGCCTGGAACAGGCGCAGGCGCAGCTGGCGCAGGCGGAACTGGATCTGCACGACACCACGCTCATTGCCCCGTCTGACGGCACGCTGATGACCCGCGCCGTGGAGCCGGGCAGCATGTTAAGCGCGGGGAGCACCGTCCTGACGCTTTCTCTGACGCGTCCGGTATGGGTGCGCGCCTACATTGATGAGCCTAATCTCGGCCAGATGCAGCCGGGCCGCGAGCTGCTGCTCTACACCGACGGTCGGCCGGATAAACCGTATCATGGCAAAGTTGGCTTTGTGTCACCGACGGCTGAATTCACACCCAAAACGGTTGAAACGCCGGATCTGCGTACCGACCTGGTTTATCGCCTGCGCATCATCGTGACCGATGCCGACGACGCGCTGCGTCAGGGCATGCCTGTCACCGTAAAAGTCAGCGACGGGGAACGACATGAATGACGCGGTTATTCAGCTCAACAATCTGGTCAAACGCTTCGCGGGGATGGAAAAACCTGCCGTCGCCCCGCTGAACTGTACCATTCAGAAAGGCTATGTGACCGGGCTGGTTGGCCCGGACGGCGCAGGCAAAACGACGCTGATGCGGATGCTGGCGGGTTTGTTAAAGCCCGATGAAGGAACCGCCAGCGTGCTCGGACTCGACCCGATTAAAGACGATGGCGCGCTCCATGCCATGCTGGGCTATATGCCGCAGAAGTTTGGTCTGTATGAAGACCTGACGGTGATGGAAAACCTCAATCTGTATGCTGACCTGCGCAGCGTCACTGGCGAAGCCCGTCAGAAGACCTTTGCCCGTTTGCTGGAATTTACCTCGCTTGGCCCCTTCACCGACCGGCTGGCGGGCAAGCTCTCCGGCGGGATGAAACAGAAGCTGGGGCTGGCCTGTACGCTGGTGGGCGAGCCGAAGGTTCTCTTGCTCGATGAACCTGGCGTGGGCGTCGACCCGATTTCGCGCCGCGAGCTGTGGCAGATGGTGCATGAGTTAGCCGGCGATGGGATGCTGATCCTCTGGAGCACCTCGTACCTTGATGAAGCGGAACAGTGCCGTGACGTTCTGCTGATGAACGAAGGTGAACTGCTTTATCAGGGAGAGCCGACCACGCTGACGCAGAGCATGGCTGGACGCAGCTTCCTGTTGCACAGCGCCCAGGCCTCCAACCGTCAGCTGCTGCAGCGGGTGCTAAAGCTGCCTCAGGTCAGCGACGGAATGATTCAGGGCCGTTCGGTGCGCGTGATCCTCACGAAAGAGGCGACCGCGGACGATATACGCCGTGCACCGGGAATGCCTGAAATTGAGATGGAGGAGACCGCGCCACGCTTTGAAGATGCGTTTATCGATCTGCTCGGCGGCGCAGGAACATCAGAATCCCCCCTCGCCGCGATCCTGCACACGGTTGAAGGCACGCCGGGTGAAACGGTGATTGAAGCCAAATCCCTCACCAAAAAGTTTGGGGATTTTGCCGCCACCGATAACGTCAATTTCGCGGTGAAACGCGGTGAGATTTTTGGCCTGCTCGGGCCAAACGGCGCCGGGAAATCGACCACTTTTAAGATGATGTGCGGCCTGCTGGTACCTACCTCGGGGAAAGCGCTGGTGCTCGACATGGACCTGAAGGTCAGCTCCGGCAAGGCGCGTCAGCATCTGGGCTATATGGCGCAGAAATTCTCGCTGTATGGCAACCTGACGGTCGAGCAGAACCTGCGCTTTTTCTCCGGCGTGTACGGCCTGCGGGGCCGCGCGCAGAACGAGAAAATCCACCGCATGAGCGAGGCCTTTGGCCTGACGGGCATTGCTTCCCATGCCACCGACGAACTGCCGCTCGGCTTCAAGCAGCGGCTGGCGCTGGCCTGCTCATTAATGCATGAGCCCGATATCCTGTTTCTCGATGAGCCGACCTCCGGCGTTGACCCCCTCACCCGCCGCGAGTTCTGGCTGCATATCAACAGCATGGTGGAGAAAGGGGTCACGGTCATGGTAACCACCCACTTTATGGATGAGGCGGAATACTGCGACCGCATCGGGCTGGTGTATCGCGGCAAGCTGATTGCCCACGGTACGCCGGACGACCTGAAAGAACAGGCCGCCGATGACGAGGTGCCGGACCCGACCATGGAACAGGCGTTTATTACCCTCATCCACGACTGGGATAAGGAGAATGCCCATGCGCAATAACGCCATTTCGTGGCGCAGGGTGCGTGCGTTGTGTATCAAAGAGACGCGCCAGATCGTGCGTGACCCCAGCAGCTGGCTGATCGCTGTGGTGATCCCCCTGCTGCTGCTCTTTATCTTTGGCTACGGGATCAACCTCGACTCCAGCAAACTGCGGGTCGGGATTTTGCTGGAGCAGCAGAGCGAAGAGGCGCTTGATTTCACCCACACCATGACCGGCTCCCCTTACATTGACGCCACCATCAGCGACAACCGGCAGGCGCTAATCCAGATGATGCAGGCCGGGAAGATACGCGGGCTGGTGGTGATCCCGGTGGATTTTGCCGCCAATATGGCGCGCACCGATGCCAGTGCGCCGGTGCAGGTGATCACCGACGGCAGCGAGCCAAACACCGCGAACTTTGTACAAGGCTATGTGGAGGGTATCTGGCAGCTGTGGCAAATGCAGCGTGCCGAAGATCGCGGGGAAACCTTCGAACCGCTGATCGACGTGCAGACGCGCTACTGGTTTAACCCTGCGGCCATTAGCCAGCATTTTATTATCCCGGGTGCGGTGACCATCATCATGACGGTTATTGGCGCCATTTTGACCTCGCTGGTGATTGCCCGCGAGTGGGAACGCGGCACCATGGAAGCGCTGCTGTCTACCGAGGTCACACGGGTTGAACTGCTGCTCTGTAAGCTTATCCCCTACTACTTCCTCGGCATGCTGGCGATGCTGCTCTGCATGCTGGTCTCGGTGTTTATCCTCGGCGTGCCGTACCGCGGATCGCTGGTGGTGCTGTTCTTTATCACCAGTCTGTTTTTACTGAGCACCCTTGGGATGGGGCTGCTTATCTCCACCATCACCCGTAACCAGTTCAACGCCGCGCAGGTGGCCCTGAACGCCGCCTTTTTACCGTCGATTATGCTGTCCGGGTTTATTTTCCAGATAGACAGCATGCCCGCCGTGATCCGTGCCGTGACCTACATTATTCCGGCGCGCTACTTCGTGAGTACGCTGCAAAGCCTGTTCCTGGCGGGGAATATTCCGGTGGTGTTGATCATCAACACGCTGTTTTTGCTGGCATCGGCGACGATGTTTATTGGGCTGACGTGGATAAAGACCAAACGGCGTCTGGATTAAGGAGCGAACATGTTTCACCGTTTATGGACATTGATACGCAAAGAGCTGCAGTCGCTGCTGCGCGAGCCGCAGACGCGCGCCATTCTGGTATTACCGGTGTTGCTTCAGGTGTTGCTCTTCCCGTTTGCCGCCACGCTGGAGGTGACTAACGCCACCATTGCTATCTACAACGAAGATAACGGCAAACATTCTGTCGAATTGACGCAGCGTTTCGCCCGGGCGAAGGCTTTTACCCACATCCTGCTGCTGAAAAGCCCGCAGGAGATCCAGCCCACCATCGATACGCAAAAAGCGTTATTGCTGGTGCGTTTTCCGGCCGATTTTTCCCGCAACCTGGATACCTTCCAGACGGCACCAATGCAGTTAATCCTCGACGGGCGCAACTCCAACAGCGCCCAGATTGCAGCCAACTATCTTCAGCAGGTGGTGAAGGATTACCAACAGGAGTTGATGGACGGGAAACCAAAACCTAACAACAGCGAGCTGGTGGTGCGCAACTGGTATAACCCGAATCTGGATTACAAATGGTTCGTGGTGCCATCGCTGATCGCCATGATCACCACCATCGGAGTGATGATCGTAACGTCGCTCTCCGTCGCCCGTGAGCGCGAACAGGGGACGCTCGATCAGCTGCTGGTTTCCCCGCTCGCAACATGGCAAATTTTCGTCGGCAAAGCGGTTCCGGCGCTGATTGTCGCGACCTTCCAGGCCACCATCGTGCTGGGCGTGGGAATATGGGCCTACCAGATCCCGTTCGCCGGTTCGCTGGCGCTGTTCTACTTCACCATGGTGATTTACGGGCTGTCGCTGGTCGGGTTTGGACTGCTGATTTCCGCGCTCTGCTCTACCCAGCAGCAGGCATTTATTGGCGTGTTCGTCTTTATGATGCCGGCGATTTTGCTTTCGGGCTACGTCTCACCCGTCGAGAACATGCCGGTATGGTTACAGGATTTGACGTGGATAAACCCAATTCGGCACTTCACGGATATCACCAAGCAGATCTATCTGAAGGATGCGAGTCTGGACATTATCTGGGGAAGTTTGTGGCCGCTACTGATCATAGCGGCCACGACGGGTTCAGTGGCGTACGTGATGTTTAGACGAAACATCGCGTAGCTTTTTCTCTTTGGTCAGTAACGAGACCACGGCAGGCCCTGCGAGGATTGCCAGACCGGCCAGGGCCAGCAGCAGGTTGTTTTGCAGCACACGCGACAGCAACCAAAGCACAATCATCGCCGCACCAAAGTACCAGGTGGTGGTGAGCTCTTCGAGCACATCACCCACCTCACGCCAGCGTGCTTCGTGGTGGCGCTGTAAAAACAGCATCGACAGTACGGTGACGCCATAGAGGACGCATAGCCCTAAGCCGACCCGCACCAGCGTGCCGCTCATCCAGCCCATCACCAGTACGGCCACGACCAGTAAATGCAACATTATCTGCCAGCAACTCAGGCCAGTTGCGACACGAACGCGTTGTTGCCACTTCATGGCTTCTCTCCTGAAGGATTTTTCTCTGCTTAATCAGACTACCGCACTTTACGGAAAATTCCGTAACACCGCATCTTTTTGTGACGCCTACTACACTTTATTTTCATCGGGATAGTCACCCTGGAAGGAACGTATGACCAAAAAAATGCAGCATTTCTCGCTTAAAGTGCTGACGATAAACATTCATAAAGGCTTCACAGCATTTAACCGCCGCTTCATTTTACCGGAGCTGCGCGACGCGGTACGCACCGTCAGCGCGGACATTGTCTGCCTTCAGGAAGTCATGGGCGCGCACGAAGTGCATCCGCTTCACTTTGAAAACTGGCCGGACACCCCGCACTACGAATTCCTGGCCGACACCATGTGGAGTGATTACGCCTACGGGCGCAACGCGGTGTACCCGGAGGGGCATCACGGTAATGCGGTGCTGTCACGTTTTCCCATCGAACATTACGAGAACCGCGACGTCTCTGTGGGTGAAAGTGAAAAACGCGGGCTGCTTTACTGCCGTATCGCCCCGCCGGACCTGGCGTTCCCGGTGCACGTGGGCTGTGTTCATCTGGGCCTGCGCGAAGCCCATCGCCAGGCACAGCTAAAAATGCTGGCCGAATGGACCAATGCCCTGCCCGAAGGTGAACCCGTGGTCGTGGCCGGTGATTTCAACGACTGGCGGCAGCGGGCTAACCATCCGTTGAAGGTTGATGCCGGACTTGAGGAGATTTTCACCCGTGCAAATGGCAGGCCTGCACGCACCTTTCCGGTACGGTTCCCGTTTTTGCGACTCGACAGAATCTACGTGAAAAACGCCCATGCCAGCAGCCCGACCGCACTGGCGTTACTTAACTGGCGACATCTTTCCGACCATGCGCCGCTCAGCGCGGAGATCCACTTATGAAATGTTCATGGCAGGAAGGCAACCGGATCACGCTGCTGGTCAACGGGGATGAATATTACCCCGCGGTGTTTGACGCGATTGACCACGCAAAGCAGAAAGTGATCCTTGAAACGTTTATCTGGTTCGAAGACGACGTCGGTAAGCAGTTGCACAGCGTGCTGCTGCGTGCTGCCCTGCGTGGCGTCAAAATCGAAGTGCTGCTGGATGGCTATGGCTCACCGGACCTCAGTGATGCGTTCGTCAATGAGCTCACCTCAGCAGGCGTCGTGTTCCGCTACTACGATCCTGGCCCTCGCCTTTTCGGCATGCGTACCAATCTTTTCCGCCGGATGCACCGCAAAATTGTGGTGGTGGATGAGACGGTAGCGTTTGTTGGCGGCATTAACTACTCCGCTGAACATATGTCCGATTACGGCCCGGAAGCCAAGCAGGATTACGCGATTCGCATTGAAGGACCGGTGGTGCAGGATATCCTGCTCTTTGAGCTGGAAAACCTGCCCGGTAAAGAGGCTGCCCGGCGCTGGTGGCAGCGCCGCCATCATCGTCCGGAAGAGAACCGTCACCCCGGTGAAGCGCAGGCGTTATTTGTCTGGCGGGATAACGGTGAGCACCGGGACGACATTGAGCGGCATTACCTGAAGATGCTGGCGAATGCGAAGCGCGAAGTGATCATCGCCAACGCCTACTTTTTCCCGGGCTATCGCCTGCTGCATGCCATGCGCAATGCGGCCCGACGCGGCGTGCGCGTGAAGCTCATTGTTCAGGGCGAGCCGGACATGCAGATTGTCAAAATCGGTGCCCGGTTGCTGTACAACTATCTGGTGAAAGGTGGCGTACAAATTTACGAATATCGCCGCCGGCCGCTGCACGGCAAAGTTGCCCTGATGGACGATCACTGGGCCACCGTGGGCTCCAGCAATCTCGATCCGCTGAGTTTGTCACTGAATCTTGAAGCTAACCTGATCATCCACGATCGCCAGTTCAACCAGACTCTCAGGGATAACCTGCAGGCGTTGATCGTGAACGACTGCGTGCGCGTGGACGAATCCATGGTGCCCAAACGCACCTGGTGGAATCTGGGCATTAGCGTGGTGGTGTTCCACTTCCTGCGTCATTTCCCGGCGATGGTGGGCTGGCTGCCGGCGCACACGCCAAAACTTGCGCTGGTGGATCCGCCTGTCCAGCCCGAAATGGAAACCCAGGACCGCGTTGAAGCGGAAGATGGAGGGAAAACCTGATGTCGAAATCACATCCTCGCTGGCGACTGGCTAAAAAGATCCTCACCTGGCTGTTTTTCATCGCCGTCGCGGTTCTGCTGGTGGTTTACGCCCAGAAAGTTGACTGGGAAGAGGTGTGGAAAGTTATCCGCAACTACAACCGGCTGGTGCTACTGGGCGCGGTGGGTCTGGTGATTGTGAGCTACCTCATGTACGGCTGCTATGACCTGCTGGGCCGCTCCTACTGCGGCCATAAGCTTGCGAAGCGCCAGGTCATGCTGGTGTCGTTTATCTGCTACGCCTTTAACCTGACATTGAGTACCTGGGTGGGCGGGATCGGCATGCGCTATCGCCTTTACTCGCGCCTCGGCCTGCCGGGTGGAACCATTACGCGCATTTTTTCCCTCAGCATCACCACCAACTGGCTGGGTTACATTTTGCTCGGCGGGGTGATTTTCACCATCGGCGTGGTGCAATTGCCTGCGCACTGGTACATCGATGAAACCACGCTGCGGATTTTAGGCTTTGCATTACTGCTCATCATTGCGCTCTATCTTTGGGCCTGCGCCTTTGCCAAACGCCGACACATGACCATCAAGGGGCAAAAACTGGTGCTGCCTTCGTGGAAATTCGCGGTCCTGCAGATGGCCGTGTCCAGCGCCAACTGGATGGCGATGGGGGCGATTATCTGGATGCTCATTGGTGAAGATGTGAATTACTTCTTTGTGCTGGGCGTGCTGCTGGTCAGCAGCATTGCCGGCGTGATCGTGCATATCCCGGCGGGGATTGGGGTGCTGGAGGCGGTATTTATCGCCCTGCTCGCCGGAGAGCATGTTTCACAGGGTACGATTATTGCCGCCCTGCTGGCCTACCGTATGCTCTATTACTTCCTGCCGCTGGCGCTGGCAACGGTGTGTTATCTGGTGCTGGAGAGTCGGGCGAAGAAACTCCGGGCGAAGAATGAGAAAGCGTTAGCGAAGTGAGGTCTGGCGGGGGAACTTACCCGGCCTGCGCAACGCAGGTCGGGTAAGGGAAACACCCTTAACGACGGTTGCCTAAAATACGCAGCAACATCAGGAACAGGTTGATGAAGTCCAGATACAGCGTCAGGGCGCCCAGAATCGCGTATTTGCGCAGGTTTGAGCTGTCGCGTACGTCAATCTGTTCGCCAATATTTTTCAGCTTCTGAGTGTCGTAGGCCGTCAAATCGACGAAGATCACCACCCCGATATAGGTCACCGCCCACATCAGCGCTTCACTCTTCAGCCACAGGTTCACCAGCGACGCCAGCACAATCCCAATCAGCCCCATAAACAGCATGCTGCCGAAACCACTCAGGTCACGCTTCGTGGTGTAGCCGTAGAGGCTCATCGCACCAAACATCCCGCCAGCGACCACAAACGTGCTGGCGATGGAGGAATAGGTATACACGATGAAGATGCTGGAGAGCGTTAGCCCCGTCAGTGCCGAATAGAGCATAAACAGCGTGGTCGCCATTCCGGCGCTCAGCTTCTGCACCAGGCCGGAGAGAACAAAGACCAGCGCCAGTTGCGCGATGATCAGCCCAAAGAAGGTGATTTTGCTTGAGAAGATAAACATCATCAGCTCAGGCGTGTTGGCTGCATACCATGCGATAAAGGCGGTCAGCAGTAAACCGACCGTCATCCAGCCATAAACCTGAGCCATATACGTCTGCAGCCCGGTACGGGTCTGCTGTACTATTGAATCGGAACGCGGAAATCGGTCCATGATTCACTCCTGATTAAGTAGACACACACGTTAAGACTAACACATCCACGCAAACCGACTACCAACGACTGGCGGCTTCTTTGTCGCTGTCACGCGACTCAACCCACCTGTCGCCTTCCGGCGTCGCTTCACGTTTCCAGAATGGCGCTTTGGTTTTGAGGTAATCCATAATGAACTCCCCTGCGGCAAACGCGCTACTACGATGGGCACTGGTCACGCCGACAAAAACGATTTCCTCGCCAGGCCACATTTCACCAATACGGTGGATAACCGTCACTCGCCCGAGCGGCCAGCGGCCACGCGCCTGTTCAACGATCTCCGCGAGGGATTTCTCCGTCATGCCCGGATAGTGTTCCAGCGTCAGCGCCTTTACGCTGTCGCCGAGATTATGGTTACGCACTTTGCCGGTGAAGGTGACAACCGCACCGTCTTCGTCACGCTCTGCCAGCCAGTCATATTCTGTACCAACGCTGAAACGATCATGACCTACCAGAATTCGGGTTTCAGCCATCTTAGCCTCCTGTCACTGGCGGGAAGAAGGCCACTTCATCCCCGGCCGTCAGCGGATGAGTCAGCTCCACCAGCGTCTGGTTAACCGCGGCCAGCAGCTTGCCTTCATCCAGCGCCAGCGCCCAGCGGTCGCTTTGCGCGGCAAGATGCGCACGCAGGTCGGCAACGGTGTCAAAGGGGGCATCAAGCGTCAGGCTGTCGGTGCCCACCAGCTCGCGGACCTGAGCAAAAAAGAGCACCTTAATCATGGTTGCCCACCTTAAAATAACCGGATTTACCACCGCTTTTCGCCAGCAAACGAACCGGGCCAATCACCATATCTTTCTGCACCGCTTTGCACATGTCATAGATAGTCAACGCGGCGACAGAGGCCGCCGTCAGGGCTTCCATCTCAACCCCGGTTTTCCCGGTTAAGCGGCAGAGCGACTCGATGCGCACGCGGTTGTGCTCCGGCTGCGCCTGCAGGTTAACTTCCACCTTGCTCAGCATCAGCGGGTGGCAGAGCGGAATTAAGTCCCAGGTGCGTTTCGCAGCCTGGATCCCGGCGATGCGGGCGGTGGCAAAGACGTCGCCTTTGTGATGGCTACCGTCAATAATCATCGCCAGGGTCTCTGGCAACATGGTCACGAAGGCTTCAGCACGCGCTTCACGCACCGTTTCGGCTTTGGCGGAGACATCCACCATATGTGCTTCGCCAGCGGCGTTAATGTGGGTCAGTTGCGACATAACTTATTTCTTTAAATGGGGATGGAAATTACACGGACGAGTACGGGCATCCAGCTGCGGCGCAATAATATTTTCCCACGCGGTGCGACACGCTTTTGTCGAGCCGGGCATGGCAAAAATCAACGTGCCGTTCGCCACACCGGCCACCGCACGCGACTGCAGCGTGGAGGTGCCAATCTCTTCAAACGAGAGCATGCGGAACACTTCACCAAAGCCTTCCACTTCCCGGTCAAACAGCGGGACGAGCGCCTCGGGAGCCTGGTCGCCTGTGGTAAAGCCGGTGCCACCGGTGATCAGCACCACCTGCACCTCATCGCTGGCAATCCACTGAGAGACCTTGGCACGAATGGCATAACGGTTCTCTTTCACGATCGCCTTATCAACAATACTGTGCCCGGCATCATGTGCCGCATCGCGCAGCCAGTGGCCGGAGGTGTCATCCTCTTCACCGCGGCGGTCGGAAACGGTAAGAATAGCAATGCGTGTCGGGATAAATTCCGCGCTAACCTGGCTCATCTTCTGGTTCCTTCTTAAGCCTGATTACCCGCCAATGTAGGACAGGTTCTGAGTAATGCCGGTGTTGCCCTGATGCAGGAAGTGGGTCTGTTTTTTGTGCGTCAGAGCTTCAGAAATCCGCGCTTCAAGCGCGGCCTGTTGGGCGTCGTCCGCCAGCAGATCGCGAAGGTCGACACCGCCATCCCCGAACAGGCACAGATGCAGCTTACCAACGGAGGAGACGCGAAGACGGTTACAGCTGGCACAAAAGTCTTTCTCATACGGCATGATAAGCCCGATTTCCCCTTCGTAATCCGGGTGACAAAAAACCTGCGCCGGGCCGTCGCTGCGCTGACGAATCTGGTGGATCCAGCCGCGTTTCAGCAGCTCATCACGCAACACCATCCCGGAGATGTGATGCCGACGGAACAGCTCACTGCCCTCGCCGGTTTCCATCAGCTCGATAAAACGCAACTGGATGGGGCGGGATTTGATCCACGCCAGGAAGGTATCAAGCTGGTGATGGTTGACGTCACGCATTAGCACCGTATTGACTTTGACCTTCTGGAACCCGGCACTGAACGCCGCGTCAATCCCATCCATCACCTGGCGGAATTTATCCTGGCCGGTAATGGCATGAAACTGGCGGGCATCGAGGCTGTCCACGCTGACGTTGATGGCGGTTAAGCCCGCGTCGCGCCAGGCCGCAACGTCGCGAGCCATGCGGTACCCGTTGGTGGTGACCGCAATCTGACGGATACGATCGTTCTCACGCACCGCAGCAATGATATCGGGGAAATCACGACGCAGAGAGGGTTCCCCTCCGGTCAGGCGGACCTTTTCCGTGCCGAGTTCAGAGAATGCGCGCGTGACGCGGCGCACTTCGTCCACGGAGAGAAAGCCGTTATTGGTGACGCTGCCCGGTTTGTAGCCATCGGGCAGGCAGTAGGTGCAACGGAAGTTGCACACATCGGTAATCGACAGACGTAAGTAAAAAAACTTACGCGCGAATGCATCAGTAAGTTGTGAAGCCATGTACACCTTTCCAGAGACGGGAGGCACAGTCATTTCTTTCTGTACCCTGGTGGCATATTCGCCACGGCCAGGACGCCATATCTTTCGACACAGGCGCCAGGGCTCGAGTGTATGTTTTCAAATTTGAAAACGTGGTTATGGCGATAGTAGCGCGGAAATCTTCCCTTCGCCATTATCACTTAACGCTATATAACCATATACATAACGACATAATCGTGTATTTTCGCTACAGAATACCTAAAAACAGCATATTCACATTGATATACGTCATTTTGCGCCGGGTGAGGCATCGTCTTTTAGGGGTAGTTAGGGTAGTGTTACGCAGATCGAACGTGATAAGGAATGTGTATGCGCAATCGCACTTTTGCGGATCTTGACCGTGTTGTCGCTCTTGGCGGAGGCCATGGTCTGGGGCGAGTGATGTCTTCTCTGTCTTCACTTGGCTCAAGGCTGACAGGGATAGTGACAACCACGGATAATGGCGGCTCCACCGGGCGTATTCGACGCGCGGAAGGGGGTATCGCCTGGGGCGATATGCGTAATTGTCTGAACCAGCTAATTACCGAGCCGAGCGTCGCTTCGGCGATGTTTGAGTACCGTTTTGGGGGTAACGGCGAACTTTCCGGCCATAACCTTGGAAATTTGATGCTTAAAGCGCTGGATCACCTGTCAGTGCGCCCGCTGGAAGCCATCAATTTGATCCGAAACCTGCTCAAGGTTGACGCGTTCCTGATCCCAATGTCCGAACAACCGGTCGATTTAATGGCGATCGATGCGGAAGGGCACGAGGTTTATGGCGAAGTAAACATCGACCAGCTTACCGTGCCGCCAAAAGAGCTGATGACCTACCCAAGCGTGCCCGCCACGCGTGAAGCCATTGAGGCCATCGGCGAAGCGGATTTGATTTTGATTGGGCCGGGCAGTTTTTACACCAGTCTGATGCCCATTTTACTGGTCAAAGAGCTGGCACAGGCCCTGCGCAGAACGCCCGCCCCCATGGTTTACATCGGCAATTTAGGCCGTGAGCTGAGCCCGGCGGCGGCCAGCCTGTCGCTGGCGGACAAACTGAATTTGATGGAGCAGTACGTCGGGAAGAAAATCATCGATGGCGTAGTGGTCGGCCCGAAAGTTGATGTATCAGGAATTGGCGATCGCGTGGTGGTGCAGGAGCCGCTGGAAGCGAGCGATATCAAATATCGCCACGACCGTCACCTGCTGCGTGAAGCGCTGGAGAAGGCGATTCAGGACCTGGGATAGAGATTAGCCTTCACCCGACCACTCTCCCACGGGAGAGTGCAACCACTAAAAAAATGATAGCCTGCGGCTGTCATTTTGCTTTTACCTAGGAGGCGGCGATAAACAGATCGCGCAGCTGATGCAGCTGGTCGCGGATTTGGGCGGCCTCTTCGAATTCGAGGTTCTGCGCATGCTGCATCATCTGCCCTTCCAGTTCGTGGATTTTCTGCTGCAGCGCTTTTGGCGTCAGCTCGACGGTATCCGGCTCAACCACTGAACGCGCCTTCCCGCGCCCTTTCGCTTTGGTCTTCGCAATGTTCTGACCCAGCGCCAGAATATCCACCACTTTCTTGTTCAGGCCCTGCGGCGTAATACCGTGCTCTTCGTTGTAACGCTGCTGTTTCTCACGACGACGCTCCGTTTCGCCAATTGCTTTCGCCATTGACGGGGTAATTTTGTCACCGTAAAGGATCGCTTTACCGTTAACGTTACGCGCGGCACGGCCAATGGTCTGGATCAGGGAGCGTTCAGAGCGCAGGAAGCCCTCTTTGTCGGCATCCAGAATCGCCACCAGCGAGACTTCTGGCATATCCAGGCCTTCTCGCAGCAGGTTGATACCCACCAGCACGTCAAACTCGCCCAGACGCAGGTCGCGGATGATCTCCATACGCTCGACGGTATCGATATCCGAGTGCAGGTAACGCACCCGCTCACCGTGCTCCTCAAGATACTCGGTGAGATCTTCCGCCATACGCTTGGTCAACGTCGTTACCAGCACACGCTCGTTGATGGCCGCGCGGATACGGATTTCTGACAGCAGATCGTCAACCTGAGTGGCGACCGGACGCACCTCGATAATCGGATCCAGCAGCCCGGTCGGACGCACCACCTGGTCAACCACCTCATCGCCCGATTTTTCAAGCTCGTAGTTGCCCGGCGTAGCCGAGACGTAGATGGTTTGCGGTGCCAGCGCCTCAAATTCTTCAAACTTCATGGGACGGTTATCCAGCGCCGATGGCAGACGGAAACCATACTCCACCAGCGTCTCTTTACGCGCCCGGTCACCGCGATACATCCCGCCAATTTGCGGGATAGTCACGTGAGATTCGTCGATCACCAGCAGACCGTCTGCCGGCAGATAATCAAACAGCGTCGGCGGTGGCTCGCCCGGACCACGCCCGGAGAGGAAACGTGAGTAGTTTTCGATACCGGAGCAGTAGCCCAGCTCGTTCATCATCTCCAGGTCAAACTGGGTGCGCTGGCTCAGGCGTTGCTCTTCCAGCAGCTTATTATTCGCCAGAAGCACCTTACGGCGGTCTGCCAGTTCAACTTTGATCTCTTCCATCGCCTGCACGATACGCTCGCGTGGCGTCACGTAGTGCGTTTTCGGGTAGATGGTATAGCGCTGAACAACCGACTCGACGTGGCCGGTCAGCGGGTCAAAAAGCGACAGGCGTTCAACTTCTTCGTCAAACAGCTCAACGCGCAGGGCGATATCGTCCGACTCTGCCGGGAAGATATCAATCACCTCGCCGCGCACGCGGAAGGTACCGCGCTGGAATGCCTGATCGTTACGGGTGTACTGCAGCTCTGTCAGACGGCGTAAAATAGCGCGCTGATCGATGATCATCCCCTGGGTCAGGTGCAGCATCATCTTGAGATAGAGATCCGGATCGCCCAGACCGTAGATAGCCGACACTGACGCCACCACCACCACATCGCGACGCTCAAGGAGCGCCTTCGTCGCCGACAGACGCATCTGCTCAATGTGTTCGTTCACCGAGGCATCTTTCTCAATGAAGGTGTCAGAGCTCGGGACATACGCTTCAGGCTGGTAGTAATCGTAGTAGGAGACAAAATATTCCACGGCGTTATCCGGGAAGAACTCTTTCATCTCGCCGTAAAGCTGAGCGGCCAGGGTTTTGTTTGGGGCCAGCACCATCGTGGGGCGCTGCAGATCGGCGATAACGTTGGCAATGGTAAACGTTTTGCCCGAACCGGTTACCCCCAGCAGCGTCTGGTGCGCCAGCCCATCTTCCAGCCCCTCTTCGAGACGTCGGATCGCCTCAGGCTGATCGCCGGAAGGACGGAATGCAGAATTCAATTTGAACGGTTTACTCATGGGCGACAACCTGATGACGTTATAAGCGGCAGGTGAGTAATTTTACTCGTTGCTGCCAGGAATGCCAGTAAAAAACACTGGATGAAAAACCAGTAGCATGTCAGGATATTTAGAGTACCGGCAGGGTGATTAGCGCGATAGCGGTCAAAATTTGGACCGTGACAACATAAAACACCAGTCAGGACGGGTTATCCCCAGAACTTTTTCTTTTTTAACATTTGTCAAGCCAGGTAATGATAGTTTTATGGCAACAGGTGACACTTTCATTACGGCAATTGCTTTTATCTAACCAATTAAATATTAAGCGATATTTTCTAAAGCCGCGTTTCGCGCCAATTTGGTCGTAACCCGCGTCTTCTCTCGCTTATCGCGTGTTTTCTAACTCTAATGCACATGGTTATCCACAGGAATAGTGGATAACTGCTTCCAGCCCGTGCAGACCGCCGCTCAGCAAATTCCCGACTTTTCCCACGAAACGGCAGCAAAAATTTTTTATAGCTATTTTTTGCTGATAAACAGTTGTGTCATTCATAACCAACCGATGCGATCTTGCTCACATTTCCACCATTTTAACCCTGCACCACAACTCATCACGTCCGGCACCGCGGATGTGCAAAGGGGGTAATCACACACCGCTTATCCAGGACAAATTCCTAAAAAAGTCTCTTTTTTAATCAATTTAGGGTTTCTGGCAGGAGTTTTGCACATCCCACAATGAGCCTCATCCACACAGATTTTTAAGGAGAGAAAGATGTTGAGTCTGCGTGCAGTTAACCAGTTTTACGGAAGCCAACATACGCTATGGAACGTGGATTTAGATTTTCCCAAAGGCATGTGTACAGGCGTTGTTGGCCTGCCGGGGATGGGCAAAACGACCCTGATGAATTGCATCGCCGGGAAAGTGCCTGTCGACAGCGGCACCATCATCTGGCACGAAGCCGGTGCACCGCCGCGAGATTTGCTTAGCCAGACGCCAGAACCCTTCGCTGGTCCGGGAATAGGCTATGTCCCGCAGGACAGGCGGATTTTCTCCCAGTTAACCATTGATGAAAATCTGCATATCGCCATGCGGGCGACAGGGAAGCCTGACCCTGAAGCGAAAAGTGACGTTTACGACCTCTTTCCGGAACTCTATGCGCTGCGACAAACCCGGGCCAACACGCTTTCGCCAGACGACCAGTATCAGCTGGCGCTGGCCAATGCGCTGGTCATCCGTCCGCGGATGCTGATTCTGGATGAACCGATGCATGGCGCGGGCCACAGCTTCGCCCAGAAGCTGAGCCAGCTGCTGGTGCGGTTAAACCGGGAACTGGGAATGACGGTGTTGTTAGCTGAGCAGCAGCTGTCGTTTATCCGCCGGGTCGCGGAGCGCTTTTGCATGCTGTATCGCGGGCGTAACGTGGCCCAGGGCCACGTTAACGAGCTGGATGACGAGCTTATCGCCCACTGGATGTCGCTGGAGGCAAGACGCTGAGATCGAGGTAATGCCCGGTTTCAGCGCACCCGGCCGTGTCAGCCAGCCACGGGATCTCCCCAAGAAACGGCGCAGGAAGCACCCGCTTCAGCGTTGCCAGATACTCCTGATGTCGCCTGCCCGGCGCAACCACGTCGTTGGCTATCCAGCCGGCCAGGCGCAGCCCGGCCTGCTGAACGGCCTGGGCAGTCAGCATCGCATGGTTGATACAGCCGAGTTTGACCCCTACCACCAGAATTACCGGCAGCTGCTCGATTTGCACCCAGTCAGCAAAGGTCTGGTCCGCCGAAAGTGGCGTAAACCAGCCACCGGCGCCCTCCACCAGCACCCAGTCAGCCTGGCGTTCAAGGGCGCGTAACCCGGCAGAAAGCACGGCAAAATCAATCGGGCGACCTTCATCGGCGCTGATAATATGCGGCGAGGTGGGCTCGGCAAAGGTGTACGGATTCACCGCTGAATAGGCAAGTTCAAGCGTGCTGTTACGCTGGAGCGCCAGCGCGTCGGTATTGCGTAACCCGTGCGCCGTCATCTCGCTGCCGGAGGCGACAGGCTTATATCCGGCGGTGGTTTTTCCCTGCATGCGCGCCGCCTGCAGCAGCGCTGAGCTGGCAACCGTCTTGCCCACTTCGGTATCTGTTCCGGTGACAAAATAACGTTCAGTCACGTTCAATAATCCCATGAAAAAGTTGATATGAGAGCGGGAACTGCCCCCGCTGCTGCGGCCACGCCAGCTCCAGACGCTGCAACTGGCCGCGGGTAAGAGGTTTCTTTTCACGCCCCGCATGCAGATGGGTCGCGCCAATGCCCTTCAGGGAGCGCATGGCGCTGAAGGCATCGTCGAAATTCAGCGTAATGGTCTGCTCAGCGCAGCGATAGCGCCATCCCGCCAGCGCGTGGATGACCTGCTCGTGCGGCAAAAAACGGTTAGCGTGAGGTTGTTCATCCACCGCTTTCCACGCCTGATTGAGCTCCGGTAAAGAGCTTTCCAGCAGCGTGGTGAAGGCCACGCATCCGCCCGGGCGTGCCACGCGATAAAGCTCGTTTAATGCCTGCGGGAGACTACTGCACCACTGTACCGCCAGATGGCTCCAGACCAGATCAAACCGCGCATCCGGCAGCGGAATGGACTCAATATCGGCAACCAGATAGTGGTGCGCGGCCTGCTGCTGACGGGCCTCCTCGAGCATATCGGGCGACAGATCGATAGCCGTCACCTCGCTGCCGGCCGCACGCCAGTGTCGGCTATTGGCACCCGGCCCACACCCGGCGTCCAGCACCTGAGGGAACCGGGTCTCGTTGAGTAAAGCAAGCAGACCCTGCGCGCTCTGACGCTGGAGTTCATCGTGCTGCGAATAGCTGCGCGCGGCCCGGCCAAATGCCGCCGCGATCGCCTGTTTATTCACGGGTGTCATGCAGCGCCTCCAGAAGTGCCTCGATATCCTCTGCTTCGTGCGCCGCCGTGAGCGTCAGACGCAGTCGGGCAGTGCCGGGCGGTACGGTTGGTGGACGAATAGCCGTCACCCATATCCCCCGCTCGCGAAGCGTCTGCGCCAGCGTGAGAGCCTGACCGTTTTCCCCCACCATCACCGGCTGGATTGCGCTCTGCGAATCGGTGCTCTGGAACGGGAGATGGCGTAACCCCTGGCGAAAACGCCGGATATGTTCCGCCAGACGCGCCCGTCGTTCCGCACCTTCAGCGCTGCGGATCACCGCCAGTGATGCAGACAGCGCCACGGCCTGTGCGGGCGGCATACTGGTGCTGTAAATGAGATGACGGGCGAACTGCAGCAGATAGTCGGCGACAGACTCGCTGCACAACACAGCCGCCCCGCTCACGCCAAAACCTTTCCCGAAAGTCACCACCAGCAGTTCCGGCTTCACGTTTTGCTGATGGATGCTACCGCGCCCTTCCTCACCCATCACGCCAATACCATGCGCATCATCAACCAGCAGCCAGGCGTTTTGTCGCTGCGCCGTCTCATGCAGCGGACGCAGCGGTGCGCTGTCGCCGTCCATGCTGAACACCCCTTCTGTGACCACCAGCTGCTGTCCGGTGCAGGGCTTATCGAGCAGACCAGCAAGCTGAGCCGCATCGTTATGGGAAAAGCGGCGGAGCTGCGCAGGGCTTAAACTTGCCGCTTCCAGCAGCGAGGCGTGACTTAAGCGGTCGGCAACAATGCGGTCGTCCTTGCCCATTAGCGCGGTGATGACCGCCTGGTTGGCGGCAAAACCTGAAATGAACAGCAACGCACGCGGATACCCCAGCCAGTCGGCAAGGGCCTCCTCCAGCGCCTGATGCGCCGTGGTGTAGCCGCTGACATGCCCCGAACCGCCGCTGCCGACGCCAAACCGCTCCGCCCCCTGTTGCCAGGCGCGGACGATTGCCGGGTGCTGGCTCAGCCCGAGATAATCATTGCTGGAGAAATTGCAAAACTGCCGGCCCTCGCGGGTGAGAAAACGGCCTGCGCCGTTTTCTACCACGTTGCGAACGCGAAAGGCATCTGCCGCCCGCCGTTCTTCGAGCGCAGAATGGATACGTGCCTGCCAGGTCATACGGTTGCCGCGTTGTAGAACTGGTCAGTATCGGCGTTGAAAATCTGCTGCTCCAGCTGCTGCTGTTGCTCGTTATCCCCCGTCAGGACGTCGGTCTGATGCGGGTTCAGCCCCAGCTTGCGGAACAACTGGACGTCTTTATCCTCTTCCGGGTTCGGGGTGGTCAGCAGTTTGCAGCCGTAGAAGATGGAGTTGGCCCCGGCCATAAAGCACATCGCCTGCGTCTGTTCGCTCATCTGTTCACGACCCGCCGAGAGGCGCACGTAGGAGGTTGGCATCATGATTCGCGCCACCGCAATGGTGCGGATAAAATCAAATGCATCCACGTCTTCGTTATCCGCCAGTGGCGTACCTTTAACTTTCACCAGCATGTTGATCGGCACGCTCTCCGGCGGTGTGGGCAGGTTCGCCAGCTGCAGCAGAAGACCCGCACGGTCTTTCACCGTTTCGCCCAGTCCCACAATCCCGCCGGAACAGACTTTGATGCCGGCGTCACGCACTTTATCCAGCGTGTCGAGACGCTCCTGATAGGTCCGCGTGGTGATGATATTGCCGTAAAATTCAGGGGAGGTGTCGAGGTTGTGGTTGTAGTAATCCAGCCCTGCTGCGGAAAGGCGTTGCGCCTGCTCTTCGTTCAGCGTGCCAAGGGTCATGCAGGCTTCCAGCCCCATCTCTTTCACCCCTTTCACCATCTGCTCCAGATACGGCATGTCGCGATCGTGCGGGTTTTTCCATGCCGCGCCCATACAGAATCGGGTTGAGCCTGCATTTTTCGCCTTACGGGCAGAGTCGAGCACCTGCTCCACTTCCATCAGACGTTCAGATTCAAGCCCGGTTTTATAGCGCGCACTCTGCGGGCAGTATTTGCAATCTTCTGGGCATGCGCCGGTCTTGATCGACAGCAGCGTACTGACCTGCACATGGCGTGGATCGAAGTGCTGACGATGCACCTGTTGGGCTTCAAACATCAGCTCAAGGAAAGGTTTATTGAATAATTCAGTAACTTGCGACATCGTCCAGCGTGCGTGGTGAGCCATGGGGCTTCTCCAAAGGGTTTTGTTAATTTTCAGATCGGTTTATACTCGTAAACCTAAAACTTTTCAAAATGGTTTACAAGTCGATTATGACCCAGGACGATCTCGCCTTCGACAAGCAGCATATCTGGCACCCTTACACCTCCACTACCCGCCCCCTCCCCGTTTACCCGGTCGCCTCGGCTCACGGGTGCGAACTGACCCTGAGCAGCGGTGAGTCGCTTGTGGACGGCATGTCATCCTGGTGGGCGGCTATTCACGGGTATAACCACCCGCGTCTGAATGCGGCGATGAAAGCGCAGATTGACCAGATGTCGCACGTGATGTTTGGCGGTATCACCCATCAGCCTGCGGTTGACCTGTGCCGGCGTCTGGTCGCGATGACCCCGGCCCCGCTGGAGTGCGTTTTCCTTGCAGATTCCGGCTCTGTTGCCGTGGAAGTGGCGATGAAAATGGCGCTGCAGTACTGGCACGCCAGAGGTGAGACCCGCCAGCGGTTCCTCACCTTCCGCAACGGCTATCACGGCGACACGTTCGGCGCGATGTCGGTGTGCGATCCGGATAACTCCATGCACAGCCTGTGGAAGGGCTATCTGCCAGAGAACCTCTTTGCCCCGGCACCGCAAAGCCGTTTTGACGGGGAGTGGGATGAAATGGACATGGTCGGTTTTGCGCGGCTGATGGCTGCCCACCGCCATGAGATTGCCGCCGTTATTCTTGAGCCGGTTGTGCAGGGTGCAGGCGGGATGCGGATGTACCACCCGGCATGGCTGACGCGCATTCGTAAGATGTGCGATCGCGAGGGCATTCTGCTGATTGCCGATGAGATCGCCACCGGCTTTGGCCGCTCCGGCAAGCTGTTCGCCTGCGAGCATGCGGGGATCGCACCGGATATTCTGTGTCTGGGTAAAGCGCTGACCGGCGGCACCATGACGTTGTCCGCCACGCTGACAACGCGCCACGTTGCCGACACCATCAGCGACGGCGACGCGGGCTGCTTTATGCACGGCCCGACGTTTATGGGCAACCCGCTGGCCTGCGCGGTGGCGAGCGAAAGCCTGGCCATTCTCGAGAGCGGCGAGTGGCAAACGCAGGTCGCGACGATTGAAGCGCAGCTTCGCCAGGAGCTGAGCGCAGCGTCAGCGGCTGAATTCGTGGCGGATGTGCGCGTGCTGGGTGCCATCGGCGTGATTGAGACCACCCATCCGGTTAACATGGCGGCGCTGCAGCGTTTCTTCGTGGAACGGGGAGTGTGGGTGCGTCCTTTCGGCAAGCTTATCTATCTGATGCCGCCTTATGTTATCTCGCCGGCTCAGCTACGTCAGTTAACGGCTGCGGTAGTTGACGCCGTTAACATTCCCGCACATTTTGCGATTTAACCCTGAGCGTTAACGTCGGTACTCTGTTTATGCATTACACTTTTTGCATAATCGGGTACCGAGGTAAATCGTATGAAAATCATCAGTAAAGATCTGCGCGACGGGGAAAAACTGCCTGAACGCCACGTTTTTAACGGCATGGGTTATCAGGGGGATAATATCTCTCCGCATCTGGCGTGGGACGATGTTCCGGCGGGAACCAAAAGCTTTGTTGTCACCTGCTATGACCCGGATGCCCCTACAGGCTCAGGGTGGTGGCACTGGATAGTGGCGAACCTGCCTGCGGATACGCGCGTTCTGCCGCAAGGTTCCGGCTCTGACCTGGTGGCGCTGCCTGAAGGCGCTATCCAGACCCGAACCGATTTTGGCAAAGCGGGTTACGGTGGCGCCGCGCCGCCAAAAGGGGAAACGCACCGCTATATCTTCACGGTTCACGCGCTGGATGTGGACAAGATTGAGGTGGATGAGGGCGCGAGTGGCGCAATGGTCGGCTTTAACGTCCATTTTCATTCGCTGGGCAGCGCATCGATCACGGCGATGTATTCGTAAAAAAACCGGTGGCCTGTACGTGTCCGGGCCACCGGGCAAATCTTAGAGCACCGAAGGCAGTAAGCCCACCAGGCTTCCCTTCTCCAGCAGCGCGATCGCTTTATCAATATCCGGCGCAAAGAAACGGTCATCATCGTAATGCGCGACCTGTTCACGCAGCAGATGACGCGCCTGTTCCAGCAGCGGGCTGGACTTCAGACCTTCACGCAGATCAACGCCCTGACATGCGGCCAGCCATTCCACCGCCAGCACGCCACGGGTGTTGGCGGCCATCTCCCACAGACGACGTCCAGCGGCCGGGGCCATCGAGACATGATCCTCCTGGTTCGCTGACGTTGGCAGACTGTCCACGCTGTGCGGATGCGACAGGGCCTTGTTCTCGCTCGCCAGCGCCGCGGCCGTCACCTGGGCAATCATAAATCCGGAGTTGACCCCGCCGTTGCGGACCAGAAACGGCGGCAGCTGGGACATATGTTTATCCATCATCAGCGCGATGCGACGTTCGGATAAGGCCCCCACTTCCGCAATCGCCAGCGCGATATTATCCGCCACCATCGCCACAGGCTCGGCGTGGAAATTTCCCCCGGAGACCACTTCGTTTTCCTGAGCGAACACCAGCGGGTTATCAGACACCGCATTCGCCTCCACCAGCAGCACTTCTGCCGCGTGGCGCAGCTGCGTCAGACAGGCTCCCATCACCTGGGGCTGACAGCGAAGCGAATACGGATCCTGTACCTTGTCACAGTTATGGTGAGAGTCTGCAATATCGCTGGTCTCGGTCAGCAGGTGACGGTACATCGCCGCGGCGTCAATCTGCCCGCGCTGGCCGCGCACCTCGTGGATACGGGCGTCAAACGGACGACGTGAGCCAAGTACCGCCTCGGTGGTCAGCGCACCGCACACGACCGCGGAGGCGAAAAGATCCTCGGCTTCAAACAGACCACGCAACGCAAACGCCGTCGAGGCCTGGGTCCCGTTAAGCAGCGCCAGCCCTTCTTTCGCCGCCAGCGTTATCGGGGTTAACCCGGCTTTTTTCAGCGCCTCTTTCGCAGGGAGCCACTCGCCCTTCCAGCGAGCCTGACCTTCACCGAGCAGCAGCAGCGACATATGGGCCAGCGGCGCAAGATCGCCGGATGCACCGACGGAACCTTTTGCCGGGATCCACGGATAGACTTCCGCATTCACCAGCGCCATCAGCGCCTCGATCACGCTGAGGCGAATTCCGGAGAACCCACGTGCCAGACTGTTGATTTTGAGCACCATCATCAGGCGGACAATGTCATCATCCAGCGGTTGACCGACACCCGCCGCATGCGAAAGCACCAGCGAGCGCTGTAAATTTTCCAGATCGTGCGTGGCGATACGCGTCTGCGCCAGCAGACCAAATCCGGTGTTGATGCCGTAGGCGGTACGTCCTTCGGCAATAATGGCTTCAACGCAGGCAACGCTGTCGTTAATCGCGGCGTGGGCGCTTTCATCAAGTGAGAGCGTGACCGGTTGACGCCAGACGTTACGCAGCTGTTTGAGCGTCAGTGAGCCGGGAGTGAGGGTTAAGGCGTTCATTAATGCTTTCCTTGTGTGGCAGGGATCATCGGCAGGTTCAGGCCCTGCTCTTTGGCACATTCAATCGCAATCTCGTAACCGGCATCCGCGTGGCGCATTACGCCGGTTGCCGGGTCGTTATGCAGCACGCGAGCGATACGCGCTGCCGCTTCATCCGTACCATCACACACGATGACCATTCCCGAGTGCTGGGAGAAGCCCATTCCTACGCCACCACCGTGATGCAGCGACACCCAGGTCGCCCCGCTGGCGGTATTCAGTAAGGCATTCAGCAGTGGCCAGTCGGAAACGGCATCGGAGCCGTCGCGCATGGCTTCGGTTTCACGGTTCGGGCTGGCAACAGAGCCCGAGTCGAGATGGTCGCGTCCGATAACAATCGGCGCGGAGACTTCACCGCTGCGCACCATTTCGTTAAAGGCCAGACCCAGTTTTTGTCGCCACTCCAGCCCGACCCAGCAGATCCGCGCCGGCAAGCCCTGGAAGTTAATGCGCTCGCGAGCCATATCCAGCCAGTGATGCAGATGTTCGTCGTCGGCGACGATCTCCTTCACTTTGGCGTCGGTTGTGTAGATATCTTCCGGGTCGCCGGACAGGGCCACCCAGCGGAACGGACCAATACCGCGACAGAACAGCGGACGAATATAGGCAGGCACAAACCCCGGGAAGTCGAAGGCGTTACTCACGCCCATCTCTTTCGCCATCTGGCGAATATTGTTGCCGTAATCAAATGTCGGAATGCCCATCTGGCTAAAGGCCAGCATGGCGTTCACGTGCTCCGCCATGGAACGTTTAGCGGCGAGCACCGTGCCTTCCGGGTCACTTTCGGCGTTTTGCTGGTACGCTTCCCACGTCCAGCCCGATGGCAGGTAGCCGTGAAGGGGGTCGTGCGCGCTGGTCTGGTCGGTGACGAGATCCGGGCGTACGCCACGGGCCACCAGTTCAGGGAGAATGTCAGCCGCGTTGCCGCAGAGCGCAATCGACATCGCTTTGCCTTCTGACGTGTATTTTTTGATGCGTGCCAGCGCGTCATCCAGGTTTTCAGCCTGTTCATCGACGTAACGGGTACGCAGTCGGAAATCAATGCGGCTCTGCTGACATTCAATGTTCAGGGAGCAGGCACCGGCAAGGGTCGCGGCCAGCGGCTGTGCGCCCCCCATTCCCCCCAGACCAGCGGTCAGTACCCAGCGACCTTTCAGCGAACCGTTATAGTGCTGACGACCGGCTTCCACGAAGGTTTCGTAGGTGCCCTGCACAATCCCCTGACTGCCGATGTAGATCCAGCTTCCCGCCGTCATCTGGCCATACATCGCCAGCCCTTTGGCGTCCAGCTCGTTAAAGTGTTCCCAGGTCGCCCAGTGCGGGACAAGGTTAGAGTTGGCGATCAGCACGCGCGGTGCATTCTTGTGGGTTTTGAACACGCCGACCGGTTTGCCGGATTGCACCAGCAGGGTTTCGTCATGTTCCAGATGAGTCAGGGATTCAACAATCGCGTCATAGCACTCCCAGTTGCGCGCGGCGCGGCCTATGCCGCCATACACCACCAGCTCGTGGGGGTTCTCCGCGACCTCAGGATCGAGGTTATTCATCAACATGCGCAGCGGGGCTTCGGTGAGCCAGCTTTTGGCGGTAAGTGTGGTGCCGCGCGCGGCGCGGACATCCTGCTGGCGGTATTTACCTGACGACATTGTGTGCTCCTCATACGGGACAGATGATGTATTCAGATATACTTGTATAGACAAGCACACACAAGGTCGGATTTAACAAAAAAGATACAATTTTGTTATATTGCGTTAGCTATCACGCTTTTAAAACGTATGACCCTTACGACATGAAATGGCCCTGCAGCCGGTATCGATTTCCCGGGAACAGTAGTCTGGCATGCGACACAATATGCGACGAAGACCAGGTACGGCGACGAATGAGCAGGCAAGGATCGTGCTCTTTGATCCGCAACAGTTCGCACTCCTGCGGCGTAGCGCGAACCGCTTCCACGATGTGCTCCCCTTCCGTCAGCGGCGCGATGAGCGAAAGATAGGCATGCGGCGTGGTCTGGGTGTAATCCTGATCCAGGTACTCGGGCACCCGATCGGCGTTCACGCAGCGATCTTCAATCTGCACCGGGATGTCGTTTTCATAATGCACCATCACGGAATGAAAGATGCGGCTTCCCTCTTTGACATTCAGCTCCACGGCCTGCTCAGCGCTGGCCTGTGTCTCTTCGAGCACCAGCACTTCACAGTGGTGCTGATGGTTACGCGAGGCTATCTCATCGGCAATACTTCTGATCTCAAACAGTGCCGATTGCCCTTTCGGCTCCGCGACGAAGGTCCCGACCCCCTGCAGACGCACCAGAAGGCCCTCATCGGTCAGCTCGCGCAGCGCCCGGTTGATGGTCATTCGGCTAAAACCAAACTGTGCGACCAGTTCGGCCTCGGACGGAATGCGATCGTGCGGCCGCCAGACGCCGGTTGCGATTTTTTCGCTGATAGCCTGCTTTACCTTTTCGTAGAAAGGCGCGGGAGGGCTGGACTGCGACAGCGGTGAGCGTGAAAACATCCTGACTCCTTAAACGTTGTTATGCCCACCAGTGAGCAATTTGCCAGGCCAGACGGGCGGCAAGCTTTGCCCCCTGTCCGTCCCGATCGTACTGCGGGTTAAATTCTACCAGATCGGCAGCCTGCAGTTTTCCACTGCGGCAGATGTGTTCAATCACCGGCAGAAGATCCAGCGCGGGTACCCCTAACGCCGCGGGCGCTGAGACGGCTGGCATTTCGCCAGCAGGCAAAACATCGAGGTCAATGGTGAGGTAAACGCGGTCGGCCTGGGCCAGGACCTTGTCCAGAGCCGATAATGCATCTCGCCTGAAATGAAGGTCTTCCACCAGCGTGACGTTTAGTCGCTCAGCTTCATCCCACAGCGCCTGCGTGTTCGCCGCCCGGCTGACGCCCAGGCAGGCATACTGAAAATCGCGCGCCTGTTCCGCACAGTAGTGTGCCAGCTGACGAAACGGCGTGCCGGAGGTCGCGCGGTCCGCCTTGCGCAGGTCAAGGTGTGCATCCAGATTTATCACCACCACGCGCGCGTTCGGGAAAGCATCCAGAACCCCGCGGCCATGCGCCCAGGCGGTCTCGTGTCCCCCGCCAAAAACCAGCGTACGCATGCCGGACTGCTGGCAGGCCTGCACGGCATCGCTTAACGCCCGCTGAGCCGCTTCCAGATTATCGCCCTCGACATACACCGACCCCATATCCACCAGCCGGTCATGTCCATGATGACTTGCCATGTTCGCCAGCGCTTTGCGAAGCACCTCCGGGGCCTGTACGGCGCCGGGCCTGCCCTGATTGCGTTTTACCCCTTCATCACATTCAAACCCTATCAAAGCGATGCCGGACGACTGAGGGGTAAATACCGGCATCTGTCGCAGGGTCTGAAAAATACGTTTTGCATTGCTGGCCTCGGCGCTGTCGTCACGCCCCTGCCAGACGGTCTCGGCAACCGGCCGCCAGAGTCTCATATGCTCTCCCCACGGAAAATACGTTGATACAACGGATTGCGTCCCGGCTCGTAGACCATTTCGACCGGGTGATGTGCATCCCAGACGACAAAGTCAGCCACGAATCCAGCCTGCAGCTGCCCGTGCGTGGCCCCGCGTCCCAGCGCCTGGGCAGCATGTCGCGTCACGCCAGCCCAGGCCTCTTCAGGCGTCAGGCCAAACTGCACGCAGGCCATATTCATCGCGAGATGAATACTCGCGAACGGGCTGGTGCCGGGGTTATAGTCGGTGGCGACAGCCATGGGAACGCCCTCTTTTCTGAGCTGTTCAACCGGCGGACGCTGGCGCTCCTGAAGAAAATAGAACGCCCCCGGCAGTAATACCGCAACCGTGCCGTTGTGCGCCATCGCCTGAATACCGGCGTCGTCGAGATATTCAATATGATCGGCGGAAAGCCCCTTAAAGCGGCTGACCAGCGCCGCGCCGCCAAGATTTGAAAGCTGTTCCACGTGTCCTTTGACCGGAATCCCCAGGGCAGTGGCAGCGCGGAAAAGCCGCTCGGTTTGCGCTGGCGTGAAGCCGACGTTTTCGCAAAACACATCCACGGCTTCGAATAAGCCTTTTTGCCACAGCGTGGGCATCATCTGCTCGCACACCCTGGTGAGATACGCGTCCGCGTCGTGGCGGTATTCCGCCGGAACCGCATGCGCAGCCAGAAGCGTTGGGCTGATCTCTACCGGATTGTTCTGGCCCAGCTGGCGGGCGACCTGCAGCATCTTCTCTTCCGCTTCGGCGTTGAGACCATATCCCGACTTGATTTCAACCGTGGTCACCCCTTCATCGATCAGCCGCTGCAGACGCTGTTGCGCCAGCCTGAGCAGGGTCTCGGGCGAACTGCTCCGAGTCGCCGTCACGGTCGCGTTAATCCCGCCCCCCTGCGCGCTGATGGTTTGATAAGAGACGCCGTTCAGACGCTGCTCCCACTCTGCCGCACGATCGCCACCGAACACCAGGTGGGTATGGCAGTCAATCAGCCCGGGCGTGACCAGACGACCGTGCAGATCGACACAGTGACGGTGGCCGGAAGGGATGTCGGATTCGGGAATAACGGCCAGAATCGTCTGGCCGCGCACCACCAGGGCGTGCTGCGCTTTCAGGCCATAAGGCGTGCTGTCGTCCGGGATCATTGTCGCCAGTCGCGCATTGCGCCATATTACATCGTCGGGATGAAGCTGCTGCATGGGCATTCCACTTGTCATGGGTTGTATAGACATTTATTTTCATCTGCCCCCTGCTGTCAACCGCTCTGGCGGAAAATGTTATTTATTTGTGATGACTTTCCCGCCTCCCGCGGGTAAAAAATGCATCTTTTACCCTTTTTATCTTCCCGTTTCGCTCAACTTAGTATAAAAAAGCAGGCTATTTCGTCTATCCCGTTAAGACTTGCATACCCAGGAGCTTTACCTTGAACATTTCCAGGATTTCCCGTCTGGCGTTAGCGCTCGCCTTTGGCGTGACATTATCCGCATGCAGTTCTACCCCACCGGACCAGCAGCCTTCTGAGCAGGTTGCACCGGGTACCGCCTCTCGTCCGATTTTGTCCGCTGATGAAGCGAAGAACTTTGACCGTGCACACTACTTCTCGGCGATGGACCCTAACGCTGCGCCGTGGACACCGTCTTCTATTAACCTGCCGAAACAACCTGACTTCGTTGTCGGTCCGGCAGGCACGCAGGGCGTGACGCACACGACGATTCAGGCTGCGGTTGACGCGGCTATCACAAAACACAGCGCCTCTCGCCAGTACATCGCGATCCTGCCTGGGGAATATGAAGGCACCGTTTACGTTCCGGCAGCACCGGGCAGCATCACCCTTTACGGGACAGGCGAGAAAGCGGTCGACGTGAAAATTGGTCTGGCGATTGATTCTGAAATCGACAGCAACACCTGGCGTCGCCTGGTCAACCCGGCGGGTAAATACATGCCAGGCAAACCGGCGTGGTATATGTTTGACAACTGCCAGAGCAAGCGTGCAGCTACTATCGGCGTGATGTGTTCGGCGGTCGTCTGGTCTCAGAATAATGGCCTGCAGCTGCAAAACCTGACCATTCAGAATACCCTGGGCGATAGCGTGGATGCCGGTAACCACCAGGCCGTTGCACTGCGTAGCGATGGCGATAAAGTACAGATCAACAACGTGAATATTCTCGGCCGTCAGAACACCTTCTTTGTGACGAACAGCGGTGTTCAGAACACGCTGCAGAATAACCGTCTGACCCGTACGCTGGTCACTAACAGCTACGTTGAAGGTGACGTGGATCTGGTCTCCGGTCGCGGCGCGGTGGTGTTTGAGAACACCGATTTCCGCGTGGTGAATTCACGCACTCAGCAGGAAGGTTATGTGTTTGCCCCGGCCACGCAATCTAACCTGTTCTACGGCTTCCTGGCCGTTAACAGCCGCTTTAACGCGTCCGGTGACGGCGTCGCGCAGCTGGGCCGCTCGCTGGATGTGGACTCTGCCACCAACGGTCAGGTTGTTATTCGTGACAGCGTGATCAACGAAGGTTTCAACATGGCTAAGCCATGGGCCGATGCCGCTATCTCCAAACGTCCTTTCTCCGGCAATACCGGTAGCGTGGATGATAAAGGTAACGTGCAACGCAACCTGAATGACGCGAACTTCAACCGCATGTGGGAATACAACAACCGCGGTCTGGGTAGCAAAGTGGTTGCTGAGCCTAAGCAATAAAAGAATGCGTTGATGTCTTTTGCTGTACTCGCCCGGTGCCCACCGGGCATAAAAAAACCTCGCATTTGCGAGGTTTTTTGTTTTAAGCCTTTTAGTGTGCGTTTACCACCACCCACATTGGCCCCTGGCCGACGGCGTAACGCCCTTTCTCTTCCAGCAGCCCCTGCGCACCTTTGATTTCGTACAGCGCGATGTGGTGAGATTTTTGCCCCGCCGCAATCAGGTATTTACCGCTGTGATCGATATTAAACCCGCGTGGCTGGGTTTCGGTAGGCTGGAAACCTTCAATCGCCAGCACGCTACCGTCTTCAGAAACGCTGAATACCGTAATCAGGCTGGAGGTACGGTCGCAGGCATACAGATGACGCCCATCCGGGGTGATGTGAATATCAGCCGCCCAGCGGGTGTCAGAGAAGTCAGACGGCATCATATCCAGCGTCTGCACGCACTCAATCTTGCCGTTAGGATCTTTCAGTTCCCATACGTCAACAGAACTGTTCAGCTCGTTCACCACATAGGCGTACTGTTGGTTCGGGTGGAACACCAGATGGCGCGGGCCCGCGCCCTCAACGGTGGTCACTTCAGCAGGATTCTGCGCCACCAGGTGCCCATCATCGCTCAGGGTAAACAGGCAGATACGATCCTGTTTCAGCGCAGGGACCCACAGCGTACGGTTATCCGGAGAAATATTCGCCGAGTGGCATCCTTCCAGCCCGTCAACCACCTCCACGGTTTCAAGCGGTAGGCCCGCTTCCAGACGCGTTACGCTGACACAGCCGGCATTGTAAGAGCCGCTGAAGATGAAGTTGCCTTTGCGATCGGTGGAGATATGCGTTGGGCTGCCCGGTAAAGGTGCTTCCGCAGTGTAAGTCAGCGCGCCGTCGTCCGGCGAGATGCGGTAGGCCAGCACGCGAAACTCCGGGCGCACACCCACGTACAAGAAACGTTTATCCGGGCTGATAACCATCGGCTGCACCTGACCTGGCACATCAACAACCTGAACCAGCGTGAGGGTACCCTCGGTATTTAAACGCCAGACGTGGATCTGCTGGCTTTCAGGACTGGCGGTATAAACGGTTTGTTTCATGAATATTCACTCCTCACTGCGCATGAAAGTAGTTAACTTTTGACGGTGAATGCTGAATTGTCATCGGGAATTTTGAAGCCTTTGCCTCTCGGTGTACCATCCCTTCAGAACGTAAATTCAATATTAACCCGGAAAAACAAATGACCTCGCGTGTAATAGCTCTGGATTTAGACGGTACCTTACTTACTCCGCAGAAAACCCTTCTCCCCTCTTCCCTTGAAGCACTCAAACGCGCGCAGGAAGTGGGATATCAACTCCTTATCGTAACGGGTCGACATCACGTTGCCATTCATCCTTTTTATCAGGCACTGGCGTTAGATACACCTGCAATTTGTTGTAATGGCACTTATTTGTATGATTATCAGGCAAAAAAGGTTTTAGAATCCGATCCGCTGCCCGTGCCTCAGGCGCTGCAATTGATTGATCTGCTTGATGAGCATGCCATTCACGGCCTGATGTATGTGGATAACGCAATGGTGTATGAACGTCCGACAGGCCACGTGATCCGCACCAGCAACTGGGCATTGTCTCTGCCTGAAGCGCAGCGTCCGGTCTTTACCCAGGTTTCCTCCCTGCGCCAGACGGCTCAGGATGTCGATGCTATCTGGAAATTTGCGCTGACGGATGAAGATACCACCAAACTGAATGCCTTCGCGACGCACGTTGAACAAACGCTGGGTCTGGAGTGCGAGTGGTCCTGGCACGACCAGGTCGATATCGCCCGCAAAGGCAACAGCAAAGGCAAGCGTCTGACGCAGTTCGTGGAGTCACAGGGCGGGTCAATGCAGGATGTGATTGCCTTTGGCGATAACTACAACGACATCAGCATGCTGGAGGCCGCCGGTACAGGCGTGGCAATGGGCAACGCCGACGATGCGGTAAAAGCGCGTGCTAACGTCGTGATTGGTGATAACACCACCGACAGCATCGCGCAGTATATTTATACCCACCTGCTGTAATCAGGTGGTGATGGAGACGCTCTTGATTTGCGCGTAAAGCCACAGGCCAGGTTTGATTCCTAACTCATCTCTGGCCCACGGACTGATGCGCGCCCAGAGCGTCTTGCTGCCCACCTCGAGCTTCACCTCAACCTGACCGTTATCATCAAAACACTCCGCCACTTTCGCGCGCAGGATATTGCGAATACTGGTCTGCAGCGGCGCTTGCAGCACCAGAGAGACATCTGAAGCCTGAATACGTATACGCAACGCAGACTGCAGCGGTTTGTCGATTTTGTTGACCCACAAATGCTGGTCGCCCAGCGCCAGTGCGGTCATCGCATAATGTGGGTGATGTTCCAGCACGCTCACCTTAAGGATGCTGCTCTGCTGCTCCTTCGGTAACCACGGGTGCATCACGCTGCTGCCCCACACCTCTTCCAGATTACCGAATGCCTTAACGCTGCCCTCTTCCAGTACCAGCACTTTATCGGCCAGATGCAGGATCTCATCCAGCGAGTGGCTGACGTAGAGCATCGGGATATTGATTTCACGCGCAAGGCGCTGAAGATAGGGCAGCAGTTCACGTTTTCGCGGAATATCCAGCGAGGCCAGCGGTTCGTCGAGCAACAGCAGTTCTGGCGCGGTGAGCAACGCGCGGCCTATCGCTACGCGCTGTTTTTCACCACCAGAAAGCGATGAAGGGAGCCGGTCCAGCAGTGACTCAATGCCCAGCAGCGCCACCAGCTTATCAAATTGCGCGGCCATGCTTTTGGCCATGCCGTAGCGAAGATTACCGCGCACGCTGTAATGCGGAAATAATCGCGCATCCTGAAAAACATAACCAATTCGCCGCTTATCCGGTGCCAGGTAAATTTTGTTCTCAACGTCGTTTAAGACGCGATCGTTGAGCACAATCCGTCCGGACTGCGGCCGCGTCAGTCCGCTGATGGCATTGATCAATGAGGTTTTCCCTGCACCAGATACGCCAAAGATGGCGGTAATGCCGCTCGCAGGCAGCGTTTCGTTAAGGGTCAGGGTATGATTTCCCAGCGTCTGGGTGAACTGAAGTTCGAGCATGACTATTTCCCCATCCGCTCGCGACTGAGTCGCGCCAGCCATTCCGAAACCAGCAGCGAGACCAGCGCCAGCACAATTGAGATGATGCACAGCCGCGCCGCGGCACCTTCTCCACCCGGCGTCTGAATCAGGGTGTACATTGCTGACGGGATCGTCCGCGTCTCACCGGGGATATTCGACACAAAGGTAATCGTGGCACCAAACTCACCGAGCGAGCGGGCAAACGCCAGTACCGTGCCGACAATAATGCCCGGCAGCGTAAGCGGGAGCGTGATGGTGAAAAAGACGCGCCAGCGCCCGGCTCCCAGCGTGCGGGCAGCCTGTTCCAGTTTGATATCAACCCCTTCCAGCGCCAGGCGAATAGCCCTGACCATCAGCGGGAATGACATCACCGCCGCCGCCAGTACCGCCCCTCGCCAGCTAAACGCAAACGTCAGCCCAAACCAGTCATATAACCATTCGCCAATAAAACCGCGCCGCCCCATCGACACCAGCAGCAGGTAGCCAACCACCACCGGTGGCAACACGAGGGGAAGATGAAGAACGCTATCCAGCAGGGCTTTGCCGGGAAACTTACAGCGAACCAGTAACCAGGCAAAGAAGATCCCAAAGGGCAAACTCAGCGCAACCGCCAGGGAAGAGACTTTCAGGCTCAGCAGGACAGCCTGCCATTCAGAATCGGTCAATATCATTAGTGAGTCGTAAATCCGTAACGTTTAAAGATTGCGGACGCTTCGGGTCCCTTCAGGTATTCGCTGAAGGCCGTCACGGTCGCATTTTTATGTCCATCAACAATCGCAACAGGATATTCCACTTTCTTGTGGGAGTCTTCCGGGAACGTACCAACCACTTTCACCCCTTTACTGGCGACGGCGTCCGACCCGTAGACTATCCCCAGCGGCGCTTCATTACGTTCAACCAGCGCCAGAGCACCGCGCACATCTTCAGCCGGAGCCAGTGTGGGCGATAACGTCTCCCAGGCACCCAGTTTTTGCAATGCTTCTTTGGCGTAGATCCCCGCCGGTACATGCTCCGGATCGCCAACGGCCAGGCGTCCTCCGTTCAGCAGCCGGGTCCAGGGGGTCTCTTTGTTGATACTGATTTCGCCTTGCTGACTGGCTTTCGGCGCCACCACGACAAGGCTATTCCCCAGCAATGTTTCGCGGGTAGTCGCATCAATCGATTTCTTTTCAGCCGCGTAATCCATCCACTTCTGGTCTGCAGAGATGAACAGATCGGCCGGTGCTCCCGCTTCAATCTGACGTGCCAGCGTCGATGAAGAAGCAAAAGAGGAGACCACCTCGACGTTCTTCTCTTTTTTATACGCTGTCGCAATATCCTGCATCGCGTTGGTCAACGACGCCGCCGCAAAGACGGTAATTTTACCCTCGTCAGCCAGCGCGTGTCCGCTCAGCGAAAGTGTCAGCGTTGCCCCTGCGAAAAGGCGTACCCATGTACGTGCCATTTGTAGCTCCTGTGAGTATCGTTATATACACACTAATATAACGGTAACTCCGGGGAGATCCCAGCGTTAAATCGTACCGCTCAAGGGGTACAGCAAGCTGATGCTTTAAATAATATCGGCGAGAAAGGGAAATACTTGAGAGCAAAACGCCCGGGCAAGCCGGGCGTTTCGGGGGGAAATTAATGCTGCTTTTTAGCCTGGTCTCTGTGACCAATGTTCGAAAATACGTTGAACACTTCACCCAGGCCGTAGATGGCACCGAGGATAACGGCCATCACTACTGGTACCATGATCACGGCGAATACCAGACTTTTCAACAATTCCAACATGGTTTTCTCCAGATATTGTGAATGGCTTATTCTACCCTGAAAAGTGAGAAAAACATCCCCTTTTGTGCGGTGCCCTTTGCGACCTTCGCCATTTGGGTCACAATGCACTTTTTGCCAGGACAGTGTTATGCAGGCCGAAATTCTCCTCACTCTACGACTACAGCAGAAGCTTTTCGCCGATCCGCGACGTATCGCCCTGCTTAAACAAATAGAACAAACCGGTTCAATAAGCCAGGGGGCTAAGAACGCTGGCATTAGCTATAAAAGCGCCTGGGATGCCATCAACGACATGAACACCCTGAGCGAGCAAACGCTGGTTGACCGGGCCACGGGCGGCAAAGGCGGTGGAGGTGCGATCCTGACACGTTACGGCCAGCGCCTGGTTCAGCTGTATGATCTGCTGGCGCAGATCCAGCAAAAAGCATTTGATGTGTTAAGTGACGACGATAATCTCCCGCTGGACAGCCTGCTAGCTGCCATTTCCCGCTTTTCGCTGCAAACCAGCGCCCGTAACCAGTGGTTTGGTACGGTGATGGCGGGCGATAACGCCCAGGTGCAGCGTCATATTGAGATCCTGCTTGCCGATGGAACAACCCGTCTGAAAGCCGCGATTACCGCACAAAGCGCAGACCGACTGGCGCTGAATGAAGGTAAAGAGGTGCTGGTGTTACTGAAAGCGCCATGGGTGAATATCACTGCCGATGCCGAAAAAGCAAAAGCCGCTGATAACCAGCTACGCGGTGCCATCCGCCACGTTGAACGCGGTGAAGAGCAGTGTGAAGTACTGATGACCCTGCCGGACGGGCAAGAAATCTGCGCAACCCTTCCCCTCAGCGACGCCGCAGAATTAGAAGAAGGTGCTGTGGTGACCGCATATTTCAACGCCGACCGGGTGATTATCGCCACATTGTGCTGAGCACATTGACAAGCGTGTCGACAGTGAGTATCCCTGACATCTGTTGCTGCAAAAAATGGGATAAGTCATGTCATCATTGCATATTTCGCAAGGCACGTTTCGTCTTAGCGACACCCGAACGCTGACGATTTCTGATTTAACAATACGCGCCGGTGAAAGCTGGGCGTTTGTCGGTACAAACGGAAGCGGGAAATCAGCGCTGGCCCGTGCGCTGAGCGGAGAGCTCGCGCACCTTAAAGGTGAATACCAGTGTAACTTTACGCGCCTGACGCGCCTATCATTTGAACAGCTGCAAAAGCTGGTGAGCGATGAATGGCAGCGCAATAACACCGATTTACTCAGCCCGGGCGAAGAGGATACGGGCCGCACAACGGCAGACATTATTCAGGATGAGGTCAACAATCCTTCCCGTTGTGTGTATCTGGCAGAACAGTTTGGCATCACCTCCCTGCTGAACCGGCGCTTTAAATACCTCTCGACCGGTGAAACCCGAAAAACGCTGCTGTGTCAGGCGCTGATGAGCGAGCCGGAACTGTTGATTCTGGATGAACCGTTCGACGGTCTCGACGTGCAGTCCCGCGCACAGCTGGCCACCCTGCTCGGCTCGCTTAACCAGCAGGGCTATACGCTGGTACTGGTGCTTAACCGTTTTGATGAAATTCCTGAGTTTATTCAGAACGCCGGCGTGCTCGCTGACTGCAACCTGACTGAAACCGGCGAAAAATCGGCGTTACTTAAGCAGGCGTTAATTGCCCAACTGGCGCACAGTGAAAACCTGGACGGCATTACGCTGCCGGAACCGGACGCACCTTCTGCCCGCCACGCGTTAGATCCCCACCAGCCGCGCATCGTGCTGCGTGATGGCGTGGTAGCGTATGACGATCGGCCGATCCTTAATCATCTCAGCTGGACGGTCAACCCGGGTGAACACTGGCAAATTGTTGGCCCCAACGGCGCGGGAAAATCAACGCTGCTGAGCCTGATCACCGGCGATCACCCTCAGGGCTACAGTAACGATCTCACCCTGTTTGGCCGCCGCCGCGGAAGCGGTGAAACGATCTGGGATATCAAAAAGCATATCGGCTATGTCAGCAGCAGCCTGCATCTGGATTACCGGGTCAGCACCACCGTGCGCAATGTGATCCTGTCCGGGTATTTTGATTCCATCGGCATTTATCAGGCGGTCTCGGACAAACAGCATAAGCTGGCCCAGCAGTGGCTGGATATTCTGGGGATGGATAATCGGGTCGCTAACGCGCCGTTTCATAGCCTTTCATGGGGACAGCAGCGTCTGGCGCTGATCGTTCGCGCGCTGGTGAAACACCCGACCCTTCTGATCCTCGACGAACCGCTACAGGGCCTGGACCCATTAAACCGCCAGCTGATCCGCCGTTTTGTGGATGTCCTGATTAGCGAAGGCGAAACGCAGCTGCTGTTCGTTTCCCATCATGCCGAAGATGCCCCGTCCTGCATTACGCACCGCCTCGAGTTTGTGCCCGACGGTGAACGCTATCAGTACCTGCTGAGCAAAATCGATTAACTCCGGAGGGCTCTGCCCCTCCGTTTTTTCGGATAACCTGCACAAAGACTTCACTATCCCTTTGATCTACAATGTCGCATTGCCGCCAAAAAACGGATTTTAAAAGCAGTGTAAACGATTCCACTATTTTATCCCATGTCACACTTTTCGCGTCTCTGTTATGCTATGGTTATTACATACCATAAGCCCAATGGAGCGAAATATGCGAGTTCTGGTAACAGGTGGTAGCGGTTACATTGGTAGTCATACCTGCGTGCAGCTGCTGCAAAATGGTCATGATGTCATCATCCTCGACAACCTGTGCAATAGTAAGCGCAGCGTGCTGCCTGTGATTGAACGTCTTGGCGGTAAACAACCGACCTTCGTGGAAGGCGACATCCGCAATGAAGCGTTGATGACCGAGATCCTTCACGACCATGCCATTGAGACGGTGATCCATTTCGCCGGCCTGAAAGCGGTGGGTGAATCCGTCGCGAAACCGCTGGAGTATTACGACAACAACGTCAACGGTACCCTGCGTTTGATCTCCGCCATGCGCGCAGCGAACGTCAAAAACTTTATCTTCAGCTCTTCCGCAACCGTCTACGGCGATCAGCCAAAAATCCCTTACGTTGAAAGCTTCCCGACCGGTACGCCGCAAAGCCCGTATGGCAAAAGCAAACTGATGGTGGAGCAGATCCTCACCGATCTGCAAAAAGCACAGCCTGAATGGAGCATCGCCTTGCTGCGCTACTTCAACCCGGTTGGCGCCCATCCGTCAGGCGATATGGGTGAAGATCCACAGGGCATCCCGAATAACCTGATGCCGTACATCGCCCAGGTGGCCGTTGGCCGCCGTGAGTCTCTGGCTATTTTCGGTAATGATTATCCAACCGAAGACGGTACCGGTGTGCGTGATTATATCCACGTCATGGATCTGGCCGACGGCCACGTGGCGGCAATGCAGCAGCTGGCCGATAAGCCAGGCGTGCATATTTATAACCTCGGCGCCGGGATCGGCAGCAGCGTGCTGGACGTCGTGAATGCCTTCAGTAAGGCCTGCGGTAAGCCTGTGAACTATCACTTCGCACCGCGCCGTGAAGGCGACCTCCCGGCTTACTGGGCCGATGCCTCCAAAGCCGATAAAGAGCTTAACTGGCGTGTCACCCGCACGCTTGATGAAATGGCACAGGATACCTGGCACTGGCAGTCTCGCCATCCACAAGGTTATCCGGACTAAGGATCCGTCATGACTTCGTTCAATCCCGTCGATCATCCGCATCGTCGTTTTAACCCGCTAAGCGGGCAATGGATTTTGGTTTCTCCGCATCGCGCCAAGCGCCCCTGGCAGGGGGCGCAAGAGACGCCTGCAAAACAGACGCTTCCCCAGCACGACCCGGACTGCTTCCTGTGTCCGGGCAACACGCGTGTGACGGGCGATAAAAACCCGGACTACAAAGGCACCTTCGTTTTCACCAACGATTTTGCCGCCCTGATGACCGACACGCCCGACGCGCCGGATAGCCAGGACCCGCTGATGCGCTGTGAAAGCGCGCGCGGCACCAGCCGTGTTATCTGTTTCTCGCCCGACCACAGCAAAACGCTGCCGGAGCTGAGTGTTGACGCGCTGAAAGAGGTCGTCAGCACCTGGCAGACGCAAACTGCTGAGCTGGGTCAGACCTACCCGTGGGTACAAGTGTTCGAAAACAAGGGCGCGGCAATGGGCTGCTCTAACCCGCACCCGCACGGTCAGATCTGGGCCAACAGTTTCCTGCCAAACGAAGCCGAGCGTGAAGACCGTCTGCAAAAAGCCTATTTCGCGGAAAACGGATCGCCGATGCTGGTGGATTACACCCGTCGTGAACTGGCCGATGGCAGCCGAACGGTGGTGGAAACCGAGCATTGGCTGGCCGTCGTACCTTACTGGGCAGCATGGCCATTTGAGACGCTGCTTCTGCCAAAAGCACAGGTTCTGCGCATCACCGATCTGAGCGACGCACAGCGCGATGACCTCGCCCTGGCACTGAAGAAACTGACCAGCCGTTATGACAACCTGTTCCAGTGCTCCTTCCCGTACTCAATGGGCTGGCATGGCGCTCCGTTTAACGGTGAAGAGAATCAACACTGGCAGTTGCATGCCCATTTCTATCCGCCGCTGCTGCGCTCTGCGACGGTACGTAAATTCATGGTGGGCTATGAAATGCTGGCAGAAACCCAGCGTGACCTGACGGCAGAACAGGCTGCAGAACGCCTGCGTGCTGTGAGTGACGTCCATTATCGCGAATCAGGAGTCTAAAAAATGAGTCTGAAAGATAAAACACAATCCCTGTTTGCTGAGAAATTTGGCTACCCTGCCACCCATGTCATTCAGGCGCCTGGCCGCGTGAACCTGATTGGTGAACATACCGACTATAACGATGGTTTCGTTCTGCCGTGCGCCATTGATTACCAGACGGTCATTAGCTGCGCTAAGCGCGATGATCGCAAAGTCCGCGTTATTGCAGCGGATTACAACAATGAGACGGATGAGTTTTCCCTCGATGCACCCATCGTTACCCACGACAGCCAGCAATGGTCTAACTACGTGCGCGGCGTGGTAAAACACCTGCAGAAACGTAATAAAAACGTGGGCGGCGCTGATCTGGTCATCAGCGGAAACGTGCCTCAGGGCGCCGGGTTAAGCTCGTCCGCGTCGCTGGAAGTCGCCGTGGGTACCGTCTTCCAGCAGCTTTATCATCTGCCGCTGGACGGGGCACAAATCGCCCTGAATGGTCAGGAAGCGGAAAACCAGTTTGTGGGCTGTAACTGCGGCATCATGGACCAGTTGATCTCTGCGCTGGGTAAAAAAGAGCATGCCTTGCTTATCGACTGCCGCTCTCTGGGCACCAAAGCCGTTCCCTTGCCAAAAGGCGCAGCTGTGGTAATTATTAACAGCAACTTTAAACGCACGCTGGTGGGCAGCGAGTACAACACCCGCCGCGAGCAGTGTGAAACCGGCGCACGTTTCTTCCAGCAACCTGCGCTGCGTGACGTTTCGCTCAACGAATTCAATAAAGTGGCGCACGAACTGGATCCGGTAGTGGCGAAACGCGTTCGTCATGTGCTGACGGAAAATGCCCGTACCGTTGAAGCGGCGTCCGCGCTGGCGAAAGGCGACCTGAAACGTATGGGTGAACTGATGGCAGAATCTCACGCCTCCATGCGCGATGATTTTGAAATCACCGTTCCGCAAATCGATACCCTGGTGGACATCGTCAAAGCCACGATTGGCGATAAAGGCGGCGTGCGTATGACCGGCGGCGGCTTCGGTGGCTGCATTGTTGCCCTGATGCCGGAAGAGCTCGTCCCTGCCGTCCAGCAGGCGGTGGAAAAACAGTACGAAGCGAAAACAGGTATTAAAGAAACTTTCTACGTGTGTAAAGCATCACAAGGAGCAGGACAGTGCTAAACGAAACGCCAACCCTTGCCCCGGATGGCCTGCCGTATCGCCTGTTAACCCTGCGCAACAGCGCAGGAATGGTGGTTACGTTAATGGACTGGGGTGCCACTTTGCTATCCGCTCGCGTACCAATGCCTGATGGCAGCGTACGTGAAACCCTGCTTGGCTGCGCGTCGCCTGAGCAGTATGTCAATCAGTCCGCCTATCTTGGCGCGTCTGTCGGCCGTTATGCTAACCGCATCGCGAAAAGCGCTTTCGAACTTGATGGCGAGCGTTACTCGTTGCTTTCCAGTCAGGGCGAAAACCAGTTGCACGGTGGACCTGAAGGGTTCGATAAGCGCCGCTGGAAAATCGTTCAGCAAAACGACCGCGAAGTGCTGTTCTCACTGGACTCGCGTGACGGTGACCAGGGATTCCCCGGTAACCTCACCGCGTTCGCGCATTTCACGCTGGCTGACGATAACCGTATCGCCATTGAATATCGTGCGAAAGTTGATAAGCCGTGCCCGGTCAATCTGACCAACCACGCTTATTTCAACCTGGACGGCAACCAGTGCGACGTGCGTAATCACACGCTCCAGATCCTGGCCGATGCCTATCTGCCGGTGGATGAAATGGGGATCCCGTATCAGGGGCTCAAGGCCGTCAGCGGTACCAGCTTTGATTTCCGCAGCGGAAAAACCATCGCACAGGATTTCCTGAGCGATGACGATCAGCGCAAGGTGAAAGGCTATGACCACGCGTTCCTGCTGCAGGCGAAAGGTGATGTGACTCAGCCTGCCGCGCAGGTCTGGTCTGCAGATGAGAAACTGCAGATGACGGTCTACACCACGGCCCCTGCCCTGCAATTCTATTCAGGCAACTACCTTGGCGGTACCACGGCACGCGAACATGAAGAGTACAGCGACTGGCAAGGTCTGGCGCTGGAAAGCGAGTTCCTTCCGGACAGCCCGAACCATCCAGAATGGCCACAGCCGGACTGTGTGCTGCGCCCGGGTGAAGAGTACGTTAGCGTGACAGAATATCATTTCATCCCGCATTCATAATTCCCAGCCCTCCTTGCGGAGGGCTTTTTCTCTCCGTGTTGCTGAAAATAGCGCCGATCGCAGACAAAATCATAACCCTGGATTCACAAGCATCTTACACTCAGAGACTATTTTCGCTATGGTTAGGGTTAAGCGTTGCTGCTGGCACTGTCACGGCAATATAATGAGAATTGTTATCATTCAATAAAGCTTATGAGGAGTACGATATGGCTGTAACTAAGCTGGTCCTGGTGCGTCATGGCGAAAGCCAGTGGAACAACGAAAACCGCTTTACCGGTTGGTACGACGTTGATCTGTCAGAAAAAGGCGTAAGCGAAGCAAAAGCAGCAGGTAAACTGCTGAAGGCTGAAGGCTTCAGCTTTGATTTTGCTTACACCTCTGTGCTGAAACGTGCCATCCATACTCTGTGGAACGTTCTGGACGAACTGGATCAGGCCTGGCTGCCGGTTGAGAAATCCTGGAAACTGAACGAGCGTCACTACGGTGCGCTGCAGGGTCTGAACAAAGCGGAAACCGCTGAAAAATACGGTGACGAGCAGGTTAAACAGTGGCGTCGCGGCTTCGCGGTAACCCCACCAGAGCTGACCAAAGATGACGAGCGCTACCCGGGCCACGACCCGCGTTACGCGAAACTGACGGATGCTGAGCTGCCAACGACCGAGAGCCTGGCGCTGACCATCGACCGCGTTGTGCCTTACTGGAACGAAACCATTCTGCCACGCCTGAAAAGCGGCGAGCGCGTGATCATCGCAGCTCACGGTAACTCCCTGCGTGCGCTGGTGAAATACCTGGACAACATGGGTGAAGACGAGATCCTCGAACTGAACATCCCAACTGGCGTTCCGCTGGTGTATGAGTTCGACGAAAACTTCAAACCAATCAAACATTACTATCTGGGCAACGCTGATGAGATCGCTGCAAAAGCCGCGGCTGTAGCGAACCAGGGTAAAGCGAAATAATTTTCGCTGGACATAAAAAAAGCGTGGAGCAATCCACGCTTTTTTATTTGGCTCCTGAAACTCAGCCGCGACGCGCTTTTACCGCATTCGCCAGCTGACGCAGAAGGACATCCGTATCGTCCCAGCCGATGCAGGCGTCCGTGACGCTCTTACCGTAGACCAGCGGCTCGCTGCCTTCCAGATTCTGGTTGCCTTCCACCAGATGGCTTTCGATCATCACGCCAATGATCGCGTTCTCACCGCCGGCAATCTGCTGACAAACATCGGCGCCGACTTCCATCTGCTTTTTAAACTGCTTGCTGGAGTTGGCATGGCTGAAGTCGATCATCACCTGTTGTGGCAGACCCGCTTTTTCCAGCCCGACCTTCACGTCTGCGACATGTTTTGCGCTGTAGTTCGGCTCTTTACCGCCACGCAGAATAATATGACAGTCACCGTTACCGCTGGTATTCACAATGGCGGAGTGACCCCATTTGGTGACGGACAGGAAGCAGTGCGGTGCCCCGGCGGCATTGATGGCGTCAATTGCCACCTTAATGGTGCCATCGGTACCGTTTTTAAAACCAACCGGACACGAGAGACCTGACGCCAGTTCGCGGTGAACCTGAGATTCTGTAGTACGCGCACCGATTGCGCCCCAGCTCATCAGATCCGCCAGATATTGCGGCGTAATCATGTCGAGGAACTCACCGGCAGCCGGCAAACCGCTGTCGTTGATCTCCAGCAGCAGTTTGCGCGCAATACGCAGACCGTCGTTGATCTGGAAACTGTTATCCATATGCGGGTCGTTAATGAGCCCTTTCCAGCCAACGGTTGTACGCGGCTTTTCAAAGTAAACACGCATGACAATTTCCAGCTCGCCTTGCAGTTCTTCGCGAAGCTGAAGCAACCTTGCTGCGTACTCTTTGGCCGCAGCAGGATCGTGAATTGAGCAAGGGCCAATCACCACCAGAAGACGATCGTCATTACCTTTCAGGATCTTATGGATCGCTTTACGAGCATGAGACACCGTGTTTGCGGCATTTTCAGTGGCGGGGAATTTCTCAAGGAGTGCTACAGGAGGTAATAACTCATTGATCTCTTTAATACGTAAATCGTCGTTCTGATAATTCATTTTCTTTCCAGCTCTGCCATATCTTTAGTAATGAAAGCAATCCTTTCAATCTAACTTGCCGACCAGAAAGTGTAAACACGGTTTTACACTTCACGCAGATAATTCCTGGAATTCACCTAAAAATCGCCACAAAATAGCGAAAAACGAGATCTAACCTAAGCTTTTTAACTGTAACAACCACTTTTGTTTGATTAAACGCGATTCCATACTGACGTAAGTCCGTATGACGGAATCTTTCGCCTCTGAAAAAGATGCACTGTTGGAAAATGTTATCCAGCGTAACGACAAGAACAGGAGCACCAAGATGAAAATGACGAAACTGGCAACCCTCTTCCTCACAGCCTCCCTTACCCTGGCAAGCGGCAGCGTCCTTGCCGCTGAGACGGGCTCAACAGATAACAACGGTGACGCGAATGCCGCGGCGGCGGCGGGACAGGTCGCCCCTGATGCAAAACAGAATATCGCCCCGAATAATGTCGATAACAGCCAGATCAATACCGGGAACACTAATACCGGAGGCACGATGTTGCATCCGGACAGTAGCGGCTCTGGCACCATGAATCATGACACGATGAGTACCGATGAGATGCATAAGAACACCATGTGCAAAGACGGTAAGTGTCCGAATTCGAATGACAAAGTGGGCGACGATGCCAATACCAAAACGGATGGCACAACCCAATAATCCGTGACGGATGTAAACGTAAAAGGAGAGCTCTGGCTCTCCTTTCTTTTTGGAGTAAGCCATTAAAAACGCTACACTAAAAACAATAACAAAAAGGAAAGCTGATATGGCGCACACGCATTCACACACCCCGTCTCCTGGCGATGACAACGCTAAACGCCTTATGCTGGCCTTCGGCGTCACGGCAACGTTTATGGTTATCGAGGTCATTGGTGGCCTGGTTTCCGGCTCTCTGGCGCTTCTGGCGGATGCCGGACATATGCTTACCGATGCCGCCGCCCTGCTCTTTGCCCTGTTGGCCGTGCAGTTTGCCCGTCGTCCGCCTAACGCGCGTCATACCTTTGGCTGGCTGCGACTGACCACTCTGGCGGCGTTTGTTAACGCTATTGCTCTGGTGGTTATCACCCTTCTTATCGTCTGGGAAGCCATACAGCGCTTTCGACACCCTCAGCCGGTCGCCGGAGCGACAATGATGGTTATCGCCGTAGCAGGTCTGCTGGCGAATCTTCTGGCGTTCTGGATTTTGCATCGCGGCAGCGGAGAAAAGAACCTCAACGTGCGCGCTGCGGCTCTGCATGTCATGGGCGATTTACTGGGTTCCGTCGGTGCTATTGTGGCCGCGCTGGTGATCCTTTATACCGGCTGGACGCCCGTCGACCCGATTCTTTCCGTGCTGGTATCGTGTCTGGTATTGCGCAGTGCCTGGCGGCTGCTGAAGGAGAGCGTGAATGAACTGCTTGAAGGGGCGCCGGCATCCGTGGACATTGCCGAGCTTAAACGCAACCTGCGTCGTTCCGTGCCCGAGGTGCGCAATGTGCATCATGTTCACGTCTGGCTGGTGGGTGAGAAACCCGTCATGACATTGCACGTCCAGGTGATCCCTACCCATGACCATGATGGCCTGCTTGAGCGCATCCAGCACTTTCTCGAACATCACTATGAGATTGGCCACGCCACCATCCAGATGGAGTACCAGCCCTGTAACGGCCCGGACTGCCACCTGAACGAGGCGCAGTCCGGCCATTCACATCATCACCATCATTAGTTCGAAAGCGCGCGAGAGCCTCGCTCACGCGCGCTATTAATCCACATCCGGCTCCCGTTCAGGGCAATGAAGGTCAGCAGCAGATACTCCAGCGACATCGCATAGACGCCCTGAAGTGCAAAAATAACCACGCTAATGACGTTAATGACTACCCAGAGCAGCCAGTTCTCAACGTATTTACGGGTCATCAGGATCATCGCCGCAATCGATAGCACCATCATGCAGGAGTCCCAGAACGGGAAAGCATCCGGCTGGAGTGTTGGCATAGCGACATTCAGCCCGAGGCCAGACATGACCGACACCGCGACACGGGTCAGGAATGCAAACACCGGGTTGATATAGACGGTCATTAAACCAATGGCGACAACGCAGGCGACAAACCAGGCGATGGCTTTCGGTAAGGGCAGCCAGCGGATTTGCAGCTCCGCCTCCTGCTGGCTGTTCTGCCGCGACCACGCGTACCAACCGTAAATGTTCGCCGCAAAGAAGAACAACTGCAAAAGCAGGCTGGCGTACAGCTGGATCTGGAAGAAGATAATCGCAAAGAGCGTAACGTTAATTAACCCGAACGCGTAGTTGCTGATCTTCTCCAGGCTTGCCAGCCAGATACACAATAACCCAGCCAGCGTACCCACGGCCTCAATCCATGACAGGTCATAGCCACCTGCACCAATCGGTATATGAACCAGAATGTTCTGTGTGCTAAAAAAATCCATCTTTTCCCCAGGGCGTATTGAATTAAGTACGTAGTGTAGCCGCAAAATCCAGCATGCGGTTAAGCGGAATTAACGCACCTTCACGCAGAGCAGCATCCACATGGATTTCATGCGCTGCTCCGCCTTTCTCCAGCCCCTCAGCAATAGCTTTCAGGCCGTTCATCGCCATCCACGGGCAGTGCGCGCAGCTACGACACGTCGCCCCCTCGCCCGCCGTTGGTGCTTCAAGCAGCTCTTTCTCAGGCACGGCCTGCTGCATCTTATAGAAGATACCGCGGTCGGTTGCCACGATGAGCTGCTTGTGCGGCAGCGTCCTGGCAGCATTGATAAGCTGGCTTGTGGATCCCACGGCATCCGCCATGTCGACAATGGACTGCGGTGATTCCGGGTGAACAAGGATCGCTGCGTGCGGGTAAAGCGCCTTCATGCGCGAGAGCGCCTGCGTCTTAAATTCGTCATGAACAATACAGGCACCCTGCCAGCAAAGCACGTCAGCGCCGGTCTGCTTCTGCACGTAATTACCGAGATGGCGGTCAGGCGCCCAGATGATTTTCTCGCCCAGACTGTCCAGATGCTCAATCAGTTCAACGGCGATGCTTGACGTCACGACCCAGTCTGCCCGCGCTTTCACTGCGGCAGAGGTATTGGCATAGACCACCACGGTACGGTCCGGATGGGCATCGCAGAAGGCCGAGAACGCATCAATCGGACAGCCGAGGTCGAGTGAACACTCCGCATGTAGCGTTGGCATCAGAATGGTTTTTTCAGGGCTGAGAATCTTTGCGGTTTCACCCATAAAGCGAACGCCTGCGACCAGTAACGTGGAAGCAGGATGTCTGGCACCAAAGCGTGCCATCTCCAGAGAGTCAGAGATGCAGCCCCCGGTCTCTTCCGCCAGTTGCTGGATTTCCGGGTCGGTGTAGTAATGTGCAACCATCACTGCATCTCGCTCTTTGAGAAGACGTTTGATCTTCTCACGGTAAAACTGCTTCTCATCCTGACTCAGCGGGACAGGCTTTGGCGGGAAGGGATAGATTGCGGCTTCTGGATCAAACATCACGCTCATTATGGCTTCTCGTTTTACTGGCTTAACATTATTGCCTTACTTTTGCATGACATAGCAAAACGGACGGCAAATGTGTTTTGTATACTAAACAAGATAGCGAATTTGCGAGAAAAAGTCACCGGAAATAGGTGTGCGTAGCACGCATCGGATGGCGACTTCGCCGGAGCCGACCTGCAAGGTCAAAATATGCGGAATACAGATAGCAAAAAAGCGCCTTTAGGGCGCTTTTTTGCATTGGTGGGTCGTGCAGGATTCGAACCTGCGACCAATTGATTAAAAGTCAACTGCTCTACCAACTGAGCTAACGACCCCTTGCGGGATGTACTGCAAATCTATTCAGGCTGGTGGGTCGTGCAGGATTCGAACCTGCGACCAATTGATTAAAAGTCAACTGCTCTACCAACTGAGCTAACGACCCGCTTGGGTGTTGCCTGAATTTTTACTCATACCAATAACCTGGTGGGTCGTGCAGGATGACTCGGCTTCGCCTCGCCCTACGGGCCGTTTCTGTTGCAACGTTATCCTTCACGTTTAACATCTGAGTAAGACATTAAAATTGGTGGGTCGTGCAGGATTCGAACCTGCGACCAATTGATTAAAAGTCAACTGCTCTACCAACTGAGCTAACGACCCGGAGTGGTGGGTGATGACGGGCTCGAACCGCCGACCCCCTCCGTGTAAAGGAGATGCTCTACCAACTGAGCTAATCACCCACTCTGTACTACCGGAACTGCTTTAAGTGGTGGGTCGTGCAGGATTCGAACCTGCGACCAATTGATTAAAAGTCAACTGCTCTACCAACTGAGCTAACGACCCACTTTTACGCTGTTTTCACGTTGTTTGATATCCCGTGGCAACGGCGGCATATATTACTGATTTAAGAATTCAGCGCAACAAAAATTTCGATGAAGATCACTTAACTGCTTACGAATCATGCTGCACGACCAGAAATAACGCGATTTCTGGTCATGCGATAATCATCCCATCGAATTCAGACGTTTTTGCGCCTGCTTCGCACCTTCGGTGCCAGGGAATTTAGCAACCACCTGCTGATAAACCGCTTTCGCTTTCGCAGTGTCACCTTTGTCCTGCATGATGACGCCGACTTTAAACATCGCATCAGGCGCTTTTGGCGATTTCGGGTAATTTTTCACCACTGAGGCAAAATAAAACGCCGCATCGTCCTTTTTACCCTTGTTGTAATTCAGCTGACCCAGCCAATAATTTGCATTGGGCAGATAAGTAGAATCAGGGTATTTCTTCACAAAGTTCTGAAACGCAACGATAGCGTCATCCTGACGAGATTGATCCTGTACCAAGGCAATGGCCGCGTTGTAGTCCGTATTCGCGTCACCGCTCTGAACAGGCGCTCCCGTCGAGGCCGAAGCATCTGCCGCAGGAGCAGGGGTCGACGTCGCCGCACCGCTCTGATCGCCTGCTGCTGGCTGCGCAGCTGCGCCACCGCTGCTGAGGCTATCCATCTGCAGCAAGATTTGCTTCTGACGTTCCACTACCTGGTTAAGCTGATACTGGCTTTCCTGAATCTGACCACGGAGAGAGTCAATATCGTTTTGGTTGTCGGAAAGTTGTTGCTGGAGTTGGGTTAAAAGCTGACTGTGAGCGTTAGAAATACGCTCGAGTTGAGTGACCCGGTCTTCTACCGAGCCTGAGCCGACACTACTGATTGGTGCCTGAGCAAAAGCGGCCCAGGGGGCCGCTATTCCAACCAGTAACGACAGACTCAACAGATGATGTCTGAAGTTACTGCTCATGCAATTCTCTTAGTAAACCAGTACGGCACGACGGTTTTTGGAGTAAGCCGCTTCGTCGTGACCCAGTACTGCAGGTTTTTCTTTACCGTAAGAAACGATGGAGATCTGGTCAGCAGAAACGCCTTTACCCTGCAGGTACATTTTAACGGCGTTAGCACGACGTTCACCCAGGGAGATGTTGTACTCTGGAGTACCACGTTCGTCCGCGTGACCTTCTACGGTGACTTTGTAAGACGGGTTGCTACGCAGGAAGTTAGCGTGAGCATCCAGCATCGCAGCGAAGTCAGAACGGATGTCGTATTTATCCAGATCGAAGTAAACGATGTTGTTCTGCTGCAGCTGCTGCATCTGAAGACGCGCTTGCTCTTCAGAAGACATGTTGCCATTGCCATTCGCGTCCATACCGGTACCGGCACCCATCATGCCTTCGCCGCTCTGGTCATTGCTTGCATTCTTGTTAGAAGAACACGCTGCGATTGCCATTACAGGCAGAGCGATCATCAGCCCCTTCAGCACTTTGTTCAGTTGCATTTCTATGATTCCTTTAGTAATCAATTAATTATTATTTACAGATACGGCGACCAGGCAGGTGATTTTACCTGTCCATCAGTTGCCGGAATACGCGCTTTGAAACGCCCATCTGTAGAAACCAGATTCAGCACAGATCCCATCCCCTGAGAAGAGCTGTAGATTACCATAGTGCCGTTAGGTGCCAGACTTGGCGTTTCATCCAGGAACGTTGACGACAGAACTTGAACGCCACCCGCTACCAGATCTTGTTTGGCAATGTGCTGCTGCCCACCGTTGGAGCTGACCATTACCATAAATTTACCGTCGCTGCTCACATCTGCGTTTTGGTTCTGCGAACCTTCCCAGGTAATACGCTGTGGAGCACCGCCGTTGACGTTCACTTTATAGATTTGTGGACGACCTGCCTGGTCAGACGTAAATGCCAGGTTCTGGCTGTCCGGGAACCAGGACGGTTCGGTGTTGTTGCTGCGACCATCGGTCACCTGGCGAATTTGACCAGAGCCAATGTCCATCACGTACAGGTTCAGGCTACCGGTTTTAGAGAGCGCAAACGCCAGTTTGGTACCGTCCGGAGAGAACGAAGGCGCACCGTTGTGACGAGGGAACGACGCAACCTGGCGAACAGCACCGTTAGCCAGCGTCTGGATAACCAGCGCTGAACGACCGCTTTCGAAGGTAACATAAGCCAGTTTAGAACCGTCCGGAGACCAGGCTGGAGACATCAGCGGCTGAGAAGAACGTTTCACCAGGAACTGATTGTAACCATCATAGTCAGATACGCGCAGCTCATACGGGAACTGACCGCCATTGGTCTGTACCACATAAGCAATACGGGTACGGAACGCACCTTTAATGCCGGTCAGTTTTTCAAATACCGCATCGCTGGCAGCGTGTGCCGCGTAGCGCAGGTACTGTTTAGTGACCTTGTAAGAGTTCTGTGCCAGAACGGTACCCGGTGCACCGCCGGTATCAACCAGCTGCCAGGCAACGTTGTAAGAGCCGTCCGGGTTAGGTGTAACCTGACCAACAACGACAGCATCAATACCGAGTGCAGACCATGCAGCAGGCTGTACTTCCTGCGCGCTGCCCGGCTGCTGAGGCAGACGAGAACGATCTAATGGGTTGAATTTACCGCTGTTACGCAGGTCAGCCGCAACGATGCCACCGGCATCTTCAGGCGCAGCGCCAGGACCGGCCCACTGGAACGGAACAACACCGATTGGGCGTGCCGAATCCACCCCCTGGGTGATCTCGATACGTACTTCTGCGTGCAGTACTGCTGCCCACAGCATTAAAAAACCAAATGCTACACGTAATGCCTGCTTCATCATATCTCCCTTATCCGGGTAACCTTACCCACGATAATTTAGCAGAATGTTAACAAACCCAAATAGACAAAACTACTAAACACTCGTTAGGACAATAGACTGTTTTTCATACTTCCGTAAGGACAGTCGATTACAGTTTAAAGTCCAGTTTGGCATCTTTTATCCGTTCATAAACAGCCTCACTAGGCGGTTTAGGAATGTTCGCCGACCTTGCAGCGGCCAATGCTGCCTGACAAAGCGCAGGATCGCCCCCTTCAGAGGTCACGCTTTTCAACCTACCGTCTGGCGCAAGGTTGATATGCAGTACACATTGTTTGCCCTGATAGATGCTTGCATCAAACAGGCGGTTCTGAATCGCAACCTGAATTTGCTTAGCATAAGCGCTGATATCAGCACCCGTCGCCCCACCATTGGCTCCAGAAGTACCACTGTCTTTAGAGGGCTGACCACTGCCTTTCGCACCACCGCCCGCTTTCGGCGCATTCTTACCAGAACTCAGGTCGCCCAGGAGATCGTCAACGCCAGCGGCATCCGCGGCTTTCTCAGCGGCGGCCGCTTTTTTGGCGGCGGCTTTCTCTGCAGCAGCTTTCTTATCGGCAGCGGCTTTTTCTGCTGCAGCTTTTTTGTCAGCAGCCGCTTTCTCGGCGGCGGCTTTCTTCTCTGCTGCGGCTTTTTCAGCAGCGGCCGCTTTTTCTGCTGCAGCCTTCTCGGCAGCAGCCGCTTTCTTCGCAGCATCGGCAGCAGCTTTCTTCTCTGCTTCCTGAGCGGCTTTCTTCGCGGCTTCCGCTTCAGCTTTTTTCTGAGCATCAGCAGCAGCTTTTTTTGCCGCTTCCGCTTCAGCTTTCTTCTGAGCATCAGCAGCGGCTTTCTTCGCCGCTTCCGCTTCAGCTTTCTTCTGAGCATCGGCTGCGGCTTTCTTCGCCGCTTCCGCCGCTAATTTTGCCTGAGCATCAGCTTGTGCTTTCGCGTCCGCCGCGGCTTTGGCTGCCGCCTCTTCCGCCTGCTTCTGCTGTTCCTGAGCTTTCTTCGCGGCCTCTTCAGCTTGCTTCTGCTGTTCCGCCTGCTCTTTCGCCGCTTCCTGCGCCTGCAAACGTTCTTTCTCAAGCTGCTTCAGTCGCTCCTGCTCAGCGGCCTGCTTTTCACGCAGTTCTTCCGCTTGCTGTTGCGCCTGTTTTTCACGCTGCTCTTCAGCCCGTTTTGCACTCGCCTTCTGCTGTTGCTCGCGGTTATAGCTCTGCACTACCGCACCGGGATCCACCATGACGGCGTCAATGGAAGAGCCTCCACCGCCGCCCGATGATGCATCAATGTGCTCGTCGAACGAACTCCAGATCAGCACTGCAAAAAGAATAACGTGCAGCACTGCGGAGACGATTATCGCTCGCTTAAGCTTGTCGTTCTGTTCGGTTGCCTTTGACACTATCGGTTCCCAAAAACTACGCAGATGATCAAATAGGCTGAGTCATTAAGCCAACTGACTTAACGCCCGCGCTATGTAGCAAGTTCAGCGCTTTAATAATTTCATCGTATGGTACGTCTTTCGCGCCACCGATTAAGAAGACCGTTTTCGGATTTGACTCCAGGCGTCGCTGCGCTTCAGCAATAACCTGCTCAGGTGGCAGTTGATCCATACGATCTTTTTCTACCACTACGCTGTATTGCCCTACACCGGAAACCTCAATGATGACCGGAGGATCGTCATTGGTGCTTACCGCCTGTGATTCTGTCGCATCCGGCAGATCAACCTCCACGCTCTGGGTAATGATGGGTGCTGTCGCCATGAAGATCAGCAGCAGTACCAACAGAACGTCCAGCAGTGGAACGATATTGATTTCGGACTTGAGCTCGCGACGATTTCGTCCACGCGATCTGGCCATGGTTTACCCCTTGTTACTCTCGGTACTGGTAAACGCCTGACGGTGCAGAATCGCGGTGAACTCTTCCATAAAGTTGTCGTAGTTCAGTTCCAGTTTATTCACGCGCTGGTTCAGACGGTTGTAAGCCATAACCGCCGGGATCGCCGCAAACAGACCGATAGCGGTCGCAATCAGTGCTTCTGCAATACCCGGGGCAACCATCTGCAACGTCGCCTGCTTCACCGCCCCCAGGGCGATAAAGGCGTGCATAATCCCCCAGACCGTACCAAACAGACCAATATACGGGCTGATGGAACCAACGGTCCCCAGGAAAGGAATATGCGTTTCAAGGTTTTCCAGCTCGCGATTCATGGAGATACGCATCGCACGCGAGGCACCTTCCACAACCGCTTCGGGCGCGTGGCTGTTTGCCCGATGCAAACGAGCAAACTCTTTGAATCCGCTATAGAAAATCTGTTCGGAGCCTACGAGGTTATCACGGCGTCCCTGGCTTTCCTGATACAGACGAGAAAGCTCAATACCCGACCAGAACTTATCTTCAAACGCTTCTGCTTCACGGCCAGCCGCATTGAGGATACGCGTTCTCTGGATGATGATGGCCCAGGATGCGATTGAAAAACCAATCAAAATCAACATGATAAGTTTAACCAGAAGGCTTGCCTTCAGGAACAAATCAAGGATATTCATGTCAGTCACTGCTTAAACTCCGCGACAATAGACTTAGGAAGCGCACGAGGCTTCATTATGGTTGGATCAACACAGACGATCAGGACTTCAGCTGAGTTCAGTACCGTATTTTCTGCATTGACTATCCGCTGCGTGAAAACCATTGAGGTTCCGCGCATTGATGTAATTTCAGTTTGGACTTCGAGCATATCGTCGAGTCTGGCAGGCGCAAAATACTCAAGCGTCATCTTGCGAACCACGAAGGCAACTCGCTCAGCCAACAGCTCCTGTTGACTAAAGTGATGATGGCGCAGCATCTCTGTGCGTGCCCGTTCATAAAAAGCAACGTAGCTGGCGTGGTAAACCACACCCCCGGCATCGGTATCTTCGTAATAGACACGAACCGGCCATCGAAACAGCGTTGTATTCACTTTACATCCCGGTAATGCAACAAAAGTTAGAGCTTTTAAACTTCGCTACTATACGCGCGGGAAAGATGGTTTGGAATGGGAGAAAGTAAACGGAGAGTAAATTTTTATGGGCCAGGGTAAGCCCATATCATTAACGGACATTTCTTATTCAGAAGAAGAAGAAAATCAAGCCAGCGAGAAGCACCAGATCGGCGATAAGTGGGCAGAAAATCCCCTGCCAGTGCAGCGCTTTCGGACGAAAGCCTACGCCGTGGATCACACCTGCGCACACCGCCCACATAATGAGGAAGCCGTGCCAGATCTCAAGCTCGCTGGTCTTCGCTGCAAAGCGCGAAGGGTCCCAGAAGATACAACCTGCCAGCAGTAATGCCATCACTAAAGAAAGCGCCCTTAACGGGCGCTTATCCATTACCGCGTAAAGCGTCGCGATAATGTTCATTAGTGTTTGTCTTCACCTGCTTTAGACGCTTCGACGTGCTCAAGCGCCAGGGCAGTAATGACACCAAATGCACAGGCAAGAAGCGTCCCTAAAATCCATGCGAAATACCACATATTCAGCTCCTTACTTAGTACAGAGAATGAGTGTTGCTTTCAATATCTTCTTTCGTGATACGACCGAACATTTTCCAGTAACACCAGGCGGTGTACAGCAGGATAATCGGTACGAACACGCAAGCAACATACGTCATCAGGTTAAGCGTCAGCTGGCTGGACGTTGCATCCCACATGGTCAGGCTTGCATTCATCATCGTGCTGGACGGCATGACGAATGGGAACATCGCGATACCTGCAGTCAGAATAATGCACGCCAGCGTCAGTGAGGAAAATACAAATGCCAGGGCACCTTTTTCCAGACGTGACGTCAGTATCGTCAGCAGCGGCAGCAACACACCCAGAGCCGGAATAGCCCACAGAACAGGCATATTGTTGAAGTTCACCAGCCACGCGCCAGCCTGACGTGCTACTTCTTTCGTCAGCGGGTTAGACGGTGCCGTGTGGTTAATTGCAGACGTAATGACATAACCGTCGATACCGTACATCACCCATACGCCGGCCAGTGCGAAGCACACCAGGGTAATAAGCGCAGCAACCTGCGCCGTTGCACGAGAGCGAAGATGCAATTCACCTACGGTACGCATCTGCAGATAGGTCGCACCCTGAGTAATGATCATTGCCACACTCACCACGCCTGCCAGCAGACCAAACGGATTCAGCAGCTGGAAGAAGTTACCGGTGTAGTAAAGACGCATATATTCATCGATGTGGAACGGTACACCCTGCAGCAGGTTACCGAACGCCACGCCAATCACCAGCGGTGGAACGAAGCTACCAATGAAGATGCCCCAGTCCCACATGTTGCGCCAGCGGGTGTCTTCAATCTTGGAACGGTAGTCGAAACCAACCGGACGGAAGAATAAAGAAGCCAGCACCAGAATCATCGCCACATAGAAACCGGAGAACGCAGCCGCATAGACCATCGGCCAGGCAGCGAGCAGCGCGCCGCCTGCGGTGATCAGCCACACCTGGTTACCGTCCCAGTGCGGGGCGATGGAGTTAATCATGATTCGACGCTCGGTGTCATTACGACCGAGGAAACGGGTGAGCATCCCCACCCCCATGTCGAAACCGTCAGTGACTGCGAAACCGATCAGCAGAATACCGACCAGCAGCCACCAGATAAAACGCAATACTTCATAATCGATCATTTGATGACTCCTGTCTTAGCGTGCCGGCTGAGTAGTCGCACCGGACTGCTCGTAGTGATAGCGACCGGTTTTCAGGCTGCTTGGGCCAAGGCGCGCGAACTTGAACATCAGGAACAGTTCAGCCACCAGGAACAGGGTGTACAGACCACAAATCAGCAGCATGGAGAAGATCAGATCGCCTGCAGTCAGAGAGGAGTTCGCTACCGCCGTTGGCAGCACCTCACCGATCGCCCATGGCTGACGGCCATATTCCGCTACAAACCAGCCGGATTCGATAGCAATCCACGGCAGTGGGATACCATACAGCGCGGTACGCAGCAGCCATTTTTTCTCACCGATGCGGTTACGAATCACGGACCAGAAGGACGCCGCAATGATCAGTAGCATGATGATGCCGCAGCCCACCATGATACGGAATGCGAAGTACAGTGGCGCCACGCGTGGAATGGAGTCTTTGGTCGCCATCTGGATCTGCGCTTCCGTCGCGTCGGAGACGTTCGGGGTATAGCGTTTCAGCAGCAGACCGTAACCCAGATCTTTCTTCACATCGTTGAACTGGTCACGCACGGCCTGGTCGGTAGAACCCGCACGCAGCTGCTCCAGCAGCGCGTAGGCTTTCATACCGTTACGGATACGGCCTTCATGCTGCACCATCAGCTCTTTCAGACCCGTCACCTGCTTGTCGACGGAGCGGGTGGCAATGATGCCGAGCGCGTAAGGAATTTGAATGGCGAAGCGGTTTTCCTGTGCATCCTGGTCGGGAACACCGAACAGAGTAAAGGCAGCAGGCGCGGGTTGGGTTTCCCATTCGGCTTCGATAGCGGCCAGTTTGGTTTTCTGCACGTCACCCATTTCGTAACCAGATTCATCACCCAGCACGATAACAGAGAGGATTGCAGCCATACCGAAGCTTGCAGCGATAGCAAAGGAGCGCTTAGCAAACGCGAAGTCACGACCACGCAGCATGTAGTAAGAGCTGATGCCCAGTACAAACATCGCGCCGCACACATAGCCAGACGCCACGGTGTGAACGAATTTAACCTGTGCGACCGGGTTCAGCACCAGCTCGGCAAAGCTGACCATCTCCATACGCATGGTTTCGAAGTTGAAATCAGACGCGATAGGGTTCTGCATCCAGCCGTTCGCGACCAGGATCCACAGTGCGGACAGGTTCGAACCGAGTGCCACCAGCCAGGTCACCGCCATATGCTGGACTTTGCCCAGACGGTCCCAACCGAAGAAGAACAGACCTACAAAGGTGGATTCGAGGAAGAAGGCCATCAGACCTTCAATGGCCAGCGGCGCACCGAAGATATCCCCAACGTAGTGAGAATAGTAAGACCAGTTAGTCCCGAACTGGAACTCCATGGTCAAACCGGTAGCCACGCCCAGTGCAAAGTTGATACCAAACAACTTGCCCCAGAACTTGGTCATATCTTTATAAATCTGTTTGCCGGAGAGGACGTAGACCGTTTCCATGATGGCCAGCAGGAACGCCATACCGAGCGTTAGTGGCACAAACAGGAAGTGGTACATCGCGGTCAAGGCAAACTGTAAGCGCGACAGTTCGACTATATCTAACATCATGACTCCTTGCTCATCGCATGAAGACTCCGAGAGTGAACCCCGTTAGAAAAGGATTCACACACATGCCCCAATACAAATTATTCGCATCCATGTCGTCGCGCTTAGCCTGAGAAAGGATAAAAGCAATGACGATAGGTTACAAATACGTTAATAAAAAACTCAAATTGATCCCGTAAATATAATACGCTGCAAAACCCTTACAATAAACAGGTTTTTATTGAATCACATTTACGTTTTTTCGACGGCGATCAATTTATAGCAAAATTACCACTTTTCAGCCATTTTGATCGGGGACAATTTACCGCCTTTCGACACCTTTTTCCAAGGATTAAACTTTGATTTAAATCAAAAAGCACCGATTCTGTTAACCATGTTTAAATGTGGTGTGAATGGTAAAAACCTTGTTAATGCTATGTGTACGACGAGATATTTGGAGTTATCAAAAGCAAGAAAGAATATAAACAAACGTGATTTATTTTAACGCTGAAGAACAACGCATCTTTACATTCGCGTTAACGTATAAAGGTAGTCGTCAGCGCGTTTTTTTTCCATTGTGCGACGATAGCCGCAGATAATTACATTTATTTTACCTGCGACACGCTTAAAATTAACACCACAATGTGACTATTCAATAAAAAAGGCTGCCCTGCGCGCAGCCTTTTGTTCACTTCAGACGCTACCTTTCCGTTTTCAGGCTAAAAGTCCGCGATTGCCCAGGCCTGAACAGGCCCGTAATGCCCTTTTCTTCTCCCCTGCCTGCCAGCACCTGTTCATTTAAATCCGTCTCGCAACAGCCTTTAAGCGCCTGATTCCACGATAAAGAGGCATCACAGGACACAGATTCCGACGGATTAAACAGACGAAGGATAAGCGCGTCCCGATCCTCCGCCTTTTTTATCGCGCTCATAACACAGCCTGTCGGCGAAAGGGTCAGCAGGCTGTATCTGTCCGGCGTGCTGAACGGCGCACGGTTAAGTTTCATGGCATCCCAGGGGATTTTGTTATAACACTGGACGGGGGTAAGCCACGCTTTCGCCTGCTGAGCAACGCCGGCGTTCTCGGGAGAGCCGCTAAAACTCAGAAGGCTAAAACGGCAGTCGAGCCGGCCCCGAAGCTGCGAGTCCGGAACGGCCATTTTTATGCCGGACGGTCGGCCCGGGCGCAACAGCAAATCTTCCTTTCCCAGCACGCCCACACCGCGTAAAAGGGTCAGAGCAAACGCTTTTTCCGCCTCCCCCACCACTTCAAATTCGCGTAACCCTTCTGTGAACAGGGCGAGCCCGTTTCGTTCCTGCTGCAGCACGGCGTAGTTAAGTAAATTCCAGACGGGAACCGGTGCTTCTTTCCAGCCCTCTTCTTGCCAGTTAGCCATTGCGTCATCGCGAACCGGGCGCGTTATGGAGCCAAACTGCGTATCTGACAGTACCTGCTCCGTCATAAACGGCGTCGGGATAAGCACACGGACCCGGTGATCGTCAGCCTGATTATCCAGACGCGCCACAACATCTACACGCCTGCTGTTATGGCTGAGAGTGACCTCAAATTCCACCGCAAGAGCGCCATTGCGCAGGCGGGCCGACCGCTCGGCCAGGTTTGCCGGAACGGCGATAAGATGCTGGATCACCGCCCTGCTCTGCCAGGCTTCCTGTATCACCTCAACATGATGCTGCCCGTGCGCTGAAGTGAGCCGCCACTCTTCCCGGGATGGCGAGTAGTCGTACTCATCGCCATCATCCGACCCCTCTTCAATTTCCAGTACGCGGTCATAAATAAGTCCGGATTCTTTATCACGCAGGCGCAGCGTGCCATCGTCATTTATATCAATTTGCCAGAAGGCATTTTCCAGCAGAGCATCCGTTTTTGCCCTCGCGGGAAGCCTCTTTTCAGGAGCCTGGGGCTCGATGTAAAGCGTGCGGTATCCCATCGCGGGCAGGATCTGACAGATTTGGATATCAAACTCCATAAACGGATCGTAATTACCATAGTGCACGATTTGCCGATCAATCAGCCCCGGGTCAATTTCCCGGGCGCTGCGAATAAAACAGGGGATCTCATTACCTTTATTATCCCGCAACCGGAACTGGCTCGCGCGCAGACGAAGGGTGGTGTTAATCACCTCTTCACGGGGCCAGGGCATCAGATTGAACATCACCAGCTTGTCGGCCTCGCTTTGCGGCATATTGTCGACAATCTTGCGCATCGAGAAGCGCGTGAGGTTATCGGCCATGTCTTCAGCGAGCGCAAACCGGGCCATAATCTCACGATGCACTTTGTCGCTGCAGCAGCAGCCAATGCTGTCGTGAGCATGATTCTTGAGGATCTCTTTCCACATTTTCTCCAGCAAACCGTGGTGATACTCGAAGCCAAGCATCCAGGCGAGCACCGCCAGCGGTTCGAGGATATTCACGATTTTGTTTTCAATGCGGGCGTGGGCAATTTTGATGTCCATCCGTGTGGAGCCGATTGTCCGGTGTACACGCATGTATTTGCCGTCGATAAACTCCCCTTTCAGCGTCGCCAGTTCGTCACGGTGCGCTTCAGTATGTTCAAAGACCTCCTCGAACCGGCTCATCACAAATTTCCGCTGCGGGTACATCTTTCGAAGGGTATCCATCACCGCGAAAATGTTCTGCTGGAGGGGCATCTGGTCGTGACCGTTAGGCAGCAGAATCTCTTTCGTCACGGAAGCGTTCTCCAGCAATGTAAGCCAGGTATCGAGCCGTTTACGCAGCCCCGCTTCATCCTCCGGTAAGTACTTACCAATCGCGTAGCCCAGCGGTAGTACCTGCGCCGTGACTTCGCTGCCGTCTGCGCTCTGCCATAAAAATTCTGTTTTATCGGTGCCGTGACGCTCAGAACATCCGCGCCAGAACAGCGTGCGGGTGATACCAAAGCCGTTATAGATATGCGGAAGTTGCCCGGACATGCCAAACGAATCCGGCAGATACCCTATTTTCATCGGCTCACCGAATTCCATGCAGTCGCGCATCCCGTACATCAGGTTGCGAACGATCGATTCGCCGCTGACTATCGTGGTGTCGGTCTGGGTATACCACGGCCCGATAATCAGCTTTCCGCGCTCAACCAGCGCTTTTACCCGGGGCCGGTTTTCCGGCACAACGGCGAAGTAATCCTCCAGTACCGCGGTCTGTCCATCGAGAACGTAGTATTTATACTCTTCGTCCTGCTCCAGACGGGTCAGGATCTCCTCCATGTTATTGACCAAAAGGATCCGCGACGCTTCGGTGGTGAAATACCACTCACGGTCCCAGTGCATATGTGGCGTGATATGAACGCGAGATACAGCTTTCATCTTCGTTTCCTGTAAGTGAATTTATGGCGTGACGTCTTCCGTCAGGTATTTGCCTTTTTTTACGCCCTGACGTCGCCAGAACAGTAAGATGAGCGTAGAGAGCATCGTTCCCCCCAGCGCTGCGCCAAACCAGCCTGCCGCCGCGATCGCGCCACCCATCCCCGCGTCATGCAGTAAAAAGAGAGAGAAGATGCCCGCCCCCGGCGTAGACAACCCGATACCCATTGCACCGATAATCGCCCCTGTTGCCATCGAGCCAACAACAAACGAGCCAATCACCCGCAGCGGATCTTCAATGGCCATCGGAATTGCCCCTTCGGTGATGCCCGCAAGGCCCAGTAGCCACGTCGACTTGCCGGTTTCGATTTCAAACGGTTTAAAGAGATGCGGTGCCAGCATGGTTGAAGCCGTGACGGTAAAAGCCGAGACCATTTTGACGGAAGCAAAAATGGCATACGGCCCGTAAACGCCGTTGGCCATCGCCCCCAGACAGAACGCATAGGCCGCTTTGTTGACCGGTCCCCCCAAATCGAACGAGCACATAAAACCGAGCAGAGTACCCAGTAGCAACGCATTGGCACCGGAGAGCCCGTTAAGCCATGCCGTGAGGGAGGTGTTGATCCACGCGACCGGCTCGCCGATCACGAACAGCATCAGGCTGCCCACGCCCAGCACGCCAAGCACCGGGTAGAGGTAATAGGTTAAAAAGCCGTTATAACGCTGACTCAGACGGATATGGTTTTTCACCCAGCGCATCAGATAGCCGGCAATCAGGCCACCTGCAATCGCCCCTAAAAAACCTGAACCGATCATATTGGCGGCAAGACCGGCCGCAAAACCCGGCGCCAGAGCAGGTTTATCTGCCAGCGAGTAGGCGGTATACGCGGCCAGCACCGGCACCATTAACGTGCCTAACATCCCCCCGCCGAGTTTGCGATACATCCACAGCCATGAGTTCTCTTGCTCAAACAGATGCTGTAATCCCAACATCTGTGCCAGCAATACCGCGACGGCCAGCACCGTGCCTCCCGCCACAATTAGCGGCACGGCAAAGGAAATACCGCTGAGCAGGGCCTGCTTAAGCTCCGTTTTAAGGCTCTTGCTCACATCATTGCCGGTGTGCACCTGGCGATCCGTTCCCGCGGGGGGTAAGGCCAACGCACGCTTAATAAGCGCTTCGGCATGGCGAAGCGGTTCCGCGACCGGCACGGACAGCGTCGGGATGCCCTGAAAACGCTCGCTCTCTTTGAGAGCCACTTCTGCGGCAATGATACAAGCCTGCGCAGTGCGTAACTGCTGCGCGGTCAACCGCCCTTCGATACCGTTCGCCCCCTGCTTTTCCACCACCACGTTTACGCCAAGCTTACGCCCCGCTTTTTCCAGATACTCAGCTGCCATATAGGTATGCGCAATGCCGGCGGGGCATGCAGTTACACAAACGATGGTTGGCGCATCCACGAACGCGACAACGTCATCTTCCTGTGGCACATCGTCCAGCGCGGCGAGTAGCGCTGCTGCCGTGGTAGCCGCCATGACGCGCGCCCGAAGAGTTTCATCCGCCAGACGAGAAGTAAGTTCCGTCAGCACCTGGATATGGGTTGAGCCAGCTTCAGCCGGCGGAATGGCAAGCAGGAAAATCAGCTCGACATTTTCCGGGCCATCCACGCCTTCCCAGCTCAGCGGTTCACACAGGGTGGCTACGGCAAAAGCCGCCTCTTTCACCACCGCTGATTTACCATGCGGGACTGCCAGCCCTTCGCCGAGCGCGGTAGGGCCTAGCGATTCCCGATGAAAGACTTCGGTTAAAAACGCATTGCCGTCGGTAATTTTGCCGAGCGTCACCAGCCGCATCGTGAGCTGGCGTATTGCTTCATCACGACTGGTGTACTGCGCCTGCACGCAGACAGCGTCGGGATGGGTCAGGGTCGTCAGGTTCATCAGGATCCTCACACTCAAGGGTAATTGTTCAGGATCGATTGTGACAGACGAACTGATACCTTTATGTGATCATTTTCACTAACACCGATAATTTGTATTTAATTTGTATTATTTACAAATTCTATGCTGGAGGCATAATTCCGTGAAAAGGTATTAGAAGGCAGACGACATGGGCAATAAACCGATGTACCGGCAGATAGCGGATGCGCTTCGCGAGAAAATTACCGCCGGTGAGTTAAAACCCGGTGATGCGTTACCGACGGAATCCAGCCTGCAGGAGACATTTAGCGTCAGTCGCGTCACGGTGAGGCAGGCACTGAAGCTCCTCACTGAAGAGCAGATTATCGAGAGCATTCAGGGCAGCGGCTCCTATGTGAAAGAGGAGCGCGTCAATTACGACATTTATCAGCTTACCGGCTTTTATGAAAAACTGGCGGACCGAAACGTCGATACCCACAGCGACGTAAAAACATTCGAAGTGATCAAAGCGGATGTGAAACTGGCTGAGACGCTTAACATTCGCCCGGATGACAAAGTGTGGCATGTCAAACGGGTGCGCTTTATTAAGCAAAAACCGGTGAATCTGGAAGAGACGTGGATGCCGCTGGCGATGTTCGCCGACCTCACCTGGGAGGTGATGGAAAATTCCAAATATCACTACATCGAACAGATCAAGAAGATGGTTATCGATCGCAGTGAACAGGAACTGGTTCCGATCATGCCCTCACAGGAGGCGATCGACGCGCTGGCGCTGGATCCGGCAAAACCGATACTGGAAAAGGTGTCACGCGGCTTTCTGAAGGATGGGCGGGTGTTTGAATACAGCCGTAACGTGTTTAACAGCGACGATTACAAATTCACGCTGGTCGCGAAACGCAGGCATTAAAAAAGGCCGCTTTACAGCGGCCAACCATGTCGAAACGGACACTTATTACTTCAACGCTCCCTTTTACAGGGAGCAGAGAGGATTTACTTAATGATGGATTTCAGTGCTTCGCCGATATCCGCCAGGCTGCGAACGGTTTTCACGCCTGCGGCTTCCAGCGCGGCGAATTTCTCATCAGCCGTACCTTTACCGCCTGCGATAATCGCGCCTGCGTGACCCATACGCTTACCTTTCGGCGCTGTCACACCTGCGATATAACCGACAACCGGCTTGGTCACATGTTCTTTGATATACGCAGCCGCTTCTTCTTCTGCGCTACCGCCGATTTCACCGATCATCACGATCGCTTCGGTCTGCGGATCTTCCTGGAACATTTTCAGGATATCAATGAAGTTAGAACCTGGGATGGGGTCACCACCGATGCCCACACAGGTGGACTGGCCGAAACCGTAGTCGGTAGTCTGCTTAACCGCTTCATAGGTCAGCGTACCGGAACGGGAGACGATACCCACTTTACCCGGTTTGTGAATGTGACCCGGCATGATGCCGATTTTGCATTCGCCTGGGGTGATAACGCCCGGGCAGTTCGGGCCGATCATGCGCACGCCAGCTTCATCCAGCTTCACTTTCACGGTCAGCATATCCAGCGTCGGGATACCTTCGGTGATGGTGATGATGAGCTTGATGCCCGCGTCAATCGCTTCCAGAATCGAGTCTTTGCAGAACGGAGCCGGAACGTAGATAACGGTCGCGGTCGCGCCCGTCGCTTCAACTGCTTCGCGCACGGTGTTGAATACCGGCAGGCCCAGGTGCGTGGTGCCGCCTTTACCTGGCGTTACGCCACCAACCATCTGCGTGCCGTAGGCAATCGCCTGTTCGGAGTGGAAAGTCCCCTGGCTACCGGTGAAGCCCTGGCAGATAACCTTGGTATCTTTATTAATTAAAACTGACATTATTTCCCCTCCACTGCGGCAACAACCTGCTGAGCTGCATCCGTCAGACTTTTCGCTGCAATAATATTCAGGCCGCTGTCAGCCAGTTTTTTCGCGCCGAGTTCAGCGTTGTTACCTTCCAGACGCACCACAACCGGGACGTTAACACCCACTTCTTCTACCGCACCGATGATACCGTCTGCGATCAGGTCGCAACGCACGATACCGCCGAAGATGTTAACCAGCACGGCTTTGACGTTGTCGTCAGAGAGGATGATTTTGAACGCTTCGGTTACACGCTCTTTGGTTGCGCCACCGCCCACGTCGAGGAAGTTTGCAGGCTCACCGCCGTGCAGCTTAACGATGTCCATGGTGCCCATCGCCAGGCCTGCGCCGTTAACCATGCAGCCGATGTTGCCATCCAGCGCTACGTAGTTCAGTTCCCACTGTGCAGCCTGCGCTTCACGCGGGTCTTCCTGAGACTGGTCGCGCATTTCACGCAGATCCGGCTGGCGGAACAGTGCGTTGCCGTCAGCGCCCAGTTTGCCGTCGAGGCAGATCAGGTCGCCCTGAGTGGTGATGACCAGCGGGTTGATCTCGATCAGCGCCAGGTCGCGCTCCAGGAAGATGGTGGCCAGACCCATGAAGATCTTGGTGAACTGCTGAACCAGCTTGCCTTCCAGGCCCAGTTTGAACGCCAGCTCACGGCCCTGGTAAGGCATAGGGCCTGCCAGCGGATCGATCGCCACTTTGTGGATCAGGTGTGGCGTCTCTTCTGCCACTTTCTCGATTTCCACGCCGCCTTCGGTAGACGCCATGAACACCACACGACGGGAGCTACGGTCAACAACCGCGCCCAGGTACAGTTCTTTCGCGATGTCAGTTGCAGCTTCAACCAGGATCTGGTTGACAGGCTGACCGTTCGCATCTGTCTGGTACGTTACCAGACGCTTGCCGAGCCAATGTTCAGCAAACGCACGAATCTCTTCTTTACTCTTAACAACCTTCACACCGCCCGCTTTACCACGGCCACCAGCGTGAACCTGACACTTAACTACCCAAGGGCCGGAACCGATTTTAGATGCGGCTTCTTCTGCTTCACGCGGGGTAGTACAGGCATAACCCACCGGAGCCGGTAAGCCATACCGGGCAAACAGCTGTTTGGCCTGATATTCATGTAAGTTCATGTGTTCTATCCATCCTTCAGGTAATCGTTAGGTAGTGCTTTTGTAGGCCCGGCAGACAACGCGCCGCCGGGCAAGACTGCTAAAACTAGACGTCCAGCAGCAGACGCGTTGGATCTTCCAGCAGCTCTTTAATGGCAACCAGGAAGCCCACGGACTCGCGGCCGTCGATCAGACGGTGATCGTAAGAGAGTGCCAGATACATCATTGGCAGGATCTCCACTTTGCCGTCTACCGCCATTGGACGATCTTTAATGGCATGCATACCCAGGATCGCGCTCTGCGGCGGGTTGATGATCGGGGTAGACATCAGTGAACCGAAAACGCCGCCGTTGGTAATGGTGAAGTTACCGCCGGTCAGATCGTCTACGGTCAGCTTGCCGTCGCGACCTTTTACAGCCAGCTCTTTAATCTTTTTCTCGATGTCAGCCATACCCAGAGTATCGACATCACGCAGAACAGGGGTAACCAGACCACGTGGCGTAGAGACTGCCATGCTGACGTCGAAGTAGTTGTGGTAAACCACGTCATCGCCATCGATAGAGGCGTTAACTTCCGGGTAGCGTTTCAGCGCTTCAACAACCGCTTTCACGTAGAAGGACATAAAGCCCAGACGGATACCGTGACGTTTTTCAAACGCGTCACCGTACTGCTTACGCAGGTCCATGATTGGCTTCATATTCACTTCGTTGAAGGTGGTCAGCATCGCGGTGGAGTTTTTCGCTTCCAGCAGACGCTCAGCCACACGCTTACGCAGGCGAGTCATCGGCACGCGTTTTTCGCTACGGGCACCCAGCGCAGGCTGTGCTGCCGGCGCCGCTGCCGCTGCTGGCGCTTTAGCTTCTGCCTGAGCAGGGGCTTTCGCCAGGTGCTTCTCGATATCTTCACGGGTCAGACGACCACCGACACCGGTGCCTTTAATGGCAGCCGCATCCAGGTTGTGCTCGGCCAGCAGGCGACGGATCGCCGGGCTGAGCGCGTCGTTAGTCTGCTCTTCCAGAGAGGCCTGCTGACGCTGGGCTGGGGTAGACGCTTTTTCGTCAGACTTCGCGCTGGACTCTTTGCCCGCGCTGTTGCCTTCACGCAGGCGACCCAGGATCTGACGGGAGGTTACGGTTGTCCCTTCGTCTTCCAGGACTGCATCCAGAATGCCATCCGCTGAAGCCGGTACTTCCAGTACCACTTTGTCAGTTTCGATTTCTACCAGCACTTCATCGCGCTTAACGCTATCGCCCGGTTTTTTGTGCCAGGTGGCGACGGTCGCATCTGCTACGGACTCAGGCAGGTCGGGAACAAGAATATCTACGCTACTCATTATGTATCCTTTAATTAATCGACGTTCAGCGCGTCATTGACCAGATCTTGTTGCTGCTTCTGGTGAACGGACATATACCCTACCGCCGGAGAGGCGGAGGCCGGGCGACCTGCATAACGCAGGGCAGACCCAAATGGAATGACTTCACGGAAATGATGCTGACTGCAGTACCAGGCGCCCTGGTTAAGCGGCTCTTCCTGGCACCAGACAAAATCATGCACGTGAGCATACGGTTTCAACGCTTCCTGCACCGCCTGGTGCGGGAATGGATAAAGCTGTTCGATACGCACGATGGCGACATCTTTCTGGTCGTTCTTACGGCGCTGTTCCAGCAGGTCGTAATAAACCTTACCAGAACACATCACAACACGCTTAACGGCCTGCGGATCCAGTTCGTCAACCTCACCGATGGCAGGCAGGAAGGTGCCGTTCGCCAGTTCGTCCAGGCTGGACACCGCCAGCGGGTGGCGCAGCAGGGATTTTGGCGACATAACCACCAGCGGACGGCGCATACCGCGCAGCGCCTGACGACGCAGCATGTGGTAGACCTGAGCCGGAGTGGACGGCACGCAGACCTGCATGTTCTGCTCAGCACAGAGCTGCAGATAACGTTCCAGACGGGCGGAGGAGTGCTCCGGACCCTGACCTTCGTAACCGTGTGGCAGCAGCATCACCAGGCCACACATACGGCCCCATTTCTGCTCGCCGGACGAGATGAACTGGTCGATAACGACCTGGGCACCGTTGGCGAAGTCACCGAACTGCGCTTCCCAGATAGTCAGGGTGCGCGGTTCCGCAGTGGCGTAGCCGTATTCGAATGCCAGTACCGCTTCTTCAGACAGGACGGAGTCCCATACCTTGAACTGACCCTGACCGTTATGGACATGCTGCAGCGGAGTATAGGTTGAACCGTTAGTCTGGTTGTGAACAACCGCGTGACGGTGGAAGAAGGTGCCACGGCCCGCATCTTCACCGGACAGACGAACAGGAATGCCTTCATCAACCAGCGTTGCGTAAGCCAGTGTTTCCGCCCCGCCCCAGTCGAACAGCTTCTCGCCCGCCGCCATTGATTGACGGTCAGCATAAATTTTCGCTACGCGAGACTGCATCTCGATAGCGTCTGGTACGGTGCTGATACGTTTAGCCAGCTCCTGCAGGCGCTTCATCTCTACCTTGTTCGGGTAGCTCTCATCCCACTCGTGATTGAGGTACGGCGACCAGGTAAAGGAGTGCATGTTCATCGGGCGCAGCTCTTTCACTACGCATTCACCCGCATCCAGCGCGTCGCGGTAGAGGTTGACCATTTCGGTCGCATCTTCCAGCGTCGTCACGTTGTCGCCTTCCAGCTTGTCAGCATAGATTTTGCGTGGCGTCGGGTGTTTTTTGATTTTCTGATACATCAGCGGCTGCGTTGCACTTGGCTCGTCAGCTTCGTTGTGGCCATGACGGCGGTAGCAGAACAGGTCGATGAACACATCGCGTTTGAAGGTGTTACGGTAGTCCAGCGCCAGACGGGTAACGAACGCCACGGCTTCAGGGTCATCCGCGTTAACGTGGAAGATTGGCGCCTGAACCATCTTACCGATGTCGGTGCAGTACGGGGTAGAACGCGCATCCAGTGGGTTAGAGGTCGTGAAGCCCACCTGGTTGTTGATAACAATGCGAACGGTACCGCCCACTTCGTAACCACGCGCCTTGGACATGTTCAGCGTTTCCTGAACCACGCCCTGCCCTGTGACCGCCGCGTCACCGTGAATGGTGATTGGCAGAACTTTGTTGCTGCTCGGCTCGTCCAGACGATCCAGACGCGCACGCACAGAACCGATAACCACCGGGCTCACGATTTCCAGGTGTGACGGGTTAAACGCCAGCGCCAGGTGAACCAGACCGCCTTCGGTTTCGATATCAGACGAGAAGCCCATGTGGTACTTCACGTCACCGGTGCCGAGGTGTTCTTTATGTTTGCCCGCGAATTCGTCGAACAGGTCCTGCGGTTTTTTACCCAGCACGTTGACCAGTACGTTCAGACGACCGCGGTGCGCCATACCCAGCACCACTTCACGGGTACCGCTTTTGCCCGCGTGACGAATCAGCTCTTTCAGCATAGGTACCAGCGCGTCGCCGCCTTCCAGCGAGAAGCGTTTCGCACCCGGGAATTTCGCGCCCAGATAGCGCTCAAGGCCTTCTGCTGCGGTCAGTTCGCTGAGGAAGCGTTTTTTCTCTTCAGCAGAGAAATTCGCGTGGCCCGCCACAGATTCGATGCGCTGCTGGATCCAGCGTTTCTCTTCTGTAGAGGTGATGTGCATATATTCCGCGCCGATGGAGCCGCAGTAGGTTTGCTTGAGCGCGTCAATCAGCTCGCCCAACTTCATCGTGTCTTTGCCGATGGCAAAGGAACCTACGTTAAAGCTTTCCTGGAAATCGGCCTCGGTCAGATCGTGATACGCCGGATCGAGATCCGCCACACGATCTTGTTTCCACAGTCCCAGCGGATCGAGATTCGCATGCTGGTGACCACGGAAGCGATAAGCGTTGATAAGCTGCAGGACTTTAACCTGCTTCGCATTGGTGTCAGGGTCGGAAATCGCAGAAGAGTAACGTGAGGCATCCTTCGCCAGACGACGGAAATAATCACGTGTTTTGGAATGGAATTGATCCGGTTTGACTCCAGTGCCAGGTAACTGCTGGAACATGGAACGCCAGTTTGCGTCCACTGAGTCAGGATCGGTTAAGAAGTCTTCATAGAGCTGTTCTATCCAGCTCTGGTTTGAACCAGAGAGGTAAGAAGAGTCCAGCCAGGCTTTCATTGCGCCGTTCTGCATCGTGATCCCTTAAGCATTTTTATGCTTACTTTCGCCGTAGAAACTACCACGTACAACACGTACGTGCCGGGGTTCACCTGCGAGCTCTTATGTTGTCTTGGGCTCGCGAAGGAACCTTTAAAAACTGTCTGCACCTCGGGGCAGTTTTTAGAGGTTTCCTACATTTTATCCCCTCTCCTGTCAGGAGAGGGTCAGAGTGAGGGGAACAACGCTCCCCTCCTGTTACTTATGCACTGCGCTGCAGCAGCATCGACTTAATATGGCCGATGGCGCGCGTCGGGTTCAGTCCCTTAGGACATACACTGACGCAGTTCATGATGCTATGGCAGCGGAATACGCTGAAAGCATCACTCAGTCCTTCCAGACGACTGTCGGTTTCGGTGTCGCGGCTATCGATCAGGAAGCGATAGGCAGCCAACAGACCGGCCGGGCCGATAAACTTGTCCGGGTTCCACCAGAACGACGGGCAAGAGGTCGAGCAACATGCACAGAGAATACACTCGTACAAACCATCGAGTTTTTCACGCTGCTCAGGAGACTGTAAGTGCTCACGAGCCGGTGGATTTTGCCCATTATTCAATAAGTAAGGCTTAATCTTCTCATATTGTGCATAGAATTGCCCCATGTCTACCACCAAATCACGAACGACTGGCAGACCAGGCAAAGGACGGATAACAATTTTCTGACCCGCGCGCTGCAACGCTGAAATTGGCGTGATGCAGGCCAGACCATTTTTACCGTTCATGTTCACACCGTCAGAGCCACAAACGCCTTCACGGCATGAGCGACGGAACGACAGTGTCGGATCTTTTTCTTTCAGCTGGATTAAGGCATCCAGCAGCATCATGTCACGGCCTTCTTCCGCTTCCAGGGTGTAATCCTGCATACGCGGAGCATCATCTACATCCGGGTTATAACGATAAACTGAGAATTCGAGTTTCATTATCCTGTCTCCGCATTAGTAAGTACGAATCTTCGGCGGGAACGCCGGACGCAGTTTCGGTTCCATATTGACGCTACGACGCGTCATGGATTCCGACTCTGGCAGATACAGGGAATGGCACAGCCAGTTTTCATCGTCACGATCCGGGAAGTCGAAGCGGCTATGCGCGCCACGGCTCTCGGTACGGAAGTTTGCCGACATCGCGGTAGCGAACGCCGTTTCCATCAGGTTATCCAGCTCCAGACACTCAACGCGCTGGGTATTGAACTCGCTGGACGTGTCGTCCAGACGGGCATTTTTCAGACGCTCGCGGATCGCTTTCAGCTGCTCAAGACCTTTGGCCATCGCATCCCCTTCACGGAATACCGAGAAGTTGTGCTGCATACATTCCTGCAGCGCTTTGCGGATTTCCACCGGATCTTCACCATTACGGTTGCCGTTCCAGCGGTTCAGACGCTCAAGCGACGCATCAATTTCATCGTCGGTGGCATCACGCAGCGCACCCTGCTCGGCAATAGACTCTTGCAGATGCAGACCTACCGCACGACCAAATACCACCAGGTCAAGCAGGGAGTTCCCGCCCAGACGGTTTGCACCGTGTACGGATACGCAGGCAATTTCACCGACGGCAAACAGGCCCGGGATAACAACGTCTTCACCCTGCTCGTTCACGGTCAGCGCCTGGCCGGTCACTTTGGTCGGAATACCGCCCATCATGTAGTGACAGGTTGGGATTACCGGGATAGGCTCTTTCACTGGATCGACGTGCGCGAAGGTACGAGACAGCTCCAGAATGCCTGGCAGACGTGATTCCAGAACCTCTTTACCCAGATGGTCGAGTTTCAGCTTCGCGTGTGGACCCCATGGGCCGTCACAGCCGCGGCCTTCACGGATTTCGATCATGATGGAACGCGCCACCACGTCACGACCCGCCAGGTCTTTCGCATTCGGGGCATAACGCTCCATGAAGCGCTCGCCGTGTTTGTTCAGCAGGTAACCCCCTTCACCACGGCAGCCTTCTGTTACCAGCACGCCGGCACCGGCGATGCCGGTTGGGTGGAACTGCCACATTTCCATATCCTGCACCGGTACGCCGGCGCGGATAGCCATACCTACGCCGTCACCGGTGTTGATGTGGGCGTTGGTGGTAGATTGATAAATACGGCCTGCACCGCCGGTCGCCAGCACGGTAGCACGCGCTTTGAAGTAGACCACTTCACCGGTTTCAATACACAGCGCGGTACAACCTACAACGGCGCCATCGGCGTTTTTCACCAGATCCAGCGCATACCACTCGGAGAAAATAGTCGTGTGGTTTTTCAGGTTCTGTTGATACAGCGTGTGCAGCAGTGCGTGACCGGTACGGTCAGCCGCAGCTGCGGTACGTGCCGCCTGCTCGCCGCCGAAGTTTTTCGACTGGCCGCCAAACGGACGCTGATAAATGGTGCCATTTTCCAGACGGGAGAACGGCAGACCCATGTGGTCCAGCTCCAGAATCGCTTCCGGGCCAGTCTTACACATATATTCGATAGCATCCTGGTCGCCGATGTAGTCGGAACCTTTGACCGTGTCATACATGTGCCATTCCCAGTTATCTTCATGGGAATTGCCCAGCGCAACGGTAATACCGCCCTGCGCGGAGACAGTGTGGGAACGGGTCGGGAAGACTTTAGAGAGCAGCGCACAGGTCTGGCCGCTCTGGGAAATTTGCAGTGCTGCACGCATACCTGCGCCACCAGCACCAATCACAACAGCATCAAATTCTCTGACTGGCAGTTTCATTACACACCCCACACCACAACGAATCCATAAATAACGTAAACCACCAGTGCAACGACAATGACCAGCTGCAGAGGAAGGCGAATCGCCAGTGGTTTAACGTAATCGGTCAACACCTGCCACATACCAATCCAGGCATGAATAAGGATGGAGAACAGAGCCAGCAGGGTGAACACTTTGGTGAAGGCAGATCCGAAGAACCCACTCCAGATTTCCCACGTCAGCGTGCCGCTGGTCGCGAAGAAACCAATCATATAGATGATATAAAGGGTGAGAACGATGGCGGTAGCACGGACCAGAATGAAGTCATGTACGCCGTTGCGTCCTAATGCGGAGGCGTTGCTTACCATACGAGAACTCCTGCGAGAAGTGAAAGCACGACAGTCAATACAAATGAAATATTAGCGGAGCGTTTACCGGCTTCGAAAGTCTCTTCCAGGTAGCCAAAGTCCATCAGCATATGACGAATGCCCACGACAACGTGGTACGCCAGCGCAGTCAGAATGCCCCACATGATAAATTTCACGAAGAAGCTGTTCATGATGGCAGAGGCCTGGAGGAATCCTTCAGGAGAAGAGAGGCTGGTACCCAGTAACCACAGCAGAATGCCGACCGCCACAAACGTAATCACACCAGAAACGCGGTGCAGAATGGACGCTATTGCTGTTACAGGGAACCGGATCGTTTTGAGATCCAGATTGACAGGTCTTTGTTTTTTCACATTTCTTATCATGAATAACGCCCACATGCTGTTCTTATTGTTTCCTTCCTCCGGACTGCGATGCGGGTCAGACAGCGTTCCTTTTCTATAACTGCGCGTCATGCAAAACATTGCTTCCAAATGCTAAAACGACACGTTACAACGCTGGGTGGCTCGGGATTGCAGGGTGTTCCGGAGACCTGGCGGCAGTATAGGCCGTTCACAAAATCATTACAATTAACCTACATACAGTTTGTCGGGTTTTCTCTGGAACAGTGATCAGGGTCACGATAACAACATCTTTTTAATTTTTAATCATCTGATTTGACAAATGTTAAACAATATTGTTACAAACGTCATCAGAAAAGGCATATAATGCGCAAAAGTTATGAGGTCTCACTTTCACCTGACAAATAGTTATGTAACAGTGTGATGGTATTGACCGAAGTTATCAGGACAGTTATTAGTGATATACAGGTTTGAATAATTCGGACTGCGAAGACACTGATTTGCTGTTGTTTCACTGATTTTTCATGTTTTTACCTGCAAGGCGCCATAGCTCTGTACCCTGGTTTCTCCTCGTGAGCTGAGCGGTAAGCCAAATAACAAACTGGTAACGGTGAGAAATCAGCAGAATGCAAATCCGGTAATTGGCAGTCTTAAGCAATAAGGCGCTAAGGAGACCGTAAATGGCTGATACAAAGGCAACGCTCACCCTAAATGGTGACACTGCTGTTGAACTGGATGTGCTAAAAGGCACGCTCGGTCAGGATGTTATTGATATCCGTACGCTGGGTTCTAAAGGTGTATTCACCTTCGACCCTGGATTTACCTCTACCGCATCTTGCGAATCCAAAATCACCTTCATTGATGGTGACGAAGGTATCCTGCTCCATCGCGGCTTCCCCATCGATCAGTTAGCCACCGAATCCAACTATCTGGAAGTGTGCTACATCCTGCTGAACGGCGAAAAACCGACGCAGGCACAATACGATGAATTCAAAACCACCGTCACCCGTCACACTATGATTCATGAGCAGATTACTCGTCTGTTCCATGCTTTCCGTCGTGATTCTCACCCAATGGCGGTGATGTGCGGTATTACCGGCGCGCTGGCAGCGTTCTACCACGACTCGCTGGACGTGAATAATCCACGTCACCGCGATATCGCGGCGTTCCGCCTGCTGTCCAAAATGCCGACAATGGCAGCGATGTGTTACAAATACTCCATCGGCCAGCCGTTTGTTTATCCACGTAACGACCTCTCCTACGCCGGTAACTTCCTGCGCATGATGTTCTCCACACCGTGTGAAGAGTACGAAGTGAACCCGGTACTGGAACGTGCGATGGACCGTATTCTGATCCTGCACGCCGACCACGAACAGAACGCCTCCACCTCCACCGTCCGTACCGCAGGCTCTTCAGGCGCGAACCCGTTCGCCTGTATCGCTGCGGGTATCGCCTCCCTGTGGGGACCGGCGCACGGCGGCGCGAACGAAGCGGCACTGAAGATGCTGGAAGAGATCAGCTCCGTTGAGCACATTCCTGAATTCGTGCGTCGCGCGAAAGACAAGAATGACTCCTTCCGTCTGATGGGCTTCGGTCACCGTGTGTACAAAAACTACGACCCACGCGCTACCGTTATGCGTGAAACATGCCACGAAGTGCTGAAAGAGCTGGGTACAAAAGACGACCTGCTGGAAGTGGCGATGGAGCTTGAGCACATCGCGCTGAACGACCCGTACTTCATCGAGAAGAAACTCTACCCGAACGTCGATTTCTACTCTGGCATTATTCTGAAAGCGATGGGCATTCCGTCTTCCATGTTCACCGTGATCTTCGCCATGGCACGTACCGTTGGCTGGATTGCGCACTGGAACGAAATGCACAGCGAAGGCATGAAAATCGCCCGTCCTCGTCAGCTGTATACTGGCTACGAGCAGCGTGATTTTAAGTCTGACATCAAACGCTGATGTTAACGGGGTGTGGCCTGATGTCCTCACCCCATCCCTCTCTTACTCCGAGAGAGTGAAGACATTAAAAACGGTAACCCCCTGGGTTACCGTTTTCATTTTACTTCTGGCAGTGCGGACACCAGTAAAACGGTCTCGACGACAGCGTGGTTTTCGCAATTAACCCGCCGCACCGCTCGCACGCCTTCCCTTCACGATGAAACACCTTAAAGCGGAACAATGCCCCATGGTGCTTGCTGTCATCCACCACGCCACGCGTATTGTACGACAGGCGCGGGATATCCAGCAGTGCGTGGGATAACGCCTCCAGCTGTTCATCACTGAGTTGCGATGCCTTATGCTGCGCCGCCAGGCCCACCTCCCAGAGGATCTCCACCCTCAGGTAATTTCCTAATCCAGCCAGAAACGCCTGATCGAGCAACAGTCCGGAAAACTGTCGGTTACGAAACCGAGGTGACACCAGACGGGCTTTCACCTCGCCCGGGGTCAGGCTGATATCCAGCACATCCGGCCCGACGCGCTGCAGGAACGGATGAGTGAGCAGCTGCTCTGGCGTTAACATTTCGATATCGGATGCGCTGTAGAGCAGAATCGCGTTGTCTGCCGTCTGTAGCCTGACGCGCAGCACGCGGGTAGTTTGCGGCTGCTCGTTTGCCTTCACCACGCGCCAAACGCCGTACAGCTGATTATGGCTATATAACGTCAGGTTATGGGAGAAATGCGTGAGCAGCGCTTTGCCGCGCGTTTCAATGTGCGTCACCGTCTGACCCACCAGCTGGGCTTCAAACGGTTTCAGTTGAGGAAAAGCAAACCAGACATCCGTCAGCGGTTTGCCCTTTATCGCCGCCTCGAGGCTATCCGCTGCACGGCGGATCTCCGGGCCTTCAGGCATTTTTCTGTCCTTATCGTTATGTCATGCACTCACGAGAATACCCTGCTCCGCAAAGGCCGTCCGTAAGCGGCGTGCAAACTGCAGCGCATGCTCACCATCGCCGTGTAAACACACCGTATCCGCCTGGACTCTGGCCGTTGAACCATCAATTGCCTTTACCGAGCCCTCACATACCATCGCCAGCGTTTGCGCCAGCGCCTGTGATTCATCGGTAATAAGCGCACCGGGCAGTGAACGGGGAACCAGGCTGCCGTCCGGCTGATACCCTCTGTCAGCAAAAACTTCCTGACGGGTGGTTAACCCCAGCCGCTGTCCCGCGCGAATAAGCTCGCTCCCCGCCAGCCCCACCAGGATGAGCTGCGGGTTGCAGTCCCGCACCGCGCGGGCAATGGCATCCGCGAGAGCCGGATCTTTGGCCGCCTGATTGTAGAGCATGCCGTGGGGTTTCACATGGCGCAGCACGCCCTGCTGGGAACGCACAATCGCCTCCAGCGCGCCCGTTTGATAAAGCGTCTGGGCATACACCGTCTCAGGAGGGAGATCCATTGCCGTGCGGCCAAAATTATCCCTGTCAGGAAAACTGGGATGTGCCCCTATCGCCACGCCGTGCTTAATCGCATTACGCACGCTGTCCAGCATGGTTTGCGCGTCACCCGCGTGAAACCCGCAGGCAATATTGACCGAAGAGACCAGCGTCATCAGTTCAGCATCGGCACTTCCGCCCTCACCCAGATCGGCGTTTAAATCAATCTTTGCCATCGAGCCTCCATGCCAGTTGTTCCAGATAACGCTGCTGATCCTGGCGTGCCTTCAGCGCCTCCTCCAGCGAACATTGCACAAAATGAATCGGCTGTCCGAGAGGAATTTGCGCCAGATGGTAGCGATCTGCTTCAATGATGCAGGCAATACGCGGGTATCCCCCCGTGGTTTGCGCATCGTTCATCAGCACGATCGGCTGACCGTTACCCGGCACCTGAATGACACCAGGTAATAAACCGTGTGAGAGCAATTCCCGATCTGTCGTACGGGTCAATGGCTGCCCCTGCAGGCGGTATCCCATACGGTTACTTTGCGGGCTGATCTTCCACGGCGAACGCCAGAACGTCTCCTGAGCGACTTCATCGAACTCCTGATATTCCGGCCCCGGTAAGGCACGGATTTGGTTGGTCCATAACAGCTGTTTTACCCCCTGGGCCGTCGAGAAGTGGCGCGTTGAGGGGTTAACCGCCAGACGATCGCCGTCACGCAGCAGGCGCCCTTCATGACCGCCAATGCCGGCTTTCTGATCGGTACTGGATGAACCCAGCACCTCTGGCACATCAATCCCTCCTGCGACCGCAAGATAGCTTCGCACGCCGTGCACAGGACGTTTGAGGGTCAGACGCTGCCCGGCTTTCGCCCGCAGCCGCCAGCCTGTCCAGACCGCTTTGCCATCCAGCTCGGCGTCACAGGCGGCCCCGGTTAAGGCAAACCAGGTCTCCTCGCCGAATTCAATCACACACTGGCCAAGCGTAATTTCGAGTGCCGCCGTGCTGCCAGGGTTGCCCACCAGCACGTTAGCAATCTCCAGCGCAGGCCTGTCCAGCGCACCACAGTAGCTCACGCCCGACTGGCGCATGCCAAAGCGGCCGGCATCCTGTACGGACGTGTAAAGCCCGGCGCGAATCAGCGTTAACATACCCCCTCCTTCTGCGGGATAAAGCGCAGGGTATCGCCGGGACGAAGGAGTATGGGAACCTCCTGCCCTGGTTCAAATAACGGCCTGGACGTATGCCCGATAAGCTGCCAGCCCCCCGGTGACGTCAGAGGATAAATGCCGGTCTGCTCACCACCGATAGCCACCGTGCCCGCCGGCACGCTCAGGCGGGGTTCGGCGCGACGCGGCGTATGCAACTGCGGTGAGAGCCCCCCCAGATAGGGGAAGCCCGGCTGGAAACCTAAGAACCAGACCACGTAATCAACGCAGGCGTGCAATTCAACCACCTGCTTTTCCGTTAATCCGCAGTGTTCCGCCACCACGCCAAGATCGGGTCCATGCTCGCCGCCATACACCACCGGGATCTCAATTGTCCGGGAATCCGGCTCCAGCGCCTCGCTCTCTTCCCACCAGCGCTGCAAACGTTCAATAGCATCCAGCGCCAGCGTATGCGGATTACGCAGCACCACGGTGATGTTATTCATACCCGGAATCGCTTCAACCACTTCAGGCACATCGGCCAGGCGCTGCGTTAGCCGCCAGATACGCTTTTGCGTGGCAAGGGTCACTGGCGGTTCCAGCTCCAGAACCACTGCCGTTTCCCCCAGAAGATAACAACGCGCTCGCTGCACTCAGATACCTCTCATCAGGCCGGGTTAGGGATATCAATAAACGTGACATCCAGATCGGTATTTTCGGTCAGCCATTCACTGAGGGCGCGAATTCCGCCACGCTCGGTGGCATGGTGACCTGCCGCGTAAAAATGCAGACCTTGTTCACGCGCCGAATGGACGGTCTGCTCGGACACTTCTCCAGTGATGAAGGCGTCGACACCAAAGCGTGCCGCGCTGTCAATAAAGCCCTGACCACCACCAGTACACCAGGCAACCCGTTTCACCGTGTCCGGACCGGTGTCACCGCACCAGAGCGGACGGCGTCCCAGACGCGCTTCAATCCATGAGGCCAGCTCCAAGCCGGGCACCGGCATGGCCAGCTCTCCCCAGGGCACCAGCGGCTCAATTTCACCCATGACGGTAATCCCCAACAGCTGCGCGAGCTGTACGTTATTGCCCAGCTCCGGGTGCGCATCCAGCGGCAGATGGTAACCGTACAGGTTGATATCATTTGCCAGCAGCGTTTTCAGGCGGTTTCGCTTCATACCGCGAATGATCGGTGCTTCGTTTTTCCAGAAATAACCGTGATGGACAATAACGGCATCCGCTTCCTGACGGACAGCTTCGTCCAGCAGCGCCTGGCTTGCCGTCACGCCAGTGATAATTTTCTGCACCGTTTCGCGTCCTTCAACCTGGAGGCCGTTCGGGCCGTAATCGCTGAAGGAGACGCTGTTCAGTTTTTCGTTAATCAGGCTTTCCAGTTCGCTGTTTTTCATCATTACTCTCTTAAGCTTTGCGGGCGGCCTCGTACGCCGCCAGCGTGGCGACACGCGCCTGTTTATGGTCAACAATCGGACGGGGATAATCGAGCTTCACGCCCTGTTTATCCGCCCATGCCCACGGGTCGTGGATCGCTTTTGCAGGGACATTGCTCAGCGCGGGCAACCAGCGGCGGATAAACTCGCCGTCTGCATCAAATTTTTGTCCCTGCGTGGCAGGATTAAAAATACGGAAATAGGGCGCGGCGTCGGTTCCGGTGGACGCCGCCCACTGCCAGCCGCCGTTATTCGCCGCCAGATCGCCATCGATCAGCTGAGAAATAAAATACCGCTCCCCGACACGCCAGTCGATAAGCAGATCTTTCACCAGGAAGCTGGCGGTAATCATTCGCAGCCGGTTGTGCATCCATCCGGTTTCATTGAGCTGGCGCATCGCGGCATCAACAATCGGGAAGCCCGTTTCGCCTTTCTGCCAGGCCTGTAAGTGGCTCTCGTTGTGTTGCCAGTTTACGTTATCAGTCCAGGGTATAAACGGACGATGCTTACATAAATCAGGGTGATACGTCATCAAATGGCGATAAAACTCGCGCCAGATAAGTTCGTTAAGCCAGACGGAGCCGGGGCCCCCGTCCAGTGCCTGCGGTTGTTCCGCCAGAAGACGATGCAGACACTGGCGCGGAGAGAGCACGCCCAGCGCCAGACAGGCCGATAAACGGCTGGTGCCCTCTGTCGCGGGAAAATCCCTGCGCGCGTCGTAATCGCCTGCGCCCGCTTTACAAAACTGGCGCAGCTTCGCGATAGCGTTTTTTTCGGTAGCCGGGAACAGAGTCTCATCAAACGCCTGTTGCGGATAGTCAAACTCCCGCTCGGGTATCTCCGTTATGGCCTCTCCCCTCACGGTGGGTGCAGCCACACATTCCGGCAGCGCCTCCTTCAGTCTTTTAATGAAGGCATTTTTAAACGGCGTAAAGACTTTATACATCTCGTGGTTGCCGGTCATGACACTGCCCGGCGGCAGCATGACGCTGTCATCAAAACCCTGACACTCTACATCCTGCAGGATTTTCTCCAGCTGACGATCCCGCTGACGTTCATTGAATTCGTACTGATAGTTGTAAAAAAGGTGGGTGACAGCGTACTGCTCACAGATTGCCTTCACAGCCTGGCATTGCGCGGAGAAGTCACTGACCTCTTTATAAATGAGCGGGATCCCTTTTTCGGCAAGCGAACACTGCAAGCCATTCAGATGTGAGCTGAGGTAAGCCGCCTGGCGTGGTGCCATAGCATGCTGCTGCCACTGCCCGGGGGTGGCGATAAACACCGCCAGCACGCGGGCTTCCGGGGAGCGGCAGGCAGCCGCAAGGGCGAGATTGTCATGTACGCGCAGGTCCGCGCGAAACCAAACCAGATGGGTGGGCATAAAACTCCTGGCAATTATCCATTATGTCCGTAAGGCCATGCCACTAAAGAGAAAATGCGGCTGGCTTTTATCTACTTTGCCATGAAGTGTAGACGCGATGAAATAAAAAAGGCCGCCCGGGGCGGCCTTAACGCTACGTATCTTGCGCCATCATGGTAAAAGCAATAAACACTGTCGGTTCATCACGTCTTACCACGAGTACGCTGGCGACAATGAACGCAATGCAAAAAGAGCGTTTCATCATGCGGTCCCTGCTGCTAACCACTCCACCGTTCACCACCGGTGATAAGTCGGTGGACACACGCTCTGACGAGAGCCCAAAAACGGCCCAACGGACCGCGGATCCTGAGGGATAAAAAAAACCGCCACATTGCTGTAGGCGGTTTTTTTTATTGCTGTGTGTCGTCTTTGTATCAGTAAAAATCGCAGGTCGCTTTCTCGGCCTGATCCATCCACACCGGCTTCTCGCTGGTTTTGGCCCAGACGCGGTGCAAATAGCTATAAAAACGTGCGCGGTCTTTCCAGAAGAGCATCACCGGCAGGGCCAGCACGCCAGCCACTACGGCGAAAGTGCGACGCATGAAAACGATATGAGCCGGATACGCTTTATAAAGATCCATATTTTCTCCCCTATAGTTGGCCGGAAACATGCTCCGGAAAATTTGAAATCTGTGATCTGGCTAAAATAATACCGCTTTGCTTGTAATTTTACTACTCATCAGACCAGTTATTTTCATCCATTTAGTGAATATTTACATTTCCGCCGTAAGTAAGTTACAAAAAAGTTAACGACTTACTTACCAACAGTTAAATTGTGCCTTTTCCATTTTTATACTTTTTTTACACCCACCCTGCCGATTTTTGCGAAATCTTTGCGCCATAAATCCTACCGTTAACACAAATACAAATGTCACTCGGAGGTGGATTGTGAGTGCAGGTCTGATTACCGGCATCGTGCTGGTGTTCCTGTTATTGGGTTATCTGGTATACGCCCTGATTAATGCGGAGGCCTTCTGATGGCTGCTCAGGCGTTTTTACTTATAGCCAGCTTTTTACTGGTCTTATTGGTGCTTGCCAGACCGCTGGGAACGGGGCTCGCGCGGCTGATCAACAACGTGTCCTTACCGGGTACGGGAAGTATCGAAAAAGGGATCTGGCGCGTACTGGGAATACGCGATCAGGAGATGAACTGGCGTCAGTATCTGGTCGCTATTCTGCTGCTGAATATCGTTGGGCTGGTCGCGCTCTTTGTCATGCTGATGTTGCAGGGTAGCCTGCCGCTGAACCCGCAACAGTTACCGGGCCTGTCCTGGCATCTTGCGCTTAATACGGCCGTCAGCTTTGTCACCAATACCAACTGGCAATCCTACGCCGGCGAAACCACGCTGAGCTACTTCAGCCAGATGGTGGGATTAACCGTACAAAATTTCCTCTCAGCAGCCAGCGGCATCGCGGTTGTCTTCGCGCTGACGCGTGCGTTTGCACGTCAGAATATGGGTACGCTGGGCAATGCCTGGGTTGATCTCACGCGCATTACTCTGTGGGTCTTACTTCCGATTGCTCTGCTCATCGCGCTGTTCTTTATTCAGCAAGGTACGCTGCAAAACCTGCTGCCTTACGCGCCTTATACCTCGCTTGAAGGGGCAAAACAGCTTCTGCCGATGGGGCCTGTGGCCTCACAGGAAGCCATTAAGATGCTCGGTACGAATGGTGGCGGTTTCTTCAATGCCAACTCATCGCATCCGTTTGAAAACCCAACGGCACTGACCAACGCTGTGCAAATGCTGGCGATCTTCCTGATCCCCGCAGCGCTGTGCTTTGCTTTTGGCGATGTGGTGAACGATCGTCGTCAGGGTCGCACCCTGCTCTGGACCATGTCGCTCATCTTTGTCGTCTGTGTTGCGCTGGTGATGTGGGCCGAATGGCAAGGTAACCCGCATTTCCTGACGCTGGGCGCTGACGGCACCATGAATATGGAAGGGAAAGAGAGCCGCTTTGGCATTCTCGCCAGTAGCCTTTATGCCGTGGTCACGACGGCGGCATCCTGCGGGGCGGTCAATGCTATGCACGACTCCTTCACGGCACTGGGCGGCATGATCCCGATGTGGCTGATGCAGATCGGTGAAGTGGTATTCGGCGGCGTAGGCTCAGGTCTTTACGGCATGCTGCTGTTTGTTCTGCTGGCGGTGTTCATTGCGGGCCTGATGATTGGTCGCACCCCGGAATATCTGGGCAAAAAAATCGATGTCCGTGAGATGAAGTTAACCGCGCTGGCGATTCTGGTCACCCCCGCCCTCGTGCTGGCTGGTACCGCACTGGCACTGATGACGGAGGCCGGACGCAGCGGCATCTTCAACCCTGGCATCCACGGCTTTAGCGAAGTGCTTTATGCCGTCTCTTCTGCTTCTAACAATAACGGTAGTGCCTTCGCAGGCTTAAGCGCTAACTCACCGTTCTGGAACTGTCTGCTGGCGTTCTGCATGTTCGTGGGCCGTTTCGGGGTCATTGTGCCGGTGCTGGCGATTGCCGGGTCGCTGGTGAGCAAAAAAATTCAACCGACCACCAGCGGTACGTTGCCGACCCACGGCGCGCTGTTTATCGGACTGCTGGCCGGTACCGTGCTGCTGGTCGGCGCCCTGACCTTTATCCCCGCCCTCGCGTTAGGCCCGGTCGCGGAATACCTCTCTTTACGCTGATTTTGCGGAGAATTTGTCATGAGTCGTAAACAAATGGCCCTGTTTGAACCGTCGTTAGTTCGACAGGCCCTCATGGATGCGGTGAAAAAGTTGAGCCCGCGCGTGCAGTGGCACAACCCGGTGATGTTTATCGTCTGGATAGGGAGTTTACTCACCACCGCGCTGGCGATTGCCATGGGAACGGGTCATCTGCAGGGGAATGCGACGTTCACCGGCGCTATCAGCCTGTGGCTGTGGTTCACCGTACTGTTTGCCAACTTTGCGGAAGCGCTGGCGGAAGGCCGCAGCAAAGCGCAGGCCAATAGCCTCAAAGGGGTGAAAAAGACCGCTTTTGCGCGCAAATTACGCGAACCGAAATACGGTGCCCAGATGGACCATGTCCCGGCAGATGAACTGCGTAAAGGTGACGTGGTGCTGGTCGAAGCCGGGGACATTATTCCCTGCGACGGTGAAGTCATTGAAGGCGGCGCGTCGGTAGATGAAAGTGCCATCACCGGGGAATCCGCTCCCGTCATACGTGAATCCGGGGGTGATTTCGCCTCCGTAACGGGCGGGACACGCATTCTCTCCGACTGGCTGGTGATCCAGTGTAGCGTCAACCCGGGTGAAACCTTCCTTGACCGTATGATTGCCATGGTGGAAGGCGCGCAGCGTCGTAAAACACCAAACGAAATTGCCCTGACCATCCTGCTGGTGGCGCTGACGATTGTCTTTCTGCTGGCAACCGCCACGTTGTGGCCATTCTCCGCTTACGGCGGTACCGCGGTCACCACCACCGTCCTGGTGGCGCTGCTGGTCTGCCTGATCCCGACCACCATCGGGGGGCTGCTGTCGGCCATCGGCGTGGCCGGTATGAGCCGTATGCTGGGCGCGAACGTCATCGCGACCAGCGGACGTGCGGTAGAGGCCGCAGGGGATGTAGACGTTCTGCTGCTGGATAAAACCGGGACAATTACCCTCGGTAACCGCCAGGCGTCAGAGTTCTTACCTGCCCCCGGCGTGGATGAAAAAACGCTGGCGGATGCGGCGCAACTCTCTTCCCTCGCCGATGAAACGCCGGAAGGCCGCAGTATCGTGATCCTCGCCAAGCAGCGCTTTAACCTGCGCCAGCGCGACGTTCAGAGTCTCCATGCGACTTTCGTTCCCTTCACGGCACAAACCCGAATGAGCGGCATCAACATTCAGGACCGCATGATCCGTAAAGGCTCCGTCGACGCAATTCGTCGCCACATTGAAGCCAACAATGGTCATTTCCCACCAGAAGTGGACAACCTGGTCGAGAGCGTGGCACGTCAGGGCGCGACGCCGCTGGTGGTGGCTGAAGGGGCACATGTGCTGGGAGTGATTTCGCTGAAGGATATCGTAAAAGGCGGGATCAAAGAGCGCTTTGCCCAGTTGCGGAAAATGGGGATCAAAACGGTGATGATCACCGGGGACAACCGTCTGACCGCCGCCGCGATTGCTGCCGAAGCGGGCGTGGATGATTTTCTCTCGGAGGCAACGCCTGAAGCCAAGCTGGCATTAATTCGTCAGTATCAGGCGGAAGGTCGCCTGGTGGCGATGACGGGTGATGGCACCAACGATGCCCCTGCCCTAGCGCAGGCCGACGTGGCGGTGGCCATGAACTCCGGTACCCAGGCGGCGAAAGAGGCGGGCAACATGGTCGACCTCGACTCGAACCCGACCAAGCTGATTGAAGTTGTGCACATCGGTAAGCAGATGCTGATGACGCGCGGTTCACTGACAACGTTCAGTATCGCCAACGACGTCGCAAAATACTTTGCCATCATTCCCGCGGCGTTTGCGGCCACCTATCCGCAGCTTAATGCGCTGAACGTGATGCATCTGCACTCGCCAGCATCAGCCATTCTCAGTGCGGTTATTTTTAACGCCCTGATTATTGTCTTCCTGATCCCGCTGGCGCTCAAAGGGGTGAGCTATAAACCGCTGACCGCGGCCGCCATGCTGCGCCGCAACCTGTGGATTTACGGGCTGGGTGGGCTGATTGTCCCCTTCATCGGTATCAAGGTTATCGACCTGCTGTTGACGCTGTTTGGGCTGGTTTAAAAGGTGAATCAAATGACGATGTTACGTCCCGCTATACTTCTGTTTATTCTGTTGTCGCTTATTACCGGCGGGCTTTACCCGCTGGTGACCACCGCGCTGGGCCAGTGGTGGTTTAAGGATCAGGCCAACGGCTCGCTGATCGTGCAAAACGGTGAAAACCGCGGTTCGCGTCTGATTGGACAGAATTTTACCGACGCCCGTTACTTCCAGGGACGCCCTTCCGCCACTGCCGAAAGCCCGTATAATCCGATGGCATCCGGTGGCAGTAACCTGGCCGGCAGCAACCCGGAGCTGGATAAAGCCATTGCCGAACGTGTAGCTGCCCTGCGCGCCGCAAATCCACAGGCCAGCCGGGAGGTGCCTGTGGAACTGGTGACGGCCTCTGCGAGCGGGCTGGACTACAGCCTGACGCCGAAAGCGGTGGCATGGCAGATCCCCCGCGTCGCAGCGGCCCGTCAGCTGACGGTGGAACAGGTGAGCAAGCTGGTCGCAGAGTATACGCAAAAACCGCTGGTCAGCTTCATCGCCATGCCCGTGGTGAATATTGTTGAGCTGAATCTGGCGCTGGACGCGCTAAGGAAAAACTAAATGACCGACGAGCCCATGCGCCCGGATCCGGACAGGCTGCTCGAACAGACGGCTGAAGCCCATCGCGGCAAACTGAAAATCTTCTTCGGCGCCTGTGCTGGCGTCGGGAAAACCTTCGCCATGCTGACAGAAGCCCAGCGGCTTCGGGCGCAGGGGCTCGATATTCTTATCGGCGTGGTGGAAACCCACGGCCGGAAAGAGACGGCAGCACTGTTGAAGGGGCTGGCGACACAGCCGCCTCGCCGTATCAGCCATCGTGGGCGTCTGGTCACGGAGTTCGATCTCGACGCCGCCCTCGCCCGCAGGCCCGCGCTTATCCTGATGGACGAACTGGCACACAGTAATGCTTCAGGCTCGCGCCACCCCAAACGCTGGCAGGACGTTGAAGAGCTGCTTGAAGCAGGCATTGATGTTTTCACCACGGTAAATGTTCAGCATCTCGAAAGCCTGAACGACGTGGTCAGCGGCGTGACCGGGATTCAGGTTCGCGAAACCGTACCCGATCCCTTTTTCGACTCTGCGGACGAAGTGGTGCTGGTCGATCTGCCTCCAGACGATCTGCGCCAGCGACTGCATGAAGGAAAAGTCTATATTGCAGGTCAGGCCGAACGCGCCATCGAACATTTCTTTCGCAAAGGCAACCTGATAGCCCTGCGCGAGCTGGCCCTGCGTCGCACGGCGGATCGCGTGGACGATCAGATGCGCGCCTGGCGTGACCTGCAAGGGCAGGAGCGCGTCTGGCATACGCGGGATGCCATTCTGCTGTGTGTGGGTCACGGCAGCGGCAATGAAAAGCTCGTCCGCACCGCAGCGCGTCTGGCGGCCAAGTTTGGTAGCGTCTGGCATGCGGTCTATGTCGAGACGCCGCAGCTTCACGCGCTGCCTGAAAACCAGCGCCGCGCGATCTTAAGTTCGCTGCGTCTGGCACAGGAGCTGGGCGCAGAAACCGCCACCCTCTCCGATCCCCAGGAAGATAAAGCCATTCTGCGCTACGCGCGTGAGCACAACCTCGGGAAAATTGTCATTGGCCGTCGTCAGCATCGTCGCTGGTTTAGCCGCGAATCCTTTGCTGACAAACTGGCCCGGCGTGCTCCCGACCTCGATCTGGTAATTGTCGCACTGGATGACAAACCCACCCCTTTACCCAACCGCGCACCGGACAGCCGCACTTTTAATGATAAATGGCGAATTCAGATCCGCGGCTGTCTTGTCGCCGTCGTGCTCTGCGCGCTGATCACCGTGATTGCCAGCCACTGGCTGATTGCCTTCGATGCGGCCAATCTGGTGATGATCTACCTGCTCGGCGTGGTCGTGGTGGCGCTCTTTTACGGGCGCTGGCCCTCAGTACTGGCGACGTTCATCAACGTCATCAGCTTCGATCTGTTCTTTATCGCGCCCCGCGGAACGCTCGCCGTTTCGGATGTGCAGTACATTCTCACCTTTGCCGTGATGCTTACCGTTGGGCTGGTGATCGGTAATCTGACGGCGGGTGTGCGCTATCAGGCCCGTATCGCGCGCTACCGCGAACAGCGCACACGGCATCTTTATGAGATGTCTAAATCGCTGGCGGTTGGCCGTACGCCGCTGGATATTGTGCAGACCAGCGAGCAGTTTATCCGCTCGACCTTTCACGCCAGCAACCTGATTTTACTCCCGGACGAACACGGGAAACTGCGCCCGCTGACCTCGGCCTCAGGCATGACGCCCTGGGATGAAGCCATTGCGCGCTGGAGCTTTGATAAAGGACTCCCTGCGGGTGCAGGGACGGACACCCTGCCCGGCGTACCGTATCAAATTCTGCCGCTGCGCAGTGCCGATAAAAATCAGGGGCTGGTGATCGTTGAACCTTCGAATCTGCGCCAGCTGATGATCCCCGAACAGCAGCGATTGCTGGAGACATTTACCCTGCTGGTGGCAAGCGCACTGGAACGGCTGGCGCTTACCGCCAGCGAAGAACAGGCCCGTCTGGCAAGCGAGCGCGAGAGCATTCGTAACTCATTGCTGGCCGCCCTCTCCCACGACCTTCGCACCCCACTCACCGTGCTGTTTGGCCAGTCAGAAATTTTGACGCTGGATTTGGCAGCGGAAGGCTCGAAACATGCGTTGCAGGCCAGCGAGATCCGCCAGCATGTGCTGAACACCACACGCCTGGTAAATAATCTGCTTGATATGGCGCGTATTCAGTCGGGCGGATTTAACCTCAAAAAAGAGTGGCTCACGCTCGAAGAGGTGGTGGGTAGCGCTTTGAAAATGCTGGAGCCGGGCCTCGGTGGGCGCCATATTGCGCTGAACATGCCCGAACCGCTGACGTTAATTCACGTTGATGGCCCGCTGTTTGAACGCGTGCTGATCAATCTGCTGGAAAATGCCGGCAAATACGCAGGAGCAAACGCCCGGATTGGGGTGGATGCCACGGTGGAAGATCACACGCTACGGCTTGACGTCTGGGATACCGGGCCGGGTATCCCTGCCGGACAGGAGTTCGCTATTTTCGAGAAATTTGCCCGCGGTAATAAAGAGTCGGCCATTCCCGGCGTGGGTCTGGGTCTGGCGATTTGCCAGGCGATTATTGACGTTCATGGCGGTACCATTTCGGCGGAGAATCGCCCGGAAGGCGGCGCACGTTTTTGTGTTAAACTTCCTCTGGAAGCCCCGCCAGAACTTAATGAATTACCAGAGGATTTGTGATCAACGTTCTGATTGTTGAAGATGAGATCGCCATTAGCCGGTTTCTGCGTGCTGCGCTGGAAGGCGATGGTCTGCGCGTTCATGACGCCGGCACGCTCCAGCGGGGTTTGATTGAAGCGGCCACGCGCAAACCTGATCTGGTGATCCTCGATCTCGGCCTGCCGGATGGCGACGGCATCGATTTTATTCGTGAGGTTCGACAGTGGAGTCAGATGCCCATTCTGGTGCTGTCAGCCCGTACCGAAGAGTCGGATAAAATCGCGGCGCTGGATGCCGGAGCGGATGACTATCTGATTAAGCCTTTTGGTATTGGCGAACTGCAGGCTCGCCTTCGTGTCGCGCTGCGTCGTCACAGCGCCACCACCCCTGCCGACCCAACATACACGTTTGGTGATATTCGGGTTGATCTGGCAGCACGGCGCATTGTTCGCGGTGAAGAGGAAATCCATCTCACCCCCATCGAGTTTCGGCTACTCGCCGTTTTGCTCAATAATCACGGTAAGGTACTCACCCAGCGCCAGCTGTTGAGTCAGGTGTGGGGGCCAAACGCCGTGGAACATAGTCACTATTTACGCATATATATGGGACACCTTCGACAAAAACTGGAAGTTGACCCCGCGCGTCCTCGTCATTTATTAACTGAAACCGGTATCGGTTATCGGTTCATGCTTTGAATAACTATTCAGTTTATTTTTAAATAAAAATCTACCCTCCCATAAAATACGCGAAAAATAATCTCCGGGTTATTTTTTGGTATGTTTATGTCCATTCAGCACATTCATAATACAATCCGTTAACGCAACATCAACATATCAGCATTTTGATCTGCGATATTCATCAAAAGCGAATATTTATTTCTGATTTGATCGGTTAACGGTGATCTGTTTCACAGTTAATCGCTTTTTCCAGGATAAAATGTCCATGCTTTCAATTACTGAAAGGAAATGAAACATGGAAAACAATAATCGTTTAATGCCCCATATAAGGCGGACAACTCATATCATGATGTTTGCCCACCGAAACTGTTTTGACTTTCATATCTTTAATGCCCGGTAGTCCTTCGACTTCTGGCGCACACGCTTACAGGTTATCCTGAAACACCCTATTTTACAGGCCTTTGCCTGTGAACCCGTGCGCTCATTCATCTTAATTCAGGCTCATCCGCGACCGGGCGGACTGAATTCTATTCAGCAAAAAACGCATTACTGATTTTTTTAATCAGCGGCCTCCTTTTGCTGTTTTCCGGCATATTATCGATTTCTTTTCTGCAAGAAATCGAGGGACTGTTATTACCTAAAATAAAGAGAGAAAGATGAAAAGTTTAAAAATTGCAGCCAGCCGCGCCTGCCCTGATTGCTTTACCACTCACCGTGAACTGGTTGATATCAACGCCACGGATTATATTGATGTTGCCGCTATTGTTCTGGCCGTCAGCGATATTTTCACTGGTCGTATAGAAGAAATAGAAGCAACCGGATTTGGCATTCCTGTTTTTGTCGCGACGCATAAAGAAGAAATTATCCCGGCAGAGTATTTATCGCGGATCCACGGCGTATTCGAAGCATCAGACACCAGCAACGACTTCCACGGACGCCAACTGGAAGCGGCCGCGCAGAAGTATGAAACCCAACTGCGTCCGCCGTTTTTCCGGGCTCTGGTCGACTATGTCAAACAGGGTAACAGCGCCTTCGACTGCCCGGGTCACCAGGGCGGGCAATTCTTCCGCCGTCACCCTGCCGGCAATCAGTTTGTCGATTTCTTTGGCGAAACCCTTTTCCGCTCAGACCTGTGCAACGCCGACGTGGCGATGGGCGATCTGCTGATCCACGAAGGGGCACCCTGCATTGCGCAGCAACATGCGGCCAAAGTCTTTAATGCCGATAAAACCTACTTCGTGCTGAACGGAACCTCATCGTCCAACAAAGTGGTGCTCAACGCCCTTCTCACTCCGGGCGACCTGGTCCTGTTCGATCGCAACAACCATAAATCCAACCACCATGGAGCACTTCTTCAGGCGGGCGCAACGCCGGTCTATCTGGAAACCGCACGTAACCCGTACGGCTTTATTGGCGGCATCGACGCCCACTGCTTCGAGGAGAATTATCTGCGTGAGCTGGTGTCCGAAGTGGCGCCGGGCCGTGCCCGCGACGCGCGTCCGTTCCGCCTGGCGGTGATTCAGCTGGGTACCTACGATGGCACCATCTATAACGCTCGCCAGGTCGTGGATAACATCGGCCATCTGTGCGACTACATCCTGTTTGACTCTGCCTGGGTGGGTTACGAGCAGTTTATACCGATGATGGCCGATTGCTCTCCGCTGCTGCTGGAGCTGAATGAAAACGATCCAGGGATCCTGGTCACCCAGTCAGTCCATAAACAGCAGGCCGGTTTCTCACAGACCTCGCAAATCCACAAGAAGGACAGCCACATCAAAGGCCAGCAGCGCTATGTTCCGCATAAGCGGCTGAATAATGCCTTCATGATGCACGCGTCCACCAGCCCGTTCTATCCGCTGTTTGCTGCACTGGATATCAACGCCCGCATGCATGAGGGACAGAGCGGCCGCAACATGTGGATGGACTGCGTGGTGACCGGTATCGAAGCCCGTAAGCTGATCCTGCAGAACTGCCAGTATCTTCGCCCGTTCGTGCCGGAACTGGTTGATGGCCGTCCGTGGGAAAGCTGGGACACCGCTGAGATTGCCACGGATCTGCGCTTCTTCCACTTCGTGCCCGGTGAACACTGGCACGCCTTCGAAGGCTATGCCGAACATCAGTATTTTATCGATCCGTGCAAACTGCTGCTGACCACGCCGGGTATTAACGCCCGGACCGGTGAGTACGAGGATTTCGGCGTCCCCGCCACTATTCTCGCCAACTTCCTGCGTGAAAACGGCATCGTGCCGGAAAAATGCGATCTCAACTCCATCCTGTTCCTGCTCACGCCTGCCGAGGATATGGGCAAACTGCAGCAACTGGTCGCGCAACTGGTGCGCTTCGAAAAACTGCTCGAGACGGATGCCCCTCTAAAAGAGGTGCTGCCTTCTGTCTGTAAACAGTATCCGGAGCGCTATGCAGATTACACCCTGCGCCAGATTTGCCAGGAAATGCATGAGCTGTACGCCCGCCACAACGTGAAGCAGCTGCAAAAAGAGATGTTCCGCAAGTCTCACTTCCCGCGCGTCATGATGAACCCGCAAGAGGCGAACTATGCCTACCTGCGGGGTGAGGTCGAGCTGGTCTCACTGCGCGATGCGGAAGGTCGCATTGCCGCCGAAGGCGCCCTTCCTTATCCACCGGGGGTATTGTGCGTTGTGCCGGGTGAAGTCTGGGGCGGTTCCGTGCTGCGCTACTTTGCTGCGCTGGAAGAGGGTATCAACCTTTTACCGGGCTTCGCGCCGGAACTGCAGGGCGTTTACGTTGAGGAGTGTGACGGTCGTAAGCAGGTTCGTTGTAACGTCATCAAACACGCTGCCGCTCAGCCATCGCTGCTGAAAGGAGAAAAATTATGAGCAAGTCCAATAAAATGGGCGTGGTGCAGCTGACCATTCTCACCATGGTAAACATGATGGGGTCCGGGATCATCATGCTACCCACCAAGCTTGCGGAAGTAGGAACCATTTCGATTATCTCCTGGATGGTGACCGCAGTGGGGTCAATGGCACTGGCCTGGGCATTCGCCAAGTGCGGTATGTTCAGCCGCAAGCCCGGCGGGATGGGCGGCTACGCCGAATATGCCTTTGGCAAATCCGGTAACTTCATGGCCAACTACACCTACGGCGTCTCTTTGCTGATCGCTAACGTGGCGATTGCCATTTCCGCCGTGGGTTACGGTACGGAGCTATTCGGTGTGGCGCTGACCCCGGTGCAAATCGGGCTGGCCACCATCGGCGTGCTGTGGATCTGCACCGTGGCAAACTTTGGCGGCGCGCGCATTACCGGACAGATCAGCAGTATTACCGTCTGGGGGGTCATTATCCCGGTGGTTGGGCTGTGCATCATCGGCTGGTTCTGGTTTAGCCCCACGCTGTACGTCAACTCCTGGAACCCACACCATGTTCCGTTCTTCACCGCAGTGGGCTCTTCCATCGCCATGACGCTGTGGGCCTTCCTGGGGCTGGAATCTGCGTGTGCTAACGCCGAAGTGGTGGAAAACCCGGAGAAGAACGTACCGATTGCCGTGCTTGGCGGTACGCTGGGCGCAGCAGCCATTTACATTGTCTCAACCAACGTGATTGCAGGGATTGTACCGAACATGGATCTTGCCAGTTCCACGGCACCGTTCGGTCTGGCCTTTGCGCAGATGTTTACGCCGGGTGTCGGGAAAGTGATCATGGGGCTGATGGTGATGTCCTGCTGCGGCTCGCTCCTCGGCTGGCAGTTCACCATTGCTCAGGTCTTTAAATCATCCGCTGACGAAGGGTATTTCCCGAAAATCTTCTCCCGGGTCAGCAAAGCAGAGGCACCGGTTCAGGGCATGCTGGCGATTGTTATCTTCCAGAGTGGGTTATCTTTGATGACCATCAGCCCGTCGCTGAACAGCCAGTTCAACGTGCTGGTCAACCTGGCGGTAGTGACCAATATCATTCCATATATTCTGTCGATGGCGGCGCTGGTCATCATTCAGAAGGTGGCGAAGGTGGACGCAGGCAAAGCGAGGGTGGCGAATATTGTGGCGCTGATTGGGGCAATTTACAGCTTCTATGCGCTCTACTCTTCCGGCCAGGAAGCCATGCTGTATGGTGCGATGGTGACCTTTATGGGCTGGACGCTGTACGGTCTGGTATCACCGCGGTTTGAATTGAAAAATAAACACAGTTAATGCAAAAGCAAAACGGCAACCCTGGGGTTGCCGTTTTGATTGCATCGTGAGGGCATCAGCCCACCGCGATTTACGCGTTTTTCAGCACTTCGCTGACAATCTCTACCGCTTCTTTCTCAATCAGCTTACGGTGTTCGTCGCCGAGGAAGCTCTCACAATAGATTTTGTATGCATCTTCCGTACCGGATGGACGCGCGGCAAACCAGCCGTTTTCGGTCATCACTTTCAGACCACCGATTGAGGCACCGTTACCCGGGGCCGCCGTCAGACGGGCCGTGATAGGATCACCGGCCAGCGTGCTGGCACTGACCATCTCCGGAGAGAGTTTAGACAGCGCTGCTTTCTGCGCGGAGGTCGCGCCAGCCTGAATACGGTTATAGCTTGGCGCGCCAAAGCGTGCCGCCAGCTCGTTATAGTGTTCCTGCGGATTTTTACCGGTGACAGCGGTGATTTCCGCCGCCAGCAGGCACATGATGATCCCGTCTTTATCGGTGGACCATGGCGTGCCGTCGAAACGCAGGAAGGATGCGCCCGCGCTCTCTTCACCGCCAAAACCGAAGCTGCCGTCGTGCAGACCGTCAACAAACCATTTGAAGCCTACCGGTACTTCCACCAGCTTACGGCCCAGCGCCTCAACCACGCGGTCAATCATCGCCGAGGAGACAAGCGTTTTACCTACAGCCACCTCTTTGCCCCACTGTGGACGATGCTGGAACAGGTAGTTGATGGCAACCGCAAGATAATGGTTCGGGTTCATCAGCCCTGCCGGGGTGACAATACCGTGGCGGTCATAATCCGGGTCGTTGGCAAACGCCAGGTCGAATTTATCACGCAGCGCCAGCAGGCCCGCCATCGCGCACTCGGAAGAGCAGTCCATACGGATTGCGCCGTCTTTATCCAGGTGCATAAAGCGGAAGGTCTGATCAACGTGATCGTTAACGATGGTCAGGTTCAGCTTGTAATGCTCTGCGATGCGTTTCCAGTATTCGATACCGGAGCCGCCGAGAGGGTCAACGCCCAGCTTCAGACCGGCTTTCTGGATTGCCGCCATATCGACGATATCCGCCAGACCTTCCACAAATGGCTGTACCAGATCCTGCTCTTTCACATGGCCGGACGCCATGGCCGCATCCAGAGAGAGGCGTTTCACCCCTTTCAGGCCATCCGCCAGCAGCGCATTGGCACGATCTTCAACCACTTTCGTGACGTTCGTGTCTGCCGGTCCACCGTTAGGCGGGTTGTATTTGATCCCACCGTCTTCCGGCGGGTTGTGTGATGGAGTGATCACAATCCCGTCAGCCAGCGCGCCGCCTTTTTTGTTGTGGACAAGGATCGCGTTAGAGACCGCAGGGGTCGGCGTGAAGCCGTTATTTTCCTGAACAATGACGTCAACGCCATTCGCCGTCAGCACTTCCAGCACGGAAATGAACGCCGGTTCAGACAGAGCATGGGTATCTTTTCCCACATAGCACGGACCGGTAACGCCGTTTTTAGCGCGCTCTTCCGCGATGGCCTGAGCAATAGCCAGAATGTGCGGTTCGTTAAAGCTATGGCGCGCCGCGCTACCGCGGTGGCCAGATGTACCAAACTTCACTGCGTGTTCTGCGTTGCCCACGACCGGTTTCAGCACGTAATACTGCGCGGTCAGCTGAGCGACGTTAATCAAATCGCTTTGTTGTGCAGGTTGGCCTGCACGGCTGTGATTTGCCATTACCGGGTCCTTCTGATGCAAGGGTTAAATTGTACCGCAAACCTTTTCAATCAATTCCGCCGGGAACTGCATGGACTGCATGATGTGTTCAACCATGCTGCACTTGCGGCCCGTATTGGTATTGGTGATGACCCAGTACGGTGTGCCCGGGACATGTTTAGGTTTGGTTTGGTTGCCATTTTGCAGCAGCGTTTGCTCGTCGCCTGCGAAATAGACGCGGGTACGACCGTGCAGCGACTCGGTCGCTTCAGCAAACGCTTTGTTATCCAGTGAATAGAGTGTAGACAGCACCAGCATGAAGCGGTTAACCGCTTTTTTCTGCTCGGCGTACTCATCAGAGAGCAGCAACTCGCGCATCGCACGTACTTTGTCTTTCACTTGCGCGACGGCAGGTTTTGCTTGTGCAACAACGTTTTGTTGAGACACGACATCTTTAGTGACTGGGGTAGCAGGCTGTGAGGCGGCGGAAATTTTAAGCATGCGCCGTAAAATGTCGGACGCACTCTCCCCGATATGCCGCGTCTGGCTGGCAATATACTGATAGAGTTCGTCATCAACTTCGATTGTTTTCATCTTAATCCAGTGCGATATCTTATCTGAATACAAGTCGTTGGGATTATAAAGTTAAATTCCAACAGCGGATAGCGTCAAACCAGGTTGGCGGCAAAAGTCAGATTAAACTGGAACCTTGCAGCCGGGCGGCAGAATGGTCAACATGATACCCTAACCTGACATACGTAAAAAAAGAACTTTGCCATGAAATTGAATACCCGAGCGCAAACTGCACAATCGCCGAACAATAATTCTCCCATCGTACTGGTTCACGGGCTTTTTGGCAGCCTGGATAACCTGGGGGTGCTGGCGCGCGATCTGGTTACCGATCACGATATTTTGCAGGTCGATATGCGAAATCACGGTCTTTCCGGGCGTTCAGAAGAGATGACCTACGCGGCAATGGCCCAGGATCTGCTCGATACGCTTGATGCCAACCATCTTCAGAAGGTGACGCTCATCGGGCATTCTATGGGCGGCAAGGCGGTAATGGCCCTGACGGCGCTGGCACCGGACAGAATCAACGGTCTGGTCGTGATCGACGTTGCCCCGGTGGATTACGACGTGCGCCGTCATGACGACATTTTTGCTGCCATCACTGCGGTGACAGAGGCTGGGGTTTCAACCCGCCAACAGGCCACAGCCGTCATGCGCGAACATCTTAATGAAGAAGGCGTAATTCAGTTTCTGCTGAAGTCGTTTGTCGACGGCCAGTGGCGTTTCAACGTGCCGGTACTCTGGGCGCAGTACAACAACATCGTCGGCTGGGATACGGTGCCCGCCTGGCAACACCCTACCCTCTTTATTCGCGGCGGTAACTCCCCTTATGTCACCGACGCCTATCGCGACACCTTGCTGGCGCAATTCCCGCAGGCCCGCGCCCATGTCATCGCCGGTGCCGGACACTGGGTTCACGCGGAAAAACCTGACGCCGTGTTACGCGCCATCCGCCGCTATCTCTCTGATACTGCGAATTGATTAAAAAGAGAGCGACTGGAAGGTTGCGGGCTTCCAGTCGTTGGCGTGCCGTTTTTGGTGATGTATGATGGCGCGCTCATCGCCCGGGCAATAGCAGGGCGGCTTGTTTCCCCCGAAGTCTCAGAATCATGGCCAAAGAACAAACGGACCGTACGACACTAGATCTGTTCGCGAATGAGCGTCGACCGGGACGACCGAAAACGAATCCGCTTTCGCGCGATGAACAGCTGCGTATTAATAAACGCAACCAGCTTAAACGCGATAAAAATCGTGGGCTTAAGCGTGTCGAACTGAAGCTCAATGCCGACGCCGTCGATGCGCTTAACGAACTGGCCGAAGCGCGTAATATCAGCCGTAGCGAGCTCATTGAAGAGATGTTGATCGCCCAGCTTGAGACGTTGCGCCGCCAGGCATAAGTCTGAAAATCCCCTTTCTTACCCTTTTCATGTAGCACAGAGTGCAGTCCTGCGCGATAGCTGTTTCCGCGGGGTTGCCAGTTCTGCTATTATTGCCCTTATCCGTGGACAAATTGCGCCACCATACCATTAAGTTTCAAGAGGTTATTTTACTCATGGCAATCATCGGCATTTTCTTCGGCAGTGATACCGGCAATACCGAAAATATCGCAAAAAACATTCAAAAACAGCTCGGTAAAGACGTTGCCGATGTGCATGACATCGCCAAGAGCAGCAAAGAAGATCTCGAAGGCTATGACATCCTGTTGCTGGGTATCCCAACCTGGTACTACGGTGAAGCCCAGTGTGACTGGGATGATTTCTTCCCGACGCTGGAAGAAGTGGACTTCAACGGCAAGCTGGTCGCCCTGTTTGGCTGCGGCGATCAGGAAGACTACGCTGAGTACTTCTGTGACGCGCTGGGCACTATCCGCGATATCATTGAACCGAATGGTGCAGTTATCGTAGGCCACTGGCCGACTGCAGGTTACCACTTCGAAGCGTCTAAAGGCCTGGCCGATGACGACCACTTCGTGGGTCTGGCGATCGACGAAGACCGTCAGCCAGAACTGACCGCAGAGCGCGTTGAGAAGTGGGTGAAGCAGATCCGCGAAGAACTGCACCTGGACGATATTCTTAACGCCTGATTGTTATTGTGGCGCAACCCCGGTTGCGCCCAGGAACCGGGTCAAACGATTAAATTAATCGCTACAATCTTTTAACTTTTTCGCCCAGACCTGTACAATGTCTCCCAGGTAAAATGGGGTGCCATTGAGTAAGTTTGTCGGTGATACCACGTTTTTATAAGCATACTTTGCCTGAGACTTGCAGTTTTCATTTAGCCATGGCAGTTCTATAATGAGACGCATTATTCCAGGTGCATTTTCTGTCACTTCCTCCAGAAGTGAATCGTTTAGCAACAGGACAGATTCCGCATGACTGACAACAATACCGCATTAAAGAAGGCTGGCCTGAAAGTTACGCTTCCTCGGTTAAAAATCCTTGAAGTGCTTCAGGGTCCAGACAATCACCATGTCAGTGCGGAAGACCTTTACAAGCGTCTTATCGACATGGGTGAAGAGATTGGGCTGGCAACCGTCTATCGCGTGCTGAACCAGTTTGATGACGCGGGCATTGTTACCCGTCATAATTTCGAAGGCGGTAAATCTGTATTCGAACTGACCCAGCAGCAGCACCACGATCACCTGATCTGCCTGGATTGTGGCAAGGTCATTGAATTTAGCGATGATTCCATCGAAGCACGTCAGCGTGAAATCGCTGCTCGTCATGGTATCCGCCTGACCAACCATAGCCTGTATCTGTATGGTCACTGTGCTGAAGGTGATTGCCGCGAAGACGATCACGCACACGACGCCAAATAAGTCGAACTTTCATACTCTGAGCCAGCCGCAAGGTTGGCTTTTTTTTGCCTGTCACCCGGCGAAAAAAAGCCCGGTAAGCACAGCGCCACCGGGCCTTAACACGCTTAATTAATTTCCGTTGTTACTGCGTATTTCCTTCCAGATCTGGTCGCAACGCTTCGCCACTTCCTGATCGTTACCGGTTTTACGCGCCTGAATGCAGGCCTGATAGTCCATCACGCGAACATTTTCCTGCGTCGCAAACTGCTCATGCGCCTTCTCTTTCTTCAGCACATTCAGCACGCTCTGGCAGGCTTCAATTTTCTCCGGTGAGCCTTCAGCGGTGTTAATGCAGGCGCTGTAAGCCTCCTTCAGGCGAGAATCTTCTTTCGGCGCCGGGTCCTGGGCGCAAGCCACCAGCCCCGAGGCCAGCAACGCGACGATTACCATTTTTTTCATCATGTGCAGTCTCCATTCCGGCGGGACGGAACCCGCCGGAGCGTTCATCAGAAGATAGTGAATGGTGCGATAACCATGAATTTCACGTCACGTTCATCCTGGAAGATGTTGCCGTAACCGCCCGCGTAGCTTGGAATATCAGAGTGGTTGTCATACTGCGTGAAGTGCAGCTTGAACATCGTGCCTTTCGCACGTCCATCCTGCACGGTATAGATGGCATCCAGGCTGTAAGAGGACTCTTTCAGACGGTAGTTCGGATCGTAGTACGCATCCGGTGTGGCCATGTCGCCCGGTTTGGCGTCCCAGGCATACGCGTAGGAGGCGCCCACCGCCCAGCCCGGCAGGTTCCAGTTTTTCAGGTCATACATTGCGCCGAAGAAGACCGCTTTTTCGCCGTCGGCGTTGAAGTCAGAGCGGTTATCCCACCAGATATCCAGACGACCGTTTGAAGATGCGTAAGTCGGGGTCATACGCTGCAGGAAGTAGCCCTGCTGCCCTTCCGCCTTCACCCATGTTCCTTCCAGACGCAAATCCACCTGACCCACTTTATAGCCAAAGGTCAGCGCCTGCAGCCAGGCCGTGCCGTCATAAATATCGTTGACGCCACCATCGCTGACTTTGTCTCGCGTGCCGTAGAACTGGTAACTGGTACTCAACGGACTCCCTGCGATATCAAATTTGTAGCTGGCTTTGGCAAAATACTGATCGATATAGCCTTCAGCCTGACCAAAGGCGGCTTCTAACACGAGGTCGTTTTTAAAATCGTACTTCGCACCCAGTGAGTGGAGGTAATCCACTTTGGTCTTTTTATCGTTCTGGTAAAACTTATCCATTTCGATATGCCACGGGGCTTTGTATTCGTTGGTCCACATATAGGAGAAACTCAACGCACCCGCATCACCGTAGTCAAAGTTAGCGCCAGCTTCAGCGCCCTGGTAAGTACCAGGCATAAAACTCCAGTGTGGCGCTAACAGGGTTTGGCCAGTTGGCTGAATATATCCGCCGCGCGCCCAGACTGGACCATATTTGAATTTCGCAGCGGCTTTATACAGGCTGATACCGCTTTTATCGCCGGACCAGTCTTCTTTATAGGCCTTATTGCTGGACGAGAAGGCAATTTCGTTCGGGTGTCCGCTGTCGCCATTTTCCGCCATTTCAATTGCCGTGAACGCGGCAATATCCAGGCCGAACATATCGGCGGCATAGCCTGACTGGAAGTCGAGGTTGGCGTTCCAGGTAGAGTGAGAAAGGTTGGTTTTGTATTTGTCTTCGGTAACGTCTTTACGGTCACGTTCACGCTGCCAGTAATAAATACCGCCCGTGAGGGTAGAATCTTCGATGAAACCTGCTGCCTTAGCCTCTGGCGCAATCACCAGGCCTGACATTGCTGTCACACCGGCGATAGCCAGCGCCAGCGCACTACGTTTGCCACTGAACGTACGCATAGATTATTCCTCTTTGACGAATTAAAACGCCTGAACGGCGAAAAATATAAAAGACCAAAAGGTCAGGGGTAGTCAGAAATACCCTCGAATTAACTACCGCCTTTAGGTTATTTTTCGCGCCGCGAATTATCAATGCTTTTCAGTGGGCAAAAGTCAGGATTATGACGAAGTGCACATAATTCGTAGTGCTTTGTAACATTTAGCGGGAGACGAGATTTGGCGGGGCAAGTCATTAAATTCAAGCCAGTAATTGTGTAAATTACTGGTTATTTTCAGGCCTTCATTATTTTCAGAAATATACAAACTTTTTTTAGAAAAATAAGTAGCACCACATTGACCTGAATATTGCGCAGACATTATTTTTGCTCGCGCTTAACGATATGATCATTCAATAAAAAAACGCCGCATTACGCGGCGTTTGTCTCTCATTGACCAGAGCAGCGTTATTATTCGCCGACTTTAGTCCAGGTATCACGCAGACCAACGGTACGGTTAAACACCGGTTTTTCCGAGGTACTGTGACGGCTGTCGAGGCAGAAGTAGCCTTCACGTTCGAACTGGAACGCTTTGCTCGCTTCAGCGGCTTTCAGAGACGGCTCAGCATAACCCTGCTTGATGACCAGAGATTCCGGGTTGATTGTCGCCAGGAAGTCTTCTGCTGCACCTGGGTTAGGCACGCTGAACAGACGATCGTACAGGCGAATTTCAACCGGCAGCGCATGTGTTGCACTTACCCAGTGGATCACGCCTTTCACTTTGCGGCCATCTGCCGGATCTTTGCTCAGGGTTTCAGCGTCGTAAGAGCAGAAGATGGTGGTGATATTCCCTTCTGCATCTTTCTCAACACGCTCAGCTTTGATCACGTATGCGTTACGCAGACGCACCTCTTTACCCAGCACCAGACGCTTGTACTGCTTGTTCGCTTCTTCGCGGAAGTCAGCACGATCGATCCAGATTTCACCGCTGAACGGCACGTCACGGGTGCCCATTTCCGGCTTGTTCGGATGGTTAGGCATGGAGACCATTTCGCTCGCGCCCTGCGGGTAGTTTTCGATAACCAGTTTTACCGGATCGATGACGGCCATTGCGCGTGGCGCGTTGTCGTTCAGATCTTCACGAATGCAGGATTCCAGAGAGGCGATCTCAATGGTGTTATCCTGCTTGGTCACGCCGATGCGCTTACAGAACTCGCGAATAGACGCGGCAGTATAACCACGGCGACGCAGACCCGAGATGGTTGGCATACGCGGATCGTCCCAGCCCTCAACGTGCTTGTCGGTCACCAGCAGGTTCAGCTTACGCTTGGACATCACCGTGTATTCCAGATTCAGACGAGAGAATTCGTACTGACGCGGATGCACCGGGATGGTGATGTTATCCAGAACCCAGTCGTACAGACGGCGGTTGTCCTGGAACTCCAGCGTACACAGGGAGTGCGTAATGCCTTCCAGCGCATCGCTGATGCAGTGGGTAAAGTCGTACATCGGGTAGATGCACCACTTGTTACCGGTCTGATGGTGTTCAGCGAACTTGATACGGTACAGAACCGGATCGCGCATCACGATGAACGGTGATGCCATGTCGATTTTGGCACGCAGGCAGGCTTTACCTTCCTCGAAGCCACCCGCACGCATTTTTTCAAACAGCGCCAGGTTCTCTTCAACGCTGCGATCGCGGAACGGGCTATTTTTACCCGGCGCGGTCAGCGTGCCGCGGTATTCGCGGATCTCTTCAGCAGACAGCTCGTCGACATACGCCAGACCTTTATTGATAAGCTCGACCGCATAGGCATACAGCTGATCAAAATAGTCAGAGGAGTAGCAGATATCGCCAGACCAGTTGAAGCCCAGCCATTGCACGTCATTCTTAATAGACTCAACGTATTCGATGTCTTCTTTTACTGGGTTGGTGTCATCGAAACGCAGGTTGCACTGTCCCTGGTAGTCTTGCGCGATGCCAAAGTTCAGGCAGATCGATTTTGCATGACCAATATGCAGGTAGCCGTTTGGCTCCGGCGGGAAACGGGTATGAACTGTGGTGTGCTTACCACTGGCCAGATCTTCATCGATGATCTGACGAATAAAGTTACTCGGGCGGGCTTCAGCCTCACTCATCGTGGATTCCTCAAAGCGTAAACAACGTATAACGGCATATGATCTTATAAGCCGGACGTAGTGACAACCCTTAAAACGTCTCTGAAGAAAATAATGGGGGCAATTGCTGCAAAAAAAAGCGGCGGAGGAAAACCCCCGCCGCTTAAGGCATGACTCTACTCAGGAGCGATTACTTGCCTTTAATCTCATACAGTGGCGTCTGGCCCGCAACGACCTGACCTTTCGCCTGAATCACCAGGCCGCTGAAGTCGTCGATATTGCTGCAAACGACCGGGCTAATCATGGAGCGCGCGTTAGCGTTCAGGTAATCCAGATCCATTTCCAGAATCGGCTGACCTGCCACCACGTCGGCCCCCTCTTCCACCAGGCGAGTAAAGCCCTGACCGTTCAGCGCGACGGTATCGATACCCATATGGACAACGATCTCCGCGCCCTTTTCTGTTTCGAGGCAGAACGCATGGTTGGTGTTGAAGATTTTAACGATGGTCCCGGCAGCCGGTGACACCACGGTTTTGTCCGTTGGTTTCACCGCCACACCGTCACCGACAGCTTTGCTGGCAAACGCTTCGTCAGGCACCTGCTCAATCGCAACCACTTCACCAGTAATCGGTGAAACCAGCGCGGCAATGGTCGTTGCGTTAGGGACGGCCTGCGGTTTTGCCACCGGGGCTTCCGTCACTGGCGCGCTGTTCGCTGCAGAAGCCGCGATCGGTCCACGGGCAACCACTTTCTTCATTTCATCGCCAATCGATTCCGCTTTCGCACCCACGATAACCTGGATGGTCTGCTTGTTCAGTTTCACCACACCGGATGCGCCAAGGCGTTTACACATGGCATCGTTAACGCGCGCTGAATCACCTACCGTCAGGCGCAGACGGGTAATACATGCATCGATAGCTTTCAGGTTATCCGTACCGCCTACTGCGGCAATATAATTGGTTGCCAGCTGGGTCAGCCCTTCTTCGGTATTGCTGTTAGCTTCGCCAGTAACGATGTCGTCTTTCGTATCTTCGCGGCCTGGTGTTTTCAGGTTAAACATACGAATGACTGCGCTGAACAGAACGAAGTAGATAACGAAGAACACCAGACCCATTGCGACCAGCATCCAGACGTTCTTGCTCGCCGCGGGCAGGTTGTACATCAACACGTAGTCGATCGCGCCGGCGGAGAAGGAGAAGCCCGCATGGATACCCAGCAGCGTTGCAACAAACAGGCTAATACCCGTCAGCACAGCGTGCATGAGGTACAGCAGCGGAGCCAGGAACATGAACAGGAATTCCAGCGGCTCAGTAACACCGGTCAGGAACGCGGTGATGGCAACTGACAGCAGCATCCCGCCAACCATTGGACGACGCGCTTTCGGTGCGGCCAGGTACATAGCCAGCGCCGCGCCCGGCAGACCAAACATCATGATAGGGAAGAAGCCCGACATGAACATGCCCGCGGTGCCGTCACCTGCATAGAAGCGGTTGATATCCCCGTGGAATACCGCGCCCGCGGCGTTGGTAAACTCACCAATCTGGAACCAGGCAATGGTGTTCAGCACCTGATGCAGGCCGGTTGGGATCAACAGACGGTTGATGAAACCGAAGATACCCGCACCCACTGCGCCAGCGGAAACAATCCACTCACCGCCCGCATGGATAGCGTGCTGCACCGGTGGCCAGATGTAGCCAAAGATCGCGGCCAGAATCAGACAGAAGAAGCCTGTCGCAATCGGCACAAAACGTTTTCCACCAAAGAAGCTCAGGAAGTCTGGCAGTTTGATCCCCGCCCAACGGTTATAAACAGCCCCGCCGACCAGACCGGTAATGATACCTGCCAGAACGCCCATGTTAATTTCTGGGTTTATCGTCACCATCGCTTTCGTCAGGATGAAGTAACCGACAGCCCCGGCCAGCGCCGCTGCACCCGCGCTGTCTTTTGACCAGCTGGATGCCACACCGATGGCGAAAATCAGCGCCAGATTGTCAAAAATCGCGCCACCCGCTTGCGCGATAAATGGCACATTAAGCAGATCGGGTTGCCCGAATCGCAGCAGCAGTGCTGCAACCGGTAGCACGGCGATAGGGAGCTGCAAAGCCCTACCGAGGCGCTGGAAAAAACCTAAAATATTCATCCTATTCCCCCTACGAGACCCTTATTAAGGCTCGTGCATAAACTATGTTTTTATTGTGTCGACAACGATAAATACAGTTGATGATTCACTGGCATTGTGAGTGTGTGAAAAATTAATTCGTATCGCAAATTAAACACGTATTTTTTGTGATTTTTGTCACCAAATATCGTTAATAACCCTCCCTTTCTCTGGCTAACAGTGAAAACTTATTTTATCATTCAAAAAATCAAGACGGATTGATCCGGCCTGAAAGGTTCCAGGTTACGCTTAGTTCAGGTTCCGATAGCCATCCGCCCACTCTTCTACTTTAACTCTTGAGGTGAACAATGAGACTGATTCCCCTGGCAACTGCTGAACAAGTCGGTAAATGGGCCGCCCGTCATATCGTTAACCGTATTAACGCGTTCAAACCCACCGCCGATCGTCCTTTCGTTCTCGGCCTTCCTACCGGCGGCACGCCGCTGACCGCGTATAAAGCCCTGGTTGAGATGCATAAAGCAGGCCAGGTTAGCTTTAAACATGTTGTGACCTTCAACATGGATGAGTATGTCGGCTTACCCAAGGATCATCCGGAAAGCTACCATAGCTTTATGCACCGTAATTTCTTTGATCACGTTGATATTCCGGCTGAAAACATTAACCTGCTGAATGGAAACGCGCCTGATATTGACGCAGAATGCCGTCAGTATGAAGAAAAAATCCGTTCCTACGGTAAAATCCACCTGTTCATGGGTGGCGTGGGCAACGATGGCCATATCGCGTTCAACGAACCGGCCTCTTCTCTGGCTTCCCGTACGCGTATTAAAACCCTGACCCATGACACGCGCGTGGCAAACTCCCGCTTCTTTGACGGTGATGTTAACCAAGTTCCAAAATACGCCCTGACCGTAGGCGTAGGCACCCTGCTGGATGCCGAAGAAGTGATGATTCTGGTTCTGGGCGGCGTGAAAGCGCAGGCGCTCCAGGCTGCCGTTGAAGGCAACGTTAACCACATGTGGACCATCAGCTGCCTGCAGCTGCATCCAAAATCAGTCATCGTGTGCGACGAACCGTCCACGATGGAGCTGAAAGTGAAAACGTTGAAATACTTCAACGAGTTAGAAGCTGAGAACATCAAAGGTCTGTAATTGAATAACCGCCTCTTCATCAAGAGGCGGCCGCTTTTTTTAACCGGGGGTCGTTATGTACGCTTTAACCCACGGTCGGATTTATACCGGCCATGATATTCTGGATGACCATGCGATTGTTATCGCCGATGGCCTGATTGAACGTGTTTGCCCGCTGGCAGAACTGCCGCCGGGGATTGAACAGCGCTCACTCAATGGAGCAGTAATCTCCCCCGGTTTCATCGACGTACAGCTGAACGGCTGCGGCGGTGTGCAATTTAATGATACCGCGGAGGCGGTGACGGTCGACACGCTGGAAATCATGCAGAAAGCCAACGAGAAATCGGGCTGCACCAGCTATCTGCCAACCCTCATCACCAGCAGTGATGATCTCATGAAACAGGGTATCCGCGTGATGCGCGACTACCTGGCAAAACACCCTAATCAGGCGCTGGGTCTGCATCTTGAAGGACCGTGGCTGAACATCGTGAAAAAAGGGACGCATAACCCGGATTACGTGCGTAAACCTGACGCTAAGCTGGTCGACTACCTGTGTGCCAACGCCGATGTGATCACCAAAGTGACGCTGGCTCCTGAAATCGCGGGACCTGACGTTATCAGCAAACTGGCCGCCGCCGGGATTGTCGTTTCAGCGGGCCATTCAAACGCAACGCAAAAAGAAGCGAAAGCAGGTTTTCGCGCCGGCATTACCTTTGCGACGCACCTGTACAACGCGATGCCGTATATCACCGGTCGTGAACCTGGGCTGGTCGGGGCAATTCTCGATGAGCAGGACGTTTACTGCGGCATTATTGCTGACGGCTTGCACGTCGATTACACCAACATTCGCAACGCCAAGCGCCTGAAAGGTGACAAACTCTGTCTGGTAACCGATGCCACCGCACCGGCAGGGGCAAATATTGAGCAGTTCATTTTTGCCGGTAAAACAATATACTACCGCAATGGACTGTGTGTTGATGAAAACGGTACGCTGAGTGGTTCCTCCCTGACGATGATTGAAGGGGTGCGTAACCTGGTTGAACATTGCGGGATTGCGCTTGATGAAGTCCTGCGTATGGCGACCCTTTATCCTGCGCGCGCGATGGGCGTAGATAAACAGCTTGGCGGAATTGCACCAGGTATGGTTGCAAACCTGACGGCATTCACACACGATTATAAAATTATCAAGACCATCGTTAATGGTAACGAGGTCGTCACTGAGTAAGTAAAAGTATGACACCAGGCGGACAAGCTCAAATCGGTAATGTCGATCTCGTTAAACAACTTAACAGCGCGGCGGTTTATCGTCTGATTGACCAACACGGGCCAATCTCGCGCATTCAGATAGCCGAACAAAGCCAGCTTGCTCCCGCCAGCGTGACAAAAATTACCCGTCAGCTCATTGAGCGCGGGCTGATCAAAGAAGTCGATCAGCAGGCCTCCACCGGAGGCCGCCGCGCCATCTCTATTATTACCGAAACCCGCAATTTTCAGGCGATTGGCGTACGTCTTGGTCGTCATGACACCACCCTTACGCTCTATGATCTGAGCAGCAAAGCCATCGCGGAAGAACACTACCCGCTTCCGGAGCGCACTCAGGAGACGCTGGAACACGCGCTGCTGAATACCATTGAACACTTTATCGAGAGCTGTCAGCGCAAAATCCGTGAACTGATTGCGATCTCGGTGATCCTGCCAGGCCTGGTAGACCCCGAAAGCGGCGTGATCCGTTATATGCCCCATATAAAGGTTGAGAACTGGGGGCTGGTAGATGCGCTGGAAAAACGCTTTAAAGTGACCTGTTTCGTGGGGCACGACATCCGCTCACTGGCCCTGGCAGAGCACTACTTTGGTGCGAGCCAGGATTGTGAAGATTCGATTCTGGTGCGCGTACACCGCGGGACAGGAGCAGGCATCATCTCTAACGGCCGCATTTTTATTGGCCGCAACGGTAACGTCGGTGAGATTGGTCATATTCAGGTAGAGCCGCTTGGCGAACGCTGCCACTGCGGAAACTTTGGCTGTCTGGAGACGATTGCCGCCAACACGGCGATTGAACAGCGGGTGCGCCATCTGCTTGAACAGGGTTACCAGAGCCGCGTCACGCTGGACGATTGCAAGATAGGGACTATCTGCAAAGCCGCCAACAAAGGCGATGCGCTGGCCTGTGAAGTTATTGAGCAGGTGGGTCGCCATCTGGGTAAAACCATCGCCATCGCCATCAACCTGTTTAACCCGCAAAAAGTGGTGATCGCCGGTGAGATTGTGGAGGCCGAGAAGGTCCTGCTGCCCGCCATTGAAGGCTGCATTAACACTCAGGCGCTGAAAGCCTTCCGCCAGAACCTTCCCGTCGTTCGTTCTAAGCTTGACCATCGCTCAGCGATAGGCGCATTTGCGCTGGTTAAACGCGCCATGCTCAACGGTATTCTGTTGCAACATTTGCTGGAAAGTTGATCGGGTCTTATAGTAACGCCTTCTTTTTTTGATGTCGGAATGTCCATGACCATTAAGAATGTAATTTGTGATATCGACGGCGTGCTGATGCACGACAACGTTGCTGTACCAGGTGCTGCGGAATTTCTTCACCGCATCATCGACAAAGGAATGCCTCTGGTTCTTCTCACGAACTACCCTTCTCAGACCGGTCAGGACCTGGCAAACCGCTTTGCCACAGCAGGCGTCAACGTGCCGGACAGCGTGTTTTATACCTCTGCCATGGCCACCGCTGATTTCCTCAAGCGCCAGGAAGGAAAAAAGGCCTACGTGGTGGGTGAAGGGGCGCTGATCCACGAGTTATATAAGGCAGGGTTTACCATCACAGATGTGAACCCGGACTTTGTGATCGTTGGCGAAACGCGCTCCTATAACTGGGAGATGATGCACAAAGCCTCCTACTTTGTTGCCAACGGTGCGCGTTTTATTGCCACCAACCCGGATACCCACGGCCGTGGTTTTTACCCTGCCTGCGGCGCGCTGTGTGCCGGTATCGAAAAGATCTCTGGCCGGAAACCGTTCTACGTGGGCAAGCCCAGCCCGTGGATCATCCGTGCCGCGCTGAACAAGATGCAGGCCCACTCCGAAGAAACGGTGATTGTCGGCGACAACCTGCGCACCGATATCCTGGCCGGATTCCAGGCGGGCCTGGAAACCATTCTGGTGCTTTCCGGTGTCTCCACGCTCGACGATATTGACGCCATGCCCTTCCGGCCGAGCTGGATTTATCCCTCCGTCGAAGAAATTGATATTATCTGATCCCAAACCACGCCTCAGCGCGTGGTTTTTTATTTTCACGCCCGATAAACAAACCCATATCTAACAAAACAGCCGATTTATTGCATAATCATCAATAAAAGCGTTCATGATGTACTCGTTTTTCACTATTCGGCAATCAGCATTGCACTATTTCCGTTTTATCCCGTAAAACCCTTGCGCGCCCTCCCCCTTTGCGGCATTTTCATAAGCAAGCAACATTACAAAGCAACAGGGTTAACGGAGAAGGTTATGTGTTCAATTTTTGGCGTACTGGATATTAAAACTGACGCAGGCGAACTGCGTAAAAAGGCACTCGAATTGTCCCGCCTGATGCGCCATCGCGGCCCGGACTGGTCCGGCGTTTACGCCAGCGATAAAGCCATCCTGGCACACGAACGTCTGTCCATTGTTGACGTCAACGCCGGTGCTCAGCCGCTGTATAACGAGAAAAAAACACACGCGCTGGCTGTCAACGGTGAAATCTATAACCATCAGGCGCTGCGCGCCGAGTACGGCGACCGTTACGCCTTCCAGACCGGTTCTGACTGTGAAGTGATCCTGGCGCTGTATCAGGAGAAAGGCCCGGAATTCCTCGATGATCTGCAGGGTATGTTTGCCTTCGCCCTGTACGACAGCAAAAAAGATGCCTATCTGATTGGCCGCGACCATATTGGTATTATCCCGCTGTATATGGGTCACGATGAACACGGCAACTTTTATGTCGCCTCAGAAATGAAAGCCCTGGTGCCGGTTTGCCGCACCATTAAAGAGTTCCCGGCAGGAAGTTACCTGTGGAGTAAAGACGGCGAGATCCGTCAGTACTATCAGCGCGACTGGTTCGACTATGATGCGGTTAAAGACAACGTGACTGATAAAGCCGAACTGCGTCAGGCGCTGGAAGATTCTGTTAAAAGCCACCTGATGTCAGATGTGCCTTACGGCGTACTGCTCTCCGGCGGGCTGGACTCGTCCGTGATCTCCGCGATCACCAAGAAATTCGCCGCGCGTCGTGTTGAAGATCAGGAACGTTCAGAAGCCTGGTGGCCGCAGCTGCACTCCTTTGCTGTGGGCCTGGAAGGTGCACCGGATCTGAAAGCCGCGCAGGAAGTGGCAAACCATCTCGGTACCGTGCACCATGAGATCCACTTCACCGTGCAGGAAGGCCTGGATGCGATCCGCGATGTTATCTATCACATCGAAACCTACGATGTGACCACCATTCGCGCTTCCACGCCGATGTACCTGATGTCGCGTAAGATCAAAGCGATGGGCATTAAGATGGTGCTCTCCGGTGAAGGGTCTGACGAAGTGTTTGGCGGCTACCTCTATTTCCACAAAGCGCCGAACGCAAAAGAGCTGCACGAAGAGACAGTACGTAAACTGCAGGCGCTGCATATGTTTGACTGCGCACGCGCCAACAAAGCGATGTCTGCCTGGGGTGTGGAAGCCCGTGTTCCCTTCCTGGATAAGAAATTCCTCGACGTGGCAATGCGCATCAACCCGCAGGACAAAATGTGCGGCAACGGCAAAATGGAGAAACATATCCTGCGTGAATGTTTCGAATCCTACCTGCCGGCGAGCGTGGCATGGCGTCAGAAAGAGCAGTTCTCTGACGGTGTCGGGTATAGCTGGATCGACACCCTGAAAGAGGTGGCGGCAAAACAGGTTTCCGATCAGCAACTGGAAACCGCGAGCTTCCGCTTCCCGTACAACACGCCAGGCTCCAAAGAAGCGTATCTGTACCGTGAAATCTTTGAAGAGCTGTTCCCGGTGCCGAGTGCGGCGGAGTGTGTTCCGGGCGGCCCGTCCGTTGCCTGTTCTTCGGCTAAAGCCATTGAATGGGATGAATCTTTCAAGTCAATGAACGATCCATCAGGACGTGCGGTAGGCGTACACCAGTCTGCCTATAAGTAATCGAAAAGCATCCAATCAGGCCCTGCGGGGCCTGATTTTTTTTGCCCCCTATTTCACTCCCCAAAAACGATAAATAACCAATAATTGCCGAATATTCGGTCACGCTGTTCGCAACCTAACCAAACAGTCACATTCCGGCTATTTTCGTTGAAAAAGGTGTTGACGCTGCAAGGGTCTATACGCATAATGCGCCCCGCAACGCCGATAAGGTAACGCGAAAAAAAGATGGCTACGTAGCTCAGTTGGTTAGAGCACATCACTCATAATGATGGGGTCACAGGTTCGAATCCCGTCGTAGCCACCATCTTTTTTGCGGGAGTGGCGAAATTGGTAGACGCACCAGATTTAGGTTCTGGCGCCGCAAGGTGTGCGAGTTCAAGTCTCGCCTCCCGCACCATTCCCAGGTAAGCGTTGCACGGATGGGGTATCGCCAAGCGGTAAGGCACCGGTTTTTGATACCGGCATTCCCTGGTTCGAATCCAGGTACCCCAGCCATATTTCTTCGATTTTGCGGTTCTCCGCGGTATTGGGGTATCGCCAAGCGGTAAGGCACCGGTTTTTGATACCGGCATTCCCTGGTTCGAATCCAGGTACCCCAGCCATCGAAGATTGCAGTACTGGCTACGTAGCTCAGTTGGTTAGAGCACATCACTCATAATGATGGGGTCACAGGTTCGAATCCCGTCGTAGCCACCAAATTAATCATCTGTCGAATGATTCGGTAGACGAGAAAAAATTGTTGGGGTATCGCCAAGCGGTAAGGCACCGGATTCTGATTCCGGCATTCCGAGGTTCGAATCCTCGTACCCCAGCCAATTTAAAAAGTCGTTAAGCACATTGTTTAACGCAATTGGGGTGTCGCCAAGCGGTAAGGCTCTGGTTTCTGATACCAGCATTCCGGGGTTCGAATCCCTGCACCCCAGCCACTTAGTAACAAAAAAGCCCGCTCTGCGGGCTTTTTTGTTTTTGTTGGATTATGTACCGCATCCGAAAGCCCTCTCCCGCAGGAGAAGGCGCCCAGATTAAAGGCCTAACGCGTACTTCAGTGCCTGACGTTTCAGCCCACCGGCACGCTCCGCCGCCATCAACCCAATGTTACGCAGAATGCGCACCGGACCAAGATCGTTACTGAACCCGGCATAAAACAGATCCATCCCCGACTGCATGATAAAGTTATCCGCCATACGCCGCGTCTGGTAACGTTTCAGTACCGGATGGCTGGCCCAGGCCTCCGCGTGAGCGCGCGCATTGCCCAGCACATCCAGTAAAGCCTCAACGTCACGGTATCCCAGGTTCACGCCCTGCCCCGCCAGCGGGTGAATGGTATGTGCCGCATCCCCCACCAGCGCCAGCCCTGCACGGGCATACTGCAATGCATGGCGACGCGTAAGCGGAAACGCCCCGGCGGCAACCGGCATGACGTTGCCCAGACGGCGTGGGAAGTGCTGATGGATCTCTCGCTGCAGCTGCTCCATTGACAGCCCCTGCAACTGACGAATGCGCGCCGGTTTGTCATACCACACCAGCGACGCCCAGCGATCAAACAACGGTAAAAAAGCATGCGGGCCATTCGGGGTAAAGTGCTGCCAGGTGCTCTCACCCGCGTCATTCTCACACTGCACGGTGATCAGCATGCACGCCTGCTGGTACTGCCAGGCATGAATGCCAATTCCCGCCATTTGCCTGACCTGTGAGTTGGCACCATCCGCTCCGACAACCAGCCTCGTAGCCAGCTCATCACCCTTATCCAGCTCAAGCAAATACCCGCCTTCGTGGGGATGCAGTGCTTTAAGTGACGCCGGGACGCGCAGCGCCACTTTCGGATGCGCCTCCAGGGCCTGCCAGAGCGCCAGCTGGAGGACCGTATTTTCCACCATATAACCCAGGCGGGGCAGCTTCAGTTCAGCGGCATCAAACGCGACATGCGCATTCTCCCACTCCCAGGTTTCGAGACGGCTGTAAGGGTGCGCGCGCATCCCGAGCACGGCATCCCAGACGCCCAGCCCGCGCAGCAGATCGACAGAGGCGGCGCTGATAGCTGAAATTCGCACATCCGGCTTTGCCGTCGGGTCAAACGCAACAGGGGCAGCCTGCTCGATAACCGTCACCTCAAATCCCTGCTGCGCCAGCCCCAGCGCGAGTGCGCCGCCGACCATACCGCCGCCGACAACGGCAATTTCGGTTTGTTGGAGAGTCATGGTCAATTATCCTTAATGGTATATACCTTAAGTTTACCGGATTTTTTCGGTCTTGAGGTTGACAACCTTCATACTGGTCACAACCGCAGCAAAGCATTACAATACGCGCCCTGCATTCCTGAGCATGAGCAAGTCGATGACAAAAAAACTCCATATAAAAACCTGGGGCTGTCAGATGAACGAATACGATTCATCCAAGATGGCCGATCTGCTGGATGCCACGCACGGGTATCAACTGACTGACAACGCGAACGAAGCGGACGTGTTGCTGCTCAATACCTGTTCGATCCGTGAGAAGGCGCAGGAGAAGGTGTTCCATCAACTGGGCCGCTGGAAGCTTATCAAACGCAAAAGACCCGATGTGATCATTGGCGTGGGTGGCTGTGTGGCCTCGCAGGAAGGCAAACTGATCCGCCAGCGTGCTCACTATGTTGATATTATTTTTGGCCCGCAGACGCTGCACCGTCTGCCGGAGATGATCAACGCCGTTCGCGAGAATCGCCGCCCGGTGGTTGACGTAAGCTTCCCGGAAATCGAAAAATTTGACCGTCTGCCAGAACCACGCGCGGATGGTCCAACAGCCTACGTCTCCATTATGGAAGGCTGTAACAAGTACTGCACCTATTGTGTCGTACCGTATACCCGCGGCGAAGAAGTGAGCCGTCCGACCGACGACATTCTGTTTGAAGTGGCGCAACTGGCGGCACAGGGTGTGCGTGAAATTCACCTGCTGGGCCAGAACGTCAACGCCTGGCGCGGCGAGAACTACGACGGTACCACCGGCAGCTTTGCAGAACTGCTGCGCCTGGTGGCCGCGATCGACGGCATCGACCGCCTTCGCTTCACCACCAGCCACCCGATGGAATTTACCGATGACATCATTGATGTGTATCGCGATACGCCAGAGCTGGTGAGCTTCCTGCATCTGCCGATTCAGTGCGGTTCCGACCGCGTGCTGAACCTGATGGGACGTCCACATACGGTACTGGAGTACAAATCCATCATCCGCAAGCTGCGTGAAGCCCGTCCTGACATCCAGATTAGCTCCGACTTTATCGTTGGCTTCCCGGGCGAAACCACGGATGACTTTGAGCGCACGATGAAGCTTATTGGCGAAGTGAATTTTGACGTCAGCTACAGCTTTATCTTCTCAGCGCGTCCAGGTACTCCTGCGGCCGATATGGTCGACGATGTGCCGGAAGAAGAGAAAAAGCAGCGTCTGTATATTCTGCAGGAGCGTATCAACCAGCAGGCCAACGCCTGGAGCCGTCGTATGGTCGGCACCGTCCAGCGTATTCTGGTGGAAGGCACTTCCCGTAAGAGCATTATGGAGCTGTCAGGACGCACCGAAAATAACCGCGTCGTGAACTTTGAAGGCACGCCAGACATGGTCGGTAAATTTGTGGACGTGGAGATTGTCGACGTGCTGACCAACTCCCTGCGCGCGAAAGTGGTCCGTACCGAAGACGAAATGGGTCTGCGCATCGCACAGTCGCCGGAATCCGTCATGTCCCGCACCCGCAAAGAAAGCGACGCTGGCGTCGGTATTTACCAGCCATAACGCCATCCGGCCTGCCGTTTCGGCAGGCCTTGTATTTCCTCTCATCGCCCCCAATATCTTCCGCAACGCTTGCGCCTTTATTCTATGGCGTGAATAATTTCGGTAATGACCGTTTTATTACGCCAGGTGGCACCGGGTCAGTTAAACAATCAAAGAGGAACAGTTTGAACATAGATACGCGTGAAATTAGCCTTGAGCCAGCAGACAACGCTCGCCTGCTGAGCCTGTGCGGGCCGTTTGATGACAACATCAAACAACTGGAGCGACGTCTGGGTATCGAAATCAATCGTCGCGATAATCATTTCAAACTCACCGGACGCCCTCTCTGCGTCAACGCCGCTGCGGATATTCTGCGTAGCCTGTATGTGGATACCGCCCCAATGCGCGGTGAAATACAGGATATCGAGCCAGAACAGATCCACCTCGCGATCAAAGAGGCGCGCGTGCTTGAGCAAAGCGCAGAAAGTGTGCCGGACTATGGCAAGGCCATCAATATTAAGACCAAACGTGGCGTCATTAAGCCGCGTACGCCAAACCAGGCGCAGTACATCGCCAACATTCTCGACCATGACATCACCTTCGGCGTGGGTCCGGCGGGTACGGGTAAAACCTATCTGGCCGTTGCCGCGGCGGTTGATGCGCTCGAACGCCAGGAGATTCGTCGCATCCTGCTGACCCGTCCGGCGGTGGAAGCGGGTGAAAAACTGGGCTTCCTGCCAGGCGATCTGAGCCAGAAGGTTGACCCTTACCTTCGTCCGTTATACGACGCACTGTTCGAGATGCTCGGCTTTGAGAAAGTGGAGAAGCTGATTGAGCGTAACGTGATTGAAGTTGCCCCGCTCGCCTATATGCGCGGCCGTACGCTGAATGATGCATTCATTATTCTCGATGAAAGCCAGAACACCACCATCGAACAGATGAAAATGTTCCTGACACGTATCGGCTTTAACTCAAAAGCGGTCATTACCGGTGACGTCACGCAGATTGACCTGCCGCGCAGCACCAAGTCGGGTCTGCGCCATGCCATTGAAGTGCTGGCCGACGTCGACGAAATCAGCTTTAACTTCTTCCACAGCGAAGACGTGGTCCGTCACCCGGTTGTGGCGCGCATCGTTAACGCTTATGAAGCATGGGAAGAAGCAGATCAGAAGCGTAAGGCCGAACTGGCCGCAGAACGTAAGCGCGAAGCGCAGGAGCAAGAACAAAAATGAGTCAGGTGATCCTCGATTTACAACTGGCATGTGACGATAATTCCGGTTTGCCAGAAGAGGCGCAGTTTCAGACATGGCTGGATGCGGTTATCCCCCCGTTTCAGGAAGAATCAGAAGTCACGATTCGTCTGGTGGATGAAGCCGAAAGCCATGAGCTTAACCTGACCTACCGCGGGAAAGATAAGCCGACCAACGTGCTCTCTTTCCCCTTCGAAGCCCCACCGGGAATTGAGATGCCGCTGCTGGGCGATCTGATCATCTGCCGCCAGGTCGTGGAACAGGAAGCTAAAGAGCAGCAAAAACCGCTGGAAGCCCACTGGGCGCATATGGTGGTACACGGTAGCCTGCATCTGCTCGGCTACGACCATATTGAAGATGACGAAGCGGAAGAGATGGAGTCCCTCGAGACAGAGATAATGCTTGCTCTGGGCTATGAGGATCCGTACATTGCCGAGAAAGAATAGTCAGTCGACCGACTGACTAACATGCCGCCGCGTAGGGAAATAGCGCGGCGGTAAACGTTGAACTAACAAGAGAACCCTTAACAAACGCCATGAGCGACGACAATTCACACAGTAGCGACACGACAAACACCAAAAAGGGATTTTTCTCCCTCATTCTGAACCAGCTTTTCCACGGCGAACCTAAAAACCGTGACGAACTGCTGGAGCTGATTCGTGATTCCGGGCAAAACGACCTTATCGATGAAGATACGCGCGAAATGCTCGAAGGGGTAATGGACATCGCCGACCAGCGCGTTCGCGACATCATGATCCCCCGCTCGCAGATGATCACCCTGAAACGTAACCAGACTCTGGACGAGTGCCTCGATGTGATCATCGAATCCGCACACTCGCGTTTCCCGGTCATCAGCGAAGACAAAGATCACATTGAAGGGATTTTGATGGCGAAAGATCTGCTGCCGTTTATGCGCAGCGATGCCGAAGCCTTCAGCATGGAAAAAGTGTTACGCCAGGCCGTGGTTGTGCCGGAAAGTAAACGTGTGGATCGGATGCTGAAAGAGTTTCGCTCTCAGCGCTACCACATGGCGATTGTTATTGATGAATTTGGTGGCGTTTCCGGTCTCGTCACGATCGAAGATATCCTTGAGCTGATCGTGGGCGAAATCGAAGATGAGTATGACGAAGAAGAGGATATCGACTTCCGTCAGCTTAGCCGTCACACCTGGACCGTTCGTGCGCTGGCCTCGATTGAGGACTTTAACGACGCCTTTAGTACCCATTTCAGCGATGAAGAGGTCGATACTATTGGCGGGCTGGTGATGCAGGCCTTTGGCCACCTTCCGGCACGCGGCGAGACCGTTGACATCGACGGTTACCAGTTCAAAGTGGCAATGGCCGACAGCCGACGTATTATACAGGTTCATGTCAGAACGCCGGACGACTCACCGGTGCCAAAACTGGAAGATTAATGTAAATGGCATTTGCCCCATTACTTGAACGCCAGCGTGTACGTCTGCTGCTGGCGCTGTTACTCGGAGCCAGCGGAACGCTGGCTTTTTCTCCTTACGATATCTGGCCTGCAGCCATTCTCTCCCTGATGGGACTTCAGGGTTTAACCCTGAATCGTCGTCCCGTCCAGGCGGCAGCGATTGGCTACTTCTGGGGACTGGGGCTGTTTGGCTCCGGCATCAACTGGGTCTATGTCAGCATCGCCCAGTTTGGCGGTATGCCAGGACCCGTTAACGTCTTCCTCGTGGTGCTGCTGGCCGCTTATCTCTCGCTCTATACCGGTCTGTTCGCGGGTATCCTTTCTCGCCTGTGGCCAAAAACCACCTGGCTGCGCGTTGCCATTGCTGCGCCGGTTGTCTGGCAAATTACCGAGTTCCTTCGCGGCTGGGTACTGACTGGCTTCCCGTGGCTGCAGTTCGGTTACAGTCAGATTGATGGCCCGCTAAAGGGGCTTGCTCCGGTAATGGGCGTTGAAGCGATTAACTTCCTGTTGATGGTGGTGAGCGGACTGCTGGTCCTGGCGCTGGTCACACATAGCTGGAAGACGCTGGTCGTGGCGCTGGTGTTGTTTGCCCTGCCTTTCCCACTGCGTTATATCCAGTGGTACAGCCTGGTGCCAGAGCGCACCACGCAGGTTTCAATGGTGCAGGGGAATATCCCTCAGTCAATGAAATGGGACGAGAAAGAGCTGCTGAACACGCTGAAGATCTACGCTAACGCCACCGAGGCGGTCATGGGTAAATCGCAGCTGATCATCTGGCCAGAGTCGGCGATTCCGGATCTGGAAATTAACCAGCAGCCGTTCCTGAACATGATGAACGATCTACTGCTGGCTCGCGGCAGTACGCTGGTTACCGGGATTGTCGATGCGCGTCTGAATCAGCAGAACCGCTATGACACCTACAACACCATCATTACGCTGGGTAAAGACAGCGAATACAGCTACAACTCCACTGACCGGTATAACAAGAATCACCTGGTACCGTTTGGCGAATTTGTACCGCTGGAGTCCATTCTGCGCCCGTTAGCACCGTTCTTTGACCTGCCGATGTCCTCATTCAGCCGTGGCCCGTACGTTCAGCCCCAGCTGCATGCACACGGTTTTGCCCTGACGGCGGCCATCTGCTACGAAATTATCCTCGGCGAGCAGGTGCGCGATAACTTCCGTCCGGACACTGACTTCCTGCTGACTATCTCCAACGATGCCTGGTTTGGTAAGTCGATTGGCCCGTGGCAGCATTTCCAGATGGCGCGGATGCGCTCCCTGGAGCTGGCGCGCCCGCTGCTGCGTAGCACCAACAATGGCATTACCGCCGTGATTGGCCCGCAGGGCGAAATCCAGGCCATGATCCCGCAGTTCACCCGTGAAGTGCTGACGACCAACGTCACGCCTGCGACGGGCCTGACGCCTTATGCCCGCACCGGCAACTGGCCGCTGTGGATCCTGACCGCGCTGTTCGGATTTGGCGCGGTGCTGATGAGCTTGCGTCAGCGTCGTCGATAATTTCCCCTCCCTTCCCCTCTCCCGTTGGGAGAGGGCATTTCTGGCACGTCTCTTGCTTTATTTCCCCACGTAAACGCAGTTTGGCTTAACGTGCAACTTCGTCGCACCAGCGTAGATCACCGGTAGCACCGAAACGGTGCAACGAGAGATATTTGCCTCTGATTGGTGCGGCGCGCTTCGCAAAAATAAACAATAACGCAGCAAAATCTTTACATTAAGCCAGACTAAATGTTAACAAGCTTGCATAACACTGCACTCGCATAGCGCGAGATATAACAACATCACAATGGGTATCAATGCGTCACTGGCGCTGATAAGAAAGGAGTTGGGTATGCAATTACGTAAACTGGCCACAGCAATGCTGGTTATGGGGATGTCGGCAAGCGTTGTTCACGCTGAAGATGCTCCGGCTGCCGGAAGCACTCTCGACAAGATTGCCAAAAACGGCGTGATCGTGGTCGGCCACCGTGAATCTTCTGTCCCGTTCTCTTACTACGACAACACGCAAAAAGTCGTGGGCTATTCGCAGGATTACTCCAACGCTATCGTTGAAGCTGTGAAGAAAAAGCTGAACAAACCTGACCTGCAGGTGAAGCTGATTCCAATCACTTCACAAAACCGTATTCCACTGCTGCAAAACGGCACGTTCGATTTTGAGTGCGGTTCCACCACCAACAACCTTGAGCGTCAGAAACAGGCTGCCTTCTCTGACACCATCTTCGTCGTGGGCACCCGCCTGCTGACCAAGAAAGGCGGCGAGATCAAAGACTTTGCGGACCTGAAAGGCAAAGCCGTCGTTGTTACCTCCGGTACCACTTCCGAAGTGCTGCTGCACAAGCTGAACGACGAGAAGAAAATGGATATGCGCATCATCAGCGCGAAAGATCATGGCGACTCTTTCCGTACCCTGGAAAGTGGCCGTGCTGTGGCGTTTATGATGGATGATGCCCTGCTGGCAGGCGAACGTGCAAAAGCGAAGAAACCAGACAACTGGGATATCGTCGGCACGGCGCAATCTAAAGAAGCGTACGGCTGTATGCTGCGTAAAGACGATCCGCAGTTCAAGAAGCTGATCGATGACACCATCGCTCAGGTTCAGACCTCCGGTGAAGCGGAAAAATGGTTCGATAAATGGTTCAAGAACCCGATTCCACCCAAAAATCTTAACATGAACTTCGAACTGTCTGACGACATGAAAGCGCTGTTCAAATCACCAAACGACAAGGCTCTTAACTAATTAGAACAACAGGGGCGGGATCTCCTGCCCTCTCGATTGTCGGGAAGCATGGACAGACTATACGTTGAGTGGTCGTTCCCCACTCAGCGCGAAAAATGAGCTTCTCACCAATCTTCGAGGGTAGCGCTGCTACCCTTTTTTTTCTGGAGTTTATTATGTCAATAGACTGGAACTGGGGCATATTCCTGCAACAAGCCCCGTTCGGCAACACCACCTATCTTGGCTGGCTGTGGAGCGGTTTTCAGGTTACCGTCGCCTTATCGATCACGGCGTGGATTATCGCGTTTCTTGTCGGTTCACTGTTTGGTATTTTGCGCACCGTGCCTAACCGTTTTCTCTCATCTCTCGGCACCCTGTATGTGGAACTGTTCCGTAACGTTCCGCTGATTGTGCAATTTTTCACTTGGTATCTGGTCGTCCCGGAACTGCTGCCGGAAAATATTGGCATGTGGTTTAAGTCGGAACTGGATCCGAACGTGCAGTTCTTTGTCTCCTCCATGCTCTGCCTGGGGCTCTTCACCGCCGCGCGCGTTTGCGAGCAGGTGCGTGCCGCCATTCAGTCACTGCCGCGCGGACAAAAAAATGCTGGCCTGGCGATGGGCCTGACGCTGCCACAAACTTACCGCTATGTACTGCTGCCTAACGCTTACCGCGTCATTGTTCCACCGATGACGTCTGAGATGATGAACCTGGTGAAAAACTCGGCCATCGCCTCGACCATCGGTCTGGTGGATATGGCCGCACAGGCGGGCAAGCTGCTGGATTATTCCGCCCACGCGTGGGAATCCTTCACAGCGATCACACTCGCCTATGTTCTGATTAACACTTTCATCATGCTGGTGATGAACCTGGTTGAACGCAAAATCCGCCTGCCGGGCAATCTGGGGGGCAAATAATGTACGAATTTGACTGGAGTTCTATCGTTCCATCCATGCCTTACCTGCTGGATGGCCTGCTGATCACCTTAAAAATCACCGTGATTGCTATTGTGGTGGGTATCGTCTGGGGCACCCTGCTGGCGGTCATGCGCCTGTCGGCTTTTAAACCGTTCGCCTGGTTTGCCACGGCCTACGTTAACGTTTTCCGCTCCATCCCCCTGGTGATGGTACTGCTGTGGTTTTACCTGATTGTTCCCGGCTTTCTGCAAAACGTGCTGGGGCTGTCGCCGAAAACCGATATCCGCCTGATCTCCGCGATGGTCGCGTTCTCAATGTTTGAGGCTGCTTACTATTCAGAGATTATCCGAGCGGGTATTCAGAGTATTTCACGTGGGCAGTCCAGCGCCGCGCTGGCGTTGGGGATGACGCACTGGCAATCCATGCAGCTCATTATTCTGCCGCAGGCGTTTCGCGCCATGGTTCCCCTCCTGCTGACCCAGGGCATCGTACTGTTCCAGGATACCTCTCTGGTCTACGTACTGAGCCTGGCAGACTTCTTCCGTACCGCGTCTACCATCGGTGAACGTGACGGTACGCAGGTCGAAATGGTGCTCTTCGCGGGTGGCGTCTATTTTGTGATTAGTTTAAGCGCGTCGCTGTTGGTCAGCTGGCTGAAGAAAAGGACTGTATAATGATTTCCCTGAAAAATGTTTCTAAATGGTATGGGCACTTTCAGGTGCTGACCGACTGCTCAACCGAAGTGAAAAAAGGTGACGTGGTGGTGGTATGTGGGCCATCCGGCTCTGGTAAATCCACGCTGATCAAAACCGTTAACGGCCTGGAGCCGGTGCAGCAAGGAGAGATCCTCGTCAACGGCACCAAAGTCAATGACAGGAAAACCAACCTTGCTCAGCTGCGTTCCCACGTCGGCATGGTGTTCCAGCACTTTGAGCTGTTTCCGCACCTCTCCATTATTGAGAACCTGACGCTGGCGCAGGTAAAAGTGCTGAAACGCGATAAAAAGCTCGCGCGCGATAAAGGTCTGAAGCTGCTGGAACGCGTGGGGCTCTCTGCGCATGCTGATAAATTCCCGGCGCAGCTCTCTGGCGGTCAGCAGCAGCGTGTGGCTATTGCCCGGGCCCTGTGTATGGATCCGGTCGCCATGCTGTTTGATGAACCGACTTCCGCTCTCGATCCCGAGATGATCAACGAAGTGCTGGACGTAATGGTTGAGCTGGCGCACGAAGGGATGACGATGATGGTGGTGACCCACGAAATGGGCTTTGCCCGCAAAGTGGCGAACCGCGTGATCTTCATGGACGAAGGGAAGATTGTTGAAGACTCGCCGAAAGAAGAGTTCTTCGCCAATCCTAAATCCGAGCGAGCAAAAGACTTCCTCGCCAAAATCCTGCACTAATCTCCCCGGTGCGCAATCTGCGGATTGCGCACCGCTTCACGCTTTAACTCTCTTCTTCTCGTCGGCGTCACATTGCAGCGTTAACCTTGTCACAAAATAATGCTACGTATGGAGCACGCTATGGCACAACCTATCCTTCTCGATTGCGACCCGGGTCATGATGACGCGATCGCCCTCGTCCTTGCACTTGCCTCCCCTGAACTGGACGTCAAAGCCGTTACGTCCTCTGCCGGAAACCAGACACCCGAGAAAACGCTGCGTAACGTCCTGCGTATGCTGACGTTGCTCAAACGCATCGATATACCGGTCGCCGGTGGTGCCGTCAAACCGCTCATGCGCGATCTGATCATTGCCGACAACGTGCACGGTGAAAGTGGGCTGGATGGCCCGGCACTGCCCGAACCGGGGTTTGAAGCGCAACCCTGCACCGCCGTAGAGTTGATGGCGAAAGTGCTGCGTGAAAGCGCGGAACCGGTCACGCTGGTGGCCACCGGCCCGCAAACCAACGTTGCGCTGCTGCTGAACAGCCATCCAGAATTGCACAGTAAAATCGCCCGAATCGTGATCATGGGCGGCGCAATGCGACTCGGGAACTGGACGCCAGCGGCGGAGTTCAACATTTTTGTCGATCCGGAAGCCGCAGAGATTGTCTTCCAGTCTGGCCTGCCTATTGTCATGGCCGGCCTGGACGTCACCCATCGCGCACAAATAATGGCGCACGACATTGCGCGCTTTCGTGCCATTGGCAACCCGGTGGCGACAACCGTCGCAGAGTTGCTGGACTTCTTTATGGCGTATCACAAAGCCGAGAAATGGGGTTTTCACGGCGCGCCGCTGCACGATCCGTGCACCATTGCCTGGCTGCTCAAACCGGAGATGTTTACCACGGTAGAACGGTGGGTGGGCGTGGAAACCCAGGGGAAATACACTCAGGGTATGACGGTGGTGGACTACTATTCGCTGACGGGCAATCACCCCAACACCACGCTAATGGTGGATATCGACCGGGAAGCGTTCGTGGATTTACTGGCGGAAAGACTCAACTATTACAGCCAGGCCCGGTAAGCGATGGCCACCGGGCATGGTAGACAGCTCTGTGGCCTGATGCCCTCCCTCTGACCTGCTGGCAGAGGGCGGCTTTTAATTAGGGCTCAAACGGCCGACGCTGGAACTGATCGTGTCCACACTTTGGACACAGCGGCAACACATCCGGCGTATAGACTGCAATGTGGTGATGGCATTTCTCGCACACCAGATTCCCCAGTCCGACCACTTCTCCGCTGTGATAGACCCCGTGGTGGTTGAGATCCTGAAAGACTTCACGCCACTCCAGCTGCGTTTTATCGGTGATATCCGCCAGCTCCTGCCACAGGCTTTCTTTAATTACCCGCATAAAGACACTGTCGGTAACCTCGTTCTGACTCTCTTCGTAGCTTCGCGCAAACTCTTCCAGGTCGCGGCGTACGGCGCGCGTCACCTCTTCCACTTCGGTTCGCGTTAACTCACCCGTTTGCGTCACGCGGGCCCGCGCCTGTTCCACCAGCGCATCGATATCACGCTCGCCGTTACGCAGCCGTTCCGTCAGTGTTGTCACCAGTTCTCGGTAAAATTGAGCAACCTTGTTCATCATTTTGCCTCCCGGGTAAGTAACTGACTCTAATAATAGACCTTATTTCGCCACCGCTTTGCCAGGTGAACCACAGACCCGACAAATTCCTCACGCGCGCATTTGTGCGAAAGGCTGTTTTGGCGCGGGCGTTTGGGCTATGCTATGCGGATCTGAATTACCACATCCATTGGCTACATTTGTAGCTGTATTGAAAACAGGACCACTGGCTGCCATGCAAGAGCAATACCGCCCGGAAGAGATAGAATCAAAAGTCCAGCAACACTGGGACGAGAAGCGCACCTTTGAAGTAACCGAAGACGAGAGCAAAGAGAAGTATTACTGCCTGTCGATGCTTCCCTATCCTTCTGGTCGACTACACATGGGCCACGTGCGTAACTACACCATTGGTGATGTGATTGCCCGCTATCAGCGTATGCTCGGCAAAAACGTCCTGCAGCCAATCGGCTGGGATGCGTTTGGTCTGCCTGCAGAAGGCGCGGCGGTCAAAAACAACACGGCACCTGCCCCGTGGACGTACGACAACATCGCGTACATGAAAAACCAGCTCAAAATGCTGGGCTTTGGCTATGACTGGAGCCGCGAGCTGGCGACCTGCACCCCGGAATACTACCGCTGGGAGCAGAAATTCTTCACCGAGCTGTACAAAAAAGGCCTGGTGTACAAGAAGACCTCTGCCGTTAACTGGTGTCCGAACGACCAGACCGTACTGGCGAACGAGCAGGTTATCGACGGCTGCTGCTGGCGTTGTGATACCAAAGTTGAGCGTAAAGAGATCCCACAGTGGTTTATTAAAATCACCGCCTACGCTGACGAGCTGCTGAACGATCTGGATAATCTGGATCACTGGCCTGATACCGTCAAGACCATGCAGCGTAACTGGATCGGCCGTTCAGAAGGCGTGGAGATCACCTTCAACGTTGAGAACGACGATCGGACCCTGACCGTCTACACTACCCGTCCGGACACCTTCATGGGTGCGACCTATCTGGCCGTGGCCGCTGGTCACCCGCTGGCACAGAAAGCCGCGGAAAACAACCCGGAACTGGCGGCCTTCATCGACGAGTGCCGCAACACCAAAGTGGCCGAAGCCGACATGGCGACGATGGAGAAGAAAGGCGTTGATACCGGCTTTAAGGCTATCCATCCACTGACGGGCGAAGCAATCCCTGTCTGGGCAGCCAACTTCGTGCTGATGGAGTACGGTACGGGTGCCGTCATGGCCGTTCCAGGCCACGATCAGCGTGACTACGAATTTGCCACCAAATATGGCCTGACCATCAAGCCTGTCATCCTCGCGGCTGACGGTTCTGAGCCAGACCTCTCCGCACAAGCCCTGACCGAAAAAGGCACCCTGTTCAACTCGGGTGAATTCAGCGGTCTGAGCTTTGAAGATGGCTTCAACGCGATTGCCGACAAGTTAGCGTCGCTGGGCGTCGGTGAGCGTAAAGTCAACTACCGCCTGCGCGACTGGGGTGTCTCTCGCCAGCGCTACTGGGGAGCACCTATCCCAATGGTGACGCTGGAAGATGGTACCGTGATGCCAACGCCAGAAGATCAACTCCCGGTGATCCTGCCGGAAGACGTGATCATGGACGGTATCACCAGCCCAATCAAAGCCGATCCTGAGTGGGCAAAAACGACCGTTAACGGCCAGCCAGCGCTGCGTGAAACTGACACCTTTGATACCTTTATGGAATCGTCATGGTACTACGCGCGTTACACCTGCCCGCAGTATCAGGAAGGCATGCTGGATTCCGATGCAGCAAACTACTGGCTGCCTGTGGACATCTACATCGGTGGTATTGAACACGCCATCATGCACCTGCTCTACTTCCGCTTCTTCCACAAGCTGATGCGCGACGCAGGCATGGTCAATTCTGATGAACCAGCAAAACAGCTGCTGTGTCAGGGAATGGTGCTGGCCGATGCCTTCTACTACGTCGGGGCGAACGGCGAGCGTAACTGGGTGTCTCCGGTTGACGCGATCGTTGAGCGCGACGAGAAAGGTCGTATCGTGAAGGCGAAAGACGCCGAAGGTCATGAACTGGTTTATACCGGCATGAGCAAGATGTCGAAGTCTAAAAACAACGGCATCGACCCGCAGGTGATGGTTGAGCGTTACGGCGCAGATACCGTGCGTCTGTTTATGATGTTTGCCTCTCCGGCTGACATGACCCTGGAATGGCAGGAATCGGGCGTTGAAGGGGCTAACCGCTTCCTGAAGCGTGTCTGGAAACTGGTTTACGAGCACACCTCTCAGGGTGATGCTCCGGCAGTGAACGTCGCGGCACTGACTGAAGATCAGCAGGCGCTGCGTCGTGATGTTCATAAAACGATTGCAAAAGTGACCGATGATATTGGTCGTCGTCAGACCTTCAATACCGCAATTGCGGCTATTATGGAACTGATGAACAAGCTGGCAAAAGCCCCGCAGGACGGCGAGCAGGATCGTGCCTTAATGCGTGAAGCGCTGCTGGCCGTCGTTCGCATGTTGAACCCGTTCACCCCGCACGTCAGCTTCACCCTCTGGCAGGAGCTGAAAGGCGAAGGCGATATCGACAACGCACCGTGGCCAGTGGCTGACGAATCCGCGATGGTGGAAAACACCACGCTGGTTGTGGTCCAGGTTAACGGCAAAGTTCGCGGTAAAATTACCGTGGCGGTCGATGCTACCGAAGAACAGGTTCGCGAACGCGCAGGCCAGGAACATCTGGTTGCGAAATATCTTGAGGGCGTTACCGTACGTAAAGTGATCTACGTACCGGGTAAATTGCTGAATCTGGTCGTTGGCTAAGCGCGGGAGGAAACGTGCGACAACTGGCAACAATACTCTTATCTCTGGCGGTGCTTGTCACCGCTGGTTGTGGCTGGCATCTGCGCAATACCACGGCAGTGCCTGCTGAAATGAAAACGATGATTTTCGACTCATCAGATCCGAATGGTCCACTCAGCCGGGCAATTCGAAACCAGCTGCGGCTTAACGATGTTGAGTTGATTGAGAAAGGGACGTTACGTCAGGATGTTCCATCCCTGCGCGTTCTGGGCTCAGCCTTAGCTCAAGACACGGCGTCCATTTTCCAGGACGGCCGTACCGCAGAGTATCAGATGGTCCTGTCGGTTAATGCCGCCGTTCTGATCCCGGGTAAAGACATCTACCCAATCAGCACGAAAGTGTACCGTTCGTTCTTCGATAACCCGCAGACGGCTCTGGCAAAAGACGCCGAGCAGCAGATTATCATCAAAGAAATGTACGACAAAGCCGCAGAGCAGTTGATCCGTAAGCTGCCGGGCGTTGCCGCGTCAACGAAACAGGGTTCTGACATCATCGAAAAACCGGATGCCACCACGCCTCCTGTTTCTGCCTCCATGGGTAACTGATGATCAGGCTGTATCCTGAACAACTCCGCGCGCAGCTCAATGAAGGGCTGCGCGCGGCGTATCTGCTTCTCGGAAACGATCCGTTATTACTTCAGGAAAGCCTGGATGCCGTCCGACAGGCGGCGGCCGCGCAGGGCTTTGATGAACACCACACCGTCCAGCTGGATAACAACACCGACTGGAATGCCCTCTTCTCGCTTTGCCAGGCGATGAGCCTCTTCGCATCGCGCCAGACCATCCAGATCCTGCTGCCGGAGAATGGCCCTAACGCGGCCATCAATGAACAGCTGGCAACGCTGGTCAGTCTGCTGCACAGCGATCTGCTGTTTATTGTGCGCGGCAACAAGCTCACCAAAGCGCAGGAAAACGCGGCCTGGTTTACCCAGCTCGCGGCCAATGCGGTTATGGTGACCTGTCAGACGCCTGAGCAAGCCCATCTGCCAAAATGGGTCGCGACAAGAGCGAAGCAAAACAATCTTCAGCTGGACGACGCCGCAAACCAGCTTCTCTGCTACTGCTATGAAGGCAACCTGCTGGCACTGGCGCAGGCGCTGGACAGGCTCTCCCTGCTCTGGCCAGACGGTAAGCTGACACTGCCACGCGTGGAGCAGGCCGTTAACGATGCCGCGCACTTCACGCCCTTCCACTGGGTGGATGCACTGCTGGCAGCGAAAAGCAAACGCGCCCTGCATATATTGCAACAGCTGCGTCTGGAAGGTAGCGAACCGGTTATTTTGCTGCGCACTCTTCAGCGCGAATTATTACTGCTGATTACGCTCAAGCGTCAGTCTGCACATACGCCATTACGTTCGCTGTTTGATAAACATCGCGTGTGGCAAAACCGTCGGGCGATGACCACCGAGGCCATCAACCGCCTGAGTCATGAACAGCTGCGTCAGGCCGTGCAGCTTCTGATGCGCGCTGAGCTTACGTTGAAACAAGATTATGGTCAGTCGGTCTGGGCGGAGCTGGAAAGTCTCTCTCTGCTGCTCTGCCATAAGGCGCTGGCAGACGTATTTATCGATGGATAGTATGCATTCTTTACAGGCCCTGTACGGTGGTACCTTCGACCCGGTCCATTACGGACATCTGAAGCCGGTTGAAATTCTGGCGAATCTGATCGGCCTTCAGCGCGTAATCATCATGCCCAATAATGTGCCGCCACACCGTCCGCAACCTGAGGCGAGCAGCGAGCAGAGAAAAGAGATGCTCGCTCTGGCCATCGCGGATAAACCGCTTTTTAGCCTTGATGAGCGAGAATTGCGCCGCAACACACCGTCCTGGACGTCGCAAACGCTGCAGGAGTGGCGAGCCGAGCAAGGGCCGGACACGCCGCTGGCCTTTATTATTGGTCAGGACTCCCTGCTCAATTTTCCCACCTGGCACCAGTATGAAACGATTCTGGAAAACAGCCACCTGCTTGTCTGTCGCCGTCCGGGCTATCCGCTGACCATGCGAGAAGAGCAGTATCAGCAGTGGCTTGAGGCGCATCTCACAGACAATATTGAAGACTTGCACAACCAACCTGCCGGGAAGATTTATCTGGCAGAGACGCCGTGGTTCGATATTTCTGCGACCCTCATTCGCGAGCGTCTGCAGCAGGGATTAGCCTGTGACGATCTGCTGCCATCATCTGTGCTGGACTACATTCACGCGCATGGGTTGTATCAGAAAAGCGCAGACGCATAGCGGGGGCGCATGAAAAAGCGGCGTAATGATTATCCTGCCTTGACAGGTTAAGCCATACTGTTATCCTCCGCTGCCAGACTTTCCCGCCGATCATTGCTTTACAGAAATTGTTTTACAAAAATGGCGATGCAATCTCAGGCGGAGGGTGGGATGATACCCGCCTTCAAAAGCCCGGCCGGAGACATTTGTCCCGACACTGGCGTCAGTTCAGGTATACTGTCTGGCCACGAATTCATAGTTATACAATCTCATTCACCCCAGGGGGAAAACTTGCAGGGTAAAGCACTCCAGGATTTTGTTATCGACAAAATTGATGACCTGAAAGGTCAGGACATCATCGCTATCGACGTTAAGGGTAAATCCAGCATCACCGACTGCATGATTATCTGCACCGGTACTTCAACGCGTCATGTTGTTTCGATTGCCGACCACGTTGTTCAGGAATCGCGTGCAGCAGGCCTGTTACCGCTTGGCGTTGAAGGTGAAGCGACCGCTGACTGGGTGGTTGTCGATCTCGGCGATGTGATTGTCCATGTCATGCAGGAAGAGAGCCGTCGCCTGTATGAGCTGGAAAAACTCTGGGGTTAATGCGTGAAGTTGCAACTGGTCGCCGTCGGCACCAAAATGCCGGACTGGGTACAAACCGGTTTTACTGAATATCTGCGTCGTTTTCCAAAAGACATGCCGTTCGAACTGGTGGAAATTCCCGCCGGGAAACGCGGCAAGAACGCCGATATCAAACGTATTCTCGATAAAGAGGGAGAGCTGATGCTGGCTGCCGCAGGCAAAAACCGCATCGTCACCCTCGATATTCCAGGTAAACCCTGGGATACGCCGCAGCTGGCGCACGAACTGGAGCGCTGGAAGCAGGATGGTCGTGACGTCAGTCTGTTGATTGGCGGGCCTGAAGGGTTATCTCCTGCCTGCAAAGCGGCGGCAGAACAAAGTTGGTCTCTCTCCGCGCTGACGCTTCCCCACCCGCTCGTTCGGGTACTGGTGGCAGAAAGCCTGTATCGCGCGTGGAGCATTACTACCAACCACCCATATCACCGCGAGTAGTGACTGACCAGGGTAGATTAAGCAGCGGATGAAACTACAGAATTCTTTTCGCGACTATACGGCTGAGTCCGCGCTGTTTGTGCGCCGGGCGCTGGTCGCCTTTACGGGGATTTTGCTGCTTACCGGCGTGCTGATCGCCAACCTCTATAATCTGCAAATTGTCCGCTTTACCGATTATCAGACGCGTTCAAACGAAAACCGTATCAAGCTGGTGCCCATCGCGCCCAGCCGCGGCATTATCTACGACCGTAACGGCACTCCGCTGGCGTTAAACCGCACCATTTATCAAATCGAAATGATGCCGGAAAAAGTCGATAATGTGCAGGATACGCTTGAAGCGCTAAAAGGCGTTGTCGATCTGACCGACGATGATATCGCCGCGTTCAAAAAAGAGCGTGCCCGCTCCCACCGTTTCACCTCAATTCCGGTTAAAACGAACCTGACGGAAGTCCAGGTGGCCCGCTTTGCCGTGAACCAGTATCGTTTTCCCGGCGTGGAAGTGAAAGGTTACAAGCGTCGCTACTACCCTTACGGTTCCGCACTGACGCATGTCATTGGTTACGTTTCCAAGATCAACGATAAAGACGTTGAACGCCTCGATAAAGACGGCAAACTGGCGAACTACGCGGCGACGCACGATATCGGTAAGCTGGGGATCGAACGCTACTACGAAGATGTCCTGCACGGGCAGACCGGCTATGAAGAGGTTGAAGTTAACAACCGTGGCCGCGTCATTCGCCAGCTCAAAGAAGTGCCACCGCAGGCGGGGCATGACGTCTACCTGACGCTCGACCTCAAGCTGCAGCAGTATATTGAAACCCTACTGGCGGGCAGCCGTGCTGCCGTTGTCGTCACCGATCCGCGTTCCGGCGGCATTCTGGCGATGGTGTCCATGCCAAGCTACGACCCGAACCTCTTTGTCGATGGTATCTCCAGCAAAGACTATTCCGGTCTGCTCAATGACCCGAATACACCGCTGGTGAACCGCGCCACACAAGGGGTTTACCCGCCAGCGTCAACGGTAAAACCGTACGTGGCGGTCTCTGCGCTGAGCGCGGGCGTCATCAACCGCAATACCAGTCTGTTTGACCCGGGCTGGTGGCAATTACCAGGCTCTGAAAAACGCTATCGCGACTGGAAAAAATGGGGCCATGGTCACCTCAACGTTACCAAATCGCTGGAAGAATCTGCGGATACCTTCTTCTACCAGGTTGCGTATGACATGGGCATTGACCGCCTGTCAGAGTGGATGAGCAAATTCGGCTATGGACATTACACCGGCGTTGACCTTTCAGAAGAACGTTCCGGTAACATGCCAACCCGTGAGTGGAAGCTGAAGCGCTTTAAGAAGCCGTGGTATCAGGGTGATACCATTCCGGTGGGTATCGGTCAGGGCTACTGGACGGCGACCCCGATTCAGATGAACAAAGCGATGATGATCCTCATCAACGATGGCGTAGTGAAAGTTCCGCACCTGCTGCAAAGTACGGTTGAAGACGGCAAAAAAGTGCCGTGGATCCAGCCGCATGAAGCCCCGGTGGGTGACATTCATTCCGGTTACTGGGAAATTGCCAAAGACGGTATGTACGGCGTGGCGAACCGCCCGAACGGGACCGCACATAAGTATTTCGCCGGCACACCGTATAAAGTGGCCGCCAAATCCGGTACTGCGCAGGTCTTCGGTCTGAAAGCCAATGAAACCTATAACGCGCACCGCATTGCTGAACGTCTGCGTGACCATAAGCTGATGACGGCCTTTGCCCCTTATGATAACCCGCAGGTTGCGGTGGCGATGATTCTGGAAAACGGCGGCGCAGGTCCGGCCGTGGGGACCATCATGCGCCAGATCCTCGACCACATTATGCTGGGTGATAACAACACCGAACTGCCGGCTGAAAACCCGGCCGCCGCTGCGGCGGAGGACCAATAATCATGACGGATAATCCAAATAAAAAATCGCTGTGGGATAAAATCCACATCGACCCAGCTATGCTGCTGATCCTGCTGGCTCTGCTGGTTTACAGCGCCCTGGTTATCTGGAGCGCCAGCGGCCAGGACATCGGCATGATGGAGCGCAAAATCGGCCAGATCGCGATGGGTCTGGTCATTATGGTGGTCATGGCGCAGATCCCGCCGCGGGTCTACGAAGGCTGGGCACCGTACCTGTACATATTCTGTATTGTGCTGCTGGTTGCGGTAGATGCCTTTGGGGCCATCTCTAAAGGCGCGCAGCGCTGGCTGGATCTGGGCGTTGTCCGCTTCCAGCCCTCTGAAATAGCCAAAATAGCGGTTCCCTTGATGGTGGCGCGTTTTATTAACCGTGACGTCTGCCCGCCTTCGCTGAAAAATACCGCCATTGCGCTGGTGCTGATTTTCCTGCCGACGCTGCTGGTTGCGGCGCAGCCTGACCTCGGCACCTCGATTCTTATCGCCCTCTCCGGCCTGTTTGTCCTGTTCCTGTCGGGTTTAAGCTGGCGTCTGATTGGCATTGCAGTTGTGCTGGTGGCAGCGTTCATCCCGATTCTCTGGTTCTTCCTGATGCATGATTACCAGCGACAACGCGTCATGATGCTGCTCGATCCGGAAACCGATCCGCTGGGTGCGGGCTATCATATTATTCAGTCCAAGATTGCGATCGGTTCCGGCGGCCTGCGCGGTAAAGGCTGGCTGCACGGCACGCAGTCCCAGCTGGAGTTCTTACCGGAACGCCACACCGACTTTATCTTTGCGGTTCTGGCGGAAGAGCTGGGCCTGGTTGGCATCCTGATTCTGCTGGCGCTGTATGTGCTGTTGATCATGCGAGGGCTGTGGATCGCCGCGCGTGCGCAAACCACCTTTGGCCGCGTAATGGCAGGCGGGTTGATGCTGATTTTATTCGTTTATGTCTTCGTAAATATTGGTATGGTGAGTGGTATTCTGCCGGTTGTTGGCGTCCCGCTCCCGCTGGTGAGCTACGGAGGCTCGGCACTGATCGTGTTGATGGCCGGGTTTGGTATCGTGATGTCGATCCATACCCACAGAAAAATGTTGTCAAAAAGCGTATAAAAATAAGGGGATCGGAATGCGTAAGCAGTGGCTGGGGATCTGCATTGCGGCAAGTTTACTTGCGGCCTGCACAAGTGATGATGGTCAGCAACAGGCAACCGTCGCGCCGCCGCAGCCTGCGGTTTGTAATGGCCCGATCGTTGAAATCAGCGGTGCCGATCCCGTTTATGAACCGCTCAATGCCAGCGCGAATCAAGATTACGAGCGCGATGGCAAAAGCTACAAAATTGTTCAGGATCCCTCCCGCTTTAGCCAGGCTGGCTTTGCCGCCATTTATGATGCCGAGCCAGGCAGCAACCTGACGGCGACCGGCGAAGCGTTCGATCCGATGCAACTGACGGCGGCTCACCCGACCCTGCCTGTCCCGAGCTACGCCCGTATCACCAACCTGGCGAATGGTCGTATGATCGTGGTACGCATTAACGATCGTGGTCCCTACGGTAACGACCGGGTGATCTCCCTGTCACGCGCGGCTGCAGACCGCCTGAACACCTCGAACAATACCAAAGTCCGTATTGACCCGATTATCGTGGCGCAGGATGGCACCCTCTCCGGGCCAGGTACCGCGTGTACGACGGTGGCGAAACAGACTTATGCCCTTCCCGACCGCCCGAACCTGGACGGCGGCATGGGAAGCGTCTCTTCTCCGGCAGAGCCTTCTCAGCCAGCAGGAGAAGTGCGCCCAATCAGCAATGATACGTTGCAGAGCGAAGACACGACGGGTGCGCCGGTAAAGAGTAGCGGCTTCCTTGGCGCGCCGACAACGTTAGCCACCGGCGTGCTGGAAGGCAGCGAACCAACGCCAGCACCGGCTCCTGTTGTCGCTCCTGCCCCAGAGCCTGCGCCCGTAACGGCTCCGGCGACGGCGCAAAGCACACCGGTTGCGGCTCCAGCGGCGGCCAGCGGCGGCTTTGTGGTTCAGGTTGGGGCGGTAAGCGATCAGGCCCGTGCACAGCAGTATCAACAGCGTCTGAGCCAGCAGTTTGGTGTTCCGGGACGCGTTGCGCAAAACGGCGCAGTATGGCGTATTCAGATGGGACCGTTTGCCAGCAAATCGCAGGCAGCGTCTCTGCAGCAGCGCCTGCAAAATGAAGCCCAACTACAATCATTTATCGCTGTTGCGAAATAATGAACTGGCGGCATCCAAAGTGTCAATTTGTGTAAAACACATTCACAAACTCATGCTTAAAGTCGGATGCCTGCCTGAATAGCATTTGCTATAGTAAGGCACTTTTTTTAATTCCATCACGGATGTCGTTGTTCTGACCATGAAGACCACTTTTTCTGCTCGTTTTGTGCAGCGCATGGCGCTGACCACGGCCCTTTGCGCAACTGCTCTCTCTGCAGCTCACGCCGATGACCTGAATATCAAGACCATGATCCCTGGCGTTCCGCAAATCGACGCGGAATCGTATATCCTGATCGACTACAACTCTGGCAAAGTGCTGGCTGAACAGAATGCCGACGCCCGCCGCGATCCGGCCAGCCTGACCAAAATGATGACCAGCTACGTTATCGGCCAGGCCATGAAAGCAGGGAAGTTCAAAGAAACGGATCTGGTCACCATCGGTAACGATGCGTGGGCAACCGGCAACCCGGTATTTAAAGGTTCATCATTGATGTTCCTGAAACCGGGCATGCAGGTTCCTGTTTCTCAGCTGATCCGTGGTATTAACCTGCAATCCGGTAACGATGCGTGCGTGGCAATGGCCGATTTCGCCGCAGGAAGCCAGGATGCCTTCGTCGGTCTGATGAACAGCTACGTCACCGCGCTGGGTCTGAAGAACAGCCATTTCCAGACCGTACATGGTCTGGACGCAGATGGTCAGTACAGCTCCGCACGTGATATGGCGTTGATTGGTCAGGCGCTGATCCGTGACGTGCCGAACGAATACTCCATCTATAAAGAGAAAGAGTTCACCTTCAACGGTATCCGTCAGACCAACCGTAACGGCCTGCTGTGGGATAACAGCCTGAACGTTGACGGCATCAAAACTGGCCATACCGATAAAGCTGGCTACAACCTGGTTGCTTCTGCCACCGAAGGCCAGATGCGTCTGATCTCTGCCGTGATGGGCGGTCGTACCTTCAAAGGTCGTGAGACGGAAAGCAAGAAATTGCTGACCTGGGGCTTCCGTTTCTTCGAAACCGTGAACCCGCTGAAAGCCGGTAAAGAGTTTGCTTCTGAGCCAGTCTGGTTCGGTGATAACGACCGTGCTTCCCTTGGTGTTGATAAAGATCTGTACCTGACCATTCCTCGTGGTCGCATGAAAGATCTGAAAGCCAGCTACGTGCTGAACACCACTGAGCTGCACGCGCCACTGCAGAAAAACCAGGTGGTGGGCACCATCAACTTCCAGCTGGATGGTAAAACCATCGATCAGCGTCCGCTGGTTGTTCTGCAAGAAATCCCGGAAGGCAATTTCTTCGGCAAAATCATTGATTACATTAAATTGATGTTCCATCACTGGTTTGGCTAAAAATTGAACACTTGAAAGTGTGATTTTGATCCCCATATACTAGATATCCTGATAACTCCCACCTGTCGTGGGAGTTATTCTTTTTGACGTTACGCCGGAGCTGACATGAAAACCAAACTTAACGAACTGCTTGAATTCCCTACCCCGTTTACCTACAAAGTAATGGGTCTGGCGAAACCTGAGCTGGTTGATCAGGTGGTTGAAGTGGTACAGCGCCATGCGCCGGGTGACTACTCTCCGTCAGTAAAACCAAGCAGCAAGGGCAACTACCACTCGGTATCCATTACCATTACCGCAACCCACATTGAGCAGGTTGAGACGCTGTACGAAGAGCTCGGCAATATCGAAATTGTTCGTATGGTGCTGTAGTCCCTCTGCGGTTACCCGGTTTGCCGGGTAACCCGCCTCCCCGCTTGTGATATACTCTCCCTCACCTTTTGTCCCTCGTCTTCGGAGACGTCCTTTTGTATCAGGATAAAATTCTTGTCCGTCATCTCGGGCTGCAACCTTACGAGCCTGTCTCCCAGGCCATGCATGATTTCACCGATTCACGCGATGACACCACCCCTGATGAGATCTGGCTGGTCGAACACCTGCCGGTATTTACACAGGGACAGGCGGGAAAAGCGGAACATTTATTGATGACGGGTGATATCCCGGTAATTCAAAGCGATCGCGGTGGGCAGGTCACGTACCACGGGCCCGGGCAGCAGGTGATGTACGTTCTGCTGAACCTGAAGCGCAGAAAGCTCGGCGTTCGCGAACTGGTTACCCTGCTGGAACAAACCGTGGTTAACACGCTGGCGGAATACGGTATTGAAGCCCATCCGCGTGCCGATGCGCCGGGCGTCTATGTGGGAGAAAGTAAGATTTGCTCACTGGGGCTGCGTATCCGCAAGGGCTGCTCCTTCCACGGGCTGGCACTGAATATTAATATGGATCTTACCCCTTTCCAGCGCATAAACCCCTGTGGCTACGCCGGAATGGAGATGACGCAAATGCGCCAGTGGGTTGAAAGCGCAACGCCCGAGAATATTCGTCCTGTGCTTTTGAAGAACGTTTTAGCCCTACTTAACAATCCATCTTACGAATATATCACTGCTTAATATATCATGCATCATGGCTCGATTATTTGACGGGCCACTGTTTATTTACCGCTTTTACGCTTTACAATAATCCGCTTATTCTATATTTTCGAAGCGCCCGAATATTACCGCTACATATTATTTAGCCTCCAGCCAGAACTGCATACAGGGCGTAAGTAACTTGCGTGATAATCACACAACTGTTTGTTTTTGATAAACAAGTGAAACAAAACCAACACTTTACGAATCTCTACAAGCATAATAAATAAATTCAACTATCATTCATAATGTGAATGTATACGGAGTGAAAGCGTGGAGTATAATAATTTACCAGCCAAACGACTGAATGACCCAGGTGGTGAGGACAAGCCACAAATTTTTCGGACTTTACGTAATATTGATCTCAATTTGTTGACTATTTTTGAGGCAGTATATGTCCATAAGGGTATCGTTAATGCTGCGAAAATTCTTAATCTCACGCCTTCAGCAATAAGCCAGTCAATTCAAAAACTGCGCGCTATATTTCCCGACCCGTTATTTATTCGTAAGGGCCAGGGGGTTACGCCGACGGCCTACGCTACCCATCTGCATGAGTACATCAGCCAGGGGCTGGAGTCGATTCTGGGTGCGCTGGATTTAACCGGCAGCTATGACAAACAGAGAACCATCACTATCGGCTGTACCCCGTCTGTCGGCGTGCTGGTGATGCCCGCTATTTTTCAGGCGATAAAAGAGCATGTTCCCCAGCTCCTGCTGCGAAATGTGCCACTCAACGAGCCTGATATTCAGCTTGCTCAGTTTCAGACCGACCTGATTATAGAAAGCGGCAGCTTTAGCGCCCGAGCGCTCGGACAACATGTCCTGTATGCGGATAACCTGGTGCTGGTGTGCCGCCAGCAGCATCCCGCCCTGAGCGGGCCGTTGACCATTGAAAATCTGCGCAACTACGATCATTCGTCTTTCATGACCGAAGGACAGTCCAACCATGCGCTGCGTCAGCGAATCGATGAGATATTCCCGGAACGCCAGATCAGCTTCAGTAGTTACAATATGTTCACCACTGCCTCCCTGATCGGCAGCAGCGACATGCTCTGCATCATGCCTTCGCGTCTGTATACCTTGTTGCGTAAATGTTGGCCGCTGGAGAGCATTCCTCTCAACCAGCTCAATGCGGAATCTATCGAGATTTCACTGCATTACAACAAACTCAGCTTGCGCGATCCGGTACTGGAAAACGTTATCCGCGTCATCCGCCAGGCCTTCTGACTGGTTGATACAGCACAAGCCCCTGCCCCCTGCCGGGCAAAACGCACAAAACAACAACTATTTTACAAATTGGCGACCTGGCAGGCTGCTTTACCGACCGTTTCAATGATATACTGCCTGTCGTTCGTTCAAAAATAGTTGATAAATACAACATTCCCTTGAATAGAAACGCTTTCCTTCGATATTCGCAACTGGAACACGCACGCTATGAGTAAACCCATTGTGATGGAACGCGGTGTTAAATACCGCGATGCCGATAAAATGGCCCTTATCCCGGTTAAAAACGTGGCTACAGAGCGCGAAGCGCTGTTAAGAAAACCGGAATGGATGAAAATCAAACTTCCGGCTGACTCTTCGCGTATCCAGGGGATCAAAGCGGCGATGCGCAAGAACGGCCTTCACTCCGTCTGTGAAGAAGCCTCTTGCCCGAACCTTGCTGAATGTTTCAATCACGGTACCGCGACGTTTATGATTCTGGGTGCCATCTGTACCCGCCGCTGCCCGTTCTGCGATGTGGCTCATGGCCGCCCGGTAGCGCCCGACGCTAACGAACCTCAGAAACTGGCACAGACCATCGCCGATATGGCGCTGCGTTATGTCGTTATTACCTCCGTTGACCGTGACGATCTGCGTGATGGCGGTGCTCAGCACTTCGCTGACTGCATTACCGCTATTCGCGAGAAAAGCCCGAACATCAAAATTGAGACGCTGGTTCCAGACTTCCGCGGCCGTATGGATCGCGCGCTGGACATCCTGACCGCGACGCCACCAGACGTGTTTAACCACAACCTGGAGAACGTGCCACGTCTCTACCGTCAGGTACGTCCTGGTGCGGACTATAACTGGTCTCTGAAGCTGCTGGAGCGTTTTAAAGAAGCGCATCCCCATATTCCAACCAAGTCAGGCCTGATGGTTGGTCTCGGTGAAACGAATGCTGAGATCATCGAAGTGATGCGCGATCTGCGCCGCCACGGTGTGACCATGCTGACGCTGGGACAATATCTGCAGCCAAGTCGCCACCACCTGCCCGTGCAGCGCTACGTGAGCCCGGATGAGTTTGATGAGATGAAAGCCGAAGCGCTGGCGATGGGCTTTACCCACGCAGCCTGCGGCCCATTTGTTCGCTCCTCTTACCATGCCGATATGCAGGCAAAAGGCAAAGAAGTGAAATAAGACTGTAATATTCACTTACAGTAATACAAAAAAACCGGCCTCTTGAGCCGGTTTTTTTTCGCAAGCCCTCAGGCATTGCCGTTACTCTTTGTGAGAAAGCTTCTCTGCCGGGATGTCACCCTCGGCGCTTTTCTTCGCAGCCGCATCATCGTCGTTCATCGCTTTCTTAAAGCCTTTGATGGCGGCACCCAGGTCACCACCCAGCGTGCGTAACTTCTTGGTACCAAACAGCAGGACGACCAGTGCGGCAACCACCAGCAGTTTGGTAATACTAATCTCACCCATAGATACCTTCTTTACATAAACCAGGCTGCATTCAGCGCCAAAAACCTGATTGTATTAACGGTCATTTGACGCGTGCACACAATAGCAATCTGTAACAAGGTGAATCAAGCATTGTTGAAAAAAACATCACAATAATTGCGGTGGCGCAAACCGACGGTTGCGAAGAACCGGTAATTGCTGCCGTGCAAGCGTAATCCTCTCCCGCTGTAACTCTGTCATCAGCAAAACCGGGGCCTCCGCCGCAGCGGCTATCGTAACTCCCAGCGGATCCACCACCCTGCTCTGCCCAATGTTCTTATTGCCGCACTCCCCCGAGGCCACAACATAACAGGTTGTATCCAGCGCACGCGCTGCAAGGAGCGTTGCCCAGTGATGCTCTTTAAGCGGTCCCTTGACCCACGCGGCAGGCACAACCAGCACGTCAGCCCCCTTTAACGCGAGCGTAAGTGCCAGCTCAGGAAAACGCAGGTCGTAGCAGGTCATCAACCCAATCTTAAAGCCATCGACATCAAGCAGCGGTGGGATACTGTCTCCCGGATCCACCCGCCGTGATTCCTGAATGCTGAAGGCATCATAAAGATGGAGTTTGGCATAGCGCGCAACGATCGCGCCGTCACGGATGGCCACGAGCGTATTTACCGCTCGTCCTGCCGTCGAGGGGACATGCACCGTAAAGAGGGTGGTCAAACCATTGCCCACACTTTCCGCCAGCAGGTGCTGTAAAAATCCGCCGTCCAGGGGCTGGGCAGACTTCACCGACAGGTCCGGGTCGTTGTCATCTCTTGCCAGCAGCGCCTCCGGCAGCACCAGCAAGGATGCTTCTTTCAGGCGGGCCTGCCTCATCAGAGAGACACATTTATCTGCATTCTCTTGCCAGTCAGGCGTAACCGCAAACTGTCCTACAGCAACATACATATTTGTCCCCTCAGCAAAAACCGCGTTAAACTCGCCACTCTTACACATCAAATAGCAGGTATTTACAGTGTTACAACTACTTTTAGCCGTTTTTATTGGTGGGGGTACGGGTAGCGTTGCGCGGTGGTTTTTGAGTATGCGTTTTAATCCCCTGCATCAGGGTATTCCAATGGGTACGCTGGCGGCTAACCTGATAGGTGCTTTCATTATTGGCGTGGGGCTGGCCTGGTTTAACCGTATGACGCATATCGATCCCGTGTGGAAGCTATTGATTACCACCGGCTTTTGCGGCGGTTTAACCACCTTCTCAACGTTCTCGGCGGAAGTGGTTTTCCTGTTTCAGGAAGGGCGTGTCGGCTGGGCGCTGATGAACATTGCGATTAATATGCTCGGCTCCTTTGCGATGACGGGGATCGCATTCTGGCTATTTTCCTCCGCCACGACGCACTAACAGACGCTGCGTTAATGTTGGCTTAATTTTTCTCTGTCACTCTGAACGCAATACTGAACGAGGGTGACAGAATGAAACAGAACCTGATGAGCGCAGGTGTGGTGTTGTTGAGCGTGCTGATCGTTGCCAGCTTCCTCAAAATGTATCTGCTTAGCTGATTCAACGCGAAAAAAAACCCGCTCAGTGAGCGGGTTTTGAAATTCTTGCTGACGCGTCTGAATTACAGAGCGATTACGTTAGCAGCAGAAGGGCCTTTGGCACCGTTAGTGATTTCGAACTCTACACGCTGACCTTCAGCCAGAGTTTTGAAACCATTAGACTGGATTGCAGAGAAGTGTACGAACACGTCTTTGCTGCCATCTTCAGGAGTAATGAAACCGAATCCTTTGGACTCATTAAACCACTTAACGTTACCTTTAATCTTAGACATCAAAATTACCTTTACATTAAAAAACGACACAAATGCTGTGTCGGGTACCAGTACATCAATTGTGGGACCTTTTGTCCAGCGGTTCTTTGATAAAAAGTGACTAAAGTCGCGTTAATTTCTGCTGACGATTTTTTATCTCAACGGAATCAACGACTGCACACTTTTTCACCAGTACGTGACGTTTTTTCAGTTAAAACTGAAAACGCATCCAGGCGAAGTAAACGTTACCGTTGTTGTATGTCCCCGGGATATAGGTCATCTGGAACGTTGCCGGACCATAGCCGATAGAGGCCAGAGGCAGCAGTACCGGAATCGGAATGTAGTTCCAGTTGTCGCGTGCGGTCACACCGGCGGTGTAGCCCAGCCCCACATGAAAGTTTTCATCGGCTAACGGACGCCAGGTTTTCTCCCAGCCATAACCCCCGATCGGTTCCCATTTGTTAAAGGAATCTTTAAAGGCCATCAGATAGATGCCATGCCAGTTCCCTTTTTCGTCCCAACGCGACTGACCAAAACCAGCCCCCCACGGGCGCTCGTTATATTTGTCAGTCTTTTCTTTGTCATAGGCAAAACGCGCATGCCACGTTATTGCCGGAACATACAGGTCATAATGCTCTGGCGCAGTCCAGGTCTGCGACACATTATCAGTGAAGGTGGTGAACCAGCCTTTATCGGTTGCATTGCTCTCGGCGTGTGCAACAGACGACAATGCTAACTGCCCAAAAATAAACAACAAAATGAGGGAAAATTTATTACGTACAATCACAATGCAATTACCATTCTTAGTATTCGAGGCAAAGTTTACCATAAAATAGTTTAATCAAAGCTTAACAGCATCAGCGTTATTCCTAATTAATCAGCGTCTTCCTGGGAATATTCTGAGAGGAACATACCTTCACGCCATAATAAGCACAATAAAAGTAAGCCTTTATTAGGCTTTTATACGCTGGACAATCCAACCAACGCCAGCAATGACGGTCTCCAGGGCCCCTCCTGGAGGGCTGCCGGCAGCCATTAAAAACCCAGTTCCCAAAGGGTTTTTGCCTTTTCTTTCTGCGGCGAATTTAAACCCACAAAATATTTAACAACCCATTATCATTTAATTGACATATAGTGATATCTCTACCGGTCAATATGCGCATGAGATAAATGCCGGGGCGATGGCAAAAATACCGTTAATATCTTCTTTAGTAGTCTGTTTATTGATTTTAATCAGCAAGGACAGAACATTAATTCGGCACATTTCATCCTTCTTTTTTATTGATTATTTGTGCTCTCGGGCAGCAAGGATACAGGGGAAACCATGCTTACGTTTATCGAGCTCCTTATCGGAGTCGTCGTCATTGTCGGTGTAGCGCGCTACATCATTAAAGGTTACTCGGCCACAGGGGTATTATTTGTCGGCGGGCTAACCCTGCTCATTATCAGCGCCATCATGGGCCATCAGGTGTTACCGGCCAGCGCAGACAGTACGGGCTACACCGCCACTGACATTGTTGAATACATTAAAATCCTGCTCATGAGCCGCGGTGGCGACCTGGGTATGATGATCATGATGCTGTGCGGTTTTGCGGCGTACATGACCCATATCGGCGCGAATGATATGGTGGTTAAATTGGCGTCCAAACCGCTGCAGTACATTAACTCCCCGTATCTGCTGATGGTCGCGGCCTATTTCCTTGCCTGCCTGATGTCCCTTGCCGTGTCGTCCGCAACCGGTCTGGGCGTACTGTTAATGGCCACCCTGTTCCCGATTATGGTTAACGTCGGTATCAGCCGCGGCGCGGCCGCCGCGATTTGCGCCTCGCCGGCCGCCATTATTCTTTCCCCCACCTCCGGTGATGTCGTGCTCGCAGCCAAAGCCGCTGAGATGTCGCTTATCGACTTTGCGTTCAAAACCACGCTGCCCATTTCTATCGTCGCCATTGTCGGCATGGGCATCGCACACTTCTTCTGGCAGCGTTATCTCGATAAGAAAGAGAACATCAGCCACGAGATGCTGGACGTGAGTGAAATCACCACCACCGCGCCAGCGTTTTATGCCATTCTGCCGTTCACACCTATTATTGGCGTGCTTATTTTTGACGGTAAATGGGGCCCGCAGCTGCACATCATCACCATTCTGGTGATCTGCATGCTGCTGGCCGCCCTGCTGGAGTTTGTGCGTGGGTTTAACACGCAGAAAGTCTTCTCGGGTCTGGAAGTGGCCTATCGCGGTATGGCGGATGCGTTTGCAGGGGTCGTTATGCTGCTGGTTGCAGCAGGCGTCTTCGCCCAGGGCCTGAGCACCATCGGCTTTATTCAGAGCCTGATTTCCATCGCTACCTCGTTCGGCTCGGCCAGTATTATCCTGATGCTGGTTCTGGTGGTGCTGACCATGCTGGCCGCCATGACTACCGGTTCAGGTAACGCGCCGTTCTACGCCTTCGTTGAGATGATCCCGAAACTGGCTCACTCCTCAGGCATTAACCCGGCCTATCTCTCCATCCCCATGCTGCAGGCGTCAAACCTCGGTCGCACCATTTCACCGGTATCGGGTGTGGTTGTAGCCGTTGCCGGGATGGCAAAAATCTCGCCTTTCGAAGTGATCAAACGCACCTCCGTCCCCGTGATTGTGGGGCTGATTATCGTGATTATTGCCACGCAGGTGCTGGTACCCGGCGCAGCTTAAGCTAAATTCCTGATATCCAGAAAGCGCCTGCGGGCGCTTTTTGTGCTTTAATAATTTCCAGAAATTATTCATGCTCATTCGATCAGGAAATCACATGTTCAGGAAGGATATCGTTATTCCGTCTGGCGCAATCGCGCTGGCACTCTGTGTATTCTCCGCACAGGCCGACCCACTCAAGGCAACGCAGTATGGCGATTTCGATCGCTACGTTCTGGCTCTTTCCTGGCAAACCGGGTTCTGCCAGAGCATGGCCGACCGTAACCGCAACGAGCCCGAAGAGTGCCGTTTACAAAAAGAGAGTGATAACAAAACCGATTTTCTGACTGTGCACGGATTATGGCCGGGGCTGCCAAAGTCTGTTGCCGCACGGGGGGTGGATGAACGTCGCTGGATGCGTTTTGGCTGCGCAACCCGTCCAATCCCGAACATGCCGGAGGTGAAGGCCAGCCGCAAATGCGCTGCCGCCGAAACCGGACTGTCGCTTTCAGGTGCTGCTAAGCTGAACAGCGTTATGCCGGGTGCTGGCGGTAACTCCTGCCTGGAACGCTACGAATATGCCAAACACGGCGTGTGCTTTGGTTTTGATCCTGACGCGTATTTCGGCACGATGGTGCGCATGAATCAGGAGATAAAAAACAGCGCGATCGGCAAGTTCCTCGCCGATAACTATGGAAAAACCGTAAGCCGCAGCGACTTTGACAGCGCCGTGGCCAAAGGCTGGGGCAAGGAGAATGTCAAAGCGTTCAAGCTTACCTGTAATGGCAACCCGTCCTACCTGACCGAAATGCAGATCTCACTGAAGGCAGACACCATTAATAACCCACTTTCTGCAACCTCATTTGCTCCGCAGCCACACCCGGGTAACTGCGGAAAACAATTCGTCATTGATAAAGCCGGTCACTGATTGACGATCGGTCGGGTCATGTCAAACCGGTGCTCGTCACTGATGCCATAGTAAGCCGTCGGCCCACCCGCACGCAGGATGGGCTGCGCTTTCGCTGTCTGATAAATCCCCTCTTCCAGCAACGTTTCGGCGATGTGAATACCCACCACTTCGCCGAGCACCAGCCAGGTATCAACCGGTGTGCCGTCGGCCCCGGTAAGCTGAATACACTGCGACAGGCGACACTCAAAGTTAACCGGGCTTTCTGCCACCCGCGGGGCGTTCACCAGCTGGCTGGCCGCTGGCGTTAATCCCGCAAAGGTAAATTCATTTTCATCGTGGGGAAGCATAGCCGAGGTCGCATTCATCGCTTCAGCCAGATCGCGCGTCGCCAGGTTCCAGACAAACTCGCCGGTTTCGGTAATATTACGCACGCTGTCTTTCCAGCCGTTGCTGGAAAAACCGATGATGGGCGGACGATAGTTAAAGCAGTTAAAGAAGCTATACGGCGCGAGATTCAGCTGACCGGCGTTGTCGCACGAGGAGATCCAGCCAATCGGGCGTGGGCCAATAATCGCGTTCAGTGGGTCATGCGGCAGGCCGTGTCCCAGAGAAGGTTGATAGAAATACATAGTGCTCTCTTAATGGTGGGGCAGACACGAATTGCGTTTCGCTCAGTACCCTGGATCAGGACACTCAGCGTAACGCAATCCGCCAGGAATTAAGACTGAATAAATTTCAGCAAATCGTCATTGATCTGGTGCTTATGCGTGGTGCATATGCCGTGAGAACCCCCGGCATAGACCTTCAGTTCAGCGTTCGGCAGGAGCTCTGCAGCCACCCGACCACAGGTCTCGATCGGGACTATCTGGTCGTCGTCGCCGTGGATCACCAGCGTCGGGATAGTCATCTTTTTCAGATCTTCACGCAGATCGGTTTCAGAGAACGCTTTGACGCAGTCATACAGCGCCTTGATCGATCCCTGAAGCCCCTGCTCAACGAAGCTCTCCCGCACCGCTTTGGACTCTTTCGCCCCCGGGCGGTTATAGCCATAAAACGCCTCGGTCAGCGCATAGAAGAAAGCCGCACGATCGTTAATCACGCCTTCCCGAATACCATCAAACACCTCTTTCGGCACACCGTTCGGGTTGAAATCGGTTTTGATCATAATCGGTGTCACGGCACCAATAAGTACCGCTTTCGCCACGCGATCCGTACCGTGGCGACCAATATAGCGCGCCACTTCGCCACCGCCGGTTGAATGCCCCACGTGAACAGCGTCTTTCAGATTCAGACGCGCCGTCAGCTCAGCCAGATCGTCGGCGTACTGATCCATATTGTGCCCATCCCACGGCTGCGCTGAGCGGCCATGTCCGCGGCGGTCATGTGCAATTACGCGAAATCCTTTTGATCCCAGGTATAACATTTGGTCTTCAAAGGCATCCGCCGTCAGCGGCCAGCCGTGGCTAAACACCACGGGTTGCCCGCTTCCCCAGTCTTTAAAATATAAATAACTGCCGTCTTTCAACGTAATTTTGTCGTAATCGCTCATGAGATCTCCTGAGAAGAAACACTGAATGCGGATAGTCGCCCGCAGGGGGCGCTTAAAAAGAATAATGCAAATTGGCAAGGGAGCACGTTTTTCACCGAAAATTCATATGACCCATGAATGTGACCTGTATCACTTCAAAGTTGTGCGCTCAGCCAGTATCATCAGAAGAGTTAAACCCTCGCTGCCAGACGGCGAGGGTTTTCTTTTGGATTGGTTTCTGCGTTACACGCAGCATTAACGACATGGAGTAAAAAATGTCCAGACCCACCATCATCATCAATGAGCTTGACGCAGAACGTATTGACAGACTGCTGGAAAAAGCAGAATTCGCTTCGCTTCCGGTGGCTGACGCCCTGAATGAAGAGCTTGACCGGGCGCAGATGTGCACGCCTGAATCCATGCCTCACGACGTGGTCACCATGAACAGCCGGGTTAAATTCCGTAACCTGGCCACCGGTGAAGAGCTGACCCGAACGCTGGTCTACCCGGCGCAGATGACCGACAGCAGTGCACAGCTTTCGGTCCTTGCCCCTGTGGGTGCCGCGCTTCTTGGTCTGCGTACGGGAGACACCATCAACTGGGCGTTGCCAGGCGGTGCCGCGGCGCATCTGGAAGTGCTGGAGCTGCTCTACCAGCCAGAAGCCGCGGGCGACTACCTGCGTTAACCCCATCTGAACAAACGCTCCCGCGTTGCACAGAGGATGCACCCGCATCCTCTTTCCGCAAATTCACCCGATTATCCTATATCGCCCGAAAACCCCTTAACCCACGCTTAATCTGTTTGGGTGCCGCGGGGACGGTCATGAGTGAGATAGTGGTTATCACACTTATTTTTCTCATTATTCTGGCGATCATCGTCATGGCGGTGCTTTATCTTGAGCGTCATCGGTAAGCGATAATCTCACACCACCCCACCCGGGAAAGCATTGACCAGGCCTTTCACCTGCTGTGCCGCCGCGTCAGGCGTTTCCGCCCCCGGCACCAGAATGACCTTGCGGCACTCCTCCTCCCGTTTTTCGAAAATCTTGTAGGCGCGTTCCGCATCCGCCAGCGGCAGATAGTGGGTCACAATCTCCTCCGGCGTAAGCAGCCCTTTTTCGATAAGCGGCAGCAACTCGCCCAGCCAGGCGTGGACGTGTGTCTGCCCCATCCTGAAACTCAGCCCTTTATCGAAGGCATCGCCAAACAGGAAGCCGTGAATAAACCCGGCGTAAACGCCAGGGACGCTGACAACGCCGCCGCGCCGGACAGCCGCGATACACTGACGCAACGCTTTGCCGCTGCTGCCTTCAATTTTAAGGTTGCTGAGGATTGTTTCCGTGGTGCTGCCTTTGGCTTCGAACCCGACGGCATCAATCACCGCATCGACACCACGCTGGCCGGCAGTTTGCTCAATGATTTTTTCGGCGGCATCGTTCTCATCATCAAAGTTGACAGGGATTGCGCCGTAGCGCGCCTGAGCGAATCGCAGGCGATACAGGTGATGGTCGATGACGAAGATCTGTTCCGCCCCGAGCAGCCGCGCGCAGGCAATGGTCAGCAACCCCACCGGCCCGGCGCCGAACACGGCCACGCTCGATCCTTTTTCGATCTGCGCATTTTTTGCCGCCTGCCAGGCGGTGGGTAAAATATCTGACAGGAACAGCGCTTTGTCATCGGACAACAGCGGCGGCACCTTGAACGGCCCAACGTTCCCCTTCGGTACGCGAACATATTCCGCCTGGCCTCCCGGCACACCGCCGTAGAGATGGCTATAGCCAAACAGCGCGGCTGGCGCGGGAATTTGCTTTTTGTTCAGCGCGGCGCCCTGCCCAACGTTGGTCGTCTCGCAGGCCGCGTATTGCTGCAGACGGCAGAAGAAACAGTCACCGCAGGCAATCACAAACGGGATAACCACGCGATCGCCCTTCTGTAAACTCTTCACCTCCCTGCCGCACTCAACGATTTCCCCCATAAATTCATGACCAAAAATATCGCCGTGTTGCACCTTCGGGATTTTGCCGCGATAGAGATGCAGATCGGACCCGCAAATCGCCGTAGCCGTGACCCGCAGAATAATATCGTCTGGCTGTTCAATGATGGGATCGGGGACATTCTCGACGCGAACATGATGTGGGCCGTGATACGTGAGTGCTTTCATGCAACCTCCGAAAGGATCCAGGACAGTGTATAAAGGGTAGCTACCCCAGAAGACTTGCCCGTGATGACGGATCTTTTGAGATTTTTCCTGGCGAGATCAAAAAGTGGCGCCGCGCTTACAGAAACCATTCATATTTTGTGGTTGAATGAATTCAGCGTTTATAAACAAGGAGAAACGGGTATGTATCAGACAATCATTATGCCGGTTGATGTTTTCGAGATGGAGCTGAGCGACAAGGCCGTACGCCACGCGGAGTTCCTGGCGCAGCAGGACGGGATCATTCATCTTTTACACGTGTTACCGGGTTCCGCCAGCCTGAGTCTGCACCGCTTTGCCGCCGATGTACGTCGCTTCGAAGAGCATCTTCAGCACGAAGCTGAAAATCGTCTACAAACCATGGTCGGGCATTTCAGCATCGACCCTTCACGTATCAAAACTCACGTCAGGTTCGGTAGCGTGCGGGATGCCGTTAATGAACTGGCCAATGAACTGAAAGCAGACGTCGTGGTGATCGGTTCCCGTAATCCTTCCATTACCACCCACCTGCTGGGCTCTAACGCGTCGAGCGTGATCCGTCACACCCACATTCCGGTGATGGTCGTCAGGTAAAAAAAAAGAGGCCGCCTTTCGGTGGCCTCTTGCTGTTGCAGGTGTAGTCTTGCTTTCTTTTTATGCCGTTTTGGTGCGAATCAGATAATCGAACGAGCTCAGAGACGCTTTCGCCCCTTCACCGGTGGCAATGATGATCTGTTTGTACGGAACCGTGGTGCAGTCCCCTGCCGCGAACACCCCTTTCACGCTGGTTTCGCATTTCGCATCGATAATAATTTCGCCCATCCGGTTGCGCTCAATCGCGCCGTCCAGCCAGGTGGTGTTTGGCAACAGACCAATCTGTACGAAGATCCCCGCCAGCGCCACGCTATGTACGTCACCGCTCACGCGGTCGCGGTATTCCAGACCGGTTACTTTGCTGCCGTCACCTTTCACTTCCGTGGTCTGCGCATTCAGCACGATATCGACGTTTTTCAGGCTACGCACTTTGTCCTGCAGCACCTGGTCCGCTTTCATTTCTGGGGCGAACTCCAGCAGGGTGACGTGTTCAACGATACCCGCCAGGTCAATCGCCGCTTCCACACCGGAGTTACCGCCGCCGATCACCGCCACGCGTTTACCTTTAAACAGCGGGCCGTCGCAGTGCGGGCAGTAGGTGACGCCTTTGGTGCGATACTGATCTTCACCCGGGACGTTCATGTTGCGCCATTTGGCGCCGGTGGCAATGATAATGCTGCGCGCTTTCAGCACCGCGCCGGAGGCGGTTTCAATCTGGTGTAACCCCCCTTCAACCGCGGCCGGAACCAGCTTGCTGGCGCTCTGGCTGTCGATCACATCCACTTCATAATCGCTGACGTGCGCCTTCAGTGCGCCAGCCAGTTTCTGGCCTTCGGTCTTCGGCACAGAGATGTAGTTTTCGATATCCACGGTGTCGAGCACCTGGCCACCGAAGCGTTCGCCCATCAGTCCGGTACGAATGCCTTTACGGGCGGAGTAAACCGCCGCCGCCGCGCCCGCCGGGCCGGAGCCGACAATCAGAACATCATACGCATCACGTTTGTTCAGCGCTTCTGCCGCACGTTTTTCGGCACCCGTGTCCACTTTGGCAACGATTTCGGTCAGCGTCATACGGCCCTGGCCAAACTCCTGACCGTTCATAAAGACCGCCGGAACGCCCATGACGTTACGGTCGGTGATTTCGTTCTGGAACGTACCGCCGTCAATCGCCGTGTGCTTAATGCGCGGGTTCAGCACCGACATCAGGTTCAGCGCCTGCACCACGTCCGGGCAGTTATGGCAGGAGAGCGAGTAATAGGTTTCAAACTCAAAATCGCCGTCAATATCGCGGATCTGCTCGAGCAGCGCCTGCGCCTCTTTTGACGGATGACCACCGGTCCACAGCAGTGCCAGCACCAGCGAGGTGAATTCGTGGCCCAGTGGAGAACCGGCAAAACGCGGCCCCTGGTCAGAACCCGGATTGGTGATCAGGAAGGAGGGCTTGCGCACCGCCAGACCGTTATCTTCTTTGAAGGTCACGTTCGGTGACAGTTCGGCGATCTCTGCCAGCAGTTCCTTGATCTCTGCCGATTTAGCGCTGTCGTCCAGCGTGGCAATCAGCTCAACAGGTTTGGTCAGTTTCTCAAGGTAGGCCTTGAGCTGGGTTTTCATATTGGTGTCGAGCATTGTTCTTCCCTCTCTAAAAACGTCATCATGCAAGCTGCCTTATTCGGGCGGCCTGAATGCAACTTGCATCATGGTGCTGGAATAAAATGGGCGCGGGCGCGCCCATTACGACTGTCATTTCCGGAGCCTGTCGCGTCAGAGCAGGCGATGCACTGCGCGAAAGACGGCGGGAAACTTAGATTTTGCCAACCAGGTCTAAAGACGGTGCCAGAGTCGCTTCGCCTTCTTTCCATTTCGCCGGGCAAACTTCACCTGGGTGAGAAGCAACGTACTGCGCCGCTTTCACTTTACGCAGCAGGTCAGAAGCATCACGGCCGATACCTTCAGCGGTAACTTCGATTGCCTGGATAATGCCCTGCGGGTCAACAACGAAGGTAGCACGGTCAGCCAGGCCTTCATCTTCACGCATGTTGTCGAAGTTACGGGTCAGGGCGCCAGTCGGGTCGCCGATCATCGCGTATTTGATTTTCGCGATGGTTTCAGAGCTGCTGTGCCATGCTTTGTGGGTGAAGTGGGTGTCGGTAGAAACAGAGTAAACGTCTACGCCCAGCTTCTGCAGTTCGTCGTAATGGTCTGCAACGTCACCCAGTTCGGTAGGGCAAACGAAGGTGAAGTCAGCCGGATAGAAGAAGAAGACGCTCCAGCGGCCTTCGGTATCTTTCTCGGTCACTTCGATGAATTCACCGTTTTTGAACGCCTGGTTTTTGAAAGGTTTAATTTTGGTATTAATCAAAGACATCTGTACTTCCTCCGTGTTTTCGTTGAGATGTAAGGTAACCAACTTTCGCCGGGTGGGCTAATGCGTTTGCTTTATCAAATCAATCAGCCATACCTAACAACCCGAACAAGACAACGTGATGAACTGAATTAACGAAAAGCCAAAAGTAAAAAGGCCGCCCTGGTGGGCGGCCCTGATACCTGAACTTTCCACAGGAACTTTCAGTGCCAGCAATTGCTGGCGTTGCGTTGCGCTCTACAAACCTCATATCAAGGCCGTAACAGCGCCTTGATTACAACACCCGCACAGCGCGAGGGCAATGCACATGAGCGCCAATCGTATCTATGGCTGTGATAGGTTTCATCGAACACGGTTTATTGCGCAGGACTGAATACGCGCCGGCGAGGATTAATAAAAATGAATGATAATTATTTGTCTATATATAATTGAGACTATTTTAATGCAAACACTCTCGCAGTTTTAGAGATAAAAATATCTTAATATTCATTGAAGCTCTATTTTATAAATCTGCCATCGTGATATATTAAGTCAACATACAACTCTAATTAAGTAAGTTAATTGCATGGATGGCAAATGATTAACTTCCTTCTATAGTTATCAGTGATGTGTTAACGCAACGCAGTCCACTCAGGATGAAACATGGCTAATCTCTACGATCTGAAAAAATTTGATCTTAATCTGCTGGTAATTTTCGAGTGTATTTATCAGCACTTAAGCATCAGCAAGGCAGCAGAAACGCTCTATATTACGCCCTCGGCGGTCAGCCAGTCGCTGCAAAGGTTGCGTAATCAGCTCAACGATCCCCTGTTCATTCGTTCCGGGAAAGGGATTACGCCCACCACGGTAGGCGTGAACCTGCACCATCATCTTGAGCAAAACCTCAACCAGCTTGAGCAGACGATTAACATCATGCATGGCTCAACGCTAAAAAAGAATTTTGTGGTGTACAGCCCGCAAATCCTGACTACAGAAAATTTGCTGGGCCCGCTTAAATTATTGATGCGAGAGCACAATTACGAGATTGAACTGCATGACATGCTGCTCTCTGCTGACTCCGCAGAGGATCTGCTGGCATACCGTAAGGCAGACTTAATTTTCTCAATGGCCCCGGTTAGTAACCGTTCAATGATTTGTGTGCCATATGCATCCTATTCCGTCCTGCTGGTCTGCAGCCAGGATCATCCGCGGATGAAAGAGGTGGCCACCATGGAAGAGCTTCAGGAAGAGAAGTTTACGATATTCCTCAGTGATGAGCCGGGCGTTAAAACCTATCAATCGATGGCAGAAAAAGTGCATGCGGAAAAGACAATCGGTTTTCGCTGTGACTCTGTATTTACTATTATTTCGATGATAAGTGCCTCTCATTTAATTGGTTACGTACCGGAAATTTTATTTGATAAATACAGTGAAGTGCTAAGACTCAAAAAAATCACTGCACCGTTCACCCTTCCCTCGCTTGACATTTTTATGATTTATAATCGTTCGGCATTGAACAGTACGGCATTCGCGAAATTTATTAACGAAGTAACAGAAAAATAACAGCGACGGGCTGTGTCGCTCACAGCCCGTTCTCTCTGTTAATACATAATCCTGACTTATATTTTATAACGCGCTTTCGCGTTATTTTGACTGATATTACTCTCACTTATTATGGGCAGACCGCCGTTATTCTAACGCGAGAGGGATGACACGCTCAGAGTGTATTCAGCCGCTCCGCCGCCGCGAGAAGCGTCGATTCCTGTTTCGCAAAACAGAGCCGGATCAGCTTATGCGGGAACGGGTCGGCGCAAAATACGGACAGCGGAATGGCAGCAACGCCCACTTCTTTTGTCAGCCACTGGCAAAAACTCACGTCATCCCAATCCGAAATCGCGCTGTAGTCCGCCAGCAGGAAGTAGGTCCCTTCGCAGGGTAAAATCTCCAGACGGCTCTGGCTTAGCGCATTCACAAACAGATCCCGACGCTGACGGTAGAATGCCGGCAGGTCGCGGTAGTGCTCCGGTTCGGCGCGCAGCATATCAGCCAGGGCCAGCTGGGCCGGCGTGTTTACGGCAAACGTCAGGTACTGATGCACTTTACGCAGCTCAGCGCTGATGGCCGCGGGAGCCACGCAGTACCCCACCTTCCAGCCGGTCATATGATAGGTTTTACCAAATGACGATACCGCCACGGCACGCTCGCGAAGCTGCGGATGGGCCAGCACGCTGGCATGCCCTTCCTGCGCAAAACAGATGTGCTCATACACTTCATCGCTCAGCACGTAAATTTCACGCCCGGCAATCGCCTGCCACAGCTTAGCGAAATCGGCTTTCTGCCATGCGGTCGCCGACGGGTTGTGTGGGGTATTGATAATAACCAGACGGGTTTTGTCGCTCAGCAAGGCAGCAAACGCCTGCCAGTCCGGACGGAAATGCGGTGGCTGTAGCGCGATACGTTTTACCACGCCGCCGGAGAGTTCAACCGCCGGCGCGTAGCTGTCATAACTCGGGTCAAAGCAGATCACCTCATCACCCGTGCGCACCAGCGCGGTAATTGCGGCATACAACGCTTCGGTCGCCCCTGCCGTCACCGTGATGTCGCTGGTAGCGTCTGGCTTATAGCCATACAGCTCAGCCGTTTTGTCTGCTATGGCGTCCCGCAGTGCCTGCACGCCCGTCATCGGTGCATACTGGTTCGCCCCCTGCGCAACGTGGTACGCCAGACGTTCCTGCAAATAACGCGGGCCATCAAAATCCGGGAACCCTTGCGAGAGATTAATGGCGTTGTGCTGCTGGGCCAGTGCGCTCATTTGCGTAAAGATGGTGGTGCCAAGACTTGGAAGTTTACTCTGAGGAATCAATGCGTTATTGCTCATTGTGTTGTGCCTGCATGTAATACTTATGTTGCTGACACTATAACACGATGTTAGTCTTTGGCAATCAAGACGCTTAGACGTCTAAACAATATGAATATTCCTGACCGAGAGGGAAAAAGGAAGATGACCGACAACCTGCAACTCACACACCTGGTCGACGCCTGCCGCTGGATCGGCGCCAAAGGCTGGGCTCCTGCGACCGGCGGCAACATGTCCGTGCGTCAGGATGCACATCTGTGCTGGCTCAGTGAATCCGGCAAAGATAAAGGCAGCCTGACCACCGACGATTTTCTGCAGGTGGAGATTGCGACCAACCGTGCACCCTCTGGCCGCACGCCGTCGGCTGAAACCGGGCTTCACACGCTCATCTATCGTCTGTTTCCCGAAGCCAACGCGGTTCTGCACGTCCATACCGTCAATGCCACGGTCTTGTCGCGGCTGGTCAAAGAGCCCGAGCTGAAGATCACCGGCTTTGAGATGCAAAAATCCCTCTCCGGGCAGAGCACGCATCTGGATACGGTCGCTATCCCGGTGTTTGATAACGACCAGGATATCGACGCGCTCGCCGTGCGCATTGCCGAATACGCTCAGACGCACCCGTTTAATTATGGTTTTCTTCTGCGCGGTCATGGCTTAACCTGCTGGGGACGCAATGTGGCCGAGGCCCGCCGTCATCTGGAAGGACTGGAATTCTTATTTGAATGCGAAATGCGTTTACGACACTGGGAGAGAGTATGATTCGCGCGATTGTGACGGATATTGAAGGGACCACCAGCGATATCCGTTTTGTCCATGATGTTTTGTTCCCCTACGCGCGTGAGCGTCTGGCGGCCTTTGTGACCGCGCAGCAGTACGCCGAGCCGGTCAAATCGATTCTGGACAACCTGCGTGATGAAATTAACCACCCGCACGCCAGCGTAAGCGACCTTATCGACACACTCTTTACGTTTATGGATGAAGACCGCAAGTCAACCGCGTTGAAAGCACTGCAGGGGATCATCTGGCACGACGGCTACGTTAACGGCGATTTTACCGGCCACCTCTACCCGGACGTACTGCCTGCGCTGGAAAAATGGAAAGCGCAGGGTATTGATCTCTATGTTTATTCCTCAGGCTCCGTCGCGGCGCAGAAACTGTTATTTGGCTACAGCGACGAAGGTGATATTACTCATCTGTTCAGCGGCTATTTTGATACCCACATCGGTGCCAAGCGCGACGTCCAGTCTTACCAGAACATTGCGGCACAAACGGGTATCCCCCCGTCGCAGATCCTGTTCCTGTCGGATATACATCAGGAGCTGGACGCCGCTGAGCTGGCAGGTTTTCGCACCCTGCAGCTGATTCGCGGCGATGATGACGGTGCAAGCCATCACCATCAGGTACACCAGTTCGACGAGATTAACCCGGAGCAGATCCCTTCATGAGCGCATTGACCATTTATTCCGATAAAGACCCCAGTCAACCTCGCTGGCACAGCACCGACGCTGCCGACATCGCCCAACAGCTCAACGCCAGAGGGGTGCGTTTTGAACGCTGGGCCGCAGACCGCGACTTAGGCCGCGATCCTGCCCCCGATGCGGTTATCGCGGCTTATCAGCACGCGATCGACACGTTAGTGGCAGAGAAAGGTTATCAGAGCTGGGATGTCATCAGCCTGCGTGCCGACAACCCTCAAAAAGAGGCGCTGCGCGCAAAGTTCCTGAACGAGCATACCCACGGGGAAGATGAAGTGCGTTTCTTTGTTGAGGGTGCGGGGCTGTTTTGCCTGCACATTGGCGACGAGGTGTGTCAGGTATTGTGTGAGAAAAACGACCTGATTTCCGTGCCTGCCGGAACGCCGCACTGGTTTGATATGGGCTCAGAGCCGAACTTTACCGCCATTCGTATTTTTGATAACCCCGAGGGGTGGATTGCGCAGTTCACCGGCGATGCGATTGCGGATGCGTATCCGCGTCTGGCATGATTTTCCCCCTCTCCCTCCAGGGAGAGGGGGCGAAAAAACGTCAGTATTTCAATCCCTTCGTATACGCCACCAGCTGGTCCAGCACAATGCCCCACCCTTCGTGGAAGCCCATTTGTTCATGCTGTTCGCGGATTTCCGCCGTTGGGTGGCGAGCAATGGCGGTATAACGCGTTTTGCCCTCCCCCACATCATCCAGCAGTAGAATGGCCGTCATAAACGGCTTTTCTGCGGGCTTCCAGCCTTCCGTGTAACCGTCGGTAAAGACCAGCTTCCTGCCGGGATCGATTTCGAGAAACACACCCCGGTTATCCATCCGTTGCCCGTCTACCTCAAACACCGTGTTAAACCGCCCGCCAACGCGCAGGTCAAGGTCACACTCGGTCACTTTGTGCGGAACCGGAATGAAGAAGTTTTTGATGTGCTCGGGTGTCGTCCAGCAGAGCCACAGCAGATCGCGCGGAGCATCCACCACGCGTTCCAGTTTTAAGTCTGTATCAGGATCAAGCGTCACGTGACTGTCCTCCTAAAGGGAACCCCTTAAAGGATAGTCGTCCTCAGGCGAATTTCCCTTTTGCCACCTCTTCCGGCGTGACGATGCCCGTATCCAGCACCCAACCGCTTATCAATGCCGCTGGCGTGACGTCAAAGGCTGGGTTGTAGACCTGCGCGTTTTCAGGAGCCCACTGCACCGCGCCAAAGCTCCCGGCCACGCCCGTCACTTCGCTGGCCGCACGTTGTTCAATGGGGATTGCCTCACCGTTCGGGCACGCCGGGTCAAGCGTGGTATGCGGGGCGGCGACATAGAACGGAATACCGTGGAACGTTGCCAGAACCGCCAGAGAATAGGTGCCAATTTTATTCGCCACGTCGCCGTTGGCCGCAATACGGTCTGCGCCCACCCACACCGCGTCAACCAGCCCTTTTGCCATCAGGCTGGCGGCCATGGAATCGGCGATCAGCTGGTACGGCACGCCCAGTTCGCCGAGTTCCCATGCGGTCAGTCTTCCACCCTGCAACAGGGGGCGGGTTTCATCCACCCAGACAGAGCTGACGCGTCCTTCCTGATGCGCGCGGGCAATCACGCCGAGCGCGGTGCCAACCCCTGCCGTCGCCAGCCCGCCGGTATTGCAGTGGGTCAGCAGACGACTGCCGGGTTTCACCAGCGTACTGCCGGCGTTCGCGATGGCCTCGCACAGCTGCTTGTCTTCATCAATCAGACGCAGCGCTTCCGCCACCAGCGCAGGCACAAAATCCTCCTGCCAGAGAGCCAGCTTCATGCGGTCGAGGTTGTTCATCAGGTTCACCGCCGTCGGGCGGGATGCCCGCAGGGTCTCCAGGGCCACAGCCAGTTCATCACGGCTTTTGCCGTTTTCCGCCAGAAGGGCCAGCAGCAGGCTTGCAGAGAGACCAATCAGCGGTGCCCCGCGTACGCGCAGGGCGTGAATATGGCCGACCAGCGCCTCTACCGTCGAGGCGTCAAGCCAGCGTTTCTCCTGAGGAAGCGCCTGCTGATCGAGAATAAATAACTGATTCTCCGCCACTCGCAGGCTGGTCGTCTGTAATGTCTGCATGTCGTTAATTCCCTGTTGCGTTGTTGTAGCACATTGTGTCAGGATGAAATCCAGATGTATAGACGTCTAAATGTCTTTATTAGCTAAACCAGTGAGGAACAGGCAATGTCGCAATACCGTACCTTTACCGCCCAGGATGCCGTGGAGTATGCAAAGCAGTTCGGCGGCCTTGATGATCCCTCATCGCTGGTGGAGGCGCAGGAAGTGGGCGACGGTAACCTCAATCTGGTGTTCAAAATTTTCGATACCGAGGGTGTAAGCCGCATCGTTGTTAAGCAGGCGCTGCCGTATGTGCGCTGCGTCGGCGAATCCTGGCCACTGACCCTGGATCGCGCCCGCCTGGAGGCGCAAACGCTGATCGAACACTACCAGCACAGCCCGCAGCACACGGTGAAAATCCACCACTTCGACCCCGAACTGGCGGTGATGGTGATGGAAGATCTCTCCAGCCATGCCATCTGGCGCGGGGAGCTGATCAAAAACACCTACTACCCGCAGGCGGCGCGTCAGCTGGGTGAATACCTCGCGCACACGCTGTTCCATACCAGCGACTTTTACCTGCACCCGCATGAAAAGAAAGCGCAGGTCGCGAAATTCCTTAATCCGGAGATGTGCGAGATCACCGAAGATCTGTTCTTCAACGATCCGTACCAGGTCCACGAACGTAACAACTACCCTGCTGAACTGGAAAAAGACGTTGCCGCCCTGCGCGATGACGCTCAGTTAAAAATTGCCGTGGCCTCGCTGAAGCACCGCTTCTTCTCACACGCTGAAGCCCTGCTGCATGGCGATATTCACAGCGGCTCGATTTTCGTGGCAGACGGCAGTCTGAAAGCCATCGACGCAGAGTTCGGCTACTTTGGTCCCATCGGTTTTGACGTCGGCACCGCCATCGGCAACCTGCTGCTCAATTTCTGCGGCCTGCCGGGGCATCTGGGTATTCGCGATGCCGCCGCGGCCCGTGAACAGCGTCTGACCGACATTCAGTCGCTGTGGAACACCTTCGCGGAGCGCTTCCAGATCCTGGCCAGTGAGAAAACGCGCGATGCGGCACTTGCTGCCCCGGGCTACGCCTCTGAATTCCTGAAAAAGGTTTGGAAAGACGCGATCGGATTCTGCGGCACGGAGCTGATTCGCCGCAGTGTCGGTCTGTCGCACGTGGCGGATATCGAGACCATTCAGGATGAAGCAATGCGCCACGAATGCCTGCGCCACGCGATTACGCTTGGCAAGGCGCTGATTGTGATTGCCGACCGTATCGACACCGCCGAAGCGCTGGTGGCGCGGGTGCGTCAGTACAGTTAAACGCCTCGGCCCTCTCCCGATGAAGAGGGCCGTCAGAAAGACACCAGCGCGCCGTTACCCCAGATACTCAATCACCGACAATCCACCGTTATAATCCGTGCTGTAGATAATGCCCTGCGCATCGACAAACACATCGCATGACTGGATCACCTGCGGTCGATTCGGCCGCGTATCCATCATCCTCTCTGGCGCCGCCGGCACCAGCGCACCGGTTTCAACCGGACGGTAAGGATTGGAAATATCAAACGCGCGCACGCCCGCATTCTGCCAGGTCGCAAAAATCAGCGTAGAGCTGACAAAGCTTCCCGGCCGGTTCTCGTGCAGGTTGTGTGGACCAAAATGCGCCCCTTTCGCCACATAATCCCGCTCCTGCGGCTGCGGGAATGTGGAAATACTTACCGGGTTCGACGGCTCGCGAATATCAAACAGCCAGATGAACTTCTCACCGTCCTCCTGGTTATCCAGCACCGCTTCATCCAGCACCACCAGCAGGTCACGATCCGGCAATGGCAGCGCGGTGTGCGTGCCACCTCCAAACGGCGGGCTCCAGTTGCGATGGCTAATCAGCTTCGGCTGCGTGCGATCCTTCACGTCCAGCAGCGTCAGTCCCCCGTCGCGCCAGCTCCCGTAAGCGGTATCCCCGGCGATAATCGCGTGGTGCAGCGCGTAGCGTTTGCCTTCCGGCCAATTGGGTTGCTCACCGTCGGCCTGGTTCATCCCCGGCAGCCACCAGCGCCCGGCCACCTCAGGCTTTTGCGGGTCGGTCAGATCGATCGTCAGGAAAATATAGTCGGTAAAGCCGTCGATCAGCGCCGAAACATACGCCCAGCGCCCGCCGACGTACCAGATACGGTGAATGCCGATGCCGCTCAGGGATAAAAAGCCGATCTCACGCGGTTTGTCAGGGGTGGAGATATCAAACACCCGCATCCCGGCGCTCCAGCCCTTGTCCTGCACGTCGCGTACGGTTTCCCCTACCTGACGGGTGTAGTAGACCTTTTCGTCAGCGAAACGGGCATCCGCGAACAAGTCTCGCGCATTAATGACCAGCAGGAGATCGTCGTGCGCCTGGAGATGAACGTTCCAGGTGCCGGGCGGCGCGGGCATATAGCCTGCCGGTTTGGGATGTTTAGGGTCGCGCACGTCCACAATGGAAAAGCCCTGTGAGACCATATGCCCGATGTACGCGAAACCGCGATGCACCATCAGCTGCACGCCGTCCGGGCGACCGCCCTGGTCGCTATGGCCAATCAGCCGCATATTGCGGCTGTATTCAGGCGTGGGAAGCATACTCATTGATGTTTCGCTTCAAGCGTCGCAAACCACGGGGCGATAAAATCTTCGGTCTGACCCCAGCCTGGAATGATTTTCCCCAGCGACGCCACGTTCACCGCGCCTGGCTGGGCGGTCAGCAGCGCCTGCGGGATCGCCGCCGCTTTGAAATCATACGTGGCGGGTGTGGTTTCACCGGCAATCTTGTTGGCAATCAGACGTACGTTGGTTGCACCAATCAGCTTCGGATCCACCGCCACGCTCACTTTCCACGGGCTGCCTGGCTCGCGCATCAGCTGAAGATCCTGGTTTGAGATATCGATGCTGTAGAGTTTGATTTCGGTGCGGCCGTTCTCTTTCAGGGCTTTGTAGGCCCCCTGGCTGAAGGCATCCCAGGTTCCCCAGATGGCGTCAATTTTGCCTTTCGGGTATTTCGCCAGAATAGCGCCCACTTTATTCGCGGTATCTCCCTGCACGTCAGACGAAACGGCACCGATAGACTCCAGCTCTTTAATGTCCGGATACTGCTTCTGCAGCGCTTTATAGGCTGCCTGACGACGTTCCATCGGCGGGAAACCGGCAACCCACAGCTTCACGATGTTGGCTTTGCCGTTGAAATCTTTCGCCAGCTGGCCGAAGGAGAGATGGGTCAGGGAAGCATCATCCTGCTGGGTCACGGTCACCCCAGGAATGTCGCCCTGAACGGCGGTATCAAACACCGACACTTTAATGCCGGCATCGACGGCTTTTTTCACCAGCGCGGTCGCATAGGGGTCGCGCCCCTGAGAGAGGATAATCCCGTCATATTTCTGGCTGATCGCCTGATTAACGAAGTCCTGGAATTTGGCGTCGTCGCCATTGCTCAAAAAGGTGCTGACCTTAAAGCCGAGCTTTTTGCCTTCCTGAATGGCACCGGCGACAAACTGCGTGGTGTTGTCGTCAGAGCCGAGGTTACGGATCACCGCAATGCGGATGGGGCCGTCATGATTTGCAATGGCGGGCGGAAGCGGTGCGGGGGTTGCCGCAAGGCCTGGCAGCGACGTCAGTAACCCTAATGCCACCAGAGAGAGGGTGATTTTTTTCATTCTGTTTTCCCGTTGTGTTGTGATCAATCGTTAGCGTTTTTGTATGTAGGTAATCGCCAGCGCCACGGCGAGCACCAGCCCTTTTATAATGTCCATCGCGTAATAGGGTACGGAAAGCATCACCAGACCGTTCGACAGCACGCCAAGAATGACTGCCCCGACGAGCGTACCCAGCGCGTTCGGTTTTCCGGACCCGGCGAGCGAGAAGCCAATCCACGCCGCCGCAACCGCATCCATCAGATAGCCGCCGCCCGCATTCACCTGTGACGAGCCAATCCGCGAGGCCAGTAAAATGCCGCCTAATCCGGCGAGCAGAGAGGCAATCACGTAGGCCGTCACCTTGTAGCGCGTGGTGCGAATACCGGAGAGACGTGCCGCCTCCGGATTACCGCCGATGGCATACATGCGTCGTCCGTGGGTGGTCAGTGACAGCCCCAGCTGTGCGAGGATCGTCACCACCAGCATGATGATCACGATAGTCGGTACCTGTCCCAGCAGGCTGAACGCCGCCGGAATGGTCCCTTCAGCCATGTCGCCGCTCGGCAGCACCATGTTTTCGGTAATTGACCCGCCGTAGCTGTAGGTCATCGCCACGCCCTGGATAACAAACAGGCTGGCAAGCGTGGCAAGCATGTCCGGGATCCGCAGGATGACAATCAGAAACGCGTTAAACAGGCCAACCAGGGTACAGAGCGCCAGGGTAATCAGTATCGATTCGGTGGTGCCGAAGCCGTACCAGACGAACAGTGACACCACCAGCGCGTTAGCCAGCGATGCCGTTGAACCAACCGACAGGTCAAACCCGCCGATGGTCAGCGAAATTGACACCCCGATAGCAATCACCGTCACGATGGCAATTGAGCGCAGGATATTGATAATGTTGTTCGGATCGAGGAAGTTGTCCGACGCCAGGCCAAAGATGGCCACCAGCGCCACCACGGTCAGCAACATGCCCCACTTGTAGAGAAAATCAAAAATTTGCTGACGGCCAGACGCCGCCGCCGTTACTGAAAGGGCCTTGCTCACGACGCCGTTCCTCCGGTTGAATAATAAAGTAGTGTCTCTTCGTGGGCCTCGGCCCCGGCGATTTCCGCCACGATACGTCCGTCCCACAGCACGCAAATGCGATCGCACAGCCCCACCAGTTCAGCGAATTCACCGGAGGCGTAAATCACCCCTTTGCCCTCGCGCGCCAGGCCGTCAATTAACTGGAACAGATCGGTTTTCGCTTTGACATCGACGCCTTTGGTCGGCTCATCGAAAATCAACACGCTGGCGTCGTTGCGCAGCCACTTGCCGATGGCAATCTTCTGCTGGTTGCCCCCCGACAGACGACGTAGCACCTGCCCCGGCCCACGCGCACGCACGCCGACGCGGGCAATCACCTCTTCCGCCCAGCGCCACGCCTGACGGTGGCCGAACAGGCTCCAGCGCGAGAAGCTGTTATCCGCAGTGACCGCCAGGTTCATGCTCACCGGTTCATCAATAAAAATGCCCTCTTTGCGCCGTTCCTCCGGTACCAGCGCCAGACCGCGCAATACCGAATCCGCCGGATCGCGCGGCTGCCAGGGCTGATGATTTAGCTCACCACGCGCTACACGGCTTTTGCTGGCCCCAAACAGCGCCTTGCAGAGTTCCGTTTTGCCCGCTCCCGCCAGCCCGGCAATGCCCAGGATTTCGCCTTTTCGCAGGTGCAGGGAGATATCTTTCAACAGCGCGTCATCGTGCAGCCCTTCCACGCGCAGTAACGTCTCGTCGCTGTGCGCAGGACGGGCCGGCGGATAGATATCGTTAAGCTCATGACCAAGCATCTTCTCAACGATTGCGTCACCGCTGAGGTTCGCCATCGGGCCGGATTCAATCAGCTTGCCGTCGCGCAGCACGGTTAAGGTGTCGCAAATAGCGTTCAGTTCGTGAATACGGTGAGAGATAAACACCACGCCAATCCCCTGCTTTTGCAGACGTCTCACTACGGCGAAAAGCCGTTCGCTTTCATGGCTATCCAGCGGCGCGGTCGGTTCATCCAGAATCAGAAAACGGCAGTGGTGTGAGAGCGCCCGCGCCAGCAAAATCTGCTGCTTTTCTGCCAGCGTGCAGGTGTCGACGATGCGTCGCACATCCAGAGCGATACCCAGTTGCGCCAGCGCCTGTTTCGCCTGCTGGCGGATTGCGCGCCAGCGATAGCGATGCCCCGGCTGTGCAAGCTGATCGAGCATGATGTTTTCGGCAATGCTCAGCCCTGGTATCAGCGCGACGTCCACTTCCTGCTGCACCAGGTGGATACCCAGCCGTTTGGCATCAAGCGGCTCGCGGATCGTCACCGGCTGGTTATTAATGCAGATCTCACCTTCGTAGCGATCGTAAGTGCCGCACAGCACCGCCATCAGCGTCGATTTCCCCGCGCCGTTTGCGCCGGTCAGCGCATGCACGGAGCCGCCCATTAACGTCAAATCCACGCGCGACAACGCCTGAAAGCCGGAAAAGGCCAGGCTGATACCGCGCATCTCAAGGCGACTGGAAACCATCCGCGTTAAATCCTTCTTTCATATTGTGATTTATCGAATTTTTCACAGCTCCGGTTGACTGACAACGACGGAAAAGGCATAAGATAAAGCGAAATATTATTAGCCATCCGGATGTCCAGACATAACATCGGGTTAGCGCTTGCTAAAAAAAGGACAACACATGAGCAACACCGATATCCGCGTCGTGCCAGGCCCGGCGAACTATTTCTCGCATCCGGGAAGCCTTGCGCACCTGAATGAATTCTTTACGCCGGAACAGCTCTCCCGCGCGGTGTGGATTTATGGCGAACGCGCCATTGAAGGCGCGCGCCCTTTCCTGCCGGAAAGCTTTCACGCACCGGGGGCGAAACATCTGCTCTTTAAAGGGCACTGCAGCGAACGTGATGTCACCGATCTGGTGACGGCGTCTGGCAATAACGCCAGCGTGGTGATTGGTGTCGGCGGTGGCGCACTGCTTGATACCGCCAAAGCGGTGGCGCGCCGTCTCGGCGTGCCGGTGGTGGCTATTCCCACCATCGCCGCCACCTGCGCCGCCTGGACGCCGCTCTCCGTCTGGTATAACGATGCAGGTCAGGCGCTGCAGTTTGAGGTGTTCGACGATGCTAACTTCCTGGTGCTGGTGGAACCGCACATTATCCTCAAAGCCCCAGCGGAGTACCTGCTGGCAGGCATCGGCGATACGCTGGCGAAGTGGTATGAAGCAGTTGTCCTGGCCCCAGAACCCGAAAACCTGCCTCTGACCGTACGGCTGGGGATCAACGGCGCGCTGGCGATCCGTGACGTGCTGCTTTCCCGTAGCGAAGAGGCGCTGGCCGACCAGCAGCGTGGCGAAGCGACGCAGGCGTTCAGGGACGTTGTGGATGCCATTATTGCCGGGGGCGGAATGGTGGGCGGTCTGGGCGAGCGCTATACCCGCGTGGCGGCCGCGCATGCGGTGCACAACGGTTTAACCGTTTTGCCGCAAACGGAAAAATACCTGCACGGTACCAAAGTGGCCTACGGCATCCTGGTGCAAAGTGCGCTACTCGGCCAGGATGACGTGCTGGCCGAGTTGGTGGCGGCCTATCAGCGCTTTACCCTGCCCACCACGCTTCGCGAACTGGAGGTGGATATCAACAACCGCGACGGGCTGGACAAGGTCATTGCCCATACGCTGCGCCCGGTGGAATCTATCCACTATTTGCCGGTCGCGCTCACCCCTGAGGTTCTGCGCGCCGCGTTTGAGAAAGTGGAATCCTTCAGCCGTTAATCGTTCCGACCGACTATACCTAATGATGATTCTCATCACTCTCGCAACGAGGTCATCATGCAGATCGATTTAACAGGTAAGAAGGCGCTGGTTACCGGCGCCAGCCGTGGGTTGGGTCGTGCAATCGCACTTTCACTGGCACGCGCCGGTGCCGATGTGGTTATTACGTATGAAAAATCCGCCGACAAAGCCCAGGCGGTCGCCGAAGAGATAAAGGCGCTTGGGCGCCACAGCGAGGCGATTCAGGCCGACAGCGCCAGCGCACAGGCCATTCAGGATGCGGTTACCCATGCGGCGCGCTCCCTGGGCGGGCTGGATATTCTGGTCAACAACGCCGGGATCGCACGCGGCGGTCCGCTGGAGTCCATGACGCTGGCGGATATTGACGCCCTGATTAACGTCAATATCCGGGGCGTGGTGATTGCCATTCAGGAAGCGCTGGTGCATATGTCTGACGGCGGGCGCATTATCAACATCGGCAGTTGTCTGGCAAACCGTGTGGCGATGCCCGGTATTGCCGTCTATTCGATGACCAAATCTGCACTCAACTCCCTTACCCGGGGTCTGGCTCGCGATCTCGGCCCGCGCGGCATTACCGTGAACCTTGTGCATCCTGGCCCGACAAACAGCGATATGAACCCGGAGGATGGAGAACAGGCTGAATCTCAGCGCCAGATGATTGCGGTGGGACATTACGGCCAGCCGGAAGACATCGCCGCCGCGGTCACCTTCCTGGCCAGTCCTGCCGCCGGACAAATATCCGGCACGGGACTGGATGATTAGACTTGAGATAAATGACAGGGAATAAGTGAGATAATTATGGGAAGAACTGGGTCAGCATGGGAAGAGACTGGATGGAATATGCAATAACGTTACAGTATGTGAAAATCAGACCGGCCCGAAAAAAAACAGAACTCGCGCCAGCCTGATTGCAGATGTTACTCCTTTTTCCCCGTATCGGCATCGGGTTCACCATCAAACAGTTTGCCCTGCATCCGATCCAGTTCTTCTTTTCTGACCCGCTTCACCACGCTGTAGACCCACTGTAGCGAAACACCAAATTTGCGAGCCAGTTCGTGATGGTTGCGTCCGTCAAACTCCAGGAAGATTTCCCGGTCGCGCTGGCTGACCTTCCAGACCATGCCCATCGGAAAATAGACGTTTTGCCCGCCCCAGACCTGCATCATGCGGTTCGCGACAGCCTGACCAATCTGGTCGGCAACAGCGGGTTCGATATCAATAATCTCGCGGACGGTCTCAGAAGTATGCTGTGCCAGTTCCACCAATAGTTCCGGCCCTTTACTACGAAACTGATTCAGGTCGCTCATTGCTTCACCCCCGCAGCTCTGCGCTGCCACTTCTTCAGTTTCTCAATAACGCTACTTGCCTGCTCATTGCTGAGCCAGCGTAACGCGTTGATGCCTGTCTCCCGTTTAACCCACAGCGCCAGCGCCTGCTCTGAACTGTCTCGGACGGTACCCGCCGCTGCCATTTCAAGCCAAAGCGCACGGATTTTCTTTGACTGCGGATGGTTATCCAGCGGTAAGCCGGACCTGGCTTTTCCGGCAGGCTTAATGCGAAAGCCTTTCTTTTTCATAGATTCCAGAACACGGTTTAGCTGTGGGGTATCCATCCCTTTGGTTGAGGCTTTGCCAGTCAGCCCCTGTAGCATCTGGCGGTAGGTGTCCTCATCCATCTGGAGGTCATTGCGGGCAATATGGATGAGTTGAATAAGACGCTGCTTAGTCATCATCGTCGCTCCTTTTACCTGCGCCACCGATATAATCGACATATAAAGGAAGCGCTACAGGCCAGCACAGGAACATAACAGCCCAACTGATCCAGTGTCCGGCACCGCTGTAACGTGAGTAAAAACCTGAGCGGCGGTGCAGTTCAGCAGTACACCACCCCACGAGACCATACCAGAACAGGGCACATACAATAGATTCAGCCATCATAAACCACTCCCCAGCTTCCGCTGCTCCTGCCCGCCAACGGGCTGATGCAGGCGGACGTTTTCCCCTTCTCTGTAACCGATGCGGCGGGACATGTCCGCGTCACGTGATTTCCCGGCCCCATGGCCCGTGGTTGTGCCTGAGTCAGGGTATTTTTGTTCAAGCCAGAGGCTTGCCAGCTCCCGTTCTTCGCGGGACATAGCAAATAAATGAACCTCGCTGCGCACGGCCAGAACCCAGCCTTCGGCAAATTTGTCACCACGGCTGGTCTTGGTCGTGTTTTTGATTCTTTTATTCTGCTGTCGAATATAGTTTTTACGGGCCATGATTAATTGTCTGGCCAGTACCTCCCATGTATATGAGGCCAGTTCAACCCGGTCTTTATTACCGTAAAAACCAACGCTGGGTTTAAAGCCGGTGTGAATAATAGACTTAACGCCAAATGCTACCTGGATAATATCCAGCAGACCCAGCATGTAACGCGGCGGGTTAACGCTACCTGCAGTCCAGTAGTTACTGACGCTTTCATCAATATCACTGAGTGCGAGGTCAGCCTGAGTGATGTTATAGGCCTGCATCAGTTTCTGGGCGCGTTGCAGGGCCAGTGCAGCTTCATGAGGGTTGTCGGATTTAGCCAACGCCAGCAACTTTTTTAACTTCTCCAGCAGCTTTTCATTATTCTGCGGCATAAGTCACCCCCAGACGTTCGGCAAGGCGTTCCAGCTTTTTCTGCTTATGAAAGTCAATCATCAGACCCATCCCGTTGAGGCGGAACTGTTCAATCATGATTTCAACGTCAGCCAGCTCGCCAGCCAGATCAACTTCATTGCCCAGGCCGTTCATGTTGCGGGCAGCGGCAGCGGCCAGTTCGGCGGCTTCCTCCATCAGTTTCAGCGCCTGTGCTTCAGGGCCAAAAGTTTTCAGGGCCAGATTGTAGATCGTCGAACGGTTATATAATTTCATGCCTTTCATTTTGTTGCCTCGCAGGGGATGAACTCCATGGCCGGGACTTCGGTGTAGTAATGCTGGCTGCAGTGAGGACATACCAGCGTGATGAGGACGGCTGGCACATGGTATTTGCCAGAGGCAATGACGCTGGCGTCGCTGAACTTCAGGGTGGTGATACCTTTCTTACAGTTGGAACATTTGATGGACATGATTTATTCCTCAATATTGTTTTCGGCGTGCAGAAGCCCACGGCGCTGACGCCGAAATAAAAAGAAATTGAATTAAAATTAAATGGCAGCGATATCTAACGGAATATTAATTAGCTTCCCGTGTTTATCTTTCTCCCGGAAATTAATATAAGTTTTGGACATTGCCACCTGCAGTGATTCCGATATGGCCTCCATTGCTCGGTTCCAGCGCTCGTCCTGAATCTTGACCCGGCGCAGGGAAAGAATACGTCCGGTGTTAAGCTGGCCCTCTTTGTCCACCTGAAAAGCATCGCTGATGATGGCTCGCAGGTTGGCGTTTGCGCCTTCCGACCACTCGGTGACGCACTCGTCTATCAGGTCTTTGGCAATCTGCAGCTCTGGCCCGAAGGTCAGGGTTTCCTGCACGCGGATGGTGATCTGCTGAGCACCGTCGAAGCTGCTGAAGGTCACGTTGCCTTTGGCACCGCCACGCGTTCTGCCGTACTTCTCGGCCACAAGGTCAAGCCAGGCATAGCACTCGTCAAAGGCACGACGCTTGAAGTCGCTGAGTTCATCGCGTTTAACTTTCGCGGCGGCAACCTGTTCTTTAACGAAAGAATCCATCGCAAGGTCATAGTCAGACACCCGGTCAACCGGCACCAGACGCCCCTTGCGGTCTTTCATGTAGTCTTCTTTATTTACTTCGCTCATCTCTGTTCACCTTATGGTTAATGTAATGACTCTGACCAGGTAATACGGCAGCCATGCAGTTCAAAGACGCCCTGACGAAAGCGCCCTGAGCCGTCATGACCAACATGGGTATAACTCGCTTTGCCCTGCTCCAGCAGGCGGGCACAGTGCCCGTTGCGGGCGATGCGGATAACCGGCTTACTACCCGCAATCATGACGCTCTGCACGGTAGTGTTCATGGCGTTGAGCGCCATAATGGCGGACTGCACCTTGTTCATCTGCTGATTGATATCGGCGATGGATTTCATGATTAAACTCCCTTGACGACGTCGGCGTTGACCTGCGGAACCCCGATTTCAGCGGCCAGATTCATGGCTGCTATCACCAGGTTACTGACGGCCAGCGGATACAGCAGGCTGACCATGCTTTTACGGTTACTGCCCAGATTGCTCAGGCGGGCGCGGATGGCTTCCACTGCGCTGGCGTCCATGATGTCGGTCAGCTGCTTACCGGCGCGTTGCAGTTTGAACGCCAGAAATTCTTCCAGGCTGTTGTCCAGCGGCAGCAGTTCAACCACCTCGCAGCGCTGGACGACCTCACGGACTTCCATGTTGCGTTCGGACAGTTTGTCCGCCAGTTCAGGCTGGCCAATCAGCACGATGGACAGCAGTTTTTTAAAGCCCGATTCCAGCTCGAAGAAGCGTTTGAGGTGCTTCAGCGTCGGGATGGGCAGGCTGTGGGCCTCCTCAATCACCAGAACGTGGCTGAAGCCCGCCTGGCTGCTGTCCTTCAGGACGCGGTGCAACTGGCGGAAGCGGGCGTCCTGGCTGCGTTTGATGCTCTCCAGTGGCGCGATGGTGCTGATGATGGCCTCAGCGATAGCAGCCGCTTTCAGGGTTTTGCCCTTCACGTCGTTGTCTTCCATGGCGATGATGTATGGCTCGATAACAATCACCGGCGCGTTCTCGCGGTTGACACGTTCAATCAGGTCGCGGCGTAGCGTGGATTTACCCGCGCCGGACTCGCCGATAACCGCCAGAAAGCCACCGTGACGGGCGGTCTGGAACAGTGCCTCACGCACGTAGCGGATATCCGGCGTGGTGAACACATCGTCCGCGCCCTGCATGGCTTCATCGGCGAACGGGTCACGGAAAAGGCCAAACGCTTTTTTGGTTGCTGGAAATAACACCTGCTTTTTGAGTAACATGTTCTCTTCCTCACTGAGGTTGGTTTTATCGGTAGTACCCGCTGTACGGGGCGTGACCGCGCCCTGTACAGCATCAAAACTCTTCGCTGTATCAATCCCCTGACTTTCCAGCCAGGACGCCAGACGCTGGCGCACCTCTTCGGGGCTGGTGCGGGGCCACTCGTTATGGTTCACAATCTGGGCCAGCGTGGCCTCGGAAACGGCGACGGCTCTTGCCACCACCGCCTGCGGGATGCGGGCTTCTTTCAGTTGTTGCTTCAGTACCAGCATGTCTTCCTCCTCAGTTGCCGTTAACGATGCTGATAACGCTGCTGCGGGCCGGAGTGGTCAGGGTGACCATCACCTCATCCAGCGCGGCTTCCGGTACGCCATCCGGGTACTGCGCCGTTAACTGGCGGTAATGGTCCGGCGTCCAGGTATGGCCGTTCGCGCTGAACTTCTCGCGCAGGGCTTTCGCGGCCTCCACATGGGTCAGCGGACGCTGCTCAATACGCGGGCCGCGCACGTCTGAAGCCTGACCGCGCTTAGGCATATAGGCCGGAAGCGTGGTGTCGTCGATATGTTTATACGGGTCAAGTCGCCCGCCAAACGGCAGCGCCTTCGCCTTGCGTGCAGCAGCTGCATCGGCGGCGTTATCGGTGCCAGTGACCAGCTCTTCGATTTCTTTTACCGCCGTCTGCGCCGGGGTCTCCGGCAGGGCTTTGTAGTTTTCGCCAAATACCGCCGCGCTTTCGGCAAAGCCGAACTCGTTCTTTCTGACCTCTTCGACCAGGAAGAACGTCTCGTGGCCGTCCTCACCGGCCAGCACCACCTGCGCCACATCGCTGCGCCACGGGTTACGGGTAATCAACAGTTTTTCGCCGACCAGTACGCCCGGCACCGTCGAAACATCAAACTCAGCGCCCCGGAACGAGACGCGCAGTTTTGGCGTGACTTTGCGGAGTTCAGGTGCTGATACTGCCAGCTCGCGGCATACCTCAACGGAAGGTGCTTTCTTGAGCTGCTCAGCGTTAATTTTCAGCCAGATATCCGTGCGGGTTTTACCGTGGCGGCTGTGAACAGCCGTGGCGTTAAAGTGGCTGCGCCATTTCACGGCCAGCGCGTTCAGTTCTTCCAGACTGTGAACCGGCTGGAACTTGAGACCCGGCTCCAGCTTGCGTTCGATAATGTCACGGGCCTTTTCCACCTGCCCGGTGGCGCGGGCGTTATGCGGTTTATGCGCTATCAGGTTGATGCCCAGAGAGCGGCACATGTTTTTCGTCATGCCAGCGGTGTTCGCCGAACCGGGGTCGAGGTAGAGTATTTTCGGCACGCCGTGCAGCACGTCCGCGCCACCGCGCTCCTGCATGGCGTTGATAAGCACAGAACAGAGGTTCTCACCAGATTCCGCACCCATCACGTACTCAACGTAAATCCAGCCGCTGGTATGGTCGGTAATCTCGTAACTCCACACGCGGTCACTGGCGATGCGGGCGATGTTGGCAGGCTTGTTCTTGTAGAACTTCGCGCTGTCCATCACCTGCAGCCCTTTATGGCCGTTGCTCAGGTAGTAGAGCGTACAAAGTGAGGCATCAATCTCCCAGACGTGATTGGGATGCAGACTGGCCATCTCAGACGACGGGGCCGGTGCGTCAAGCTGTTCCGGGTGCAGACCATAGTTACGCAGGGCGCGGCTGATGGTGTCCTCGGACAAAGGGAAAAACTCGCCGGTGGCCTCGTCTGTTCTGCCTGCGGTGATAAAGCCGTTTGAACGCAGGGTCTCCACAGCATCCGCGATGGAATACAGGCGCTTGCCGTTCTTACGGGTGGCCTCGCGCAGCGTGGCGGATATCAGCGCGGCTTCGTCGCGGCTCAGGGCGCTGCGCCCGGCATCGGCGCGTTTTTTACGTTTGTCGGTCACTGATACCTCCTTCAGCTTGCGCAGCAGGGTGGCGCGGGACATGCCCAGTTCAGCGCAGGCGGCGTCGTATATCGCACCGCGCTTACCATGCCCCGCGTCACGTGCCGCGCGGGCAACATAAACCAGTCGTTCAGTCAGGGCGGCACTCATCGGTTATGCCTCCTGCCCGTTAATCTGTGGCGTCGGGTCAGTCAGCCATGAAGGGGCGGCGTTACCTGTCGGCTCATCCGGCAGGTCAAATGTGGAGCGCAGGCTACGCGCGGTGCTTTCCAGCTGGCAGACCAGACCGGCCATAAAGTCTCTGGGGGTATCAATCATGTTTTCAGCGCAGTATGCGCACAGAGTCTCAAAGGCGCTGGACAGTCGAACCGCGATGGCAGATTCCGCCTCAACCGCTAACGCTGTCACTTCTGCCCGCAGCTTCTTCACTTCTTCATCAGGCTTGGGTGGCTGAATACGGGATTTCTTCTCCAGTTTGGTGGAGAGAGAGTCGATTTTTTCGTTTTTGTCGGCGAGTACGCGCTGTTGTGCTGCGCTGGTTTCGCGGGCTTCACGCAGGGCTGCTTTCAGTTCGCGGCTTGTCATGCGATCAATATCATCGAGACTCATACCAGCAATCGTGCCGCCATCGGCTAATTCGACTAGGTCTTCGTCATCTTCCGTCATCAATTCAAACAGCTTTGTTTTACCCAAAAGCGCAAGCGCTTGCGCTTTTGGTTCAAGCTTGGGAGACAAGTATTTAAGTGATGCCTGCATCATCACCTGCGCGGTACGTTTGGACAGGGATAATTGAGATTCGACGATGTCGATGAAGTCGCCATGCGGTTCATTCTCTTTGAGAATAACCAGTCGTTTACCCGCTTCCAGCATGGCCTCGGCACTCTGTGCCATGTAGAAGCGAGTCTCATGAACGATACGATCTCGCTCATATGGCAGTCCGTCACCAAATTGCTGCATAATTTCGAGGCGATGCTCGGTCATGGCATTAAGACTAACGTTGAGGTCATCACTTACCGGCGCATCTTCCATCAGTTCAACTGGTTGTGATTTTGTGCGTCCCATTTCAACTCCTTAGCGACTGCCAGCCATAACACGCTGGTTGATTTCATTAATACGATCCTGCGCCCGCGCCATTTCGGTACTGTGCGCCATGGCGATTTGTAAGAGCTGGACTCCAGGGGCAAAACGCCCGTTATCCAGTTTCAGGGCCAGTCCTTCTTCGATAAGGGTATTCAGCGCACGATTGATATTCGCCGGGGACTCGCCTAGAGCCGATGCCAGTTCACCGTTAGAAACACCGTTCAGAGCGTGGCCGCGTAATGCTTTAAGAACGCGCAGAATGCGGGACCCAGAACTGGATACATTTGCTTTGCTCATGACGCCTCCTGAAGAATGCCTGGTGTAACTTCTTTGCCGATCACGACTGACAAATCGCGCAGAATGCGATACGTCAGTCGTCCGCGAGGAAGTTCATTTTTGCCAGCCCAGCGGCTTACCGCCTGAGTGACTGTTCGTGGCTCATAGCCCGCGTTAAGCGCGAACTGGCGCAGGCTGCTGCCCCGTTCAACCAGTCGTGCCCGAACTTGTTGTTTGTTCATATGCACCGTGTTCCTATTGGGTTATGATGTACTCAATATGAATAAGTGTACTTATTCAATATGAATAACTCAAGTGGGATTTATTTGAAATGAATAAAAAGTCCGTTGATGCAGTGCTCCTGCGCCTCATGTCACTGTTTAACGTTGATAGCGACAGTGAGTTGGCTCGAGCGCTAAACGTTAACAGACAGACTTTAGCTAGTTGGAGAAAGCGAGACTCTGTACCTTATTCAATTTGCATAAATATTGCTGAGGAGAGAGGGATCTCTCTTGACTGGTTACTCACGGGTAAGGGAGAAGAAGAGGTATTGAATGTTGAACCAGCAACTGAAATCTTCAGTCAAGCGGACCTTAAAATGCTTGAACTTTTAAACCAGTTAGATCCTGAAGTTCGACGAGATCTCATGCGAGGCGCTGAAGAAAAACAGCGTGTGATTGAGATGGAAAAACAACTGAAGGAATTATCCGCAACGATTGAGCGGTTAAAAAATGTAGGTTAATGTGTTCCTAACGAGAACACACAGCAGTAAGTGTTTGCCATTTAACAATAAAAAATAAGGTGAATAGTCAATGTCTGAGCAGGCCATTGAAGTTAAACACGTCGTAGTTCACATTTTGGACAAGCAACAAAATGGAGACGCTTCTGAGAGATTGAGTCCTGAAGAAGGGCTTGTTACTGAGGCCTCCCAGCGCCTTATAAACGATATTTGTGCAAAATACGCAGGACGCACAGGTAAAGGTTATGGCTATTTTGAAGGCGATACAGATAACTATCCGATGGAACGCATGGCTGGGGATTTTCTCGAAGGTGTTGATGATTTCTACCAAAGTTCATGCCGGATGATGCATCACCTGACGGAACGCTCACAACGAGAAAACATGGCTACTGGTGGTTATGTCCTTTTTGCAAACATCGTGATAGGACACAATGAACACCTGTTGATAGCTATTGTGAGTGCCACCATCGGGTCAACTGTCACTGATGATTTTAACATCCAGGATAGTACCTATCTTGATATCGCTAAGTTGCGCATGGCTGGGCGCATTGACTTAACCGCATGGAAAAGTGATGCAGAGCGCTATATCAGTTTTCTTAAGGGGCAAGGGAACGTTTCAAACTACTTTAAACAGTTCCTCGGCTGTAATGATGTTTTAATCGCCAAACGAGAGTCTGAAAAGTTACGTGACGTTTTAAAAGCATTTGCTGCAGAGAAAGAGCTTGACGGCGCTGAAAAAGACGCGTTTCTTAAGAGCGCGTTTGAACACTTACATGCGTTAAGCAAGGCTGGTGAGCCACTTAGTCTTGAAACCTTTGTTAATGCCGTTTGGCCTCAGGCTCCCGAGGAGTTATCTGGTAAACTTGCTGCTGAAGAGCTGGAGTTATCGGATGGCTTTGTTCCTGATGGTCGCGTCATTCGGGCTCTGGTATCTTTTAAAGGCAAGTCCAAATACTGGGAACTTAAGTTTGACCGGGAAGGGAAAACTGAAGGCTATATTGATTATGATCCGGCAACAAATATTATCACCCTACGTAATGTACCCGATGAGTTCAGGGAAATGTGGATGACTGAGGTTTAATCGTGACGATTTCGTTTGAGATGCTGACAGCACTGTACCGTCGCATGGAATTCCAGGAGGAGTTCCGTGTCGGTTCGCTGTTGCTCTCAGATCAGTCTGATTGTGACCAGATTAATACCTTACTTGATGATCCACGTGAGTATGGTCTTTCTATTGATACAGGGACTGTCGCTCTAGGCAACACGATCAACCTACGTGTTACGCCACCACGGAGTGGACTGGGACTTGTGTTTGCCACACACGAAAAATTACTAAATGCTCCAAAGCATCAGTGCCTTGAACCAGCTAATTACTTCATCCTCGAAACAAAATTTCGTAATGATGATGAAGATATCCCCGTTTTCATCAGCAACTACCGGAAGATTCTGGAGTTCGTTAACCTGCTAAAAGAGGCCGCTGCCTACTTCGACAGTTCAACTTGTCAGCTGGTTTTTCTGAAAAAAGAAGTTATCAAGCTATTGCCGCACTTCGCTGCCGAAAATGTACAAAATTTGCAACGAGAGCATCTTGATAACCTTATAGCCTGTTTCAACGATGATACTCATAAGGATCAGAAGCTGGATATTCTGATTGAAAGTATCCAGGCCGTTAGTGATGGAGTGGATTCACCACGGGTATTCGCGTTTTTACTGGACAACATTCAGCGTCTGCATGAAAAGTTCCTGAAAGGGTATCGTATCTACTCTTCTGGATTCTCTTATGACAAGGTAATGGATCAACTGCGTGCAGCAAAAGTCGAAGAAATGGGTAAAATCCACAAGGCTTTTTCGGATATCCAGAACCATATACTTGGCATTCCTGTTGCCTCTGTTATTGTGGCTACCCAATTCAAAGTAGCTACGAGATGGTCGGGTCAGGGGATAACAAACACAATAATTCTTCTGGGATGTATTTTTGCTGCGACGTTAATCTGGCTGGCACTTTCAAACCAGATGCAATCTATAAAGGCCTTGGGCGAAGAAATTGAATACAAAGAAAAGCAGATTAATAAGGAATATTCTTTCATCAAAGATGATGTAGCTGGTGTATTTCGCAGTATTTCTGCACGACTAGAGACGCAGAAACGTACGTTCTGGATCATACGCGGTGTACTGATAATCGGAATCATCACTGCGATCACAGTTTATTTTTGGTACACAAAGCCTGCTCTTGACTTCATGCAGTACTTGATTGACTGCATGAAGTCTTATTATTCTGTCAAAAATTGAGAATAATGAGTTCCTTCTTGCGACTGGGTTTGCCAGTTACCTTGAGGTTGTAGCTGATATCAACCGACTGCATATTCAGACCGTTGAATGCCAGCCGCATTTCCGGGATATCGTTCACCGATATAATCATCTTCCCTTTGATCCTACGCGCCAAATCTGCCATGTGGTCATAGTTTTCCAGCCCGAATTCCACACCATAGCCTTCCGTTCCCCAGTACGGGGGATCACAGTAGAAAAGCGTATGCGGGCGATCATATCGCTCAATGCACTGGTGCCAGTTCAGATGCTCTATCAGCGTTCTGGACAGGCGCAGGTGTGCCATCGACAGTTCTTCTTCGATGCGCAGGAGGTTAAAGCGCGGCGCACTTGTGGTGGAGGTTCCGAACGAGTGATCGGCCACCTTGCCGCCAAACGCCTGTTTCTGCAGGTAGTAGAACCGGGCCGCCCGCTGAATGTCGGTTAGCGTTTCTTCCGGTGTATCCTGCAACCATTTGTAAATCTGACGGCTGACCAGCGCCCATTTAAACTGGCGGACAAACTCTTCTAGGTGATGTTTTACCACCCGATACAGATTCACCAGTTCCCCGTTGATATCGTTAATGACTTCGATCTTGCTGGGTGTCTTAAGAAAATAAAGCGCAGCTGCTCCGCAGAACGGTTCCACATAGCAGGTATGGGCCGGGAACAGAGGAAGAATATGCTTAGCCAGACGACGTTTGCCGCCAATCCATGGAACGATGGGTAAAGATTGTTCTTTCATTATCCGTAAGCCTTTTGCAATCAATGAAAATATGGCAGGCTAGTCTGGTCTCGCGAGACTGACTGAACCCTGGTCGGCTCACAGTGCATACCTGTGGGTTGATGGCCAGCTTGGTGTTACAGCACTGGGCTGGTCGTTCTTTCAAAGCCATCATGCGGTTCACGTCCGCATTCTCACTATTAACGCTGTTTAAAATCCCTTTCCCCTGTGGGGAGGTGATTGTTTCTGCATGAGGGAGAGAAGCTTGATAAATCGGCGGAAGCCTTGGATAGCAAGGGATGCGAGGCGCGAGGGGTATTCCGCACGGCTCGACGAAAAATGATAAATTATGAGGAAAATTGCACTAAGTTTTGCACAGTAATGATAGCGAGTGGATCGCTATTAAACACATTTTAAAGCCTACTAAATTACTCTTCCGTACCAGACTACTTTACCAATCACGTCGAAATCACTTGGGATGTTATCCAAATCAATCAGGAAAGGCTCAAAGGCTGGATTTGTGCTGCTAATCCTGAGCTGAGCACCCGGTAAGCGCTGCACACGTTTGACAAGTAATTGACTATCCAAGCGAATGACATAAATGCCCTCATGAGGATCTCTATCCCCATGGTTAACAAGGATGACGTCTTTATCATTTAGGACCCCCATCATTGAGTCACCTATGACACTGATAACTGATAATTTCCTAGGGTCAGCCTTAAGATGATTCACAACCCAATATCGGCGGAAGCTGACAGTAAACATCGGGCTTTCATCGTCATTTAAAGCCCCGTAACCAGCCGATGCAGAGACATTGTATCTAGGTACAAAGACAAACTCTTCTAGGTCCACTTCGTTGCCCTTAACATCAATAGCAGTTGACCCAGATGTTACTACTGGCAAAGAACTGGAGGGCTCTGCCACTTCATCACCTGCGACTAGCCATGCTACAGATGCATTCAGGCACTCAGAAAGCTTGAGTATATGAGTAGCACTAGGTTCCCTGTCTTCATTCTCCCATGCTTGGAGCGTTGATAGCGCGACCCCAAGCTTATCCGCAACATAACTCCTCGAAAGTTTTAAAGCCTCTCTCTGAGTTCGAATACGAGTACCAATTTCACTCTTTAGTTCGTTTTCAGGTTTATTGGCCATATCTGGAAAAATCCCTCAACTTATTTTCAAGTTTTTCATGTTTGATGTAAGAGATTGAATTCAAAACAAAACAGTCTGTTTTTTGGCTGTTTTGATGACGTGAGCAACCTGAAAACAGAAAATTTAGTTTGTTTTCAGGTTTACATAACTCGAATTCGATCATATTGTACTTATGAGTTGAACCACGGAGATTAACTAATGAGTACATTCGAGAGCGCAAAAAAAAGCCAGAAAGATTCTGACTGGCATAGAGCCGATATCGTTGCAGCTCTTCATAAGCAAGGTTGGTCACTTCGTCGTTTGTCTTTGCACCATGGATACAAAAGTGCTGGGGCACTGAAAAACGCATTGGACCGACCGTGGCCGAAAGGTCAGCAAATCATTGCTGAAGCTATCGGCATCGCACCAGAAAGCATCTGGCCTACTCGTTATCATAAAGCATTTTCAGGTGAATGGAATTAATCATATGAACCAGATTAACCTGAAAACACATTATACAGCTCAAGAGTTGGCCTTGTTGCGCTTACCGGGATTACCGGAGACACGACCAGGTATAGCTGCAAGAGCTAAAAAGCACCAATGGATTTCACGATCAAGATCTGGTCGGGGGGGCGGTATTGAATATTCAGTAGATAGCTTACCTCTTACTGCCCAAGAAGCCCTACGTGACCAGCTCTATCAGAGCATACTCACAACAAAAAATGATGTTTGTGAAGTGTCACGAAAAAAAAGCTCAGTCAAACCGCGCGAAGAATTGGTATTAATCCGCCAGTGCCCGGCTCTTCTTGAGCGTGAAGTGGGCTCTCTGACTGATAAACAGAAAGAGATCGCCGATGCTCGTGCCGTTCTGGCAATGGAAGTGGAGAAACTGCGCGATGCCGGGATGTCCCGTACCGCAGCGGTTAACTACATCTCTATCGAGTCTCGTAAAGGTACACTGCCTGCACATCTGCTTAAGGCTGCTGAGATGGCCAATGCCCGCAAAGGCTCCAGCCGTGCCGGTGTTGGTACCCGTAGCCTCCAGGAATGGCTGACCATTTTTGAATCCACAAAGCCTGGCGTTGAGCGTATGGCCATGCTGGCCCCTGGCCATCTTAAAGCGAAGAAGCCTGAGCAGATTACCTGGCTCCCGGCGTTCCTTGCTCACTGGCGTAACCGCAAAGGCCCAACCCTGCGCGAGGCATACCGGGATTTCCAGGAGGAATGGTCTGTTATCTATGCTGACCAGCCTGCAATGGCTGCTGCATGTCCCTCTTATGATGCCGTTCGTCGGGCCATGGAGAAGCTGCCACGTCGCGAGAAAGCCCGTGGCCGCGTAAGTGGCTCTGCTGCGCTGGCTTATGAATGCTTCCAGAAGCGTGACTGGTCCCTTATGCCGGTTAATGGCTGCTGGATTGCGGATGGTAAATCCCTGGAGATGAAAGTGGCACACCCTGACCATGGCCGCCCGTTCACTCCAGAGCTGACGTTAATTATTGATGGCCGGACACGCTTTATTACGGGCTGGAGCCTGGCACTTTCAGAAAGCGTTATTGCTGTTGCTGATGCCTACCGTTACGCCATGCGTCATTTCGGCAAACCGTTATTTGTGTATTCCGATAACGGCGGCGGTGAAACAAACAAAACGCTTGATGCCGATGTGACGGGTATTTTCAGCCGCCTTGGTATTGAGCACCCTACCAGTATTCCGGGACGTCCTCAGTCTCGCGGCATCATCGAACGGCTTAACAAGGGTGTTCCCCGCCGTGTGGCCATGCAGTTCGATACGTTCAGCGGCGACAGTGCTGACCGGGAGCATGCCCGCATCACGTCGCGTGCCATCCAGTCAGCCATCAAGGCGCAGGAGAACGGACGGGAGCTGACGCCAGTACAGCGTAATGCCCTGGGTAAATTGCCCTCCTGGCAGCAGCTGCTTGACGCAATCGCCAGCGAAGTTGATGCATACAACAACACGCATGAACATCGTGAGCTTCCAAAACGTAACGGGCGTCACATGACTCCGGCTGCCTATCGTCGTGCCGTTCTCGAAGCTGAAGGTGACGATATTGAATATCTGACTGATGTTGAGCTGCGCGAAGCCTTTATGCCGGAGATGGTGCGTACCGCGCAGCGTGGCTGGTTGCGTCTTTTTAACAACGACTACTTCTCTGAAGAATTGATCCAGGTGGATAGCGAAGAGGTGCGGGTGGCTTTCGATATTCACGATCCCTCTTCCGTTATCGTTCGCCGGATGGATGGTACCTACGTCTGTACTGCGATCTGGAACGGTAATAAACGTGCCGCAATACCGGTGAGCGCAATGGATGTGGCAGTTGAGAAACGCCGCCAGCGCCGCCTCAACCGTATTGAAGACAAACGCCAGGAAATTGAGGCAGAGGGCCGCTCTGTATTACCGGGCCAGCGCTTCGACGATCTGGGGAGCTTTATCCCGGCTGAATTCAGCCGGATTACGGAAGAAGAACATTATTTCTTCCTCGAAACCGACCGTGAAGAATATCTGAAAAAAACCGGTAATACCCGGTAAGTGAGAGACATATGAGCCTACAAACAGAACTGAATGAACTTATGTCCCGCAAGGGTTACAGCCAGACACAGGTGGCCCGCGCTTTTGGTAAAAGCCCGGCAGTGGTTAATCAGTACCTGCAGGGAAAATATCAGGGTGATGTGGACAGCATCGACGAGCTGGCCCGCAGCTTCATTGCCCGCGAAGCCGACAAGGAAAAATCGCGGCGCATCACGCCGCGCTATATCCCCACAGTGACCTCCCGCAAGGGTATTGAGGTCATTCGCCTGGCGCACCTGGATGGGGAGATTAACGTTCTCTATGGCGCTGCTGGCCTGGGTAAAACCATGATTTTGCGTGAATACGCGTCCAGGCATCGTGATGCGCTGCTGATAGAGGCCGACCCCGGCTATACCGCCCGTGTTGTGCTCGAAGAGCTGTGTGGGCTGCTTGGCCTCAGCAAACGCGGCAACATGCATGAACTCAGCGAAGCCTGCATTGCTGCCCTGCGTGATTCAGGTCGCCTCCTGATGGTCGATGAGGCTGAGAACCTTCCATACCGTGCGCTGGAAACACTGCGCCGCATCCACGACAAAGCCGGTATCGGTGTCGTTCTGGCCGGGATGCCTCGCCTCATTATCAACCTTAAAGGCAAGCGCGGTGAGTATCAGCAGCTTTTCAGCCGCGTGGGTCTGGCGCTCAACATCGGCGAATCCCTGCCGCAGGCCGATATCAGCGATATCGCGATCAGTATGCTGCCGGATGCTGAGAACCCTGACGTATCTGAGGCGCTATTCCGGGCGAGCAACGGAAACGCCAGACGTCTTTTCAAACTGGTGCGCGGTGTCAGCCGTCACAGCGATATCAGTGGCCATGCAGTCAGCGCAGGCGCTGTCCGCAAGTTCGCAGAAATGCTCATTAACTGAGGATTTAACCATGACCAGAACATCAGGAAACACCGACAACGCAGGCGTTATCTCTGCGTTGATCCGGGCAGAAACGCTGATTTTATTTCTGTCAGCACAGGGAGTTCAGGTGAAAAGTGTATCCCTGCGCAACACACAGCCGGTCATTCGTATCGTGCGCCATGCATGGTGCGAGCGGATGAAAAAAGAGGGTCTGGCTCGGTTTGATATCACAGGCAATGACCGCCACGGGCGCTTTCGCCAGGGCGTCTATCAGGATGAAAGCGGGTGTCGGGTGGTCTGGTCTGAATCACTTCATTAAGCAGAGGGATATATGGCAAAGATTGTTATTGAAATAAAGGACAAATCTCGCGGTTTTGAAGTCGGTTGCAGGGTTATCCCTGATGACGGCGACAGCGATATCGTCAGCAAAGTGGCTGACAAAGTGGGTAAAGGTCTGGCTGGTCATGTGCTGGCAAAGGTTAACGAAGTCGTTAAGAAAGTAACGCGTCAATTTAAGGAGAGTAAAAATGTCCACTGAAAACAAGCAATTCACTGAAAAAAAAGCGCCAGAGGGTTACTGGATTGACGCCAAGGGCGTACTGACCCCTGTCAGTCTGATCAAAGATACCGACCAGATGCGTGACGATCTGGTGCGTAGCATCGTCGAAAAAGCGACGGCCCTGAGTGCTGCACTGGCAGAGTTCAAGCTTAGCGGCTTTTCCGATATCGGAGCCTTTGTTGATATCTCCGCCAGTCAGTACGGCGTCAGCCTGGGCGGCAAAAAAGGTAACGTCACGCTCTACAGCTATGATGGCCGCTATAAGGTTCAGCGTGCCATGCAGGACCGTATCGCATTTGACGAGCGCCTGCAGGCTGCTAAATCACTGATTGATGAATGTCTGGCAGACTGGACCGAGAATGCCCGCCCGGAGATTCGCGCCATCATCACCCGTGCATTCCAGACGGAAAAAGAAGGTGAAGTGAATACCGGCGCGGTTCTGGCATTGCGCCGCCTCGATATTACAGACGCTCGCTGGGTTAAGGCGATGGAGGCCATCGGCGAGGCTGTTCAGGTTGTCGGCAGCCGTTCTTATATCCGTGTTTATGAGCGCGTTGGTGAAAGCGATCAGTATCGCGCCATTCCTCTCGATATCGCTGGCGTGGGGGGGTGAGATGGCCATTCTGTTTGATCGTGCTAAATCGGACAAACCATGCAGCCCTTTCATGTCGTATGCAACCAGCGCTGTCATTGCCGAACAGAACGGCGAGTTTCAGCGGGCGGCGGATTCATGGAAACAGGCATTCAGTCTGGCAAAAATGGAGGTGAACTCTATTTATGCGGCTTCGCGTATGGAGTTCTGTCGTCATGCCGCACATCGTGGCTGGGGTGTTCCAGATGAAAGCTAAAGAATTCAATGCCCTTTACCCTAAAGGCAGTTCATTTATCTATCAGCCAGCCACAGGTTTACGCGGTGGCCGTGTAGTCAGAACGGTAGATGTGGCAAATGACCTTTATAAGGTCACGGTCGTGGAAATAAATCAGGAGCCTTATTTCGCGAATATTAAATCGCTGAAACCCGTCAACTGATTTTAACCGTAATTTAAATCACTTTTAAAAATGGCGTAAACCCGCAGGGGCTGGCTTACGCCAAATTCAGGAGTTGAACAATGGAAAATAAAGAGAAATATATCCAGAGAATTAAAAAGCTGATCGCGATGGCGCGTAATAACTCCAGCGCTGAAGAAGCTGCACTTGCCCTGCGCCGTGCTCAGCGTCTGATGGAAACCCACAAGCTGACTGAGGCTGATGCTGATTTGATTGATATCAATGAAGCTTCTACCCAGAAGGCCCCCTCTCATGCTGAGAAGATGCCGGAATATATGGCAATACTGGCAGAGATGGTCGCCCGCGTTTTTGGCGTGAAGTTTTACACCAGCCATGGCACTGAGCAGTGGGGCAAGCCAGCAAAACGCACCATACACTATTACGGCCCCGACGAACGCCCTCAGATAGCGGCATACTCATTCGAAGTTCTGGGTAAGCAACTGGTGAAAGCCCGCCGTGATTACCTATCCACATTACGCAAGAACATCAAACAGGCCACAAAAGTTGCCCGCGCCGATACCTTCTGCTCCGCATGGGTCAACGGTGCTTATGCCGTTGTCAGTGATTTCGCCGTCACGGAGGCGGAGACAACTCTGATGGAGTGCTACCGCAGCAGGAAATTAAGCGAAGGCATGAAAAGGCTGGAACCGCGCAAACCCGGCAAAGCCAGAGGAACGGATAAGGCGGAAAGCGAGGGATATCTGGCTGGACGTAATGCGCAGCTACATCACGCGGTAAGCAGTTCAGCTAATAAATGCGAACAGATCGGAGTGACAAAATGAAAACCTCGCCTCAACTGGAAACTACGCCAGTCAAAGAACTCGTAGCAGCCGGGCATGCGCTGGCGAAAGAACTACATTGCGCTGAGTCTGCCGCGCTGGTTCGCAATCTGGCTACAGCGCTTGATGTCCAGTTTGCTCGTGCCAACGCGCTAACGGTTGTTGATGTTTGTGACCCTAATGTGCTGGCGCAGCTGGATGAGCTGGAAGCTGTGAACGAGCTGTTTTTACGTGCAAGGCAGCTGATGTATCAATCAGGAGGGGCACCAATCGAAAACTCATTGAATCCGATTGATGCATGGCTGTATGACGCAGAACGCGTTGCCGGTAAAGGATAGTGACATGGCTACCAACGAAATTCTCATAGTTAACAAAATTGGGCGCGCTGATGGTGATTACGGATGCTACTGCCCTCACTGCGGAGAGCCGATGTTTTTCAGCGATGATGAACTGGAAGATATCCGAGGCTCTCAATACCAGCATTCTCGCGTGATAAATCTCAGAACCGGTGAACGGTGTGATGGATGGCTGGAAGTATCTACCAATGCGGGTTACTCGCGAATCTTGTTCGACCAGGGAGATGAATAGAGAAATGACAATCACCGAAATTTTGAATACCGGGCTCGCCTTCATGGGTTGGCTATTCATCATGGTCCAGACCGGTAAGTGGTTTACCTCTGCTGTTCTGAAATCGTGGGATAAACACCGCAAGTCATCACGTCGTCAGAAGGCTATTGATGAGTTATACGACGCTTTCGAACTGCAGAGCATTGAGCCTGGTACAACCGTTCGTCTTGCCACAAAGGGCGCTCTGACAATCATGATGTTTCGCTCTGAGGAGGCTGCCAAATGACAAACCGCAAAGCAAGAAGACTGCTGCGCATGCCTTTCAAATTCAGTAACCGTAAAGCGATGACAGGATGGCCGGCAACGATACCCCAGCCTGGCAACGAGTGGTGCGACAAGAAGAAACGCAGCGCTGCACAGAACCGCTGGAAAAATCATGTGAGGTATCTCTGATGAATTTAAACAAACATTCTGAGCGTAAGCCGGTGGTTTTCATTGCAGGTCCAATGACCGGGTATCACAACTTTAACCGCGATGAATTCAACGCTGAGGCTCGCATCCTGGAAGAGCGCGGCTTCACCGTCCTCAATCCGGCCATTCTTCCTGACGGCCTGCAGCATGAGCAGTATCTGCAAATTACATTGTCCATGCTTGAGCAGGCTGATGCTGTTTTCCTCCTGAACGGCTGGGAAAAGAGCACAGGCGCAACCAGGGAGTTTGATCGCGCCTGTGAGCTTGGTCTGTTGTTTCTTTACCAGGACTGGGAAAGCGTGTCGATTGCGATCCACCGTAAACGTCACCCATTAACGGAGGTGAGTTATGCATAGCGTAACGGGTTGCCAGTTCCAGGATAACGGCAACCGCCGTGTCTGGTTCTTCCGTGATAACAGCCAGGTTGTTGAGTTGTTGTCGGTTCCTCTTAAGTTGCGGTTCAACTATTACGACGCGAGTAACCGCAACGTTCTTAATAAGGGGATTCAGGCTGATATGAGAAAGGCGATTGAGTCTTTCAAGAAACTTCGGGGAATACAGTGATGGATATAGCTTTCATCCTCATATTTCTGGCGATGTATTTGACACTTGGCTGGTGTTGGGCATGCATCCTGGTCCGATTGGTGGGATTGGCTAATTTATCCTGCCAGAATTGCTGGTTCGCATTTCTCTTATGGCCATTAAGCATTATTGCAACCGATGCACATATGGAGGAGAACGATGAAAAGTCTGCTCAGAAACCTGACGGCGAAGACATTTAACCAGCGTTTTCCTGTCGGCTCCAGTTTCCTGTATCACCCGACACCAGGTATGCCCGAACGGGAGACCGTAATAACCCGCTCAGAAGCCTGGCATATGCGCAATGGTCGTCTGGTTGTCAGGGTTGAAGGGAAAATCGGTGGTATATCCGTCAGCAAAATGGAACCTTTAAAGTAAGTCATTACAGCAGGCACTTCACAAAGTGCCTGCGATAATGGCAACCAACAGGAGAAATATTATGTCCACGCCAGCAAAACGAGGCCTTATCGGGGCTATTAAAGCGGGTCAGGCATATCTTGGGTGGGATGATGTAACCTACCGTAGTGTTCTGTCTCGCTTATGCAACGGTAAAACATCATCCACTAAATGCACTCTCGACGAACTGCAGGCTGTCAGGGAATATATGCATGGTAAGGGCTTTCCTCGCTACTCAGCAAAACATGGTCGACGTCCAAAGGTTGCCAATACGCGCGAGTCAATTCTTGCTAAAATTCATGCATTACTTGCAGATGCAAAACGTCCGTGGAATTATGCCGAGAAAATGTGCGATCATATGTTCCACGTCAAATACATCGAGTGGTTGACGACAGAACAGTTAACCAAACTCATGCAGGCTCTCAGCATTGATGCGAGTCGGCGAAAAAAGCGGGAGCGTAATAATGAATCTGGAACAGGTAACGGAGCTGCTGCCATCAGCAGTGATACAAATAGCTGACCTGATAGGCTTCCCGGCGACCGAGCAGCTTCTTTCTGCTTTTGGTGGCACCACGTTCCCGATAGGTAAAGGCCTCCGCGCTATGGGGGCCAGCCGCGCAGCCCTCCTGCGCGATACTATCGGCGATGAGAAAACCCAATTACTCATCAAGAATTTTGGCGGCGAAGTTCTCTATTTACCCCGCTGTGATCGTGCCCTTCGTGAATTACGTAACCGTCGCTTTCTAGCCGAGTTCGCCGAAGTGCGTGGACAAGGTTCATCCTCTCTTATGGCCATGACCTTTCTTTGCCCTAAGTATGGTTTTAGTGATCGCTTTGCGTGGGAACTTCTTGCACAGCAGAAAAACAAAGATTGTAACAGTCAAGGAAAATTATTCTAATGGGCAATGCAATGAGATATGTGGCATTTTTCTTGGTGGTATTTAGTACTACTGCAGTAGCAAAAACAGTACCCAATACAAAAGCAGTTGAGACTTATAAAAATCAACTTGAGGAAACTAAGAGAATATTTAATGAAACGCAGAGCACTTTAATGGGTGCAACTGCTGTTTTTGATATGTACAAGAGTCTGGGATATCTTACACCTGAAGTTGTTGCAGTGAGTCGTCATTTCCTCCTCCTTGATGAGGATGCGAAAAAATTGTATGGGGAGAATCTTCTTTTAAACCCTACACCTTTTAGCTCTTGCGCTACGTTACCAGCAGCAGCTTACTCATATTGGATATCAAGGCTATCTTCATTAAAAACTGATAATGTTAAGGCTGTGAATGCGCAGGGTGAATCATACATAAAACAGGGTAAGGAATGTAAATTTGCAATTAACAACCCACCTCCTGCGCATATTGAAGAAAGTGACGATGTAGAGATAATTGATGTTAGTCAATAAGCCACTGAACCCCTTCACCTGATTATTCACCTAACCCGATGAAATACTGACGCCATCCCTTTTTAACCGGATGGCGTTATGCTTTTAACACTCCCACAATTTCAGCGAGCAGCGGGCCTTTCGCCAGTGATGGCGCAACGCTGGTTTGAACCATTCAGTAAAGCCACCGCTGAATTCCAGATTAATACACCAGCCCGGCTTGCCGCCTTTATTGCTCAAACCGGCCACGAGAGCGCGGGCTTCAGTCGGCTCAGTGAAAATCTCTATTATTCAGATGCTGAGCGCGTGGCGCGTATTTTCCGCAGCGACTTCGATCTCAATAAGAATCGTATTATTGAGCCCAGCGAGATTGAATTTGCCCGCCGCTATACCCGTAACCCTGAAAAAATGGCGAATTATGTTTACGCAAATCAGGGTGGTAACGGTAATGAAGCATCAGGCGATGGCTGGCGCTTTCGCGGGCGTGGCCTGATTCAGATTACCCTGCGCAATAATTACCTGCTTTGTGGTAAGGCGCTGGGTCTCGATCTCATCGCTAATCCCGATTTGTTACTGGAGTATCTCAACGCAGCCCGCAGCGCGGCCTGGTACTGGAAGGCTAATGGCTGCAATGAGCTGGCGGACAAAGGCGATTTTCTGGCTGTCACCCGCCGTATCAACCCTCCGGCTGAAGGTCAGGCCGACCGCGTGGCGCGGCTGAATGTCGCCAAGGCGGCGCTATGACGATCTCTCTGCGCGATCTGGTGACGAACCCGGCCACCGGTCGTCTCTCAACGTCAGACACCATCGTTTTTCTGGCCTTTCTGGTCAGTTCCTTCGTGCTGGTCTGGCTCACCGTTACCCGTCCAGAAACACCTGGTGAGCTGTATCTCACCTATCTGGGCGCATGGGTGGCACAGAGCCAGGCATCAAAACACATGTCCATCAAACGAGCCAGAGAGGTGCGCGATGTGGGAAGCAGCCCTGAAAATCCTGAAGGTTAGCTGGAAACCGCTGCTCGTCGTCGTGGTGCTGACAGGCTGCGGGATATGGTTCGGCACCTTCATCACAGGCAACAAGCTGGACGCTCAGGCGCTGGCCTTCAGCCAGGAGAAGCAACGCCTGACTGATGGTTTCAGTGAAAAAGAACGGCAGTGGGATCAGGAGCGTCTCAGCGCTGCGAATCAGTATGCAGCTGACCTGAAGGCTGCTCTTGATAAGCAGAACGCCTGGCAGCAGAAAGCGGATGCGCTGACGCGCGAGCTGGCTGAAAAGCAAAAGAAACATGATGAGACTGTTCGCGATCTTAAAAAGAGGCTTGACGATGCACTTGATAAAGATGGTCCTGGTTATACCGGCATTGGTCCTGGCGGCCTGCAGCTCTTCCGCGAAGCCTTCGGCTACCCCGGAGCCGAAGGTCTCCCCGCTGGTCAGTATCTGCCAGCCACCGCCAGCGGCACTTCTGGTCATTCCGGCCAGGCCACAGGCTCCGGTGGCGGACTCTCCCCCAGGGGTATAGTGGCGTTTTCAGCGGAATACGGCGCATGGTGCCAGCTCATTGAGAGCAGGCTGCAGGCAATAAACGAGTATTACAGGAAGTGAAAAACATTATGACTCTTGATATAGCCTTTCAGATTGCGCTGGCGCTGGCAGCGACCTTCGGCACCATCTGGATACGTCGTCTGCAAAAAGACATCACCGACCTGGAAAAGGCGGTTGATCGCATCCGGGATGAATACCAGCGCCGTGAGGATGCAAAAAGTAACTACACCGCAATGATGGATGCGATGAGGGAGCTGCGAGCGGCTATCGAGCGCATTGATAACAAACTGGACAGGAAACAGGATAAATGAAAGCCAGACACAAGCGCCGAACCCGCCGCGCGACAATCAGCCAGAGCGAACAGGAAACACTGAGCCGGATTTCCGCTCAGCTCGATCGCCTGCAGGCTCCCGTCAGCCCGGACATTCTGGGCGGGATTAATGACAAGCTGAGCCGGATTGATGTTCGTCTCACTACCATCAGCGACGATGCCGCTCGCCGTGGTGCCTCTGCGGGTGCGATTACAGGTGGCATCGCGGGCGGCGTCATCACGGTAGCGATTCTGCTCATTCGCGCAAAACTGGAGCTGTGATATGGCGCATCCGCAGGAAACACGGGAAAAACTGCGACGATCTTATATCTTCGGCCAGATGTCGCTCGAAATCGCCTCCGCTCAGGCTGGCGTGGCATTTGCGACAGCTCGCCGCTGGAAAAAGGAAGCACAGGACGCAGGCGATGACTGGGATAAGTTACGCGCCGCTCACCTTATGGCCGGTAATGGACTTGAAGAGATTGGCCGCGCCATTCTCACCGGGTTAATGACCCAGTATCAGACCACGCTGGAACTGCTTACAACCGAGTCTCAGCTCCCTCCGGGGGAACGCGTCGAGCTTCTGGCAAGCCTTGCTGATGCATTTAACAAAGCTGTCGCAGCAAACAAGAAAATACTGCCGGAGGTAAGCCAGCTGGCGGTGGCGCTGGATGTTATCCAGAAGCTCAGCGCATTTGTCGCCGAGCACTATCCAAAGCATCTGGCCGCATTCGTGGAAATCCTTGAACCCTTCGGCAAGGAGATGGAGCAACACTATGGCTGACCAGTTAATCCGGGTTAACAGTGAAAACTATGTGATGGCCAGTGACGTGCTGGGCGTCCGGTTCGCGGGCGGCAGAAACGTAACCGTCGCGACGTCGACAGGCTGCTACAGCCTCGATGTTGAACGAGATAAAACCGGCATCGAGTCGATGAACCGCTTCATCAGCGAGGTTAATAAAGCCCTCCGCAATCACCATTAACAGGCTGTTAAGGGCAAATTAATCATGGCCAGAACTAAGTTATCCAGCAAAGATTTTCTTGCCGAACTGGCGGAACTCTCCGCCAGTCTGCGTCGCACCATTGAAGCCGAAGATGTGGGCTTTGACCCCTCCGCTGCAGCAATTGCTGAGCGTCGCGGCCTCGTTGCTGACCCTGTAACGGGGTTTGAATACTTTGTGCAGCATTATTTTCCGCACTATGTCCGCCATTCCGCCCGCAGTGAGCTGCATAACTATCTTTATAAGCGCCTGCCTGAAATCATCCAGGCCACGGGGAGCCAGAACGATGCGATCGCAGCTCCGCGTGGTGAAGCCAAATCCACCATCGTGAGTCAGCTTTTTGTCATCTGGTGCATTGTGCTGGCGCTCAAGCATTACCCGGTCATCATTATGGATTCCATCGACCAGGCCTATCCGATGCTGGAGGCGATAAAGGCGGAGCTGCAGTTTAACCCCCGCCTGTTGATGGACTTCCCTGAAGCGACGGGCGGTGGCCGCGTCTGGCAGGCCGGGACAATCCTCACCCGAAACGACATTAAGGTACAGGTCGCCGGTAGTGGCAAAAAGCTGCGTGGTCTGCGCCATGGCCCGTATCGTCCTGACCTGGCTGTGCTCGATGATATCGAGAACGATGAGCTGGTGCGTAACCCTGAGCAACGCGACAAGCTCGATAACTGGCTCAAAAAAACCGTACTGCCGCTCGGCGGCGCGGGGGCCAAATTCGATGTGGTGTATATCGGGACAATCCTGCACTACGATTCCGTGCTTTCCCGCACCCTTAAAAATCCGCTATGGACGCGGGCCCGGTTCAAAGCGCTTATCAGCTGGCCGCACAATATGTCGCTGTGGGATAAGTGGGAAGAAATCCTGCGCAACAACGACGAAGATGGTCAGATGCTGGCACAGGCGTACTACCGTGAGCATCAGGCTGAGATGGATGAAGGAGCCGTGGTGTCATGGGCTGCGCGTCCGCTTTATGCCCTGATGCTCATCCGTGCCCGTGATGGCCACAGTACCTTTGATGCGGAATATCAGAACGATCCCGTCAGCGGCGAAGATGCGCCATTTACCGGCTGTATTAATTTCTGGGTCAACCGCCTTAACGAGTGGCGTTTCTATGGCGCATGTGATCCGAGCCTGGGTAAACACGGCAACAGCCGGGACCCTTCTGCGTTGCTGGTTGGCGGTTTCAACCGCTTCACCGGCATTCTGGATGTTGTTGAAGCGCGTATCCGAAAGCGTGTGCCGGACAAAATTATCTCTGACGTTATCGAGCTGCAGCGGGAATATAACTGCCTCGTCTGGGCGGTCGAGTCCGTCCAGTTCCAGGAGTTCCTGCGCACCGAACTGGTGAAGCGCTCCGCTGCGATGGGTATCCCCGTTCCTGCCAGAGCCGTCACGCCTTCGGTTGATAAGCTCCTGCGCATTGAGTCACTGCAGCCACATATGGCCAACGGCCTGATACGCCTGCACCCTTCGCAGACTACTCTCATCGACCAGCTCCGGCACTTCCCCAAAGCTGACCATGATGACGGGCCTGATGCCCTGCATATGCTCTGGATGCTGGCCGTTTCCGGCGCTGGTAATTTCGAATTTAAAGCTGTTCCCCGCCGTGGACATAGCGGGGACAGGTTCGGTCCTTCAGGAGGATTTTGATAATGGTTCAGATTCTTGACCAGTATGGTCGCCCGCTTAATAAAGAGGTGCTTAAAGCCCCCCAGACCTCCCGCACGTTCGAGCTGCAGCGTGACTGGCCAACTCACCCCTCACGGGGAATGACCATTGCTCGGCTTCCTAGACTGCTGGAAGCGGCTGAACGCGGCGACCTGGCGGCTCAGGCTGACCTTTTCGAAGATATGGTTGAGCGGGACGGGCATATCTTTTCTGAAATGGCCAAGCGCAAGAATGCGCTGCTCACTCTGGACTGGAGCATCGAGCCACCGCCGAACGCGACGGCGGAAGAAAAGCAGATCGCCGCGATGGTGGCCAGCTGGTTCGCTGACCTTCAGGAGATGGAAGATATTACCCTGAATGCGGCTGAAGCTATCGGGCATGGCTTTTCCGCTCAGGAGATTGAAAAGTGGGAACTTGACGGCAATCTTTGGCTTCCCGTCAAAATCAAACTGCGTCCGCATCGCTGGTTCTGTACCACGCCGGAAGCCGGGGATGAGGTGCGTCTTAACACCGGCACGCTGGGTGGAGAAGAACTCTGGCCGTTTGGCTGGCTGGTGCATACGCACAACGCCAAGTCAGGCTATATCGCGCAGTCCGGCTTATACCGCGTACTGGTCTGGCCTTATCTGTTTAAAAACTACAGCGTGCGCGATCTCGCTGAGTTCCTGGAAATCTACGGGCTGCCACCGCGTATCGGGTCGTATATGTCCGGGGCCAGCCAGGATGAACAGGATAAACTTATGGAGGCGCTGGTCAGCATCGGTCATAACGCCTCGGGGATCATCCCTGATAACACCAAAATCGAATTTAAGGATGCCGCCGAGGGGCAGTCCGATCCTTTCATGGCGATGATTAACTGGTGCGAACGTACCGAATCAAAGGTCATTCTCGGCGGCACGCTGACGTCACAGGCGGACGGCAAGTCCTCAACAAATGCCCTTGGTAATGTGCATAACGAAGTCCGGCACGATCTGTTGACCGCTGATGCCCGCCAGCTGGAAGGGTTTTATCGTGGCTTCATTCGTATGTTACTGGCCATTAATGGTTATAACGTCAGCCCGCGCCGTCAGCCGCGCCTGGTATTTGATACCCGTGAGCTGGAGAGCATTGAAACCTTTGCCAATGGTGTTTCCGCGCTGGTACGCGCCGGGATGGACACTATCCCGACGTCATGGATACACAAAAAGGTCGGGATTCCGGTGCCAAAAGAGAACGAAGCTGTGCTGACGCCGCCTGCTGTTTCCTCTCCGGTAGGGCTGAGCACCACGCCGGTATTCCGCCATTTCGCGGCACTGAGCACCACGGGCGAGGTTGTTGACCCTGCTCAGGATGCGCTGGACAGCGCCACGTCGCCTGGGGAGAGCATCGCGGTGGCCATGGATAAGCTGATTGCGCCGCTGGTTTCGGCTCTGAGAGAGGGGCAAAGCCCTGATGAGGCACTGGATATCATTGCTGCGAGTTACCCTCAGCTGGATGATACGCAGCTGCAACAGCTGATAAAACAGGCACTGTTTGTCAGCGAAGTCTGGGGGCGACTCAATGCCGAAAGCTGATGTTGATCTGGGGTACGCCATCGGGTTAAAGCCCGAAGAAGCGATTGCCTACTTCGAATCGAAGGGCTACGCCACCGGCTTTAACTGGCACGATATTGAAGCCCGCGCCCATGCCACCAGTTTCACCGTGGCGGGCGTCCTTAAACAGGATGTGCTTGAGGATATTCATAAATCGTTGCGCGAGCATATTGTTAACGGCGGCACGCTTCGTGACTTCGAACGGCAGATTACCCCAACGTTGATCCGTAAGGGCTGGCTCGCCGACCGTACCAGGCTGGTCGCCGATGACGATGGCGTTCTGGAGGGTAAGCAACTCACGCCACGCCGTCTGCGCACCATCTTTGAAACCAATATGCAGGCGGCCTATGGTGCCGGTCGCTATGCGGAGCAGATGGCCAACGCGGAATTTCGCCCCATATGGGAACGCGTGGCCGTCATGGATATGCACACCCGGCCACTCCACGCCAGACTCAATGGCTTCACTGCCCGCTATGACGATCCAGTGTGGCAGTTTATGTACCCGCCTGACGGTTACCACTGCCGCTGCCGCATTCGTGCCCGAACTCAGGCAGATGCAGACCGCATGGGGATTGAGGTCAAATCATGGGAGCAGGACATTGTCACGGTACAGCAGGCATGGGGACCAAAAGAAACCCGTGACGTTAAGGCGTTACGCTTCAACGGCGAGCTTTATACGCCTGATGCCGGATTCGGGCACAATCCGGGTCAGGGCTGGCTCTCTTCTCTCGGACAGCGCCTGATGGATAAATCTGCAACTACCACGCCCCGGATTGCCTCTCAGGCTATCCATGAAACCCTGTCTGAACCAGCTGTGCTGGATGCCGTCAGCGATGATGTGCGTCGCTGGGTCGACACCGTCAGCGTGCGGCAGAAGACCCGTGGCGACCTGAGGCGCGTTGGCGGTATCCAGCCTGAGCTGCTGAATCGCCTCGAAGAGCGTGGTGTTAACGGTGCGATCACATTAAGTATTCACGAAGAGGATGTCCGGCTAGCTCCGGGCCCGATGTGGTCAGAGCTTCCCGTTCTGCTCCGTCAGCCTGCTGGTGTCTGGCTTGATGATGACGCTCTGGTGTGGCTCCTGTCCGGGCAGAACGGCACCCGCGCCGTGCGTGGTGTGCAGTCTGACGATGGCTGGCGTCTGTCGCTTGTAAACGCCGGTGCCACAGTCACCCCTGGCGATGTGTTATCTGAACGCGCGGCGCAGCTGCTGGAGCTGAAATCATGAGCTACGCCATCAGGTATGACATTGGTGACTTTGAGCGCTCACTCGGTGAACTCATTAAAAAGCTGGAAAACCGCGCCCCCCTGATGCGTGAGATGGCCGCTGCTATGGGAGATGCGGTTGAAGAAAACTTCGCGCAACAGGGGCGGCCCGCGTGGATGGGCTGGAGCCCGGCATATGCCCGTCAGCGCCGGGGAGGTAAAATTCTCCAGAAGAGCGGTCGACTGGCGGCAAGTATCACGCAGTACAGCACGAATGATGAGGCGACGGTCGGGACCAATGTGAAATATGCCCGCATTCATCAGGAAGGTGGGGAAATCAGCATTCCGGCCCGCAGCCAGAAAGCCTACTACCGCCAGAACAAGGATGGTTCAGTGGGTAACCGGTTCGTTAAAAAATCCCGTTCCAACTTTGAGCAGTGGAACACAATCGGGGCGTATAAAATTAAGATGCCCGCGCGTCCTTTCCTGCATCTCACCGAAGATGACGTGGAGAAGATGGAGAGTACGGCTGAGCAATATCTGAAACGTATTTTAGACTGAGGGCAAATTCGTCCTGTAAGGCGCTGTGACGCGTTCAGTCTGATTGTGCTAGAGTGATTCGGCCAGAAGGTATTCAGACGTTTTTAAAAGCGGTTTAAAAAGGTCTGGGCTCATAAATGCATTACGGGAGCGAGCAACTGGACACATTCAAAGCTTTCCTTGATTATTTCACCCCGCAGCAGTGGGTTTTCATTGGCATCTTTGGGGGCCTGGTTATAAAGGTTGCTGAGTGGCTCACTGACCGATACTTTGCCCGCCGGCATCAGAAGCGTCAGTCTGCTAAACCCGATAAGCCGACAACCAAAGAAAACGATCCTCAGCAATAATCCACTGAACCTCTTCATCTGAACCTCCCCGCAGTGGTGCCGTATCGTCGGCACCATGAAAAAGACACTCATCGCTTCACTCACCCAGGAAATTAACACCGCCACTCCCGGTGTCATCCAGCTCTTCCCGGCTGGTGAATTCCGCGCCCGAGATGGCCGTCCGACCGAATGTGCCGCCTGGCTGATGACGCGTGAAATCGCCGAGCGGTTGATTGCCGCAGCCGATGAACGCGAGACGCCGTATGTCCTGGACTATGAACATCAGACTTTACGTTCAGCCAAAAATGGTCTGCCAGCTCCCGCTGCGGCCTTTTTCAAAAAGCTGGAGTGGCGCGAAGGTGAAGGCCTCTTTGCTGTCGATGTTGAGTGGACCACTGCCGCTGCAGACATGGTGGCAGCAAAAGCATATCGCTTTATTTCCCCCGTATTTTCTTACGACAAAACCGGTCAGGTGCTGGAGTTGCTCAACGCCGCGCTGACCAATACACCAGCGGTCGACGGGATGGAGGAAGTGTTACTTGCTGCCGCCTCCCTGATGGCCGCGCATTTAACCACAGAGGGTCAGACCGAAATGGATGAAGAATTTCTCAACGAGTTACTGAGCAACCTGCGCTGGATGCTCAATCTGCCAACCGCTTCAACGAAAGAAGAGATCATGGCTGAGCTGCAAAAAATCATCACCATGATTTCCGGTGGCCAGGGGACTGCAGCGGCGTCGGTCAGTCTGCTGGATATCCTGAACCAGAACGCGCAGAACATCGCCGACTTGACGGCGAAACTCGACACGCCTGACCCGGCTAAGTGGGTTTCGGTGGAGGTCATGCATTCAGCCGTTCAGCAGGCGACAGAGCGTGCCGGTGCGGGAAATACCGCCGCACTCGCCACGCAGCAGGCTGAAGCGCTGATTACGGTTGCCCTCGGCGACGGTCGTCTGCTTCCGGCACAGCAGGAATGGGCTGCATCACTGGCGAAATCCGATCCGGCCAGTCTTACCGCCTTTATCGAAAAAACGCCAAAGATTGCCGCACTGACTACCAGTCAGACTCAGGGGCAACCGCCTGCAGGCCTTCCGTCACGCCCGTCACAGGGTGCTGAAGATGATGCGATTGACCCGGCCATCTGCTCAATGATGGGCAATGACCCGGAAAGCGTCGCGAAATACCTCAAATAAAGGAGAGCGAAATGGATCGTCATACCCCTTATCGCGACGGCCAGCTGTTTGCCGTCCCGGTTGCGGCAGCCACAGAACTCTTTGGCGGCCACATTATTGCGGCCAACGCAGCGGGCTTTGCTGTACCAGGCAGCGCCACTGCAGCCAATACCACCCTCGGAATCTGTGATGGCTGGGTTGATAACACTGCCGGTGCAGCCGGTGATGCGAGCGTGCTGGTTCGTCGCGGTAAAGCCTGGTTCCTTGCCAACAGCACTGCTGACCCGGTCACGCTGGCGCAGACTGGCAAGGATTGCTACGTGGTGGACAGCCAGACCGTGGCCAAAACCAGTGATACCAACGCCCGCCCGGTCGCCGGAAAGGTGCTGGGTCTTGAGAATGATGGCGTCTGGGTTCTGATTTAATAAGGAGAGAACCGTGTTAATTAACGTAAAAAATGTACGTCAGATTTTCATTAATCTGAAAGCGACCTTCCAGAACGCCTTTGATCAGGCTCCGTCCGACTGGCAGAAGATTGCCATGGTGGTGCCGTCGACCGGGAAAGAAAACGACTACAGCTGGCTAAGCCGTTTCCCGAAAATGCGTGAGTGGATTGGCGACAAGGTGGTGAAAGCGCTCGCCGCGTTCAACTACACCATCCGCAACAAAGACTGGGAAGCGACGGTAGAAGTTGAGCGTAACGATATCGAAGACGATCAAATCATGGGCTATGCCCTGCAGGCGAAAGGTGCGGGCCAGTCCGCTGCAGAACTGCCTGCCGATATCGTCTTCGCTCTCCTGAGCAAAGGTTTCACCAATCTTTGCTACGACGGTCAGCCCTTCTTTGATACCGACCACCTTTCGGGGGGCAAGTCGGTCTCTAACAAAGGCACGAAAAAGCTTGCCGTTACCTCGCTTGCCGCCGCAAAAGCAAGTTACGGGGCTGCACGAACGGCCATGCGCAGCCTGAAGGATGATGAAGGCGCGTCCCTGAAAATTCGCCCGACCATCCTGGTTGTGCCTCCGGCTCTTGAAGACGATGCCAACTATCTGATGACGGCTGACCGCTTCCCTGACAATACGCCAAACCCATACAAGGGGACGGCTGAAGTTCTGGTTGTCCCAGAGCTGACGTCAGATACCGCCTGGTTCCTTCTGGACACGTCAAAACCCGTGAAGCCCCTGATTTATCAGGAGCGTAAAAAACCGGTCTTTGTCGAGCAGACCGACTACAACGCTGACAACGTCTTTATGCGCAAGAAGTTCATCTTCGGTGCTGAAGCCCGTGCAAATGGTGGCTACGGCTTCTGGCAGATGGCGTATGGCTCCACCGGGGAGGACGCATAATGCCGATTCAAATCACTGCCCGCCGCGATGGCTTTCGCCGTCTCGGCATCGCCCACAGCGCGAATACTGTCACCTGGCCGGATGACCATTTCAGCGACAGCGAACTCCAGATTCTGGAAAACGATCCCAATCTGATTGTGGTTCGTTTGCAGGATGTGCCTGAAAACGCTGGCGACGGCGATGCTGTTTCCGCCCTGACCACCGAGCGTGACGGCCTCAAGGCACGCGTCAGCGAGCTGGAGGCGACGGTTCTGCAGCTCAACCAGGATGGCGACGCGCTTAAGCAGCAGCTTGCCAGTGCAAACGGCACCATCACGGAGCTGGAGACGGTACGTGATGCACTGAGTCAGAAGCTGGATGCGCTGCAGGCCGGTTCGGAAAACCCGGACAAAAAGGCCAAGGGGTAAGCCATGTACGCGAACCGGGAGGACATGGTCAGGGCGTTTGGTGAGCGCGAATGCGTGTCGCTCACCGACCGCAACTACACCGGGCAGATTGACGATGATGTGCTGAACGGCGCACTCGTTCAGGCCAGCGCTGAAATCGACGGATATCTCTGCGGTCGCTATCCGGTGCCCTGGGCTGATGAGCCCCGTGTTCTCGTTGGTCGCTGCTGCAACATCGCCCGCTATCTTCTGTGCGGCTCTGAGACCCAGATGACAGCAGAAATCCGCGAGCGGTATGAAGACACCGTTCGCTACCTGGAAAAAGTTGCATCCGGGCGAATCAATCTGGGCCGCACGACGACAGGTGAAGTGGTGAAAAGCGGAACCGGTGCGCGGATGGTGTCAGGTGGTCGCGTCTTCGGGCGTGACCAGACTGGCGGAGGAAGTTTCTGATGGTGATTACGGATATTGAAAAAGCCATCGTGGAGCGCCTTCGCAAAGGTATGGGGCGTATGGCGAAGAATGTGCGCTCCTACGGTGGCGAGCTGGATGGCGAGCCTGCAGAGGTACTGCGCCAGCTGCCTGCCGTCTGGGTGACGTTCGGCGGGGTGCAAAAAACCGAGCCATACAGCACAGCACGGCAACGGTTTGTCACTCACGGTCGCTTTGTCGTGGTGGTAGGCGAGCGCAGCCTGCGCAGTGAAGAAGCGGCCCGTATGGGTGGGCCGCACGTACAGGAGGTCGGTACGTACATTCTTGTTGCTGCCGTTCGTCGTCTGCTGTCCGGTCAGGATATGGCGGATACGGGTATCAAAATCGACCCGCTCAGCCCAGGTCGCGTGCGCACGCTCTTCAACACCCAGATAGAGTCTCAGGCATTTTCCGTATTTGCCTGCGAGTTCGACACGAAATGGATTGAGTCAGCGCTGGAGAACGGGCGTTACCCGCTGACGGATGCGCCGGAAGGCCATGTTGATCATATGTTCCAGATTTATGGTGGTGCCACCACCGACGATGACCCGGCATGGCTGAAAACCCGACTCAGTTACGATCTTAAGCAGCCTGATAAAGACAATGCAGCAGAGGACATTATCAGTCATGAGCAAAATTAAAGTAAAAGCCGCCAGTGGGTTGAGCGTGCCGCGCGAAGATAATGCGCGCCGCTACATTACCGATGCGGAACCCCTTGAGGTGGAGAACACCGCTTATTACCAGCGTCAGGTAATGGCCGGTGATCTGATTATTGTCACCAGTAGTGACAAGAACGCCAAAAGCAAAAATAACGTTGCCAGCACGGAGGTGAACGGTGAGCAGTCCTAATATCAGTTTTGACACTATCGGTACGAACCGCAAACCGGGACAGTATTTTGAGTTCAACACCCGTCTGGCCGTTCGTACCCTGCCGGGTAATACCCAGAAGGTGCTGATGATTGCGCCAATGCTGGCCTCCGGTTCGTCTGCGCCGCTTGTCATTCAGAATGTTTTCTCTGATGAAGAGGCCGCGACGTACTTTGGCCGTGGCTCAATGGCGCATCTGATGGCCACAGCGGCTATCGGTGCCTATCCCTACCTGCAGCTGCAGATGGTCGGCATCAGCGATGCGGCCACTGCAACAGCAGCTTCGGGCAAGGTTACCGTGACCGGCACCGCGTCATCCAGCGGGAAGCTGAGCGTAACCATTAATGGTACCCGTATTGATGTCGGCATTTCGGCTGCAGATACGGCGGAGACCATTGCGGCAGCGTTGACGGAACTGATTACCCAGAAAGACGGGTTGCCAGTCACAGCGACGGCAAACGCGGGGGAAGTGACCCTGACCTGCCGCCATAAAGGGGCGGTTGGTAACGACATTATTGTCTCTTCCGGCGTGACGGCAGCGGGTATCACAGCGGCGGCGACCACTCTTACAGGCGGTAATGTTGATCCGGATATTACGCCAGCGCTGGCAGCGGCGTTCTCTGCAGGTCATAACATTATTGTTTGCCCCTTCTCCACCCAGGAAGCGATGACGGCGCTGCGTAACCATCTGACAAACGTCAGCAATGCGATGGAGCAGCGCGGCGCAATCGGTGTGGGTGGGTGGCGCAAGTCGCTTTCCACAGGCATTGCACTGGCCGCCTCACTGAATGACGGGCGTATCACGCTGGGCTGGCATAGCGGTTCGGTAAAAACCCCGGCGCAGATTGCCGCTGCCTATGCCGCTGTTATCGCCAGTGAAGAAGACCCGGCCCGCCCGCTGAACACCCTTGCGATGAGCACGCTGGATGTGACTGCAGTGGAAAGTCAGCCAGGGCGAACCGAGCAGGAGAACGCCCTGCGTAATGGTCTTACGCCGTTTGAGATTGGCCCCGGTGACAAAGTGCAGATCGTTCGCGCTATCAGCACCTACACCAAAAACGCCCAGGGCGTGGATGATGTGGCGCTGCTGGATATCACCACCATCCGAACGCTGGACTACGTGCGCAAGGCCTGCCGTGAACGCATCGCTCTGCGATTCCCGCGCGATAAGCTCAGCTCAAGGACGCCGCCGAAGGTGCGCAGCGAACTGCTTGATGTGCTTTACAAGCTGGAGGAGCTGGAGATTGTCGAGGAGGTGGATGCCAACAAAGACGGTCTTATTGTTGAGCGCGATCTGCAGGATGTTAACCAGCTGAACGGTCGCATTCCTGCGGATGTTGTGAATGGCCTGCACGTCTTTGCCGGTCGAATTGATTTGCTGCTCTGAGGAGTAAACCAGAATGGCTCTTGAAGAATATGTTGGCGCGATCGTCATGGAAGTCGACGGCCAGGAAATTGAAGTGACCGACCTCAAGGAAGATGTGACCACCGGGCGAAAGCTTGTGAAGACGATGAACAAAACGGGCCGGGCCAAAGGTTTCTCCCGTGGCATCGAAGAGATCCAGCTGACCGTTACGGTGGTCATCCCGGAATCCGGCGACCTGAACTGGGGCGGTATTGAAGGTGCGAAAATCACCCAGTATCCACTCAACAGCAGCGGTAAACGTGTTTCTTACCTGGACTGCTTCAGCACTCAGGCCGGGGCTCAGTATACCGTCGACAACGAAGCGAAGCGCGATATCACCATGAATGCGCTTCGTCGGGTGGAGGAATAAATGGAAAAGCAGCAGCTTTTATATGGCGTTAAATACGGTGATAAAGTCCATTTTGACTTTGCCGTCAGGCTGCCTGTTGTCAGGGACACTATTGAAGCCCTGCGTCTCACGGATGAGGCTTGCGGAACAACCGAAGGGGCTTCGGCGGGGATGTATTATCGTGTAGCGCTGATGGCACAGGCAATTGAAGAACTTGGTTCACTGAATAAGGAAGACATAACACCAGAGTTACTCCTTGATGAGTTGAATGATGATGACTTTGACATCATTGATGCTCAGATTAACGCTGTTAAAAAAAAGCGGATGGATTTGAACAAAAACTCACCGGCTACCGAACCCTCGTCCTCGCACTCGGACGATACGGGATCAGTGAGCAGCAAATCGGAAGCATGACACGAACGGAACTCGACGGCTACACCGAAGCACTTGCCCGGTTACACGGAAAGAAAACCGGGCAAACTACCACCCGCACAACCCGTACGGCCAAATCGCAACGCCTGAAGAAAGTCGGCAAACGGAGATAACCCATGGCGCGTAACTTACAACTGGCGCTGCAGTTGCTGGCACGTGATACCGGCTCCAAAGTGCTTAAGCAGGCACTGCAGGGTATCAGTCGTGATACCAAAGCGGCGCAAAAAACCGATGATGAGCTGGCGAAATCCCGCCAGCAGAACGCAGCCACAGCGATTCGCTCCTCCCGTTCTCTTCAGGACGAATACCGTCGCGCCAGTTCGGCGCGATCTACCCTTGGTATTCGTTCAGAGCGAGAGATTCAGCGCGAAATACAGCAGACTATGGCCGCCTATAACCGCTTATCTCGTACCGGTGCACTGTCCGCTAATGAGCAGACAAGAGCCTTCTCTGCCATGAAAGATAAAGTGCGCAATTTGCGCAGTGAATTGAACGGTGTTGGTGAAGGTATGAGCCGAATGCAAAAACTAGGTACTGCGGGCTCAACTATCTCAGCTGTAGCCGGTGGGGTCATGGCAGCAGGCGCTACACTGGTCCGTCCGGTCTCGAATCAAATGAGTTACCAGCAGAGACTGGCAATGATGGCTAACACAGCCTATGCAGATCAGGGCCTGGAGGGCCGGCGCACTGGTATGAATGAAATGGATTCCCTTATTCGTCATTCAGTTAAAACTGGTGGCGGGACTAAAGAATCAGCAGCAGAGACTCTGGATGCAATGCTTGCATCAGGCTCTGTAAGCATGCAATCGGCGAAATCAATATTGCCTTTGATTCAAAAATACTCAACTGCAACGGGAGCAGCTCCCGCTGACCTTGCAAATATCGCAATTAAATTAAAACAGTCATTTGGAATTCAGGATACAGAGCTTGATAAAGCACTCAATATGTCGATCAGTGCCGGACAAAACGGTTCATTTGAGTTGAAGGATATGGCAAAGTGGCTTCCATCACAACTTGCAAGCGCCGGTAATGCTGGTATGAAAGGTCTGGACGACTTTGCAGTGTTATTGGGTTGGAATCAGGCATCAGCCATTACCGCTGGCTCTCCTGACCAGGCAGGTAACAATCTTAATAATCTTCTCTTGAAATTAAATAGCCAGGATGCCGCTAATGCCGCCGCAAGAGTAAAATTACCGAGTGGTCGAGGAATCGATCTTTCAGGTAGTCTCGCCAAAGGTGTTGGTAAAGGAGTTAATCCTCTCGAAACATTTAACCAAATTGTAGATAAGGTTGTTGCATCTAATCCTGCTTATAAAAGGCTAGAAGAAAAACTTAAAATAGCGCCTGAAAACGAAAAAAGAGAAATTATTAACTCTCAAGCAAAAATACTGGAAGGGTCAGGTATTGGAAAAATAATTGCAGACCAACAGGCTTTACTTGCACTCCTGGGATACAGAGGTAACAAATCCTATACGCAGGGTGTTATTTCAGAAGCTAATTCTCAACGTAACTTATCAGATGGAAAAACGGCTGGCGATCTTAGTTTTTTGTTAATGTCGGAACAACCTGGATTCAAACTGGGACAACTTGATAACGAGAGAGACTTTCAGGAGATGGATTCAGTCAAGCCGTTATCAGATTCCCTGGGATATCTTTCAGATAAATTACTGAAGTATGCAGAGGAATATCCTGGTTTAACCAGGGCTGTTTCTGATGCAGCTATTGGAATTAAAGCAATGGCTGCGGCTGCGGCGGTATTTGGTGCGATAAAATGGATGTCAGGACGGGGAGGGGCTGGGGGCAAGCCAGCAGGCTCAAATCCCCTTGAAATTCTCGCGGAAGGTGCTTCTGGCAACAATGCCGTACCTGTTTATGTAACTAATGCTCAGGAAATCGGCGGCGATAAAGAAGGCTTCCTTGACAAATTTTTGGGGGGAAGTAGTGATTTGCCAGGCCAGTTAGGAAAATGGGCTTCATATGCAAATGTGGCAAATATTATTTATGAGTCTGCCCAGGATAAATTCGATTCTGCTGACGAGGAAGCTAAATCAAAAGGGATCACTACTGGCGAGCTTTTTAGACAAAAGTTTCAGGAAAAAGAGAATAACAAGAAACCTCTTTTCGATGTTGATCTCTTTTCAATGGTCAAATCCTGGTGGAGTTCACCTGCCACTATAGGGCAAAACACACCTGCAGCAACAGGCGTGCCGTCTTATCTGTTGCCTCAGCAGCAACAAAAATCACAACCCATTAACCTCACCACAAAGCTGATACTGGACGGTCGTGAAATAGCATCAGCTGTTAATGAATACAACGGCGAACAATCCGTTCGCGGCTCAACAGGAGGCCCGCAGTGAGCTGGGAAGATTCATTACAGGATGCCTCATTCAGGGGCGTCCGCTTCGATGTGGTTAATACCCGTGACAGCGCCAGCCGCGACATTGCGACCTATGAGTATCCCTATGTGGACGGCGGCGATGTTGATGACCTTGGCCGCAAGCCTCGTAACCTGCGAATGACGGTCCTTTTCTGGGGTGACGATTACGAAGTGCGACTGCAGGCGTTTCTGGCCGCGCTGGATACACGCGGTAGCGCGGAGTTAATCCACCCGGTTTTCGGCTCCATGACGGGCATGCAGTGCATTGAGTATCAGGCATCGCATGAAGCGGAGAACGTTGATTACTGCGTTGTCGAAGTGGTCTTTATCCAGGGTGGACTTAATCTGCCTTTCTTTGGCAGCGACTTCCCGCTGTCGAAGGCCGATATCATTTTCAACCAGGCGCAATCTGCTCTGGAGAAAGCCCAGACGGCCATCGACAATATTCTCTCGCCTCTGCGTACAGCGAAAAAGTGGATGAAGAAAGCGAAATTGCTGGCAACCACGACGCTGAATATGGTTACCGTACTTAAGGGGGAACTGACGGGATTTGTCAGTACCACCTCGGATTTTGTTAATTACCCGAAAGCGTTCATGAATGACCTGCAGAGTGCGCTGAGCCTGACGTCGTTTCAGTCCAAATCAAGTGTCAGTAATAATCCAGGAAGCTATTCACAGTCTTCAGACGTTTCCGGTACAGCGGGCATCGTGATGGCCGACTGGAAGAATGGCCGTAACAATCTGCAGGAGGTGGCCGCATTACCTCAGCAAATCGTGACCGGGCAAAAGACTGTTGCCGTCACCGTTCCGGCGGGATCATCAACGTCTGATATCACTGAGCTGGTAACGGCGGTAAAAATCCAGGTTGCAATCCAGCTGGCGCTTGATGCTTCCGACATACTCAGTGACAGCAGCATCAGCGATATTCTGTCGCCTGTCGATATTGAGCAGATCACCAACGACACCAGGACGGCCATTCAGACGGCAATCGACCAGACGCGGGACACCTTTGCTGCCGATACGCAAAACGTGAGCGCCGGTGAAACACCGGGTGGCGTGACATGGCAACCCGTGGTTGAAAGCCTCAAGGATATTGCCCTGACTGTTCAGGAGTTGGGCGCAGCCGTTATTACCAGCAGACCGCCACTGACGACGCGAGTGATATTGTCCGACACCAACCTGCATTTGCTGGCCCACTTGTGGTACGAGGACTACACCCGCGCCGCCGAGCTGCTGCGCCTTAATCCGACATTACGTAATCCTAACAACATCAAAGCCGGTGACATTCTGAATGCCTACTCAAGATAAAGATTCGCAGAATACGGTGAGCCTGGTTATTGATGGCAAAATCCACAGTGCATGGAGCCGCTATCAGATTGACTCCGATTTTCTGATCCCCTCCGATGCCTGGAGCGTAACGCTTGGGCTGCCTGACGGTATTTTTCCGGCGGCCATTAAACGAGGTGTGCCGGTACTGGTCAGGGTGGGTAATGATGTGGTGATGTCCGGTCGGGTGGATGTGGTTCAGCGCCGCGTATCCCGTCAGCAGGTCTCTTTATCGCTTTCCGGTCGCGATGGCGCTGCCGTGCTTGTTGACTGCGCTTCACCAGTTTTCACCTCCCGTCAGCTCAGTCTTGAAGAAGTGATCGCCCAGGTAGTCAGGCCGCTGGGGGTGACAAACATCCGCATTGAGGCTGAGACTTCCCTGCGTAATGACAAGGTCAGCGTTGAACCCGGAGAACGTGCGTGGGATACGCTTGAGCGTGCAGCTGCTGCACGCGGGTTATGGCCATGGTTTGAGCCAGATGGCACGCTGGTTATTGGTGGGCCGGACTACACAAAAGACTCGGTGGCCACGCTGATTCTTAATCGTGACGGTCGGGGAAACAACGTCCTCGATCTCAGTGACCGGTCATCCATTACCGGGGCGTTCTCTGAACTGACAATGCTGGCACAGGGACACGGTCAGGGGAAAAAATCCGGGAAGCTCGATGTTATTGACGTTGATGGCCAGAGCGCTGACGCAGAAGACGACGATGATGCCGATGATATTTATGACAGCACCGGCTCTGCAGAGAATGGCTTTCATGGCTTACGCAGCACCGTTCGGGACAGTACCGTACCATTTTACCGTCCGCAAATTATGGTTGCCGGTGATGCTGATAACCAGGCACAGGTTGATTATCGCGCAAGAAAGGCCATGGCCGATGCCCGCCTGAACGGGTTTGATCTGACAGCTATTGTTAAAGGCCATCGCATGGAGAACGGTAAGTTATGGCAACCGGGCCAGCGTATCCGTGTCCGAAGCGAGTCACATGGCATTGATGACATTTACTTCCTCATGGGAAGAGAGTTTTCAGGTGGACGGCCAGACAACACCATTACCACCCTGCGTCTCAAAGAGGATGGAATATGGATACCGGATGCTTATCCGAAAAAACGGAAATCACGTAAACGCCGCGCCAAGGTAAATAAAGAGCTGGAGATTATCGATGTGGAGCAAAATTGATTCGCGTATTAACACGGCGTTAAACCGTATAAGACAGGCCTTCAGGGGCGTTTTAATAAGGGTTAACAGCGGCGGTGATATTCAGACCATTCAGGGTAAAGGTCTGGCTACGGAGTCCCTGCAGGATGTGGAGATGTTCCAGCAATACGGTTTTACATCCAACCCGCCCAGGGGCACTAAAGCCATTATGCTCCCGCTGAACGGGCGCACCAGTCATAGCGTGGTTATTGCCACGGAACACGCTTCATACAGGCTAAAGAGCCTGAAAAGTGGTGAGCTTGCCATTTATTCGGATGAAGGCAGCAACATTATCCTGAAGCGCGGGAAAATTATTGAAGTGAACTGTGATGAATATATTGTTAATACTAAAAAACATATCGTGAATACCGAAGAGCATATTGTTAATACAAAAACGTATAAAACCACAGCCTCAGAGCGGGCAGATTTTGATACACCACTGCTGAAAGGCAGTAATGAAGTCGCTGACGGGAAATCTACGCTGAACACCATGCGTGAGACTTATGACGGTCACGACCACAACCACGGCGGCGATGCAGGCACAACGCAGAAACCTAATCAGCAAATGTAATTTGTGGTAACGTAAGTTCTCCTTCAAAAGCAATACCCACTGAACCCCTTCACCGATAATTTAAATTTCCATGCCGATAGTATTACGGCATGGAAATGTTGATTGACCCAACGACCGGCGATTATACCGGCGACAGCTCAGACACTTTAGCGAATGCCGTCTATTTAAGGCTGATGACGCCCCTTGGCTCATGGTGGGCTGAGCCAGCACTGGGCTCTCTTTTACATACACTGCGCCGCGAAAAGGATGTGTCCCGCGTTCAGAAACTCGCGGTGCAGTATTCGCAGCAGGCCCTGCAGCCGATTATTGATGACGGTCGCGCCCGGTCTATTTCCATTACTGCAGAGCACTGGCAAAAAGGCTGGATGCTGCTTCATATAATCGTCACGTCCGCGAGCGGAACGCCGCAGACCTGGAAATTTCCGGTTAAGGTCAGCTGATGCCATTCATTACCAAAAATGCCGCGCAAATTCGCACCGACATTCTGCGGGATATCAAAAATCTCCTGCAGTTGTCAGATGACAAGCTGGGGCCAGACAGCGACTGGTATGTCCGGGCGTCAAGTGTGGCCAGCGTTGCCGAAGGGCTTTATCAGCATCAGGGATGGATAGTCCGTCAGATATTCCCGGATACAGCTGATTCTGAATTTCTCTATCTGCATGCCCGCTTACGTGGTTTAAGTAAAAAAGCAGCAAATAACGCCTCCGGGCCCGCTACATTTACCGGCGAACCGGGAGCCTTAGCTGCCGCCGGTCTTGTGTTCAAACGCGACAGTGTTTCATGGACAACAACCGAAGAAATTACTATCGGGCCGGATGGAAAAGCATCCGTAAATGCCATGTCATCACTGTCAGGGACTGCGGGTAACACCACCTCAGTCACATCGGCAACGCTGACCACTACACCTGACGGGTTTGACAGCACAGTGACCGTAGGTCTGATGACTGGCGGTACGGATGAGGAAACTGATGCGGAGCTGCTTGCCCGTCTGCTAGAAATCATTCGCCGACCTCCTGCAGGTGGTAATAAATATGATTACAAACGCTGGGCCCTGGAAGTATCCGGCGTATCCGCCGCATATGTTTACCCGTTGCGTCATGGGCTGGGTACTGTTGATGTTGTGATCACGTCTGCAGGTGGGCTGCCTTCTCAGGATGTGATCGACAGGACACAGGCTCACATTGACGATGTCCGGCCTGTTACAGCAAAAAACACGCTGGTTCTCATGCCTGCCATCCGTACATTTGACGTGCTCGTAAAGGTATCACTGGAAGGCATCACCCTCGCCGCAGCCAAACAGGCTATCACCGGAACGCTTGAGGACGATGACTCGCGCCGTGAGCCGGGAGTGGCTTTTATTCGCAGCCAGGCGGGGACATTGATTTCTCTCATTCCTGGTATTACCGACTATGACATCGTTACACCATCCGCAAATATTCAGCCTGTAATCGATTCCACGAAAGTCGAATGGCTTAGATTAGGAAATGTGGAGGTAGAGCTGCTATGAGCTACTTCACGCTGTTAAATCGTCTGCTGCCACTCGTTTCGTACAGTCCGGGCCAGCCTCTGCTTGATGCATCATTGCGATCTGAATCAGGTGTTTTTGAGACTCTCGATGCGTCTGCAGGGCTTGTTGAAGGTGGAGTTACTCCATTTTATGCACGCAGCCTTTTGTCTGACTGGGAACGCGTCCTGGACCTTACTCCTGCTGAAGGTGCGACATACCAGCAACGCCAGCAGCGTGTGCTGGCCAAACTGGCCGAGGTTGGTGGTCTCAGTATTCCGTACTTTATTCAGTTGGCCAGTAACCTTGGCTACATCATCACAATTGATGAACCGCAACCTTTCAGGGCGGGAGTTAACCGCGCCGGTGATCGCCTCTGGGTTGAAGACATTATCTGGGTCTGGCGCGTCAATATTCAGAACTCAGGAACGCAATCCTATCGCTTCCGCTCAGGCAGCTCAGCAGCAGGTGAGCGCCTGACTACCTTTGGTGATCCGGTCATTGAACAAGTCTTCCGCGATCTCAAACCAGCTCATACATTTTGCTACTTCGCATATCAGGAGAATGAATAATGCGGCCCTTAATGCCACCGGTGCAGACGCCGGATAATCTTTTCCATGATGGTAATCCGCTCACTGGTGAGCTGGGAACCATAGTTGATGCTGAACACCTTAATAATGAACAAGCCGCTATCCGCGATACACAAAGTGAGCTGATTGCCATTCTTACAGCAGCGGCAATGGAACCAGCATCGACAGCAGGCCAGCTGTTAGCTGCGTTGAATAAACTTTATGCCCCATTTAACGATACTTTGGGAGCGCTTTCCACTCTGGTCGGGGGGGCCAATAAACTCCCATATTTCACCGCCGCTGATGCTGCCGCTTTAACAGCGTTATCCAGCATTGGTCGGGACATCATCGGTAAAGCAACGGTTGCTGACGTTCTCACATACCTTGGTTTGGGAGATGGCACAGGAAGACTTATAAATGCCCAGACTTTTACAGCTAGCGGGACATATACCCCAACGGCCGGAACTAAATTTGTTATCGCTGAGGTTCTTGGCGGTGGTGGCGGCGGTGGTAGTAATGCGGCTACGCCAAGCGCAGGGGCTGCCGCAGGTGCCGGAGGAGCTTCAGGTGCTTATGCGGTTTGCAAGCATACACCGACAGGGCCGGTGAGTATTGTTATTGGTGCAGGTGGGGCTGGCGGAGTATCTACGGCAGCTGGAGCCGATGGTAGCACAGGAGGAACTTCATCTTACGGCGCGGTTTCAGCTCCCGGTGGTCGTGGAGGCCCCAGAGGCGTAGCGTTTAATACCTTCCCTACGGGTGGAAACGTTGCGACAGGTTCATCTGGTGTTACTGGTTCCGTTATTGTTGGTACACCAGGTACCGGCGGATCATATGGCATTCTTTATTCAGATTCGAATGCTACAGGCGGCGGTGGAGCAAACAGTATTTATGGCGCAGGCGGAATTGCCATAACAATCAACAGCGGTGGATCAGGTACTACACAAGGGTCTGATGCCAGTGGTTATGGTTCTGGTGGCGGTGGTGCTGTTTCTGTGCATACGGCGACAGCAGCCAGTTCACGTGGAGGCAATGGCACGCCGGGGATTGTAATTATCTGGGAGTACGCATAATGAAAGAGTTTGCAGTAATTAAAGATGGTCTGGTGGTTAATATTATATTGTGGGATGGAGAAGATAATGCCTTTGCGAAAGATATTGATGGTGAGCTTATCGCAATTCCAGAAGATACTCAGGTCGGTATTGGCTGGAGTTATGACGGTAAGAAATTTACATACCCTCCTGAGCCCGATAAAACCAAAGAGCAGCTTATTCAGGAAGCAAACCTTGAAAAAGAGGGGCGCATAAATTCAGCTAATGATTACATGAACAGCAGGCAATGGCCCGGTAAGGCAGCGATAGGAAGACTCAAAGGAGATGAGCTGACACAGTATAATCTATGGCTGGATTATCTTGATGCACTGGAGACTGTTGACACCTCCAGCGCACCTAATATCGAGTGGCCTACATCCCCGGTGGTATAGGCCAGTTAAGGTCCGGAGCAGCTGATACGTCAACGGCTCCGATACTGTCAAGGTAATCCAGCCAGGCGTTATATTTCGCCTTATCTGTATCGTTCAGGCGGCCCATGGCCGCTTTTCCTGGCCACTGATTGCTGTTTATAAAGTCATTCGCAGCATCAGTTCGGCTCTGCTTTTCAACCCCCGCTTGCGCCACAATTTCTTCACGGGTCGGAGGGGGAATGTCTTCCCATTCAGGAAATCCATTTTTTCCAGCTACTCTTTTTTGTCCTTGAGGAGGCTCACCTGTAAATTCGCTGTATACCTGTTCTGTTACCTCGACTGCATCCTCTGGCCAACCGATGCCATTGATATAATCATCTTTAAGCTCAAGCGGGAAAAAGCTGTTGTGTTTAGCGCTATAAAAATATGTGTTCACATTAACTCCCAATAGCAAAAAAGTATGCATTGAAACCGCCTGCGCCGGACATATACGCCCCAAATCCTGCGCCGTTTACTGTATTATTCACCACCGCTAAAGTTGGCGAGGGGGTTACACCAGAAAAGTTAATATCTGCAAATGTAAGCTGAATATTGCTAACCACACTGGGGAAATTGATAGGGAAAGGAACTGAAATCTGAGTTTGCCCCACAGGAAAACCTGCTTTTCCCCACTGTAATATTTTCCCACCTGGCAATTTTTGCCACCCACTCGCGTTGGTAAAGCTGGACATGTCAGGTATCTGTCCGGCACCGACTCCTACGTTCTTCGTTGCCGCTGTTCCCAAACCAACATTTTTGAGAATGACCATCTAGCTCACCAGTGGCATGCTTTCTGCCTTTTGCAGGGAATAAACCATGCTTATTGGGTATATCAGGGTGTCAACAAATGACCAGAACACCGCATTGCAGCGAACCGCGCTGGAATGCGCAGGATGTGAACTGATTTTTGAAGACAAGATCAGCGGAAAGACCTCGGAGCGCCCAGGGCTAAAGCGCGTGCTTAAGACCCTGAGAAAGGGGGATACGCTTGTGGTATGGAAACTAGATCGCCTTGGGCGCAGCATGCGGCATCTTGTCCTGCTGGTAGAGGAGTTGCGGGACCGAGATATAAATTTTCGCAGCCTGACAGACAGTATAGATACGTCAACGCCAATGGGACGTTTCTTCTTTCACGTTATGGGGGCACTGGCTGAGATGGAGCGTGAGTTAATTGTGGAACGCACAAGAGCCGGTCTTGCGGCTGCCAGGGCTCAAGGTAGGGTGGGAGGAAGACGCCCAAAGTTTACATCGGAACAGTGGGAGCAGATGGGAAGATTAATTGCATCTGGAGAGCCACGCCAGCGAGTTGCGCTTATTTTTGATGCTGGTATATCCACCCTTTATCGTAGGTTCCCGGCTTCATCATTTGAATGAGATAAGCAGCGTGGCGTTTTAATTTGCACCGTGCGCAAAAGCTGTTTTTCGCTCTCTTGCTGCGGTGCATAATTTAATGCGTTTCGGTGCGAAAAATTTCGCCGCGCTACACCCCGACCATTTGTGATGCTGTCTCCACTACACAAGGAGACACTCATGAAAAACCTGAAAAAATTCATTCCCCCTGTTAAAAAGCCCCGCCTCAGCGGCTGGCTGCTGACCTCTCTGCTGTTGCTCGGCACCATCGGTCTGGTATCGCCTCAGCAGCTGCCGGTGGTTGTCTACAAGCTGTCACTCATCACGCTGGCAGCAGTGCTGGGCTACTGGCTTGACCGTTCGCTTTTCCCCAAAGCCCGTCCCGGTCAGTACCTGAAGCACGATGACAGGCTGATGGCCGACGGACGTTTCCCGGTGCAGACCGGCCTCCATCTGGTGTTTTCTGCCGCATTGATCCGCCGTGCTCTGATTGTTGCAGCGGTCTGTCTGGCCGTGGCTACGGGGCTGTGACCATGAACTGGCCTCAAATCACCCTCATCATCCTGCTCGCCTTTGGTCTGGGCGTAACCGCCATCAAGCATGGCGAGCCACGCAACGATAAATACAGCTTCTGGTGGCAGCTCGCTGGCAACCTGGTTATTGCCTGGCTGCTCTGGTGTGGCGGTTTCTTCAGTCAGGCCCGCGCAGCCCAGCCGCCACAGGCCGCTCTGCAGTATCGCGACGATGTGATCCGTAATGCCCGGCTTGAATGGGGACTGTCTGCGCCGGTGGCCGATTTCGCCGCGCAGCTGCATCAGGAAAGCGGCTGGCGACCTGATGCGGTCTCGCCGGTTGGCGCTCAGGGGCTGGCGCAGTTTATGCCCGCCACCGCTGACTGGATAAGTCAGCTGATGCCGGGGCTGAACAGCCGTGAGCCGTTTAATCCTGCATGGGCCATCCGGGCGCTGGTCAGCTATGACCGCTGGCTGTGGCAGCGTGTCAGCGCCGCCAACGGCTGCGAACGTATGGCCATGACGCTGTCCGGCTATAACGGCGGTCTGGGCTGGGTACAGCGGGACAAACGGCTGGCCTCACAGAAGGGGCTGGACAGTGCCCGCTGGTTTGGTCATGTCGAGACGGTGAATGCCGGACGTAGCGCCGCCAACTGGCGTGAGAACCGCCATTACCCGCAGCGTATCCTGCGGGAGCTGGCTCCGCGCTATCTCACATGGGGAGGCAGCAGCTGTGTGGAACCTGGTTAAAAGATTGCCGTGGCGCGGCATGGTGCTGGCGCTTGTTCTGGTGGCTGCTCTTTATGGACTGAACCGCTGGGGCTATCACGACGGTTCTGAGGACGCAAAACGTGACGGTGACGCAGCGTTCAGTCGGCTGCAGTCAGCGTTTGATACCTATAAAACCGAACAAACGACGCTTGAGAACGCAGCGCTGCGGGCCTGGGCAAAGCGGTATCAGGAGCAGGTTGCCGCAGGCCATCAGGCCGAAGCCAGTTACCTTGAGCAAATTGCTCAGCTTGAGAGCCAGAACAAACAACTACAGGGGCAAATTAACGATGTCACACAGCGCTGGATTGATGAAAAAGGTAAGAGCCATCCCATTGAGTGCGTGTTTACTCGCGGTTTCGTGCGCCAGTACAACGCCGCGCTCGGATATGACAACGCATCCGTCGGCACCGGTCATTCAGACGCAACTGCCGCCGCTGGCACCGGCGCTCGCGCAGCGTCCGGGCAACCTGAAGCCGCTGACGCCTGGCTACGCGACTCAGGTGTCTCCCAGCGTGACGTCCTCGCCAACATCATCGACAACGCGAAGCAGTGCCGCATCTGGCGCGGCCAGATAAACGGGCTGCTGGACGAACGGGAAGGATTACAGAAATGACGTTGCAGGTTGAATTCTGGACGGTGGTGGGCTTTCTCATCACCTTCATGAGCTTTGTCGGCGGTATGGCCAAGTGGCTGTTCAGTAAAGCGGAGGAGCGCCAGGCGGCGCGGTTCGCCTCCCTTGAGCAGTCTCTGCAACAGTCCGCCTCCAACTGGGGCGAACTGGAAAAAGAATTTATGCGGTTTAAGGCGGATTTACCGCTGAACTACGTCCGCCGCGAGGATTACATCCGTGGCCAGACGGTCATCGAGGCCAAGCTGGACGCACTCTACAACAAACTGGAAGTGGTACAGCAGTACCGTCATACAGGAGGTCACCATGGTTGATATCGCCCGCGTGCGCCGGGAATCACTGCGCTGGAGTCTGCTGGTTGCTCTGAACAAAACCCGCCCGTATACCGCCAGCGAGACGCTGCTGCTGGACGTGTCCCGCGCCATCTACCCGGACACCACGCCGCTGGAGCTGCGCCGTGAGCTGGATTATCTGGCCGACCGCAAGATGGTTGATCTGGAGAAAAAACCCTCCGGTGACTGGTTTGCCGACCTGACCCGCCTCGGCGTTGACCTGGTGGAATACACCGTGGAATGCGGCCCCGGCATCGCCCGCCCGGAAAAGTACTGGAGTGAATAATGGCCAGACGCAGCACGATAGAAAAGCTGCCGGAAGATGTGCGTCGCTGGCTTGAGCGGGCGCTGACTGAATCCGGCTTCAGCGGGTATAACGAGCTGGAGTCCCTGCTGCGTGAGCAGGGTTACGTCATCAGCAAATCGGCTATCCATCGCTATGGCCAGAAGATTGAGCGCCGCTATGGCGCTATCCGTGCGGCCACCGAAGCGGCCCGGATGCTGACCGAAGGTGCGGCTGACGATCAGGATGCACGTTCGGAGGCGGTGATCGCCCTGATTCAGACCGAGCTGTTCGAGAGCATCGTCCAGCTGCAGGAAGCGGAAGAAGGCGAAGTCGACCCTAAAGAGCGCGTGGCGCTGCTGTCGAAGGTGGCGAAGAACGTGGCCACGCTGTCCCGCGCGTCCGTCAACCTCAAGAAGTTCCAGTCTGAAGTCCGGGCCAGAGCGCAGCAGGCGGCCAGCAACGCCGAGAAAATTGCCCGTAAGGGTGGACTGTCAACCGATGCAGTACAGGCGCTGCGTCGTGAAATTCTGGGGATTGCCACATGAGTCAGCTTGCTCCCGTTTTGCCTGATACTTCGGCGCTGGATATCCCCGCCGTTCTGATGCCCTACCAGCAGCGCTGGGTGGCTGACACCTCTCCGCTCAAGGTGATTGAGAAGAGCCGCCGTACCGGTATCACCTGGGCTGAGGCGTCCGATGATGTGCTGACCGCAGCCTCTTCAGCACCTGCGGGCGGGATGAACGTGTATTACATCGCTTATAACCAGGACATGACCGTCGAATATATCCAGGCGTGTGCGATGTGGGCGCGGGTATTCAACTATGCCGCCAGTGAAATCGAAGAGGGTTTCTGGGAAGAGGACGAAGACGACAAGCACATCAAGACCTACACCATCAAATTCCCTGACTCCGGCTTCCGCGTTGTCGCGCTCTCCAGTCGTCCGTCTAACCTGCGTGGCCGTCAGGGCATCATCGTTATCGACGAAGCGGCGTTCCATGAGCAACTGGATGAACTGCTGAAGGCGGCGCTGGCGATGCTTATCTGGGGTGGCAAGGTGCGGGTTATCTCCACCCATGACGGTGACGATAACCCGTTCAATACGCTTATCGGTGATATCCGGGCCGGGCGTCAGGGGGGCAGCGTACACCGCATTACTTTCCAGGAGGCCGTGTCGGAGGGACTGTTCCACCGCGTCTGCCTGCGTACCGGGAAAGAATGGTCGGAAGCGTCCGAGCAGGCGTGGATGGCATCGGTGTACAAATTTTACGGTGCCGGTGCATCGGAGGAGCTTGACTGCGTTCCGGCCAACGGTGGCGGAGCCTGGCTGTCCCGCGCCCTGATTGAGTCCCGTATGTCGGCTGGCACGCCGGTGTTGCGCCTGACCTGCCCGGAGGGTTACGAGCTGAAGCCCGATGATGTCCGCTGGAGCGAGACGCAGGACTGGCTGGACGAACACCTCAAACCATTGCTGGAAGCACTACCGGTTGAAGCACGTTCTTTCCTGGGGCGCGACTTTGGCCGCAGCGGTGACCTGTCGGTGGACTATCCCCTGCTACAGGAGAAGAACCTGGTGCGTCGCGTACCGTTCGTGCTGGAGCTGCGAAACGTGCCGTTCAAACAGCAGGAGCAAATCGCGTGGTATCTGATGGACGGCCTGCCAAACCTGATGGGCGCGGCGCTCGATGCCCGTGGTAATGGCTCCTATCTCGCCGAATACGCCATGCAACGCTACGGCTCCAGCCGGGTCAAGCAGGTGATGCCTACCGAAAACTGGTATCGCGAACATATGCCGCCGGTCAAGGCTGCGCTGGAAGATGGCAACCTTGTGGATTTACCGAAGGATGAAGACACGCTGGACGACCTGCGGGCTGTTCAGGTGGTCAACGGCGTTCCCCGTGTACCGGAACAGCGCTCAAAAGCGAAGTCTGACAGTGGTAAACGTCACGGGGATTCAGCCATCGCGCTGGCGCTGGCGTACTTCGCCAGCCGTGAAATTAACAAAGGGCCGGTGAAGGCAAGCTCACGCCGTCGTCGTCAGGCGGCCCGTATGCTGGAGGATTACTGATGGCCCGTGGACTCTGGGTTTCACCCAATGAGTTTGTCTCTTTTGCCGAACCCAATAAAACGCTGACGGAGCAGATCGCCTCGCGCAGCCGCTCCATCGACTTCTTCGGGCTGGGAATGTACCTGCCTAACCCTGACCCCATTCTGAAATCTCAGCGCCGGGATATCCGCATCTATCGTGAACTGCGTACCGACCCGCTGGTTGGTGGCTGCATCCGCAGGCGTAAGGCGGCGGTCAAGTCGCTGGAGCGTGGTCTTGAGCGCGGTCATGCCCCGGCGCGGGTATTCAGCTTCATCCGGGATATGCTCGACGATCTGGATTTGTCCCGCATCATCGGCGAGATGACCGACGCCGTTCTCTACGGGTATCAGCCCTGTGAGATCATGTGGGGGCGTTCTGTTAAATCCTGGGGCATCGCCGATATCGTGAGTAAGCCACCGGAGTGGTTCCTGTTCGACAATGACAACCTGCTACGCTTTCGGGCAAAAGACGCCGGACTGGAAGGCGAGCCGGTACCGCTGAACAAGTTCGTGGTACCGCGTCAGGACGCGACCTACGACAACCCATATGGCTTCCCTGACCTGTCGATGTGCTTCTGGCCCGTGACATTCAAAAAAGGCGGCATGAAATTCTGGGTGCGCTTTGCCGAGAAGTACGGCTCACCGTGGGTTATCGGCAAGCATCCGCGCGGGACGGCCCAGGGTGAGATTGACCTGCTGCTGGACTCTATGGAGGCAATGGTGGAAGACGCGGTGGCCGCTATCCCTGACGATTCCTCCATTGAAATTAAGGAGGCCGCAGGCAAGGCCGACAGCAGCGATATTTATCAGAACCTGATAACGCTTGCCCGCAGTGAAATCTCCATCGCTCTGCTGGGGCAGAACCAGACCACCGAGGCCAACAGTAACCGCGCCTCCGCGCAGGCCGGACTGGAGGTCACCGATGATATCCGTGACGCTGACGCTGATATCGTGGAAAGCGCGGTGAATCAGGCCATCAGGATGGCGGTATCAATGAACTTTGGCGATGTGGCCAGCCCCGTCTGGAAGATGTGGGAACAGGGAACGGTCGACGATACCCAGGCAACCCGCGACGAGAAACTCAGCCGCGCCGGTGTGGTCTTCACCCCGCAATATTTCAAACGTGAGTACCAGCTGCAGGACGGCGATATTGACGAGACACCACCGTCAGAGCGCCAGAAGAACACGCAGCTGTTGTCTTTCGCCGAGGTCATTGATGCCGATATACAGGCCCAGCAGGACCTCGATGATGCGCTGGATATTCTGATGAACGGTGGCACCTTAAACGGCGTACTTGCGCCGGTGCTGGAGCCGCTCTTTAACCAGGTGAAAGATGGCGTTAACCCGTCTGAGCTGCTGGGGGCGCTGGCTGAACTGTACCCGCAGATGAATGCGGATGACCTGCAGGAACGGCTGGCCCGTATCATGTTTGTTGCAACTGTCTGGGGGCGTCTGCATGAGCGTGACAACGGCTGAACTGGCGTACTGCATGACGCTGCCCCCAAAACGGGCTATCAGTTACCTGAAGTCCAAAGGGTATAGCTTCACGTGGGACTGGGAGGAGATGTGGCAGGATGCCCATGCCCGCGCCTTTACCGTCGCCAAAGTGACCCGCCTTGATATCCTGGAAGATATCAGGAGCGCCCTGCAGCAGGCACTGGATGAGGGCAAGACTGACCGCTGGTTCCGCCAGCAGTTGGAGCCGGAGCTGCAGCGCAAGGGATGGTGGGGGCCACGTGACACCACAGACCCGGTAACGGGCGAGCCGGTCAGCATCCAGCAGGGCAGCCCGTGGCGGCTCGACACCATCTTTCGTACCAATATGTCCGTACTCTACAGTGCCGGTCGCTGGGCGGAGCAGATGGAGAACGTCGACGACAGGCAGTACTGGATGTATACCGGCATCAACGACAGCCATACCCGCAAGAGCCATCTGGCGCTGCATGGTCTGGTGCTGCGCTATGATGACCCGTTCTGGCAGGCGTTCTACCCGCCGAACGGCTGGCGCTGCCGCTGTGGTGTCATTGCCCTGAGCGCAGCCGATGTGCGTGCCCGTGGCCTGAAGGTGTCAGATTCTGGCTCAGCCATGGGCTGGGAGCTGAAGCTGGTCTCAGAGAAAACAGGCGAGATGCAGAACGTCGCCACCTTCAATACCGGCACCACGAAGGTGGCCACCGACGTCGGCTGGTCTTACGCGCCGGGGGCAGCATACCGTCCCGACCTTGCCCGCTATCAGGGTACGCTTCAACCGCTGGCACAGCAGGAACTGAGAGGATAACGATGGCTTCCGATAACCTGGTCAATATCACCATTAACGATGAATCCCTGCGCCGGAGCCTCCTTGCGCTGGACCTGGCTGCCACAGACCTGGAACCCGCGATGCGCAAAATCGCCGGAACCCTGCTGGCGGAGACGCAGTTTAACTTTCTCGATGAGGGGCGTCCGGGGTGGACTCCCTCGCTGGCAGCAGAAGAGCGCGACGGGCAAACACTGCAGGATACCGGGCGTCTGATGGGGTCAGTATCAACCGACCATGATGACCGGCAGGCAGCGGTTGGCACTAATGTCGTTTATGGGCCGATTCACCAGTTCGGTGGTAAAACGGGGCGTAATGAGTCCGTTGAACTTCCGGCCCGTCCGTTCCTGCCGCTGACAGGGGACGGTGAGCTGCAGCCTGAAGTGGTTGTCCCCATCCTCGATACGATTGTCCGCCATCTTGAAGCAGCGGCCCGTCGCTGAGTTTTGTCTCTACAGGCGGGTGATTTATCATTGCCAGCCGCTGAGGGGCTGTATTACCTTTATAAAGGCTTTACAGCCCCCGCTTTGCACCACTATTTGCCCGCAGCGTGACATTCCCCGTACCGATACCCCCGATTTTTTCTAAAGCAGATTAAAAGCGCTGCTGATGCTTTTTCCACAGACTGTCCCCGACAACGTAACGCGGGACAGCAAAATGCCAGCCATTCACATTTTTAAAGCCGGTACTCATACCGATATGCACGGCACGAAACTGCCGTTCACGCAAAGCGATCTTGCCGCCTGCGTGAAAGCCTATGACCCGTCCGTCCATGAAGCGCCTCTCGTTATTGGCCACCCCAAAACGGAAGACCCGGCGTGGGGCTGGGTGAAATCCCTGTCGCTTAACGGCGGCGATCTGCTCGCTGAGCCTGACCAGCTCGACCCGCAGTTTGCCGAACTGGTGGGCAACGGACGCTTCAAAAAGGTCTCCGCCTCGTTCTATCTCCCTGACTCACCGAACAACCCGAAGCCCGGCACGCTTTACCTGCGCCATGTCGGCTTTCTGGGGGCGCAGCCACCTTCCATTAAGGGGCTGAAGCAGGTTTCGTTTGGTGAGAAAGAAGAAGGCGTTGTGGAGTTTGCCGACTGGAGTGATATCACCAATGCCTCTTTATGGGGCCGTCTGCGCGATTTTCTGATCGCCCAGTTCGGGCTGGACGAGACCGACAAGGTGCTTCCTTCATGGCAGGTTGACTCCCTGCGCGAAGAGGCTTACCGCGACACCGGGAAGTCTGAACCGGACTTCAGTGAACACAATCCCAACCCTCAACAAGAGAACAGCACCATGACTGAAGAAGAAATCAAAGCGCTTCAGGCGGAAAACACACGTCTGAAAGCAGAAGCCACCCAGCGGGCAGAACAGGAAGCGAAGAGCAAGCAGGACAAACTGCACGCGGACAACGTCTCCTTTGCCGAGAAGTTGGTCGGCGCGGGTCGCCTGACCCCGGCAGCAATACCGGTTGTTGTTGCCATTCTTGATGCGGTAGCCGGTGGCGATAAGCCTGTCGAGTTCGCCGAGGGCGATACCCGCACCCCGCTGGCCACGGCGTTTAAGACGCTGCTGGATGGCACTGTCCCAGTACTGAATTTCAGTGAACACGCGACCAAAGACCGCGTGAACACGGATATCAAAACGACGTCAGCGGAGTTCGCTGAAGCCGACCCGGAACGTCTGGCTCTGCATCAGAAAGCGCTGGAACTGTCGAAAAAAGAAGGCATCAGCTACGACGCTGCTGTCTCCCGCTGCCTGTAATTAAGGAGAGAACATGTCTGACTATTTAAAGAGTAAGCGCGTCGTTGACCCGGTGCTGACCAGCATCGCTCGCGGTTATAAAAATGCCGTGTTCATCGGTGAGCGCATTTTCCCCATTGTCCTTACCGATAAGGAAGGTGTGACCGTGCCGACCTTCGGTAAATCCGCTTTTGTGGAGTATGACACCGAGCGTGCCGTGGGGGCTGACAGTAACGTTCTGGTGCGTGAGAAAACCGGCAAACTGGATCTGGTACTCAACGAGCACGATCTGGCCGCACCGGTGGACTATCGCGAGCAGGCGGAGTCGATGTTCAACGAAGAAGCCAAAGCCATTCGCCGTGTGACGAGCGGCGTCAACCTGAAACGCGAACTGTATGCGGCCCGTCTGGCTCAGGACAAAAACGTCTATCGCGCAGCTAACGTCAAAGCGCTGGCCGCTGCCGACCGCTGGGGCGGTGGCAAGGGTGACCCGATTGGCATCATTGAAGGCGGCATTGAAGCGGTGCGTAATGCCACCGGTTTGCGTCCAAACCTGATGACCATGGGGGCAAGCGTCATGTCACTGCTGAAGTTCCACCCAGCGATTCAGGCCGCGATTGGTGCTAACGAGCGCAAGCGTATCACCATCGAAATTCTGAAAGACCTTTTCCAGCTGGAAGATGTGGTGATCGGCGAGCCAGTCTCCATGGCCTCCATGAAAGACGCGCAGAACAAGGACAAAGTCCCGACCGATATCTGGGGCGACAACCTGATGCTGCATTACATCGGCAAACCCCAGCCAGGCACCGACAGCGCCGACGAAAACGAACCGTCCTTCGGTTACACCCTGCGCCGTAAAGGGATGCCGGTGGCGGATAAATACGACGGCGTCGGCGGCAAAGTGAAGTACTGCCGTTATACCGATATCTACAAAGTCGCCGTGGTCGGTGGCGATGCCGGGTATCTCGTCACCAACATCGTGAAATAAGGAGACGGTCATGGGTACAACTCAACAGGTCATTCTGACCACCACCGTGACGGCCAGCGCGGCGCTGACGCAACAGCGCTTTGTCGGTGCCGATAATGGCCCCTGTCAGGCCGGAGCCGTCGCGCTTGGCGTGGCAGAGGTGGATGCCGCTGCCGGTGATGTAACGCCAGTCAACGTACTGGGTATTGTTGCAGTCGAGGCTGGTGCTGCGATTGCTAAAGGGCAGAATGTCCAGTCGGATGAGAATGCCTGCGCCGTTCCCCAGACAGCCGCATCAGGCGAGACCCCGGCGGGTATTTCTGCCGGGATTGCGCTGGATGAGGCTCTGGCCGAAGGCGACGTTATCCGCATCCTGCGCGGGGTGTGATATGTACTGCACCCTCGCGGATTTGCTTGAACAGGTTCCTGAGCGGACGCTAATTCAGCTCACCAATGAGGAGCTGGACTTCGACTCGCCCGCGACGGTGAAAACTGAGGTGGTGGACAGCTGTATTCGCTATGCCGATGAGCTGATTGATGCCCATCTGCGCGGACGCTATACCCTGCCGCTGGCGGAGATACCGACCGTTCTGCGCGACATTGCCATCACGCTGGTGCGTTACCGGCTCTACACCCGCCGCCCGGAAGGCGCAGTCCCGGATACCGTGAAGGATGACCACAAAGAGGCCCGGCGTCAGCTTGAGGCCATCCGCGACGGAAAACTCACGCTGGGGCTGCAGTCGACTCAGAAAGACGTGCCTGAGTCCGGTGAAATCCGGGCACGTGCACGCCGCCCCACCTTTGGCGGGCGCGACGGCTTACTGGAGAAATACTGATGAACGTTCTGCCCGTCCTCGATGTAGTAATGACCCGGTTACGGGAGAAGCTGCCGCAGCTGCAGGTGGAGTACTTCCCGGAGAAACCGGCTGAATATCGCCTGAATCATCCGGTTGGGGCGCTGCTGGTGAGCTATGCCGGGTCGCACTTCGATAAGCCGAATGATATCGGTGCGGTACTCCAGCCTCAGACTATCCAGCTCTGCGTCACGGTGGTCTTCCGCCAGCTCAACGGTAAAAGAGGCGCGATTGATGTTCTGGATGCAGTCCGTCGCATCCTCGGTGGCTACACCCCGCCGAACTGCCGCCGTCGCATCTGGCTGACCCGCGAGGTATTTATCGGTGAGGTCAAGGGGCTGTGGCAGTACGCCCTCGACTTTGCCACTGAAAGTGTCTTTATCGAAGACAGCGATTTACCGTCCGGCCCGCTGTTAACCGAAGTGAACTATGAGGAAAGCGAGTGATGAAAGAATACCGCTATTCCGGCCCGGCCAGCGGCGTCACGCTGTCGGACGGAACCGAAATCCTGCTCTGGCCGGGGAAGAATGTTTCCCTGCCGGAGGAGCATGACTATGTGAAGGTACTGGTGGCGCTGAAGCATCTGACACCGGTATCTGAAGAGACTAAACCCGCCAGCACACCGGTTGTGCAGTTACCAAAGCGCAGGAACGTCGGCGACAACGATGTGAAAACGGAGGACTCCCATGGCAGCTAACTATCTGCATGGCGTCGAAACCATTGAGGTGGAAAACGGTGCCCGCCCGGTAAAAACGGTGAAGTCTGCCGTCATTGGCCTGATTGGTACCGCCCCGATGGGGGGCGTCAATACGCTGGTGCAGTGCCTGTCTGAGAAAGATGCCGCGGCGTTTGGCAGCCAGCTCACCGGCTTTACCATTCCGCAGGCGCTGGATGCGATCTACGACCATGGGGCAGGCACCGTTCTGGTCATTAACGTGCTTGATCCGGCTGTGCATAAAACCGCTGTGGCCGATGAAGATGTAACGTTCGACAAGGCGACGGGCAAAGCGAAGCTGGCTAATCCGGTGGTCGCGCAGCTGGTACTGAAACCGGACAGCGATGGCCAGCCTTATGTGGAAGGTCAGGACTACTCACTTGATGCACAGACCGGGGTGATTACCAACCTCGGTAAGAGCATCGCGGCAGATGCAACGGTGAAGGCCAGCTATAACTATGCTGATCCCACTAAAGTCACCCCGGCTGATATCATCGGTGCCGTTAATGCGGCGGGCAACCGTACCGGCATGAAGCTGCTTAACGACAGCTTCAACCTGTTTGGCTACTTCGCAAAAATCCTGATTGCCCCGGTCTTCTGCACCCAGAACAGCGTCTCGGTTGAGCTTATCGCCATGGCTGAGAAGCTGGGCGCGGTGACCTACATCGACGCGCCGATTGGTACCACTTTTGCTCAGGCTCTGGCGGGGCGTGGCTCGGAAGGCACCATTAACTTCAACACCAGCTCCGACCGCGTCCGTCTGTGCTACCCGCACGTCAAGGTGTACGACGCGGCCACCAACAGCGAACGGCTGGAGCCGCTGAGCCAGCGTGCTGCAGGTTTGCGTGCAAAGGTCGACCTGGACAAGGGCTACTGGTGGTCGTCCTCCAACCAGGAGATTCTGGGTATCACCGGCGTGGAGCGCCAGCTGTCAGCAATGATTGACGACCCGCAGAGTGAGGTGAACCTGCTCAACGAACAGGGCATCACCACGGTCTTCAGCAGCTACGGCAGCGGCCTGCGTCTGTGGGGCAACCGTATGGCGGCATGGCCAACGGTCACCCATATGCGCAACTTTGAGAACGTTCGCCGCACCGGTGATGTGATCAACGAGTCCCTGCGTTATTTCAGCCAGCAGTACATCGACATGCCGATCACCCAGGCGCTGATTGATGCGCTGACAGAGTCGGTCAACGCCTACGGTCGCAAGCTGATTGGCGACGGTGCGCTGCTGGGCTTCAGCTGCTGGTTTGATCCGGCCCGCAACGAAGAGACGGAGCTGGCCGCCGGTCACCTGTTGCTGAGCTACAAATACACGCCGCCACCGCCGCTGGAGCGACTGACGTTTGAGACCGAGATCACCTCGGAATATCTGTTAACCCTGAAGGGGAATAGCTGATGGCAAAGATTGAGATCAACCGCATCACGAATTCCAACATCTACCTGGATGGCGCTAACCTGCTGGGCCGGGCCGAGGAGGTCAAACTGCCTGACGTCTCCATGACCATGCAGGAGCATAAGGCGCTTGGGATGGTGGGCAAGGTGGAACTCCCGGCAGGCTTCGACAAGCTGGAGGGTGAGATCAAGTGGAACAGCTTTTACCGCGATGCGATGCTGTCTGCCGCGAACCCGTATAAGTCGCTGGCGCTGCAGTGCCGTTCCAGCGTCCAGCGTTACAGTTCGCAGGGGCTGATTGACGAAATTCCGCTGGTCACATTCCTGACAATCATGTTCAAGAAGAACCCGCTGGGGACGTTCAAACAGCACGAGAACGCTGAGTTCTCCAGTAGCTTCACCTGCACATACATCAAGCAGGTACTGGATGGTGAAGAGCTGCTGGAGCTGGACTATCTGGCCAACATCTTCCGCGTCGGCGGCGTTGACCAGTTGACCGACTACCGCATCAATATCGGGGGCTGACGGTGACCGTCGAGATTGAAGATAAAGGCGGGAACTGTGGTTCGATTGGCATGGGAAATGGTACGTGGTTTACCATCCTTGATATTCCGGGGGTGGAAAACCTTTTTAATACCCAGAAAACCAATTACCCGATTGACTGCACACGCTCTAAAGCACGAAAGCTCGCTGACCTGATTGAGGCATGGGAGCCACCTGACCACTGGTTCACCGGCATCGGCAAATCTGAAGGAAAGGCGCTTCTTATCGCCTTCCTGCGTAACTGCAAAGGCTTTCGCACTCACTGATATCACAGGGGCTTCGGCCCCTTTCTTCTTAATCCCCTTTAATATCCGTCACGTCCACCTCCAGACATACTGCTCTGAACTTACACAGGAGCACGATCATGTCACAGACCCAATCCGATACTTTTAAGCTGTCTTACCCCTTCACCACCGCAGCAGGCACCAGAGTTGAGCAGGTTGAACTGAAACGCCTGACGGTCAAAGACCTGAAGCAGGTGCGCAAAATCAGTAAAGACCCGGCTGACTGGGACGAACCGCTGATTGCCCGTAGCACCGGTATTCTCCCGGAAGACCTCGATAACATGGATCTTGCTGACTACATGGAGCTGCAGAAACGATTTCAGCAAGTCACTGGGCTGGGTAAGAGCGACGAAAACGCTGATGCAGGCGCAGGGGCTGCTGGCGAGGTGGTTTAGATTTCAGCCGGGGGAGATTGATGCCCTCGATACTGACGATCTGGAGATGTGGCTGGAGCAGGCTGAAGAGCAAATCAAAAGCGAGTTCGGCGACAATAAGTAACACCTCATCACTTAACAGCCGCCACACGCGGCTGTTCTGCATGCCTCTCAGACACTTTCCTTCCGTTTTTCCGCTTTCAGAGGATAACCACCGTGGCCAGTGAATTTTCAGTCGGCGTCATTATTGGCGGCATTGTCGGGAGCAGCTTCCGCTCAGCCGTCAGTGGCACCCGACGCGCCCTTGATTCCCTGGGTGATACATCCCGACGCCTGCAGGAGCGCCAGAACGCCTTAACCCGTGCAACTGAACGTTATGGCCAGTTAGGCTCTTCCCGGATGCAGCGCCTCAACAGTGAGCTGCTGCGGGTAAGCCGCACAATGGAGCAAATTGAACGCCAGCAGCGCCGTCTGTCAGCAGTATCAGCCACCAGTGACGCGCTGAAAGCTAACCGCATGGCGCTCTATGGCCAGGGGGCAGAGACTTATGGTATCGCCCGAACGCTGGGCGCACCGGTCATGGCCTCTGTCAAACAATATTCATCGTTTGAATCCCAGCTACGCGATATCAGTGTCACCGGTGATCTGGATTCAAGGCAGGAACAGGCCATCGGTACTGCCATTCGTCGGGCATCCCTGCAGGTCAATCAGCTCCAGGAATCTCTGTTGGGCGGCGTGGGTCAACTGGTTGCCGATGGCATGAATCCGCAGCAGGCAGCGACCTTTGCCGGGATGCTCGGTAAAGCGGCCACGGCCACCAAAGCGGATATGACTGACCTCGCAAAAATGACCTACGCCTTTAGCGATGCGCTGAAAATTACCGATGCCAAAGAGCTGGAGCAGGCGTTTGGGATTGCGGCAACCGGGGCCAAGCTAGGCTCGTTTGAGCTGAAGGATATGGCGAAAGCGTTACCCGGTATGGCCAAAGCCTTCGCTGCACGTGGTATTTACGGCAAAGACGCTATAACCCAGATCGTCGCCAGTCTGGAAGTGGGTAAAGGCAGCGGCTCAGCGGAAGAGGCCGTCACCAATATGTCAAACTGGCTGGCGGCAATGGGACGCGGAGATACCACGCAGAAATACGCTAAGGCTGGCGTGGATTACCAGGGATCAATGCAAAATTATGTAGCCCAGGGGTTCTCTCAATATGAAGCCTCCCTGATGATTGCCAACCGGTTTATCGACGGTAAAGGCAAGGCATTTGTGCAGCAATGGAAGGCGGCAGGCTCAAGAGGCGATCAGGAAGGCCAGCAGAAGCTGATGGAGTCCTTCGGACTGGCGGAAGTCTTTACCGATATCCAGACCGTGAACCATCTGCTGTCTATGCGTCAGGGCTGGGATAAGTACCAATCTAACAAGCAGGAAATGAACACTCCCTCTGCAATGTCTACGCTGGACAAGGATGCAGCGAAACAAAATGATACGCTCGAAGGACGTTGGCGCAGAACGCAGATTGGGTTTAACGACTCGGCCATTAGCATCGGAGAATCATTACGTCCGGCGTTGATCCAGCTGGGGGAAACATTCATCCCCTTAATGAACAGCGTTGGAAAATGGATAGCGGCTAATCCGCAACTCGTGAGCGGCACAATTCAAGTGATTGGCGCATTACTTGCGTTCAAGATGGCAACCATCGGCCTCAAGCTCGGGCTGAATCTCCTTATTTCACCTTTCGTCAACGTCTGGAAAAATGCCGTGCTCCTGCGGGCCAACTGGCTTCGCCTGACACTCGCACTGGGTGAAGGCGGCAAACTTCGCTGGCTGGTGACCGGCTTCAGCGCCGTCGCCAGAGGAGCCAGAACTCTGGGGGGGGCGCTGTCAGGCGGGCTGGTTCGCGGCATTATGATCGCCGGGCGTGCCGTTCTCTGGATTGGGCGGGCACTGCTGATGAATCCCATTGGTCTTGCTATCACCGCCGTCGCGGCGGCGGCTTATCTTATTTACCGCAACTGGGGCGCAGTCAGTAGCTGGTTTAAACAGCGCTGGGCTGACATTAAAGAGGCTTTTAACGGCGGTATCGTGGGGATTGGTAAGCTGCTGATTAACTGGTCGCCGGTTGGTCTGCTCTATAAAGCCTTTGCGGCTGCGCTGAAATATCTCGGCGTTGATCTTCCCGCGAAGTTCACTGACTTCGGTGGCCATCTTATCGACGGGCTGATAAACGGCATCAAAAACAAATGGGAGTCGCTCAAAACCACCGTCACAGATATGGGCGACAGTGTCGGCGGCTGGTTCAAGGAAAAGCTGGGCATCCATTCGCCGAGCCGCGTGTTTATGGGCTTTGGTGACAACATCGCGCAGGGTGCTGCTATCGGCCTGCAGCGTACCACACCATTGGCCGCACTCGCGGGGCAACGTCTTGCCACCGAAATGACCCCGGACGTTCCCCGCATCCCGTCGCCGGAAATCATGGCTGCGGGATATTCAGGCCGTGGCGCAACTGCAGCCGGAGGCGGTACATCTGGCGGTATTCAGGTCAGCTTTAACCCTCAGTTTTTCCTCAATGGCAAAGAAATCGCAGCGCCTGCCGGACTGACCGGCGCACTGAATATGAGCCTGCATGAACTGGAGAAAATGCTGGAACGTCTGCTGGCTCAGAAACAACGTCGGGGATACGAATAATGTTTGCGGTACTGGGTGATATTGAGTTTGAACTGATTACCTACTGGGACGGCTTTGAGGCCACTTTCGGTGTCGATTATGCCGAACATGCCCGCATCGAGGGTAAGCCCGGCCTGCAGTTCGTCGGCGATAAGCTGGACGAAATCCAGATAAGCCTGGTCTTCCATCAGCATTATTGTGTGCCTGACGTGGAGCTGGCGCGTCTTCGAACGGCCATGAAAGCCCATCAGGCGCTGGCGCTGGTTTTCGGCAACGGTGACTATCGAGGCTGGTTCGTGATTACCGACGTGACCGCGACCAGCGAGCAGACCGACAGCACCGGCAACGTGCTGGCCGTTAATGCCACCGCGTCTCTCCGGGAGTACATTGGCGACCCGAAAAACCCGCTGCAGCCGCCTGCAATAAGCACTCAGGTACCCGGCGTCGGGGCAGTCTCCGGTGCCGTTCCTTCACCTTCTGGGGTAGCGCAGTACGTCCGTGACGGCGTGAACTACGCCAAACAGGCGCAGTCTGTTCTCCAGACTACTATCAGTGCCGTTCGGGTGGCGCAGAAAATGAAGGATAACCCCGCCGTTGCACTGACCCGTGTACCGGGGCTGATGAGCGGGCTGGGCAATGTATCCGGGGCGTTAGGCCAGAGCGTTCCGGCGTTTAATGCTCTCTCTGAATCCATGCCTGATGCCATCAGTCTGGCCAGAGCCACCAGTGATGCGGCAACGTATGTACAACAGGCACAGTCTTCGCTGAGCGGAGTGGACGGCAGCAATATCGCAGCGGCGCTGGATGCCGTTTCCGGGCAGCTTAACTCCGCCAGCACCACGTTCACCCGGATGTCGCCAGGGTTAAGCACCATGGCAGCTAAAATTCTGGCGAGGAGTGTGTGATGTTTCTTGAACATGTCACCCGTGACGGAGAGCGCTGGGATTCTCTGGCATGGCAGTACTACGGCGACCCACTGGGCTATCCCCGGATAATTGCCGCCAATCCGCACGTGGCCATTACGCCGGTGCTGCCCTCCGGGTTGTTGTTACTGATCCCGGTGATCGAGGCTGAAGAAGTCAGTACAGAAGAGGATATTGCCCCATGGCTGAGATAAACAGCACTGCACAGGCCGCATCAGCGTTAACCGGCGTCAGCGATGTTCTGAGTCCGGTGTTCACGCTGTGGTATCTGCAGAAGAACATCACCACCGATATCGCCCCCTATGTCACCCGCGTGACCTACAGCGATAACATCAAAAGCGAGTCCGATACCATTGAGGTGGAGCTGGACGACACCGATGGCCGCTGGCTGGATAAGTGGTATCCGGGCAAGGGGGACACGCTGACGCTGAAAATGGGTTATCAGGGCGAGAAGCTGCTGTCCTGCGGTACGTTCTCTATAGACGAGATCGAGGTGAGTTCGCCCGCGTCCGTTGTCGCTATCCGGGGTGTGGCCACGTCGGTCAACAACGCCCTGCGGACTAAATCCAGTCGTGGTTTCGAGAGCACCACGCTGGCGGCCATCGCAGGGCGGATTGCCAAAAAGCATCAGCTGAAGATGGTTGGCAGTATTGAGTCCATCAAAATTGACCGGGTGACCCAGTACGCTGAAACGGACGTGGGCTTCCTGCGTCGGCTGGCCAGCGAGTATGGTTATGCCGTAAAAGTGGTCAGCGACCAGCTGATTTTCTCTCATCTGGCCACACTGCGCGGTCAGGAGCCGGTAAAACAGTTGAAGCCACAGGATGTGGCCAGCTTTTCCCTGCGTGACACCATCAACCGCGTCTACAAATCCGCAAAGGTAAAACACCAGAAGAGCAGCGATAAAAAGCTGATCGTCTACGAAGCTGATGGCGGTACCAGCGAAAGCGACAAACAAACCAAAGGCGGTAAGGTCACCAGTGCCGACTCACTGAAGGTCAACAGCCGCGTCAGCGACCCGGACAGCGCCCGGATTAAAGCGGATTCGGCGCTGGCCAAGCATAATGAATACCAGCAGAACGGCTCCCTGACGCTGATGGGGACGCCTCAACTGACTGCAGGCAACAAAATTGAACTGGTGGGTTTTGGACAGTTATCCGGGCCATGGCTGATAACCACTGCCCGCCATGCGTTTGACCGCAACAGCGGCTATATCACCGAACTGGAGGTGGCGCGAGGGCCGGTCACGCAGGGCAAGGCGAAGAAAGGTAAAAAGACCGGCAAGAGTCAGACACTGACCGTCTATAAACCGGACGGCAGCACATCTACGGTAACAAAGGAGAAGAAATAATGGCAGGTGTCACCCGTCAGGTCGGTACGGTCAGCGCCGTCGATGCCGACAAGGTTCAGGCCCGCGTTCGTCTGCCTGAGTGCGATAACCTGCGCACTAACTGGCTTAACGTACTCCAGCGCAACACCCAGGATAACAAGGATTACTGGCTCCCTGACGTGGGGGAGCAGGTTGAGGTGCTGCTCGATGCCAACGGCGAGGATGGTGTCATTCTGGGCGCGGTGTACTCAGACGTCGATAAGCCACCGTTCAGCGACAAAAACGTCCGGGGCACGAAATACGCGGATGGCGCAGAGTTCAGCTATAACCGCGCGACCCATACGCTGACGGTCAAAGGTGGTATCGAGCGCGTAGTAATCGAGGTTGCGGTAGGTATCAGCCTGAAGGGGAAAACCATTGATTTGACCGCTGACACCACCACGGTGAACGGCAACCTTGAAATCAACGGCAATGCCCACTCCACAGGTAGCATGCTGTCTGACGGCCAGAACTCTAATCACCATTCCCACTGACCTTCTTAAACGCCTTTAATATCGGCGTTCCCGCACAGGGGCAATACTGCCCCCATGAAAACAACTTCCGTATTCTGGCAACCGGCCCTGCAGGCCCCTGGCGAAATCGTCCGGGGGCTGGATGATATCTGGCAGGCCATTCAAATCATCCTGCGAACTCCTCGCGGCAGCGACCCGCATCGCCCGGAGTTCGGCAGCAACCTGCATCTTTATATCGACTGGCCCATCGACCGGGCTATCCCACATGTGGTGCGCGAGTCCGTTGATGCCATCCGGCGCTGGGAGCCTCGCTGCCAGCTTATGTCGGTTAAACCCGCCGTCGACGGCGAACATCTTACGCTCCGGGTGAGCTGGAAAGGCTCTGACGGACAGCCCCGGACTCAGGAGTTGCTATGGCGCTGACAGAACCCGATTTTATTGAACGTGATGCCGACAAAATCACGGCTGAAATGATTGCACAGTACGAAGCCGCAACCGGCAAAACGCTGTACCCCGCTCAGGCTGAGCGCCTGTTGATTGACCTGTGGGCATACCGCGAAATGCTGGTCAGGGTAGCGGCGCAGGAAGCAGCCAAACAGAATCTGGTCGCCTTTGCCCGTGAGCCGATGATTGATTACCTCGGTGAACTGGTCGGTGTTTACCGCCTTGCCGCGCAGCCTGCCACCACCACGCTCCAGTTCTCCGTGGATGAGGCACTGGCCATTGACGTGCTGATTCCGGCGGGTACCCGCGTCAGTGCTTCCGACAGCATCATTTTTGCCACCGACACGGACGTGGTGTTAAAGGCCGGATTGCTGCTGGTCAATGCCACGGCCACCTGTACCGAGCCGGGGGCCGCTGGCAACGGCTGGCAGCCTGCACAGGTCAGTCAGTTGCTCGATGAAATTGATAACGTCGACCTGCAGGTGACCAATCTGGCGGCCAGTTCTGGTGGTTCAGAGCAGGAAGACAATGACAGGCTCCGCGAGCGTATCAAACTGGCCCCGGAGTCATTCACCAACGCCGGAAGCCGTATGGCATACCGCTTTCATGCAATGCAGGCTCATCCCAACATCGTCGACGTCGCTGTGCTCTCCCCGGTTCCCGGCACCGTAGAACTGTATCCGCTGCTCAGTACCGGCCTGCCGGACGACAGCATTCTCACGCTGGTAGAGAGTTTCTGCTCGGACGAAAAAGTCAGGCCGCTCACTGATACCGTGCGGGCTAAAACACCTGTACAGGTGGATTACGCCATTGAAGCCAACATGACTATCTATCGTGACCAGGATGCCAACTCGATAAAGGACAATGCCAACAGCGCCATACAGAACTGGGTAGCGTCCCGTACCGCCACGCTGGGGCGCGATATTGTCCCCAGTCAGATTATCAGCGTGCTGTCCGTTGCCGGAGTGTATCAGGTCGAACTGGTGACACCGGTGCTGAAGGTCGTGGCAGAAAACGAATGGGCAAACTGTACGGCGATCACTCTTAACATGACTGGAGTGTCTGATGGCTGAGCCGCTACAACTCCCGCCGCCGCTTGAGGGTGATATCAGTCTCAGAACGCTGGGAAGACTGGCCGGGCGGCTGGATAACATCGACCTGAGCGTACTGATGGTCTATCTCGTCGATATCGTCGACAGTTCCGCGCTGCCATGGCTGGGCGAGCAGTTCTCACTGTTCGGCGATGGCTGGGAGCTGGCGGAATATGACGATGTTCGCCGCATGCTTATCAAATCCGCTATCGAGCTGCACCGCTACAAAGGGACGCCGTGGTCAATCAGGGAAATTATCCGCCGTTTCGGCTTCGGCGAAGTGGATCTGATTGAAGGCACTGGCCAGATTGGCTACGACGGCAAACACACTTACAACGGGCTTTTCGTTCATGGCGATGCGGAAGCCTGGGCGGTATATCGCGTCATCCTTCAACAGCCCATCACTAACGATCAGGCGGCGCTGTTACGCCAGACGCTCGCTGCTTTTGCTCCGGCCCGCTGCCATCTGGCAAGCCTGGAGTATCAGTCTGTCGCCATTCGCTACAACAACACCGTCAACTATGACGGCAGCTATAACCACGGGAGCAGTTAATTATGGCAAACCTACCCGAAACCCCGCAGTGGGAAGAAGGCATCTACCAGATTGAGGTCTCTGACCCCGTTCTGGGTGGGCCTGACGGAATTTCTAACCGTCAGGGTAAACAACTGGCCAGCCGCACGCTGTACCTGAAACAACAGGTTGAGAAAGGCGGTACAGACCTTGCGAAACACATCGCGGCAGCAGACCCGCATACCCAGTACGCACCGAAAGCCAGCCCGACATTCACTGGCACGCCAACAGCGCCTACGCCTGCAAATAGCGACAACAGCAAGAAGCTGGCGACGACGGAGTTTGTGGCCAAAGCACTTGCGGCGCTTGCAGGCAGCGCCCCTGAGACGCTGGATACGCTCAAAGAGCTGGCTGATGCCCTTGGTAACGATCCAAACTTTGCAACCACGGTCCTGAACAAGCTGGCGGAGAAGCTGGCCAAAGACCAGAACGGCACAGATATTCCTGACCCGGCGCTCTTTGTCAAAAACCTTGGTTTAGGGGAAGGCTCTGCTTTGCCGGTTGGCGTCCCCATTCCGTGGCCGTCAGCAACGCCACCAACAGGGTGGCTCAAATGCAATGGGGCTGCGTTTACCGCCTCCCAGTACCCTAAGCTGGCACTGGCTTATCCGGCGCTCAGACTGCCTGATTTACGCGGGGAGTTTATCCGTGGCTGGGATGACGGGCGTGGAGTCGATGCAGGACGTAGCCTGTTGTCGGTTCAGAATGACGCCATTCAGAATATTGTTGGTACTTTTGGGCGCACTCAACTTTTTCAGGACACAATTGCCGGTGGGCCATTTAGGCAGGATGGTGGAATATTATCTGTAGGACTTTCGCCAGCACCAGCAAATACAGGTTACGGGGCACCAAACTGGACATTTGATGCTTCACGCGCTGTACGTACATCCACAGAAACTCGCTCGCGCAACGTCGCGTTCAATTACATCGTGAGAGCTGCATAATGGTTAAAGCTGAATTAAATCAGGACATGATCGCCACTGTGGCCGGGGAAATGACCGTCTACAACTACGATGGTGAGACGCGTGAATATCTGTCTTCATCCGTTGAGCATCTGGCTGTAGGCGTGGGTCTTCCTGCAAATTCCTGCACTGATGCGCCGGGAGAGAGTAAGACCGGTTTTGCCATTTGTCGTACATCAGACTTTTCATCATGGGAATATATCACCGACCACAGAGGCCAAACCGTTTATAGCACAGAGACAATGCAACATGTTGAAGTGATGGGACTGGGAGATTATCCCAAAGGTACAACGCCTGATGCCCCTGCATCACCGTATGACAAATGGGACGGAGAGAAATGGGTCATGGATTCTGACGCAAAATATCAAGGTGATATTGCTGATGCAGAACAACACCGGCAATTGCTCATCGCTCAGGTGGATGAACTAACCTCCGACTGGCGAGTGGAACTGATGCTCGGTGATATCAGCGAAGAAAACAAAAAGAAACTGTCGTCGTGGATGGCTTATAAAACTGCGGTTAAAGCCGTCGATATTTCGACGGCTCCTGATATTAACTGGCCTGTTCAACCGGAGGCGTAGGCCATTTGATACTTTGTGCAGCGTCAGGAATGACAGCCTGCAATTCCTTTATGTAGGTCAGCCAGAGTATCAGGCTGGCCTTATCTTCATCACTAATAATGCCTAACTGCAGCTCCGTCTGCCACAGGCTGATAGTTGCCTGCGCTTGGGCTAAGAAAGCTGATTTTTGCTGTATTGCTGCCCCCACGTCTGCTGTGTGCTGCTTGTCGGTATCCGTTACCCACTCGCTGCCGTTCCACTTATCGTATGGTGTGGCAGGTGCCAGCGTAGTGGTGCTCTCCAGATAATCGCCGGGCACAGTGATGGCAAGCGCTTCACCTGTTTCGGTGCTATAAACTGTTTCACCACGATGATCGGCTACATATTCCCATGATGAAAAATCAGCCGTCCGGCAAATGGCAAAACCCTCCTTTTTTTCGCCTGGTTCATCAATGCAGGAATTGGCAGGAATACCAACCCCCACGGCGAGATACTCAACGGTTGAAGACAGGTATTCACGCGTCTTGCCGTCGTAGTTATGGACAGTAACATTACCGGCTACAGTTGCGATTTGGTCGTTATTCAGCTCAGCATGCGTCATTATGCAGCCCTCACAATATAGTTAAATGCAACGTTCCGGGGTCGTGTTTCAGTGCTGCTCATTGGCTGAGTGGATGCACTCACAACACCACCATCTGTAATCACAGAGTTTGGTAAGGGATAGTTATCAAAATCAATGACAGGTGTGGCTGGAGTGATTTGCTTTAAAATAGTCGTACCCGCGAAATCCGCTAACGACGAATCATTTAGTCGTGCAGTCCAGAAACCATAGCGGTGAACATGAGGCCCCAGATCATGATTTTGGGCTGACAGCAGACTACGACCTGCATCAACCCCACGCCCATCATCCCATCCCCGGATAAACTCCCCGCGTAGATCTGGCAGTCTGAGTGCCGGATAAGCCAGTGCCAGCTTAGGGTACTGGGAGGCGGTAAACGCAGCCCCATTGCATTTGAGCCACCCTGTTGGTGGCGTTGCTGACGGCCACGGAATGGGGACGCCAACCGGCAAAGCAGAGCCTTCCCCTAAACCAAGGTTTTTGGAAAAGCGGTTACACATAGCGAAATCTGTAAAAATCCTCCCTCCGCGACATAGAGGAGGAGAATTGATGGCCGTCATTGGTTATATCCGTGTATCAACAATCGACCAGAACAGCGATTTACAGCGTAATGCACTCACAAGCGCAAACTGTGACCGCATTTTTGAAGACCGTATGAGCGGAAAAGTTGCCAGCCGCCCCGGTCTGAAACGCGCTTTAAAGTGCGTTAATAGCGGAGACACCCTGGTTGTGTGGAAACTGGACAGGCTGGGGCGCAGCGTTAAGAACCTGATCGCACTGATATCAGAGTTGCATGAGCGCGGTGCCCACTTCCGCTCTTTAACAGACAGTATTGATACCAGCACTGCCATGGGGCGTTTCTTTTTCCATGTGATGTCGGCACTGGCGGAGATGGAACGTGAGCTAATCGTCGAACGTACACTTGCCGGACTGGCAGCAGCCAGAGCACAGGGACGCATAGGCGGAAGGCCCAATGCATTAAAGCCGCATGAGCGGGAACAGATTGGGCGGCTATTAACTAAGGGGCATACCCGCCAGCAGCTGGCTATTATCTACGGGGTGGGGTTATCGACGCTCTACCGGTATTTTCCGGTAGATGGTCAGAGGAAGGATGACGCGGTAGGATTGTAATTCTTTTGCAACTACTGAAACGCCGCAGCGGTGCCATTTATCTCACGGAAATGGGCGCATTTATCGCGCGGCGCATCAACTGGATGTCGATGGCGGGTTAAACGCCTGATCGCATGTTGAATGTAAACAAAAGCAGATCAGCTTTTGTTTACCGGAAGAGGGTTAACAGCACTTCGCGCCGCCCTTGCCGCCGTAGCGGGCGTCCTGGCGGTCGCGGAAGAAAGCTTCATAGGTCATTGGCGTCTGGTCAGGGTGGTTGACGCGCATATGCTCGACGTAGTTGTCGTAATCCGGTACGCCGATCATCATTTTGGCGGCCTGGCCCAGGTATTTTCCTGCTTTGGAGAGGGTGTCGAACATAGTGGATATCTCGTCTTTTATCCCCTCTCCCCGGCGGGGAGAGGGTGAGGGTGAGGGTGAGCGATTAATGCGCCCCTTTCGCCTGGGTCACAATCTCTTCCAGGTTCTCAGGCATTGGCTCATACGGTGTCTCTTTTGCCGTCGGCTTGTCTTCTTTCAGCGCCGCCAGTGCAGTCTTCAGAGAATACAACGCCAGCACCACAACCACCACCATAAAGAAGATGGTCAGCCCGGCGTCCAGACGGTTGTTAAACACCAGCTGCGACAGCTGTGATTCCGTATATTGCGCCGGGATCTTACCGCTGTCGATCATCGCCTGGAACTTGTTGGCGATAGCCAGGAAGCCCACCTTGTTGTCCGGGCTGAAGGCTTTCTGCCAGCCTGCCGTCAGGGTACAAATCAGCAGCCATGCGGTCGGCAGTAACGCCACCCACGCATAACGCTGACGCTTCATCTTGAACAACACTACCGCACAGAGCATCAGCGCCATGCCCGCCAGCATCTGGTTGGCAATACCAAACAGCGGCCACAGGGTGTTAATCCCTCCCAGCGGATCGACGACGCCCTGATGGAGGAAATATCCCCACGCCAGTACGCACAGCGCCGTTGCCAGCAGGTTCGCCGGTAATGAATCGGTACGTTTCAGGTTCGGTGAGATCACCCCCAGCAGATCCTGCAGCATAAAGCGTGCCGCACGCGTTCCTGCATCCACCGCCGTCAGAATAAACAGCGCTTCAAACAGAATGGCGAAGTGATACCAGAACGACACGTCCATCAGCCCGCCCAGCGCGCCGTGCAGAATATACGCCATGCCCACCGCCAGCGTTGGCGCGCCCCCCGCACGGGAAATAATTGACTGCTCGCCCACTTCACTGGCGATATGGGTCAACGTGTCAGGGGTAATGGCAAAGCCCCAGCCGCTTACCACCTGCGCGGCAGAGGCCACCACGTCAACGGTGCCGGCCGGTGCCAGCAGCGCCATTGGGCTGTTCATCGCGAAGTAAACGCCCGGGTCGATAATACAGGCCGAGACCAGCGCCATTATCGCCACGAACGATTCCATCAGCATGCCGCCGTAGCCAATCAGGCAGGCCTGATTCTCATTGGCGAGCATTTTCGGCGTGGTACCGGAGGCAATCAGCGCGTGGAAGCCAGACACCGCGCCACAGGCGATGGTGATAAACAGGAACGGGAACAGGTTGCCGGTCCAGACCGGGCCGGTGCCATCAATAAATTTGGTCAGCGCAGGCATGGTCAGCGTCGGGCGCATAATCAAAATGCCGATTGCCAGCCCCACAATCGTGCCAATTTTCAGGAAGGTGGAGAGGTAATCGCGCGGGGCCAGCAGCAGCCACACCGGCAGCACCGCCGCCACAAATCCGTACCCTACCAGCATCCACGTCAGCTGTACGCCGGTGAAATCGAAGAACGGCGCCCACGTCGGGCTCTCAGCCACCCAGCCGCCGGAGATAATGGCAAACACCAGAAAGACCAGGCCGATGACCGACACTTCACCAATGCGTCCCGGACGCAGGTAGCGAATGTAGATCCCCATAAACAGCGCCAGCGGAATGGTAAAGGCCACGGTATAGGTTCCCCACGGACTGTGGGTCAGCGCTTTCACCACGATCATCGCCAGCACCGCGAGGATGATCACCATGATCATAAAGGTCGCGATCAGGGCGATCACCCCGGCCGTGGCTCCCATCTCCTCTTTCACCAGCTCACCAAGCGAACGTCCGTCGCGGCGGGTGGAGACGAACAGCACCATAAAGTCCTGCACCGCACCGGCCAGCACGACGCCCGCGAGGATCCAGATCATCCCCGGCAGGTAACCCATCTGCGCCGCCAGGACTGGCCCCACCAGCGGGCCCGCGCCGGCAATCGCCGCAAAATGGTGACCGAACAGCACTTTCTTGTCGGTAGGCACATAGTCCAGACCGTCGTTATGACGAACCGCAGGCGTCATGCGCGTGCCGTCGACCCCTAACACCGTCTTCGCGATATAGCGGCCATAAAAACGGTACGCGATCAGATAAATACAGACCGAGGCGACAACGATCCACAGCGCGTTGATCTGTTCCCCCCGGTTGAGGGCGATATAGCCCAGGGCAAATGCTCCCACAACGGAGAGCCCTGCCCACGTAAGGTATTTCCCTGAGTTGTTCATAGTTGTTGTCCGTTGTTGTGAAACAGTGAGATGTTACATTTTGTTTCTAGAACAACGCTCAAAATTTAACAACTTTGAAACGCAATAATGCGTGGTCAAACCAGACATTTACACCACATTGTTAAGCCGATCACCTTCCGCTGAAACACCCCTGCCGCCACGGGTCACACTTTTGCCTTTTTCGTCCCGACACCGCCTTACGAAATGATTTGTATCATTTTTTTTGCTCAAAACCTCGCCAGAATGACCCTGCGCAATCGCGTGCATACAAGGAAAAGGATATGAACAGTTCAGTACCTCAGGATCTCAAGGTCGGGCCCGGCGCGTACGTTGCGCTGGCATTCGCAGCCGTTTTCTTCTCTGGCCTGCTGGGCGGAAAAGAGTGGTACGGCGTGTTTGATTTCACCACCCTCAACGGTGCGTTTGGCAAGGTGGTCAGCAAGGCCAGCCTTGAAGACGGCACCCTGACCACCGCCACCAGCGCCTTTCGCGGTACCGGCGGCAGTGGCGCAATGGACGGGTTTCTCTTTGCGCTCGGTTTAATTCCGGCCGTGATGTTTGCGCTCGGGATGATCAACGTGCTGGAGCACTATGGTGCGCTGCGTGCGGCACGTAAGCTGTTAACGCCGCTGCTGCGCCCGCTGCTGGGCATTCCCGGTACCACCGGGCTGGCGCTGATTGGCAGCCTGCAGAGCACCGATGTGGGTGCATCCCTCACCCGCAACCTGTCCGATGAAGGGCAGATTAGCGAAAAAGAGAAAGACGTTTTCGCCATGTTCCAGTTCTCCGCCGGGGCGATGATCACCAACTTTTTCTCCTCTGGTGCCATCCTCTTTACCCTGGTCGCCGTTGACGGGACGGCCGCGGTGCCGACCTCCATTGGTGCCTGCATCGCCGTGATGTTCATCATGAAGATTGTCGGCGCGAATCTGCTGCGCCTGATCCTGACCGTCATCGGCAAAGATGCCCCTGAGCAACAACCGACACAAGGAGAGACCGTATGAGTGCCCCACAATCTCATCCCGTGATTACCGATGTGTTTGTCGAAGGCGCACGCAAGGGCTGGAGTATTGCCACCGGCAGCACCCTGCCCAACGTGGTCATGGCTTTTATCATCATCAAGGCGCTGGAAATTACCGGGGCGCTGAAAGGGCTGGGGATGATCTTCTCCCCGCTGATGGGCCTGTTTGGCCTGCCGGGTGAAGCGGCTGCCGTGCTGATTGGCGGCTGGATGTCGATGGGCGGTGGGATCGGCGTGGCGATCGGCCTGTTTGATAAAGGCATTATTACCGGCGAGCACCTGGCGATTCTGGCACCTGCTATCTATCTGATGGGCTCACAGGTGCAGTATCTCGGCCGCATTCTGGGTGTGATCGGCACCCGCGCCAAACGTATTCCGCTGATGATTGCCATTTCGGTCATCAACGCCTTCTTAGCCATGCTGCTGATGCGCATTATTCTCTGAACAGGACGTTAATATGAACCTTGACCATTATATTGAAGAGCTGAAAACCCTGGTGAACGTGGACTGCGGCACCCGCACTGTCGCAGGCGTCGAAACCGTGGCTGGCATTATTGAAACGCTCTGGCAACGCGAAGGCTGGCACACCGAACGGGTCAATCTGGGCGACAAGGTCGGCCCGGGCGTATTCGTCAGTAATAAGCCACAGGCGGCACAGTTCGACGTTCTGCTGGTCGGCCATCTTGATACGGTATTTGCCCCCGGCACCGTCGCCGAGCGTCCGCTGAGCGAGGACGCCACCCGTCTTTATGGCCCTGGCGTATCGGATATGAAGAGCGGCCTGCTGAATATCTTGTGGGCGATGCGTGAGCTGGACGCAGCCGACCACGATCGTCTGGCCATTGCGATCGCCATGAATCCCGACGAGGAGACCGGCTCCGTCTATTCACACGAATGGATTGGCGAACTGGCAAAACGCGCCCGCTGCGTGCTGGTATGCGAAGCCGCGCGCGCCGACGGTTCGCTGGTGAAGGCTCGCAAAGGGATGGCGGGCTATCACCTGACGTTCAGCGGCGTGGCGGCACACGCGGGTAACGAACCGGAGAAAGGCCGCTCGGCGATAACCGCCCTGGCAAACAGCATTATTGCCATTAATGCCCTGACCGACCAGGAACGTGGCACCACGCTCAACGTTGGGGTGATCCACGGCGGCAGCGCGGCAAACGTGGTGGCCGATAAAGCCGCTGCCGAGCTGGACGTGCGTTTCTGGGAAAACGATGAGTACAGCCGGGTGAACCAGGCGCTGGAGGCATTGTGTGAAAAAGGCTTTTTAGAGGGCGTCACGACCTCGCTGACGCGCGTGAACCACAAACCGGCGATGGCAGCGAGTAAAGCCACGCAGGCGCTGATGCAGCAGGTTGAAGCAGCAGGTCAGGCGGAAGGAATAGCCATTACCTGGCAGGCGGTCGGTGGTGGCAGTGATGCCAACCACACCGCCGCGCTGGGCATTCCGACCCTGGACGGGCTGGGGCCGATCGGTGCCGGGTTCCACAGCCCGGCGGAGTGGCTGGATAAAGCGTCGATTGCGCCGAGAATACGCTTGTTGAAGCGGGTGATTTCGATGCTGTAAGCCTTATCCCTCTCCCCAACGGGGAGAGGGATATTGACCGTGCAACGCTAGCCCAAAATTTGGGTACTCAACCGGCAGGTACAGCACCGCCGTCCCTGCTCGTCGAACACCACAATCTCCCAGCTCTGGCTGGTTCGCCCAAGATGCAACGGCTGACACACTCCGCGCACCTTCCCATGCGATACCGCGCGATGGTGCGTTGCGTTCAGCTCCGTTCCCACCACGCTTTGTCCGTCGCGGGTCATCAGAAACCCGGCCATCGACCCCAGCGTTTCCGCCAGCGCCGCCGACGCCCCGCCGTGCAGCAGACCGAACGGCTGATGGGTACGCGCATCCACGGGCATTTCGGCCTCAAGCGTATCGTCACCGATGCGGGTATAGACGATGCCCAGATGCGCCACCATGGAGTTCAGACTGGTGGCGTTCATTTCTTCACGCGATAAGTGACGTTTCCAGATCATCTACGCCCCCAGCGTGGAGCCGCCGTCCACCACGATATCCTGCAACGTGATATGGCTGGCAGCATCGGAGGCGAGGAACAGCACCGTGCTGGCAATCTCCTGCGGACGGGCGATTTTGCCCAGCGGAATACCGAGCTTGAACTGCTCGCCAAAGCCGCGAATACGCTGCTGCTCAGCATCGTCGCTTTTCCACAGGGTGCGCTGCATATCGGTATCCGTTGACCCGGGCGACACCAGATTACAGCGCACGCCACTGCCCGCCAGCTCAAGCCCGACGGTCAGCGCCAGGCTTTTTAGCGCCGCTTTCGACGCACCGTAGGCGCTCATGCCGATACGCGGCGTGTGGGCCGCGTCGGACGCCACGGTGACAATCGCCCCGCTTTGCTGGCGACGGAACTGGCCCATCGTCTGCTGGAACAGGTTAAATGCCCCGCCGACATTAACCGCGAAGGTCTGCTGCCAGTCCTCCTGCGCAATCTGGTCGGTCGCGCCCATAGGCAGTATTCCCGCCGCGTTCACCAGCACGTCCAGACGCTCAAGCCTTGCCAGCGCGCGACCGCACACCTCGCGAACCTGTGCGGCATCCGCGATATCCAGCGTTTCGGTGGCAAAGGGATACGCTTCCTGCGGGAAGGCCAGGTCGAATCCGGTGACCTGCGCGCCCGCTTCAACAAACGCCCGCGCCGTCGCGCAACCGATGCCCTTACCCGCGCCCGTTACCCAGACGGTTTTGCCGGTAAAATCGAACCCCGCCATCACTTCACCTCGCGGGAGAGCAGCGCCCACCAGGCGTCGAGGGTGGGATTTTTCGCCAGCATCACAAAGTCGATATCGCCGTGCACTTTGCGCCAGCGGGCGGCCAGCGCCATCATGCGCACCGAGTCCAGACCGTAGTCGATCAGGTTTTCGTCATCCATCGGCTCATCTGATTCATCCAGCAGCGGCAGGATGATGTCACGCAGCGCCGCTTTCGTGGCCGGAATGGACGGCAGCAGGTCGTCCGTCATGACCACCCGGCCGGCGCGCCCTGCGACGTAGTTCAGGGACATCAGGTGCTCATCGCGGGTAAAATCGGCCAGCGCATCGGCGATAAAGAACGGTTTGATATCCCGCATAAAGGCGTCTGTAGCGGTCGTCATGCAGCCAATATGGGCGTAAACCCCGGTGATCAGCAGCTGGTTGCGCCCCGTCTCTTTCAGCATCAACTCCAGCGGCGAGCGGTGGAACGCGCTGTAGCGCCACTTCACCAGTACCGTATCGGCTTCATCCGGCGTCAGCTGAGACACAATGCGCTGCTGCTCTGGTGAGCGGGTCAGCCCCGGTCCCCACATATCGTTCAGCAGGGCGCGGTCTTCATCGCTTTGCGCTTTCGGCTGCGCGGTGTAGTAAACCGGAATATTGTGTTGCTTGCAGTAATCGCGAAGTCTGGCGATATTCGCGACCACCTGGGCCATCATCGGGCTGTTTTCGCCCCAGAAGTTCAGGAAATACTCCTGCATATCATGGATCAACAGCGCGGCACGTTCTGGCTCAAACGCCCAGTTCACTTTGTTGTCTGGCAGGTCTGCGGCCGTCGGCAGCGCATAAGCGGTTAATTGTGGAATGGCCATACTCTGTTCCTTAGCCCCGGGCGCGTTCAGCTAGCCACAGGCGCAACTGTTTCTTATCGACTTTGCCGACGGGCGTTAACGGAAGCGCATCAACGCTCTCCACGCGGTCCGGCAGTTTAAATTCTGCAACGCCCTGCTCACGCAGGAAGCGGCGCACCTCCACCGCACGCAGTGGCTCTTTCACCACCAGATACGCGCAGCTCTTTTCACCCAGCAGGCTGTCCTCCATGCTCACCAGGGCCGCGTGGATCACCGCGTCGTGGCGCAGCAGCAGGTTTTCAATCTCTTCTGCGGCAATCTTTTCGCCGCCGCGGTTGATCTGATCTTTCTCCCGTCCCTGAACGGTGATGTAGCCCTGTTCGTCAATGGCGATCAGATCCCCGGAGCAGTAAAAGCCGTCCGCATCAAAGGCGCTGGCGTTGTGCTCCGGACTGTTGAAATAGCCGCGGAAGGTATACGGCCCGCGGGTCATCAGACGCCCGACTTCACCGCGCGGGAGCGGATTACCGTGCTCGTCCGCCACCCACACTTCGTCATCCGGGCACATCGGGCGCCCCTGCGTATTGATAATGCGTTCCGGCGTATCATCGAGCGCGGTGTAGTTCACCAGCCCTTCCGCCATACCAAACACCTGCTGCAGCTGGCAGCCAATTTCTGCCGGAATACGCGCCGCGAGCGACGCGGACAGGCGCGCCCCACCGACCTGCAGCAGCGTCAGCGATGAGAGCGGAGCATTCCCTGCACCGTCGGCAATCGCCTGCAGCCACAGGCTGACCGCCGGGGGCACCAGCGAGGTAACCGTGATCTGATGTTTTTCTATCAGCGGGAAGCAGATTGTGGCGCTCGGATCGTTTGCCAGCACCACGCAGCCCCCCGCCGTAAAGACGCCTAACGAGCCGGGCGAGCTCATGGCGTAGTTATGGGCCGCTGGCAGCGCATTCAGATAACGCGTGTCCGCGGTAATCCCGCAGATCGCATTGCTGCGACGGATGCTGTAGTCATAGTCGTTATGCGTACGCGGGATCAGCTTCGGCGTGCCGGTGCTCCCGCCCGAGAGCTGGAAGAACGCCACTTCGTCGGCAGGAGTCGGGTTCGGAATGAAATTTTCTGCCGGATGCGCAATCGCCGCGTCCAGCGCATGTTCACCTTTGTCGCCGCGCAGCAGCACGACGCGTACCGAACGGTGCTCATCGACAAAAGTATTGAGGAAGTCATCCCCTGCAAACAGGGCGTGCTCGCGATCGGCTATCAGCAGCGCAGGTTTGATCTGCGCGGCGTAGGCGTTCAGCTCCGAGCGCTGATGGCTAAAGAGCGCATTGACCGGCGCCACGCCCACCTGCAGCAGGGCGAAAAAGGTCATGTAAAACTCGCACACGTTGCCAAGCTGCACCAGCGCCGTTTCACCGCGATGAAGCCCCAACGCCTGCAGCCGCGATGCCAGGTTATTCACGGCCTGGTTAAACTCGCGGTACGTTATGCGACGGTCACCGTCGACGATCGCCACCGCATCGTTATTCGCCTGATCCGTCAGGATGTGGGTCAGCGGCAGATCCTGCCAGTAGCCTTTTTCACGGTAGCGCCGGGCAAAATCCTCGGGCCAACGGGTAAAGGGAAGGGTCATGAGTGTTCCTTAGTGCAAACCAAAAACATTGAGCATGGTGGAGAGTTTTACGCCGGTTTCACGCCACTCGCCCACGGGTGAAGAGGCCGGGACAATGCCCGCGCCGGCAAACAGGCGAACGGTATTCTGCTGCAGACGTGCGCAGCGGATGGTGACCACCCATTCGCCATTGCCTTCACTGTCACACCAGCCGACGATGCCGCCGAACAGCTCGCGATCGAACGGCTCCAGCCCGGCGATCAACGCCTTAGCAGCCTGATGCGGGAAACCGCTCAGGGCTGGCGTCGGGTGCAGCAGGCAGGCCAGCGTCAGCGCGTTTTCGTTTTCACGCGCCTCACCTTCCACCGGCGTGGCCAGATGCCAGAGCGTGGGAGTGGTGATCAACTGTGGGGAGGACGGCATGCTGAGGTGATGGCTGCGCGGTTTGAGAATGGCTTTCATCGCCTGGGTCACCAGGTCATGCTCGTGACGATCTTTTTCGGACGCCAGCAGCTTGTTGCCCGCCTCACGATCCAGCACGTCATCCGGCTGACGACGCGCGGAGCCTGCCAGCGGCAGAGAGCTAAAATGCGCCCCTTCTTTACGCAGCAGCAGTTCCGGGCTTGCGCCGAGCAGCACGCCACCGTCTTCCAGCGGTACGTGGAAGTTGTAGCTTGCCGGGTTCTGGGCGATCAGCCGCTCCATGAGTGCACCGCTATCAATCGGTTTGTCGGTGACGATATCAATCAGGCGCGACAGCACCACTTTGTTCACCTGCGGCGTGGCGGTGAGGGCAGCCGCGCGGGCGACCATCTCTTCAAATACCGGCTGCGGCGGGATCTCGGTGCGTTTTTCCACCTTCAGCGCCTGTGAGCCGGCAACATAGCGGGCGGACTGCTGACGCGCCGGGCGAGAAAAGGTCTGCCAGCGTTGCGGTATAAACAGAGACGACGGCTTGCGGGTATCAAACGGAATGGCACCCACCATCACAGGATGGGCAATGCCGCTGGCTTTTGCGTTGCGGAAAGCGTGGGCTAATTTCTGCTGAAACTGTCCTGCCGGATCGTCACCCCCGACGGCGGATTCAGAGAAGCGGGAAAAACAGCCGGACGTGGTAAAACTGCGGTAAGGCGACATAAAGAAAAAGCTGTCTGATTGCAGCGTGCTGGCGGTGTGCTGAACTTCCTCAGCCAGGGACGTATCCATTTCATCCTCCTAAAATGATAAAGGCAGTAATAATGATTATCATTTATATTTACGCTCGCTAACCTAATCTCACATCGCGTCGGTGTCAACCGCAGAGCAAACATCTTCTTCGGGTAACGCTTGCATCCCGTCGTCGCAGACATGAAAATGAGAAGCATTAACTTCAACAGAAACAGGATGCCACATTGTGAAATGTCTTGCCGTCTGCCGTAATCCCCTGCTTTTCATCGGACTTTTTGTTTTAGGACTTACCTCAGCGCTTGCCGCCGACTGGCCGCGTCAGGTGACAGACAGCCGCGGCGTGCATACGCTTGAGCACAAACCGACGCGCATCGTCTCCACCAGCGTGACCCTGACCGGCTCCCTGCTGGCGATTGACGCGCCGGTTATTGCCAGCGGCGCCACCACGCCCAACAACCGCGTGGCGGATGGGCAGGGATTCCTGCGCCAGTGGGGCGATATCGCAAAACAGCGTCAGCTTGCGCGTCTGTACATTGGCGAGCCGAGCGCCGAAGCGGTGGCCGCCCAGATGCCGGACCTGATTTTGATCAGCGCCACCGGCGGGGATTCGGCGCTGGCGTTGTATGACCAGCTTTCAGCTATCGCGCCGACGCTTGTTATTAACTACGACGACAAAAGCTGGCAGGCGCTGCTAAAACAGCTCGGCACAATCACGGGTCAGGAAAAACAGGCCGCCGAGCGCATCGCCGCGTTTGATAAGCAGCTTGCCCAGGTGAAACAGCAGATGACATTACCGCCGCAGCCGGTGAACGCCATCGTCTACACCGCCGCCGCACACTCGGCAAACCTGTGGACGACGGAATCCGCTCAGGGCCAGTTATTACAGCAGCTGGGCTTTACGCTGGCTGAACTGCCTGCCGGATTGCACACCTCAAAAAGTCAGGGTCAGCGTCATGATATTATTCAGTTAGGCGGGGAAAATCTGGCGACCGGGCTGAACGGCGAAGGGCTGTTCCTGTTTGCCGGTGATCAGAAAGATGTGGATGCGATTTACGCCAATCCGCTGCTGGCGCACCTTCCAGCCGTGCAGAACAAGCGCGTCTGGGCACTGGGAACAGAGACGTTCCGCCTGGATTATTACAGTGCAATGCGGGTACTGCAGCGTTTAGACGCACAGTTCAGGTAAGAGGCTAGCCCGGCCCTCTCGGTGAGAGGGCCGGTGTGAACGCATCAGGCCGCACTGTCGTTCAACACAATCTCCTGCCTGAACCGACGCAGCTCAACCAGGACCACCAGCAATATCCCTCCCAGCATAGCCAGGACAAAGCCGCTGCTGCTCGCTGAAGCCACCGGGGTCATTATCGCCCCCAGCCCGCCGAGGATAGCCGCGCCAATGGCATCGCCCGTCACGTTCTGTGCGGTCCACAGACCGTTGATACGCCCCAGCATCCCTTCCGGCGTCTGGGTCTGAATCAGGGTGTACTGCAACAATGAACTGATGGCGCTTAGCCAGCCAAAAATCACCAGACACATTACGCCCAGCGCCCATACCGGCATCAGACTGAAGAAACCAATCGCAATAAACGACGCCAGGGTAGCCAGCAGCATGATCAGCCCGGGACGCGCACTCTGCGCCAGGTTACCGCTGGTCAACGCGCCGCATGCCGCGCCGAGCGGAATAGCCGCGTACAGCACGCCGATTTCCGACGCGCTCATCTGCCACACGCCCGCCAGCGCCGGGTAAAGCACGCGTACGGCACTGGCCATCGTCAGCAAACCGCCGAGCAGCGCAATGCCACCTATCAACGGATTACTGAACAGAAAACGGATCGCGGCCATTAGTGATGTCAGCGGATGTTCGCGCGGCTGTGGCGGAGGCGGCAGACGCGGCAAACGCAGGAGCGTGAGCGTAGTGATAAAGGTGCCCGCCGCCGCCAGCCCATAGTTCCACGCCACGTTGCCGGTCGCCAGCAGCAGGCCACCGACCATCGGTGAAATTACCGACCCGAGGCGCACGGTCAGCATGGTGATTGCCCCCGCCTGCATCAGGTTTTCGCGCCCGACCAGCGCGGGCGTGGCTGCCAGCAGCGCCGTGACGCCGAGTGACGCAAAAAAACCGTCCCACAGACCGAGGGCGTAAATGGCAATCAGTGACGGCTCCGGCAGCATGGCGTTCAGACACAGCCCGATAAAGCCTACGCCGCACGTGCCGCGTGCCAGCAGGATCAGTTTTTTACGCTCATACCGGTCCGCCAGCACGCCGCCCACCATCAGGCCGATAAACATCGCCCCACCGGTTAAGGTGACCGAAAGCCCCACCAGCCAGCTGGAGTGGGTCATGGACTGGATCTGCACCGGCACGGCAACGCCAAGCAGGCCGAGGGAGAGGATGGAGATAAAACGGGCGATAAAGACAGCGCGGTATGCGGGGTGCGTCTTCAGCAGGCTGAGGTTGAGCAGCCAGGATTTTTGATTCATGACAAGGCCTTGAGTGTATTTCTACCAATTCCATTGGCGCACATGCTAACATAGCCAAATAAGATAGATAACGATAATCACTATCATTATCAAATCATGGATGTTGCTATGTCGATTTCCTCTTCCGCGGTGCGCGCCATTGCCGTGCCCGTGTTATTGCTACTGTTAATCCTTGCGATTGCACTCAGTTTGCTGGTCGGCGCGAAGCCGCTGCCCGCGTCCGTTATTGTCGATGCGCTCACTGGCAGCTGTCAGAGCGCCGACTGCACCATCGTGCTCGATGCCCGCCTTCCCCGTACCCTTGCCGGACTGCTGGCCGGGGGTGCGCTGGGTCTTGCCGGTGCCTTAATGCAAACGCTCACCCGTAACCCGCTGGCCGACCCCGGCATTCTTGGGGTAAACAGCGGTGCCAGCTTTGCGATTGTGCTTGGCGCGGCGCTCTTCGGTTTTACCTCTCCGTCTGAACAACTGGTGATGGCCTTCTGCGGCGCGCTGGCGGCGTCGCTGGTGGTGGCGTTTACCGGTAGCCAGGGTGGCGGACAGCTGAGTCCGGTACGCCTGACGCTGGCGGGCGTGGCGCTCGCCGCCGTGCTGGAAGGGTTATCCAACGGCATCGCCCTGCTTAACCCGGATGTTTACGACCAGCTGCGCTTCTGGCAGGCCGGTTCGCTGGATATCCGCACCCTGGAAACCTTAAAAGTGGTGGTGATCCCGGTCTTCATCGCCGCCGCCGTCGCGCTGTGTTTAAGCCGTGCGCTCAACAGCCTGAGCCTCGGGAGCGACACCGCAACCGCGCTCGGCAACCGCGTGGCGCGCACGCAGCTAACGGGTCTTATCGCGATCACCGTACTGTGCGGCAGCGCAACTGCAGTTGTCGGCCCCATTGCTTTTATCGGCCTGATGATGCCCCACATGGCACGCTGGCTGGTGGGTGCCGATCACCGCTGGTCGCTGCCGGTCACGCTGCTTGCTACCCCTGCCCTGCTGCTGTTCGCGGATGTTGTGGGTCGCCTGCTGGTGCCTGGTGAACTGCGCGTCTCGGTGGTAAGCGCGTTTATCGGTGCACCGGTGCTGATCTTCCTCGTGCGACGTAAACGCGGAGGTGGCGCATGATGGCCCCGTCCCGACGTTTAGTCACCAGCGTGTCGTTGCTGGCCGTCGTCATTCTGATGCTGGCGGTCTGGAGCCTGCGCAGCGGCGCGGTCACGCTCGATTTCGCGCAGGTTTTTAACGCGCTGCTTGGCAGTGCGCCGCGCAATGTCACCCTGGTGGTCACCGAGTGGCGACTGCCGCGCGTGGCGATGGCGATTCTGGTGGGCGCGGCGCTCGGCGTCAGCGGTGCCATTTTTCAGTCGTTGATGCGCAACCCGCTTGGCAGCCCGGACGTAATGGGGCTGAACACCGGCGCCTGGAGCGGCGTGCTGGTGGCGATGGTGCTGTTTGGTCAGCACCTGACGGCCATCACGTTCACCGCGATGACCGGCGGGATAGTCACCGCGCTCATTATCTGGGCGCTGGCCTGGCGCAACGGTATCGACACCTTCCGCCTGATCATTATCGGTATCGGCATTCGCGCCATGTTAATGGCTTTCAACACCTGGCTATTGCTGCAGGCTTCGCTCGACACCGCGCTCTCTGCCGGTCTGTGGTATGCCGGTTCACTCAATGGCCTGACGTGGGGCAAAACCTGGCCCGCTGCCCCGCTGATCCTGGTGATGTTTCTTGGCGCGGTGTTGCTGGTACGCCGGATGCGCCTGCTGGAGATGGGTGATGACAGCGCCTGCGCGCTGGGCGTGGGCGTTGAGCGCTCGCGCCTGATGCTGATGCTGGTGGCAGTGTTACTGACCGCTGCCGCCACCGCTATCGCCGGGCCGATCTCGTTTATCGCGCTGGTTGCACCGCACATTGCCCGGCGCATCAGCGGCACGGCGCGCTGGGGATTAACCCAGGCGGCGCTGTGTGGCGCAGCGTTACTGCTGGCCGCCGACCTCTGCGCCCAGCGGTTATTTATGCCTTATCAACTTCCGGTAGGCGTCGTGACCGTCAGCCTCGGCGGGATTTACCTCATCGTCTTGTTAGTTCAGGAGTCACGCAAGAAATGACAAACAGCACAACCCGCTTGCGCGGCGAACACTTAACCCTCGGCTATGGCAAAAAAATCATTGCCCGTGACCTGACGGTCTCTATCCCGGACGGCCATTTTACGGCGATTATCGGCCCGAACGGTTGCGGTAAATCGACCCTGCTGCGCACCCTCAGCCGCCTGATGACACCGGTTGAGGGCTGCGTGTATCTCGACGGCGAGCAGATCCAGCGCTTTGCCAGCAAAGAGGTGGCGCGCCGTATCGGCCTGCTGGCGCAAAACGCCACCACACCCGGAGATATCACGGTGCAGGAACTGGTCTCGCGTGGGCGCTATCCGCATCAGCCGCTGTTTACTCGCTGGCGTAAAGAGGATGATGAGGCGGTGAAGCGGGCGATGCAGGCGACGGGCATTACCGATCTGGCTCGGCAAAGCGTGGATACGCTCTCCGGCGGACAGCGCCAGCGGGCGTGGATTGCGATGGTGCTGGCGCAGGAAACCGCCATCATGCTACTGGACGAGCCAACCACATGGCTGGATATCAGCCATCAGATCGATCTGCTGGAGTTGTTGAGCGAGCTGAACCGCACGCAGGGCTATACGCTGGCGGCCGTACTGCACGATTTAAATCAGGCATGCCGCTATGCCACACATTTGATTGCGTTGCGCGACGGCGAAATTGTGGCGCAGGGTGCGCCAAAAGAGATTGTGACGCCGGATCTGATCGCGCAGATCTACGGCATGCGCTGCATGATTATCGACGATCCCGTGGCCGGTACGCCGCTGGTGGTGCCGTTGGGCAAGCATGCAGTCTGATGCCCTCACCCTCTCCTGGAAGAGAGGGTGAGAGTGAGGGGAAACCGCTACCCCAATATCGCCTTCAGCACCGGTCCTATTGTCTCAAACGCCTGCGGTGAAATGATATCCACGTGAGCGCAATCCTGGCTGTAAACCTCCAGTTCCCCCACCCACGGCGCCCAGGCCTGCTGCGGATCCAGCGTTTGCGTGCGCCCGGCAACAAACAACGTCGCTTTACCGTCGAACCGTGAACTGTGCGCCGTTGTCAGCAGGCGGACGGCATCGGCGTAATTCCCTTCGATGGCGTTAAAGAGCTCGCCAGAGCCTTGCCCCTGCTGCGCGGCGATAAACGCCTGACGCTCGCGTTCGATTTCTGCCAGTACGTCCGGATCGAGATCATTGGCCTCTTTCTCTGCCCAGTTCTGGGTTTCCGGCGGCCAGGTATCCAGCAAGCCGAGAAACGCCACCGCGTCCCCCTGCTCGCGCAGACGGGCCGCAATGCCCTGCGCCAGCGTGCCGCCAAGCGAGTAGCCGAACAGATAATACGGCCCCTGCGGCTGTTGCCCGCGCAGCGTCTGCAGATGATGTTCGATCACCTCGTCCAGCGTAGCGCACTGCTGCATCGGCCCTTCCGGACGCGGCGACTGAATGCCGGTGATTGACCAGCGCGGGCTGAGATAGCGCGCCAGCACGCTAAACTGCCAGGCAAAGCCGGATGCCGGATGGAAGCAGAACAGCGTCGGACCGTTGCTTTCACGCAGCGGCAGAAGGGTCTCGTAGCCCAGACGCTGTGCCTGTTCGTCATTCATCGATGAATCCAGCAACGCGCTGAGCATGCTGACCGTTGAGGCCACCATAATCTGCCCCGGAGTGACCCTGCGGGCAAACGTACGGCTGAGCTGCGCGGCCAGGCGCATCGCCAGCAGGGAATGACCGCCGAGGGCGAAGAAATCGGCATCGATGTCGTTCACCTCACAACCGAGCAGGGCAGAAAATGCCTGCGCGACGGCCACTTCAGCGTCTGTTTCTGGCGCCCGCCCGGACGTCTTGCGGGTCAATTCCGGCAACGGAAGCGCCTTGCGGTCAAGCTTTCCGTTGGCAGAGAGCGGCAGCGCGCTGATTTGCAGCAGCACCACCGGCACCATATGGGGCGGCAATTGAGCTTTAAGCGAGTGCAGCAGCGCATCGCGGTCCAGCGGCAAGCCGGACCCGGAGACGACATACCCTACCAGCTGTCGGGCATCGCCCCCGGTTGCCGCCGCCTGATTAAAGACGCACGCGTGCGCTACGGCCTGCGCCACGTCAGGCAGCGAAAGCATCGCACGATCGATTTCGCCAAGTTCGATACGCTGACCACGAATTTTCAGCTGATCGTCACTGCGGCCCAGATATTCCACCGCGCCGTTATCCAGCCAGCGCGCCACGTCACCGGTGCGGTACATCCGCTCGCCAGGTGCAAAGGGATCGGCAATGAAGCGGCTGGCGGTCAGGTCCGGACGACCGAGATACCCCTGCGCAAGCTGGGTCCCGGTAAGATAGAGGTCACCGGCCACGCCGAACGGCACCGGACGCATCATCGCATCCAGAATGCGCAGCCCCGTATTCCACACCGGGAAGCCAATCGGCACGCTGTTGCCCGCCACCGCCGCCAGTTCCGGACCCGACGCCGGATACCAGCTCACGTCCACCGCCGCTTCCGTTGGACCATAAAGGTTATGCAACGGGACATGAGTAAGGTGCTCCCACTCCCGACACAGTTCTGTCGGCAGCGCTTCCCCGCTGCAGAACACCTGCTTCAGTGTCTGACAGCAGTCGGCATTTTCCGGCGTCAGCGAGGCAACGAACGCCGCCAGCATCGACGGCACAAAGTGTGTCGTGGTCACGCCATAATGCGCGAAGAAGTTCTGCATCGCCTGCGGATCGCGGTGCGCGTCCGGCTCGGCCATCACCAGCTTCGCGCCGGCGATAAAGGGCCACCAGAACTCCCAGACCGAGACGTCAAAACTGCACGGCGTCTTTTGCGCCACCACGTCATGCGCGTCCAGCGGATAGTGATCCTGCATCCACATCAGGCGGTTAACGATGGCGGTATGCCCTACCATCACGCCTTTTGGCCGCCCCGTTGAGCCTGAGGTAAAGATGATGTACGCCGTGTGCGCCGGCTTTGCCAGCCGCAGCAGTTCACTGCCCGCAGGAGGTAATAGTGTGTTGTAACTAAATACAGGGACCGGCAGATCGCGAAAGCGCGAAAGCTGATCGTCAGAGGCGATCAGCAGGGACGGTTTCGCGTCCTCCAGCATCATGCGCAGACGATCGTCCGGGTAACCGGTATCCAGCGGCAACCACGCGGCGCCCGCCTCCACGATGCCGTGCAGCGCCAGGGTAAGAAACACCGAGCGCGGCAGGGCTACCGCCACGCTGTCGCCAGGCTTAACGCCGCGTTCCCGCAGTAATGTCGCAAGAGCCACCACCTGCTCGCGCATCTGGCGGTAATTCAGTTCGATGTGCGCATCAGCAAGCGCGGGGGCATCCGGCGTTTTATCCACCTGGTCTGCCACCAGCTGAGCCAGCGTGGTTGACGGTAGCGCCAGCCCGGTATCATTGATACGCGCCAGCTGCTGGTATTCCTGCTCTGAAACGGTTTCTGCTTCGCCGCAGCGCAAATCCGGGTTGGCAGCAAACTGCATCAGCATGGCGTTCAGGCGTGCAACGTGGCGCGTTAGCGTCGCTTCATCGTAGCGCTGCTTATTGGCAAGGATTTCAATACTCAGGCCGCCCTGCTCGTCCGGGAACAGCGCCAGTTCAAGGTCATTGACCGGGCCAGTGGCCAGCGTATGGGTGATGGCGTCCACGCCATCCATATCCAGCTGATAATCAAACACCTTGACGTTCAGTACCGGGCCAAACAGCGCGTCATCGCCCGCGGCACGTCCGCTGTCACGCACGATCTGCTCGGCGTCATAACGCTGATGGCAACGCATTTTTTTCAGCTGGTGTGCCAGACGATGCGCCAGCGCAGGCAGGCTTTCGTGCGGGGCGATGTTCACCGCCAGCGGCAGCACGTTCAGCACCGGACCGGTTGCCGTTAAGGCCGCCGACCCCATTCGGCGCATAAAGATAAACCCGGCGGCGTAGTCCAGCCGTCCGGTCAGACGCCCGATCCACAGCGCCACCAGCGCAAGCGCCAGATCGGTACGCTGAACCGGCCCCGCCGCCTGAGCAAGCCGGGTAAAGGCGCGGCGGTCAGCCGTCACCTTCAGACGCAGAATATCGGTGGTCGCCGCACGGCCCGGCAGCGGTGCCGACGACAGCGAGACCGGGGAAGGAAGCTGCTTACGCTGCTCCGCCCAGAACGCCCCGTCGCGCTGATACGCTTCGCTATCGCGATAGCGCTGGTATTCCTCCACCACCTCGGCGAAAGGGGTAAACGGCGACGCGGGCGTGGGCTCGCCGTTTTGCCATGCGCGATAAATGGCGGCGATCTGGCGGGTAATCGCCGGAAAACTGAAGCCATCCACCACCAGATGATGATATCGCTGATACCAGTACCAGTGCCCTTCGCCTACCTGAATCAGCTGATGGAACGCCAGCGGCTGACCGCTGTCCACGCGCAGGTTCTGGTTTAAATCCGCCGCCATCAGGGCCATCGCCGCGTCATGGGATTCGGCGCGAACCACGGACGGTTCAGGCAGTGACATAGCGTCATCCACCCACTGCCACACCTCACCATTCTCTTGCACAAAACGCATGCGCAGGGTGTCGGCCTGCCTCATCCCTTCAACAATGGCTTTTGCCAGCAGCGGTGCGTCAATATTGCCCTTCAGCTCGGTGTAGTGTGCCACGCTCCAGGCGTTTGGCAGGGAGGAAAGCTGCTCCGCCATCCAGATACCCGGCTGGGCGGCGACAAGGGGAAGACGGTTCATGCTTTCTCTCCCGCAAAATACGACGGTTGCAGGGTTTGCCAGTGGTCGGCGAGCCACTGCTGACAGGCTTCCTGAGACTGCGCTTCACAGACCACGCGCCAGCCCGCCGGCAGCTGGCACTGCTGCGGCCACAGACTGTACTGTCCCTGGTCGTTACGCAAAATAGCAAACTGACCCTGCGGATTATCGAAAGGGTTGCTGAATTCCATACAGACTCCGTTAGTGAATAAGCGGCTGCCAGAGGGTCATCAGCCCCTGCGTCAGCCCACCGCGCCAGCAAAGCGCGTCGTGTCCGCCGTCAACCTGACGCCAGATAACCGGTTGCTGCGGGTGCAGTTCGGCGTAAATCGCCTGATTCGCGCGGAAGATGAGCGGCTCATTGCGCCCGGCCTCAAGAACGATACGCAGCCCGCGCGCGGTGAGGTCGCCCGCTTTAAGTTGTTCGATGAGCAACCCGTCCTGCTGACCGCCACGGTGCGGCCACCAGTAGGAGCCGGACTGGCTTAATACGCAGCCAAAGCGCTCGGGCCAGTTAAGCCCGGCATAAAGTGAAGAGAGGCCGCCAAAGCTTTGACCCGCGACTACCGTTCGGTCGGCGCGGTCGCTGAACGGAGTGCGGCTGTTCACCCGCGGGAGAAGTTCCTCCTGCACCGCCCGCCAGAAATCCGGGTTGCAGGGTAACTCGTGATTGCGATGCGCCATGTCGATCACATCGATTAAGACGTAGACGGCAGGCGGCAGTTTGCCCGCGTTTGTCAGCGCGGTTAGCGGAGACCACACGGGCATGCTTTCGGCCCAGAACTGGCCGTCGAGCAGTACGGCAAGCGGCCGCTCCGGGCTGTCTTCACCGGTGGTGAAAACCCACACCCGGCGGCGGTTATTCAGACGCACGCTTTCCCATTCAAAGCAGACGGGCGCGTTGCCGGGCGTTGCGGGCGTGTTCCAGCCGGGCTGAACCGGGGCCTCGGGCATTTCGAGCGCCGAGACGGGATGCCCGCGTCCGCCACGCCAGCTTTGCGGATTTAACGGATCGGCCATCGCCGCGGGGAGCAACTTTCGCCAGCCTTCACGCAGCGCCAAACGATCGGGTTGCTCGCCGTGGAAGACCGCGGCGGCAAAATCATCGTCGTTCACTGAGGGGATAAAACAGTAGCTGCCGCGCCATTGCGGGGTGAACTCGCCCTGCCACTGCCAGACGTCAGTATTAGGAATGCGCTCAAGGGATTGCGGACGGGCATTTTGATGGTGATCGGTCACGCCGGTGATGTAGAGCCAGACGCGTTTTAGCGGCGAGGTCTTTTGCGTTCCTGCCGGATCACGCCACCAGAAAGTGACGCGATAGTGCCCCTTCTCGCGGGTCCATTCGGGTCCGTTTTTCGACTGCCACCAGGCTTCACTTCCCGTTTTTAACCCCGTCACCCGTATAACCTCATGTTTATCAGTCTTTTTTGTTTCAGGACAAATTTTATTGATAATATTATTGATAACTATTTGCATTTGCAATAGCGTAGTGGCCGCGCTGTGGGAAGCGCGCTCATAAAACAACCATGCCACGCGTTGTGTGCGCTCGAGGACGGGGCTGCTTACGCAAACTGCGGGTGACACCATGCCGCCTCCTCTCCCTTTCGGGAATGGAGCCCGGGGATGCGGCGCGAAAAGCAGGACGTACAATGAATAAGAAGATTCACTCCCTGGCCTTGCTGGTCAACTTAGGGATTTACGGCGTTGCGATGCCAGCGCTGGCAGACGACAACACCGCCAACGCGCAGCACGAAGACACCATGGTGATCACCGCCGCAGAGCAGAACCTGCAGGCACCAGGGGTATCGACCATCACCGCCGATGAAATCCGTAAAAACCCGCCCGCACGTGACGTGGCCGAAATCATCCGCACCATGCCTGGCGTTAACCTGACCGGGAACTCCACCAGCGGACAGCGCGGCAATAACCGTCAGATTGATATTCGTGGTATGGGTCCGGAAAACACCCTGATCCTGATCGACGGCAAGCCGGTCACCAGCCGCAACTCCATCCGTCTGGGCTGGCGCGGCGAGCGAGATACCCGCGGTGACACCGGCTGGGTACCGCCAGAGATGATTGAACGCATTGAGGTCATTCGTGGCCCGGCCGCAGCTCGCTACGGTAACGGTGCGGCAGGCGGCGTGGTGAACATCATCACCAAAAAATTCGACAACCAGTGGCATGGCTCCTGGAACACCTATCTGAATGCTCCAGAACATAAGGATGAGGGTTCCACTAAGCGCACCAACTTCAGCCTGAGCGGCCCGCTGGGCGGCGACTTCAGCTTTCGCATGTTTGGTAACCTCGACAAAACTCAGGCCGATGCGTGGGACATCAACCAGGGTCACCAGTCCGATCGTACTGGTACCTATGCCGACACCCTGCCTGCAGGCCGTGAAGGGGTCGAGAACAAAGACATTAACGGCGTGGTACGCTGGGACTTCGCGCCCATGCAGTCCCTGGAGTTTGAAGCGGGCTACAGCCGCCAGAACAACCTCTACGCGGGTGATACCCAGAACACCAACAACGACAACAGCTCCAGCGGTCTGGTGAAGAAAAACTACGGTAAAGAGACTAACCGTATCTATCGCCAGAACTTTGCGGTGACCTGGAACGGCGGCTGGGATAATGGCATCACCACCAGCAACTGGGCGCAGTACGAACACACCCGCAATTCGCGTCTCGGCGAAGGTCTGGCGGGCGGTACAGAAGGATTGTTCAACAGCAATAAATTCACCGACACCGACCTGGCTGATGTGATGCTGCACAGCGAAATCAACCTGCCGATTGATTTCCTCGTCAACCAGAACCTGACGCTGGGCACCGAGTGGAACCAGCAGCGCATGAAGGACTCAACCTCCTTCTCGCAAACCCAGCAGGGCGGGACCATTCCGGGGCTCAGCAACGATCGTAGCCCGTATACCTCGGCGGAGATCTTCTCCCTGTTCGCCGAAAACAACATGGAGCTGACGGACAGCACCATGCTGACCCCGGCGCTGCGCTTCGATCACCATACGATCGTCGGTAACAACTGGAGCCCGTCCCTGAACCTGTCGCAAGGCCTGGGTGACGACTTTACGCTGAAGATGGGTATCGCCCGCGCCTATAAAGCGCCGAGCCTGTACCAGACCAACCCGAACTATCTGTTGTACAGCAAAGGCCAGGGCTGCTACGCCAGCTCCGACGGCGTGGGTTGCTACATGATGGGTAACGACGACCTGAAAGCCGAAACCAGCATTAACAAAGAGATTGGTCTGGAGTGGAAACACGACGGCTGGCTGGCGGGCGTGACCTGGTTCCGTAATGACTACCGCAACAAGATTGAAGCGGGGTATGCGCCAGTCGGCCAGACCTCCACCAGTAAAGTGACCACCGATATTTACCAGTGGGAAAACGTGCCTAAAGCGGTAGTTGAAGGTCTGGAAGGCTCCCTGAACGTGCCGGTCAGCGACACGATCAACTGGACCAACAACATCACCTATATGCTGCAAAGCAAGAACAAGGAGACCGGCGACCGTCTGTCGATCATCCCGGAGTACACGCTGAACTCAACCCTGAGCTGGCAGGTACATCAGGATGTGTCGCTGCAGTCGACCTTCACCTGGTACGGCAAGCAGCAGCCGAAGAAGTACAACTACAAAGGCCAGCCGGTGACCGGATCTGAGAAAGACGAAGTCAGCCCGTACAGCATCGTTGGCCTGAGTGCGACCTGGGACGTGACCAAAAACGTCAGCCTGACCGGCGGCGTGGATAACGTCTTTGATAAACGCCAGTGGCGCGCGGGTAATGCCCAGACCACCGGCAACGCCACAACCGGTGCCTATATGTACGGCGCGGGTGCATACACCTATAATGAGCCGGGCCGAACCTGGTTTATGAGCGTGAACACGCACTTCTAAGGCAGGCTGTGTCTCCCCTCTCCTGCCGGGAGAGGGGCTGAATGTCTCCCTCTCCCGGCAGGAGAGGATCGGGGTGAAGGCATCAGGCCGCACTATTCCTCAACGTCAGGACGAGAAAACATGCGCACCACCCACTCCACATTTCGTCTTGCCGGAACCACGGTCCATCAAATTACCTTCGATCCCACCACCTTTACCGACGCCGACCTCCTCTGGCTTCCTCACCACAACGCGCTTGCTCACGCAGCCCCCAAACGTAAAGCTGAACACCTGGCCGGACGCCTCGCCGCCGCCCACGCCCTGCGGGAATATGGCTTTACGGCCATACCGGCTATCGGCAGCAACGGCGAGCCGCTGTGGCCTGACGGCATGACGGGCAGCATCAGCCATACGGCCAGTCGTGCGCTGGCCGTTGTAACGCCGCACGGGCTAACGGGTATCGACGGGGAAATTATCCTCGCTGATGACGAAGCGGTGGAGATCAAAGACGGGATTATTGGCCCCGCAGAGGACACGCTGCTGCGCCACACCGGCCTGCCATTTGCGCAGGCGCTGACGCTGACGTTTAGCGCCAAAGAGAGCCTCTTTAAGGCGCTGTTTTCACAGGTTAACGCGATGATGGGCTTTGATTGTGCCCGCGTCACGGCGCTCGACGAGAATACCCTGACGCTGGCGCTGACCCGCCCGCTGGCGGGGTTTTCGCAAGATGATGCCTTCACGCTGTTTTGGCTGCGTGACGGCAACACGCAGATCACACTGCTTCCGCCTTTTCCCGCCGCTTCGCACAAGTCATCATCACGGCGTTGAACAATACGCCAGACTGCAGTCTTTTCAATCCTTGCCGCGGGTACAGCGCAGATAAGGCAGGGTGTTACGTCTTACTGAACAAAAGCCTCATGCAAATGACTGTTATCCCAGTGGCACCGATGGACGAGACGGACAGAACAAGAATCGAAGCAAAATCATGCACACCCTCTATGCCGTAAATACTAAACACGTTTGCCAGACGTTGAACGTTGTCCAGAGGAAAAAAGGCTGCCCATACCAGGCCGCAAACAAAAAACCAAAATACTATTTGTACGCAAAAAAGGAAAAAACCGGTGAAAGTCCTCATCGGGTCACCGTTATTGCTCCGCAGGAGAACCGTTAATATCAACACCGCCATCGCCTTTAAGCCACACGTAAGCTGGGATCGTCATTTTTATCTCCTTATAAAAACCAGCAGTATGATCGTAAATCGCTTTTTGAATTAATGCATTTGTGCCTGAGGAATGACTGATAAAAACAGATAAGGCAGATAAATATAAAAAAAGAATGGGCAAATAGCAGTGCTACTGAGTCGTAAAGGATAAGCAGTCGTAGAACGGGGCCAGAACTGGCCCCGCGGTTTTACTTCAGTTCAGTGCTCAAACATCCGGGAACATCACGCTATTCCCCGGCGCCTCGCGATGGAGGTGAATAAAGTTCAGGTGCCGCTCATACTGATCCAGTATGTCCGTAATCACCTGTTCCTTACTGTAATCCATCAGGTCATTCCCCTGGCTCCCTTCCAGCAGGAACGTCTCAAGGCGGTAATACGTTGATTTCCCACTGCGTGCGCGATAGGTAAACCCGGGCACCGAATACTGCTGTGGCCAAATCTGGTAGACAAAGTTTTGTTCGTCGCCCATATGCACCAGCAGGTCCAGGTGTCCCAGAGTCTCACCGTCGTCCGGCGGCAAGTTTTTCAGTTCAACATACGCACCACGCAGCTTCAGCTCCTGCGCCACCTCTTCCATCGCCGGGAAGCAGACCGTTTTCATCATCTGTTTGGTGTAGCGCGTGCCCGGATAGTTCATCAGGCGTGACAACCGCTTTTTCCAGCTCAGTCTGTCCTGCGCACCCATCGGGCGTGGCGCGGTGTCACGGCTGGCGCTGACGCGGCGGTAATCTTCCACCTTGAGAGATTTATACAGCCCGGCCATCACGAAGAAGATCACGAAACTGAACGGCAGCCCCATGATCACCGTGGTGTTCTGCAGGGCAGAAATACCGTTGGTCATCAGCATGCCCAGGGTCAGCAGGCCAATGGCGACAGACCAGAAGATGCGCAGCCAGTTAGGGGCATCGCTGTTAATGTCCTTGAGCTTCGAGGTAAAGTTCCCCAGCACCAGCGCGCCGGAATCCGCCGAGGTGACGTAAAACAGCAGGCCGGTAATGGTTGCAACAGAGGCGCTAAAGGTAAACGCCGGATACTGCGCCAGCAGGCTGTAGAACCCCCGCTCCGGATGCACCATCGCTTCCTGCGCAAACGTCGCATTGCCGTGAATGATCTCGTGCAGCGCGCTGTTGCCGAACACCGACAGCCACAGCAGCGTAAAGGTGAACGGGATAATCAGCGTGCCCATCACAAACTGACGAATGGTGCGTCCACGCGAAATACGCGCCAGGAACAGGCCAACAAACGGCGACCACGCGACCCACCACGCCCAGAAGAACAGCGTCCAGTTGTTCATCCACTCGACCGGGCGGTCAAAGGCGAAGCTGTTCAACGTCATACCCATAAAGCGGTTCACGTAATCACCCACGTTCAGCACTAACGCATTGAGCAGGAATGACGTATCGCCCATAAACAGCACGAACAGAATCAACCCCAGCGCCAGCGCGACGTTCAGCTCAGAAAGCACGCGAATGCCCTTGTCCACGCCGGAGGTAACCGAAATGGTGGCGATAATCACCGACAGCGCGATCAGCGCCGCTTTGGCCGCCATGGAATCCGGGATATCAAACAGCACGCTCAGACCGTAGTTGAGCTGCACCACGCCGATACCGAGCGTGGTGGCGATCCCAAAGATGGTGCCAATCACCGCCGCAATATCCACGGTGTGTCCAATCGGTCCGTTAATTTTTTTACCGAAAATCGGATAGAGCGCGGAGCGGATCGTGAGGGGTAAATTATAACGATAGCTAAAGTATCCGAGCGCCATACCCATCAGGGCATACATCGACCAGCCGGTTAAGCCGTAGTGGAACAATGTCCAGACCATCGCCTGTCGCGCGGCCTCCATCGTCTGCCCCGCCCCTTCCGGTGGCTGCATATATTGCGTGACCGGTTCCGCCACGGAGAAGAACATCAGGTCAATACCAATGCCCGCGGCAAACAGCATCGCGGCCCAGCTCAGCAGGCTGAACTCGGGTTTTGACTGTTCCGGCCCGAGCTTTACCGAGCCAAAGCGCGAGCAGGCGATGCAGACGACGAAGACGATATAGAGCGTCGCCGCCAGCAAGTAGTACCAGCCGAAGGTCTTCGACACCCAGTTCAGGGTGCGCCCAATCCACTCGGCAGAAAAATCGCTAAAGAAGATCGTCATCAGGGAAAACAACAAAATCAGTCCTGCGGATGTATAAAAAACAACCGGATTGATTTTGTCCTTTTCTCTGTCTTGCGAAAGATCTGTCATCCAGTATCCCCACTGTTTTTGTAACTATTGAAATCCAAAACCGCAACAATTAAGACACATTTTATATTGAACGTCCAATCAAAAACCGCTTTAATGGTTAACCAACGCTGATGAATGGAGTGGCAAAAATGCCCAAAGTGGGGATGCAGCCAATCCGGCGCAGGCAACTGATCGACGCCACGCTGGAAGCAATAAATGAAGTGGGAATGCATGACGCGACCATCGCGCAGATCGCCCGTCGGGCGGGCGTTTCCACGGGGATCATCAGTCACTATTTCAAGGACAAAAATGGCCTGCTGGAAGCGACCATGCGCGACATCACTGGCCAGCTGCGCGACGCGGTATTGAACCGTTTGCATGCCTTACCGCACGGCAGTGCAGAGCAGCGTCTGCAGGCGATTGTCGGCGGCAATTTTGATGAAACCCAGATCAGCGGCGCGGCAATGAAAGCCTGGCTGGCCTTCTGGGCGAGCAGCATGCATCAGCCAATGCTCTACCGTCTGCAGCAGGTGAGCAGCCGCCGTCTGCTGTCGAACCTGGTGTATGAGTTCCGCCGCGAGCTGCCGCGCGAACAGGCGCAGGAGGCGGGTTACGGGCTCGCGGCGCTGATTGACGGGCTGTGGCTGCGCGCCGCGTTGAGTGGCAAACCGCTGGATAAAACCCTGGCCCAGTCGCTCACCAGCCACTTTATTAGCCAGCATTTACCGACCGATTAACCGAGGAGAATTTATGTCCCGAATGGCAGAACAGCAGCTTTATATCAATGGTGGTTATACATCGGCCACCAGCGGTCGCACCTTCGAGACCATCAACCCGGCCAACGGTGAAGTCCTGGCGACCGTTCAGGCCGCCGGACGCGAGGATGTCGAGCGCGCCGTAGAAAGCGCGCAGCGCGGGCAAAAAATCTGGGGGGCAATGACCGCCATGGAGCGCTCGCGCATTCTGCGCCGTGCGGTAGACATTCTTCGTGAGCGTAACGACGAGCTGGCGAAGCTGGAAACCCTCGACACCGGCAAAGCGTACTCAGAAACCAGCACCGTTGATATCGTCACCGGCGCGGACGTGCTGGAGTACTACGCAGGGCTGATCCCGGCGCTGGAAGGCAGCCAGATCCCCTTGCGCGATACCTCATTTGTCTATACCCGTCGTGAACCGCTGGGCGTGGTCGCGGGCATTGGCGCGTGGAACTACCCGATCCAGATCGCCCTGTGGAAATCCGCGCCAGCGCTGGCCGCAGGTAACGCGATGATCTTCAAACCGAGCGAAGTGACACCCCTCACCGCCCTGAAGCTTGCCGAGATCTCCACCGAAGCGGGTCTGCCGGACGGCGTGTTTAACGTTCTGCCGGGCGTGGGCGCAGAAACCGGTCAGTTCCTGACCGAGCACCCGGGCATCGCCAAAGTCTCCTTCACCGGCGGCGTTGCCAGCGGCAAAAAAGTGATGGCCAATTCGGCGGCCTCGTCCCTGAAAGAGGTGACGATGGAGCTGGGCGGAAAATCCCCGCTGGTTATTTTCGACGATGCCGACCTGGATCTCGCGGCGGACATCGCCATGATGGCCAACTTCTTCAGTTCCGGCCAGGTATGCACCAACGGCACCCGCGTGTTCGTGCCGGCGAAATTCAAAGCCGCGTTTGAGCAGAAAATTGTTGAGCGCGTGGCACGTATTCGCGCGGGCGATCTGTTCGATGAACGCACCAACTTTGGTCCACTGGTGAGCTTCCCGCACCGCGAAAACGTGCTGCGCTATATCGCCAAAGGCAAAGAAGAAGGCGCGCGTGTACTGTGTGGTGGCGACGTGCTGAAAGGCGAAGGCTTTGACAACGGCGCGTGGGTGGCTCCCACCGTGTTCACCGACTGCACCGATGAGATGACCATCGTGCGCGAAGAGATCTTCGGGCCGGTGATGTCCATCCTCACGTACGAAACCGACGAAGAGGTGATTCGTCGCGCCAACGACACCGATTACGGTCTGGCGGCGGGCATCGTGACTGCCGACCTGAACCGCGCGCACAGCGCGATCCACCAGCTTGAAGCGGGTATCTGCTGGATCAACACCTGGGGTGAATCCGCGGCAGAGATGCCGGTTGGTGGCTACAAACACTCCGGCATTGGCCGCGAGAACGGCGTAATGACGCTCCAGAGTTATACCCAGGTGAAGTCCATCCAGGTTGAGATGGGTAAATTCCAGTCCATATTTTAACCGGGAGGTTTTTTTTGCAATTTGACTACATCATTATTGGTGCCGGATCTGCCGGCAACGTACTGGCAACACGACTGACGGAAGATCCCAATACCACCGTTCTGCTGCTTGAAGCGGGCGGCCCGGATTACCGTTTTGACTTCCGCACCCAGATGCCTGCCGCGCTGGCGTTTCCCTTGCAGGGCAAGCGTTACAACTGGGCGTATGAAACCGAGCCCGAGCCGCACATGAACAACCGCCGTATGGAGTGCGGTCGCGGCAAAGGGCTGGGCGGCTCATCCCTGATCAACGGTATGTGCTACATCCGCGGTAACGCGATGGATCTGGACAACTGGGCAACTGAGCCGGGTCTGGAACACTGGAGCTATCTCAACTGCCTGCCCTACTACCGTAAGGCAGAGACCCGTGACGTGGGGCCAAACGACTACCACGGCGGCGACGGCCCGGTGAGCGTGACCACCTCTAAACCCGGCGTAAACCCGCTGTTTGAAGCGATGGTAGAAGCCGGTGTGCAGGCGGGCTACCCGCGTACTGACGACCTTAACGGCTATCAGCAGGAAGGCTTCGGCCCGATGGACAGAACCGTGACGCCGCAGGGCCGTCGCGCCAGTACCGCACGCGGCTATCTGGATCAGGCGAAATCACGCCCGAACCTGACCATTCGCACCCATGCCATGATCGATCACATTATTTTTGACGGCAAACGCGCGACAGGTGTCGAGTGGCTGGAAGGCGAGAGCACGATTCCGTCAAAAGCGACGGCCAGCAAAGAGGTGCTGCTGTGCGCCGGGGCGATTGCCTCTCCGCAGATCCTGCAGCGCTCCGGCGTGGGTAACGCGGAACTGCTGAAGCAGTTTGACATCCCGCTGGTACATGACCTCCCGGGTGTGGGTGAAAACCTGCAGGATCACTTAGAGATGTACCTGCAGTACGAGTGCAAAGAGCCGGTCTCTCTCTACCCTGCCCTGCAGTGGTGGAACCAGCCGAAGATTGGCGCGGAGTGGCTGTTTGGCGGCACCGGCGTGGGAGCGAGCAACCACTTTGAAGCGGGCGGGTTTATCCGCAGCCGCGAGGAGTTTGAATGGCCGAATATTCAATACCACTTCCTGCCGGTCGCCATTAACTACAACGGGTCGAACGCGGTCAAAGAGCACGGCTTCCAGTGCCACGTTGGCTCCATGCGCTCACCAAGCCGCGGGCATGTACGGATTAAATCACGCGATCCGCATCAGCATCCGGCGATCCTGTTCAACTATATGTCCCACGAACAGGACTGGCAGGAGTTTCGCGATGCGATCCGCATCACCCGTGAGATCATGCACCAGCCGGCGCTGGATAAATACCGTGGACGGGAAATCAGCCCGGGCATTGAGTGCCAGACCGACGAACAGCTGGACGAGTTTGTGCGTAAACACGCTGAAACCGCCTTCCACCCGTGCGGCACCTGTAAGATGGGGTATGACGAAATGGCCGTGGTCGACGGCGAGGGTCGCGTTCATGGGCTGGAAGGATTACGCGTGGTGGATGCGTCCATTATGCCGCAGATCATCACCGGCAACCTGAACGCCACCACCATCATGATTGGCGAGAAAATTGCCGATGCCATTCGCGGGCGCGAGCCGCTGGCGAAGAGTACCGCGGCATATTATGTCGCCAACGGTGCACCGGTTCGCCTGTAACGCAGTTTGCTAAGCAGCCCCTCTCCCAACGGGTGAGGGGCATATTTTACAGACGAAACGCCTCCAGCTTTTTACGCTGCCGTCCTTCCCCGTCAAAATTCGCTTCAGCCAGCCAGGCGCGGAGTTCGGCATCCCGCTGTGGCCATTCGCCATCAATGATTGACAGCATGTCGCTGTCGCGGTTGCGCCCTTTGCGCACCAGTTTCTGACGCAGTCGGCCTTCCCAGACAAACCCCAGCCTTTCCGCCGCATTACGCGACGCAGTGTTCATTGAATCGCACTTCCACTCCAGCCGACGATAGCCATGCTCGAATGCATTCCTGAGCAGCAGCCATACGGTTTCCGTGCCGAGGCGGGAGCCTTTCATCTTGCGTGACCAGGTGACGTGGCCGATCTCCACCGACCCTTGCATGCGCTCTATTGCCATATAGCTCACCAGCCCCACAGCTTGCCCGGTACGTAAATCGATGACGGCGTACGGCACCAGTTCATCATCCAGTACTTTGCCAAGGACCCATTCTGCGGTGTCTTCAACGCTCACGGGCTGGGTGCTGACAAGCCACGTCCAGTCGCTGTCGTCCCCCAGCGCATAGGCCTCATACAAATCCGCCGCGTGGCGTTCGGCATCCAGCGGCTCCAGACGACAATACTGACCGACGAGCGGAGTGCGGGTTAACGCACGGGCGCATTTCCAGTCGGGGACGATATCGTTAACAGTTTGACCATGTTGATTAAGCTCGGGCACGGCGTTGACTCCCGGAAGGATAAGGGTTTTGTTATAGCAGGTTAAAAAGCGGACGAAAAGAGACGCGGCGTATCGCCTGCTCGGGAAAACGGGGGAAGTGGCGTTTGCACGCCAGGATGACAGCGGTACGCCGGGTAAGACGTCGCCCTACCCGGCAAAACATTATTTCAGCAGCTTCACCGTAGCGTCGATGTCGATCTCATCTTCCGTGAAGATCATCGTCGTATTCTGGAAGGTGGTGATAGCCAGCTTCTTCACCGTGCGCATTTCACCCGGTTTTTTGTCAGACTTGGGTTTGATGTTGTTCATCAGCAGCCCCACGGACAGTACCGCGTTCTCTTTATCTATGCCGGTATCTGCTGGCTCTTCTTCGCTGAACACCACAAACGATTTGATCGAGGTGAGCTTCACGCGCTCGCCTGCGATATAGAGGTGTTTGCTTTCCGGGATCACCTTCACCGCATAGGCGGAAAGGCCTTTGTTGTTGGTTGTGGGCTCGAAGGTCACCGCTGCGTCTTTCTTAATCAGATCAGGGTTGGCGACCTTAATCACATGAAAATAGCGGTTGTCACCGTTTTCATCTTTGATAAATCCAAAGCCTTTATCTTTAAACCACGTTGTGATTGTACCGTTCATCGCTGTTACCGCCTGTCAGATCTCTAAGACTAAAGTTTTGCAGCGCGCAGTGTAATCCACAATGGCTGAGGAGACAAAAAAAAGCCCCTGCACGGGGGCAGGGGAAAACTCATGTCAGAGCTTATTAGTATTTAGTTGAACACCATACCACCGTCAATCAACAGGGACTGACCGGTCATGTAGTCGGAATCTGGCCCGGCGAGATAAGAGACACAGGCGGCCACATCTTCGGGTTCGGACAATCTGCCAAGCGTAATGCGTTTGGCAAACGTTTCAGTGCCGTAGCCGAGCGGTTTACCCGCCGCTTCGGAGACCTGACGGTCAATTTCCGCCCACATCGGCGTTTTGACGATGCCCGGGCAGTAAGCGTTAACGGTGATCCCTAATGGCGCAAGGTCACGTGCCGCCGTCTGGGTTAACCCGCGTACCGCAAACTTACTGGAACTGTAGACCGCCAGTTCAGGGTTCCCGGTATGGCCTGCCTGGGAACAGGCGTTGATGATCTTGCCGCCGTGCCCTTCTTTACGGAAGGCGTCAATGGCGGCCTGGATACCCCAGATAACCCCTTTGACGTTGATGTTGTAAACTTTGTCGACAATTTCCGGGGTGATCGACTCAATTGGCGTGGAAGGCGCGACCCCGGCATTGTTGACGATCACGTTGAAACCGCCCAGCGCAGTGCGGGCTTTTTCCACCGCTGCAAACACCTGCTCGCGGCTGGAGACATCCACCTTCACGGCGACGGCCTTCCCCCCATTGCGGGTGATCTCATCGGCAACGGCTTTTGCCGTCTCTTCGTTGTAATCCGCGATGGCAACGGCAAAGCCGTCTTTCACCAGGCGAAGCGCAATCGCTTTACCAATCCCCTGGCCTGAGCCTGTTACGAGAGCAACTTTTTGCATTTCTCTGTCCTTATATTGATTCACAAAATCTGGCTGAGATGGAGCTGGCCCATCAGCAGCGGGTTATCGCTATAGTCGACGGGAATGGCGACCACGGCCGGACCATCGACATCCATTGCGGCACGCAGCGTAGGCTCCAGCGCATCCGCGCTCTCGACGGCAAAGCCTTTCGCCCCAAAGGCATCGGCATAGACTTTGAAATCGACCGGGCCGAACTCTACGCCGGAAAGGCGCTGGTATTTTTTCTCTTCCTGGATCGCCACCATGTTGTAGGCGTTGTCTACCCAGATGATGTGCAGCACATTGGCGTTAAGACGCACGGCGGTTTCCAGCTCCATGCTCGACTGCAGGAAGCCGCCGTCACCGGACACCGAGACCACCTTGCGGCCAGGATTGACCAGCCACGCACCAATCGCCCACGGCAGTGCAACACCCATGGTCTGCTGACCGTTAGAGATCATGACCTGACGTGCGCGGAAGCTATAGAGATAGCGGGCGATCCAGATGTGGAAGCTCCCCATATCAACGGTGAGCGTAACGTCGTTATTGACGATGTCCTGCATGGCCCGCACGATGCGCAGCGGATGCAGGGCAAACTGATTAAGCGAGGCGCCACGGCGATCGAGCAGATCCCGTTGATGCTGACGATCGACCAGGATTTCTGACGCGCGCGCGCTGAGCTCCAGCTTGTGGGCGATCCGGCTCGCGAGCAGGTTCAGCGTTTCAGCGATGTCCCCCACCAGCTCGAGGTCAGGCACATAATTGCGTTCTTCATAAGCGGGCAGCACATCGATATGCACCAGCGTGGCGTCGCCGCTGTTCCACATGGACGGTTCGTATTCCACCGGGCTGTAACCGATGCAGATAATCAGATCCGCCAGATGCAGCAATCTGTCGCCTGCCTGGTTGTTAAAGAGGCCGACACGTCCGGCAAAGCGGGTGAAATGTTCCTGATTCACCGCCCCGGCCGCCTGATAGGTACTGGTGACCGGGATGCGACTTTTCTCCAGCAGCTTACGCAGCGCGGCGCTGTTGGCAGGCTGGCTGGCCATCAGGCCCAGTAAAATGACCGGATTCTTGGCTTTTTCGATAAGCTTCGCCACATCGTTAATGGCGGACTCCGGTGCCGGCCCCATTTTGGCAGTACTGCTGCCCGGCAAAATCGCGCCCGTGGCGGGCTGGTCGACAATATCCTGCGGCAGGCTGACGAACGCGCCCCCTGGCCTGCCGTGCTCGGCAGCGCGAAACGCGTTCGAGACCACTTCCGCAATCGCATCCGGTGAACTTACCTCCACGGCGTACTTCGTCACCGGGCTGAACATGGCGACTGTGTCCATGCTCTGATGCACCAGCTTCGCTTTATCTGCCCGCTTCACGGCACCGCCCAGCGCGACCACCGGGTCGCCCTCACTGTTGGCGGTGGCAATCCCGGTGATCAGGTTCGAGCAGCCCGGTCCGGAGGTGACCAGCGCGACCCCGGCCTTGCCGGTGAGGCGCCCTACCGCTGCGGCCATAAACGCCGCGTTCGCTTCGTGGCGCACGGGAATGATTTCGATGGAGGAATCGAGCAAGGAATCAAACACTTTGTCGATTTTTGCACCCGGAATACCGAAAACCTGCTTCACGCCCTGCGCTTCCAGCTGGCCTACGACCATATCGGCGCCATGCGCCCACTGACGTGCCTGTTTATCACTGTTCACGGTGGTTCTCCTGTTAGTTTTCGACGGAACGGATTGCAGCATCAAGGTTACTGGGATGAAGGTTGGCCTGTAAAAATGCGCTGTCGGCAGGCAGGTCGATCATCAGTTTGTGAATTTCACCGAAGGTCAGCACGCCGCTCTCAAGCTGGTAGTCGAGCAGATGCCCGCCGCCCTGACGATCGTCGGTGATAAAATGTTCGTGATATCCCGCGACGTTAATGCCCTGCATATGCTGCGGTGTGCGGAACCCGACCAGTACCCCTTCTCGCTGGTTAAAGCGGAACACCGGCTGGTCGTCCAGCACGTCGGTCATCGCACGGTATGGCGGCTTCTGACGTGGAACGGTACGGGTGTGGGCGTGGCGGAAATTACCGTCGATGCGTAACGCACAGAACAGGTTATCGGAGGGGATTTGCTGGTCGATCACGTCGTGGATCTGCTGACGACTGACCGGCGCATCGAAGGTTTTGCGATACTGCGGCTGGAACCAGGTCATCACCGCAAACGGTGTTTTTTGCTCTGGCTTCGCGGCACGGGCACTCCCGTCGGCGCGCAGCTGATACACCTGGCTGCTGAAGGCAATCATTTCGCCATCCAGCTCGTTGAACGTACCCAGACCAAAATCGCCGTGCGCAAGCAGATCGGCGATAGTGGTATCCCCCTCGTACACGCCGCTTAACAGGGCGCTCATTAGCGATGTCTGATAGATCACGCTGTCAGGATGCTGGGCAGAAAACCCACGCAGGGTCTCGCACAAACTGGCCTCACAGTCGCATGCAGATGAATGCACCATCATGCTCGTCCTCTTCAACTTTATTTAGAAAGGTTAAATAAATGTTGACCCGATTCAGCATAGAGTTCCAATATAGAATCCATGCTGGTTTGAGACGTTTTTGATATGGAACTTCGTTATCTGCGGTATTTTGTCGCCGTTGCACGTGAGCGACACTTCACCAAAGCGGCCAAAGCGCTGGGTATTTCACAGCCTCCTCTGAGTCAGCAGATTAAACGGCTCGAGGAAGAAGTGGGCACGCCGTTATTCAGACGCCTGACGCGAGGCGTGGAGCTGACTGAAGCGGGAGAAGCCTTCTATGAGGACGCCTGTAAGATCCTGGCGCTGAGCGACGCCGCGCTGGAGAAAGCCCGGGGCATTGCCCGCGGGCTGAACGGCAGTCTGTCGATTGGGATCACCAGTTCAGACGCCTTTCACCCCAAAATCTTCACCCTTATTCGCCAGTATCAGCTGCAGAACATGGCGGTGAGAGTGCACCAGGTGGAAGCCAATATGTCTTCGCTGACGGCGATGCTGGCGGAGGGTGAGCTGGATATCGCGTTTGTGCGTCTGCCGTGTGAGAGCAGCAAAGCGTTTGAGCTAAAAATTCTCGACCGTGAGCCGATGGTTGTGGCGCTGCATCGCGACCATCCACTGGCGAAGTGTGGATCACTGGCGCTGGAGCAACTTCGGGATACGCCGGTCGTTTTGTTCCCGCAGGAGGTCGCGCCAGGGCTGTACGATCGCGTTTACGGCTGCTGCGAGCGGGCCGGAATTGACGTGCAGCACACGCTGCAGTCTTCGCAACTTTCCTCTTCCCTGAGCATGGTGTCCGCTGGCGGCGGGTTCGCCCTGGTGCCGAAGTCGATGGCCGCCATTTCGCCTCCCAATGTGACCTACCATGCGCTGACATCACCGGAGCTTTATACCGATATTGCGCTGTGCTGGCGGCGTTTTGAACGTTCGCGGACGGTGAAACGGTTTCTGGCGATGCTGAGTGAAGGGTAATGGCGCGGCGTTGCTTGCGCGCGCTAAGGCCTTTCTGGAAGCCGCCTCGCAAACCTGCAAGTAACCTTGTGTAATTCAGGGTTACTGCTTTTCTTACTCTCCTCCTGGCCGTAAAGTGCCTGCGTTGCGGCACATCCGCAACCGGGCGTAGGAACCCGTTGGCATAAAGCGATTTTTTTTGTCGCGACAGCGCATATACCGTTAAAATCACGGTGGCGCTGGCGGAGCAGCCGAAAGGCTGGCCGTTTTTCTTTATGCACGGTATTCCTACCTCCGTCAGCGCTACCCCCCAAGAGCGTAGGAACTCACCGGGCGGTTAATAATTTTTGCATAAAGAGGATGCCATATGGCTACTATCCCTTCCCTGTCTTACGCGCTCTCTGAAGAAAGCGCTATACACCATCTGCTTCATCTACAACTGCCTGAATCTGCAGATCTCTTCGAACTGGCCGATGCCTGCACCGCGTATGTAAGCGTGCTGGTAGAAACTGACGATGCGGTCACCCATGCAACACTGTGCACGCGTTTGCTGGCAGTCCTTAAACGCCTTCGCGCGCGTTGTGATTCTGCCCTCCCGCCTTATCTGGTCGAACAGCTGATTGCAGGAGAGAAGATTGTCTCCTGCGTTCCGGACTGCTGGCAGGATACGTCGCTCCAGGTGGACTATGCGCTGGCGTTAACGCAGGCGGTAATGGGAGGAACATTGCCTGCAAACGTGGCAAAAGAGCTGACCGGTCTGCTACATGATATGGTCTGGCTGCTGGCGGAGTTCGTCAAGGAGCCGTATATCACGGCGCACTAAGGCCAGAGCTTAAGGGCCGAAATTCAGCTGGTCTGTGAGCCAGAATTTCGGCCTTAATAATATAAAAAACCCATGCAGACGAAGGGTTAAAGTACTGAGATAGCCTCGTCCAGCCAGCCGGGAAGCGTTTCTCTGTACCAGTTCAGGTACAGCTCAAAATCTGTTTTGTTCCGGTCATAGAGCAGGGACATCACCTCTGACACAATCCATGCTTTAGCAAGGGTTATTTCCGTCGCTAGCTGTCGGGCAGGCATATGCAGATAATGCACGCTGTAACGCTCCGCAAGCTGTAAAATGCTTTGCCTGGAGCCCATCCCCTTTACCAGCGGGGCGAGGTCGATAGCCGGACTGCCCGTGCCAAACCTTTCCCAGTCAAAGAGAACCCACTCTCCGTTTTCTCTCCTCCCCCAGTTACCGGCATTGGTATCCCCTGAGAGTAAACATTTCTGCCGAAACAAAACGCTGCCCGCTTGCTGAAAACAGCGCATCTGGTGGGCCGCGCGGTCCGGTAATCTCAAAAGCGCCAGTGATTTTTCAAGCGCTTTCTCGGGCCAGGAATGAGGGTGATACACCCAGGTTGGATCTGGTGGAGTGCAATGAAGATGAGAAAGGCATTTCAATATGTCATCCCCCGACACCTCATCCTGAGACACTTTTCCAGGGATATATTCCAGCCTTAACCGGCGTGGATGTGGATCGGCAGACAACAGCGTCGGCGTTTTGATTCCCCTGCTGTTGAGCTCTTCCGCCGCATACTCGTAGAAAGCGTATTCCACAGGGCTAACAGGGCATTTTTCTATGACTTGCTGACCATATTGATCCACCAAACGCTGCACTTTTGCCGCACCCATTTGGGATAAATTCTCCGCAGACATACATGACTCCCTGTGTCAGGTTTGGCTTTAAGGGATAAGTGTAGTGTGATGCGGAGAGATCAGGGGCATTGCGGTTTACGGGCAGTGTTGCGGGTTGTGGGAAGGTCCGCTTAGAGCGAAGAGCAGACCTTTAAAAACAATATTTAATGGATTGATTGTAGGGAGCTAAATGATTAGCATCTGCTCTTTCGGACAAAGAAAATGACTGTTAACGATTCCCTCTTCGCATTCTCTCTCGCAGCACTGTTACTTACCCTGACTCCCGGTCTTGATACGGCACTTATTCTGCGCACCGCTTGTGCTGAGGGCGGTAAAAAGGCTTTTCACGCTGCGCTTGGCATTGATGCTGGCTGTTTTGTATGGGGCGCGCTGGTTGCGTTAGGTCTTGGTGCTCTTCTGGCGGTTTCAGAGATGGCTTACACTGTGCTCAAAGTTTGTGGCGCGGTCTACCTGAGCTGGCTGGGCTTACAACTGCTGATACGTCCTCGATCATCTTTCAGTGATGGTGATGACAACAACGTTTCTCAGGGGAACTGGTTTATCAGAGGAATGCTGGGGAATGTGCTCAATCCCAAAATGGGCATTTTTTATGTCTCTTTTTTGCCGCAGTTCGTACCTGCCGGTCACTCACCTTTAATATGGACTTTTATCCTGGTCAGCATCCACGTAGCGATTGGGACTATATGGTCAGTCACTCTCATTTTATCTACGCATTTTGCGTCAGCCGTACTGAAGAAAAGTCGCGTTGTCCGGGTGATGGACAGAGCAACAGGGGGCTTGTTTTTATGTTTCGCGGCTAAACTTGCTATTAGCACGAGATAGCCTTGGGCTGGCTGGCAATGTCCGCTTCTGGCACAAAGCGGACCGTCGTGTAGGGATTAAGTTCTGCTTAGAGCGAACAGTGGAAGTTCGGCATGCATATTGACATCGAGAGTCTTGAGCAATGGAGAGCAAGTCAAAGGTTCGAAAGATAGCCACCTGGAAATGCTCTCCTTTGTACGTCATTGAGCAAGATCGGTCAGGCAAACTGAATCGCCTTCGAGCATATTAAGCAGCACGGAGGAAGTCATGTGTGATAATAAAACTGATAGTTACGCCAGACGCTTTAAACAGGTCTTTGATTATATTGACCACCATCTCGATGACGCTTTATTACTGGAAAAACTGAGTGAAGTGGCTCACTTCTCGCCATTTCATTTCCATCGTCAGTTTTGTAGTTATTGTGGGATGCCACCTGGCCGTTACATCCAGATGATGCGCTTAAAACGCGCATCTTATCGACTGGCTTTTAATCCGTTAGAGAAAATCACTGATATCGCGTACGACGCCGGTTTCCAGCATTCTGAATCATTTAGCCGTGCTTTCAGACAAATGTTCGGTCTATCACCGACGCAATTCCGCCAGCAGCCCCCCTGGGTGGATTGGCATAAGCGCATATCCGAACCTTACAAAGCCAGGAGACAAACCATGCAAAGCCAGGTCAGGATCATTACTTTCCCCGCGACGTCAGTCGCAATGCTGACACATTATGGACAACCGGAGCGAATAAACGAAACGGCGGCTCGCTTTATTGAATGGCGAAAAACCACGGGTTTTTCACCGGTTGCCAGTAGCCAGACATACGGTATTGCACCACACGATCCAACCTTAACGCCGCCGGATGAATTTGAGTTCCATATTTGCGGAACCGTCACGTCACCCATTATTGAAGACAATCGCTTCGGGGTGATAAATAGTGACATTCCGGCTGGTCGCTGTGCGGTGTTACGTCATCAGGGATCGCATGATGCGTTAACCGGGTTGGCTAAGTCTCTGTATCGTGACTGGTTGCCAGAGAGCGGAGAGGAACTTCGCGACTTCCCGCTTTTCTTTCATTACCACAACTTTGTGCATGAGGTAGCAGAACATGAATTACTCACGGATATCTATTTGCCGTTAAAATGAGCTGATTCAGGGTTATTGTTCATCGTTGATCTGCTCCCCATCGATTAAAACCGTGATATTTGCAACGTCCGCTCCTGGCACAAAGCGACCAAACTAACGGAGCAGAAGGTCCGCTGTGAGCGATATATAGTCATTCGTACCCTGAGAATTACACTTTGAAGTGATTCAGGGTATGCGCTTACTGGTTACGAATATTGAGCGAGAATCATGTGATGATCGCCGCTTTTCTTTCGAGCCAGTAGGTGCTCCACGTTCGCTAACGAATACTCAGGGCATGCAGATAAACTGCTGGCTATATTTCTTTCGAAGAGCGTGGAATGCATACCAATCCCCGATAAAAAGGAGTTGGTGATGACTGTGACTAATCAATTTGCTGCGCACGTTGGTCTGGACTGGGCTGATAAAAAACACGATGTCTGTGTTCAGTTTAAAAACGGTGAACGCGTATTCGATGTGATTGAACATACAGCAGAAGCGCTTGATGCCTGGCTTACTGAGTTACACCAGAAAGTAAAAGGTAGAATCGCAATAGCTCTCGAACTGAAGAAGGGCCCCGTGGTATATGCTCTTCAAAAATACCCCTTTATCACCGTTTTCCCCGTCCACGCATTGTCCCTGGCTCGTTATCGGCAAGCCTTCTCGCCCAGCGGCGCTAAAGATGATCCGCAGGATGCCGAGCTGGCATTAGAGTTAATGCTGCGTTACCCCCAGAAGATAAAAGCTATTGAACCCGACAATGCGGATATTCGCTTACTTCAGCAACTGGTTGAGCAACGTCGTCAGTTGGTTGAAGATAAACGACGCTTTGTGAACCGGATAATCAATACGCTTAAACAGTATTATCCTCAGCCACTGGAGTGGTTCTCACATCGGGGTAGCTTACTGTTGTGTGAGCTGATTATCCGGTGGCCCAGTCTGCAACAACTGAAACGAGCCAGACGCGACACGATCCGCAACTTTCTGAATGCCAAAGGTGGTCGCGCTATGGCCCTTACCGAGCAACGTGTTGCGAGTATTGATAATGCGATCCCATTGACTACAGACCCGAGTGTTATAGAGGCTAATGCTTTGATGGCAGCAGCACTGGCGACACAAATTAAAGTCGTGAGTGAAATCATCAAAACCTATGACGAACGAATCGAAACGCTGTTTGACACATTGCCAGATGCGGGGCTGTTCAAATCACTTCCGGGCATGGGACCGTGCATGGGCCCACGGATGCTTGCTGCACTTGGTGATAACCGTGACCGGTTTAACAGCGCTGAAGAAATTCAAAACTACGCAGGTATAGCACCGGTGACCGAACGAAGCGGCCAAAAATCCTGGGTTCACTGGCGATGGCAATGTGCCAAGTTCGTCAGGCAGACCTTTGTTGAATGGGCTGCCAAGACGGTTAATTCATCATACTGGGCCAAACTGTATTATCAGGGCCTTAGAGAAAAGGGCAAATCTCATCAGTCTGCGATCCGGGCACTGGCGTTCAAATGGATAAGGATCATTTACCGCTGCTGGAAGGCCAGAACCTGTTATGACGAAGCGAAATATTTGCTGGCTCTCGAAGCGAGACACTCGCCCTTACTGAAGCCATAAAAAGCTTGTCGAATGTCTCAGGGCGTGAAGCGGACGTCCCCTGTAAAAGATGCCAGGCTGGATACGGGAATCAAGCACACAGTTGAAGATGCGTGAAAGCTTTTTTTTTGCTGAGTAATCACCGGAGTCAAACCATGTTTTCTGGAATGATTTCATCTTTACGAAGTGTTAAAACTTCAAAACCGTCATTGGTCACAGCGACCGTGTGTTCCCACTGGGCCGAGAGTTTTTTATCCCGGGTGACCACTGTCCAGCCGTCTTTTTTGGTTTTTATTTTACTGCTTCCCTGATTTACCATCGGTTCGATGGTAAAAACCATTCCTGCCTGTAACACTTCGCCTGTACCAGGTTTACCATAGTGCAGCACCTGCGGTTCTTCATGCATTTCTTTGCCGATACCGTGCCCGCAGTATTCCCTGACAATGCTATAGCCGTTGGACTCAGCATGCGTCTGGATGGCATGCCCGATGTCTCCCAGTGTTGCACCCGGTTTTACCATTTTTATGCCCAGCCACATGGCTTCCTGGCTTATATCCACCAACCGGCGAGCCAGCGGAGAGACGTCACCAATCAGATACATTTTGCTGGAGTCGGCAATCAGGCCCCCTTTCTCCAGGGTGATATCGACATTAACTATAGCGCCGGCTTTCAGGTATTCGTTGGCTTTAGGAACTCCGTGACAAACCACTTCATTCACAGAAGTATTCAGGACGTAAGGGTAATTATATTGTCCTTTACTGGCAGGTCTTGACTGCAACTCATTGACAATAAAAGCTTCTACGCGATCATTGATGTCCAGAGTTGAGACTCCCGGAACAATAAACGTGTCCAGCATCTCAAATACGGAGGCCAGCAACGCTCCTGCATGACGCTGGCGGGCAAGTTCATCTGCGGTTTTAATGGGAATTGATGGCATTGATAACCTCCATTAAACGGTCAGAACCTGATTTCAGCATCATCATTTTAATTTGTTGATAGTTAAGTTCCGGGTAAAGCTCACTCATCATACCGAGGCGGATCCAGTATTCGGCTTGTGCATTCACTGAACGTGACATCGCTCTGCTTGCATCCCGCACGTCTTCATGCAGCAAATCTGAAATTTTGACAATACCCATAAGCATATACTCTGCAATAGAACATATATATAACGTATATGTTTCACAGACCGTTGTCACGGAGATTTTTGCCGTACGAATAAAGGTCTGCTTCGGGCGCAAAGCGGACAGGCTAAGTGAGCTGAAAGTCCGCTTTGAGCGAAGAGCAGACCTTTAAAAACAATATTTAATGGATTGATTGTAGGGAGCTAAATGATTAGCATCTGCTCTTTCGGGCAAAGAAAATGACTGTTAACGATTCCCTCTTCGCATTCTCTCTCGCAGCACTGTTACTTACCCTGACTCCCGGTCTTGATACGGCACTTATTCTGCGCACCGCTTGTGCTGAGGGCGGTAAAAAGGCTTTTCAGGCTGCGCTTGGCATTGATGCTGGCTGTTTTGTATGGGGCGCGCTGGTTGCGTTAGGTCTTGGTGCTCTTCTGGCGGTTTCAGAGATGACTTACACTGTGCTCAAAGTTTGTGGCGCGGTCTACCTGAGCTGGCTGGGCTTACAACTGCTGATACGTCCTCGATCATCTTTCAGTGATGGTGATGACAACAACGTTTCTCAAGGGAACTGGTTTATCAGAGGAATGCTGGGGAATGTGCTCAATCCCAAAATGGGCATTTTTTATGTCTCTTTTTTGCCGCAGTTCGTACCTGCCGGTCACTCACCTTTAATATGGACTTTTATCCTGGTCAGCATCCACGTAGCGATTGGGACTATATGGTCAGTCACTCTCATTTTATCTACGCATTTTGTGTCAGCCGTACTGAAGAAAAGTCGCGTTGTCCGGGTGATGGACAGAGCAACAGGGGGCTTGTTTTTATGTTTCGCGGCTAAACTTGCTATTAGCACGAGATAGCCTTGGGCTGGCTGGCAATGTCCGCTTCTGGCACTAAGCGGACTTTAATCATCGGCCACGTTGTCAAAGGTCAGGACGGATGTTCAGGGTGAAAAATGATGCGTGCCGCTTCGTCGCTGATAGACCGTCAGAATGACTTGTCTGCTCGGTGCAATAATCAGTACCTTTTCCTTCCTGAAAGACAATAATCCCCTAATCACAATAATCCTCCTTAATTAGTGCCTGTCCTGCATCAATCTCTCTCCTCTTCTGCACAGATCCGAAAACTCCCGAAGTCGGATGCTGAGCCACGGGGCAGGCAGACTTCCGCCCTGTCTTGTTACCGCAGAAAAGGCATAAAAAAACCGCCGGGAAGGCGGTCTGTATGCAGCTGACAGGGTGGATCACAAGGTGGCGGTCACGCCGCCAGCGCAGTTGAACCTGTCAGCACTGAAATAACAAGCGGGTCGGTTTTTATTTTAACCAGACAGAAGGAAAAAAAACCCAGATAAAGGCAGAAGCCGAATGTGGACAACAGTATGAAAAGACACAGCGTAAGCTGCCGGTAGCTCTTAATCATGCACATCTTCCCCATACAGAAAAGCATACTCCATCACCCGCTTTCTCCCGGCATGCTCAGCGGCGCGTATTGAAGGCAGGTTACTGCTTTCGATGGTTCCCCATAGCGATGCCGGTGTGCGGGGCGTGCTGAGAAAAGAAAGTAAGGCCTGTTGAGCGGAACCCGCAACATGCTTTCCGCGAAAGCGCGGAATAACGATCTCCTCGGTGATCCACTGTCCGGATATAAAAGCCCGGCGCGCGTTATCACAGATGATAAAACCGGCACGCGACCCCTCATAAACTATGATGAACAGGTTTCCGTCCTTAATGGCATCGCGAATGTCTTCTTCATCTGCAGGAACCACCTTATCCTTCAGGAAAGGATAGCGGGAATACGTCTCGGCATAGGCAAGTTCCAGAGCCTGAAGGCACCACTCAACTGACGGCTGGCAGGCACGCTCAATGCGGACAGTATGGCCGCTGATTACAGCTTCTTTTTTTTCATCCATGCTGCCGCCGACATAGAAAAACTGATCGGCACAACCGCGCGTATCCTCAGACACGGGTCGGAGAACGCGGACTGAACGTGCGCCCATGGGATGCCATACGTCCAGTATTGAGGCCATTGCCCGCCGGGTCAGAGGAGCAGAGCTGGCGACCAGATCAATGAACGGCTTCTTCAAATCGCCGCCTCTGTATCTGGGTCCGGTGAGGTAGTCATTACCGTCGCAGGAAATGATTTTCTGAAGAAAAAAATCCTGAGGCAGACCGGTTTCCCGGAAAGGGAAATTTGATGAAAAATTGCTGTCCTCACACCAGAGCAGCTGTTCATCAATATAGTCTTTCAGGCCGTTCCTGAGTAACCAGGAGTCAACAGGCAGCCTGCTGAACTGCTCAAGCATATAATCAAGCATTAACTTGTTCCTTTTATTTCAACGGGGCAGCCCCAATTACCACTGGGATACCTGTTTTATAGAAAGATAGCATGAGGTTGATGACGTCTTTTCTCTCTGCACCGGGCCGGGCAGAGAAATTGTTGAGGCTCCGGCGTTCAAAGCAAAAGGCAGGTGGAGATGGAAGGGTCCGCTTTGAGCAAAGAGCGGAAGTTTGCAACGTGCATGTGATTTGGATATTTTTTCTAAACTATTATGAAGGAGGTTATGGCATGGTCTTAATCAGGACGCCAAAGTTAAAAGATATACCCTCTCTAAATAAGCTGTTTCTGCAACTAGGATATCAGACAGAGGGAGAACGCTTAGAAAAGCACATTGACCAAGAGTATACCGGTCTTAGCATATTGGTTGCCGAATCAGAAAAAGAACTTTGCGGGGTTATTGTGGTGAATTTTATAACGCCCCTGCACGAAAACGGCTTATGGGCATTAATTTCAGCTCTGGTTATTGACGAATCATTGCGAGGGGCAGGGATCGGGCGGAAACTCCTCATCGCCGCTGAGCAAATCGCCCTGGAGAAAGGATGTTCTCAAATTGAGCTTTCAAGCAGTGAAAGAAGAGTCAGAGCACACAAGTTTTATGAAGATAATGGTTATCAGGAAGTTAGGAAGCGTTTTGTTAAACATCTCGCCGACGTTCCCGTTGTTAATTAACTCCCTCGCAAGGTTTGCATTGTCCGCTTCTGGCAAAAAGCGGACAAGCTAACTGAGCCAAAGGTCCGCCATGAGCGAAAATCGGACAAAAGCCCCCCCAGGGGACTGAGTAACGTACCAACCGCTCTCTATAACATGATCAAACAGCACCGTAGGACAAGGTGATTTTTAATACCATCGTTTAGTCTGACAATCCTTAACTACTCTTACTGGGATTAACAAGCTATGACAGTCCAAACACCACAGGTAGTAGCGGAAACTTTTTTTCATCGTATAGCCACAGCAGAAGATGTGAATGAGATAGCGGCACTGGTAAGTGAAAGCGTCGACTGGGTGGTCGCTGGAAATACTCAGTTAGTTCCCTGGATTGGCCGAAAATACGGCAGAAACGGTGTGGCAGAATTCTATGCGCAAATACGGACACACCTCTCACCAGAACATTTTGAAATAAAAGATATTCTCATCAAAGACAAGCGACTGGTTGCTATTGGTGAGCTTGCATCACGCGTTAAAAAAACACAGAAGCTGATTGAAACCGAATTTGTACTCGACATGTACATCGAAAATGGTCTTATTACCCGCTTTCGCATGTTTGAGGATAGCTTCGGAGTTTCCGAGGCGTGCCTTTAATTGCAGATACGTTTATTCCATTGAACGTCCGTTTCTGGCACGCAACGGACAGCCCACGTGGTCATAAGGTCTGCGTTGAGCGTACAGCAGACATTCTGCATTTAGAGACCATTGAAACACTGGAACTCTCTGTAGCTGTTTCATCTATCCTTAGGCTGCTAAGGATAGATTGCTCAAATTCTGCTGTATGTATTCAATAAGCGCTCGTGTTTTAGCGGGCAAATAACGCTTGTCTGAATAAAGTGCGTACAATTGAAGTGGGGCTGGCGGTTGTTCGAACTTAGTCTCGATCAGTCGTCCATCGTCGATGTAGGGCTGGCAGGCCTGTTTCGAAAGAATAGCGAAACCAACACCCGCTACCGCCGCGCGTCCTGCCATCTCTCCGCTGTTTACCCGGTAATGGCCTTTAACCTTTATCGTCTCAAATCCCCCCTTTTTATTCACAAACTGCCAGGGAGCACCTTTAAGTGCATTTACCGTGGTAATACAGGGTAATTCTTCAAATTGCTGTATACGAGAAGGTATGCCATAACGCTGAATGACGGAGGGGGCTGCAACGATGGTGCAAGGGATCGTCACCAGGTGACGGGCTATGTAATCACCGTCATCCATCTGGCCACGGCTCACAATGATGGCTAAATCGAGATCGTCTCTCAGGGATTCAAGACCAGACAAATTTGTGACACAGCTAATTTCCAGATCCGGGTGCTGGCAGGCGAAATCGGCAATCACAGAACCCAGCAGTGCAGGACCTATTTCATTGGGAATACAGATACGTAGTGGCCCCTTGAGCTGCATCTGCCGCAACGTTAATTCTGTTTCAGTCTGCTCAAGTGCATCCATTAATGGCTTCGCCCGGGAATAGAGCAGGTGCCCCGCTTGTGTGAGTTTCATATGTCGGGTGCTGCGCTCAATGAGCTGAAGATTCAGTCTGTCTTCTAGCTGAGAAATACAACGACTAACGTTTGATGTCGGCATTTCAAGGACTTTAGATGCCCCAACAAAACTTTCTCTTTCAACCACCGCAATGAAAACTTTCAGGGTATTAAAATCAAGAGCTGGTCGCATAGACTATCCCATAAATGATAACAATACGTGCCAGTTTTACCATCTACTGAATAAGATTGAAAGCAATTAAACTCGGATATCTTTTACCCACAGGTCGCTTGTTATGTCATCGGTCACAACAACGTTTAATCATAAAGCCCTCATCCGGATAGCGGTTGTCATGGCTTTTATCCAGTTCACAAATGCGCTGGAATATATGATGTTCAACCCTGTTTTTGCTTTTATGGCAGCAGACTTCGCCGTTCCCGTGTCATTCTCTGGCTACGTATCGGGCATGTACACCTCCGGGGCGGTCCTGTCGGGAATTATCGCCTTTTACTGGATTGGTCGTTTCAATAAGAAACGTTTTTTAATCGCCAATATGGCACTACTCGGCCTACTGACACTTTTGACGACATTTACCTCCAGCTTTAGCCTTCTGCTTACATTACGATTCTGTGCCGGATTGGCTGGAGGCACAACTATGGGGGTGAGTATCAGTATATTGATAAATCTCGCACCAACTAACTTGCGAGGGAAATTGTTGGCGACGGTAATTGCATCATTTCCGATGATAAGCATTGCCGGAATGCCCACGATACTATTTTTGTGCGCTCATTACGGTTGGCATGTCGCTTTGTGGCTAACCAGTACGCTGTGTTTGTTGGCAATGCCACTGATTGTATCCATCATCCCTCAGGATACAGTCTCTTTCGATACACCCCACGCACTGCCTCTCGACGTTAATACTTTACTGTTCGCTTCCAGTAATGCGCTGGTACAGTTTAGCCCGATGCTGGTCATTCCTGTTTTGGTACCATTAATGACCCAACAGCTGGGGGGCTCTCAATACCTGCTGCCATGGCTGTTTTTCGCCGGGGGCATTGCAGGATACCTGTCAACAAAAATGACAGGTGCGCTAACTCCGCATTTTTCTGCAGTGAGTCTGGCTACAGGGTCAACTTTCGTTTTTTTACTCGCTTTGCTGATACCTGTTATGGGCTATTCGAATCCGACGCTATTTATTATTTTATTTCTCGGTGCATCTTACAGTCGTCTGGTTTCCTCCTCGGCGGTGAGTATTCAGTTTCCTGATGACAGGCAACGAGCGGGATTTTCTTCATTGCAGTCATCAATAATGTACCTGATCACAACTGTCGCATTTTTTCTGTCTTCTTTTCTATTATCTGGGCACTCCATAGCACAACAAAATATGAACACGTTGCTGGGGGTATGTGCAATTTCCGCATCAGGGTTCCCCATCATCGTTATCATTCTGCAAAAGAAGCTGGCTAAGCGTACGCTCCAGCCAAATCATCTCATCAATGATTAGCATAACGTCCGCTTCTGGCACAAAGCGGACCGACATAAGAGCCGCAAGGTTTGCTACGAGCGATAAGCGACCCCACAAACTTAAAATGAGTGCGGAGTAATGCCGCTATTTCAGGTCACTCCGTCGGCTGGCTTAACTCACCCCACTTGAGATCCAGAAATCGTTTTCTGCGGTGCGCTCCTGGGACCTTATCCGCTCACCGCAACAGGTGTCCCCTGATGGAATACCAGTTTCCATTGCCCGCTCCCGGCCCGCTCCCAACACGAAGAACGCAAAATCGGGCGAGCGCCGTCCGCATTGAATGTCCTGTAGTGTAATATCGCGACATCCTCTCTTATTTGGATGAGCTGAAAGTCGCTGCTGAGAATGGTCGGGATAACTGTTTCGGCAGAAAGTGCCTCTATTGTCTGCGAACGATCGATCAACACACCTGATCGTGTCATTTCCCTGAACTGGTCGTGAAGTATCTGTTCAAGCCATTCACGATCGTTGCGCCTGCTGCCATGAAGCGTGCGTTCCAGCGTTTTCAACTGTTCCAGAAGCATGGCATTTACCCTCATTCAAATTCGACTGTCAGTTGCATGGCCATAAATGTTTTGCGGCAACTCGTCCGCCAGCATGTGAAGTGTCGTCTTCAGCCATTTGGTTGCCCCTCTCTGGCCACTGCGTTTATGCGAGTAAATCTTTACTTCAAACGGGCTTATGGTGAACGGCAATGAAAAAATCTGAATACTGGCAGCATGTTTCAGCTTCTCAGCAGCAAAACGGGGGATGGCCATTAGCAGGTCACTTTCCGCAACGATAAACGGGGCACTCAGCATGGATGGCGTCTTAAGCGCTATCTGCCGCGTATACCCCAACTGCTCAAGCCGTAAATCCAGTACACCCTGCTTTTCGTTCCAGGGGGTTATCACCAGATGCCGTGCGGCAAGATAATCTTCCAGCGTCAGCTGTGTTCGGCGGGTATTGCTGATGACAACATACTCATCCTCAAACCAGTTTATCTCGTCCAGTTCATTGTGACGGATATCGTCGGGTGTACTGAATCCCAGCGCCAGATCCACTTCTCCTGCCAACAGTTCGTTCAGCGCCGGGCTGTGTGGCAAATAGCGTAAATCAAAGCGCAAGCCAGGAGCTTCCTGCTGCAGCCTCTGCATCAACGTCGGGAAAATGCACAACGCGGTAAAGTCCGTAATCGCAATCTGGATCCGCTCCGTGCTTTCGCAAGCCACGAACGCCGGTTGTACAGTCAGCTCCTGATTGAGAAATTTCAGTGCTGATGCAATAGAGGGCGCGAGCTGGGTGGCATACACGCTTGGGCACATCCGGTGTCCTTCCCGGTAAAATAGCGGGTCATTGAGCGCAATACGCAGTCGGGACAGTGCGTGGCTCAACGCAGAGGTGCTCATCGCCAGTTCATCCGCGGCGAGGCGAACGGAACAGTGCCGATAAATGGCGTCAAAAATGAGCAGCAGGTTTAAATCAAGACGTCGCAGCGCTGGATGCATAATATTCATCATGGGGTGATTTCATTGCACTTAATTCTTCTGACAATACCCCCTATGCTTAACGCCATCAATAACGATGCCTTGCAAAAAAGACAGGAAAACATATGAGTATCACCCTTCGCCAGGCCCGCCCGGAAGATGCCTCCGCTATTTACGATATGATTTATGAGCTGGCGGTTTACGAAAAAGCCCCGCAAGAAGTGGTCACCACACCGGATGAGATTCGCGAAACACTCTTTGGTGACGGCAGCCATACCGAAGCATTAATCTGCGAGATTGAAGGGAAAATCGCCGGATACGCCGTGTTCTTCACCAGCTACTCCACATGGCTAGGACGTAACGGTATTTATATGGAAGATCTGTATATTTCCCCCGATTATCGCGGCAAGGGCGCGGGAAAAGCGATGCTGAAGAAAATTGCGCAATATGCCGTGGAACGGCGCTGCGGACGCCTTGAATGGAGCGTACTGGACTGGAACCAGCCCGCAATTGATTTTTACCTCAGCATTGGCGCATTACCTCAAAACGAATGGGTACGGTATCGCCTGGAGGGTAACGCGCTGTTGAACTTTGCCGAATAACGCGACCGTGTTGCGGCAAATTGCAGATGCAGGCTGCTTCTGTTGAGGGGCAGTCATGTTCGCGTTGAGGGGAGTATCAGGAACACATTGATCAGGCTTCGGGCCTGTTCAGTCGCGGCGCGTTCGTCGGTGGAGTATTTCTTCGACATAATGGTCAATGGCAATATTGTGCTCACGGCTCACGCGCGAAATGAATATGTGCAAAAGCGCCAGCGATGCGTGGAGTGTGACTGCGACCAGATTGTCGAAATCTTTCTGAGTGAAACGGTCATTCCCCTTCAGTGTCGAATGCTGGAGCAAGGTGTGGGCCGTGATCTCAAGGACGGCTCGCCTGTAATCGCTCGACAGCAGGACATCCAGATCGGTCTGGCGAAGATCAAACGTGAAGTTAAAACTGACAAATCCGGAATCGACCGGCAAAGAGTAGGTCAGTCTGTCGCCCTGTTGCTCAACGTACGGTTCATACCCCTCCCCCATCAGCCGTTGCGACTGCATATCGCCCTCTCTTCTCTTCCAGGCACCAGGCACACCTGTTGACCAGGGAGCGTCACCGCAGGATTAAACAAGTGTTTCACCCGCTTTGATTGATTGACTGATAAAGGGTGCGGGCTTTCCAAAGAGATATCCTTGTGCCAAATCACACCCTAAACGTTGAAGGCATAAGAGTTGATCATTGGTTTCAACGCCTTCAGCAATAATTATCATATCAAGGCATTTCGCCATGCCGACCATTAATTTTGCGATGGTCTGAGTTTCTTCATCCGTGGATATTGTTCGCACAAAAGATTTATCGATTTTTATTTTATCAAAGCCTAACTGAATCAATCTTGAAAGGGAGGAATAGCCCGTACCAAAATCATCAATAGAGATTTTTATGCCCAGCACTCTGAGCGCCATAAGGATTTCGATGGGGGTTTCACTGTCAGTAAACAGCGAAGATTCCGTCACTTCCAGTTCGAGTCGGGTCGCGGGCAACCCCGTTTCGGCCAGCACTGCGCGTACTGTATCGACAAAATTCATACTGCTTAACTGCACCGGAGACACGTTGACAGAGATCCTTGCCGGCACCTTCCATGTCGTCGCTTCCTTGCAGGCGATTTCAAAGGACTGATACTCCACTCCGCCAACGTTAACCGTGCCACCGTTTGTCCAGTTGCCCGGGTCTATATCGTTTGGCAACAGGTCGCTGAGATTGACCCGATCGCCTGCATCGCCCTTCACCATCAACTGGTTGAAGTCGTTATCGTGGAACAGGTTCTGTGTGGCGTTTTCCAGCACATCGCCCGCGCTCAGCGTCAGGGTGTTGTTGCCTGTTCCCGTAATATCGAACACTTCCATTGACTGGATTTTGTTGGTCAGCGCGCTCATATCGAGATGCTGATCCGCACCCAACAACTTCAGCGTGTCCGTCCCTTCTCCCCCCTGGATCACCGCGTCGGTCAGGCTGGCCACGTCACTCACCTGATAGAGGTTGTCCGCCGCGTCGCCATACCAGACATCGCCCTGGTTATCCGCCAGGAATTCACCCGGCGTGACGGTTTTCGCCGTGCCGCTCACCACCAGGTTATCGATACTGAAACCAAATCCGGTGCTGCCCGGCTGCTCCTGATGGTGAATTTCCATCCGGTAAACCGGCGTATCCTCCTGGCCTGTGAACGACACATGGACGTTACGGTTGCTGATCGGCGCGTTCACAGGCTGAGAACCAATCACATTGCCGTTGATGTCATAGAACGTCACCACCGTAGACGGACCCGCAAATCTCGGGTTGAAATCGAAATCGACGGTTTTGGCGCCATACTGGAAGTCGACAAACATGCTGGCTTCCATCCCGCCATCTGCTGATGAACTGAACAGGTACAAGCTGCTTGTGCTTCCCGCCCCGATGGTCTGTCTGTCGAATTCGTAGTCAGCCGTACTGGTATCCGTCGTGTGTGAGAAACGCATTCCGTGCACCCACTGGCCCGCATTGATCGCCGTAAACTCATCCGCTGATTCAAAGCTGTTGGTGCTGGTGAAGTCGCTGGTACGGTATTTCGAGCTGTTACCCGCCGCGTCCACAATGGCTGCCCCGACCGGAATATCGGTATAACCGCCCGGCGGCAGGCTCAGCGTCACGTTACCGTTCGCGATATCCGCGGCCGTCAGCGTGTGCGTGACAGAGACATCTCCGACCTTCACCAGAACCGAATCACCCGCCGTCACGTTGCTGCCCGGCAGCGTGACGGTGACATCGTTACCGCTCCGCACCACGTCGGTCGGGGCGTCCGGTGCAACCTGATCCACCACCACGTTCTGCGACGACTCGGTGTAGTTACCTGCCGCATCAACAACACGGGTCAAAATGGTCCAGTCAGCGCTGTGGCCCTGCGTGTCCACATAGGCCCACTTATCGCCGTCGACCAGCGCTTCCTGCCAGGTCGCACCGCCATCAACGGAGACAAGGACTTTGTCGCCCGCGTCCAGCGCAGCCGAGAGATGGCCGGTGACCAGGCTGCCAGGGCCGCTGTTATTGGTGATGAAGTCCGCATCGCTCACGCCGGAGTCTTTACTCAGGCCGTCAGCCACCGCACTGGCCGTTGGCGCTTCGGTATCAATGGTGATTTTCCAGGAATCGCTCGGTGCGCTTCTTACGCCCGTCGGGCTCTGGAACACCACGTTCATCTCCAGCTCTGTACCGTTATTCTGCGGCGGTAACGTGTAGTTCCAGCTGCCGTCAGGCCCGACGATGACGGAGTCGATCAGGGTCGTACCGTCGTAAATAAACACCCGGTCACCCGCCACACCGGTACCGCGCAGGGTCGGGGTGGTATCGTCGGTCACAGACGGGTTCGCCAGATCGCCCTGAACCAGGCCGACATCATCCGCTATACCGTCCAGGGTGCCGGTCGGAATGCGGGTATCGAGCGTCAGCTCAAACGGCGCAGTTTGTGGACCGTCACCGGTGCCGGTGTTTTCACTGGCGGTGATCTGATATGTGCGATCCGCCGACAGCGCTGGGTTGACGGTGTACTGCCATTGACCCGTTGTCGGATCGGCCACCACGCTGTCAACCAGGTTTCCGTCAACGTAGACTTTCACAATGGCACCAGGCGTAGCGCGGCCCACAACGGTTGGCGTCGTGTCATCAGTGTGGCTGCCGCTGGCCAGGTTGCCCTGAATGCCACCTTCATCATCCACAACGTGGCTAATCGAAATCCCGTTTCCGCTGGTATCCACGATGAAGTGGATAGGGTCGGATGCAGGTCCGACGTTGCCCGCCTTGTCTTCAATCGAGACTTTCCAGGTGTAGTCGCCGTCAGCCAGTGCAGGCGCCGGGGTGTAGCTCCAGTTGCCGCTGGCATCAACCGGTACACGCACGGTGGTGCCATCGCCCAGGTCGATAATCGCCGTACCGCCCGCTTCGCCCTTACCCCGGTAGGTCGGAGTGTTGTCATCGGTCGTACCGTTGTCGGCGATAATCCCCGGCGTGCCGAAGTCGTCCCACAGTTCAACGTCTGTCGCCTCGCCCGGCGCGACGGAATCAATGTTGATGACCCACTCGCCCGTTTCCGGGCTGCGGTTGCCGGTACCGTCTTCCGCTACCGCACGGAAGCGGTGCTCGCCCTGCGCCAGCGGGGCATCAAATTCAATTTTCCAGCGTCCGCCCGTGACCACGGCACTGCCGATCGGGTCAGGGTTCGCGCCGTCGTACAGGTAAACGGTGGTACCGTCCTGACCGGTCCCCACGAGGGTTGGGCGGTCGTCGTTGGTGGTACCGTTTTGCTGTACGGTGCCGGTGTGAGACTCAACATCGTCAATCACATCGGTAATTGCCGGCGCTGTAGGGACACCGCCCACCTGCACGTTAAAGTTAAAGTCCTCAGACGACTCAGAGCGCAGCCCAGCTTTATCCTCCGCAACAACGCGGACGTTATACGGACCGTTAGCCAACCCCGGAGACGGTTCCCAGGTCCAGGAGCCGGTTTCGGTAGCGCGCACGGAATCCACCACTTTCTCGTTGACGATGATGTAAACGAGGCTATTTTCTTCAGCCGTACCGCTGAAGGTTGGCGTGTTGTCATCGGTGGTTTCACCTGCCGCCAGGTTGCCGGTTCTGTCGCCAACGTTATCGAAAACGGTATCGATGGTCGGTTGTGCCGGTGGCGTGGTGTCAACGATAAAGCCGATCGGATCCGACTGTTCGCTGGCATTGCCTGCCGGATCGGTAATGACCACCACCGCTTCATGTTCGCCATCCGGCAGCGGGATTTGTGGCGTCACTTCCCAGTTGCCGTCTTCACCCACAATCGCAGTGCCCACCACTTCATCGTCGATAATCAGTTCAACGGTTTCGCCAGGCACGGCACCGCCGCCGCTGAATACCGGCTGGGTATCATCGGTGACATCGCCATCGTTAATCGGGCCAGTGATTGGGCCGACGTCATCTTCCACGTCACCGATCACCGGTTTTTCCGGCGCAGTCAGGTCGACGATAAAGCCGATCGGATCGGACGGCTCGCTGGCGTTGCCTGCCGGATCGGTGATCACCACCACCGCGTTGTGCTGGCCTTCAGCCAGTGGGTTTTCCGGCGTCACTGCCCATTTACCGTCTGCCCCCACCACCGCGGTACCCACGACTTTATCGTCGATGATCAGCTCAACGGTGTCGCCCGGCGTGCCGTTTTCACCACGGAATACCGGCAGCGTGTCGTCAGTGGTGTCACCGTCATTGATTGGGCCAACCACCGGACCGACGTCGTCTTCCACGTCACCGATCACCGGTTTTTCCGGCGCAGTCAGGTCGACGATAAAGCCGATCGGATCGGACGGCTCGCTGGCGTTGCCTGCCGGATCGGTGATCACCACCACCGCGTTGTGCTGGCCTTCAGCCAGTGGATTTTCCGGCGTCACTGCCCATTTACCGTCTGCACCCACCACCGCGGTACCCACGACTTTATCGTCGATGATCAGCTCAACGGTGTCGCCCGGCGTGCCGTTTTCACCGCGGAATACAGGCAGCGTGTCGTCAGTGGTGTCACCGTCATTGATTGGGCCAACCACCGGACCGACGTCATCTTCCACCTCACCAATCACCGGTTTTTCCGGCGGGGTGAGATCGACGACAAAATCAATAGGATCGGACGGTTCGCTGGCGTTGCCTGCCGGATCGGTAATGACCACCACCGCTTCATGTTCGCCTTCCGGCAGCGGTTTTTCTGGCGTCACTTCCCAGTTGCCGTCTTCACCCACGATCGCAGTGCCCACGACTTCATCGTCGATAATCAGCTCAACGGTTTCGCCAGGTACGGCACCGCCGCCGCTGAATACCGGCTGGGTATCATCGGTAATATCGCCATTGTTAATCGGGCCAGTGATCGGGCCGACGTCATCTTCCACGTCACCGATCACCGGTTTCGCTGGCGCAGTCAGGTCAACGATAAAGCCAATCGGATCGGACGGCTCGCTGGCGTTGCCTGCCGGATCGGTGATCACCACCACCGCCTCGTGCTGGCCTTCAGCCAGTGGGTTTTCCGGCGTCACTGCCCATTTACCGTCTGCCCCCACTACCGCGGTACCCACGACTTTATCGTCGATGATCAGCTCAACGGTGTCGCCCGGCGTGCCGTTTTCACCGCGGAATACAGGCAGGGCGTCATCAGTGGTGTCACCGTCATTGATTGGGCCAACCACCGGACCGACATCATCTTCCACCTCACCAATCACCGGTTTTTCCGGCGGGGTGAGATCGACCACGAAATCAATAGGATCGGACGGTTCGCTGGCGTTACCCTCAGGGTCGGTGATGACCACCACCGCTTCATGTTCGCCTTCCGGCAGCGGTTTTTCTGGCGTCACTTCCCAGTTGCCGTCTTCACCCACGATCGCGGTGCCTACGACTTCATCGTCGACAATCAGCTCAACGGTATCGCCAGGGTTCGCACCACCGCCACGGAAAACAGGCTGGGCGTCGTCAGTGGCATCGCCGTTGTGGATAGGGCCAGTGATCGGGCCAACGTCATCCTCAACTTCGCCGATCGTTGGTTTGCCAGGACCTGTCGGTGGAGGGGGAATAACGTCGCCGTTATCACCACCGTCATTGCCGCCACGGTTATGGCGAATAATGGAGCCGATGCCAATCGCCGCACCAATCGCCGCTAATGCACCCAGTGCCAGCAAGGCAGGGGAAAACGCGGTACCCGCAACCGCCAGACCGTCAAGGCTGGCAATCGCGCCTGCGCCCAGCGCTTGCGCAGAGGATTCACCGTCCAGCAGGAAAGCAGCTTCGTGGTCATCATCACCGTCGGTGGCGATGTATTCATGCCACTGACCATCTTCCCCTTTACCGACCAGTTCACCCGGATTATCAAAGTAGTCTTCGATAATCAGCTGCGGCTGATCTTCATCAGTGCCTTCCAGCATGATGAACAGGTCTTTACCGACACGTTTCAGGGTAATGTTTTCTGGCGCAACGCCGTTTTCCCCTTCAGCAAGAATGTATTTTGCATTCGGGATGGCTTTAATTTTGACGGCACTGCCTATTTTTTCACTGCGCAGAACGTCGGCTTTGACAATCGTATTTTTATCAACGACTGCAATATTTACTGGCTTGAGATTCATTCGCTAAATTCTCGTGTAAATAATCGATCTGTGTCTGCGCAACGCGCCAGACGCACTTCCATACGGGATTCTTTCCCTGGCTGACGCTATCTTCCTGTCAGAGCGATGGAGTCTTAATAAGACCTGTCGCAAACGACCTGGTTAAGGTTGCAAGGAGACGTAATAAAAGGACTGGTCCGTTATCTGGCAGGCCAGGCAGGACAGCGCTGAGGGGGAAAATAAAGTCTCAGTTAAAGACAAGTCTTAGCCAAATTTGCATTGACGGGATAGAGAATAAATTTTTCCTTTCCCGATTCAGGACAACCAGGAATGTCAGGCAAAAAAGTCATTGTCATGGACGCCAGCCCACTGCTTCGCGCTGGACTCCAGGGCTTATTATCAGAACATGGTCATCAGATTGTTGCGCAGTTTGGCACAATGGAAGAATTGCTGGACAAACATTCGTTGTTCAACGCCGACTTGATAATAATGGAGCATCTGCAACAACAGCCAGACGTGTTTTCTTCTCTGGCTCAGTTAATAAAAAATATCCCTGATACACAGGTAATGATTTTATCCTCATCATCCAGTGATTTTCACATTCAGCTTAGCAGGAAGGCGGGAGCTGCCGGCTATCTTAATAAAAACAGTACGCTGGACAACATCGTCCGGACTGTCAATAAAGTCGCATCCGGCCAGTTCTGTTATGGTAATGAACTGAGGCTGCACCGGACAAAATACCCGCGAGACGCCTCGTTGTTGTTATCGCTATCCCATACTGATATCTGTATCTTGCGCTACATTTCTGCGGGCTACAGCAATCAGGTCATTGCCGGCATAATGAATATAAATAATAAACGCGTCAGCGCTTATAAAAAGCGCATCATGCTGAAATTTAAAATATCCAAATTGACTGAACTGGTGGATCTGGCAAAACGTAATTATCTCTATTGAACAGAAATGACGCCGGGAAATGACTAACGACCACGAAACTCGCGACGATAGCGGGAAGGTGAGGTATTAAGCTGCTTTTGAAAGTGGCGCCGTAAAGAGGTCGTGGAAGGGAAGCCGACGCGTTCGGCAATATCTTCCACTGGCCGATCGGTTTTTTCAAGAAAGCGCTGGGCAACGAGAATGCGCTGGTTCAAAAGCCAGTTTGAAAAACGTTCCCCCGTCGTTTGCTGAAAGCGGCGGGTAAAGCTCCGGCGGCTCATGCAGGCTTTCTCCGCCACGCAGTCCAGCGTGATGGCTAGCTGTAAATTCTCTGTTGCCCAGGCCAGCGCGTCGGTGAAGTTATCTCCACGACGCGTATTCTGCACCGGCAGCTCCACAAACTGCCGCTGCCCGCCCTGACGATGAGGCGGCACCACCAGCAAGCGCGCCACGCGGTTGGCGACATCCGCACCCCACGCCTGTCGAACCAGATGCAAACAGCAGTCGATACTGGCTGCCGTTCCTGCTGACGTCACAACATCGCCATCATCAATGTAAAGCACATCTTTATCCATCTGCACTGAAGGATAAAGACGCTGAAAGTCCGCCGCCCATCGCCAGTGCGTCGTTGCCGGACGGTTTTCCAGCAGGCCTGCGGCGGCCACCACGAACGTGCCCATACACAACCCAACAATGCGGGACCCGGCCGCATGCGCGTTTTGTAACGCCGTTAACAGTTCAGGCTCCGGTGCATGCTCGGGCACATCCCAGCCCGGCACAATCACCATATCCATCCCGGCTAACGCATCCAGACCTCGATCGACCACGATGGAAAAACCGGCATTGGTTTTAAGCGCGCCGGGTGTAGTGGCACAAACCACGAGCTGACACAGGGCGTCACCCTGCGGGGTCAGTGCTTTCTCAAACACGGCATAAGGCACCGAAAGGTGAAAAGGAATAATGCCTTCAAAGACTACGATACCAATTTTCAATGTCATGACCGCCTCCGTAAGCCAGCCAGTATAGAGGGCTGGCTGGCCACAGGGATTTCAGTTCGGTCTTATTTTTCCACCGCCAGCGCCATCACCTGATCCGTGGTCATGATTTCAGCAAAGACATCCGCGACGCCTGCCAGCGCTGCACGCTGCAGCGTGTCGTGATCCACCACGCCCCCCTTCCCGTCATCCAGATCGCGCGTGGCTGTCGCATCTTCCGGAATAATCACGCTATAACCCAGCGGTACAGCATCACGTGCAGTCGATGAGATACACATATGCGTCATCAGACCCGCCACGATGACCTTTTTAATTCCCTGTTTCTTTAAGCGGGCATCCAGATCGGTGCCCACGAAAGCGCTCGGGGTCTCCTTGGTAATTATGGTGTCCTGCGCAGTCGGCTGCAGATCCTTATGGAACTGGGCAAATACGGAATTCTCAGCGAACAGCGGCGTACCGTTTTGCTGCGGGCTATTTTTTGTTATGTGGCGCACAAAGTAGACCGGCATCCCTTTTTGGTGTGCATACTCGACCAGCTTTTTGTTTTTCAACAGCACATCCGCGCCATCCGGGATAACCATCCGACCACGGAAGTCCTGACCCGCGTAATATTCATTCTGAATATCCACCACGATTAACGCGGTTTCAGATGCGGATAAAGACGTCGTAGCAACAGCGCCTGACATCGCGCGAATTGTTTTTGTATTCACCTGATTTGTCTCCTGTGCGGTGGCCTGACTGGAAAATGCGCTCATCATGCTCACCAACAGTGCGGTACGGAAAATCGTTTTCATAACAAGAACTCCCTCTGTGTTGTGTTCGGGAGGCATTATTTCGTATTGACGTAAAAGACAGGAGTCACCTGAAGAACGAAAAACGGTACTTTTGGGCCAATATAAAAAGGATTATCCCGTCGTTCCTGCCGAGCAAATATGCCAGAAAAACCTACTACTCTAATTTTCATGTCATTGAAATAGCGCTATTTCCCGCTTATTGACCGGCGGGTAATATCGTTGCAGATATGGTATAGTTATGCATAATATTCATGCCTGTGTTCATCAGGCAAAGCCCTTTGAACCAGGATGATAAAATGAATAGCGTATTAATCGTGGATGACCACCCGGTTGCCCGTCTGGCGGTGAGAATGTTGCTGGAAAAAGACGGGATGACGGTGATCGGCGAGACTGATGATGGCCTTAAGGCATTACAACAGGCACGTCAATTACTTCCGGATTTGGTTATTGTCGATATCGATATTCCTACAATTAATGGGATTAACGTTGTTCAGCGACTCCGTGCGAATGGTTTTAAAGGCGGGATCCTGGTTCTGACGGGTAAAGATGACGATCATTATATTAAGCGTTGTGCCGGTGCGGGCGCCGATGGGTTTATTAGCAAGCGCAATAATCTGACGGAACTTCATGACGCTATCCGTGCAATCAAAAGTGGCTATGGTTTTTTCCCGATTAACCGCGCCCGCCAGATTGCCGCAGAGGATATTCCGCTGGATGACAAAGGGAATATTGCCAGTCTGTCGGACAAGGAACTGCAGGTTCTGCATTTTCTGGCAAAAGGAAGCCGGATTGTCGATATCGCCGGGGAAATGATGATCAGTGATAAAACGGTCAGCACCTATAAAAGCCGCCTGATGAAAAAGCTCGATCTTAAAAGCCCGAAAGACATTTATGATTTTGCCCTGCGCAACAAAATAGAATGAGCCAACACCGGGTCTTAAAGGGAAAAATGTGACGGAATCCCCTTCGGCGGCACGCCCGCTACGCATACTGACTGTAGACGATCACCCGGCAAGCCGGCTCCTGCTCAGGCAGCAATTGATCCGCCTGGGGTATGAGGTTGTCGAGGCAGAAAACGGCGAACAAGCCCTTGTGCGCTGGAGCGAACAGCAGGTTGATATGGTCATCACCGATTGTAATATGCCGGTGATGGACGGGCTAACCCTCACCCGGCTGTTACGGGAACGGCAGCAAAAACCGTTAATTATCCTTGGTCTCACTGCGAATGCTCAGCCCGAAGAGCGTAGCCGCTGTATTGCCGCAGGTATGGACGACTGCCTTTTCAAACCGCTCAATCTGAAGCAACTGGAGGCGGATCTACAGCGGGTATCCCCAAAAGAGGCGACCACAAAACTTGCTGACCCGGAAGGCCTCGGCCAGTTTATCCGTGTGGACAATCTTCGGTCGTTAACCAGCGATGACAATACCTTATTGTTCACCCTGCTGAATGCCACGCGGGATGAAAACCAACGCGACATGCAACCTTGCCTTACGCTGGCCCGTCAGGGCGACTGGGCAGCGCTGGCGTATCACGTACATCGCCTGGCCGGTGCCGCCGATATCATTGGCGCAACTGCGATAGCGCAGCAGTGTCGCAGTCTTGAAAAGGCATGCGAAGGGACAACGTTGCCCGTCGAGTCTGAAATTGTGCCCCGCCTCCAGGCCCTGCTCAGGGACATCGCGGCGCTGAATCAGGCGATTACAGCCTTCACCACACCACGCTAACCTCAGGTTTACTTTTCCTCACACGCTGTCGAGCGGGCGCCTGCGCCTGGCCTGTCCTGTTTTTCACCGACAAGGACTACACGCCTATAGTCCTTCCCTTACACGCCTATCATCCTGCCCTCATGTATCTCACTGACCTGGAATTTATATAGTGACCCCGTTGTCACCATGGCAACGTTTTTGAAATAAAGAAGGTTGCCATGTTAAATAATTTATTTGAGACCACTACAACAGAACTGCGCTTTCTTATTCTGATGCTCTTGCTGATCAACCTCACGGGCGTTTTATTTTTATTATTTACGCCTCATTAATTAAAAGGTATTCCTTGTGAAAAAGACATTTCTTATTCTGCCTGTGCTCACAGCATTAACCATGACTGCGCACGCTAAATCATTGACGCAGTCCACCCTGTCTCTGGAACAGGCATCTGTACTCGCCAGCGAAGCCGTTAAATCATGCAGCGCTAAAGGCTATAACGTTAGCGTGACGGTTGTCGATGCTGCAGGTCTCACCCGCGCGGTACAGCGTATGGATAACGCCGGGCCACACACCCTGACAGCCAGCTATCAGAAAGCGTTCACCTCTGCGTCCAGCGGAGCGGCGACCAGCCAGCTTCTGGAAAACTCAAATAAGTACCCGGCGGCGAAAAACCTCGGCGATATCCCTGGTTTCTTATTACTGGCTGGCGGCGTACCGGTTAAAGAAAATAACGCCACCATCGGTGCCATTGGTATTGGCGGCGCGCCGAGCGGTGATATTGATGAAGCCTGCGCACTCGACGCTATTAAAAAGCTGAAATAAGTAAAGCTATCTGTCATTTATCGGAAAGATAAAAAAGGAACTTATTATGAACGTAACGCCACGTGTTTTATTCGCCTCTGTGATTTCACTGTGCGCTTCCGGCCCGGTACTGGCTGCCGAAAACGTTAAAGAAGGCTATTACGGCGCCCTGAACCTGATTGACACCTATCAGAAGGCCAAGAGCATGAACCTGAGCGAACGCCCGGGGATCGGTTCATTTGTGGCCGGGGACGAAAAAGAGCACAAGCTGAACGGTTCCGTGGCCGCTGGCTATCAGTTCGGCAATAACTGGCGTACCGAAGCGGAATATGTGTTTAAAGAAAAAACAGAATTCACCAGCGGCTCTTCCACGTTTGCGACCAGTTTCAACCACATGAAAGTTGATTCTGAACGTGCAATGCTCAACGTTTATCGTGACTTTATGATCACCGACAAATTCGCCCTGTACGCAACGGCGGGTGCCGGTGTGGCGAAAGTGAAAGTGGGTGGCTGGCAGGGTAATGACACCCGCGAGTTTGCTGGCAACACGCAAACCAACTTTACCTACTCCGTGGGTGCTGGTGCGTCTTATGAAGTTATCGACGATCTGACCCTGTACGCCACTTATCGTTATGTCGATATGGGCAATATCGAAAGCGGCCGTAACACCTTTGTCAACGCCCGCAGTCTGCAGGATGAAAACCTGCGTGGACGCCTGGTGAACAATGAATTTGTATTCGGCGTGCGCTACGTCCTGTAAGGCACGTTGACAGACAGTTTCATCACCCTCATTTCAGGTATTTTTCCTCTCTTTTATGCCACTTTGCCTGTCCTTACCGCCTCTCTGCCGGGCGGTAAGGTTTTTTTTGCTCAAGAGCGCTCACGATCGAATTTCCCTTCGGTACGCTGACGCCCCTCATTCCGGCACCACCTCCACGCTCGCCGACAACCCGGCTACTAGCTCAATCCCCTTCGGCAATGCATCAATATGTATGCGCACCGGGACGCGCTGTGCCAGCCGCACCCAGCTAAACGTCGGCTCGACGTCGGGAAGCCCAAGCCCACCCGTCTCATCGTTGTTATCACCGATCCCATGGCCGATGCTCTCGACATGCCCGGCAATCACCGGTTCATAGCCCATCAACACGATATGCGCCGTGTCCCCAACGCGAATATGGCGAAGTTTGGTCTCCTCGAAATACCCCACCACCCAGAAACTGTGCGCATCGACGATGGCGACCTTAGTCTCCCCCGCGGTGGCATAGTCCCCCGGGCGAAGCCGCAGATGGGTGATATAACCCGAGACGGGAGCCCGTACGGTGGCGTGGGACAAATTAAGCTCGGCCAGCTCCAGCGCGGCCAGCGCACCGTGATAATTCGCCACCGCAACGTTCGCGGCGCTGCCCGTTTGCTGTAAATCCTCGCTGGATATCGCGGCTTTAATCTGTGCGCGTCGTCTGGCGGCATCCTGTCGCATCACCATCTCATGCCGTCTGGATTCCACCTCAGCCTGCGCGCTGGCCACCGCCAGCGTGAGCCAGTGCGGGTCGATAGCGTAGAGCACATCGCCCCGGTTAACCCACTGGTTATCCCGGACGGCCACGCGGATTACCGGCCCGGATACGTCCGGCGCAATCTGTACCACATCCGCCCGTACCCGGCCGTCGCGGGTCCAGGGCGTTTGCGCATAATGTTTCCACATCATAAAAGCCAGAAGCGTGGCCGCCGCGACGGCACATAACGTCAGCGCATAGCGACCGACCAGAGAAAGTAATGATTTCATCTAAATAACCCCAGCGCGGTCAGGCCCTGCATCAGCAGGAAAAAGGTGACCAGATAAGTTGAAACGTCCAGCAGCGGGCGAAAAGGCAAACGACGGTAGAGCCTGCTGAGCGATAAAAGCGCGATGAGTGCCAGCGTGCAGGCCAGCGCCGCGAGCGCGGTGACAAGCAGTCCCGGGATAAAAACGCCCCCGATATTCAGATCATTGACCATCGTCTGACCTCCGTAATGCGCAATGCAAATCCACCAGATGGCCGACAAACTGGCGCGTTTGTGCATCTGCGGCAGGCAAACTGAGGCGGATGTGGTCGGCGATGTGTTCACGCAAGGCGTCGGTGTCGTTCAGGTGATACAGGCGCGCGCTAATCTCTCTGCTCGTGGGCATACCGCAGCGGCGTAAATGCATCACCGAAAGGCCGATGCGCAGCGCGCGCAGCAGCGGGTTAAGCACCTGCTCTGAGGCACGTCCGCTGCGCTGCAGGCGCGGGAGTAACAGGGCAGCGCGGTCAATCATCAGATTGGTCCAGTGCGTCTCATCCAGCAGAAGCTTGCCCTTCACGCTGCGACGAATATCGCGCTGGCACAGCGTGTGCAGACGTGCGATGGCCGCGTCGGCCTGCACGGTTTGCAGCAGGCTCATGCTGATAACAGCAAAGCCGGTTGCGGCAAACAGCGCAATGGCGGTATTGGCCGCCGAGGCAAAGTCTCCGCTGTAGTGGGCACCCAGCTCGCACAATACCGGCAGCGTCAGGGTGATCCCCATCGCCATAAACGTGGTGGGAGGACGTGCCTGAAGCGACCCGGCCAGCAGATATACCGGTGCCAGCACGGCCACCAGTACGGGGAAATCGCTCACCTGCGGAAGCAGCGCAAAGCTGTACAGCAGGCTAATCAAGACGCCCCAGAACGAGCCAATAATGTATTTCACTATGTGCGGAGCCGGGGTGTCGAAACTGCCAAACAGCGTGCAGCAGACCCCAAGGATAGAGACCGCCGTGCTGCCATCGGGCCAGGCGGAGAAGATCCAGACCAGGCAGCCGCTCAGGATGATGGCGAACGCGCCCAGCGAGGTGCGGGCGGCAGTAAGAGGATCGCGGTGAAAAACATACCCTTTAACTGCCCTGCCCGCCGTCAGTCCGTGGGCGGGCTTCGCATGGTGGATGGCATCAGAAAGACGTTCGCACTGCTGCAACAGCGCAATGGCCTGCGTCAGATAACGGACAAAACTGGCCAGCAGCGCGTCGTTCATCGTCCGGGCCTGTGCAGCGTAGCGCTCTGCGAGCTGTTCACTGCGTGCTATTAACGCATCTGCCGTGCTGTGGCGTGCAGCATCTTTATCCCCCAACCAGGCCTGAACGTCGTCGAGCAATACCTGCAACCCGGCAGGCACCGTCGCCGGTAAGCGATCGCGTAATTCACAGTTGACGATGACCAGCCGCGCCAGTCGGTCATGGATAGCCTTTCTGCCCTGCCGCACCGGAGCAGACAGGGCAAAATCATACGGAATATGGTGGCTTATACCCTGCAGAAACTGCAGCGCCAGCGCCAGATGCAGCGGGTCTGAAACCGCGACGGGTTTGCCTGCGAGGGTGTCAGCCACCCGCTCACGCGCGGCGCGCAGGGTTTGCGATAACTTACTGTTGAACAGGCCGGAGATACGCGCGGGTAACACATAGCGATGTATCAGCGCCGCGCAGAAGATCCCAATGACAATCTCCTGCACACGGATAATGGCGATATTAAAAATCCCGCCGGGGTCGGATACCGCAGGAAAACCAATCAGGCTCGCAGTGTACCCGGCCAGCACAAAGGCATACGCCCGCGGGGTGCGCTCCAGCAGAGATAAATAGAGGCAGAATGTGATCCAGCCCGACAGCATCACGCTGCAGAGGATCGGCATATTGACGAAGGCAGGCACGATCACAACGGTGGCACAGGCCCCCACAACGGTGCCGGCCAGACGATAGAGACTTCTGCTCAGCGAGGCCCCCACCGAGGTCTGCGAAACGATATAGACGGTAATAATGGCCCATGATGGACGTTCGAGGCCTATCGACAGCGCAATGTAGTAAGCGAGCATCGCCGCTGCAAAACTTCTCGCGGAATAGAGCAGCGCGCTGGCATCGTTACGCAGCCCGGGAGATAACCGCTCACGCATGCCGCGCCACGAATGAAAATGAAAAGCGTTTAATGTGTTCATGCCAGAATTATTACTGGCTTGCGAACCCGCTTAAATACTCTATTCTGTCAAAAAATACCTAAATATTGCCAGAAACGTGAAACCTCAACTTGCCAATACGCTCTTCGACCCTGACGCCACCGCATGCCCGGCCGTAGCCCGACATCTGGATTTCGTGGAGTACGCCGCGGAAGTGCCGGTGCACACCCACCGTAAGGGGCAGCTGATTATTGCTTTGTATGGCGCGGTGATTTGTCATGCGGAAAATGATATCTGGATCGTGCCGCCAGACTGTGCCGTCTGGATCCCTGGCGGGATCGCACACAGCGCCAAAGCGACCTGGAATGCTCATCTCAACTATCTGTTTATTGAGCCCGGAGCCGCCGCGCTGCCGGAGAAATGCTGCACGCTGGCCATTTCCCCGTTAATCAAAGCGCTGGTTGACCGTTTGACGCATGAACGCGTTGATTATCCGCCAGAGAGCCATGCCGCGCGGCTGACCAGAGTGACGCTTGATGAGCTCGCCAGCATGCCGCAGCAGAAGCTGAGCCTGCCCGTTTCAGCCCATCCCAAAATACGCGCCATGGCCGACGCGCTGGTCAGCCATCCTGACGACAGAAGCACCCTGAAAGCGTGGGCGAAACGGCTGGCGCTGAGCGAGCGCTCCTTTGCACGTTTGATGGCGCGCGAGACCGGGCTGAGCTTTGGCCGCTGGCGTCAGCAGCTGCAGTTGATTATTGCCCTGCAGGAGCTGGCAAGCGGTGTCCCGGTCCAGAACGTGGCGACAACGCTTGGGTATGAATCCGTGAATGCGTTTATCACCATGTTCAGGAAAGCCATGGGCACCACGCCCGCGCACTATTTTGCCGAACGAAAAGTCAGCGGCCGTTAACCCGGCCCTTCGCTGCCTGCAGCAAGCAGGGGAACCAGCACATCGCTAATCGGAACGGGAATACCGTGAGCACGACCATAGCGCTGGATCACGCCGTTGCGAATATCCCACTCCATGGGACGGTTGGCCTGACGATCGGCGAGGATAGACGTGCCTAAATCGGCAGGTGCGCGCTGGAAGTTCGCCAGGATCTCCTGCGCAACGTCATCGTGCAGCACCGCGCCTTCTGCTCGGGCCACGGCAAGCCCCTCGCGCAGATACGCCAGCGCCAGCTCGCTGATATCCTCACGGGAGAACATCCCGGCACGACGATTCGCAAGCACCATCAGGCCTGCAACCGCATTTTGCAGCAGCTTGCGCCATGCGACGGTAAGAAAATCTGCCGACAAGTCTACCGCGCAGCGCGTGCCGTTCAGCGCATCAGCCACCCGTATTGCCTGCGGCACATCCGGCAGCGTCAACCGCGGACTGGCCCGCAGCCAGACGGACGCATCCGGCTCACGCTGCGCCGGGAACCAGACCACCGACGGCAGTACCGTCGCGCCATTGACCCACGGTGCCAGCTGGGCCTTTTGCTCGACGCCGTTTTGCAGCGCGCAAACCACCGTGTTTTCATCGCACAGCGCGTTCAGCCATCCCGCGCTGTCGGCGTTCTGGGTCGTTTTCACTGCGATAAAAACCAGATCGTACGGACGATCGATGACCGTCGGATCGGTTAATACCGGACCGGGTACTACGATTTCACCCTCATCGTGCCGCAAACGTAATTGCGGATGTGCGGTACGTCCGCACAGTTGCGGCGTGCGGCCAGCCTCATGCAGCACCGCAGCGATAGTGGTTCCGATTGCACCGGGTCCAATCAGCGCAATGGTTGGATAGTCAGACATTGTTAACTCCCCTGGTCGCTAAAGCCCTAATCAGTGTGCCGTGGCGTTCAGCATAGCCGCCACACGTCCCTTTATACCACCGCCTGAAGTGGGAGCCATACCCGTTGTCTATACTCATTTCATCTACGACAACGGAGTGCACCATGCCATTACCCGATTTCCATTCCTCTGAACCTTATACCCTTGGTATTGAACTTGAACTGCAGGTGGTTAACCCGCCGGGGTACGATCTGAGCCAGGACTCCTCCGCCCTTATCGCTGCCGTCAAAGACGACATCAAAGGTGGGGAAGTGAAGCACGATATCACCGAGAGCATGCTCGAAATCGCCACCGGCGTGTGTCAGAACATTGATCAGGCCGCCGCACAAATCTCGGTGATGCAGCAAAGTATTCTGCGCGCCGCTGCTGAGCAGCATATTCAGATCTGCGGCGGTGGGACGCACCCTTTCCAGAAGTGGCAGCGTCAGGAGGTGTGCGATGACGAGCGCTATAACGTCACGCTCGAACGGTTTGGCTATCTGATTTTGCAGGCGACGGTATTCGGCCAGCACGTGCATGTCGGGTGTCGGACCGGCGACGACGCTATTTATCTGCTGCATGGTTTGTCGCGCTTTGTCCCCCACTTTATTGCTCTGGCGGCGTCCTCACCCTATATGCAGGGTACGGACACAAAGTTCGCCTCGTCGCGACTCAATATCTTCTCGGGATTTCCGGATAATGGACAGATGCCGTGGGTGAACAACTGGCAGGAGTTCGAAAGGCTGTTTCGTCGTCTGAGCGCCACCAGCATGATCGACAGCATTAAAGATTTGCACTGGGATATTCGCCCCAGCCCGCATTTTGGCACGGTCGAGGTGCGGGTGATGGATACACCGCTGACGCTCGGCCACGCGATCAACATCGCCGGGTTGATTCAGGCGACGTCTCACTGGCTGCTGACCACGCGGCCCTATAAGCATCAGGAAAAGGATTTTCTGCTGTACCGCTTTAACCGTTTTCAGGCATGTCGTTACGGGTTAGAGGGGATTCTGACGGACGTGCAGACTGGCGAGCACAAAACCGTGGCGGAAGATATTGGGTGGCTGCTGGAGCAGGTTGCGCCGTCGGCCGAGAAGCTCGGCGCGACGAGCGCGATTAAGGAAATAGCCCTGATGTTAAAACAGGGCAAGAGCGAGGCGCAGCGCATGCGCGATTTTATCGCAGACGGCGGTTCGCTTATTTCTCTGGTTCAGAAACATTGCGAGCTGTGGGCGACGAGCCCGTAAGGCGATGCCCCCACTCACGCAGGCGCTGGAACAGCACAAACAGCGCCGGGATAAACAGAATGCCGACCACGGTGGCCACCAGCATCCCGCTGAACACCGTGGTGCCAATGATGCGGCGGCTCTGCGCCCCTGCCCCGGACGCCAGCATCATCGGCAGCACACCGATAATAAATGACACCGCCGTCATCATCACCGCCCGGAAGCGGCGGGAGGCGCCTTCACGGGCCGCATCGACAATCGCCATCCCCTCATTACGCCGTGCGCGGGCAAACTCGACGATCAGGATCGCGTTCTTGGCCGCCAGCGCGATTAACAGCACCAGGCCAATCTGCACATACACATCGTTGGCGTATCCCGCGATCCACAGCCACACCAGCGCGCCCCCGATGGCGAACAGGACTGAGAGCATCACGCTCGCGGGCAGCGTCCAGCTCTCATACTGCGCGACAAGGAACAGCCAGGCCATAACCACCGCGGCCAGGACAATCCAGATGGCCTGATTTCCGGTCTGCTGCTCCTGATAAGACATCCCGCTCCAGGCATAGTCGTACCCGGCAGGCAGGTTTTCCGCCAGAAGCTCGCTCATCACGGCCATCGCCGTGCTGCTGCTCACGCCGTCTGCCGCCGACCCGCTCACTGACACCGACGGGAACTGGTTGTACTGCTGCAGGAACGGTGCGCCAACGGTCGGGGTAATCGTGACAAGATTACTCAGACGCACCCGCTCACCGTTATTGCTGCGCACGAACAATTCGCTGATTTGCCCGGCACGCTCGCGCCACTGCATTTCGTTCTGTACCACCACGTGGTAGACGCGGTTGTTAACGCTAAAATCCCCGGCACGCGTGCCGCCAAAGGCGGTTTGCAGGCTGCTGAAGATGCGCGAGACCGGCACGTCGAGGCGGGCAGCGCGCTCGCGATCAACGGTCAGCGTCAGCTGCGGCACGTTGCTGCTCCAGGTGGTAAACACCCGGTTAAGCTGCGGATGCTGGTTAGCTTTTATCAGAACGTTGCGGGTAACGCGTTCCAGCTCCGCCGGGCTTTGCCCCGCCTGGGCCTGAATACGCAGGTCGAAGCCGGAGGCGTTGCCCAACCCCGGCAACGTCGGCGGGGCGAAGGTCATGATGGTCGCTTCCGGTAGCGCCAGCAGCTGACGCTGCAGCGTTCCCATCACCTCATCAAGCGGCGGACGCTCCCCCCATGTCTTCAGCATGATGGAGATAAACCCGCCGTTAGACGCGCTGGTACCGTTGAGAATGTTAAAACCGGAGACCTGAATCACATCCTCGACCGCAGGGTGTCTGGCGATAAGCTCCCGCGCGGTGGTCATCACCGCTTCGGTACGCTCCAGCGACGCCGCTTCCGGCAGTTGCACGCTGGCGAAGAAGTAGCCCTGATCTTCCTGCGGCAGGAAGCCCTTTGGCATCGACATAAAGCTGAACACCACCACGCCCGCCGCGCCGGCCGTTGCCAGCAGCACCAGCCACGGACGAAGGTTAATGCAGTTAACGATGCGGGTATAAACGGTGCGCGTGGTATCCAGTCCGCGGTTGAAAACGCGGTAAACCGCGGCTGGCTTCTTCGGGCGCGGGCGCAGCAACAGCGCACAGAGCGCTGGCGTCAGGGTCAGCGCCACCAGGCTTGAGAGCGTGACGGCGGTGGAGAGCGTGACCGCGAACTGGCGATACAACTCCCCCACTATCCCCGGCAGCAGCGCCACCGGCACAAACACCGCCAGCAGCACCAGGGTGGTGGCAATCACCGGCCCGGCAATCTGGCGCAGCGCCTGTGCGGTAGCCGCCGTGCGGCTTTGCCCTTCCGCCATTAGCGTTTCAACGCTCTCCACCACCACAATGGCGTCATCCACCACCATGGTAAGCGCCAGAATAATGGCGAACAGGCTGAGCGTGTTGGCCGAATAACCGAGGGTATAGAGCACCGCAAAGGTGCCGACCAGCGACACTGGAATGGCGAGCGCCACAATCAGCGTCGCACGCCAGCTCTGCAGAAATAAGGAAACCACCACCACGACGGCGAGCAGGGTCAGCGCCAGCGAGACGCCAATCTCCTTGATGGTCGCGGCGACAAAGGTGGTGGTATCGAATTTCACTTCATAGGTCAGATCGTCCGGGAAACGTGCAGAGAGTCGCGCCAGCTCCGCGCGAACCGCATCGGCTACACGCAGGGCGTTGGCGGACGGCGTAGGGTAGATGCCAAGATAGGCCGAGTCATGCCCGTTCAGCTGGGCGCTGGAGCTGTAGCTGCGCGACCCCAGTTCAATCGTGGCGACATCTTTCAGGCGCACCAGCTGGCCCATCTCCCCCGCACGGATAATGATGTCTGCAAAGTCCTCAGCCTGATTTAAACGCCCCAGGCCGTTAATCGTCAGGGTTTGCTGCTGGCCGTTAAACACCGGCGGCGTTCCGACCTGGCCTGCCGCCCCCTGGACGTTCTGCTCGCGTAACGCCTGAGCCACGTCATCGGTGGTCACGTTCAGGGCGTTCATGCGATCCGGACGCAGCCAGATACGCATGCTGTAGTCGCGCGCGCCAAACATCTGCACCTGCCCGACGCCCGGCAAACGCGCCAGCGCTTCACGCACCTGCGTGCTGGCGTAGTTACTGACGAAAAGCGGCGTGTAGGTATTGTCCGGTGAGTAAAGGCTTACCCCCATCATCAGATTGGTGGCGCGTTTACGCACCTGCACGCCGTTTTGCTGCGCCTCGGTGGGCAATTGCGCCACAGCCTGCGCCACGCGGTTTTGCACGTCGATGGCGGCCAGATCCGGATCGGTCCCTGCTGCAAATGTGATGTTCAGGCTGTAGGCACCTTCATCGGAACTGGTGGATTCCATATAGAGCATGTGATCCACGCCGTTAAGCTGAGTCTCCAGCGGCGTGGCAATGGCTTCCGCCACGTCAGCCGAACTGGCACCGGGCCAGCTGGCGGAGACATTCACCACCGGTGGGGTGATCTGCGGGTACTGCTCCACCGGGATAATCTTCAGCGCGATGGCACCCAGCAGGGTTATCACCAGCGCAATCACCATCGCGAAGCGCGGGCGTTTGATGAAAAACGTCAGCATGATGGCTCCTTAATTCAGTATCTGGACGGCTGCGCCAGGCTGTACGCGCTGGGCACCGTCGGTGATCGCTCGCTCACCGGGATGTAAGCCGGATGAAATCTCAAACTGCTGGCCAATCTGTCCGGCAATCTTCAGCGGGCGTTTTTCGGCTTTGCCTTCTGCGTTAACCACCCAGGCAAAGAATCCCTCGCCGTTTTGCTGTACCGCCGCAGCGGGCACTGTCAGCACCGGCTGCGCGCTTGCCGGACGCAGGTAGACATTCACATTGCCGCCCGGCAGCAGCTGATGGCGCGGGTTGGCAAATTCAGCGCGCAGCATCACGCTGGCGGTACGCGGGTCGATACGATTGTCCACGGAGGTCAGTTCACCGCTCAGGCGCTGACCATTGCTGTCAATCCGCGCCTGCCAGGCGCGCTTCAGGGCGCTGATATCCGCATGTTGTCCGGCTTTGGTGGCAAACGCCCCCTCTTCCAGCGCAAAGGCGATACGGATCGGATCAAGCTGCACGACATCCACCAGCACGCCGCTTGACGGGTTCACCAGGCTGCCGGCATGGAACTGGCTGTGCCCCACTCGGCCATCAATCGGCGATGTGATGCGCGTGTACGCCAGCGTCACGTTACGGGTTTCGAGGCGAGCTTTCGCCTGCTCCAGCGCAGCGCTGGCGACATCGCGCTGCATGCGCGCGTTATCCACGTCGTGACGGCTGATGGCATTGCTGTTGCCCAGGCTTTCAAAGCGTGAAAGCTGCTGCTGCGCCTGACGCAGCGTGGCTTCCGCGCTCTTTACCTCAGCCTGTGCCAGACGCACGGCGGCGCGTGGCTCGGCATCGTCCAGCTCAAACAGCACGTCACCTTTTTTCACGTATTGTCCGTCGCGAAAATGAACCTGGGTAATCACGCCTTCCGTGCGCGCTTTTATCTCGACGGAATGAATGGCTTCAATGCGGCCAGGCACGTGCCGTTCAGCGGCGTGGGTCGTTTGCTCCACAACCGCCACGCGAACCGGAATGGCAGCAGCAAACGCGGGTTGAAAGAGGGCGAGGAGGACAAACAGGAGCGGGAATTTCATGGGGATGTACCTCTGATGTGCTTCCCTCACCCCAGCCCTCTGCCCAATGAAAGGGAGGTCAGCATCCCCTCTCCCGGCGGGAGAGGGTTAAGGTGAGGGCAAAAGGTTATGCAGCCTTACGGAACCTGCGGGTCAGTCGCTTCTCGATTTCAACAACGAAGAACATCACCGCGGCTACCGCCAGCGTGACGAACCAGTAGCGCAGAGGCAGCGCTTCCGTGCCGAAAAGCATCTGCATAAACGGCAGGTAGATGATTGCCGCCTGGAGCAGGAACAACACGCCTGTGACCAGCCAAATCCCTTTGTTCGCCAGCAGGCCACGGTTCAGGGAGAACCCTTCAGTGTTGCGGCAGTTAATCATGTATACCCACTGGGCGCAGACCAGCATCTGCAGCAGCACGGTGCGGATGAACTCCGCGCTGTGGCCGCGCGGTGCCAGCCAGGCTTCCAGCGCAAAAGCGGCGATGGCAATCATGGTCCCGACAAAGGCCACGCGCCATACGGCGTACGCATCCATCACGTGCTGTCCGGTCTGACGCGGCGGACGCTTCATGATGTTGCGCTCAGCGGCTTCAAAGGCCAGGCCAAAGGAGAGCGTGGCGGAGGTTGCCATGTTCATCCACAAAATCAGTACCGGCGTCAGCGGGATAATGTTCCCTGCCAGCAGCGCAATAACAATCAGCAACCCCTGCGCCAGGTTGGTCGGCATAATGAACAGAATGGTTTTCTTCAGGTTGTCGTAAACGCGACGCCCCTCTTTTACCGCGCTGGCGATGGTGGCGAAGTTATCGTCGGTCAGGACCATGTCCGCCGCCTCTTTGGTCACTTCGGTGCCTTTGATGCCCATTGCGATGCCCACGTCCGCCTGGCGCAACGCCGGAGCGTCATTCACACCGTCGCCGGTCATGCCCACGATCTCACCCTTGTCCTGCAGGGCTTTCACCAGGCGCAGCTTATGCTCCGGGCTGGTACGGGCGAAAATGTCATATTTCACCGCGGCGTCTGCAAGCTCAGCGTCGTCCATTTTCTCCAGCTGGTAACCCGTCACCGCCTGCTCGCTGTTGGTGATCCCGAGCATCTGGCCGATGCTCATTGCCGTCTGCGGGTGATCCCCGGTGATCATCTTCACGCGGATCCCGGCCTGCTGGCAGGCATGAATCGCATCAATCGCTTCAGGACGCGGTGGATCCATCATTGCGGCAATACCGAGGAAGATCAGCCCGTGATTCAGATCGTCATGCGTCAGCGCCTGCTCACCGTTCGCCGGCTTGAACGCCGCGGCAACCATACGCAGCCCCTGACGTGCATAGCGCTCCATCTCGGTTTCCCAGTAAGCGCGGTCGAACGCTTCAGCGCCGTTACGGGCCTGCTGCTGTTTACACAGCGCGAAAATCACGTCCGGCGCGCCGGTAATCAGGATGTGCTCCTCGTGACCAATCTGATAGTGGGTGCTCATGTACTTGTACTGCGAATCGAACGGGATCTTGTTAATCAGGGTGGTCATCACCGGCTCAAGATGCGCCTTCGCCGCCAGCACCTTCAGCGCCCCTTCGGTCGGCCCACCGGTGATGCCCCACAGACCGCGTTCATCCTGAATCAGCTGGCTGTCATTACAGAGATCGACAGTGCGCAGGTACTGCTCCAGCACGGTGCCCGGCTGGATCTGCATCGGCTCGTCGCTGCCTTCCAGGTAAATGTTCCCCACCGGCTCGTAGCTGTTACCGTCCACGCGGTAGCAACTGTCGGCAGTAATGATGGCTTTCACCGTCATCTCGTTCATGGTCAGGGTGCCGGTTTTATCCGAGCAGACCACGGTCATCGCCCCCAGGGTTTCAACCGTTGGCAGCTTGCGGATAATCGCCCGCTTGCGTGCCATCGCCTGCACGCCAAGAGAAAGGATGATAGAAATAATGGCTGGCAGACCTTCCGGCACGGAGGCGACCGCCAGGCTAATCAGAGAGAGCAGCAGCTCGCCCATGGGGATTTCGCGGAACACCAGGCTGAAGACAAACAGTGCCGCCATCATCGCCAGAATAATGGCGAAGATCGCTTTCCCCAGCTTGTCCATCTGCACCAGCAGCGGCGTACGATGCTTTTCAATACCCGCCATCATCTGGTTAATGTGGCCAAGTTCAGTCTCTTGCCCGGTGGCAATGACCACGCCAATGCCGCCCCCTGCACTCACGGTCGTACCGGAAAAGACCAGGTTAGTGCGGTCGCCCAGCGGTAATTCACCGGTCAGCGGATTAATGTGTTTATCCACCACGGTAGATTCGCCGGTCAGAATAGCCTCTTCCACGCGTAAATTATGCGCTTCGATTAAACGCATATCCGCCGGAATACGATCGCCCGCGCGTAATACAATAATATCGCCCGGGACTATTTCAGTTGTCGGTAGCGCTTCATGATTGCCATTGCGAATGACGCGCGCTTCGCTGGAGAGCATATTGCGAATACTCTTCAGGGATTTTTCCGCATTGCTTTCCTGAATATGGCCAATTAACGCGTTGATTACCGCCACACCGAGGATAACCAGCGTATCGACCCAGTGGCCCATAACCGCGGTTAATACCGCCGCGGCAAGCAGAACGTAAATCAGTACATCGTTAAAATGGGCGAGAAAACGTAGCCAGGCGGGCTTGCCTTTTTTCTCCGGCAACGCGTTAGGGCCATATTGATGCAGACGTGCCTGCGCTTCAGCACGGTCGAGGCCATTTGCCTGGCTCTGCTTGTTAGCAAGCACTTGCTCAACGGTCTGCTGATACGCCTGCCCACCAGCAGGTGGCATGTTCTGAGAGAGATTTTTTTTGGTCATCGTATTTTTCCTTCAATATACGGTGGACGGAAGCCTGAATTCCTTTCTGGCTTTAATAAATTCATTTTTAAGGCTTGCGGGTAAAATTGATCTACCGCAATATAATTACTGCCGGGATATTCAAAACTAATAAATATTATTCGAATACGATGATTTTTACAAAATATTTCTAAACCAACGCTAAACGAGGAGGAACCATGTTTGGTATTTATCGCGCACGCCGCCTGGCGTTATACATTGTCGCAGCCATTGTTATTGCCACGTTAATTGGATATAGCACTTATATGTTTGTAAAATTATTTGCATGACAAGGACATTTATTTACATAACGCGATAATAATTTAATCGCTTCTGAAAGATTATTCTCTTTCTGTTATTTATTCGCAGAAAAGTGCATTTGATTTAACAAAAAACGTCTGCCGGGTTTATATTGCTTTACGTTCCGCGATGCCGGACAATGACATTTTTAACTGACGATTAACATTAAGATGAAACACCCGTTAGAATCGCTGCTCACAGCGGGGGGCATTTTGTTGATGGCCCTGCTCTCCAGCCTGCTGTTACCTGCGCCGTCGCTTGGGCTGGTGCTGGCGAAAAAGCTGATGACGATCTTCCACATGGTCGATCTTAACCAGCTGTACACCATTTTGTTCTGCGTGTGGTTTTTACTGCTTGGCGCCCTCGAATTCTTCATCCTGCGTTTCGTCTGGCGTCGCTGGTTTTCACTGGCATCGTAAGTAAAAAAAACCGGGTGCGGCTGCGCCTTACCCGGTCGGATTTCTGCATAACGACACGTTCAGTGTGTCCGGCTGTGGTTCTCTTTGCGGTACGCGCCAGGCGGCTGGTTGAAGGTACGGGTAAAGATACGCGTAAACGTCTGCTGCGAATCAAAGCCGTAGCGCAAACAGATATCGTAGACACGCTCGTCCGATTCACGCAGGTCACGCGCTGCCAGCAGCAGCTTGCGTTCGCGAATGTAACGCCCGAGACTTTCGCCCTTATACTGCATAAACAAACGCTGCAGATGCCATTTCGAGTAACCCGCGTGGCGGGCGATCTCTTCGATACGTAATGGCTGGTGCAGGTTGTCGTCGATCCACTCGACGATGGTGTCGATGACTTGAGCGGAAATGGTCATACTGCTCTCCCCCTCTGCTTCTCGCTTAAACATTATTCCCACCACTCACGAAAGGTTTGCGTGGTATCACTCACGTGAACAGGTTCACCCAGCTCCGGCGTCAGTAGCCGATAATTTTTATCTTTGCTGGCCTGCGCCAGCTGGATCAGCGGATCGTTCCAGGTGTGTTTCGCCAGCACAAAGCGTCCGTTATGACCGGGCACGACAGCTTTCGCGTTAAGGTCAGCCGACGCCTGCGCCGTTTCCGCCGGCATCATGTGAATGTACTTCCAGTCCCGATCGTACTGGCCGTTTTCCATGATGGCTAAATCCACCTCGCCGAACTGCTCACCGATGGCCCTGAAGTGCGGACCGTAACCGGAGTCTCCGCTGTAATAAACCTTCTGCGCCGGCGTGACGAACATAAAGCTCCCCCACAGGGTTTGATCGCGTTTAATCCCGCGTCCGGAGAAGTGACGTGCCGGCAGGACGTGCACCGTTAAGTCATCACTGATGCGCACCGACTGGTTCCAGTCGCGTTCGTCGATAATTTCCGGCTTCATGCCCCAGTAGCGCAGATGAGATCCAACGCCCAGCGGGGTAACCACACGTTTCACCTTCGGCAGTAACGCCCTGATGGTGGCGTAATCCAGATGATCGTAGTGATCGTGGGAGATGATCAGCAGGTCGATCTCCGGCATGTTCTGCGCATGCCAGGGATACTCGCCCGCAAAAGCTTTATTGAGGAACGAGAACGGCGCGGCATAGTTGCTGAGTACCGGGTCAATCAGAATACGTTTACCCGCCAGCTGCATATACCACGACGAGTGACCGAGCCAGACCAGCGTGTCCTGCTCCAGCGGCAGACTGGCGAGATCGGTTTTCACCAGCGGCAGCGGCTGCGCGGGACGGGCATTTTCGGTTTTGCGGGTCAGAAATTGCCACCACGCCACCAGCATATTTTGCTCGCCGGTGAAGCCCGGTGTCGGCAACGTATTGTGGAATTTCCCGTCGCGATACTGCGGGGAGGCCTCCACTTCGGTAAGCTGCGCACCCTGCGGTGGCTGGCCAAATCCAGGATTCAGGACAAAAGGTAAACTCGCAGCTGAAGCAATAATCATGACGAACACCACGCAGATGAATAGAGGCTTTTTCATATCCTGACCCGAAAACGCGCCCCATCCGATGGTTTACGCGGGTTGAACTTGATTATGAGTGAGTAAGCACTCATTATAGATATGATGATAAAGTCGTCAAGACGTTTTCGATCTTTGACATTGCGCGTTGCAGCCTGTCAAAGCACGTGTTTCAATCAAGGTTTTTACAATTGACAGGAGGAACAATTTAGTGGCACGTCCGAAGAGTGAAGATAAAAAACAGGCCTTACTGGACGCAGCAACCGCTGCATTTGCACAGTCAGGTATTGCCGCCTCAACGGCCTTAATTGCCCGGAACGCGGGCGTCGCTGAAGGCACACTGTTCCGCTACTTTGCTACCAAAGACGATCTGCTGAATGCCCTCTATCTGCACCTGAAGCAGGATCTCTGCCAGACGATGCTGGCGGAGCTTGATCGCACGCTCACCCTTCCCAAAGAACATACCCGCAATATCTGGAACAGCTACGTGGACTGGGGCATCCGTAATCCTGTCGCTCACGCCGCCATTCGCCAGCTTGGCGTCAGCGAGAAGATCAGCGCCGAAACGGAGCAGGCCGTGCAGGAGATGTTCCCGGAATTGCATGAACTGTGCCGTCGCGCAGTGCGTCCGGTATTTATGTCCGATGAGTTTCGTACCTTTGGTGATGCCATGTTCTTATCGCTTGCCGAAACCACCATGGAATTTGCCACCCGCGATCCGTCCCGCGCCGTCGATTTTAAAGCGCTGGGCTTTGAAGCCATGTGGCGTGGACTCGCCTCCGAGGATATTGATGGACAGTAAATCGCTGCAGGAACACGCCAAACGCGTGGCGCTGGAACTGCCGTTCACCGAACACTGCTGGCCGTTCGGGCCGGAATTTGATGTGTTTAAAGTGGGTGGCAAAATTTTCATGATTGTTGCGGTTGCTCACGGGCGACCGCATGTCAGCCTGAAATCCGATCCGGAAAAATCCCTGTTAAACCAGCAGATCTACCGCGGCGTTGAGCCGGGGTATCATCTCAATAAAAAACACTGGATTTCACTCTACGGCACCGACGATGTTACGCCGGAACTGGTGGCCGATCTCATCAACGATTCCTGGAATCTGGTCGTCGATAAGCTGCCGAAAAAAGACCAGAAATGGATCAGGCCGCGCTGATTGTTCGTCTGAGACGAACAGATTAAGCGCTCAAAATGCACTTATCTTTTCCCGCTTCGCACGGTAATCTGCACTCCTTTTCGCGCCCGCACGCGGGCGAACTTTATCACCAGGAGTTGTTATGGATATCATTTCCGTTGCCCTGAAACGCCACTCCACCAAGGCGTTTGACCCAAGCAAGAAACTGACCGCTGAAGAAGCGGAGAAGATCAAAACCCTGCTGCAGTACAGCCCGTCCAGCACGAACTCCCAGCCGTGGCATTTTATTATTGCCAGCACTGAGGAAGGTAAAGCGCGCGTGGCCAAATCTGCGGCAGGCACTTACGTGTTCAACGAACGCAAAATGATGGACGCCTCTCATGTGGTGGTGTTCTGCGCGAAAACCGCCATGGACGATGCGTGGCTTGAGCGCGTCGTCGATCAGGAAGAGGCCGACGGTCGCTTCAACACCCCAGAAGCAAAAGCGGCGAATCACAAAGGTCGCTGCTATTTCGCCGACATGCACCGCGTGGATCTGAAAGATGACGACCAGTGGATGGCGAAACAGGTTTACCTCAACGTCGGTAACTTCCTGTTAGGCGTGGCCGCGCTGGGCCTGGATGCCGTACCCATTGAAGGTTTTGACGCCGCCATTCTCGACGCAGAGTTTGGCCTGAAAGAGAAAGGCTTCACCAGCCTGGTGGTGGTCCCGGTTGGACACCACAGCGTGGAAGATTTCAACGCCGCGCTGCCAAAATCTCGCCTGCCGCTGAGCACGATTGTGACCGAGTGCTAAGACAAACGGGCCGCAACTGCGGCCCGTTTTCAATCACGCGTCATCTGCCTGGTTTCGCCATTGAGTCAGCATCTCACGCAGACAGCGTTTTCTGCGTCTTCCCGATAAACACGCGCAAAACTTACTTCTCCGCACGCCCGGCATGCCAGATCCGCTCCGCATACCGCCCTATCACCGCCAGCGACGCCGCCAGAATCAGGAAGAACACCACCTTGTTCATCCCATCCCAGAAGTATTCGAAGTAGCGGGTATAGAGGTTAATGGCGAGGAACGTCAGGCCAAACCCGCGCAGCATGCCGTCGTCGGTTTTCAGACTGACGTAAATACAGAGAACCGCCGCCACCGCAAACAGCAGCGCCCACGGCAGCAACGAGGCCTGGGTCACGCTGTACCAGTTATCGATATCGTAATTACCAAATATCGACATGATCCACAGGGCGACAAAGAGATACGTCAGCCCCATCGCTTTACTGGTGGTGTAGAGATGACGGGACTGCAGCACAGCACGCAGGATCCAGCACAGGGCCAGCAGCGCGCCGCCGAAAAAGATAAAGCGCACCGGATAGTTCATCCCCAGCCAGTAAGCACCCCAGCCGGACATATAGCCCGTCTCCGCGCCAAACCAGTTGCCAAGCGAGAGCAAGAAGAACAGCCAGACCAGCCCGGAGCGGCCGAAAAAGCCTACCAGACCATAGACGGCACAGCCGGCCAGGAACAGGGGTGCGATGTGGCCGCTGCCATTATCCAGCCGTTCACCCAGCTGCCAGAGCGCGATGGCGGTGAACAAGACTCCGAGGAACAAAATCGCTTCGGTGCTGTAATGCCACTGCGTCTCCCGCCGCTGGCGGCTAAAGCCCCACAAATAAAACAGCACGGCCAGGAGCGCCGGCAGCCCGATGCGGGCAAGGGAGGAAAAAGCGAAGAATTCGATAATGCGCGCCATCAGTTCGCTGTCCGAGAACAGGCTGCCGATGGCGATAATGACGCAGGCGAGTGCCGTCCAGAAGGCATAGCGGCTCAGCCGCTGCCAGTCCATGGTCACGCGTTGAAGCGTACCGGCCAGCCGCTGGTGGTCGTCAGCGGTTAATGTGCCTTCCTGTTGCCACTCGTTGAGTGCGCGGCGTAGCAGCCGCTCCTGTTTGCCGGTAACCTTCATTTTGCCTGCTCCGTCAGCCATTCCATTGCTCTCTCCCCGGCTTCATCTACTGGCAGATACACCAGCAACCGGGAACCGTTTCGTGGAGCAGAGTACCAGTACATCTGCTGCAGGGTAAATTCCCCAAGCTCAGGATGGGTAAACAACTTGAGCTGGTTTTCCACACCGCGCACGTCATTGCGCTGATGCCACAGATTTTTAAACTCCTCAGACACCGCAAAGAAGCGCGCCAGTTTGGCTTCCCACAGCGGGTCACCCCGGTGCTCGGCCATCGCCGCCCGGAAATAGGAGACAAAAACGGGCAGCACATCGTCACGTCTGCCGAGACGGGCGCGCCATGCCGGGTGGGTGAGGAACAGATAAATACAGTTGCGGTCTTCCGGGGGGATCGCATTGAAATCGACCCCCATCAGATGACCAAAGCTGTCGTTCCACGCCACGATGTCGAAATTGGGTTTCTGAATGCTGGCCGGTTTCGGCATTAACGTATCAAGCAGGCGGCGCGTGCCTTCGCTGATCCCTTCACAGCAGGTGGCCTGCGGTGCTTCACCCGGCGGTAGCCCGGCCAGCACAAAAAGATGGCGCGCTTCGGTCGGGGTACATTGCAGCGCTTTTGCCACGGCGGCCATCACCGCGCTGGACGGATTGACGTCCCTGCCCTGCTCAAGCCAGGTGTACCAGGTCACCCCGACGTCCGCCAGCAGGGCCACCTCTTCACGGCGCAGCCCGGGCGTGCGGCGTCGACCGCTGCGCGGCAGGCCGAGCCGCTGTGGATCGAGGCTTTCGCGTCGGGCGCGTAAAAACGCACCAAGTTGTTTTCGGGTGTCATCCTTGAGCGAGACGACGGGTTCAGACATCAGCGCCATAAATCCCCCTGCATGGTAGTGCCAGTACCAGTATAAGCAAGAACTGGTACCCGTTTATCAGATCGTTGATGCTACGACCATCTGTTGAATGACGCAATGGAGTTACCATGAATACGTCAGTCGTTTCACCGGGCCGTGCAGGCCTGATATTGCTGTTAACCGGCCAGATGCTGCCGCTGATTGATACCTCAATCACCAACGTGGCGCTGGATGCTATCACCCATTCGCTGCACGCTACGGCCACCGAGCTGGAATTAATTGTGGCCCTTTACGGTGTGGCCTTTGCCGTCTGCCTTGCCCTCGGCAGCAAGCTGGGGGATAACCTTGGCCGCCGACGTCTTTTCATGTGGGGCGTGGCGAGCTTTGGCCTGGCCTCACTGCTGTGCGGAATGGCAGGCAACATTGAACAACTGCTGGGCGCCCGTATTCTTCAGGGGGCTGGCGCGGCGCTGATCATGCCGCAAATTCTCGCCACCCTGCACGTAACGCTGAAAGGCACGGCCCACGCGAAGGCCATCAGCCTCTTTGGCGGCATCGGCGGCATCGCGTTTATCGTCGGCCAGATGGGCGGAGGCTGGCTGGTATCGGCGGACATTGCCGGCCTCGGCTGGCGTAACGCCTTCTTTATCAACGTGCCGATTTGTCTGGTGGTGCTGGCCATGAGCCGCCGCTACGTGCCGGAAACCCGCCGCGACACGCCATCAAGCATTGACTGGACGGGCACCGTCCTGCTGGCGATCATCCTCTGCTGCCTGCTGTTCCCGATGGCGCTTGGCCCGCAGTGGCACTGGTCCTGGCCGCTTAAGGTCGCGCTCATCGCCATTATTCCGCTTGCCGGGTTAATGGCCCTTAACCCCCGCAAAAAAGAGCGGGACGATGCGCATCCGCTGATCCCGCCGCGCCTGCTGCAGTTGCGCAGTATCCGCTTTGGCGTGCTGATTGCGTTGCTCTTTTTTAGCGTCTGGTCCGGCTTTATGTTCTGCATGGCGTTAACCATGCAAACCGGTCTGGGGATGGCGCCGTGGCAGTCTGGCAACAGTTTTATCGCCCTGGGTGTCACCTACTTTATTTCAGCGTGGTTTGCCCCGCGTCTGATTGCCCGCTACAGCACCAGTACCATTCTGCTGACCGGTCTGGCGATCCAGATAGCGGGCCTGCTGGCACTGATTGTCACCTTCCGCCTCTGGGGAATGCACAATACCGCGCTGACGCTGGCACCCGCGACCGGGCTGGTCGGCTACGGTCAGGCGCTGATCGTGAACAGTTTTTATCGTATTGGCATGCGCGATATTCAGCCTGATGACGCCGGGGCGGCGAGCGCCATTTTGAGCACGCTGCAGCAGGCGGCACTTGGACTCGGCCCGGCCATCTTTGGCGCGATTTTGCTGCACGGTCTGCAAAATCATCACGGAGATTACACCCAGGCGATCACCCTCTTCCTCGCGGTGGAAACTGGCCTGATGGTGATCCTCGCGCTGGCGACGCTGCGGGTTCGCCATCACCTGTGCCTGCCGGTGGTGACGACCTGCCACGCCGTCAAATAACCCTGACGAATTTGCATAATAGATCCGCAGCCGCCATTATGGGGCTGCATCAATACAGGAGACGTTATGCAGGAACTAATTGCTCAGGTTGAAGAGTTAGGCATTGAAATTAATCACACCACCTCTTTAGTGATTATCTTTGGTATTATTTTTCTTACCGCACTCATCGTTCATTTTATTCTGCACAAAGTGGTCCTGCGGGCCTTTGAGAAGCGCGCACAGGCCAGCAGCCATTTATGGTTGCAAATCATTACCCAGAACAAGCTATTTCACCGCGTCGCTTTTACCCTGCAGGGGATAATTGTCAACGTTCAGGCGGTACTGTGGCTGCAAAAAGGCAGCGAAGCCGCGGAAATGCTCACCACCTGCGCAAAGTTGTGGGTGATGGTGTATGCCCTGCTCTCGTTCTTCTCGCTGCTGGACGTCATTTTCAATCTTTCGCAAAAGATGGCGACAGCCTCGCAGCTCCCGCTGAAGGGCATCTTCCAGGGGATAAAACTGGTGAGCGCTATTCTGGTGGGGATTTTAATTATCTCGCTGCTGATTGGTCAGTCGCCAGCCATTCTGATTAGCGGCCTGGGCGCCATGGCTGCGGTGTTAATGCTGGTGTTTAAAGACCCCATCCTCGGGCTTGTCGCTGGGATCCAGCTCTCCGCCAATGACATGCTTAAACTCGGTGACTGGCTGGAGATGCCAAAATACGGAGCCAACGGCACGGTCACAGACATCGGCCTGACCACCGTGAAGGTGCGCAACTTCGACAACACCATCACCACCATTCCGACCTGGGCGCTGGTCTCTGATGCCTTTATCAACTGGAGCGGCATGTCGGCCTCCGGCGGGAGACGCATCAAGCGTAGCCTGAATATAGACACCACCAGCATCCACTTCCTCGACGAGCAGGAGCAACAGCAGCTGATTCAGGCGAAGCTGCTTAAGCCGTACATGGCGGCGCGTCACGAAGAAATTTCGCTCTGGAATCAGGAAAACGGTGAAGGCGAATCGGTGCTGAACCTGCGCAAAATGACCAATATTGGAACCTTCCGCGCCTATTTAAATGAATATCTGCGTAATCACCCGCGGATCCGTAAAGATATGACGCTGATGGTTCGCCAGTTAGCGCCAGAAGCTAACGGGCTGCCAGTTGAAATATACGCGTTCACTAACACGGTCGTCTGGGCGGAATATGAGGCGATTCAGGCCGATATTTTCGACCATATATTCGCGGTGGTGGATGAATTTGGTCTGCGTATTCATCAGTCTCCGACCGGAAACGATATTCGCTCGCTGGCTGGCGTAATAGCGAAATAATCAGGCGCTGGCGCGGGAGATAAAGCGCCAGTCCATCATCACTCTTTCTGTGGGCGCATCCGGGTTATCGATTTTATTCAACAACAAATCGACCGCCTTGCGCCCAATATCCCGCGACGGCTGTTCGATGGTGGTGAGCGAAATCATCTCCGCCAGTTCCGTACCGTCAAACCCGACTACCGCAATGTCTTCCGGCACGCGTAATCCCGCCTGCTGGATCGCATGCAATGCGCCTGCCGCCAGGGTATCGGAAACGGCAAAGACCGCGTCAGGCGGGTTTTCCTTCAGCAGATTTTGCATCGCCGCTATTCCGGCGCTGAAGCTGAGATCGCTGGCGTATTCCACCGCCTGGTAAGCCAGATCTTTCAGGTGGATAACGCTCTTATAGCCGCGCTCGCGCAGGCGGGCATATTTATAACTCAGGTCGTGGTTAATCATCGCGATCCGCCCGCGCCCGCCGTCGGCAAGCTGGCTGACGGCATGCTGCGAGGCGTCCACATCGTTAATCCCGACGCAGGAGACCGCACCGGCATCGGCGTATTCGGCGCACTGCACCCACGGCGCAGTGCCAATCAGGGCGGCCAGTTCAGGAAGCTTTGAGAAGGCATCCATGGTGATAATGCCGTCGACAATTTTACCGGACAGCAAACTCAGCCCCGAACGCGAGCGTTCAATGTCAGAGCCGGAGTTGCACAGCAGAATGCGGTAGCCGTTCTTTTCGGCTTCCTCTTCAATGCCTTTCACCACTTCGGCGCAGAACGGGTTAGCGATGTTCGACACCATTACCAGAATCATATAGCTGCGGGCAGTCCGCAGCTGGCGCGCCAGCAGGTTGGGCTGGTAATTACTCTCTTTGATCGCCTGCAGGACGCGTTCGCGGTTTTTCGCTTTCACGGTATCGCTGTTGTTAAGCACGCGGGAGACCGTTGCCACGGACACCCCGGCAAGCTGAGCGATTTTCTGAATGGACATAGCGACGGCACTTCCTGCGGTTAACGTTTTATGCAGGCTACCATAAATTCGTTGCCCGGCGAACCGGGCAACGCGTCAATACGCAACGCGCACCCAGCGCTGTTGCTGATGGCTTTTCACTATCGCATCAATGATATACATGACGTTCGCGCCGTCATGGAACGTCGCAAACAGCGGCTGTGCCGGCATCTCCCCCTGCATCACGGCGCGGTAAAACTGCGCCATCATATTTTTAAAGGCATCGGGCCAGCCTTCGATATGTCCGCCGGGAAAATGGGCGCTTTCGGCCACGTCACGGTTCATCAGGTTTGGATCGTCGGAGAGGGTCTGGTTTGCCTGCGTACGATGGCCGATCCAGAGTTGCTGCGGCACCTCCTGATCCCACGCCACGGACCGTTCGCTGCCGTTAATTTCAAACGTCAGCCGATTTTTGCGCCCGGCGCTGACCTGCGAGACGTTAAAACTGCCTTTGCTGCCATCGTCGAAGCGCACCAGCACTGAGCCAAAATCTTCGGTGGTGACCGGTTTGTCTTCATCGTTCGCGCTGCGATCATCCGTGAAGGTCCGGTTTCCCGCCGCACTGGCCTTGCGCGTTGGCCAGACGATGGCGAGGTCGGCCATCACGTCGGTGATCCGCCGCCCGGTCACAAACTGCACCGTGTCGCACCAGTGGGAGCCAATATCCGCCACCGCGCGCGATTCACCGCCCAGCGTGGCATCCACCCGCCAGTTGTAGTCGGTTTCCAACAGCATCCAGTCCTGCAGGTAGCTGCCATGCGTGGCAAACAGCCGACCGAGACTGCCCTCGCGCCTCATGCTGGCCGCCTGGCGCACCATCGCAAACTGGCGATAGACAAAGCTGACGCCGTGTACCACGCCCGCCTGCTCAGCCAGTGCCACCAGCTCGCGGGCCTCCTCCGGGGTCATACACAGCGGCTTTTCGGAAAAAACATGCTTACCCGCCCGCAAAATCTGGCGGTTAATCTCTGCGTGCAGATGGTTTGGCGTGCAGTTATGCACCACGTGCAGATCCGGATGGGCGAGCAGCGCCTCAACGTTCCCGTAAGCATGGGACACATTCAGCTGGCGCGCCTTTTCCTGCGCTTGTGAAAGCGAGCTGTCGCACAGGGCGACCACCTGCACACTGCCGAGACGCCGCAGCGCCTCAATGTGCGCCGGGCCGATAAAGCCACTGCCGACAATCCCGACGTTAATCATGGCAGCCTCCCGCGGCGAAATGGTCAAACGCGCGCCCGGATACCGGAATGATATGACGACGGATAAATTCGCTGCCTTCGCGGGCACCGGTATCGCCATCCTTAAGACAGCATTCCCACTCCAGCACTGCCCAGCCCTCGTAGTCGTACTGGGTCAGTTTGCTGAAAATACCGGTGAAATCGATCTGCCCGTCGCCCGGCGACCGGAAGCGACCCGCGCGATGGATCCACGGCTGGTAGCCACCGTATGCACCGCTGCGCCCGTTGGGACGAAACTCTGCATCTTTGACGTGAAACGCTTTAATGCGCGCATGGTAGAGATCGATAAACGTCAGGTAGTCCATCTGCTGAAGCAGCATATGGCTGGGATCGTAGAGAATATTGCAGCGCGGGTGGTTGTCCACAAGCGCCAGAAAACGCTCAAACGTCACGCCGTCATGCAGATCTTCCCCCGGATGCAGCTCATAACAGACATCGACGCCGTGCTCATCAAAGGTGTCCAGAATGGGCCGCCAGCGGGTTGCCAGCGTCTGGAAAGCGTCCTGAAAACGCTGCGCATTGTGCGGCGGCCACGGGTAGAAAAATGGCCACGCCAGCGATCCAGAAAAAGTGGCGTGCGCTGTCAGGCCTAATTTTGCGGAGGCCGCCGCCGCCTGATTCAGTTTGCTGGTCGCCCACGCCCGACGGGCCGCGTCGTTACCCCGCACGTCTGCCGGCGCGAAATGGTCAAACGCGTCGCCGTAGACCGGGTTCACCGCAATAAGCTGCCCTTCCAGATGGGTCGACAGCTCGCTGATCGCCAGCCCGTGCTCCGCCAGCGTGCCGGTAATGTCGTCACAGTAGGTCTGGCTCTCAGCCGCTTTCTCCACGTCAAAAATGTGCGGATGATTGCAGGGGATCTGCACGGCTTTGTAGCCCTTACCTGCTGCCCAGCCTGCCAGCCCATCCAGCGAGTTAAACGGCGCTTCTGCGCTGATAAACTGCGACAGGAAAATACCGGGTCCCTTAATCGTTCTCATACCACCTCCTGAACGTTACGCCTTGTCATCGTCATATTTGAACGTGAGAAGGAAAATCAGCGCAATCACCGCTGCCGCCACCGCCGGGATCCACCAGAAGGTGACCCACGCCTGCGGCACGGCCTGTCCCGCCACCAGACGGTTATACAGCGCGCCAGAAATCTGTGAACCAAGCAGCATGCCGATGCCATAGGTGAACATCACGATCATGCTCTGCGCCTGGCCTTTCACCTTTTCGCCCGCCACGCGGTCGGTATAGATAAAGCCCACCACAAAGAAGAAGTCATAGCACACACCGTGCAGCAGGATGCCGAGATAGAGCAGGAAACGTCCCTCCTCACTCACCCCCATGGCAAACATCGCGTAACGGACAAACCACGCCAGCATGCCGACCAGCAGCATAACTTTCACGCCCAGACGGCGGAAAAGCAGCGGGATCACCAGCATGAAGACAATCTCTGACATCTGGCCGAACGACATCGCGGTGCTGACATCAGCAATCCCGGCATCCGCCAGATACGAGGCGGTGTAAGCGTAGTAGGTGCCAAGCGGCACGGAAATCAGCATTGCGCAGACGGAAAAGACCAGGAAGTGGCGGGTTTTCAGCAGGGCAAACGCATCAGCGCAGAACAGATCGCGAACCTGGACCGGCAGCCCTTTTGCCGGGGCGGGCGTGTGCGGCAGCGTCAGACTGTAGATCGCCAGCAGCACGGAGCTCGCCGCCGCAACCTGGAAGATCGTGACGCTGGAGGCCACGCCGGTAACGCCGATAAAGATCCCCGCGACAATCCAGCCGATAGTGCCGAACACGCGCACCACCGGGAAGGTTTTATCGACATTTGCCAGGCTGTGAAACGCGATGTTGTTCGTTAAGGCCAGCGTCGGCATATAGCAAAGCGTGTAGCCAAACAGCAGGCCAATCAGCAGCGCACCATTTTCAGCGATCAGCGCCCCCGGAACGAACCACAGGATAGCCGCGCCCGCCAGGTGCATTACCGCCATCACCTTCTGCGAGGCGAAGAAGCGATCCACCAGCATCCCGAGCACGAACGGCGACAAAATAGAGGCGATGGGCCCGGCGGAGAACGCATCGCCAATCAGCAACGACATGTTGTGCTGGGTCATCACCAGACCCAGCGTGACCGACCAGCTACCCCAGATAAAAAACTGCAGAAACATCATCAGCGACAGACGCGGAACCAGCAGCCGGTGCTGCGCTATCACCTTTCCACTACTTTCAGTTGTTGACACCATAATGAGCCTCACCCAAGAAAAGTAATCGATTACAAATACCCTCAAATGAAAAGCAATCGATTACAAAATAAAGATCCTGTGGATCAGGAGAGATTTGGGAGAGGGGTCACGATAAAGAGGTTTATCGCGTTGGGATGGGAAACCGGATAGCTCGCCCTCTCCCACCGGGAGAGGACGGCATGCATTATTGCTTGCGGGAAAGTTTAAACGCCACAAACAGGAAGATGACCCACACCGGGAGCAACATCGCGGAAAGCCGCATGTCGTCCATGCTGCACATCAGCACAAGGATCAACCCGAGGAAAGCGATGCAGAGATAGTTTCCTGCCGGATAAAGCAGCGCTTTAAACTGCGTCTCACGTCCCTTGCGACGCATCGCGGCACGAAAACGCAGGTGCGCCAGGCAGATCATGATCCAGTTCAGCAGCAGGGTGGCAACCACCAGCGCCATCAGCAGGCCAAACGCCTCTTTTGGCAGCAGGTAGTTGATCACCACCACCAAAGAGGTGATCGCACCGGACAACAGCAGAGAATTCACCGGCACGCCGCGACGGCTGACGCGGGTTAAGAACTTCGGCGCATTCCCCTGCACGGAGAGGCCAAACAGCATCCGGCTGTTGGAGTAGACGCCGCTGTTATAGACCGAAAGTGACGCCACCAGAATAACGAAGTTCAACGCTGAGGCCACCACATTACTGTTGAGATCGTGGAAAATCATCACAAACGGACTGCTGTTTGATTTCACCTCAACCCAGGGATAGAGCGCGAGCAATACCACCAGCGAACCGATGTAGAACAGCAGAATACGGTACACCACCTGGTTGACCGCTTTCGGAATGCTTTTATGCGGGTCGCGCGCTTCAGCGGCAGTGATACCAATCAGCTCCAGCCCGCCGAAAGAGAACATGATCACCGCCAGCGAAAGGATAAGCCCCTTCCAGCCGGTCGCCAGGAACCCTCCGTGCTGCCACAGGTTGTCGATCGTGGCACGCTCACCGCCATGACCCGAGAACAGCAACCACAGGCCAAAACCAATCATGCCGATAATCGCCAGCACCTTGATGAGCGCAAACCAGAACTCGGTTTCACCGTACAAACGGACGTTCACAAGGTTGATGGCATTGATGATAATGAAGAAGGCCGCCGCCCAAATCCAGGTGGGCACATCCGGGAGCCAGTACTGCATGTAGATGCCAGCGGCGGTCAGCTCTGCCATCCCCACCAGCACAAACATCACCCAGTAGTTCCAGCCGGAGAGGAACCCCGCAAACGGGCCCCAGTATTTATACGCAAAGTGCGCGAACGAGCCTGACACAGGCTCTTCGACGACCATCTCGCCGAGCTGGCGCATGATCAGGAAGGCGATAATCCCGGCGAGGGCATAACCCAGCAATACCGCCGGCCCCGCCATCTGAATGGCCGGGCCGATGCCGAGAAACAGCCCGGTACCGATAGCCCCACCGAGGGCAATTAACTGTATATGTCGATTTTGCAAACCACGTTGCAGCGTCGGATTCTGTTCCGACGAAGCTTCAGCGCTACCGGTGCCTGAAGCGGATGACGCGTCTTTCACGCCCTACCCCTGTCTCTTTTTTAGAAGGGGCACGTTTTAACACTTCAGGCTGGTGGTAGCAAGGGAATGGGGCATCCCTGCCCCGGATAACGAGCGGCGTTCTCAGAATGCGTAGCCCACCGAGACTTTAAAGGTACGCGGTTCGCCCTGGGTGATGTAGGTACCTGAATCATCCACGCTGGACCAGTAGTTTTCATTGGTCACGTTGTCGATACCCGCACGCACCGTCATCTGATTTTGATTGTGGTTAACGGCGAAGCGATAACGCATACCCAGATCCAGCGTAGTATAGCTGTCCAGCTTTTTGGTGTTCGCCAGGTCCGCGTATTGCGTGCCGGAGTGGTTCACGCGCGCGGTAGCGGTCAGGCCATCAATCGGTTTGATGTCATACTCTGCGCCCAGAACAGCATAGAAATTCGGAACGCCAATCGCATCATTACCCTGGTTGAGGCCGTTGTTGGTTTTGGTCAGCTCCGCCTGCAGCCAGGTAGCGCTGGCGTTCAGACGGACGCCCAGCAGGGGCTCACCGAACACATTCAGCTCCACGCCGCGGTTACGCTGCTCGGCATCAAGACCATAATGACCGTTGCTGTTGAGGATCGCCGACGGCATTTTGATCTCAAACAGCGCCAGGGAGCCGCCCACGCGACCAAAATCCGCCTTCACGCCCACTTCGTTCTGCTTAGAGTGAACGATGCCGGTGCTCTGCCCGTAGTTGGTGGCGGTGTTGGGAGCTGTTTGACCCGGCTGCAGCGCTTCGGTGTGGTTGGCATACAGGGAGATCGCCTCCCACGGCTTGTAAACCACGCCGTAGGTAGGCATCCAGCGGCTGCCGTCGAAACCGTCTGCTTTATTTTCCTGCCCGGTAATTTTGTTGTATCCGCGAATGACCACCTTCTGATGACGCGCCCCGGCGGTAAACAGCAGTTTGTCGTCCAGCACGCCCAGCGTATCACTCAACAGCCAGCCCTGCGTCCGGGTACGCCCGCTGGTGAGCGGATCGCTGTAATTTCCGCCTAAGCCGTTGAAACTGGAGCTATCCGGCATATCCACACCGGTATTGTGGTAGATATTGGTGGTTGGGTTATCCGCCGCCGACGACATTTTCCAGCCGATTTTTTCGTTTTTGGTCATCGCGGAGTAACCAACGTTGACTTTATGCGTTACGAAGCCGGTAGCAAAGTTACCGCGAATACCCGCCATCCCGCTCACGGAATCGCTGATGCGGTTGGTATCAAGACGGCTGACCGTCGCCTTACCACTTTTATCCAGCAGCTTCGGCGCGCTGTAAATCCCTTCTTCGTGAGCGTGCTGTGCGCCGAGGCCGGTATAGGCCGTCCAGTTATCGGTAATGTCGTACTCGCTGCGCCACATCCCGAATTCATTTTCGATGTTGCTGTAGGCCCATTTCTGCGAGAAGTTGCGATCGTTTTTCGGCGGTTCAGGCACGAAATCCACGGCGGAGATATTGACGCTGGTCGGGCTGCCATGGAAGGTTTTCTTCTGATACCCCACATCCAGAGAGGTGCGGAAATTGTCGCCTTTGTAGTCGAGGCCGGTGGAGAGCAGCGTAGTGCGGCGGCGATCGTTGGGCACCCCGCTTTCCCCTTCGCGATGGACGAGGTTCACGCGCGCGCCAAACTGGTCGTTGTCGCCATAGCGACGGCCCGCATCCAGCGTGGTGCCAAACTGGGAATCAGAGGTGTAATCGACGCCCACTTTTGCCTGCGGCGTTTCATCCGCGTGTTTCGGCTCAAGGTTAATCATTCCCCCCACGCCTGAACTTGCCGCGCCGTTCATCAGGGCGTTTGCCCCTTTAAAAATCTCAATGCGGTCGACCATCTGCGCATCCACCACCTGACGCGGCAGAACGCCAGACAGGCCGCCGAAGGTCATGTCATCTCCGTCAAACTTCAGGCCACGGATACGGAAGGTTTCGGCGCTGTTGCCGTAACCCTGAACGTACTGCACCCCCGCGTCGTTAGCGACCACATCAGCAATGGTTTTCGCCTGCTGATCTTCTACCAGCTTCGAGGTGTAGCTGATGATATTAAACGGCACGTCCATGGCGTTCTGCTGCCCCAGCATCCCCATGCGTCCACCGTTCGCCACCTGCCCGTCAAGGAACGCCGGCACAAGCTGGTCGCCGCCGGGTTTAAAATCGCTGGCAGGCGCAGACTGGACAATCAGGGTGTCTTCTTTCTTTTCATCCGCCGCCAGGACAGAGTGCGTGACCGCGCCGATGGCGAGAGCCAGCAGCGTTTTATGCCTTTTCGTGTTGTTCATAATTAACTCATTAAACGTGCGCGCAAAAAGGGCCCGTTGTCGGGCCTTAGAATGTAATCAAGTGCAATGCAAATGAGAACTATACGCATTACATGATTATTGGCAAGCGTAAACGCACGTCACTGCGTGAGAAAATCGGTTAACAGGCGCGGGAAAGCAGGAGGACGTATGGACGGGATAGCGTGGCATAACCGCCCCGTTTCCGGGACGGTCTTTCAGGCGCGGCGGGAGAACGATAAAACGCGGGCGGTTCCCGCAACATCAATACGCACAGCCGTACCCGGATTCCAGCCAGGCTGGCTTACGGTCTTCAGAACAACAGGCTCCTGATGCCCGGCAAACGCCAGGGTGAGCGTGGACAAATGACCGGTAAAATCGACATCAATTATCGACACCGGGCTTTCATGCGGCGCGCACGCCGTCACGCGCAGTTGTTCAGGGCGCATCATGACGCGGCCCTGCCCGGTGGCATGCGTATTGTTGGTGGGTATCTCACCCAGCGCGCACACCGCATGGCCGGCGGTAAGCTGAGCGGGCAGGATCACCGCGTCGCCCAGAAACAGCGCGGTCTCTTCATCAACGGGCTGAGTGTAGACGTCATACGGGGTACCCACCTGGGTAAAGCGCCCGGAACGCATTACTGCCACCTGGGTGGCAAAAGATAATGCTTCGTTTTGATCGTGCGTCACCAGAATCGAGGCAACGCCCGCTTCAGCCAGCAGGTCAGCGGTCGCTTTGCGGGTCATGGCGCGAAGACCGGTATCGAGCGCCGAGAACGGCTCATCCAGCAGCATCAATGAAGGACGCTGAGCCAGCGCGCGGGCGAGCGCCACACGCTGCTGCTGTCCGCCAGAAATCTCATGCGGCCAGTGGGTCGCGAGCTGCCTGTCCAGCGACACCATCTCCATCAGCGCCTCTACGCGCTGGCGCTTTTCGTGGCGCGTGCCGTCCAGCCCCCAGGCAATGTTGTCTGCAACGCTGAGATGCGGGAATAACGCGCCCTCCTGGGGAACAAAGCCAATGCCGCGCAGATGAGCGGGAACAAAGCTGTTTTCGTCAAACAGCGTTCGGCCCTGCATCACTATCCGCCCGGCGTCCGGCGTTTCAAAGCCGGCAAGAATGCGCAGCAGCGTCGTTTTCCCTGACCCGGACGGCCCGACTATCGCCGTCCGGCTCCCCGGCGCAACGCTCAGGTTTAAGCTGTCGAGCACCTGCACACCGGAAAAGGATTTAGAAATGGACGTTAATTCAAGCATGTCATAGTCCTGCAATTTTTTTCGACTGCACGTAGAGGATGGCGGTCAGCGGGAGTGAAATCAGGATCATCAGCATCGCGTACGGCGCGGCGGCAACATAATCGATCTCACTGGTCAGCGCCCAGAAACCGGTGGAAAGCGTGCGTGTTCCCAGCGGGGAGAGCAGCAGCGTGGCGGTCAGTTCGTTGCTGACGCCGAGAAAAACAAGCGCAGCCCCCGCGGCGGCACCCGGCGCGGCCAGCCGCATGGTGACGCTCCACAGCGCCTTCGCAGGCGTGCTGCCAAGGCTACGCGCCACGTTTTCCAGCTCTACCGGCGCCTGTGCAATCCCGGCCCGCAGGTTGATGAGCGCGCGGGGCATAAACATCAACAGATAGGCGAGGAACAGCGTAATTTCCGTCTGATAAATGAAGCGGGCGTAATGAATCGTCACCGTTACCAGCGCGAGAGCGGTCACAATCCCCGGCAGCGAGCTGGTGATGTAGATACACCCTTCCAGCATCCGGAAGACGCGGTGCGGATAACGGATACCGAGCCACGCAATGGGGATCACGCAGGCCGTGGTCAGCAGTGCCCCACCCACGCCGAGCATGAGCGTCTGGCGCAGGGAGTGCCAGAGATCCGCGCTCATCCAGTTCTCAATACCGCCCAGCCAGACCCAGCGACACAGCACAATTAACGGTACGCCCAGCGCCAGCACGCTCAGCGTGAGGAAAAACAGCTGGGCCAGCGTGGCCGCGACCGGCTTCAGCGGCCAGCGTTTCTGTTCACGTGCGGCCCCGCCGCCGATGCGCGCATAGCGTGCTTTTCCGCGCGTCACCCCTTCCAGCATTAAGATGGCCAGACAGCATAAGGCCAGCACGCCCGCCAGCATATTGGCTGCCGGGCCGCTGAAGGTAGACTGAAACTGGTCATAAATCGCGGTGGTGAACGTATCAAAGCGGATCATCACGTACAGGCCGTATTCCGCCAGCAGGTGCAGCGCGACCAGCAGCGCCCCGCCGCAGATAGCAAGCTTGAGCTGCGGCAACACTACGCGGAAAAAGACCCGCCACGGCGGCGTGCCGAGCGACGCGGCCACATCTTCAAGCGTCGGGTCGAGGCGGCGCAGTACTGCGGCAACCGGCATGTAGATAAACGGGTAGTAAGCTAAAACAGAGAGAAATACTCCCGCGGAAAGACCGTGCAGGGAGGGGATGACGCTCACCCAGGCATAGCTTTGTACAAACGCGGGGATTGCCAGCGGGGCGACCGCCAGCGCAGACCATATTCCCCGCCCGGCCAGCCGGGTACGCTCCGTGAGCCAGGCTATCGCCACGCCGGTCACAATACAAAGCGGAACCGCTAAGGCCGTCAGCCACAGCGTGTTGCTGAGCAACTCAGCAACACGCGGGCGGAACACCAGCGTCTTAATGGTCTCCCAGCCCGTCTCAATGCCAATGGCAATGATAAAACCCAGAGGCAGAAGCGCCATTAATGAAAATAAGACAGCTAACGCAACCATCGGCAGTGCAGGTCGCCTGCGAGCAGGCTCCTGCATCCTGTTTTTTCCGATGTCGAGACTCAGACCAGACATAAGGCGTTCACTTAACTCTCAGGATCACAGCAGGCCGGCTTGCGTCATCAGCTCGATAACTTTTTTGCTGTTAAGCGTTGAAGGTTCCACTTTCGGCGCATCCAGATCTTTCAGCGGAACCAGTTTCGGGTTAGAGGCCGCGTTCACGCCAACCGCATATTCAAACGCGTTGTTGGTGCGCAGGCTCTCCTGACCTTCTTTACCGGTGATCCACTTGATGAATGCCTGAGCCTGTTCTTTGTGTTTGCTGGACGCCAGTACGCCACCGCCGGAAAGGCTGACAAAGGCACCCGGATCCTGATGTTTGAAGTAGTAGAGTTGGGTATTTTTGCTGTTTTCACCCGTTTTGGACTGATCGACAAAACGGTAGTAGTGATAAATCACACCGCCATCAATCTGGCCGGCGTTAACGGCTTTCATCACGGTGCTGTTACCTTTGTAGGCCACAAAATTGGTTTTCATCGCCTTCAGCCACTCAAGGGTGGCCTGCTCGCCTTTCAGGGCCAGCATCGCACTTACGATCGCCTGGAAATCCGCGCCTGACGGCGATGCCGCCCAGCGGCCTTTCCACTCAGGTTTCGCCAGATCCATCAGCGATGTTGGCAATTGCTGTTCGCTCAATTTTTCCGGGTTATAGACAAACACCGTGCTACGCGCAGCAATCCCGATCCAGCGGCCGTGCGCAGGACGAAATTCCGCAGGCACCTGCTTCAGGGTCTCTGCATCCAGTGGCGCGAACAGTTTGGCATTATCCACCAGAACCATTGAAGGCGAGTTTTCCGTCAGAAACACGTCTGCAGGTGATGCCGTGCCTTCCTGAACCAGCTGGTTACCCAGCTCGCTGTCATCGCCATTACGCAGCGTCACCTTAATACCCGTTTCTTTGGTAAAACCGTCTACCCACGCCTTCACCAGATTTTCATGCTGCGCGTTATAAACAACGATACCTTCGTTGTTATCAGCGGCAAATGCTTGTGTGGAAAGGAAAAGAGATGAAGACAACAAGGCAAGCGAGAAGCATGACAACAGGCGAGAATTCATGAACATATCCTTTATAGACCAGGGTGATTTACCACGCATAGCGTTGTGGGACAGGATTAAAGCATACAAAAACGCTAATGATAATTAGTATCAATCAAGTTTAGTCGTAAAAGTGTAAAATATTCTTATACAGCGGATAAATATGATAAAAATCCAGATTATAAAAATGGATGAAATAAAGATTAAGAAAACCTTAGGCTGGAAAAATAACAAATATTCATTAGCGTTCTATTTATTTCCCGATTATTTAATCGACAGAATGAGATCGGCATAAACGTGTATTTAGCGTAAAACGGGAGAGTGGAAGCGAAAAAGGGTGAAGGCAGTAAATGGCACGCCCTGTAGGATTCGAACCTACGACCTACGGCTTAGAAGAACGTAGAGTACCATTTAACGCACTGTAATATCATTAGTTTTTCCGCGCTCGCACCTCGATTGTGTCATTACGTGTCGTTATATGCTTCTGCGTTTCGTTACGACTCATCCATGCATGACACATCTGTGACACAGAGAGTGCACAGCCATGCCGCCTGGCATAGCTATGCCTTTTCCCCATTACATCACCGGGCAGTCGTCGAACTCGCCAGAGCGAGCATCGTTGATGCTGTAGGTGATCACCCCAAACACCGGCCGCGAAGTATCCGACAAATCGTCCTTCGATGGTAACGGCTCCCTCCTTCCATTTTCAGGGTTCTCCAGACATGGATGCGGTAGCGTCCTGTAGCGCATGATCCTGAACTCACCATCAACAGCACAGACAAGCAAAGAACCGTCTTTCGGTGTCAGTGATGAATCGACGATGAGCATGGCGCCCTTCATGATTCCGGCGCGCAGGTATGTCGTCCCGGCTATCATCATGTAAGTGGCTGATGGATGTGCAATAAGCCGCTTGTCGAGCGATATGCGCTCTTCTACATAGTCTGCTGCTGGCGATGGAAAACCCATGATGCACCTCCGATGGTTACTGTATATGCATACAGTATTACTGATCGCTGGTGTCGATCAAGCGAAGCGATTGAACTGATTTATAAGTGGCGGTTGGTGCTGGAAATTTAGTTGTGAAAAACCCGCCGAAGCGGGTTTGTATTTGAGTTAGATTAGAATAGCTTTCGAAGATCTACACCGTACACTGCCAACCATGCTGCACGTGGCCAGGACTTTACGCTACCGAATCGAGGGTCTTCTACTTCATGAGGTTCTGCATCATTTTCACGGCACCACTTACGCAAAGGCTGCCATTTGAACTTCTGGTTAAGCTTTTTCTCTACCGGAATGATGGCAGCGAAGTTTTTACCTTCGCCAAGCCGCTCAGCTAACTTATTCTTTTCACGCACTGCGATAGAGGCCGTTGTCATTGCAGTGACTTCTCGCTTCTCAGAAATCCAGAGTTTTTCTTTTACCGCGCGATCACGCTGCTCTGTGATGAACCGGTTCTCTTTCACCTTTAAAAGAAGGTCTTCGAGCGCCTCTTCATAAGTAAGCGGGATACCAGCCACTGGAGTTGGTCTGAAATATGAGTCTTCCAGACGTTCGAAGAAAGACCACGCTTCATCTGTGTCGACTATTTTAGACATGCGTGCAGCGCCCTTCTCCGTCCATAGAGTCAGGATTCTTGCGCGCTTACCAACAGACTCGCTAGAAGATAGTCTGTTCTTAAACTCCCTTAAATCATTCCCTTTTAACGTGAAGTAATGAACGCCGTTGATAAATCGCGACTCATTTCTGATGTGATTTTGCTGAATTCGAATCACATCGGTTCCATAGCCTGCGGCCAGCGTTTCAGTTGTAACAACACGCAAACCCTTCCATTCAATCACCGGAAGCGGCTGGGGATCGACATTTGGTTCATGAACTGCTAAATTTAATGAAGTCATTGGTTGGACCCTTATGACAAGCTTCAATGGAAGCCGGTAGCTCGAACTGCCGGCTTTTCTTTTTGCATCACTGCAACATTTCCTGACGCAAGTGCGGTAATACCCTACTCCAGTTATCATCCCTCCATGGTTGAAATTCGATATGCGATGTTTCGCGCTTGATGATCTCTCTCCCCTTGTTAAGGGTTCTCGTGAACCCTTGGCCTATCGAGTAGAAATGACCTGCCTGCCGATGTTCAGCCACTTTCAGTAAGGGGTAGATATCGCGACAAGCAGTAATCATCACAGCTCCAGCCCGCCACAGCCACGCTAAATCACAAAGTTCTTGGTCTGTGAACTGTTTGGCGATCGGTGAGTGCTCTACTTCTCGATCCAAAATACCCAATACCCAGCGGCGAAACTCTTTGGCTACATCTGTGCGAGCGAACATGGCAATCAGGTGAGCACCTCGAAGGGAAAAAACACGCACCTTCTTGCGGTAATTTCCTGAGGTCACTGATTCAATGACCTGAGTCATTCCATCGGAGAATTCATCATTGTTTTGGTTGAAGAGGTTGGTAATGGACTTGGTGCTTTTGTATTTCAAAGCAGCAGCCAAATCAGCCGAAGTAAACCAAACGCTGCCCATATCATTTACTGGAGAAAGCTGAACACCTTTGAAGTTAAACTCGGATTTGGATACAATATTCATGTTGGTTTCCTTGCATACGGTTACTGACATAGAAGCCCGGTTCGTGTCCCCACACTGCCGGGTTTCGCTATTTTTATGCTTTGATAAACCCATCTTCTTTCAGGCTCCTTTCGATACGCTTAATGACCTCATTGTTAAGCGAACGCCCCTCACCCTTTGCTACTAACTTCAGCAACTCCTTAAGGTGTTCCGGGAAGCGAATACCTGTCGGAGCTATATCACGAACCCTTTCCATTTATACCTCACTTTCTCTTCATCGTGTAATAACTACACAAATCTTACATCGTGAGCATAGATTGTCAACGCATTTGTTATTACATTGTGTAGTTATATGACTTCACGAGAATTTGGTTATGAAAGTACGAGACATCGCACCTTATGGCGTACGGATGCCAGCAGAACTAAAAGAGAAGATTGCAGAGATAGCCAAAGCTAATGGCAGATCCATGAATGCGGAGATCGTTATGGCTATTGAGGCGTGGGTTTCATACCACGAGAGAAAGGAGGGTGTCGATACTACCAATATCAACATGCCAATGACAAAAGATGAGATGAGAATGCTCGTTGATAACGTCAAAGAAGCTGTGGTGACTCAGCTGGTTAAGAAATACAAATTCGTACCTAAGGAATAGAAAAAGCCCACCTGAGTGAGTGTTTACAACAAGGAGAAGTAATCATGGATAATTTTTCCTCAAAGATTGCTAGGATTTCCGGCATGACCAACAAGGAAATCATCGATCTGCACTTCACTATGCAGGAGGAGATCAAGAAGCAGTATAAATTGAGAGCTAACCCGAAGAACTTGCAGAACGCCATTTCTCTTTGTGAGAAATGTGTCGCCATATCAGGAATCGTCATTGAGGCTATGAAGAAAAAGCACCGCGCCGATTGTGACGAGTATGCTCGGATCTTTGGCCGCTTATCTCCTAATTCTAAGTTTTATTACCCCAGCCACACAGCGGCACGCCAACTTTGCATCATCCTAAAGAAGCAAGGGAATGCCAATCAAATAGCCTACATTGAAGACAAAATGGCGCGAGAAGGATGGGGTAGTGGAAAGAGCGTAGATTTACTCGATCTTTAAGCCCACCGAGGTGGGCTGAATTGCAGGTGTTATCGCCTGATTACGTGAAATGGCTGACCTTTGGTGTCAACTTTCAATTTCGACGCATCTACACCAAGACTTAATCTGGCCATTAATTGACCAACAACCGCAATAACATCCGTTCCTGACAGTTTTATTGTTGTGTAGTATGTCCCAGCAGTGACTGATGAGCTCATGTCAACTCCAGCAACCTCGGCATTGTTTGCCCAATAACTAAGCCTCAAAGTCGTTCCTGTTAACTTAAGAGATATTGCTTTTGAGTTAGCATTTCCTGAAGTATCAAGGAGTGCAACTTCAGATCCGCTTGAAAATGGATATTGCAGCGCGACTGCATCCATATTCAGTACGTAATCATCCGCTAGATAGCCGCCAGACTGATCAGTCATTGAATTGAAGCTTCCACCTATGAGCGACACTCCTGAAAATGTTGCTCCCGTACCAATGCTTGTTGCTGTATCTATCAATACCCCAACCACATTAAGACCTGCAAACACTTTCTTTGGAATGCATGTCATACCATCCCAATCAATATCACCTATAGATCCATATGTCTTTCGTGGCTCTGAAATATAAGCAGTAACATTATTTATGAAGTAGTTGTGTTTTGCAGAAGAACCCCAATAAAGCTCATTTATTCCAAACCTTTCCTGCCCATGCTCAAAAATGACGGGGAAATTTATTCCTGTGGCATTACTCTCTTTAGTCCAGATGAATGTTTCTCCACATCTCGCGCCATGTTCCTCAATGCTTGAGTTAGTGGAGTTGGTGTAAAATGTCGATCCATTAAGGCCAGCATTATCGCCTTTCATAGCAAGCCGATGCGCACTGACAAGTGGTATCGCCAGATTGTAACCATACTGACGATATGCTGTAGCGCTCATATGTACGCCGTCAGGGAAAATAGTGATTGGGGTAAATACATTCAGCGACTGAGACATGTATTTATAGTTATCAACCAGGTCTACAGCCATATTGGCTGCGACTTCCCTCATCACATTTACAAAATTGATGAATCTTTTGCTGTTTGGAGTCGTTCCGAGTCCAATGGTAAGTTGAGGGTTTGGCGTCACCAGAATCGGTGTTGCATTGTACTGGCGAGAAACCTTAACAAAGGTAATAAGGTCTTTTCTGTATTGAAGAATGTCCTTCCCTGTCTGGTTATCATTAATCCCATGATTGCAGTACACAATGTCACACGCTGACTCAGTAAGCCTTTGCTGATATGTTTTGCCAGAACCATCGGTGCCGCGAATCATGTCATACAGAGTTGTGCCAGGGATGGCGTAGTTAGGGAAGGTGCGAATAAGTGGGGAAATTCTTCTCGGCTGACTCAGTCATTTCATTTCTTCATGTTTGAGCCGATTTTTTCTCCCGTAAATGCCTTGAATCAGCCTATTTAGACCGTTTCTTCGCCATTTAAGGCGTTATCCCCAGTTTTTAGTGAGATCTCTCCCACTGACGTATCATTTGGTCCGCCCGAAACAGGTTGGCCAGCGTGAATAACATCGCCAGTTGGTTATCGTTTTTCAGCAACCCCTTGTATCTGGCTTTCACGAAGCCGAACTGTCGCTTGATGATGCGAAATGGGTGCTCCACCTTGGCCCGGATGCTGGCTTTCATGTATTCGATGTTGATGGCCGTTTTGTTCTTGCGTGGATGCTGTTTCAAGGTTCTTACCTTGCCGGGGCGCTCGGCGATCAGCCAGTCCACATCCACCTCGGCCAGCTCCTCGCGCTGTGGCGCCCCTTGGTAGCCGGCATCGGCTGAGACAAATTGCTCCTCTCCATGCAGCAGATTACCCAGCTGATTGAGGTCATGCTCGTTGGCCGCGGTGGTGACTAGGCTGTGGGTCAGGCCACTCTTGGCATCGACACCAATGTGGGCCTTCATGCCAAAGTGCCACTGATTGCCTTTCTTGGTCTGATGCATCTCCGGATCGCGTTGCTGCTCTTTGTTCTTGGTCGAGCTGGGTGCCTCAATGATGGTGGCATCGACCAAGGTGCCTTGAGTCATCATGACGCCTGCTTCGGCCAGCCAGCGATTGATGGTCTTGAACAATTGGCGGGCCAGTTGATGCTGCTCCAGCAGGTGGCGGAAATTCATGATGGTGGTGCGGTCCGGCAAGGCGCTATCCAGGGATAACCGGGCAAACAGACGCATGGAGGCGATTTCGTACAGAGCATCTTCCATCGCGCCATCGCTCAGGTTGTACCAATGCTGCATGCAGTGAATGCGTAGCATGGTTTCCAGCGGATAAGGTCGCCGGCCATTACCAGCCTTGGGGTAAAACGGCTCGATGACTTCCACCATGTTTTGCCATGGCAGAATCTGCTCCATGCGGGACAAGAAAATCTCTTTTCTGGTCTGACGGCGCTTACTGCTGAATTCACTGTCGGCGAAGGTAAGTTGATGACTCATGATGAACCCTGTTCCATGGCTCCAGATGACAAACATGATCTCATATCAGGGACTTGTTCGCACCTTCCTTAGTAATGGTTGGACTGACTGGTACCCCGTAAAGATACACCAGAGCCTCTTTACACATCTTTGGGGGGTTATTTACGCTTTGTGTCAGGCTTGGCGGCTCCGAGCCATACATAGTTGAGTCACCAAAAAACTTAATATTTTTTACAGTACCAGCAAGCATGTCTTTTGCGTGTGTGGCTGCTGTTTTACCTGAGTAATAAATTGAGTTCTCGACATCGTCAACGTGGGCGCTTAATGCATCCAAATCTTCCTGTTTCGCAGCTCCATTTACTAGGTCCACGCCTCCAGGACCGGCGAGATCGGATCTTAAAGATGCGTCACCTACACTTACCCATTTCCCCTTTCCAATCCCACCGGTGCTGTCAGGTGTAGATCCAGGGGGTACTACTTTGGGGAGCGTCCCATCCCATCTGTAGTATTCGCCGCTGCTTTCCCAGCGTAAGCACTCGTTAGCAAGGCTAAGGGTGCTGCCATCTTCAAAAGAATCCTTCGTGATATAGCCATAATTCAGAATTGCCTGATTCGCATCGTAATTTATACCTTCAATTGTACGATGCTTATTGCCAAATCTGTCAACATAATCATGGCTTTCAGACGTAACAAATTCGTCGATTTTTCCTGCGTTAAATTTCAGGTCGCGAGGCGATTCACTTGGAACAGGGAGATTGGTTGGTTGCGTAGCCATATTGATTCCATAAAAAAACCCGGCGCAGAGGCCGGGTCTGGTTAGTCGGGATAGGTCTTATTGGTAAATCAGGTCGCTATACTCAGCGAGGGTTAAGGCTGTGCTTCCCTTACCGTCTGGCTGCTTAGCTGTTATTGTCCACTGCCCTGCATCAAGCTCCTGTGACGTGGCAATGACGTACCGGGAAGGAGACTGGACGTCAACGCCGTCGAACAGATTCAGGTCAATGTCTGGAATGGCAGCAGTAAAGCCAAACGCGGTGTCAGTGCGTGGAGATGCCGGATATCTGGCTGTGGTAGCGCCGGTTGTATCCGTGACCTGTACAAACATGGTTCCTGAGAAGTTGATGCGCTCACTCGTCTCGAAGTCATTGCCGACCCGTGACACGATGTATCCGGCCTGCTGGTTGGTATCATATGTATCCGGCACCTGAACCATATCGCCAATGTTTACCCATTCTCCGTCAGCCATTGCTGTGATGGCCATGGTCATACGGGAGAAGATCAGCCTCTTGCACTCGCGCAGCGCCCTTTCGTCCGCCTGAAACCTGTTTCTGACGTACAGCATTTCGAACTTTTTCGCCTTAGTCGGCGATCCTTCAATGATGGAATTTCCCGATATCCGGTACCGGACAAAGTCCTGCTTATTGGTGTCCGGGTTGCGGAACTGCACTTCAACGCCGTCATAGCCGCCTGGAAGCGTCATGTCGTAAGAAAGCGAGTAACCGTCTGGCTTTGTGTTTGAGCGGTTGAATATCGTGGCCGCAGAGGTTTTCTTGCTGTCTCGTGTGAATGACAGCACGCCGTTATCGTCATAAACGGACACGCTGGCAGCGTCACAGACGGTCTCCATCCGCGAGCCGAGCGACACATCCTCATCATCAAAGGTGTAATCGAAGTATCCGAGGCGCGGGTCGATAGCGTCGATTTCAGCCTGTATCTGGTACAGGCCATAAATGTCGATGCTCGACTCCGGCTGCTGCCCGACGACCAGCCAGTTAAACAACGCAATGTCAGCGAATTTACGCGATGGTCTGAGCGTATAGTCGACCTGTTGCGTCGTCATGTTGTAGCTGATGACATGGCGGGTGATCAGCGCGTTATATTTCCTGTCGCGCCCGCTCGTGGCATTTTCTGTGGCCCGAACCTTTACCATTACCAGCGAATCTTCAGCGTGAACGACGTTTGTCCTCACGTTTACCGCATGGATTTCTTCAACCTGAAGCTTACTGGCATCACTGCTGTTATCGGTCCTCTGGAATGTGATTGCATAGCGCCCAAACCCGCCAGTTGGAATAAGCTTGTCCGTCCGGTTAAACGTCTCAGACATGTAGTCATGAGGCGTTGTCTGACGGTAAGTAAACACCTGTTCGGTTCCGGGGATCTGGTTATTGCTGTCGTCGACTTTCCAGATTGTCACCTTCCAATTTGTTTCGCTATTACCGCCGAGGCCGGACTGCGTGTGAAGCCACAACTGGCTTGATGCAATCGGCGAGAAAAACGGCCCCACTATCAGCGCAGCGTTATCATTCAGGATGAACTTCGTCGTATTGATGGTTGCATCCTGAATGGGGATAGCCGGGCCATTCAGACGGTCAAATGTGAAGGTGTAGTAATAGGTCGGATTAACCACTGCTCCGTCGTTTGTTTCCTGAAACTGTATCAGCCTGCCAGAAAGAGTTACGTCTTCCGTTCTGGTACCGCCAGTGATTGGATACGTCACATTAATGGTGAATGTCACCGGGTGCGGGAAAGTCAGATCGGCAAAGTAATCGAAGGTTGCCTGTTTCACGATTTTCATCGCTATCTGTCCCCCTGCATAGACACCGCTGATAACAGTGTTTGCAGTGGCCGTTTCTACCGGGAAATCGCCACTCTCGTTTAACCCTGGCACTTCCTGCCCGTCAACGTCATCGAAATGGTAGCCTTCATTCACTACCGGGATTACGTCACCTGGCTGGTAAATGGTGTAACTGGCCCCTGCCATTGAACCGAGATTTGACTCTGAGAAACGCACAGACGTAACGTCGTATTTACCCAGCCCGAATACCATCAGTTCAGTGATGTATTTCAGGTTGCTGATATATTCGAACAGCGATTCCTGAGCCAGATCCGGGAAAGAACGCACCTGACCGAAGTTATCAGGCTTGGCTTCGCCATTACGCGCAATGTTGGTCTGGCCTTTCAGACTGTTGTTTGGCGACGTTTTACTGTTCCCGCCGGCAGCGCCCGCATTTGCTTTCGGCATCAGCCCGGAAAGTACTTTCTGAGTAAATTTTATCGGGTTGAGGTGCTCGAGCGGGTTCAGGATGGTACCAATCAGACCGCCGTTTTTAGGCTGGTCAAAAATGACTACCCGGTCATTTTTCTGAAGAACAAACCCCAGTTCTTCTTCAGGCTCCAGCTCTTTGCCGTTAACGTTGATGCGAATATCGCGGTGAAAACTTTCCTGCTCAAGCCAGTCATAAAACACCGTCCCTGCTTCAACTTCCGCCCTGTCCTTCGGCATCCCCGGGACGCGCTGAATTTCGATTACCGGCATACTGGTAAAACTCCACTCTGGTGAATAGCTTCTGAATTGTCCGTATCGCGTCAAATCTGACGTGCCCGTATTCCCCGCGGCTGTGCAGCGCCCGGCCGTCAACAATCAGGCCAACATGCACAGGCTGGCTGCCAACCCAGGCCACGAAGATCCCTTCATCGAAAAATGTTTCGCTTCGCTGCCAGAACACGACATCCGCGTCATAGCAGGTCATGAAGTCGCGCCCGGATTCATAGTCCGCAGTCTGGTGTACCTCGATACCGAGAACATGCCGGTAATACATCACCACCAGACCCCAGCAGTCTGCTGCGTCGAAACTGCACGCCCGGTTACTCCATGGCACGCCCTCAATTCGAGAAATAAACTCGTCTCTATGCATTCTGAAGCCCCGGGTATTCTTCGACGGTGTACAGACGGCCAACGTTCCGGTTTAGCGGATTAATTCGCGTGAGGCTGCATGTGACGTCCTTGTCATCCATCGAGCAGTCATTGACGTAGAGCGTCCATGACTTGATGGCTGTGCTCATGTCTGCAGCGTCAAATTGTTGATAGGTGGCAGAGATCGGTGTGATGCGCGAATGCGCCTTCCAGAGTTTCAGCTTCTGCTTAAAGTCCTGCGCCAGGCGGCTAAATTTAACCGTGCTGTCGAGTACCGGCGTATTGCTTTGCTGGCTCTCCGTAAGCTCCATCCGGCATGGAGTGAACACCTGGCCGCCTAACGTTTTTGGGAATATCTGGTTGTTCACCAGACGCACATATCCAAACGTCTCGTTGTAGAAGGTGATCGTCTCGTACAGTATCCGATTAGGTCTCTGGCTTTGAAATTCTCTCAGTGTGGGCATTACGGAACCCTCGAAAGGCTTTCCGGATCGCGTCCATCCGGATAACCGGTGACGATAATATCGAGCCATGAACCCCACGGCGGCGGAAGCTCGACAATAATGTCGTCATACTCATCATCAGAGTTAACCAGTTCTCGCGCGACAACATCACCGCTCCAGGTGAAAATGGATCCGGACTGCGACCATGTCGGCCAGGAAAGGAAATGCAGTTCCTGAACCTCTATCCCTGTGTCACCAGTACCTGTCCCGAGGCGCATCGTGAACCACTGATTGCAGTTATCGAGGTAGTTCGGGCTCCGCAACCACTGCATGAAGGCCCGATGCTGATCCCGGGTGAAAATCCACGTAAGAGAGAATGTGGTTTTCAGGTCATCGGTGAGTTTCTGAAATATTGGCGCGCCGACCGCCGGCTGGTCCGTCCGAAAACCGGTATCGGTCGAGGGTATCTTCCCTTTTTGCGCCAAGGGCAGCCAGTCAGGATATGGAATTGGCATAGTTAGCTCCTTGCCTTACGTGGTGCCTGGTGATTTCGCTGTATGGCCTGACTGGCAGGACCGCCGTTATCGAGGTCATAAACGAATGCATCCACCGTCCACCCTCCATTTCCGTCTGGTGTTGCCTGCGCATCTACGTTTGACGACGTGTAGTTGTTGATATTGACTACCACACCACCACCTCCCCCATTCGTCAGCTCCTTATTGCTAATCACCTTTCCGTTGTCTCCGGGGATCATGTACTGACTGCCATTGCTGGCCTGGTAGATTTCAGGCATGCCGCCCTCGCCTACCTGGTACATAGAGCCTGCTGATACAGGACCGCCATTTTTACGCTTACCTGCGATACCACCAGCCATCGCCATGGCGGCAATAACTGCACCGATACCAATGGCCGCAGCACCACCGAATGATCCGATGGAGGCGACGATTGCAGCTGGTGTCCACGCCGCGGTCGTGGCCGCAGCAGAGGAAACGCTTGCCGCGGTAGTCGTCGCTGTACCGGCTACTGCTGCCGAGGTTGTGGCCGTGGTGGCAGCGATTTGGGCAGTGCTGCCAGTTATCGCTGATTTAACCCACTCTACACCCATCTGCACAAAGCCATTGATGAGGCTATTCAGCGCGTTGCTTGCGAGAGATTGCATGGCCTCCTGAGCAGACATGCTTCCGGTTAGGATCCCCGTGAAAGCGTTGGAAGCGTTGCCAGCTAAAGAGTCAAATCCGGCTGCCAATAACTCATTCGCAGAATTTTGGTTTTTCCATATTTCCCATTGCGCTGCTATCCGTTGATGTTCGTATTGAGTATTAGCTGCATTAGCAAGCTCTATCCCACGCTGTGTTAGCTTTCCTTTATCAGACTCGAATTGCTGAATCATGGCTAATTCGGTTGCATGCTGATTGGCAAGTTGCTGAACTGAGTCAATTCCTCCTTGCGCATCCTGTACGGGCGTGACATTTGCAATTTTCTGCGCCCTTATCTTCGCCAGATTAACCTGATGTTGCTGCTCAAGTTGTTCTGACGTAGCGTTGTACTGCTCTTGGCTGATTTTCTTCGCGGCCAGAGCTGTGTTCAGAGCCTCAACATCCTGCTTGTAAGTGGCGTTCTCACGTGACTCAGGAAGAAGCTTCTGAGCTGCAGACTCTGCCTTGATAGCGTTGGCCGTATCCCATTTTGCTGCAGCATACTGGCGGGCCTCTGCGATCTGGGCCTGAGTCGCGCCTTTCCCAAGAGATTGCTCGGCATTAAGCATGGCCTGCTCTCTGCTGAGTTCTTGAGTTGACCCCGCCGCCAGTTCCGCTTGCTGTTTCAGGTTCGCCAGTTTCTGAGCCACAGAATCAGCGGATGTTGCAGAACGTTTATCCTGCTGTTCGCTTTCACGCTGTGTTTTTTTTCTGGCTTCTTCGGCCTTTTGCAGGTCGTAGTTTTCTCCAGCAAGCTTTCCAGCTGATGATATCTGATTCTTGTTATCAGTTACCTTGGCGGCTTGCATTTGAGCTTTAACAACGGCTCTTTGTCGCTCATCCTGAATTTTAAGAAGTTCGTTTTGCTCCTCAAGATTGAGGATAAGCTTATCGCCCTCTTTCGTGGCCGGAGAAATTTGCAGTGCTTTCGGATCAAAATTCTTCCCTGCCTGATTGGCCCGGTTTATTTCATCAGCTGTATCACCAAAGGCTTTCGCTACCGCACCCTGAACTTGCTCAAGAGACCAGGATTTTTCGATGAGTTGATCATGAACTCCCATCGCCGTAAGCATGTTGTTCGTGAGCGTGCGTGTCGCCTCTGACGCGGTTTCTTCTGTCCGGGATAATTTATCTTTAGCGGCCTCAAGGTCTCGCGTCTTGCGAGCCAGCTCATCAGACACTTCCGCCTGTTGGCGAGCGAAGTCTGTACCTTGCCCCATAGATTCAGCAACCTTCTGGGCAGCCGGGGTAAAGTTCTGGTATCTGTCTCTCAGCGAGTCAACTTCACTTTGCAGATCCGCAACAGCCTCTTTCTGAGCTCTAATAGAATTATTGGCATCTGCAATAGCCCCACGCAGCTGCGTGTTCGACATTGCATTCATGGCGGCGTTGAGCTTATCCAGACCATCGGCGAAGGCGATAGCCTCCTCTTTTGCCTGCTGAGCTTTCTGCCAGAAATAGAAGATCGCGCCGGCAGCAAGCATAGCCGCCCCCGCTGGACCACCTATAAGAGCAAGCGCACCACGAGCCATTCCGATACCAATGGACGCTGCACGAGCAGCTGTCGCTGCACGGGCCGACGCAGCAGCCTGGGCAGTTTCAGCCTCGGCAAGAGCTATAGATGCGGTAGTAGCCCTGGTTTTTGCGGCTACAAGGGCATCCATTGCCAGCATCTCTGCAGCGCTACCTTTTGCCACGTTATATTCAGCCTGGGCCAGCGCGAGAGAAGAAAGAGCAGCCTCTTTATCAGCAAGAGCCTTACGCTGAACAGAATTAGCGGCTACCAGAGCAGCCTGTGCCGTCTGATTGTCTGCGACAACCTGCTGACGGGATGCTGCGATATCAGCGATTTTCGCTGAGGTAGCCATGGTCAACGCACCGACATATCGCGCGCCCATAACGCCAGCAACAATGGTCAGAGTAGCGCTGAGAACGTCCAGGTTTTCACTGAGTGAAATAACTGAATCACTGAATATTTTGACACCAGTTTTTACAGTGGCATTCTCGCCAAAGAACTTCGTGATGTTGTTGTTGGCAATTTCAAGAGACTGGCTGATCGTGGCAGTAGTTTTAGCGAACTCCTGTCCAATTTTATCGCCCTGAGAAAGCAACCCATTCACGATCACATCAGTGGTTAACTTGCCCTCTGCAGCCATGTTTCTGAGCGCCCCAATGCTGACATTCATAGAGTCAGCCAGGGCAATCATGAGCCGGTTACCCTGCTCGTTCACAGAGTTAAATTCATCACCCCTTAATGCTCCGGACGCCAGCCCCTGAGCAAGCTGAATGATTGCGTTACTTGCCTCCTCGGCTGTTGCCCCTGAGACCACGAAACCCTGGTTAATAATGGTTGTCAGCCTGGTAATGTCCTCAACACTGACACCATAACTCCGTGTTGATCGCTCGAGACGTGCATAGAGAGTGGCCGTGGCATCGAGACCTGAACGAGTCTTTTGAGAGATATCAAAAACACGCTCGGTGACATCAGCCAAGGTCTCAAAAGGAGGTACGGAATCCCTGACGGCGTTTGCCAGTTTATTACTCAGGTCCTGCCATGCCTGGGCGTATGCGCCGACCTGCTGTACAGAAAGAGCGGCAATGAGCGCTTTCGCGACGCCAGTTAAGCTGGACATAGTGCCTTCAATCGAAGACAGGGATCGCTCAGTGCGGTTTAACCCAGCCTCAAGACGACCCATGCTACCGTTAAGACCATTCAATGCGGCATCGATATCCCGGCGTCCCTGAAGGATCCCGGCGGTGTCCATGTCAACTTCATAAACAATCGTTCCAGCGCTGACAGTACCAGCCATAATCTAATCTCCGGGCAATAAAAAACCCCGCCTGAGCGAGGTTTGATATGGTTTTATTGTTGGTTAGTTGCAGGTGTTTTCCCATGAGTCATTAAACTCCTGGCTATCGTCATCTATTACGGAGTGCCCGTTGGTAGATATATACCTTGAATTACCTGCATAAGCGCCGAAACTATTTTTTGCATTTACGTACCCACAAACTGCACCACCCTTGCCGATCTTCTCCCCAGAGAACTCAGCAGATGATGAGTCTTTGAGCAATCCCTTCACTGACTCTTTTGCATCGTAGTATCGGATTGCACGCCCCTCCTCCTGAGCTGTTTCTTGTTTTTTTAAGTCGCTCTTCAGGTCTTCATATTGCTTTCTTTCCGCGTAAGCATCACCAAAAATAGGGGTTTGGGAGTTGACCCAAAAAAGAAATCCCACATTGGCAGCTAATGATACAGCCAAAAAACCAACGGCGCAGAATCGTAAAGTTCCACGCCTCTCCGCCTGTGTAAGACGGGAATTAAACGCCGCCTTCTCGCCTATTTTTCCAAATCCAAAGCCAATGATAATGAAAGTTGCAATTATGAAGACGAGAGATAGTGGCTCTCTTGCTGCGAAGGTGCATGTAATTACTAATGCAATAAAACCCAGCGCCACAAATATCTTGTTCATATCCCTATTCCCCTTTGGTAAAAATGAACATCCTACCCAGGAATAGCACAGGCGCAACGGAAAAGGATGATTTATTGTTCTCAGGGTATCGTTGTATAGAAGGTCGGTTACTTCTTTTTCGCATTCTCGCGTCGAACTGCCTGTTTAGCCAGATATTCATCGGCGATGCTGTCGTACTCTTCGCGAGTAAAGCCTTTCTGGTCAGGATATTTAGCCGCCAGCAGCATCTGAAATTCGGTCATCGTTAACTGAGAGGCTTCAGTGCGGCTCATGCCGAAGTGATTACGTGCCGCGCTGATGTACTCGAAGGCATTAAATTCAGATGTCGTGCTGGTATTCTCATGGCGCTGTAGCTTTCTTATCCTGGCTTTCCCAATAATGCCGTGCGTTATTAGTGCTTGCGCAATCACAACCATATCAAACTCATCCATTGCCCCATGCCGGAGTTTGAATGGCTTTCCTTTGGTTTTGGCTATGCGTAGCTCACCAATCAATGGGGTAGCGTCTGCGTCGCAACAGGATGAAAGCACCGTCATTGCAGCCATTATTGCTTTTTTCCCATAACTGGTTGTTCTTAAATGCTGAATGAGCCATTCAGGCACCAATCCATAGGCATTGATAGCCGACCTTATAAGATCTGATACTTCATCATGATGAAGGTCATAGAAAGCAGTTACGATATCTTTTGGCTCGCCTATTCGGGTCATGTTGATAAACGATGGACGGAAAAAATATTCCTTGTCACCAGCGGCGATCAGGAATTCGCCAATTTCTTTTAATGGGATCATGGTAAATTCCATAAAACGGTCATTATCAAGGGCAGCACGCCGCCCTTTGGAATGTCCGTTACGTAACGGTAACCGTATGCACGGCTACAAAGTTGCCGTCTTCGGTGTTGATGATGATCTGCGCGCTGCCGGTGGCGACGCGCGTCACGGTAACGGTGTTGCCAGAGGCGGTAGCCGTTGCCTTGGTCGCGTTGGTAGTCGCTACAGTGAAGTCTTTGTTGGTTGCGCCTGTTGGTGCGATGTTCACCGTGAAGGTGCTGGTACCGCCCGCCGTGCCGGTGCTGGTTGTCGGGGTTACCGTCACGCCGGTCACCGCCACTGCCGTCACTTCGTTGACTTCGATTGTGCTCGCATCACCGACTTTGAACTCGGTAGAGAACGTGACGATATCGTTGGTTCCACCATCAGAGCTCAGCGCTGTGATGTTCATGTAGCCGATAAATTCAACCGGTCCGTAGTCCATGCGCACCCAGATACCAGGCTGGCGCTTGGCCTTCAGCTCATCGGCGAAATACTTGATGAACTTGCCGACACCGTACTGATCCAGCTTGTCCTTCTTGCGCACCTCACCTTCAAAGCTCAGGGTGAAGTCACTGTTGGTGATGATGGTTTCGACATAGCCGCCGCCGTCATCCGCATCAGAGGTAACCGAGTTTGGGTTGAAGTCGAAGCCTTTCGACGTACCAGCGGCCAGCGCCATCCACTTACCTTCGAGTGGTTTGACGTCCGGGCAGCCATCGGCGACTTCCAGCACGACCGCACCGCCGAACAGGCGCTCGTTCGAGTTCTGGCAATTAGCCATGTGAAACTCCTCTTTGACGTATAAAAGAAAACCCGCCTGAGCGGGTTATTTGGTTGGGAATGGCTAGTCGCCAAACGTGCATGCAAATTGCAATCGGAAGACTATTCGCCCTTCTTCTGTGAGCACCGGCGCGGGAATTGCGCCCATGTTCTGGATGTATCCGACACACTCGTCAGCCATGGGGTTGGCCTGGACGTAATCGACGATGCGCTGAACGGCGTTTAAGGCTTTGTCTTTGGCCCCGACGCCTTTAGCGCCAATAACATCGACGATCACATGATATTCAGAGCCAAGTGCGTTGCGGATGTTTGTTCCGCCGTTTGGCCTGAATACCATGACCGCTTCGGATGATTTCCCTGGGTCGTCGTACATCAGTTGCTGGACAGTAAATCCAGACGTCAGCCCAGCGTTAACAAACAGGTTTAGAACCCGCTCGTGCATCATTGGCGTCATAGCGAAAGCTCCTTGGCAACAGCAGCATCGATAGCGCTTCGCTCTTCTTCGAATCCAAGCGTAAGGAACTCTTTCTTAGCTGTGGTGCGTCTAAATTGCTGAGGGTTGGCCGGATCGTGAACATAAACGGCGTAGTTCGTCGAATACCCCACGCGCCCGGTAACAATTGCGCCGTTGGTTATGACTTCCCTGAACTGACTGTTAATCAGCGCCGATGTATCGATTGGAGTGTAGAGGGCAGCTCTAGCGCCGCCAATTAGCATCGCCGACTGGAGCGCTCTGACAATTTTACGCCCCTGAATATCGTCAATTATGCGGTTCACGTTGCGCACCACGCCCTTGACACCCTTCACTTTGATGCCCATGGCTAGACTCCCGTCAGGATGGCGTAATCATCCGCCACTCGCTCGAACGTGTCGGCGTAGCGGATAACCTGCCGCACCTCGTCGGCACCGGCCACAACCGGGTCGGCTTCGGTCGAAACGCCAATCAGCAGGTAATCACCCGCGGACGCCAGCGCGAACTCCGTCCAGACGGTATTCTTCACGACGATTTCTGCGCCGAGACTGGCTAACTTCTTGCTGAGCCCGCCCTCGTAATCACAGAGGATTTGCTCAGGTTCGGCATAGCCCAGTGGGTCGCCGTATTCGTCATTACCTTCCAGTTTGCGCCAGATGGTCGCCGTGGCGGTGTAAGACCAGTTGGCAACGCTGCTCATAGATTGAATACCTCCACCTTCTCAACGATTTTGAAATCATCAAGAGGCCGCATCGAGCCTGGTTGACTGGCGAGGCGCTTAGCATCAGCCTGCTCCAGAAAGTCAACTTTGGCTTTCTCGTAAGTTTCAGCATGGCGGCCAATAAACTTAACGCCGGAGTCGTTTATCCAGATGAACAGCGACCAGTTGCCTTCGCACTTAAAGGCATGCACAACGTATCTTTCAGCCATCTTTCCACCTCAGCACCTTCGCGCCAGTCGCCCGGATGCGCGGGCAGTTGATGAACCACTCGCCGTCCGATTTCACGTATCCGGTAGTCTCCCGCCCGGTGTCGGTCATCACCCATACACGGGTAAACGAACGCGGCAGGCCTTGCTTAACTGATTTGTACGTCATCAGCAGCCCCCGACCACCATGAACAGGCCGACACTATTACCAGCGCTGATCGGTAACTCACCGGTGCATCCGCTGGTATCGAGACGGGCCAGCGAGTCACGCAGCCAGGTAATGCTGTCGTCGCCATATTCAAACGAGCGGGACGCGCCAGACGGCGCCCCCTGCGATTTGATTCGGCGCGCGCCGGACGACGTAGCCATAAGCGCTGCGGCGTACATCAGGATCAGCTTTGCGGTGCAATCATCGTATCCAGCGCCATCGAGGCACGGGATAATTTTGTTGACCGCGCAGAGAATCGGATCCAGCAACGCCATGGGAATGGTGTAACCCAATTCACCGAGGTACGCCTGCACGTCTGCCGCTGTGATTGGGTCAGCCATGGTTATTTCGCCTTCTTGGTTGCTTCTGCCAGTGCCGCTTCGGCTTCGTCAGCGCGTTTTGTTTCTTCTGCCAGTGCGTCGGCGTGAGCCTTGTCTTTTGCTTCACCATCGGCGATTAGCTTTTGGTTCTGCTCCAGCGCGTCCGCGAGTTGCTTTTTCAGGCCAGAAAGGTCTGCCGCCTGCGCGGACGGAGTTGCCACTTCGAAGGTAAGCTTCTCGCCTTTCTTCTTGTCGGTTTCCTTCGCCTTGCCAGCGCTGATCCAGCGCTCAGCCGTTGCGTCGTCAACATCCACCACCGAACCAACCTCCAGTTTGCGGAGATTGGCACCGGCGTGCAGGTTACTTGCCACGATTTCTACCAGTGCCATGATTTATCCTTAGCTTGATGCGTGAATGACGGAGTATTTGTTGTTGATGTCCTGCTTGACCATCAGCCCCATTGCACCCCAGGTGCGCCAGATGTAGTCGCTGTTGTACTCCGGGCGGGGGGAGGCAACGGTACCGATAGCCTGGCCGACGATTGGAGCAATGACACCTGCACTCAGTGGAACGATGACGATTTCGTTACCTGACAGTTGGCTGTCTTCTTTAATCGCCGCTACACCGGTCAGCTTCAGGATTTCATCCATGATCGTTCCGGACTGGAAGTTGTCGGAGAAGTAGCGTTCCAGGTTGGAGATGATTTCGCCGGATACATACCAGGTCTGCTCTGCATACTGGTTGTTTACGCGACGCATCTGATCACGAAGCGCGATTGCCCCGGCGCGGATGTCCTGAGACGTTGCTGTGCCAGAGGTAAAATCGATGTTCAGGCCTGAAGCTCCAAGGTCGATCTGCGCTACGCGCTCATCGTCACGCAACCCTTTCCAGGTCAGACCGTCAAACACTGCGAAGTTGCCAGCTTTGTCGCGGAAGCCGTTGAAGATGTAGTCAACGTAACGACGCTGAACGTCTTCAACCGAACCACGCTGCGCATCAGCCTGCGACTGCAATGCCTGCGGGCTGTTGAAGATTGGATCACGCCATTCGAACTTAAAGCCCGAGTCGTGGATAGGCACCATGGTGCCATCGAAGGAATAGCTGCGAGCATCCAGCGCCGCACCAACCTGACCGGACATGGAAGTATGAGCCCAGCCGCGGCCGCCGGTACGAGCGTAATCGTAACGAGACTGCTCAATTCGCACGGAGCGAGAGAGCGGCATCAGATCGTTCAGCAGGGTGAATTCGGTATTTGGCTCGAACTGCTGAAGCACAGTTGTGTCGAAAGCGCGATACAGGCGGCGGATATCGTCAACTGCGTTCACCGCGTCGAGATAAGGGGCGTTTTCTGCATCACCACGGAACTGAGTGCGCGCCAGAAAATCAGCTGCTGCCTGAGCACTGGCGTTTCGCTCAAGTTCGAGAGCGCGCCATTGCGCCTGGTTTACCGCGAGGTTACCGGTCTTCTCGCCGATAGACTTGGAGAATACAAACATTCAGTGCTCCTTATTTGAACACAACGCGAATCAGATCGCCCGCCACCGCAGTGACTGCTTTATCTTCTTCGACATAAGCGAATACGGCGGCATCATCTACAACCGCAGTGATCTGACCGTTGGCTACTGCAACCGGCTGGCCTTTGGTGTAAGTGCCCGCTGCTGCTCGCACATTTAGGAACATGCCAGGCAGCGGATGAATACCAACAACCAATTCATTGGCTGGGATTGCGTCATCAACACTCAGGCAGCGCAGGTAGTCTTTGTTTGCCACATACTTGATGGCGGATTCTGCCCCGACCACAGAGGCCGTGAACTTGTCAGCAGTACTGAAGAAGCCAACAGTACCAGGCAGAGTCGATGCAGCCGCCCCGCCTTCGCGGTTAAGCAGAGGATTAGGGAACACGCCGCCGGCGTGGATAATATGCTTTCCGTCTTTAGCCATTTTTTACTCCGGCATTTCGCTGACTGATTGGGTATTGGTTGCCTGGCGGAATGCACCGTTCAGGCCGAAAGAGGTCTGGCACTTGGCGTACATCGCGTCGAGAGCCTTACCGTCCAGATCTGCGACTTCGTCATCGCTCATGTTCATCGCCAGCTTCACAGCTGCGCGCTTCTCACCTTTCTCTTTGTCGGCGTTCGCGTTCAGGCTGTTGAAAACGACGTCCACGCGATCGGCGAGTTTCTGCGCCCACGTTGGCATCTCTTCGTTATTGGTGGCCTGCTCTTTTTTCTTTGGCTTGCCGGTTTCAGGGTCGATTTCTTCATCGCCTTTTTTCTTGGCGATGGCTTCGTCGGCCTTCATCTGGTTGTATGCGTCCATCAGCTCGGCGTCGGACTTGCCTTCAGTCGGCTTACCAGCGGCTTGCAGCGCATTGATAATCAGTTCTTTCATCGGATCGTTCTCTCCGTTGGTTTTAATCTCGTACTCAGTGGGTTTGCGCACGACTTCTACAGGTTCGCCGACGAACACGGCCTTGCCGTCATCATCGATGAGGTACTTCTGCTTCAGATATTTGGTGTCATTGCGGTAGATGAAGCTGTCCGGCCACACCGTTTCAGGCCAAAGCCACTTATCTACGGCATCACCCTCTCGCAGCTTGTCGCTGATAGCCCGGGAGATGTCGTCGAATGAGAAGTTAGAGGCATTGGTGAAGAAGAATTTGGTCTTGTTGATCAGGCCGTCGCGGGTGCAGTCGATACCATCAGCCAGGCGGGCAAACTCGATCTGCTGCTCATCACCTTCTGAGTTGACGAAGATACCCACGCCCTCCTCCGGCGTGCCGGCGCCAGGCTCATCAAGTAGCACCGCCACATGGTCAAACATCATGTTGGTGGCGATCTCGTTGTACTTCTTGCCCTTTGATTCGCCGTTGGCGGCAATGCCGGAATACAGCAGGCCGGTGGATATGTGGATCGGGTCTGAGTTGGTACCAGCCAGCATCTCATCCAGACGGTTAATCAGGCGCTTACCCTTATCACTCGACTCGGCGTACTGGCGGTTAACGTACATGTCGCCCGTCACCTTCCCGTCTTTGTGGCTGACGTTCTGCAGCCAGGCACCGACGTGGTACTCGTTCACCGCCCGGACATCGCGCGCCGAAACATGCTTGCCGTCCACTTTAGGGTGGCCCAGCGGCATCGGGTTACGCTCGAGTGTGTTGTAGGCCTTTTCGATTTCTGCTGCCGGGTACAACTTCCGGTTCATCACGATATCGTCCACGACAGGCGTGATGCCGCGAACCACGATATGTGGCTTGCCGTCGATGGTTTCAGTGGTGATGTTTGAAGCGGAGTTGACGACGGTCAGCACGTTAACGCGGTTGCGTTTCATGCTGGGTCCTCGTTATTGGATAGTTTTGTGTAGCGCTCTGACGATAGTTTTTACTTGGCGCACGTTGCCGCGACCTTGTGACTTAATGACTTTGCGATCACCTACCTGCTTCATCATCGCTTCGACGCCGCCGATCTTAACGTGCGTGCATGAAATATCGCCAAGTCTCTTCGATTCGAAATAAATGCCGCTCATATGGGCCTCGTTGGTGGATTTCAGGCATTAAAAAAGGCCGCCTTGGCGACCTTGTAGTTATTCATCAGAGCCCCAATTCGCGGAGCTTATTCAGATTGTGCTCTATCTTGCGCTTGCCGTATTCGCCATGAACCCTTTCACATTCGGCGTTATAGGCAAGGACGGCAATTTTTATATCATCGTAAATTCCAATATACCGCTCTGAGTCCTCGCAGCGAATTCTAGCCATCCATTTGCTTCGCTGTTGATGCCAATACACGCCGATAAAGTTATTCCCAGATGCCAATCCTCCAACCATGCTTCTGTTGTTTTCAGTCATGGTTACATCACGGAGGTTTGCCAACCTGTTATCACTTTTAATGCCATTGATATGGTCGGTGAATTCGCTATCAGTACCGGTAATCATCTTCCATATAACTCTATGAGCCAAATAGCTCACTTTGTTAACGGAGATTTTTACATATCCATCTGGCCTAATGCACCCACAAGGCTTATTTGCATATCGCCCATTCCATGCTGAACATGCGTTCTCTGATTTAAAGTGACTGACTGGCCTTGCATTCCAAAACAACTCGCCAGTATCTGGATTGTAAGAAAAGCATTCACGTAAAAACTCCGCGCTTGGCGCTGGTTTCGAATTCATAACTAATCGCTCCATTAGTTCGCTCATGATGGTGCTGGAAGGCCCTGAGCGCAGGACTTTTCGGGTGGCCGCCCTATCCAGCAGGTATATTTTACCAAATTACTTTTCGGATGACTTCCAATTACTCCGCTCTTTACTTAATTTCTCGGCAAGACCTTCGTTGTAAAGTTTGCCTTCTTCGTCAAGCAGACAAGGGATATTGGCACAGTAACAGTTATAGGAGTTGCCATCCTTCGAATAGAACTCTGAAACCTCATCAGTGGTGTACGTTTTCCCGTGTCTTGCCCCATGAGTCACCCTCGTGGTCGGTTTAAGTGCGGAAATCCACAATATCGCAGTGTTCAGACCCAGGCGTTCTTTTGCCCAATCAACCTCATTGCGCTGCGCCTGCCTTAAGGCTCCAACTTGCTCCGTTTGAGCTATCGTTTTGGCTTTGGACATACTTACGTCCAGGCGTTTACTAATAACCTGAGCGGCATCCCTTGGCGACACGCCGCGCGCCACTGCATCAGTGATGATGTTGGTCAGGTCGCCGCGGGCAGTGTCGCTGATGACCTTCCAGTCACTGAACGTTGTCAGCCTGGCCGCAGATATCTGGTTCAGATAACCCGGGCTGATTAAAAGCTGCTGTAGCGTCGTCTGGCTGGCGTATATCTGCGACTGCACCGACAGGTTGGTGAAGGCGTTTAGCGTGCCGCGGTAATATTCCGCAATGACGTAATCCATCGCCCAGATGTTCTGGCTGCCACCTTCCAGCAACTCGTCATCCAGTATCGACTGAACCACCTGCAGCAGGTCGGCCAGTTGGGCCGCCGTCATGTCGTAGATGTACTTACCGGCGTTCACCTGGTACAGCGAGGGTTCCGCTCCTTCGTTGTTGCACAACATCCATGACTTTTCGCCATTGGTCTCACGCTGCCGCCCGGTAAGGCGCTGATCGAATACCTCTTTGAGTTGGCGCTTGATGTTCAGATACCGGTCTTCGATATCATTGAACATCCGGCTTACCTGCCGTGATGACTGCGTAGGGTCAGCTTTGTTGCGCGGTACGATTGGCGTCCCGATTCTCATCTTTTGGGTTGAGAGGATCATCGGTTGTTACCTTTTGTTGGGGGTCTGGAGTCTTAACCTCTTTGCGCGGCTCCAGCTCACCAACCGCGCGGATTTCGTTTTCATCCACTGCCGGTGTGCCGTATGCCTGCTGGGTATCTTTCGCAACTGCAGCCATTGCCTGCATGTTGGCAATCTTCTCTTTCTCGCTCGGCGCGAGCAGATCTGACCATGCCAGCGTGACCTCTCCGGATGATGGCGGGTCAATGACACCAACCGTCCATAAGCGCTCAAGCACGCTCTCGATCACCGTTGACTGGAATCCCCAGCGGCGGCCGTTACAGCGTTTCGCCCAGTCCGTTTTGTCCTCATCGGAAGCAAGTCGCCCCGTCTGCTGACCAAACAAGATGGTGAACGGACACTGAATCGAAGATGCAAACTCGTTGGCGGCCACTGTCCATGTAGGAGATGGATCGGCTGCTGCTACGGAAAGCACCGACGGCGTGCCAGCCTGCATTACCAGGGCGGCATCAGTGCCACGGTTCATCTTGGAGACTTTGTCGTTAAGCGCCTCGCCAAGGTCTTTGTAGCCAGCGTCTGTGGCCGCCTTTGTCAGGTTCGCAATGTTGGTTTCTTTGTCGAACGCAATCCCGAGCTGGCGACTGGCATTCTTCAGGAACCCTTCGGCACTACCACCAGATACCTTTTCGAGGTCGAGAAGTTTGTTGTAGCCTGCACGCAGGAATGGCACGCCAGACAGCATATTTTCGTCTTCAGAGCCTTCGCAGAGAATGATGATTCGCTCTGGGTGTACGGTAACTCCGCGCACCGGGCCATAGGTGCCATCATCACCGACTGGCTGCTCATTGAAGTTGTACGAAACTGGCTGGCCGTACGTTTCTGAAAGCGTGTCGGTATCGAAGTTGCCTGGCTTGATCTGCGATTCCCACGCTGGGATAAGCTTAACAATGGCCTTGTCTTTCAGCCGTGCCACAACCGACCTGTCTACCGGTTCACTCCATTCTCTGCCGTCACGGAACTGAATGAGCAGTGCCGAGTACCGGCCAACGAGATTGCGACGATCCGCATCCTTGATTTTCGGCCAGTGCTTCTTCAGCAATTTGGTGGCTGACTTTTCCCAGGCGGTTGTCTCGGTTGACTCCTTGCCGTCGTCGCCATCGATTATTGTGGGGTTATCCGCCCAGCAAGAATCAAGAAGCTTATGCACGGCGGCAAACGCCACCGCGTTTCGCTCATAGGCCCGGTAGTAGCGGTCAAACTCAAGATTGTTTGGATAGCCAAACTCATCCCACAGCTTCGTGCGTTTGGTATTCCCTGGCTGGCCTGCGTACAGCATGCGCTGCCGCCCGATAGCATCAGCAAGGGCGTTCACGAGGAATGAAACCTCGCCTTGTTGTTCACTCACTGATGAGCTCCTTAGAAGAATACTGCGCCGACCTGCTTGCGGTTGTTCTTCGCTACAGCAAAGTAGCGGAAGCCGTCAGCGCCGTGTGATGTAAAGTCATGAAGCGGTTTATCTTTCCAACACCCGCGCTTGTCGTCCCACTCCTTGCGGTAGCCCTCGAGGTGAGATATGCCCTCGGCACACTTCTCTTCATCGAATACGCAGGACGGGAGGATTTCACGCACCGACTCAATGCCTGTATCGACGCCAGTTTTAGGCACGACGTTGAATGTCATCGAGTACACCTGGCCGTCAATTTCATAGCCTTCCTGCGCAAGCTCTTTGCGCGATTTGGCGTCAGCGCCGAACTCGCGGTTTTCGATGTCGTGCGGTCCCCAGTGCTCACCGTACTCGTAGCCGCGATCTTTCAGCACCTTCATGTAGTGCCTCAGGCCTTCGCCGGAGTTTTCGTAATAGTCGATGACATGGAACTCTTCGCCAACCTCGCGAACGAACCAGATGGCCGTGGAGTCGCCCACCCCGATATCCCAGAATGTATGAACTGGCAGGTGTGAGTTATCCGGTATTTGACCGATCCGCTTATTGGTGTAGAGCCAGCGGAACTGTTTGGCGTAGTAAGCGCCCTCGACCGACTGCTGGAACGCCTCGGCCGGAATGGTCGGGTATTCGCGCTTCATGTCGTCGCCGAGGGTTTTCTCTTTGGCGTAGTACCAGGCTTTCTGGCGTTCATTGACGACTACGCAGTGCTTCGCTTCCATCTCAGCGAAGTATTCCAGCAGGCGCACCGGCAGTGCTTCGACCGGGTCGATTGCGTACTGTGGGTTCTTCCACCAGGAGAAGAAGAAAAACTTCCAGTCCAGCGCGGATAAAGGCTTCCCCTGCAGCAACGCTTTCTCTGCCGTCTGGCAGTAATCGAAGAAGTAACCCGCCCGGCCCTCGGCTGTGCTCTCGATAGTAGCGAAGCATCCAGTCGATACCGCCTCAAACGCACCAGTGACGATCTCACGGGCTTTGTCAGGATACTTGGCGCATATCTTCCCGAACTCGGAAACGTGCAGGTAACGCAGCGTACCGCCACGAAATGAAGTGCTAACGTATAGTGAGCCGCCCTTCTTGAAGACGAGCTCGCCGGAAGAGTCATTGCTGGACGGGTTGGCCGCCTTTATCTCTGCAGGCAGCTTATCGTATGCGTACTTCACCTTTTCGCGGAACAGGCGCTTTGCGTCATTCAGCGTGTGGGCAATCAGCGCGCACTTCGCCGACTCGAACAGGGCCGCGTCGAGCTGGATGATGCACACCTCTGTGGTGAAACCGAGCTGACGTGCTTTCAGGATGATATTGCGGGTGTGGATCCCCTCGAAGTATTCCCTCTGCTCAGGCGTCATCCTGAACCGCGTAGGCTTTCCCTCTTTGTCGGTGATCCAGTAAAGGTTATTCAGCCGCCATTCTTTGTCTGCCAGAAGCTTGAGGTGCTCAGGTTTCATTACGCCCCCTGAGACAGTGAATCCATCAGGTTAGACAGGTCATCAACCGTCTTATTGCCTTCTTCGGTGTCAAGGTTATACGCCTTGCGCTCAGCGTTTATCACTTTGATTTGAGCATCAACACCGGCTGTAATCGAACGAGACATTGAGGCGTGATTTTCTTCCGTGATATCTGCATCTTCGAGGAAGTCGCGGAGCTTATTGGTGATGCCGCGCCATGCCGCCAAACTTTCCCGATGAGCCATGACTACAGCGGCAGCCTCATCGGATGCCTGGTCAATAATCTGCTCATCAGTAACCACTGGTGACTGGTTACTGTCTTTGGTTACCGACTTGGTTACCTTGGCCTTGGTTGCCGCCCTGACCTTCTCTGTCAGGTCGCGCTGCCATCCCTCTTTGTTTGCTCTCTTCAGGATGGTGGCGTGGTTAACGCCATGCTTTTCGCCGATGGCCCTTACTGACAATGAACCAGCCCGGTAAGCCGATTCAATGGCCTCCCAATCTGGTTTGCTCATTGGTTACTCCGTTATTTCTTTACAGGCTCATACTTCAGCTTCTGGGTAATGCCATGCTTGACGAGGAAGTTTCTCACCTTTTGGTAATCAGGCTCGCAACGCATCATCAGGCAGAACACTGTCAGCGTCCTGAGGTAGACAGGAACCCACCACCTGCTTTTGATTTCAACTGACAGTCTGCACATCGCCATTGGTTTCTTCCTCGGTAGGAACTGGCGTGAACTCCACACGCTTTACATCAGCAGGAGCGAAGTACAACCACTGTCCCGTTTCCGTTGCCAGCGGCACAAAGCCATTAACCAGCTCAGGCTGACGGCGGGACATCTTGCCCGTGAAGCTTTCGCCTGTTTGGGTGGTTAGCGTGATTTGGTAGATGTCGGGCATGTTTTCACCTTCTTGCTGATGCCATGGCGAACAATAAAGCCTGCGACCTTGTCGTAATCAGGTTCTTGTCGTGTGGTTAGGCAGAATAATGTGAGTGTCCTGATATAAAGCTTCACCCACCACCGTGTTTTGATTTCTAGTTGCAAGGTAGCCGCCATGTCTTTCAATCCTTACTTTTCCGTGAAGGGTTTTATGCACCAACTCGCCATCCTCAATGAGTGGTTGCCCATCATTGGTTGTGGCAATAACGATGACCTCACCCTTCTCATCGTCAGCGGTTAAGCATCGACTCACCTCAACATCATCAAGGTAAACAGTGATTCGCTCACGACCAGGGTTAATTTTGATGCCGGGATCGTCGTCAAGTACGGTAAGGCGCATGGTGATACCTCTGCTTGTCATTATCGAAGCCCCTCTGTGAAGGGTTAGCCATTGCAGCTGAACTCTCCATGACCTGCTCCCCGTTGATTAGTACACCCCGATGTTAGTAATGTCTTCATAAGCCACATGAGGACATCCCCATGAAGAAGCGTTTTTCCGACGAACAGATCATCAGTATTCTCCGCGAAGCCGAAGCTGGGGTACCCGCCCGTGAACTCTGCCGCAAGCATGCCATTTCCGATGCCACGTTTTACACCTGGCGTAAGAAGTATGGCGGTATGGAGGTGCCTGAAGTTAAGCGCCTGAAGTCGCTTGAGGAAGAGAACACCAGACTCAAGAAGCTGCTTGCCGAAGCCATGCTGGATAAAGAGGCGCTTCAGGTGGCTCTTGGGCGAAAGTACTGACGACAGACCAGAAGCGGGAAGCCGTGATGTTGATGTGTGATGCGACCGGTCTGTCGCAACGTCGTGCCTGCAGGCTTACAGGTTTATCCCTGTCGACCTGCCGCTATGAGGCTCACCGTCCGGCTGCTGATGCGCATTTATCAGGGCGCATCACTGAGCTGGCACTGGAGCGCAGGCGTTTTGGCTACCGTCGTATTTGGCAGTTGCTGCGCCGTGAAGGGCTTCATGTTAATCATAAGCGCGTGTACCGGCTTTATCACCTCAGTGGCCTGGGCGTAAAACGCAGAAGACGTCGTAAAGGGCTGGCAACAGAACGTCTGCCGCTGCTCCGTCCGGCGGCGCCCAATCTGACCTGGTCGATGGATTTCGTCATGGACGCACTTTCCACCGGTCGCAGGATCAAGTGTCTTACCTGCGTCGATGATTTCACAAAGGAATGCCTGACGGTCACTGTTGCCTTTGGGATTTCAGGCGTTCAGGTCACGCGTATTCTGGACAGCATTGCACTGTTTCGAGGCTATCCGGCGACGATAAGAACTGACCAGGGGCCGGAGTTCACTTGCCGTGCACTGGATCAATGGGCCTTTGAGCATGGTGTTGAGTTGCGCTTAATCCAGCCGGGCAAGCCAACGCAGAACGGATTTATTGAGAGCTTTAACGGACGATTTCGCGATGAATGTTTGAATGAGCACTGGTTCAGCGATATCGTTCATGCCAGGAAAATTATTAATGACTGGCGGCAGGATTATAACGAATGCCGCCCGCACTCCACGCTGAATTATCAGACACCGTCTGAATTTGCAGCGGGCTGGAGAAAGGGTCATTCTGAGAATGAAGATTCCGGCGTTACTAACTGAGTGTTGTATCTAATCGTGGGGGCAGGTCAGCTCTTCTATTCTTAGTGCGGGTTGTCCATCATTTCAGGCACTGTGTGTTGATGTATTCCTGCAGCATCTTCAGTGATGCTTGGTCGCTGATGATTCCGGAACGGATACCGAGAACGTTTCGTCCAGCAACTGGAGAGAGTTCGACGGTGGCATCATTGCCCAAGCCGGTGGTGCTGGCGGTTTCTGTTGAGGCTGGCACTGGACACTTTCCTTTGACGAGCACCCGGCCACCATTATCAAGCTTGCGCTGAAGAGCATCATTTTCAGCTTTAGCATCGTCTAATTCCTTCGTGTATTTGGCATCCAGTGCAGCAACGTCACGCTGCCGGGTTTGCATGTCTTTGATGGTGGCGTTCGCTAGGCTGAGCTTCTCAATGGCCTTATCGCGCTGGTCTTTGTAGGTGATAGCGTTGTCGCGGTAGTGGTTCACGAAGAACGCCAGCACGAAGATTAACGCCAACACCAGCAACTGCAGCCAGTAACGTTTTACCAGCGCGCCAATCACGACAGGAACAGAGCGCGCTCCGCCTCACGCCGACGGGTCAGCCCATTCAGGACTTTGCCACCAGCTTTATTCCAGTGCAGGAACTCATCGGCAGCGCCAGCGTAATCTCCGGCGTTGAGTTTTCGCAGGAGAGTAGATGTCGACAGTGACCGGGCGCCGAGGTTGTACGTGAACGACACCAGGGCGTCAAATTGCCCCTGAGTCATTCCAACTTTGACCAGGCGGGACACGTCACTTTCGTAGCTGACCAGCCCGGTCTTCAGCAGACGCTCTGCCGTTTCCTGCTTAATCGTCATCCCGGCGCGGATTGGTTTCCCGTCGACAGGCTGAGTCCAGCCATAGCCGATCGTCCAGACGCCGACGCTATCCTGGTAGGCGGTGAGCTTGCAGCCTTCGAACTGCTTGATCAGGGCAATGCCTTTATCACTGGTTTGCATCACCGCCTCCAAAGCGAGAATTAAACACCCGTGCAGCCATAACCTTCACCTGCTCTACGCCAACAAAACCGAGTGCGCCACCTATAGCAATCGACAGGGACTGCGGAAGGTTGAAGTAATCAAGAGCCGACACAGCAGTAAGGGTCAGAGCCCCGCAGATTGCCCCCTCAAGTAGCATTTTCTTCCATCCGCCACCACCGTAAGCGATTCGCAATGCGGCCATGGCAACCGATAGCAAGACGGCACCCATCGGCGTTTCACCACGCCACCAGCTGTGGAGTAGTTCGATAAACTCCGTCCAGGAGTGGGGATCGTTATGCATTTTCATAGTCTCTAACCTCCGGCTTAAAAGCGGGGGCTGTGTGTTTAAAGGGATCAGGCCCTCGGTACGATTTAACAAGTAGGCGTGTCGATGATGGTTCCCGGAGCCTGAAAATAAAAAAGCCAGCGACAGGCTGGCAATGTGAGGGTAAGGCAATGTCGGCTCTCTGGCCGAAGGGTCCCAGGTAGTGGGTTCTGTGTGCGGCGTACCGCAAATAAAAAAGCCCAAGGCATTAACCTCGGGCTTGAATTTTTTGGCTTCGGAACGACTGAACGGATTCCCAGCGTTAGAGATGAATCTATCCAGTTTTTCCGCGAAATGCAATACCTATTTCCTATAAATTTTCAATATTGTGGAAAATATTTTTCATCTAGTAACTTTTGAGAGAATAGAATCGGCCATAGACTCCTGTTTGTGGCATTCGGCAACCAACTCCTCAAAGAGCGGCTGAAGTTGCTCATATGCTGCTGTTTTCTTTATCTCCGCTACAGTATTAATGCCCTCAATTACCGTTGAGAACTTCAGTCTGGCGTAACCTCTACCTCCGCAGCGGTCACAGGCCTTCATCACCGGAACGCCCTGCCGATCGCTTTCTGCCTTATCCAGCACCTTACCTTTGCCATGGCAGCGACACGAATTGCTGATAACGCCTTTTCCGTTACACGGCTTGCATTTGACCCGCACCACCTCCCGCGCCTGCGCCCAGCTCTCCCAGTCACTTGGGCGAACGGCCCGCGACATTTTCGACCAGTACGGCGGTTTCCCCCATGGGTATGAGACCTTGTTGGTAAACACTTGCGCCTCTGTAAATCCGCCACCATCACAGCAATCACATTTTCGAGTGCTGGCAGCACTTCTTGAATAATCCTGGTATGCAAAAGCGCAGAGAACCTTAAGCACGCCTGACCGAGCTGATTCATCGAGTTCAGACAGTGCTCTGAATTTACCTGATAACTTACGTGCCTGCTCATAGAGTCTCTCCAGTGCTATATCTGGGCTGCTAATGCCGATTTTCGAGAGGTAAAGATCGAAACCAAACCCGCACTTGTGACCGGCAAGGCCAAGCGCCGCCATAACGTCAGTGCCGGTGAGACTGTCTGATGCGGTTGCGCGAGGAGAGTCACTGAACATCGGTGATTTAGGCGCAAAGTATTTAGCGATTGATTCGAGGTTCATTATGCGGCTTCCTTCTGTGACTGATTTGTTTTGGTCTTGCTGTGCTTTGCTACTGGCGGCATGCTGGCGCGATTAACGCTTTCTGCCTGGTACCGGAGGAAGTCGTGGTGGTTCATGCGGCCTCCTGCTGTTTGAGTGCGCGAAGGTCTGCCCGGGCCTTGGCGCGGATGCCATCGAGCTCTTCTCGGGTGTATCGGTGGGTTTCATTGTTGGATTCCAGCGCCAGCACGCGTTCTTCGCCGATCAGTTCGACCAGCGCTGCGCGGTACGCCTCGATGTTCCCGGATTTGTGGACGTTGCAGGCGGAGCATTGGAGCCAGAGATTGTCCGGGTTAAAGCGAAGCTGTGGTGCTGCGGCCGTGGTGCGGTAATGCCCGGCATGCCAGGCAAACGCGGTCTTGGTTCCGCAGGAGATACAGCCGTGCCCGGCAGCCAGCAGCATTTCGCGCCGCCAGTCGTTGAAGGCGCGTTGAGTCATCTGCACCCAGTGGCGGATTGGCTTCAGCTCGTTACGACGTGCAGCGCGGCGTTGGCGCCCTTCCTTCTCGGTTTCCTTCTGCTCCTTAATTCGCTTAGCCGCGGCTTTCACCTTCTCCTTTTCGCGTTCTTCCATCGCGAGGATTGCGCCGTGCTCCGGGCAGCACCAGCGGATCCGGATGTCGTGGAATTTAGGCACGAAGTATTCACCGCACACTTTGCACTTACGGCGGGGTGGTTTACGCATGCTTCCTCCGTGCCGCGAGACGCAGCCATTTCTGATCCACTAGGCGGGCGGTGTAGTCCTTCAGTGTCGGGATTTCGGACGGATTAACCGCGACCTTACGCTTGCGGCGCGCCGGAACGCGGAAGATTTCGTTGGTGATGACGCGGGAAAGTGGAGTAGACATCAGGCCTCCTGCTTATCGCGCAGCTGCTGGTACTCGCAGCTCTGCGGAATGGTCAGGTGGCATCCAATATTCATCGCCCAGGCTTCGACTTTGCACAGGAAGATGTACATCTCGCCGGTTTCCAGCTCGGACGTATGGCGCAGGGATTGCACGCTGGTAACCTCTCCGGACACGACGTCTACCCTGTCCTTGCTTTCGTAGCCGAGATAGGTGTGCTTCATCGCGTCTTTGACCCATTCAGGCGTAGCGAAGGTCTTGCCGCGGGTGATGAGGTATTCGCTGATTTCCGTGTACCACATGTGGCTGAGAGCGTTCTGCGACAGGCTGCGCTTCTCGCGCCACGGCTTAACCTGAAGGCGAAAGCATTGCCCGGCATCAAGCAAGGGCTGAATCTGCTGACCGATGGCCGCGAAGTTACCGCGATGGAGTTTGATTCCGTCTACTGGCAGAGTCATACGGCCTCCTTAACGGAAACCGCAGAATGCAGAAAATCGCAGGTGCATTTCTGCATCTGTGACAAGGTGAGGAGTTCAGATTGTGGTCGCATTTAAGTCCCCTTAAATGCGCAGAAGTCACCAATGGGTGTTCAGGCCATCAGCAAAGAAAGTATGTACGGTTGATTCAACAAAATCAACTCAAGAGAAAGGCCTCCGAAGAGGCCTGTTTGTTATGCGTCGAATGGGTTAGGCATTATGTGATACCACTGATGGCGAACTGAGTGGGCAGGCGACACCGATAGGATGCTTACCATTGCAGATAAAGCACCGCATCTCGCTAAGCACCTGAGGAGAGGTAGTGATCGTCTTCGGAGGATTACCCTCGCTCAATGCATCCCGGAACGCGACCGCTACAACCTTCCCGCCCAAAGCTTCCATATGGGCATGTACTGGCGGCTCCTTGCCGTCTTCGAACTCAATGACGAAAGTAAACTTGCCCATCACTTCACCTCCTGCTGCGGTGCTGCTGGCAGCGGCATCCAGTGGGTTGGCTTGCAGTAGCAATCAAAGCCGTGTCCGTGTGCTGACCCGCCAACGTACGTTGCCATCTTGATTAATGGATCATTACTTTCCGGCGCGTCTGGACGGTACGCCAACACTTGTTCCCCTGCGGAAGGCATCCGCTCAACGCAAGCCACCCAACCATCCGGAATCACCGGAGAGTTGCCACCCTGAACAGTAGGCATATCCGGACCTTTGCGAATCGCCCTGGCAAGTTCGATTGGGTCGTCGTACAACCAGTCACTTGTTTGCGGATGATTGGCTTCTGCCAATTGTGCAGCCCACTCCAGGCCGTCTTTGTGTCCTTGCAGATAGTCCAGCGGTAACTCATCACTATTACTTACAGGTTCGGCCTGAAGCATGGCGGCGCGATAGGCGTTCCAGCCAACAGCTTTTCCGTGTTCAAACGCGCTGTCAAAGTCATCATCCATTTCCATCGCAGCGGGCACAGATACCGGCGCTGGCGGGACTCTATACAGTGGAATTCGTGCCCGTTCAGGAACGGAGTCCCCCTCTGATATTTCATACCACCCCCAACGTGCCTCGTGATAGAACTCGCCAACAGGCTCCGCTTCCATCCCCGCAAGCGCCATGCGTGCCAATGCAGATGCATCACCACACTGGACGTGATCGGTTTCAATGATGTGCTGTAATTGTTCTTTGGTGAATGTCATGGGTTAGTCCTCTGCCTGCACGATAATTTCCACATTGATACTCATCACGCCAGCATTAACGCTCATCTCCGTGGCATCTGCGTTAATCATGTATTCACCGACTACCAAAGCCAGCAACTTGAGTGATGCGCCTGTATCGCAGCCTGTTAGCTCGTTGACAAGGTCCACGACTTCTTGCATGTGATCGCCCATTCTCATACTCACTCCCCCTCTATCTGCAATTTGATGCCAGCGGCGGCGCAGGCATCTTTAAACTTCACCTCACATTCAAGGCGGCATGAGTTGTAGATGGCTGCGAGGTCACTATTATTAAATTCCTCGTCAACGTATTTACCTGCTGTTGCGCGCTGCGGCAGCTTCACGGTGAGCGTTCTGGCATCAAGCGAGGCGATGCGCATACTACCGTCAGCGATGACGCTCTCGTAATACTCGCGTTGCTCAGCAATCCGCTTCTCTCCGGCTTCCAGTTCATCCAGCAGCGCCAGCACGGTAGTGGGGTTTGCTGCGGAGTTCAACGCGTTCAAGGCAGTGATATCTGCATCAAGCTGAGTTCCTTCTGCGAGTGAGATGTCGAAAATATCGTCAGGCGGCATAACACTAAGGCGCTCATGTGCACCAACTGCTGCCTCAGCGATTTCACGTAATGCGCGTTTGTCGATGTTGCTCATTGGGTGGCCTCGCTAGTTAACTTTTCGAGAATGGCATCAAGAGCCTTCCGTTTTCCGGCATATCCGCCACCAACCCACTCTCCACGAAGCAAGGCGTAATATTTTCCGTCGTCTTCGTGATACGGTCCTCTGATAGACCAGTCGGTTGTGATGGCGTCGATCGCCTTTTTAGTTTCTGCGAAATCCATCATGCTCATACCCCTACCCTCCCCCAAACCATCAATACTCGCTTCATCGCCGGACTGTTGCGGCACTCCTGAAATATTCCGTTGGTGCAGCTGCGCGCGGTGCCATCCTGTTCTTCTGGCGTCGCCAGGCGATAAGTCACCGTTCGCCAGACCTTGCTCACCCGGACAATCTTGCGGGCCCGCTCCAGGTCGATAGCGTTCTTCGTGATGCAGTTGATAGTCATGCCACACTCGGCGGCCACATCCTTCGCAGTGAAGGTCCGGTGCGTTTCGAGATAACGCAGAATTGCCTGTTTGCCTTTCATCAGTAGCCCCCTTTCTTTTTCGGCTGCTGCTCACGCCCGCGGCGTTCTGCGGCGGCGGCCTGCTGGTCTGTGTCGTAAATTGCCCCGTTGAACTGATTGCAATAAACCGTGCCGGTACTGCCGTGGCGGTTGAGACGCAGGATTAACTCGGTTTCGCCCGGTGGCACGCTGTCATCGAAAGCACCTTCCCGGTGGATGCCAACCCAGTAGTCGCAGTCCTGCTCAATCTGCCCTGTGTCGCGGGAATCGCTCGGCAACGGGCGTTTATTCACTCGCTTCTCCAGTTCGCGGTTGAGCTGGGTCAGCAGCACGACGACGCAGCCAAGCTCTTTGGCGAGGTTCTTCAACCCTTTGGTGATCATCCCGTAGGCCAGGTCATTACGGTCTGCTTTTTCGGCGGTCATCAGCGTCAGGTAGTCAACCAGAATCATGCCTACGCAGCCTTTCTCGCGCTTAATTCGACGGCATTCGGTAACGATATGCGCAAGTGACAGGCCGGGAGTGTCGTCGATGTACAGCATGTCGATTTCACTCAGTCGGCCGGCTGTAGCGATCGCCTTCTTAAAGTCGCCGTCGTAGTCTCCCTGGTACTGATCATCGGCGCCATCCGTGGCGGGCATGTAAAAAATGCTCGGATTTACGCCGGACTTCTGACCAACCAGTTTTTCGAGGATCTGGTCGCTCGGCATTTCCAGGCTGAACATCAGCGCTGGCTTTTTCTCACGAACCGCGCAGTTGATCGCCATCTGACCGTACAGGGTTGTCTTGCCCATCTTTGGCCTTGCGCCAATCACGAACAGAGAGCCTTTAACCAGACCTTTCGGCGCCAGCAGCCGGTCGAGTGACGGGATGCCGGTGCTCATGCCGCGCTGTTCGCCTGAAGGGTCAAAGCGTTTCTCCAGATCTGCTACCCAGTCATCCATAACCTCGCCGAAAGACCTCAACCCCCGACGACTGCCGGTTTTTGAATGGTCTGCGAGCTGGGTGAAAATACCCTGAATGGCCTCGTACTTCTGCGTGGCGCTCATGCCGTTGCGTGAATACAGCAGCTCAGTAGCTTCGGTCAGTCGGCTGATGCCATAGCGCTCCATTGCGGCTTCGCGGACTGATGCAGCGTATGCCACGATGTTTGCAGCGCTCGGTGTGTTTTTTGCGATCTGCGCGATGTAGGCGAAACCGCCGATCTGCTCCGTAAGTCCTTTGCTTTCCAGAGAGTCGAAAAGCGTCAACCCATCGACTGGCTTGTTAGCTCGGAACATGTCACGTAATTCAGCAAAGACGATCTGATGAACCCGGATGTAAAACGACTCAGGCTTGAGCATTGCCAGCACTTTTTGAACACGCTCGCTGTTGTCATCGTCCAGCAGGAGTCCGCCGATGACGCTCTGCTCCGCTTCGACGTTGTGGGGTACGGTCAGGATTTCAGAGGTCATCACAGGCCCCCTCGCGCGTCTTGGCATACACATCCACGTTCAGGAAGTATTCGAGAGCCTTGCGGCGCCATGTGCGTCCCGTGCGCTGGTCTGGGCGGTTCTCCAGCATCCAGCGGCAGTTAGTGGCGATGTAGCTCAGATACGATTCCCAGTCGCTCAAGGTGAACTTATGGCCGTCGAGCTGCTGAGTTACTTTCCCGGCCTTCTGCCAGAAGGTGCGGATCAGAGCACGCCGCTTGTCAGTCAGTATCCTGATGCTCTGGGCTTCAGGCAGTACGCGATGGTAAACCTCGACTACCTGCTCACAGCTGAGAGAAGGTTTTTTCTGCTCTGGTTTTTCTGCTGCTGATGCACACTCTCTTACGTTAGTAAGAGAGTTATTTAATATATTGTTATCTGTGGACACTGGCTGGACATCGGCTGGACACACATCCTCCACAGGCATTGGTACTACTGCGTTTGCGCTGGACACCGGCTGGACATCGGCTGGACAAAAATTTGACTGATATTCGTCATATTTGACCACTTTTAGAACAGTAAAACGGTTGTTCGATTTGGTGGTGATCATGCCCAGGTTCTGGAATTTACGGAGCAGTGATTTAACGCGATCAGCGGTCAAACCCGTTTCCATTGCCAGTGTGTTGCGCCCGGTAATGAACTCTCCGCGTTCGCAGATCACATCGCCGACATCAGTCGATACCATTGTCTGTTCGTGATTAGCGCGCAGGAGCAGGTGAACCCATAAATGAGCCGCCTCAGCGTCCTTGTAGAACGGCACATCCATAATTTTACGGTGCAGCAAGGCAAACCCCTTACCGTCATTCGTGCGCGGTTTCTGGAGCCTTCTGGCCTCTCTGGCTTCGGCTAAATTGGATACGTTACCCACGGCCACTCTCCTTACGTTTCAGTTCTTCCAGGATGGCGCGCATCTTCTCTGCCACAATCGGGTTAACCGAGCGGATGAAGCGGTCGCGGGTAATGTTTTTATGTACAGCGGTATGGAAATAGCGTGGTTTTTTTGCCATTATTCCTCCTGCAATGAGTGCACACGATTTGCATCTGAAGGCCAGTTCTGTTCGAGCAGACTGGCTTTCGCCGTTTTTGATACTTCCCATCACATAACCCCTAACATTGAAGTGACCATCGTCATCAGCGGCCCTACCTGCTCCGGCATGAGGCGGAACAGCGACGCTATACCCTCGCTCACCTCTTTCAGCTTCTGATGCTCTGGAACGCCGAGAAGAACAGCCTGCTTTGCTTCAGCGCACTCCTTCATGGCATCAGCAATCAACTCCTCTTTCGTTTTGCCGTTCACCAAGCCGAACCGGCGCGCGATCTGCTCGTTATCCCGCGTCATCACATCGATAATGACTGGAATCAGCAGCGCCAACCCCTTGTCGTTCTTCGGGCCAGGATCGTTAATCATCCGGAAGAAGTTCTGTTTTGTGTTGTGCTCTGAACCGGCCAGCAGTAACCCACGACCACCTCGTGCCAACCACTCTTTGGCTACCAGTTGCGAAATGTGGACCTGAGCCTGCCCTGGTGTTGCCTTCTGCCAGGCGCGAACAGCTTCGCGAATACGAGTTAGCTTACTGGTATTGCGCGGAACGCTTTGATTTATCGAAATCATCGGACTCGTCGTGAATCCATTATTCTCTTGATACGCAAGTGAATGCATTGCTTTCCCTTTCGTGGTTAGGGCCGCCGTTAAGCGGCATGGTTGTCAGGGTGTGGAAAGATGGACGGCAGGTCCGGGCGGAATTCATGAGCCTGGATTTCACCACCAACCGCTTTCACCAGTTCAGGAACGTGAACCGGGGAGATGCGTTTCTTTCCGTTAAGCCAGTCGCAGATAGTGGACTGGGCTTTACCGCAACGTTTTGCCAGCTCTTTCTGGCTGCCAGCGATGGCGATCGCTTTCTCTACTGCGGAGTTCTTCTCTACTGTTGGGGTCTTCATAATCACCTCAGCTATCAGTTTAAAGCGATTATGGTTATCACTTTAGCGAATGTCAATCGCATAGGCGATTTTTTGCTAAATAATCGCTTGAGCGATAGAGTTAAAGGAGTCATTAACAGAGGTGAATATGGGATTCTCGGAGCGCCTGGCGCAGGCAATGAAACATGCTGGATATACACAGGGCCGATTAGCCAAGGATGTCGGCATGGCTCAGTCCAGCGTCAATAAGCTACTCAAGGAAGCTAACGGCTCTCGTAAGACTGTTGAGATCGCCTCTGTACTGGGTGTGCGGCCGGAGTGGCTGTCTACTGGTGAAGGGGAAATGGCTTCAAGTAGCGCAAGAGAACCGTCTGCGCTATACCAGGTTAAGCCGTCAATGAATGGGATTTACCGCGTGGATGTACTCGACGTTAAAGCCAGCGCTGGGCCGGGCAGCATTGTCACCAGCGATTTCATTGAAACTATCCGAGCCATTGAATACACGACTGAGCAGGCGCGAGCCTTGTTCGGCAATCGTCCAGCTGCGCATGTCAAAGTGATCACAGTTAATGGTGACAGCATGGACGGCACTATTTCACCTGGTGATCAGATCTTCGTTGATACCGGTGTTACGCACTTTGATGGTGACGGTGTATACGTCTTCGTATTTGGGAAGACACTGCACGTTAAGCGCCTGCAGATGCAGCGAGACAGGCTGGCAGTAATATCCGATAACCCGATTTACGAAAAATGGTACGTCGAGCCTGAAGATGAGGACGTGTTCTACGTCATGGCTAAAGTACTGCTGAGACAGTCAGTCGATTATAAAAGATTCGCATAACAAAATTTACACAGTAATTACTCTGGGATGGGAAGATGAAAAAATTAGCAGCTGTAGTTATCGCCTCTGCATTGCTCAGCGCGTGTGCGCAACCACCTTATGCCCGTATTGCTTCTGATTACGATCAGAAGATGGCTGAGGCTAAAAAACATGATGCCGAGTTTGCCGAGAAGGTGAGAAATATCAATCTTGAAACAGCCGATGTCGGTGAAAAGCCTAAGAACTATAAAGAGCTGGTTCAGGCAACAATCAAGGATGCCTTAAAGGATCCTGATTCCGCGAAATTCAGCGACTTCTCTCCACTCCGCAAAGAGGTTATGGTTGAGAACAGGAACTTTGTTTACGGTTACTCAACGTGTGTTTTCGTGAACGCAAAAAATTCTTATGGCGGATACACAGGTAAGCAACTCTACTGGGCCTTTATCCGTAATGGACAGGTTCTTAGGTTTAAGAATACCAATGACGAGTACGGAGACTTGATCTTCGTAGGCAGGAAAGTTAACTGCAACTGATTAACCAACCGGCGAAAGCCGGTTTTTTTATACCTCCATCAACTACCTTCAATTCACTCCCATCAAACCGCCTTCAACATCACTTTTTTCTACTTCGTTTAAAAAAAATATCGCTTTAACATTCAATGAATTATCACTTTATCGATGATAAATATCGTTTTGGCGATTGACTGAAATAATCGCTTTAGCTATTGTTACCCCATCGAAACGAAACATCGACAGCTGAGCGAAGTTAGCCAGCGGCGGACAGCAAGTCGCCTGCTTTTTAACAACATACAAAGTCGGAACAGCACTCGGTAATCCTGTTTAGACCCCAACGTACAAATTCGGCGCAGCACCGGGCGCGATCCGGTCGGTGTGAGGCTACCCCCTCGCGAGAGCGATAAAGGCGTGGGAACGGGCAACACTGGCGGGATGAGAGGTGCGAAGCGCAAACAGATTTATTCCAGTCCATTCGAAGTTGAGTGGGCTGGGCTGAATCACAAGAGGATTTTTTATGACTCAGACATACATTCCGGCGTGTTTAAGAGACCTTCCTAAGAAGCGTCAGAAGCCACGCAAACAGGCGATTAAAGAAGCACAAGTTGAGGTTCTAAATAAGGCAATAGCATCGATCAAAGACGATATGCGTGCGTACAAAACAGAAGAGCATCGGCGCGGGTATTACCAGGCGATCAGCACACTCTCACAGATTCGTGATGAGTTGTAGCTCAGCAGTTTACAGCGGACTGATAAAGCATTTCTCCCGCATCAGCGGGTAACGACAGAGGGTAAGACGATGAAAAGCAGTTTATTAACAAGTGAGATTGAAAAAGATAAGGCTAATGAGATTAGCGAAATCATCTTCCAGGCATTGCAGGAAATCGATCCAGCAGAGTTTAAAGATGAGGACTCAGGTGGCCCAGAGCGGGCATCAGGCCTTGCCGATCAAATTTCAGAACGCCTTGTACTCAAGGGCGCATCTATCAACTAACCCGCTCCGGCGGGTTTTTTCATACCTCACCGTTCTCGATGAGTGCGGTTAGTTATGACAACCGGCGGCCATCCACCGCCCAATAGCGCAGAAGTCTTGTTTCAACGTTCAGAAGCCCAGCTTACGGGCGGAGTGATTATGCAAAAATTTATCGTTATCCAGCAGCACGCTTGGTCAAACGACCACGGTTACGGCATTGGTTATTCCTCAGATTTGGAAAGATTTGATAAGCGGGAAGTGGCAATTTCTCACGGATTTGAAGTAGCAGGTTGTGATGATTTCAATATCGGTGTTATCGCCGACGGCCGACTAGTGTCGCTCGACTGGATGGAAAAGCCAGTAGGCAACGGAAAAGGCGTTTCAGTTGAGAAGCTCCAGATTATCTCTGATGCCATTGGCTTGGAGGCATCATGACAGTCACCCACAACGGCAAGCAGTACACCGCCAAAAAGCTCAACGATAACGAGTGGCAGCTGACGTCCGTATCGGCACCGCGTGAAAAGCTGACGCTTAACCGCTGGCAGATGCACGTTGCTGGCATCCTGGAACAGGTTGAGGTGAAGGTATGATCAACCACTACGGCACTACCCCGCTCATTCGCCAGTGTGTCACGCCCGGCATGATGGCGATGCATGAAGGCCGAACCTATCGCGTCTCAGCAGTCATTCAGGAGCGCAAATGGGTGTACCTGCACACAGATGCAGAAATCATCCGCCTCAGTGACTGCGTGATTGACGTCCTTCTGGACGGTCACGGCAACCCTATCCTGCACTGAGGTGATTATGCAGAAGTTTGAATATTTCGTGATGGATGGCCGCGTTCAATACGACCCTGAACGATCCACAGTATTCGAAGCTTTGGGCCAAAAAGAACCATCTAAAAAGGCCATGAAACGAGATTGGGGCGATATGGGCGCATTTCTTGTGCGCGCTCAAGTCACCAGTGAAGACGCATCAGGCAATTCACAATGCGGTGATTTCGAAGTAGTCCGCGAAATCCAGTAATTCCCCACCCTATTCCACCGACCAGTCTGCAATGCGGACGGGCCGCGCACATTTCAAATTCAGGAATTCAGCCATGAACGCATACCTCACTTACGACCGCATCGAAGATCGGCGCTGGGCTGAACAGCAGCTCACCGACGAAAAGGAAAAATGGATCGGAGACAGGGCGCAGCAAATCATCGACATGATGCCAAAAGAGCCGTCCGGCCTCTTCCACTTCTCCGTACCGATTGACTCCAGTCCATACGAAGGGCTTCGCAGCGATAAAGCTGGCGAGGCCTACAACGATTTCATTTCGGCAGTTGCTTACGCCCAGGCGGAATACGACTGGGAACACCGTACCGGCTGCCCGTTTTAAGGATGCATGAAATGTCTGAATCTAAAACTCACTACCGAAAAGCTTTTGACTCCCCTTACCTGAGCAGCGCCGACATCGTTGAGCCAACGGTGCTGACGATCGCCCGCGCAACGTTAGAAAACGACAAAACAAAAAAATCCAAAGACGTTTTTAACACCGCTTATTTTGAAGAGCGCGAGCTGCGCCCTGGCGAAAAGCTTAAGCCGATGATTCTGAATGCCACGAACAGCAAGATGCTGAAAAGCATTACCGGATCCCCGTTCCTTGAGGATTGGGTAGGCGTGAAGGTTACTGTCTACGTCGATAAAAATGTCCGGTTAGGAAAGGAATCGGTTGAAGGCCTCCGCTTAAGCCCGGCGCGCGTCACAAAGCCGGTGCTTTCGCCGGATAAAACGCAGGCATGGAATAACGCCAAGGCCGCCTTCAAGCGCGACGGCAACCTTGATGCGGTGCTGGCGAGAATGGACATTTCTCCGGAGCATCGCCGCCAGCTTGAGCAGGAGTGTTCATCATGATCTGGCACGACGTCGAGCAAAACGGTGAAGAGTGGGACGCTCTTCGCCTGGGTAAGGCTACCGCTTCAAACTTCGGCTTGATCATGGCAAACGATGGGAAGGCTTTTGGCGACCCAGCCAAGCGTTACGCCCTACAGTTGGCTCTGGAGCAGATTAAGGGATGCAAGTCTGAGTTCGGCTTCTCAAACGAACACATGGAGCGCGGTCACGAACAGGAGCCAATTGCCCGCATGCTCTACGAAGAAATGAACTTCGTCGACGTGGATAACGGCGGGTTCTTTGATCACGAAACTTACGGTGACAGCCCAGACGGCCTCGTTGGCCAGGAAGGGCTCGTTGAGATTAAGTCGGTCATTGCCGCCACACACTACTCCACCCTAACCCGCGGATCCTTCGATCCGACATACAGATGGCAACTGGTCGGTCACCTTGATTGCTCCGGAAGGGATTGGGTGGACTTCATCAGCTACTGCTCAGACTTCCCTGACGGTAAGCAACTCATCGTCTATCGCCTTGAAGCTGCTGAATGTGAATCAGAAATAGCCCGGCTTCGCGCGCGCAGAAAAGACTTCCTCGAACTTGTTGCGGACACGAAGCGCCGCATTCTGGAGCTCGAATGAAACGCACACCCTTTTACCGCAGGCCCGGGCGAACCGGGCAATTCTCCGGCCTCCGTGAGCGCGTTATCTGGATGATTCAGACGCGCGGCCGCCCGGTAACGGGCAGCGAAATCGCCGAGAAATTTGGTGTAACGCTGATCGAGTTTAACCGGGTCGCCAACGGGATCACTCGCGGCTCCGGACAGATAGCGCAGATCGTTGAGTCAAAAAAATGGCTTAACGAGGACGGCATCTGCGACCGGACATTCGACCTGATCACGAAGCCAAAGGTCGTAACGCCGCAAGGTAAATCGCGCCTGTTCACCCGGCGCGCCATTGAGCAATCGCAAGAAGGTAGGCGGAAGGAGTGCATTCAACGTGCCGCACGCCGTAGTCGACTGATTGCTCAGGGCCTCTACATCGACGAAATGGAGTCCATCCTATGACTCACGCTCACGACGACATCAGGGTAGGCACTCTGTGCCTTCCCTTCATTGGTAACGGCTGGCTAATGCCATGGGGTGAAGTGGTCAGCAATCCATTAAAGGCGCAGAGACTCGTTGAGGAATATCGGGAAAGGCAGGAGGCGGCATGAGTGAAGAGTATGCCAGCGAGCTTGAGCTGGGAAAGTGCGGAGAATATTACGCAATTTTTAAGTTAGCCAAGCAGGGTTTTGTTTGTTTCCCATCAGACCAGGGTTTGCCATACGACATTGTGGTTGAAGCCAACGGTAGGCTCCTCAAGGGACAGGTTCGCTCGACGCTGAAAATGCGCGATTACGGCAAATCGAAAAGTGTTTACCGGTTCGGTACGAGAACGGGGAAAGGTTATGCCCGTGCCGCATCACTAAGGACATGTGACTTCTACGCATTCGTTGTCATCGATGAAGAGAAAATAGCATTCATGTCTACAGCGGAACTTACCAGCACAAAAAACCCTGGAACGCTTATTCAGACGATGGAGTTTCGATCTTCGAATGGCATTTACCCCGGGAGAATTTATTCCAACGGCACACAAAGGATGCTTGATTACTCACGGAATATTGAGAGCTACGAAGATTTCAACCGTGTCGTTTCTCTTATGGGAGGAAGAAGATGCCGAATCAAAAATACAGCTTAATCATGGCCGATCCTCCCTGGTCTTACGGAAACACCATCAGTAACGGGGCCGCTGCCGACCACTACTCCACCATGAAGTTAATCGACATCAAGCGCCTTCCGGTATGGGAACTTGCCGCCGAAAACGCGGTGCTGGCGATGTGGTACACCGGCACGCACAACCAAGAGGCCATCGAACTGGCCGAGGCCTGGGGCTTTACCGTTCGCACGATGAAGGGCTTTACCTGGGTGAAGCTGAATCAGAACGCGGAACTGCGCATCAACAAGGCGCTGGCCGAGGGTAAAGTCACCGACTTTTACGACTTTCTCGATCTGCTTAACGCCGAGACGCGCATGAACGGCGGCAACCACACAAGGGCCAATACCGAAGATCTGCTGATTGCTACCCGTGGCGCCGGGCTGGAGCGAAAGCACGCCGGGATTAAGCAGGTGGTATATAGCCCGCTCGGTGCGCACAGCGAAAAGCCGTGGGAAGTTCGCCACCGGCTGGAACTGCTTTACGGAGATGTGCCACGCATTGAACTGTTTAGCCGCAGCGCGGCCGCTGGATGGCACCACTGGGGAAATCAGTGCGCTACCGCCGCGGTAGAACTGCTGCCCGGCTGCGCCATCGATGTTGTGAAAACGGAGGCCGCATGACGCCAGAAACTGACAACGCCGTCCGCGCAGCCTGCCGCCGCTGCACCGAGGAAATCCAGCAGGCCATGCGCAAGAAGCCAAAGCCAAACCGGAACGAAACGGTGCCTCCCATCATCAACAAGCATCACAAGAAAATAGAAGCTCTGGGAGTTAGCCTCCTGGAGTTCGTCGTATACACAGGGCGGCTTAATCGCCGCTTCGGAGTTGAATAGTGAAAATATACATCGCTGGGCCAATGAGCGGCCTACCTAATTTTAACCGTGCCGCTTTTAACCATGCGCATTTTCATCTCTGGTCGAAAGGCCATATTGTTCTGAATCCCGCCCGTCTACCAGATGGATTAACCCAGGCCGAGTACATGGACATCTGTCTGTCTATGCTTCGCTGTGCTGATGCTATCTACATGCTTGAAGGCTGGGAGCACTCCGCTGGTGCCCGAGCGGAGAATGCGCTGGCCGAGAAGCTTGAAATGGAAATTATCTTCCAGGAAGAGGAGCGTGCCGCATGAACAGAGCCTCGCCCGTTGATTTGAGGAAGAGCCTCGAAATAGCCAACCACCTGGCGCACATCGGGATTCGTTTTGTGCCGATCCCGGTGGCGACCGAGGAAGAATTCCAGACGCTGGCCGCCGAGCTATCTCGACGGCTTGAGCAGATGGCAGTCGAAGCCGAGAAGAATGATGGCGGTGCAGCATGAATGCACTAATCACCCGGGAGCTTAAGGCTCCTTTTTTATTGCTTGCGTTCACCTTCAACCGAATTAACCGACAGTTCGCGGAGTGAATATGGAAGATTTTAAAGGCACTAAAGGTAATTGGTTATACAGCAAAGAGACCGGAACAATACGCGGTGATGGTGGCCTTCTCGCTGAGTTACTGATTAATGGCTCCGAAGACGATAACGGCGCGCTCATGGCCGCCGCACCGGAATTGCTGGAAGCGTTGCAGCTAACCGAAAAAGCAATGGCAGAAGGTCGAAACGTTACATACCCGGAATGGTACGGAGTAATCAACAAAGCCCGCTCGGCCATCAACAAAGCCCTCGGTAAGGAGTGACCATGGCCGACATCATCGACACAGCAGCAGAGATTGAAGAGCTTCAGCGTAACGCTGCACTTTCCGCTCATCTCATCGACCACAACGCAGTATCAGCAACGCATTGCTCCGATTGTGGCGAGGATATTCCAGACCTGCGCCGAATGAAGGTGCCGGGCTGCCAGCGCTGCGCGTCGTGCCAGCAGGATGAAGAATTAAGAATGAAGACGGGGAGGATGTGATGGGGAAAATGACGTTCGTCTTTGAATATGAGGACGGCAAAGAGCCGCCGGTTAGTGCTGGCATGGAATTTATGGGCGGGAAGATTGTTGCAGCAGCTTTTCGTGATGCTCTCGAAGAGCCAGAAGTATGTGATGAGATGGTGCCCGACCCTGAATGGCTGGAAAAAAGCCTCAGCCGGTTATGACACAACTGATAGCCAGTTATGAGCTGGCTATTGGGTGCGATAGCGCCACCTCGTGATCCCTTTTGCCCGGCCCTACGCCGGGTTCTTTTTGCCTGGAGGAAATGCATGGTTGAGGCAAAAACACTGACAGCCAGACAGGCGGCCGAGCTACTAATCACCTCACCGAGAACTGTCTACCGTCTTATCGACTCGGGGCAGCTGGCCGGGAAGAAGATCGGGAACAAATACCGCACAACCGACGTAGCCTGTATTGCGTATTTACATGACCCGCGCGATCCTGTTTCCGCGAGCGCGGGTGAACATAAAGGAGAAATTTTATGTCAATCACCCTCAGAGGCGGCGTCTGGCACTGTCATTTCGTTACGCCGTCAGGGAAAAGAATTAGACGATCTCTTGGTACGGGGGACAAGAAACAAGCGCAGGAGCTGCACGACAAGCTGAAGGCTGAAGCGTGGCGGGTTGATAAAATTGGGGAACTACCGACGAGGACGTTTGAGGAATGTTGCATCAGGTGGATCCGCGAGAAGGAGCATAAGCGGTCACTCGATGACGATAAGACCAAAATCGAATATTTCCTGCGGCATTTCTCCGGCCGGGATATTTCAACCATCACGGCTGAACAGGTTCATGAAGCTGTTTCGAAGATGGTCAACCGTAAGCATATTCAGGTCTGGGAGTCGCGCCGGGACGCGGCTATACGGCGGGGGAAGGAACCGCCTCCGTATGTTGAGAAGCCGGTAAGCCAGGCCACAAAGAGCCAGCACCTTTCGTTCATGCGATCTCTGTTCAAGGCTGCGGCAAATGACTGGGGCTGGATTAAAACGGCCCCGGTTATAAAAACCAAAAAGCCGATCAGCAAACGCATCCGATGGCTGACCAGGGACGAGGCAGAAAGGTTAATTGCCTGCATGCCGGAGTCGATAAAGCCGGTGGTGATATTTGCACTGGCAACCGGCCTGCGCCGCTCCAACATAATTGATCTGGAGTGGCAGCAGGTCGATATGCAGAGAAAGGTTGCATGGGTAAATCCGGAGAACGCGAAGGCGGGCAAGGCTATCGGCGTGGCTCTGAATGATACCGCATGCAGGGTATTAAGGGATCAGATCGGGAAAAGTTCCAGGTGGGTATTCGTTCACACGAAGCCATCAACGCGCCCGGATAAAACCGTCACTCCGGCTGTCCGAAAAATGCGAGTGGATGACAATGTCGCCTGGCGCATTGGACTGGAAAGAGCGGGTATAGAGGACTTCCGTTTTCACGACCTCCGGCATACCTGGGCGAGCTGGTTAATTCAGTCCGGCGTGCCGTTGTCCGTTCTGCAAGAAATGGGCGGCTGGGAGTCCATCGAAATGGTCCGTCGATACGCTCACCTGGCACCGAACCACTTAAGCGAACACGCACGGAAAATTGATGCCATTTTTGGCAACCATGACACAAATACGACACAAGGAGAAAATCAGGCTGGCTTGAAACTGGCGTAAGCGCCTGTTTTTAAATGGCACGCCCTGTAGGATTCGAACCTACGACCTACGGCTTAGAAGGCCGTTGCTCTATCCAACTGAGCTAAGGGCGCACTGAGAAGAGTGAACTTCGCGGTGGTGAAACGCCTGGAATTATACGGTCAATGACAGGTGAGTCAATGCCTTTTCGGCTTTCAGGGGCAATTACCGCTAGCCGATTGTAAATACGGCTGTTTTTTCAACATTCATCGCTTTTCCGTCGTAGAATTTCGCGCTGCGAAAAGGCTTAGTTGCATTTAAGTAACGCCTGCTGTTTTCCTGAGCGTCAGCTCGTCACACTAGTGTGAGGTATCCCGGCCGCCTGGAGGCTGACAGACAACAGGACCATGGAGTGACAGCGCAAAACCTGACCTATACGCCCCCCCGGTTACAGTACCTTTCTCAGGACATCGTCGGCATCAAACTTGAGCCCATCGTCGCCCTCTCCTCTTTACGCAGGGTCGGCGTGGAGGTCCTTAGCGTCCTGTCCAAAACGCAGCATAGCCGAAGCCTTTTTCCGCCATCAGTCTGCAGACTGGTCGATAACGCTACTTGAAGCACAGCTCACCGCGTTAAAAAATACCCCGCACTGTAATAATTTTTTCATTAATCTGCCGATAACCGTCCTGACAGAGCCGGACGCTTTTCAGCGGCTTAGCCGGATAAAATGTCCGCCGCTGAATATTGAACTTGTCGACCCCAGTGCTTTTTTAACGCTGTCAGCCGCGCAGAGGCAGGCCGTTACCCGGAGCCTGTTGCAGCTCATAAGACAAGGTCACGGTATCTGGCTGGATGACATTGATGAAACACTCATCCCGCCCTTTTTATCCTGCCAGTTACCGTTAAGCGGCGTAAAAATCGATAAGGATGCATTCTGGCGTTTACGCGCCACGCCCGCGCTACGGCAACTGGTGTCCCGGTGCTTTCAGCTTGCCGGGAAAGTGCTTATTGAAGGTATTGAGACTGAGCAGGATTGTACCTGGGCACTGCAGGCAGGCGCAGAACTCGGCCAGGGCTATTACTGGCCGTCCTGGACATGGCCGGAGGATTAAAAAGCCATTTCCAGGGGGGAGGCCATGCGAATGACAGTGCGCCGTTACCGGCGGCGGCGTACAGGAAGTGATGCACTGGGATTTACGCGCTCGCCTTTTGCTCCCCCCTTCTTCGACCGGCTCGAATTTTTGAGTCAGTCCATCAGCCAGCCCCGCAAAACAGACGCTCCGTTTATCATTCTGGTGACGGAGGATCATTTTCTGCGCACCGGTTTTCTCAACGGCCAATTTCCCCTGAGCAGCTGTTGCGACTATCCCACGCTGGAGGATGCGTTTAGCGCCCTGGCCCAGTGGCCTTCCGCCCGTCTGGTGGTGGATATTGAAAGCCGCTCCACTGCGCTGATCGACAAGCTGGATCAGCTCAGAAGGCATAGCCTCTATCCCCCTTTTCTGACGCCCTATCTGTTAGTCAGGGCGGATAATTACGATACTCGCCTGTTCTGCAAAGCGGCGGGCCCTTTTCACGTGCTCGAACGTCAACTGACGCCGTCTGCTTTCCAGCACAGCCTGATGGATACCAGCCCTCCCCAGGGCTGCGATAAAGACTGGTTCTCCCGCACCGAATGGCCTATTTTGCAGGAGTTATCGCGGGGGAAGACCCTTCGCCAGATAGCGTTGATGCAGAATCGCCCCTATAGCCGCATTATCTATCGTCTCAGCTGCGTTCTGTTGAAACTGGGTCTGACCCATCGCCAGGAACTGCTGCACCTTCTCAATAACCTCTCAGACTGCACCTTCTAACCCACTCACTAAGCCCTTATTTCCTAAAGACCTTTAGGAATTTACTTATCAATCATGTTGCTTAATTGTTAAATTTTAACAATAATTTCAATTTTATAACTATTCCTAATTTACGGGCTTAAACCATGTGAAATGTCACAGAATGAATAATCTGCAGCACTTTCCTCCGTGCGTTAAGTGTTTGATAACGGAGTTAATAAGACGATAATGATGTAAAAACAAGCGGCTCGGCGAGACTGCCTGGCAGTCAAAAGCGAAGTCTGTAGTATGTTCTGCTGTACGACAGGTGCCCTTTCCGGCGGCGACCCGATCACTTTCAAACGAAGGTCTGGTGCCCTCTGTGAACACTTTTTCGCCATCCGATCCCGCTTTCAGCCCCTGAAAACGGCCGTCGATTTGTTAACATTTGATCAACATACAGTGTGATATGTCATTTTTTGTTATTACATAAAGATCAAAAGATGTGGTAAATGGGATAACAGGATATTTAAGCTAATTTTAAAAAAATAGCTATTCGGATCCAGAAGATAATACAAAGTAATAAGCGAGGGGTAATTTACAGGGTTTTCGGAAAAAACTTACACGGTATAATAAGACGCGTATCAAATATGAATAAGAAAAACCTTTTTGCCAACACCAGCCAAATGAGATGACCGCGCTGAGGCATAGATTTCTTCACTACGTTAACAAGGATGCTTTCGCTCTTTCCAGGGAAATACTACGGTATAAGGATCTGCACATTTATCCTTCCGGCATTTCGAGAGTTTTAACCAAACTCGGCATAACGCTTTTAACAGTCTGAGGCATTAAAAATGAAACCGGCATCCGTTATCATTATGGACGAACACCCTATCGTCAGAATGTCGATAGAAGTCCTGCTACAGAAAAATAAAAACATCACAGTCAAACTCAAGTCTGGCGACAGCCATGAAGTCCTTGACTGTATCCGTAACCACCCTATCGATCTGGTGATCCTGGACATCGAACTTACGGGCACAGATGGCTTCGCTTTACTGAAGAGAATCAGAAACTTAAATAAAGACATCAAGGTCCTGTTCCTCTCTTCAAAATCCGAGTCTTTTTACGCGGGACGCGCCATTCGCGCCGGGGCAAATGGTTTTGTCAGTAAACGAAAAGATTTGGGCGAGATCTACAACGCCGTTGAAATGATCCTGATGGGCTATTCTTTTTTCCCGTCGGAAACGTTGAATTTTATAAACCATTTGGGTTCGGGGAAAGGGATGGTCGCGGATATGCCATTATCGAATCGTGAGGTGACGGTATTACGTTACCTGGCAAATGGTTTATCCAATAAGGAGATTGCAGAGCAGTTGCTATTAAGCAACAAAACCATCAGCGCACATAAATCCAATATTTATTCCAAGCTGGGTGTGCAAAGCATCGTTGAATTAATTGATTATGCCAAAGCACACGAACTGCTATAACCTGAATTCACTCCCTGCAGCTTATCCGAGCTGCAGGGAGTGCGGTCAGCGCTAATTATAATTAATCATGAAGGTGGCATCAGCATCAGCCCGTCCGGGCTGAGGGTTATCAGCAGTGGCAATATAATTGGCATAAAATGACAATGTCGCATTTCCCTGCGCATCAACCGCTACCGGCTGGCTGGCCTCCTGAAGTGCCAGACGCGTTTTATCCGCATCCCTGATCTCGACGGCAACGTTGCTTGCCGTACTGGCGTCATTGAGCGCCAGTAACCCGTTATTGCTTCCGTCGGCTTTACCCGAAAACGTGATGGACGCCGCACCAGGCGGACAGCCGGTCAGCTTCAGCGTAAACGGCATGGGCTGCGTGCGGCTTCCCGTGGTGCTGAGCTGTTTCGTGGGCCAGGTTCCCAGCGTGACGGTCTTGTCGCTATCGCTGCCCTCGGCCACACAGGTAAAATCAACAATGTTGCCGTACATCTGAATATTGATCTCCCCCAGCGCAGTGGCTGCCTGCGCGCTGGCGTGAAGCATCATCAGTGTCATTGCGGCGAAATGCCAGTTCCGGTTCCGCATCTCTTCCCCTTAATCGTAATCCACACGCAGATAACCCCGTGACGTGAAACGGCCTTCCGCAGGCTTATTCCCCGTCACGCTGACCGGCCAGACCCGGATCCCCACCTGCGCCTGCGCACTGTCGTCGAGCCGGAACGGAATTTTGCTGGTCAGGTTGTTGGGCGTTAGCGGGGTACCGCTTTCGTTGGCAATCACAAACCCCACATCGGGGTTATCCGACACCACCGCGTTGCTGGAGACCTTTTCTGCCTCAACGCGCATCGTCAGCATTGCGTTCGCTTCCACGTTGGTGCATTTGATGGCGATGGTTTTGCTTTGTGCGGTTACCCCCTCCGGTTTGTTACCCGCCCCGGCCTTGCTGAACAGGGAGGCACCGATATCGCCGAAGTCAAACTCCACGATATTCCCCGCATTGATGGCGCAGCTTTGCGGCACCTGGATGGTCCCGCTGTAGCTGATGGTGTAGACCGGCGAGGTTAACGGATCAGAAGAGGTAGTGGTGACATAGACGCGGAACATGGTCGCCCGCGGGATCACCACCATATTTATAAACCGTCGGGTCACTTTGAGGCGAAAGACGAGGCTGGAATCCTGAACGCCAAACGGTTTGTTTTTAGAGACGTTCGGGTGACTCCCCATCTGGATGTAACTTTTGGGCGGATAAAATACGCCAGCAAAGCTGTCCGTAATTTTCATTGCCCCATCCAGATAGTCGTTTAGCTTCAGGTACTGATAGCCATCACTCGTTCCCGTGACCGGGTAATCGGTAACATAACTACGTTTGGTCGTGTTCCCGGTGGTGCCCTTCGGGCAGACGGCATTCACCCCCACCCACTGCGATTTCTCGCTGAGCGTCACCACCTGTCCGATCTGGTTATTCGAACTGTTAAATTTATCCGTCAGGTCGTAATGCACCTCCGTAGGGACGCCCTTTTCATTCACACACACGGTGGCTAAGGCATTCCCCACGGGCAAAATAGAGAGAAGTGATAAAGCCAGGCAATGGATTTTACTCACAGCGAATCCCCTTAAGTGTGATTGCCTGTTGCAGGCTCTTTTCTGGCAAGCTGTAGTGCGCACGACACTGGGATTGCATCCCGTTGCCCCACTGGATCAGCAGTTCACCTTCCAGCGGCAGGCCGCTCAGGTAAATTTGTCCGTCATCGCCCACCATACTGGTGACGCCGCTCTGGGTTTCACGCACCACAGCACCGAATGGCACAGGCTGGTTGCCGCGCGTGACGGTCAGCAGGGCGCGCACGCCAATACGGGTATCAAAGCTGGCGCGCACCAGCGCCCCTTTTGTCGGCACCACGCTGCTCACGTTATTTTCGATATCGGTGTTATTGCTCATGGTGTTGGTATCCAGCGCCACGCGGTTATAGCGGTAGACGGTGGCATACGGCATCACCGCATAGCCACGCCAGTCGGTTTTCACACCGGTCTGGTTTTCCACGCTCACGCCCGATGCTCCCGGCGCTTTGATCAGAACGTTGGTATCGCCCAGCGGCTGGCTGAAGGTTACGCCATCCGCATGGCCGACCACGCCGCCGGAGAGCTGCCAGTTGAGATCGTGCTGGTCGCGTGCGTAGTTGTAGCCAACCCCCAGCGTGCCGTAGGTTGCCTGCCAGTTCGCGCTGGCGCTTCCGCTTGAGCCGTTATTGCTGGTGTGGCCCTGGGTCACGCTGTAGTTCAGGTTGCGATCTTCCATCAACGTCCCACTGACCCCGGTTTGCCAGCTTGTGTCGCCATCACTATTACGGCTGGCTGACGCCGTGGCATAAGCGCGGTCAATGGCGCTGTCCCGACGAAAACCCTGGCGGGTAAAGAGGCTGAACGGTACGGAGACGTTAAACGACGCGATTCGGTCCGTGCCGTCTATCCCGACGGATTTGTTCCATGACCAGGACACGGAGTAGTTGACGCCCTTCACGCCGCCCGCGTATCCCAGCTGATACCAGAGGTTGGACTCATCGGTGCCCCAGTACGTCTGTTCGCTACCGGAGATATAGACCGAGCCGTAATCCCCCAGCGACTGGGAAATATTGAGCTGGAAGCGCCCTTTTTTATTCCACGTCAGGTTGTGATAACTCTCCACATCCGGCACACCGTCATCATCCTGGTTGTCGGCATACTGGTAGCCTTCCATTGAACGCCACGCGACATCGTCCAGGGTGTAGAACCCTTTTGTGGAGTAGCGGTAGCCCAGCAGCTGGAAGTTGGTTCCGAATCCGTTAAGCGATTTTGCATAGAGGAAACGCAGCGACTGCCCTTCATGGCGGCTGTCATCCGCAAGCTGGCTGCGGGCATGGGTAATATCGAGCGACACCGCCCCCCAGTCACCGAGGTTTTTCCCGGCCCCGATGGCCACCGCGGTATAACGTGACGCGAGTTGGGTACCGCCGTACAGCGTGTAGCCGTCGCCAAGCCCGGTAATCAACGTACCCTGCGTGAAGAATGGCGTATCCTGTTCGCTGTTGCCGCTGCGGTAATCCCCGGCCACCAGGTCATACTTCCAGCGCCCTTCGCGCTGCAGGAGGGGCACGGTGGAATACGGCACGGTATAGCGCTGCTGGCTGCCATCCTTCTCTTCAACCGTCACCTCAAGGTCACCGCTTGACGAGGTTGGGTTAAGATCGGTGATGGCAAAGGCGCCAGGCTGTACATAGCTTTGATAGATAACGTAGCCGTTTTGTCGAACGACCACTTTGGCGGGCGTCCGGGCGATGCCGCGAACGGTTGGTGCGTAGCCCTGCAGGCTGTCCGGGTACATGCTGTCAGACGAGAAGAGCCGCCCGCCGCGAAAACCCACGCTGTCGAAAACGTCATTACCGGTATTGCTGTCGCCCAGCACCAGCTCGCTTTTCAGCGGGATCACGGTGCGCTGCGCCCAGGTGCCAATATTCTGCCAGTTGCTGTGCCGCTGCCCGTTATTCTGCGTGTAACGCCATGCGCCATTATTGCGTAAACGCCACGCGCCATAGTTCAGCCCGCTCTGCAGGTTCAGATAATAGCTGTCGTCCTCGCTCCCGCGGTTGCCGGTAAAGCTGTAGTTCACCAGCGCGGCAGGGATCCCTTCATCCCATTGATCGGGCGGAATGTAGCCGCGTGCGCTGTTCTGCATCGCCACCTGTGGCAGGCTGATATTCAGGCGCAGCGAGGCGAAGTTGAACGCGATCTCACTGCCGGGAATAGCCTTCGCCAGGGGTATACAGGTCTCCCCTTTCACGTTAACCAGCTCAGGAAAGGCTGCGATATTGACGCCAAAACGCTCCAGCATCACGCGCGTAATGCACGGCGACAACCCACCGGCAACCGGCGGTGTATTGTCGGCCTGCTCGAAGCGCACATCCTGCGTCGCGATAAACTCATCGTTACGCCAGATATCCACGCGATAAACGCCAGGCGCCTGCTGGTGACCTTGTTCAAAACGCGATAAATCCGCCACGTTGGCGGTGTCATCGGACAAGAAGGCCGGGTTAAAGTAGCTTTCGCTCCAGCCAGCCTGTGGCCAGAGCGCTGCCATCAGCGCCAGTGCGACCGGGCAGTAACGTCCCTGGTGATTATTCATCGCGCTGACTCTGCTCACAGGTTGACGCTACGCGCCGGCGTAATGGCACCGTAGTCATTCACGCTCTGCCAGGAGAGCGTACCGCTTGCGGCGGCTGGCAGTACCTGCTGCGCCGAGTTTTTAGGCGCAACCATCAGGTTATCCAGCGTCTGTCCGCCCAGCTTCATATTGACCAGCGTGATGTAATACGGCGAAGCGTTACTGACTTTGAGGTGGTTGCCGACGCGCTCAAAACGCAGCTGCGAGAGCGCCTCTTCCGGCTGCATCGGCAAATTTGTCGGGCGGACAAACAGCTTGATCCGCGACAGGATGGCCAGCTGCAGCACGTTATTGTTTTCCGTTTTCGCTTTGTTCACGGACGGGATCGCTTTCACGTTCATGTAGAAGAGCGATTCACGATCGGCAGGCAGCGCGGGCCCGGCATAAATAATGCGCAGCGTGTTTTCGCTGTCCGGCTCGCTGACAAACAGCGGCGGGGTCACGGCAAAGGTTTTTTCTTTTTGCCCGTTCGCATTTTCGATCCACGCGTTGATTAAATAGCGCTCTTGTTTATTGCTGTTGGTGATCGCCAGCGAAGTTTGCTTTGCATCTGCCGGATAAATAACGCGGGTGGCCCCCAGCGCAATACCGCCGGAAGCATTTGCGCATGCAGAAACCATCATTAAAATTAACGATAAAAACAGTCCTGGTTTAATTAGGGTATTCATCACAACCGTACCTTTAATAATGTGTTCGCAGGTGTTATGGATAAATCAACGTAAACCAGACATCCGACTGAATATTGCCTGGCACGAGGTGTTCGGAAATAGCCCGATAGCGGGCGCTAAAATGAAACGCAAGCTCACTGGTATTCACCGGCAACCAGCTGACGGCCGTTGCGTTCGGGATAATCTGACGTTGTTGTTCGTCAAAAAGAGCCAGCCCCACGCCGCTGCTTATCGGTGATTCACCTGGCCGCGATGTCGCCAGAAAAACCTGCGGATCTTCTGCTGGCGTAACGCCCTGAAACTGGATCCCCACGGTGCGCGAGACATCCACGCTGCAATCCAGCAGCCGCACGGTGAAGGGCACATTGACCGTGGAAAAACTGCCCACACCGGAAAATGAATTGGTTCGGTACTGCCCCATTTCGATGCGCATGTTCTGGCTGTCGGGTGCCACGGCGCAGCCGCCGTTCACCAGCTCACCTCTGAGATGAACTTTGCCGCCGTCGATTACCACGGTATGTGCTGAGGCCTGGCAGGCCATCGCAAGGGTTAACAGCAGTAGTGTTCCGGTCCTTGTCATCCTTCGTTCCTGGCCTTTGCGTATGACGGCCTCTTCCCTGAGGCCTGAACATCCCTGTGCGGAGGAATTACTCGTATTTCATTACGAAAGTGGCGTCAGCGTTTGCCTGGCCTGGCTCGGTGGTCGCAGCCGTTGATTTGTAACGCGCGGTGAAGTTCAGGGTGTTAGTCCCTTCGATCAGGTTCTGCGCGGCAGAGAAGGTTGAACCATCTGGAGTCAGGGTGGTGGATTTGCTGTCGAGGATCTCGATGCCCACGCCCTTCGCGGAGTTGTCGTTGTTACCAGAGGTTACCGCCAGCAGGGTTTTGTCGGTCGCGTCGATCTGACCAGTGAACGCAACTGCGGCTGTTTTCGCAACCAGCGGGTCACAATCATTCAGTTCAATGGTGAACGGAATATTAGAGGTGGTGTCACCCACTTTCGTGAACTTCGCGGTACGGTATTGGCCCAGGTTAACCGTCTGCTCGGAAGAATCAGTATTTACTGAACATGCAGCATTAACCAGTTCACCTTTAAAGTGTACGGTACCGCCATTTACGGTAACCGGTGTGGCTGGATCTGCTGCATTTGCGGCACCCGCAACCAGGGCCAGAGTAGCAATAACAGTAGAAGCAATGTTGCTGAGTTTCATGTCTATTCCTTTAAAATGTAAATAACCCTTCCCGCGAATAATCGGGAATAAGAAATACGTTCAATTGATTAATTGAAAGCTTATTTCGGAGGAGACAAAGTAGCTCATGAATGTATTTTAAAATATGTCAAAACGCTGTCATTTCGCCAGGTCACATCCTAATCCTGCCTAAGAAATTGACCATCCCCTCAGAAGGGTTTTTACGGCCTCCTGATGAAAACTCGCAAAGGGTGACTGACAGCGGCGCTCGCTTCTGACAAAATACAGGCAATCCCCCCTTTCAAACGTTACAGACGGAATCTTCTCTCTGATGGCAGCAAAGATTATTGACGGTAAAACGATTGCGCAGCAGGTGCGCTCTGAGGTCGCGGAAAAAGTGAAGGCGCGTAAAGCTGCCGGAAAACGCGCCCCCGGGCTGGCCGTTGTGCTGGTCGGCAGCAACCCGGCATCGCAGATTTATGTCGGCAGCAAACGCAAAGCGTGTGAAGAGGTGGGGTTCGTCTCCCGCTCTTACGATTTGCCGGAAACCACCAGCGAAGCAGAACTGCTGGAACTTATTGATACCCTGAATGCCGACAACGCGATCGACGGTATTCTGGTTCAACTGCCGCTGCCAGCCGGCATCGACAACGTGAAGGTGCTGGAACGTATCGCCCCCGACAAAGACGTTGATGGTTTCCACCCGTACAACGTGGGCCGTCTGTGCCAGCGCGCCCCGCGTCTGCGTCCATGCACGCCGCGCGGTATCGTTACGCTGCTGGAGCGTTATAACATCGATACCTACGGTCTGAACGCCGTGGTCATTGGCGCATCAAACATTGTTGGCCGTCCGATGAGCATGGAGCTGCTGCTCGCTGGCTGCACCACCACCGTGACCCACCGCTTCACCAAAAATCTGCGTCATCACGTAGAAAACGCCGATCTGCTGATCGTGGCGGTCGGGAAGCCGGGCTTTATTCCGGGTGAATGGATTAAAGAAGGCGCGATCGTTGTGGACGTCGGTATTAACCGTCTGGAAAACGGGAAAGTGGTCGGTGACGTGGTTTACGAAGATGCTGCGGCTCGCGCCTCTTACATTACTCCTGTACCGGGCGGCGTAGGCCCGATGACCGTTGCCACACTGATTCAGAATACTTTGCAGGCATGCGAAGAGTACCACGACGTAGAGGACGCGTAAGATGGCCACATTTTCATTAGGTAAACACCCGCACGTTGAGCTGTGCGATCTGCTGAAGCTGGAAGGCTGGACCGAAAGCGGCGCACAGGCCAAAATCGCCATTGCCGACGGGCTTGTTAAGGTGGACGGCGCAGTGGAAACCCGCAAGCGCTGCAAAATTGTCGCGGGTCAGACCGTGAGCTTTGAAGGGCAAACCGTGACGGTGACCGCCTGATGCTCTCCCCCTCTCCCGTCGGGAGAGGGAACCCACATTCCCCCACACCCATCACGGTTAATTATCGATCGACTTCAAATAATCACTATTTCATCTGTTGAAAAGTGAAAATTCTGTTGCGCGTTTTTCACTCTTTCCCCACGATAAGTAGAACGTTCTACTAAAACGTTCTACTTACAATAACAGCGCCAAAAAAAGCGCTACTCGGGGGAAATCAGCATGAGTCTGATATCAGGGTTTGTTAAATCGCTCTCTAAATTATCGATGATTGGTCGCGCGTTAATGCTGCCAATTTCACTGCTTCCCGCTGCGGGCCTGCTGCTGGCCTTTGGCGATAAGTTTCACCTGCCGCTGATGATGAACGCGGGCGGGGTTATCTTTGATAACCTGCCGATGCTGTTTGCCATTGGTTCCGCCGTGGGGCTGGCATCCGAGTCCGGCATTGCCGCGCTCTCGGCGGCGGTCTCGGTGTTTGTCACCAACATCACCATCAGCACCGTCTTGAGTATCACGCCGGAAATGGCGTCTCAGGGCGGCAAATACGCGATGGTGGTCGGCATCCCGACGTTGCAGATGGGCGTCTTCGGCGGCCTGATCTGCGGTATTCTCGCCGCCTGGTGCTATAACCGTTTCCACACCCTGCAGCTGCCAGAGTTCCTCGGGTTCTTCTCCGGGAAACGCTTTGTGGCGATTGCGACAGCGTTTCTCTCTTTCCTGCTCGGCCTGCTGTTGCCGTATGTCTGGCAGCATATCCAGGCGGGCATCGATGCGCTCTCCGTGGTGGTTAATGGCGATAATCAGGCAGCCTCGACCTTTATCTTCGGTCTGGTGGAACGCGCGCTGATCCCACTCGGCCTGCACCACATCTGGTATCCCTCTTTCTGGTATTCGTTTGGGGATTACACCACCCAGGCCGGTCAGGTGATTCACGGCGACCAGACCATCTGGTTTAAGATGCTCGAAGAAGGGGTCAAATCCTTCAGCAGTGACAGCTACCAGAACGCCGGTAAGTTCATGCAGGGTGAATTCCCGCTGATGCTGTTCGCGCTGCCTGCGGCGTGCCTGGCGATGTACCACGAAGCGCACACCAAAAATAAGAAAATCGCGGCCGGTATTTTGTTCTCTGCGGCGCTCACCTGCTTCCTGACGGGGATCACCGAGCCGGTTGAATTTACCTTTATCTTCGTCGCCCCTATTCTGTACGTCTTTAACGCCATCATGGCCGGTCTGGCGTACATGACCATGTATCTGCTGCATGCGCATATCGCCAAGTCGTTCTCTGCGGGCTTTATCGACTACCTGTCGTTCGGGATCCTGCCGTCATTTAACGGCTACAAAACCAACTTCCTGAACGCCATTATTATCGGCATTCCGATGGGCCTGATTTACTACTTCACGTTCCGCTTTGTGATCCGTCGTTTCGATGTGAAAACGCCGGGCCGTACAGAAGTGACCGCCAGTGCGGACGATAAGTCAGATTCAGAACTCGCCACAGAGATCATCAACCTGCTGGGCGGCGCGCACAACATCGACTCCGTCGGCTCCTGCATCACCCGTCTGCGCCTGGAAGTGGCAAAAAGTGAAGCGGTTGATAAGGACGGTCTGAACGGCCTTGGCGCCCGCGGCGTAGTGTTCGTCGGTGATAACGGTATTCAGGTGATTTTCGGTGCCAGAGCACAGTTTATCGCCCAGACCATGTCCACCATGATTGGCAAATAATAAGATGCCTGAACGACACGTCTCCTGTACGCTGGGGGACGTTGTCTTATCTGGCTGATAATCGGTAAATTTCAGGGAGCGGTTTTGAAGAAAGTCAGCATTATTGATGTCGCAAAGCATGCGGGCGTTTCGGTCTCCACCGTATCGCTGGTGCTGCGCCAGAAAGGGAAAATTTCAGACGCAACGATCGCGAAGGTCAATGCTGCCATCACTACGCTGGGCTATGTTCACAACGTCGCCGCTGCCAATCTCCGCGCCAACACCTCCAACCTGATCGGCCTGATCCTGCGCGACTTTAGCGACAGCTTTTCCATTAAGGTGATGGCGAGCATCGTCCAGGAGCTGGAGAGACAGGGGTATATGGTTTTCCTCGGCCAGCCGCTGAACGACCATGAACATCTTGAGCGCTGCCTGCTGTCGTTTAAACAGCAGGGGGTCGCCGGCGTTATCTATCTGGCCTCTGACACCCGGGCATCCTCGCTGCCGGAACACATCCGCCAGTGCCCGCTGCCGCTGGTGGTGGTCTCTCAGTCCCTGCTGGATGAAAAATGCAATCTGGTGATGCGCGACAACCGCCAGGCGGCGAACCTTGCCGCGCGTTATCTTATCGAGCGCGGACACCGCAACATTGCCTACATTGGGGGTCGTGAAGGCTGCCTTATCCGCGAGCAACGTCTGCTCGGCTTTCGCAGCGCGATGACCCAGAACGGCCTGGTCTGGCGTGAGGAATACTCGCCTGCGTGTAGCGATGACACGCTGGCCGCAGGTTTCGCCACCCGCCAGTTGCTGGAAAAAAACAACACCATTACCGCCCTGCTCTGCCACTCGCCGGATGCGATGATCGGCTCCATCTCCGGCATTCATCAGGTGGGGCGCACCGTGGGGAAAGATGTGTTTCTCACCCAGCAGGTCGCGCTGGTCGGTTTTGAAGATATGCTGCACGTGAACCTGACGTCTCCCTCGTTTACCTACGTTTCCTCCGCCAGTGAGGAGACGGGGCGTCAGGCGGCGGGGTTGATCATCCGCAAGCTAAAAGAGCCGGATCTGCAAACACAGCGTATCACCCTTTCCGGGCAGCTTATTGCCCGAGAATCGGCGTAAATAAGACGCTAACACCATCCTCATTGCGCCCATTCGCTGCTATATTTCCCTGCTTTGCCATGGATAATCGCAATGCCTACCGTTATCACCCACGCTGCAGTGCCTTTGTGTCTGGGTTTAGGCCTGGGACGTAAAATCATCCCTCCCCGCCTGCTGCTTGCCGGCGTCGTCCTCGCCATGCTGCCGGACGCCGACGTGCTGGCGTTTAAGTTCGGCGTTGCCTACGGCAATGTGTTCGGCCACCGCGGCTTTACCCACTCCCTGCTGTTTGCCTTTGTGGTGCCGATACTTTGCGTACTGATGGGCCGACGATGGTTTCGGGCAAGTCTGACCCGCTGCTGGCTGTTCTTAACCGTGTCTCTGCTGTCGCACAGCTTGCTGGATTCCATCACCACCGGTGGGAAAGGCGTCGGCTGGCTGTGGCCGTGGTCAGATGAACGGTTTTTTGCACCGTGGCAGGTCATTAAGGTCGCGCCGTTTGCGCTGTCACGCTATACCACGCCCTACGGGCATCAGGTGATTATGTCGGAGCTGCTGTGGGTGTGGCTGCCAGGGGTCGTACTGATGGGGCTGTTGTGGTGGAAGCGGAGGTAAAAGCAAAACGGCAACCCAGTTGCCGTTTTAGTGTTTGCACCCTCTCCCGGTGGGAGAGGGCATCAGCGCGCACCAGAATTATTTTCGACGCCAGGTGGTTCCCTGCGGGCCATCTTCCAGAATGATGCCCATTTCCGTCAGACGGTTACGCGCGGCATCTGCTGCCGCCCAGTCTTTCGCCTGACGCGCTTCCAGACGCGCGTTGATAAGTTGCTCAATCTCCGCCACTTCGCTATCGTCCGCCTGCGCACCGCTTTGCAGGAACAGATCCGGTTCCTGCTCCAGCAGACCCAGTACCGAAGAGAGCTTACGCAGATGGGAGGCCAATGCATTCGCCGCCGCCATATCTTCTGACTTCAGACGGTTAACTTCACGCGCCATATCAAACAGCACAGAGTAGGCTTCCGGCGTGTTGAAGTCATCGTTCATCACGTCAATAAAGCGCGCTTCAAACGCCTCACCGCCTGCCGCGGGTACAGATTTATCGGTACCGCGCAGGGCAGTGTACAGACGCTCCAGCGCCGCACGCGCCTGTTTCAGGTTCTCTTCGCTGTAGTTCAGCTGGCTGCGATAGTGACCAGACATCAGGAAGTAGCGCACGGTTTCCGCATCGTAATATTTCAGCACGTCGCGCACGGTGAAGAAGTTGCCCAGAGATTTAGACATCTTCTCACGGTCAACCATCACCATCCCGGAGTGCATCCAGTAGTTCACGTACTCGCCGCCATGCGCACAGGTTGACTGTGCAATTTCGTTTTCATGGTGCGGGAACATCAGATCCGAACCGCCACCGTGAATATCGAAATGTTTGCCCAGCTGTTTGCAGTTCATCGCCGAGCACTCAATGTGCCAGCCAGGACGCCCTTCGCCCCACGGGGAAGGCCAGCTTGGTTCGCCCTCTTTGGACATCTTCCACAGCACGAAGTCCATCGGGTTACGCTTCACGTCCACCACATCAACGCGCGCACCGGCCTGCAGCTGATCCAGATCCTGACGGGAAAGCTGACCGTAGGTAGGGTCAGTCGGCACGGAAAACATCACGTCACCGTTATCGGCCACATAGGCGTGACCACGTTCGATCAGCTTTTCGGTGATGTCGATAATTTCGTGGATATGGTGGGTGGCACGCGGCTCGCTGTCCGGACGCTGAATATTCAGGGCGTCGAAATCTTTGTGCATTTCCGCGATCATACGATCCACCAGCGCAACAAAGCTTTCGCCATTTTCGTTCGCACGCTTGATGATTTTGTCGTCGATGTCGGTGATGTTACGCACGTATTTCAGGTTGTAGCCCAGAAAACGCAGGTAGCGCGAGACAACGTCGAATGCAACAAAGGTACGGCCATGGCCGATATGACAGAGATCGTAAACCGTAATACCACACACGTACATGCCGACTTCCCCGGCATGGATAGGTTTAAATTCCTCTTTTTGGCGCGTCATTGTATTAAAGATTTTTAACATCGAAGATTCCATGTAAACACGTGTGTGGTTGAAAACCGGTTATTCTACCTGTAATTCAAACCTGAAGCAGCACACAATGCAAGGTGATCGCATCCTGTGGTTATGCTATAACAAGCCCCTATAGATGACCCAAACGCGGGTCGACGTACCACAATAACGGAACAGGATGCAAAAATGGTTACTTTCCACACTAATCATGGCGATATCGTAATCAAAACCTTTGATGACAAAGCGCCTGAAACAGTTAAAAACTTCCTGGACTACTGCCGCGAAGGTTTCTACAACAACACTATTTTCCACCGCGTGATCAACGGCTTTATGATCCAGGGCGGCGGTTTCGAACCTGGCATGAACCAGAAAGCGACGAAAGAAGCGATCAAAAACGAAGCGAACAACGGTCTGAAAAACACCCGTGGTACGCTGGCGATGGCTCGTACGCAGGCTCCTCACTCTGCAACAGCCCAGTTCTTCATCAACGTTGCTGACAACGACTTCCTGAACTTCTCCGGCGAAAGCCTGCAGGGTTGGGGCTACTGCGTCTTCGCAGAAGTGGTTGAAGGTATGGACGTAGTCGACAAAATCAAAGCCGTGGCGACCGGCCGCAGCGGCATGCATCAGGACGTTCCAAAAGAAGACGTCGTGATTAACAGCGTGACCGTCAGCGAGTAATTCGTGGCGACACTCTTTATTGCAGATTTGCACCTGCAAACAGAAGAACCGGCGATCACCGCCGGTTTTCTGCGTTTTTTACGCAGTGAAGCGAAAAGTGCCGATGCACTTTACATTCTGGGTGACCTGTTTGAAGCCTGGATTGGCGACGACGATCCCAACCCGCTGCACCGTGAGATGGCGGCTGCCATTAACGCGCTGGTCGATTCCGGCGTCCCCTGCTTCTTTATCCACGGCAATCGTGATTTCCTGCTCGGCAAGCGCTACGCCCGCGAAAGCGGCATGACGCTGCTGCCGGAAGAGCAGGTACTCGACCTTTATGGCCGAAAGGTGTTAATCATGCACGGTGACACACTCTGCACTGACGACACCGGCTATCAGGCGTTTCGCGCTAAGGTTCATACCCCGTGGATCCAAAAACTATTCCTGGCTCTGCCGCTGTTTATCCGCAAGCGGATCGCAGCCAGAATGCGTGCCGACAGTAAGGCCGCCAACAGCGGCAAATCCATGGCCATTATGGACGTTAATCCCCAGGCGGTAGTCAGGGTCATGGAAAAACACCGCGTTCAGTGGTTGATCCACGGTCATACTCATCGTCCCGATGTGCATACCCTTACCGCCAACGGCGAAGCGGCCCACCGCGTCGTCCTGGGGGCCTGGCACAGCGAAGGTTCTATGGTCAGCGTCACGCCTGACGGTGTGGAACTGATCGCTTTCCCGTTTTAACTCGCCAAAAAATCATTCTATTTTTTTGAACAATATCGGCAAATTGTTTCGATTTTAATCAACCCGTGGTCGGCCTATTATTTATCACATCAGGGCAACACGCCCTATCCCAGATAAAACATTTAAGGAATACGACCATGAAATCCATCAAAACTTTCGTTGCTGTTACCGCACTCTCTCTGATCTCTTTCGGTTCTTTTGCTCAGAGCGTCAGCGCCACGGCCTCTACCCTTGACCGCGCAGAAGCGAAAATTGCCGCTCAGGCTGCTGAACAGGGCGCGTCTTACAAAATCACCAGCGCTCAGTTTAACAACCGCGTTCATATGACGGCAGAACTGACTAAATAAGACGTCTGCTGACCGTGCCGTCCGTCAAAAGCACATCAAAGCACATCGATGCCTGATAAAACAGACCGCCAGAACGCGGTCTGTTTTGTTATCTCCTGAGGGCTACAACGGCTCAGTTTTTAACCGCGCAACCGTTTTCCTTGCCCCTATTACATGCTATTCTCTGTGCCCTCGAAAGCAGTGTGTTTCGCACCACAGGAGTTTTAAGACGCATGTCTTCCCGCAATAATCCGGCGCGTGTCGCCATCGTGATGGGGTCCAAAAGCGACTGGGCTACCATGCAGTTCACCGCCGAAATCTTTGAAATCCTGAATGTTCCGCACCACGTTGAAGTGGTCTCCGCACACCGTACACCGGACAAACTGTTCAGCTTCGCCGAAAGCGCCGAAGAGAAGGGTTATGAGGTGATCATTGCCGGTGCGGGCGGCGCAGCACATCTGCCAGGCATGATTGCCGCCAAAACGCTGGTACCGGTTCTGGGTGTTCCGGTGCAAAGCGCTGCGTTAAGTGGTGTCGATAGCCTCTATTCCATCGTTCAGATGCCGCGTGGCATTCCGGTCGGCACGCTGGCCATTGGTAAAGCGGGCGCTGCCAACGCTGCCCTGCTCGCCGCGCAGATCCTGGCGACTCACGATAAAGCGTTACATCAGCGTCTGGCGGACTGGCGTAAAGCCCAGACCGACGAGGTGCTGGACAATCCGGACCCACGGGGTGCGGCATGAAGCAGGTATGCATCCTCGGTAATGGTCAGTTAGGCCGTATGCTGCGTCAGGCCGGTGAGCCGCTGGGTATTGCCGTCTGGCCCGTCGGGCTGGATGACGAACCGGAAGCCGTGCCGTTTCACCAGAGTGTGATCACCGCGGAGATTGAACGCTGGCCACAAACGGCCCTGACGCGCGAGCTGGCGCGTCACAATGCCTTCGTTAACCGCGACGTCTTTCCCATTATTGCTGACCGTCTGACGCAAAAGCAGCTGTTCGATAAGCTCGGGCTGCCGACTGCGCCGTGGCAGCTATTGTCCGATAAAAGCGAGTGGAAGGATGTATTCGCAATGCTGGGCGAGCTGGCAATTGTGAAGCGTCGCGTCGGCGGGTACGACGGTCGTGGACAGTGGCGTCTGCGCGCCGACAACACTCACGAGCTGCCGGACGATTGCTACGGGGAGTGCATCGTTGAGCAGGGCATTAACTTCAGCGGTGAAGTCTCGCTGGTAGGTGCTCGCGGGCAGGACGGCCATACCGTTTTTTATCCGCTGACGCATAACCTGCATCAGGACGGGATCCTGCGTACCAGCGTTGCATTCCCGCAGGCCAGTGCTGAACAGCAGGCGCAGGCAGAAGAGATGCTCTCTGCCATCATGCACGAACTCGGTTACGTCGGCGTCATGGCGATGGAGTGTTTTGTCACGCCGTCCGGTCTGCTGATTAACGAACTGGCACCGCGCGTTCACAACAGTGGTCACTGGACCCAAAACGGGGCGTCCATCAGCCAGTTCGAGCTGCACCTGCGCGCCATCACTGACCTGCCGCTGCCGCAGCCGGTGGTCAACAGCCCGTCGGTGATGATCAACCTGATCGGTACCGATCTGAACTACGACTGGCTCAAGCTGCCGCTGGTGCATCTGCACTGGTATGACAAAGAGGTGCGTCCGGGTCGTAAGGTCGGTCACCTGAACCTGAACGATACCGACACCGATCGTCTGAGCGCCACGCTGGAAGCGATTATTCCTCTCCTGCCGCCGGAATACGCGAGCGGAATTATCTGGGCGCAATCAAAGCTTAAGTAATACTCCTCTGCCGGGGAGTTGACCTTCCCCCTCCCCGGCGTACAATCCCCGCCCATTGCAGCTTAGTTTTCTTCTGGAAAAACCATGAACGATGGAACGGACTATCGCGCGATCCTCGCATCCGATACCCCTTTAATCGACGTTCGCGCGCCGATCGAATTCGCCCAGGGCGCGATGCCTGCGGCAATCAACCTGCCTCTGATGAACGATGATGAACGCGCCGCCGTCGGTACCTGCTATAAACGCCAGGGGCCGGACGCTGCGCTTGCACTCGGCCATAGTCTGGTCGCAGGCAGCACCCGTGAGATGCGCATTAACGCCTGGCGCGAAGCCTGCCTCTCCCACCCCACCGGCTACCTCTGCTGCGCGCGTGGCGGTCAACGCTCGCATATCACTCAGGCCTGGTTGAAAGCGCGCGGCGTGGATTACCCGCTGATCGCAGGCGGCTATAAAGCGCTGCGTCAGACCGCAATTGAGGTAACCGCTGAGCAGGTGCAAAAACCGATGGTGCTGATCGGCGGCTGTACCGGGAGCGGCAAAACGTTGCTGGTGAAACAGCACGCGCAGGGTGTGGATCTGGAAGGGCTGGCACACCATCGCGGCTCGTCGTTTGGCCGCACGCTTACACCACAGCTTTCGCAGGCGAGTTTCGAAAACCAGCTCGCCGTCGTGCTGTTGAAAAAAGAGGCCGCACGCTGGGTGCTGGAAGATGAAGGGCGGATGATTGGCTCCAACCACCTGCCGGAATGCCTGCGAGACCGCATGGTTCAGGCGCCTGTTGTGGTAGTAGAAGACCCGTTTGATGTCCGTCTTGAACGCCTGCGTGAAGAGTATTTCGACCATATGTGGGCGGATTTTTCCGCTGCCTTTGGCGAAGAGGCGGGCTGGAAAGCGTACAGCGAATACCTGCACCACGGCCTGTTTGCCATTCGCCGCCGTCTGGGGCTGCAGCGCTTTGCAGACTTTACGGCGCTGCTGGATTCCGCCCTGCAGGAGCAACAACGTTCTGGCAGCACCGACGCGCATTTGCGCTGGCTTGCCCCGCTGCTGAACGACTATTACGACCCGATGTACACCTGGCAGCTGGCAAAAAAGGCGGAGAAGATTGTGTATCGCGGAACGTTTGAGGACGTGGCTGACTGGCTCAATCGCTGAATCACGCGCAAAAAAACGGCAACCCAGGGTTGCCGTTTTCATATCGGGGTGACTCCCCTGCGGACTGAACTTAGAAGTCGTAACGCAGACGCACCAGGTTCATGTCGCCCAGGTTATCCGTGCTGGAGGTGAACACGTGTTCGTAATCAACACGGAAACCGTAGTCCAGCTGGACGCTAACACCCACACCGTTATCGATACGCTGGTAGTTACGACCATTCACGTACTCAATACGGTCACCCATGAAGTAAGGCTGGATGGATTTCACCGCATACTGATCGATTGGGAATTTGTACCCTGCGAAGTATTCAATACCCCATGCATCACCGGCAAAGTAGTTGTCAGTAGACACTTTTTTGGTGGTCAGGAAGTTCTGGTACCAGCCGCCGCCAGCCGAGAAGGTCCAGTTATCCGGCGTCCAGCTCAGCGCGGTACCGAGGATATTCTGGTCGTAAGATTTGCTGTCGCCGTTGTCCGGGTTACGCATGTCCGCGCGGGTGTAGTTCCACGCTGCGCCCCAGGTCAGATCGGTGGTCAGGTGGTAATCCAGACCCAGTGAACCGCCGCCTTTACGTTTGTAACGCAGGCCATTGCCCGGCAGGTATTCGCTGTCTTCAAACAGGTAGGATGCATAGATATCCGCATCGCCTACGGTTTTCTTATATTTCAGCATTTTGCGTGAACGATAAGAACCGTCGTAGTCACCGTTGATCCCGTTACCTGGAGCCTGACCAATCATGTCGTAGTCCCAGATATCGGTTTTCACGCCAACCACATCATAGTAAACGCTGTTCTGTTGACCGAAGGTCAGCGTACCCCAGGTGTCGCTCTTCAGACCGGTGTACAGCATACGGCGAGAGGTGTCGTTAGCACCTTCAGCGTAGTGATTATCCCAGTTGAACAGCGCCGGAATGTTCACACCCAGCTCGTAGTAGCTGATCCAGCTGATGTCATCAAACAGATAGTAATCTGCTGCGAAACGGAAACGGGTGCCGCCGTCGAAGCCATTACGTTTGTAGGAGCCTTTATCGCCGTCGCCCGTCATCATGTTGAACTGAGGACGAATACTGCCGCCAACGGTAAAGTTAAGACGGCTCAGCGGGTTACCTGCCTGAGGGTCTTGTTTAAGAACCGTGATTTCCGCCTGAGATGCGAAGGAGGTCAATGCCACTGCTGCGCCAATTGTTACTGCCAGCGCTGATTTTTTTATAGTCATTATTTTTCCTTTATAGACACGCTGCTAAATATTTAGCAGGTGAATATTAACTGGAAATAATCTTGCTGTGTGCGCGGGTTTTTAATGTTTTGTGCTACTAAACGCATGGGTATTACCGATTTGTGCTGCTAAATTATTACGCACCAGCAGATAAACCGGTGCGCAATTATCACGGATTTGAACTAACTGGCAAACTGACGGAACAGCGCTTTGCCTTTTAGCAATCGCGTGCCGAGCCAGCCGCCACACAGCGACAGCAGCACCGCACCGCAGACCGGCAGCGTGAACCACAGCCGCCAGTCAGGCTCCCACGGGAAATCGAAGACCCGGGTCTGCAGCACGGCTAACGCCGTCTCAGCCCCCATCGCCGCCACCAGACCCGAGACCAGCCCCAGCAGGGCGAACTCGCTCCACAGCGTGGTGCGCAGCAGTCGCTTACTCGCCCCGAGCGTGCGATAGACCACCAGCTCCTGATGACGCTGCCGCATCCCGACCTGCACCTGGGCCAGCAGCAACAGTACGCCGCAGATCGTCACCAGCACCACCATGACCTCCAGAGCCCGGCTGACCTGCTCCAGCACCTGCCCGACCTGTTTAAGGATCGCGCCAATATCCAGCAGGCTGACCGTCGGAAATTCGCGGTTCAGCCGGGTCAGCATACCGTTGCCGTTTTCCCAGCGGAAACTGGTGAGCCAGCTTTGCGGCTGTCCGTCCAGTGCGCCTGCGGGGAAAATAAAGAAGAAGTTCGGCCGCAGGCTTTCCCAGTCCACCTTACGCAGGCTGGTGACCTTAGCGCTAAAGTCCTGGGTATCGCCGGTAAAGGTCACGCTGTCGCCCAGCCTGACGTTCAGGCGCGTCGCCAGCCCCTCTTCCATCGACACTTCACCCGCTTTCGGCGGCCAGCTGCCGGCGGTAATCGGGTTGTGATCTGGACGTTTCTCCTGCCAGGTCAGGTTCAGTTCGCGGTTAAGCGATTCATCCTTGTTTCCCTCCGTGGACTGGCCGTTGATCTGCGTCAGACGCGCACGGACGATGGGGTAGAACGACTCCGGCACAATCTGGTGTTCCGCCAGGAACGTCTTCAGCGGTGTCACCTGCTCAGGGGCGATATTGATCAGGAAATAGTTCGGGCTTTCCGGCGGAAGCTGCTGTTGCCAGCGATCCAGCAGATCGCCGCGCAGCACCAGCAGCAGTGCCAGCAGCATAAACGACAGCGAAAAGGCAGACAGCTGACTCAGCGTAGACCAGGGCTGGTGCAGCAGACGGTTCACCGCCAGCCGCACGGGAAGCGACTTCACCGTCAGCTTTTTAAGCACATTAAGGAGCACCCAGCCGACCACACCACACAGCAGCGCCAGCACCACCGCCCCGGCCAGTACGGCCCACAGCAGCGTGCTGCCGCCCATCAGCCAGGCCAACAACCCAACCGACACCGCAACAATGACAGGAAGATAGAACTTCAGCGGCCAGACGTTGGCCACCACGTCACGGCGCAGCACGCGCAGCGGCTGCGTCGCGAGCAACAGCCGGTACGGGCGAAGCCCCACCAGCACCGAGATCACCATCATCGCGCCAATCGCCCACAGCCACGGCCAGAGGCTGGCCGGTGGAAGTGCGGCAGGCAGTACCGGTTTCAGCATGACCATCAGCAGCTTTTCAAACAGCAGCCCCATCGCCCCACCGGTGAGTGCTGACAACACCAGCAGCATCAGCCACTGGCCGACAATCAGCTTACGCAGCTGGGCGCTGCCCGCGCCGAGGGTCTTGAGGATCGCCACCAGATCGTATCGGCTGCGGCAGTAGTGCCCCATGGCCACCGCCACCGCCGCCACGGCCAGCAGCAGGGTTAACAGCGCTGAAAGCAGCAGGAACTGCTGAGACCGTTCGAGAGATTTACCAAGCGCCCCTTCGTCCTGCTCCAGTCCGTACCAGCGATGCTCCGGTTTTAACTGCGGCAGCAGCCATTTTTCATACGCGTCAAGCTGGGCGGGCGTTCCCGCAAACTTATAGCGCCAGGTGACGCGGCTTCCCGGCTGCACGGCATGGGTATTCGCCACATCAACGGTATTCATCAGCAAGCGCGGGGCAAGCTGGAACGGGTTAAAGCCGGAGTCAGGTTCCTGAACCACCTCCCCGGCGATACGGAGCGTGGCGTCACCCACGTCGATGCTGTCACCCGTTTTCAGGTTCAGCAGCGCCATTAAACGTGGCGCCAGCAGCACCGTGCCCGGTTTCGGCTTTAAGCCAGGCGGGCTGGTCTGCAGTTCACCGTACAGCGGGTAAAGGTCGTCGACGGCTTTGACGCTCGCCAGCTGCGGCGTATCGCCGGCAAAGGTCATGGTCTGAAAGCTCAGCTGTTCCCCCACCTTCAGCCCACGCTTACGCGCTTCGTCAAGCCAGCCCGGCGGGACGGGACGCGAGCTTTGCAGCGCCCTGTCTCCGGCCATAAACTCGCGGCTTTGCTGGCTTAACCCTTTCTCCATGCGATCGCTGACGCTGCCCAACGCCAGCACGCAGGCTACCGCCAGGCTTAACGCCATCCAGACAATCAACAGCGTGGGCGAGCGCCATTCGCGCCAGAACCAGCGGGCAATCATGCTTCCTCCTGCAGTTCACCGTTAACCAGCCGCAGGCGACGGTCGCAGCGGGCAGCCAGTTGCGGATCGTGGGTCACCAGAATCAGCGTGGTCCCGTGTTCGCGGTTGAGCGAAAACAGCAGGTCGGCAATTTTATCCCCGGTCTTTCGGTCGAGATTTCCGGTAGGCTCATCCGCAAACAGCACGTCCGGGCGGCCGTTAAACGCCCGGGCCAGGGCCACACGCTGTTGCTCCCCGCCGGATAGCTGCGCCGGAAGATGGTCGAGGCGTTTGCCAAGCCCTAGTTGCTCCAGCAATGCCTTCGCGTGGGCGCGACTTTCACGGCTGTTACCGCCGCGCAGCAGTGCCGGCAGTTCAACGTTTTCCAGCGCATTGAGCGTCGGGATCAGCATGAAGGACTGAAAGACAAACCCGATATGACGTGCGCGGAGCGCGGCACGCGCCTCTTCATCAAGCTGATGCAGCGGTTGCCCGACCAGGTTGACCTCTCCACTGCTGCCGTCGTCCAGACCGGCTAAAATGGCCAGCAGCGTGGACTTCCCGGAACCGGACTCGCCAATCAGCGCAATGGTTTCGGCGCGTTTGACAACGAGTTCAACTCCGGTGAGGATGGAAAGCTCGTGTTCCCCCTGACCGACGGACTTCTTAAGACGATGAACTTCAACAATGTTTTCCGCTGGCATTTGCCCTTCCTGTTTTTAATCCTGATGACCTTCCGCGCGGCGGCAGCGGACACGTTACTGGTTCTCGGTGACAGCCTGAGTGCAGGCTATCGCATGGCGGCCAACGCGGCCTGGCCAGCTCTGCTCAATGACAAATGGCAGAGTAAGACAACGGTTATTAATGGCAGCATCAGCGGTGATACCTCGCAGCAAGGCTTGTCGCGCCTGCCAGCCTTACTCAAACAGCATCAACCGCGATGGGTGCTGGTTGAGCTGGGCGGTAATGATGGCTTGCGTGGTTTCCAGCCTCAGCAAACGGAACAGACCCTGCGCACGATCCTTAAGGATATTAAGGCCGCGAACGCGCAACCGCTGCTGATGCAAATTCGCCTGCCCGCCAACTATGGACGTCGGTATAATGAAGCCTTTAGCGCGATCTACCCAAAGCTTGCCAACGAGTTTGATATTCCGCTGCTGCCATTTTTTATGGAAGAGGTCTATCTCAAACCCCAGTGGATGCAAGACGATGGGATCCACCCCAATCGCGATGCGCAGCCGTTTATTGCCGACTGGATGGCAACACGGCTGGCCCCTTTAGTTAAACATGACTCCTAATTCAGCGGAGATCCTGACAGGTAAAGTTATGCAAAAATCGGTCTTAATTACAGGATGTTCCAGCGGAATCGGTCTTGAAAGTGCACTCGAGTTGAAGCGTCAGGGATATTGGGTACTGGCGGCCTGCCGTAAACCCGACGACGTCGAACGCATGAACGGGCTGGGCTTTACCGGTGTGTTACTGGATTTAGACTCACCGGAAAGCGTGGAACGCGCAGCCGATGAGGTGCTGGCCCTGACCGACAACCGTCTGTACGGCCTTTTTAACAATGCCGGTTACGGCGTGTATGGTCCCCTGGACACGCTCACCCGCGAGCAACTGGAAAAACAGTTTTCCACCAATTTCTTCGGCGTCCATCAGCTCACCATGCGCCTGCTCCCCGCCATGCTGCCGCACGGTGAAGGACGCATTGTGATGACCTCCTCCGTGATGGGGCTGATTTCAACGCCGGGCCGCGGGGCCTATGCCGCCAGCAAGTATGCGCTGGAGGCCTGGTCCGACGCCCTGCGCATGGAGTTGCGTCACAGCGGCATTAAGGTCAGCCTGATTGAGCCGGGCCCTATCCGCACCCGCTTTACGGAAAACGTTAACCAGACCCAGGCGGATAAACCGGTCGAAAACCCCGGTATCGCCGCACGCTTTACGCTCGGGCCGGAAGCAGTCGTCGCTAAAGTGCGCCATGCTTTTGAGAGCGAAAACCCCAAAATGCGCTATCCGGTGACGCTGGTAACCCATGCGGTAGGCTGGTTAAAACGCCTGCTGCCGGGCCGGATGATGGACAAAATTTTACACGGTTGAGTTGAAGCGTCGTCGCTAACCCCCATGTAAATAACAAACCGATAAAAGAGAAGGCCGCATGTCCGTACAGAATATCGTCAATATTACTGAAGCAAACCTGCAACAGACCCTCGAACAGTCCATGACCAAACCGGTGCTGTTCTACTTCTGGTCTGAGCGTAGCCAACACTGTCTGCAGCTGACGCCGGTACTCGAAAGCCTTGCCGCGCAATACAATGGCCAGTTCATTCTCGCCAAACTGGATTGTGACGCTGAGCCTATGGTGGCGTCTCAGTTTGGCCTGCGCGCGATTCCAACCGTCTATCTGTTCCAGAATGGGCAACCTGTTGATGGCTTCCAGGGGCCACAGCCTGAAGAAGCGATTCGCGCCCTGCTGGATAAAGTCCTGCCACGCGAGGAAGAGCTGAAGGCGCAGGAAGCCATGGGACTGATGCAGGAAGGCAAATACGACGAAGCGCTGCCGCTGCTCAAAGAGGCGTGGCAGCTGTCGAAACAGGACAGCCAGATTGGCCTGCTCCTTGCGGAAACGCAGATTGCCCTGCACCGTTCCGACGATGCGGAAGCTGTGCTGAAGACCATTCCACTGCAGGATCAGGATACCCGTTATCAGGGTCTGGTCGCGCAGATCGATCTGCTGAAACAGGCGGCGGATACGCCGGAGATCCAGCAGCTTCAACAGCAGGTTGCCGATAACCCGACCGATGCCGCGCTGGCAAGCCAGCTGGCGCTGCAGCTGCATCAGGTGGGACGTAACGAAGAAGCGCTGGCACTGCTGTTCAGCCATCTGCAAAACGATCTGGGTGCCGCCGACGGTCAGGCGCGGAAAATGTTCCAGGAGATCCTGGCCGCGCTGGGCACCGGCGATGCGCTGGCGTCGACGTACCGCCGTCAGCTGTACGCCCTGCTCTACTGATGAACAGGCCCGGTGCCGTTTGCGCTCACCGGGCCTGCACAAGAGGCGGTCACCCCGCCTTTTTCAACTGCGTCACCACCAGCTGATGGCGCGCGTTGTAGAACTTCCGATAGGTTAAATAGCAGGCAATAATGGTCGACAGGCTGGCCGTAGAGAGCAGCATAAAGGTCACCATGATCTGATATTTAATGGCTTTGACCGGATCGATACCGGCAAAAATCAGCCCGGACATCATTCCCGGCAGGCTAACCAGCCCAACCGTTTTTGCGGAATCCACCGTTGGGATCAGCGACGAGCGGATGCTGTCGCGGATCAGTACCGCCGAGGCCATTTTCGGTGTCGCCCCCAGGCTTAATTTCTCCTGCAGCTTCTGTTGTTCACTGCTAAACCGCTGGCCGAGGTTGTTGTAACACAGTCCTACAGCCACCATCGCGTTCCCCGCAATCATCCCGGAAATAGGGATAACCTGCATCGGCGTAAACTCGATTGAGCCGGACACCACCAGCACCGCCAGCGTCAGCGCCGTCCCGGTTGTAATGGCGATAAACGATGAGACAAACGCCTTATCGATATACTTACTGCGTTTCTGCGCGTTCCACGCCGCGTTAAAGCAGATAAACAGCACCATTAGGAGCGTCAGCACCGCGTGGTTGACGTTAAAAATATACTTCAGCACATAGCCGACAATAATGAGCTGGATAACCGCGCGGCAGATACTCCAGATAATATCTTTCTCCAGGCCTAGCTTTTCCCGGTAGCTCACCACAATAGCGATCAGTACCAGCACCATCGAAAACGCCAGCGACGTATTCGTAATATTATGCTCACCCACGGTTTGCCTCCTGCATTTTCCCGCCCTGCGGCTCAAGCGTAATGACGTCATCCGCATGGGTAATTTCGTTTGAATCGTGCGTAACCCACAGCACGGCAATATTCTGCTCGCTTGCGTAACGATGAATAATCTCGTTAACGTTGCGTTTGTTCACCTCATCCAGCGCGCTGGTGATCTCGTCCAGTAACAATATCTTCGGCAAAAACTGCAGATTGCGAATCAGCGAAACGCGCTGCTTTTCGCCGCCCGATAATTCATTGATGGATTTAATCAGCGTCTCTTTCGACAGGCCAAAGCGGGCCAGATCGGCGATAAATTTTTCTGGCTCCGGCGTTTTATGACGGATTTGCCACGGAAAGACCAGGTTGTCATAAACCGTGTCCCCAAACAGCGAAGGGGTTTGCACGCAGTAAGAGACCTGCTGGCGATAGCTTTCTGGCGACAGTGTCGCGATATCCTGCCCTTCAAACAGGATAGCGCCCTCAGTGGGGCTGAGCAGTGAAGCGACAATCTTTAATAACGTGCTTTTACCACAGCCTGACGGCCCTGTTATCAGTTTGAACTCACCCGGGGAAAGACAAAAATCGACATGCTGAAGGATCGTGGTATTTGCCACACGAAAACCGACATCCCTGACCTGCAAGAGCGTATTTTTATTGTTCATCATGCATCCTGTAACCACCTTTATTGCAACCATGCGTAGAATAATCCTTTCACGAACGCAGCGCGAATAGGGTGTATCGATGGCTGGAGTAAAGGTTTTACCGGTATTCGTCGCGCCCCCTTCTTTACAGGGGCGAATTTCAGCCCGTTAGCCGATATACTGACTTATAACACACACGCCGTTCCCTTCGTCACAGCATGCAAAACAGGAGGTTTTTATGCTTATCGTTATACCTGTCCTTATTTTCGTTGCGCTGGTTATTGTCGGCGCTGGCGTCAAAATTGTCCCACAGGGGTATCAGTGGACCGTTGAACGCTTTGGCCGCTACACCAACACGCTCCAGCCGGGTTTAAGCCTGATTGTCCCTTTCATGGACAGGATTGGACGTAAAATCAATATGATGGAACAGGTGCTGGATATTCCTTCCCAGGAAGTGATCTCCAAGGATAACGCCAACGTCACCATTGATGCGGTCTGTTTTATTCAGGTTATTGATGCCCCAAAAGCGGCCTATGAAGTCAGCAATCTGGAGCTGGCTATCGTAAATCTGACGATGACCAACATTCGTACCGTGCTCGGTTCAATGGAGCTGGACGAGATGCTCTCTCAGCGCGACAGCATTAACACCCGCCTGCTGCACATTGTCGACGAGGCCACCAACCCGTGGGGGATCAAAGTTACCCGTATTGAGATCCGTGACGTGCGCCCACCGGCAGAGCTGATCGCCTCCATGAACGCGCAGATGAAAGCGGAACGGACCAAACGCGCCTATATTCTGGAAGCTGAAGGGGTGCGTCAGGCAGAGATCCTGAAAGCCGAAGGGGAAAAACAGTCGCAGATCCTGAAAGCGGAAGGTGAACGCCAGTCTGCCTTCTTACAGGCGGAAGCCCGTGAACGTTCTGCAGAAGCGGAAGCCCGCGCCACCCAGATGGTCTCTGAAGCAATTGCGGCGGGTGATATCCAGGCGGTGAACTACTTCGTTGCGCAAAAATACACTGACGCGCTGAAAGAGATTGGCTCCGCGAACAACAGCAAAGTAGTGATGATGCCGCTGGATGCCAGCAGCCTGATGGGCTCCATCGCCGGGATCACGGAACTTATCAAAGACAGCGGAAACGAGCGCAAAAAATGATTGAGCTAATCGTCGCACATCCTCATGCATTCTGGCTAAGCCTCGGTGGCTTATTGCTGGCCGCGGAGATGCTTGGCGGCAACGGTTACCTGCTCTGGAGCGGTGTTGCCGCTGTCATTACCGGGTTAGTGGTCTGGCTACTGCCCCTCGACTGGGCGTGGCAGGGGGCGTTATTTGCCGTGCTGACGCTGTTGGCCGCCTGGCTGTGGTAGCGCTGGCTTAACCGCCAGGTGGCAGACCAGAAACCGCTCGACGCCCACCTCAATCAGCGCGGGCAGCAGATTGTCGGCAAACGTTTTACGCTCGACACGGCGCTGGTTAACGGGCGCGGACATATGCGCGTGGGCGACAGTTCATGGCCCGTGGTGGCCGACGATGACCTCAGCGCCGGCACGCAGGTTGAGGTCATTGCGGTGGAAGGGATAACCCTGCGGGTTAAAGCCTGTCAGGCATGAGCCTTGCGATGACAACAGCCGGACAGATTATCGATAATCGGGCAGTCGGCGCTGTCATCCCCCGGACAGGATTCCGCCAGCGCCAGAAGCTGCTGACGCATCGCCTGTAACTCGGTAATGTGGCGTTCAATCTCAGCCACTTTCTCCAGCGTACGTTTTTTCACGTCTGCGCTATGGCGTGCCGGATCGTTGAATAAGGTGACCAGCTCGCCGCACTCTTCAAGGTTAAATCCCACCTGCCGCGCCTGGCGCAGCAGCGTCAGTTCATCAAGATGCAGTTGCGTATAACTGCGGTAGCCATTTTCACTGCGCAGCGGCGGTGTCACCAGCCCCTTCTCTTCATAAAAACGGATCGCTTTGCTGGTCAATCCGGTTTTTTTCGCAACATCACTGATATTCACATTTCCCCCTTGACCTTCCCCTTGATGGAAGGTTTAACCTTCATAACAGTTAGCGAAAAGCGTTATGCCGGTCAACATCTGACCAGATCATTATACGGGAGTTTTGTTATGTCTCACACTATTGACCTGACACTGGACGGCCTCTCCTGCGGCCACTGTGTCAAACGCGTTAAAGAAAGTCTGGAACAGCGTCCTGATGTAGACAGCGCTGAAGTGACCCTTGATCACGCCGCCGTCACCGGTAGCGCCAGTGCGGATGCGCTGATTGATACGATCAAACAGGCTGGTTATGGGGCGGAGCTGAGCCACCCAAAGGCTAAACCGCTGGCAGAGTCATCATCCCCGTCGGAAGCACTGACAGCGGCCACTCCTGAGCTTCCGGTAGCTGATGATATTGATGACAGCCAACAGCTGCTGATCAACGGCATGAGCTGCGCCAGCTGCGTCTCCCGGGTACAAAATGCCTTGCAGGCTGTACCGGGTGTCGCGCAGGCACGGGTCAATCTTGCGGAGCGTACTGCGCTGGTGATGGGCAGTGCCTCCGCCGCAGATTTAGTGCAGGCCGTTGAAAAAGCGGGCTACGGCGCAGAGGCCATCGAAGATGACCTCAAACGTCGTGAACGCCAGCAGGAAACGGCCGTCGCCACCATGAAACGCTTCCGCTGGCAGGCCATCGTCGCGCTGCTGGTTGGGGTGCCGGTCATGGTGTGGGGTATGATCGGTGACAATATGATGGTCACCGACGATAACCGCACGCTGTGGCTGGTCATTGGGTTGATTACGCTTGCCGTGATGGTCTTCGCAGGCGGTCACTTCTACTCCAGCGCCTGGAAAAGCCTGAAAAATCGCACCGCGACGATGGACACCCTGGTCGCACTCGGTACGGGTGCGGCGTGGCTGTACTCCATGAGCGTCAACGTCTGGCCCCAGTGGTTCCCGATGGAAGCGCGTCATCTCTATTATGAAGCGAGCGCGATGATTATCGGCCTGATTAACCTCGGCCATATGCTTGAAGCGCGCGCCCGTCAGCGCTCCTCCAAAGCGCTGGAGCGCCTGCTGGATTTAACCCCACCGACCGCGCGCGTCGTGACGGATGCAGGTGAAAAAAATGTCCCATTGGCTGAAGTTCAACCCGGCATGACGCTGCGCCTGACCACCGGCGACCGCGTTCCCGTCGACGGTGAAATCACTCAGGGCGAAGCCTGGTTTGACGAAGCGATGCTGACCGGCGAACCCGTCCCGCAACAGAAAGCCCAGGGCGATGCCATTCATGCCGGTACGGTGGTGCAGGACGGTAGCGTGCTTTTCACCGCCAGTGCCGTCGGCAGCCATACCACGCTGTCACGCATTATTCGCATGGTGCGTCAGGCACAGAGCAGTAAGCCGGAAATTGGTCAGCTGGCCGATAAAATCTCCGCCATATTTGTGCCGGTCGTGGTCGGTATCGCGCTGCTGAGCGCGGCTATCTGGTATGTCTTCGGCCCGGCACCGCAAATTGTTTATACCCTGGTGATTGCCACCACGGTGCTGATCATTGCCTGTCCTTGCGCGCTCGGTCTTGCCACGCCAATGTCGATCATCTCAGGCGTAGGCCGTGCCGCTGAATTTGGCGTGCTGGTACGGGATGCCGATGCGTTGCAGCGGGCGAGCACGCTGGACACGCTGGTGTTTGATAAAACCGGCACGCTGACGGAAGGGAAACCGCAGGTAGTGGCCGTGATAACCGCAGGCATCACGCAGGATGACGCGCTGCGTCTCGCCGCGGCGCTTGAACAAGGCTCCAGCCACCCGCTGGCCCACGCCATTATTGAGAAAGCGGGGAATGCCAGCCTGCCGCAGGTGAGCAATTTCCGTACCCTGCGCGGTTTAGGCGTCAGCGGTACCGCCGAAGGGCACACGCTGCTGCTGGGAAATCAGGCACTGCTGAAGGAGCATGGCGTTGAGACCTCTGCCCTGGAACAAGACCTGAAAGCTCAGGCCTCTCAGGGCGCAACCCCGGTTCTGCTTGCCGTTGATGGCAAGGCCGCGGCGCTGCTGGCAATTCGCGATCCGCTACGCCAGGACAGCGTGCAGGCGTTGCAACGCCTGCATCGCGCGGGCTATCGCCTGGTGATGTTGACCGGGGATAATCCTGTGACGGCGAACGCCATCGCCCGGGAAGCAGGGATTGACGAGGTCATTGCCGGGGTGTTACCTGACGGCAAAGCAGATGCCATTAAGACGCTGCAAAGCCGGGGTCGCCAGGTGGCGATGGTGGGTGACGGGATTAACGATGCGCCGGCGCTGGCACAGGCGGAAGTGGGTATTGCGATGGGGGGCGGTAGCGATGTCGCCATTGAGACGGCCGCCATCACCCTGATGCGTCACAGCCTGATGGGCGTTGCGGACGCGCTGGCGATTTCAAAAGCCACCTTGCGCAACATGAAGCAGAACCTGCTGGGTGCCTTCGTCTACAACTCGCTCGGTATCCCGATTGCCGCCGGTATTTTGTGGCCGCTGACCGGCACGCTGCTGAACCCGGTTGTCGCGGGTGCGGCGATGGCACTCTCGTCCATTACCGTGGTGAGCAACGCAAACCGGTTGTTGCGGTTTAAACCGAAAGATTGAACCTTCTTCTCCTACGCGCTAGCATGAACCTTTCCGTTTATGGAGCGCGTATGAGTCTGTTTAATCGTATAAAAACATCGTTTCGCGCCCTCTTCCCCCGCCGTTATGCCTGGCCCGGCATGGATATCTCGCTTCCCGGCGGGCAGCACCTTCACCTGGTGGGCAGCATCCATATGGGCACGCAGGATATGTCCCCGCTGCCAGCCGGTCTGATGAAACTGCTGAAGAGCGCCGATGCGCTGGTCGTTGAAGCGGATATTTCGGGCCAGACGTCGCCGTTTGCCGGCCTCGAAAGCGATCTCCCCCTGGCTGAACGTCTGAACGACACGCAGTTTGCTGAACTGACGCGCGTCGCAGATGAGACGGGCGTGTCGCTCTCCATGCTGGACACACTGCCGCTGTGGCAAATCGCGATGGTCCTGCAGGCGACCCAGGCGCAGCGTCTGGGGCTACGCGGGGATTACGGTATTGATTACCAGCTGTTGAATGCCGCGAGAGCACGTCATTTGTCAGTCATTGAGCTCGAAGGCACGGACAGCCAGATAGCCCTGCTGCGCCAGCTTCCTGATGATGGGTTGATGCTGCTGGATGATACCCTGACCCACTGGCACACCAACGCGCGTCTGTTGCAAACGATGATCGGCTGGTGGCTGAATGCGCCGCCCACGGACGGTAAACTGGCGCTGCCGTCGACGTTCAGTGAATCGTTGTATGATGTGCTGATGAACGAACGCAACAAAGCCTGGCAGCAGACGTTACATGCATTGCCTGCGGGGCGTTACGTGGTCGCTGTCGGGGCGTTACATTTGTACGGAGAAGGGAATTTGCCGTCACTGCTGAAATAAAAAAATGGCCAATATTTCTATTGGCCCGTCAAAGAGGAATTTCATCGTTTTTATTATGCCGAAGGAGACCTTCGGTTGAGCCGATTGTCGCTCAAAGTGACCATCACTGCCAATACTATTGCGCAAGATGGTGCTATTTTTTAGACAAACGTCAGGCGTATGCTGTCAGCATGAATTGTCTGTCGTAAGAAGGATAGCTATGACTCCCGCCGTTAAATTACTCGAAAAAAACAACATTCCCTTTCGGATCCACACCTACGATCACGATCCCAGCGAAACGAATTTTGGTGATGAAGTGGTGCGCAAACTGGGGCTGAACGCCGATCGGGTTTATAAGACGCTGCTGGTGGCGGTGAACGGTGATATGAAACACCTCGCCGTCGCGGTAACGCCCGTTGCCGGGCAGCTGGATCTCAAGAAAGTGGCCAAAGCGCTGGGGGCAAAGAAGGTGGATATGGCCGATCCGATGGTTGCGCAACGCACTACCGGCTACCTTGTCGGCGGTATCAGCCCGCTCGGGCAGAAAAAACGCCTGCCGACGCTGATTGATGCCCCTTCGCAGACGTTCGACACCATTTATATTTCCGGCGGCAAACGCGGGCTGGATATTGAACTGTCCGCAGGCGATCTGGCGAAAATACTGGACGCGACATTTGCGGATATTGCGCGACGGGATTGAGGAAGTGGCCCGGAGGCACTGTGCTTACCGGACCGACGATTCTCATACAGGCCGGGTCAGGCGTAGCCGCCCCCCGGCACAAAACCGCACTACTGCCAGCTCACCTCGCCTTTCGGCTCATAGGTATTCACGTCGATCGGTGAATTCTGCTCGATGAACTGCTTCAGCACTTCCGCATCGATAAACCCGGTATTCACATAGCCCGGTTTATTGTCGATATGCGGATAACCGTCGCCACCGGTGGCGTTAAAGCTTAATGTTGCCATGCGGTAGGTTTTAGCAGGATCGACCGGCTCGCCTTTGATTTTGAGGTCGTTGAGCTTGCCGTCCTTCGCCACAAAGCTGACGTTGGCAAACTGCGGATAAGCGCCGGAATCCGGCTTCATCTGCGCCACGGCGGTGAGATAGTCAATCACCTCTTTACCGCTCATGTCGACATACACCACGATGTTACCGAACGGCTGAACCTTCAGCACATCTTTATAGGTGATGTTTCCGCCTTCGATGGAGTCGCGGATACCGCCGCCGCTCATCACGCCAAAATCGGCATTTGTGCGCGCCATTTGTGCCGCCAGCACCAGATGCCCCATATTGGTCTGCACAAAGCGAACTTTGCTGCGGTCCCCTTCCAGACGACCATTCAGCGTACCAATCTTCACGTCCAGCTGCGCCTTGCCTTTATTCTGGAAGGGCGTCAGCAGGGAGAGCATCTGCGCGTTCTCGGCAATTTCCGGGGTGTAGAGTACGCGTTCACTCTTCCCGTCAGGGTAAGTCACTTTCTTCTTCAGGTTGACCGGAATGAGCTGATAGTGCACCAGCTTCATCTCGCCGTTACGGAACTCAAAGTCCGCACGCCCCACGTATTTACCCCATTCGTGCGCCTGCACAATCCAGATACCGTTCTGACGATCCGGAGCACACGGCGTGCCTGGCACGTAGTCGACCTGCTTTTTATTCTCTGACGCCATGCAGACCGGGTCTTGTGAATGACCGCCCACAATCATCGCCAGCGAGCCTGCAGGCAGGCTGCGAGCCATCTCCACGTCACCCGGCGCATTCGAGCCGTGCTCACCGTTGTCGTAGTGGCCCATATGGGTGGTGGCAATAATGACATCCGGCTTTTCGTTCTGCTGCAATTCCTGAATGACCAGCTTCGCTTCGTCTGCCGGTTTACGGAATTCGATATCGGTAAAGAACTCAGGGTTGCCGATTTTCGCCGTATCGTCGGTGGTTAACCCGATGACCGCAATTTTCAGATCCTGACGCTTAAACAGCGCCCAGGGTTTGAACAGTCGCTCGCCGGTGCTTTTCTGGTAGATGTTGGCAGAGAGGAACGGAAATTTGGCCCATTTTTCCTGCTGACGCAGCACCGTCAGCGGGTTATCGAATTCATGGTTACCGACGGCCATCGCATCGTAGCCAATAAGATTCATGCCGCGGAAATCAGGCTCCGCATCCTGTAAATCAGATTCCGGCACGCCGGTATTGATATCGCCCCCCGACAGCAGCAGTACGCTGCCCCCCTGGGCTGCCACCTCTTTACGAATGCCATCCACCAGCGTTTTTTGTGCCGACAGACCGTATTCGCCGTATTCACTGCGCCAGAAATGGCCGTGATGATCGTTGGTATGCAGAATGGTGATTTTATAGGTTTTATCTTTTTCATAGGCCTGCACGGGCAGGCTAACCAGACCCCAGGCGGCGATCAGCGCCAGCGCGACGCTCCGCTTCATTAACTTCATCTTCTCTCTCCCTGACCAATAGACAAAGGCAAAAATTACAGTGACTAATAAGAATAGACAAATAAGTTTTCAGAATTGCGACTTTATTCAAATGTCACTGCCGGGTATGTTAGTTGGATAATAATTACACCCTGCATTTCTAATAACAAAAGACGTGGTATTCATCTCTATGGCAATCAGTGAATCAACCCAGCCCGTGTCTGGCGCTCCGGCGTCGCGCACCTCGTTTAAAGTGTTAGGCGCAATCAGCCTTTCACATCTGCTCAACGACATGATCCAGTCGTTGATTCTCGCGATCTACCCGCTGCTGCAGGCCGAGTTTTCATTAACGTTCGTGCAGATCGGGATGATCACTCTGACCTTCCAGCTGGCCTCCTCGCTTCTGCAACCGGTCGTGGGCTACTGGACGGATAAATATCCCATGCCGTGGTCGCTACCGATTGGCATGTGTTTTACCTTGAGCGGGCTGGTGCTGCTGGCAATGGCAGGCAGCTTTGAAGCTGTGCTGATTGCCGCCGCGCTGGTGGGCACGGGGTCGTCGGTCTTTCACCCGGAGTCCTCACGCGTGGCGCGCATGGCCTCCGGGGGCCGTCACGGGCTGGCGCAATCGCTGTTTCAGGTGGGCGGTAACTTTGGCAGCTCCCTCGGCCCACTGCTGGCAGCGGTGATCATCGCTCCGTACGGCAAGGGTAACGTGGCGTGGTTTGTGCTGGCAGCCTTGCTGGCGATTATTGTGCTGATTCAGATCAGCCGCTGGTATGCCGCGCAGCATCGCGTGAACAAAGGTAAACCTAAAGCGAAGGTTATCAATCCCCTTCCTCGCGATAAGGTCATTCTGGCCGTCTCCGTGCTTCTGGTGCTGATTTTCTCGAAATACTTCTATATGGCGAGCATCAGCAGCTATTACACCTTTTACCTGATGCAAAAATTCGGATTATCGGTCCAAAACGCCCAGCTTCACCTGTTTGCCTTCCTGTTTGCGGTGGCTGCAGGGACGGTTATTGGCGGGCCTGTGGGCGATAAAATCGGACGCAAATACGTCATTTGGGGCTCTATCCTCGGCGTGGCCCCGTTTACCCTTATTTTGCCGTATGCAAGCCTGGAGTGGACGGGGATTTTGACCGTGATTATTGGGTTTATCCTCGCCTCGGCGTTTTCCGCCATCCTTGTTTACGCGCAGGAGCTGCTGCCAGGCCGTATCGGTATGGTTTCCGGGCTCTTTTTCGGTTTTGCTTTCGGCATGGGCGGCCTTGGTGCGGCAGTACTGGGCATGATTGCCGACCACACCAGTATCTTCCTGGTCTATAAAATCTGTGCTTTCCTGCCGCTTCTGGGGATGTTGACCATATTCCTGCCTGATAACCGCCATAAAGCGTAATATAACGGTCGCTAAAGTTTTACTTTGGCGACCTGACACCCTGATGCCATAAGGGTTTCTTCTCCATCCCCCTGCCTAATTTATCAAAATGCGCTTTTTTACACGCATATTGCTGTTTTATTCAAACTTCAACAATTATTCATAAACATAACGGCAAAAATTGTCATAAACTATTACTCGGTTTTTGGTTTTTTAACCAAATGGAACACCCACAACGAAAGGAGACGGAATGCATCACGCCACACCGCTTATCACCACCATTGTTGGTGGACTTGTGCTCGCTTTTATCCTCGGCATGATTGCCAATAAACTGCGTATTTCGCCTCTGGTGGGCTATTTGTTAGCGGGTGTGCTGGCGGGTCCCTTTACGCCAGGTTTCGTGGCGGATACCAAACTGGCGCCCGAACTGGCGGAATTAGGCGTGATTCTGCTGATGTTTGGCGTAGGTCTGCATTTCTCACTCAAGGATCTGATGGCGGTAAAGTCGATCGCCATACCGGGAGCGATCGCACAGATAGCCGTAGCGACGCTGCTGGGAATGGCGCTTTCGACAGTGCTTGGCTGGTCGCTGATGACCGGTATCGTCTTTGGGCTGTGTCTTTCAACCGCCAGTACCGTCGTACTGCTGCGCGCGCTTGAGGAGAGGCAGCTTATCGACAGCCAGCGCGGACAAATCGCGATAGGCTGGCTGATTGTGGAAGACCTGGTGATGGTGCTGACGCTGGTGTTGCTGCCTGCCGTCGCCGGTATGATGGAAAAAGAGAGCGTCGGCTTTGCGACATTGGCGCTGGACATGAGCATCACCATCGGGAAAGTGGTGGCGTTTATCACCATTATGATGCTGGTGGGCCGCCGTCTGGTGCCGTGGATCCTGTCCCGCAGCGCGGCCACCGGCTCCCGTGAGTTGTTTACCCTGTCTGTCCTTGCCCTGGCGCTGGGGATTGCCTTTGGTGCCGTTGAACTGTTCGACGTCTCCTTTGCACTGGGCGCGTTCTTCGCCGGGATGGTGCTGAACGAATCCGAGCTGAGCCACCGTGCGGCGCACGATACGCTGCCGCTGCGCGACGCCTTCGCCGTCCTGTTCTTTGTCTCCGTCGGGATGCTGTTTGATCCGATGGTTCTGGTTCAGCAGCCGCTGGCCGTGATGGGCACCCTGGCGATTATTATCTTTGGTAAGTCGGTTGCCGCCTTCTTCCTGGTACGGATGTTTGGCCACTCGCCGCGTACCGCTCTGACCATCGCCGCCAGCCTGGCGCAGATTGGTGAGTTCGCCTTTATTCTGGCAGGCCTGGGTATGGCGCTGAATCTGCTGCCGCAGGCCGGGCAAAACCTGGTCCTCGCCGGAGCGATCCTCTCCATCATGCTGAACCCGGTCCTGTTTGCGTTGCTGGAAAAATACCTCGATAAAACCGAAACGCTGGAAGAGCAGACGCTGGAAGAAGCTATCGAAGAAGAGAAGCAGATCCCGGTGGATATTTGCAATCATGCCCTGCTGGTCGGCTTTGGCCGCGTAGGAAGCCTGCTCGGTGAGAAGCTGATGGCGCAGGGGATCCCGCTGGTGGTGATTGAAACATCACGTACCCGCGTCGACGAGCTGCGCGAGCGCGGCGTTCGCGCGGTGTTGGGCAATGCGGCAAACGAAGAGATCATGAATCTCGCGCATCTGGACTGCGCGCGCTGGCTGCTGCTGACCATTCCAAACGGCTATGAAGCGGGTGAAATTGTGGCGTCCGCACGTGAGAAGTGCCCGAATATTGAGATCATTGCCCGCGCCCATTATGACGATGAGGTGGAGTACATTACCGAACGGGGTGCGGATCAGGTGGTGATGGGTGAACGCGAAATTGCAAAAGCGATGCTGACGCTGTTAACGAAACCGCCGGTTGACGAGGTGGTGACGGGGTAAGTGTGCCTCCTGCAGCCCCTGACTGACCCTCTCCCACCGGGAGAGAGTACAAACACGAATACGGCAACCGCAAGGTTGCCGTTTTGCCTTTACCGGTCCCAGTAGGCTTCTTCGAGGCTATCTTCCCTTTCCGGCAGACCGCGGGTTAAGCGCGGCGAGTGCTGGTTCAGCACCTGATAACTCACGCGGTTCGCGTACTTACACACCTGCGCCAGCGACGAATAGGTCAGCCAGTTGAATTTGTGCTTGCTGGAATTCGGGACGTTGGTTTTATGGTAGGCATTCGCAGTGATGTCATGCAGCAGCGCCGCCAGTGCGCCATCTCCCGCGCCATTGGTGTTCATGATCTTTTCTGGCCCGCCCATATACGGCGCGATGTGGGAGTAAATACGCAGCGGGTTTTCGCAATCTTTATGGCGAATCGCGCGGCTGAACTCGTACTGGTTAAACTCGGCAATGGCGCCTGGCAGCAGTGGATGCTGCGTTTTGCGTTTGCTCTCTTCTTCCGTGAAGCCTGCCATATACAGCCCTACCGGTCCGGCCGTGCAGAGCACCAGATCGACCCAGTCGAGCGCTTTATCGGAGGCCAGCAGCGGATCGCTCTCGCCGGTCAACGCTTCAGCCTCTTCTTCGTTCATCGCCAGAATCGAGACGTGTTCCTTCAGGAAGGCCTGCCACCACTCGGGGTTGTCGGCTATCACGAATTTGGTACCCAACGTCAGAACGACCGGCACATTGTATTTCTTCGCGTACTCAATCGCTTTCATGGTGGCTTCCGGCATCGGCTCGCCGGGTTTACAGCGCACCAGATACGACGTCAGCACCAGTGCAGACGCGCCCGCAATCACCGCTTCCGGAATGCTCTCTGCACGCAGCTTATTCATGTGGCCGGGGCTGATGGCAAAGGTACGTTCGCCGGAATCGCTGATCAGCGTGAAACAGCGGCCAATCGGCCCGTCAACGCCCTGAAGGTAGTTCAGATCGGTGCGGCTGGAGGTATTGCACAGGTAACGGTAGGCGTAGCCACCAATTTCGATGTTGCTGCACATGACGCCCAATAACACAGAGCGGTCGTCGGCAAGCACCGAGTAGTTGTGCATGGTGTTGCCGATAGTGCCACCGGCAAACTGATGGGTGATCAGGTTTTCGCGCGTCAGCTCCTGATACAGGGCTTCGGCAACATCGTCCTCAATCACCAGCGAGTGACCGGCGCTCAGACCGTAACGAGCGACAAACGCATCATCCACTTTAGCTTCAATGTCCACCAGCGTCTGATCGATACCGACGACCCATGCAGCGCTGGTTTCATTTTCCGGCTGGATTTGCTGCAGGAGCGGATCGCGGGCATCAACGGGGAAGTAGTGTTTAGATTTGCGTTTACCGGGAAATTTCATGGGTCTGAACTGTGCAAGGATTATGGGCCGGGAATGGTAGCACAAACCCGGCCCATAGTGCGATCAGCGGCTGTTTGTCACCAACGACACCATCATCTCGATATGCTCAGGCGAGTCGTTAAGGGCCGGAATGTATTCGTATTTCGTTCCGCCCGCCTCGAGGAAGAACTCTCTGTTCTGCACGGCAATCTCTTCCAGCGTTTCCAGACAGTCGGCGGAGAAACCGGGTGACATCACCTGAATATGTTTCACGCCCTTCTCACCGAGCATTTTGAGGGTTTCGTCGGTATAAGGCGTTAACCATGGCTCGCGGCCAAAACGCGACTGGAAGGTCATCATCACTTTCTCTGGCGGCAGGTCGAGGGCTGAGACCAGCTCACGGGTAGTATCGCGGCAGCGCTGCGGGTAATCATCCCCTTCATTGGCGAAGCGCTGCGGGATCCCGTGATAGGAGAGCAACAGCAGATCCGGCTCGCCATGTTTTTCAAACGACGCGCGCGCGCTACTGGCAAGCGCTTTAATATAGCGTTCGTTATCGGCGTAATCGCGAATGAAGGTCACGCCAGGAATACGGCGGCGGGTCGCCAGAATACGAGCCAGCTCATCCCAGACGGCGGCAACCGTCGAGCAGGAATACTGCGGATAAAGGGCGAGTACCACAATGTGGTCGACGCCCTGCGCCAGCAGCGAGTCGACCGCGCTTTCCAGTGACGGTTTACCGTAGCTCATGCCCAGCGCGACGGGCATATCCGGCAGGCGGGCGGCCAGCGCTTTTTCCTGCCGACGGCTATACACCATCAGCGGTGAGCCCTCTTCCATCCAGACGGACTGATAAAGCTTTGCTACACGTGGGGCACGAATCGGCAGAATGACGCCACGCAGCAGCGGCCACCACAACAGTCTTGGGGTATCCACGACGCGCGTGTCGCTTAAAAATTGTCGCAGGTAGCGTTTTACCGCTTCTGATGTCGGTGCATCTGGTGTACCCAGATTGGCAAGCAGGATGCCGGTTTTCGCCTGACTCATTCACGCCTCTTAACCATTTGAATGGTTTTCAATTGTAGCGGAAAAGCGTTTAAACGAAACCCATTGCTGCAATAGGTAAGATGAGAATTTTTCTCACCCGGAGAGCCCGGGTGAGAGAGGTGCAATTAGCCGAGGATTTTTTCCAGCTCTGCACGAACGTCAGCAACGGCTTTGGTGCCGTCAACTTTCGCGTATTTGGTGTTACCCGCCTGCGCTTCTTTGGTGTAATAACCGATCAGCGGAGCGGTCATCTGATGGTATTCCACCAGACGTTTACGCACGGTCTCTTCCTGATCGTCTTTACGGGTGGTCAGCTCTTCACCGGTAACGTCATCTTTACCTTCAACCTTAGGCGGGTTGAATTTGATGTGGTAAACGCGGCCAGAGGCAGCGTGTACGCGACGACCAACAATACGGTCAACGATCAGCTCGTCCGGCACGTCGAACTCGAGCACGTAGTCCACGTTGATGCCCGCTTCTTTCATGGCATCAGCCTGAGGAATGGTGCGTGGGAAGCCGTCCAGCAGGAAACCGTTACGGCAGTCTTCCTGAGCAATGCGCTCTTTGACCAGAGCGATAACCAGCTCGTCGGTCACCAGCTTGCCTGCGTCCATGATGTCTTTCGCTTGTTTACCCAGCTCGGAGCCAGATTTAACAGCGGCGCGCAGCATATCACCGGTGGAGATTTGCGGAATACCGTATTTCTCCATGATGAACTGAGCCTGAGTTCCTTTACCCGCGCCCGGAGCGCCAAGCAGAATAATACGCATTGCGAAAATCCCCTCAAAAGTCGATTCAATTTTTCAAAAGCGCTAAACAATACCACCAGAACGGATATGGCTCAAGGAAGGCAGGCGGGCTGAAACGGTTAATGAAGGGAGATTAACGGGAAGGAGCGGTCTGGTGCCCTCCCCCGGTCCTCTCCCACAGGAGAGGGAGAAGACCAGGGGGAGGCGGGTCAATTACGCCAGCAGCAGCGCATTCACACGTTTAATGAATAGGTTAGGATCTTCCAGCGTGCCGCGCTCGGCCAGCAGAGACTGATCCAGCAGGAGCTCAACCCACTCGGCAAAGCGTGCTTCGTCCTGCGTATCCGCCGCGCGTTTCACCAGCGGATGATCCGGGTTCAGCTCGAAGATATATTTCACTTCTGGCATCGCCTGGCCCGCCGCGGCGAACAGTTTCGCCATCTGGGTGCTCATTTCATCCGCATCCGTGGTGACAATGGCCGGGGTATCGGTCAGACGGTGAGTGAAACGCACCTCTTTCACGCGATCGCCCAGCAGCGTTTTCACGCGCTCAACGAAAGGCTCCAGCGCCTTCTCCGCTTCTTTCGCGCTTTCGTCCACTTCATCGGCCAGCTTATCGATCGACTCATCGGCTTTGGCGACGGACTGGAACGCCTTACCGTCGAACTCGGTCAGGTAGTTCATCATCCACTCGTCGATGCGGTCAGACAGCAGCAGTACTTCGATGCCTTTCTTACGCAGCAGCTCGAGGTGTGGGCTGCTCTTCGCCGCGGCGTAGCTGTCGGCGGTGATGTAGTAGATCTTCTCCTGCCCTTCTTTCATGCGGGAGACGTACTCTTCCAGCGACACGGTCTGCGCAGAGGAGTCGGTGTGAGTGGAAGCGAAACGCAGCAGTTTAGCAATGGCTTCTACGTTGGATGTATCTTCCGCAGGGCCCTCTTTCAGCACCAGACCGAACTGTTTCCAGAAGGTCTGATATTTTTCTGCATCGTCTTTCGCCAGTTTTTCCAGCATCTGCAGCGCACGTTTGGTCAGTGCATTACGCAGGTTACGGGTGACGGTGCTGTCCTGCAGAATTTCACGGGAGACGTTCAGCGGCAGATCGTTGGAGTCAATGAGACCACGCACAAAGCGCAGGTAGTTCGGCATGAACTGCTCGGCGTCATCCATGATAAACACGCGCTGGACGTACAGCTTCAGACCGTGCTTGTGATCGCGGTTCCACATATCCCACGGCGCCTGAGACGGGATATACAGCAGGCTGGTGTACTCCTGCTTACCTTCCACACGGTTGTGGCTCCAGGTGAGCGGATCGGTAAAGTCGTGGGCGATGTGTTTGTAGAATTCGTTGTATTCGTCGTCTTTAATTTCAGACTTATTGCGCGTCCACAGCGCCTGCGCCTTGTTGATTTTCTCCCAGGACACCACGGTTTCACCGTCTTTCTCTTCCTGTTTTTCAATCTCAACCGGCAGGGCAATATGGTCGGAGTATTTGCTGATGATGGAGCGCACGCGCCAGTCATTCAGGAAATCGTCTTCGCCTTCACGCAGGTGAAGGGTGATTTCGGTACCGCGGTCCGCTTTGGTGATGTCATCAACGGTGTATTCGCCTTCGCCTTTAGATTCCCAGAAGACGCCGTGATCCGCACTGTCGCCTGCTGCGCGGGTACGTACGGTGACTTTGTCCGCAACGATGAACGCCGAGTAGAAGCCCACACCGAACTGGCCGATCAGCTGGCTGTCTTTCGCCTGATCGGAGCCCATTGATTCGAGGAACGCTTTGGTACCGGATTTAGCAATGGTCCCGAGATGGTCGATGACCTCGTCGCGGTTCATACCAATGCCGTTATCGGCGATAGTCAGGGTACGGTTCTCTTTATCGAAAGAGACGCGCACGCGCAGTTCTCCGTCGCCTTCGTACAGATCCGGGTTAGACAGGGCGCGGAAGCGCAGCTTGTCCGCCGCATCGGAGGCGTTGGAAATCAGCTCACGCAGGAAGATTTCTTTGTTGGAATACAGGGAATGGATCATCAGGTGCAGAAGCTGTTTTACTTCTGACTGGAAACCACGGGTTTCTTGTCCTTTCATCTATGTCGACCTCAACAATGCCATTTAATGGGGTTTTAAAACGTTGAGGGAGAGATGGGGATACGAGGGGAGAATTTCAAGCGGAGGCCGCGATTGCAGCCTCCGTTTGGTCAGAAAATAATCTTGTGACGTCCAGCCAGAGAGTGGGACAGCGTGGTGCCGTCCACCATCTCCAGCTCACCACCCACTGGCACACCGTGAGCGATGCGGCTGGCGTCAACGCCATACTGTGCGCACAATTCGGCGATGTAGTTGGCCGTAGCTTCCCCTTCCACCGTTGGGTTGGTGGCGAGGATCACCTCTTTGATCGTTTCGGACTCAAGACGCTGTTCAAGGCGATCGAGACCGATATCGTCCGGGCCAATACCGTCCAGCGGGGAGAGATGCCCCATCAGCACAAAATAGCGGCCAGAAAACTGCCCGGTCTGTTCGATGGCGTAGATGTCCGCCGGACTCTCCACCACGCAAATCTGACCATTTTCCTGACGACGCGGATTAGTGCAGATGTTACACACGTCCTGCTCGGTAAAGGTACGGCAATCCGCACAGTGACCAATTTCTGACATGGCACGGGTCAAAGCCTGCGCCAGGCGCATCCCGCCGCTGCGGTCGCGCTGCAATAGCGTAAACGCCATGCGCTGCGCCGACTTCGGGCCGACACCCGGCAGACAGCGCAGTGCTTCCATTAACTGCGTGAGCAGCGGACTGGTTTGCATCAGAATGGCATCTTGAAGCCAGGCGGCAGTTGCATACCGCTGGAAACAGAGGCCATTTTCTCTTTCTGAGTTTCATCGATACGGCGCGCAGCATCGTTAAACGCGGCTGCAACCAGATCTTCCAGCATGTCTTTGTCGTCTTCGAGCAGGCTTGGGTCGATTTCAACGCGACGGCAGTTATGCGCACCGTTGATGGTCACCTTGACCAGACCGGCACCGGATTCACCCGTGACTTCCAGCTGAGCGATCTCTTCCTGCATCTTCTGCATTTTTTCCTGCATCTGCTGAGCCTGCTTCATCAGGCCACCCAGACCGCCTTTTCCACCAAACATAGGCTTCTCTCTTCTTTCACGTTTAAGGATTACAACCGTAAGTCAGACTCACGATCAAATGGGGCGAATACTCTCTTCATCCAGATCGGCGTCGAAGAACCGGCGCAGAGTCTGGATATTGTTATCCGCGATAATCGACTCGCGCGCCTGCGCGAGCTTCTCTTCATAAATCGCCTGACGCCATTCCAGTGGCGTTCGCACCGCCGGATTATCATCTTCAATGATAGTCAATTCAACCGGTGCACCGTGTAATGCGGTGAGCGCCTCGGCCAGCGCTTTTTGCGCGCCAGGGGAATTCAGGTGCCGCTGACCCGTTCGCAGGTGTAAACGTACCTGATGACCGTCCTGCTCTTTCCAGGCATTCAGCGCGACCTGCTCAACCAGCTTCGGCAACTGCAGTTTACTGACCTCTGCGGCCCACGCGTCACGCTCAATAGACTCTTCGGCAAGTTTCGCGGAAAGCTCAGGTGTTTTTTCATGCTCCAGCGCCTTTTTTAGCGCTTTCGGTGTGGCAACTTCTTCTTTCACCTCTTCAACGAGGGTTGTTGCCTTCCAGCGGTAAGCCTCTTCTTTCACCGGGGCTTTTTGCTCGAGCGCGGACGGTGCAGGGCGCGACTGAACGCGCTCCGTAACCGAAGCCAGTCGTTCAAGCGCGGCGTTGTTCACCGGCCGCGCTCTTCCTGGCGCTGCCGGTTCACTCTTTTTTGGTTTGGTTGCTCCCTGAGCACGTTGCAACTGGCTTCGTGCGGCAAGCACCGAACTGGTGGCCTCCGGCAGCGGTACGTTCTGCTGCGGGGGAGCCGTCGGCTGCGGTGGCACCTGCTGAGGCGACATCACCGCAGTGGGGGCGACCGGAGCAAAAGACTGTCGGGGCACTTCCGGCTCCGGCAGAGGCATGCGCGGATGGAACGCCAGCGCACGCAGCAGGGTCATTTCAACGCCCATCCGGGGATCCGGCGCAAACGGCAGCTCTTTGCGGCCAATCAGCAGCGTCTGGTAATAAAGCTGCACGTCAGCCGGTGGGACGGTGCGCGCAAGTTCACGCATCCGGTGTTCAATAACCGCCATATCGGCACCGATGGCTGACGGAGAAAGCTGCAGCATCGCCACGCGGTGCAGCAGACTCAGCATCTCAACCAGCAGCGCTTCCCATTCAATGCCCCGGGCAGCCGCGGCGTTCACCAGCGACATGACGCGTTCACCGTTGGCGGCAATCATCGCTTCGATGAGAGAAAGCGCCTGATCGTCATCCAGCGTGCCGAGCATGGTGCTGACCCCGTCGGTCGAGAGTTTACCGTCACCGCTGGCAATCGCCTGGTCGGTGAGACTTAAGGCATCACGAAGGCTGCCGTCTGCCGCGCGGGCCAGCAGCTGCAGGGCGCGCGGTTCGTGGACAATCTTCTCTTCATCAAGAATATGTTCAAGCTGAGCGCGGATCTGCTCGACGTCCAGCGCCTTCAGATGGAACTGCAGGCAGCGCGACAAAATAGTGACCGGCAGCTTTTGCGGATCGGTGGTCGCCAGCAGGAATTTCACATGCGCGGGCGGCTCTTCCAGCGTTTTCAGCAGGGCGTTGAAACTGTGGCGTGACAGCATGTGCACTTCATCGATCAGATAGACCTTGAAGCGGCCACGCGCCGGCGCGTACTGCACGTTGTCGAGCAGATCGCGGGTATCTTCCACTTTCGTGCGCGAGGCGGCGTCGATCTCAATCAGATCGACAAAGCGCCCCTGCTCAATTTCACGGCAGTTGTCACACACGCCGCACGGCGTGGCGGTGATCCCGGTTTCGCAGTTCAGACCTTTTGCCAGCAAACGGGCAATAGAGGTCTTACCGACGCCGCGGGTGCCGGAGAAAAGATAAGCGTGATGGATGCGACCTAGCGACAAGCCGTTCGCCAGGGCCGTCAGCACATGCTCCTGACCGACAACGTCAGCAAAGGTTTGTGGTCGCCATTTACGGGCTAACACCTGATAACTCATGGGCAGGCTCTGCAACGCTGGAAGGTGAATTTATGGAGGGGAATGCTATCACAACCTCACCCATTGAGCGAGGTTGTGAAAACCGGGATTAATGACCCGGGAAAGGCACCAGGCTGTAGCTGGTAATGCCCTGTTTTTCCAGGCGCTGTTCGCCACCCAGGTCAAACAGGTTAATAATGAATGCCGCATCGGTCACTTCACCACCCAGACGACGGATCAGCTTCACGGTCGCTTCAATCGTGCCGCCGGTCGCCAGCAGATCGTCAACCACCAGCACTTTATCGCCAGGCTTGATCGCATCAACGTGGATTTCCAGCTGATCGGTGCCGTACTCCAGTTCGTAGCTCTCTGCGATGGTTTCACGCGGCAGTTTACGCGGTTTACGTACCGGCACAAAGCCAACACCCATTGCCAGCGCGACCGGCGCGCCAAACAGGAATCCACGGGCTTCGGTACCCACTACTTTGGTGATCCCGGCGTTTTTATAACGCTCGACCAGCAGTTCAATGCTGAGCGCGTACGCTTTCGGGTCTTCCAGCAAGCTGGTGACATCACGGAAAAGAATGCCAGGCTTTGGATAGTCCTGGATACTTTTGATGCTGTTTTTCAGATATTCAAGCTGCTGTGCAGTTGCGGTCATCGGTTTGTGCCTAAATGAAACAGTGTTACTCACAGCGCGCAACGAGTCGGCCAGGGTAACAATTGTTTAACCTTTGACCAGGCGCAGCTGTGCTCGAAAACGGTCGAATTTACTGGCTGCGCGCAATAATTGCAACAGCCATTATAAGGCTTCAGTGCTTTTGTTGCTTTTCATCAACCACGGGGATCCGCCACATAAAGAAAAGCAGACAGGCGAGGATCGTCAGCAACAGAATGCGCACCCACATCATTTTCACCAGCCATAATGAAATGGCAAAGGTAATCAGGATCACCGCGATCGCACGCGGCTTCGCACCGGGCGGCATTGCCCGATGTTTTTGCCAGTGGCGCAAATAGCCGCCAAACCAGGAGCGGTACAGCAGCCAGTGGTGAAAGCGCGGCGATGAACGGGCGAAGCACCAGGCTGCCAGCAGGATAAAAGGCGTGGTGGGCAATAAGGGCAAAACCACGCCCAGCGTGCCTAACACTACCGCGAGCCAGCCAATGATGATTAAAATAGTACGCTGCATAATGCGAATCGTTATCAAACTGAACGGCTACTTTACCACTGGAGAGCGTATTGAAAACAGCCCTGCTTCTGGAGACGCTGCAAAATCAGCTGTCCACCCTGCGCGCGCAGGCTACGCCGTTAATGGGGCATGCTACGCTGAAGCCGCGCTTTGACCGGCAGCTTTTTCGTACCCGCAGCACGCGCATCCAGGATTATGTTGCTGAGGCGCAGACGAATCTTGATGAGTTGCGCCACGCGGTTGAGAACAATCAACAGCAACAGGTCGCCTGGCTTGCGGAACATCTCACCGAGCAGATCACCGCCCTGCACCGTGAAATGACCGCCTGGCCGCTACGCGTCTGGGACAGCGCGTCGCCGGGTCTCGGTAAATGGCAGCGCAAGCGGCTGGAGAACCAGGATTTTGCACGCCGTCTGTTTGAGATGAAGCAGGAGCGGGAAACGCGCCTGAACGCAAGCGAGACGCTGGAAGAGCAGCAGTTATTAATGCGAGAGATTAGCGCCCTGGAGGGCCGCATCGTTCGTTGCCGTCAGGCACTGGATGAAATTGAACGCGTCATTGAACGTCTGACCCGTTAACAGGAGCCGTAAATGTCACTGGAAAATGCACCGGATGAGGTCAAGCTGGCCGTCGATTTGATTATGCTGCTGGAGAATCATGACATCCCCGCCCAGACGGTGCTGAAAGCACTTGAGATAGTGAAGACGGATTTTGAAGGCAAGGTGAAGGCCAGTCGCCTTCACCCTGCCCCTCTCCCACCGGGAGAGGGAACCTGAATTACGCCGGAGTAGGATCGTCACCCTGAATCTCGCGCTTCACTTCCGTATGCTCATCACCTTTCTCGTTACGCAGGTGAACTTCAAGCTGGTTGAAGGCGATATTAATGTTGTTTTCACGGCACAGACGATCGATAGTGCGGTTCAGCTCATCCACGGTGTAGCTGCGATCGCGCAGCTCACGCACGTATAACCGCAGCTCGTGATCCAGCGTGCTCGGCCCAAAGGTGGTGAAGAACACATCTGGGGCGGGCTCGTGCATCACCTTAGGATGCGATTTCGCGGCTTTTAACAACACCTCTTTCACTTTATCCAGATCGGAGCCGTAGGCCACACCCAGTCGAATGACGACGCGCGTTGTGGTGTCGGAGAGCGACCAGTTGATCAGTCGCTCGGTGACGAACGCTTTGTTCGGGATGATCACCTCTTTGCGATCGAAGTCGGTGATGGTGGTGGCACGAATACGGATCTTGCTGACCGTTCCCGAGAAGGTGCCGATGGTGACGGTATCACCGATACGTACCGGACGTTCGAACAGAATGATCAGGCCGGAAACAAAGTTACCGAAGATCTCCTGCAAGCCAAAACCGAGACCGACAGAGAGCGCGGCCGCCAGCCACTGCAGCTTATCCCACGAGACGCCAAGCGATCCAAAGACCGTCATCGCCCCGACAATAATAATGACGTAGTTGAGGATGGTGGTGATGGCATACGACGCCCCCTGACGCAGGTTCAGACGCGACAGCACCAGTACTTCAAGCAGGCCTGGCAGGTTTCGAATCAACGCCCAGGCTACCACTGACGACACCAGGGCAAAGAGCAGGCTGCCCATGGTCACGCTTTTCATTACCGCGGCGCCCGCTTCGGTGCCGTTGTATTGCCAAAGGGTGATACTGTCGAGGTAGGCGAAGACGGTGATTAAATCAGACCAGATCGCCCAGAACATCACCGCAAACAGCGCGATCATCACCAGCATGGTGATACGCAGTGTCTGCTGGTTCACCTGCTCCAGCGCGATGGTTGGCTCTTCCTGTGGCTCCGCGCCTTCGGCCCCCTCCTTCACCTGATGCTGGCGACGCGCGATGGCACGACGATAAGCGATGCGGCGAGCCGCCACGCTCAGGCCGCGCAGTACGGTCTGATAAAGCAGGTTCCAGACGATCACCAGATAGACGGTTTCAATCCAGCGTCCGGACAGGCGCAACGTGGTATAGAAGTACCCCGTCGCCGTGAGCACCATCAGTGCCAGCGGAATAATCGCCAGTACCGTCACGGTGGCCAGACGAATGTTGTGAGACTCTTTATCCCGCCAGCTGTCGCGGCACATCGGCCACATCAGGATGGCAATGAGCAGCAGGTTCAGCAAAATAACCAGCTGGCCCATGACATCGTCCATCAGGTGCAGCGGAGACAGCTCAGCGACGACGGACCAGAAGTGCAGCGGCAACAGCGCCAGGCTGACGCGTACAATCTGACGACGCCAGTGGCTGGTCAGTTGCGCAGGCATGTTGAAATGACGCACCGCAACGCCGTCTTTTTCCAGCACTTTCCAGCACACGCCAAACACCAGCCAGAACAGGGCCAGTTTTTTACTGAACGCCCACAGCAGGTCGCTGATGTTGAGCTGCATCGTCAGCAGGATAAGCCCCACCGCCAGAATAATCAGGCAGACCGGCAGCGCGCGGATCAGATCGATCAGAATCGCTTTTGGCGTGTGCAGCTGACTGTCGTTACGCAGTTGCCCCACTTCAGACGCCAGCTTATCCTGGTATTTCTTCAGCCAGCCCAGACGCCAGCGGATCAGGCCGGCAATCAGCAGCAGCGGGAGCCCCGCCAGGAAGGCAATCATCACCGCAGGCCAGGCTTTCTCCCAGTTTACGGTGATTTTCATGCTCTTAATCTGCGCCTTCAGCGTTTCAGGGAAGGATTTAATCCAGTCCCAGTCCATCGGCTTATTGCTGTTAACCCAGAAAATCTGCTGGGTCAGGATCTCCTGCAGACTTTTCGACACGCTCACCAGCTGTTGCTGGTTGATCTGCAGGTTAATCGCCATCATCAGCTGGTTGCCGAGCTGTTTGTTGAGCTGGTCGAGCAGCTCGCGGCGCATATCCACAACCTGCAGCAGAGCGTCGTGAACTTCCGGGTTCACTTCACTGGAATGGCCTTCTTCCAATTTGGCGACAAACGTATCGCTCTGGAAAAGGGCGTCGCGCTGCTGGTTCACATCGAATTGTTCCAGACGCAAATCCGCAATGCGGTTGGTCATGTCCTCGAGCTCATCGGCGGACGGCAGCGTCTGCTGTTGCTGGTAGAGAATACGCGACAGCAGCAGGCTGCCTTTCAGAACCGCAATCTGCTCTTTAATGTTGCGTTCAGCCTGCAGCGCGCGGTCCAGCCAGTTTTTCACTCTGATATTTTGCTGAACCAGCGAGTTACCGCTTTCTGTTGCCAGTATCAGGCGCTGGCTCAGCTGATGGTTAGCCTCGAGCTCCTGTTTCACCAGCGGGTTCGCCTGAATGCGGGCAGTTTCGTCCGGTGAGACGGCTTCCTGAGCCGTTTTCTCCGTCAGCGTAAGGCGCTTACTGTTAACCGCCTCCTGCAACAGCTGAAGCTGATGTTCCAGACGATTAATGTTCGCCGTTACGTAGTCGCGCTGCTTCTGGAGCGTATCCTGCAGCACCGTATTCCCTTCCAGGCTTTTACGCTGCTGTTCGATTTGTGCATTCAGTAAGGCCTGCTGCACCAGCAGCAGCGTTTGCTGCGTTGGGCGCAGGGTGCCTTCGCCAACCGACGTACCGTTCAGACGGTTGCGGATCTGCTGCAGCTGCTGAGAGGCGGCGTACATCGCATTTTGCACGCGCTCGGGCTGGGTTTGCAGGGAGACAAGCTGGCTGTTGTACGTACCGAGATCGGACTGCGCCGTTTGCAGATCGTCGAGCAGCTGTGCGACGCGCGATTCCAGCTGACGCAATGACAGGGTCGCGAGCGTTTTACGGGTTTCGTCGTCATTATCCACATCGCTCAGGGCATTCAGCGATTCCGTGGCCTTACGCATGTTTTCAGGCGCCTGCGCCACTTTCTGCCGAAGCTGTGTGGTTTCCGCTTTAACACGCTCAATTTTATCAAGCGTTTCCAGCGTCTCCGTCAGATCCTGCTGAACGAGCTTATCCAGAGCAGAGAGATCTTTTTGTTTATTCAGGGTGTCGAGTTGCGACTGAACATCACTGCGTGAAGGGATGTCATTGTTGTTATCGGCGCGGGCCCAGGAAAGCGGTGCCGTTGCGAAGAAAAACAGCGTCGCCAATAAAAATACAAGAACAGGATGTTGCGAGCGATTGGTGTGCAGCATAGTTGTGAATGATGTCAGAAGATGACCGAAAATAGTCCGGCGTGCAGGATATCACGCTCGCCTGAAGCAGAATAGCGCGAACGTGAGCCTCTAAGAGAAATCCTGGAATCGCGTCAGGCTGTTAGCGAGCCTGACTTGCCATGCAGCGTCGGGGAGAGCTGGCACATCTCCAGGAAAATAGCGACATAGCTGCGGGCTTCGTTCTTCAGGTCAAAGGAGTCCGGGGCGAAAAGCCAGTTTTCCATCAGGCCGGAAATATAACTGCGCATCAGGACAGCCGCCCGTCGGGTCATTAACGTCGCCGGCAGCTGGTTCGCCTGCATGCACTGGGTGAGGACCTGTTCAATGCGATCGTAGCTTTCCAGACACAGGCTGCGCTGCGCCTGCTGGACGACCGCCATCTCTCCGACCAACTCGCATTTATGGTAGATGATTTCCATCATTAACCTGCGACGTTCTTCAACTACCGTTGCTTCAAGGATATATACTAATATTTCTCTTAATACTGAGAGTGGATCCTCGGGGAATTTTGCCCGATACTCAGTCTCAAGATCGCTAATGCTGGACTCTGAGAGTTGCCAGATTTCACTGAACAGATCTGTCTTGTCTTTAAAATGCCAGTAAATCGCTCCCCGCGTGACGCCCGCGGCCTGAGCAATCTGCGCCAGCGAGGTTGACGAAACACCCTGCTGAGAAAACAAACGCATAGCCACATCCAGAATGTGTTGTCGGGTTTCAAGCGCTTGTTGTTTGGTTTTTCGTGCCATACGTTAGTGAATTTACAGGAGTCAGATTTACATACATTTGTGAATGTATGTACCATAGCATGACGATAATATAAACGCAGCAATGGTTTTTTGGACTCAGGACCATTGATCAATTTGAAATCGGACACTCGAGGTTTACATATGAACAAAAACAGAGGGTTAACGCCTCTGGCGGTCGTTCTGATGCTCTCAGGCAGCTTAGCGCTAACAGGATGTGACGACAAACAGGCTCAACAAGGAGCTCAGCAGGTGCCAGAAGTTGGCGTGGTGACGCTCAAGTCCGAACCTCTCCAGATAACGACAGAATTACCGGGCCGTACCAGCGCATACCGCATCGCAGAAGTGCGTCCTCAGGTGAGTGGTATCATCCTGAAACGTAACTTCACCGAGGGTGGTGAAGTGAAAGCTGGCGAGTCTCTGTATCAGATTGATCCGGCAACCTACCAGGCATCCTATGAGAGCGCGAAAGGCGATCTGGCGAAAGCAGAAGCAGCAGCCAAAATCTCCCAACTGACGCTGAACCGTTACAAAAAACTGCTCGGTACCAAGTACATCAGTCAACAGGATTATGACACTGCCCTGTCTGATGCACAGCAGACCAACGCCGCCGTGATTGCCGCGAAAGCTGCAGTGGAAACAGCGCGTATCAACCTCGCCTATACCAAAGTGACCTCCCCAATCAGCGGTCGCATTGGTAAATCTTCCGTCACGGAAGGGGCGCTGGTGCAGAACGGTCAGACCAACGCGTTGGCTACCGTGCAGCAGCTTGATCCGATTTACGTTGACGTGACCCAGTCCAGCAACGATTTCCTGCGCCTGAAACAAGAGCTGGCAAACGGCACGCTGAAGCAGGAAAACGGTAAAGCCAAAGTGGAGCTCGTGACCAATGACGGTATCAAGTTCCCGCAGGCAGGCACACTGGAATTCTCCGATGTGACGGTCGACCAAACCACCGGTTCCATCACCTTACGTGCGATTTTCCCGAACCCGGATAAGACACTCTTACCTGGTATGTTCGTTCGCGCGCGTCTGGAAGAAGGCACCAACCCAACCGCACTTCTGGTGCCTCAGCAGGGTGTCACCCGTACGCCACGTGGCGACGCGAGTGCACTGGTTGTCGGGGCTGATGACAAAGTCGAAACGCGCAACATCACTGCCACGCAGGCGATTGGCGATAAATGGCTGGTGACGGAAGGTCTGAAAGATGGCGATCGCGTGATTATTACTGGTTTGCAAAAAGTTCGTCCTGGCGCGCAGGTCAAAGCACAGGAAGTGAAATCTGACGATAAACAACAAGCTTCGGCCGCTGGCCAGTCAGAACAAACCAAGTCTTAACTTAAACAGGAGCCGTTAAGACATGCCTAATTTCTTTATCGATCGCCCCATATTTGCATGGGTGATCGCCATAATCATCATGCTGGCTGGGGGACTTGCGATCCTGAAGCTGCCTGTCGCGCAATATCCAACGATTGCGCCACCGGCGGTAACAATTTCCGCAACCTACCCCGGGGCTGATGCAAAAACGGTGCAGGACACCGTGACACAGGTTATCGAACAGAACATGAACGGTATCGATAACCTGATGTACATGTCCTCAAACAGTGACTCAACCGGTACGGTACAGATCACCCTGACCTTCCAGTCAGGTACTGATGCTGACATCGCGCAGGTTCAGGTCCAGAACAAACTGCAGCTCGCCATGCCGTTGCTGCCACAAGAAGTACAACAGCAGGGTGTGAGCGTCGAGAAATCGTCCAGTAGCTTCCTGATGGTTGTTGGCGTTATCAACACCAACGGCACCATGACGCAGGAGGATATTTCCGACTACGTGGGCGCCAACATGAAGGACGCCATCAGCCGTACGTCTGGTGTGGGTGACGTTCAGCTGTTCGGTTCTCAGTACGCGATGCGTATCTGGATGGATCCGAACAAACTGAACAACTTCCAGCTGACGCCGGTGGACGTGATCAACGCCATCAAAGCGCAGAACGCCCAGGTTGCCGCCGGTCAGTTAGGCGGTACCCCGCCGGTGAAAGGCCAGCAACTTAACGCCTCGATCATCGCACAGACCCGTCTGACCTCCGCCGATGAATTCAGCAAAATTCTGCTGAAGGTGAATCAGGACGGTTCGCAGGTTCGTCTGCGCGACGTGGCAAAAGTGGAACTGGGTGGCGAAAACTACGACATCATTGCGAAGTTTAACGGCAAGCCGGCTTCCGGTCTCGGGATCAAACTGGCGACAGGTGCTAACGCCCTGGACACCGCGACGGCTATCCGTGCGGAACTGAAGAAGATGGAGCCGTTCTTCCCGTCCGGCCTGAAGATCGTTTATCCGTATGACACCACGCCGTTCGTCAAAATCTCGATTCACGAAGTGGTTAAAACCCTGGCAGAAGCGATCATCCTGGTATTCCTGGTCATGTATCTGTTCCTGCAAAACTTCCGCGCGACGCTGATCCCAACCATCGCCGTACCGGTCGTATTGCTCGGGACCTTCGCCATACTGGCCATCTTTGGCTACTCGATAAACACCCTGACGATGTTCGGGATGGTGCTCGCCATCGGCTTGCTTGTGGATGACGCCATCGTGGTGGTAGAAAACGTCGAGCGTGTCATGGCGGAAGAAGGTCTACCGCCGAAGGAAGCAACCCGTAAATCCATGGGCCAGATCCAGGGCGCGCTGGTCGGTATCGCGATGGTACTGTCAGCGGTATTTATCCCGATGGCCTTCTTCGGCGGCTCAACCGGTGCAATTTATCGTCAGTTCTCCATCACCATTGTCTCAGCGATGGCGCTGTCGGTACTGGTTGCATTGATCCTGACGCCTGCACTGTGTGCCACCATGCTGAAACCTGTTCAGAAAGGCGGTCACGGCGAGCATAAAGGGTTCTTCGGCTGGTTTAACCGCATGTTTGATAAGAGCACGCATCACTACACCGACAGCGTGGGTAACATCCTGCGCAGCACCGGTCGTTACCTGCTGCTCTATATCATCATCGTGGTGGGTATGGCCTATCTGTTCGTTCGTCTGCCAAGCTCGTTCCTGCCAGATGAAGACCAGGGCGTGTTCCTGACGATGGCACAGCTGCCGGCGGGTGCCTCGCAAGAACGTACCCAGAAGGTGCTGGATGAAGTGACGGATTACTACCTCACCAAAGAGAAAGCTAACGTTGAATCCGTGTTTGCGGTTAACGGCTTTGGCTTTGCGGGTCGTGGTCAGAACACCGGTATTGCCTTCGTTTCTCTGAAAGACTGGTCAGAACGTCCGGGCGAAGAGAACAAAGTTGAGGCGATTACTGGCCGTGCAATGGGCACGTTCTCACAGATTAAAGATGCGATGGTCTTCGCCTTTAACCTGCCAGCGATTGTTGAACTGGGGACAGCGACAGGTTTCGACTTCCAGCTGATTGACCAGGGCGGTCTGGGTCATGAAAAACTGACGCAGGCACGTAACCAGTTGTTCGGTGAAGTGGCGAAACACCCTGACCTTCTGGTCGGCGTGCGTCCTAACGGTCTGGAAGATACGCCTCAGTACAAAATCGACATCGATCAGGAGAAAGCACAGGCACTGGGCGTTTCCATCAGTGACATCAATACCACGCTGGGCGCGGCCTGGGGCGGTAGCTACGTCAACGACTTCATCGACCGTGGTCGTGTGAAGAAAGTGTACGTGATGTCAGAAGCGCAATACCGTATGTTACCGAACGATATCAACAACTGGTACGTTCGCGGCAACAACGGTCAGATGGTGCCGTTCTCATCCTTCTCTACGTCGCACTGGGAATACGGTTCGCCGCGTCTGGAACGTTATAACGGGCTGCCATCCATGGAGATCCTGGGTCAGGCCGCACCAGGCCGAAGCACCGGTGAAGCCATGAACCTGATGGAAGAGCTGGCAGGTAAACTGCCTGCGGGTATCGGCTATGACTGGACCGGTATGTCCTACCAGGAACGTCTGTCCGGTAACCAGGCCCCTGCCCTGTACGCCATTTCACTGATTGTGGTCTTCCTGTGTCTGGCGGCACTGTATGAGAGCTGGTCGATTCCGTTCTCCGTTATGCTGGTGGTGCCACTGGGGGTTATCGGTGCGCTGCTTGCGGCAACGTTCCGTGGATTAACCAACGACGTGTACTTCCAGGTGGGCCTGCTGACAACCATTGGCTTGTCGGCGAAGAACGCGATACTTATCGTTGAATTCGCCAAAGATCTGATGGAGAAAGAAGGTAAAGGCCTGATTGAGGCGACCCTTGACGCGGTGCGTATGCGTCTGCGCCCAATCCTGATGACGTCACTGGCATTTATCCTCGGGGTAATGCCGCTGGTTATCAGTACCGGTGCGGGTTCCGGTGCACAGAACGCCGTCGGTACAGGCGTTATGGGGGGTATGGTTACCGCAACCGTACTTGCTATCTTCTTCGTTCCGGTATTCTTCGTGGTGGTTCGCCGCCGCTTTAGCCGCAAGAATGAAGATATTGAGCACAGTCATTCGGTAGAACCGCACTGATACCGGTTTCACATGATAAAAAGGCCGCATTAGCGGCCTTTTTCTTTTTCAGAAAAAAATCATAAAATAGGCTTATTGTGCTTCTATTTATTTCCTGCCGCCTACAATGACATATCATAATTAAGTGATAACGTAATCGCTGAATTCAGGATTTTTTTAATTTCATTTCCCTGCTTAAGTGATTAGGAATATTCCTAACCATATCTTCAGACAAAGAGAACTCCGGATTTGGACATCTTAGGATTGTTTACGCTAAGCCAATGAAACGTAAGGGAGCGAAAAAAGTTCCGCGTTAATCTGGATAAAAATGTTTAGCGCTGAAGGCACATTTGCGTAAAGGCTCGCAGTCAGTGCTTTTATTTGTAATTTTTCGTAATAGCGCGGTGAAATCTTGATCAGAGTGGATTATAGTTAGAGTTATCAGGAACACAGCACCCGTGCGGCTAAGTATGTTGTATCCATCCCGACATGATGTTCGGTGAGTAAGAAATCACTCAGAAGGGGATGCGCTATGGACGAGTACTCGCCAAAAAGGCATGATATCGCGCAGTTGAAATTTCTCTGCGAATCCTTGTACCATGACTGCCTTGCCAATCTTGATGAAAGTAACCATGGCTGGGTAAACGACCCAACGTCTGCCATCAATTTACAGTTAAACGAGTTGATCGAGCATATTGCAACCTTCGCACTTAATTATAAAATTAAGTACAATGAAGATAATAAGCTGATTGAGCAAATTGATGAATACCTGGATGACACCTTTATGTTGTTCAGCAGCTACGGCATTAATGCGCAAGATTTGCAGAAATGGCGTAAATCGGGCAACCGACTATTTCGTTGCTTCATCAACGTGAGCAGAGCTAACCCCGTTAGTCTTTCCTGTTAAAATTATTACAATTAGTAAGGTAAATTTATGTCTGAAAAACCACTCACAAAAATCGATTATTTGATGCGTTTGCGACGCTGTCAGTCAATAGACACGCTTGAACGTGTAATTGAAAAGAATAAATACGAGCTTTCTGATAATGAACTGGCGGTATTTTATTCAGCGGCTGACCACCGTCTTGCAGAACTGACCATGAATAAGCTGTATGACAAAATCCCAACGTCCGTGTGGAGATTTGTCCGTTAATCTTTGAAGTGTGTCTGTAGAGGTTCTACGCCACTTTCTCAGCTGTATTCAACTTTCTGGTTATACCCTCCTGCCCCAGTGCAGGTCTCCGTGTAAAACGTGCTCATCCGCAATATTATTGTGATTATAGTCACAGTGGTTTTCCGGGAACGTTCCCCTGCCATCCTGTTCCGATTACCCTACGGTAAAGACGACCAGTGAGGTTCCCAATGAGCATAGAAAAGCAGAAGATGATTGCAGGTGAACATTACCGCCCTGGTGATGAAACATTACGGGCCGACCGATTACGCGCCCGACACCTGGTTCACCGTTATAACCACACGGCACCTGATGAGAAACTCGAACGCCAGAACATTCTGGCGGAACTCCTCGGGCAAAGCGAAGGGGCCTATATTGAGCCGAGCTTCCGCTGTGACTATGGATATAACATTTATCTGGGCAAAGAATTTTACGCCAATTTCGATTGCGTGATGCTGGATGTCTGCCCGATACATATTGGCGACAACTGCATGCTCGCGCCAGGGGTGCATATTTACACGGCAACCCATCCGCTGGACGCCGACGCGCGTAATAGCGGCGTGGAGTTTGGCAAGCCGGTGACCATCGGCAACAACGTCTGGATTGGCGGACGTGCGGTTATTAACCCGGGCGTTACGTTGGGTGATAATGTGGTGGTGGCCTCCGGCGCTATCGTAACGAAAGACGTCCCGGCGAATGTCGTCGTCGGCGGCAATCCGGCAACAATCATTAAACGGCTGTAAAGTGACGGGGAGTCAACTGTTATGGTCTTTTAGCGCCTGACTGTTACTTTTTTCAGCCAAATGGCTCCCCTAAAATTGGCAGACATCCTGTATTGTCAATTCTCATAAAGGCAAAAAATGACCGAGATACAGCGCCTGCTTACTGCCACCATCGACGATCTTAATCACCGCGAAAAGCGCGACAATCGCCCGCGCTTTAGCATCAGCTTTATTCGCAAACACCCTGGACTGTTTGTCGCAATGTATGCCGCCTGGCTGGCGACACTGATTGTGATGCTGAAGTCCGAAACTCTGGTGGACTCCGTCTGGCTGCTTGTCATTCTGTTTGTGGTGTTTAACGCCTTTTTCTTTTTTGACGTTAATCCCCGCTACCGCTACGAAGATATCGACGTCCTTGATTTCCGGGTTTGCTATAACGGTGAATGGTATAACACGCGTTACGTGCCGCCGGAGCTGATCGAAAGCATCATGCACTCCCCCGCGGTTGAAACAGTGCAAAAAGAGAAGCTGCAGAAGATGGTATCCACCAAAGGTCAGCTCTCTTTTTATGATGTCTTTACCCTTTCCCGTCCTGCTGCTGCGTGATTAAAGCCTGTATGCGTCGGATACCCGACACAAACTGAGAAGCAGAGGTATTGCCGTAACCTAACACCAGACCGGTTTGCCCCTGCTTCGGCTCCAGGTAATACCCGCTCAGTGCAGCGGGTGCCAGCTGAAACGTCCTCGCCTGCGCGACCACTTTCTGGTCGTCGATGCCGTCTATTGCCAGCGTCAGATGCATCCCCCCTTCACCCGCCAGAATGCGATGCGGAGTATGAAGCTCAGCACTCAGCACCTCACGCAGCTGTCGGTAGCGCTTACGGTAGAGCCGGCGCATGGCGGCAAGGTGGCGGGCATAATGTCCTTCCTCAATAAACAGCGCCAGGGTTCGCTGTTCGGCGCGATGCCCGCCACGCAGCAGCGCGCCAATGGCCGGACGGGCCGCTTTTGCCAGCGCCGGGGGTAACACCATGAACCCCATTCTCAGCGACGGAAAGAGGGTTTTGCTGAAGGTACCAAGATAGACAACCGGCGCATTGTTGACCATTCCCAGCATTGCGGGCACGGGCTCACCGGAATAACGAAACTCGCTGTCGTAATCATCTTCAATAATCCAGGCGTTATGCTGCCGGGCCAGATCCAGCAGCGCCAGGCGTCGCCGCGCGCTGAGCACGCTTCCGTACGGAAACTGGTGCGAAGGTGAGGTGAAAATAAGCGCAGGGGACGGCGTATCCAGCCCTTCCCAGAACATGCCTTCGTCATCAACCGGCATCCCCGTCATGACTAAGCCCGCTTTGGCAAAGGCGCTTTTAGCCCCGCCATAGCCAGGATCTTCCACCCACGCGACGCTGCCGGGTTCGCTCAGCAGCAACGTGCAAAGGTTTACCCCCTCAAGCGCGCCTTCGGTCATCACTATCTGACTGGCATCGCAGTCAATGCCGCGCGAAAGGGCAAGGTGGCGGGCAATGGCCGCCCGCAGCGACGGCTCCCCGGCAGGATCACCATACCCTAACAGCGCGCTGCCCTCTTCGCGCAGAACCCGGTCGTACAAGCGCCGCCACAGCGGCAGGGGAAAGTAGTTGATGGCCGGTGTTCCCGGCGTAAATGCCGGAACCGGGGTATCACGCGGCACCGCCGCAGGCAGCGAGGCGACCCGGCTGCCGAGCGCGACGGCAGAGTCCGGCAATGCCTGAACGAGCGTACGCTGCGCCAGCTGCGCCACCCGCGTCCCCTGGCGGTTACGCAGCAGATACCCTTCGAGCGTCAGCTGTTCCAGCGCCGCATTGACGGTATTCCGTGAAAGCGAGAGCTGCTGAGCCAGCATTCGCGAACCGGGAAGCCGACTCCCGGCGTGTAGCCGGCCGCACAGTATCGCCTCACGCAATGCATGATACAGTGCACGCTGTAGCGTCTCTTCCCCCCGCGCTTTCAACGCGGCATTCAGCAAAGTATAAAATTCATCGCCCGGTATGTTCATCTCGCCTCCCGTGGTACCACCAAAACATATCTGAGTGGCACTTTTTAAGGAACCAGTAATTCACTAGTCTGGCGTTCTTATCAACGTCACGGACAGTAAAATGAAAACATTCAACGAGTTTGGACAGCCAGTAGGCGAGGCGCTTATCGACTGGCAACCCCGCCAGCACCCTTCACGTGTGGTGCTTCAGGGCCACTATTGTCGCCTTGAGCCGCTGCGGGTGGAGCACGCTGAGGCGTTGTTCAGCGCGTATTCTCTGGCCGAAGATACCCGCAGCTGGACGTGGCTGCTGCGTGAGCCGGATGCCAGCGCAGAGGCGTTTGCAGGATGGGTAGAGAGCGTGCGTGACTTATCCGATCCGATTCACTTTAGCGTTATCGACAACCAGACCCAGTCTCCGGTCGGCACGCTGGCTCTGATGCGGATCGATCCAACCAACGGCGTTGTGGAGGTGGGACATGTTCATTTCTCCCCGCTGCTCAGCCGCACGCCGATGTCGACGGAAGCGCAATATCTGCTGATGCGATACGTGTTCGACACCCTTGGGTATCGTCGATACGAGTGGAAGTGCAACAGCCTGAACGCGCCTTCGCGCAAGGCGGCACTGCGTCTTGGCTTTCAGTTTGAGGGGCGTTTTCGTCAGGCACTGGTCACGAAAGGTCATAACCGGGATACCGACTGGTTTTCGATTCTCGACAAAGAGTGGCCGGCGCTGGCGAGTGCCTTTGAAGGCTGGCTTGCCACCGACAATTTTACTGCCGATGGCAACCAAAAAAGATCCCTGGAAAGCTGGCGCGAAGCACGCGTCTAGCGTCTTTTCTTACGTCCCTGAACCGCCTTAAAGCGCGGATTGGATTTGCAAATCACGTATAAGCGTCCCTTGCGTTTGACTATCTGGCAATCCGGGTGACGCTGTTTTGCACTGCGCAATGAGTTAAGTACCTGCATGGTTATCCCCGCTTCGCATTAAGAAAGCCGCCGAAACGCTTACGGAAGCGCGCCGCACTGCCATCCGTCGAGAACGTTTTCTGCTTGCCGGTGTAGAACGGGTGCGATTTTGAAGAGACCTCGATGGTGATATACGGATACGTTTCACCGTCGAGTTCAATTTCGCGGTCGGTCTTAATGGTTGAGCCGACTTTAAAGTATTCATTAGCACTGGTGTCGTGGAACACCACGGTGCGATAGGCTGGGTGGATATCTGGTTTCATCGTAAACTCTTCATGTTTTGTTATAACATAACAAAATGATATCTAACCCCTGCTGAAAAAACAACCCCTCTGCCCCGACGATATTTTCTGTTGTGCCGTAAATCATGACCTGCGCGTGCTATAACTTTATCATTTAGCGGTAAAATCTTTCTCCTCTGGCAGGTTTTTCAGCGCCCAGGAGCGGGCATAAGAGGAAGGAGACAGCACCATGAAAACCCGACATCTGGTCAGTCTGGTGACCGGCGTACTTATCATTGCGGTACTGGTTCCGATTAGCCTGAGCATCTGGCTGGCACATCGCCAGGCGGAAGATAAGTTTGTCGATGCGCTGGATAGCTATGCCTCACGCGTGCTGATACGTACCGCCAGGGTGGTGGATGATGCAAAGGAAGCGCTCAATAGCCTGCAGACCTTTAAAGGGATCCCCTGTAGCGTTATGCATTTAAGGGAGATGCGGCGGGTCGCTTTTTCATGGCGTTATGTTCAGGAAGTTATTTATATCAACAATCTTGAGCCCCTTTGCTCGTCCCTGGAACAAACCAGTCAGTCGGCCCCTTTCCCGCCGCCCATGCGAATCACGGAAGATGGTTATGGCGCATGGCTCACCACGCAAAACGATCTCGGTTTTAGCCGCTACATGGCGGTCCTGGGTCGGGGCCACTATCTGGTGCTGCTCGATCCTGCCTCGCTTGTCGATGTGATCCCTTTCGGTGAGATCGCCACAGATGCCGCCCTGGTGGGCAGCAAATCACATCTCATTTTTGCCAGCAGCAGCAATCTCGATCCGCATATCCGCAATCTGGTTAAGGATCAGGGCGTCACCCGTATTCAGTACAACGGCTCGATATACATTATGAAGCCTGTTCCTGAACTGGGGTTTACGGTGGTCGCCTGGGCGGCGTTAAAACCGCTGGCTGAAACCTGGCACCAGCAACTTCTCATCTGGCTGCCGTTTGGCATACTGATAAGCCTGCTTGCCGCACTCTTTGTTTTACGACTGCTGCGTCGCATCCAGTCGCCACGCAACCGCCTGCTTGACGCCATTAACAACCGGGAATTTGTGGTTCATTATCAGCCCATTATTGAACTCTCTAGCGGGAAGATTGTGGGCGCAGAGGCGCTAACCCGCTGGCCCCAGCCTGACGGCAGCAGCCTTTCACCGGATATTTTTGTGCCGCTTGCTGAGCAAACGGGGCTCATCTCGCAGCTGACGCATTTGGTCATTGAAAAGGTATTTGAGGATATGGGCTACTGGCTGCACCTTCACGCCGGTCAGCATATTTCCATTAACCTCGCGCCGGCCGATTTGACCTCGGGAAAACTCCCGCCACTGTTGAGCCACTTAATGAATAAGTGGAAAGTCCATCCGCAACAGATCGCCCTTGAGTTAACCGAGCGCGGCTTTGCCGATCCTAAAATCAGCGCTCCGGCCATCGCCGCCTTTCGTCATTCAGGCCACGCAATCTATATTGATGATTTCGGTACGGGCTATTCCAGCCTGAGCTACCTGCAGGATCTGGATGTCGACACGCTAAAAATTGATAAAGCGTTTGTGGATGCACTGGAATATAAAAACGTGACGCCACACATTATTGAAATGGCGAAATCGCTGAAGCTGGCGATGGTGGCGGAAGGCGTGGAGACCGAAGGGCAACTCGCCTGGCTACGTCGTCACGGCGTTCAGTATGGGCAGGGTTGGTACTACAGCAAGGCGTTGCCGAAAGCGGACTTTATTCTTTGGGCGGAAGATAACCTCAAAACACATCCTACTTAAGGTAGGATTTGATCACCTGTAACACGACGCCAAGATCGGCTTCGCGCTGAGCTTCTTCAGGCTCTTTCACCACATGATCGGTGAGATGACCTTCGATCACCTGCATCATCATGCCGTTTACCGCGCCGCGGATCGCCGCCAGCTGTTGTAACACGTCGGCGCATTCGTGGTCGCTATTGAGCATTTTTTCCAGGGCAGCGCTTTGCCCCTGAATTTTCTTCAGGCGAGTCAATAACATCTTCTTGTCGCGAACCGTATGTGACATCTCTGTCTCCCTCATCGTATGGCTTTTAAAGCATATCATGCTCTACTCCCCCTGAGTATTTTTCTACTGGGGGGTAGTATTAGACTACTGGGGGGGAGTAGTATCTGAACACGCTTTCCACTCCGGAATTTTCCATGAACGATTTTGCTTCACTCCTGCAGCAGGGCAATGCCTGGCTGTTTGTACCCAGCGCTATCCTCCTCGGCGCGCTGCATGGCCTGGAGCCGGGCCACTCCAAAACGATGATGGCCGCGTTTATTGTGGCTATTCGCGGTACGCTGAAACAGGCGGTGTTGCTTGGTCTGGCGGCAACGCTTTCCCATACGGCGGTGGTCTGGATCATTGCCATGGCAGGATTATGGTTTGGCCGGGGCTGGGATGCGCATACGTCTGAGCCCTGGTTCCAGCTGGTCTCGGGGATACTGATCGTGCTGATCGCCCTGTGGATGGCCTGGCGAACCTGGAAGGAGAGTCAGCCACACGATCACCACCATCATCACGATCACCATGACCATCATCATGACCATGACCACCATCATGATCATCACGACCATGACCATGACCATGACCACCATCATGATCATCACGACTATGGGCATCCACTGGTTGAAGAAGAGTGGCAGGACGCCCACCAGCGCGCGCATGCACAGGATATTAACCGCCGCTTCAACGGCCAGAACGTTACCACCGGACAAATTGCACTGTTTGGCCTGACCGGAGGGCTTATCCCCTGCCCGGCCTCAATCACGGTCCTGCTCATCTGCCTGCAGCTGAAGCATTTTGCCCTCGGCGCAACGCTGGTATTCAGCTTCAGTATTGGTCTGGCGTTAACGCTGGTCGCTTCCGGTGCAATTGCCGCCCTGAGCCTTAAGCATGCGACAAAACGCTGGCCGGGTTTCAGCGAGTTTTCACGAAAAGCACCGTGGATCTCCGCCGCCCTGATTACTGTGGTCGGGATTTACATGAGCCTGCACGGCCTGAGCGGTATCCTGGCGTAAGCGAGGCGGCCACTGCTGTGGCCGCCTCTTTGCTCAGTCAGGGTTCTGCTGCCAGCTGAAGGTATAGCGAAGCTGGCGTTTCTGCAGAATAAATTCCGGCGAGACGCTGGGGCTCCACGAGTCATCACCGCCCACGCCCATATGGAACGCGTCCAGGTTAAGCCAACACCCCGGCTCCTCGCGCAACAGATGATGGTGAGTTGTCTCATGCAACTGCCGCTGGCTGTAGCGGCTGACGGAGAAATGGAACAGGCCATTCAGCCGATGCGCGCCCAGCAGCAGTTCACGGGTATCACAGCGCAGACCATTTTCTGTCGGGAAGATGTAAGGCGTGTGCATGGCTTCCAGCGGTAATGTCCAGCGCCCCTGCTGAGCCGCCAGCGTTCTGTCCGGGTAATTTTCATGTGGCCCAAGCCCCAGCCATTGAACCGTTTCCGGCGTTGCGGCAAGGTGAACACTCAGGCCTACGCGTGCCGGTTCCGGGATATCAGACGCAATATCGACCTGAATATCGCCATGCAGAACGCCCCGATCGTCCACCCGCCAGACTTTACGGCTCAGGAACAGCGCTTTACCGCGATACTCCCAGACATGCAGGGTTTTCACCACCGCCTCGGCTGCATGCTGCTCTCCTTCACAGTGCAGTAATCGCGAGGTGAGCTCGTACATGCCTGCCGCTTTCCAGCGCTCCACCCACGCATTCGGATCGATTCGCGTGGCCTCGCTCACGCCAATATCATTGTCCAGCGGTGCGCGGCTAACGTTATCCGTCAGCGGTGAGAGCAGCGTTTCAACGCCATTGCGCCACCATTGCGTCAGGTGTCCTGACGCGCGGTTGAACTGCCAGCGTTGCTGCTGATGTACCAGCTCAAGCACGTCGCCAGTTTGCGTTAACACCGGCGGTACACCTTCTGGCACTGGCGGGGCGATATACAGGGGAGTCGGAACCGGCCACTGCTCCCACGCGCAGCGATGGTTTGCCGGTGACCACGGCGTCGCCCGCGGCTGGTGCACTTCAACGTTCAGCCAGACGTCACCCGCTTCAGGCGCCAGCGCTGGCAGGTTGATGTCCAGACGCTGTGTGCCCTGGGGAGCAATGGAGAGCGTCACGTCCCCCCTGGCCAGCACGTTGCCGTCGCGGACAAGGGTCCAGCGCAGCACCTCGTTATCGGTATGACGGAACAGGTAATCGCTGTGGACTTCAATCACCAGCGGAGACGTACTTACCCGCGTAAAGGTGAAAAACTGCTGAGCGCGCTGGGCTTCATACAGCGCCGGATGCGGTGTGCGATCGGGAAAAACCAGCCCGTTAAGGCAGAACTGGCGGTCATTGGGCGTGTCGCCAAAATCTCCCCCGTAGGCCCAGAACGGTGCGCCATTGTCGTCTTTCCTGGTCAGCGCCTGGTCAACCCAGTCCCAGACAAATCCCCCCTGCAGGCGAGGATGGCGGCGAAACGCCTGCCAGTATTTGGCAAAACCACCGAAGCTGTTCCCCATCGCATGGGCGTATTCACAGAGAATAAGCGGACGCGTTTCATCCGGCATGCCGATCCATTTTTTAACAGACCATTTCGGTACCGCCGGGAAGGGCTGATCCTGATCGACCCGGGCATACATTGGGCAAACGATATCGGTCGCTGCCGTATTCGCTCCACCGCCTTCGTACTGCACCGGACGCGTCGGATCGGTGGTTTTCAGCCAGCGATACAGTGCGTCATGGTTCGCGCCATGGCCGGACTCATTCCCCAGCGACCAGATGATAATCGAAGGATGATTGCGGTCGCGCTGCACCATGCGGGTGACGCGTTCGCTCATGGCAGGGAGCCAGCGCGGATCGTCAGCAAGGCGACTCATCGGCACCATGCCGTGGGTTTCAATATTGGCTTCGTCGACGACATACAAACCATAGCGGTCGCAAAGCGTGTACCACAGCGGATGGTTCGGATAGTGCGAGCAGCGCACGGCGTTGAAGTTATGCTGCTTCATGAGTTCGATATCGCGGCGCATCGTCGCTTCATCCATCACCTGGCCGTTTTCCGGGTGATGCTCATGCCGGTTAACGCCGCGGATCAGCAGGGGTTTACCGTTGAGCTTCAGCAGGCCATTGCTGATCTCTATGCGGCGGAACCCCACATCGCAGGCCTCCGTTTCAAGCACCTCACCCTGCGCGTTCAGAAGGGTCATCGTCAGGCGATAAAGTTCCGGCGTTTCCGCACTCCACAAGGCAGGCGCCTCAACGGGGAGCGTCACCGTTAGCCGCTCGGCCCAGCCGCCGCGCTCATCGACAACGGCAGTGCCCGGCCGCCCGGTGGCACTGGCGCATTTTTCGCCGTTGCGCCACAGGGTAAACGCCACCTCACACTCTGCAAACTGTGCGCCTGCGAGCGCGAGATCCACCTTCAGCACCGCGCGATCCCGCTCCGCATTCAGGTCAATCACAACCTGATAATCGGCTATGTGCGTCTCTGGCTTATGCAGCAGCGACACATCGCGGAAAATCCCGCTCATGCGCCACATGTCCTGATCTTCCAGATAGCTCCCGTCGCACCAGCGCAACACCATGACCGCAATGCGGTTCTGGCCAGGACGCAGTACCGCTGAGAGATCGAATTCGGCGGGCAGTCGGCTGTCCTGTGAATAACCGATCCATTGACCGTTACACCACAGATGAAACGCCGAGTTCACGCCATCGAAGATAATGCGGGTTTGGCCGCTCTGCAGCCAGGCATCATCCATCTCAAATGTGAGCGAGTAACAACCGGTTGGGTTTTCTTGCGGCACAAACGGTGGGTTTACGGGGATCGGATAGGTCACGTTGGTGTAGATGGGCGTGTCGAACCCCTGCATCTGCCAGTTAGAGGGCACGGGCATCAGCACGGCATCGGCGCAATCTTCACTGACCCATACCGAAGGAACCTGCTCTGGTGCGGGAAAGAAGCTAAAACGCCACTCCCCGTTAAGGAAGCGTCGGCTGACGGTTCCCCCGTCTTCTCTGGCGGAGTGTTCGTCACGCCAGCTGTGCAAGGGAGCATGTGCTGCCAGGCGGTTCCACTGGGTGACCCCCGGGTTTTCCCAGTCCCGACGAGCCAGAAGTGCGCTGAGGGTCAGCGATGGAGTGTTGGACATATTAACCTCTTTGCGAAGCGCTCACAATTTTAGCTAACATGCCCTGGCTACCGGGTGCGGTAAAGCGTCGGATCGCGGGGTAGCGAGTCAGATCACAAAAGTCTTACCGGCGAGCAAGTTGCTCAGCCGCTAACGCCAGGCTCCTGAGCTGCTGTGCCAGATCCTCGCGTTCGATCTGCTGCGGATCGTGGCGAGCGGTAGAATGGCGGGTCACCAGCGTCACCGGAAGCTGAACCTGCCAGCATGCGTCACCCTCAACTGGCGCCAGCAGCCACTCCACGCTTCGCTCGCCGGCCTCGCGAAAAGCCTGGCGAATGGTGGTCAGTGGGGGAGAAAACCAGGCGCTGTCTGCCGTATCGTCGAACCCGACAACCGACATCTGGCCCGGGATCGCGGTCCCTTTTTCCGCACAGGCGCGCATCACCCCCAGCGCCATTTGGTCGTTCGCGACCACTATCGCATCCGGGAGTTGCGCGGCAGATAACAGCAAATGTCCTTTCTCATAGCCGCTTGCCGCACTCCAGTCGCCGTGCGCCACCGCGACAGCCTCAAGCCCGGCCTGTGCCAGCGTGGTGTTCCAGCCTGCGAGACGTGCCCGGGCGGAGACAGAGCTTTCCGGTCCGCTCAGCAGCGCTATACGCTCATGCCCCAGCGAAAGCAGATGCTCAATCCCGAGACGAGCACCCTGCTCTGCATTAAACACAAGACTGTTTACCTGAGCCGAGGGCGAGACATCCAGAAACAGCACCGGAATGGGCGATGCGAGGGCTTTTAGCGCTTCAGCATGAGGATCCTCCAGCGGCACATTCACCAGCAGAGCTTCCACACGCTGCGCCAGCAACGCCTGAAGGGCAGACTGGCACTGCTGTGGATGTTCCACCATTGAGATAAGCACGCTCGCCCCCTGCTCAACCGCCCGGGATTTTACCGCCGAAACAATTTGCGAAGGGGCGTGCAGCGCCAGATCGGTAGTAATAAGACCAATCGTACGGGTACGTTTACCCGCCAGCTGTTGTGCCCTGAGATTGGGGACGTAGTGCAGTTCCGCCATCGCCTGCTGCACCTTTTCCCGCGTGCGGGCAGAGACATGCTCCGCGTCGTTAATCACACGGGAAACGGTCTGATAAGAAACCCCCGCAAGGAGGGCGACATCATAGAGAGTGATTGCTTTCATGCATTCTGGCATCGCGTCATTCGAAGGCCACCATTCTGACACAGCGACGCCATGAAAACATGTGAGCGCTTCGCAGAATTAAACAACCCGCTCCGGCTGGGGAGTCTTCTCAACGCGCGGCTTATAACGGAACAGAGGCAAGCAGATCTGGATAAGCGGGCCAATGGTCAGAGCATACGCGACGGTGCCTATCCCGAACGTTCCGCCCAACATGCACCCAATCAGCAGCACGGACACTTCAATCGAGGTACGTACACTGCGGATGGACCATCCCATACGGGCATGGATCCCGGTCATGAGACCGTCGCGCGGGCCCGCCCCGAAACCGGCACCGATATACATACCGGTGGCTATCGCGTTCACGACAATTCCGGCCACCAGCAGCGCGATACGCAGGGGCAGCGAGGTCACCTCGGGGATCAGGGCCATGGAGGCATCTGCCGCCAGGCCAATAATAATCACGTTACTGAGGGTTCCCAGACCAGGCATCTGACGCAGCGGGATCCACAGCAGGAGTACCGCCGCACCGGTTAAAATAATCACCATCCCAATGCTCAACCCCAGCTGGATCGCCACGCCCAGGTGGAAGACGTCCCACGGGTCGAGCCCCAGATCCGAACGAATAAACATCGTGGTTGAAAGCCCATACAGCCCTAAACCGACATACAGTTGTAGCAGACGACGTACCATTTTTTATCTTCTCCAGTGAACCAGGCTTTCATCTTGAGCGAAAATGGCATTATGATTAATGTCCAGTTTTCAAATAGTGGACTGCATATGTCATCTCGCCGCTTCGGAAGCCAGTCATTGGTACGCCTGTTAGGCCACTGGCAACAAACCTCGTCCCGGACCCCGCTCTGGCGTCAGCTGGCGGATGCGTTACGCCTGTTAATTCTTGATGGCCGACTGGCGCTTAACACCCGTCTACCCGGCGAGCGGGAGCTGGCCACTGCGCTGGATGTGAGCCGGACCACCATCAGCAGCGCACTCGCCCATCTGCGTGAGGAAGGTTATCTTGAAAGCCGCCACGGCAGCGGTTCACGCGTGATCCTGCCCGACACACGCGCCGTGCCAACCCTTTCAGCAGCCAGTGCCGCGCTGGATCTCTCCACCGCGGCGCTCAATGCCGGGCCTGAGATCCACCAGGCCTATACCCATGCGCTCACGGCCATTACGCAACATCTCTCGCTTACGGGTTACGATCAGCTTGGGTTGCCGGCGCTGCGGGAAGCCATCGCCGCACGCTATACCGCGCGGGGGCTTCCGACCCGGACAGACGAGGTGATGGTGGTCAATGGCGCGGTCAGCGGTTTTGCGCTGGTCCTGCGGATGATGACCGGTCCGGGGGATCGCGTCGTGGTCGATCATCCCACTTACCCGCTGGCGATCGCCGCCATTCAGGGAGCGCAGTGCCGTCCAGTGGGTGTGTCGCTGCCGGAAACGGGCTGGGATACCCATGGGTTTGCCGCAACGCTTGCCCAGACAGCGCCGCGCCTGGCCTACCTGATGCCCGATTTTCATAACCCGACCGGGCGATGCATGGATATTCCCACCCGTCAGGCAATCACCGAGATTGCCGCGCAAACCCGCACGACGCTGGTAGTAGATGAAACGATGGTGGATCTGTGGTTTGACTCGCCCCCACCGCCGCCGCTGGCGTCATTTAACCCTCAGGCCACCGTGATAACGTTAGGCTCCGCCGGAAAAAGTTTCTGGGGCGGCCTTCGTCTTGGCTGGATCCGTGCCTCCTCGCGCACCATCGCTACGCTTGCCCAGACGCGGGATACCCTGGATTTAGGATCGCCCATGCTCGAACAGCTGGCGACGCTGTGGCTTATCAATAACAGCGAAACGTTTTTGCCTGCTCGCCGGAAGATGCTGGCGGAACGGCGAGACCAATGCGGCGCGCTGTTGCGCGAGCACTTCCCTGAATGGACATTCCATGAAGCGGAAGGCGGGCTTTCCTACTGGATTGAACTGCCGGGGATGCTGGCAACACAGCTTGCTGCACGCGCAGAGATACTGGGAATCAACCTGGGGACCGGCACGCGGTTTGGTTTATCGGGTGCGTTTGATCGGTATTTACGTATGCCCTTTTCACTCGATCCGGCTGAGCTTGAACAGGCATTACTGAGAATTAAACCCTTGTGGCTCGCCCTGAATAAAAACGTGCCATCAATAAAAAGAAGTCTGGTTTGATATAAAAAATTTGAAGTGGATCATAAAATAAAAACTGCTGACTGTCACAGATACAGTCAGCAGTTTTCACCATTCAAGATTTAGTGCTGAGGAGGAATAGGAAAACCTTTCAGTGAAATAACGAAATTTTCACCGTCTTTCTTTATTTTTGCGCCGGTATCACACCAGTCAGACGCAATACGAAAGAACTCATCACTTCCTACATTCCAGCCAAGACGTACATGCTTCACGTAGCCTGAACGCAACAGATCGCAGGCCTCGTTGTAGTCACTGGCAGTTGACAGTTGTTGTTTCATTTTCTCTTCTTAAGAATTTTACGTAGAGCCTTGATTTCTTTAGGAGTAAATGGAGAAACACTCTCTTCTTCCGTATGCTGGTTATCAATATCCTCTTCCGATACTCCCGCCTCTTCTACCGCTTCGAATGCCAGCAGCAGCAGTTTCTCTGTCGTCACGCTTAAATTCTCGTTATTAACTTCAGCATAGTGGCGAAGTCTTTCTTTTAGCGCTTGATCAATCTTAACGTTTAACACCGCAGTAGCCATGTTTGTCACTTCCCTTCGGAATAAGTACTTTATTTAATACACGAACTTACCAATGTTATCCAGATATATATTTTTAAGTTATGACAGAAAAAAGACATCCGATATTAAAATGACAGTCTATTATTACAGGTTTATGACAGTAATATTTCAATGCAATGAAATATATATTACATGCAGTCAGTAAGGTCCTAATAACGTTGTGGATTAAAGGCTATTCGAAGCGAAGAGAAACAGGGAGAGTGTTGATGAGAGCAGAAATGGGTGGGGGCCCTGCCAGCTACATCCCGGCACACACGTCGTCTGCCCTGGCTGCTTCCTTCCGGACCTGACCTGGTGAACAGAGTAGCGTTGCGGGAGAACCAACAGAGCCCCCATTGAGAGCGTTGATAACCAACGCGCTGGCGCATTATCCCTGTGCTTACCGCCAATTGCAAGCGACCCGCAACTGGATGCTGGTTTCTTGCGCAAACTGGCGCAGCAATTGGGTTTATCTTCGTTTAACATGACTGTCCAGACATTCCCCACAGGTAGACGTATGGACGAACATGACTCCTTTCCACAACGCGTATGGCAAATTGTGGCCTCTGTGCCGGAAGGTTATGTCACCACCTATGGCGACGTAGCGCGTCTGGCCGGTTCTCCGCGTGCGGCGCGGCAGGTCGGTGGCGTACTGAAAAGGTTGCCGGAAGGAAGTACCCTGCCCTGGCATCGGGTGGTAAATCGTCATGGGGCGATCTCGTTGACCGGGCCGGATCTGCAGCGCCAGCGTCAGGCGTTACTGTCAGAAGGGGTGCAGGTGTCGGGGTCAGGACAGATTGATTTGCAAAAGTACCGCTGGGTGTATTAAACCCTCTCCCGAAGGAGAGGGTTAAGAGCGTTACATCTGGGTCGGAGGGGTTGGCAGAGACGGTTGGTTAGTCTGTGGCGCAACCGGCACTTCGGTTTGCTGTACCGGAACCAGGTTCAGGTCAACTTTTGTCCCGCCGTGGTTAATCGCTTCCTGCACCGTATCGGTGATAAACACCAGTTTATCGTTGATCGTTACTGCTGCGCTCAGGAGGATACGGGCATTAGGCTGCACGTCTGATGGGTTATACGGCAACACGAAGCTAAACGGTGCCTGCTTACCTTCCGTACGCACGGCACGCTGGGCCAATACTTTAGACGGCGCGTCTGCCAGGGAAGCATCAGACAGGGTTACCGTTAATACCGCATCTGGCGGTAACGCGACTTTTTGTTTAATCCAGATAGTCCCGGAAACGTTAGGCTGCTGAATGGACTGCTGTGAGAGTGTATTAATCCCGTTTGGATCTGCTGCTGGCACCGGCACCTGGGCGCTCTTTCCTGCACAGGCGGACAACGCCACCGCAATTGCTACACCACTTAGCATGGGCACGAGTTTCATTGAAGTCTCCTTATCATCAATGCACCAGCGGGATCGATCCCATCCGATGTCGTTTCAATCACATAACACAGGTAAGTTTGGCACAGATCACTGATTTATGCCTAAAATCGTCCAGATATTCAGATTATTCTACCCATCGGACCACTTTCATTTCTGCGTTATACTCTGCCTATCTTTCGCTACGGCGTTTATTGAGGACAACTATGAGTCAGGCACTGAACAATCTGCTGACATTACTGAATCTGGAAAAAATTGAGGAAGGACTCTTTCGCGGACAGAGCGAAGATCTCGGCTTACGCCAGGTCTTCGGCGGGCAAGTCGTAGGACAAGCGCTCTACGCAGCAAAGGAGACCGTCCCTGCAGACCGTCTGGTGCACTCATTTCACAGCTACTTCTTACGCCCTGGTGATAGCGCGAAACCCATCGTATATGACGTTGAGGTATTGCGGGATGGCAACAGCTTTAGCGCGCGTCGTGTCGCGGCGGTTCAGAATGGCAAGCCTATCTTTTACATGACCGCCTCGTTCCAGGCGCCGGAACCGGGTTATGAGCATCAGAAAACGATGCCACCCGCGCCGTCGCCAGACGATCTCAAATCCGAGACCGATATCGCCCGTGCGCTGGCGCATCTGCTTCCACCGCAGGTAAAGGAGAAGTTTCTCTGCGATAAACCGCTTGAGATCCGCCCTGTCGAATTCCATAACCCGATGAAAGGCCACACGGCCGAGCCAAAGCGTCAGGTCTGGATCCGCGCTAACGGCACCGTGCCCGCGGATTTCCGCGTTCATCAGTATCTGCTGGGTTATGCCTCAGATTTCAACTTCCTGCCGGTGGCGCTGCAGCCGCACGGCGTGGGCTTCCTTGAAAAAGGGATGCAGGTGGCCACCATCGATCACTCCATGTGGTTCCATCGTCCGTTCGACATGAACGAGTGGCTGCTCTACAGCGTGGAGAGTACCTCGGCGTCAAGCGCGCGCGGCTTTGTGCGCGGTGAGTTTTACACTCAGGATGGCGTGCTGGTCGCGTCGACGGTGCAGGAAGGGGTAATGCGTAACCGCGGGTGATGCTGTACTGCGGCCCTCTCCCGATGGGAGAGGGAACAAAACGAAAACGGCAACCCTGGGTTGCCGTTTTGCTTATCAGGCGTTGTACGCATTCTCGCCGTGGCTGTTGACGTCCAGACCTTCGCGTTCCTGCTCTTCCGGAACACGCAGACCGACGGTCATATCCGCCAGCTTATAGCCGATGAAGGCCACAACGGCAGACCACACGACGGTGATGGCGATACTTTCCAGCTGCACCAGCACCTGGTGAACCATGGTGACGCCTTCTGCGTAACCCACGCCGCCCAGCGATTTCGCCGCGAAGATACCGGTCATGATACAACCGACGATGCCGCAGACGCCGTGTACACCGAAGACATCGCACGGGTCATCGACGCGCAGAACACGTTTCAGCGCCGTCACACCCCACAGACCCGCCAGACCGGCGACCAACCCGACAAGCAGCGCGCCGCCAACACCGACGTAGCCACAAGCTGGCGTGATACCAACCAGACCGGCAATTGCACCTGAACAGGCACCCAGCAGCGAAGGCTTACCGCGTACCGCCCATTCACCAAACACCCATGAGAGGATCGCACCCGCCGTTGCCACAACCGTATTCACGAAGGCCAGTGCGGCGATTTCGTTTGCTGCGCTTGCTGAACCGGCGTTGAAGCCGAACCAGCCAAAGTAAAGGATCGCTGTACCGGTAAAGACCATTGGCAGGTTGTGCGGTTTGAACGCTTCTTTACCGAAGCCCACGCGTTTGCCAATCAGGTATGCCCCTACCAGGCCCGCCACCGCGGCGTTGATGTGTACAACGGTACCGCCTGCGAAGTCCAGCGCGCCATGGCTCGCCAGCAGACCGCCACCCCAGACCATGTGCGCAATCGGCACATAGGAGAGCGTCAGCCAGACCACCACGAAGATCAGGACGGCGGAGAAGCGAATACGCTCAGCCAGCGCACCGACGATCAGCCCGACGGTGATACAGGCGAACGAGCCCTGGAAGGCAACGTGAATATATTGATAGAAACTGCCCATCAGCGCGGTCAGTTCGATGTTTTTCAGCATGACCCAGTCAAAGTTTCCGAAGAACGCATTGCCCGTGCCGAAGGCCAGAGAGTAACCGTAGACCACCCACAACACGCAAACCAGCGCGAACGTGACGGCAACCTGCGTCAGCATGGAGAGAACGTTTTTGCCACGGATCAGGCCGCCGTAGAACAGCGCAATGCCCGGAATGGACATGAACAGCACCAGCGCGGTGCTGATCATCATAAAGGCGTTATCGGCTTTGTCTGCCACCGCAGGGGCAGCCAGTGCCAGGCCCGGCAGCAGTGCCAGCGAACCCAGACCCGTTTTGATTGTTGCTATCTTCATTTTCTCGATCCCTATCACTGTGTGCCAGGAGTTACTTACAGTGCCGCTTCGTCAGATTCGCCGGTACGGATGCGAATGACGCGCTGCAATTCGGCAACGAAAATTTTGCCGTCGCCAATTTTGCCGGTGTAGGCCGCTTTGCTAATGACATCAATAACTTCATCAAGCTGGTCATCAGCAATCGCGACATCAATTTTTACTTTTGGCAGGAAGTTAACGCTGTATTCTGCCCCGCGGTAAAGCTCGGCATGACCCTTCTGACGACCAAAGCCTTTCACTTCGGTGACAGTCAGTCCCTGAATACCCATGGAAGACAATGCTTCACGCACGTCTTCGAGTTTGAATGGTTTGATTACAACCGTAACCAGCTTCATAGATCCCCTCCAGTCAGAATTCGGTAATGGCCGCCGCTAATACGCAGAAGACATTGCAAGGGGTGTGCCAGAAATGAAAACCTGAGGGAAACGCGCTGCAATGAGCATTACACGAGCATGTTTAACGAACCGGTGAAAAAAAACGCACCATGACAGTGCACGGTGCGTTTCAGTTTTGCACCAACAGTAATGACTGTTAGCGCGCTGCCTTGTTTTGGTGCATCAGGCGCTGAGGGACTCGTCCTCACGCACGCTGGCGGCCAGCTCTTCACCGGCCAGCTGCAGCTGATACATCTGCCAGTAGCGCCCTTTTGCTTCCAGCAGCTCCCGGTGCGTACCGCGTTCGACGGCCTGACCGCGATGCAGCACCAGGATGGTGTCTGCGTCGACAATCGTTGAAAGACGGTGTGCGATAACCACCAGCGTCGTGTGGTCACGCACCGCGGCCAGCGCCAGCTGGATAGCCTGCTCAGTACCAGAGTCAATGCTGGCGGTCGCTTCGTCGAGTATCAGCACCTGCGGCGTTTCAATCAGCACCCGCGCCAGGGCCAGAAGCTGCTTTTGTCCCACCGAGAGGTTATTCCCCTGCTCACCAAGCCGGGTATTGATCCCATCGCTAAAGCCGCGCGCCAGCTCTGCCAGCTGCACGGTTTCCAGCACATCCCACACCTGTTGCTGGGTATAATCCCGCCCCAGGGTGACGTTGGCGTAAAAGGTATCGGCCATGACCACCGGGTCTTGCTGCACCATTGCAACGCCTTTGCGCAACACATTGTGGCTCAGTGATGCGAGCGGACGACCATCAATGCGGATTTCCCCCTGACTAACCGGGTAATAGCCCATCAACAGGCTGGCGAGGGTACTTTTGCCGCTGCCGGTATGCCCCACCAGCGCCACAAAGCCGCGCGACGGCACATCAAGAGAGATGTCCTGCAACACCAGACGGTCTTCACGATAAGCAAACGAGACCTTATCAAACGTAATCTCTCCGCTTTGCAAAGGACGCTCATCATCGCCGTAGGTCTGACGTGGCCGGTCCATCAGTTCGAACACGCGCTCCCCCGCCACCACGGCCTGTTGTAACATAGACTGCTGGGTGGTGAGTTCTATCAACGGTTCATTAAGGCGTCCCAGATAGCTGATAAAAGCGTACAGAACCCCAACTTCAATTGTTCCGTTCGCGCTCATCCCGAAAAGCATCAGCAGGCCACAGAGAACCAGCGCCGAGAAGAGGCTCAGCAGCGGACGCAGCAGGAAACCGTCCAGTCGCAGCGTCTGCATGCGCGCCATATAGTGCGACCGGCTGGCTTCCCCCATGCGTTCACCAAAGCGTGCCTGCTGGCGGAACTGCTGAATGACGCTCATGCCGTTGATCACTTCGTTGAAGCCATCGTTGATATCGGCCAGATAGGCCCGCACCCGACGCACAATCGGCGTGCTGTAGCGTTGATAGATGACCATTACAATCAATACGGCCGGGAAGATGGTGATCGCCACCAGAGCCATACGCCAGTTGAGGCTGAACATCGCCACCAGCATGGCGCCAATCAGCGCCGCGCTGCGCAGCACGGTTGCCACGACGGTGACATACAGATCGCGGATCACCTCGGTATCGTTGGTCACCCGGGATATCACCTGCCCAACCGGCTGGGTATCAAACTCGCTCAACGGCTGGCGCAGTGCCGCATCCATCACATCCGTACGTAGCTTCTGCACCACGCCCACGGCCGCCCGGTTAAAGAGCAGAGACTGGGCGTAATGCAGTGACGCCGCAGTCAGCTGTAGCCCAACGTAGGCCACACCTAACCCCGCGACGAGCCCCAGCGGCAAATAGCTTTTCGCCACCATATTGTCGATAAAGTAGCTGATGAGCAGCGGACCGCTCACTTCTGCAATCGCGGCAATCCACAGCAACAGCACGGCAAGTGAAAGCGGTTTTCGCCACGGAGAACCATAGGCCAGCAGGCGTTTTAGCGTCGGCCACTGCGTCACGGTCTTACGCATTAGCGTTCTCCTCATCCTGTTCCGGGGCGTCGTCCAGCGCCGCTTCAAGCTGCTGATAACGATACATATCGCGATACCAGCCCGGTTGCTCCGCAAGCTGTTCATGCTGTCCGCGCTGGGCAATGTGCCCGTGCTGTAATACCAGAATTTCATTGGCTTCCGTCAGCGCCGACAACCGGTGTGCACTGATGATCACCGTCCTTCCATCCCCCCACTGTCGCAGGTTATGCAGGATCTGGTGCTCGGTGCGGCCATCGACGGCGGAGAGCGCATCATCAAGGATCAGGATTTCGGCATTCAGCAGCAGCGCGCGGGCAATCGAGAGACGCTGTTTTTGCCCGCCGGAAAGCATAACGCCACGCTCACCCACTTCCGTTTCATAGCCCTGTGGCAGACGCAGAATATCGTCATGGACGCTGGCCAGGCGCGCGACGTGCTCAATCTCTTCCTGAGTCGCCGCCGGGCGTCCGAGGGCAATATTATTCGCCACGGTGTCAGAAAAGAGAAACGGCGTCTGGCTGACCACCGCCAGACGACCGCGCCAGTCATCGAGCAGCAGGTTCGTCAACGGAATATCATGGAAGCGAATATCGCCCTGCGTGACGTCAAAGTGACGTTGAATCAGGGAGAGTACGGTACTTTTCCCGGCGCCTGTCGGACCGCAGATACCGAGCATCTGACCCGGTTTGAGCGTAAAGCTGACGTTCTCCAGTACCGTATGTTCCGTTTGCGGATACACAAACTTACGGACGTCGACATTCATCACGCCGCGCCCTTCCGGTACCGATTCGCTACCGTCATTCACCACTGGCGCTTCGGCAAGCATCGCGCGAATACGGCTGTAGGCGGCGCTGCCGCGCTCTACAATGTTAAACATCCAGGCCAGTGCCAGCATCGGCCATATCATCAGCCCCAGGTACATGGCAAAGCTGGTCAATTGCCCGAGGGTTAGCGAGCCCTGCACCACCATCCAGCTCCCGCCACCAATGGCCAGCAGGTTTGCCATGCCAATCGCGACATAGATTGTCGGGTCAAACCGCGCATCGATACGCGCAACGCGCATGTTCTTCGCCCCCGTGTCGGCGGCATCGGCTGCAAACAGCGCGGATTGTCGATCTTCCAGGCCAAAAGCTTTGATCATGCGGATGCTGGTCATGCTCTCCTGCGTACGGTCATTCAGCGAGGAAAACGCCGCCTGCGCCAGCTTGAAGCGCTCATGAAGCTGTTCGCCATAGCGGTTGATCGCCAGCGCCATCAGCGGCATAGGCAGCAACGCCAGCAGCGTGAGCTGCCAGCTTATCTGGGTGGACATCACAATCAGAACCGCACAGCCCATCACCAAAGAGTCCACCAGCGTTAACACCCCTTCCCCGGCGGCAAACACGACGCGGTCAACGTCATTGGTGGCGCGAGCGATAAGATCCCCGGTGCGATGACGCAGGTAGAACTCGGGATGCTGGCGGCTCAGCTGACGATAAAAATCTTCACGCAATTCGACGGCCAGCTGATAGGACGCGCCAAACAGCAGTACCCGCCAGACGTAGCGCAGCAGATAGACAATGATGGCCGTCAGCACCAGCGTGCCGACCCACATCAACACCCGTGCGGTGGTGTAATGCTGTTCTGTAACGCCATCCACCACGTATCCCACCACTTTCGGTGGAATTAACTGCAGGATAGCAATGATAATAAGCAGGGCCACAGCGCCGAGGTAGCGTTGCCACTCCCGACGAAAGTACCAGCTTAATTGGGCAAATAATCGCACGCGGTTTGTTCCTGAAGGTATGGATCCGGCTACGCCGGGAAGTTATTCAATTAATCAATGGGTAGTGCTGTGGTGTATTTAATCTGTTCCATGGCGAAGCTCGAGGTGACGTCCGACAAGCCCGGTACGCTGTTCACCAGCCGCTTGTAAAAATCATCATAACGCTTCATGTCTGCCACCTGGACGCGCATCAGATAGTCATACTCTCCCGCCATGCGCCAGAAACCGAGCACCTCCGGCATCTCGGAGACCTGTGTTACGAAGCGGCTGTACCACTCGCTGCTGTGATGTTGGGTTTTTATCAGGACAAATGCCGTCAACCCAAGCCCCAGTTTTTCGGGATCTAAAAGCGCGACTCGCCCCAGAAGGATGCCGTCATCTTCAAGCTTCTTGAGACGCTTCCAGCACGGCGTGGTGGTCAGATTAACGGCATCTGCCAGTGCCTGCAAAGAGAAGGTACAATCACTTTGCAGTAAAGAAAGCAGCTTACGGTCTATTTTATCTAGCATACCCACCTCACAGAGAAAAATTTTCTCCCTTCATTCTATTTTAAAGGCCATATAGCAACAATTTTTTCTGTGCTTTTCGCTATGCTGGGCACAAAATGACAAACGGATAAATACGATGAATAGCGCCTGGGTTAAACATGCCATCAGCGAAATCAATGCCGACTATCAGCGCTCGGCGGACACCCATCTCATTCGCCTGGCTCTGCCGGGCTTTGCTGGCATCCAGCTGTACCTGAAAGATGAAAGCACCCATCCCACCGGTAGCCTGAAGCATCGCCTGGCGCGTTCGCTCTTTTTATACGGTTTGTGTAACGGCTGGATTAAGGAGGGAACCACGATTATTGAATCCTCCTCCGGTTCAACCGCTGTATCCGAAGCCTACTTTGCCCGCCTGCTGGGCCTGCCGTTTATCGCCGTGATGCCCTCCTGCACCGCGAAACGAAAAATTGAGCAGATTGAATTTTACGGTGGACGCTGCCACTTTGTGGAAAGCGCCTGCGAAATTTACGCCGCGTCTGAAATGCTGGCCCGTGAGCTGAATGGCCACTATATGGACCAGTTCACCTTTGCGGAGCGAGCCACAGACTGGCGCGGCAATAACAACATTGCCGACAGTATTTTCCGCCAGATGACCCACGAACCTCACCCTGTTCCGTCGTACATCGTGATGAGCGCCGGTACTGGCGGCACCTCAGCCACTCTGGGACGTTACATCCGCTGTCAGGGCTATGATACGCAGCTGATGGTGGTGGATCCGCAGAACTCGGTGTTCCTGGACTACTGGCAAAGCCGCAATGCCGATCTGCGCAGCCCGGTGGGCAGTAAGATTGAAGGAATTGGCCGCCCGCGCGTGGAGCCTTCATTCATTCCGGACGTGGTGGATGAAATGCTCCGCGTGCCGGATGCCGCCAGCGTGGCAACCGCGCACTGGCTGGAGACACAAATTGGTCGTAAAGTCGGTGCATCTACCGGCACCAACATGTGGGGAGCCCTGCAGCTTGCGGCTCGCATGCGTGAAGAGGGGCGCACCGGCTCTATCGTCACCCTGCTCTGCGACAGCGGCGAGCGCTATCTTGAGACCTATTACAATGCGCAGTGGGTTCAGGCAAACATCGGCGATATTGAGCCGTGGAAAGCGCAGATTATGCAACTGGTGAAATAAAAAAAAGCCAGACCGGGGTCTGGCTTGCTGGAAGGGTCTCACTATTCGGGGGAATATGGGAGGTTGTTGTTGTCCAGCCAATGCGTCAAAAAATGAGACACTGCTTCGTTACCGCAGTGCCCGATAACCGGTAGATGGGGAAGCTCTGCCTTCAACTGCGGCATCGCATTTCCCATGATCAGACCGCGACCAACGCTGCCCAGCATTTCGCGGTCGTTCATGGCGTCGCCAAACGCCATACATTCCTGCATCGTTAAGCCCAGGTGATCGCTCAGTACCGCCAGCGCCGATCCTTTATTACACCCAACCGGCAAAACCTCGAGACAGTCCACCGCTGAAAAGGTCAGGTGCGCCCGGTCGCCTAACGCGTCATTCAGCTGAATGCGTAAGCGACAAAGATCGTCATGATCGCCGCAGAAACAGATCTTCGTCACCGCGTGAGCCGGAATACGGCGCAGATCGATAAGCTGATAGCGGAAACCACTGTAGACATGGGCGTGCAGCAATGCCGGAATGTCATGCCCGGTAAACCAGCCGTTATCGTTAAAGACATGAACGCTGGCCCGGGTGTCCCAGGTGCTGTGCAATACGATATCTGCCACTTCCGGGTTGAGATCCTGACGGTGGAGAACATCGCCTTCGACAGAGTGAATGCGTGTCCCGTTGCCGGTAATAAGAAAAGCATCCAGGGAAAATGCCCCCATTAAATGGCGCATCTCCAGCACATGACGGCCGGTGGCAAACGTCAGGGTGACATCACGTTCGTGCAGGCGCTTCAGGGTACTCAGGGTTTTCTCACCCAGACGGTGATCCGGCATTAACAACGTACCGTCCATATCAAACGCAGCGAGACGAGCCATGATTACTCCTGAAATGTGATGCGGTTAACTTGTGCATCAGTATTGCGTGAGATATACGGAAGTAATAGTGAATAGATGATAATTATTGTTCAGGGTTTCTCATGCGCCAGCTTAACCGACTCAACCAGTACCACCGTTTGTGGCAGCCTTCCGCTGGCGCGACGCAGCAGGCCACCATCAGCGAGCTGGCCGCCCGCTGCTTTTGCAGCGAACGGCATGTCCGTACATTACTCCGTCAGGCGCAGGAGGCGGGCTGGCTTAGCTGGCGAGCGCAGTCTGGCCGCGGTAAGCGTGGGGAGCTGACTTTCCACGTCACCCCGGAGTCACTGCGCAATGCGATGATGGAAGAGGCACTGAAGAGTGGGCAGCAGCATAACGCGCTTGAGCTGGCCCAGCTGGCACCGGAGGAGCTGCGGTCACTGCTTCATCCGTTTTTAGGCGGCCAGTGGCAAAACGATACGCCGACGCTGCGCATTCCCTATTACCGCTCGCTGGATCCACTGCATCCCGGCTTTTTGCCCGGTCGGGCGGAACAGCATCTGGCAGGACAGGTTTTTTCCGGGCTGACGCGTTTTCACGGTAACAGCAGCGAACCGACAGGCGATCTTGCCCATCACTGGGACGTGTCGGAGGACGGGCTGCGCTGGCATTTTTATATTCGCTCCACGCTTCACTGGCATAACGGTGATAAAGTCGAAACGGCCCAGTTACAGGAGAGTCTGAATGCGATGTTGACGCTCCCGGCCATGCACAGGCTTTTTCAGAGCGTGCTGCGCATTGAAGTTACCCATCCGCAGTGTCTGACGTTTATTTTACACAAGCCCGACTACTGGCTGGCGCATCGGCTAGCAACCTATTGCAGCCGTGTGGCGCACCCGGCACAACCGATGACAGGCAGCGGACCTTTCAGGCTCACCGCGTATAAGCCGGACCTGGTTCGTCTGGAAAGCCATGAGCAGTATCACCTTAGCCACCCGCTACTGAAGGCCATCGAGTTCTGGATCACCCCTCAGCTATTTGATCAGGGGCTTGGAACCAGCTGCCGGCATCCGGTACAAATCGCCATCGGGGAGCCTGACGAACTGACCCGTTTGCGGCTGGTGAGTAACAGCATCAGCCTGGGGTTTTGCTACCTCACGCTGAAGCGCAGCCCGCGTCTTAGCGAAATGCAGGCAAGACGCCTTATCAACATCATTCACCTCTCAACGCTTCTGCATACTCTTCCTCTGGATGAGGGGCTTATCACCCCAACGCAGGAGTTGCTGCCGGGCTGGCGTATTCCTGAGTGGCCGGATCTCACGGATGTCCCTTTGCCTGAGACGCTGACCCTGATTTACCATCTGCCCGTTGAGTTACATACCATGGCGAGTCAGCTAAAAGCGTATCTTTCCCGCCAGGGCTGCGCGTTAACGGTCATCTTTCACGATGCCAAAACGTGGGACGGATGTCAGCATCTTGCCGACGCGGACCTCATGATGGGAGACAGGCTGATTGGCGAAGCACCGGAATACACCCTTGAGCAGTGGCTTCGCTGCGATGCGCTATGGCCGCACCTGCTGAGCGCACCGCAATATGCCCATCTGCAGGCGACACTGGATGCCGTTCAGACCCAGGCTGACGAGCATGCCCGGCATCGCGGGCTGAAAGCTATTTTCACCCAACTCATGGAGAGCGCGGTGCTGACACCGTTGTTTAACTACCAGTACCAAATCAGCGCGCCCCCGGGAGTCAATGGCATACGGCTTAACACCCGCGGCTGGTTCGATTTCACCGAAGCCTGGCTCCCGGCCCCCAAATCGTGAAGAAGCTGGTCGTCGCCGTAGTCAGACGGTAACATGATGTTTTTACCGTAACTGTCGAGATGATTTATGAAACGTGCCGTCGTCGTGTTCAGCGGAGGACAAGATTCCACTACCTGCCTGGTTCAGGCGCTTCATCAGTACGATGAAGTTCACTGTGTCACTTTCGATTATGGTCAGCGACATCGCGCTGAAATCGACGTCGCCCGTGAACTGGCGCTGAAACTGGGCGCGCGCGCGCATAAGGTGCTGGACGTTACGCTGTTAAATGAACTGGCCGTCAGTAGCCTCACCCGCGACAGTATTCCCGTTCCTGACTATGAACCTGATGCCAGCGGCATTCCGAACACCTTTGTGCCAGGCCGCAACATTCTCTTCCTGACGCTGACGGCGATCTACGCCTACCAGGTGAAAGCCGAAGCGGTGATCACGGGCGTGTGTGAAACCGACTTCTCCGGGTACCCTGACTGCCGTGACGAGTTCGTGAAGGCTCTCAACCACGCCGTGAATCTGGGGATGGCAAAAGAGACGCGCTTTGAAACGCCACTGATGTGGCTTGATAAAGCGGAAACCTGGGCGCTGGCAGACTACTGGGGCAAACTGGACATGGTTCGCAGCGAAACCCTTACCTGCTACAACGGCATTAAAGGTGATGGTTGTGGCCAGTGTGCGGCCTGTAATCTGCGCGCAAACGGGCTGAATCACTATCTGGCCGACAAAGCGGGCGTGATGTCGGCGATGAAGAAAAAAACCGGGCTCAAATAAGCCTCTTTGACCGTGCTGGCGAACAGAATATCGACAGCACGGGTCATGAACACAACGCGTCTAGACGATCATCAACTGCAGTTTTTCCCGCAACTCCCCTTCCAGCGGCAACGCTTTCTGGGTTTTCAGATCAATACAGACAAAGGTGATCAGCGCGTCGGCAACGGCCTGGCCTTCAGGATCCAGCGTCACCGCCTGGGTTAACACGCCGCTCTTGCCGTTTAACTGTTGAAGCTGGCTGGTGATGGTCAGCACATCTCCCAGCACGGCCGGACGACGGTAGTTGATATTGATGTTGACGACCACGAACGCGATGTTGTGCGCGGTCATCCACTGAAAGCTTTCGCTGCTTTCCAGACCGTCCCAGCGCGCTTCTTCAAGAAACTCAAGATAACGGGCGTTGTTGACGTGCTGGTAAACATCGATGTGGTAGCCGCGTACTTTGATTTTTGTCTGCATAGCGCAATAGCCTTTACTGTTGTTATAGGATAAGAGGTCATGACTGGTATGACCTCTTTATCCTGGCAAAATTTTGCCGCCGTGCAAGTAATTATGTGATTACAACGTCAGGTGTGAGAGGTTGCGCTCAACCAGCGCCCCGCCCATACCGGGCACTTGCTTAAGATCGTCAACCGTTTTGAAAGGACCGTACTCTTCGCGATAGCTGACTATCGCCTGCGCTTTTTTTAGCCCTACGCCATTCATCACCCGGGCGAGATCCTCTGCCGATGCCGAATTGATACTGACTCGCGTACCGTCATCATCCGCGCTTTTTCCGGCATCCGTGGCTTTCGTCTGGCCAGCTGCGGGTGCCGCTGCGTCAGACCTGGTTTGCACCGCCGGTGTTTTCGCCGCAGGTGTCGTCGCCAGCGCACCTGCGCTCATCCCGGTGGTGGCAATCGCCAGAGTAATGAACAGAGCCTTGATTCCACATTTCATGCTGTTATCTCCTTGTTTGTTGACAGCCAGGCCACAATATCCAGCGTTATAACCCGGCACAAACGGCAGATTGCAGAAATGGAAAAGGCCGCGAAAGCGGCCTTTAGTTATTGCAGAGCGTTACGAAAATATGCGAGCAAATACGTAATTATTGCTGCTGAGTCATCACGTCACCGAGCTTGATTTTGGCTTCTGTGCGCAGGTTGCTCATCATCGCTTCGAAAGCAATCTGGGCATTGTTCTGGGTAATACCCTGCACCATCGCTTTCTTCTGCTCTTCAGGCATCGTGCCTGCTTTCACATCGTCCAGCGCGAGCAGAACGACGTTACCCTGCATATCGGTAGTGGTACCGAAGCTTGGTTTGTCCTTCGCAGGCAGGCTCAGACCGAACGCTGCCTGACTGACAGGATCCTGACCGGTACGGCTCAGCGTTTTTGGCTCACCGAAGCTCAGACCTGCCGCTTTCAGTGCATCCTGTTTACCCGCTTTCAGGTCAACCAGAATCTTCTCAGCATCCAGTTTTGCCTGCTGTTCCGCTTTGTTGTGCTTAACCTGAGCAACCACCTGATCTTTCACTTCTGCCAGCGGTTTAATCGCTTCTGGTTTGTGCTCGCTGACGCGAAGAACAAACGCACGATCGCCGTCTACGGTAATGATGTCAGAGTTGCTGCCCGGCGTGCCATTCTCGCCAACCAGACCACCGTTGAAGATGGCATCAGCAACCGGTTTGAAATTCAGCTCTTCCGGCAGGTTGTTACGACCGAACCAGCCGGTCTCAACCGCTTTCACCCCTGCAGCCTGCTCAGCACCCGCCAGAGATTCGTTGTCGTTGCTGGCAGCATCACTGACTTTCTGTTGCAGCGCGTAGTATGCATCCAGCGCTTTTTCCTGCTTCACTTTCGCTGCGATATCATCGCGAACGTCAGCCAGCGGCTTGGTTTTCGCGGCCTCGATGTCATCCAGACGCGCCACCAGGAAACCAACGGAAGATTTAATGACACCCGAAAGCTGGCCTTTATCTTTCAGACCGGCATTTTTCAGTTCGTCAGGCGTGGTGCTCTCTTCCAGCCAGCCCATATCACCGCCGTTTTTAGCAGAGATAATATCGGTGGATTTTGCTTTCGCGAGGGAGGCGAAATCAGCGCCCTTATTCAGCTCATCCAGCACGGCTTTGGCGTCTGCCTCAGTTTTGGTCTGGATCACGCTGTAGCGGTTACGCTGCGGCTGAGTGAACTGATCCTGATGCTGATCGTAATAAGACTGAATTTCCGCGTCAGAGGCTGTTTCCTGCAGCGCGGCAGCATCCAGCTTGATGTAGCTCACACGGAACTGTTCTGGAGCAACGAAGTTATTCTTGTTCTGCTCGTAATAGGCGTTAATGTCCGCGTCGCTAACCTGCTGCTTCGCCGCCAGAGCATTCACATCGATGGTCGCTTCACGTACCACGCGCTGCTGTGCAACCAGGGCTGCCAGCTCTTCCGTCTCACCTTTGAGCATGAAATCAGTGCCAACGACGGCATTGATGAGCTGTTGGGTTGTCAGTTGATTACGCAGAGCCTGAGCGTATTGATCGGCAGTCATGCCCATCTGATTAATGATGCCGTTGTAACGCGCATTGTCGAATTTGCCGTTAGACTGGAATGCCTGAGTCGATAAGATGGCTTTTTTAACCTGCTCATCGCTGATGCCCAGGCCCAGTTTTTTCGCGTATTGATCCAGCAGCGCTTCGTCGATCAGACGGTTCAGGGTCTGTTGGCGCAGGGATTTCATATACCCTTCGTTTGCCGCGAGTTCAGAGAATTGGTCGCCCAGCTGTTGCTGCATACGGTTACGTTCACCGGCAAAAGCATTCTCGAACTGACCACGGCTGATCTCCTGGCCATTCACTTTTGCGGCATAGTTCGCGCCACCGCCGATAAGGTAACTGCTCACGCCGGTCAATATGAACGACACGATAATGATACCGAAAATAATCTTGAGCACGAGACTGTTAGCAGCCGTGCGTAAGCTGTCCATCATGGTGTAACAACACTCCGCTGTAGGTGACTGGTTACCTGACGCTAACGGAAAATCCTGCCCGTCGCGCGTAAAGGCGTATTGTGACAAGAAAACGGTGCGATTGTCAGCCCACAACTCGCATAAACTCGCACAAATCAGGCCTGGACAAACAAAAAAGGCACATCAAATGATGCGCCCTTGTACTATTCGGCTTCCCTGAGATGGGAAAGCAATCAGTTTACTGCGTCTTTCAGCGCTTTACCTGCACGGAAACCCGGCACTTTAGCGGCAGCAATGGTGATCTCTTTACCGGTCTGAGGGTTGCGGCCAGTACGGGCAGCACGCTCTTTAACAGCAAAAGTACCGAAGCCTACCAGTGCAACGTCGTCCCCAGCCTGCAGAGATTCAGTAACAGAAGCAATTAATGCATCTAACGCACGTCCAGCTGCAGCTTTAGAAATATCAGCACCAGCAGCAATTTTGTCAATCAGTTGAGATTTATTCACTGTTCTCTTCCTCTCTTTATAATTTATATCGCGCCTGAATCCTTCACAACGCGACCGCGCAGCAGTTATATCAGGCCTGCCATGACCTTACAACACCCGTTGTTGATGGCTGGCCTAATCAGCAATCTAAATTAGCTATACAAAAAAAGGCTGGCAAGTGCGAAATGACTTACCAGCCTTACTTTTATTGACGCTCTTTGCGCGAGGTCACTATTTTGCGGTTACAACCTGCATTCCGGAAGGTTCATTCTGCAGGGCGAGAGTCAGAACTTCCTCAATTCGCTTCACAGGATGAATCTGCAGATCGGCAATCACGTTGTCCGGAATCTCTTCCAGATCGCGTTTATTTTCGTAAGGGATCAATACGGTTTTGATCCCACCACGGTGTGCCGCCAGCAGTTTTTCTTTTAACCCACCGATTGGCAGCACCTGGCCACGCAACGTGATCTCACCGGTCATTGCCACATCGGCACGCACCGGGTTGCCGGTAAGGCAGGAAACCAGTGCGGTACACATGGCAATACCTGCGCTTGGGCCATCTTTCGGCGTTGCCCCTTCAGGCACGTGCACGTGGATATCGCGTTTCTCGTAGAAATCAGGGTTGATGCCCAATTTCTCCGCACGCGCGCGTACCACGGTCAGCGCGGCCTGAATCGACTCCTGCATCACTTCACCCAAAGAGCCGGTGTAGGTCAGCTTGCCTTTACCCGGGACACAGGCGGTTTCAATGGTCAGCAGATCGCCACCCACTTCCGTCCATGCCAGACCGGTGACCTGGCCCACGCGGTTTTCATTGTCCGCGCGACCATAGTCAAAGCGCTGAACGCCCAGATAGGCATGCAGGTTGTCGCCATTGATCACGATGTGTTTCAGGCTCTTATCCAGCAGCAGCTGTTTAACCGCCTTACGGCACAGTTTAGAGATTTCGCGCTCAAGGCTACGCACGCCCGCTTCACGGGTGTAGTAGCGGATGATGCCAATAATCGCGCTGTCCTCAACGGTCAGCTCGTTGGCTTTCAGCGCGTTACGCTCAATCTGCTTCGGCAGCAGGTGCCGTTTCGCAATGTTCAGTTTTTCGTCTTCGGTATAACCGGAGAGACGAATCACTTCCATACGGTCCAGCAGCGGCGCCGGAATGTTCATGGAGTTCGAGGTCGCGACAAACATGACATCGCTCAGGTCGTAATCCACTTCGAGGTAGTGATCGCTGAACGCCACGTTCTGTTCTGGATCAAGAACTTCCAGCAAAGCAGACGCCGGATCGCCACGCATGTCCGAAGACATTTTGTCGATCTCATCGAGCAGGAACAGCGGGTTTTTAACGCCCACTTTCGCCATCTTCTGGATCAGTTTACCCGGCATAGAACCGATGTAGGTACGACGGTGACCGCGGATCTCCGCTTCATCGCGTACGCCACCCAGCGCCATACGGATATACTTACGTCCGGTCGCTTTGGCGATGGACTGACCCAGAGAGGTTTTCCCTACCCCCGGTGGTCCCACCAGGCACAGAATCGGGCCTTTGATTTTGTTCACACGGCTCTGGACTGCGAGGTACTCAAGAATGCGGTCTTTCACGCGCTCAAGGCCGTAGTGGTCGGTATCCAGGATCTCCTGCGCCTGACGCAGGTCTTTTTTGACCTTGCTGCGGGCATTCCAGGGAACCTGAACCATCCATTCGATATAGCCGCGCACGACGGTCGCTTCAGCCGACATTGGAGACATCATTTTCAGCTTCTGCAGTTCTGCTTCGGCTTTCTCTTTGGCCTCTTTCGGCATTTTCGCCGCGTCGATCTTACGCTTCAGCGCTTCGTTTTCGTCCGGCGCGTCATCCATCTCGCCGAGCTCTTTCTGAATGGCTTTCATTTGCTCATTCAGATAGTACTCACGCTGAGATTTCTCCATCTGCTTTTTAACGCGGTTACGAATACGCTTCTCAACCTGCAGCAGATCGATCTCAGACTCCATCATCGCCATCAGATATTCCAGACGTTCGTTAACGTCGGACATCTCCAGCACGGACTGTTTGTCAGCCAGCTTCAGCGGCATGTGTGCAGCGATGGTGTCCGCCAGACGCGCAGGATCGTCGATGCTGTTCAGCGACGTCAGCACTTCTGGTGGGATTTTCTTGTTCAGCTTGATATAGCCTTCGAACTGGCTAATCGCGGTGCGCACCAGCACTTCCTGCTCGCGCTCATCCAGCTGAGGTGATTCAAGGTACTCTGCCTTGGCAGAGAAATGCTCGCCATCGTCAGACAGGGTGGTAATACGCGCACGCTGCAAGCCTTCTACCAGCACCTTAACGGTGCCGTCAGGCAGCTTCAGCATCTGCAAAATAGAGGCCACGGTCCCGACGGTGAAAAGATCGTTTACACCCGGCTCATCCGTTGATGCTTCTTTCTGCGCCACCAGCATGATTTTTTTATCATGATCCATGGCGGCTTCGAGGCAACGGATAGATTTTTCCCGCCCTACAAATAAGGGTATGACCATGTGCGGATAAACCACCACATCGCGCAACGGCAATACGGGGATTTCAATGCGTTCAGAACGCTCAGGATTCATAGAGCTCTCTCTTAGTTTAGTGTCCGCCAGGTAAACTGGTCATGTCACTGTGCTTCACATAACCATTAACATGTATCCAGTATATGGGGATGTTTCCCACACATTCAACGCCGCGTATACGGAAAAATAAAAGGGGAGATAAAATCCCCCCTTTTTGATTAACTGCTTGTATGATTTGGTGAATTATTCGCCAGATGCCTGTTGCGCTTCCGGCTTGCCATAAATCAGCAATGGCTTGGTCTGGCCGCTAATGACCGACTCATCAATCACCACTTTCTCAACATCTTCCATCGACGGCAGATCGTACATGGTGTCAAGCAGCGCCGCTTCCACGATAGAACGCAGGCCACGCGCACCGGTTTTACGGATCATCGCTTTCTTGGCAATCGCGTCCAGCGCTTCGTCACGGAATTCCAGCTCAACGCCTTCCAGATTGAACAGCGCCTGATACTGCTTGGTCAGCGCATTTTTCGGCTCTTTCAGGATCTGAATCAGCGCGTCTTCACTCAGTTCGTTCAGCGTTGCCACAACAGGCAGACGGCCAATGAACTCAGGAATCAGACCAAACTTGATCAAGTCTTCTGGCTCAACCTGTGACAGCAGCTCGCCTTCGTTCGGCTTTTCGGACGAGGCTTTCACCGTCGCGCCAAAACCAATGCCGGAGCCGGTTTCAACACGGTGAGAGATCACTTTATCCAGACCGGCAAACGCACCACCACAGATGAACAGGATCTTGGACGTATCAACCTGCAGGAACTCCTGCTGAGGATGTTTACGGCCACCCTGCGGTGGAACGGCTGCAACCGTACCTTCGATCAGCTTCAGCAACGCCTGCTGCACGCCCTCACCCGATACGTCACGGGTAATGGACGGGTTGTCAGATTTACGGGAGATCTTGTCGATCTCATCGATGTAAACAATCCCGCGCTGCGCTTTCTGTACATCGTAATCGCATTTCTGCAGCAGTTTCTGGATGATGTTTTCTACGTCCTCACCCACATAACCGGCTTCGGTCAGGGTGGTGGCATCGGCCATTGTGAACGGAACATCCAGCAGACGCGCCAGCGTTTCAGCCAGCAGCGTTTTACCGGAGCCGGTTGGGCCGATCAGCAGAATATTACTTTTACCCAGTTCTACGCCATTGCTGGTATCACCGTTACGCAGGCGTTTATAGTGGTTGTATACCGCCACGGCGAGCACTTTTTTCGCCTGCTCCTGACCGATGACATAGTCGTCAAGATGATGACGAATTTCATGCGGCGTTGGCAGCGCGCTGCGCTCGCGGTGAGGTGCTACTTCTTTAATCTCTTCGCGAATAATGTCGTTACATAAGTCAACACATTCGTCGCAGATATACACGGACGGCCCGGCAATCAGTTTACGCACTTCATGCTGGCTTTTGCCGCAAAAAGAGCAGTACAGCAGTTTGCCCGAACCATCTTTGCGTTTATCTGTCATGAGTCCAAACCTCTTTTTAAGTTCTTTGTGCCGCACATGACGACGCAAATGCCATTTTCAGACGCAAGCTGCTTTTAGCAACATGCCGCCCTACCTGAGTATAGCGGCACACTCGCGTCACGGGCATCAATTACGATGGGTCAAAACGGAGTCGACTAAGCCGTACTCAACAGCCTCAGAGGCAGAGAGGAAACGATCGCGCTCGGTATCGCGCTCGATCTGCTCAAGAGATTGACCCGTATGCTGCGCCATAAGTTCATTCATGCGCGCTTTTACTTTCAGAATTTCGCGGGCGTGGATTTCAATATCCGTCGCCTGCCCCTGATAACCCCCCAGCGGCTGGTGAATCATCACGCGGGAATTTGGCAGGCAGAAACGCTTACCTTTAGCCCCTGCGGTTAACAGGAACGCACCCATAGATGCAGCCTGACCCATACAGATAGTGCTGACATCTGGCTTGATGAATTGCATGGTGTCATAAATGGACATACCTGCCGTGATCACGCCGCCCGGGGAGTTAATGTACAGGTAAATGTCTTTTTCCGGGTTTTCCGCTTCCAGAAACAGCATCTGCGCCACGATCAGGTTAGCCATGTGGTCTTCCACCTGGCCGGTCAAAAAGATAACGCGCTCCTTGAGCAGACGGGAATAGATATCAAAAGAACGCTCACCACGTGAGGTCTGTTCAATAACCATTGGCACCAGAGCCATATGGGGTGCAAAGTTATCTCGTTCGCCACTGTATGACATTTCCGTCTCCTGGATCAAAATTGAAAACACCTGCTGTACTGATTGTAACCTTACGGACGGATTATCAGCCAGTCTCAATCATCGTGATTACACACTTATGGGGTTCATACTGCCCTATTTCAAGCATAACAACCTTTTGTTGTTACGCTAACACTGAAAGGGCGTTTTAGCACTCTTCCTGGGGTAAAGCAGTGATAAAAAAAACCCGTCGCCGGAAGGCAACGGGTTTTTTGTTCAAACTTTAAACCCTGGGGGCGAAATTACGCCTGCTGGTTCATCAGTTCGTTGAAAGAGGTCGCTTTTTCGGTCACTTTCGCTTTCGCCAGTACCGCTTCAACAGCCTGCTCTTCCAGGGCAACATTGCGCATGTTGTCCATCAGCTCTTTGTTCTTACCGTAGAACTCGATCACTTCTGATGGATCTTCGTATGCAGAAGCCATCTCTTCGATCAGGCCTTTCACACGCTCTTCGTCAGCTTTCAGCTCGTGGGTACGAATCACTTCGCCCAGCAGCAGGCCAACAACAACGCGGCGTTTAGCTTGCTCTTCGAACAGCTCGCGTGGCAGTTCCATCGCTTGCTGCTGGTTGCCACCGAAACGCTGTGCAGCCTGACGGCGCAGAACGTCGATTTCGCTGTCAATCAGGGCAGCCGGAACGTCGATTTCGTTCGCTTTTACCAGACCGTCAATCGCCTGAGATTTCACACGGTTACGTACAGCGCCGTTCAGCTCACGTTCCATGTTTTTACGCACTTCGGTACGCAGACCGGCTACAGAACCATCTTCCACGCCGAAACGCTTGATGAATTCTTCAGTCAGTTCAGGCAGTTCGCGCTCTTCAACTTTCTTCAGGTTGATAACGAACTTCGCTGCTTTACCTTTCAGGTTTTCAGCGTGGTACTCTTCCGGGAAGGTCACGTCGATGGTGAACTCTTCGCCCGCTTTGTGACCTTTGATACCGTCTTCGAAGCCTGGGATCATACGACCCTGGCCCATTGCCAGTACGAAGTCAGACGCTTTACCGCCTTCGAACTCTTCGCCGTCTACAGAACCGGTGAAGTCGATGGTCACACGGTCTTCCGCGTCAACAGCACCTTCTTTCTCTTTCCAGTTCGCCTGCTGCTTACGCAGAGTGTCCAGCATGCCGTCAACGTCTTCGTCAGTCACGGAAACAACAGGTTTTTCAACTTCGATAGATTCCAGACCTTTCAGCTCAACTTCCGGGTACACTTCGAACTCTACGGAGTAGGTGAAGTCTTCGCCCTGTTTGTATTCGCCTGGAACGTAATTCGGCGCACCGGCCGGATTAATTTTTTCTTTGATGATCGCATCAATAAAGTTGCGGCTCATCAGTTCACCCAGCACATCCTGACGCACGGAAGCGCCATAACGCTGAGCAACAACATTCATCGGTACTTTGCCCTTACGGAAGCCGTCAATACGTACTTTTTTTGCTACGTTGACCAGCTCGCTTTTCACAGCAGTTTCGATGCTGTCAGCAGCGATAGTAATCGTTACACGGCGGCCAAGGCCTTGAGTGGTTTCAACTGAAACTTGCATCTTGTTACCTCAAAAAAATCACAGTGCTCGGTCAACTCTGAATCTGTCTGTTATACCGGGATGCTCTCTTAGTGCAGATTCACATTCCCTGTCGCCAGAATCATCCCGAAGACATTCATTAAGACGCGGCATTATAGCGGCATCACTTAGGTGAGTCGAGAACGGTTGGGGCATGTTGCTGCGGCTTTTTTCACACTTTAAGGCTATTTTTAGCCTTAAAAACGCACCATCCGCTCAAAACTCAGACAAAACAAAACGGCCCGGAGGCCGTTTTGAGGAAATCTGTATGCAACATACTGGAAAAGCTCCAGCCGTTGCAAATCCGATTTATCAGGCGATGGTGCCTGCGCCGCGACACGGCGGCGATGCAAATACCGTATCCTGCAAGCCTTCCCATTCCTTAATGGTATAGGTGTGCAATGCCAGCGCATGTACGGTTGTGGAGAGTTCTTCCGTCAAGGTGCTGTAGATCAAGCGATGTCGGTTCAGGAAACGTTCTCCCGTGAAGCGATCGCTGACCAGAACCACTTTAAAGTGGCTTTCAGAACCTGCCGGCACGTTATGACGATAGCTTTCGTCGACGACTTCGAGGAACACAGGGTTGAACGCTGCCCTTAATTTATCTTCTATCTGTTCACGTATCATCATGAAATCACTCCTCCGACAACGCCAGGATGTCACCCATCCCTTTAAATATTAGCCGCTTTTACCGTTTCCATTACAACAAGACAACAAATATTTAGCTTTCGTCTTATTTTCTCATTCAGACGAATGAAGTTCACTGTGAGACTCATACCTTTTGACCTTCGCGCGTGGAGAAAAAGGCGGGGCTGGTCAGTTTTCGGACAAGGCGATGAATTTACATGCGTTGACCACTTCCCCTGGCCGTTAGCGATGTTATGATGGCGGCAATTTTTCTCTGTAATGCTTACGATTCGTTGAGAACCTGAAAATGTTAAAAAAACTCTTCTTTCCGTTGGTAGCACTTTTTATGCTGGCAGGCTGCGCTACCCCGCCTACAACCATTGATGTCTCCCCTAAGATTACCCTGCCTCAGCAGGATCCTAGCCTGATGGGCGTAACCGTGAGCATTAACGGTGCCGATCAGCGTCAGGATCAAGCCCTGGCTAAAGTGACCCGCGACAACCAGCAGGTGACGTTGACCGCCTCACGCGACCTGCGCTTCCTGCTGCAGGAAGTGCTCGAGAAACAGATGACTTCCCGCGGCTATATGATTGGCCCAAGCGGTGCGGTTGATCTGCAGATCATCGTGAACAACCTGTACGCTGACGTGTCCCAGGGTAACGTTCGCTACAACATCTCCACCAAAGCGGATATCGCCATCATCGCGACCGCGAAGAACGGCAACAAGATGACCAAAAACTACCGTGCGAGCTACTCTGTTGAAGGCGCGTTCCAGGCGTCCAACAAAAATATTGCTAACGCGGTTAACAGCGTGCTGACTGACACCATTTCCGATATGGCGCAGGACACCAGCATCCACGACTTCATCAAGCAAAACGCGCGTTAATCCCGCTTCCTGACCCGGTGTTTCACCGGGTCAGCTTTATATGAACATGTCGAGTCATTACTTACGCATTTTCCAGCAACCTAAATCAGCCATCCTGCTGATCCTTGGTTTCGCCTCCGGTTTACCTCTCGCCCTCACCTCCGGCACGCTGCAGGCCTGGATGACCGTCGAGAATATCGATCTCAAAACCATTGGTTTCTTCTCCCTCGTCGGCCAGGCTTACGTCTTTAAGTTCCTGTGGTCGCCGGTGATGGACCGTTATACCCCGCCGTTCCTGGGCCGTCGTCGCGGCTGGTTAGTGATGACCCAGGTCCTGTTGCTGATCGCAATCGCGGCGATGGGCTTTCTTGAACCCACGACGCAGCTTCGCTGGATGGCCGCCCTTGCGGTGGTAATCGCCTTCTGTTCTGCCTCGCAGGATATCGTTTTTGATGCCTGGAAGACGGACGTGTTGCCTGCAGAAGAGCGGGGAGCCGGCGCAGCCATTAGCGTGCTGGGCTATCGTCTGGGGATGCTGGTATCCGGTGGTCTGGCGCTGTGGGTGGCCGACCGTTATCTCGGCTGGCAGGGCATGTACTGGCTGATGGCCGCCCTGTTGATCCCCTGTATTATTGCCACCCTGCTCGCCCCCGAACCGAGCGATGTGATCCCGGTTCCACGTTCTCTGGAGCAGGCCGTTGCCGAACCTCTTCGCGACTTCTTTGGCCGCAACAACGCCTGGCTTATCCTGCTGTTAATCGTCCTTTATAAGCTCGGCGATGCCTTCGCGATGAGCCTGACCACCACCTTCTTAATTCGCGGGGTCGGGTTTGATGCCGGCGAAGTCGGCGTGGTGAACAAAACGCTCGGGTTGTTTGCAACTATTGTCGGGGCCCTGTACGGCGGCGTATTAATGCAGCGTCTGACGCTCTTTCGCGCACTGCTGATCTTCGGCATCCTGCAGGGGGCATCGAACGCCGGTTACTGGCTGCTGTCGGTGACGGATAAGCATATGATCAGTATGGGCGCCGCGGTGTTTTTTGAAAACCTGTGCGGCGGTATGGGGACAGCGGCGTTTGTTGCCCTGCTGATGACCCTGTGCAACAAATCGTTTTCCGCGACGCAGTTCGCTCTGCTCTCGGCGCTTTCCGCCGTTGGTCGCGTGTATGTCGGGCCGATTGCCGGCTGGTTTGTTGAAGCCCATGGCTGGCCAACGTTCTACCTCTTCTCAGTGGTAGCGGCAGTGCCTGGACTCTTATTGCTACTGGTCTGTCGCCAGACGCTGGAATATACCCAGCGAACAGAACACTTTATGCCACGCACGGAATATCATCGCGCTTACCGTTTTGCGTTACGACTGTTAATGGCGGGTTGCTTTGCCCTGGTGCTGTGGCTCGTGGTGCTCATTATTAATGCCACCACCTCTCTGGTACTGCCTCTCGAAGCGCTTCTGCTGGATGCCGGCGCGCTGCTGGCGGTTGCCGGGATCCTGACTGGCGGGCTGCTCGATTTCATGGCGCTGCGTAAAACGCAGTTAACCTGAAGTAAAATCCGAAAGGTTATTTCCCGTTGTAATCACGAACCGAAATTATAACGGTGAAATAGCCGCCAGCCGCTAAAAAAAATATTTGTTGTTTTGTGCGGGATAGGATTCGGAAATTATTGGAGTCAATTGCAGAACGCTATTTTTCATTAAACGATTCAGCATCAGAGAGTTTGATTTTTCGTTTTTTAGTTGTCTTTTTATTGATAATTAATTGTTAATTTTTTGTTTATTTTTCACAATGGTTATACCAATTGCCCCTTTTAGGGTATGCTTGGGGGTCCTTTCGTTATAAAGCCCATGCCATGCGGCTTACGTCTTAAAAAGCGACATAATTTGCAACACTTGTGACATGTGCGGCAGAACCCGGTAACACCTTCCTGACACAGGTCTAATGATGTTTACAGTAATGTAACCTTCCCGTAAAATGCCCCCACACTTTAAACGCCACCAGACTCCCGTGGAATTGAGGTCGTTAAATGAGACTCAGGAAATACAATAAAAGTTTGGGATGGTTGTCATTATTCGCAGGCACTGTATTACTCAGTGGCTGCGATTCTGCACTACTTGACCCCAAAGGACAGATTGGACTGGAACAACGTTCACTGATATTGACGGCTTTTGGCCTGATGTTGATTGTGGTTATTCCAGCCATTTTGATGGCTGTTGGTTTCGCCTGGAAGTATCGTGCGAGCAATAAAGATGCGAAGTATAGCCCTAACTGGTCACACTCCAATAAAGTGGAAGCTGTGGTCTGGACGGTACCTATCCTGATCATCCTGTTCCTTGCCGTACTGACATGGAAAACCACTCACGCACTTGAGCCAAGCAAGCCGCTGGTTCACGATGAAAAACCGATTACCATTGAAGTGGTCTCCATGGACTGGAAATGGTTCTTCATCTATCCGGAACAGGGCATTGCCACCGTGAATGAAATCGCCTTCCCGGCGAACACTCCGGTTCAGTTCAAAGTGACCTCCAACTCCGTAATGAACTCCTTCTTCATCCCACGTCTGGGTAGCCAGATTTACGCGATGGCCGGTATGCAGACTAACCTGCACCTGATCGCGAATGAAGCAGGCACCTACGATGGTATCTCCGCCAGCTATAGCGGCCCGGGCTTCTCAGGTATGAAGTTCAAAGCTATCGCGACGCCAGACCGTGCCGCTTTCGACCAGTGGGTTGAAAAAGCGAAGCAGTCTCCAAACACCATGTCTGACATGGCGGCGTTCGAAAAAGTGGCAGCACCTAGCGAATATAACAAGGTGGAGTACTTCTCTAACGTGAAACCCGATTTGTTCAAAGACGTTATTGGCAAATTTATGGATCACGGCAAGAGCATGGACATGACCCAGCCTGAAGGTGAGCATAGCGCACACGAAGGTATGGAAGGCATGGACATGAGCCACGCGGAAACCGCTCACTAAGGGGCCGAGGAAGAAAATGTTCGGAAAATTGACACTGGATGCAGTGCCCTACCATGAACCCATTATCGTGGTTACGGTTGCTGCAATTATCATCGGTGGCGCAGCCTTACTGGCCTTGATCACTTACTTCGGTAAGTGGAGCTACCTGTGGAACGAGTGGCTGACTTCGGTTGACCACAAAAAACTGGGTATCATGTACTGCATCGTCGGTATCGTCATGTTAATTCGTGGCTTTGCGGATGCGATCATGATGCGTAGCCAGCAGGCACTCGCGTCTGCGGGTGAAGCCGGCTTCCTGCCGCCGCATCACTACGACCAGATCTTTACCGCCCACGGCGTTATCATGATCTTCTTCGTGGCGATGCCGCTGGTTATCGGTCTGATGAACGTTGTCGTTCCGCTGCAAATCGGCGCGCGCGACGTAGCGTTCCCGTTCCTGAATAACCTGAGCTTCTGGTTCACGGTTGTCGGCGTTATCCTGGTTAACCTGTCACTGGGTGTGGGCGAATTTGCTCAGACCGGCTGGCTGGCTTACCCGCCGCTTTCGGGAATTGAGTACAGTCCGGGCGTTGGCGTCGATTACTGGATTTGGGCACTTCAGCTCTCCGGTGTCGGTACAACCCTGACCGGTATCAACTTCTTCGTGACCATTATCAAGATGCGTGCCCCTGGCATGACCATGTTCAAGATGCCGGTATTTACCTGGGCATCTCTGTGCGCCAACATCCTGATTATTGCATCATTCCCAATTCTGACCGTCACCATCGCGCTGCTGACCCTGGACCGCTACCTGGGCACCCATTTCTTTACCAACGATATGGGTGGCAACATGATGATGTACATCAACCTGATTTGGGCCTGGGGTCACCCGGAAGTGTACATCCTGGTTCTGCCGGTCTTCGGTGTGTTCTCCGAAATCGCAGCAACCTTCTCGCGTAAACGTCTGTTTGGTTACACCTCACTGGTGTGGGCAACCGTGTGTATTACCGTTCTGTCGTTCATCGTTTGGCTGCACCACTTCTTCACCATGGGTGCTGGCGCGAACGTAAACGCCTTCTTCGGTATTACGACCATGATTATCGCAATCCCTACCGGGGTTAAGATCTTCAACTGGCTGTTCACCATGTACCAGGGCCGTATCGTGTTCCACTCAGCAATGCTGTGGACTATCGGCTTCATCGTCACCTTCTCCGTGGGTGGGATGACCGGTGTACTGCTGGCGGTACCGGGTGCTGACTTCGTTCTGCACAACAGTCTGTTCCTGATTGCGCACTTCCATAACGTTATCATCGGTGGTGTGGTCTTCGGCTGCTTCGCTGGCGTAACCTACTGGTGGCCAAAAGCGTTCGGTTTCACCCTGAACGAAAAATGGGGTAAACGCGCATTCTGGTTCTGGATCATCGGCTTCTTCGTTGCATTTATGCCGCTGTACGTGCTGGGCTTCATGGGTATGACCCGTCGTCTGAGCCAGCAGATTGATCCACAGTTCCACCCAATGCTGATGGTTGCAGCGGGCGGTGCCGTGCTGATTGCTTGTGGTATCGCGTCTCAGCTGATTCAGTTCTACGTTTCTATTCGCGACCGCGATCAGAACCGTGACCTGACCGGTGACCCATGGGGTGGCCGTACGCTGGAGTGGGCAACCTCTTCTCCACCACCGTTCTATAACTTCGCTATTGTGCCGCAGGTCCATGAACGCGACGCATTCTGGGAAATGAAAGAAAAAGGTGAAGCGTACAAGCAACCTGCTCATTACGAAGAGATCCACATGCCGAAAAACAGCGGTGCGGGCATTGTTATTGCCGCCTTCGCAACGGTATTTGGCTTCGCAATGATCTGGCACATCTGGTGGATGGCGATTGTTGGCTTCGCCGGCATCGTAATCAGCTGGATTGTGAAGAGCTTTGACGAGGACGTAGACTACTACGTACCAGTCCGTGAAGTCGAAAAACTGGAAAACCAGCATTTCGATGAGATTTCTAAAGCGGGGCTGAAAAATGGCAACTGATACTTTGGCGCACTCTACTGCCCACGCGCATGAACATGCGCACCACGATACAGGACCGACGAAAGTCTTCGGTTTCTGGATCTACCTGATGAGCGACTGCATTCTGTTCTGCTGTCTGTTCGCAACGTATGCCGTTCTGGTGAACGGCACTGCGGGCGGCCCGGCCGGCAAGGACATCTTTGAACTGCCGTTCGTTCTGGTAGAAACCGCGCTGCTGCTATTCAGCTCCATCACCTACGGCATGGCGGCTATCGCCATGTACAAAAACAACAAGAGCCAGGTTGTCTCCTGGCTGGCGTTGACCTGGCTGTTTGGTGCTGGCTTTATCGGGATGGAAATCTATGAATTCCATCACCTGATTATGGAAGGCTTCGGGCCGGATCGTAGTGGCTTCCTGTCTGCGTTCTTCGCACTGGTCGGGACCCACGGTCTGCACGTAACGTCTGGTCTGATCTGGATGGCAGTACTGATGTTCCAGATCTCCCGTCGTGGCCTGACCAGCACTAACCGCACGCGTATCCTGTGCCTGAGCCTGTTCTGGCACTTCCTGGACGTTGTGTGGATCTGTGTGTTCTCTGTTGTATATCTGATGGGGGCGATGTAATGAGTCATTCAAACGATCATGGCGCTTCCCACGGTAGCGTAAAAACCTATATGACAGGTTTCATCCTGTCGATCATTCTGACGGTGATCCCGTTCTGGATGGTGATGAGCGGTTCTGCGTCTAAGCCGGTTATTCTGGGTGCAATCCTGGTAACCGCGGTGATTCAGATTCTGGTGCATCTGGTTTGCTTCCTGCACATGAACACCAAGTCCGATGAAGGCTGGAACATGACGGCTTTCATCTTTACCGTGATTATCATCGCTATCCTGGTAGTCGGTTCCATCTGGATTATGTGGAACCTTAACTACAACATGATGGTTCACTAAGAGCGGCGAGTATGTTTAAGCAATACCTGCAAGTCACGAAACCAGGCATCATCTTTGGCAACCTGATCTCCGTAATTGGGGGGTTCCTGCTGGCCTCTAAAGGCAGCATCGATTACACCCTCTTTATCGCTACGCTGGTCGGTGTGTCGCTGGTTGTTGCATCCGGTTGTGTATTTAACAACTACATCGACATGGATATCGACAAGAAGATGGAAAGGACTAAAAATCGGGTGCTGGTTAAAGGCCTGATCGCCCCTTCCGTCTCGCTGGTGTACGCCACCTTGCTGGGTATTGCTGGCTTTATGCTGCTGTGGTTTGGCGCTAATCCTCTGGCCTGTTGGCTGGGGGTGATGGGGTTCGTCGTCTATGTGGGCGTTTACAGTCTGTATATGAAACGCCACTCCGTCTACGGAACGCTGATTGGTTCTCTCTCCGGCGCTGCGCCGCCGGTGATTGGCTACTGCGCCGTCACGAACGAGTTCGACAGCGGTGCGCTGATCCTGCTGGCTATCTTTAGCCTGTGGCAGATGCCGCACTCCTATGCCATCGCGATTTTCCGCTTTAAGGATTATCAGGCAGCGAACATTCCGGTTCTGCCGGTCGTGAAGGGCATTTCCGTGGCTAAAAACCACATCACGCTGTACATCATCGCCTTTGCCGTGGCAACGCTGATGCTCTCTCTGGGCGGTTACGCCGGGTACAAATACCTGGCGGTAGCGGCTGCGGTGAGCGTCTGGTGGCTCGGCATGGCCCTGCGCGGCTACAAAGTGGAAGATGACAAGGTCTGGGCACGTAAGCTGTTCGTGTTCTCCATTGTCGCTATCACTTCGCTGTCGGTGATGATGTCCGTGGATTTCATGGTGCCTGATTCACACAACCTGCTGACTTACGTCTGGTAAGTCACACCAGGTGAATAAAAGGGTGCTTCGGCACCCTTTTTTATTCATCGAATCCATTAATAACGCATGTAATATTTGTTAAATAACCCTTTATTTACCCCGCCCCTTCCCCGCACTACACTATGGCCTGCTTTTGAATTGAGGTGGTAATGAACGATTATAAAATGACGCCAGGCGAATTGCGCGCGACCTGGGGTTTAGGGACTGTTTTCTCGCTACGGATGCTTGGCATGTTTATGGTCCTGCCTGTTCTGACCACGTACGGCATGGCGCTACAGGGTGCCAGCGAAGCGCTGATTGGCCTGGCGATTGGCATCTACGGTCTGGCTCAGGCGGTATTTCAGATCCCGTTTGGCCTGCTCTCGGATCGGGTTGGCCGCAAACCGCTGATTGTCGGCGGCCTGCTTATTTTTGTGCTCGGCAGCGTGATAGCCGCCCTCTCCCACTCCATCTGGGGAATTATTCTTGGTCGCGCCCTGCAGGGCTCTGGTGCGATTGCCGCCGCCGTGATGGCGCTGCTGTCAGACTTAACCCGTGAGCAGAATCGCACCAAAGCGATGGCGTTTATCGGCGTGAGCTTTGGCGTCACTTTCGCGATTGCGATGGTGCTCGGGCCTATCATCACCCATAAACTCGGTCTGCATGCCCTGTTCTGGATGATTGCCGTGCTGGCGACCGTCGGTATTGCGCTGACCCTTTGGGTGGTGCCGGACAGCAAAAACCACGTCCTTAACCGTGAATCCGGGATGGTGAAAGGCTGCTTCAGCAAAGTGCTGATGGAACCGCGCCTGCTTAAACTTAACTTCGGCATTATGTGTCTGCACATCCTGCTGATGTCGACCTTTGTCGCCCTACCCGGTCAGCTTGCCGCCGCGGGCTTCCCTGCCGCGGAGCACTGGAAAATCTATCTGGTGACCATGCTGATTTCGTTCGTCTCGGTCGTGCCGTTCATCATCTACGCCGAAGTGAAACGCAAGATGAAGCGCGTCTTCATTGGCTGCGTGGCGGTGCTGCTGATTGCCGAGATTGTGCTCTGGGGATCCGGCCCGCACTTCTGGGAACTGGTGGCCGGCGTGCAGCTCTTCTTCCTGGCCTTTAACCTGATGGAAGCCCTGCTGCCATCGCTAATTAGCAAGGAGTCCCCGGCCGGCTATAAAGGCACAGCAATGGGGATCTACTCCACCAGCCAGTTTATCGGCGTGGCTATCGGGGGCTCGCTCGGCGGCTGGGTGGACGGCCTGTTTGATTCGCAAACCGTGTTCCTCGCAGGCGCACTGCTGGCGATGGTCTGGCTGCTGGTCGCCAGCAGCATGAAAGAGCCGCGCTACGTCAGCAGTCTGCGGGTCGAAATTCCTGAGGATGTAGAGATTACCGACGCGCTAAAACAACGTCTTGAGGCAACAGAGGGGGTAAGTGAAGTGCTTATTGCCCCACAAGAGCGCAGCGCTTACGTCAAAATAGACAGTAAAGTGACTAACCGCTTCGAAATCGAGCAGGCTCTCAAAGCCTGAAAAAATGCCCGGTAAAACCGGGCATTTTTGTCTTAATCGCGGAAGTTCTTGAACTGGAACGGCTGCCCCAGATCGCCGCCACGTACCAGCGCCATAACGGCCTGCAGGTCATCGCGGGATTTACCGGTCACACGAATTTCTTCACCCTGGATTTGCGCCTGAACCTTCAGCTTGCTGTCCTTGATGAGCTTAACGATCTTCTTCTGAACCGTGCTCTCAATACCCTGCTTCAGTTTGGCTTCGACAAACCAGTTTTTACCGCTATGCACAAACTCGTCTGGTACATCCAGTGAGGTGCCTTCAATACCGCGTTTAAGCAGCTTGGCGCGCAGAATATCCAGCAGCTGGTTAACCTGGAAATCAGATTCGCTCAGGACCTTAATGGTCTTATTCGCATCGTTCAGCTCGAAAGTTGCCTCAACGCCACGAAAGTCGAAACGTGACTCAACTTCACGGCTTGCGTTTTCAACGCCGTTGCGGACTTCCTGGATATCAACTTCGGAAACAATATCGAAAGATGGCATCTTTTCTTCTCCCTTCATTTTTGTTGCGTTGCATAATACCCGCTACAAGGCAGATACCCCAAATAATTCGAGTTGCAGCTATCCCTGGCCGCTCACGTGAGGAAACACCGCACAGATGTCACAGGGTTTACTCAACAGAAGCTTAGCTGACGGCGCTATACTTAGGCCGTAACACCTGGCGCAGTTGCAGGTGAGGAGGAACAATGAAAATTACAGTGCTCGGATGCGGAGCCCTTGGACAGCTATGGCTGACCGCGCTTTGCAAGCACGGACATGAGGTACAGGGCTGGCTGCGCGTGCCCCAGCCCTATTGCAGTGTGAACCTGATTGACGAAGACGGAAGTATATTCAACGAATCACTCACCGCGAACGATCCGGATTTTCTGGCGCAAAGCGATCTGCTGCTGGTCACGCTCAAAGCATGGCAGGTATCAGATGCGGTAAAGACGCTGGCCGCGCAACTTCCCCCAGACTCCCCTATCCTGCTGCTGCATAACGGCATGGGAACCATTGATGAGCTGAAAAGCATCCCGCATCCCTTGTTGATGGCGACCACCACGCACGCTGCACGCCGCGATGGCAACATTATCGTGCATGTCGCCAGCGGCGTAACGCACATGGGCCCCGCCCGTACGCAGGATGGTGACTACAGCTATCTGGCGGATGTTCTGCAGAAGGTGCTGCCGGACGTGGCCTGGCATGACACTATCCGCCCGCAGCTGTGGCGCAAGCTGGCGGTTAACTGCGTGATCAATCCGCTGACGGCGCTGTGGAACTGCCCGAACGGGGAACTGAAAAATCATCCGCAGGAAATTGCCACCCTGTGCGCGGAGGTCGCCTCGGTTATCGAACGTGAAGGCCTGCATACCTCGGCGGAGGATTTACGCTATTATGTTGAGCAGGTAATTGAAAGTACTGCAGAAAACATCTCCTCGATGTTGCAGGACATTCGGGCATTACGCCACACAGAGATTGATTACATCACGGGCTATTTGCTTAAACGCGCCCGCGCCCACGGCATTGCCGTGCCGGAAAATGCCCGTCTGTATGACCTGGTTAAACGTAAGGAGAGTGAATATGAGCGCGTCAGCACTGATCTGCCTCGCCCCTGGTAGCGAAGAGACAGAAGCCGTCACCACCATTGATTTGATGGTGCGCGGCGGCATTAACGTGACCACCGCCAGCGTCGCCAGCGACGGTAATCTGACCATCACCTGTTCACGGGGCGTAAAAATCCTCGCCGATGCACCGCTTGTGCAGGTGGCCGACGGGGATTACGACATCATCGTACTGCCGGGCGGCCTGAAGGGCGCGGAGTATTTTCGCGACAGCCCGCTCCTGGTCGAAACCGTCAGGCAATTCCATCTGTCGGGGCGCATCGTTGCGGCAATTTGTGCCGCAGCCGGCACGGTTCTGGTGCCGCATAACATTTTCCCAATCGGTAATATGACCGGTTTCCCGGGACTGAAAGAGACCATTCCTGAAGAGCAATGGGTGGATAAACGTGTGGTCTGGGATCCGCGCGTCAATCTGCTCACCAGCCAGGGGCCGGGTACCGCGATCGATTTTGGACTGAAGATTATCGACCTGCTGGTCGGGCGTGAGAAAGCCTACGAGGTGGCGTCGTCGTTAGTGATGGCGGCGGGGATTTATAATTTTTACGAAGCGTAGCGTGTAAAGAAAGCCGGGTAAGCGAAGCCGCTACCCGGCAAACGGTTAAGGGCGATAGACCTTCACATTTGCAAAGCCCTGCTCGCGCAGATACAGTGCCTGCAGACGGCTCATCACCCCGCGCTCGCACCACAGCAGATACGTTTTGCTCTGGTCGAGATCGCCGAATTTGGTGCTCAGCTTGTAGAACGGCAGGGAAACCACGTCCACGCCTTCAACCTGCAGCGGTTTGTCATCCTGTTCATCAATGGAACGGATATCCAGAATCGCGTCGTTGGCACCGAAACCGCTGACGGTTTCAACTTCAACCACTTCCTGCTCGGTCTGCTGGGCAATCTCGCGGATATCGATGTTGGTCGCTTCCGCCACCACCTTCTCCAGAATGCCGAAATCGAAGTTCTCTTCTTCGGCTTCGATTTTCGCCTTCACCGCTTTGACGGTAGGGCTTTTTGAGATCACACCGCAGTATTCCGGCATGGTGCGGGCAAAATCTTCGGTACCGATTTTGCGCGCCAGATCGATGATGTGCTCTTTATCGTAGGAGATCAGCGGACGCAGGATCAGGGTATCCGATACGTTGTCGATAAGACGCAGGTTGGTCAGAGTCTGGCTGGAGACCTGGCCCAGCGCTTCACCGGTGACCAGCGCCTGCACGCCGTAGCGCTCCGCCACTTTGGACGCTGCACGCACCATCATGCGCTTCAGCACCACGCCCATCTGACCGTCGTCCACTTTTTCAAGGATTTCGCCGACCACTGGCTCAAAGTTGATCGCCACAAAACGCACGCGGTGGGAGCTGCCGAAGCGGTTCCACAGATAGTGCGCAACCTGACGCACGCCGATTTCATGCGCCGCACCGCCCAGGTTAAAGAAGCAGTAGTGTACGCGACAGCCGCGGCGCATCAGCATATAGCTGGAAACACCGGAGTCGAAACCGCCGGAGATCAGCGACAGGACATCTTCCTGCGTGCCGATTGGGAAACCGCCGATACCTTCATAACGGCCTTTCACCAGCAGCAGGCGATCGTTTTCGATCTCCAGATTAACGGTCACGTCCGGGTTAGTCAGGCGCACGCGGGCGCTCTCAACGTGCTGATTGAGGCCGCCACCCACATAGCGCTCCACTTCAATGGAGCTAAACTCATGCTTACCACGACGCTTCACGCGCACGCAGAAGGTTTTGCCTTCAATCTGATCGCGGTACTGCACCAGCGCTTTTTCAAAAATGTCATGCAGGGAGGTGTAAGGAACGTCTTCCACTTCCAGAATATGGTGAATGCCCGGAATACGGGTCAGCGCGTCGCGAATATCCTGACGTTTGTTTTCATCTTTCGCGCGAACCTCAACGTGGTCCCAGTGACGCACCACGGCGAGCGCTTCGTCGTAGTGTTTTAATACGTTACGAATGTTCCCGGTGAGAATTTTAATAAAGCGCAAACGCACAGATTGGCTTTTGATGGTGATTTCAGGGAACAATTTAATGATAAACTTCATGGCGGCAATGTTTCTTAGGCAAGCTTAAGGCTTGTAATGGAAAATGAAATATACACAAAATCATTCAGGTGGCATCAACGCGGCGAGTCACAGCCCCCCGCAAGCTTACGCGAGTAAGTAACGGAAAGGCGCAAACGTAGCCCAAACAGAGACAACCTGAAGGATGACGTGTATAGCAGCCCACACCCGTGGCTGCATCCAGGCGCGCAAGTATATCATCTTCACGCCGCTCCTGTGCACATTGCGCGTTATTTGATAATTGCCCCGAGTCCGTTACCATGTCGGGGCTGAGAATATAAGAGTCAATTCACTATGCCGAAGAAGAACGACGCACCGGCCAGTTTTGAAACTGCGCTGAGTGAGCTGGAGCAGATTGTCACCCGCCTTGAGAGCGGCGATTTACCGCTGGAAGAGGCGCTCAATGAATTCGAGCGCGGCGTACAGCTGGCGCGCCAGGGGCAGGTCAAACTGCAGCAGGCCGAGCAGCGCGTGCAGATCCTGCTGTCCGACAGCGAAGACGCTAAAACTACGCCATTCACACCGGACGCCGAGTAAATGGATTTCGCCAACGAGCTTCAGGCATGCGTCGCGCGTGCCAACGATGCGCTGCGCCGTTTTATTGAGCCACAGCCTTTTCAGAACACTCCACTGGTTGAAGCCATGCACTATGGCGCACTCTTGGGTGGAAAGCGCCTGCGTCCGTTTCTGGTCTACGCCACGGGCAATATGTTTGGCATCAGCGCTAACACGCTGGATGCCCCGGCAGCCGCCGTTGAGTGCATCCATGCCTACTCGCTGATCCATGATGATTTGCCGGCCATGGACGACGACGATCTGCGTCGTGGCCAGCCTACCTGCCACATCAAGTTTGGCGAAGCGAATGCCATTCTGGCGGGGGATGCCCTGCAAACCCTGGCGTTCTCGATTCTGAGCGATGCGCCGATGGCCGAAGTGGCCGACCGTGACCGTCTGTCGATGATCTCTGAACTGGCAATGGCCAGCGGCGTCGCCGGTATGTGTGGCGGTCAGGCACTGGATCTGGAAGCGGAAGGACGTCAGGTTAATCTGGAACAGCTGGAGCGTATTCATCGCCATAAAACGGGCGCATTGATTCGTGCAGCCGTTCGTCTGGGCGCCCTGAGCGCGGGTGAACAGGGGCGCAAAGCCCTGCCGATACTGGACAGATACGCAGAAAGTATCGGTCTGGCATTCCAGGTTCAGGATGACATTCTGGATGTGGTGGGCGATACTGCAACATTGGGTAAACGTCAGGGTGCGGATCAGCAGCTTGGCAAAAGTACCTACCCCGCCCTGCTGGGTCTTGAGCAAGCCCAACGTAAAGCCCGGGATCTGATAGAGGATGCCCGCCAGTCGCTGAATCAACTGGCCGCGCAATCACTGGATACTTCGGCACTGGAAGCGCTAGCGGACTATATAATCCAGCGTGATAAATAAACACACTATCTCGATGAGCCTTTGATGAGTTTTGATATTGCCAAATACCCGACACTGGCGTTAGTTGACTCCACCCAGGAGTTACGCCTGTTGCCGAAAGAGAGCCTGCCGAAGCTGTGCGATGAGCTGCGTCGCTACCTGCTCGACAGCGTAAGCCGCTCCAGCGGCCATTTCGCCTCCGGGCTTGGCACGGTAGAGCTGACCGTGGCGCTGCATTATGTCTATAACACGCCGTTCGATCAGCTCATCTGGGATGTCGGCCACCAGGCCTATCCGCATAAAATTCTGACCGGACGTCGCGATAAAATTGGCACTATTCGTCAGAAAGGCGGCCTGCATCCGTTCCCATGGCGTGGCGAGAGCGAGTACGACGTATTAAGCGTTGGGCACTCCTCCACCTCAATCTCTGCGGGTATCGGTATTGCGGTGGCAGCCGAAAAAGAGAATAAACAGCGTCGTACCGTCTGCGTCATTGGCGACGGGGCGATCACTGCCGGAATGGCCTTTGAGGCCATGAACCACGCGGGCGATATCAAGCCAGACATGCTGGTTATCCTTAATGATAACGAAATGTCGATTTCCGAAAACGTGGGCGCGCTGAACAACCATCTGGCGCAGCTGCTCTCCGGCAAGCTTTACTCCTCGCTGCGCGAAGGCGGCAAAAAAGTCTTCTCCGGCGTACCGCCAATCAAAGAACTGCTTAAACGCACCGAAGAACACATCAAAGGCATGGTCGTGCCGGGTACGCTGTTTGAAGAGCTGGGCTTTAACTATATTGGTCCGGTGGACGGGCATGACGTTCTGGGGCTTGTCACCACGCTGAAAAACATGCGTGACCTGAAAGGCCCGCAGTTCCTGCATATCATGACCAAAAAAGGCCGTGGATACGAACCGGCGGAAAAAGATCCCATCACCTTCCACGCGGTACCGAAATTCGACCCGAGCAGCGGTTGCCTGCCCAAAAGCAGCGGCGGCATGCCGAGCTATTCAAAAATCTTTGGCGACTGGCTGTGTGAAACCGCCGCTAAAGACAATAAGCTTATGGCGATCACCCCGGCCATGCGTGAAGGTTCTGGCATGGTGGAGTTCTCCAAAAAATACCCGGACCAGTATTTTGACGTTGCCATTGCCGAGCAGCACGCGGTGACCTTTGCGGCAGGCCTGGCGATTGGCGGTTATAACCCGGTTGTCGCCATTTATTCCACCTTCCTGCAACGCGCCTACGACCAGGTGATCCATGACGTTGCCATCCAGAAACTGCCGGTCCTGTTTGCTATCGACCGCGCAGGCATTGTGGGTGCTGACGGCCAGACGCACCAGGGGGCATTTGACCTGTCGTTCCTGCGCTGCGTCCCGGATATGGTCATCATGACGCCAAGCGATGAGAACGAATGTCGTCAGATGCTGTTTACCGGCTACCACTATCAGGATGGCCCTAGTGCGGTGCGCTACCCGCGCGGCAATGCCGTCGGCGTTGAACTGCAGCCGCTGGAAAAACTGCCGATAGGTAAAGGTCTGGTGAAGCGTCGCGGTGAGAAAGTGGCGATTCTGAACTTTGGTACGCTGATGCCGGAGGCCGCGAAAGTGGCTGAAACGCTGAATGCGACCCTCGTGGATATGCGCTTTGTGAAGCCGCTCGACGAGGCCCTGATCCTGAGCATGGCGGAATCTCATGACGTGCTGGTCACGCTGGAAGAAAACGCCATCATGGGCGGTGCGGGCAGCGGCGTAAACGAAGTGCTGATGGCTAACCGTAAAGCCGTGCCGGTACTGAACCTTGGTCTGCCGGATCATTTCATTCCACAAGGCACCCAGGACGAAGCCCGTGCGGCGATTGGCCTGGATGCGGCCGGCATTGAGTCGAAAATCCGTTCCTGGCTTGCCTGATCCCTCCCCTTTTCCGCTCCTGCTATGCTTAAACGTATTGTTTAAAAAAGCAGGAGCGGAACCATGCAATACACGACATTAGGAACAACAGACCTTCAGGTTTCCCGACTTTGCCTGGGATGCATGACCTTTGGCGAGCCAGACCGGGGAAATCACGCCTGGACGCTGCCGGAAGAGAGCAGCCGCCTTATCATCAAACGCGCACTCGACGGCGGGATTAACTTTTTTGATACTGCCAACAGTTACTCCGACGGCAGCAGCGAAGAGATTGTCGGCCGCGCCCTGCGCGATTTTGCCCGCCGTGACGATGTGGTCGTCGCCACCAAGGTATATCACCAGGTGGGTGATTTGCCTGAAGGTCTTTCCCGTGCGCAAATCCTGCGATCCATTGATGACAGCCTCCGGCGCCTGAATATGGATTATGTCGACCTGCTGCAGATCCACCGCTGGGATTACAACACGCCGATTGAAGAGACGCTGGAAGCCCTTAACGATGTGGTTAAGGCCGGGAAGGCGCGTTACATCGGCGCATCATCTATGCACGCTTCGCAGTTTGCCTCAGCGCTTGATCTTCAGGCGCAGCACGGCTGGGCACGGTTTGTCACCATGCAGGATCACTACAACCTTATCTATCGCGAAGAAGAGCGCGAGATGCTGCCGCTCTGCTATCAGGAAGGCGTAGCGGTGATCCCATGGAGTCCCCTGGCGCGCGGACGCCTCACCCGACCATGGGGAGAGACCACCGCCCGCTCGGTGTCGGATGCGTTCGGTAAAACCTTATACGAAGGTACGGAAGCCAGCGATGCGTTGATCGCCGAGCGTTTAGCGGGGATTGCCGATGATACCGGTGCCACGCGTGCGCAGGTAGCGCTGGCGTGGCTGCTGAGCAAACGCGGAGTCGCGGCACCGATTATCGGTACATCGCGGGAAGAACAGCTGGACGAGTTGTTGAGTGCCGTTGATTTAACGCTGACGCCTGAGCAAGTCGCCGAACTGGAAACGCCGTACCAGCAGCATCCGGTGGTCGGGTTTAAGTAAGCCCTCGCCCTGCCCGTCTCCCAAAAGGAGAGGGAACAAAACCCCTCGGCCGGGTAAGCGCAGCGCTACCCGGCAGACGAATCACGCAAAGTGGTCGTAACCCTTCCAGTCAAGCGTAACCGGCGCGCCATCACGCACAAATTTCAGCCCTTCACTTTCCGGCATAATCTGTCCGATACAGGTAAACTTCGCCCCAAGGTGAGCTAGCGCCACGTCCAGCGTTCCCCGGTTCAGTTCCGGTACGGTAAAGCACAGCTCATAATCTTCGCCGCCGGAGAGCGCCCAGCGCAGAGCCTGCTCAGGTTCCACATGGCGAAGCAATGGCTCTGACAGCGGGAACAGATCCAGATCTACGCGCGCGCCCACACCGCTGGCTTTCAGAATATGGCCGAGATCGGAGATAAGCCCGTCAGAGAGATCGATAGCCGAGCTTGCCCGCTCGCGCAGCGCCTGGCCGTGCAAAATACGCGGCGTTGGGCGCAGATGGCGTTTCACCAGATATGCCGCATCGTCGGCATCCTTGACGCGTAAGCGGTCCTGGAGGATCGCCAGCCCTGCGGCGCTGTCGCCCGGCGTGCCGGTCACGTAGATCCAGTCACCCGGCTTTGCGCCCGAGCGTTTCAGCGCCCGGCCCAGCGGGACATAGCCGTGGATCGCAAGCGTCATCGACAGCGGCCCGGCAGTGGTGTCACCGCCAATCAGCTGCATATCGTAGTAGTTGAGCTGATCAAACAGCGCATCGCTAAAGGCTTCAAGCCAGTCTTCATCCACCTCGGGCAACGTCAACGCCAGCGTCAGCCACGCGGGATCGGCGCCCATGGCCGCTAAATCGCTTACGTTGACCGCCAGCGCTTTATACGCCAGATCGGCGGGATCGATATCAGGTAAAAAATGACGTCCGCACACTAAGGTGTCGGTGCTGATTGCCAGCGTCTGTTTTTCGGGAATATTGAGAAGTGCGCAGTCATCGCCAATGCCGGTTTCAACATCAAGACGAGAGGTTCTGACACGGTCGAAATAACGGGCAATCAGGGAGAATTCGCCGCATGCCATACGTTATGCCTCAGCAAATTAAATAAAAAAACCGGAGCCGCACTGCCCGGCAGGCAATGCAAAACTCCGGTTTGCGGATCACTTTTTGTGGGGACGGATCGCAGGTGCGGCTTTATCCAGCACGCCGTTTACAAATTTATGGCTGTCTTCAGCGCCGAAGGTTTTCGCCAGTTCGATCGCTTCGTTGATGGCCACTTTGTACGGCACATCATCACGTTTAGACAACTCAAACAGCGCGATACGCAACACTGCTTTCTCAACCTGACCCAGCTCTTCGAGCAGACGGGACAGGTATGGCTTCATCAGACCATCGAGATACGCGCTATTAGTCGCCACTCCCGACAGCAGTTCACGGAAGTACAGAACGTCAACGTCTTTCACGTCCTGTTCTGACAGGAACTGGTATTCAACATCAGCGATGTCGTTCTGGGACAACTGCCAGGAGTAAAGTGCCTGGACGGCACATTCACGGGCGCGGCGACGAGCAGCAGGTTTCACGGAATTCCCCTTACAAAAAAATCAGGCCTTAATGGCTTTCAACACATTGATCATTTCAAGCGCGGTCAGTGCAGCTTCTGCACCTTTGTTACCGGCTTTGGTACCAGCGCGCTCAATGGCTTGTTCAATACTTTCGGTAGTCAGCACGCCAAACGCGACAGGAATTTCTGCATCCTGCGCAACGTGTGCCAGACCATTGCTTGCACCGCCTGCAACGTATTCGAAGTGTGCAGTGCCGCCACGAATAACGGTACCCAGCGCAATCACCGCGTCGTATTTACCGGTTTTCGCCAGCGCGCCCGCTGCCAGTGGCAGTTCATAAGCACCTGGAACCCAAACAACGGTAATGTTGTCATCTTTAACCTGGCCGATACGTTTCAGGGCGTCAATGGCACCTTCCAGCAGGCTGTCGTTGATGAAGTTGTTGAAACGCGCAATGGTGATGGCGACGCGAGCGTCCGGGGTAGCTACAGCAGCTTCAATAATGTTCATACTCTTCCTTTACGGGTTCATTTGGCCCCGCAGGGGGGCGGATTTTATCATAATACTTTGCGCACTGCTTCCCTATTTCAGGAGCAATTACGCTGGCGTTAAATGGAGGCAGACATCCGGGCCCACCGGACGAATCTCGCTAAATTTGAGTTGTGGTGCATCGCCAAGTTTTTCAAGACCCGGCAGCACAAACAGACCACGCGCATCGTTACCCAACAGTTTAGGTGCTACGTAGACAATCAGCTCATCCACCAGCCCGGCCTGCAGCAGCGCGCCGGCCAGCGTCGGCCCCGCTTCTACCCAGATACTGTTCACCTGTTGCTTACCAAGCAGCATCATCAGCACCACTAAGTCGAGGTGCCCGTTATGCTCTGGCACCATGATGCTGCGTACGCCTTGCGGCCATTCACGCGCATCGTCCTGCGTGCGTGCAATCCAGGTTTCGCCCGGCTGTTGCACGATGCGGTGCGCAGGCGTGATGCGATTCTGGCTATCGATGACAATACGCAGCGGCTGACGCAGGTTTTCCTGCGGGTAGCACGCCTGGGTATCGGCATTCAGTTCATCCCAGCGCACGGTCATGGCAGGATTATCAGCCAGAACCGTTTCACTGCTGGTGAGGATAGCATGGCTTTGCGCGCGCAGACGTTGCACATCGCGCCTTGCCTGCGCAGAGGTGATCCACTGGCTCTCGCCGTTCGCCATCGCCGTACGACCATCCAGTGAGGCCCCAAGCTTAAGCTGAATGTACGGGAACCCGGTGCGCATGCGCTTCAGGAAGCCTTTGTTGATCGCTTCTGCATCCTGCATCATCAGACCGTGACTGACATCAACTCCTTCCTGCTGCAGTCGATACAGGCCACGTCCGGCAACCTGCGGATTGGGATCCTGCATCGCCGCGACAACGCGCGCGACACCCGCCGCAATCAGTGCTTCGCAGCACGGCGGGGTACGGCCGTGGTGGCTGCAGGGTTCCAGCGTCACGTAGGCCGTTGCACCGCGCGCCTTTTCGCCGGCCATACGCAGGGCATGAACTTCGGCATGGGGCTCACCGGCACGGTAGTGAAACCCTTCGCCCACGATCTCGCCATCGTTGACAATGACGCACCCGACGTTAGGGTTGGGATGGGTGGTAAAACGACCGCGCTGCGCCAGCTTCATGGCTCGCGCCATGTAAATCTCATCCTGCATGAGCTTAATCCTGTAAGCGGGCGATCTCTTCGCCAAACTCTTTGATATCTTCGAAACTGCGGTACACAGAGGCGAAGCGGATATAGGCGACCTTATCGAGCTTTTTCAGTTGCTCCATCACCAGGTTGCCAATCATCTTGCTTGGCACCTCGCGCTCACCCAAACCACGAAGGTAAGATTTTATGTGGTTTAACGCCATTTCGACGTCATCTGCACTGACAGGGCGTTTTTCCAGCGCCTTGAGCATCCCGCTGCGCAGTTTCTCTTCGTTAAACGGCTCACGCACGTCGTTACTTTTTACCACGCGCGGCATTACCAGCTCTGCAACCTCAAAGGTCGTGAAACGCTCGTTGCACACCAGACATTGCCGGCGGCGGCGTACGGAAGACCCTTCGCCCACAAGGCGAGAGTCGATAACTTTGGTATCCACAGCGGAGCAGAATGGGCAATGCATACGGTATCCCTGTTATGTGGTTAACTGATTTTCATTTTACCCTGATCTGGCCTGACAACAAAGGAAGAGCTTTTTGAGACAAAGGATCTATGCCTGTTGATGCGATGCTGGCTACCATTACGGAGATCCGTTATTTCAAGGAAATAAACGCAATGACAAGACGTTACCTGAAAATATTGCTGGTGGGGAGTCTGTTTACCCTTAGCGCCTGTGCACAGCAAACCGAAGTCCGTCAAATGAAACAAAGCGTGAATACGCTCAATACCGCGATGGACAAACTGAACAAAGAAACCGTGAAGATCACCCAGCAAAACGCGCTGAATGCCAAATCCAGCAGTGGGGTTTATCTACTGCCCGGGTCTAACACCCCGGCGCGCCTTAACAGCCAGATTGGCACGCTGAAAATGTCGCTGGTAAACGTGGCGGCCAATGCGGATGGTACTCGCGCAACATTACGCATTCAGGGGGAATCCAACGATCCTCTGCCAGCCTTTAGCGGCACCGTCGAGTGGGGGCAGATTCAGGGCACCACAGAGAACTATCAGGAAGTGAACGTGAAGAGCCAGCTGTTCACCGCACCCGCCAGCGTGCTGGCCCCGAGCGATGTTGACATTCCGATCCAGCTGAACGGACTTACGCCGGATCAGTTAGGTTTCATCCGCATTCACGATATCCAGCCCGCCGCGCAGTAATCCCCTTTCAGCGGAGTGCAATGTCACTCCGCTAACATTTACAATCCGCAAAGATTGGCAACAGAAATCATTGCCGCTACAATCCCCGCCGTTTAAAGTACGCAAACGTGAACGCAATCGATTACGCGCGTGAGAGATATGTGAAACAACACATATTTTTGTGAGCAAGGATTCCTATAATAGGCTCCGCAGAAACACGAAATATTTAGAAACGCAATTCGCGCATTTTTCACTCCCGGAAGGGAATTTCAATCAGTGGCATGATTATGAAAAAAACATTACTCGCGGCTGGCGCCGTGCTGGCACTCTCCTCCACTTTCACTGTTAACGCAGCGGAAAACGATAAACCACAATACCTCTCCGACTGGTGGCACCAGAGCGTTAACGTGGTTGGCAGCTATCACACCCGTTTCGGACCACAGATCCGCAACGATACCTATCTGGAGTACGAAGCCTTCGCCAAGAAAGACTGGTTCGATTTCTACGGCTATATGGATGCACCGGTCTTCTTCGGCGGTAACACCGATGCGAAAGGTATCTGGAACCACGGTTCACCCCTGTTCATGGAGATCGAACCCCGCTTCTCCATTGATAAGCTGACGGGCACCAGCCTGGCGTTTGGTCCATTCAAAGAGTGGTACTTCGCGAACAACTACATCTACGACATGGGCCGTAACGCGTCCGGTCGTCAGAGCACCTGGTATATGGGTCTGGGTACCGACATCGACACCGGTCTGCCAATGAGCCTGTCCCTGAACGTCTATGCGAAATACCAGTGGCAGAACTACGGTGCCGCGAACGAAAACGAGTGGGATGGCTACCGTTTCAAAGTGAAATACTTTGTGCCAATTACCCAGCTGTGGGGCGGTAACCTGAGCTATATCGGTTTCACCAACTTTGACTGGGGTTCAGACCTGGGCGACAACGACTTCCGTGACCTGAACGGTAAGAAAGCGCGTACCAACGACTCCATCGCCTCCAGCCACATCCTGGCGCTGAACTACGATCACTGGCACTACTCCGTTGTTGCGCGTTACTGGCATAACGGCGGTCAGTGGAACGATGACGCAAGCCTGAACTTCGGCAATGGCGACTTCAGCGTACGTTCTACCGGCTGGGGTGGTTACCTGGTTGTCGGTTACAACTTCTGATGTGAAAGAAGGCAAAAACGGACAAAGCCAGCTGATATGCTGGCTTTTTTATTGCTTCACCTTACGCAGAAAATCCGCCAGCGATCGCTCCGCGCTTTCGCTAAAACGCCTCTGCGTGAGCGTAATATTCAGACACCTGTCGAGCCGGAAGCAGCGGTAGTCATCACGCCGTTCACACCACGCGGCCAGCAGCCAATGCTCTCCCCAGAAGAACAGCCCCAGCGGCTGAATGTCGCGCCATGTCAGATGCCCGGCTTCATCACGATAATGCAGCGCCAGTACGCACTGGGCAGAAATAGCCTGATGAATAACATCAAAGTCGCTGCGCGAATGCGGCTGAAGCGCAATATCCGGCGCATATATCCGCGTCTGCTCCGCCTTACGTCGGCTCTCCTCGGGCAGGATCGCCAGCACCTTCTCCTGCGCCGACTCAAGCTCACGCGAGAGCGAGTCGCCCCCCCAGGTTTTCAGCAGACGGATGGCGACCATCAGCGCTTCAGATTCTTTGTTCGTCAGCATTAGCGGAGGTAAGTCAAAACCCGACATCAGCCGATAGCCGCTTCCCGCCTCCCCTTCCACCGGCACGCCGGAAAGCGACAGGTCGCGGATATCACGGTATACGGTCCGTTCCGATACGCTCAACCTGTCCGCCAGATGCGCTGCCGTTGTCAGACGCCTGCCTCTCAGGATCTGCACAATCTGAAACAAACGGTCAGCGCGTCGGGTCATATCGTATTCAGCTCTCAGGCAGGTTGATGGAGGCCGACGCGATTACCTTCGCTGTCGGTAAACAAGGCTATGGTGCCAATGCCACGCGGCAATTCCAGCGGGCCAAACACGCACTCGCCACCCGCAGACGCGATGCGATCGAGCGTTGCCGCCAGGTTGTCAGTATGCAGGTAAATAATAGCGCCCTGTACGGACGGTGTAATGCCCTCAAATTTTGCCAGCGCGCCGCCGGTGGCCGGATCGTCATGCGGGAAAACGGCTAGCTCAGCCACATCCATTTTCTCTCGTCTCAGCTGTACCTGCATCACGGGCTCATAAAATTTGATAGCGCGATCCATATCGGCGACCGGAATTTCAAACCAGTTAATCACACTTTTCATACATCCTCCTGCCTGTTGTTTGGGTTCGAAAAGAGTCTACGACAGGGCTCCTGACAGCATACTGTCAGGAGTGTTTGGCAGGAGCAGATAAAAAAAATCCCGGTCAACAGACCGGGATTTCGGGAACGAACGACACGTCGTCTTACGGCAGAATAGACGGCTGATCCGCCCCTTCTTTCTCGACTTTCTGCTGGAGCAGGTGTTCGCGCTTCATGCCAAGTTTCAGTGCCAGTGCGGAGGCGACGTAGATAGACGAAGCCGTACCGATAGAGACACCGATCAGCATGGTCAGCGAGAAGCCTTCCAGTACCGGGCCACCGAAGAGGAACAGCATCAGGATCACCATCAAGGTGGTTCCGGATGTGATCAACGTACGGTGCAGCGTCTGTGTCAACGACACGTTAAAGATTTCGTACGGCGTACCGCGACGGATCTTACGGAAGTTTTCACGAATACGGTCAGATACCACGATACTGTCGTTCAGTGAGTAACCGATAACGGACATCAGGGATGCCACGATTGTCAGGTCAATCTCAATGTGGAACAGAGACAGTATGCCCATGGTGATCACCACGTCGTGCGCCAGGGCGATAACCACACCCGCCGCCAGTCGCCACTCAAAGCGGAAACCGACGTACACCAGAATGGAGATCAGAGCCACCAGCAGCGCCATCGCACCGGTTTGCGCCAGGTCAGCACCTACGCTTGGCCCGACGAACTCGATACGCTTAACCGTCGCATTCTGGTTGGTTGTTTCGTTAACCACGTTAACAACCTTGCTGCCCAGCTCCTGGCTGCCGTTCGCATCGTGCACCGGCGGCATACGCACCATGATGTCACGGCTGCTGCCGAAGTTCTGCAGCAACGGCTCTTCAAAGCCCGCTTTCTGCAGAGACTGGCGCATCTGGTCCATATCGACCGGTTTTTCCAGGGAGATCTCAATTACCGTACCACCGGTGAAATCAAGCCCCCAGTTAAAGCCTTTCACGCCCATCACGATAAGGGAGAGGATCAGCAGTAAACCTGAAATGCCGAAAGCCCAGTAGTCCCAGCGCATAAAGTCCCAGACTTTACGGCCGTGGTTCAATTGTTCAACAGTATATTCCTGTGCCACAACGCACTCCTCAGATAGACAGCTTTTTGACGCGCTTGCCGCCATACAGCAGGTTCACGATGGCACGGGTGCCGACAATAGCGGTAAACATTGACGTTGCAACACCGATACCGGTGGTGATCGCAAAGCCTTTGATAGCGCCAGTCCCCACTGCATACAGGATAAGAACCTTAATCAGTGTTGTTACGTTCGCATCGAAGATGGAGCTGAATGCCCCTTTGTAGCCTTCGTCAATCGCCTGCTGAACAGAGCGACCGTTGCTTAACTCTTCTTTGATACGTTCGTTTATCAGTACGTTGGCGTCGACCGCCACCGCAAGGGTTAAGACGATACCGGCAATCCCCGGCATGGTCAGCGTCGCCCCCGGCAGCAGAGACATGATGCCGATAATCAGCACCAGGTTCGCAACCAGTGCGCTTGTCGCAATCAGACCAAACTTCTTATAGAAGAAGATCATGAAGAGGATGGAGACCACCAGACCGGCCAGACACGCTTCCAGACCCTGCTTGATGTTTTGCATCCCCAGCGTTGGACCAATGGTACGTTCTTCAACAATCTGAATCGGTGCAATCAGCGCACCGGCACGCAGCAGCAGCGAAAGCTGACGCGCTTCGTTCGGGTTGTTGATACCGGTGATGCGGAAGCTGTTACCCAGACGAGACTGGATGTTGGCGATGTTAATCACCTCTTCCTCTTTCACCAGCACCGCGCGGCCGTTTGCGTCTTTCTTACCGCTGTCTTTGTACTCCACAAACAGGGTCGCCATCGGTTTACCGATGTTGTCCTTGGTGAAGTTAGACATGATGTTACCACCCGCGCTATCCAGCGAGATGTTAACCTGCGGCTGGTTGTATTCGTCCTGGCTGGATGTGGAGTCGGTGATGTGGTCACCGGTCAGGATCACGCGTTTGTACAGCACAACTGGCTGACCTTCGCGGGTCTGTTTCACTTCCGAATCGCCCGGAATACGGCCAGCGGCGGCAGCGGACTGATCGACGTTGGAGTTAACCAGACGGAATTCCAGCGTGGCAGTTGCTCCCAGAATCTCTTTCGCACGTGCCGTGTCCTGAATCCCCGGGAGTTCCACCACGATACGGTCAGCCCCCTGACGCTGTACCAGTGGCTCAGCAACACCCAGCTGGTTTACACGGTTACGCAGAATATTGATGTTCTGCTGAACGGCGTATTCACGGGCTTCTTTCAGGCGAGCATCGGTCATCACCGCGCGCAGCTGGTTGCTGCCCTGAGAGGTGATCACGAGGTCACGGTGACGTTGAGTCAGGTAATCTACAGCCTGATCGCGCGCCGCGCTGTCGCGGAACGTGATGCTCATACCGTAGTTATCTTCTTTACGAACGGTAGTGTAAGCGATGCCTTTTTCGCGCAGATCGCTGCGCAGGCTGTCGATGTTTTGTTCCTGCAGTTTGCCGAGCGCGGTATCCATATCCACTTCCATCAGGAAGTGAACACCGCCACGCAGGTCAAGACCGAGTTTCATTGGCTCTGCATTCAACGCAGCCAGCCAACGCGGGGTTGCAGGAGCAAGGTTAAGCGCCACGACGTATTTATCACCCAGCACGCCCATCAGCACTTCGCGAGCGCGGAGCTGCGTGTCGGTGGTGTCGAAGCGAGCAAGAATTGCGCCCTCTTCCAGAACCACAGACTTAGCGGTAATTTTTTCTTCTTGTAACGATTTCTGGACCTGGATCAGCGTTTGCTCACTGGCGGCGACACCGCGCGCGCCAGTGATTTGAACAGCCGGATCCTCACCATACAGGTTGGGAAGCGCGTACAGCAGGCCGACGAGAATCACGGCGACCAGCATGATGTACTTCCACAAAGGATAACGGTTTAACACGGCAGTTCCCTTTGGGAAAAGTTGGGATTACAGCGCCTTCATGGTGCCTTTCGGCAGAACGGCAGCTACGAAGTCACGTTTGATAACCACTTCAGTGGTGTCGTTCAGGGCAATAGCAATGTAGCCACTTTCAGCCACTTTGGTTACGCGACCGACCAGACCACCGTTGGTCAGCACTTCATCACCTTTGGCAATGGAGTCCATCAGCTTTTTGTGCTCTTTGGTACGCTTCTGCTGTGGGCGCAGGATCATGAAGTAGAAGATCAGACCGAACACAACCAGCATCAGAATCAGAGACATCGGGCTGCCCTGCGCCGGAGCACCTGTTGCCGCTACCGCATCAGAAATAAAAAAGCTCATTCAAATTCCCTCATTATTAAAATTAATCAACGTTCAAAGGTGGAACGGTTCGACCCTGACGTTGGTAAAAATCGGTCACGAAGCTCTCTAATTTACCCTCTTCAATAGCCTTGCGTAAACCAGCCATTAAGCGCTGATAATAACGAAGATTATGAATGGTATTGAGACGCGCGCCCAAAATCTCATTGCAACGATCAAGATGATGCAGGTACGCGCGAGAATAATTGCGACAGGTGTAGCAATCGCACTCGGAATCGAGCGGGCTGGTGTCACTCTTATGCTTCGCGTTACGGATTTTCACCACGCCATCGGTCACAAACAGATGACCGTTACGCGCGTTGCGGGTTGGCATAACGCAGTCGAACATATCAATGCCGCGGCGCACACCTTCAACCAGGTCCTCAGGTTTACCCACACCCATCAGGTAACGGGGTTTATCTGCCGGGATTTGTGGGCAGACATGTTCCAGAATGCGATGCATGTCTTCCTTCGGTTCACCCACAGCCAAACCGCCGACAGCGTAGCCATCAAAACCTATCTCTACCAGACCTTTAACAGAGATATCGCGTAAATCTTCGTAAACGCTGCCCTGGATAATACCGAACAGCGCATTTTTGTTCTGCAGGGAGTCAAAGCGGTGACGGCTACGCTTCGCCCAGCGCAACGACATCTCCATGGAGCGTTTCGCGTAATCCCAGTCGGCCGGGTATGGCGTACATTCGTCGAAGATCATCACGATATCAGAGCCGAGATCGTACTGAATCTCCATAGACTTTTCAGGATCGAGGAAAATCGGATCGCCGTTGATCGGGTTACGGAAGTGTACGCCCTGCTCGGTGATCTTACGGATGTCGCCCAGGCTGAAGACCTGGAAACCACCGGAGTCGGTCAGGATCGGGCCTTTCCACTGCATGAAGTCATGCAAATCGCCGTGCAGCTTCATGATCTCCTGACCAGGACGCAGCCACAGGTGGAAGGTATTGCCGAGGATAATCTGTGCGCCAGTGGCTTCCACTTCTTCCGGCGTCATCCCTTTTACGGTGCCGTAGGTGCCCACAGGCATAAACGCGGGGGTTTCCACCACGCCGCGATCAAACACCAGGCGGCCGCGACGTGCGCGACCATCGGTGGTATCGAGTTCAAATTTCATTTTTTCTCCGACGTCAGAAAAACAGTCCAACGTTGTAAAACGGTGCCGCGGACTTATTCCCCGACACGCTCATTCAAAGCCTGCGGATTGTACGTGATAAACATCGCGTCCCCGTAGCTAAAAAAGCGATATTTTTGTTCTACCGCAGACTTGTACGCCGCCATGGTGTGCTGATAACCCGCAAAAGCGGACACCAGCATAATCAGCGTTGATTCAGGCAGATGGAAGTTGGTTACCAGGGCATCAATCACGTTGTACTGATAGCCCGGGTAGATAAAGATCTGCGTATCGCCAAAGAAAGGCTCAATCAGGTCATTTTTGGCGGCCTGCGCGGCGCTCTCAAGGGAGCGTACCGACGTAGTGCCCACTGCCACAACGCGGTTACCGCGTGCTTTGGCGGCCAGAACGGCATCTACCACCTCTTGCGGCACTTCGGCATATTCGGAGTGCATGATGTGGTCTTCGATGCTGTCCACACGCACCGGCTGGAACGTACCCGCACCGACATGCAGGGTCACGAAGGCCATCTCGATGCCTTTCGCGCGCAATTTTTCCAGCAGCGGTTCATCAAAATGCAGGCCCGCCGTCGGCGCGGCGACCGCGCCAGGTTTCTGGCTATAGACGGTCTGGTACAGTTCGCGGTCAGCCTCTTCGTCCGGGCGCTCGATGTAAGGGGGCAGCGGCATATGGCCGATCGCATTCAGGATGTCGAGCACCGTGCGCTCGTCATTGAACGCCACCTCAAACAGCGCATCGTGACGCGCGGTCATGGTTGCACGGATGCTCTCATCATCGCCAAGCAGCAGCTCAGCACCCGGCTTCGGCGCTTTAGAGGCGCGAATATGTGCCAGAATACGTTTATCATCAAGCATACGTTCGACCAGTACTTCAATCTTGCCGCCGCTGGCTTTACGGCCAAACAGACGCGCCGGGATCACGCGGGTATTGTTAAAGACCAGCAGATCGCCAGGGTTGAGCTTGTCGAGCAAATCGGTGAAAGTACCGTGCGTCAGCTCGCCCGTCGGCCCATCCAGTGACAGCAAACGACAGCTACTGCGCTCAGGCATTGGGTAGTGAGCAATCAGGGATTCAGGTAGTTCAAAGGAGAAATCGGCGACGCGCATGACGTATACTCGTGACTTAAAAACAGGCGGCATAGTCTAGTGCTCACACCCTTTTGCTGCAACAACTAGCCGCCCCTGGACAAATAAAACGCATGAATTTTCTCGCTCACCTGCATCTTGCTCATCTCGCTGACAGCTCTCTTTCCGGCAATCTGCTGGCCGATTTCGTGCGCGGTAATCCCGCCGACGCGTACTCCGCAGAGGTTGTCGACGGGATTTTTATGCATCGCCGTATCGACGTACTGACCGATAACCTGCCGGAAGTCCAGGAAGCCAAAGCGTGGTTCCGCCCTGAAACGCGGCGCGTCGCACCGATCACGCTCGATGTAATGTGGGACCATTTCCTCTCGCGGCACTGGGAAACACTCTCTCCTGAGATGCCCCTAAACGCGTTCGTGCACTATGCCCACCAGCAGGTGTCCATTATTTTGCCGGATTCGCCGCCGCGCTTTGTGAATCTGAATAACTATCTCTGGTCAGAACGCTGGCTTGAGCGCTATCGCGAGATGGACTTTATACAGAATGTGTTAAACGGGATGGCGAGTCGCCGACCGCGACTCGACGCGCTGCGCGACTCCTGGCATGACCTGGACACCCACTACGAGGCGCTGGAGACGCGGTTCTGGCAGTTCTACCCGCGTATGATGACCCAGGCGAAAAACAAACAGCTATAACAGAAATGCCATTGATAGGTGAAAGCTTGCTGAACGATTGTTAGCGCCTCTTTGTCTTATCAATGAACACTCTCTATACTGGGCGGCGTTGCGTTCCAAATAACCTTAGTATCTACAGGAGAATCACATGGTTCTGGTAACTCGTCCGGCTCCGGATTTTACAGCTGCAGCAGTTCTGGGCAACGGTGAAATCGTTGAAAACTTCAACTTCAAACAGCACACCAACGGTAAAGCGACCGTTCTGTTCTTCTGGCCAATGGACTTCACTTTCGTTTGCCCGTCTGAGCTGATCGCATTCGACAAACGTTACGAAGAATTCCAGAAGCGTGGCGTAGAAGTTGTAGGCGTCTCCTTCGACTCTGAATTTGTACACAACGCATGGCGTAACACCCCTGTCGACAAAGGCGGCATCGGTGCGGTGAAATACGCAATGGTTGCGGACATCAAACGCGAAATCCAGCAGGCTTACGGTATCGAACATCCGGACGCTGGCGTTGCACTGCGCGGTTCTTTCCTGATCGACGCAAACGGCATCGTTCGTCACCAGGTTGTTAACGATCTGCCACTGGGTCGTAACATCGACGAAATGCTGCGCATGGTTGACGCGCTGCAGTTCCACGAAGAGCACGGTGAAGTGTGCCCGGCTCAGTGGGAAAAAGGTAAAGAAGGTATGAACGCGTCTCCGGACGGCGTTGCTAAATACCTGTCTGAGAACGTATCCAGCCTGTAATCGGCACGGTTTACGGAAAAGGCCCGCATCAGCGGGCCTTTTTGTTTTGTACGATCTCGCTCTTCACACGTTAAAACGCGAAGCACGAACACCCCAGAACGCCCCAGAATGCCTGGTCATCAGATACCGGGATATCCGATTGCCGCGCAATACCGTGCGCATGGCCATGCACTCCGCAGCTACCAATGCACTGGTGCATCTGTACCACCGCCCCCACTTTGCTGGCTGCAGGCGGCGCAGAGCGGTAATGCCCCGGGACTTTCACGACCGGTGACCACGACGGCACAACCGGGATCGGCGGCGGTGACAGCGGACTGAAATGACCGGCGGCATACACGACCTTGCCGTCCACAACGGTCAGCACCGATTCAATGCCCTTGATCTCCTCTTCCGTCACGCTGAAGTAATCTTTCGACAGCACCACCAGGTCCGCAAGCTGCCCTTCAACCAGACGGCCTTTTTTACCCTGCTCGCTGGAAAACCACGCGCTGCCTGCGGTCCACAGCTCCAGCGCTACCTCACGCGGCAGGCGGTTATTGTCGTCATACATCGCCAGGCCGCCGACGGTTCGCCCGGAGACCAGCCAGTAGAGCGCCGTCCACGGGTTATAGCTCGCCACACGGGTTGCGTCGGTTCCTAACCCAACCGGCACGTCCAGTTCCAGCATTTTCGCCACCGGCGGCGTATGTTTTACCGCCTCTTTGCCGTAGCGGTCGACGAAATATTCGCCCTGGAACGCCATACGGTGCTGCACCGCAATACCGCCCCCCAACGCTTTGACGCGCTCGATATTACGCTCGGTAATGGTCTCCGCATGGTCAAAGAACCAGTGCAGCCCGTTAAACGGAATCTCACGGTTCACCTTCTCAAAGACATCCAGCATCCGGCTGATGGATTCGTCATAGGTGGCATGCAGCCGGAACGGCCAGCGGTTTTCCACCAGGTGGCGCACCACGCGTTCCAGCTCGTCTTCCATCCCTTGCGGCAGATCCGGGCGCGGCTGGAGGAAATCTTCAAAATCCGCCGCCGAGAAGACCAGCATCTCTCCTGCCCCGTTCGCACGATAAAAGTCTGTGCCCTGCCCCGGTTCGAGCATATCGGTCCAGCGCTCAAAATCCTCCAGCTCCTGTTTAGGGCGCTGGGTGAAGAGGTTGTAGGCAATACGCACCGTCATCTGCTCTTTGGCGTGCAGTTCGGCAATCACCTCGTAATCTTCCGGGTAGTTCTGGAAGCCGCCGCCGGCATCAATGGCGCTGGTCAGCCCCAGACGGTTAAGCTCACGCATAAACTGGCGCGTGGAGTTAACCTGCAGCTCAATGGGGAGTTTCGGTCCTTTTGCCAGCGTGGCGTAGAGGATCATCGCGTTAGGTTTAGCGATCAGCAGCCCGGTCGGGTTGCCGTGGTTATCACGCACAATCTCCCCACCCGGCGGGTTTGGCGTCTCTTTGGTGTAGCCGACAGCTTTCAACGCGGCGCGGTTAAGCAGGGCGCGATCGTAGAGGTGCAGGACAAACACCGGCGTATCCGGTGCCGCCTCGTTAAGCTCTTCGATGGTCGGCATCCGGCGTTCGGCGAACTGAAACTCGCTCCAGCCGCCCACCACCCGAACCCACTGAGGTGAAGGTGTACGATCGGCCTGATCTTTCAACATCCTTAGCGCATCCGCCAGCGACGGTACGCCTTCCCAGCGCAGCTCGAGGTTGTAGTTCAGCCCGCCGCGGATCAGGTGCAGGTGCGAATCGTTAAGCCCGGGGATCACCGTACTCCCCTTCAGATCGACAATCTGCGTTCCCTGCGTCGCATAGCTCATAATGCGATCGTGGTTGCCCGTCGCCAGGATCTTGCCGTTAGCAATAGCCACCGCTTCCGTGAGCGGGTTTTCGCGATCGAGGGTATGGATCTTACCTTTGGTTAAGATCAGTGTGGCAGTTTGAGACATAACGTACTCCTTTCAGCCGAATCAGGCTTTTTTGAGCCATCCGGCAAACAGACGGGTCACGATGGGCATCCACAGCCAGACCACCAGCGCGACCACACAGGCATCGTTAATCAGATGCAGCAACAACGTACCTTTCAGGCCAGGAAGCAACGCACCGGTCACCAGCGGCACCAGGTTGGTACTGGGGAAGATAACCAGCAGGGTAATGAGAAACTGTTTCCACTGTTTAGGCTTACGCACATGAGGCTCCGGTGGGGTAAACCAGAACGCCGCCTCGGTACGTACTTCGGTTTTATCGCCTTCCGCCAGCAGCGGTTCAATCTCTTTTACCAGCGCATTACGGGTATCGGACTGGGTCCACGCAGAGAGGTGTTCGAGGGTGTCGAAACGGATTATCACCGTCCACAGATGTTGTCCGTCGGTCGGGCGGATGACGTTCGCGCCAAGATGCCCCGGAAATTCCGCCGCGATGGGCATGATCTTACCCAGCCACTGTTCGTATCGCTCAGCCTGACCCGGCAGCAAGGTGTGGGTGATCACCAGCGTGACATGCGATGTGTGCGCCATAATAGTTTCCTGGTCATTAATGGGCGGGAGAACCCCGCCCTGGAAGGTTTACGCTTTGCGTTCTGGCGCACCGTGAACGAGGGTGTAGGCATAGTCAACGCCCATGCCATAAGCGCCGCTGTGCTCACGGACCAGGTCCATGACCGCGTCGTAAGTGCCTTTGCGAGACCAGTCGCGCTGATACTCAAGCAGCACCTGCTGCCAGGTCACAGGAACCGCGCCCGCTTGAACCATACGGTCAATCGCACGTTCATGGGCATCTACGGAGGTACCGCCGGAAGTATCGGTTACTACATAAACTTCAAACCCTTCATCCAGGGCCATCAGCGCCGGGAAGGTCAGGCAAACTTCGGTCCACAGGGCTGAGATGATAAGTTTCTTGCGGCCCGTTGCTTTCACTGCCGCAACAAACGCATCGTCTTCCCAGGAGTTCATAGAGGTACGTTCAATCGGTTTAACCTCCGGGTGAACCGCCAGCAGTTCTGGCCAGATGTATCCGCTAAAGCTTTTTGTTTCGACAGAGGTGTAGATAACCGGAACATCAAAAATTTTGCCTGCTTTTGCCAGAGCCACCGTATTATTTTTTAATAACTGACGGTCAATATTTGCCACGCCAAAAGACATTTGCGGTTGGTGATCGATAAAAATCAGTACGGAATTGGACGGGTCAATCAGTTCACGAATAGACATAAAAGTACCTTTTAATCAATGTGTTAAAAGCCAACGTTTTGGTGTGCTATATGAGAAAGGGCCCTGACTGATAAAGCAATTTGAGTATAGCGAGAATTGATTGAGCGGATAGTAAAGATATTTGTCCCCTCTGTTGAAATTAACCGAACAACTTAGGGGAATTTTCAGCAACCGGGAAATAAACCGGTTGCTGATGACGATTAATTTCCGAACCAGACGGAGGCGGAAATGGCCGGTAAGGAGAGAATGCCTTCCTGAATCGTGCCTTTACCCTCTTTGCGTTGCCACGCCTTCACGTGCAGCAACGGAGAGTCATCCAGCACCACTTCACAGGCTTCTCCGCGGTTGATGGCGACCAGCACGCGTTGCTGGTTGTAGACGCGGGCAAACACCACCACGTTATCGTGGGCATACACCACCTGACAGCCACCGTAACGCAGCGCCTGGTTCTGTTTACGAAGCTTAGCCAGACGCTGGTACAGGCTGAGCAGCGCCTTGTCCTGCTTCGCCGGATCCCAGGGGAAGGTTTTGCGGCAGAAGGGATCGTTGTTCCCCTCCAGCCCCACCTCATCACCGTAGTAAATGCACGGCACGCCTGGCCAGGTGAAGAGCCAGGTAACGGCCAGCGGCAGGCGCGCCACATCCTTGCCAAGCAGGGATTTAAAACGTGCGGTATCGTGGCTGTCCAGCTGATTAAACATCCGCAATTGCTGCTGATGCGACAGGCTGGCGCGGTAGTTATCCATCCATGCCATACAGGTTTCGGCGTCGATATGCTGCGGATCGTAAGAGATATCGGTGTTCGCCAGAAATCCCCATAGCGGGAAGGTAAAACCGCGGTAGTTCATGGCCGAATCTTCTGCATCGGCTTGCAGCCACTGGCGTGCATCGCCAAAATGCTCGCCAAAGACAAAGGCCTCCGGCTGCGCGGCTTTCGCTGAGCGGGTGATACCTGCAACGTGCTGAAGGTTATTCCGCGCTCCGCCCGCTTCACCCAGCATATGCACCACGTCAAGACGCCAGCCGTCCATGTTCCATGGTGCCTTAAGCCAGTGGCGGACAACGCTGTCTTCACCGCCGTAGATTTCGTTGACCAGAGAAGGCGACTGGAAATCCAGCTTCGGCAGGCTTGGGTAGCCCAGCCAGTCCAGCGCGTAGCCCTCTTCATTAAAGCTGTACCAGTCACGCTGCGGCGAATCCGGGTTATGGCATGCCCCGCTCATCGACTGGTTATGACGGTCAAACCACGCGTGCGAATCCCCGCTGTGGTTGAACACGCCGTCCAGAATCAGGCGCATCCCTTCGTTTTTAGTGTTCTGTCGCAGGCGCAGCAGCGCGGCATCGCCGCCAAACTGCTCATCAACATGACGATAATCTTCGGTGTCGTATTTATGCACGCTCGGCGCTTTAAACACCGGGTTAAGGTACAGCGCCGTCACGCCCAGTTTTTTCAGGTACGGGAGTTTTTCGCTGATCCCGTCGAGATCGCCGCCGTAAAACGTCGAGCCACCCGCCTGCGCGGTCAGCGGTTCATCCCATGCTTTGAGGATAATGTCGTGACCTGCTGCGTGGTGGTAGTAAACCTTATCCTGGTCTGCAGTGCGCTTTTCGCTGCGGGCAAAGCGGTCCGGGAAAATCTGGTAAAACACCTGATCGTTAACCCATTGCGGGCCATTGTCCGGGTAATCGACGGCAAATTGCTCCAGCCGGGCCGGCGGAAAACGGCTAAACCCCTGCGGGGTAAACCACAGCTGGCGGTTATTCCACAGCAGTTTAAAACTGTAGCGACGACGCGGCTGTCCACGGGTTAAATCGATGTTTGCCCGCCACGCCGTAATCCCGGGCTGCGGCTGGCTGCGCTGCTTATGCATTTTCAGCGCGGTCTCTTCGTTATCAATTTCGGCGCGTAGCGTCACGCGTTCAGGCTGATTTTCCCCCGCCAGCCAGAGCGTAATCACAAGGTTGTCTTTGTTTTGCTTAACAAATGGGGCAACCGGAAGGTGCCAGGCGTTTAACATCACGAATCCCCTTTGATGAAATTGACGTCACCTTGCCACAGGGTGGTTAAGGTTAGCTCATCATGACGAGGTTTATTGAGGGAGGAGGACGGGGGAGGAGGCATCAGCGTGAGCGGATACCTCCTTCCAGTCCCTCTGCGGGGAGAGGGAAGTTTACTGTGCCTGCGCCAGCTGACGGTCGCGGCGGCATTTGAACATCCAGCCCAGCAGCAGCAGGACGATCCACGCGCAGCCCACGTAAAGGGAGATACGGGTATCCGGATGATAGCCAATCAGGGCGATGATAAAGACCAGGAAGACCAGACCGACAGCGGTTGTCACCACCCCACCCGGCACTTTGAACTTCAGCGCTTTCGCCTCTTCCGGTGACAGACGGCGACGGAACGCAATCTGCGACAACAGGATCATGATCCACACCCACACGGTCGCGAAGGTCGCCAGCGACGCAATCACCAGGAACACATTCTCCGGCATGATGTAGTTCAGGTAGACCGACAGCAGCAGGGCTACGGTCATTACCATTACCGTCACCCACGGCGTGCCGCGACGAGAGGTTTTGGCAAACACCTTAGGCGCACTGCCCTGCTCCGCCATTCCGTGCAGCATGCGGCCCACGCCAAAGACGTCACTGTTGATTGCCGAAAGCGAGGCGGTCAGCACCACAAAGTTCAGGATGCTGGCGGCAAACGCGATGCCCATATGCTGGAAGGTCAGCACAAACGGGCTGCCGTTTGTGCCCACCTGGTTCCACGGGTAGATGGACATAATGACGAACAGCGTCCCCACATAGAACACCAGAATACGCATTGGCACTGAGTTGATGGCGCGCGGAATGGATTTCTCCGGGTCTTTCGCTTCCCCGGCGGTAATGCCGATAATCTCGATCCCGCCGTAGGCAAACATGACCATCTGCAGCGACATCACCATACCGAGCCAGCCATTGCTGAAGAAGCCGCCGTTGCTCCAGAGGTTATGGATCCCCGTTGGCTGACCGCCGTTGCCGATACCCCAGATGATGATCCCGAAGCCCGCGATAATCATGATGATAATGGTGGCAACTTTGAAGAAGGAGAACCAGAACTCCAGTTCACCGAACACCTTCACGCTCATCAGGTTGACGGCACAGATGATCAGCACCACGCTCAGCACCCAGATCCAGTGCGGAACCGCGGGGAACCAGACGCCCATGTAGATGCCAAAGGCGGTAACGTCGGCAATAGCCACAATCAGAATTTCGAAGCAGTAGGTCCAGCCGGTGATGAAGCCCGCCAGCGGGCCTAAGTTTTCCTGCGCATAGCGCGAGAACGAACTGGCAGACGGATTGTGAACCGACATCTCCCCGAGGGCGCGCATGATGATATACGCGGCCACGCCACCGATGATGTAAGCCAGCAGAACGCTGGGACCGGCCATTTTAATGGCATCTGCCGAGCCATAAAAAAGACCGGTACCGATAGCGGATCCCAGCGCCATAAAGCGAATGTGGCGGGTGCTGAGTCCACGTTTGAGTTTGTTAGTGCTTTCCATTTAAATCTTGCCATTCAACTCGAAAAAAACAAAAAACCACGGGGCCTTAAGCCCCGTGGTTAAACAGTTTGTTGCCGTTGATTAATGGGCGTTCGATGCGAACTGACGCCCTGCAGCACGATCCCAGATAATAGCCAGAACCAGTGCAACAACGGTAGGCATCAACCAGGCCAGGCCTTGCTCGGACAGCGGCAGACGCTGTGTCCAGGCTGGCAGTATTTGCGCAAAGGCGGATGCTTTAATCCCGTCAAGGATACCAAAAAACAGGCTGATAAACATGGCTGGCGCAATAATTCGCGACGAGTTGTTCCACCACGGGCGGGTGAAGCTCAGCACCACCAGCACGATACACGGCGGATAGATGGCCGTCAGCACCGGGATAGAGACCTGAATCAGGTGGCTCAGACCGAGGTTTGACACCGCCATGGAGAAGATGCCCAGGATAAAGACCAGCGTACGGTAAGAGAGCGGCAGATACTGAGCAAAGAACTCAGCGCAGGCGCAGGTCAGCCCCACGGCGGTGACAAGGCACGCCAGGAAAATCAGTACCGCCAGCAGCAGGCTACCCGCACCACCAAAGGTGTGCTGTACGTAAGCATGGAGGATCGCCGCGCCGTTGGCATTTTGATTGACCAGTATGGCGCTATCTGAGCCCAGGCGGAACAGCGCCAGGTACAGCAGCGTCAGCCCTACACCGGCCATCAGGCCAGCCCAGATGGTGTAGCGAGTCAGCAGACGCGCTTCGGTTACGCCGCGGGAACGTGCGGCATTCACGATAACAATACCAAACACCATTGCGCCCAGCGTATCCATCGTCAGGTAGCCGTTTACAAAGCCATTGGAGAACGCAGCGTTTTTATAGGCGTCCATCGCATCGCTAATCGGGCCTGCGGGCCAGACGATGGCCGCAACCGCCAGCACAATCAGCGCCACGATTTTCAGCGGAGCCAGGAAGTTACCCACGGTATCCAGCAGCTTGCCTGGATAAAGGGAAACAAGAATCACAATAGCGAAGTAGATCAGGCTGTAGATAAACAGCGGCATCGCGCCATCGCCGGTCAGCGGGGCAATCCCCACTTCGAAGGATACGGTCGCGGTACGCGGGGTCGCAAACAGCGGGCCAACGGCCAGATAGCAGACGGTCGCCAGCAGAATGCCGGCCACTTTGCCAATCGGGGTACTGAGGCTATCAACGCCACCACCGACTTTCGCCAGCGCGACGACGGTCAGTACCGGCAGACCCACAGCAGTAATCAGGAAACCAAACGCAGCGGTCCAGACGTGTTCACCCGCCTGTAAGCCAACCATTGGAGGGAAAATGATGTTGCCTGCGCCAACGAACAGCGCAAATGTCATAAAGCCCAGCGCGATGATGTCACGCGATTTTAAGTGATGGGTCATAAAACCTTACTGCCTGTGGATGTGGTGTTGAAAACATTGAGATTTTCGCTATCTCTGACGGGACGATACAGCGGAAAATTTGCTCAATTTCAGCGGGATATGCTCCCGTCCTGGCGTGGAGAAGAATAGTTTTTCGATTTACCACGCAAATACAGTCGGTATGACAGTATCTGGGGCGCAATTTAAACGCTTATAACGTTTAAAGGCAAGATGGGATCGTGAAACCAGAACAATATGCCAGCATCAAAAATCAGACCAGCACAATACGCTAATTATAAGAAAAACCCATGGCTAATCATGCGAACAAAAAACAGCCAGCCGTATAATATTCAGCCGCGTTTCGCTTGACTGCAAAGCAAACGGGCCAGCAAACGCTGGCCCGTGGAAAGGTAAACTGACACGCCTGTCGTCAGGCGATCTTTTTGGCAATTAATCGTTCCGGGATAACGAAACTGAAGCGGGTTCCCTTACCCAGCGTGCTTTGAATATCGAGACGGCTTTCATGGTGATTCACCGCGTGTTTCACAATAGCCAGCCCCAGACCGCTGCCGCCGGTCTGCCGTGAGCGCGCTTTATCCACCCGATAGAAGCGCTCAGTCAGACGCGGGATGTGTTCAGGTGCGATCCCCGGCCCGTTATCCTCTACGCTGAACTCAGCGCCCGTTGGCGTGTGCTGCCAGCGCACCACGATATCCGTCCCCGCTGGCGTATGATTCACCGCGTTATACACCAGATTGGAAATGGCGCTGCGCAGCTCATCTTCGCTGCCAAGCACCTTGAGCGTGTTGTCGACCTCGAAGGTCAGCTGATGCATTTTATGGCTTAACGTCTGCGCTTCGCGCTCCACCACCCGCAGCATCATCGGAACATCAATGGTGTCATTCAATGCCAGCGAGGGGGCGGCCTCAATTTTCGAGAGCGTCAGCAGCTGTTTCACCAGCCCTTCCATACGGTGCGTTTGTTCACGCATCGTATGCAACGCTTTCTCGCGCGGCGCGCCTTCCAGCGTTTGCTCCTGCATCATCTCCAGGTACCCCTGAAGCACCGTCAGCGGAGTGCGTAATTCGTGGCTGACGTTGGCAAAGAAGTTGCGTCGCGCCCCTTCCAGCTGGTGCATCTGGGTGACATCACGGGCAACCATCAGCCACTGCTGGTCGCTGTAAGGCATCACACGGATTTCCAGATGGCGCCCATTATTGAGCTTCAGGTTGTGGGGGCGGGTAAAATCACGCTTTTTCAGGTACAGCGTGAACTCGGGGTAACGCAGAAGGTTGAGGATGTTCTGGCCATTATCGTCCGGCCAGCGCAGGCCCAGCAGCTGTTGCGCGAGGCCGTTACACCAGAAGATCGTCCCTTCTTCGGTCGTCAGAATGACAGCATCCGGCAGCGACTCAGCGCCGCTACGGAAGCGTTTGATCAGGCTTCCCAGCTCGCGACGCCGCTTTTTGTTACGCATCTGCATCTGGTGCAGACCGTACAGCAGCGGCTCCCAGCTTCCGCTTCCCGGCGGAGGCGTCATACTTCGGTCAACCCACAGCCACCACGAGAGGCGCAGCAGGTTCCAGAAATGCCAGATCAGAAGCCCGGTAACCGACGCCAGCAGAAACCACGGCAAATATCCAAGAAAGGCCCCCAGAATGAAGGCCGGAATACAGCATAAGATCAGTTCAAAGACGAGCCTTTTCCATGACAGACGTTCCAGCACGCGTCACACTCCTGTCATTGTTCAGAAACGGGTTGAAAAACGATAACCCGTGCCGCGGACCGTCTGCACCATGCGATCGTGGCCGCTCAGTTCCAGCGCTTTTCGCAGGCGGCGGATATGTACGTCAACCGTCCGGTCTTCGACATACACGTTAGTTCCCCAGACGTTATTCAGCAACTGTTCGCGGCTGTATACGCGCTCCGGGTGAGTCATAAAGAAATGCAGAAGTTTAAATTCGGTAGGCCCCATATCGAGGGGATTTTCACCGGTCATGACGCGGTGTGAGGTAGGGTCAAGGCTCAGTCCCTGCATCTCAATCACCTCTTCCACCGCCATCGGTGAAATGCGGCGCATCACGGCTTTAATGCGGGCAACCAGCTCTTTCGGTGAGAACGGTTTGGTAATGTAATCGTCCGCCCCCGTTTCCAGACCGCGTACGCGATCCTCTTCTTCACCGCGCGCCGTGAGCATCACAACCGGTATGTCGCGGGTTAGCGCTTCACGTTTCAGGTGTTTGATAAACTGCAGCCCGGAGCCGCCAGGCAACATCCAGTCGAGCAGAATCAGATCGGGCCAGGGTTCATTCAGCTGGTTCACCGCGCTGTCATAATCTTCCGCCTCAACCGGCTGGAAGCCATTTTGCTCGAGCACGAAGCACACCATTTCACGAATCGGAGCTTCATCTTCTACGACCAGAATACGTCTCGCCATACTTTGCCCTGTTTTATCTTATTTAAGTTACAAGTTTGTAATGCGGCGTCATTATGCGTCAGATTTATGACAGATTTATGAAAAACAGTACCACTATAAAGGGCAAACTGTTGTTTTATTACAGCGGTTATTTTCTGTTCCCTGACAGTTTATAATCCTGCTTTCTCTTTTTCGCCACGGATCAGCAATGCGCATACTACACACCTCTGACTGGCATCTGGGTCAAAATTTTTACAGCAAAAGCCGGGCGGCTGAACACGAAGCGTTCCTGAACTGGCTGCTGGATACGGCCCGCTCTCATGAGGTGGACGCCATTATTGTGGCGGGCGACATTTTCGATACCGGCTCGCCCCCCAGCTATGCGCGCGAGTTATATAACCGTTTTGTCGTCAATCTGCAGCAAACGGGCTGTCATCTGGTGATTGTTGCCGGCAACCATGATTCCGTCGCAACGTTAAATGAATCCCGCGATATTCTGGCGTTTCTCAATACTACCGTGGTGGCCAGCGCAGGACATGCGCCGCAGATCCTGAAAAAGCGCGACGGGACGCCGGGTGCGGTACTGTGTCCGATCCCATTTTTACGCCCGCGCGATATTGTCCAAAGCCAGGCGGGGCTTTCCGGCGCTGAAAAACAGCAGCATTTGCTGCAGGCCATCACCGACTATTACCACCAGCAGCATGCCCAGGCCTGTGCCCTTCGCGGCGACCAGGCGATTCCGGTGATTGCCACCGGGCACCTCACCACCGTTGGGGCCAGCAAAAGCGACGCGGTGCGTGACATTTATATTGGCACGCTGGATGCTTTCCCGGCACAAAACTTCCCGCCCGCGGATTATATTGCCCTCGGGCATATCCACCGGGCGCAGGTTATCGGCGGCTGCGAGCACATTCGCTACTGCGGTTCGCCCATCTCGCTGAGTTTTGATGAGACCGGCAAAGCCAAAAGTGTCCATCTGGTGAGCTTTAGCGACGGCAAGCTCAGCGCCGTCGACACGCTGGAAGTGCCCGTCACCCAACCGCTGGCGGTGCTGAAAGGCGATCTGGACGCCATCACCGCCCAGCTTGAACAGTGGCGCGGCGTGGAACAAAACCCGCCGGTCTGGCTGGATATTGAGATCGCCAGCGGCGACTACCTGCATGATGTGCAGCGTAAAATTCAGGTACTCACGGAAGACCTGCCGGTAGAGGTGCTGCTGGTGCGCCGCAGCCGCGAGCAGCGCGAGAAAATTCTGCTCGGCGCTCAGCGCGAAACGCTCAGCGAACTCAGGGTGGAAGAGGTCTTTGAACGCCGGCTCTCCCACGAGGAGATTGACGACGCGAAACGCGCACGGCTGAACGAGCTGTTTACGCACACCCTGCATGCCCTGAACGATGAGGAAGAAAACGCATGAAAATCCTCAGCCTGCGTCTGAAAAATCTCAACTCACTGAAGGGTGAGTGGAAAATCGATTTTACCGCGGAGCCGTTTGCCAGCAACGGACTGTTTGCGATTACCGGGGCTACCGGCGCAGGGAAAACGACCCTGCTCGACGCCATTTGTCTGGCGCTGTATCACGAAACGCCGCGTCTGCAGAAAGTCTCCCAGGCACAAAACGATTTGATGACGCGCGACACGGCCGAATGCCTTGCCGAAGTTGAGTTTGAAGTCAAAGGTATTGCCTATCGCGCTTTCTGGAGTCAGAACCGCGCGCGAAATCAGCCCGACGGTAATCTTCAGGCCCCACGCGTCGAGCTGGCACGCTGTGAGGACGGTAAAATTCTGGCCGACAAAGTGTCGGATAAACTGGAACAAACGGCCGCCCTCACCGGGCTGGATTATGGCCGTTTTACCCGCTCAATGCTGCTCTCTCAGGGGCAATTTGCCGCCTTCCTCAATGCCAGACCTTCCGACCGCGCCGAACTGCTGGAAGAACTGACCGGAACCGAGATCTACGGGCAAATTTCCGCCATGGTGTTTGAGAAACACAAAGCCGCGCGTAACGCCCTTGAGGTGTATGAAGCACAGGCTGCAGGCGTCGTGTTGTTGAGTGAAGAACAACAGCAGCAGTTACAGCAAAGTTTGCAGGCACTTACTGACGAAGAAAAAACGCTGCTGGCGCAACAGCAGAATCAACAGAAAGATTTTCAGTGGCTTACGCGCAATGACGAGCTTATACGTGAGCAGCAGCGCGTTGCCACCTTGCAGCAACAGGCGCAACAGGCACTGACCGAGGCTGCGCCCGAGCTGGCAACGCTCCAGCTTGCTCACCCCGCCGCCCAGCTGCGTCCACTGTGGGACAGCCAGCAAGAGCAAACCACCCGGCTGGGGCAAACGAAGCAGCGCATTGTTGAAGTAAATGCTCGCTTACAAGCAAAAACCGCGCTGCGCTCGCGTATCCGTAATACGGCCCAGCGTAGCCATGCACAACTGCAGACCGACCTTACGGCGCTGGCACAGTGGCTGGCAGAGCACGAGCGGTATCGTCAGTGGGGCCAGGAGATAGCAGGCTGGCGCGCCCATCTTGCACAGCTGAATCGCGATAAAAATCAGATCGCCACGCTTTCCACGCGCATTGCTGAATTACGCCAGAAGCTGGCAGAGATGCCGGAAAACGCCCTGACGCTCACGGCTGACGAGGTCAGCGTGGCGATGGAGCAACAGGCTCAGTCACGGACTTTCCGCCAGCGGCTGATGTCGCTTCAGGCCCGTTATCTGCCGCTGCAACAACGTCTGCGCCAGAACGGTGAAAGCCTGCAGAAAGCCCAGGCAGAGCAGGTAAAACTCAATGAAACGCTGACGCTGCGCCGCCAGCAGTACAAAGAGAAAAACCAACATTATCTGGATCTTGAAACGCTCTGCAGACAGGAAGAGAAGATTAAAAGTCTGGAGGCAGAGCGTGCGCAGCTGCAGGCGGGACAGCCCTGCCCGCTGTGCGGCTCAACCTCGCACCCGGCGGTCACTGCCTATCAGGCGCTGGAGCTGAGTGCCAACCAGCAGCGTCGCGACCAGTTAGCCAAAGAGGTCGCTGCACTTAAAGAGGAAGGATTGTTAGTTCTCGGTCAGGTGAATGCCCTGACCCGGCAGATCCAGCGTGAGACAGACGACGCTCAGACGCTCTCCCAGGAGGAGCAAGCGCTCACTAAAGAGTGGCAATCGGTTTGCGCGTCCCTGAATATCACTCTGAATATTCAGGAAGATATTGCCCCGTGGATGAACGAACAAGAGCAGTATGAGCGTCAGCTTTACCAGCTGAGCCAGCGTCTGACGCTCCAGCAACAGCTGAATGAACAGGACGCGCAGGCGCGTCAGTATCAACAGCAGCTGACGGCCACGCGCCAGGCGCTGGAAACGACCCTGCTGACGCTGTCACTCAACGTCCCGGAAGAAGGCACAGAGGCTGCCTGGCTGAACGAACGAGAAACCGAGTTCGCACAGTGGCAGGAAAAACAGACTCAGCATGGCGTCATGCAGGAGCACATGACGGCTCTGATGCCGCTGCTCGACACCCTGCCCGCCACAAACGACACAGAAACCGAACCGGCCATTCCTGATAACTGGCGCGAAACGCACGACGAATGCGTTTCTCTTCAGAGCCAGCTTGCCACATTGCAACAGCAGGAAAGCCTCGAAAGCGAGCGACTGCAGCACGCCACGACGCATTTTACCGCCGCATTGACCGCAAGCTGCTTCGCCGATCGGGAGGCCTTTCTGGCTGCACTGCTTGATGAAGAGACCATCCGCAGTCTTGAACACCGTAAGCAGACCCTGGAAAACCAGCTTCAGCAGGCAACCGCGCTGTTCGCACAGGCAAACCAGCAGCTGCAGGCTCATCAGACGCAGCGACCGGAAGGGCTGGAACTCGATGCGCCAACCCTGCAGTTGCAGCTACAGCAACTCGGGCAACAGCTTCGGGAGAACACCACTCATCAGGGTGAAATCCGCCAGCAGCTTAAACAGGACAGCGATAACCGTCAGCACCAGCTGGCGCTCATGCAGCATATTGAAGAGGCCGCGCGGCTGGCCGATGACTGGAGCTATCTGAATTCGCTGATAGGTTCCAGCACCGGCGACAAGTTCCGTAAGTTTGCCCAGGGGCTCACGCTGGATAATCTGGTCTGGCTTGCCAACCAGCAGCTAAATTGCCTGCACGGGCGCTATTTGCTGCAGCGCAAGGTCAGCGATGCGCTGGAACTCGAAGTGGTGGATACCTGGCAGGCGGACGCGGTGCGCGATACCCGTACCCTCTCCGGCGGCGAAAGCTTCCTTGTTAGCCTGGCACTGGCGCTGGCGCTTTCCGATCTGGTGAGCCACAAGACACGCATCGATTCGCTGTTCCTGGATGAAGGCTTCGGCACGCTCGACAGCGAAACGCTGGATACCGCCCTCGATGCGCTCGACGCGCTGAACGCCACCGGGAAAACCATTGGCGTGATTAGCCACGTCGAGGCGATGAAAGAGCGGATCCCGGTGCAGATCAAAGTGAAGAAGATTAACGGGCTGGGGTATAGCAAGCTGGATAAGGTGTTTGCGGTGGAGTGAGGGTGCCCTGCGTTAGGGCACCCTCATCCCGCCCCTCTCACGTAGGGAGAGGGAGAATGGCTATAGCGGCCAGAGCCACGCGGCGCCGCGCACGCCGCTGGAGTCCCCGTGCACCGCTTTGCGGATCGGGGTTTCACACTCGCCGCCGAAGACCCACTGCTTCAGCAGATTCGGCACCGTGGCATATAAACGGTCGACGTTGCTCATCCCGCCGCCGAGCACAATCACGTCAGGGTCAAGGATATTCACCACGTGCGCCAGGGATTTCGCCAGCCGCATTTCATAGCGGCTGAGAGCCAGCTCAGCCACCGGATCGTGTTCCCCGACCCGGCGCATAATTTCGTTCCCCTTGAGTGGCTGGCCACTCAGGCGGTGGTAATCGGTGGCAAAACCGGTGCCGGAGATAAACGTCTCAATACAGCCCTGCTTGCCGCAATAGCACGGCACCTCGGCGCGGTATTTAAGTTCATCTTCATCCATCCACGGCAAGGGGTTATGTCCCCACTCGCCCGCCGTACCGTTGCCGCCAATATGGGCACGCCCGCCCAGGGCCACGCCTGCGCCACAGCCGGTCCCGATAATGACCGCAAAAACGGTCTGGGCCCCTGCGGCGGCACCGTCAATGGCTTCGGAGACGGCCAGACAGTTGGCGTCATTTGCCAGACGCACTTCCCGGTTCAGGCGCTGACTTAAATCTTTATCAAAAGGCTGACCGTTGAGCCAGGTGGAGTTGGCGTTTTTAACCACCCCGGTATAGGGCGAGATTGAGCCCGGGATCCCCATCCCAACGGTGCCGGTCTGCCCTGTCGCCTGCTCAGCCATGTCGACCAGCCGGGCAATCGTCTCGATAGTCTGGTGATAATCATCGCGCGGCGTAGGCAGACGGTGGCGGAACAGTTGCTCCCCCAGCTCGCTCAGTGCGATGACTTCTGTTTTGGTGCCGCCCAAATCAATCCCAATACGCACAAGACACTCCTCATTATTTTGATTATCAACAGAGTAGAAGCCCGCTTCCCGATTAGCAATGCAAGCGATGCGACAATTCGTTATCATGCCCGCTGATTTAACGACAAGGCCGTGGAAATTATCATGCTGTGGTTCAAAAATTTGATGGTTTACCGTCTCAGCCGCGACGTTTCGCTGCGTGCAGAAGAGATGGAAAAACAGTTAGCCGCTTATAGCTTTTCCCCTTGCGGTAGCCAGGATATGGCAAAAACCGGTTGGGTTCCTCCAATGGGTTCACAAAGCGATGCATTGACCCACGCCAGCAGCACGGGTCAAATCATCGTCTGCGCCCGCAAAGAAGAAAAAATTCTGCCCACGCCGGTGGTCAAGCAGGCGCTCGAAGCGAAAATTTTCAAGCTTGAAGCCGAACAGGGTCGCAAGCTGAAAAAAACCGAAAAAGATTCGCTGAAAGACGAAGTTCTTCACTCTCTGCTGCCGCGCGCCTTTAGCCGTTTCAGCCAGACAATGATGTGGATCGATACCGTTAACGGGCTGATCATGGTGGACTGCGCCAGCGCCAAAAAAGCGGAAGATACGCTGGCCCTGCTGCGCAAAAGCATCGGATCGTTACCGGTCGTTCCGCTGGCGCTGGAAACGCCGATTGAACTGACCCTGACCGAATGGGTGCGCAGCGGTACAGCGGCCCAGGGCTTCCAGATCCTTGATGAAGCCGAGCTCAAAGCCCTGCTCGAAGATGGCGGCGTGATCCGCGCGAAAAAGCAGGATCTGGTGAGCGACGAGATCGCCGTTCACATTGAAGCGGGCAAAGTGGTGACCAAACTGGCACTCGACTGGCAGCAGCGTATTCAGTTTGTGATGTGCGATGACGGCTCGGTGAAGCGTCTGAAATTCTGCGATGAGCTGCGCGATCAGAACGAAGATATCGATCGTGAAGATTACGCCCAGCGCTTTGACGCGGACTTTATCCTGATGACCGGAGAGCTGGCAGCGTTAATTCAGAATCTGGTAGAAGGCCTCGGCGGCGAAGCGCAGCGGTAATACCTGCAGTGACCCTCTCCCGGCAGGGAGAGGGAATAAAACGTTTTATTTCAGGTAGCGGCACAGATAAGAGGTCGGTTCAGCAACCTGCAGATGGAATTCGCTGTGGCCAGGGACGTTGAACGCTTGTCCGGCTGAGTAAACTTTCCATTCTGTTTCCCCCGGCAGTAAGACGTTGAGCGCACCGCTGATCACCGTCATCTCTTCAGCTTCGGCTGTACCAAAGGTGTATTCCCCTTCAGCCATAACGCCGACACTGGCGCGGCCAGTGCTGCTGCTGGTAAAACCAATGGATTTCACTTTACCGGAAAAGTATTCGTTACTTTGAAGCATGAACTGGCCCTTATATTTTTAGATAAAAATTCACTATAGGGGCCATGATCATCACCTGTCACGCAAAATCATTAGATCAACAGCTCTGCGGCCAGCCGGGCCATCAGAACATTGGACAACAGCACCGGGACATCCAGCGCCTTTTGCAGTAAATCACGGTGGTGCTGGTGGAATCCAAGGCAGTCCAGAATCAACACATCGGCCCCTCTCTCCAGCAGTTCCCGTCCCGCCTCAATCAGCGCAGCCTCGCTGTCCCAGAAGGGATTGGCCAGCGCATACAAAGGCATTTTTTCGAGTACGTGCCATTTTGCCGTCTGGTTGTCCATGAGCTCTTCAATGGGAACAATGACCCCCACCTGATGCCCGTCAACAATGGAGGCCACCAGCGGCGGAATGATCCGCATCGGCTCCAGCAAAATCGCATTACGCGCGATGAGTCCCTTAACAGGTGCAGTACTCATCAGTAAAATAACGTCATAGCCTTGATTATCGAGCACTTCTATTACGCTCTGCAGCGAGCGCTCGATTTTCTGACGCGAAACATGCGCCAGTTTACCGTCACTTAATAACGTCGCCAGGGGATCCTCCCCCGCCTCTACAGCGTAGTCTTCCATGACCTCTTCCCGACTCATCTTCCCCAGCAGGCTTAGATGCGTTATCTGTTGTTCAGATACATGCTCGGTTAAGAGCGGTAACACTTCGCTTACAGGGACCACACCAATAGTGAGGATCGCCAACGTCGCCTTCATCTTCATCGCCTTCCATTACCGCTAAATCTTTCACACAGGTACAGGCTCACTACGCTGCACAGTTCGTTTTTTCAACAAAACAGCACCAAGCGTAGCAGGTGATCCCCATCGCGAAATGTAAAGATCGCCTGCCCGTTACGGAGTTACCTGTAATAACTAAATATTAACTCCTGCTTAACATTTGCGATGAGTAAAAAGTGTGATTCAGGCACGGTATTTAGCCCTTTAGGAATTCATTCACGACTTATCAGGATCTTCGTAGCGCCGTTTGGCATCCAGCGCTTCCTGTTCAGTTTCATGTTCACTGATCAGAGAGTCTGGTTTGGGGTGATCGGCACGCAGCTGATACCAGGTGACGGTTTGATCGCCATTGCCTTTTTCAACGGTAACGATGCGTGCTTCACGTGGATAGGGAGGTCTGGTTGGCATAGCTCATCCTTTTTTTATGTCTGAGCTATAAGTATAGACGCCGCTTAGCTGGCACAAGCCAAACGCAGGGCGGTAATAATCTGAATTACCACGTCCTCGGGTGAAGCGGAAGCATCCACAACGTGGTGTGCCGCTTCGCGGTATAACGCATCGCGCTCGGCCAGCACTTCGCTCACCTCTTCGCTGAGCGGCCGGGAGGTCAGCGCAGGACGTTGTCCCTCTTCCGGAAATGCTTCCAGCCGTCCTACCAGGGCCGAAACGGGTGCACTGAGGTAGATGACAATCCCTTTTTCGCGCATAAAGCGACGGTTACACTCGGCGAGAACAATGCCGCCACCGGTTGCGATAACAGCAGACGGCGTGGTGACCGCCTTCAGCGCGGCCGTTTCACGGGCGCGAAAGCTCTCCCACCCCTCTTGCTCAACGATTTCCGCGATGCTTTTCCCGGCTTCGGTTTGCAGCCAGTGGTCGGTATCAACAAACTGACGATCGCACGCGCGTGCCAGTTCCAGGCCAACGGTGGTTTTCCCACAGCCGCGGGGGCCAACTAAAAAGATGGGTTGGGTCATAACCAGGTGTTCCCCTTGATGCCGGATGGCCGAAGAGCGTAAAGAAATAATTGCAGAAGATGTTGCGTTTACTTTACTGCAAAGCGGTACGGGATGACAACCCTGCGGAGGCCATACTGTACCACAAAGTGACAATGGTTATCATTACGCAGTGCGACGCTTGACTTCGAGCAGCCACTTATCAAGCTCTGCAGCGAACTGCTGGCGATCGCGCTGGGACAGGCTGTCTGGCCCGCCGGTCTGCACGCCGCTGGCGCGAAGCGTATCCATAAAATCACGCATGGTGAGTCTTTCACGAATGGTCGCCGGCGAATAACGCTCCCCTCTCGGGTTCAGCGCCGCCGCTCCCTTTTCAATCACTTCCGCGGCCAGCGGGATATCCGCCGTGATCACCAGATCCTCGGGGCTACACAGACGCACAATCTCGTTATCCGCCACGTCAAAACCAGCCGGAACCCGCAATGCGCGAATAAATCGGGAAGGCGGTACGCGAATATTCTGGTTCGCCACCAGCGTAAGCGGCATCTGCACGCGCTCGGCCGCGCGGAATAAAATCTCTTTAATCACATTCGGACACGCGTCCGCATCAACCCAAATCGCCATATTGTCTCCCCATAATGATTCTGCCGACTATTGTCGCCTGCATTTCGTTGTTAAGCTATCAATCAGAGAAAACAACGCATAATGACGGAGAATCGTGATGGATAAGAAAATCGGGTTTATCGGCTGCGGTAACATGGGCAAAGCCATCCTGGGTGGCCTGATCGCCAGCGGACAGGTGCTGCCGGGTCAGATTTGGGTCTACACCCCATCACCGGACAACGTCGCCGCGTTACGCGATCGGTACGGGATCAACGCAGCCGAAAGCGCCCAGGAAGTGGCTCAGGTAGCCGATATTGTCTTTGGCGCCGTCAAGCCGAACATCATGATCAAAGTGCTGAGCGACATCACCACCAGCCTGAACAAAGAGACGCTGGTCGTATCGATTGCCGCGGGCGTCACGCTCGATCAGCTGGCGCGCGCGCTGGGTCATGACCGTAAAATCGTACGCGCTATGCCGAATACCCCGTCACTGGTCAACGCCGGCATGACCTCCGTCACGCCTAACGCGCTGGTGACGTCGGAAGACGTGGCGGATGTCCTGAACATCTTCCGCTGCTTCGGTGAAGCGGAAGTCATTGCCGAATCTATGATCCATCCGGTAGTGGGAGTGAGCGGTTCAGCGCCTGCGTATGTCTTTATGTTTTTAGAAGCGATGGCCGACGCCGCGGTGCTTGGCGGTATGCCACGAGCGCAGGCGTATAAATTCGCTGCACAGGCCGTGATGGGCTCTGCCAAAATGGTGCTGGAGACCGGTAAGCATCCGGGTGAACTGAAAGATATGGTCTGCTCGCCTGGCGGAACCACTATCGAGGCGGTGCGGGTGCTGGAAGAGCGCGGCTTCCGTTCGGCCGTTATTGAAGCGATGACAAAATGCATGGAAAAATCAGAGAAACTGAGTAAATCCTGATTATCTGAGCCGGACGTCAGGCAGCCACCTCGGTGCGGCCGCGTCCGGCATTTTTCGCTTTATACAGCGCCACATCGGCCGCTTTTAACCACTCCCGATAGTGCCCGAACTGCGGTCCCCAGGGCGCGACACCGACGCTAATACGCAGAGATTCCTTGGGCGCACACGGTAACGACAGCGTTTCCAGCCGCTCATGTACGCGTGACATCACGGCGATGGCACTGTCTGCCGCCGTCCGGGACATGATCACCGCAAACTCATCCCCGCCAAAACGGCCTATCGCATCCCCGGAACGCACCGTTAGCTGCAGTTGCCGCGTCAGGGCAATGATCGCTTCATCACCCACATCGTGGCCCCAGGTGTCATTGATATTCTTAAAATGATCGATATCGATAAGCAAAATCGTGGCGGTGCAGTGGTTGCGGCGACAGTGTTCAAATTCATTTCTCAACAACACTTCCCAGTGCCGGCGATTAAAGACGCCGGTCATGCCGTCGCGGGTACTCATCAGCTCCAGCCGCCGTTTATGCTCTGCAAGCCTGATGGCAGTACGATGGCTGAGCCAGGCAAAAAGCATCGGATATAACACCAGCACGGGAAGCGTTAAGCCCCATGCCAGAGGCTCCGGGTTAAAGACAGCCACCCGGCCCACGACGGGGAGCGTCACCAGGGAAGACAGAAGGGTTAACATGATGCCGGTAAAAAACAGCCGACAGCCGCCGGCCCCCATCATGTTCATTCCCACCATCATCAGTCGCTGCCGTAGGTAGCGCATTGATCCCCATCATGCCGATCCAAAGCCCGGCAATAATGGCATCAATCTTCAGATTAAAGCGTTCCTGCTGATGAGGCGAAGCAGCACGGCAGGACCACTGCCAGGCGAAATGGGGCCAGACAAATGCCCACCCCACCAGGAACAACCACCAGACGCCGGATACAGAAAAGGTGACCAGCACGCCAGAGAGGGGGAAGAACATCGCTGCCAGTCCGACAACACGCGCCAGCCGGGCTCGCCGGGCAAACGGGATCCCGGTACGGTGGGGGTCATCCTGAGAAAGGGTCATATTCCACTCTTCCCGAATGCGCTTTATATTGTAATAAGATTCATCATTCATCATTTTTGGGAATATTCTGAAATATTTCCCAAATTATAGAGAGGGGGCTTACGGGGAAAGTATGAAATTTCGGGTGAGCCGCCGGGGCCACTCACCCGATAGGACTACACGTTTTTCTTCAGACAGGCACTCATGAACTTGCTGCGATCGTCGCCTTTCAGGGACTGTTCGGTCGCTTTCGCATTACACTCGCGCATTTTTTGCTGCTGCGGCGTCAGGCTTTTCTCACCCGGCTTCGCGGCACCGTTTTTGAGGCAACCGCTCATGTAGGTCTTACGGGCATCGCCCTTCAGGCTCTGTGCGGTCGCCTGTTGATTACAGGTGGTCATGCGTTGCTGCTGCGGCGTTAATGTTTTCTCTTCCGCGTTCGCCGATGAGATCAGGAACAGACCCGAGAGCAGAGTAACCAGTAATGTTGTTTTCATTGCACCATCCTTTTGTGAACATTCACTGTAAGTCTGGTTCGTGACAGGAAAAAAACCACCCGGCAGATGTGATTTCCGCCGGGCTTTTATTATTTCAGCCCCAAAGCCGCTTTCATGGTGTAGAACAGATCCGTTTGATCGGTCAGCCCTACCACGTTTGCCGCATGCGGACCGTATGCTGCGATGCGCAGCTGGGTTCCGGTATGCTCCATGGACTCTTCTTCAGAGTTGCCATAGCTCAACACCATCACCGCGCCGTCTTTGGTGTTCAGCGCCTGCGTCAGGCCCGGTGCTTTGGTATCCGCTGGGATGATCTGGCTGGCGTGCGCATGGTCTGCGGTAACGACCACCAGGGTATTGCCGTCTTTCTTCGCGAACTCAAGTGCCTTCTGCACTGCTTCGTCCAGATCGACCGTCTCGCCAATCTGACCGCACGGGTTAGCCGCATGATCCTGTTTATCGATAGACGCGCCTTCCACCTGCAGGAAGAAGCCCTTTTCACTCTTGCTCAGCAGTGAGATCGCTTTATCGGTCATCGCTGCCAGCGTCGGGATGCTGTCGGTACGTTTTGGGTTTGGCGTACAGGTTACGGCAGGTTTATCAATGTTGCCGTGGTAGGACGCTTTTGGCCCTTCCCAGCGCACCGGCATATTGCCATCAGAGAAAAGACCCAGCAGCGGTTTATCCTGGCTTGCTTCGGTAATCGCCGCCAGAGAAGATGCATCGCTCACCAGCTGATAGCCGCGAGCCTGCGCCTGCTCACGCAGCGTTTTGCCCTGCCATTCGCCCGCCGTTGCGGTTTCCGCGAAGGTTTTCGCCCCGCCGCCCAGCGTCACGTCAGGACGTGCGTTCAACAGTTGTTCCGTAATCGAGCCTTTGCCGCCCTTTTCCAGCGCGTTAGTCGGGCATTTTTCGCTGGTCACCGACGGGCCGTAGCATTTACGCGAGGTAACATGCGCCACCAGCGCCGCTGGCGTTGCATCCTGAAGTTCAGCCGTAGAGACGTTGCCGGTAGCCAGTCCCGCCGCTTTAGCCATCTCCAGAATGGTCTGGTGATCTTTTTCGTGAATATCTACACCCAGCGCACCATTATAGGTTTTCACACCGGTGGACCACGCCGTGGCAGAGGCAGCAGAATCCGTCACGTAATCGGGTTTACCGGTTTTTTTATCCAGCGCGTAATGGGTATATTGTCCGGTGAGAGGCAGTGCGTCGATACCTTTAAAAAAGCCGCCCGCGCCTTCGGCATAATTTCGTGCTGCCGTTATTTCGGAATCGCCCATCCCGTCGCCAATCAGCAGAATAATGTTTTTAGCGGGTTTCTCATTCAGCGAAGCGCGAATGGCGGCGGTTTGATCTTCGGTCAACCGACGCGCGCCGCCTGGCTGGGTGATATCCCCTTTGGCCGCACGATTATCCAGCACGCTGGTATTGTGATTGTCGGCATAAATAGCGGGTGACATTAACAGGGGAAGTAATGCGATGAAAAGAGCGCTCTGTTTCAATTTATTTTCTCCATGTACAAATACATAAAAAATAAAACAGAGCGACTATAGGCATCCTGCATGACATTTCTATGACACGCCGTCAGGTTCCGTGATGGTTTAGTTGCGAGGATGCCTTAACAGCTTTTTTACGTACTGGCGGAGCATTTCAGCATCCTCAACCGGCACCTGGGAATCGGGTCTGACGCTTTCCAGCGCGCCTTCAACGTTCTCAATCAACGTCTGTTGTTCGTTTTTCGCCATTTGTCGCAGCAGCGCGGTGACCACAATTTCCAGCGCTTCAACCTGGGCGACCAACTCTTTTGACTCTTCTTCCTTTTGTGCAAGCTTGACCAACAACTCAGCAATGAGATTTTTCATGGTGCTATTTCCTTATCCGTTTTGTCTGAACTTAGCATTCTGAATCCATTATGCAAAGAGAAGAAATTTATTATGTTATGCAAAAGTGATGCGGCAGGAAAAATAGATTCCTCGCGGCTTTCAGCGAAACGTTTTTCTATAAAAACGCCGCATTTAGTTATATAAAAATGCGGCAACCATAAGAATATATAATACATCTACGAAACGGTTATCGCGCCGATTTCGCCTCCGCCATTTGTCTGCGGCGACGCAGTGCAATAGCCAGTTGAATTATATTTATCAGCACCACAATGGCGGTAGCAGCAAATACCCAACGGAAACCGGCCATTGCCGAAACAGCGGCTCCCATAAGCGGACCGGCAACGTTACCTAAATACATAAACGACTGGTTATAGCCAAAAATACGGCCCGTTACCTGGTCACTGGAATATTTCACCAGCAATGTTTGCACCGCGGGTAACATCGCACCATCGGCAAAGCCCAGCAGAAACCGCAGCACGCCAAGCTGAAACGGAGAAGTGACAAACGACATTGCGAAAAAGAGCACCACCGCAAAAATCAGCGTGGCCATCAGGATACGCGCCGTGCCGATCCTGTCGCCCAGTTTTCCAAGGCGTGGCGCCGAAATGAGGGCTGATACGCCCGGGACGGCGGCAATCATCCCGCTGAGGAAAGCAATATTATTGCTGTCTGGCTCCATCGACTTAATAAACAGCGCCAGAATCGGGCCGACCGAACCGTTGCAAAGCTGGATCACCATGGTGGTCACAAACAGGCTGATCATCAGGCCCGGATAGGGCAGCGAGGCGAAAACGGCCTTGCCGCTCAGGCGTTCAGCTTTGCTGATGACGGGGCGTCCTCCCTCTTTAATGAGGAAGAGCGTGACCAGAAAACTGACCACCAGCAGGATGGCCGTAATGATAAACACCGCGCGCAACCCCACATGATCGGCGAGGAAGCCCCCTAGCAGCGGGCCGCCAATGACCCCGCTTATCTGAGCAGTAGAGAGCGTACTCAGCGCCCAGCCGCTGCGTTCACGGGGCACCTGCGAGGCCACCAGCGCCATGGCATTCGGAATATACCCGGACGTCAGCCCCATCACCGCTCGCAGGAAAAAGAGCTGCCATACGTTAGTGGCAAAGGCCTGCAGCAGAATGGCTATCGCCATCCCCAGCGATGCGCGCAGCAGCATCAGCTTGCGCCCTTTGCGGTCGGCCAGACTCCCCCACATCGGCGAGACAATGGCAGAGACCAGAAACGTGACGCTGAACGTCAGACCTGACCACATGGAGAGCGCTTCATGGGAGGTAACGCCCAGCTGCGACACGTACAGTGGCAGGAAGGGCAATATCTGGCTGATGGCCAGTCCGGTAAAGAAGCACCCGAACCAGACCGAGATGAGATTAACTTTCCAGGATTCCATAAAAGAAATAGTCTTCATTTTTAGGCGAATTCGCCGACAGATTAGCAAGTTACGCGTTATGACGTCGCACCAGAGATGCGCACTTGCCGACTTTGGTGTTTTATCTTCCCAGTCATCATATTTGTGAAATAAGTCACAAATCATCCATTTTCTGACGGAATATTATGCTTCAGCGGCAGAGACCGAAACCGCGCATCCCCAGGTGAAAGTGGCTGGCATGGGCAGCGTTATACTCTGGCCCCAGGCTGTTACCGTAATAGCTGCAGCTCGCCGCCAGCATGCCTTTCAGCCATGGCTGCGTTTTTGTCGCCTTCCAGCCGTTTTGTACCGTGACCCTCTCACCGTTTGCCAGCCCAAACGCCGTGATATCCAGCGCCTCTGCCGTAGCATGTTCACTGCGTCGCGCGTCGGGGCGATGGTAAATGTTGCGGCAGGCAAAGCTGCCGAGATGCTCAATACGCGTCAGCTCACTTCCCGTATAGCGTCTGGTGAGTGGCCGGGCCTGCTGGCTGATAAACAAGGCAGAACTGAGCGCCAGCGGGCAGCTCGCAAGGAAACTGCTGTTCAGGCTGACCGGACCGAAGTTACGTACCCGGACGACGTTACGGAGTGGACACTCCCCACCGCTGTCTGCGACCGGTTGTGTGCGGATAAGCGCGCGTTGATTGGCCTGCGATAACAGACTCGCGCACGCCTGGGGCGTTAAGTTCCGAAGCTTATACTGGGTAATGCGGCCTGGCGGGTCGTCGAGATGTAGCGGCGTGAAAGGGTTGTAGTAAGACGGCAACCAGTGATACCCCACCGTTGCGACAGCCGCAATAATGAAAATGGTCAGCAGAGTTTTTCCTTTCACGCTCCCCCCTTAACATTCCCCAAAACATTATGGCAGAAGGCCGCGAAACCCGCTGGGCATCGTGGTATGTTATTGGTTTTTCGTCAGACTGGAAGAGAGTGAGATGGCAAAGCAGCGCGTAGGTATTGTCTTTGGGGGAAAATCAGCGGAGCACGAGGTTTCATTGCAATCGGCCAAAAATATCGTCGATGCAATCGATAAAAGCCGTTTCGACGTGGTGCTGCTGGGCATAGATAAACAGGGGCAATGGCATGTCAACGATGCCAGCCAGTATCTGTTAAATGCTGACGATCCGGCGCATATCGCCCTCAATCCTTCTGCAATCAGCGTCGCGACCGTACCCGGCGTGGTGCAAGGGCAACTCATCGACGCCGGTAATGCGCAGTCTCTCGCCCAGATTGACGTGGTCTTCCCTATCGTTCATGGCACCCTTGGCGAAGATGGTTCGCTGCAGGGGATGCTGCGCATGGCCAACCTGCCGTTTGTCGGTTCTGATGTGCTGGGTTCCGCTGCCTGCATGGATAAAGACGTCACCAAGCGCCTGCTGCGTGATGCGGGGCTGAATATTGCGCCGTTTGTCACCCTCACCCGCGCCAACCGTGACCAACACAGCTTCGCTCAGATTTCCGGTCAGCTGGGCCTGCCGCTGTTTGTGAAACCTGCAAACCAGGGTTCTTCCGTCGGGGTCAGCAAGGTGACAAGCGAAGCGCAGTTCACGCAAGCGGTCAGCCTGGCGTTTGAGTTTGACCATAAAGTGGTGGTTGAGCAGGGCATCAAAGGCCGCGAAATTGAGTGCGCCGTGCTGGGCAACGATTTCCCACAGGCAAGCACCTGCGGTGAAGTGGTGTTAAACAGTGATTTCTACTCTTACGACACTAAATACATTGATGATAAAGGCGCCCAGGTTGTTGTGCCTGCGAATATCGATCCGGCAATCAACGATAAGATCCGCGCGATCGCGATTAACGCTTATCAGACGCTCGGCTGCAGCGGCATGGCGCGCGTGGATGTGTTCCTGACGCCTGAAAACGAGGTGGTGATTAATGAAATCAACACCCTGCCGGGCTTCACCAACATCAGCATGTATCCCAAGCTGTGGCAGGCCAGCGGGCTTAGCTACTCAGCACTTATCACCCGCCTGATTGAACTGGCGCTGGAGCGTCATGCTGCGGACAGCGCCCTGAAAAGCTCCGTAAACGGTTAATCGGGAGTTTTCGCCGTTTCCGTCTCATCCGCTGTCGTCTCTTCAGGACGACGGCGGATAATCATCCCCGCCAGCCAGAAGCTGATAACCCAGGTCACCAGACCCACGGCATACGTTTGCCACCCTTTTGCTTCAAATCCCAACAGCCCCACGACACCGTTAAGAATAAAGATCAGCCCAATAGCAAAGGCGTAGTAATGCCAGTCACGGCGTAGTTTGGAAGTGAGCTTCATGACAACTCCGGCAGGAAAAAAAGATATCCTCTCACAGATTTATGACGAGGTCTGTGGCTAATGCGGAAATTCTGAAACACGCTGTTGTTTCAATTAAGTTAAGAAATTGTGATGCGCTGCAGAATTCGACAATCCAGGAGAATTCCTTAGGGTAAATTAACACGATTCTGATATTGACAAATGCTATGACCTGTCAAACTCACCCTGTAAGACGCATATAAAACAGAGTGATTTATCGGGAGGTCGTGATGGCTGACTTTACATTGTCGAAACCGATTTTTGGCGGTAAACAACCAAAAACCTCCACGGCGGGTAATATCGCTTATGCCCTGTTTGTCTTGTTCTGTTTCTGGGCGGGTTCGCAGCTACTCAATATGCTGGTTCATGCACCAGGAGTCTATGAACACCTGATGCAGGTGCAGGATAACGGACGCCCGCGAGTGGAAATTGGCTTTGGCGTAAGCACCCTGTTTGGCCTCATTCCTTTCCTCGCAGGGTGTATGATTTTAGGCGTTGTGGCATTAGTACTGCGTTTTCGCCGTCGCTTTTAAAGCCCCATACAGCGAGCCCGGCGGTCATCCACGCGTTTTGCGAACCAGGCGGTTGTCAGGTTACGCGTGATCTTCGGGCTTTCCAGCTGAATACCCGGCAGGATTGCCCTCGGTAACGTTTTCCCACTTTTCTGTTCTGCAAGCGTAAAGACTTTCTTGTACAGTTCGGTTTTCTCAAACGCCAGACTATCGCCTTTCTCAAGCTGATGGCGAATGTCGCTGTCACTCATGCCAAGCCTGTTCGATAATTTCCGCACCGCCCGCTCCGTGGTGCCAGCCTCGCTGCTGCCGTAGGCAATAAGATCGCCATCCAGTGCCAGCTTCACGCCGCTCGCGCGGCTGACCGCATTCTGAAACGCCGCGTTACGGCTGGCATACCAGCCTGCGTTAAAGTCCGCAAAGCGGTACAGCGGCTCACTGTAATTCGCCGGATAGTTCAGCAGATGATAAGTACCGAACCACAGGCCGCCACGCAGGGAGAAGACCTCCTGACGCACCGTACCGTCGATTTTCCACGGGTAGCCGTCGGTATGCTTTTCCGCAAAGGCAATGCTGACCTGCATCGGCCCGCCGGTGTGTACCGGGTTAAGTGAACCAAACAGTGTCTGCCCCATCGGCACCATGCTGATGAAATCATCAAAGATGGCGCTGAGCTGTTTCTCGGTTTTTACCGTGTCCAGCCGTTCGCTGTAGCTTTTTCCATTTGGCGAGGTGATCTTAAACGCGGTATGCACGAGGAATACCGGGATATGCATCGATTCCGCACGGCGGTCGATCTCTTTCCAGGCTATTTTGTTCAGACCCGGCACGACCGGGTCTGACTGGTACATTGATTCCTGCTGCGCCACCGCCAGTACCGAGCAGATATTCTCCTCGGTAGGGGCAATCTTCTGGCTTTCAAAGGTTTTTGCCAGCGCATCCGCCCATGCATTGCGATCTTTCACGCTGGCGGGCATTTTTTGCCGCACAACGCTTGCCACATCAACAGGCTTCTCCCCTTCTTTAAGCGGGGCAGCCCCTTTTTCGGCACACCCCACCAGCACCAGAACGGCCAGTAAGGACAACGGTAACGCACGCGGTACGGCAAAGCTCATAGCAACTCCCTGTATTAGCTAAATGTATTGGTGACTTCCTGCAGTTCCTGGCCGTCCAGCTCACGCTCAAAGCTGCGTAAACGTTTATAGATGGACATCAGTTCCACCAGCGTGGTCCAGGAGCTGATCAGATACTGGAATGAGCCACGCACCTGACCAAAAACGTTAGTTATCTGGGTCATCAGACCGAGCGTAATCGTACCCGCAACGATGGACGGGAACAGCAGGAACAAACCGAAAACGTTATCGACCTGCAGATACAAAATGCGCGCAATATTGAAATACATATAGTGGAAGTAGAGACGGAAATAGTTGCGACGCACGGCACCAAACAGCTCACGTACGGTTGGTGGTGAGGCACGATTAGCATCATCTTCACCATAGACCAGCTCTTTACGATAAGCCGCTTCCACGCGTTGATTTTTAAACTCCAGCCCCGGCAGCTTAATCCCGACCACCGCCAGCAGCCCCGTCCCCATCAGAGACCAGACAATCGCCGCAATCACCAGCCCATACGGCAGATGACCGACAACAGGCAGATCCGGCACGTGAGCCGAGAGCGTCACCAGCACCGGCAGGAAGGCAATCAGCGTCATGATGGCGTTGATAAAGCTGACGCCCATGTCTTCAAGGGTGGAGGCAAAACGCATGGTGTCTTCCTGCACACGCTGTGCTGCACCTTCGATATGACGCAGGTGTTGCCAGTGCGCCATGTAGTGTTCGTTCATCGCGGTACGCCAGCGGAAAACGTAGTGGCTGACGAAGAAGTTGTTCATCACCCCGATCACCACCGCTATCAACGCGATACCGAGGAAAATGCCCACCTCATGGTAAAACTGGTTAATGGTTACCTTATGCGGCGAACTCAGCGCGGTCTGGATAAGGTCGTAGAACGGGGCATACCAGGCGTTTACTGCCACCCCCACTTCCACCAGGAACCAGGTCACAAAGATAATCAGCGAGGTTCCCAGAATCGACCAGTATTGCCAGCGGTGCGGCGCATAGACAAACCAGAACAGGGCAAACAGGCCAACGCATACCATGTAGTAGGCGTAAAACAGCAAATAGCTAAGCGACCAGAAGCGGGCGGCGCTGATCGGGACGTCACCCGTTGCGCCCGTAATGCGGGCCAGCCACGCCCCGCCGCCAGCCTGCCAGAAAATGACAGCGATCAGTGCCCAAATAAATGCCGACAGGAAAAAAGGCCCCGGCTTTGGGAAAAAAGACTTAAACATAATGCTTCCTTCTTGTTGTTATGGCTGTTGCTGTGCTCAACACATCACCACACGAAAATCTCGCCTGAGCCAGACGGCGCAGGCAAAAAGGTCAGACCCGAGGGTTAATTATTAGTTCGCTTTCCAGTTTTCGAGAATTGTTTCGGTGCGTTTCACCGCGAGAGGATTGGCCGGCGCAATAAAGTCACGCCAGACGTCGTTGTAATGGTTAATCAGAATCGGCGCGTCGGCTGCCGGACGATTAGCCGTGGTATGGGCATCTTCCGCCACGGTAATGTGATAGCCACGGCTGACCCCGTTCTTGATGGTCGCGTCGACACAGTAATCGGTGGCACAGCCGCAGATGACAAACTCGCGAATACCTTGCTCGCGCAACACCGCTTCAAGTGCGGTGTTATAAAATGCATCGCAGGCAGTCTTGGTGACGTAAAGCGCGTCAGCGGGCTGATGGAGTTCAGGCAGCAGCGCAAACCCTTCGCTCCCCTCTTCCAGACCGCCTTCACCGGTATGCTGAATAAAAATCACCCGTTCGGCGGCCTGCGTGAGCTGATTGATAAGCGAAACACATTTTTCGCGCTGGTAACGCGGCGTTGCAAACACCCCTTGCTGCATATCGACAACCATAACCACACGCTTCACTGACATATCGTTCTCCGCAAGATTGAGTGACACTGGCCTCTATCATACGGCCGATGTCACAAAATGGGAGACTGGTCGCCAGGAAATTATGCTTATTTACCCATGGTTACGTTTTTCTCGCTATCGTTATGCAATTCGGGGCATTGCACCGTGCGCTTTAGTAGTATAAATACCCATTACTTTTCTCATTCAATTCATGGATGCTTTTCGTTGAAACGTTGTCTGCTCTCTTTTGCCGCGCTGTGTGCGGTGAGCTTCTCCACCGCCCAGGCAGCTCAGCCGCTGACGGCCCCCGTTTTGGCTTCAGATATTGCCGATCGCTACGCGAACCTTATCTATTACGGCAGTGGCGCGACCGGGATGGCGATGGTGGTCATCGACGGCAACCAGCGCGTATTTCGCAGCTTTGGCGAAACGCGACCGGGAAATAACGTTCACCCGCAGCTGGATTCCGTGATCCGCATTGCGTCCTTAACCAAGCTGATGACCAGCGAAATGCTGGTGAAATTACTCGATCAGGGCGTGGTCAAGCTCGACGATCCGCTCAACAAATATGCGCCGCCAGGCGCACGCGTTCCAACCTATCAGGGCACGCCCATCACGCTGGTAAACCTTGCCACCCATACCAGCGCGCTGCCACGCGAACAACCCGGCGGCGCGGCGCACCGTGACGTTTTTGTCTGGCCAACGCGCGAACAGCGCTGGAACTACCTGAGCACCGCCACGCTGAAATCGGCCCCGGGTTCACAGGCATCTTACTCAAACCTGGCGTTTGACCTGCTGGCAGATGCGCTCTCAACGGCAGCAGGCAAACCTTACCCGCAGCTCTTTGAAGAGCAGATAACGCGCCCGCTCGGCATGAAGGACACCACCTTTACCCCTTCTCCGGATCAGTGCCGACGCCTGATGGTGGCAGAGAAAGGCGCAAGCCCGTGTAATAACACCCTGGCAGCCATCGGCAGTGGCGGGGTCTATTCAACGCCAGGCGACATGATGCGCTGGATGCAGCAGTTCCTCTCATCAGATTTCTATGCGCGCAGTCACCAGGCCGATCGCATGCAGACCCTGATTTACCAGCGTAGCCAGTTGCACCGCGTGATCGGCATGGACGTACCGGGTAAAGCCGACGCGCTGGGCATGGGCTGGGTCTATATGGCACCCAAAAATGGCCGACCGGGCATTATTCAGAAAACCGGTGGCGGCGGTGGATTCATCACCTATATGGCGATGATCCCGCAGTCCAACGTGGGCGCGTTTGTGGTCGTCACCCGCTCTCCAAATACGCGTTTCGTCAATATGAGCGATGGCATCAATAACCTGGTGGCTGAACTGAGCGCCAATAAAGCCCAGGTGCTCACCGCCTCCATCCAGCCTTAATATTCCGTGGGCAAACGGTTGATGCTGACCAGTTTGCCCCGGCTCATATTGATATAGTTGCCTTGTCGCAAAGCAGCGAGCACTTCGGCAACGACAGAGCGTGAAATACGCGTGCTTTGTTGTATATGATTCATCACACCAATTTTTGAACGCAGCGTTTCATCCCACTCGGCCATATTCAGCAGCATTGCGCGGATCTGGTGATAGGAGTTATTTCCCACCAGTTGCCTGTCGCGTTTGCCCAGAATGTAATTTATCCAGGATAACCAGCAAAACGCGTCTTTCCAGAGCGAATGCTGTTGAATGAGTTGACGGGTGGTCGCCGCGGGCAAATAAAAACCGGTACAGGCCGTTTTGGCAGTGACTCTGTATTCCTGACTGTGGTTAATCACTACGGCAGACAGGCCAAAAATAAAAGGGGCTGACGCAATGCCAACCAGCAGATCGTCTGAATGACGATAAACTTCAATAACGCCGGTCTGGAATACGTAGGTACAAGGCTCACTCCCCTTGCCCGAGGTAATTAATTGCTGTGGAGCAGATTTAAACGGGGTACTGGCTGCTATCAAACATGCTTCGAGCCGGCTTAATTCAGAAAGTGGTTTCGCATTAACGTTCATGCAGACCTCAAGACATCCGTATTTGTCGGTTCACTATTATTTTTTATTGTCATCTATAAAAAAGCGGGGGCTTATCCCCCGCTTTTATTTATTACCAGGTATATTTCACACCCAGATTTGCACCCCAGTTCTGGTCAACGTCACCGCCGCCCAGATAAGTGGCATCAGTGTAAGCACTGAAGTTCTTCGTAAAACTAAACTGGGTACCCAGACCAACCCGCACTGCGGAGCCTTTCACGCCATTATCAATGCTGTCACCGTTAACATCGGCATCGTTACCAGCGTCGTCATAGACATAAGCGAGTTTGAAGTAAGGCGTAAGTGCCTGGTCACCGCCGTAGTTAAAGGTGTAACCGGCATCCACACCCGCTTCGTAACGCAGGCTGTCATAGGATTGACTATCCATGCGCATGTCGTTGCTGAGGCGATAGTCATCACCGGACTGGAACAGACCCGACACGGCTGCGTATGGCGTCACATAACCAGAGAGGTTTGGTTTCCAGTCATAGCCCAGTTTCAACCCAAAACCAACGGCGTCGGTGGTAGTGTTACCGTCAACATACTGACCATTGCTCATGGTCGCGGAGAGATCGTTGTTGAACCGGGTGTAGCTCAGGGAACTGTCGATGAACAGATCGTTCGCAAACTTCGCGGACGCGTACATCATTGCCGTCTGGCTGTCCTGATCCACCTGACCGGTGCGATCGCTGATATCGCCTTTGGCGAAACCTGCCGCACCCCCGACGATCCACTTCGCATTATTACCGTCAATCAGGGTATCCAGACCAACCATGATACCGCTCACGTCCTGATCGTAGCTGATAACGCCATTATCGCCGTCGAAGTTGCCGCCAACGTAGCTTACCCATGCCCCGCCGTTATCCGCCAGGCCATGACGGCTGTTGGTCAGACGCGCACTAACTGCATCCTGCTGCAGATTCCAGATGTTGGTGTTGGCAGACGGGATACTCAGCGCCATGTTGGCATAATCGGTCAGCGCTTGCTGTTGCAGAACAACAGTGTCGCCTTTCTGCTGCGCCTGATAAGTATATGCCCCTAAATCGGCTTTATTTGCCGCAGTGAAGCTGGCGCGGGTCTCCGTGTTGTTGTCATAAACACGGATAATCTCCTGGCCTTTATAGTCAGCAACAGAGCCGGCGCCGGTGGCGTTGTCGATACGCACGGCGTAATTCCCTGCCACGTCACCATTCACGGCCAGATGGCCGTCAGCGTTGAGTGCCACAACGCCGTAGTCGTAATCGGCTTTGCTCATATCGTTGGTGATATAGCGGGCGTTGTTCAGATCGCTGTTCAACACGTAATCACGGCTGGCCACGTTCAGCACGCCGCCATCCGTTAACACCATATTGTGCGTATCCACCTGGCCGAGGCCGAGAGACAGCTCCGCACCGTTGTCCACGGTAATGGTATTGGCATACAGCTCCGCGGTTTCCTCTGTCAGGGCCGCACGGCTGTCGCTGTCCAGATAGAGGCTGTCGGTTGCCACGGCACCATTGTCACCGATGTTCAGAGATGAAGCGTTGGACAGGGTGATGGAATCAGCCAGCAGGCCCGAGTTTTCAACATTGACCTGCGAATGATTATTCACCGTCAGCGTGTCGATGTTAGAGAGCTTACGGGTATCCCACTCAGAGCCGTTATCCAGCGTGACGTTGAACAGACCGCTCTGATAGACCGCTTCACCCGCGACATGTCCATTATTGTCGAACGTGGAATCCGGCCAGATGCTATCTGGAGAAAGGGTGCGCCAGTCAACGTCACTGTAGCCCAGGCCATACATCTGCACGGTGCCGATGGCCTCAACGCTGGACTGCGCTGCGCCGACCCATTTGCTGCCATTGGTCAGCGTGACGTCCAGCTTATCGGTGTCATCCCAGCCGTTGGTGGTTGGGTTGTATATACCGTCAGCCGTCGTATCGGTTGCCGGATCGCCGTTCGGGTAGAAGTTGTTATCGAAGGTACTGGAGAACAGGATATCGCCGGTGATCGTGGAGTGATCGAACGTTGCGGTGGTCTGCATCGCGTTGTCAGACGCACTGGCAGCAACAATCAGCGCCGCGTCGTCAGCCGCAGTGGCATTGGTTTCACCGTAATCACTCGGCTTCGCGGTTTGACCATAGAACCCGCTGGTGCCCAGGTCACTGTATGCGCCAGAGGTCAGCACCGAGTCTTTCACCAGCAGCGTGTCGGTAAAGACATTGCTGCTGTTCGCCACACCTTCCACACCGTCATACGGGGTATTATCCCGTTCCTGATACCCCTGAGTCAGGGTAATGCCGGCGATGTGAGAGTTATTCTGAATAACAATATCCGATTCCACATCCAGGGTAATTGCATTGCCCAGCGCATAGGTGTCCAGATAATGCGTTTCCGTATTTTCCCCGTTCACAACGTCATACGCATAATGCTCGTAAGTATCATTGATCGTGGAGTTATCGACGGTCAGGCTAAAACGGTCGTATTGAGAATGGGTTGTGCCGTCCGTATCCACGCCATCAGCACATGACGCGGTCATGCATTCTGAAGTGATCATGCCATTAATGGTGCTGTTGGAAATGCTCAGCGCATTCGCCCGCCCATTGATACCATCATCCAAATAATAGGTTGATATAACACCATTCACGGTGGATTTATTAATCACCGGATAAATATCACCATCGTGCGTCGCATCAGAGTAATCCCAGTCAGCGTAACCATAATACCAGGGTGCTGCTGCCGTATTATCATATCCGAAGGTATTATATGTCGTACCAGAAATATCCTTCGCATTGGCCTGAGAAGCGATAGCCAGGGTGCAGGCTAAGGAAGGTGCGAATAAGTGGGGAAATTCTTCTCGGCTGACTCAGTCATTTCATTTCTTCATGTTTGAGCCGATTTTTTCTCCCGTAAATGCCTTGAATCAGCCTATTTAGACCGTTTCTTCGCCATTTAAGGCGTTATCCCCAGTTTTTAGTGAGATCTCTCCCACTGACGTATCATTTGGTCCGCCCGAAACAGGTTGGCCAGCGTGAATAACATCGCCAGTTGGTTATCGTTTTTCAGCAACCCCTTGTATCTGGCTTTCACGAAGCCGAACTGTCGCTTGATGATGCGAAATGGGTGCTCCACCTTGGCCCGGATGCTGGCTTTCATGTATTCGATGTTGATGGCCGTTTTGTTCTTGCGTGGATGCTGTTTCAAGGTTCTTACCTTGCCGGGGCGCTCGGCGATCAGCCAGTCCACATCCACCTCGGCCAGCTCCTCGCGCTGTGGCGCCCCTTGGTAGCCGGCATCGGCTGAGACAAATTGCTCCTCTCCATGCAGCAGATTACCCAGCTGATTGAGGTCATGCTCGTTGGCCGCGGTGGTGACTAGGCTGTGGGTCAGGCCACTCTTGGCATCGACACCAATGTGGGCCTTCATGCCAAAGTGCCACTGATTGCCTTTCTTGGTCTGATGCATCTCCGGATCGCGTTGCTGCTCTTTGTTCTTGGTCGAGCTGGGTGCCTCAATGATGGTGGCATCGACCAAGGTGCCTTGAGTCATCATGACGCCTGCTTCGGCCAGCCAGCGATTGATGGTCTTGAACAATTGGCGGGCCAGTTGATGCTGCTCCAGCAGGTGGCGGAAATTCATGATGGTGGTGCGGTCCGGCAAGGCGCTATCCAGGGATAACCGGGCAAACAGACGCATGGAGGCGATTTCGTACAGAGCATCTTCCATCGCGCCATCGCTCAGGTTGTACCAATGCTGCATGCAGTGAATGCGTAGCATGGTTTCCAGCGGATAAGGTCGCCGGCCATTACCAGCCTTGGGGTAAAACGGCTCGATGACTTCCACCATGTTTTGCCATGGCAGAATCTGCTCCATGCGGGACAAGAAAATCTCTTTTCTGGTCTGACGGCGCTTACTGCTGAATTCACTGTCGGCGAAGGTAAGTTGATGACTCATGATGAACCCTGTTCCATGGCTCCAGATGACAAACATGATCTCATATCAGGGACTTGTTCGCACCTTCCCTAATGCAAGTTGTGATACAACCAGTTTCTTTTTCCATGTTTGCATTGGGTCATCCCTCCTCAGGGACGTAAGCAAGTTTGTCCATCTAACGATTTTGCAATACTTAATTGCGGAGGGAATTATGCATTTTCAATCTGAAAAGGTTCAATGAATCATTCCATTAAGTCCGCATTCAGACAAACAACATGAAAATAATGCAGAAGCGATGCAATGCCATCAATAATCATTATAAAACAGGCAGTTAAAACACCCTCTTATAAAGATAAAAAATATAATAAAAATAAATAGATCATTTTCAATGATATATTTACTTCATCATAGAAATAAAACCAATATTTCGAGAACAATTAACGCCAGTCGAAGGGAGAATATTATTGTTCGCGTAACGCGTTGGCATCGGGATTCCCCCTCGACAAAATGCCCACTTTGGTAAAACACCTTCTTTCACTTTGAGGTACACTAACCCTCTTTGTTCCACAAACCTCAGGCATACCATGACCGATTTAATTGCTCGTCCCCGTCGCCTGCGCAAGTCACCCGCACTACGCGCTATGTTTGAAGAGACAACACTGACCTTAAACGATCTGGTGTTGCCGATTTTTGTTGAAGAAGAGATTGACGACTACAAGGCCATCGAAGCCATGCCTGGCGTGATGCGCATTCCTGAAAAACATCTGGCGCGTGAAATCGAACGTATCGCCAATGCAGGGATCCGCTCGGTGATGACCTTCGGCATCTCCCATCATACTGACGCCACCGGCAGCGATGCCTGGAAAGAGGACGGTCTGGTCGCCCGTATGTCGCGCATTTGCAAAGAGACCGTGCCGGAAATGGTCGTGATGTCCGACACCTGTTTCTGCGAATATACCTCTCACGGCCACTGCGGCGTGCTGTGCGATCACGGTGTGGATAACGATGCTACCCTGCTGAATCTTGGTAAGCAGGCGGTGGTTGCTGCCGCTGCGGGTGCTGATTTCATCGCGCCATCGGCTGCGATGGACGGGCAGGTGCAGGCTATCCGCCAGGCGCTGGATGCTGCCGGTTTTACCGACACGGCCATCATGTCCTACTCCACCAAATTTGCCTCCTCTTTCTACGGCCCGTTCCGTGAAGCAGCCGGTACGGCGCTGAAAGGCGATCGTAAAACGTATCAGATGAACCCACTCAACCGTCGGGAAGCTATCCGTGAATCCCTGCTCGATGAAGCCCAGGGCGCAGACGCCCTGATGGTGAAACCAGCGGGAGCCTATCTCGACATCCTGCGTGATATTCGCGAACGCACCTCGCTGCCGCTGGGCGCGTACCAGGTCAGCGGCGAGTACGCGATGATCAAATTCGCCGCCATGGCGGGTGCGATCGATGAAGAGAAAGTGATCCTGGAAAGCCTGGGTGCGATCAAACGCGCGGGTGCGGATCTGATCTTCAGCTACTTTGCGCTGGATCTGGCTGAGAAGAAAATTCTGCGCTAAGGCGCAACGGTGCCGGGGGGCGGTTTCGCCTGACCCGGCCTGCTCTCCCTGCCTCACGAAACTTCACCAAACTGCAATACAACCGACATCTCCCCCTTCTACTGTCATCGCAAGACGGCAGGAGGAGTGATCATGTTTAGTCTCGATAGCGTTCTCGATGACCTTTGGCCTCAGGCGAGGCCGGCACCCTGGCAAAAAAGTCTGTTAAAAAGGCTGTTTTACGAAGAAGAATTCCAGCAATTTGCCGCAGCACACCGCCACCTGAAAGGACTGGATACGGTGGAGCAAGTTCTGGAGCACCTTGATATTCTCTGCACCGTTTCCGCCCGCGATCTCGAACAAATCCCCGAACATGGCCCTCTGGTTATCATTGCCAACCACCCGACAGGAACTCTGGACGGGCTGGCGCTGATGTACGCCGTCTCGCGCGTGCGACGCGATGTCAAAGTCGTGACCAACCGGATGCTGACCCACCTGGAGCCGCTAAGCTCGCTGTTTATCCCGGTCGATAATATGGGCGGCAGAACGGCAAAAACGTCGCTGGTACAGATGGAACAACATCTGCAAAACGCGGGCGTGCTGATCTTCTTCCCGGCGGGTGAAGTTTCCCGGCCGACGCGAAAAGGCATTCGCGATAAAAAATGGCACTCGGGATTTATCAAACTCGCCACCAAACTGCGCGCCCCACTGCTGCCGGTACATATTCAGGCGCACAACAGCCTCCTCTTTTATGCCAGCACGCTGGTATCGCCGACGTTATCCATGCTGCTGCTGATGCAGCAGATGTTCCGCCGTCGCCATAGCCAGCTGCCGATTACAATCGGTCAGCAGATTGCCTGGAGTGACTGGTATAGCGCCACCCTTTCGTCGCGTGAGATGGCCGAAAAGTGCCGTCAGCACGTGATACGTCTTGGCAAGGGAGTGCCTGGCGTCTTTAAAACCCAGTGCGCCATTGCCCGTCCGGAAGACCGGGCCACGCTAAAACGCGAGCTGGCGCAGGCCGAATGTCTGGGCAAAACCGGCGATGGAAAATCCATCTATCTCTGGCAGCGTAACGGCCAGGAAGAGGCGCCACTGCTACGCGAACTGGGCCGCCTGCGTGAGATTGCGTTTCGCGCGGTGGAAGAAGGGAGCGGTAAACGCCGGGACACTGACAGCTACGATGATGATTATCTGCATCTGATCTTATGGGACGATGAGGACCTGGAGATTGTCGGCGCGTATCGCTTTATGCCCACCGCCAGACAAGTGGAGCGTCGGGGGCCGGAAGGACTGTACAGCTACAGCCTGTTCCACTACGACGACAAAATGCAGGATGTGCTGGAGCACGGCATTGAGCTCGGGCGCAGCTTTATTCAGCCGCGCTACTGGGGACGCCGCGGTCTGGACTATCTGTGGTCAGGCATTGGTGCCTATCTGGCACGTTATCCTCACTACCGCTATCTGTTTGGTCCGGTCTCGATTTCCGGGGGCTTACCGCCTGCCGCGCGGGATCTGCTGGTGGCGTTCTACCGCCTCTGGTTCCCGGCAAGCCATCCGCTCGCGGCGTCACGCCAGCCCTACCCGGCATCGCTTCCGGACGTGCTGGCGCAGTTTGGCGGCGTGGATTATGTCGACGATCTGACGAAGCTGAAATCCCTGCTCGGCAATCTGGGCTGCGGCATTCCGCCGCTCTACAAGCAGTATTCCGAGCTGTGCGAACCGGGTGGCGTACAGTTTATTGATTTCGGAAGCGACCCGGCATTCAACAACTGCGTTGATGGCCTGGTGCTGGTGGATTTGTGTTATCTGAAGGCGAACCGCTATCAGCGCTATATTGAGGCGCATTTGTAACCCTGCTTTCCCCTCTCCCGTCGGGAGAGGGTCAGGGGGAGGCATCAGCCCGCACGGTAAAACGGTTTATCCCCTAAAATCGTCGCCCGCTGCATAATCCGACGCTGCGGCAGATAATCCGCGTTCGCATAGTGTTGCGTCACGCGATTGTCCCAGATCGCCAGATCGTTCTCCTGCCAGCGCCAGCGCACCTGAAATTCCGGCCTGGTGATATGGGCAAACAGGAAGCTTAACAGCGCATCGCTCTCTTTTTCCGTCACGTCTACGATCCGCGTCGTAAAGCCTTCGTTCACAAATAACGCCTGCTTACCGGTCACCGGGTGCGTACGCACTACCGGATGCAGCAGCGGCGGATGTTTCGCGACCGCGTCCTGCCAGCGCAGATGTTCCTCTTCGCTTTTCCGGTACTTGTACTCCTGGAAGGATTTTTTGAAGTCATGTTCGGCCCGCAACCCGCTCAGCAGCGTCCGGAACGGCACGGACAGCGCCTCGAAGGCGGCGATACCGCTGGCCCACAGCGTATCTCCACCGGTGTCCGGCAACAGCTTCGCCGCCAGTATCGCCCCGGCAGGTGGCGTTTCGATAAACGTCACGTCGGTGTGCCAGTTGTCGTTGTCCGGCGGATTATCGTTATGGGTATCCAGCACGATGATCTCCTCCACGCCTTCCGCATGGGGATAGACCGGGTGGATATGCAGATCGCCGAAGCGCAGAGCCAGCGCGCGCTGCTGCTGCGGGGTGATCGCCTGTTCGCGCAGGAACACCACCTGATGGCGCAGCACCGCGTGGTACAACTGCTCGAACTGGTTATCGCTCAGTGGACGGGTCACGTCCAGGCCGGAGACCTGCGCACCAATGTATGGCCCCAGCGGGGTGATGGTCAGACGTTCACTCATTGTATTTCTCCATGCCAGGGCGTCAGACGTCGCTGTAGCGCGCGCAGCCCCAGTTCTAATCCAAAGGCGATCACGGCGATCACCGCGATCCCTGCCAGCACGACGTCAGTCGCCAGAAACTCTCCCGCCGACTGCACCATAAACCCTAATCCGCGCGTGGCGGCGATCAGCTCAGCCGCCACCAGCGTTGACCAGCCCACCCCGAGGCCAATGCGCAATCCGGTTAAAATCTCCGGCAGCGCGCCCGGTAAAATCACAAACAGCAGCACCTGAAGACGGCTGGCACCAAGCGACTGCGCCGCGCGGATCCGCACCTGCTGCGCACTCTTCACCCCAGCCAGTGCCGACATAGCAACCGGGGCAAAAATCGCCAGATAAATCAGCAAGATTTTCGAGGTTTCCCCGATGCCAAACCAGATCACCATCAGCGGCAGATAGGCCAGCGGTGGGACCGGACGGTAAAGCTCAATCAGCGGGTCTAGAATGCCGCGCACCGTCGGGCTCAGCCCCATCGCGATACCCACCGGGATGCCAATCACTACCGCCGCCAGCAGCGCCACCAGAATACGCGCCAGACTGGCACCTAAATGCTGCCAGAGCGTGGCATCCATAAAACCCTGCGGCCCGGCGATGGTGATGAGTTTCGCCAGCACCTGTCCCGGTGGCGGAAGGAACAACGGGCTAACCCACTGTTGCGCTGCCACCGCCCACCAGACCGCGAGCAATACCAGCAACGTGCCCGCACTCAGCGTGATCTGGCGAGAGAACGGCCAGCGTAACGCGAGACGAGGACGGCGCGTTTTTTCACTGAAGACAATGCTCATGAGAATGCCTCCCGTTGTTCAAATACGCGGCTTAAAACATATTCGCGCTGTTCAATAAACAGCGGATCGGATTTGATACTGCGGACCGGTTCACCGGCCACATAGCGACGGGCAAAGCTGAGCGGCAACCGCTCCAGCACACGACCCGGCCCCGGCGAAAGCAACACCAGTTCGGTCGCCATAAACACCGCCTCTTCGATATCGTGGGTGATCAGCAGTACCTGCTTGCCCGTTTCGTGCCACAGGCGCAAAAGCAGCGTTTGCATCTGCTCACGGGTGAAGGCGTCCAGCGCACCAAACGGCTCATCCAGCAGCAACAGCTGTGGGTTTGCCGCCAGCGCGCGGGCAATCCCGACCCGCTGACGCTGGCCACCGGAAAGCTGCCAGATAAAACGTTTTTCAGCGCCCTCCAGCCCCACCTTTTTTAGCATCTCACGCGCGGTCGCCAGCCGTTGTTCACGGTGAATCCCCGCAAGCTGCAGGCCGAAGGCGACGTTTTCCTGCACGTTGCGCCACGGAAGCAGCCCTTCACTCTGAAAGACCACGCCGCGCTCTGCACCCGGACCCTCGACCCGTTTCCCTTCCAGCTGGATGGAGCCATGCTGATACGGTACAAACCCGGCGATCAGATTCAGCAGCGTGGTTTTGCCGCACCCGGACGGCCCCAGCACGACCAGCAATTCACCACTGTCCAGCGTCAGGTTGATCTCCTCCAGCACGGGTTTACCGCCGTAATCAGCAGACAGATTTGTAATATTCAGCATCGCTTCCCCCTTATTTCACAAAGCGATCGGTCACGTACTGGCTGTAATCTGTCTCCACTGCAGGCACTTTGCCCTGTTCTTTCAGAAACGTAGCGGTATCGACAATCGCTTTATTGACCGGCCCATTGAGCTGCTGAACCTGTTGTGCAGGCGTGAGATAGGTATTGCCTTTCACCAGCCCCGGCACGTCCGCTTCCGGAACGCCGCTCAGGCGCGACAGTTTTTCCAGATTGCCCGTCTCTTTCAGCCACGCATCGGGGTTGCTGAGATAAGGCTGTTGGGCGTCAATGGCGCTTTTAGCAAACGCCTTCACCACATCAGGGTGTTTCTCCGCGAAGTCTTTACGCACGACCCACACGTCGAGCGTCGGCGCGCCCCACTGCCCCACCTGTTCGGAATCGGTCAGCACGGTGCCGTCTTTTTCCAGCTCATTCACGGCAGGTGCCCAGACGTAAGCGCCGTCGATATCCCCACGCTGCCAGGCGGCAATAATTGCGGGTGGCTGCAGGTTGATGATCTGCACCTGGCCCGGCTTGATGCCCCAGTGTTTGAGCGCCGCCAGCAGGCTGTAATGGGTGGTGGAGATAAACGGCACGGCGATGCGCTTGCCAATCAGATCTTCCGGCCGGGTGATGTTTTTCTTCACGACCAGGGCTTCAGAGTTCCCGAGCTGTGACGCCAGCAGGAAAACCTCAACAGGCACCTGCTGGCTGGCAGCCACCGCCAGCGGGCTGGAACCGATATTGCCAATCTGCACATCGCCGGACGCTAATGCGCGCACGACGGCCGCCCCGCTGTCGAATTTACGCCAGTCCACCTTCGCGCCGCTTTCTTTGGCGAAAGTGTTATCCGCCTGCGCAACTTTTGCCGGTTCCGCAGAGGTTTGATACGCGACGGTAACGTCTACCGCCTGTGCCTGAAATGCCCACAGCGCCAGCGCGCCGAGAAGTGTAATTCGCGATGAAATTGCCATTGTGACTGCTCCCCTTGTTGTTATGAGGGCAGTATTTCCGGCGCAGGAATTTTGATAAAGGAATAAAAAAGAATCGTTAATTCCGATTCGTTTTTAGAAAAAAAGTGGCAAAGGATAGTGAATTTTGTGGGGTTTATTCTGGCTCCCTCTCCCGACGGGAGAGGGATGAGGTGAATGCATCAGACGACACACGGCATCAGCGCTGCGCCTTTAGCTCTGCAATGTCTGTCGGCGTGGTCCGGCAACATCCTCCAATCAACTTCGCCCCGGCCGCCAGCCACTGGGGTAAATAGCCCGCAAGCGTTTCGCAGGCTTCGCCATGGTGATGCCAGGTTTTGGTCACGGCGTCATAATGCTCCCCCGAATTCGGGTAGACCACCAGCGGCAGTGCGGTGAGGCTGTGAAGATGTTTCAGCGCCGCGGTGGTATTTTCCAGCGCGATACAGTTGATCCCCAGCGCCACAATTTGCGGATAGCGTTCCAGCGCAGAAATCACCTCGCGCAGCGGCGTGCCGTCGCTGAGGTGCTCGCTGTCACGCAGGGTAAACGAGAACCATCCCCGGGCTCGGGGATACTCGGCAAGAAGCGCCGCCAGCGCCTTGATTTCAGCAAAGGATGGCAGCGTTTCGCAGGCCAGCAGATCTGCCCCGGCATCCAGCAGCGCTTCCACGCGCGGGCGATGGAAATCGGTAAACGCTTCTGCGCTTCGCACGTAGTCACCGCGATACTCAGATCCATCCGCCAGGTATGCACCATACGGCCCAACCGATCCCGCGACCAGCAGCGTGCCTGCACGAGGGTTTTCCGCGAGATACGCTTCGCGCGCCTTACGCGCCAGCTCCACGCTTTTGCCAATCAGCGCACGGGATTGCGCCTCATCCAGGCCTCGTGCGGCAAACCCCGCAGGCGTGGCCTGATAGCTGGCGGTGATCGCCACCTGCGCGCCCGCCCGGTAGTAGTCCAGATGAACGTCGCGGATAAGATCCGGGTTTTCAACCAGCACTTTGGCAGACCACAGGCTGTCTGCAAGATTACAACCGCGCGCTTCCAGTTCCGTCGCCATCGCGCCATCCAGCACCACAAATGGCTGTTTTTCAAGGATGGCGGTAAGCGGATTATTCTGCGACATGTTCAGGCTCCTGCGATGTCATGTTTCGGGTCAGGTAGTAGGCACCATAACACAGGGCAACAAACGGAAGCCCGCAATAAAGGGCAATACGCTGACTCGGGTCAAACGCCAGACCAACACAGGCCACCACGCAGAGGATAAAGCCGAGCACCGGCACCAGCGGATACCACGGCGCGCGATACTGCAGAGCGGAAAGCGGCTGACCAGACTGAAGATGGCGACGACGGAAGACAAAATGCGACGCGCAGATGCTGATCCAGACCGCCACCACAGCAAAGCCTGAGATGGCGGACAGTGCGACAAACACCGTGTCCGGTGCCACCACGCTTGAGAACAGCGCCAGTACGCCGCCAAGCATTGAAACAGAAATCGCCGTCATGGGTACGCCGTTTTTATTAACGCGCGCAAAGCAACGCGGCAGCGTTTTTTCATTCGAGAGCGACCAGAGCATGCGGCCAGAAGCGTACAGGCCCGAGTTCGCCGCCGACAGGATGGCCGTCAGGATCACGAAGTTAAAAATATCAGCCGCGTACGGAATACCGACCTTTTCGAACACCAGTACAAACGGACTTTTTTCCACGCCCGCCTGATGCATCGGGATCAGCGCGGCCAGCACAAACACGGTACCAATAAAGAAGATGATCAGCCGGGCAATGGTGGTACGAATGGCAACCGGAATCACCTTGTGCGGGTTTTCCGTCTCACCCGCCGCGATACCGATAAGCTCTGTCCCGGAGAAGGCGAAGTTCACCGCGACCATGGTCATCAGGATGGGCAGGCCGCCGTGCGGGAACCAGCCTTCGGCGGTAAGGTTGGTTAAGCCCGGCGCGGGAGAACCGTCCTGCATCGGGATAAAGCCAAACACCGCAGCGCCGCCAAGAATAATAAAGGCAATAATGGTGATGACTTTCACCAGCGAGAACCAGAACTCGCCTTCGGCAAAGAAGCGCGTGGAGATGACGTTAAGGCCGAAGATCACCACGCAGAACACCACGCACCACGTCCAGACGGGCACCTGCGGGAACCAGTACTGCATACAGAACCCGGCGGCGGTAAAGCTCGACCCGAGCGCCACCGTCCAGGTTAGCCAGTAAAGCCACGCCACGGTATAGCCTGTAGCCGGGCCAAGATAGCGGGCGGCATAGACGTGAAACGCGCCGGTTTCCGGCATCGCAACGGAAAGTTCGCCCAGACACTGCATCACCAGCCAGACCACCAGCGCCAATCAGGTACGCCAGCAGCGTTCCTGCGGCCCCGGTCGTTGAAATGATATAACCAGTATTGAAGAATAGCCCTGTCCCAATGACCCCACCCAGCGAGAGCATAATCAGGTGGCGTGTTTTCATGGTGCGCTTAAGCTGCCCATTTTCTTGTTGTGTTTGCATATTACCTTCTATACGTATGGACATCTAAACATCCAAAGAAGGTGTGTTATACCGCGATTGTTAAGAAAAAGCTAGACGACCAGACGTAATCGAGCGCGCCGCGCGCTGAGTCTGGGGTGGGTTGTGAGGATCACATACAGGAACGGACGCCAGGCCATAAGTACCTCCGCAAGCAGATACTTACAGCATGGCGCGGACCCTGGCGTTCTTCGGTCAGTCGAAAGTGGTATCCGTAAGGAGCGGGTTCATACGCGGGATTTTACAGCGGCGCAATTCTTGGTAAATCCCTCAATCAGTTCTATAGTCGACACAGTTTCATCGTTACAGGATCAACTGATGCGCTTTAACGGACTGACCAAAGGTTTCTTTATCTTCATACTCGCCCTTGTCACCTGGGCTTTCTTCGACGTGCTCTCCCCCTACTTCTCCGCGATTTTATGGGCAGCCATTCTTACCGTTATCTTTAACCCGGTAAAAAACAAGCTGCGCACGGCGATGGGCGATCGCAACGGACTGGCTTCGCTGTTAACCATCGGCATTATCTGCCTCATCGTCTTTATCCCGTTGATGGTGATCTTTTCATCGCTCGCCATTGAACTGAACGTGGTGTACACCAAGCTGCAAGCGAACAATACCCAATTCCCGGAAGTGGTGGCGAGCATCTTTAACCACCTGCCAGGCTGGGCCAGCGGCTTCCTTGCGGACCACAATCTGACGAACGCGGCGCAGATCCAGAAAAAACTCTCCGATGTGGCCCTGCAGGGCGGACAGTATCTGGCCGGCAGCGCGTTTCTGATTGGTAAAGGGACGTTTGGCTTTGCGATCAGCTTCGGCATCATGCTTTATCTGCTGTTCTTCCTGCTGAAAGATGGTCCGTATCTGGTACGCCAGATCCTTGATTCGCTTCCTCTGTCTGATTTTGCCAAACAGCATCTGTTCGCCAAATTCGTCGGCGTCTCGCGGGCAACGGTAAAAGGTACGGCGGTAGTGGCGGTGGTTCAGGGCACGCTCGGCGGGATTGCATTTGCCATCGCTGGCATTGACGGTAGCGTACTCTGGGGCGCGCTGATGGCGTTCCTTTCGCTGGTTCCGGCCGTCGGCTCGGCCATTGTCTGGGTGCCGGCCGCCATCTTCCTGTTCGCCACGCATCAGCTCTGGCAGGGTCTCTTTATCGTTGGCTTCTTCGTCATCATTGTCGGGCTGGTGGACAATATCCTGCGTCCATTGCTGGTGGGGAAAGACACCAAAATGCCGGACTACCTGATCCTCATCTCAACCCTTGGCGGGATGGAGCTGTACGGCATTAATGGCTTTGTGATTGGGCCGCTGATCGCCGCGCTGTTCATCGCCTGCTGGAACCTGTTCTCCGGTCGCGATCACGCGGGTAACGCCGAAGAGCTGGATGCGGATTTCATCGAGGAAGGAAAAAACCCTCCAGATTTGTGATGATATGACGATAAAGACCACACCAGGCGGCACTGTGCCGCCTTTTTTTTCGCCTTAAATCAAACGTTTTCTATAATTTGAAAGAACGCCATCCTTCTCATGTCGTAAAAGGATCCACAGGTGCGAATCGCAACGATAACTAACTGGGCCTATGGTGCCACGGTCTGCCTGACCCTTGTCTCAGGCATCATCATGCTGATGGCATCCAATGCCGACACCGTGGAACGTCATGCCGTGGAACAGCGGCAGCGCTTTGATGAGCTGACGGAGGATATTGAAACCGACGCCTGGGCGCAGTCCGATTTAGCCCGCCTGTACGTAATAAAAAAAGATCCGCAAACCCTCAGACAATACAGCCAGTCAGAGAACAACCTGAAAAATGTCGAGCTGAGGCTGGATAAACTGCGCGATAACGGCGCGTCCGATGAGGAGCTGTCCCTGCTGCGGGAAGGTCTCAAGATTATCGATGAGCTACAGGATGAACAGCAGACGGCCCTGACCAGTACAGAACGGGGAGAAGATGCCCAGGCCATTGCCCTGCTTTATGGTGCCCCCTATGAGCAGGCACTGGAACGCGCACAAAACCAGATTGATCACTTTCGCCAGATCCTCGACAAGCGGGTGATTGCGTCCGTGCAGGATGCCACCAAAAAATCGAAAGCGCTGCGTACGGCCTCTGAACTGATGGTTGGCCTGACCGCCCTGCTGTTTCTGTTTGTCCTGGGCTTTATCCTGAAACGCCGCGTGCTGCGCCCCGTGGTGCGCCTGAGCGACGTGGTACACCGTCTGGCGTCGCAGGATTACGCCGTCGAAACGCCGAATTTTAATCAGATTGATGAGATTGGCGATATGGCGCAGGCGATCCGTATTTTTCGTGAAAACGGCCTTGCCCGGCAACGGCTGGAAAAAGAGCGCGACGCCGACTGGGCTGTCCGCGAACTGCTGGCCCGCATGACGCAGCGGCTGCAAGGGTGTGAGAACTTTACCGATGTTATCAACGTGGCGGAGATGTTTGCCCCCAATATCGCCCCGGGGGTCCCTGGCCGGCTCTATGTCCTTGACCGCGATCCCTGGCAGATGCGCTGCGTTGCCCAGTGGCTCTCCCCCACGGGAGAGGAGATGATGTTTCATCCTGACGAATGCTGGGCAGTAAGGCGTGGTCAGAGTCATCCCCCGTTCAGCGGTAAGCCGGATATCGCCTGCTATCATCTGCCGGAATCACTGGCGTATCGTTCGCTGTGCGTGCCGCTTATTGCCCAGGGCGAGGCCATTGGTCTACTCTCATTCCAGAATATCACCGCGGAAAATGCCCCTGCCCGTGCTTATCTCGAACTCATGGCCGAAGCGCTCGGTCTGGCGCTGGCAAACCAGCGGCTACGCGATGCGTTGCTGGAAAAAGCATTGTTCGACCCGCTGACCGGCTTGCGTAATCGCCATCATCTGGAAGATACGCTTCATACCCAAATGACACAGGCCATTCGTAACGGCGAACCACTGAGTTGCATGATGATCGATATCGATCACTTCAAGAGCATTAATGACCGGTTTGGCCATGAAGCGGGTGATCAGGTTATTAAAAGCGTAGCGACGATTGTTCAGCGGGCTACCCATGACAACGGAATGGCTTTCCGCTACGGCGGGGAGGAGTTTTTAGTACTGCTTTCCGGTGCTGATGAAGAAGAAGCGCATGACTGTGCTCAACAGATTTACAACGGCGTACAAGGGTTGTCGCTACGTTATGGACTCACGGAGATTGGGCCAGTCGATGTTTCGATTGGTATCGCCAGCTATCCGCAGCACGCCCAGAGTGACAACCTGCTGCGTGCAGCCGATGTGGCTTTGTACCGGGCTAAAGAACTGGGTCGATCGCGGATTGTAAGTTTTGGGATGCTGGAGGGGGGCTAGACGTCATGTTGCGCCACTGATGCTTTCCCCTGTTCATGAGCGCGTGATAGCCCAAAGCACCACGATACCCAGCGCATTACTGCGTTTTTCAACATATAAGGTGTTATCGAGTTGATAGTCGCCCATCGGGTGACAAATACGTATCTTCTCTTTCAGTTCAGGTTCATATACTTCAGCCCCTTCACAATTATATCTGCCTACAGATTTATATTTGTAAGGAGCACTCCAGGACGACACTTTCCCATCCAGTAAATAAACCGCCGTAAAGACGACGAAAATGGCGAGAGGCATGCTGATAATAAAGGTGCCAATGAACACTTTTAGACGCTCAGAAAACGGCCAACCTTTCAACCGTCCCTTCCAGATAAAAATGACCATCAAAGCCAGCGACAAGAGCAATGAGCCGGTCGCGATGTATTGCATTGCGAGAGCGTTAATAAATGTCACACGGTAAATTTCTACGCGCCAGGTAATAAAACAAATTACCAGCGTCAATACCCCAACAATCGCTGGAATCAAAAACGAATAAGACGTTTTTTTCATATTGCACCCTTCCCTTGTCGTTATTGCGTGGTCAGGAGATCAATCATCGCGCGGGTGGCAGCGGACTGGCGCCGGTGTGGCGCGAAGATCACCGAGAACGGCCGCGAGCGTCCGCGAAGGTGAGGAAGCACCTCCACCAGCTGACCGCGCTGTATCCTGTCCCGAACGATAAATTCATAGCTCTGGCAAATCCCCATACCGTGTTCAGCCAGGGAGACGACGCCCAGCACATCATCCGACGTTTCGATAGTTGAAGCGGGTAGCCAGTCCACATCGCGTTCGTCTTCCCGAAACACCCACGGAGCGATGCGACCGGTGCGCGGCAAAATAAACGGCAGACACATGTGTCGGTGCAAATCATCCAGCGTTTGCGGAGTCCCCATCCTGTGAAGGTACGCGGGTGATGCGACCAGAAGCAAAGCGGCATCCTCCAGTTTACGCGCGACTAAACCACTGTCGGGCATCTGACCCAAACGAATCGCCAGATCGAACCCTTCAGCAATCAGGTCGACGTTGCGGTTGGTGATGTTCAGATCCACCTGAACGCGCGGGTAGTGCTGGGAGAATCGCGCCAGCAAGGGCGGCAGACGATAGTGCCCGTAGGTAGTCGGTACACTCATGCGCACGCGTCCGGTCAGGTCGCCTTCCTGACCCTGCCCATCACGTTCGGCTTCATCCAGCAGGGAAAAAGCAGAGCGCGCCTGCTCCAGATAGACTCGCCCTGCCTCGGTCAGGCCTACCCGACGGGTGGTTCGCTGTAAAAGCTGTCGTCCCAGACGCGTCTCAAGGCGGGAAACCGCACGACTCAACACCGAGGGCGTGGTGGACAGGGCGACGGCAGCAGCAGTAAATGAGCCGTGTTCAACGACAGCGATGAAGACCTCAACATCGCCAAGATAATCGAATTTTCTGCTCATTATGCTCTTTCAGGAACAAATGTTTTTCAATTCCGCTAATTTATCTCCTGTTGGGCGATGAGTAAAGTGTGCGCATTCATCACCAGAGGGTAAAATCATGGATCTTCAACTCACCGGTAAGACTGCACTCGTTACTGGCGCAACCGCGGGGATTGGTCTGGCCATCGCCCGCACGCTGGCGCGCGAAGGCGTGGCCGTCACCATTACTGGTCGTGACCACGCGAAATTGCAAAACGCCGTGGCAGACATTACCGCCGCTCAGCCTCAGGCGCAGGTCACCGCTATCGTTGCCGACCTGGGAAGCGCTGAGGGGGCAAAAGCCCTGATTGCGGCCTGCCCTGACACCGATATTCTCATCAACAACCTGGGCTTTTATGAAGCCCGAGACTTCGCCGACATCACCGATGATGAGTGGCTGAACATGTTCAACATCAATGTCATGTCCGGCGTTCGCCTGTCACGGCATTATTTCCCGCGCATGCTGGAACGCAACTGGGGCCGGGTGATTTTTATGTCGAGCGAAGTCGGCGCGTTCACGCCGCCAGACATGGTGCATTACGGCGTCAGTAAGTCGGCGCAACTCGCCGTTTCGCGCGGTATGGCCGAACTCACGAAGGGGACGGGCGTTACGGTCAACAGCGTACTGCCTTCAGCGACCCGCTCCGACGGCATTATCGAATACCTGCGCCAGACCGCGCCTGCACCGGGTATGACCGACCAGGAGATCGAAGCGAATTTCTTCCAGACCTACCGCCCCAGCTCTCTTATCGCGCGAATGATCGATGCTGATGAGATAGCCGCGATGGTCGCGCTGCTGGCAAGCCCGTTGGGCGCTGCCTCTAACGGTGCCGCGGTGCGCGTCGAAGGCGGCACCTTCCGCTCCATTCTTTAATGCAGCAGCCGTCATGACCTGAGGGAAATCAGTGTCCCCTGCTTTCCCCTATTTACCGGAGCATAGAAATGTTCAAACGTACCCGTAATATGTCCGCCATCGCGATGGCAATGTTGTTCTCTTTTGCGAGCGTAGCCAGCGCAGCGAACCAGGCCCCTCTTGAGCGCTGGCGCAGCTATACCGGCGTAACCTGGAATACGCCTGAGAAGGGGGAAACGCCGACGCCGTTTTCCGGCTCGGTTAACGCGCCCATCGCAGGCATCCACTTTGATGCAAAGGGAAGAGCCTTTGTCAGTACCCCTCGACTGGTTTCAGCCGGTGCACCCGCGACGTTAAGTATTCTTGATACGACCGTGCAGACCGGACCGGCGCGCCTCACGGCATTTCCGTCCCGCGAGGGTAATGCGGTGGAAACCGCTCCCGACCAGAACCTGCGTAACGTGCTTGGCTTCTATATTGACCGTAAGAATGGCTGGCTGTGGGCCCTGGATATGGGGTTCGTCGCGGGAGAAGCGGAATCCCCCGTGGGTTCGCAGAAACTGATGGTGCTGGATCTGAATACCGGCCGCACGATCAAACGCATTCCACTGGATGGCGTGGCAGACCGCAAGGCGAGCTTCCTCAATGATGTGGTTGTTGATGAAACGCGCCGTGTCGCTTACATCTCCGACAGCGGCTCGCGCAGTGCGCCTGAGAACCGCGTCGGTCTTATCATCGCCGATTTCGCAACCGGCACTGCCCGACGTGTGCTCGACCGTCATCCAGACCTGCAGATTGAGCCGGGTGTGAAAGTCGTCTCGCACGGGGCTGAAGTCTGGCCAGGTCATCCATTACTGATTGGCATCAACGGTATTGCGCTGTCTCCGGATACCGGCACGCTCTACTGGACGGTGACGACAGGGACCCATGCATTTGCGGTACCGACTGACATTCTGCGAAAGCCAGGTGCTGACGATGCGCAGATTGCGGCGCAGATCCGGGATCTTGGTTCGGTGGGAGGCAATACCGACGGTATCGTGACCGATGCCAAAGGCAACCTCTATATCACCGATGTGACACACAACGGTATTGTCAGGTATGAACCGAAGAGCGGCTCAATGACCCTGATGGCGTCAAACGACGGCGTACACTGGCCGGACACGCCGGCCATCAATCCGGACGGGGATCTGATCTTTACCTCCAGCAGCCTGAACGACCATTTTGCTGGCGCGGTCAAACCTGGCCAGGAGCGCTATGACGTATGGCGTTTACCCCTGAAGGCGTTGCAGGATAAGCACCAGTAACGCGACTGCGCATGCTCAGCACTGGAAACACTACACGCTCACAGGGACTCTCCTTGTGGGCGTGTACATTACTGACGCCGGTGTATGCGAGATAACCGGTGCAGCCAGAAGCAAACGGGCAATGACAGCAACAGAAAAAGGCAAAATGCGGCCAGGAATGCATCCGTTGTAGTAAAATGCAGGACTGAAGCCGCCAGTCCCCCTGCGATTCCACTGAGCACTATCAGGCCGAAAAACACCCACCCGGTAGAGTACCAGAGAATATTGTTAATTAGTCTTCTTATCATCTGCTGAGTTCTGCGAATAATATTGGAATGAATAAGATATCGGTTTGAGAACGCCGGACATAATCCCTGCCGCCATATCAATGGGGCTGAAAATCGCTGTATCCGAAACGACCCGTTCTTACCGGTATACATTGACGCTGAAACTGCCGGTATTGTCAGAGTATCCGACCTCTGTATCGGCAATATACAGATGCAGGGTACCGCTCTGGGGAGCCGTCCATTTATATACTCCACCGCCTATATCATAACCTTTTCCAGAGGTATCAAATCTCGCCTTCAGCACCTTATCATTGCAGGTAATGAGCCCTTCTTTCACCCTGCCATCCGGCACCGCCAGCGCAAATTCTTCTTTACCGTATTTAATCCAGCCAGAGGCCATTATCGTTATCTCATCACCGGCATTCAGTTGCAGGCCTGTATTAATACCGGAAGGAATATTTGCAGGAACTTCTCCGGACCACTCTGGCTTAGCCGTCATGCTATTCTCCTTTATCAAACTTCATTAACATTACATTTGATGCGTGCTTTACATCAATCAAAGACAAACCCCCCCTGCATGTGACAGACATCACATTTAGTATTCATAACATTTCATCATGGATGCATATGAATATATTTACCTTTTCCACACTTATGTCGAAAGAATAAGGCGATTTCTTTTTTTACGCTGCGTTTTATATAAAGATACCAACACAACCAACAACTAAGGCGCTGATTTGTAATTGATTTTAATGTTAACTATAGGAGTAATCGCACTTTTAATCATGACTGTAATTATACCTTTAGTAAATTAACTACCATGCCTGACTGGCGGTAATAATAGGTACGCGAAGCAGTGAGATGGCGCCTTACAGCACCGCCTGCCGCGATATCCGCCCAATAAAAAACATCTACCTTTCCACTTAATTTCTCGCCTCCCCGACGGAAAATTAATGGGTTAACAAATATCCACTTAGTTACCCTGTGTATTACTTTTTTGGTTTCAACATATACCTCTCACTCATACGCATTACCGCTCTGGAGTAACAAAACACGGCATGAGATTAATCCTAATGTTTAATTCGCAGAACTGCAGCAGACGGGAGATGAACGGAAATCATCAGCATCATTTCCAGAATATTATTTGCTGAGTGGCATATCTATTTATATTCTGATTGTGAATGCCGTACCCCTTAGTAACAAAAAACATTATCTATAGGCTATTTATTACCTCATACCACTGACAAGCTGGATGCTCTACGCTGTCACGATTACGGAGAATTATATGACTGTTTCACCTGCATGGTCGGGCAATATTGACGCAACTGCTGACACGGGCATTAATACCGGACTTAAACTAAAAGCCGGGCAAAAAATCAGTATTATTGCGGAAGGATGGATTAAATACGGTAAGGAAGACTACGCCCTGGCATCGCCATACGGCAGGCTAAAAGAGGGCTTTGTCTTACGGAACGATAAGGTGCTGAAAGCCCGATTCAGTGCATCCGGAAAAAGCTATGACATTGGCAGTGGTGTTTACCAGTGGTCGGTACCGGAAGACGGCGAGCTGATTCTCGTGGTCAGTGACTCTTCACATCGCGACAACAGCGGCGCTTTCAGCGCGGTTGTGTATATCGCTGAAGACGAAAAGAAAGCGGCGGCTAAAAAGGCGGACTGGAAAGGTCATGTTCCCGCAACGCGCAGTGACTGGACCCACACCGGCGTATCCGTGAGCAAAGGGGATAAGGTGATGCTGATTGCAGCCGGTACCGCTCAGTACGACAGCCGCGGTCGCAGCTTTGGACCTGACGGCGACAGCCAGCATCCGTCAGCGCAAAAACCGGATCCCACTTTTGTCCTGCCAGAAGCACTGGCGGGGAAATTACTGATCAAAGCGGGTGAGCATATTTACGGTATCGGAAGCGGCGGTAGCGACTGGGAAGTCCCGGCTGATGGCGAAATTTCATTCATTTTTAATGATACAAATGTTGCGTCTGAATACGCCAATAATACGGGAGGCTATGACGTCAGGTTTGTTGTGCTCGGTTGAAATGCCCGCAGGGAGGCAACGTGCCATTCACTGCCTTCCCTGCCGGTTCACTGGAAAACAAAAATGAACGTTAATGGAGCCCCTGATATGAGCATTATGGACAATAAAAAAGTTGATTTGGTTTTCATCATCGACAGCAGTCTTTCAACGAAGGATGAAGCGGAAGCGCTCTGTGCAAAACTTGAGAGCGCCATTGAGGAGGCCAGAAAAGCCTGCCCTTCGGATTTACGAACTGATTTTCTGGGTATCGAAGGCGTTTTTGCCGGCACCAAATTTAATAAAACGGTCCGTCAGTTCCTGACGAGCGAGGCCGGAGCTAACCCGTCCGCCCTGAAAGGCAGAGAGTATGTCAAAGAGGGGAACCCCGCTCAGGAAGATGTGGCGCCTGCTGCGGAGGACGTTATCCGTCATTACAACTGGCGTGACGGCGCTGAAAAGAATGTTTTTGTGCTGGGAGACGAAAGTCTGAAAGGCGGAGAGATGACCCTGGATGCGGCCCGCATCAAAGCCTGCGATGATGCCATTGCCACCGCCCTGGAGTACGGTGTCAAAATCCACTCCTATCTGGGCACGCCTCATGTCTCATTACCTTATCCCACCCCGGATGATGAGAAAGCCATGGTTCGGGAATACAAGCGCCTGGCGCTTCGTACGGGTGGTGAGCATTATATCTACACCTCCGGCATTGCCGATTTTGCCTCGGTTTTAAAAAGCACCATTTGCGCCAGTAAGGCCACGCAACACGACAGCGTGGCGAACAAAAAAGAAGAAGCAGATGCGCTGGAAGGTAAAACGCCAGCGAAGACGCCTGGTAATGGCAGCGATCTGTGCGCACAGGCCCCTGAGATTGTCCGGGCGGTGAATACGCTTGCTGATGTGCTTAAGAACTTGATTGACGCTTGCGCCAGCGACTGTCGTTGCAAAGAAAATACGCCCCCTTGCCCGTGTCAGGAACATCACAACAAACCGGTGCCCCCCTCCTCACCCCCCGCTGCGCCGGACACTGCCCCTGTCAGTCCCGAACCAACACCTTTCCTGGATGAGAGTAAGTTTACGAATAATCATCTGAATAACTGGCAATTTGGACCGGCAACGCCTGAGCATGAGTTTTACTCAGAAGGTGGCGCGACCATGATTCGTTTTCCGACCACCAATGTTAAAGGCCGGACACACAATGGTGTGCTGCTTTATAAACATTATTCGGAACTCCAGCCGGGGAAACGCTATCGCTTCAGCCTTCAGGCTCGCAGGGACAATGACTACAAGGTGATACCCGAACTGTCACTGCGGGTGGCAGGCCAGGATATTACCTCGGTTACAGCACTTGCCGTGAAAGGCGAGTGGGTCACGCTGTCAGGAGAGTTTACGGCGGCACAGGGCGATAATGTGCTGGAAATTTTCAGCCATAAAGCCAGCGGTGACGGTAACGATTTCAGCATAACTGGAATCACAGTAAAATCAGTCGATTGATTTTGTTACGCTGAATTCATTTCAGATATGAAGTGATGCCGGTTTGGCTACGCGTTGGTTAAACCAGGCATCACTGCTTAGCCAGTGTGCGTCACGCTTGAGATAACGTTGGTCTGGCCCGGTAATACACGGTGGGCATGATTACCCTCGTCGACAGGTTTACCTGAGCATTTAAACCCGCGAGTTACCAGGGAAGCGCAATTTTCTCATCATTCGCTTTCTCGCCGTAATACAAAGAAGGCAGGAAACGAGACAAGAACGTGAACTCTGTATAACAGTGTCGCATGAGCGCTAATCCAACGTCATCGGCAGGTTCAGCGTGGTCGTCATTACTCATACCCAGAATAAACCGGCTACGCAGCACACAACCAAAAGGCGTATCCCGGACAACATGTAGCATTTGTCCGTCCAGCGGGTCGCCCTGGCTATCCAGTTCAGTTTTTTCACCGAAGCCTATCCTTGCGGCAATGATTGCCGAGACACTCCCATCCCCCATTGCCTTGTCGACAGCCATTTCGCCAAATACCGATGCAGGGTGATGGAATTTAAGACGCGCGGGAATGGGAGGGATTTCAGCTAATGATTCAACTGCATGGATGCTTGCGCCGTAAAAACTTTCCCCACGCTTCCAGTTGGCGTCCCATCCACGATGCTCAACATGATCAACGGGATGCCACCATTTTATATGCTGCGTCGTTTCAAAAAAGGTAAACCACCAGTTAATCATACGTCCTTTGCAGCCATGTAAATCGGTGCGCACGGAGACCAGCAGACTCCCGTCATCCAGACGTTTAATACCCGTCTCCAGCGGCATGGGTGAAGGATCAAGCAATGCCGAATAATCCAGCCAGGGCCTGGCAATATCGTGTTGTCGCATTTTTTTCTCCATTAGCATTGGGAAATTCGCACCATTTAGGAAACGAAGTGCGTTTCCTAAACATTACCGATAGAATGGTCGTATGACAAGCGAAAAGGAATCTCCAGGATGACCTCACCAACCAAACCACGCGGACGTCCCTCAGTCCCTGAGGAAGAGGTGAAGAAACAAATCATTGGTAGCGCGACGGCCTTGCTCTTTGACAAAGGCTATGACGCCACAACAATTGAGGCGGTTGCATCGCATGCAGGCGTTGCCAAAAAGACCGTCTATCGCTTTGCGAAAAACAGGGAGGAATTGCTTGGCCTTTCGGTTCGAAACTGGACGGATAACTACGCCCCACTCCTGCAGAGCGATCCGAAAGATAAGGATGACGTTTTACCGGCGTTAAGAAAATTACTGGCTGCGATTTGTGGTCAGGCGCTATCAGTAACCGCCGTGAAAATGTTTCGTCTTCTCAATACTGAATTTCCTGGCAAAGATGATCTTCTCAAGAAATATAATGAAAATGGCATAGCGCGTGGCCAACAATTACTCACTGAGTGGATTATACGACAGCAAAAACAGGGCTGGTTGCCGATGTTACCTGCAGATACCAGTGCCAAAGTCCTACTCGCCATGTGTGTCGCCGAACCTCTTCGGCAGGCGGCGATTGGTTTAACTCATCCTGTTGAGAAAACCGATATTGAGGCACATTTGGATTCTTGTATGCCTTTTATTTTACTTATATTCAGGCAAGGTGATGAATGACATAGTACCTGGTGATTCTTGTAGAGTGTCACGCTTAGTACCTGTTCGAGCTATACAACTACAGGTCGCTACGTACTTACATCTCTGATAGCAACTGTTAACCATAGCGGTAATGACGTGAATTCATATTTCTCCCGTTAGACACAATATTTTTTATATCAACATCAGTAAAGCCCCAATTCATGAGGCTTTTGCATGATTAGTTATAGAGAGCTCTTTTTCGCTCCCTCAATCTCCGCCTGACAAACATCATCATTTGTAAATGTATACTGTAGGTAAACATATCCCTGCGCAGAACTGTTCGCTCTGGCTTCGATAGAAATAGCAGCAATATTATTTTTTAGCGGCGTTTCTTTTGTTCCCTTCCAAGTGGCGGATAGGAAGCGCTCTTTTTTATTTAGCCCCATCATCCAGTCCTGAGGCTCTTTCCAGATTGAACCAGCCAGTAAAAGGTCTGTGGTTTCGGCCTTTCCATAAAGTGAGCTTAACGAGCTACTCAAATCTTCAAACCTTGATTTCAAAGCAAGCCCATAGCTATCGGTATCAATGTTTTTACCGACAGCCCTAATTTGACATAAGCCAGCTTTAGGCGAGATCAACAAACCATACATTTCAAAATCTGCGTTTTGCTTCGGTAGTTTATCGGAAGTATACAGATTCACGCTGTCAGGTAGTGGCTTTAGCTTTGCCCCGATCATATCCTCAATATTTTTCTGGGTTAGACCAGCCTCAAGCCCGAACGGGCCTTCAGCGGGCGGCAGCAGTGGGGGTTGTTCTTGTGTAGTTTTAGCCGTTGCTTCCTTCTTGCCACTGGCGGTTGCTGCATTATCCTGAATTGGTGCAAGCTTAACTTCAGCGAGACCATACTTAGCGGTTAGATATTTTTGCTGCAGCATAGCCATGCTTTGTTCTTCAGTGGCAACGGCTGATAGTTTAAGTACCTGTATCAAACCGCCAGTGTACTGGCTGGCATCTGCTTTAGCTTCGTTGATTTTTGCAGTCAGATTATCGATCTCTGTTTTAATAGAGGCCGCAAGTTCAGGGTCTGGCTTGGTACCAGAGACTACTACATCAATTTTGGCACCGGACTCAATAGCATTTATACGCTGTTCTAAAAGAGCCTTATTCGTTCCCAAAACTTCCAGTCTTGCGGTGGTTAAATTCTTGATCAGTCCACCAGAAAATTGTTGATCAACTTCTTTTGCTGCTGAGATTTCGCCCTCAGTCTGTGATAGCTCAGCCTTAAGAGCCGCAACTTCCTGTTTTTGTTCCGGGGTTAACTCTTGTGGCCCACACCCGGTTAACATCGTTATGCCCACTAATGTTGCAATCAAAGTTTTCTTCATATCCCTATCCCAGTTGAAAGTATTCGGATTAATCCTATCAGGAAGTTAGACGTATTAGAATTTGTCAGTCTTGGTCATGTTCAATGCTTGGGAAGGTGCGAACAAGTCCCTGATATGAGATCATGTTTGTCATCTGGAGCCATGGAACAGGGTTCATCATGAGTCATCAACTTACCTTCGCCGACAGTGAATTCAGCAGTAAGCGCCGTCAGACCAGAAAAGAGATTTTCTTGTCCCGCATGGAGCAGATTCTGCCATGGCAAAACATGGTGGAAGTCATCGAGCCGTTTTACCCCAAGGCTGGTAATGGCCGGCGACCTTATCCGCTGGAAACCATGCTACGCATTCACTGCATGCAGCATTGGTACAACCTGAGCGATGGCGCGATGGAAGATGCTCTGTACGAAATCGCCTCCATGCGTCTGTTTGCCCGGTTATCCCTGGATAGCGCCTTGCCGGACCGCACCACCATCATGAATTTCCGCCACCTGCTGGAGCAGCATCAACTGGCCCGCCAATTGTTCAAGACCATCAATCGCTGGCTGGCCGAAGCAGGCGTCATGATGACTCAAGGCACCTTGGTCGATGCCACCATCATTGAGGCACCCAGCTCGACCAAGAACAAAGAGCAGCAACGCGATCCGGAGATGCATCAGACCAAGAAAGGCAATCAGTGGCACTTTGGCATGAAGGCCCACATTGGTGTCGATGCCAAGAGTGGCCTGACCCACAGCCTAGTCACCACCGCGGCCAACGAGCATGACCTCAATCAGCTGGGTAATCTGCTGCATGGAGAGGAGCAATTTGTCTCAGCCGATGCCGGCTACCAAGGGGCGCCACAGCGCGAGGAGCTGGCCGAGGTGGATGTGGACTGGCTGATCGCCGAGCGCCCCGGCAAGGTAAGAACCTTGAAACAGCATCCACGCAAGAACAAAACGGCCATCAACATCGAATACATGAAAGCCAGCATCCGGGCCAAGGTGGAGCACCCATTTCGCATCATCAAGCGACAGTTCGGCTTCGTGAAAGCCAGATACAAGGGGTTGCTGAAAAACGATAACCAACTGGCGATGTTATTCACGCTGGCCAACCTGTTTCGGGCGGACCAAATGATACGTCAGTGGGAGAGATCTCACTAAAAACTGGGGATAACGCCTTAAATGGCGAAGAAACGGTCTAAATAGGCTGATTCAAGGCATTTACGGGAGAAAAAATCGGCTCAAACATGAAGAAATGAAATGACTGAGTCAGCCGAGAAGAATTTCCCCACTTATTCGCACCTTCCCTAGAGAATGAAGCAACGTTATATCGTTAATTTCCGAAAAAAAGTATAACCATCCCTTTGATTTTGATTGGAATACACAACCAGTAATCCTCAGATTTATACGCCACGTTAAAAACTCCTGACTTTTAATACTGGAGTGTTTAAACCCTGTAAAAATCGATAAAAGAGATTGTCGTAAGTTATCAACAGATCCATCACGTGCTGAAACCTTACCTCCCTCGCTAAAATAATATCCTAAGTAACCAAACTTACTTTCGGTTAACAAACCCATACTAGATTTCTCAGGATTCTTAATTGGATCATAAATTTTAAGTCCGAGCCTTCTGAACTTTACAAGAACACTTTCTATCAAAGCTTCTGCCTTATCTGAACGACAAAGGATCATTAAGTCATCAACATATCGGAAGTATGATACATCTTCCCTTGATGCAAAGTGTTTATCAATATTCATCAAGTATATTGCAGCCAATATATTCGAAATTGATAATCCTTGAGGTACGCCACATTCATTAGCTTTATCACTTGCATTAGGCTTAGAAACCGTTGGTGAGCTAATTGCTTTACCTATTAGAGATAATATATTTTCATCTCTAATTTTTGCTCTAAGTCTCGATATTAACTTGTTATGCCGTATTGACGGATAAAAATTCGCCACATCAAACTTCATAAAATAATTATACTGCTTACTCAAAATAATATTATTAACTTTTACCACCATATTCTGTGGTAACTCAAAATTTAAATCAAATGCATAAACCTCTTGCAAGAAATCACAAATAGCTCTTAAGGCGATTCGGTCCCTGATTGTTGGTATTGAAATTTCCCTTGGCGCCTTTCCTTTACCTTTACTTATAAGCTTTAGTTTATATTTATTGAAGCGATAAGTACCAGCTAAACACTTTCTTCTAATTGTTTCTATTTCGTGATCATGAAAGCGCCAAAAGACTTCATGAGACATATTATCGATACCTGTTGCCGCAGATAACAAAACCACTTCTTTGTAAATTCTTTTTAAATTAGATGATTGAAAATGCTTGAGAAATATATCATATGCACTCATTAGACAGCTCTCAATGAAAACAAGATAATAAAAGGAAAAAGAAACAAAAACAAAAATGATGCTACATTTCGAAGAAAAAGTATGGCTATCATGAAGAAATGGATAAAAGTAGGTTTTTTCGTTAAAAGGCTTTTATCATTCGTATTAAAATATTCGTCGACTATGGCTTTTGCAAAATCTTTTTCTAAATGGTTTTCTGACGAACCTAACACTGCTTGATATTCTTTATCTAATTCGGAAGGATTTGTTGGGAAAAGTGATGCGGTATGTATTACACTCAGTCGCTCGTAACATTGTTTAATTAATAATGCACGGCCTTTAAAATTCATATTATTGATAAAAAGAGTCAACACTAAAATTAGCACTGACAAAGAAACCATTATCGCTGCTTCTTCTATCTTTTGAGCGGGTTTTACTAAGGTATAAATAGAATAACATACTAAAAAAGTTGAATACCAAAGCAAAAGAAGTTGAGAGTAGTAATCAAAATTAAGCAGGCGTCGCTCAGCTTTTATTTTCGCTTTTCTTGTCCACCATATTTTATCAGATAAATCGCTCATCATATAATCCCTAATTAATGTGAGGCGCCGAAGGTAGTAATAAGTAACGCCTGTAAACAGACTAGTCAGACTAGAGGCAAAGCCTCCCAAAATTAGTTGCACCCATTTGGTATGGATGATCGCAGGTGAATCACCTACGATACGCCTCACAGGAAATGTACTACTTTTCATTACAAAAAAAAACTTCAAACGACCAAAATCGCACTACACCGCACCCGCCTGCGGTTTTCAGATCGCAAAAATTTTTCAGTTGGGATTTTTTACAAATGATAGTGCCAGACCGCGCCACAACTGGGGATTTACAGCGAGCAGGGAACTGAAAAGAGTGAAAAGAATTTCAGTTTTTTTCAGTTTAGCTTTACTCCAGCATCGTAACCACTTTAATTAAGCTATTGATAGTAAAGAGATATAAAATTTTAGGTGAGATTTTTCATGATAAATGACGGCACACTTAAAAGTTAAGCAGCTGATTCTTATATACATTTTTGCTTAAGCAACTGAAATTTAACGAACCGAAGCCGGGAAAATTTTAGTTACTCCCGGCGAGCCGTTCACTGGCTCTCTTTGGCTGCCAGTAAAAGTTCTAATGCTTTTTGTCGCTCGTCCGGTGGCAAGGCATCCATTAGCTCTTTAATCCGTCCCTGGCCGCTCAAAGCGCTGGGACTAATCGTGTGTGAGAAGGAAACGTTCATCACAAACGTATGCCCACACTCTACATTTGAGCAATAACAGTACACATCTGATAATTTGGGGTGCTTTCGGTTTGTCTTTCTCACCTTTGCCGCAGACATACACTCTGGGCAGTTAATTTTCAGCACTCGCATCGCTGTTCCTCTTTTGCCAGCCAGAATAAGGGATTTGAATCCCTACCTCTTGTTCTGAACGTGTAACACTGGTAACACGTGTAACATCGTTGATTTAATTGAATTTAATCTGTTACCAGTGAGCTAAATAAAGAGGTAACGAGTGGTAACACACTGATTTTTGTTACCTCTGTTACCTCTGGCTATTTCTGACTGGTAACAGTGGCAAGCCTCGTCGTTACTGCCTGTTACCTCTGTTACCAGTGTTACCTCATAAAAATAAGACTCACGCGATTACTATTCGGGATCGGCGCTACCCAGTACTTGCGTATTAAACTGGTACACACGCTTAAGCCCTATTTCTGGTAGGCGAATGCTGTTTTGCGTTCTCCCGTCTTCCCCGGCTTTCAGCCAGCCCGCCTCAACACACAATCTGGCCACCTTTCGCGAATCGAACCCTTTACAAATTTCTTTCCAGCCAGATGGCAATACGTAGAAGGTCACTGTGGAATCTGTCACGTTGTCGCCCTTGTCCAATTTCCTGAACCCCATCATCGACTGTGGACGGTTCTTGTCGTCGTGCCAGTCAGCAAAGCGGCTGAACTGGTTACGTGTCATATAATCCCTGACCTGCTCCAGTGCGGTTTTATCCTCCTGGTTCGCGGTGTGCCCACGATCAGCCATCCATGAGGCCAGACAACACTCAGCAGCCCTGAATGCCTCACCTTCAGGCCATCCGGTTATCCCGGCTTGTGTGGCAAGTTCTCCGGCCATAGCAACCAGCGCAAAACGGGTAACGGCGCGCCCAACTTGATTTCCTGCATCCACAGGGGTCAACCTGCGGGTGTAGTCCTTCAGCAGCGCTTTCGCCTGGCTGGTCAGTTCCGGGAGATCGGCTGTCAGACAATGCAGCCAGTCACGGAAGGGTGAACCATGATAATGAATAACGGCGTGTTCCAGATGCTCCGCCAGCGCTTTACCACCACTAAAGCCGTGCAGTTCCTCAAATACTCCATGCTTGCCCGAATCACTCGGGATCTGGATCATGCGTACTTCAACCCCGGCGTAGGTTCGCTCTCCGGCATTGGCGGCGTGCTCGACCAGTGACAGCTCCCCCGTGGAAAGAAACAACAAATTCCAGCGGTTTGTTTCCCGTACCGAACCATCAGTTCGGGCGCGGGCTTTGCCCTGACCGTTCGCCAGCATGTAGGCAATATTCCCCGCCTCTCTGCCATCCACCTCGCGAATTTCATCAAGCATCAGTGTGGCATCATTGCGGCGGCTGGCCGTTCCTTCCAGCGCGTTCCCGGTAGCACGCCATGTATGCCAGAAATCCGTACCACCGCACACCGAAGCAGCCACTTTCATGGTCGTGGTTTTACCGTCTGTAGATTCACCTTTCAGGTGATAACCGCCGCCACCTATACCAACCAGCTTCAGAAGCGGCGCGGCGAATGCCAGGCTTACGGCAAAGGCCAGTCGGGCATTATTGACGCAATAGCGGCCTATATTTTCCCGCCATTCTTCCGTGGTGCCCGTAACACGAAAATCACGCCCCTGAACGCTGGAAGTCTGGAGAATGACAGACTGTGACTCTCTGCCGATCACTTCATCCTGAAGAACATAAACGCCGCCATGCCAGCCTGTTTTATTCACGCAGGTCACTTTTCTGTCGGGCTTGCACAGGGAGATGTATTCCATCAGGTGCGCTCTGGCCATCCCGTTGATATTGATATAAGAAAGCCCATTGACCAGCAGTACGCGCCGCAGTTCCTCTCCGCTACCACCCAGCATTTCCATCGGCATTGCCCATTTTCGGCTAATGCCGTTGGTGTCCTCCCATTCCAGCAGACGGCCATAATTACTGCCGTCAGCATCGCTGGTGATAGCAGTCACACGCAGCGGACTACAAATCTTGATATTACGGATCTCAGTATCACCATCTGATTTATTCACCAGCTTGTCATACCACAAATATTCTTTCGTGAGCCTGAACCCCTGCGGTAATCTGGTTTGCCCTTTTCCGTGCAACGTCATTTCCTCCCGGAAGGCTTCACGCGCCCTTTCCTTCCCGGTTTCCTGACGATAATCATCCCAGTCGGCTTTATGACGTACCGGAGGAAGCGTTACCCAACCATCTACGGCTTTCGCGGCTTTTTCAGCCCATACCCGGCCAGTGTTCTCTTTCCCGTCAACAAGATCGTTATCTCCAGCCAGGATAATCCGGGTGTCCGGCCATCGAATGCGGATTTGCTCCGCAACCTTCACCAAATTTGTGGCCGCAATGGCAGCAACGATCCAACCGTCAGCCAGGAGGCTGACCGTCAACGCAGTGGCATATCCTTCAGTGATAATGACCTGTTCTGGAGCATCAGACGGAACATCAGCCACGGCAATAAAAGCACCTGACAGCTGACTGCCGGGTAAAAGACTTTTATTACCATCAGAGTTAATAAGCTGACCGCCTGTAATATTCCCGGTGATGTCAGTTAAAGGCAGCAGCAGCGACCCGGCTGGAAAAGTCATTCCCGCCAGATTGATGGCAGCAGTAAGAAGCGGTAAAGAGTAACCCTGCAATCCCTTTCCGGTCAGATAGGCTGATTCACCGTTTTGAGACAACTTTTTAAGTTTCTGATAGCGGTCTGCTCCGGTCTCTTTTCCCGCCACCTTTTTCCTGGCTGGCGTAGCGGGTTTATCCTGTACTTCAGGTAATGCCAAAACCTCAGAGACCATTCCCGCGACCTCCTTCAGTGAGCGCCCTGTCACCAGACGGACTAAATCAAGGCCATCGCCATTGCCGCACTGATTACAGAACCATGTTCCGCGCCCCTCTTTGTCATCAAGACGGAAGCGATCTTTTCCGCCGCAGGCCGGACAGGCACCGTGGCGTCGAGCGGAAGGAACATTAATCCCTAACGCGGAAAGGATGTGTGGCCATCGCCCGTTTGCTGCCCCCGAAACCGCAGATACAGACTGAACTTTCATAACAGTACCTCCCCGACTCCCGCAGTGGTAATGCTGAAACCAGTAGGTACTTCTCCATCGGGCGCACCGAAAACGATGTCCCGGTACACTTCGCGTAGCTCAGAAACACCATATGCGGAAAGGCGAATATTTTCAGCCATGTAACCGGGTGACAGCATTCGCTCCAGAACGTCACACGCCAGGCGAAGCCCCTCTTCCTGGCCGAATTCGTTAATCCAGGGCGCTTCAATATGATAAAGAATATTCATGGCCACACGCTCAGGTGTCAGCACGATACGCTCGCCATCCTCGATATATACAGCTTCCCCATTAATCCGCAGCATCAGGGAGATATAGGCGTCAGCAATGCAGGAGCGCAGAAATGCCGCCCGAAATTCTGTTGAGTTGATCCCGATATTAGCGTGCATCGCTCTCTCCTTTGATGGTGCTGGTTTCCTTCACTACGCCTTCCAGCTGTTCTGCAATACATGCCATTAGCGCTGCGGCACCTTCAGCAGAAATCGTTTTCGTTCCGCTCATTACAGGCATTGAAAGAATTTCGGCAAGAAACTCGCTGGCCTGAGCTATTCGTAAAAGACGGCTTTCGCCCACTTCAGACAAGGTGCAACCATGTTTAGTGATAGGTAAATGGTTCATGCGTTCACCTCCCCGAAATTGTTCATCGGAATACGTGCGGCCAAGCTCAGTACAAAATCGGCAACGAGTTTCAGACGTGCAGCACGCTCGCAGGTTGCAACAGTACGCACAGCGAATGGACGCGCGGCATAGTCAGAACGGCGAACAGCGAGAAATACAAAGGTAAATTGAGGGTGAGGCAAAGCAGGGATCGTAGCCATGGTGGCAGTCTCCTTCAGATAGCGGGTAACGCTACCACCGGAGTTCCTACGCTCATGGGTGGTAGCCCAAACGGGGGTAGGAATACCGGCTCTGAAGGATACCGGCCAGCCCGAAAGCTGCCCCGCCTGGACTACCATAATTTGGATGATGTGGCGTAAATAACGAATAGATACGGTTAACCACCACACCATAAAATAAGGGTGAGTCAAAGCTACGACACAAAAAAACACGCTCGGCGCGTGTGGTGTCGCCTTCAGATAACACGGGTTCCTACGCCCGATTGCCGATTTTGCGGCAACGCTACGAATATAGCCCGAGCATTTAGCATGGTGCAAGAATTTTATAACCGAATCTTGTGTGTTGAACATATAGATAAACCCTGGCATTCTTAAACCGCAGACCGAAGTTTCGGTTTTTCATTATCCTGTTGCTGTGCATAAGACCCGCTTTTGCGGGTCTTTTTGTTTCTATAGTCTCAGTCAGAAAAAGTCACCGCACTCTCATCAACAGCCGCATAAAGCTCCGGTTCACCCAGCGCATACCCTTCATTACGAAGATAAGAATTCACGTATTCACTTTTCTCATCATCAAACTCAGCCCGGAATGATCGGGTTCGGGACTGGGTATAAATGTGCAGATTATCCAGCGTAGTGACCGCAAGACGTTTTCCCGGCATGAACGGCGGGATAAAAGCAAACCGTCCGGCAATCGAACTGACTGCCATTTGCGCAGCATCCACATCAGCCGGGCGATCAGCTGCGTTGAAGAGCTTTAGACGCTGTTTAGCAGCAAGCTCGGCACCCACGAGAACCACCAGACGCGGATCTTCACGATAAGGCTCTGCAATCAACTCAGTAATGAGGTGATTAGCAAGCAGATCGAGGTTTTTCCATTCCCCGGTATCTCCAAGGGTTAGAGGGGTGCTTAAAACCTGCTGACCATCTCGATAATCTTTTGCCAGCGCATGCCAACCGATATTTACGTCCTCACCTTTTTTATTGATCTCAGGATCAGTCGTATCGGCAATTGACTCTCCATTAAAACCAACCCGCAACATATCAAGTGCATAAGCCTGACTAAAAAACGCACTGACCGATTTATCAAATTCGCCCTGGGCACCTATATGATAAATATGTGACATATCTAAATAGCTGATTCGTGCACACGTGTCAGTTTCGGACAGAAAAAATTCAGTGCCATTTATCGCTAACATCTTACGGAATCTGCCACCTTGAACTCGTCCTGTATGTAACTCGCTGGCTCCAATATTAATGGCATTACCTGAAACAGCATTAACGTCACGTAAAGTGATATTATTGATTAACCAACCAGACTCAAGAATTGAGCTTCGCAAAATATTTTCTGTTGGTTTACTTAATGCAAATCTTCTGTTTGAAGATTCCTGGTAATTTGTGCCAGACACGAATTTACTGTGATAACGGCGTGCAGCGTCCGGCCTTTCGGCTTTGAATGCGTACATGATTTATCCTTTTATTATTTACGAAATATTTTTTTCTTGTGTTCAGAGAGCTGATTATATTTCACAGCATGTTCTGCATACTCACGATCGCTTACTACAGAGCGAAGAATGGCATTTTCAGCGCGGTAGTACTCCCGATAGGCCATAGTTCGACTTATCCCACCTCTTTCCAGTTCGTAACGGTCAATTGGGTATGCACAACATTTAAGAATGTGCTCAACTGCATTATCCAGTGCGCATAGAGCATCCAAGATAAATCTTACATCCCGAACTAAAGTCGCATCGTTTAAAACATTAATAAACTCAGCGGGAGAAGTTAACGGTCTGGAAAACGAGGGTAATGACTCCAACTTATTGATAGTGTTTTATGTTCAGATAATGCCCGATGACTTTGTCATGCAGCTCCACCGATTTTGAGAACGACAGCGACTTCCGTCCCAGCCGTGCCAGGTGCTGCCTCAGATTCAGGTTATGCCGCTCAATTCGCTGCGTATATCGCTTGCTGATTACGTGCAGCTTTCCCTTCAGGCGGGATTCATACAGCGGCCAGCCATCCGTCATCCATATCACCACGTCAAAGGGTGACAGCAGGCTCATAAGACGCCCCAGCGTCGCCATAGTGCGTTCACCGAATACGTGCGCAACAACCGTCTTCCGGAGCCTGTCATACGCGTAAAACAGCCAGCGCTGGCGCGATTTAGCCCCGACGTATCCCCACTGTTCGTCCATTTCCGCGCAGACGATGACGTCACTGCCCGGCTGTATGCGCGAGGTTACCGACTGCGGCCTGAGTTTTTTAAATGGCGGAAAATCGTGTTGAGGCCAACGCCCATAATGCGGGCGGTTGCCCGGCATCCAACGCCATTCATGGCCATATCAATGATTTTCTGGTGCGTACCGGGTTGAGAAGCGGTGTAAGTGAACTGCAGTTGCCATGTTTTACGGCAGTGAGAGCAGAGATAGCGCTGATGTCCGGCAGTGCTTTTGCCGTTACGCACCACCCCGTCAGTAGCTGAACAGGAGGGACAGCTGATAGAAACAGAAGCCACTGGAGCACCTCAAAAACACCATCATACACTAAATCAGTAAGTTGGCAGCATCACCGAAAACGAGTTAAGATATTTTTTACTAATGTTCTTCCCGATATGTTCAGCTTCTTCAAGTAACAAACTTCCGAATCCCCTGAAGAGACTTACCCGCGTTTGCTGCTCTTTCTGCCGTAACAATGCAGAATGGTACTGTCGTTCATAAGCATCACGCGCCCCTTTCACGGCATTTTTGTTTTTTACTTCAGAAACTGTTCTGGCGTTAACATTCACCCCTGCATTCTTTAATGCGTACTCGGCAGAGCTAACATCTTTTTGTCGGAAGGATAACTCTTCTTCTTCACGATGACATAGCACATCAAATCGACTCATTAAGAGATTGATTTCATCGGCAGTCGCTTCTGTATCAGGGATTGCTAGCCCGGTTAAAGACTGTAATTTCTCTCCTTTACAACGCAGTTTATTTAACATAGAGATCTCGATGATTCTTATTATACATGCAGAATCACCATATTCTTCATTGAAAATACTGACCTTATAAGTATCTATTGTCGTAACGTGATCACTTTTCAGGGAAGGATACAAGGGCTTACCCTCCATTGGGAGTTTAATAAATGTCATATCAGTCCTATTTTTAACAAGTTTAATTAGATGTGTGACTATCTCTCCAGGCATAATAATCACCAGCGCGCCATCGTGACATACGACCTAGCTTGATCGGTTTAGGGAATCTACCAAGAGAGATCAGTTTATAAATCCACTTATCAGTAAATAAGCAGTCGGAAGTTATAAATTTCATATCAACTAATTTGTCGTATGAAGGGCGGCTTTTAGAATTATCCAAAATATCTCCATCAGTTCATCAATGTTCGTCAATGAACACTATCTAAACATAGATGGTTTCGTTTTAACGTTGAGTAGAAAAAATAATTTCTACTCAACGTTAACTAGGACTTAGTTCGCGATCAATTTACCAGCAATAGCTTTACCCAAAATTCGCTCTATTCTATCTATCGAAAGTGGAGGCTCACCATTTATATATAACAGTTCGGTTGCACGTTTTTCTATGCAATTAGCCCATGAACGAATTGACCCAGAGCACTCATTCGGATACTTTTCTTTACAGAAAATAGCAGCCACGAGCACAACTTCTCTTTTCTTGGCATGACGTTCTGAAACAACTTTAGATAGTTTTACCGATTTTATGCCTACGGATTCATGTGGCTTATGAATTATCTTATTGGCTATATCATTTGATAGAATTCTTTCAACATGCTCTCTCGTGATCCATAGATCATTTAATGTAACTCCGCATCCTTGTGAATCAGGCAATAAACAACAAAAGAAACCCTCAAAGCTCATATCCCCTGAAGGTAAAACTATTAGCCCATCATCATAGAAATTATTCATTTCCATTTTAATTAATACTCTTTGCTCAAGCTCCCATAATCCCGATGCGTGCCCATAAGCGATGTTAAGTGAGTCTTCATCATCAGAGCCAAAACTAAATAAATCATCCTTAGAGAAAAATTCAATATCCTCAGTGTAAATTGAGTCGTCATTATATATAAATGAATTCCTAGTTAATTCTTTGAACTCTTCAGTATGATTAGGCAAATCCCTTAAGTCATTATTTATTTTTTTAACGTCCGCAGAGCTATAAAAAATTGAATTGGCCATATCCAGCATGACACAAAGTTTGATTTTATCTACTGCTCCCCAATGAATTAAATCCCCAACATCACAGCCTATTAATTTAGCTGCTCGGCTCACTCTGTAATAATCTAAAGAAGGAATAGTTTTCATTTTCGTCCCTCTAAAAAGTCAGCATACCACTGCATCATTTCCCTACGCCCTTCAATATATTGAGCATGGTTATAAATTCCACGAATAGAGTTCTTGTCCAAATGAGCAAGCTGGGTTTCAATCCAAGCGCTATTAAAACCTTTCTCATGCAAAATCGTACTCATCGTATGCCTGAAACCATGCCCTGTTACACGGCCAGCATACCCAATACGTTTAAACACCTGGTTGATACTGGCTTCACTCATGAATTTACTGGGATCGTTGCGTCCAGGGAACATGAGCGGATAGTTGCCTGTCAGCTCTTTCAAACGCCCGAGGTGAACTAATGCTTGTTTTGACAGTGGTACAATATGAGTCCTACGCATTTTCATGCGTTCTTTGGGAATTTCCCACACTGCGTTATCAAAATCCACTTCACGCCATTCCGCTGCTCGTAGCTCTCCGGTTCTGAGACCTGTCAGGATGAGCAGATGCGCTCCCAGCAACACTATAGGGCTTCCTGAATAAGCGTTAAGGGCAGTGAAGAACTCGGGTAGCTCGTTGGCTTTGAGAAATGGATAGTGGACTGCTTCATGGCCTTGCATTGCACTGGCAAGATCCGGTGCCGGATTGTAGATCGCTCGACCTGTTACGATGGCGTAGCGGAATACTTCACCGCATCGTTGACGGACTTTCTTCGCTTTTTCCATTGCTCCTCTGGCTTCTATTAATCTCAGAACTTCAAGCAGCTCTAAGGGCTTAATATCAGCAATGGGTCGATGGCCGATGTGCGGGAAAATGTCTTTATCAAATGCCTCGATAATGTCTGAAGCGTAGCCCTCAGACCATTTAGGTGACTTCATTTTGTGCCACTCTAACGCCACTTCTCTGAATGGATTGAGTATCTCTGTAGCAGCGGTTAAAGCATGTTTTTTGGCTTTCTTCACTTCACCAGGGTCTTCACCGGCTGCGAGCAATTTCTTTGCGTCTTCACGCTTTTGCCTGGCATCAGCCAAAGAAACCGTTGGATAGACACCAAAAGATAAACGCTTCTCTTTGCCAGCAAAACGGTACTTCATACGCCAGTAACGCGAGCCATTGGGTTCTACTTGAAGATACAGACCACCTCCATCAGACAGCTTGTAGCTCTTCTCTTTTCCTTTCGCGGCTTCAACCTTTCGGGCATTCAGCATCATTGGGGGCACATTTCCTAGACCGAACAGAACATGCCCCTGATTGTGCCCCCAAAGGTATGTTGATTTCAATAGATAGAGGTTGACGTCAAATGACTGAAAATAACGTAACTACTATGTTTTAAAAGGATTTTGTTGATGTGAATTGACTTGAGAAAACTAGGAGATGGTGCCGATAATAGGAGTCGAACCTACGACCTTCGCATTACGAATGCGCTGCTCTACCAACTGAGCTATATCGGCCCTGAAAGGCCGGTTACGAGCGTAACCACGGGGCAAAAGGTTAGATCTAACCGGGTGATGCGTCAATGCCCTTTTGAATCAAACGGCTATTTTTGCATCACCCGTGATTATTTACGCACGAATCGTATCATCACCGAAGCCGATCCACTTGTAGGTGGTCAGTGCTTCCAGGCCCATCGGGCCTCTTGCATGCAGTTTTTGCGTGCTGACAGCAACTTCTGCGCCCAGGCCGAACTGGCCACCGTCGGTGAAGCGGGTTGAGGCATTCACGTATACGGCAGAGGAGTCCACCTCATTCACAAAGCGGTCGGCATTGCGCAGGGTACGCGTCAGAATCGCATCCGAGTGCTGGGTACCATGTTCACGGATGTGAGCAATGGCATCGTCAAGACTCGCAACCACCTTCACGTTCAAATCCAGCGACAGAAACTCGTCGTCGTACTGTTCCGCTTTGACCGGTACCACCGTTGCCGGGCCGTCTTTCAGCAGTGCCAGCGCGTTGGCATCCGCGTGCAGCGTCACGCCGCTTTCGGCCATCTGTTTGCTCAGAGCAGGCAGGAAGGTATTGGCGATGCCCTGATGCACCAGCAGCGTTTCAACCGTATTACAGGTGCTTGGACGCTGGGTTTTGGCATTGACGATAATCTTCAGCGCCGGTTCAATCTCGGCACTGTCATCGACCACGATATGGCACACGCCGATACCGCCCGTGATCACAGGAATGGTCGACTGCTCACGGCACAGCTTGTGCAGGCCCGCGCCACCGCGTGGGATCAGCATGTCGATGTATTTATCCATGCGCAGCATCTCGTTCACCAGCGCACGGTCCGGGCTCTCGATTGCCTGTACGGCACCTGCCGGCAGGCCGCACTCTTCCAGCGCCTGCTGGATAACGTTTACGGTCGCGGCGTTGGTACGCCAGGTCTCTTTCCCGCCGCGCAGAATGGCGGCGTTGCCGGTCTTCAGGCACAGGGAAGCGACATCAACCGTAACGTTGGGACGGGCTTCATAGATCACGCCAATCACGCCCAGCGGCACGCGACGACGCTCAAGGCGCAGCCCGCTGTCGAGCAGCCCACCATCAATGACCTGACCTACCGGATCGGCAAGATTGCAGACCTGGCGGACATCGTCAGCGATGCCTTTCAGACGTGCCGGGGTCAGCGCCAGGCGGTCGAGCATTGCTTCGCTCAGGCCATTGCGACGCGCTTCCAGCAGATCCTGCTCGTTGGCGAGCAGAATCTCCTGCGACTGCGATTCCAGATAATCAGCGATTTTTTCCAGTACGCGGTTTTTCTCGCGGCTGGAAAGGAGCGCCAGTTTGTAAGAGGCGGCCTTCGCGGCTGCGCCCATTTGTTCCAGCATTTTCTGGCTCCTTAACGAATAATCATGTCATCACGATGCACGGCAACCGGGCCATATTCATAACCCAGAATGGCGTCGATCTGCTGTGAATGGTGACCCGCAATACGGCGCAGGGCATCGCTGTTGTAGCGGCTTACGCCGTGGGCGATGTCACGACCTTCGAGATTACGGATACGGATCACTTCACCACGTGAGAAGTTGCCTGTCACGCTTTTAATTCCTTTAGGAAGTAATGAGCTCCCTCTTTCCAGAATTGCGGCGGTCGCCCCTTCATCAACGGTGAGTTCGCCTGCCGGCGGTGCGCCAAAGATCCAGCGTTTGCGGTTCTCCAGCGGGGAGGCTTGCGCATGGAAGCGGGTTCCCACGGAGATGCCTTCCATCACGTCGCCAATCACGCCAGGACGGCTGCCCGCGGCAATGATGGTGTCGATACCGGCACGGCATGCCACGTCGGCAGCCTGCAGTTTGGTCCCCATCCCGCCGGTCCCGAGGCCTGAAACGCTGTCACCTGCGATGGCGCGTAGCGCATCGTCGATACCGTGTACATCGGTAATCAGTTCAGCATCTGGATTTGAACGCGGGTCGGCGGTGAAGAGCCCCTGCTGGTCGGTCAGGAGCAGTAATTTATCAGCGCCTGCCAGAATCGCGGCCAGTGCCGAGAGGTTATCGTTATCACCCACTTTGATTTCAGCGGTGGCAACGGCATCGTTTTCGTTAATGACGGGAACGATGTTGTTATCCAGCAGCGCACGCAGCGTATCGCGCGCGTTCAGGAAACGCTCCCGGTCTTCCATATCCGCACGCGTCAGCAGCATCTGCCCGACGTGGATGCCATAGATAGAAAACAGCTGTTCCCAGAGTTGAATGAGTCGGCTTTGTCCCACGGCGGCCAGCAGCTGTTTCGAGGCGATCGTCGCGGGGAGTTCGGGGTAACCCAGGTGTTCACGCCCGGCGGCAATCGCCCCGGAGGTCACAATTACAATACGATGCCCTGCGGCATGCAACTGAGCGCACTGACGTACAAGCTCAACAATGTGGGCGCGATTAAGGCGGCGCGATCCGCCTGTTAAAACACTGGTACCGAGTTTTACCACCAGCGTCTGGCTGTCACTCATGATTCTCTGCCGTTCAACGATAAGGGAAAATGATGTCAAACGAACGTTTTAACAGGTGTCAGCCCCGTTGCCAACTGCCTTAGCACATCGCGAAACACTTTGTTGCGCGGGATCAGGAAGCGTAGCGGCAAAATTTGACAGTTTTATTACCGAAATAATAAATCACAGTTTTTTAAAATTATTCTTAATTTGTCATAAAAGTTTCATTGCGTAACGTTAAAACCCTTTCTGTTTTTTCACGGGACTTAAGCATGAGCTTATCGTCCAGCGAATTTTTTTAGCGCGTTTATAAGACAGGATCGAAAATGAAAAAGAGCACACTGGCATTAGTGGTAATGGGCGTTGTGGCTTCCGCATCTGTACACGCAGCCGAAGTTTATAATAAAAACGGTAATAAACTGGACGTATACGGCAAAGTTAAAGCAATGCACTACATCAGCGATGATGACACTAAAGATGGTGACCAGACTTACGTCCGTTTCGGTTTTAAAGGCGAAACACAGATTAACGATCAGCTGACGGGCTATGGCCGTTGGGAAGCTGAATTTGCCGGTAACAAAGCCGAAAGCGACTCTACACAGAAAACGCGTCTGGCGTTTGCTGGTCTGAAACTGAAAGACATTGGCTCTCTGGATTACGGTCGTAACCTGGGCGCACTGTACGACGTTGAAGCCTGGACCGATATGTTCCCTGAGTTCGGTGGTGACTCTTCAGCCCAGACTGATAACTTCATGACCAAACGTGCGAGCGGTCTTGCCACCTACCGTAACACCGACTTCTTCGGTGCGGTTGATGGCCTGGATATGACCCTGCAGTATCAGGGCAAAAACGAAAACCGCGACGTCAAAAAACAGAACGGTGACGGTTTCGGTACCTCTCTGACCTATGACTTCGGTGGCAGCGACTTCGCCGTCAGCGGTGCCTACACCAACTCTGACCGTACTAACGCACAAAACCTGCTGACGCGCGGCGAAGGTAAAAAAGCGGAAGCATGGGCAACCGGTCTGAAATATGACGCTAACGATATTTACCTGGCTGCGATGTACTCTGAAACCCGCAATATGACCCCAATTTCGGGTGGTTTTGCGAATAAAGCTCAGAACTTTGAAGTTGTTGCACAATACCAGTTCGATTTCGGTCTGCGTCCGTCCCTGGGTTATGTCCAGTCTAAAGGCAAGGATATCGAAGGTGTGGGTGACGAAGATCTGGTGAAATACATCGACGTGGGCGCGACCTATTATTTCAACAAGAATATGTCCGCGTTTGTTGATTATAAAATCAACCAGATTGATGACGACAATAAACTGGGCGTGAGCAGCGATGACATCGTTGCTCTGGGTATGACCTACCAGTTCTGATATTGTTGAAATAAAAAATCCCGGCGCAGATGCCGGGATTTTTTTTGCCTGGAGGGGGTCGGGTTTACTGCCCTCACCCCATCCCTCGCGAAGAGAGAGGGAGAAATATCGCGATTACGCCGTCAGCTTAACCGCTTCGCTGGAAAAGTTATCCGCGGGTTCAAGCTTCAGATCCAGGGTGGCCAGCAGTGCTCTTGCCTTTTCGAGGTACTCTTTCAAAGTATGCTCCAGGCGGTCGATCACTTCCTGGTCTTTGATGGGGGCTGTTTGCCAGTAGCCGTCTTTATTAAACAGGCCGAACTGGTAGCTATACGTAAAACGTTTTTCTTCCGCTTCCATTTCCATCCACCAGCCCCAGAATTCACGTTTTTCGGGTGCAGGCTTCACGTTGACGCATACAGCCAGGCAGTCGAAAAAAAAGCGATTTTCTTCACACTGCTCTTCTCGAATATACGGGCCGAGAGCCATAAACTTCTTGATCAGTCTACTTTTCGGGTGTCCACTCGGTAACGTCATTGCGATCTCCTTTTGTGAAGCCACTGTTTTACCAAACCAGCAAAATTTAGCAATCTATTAACACAATCTCTGCGCGATCCAGCGTGTGATCTCTCTCAATGCTTTGTCAAAATTCTGGTACACCGGGCTGAACGGTACCTCAAGCAATTTGCCATCCGCAGATGACGAAGTGATTAAGCGTGACTCCTCTTCGGGACTGAAGGGATCGTTTTTCCAGTACCCTGACATCATCGGCGTAGGGCAACGCCGTCCCAGCAACCCCTGCGTTTTTAGCGAGTAACGATTGAGTTCAACGCGCAGCGCTTCGTCTGATGCATCATGCATGCCAAGGCGGCTGGCCAGCACATCAAGGTACATTTCCGGCACGCGGCCCTGCCGGGCCGGATCGCTGAGCAGAGCGTGCACCACCGGACCGAGACAGGCGACGGCCTTCAGGCGTGAAGCTTCAAGGTAAGCCAGACGCACGGCGACGTTGGCGCCAAAGCGGAAGCCAAATGCAGCAACACGCGTGTGGTCAACCCATGGAATGTTTTCCAGCGCTTTTAGTGCATGTTGGTGCAGAAGACTCGAGTCCTGAGTCAGTTTCCATTTGGATGAAAAGCCAATTGAGGGCATATCCAGCGTCAGCATCGCGATCCCTTTTGGTGCGAAGTAACGCTCATACAGGCTGTAATAGTCGATTTGCAGTGAATCCAGCCCGCCGCACATCAGAACGGTCGGGAACGGGCCTTCTCCTTCTGGCATATGCAGGAACCCGGTGACGGGCGCGCCACCCGGGATGGTAAACTCCAGCTCGCGCATCCGGCCCGGCAAGCGTTGAGCGGCCTCTTCGTAGGCGCGATTCGCCAGCGCCTGAGCCTGCTCGGCCAGCTCATCACCTTTCAAATGCGGGTATGCGGCAATAGCATAGAGGTTGGCTGCATGCAGCCAGTGTTTGCCGCTGAGCGTGGCATCCTCTTCCTGGCTGGCTTTTTGCTGCCAGAGCATCGCCTGTTTAGACCATTCGTAGATCCAGTTTCCCCCGCGATAACCCACGACCGTATCGTAGAGTTCACTGTCGGTGCGCTCGGCTTCGCTCATCACGATACGCGCCTGCACATCAAGGATTTCACGGGGATCAATACCGCGCCAGATCCACATCAGACGGTTAATCATGCGGTACCAGTGGGGCACGTTTTTACCGTCTAATGCAGACTGGACGGCAGGCATGGTCCCCGGATTAAACCGGCGCACCAGCGTCGACGTTTCAGGGTGTTTGAAACGGGGTTTGAAGAGAGTCTCGGTGAGATTCGCCTGCGTCATTACGTTGCCTCCATGAATACGTCATATAGAGACCATTGTAACGCGCGTCAGACTAAAAAAAACAACGCCCGGTATCACCAGGCGTTAAATAAGTGCGTAAGAGAATTAACGACCAGAGATTGGCGGTACGAATACCACGCCCATATCCCATGGCTGTTCAATCCAGGTATCCTGAGGGATATCAATCACGTAATCGTCAACCAGCGGGCGACCTGCTGGCTTCGCGAAGATGGTGACGAAGTGGGCTTTTGGATACATTTCGCGGATAGCCACCGCGGTACCGCCGGTATCAACCAGGTCGTCGATAACGATGAAGCCTTCACCGTCGCCTTCCGCACGTTTCAGCACGGTCAGCTCACGCTGGTTATCATGGTCATAGCTGGAGATGCATACGGTATCGACATGACGAATACCCAGCTCACGTGCCAGCAGCGCCCCCGGTACCAGACCGCCACGGCTGACGGCAATAATGCCTTTCCACTGTTCGGAAGGCATCAGACGCGCAGCCAGTTTGCGTGCGTGAATCTGCAACATGTCCCAGGTGACGACGTATTTTTCGCTCATGTGAAGTGTCCCAGCCTGTTTGTATACGGCTTAAAAAGTGTTCGAGGGGGAAATAGGTTGCGCGAGATTATAGAGATCTGACGCACTAAAAACCAGTGTTTAGCGCCCGGAGCCTGAGTTTTTACATGCTTTATGCTACCAGCCACCGGAGAAAGTGGTATTCTCAGTTGCATCTCGCAAGCCTGTCTTGTGGTAACTATTAACCTGCTAACCCTGTGACCTGCAACTCGCTTTGCAGGGCATCGACAAGGAGACTTATCGTGTCTGAACTGTCTCAATTATCTCCACAGCCACTGTGGGATATTTTTGCCAAAATCTGTTCCATTCCCCACCCTTCCTACCATGAAGAACAGCTTGCCGAACATATTATGGGCTGGGCGAAGGAAAAAGGTCTGCATGCTGAACGCGACCAGGTTGGCAACATTCTGATCCGCAAACCGGCGACCGCAGGCATGGAAAACCGTAAACCGGTTGTGCTGCAGGCGCACCTGGACATGGTTCCACAGAAAAACAACGATACCGTTCACGACTTCACCAAAGACCCTATCCAGCCTTACATCGATGGCGACTGGGTGAAAGCGCGCGGCACGACCCTTGGTGCAGATAACGGCATTGGTATGGCGTCTGCTCTGGCGGTCCTGGCGGACGACAGCGTTGAGCACGGTCCGCTGGAAGTGCTGCTGACCATGACGGAAGAAGCAGGCATGGACGGCGCGTTCGGTCTGCAGGCGAACTGGCTGCAGGCGGACATTCTGATCAACACCGACTCTGAAGAAGAGGGTGAGATCTACATGGGCTGCGCCGGCGGGATTGATTTCATCACGACCCTGCCACTGTCCCGCGAAGCGATCCCTGCTGGTTTCCAGACCTTCAAGCTGACGCTGAAAGGGCTGAAAGGCGGCCACTCCGGTGGTGATATTCACCTGGGTCTGGGCAACGCCAACAAACTGCTGGCACGCTTCCTGGCTGGCCACGCGGCTGAGCTGGATCTGCGTCTGGTGGATTTCAACGGCGGCACACTGCGCAATGCCATTCCGCGTGAAGCCTTCACGACCGTGGCAGTACCCGCTGCAAAAGCTGACGAGCTGAAAAAGCTTTCCAGCGTGTATCTGGATATCCTGAAAAACGAACTGTCAGCGAAAGAGAAGAACCTGACCGTGGTGCTCGAGTCCGTGACTACCGACAAAGCGGCGCTGACCTCCCCGTCTCGCGACGCCTTCGTTCAGCTGCTGAACGCGACGCCAAACGGCGTGATTCGTAATTCAGACGTCGCGAAAGGTGTGGTTGAAACCTCCCTGAACGTGGGCGTGGTCACCATGAGTGATGACAGCGCGGAGATCATCTGCCTGATCCGTTCGCTTATCGACAGCGGTAAAGAGTATGTGGTGAGCATGCTGGAGTCTCTGGGTAAACTGGCGGGTGCGCACACCTCCGCAAAAGGTAGCTACCCAGGCTGGCAGCCGGATGCAAGTTCCCCGGTGATGGCGCTGGTGCGTGAAACTTACCAGCGTCTGTTCAACAGTACCCCGAACATTCAGGTGATCCACGCCGGTCTGGAGTGTGGTCTGTTCAAGAAACCGTATCCGAACATGGACATGGTGTCTATCGGGCCAACCATTACCGGTCCGCACTCGCCGGATGAGCAGGTTCATATTGAAAGCGTGGGTCATTACTGGACTCTGCTGACTGAACTGCTGAAAGCGATCCCTGCTAAGTAATTCGCCGTATGATGCCCGGTAGCACGTTGCCTGCCGGGCTGACAAATCCGCCTGCTATAACCCCAATACCAGCTGCCGCTCCAGTTGCGGGTCCAGCAGCGTCACGTGTAACCCCACCAGCCTCACTCCCCGCCCTGCCCGCCGCTCTTCCCAGGCTTTTCTCGCGGTGGCGATAAGATCGTCTTTATTCAGTCGCGGCCAGACATGCTCCTGCGTCGTCTGCTGGAAATCATTAAACTTCAGCTTAACGCCCTGACGGGCAATCAGCAGATCGGGTTTTACTTTCGCTAACCGCCGCTCCAGTTCGGGATAAAGTTGGTCAGTGATAATGACTTCACACTCGGACCAGTCATGGATGTCTTCCATCAGCGTGCGTTCAACCCCGACCGATTTACGCAGCCGCTCACTGCTCACGCTGCGCTCATCAATTCCCTGACTGCGCTCCCACAGCACGCGACCAAACTTACCGAAACGCTTAAGCAGCATGGCCAAATCGCTTCGCTGTACATCTTCACAGGTCCGTAATCCCATACTTTCCAGCTTTGCAGCAGACACTTTCCCCACGCCGGGGATTTTGCCGAGCGGCAGCGTTTTTAAAAACGCCGGAACCTCTTCCGGAGTGATGACGTACTGACCATCGGGTTTATTCAAATCAGACGCTATTTTGGCGAGAAATTTCACCGGTGCGACGCCCGCGGAAGCGGTCAGATTGAGCTCGTTGAAGATAGTCCGGCGGATCTCCTGCGCCATTAACGTTGCGGAGCCGTGGCAGTGCAGGCTGTCAGTGACATCCAGGTAGGCTTCGTCCAGCGACAGAGGTTCAATCAGCGAGGTATAGCGAGAGAAGATCTCGCGGATATGCAGGGAGGCTTCTTTGTAGGCTTCAAATCGGCCGGGCAACAGCGTGAGATGAGGGCACAGCTTTAGCGCCATGGCAGTTGGCATAGCGCTGCGCACGCCAAATTTGCGCGCAGGGTAGTTGGCGGTGCTGATCACACCGCGCTGGACACGGCTACCGCCAATCGCAATAGGTATATCCCGCAGCGCCGGATTATCACGCATCTCCACTGCGGCAAAAAAGCAGTCCATATCGACATGGATTATTTTGCGCATAGTAAGCCCTCACTCATCACTGGATAAGTATACAGTAAAGAAATGAGAGTTGAGAAGTGTGTTTCCCCTCTCCTCCAGGAAGAGGGCAAACACCGGACTCACTACAGGATCCGCCGGGCCTCGCGCGCCATGCGTTTTTTACGGGCGTCGCAGGGTTCGGGGCAGTCGCACACTTTTTCCATCCCGAGCGCGGAGATACCACCACAGCTGCCCTGAATGCTTTTACGCTTTATGATCCAGCCCAGAGACATGCCGAGTACAACAAGCAAAAAAACCGCGAAAGTTGCCAGAAACGTCAGCATCATCACCCCCCGAAGTCATCCAGCAGGATGTTCTCATCTTCCACACCCAGATCTTTTAGCATCTTAATGACTGCAGCGTTCATCACTGGCGGCCCACACATGTAAAATTCGCAATCCTCTGGCGCAGGATGCTGCTTGAGGTAGTTTTCATAAAGTACGTTGTGGATGAACCCCGTGTGGCCGGTCCAGTTATCTTCCGGTTGCGGATCGGAGAGGGCCACATGGAAGGTGAAGTTTGGGTTTTCACGCGCCAGTTGCTCAAACTCATCATCATAGAACATCTCTCGCAGCGAGCGTGCCCCGTACCAGAAGCTGATTTTGCGCTTGCTTCCGAGGCGCTTGAGCTGGTCAAAAATGTGCGAACGCATCGGTGCCATGCCCGCTCCACCACCGATAAAGACCATTTCAGCCTCGGTCTCTTTAGCAAAGAACTCGCCAAACGGACCGGAGATGGTCACCTTATCTCCCGGTTTCAGGGACCAGATATACGACGACATGACGCCTGGGGGTGCATCAGGCACATTCGGCGGCGGCGTGGCGATACGCACGTTGAGCATAATGATGCCCTTCTCGTCCGGGTAGTTGGCCATTGAGTAGGCGCGAAGCGTCGGTTCTTTAACGTCAGACACAAAACGGAAAAGATTGAATTTGTCCCAGTCGGCACGGTACTCATCCGGAACGTCGAAGTCCGCATACGCCACGGTGTGATCCGGGCACTCAATCTGGATGTATCCCCCTGCCCGGAACGGAACATCTTCCCCTTCCGGCACGCGCAGCTTCAGCTCTTTAATGAAAGTCGCTTTGTTATCGTTAGAGATAACCTCGCACTCCCATTTTTTGACCCCGAAGATCTCTTCCGGCAGCTCAATTTTCATGTCCTGGCGCACCGCGACCTGGCAGGCCAGACGGCAGCCCTCTTTCGCCTCACGCTTCGTGATATGCGCCAGCTCAGTGGGCAGAATATCACCGCCGCCCTCTTTCACCGTGACGCGGCACTGACCGCAGGAGCCACCGCCACCGCAGGCTGAGGAGACAAAGATCCCGTTGCCGGAGAGCGTATTGAGCAGTTTATCCCCCGCCGGCGTGCGGATCTGGTTTTGCGGCTCACCGTTGATATCAATCACTACGTCGCCGGAATTCACCAGCTTCGCGCGTGCCGCCAGAATCAGCCCTGACAACACCAGTACAATCAGCGTGAACATCACCACGCCAAGAATAATTTCCATCTGTTAGCCCTTATAGCTGCACACCGGAGAAGGACATAAAGCCCAGCGCCATCAGCCCGGTGGTGATAAAGGTGATCCCTAAGCCACGTAAACCCGCAGGCACATTGGCATATTTCATTTTTTCGCGGATCCCCGCCATGGTAACGATAGCCAGCATCCAGCCGATGCCGGAGCCGAAACCATACACAACGGATTCACTGAAGTTGTAATCACGCTGAACCATAAACGAGACGCCACCAAAGATGGCGCAGTTCACCGCGATCAACGGCAGAAAAATCCCCAGCGCGTTGTATAGCGACGGGAAATACCTGTCGAGGATCATCTCCAGGATTTGTACCAGCGCCGCAATCACACCGATAAAGGTGATGAAGTTCAGGAAGCTGAGATCGACACCGTCTACCAGCGCACCTTCGCGCAGCACAAAGTTGTACACCAGGTTGTTAATCGGTACAGATAAGCCGAGCACCACCGTGACCGCAACACCCAGACCAAACGCCGTCGATACCTTTTTGGAAACGGCAAGAAACGTACACATGCCCAGGAAAAACGCGAGTGCCATGTTTTCAACAAACACCGCGCGCACAAATAAACTCAGGTAATGAGCCATCGTCGGTTACTCCTTTTCCTGCTGTTCTGGCTTCAGGGTACGAATCAGCCAGATCAGCAAACCGATAATGAAAAATGCGCTTGGGGCCAGCAGGAAGAGTCCGTTTGGCAGATACCAGCCGCCGTTTTGTACCGTGTCCAGCACCGTGACGCCAAACAGCTTACCGCTGCCGATCAGCTCGCGCAGGAACCCAACGGTCAGCAGGATAACGCCGTAACCGAGACCGTTACCGATCCCGTCCATAAAGCTCGCCAGCGGAGGCATTTTCATCGCATAAGCTTCGGCACGCCCCATCACGATGCAGTTGGTGATAATCAGACCGACAAACACCGAGAGCTGTTTTGACGTTTCATACGCGAAAGCGCGCAGTAGCTGATCGACCACGATCACCAGCGACGCGATGATCGCCATCTGCACAATGATCCTCACGCTATTCGGGATGTGGTGGCGGATCATGGAGATAAACATGCTGGAAAATGCCGTCACCAGCGTGACCGCGACGGTCATGACCAGCGCGGTTTCCAGTTTTGTCGTGACCGCCAGTGCCGAACAGACTCCCAGTACCTGTAAGGTAATAGGGTTATTCGCCAGCAGCGGACCGATGAGCACCTTTTTGACTTCTTTCAGTTCACCCGTATCAGCCATTGTTCAGCGCTCCTTCACGTACGTTTTTCAGGAAAGGACCAAAGCCCAGTTCGCCCATCCAGAAATCAAAACTGTGCTGCACCCCTTTTGACGTGAGCGTTGCCCCGGAAAGCCCATCTACGGCATATTCGTCACCCGGACGCGCAGCCCCTTTCATCACCTTCAGGGCAGGCAGGCCGTTATCGTCGAGCACTTTCTTGCCGACAAACTGCGCGCGCCAGTTAGGGTTTTCAACCTCACCGCCGAGCCCCGGCGTTTCGCCCTGGTCATAATAAGTAATCCCTTTCACCGTGCGACCATCCGTATCGAGTGCCACAAAGGCGTACATCATCGACCACAGCCCGTTGCCGTATATCGGCAGCACGACCTCCTGCACCCGCTTCTGCTCATCGCGCACTAGGTAAATTTCGGCGAGGTTACTGCGACGCTTGATGCCAGCGGGATCTTGCGATGCCTCCAGCGTCAGGCTCATCTCAGGGTCTTTCAACGCCAGTGCCTGGTTAAATTTCGTCGGGTCTTTATCCAGCAACTGGCCGGTTTTTAAATCCACCAGACGCGCCGAAATGCGCTCCGCGAAGAGTTCAGCCACGTCGTCTGTACTCATCCCTTCCTGCATTAACCCGGCAACAGCCAGGATGTTGCGTTGTTTATCCAGCGCGCGCTGCTCCTGTTGCCGTGGTTTTAATCCCACGGCAGAGCCAGCCACGACAATGGAACAGACCAGGCAAAGGACCAGCACCACCAGCAGCGTTTTGCCGATGCTGTCGTTATTTTTGCTTTCAGCCACGCGCTTTCCTCCGCTTAATGTTGGCGCGCACAACCAGATAGTCGAAGAGCGGCGCAAACAGATTGGCAAACAGAATGGCCAACATCATCCCTTCCGGATAAGCCGGGTTGACCACACGAATCAGGACACACATCGCACCAATGAGCACGCCATAGCTCCATTTACCTTTGTCGGTAAAGGACGCAGAGACAGGATCGGTGGCCATGAACATCATGCCGAAAGCGAACCCACCCAGCACCAGATGCCAGTACCAGGGCATGGAGAACATCGGGTTGGTGGCGGAACCGATGAAATTAAACATCGTGGCTGTTAACACCATGCCAATCATTACCCCTGCGACAATGCGCCACGACGCGACGCGTCCGAAGAGAATGATGGCGCCACCGAGTAAAATCATCAGCGTGGAAACTTCCCCAATAGAGCCGGGAATGTTGCCAATAAAGGCATCCAGCCAGGTCACGGGTTGACCCGTGGCGTTGTTAACCAGCGTTTCGCCCCCGTGCGCGGCCCACTGCGAAAGCGGCGTCGCACCCGAGAACCCATCCGCGGCCGTCCACACCAGGTCGCCCGAGATTTGCACCGGATACGCAAAGAACAGGAAAGCTCGCCCGGCCAGTGCCGGGTTGAGGAAGTTGCGCCCGGTGCCACCGAAGATCTCCTTGGCAATCACCACGCCAAAACTGATCCCCAGTGCCGCCTGCCAAAGCGGCAGCGTTGGTGGAACAATCAGGGCAAACAGAATCGACGTCACGAAGAAGCCTTCGTTGATCTCATGTTTGCGAATGATGGCGAACAGCACTTCCCAGAAGCCCCCCACGATAAACACCGTGATGTAGATTGGCAGGAAGAATACGGCTCCCAGCGTCATCATGCTTATCCAGCCGGCATCGGCTGCAAAGCTGACCCCCAATGTCTGAGCCAGTCGGTAGTGCCAGTCCGACTGGATAACCTGAGCCAGCTGTGGGGCATCATATAAATGATGCAGCGCCGGAATGGTCTGCAGGCCAACGTTGTACATACCCCAGAACATGGCCGGGAAGACCGCAAACCAGACCAGAATCATCATTCGTTTGAGGTCGATAGCATCGCGGACGTGTGCCGCCCCTTTTGTGACCAGCCCCGGCGTGTAGAAAATGGTCGCCGTTGCTTCATACAGCGGGTAGTACTTCCTGAGCTTCCCGTGCGTAAAGTGCGGCTCTATTTTTTCAAAGAGGTGTTTTAAGCCCATCAGTTATCCTTCCTGCTCAATGCGGGTTAACACCTCGCGCAATACCGGTCCATATTCGTATTTTCCCGGACAGACATAGGTACAGAGCGCCAGATCTTCTTCGTCAAGCTCGAGGCACCCCAGCGCCTGGGCACTGTCGGTGTCGCCGGCCAGTAGATCGCGCAGTAGCAGAGTTGGCAGAATATCCAGCGGCATAACGCGCTCGTAGTTGCCAATCGGAACCATGGCGCGCTCTCCGCCGTGGGTGCTGGTCGAGAAATTAAAGAGTTTGCGACGCAGGAAGTGCCCAAGGGTAGTGCGGGTCACGGAATACTTCTCAGCGCCCGGCAGAACCCAGCCGAACAGCTCTTTCTCGCGACCTTCCAGAACCACACTGACCTGCAAGTGGAAGCGCCCAAGATACGCCTGCGCGCCAGCCGCATGACGGCCACTGAGCACCGAGCCAGAAATCAGGCGGTTTTCGCCCTCTTTCGTTTCACCGGCAAGCAGTTCATTAATGTCCGCACCCAGCAGCGTTTTCACCAGGCGTGGATTTGCTGCCTGTGGCCCGCCGAGGGCGATCACCCGTTCAGAGCACAGTTCACCGGTGGTAAAGAGCTTACCAATGGCAATCACGTCCTGATAATTCAGATGCCAGACCTGTTTCGTCAGGCTCACCGGCTCCAGGAAGTGGATATGCGTTCCGACTAACCCCGCCGGGTGCGGGCCTGCAAACGCATTAAACGTAACTTGCCCCTGCGGATGGCCCCCGAGTTTGCCGCCGCCCGCCTGACAGACGTGGACCTTCCCCGAAGTCAGACGGGTTAACACGGTTAGCCCGGCATCAAACGCGTTACGCTGCGCCAGAATAATGGGCTCCGGGTCCGCGCTGAGCGGGTTGGTATCAATGGCGGTGACGAAAATAGCGGCCGGAAGCGTGTCCGGAACAGGCGATTTGCTGAAAGGTCGCGTGCGAAACGCCGTCCACAAGCCGGACGCCAGCAGTTGTGCCTGAACGGCTTCCCGGCTCAGGGCGGCGAGGTCTGCTGCGTCGAAACGGGAAAACTCACGTTGTTCGTCGCCTTCAATACGGATAACCACCGACTGCAGGACGCGACGTTCACCGCGATTGATTGCCACCACGGTACCGCTCGCGGGGGCCGTAAACATAACGCCAGGATTTTTTTTGTCCTCGAAGAGCGCCTGTCCTTTAATGACGCGATCGCCTTCCTGCACCAGCATTGAGGGACGCATTCCCAGGTAGTCATCGCCCAAAATGGCGACATGGCGGACACTTGCGCCAGGCGAAACGTGCGGCTCGGGCACGCCTGCAATCGGCAGATCAAGTCCTTTTCTGATTTTAAACATGTGGTTAGCAAGCTTCCATGAACTTCAATCCAGAGGGAGCGAAGTGTACCATTTTCGCTGTTTTTCGGGCACCAAAACCTCGGTTGCAGGCGCTAAAGTGCGAGGTATTACGCAAAGTTCCTGGAGCCAACGCGATTTTGATGGTTTATAAAGTAAAACTAATTTGTAAACTCACCGCCCGGCTCTTGCGAAAATCTATGGCGGTGCTAATGTGAGCGCACCTAACAGAATAATCTGATTTCGGGTCTCTTTTGCCGTCCTGGCAATTTGGTCTTAGTTTTATCAAGGAACTAGTAGTATGCGTAAAATCGCATTGTTCATTGCGATGCTCCTGATTCCGTGCGTATCGTTTGCCGGGCTGCTCAGCAGCAATAGCTCAACCACGCCGGTCAGCAAAGAATATAAACAGCAGTTAATGGGATCACCGGTTTATATTCAAATCTTCAAGGAAGAACGCACACTCGATCTGTTTGTAAAAATGGGCGAGACATATCAGCTGCTTGATAGTTACAAGATTTGTAACTACTCCGGTGGTCTGGGGCCAAAACAGCGTCAGGGCGATTTCAAAAGTCCGGAAGGGTTTTACAACGTTCAGCGTAGCCAGCTAAAACCTGACAGCCGCTTCTATAAAGCCATTAACATTGGCTTCCCGAACGCCTATGACCGTGCCCACGGTTATGAAGGCAAATACCTGATGATCCACGGTGCATGCGTGTCTATCGGCTGTTATGCGATGACCGATACCGGCATTGATGAGATTTTCCAGTTTGTCACCGGCGCACTGGTCTTTGGTCAGCCGAACGTTCAGGTCAGCATCTACCCGTTCCGCATGACCGATGCCAACATGGCGCGTCACAAGTACTCCTACTACGCGGATTTCTGGAAACAGCTGAAACCGGGTTACGACTACTTTGAGCAGACGCACAAGCCGCCGGTTGTCTCGGTTGTCGATGGCCGCTATGTGGTCAGCAAGCCGCTGAGCCACGAAGTCGTCCAGCCGCAGCTGGCATCAAACTACTCGGTCCCCGAGACAAAATAAGACCCACTCGCCTGGCATAATCTTTTGCCAGGTTTCGTTGCCCGTCAGCGGCTGGGTCGCGATCACTGTGACCACATCATTCGGTGTGGTCTCTCGTTGAAAATCAATTTCCACATCCTGATCGAGCAGCTTGGCGACGCCAAACGGCGCGCGGCGCGTGATCCAGAACAGATTGGTCGAACAGAACGCCATCACATAACGCCCGTCAGACAGCAGCATGTTGAACACGCCCTTCTCACGCAGTTCTGATGCCAGCGACGCAATGTATTTGAAGACGGCGGTCATGTTGCCGGGCGTGCGCGGATAACGCTGCGTCAGCTTGTGCAGCAGCCAGCAAAACGCTTTTTCGCTGTCGGTCTCACCGACCGGACGGAAATTGCCCGTCTCCAGCGACTTATAGCCGGAGAGCTGGCCATTGTGCGCGTAGGTCCAGTGACGGCCCCACAGCTCGCGGGTGAACGGGTGGGTATTTTCCAGCGCCACTTCCCCACGGTTTGCCTGACGGATGTGGGCAATCACCGAGCGGGACTTAATGGGATAGTCCTGCACCAGTCTGGCAATCGGGGAATTAAAGCTGGGCTGGGGATCTTTGAATGTGCGACATCCTTTGCCTTCGTAGAAGGTAATGCCCCAGCCGTCTTTATGCGGCCCGGTGCCCCCGCCGCGCTGAACGAGCCCGGTGAAGCTAAAGCAGATATCGGTTGGCACATTGGCGCTCATCCCGAGCAATTCGCACATACATCACCTCCACAACAGCGGGGGCAATCATGCCCCCAGCGAAGTCTTACTTAACCATCTCTTTTTCGATCAGCTGGATCAGGATGTGGATCACTTTGATGTGAATTTCCTGAATACGGTCAGCATAACCGAAGTGTGGAACACGGATTTCGATATCCGCCGTACCGTCCATCTTACCGCCATCTTTACCGGTCAGGGTGATGACTTTCATCCCTTTTTCACGCGCTGCGGCAATCGCTTTGATCACGTTAGCCGAGTTTCCGGACGTCGAAATACCCAGCAGCACGTCACCTTCACGGCCCACGGCTTCAACGTAGCGAGAGAAGATATAGTCATAACCAAAATCGTTACTGACGCAGGAAATGTGGCTCACATCGGAAATCGCAATCGCCGGGTAGCCCGGACGGTTTTCACGATAACGCCCGGTCAGCTCTTCTGCAAAGTGCATCGCATCACAGTGGGAACCACCGTTACCACAGGAGAGCACTTTACCGCCGGCCTTGAAACTGTCGGCCAGCAGGACCGCTGCGCGCTGAATAGCGTGAATATTGGCATCATCTTTCAGAAAGTTAGCCAGCGTTTCCGCCGCTTCGTTCAGTTCGTTACGAATAAGATCCTGGTACATGAGGATAATCCTTCAGTATTGATGAAATAACACAGTGGAGTGTACCGGATAGCGGGAAAAGCGAGAAGCTAAAGCCATGCGAATCGTCTGGCGTTTTGCGTTTTCGTGCCGGCTTAAACCTGAACAATGTGAACCAGGTTGTAATTATTTTGTAAACACATTGCTAAAGGAAATAACATCAACTACAACCATATCATCACAAGTGGTCAGACCTCCTACAAGCAAGGGAGCTTTTCTTTATGATGATTTTGAGCATTCTCGCAACCGTTGTTCTGCTCGGTGTGCTGTTCTATCACCGGGTGAGTTTATTCCTGAGCAGTCTGGTTCTGCTGGCCTGGACGGCTGCGCTTGGCGTCGCTGGCCTGTGGAATATCTGGCTTTTAGTCCCGCTGGCTATCATTCTTCTGCCGTTTAACTTTACGCCGATGCGTAAATCGATGATCTCCGCGCCGGTGTTCAAAGGCTTCCGCAAAGTGATGCCGCCCATGTCGCGTACGGAGAAAGAAGCGATTGATGCCGGTACCACCTGGTGGGAAGGCGACCTGTTCCAGGGCAACCCGGACTGGAAAAAGCTGCACAACTATCCGCAACCGCGTCTGACCGCTGAAGAACAGGCCTTTATTGATGGTCCGGTGGAAGAAGCGTGCCGCATGGCAAATGACTTCGCGATTACCCATGAAATGGCGGACCTGCCGCCAGAACTGTGGGCGTATCTGAAAGAACACCGCTTCTTCGCGATGATCATTAAGAAAGAGTACGGCGGTCTGGAGTTCTCCGCTTACGCTCAGGCACGCGTCCTGCAAAAACTGGCAGGCGTTTCTGGGATCCTGGCGATCACCGTTGGCGTGCCGAACTCGTTAGGCCCGGGTGAACTGCTGCAACACTACGGTACCGAAGAGCAGAAAGATCACTACCTGCCGCGTCTGGCACGCGGCCAGGAAATTCCATGCTTCGCGTTGACCAGCCCGGAAGCGGGTTCCGATGCGGGTGCGATCCCGGATACCGGCGTCGTCTGCATGGGTGAATGGCAGGGCCAACAGGTGCTGGGTATGCGCCTGACCTGGAACAAACGTTATATTACGCTCGCCCCTATCGCGACCGTGCTGGGACTGGCCTTTAAGCTCTCCGATCCGGAAAAACTGCTGGGCGGTGAAGAAGATCTGGGCATTACCTGTGCGCTGATCCCAACCTCCACCCCAGGCGTTGAAATTGGTCGTCGCCACTTCCCGCTGAACGTACCGTTCCAGAACGGCCCAACCCGCGGCAAGGATATCTTTGTACCGATTGACTACATCATCGGTGGTCCAAAAATGGCCGGTCAGGGCTGGCGCATGCTGGTGGAATGTCTGTCGGTTGGCCGCGGTATTACCCTGCCGTCGAACTCGACCGGTGGTTTGAAATCTGTCGCGATGGGGATTGGTGCATACGCCCATATCCGCCGTCAGTTCAAAATCTCTATCGGCAAGATGGAAGGGATCGAAGAGCCGCTGGCACGTATCGCAGGCAACGCCTACGTGATGGATGCTGCCGCCTCCCTGATTACCTACGGCATTATGCTGGGCGAAAAACCGGCCGTGCTGTCAGCTATCGTGAAGTATCACTGTACCCACCGCGCACAGCAGTCAATCATTGATGCAATGGATATCGCGGGCGGTAAAGGCATCATGCTCGGCGAGGGTAACTTCCTGGCGCGCGGCTACCAGGGCGCACCGATTGCCATCACCGTTGAAGGGGCAAACATCCTGACCCGCAGCATGATGATCTTCGGCCAGGGGGCAATCCGTTGCCATCCTTATGTGCTGGAAGAGATGGCCGCCGCGCAGAATAACGACGTGGATGCCTTCGACAAGCTGCTGTTCAAACATATCGGTCACGTGGGCAGTAATAAAGTACGCAGCTTCTGGCTGGGTCTGACGCGCGGTCTTACCAGCACCACGCCAACCGGTGATGCGACCAAGCGTTATTACCAGCATCTTAACCGCCTGAGCGCCAACCTCGCTCTGCTGTCAGATGTTTCTATGGCGGTGCTGGGCGGTAGCCTGAAGCGTCGCGAGCGTATCTCTGCCCGTCTGGGTGATGTGCTGAGCCAAATCTTCCTGGCCTCTGCGGTCCTGAAACGCTACGACGATGAAGGCCGTCAGGAAGCCGATCTGCCGCTGGTTCACTGGGGTGTTCAGGATGCGATGTATCAGGCGGAACAGGCCATTGACGATCTGCTGGCGAACTTCCCGAACCGCTTTGTTGCAGGCGCCCTTCGCGTGGTGATCTTCCCGACCGGTCGTCATCATCTGGCCCCGTCTGACAAACTGGATCACAAAGTGGCGAAGATCCTGCAGGTACCGAGCGCAACCCGTTCCCGTATCGGCCGCGGTCAGTATCTGGCTCCCACGCCGCATAACCCGGTTGGTCTGCTGGAAGAAGCGCTGCTGGACGTGATGGCTGCCGATCCCATCCACCAGAAGATCTGCAAACAGCTGGGCAAAAACCTGCCGTTCACCCGCCTGGATGAACTGGCGAAACAGGCCCTGACGGGCGGGATCATCAACAATGATGAAGCCGCTCTGCTGGTGAAAGCCGAAGAGAGCCGTCTGCGCAGCATTAACGTGGATGATTTCGACCCGGATGAGCTGGCGACACAGCCGGTAAAGCTGCCGGAGAAGGTCCGCAAACCTGAAGCTGCATAACGCGTTTCGCTTCTACAAACCCCGCCACGCGCGGGGTTTTTTATTGCCACATTTTCTCTTTATGTCGTGCTACAGTGTCAAAAAGTGGTCGTTTGAGGAGTCTGAATTGTGCCTGGTCTGAAGATTTCGATTTTGCAGCAACCTTTAGTGTGGATGGACGGCCCTGCCAACCTGCGCCACTTTGATCGTCAACTGGAAGGCATTACCGGGCGTGATGTGATTGTCCTGCCGGAGATGTTCACTACCGGCTTCGCCATGGAAGCGGCGCAACAGTCAATGCCACAGCAAGAGGTGGTCGCCTGGATGCACGCCAAAGCACAGCAAACCAATGCGCTGATTGCCGGCAGCGCTGCGCTGCAAACCGAACGCGGGCCGGTCAACCGCTTCCTGCTGGTCGAGCCGGAAGGGAAAGTGCATTTCTATGATAAACGCCATCTGTTCCGCATGGCAGATGAACATCATCACTATGAAGCGGGTGATGCGCGCGTGGTGTTCGAATGGCGCGGCTGGCGTATTCTGCCGCTGGTTTGCTACGACCTGCGCTTCCCGGTGTGGTCACGCAACCGCAACGATTACGACCTGGCGCTGTATGTCGCCAACTGGCCTGCCCCGCGCTCCCTGCACTGGCAGTCGCTGCTGGTCGCACGCGCCATTGAAAACCAGGCGTATGTGGTCGGCTGTAACCGCGTGGGGACCGATGGCAACGGGCATCATTATCGGGGGGATAGCCGGGTGGTGAACCCGCAGGGTGAAATTATTGCCACCGCCGAGCCGCATCAGGCAACGCGCATTGATGCTGAGTTGTCACTGACGGCCCTGAAGGAATATCGCGAGAAGTTTCCGGCCTGGCAGGATGCGGATCCCTTTAGCATTGGATAACGGTTTCCCCTCCCTCTCACAGGTAGAGGGAGGGGACATCATTAACTCACCAGCGCCTGCCCGTCTTTGCGGCTCTCTGTCGCCGCCACATAGTGCCCTTCCGGCATACGATAAATCACCTGCGCGCCGCCGAAGTTGTAATCCTGGAGCGGATCTTCCACCACGATCTGGTGCCCGCGCTCACGCAGTGCGGCGATAGTATTGCGATCGAACGTCGATTCGACGATCACTTCCCTGCCCTGCACCACGCGCCAGCGAGGCGCATCAATTGCCGCCTGTGGGTTTTGCCCGTGCAGCATGATGCGCAGCGCCATCTGCATATGCCCCTGCGCCTGCATTGGCCCGCCCATGACGCCAAAGGACATCAGCGGTTTACCGTTGCCGTCCATCGCAAAGCCCGGAATGATGGTGTGGAACGGACGCTTACTGCCCGCCAGCGCATTCGGATGGTTTGGATCCAGCACAAAGCCACAGCCGCGGTTTTGCAGACTGATCCCGGTCTCCGGCACCACAATCCCGGATCCAAAGCCCATATAGTTGGACTGAATAAAGGAGATCATCATACCGCTGGAATCTGCAGCGCTCAGGTAGACCGTGCCGCTCTGCGTCGGCGAACCGTAGACGAAATCGGAGGCGTTATCGGGGTCGATAAGCGCCGCGCGCGACGCCAGGTAACGATCGCTCAGCAACGCCTGGGCCGCAAACTCCATGTGTTCTTCATCAGCGACGTAGCGATCGAGATCCGCCAGCGCCAGTTTCATCGCTTCAATAGACAGATGAAGCGACTGCACGGAATCCGGATGATGTTTTTCAATTCCACACTGCTCCAGAATACCGAGCGCAATCAGCGTGGCGATGCCCTGCCCGTTTGGCGGCAGCTCCTGCACCGAACCACCGGCAAAATCACGCGACAGCAGTTCTACCCAGTCCACACGATGATTGGCCAAATCCTCTGCCGTCAGGTGCGCGCCATGCTCTTTCGCGAAAGCGGCAATTTTCTGCGCCAGCTCGCCGCGGTAAAACGCTTCACCGTTGGTTCTGGCAATCAGCTCCAGCGAATGAGCCTGCGCCGGGTTACGGAAGATCTCGCCAACCCGGGGAGCACGCCCTTCCGGTGCAAAGCAGGCGCTAAAGCCTGGCTGATCTTTCAGCTTGTTATAACCCCGCTGCCAGAGATGGCCAATCAACGGGGAGACCGGAAAACCGTTACGCGCATACTCGATGGCCGGTTGCGCCAGCGTAGTGAGCGGCAGCGTGCCAAAACGTTCTGCCAGCGCCACCCAGCCCGAAACCGCACCCGGCACGGTGACGGCGTCCCAGCCAATTTCCGGCACCGCGGTTTTACCGGCAAACAGATCCGCATGCCAGCTGGCAGGCGAGCGGCCTGAGGCGTTCAGGCCGTGGAGTTTTTCACCATCCCAGACGATGGCAAAGGCATCGCTGCCAATACCGTTGCCGGTGGGTTCAACCACCGTCAACGCCATGGCGGTTGCAACCGCCGCATCAACCGCGTTCCCGCCGAGCTGCAGCATTTTCATTCCCGCCTGGGCCGCCAGCGGCTGAGATGTCGCCACGGCGTTGTGGCCCATCATCGGTGGGCGTCGTGAATCGTAACCGGAAGTGAAATCAAGCGCTTTGGTCATCATGACTCCTTAGTCATGGCGCGGATCGAGCGCATCGCGCAGCCCGTCGCCGAGTAAATTAAAGCCCTGCACGGCAAGAAAAATCGCCACACCGGGGAATACAGACATCCACGGAGCCTGCTCAAGGAAACCTTTCGCGGTATTAAGCATTGAGCCCCATGACGGGTTCGGCGGCTGCTGGCCTAACCCCAGAAACGACAAACTGGCTTCAGCAATGATTGCCGAGGCAATGGCCAGCGTGGCCTGCACCAGAATCGGAGACATCACATTGGGCAGCACATACTTAATGATGATCCAGCGATCCGGCAGGCCAATCGCCCTCGCGCCGTCGATATACTCTTCGTTGCGAATGGCGATCACCTGGCCGCGCGTCAGGCGGGCGAAGATCGGCATTGCGGAGAGGCCAATGGCGATCATGGCGTTGGTCAGGCTTGGGCCCAGAAACGCCCCGAGCGCGATCGCCATGATCAGGAACGGACAGGCCAGCAGCGCTTCAATAAAACGCGAGATCACGCCGTCCCACATCTTCTGGAAGTAACCCGCCACCAGCCCCAGCGGAACGCCAATGACCACGGCGATCACCACCGACATACAGCCAGCCATCAACGACGTTCTCGCCCCCCAGATAATGCGGGACAAAATATCGCGGCCCAGTTCATCGGTCCCAAACCAGTACATCACCGAAGGCGCTTTACGCACCGCCAGGAAATTGGCTTTCACCGGATCAAAAGGCGCGATCCACGGCGCCAGCAGTGCCACCAGCACAAAAAAGCCCACCACTACGGCACCCATCACCGCGCTTTTATTGGCGAGAAATTTCTTCAGCACCCGGTTCTGCGCACGGGGCTGAACCGCGGCAATGGTTTGAGTTGTCAGTTCCGCCATGCTTAACCTCGCATTTTCGGGTTGATAAGAACGTAAAGCACGTCGGCCAGCAGATTCAGCAGCAGGAAACCGATCGCCACGATAAGCACCACCCCCTGCACCACCGCATAGTCACGGTTAAAGACCGAATCGACGATCATCTTGCCGAACCCTGGAATGGTGAAGACCTGTTCGGTCAGTACCGCGCCACCCAGCAGTTCGCCGAACAGCAGCGTGGTCAGGGTGATCACCGGAACCAGCGCATTGCGAAACGCATGCTTTAAAATCACCGCCTTTGGCAACAGCCCTTTAGCCCGTGCGGTGCGGATGTAATCGGCCTTCATTACCGCGATCATGGAGGCGCGGGTATGGCGCATCAGCGTGGCCGCCAGCCCCGTTCCCAGTACCGAGGCAGGCAACAACAGCGTACGCAGGTTCTGGATCGGATCTTCACTAAACGGCACGAATCCCGACGCTGGCAGCCATTGCAGATTGACCGAGAAGACCAGAATCAACAGGATCCCGAGCCAGAAATGCGGTATCGAGATCCCCGAGATCGCCACAAAGTTGGCACCGTGATCGACCCAGCTGTTTTTGTTGACCGCCGCGAGGATCCCCATGCTGATGCCAAACACCAGCGCGATGATCATCGCCAGCAGCGACAGCTCCAGCGTCACCGGCAGTTTGCTGGCAATGAGCTGGGTGACCGGCTCGTGAGTGCGTAAGGAGACACCAAGATCGCCCTGCAGCGCGCGCGTCAGCCAGTTGAAGTACTGCACAGGGATGGGCGCATCGAGATTGAGCTCAGCACGCAGCTGGGCGATCACCGCCGGATCGCGCTCCTCCCCGGCCATGGCGATCAGCGGATCGCCGGGCAGCAGTTTTTGCAGGCCGAACACCATCATACTCACCAACAGTAAGGTCGGGATGGCCAGCAGCAGACGTTTGCAAATCAGTTCCAGCATGGGTTCTCCTCAGGCCAGTTATTTCGCCAGCGTCAGGCCAGCCAGACGCACAATGCCGTCCGGATACGGTTTAAAGCCCTGCACGCTCTTGTTCAGACCAAAAATACGCGGTTCAAAATAGAGGTAGGCGATGGGCATATCCGTCTGCAGCTGTTTCACCACCTTGTCGTACAGCGGCTGACGGACGGCTTTGTCGTTGCTCAGGCGCGCCTGCGTCAGCCATTCATCCACCTGCGCGTTACTGTAACGGCCGTCGTTAAGGGTGCCTTTGCTGTTAATGAAGCCGTAGATGCTGCCATCCGGATCCGGACGACCCGACCAGCCAGAGAAGCTCAGCTGATAATCACCGCTTTGCTGACGGTCGAGCAGCGTGGCGAACTCGGTCATTTGCAGGTTCAGGTTAAAGCCAGCCTCTGCGACCATCGCCTGCAGTACCTGACCGACCTGCTGTGAAGTTGGGTTGTTGGGCACCAGCAGATTGACATTCAGCGGCGTAGTGACGCCTGCCGCTTTCAACAGCGCTTTGGCTTTGTCGACATCGCGTGGTGGCACCGGCAGGTTAACGTGATACGGACTTACGGTAGAAAACGCCTGGTTTGCCGGGGTGTACAGTCCCTCGAAGACCACCTGATTTAACGCATCGCGATCGATTGCCTGAGAAAATGCCTCACGCACGCGGGCATCCTTAAACGGATCGTTCGCCGGGACCTTGCCGTTATTGATATTGAAGGTAATGCCCTGATAACCCAGACCGGTCACCTTCGCCAGCGCCAGTTTGCTGTCGGCTTCTACGGTTTTCACGTCGCTGGCGGCAATGCCTTCAGTCAGATCAAGATCCCCTGCACGCAGGTTAGCCAGACGCACGGAAGCATCCGGGATCGGCAGATAGATAATTTTGTCGAAATGGTAAGCGCCTTTGTTCCAGTAGTTGTCAAAACGCGTCAGAACGATACGGTCCTGTGAGACGCGGCTGTCGAACTTATAGGGGCCAGAGCAGACCGGATGGGCGGCAAAGTCAGGCTTTTTCGCGGCGTCGGGTGCCATCATCGCCCCGGCGCGATCGGTAAGCTGCATCAGCAGTGCGGCATCAGGTGTTTTCAGATGCAGGGCAATCTGCATCGGGCCTGTCACCTCAACGGACTCAACGGACGAGATTTCACTTTTACGCAGCGAACCTTTTAACGTCAGCGCGCGGTCGAGGTTGTATTTTGCCGCGGCGGCGTCAAATTTTTCACCGTCATGGAAGGTCACACCTTCACGCAGATCCATGGTCAGCGTTTTGCCGTCGTCACTCCAGGCCCACGATTTCGCCAGACCCGGCACCACTTTCAGATGCTCATCCACGTCCACCAGCCGGTCGCACAGAGACGCAAAGACGAAACGGCCATAATAGGTGCGCGCAAGATGCGGATCGAGCATGTCCGGATCCGCACCCAGACCAATTCGCAGTACGCTTTCAGAATGGGCGGGCAGCGCCGCGCCAAGCAACATAACACTTCCCAGTACGGTCAAAAGAGAATTACGCATTGTCATTATCATGAGTTCCTTGAAGGAAGGGAGGAGTGATTGGCCGCGTGTTCAAACAGCGCGCGGCGGCGCAGAAAGGCTGCGGATGGCGGTGCTATCTGGATAACACTGCGATCACGGTTAATCTCCTGCCAGCGATGGCAGGCAATCTGGCGTCCCCCGTCCAGCACCTGATTGATCGGCTCGACCTGGCGACATTCATCCGTGGCATACGGACAACGGGTATGGAAACGGCAGCCTGACGGTGGGCTGGCCGGGTTCGGTAAATCCCCCTGCAGCAGAGGTGCCACCCGCGGCGCGCCTGGATCTGGGGGGCGGAGGCGATTAACGCCTGCGTATAGGGGTGTAGCGGGGCATCAAAGATTTCGTCGACTGTCGCAAGCTCAACAATTTGCCCGAGATACATCACCGCCACGCGGTCACTCATATGGCGAATCACCGCCAGGCCATGGGCAACAATCACCATTGTCAGCCCCAGCTGATGCTTCAGACTTTCCAGCAGGTTGACCACCTGCGCCTGAACCGAGACATCCAGCGCGGAGACCGGCTCGTCCCCCAGCAACAGCTTTGGCCCGGAGGCCAGCGCACGCGCAATACCGATTCGCTGACGCTGCCCTCCGGAAAATTCGTGCGGATAACGTTGCGCCCAGGCCGCTGGCAGCCCTACGGTTTTAAGCAGCTCCGCCACCCGATATTGCCTGTCGGCTTTCTTCATCGACTGGTGTAGCCACAGCGGCTCACCGACGATCTGCTCGACCGCCATGCGCGGGTTTAACGATGCGAAAGGATCCTGAAAGATGATCTGCAGCTCCCGCCGCAGCTGGTTCAGACGCGCTCCCGAGGCATGAGTGATCTCCTCACCCTGATAAAATACGCGTCCTTCGCTGGCCGCCAGCAGCCGCAGAAGAAGACGGCCCAGCGTCGATTTTCCGGATCCGGACTCACCCACAATCGCCAGCGTTTCACCAGGCATGACGGAGAGGGAGACGCGATCGACCGCGGTGACAAAACGTGCTGGGGTAAACAGTTTTTTAGGGCCGGGAAAAAGCTTGCTCAGGTCCCGGGCTTCAAGAATGGGCGTCGTCATGCAATTTCTCCCAGCGCAATATGTTGTTCCAGCGGCACGCGGAAGCAGGCCACCTGATGGTCGGTCCCCATCGCCGTCAGCGACGGCTTTTCGTCATGACACCGCGTTTGCGCGAAGGGGCAGCGGGTAGCGAACCGGCACCCTTTGGGCATGGATTCCGGCAGCGGAACGGCTCCGGGAATAGTGGAAAGCGCGCCTTTACGTGCGCCGAGGGACGGAATCGAGCCCATCAGTCCTATGGTGTACGGGTGTTGCGGGTCGGCAAAAATGGCCTCCACGCTCCCCTGCTCTACCACCTGTCCGGCATACATTACCGCCACCTGCTGCGCGACTTCCGCCACCACGCCCAGATCGTGGGTGATCATTAACACCGCCGTACCGGTCTCTTCTTTGAGGGTATTAAGCAGCGCGAGGATCTGCGCCTGAATGGTCACATCCAGCGCGGTTGTCGGCTCGTCGGCAATCAGCAAACGTGGATGGTTAATCAGCGCCATCGCAATCATCACGCGCTGACGCATCCCCCCGGAAAGCTGGTGCGGATACGCTTTCAGGCGCATTTCTGCTGCCGGGATCTGCACCTTCTCCAGAATCTGCAGCGCAACCTTCATCGCCTCTGCACGAGAAAGTTTCTGATGGCGCATCACCGCTTCACTGAGCTGGTCTCCCAGCGTGAAGGCAGGGTTGAGCGAGGTCATTGGCTCCTGGAAAATCATTGCCAGTTCGCTGCCGCGAAGATCGGCATATTCCCGCGGTGAAAGCTTTCGTAAGTCGTGACGACGGAACTGCATCTCGCCGCTGACGATCTGTGCGCTGGCGGGCAGTAAGCCCATCAGCGCTAATGAGGTGATACTTTTCCCGCAGCCGGATTCCCCCACCAGCGCCAGCGTTTCTCCCGCGTTGACCGTCAGTGAAATACCATCAAGCACGCTCACCGGAGAGCCGGCGAACGTTACGTTAAGCTTTTGCAGCCGCAGTACAGGCGTGGGGTCCTTAAACGGGATCGTCGTCATAGCGTGAAGTCGTCCTCAAGGTGAATAGCCTGAATCAGGGCTGACTGCAGGCTAAGCAGGTGTTCGCGCATGGCGGCCGCTGCTTCATTAGGCTGGCGATGGATAATCGCAGACATGATTTTTTGATGATGGTCGTTGTAGTGATCAACCCGCTCGGGTGTACGGGCTAATTCGCGCAAATGCTGCCAGCCCGGTTCACGTCTGACGGCATCAATGGCATCAAACAGGCCAAGCATCAGGCGATTACCGGCAGCCTCGGCAATGGCGCGGTGAAATGCGCTATCCCAGAGTTCGTTGAGATCGCGGTCGTCCGGGCTGACCTTATCAATGCGTTCCAGCATGCGCTGCATAAGCGCGAGGTTTTCCCTGGTGGCACGCAGTGCCGCAAGCCGGGCTAAGCCGGGTTCGAGCTGTAGACGAGCTTCCATGACTTCCAGAAGGTTGGTTTGCTGAACCAATCCCTGAAGGGCCAGAGGTTCAACAGGTGCAGACGGGCCTATAAAGGTCCCTTTGCCCTGTTTACGCCAGATCCGCCCCTCCTCTTCCAGCACATCCAGCGCACGACGTACTTCACGTCGTCCCACGCCGAGAGTCTCCGACAGCTCACGTTCAGTGGGCAGCGGAGTGCCTGGTGTTGACTCATGCTGGTTGATCAGTCCGCGCAGCTGCTCAAGCGCGGTGCTGGAATTGGCCAGAAACCGTGACGGTTTTTCCATATTGGTTCGCTCGCTATCATCATTACTTTATTTTTATTAACGATAAGCTATTGATATGACGTGCTACTTACCGTGCTAATGATTAAGCAATAAACGAACCAATAAAGCATTGGTTCATGAACTTTCTGAAGGGATGGAGATAAGCGAATGATTTTCTGTGAATTATTTTTTACAAAATTACACATCTGCTCCGCTGCCAAAAAATCAATCGGTGGCAAAATGCACAAATACGGTGCAAAATGTGCACTATCATTGATCAAATGTTAATTAATTGCACCACAGATATTAACTTTTTGTTAATAAAGACAGGGGGGGCGGATAAAGAAGATTTGCAGACGCAGAAACGACGAAGGCCTGAATCATTTCTGATTCAGGCCTTCTGAATAGTGGCGGAACGGACGGGACTCGAACCCGCGACCCCCTGCGTGACAGGCAGGTATTCTAACCGACTGAACTACCGCTCCACTGTTCCCGCTGGGGGAACGAGGCGCATATTACGGTTTGCCTCCGGACTCGTCAACGCTTTTTCTCACGTTTTGAATCGTTTGCTGCAAAATTCACCCATACGATGATTTTACAGGCATTCCGGCCCTTTTTCAGGCCCGCCACATGCAGCTTCCGCCTTTCTTCTGCACTAAATCAAGACGGGATTCATGGTTAAGTAACTCTTCATCATTGGCTAAAACCACTCGCAAACGACTGGCCTGGCGAACAACGCGTTGAATCCCCGCTTCCCCCTGCGTCTGCTGCGATTCATTTTCCATGCTGAACTTCATGGACGTCTGACCACCGGTCATCGCCAGGTAGACATCCGCCAGGATCTGGGCATCGAGCAATGCGCCGTGCAACGTTCGCTTGGTGTTATCTATTTCATAGCGAGAACAGAGCGCATCCAGGCTGTTACGCTTGCCAGGAAACATTTTCCTTGCCAGCGCCAGGCTATCGGTCACCTTACAGAACGTGTTCGTTTTCGGAATATCACGATGGAGCTTACTGAACTCATAGTCCATAAAGCCGATATCGAACGACGCGTTGTGAATGATAAGCTCGGCGCCTTTGATATATTCCAGAAACTCGTCTGCCACTTCCGCAAAGGTCGGTTTATCCAGCAAGAACTCATCGGCGATACCGTGCACGCCGAACGCTTCTGGGTCCACCAGTCGGTCGGGTTTGAGGTAGACATGGAAGTTGTTCCCCGTAAGACGACGGTTCACCACTTCAACGGCACCGATCTCGATGATCTTGTGCCCTTCGTAGTGCGCGCCGATCTGGTTCATACCGGTGGTTTCGGTATCGAGGACAATCTGGCGAGTAATTGCAGTGCTCATAGCGGTCATTTATGTCAGACTTATCGTTTAACTGAACGTTTCAAATACAGGAAGTCTACCAGAGATGCGTAAACAGGTAGAAATTTTCACCGATGGATCTTGCCTCGGCAACCCAGGGCCTGGCGGTTATGGCGCGATTATGCGCTATCGTGAGCATGAAAAAACTTTTAGCGAAGGCTATTTTCTGACCACCAACAACCGCATGGAGTTGATGGCCGCCATTGTGGCGCTGGAAGCGCTAAAAGAACACTGCGATGTGGTGTTGAGCACTGACAGTCAGTACGTACGCCAGGGGATCACCCAGTGGATCCACAACTGGAAAAAACGCGGCTGGAAGACGGCAGATAAAAAGCCAGTCAAAAACGTCGATCTCTGGAAACGTCTTGATGCTGCGCTGGGCCAGCACGAGATTAAATGGGAATGGGTTAAAGGTCACGCAGGCCACCCCGAAAACGAACGTTGTGACGAACTGGCACGGGCGGCGGCATCCAACCCCGCTCATGAAGACACAGGCTATCAGCCCGAATCCTGATCAGGGTTTTCTGTACTGCCGCGTGGCGCCCACGGTCTGGCGAATGGGCGATTTCGATTTACTCTGCTTCATCGGATTAAGCGTAAGGGGGATGGTCCGCTTACGCGCGACAATAAATTGCATGCAGCCTAATGCCGGCAGATGGGTGCTCAGAACAACGCCCCCCTGCCGCGCCCAGGGAAGTACCTGAAAACCGCCCGAGCAGAGCACCTCAAAATTCAGCAGTGAAAGCCAGTCAAGCTGGCGCATCATCGTGAACATCCTGCTGTTATACGGCGGTGTCCGGCGAAGCACCGGAACCAGCTTGCGCAGCCCCATCAGACTCAGCGGATTGAACCCGCTGAGTATCAGCCAGCCATCATCAATCAGGACGCGATCTGCCTCGCGCAGCAGGCGATGAGGATCGCTGCACCAGGGCAACGTGTGTGCCAGCAGGCAGGCATCAACGGACTTTTCCGCAAACGGCAGATGCAAAGGATCCGCTTTCACCTGAACCGGCGATGCGCCAAGAGAGACATTAACCTGATGTGAGATAGCGCAGTTTTCGGTATTGATTTCCGCGCTGAGATTGCCAATCTTAAGCAAGTGAAAACCATACATTTTCGCGAGCCAGGGTTTAAGCTGCTGTTCCAGGTTCTCGCGATAGTATTCACCCCAGGGCAATTCGGCCCAACGTTCAGGTGCCGGGACAATCTGAGGTATCCTTGCCGGTTTCATCAACACACCCACCACGCTATAAGAGGTAATTTATGAATCTTATCAGTATTCCCGCCTTTCAGGACAATTACATCTGGGTTTTAGTCGATGACGAGCGTCGGTGCATTATTGTCGATCCTGGAGAATCGGCTCCTGTATCAGACGCGATAAAAGAGAACGGCTGGCAACCAGAGGCCATCCTTCTGACCCATCATCATAACGATCACACCGGCGGCGTTGCTGACCTTCGTGCCCAATTCCCGCATCTGGTGGTTTACGGACCGGCAGAGACACAAGATAAGGGAACAACGCAGGTAGTCGAAGAAGGTGAAAATATCCTCATACGCGAGTGGGAGTTTTCTGTATTTGCTACACCAGGTCACACTTTGGGACATCTTTGTTTCTACAGTAAACCTTATCTTTTTTGCGGCGACACGCTGTTCTCCGGCGGCTGTGGAAGGCTTTTTGAGGGCACCCCAGCCCAGATGTACCAGTCATTACAGAAGATTAGCGCATTACCTGACGATACCCTTATTTGTTGCGCACATGAGTATACATTAGGAAATATGAAGTTTGCGGCGAGCATCTTGCCAGAGGACCGGGCGATTCAAGATTATTATCACAAAGTGAAGGAGTTACGTGCAAAAAACCAAAAAACACTCCCCGTAATTCTGAAAAATGAGCGTAAAACTAATTTATTTTTACGAACAGATGATGTTGATTTAATTGATGAAATTAACAAAGAAACAAATTTGTCACAACCAGAACAACGATTTGCATGGTTAAGGTCAAAGAAAGATAACTTCAGATAATTGCGGGTTGCCTTTTCAAAATTTCGCCGTTATCATCGCTCGTCTTTTAAGCAACTATTGACACACACATGAAGGCAAAAGCGATATTACTCGCCTCTGTCCTGCTTGTAGGTTGCCAGTCGCAGAACGGCAGCAACGTACAACAGCACGCACAGAGCCTTTCTGCAGCTGGTCAAGGGGAAGCAGGGAAGTTTACAAGTTCAGCGCGATGGATGGACGATGGGACGTCTTTCGCACAGGATGAAGACTTGTGGACCTCTATTGGCGACGAGCTAAAGATGGGAATTCCGGAAAACAACCGGATTCGCGAACAGAAGCAAAAGTATTTAAGAAATAAGAGCTATCTCCACGATGTAACTTTACGGGCAGAGCCGTATATGTACTGGATAGCCGGGCAAGTTAAGAAACGTAACATGCCGATGGAGCTGGTACTCCTACCCATAGTGGAGAGCGCTTTTGACCCACACGCGACGTCTGGCGCCAATGCCGCAGGCATTTGGCAGATCATTCCGAGCACCGGGCGAAACTATGGTTTGAAACAGACCCGCAACTATGATGCGCGTCGTGATGTTGTCGCTTCAACGACAGCCGCTCTCGACATGATGGAACGTCTTAATAAGATGTTCGACGGCGACTGGCTGTTAACGGTCGCAGCGTATAACAGTGGCGAAGGTCGTGTACTGAAGGCAATGAAAGCGAATAAAGCACGGGGTAAATCCACCGATTTTTGGTCGCTCTCACTGCCACAGGAAACGAAGATTTACGTACCGAAAATGCTGGCATTGAGCGATATTCTCAAGAACAGCAAGCGTTACGGTGTACAACTGCCAACACCAGACGAAAGTCGTGCACTGGCGCGCGTTCGCCTCAGCAATCCGGTTGATATTCAACAAGTTGCTGATATGACGGGTATGTCGGTAAGTAAACTGAAAACCTTTAATGCTGGCGTTAAAGGCTCAACGCTGGGGGCCAGTGGTCCGCAGTATGTAATGGTTCCGCAGAAACATGCTGAGCAGTTACGTGAGTCTTTAGCATCGGGTGAAATTGCCGCTGTTCAGTCAACACTGATCGCGGATGCATCATCCGTGAACAGCCGCAGCTATAAGGTTCGGTCAGGTGATACGCTTTCGGGCATTGCCTCACGTCTTGGCGTGACGGCAAACGACTTGCAGCAGTGGAATAATCTGCGCAGCTCAGGCCTGAAAGTGGGTCAGACTCTGACGGTGGGTGCAGGTAACAGTGCACAGCGTCTCGCCAGCAACAGCGATAGCATTACCTATCGTGTGCGTAAAGGTGATTCACTGTCCAGTATCGCAAAACGACACGGCGTAAATATCAAGGATGTGATGCGCTGGAACAATGATACTGACAATCTGAAACCAGGCGACCAGCTAACGTTGTTTGTGAAAAACAGCGCCACGCCAGACTCCTGATGACACGACCTAACGATAAAAAGGCACCGATTCCCCTCGGTGCCTTTTTTCTTTACGCTGCTTTTTGCGCTTCAGCCATGATGGTATCGCTGGTAAATGATCCATCATCCTGCAATTCAAAGTACGCCTTCACTTCCGCTGACGCACTATCCTGATACAACCGAATGGCCTGGCTTAACGCTTCCGGCGTGCGCATACGGGCAATCCACGAGCTGAACTCCAGCGGCAAGCGATCCGTTATCAATGCACGTGTGATCAGCCCCGCTTCAGTAATCAGCGCGAACCACTCCCCGCTGGAGTAGTTTTGCACATGCGAGGTGTCGCGCAGCGCTTCGACCGTTTGCAGCCAGATATTACGCACCGGATGTCCCGGCGACATCACATCCATAATGATAAAGATCCCGCCCGGCTTCAGAACGCGTTTAACTTCACGTAATGCCTGGCCGACGTCATGCCAGTGATGCGCAGAATAACGGCTGATAACAACTTCAAATGAGGCATCTTCAAAGGGTAAGGATTCGGCATAGCCCTGGCGCGTTGCGATGTTGTTCAGCCCTTTGTCTTGTGCGGCCTCTGCAACCACCTCCAGCATCTGACTGGATAAATCATAGGCCGTGACCTGCGCCACCTGCTGTGCTGCCGTGAAGCTGGCATGCCCGGCGCCACAGCCTAAGTCCAGAACGTGCGCGTGCGGCACTGCCGCCAGGCGTTCACCGAGACGGACCAGATCACGGCCAGACGCGTGCACTGCACTGCTCAGATAAGCATTTGCCTGGGAGCCAAACTGTTTTTCTACGTTGTCATGATGGGAGTGTGTTGTTGTCATCGTACTGTCCTTTTGTTGTTTAAAATAAAGGGCAGCACCCGAATGGCCTGCCCCACGGCAGACCTGACATACCATTATTTATCAGGTTTGCCGGGACTGAATTCAACGAGTAGAGGATTGTGATCGGAGGCACGCGTCACCAGAACAGAGGCGTCGTGAACGTTCAGACCACGATAGAAGACAAAATCGAGAGGACGACCAAACGCTTTCTTGCGCTGGTCATCGCTAAAACGAACTTCACGCAGCGACATTTCGCGTGCAAAGCGATACAGCGCATTCATGCGCGGACGGCTCCAGGCATTAAAATCCCCGGCCATAATGATGGGCCCGCTGTGATGGGCGATCTGGTCACCGATCGGAAGTAACTGCTTACTATACACATCCACGCCCAGGCTGAAGTTGACCGCGTGGATATTCACAACCATCAGCATGCGCGTGTCTGGCAGCGGGTAGACCGTTACCAGCGCCGATTTCGCCAGACGCAGAATCGGCTCGCGCTCGCGCAGCGGGCAGCAATAGACCGGATGAGCCGAAGAGAGGGTCATCACGCCAGAAGGATGTTGCGGCAAGACAAACGCGGGAACCTGGTCAGCAGCAAGGTAGTGAGTCGTAGCAAACCTTACCAGCTCGGGGGTGGTTTGCGCCTCCTGCAACAGCACCAGATGGGCGTCTTTCCCAAAATTCTTGAGTACCGATAACCACTCAGCGCGCTGTTGTTTAAAGATGTTCCACACCAGCACCCGGATTTTTTCATCGCTGCTTAAGGGTGTCCCGGCAGGTAATGCCTGACTTATGCTCGCAAACGACCCCGGAGGCAAGATCCTCTCCGCGGGCATTCCGGCAACATAACGCATGGCATAGGTATTTTTTCGCACTTTTGGAAACGGCCTCTGTAACATGAACCAGCCCGGAAAACGGACTGGTTCTAATGTTATAGGGACTTTAGGTTACACTTTCAACGCAATTTCAGATAAACCGCTTTCCAGTTTTGTAAGCAAGCACTTACTGATGTTATCCCAGCACTACACGAGCGGGTTTATCAAGGCGCCCACTCAGGCTAATCAGCAGGAAAGCGACCAGAACAATCACCGCACCAATCCATGGCGTTTGGGTTAATCCGAAATGTTCAACGGTTTGCCCACCAATGATGGAACCCAGCGCAATCCCAATATTGAACGCGGCAATATTCAGGCCCGATGCGACATCTACCGCGTTGGGTGTATAAAGTTCGGCTTTTTGTACCACGTAAACCTGCAGGCCTGGCACATTACCAAAAGCGAAGATCCCCATCACCAGTACCGTTATCAGCGCGGCGTATTGCATCGATGCCGTGAACTGGAAAATCATCAGCAGAACAACCAGTGCTGCGAAGATAAACTTCAGGGCCGGCACTGCACCATGTTTGTCCGCAAGCTTCCCTCCCCAGATATTACCGATGGCGACGGAGATACCATACCCCAGCAAAATCCAGCTCACTGCACTGGGTGAGAAGCCTGCCAGGTCCTGCATCATCGGAGCCAGGAAGGTGAAAGCCGTGAATACCCCTCCATAGCCGAGCGCTGTGACGGCGTAGATGATCAGCAAACGCGGATGCGTGAGTACCTTGAGCTGATCGCTCAGGCTGGCACTCGCACGTCCTGCAATCGTCGACGGTACCAATAGCAGGCTGGCAACCAGGGCAATCACCCCCAGTAAAGAGACGGCAAGGAAGGTTTCGCGCCAGCCAAAGTGCTGTCCGATAAACGTTCCTAACGGTACACCGGTGACAAGGGCGACGGTCAGACCACCGAACATAATCGCGATGGCAGATGCTGCTTTCTCTTTTGGTACCAGGCTGGTTGCAATAGTTGAACCAATGGAGAAGAACACACCGTGAGCGAGACCGGTCAGCAGCCGGGCAATCACCAGCGTGGTGTAGTCCGGCGCCTGCCAGGCCAGAATATTGCCAGCGGTGAATAACACCATCAGCGCAACCAACAGCGGCTTACGCGGGAAACGTCCCGTCAACGCGGTCAGGACGGGGGCGCCGATGGCAACCCCGAGCGCATAGATAGAAACCAACAGGCCGGCAGAAGGCAGCGAGATTGAAAGCTGGTTAGCTATCGTAGGCACCAGTCCTACGATAACAAATTCGGTCGTGCCAATTGCAAAGGCACTGATCGTCAGGGCAAGTAGCGCCAGTGGCATAAATAACTCCATATCATCAGGATTAAGATGACAGGCAGTATGCGCCAGTGCTTAAATAACAAAAATGGTCAAAATATCAATAGAATTTTGCAGGTGGTGCAACAATGAAAGCAACGTCGGAAGAGCTGACAATTTTTGTCGCCGTCGTCGAAAGCGGCAGTTTTAGCCGTGCGGCCGAGCAGTTGGGGCAGGCTAATTCAGCCATCAGCCGCTCGGTGAAAAAACTGGAGATGAAGCTCGGCGTCAGTCTTCTCAACCGAACGACGCGTCAACTGAGCCTGACGGAGGAAGGCGAGCGTTACTTCCGCCGTGTGCAGTCCGTCCTGCAGGAGATGGCGGCGGCAGAAACAGAGATTATGGAAACCCGTAGTACGCCGCGCGGATTGCTGCGCATTGATGCGGCAACACCGGTTGTTCTTCATTTTCTGATGCCGCTGATCAAGCCTTTCCGCGAACGCTATCCGGAGATGACGCTCTCGTTAGTTTCCTCAGAGACGTTTATCAATCTCATCGAGCGGAAAGTGGATGTGGCGATCCGTGCCGGCACCCTGACCGACTCGAGCTTGCGGGCCCGCCCTCTTTTTGCCAGCTACCGCAAGATAGTCGCGTCACCGCAATACATCGCAGAGCATGGCAAACCAGAGACGGTTGAAGAGCTGAAGCAGCACCTGTGCCTGGGCTTCACGGAGCCCGTATCGCTGAACACCTGGCCTGTGGCCTGTCATGATGGTCAACTGCATGAAATCACCAGTGGGTTATCATCCAACAGTGGAGAAACGCTGAAGCAGCTTTGCCTCGAAGGGAATGGGATCGCCTGTTTGTCGGACTATATGATTGATAAAGAAATTGCACGCGGTGAGCTTGTAGAGCTGATGGCAGATAAACGTCTGCCTGTGGAGATGCCTTTTAGTGCAGTTTATTACAGTGACAGAGCGGTAAGCACGCGCATACGCGCCTTTATCGATTTCCTGAGCGAACATATAAAAACAGCTCCCGGGGGAGCTGTGTGAGGGTTTCAGGCTACAGAGGAAAGGGTCAATATTAATCCCAGCCAGGTGCCAGACCTTCAGGGCTGACCAGACGATCGTTGCATTCCAGGACAGCGATCGCTTTTTTGTCTTCGTCGTCCAGCTGGAGATCCCTCGCTAACAGGTTGCTGGCCAGGTTTTCACGTCGGGTTGAAGAGGGGATCACGGCGTAACCTTCACCCATCGCCCATGCCAGAATCACCTGTGCAGCCGTTGCGCTATGTTTTTCTGCGATACGATTAATCACGTCATCTTTCAGTGCTTTACCGTAGGCCAGGGTCATATATGAGGTGATGTGGATGCCGTGCTGTTTTGCCCAGTCCACGACTTTGCGGTTTTGCAGGTAGGGAGAGAGTTCAATCTGATTGGTTGCAATGTTTTCTGCCCCCACGGCGGCAATGGCTTTTTCCATCAGCGGGATGGTGAAATTAGAAATACCTATTTCACGCGTTAAGCCCTGCTCTTTCGCTTCACGCAATGCCTGCATGAACTCCTCGACTGACACGGCATCGTTCGGTGATGGCCAGTGGATCAACGTCAGATCCACATAGTCGGTACGCAGTTTTTCCAGGCTCTCTTTCAGGCTGGGGATCAATTTGTCTTTGCTGAGGTTTTCAATCCAGATTTTGGTGGTGATGAAAAGCTCGCTGCGCGCTACGCCGCTCTCTTCGATAGCCTGACCAACGGCAGCTTCGTTATCATAAATCTGCGCCGTATCAATTGCGCGATAGCCAAGCTCAAGTGCAGTTTTAACAGATGCGATAACAATGTCGTCTTTCAGGCGGAAAGTGCCCAGACCCAGTGCAGGGATAGTCATGTAATCCTCGTTATTCATAATGATTGTTAACTGAGGAGGATTATCGCTGCTGCCGTTATGCAGAAAAAGAGCGTTTAACGCAGAGGATTTTTGCTGATTTGGCAATAATGATACGACAGATATGAAAAAAGCCCTGAGCGTTAACTCAGGGCTTTTAATAAGTGGCGGAACGGACGGGACTCGAACCCGCGACCCCCTGCGTGACAGGCAGGTATTCTAACCGACTGAACTACCGCTCCACCGAAGACTGCTGTAACCACCGGTTTTATGCACCGGCTTACTACGTAATTTGATGCCTGGCAGTTCCCTACTCTCACATGGGGAGACCCCACACTACCATCGGCGCTACGGCGTTTCACTTCTGAGTTCGGCATGGGGTCAGGTGGGACCACCGCGCTAAAGCCGCCAGGCAAATTCTGTAATCTGTATCAGCTGAATATCGTCTCTCATCGCCAAAACACCTTCGGCGTTGTAAGGTTAAGCCTCACGGTTCATTAGTATCGGTTAGCTCAACGCATCGCTGCGCTTACACACCCGACCTATCAACGTCGTAGTCTTCAACGTTCCTTCAGGAGACTTAAAGTCTCAGGGAGAACTCATCTCGGGGCAAGTTTCGTGCTTAGATGCTTTCAGCACTTATCTCTTCCGCATTTAGCTACCGGGCAGTGCCATTGGCATGACAACCCGAACACCAGTGATGCGTCCACTCCGGTCCTCTCGTACTAGGAGCAGCCCCCCTCAATTCTCCAGCGCCCACGGCAGATAGGGACCGAACTGTCTCACGACGTTCTAAACCCAGCTCGCGTACCACTTTAAATGGCGAACAGCCATACCCTTGGGACCTACTTCAGCCCCAGGATGTGATGAGCCGACATCGAGGTGCCAAACACCGCCGTCGATATGAACTCTTGGGCGGTATCAGCCTGTTATCCCCGGAGTACCTTTTATCCGTTGAGCGATGGCCCTTCCATTCAGAACCACCGGATCACTATGACCTGCTTTCGCACCTGCTCGAGCCGTCACTCTCGCAGTCAAGCTAGCTTATGCCATTGCACTAACCTCCTGATGTCCGACCAGGATTAGCTAACCTTCGTGCTCCTCCGTTACTCTTTGGGAGGAGACCGCCCCAGTCAAACTACCCACCAGACACTGTCCGCAACCCGGATTACGGGTCTACGTTAGAACACCAGCCATTAAAGGGTGGTATTTCAAGGTTGGCTCCACGCAGACTGGCGTCCACGCTTCAAAGCCTCCCACCTATCCTACACATCAAGGACCAGTGTTCAGTGTCAAGCTATAGTAAAGGTTCACGGGGTCTTTCCGTCTTGCCGCGGGTACACTGCATCTTCACAGCGAGTTCAATTTCACTGAGTCTCGGGTGGAGACAGCCTGGCCATCATTACGCCATTCGTGCAGGTCGGAACTTACCCGACAAGGAATTTCGCTACCTTAGGACCGTTATAGTTACGGCCGCCGTTTACCGGGGCTTCGATCAAGAGCTTCGCGTTACCGCTAACCCCATCAATTAACCTTCCGGCACCGGGCAGGCGTCACACCGTATACGTCCACTTTCGTGTTTGCACAGTGCTGTGTTTTTAATAAACAGTTGCAGCCAGCTGGTATCTTCGACTGATTTCAGCTCCACCCGCAGGGGCTTCACCTACATATCAGCGTGCCTTCTCCCGAAGTTACGGCACCATTTTGCCTAGTTCCTTCACCCGAGTTCTCTCAAGCGCCTTGGTATTCTCTACCTGACCACCTGTGTCGGTTTGGGGTACGATTTGATGTTACCTGATGCTTAGAGGCTTTTCCTGGAAGCAGGGCATTTGTTACTTCAGCACCGTAGTGCCTCGTCATCACACCTCAGCGTTAACAAGGAACCGGATTTACCTGGAACCTCCGCCTACATGCTTAAACCGGGACAACCGTCGCCCGGCTAACATAGCCTTCTCCGTCCCCCCTTCGCAGTAACACCAAGTACAGGAATATTAACCTGTTTCCCATCGACTACGCCTTTCGGCCTCGCCTTAGGGGTCGACTCACCCTGCCCCGATTAACGTTGGACAGGAACCCTTGGTCTTCCGGCGAGCGGGCTTTTCACCCGCTTTATCGTTACTTATGTCAGCATTCGCACTTCTGATACCTCCAGCACCCCTCACAGGACACCTTCAACGGCTTACAGAACGCTCCCCTACCCAACAACACATAGTGTCGCTGCCGCAGCTTCGGTGCATGGTTTAGCCCCGTTACATCTTCCGCGCAGGCCGACTCGACCAGTGAGCTATTACGCTTTCTTTAAATGATGGCTGCTTCTAAGCCAACATCCTGGCTGTCTGTGCCTTCCCACATCGTTTCCCACTTAACCATGACTTTGGGACCTTAGCTGGCGGTCTGGGTTGTTTCCCTCTTCACGACGGACGTTAGCACCCGCCGTGTGTCTCCCGTGATAACATTCTTCGGTATTCGTAGTTTGCATCGGGTTGGTAAGCCGGGATGGCCCCCTAGCCGAAACAGTGCTCTACCCCCGAAGATGAGTTCACGAGGCGCTACCTAAATAGCTTTCGGGGAGAACCAGCTATCTCCCGGTTTGATTGGCCTTTCACCCCCAGCCACAAGTCATCCGCTAATTTTTCAACATTAGTCGGTTCGGTCCTCCAGTTAGTGTTACCCAACCTTCAACCTGCCCATGGCTAGATCACCGGGTTTCGGGTCTATACCCTGCAACTTAACGCCCAGTTAAGACTCGGTTTCCCTTCGGCTCCCCTATACGGTTAACCTTGCTACAGAATATAAGTCGCTGACCCATTATACAAAAGGTACGCAGTCACCCCATAAAAGAGGCTCCCACTGCTTGTACGTACACGGTTTCAGGTTCTTTTTCACTCCCCTCGCCGGGGTTCTTTTCGCCTTTCCCTCACGGTACTGGTTCACTATCGGTCAGTCAGGAGTATTTAGCCTTGGAGGATGGTCCCCCCATATTCAGACAGGATACCACGTGTCCCGCCCTACTCTTCGAGTTCACAGCCTGTGTGCTTTCGTGTACGGGACTGTCACCCTGTACCGTGCGACTTTCCAGACGCTTCCACTAACACACAAGCTGATTCAGACTCTGGGCTGCTCCCCGTTCGCTCGCCGCTACTGGGGGAATCTCGGTTGATTTCTTTTCCTCGGGGTACTTAGATGTTTCAGTTCCCCCGGTTCGCCTCGTTAACCTATGTATTCAGTTAACGATAGTGTGTCGGAACACACTGGGTTTCCCCATTCGGACATCGCCGGGTCAAAGGTTCATATCACCTCGCCGGCGCTTTTCGCAGATTAGCACGTCCTTCATCGCCTCTGACTGCCAGGGCATCCACCGTGTACGCTTAGTCGCTTAACCTCACAACCCGAAGATGTTTCTTTCGATTCATCACCGGTTTGCGAAAATTTGAGAGACTCGAACACACATAACATGTGTGTCGTTTCAATTTTCAGCTTGATCCAGATTTTTAAAGAGCAAAACTTCGCAGTGCACCTTTTCAGGTTCACTCTGAAGTTTTCTTGTTTTCGCAGTAAAAGATGGTGGAGCTATGCGGGATCGAACCGCAGACCTCCTGCGTGCAAAGCAGGCGCTCTCCCAGCTGAGCTATAGCCCCATCGTATGACCAACCTCTTCAAATCTGCATGACAGATTTGGTAGGCCTGAGTGGACTTGAACCACCGACCTCACCCTTATCAGGGGTGCGCTCTAACCACCTGAGCTACAAGCCTGTAGAGGTTTTTTACTGCTGTTTTTCATCAGACAATCTGTGTGAGCACTACAAAGGCAGGTTCTTTAAGGTAAGGAGGTGATCCAACCGCAGGTTCCCCTACGGTTACCTTGTTACGACTTCACCCCAGTCATGAATCACAAAGTGGTAAGCGCCCTCCCGAAGGTTAAGCTACCTACTTCTTTTGCAACCCACTCCCATGGTGTGACGGGCGGTGTGTACAAGGCCCGGGAACGTATTCACCGTAGCATTCTGATCTACGATTACTAGCGATTCCGACTTCATGGAGTCGAGTTGCAGACTCCAATCCGGACTACGACGCACTTTATGAGGTCCGCTTGCTCTCGCGAGTTCGCTTCTCTTTGTATGCGCCATTGTAGCACGTGTGTAGCCCTACTCGTAAGGGCCATGATGACTTGACGTCATCCCCACCTTCCTCCAGTTTATCACTGGCAGTCTCCTTTGAGTTCCCGGCCGGACCGCTGGCAACAAAGGATAAGGGTTGCGCTCGTTGCGGGACTTAACCCAACATTTCACAACACGAGCTGACGACAGCCATGCAGCACCTGTCTCAGAGTTCCCGAAGGCACCAATCCATCTCTGGAAAGTTCTCTGGATGTCAAGAGTAGGTAAGGTTCTTCGCGTTGCATCGAATTAAACCACATGCTCCACCGCTTGTGCGGGCCCCCGTCAATTCATTTGAGTTTTAACCTTGCGGCCGTACTCCCCAGGCGGTCGACTTAACGCGTTAGCTCCGGAAGCCACGCCTCAAGGGCACAACCTCCAAGTCGACATCGTTTACGGCGTGGACTACCAGGGTATCTAATCCTGTTTGCTCCCCACGCTTTCGCACCTGAGCGTCAGTCTTTGTCCAGGGGGCCGCCTTCGCCACCGGTATTCCTCCAGATCTCTACGCATTTCACCGCTACACCTGGAATTCTACCCCCCTCTACAAGACTCTAGCCTGCCAGTTTCGAATGCAGTTCCCAGGTTGAGCCCGGGGATTTCACATCCGACTTGACAGACCGCCTGCGTGCGCTTTACGCCCAGTAATTCCGATTAACGCTTGCACCCTCCGTATTACCGCGGCTGCTGGCACGGAGTTAGCCGGTGCTTCTTCTGCGGGTAACGTCAATTGCTGCGGTTATTAACCACAACACCTTCCTCCCCGCTGAAAGTACTTTACAACCCGAAGGCCTTCTTCATACACGCGGCATGGCTGCATCAGGCTTGCGCCCATTGTGCAATATTCCCCACTGCTGCCTCCCGTAGGAGTCTGGACCGTGTCTCAGTTCCAGTGTGGCTGGTCATCCTCTCAGACCAGCTAGGGATCGTCGCCTAGGTGAGCCGTTACCCCACCTACTAGCTAATCCCATCTGGGCACATCTGATGGCAAGAGGCCCGAAGGTCCCCCTCTTTGGTCTTGCGACGTTATGCGGTATTAGCTACCGTTTCCAGTAGTTATCCCCCTCCATCAGGCAGTTTCCCAGACATTACTCACCCGTCCGCCACTCGTCACCCGAGAGCAAGCTCTCTGTGCTACCGTTCGACTTGCATGTGTTAGGCCTGCCGCCAGCGTTCAATCTGAGCCATGATCAAACTCTTCAATTTAAGTTTGATGCTCGTGAATTAAACTTCGTAATGAATTACGTATGTTCACTCAGAGACTTTGGTATTCATTTAGTGTCCGAAGACATTAAGAATCCATGTCACTTTGAGTGCCCACACAGATTGTCTGATAAATTGTTAAAGAGCAGTTGCGACGCGGCTTACAGCTCACCGTCGCGAGGTGGCGTATATTACGCTTTCCTCTTTCAGAGTCAACCCTGAAGTTCAGGATTTTTTCTCTTCAACCGACCGGATTATCTGTGAAGTGATTCACATCCGCCGTGTCGATGGAGGCGCATTATAGGGTGCCGCCGAGGAATGACAAGCGGAAATATGCATTTTTATTTCGACCGCTCACCTTTTCACCAAAAAGGCTATTTTTGGTGCTTTTTAATCTCTTTTGGCAGCTCTGCCAGGCTATTAATCACCCAATCCGCGGCACTCTCTGCTTCGGGCGTCACAGGTTTGCCGGTGCGCACAAGTATTTTAGTCCCCACACCTGCGGCGGTTGCTGCCTGCATATCTTCCAGTTTATCGCCCACCATATAAGAAGCAGCCATATCGATATGCAGGAATTCCTGCGCAGAGATAAACATTCCCGGATGCGGCTTGCGGCAATCACACGTCTGGCGAAACTCTTCTACAGTTCCCTGCGGGTGGTGCGGGCAATAGTAAATGCCATCAAGTTCGACACCGCGGTCAGCCAGCGACCAGTCCATCCATTCCGTCAGCGTCTCAAATTGCGCCTCGGTGAATTTTCCACGTGCGATACCGGACTGGTTGGTCACGACCACCAGCGCATAGCCCATCTCTTTCAGCTGGCGCATGGCATCGATAACGCCCTCGATAAACTCGAACTCATCAATTTCGTGGACATAACCGTGATCCACATTAATAGTGCCATCACGATCGAGAAAAATTGCGGGTACTGATTTTGCCACCGGTTTGCTCCTGAAAAAGGCATGTACAGCTAGTATCTCATGAATCGCAGCGCAATAAAGTGCTCATCGTACAGAGTTGGATTGATTTAGACGTCTGGATGCCTTAACATCCGTTTTGTTTACGGTCATCACCCGTATCTGGCAGAAGAAAATGCCACGGCTAACTTACATACGATAAAAATAATCTAATGATTAAACTTTCCAATATCACCAAAGTGTTCCAGCAGGGGAACCGAACCATTCAGGCGCTGAACAATGTCAGCCTGCATGTTCCTGCTGGTCAAATTTATGGCGTCATTGGCGCATCGGGTGCAGGTAAAAGTACGCTGATCCGTTGTGTTAACCTGCTTGAGCGCCCAACCCAGGGTCGTGTAGAAGTTGGCGGGCAGGAACTGACCGCCCTTTCAGAGAAAGAACTGACGAAAGCACGCCGCCAGATTGGCATGATCTTCCAGCACTTTAACCTGCTGGCCTCCCGTACGGTGTTTGGCAACGTTGCCTTACCGCTGGAACTGGACAACACGCCAAAAGAAGAAGTTAAGCGTCGCGTAACCGAACTGCTGGATCTCGTCGGTCTGGGTGATAAACACGATAGCTACCCGGCAAACCTGTCCGGCGGACAAAAACAGCGTGTGGCCATTGCCCGCGCGCTGGCAAGTAACCCGAAAGTGTTGCTGTGCGATGAAGCCACCAGCGCATTAGATCCCGCCACTACGCGTTCCATTCTGGAGCTGCTGAAGGACATCAACCGTCGCCTCGGCCTGACCATTCTCCTTATTACACATGAAATGGACGTGGTGAAACGCATCTGTGATTGCGTCGCGGTAATCAGCAACGGTGAGTTGATTGAGCAAGACACGGTCAGCGAAGTGTTTTCCCATCCGAAAACCCCACTGGCACAACAGTTTATTCAGTCCACGCTGCACCTGGATATTCCGGAAGATTATCTGGAGCGTTTAAAAACAGAATCGACCGCGGACAGCGTCCCGATGCTGCGTATGGAGTTCACTGGCCAGTCCGTCGATGCACCGCTGCTGTCCGAAACCGCGCGCCGCTTTAATGTGAATAACAACATCATCAGCGCGCAAATGGATTACGCCGGTGGCGTGAAGTTCGGCATCATGCTGACGGAAATGCACGGCACACAAGCAGAAACCCAGGCGGCAATTGCCTGGCTGCAAGAACATCACGTAAAAGTAGAGGTACTGGGTTATGTCTGAGCCGATGATGTGGCTGCTGGTTCGCGGCGTTTGGGAAACGCTGGCAATGACCTTTGTATCAGGCTTCTTTGGTTTTGTGATTGGTCTGCCGGTCGGCGTGCTGTTGTATGTGACGCGCCCGGGACAAATCATTGAGAACGCGAAGCTGTATCGCACCCTGTCTGCACTGGTGAATATCTTCCGTTCTATCCCGTTCATTATTCTGCTGGTGTGGATGATTCCATTTACCCGTGTGATCGTGGGAACGTCTATCGGTTTGCAGGCAGCCATCGTTCCGCTGACCGTAGGAGCTGCGCCGTTTATCGCCCGTATGGTGGAAAACGCCCTGCTGGAAATCCCGACCGGTTTGATCGAGGCTTCCCGCGCGATGGGGGCAACGCCAATGCAGATCGTGCGTAAAGTACTGCTGCCTGAAGCGCTGCCTGGGCTGGTTAACGCGGCAACCATTACGTTGATTACTCTGGTGGGTTATTCCGCGATGGGCGGTGCCGTTGGCGCCGGCGGTTTAGGCCAGATTGGCTACCAGTACGGCTATATTGGTTATAACGCTACCGTAATGAATACCGTTCTGGTATTGCTGGTTGTGCTGGTTTACTTAATCCAGTTCTCTGGCGATCGCATCGTCCGGACTGTTACTCACAAATAACGTTACACACAACACAAACTCGACGAGTTAAGGATATAACATGGCGTTTAAATTAAAGACCTTTGCAGCGGTAGGCGCGCTGATCGGCTCTCTGGCACTGGTGGGTTGCGGTCAGGACGAAAAAGATCCAAACCACATCAAAGTGGGCGTTATCGTGGGTGCAGAACAGCAGGTTGCTGAAGTCGCGCAGAAAGTCGCGAAAGAGAAGTATGGTCTGGACGTTGAGCTGGTGACCTTTAACGATTACGTTCTGCCGAACGAAGCGCTGAGCAAAGGCGATATCGACGCCAATGCCTTCCAGCACAAACCTTACCTGGATCAGCAGATCAAGGATCGCGGCTATAAACTGGTGGGTGTGGGTAACACCTTTGTTTACCCTATTGCCGGTTACTCCAAGAAAATTAAATCTCTGGACGAACTGCAGCCAGGCTCTCAGGTTGCCGTCCCTAACGACCCAACCAACCTTGGCCGTTCCCTGCTGCTGCTGCAGAAAGTGGGCCTGATTAAACTGAAAGACGGTGTTGGCCTGCTGCCAACCGTTCTGGATGTCACCGAGAATCCGAAAAATCTGAAAATTGTTGAGCTGGAAGCCCCACAGCTGCCACGTTCTCTCGACGACGCGCAGATTGCCCTGGCCGTTATCAACACCACGTACGCCAGCCAGATTGGCCTGACGCCAGCAAAAGACGGTATCTTCGTTGAAGACAAAGATTCCCCGTATGTAAACCTGATCGTGACTCGCGAAGACAACAAAGATGCGGAAAACGTGAAGAAGTTCGTACAAGCTTATCAGTCTGACGAAGTTTACCAGGAAGCCAACAAAGTGTTTAACGGCGGCGCTGTTAAGGGCTGGTAATCTCACCTCAGTGTAATATCATCAAGACGGGCTTATGCCCGTCTTGTCATTTGTGCAGTCAACTGATTCAATATCTGACGTTTTGATTATCCATTGAGGAATTATTATGCGTGCTTTACCGATCTGTCTTTTAGCACTCATGCTGAGCGGCTGTTCTATGCTAAGCAGATCTCCTGTTGAACCTGTCCAAAGCACGGCAACCCCGCCAAAAGCAGAACCCGTAAAACCGAAAGCGCCTCGCCCTGCGCCGGTTCGCATTATTACCAAAGCTGACGAACTCGTGGGTAAACCTTTCCGTGAACTGGGTGAAGTAAGCGGCGAATCCTGTCAGGCTACCAATCAGGACTCTCCACCGAATATCCCAACAGCGCGTAAACGCATGCAGATCAACGCGGCAAAAATGAAAGCCAACGCGGTTCTGCTGCATAGCTGCGAAGTGACCAGTGGAACACCGGGTTGCTACCGTCAGGCGGTTTGCATCGGCTCGGCGCTGAACATTACGGCGAAATGAGTTCATTTCAGTTCGAACAGATAGGCGTTATTCGCTCTCCCTATAAAGAGAAGTTCGCCGTGCCACGCCAGCCAGGTCTGGTCGCCAGCGGTGGCGAGCTTCACTTGATCGCGCCCTACAATCAGGCCGATGCCGTACGCGGGCTCGAAGCATTCAGCCACTTATGGGTTGTGTTTGTGTTTCACCAGACGATGGAAGGTGGCTGGCGTCCGACCGTACGCCCTCCTCGTCTGGGAGGCAACGCCAGGATGGGCGTGTTTGCGACGCGCTCAACCTTCCGTCCAAACCCTGTCGGGATGTCGCTGGTCGAACTGAAAGGTATACGCTGTCAGAAGGATCAGGTCATACTGGAGTTAGGCAGCCTTGACCTGGTTGATGGCACGCCGGTTATCGATATCAAGCCGTATCTCCCCTTTGCCGAAGCGTTACCTGATGCCCGCGCAAGCTATGCACAGGAAGCACCGCAGGCAGATATGCCTGTTCACTTCACGGCTGAGATAACCACGCAGCTTGAGCAGCTGGAAACACGCTATCCCCGCCTTCGTGACTTTATCACCGAAGTGCTGGCACAGGACCCCCGTCCGGCCTATCGTAAAGAAGAGGACGCCGGGAAAACCTACGCCGTCTGGCTGCTGGATTTTAACGTTCGCTGGCGCGTGACCGGGGCAGGTTTTGAAGTGTTTGCCCTTGAACCCAGGTAATTTTGTCCTCCTCTCTTTTGGCATCTTTGCCACACTGGTAAACTAAACCACTTTTTTTGTCTCAGGCTGGTGTTTCAGCCTGTTCCAATCGTCGAAATGGAACCGTAACAACATGCGTACTAGCCAATATCTGCTCTCCACTCTGAAGGAGACGCCTGCCGACGCCGAAGTGATCAGCCATCAGCTGATGCTGCGCGCCGGGATGATCCGCAAGCTGGCCTCCGGGTTATATACCTGGCTGCCGACCGGCGTGCGCGTCCTGAAAAAAGTCGAAAACATCGTGCGTGAAGAGATGAACAACGCCGGTGCTATCGAGGTGTCCATGCCTGTGGTTCAGCCCGCTGACCTGTGGCAGGAGAGCGGCCGTTGGGAGCAATATGGCCCTGAGCTGCTGCGTTTCGTTGATCGTGGCGAGCGTCCATTCGTCCTCGGCCCAACGCATGAAGAAGTCATTACCGACCTGATTCGTAATGAGCTGAGCTCTTACAAACAGCTGCCGCTGAACTTCTTCCAGATCCAGACCAAGTTCCGTGATGAAGTTCGCCCACGTTTCGGCGTCATGCGCTCACGCGAATTCCTGATGAAAGATGCTTACTCTTTCCATACGTCTCAGGAATCGCTGCAAGAGACCTACGACAAAATGTACGAGGCTTACAGCAAAATCTTCTCCCGTATGGGTCTGGATTTCCGTGCTGTGCAGGCTGATACCGGTTCTATCGGCGGAAGCGCGTCTCATGAGTTCCAGGTTCTGGCTCAGAGCGGTGAAGACGATGTGATCTTCTCTGACTCTTCTGATTACGCCGCGAACATCGAGTTTGCAGAAGCGCTGGCCCCTAAAGCGCCACGTGCTGCTGCAACCGAAGAGATGACGCTGGTTGATACACCTCACGCAAAAACCATTGCCGAGCTGGTTGAGCAGTTCAACCTGCCCGTCGAAAAAACGGTAAAAACCCTGCTGGTGAAATCCACCGAAGGTAGCGCGTACCCGCTGGTTGCCCTGCTGGTGCGTGGCGATCACGAACTGAACGAAGTGAAAGCTGAGAAGCTGCCTCAGGTTGCCAGCCCGCTGACGTTCGCAACGGAAGCGGAAATCCGTGCCGTCGTGAATGCAGGTCCAGGCTCTCTGGGCCCGGTGAATATGCCGGTTCCGGTGGTTATTGACCGTACGGTAGCCGCAATGAGCGACTTCGCCGCTGGCGCTAACATCGACGGTAAACATTACTTCGGCATCAACTGGGATCGCGATGTCGCGACACCGGAAGTGGCTGATATCCGTAACGTGGTGGCAGGCGATCCAAGCCCGGACGGCCAGGGCACCCTGATGATCAAACGCGGTATCGAAGTGGGCCACATCTTCCAGCTGGGGGATAAATATTCCCGCGCGCTGAATGCCGCCGTTCAGGGGGAAGATGGCCGCAACCAGATCCTGACCATGGGTTGCTACGGTATCGGTGTGACGCGTGTGGTTGCAGCAGCCATTGAGCAAAACTACGATGAACGTGGCATCGTCTGGCCAGACAATATCGCCCCGTTCCAGGTGGCTATTCTGCCAATGAACATGCACAAGTCTTACCGTGTGCAGGAGCTGGCCGAAAAACTTTACTCCGAGCTGCGCGCTCAGGGTATCGAAGTGCTGATGGATGACCGTAAAGAGCGTCCAGGCGTGATGTTTGCCGATATGGAACTGATCGGTATCCCGCACACCGTAGTCATCGGCGACCGTAACCTCGACAGCGACGACATTGAATACAAATACCGTCGCAGTGGTGAAAAGCAGATGATCAAGACTGGCGACATTCTTGATTACCTGGTGAAAGCCATCAAAGGTTAACGTTCAACAAAAAACCCCGCTCAGGCGGGGTTTTTTAATGGGTCGATATCGGCTTATTTGCTGTTACAGTCTTTGCCCGCAACAAACTTCGCGTCTTTATCTGCCACCAGCGTTTTCACCAGCTCTCCGCTGTCCGGGTTCGGCTCCAGCGTAAAGTGACCATCTACCGTCAGCAGGACAGGCTTGCTGTCATTGCCGCGCGCAACAGCGTAATCACGCTCCAGCTGCGCATTGTTCGCCACGCTGATTTTCTTGCCGGTGGCGCAGTCGGTAAAGATCGCCGCATCCGCCATATAGAAATACATCCCACGCATTGGCATTGGCGTTGCAGGCAGGGCCGCTTTCACCGGGGCCAGCGTATAGTTGAACTGGGACTCAATCGGATTGCCTTCGCGGTCGAGCATCTCCATCCCTTCACCTTTGGCGCGGAAATAGGTTTTCTCACCGGTGGTATCCGTCAGTACCAGCTTCTCAGCCGTACGCGCCCATGTCCCGTAGGACGCAAAGGAAGATGGTTCTTTCGCCCCCTGATAACGCTGGTTCATAACCCAGGTACCGTCTTTCTGCAGGAACAGTGACGTTTCAATGCCCTCGCAGTCGGCACACGGTAAAACGCCGCGCCAGCTCTGCTGCATTGGTTTTAACTCTTCATTCTGCGCAGGCTGCACGACCTGCGTTTCAGAACGGTTGTTACACCCGAAAAGCGCAAACAGCGTACTCACTGCCAGCGCTGACAATAATGCTTTTTTCACAATGAATTCCTTATGAAATTGTGTTCCTTTTCGTCACTCCGTAGGGCGACGAACTTTACCGCGTAGTGCTTTCACTGTGGATTTTTGGGCCTTCGACGATAGCCGACGCTCTTTCGATGCGCGGGTCGGTCGCGTTGCCCGACGGCTTTTTTGCACTGTCGTTAATTCTTTAATCATCGACACCAGTCTGGCAATCGCCGCTTCGCGGTTCAACTCCTGGCTGCGGTACTCCTGCGCTTTAATCACAATCACGCCATCACTGGTGATCAGGTGATGGCTGGCAGCGAGCAGGCTTTCTTTGTAATACTCTGGCAGGCTGGAGGCCCGAATGTCAAAGCGCAAATGGATAGCCGTTGAAGCCTTGTTAACGTGCTGTCCACCCGCCCCCTGAGCACGGATGGCGGTGATCTCCAGCTCATTGTCAGGGATGCTAACGTTTCGGGACAAGACAATCATGGCGCTGGCTGCCACGCCGTCAAATGAATTTCCAGATTATTCTGAGAATCAGAAAGCCAGATAGCACCGTCCTGAATTGTGGCCTGCAGGACCATCGTCCGGCTGGCAAACTCGCTCAGCTTCGCCAGTTGATCATCGTCCAGATACCAGACGGTAAGGTTGGCAAACTGCCCGCACTTGCTCTTGCTTTGCTGCCACCAGATTTCCGCAGCACGTTGATTATACGCGAATAACGCCACGTTAGCGGACTGCGTGCAGGCCTTTTTAATGCGGCGCTCATCCGGCAGACCGAGTTCAATCCATAAATCGATACCCAGATGATCGTTGTGCAGCCAGGCCTCTGGCTCGTCCTCAGCGCTTAAGCCACGGCTAAATTGCAGACGCTCGTCAGCATACTTTATCCACGCCAGCAGGCGCAGCATCATGCGCTCCTGGGTTTCAGAGGGGTGGCGTGCCAGAGTGAGTGACGCATCCAGGAACTGGTTGCGGTCAAGATCTGCCACATTGACCACAGCTTTATAAATTGTCGCTTTCAGCGCCATGAGAGAACTCCTTTCGAATCAGGCGCACATTGTAGCGAAAAAGGAATAAAAAGGCTGTTCCCGGGTGAACATTCACCGGCTATCAAGGCGCTGATATTGCTTAAATGAGTATGGTATAGTCACCTTGCTAAACCGAGTTTATCTTCGTAGGCTTAATGATATCTCACAGTAAGTCAGTGCGCTGGCGGGAGGGGATGTGAATAATTATTGTGAGTTAATTCGCAAACGGTATGCGGAAATCGCCAGCGGAGATCTGGGGTATGTCCCGGACGCGTTGGGCTGTGTATTGAAAGTGCTTAATGAAGTGGCCTCTGATGAGGGCCTTTCAGAATCGGTCAGGGAAAAAGCAGCGTATGCTGCGGCGAATTTACTGGTGAGCGATTATGTCAATGAATGAAACTTATCAACCCATCAATTGTGATGACTATGACAACCTCGAACTCGCCTGCCAGCATCATTTAATACTGACGCTGGAGCTAAAAGATGGCGAAGTGTTGAAGGCAAAAGCCAGCGACCTGGTTTCGCGAAAGAATGTGGAATATCTGATAGTGGAAGATGCCGGGGCGACGCGTGAGCTACGTCTGGACAAAATTGCCAGTTTCAGCCACCCGCAAATCGGCACCGTTGTGGTGAGCGAATCCTGATGACACTAACGGGCAGCCCGGCTGCCCGTTACGCTTTCCACTCAAACTGCATGCCCGTTTCTGCCCACCCCTCTTGCGTAATGAATACCCCTGCTGCAGCAATCAGCGTTTCACCGTAGAAAAGTAGCGGCGTGGTATCGCGTCGCCAGGGCGGCACATTGCTCTCCTGCCAGATTTTCTTCAACTTCCGCCCTCCGTTGCGCCCGACAATATGCAGCAGTCCGCCCGCCTTAAAGCGCACGGTGACCGGCTCCCCGGGTTCAGGCAGACGCACATGGCCGGTTGGCACCAGAGACACTCGACCGGCATCACAGGGCAACAGCAGCGGTTCCGCAAGCGACGGCCAGTCGAGCACCCTGTCGGCGAGCGAGGGGGATGATTTAACCCACCAGAGCGCCCCTTTATAGCGTCTGACGTCGAAACCGTTCAGGTGTACACACGGCGTAGCATCTTCCCGTGCCAGGGCGACTTCAGCCCAGAGACGAGCCAGCATTGCCCGCGACGGCATAGCGGCACCGTGCGAGGCCAGCCAGCGTCGTAACAATGCGGACCGACGCGCCGGGCTCATCGCTTCCAGCGGTGCGATGGTAAGCGATCCCTGTGCGGTAATCAGTTCCGCCAGCTCTTCGCTCAGCAGCTCATCCAGCAGACTCTCCTGTTCAGCGCACAGCATGGCGCTGCGTGCTGCCGCTTCTGCAAAGTGCGGCCAGCGCTCGCTCAGAAGCGGTACGACACGCAGACGCAGGAAGTTACGGTCATAGCGGTCATCCTGGTTGCTTTCATCTTCAATCCAGCTCAGCCCGTGTTCCCGTGCCCACGTTTCCAGCGAGGCTCGCGTCTCGCCAAGCAGTGGGCGAAGGAGGTGCGATCCGGCGAAATCAGTCCGTTCTGGCATCGCGGATAATCCCGCCGGGCCGCTTCCTCGTTTGAGGGCCAGTAATAACGTCTCGCACTGGTCATCGAGATGCTGCGCCGTGACCAGCGCTTCGTCAGGCTGTAATTCAGCGGCAAAAGCGGCATAGCGTGCTTTACGCGCCTGCGCCTCAATGCCCAGCCCCTCATCCTGGAGATGTACACGTTCAACTGCCAGCGGGATCGCCCATGCCGCACACACCGCCTCGCAGTGTGCCACCCACGCATCCGCGTGCGGGCTTAACCCGTGATGAATGTGCATCGCCCGAAGCTGAATATCAGGCTCGTTGTCACGCCAGAGTTTGAGACGGTGGAGCAGAACGGTGGAATCCAGGCCACCGCTAAACCCCACCAGCAGCTGGCGGTACGGTGAAACGGCTTGAGCAATCGCGGGTAGGGTCATAGAAAATCACACATAAAAATGCCCGAACTGAGCGGGCATTATCACACAGGGTGGAAATTACTGCTGGTAAAGCTCCAGCGGAAGGCCATCCGGATCGTTGAAAAAGGTAAAACGCTTGTCGGTGAACGGGTCGATACGAATCGCTTCGCACTTCACGCCGTGGGTCTCCAGATGTTTTACGGCGCGATCAATGTCGTCGACGCTAAAGGCAAGGTGGCGCAGGCCGCAAGCTTCCGGGCGGGACGGACGTGCTGGCGGAAAAGGAAAAGAGAACAGCTCAATCACATATTGCCCGTTTAAAGCGAGATCGCCTTTCCAGGAGTCACGCTCCTCACGGTAAGCCTCGCTTAACAACGTAAAGCCCAGAATATCGCAGTAGAAGGCCTTACTTTTTGCATAATCGGTGGCAATGATCGCAATATGGTGAACCTGTTTTAAACCCAGCATAGCTTCTCCTTTTTATGATGCCTGAACGTTACAACCGACAACCCGGGCCTGGCAAGCTGTCGCCCTTATTTTAGGACTCGCACCCAGTAACCCCCTTGCTCATCGCGCTTCGCCCCGTGAATATCAGTCTCAAAGCCCGGATAGTGGCGCCCCACTGAGCAGAGCATCAGCAGAAAATCGAGCACCGCCCGACTCTCTTCGGTGATCATCTCCCCCGGCATCAACAACGGTACGCCCGGCGGATAAGGCAGGATCATGTTAGCCGACACGCGCCCGACCAGATTTTCCAGCTCAACGGTTTCAACCTCCCCTTTCACCTGACGTTGCCAGGCCTTGTGTGGGGTCAACTTCATCTCCGGCAGCACGTCAAACGCCTGCAGCATCAGGCGCGGCAGATCGTGCTGACGGATCAGCCGATGGATCCCCTGGGCCAGATCCTGAATGCGCATATTGCGGTAGAAGTCAGGATCTTCAGCATAAAGATCCGGCAGCATATTTTTCACCCGCAGGTTGAGATCGTAAGCGCGCTTAAACTCCATCAGTCCGCGCAATAAGCCCATCGCACGGGTTTTATCAATCCCAATACTGAACAGGAACAAGAGGTTATAAGGGCCGGTTTTCTCCACCACTACGCCACGTTCATCAAGGAATTTTGCCACCAGAGCAGCAGGAATGCCTTCGTCACTCATCGTGCCCTGTTCGTCCATCCCCGGCGTCAGGATCGTTACCTTCACCGGGTCGAGGAACATATGGTCGGCGTCGGCATCGCGAAAACCGTGCCAGCTCTCGCCGGGTGAGACAGGCCAGCACTCGGCCTCATCAATCTCTTCGGGTTGCCAGATATCGAAGAACCAGCCGTCCGCTTCATCTTTAAGGCGCTGGACTTCTTTACGGAAATGCAGCGCCCGCTCTACAGACCGATTGATCAGACGCTTGCCCGGATTCCCGCGCAGCATTGCCGCCGCCGTTTCAATAGAGGCCACCAGCGGATAGCTTGGCGAGGTGGTGGTGTGCATCATAAAGGCTTCGTTAAACGTCTCTTCGTCGTACTCGCCTTTGATGTGAATAAGCGAGGCCTGAGAAAACGCGGCCAGCATTTTGTGCGTCGACTGCGTTTCGAAAAATACTTTGCCCGGCACGCGCTCACCGCTCATGCCGCTTTTTCCCGCGTAAATCGGATGAAAGTTGGTGTATGGCACCCACGCGGAGTCAAAGTGGATCGACGGCACATCCAGCGTCTGCTTAATCCAGTTGGTGTTATAGAGCAGACCGTCATAGGTGGAGTTAGTGATGACCGCATGGATCGGCCAGCTTGCCCCCGGGATCGCCGCGACCTTATGTTCAATCGCGGCGTGGCTAAATTCACGACGCGGGATCCCGCCGAGGATCCCAAGCGCGTTTCGCGTCGGGGAGAGCCATAACGGCACGACATCGCTCATCATCAGCAGATGAGCCAGCGACTTGTGGCAGTTACGGTCAATCAGCAAGGTGCTACCGGCGGGTGCGGCGTACATTCCGACGATTTTATTTGATGTCGAGGTGCCGTTGGTCACCATATAACTCTGCTCGGCCCCAAAAGTCCGGGCAATATATTCTTCAGCTTCCAGGTGCGGTCCGGTGTGATCGAGCAGCGATCCGAGTTCAGTGACGGAAATCGACACGTCCGCTTTGAGCGTGTTGCCCCCGAAGAAATCATAGAACAAACAACCCACCGGGCTTTTTTGATAGGCCGTCCCTGCCATATGGCCAGGCGTGCAGAAGGTGTATTTGCCTTCTTTGACGTAAGTGAACAGCGCGCGGGTAAACGGTGGCGTGATGTTATCGAGATATTCACCGGTGTACTGTTGAATACGGGTCGCAATATCTTCCGCGACACCGAGTGAGTATTCAAAGAACCACAGCGCCATTCGCATATCATGAGCGCTCACGTCCATTGTCGAGTGGGTATTAATAAAAGCGTACAGCGGGAGATATTCGTTCAGCTTATTGATATCGCTGCACAACTCCATGTCGTACTCGTCCCAGTCGAAGATCACGCCACAGATGCGAGGGTTGTGCTCGATAAATTTCAGCAGGTCGGCGCTATTGTGCGGCCAAATCAGCTGGTACCCGCGGGACTGAAGGGCGTGCTCCAGCTCCTTAATGGGCTCGTCTTTATAAAAGACGCCGTGCGGCCCCATAATGGCGATGATGTTCACGGTTTACCTCCTTGAAAAACATTAGCTAAGCATAGTTAAGGTAAACGGCAGGCATAAAAAAAGCCGCAACAATGTGCGGCTTTTAGGATAATTGTGAAGCTTACGCGTAACCGTAGGTCATCAGACGCTGGTAACGACGGTTGAGCAGATCTTCTGTGCTCAGGACATCCAGGTCCGCCAGGTCTGCCAGCAGCTGCGCTTTCAGGGAAGCCGCCATCACTTCCGGCTTACGATGCGCGCCGCCCAGAGGTTCAGGGATCACGGAGTCGATCAGCTTCAGCTCTTTCAGACGTGGGGCAATGATGCCCATCGCTTCTGCAGCCAGAGGCGCTTTATCGGCGCTCTTCCACAGAATAGAGGCACAACCTTCCGGGGAGATAACGGAATAGGTGCTGTACTGCAGCATATTCACTTTATCGCCCACGCCAATCGCCAGCGCACCACCGGAACCCCCTTCACCGATAACGGTACAGATGACCGGCACCTTCAGGCGAGACATCTCGCGAAGGTTACGCGCGATGGCTTCTGACTGGCCACGCTCTTCCGCGCCCACGCCAGGATACGCACCCGGGGTGTCGATGAAGGTGATGATTGGCATCTTGAAACGCTCAGCCATCTCCATCAGACGCAGGGCTTTACGATAGCCTTCTGGTGCCGGCATACCAAAGTTACGACGAATTTTCTCTTTGGTTTCACGGCCTTTCTGATGACCAATGATCATCACCGGGCGCCCGTCCAGACGTGCGATGCCACCGACGATAGCTTTGTCGTCAGCGTAAGCGCGATCGCCTGCCAGTTCGTCAAATTCGTCAAACGCCAGGCGGACATAATCCAGGGTGTACGGACGCTGTGGATGACGCGCCAGCTGGGCGATCTGCCATGCGCCGAGATCGGCAAAGATTTTGCGCGTCAGTTCTACGCTTTTCTCACGCAGACGATGCACTTCTTCATCGATGTTAATATCCAGTTTTTCATCCTGACGGCTTACCGCTGTCAGAGAATCGATTTTCGCTTCCAGCTCAGCAATCGGCTGTTCGAAATCAAGGAAATTCAGACTCATAGTATTCCTGTATTAGTCAAACTCCAGTTCCACCTGCTCCGAACCAATGAGGCCACGGAGATCGTTAAGTAAACGATCGCTCGGAGAGACACGCCACGTTGCACCAAAGCGCAACCGCGCACGTGCATCCGCCCTCTGATAGTAGAGATGTACTGGAATTGTCCCCGAGCGGTGGGGTTCCAGAGACTGACGGAGTCGGTTTAAAAGCTGGTCATCAATTTGCCTGTCCGTCAGCGAGATAGCAAGCCCGCGAGCATATTTTTCCCGGGCTTCGTCAATGTCCATCACTTCGCGGGCGGTCATTTTAAGCCCCCCACTGAAGTCATCAAAGCTGACCTGTCCGCTGACGATAAGTATGCGGTCTTTTTCCAGCAAATGCTGGTATTTATCCAGCGCGTCGGTGAACAACATCACCTCCAGACGCCCGGAACGGTCATCCAACGTACAGATGCCGATACGATTGCCGCGCTTGGTGACCATAACCCTTGCAGCAATCACGAGCCCCGCAGCCGTGGTGATTTTACCACGTTCTGTCGGATGCATGTCTTTCAGCCTATAGCCTCCGACATAGCGCTCAATTTCTTTGATGTACTGGGTGATGGGGTGCCCCGTCAGGTATAAGCCTAACGTTTCACGCTCTCCATCCAGCACCACCTGTTCTGGCCACGGCTGGCAGCTGGCATAAGACTGCTCTATCTGCTCTGGCTCTTCCGCCAGTACGCCAAACATATCCGCCTGACCGATCGCTTCCGCTTTGGCGTGCTGATCCGCCGCTTTCAGCGCATCGCCGAGAGAGTTCATCAGCGCGGCACGATGCGGCCCCAGCCTGTCGAACGCGCCGGACATGATCAGTTTTTCGAGCACGCGGCGGTTCAGTTTTTTGGTGTCCGTACGGGCGCAAAGATCGAACAACTCGCGGAAATAACCGCCGTTGTTACGCGCTTCGAGGATCGCCTCAATCGGGCCTTCCCCCACGCCTTTGATCGCGCCAATCCCGTAAACAATCTCCCCGTGCTCGTTGACGTGGAAATGATAGAGACCGGAGTTGATATCCGGCGGCAGGATCTTAAGCCCCATGCGCCAGCACTCATCGACCAAGCCAACCACCTTCTCGGTGTTGTCCATATCGGCAGTCATAACCGCCGCCATAAATTCAGCAGGATAGTGCGCTTTCAGCCACAGCGTCTGGTAAGAGACCAAAGCATAGGCAGCAGAGTGAGATTTGTTAAATCCGTACCCGGCGAATTTCTCTACCAGGTCAAAGATTTTGATCGCCAGCTCGCCATCAATACCGTTTTTTCTTGCGCCTTCTTCGAAAGTGCCGCGCTGCTTGGCCATCTCTTCCGGCTTTTTCTTACCCATCGCACGACGCAGCATGTCCGCGCCGCCAAGGGTGTAGCCAGAGAGCACCTGGGCAATCTGCATAACCTGTTCCTGGTACAGGATAATGCCGTAGGTTGGCTCCAGAACGGGCTTCAGGCACTCGTGCTGCCACTGCACATCCGGATAGGAAATCTCTTCACGCCCGTGCTTACGGTCGATAAAGTTATCTACCATCCCTGACTGTAGCGGACCCGGTCGGAACAGGGCCACCAGTGCGATCATATCTTCGAAGCAGTCAGGCTGCAGGCGCTTAATCAAATCTTTCATGCCGCGGGATTCAAGCTGGAAGACGGCGGTGGTCTCCGAGCGCTGCAGCATGTCGAAACTTTTCTTATCATCAAGCGGAATGGCCGCGATATCCAGCGGCGGCTCGCCGTTCTTCTCGCGACGGGCGTTGATCATCTCCAGCGCCCAGTTGATGATGGTGAGCGTACGCAGACCGAGGAAGTCAAACTTCACCAGCCCGGCGTATTCGACGTCGTTCTTGTCAAACTGGGTGACCGGATGCTGGCCCGCTTCATCGCAGTATAGCGGCGCAAAATCGGTGATTTTGGTCGGCGCGATAACTACCCCACCCGCATGCTTACCGGCGTTACGCGTGACGCCTTCCAGCTTGCGGGCCATGTCGATCAGCGCTTTAACTTCTTCATCGGCTTCGTAGATTTCTGGCAGCTGTGGTTCAGCTTCAAACGCTTTTGCCAGCGTCATACCTGGGTCAGGTGGCACCAGTTTAGAGATACGATCGACAAAACCGTACGGATGCCCCAGTACACGGCCAACGTCGCGAATAACCGCTTTCGCTGCCATCGTACCGAAGGTAATAATCTGCGATACCGCGTCGCGGCCGTACATGTCCGCCACGTGTTCAATAACCTGGTCGCGTTTCTCCATGCAGAAGTCGACGTCAAAGTCGGGCATCGAGACACGTTCCGGGTTAAGGAAACGTTCGAACAGCAGGTCAAATTCCAGCGGGTCGAGGTCGGTAATTTTGAGTGCATAGGCCACCAGCGAGCCCGCACCGGAGCCACGCCCCGGTCCAACCGGTACGCCGTTATCCTTCGACCACTGGATAAACTCCATAACGATCAGGAAGTAGCCCGGGAAACCCATCTGGTTGATCACCTGGAGTTCAATATCCAGGCGCTCGTCATATTCTGGTCGACGTTTTTTACGCTCGTCTTCATCCGGGAAGAGGAATTCCAGACGCTCTTCGAGGCCTTCTTTCGACTTCATGACCAGGAAGTCTTCCGTGGTCATGTCCCCGGTCGGGAACTGCGGCAGGAAGTATTCGCCAAGGCGCACGGTGACGTTACAGCGTTTGGCTATCTCAACGCTGTTCTCCAGCGCTTCCGGGATATCGGAGAAGAGTTCGCACATCTCCTCTTCATTGCGCATGTACTGCTGAGTCGAGTAGTTGCGCGGACGTTTCGGATCGTCAAGCGTGAAGCCATCATGGATCGCGACGCGAATCTCATGCGCGTCAAAATCGCCAGGCTCAAGGAAACGCACGTCATTGGTTGCCACCACGGGCAGGCCGCGTTCTTCAGCCAGCGCAACCGCGGCGTGCAGGTAACTCTCTTCGTCCTGCCGACCGGTGCGGATCAGCTCAAGGTAGTAACGATCCGGGAAATGTTCTTCATAGAACGACACGCACTGATCCACCAGCGCACTGTTGCCACGCAGCAGACATTTGCCGACATCACCCATACGGCCGCCGGAGATCAGCAGCAGCCCGTCGTTCAGCTCAGCCAGCCAGTCCCGGTCAATCCACGGCCCCAGTGCGCCATAGCCGCGCTGATAGGCTTTGGAGATAAGCAGAGTAAGGTTTTGATACCCTACGTTATTCATCGCTAACACGGAGATTTGCGTCAATTCATCGCCGATAAGATCGCTTTGGACGTGAAAATCCGCGCCAACGATGGGTTTCATCCCCGCGCCATGTGCCGCTCCGTAGAACTTCACCAGGCCACACAGGTTGGTAAAATCGGTGATCGCCAGCGCAGGCATGCCAAGCGAGGCCGCCTTTTTTACCAGCGGCCCGGTCTTCGCCAGCCCATCGATCATGGAGTAGTCGCTATGCACCCGCAGGTGTACGAAACGTGGTTCAGCCATCTTCAGATTCCGCGTTACTTAATTGCTTGCGTATTGATTCAGGACACCAGTCCCAGCGCGCGTTTCACCGGGCCAAAGCTGCGTCGGTGATGTTCAGTTGCGCCATGTTCAGCCAGCCTTTCCAGATGAAAGGCCGTTGGATACCCCTTATGCTGGGCGAAGCCATACTGAGGGTAAGTGAGGTCCAGCGCGGCCATTTCGGCATCACGCGTCACTTTGGCAATGATAGAAGCCGCACTGATTTCTGCGACCCGGCTATCGCCTTTCACCACCGCCATTGACGGCATCGGCAATGCAGGGCAGCGGTTTCCGTCAATCAGGACATACTCCGGGGTAATTTTCAGACCCGCCACCGCGCGCTGCATCGCCAGCATAGTGGCATGCAAAATATTGAGTTCGTCGATCTCATGCGGCTCTGCACGCCCCAGGCTCCAGGCCAGCGCCTTTTCCTGAATCTCACTAAACAGCGCCAGACGGCGCTTTTCAGACAATTTTTTAGAGTCGTTTAACCCGATAATCGGGCGAGCAGGATCGAGGATCACCGCAGCGGTCACCACTGCACCCACTAACGGGCCACGACCGACTTCGTCCACACCCGCCACGAGGTGGGTGTGAGGATAAATAAATTCCATCATTTTGCTAACTCCAGCACCGCTTCAGCCGCTTGTTCATCGGCATTACAGCGGATCTGCTGATGCAGTTCGCGGAACGTATCATGCATCTGGTGGCTGGTTTTGCCGTCGGCCAGTAGCGGTAACAACGCATCGGCCAGCGCCTGCGGCTCGCACTCATCCTGCAGAAGCTCTTTCACCAGCTCGCGCCCGGCAAGCAGGTTTGGCAGAGAGACATAGTCCGTTTTCACCAGACGTTTCGCCAGCCAGAAGGTGAACGGCTTCATGCGATAGCCTACCACCATCGGGCATTTCGCCAGCATACACTCCAGCGCAGCGGTGCCCGAGGCCAGAAGTGCGGCGTCGCTTGCGACCATCGCCTCACGGCCCTTCCCGTCCAGCAGATGAACATGGAGATCCGGAGCAACGTCCGCCTTGATGCGCTCAAACTGCTCGCGACGTTTTGCATTCACCAGCGGCACAACCACTTCGAGGTCAGGATAGGTCTTGCGAAGGATTTGCGCCGTTTTCAGGAAGTCCGCGCTGAGCATCTCGACTTCTGCACCACGGCTACCGGGCAGCAGTGCCAGACAGTGCGCATCATGAGGAATACCCAGCACATCGCGCGCCGCGTTTTTATCCGGATCCAGCGGCATTGCATCCGCCATGGTATGACCGATAAAACGGCACGGGACATTAAATTTGTCGTAAAACGCTTTTTCGAAAGGCAGAAAAGCCAGCACCAGGTTGGTTGACCGTCCGATTTTGAAAACGCGTTTCTGTCGCCACGCCCAGACGGACGGACTGACATAATGAATGGTTTTGATGCCCTTCTGCTTCAGATTCCCTTCGAGGGTAATGTTGAAATCCGGTGCATCGATACCGACAAACACATCGGGTTTGAGTTCGGTAAAGCGACGGGTGAGATCGGCACGAATGTGCAGCAGACGACGCAGGCGACCCAGCACCTCAACGATGCCCATCACGGCCAGCTCTTCCATTTCATACCAGGCTTCACAGCCTTCGGCCTGCATCAGCGGGCCAGCAACGCCTACAAAGCGCGCATTGGGTACCCGGGCCTTAAGTGCGCGGATAAGACCTGCACCAAGAATATCGCCGGAGGTTTCTCCGGCGACCAGGGCTATCGTAAGCGGACGACTGTCGACCATTAACGAATCAGACCCCTTGTGGAACGGTCAAAGAACGTCATGAACTCGTTCACTTCAGGGTGCTTTTCCGCCAGCTCGGCAATTTCCGGCTTCGCCTCTTCCAGCGTTTTACCGCTACGGTACAACAGTTTGTACGCGTTGCGGATTGCAGTAATCGCTTCGCGGCTAAAGCCACGACGCTTGAGGCCTTCGATGTTCACGCCAAACGGCGTGGCATGGTTACCCTGCGCAATGACGAACGGTGGGACATCCTGCGCCACACCGGAGCATCCGCCGACCATCACGTGTGCACCAATGATGCAGAACTGATGGACTGCGGTCATGCCGCCAATAATTGCGAAATCATCTACCGATACGTGTCCTGCCAGCGTTGCGTTGTTGGCAAGAATACAGCGGTTACCTACCGTACAGTCGTGCGCGATATGCGCATTAACCATAAACAGGTTGTCGCTGCCCACCTTCGTCAATCCACCACCCTGTACTGTTCCACGATGAATGGTGACGCTTTCGCGAATGCGGTTACGATCGCCGATTTCCAGACGGGTCGACTCACCAGCATATTTAAGATCCTGGTTTACTTCGCCGATGGAAGCGAACTGATAGATCTCGTTATTGCAGCCAATAGTCGTATGACCATTCACGACAACGTGAGATTTCAGTACTGTACCCTCACCAATTTCGACATGGGGTCCAACAATACAAAATGGGCCAATATGGACGTTAGCACCAATAATGGCACCGACTTCCACAATGGCGGTAGGATGAATAAAGGCGGATTTATCAATCACGTATCAAGACTCCCGGCTACGAGCACACATCATAGTCGCTTCGCAAACAACTTTGCCGTCAACCAGAGCTACGCCTTTGAAGCGAGTCAGGCCGCGACGCGTTTTTTCAAAAGTGACTTCCATGATCATCTGATCACCAGGCACGACAGGACGCTTGAAGCGCGCTTCATCGATACCCGCGAAGTAGTACAGCTCACCCGGCTCCAGTTTGCCCACGCTTTTAAACGCAAGAATACCGGTAGCCTGTGCCATCGCTTCCAGAATCAACACACCCGGGAAGATAGGTTTACCCGGGAAGTGTCCCTGGAAGAACGGCTCGTTCACGGAAACATTTTTCACTGCGCGCAGAAAACGACCTTCTTCAAAATCCAGCACACGGTCTACCAGCAAAAACGGGTAGCGGTGCGGCAGAAGTTCTAAAATCTCTTCAATATGCAGAGTATGAGTGTCAGTAGTCAAAATACTCTTCCTGTCAAAATGTACTGATAAAAATAATAACACGGCCTGCCGGTTTATAAGAAAGCCGACAGGCCGGGGAATATAGCATTAAACGGATGAACGCTTAGTCTTGTTGATCGATTTTGCGCTCAAGAGACTTGAGTCGCTTGCTCATATCATCAATATTCATCACCAGAGCAGCTGTTTTACGCCATACCTTGTTGGGTTGCAGCGGGATGCCAGAGGAATAGACGCCAGGTTCGGTGATAGGACGCATTACCATGCCCATTCCTGTCACGGTCACCTTGTCGCATATTTCCATATGGCCATTAATCACGCTCGCACCGCCGATCATGCAGTAACGGCCAATTTTCAGGCTGCCCGCCATGATAACGCCACCCGCAACCGCGGTATTGTCGCCAATCACAACGTTATGCGCAATCTGGCACTGATTATCGATGATAACACCATTGCCAATAATCGTATCGTCAAGTGCACCACGGTCAATGGTGGTACAAGCACCGATCTCAACACGATCGCCGATAATCACGCGACCAAGCTGTGGGATCTTAACCCAATTACCACGATCGTTAGCGTAGCCAAAGCCATCAGAACCAATCACTGTGCTGGACTGAATGAGGCAATTTTCGCCAATTTCTACTTCATGGTAAACAGACACGTTGGCCCATAAACGGGTCCCGGCGCCGATTTTCGTATTTTTCCCAACGAAACAACCTGGGCCAATGACAACGTTATCGCCCAGCACCACGCCAGATTCGATAACGGCATTTGCGCCAACTGCCACGTTGTGACCAAGCTGAGCCGTCGGATCAATCGCTGCACTGGCAGCAATGTCCTGCGCCGGCTGCGGCGTGGAATCAAGAATTTGTGCCATGCGTGCATACGTCAGGTAGGGATTTTTCACTACCAATGCGCTTCCAGTGGCAAACGGAAGATCGTCCTGCGTCAGAACAACAGCTGACGCCTGGCATTGAGCCAGTTGCTCACGGTACTTAGGGCTTACCATGAAGGTAATAGTGCCGGCTTTAGCAGATTGCATGGACGCAACAGCGGTGATGACGAGATCGCCATCACCGTGTAATTCTGCATCCAACTGCTGAGCTAAATCAGCCAGTCGAATTGAAGGCATTACTTATTTAACCTGTTTCAGAACATCAGCGGTGATGTCTTTAACATCGCTGCTGTTGAAAGCAACGGCATTCGCATCAACAACCAGATCGATGCTCTGATCGGCAGCAACTGCTTTAACAGCAGTCTGAATGCGAGTCACCAGCTTGCCACGCTCTTCGTTAGAACGACGCTGACGATCCTGCTCGAAAGCCTGCGCTTTCTGGGAGAACGTCTGACGCTGAGCCATTACGTCTTTTTCCAGCTTGCTACGGTCGCTCGCTTTCATGGTAGAACCATCACGCTGCAGACGCTGCATTTTGGACTGAAGATCGTTTTCCATACCCTGCAGTTCGCTTGCACGGCCTTTGAATTCGTTTTCCAGCGTCGCAGAAACACCTGTTTTCTGTGCAACCTGCTGGAACAAATTACCCATGTTGACGATTGCAATTTTGTCTGCTGCCTGAGCAGAGGTTGCCATCGCTAAACCGAGACCTGCAGCTAATAACCACTTTTTCACAATTAACTCCTTACCATCCCATTGGCACCAGAAGGTACCGTTCTTTGCGTGGCAAGGCGATCGTGTTACCGATCGCCAGTTGTCAGCGCTACACTGCCAACGCATTCCATTGCAGCGGATTATTACCAGGTTTTACCAATGTTAAACTGGAATTGCTCCGCTTTGTCTCCATCGTATTTCTTAAACGGCTGGGCGTAAGAGAAGACCAACGGCCCCAGCGGTGACATCCATTGTAATGCGATACCTGCAGACATGCGAATATTGCTCGGATCGCTGTAGTCTGGTACGCCTGCCGCACGCATCTGGGCAGTATTCTCCCAGTTGGTATCCCATACAGTACCGGCATCCCAGAAGATGGATGTACGGACTGAGTTTGCGTATTTATCACTGATGAACGGCGTAGGCGTGATGAACTCCAGGCTGGCAACGGCCATGGCGTTACCGCCCACCGCATCATCAGAGCTACAGACTTCAGAAGACGACGATTTATTACAGTTATCGGTGTCGTTACCACCGTAATAGACCGCTTTCGGACCAATGTTGTTGGACTGGAAGCCACGGACGGTGCTGGAACCACCGGCGTAGAAGTTCTCATAGAATGGCAGTTCTTTGCCACCTAAACCATCGCCATAGCCCCAACGGGTACGACCCAGGACTACCCACTTGTGGTCGTCATCAATTGGGAAGTAGGACGCAGTGTCCAGCGTTACCTTGTAGAACTCGTTATCAGACCCCGGAACGGTCACTTTACCGTTCAGGTTGACACGAGAACCTTCCGTCGGGAAGTAACCACGGTCGAGACGGTTATAGGTCCAGCCATAGTTGAAGGTGAAGTCATCAGCAGCAAAGCCGTTGTTGTCCCCATTTTTACTGGTTGACTGGCCAATAGAGTCCAGATAACGCCACATCGCCACCTGCGGTTGCATGTTGGACAGGTCGTTATGCACATAACCTAAACCAGCGCGCAGCGAGTTGTATTCGTTAACCGGGAAGCCGAGCGTGCCATCTACACCGTAGCTCTTGTTGGTGTAAGAAGACAGATCCGCGTCATCTGCTTTAAAGTCGTTATAGAAGATACGACCGCCCAGGCTCACACCATCTACGGTGAAGTATGGGTTGGTAACAGAGAACTCAGAGTAGGTCTGGTAGTCGTTTTTGGTACCGTTGATACCTACGGAGTAACCCGTACCCAGCCAGTTATCCTGCTGTACGCCGACCTGGAAGCTGACGCCACTTTCAGTACCGTAGCCCACACCGAAGTTAAAGCTACCGGTGTTACGCTCTTTGACTTTATAAACGACATCAACCTGATCCGGGCTGCCCGGAACACGCTGGGTATCGGTATCAACCGTTTCGAAATAGCCCAGACGGTTCAGACGCTCTTTACCCTGGTCAACAAGGTCGCTACCTAACCATGCGCCTTCCATCTGACGCATTTCGCGACGCAGGACGGAATCTTTGGAGGTGTCGTTACCTTCGAAGCGGATCTTACGCACGTAGAAACGGTTACCCGCATCAACGTTAACGTGAAGCTTCACAGTTTTATCCGCGTCGTTGATTTCAGGCTGAGTTTGTACACGCGGATAAGCATAACCATAGCGGCCGAGCAGCTTCTTAATGCTGTCTTCCATTTTGGTCACTTTAGACCCGCTATACAGCTCGCCCGGCTGAATTTTGGTCAGCGATTCGATCTCAGCAGAATGGCCTGCCAGGTTACCACTCACGTCAACACCAGAAAGCTTGTACTGATCGCCTTCTGTGATGTTAATCGTAATGTAGATGCCTTTCTTGTCTGGCGTCAGACTGACCTGAGTCGAGTCGATGTTGAAACGGGCATAACCGCGATCCAGATAGTAGCTGCGCAGGGTTTCAAGGTCGCCCGCCAGTTTCTGCTTCTGGTATTTACGATCGCCCACCACGTTCCACCATGGCACTTCGTCGCGCAGCTGGAACGTAGAGATCAGTTCATCGGTGCTGAACGCGTGGTTACCCACGATGTTGATCTGTTGGATCTTCGCAGAAACACCTTCCTGGAAGACCAGTTTCAGGTCAACACGGTTACGTGGCAACGGCGTCACAACTGCTTTCACGCTGGCGCTGTATTTACCCACGCTGTAATAGAAGTCTTCCAGACCTTTTTCTATGTCTGAAAGGGTTGTGCGGTCCAGGGATTCCCCCACACGTACGCCAGATGCTTCAAGGTTCTGCTTGAGCATGTCATCTTTCACCGACTTGTTACCGGAGAAGGTGATACTGGCGATCGTCGGACGTTCTTTTACCTGAACCAGAAGCGTATCACCATCGCGCAGGACGCGGACATCCTCGAAGTTGCCAGTGGCAAACAGAGCACGGATGGTGTTACTGATGTCATCATCATTAACCGTATCGCCGGGGCGCACAGGCATACTGAGGAGGGCCGCACCAACGGCGACACGCTGAAGGCCTTCGAAATGAATGTCTTTCACTACGAACCCGTCAGCACCGTATACGGTGGCGCTGCTAAACAGCAGCGACGCTATGAGCAACTTTTTCATCGCCATCGTTATTATGCGTTCTTCCTAACTAACTCTCTTACAACCGAGAGAAATCATTGAAAAGTGCAAGCCCCATTAACAGCACCAGCAAAATCGAGCCAATGCGATAACTAAAGTCTTGAACTCGCTCGGATACCGGCCCGCCTTTTAGCTTTTCAATCGCCAAAAACAGCAGATGACCCCCGTCTAAAACGGGAAGCGGGAACAGGTTGATTATCCCAAGGTTCACGCTAATGAGCGCAAGAAACATGAGATAGTAAATCACCCCGAACTCCGCTGACATCCCAGCCCCCTGAGCTATTGAAATTGGCCCACTGAGGTTGTTCAGTTTCACATCACCGGTTATCAATTTCCCCAACATGTTTACCGTCAGCTTCATCAGTTGCCATGTTTTATCCGTGGCTTCAAGGATGGCGCTGAACGGCCCATACTGGCGTATTGTCTTGTACTCATCTGGCAGCGGGATGACTTTCGGCACAACGCCTGCAAACCCTTCTGCCTTTTTGCCGACCGACTTCGTATCCGGAGTCAGCGTCAGCGAAAGCGGACTGCCCTGCCTTTCAACTTCCAGCGCGAGCGACGTGCCCGGATTATCGCGCACCAGAGTAACAAAGGTCATCCACTCTGTTAATGGTTGACCATCGACTTTAACGATCCTGTCGCCCGCTTGCAAACCTGCTTTGCTGGCAGCCGAGTTTGCTTGTACTTCGGCTAATACCGGCTCAATCTGCGCACCGCGTGGACGAATGCCCAGCGCAGAGACGGGATCTTCTTTGTCTGGCTCGAAACGCCAGTGACGTAAATCGAGCACTTTGTCCTGGCGCTGGTCAGAACCAAACGGCGACACGCTGAATGTTGTCTGCCGATCGCCAATTTTGGCTACCAGCTGCAGACGCACGGCATCCCAATCAGGGGTTTCGATGCCATCAATCGCTTTAAGTTCCATCCCCGGCGTAATTTGCGCACTCGCCGCGATGGAATCAGGCGCAATTTCACCCACAACCGGACGCACGCCAGGCACGCCGATGATAAACACCAGCCAGTAGGCGAAAACAGCAAAGATGAAGTTGGCTACCGGCCCGGCAGCGATGATGGCGGCGCGTTGTCCAACGGTTTTGTTGTTGAATGCGCTGTGTCGTAGCTCAGGGGCGACAGGCTCAACGCGTTCGTCGAGCATCTTAACGTAGCCGCCAAGCGGGATAAGAGCGATGACAAATTCTGTGCCGTGGCGGTCAGTGCGCGTCCAGAGTGATTTACCAAAACCGATGGAAAACCGCTCTACTCGCACACCGCAACGGCGAGCAACCCAGAAATGGCCAAATTCATGCACGGTAATCAGTACACCCAGTGCAACAATGAACGCCGCCAGGTTCCAGAGAATGCTCAGCATAAAACCTTCCGTTAAATCGTCCCGAATACCAGTAAAAGCAAGCACGCAAACACTGGAACAGCCGCTGTCAGGCTATCAATGCGATCCAGTATACCGCCATGTCCTGGAATCAGGTGTCCGCTGTCCTTAATCCCTGCTTCACGCTTAAACATACTTTCGGTTAAATCACCGAGTACCGAGGCCAGCGCAGCAAATATAGAGCACACCAGCAGTATTGACGGTGCCACTTCCAGATTCGCCCAGACGCCATAGCCCCAGGAAATGATTGCTGCCGTAAACAGGCCGCCGATGAATCCTTGCCAGGTTTTGCCCGGAGACACTTTTGGCGCCAGTTTATGTTTGCCAAACAGTTTACCAAACATATAGGCCCCAGAGTCAGCCCCCCAGACGAGAATCATCACATAAAGCAGCCAGATCGCGCCGCTGTAGTGGTTTTCGTCATAGTGCCAGGCGCGCAGTGCGACCATACCCCAGAAAAAAGGAACAATTGTGAGCAGGCCAAAAATAAGACGCAACACTTTTGAATTACGCCAGAATGCCGCGGAACCTGGGTAAAAAAGCACCAACAGCAGCGCGGCAACCCACCAGCCCAGCGATATCCAAAGGGAACCGGCAACCAGCGGTTGATGAATATCATGGTGATATTCAGGCAAGGTAAACAGCATCAGGGCCAGGATAAAGCCACAGAGTACCGCCAGCCATACCCGCTGAGTGCGTGAGGTAAAGCCGCTAAACTGACCCCATTCCCACGCGGCGAGCATGCAGACCACCAGCGTCAAAATAGCGAATCCCACCGGGGGCAGTAAAAACAGCGCCGCAATGACAATGGGTATTAATACAAAAGCGGAAATCAGGCGATACTTCAGCAAAAGCTACCCCCATCAGGCTTTGTCGCCACCTGGCTCGGTGCCGCCGAAACGACGCTCTCGATTGGCAAAGGCATGCAGCGCACCTTCAAAGTCTTGTTCATCAAAATCGGGCCAAAGAACATCAGTAAAGTAAAGTTCGGCGTAGGCAATTTGCCACAGCAAAAAGTTACTGATGCGATGTTCTCCCCCTGTCCTAATTACCAAATCCACAGGTGCCAGTTCATTCATGCAGATTTGCTTACTCAGCGCCTCTTCATCAATTTGGTCGGGTCTCAACAGCCCTTCCTGAACCTGTTCGGCCAGATGCCGAACGCCCTGGATAATATCCCAGCGTCCACCGTAATTCGCCGCGATATTGAGCGTCAGACCGGTATTATTTTCAGTCAGCGCTTCTGCTTTACGAATCCGTTCCTGCAAACGTGAGTTAAAACGACTGGTTTCGCCGATAATACGCAGACGGACGTTGTGGCGGTGCAGGCTTTTTACTTCGCTATCGAGCGCCCACACAAACAATTCCATCAACGCGGTCACTTCCTGCGGCGGTCGATTCCAGTTTTCACTGCTAAAAGCATAGAGCGTTAACGCATCAATGCCGTTATTGGCGGCAAAAGAAACGGCGCGGCGAACAGATTTCGCCCCAGCTTTATGCCCAAAGGCTCGTATCTTCCCTTGTCTTTTCGCCCAGCGGCCGTTGCCATCCATAATGATTGCTACATGACGGCAGCCATGAGCTGGCAAGTTTTCGCTTATTGGTTGATTCGCAGACAACATAACGCGTTTTTGGTCCCTGAAAAGGATTTAACGGTACTCAGGAATACTGAAGCCTATACGTAAAAAAGCCGTGTCAAACCACGGCTTACCTGACCACGTAAAGTCAAATACCTGCGATCAGGTGGCGCAGACTATATCACTGAAGCCCAACGCTAACAAATAGCACAACCACTAGTGCTTGCTTTATCACCAGCTTGCGAGGCGTGTCACCTGCTTACGTGCAATAACGCGAGCCTGTGCATCCACCGCCAGCACCTCTTCCACGCTTTGTGGTTCGCGCAAATCCATCATTTCCAGTACCGATAAATTCAACGTCGCAATATCGGTAAATCGGATCTGCTGATTCAGAAATGCCTCAACGGTAATTTCATTAGCTGCATTAAGTGCCGTCGTCGCCGCCTGCCCCTGGTCAAAGGCTTTCATCGCAAGCTTCAGACACGGATAACGATCGTAGTCCGGTTCGCTAAAGGTCAGTGAACTCAGCTTGCAAAAATCGAGCGGTTTCGCCCCGGACTTCACCCGATTCGGCCACGCCATGGCATGCGCGATAGGCGTGCGCATGTCCGGTTCGCCCAGTTGCGCAAGGACGCTGCCATCCTGATAGCGCACCATCGAGTGAATCACCGATTGCGGGTGGATCAGCACTTCCATCTGTTTCGCCGACGCATTGAACAGCCAGCGCGCTTCAATGTATTCCAGACCTTTGTTCATCATGGTGGCGGAGTCAACGGAGATCTTACGCCCCATTGACCAGTTCGGATGACGGCACGCCTGCTCAGGCGTCATTGCGCTCAGTTCAGACAGTGGCGTTTCACGGAACGGGCCACCTGACCCGGTAAGCAAAATCGATACTACGCCATTCTGCTCCAGGTCAGCGTACCCCAGGTTCTGTTGAAAAGGTTGCGGTAAACTCTGAAAAATCGCGTTGTGCTCGCTGTCGACCGGTAAAAGACGCGCCCCGCGCTGCTTCACCGCCTCCATAAAGAGACGTCCGCAGGTCACCAGCGACTCTTTGTTAGCCAGCAGAACCTCTTTACCGGCATCAATAGCGGCAAGCGTCGGTAGCAGCCCTGCAGCCCCGACGATTGCCGCCATGACCTGATCAACCTCATCCAGCGCAGCCATGTCGCAGGCCGCCTGCTGGCCGCTCAGGACCTCGGTACGACAGCCTTTCTCACGCAACTGCGCGGTGAGCAGGCGGGCGCTCTCTTCGTCATCCATAACCGCATAGCGAGGCGTAAACTCCAGACACTGTTCGATCATACGCTGCACATTCTTACCGGCCACCAGCGCGGTCACGGTGTAATGTTCAGGATTATGGCGAACAACGTCGAGAGTGCTGCAACCGATAGAGCCGGTTGAGCCAAGGAGTGTTAAATGCTTCATGAGATGCCCGAAAAAAGTTAGACCAGATAAAAGCAAAACGCCGCCAGCAAGACCCGAAGTCCTTCTGAACGGCGTTTATCAGTGTACGACAGAAATCAGAACTGCATCAGTTCCGCTTCTTTATCTGCCAGCGCCGCATCAATTTTCTTGATCGCAGCATCCGTCATCTTCTGAATGTCGTCCTGAGAACGACGATCGTCATCTTCACTGATCTCTTTTTCTTTCAGCAGCGCTTTGAGTTTATCGTTCGCATCACGACGTACGTTACGCACGGATACGCGACCCTGCTCAGCTTCACCACGAACAACTTTGATCAGGTCTTTACGACGTTCTTCAGTCAGTGGAGGCAGTGGAACGCGAATGTCAGCGCCCGCAGAACTTGGGTTCAGACCGAGGTCAGACGCCATGATCGCTTTCTCAACCGCTGGGCTCATAGAACGATCGAAGACGTTGATTTTCAGCGTACGGGTATCTTCAACGGTAACACTCGCCAGCTGACGCAGTGGCGTTGGCGTGCCGTAGTATTCTACGATGATGCCATCCAGCAGGCTTGGGGAAGCACGGCCAGTACGGATTTTGCTGATTTGGGTTTTGAACGCTTCTACGCATTTTTCCATGCGTACTTCAGCATCTTTTCTGATTTCGTTAATCACGTTACGAATCCTTGAAAACTTGTCTCAGGCAGACTATCCGCCAGCACAGCGCTACAGGTGTGCTAAGTATAGTCGCGTTTAATTCTGACAACGCCAAAGGCGCGCCCAGGTAAGATACCACTACAAAATAAAGCGGAATCTTACCTGTATTTATCGCCGACGGAAATTATTCCGTGATCAAAGTGCCTTCTTTTTCACCCATGACCACGCGACGCAGTGCGCCAGGTTTGTTCATGTTGAAGACACGGATCGGCAGTTTGTGGTCACGAGCCAGCGTAAAGGCGGCAAGATCCATCACTTTCAGCTCTTTTTCCAGCACTTCGCTGTAGCTCAGCTGATCGTACATGGTGGCAGACGGATCTTTTGCCGGGTCGGCAGTAAACACGCCATCCACTTTAGTCGCTTTCAGAACCACATCGGCTTCGATCTCGATACCGCGCAGGCAGGCAGCGGAATCGGTAGTAAAGAACGGGTTACCCGTACCGGCGGAGAGGATCACCACGCGGTTGTTGCGCAGCAGGCTAATCGCCTCTGCCCAGCTGTAGTTATCGCAGACGCCATTCAATGGGATTGCGGACATCAGGCGGGCGTTCACATAGGCGCGATGAAGCGCATCACGCATTGCCAGGCCATTCATCACGGTTGCCAGCATACCCATGTGGTCGCCCACAACGCGGTTCATCCCCGCTTTCGCCAGACCAGCACCACGGAAAAGGTTGCCACCGCCAATGACCACGCCAACCTGAATACCCAGTTCGACCAGTTCTTTGATTTCCTGTGCCATGCGGTCAAGGATGCTTGCGTCAATACCGAAGCCTTCCGATCCCTGCAGCGCTTCGCCACTCAGCTTAAGCAGAATGCGTTTGTACACGGGTTTTGCATTGGTAGCCATGTTTCTTTCCTGAGACTGTCAACGATTAAGATGGGGGTTAATTCTGGCGACATGATATGTCGCATATCAGCACAGGGATACTGGAGCCTGTCTGATTTCGTGTGACGGGTGACAAAAAGAAGCCGCCCTCAGGCGGCTCCTTTTCAATCATTAAGACTGCTTGGACATTGCAGCAACTTCTGCTGCGAAGTCAGTCTCAACTTTCTCGATGCCTTCGCCCACTTCGAAGCGGATGAAGCCAGTCACGTCAGCGTTGTGCTCTTTCAGCAGCTGAGCAACAGACTTGCTTGGATCCATAACGAATGGCTGGCCAGTCAGAGAAACTTCGCCGGTGAATTTCTTCATGCGGCCTTCAACCATTTTCTCTGCGATTTCTTTTGGCTTACCAGACTGCATCGCGATGTCCAGCTGAACCTGGTACTCTTTCTCTACCACTTCAGCAGACACGTCTTCTGGCTTAACGAATTCTGGTTTGCTTGCAGCGATGTGCATAGCCAGCTGTTTAACCAGCTCTTCATCAGCGCCTTTAGCCGCAACCAGAACACCGATACGTGCACCGTGCTGGTATGAACCCAGAACGTCGCCTTCCAGAGAAGCAACACGACGGATGTTGATGTTCTCACCGATTTTAGCAACCAGAGCAACACGTTCTTCTTCGAACTGTGCTTTCAGAACTTCAACGTCAGTGATTTTGCCCGCAACAGCTGCGTCCAGAACTTTGTTAGCAAATGCCTGGAAACCACCATCTTTAGCAACGAAGTCAGTCTGGCAGTTAACTTCCAGGATGATGCCGTAGTTGCCGTCGATCTTAGTGATGATCACGCCGTCAGCAGCAACGTTGCCTGCTTTTTTAGCTGCTTTGATCGCACCGGATTTACGCATGTTTTCGATTGCCAGCTCGATGTCGCCGTTCGCTTCAGTCAGCGCTTTTTTGCAATCCATCATGCCTGCGCCAGTACGCTCGCGCAGCTCTTTTACCAGGGATGCGGTAATTTCAGCCATTCTTAAATCCTCGGGAGATGTGAACTGCCCGGCCTGCGGCCAAACAGTGTAAATTGAAAAAAGGGGCCGATAATTGGCCCCTATTCATACACGGTACTAATAAGGGGTGAAACCTTATTATTCAGCTTCTACGAAGCTTTCTTCCGCCTGAGAAGCCAGATCCTGGGAACGGCCTTCACGAACGGTAGCAGCTACAGCGCTCAGGTACAGGCTAACAGCACGGATTGCGTCGTCGTTACCCGGGATAACGAAGTCAACACCGTCCGGATCGGAGTTGGTATCAACGATAGCGAATACCGGGATACCCAGGTTGTTAGCTTCTTTGATTGCGATGTGCTCGTGATCTGCATCGATTACGAACAGCGCGTCTGGTAGGCCGCCCATATCTTTGATACCGCCCAGGCTGTTTTCCAGCTTGTCCAGTTCACGAGTGCGCATCAGCGCTTCTTTCTTAGTCAGCTTGTCGAAAGTACCGTCCTGAGACTGGGTTTCCAGATCTTTCAGGCGCTTGATGGACTGACGAACGGTTTTCCAGTTAGTCAGCATGCCGCCCAACCAGCGATGGTTCACGAAGAACTGATCGCAGCTGTTAGCAGCATCTTTCACAGCTTCGCTTGCAGCGCGCTTAGTACCAACGAACAGAATCTTACCTTTACGGGAAGAGATCTTGTTCAGCTCAGCCAGGGCTTCGTTGAACATTGGTACAGTTTTCTCAAGGTTGATGATGTGAACTTTGTTACGTGCGCCGAAGATGAAAGGCTTCATTTTCGGGTTCCAGTAACGGGTCTGGTGACCGAAGTGAACACCAGCCTTGAGCATGTCGCGCATGGAAACAGTTGCCATGTTTAAAACCTCTATATTAAAAGTTGGGGTTATGCCTCCACGTATCCCATATTACCGACCCCGAAGGGCACCCCGGAATATGTGCCGATACGTGTGTGTTGTTACACAAAGTGAGATTTGTCGCTTCCGTCCAGCCTGTGTATCTGAAATGGATCGGAAGTCCGGCGCGCTTTATACCACAAAACACGACCAGAAACCAACAGTTGTTGGCTGAGTGTGCTGTTAATGATTCTCAATTTGGCACGGGGTGCGCCTGACTGATACCATTAACGACACTTAGACTAGTATTGTCGAAAAAATCGACACTGATGGACAGATTACATGGCTATCTCTATTAAGACACCTGAAGAAATTGAAAAGATGCGCGTCGCCGGTCGTCTGGCCGCAGACGTGCTGGAAATGATCGAGCCGTACGTGAAGCCGGGCGTGAGCACGGGTGAACTGGACCGCATTTGTAACGACTATATCGTCAATGAGCAGCACGCGGTCTCCGCCTGCCTTGGCTACCATGGTTTCCCGAAATCCGTCTGCATTTCGATTAACGAAGTGGTTTGTCACGGTATTCCGGACAACGAAAAACTGCTCAAAGATGGCGACATCGTCAACATCGACGTGACGGTCATTAAAGATGACTACCACGGTGACACCTCTAAGATGTTCATCGTGGGCAAGCCGACGATTCTGGGCGAGCGTCTGTGCAAAGTGACGCAAGAAAGCCTCTACCTGGCGCTGAAAATGGTTAAACCCGGCATTCGCCTGCGCACCATCGGGGCCGCTATCCAGAAATTCGTTGAAGCGGAAGGTTTCTCCGTTGTGCGTGAATACTGCGGCCACGGCATTGGCCGTGTCTTCCACGAAGAGCCACAGGTTCTGCACTATGATGCGGATGACGGCGGCGTAGTACTGCAAAAAGGCATGACCTTCACCATCGAGCCGATGGTCAACGCCGGTGATTACCGCATCCGCACCATGAAAGATGGCTGGACGGTGAAAACCAAAGACAGAAGCTTGTCTGCGCAGTACGAGCATACTATTGTGGTAACAGACAACGGCTGCGAAATTATGACGTTGCGCAAGGATGACACCATCCCGGCGATACTCACGCACGATGAATGATAAAAAAGCCGGCAGATGCCGGCTTTTTTAATGGCTATAGCTTTTTCTTATGGGTGGCGCACGATGAGTAATCTTTTACCCGAACAGTATGCTAACACAGCACTTCCCACCCTACCCGACCAGCCCGATAACCCGGGCGTCTGGCCCCAGCAGGATCTGACCTGCGCCGGTATCAAGGCGCATATGGATGTCTTCCAGCGCTGGCTCGGAAGCGCATTTGATGCCGGCATCTCCGCGGAGCAGCTCATTGAAGCTCGCACCGAGTTTATCGACCAGCTCCTGCAGCGTCTGTGGATTGATTACGGGTTTGGGCAGATCAGTGACGTGGCACTGGTCGCCGTCGGGGGCTATGGCCGCGGTGAGCTTCATCCGCTTTCCGATATCGACTTACTGATTTTAAGCCGCAAAAAACTGCCGGATGAACAGGCGCAGAAAATTGGCGAACTGCTGACGCTACTGTGGGATGTGAAGCTTGAAGTGGGCCACAGCGTGCGCACGCTGGAAGAGTGCCTGCTCGAAGGATTATCTGACCTGACCGTCGCCACCAACCTGATTGAAACCCGCCTGTTGATTGGCGACGTTGCGTTGTTCCTGGAGCTGCAAAAACACATTTTCAGCGACGGCTTCTGGCCTTCAGAAAAATTCTTCGCCGCGAAGGTCGAGGAGCAGAATCAGCGTCACCAGCGCTACCACGGCACCAGCTATAACCTGGAGCCGGATATTAAAAGCAGTCCGGGCGGACTGCGCGACATTCACACGCTGCAGTGGGTGGCCCGCCGCCACTTTGGCGCCACCTCAATGGACGAGATGGTTGGCTTCGGCTTTTTAACCGAGGCTGAGCGAAACGAGCTGAATGAGTGTCTGCACCTGCTCTGGCGGATCCGTTTTGCCCTGCATCTCGAGCTTAGCCGCTACGATAACCGTCTGCTGTTTGACCGCCAGCTCAGCGTGGCGCAGCGCCTCAACTACCGCGGTGAAGGTAACGAGCCGGTTGAGCACATGATGAAGGATTTCTTCCGCGTTACCCGTCGCGTCACTGAACTGAACCAGATGCTGCTGCAGCTGTTCGACGAAGCGATCCTGGCCCTGACGGCGGACGAAAAACCGCGGCCGATCGATGATGAATTCCAGCTGCGCGGCACGCTTATCGATCTGCGCGACGAAACGCTGTTTATCCGTGAGCCGGAAGCGATCCTGCGGATGTTCTACACCATGGTTCGCAATAGCACGATCACCGGGATCTACTCCACAACGCTGCGTCATCTGCGCCATGCGCGCCGTCATCTGACGCAACCACTGTGCTATATCCCGGAAGCCCGATCCCTTTTTCTCAGTATGTTGCGCCATCCGGGGGCGGTCAGCCGTGGGCTTCTGCCGATGCATCGCCACAGCGTGCTGTGGGCCTATATGCCACAGTGGTCACATATCGTCGGGCAGATGCAGTTCGATCTGTTCCACGCCTATACGGTGGATGAACACACGATCCGCGTCATGCTCAAGCTGGAGAGCTTTGCCAGAGAAGAGACACGCTCACGTCACCCACTGTGCGTCGAACTGTGGCCACGTCTTACCCACCCGGAACTGATCCTGATTGCCGCCCTGTTCCACGACATCGCCAAAGGTCGCGGCGGTGACCACTCGGTGCTCGGCGCGCAGGACGTGCTGAAATTTGCCGAACTGCATGGACTGAACTCTCGCGAGACGCAGCTGGTTGCCTGGCTGGTACGCCATCACCTGCTGATGTCCGTCACCGCGCAGCGTCGTGACATTCAGGATCCGGAGGTCATCAAGCAGTTTGCAGAAGAGGTTCAGACGGAAAACCGCCTGCGCTATCTGGTCTGCCTGACGGTAGCCGATATTTGTGCCACCAACGAAACGCTGTGGAACAGCTGGAAGCAAAGCCTGTTGCGCGAGTTGTACTTTGCCACCGAAAAACAGCTGCGCCGCGGGATGCAAAACACCCCGGACATGCGCGAGCGTGTACGCCATCATCAGCTGCAGGCGCTGGCGCTGTTGCGGATGGATAACATTGATGAAGAGGCGCTGCATCAGATTTGGGCGCGCTGTCGTGCCAACTATTTTGTCCGCCACAGCCCAAACCAGCTTGCCTGGCATGCGCGACATCTGCTTCAGCATGATTTGTCGCAGCCGATGATCCTCCTCAGTCCGCAGGCCACGCGCGGCGGTACCGAGATCTTTATCTGGAGTCCGGATCGGCCTTATCTGTTTGCTGCGGTTTGTGCCGAACTGGACAGGCGTAACCTGAGCGTTCACGACGCGCAGATTTTCACCACCCGGGACGGCATGGCGATGGACACCTTTATTGTACTGGAGCCAGACGGAAGCCCGCTGTCGTCGGACCGCCATGAAGGGATACGTTTTGGCCTGGAACAGGCGATCACCCAGCGCAGCTGGCAGCCACCGCAGCCGCGTCGTCAGCCGTCGAAATTACGCCACTTTACCGTCGATACCGAGGTCAATTTCCTGCCGACCCACACCGATCGTAAATCGTTCCTGGAGCTGATCGCGCTCGACCAGCCAGGGCTGCTCGCCCGCGTCGGCCAGGTTTTTGCCGATCTGGGAATTTCGCTTCACGGGGCCAGAATTACAACCATTGGCGAACGAGTAGAAGATTTATTTATAATCGCCACCGCCGACCGGCGTGCCCTTAATAATGACCTGCAACTTGAAGTGCAACAACGGTTGACAGCAGCCCTCAATCCAAACGATAAAGGGTGACGTGTTTTTTAGTGAAATGGAAAGAGTAAACAATGCAGCAGTTACAGAACGTTATTGAGTCCGCTTTTGAGCGTCGCGCCGAGATTACTCCGGCAAATGTGGATACCGTTACCCGTGAAGCGGTTAATCAGGTTATTTCTCTGCTGGATTCCGGCGCGCTACGTGTAGCAGAAAAAATCGACGGTCAGTGGGTAACTCATCAATGGCTGAAGAAAGCCGTACTGCTCTCTTTCCGTATCAATGATAACCAGGTTATCGACGGAGCAGAAAGCCGCTACTTCGATAAAGTCCCTATGAAATTCGCTGACTACGACGAAGCTCGCTTCCAGAAAGAAGGCTTCCGCGTAGTACCGCCAGCGGCCGTACGTCAGGGTGCGTTCATCGCGCGTAACACCGTGCTGATGCCCTCCTACGTTAACATCGGTGCTTACGTAGACGAAGGCTCCATGGTGGATACCTGGGCAACCGTCGGCTCCTGCGCGCAGATCGGTAAAAACGTTCACCTGTCCGGCGGCGTGGGTATCGGTGGTGTACTGGAGCCACTGCAGGCTAACCCAACCATCATCGAAGATAACTGCTTCATCGGTGCGCGCTCGGAAGTGGTGGAAGGCGTGATCGTTGAGGAAGGCTCCGTTATCTCGATGGGCGTTTACATCGGTCAGAGCACCCGTATTTACGATCGTGAGACCGGTGAAATTCACTACGGTCGCGTGCCGGCCGGTTCCGTTGTGGTCTCCGGCAACCTGCCGTCAAAAGATGGCAAGTACAGCCTGTACTGTGCGGTTATCGTGAAGAAAGTTGATGCGAAAACCCGCGGTAAGGTGGGCATCAATGAGTTGCTGCGCACCATCGATTAATCGGATATAACAAAAAGCGGGGGCCACCCCGCTTTTTTCATATCTGAGGGTGGCGAAAATAGATTTTTTCGTTAATTATTCAAAGGTTATGTTGAGATCAAGGGTACCGCTATGTACGATAATCTGAAAAGTCTGGGCATTACCAATCCTGATGAAATTGATCGTTACAGCCTTCGCCAGGAAGCTAATAACGACATTCTGAAAATCTATTTTCACAAGGACAAAGGAGAGTTTTTCGCCAAGAGCGTGAAGTTTAAATATCCACGCCAGCGTAAGACCGTCGTCGCTGACGGTGTAGGACAGGGATACAAAGAAGTTCAGGAAATCAGCCCTAATCTGCGCTATGTGATCGATGAACTCGATCAGATCTGTCAGCGCGACCGCACTGAAGTCGATCTCAAACGTAAGATCCTCGACGATCTGCGTCACCTTGAAAGCGTTGTCACCAACAAGATTAGCGAAATCGAAGCGGATCTTGAAAAGCTTACCCGGAAATAAACGCAAAACGGCAATCTTTGATTGCCGTTTTAGTGTTTGCGCCCTCTCCCGTGGAAAGGGATGGCGTAAGGGCATCAGGCCGTATTTCACTCATCTCTGCTCATCGAGCTGTAACGCCACATAAAGCAGCAGCCTGTCGTCAAAGCTCCCCAGATCCAGCCCTGTCAGCTCCGAAATCCGGTTCAGTCGATATTCCAGCGTATTACGATGTATAAACAGCGCTTTCGACGTTGCCAGCGGCTGTACGTTATGACGGAACCACGCCTGCAGCGTCCGACGCAGCAGACCGTTATTGTCCATCGCCTTCAGGCGCGCTAACGGACGTGCCAGCTCATTGGCCTGCCAGCCACCGCGCAGGCTGTCGAGCAGTACCGGGAGCATCAGATCCTGGTAGAAATAACTGCGGCTTTCCGGCATCCGCTGCTTACCCACCATCATGGTGGTGCGGGCAGTACGCCAGGAACGGGCAATACTGCCCGGACCGGTGAAGTAATTGCCCAGCGCGACGCGAAAACGAAGCTGACCATTCTCCTTCATGCGGGCAATCAACTGCTCCACGCGACGACGATGATCTTCTGCATCCCAGCGCCCGAACGCGTTCAGCGCGGGCTTGAGCACCACCATTTCCGTCAGAGAGACAATCGCCACCAGGTTATCGCGTTCCGGCGTCGCCAGCGCATTTTGCAGCTGCTGCAGCTCAGCCATCGCACTGTCGACGCCAAGCTGGCCGCTGTCCACCTCAATTACCGCCACGACGCGCGGCTGATTCAGATCGATTCCCAGGCGCTGCGCCCATTCATTGAGTGCAGGGGTATGCTCATCCGCCTGAATCAGGTTCATCACCAGCTCTTCACGCAGACGGCTGTCCTGGGCGAGCAGATGCATCAGGCGCGACTGCTCAAGCATCATCTCCGCCGTCATACAGACCAGTTCGCCATATTTTCGCAGCGACTCCGGCTCGCCGGTCAGGCCGATAACGCCAACAATTTCCCCCTCAAGACGCAGCGGTAAATTGATGCCCTGACGGACACCGTGCAGGTGTTTCGCCACCGCATCGTCGATGTCCACCACCCGCCCCTGGGAGAGCACCAGCAGCGCCCCTTCGTGCAATTCCCCAATACGCTCACGATCGCCACTGCCAATAATGCGCCCACGGGCATCCATTACGTTGATATTGGTATCAATGATGCGCATGGTGCGTGCCACAATATCCTGCGCCATTTTGGTATCGAGATGCCAGCCAGCCATGTAACCCTCCTGTGAGCAGAGCTCAAGCATAGGGAAGTTCAGCTACCGCTGCATTGTGCGAATGCACAAAGTGAAAGGGAGAAGTATGGAGTTGTGGAAAAGGTCACAGAAAGGTGAAAAGCCCCTGCTCATCTGAAACAGGGGCCTGAGAGGATTACTGCATCAGCAGGTAAATTGAGGTATCACCACGCTGAATATTCAACGCCAGCACGGAAGGTTTGCTGTCCAGAATTTTGCGCAGTTCAGCAATGTTTTTCACTGGCTGCTGGTTCGCACCCATGATCACATCGCCTTTTTTCAGGCCAATGCGCGCAGCCGGGCTGTTCGCTTTAACGTTGTTTACCACAACGCCTTTGTCCTGACCTTTATTGCTCATCTCGGCGCCTTCAATGCCGCTGAAGATGGTGCTGGAATCAACCTGATTCTGGCTGCTCTGCTGCAGTTCCAGGCTCACGTTAACCGGTTTACCGTCACGCAGCAGGCCGAGGGTGACTTTGCTGCCAATCGGCATGGAGCCCACTTCAGCACGCAGCGCGGCAAAGCTGCTGATCGGTTTCCCGTTCAGGGAGGTGATGACATCACCTGCTTTAATGCCCGCTTTCGCCGCGGAGGAGTTCGGCATCACCTGGCTGACAAATGCGCCGCGCTGGGCGTCAACTTTCATCGCCTTAGCCAGTTCGGAATTCAGTTCGGTACCCAGAATCCCCAGTTCACCGCGTTTCACCTGGCCATACTGCACCATCTGCGCGGTCAGGTTTTTCACCATGTTACTTGGGATAGCAAAGCCGATCCCGATATTGCCGCCGTCTGGCGCAAGGATCGCGGTGTTGATACCAATCAGCTCACCGTTCAGGTTCACCAGCGCACCGCCGGAGTTACCCCGGTTGATGGCGGCATCCGTCTGGATGAAGTTTTCATAGTTTTCGGCGTTGAGGCCGCTACGACCCAGCGCGGAAACAATCCCCGAGGTTACGGTTTCACCCAGACCGAACGGGTTACCAATAGCGACGGTATAATCACCGACACGCAGCGCATCGGAGTCGGCAATTTTAATCGCCGTCAGGTTTTTCGGATCCTGAATCTGGATCAACGCGATATCGGAGCGCGGGTCTTTCCCGACCACTTTGGCATCAAATTTACGCCCGTCGCTCAGTTGGACCTTAATGCTGTTGGCGTTATCAACAACGTGGTTGTTGGTCACGACGTAGCCTTTCGCCGCATCGATAATCACACCCGAGCCAAGCGCCATGAATTTCTGCTGCTGGCCACCCCCCTGGGTGTCATCCCCTGCACCACCGCCCTGACAGAACGGGGAGCTCTGGAATGGCGAACCGTCCTGGCAGAAAGGTGAGTTATCACCAAAGAACTGCTGGAAGTTACGCGGCATACGCGGCGTATTGACGGTTGTGCTGCCCTCAACGTTAATACTCACCACCGATGGCATCACTTTTTCGAGCATCGGTGCCAGGCTTGGCATCTGCTGCGCGGTCGCTGCCGACGATGCGGTCTCAGCTGCAGTAGCAGTCAGAGGAGACAGCGCTAAACCTAAACTCAGAGCCAGTGCACTCATTGCTAATGTGGTTTTTTTCATGTGTCTTAATCTCGATTTACAGATAACGCAAAATTGCTGTGTAACTCAGATTCATTTTATACCGCTTAGTTCCGGCCATAAGTTTATGGAAAAGGTAAAAATTTATTGGCCGTCTTTACAAAACTCTGTGCTTATTCCACCGCCATGAGCTTGCGGTATTCATCCCAGGCATACAAATCTGTCATCCCGCTGATATAGTCCTGGATAAGACGGCAGCGATAATAATATTCCAGCACCGGCCACTGGGGCGACTGACGATCCAGCTTGCCGATGGCTTCGACATAAGCCAGGCGGTGGCGGGTTGAAAGCTTCTGATAAAGCCGGGATTCAATCGGTATTCGCCGCACGCGCTCTTTTTCCACCAGCTCGCTGAACTCGTCGACGGATAACTGCAGCAGAGGCCGATAGATTTCGAGTAACCCACTGATAACCCTGTATCCCTGCAGCTCAAGCTGTTCAACATCCGGATGGCTGAAAACATGACGCACGGCCACGTTTTTATAGAGCTCAAGAAGCTGGCTAAAGCTGCTGTCATCTTCCAGCAACGCATGGTTGAATTCGCCGCTATAAATTAACGGCAGGTTGTCAATAAAGCGCGAGGCGGCATAAGGCACCAGTTTATTTAATGTATTGACCCGTAAATACATAAAGAACTGATCTTCCGTGCTGCGGCTTAATGTATTTGAACGCGATTTCTCCCAGGCATTTTCGACAACCTGAGCAAACAGCGAGCCTTTTTCATGCGTTCCCCAGGCCTCATAAAGATGCTGATAAAGTTCTTCGACGCTGAATATTCTTTTCTCAACGGCGTCTTCCAGGTCGGCAACACAATATGAAATGTCGTCGGCAGCTTCCATAATCCAGGTTAAGGGGAAACGGCCGTTTGGTGTCAGAGAAAGTTCTTTACGCAGGCGCTCAATATAGGCTTCTTCAGAAAGATAATAGCCCGGCTTTTTCATCAAATAACTGTGCGACGCGGGCGTCTCGCCCATCCACCAGGCCGGTCGCGTATATTTCAGGATGCACCCCACCTGTGCCCAGGTCAGGTTCATACGCATCAGGGAGTGGACCAGCCGGATCCCCTGCGCATTGCCTTCGAAGTGACAGAGGTCGTGACGGACTTTACGCCGCAGGTCGTTCAGCGTGTCTTCACCTTCGCGCAGGCGTAAATCCCGCACCAGGCAGCGGTCATCGCTCAGAGGCTGGCTTACCGCATCAGCAGGATAAAGCCGCTGTTTAAACCAGTCATTTATGGCGGCTTCGCCAAAATGACCAAAGGGCGGGTTACCGATATCATGCATCAGGCAGGCCATCTCAACGATGCTCTCAAACGGCCCGGTCAGCTCATTCAGCCCATAGGTTTCGAGAAGCTGCTGCTCTTTGAGACGGCTTAAAATCTCTTTGGCAATGTAGCGGCCAACCTGCTGAACTTCCATAGAATGCGTTAAGCGCGTACGCACCGCAGCGTTACGTTCAAGCGGAAACACCTGGGTTTTTTGCTGTAACCGACGGATTGCCGGCGAGTTTATGATCCGCCCACGATCGCTTTCGAAGATACGCAGGATCTCATGCTCGCTCTTGTCGCCCTGCGGCGAACGGAAACGTCGGTGCCAGTTAATTTTGGTGCGAAAATCGATTGGTGACATGTGCTCCCCCGCGTGAGAATGCGTTTCCTCTTAACCGCATGATAGACTATGCATCTTAACAAGGCACATCGCGAGTAAATCTATGAAAATCGGCATTATTGGTGCAATGGAAGAAGAAGTTACGCTGCTGCGTGACAAAATTGAGAACCGTCAGACTCTCTCCCTCGGTGGCTGTGAGATCTATACCGGCCAGTTGAATGGCGTTGACGTCGCTCTGCTGAAATCAGGCATCGGTAAGGTTGCTGCTGCGCTGGGCGCGACCCTGCTGCTCGAACGCTGCAAGCCGGACGTTATCATTAACACCGGTTCTGCAGGCGGCCTGGCGTCGACGCTGAAAGTCGGTGATATCGTTGTTTCCGATGAAGCGCGTTACCACGATGCAGACGTTACCGCATTCGGCTACGAATACGGTCAGCTTCCGGGTTGCCCGGCCGGGTTTAAAGCCGATGATAAACTGATTGCGGCGGCTGAAAGCTGCATCGCTGAGCTGAACCTCAACGCGGTACGCGGCCTGATCGTCAGCGGTGATGCGTTCATCAATGGCTCCGTCGGCCTGGCGAAAATTCGTCATAACTTCCCTCAGGCCGTTGCCGTTGAGATGGAAGCGACCGCCATTGCTCACGTTTGCCATAACTTCAACGTTCCGTTCGTGGTGGTTCGCGCCATCTCCGACGTGGCTGACCAGCAGTCTCATATCAGCTTCGACGAGTTCCTGACCGTTGCGGCAAAACAGTCCACCGTGATGGTGGAGCGCCTGGTGCAGAAACTGGCTCGTGGGTAACCCATACATCAGGGCGCTGGTCGCCCTGCTTTTTCTCGCACCGGCATGGCTATTTGCCGCGCCGCGTGTGATTACGCTCTCTCCGGCAAACACCGAACTGGCCTTTGCCGCCGGGATCACGCCTGTCGGCGTGAGCAGCTTTTCGGATTACCCTCCGCAAGCGGCCCATATTGAACAGGTAGCGACCTGGCAAGGGATGAACATTGAGCGCATCGTGGCGCTTAAACCCGATCTCGTGCTTGCCTGGCGCGGCGGTAACGCCGAGCGGCAGGTCAACCAGCTCTCTTCGCTTGGGATCAAGGTGATGTGGATTGATGCGGTGAGCATTGAGCAGGTCGCTCAGGCACTGCGTTCTCTGGCCCCCTACAGCCCTACTCCAGCAAAAGCCGAGAATGCCGCGAAAGAGATGCTCAGCGACTATGCCGCGCTGAAATCCCGCTACGATACCCCCGTCAAAAAACGCATCTTCCTGCAGTTTGGCAGCCAGCCGCTGTTCACCACCGGGAAAGGATCCATTCAGAATCAGGTGCTGGAAATCTGCGGCGGTGAAAACATCTTTGCAGCCAGCCGGGTGCCGTGGCCTCAGGTCAGCCGGGAACAGGTGCTCGCACGCCAGCCACAGGCCATCGTGGTGGTCGGAAATGCGAGCGAGATTCCTAAAATTGAACAATTCTGGCAACGTCAGCTAAAAATACCGGTGATCCCCCTCACCAGTGACTGGTTTGAACGCGCCAGCCCGCGTATTATCCTCGCCGCAAAACAGCTCTGTGCCGCGCTGGCAGAGAGTCACTAACAACATACCCCGCTCGAGGATTTAACGATGCTCGTTTATTGGCTGGATATTCTTGGCACAGCCGTTTTTGCTATCTCCGGCGTTTTACTCGCCGGAAAACTGCGCATGGATCCGTTTGGCGTACTGGTGCTGGGCGTGGTCACCGCCGTGGGTGGCGGGACAATCCGTGATATGGCCCTGGCGAATGGCCCGGTATTTTGGGTAAAAGATCCAACCGATCTGGTGGTGGCGATGGTCACCTGTCTGTTGACCATCGTATTGGTTCGCCAACCCCGCCGGTTACCGAAATGGATACTCCCGGTGCTGGATGCCGTCGGTCTGGCCGTCTTTGTGGGCATCGGGGTCAATAAAGCCTTCAATGCGGGAACGGGCCCGATGGTGGCCATCTGCATGGGCGTGTTAACCGGGGTCGGCGGCGGGATTATTCGCGACATTCTGGCGCGTGAAGTTCCCATGATCCTGCGTACCGAAATCTATGCCACGGCGTGTATTATTGGTGGGATTGTTCACGCGACGGCGTATTACACCTTTGCGATGCCGCTAGAAAATGCAGCCATGCTGGGTATGGTGGTCACGCTGGGGATACGGTTAGCGGCGATACGCTGGCATCTGAAGCTGCCGACGTTTGCGCTGGATGATAATGCACGATAAGCGTTGTTTATAAGCCCGGTGGCGCTACGCTTACCGGGCTTACGACTGCATCCCTGTCAGATGCTGAACGAAGAGCCACATCCACAGGTACTTGTCGCGTTCGGGTTAGTCACAACGAAGCGCGAACCTTCCAGGCCTTCAGTGTAATCCACCGAACCACCCACCAGGTACTGCAGGCTCATCGGGTCAACCACCAGCGCAACGCCCTGCTTCTCGATAGTCATATCGCCGTCGTTGACCTGATCGTCAAAGGTAAAACCATACTGGAAGCCGCTGCAGCCGCCACCGGTAATATAGACACGCAGTTTCAGATCCGGATTGTCCTCGTCGGCAATCAGGGTTTTCACTTTGTTGGCTGCTGCTTCGGTAAATTCCAGCGGCAACGCTACGTCATCACTCATCTTATGCTCCCATGAATACTGCTACTGCTATTGGGTAAAATTCACCCAATTCTTTATGTCATTATCTAATACCCTGGTAATTCATTCAAGTATTCTGCGTCGGGGCCCGCTCGGCCTCTTGTTTTGCCAGGGTACGAGCAAGAATGGTGGAGTATAGCGGTTTTCCACCCAGGAATTGGGCTAATAGTGTCGCGCCGAGACAGGTAATGATCATTGGCAAAATGAGCTGGTAATTATCCGTCATCTCCAGAACCAGCACGATGCCGGTCAACGGCGCACGCAGGGACGCCGCCAGCAGCGCGCCCATTCCGGCAATAGCAAAGGTCCCGGCGTCCAGATGATAGGCCGGGAATCCGGCAGCAGCGACCATGCCAAACGCGGTTCCCAGAAGCGTACCCAGCGCCAGCATCGGGGCAAAAATACCGCCAGGCGCACCGGAGGAGAAGCACAATACGGTGGTAATCACCCGCGAAATAAACATGAACAGCAACAGACCAATGCTGAAATTACCCGCCGCGGCAATCGGTATCAGCCCGAAGCCACCGCCTGCGGCATTGGGCTCAATGAAGCCGAGCACGCCGCAGCCGCCGCCCAGCAGTCCGCCGATCAATACCCAGCGGGTGGTATTCCCACCGTGAATGCGCTGGAACATATCCTGAGCGCGTAAGATAAGCGTGTTAAACAGCGGGCCGACCACGCCAAAAATCATGCCGAGGATCAGGTACAGCCACAGCGTATTCACTGGCGCATTGGTCAGTTTCCCCACCTCAATCACCGCCCCTTCGCCATTAAAAATGCGAAAGACAATGCTCGACATAATGACGCCGGTGAATACCGCTTTTATCGAGATAAGGTTGTAGCGAAACTGTGCCCGCATCTCTTCAATAATGAACAGGATCCCCGCGAGCGGTGCGTTGAACGCCGCCGAAAGGCCGGCCGCCGCCCCCGTTGCCAGCAGCGTATGTCGCGCCTCCGCGCTGCGCATGCGAAACAGATCGCCGACCATGCGCCCAACGTTTCCGCCCAGCTGCACCGTTGGCCCTTCGCGCCCGAGCACCATGCCTGCACCGAGCGTTCCCATGCCACCGATAAATTTTACCGGGATGACGCGCCACCAGCGAACCGGCCTCAGCTCTTCCAGCGCGCCTTCTATTTCAGGGATCCCGGAACCGCCCGCTTCCGGCGCAAATTTACGAACCAGGAAATAGCCCACCATGGCGAACAGCGCTGATAAGCCAAAGGCCCACACCCATACCCATCCACCGCTATAGGCAAAACCCGCCACGGTTCCAATTCGCCAGTTCATTATCGCGTTAACCGCTTTTTCGAAGGCGATACCCACCAGCCCGGCAACTGCGCCGACCACGGCAGCAGCCAGCAGGATAGCCAGCGGCGTTTTATCACGATTAAGCAAGCGCCGGATGCTGATACGGTGCTGCGCACGTCTGAACTGCTGTTCAGTATAAGAATGAGTGTCTGCTTTCATTACCGTTTCTTTTCGTCATACAAATAACCGCAGGGATTTTACCAGAGTGCGTAATATCATCCCGTGAAAAATACTTAACAATTGTTTAGGCATGAAAGGGGGCAAAAATTTCATTACCTTCCGAGGATCACTTAGAATAGTGTGCTTAATCATTTTATACGAACCAGGAACGACGCCATGAGCAAGTCTGAAAACCTCTACAGTGCAGCCCGCGAGCTTATCCCAGGTGGCGTGAATTCGCCTGTTCGCGCCTTTACCGGCGTAGGCGGTACGCCGCTGTTTATCGAACGTGCTGACGGCGCGTATCTGTATGATGTCGATGGCAAAGCCTATATCGATTATGTCGGCTCCTGGGGTCCGATGGTGCTGGGTCACAACCATCCTGCTATCCGCAATGCGGTGATCGAAGCCGCCCAGCGCGGCCTGAGCTTCGGCGCGCCAACCGAGATGGAAGTGAAAATGGCGGAACTGGTCACCGAACTGGTCCCGACAATGGACATGGTGCGTATGGTGAACTCCGGTACCGAGGCCACCATGAGCGCGATCCGCCTGGCACGTGGTTTTACCGGCCGTGACAAGATCATCAAATTTGAAGGCTGCTACCACGGTCATGCGGACTGCCTGCTGGTAAAAGCCGGCTCCGGCGCGCTGACCCTCGGTCAGCCGAACTCACCGGGCGTACCGGCTGACTTTGCGAAGCATACCCTGACCTGCACCTATAACGATCTGAACACCGTTCGGGCAGCCTTCGAGCAGTATCCGCAGGAGATTGCCTGTATCATCGTTGAACCTGTCGCAGGCAACATGAACTGCATTCCACCGCAGCCGGAGTTCCTGCCGGGTCTGCGCGCCCTGTGCGATGAGTTTGGCGCTCTGCTGATCATCGACGAAGTGATGACCGGCTTCCGCGTCGCGCTGGCGGGTGCACAGTCTTACTACGACGTAGAGCCGGACCTGACGTGCCTTGGCAAAATCATCGGCGGCGGCATGCCTGTCGGTGCATTCGGGGGACGTAAAGAGGTGATGGAAGCGCTGGCGCCGACTGGCCCGGTCTACCAGGCGGGAACCCTTTCCGGCAACCCGATTGCGATGGCCGCAGGTTTCGCCTGTCTGACCGAAGTCGCGCAGCCGGGTATTCACGAAACCCTGACCGACCTGACAACTCAACTGGCCAACGGCCTGCTGGAGGCCGCGCAAGAAACCGGTATTCCTCTGGTGGTAAACCACGTTGGTGGGATGTTCGGGATTTTCTTCACCGATGCGAAAACCGTGACCTGCTATCAGGATGTGGTGAAGTGTGACGTTGAACGCTTCAAGCGCTTCTTCCATCTGATGCTGGAAGAAGGCGTCTACCTGGCACCATCCGCGTTTGAAGCAGGCTTTATGTCCGTCGCGCACAGCGAAGACGATATCAATAAGACTATCGATGCTGCGCGCCGGGTCTTTGCGAAGTTGTAAGACAGAAACGAACTGCTGCCCTCTCCATCGGGAGAGGGCAATACCCCACCGCCCTTCTACCTGCTTTGCTTTCTCAACAAATAGATAAAGTACGGCGCCCCGATAAACGTCGACAGCAACCCGGCAGGTATCTGGTACGGGAACAACACCATCCGCCCCAGCCAGTCAGCCACCACCAGTATTATACCCCCCGTCAGCGCCGACATCACAATGTGCGGCATCGTGCGACGAAAGCCCATCATTCTGGCAATGTGCGGCGCCATTAAGCCGACAAAGCTCAGCGGGCCGATGGTCATGGTGGCCGTTGCCGTGAGGCATGCGGCCAGCAGCAGTAACCCGATACGGGACGGCGTCAGGGCCATCCCCACCGCACGCGCGGTCTCGCCGCCCAGCGGCAGAATGGTCATCCAGCGACGACACAGCGGCACCATCGCCAGCAATACGATCATTGCAATCCCGGAATGCACGACCTGGCTGCCGGTGGCGCTGTACGTTGAACCGGAGATCCAGGTCAGGATCTTGGCCATACGCGGATCGCCACTCGCCTGCAGCATCATCAGCAGCATGGTAAATGCCGTGCTGAGCGCCATCCCGGCAAGCAGCATCCGGTGAGGGGAAAACCCACCACGCCCGGAGGCAATGAGGATGATCAGCAGCGTCACCGCCGCGCCAACGCTCCCGGCAGGCATCAACCAGCCGAAGGCATTTCCCGGCACCAGGAACAGCATCAGGACCACGCCAAAGGCGGCACCAGAACTGATACCCAGAACCTCCGGGCTGGCCATCGGATTACCGGTCAGACGCTGGATAATACAGCCCGCCACCGCCAGCATGACCCCGGCGATTAACGCCGAAAGAATGCGCGGCCAGCGCCACTGCATGAGTTCGTTGAGCAGATCCCCAGACGCCCAGTGCCAGCCCACCGCATCGCGTCCGAAAGCGAGCGCGGCAAATGAGATAACAATCAGCACTGCCAGCCCGGCAAGGCTGAACCCCAGCACTGACTGGCGCTCAGCATAGACCTTATCGCCAGCATCCATCGCTGGCGCGCTGATACTGCGCAGACGCGGCAGCAGCCACAGCAGCAGCGGTGCACCGATAAGCGCCGTCATCGAACCGGTAGACACTTCCATCCAGACGCGTGCCAGCCAGAGAATGATTTGATCGGAAAGCCAGAGGATCAACGCGCCAATCAGCGGGGCTAACATCAGGCGCGCCAGCAGGCGGCGCGCACCGAGCATTTTTGCCAGCAGCGGCGCAAATAGCCCGATAAACCCGATGATGCCTACCGCATTTACCAGCAGGGCACTGAGCACAATCGCCAGCGTCAGCGCCCCCAGACGGGCCAGCGACAGCGCCAGCCCCAGATTACGCGCCACGCCATCGTCAAGACCCATCAACGTCAGCGGGCGCAAGAGCAGCAGCGTCAACACGACGCCACCGACGAGCTGCGGCCACAGACGCTGCACGACGCTCCAGTCGGTCTGGGTGAGCGTACCGGTGCTCCAGAGGAACATGCTCTGCAGCTGATCGTGATGGAACAGCACCAGCAGCTGATTAATCGCGCCGCAGTACAGGCTCACCACCAGCCCCGCAAGAATAAGCGTGACGGGGGAGAGACGCTTGCCCCAGGCGACGCCGAATACCAGCGCGCCCACCACACACGCACCGGCGAGGGCAGCAAACTGCGAGGTCAATGCCCCAGGCAACGCCCAGAGTGTGGTAATCGTGATCCCAAGCTGTGCCCCGGTCGCCACGCCAAGCGTCGTCGGCTCGGCCAGTGGGTTACGCAGTACCTGCTGGAATAAAACGCCCACCAGCCCTAATCCCGCCCCGACCAGCAGCGAAATCGAAAGGCGCGGCAACAGACTGTAGTGGAACAGCATTTGCTGAATATTATCGATATCTGGCGCCACCAGCGCCCCACGCCACTGGTCGCGCGGTAAGGCCGTCGACAGATTGAACCAGGTCAATGCCAGCGCGCACAGGAAAAGGAGGCAAAGTAACAGTTCCGGGAAACGGGCAATACGCTTACTCATGCCTGGCCTCCCAGCGCGTTGTCCAACACGCGGGCAAAGTGCATGGCAGAAAGCGTCGCGCCGTAGAACCATACCGCAGGTGCGCGCAGGAACCGTTTTTCACGCACAAACGGCATTGCCTGCCAGAGCGGCGTCGCCATCAGGGTTTGCATCTCCCGCTCGTTGCCGTGGTCAAAGCACAACACATCCACATCGCGAAATGCCGCAAGACGGTCAATCCCCACGGCGGTGCTGCCCCAGAAGGTCATCTCCCCTTCCCAGGCATTACGAATACCAAAACTGTCGAGCACGTCCTGGAACAGGCAGTTTTTCCCAAAGACCAGCATATGGCGGGCATCCAGCAGCGTCACCATCAGCAGCGGGCGATCGCCCCGGTGAGCAAAACGCGGCTTCAGGGCGTTAATCAGGGCATCAAAATCGTCGAGATGTTTTTTGGCCTCAACCTCACGGTTAAGGAACTGTGCCATCTCGTGGAGGGAGTTTTTCGCCATCGCCAGCGGATTTTTACCGTCGCTGAAGGAGAAACCACGGCCGGGCGCAATCCGTGCCATTGTCTCTTCTGACGGGCCGTAACCTGCAGACCAGAACAGGAATGACGGCTTCATCTGGGTGAGCAGTTCGAGGTTTGGCTCGGTGCGCAGGCCGATGTCGATTACCGAGTCCGGTAGCCTCGGCTCATTCACCCACAGCCTGTAGTTGGGAATATCCGCCACGCCATAGGGCGTAACGCCCAGCGCCATCATCAGCTCTACCGGCAACCATTCCAGCGCCACAATGCGGTGTGGATCGACCGCAGCCGCACGCGCGGTATTCATTTTTAACAGCAGCGGTGAAAGCGCCATTGCCGTCAGCAGACGACGGCGACTCATCAACATAGAATCCAGCATCAGTACACAAAGCTCACCGGTGCTGCCCCGGCAGGGTGAGGCAAAATCCCCATTGGAATACCGTAAATGTGTTCCAGCGTTTCACTGCGCATCAGTTCAGACGGCGTCCCCTGGGCGATCATCTCACCGCCGCGCAGGGCAACGAGGTAATCGCAGTAACGCGCGGCCATGTTGATATCATGCAGGACCGCGATAACCGTCAGACCGCGCTGCTGGCTTAAACGATGCACCAGCGCAAGCACGTCGACCTGATGGGCAATGTCCAGCGCAGAGGTCGGTTCGTCGAGCAGCAGGCAGCGGCTGTCCTGGGCCACCAGCATTGCTATCCACGCGCGCTGACGCTCCCCTCCTGACAGGCTGTCTACCAGACGGTGGGCCAGCGGTTTTAGCCCCACCAGCGCAATCGCCTCTTCCACTTTCTCTCTGTCGGCCGCGCCGAAACGGCCAAGCGCGCCGTGCCACGGATAACGCCCAATCGCCACCAGTTCACGCACGGTCATCCCCTCCGCCTGCGGCAACTGCTGCGGCAGATACGCCACTTTGCGGGCAAAGGCTTTACTGCTCCAGCTCTCCAGCGGCTGACCGTCCAGCAGGATATCGCCTTCTGACGGCGGCTGATGGCGGCCAAGCATTTTGAGCAGCGTTGATTTACCAGAGCCGTTGTGACCAATCAGGCCTGTCACTTTACCTGCCGGGAAGGTCAAAGAGAGCGGATGCAGCAGGGTGCGTCCGGGCACGCGAAAGGAGAGATTATTGAGCGTGAAGGTGGTGTCGGATTGCGTTTGATTATCCTGCATATCGGCCAACTTAAATAAAAAGGGCACGGCGAACCGTGCCCGAAGAGAGATTAGAAGCGGAAGGTCGCGGTGGCGACAACCTGACGTTCAGCACCCCAGTAGCATGCATAATCCTTGTAGCAGCTGGAGACATATTCCCGATCGAACAGGTTATTCACGTTCACCGCCACAGATGACCCCGGCAGACCCAGACGGGCCAGATCGTATTTCACCATCGCATCGGCAAGGGTGTAGCTCGCGACGTTAAACGGCTGATCTTTTTTGTCGCCGCTTGAGTAGTAGCTCACCGTGTTACCGATGTAACGGGTACCGGCACCAATCGTCAGGCCGCTTAAGGCCGTGTCGGTGAAGGTGTAATCTGCCCACAATGACGCCTGATTACGCGGCACTTCCGCCGGACGTTTACCTTCAAAGGTGCTGTCATGGGTGTACTCAGCATCAATAAAGCTGTACGCCGCGGTCACGTTGATATTGGCGTTAACCGCTGCCTTCGCTTCCAGTTCGAAACCGCGAGAACGGATCTCACCGGTCTGGATACTGTGAGTATTCGTTGGATCGTTCGGATCCGCCGTCAGGTTTTTATCCTTCGTCAGCTGGAACAGCGACGCGGCGACCACAACCGGCAGGTCTTTCGGCGCGTATTTCACACCCGTTTCATACTGCTTACCGCGGGAAGGGTCGAACGGTGTGCCGTTACGATCGGCGCCCGATACCGGCTCAAACGACTCGCTGTAGCTGAAGTAAGGTGAAATACCGTTATCAAAGAGATAGTTAATTCCCCCGCGCCAGGTGAAAGCCTGGTCGTGGTTTTCAGCCAGCGAATCGGCCGTACCGCGCGTCAGCGTTGAGGCCATCACGTAGTCGTAGCGTCCGCCCAGCGTCAGCACCCACTTATCCCACTCCGCCTGATCCTGAGCATAGAGCCCGGTCTGTTCATTACGGTTAACGACGGAATAGTTAGACCATGGCAGGTTAGTGTTGATGTTCGCGTTGCCGTAATCCGGGTTCTGGATATCAATCGGGTCGGCGGAACCATACAGCGCATTGATATCATTACGCATACGCGAGTAATCAACACCCGTCAGCAGCGTGTGGTCTACGGCGCCCGTCGCGAATGTCGACTGCAGTTGAGTATCCACGGTGAACATATTCAGATCTTCATCTGAACGCACATAAGCGCGGTTAATCTTGCCAGGCTCAGCGTAGCCATTGCCGTAAACAGAGCGGTAGAGCGTATGAACTTTTGCGTAACGCAGATTCTGACGCACGGTGAACGTGTCATCAAACTGATGCGAGAAGCTGTAACCAATCAACTGCTGGCGACGAGCCATCTTATTATCCGCTTCACCTTCGTTGAAATCGGTTGGGATCTTATGCTCATTGCCGTTTGCGTCACGGTATGGCACCACGGTCCCTTCCCGTGGCAACCAGCCGTAGTAGCCCGCTTCCGGATCGTTCTGGAAATTGCTCAGGAAGGTGAAATCGGTTTTGTCATCCGGACGCCAGCTAAAGGAGGGCGCAATCGCATAGCGGGTTGATTTTGACATCTCCTGCTGTGCGTTCTGACTACTGCCAAGACCGGTCAGGCGGTACGACCACACGCCATCTTCATCGATTGCATCACTGAAATCGAAGCCCGTTTGCCACAGGTTATTGGTCCCCATTTTAAACTGGACTTCTTTCAGCGGCTCGGTCAGTGGGCGTTTGCTCACCATACTGACGATACCGCCGGGATTGCTGTTGCCGTAGAGCACAGACGTAGGTCCGCGCATCACTTCTACGCGCTCAAGGAAGTACGGATCCATGGAAGCTTCGGAGTAGTTATTCCCCATCAGCTTCATACCATCGAGATACTGGTTGGTGTTTACCGTCGAAGGCGCGGTAAAACCACGAATTGAGACCACATCATAGGTGGTGGAGCTGCCGCGGGTCGCAAACACGCTCGGCGTATAGCCCAGCGCCTCTTTTACGGTCGCTGGCTGGCGGCGTTCCATTTCATCACGCGTCACCACGGAAATAGACTGCGGGGTCTTTTCAATCGCGGTATCGGTTTTGGTCGCCGTTGCCGTGCGTTTTGCTGCGATCGTTGGCGCAGGCCCCCACGGACTTTCCTGGGCGGCAGGCGCGGCGGTAACGGTGATGGTTTCTTCTTTTTTCTGGGTTTCAGCCGCATGTGCATACGTAGACATGCCGGCAACCGCTGTGGCTACGACGACCGCGATTTTTCGCAGCGACGTGTGAATTGGCTGAGCAGTATTGGAAAGCGCCATGTTTATCTCTGATGGAAAAGTGAATGATAACGTAAACGAGAATTATTATTATGACCGCAGAATAATATGCGAAACGCTGGCTGCATAGCAAGCAGTAAGCGGCCCTACGAGAATTAAGGGTTTAAGAAATAAACAAGAGAAAACGAAGGGTTAATCAGAATGAAAACGAGGGTTAAGGAAATGGAAAGTACAGGTAAAAAAATCCCCCCTTTCGGGGGGATGTGAGGCGTTAGTTACCGCCGAACATATCTTTAATCCAGCCCGCGACACCGTCGCTGTCTTTTTTCTCATTCTGCTGCTGCGGCTGTTGTTGCGGCTGCTGCTGAGGCTGAGAAGACTGCTCGAACGGGTTACCCGTCGGTTGCTCTGGCTGGCTTTGCTGGCACAGCGAATCCGGGTTGGTGGTCCAGACAGGCAAGGTACGCATACCGCCGCCACAGACAAAGTTACCAGAACCGTCCACGCCCATATCGACGATATCTTCCGGCGCCACCAGATTCAGCGGTACCGGAGACTGATTCGCCAGATAGCGCTGGTAAATCGACATCGCCCCGCTTGCACCGTACAGTTTGGTTGGCTGGTTGTTATCGCGACCTACCCAGGTGATCACCACTTCACGGCCATCGATACCGGCGAACCAGGTATCCACATTGTTGTTGGTGGTCCCGGTTTTACCTGCCAGATGCAGGCCCGGATACTTCGCACCCAGTTGACGTCCGGTCCCCCGCTGCACAACCTGCTGCATCGTCCACAACGTCATATAGGCCGCCTGCGCTGGCACGGCACGTTCCGCTTGCGGGAAGCTCTGATACAGCACGGAGCCATCCTCGGCAATCACTGAACGCAGAGCAGAAAGCGGTGCACGGTTACCCCCGCTGGCAATGGTCTGGAACGCCTGAGCCACTTCGATCGGCGTCAGGTTAAGCGCCCCCAGGATCATCGCCGGAACAGGATGGAGCTGATCTTTCGGCACACCCAGTTTCTGCCAGGTGTCGACAATCACCGGCAGACCGAGCGCCATACCCAGGTTCACCGTTGGCACGTTCATCGAGCGGGTCAACGCATCCACCAGCATGACCTGGCCGCTGAACTGTTTATCGTCGTTCTGCGGAGACCATACCTGGCCGTTAGGCTGGCGCAGGGAAATCGGCGCATCGGCAATCCAGGTATTCAGGCGATACTGGTTAGGCTGACTCAGGGCGGTAAGATAGGTTGCCGGTTTTGCCAGTGAACCAATCGAACGTCGCGCCTGCATTGCACGGTTGTAGCCTGCGAACTGCGGCTCAGCACCGCCCACCATGGCGCGAACTTCGCCGGTGTTACGGTCAACCACCACCATCGCGGTTTCAAGATCGCTCAGCTTACGCTGTTTCTTCAGCGCCGGGATGCCTTCCACCGCAGCTTTTTCAGCGGCTTCCTGCGCCACGGAATCGAAGGTAGTAAAGATCTTCACGCCGGAGAGATCTTTCACCTTATCACCGAGCTTGCTTTGCAGCTCCTGACGCACCAGCTGCATAAACGCAGGCTGAGGCGAGATCACGCCACCGCGCGGCTGAACGCCGAGTGGACGTGCGCTCAGCATGTCGTACAGCTCCTGGTCAATCACCTGCTGCTGTTGCAGCAGACGCAGCACCAGGTTACGACGTTCCAGCGCCAGTTTCGGGTTACGCCACGGGTTATAAATGGACGCCCCTTTCACCATGCCCACCAGCAGCGCCTGCTGGTCAAGGCTCAGCTCTTCCACCGGACGACCAAAGTAGTACAGACTTGCCAGCGGGAAGCCGCGGATTTCGTTATCCCCGCTCTGACCGAGGTACACCTCGTTCATGTACAGCTCAAGGATACGATCCTTGCTGTAACGCGCATCCATCAGTACGGCCATGTACGCTTCGTTGGCTTTACGCCAGTAAGAGCGTTCACTGGAGAGGAACAAGTTCTTCACCAGCTGCTGGGTCAGCGTACTCGCCCCCTGCACCGTCCGTCCGGCGGTCAGGTTAGCCAGCACCGCACGGCCAATTGAGTAAAGGCTGATGCCATCATGCTCATAGAAGTGACGGTCTTCGGTTGCCAGCAGGGTATCAACCAGCAGGTCCGGGAAGCCGTTACGGGCAACGAACAGACGTTGTTCGCCGTTCGCCGACGAGAGCATGGTGATCAGACGCGGATCGAGACGGAAGAAACCGAACTGACGGTTGTTATCCATGTTCTCGATGGTGTCCAGACGATCGCCGTCAAAGGTCAGACGCGCACGCACCTGGCCCTCTTTGCTGTCCGGGAAATCAAACGGACGGCGGATCATCTCAATGCTTTTCGCCTGCACGGTAAATTCGCCAGGACGCGTCATTTTCGACACCTGACGATACTGGGTGGCTTCCAGCAGTTTCACCATCTCGTTCTTGCTGATGGACATATCTGGCTCAAGGTTCACCATGCGGCCATACACCGCCGCAGGCAGTTGCCAGACTTTTCCGTCGATACGGCTACGGATCTTCTGATCCAGATAGACGCCGTAAATCGCCATCAGCACAACAAATACAATGAACAGCTTCAGCAGCAGCCAGAACCAGCCGCGCTTGCCCCGAGGCTTACGCCCTTTGCCTTTCCCTTTACGCGGCATCGGTTCTTCATCCTCATAATCGTCTTCATAGTCATCGTCATAGTCCTCATCTCTGAGGCGACGACGGCTTACCTTTTCTTTCGCCGGACGCGTTGGTTTTCCCTTACGTCCTATTGGCTCGCGGTCATTCCCCGCCATGCTTTTTCTCCGCAACTTTCAGGCGCAAGGGCCCGATTCTCTTTTCTTCCACTGGCCTGTGAAAGAAGAAATCTCTCAAAGTAAACAGCAAGACCTTCCTGACAGGAACGTCTTTAGTATTTTCTCCCGCACCCTGCGGGTGAGGGCATCAAGCCGCACGTTCCCAGCCACACCCGTCACGAATATTTCTTCGTCCGTCGTGTCGGTGCCGTATTTGCCGGATCGTCCGGCCAGACATGTTTGGGATACCGCCCCTTCATCTCTTTTTGCACGTCACGGTAGCTCCCCGCCCAGAATGCCCCCAGGTCGCGGGTAATCTGTAACGGGCGATGGGCTGGCGACAACAGCTCCAGCACCAGAGAGACGCGCCCTTGCGCCACAGAAGGCGTGGTGGCTTCTCCAAACATTTCCTGCATACGTACCGCCAGCGCCGGAGGATTATCCTCGTGATAACGAATGGCAATCCGGCTTCCGGTCGGCACAGTGTAATGCCCTGGCAGTTCACTATCCAGACGTTGACGTAATGACCAGTCCAGTAAATTCTGTAACGCGACCTTAACATCAAGCGCTTTTAGCGCACGCAGCGAGTGTACACCGTGCATTTGCGGCAGCAGCCAGCGTTCAAGCGAGGCCAGCAATGTCTCATCATCGACCGCGGGCCAGTCATACTCCGTTAGCCAGCGTGCGGCACAGTGAAGACGAATACGGTACTGTTCCGCCTCTGGCGTCCAGTTCAACACCCCTAACCCTTTGTCCCGGATGCCGTTCAGCATGGCCAGATGCAGCACCTCTTCCGACGGTTTTGCCAGCGGCGTGGTGCCGAGGATCAGTTTACCTGTCTGGCTGCGACGAAACGCCTTCAGCGTGCCCTGAGCCTCATCCCATTCCACGGTATCGGATTGCTGGACCAACTGCGGACAGGCACGCGTCAGGGCGTCAATATCCACCGCGATAGCCTGTAAAATACGCGCGTCCGGGGAGTGGCTACCCTGTAACAGTAACGGCGCAATCAGCCATTCGTGACGCGTCATGGCGTCATCGCTGTCCAGCATGGCCCCCATGCCATTGGCCAGTTGATATCGCCCGTCCAGACCGCGACGACGCGCGATCCTGTCGGGAAACGCCTGCGCTAACAGAGGCGCGATAGCCGCGCTGTCTGGCGACCCGGCGCGGCCGTTGAGTCGCCGGCAAAGCTGCTGCGCCCGCTGCTGCCAGTTCCCCTGATTGCGGGAAAAGGCCTGCGCCAGATCGCTGCTGCCACCGCGCGGTGGCTCCTCAAGAATAGCCGCCAGTTTCGCCGCCGTAGCAATTTCATCCTCCCCCTGCGCGGCCACCAGCATCGCCGCCAGGCGAGGGTCATTGCCCAGCGCGGCCATTTTTTGCCCGCGGGATGACAATCGCTCACCATCAAGCGCCCCCAGGCGGTTCAGTAAGGCCCGGGCAGCAGCAAGGTTAGCGGCGGGTGGAGGATTAAGCCAGGTCAGCTGTGCCGGATCCGGGCATCCCCACTGCAGAAGATCCATCACCAGCCCCGCCAGATCACTGTGTAAAATTTCCGGCGTGCTTTGCTGTGCAGCGCGTTCAGCCTGCTCCGCGCTGGTCAAATGCAGGCAGATACCGGGCTCAAGACGTCCCGCACGGCCTGCTCGCTGGACCATTGACGCCTGGCTTATGCGCTGCGTCAGCAGTTTAGTCAGCCCGGTACGCGCGTCAAAGCTCGCCACCCTCTCCTGCGCACTGTCCACCACCAGGCGAATGCCTTCAATGGTTAAACTGGTTTCGGCAATATTGGTTGCCAGCACCACCTTACGCTGCCCCGCGGGCGCGGGCAGGATTGCTTTACGCTGATCCGCCAGCGACAGCGCGCCGTAGAGCGGGCAAAGCAGCACGTCACTTCCCACCCGGGAAGCCAGTTGGTCCTGCACGCGCTGGATCTCGCCTACACCTGGCAAAAACAGCAATAGCGATCCCGATTCCTGGCGGAGCAATTCGGCGGTTGCGATGGCTACCGCGTCGTCAAAACGCTGATGGGCAGGCAACGGTTGATAGCGACGCTCAACAGGAAATGCTCTGCCTTCGGAGGCGATAACCGGCGCGTCGGGCAACGTCTGCTGCAGTCGCTCGTTATCCAGCGTAGCGGACATGATAAGCAACCGGAGGTCGTCGCGTAGTCCTTGCTGAACATCAAGTAACAGCGCCAGTGCCAGATCTGCCTGCAGGCTACGTTCGTGGAATTCATCCAGAATCACCAATCCGACGCCGTTTAACTCCGGATCGTTTTGCAGCATGCGGGTCAGGATCCCTTCGGTCACCACCTCAAGGCGCGTGGACGGGCCAACACAGGTTTCGGCGCGCATACGGTAACCCACCGTCTCGCCCGGCTTTTCACCAAGCAGTTCCGCCAGGCGCTGCGCCACGTTCCGTGCGGCCAGCCTGCGCGGCTCCAGCAGGATAATTTTCCCGCGGACAGTGCCCTCTTTGAGGATCTGCAGCGGCAGCCAGGTGGATTTACCTGCGCCCGTCGGGGCGTTAAGTAAAACCTGCGGGGCATGGTGTAAGGCAGCAAGAAGCTCAGGAAGGACGACGGCGACCGGCAATGAGGACACTAACAGCTCCAGAGGGTTAACATTAGTCGGCGTACATTGTAGCATCGGCGCATACCATTACCGAGTCCCCTGTATGTCTGAGTCGAAACGGCTGTTTTTTGCCATAGAATTGCCCTCCACGCTACAGCGAAAAATCGTTCGCTGGCGAGCCAGCCATTTTCCCCAGGACGCAGGGCGTCCGATCGCGGCGGCAAACCTGCACCTGACGCTGGCCTTTCTGGGCGATGTCAGCGCCGAAAAACAGCGCGCGCTGGCAGCAATGGCTGGCCGCATTTCTCAGCCGGCGTTTACGCTGCACCTCGACGACGCGGGCCAGTGGCTGCGCTCACGCGTGGTCTGGCTGGGCACGCGCCAGCCGCCCCGCGGGCTTTTACAGCTTGCGAGTATGTTGCGCGCCCAGGCGGCTCGCAGTGGGTGTTACCAGAGTCCGCAGCCGTTTCATCCGCATATCACCCTGCTGCGCGATGCCGGTCAGGCCGTTGCCATTCCGCCACCCGGCTTTCACTGGGACGTTGAGGTCAATAACTTCGCGCTTTACGAATCGGTCTTTACCCAAGGACGCACCCGTTACACGCCGCTACAGCGCTGGTCGCTGGGCGATACCCTAAGGAATTCTGATGAAGTTTAGTCCTGCCCTGCAGCACGCCACGCTGGTTCAACGCTACAAACGCTTTCTCGCTGACGTGATCACCCCCGAAGGTGAACAGCTCACGCTGCACTGCCCGAACACCGGTGCCATGACCGGCTGTGCGACGCCGGGTGACACGGTCTGGTATTCCACTTCAGAAAATACTAAACGCAAATATGCCCATACCTGGGAAATGACCGAGACGCAAAACGGGGCATTTATTTGCGTGAATACCCTGCGCGCCAATCAATTAGTTAAGGAAGCATTGACCCTTGGCACCCTGCCCGAACTTGTGGGATATGGCACGCATAAAAGTGAAGTTAAATATGGCGATGAAAGCAGCAGAATTGACTTCATGTTACAGGCGGAAGACCGGCCCGAGTGCTATATTGAAGTAAAATCAGTGACGTTAGCGGAACAGGAAAACGGCTACTTCCCGGATGCGGTCACGCTACGGGGGCAGAAGCATCTGCGGGAGCTGATGAGTGTTGCGGCGGCGGGCAAACGCGCCGTATTGCTGTTTGCGGTTTTACATTCAGCCATTGAACGATTTTCTCCAGCCCGCCATATTGATCTCAAATACGCGCAATTGTTGAATGAGGCACAAAAGCAGGGGGTGGAGGTTTTGGCTTATAAAGCGGAACTTTCTGCCGATAATATGACTCTGAGATCCTCTCTTCCCATTGTCTTATAAGGGATTAGACGATTGACTATTAAGTGTTCTGGCCGCGTGCGCAAATACGCTTTTCCTCACAGGCTTGTCAAGTGTTACGTTTAGATAATTGCCATACGGAAAAGCATCTGCTATTTATAGCGACCTGATTTTTCCCCCAACACGGGGATCGATAGTGCGTGTTAAGGAGAAGCAACATGCAAGAAGGGCAAAACCGTAAAACATCGTCCCTGAGTATTCTCGCCATCGCTGGGGTGGAGCCGTATCAAGAGAAGCCGGGCGAAGAGTATATGAACGAAGCCCAGCTGTCGCACTTCAAGCGTATTCTTGAAGCATGGCGTAATCAACTCAGGGATGAAGTCGATCGCACCGTTACTCATATGCAGGATGAAGCTGCTAACTTCCCGGACCCGGTAGACCGTGCCGCTCAGGAAGAAGAGTTCAGCCTCGAACTGCGTAACCGTGACCGCGAACGCAAACTGATCAAAAAGATCGAAAAAACGCTGAAAAAAGTCGAAGACGAAGATTTTGGCTACTGCGAATCCTGCGGTGTTGAAATCGGAATTCGTCGCCTGGAAGCGCGTCCAACCGCCGATCTGTGCATCGACTGTAAAACGCTGGCAGAAATCCGCGAAAAACAGATGGCCGGTTAATACCAGCGCTGTTTACACACTCCAAAGGCGGGAGTTTCTCCCGCCTTGTTACTGTTGATATGTCTGAATCACACTATATTGGGCGCTTCGCGCCATCCCCTTCTGGTGAATTACACTTCGGCTCATTAATTGCCGCCCTCGGCAGCTACCTGCAGGCTCGCGCCCGTCACGGTAAATGGCTGGTCCGCATTGAAGATATTGATCCTCCGCGTGAAGTTCCCGGTGCAGCAGATACCATTCTGCGTCAGCTGGAACATTACGGTCTTCACTGGGACGGTGACGTCCTCTGGCAGTCAAGGCGACATGATGCCTACCGGGAACGCCTGGCGTGGCTCCACGCACAAGGGCTCTCCTACTACTGCACCTGCACCCGCGCGCGTATTCAGAGCGTGGGTGGCGTCTATGACGGCCACTGCCGCACGCGCAATAACGGTCCAGAACTGGCCGCCGTGCGCATAAAGCAGCATGTCCCGGTGACGCACTTTACTGATTTACTCTCCGGCGAAATCCATGCGGATGAACGTCTTGCACGCGAAGATTTTATTATCCACCGCCGTGACGGCCTGTTCGCCTATAACCTGGCGGTAGTGGTTGATGACCATTTCCAGGGCGTGACGGAAATTGTGCGCGGGGCTGACCTGGTGGAACCTACCGTGCGACAAATATCGCTCTATCACCAGTTTGGCTGGAACGCGCCGGATTACATTCATCTGCCGCTGGCGGTCAATGAACAGGGCTTTAAACTGTCAAAACAAAATCATGCGCCCGCCCTGCCAGACGGCGATCCGCGCCCTGTTTTGATCGACGCGCTGCGATTTCTCAACCAGAATGTAACCAACGAATGGCAGGATTTGCGAATTGACGAACTGCTGAAAATGGCGATCGCCAACTGGACGCTGACGACCGTGCCAAAAATCCAGCATTCTCAAATGCGTTGCGCTGAGCTATGATTAGCCGCTTTTTTCATAACAAAACACACTACGAGGTGTACTATTTTTACCCGAGTCGCTAATTTTTGCCGTAAAGTGCTAAGCCGCGAAGAGAGCATGGCGAACGACGCTATTGCGCAAAACCGCATGTCGGTTATTCCACGTGAGCAGCACAATATTTCCCGCAAAGATATCAGTGAAAATGCCCTCAAGGTGCTCTATCGTCTGAATAAAGCAGGCTACGAGGCCTATCTCGTTGGCGGTGGGGTGCGTGATTTACTGCTGGGCAAAAAACCAAAAGATTTCGACGTGACGACCAGCGCCACGCCAGAGCAGGTGCGCAAATTATTCCGTAACTGCCGCCTTGTTGGCCGTCGTTTTCGTCTTGCTCACGTCATGTTTGGGCCGGAAATTATTGAAGTGGCGACCTTCCGCGGTCACCACGAAGCGGGCGAATCCGATCGCACCACCTCCCAGCGCGGCCAGAACGGCATGCTGCTGCGGGACAATATCTTCGGTTCTATCGAAGAAGATGCCCAGCGTCGCGATTTCACGATCAACAGCCTTTACTACAGCGTGGCAGATTTCACCGTCCGTGATTACGTCGGTGGCATGCAGGACCTGAAAGAGGGTCTGATTCGCCTGATCGGCACGCCGGAAACGCGTTATCGTGAAGACCCGGTGCGTATGCTGCGCGCCGTACGTTTCGCCGCCAAACTGTCAATGCGCATCAGCCCGGAAACCGCAGAGCCGATACCGCGTCTGGCGACGCTGATTAACGACGTGCCGCCAGCCCGTCTGTTTGAAGAGGCGCTGAAGCTGCTGCAGGCCGGTTACGGCTACGAAACCTACAAGCTGCTACGCGAATGCAGCCTTTTCCAGCCCCTGTTCCCGACCATTACGCGCTGCTTTACCGAAAACGGTGACAGCCCAATGGAACGCATGATTGCGCAGGTGCTGAAGAATACCGATACCCGCATTCACAACGATATGCGTGTGAACCCGGCGTTCCTGTTTGCTGCGATGTTCTGGTATCCGCTGCTGGAAGCGGCGCAGAGAATTGCGCAGGAAAGCGGTCTGGCCTACTACGATGCGTTTGCGCTGGCCGCAAATGACGTGCTGGATGAAGCCTGCCGCACGCTCGCCATTCCAAAACGTATTACGACGCTGGTGCGTGATATCTGGCAGCTTCAGCTGCGCATGTCTCGTCGTCAGGGTAAACGCGCCTGGAAGCTGATGGAGCATCCTAAATTCCGCGCTGCGTTCGATTTACTGTCGCTGCGTGCTGAAATTGAACGGAACCAGGAACTGCAGCGTCTGGCGCAGTGGTGGGGCGAATTCCAGGTTTCAGCACCGCCAGAGCAGAAAGATATGCTCGTCGACCTCGATGACGAACCGACGCCGCGTCGTCGCCACCGTCGTCCGCGCAAACGTGCGCCGCGCCGTGAAGGTACGGCATGACCCTGGCGTACATTGCCATCGGCAGCAATCTGGCCTCTCCGCTGGAGCAGGTTAATGCTGCCGTTCAGGCGCTGGGTGAAATCCCACAAAGCCGTATTGTGGCGGTCTCTTCTTTCTACCGGACACCGCCGCTGGGGCCACAGGATCAGCCTGATTACCTGAATGCCGCCGTGGTGCTGGACACTGCGCTGAATGCCGACACGCTGCTGGATAATACTCAGCGAATCGAACTGCAGCAGGGCCGCGTACGCAAAGCCGAACGCTGGGGGCCGCGCACCCTCGATCTCGACATTATGCTGTTTGGCCACGAGGTGATTAACACCCCCCGTCTCACCGTTCCGCACTACGACATGAAAAATCGCGGCTTTATGCTCTGGCCGCTGTTCGACGTTGCCCCTGACCTCACCTTCCCTGACGGCCTCTCGCTGAAGGCAGTGCTGGATAGCCTCGACGCAGAAAAACCTGCCCGCTGGTGATCCGCGTTTTTACCGGTTAACCCTCACGGAATTGTGGTTAATCGGTTGCCTAAAATCATTGTTCCCTCAAATGTTACTGTTAGAATGCGCAAAGATTCGCTTTTGGGCTATCAGGAAACAGTATGAAACCAACCACCATCTCCTTACTGCAGAAATGCAAACAGGAAAAGAGACGCTTCGCCACCATTACTGCGTATGACTACAGCTTCGCTAAGCTTTTTGCCGAAGAGGGTATCACTGTCATGCTGGTCGGAGATTCGTTAGGGATGACGGTACAAGGCCATGATTCCACCCTGCCGGTGACGGTCGAAGATATTGCCTACCATACCCGTGCCGTGCGCCGCGGAGCACCTGCCTGTCTGCTGCTTTCCGATCTGCCTTTTATGGCCTACGCGACGCCAGAGCAAGCGTTCGAGAATGCGGCAACCGTCATGCGTGCCGGGGCCAATATGGTCAAAATCGAAGGCGGAGCCTGGCTTGCAGAGACCGTGAAAATGCTCACCGAACGTGCCGTGCCGGTCTGCGGCCACCTGGGTCTGACGCCGCAATCCGTCAATATTTTTGGCGGCTATAAGGTGCAGGGCCGCGGTGACGCGGCACAGACACTGTTTGAGGATGCCCTGGCGCTGGAAGCCGCTGGCGCACAGCTGCTGGTGCTGGAGTGTGTGCCGGTTGAACTGGCAAAACGCATCACCGAGGCGCTGTCGATTCCGGTGATTGGCATTGGCGCAGGCAATGTTACCGACGGTCAGATTTTAGTGATGCACGACGCCTTTGGTATTACCGGCGGTCATATCCCTAAATTCGCCAAAAATTTCCTGGCAGAAGCAGGCGACATGCGTGCTGCTGTGCGGCAGTATATTGCCGACGTTGAATCCGGTGTTTACCCGGGTGAAGAACACAGTTTCCATTAAGGAGTCTTGTTGTGCTAATCATTGAAACCCTGCCGCTGCTTCGCCAGCATATCCGACGTGCACGTCAGGAAGGTAAACGTATCGCACTGGTTCCCACGATGGGTAACCTGCATGACGGCCATATGAAGCTTGTTGATGAAGCCAGAGCGCGTGCAGATATCGTGGTGGTCAGTATCTTCGTGAACCCCATGCAGTTTGACCGTGCCGACGACCTGGCGCGCTATCCGCGCACCCTGCAGGAAGATTGCGAAAAACTCAAAAAACGCCACGCGGACATTGTCTTCTCTCCGGCACCTGCAGACGTCTACCCGCAGGGGACCGAGGACGCGACCTACGTGGACGTGCCGGGCATTTCAACCATGCTGGAAGGCGCCAGCCGTCCGGGCCATTTCCGCGGCGTTTCAACCATCGTCAGCAAGCTGTTTAACCTGGTGCAGCCCGACGTTGCCTGCTTCGGTGAGAAGGACTTCCAGCAGCTGGCGTTGATCCGTAAGATGGTCGCCGACATGGGTTATGATATCGAGATCGTGGGCGTGCCGATTGTGCGTGCCAAAGACGGTCTGGCGCTCAGTTCCCGTAACGGGTACCTTACCGCGGATGAGCGTAAAATCGCGCCGGGATTGAGCAAGGTCATGAATACCATGGCGGAACAGCTTGTGGCTAAAGAGCTGAGCGCAGAAGAGATCGTTGCCCTCGCCGAACAGGCGCTGAACGACAAAGGCTTCCGCGCTGACGATATCCAAATCCGTGATGCCGATACGCTGCTTGAGCTGACCGATACCAGCAAGCGCGCGGTGCTTCTGGTGGCTGCATGGCTCGGTCAGGCACGCCTTATCGACAATAAAGTGGTTGAGCTGGCATAACTCTCTACCTCCCCTCGTTCGCGGGGGGTTAACGCATGATGATTAAAGGTAAACGTAATGATTCGCAAAATGCTGCAAGGTAAGCTTCACCGTGTGAAAGTCACTCAGGCCGACCTGCACTATGAAGGCTCCTGCGCCATTGATCAGGATTTTCTTGATGCAGCGGGCATCCTTGAAAACGAAGCCATTGATATCTGGAACGTGAATAACGGTAAGCGCTTCTCTACCTATGCGATCGCGGCGGAACGCGGCTCCAGAATTATCTCCGTGAATGGCGCTGCCGCTCACTGTGCTGACGTCGGTGATATCGTCATCATCGCCAGCTTCGTGATGATGTCTGGCGAAGAAGCCCGTCGCTGGCAGCCAAAAGTGGCGTACTTCGAAGGCGACAACGAAATGAAACGCACCGCGAAAGCCATTCCGGTCCAGGTTGCCTGATATCCTGAAGGCTGTGAACCGTTCACAGCCTTCTCTCACCTCATCCCTGCGGCTGATTACTGATAAGCCGCGACATCGTCTCCAGCGAATCCGTCCTTAAAATATACAGTCGCTTAAGCAGGAACGGATTGTCCCCGGGCTTCACTTTGCCTTTTACCGTTGTCACCGCCAGGTGGAACCCTGCGTCATTCGCTGCTTTTACCGCTTTGTCGTCATAGGCGCCAAACGGATAAGAGAGATAGAGCACGTGCGGGTTAAATTGCGCCAGCGCCCGGCGTGAACGCGCGAAATCGAACAAAATCACGTGATGACTACGGCTCAGTAAGATCGGGTGTTTATTGCCGTCCACCCGATGCAAGAAGTGGGTATGAGACTGGATATCAAACACATCCTGGATCTGCTCAAGCTCAGAGACACTCATAAACTGCAGGTATTTCGGCGCCCACTTCTGCGGATGACGTTTTATACGCGACGAGATGATAAACGCCGTCGCCTTGAATCCATACGCTTTGAGGACGGGATACGCATAGCGGCTCACCGACTTCAGCCCGTCATCAAAGGTGATCACCACAGACTTCGCCGGCAGGTTCATTTTGTTACGCACATACCCTTCAAGCTGAGCCATCGTCAGCGTGGTATAGCCCTGATCGCGAAGCCAGGTCATCTGGTTGCTGAACGCACGCACGCTGGTGGTCGTGGAGGTATGCCGGAAACGGGTGTTCTCCTCATCACGCAGGATATGGTGATAGGTCAGGACCGGGATGCCGTTATCTTCCTGCGCATCCAGGCTGCTGATCCACGCCAGACGATTGCCGATGCGGATCTGATACCAGGTCTGGTTCAGACGGTCTTTAAGTTTATTCAGAATGGGGTAGCGAAGGTTAGCACTCATCGTGCCGAATGGGGCGCTTCCGCTGCTGGGGGCGTTAAAGACAGGCGTGTCTTTCCAGGTTATCAGGTTCTGGTTACTCAGCGGTTTATTCAAATCACCAAGGCTGTCTTCCACGCGCTGTTTGCCCTGCACGTCTTCCAGGTGCTCTTTATCAATAAAGCCCGTGCCGAAGCCAAAACGAAACTCGTAGTAATCAGCGGATGTGGGGACAACGGCCAGGATTTGCCCGGCACGGATATTGCCGACATTGACCACATTGTTACCTACTTGCGCCCAGATAGCCGCATCTTCGGTGGTTTGCATATATCGGGCGGGAAGCCCTTGCTGAGCGATCAGGCTGGCAGATGCGCCGCCGGAAACCAGCAGCAACAGAAGGAACACAACGCGCATGAACATGGAATATTAATCGACACGGAAAATCAGCCACCATTGTAACAAAAGCAGCATCAATACCAATGTTTAATTCTTATACAAATCATGGAGCAAGACAAAGGGAGGATTTTTTTGCTGCTGATGCCACAGGCTGCTGACGCCGGCCACTTTTTTGTCGACGATTGCATGACGGAATTCAGCACTGCTTAAGGTTTCCCGGAAGGGATACATGGATTCCAGCAGCAAAGAGTTAATGCCTGATATCACTTCACAGTTGTCGTGCTTGTGGCTCAACAATGCCGCAGAGCGATAAGGTGCCGCGCCGGATTTATCGGTCAGGAAGATGACGCCGTCACCGGTGTCGGTTTCATGCAGGGCATCGCACATCATTCGGCTGAGCATGTTGGTGCTCAATCCACGCCAGTAGTTAACCGCACGGCATTGCGCCAGCGGACCAAATCTGGCCTCCAGTTTATCCAGCATATCCTGCGCCTGTTCATCATGGCAGGCGATCACCCATCCCAGCATCACTCTCTCCTTAGCAGGCAAGTAGTTTAGCGGAGTGAAGGTTAGCGTACGGTGATAACAATCAAAGAAAAGCGCCCGGCAAACAGAATGTCGCCGGGCGGGAGATTAGCTGCGCAGACCGCGTCCACGCTGAATCAGAGACCAGCACAGCAGGTAGAAGGCGATAATAAACACCACCAGCACCGCAACCGTGGTAATCAGTGGCACATCCGTAATGCCGAGGAAACCAAAGCGGAAGCCGCTGATCATATAAACAATCGGGTTCAGGTGTGACAGCGCCTGCCAGAACGGCGGCAGCAGCGTCAGGGAGTAGAACACCCCGCCAAGATAGGTCAGTGGCGTCAGCACAAAGGTCGGGATCAGGCTGATATCATCGAACGTTTTAGCAAACACCGCGTTCAGCAGACCGGCCAGCGAGAACAAGATTGCCGTCAACAGTAACGTGAGCGCCACGAACAGCCATGAATGCACCTGGAACGGCACAAAGAACAGGGAGATCGCCGTCACCAGAATCCCCACACAGAGACCGCGCGCCACGCCGCCGCCCACATAACCCGCAATGATCACATGCGTTGGTACCGGCGCGACCAGCAGCTCTTCAATGTTACGCTGGAACTTGGCGCTAAAGAATGATGATGCCACGTTAGCATAGGCGTTGGTGATCACCGCCATCATGATCAGGCCCGGCACAATAAACTGCATATAGGTAAAGCCGTGCATTTCACCAATGCGGGAACCGATGAGGTTACCGAAGATGATGAAGTAGAGCGTCATGGTGATCACCGGCGGTACCAGGGTTTGCACCCAGATACGCATAAAGCGGTTAATCTCTTTCGCCCAGATGCTTTTCAGCGCGACCCAGTAAAGATGCGTCATGCCTTGTCTCCTTGTTTATCCTGCACCAGAGAGACAAACAGCTCTTCCAGTCGGTTCGCTTTGTTACGCATACTTAATACCTGAACACCCTGCGCGCTCAGCTGTGAGAACACGCTGTTAATGCCCTGCTCGCGCAGCACTTCCACTTCCAGCGTTGAGGTATCCACCAGACGATAGTTATAGCCTTCCAGCGTCGGCAGCGGGCTTTTCGCCGCCAGGTCGAGAATGAAGGTTTCGGATTTTAGCTTGGCGAGCAGGCTCTTCATCGAGGTGTTTTCCACCAACTCACCGTTCTGAATGATGCCGATATTGCGACACAGCATCTCCGCCTCTTCGAGGTAGTGCGTGGTCAAAATAATGGTCGTGCCTTTGTCGTTGAGGTCCTTCAGGAAGCCCCACATTGAACGACGCAGTTCGATATCCACGCCCGCGGTGGGCTCATCAAGGATCAGCAGCTTTGGCTCATGCATCAGCGCACGGGCAATCATCAAACGGCGCTTCATCCCGCCAGACAACATGCGCGCACGTTCATTGCGTTTTTCCCACAGATCGAGCTGTTTGAGGTACTTTTCGCTGCGCTCTACCGCTTCTTTGCGCTCAACACCGTAGTAACCCGCCTGATTAACCACGATTTGCTGCACTGTCTCGAACGGGTTGAAGTTGAACTCCTGCGGTACCAGTCCGAGCTGGCGCTTGGCATTCACCACATCTTTTTGCAGGTCGTAACCAAACACGCTCACCCGGCCGGACGTTTTGTTGACCAGCGAACTGATAATGCCAATGGTGGTGGATTTCCCCGCCCCATTCGGCCCCAGAAGCGCGTAGAAATCCCCCGCTTCCACTTTGAGATCTATCCCACGCAGCGCCTGAACGCCGCCTGGATAGGTTTTTTTGAGCTGCTCAAGCTCCAGTGCAATCGCCATGAATTAAACTTACCTTAGGTTCTGACACACGTTGTGTGGTTTCATTAAAAGTCGAGTTACCCTATATTAGCGCAACGCAATCACTCGGTTACAGGTCGCTAACCTCCATGAACGACATAGATACACTCATCAGCAACAATGCACTATGGTCAAAAATGCTGGTGGAGGAAGACCCCGGATTTTTTGGAAAGCTCGCGCAGGCGCAAAACCCACGCTTTCTCTGGATTGGATGTTCCGACAGCCGCGTTCCGGCAGAGCGCCTGACAGGTCTCGAGCCTGGCGAACTGTTTGTGCACCGTAATGTTGCCAACCTGGTGATCCATACCGACCTCAACTGCCTTTCGGTTGTTCAGTACGCCGTTGACGTTCTGGAGGTCGAGCACATCATTATTTGTGGCCACTATGGCTGCGGCGGTGTGCAGGCCGCGATTGAAAATACCGAACTCGGGTTAATCGATAACTGGCTGCTGCATATCCGCGATATCTGGTTCAAACATAGCTCACTGTTGGGTGAAATGCCGCAGGAGCGTCGTCTCGATACCCTTTGCGAGCTGAACGTGATGGAGCAGGTTTATAACCTTGGTCATTCCACCATCATGCAATCGGCGTGGAAACGCGGGCAAAAAGTCTCGATCCACGGCTGGGCCTACGGTATTCACGATGGTCTGCTTCGTAACCTGGAAGTGACCGCCACCAACCGTGAAACGCTGGAGCAGCGCTATCGTTCCGGGATAGCTAACCTGAAGCTTAAGCACGTCAACCATAAATAGCTGCCTGTAAGCTGTTAGATAAAAACAAAACGGCAACCCGGGTTGCCGTTTTTACTGTGTGTCCCCTCGTCAGAGGGCAACAGACCGCACGTCACAAACCTTACTCGTCGAGCAGGATCACTTTACCCACATACGGCAGATGGCGGTAACGCTGCGCGTAGTCAATGCCATAGCCCACGACGAACTCGTCAGGGATAGAGAAGCCGACAAACTCTACCGGCACCTGCACTTCACGGCGGCTGGGTTTATCCAGCAGGGTGCAGATCGCCAGGGATTTTGGCTCACGCAGGCTCAGGATCTCGCGCACTTTAGAGAGCGTGTTGCCGGAGTCGATGATGTCCTCAACGATCAACACATCTTTGCCACGAATATCTTCATCCAGATCTTTCAGGATTTTCACATCACGGGTTGTGGACATGCCGCTGCCGTAGCTGGAGGCGGTCATAAAATCGACCTCATGGGACACCTGCACTTCACGGCACAGGTCTGCCATGAACATGAAAGAGCCACGTAAAAGACCGACCAGCACCATTTCGCTGCCGCTGTCCTTGTAATGTTCGGTGATTTGACGACCCAGTTCGGCGATACGCGCTTTGATCTCGGCTTCCGGGATCATCACTTCAACAGTATGTTTCATATTACTAACCATATGATTTTAATGAAAATCTCTCAATGCGGATGAATGTTACTCCGGCATCGATACGCAAGCCAGCCATTATATCAGTAAATGGATACACCTGGCGCATGAGTTATAAAAAGCAAATATTGTGATTCCGATCACACTTGTTAATACCTATAATTAGTTGCTAGCAAATAATTAACAAAACTGACGAGTACACTTTCTATGGCTGAAATAAAAACTCAACAGCCACGTCTACTGGTGACATTAACAGCGCTATTCGCCGCCTTCTGCGGCCTGTATCTGTTAATCGGTGGCGTCTGGCTGGCCGCAATTGGCGGCTCCTGGTACTACCCTATTGCGGGTCTGGTTATGCTTGGCGTAACCGTCCTGTTGTGGCGTAGAAAACAATCCGCGCTATGGCTTTATGCTGCTTTACTCCTCGCAACCATGATCTGGGGTGTCTGGGAAGTCGGTTTCGACTTCTGGGCACTGACGCCGCGCAGTGACATCCTGGTCTTCTTTGGTATCTGGCTGATCCTGCCGTTCGTGTGGCGTCGCCTGATTGTTCCTTCAAGCGGTGCCGTTGCGGCGCTGGTGGTTGCCCTGCTGATCAGCGGCGGCATTCTCACCTGGGCCGGTTTTAACGACCCGCAGGAGATTAACGGTACGCTGAATGCCGAATCCACCCCAGCTGCGGCTATCTCGCAGGTCGCGGATGGCGACTGGCCAGCTTATGGCCGTAATCAGGAAGGTCAGCGCTACTCCCCGCTCAAGCAGATCAACGCGGACAACGTTAAGAACCTGAAGGAAGCCTGGGTATTCCGTACCGGCGACCTGAAGATGCCAAACGATCCAGGTGAACTGACCAACGAAGTGACGCCGATTAAAGTCGGTAACATGCTTTATCTGTGCACCGCGCACCAGCGTCTGTTCGCGCTTGATGCGGCCACCGGTAAAGAGAAATGGCACTTCGATCCACAGCTGAACTCCAACCCGTCGTTCCAGCACATCACCTGCCGTGGCGTCTCTTACCACGAAGCGCGTGCTGATAATGCGAGCCCTGAAGTCATTGCCGACTGTCCTCGCCGCATCATGCTGCCGGTAAACGATGGCCGCCTGTTCGCGATCAATGCCGAAACCGGTAAGCTGTGTGAGACCTTTGCCAACAAAGGTATCCTGAATCTGCAGACCAACATGCCGGACACCACGCCGGGTCTGTATGAGCCAACCTCACCGCCGATCATCACCGATAAAACTATCGTGATTGCCGGCTCGGTAACCGATAACTTCTCCACCCGCGAAACCTCTGGCGTTATCCGTGGTTTTGACGTGAACACCGGTAAACTGCTGTGGGCCTTCGACCCGGGCGCGAAAGATCCAAATGCGATCCCATCGGACGAACACACCTTTACCTTTAACTCACCTAACTCCTGGGCACCGGCGGCGTATGACGCGAAGCTGGACCTGGTCTACCTGCCGATGGGCGTCACCACGCCAGATATCTGGGGGGGTAACCGTACGCCTGAGCAAGAGCGTTATGCCAGCTCTATCGTGGCGCTGAACGCGACCACCGGTAAACTGGCCTGGAGCTACCAGACTGTTCACCACGACCTGTGGGATATGGACATGCCGTCCCAGCCAACGCTGGCTAACATTACCGTTAACGGCAAAACCGTTCCGGTGATTTATGCACCCGCGAAAACGGGCAACATCTTTGTGCTGGATCGCAGCAACGGTAAGCTGGTTGTCCCGGCACCCGAAAAACCCGTTCCGCAGGGCGCTGCCAAAGGCGACTATGTCACCAAAACACAGCCGTTCTCTGACCTGAGCTTCCGTCCGAAGAAAGATCTCAGCGGTGCAGACATGTGGGGTGCCACAATGTTTGACCAGCTGGTGTGCCGCGTGATGTTCCATCAGCTGCGCTATGAAGGTATCTTCACGCCACCTTCTGAGCAGGGCACGCTGGTCTTCCCGGGTAACCTGGGCATGTTCGAATGGGGTGGGATCTCCGTTGACCCTAACCGTCAGGTGGCGATTGCCAACCCGATGGCCCTGCCGTTTGTTTCTAAGCTTATTCCACGCGGTCCAGGCAACCCAATGGAGCAGCCTAAAGATGCTAAAGGCAGCGGTACTGAAGCGGGTATTCAGCCGCAGTATGGCGTGCCATACGGCGTCACGCTGAACCCGTTCCTGTCGCCGTTTGGTCTGCCGTGTAAACAGCCTGCCTGGGGTTATATCTCCGGCCTGGATCTGAAAACTAACCAGATCGTCTGGAAAAAACGTATTGGTACGCCTCAGGACAGCATGCCGTTCCCGATGCCAGTTCCTGTCCCGTTCAATATGGGTATGCCAATGCTGGGTGGTCCAATTTCTACCGCCGGTAACGTGCTGTTCATCGCGGCAACCGCCGATAACTACCTGCGCGCGTACAACATGACCAACGGTGAAAAACTGTGGCAAGGCCGTCTGCCAGCAGGTGGACAGGCAACGCCGATGACCTATGAAGTGAATGGCAAGCAGTACGTTGTCATCTCTGCGGGTGGTCATGGTTCGTTTGGTACGAAGATGGGCGACTACATTGTGGCTTATGCTTTACCCGACGACGCTAAATAACTAACACCGCCAACGGTAAAAAAAACGGCAACTTCGGTTGCCGTTTTTATTGCTTATCCCCTCTGGACCGGGGTCTGGGCATCAGGCCACACGATATTAAACCGTGAACCCCAGCATCATGCCCGTATCTTCATGCTCCAGCAGATGGCAGTGCGCCATATAGGCAAACGCCTTCGGTGCCTCGTGGTCAAATTTCACCAGCACCTCACTGACGCCACCTTCAACCCTGACGGTGTCTTTCCATCCCGCGCGATGCGCCTGTGGCGCGTTACCGTTTTCAGAAAGGATGCGGAACTGGGTGCCGTGAATATGGAACGGATGCAGCATCATGTCGCCTTCGCCTGAAATCACCCAGCGTTCAAACTGCCCTTTTGTGGCAGCAAACATTGGCGTGTTCATGTCGAACGCTTTGCCGTTGATCATGTTGGCATTATGGAAATCGAAATCATGGCCACCGTGCCCCATGCCGCCCATTTTACCGTGGTCCATATTCATATGGCCCATCATCTCTCCGTGGTGCATACCCGCCATCGCCTGATTGCCATATTTCGCCATCAGTGCCTGCATGCCCATCATGTCGAGCATCGGGTTCATGGACAGTTGCAGCTTGCGTTGGGTCAGACCCTCGAGAGAAGGTAGCGCCGGGAGCGTGGTCAGGGTATCCGGCAACATGCCCGAGGCCGTGACCTGCAGCGGCTGGATCTGCAGTACCGGGTGCGGCTTGTCAAAGGGTGCAACCGCCATTCCCATCTGACTGACCGGTAGCGTGACCAGGTCAAACGGTTTGCCGTCGCTGATATCCACCAGCACCTCAAAACGCTCCCCCATCAGCATCGGTAGCGTATCCACCTTCACCGGTTCAGGCAGCAGCCCCCCGTCGCTTGCGACCACGTACAGAGGACGTTTATCGCTGGTGGCGAAATTCAGTGAGCGGGCGTTACAGCCGTTGAGCAGGCGTAAGCGCAGCCAGCCTTTCGGTGCCGCATGCTGCGGGTAAATGGCACCGTTGGTCAGCAGGGTGTCGCCGAACCAGCCTACCGCCGCGCTCATGACGTCCAGCTGGTAATCAATTTGCCCGTCAGCGGTGAATTTTTTGTCCTGCACAATGACCGGCACATCGTCGATGCCCCACTGTTTGGGCAGGCGCAGCAAACGGCTTTCGTCATCTTCAATCAGCACCAGCCCCGCCAGCCCCATCGCCACCTGATGGCCCGTTTTGCCATGCTGATGGGGGTGGAACCAGCAGGTCGCGGCGCGCTGGTCCGGGGTAAAGGTCACGCTTCGCTTACCGCCCGGTTTTATGATGCCCTGCGGCCCCCCGTCCACCTCGCCCGGCACTTCCAGTCCGTGCCAGTGCAACGTGGTCTCCTCAGCCAGCGTGTTATGGATATCCACCGTCACCGCTTTCCCTTTACGTAACTGAAGTGCCGGGCCGAGAAGATTGCCGTTATAACCCCACGTTGTCGCGCTGTGTGTGCCAAAGGTCGTTTTACCGGACTGGACAACAAGCTGGATGCGGCTACGGGCATCCGCGGTGAGTAAATCAGGGATCGGTAAGGCAGGTCTGTCGGCCGCAAAAGCCGCGCGGCTCCACAGCGGTAAAGCGCTGGCTACGCCAAGCGCAACGGAATATTTTAAAAAATCACGGCGTTGCATGTTCATTTCCTTATTTCCAGCAGGCGATCTTTTGAGCATAAACCCTCCCCTTACCGGAAGGTCAAGTAAAGCGGCAATAATAAAGATCGTCGGCCTGGCATCAAGTATGCTAACGTTAATTTTCCGTGATGCAGTGGTAGAAGCAATGAAGACGTTTTTCAGAACAATTTTGTTCGGTAGCCTGATGGCGATGTGTGCGAACAGTTACGCGCTGAGTGAAAATGAAGCGGAAGATATGGCCGATCTGACGGCAGTTTTTGTCTTTCTGAAAAACGATTGTGGTTACCAGAATTTGCCCAACGGGCAGATTCGTCGCGCACTGGTCTTTTTTGCCCAGCAAAACCAATGGGATCTCAGCAACTACGATAGCTTCGACATGAAGGCGCTCGGCGAAGACAGCTACCGCGATTTAAGCGGTATTGGTATCCCTACCGCCAAAAAATGCAAAGCGCTGGCTCGCGATTCACTCAGCCTGCTCGCCTACGTGAAATAACCTTCCCGACGCCCCCTTGTTGTGCCTATAGCCGTGCAACCACGGTTATAGTTAGCTATCATGTTTCGCTCATTTTTTGTGAGCGTAACGGATGTTAACAAAGGAGGAGTCCGCGTATGGCCGACCACACGTTGTGGCATGAAACACTGCATGACCAGTTTGGTCAGTACTTTGCCGTTGATAACGTGCTCTATCATGAGAAAACCGATCATCAGGATCTGATCATCTTCGAGAATGCCGCCTTTGGCCGCGTGATGGCGCTGGATGGTGTCGTGCAAACGACCGAGCGCGACGAGTTTATCTACCACGAGATGATGACCCACGTTCCGCTGCTGGCACACGGGCATGCGAAGCATGTTCTGATTATCGGTGGTGGTGATGGCGCAATGCTGCGTGAAGTCTCCCGCCATCAATCCATCGAAACCATTACGATGGTGGAAATTGATGCCGGCGTGGTCTCTTTCTGTCGTCAGTACCTGCCGAACCATAACGCCGGTAGCTATGACGATCCGCGCTTCAGTCTGGTCATTGATGATGGGGTTAACTTCGTTAATCAGACGACCCAGACCTTCGACGTTATTATCTCCGACTGTACCGACCCGATCGGTCCCGGCGCGTCGCTGTTTACCTCCGATTTCTACGAAGGCTGCAAGCGCTGCCTGAAGCCGGGCGGGATTTTCGTGGCACAAAACGGCGTCTGCTTCCTGCAGCAGGATGAAGCCCTCGACAGCCACCGCAAGCTGAGCACCTATTTTGGCGATGTCAGCTTCTATCAGGCCGCTATTCCGACGTACTACGGCGGGATCATGACCTTTGCCTGGGCAACGGATAACGACGTACTGCGCCATCTCTCCACCGAAATTATTCAGGCCCGCTTCCACCAGGCCGGTCTTACGTGCCGTTACTACAATCCGGCAGTTCATACCGCAGCGTTTGCCTTACCGCAGTACCTGCAAGACGCATTATCCACTAAGGGGGTGAGCTAATTGAAAAAGCTTAAACTGCATGGCTTTAACAACCTGACCAAAAGCCTGAGTTTTTGTATTTACGATATCTGCTATGCCAAAACAGCGGAAGAACGCGATGGTTACATCGCCTATATCGATGAACTCTACAATGCCAACCGTCTGACCGAGATCCTGTCAGAAACCTGTTCGATTATCGGCGCGAATATCCTGAATATCGCCCGTCAGGATTATGAACCTCAGGGTGCCAGCGTCACGATTCTGGTCAGCGAAGAGCCGGTCGACCCTCAACTTATCGATAAAACAGAACATCCGGGCCCGCTGCCGGAAGTGGTCGTCGCCCATCTCGATAAAAGCCACATCTGCGTGCACACCTACCCGGAAAGCCATCCTGAAGGCGGGCTGTGTACCTTCCGTGCCGATATCGAAGTGTCGACCTGCGGTGTGATCTCCCCGCTGAACGCGCTGAACTATTTAATCCACCAGCTGGAATCCGATATCGTGACGATTGATTATCGCGTGCGAGGCTTTACCCGTGACATTAACGGCATGAAGCACTTTATCGATCACGAGATCAATTCCATTCAGAACTTTATGTCCGACGACATGAAGTCGCTGTATGACATGATGGATGTGAACGTGTATCAGGAAAATATCTTCCATACCAAGATGTTACTTAAGGAGTTCGACCTTAAGCACTACATGTTCCATACCCGACCAGAAGATTTAAGCGAAGAAGAGCGCAAGGCCATTACTGACCTGCTCTGGAAAGAGATGCGCGAAATCTACTACGGCCGCAATATTCCGACCGTGTAAGCCGCGCTGGGAGCAAGGACGCTCCGGTGTGCTATTTCTGTTTCATGAACGCCCGGTACGCCGTCACGACTTGTAAAAAGTCTTCTACGCCGCACAGCGACAGACTCTCTTCATCGTAGTAGCTCATCCCCTCTTCCATCTCATCACCGGAGAATTCAAGCTGGTTGGCACGCACCATCACCTCTTCGCCATCCATCCACAGCGTGTATTCGTGCCCGGCACGTTGCCAGGAGCGTTCACTGCCTTTCACCGTATTTGCCGCCTGTTCAACTTCGTCCAGAAGGGCGAGATTCTCTTTCACCTCTTCGTTGAACCAGTGTCCAACAGCTTCGTGGCCCATCGACATACGCACTTTCACCACTCCGGTGATGTCGCGCAGAAATTCGTAATCCATAGTATTTTCCTCTGCAAAGCCATTACGCTAATTATCGCAGCAGAGAGGAAGAAAAAAAGCGTGGGAGGCAGGAGGAATGAAAATAAAAAGGTGAGAGCAAGACCTTGCGATCTGATGCCCTCACCCTGTCCCTCTCCACAGGAGAGGGTGCAAACACAAAACCGCCTCCGCGGAGACGGTTTAGCTGTTTATACCGCCGTCTGGAAGATAACCCCGTCAGCCTTCTCGGTGTACTGAGAGAGCTGGTCGAAGTTCAGATAGCGATAGGTATCTACCGCCGTCTTATCCACCTGAGCCACAAAGGTCTGGTACTCTTCCGGCGTTGGCAGTTTACCAATCAGTGCCGCAACCGCCGCCAGCTCCGCAGAGGCCAGATAGACGTTTGCACCGGTACCTAAACGGTTCGGGAAGTTACGGGTAGAGGTGGAAACCACCGTCGCACCGTCAGCCACGCGCGCCTGGTTACCCATACACAGGGAACAGCCAGGAATTTCGATACGCGCACCGCTCTTACCGAACACGCTGTAGTAGCCCTCTTCGGTCAGCTGAGCCGCATCCATACGGGTTGGCGGAGCCACCCACAGACGCGTTGGCAGCTGGCCTTTGTGGGTATCCAGCAGCTTACCGGCAGCACGGAAGTGGCCGATGTTGGTCATACAGGATCCAATGAACACTTCGTCGATCTTGTCGCCCTGAACGTCTGAAAGCAGACGCGCATCATCCGGATCGTTTGGTGCACACAGGATTGGCTCTTTGATATCCGCCAGATCGATGTCGATCACTGCCGCGTATTCTGCGTCAGCATCGGCTTCCAGCAGCTGTGGATCCGCCAGCCATTTTTCCATGCCCTGGATACGGCGCTCCAGCGTACGACGGTCGCCGTAGCCTTCTGCAATCATCCACTTCAGCAGCACGATGTTAGAGGTCAGATACTCAATAATCGGTTCTTTGTTCAGCTTGATGGTACAGCCAGCAGCAGAACGCTCCGCGGACGCATCGGTCAGTTCGAATGCCTGCTCGACTTTCAGATCCGGCAGACCTTCAATTTCCAGAATACGGCCAGAGAAGATGTTTTTCTTCCCTTTCTTCTCAACGGTCAGCAGACCCTGTTTGATGGCATACAGAGGGATAGCATGCACGAGGTCACGCAGGGTGATACCCGGCTGCATTTTACCCTTGAAGCGCACCAGAACCGATTCTGGCATATCCAGCGGCATCACGCCGGTTGCAGCAGCAAACGCCACCAGCCCCGAGCCCGCCGGGAAGGAGATACCGATTGGGAAACGGGTATGGGAATCACCACCGGTACCGACGGTATCAGGCAGCAGCATACGGTTCAGCCAGGAGTGAATAACACCGTCACCCGGACGCAGCGACACACCGCCACGGTTCATGATGAAGTCAGGCAGCGTGTGGTGCGTGGTCACGTCAACCGGCTTCGGATACGCGGCAGTGTGACAGAAGCTCTGCATCACCAGGTCAGAAGAGAAGCCCAGGCACGCCAGGTCTTTCAGTTCATCACGGGTCATTGGGCCAGTGGTGTCCTGAGACCCCACGGAGGTCATCTTCGGTTCGCAGTACGCGCCAGGACGGACACCGGCGACGCCGCAGGCGCGGCCCACCATTTTCTGCGCCAGGGAGTAACCACGATTGCTTTCCGCCACATCTTTCGCATGACGGAACACGTCGCTGTGCGGCAGACCCAGCGCTTCACGCGCTTTGGTCGTCAGGCCACGACCGATGATCAGCGGAATACGGCCACCGGCACGCACTTCGTCAATCAGCACGTCGGTTTTCAGCTCAAAACTCGCCAGCAGTTCGTTGGTTTCGTGGTTGCGCACTTCACCTTTGAACGGGTAAACGTCAATCACGTCGCCCATATTCAGGTTAGAGACATCCACTTCGATCGGCAGTGCGCCCGCATCTTCCATGGTGTTGAAGAAGATTGGCGCAATTTTGCCGCCCAGCACCAGGCCGCCGCCACGTTTGTTAGGCACATGAGGAATGTCATCGCCCATGAACCACAGTACGGAGTTGGTCGCGGACTTACGGGACGAACCGGTACCCACTACGTCACCGACGTATGCCAGCGGGAAACCTTTTTCCTGCAGGGCTTCGATCTGTTTGATCGGACCAACGCTGCCCGGCTGATCCGGCTCAATACCTTCACGGGCGTTTTTCAGCATCGCCAGCGCGTGCAGAGGAATATCAGGACGAGACCACGCATCCGGTGCCGGAGAGAGGTCATCGGTGTTAGTTTCACCGGTCACTTTGAAGACGGTAACGGTGATTTTTTCAGCCAGTGCAGGACGGTTCAGGAACCATTCGGCATCGGCCCAGGATTGCATAACCTGTTTCGCGTAGGCGTTGCCGGCTTTGGCTTTTTCTTCCACATCGTAGAAGTTATCGAACATCAGCAGCGTTGAGGAGAGCGCTTTGGCGGCAATCGGAGCCAGCGTGTCGTTATCCAGTGCGTCAATCAGCGGATGAATGTTGTAGCCACCCTGCATGGTACCGAGCAGTTCAATAGCTTTTTCAGGAGTAACCAGTGGGGAGGTTGCTTCGCCTTTGGCGACGGCGGCAAGGAATCCGGCTTTTACGTAGGCAGCTTCATCTACGCCAGGCGGTACACGGTTGATCAACAGATCTAACAGGAATTCTTCTTCGCCCTTAGGCGGGTTCTTCAGCAGCTCGACGAGCGCGGCCATTTGGGTTGCATCTAAAGGTTTGGGTACAATTCCCTCGGCGGCACGTTCTGCTACGTGCTTACGGTATTCTTCTAGCACGACGGTTCTCCTCGCTCTCATTGTCATATGCGGCGGGCGTTCTCTTCACGCTCCTGTGAGACAGCAGTTTGTAGGGTAAATGCCCGATACCGCGTCGGGCAGCATAGCAGGATTTCTGCACAGTGTTAATCCGTTTACAAAAAAGCAACATTAAAAAATTTGCTGAATCGTTAAGCATGGTGTAGCGGGCAGGTGCAACGAATTCTGACTGCAAAAACCGTGAGTGCGACCTTCTGAATATTCCGGCGGCATTTCAGCCATCCGATATAATTGTGTAATAAATACTCACACTCTTTATCCGGACGTACCGGATGATTCCCCACAAAAGTCAAAACAGTAAAAGACGGGTGATTGATACTCACGCCAACCGTAACGCCTCACGGCACAGCGCTTGTCTCGTTGGAGTCATTTTATGAAGTTGCCCTTTAAGCCACAACTGCTTGTCCTTCTGTGCAGTGCCGGGCTGTTTGCCGCCTCAGGCGTCATGTTCGTTAAAAGCCGCGCAACGGAGCCTGTGGCTCCAGCCCCTGTCGCACAACAACCGGCTGCGCCGCCTGCCGCCCCTGCCGCTCAGCCAGCACCGGTCGTCGCGCCAGCCTACACGGCCGCGCAAATTGATCAGTGGGTTGCCCCCATCGCGCTCTACCCGGATGCCCTGCTATCGCAAATTTTGATGGCTTCGACTTACCCGGCCAACGTCATCCAGGCGGCACAGTGGTCAAAAGACAACCCTAAACTGCAGGGCGATGCCGCCATTCAGGCCGTGGCGAATCAACCCTGGGATCCGAGCGTAAAATCACTGGTGGCGTTTCCTCAGCTGATGTCCCTGATGGGCGAAAATCCACCCTGGGTGCAGAGCCTGGGCGACGCGTTTCTCGCGCAGCCAAAAGATGTGATGGATTCCGTGCAACGTCTGCGTTTGCTGGCGCAGCAAACCGGTGCATTGCAATCCACCCCGCAGCAAACGGTCACCACCGAGACAAAACCGGCCCCGGCGAAAACGGCCACCGGCCAGACAACAAGCACCGCCACGACGTCAGCCCCGACGGTCATTAAAATTGAGTCTGCCGACCCGCAGGTGGTTTACGTTCCCACCTACAACCCGAATACCGTGTATGGCACATGGCCGAACACCGCTTATCCGCCCGTCTATTTACCGCCCTCCCCGGGAGAGCAGTTTACGGACAGCCTGGTCAAAGGCTTAGGGTTCAGCCTGGGCGTGGCGACCACCTACGCTATTTTCAGCAACATCGACTGGGATGATGACGATGACTGGGATCACCACCATGATGACGACTGGGATCACCACGGCGGCTATAACCGCAACGGTGATAACAACATCAATATCAACGTTGTAGATTCAATTGGTCAACGCAACAGTTATGTGAAAACATGGGGTTGCGGAGGTTTTTTGAATGAGACGAACATTTACAGCAGAGGAAAAAGCCTCTGTTTTTGAACTATGGAAGAACGGAACAGGCTTCAGTGAAATAGCGAATATCCTGGGTTCAAAACCCGGAACGATCTTCACTATGTTAAGGGATACTGGCGGCATAAAACCCCATGAGCGTAAGCGGGCTGTAGCTCACCTGACACTGTCTGAGCGCGAGGAGATACGAGCTGGTTTGTCAGCCAAAATGAGCATTCGTGCGATAGCTACTGCGCTGAATCGCAGTCCTTCGACGATCTCACGTGAAGTTCAGCGTAATCGGGGCAGACGCTATTACAAAGCTGTTGATGCTAATAACCGAGCCAACAGAATGGCGAAAAGGCCAAAACCGTGCTTACTGGATCAAAATTTACCATTGCGAAAGCTTGTTCTGGAAAAGCTGGAGATGAAATGGTCTCCAGAGCAAATATCAGGATGGTTAAGGCGAACAAAACCACGTCAAAAAACGCTGCGAATATCACCTGAGACAATTTATAAAACGCTGTACTTTCGTAGCCGTGAAGCGCTACACCACCTGAATATACAGCATCTGCGACGGTCGCATAGCCTTCGCCATGGCAGGCGTCATACCCGCAAAGGCGAAAGAGGTACGATTAACATAGTGAACGGAACACCAATTCACGAACGTTCCCGAAATATCGATAACAGACGCTCTCTGGGGCATTGGGAGGGCGATTTAGTCTCAGGTACAAAAAACTCTCATATAGCCACACTTGTAGACCGAAAATCACGTTATACGATCATCCTTAGACTCAGGGGCAAAGATTCTGTCTCAGTAAATCAGGCTCTTACCGACAAATTCCTGAGTTTACCGTCAGAACTCAGAAAATCACTGACATGGGACAGAGGAATGGAACTGGCCAGACATCTAGAATTTACTGTCAGCACCGGCGTTAAAGTTTACTTCTGCGATCCTCAGAGTCCTTGGCAGCGGGGAACAAATGAGAACACAAATGGGCTAATTCGGCAGTACTTTCCTAAAAAGACATGTCTTGCCCAATATACTCAACATGAACTAGATCTGGTTGCTGCTCAGCTAAACAACAGACCGAGAAAGACACTGAAGTTCAAAACACCGAAAGAGATAATTGAAAGGGGTGTTGCATTGACAGATTGAATCTACAGTTGAGAACTTTAATAAAATCAGCGGCCAGCGCCTGACGGACGCCAACCGCACCTGGCAGCATAACCCGGCCTATCGTGAAGGAGTGCCCTATCCCACCAACACGCTCAACAATCGCTTCCACTCAACGAATACGGCAACGGGGCTAAGCGCGACACAGCAAAAACCGGTCAACCGGGACAGCCAACGGCAGGCTGCGCTGAGCCAGATGGAGAAATCGACGGGAAAAACCTTCCCGCAGACCGCGCGTCCGGGCACCAAAGATGCACAGCGTCAGGCGTCAACCGCCCAGCTGAAGCAAATTTCCCAGCGCAACAACTACCGGGGCTACGACACCAAACCGCAAACGGCACAGCAGACAGCCGCTAAGACGCGAGACAGCCGCCCGACCACCACCCAAAGGCAAGAGAAACGGGTTTCGCAGCCTGCGCGGAGTAGCCAGCCGCGCGCCAATGCGCTCAGCGGTAACGACAGTCGTTCCGCCAACTGGCAAGCCCAGCAGCAGCGAGGCGCCCAGAGCAGGCAACAGGCTGCCCGCCATCAGCAACCGCGCCAGACGTCTACCGGGCGTGCTGAACACCGTGAATTCCGTCACCGTTAAGGAAGCCGACATGAAAAGCAAATTACTCAGTGGGATCGCGTTATTCATGCTGTCGGCCGCCGCAATGGCGCAGCAATCTTTCAGCACGCCAGACCAGGCAACCGATGCGCTGGCCAGCGCCATCAGTGAGCAAAATGAAAGCGCGATGAACACCCTGCTCGGTGAGAACTGGCGTGATTTCCTGCCGCCGGAAGGGGTGGATCCTGATGCCGTGGATCGCTTCCTGCGCGACTGGAAAGTGCGGCACAATACGGTCGTTGACGGGAATAAGGCACATCTTGTGGTCGGTGACAGCGACTGGCAGCTACCGATTCCGGTGATCAAAACCGCCTCTGGCTGGCAATTTGATATCAAAGAAGGGGCTGAAGAGATCCTGACCCGCGAGATTGGCCGCAACGAGCTCGCCGCCATCGAGGCGCTGCACGCGTATGTGGATGCACAGCAAAGCTATTTTGCGCTGAACCAGAAATATGCACAGAAGATTGTCAGCTCAGCCGGCAAAAAAGACGGCTTATACTGGCCGGCGTCGCCCGGCGAAGCCCCCAGCCCACTAGGTCCGGCCTTCAGCCCGAAAGAACCCGGCACTGGCTATCACGGCTACCGCTTTCGCATCCTGCCGGATAAAAACGGTTTTGCCATGGTGGCCTGGCCAGTCAGCTACGGCCAGACGGGCGTGATGAGCTTTGTAATAAACCAGACCGACAAGGTGTACCAGTCGGACCTCGGCAGCGAGTCAGAGAAGAAAGCGCAGGCGTTACCTGCTTATCACCTGGATCACACCTGGCAACCGGTCGCCCCATAACGCAGGCAAAAAAAACGCCTCCGGAGGAGGCGTTTCGCAATCATGAAGAAACTTATTTCTTCTTCGCTTTCGCGTTAGGCAGGTCGGTGATGCTACCTTCGAACACTTCTGCCGCCAGGCCAACAGACTCGTGCAGAGTCGGGTGAGCGTGGATGGTCAGCGCGATGTCTTCAGCGTCACAACCCATTTCGATAGCCAGACCGATTTCACCCAGCAGCTCGCCGCCGTTGGTACCGACAATCGCACCACCGATCACACGGTGAGTCTCTTTGTCGAAGATCAGTTTGGTCATACCATCTGCGCAGTCGGAAGCGATAGCACGGCCAGAAGCAGCCCACGGGAAGGTGGCGGTTTCGTAGCTGATGCCTTTCTCTTTCGCTTCTTTCTCAGTCAGACCCACCCATGCCACTTCTGGCTCGGTGTAAGCGATAGATGGGATCACTTTCGGATCGAAGTAGTGTTTCATGCCGGCGATAACTTCAGCGGCAACGTGACCTTCGTGAACACCTTTGTGCGCCAGCATTGGCTGACCGACGATATCGCCGATAGCAAAGATGTGCGGCACGTTGGTGCGCAACTGTTTATCAACGCGGATGAAGCCACGGTCGTCCACTTCCACGCCTGCTTTGCCCGCGTCGAGGTTTTTACCGTTCGGCACACGGCCGATAGCCACCAGCACGGCGTCGTAACGCTGTGGTTCGGCAGGGGCTTTTTTGCCTTCCATGGAAACGTAAATACCGTCTTCTTTCGCTTCAACGGCAGTCACTTTGGTTTCCAGCATCAGGTTGAATTTCTTGCTGATACGTTTGGTGAAGACTTTAACGATGTCTTTATCGGCAGCCGGGATAACCTGGTCGAACATTTCAACCACGTCGATCTCTGAACCCAGCGCATGGTACACGGTACCCATTTCCAGACCGATGATACCGCCACCCATAACCAGCATACGCTTAGGTACGGATTTCAGCTCCAGCGCATCGGTGGAATCCCACACGCGTGGATCTTCATGTGGAATGAATGGCAGCTGAATTGGACGGGAACCCGCAGCGATGATCGCGTTGTCGAAGTTAATAACGGTTTTGCCGTTTTCGCCTTCCACTTCCAGGGTGTTCGCGCCGGTGAATTTACCCAGACCGTTGACCACTTTCACTTTACGGCCTTTGGCCATACCTGCCAGACCACCGGTCAGCTGAGTGATAACTTTCTCTTTCCAGGTACGAATTTTGTCGATATCGGTTTTCGGCTCGCCGAAGACGATACCGTGTTCAGCCAGTGCTTTGGCTTCTTCGATAACTTTCGCAACGTGCAGCAGAGCTTTAGAAGGGATACAGCCTACGTTCAGGCAAACACCACCGAGGGTGTTGTAGCGTTCTACGATTACGGTTTCCAGACCTAAATCAGCGCAACGGAAGGCAGCAGAGTAACCCGCCGGGCCTGCCCCAAGTACCACGACCTGAGTTTTGATTTCAGTACTCATCATGACCTCTTATTGATTTCCGGCGGTCCAGGTACTTGTCGCCCTTCATCCACCGGGACGTTCTATCCGCCCGCAGTTTACAAAATTGTTAACAATTTTGAAACAACAAACGGCTCACGAATTGTCGCTTTTCGCCAATAACCTCACAGACCACATGAGATTAACAGAAAAAAGCCGGCCGACTGGCCGGCTTTTCGATTACATCACCAGGCGGCGAATGTCGCTTAGGGTGTTGTTGATGATGGTGATGAAACGCGCACCATCAGCACCGTCGATCACGCGGTGGTCGAAGGACAGAGAGATTGGCATCATCAGACGCGGCACGAACTCTTTGCCATTCCATACCGGTTCCATCGCGGACTTGGACACACCAAGGATAGCCACTTCCGGCGCGTTAACAATCGGTGCGAAGTGGGTAGTACCCAGGCCGCCGATGCTGGAGATAGTGAAGCAGCCGCCCTGCATTTCGCCGGCAGTCAGCTTACCATCACGCGCTTTTTTGGAGATGGTGGTCAGTTCACGGGACAGCTCAGTGATGCTCTTCTTGTTCACGTCTTTAAAGACCGGAACAACCAGACCATTTGGAGTATCAACCGCAACACCGATGTTGATGTATTTCTTCAGCGTCAGCTTCTGGCCATCTTCGGACAGGGAGCTGTTGAAGCGTGGCATCTGCTCAAGCGCCGCAGCAACGGCTTTCATGATGAAGACGACTGGGGTGAATTTCACGTCCAGTTTACGCTTCTCAGCTTCGGCATTCTGCTGTTTACGGAACGCTTCCAGATCGGTGATATCCGTTTTGTCGAAGTGCGTAACGTGCGGGATCATCACCCAGTTACGGCTCAGGTTGGCACCAGAGATTTTCTGGATACGACCCAGTTCCACTTCTTCGATTTCACCGAACTTGCTGAAGTCCACTTTCGGCCATGGCAGCATGCCCGGGATACCGCCGCCAGCGGCAGCAGCAGGGGCAGCTTCAGCGCGTTTCACCGCGTCTTTCACATAGGCCTGAACGTCTTCGCGCAGGATACGACCTTTACGGCCAGTCCCTTTCACTTTCGCCAGGTTTACACCGAATTCGCGCGCCAGGCGACGAATCAGTGGCGTAGCGTGAACGTAAGCGTCGTTCTCAGCGAACTCAGATTTACCTTCTGCTTTTGCAGCAGGGGCAGCAGCAGGTTTAGCCGTCTGAGCCGGTGCAGCGGCAGGTGCTGGTGCAGCAGCGGCTGCCGGAGCAGCTGGCGCAGCGCCTTCCACTTCGAAGACCATGATCAGAGAGCCCGTAGACACTTTGTCGCCGGTGCTGATTTTGATCTCTTTAACGGTACCCGCGAATGGCGCGGGTACTTCCATAGACGCTTTGTCGCCTTCTACGGTGATCAGTGACTGTTCAGCAGCAACTTTGTCGCCCACTTTCACCATCACTTCGGTGACTTCAACTTCGTCACCACCGATGTCAGGTACGTTGACATCTTTCGCACCGCCAGCAGCAGGTGCAGCGGCCGGCGCTGGCGCAGCAGCCTGAGCAGGCGCGGCAGCAGGTGCAGCACCTGCCACTTCGAAGATCATGATCAGAGAGCCGGTAGAAACTTTGTCACCGGTGTTGATCTTGATCTCTTTAACCGTACCCGCGAATGGCGCCGGCACTTCCATAGAGGCTTTGTCGCCTTCTACGGTGATCAGGGACTGCTCAGCCGTAACGCTATCGCCCACTTTCACCAGGATTTCAGTGACTTCTACTTCGTCACCGCCGATGTCAGGCACGTTGACTTCTTTTGCCGCAGCAGCTGCTGGTGCAGCCGCCGCAGGAGCAGCTTCTTTCTTCTCTTCCTGCGCAGGTGCAGCTGCTGCTGCACCGTCGGCGGAATCGAAAATCATGATCAGTTTGCCAGTCTCGGTTTTATCGCCAACAGAGACTTTGATCTCTTTAACGATGCCAGCCTGAGGAGACGGAACTTCCATAGAGGCTTTATCGCCTTCTACAGTGATCAGCGACTGTTCAGCTTCAACTTTGTCGCCCACTTTGACCAGGATCTCGGTGATTTCAACTTCATCAGCCCCGATGTCCGGTACTTTGATTTCGATAGCCATTCTTCTTTTACCTCTTACGCCAGACGCGGGTTAACTTTATCTGCATCGATGTTGAATTTGGTGATTGCGTCCGCAACCACTTTCTTATCGATTTCGCCACGTTTAGCCAGTTCGCCCAGTGCTGCTACAACCACGTAAGATGCATCCACTTCGAAGTGGTGACGCAGGTTTTCGCGGCTGTCAGAACGACCGAAGCCGTCAGTACCCAGTACGCGGTAATCATCAGCCGGTACGTAAGTACGAACCTGCTCAGCGAACAGTTTCATATAGTCAGTAGACGCAACCGCAGGCGCGTCGTTCATCACCTGAGCGATGTATGGAACGCGTGGCGTTTCCATTGGGTGCAGCATGTTCCAGCGCTCACAATCCTGGCCATCACGCGCCAGTTCAGTGAAGGACGTTACGCTGTACACGTCAGAGCCAACGCCGTAGTCGTTCGCCAGGATCTGTGCCGCTTCACGTACGTGACGCAGGATAGAACCGGAGCCCAGCAGCTGAACTTTACCTTTGCTACCTGCAACGGTTTCGAGTTTGTAGATACCTTTACGGATACCTTCCTCGGCACCTGCTGGCATGGCCGGCATGTGGTAGTTTTCGTTCAGCGTGGTGATGTAGTAGTAAATGTTCTCTTGCGCTTCACCGTACATGCGCTGCAGACCGTCATGCATGATGACTGCCACTTCGTACGCGTAAGACGGGTCGTAAGAGATACAGTTAGGGATAGTCAGAGACTGAATATGGCTGTGACCATCTTCGTGCTGCAGACCTTCACCGTTCAGGGTCGTACGACCAGAAGTACCACCGATCAGGAAGCCGCGAGCCTGCTGGTCGCCTGCCTGCCAGCACAGGTCACCGATACGCTGGAACCCGAACATGGAGTAGTAAATGTAGAACGGGATCATCGGCAGGTTGTTGGTGCTGTAAGAGGTCGCAGCAGCCAGCCAGGATGCGCCTGCGCCCAGCTCGTTGATACCTTCCTGCAGGATCTGACCTTTCTCGTCTTCTTTGTAGTAAGCAACCTGCTCACGGTCCTGCGGGGTGTACTGCTGGCCGTTCGGGCTGTAAATACCGATCTGACGGAACAGACCTTCCATACCGAAAGTACGCGCTTCGTCGGCAATGATTGGAACCAGACGATCTTTGATCGACTTGTTCTTCAGCATCACGTTCAGGGCACGAACGAAAGCGATAGTGGTAGAGATCTCTTTGTTCTGCTCTTCCAGCAGCTGAGAGAAATCTTCCAGCGCTGGCAGTTCCAGCTTCTCGGTGAAGTTAGGCTGACGAGCTGGCAGGTAGCCTTTCAGCGCCTGACGACGTTCGTGCAGGTACTTATGCTCTTCAGAACCTTCAGGGAAGGTGATGTAAGACAGGTTTTCTACCTGCTCATCGGTCACTGGAACGTTGAAACGGTCGCGGATATAACGCACGCCGTCCATGTTCATTTTCTTAACCTGGTGAGCGATGTTTTTACCTTCTGCGGTATCACCCATGCCGTAACCTTTGATGGTATGAGCCAGGATTACAGTCGCTTTACCTTTGGTTTCACGCGCTTTTTTCAGTGCAGCGTAAATTTTCTTCGGATCGTGGCCGCCACGGTTCAGAGCCCAGATCTGTTCGTCAGTCCAGTCTGCAACCAGTGCTGCGGTTTCAGGATATTTACCGAAGAAGTGCTCACGAACGTAGGCACCGTCTTTGGATTTGAAGGTCTGGTAGTCACCGTCAACGGTTTCGTTCATCAGCTGGATCAGTTTACCGCTGGTGTCTTTACGCAGCAGTTCGTCCCAACGGGAACCCCACATCACTTTGATCACGTTCCAGCCAGCACCGGCGAAGATGCCTTCCAGTTCGTTGATGATCTTGCCGTTACCGGTTACCGGACCATCCAGACGCTGCAGGTTACAGTTGATGATGAAGCACAGGTTGTCCAGTTTCTCACGGGTCGCAATGGTGATTGCGCCTTTCGATTCTGGCTCATCCATCTCGCCATCGCCCAGGAAGGCGTAGACGGTCTGTTCAGAGGTGTCTTTCAGACCACGGTGTTCCAGATATTTCAGGAATTTAGCCTGATAGATAGCACCGATTGGGCCCAGACCCATGGATACTGTCGGGAACTGCCAGAATTCTGGCATCAGTTTAGGGTGTGGGTAAGAAGACAGACCTTTACCGTGAACTTCCTGACGGAAGTTGTTCATCTGCTCTTCAGTCAGACGACCTTCCAGGAATGCACGTGCATAGATGCCCGGAGAGATGTGGCCCTGGAAGTACACCAGATCGCCGCCATCTTTCTCGTTAGCTGCACGGAAGAAGTGGTTGAAACACACTTCGTAAACGGTCGCAGAAGACTGGAAGGACGCCATGTGGCCACCCAGCTCCAGGTCTTTCTTGGACGCGCGCAGAACGGTCATGATGGCGTTCCAGCGGATTGCAGAACGGATACGGCGTTCCAGATCCAGATTGCCCGGGTATTCCGGTTCGTCTTCAACGGCAATCGTGTTTACGTAGTTGCTAGCCCCTGCACCTGAAGCAACCTTCACACCGCCTTTGCGGGCTTCAGAAAGCAGCTGATCAATCAGATACTGAGCACGCTCAACACCTTCTTCACGGATGACCGATTCGATCGCCTGTAGCCAGTCGCGAGTTTCGATCGGATCCACGTCATTTTGGAGACGTTCTGACATGGGGGTATTCCTTATCTATCTAATACGTTGATTTGTCTGGAACCTGTCCCATTGTGCTCTTGGGCAAGAACACAATAAGACAGGTTCTGCGTTTAGTTGCCGCGCTCTAAAAAACCCTGGCGCTTAATCCTTTCGTTGCTGTATGCGGCGTAATGAACGTTCGCGACGCGATTGTTCACGGCTGCGGTCCAGCAAGATTTCCTCAATGAAAGCCAGATGTCGGTGCGACGCTTCGCGCGCCTGCTCCGGTTCCCCGGCCATTATCGCCTCGAATACTCGGGTGCGATGGTTGCTTACCAATGGGAGCATGTCCCGACGGGCATACAACAATTCAAAATTCTGACGAACGTTCTGGGCCAGCATCGGCTCCATGCAGCGTAGCAGATGGAGGAGCACAACATTGTGTGCAGCTTCGGTGACGGCGATTTGATACTGGACAACGGCATTGGACTCGGCGTCTAAATCGCCGGATTGCTGTGCCCGTTCAATGGCCTGATGAAGTTCGCGGATACGCACGCGATCTTCATCAGTGCTACGAAGTGCGGCGTAATAGGCCGCGATACCTTCTAGCGCGTGACGGGTCTCAAGCAGATCAAACTGGGATTCTGGGTGGTCAGAGAGAAGTTCTACCAGCGGATCGCTGAAGCTCTGCCACAGGCTGTTTTGCACAAAGGTTCCGCCGCCCTGGCGACGAAGCAGCAAGCCCTTTGCTTCGAGACGTTGAATCGCCTCACGCAGAGAGGGACGTGAAACGTCGAACTGTTTTGCCAGCTCGCGTTCTGGCGGAAGTTTCTCACCCGGGCGCAGTGTCCCTTCGAGGATTAAAAACTCCAGCTGCTGCTCAATCACATCAGATAGTTTTGGTTGGCGAATTTTGCTGTAGGCCATATTCCCTGTCTTACGCCTTTTTGCCCGGAGTCAATTGGTCTTACCAATTTCAAGTTCGTATCGCTAAAGTAACAAAGTATTCACCTTCTGTCCATATTGGTTTTGATTGAAATCAGTAAACCCTGCACATTTTAACAACCTTACAGAAATAACGTTTCAGAAATGTAACTTCGCACAAATGAGTTAGTTACTCCCTTAGTGGGAGTTTTAACCTTAATGAAACGAGGGTTTTTGCAATCTGAAGCGATTCAACAACGCAAAATATGAAATTTTGCCCACTTACGGAGCATTTCTATTCTATAGGTTGGGGTATGAAGGGTTAGCGGGGTGATTTACAAATGCTTTCTTTTTATTCAACTCGTCATCGCCCCGTCATAAAGCAGGTGCATTCGCTGGCGCTTACCACTATTCTGGCGCTTACGGAAGACATCTCCGCTTTTTTCGGTCTCATTGACTGTAAAGAAATAAATACAGAAAACGGATATTCATAATTACACACGCGTCGCGTGAACATAACAACCACACACGAGGTTTCAAATGGAAGCTCAACAGCACGGCGATCAGCTAAAGCGCGGTCTGAAGAACCGCCATATACAGCTAATCGCACTGGGCGGTGCTATTGGCACTGGACTGTTTCTGGGAAGTGCATCCGTTATCCAGTCTGCCGGTCCCGGCATTATTTTGGGTTACGCCATTGCCGGTTTTATCGCTTTTCTGATTATGCGCCAGTTAGGTGAAATGGTCGTTGAAGAGCCGGTTGCGGGCTCTTTCAGCCACTTTGCCTATAAGTACTGGGGGAGTTTCGCCGGTTTCGCGTCAGGCTGGAACTACTGGGTGTTGTACGTTCTGGTTGCCATGGCTGAACTGACCGCCGTCGGGAAATACATTCAGTTCTGGTACCCCGAGATCCCCACCTGGGCTTCTGCTGCGGCCTTCTTCGTCATCATTAACGCCATCAACCTCACCAACGTTAAAGTCTTCGGTGAGATGGAGTTCTGGTTTGCCATCATCAAAGTGGTTGCCGTCGTGGCGATGATCATCTTTGGCGGCTGGCTGCTGTTTAGCGGCAACGGTGGCCCGCAGGCCACGGTACGCAACCTCTGGGAACAGGGCGGCTTCCTGCCTCACGGCATGACGGGCCTCGTGATGATGATGGCAATCATTATGTTCTCCTTCGGTGGTCTGGAGCTGGTCGGCATCACCGCAGCTGAAGCTGACAACCCGGAACAGAGCATCCCGAAAGCGACCAACCAGGTTATCTACCGTATTCTGATTTTCTATGTGGGCTCACTGGCCGTTCTGCTCTCTCTGCTGCCGTGGACGCGCGTTACTGCAGACACCAGCCCGTTTGTCCTGATTTTCCACGAGCTGGGCGATACCGTCGTGGCGAATGCGCTCAACATCGTGGTGCTGACAGCGGCGCTGTCGGTCTATAACAGCTGCGTATACTGCAACAGCCGTATGCTGTTCGGCCTGGCCCAGCAGGGTAACGCGCCGAAGATGCTGCTCAACGTCGACAAGCGTGGCGTTCCGGTGAACACCATCATCGTTTCGGCGATCGTAACGGCGCTGTGTGTCCTGATTAACTATCTGGCACCGGAATCGGCGTTTGGCCTGCTGATGGCGCTGGTGGTCTCTGCCCTGGTTATCAACTGGGCGATGATCAGCCTGGCACACATCAAGTTCCGCCGTGCCAAGCATCAGCAGGGCGTGAAGACTCGCTTCCCTGCCCTGCTCTATCCGCTGGGCAACTGGATCTGCCTGCTGTTTATGGCGGGAGTGCTGGTCATCATGCTGCTGACCCCGGGTATGGCAATCTCGGTGTACCTGATCCCAGTCTGGGTTGCCGTTCTTGGTATCGGCTATCTGTTTAGCCAGAAAAGCCGCAACGCCCTGAAAGCTCACTAAGTCTCCCCCGCGGTATCTGCGTTTTGCAGGTACCGCGTGTTGTTACCTCCCTCACAGTTTCACGCCAACAGCGCATTTATCCATATCACCGCCCTGATACTGCAACGCATATATTCGTTTGCCAGCAAATAATTCTCTCCATACCGTAACCCGGAGAGCAGTCTATGGATAACGCAAAACTGTCAGTAAAAGAAAAGATCGGCTATGGGATGGGCGATGCAGGTTGCAACATCATCTTTGGCGCCATCATGTTGTTTGTTAATTATTTTTATACCGATATTTTTGGTCTGGCGCCTGCACTGGTCGGCGTACTGCTGCTGTCTGTCCGCGTAATTGATGCCGTAACGGATCCGATTATGGGGGCCATCGCCGACCGTACCCGCAGTAAATATGGCCGGTTTCGTCCATGGCTGCTGTGGATAGCCTTTCCCTATGCGCTGTTCAGCATCCTGATGTTCACCACACCAGAGTGGAGCTACAACAGCAAAGTTATCTATGCCTTCGTCACCTATTTCCTGCTCTCTTTAACCTATACGGCAATCAACATTCCTTATTGCTCGTTAGGCGGCGTGATTACCAACGATCCGCAGGAACGTGTTGCCTGCCAATCCTATCGCTTTGTGCTGGTAGGTATCGCCACGCTGCTGCTGTCGCTGACGCTGTTACCGATGGCCGACTGGTTTGGTGGCGACAACAAAGCCAAAGGCTACCAGATGGCAATGACCGTGCTGGCGCTGATTGGTACCGGTATGTTTCTGTTCTGCTTCTATACCGTTCGCGAGCGTGTACGCCCGGCGGTACAGACTCATGACGAGCTGAAAAACGACCTGAAAGACGTGTGGAAGAACGACCAGTGGGTGCGCATTCTGCTGCTAACCCTGTGCAACGTGTGCCCGGGCTTTATCCGCATGGCGGCCACGATGTACTACGTGACCTGGGTTATGGGCCAGAGTACTCATTTCGCCACGCTGTTTATCAGCCTGGGCGTGGTTGGCATGATGCTCGGCAGTATGCTGGCGAAAGTCCTCACCGACCGCTGGTGTAAGCTGAAAGTGTTCTTCTGGACCAACATCGTGCTGGCGATTTTCTCCTGCGCCTTCTATTTCTTCGATCCGAAAGCCACGGTCACCATTGTGGTGCTCTACTTCCTGCTGAACATCCTGCACCAGATCCCGTCTCCGCTGCACTGGTCGCTGATGGCCGACGTCGATGACTACGGTGAGTGGAAAACCGGTAAGCGCATCACCGGGATCAGCTTCTCCGGTAACATCTTCTTCCTCAAACTGGGGCTGGCGATTGCCGGTGCGATGGTTGGTTTCCTGCTCTCCTGGTACGGTTATGACGCGGGGGCGAAAGCGCAAAGTCCGGATGCCATCAACGGCATTGTATTGCTGTTTACCGTGATTCCGGGCGTCGGGTATCTCATTACCGCAGGCGTGGTACGCCTGCTGAAGGTTGACCGCGAAACGATGAAGCAGATCCAGGAAGACCTCGAGAAGCGTCGCAACAATTATCGCGAGCTGAATAATTATCAGGAACTCAAAGCCGCTGAGACGAAATAAGGAAAGCCGAATGCACACCTGGCCAAACCCGTTTATTGAACAACGTGCCGACCCCTATATTCTGCACCACGAGGGGCTGTACTACTTTATCGCCTCCGTGCCGCAGTACGACAGGCTCGAGATCCGCCGCGCCGACTCGCTGGAAGGACTACGCGATGCCGAAGAGGTCGTGGTCTGGCGTAAACCGGAGACCGGGCCGATGAGCCAGCTGATCTGGGCACCGGAACTGCACCACATTGACGGTAAGTGGTATATCTATTTTGCCGCCACCCATACCCAGGCGCTGGACAGCCTCGGGATGTTCCAGCACCGTATGTTTGCGCTGGAGTGTGCGGACCACGATCCCCTCACCGGGACGTGGATCGAGAAAGGCCAGATTACCACCCCGTTCGACACCTTCGCACTGGACGCCACCACGTTCGTCCATCAGGGAAAACGCTGGTATTTGTGGGCACAAAAAGCCCCGGATATCGCCGGAAACTCCAACCTCTATCTGTGCGAAATGGCGAATCCGTGGACGCTTAAAGGCGAGCCGGTGATGCTCAGTAAACCGGAGTATGACTGGGAATGCCGCGGATTTTGGGTCAACGAAGGTCCGGCAGTGCTGTTTCACGAAGATAAGCTGTTTATCAGCTACTCCGCCAGCGCCACGGATGAGAACTATTGCATGGGGTTACTGTGGATAGACATGAATGCCGATCCGCAAAATCCGGCGAACTGGCATAAAGCGTCGCGTCCGGTTTTCCGAACCAGCGTCGAGAATCGTCAGTTTGGGCCCGGGCATAACAGCTTTACGCAAACGCCGGAGGGAGAAGACGTGCTGGTCTACCACGCGCGAAACTACACCGAGATTGAAGGCGATCCGCTCTATGACCCGAATCGTCACACGCGTCTGAAACACGTGCGCTGGGACGAAAATGGGATGCCTGACTTTGGCATCCCGCCTGCTGATACGCTCTGACCGGTACGGCGCGCTGGCTTAGACCAGCGTGCCGTAAATGGTCAGCAACGCCACGACCACGACCACCACAAACGACGTTTTCTTCGCCATGGAGACAGCCGCTTTCGGCGTTTCAATCTTGTCGGTATGCGGCTCACGCGCCAGCGAGAACTGCGCCAGACGTGTTAACACCTGATACTGAGACGTGTGGCGGTCGGCAAGCGAAGCAAACCATGCCGGCAGCGCTTTTTCACCGTGGCCAATTAACGCATAAACGACGCCCACCAGACGTACCGGGAGCCAGTCCAGCACATGCAGAATGGCATCGATTCCCGACAATAAACGTTCATGCGGGGTAAGGTAACGGGCAAGCCAGGTCTGCCAGGCGCGCAGAAACGCATAGCCCATCAGCAGTACCGGCCCCCACGGGCCGCCCACCACAAACCAGAACAGCGGTGCCAGGTAGTAACGGAAGTTGATCCACAGCAGCGCATTTTGCAGTTCGCGCAAAAATTCACGCTCATCGCAATCCGGCGGCACGCCGTGGATCATCGTCAGCTCGCTCGCCATGGCGCCCCGCGCATGGGCATCGTCACGGGATGCGGCTTTCAGATAGGCGTGGTAGTGCATACGCACCTTGCCCGCGCCAATACAGAGCACGCCGAGCAGGATCCACACCACCAGCAGCGGCACGTTGAAAAAGAGGCCGTAAAGCGAACGCAGCAGTAAAAATGTTATAACCATCACGCCAGCGGTCATCAGCAGCGTGCGCAGCATGGAAAAATGTTTAATCCGGCGGAAAAGCACCTCCAGCCGGTGATCCAGATGCCAGTGCTCACCGAGTTTGAACAGGCGTTCAGCGATGATAACCACCAGCATGGTAAACAACGTCATGTTATCTCCTTATTCTGACGACGCGGTAAGCAAGGCGCGAAACCGGGGCCAGTCAAAAGCCGGGCCGGGATCGGTTTTTCTCGCCGGAGCAATATCGCTGTGTCCCGTAATATTCCCGGCTATCGCGGGATAGAGCCCGATCAGCGTTTGGGTTACAGCCACCAACTGTTGATACTGTGAATCGGTGTAGGGGGTGGTGTCAGTGCCTTCCAGCTCAATCCCGATGGAAAAATCATTGCAGCGGTCGCGTCCCTGGTACATCGACACGCCGGCATGCCAGGCACGCTTATCAAAAGGGACGTACTGAACCACTTCGCCGTCGCGACGGATCAGACAGTGAGCCGACACGCGCAGATGCGCAATCTCAGCAAAGAAAGGATGGGCATCAGGATCCAGGTTCCCCGTGAATAATGCGTCGATCCACGGGCCGCCAAACTCACCCGGCGGGAGACTGATATTATGAACAACCAGCAGTGTGGGCTTTTCATCCTCCGGGCGGCAGTCGTGGTGCGGCGAGGGCACATGCCGCGCATCCACCAGCCATCCGTTTTCTAACAACATGCTGGAATTCCTTATGTATGGTGCTGTTACTCGGTTCAGAGTAGCATGTTTCAATATTATGATTCGTTACCAATTTGGAGTTTTATCATGCCGCCTCGCCGTTACAACCCCGACAACCGACGTGAAGCGCTTCTGGAACGTATTAATATGGATATTCCGGCAAGCGTTGCCCATGCCCTGAAAGAAGATCTGGGCGGTGACGTCAGCGCCGACAGGGATATTACCGCACAATTATTGCCAAAAGAGACTCGCTCACATGCGGTCATTATTACGCGCGAAGAGGGTATTTTTTGCGGTAAGCGTTGGGTTGAAGAGGTCTTTACCCAACTGGCAGGCGATGAGGTGCAGATCACCTGGCATGTCGACGACGGTGATGCGATTACGGCAAATCAGCCGCTGTTCGAACTTGATGGACCTTCCCGTGTACTGCTGACCGGCGAACGAACCGCGCTGAACTTCGTGCAGACGTTGTCCGGTGTGGCAAGCGAAGTACGTCGCTACGTTGACCTGCTGGCGGGTACCCGCACGCAGTTGCTGGATACCCGCAAAACGCTACCGGGTCTGCGCACTGCGTTGAAATACGCGGTGCTCTGTGGCGGCGGTGCAAACCATCGTCTGGGGTTGTCTGACGCGTTCCTGATTAAAGAGAACCATATCATTGCCTCGGGATCCGTGCGTCAGGCGGTCGAAAAAGCCTTCTGGCTGCATCCGGATGTGCCCGTCGAAGTGGAAGTCGAAAACCTGGAGGAGCTGGAGCAGGCTATCAAGGCCGGCGCCGATATCATCATGCTTGATAACTTCGAAACCGAGCAGATGCGCGAGGCGGTAAAACTGACCAACGGCAAAGCCCAGCTTGAAGTATCCGGCAACGTGACGTTTGATACGATCCGTGAATTCGCCGAGACCGGCGTTGATTTTATCTCCGTTGGGGCGCTGACCAAGCACGTTCGCGCCCTCGACCTCTCGATGCGCTTCAAATAATGACCCTCCCCTCTCGTTGCGGAGAGGGGAAATTCACTCCCGCTCGCAAAACCATTGCCCTACCCTGCAACACGTCACGAATTCCCTGAAAGCCCCTTCACGTTCCTTTTTTTGCCCCTCGTTTCTGCGCTGTCTCACTGCCAGAGTAGCCCTACTTAACGTAAGGAGCAGACATGGACAGACAACAAGGATTCACACTCATTGAGCTGATGGTGGTGATCGGCATTATTGCCATTCTGAGCGCCATCGGCGTTCCCGCGTACCAGAACTACCTGCGAAAAGCAGCGTTGACCGATATGCTGCAAACCTTCATTCCCTACCGCACCGCCATTGAGCTTTGCGCCCTGGATCACGGCGGCGTGGAGAGCTGTGACGGAGGCAGTAATGGCATCCCGTCCCCCACCACTACCCGCTACGTTTCAGGCATGAACGTGGCGAAAGGCGTCGTGACCTTAACCGGCCAGGAGAGCCTTAACGGGCTGGAGGTGGTCATGACGCCACAATGGAATAATGGCAACGGCATGACGGGGTGGACGCGTGACTGCAACATCGGTACCGACAGCGCGCTCAAGCAGGCCTGTGAAGACGTTTTCCGCTTCGACACCCACTGAGGAGCGGATGATGAATACCGATCAGCTTGTCGCACTTTGTCTGCGTCACCATGCCCTTCTGCTGAGCAGCGATAGCGACATGATTAGCATTGCCGTCGTGCGAAACCCCGGCCCTGAACTGATGGAAGCCCTGCGTTTCGCTACCCAGAAACGGATTGATATCGAGTGCTGGAGCGCCGAGCGCATGGAAAAGCACCGGCAGTTAACCACACAAACGCATCTGCCCGTCGTTACGCCGACACACTCAGCGGTGGATATTCTTAACCACACGCTGCAGCAGGCGATAAACCAACGCGCTTCTGATATTCATATTGAACCGATGGAGCAGACTTGCCAGATTCGCCTGCGCATCGACGGCGTGCTTTGCCCGCAGCCCCCACTTTCAGCCGCGCTGGCCACCATGCTCAGCGCCCGGTTAAAAGTGCTGGGTAACCTCGATATTGCGGAGCGCCGCTTACCGCAGGACGGTCAGTTTACGATTGAGCTGGCAAACGAGCCGGTCTCATTTCGCATCGCCACGCTTCCCTGCAGCGGGGGTGAAAAAATTGTACTGCGCCTGCTGCATCAGGTTCAGCAATCTCTTGAGCCGGAAACGTTGGGGATGAATGCTAAACAGCTGGCCGGCTTTAGCGAAGTGCTCCACCAGCCGCAGGGGCTGATTCTGGTTACCGGCCCCACTGGCAGCGGTAAAACCGTGACGCTGTATAGCGCGCTGCAGGCTCGAAACACGCCGGATGTGAACATCTGCAGCGTGGAAGACCCGATAGAGATCCCGCTTGCAGGATTAAACCAGACGCAGATAAACCCGCGTGCGGGCCTCACCTTCCAGACGGTGCTGAGAGCGCTGCTACGTCAGGATCCTGACATCATTATGGTCGGCGAAATTCGTGATGGCGAAACGGCAGAGATTGCCATTAATGCCGCACAAACCGGGCATCTGGTGTTGTCGACGCTACACACCAACTCGACGGCGGAAACCCTGATCCGCCTGCAGCAGATGGGGGTGGCGCGATGGATGATCTCTTCCGCCCTCTCGCTGGTCATCGCCCAGCGGCTGGTGCGCCGTTTATGCCCCCATTGCCGCCAGGAAACCGACAAGCGGGCAGAACTGCCTCGCTCCGTTTGGCCCCGTCCGCTACCGCGCTGGCAACCCACCGGCTGTGAGCGCTGTTATCATGGTTTTTACGGTCGCGTCGCCATTTTTGAAGTGCTCGTCATTGACCAGACACTCCGGCAGGCCATTGCCAGCGGAGCGGGGTCAGAGGTGATTGAGGCCAGCGCCCGTCAGGCAGGAATGACATCCCTTTTCGAACATGGCTGTATGGCTGTTGAACAGGGACTGACCACGCTCGAAGAGTTGCTGCGTATCCTGGGAATGCCCGATGGCTGCTAATCACCTCTGGCGCTGGCATGCGCTATCCGTTGAAGGAGAGCCCCGAAGCGGGGCTCTGTGGGCAACTGACCGCAATGCGGCTTTCGACAGGCTGATGCGCAAAGCGCTGCATCCTCTGACAATCACCCGCTGCACGCAGAGGTATCGCTGGCGACCACATCACCGCTACGAGGTATTTCGCCAGCTCGCCACGCTTTTGCAGGCGGGCCTGACACTGTCTGACAGCCTGCAGATGCTGGCGGACCAGCATCCGATAACGCCCTGGCAGGCACTCCTGCAAAGCCTTGCCGATGAGCTGAGTGAAGGATGCCCTTTTTCTGAGGCGCTGAAGCGCTGGCCCGCGGTATTTAGCCCACTGTATGTGTCGATGGTGAAGACCGGCGAGCTAACCGGGAAGCTGGAGACGTGCTGCCGTGAACTTGCCCAGCAACAAAAATCACAGCAGCAACTCAGTGCGAAAGTGAAAAAGGCACTGCGTTACCCGATGATAATCCTGGCTCTGGCGGTACTCGTGGTGCTGGCCATGATCACTCTGGTCTTGCCCGAATTCGCCGCCATCTACAAAACGTTTAATACCCCGCTCCCGATGCTGACACAAATAGTCATGGGAATGGCAACGTTTATACAGTCCTATGCCCTCGTGCTGTTCGCGGGGCTACTCCTTCCTGTGAGCATCGCCTGGGCTTGGCGGCAGGATCCACGCTGGCAACACGTACTGCTGCATATCCCCGTCATGGGTGCACTGGCTAAAGGACAAAAGCTGGGGCAAATTTTTACCGTGCTGTCGCTCACGCAGCAGGCGGGCATCGCTTTTTTAAAGGGTCTGGAGAGTGCAGAAGAGACGGTTGAGAGCAGGTACTGGCAGGGGATACTCCGCGCCATCCGGGAAGACGTTGAAAAGGGTTATCCCCTTTGGGCATCCTTTCAAAAGGCGGCGGTTTTTACTCCGCTGTGTATTCAGCTATTACGAACCGGTGAAACGTCAGGTGCGCTCGATATCATGCTGGTAAACCTGGCGCGTCACCACACGGAGCAAACCTTTCAGTCAGCAGATAACCTGGCTGCCGTGCTGGAGCCTGTGCTGCTGATCGTGACGGGTGTGATTATCGGCACGCTGGTGGTGGCAATGTATCTGCCTATCTTCCATCTCGGCGATGCGATGAGTGCGGGATAACGCTGGCACACGGATGCGCGCCAGCTTACGCGATTACAGGCTATTGAAAACGCGGTTTTCCTGTTCCTGAACGCGGATAAAGGTCGTGCGTTTCGTCAACTCTTTCAGGCGGGATGCCCCCACATAGGTGCAGGCCGAACGCAGGCCACCAAGAATGTCACGTGCGGTATTCTCAACCGGGCCGCGCAGCGGCAGCTTCACGGTTTTGCCTTCTGCCGCACGGTATTTTGCAACGCCACCCACGTGACGGGTCATCGCCGATTCAGAGCTCATACCGTAGAACAGCATAAATTTCTCGCCGTTCTCTTCCACCACGGTACCGCCACTCTCTTCATGACCTGCCAGCATACCGCCAAGCATCACGAAGTCTGCTCCGCCGCCGAAAGCTTTCGCGACATCACCCGGGGTAGTACAACCACCGTCACTGATGATCTGGCCGCCCAGGCCGTGCGCAGCATCGGCACATTCAATAACCGCAGAAAGCTGCGGATAACCGACACCGGTTTTCACACGCGTGGTGCACACGGAACCCGGGCCAATGCCCACTTTGACGATATCTGCGCCAGAGAGGATCAGCTCCTCACACATCTCGCCGGTCACTACGTTACCCGCAATGATGGTTTTGTTCGGCCAGGCTTCACGCGCCTTGCTCACGAACTGCACGAAGTGTTCGGAATAACCATTCGCTACATCAATACAGACGAAGTTCAGCGCGGGGTTACTCTTGAGGATTTGTTTGGTCTTTTCGAAATCGGTATCTGAGGTTCCGGTAGAGACCATCACATGCTTCACGACCTCAGCAGAAGCGGATGCCACAAAGGCGTTCCACTCTTCAGGGCTGTAGTGTTTGTGAACTGCCGTGAGGATGTCGAACTGTGCCAGCGCGGTTGCCATCTCGAAGGTTCCCACGGTATCCATATTGGCAGCGATGATCGGCACGCCAGACCAGGTCTGACCGGAATGTTTAAAGGTGAATTGACGTTCGAGTTCAACGTCTGAGCGACTTTTCAGTGTAGAGCGTTTAGGGCGGATAAGAACGTCTTTGAAACCTAACTTCAGATCTTCTTCGATACGCATGTGCGGATTCCTGGGGTTAGAGGCAAATATGTTAAAAGCACAACTCCAGTGACGTTATCATACGCACTAATACCTGCTCCGCAAGACTGCGAAATTCTCTTTTTTTACGCTACAATCCTATAAATTTACCTGGTAAAAAGCCGGTAAAGAGAGCTAAACATTGGCTGGCACACGTTTGAATTTCAACCAACTGATTTTAATAATGAATAATTCCCAGGATTTGATTTAATGGGGTATACCGTCGCATTAACCGGCGGCATCGGTAGTGGCAAAAGTACCGTTGCGGACGCTTTCGCTCGCCTGGGTATCGCGATTATCGATGCCGATATCATTGCCCGTCAGGTGGTAGAACCGAATACACCCGCGTTAAAGGCCATTGAAGAACATTTTGGCCCGGCCATCATCAATGCGGACGGCACGCTAAATCGCCGGCAGCTTCGCGAATGCATTTTTTCCGATTCTGAGGAAAAGGTCTGGCTTAATGCCCTGCTCCACCCCATTATCCACCAGGAAACCCAGCGTCAGATTGCCGCCGCCCGCTCACCGTATGTGCTGTGGGTAGTTCCGTTGCTGGTAGAAAATCAGCTGCAGAAGAAAGCCGATCGGGTTCTGGTCATTGATGTCCTCCCCGAAACGCAAATCCAGCGAACCATGACGCGCGATCGCGTCTCGCGCGAACATGCCGAACAAATTCTTGCCGCTCAGGCCACGCGCGATCAGCGCCTGGCCGTTGCGGATGATGTTATTGATAATAACGGCGCACCAGATGCCATTGCATCGGATGTTGCCCGTCTGCACGCGCAGTATTTGACCTTCGCCGCGCAGGCCGTTGCACAGGAAAAACCATAATGTCGACTCACATCCTTTTTGAGCATCCGCTTAACGAAAAAATGCGTACCTGGCTGCGTATCGAATTTCTTATTCAACAACTCTCGCAACATCTGCCTGTCAACGATCACGCCACTGCGTTGCACTTCTTCCGCAATGTGGGCGACCTGCTGGATGTGATTGAGCGTGGAGATGTTCGCACCGAATTACTGAAAGAACTCGAGCGTCAGCAGCGTAAACTGCAGGCATGGGCGGAAGTCCCGGGTGTTGATCAAAGCCGTATCGATTCCCTGCGTCAGCAGTTAAAAAGCAGTAGCAGCACGTTAATGGCTGCCCCTCGCGTTGGCCAGTTTTTGCGTGAAGATCGCTTGATTGCCCTGGTACGCCAGCGCCTGAGTATTCCCGGTGGATGCTGCAGCTTTGACCTGCCGACGCTTCATATGTGGCTGCACATGCCGCAAACGCAGCGTGATGCGCAGGTGAATATCTGGCTGGAAAGCCTGGAGCCGATGCACCGGACGTTATCGCTGATCCTCGATCTTATCCGTAACTCTGCGCCGTTCCGCAAGCAGACCAGCCTGAACGGTTTTTACCAGGATAACGGGGACGATGCCGATCTGCTGCGACTGAACCTTTCGCTCGACGTGCAGCTTTACCCGCAAATTTCCGGGCATAAGAGCCGTTTTGCGATTCGCTTTATGCCGCTGGACAGTGAAAATGGCACCGTGCCGGAACGGCTCGATTTTGAACTGGCCTGTTGTTAAGGAGTGCCAATGTCTGACGTAACCATCGTAAACTGCCCAACCTGTGGCAAAAGTGTTGTCTGGGGCGAAGTGAGCCCATACCGCCCATTCTGCTGTAAACGCTGTCAGTTAATTGACCTGGGCGAATGGGCGGCGGAAGAGAAACGCATTCCGAGTGAAGGCACTCTTTCGGACAGCGATGACTGGAGTGAAGAACAGCAGTAAATTAAACGCCCTGCACTAACCGGGTAATCACAGGCTCATTTGCCGGCGGGAATTTGTCGGCATCGCTTGCCTGCAGTTCAACCCAGTTACCCGGTTGCCCCTCTTTGCCCCAGGGATCCCCCTCCCAGTTTTCCACCAGCCAGAACCAAAGTGTAATGTGACGATCGGGAAACTGGTATTCGAGCTTGTCAAACAGCGTTGCGCCAAGCGGGGTGATCCCCACTTCTTCCTGAAGCTCACGGATCAGCGCCTGTTCCGGCGTTTCGCCTGACTCGATTTTCCCGCCCGGAAACTCCCATTTGTTCGCCATATGGGCGTCGGCGGCGCGCTGGGTGATAAAGAACTGGTTTTGCGGGTTGCGAATAATCCCGATGGCAATTTGCAGTATTTTCATATTGTCGCTTCCATAAAAAAGGCGCAGATTTCTGCGCCTTTTTGTTTTGTTATGAATTTAGCTCAGACGACCGTGGCACGCCTTGTATTTTTTACCGGAACCACACGGGCACGGATCGTTGCGGCCAACTTTACGATCGCCAGTCTGGGCCGCGATCGCTGCCGCAGCTTCGCTCTCGTCAGTCTGGTGGCTCAGCTGCTGCATCTGTGCCAGACGCTCAGCTTCTTCACGGCGCTGTTGCTCCATTGCTTCCACTTCTTCCGGCATGCGTACCTGAACTTTGCTCAGGGTGCTGATCACTTCATACTTCAGTGACTCCAGCATGGACGCAAACATGGCGAAGGATTCACGCTTGTACTCCTGCTTCGGATCTTTCTGCGCGTAACCACGCAGGTGGATACCCTGACGCAGGTAGTCCATCGCCGCCAGGTGCTCTTTCCACAGGGAGTCCAGCGTTTGCAGCATCACGCCTTTTTCGAAGTGACGCATCATCTCAGCGCCAACGACTTCTTCCTTACGCTTGTATACGTCCAGCGCGGTTTCGAAAATACGTTCACGCAGGGTCTCTTCGTGCAGCTCAGGCTCTTTGTCCAGCCACTCTTTGATTGGCAGTTCGAGGTCGAAGTCGTTTTTCAGGCGTTCCTGCAGACCTTCGATATCCCACATTTCTTCCAGAGACTGCGGTGGAATATGCGCGTCGATAGTCGCTTTGAATACGTCTTCGCGAATGCTGTTGATGGTGTCGCTCACGTCGGACACATCCAGCAGTTCGTTACGCTGGGTATAGATGGCACGACGCTGGTCGTTGGCCACATCATCATATTCCAGCAGCTGCTTACGAATATCGAAGTTGCGGCTTTCCACTTTACGCTGGGCGTTAGCAATCGCTTTGGTGACCCACGGGTGTTCAATGGCTTCGCCAGGTTTCATACCCAGTTTACGCATCATGCCGGAAACACGGTCGGAGGCGAAAATACGCATCAGCGCATCTTCCATAGACAGGTAGAAGCGGGAAGAACCGGCATCGCCCTGACGACCCGCACGGCCGCGCAGCTGGTTATCGATACGACGAGATTCGTGACGTTCGGTACCAATGATATGCAAACCACCGGATGCCAGCACCGCGTCATGGCGTACCTGCCAGTCCGCTTTAATCTGAGCAATCTGCTCCGGCGTTGGGTTTTCCAGCTCGGCAATCTCTGCCTGCCAGCTACCACCCAGCATAATGTCGGTACCACGACCCGCCATGTTGGTGGCGATTGTTACCGCTGCCGGGTAACCCGCCTGCGCAACGATATCCGCCTCTTTGGCGTGGAATTTCGCGTTAAGAACGTTGTGTTTGATGCCCGCTTTGGTCAACTCATTGGAAACCACTTCGGATTTCTCGATGGAGATTGTCCCCACCAGCACCGGCTGGCCATTAGCGGTACGATCGCGAATATCTTCAATGATCGCCTGAATTTTTTCCGCTTCGGTCATGTACACCAGGTCCGGCATATCCTTACGGATCATTGGGCGGTTGGTTGGAACGACCACGGTATCCAGTTTGTAGATGGAGCTGAATTCAAATGCTTCGGTATCTGCAGTACCGGTCATCCCCGCCAGCTTCTCGTACAAACGGAAGTAGTTCTGGAAGGTAATAGAGGCCAGCGTCTGGTTTTCATTTTGAATATCAACGCCTTCTTTGGCCTCAACGGCCTGGTGCAGACCGTCAGACCAGCGACGTCCCTGCATGGTACGGCCGGTGTGCTCATCAACGATGATAACTTCACCGTCTTTCACGATGTAGTCGACATCACGGGTGAACAGCGCGTGGGCACGCAGCGCGGCAGTGACGTGGTGCATCAGCATAATGTTAGTCGGCGAGTACAGAGACTCGCCCTCTTCCATGATGCCTTCAGCCACCAGCAGCTCTTCAATTTTCACCAGACCGCGTTCGGTCAGGTTCACCTGGCGCGCTTTTTCATCGACAGAGAAGTGACCTTCACCCTGGAAGGTGTCGGAATCTTCTTTCTCCTGACGCAGCAGGTGCGGAATGATTTTATCGACTTTACGGTACATCTCGGAGCTGTCTTCGGCCGGGCCGGAGATGATCAGCGGGGTACGCGCTTCATCGATCAGGATGGAGTCCACCTCATCCACCAGCGCATAGTGCAATTTACGCTGCACGCGCTCTTCAGGGCTAAACGCCATGTTGTCACGCAGGTAGTCGAAGCCGTATTCGTTGTTGGTACCGTAGGTGATATCCGCGTTATAGGCTTCACGTTTGGCGGGTGCCGGCAGACCGGACATGTTGATGCCAACGGTCATGCCCAGGAATTCGAACAGGGGACGGTTGTTTTCGGCATCACGCTGTGCCAGATAGTCGTTGACGGTAACGACGTGAACGCCTTTACCGGTCAGTGCGTTCAGGTAGGCGGGCAACGTTGCGGTCAGGGTTTTACCTTCACCGGTACGCATTTCCGCGATGCAGCGCTCGTTAAGCACCATACCACCCAGCAGCTGAACGTCGAAGTGACGCATGCCAAACACACGTTTACTGGCCTCACGCACAACGGCGAAGGCTTCCGGGATCAGGCTTTCCAGCGTTTCGCCTTTTTCAAGACGTGCGCGGAATTCAACGGTTTTCGCTTTCAGCTCGTCATCAGAGAGCTTCTCCATCGCCGGCTCCATGCCATTGATGACGGTAACAGCTTTGCGCATACGGCGCAGGGTACGATCGTTACGACTACCAAAAACTTTTGTTAACAATTTGATTAGCATAATAAATTCTCAAACGCCCCAGGTTGGGCAGATAAATTAAGGTATTGAAAAAAGGTTAATTTAGCTGAGGCGTTGAGGCCCGGCGCGGATGCCGTGGGCCTGGCTAATCCATGTCGAAACGGAGAAGGTCGCAGGAGGAACGTGCGCGATTTGCGTGGTCTGACGCACCATGACGGGTGGCTGACTGTCCTGCGTAAGCAGCGCGTTAAGCGTGTCCAGCAGAGCAAGATGCTGCGCCTGTACCGGCAGCGTCTCTTCAGCAACAGGCAGTGCCTGCGGAGCCATCGCAAATGACAGATGGCGAATAACGGTACGGATCGCATGCTGGTGCCAGTAATCCACCGAGAAATTCGGGCGGCGATTGGCTTCAAGCCACGCCAGGTTAGTAAAATTAACCCGCGTGTTGAGATCGTGTTTGGTTGTGGAGGTCTTCGTCGGCGTCGCCGCTTCCGCACTGTTGCTGAGCGCAGGCAAGCCGAAACTCGCCGCGACCATCCCTAATAAGAGATGCGGCCAGAAGTAACGTCTGCCAAATTGTCGCCAGCGCGTCAGTATTCCGCTCACTTGCTCCACCACATTAAGCCAGCCTTCAACAGGCTGAATTCAATTATTCTTTTAAGCGCCCAGATATTACCACTAAAGCCAATACACAGCAGCAGGAATGACGTATTGCTGCGGGGAAAAACGGTCAAGAATGCAGCTAACGCACAGATTTTCTGCACCGGGCAAACGAGAAGTGACGCTGGGGCAAATAAATGAAGAGGGGTAAAAATAAAAACGACTGGTCTCCCTGGTCGGAGAGAGTACCAGGTTAACCAGTCGATTTTTTACGAAACGGCTTTAACCGTTACGCCAGTACCGTGTTTGGTGCTTTGAAGGCCAGCGGCAGCTCAGCTTCGTCTTCAAAGGTCACATATTCCCAGGCTTCCTGTTTTGCCAGGACTGCCTGCAACAGTTTGTTGTTCAGTGCATGACCGGATTTAAACGCGGTAAATGCACCAATGATGTTGTGACCACACATAAACAGGTCGCCGATAGCATCCAGCATTTTGTGACGAACGAATTCATCTTCAAAACGCAGACCGTCTTCGTTCAGTACGCGATAATCGTCAACAACGATGGCACAATCGAAGCTGCCGCCCAGGCACAGGCCGCGGGACTGCAGATATTCGATATCACGCATGAAGCCAAACGTACGGGCACGGCTGATCTGGCGCATAAACGCATCAGCAGAGAAGTTCATCGCATAGCGTTGGGTGCTGGCATCAATCGCCGGATGGTTAAAATCGATGGTAAAGTCCAACGAGAAACCATTGTACGGTTTGAATTCAGCCCATTTGTCGCCATCTTCGACGCGAACGGTCTCTTTGATACGAACAAATTTTTTCGCGCAGTTCAGTTCTTCGATGCCGGCATCCAGCAACAGATAGACGAACGGAGCAGCACTACCATCCATGATCGGGATTTCTGGCGCATCGACTTCAACCATAATGTTGTCGATACCCAGACCCGCCAGGGCGGCGTTCAGGTGCTCTACGGTAGAAATCCGCACGTCATGCTCGTTCACCAGACAAGTACAGAGCATAGTATCACGCACAGATTTGGCATCGGCCGGAAAGTCTACCGGTGGATTCAAGTCGGTGCGACGATAGATGACCCCGGTATTGGCCGGCGCAGGGCGTAACGTCAGTGTGACTTTCTTGCCGGTATGTAAACCGACACCAGTCGCCTGAACGATACGTTTAAGTGTCCTTTGTTTGATCATCGTATAATCTCGCCAAATTAACTATCCAACCGAAAGTGTATATCACTGACGGTGGGCCAGTTTAGCACAAAGAGCGAAAATCCCCAAATTCCAGCCAATTCTTAGTCAGCTTGCTTGCGCAGGAACGCCGGGATATCCAGATAATCTGGCTCTTTCGCCGTTTGCGGAGTGGGGTCGTTAACCACTTTCGCGGCCGGTTTCTGCTCCTGAGTCAGAGGAGACATACCGTGCTGCTGGTAACGATCCATAACCGGCTGCTGAGTCTGTTTGTTGGTCACCAGGGTGATCTCAGGACGCTTGTCCATACCGATACCGGTAGCAACAACAGTAACACGCAGCTCGTCGTTCATTTCCGGGTCAAGGGAAGTACCGATTACCACGGTAGCGTTGTCAGAGGCGAACGCACGGATAGTGTTACCCACGGTTTCAAACTCATCCAGACGCAGGTCGAAGCCAGCGGTAATGTTGACCAGCACGCCGCGCGCACCAGACAGGTCGATATCTTCCAGCAGTGGAGAAGAGATAGCCATTTCAGCCGCTTCTTCTGCACGGTCTTCACCGCTTGCCACGCCAGAGCCCATCATCGCGTAGCCCATTTCGGACATCACGGTACGAACGTCTGCAAAGTCAACGTTCATCAGACCAGGACGGGTAATCAGTTCAGCGATACCCTGCACCGCGCCTTTCAGCACGTCGTTGGCTGCGCCAAAAGCGTCCAGCAGAGAGATACCGCGACCCAGAACTTTCAACAGTTTGTCGTTCGGGATGGTAATCAACGAGTCCACGTGCTTGGACAGTTCAGTGATACCCTGCTCCGCGAAAGCCATACGCTTCTTGCCTTCAAAGTTGAAAGGCTTGGTCACGACAGCAACGGTCAGGATACCTAAATCTTTCGCTACTTCAGCCACAACAGGTGCTGCGCCGGTACCCGTACCGCCCCCCATACCCGCTGCGATAAAGACCATGTCCGCACCTTCCAGTGCAGCGCGCAAGGCCTCACGATCTTCTTCAGCCGCATTACGACCGACTTCCGGGTTAGCCCCAGCGCCCAGCCCTTTGGTGATGCCACCGCCGATCTGGATAGTCTGGCCTACAGCCGTCTTACGCAGTGCCTGTGCATCGGTGTTAACTGCAAAGAACTCAACACCTTCAATGCGTTCACGCACCATATGCTCTACGGCGTTACCGCCGCCGCCACCGACGCCGATGACTTTAATCACCGCGTCGTTGGTCAGTTCCATAGGTTCAAACATAATTTCTCTCTCCGTTGTGCCTGTCGCCCGAGACCGCTAATTCTCTCCGGTCTCTTAAAAAAATTAAAACTCTTTTCGCAACCAGTTGTTCAGTCGTTTGACCCACGACCCAACTGAGACGCGTTTTTCCACTTCTGCTTCACCACTGAGATGAGATTCTTTCCCGTAGTGGAGCAGGCCCACAGCCGTTGAATAGTACGGCTCCTGAGCATAATCCGTTAAACCGGTGATATTCAGCGGAGCACCGATACGCACTTGCGTATGGAACACGCGCTGAGCGCAGGCCGCAAGACCTTCAATTTGCGCTGCCCCGCCGGTTAATACAATCCCCGCTGCAAGATGATGTTTCACGCCCTGCTGGCGAAGCTGTTCCTGTAACTGCAAAATCTCTTCGTTGACCAGGTTAAGCAGCTCGGTATAACGCGGCTCAATGACCTCTGCCAACGTCTGGCGCTGCAGGCTGCGCGGTGGACGTCCGCCCACGCTCGGCACTTCAACGCTCTCATCTTTGCCAACGATAGACCCCAGCGCACAGCCGTGGCGTACTTTAATCGCTTCTGCATCACTCGGTGGCGTACCAAAAGCGTAAGCAATATCGCTGGTCACAACGTTCCCGGCATACGGGATCACTTTGGTGTGGCGCAGCGCACCGCCGGTATACACGGCCATGTCCATTGTACCACCACCAATATCGACCACACAGACACCCAGTTCACGTTCATCTTCGGTCAGCACGGAATAGCTCGCTGCAAGACCGGCGAAAATGAGTTGGTCAACTTTCAGGCCACAACGTTCAACGGCTTTTACAATGTTCTTCGCCATATCGTTGTGACATGTGATCAAGTGCACTTTTGCCTGCATACGTACGCCGGAGAGACCGACCGGGTTTTTGATCCCTTCCTGGTAGTCAATCGCATACTCCTGCGGGATCACGTGCAGCACGCGATGCTCATCGCGAACGCGCACGGATTTCGCCGTATGCACAACGTTTTCAACGTCTTCCTGCGTCACTTCTTCTTCGGAAATCGGCACCATGCCGATTTCGTTCTGGCAGCTAATGTGCTTACCCGAAAGCGCCAGATAAACAGAGGAAATCTGGCAATCTGCCATCAATTCAGCCTGATCGATGGCGCGCTGTACGCACTTCACCACCGACTCAAGATCGTTAACCCCACCTTTATCCATACCACGGGACGGGCAACTGCCCACGCCAATGATATTGACCATACCGTCGGGCAGAACTTCCCCTACTAAAGCGGCAACCTTCGCGGTGCCAATCTCCAGTCCAACTACCAGTTTTCTGTCCGTCGCCTTGATCATTGTTGTTCTGCCTGTACCTGTGCCTGATTCTGTTGCTGATTAGGTTCCTCGACCGGAGCCGGTTCCCAACCGACTGCTGCGCCTGAGTCATAGCGCAAATCAACGTAGCTTATCCGTTTGCCGTCAGTCTGTGCCTGCTGCTGTAAAACCGGGTAAAGTTCTACAAATCGCGCCAGACGTTTCATTGTGTCCCCGCGACCCAGGTTGAGCTTAATGCCATTCGTTAACGTCAGTTGCCAGGAGCGGCGCGCCGTCATTGCAGCATCTTTTAGCGTAAACCTGTCCTTCGCCAGCACCTGCCCCATTTCACGAAAACCTTGTAACACTTCGTTTTCGCTACCTTCCGGGCCATACAACATCGGTAAATTTTGCTTGTTGACACGATCGGCCGGGACGCTGAAGGAATTTCCGTCTACGTCAACCATGTGCTGATCATTCCAACGCGCAATGGGCACATATTCAACCAGATGAATCTTCAATTCATCAGGCCATTGCTTTCTGACACTCGCCTGTTTTATCCATGGCAGACGTTCAATCTGACTCTGGATAATATTGACGTCCTGCGTCATAAAGGTGCCAGGCGATCCCAGCGCCAGAATTGTCTGGCGAATGTCATCGTTACGGGTGTAATGACGCTCACCGGTGACCACCAGCTTCGAAAGCGGCAACCGTTGCGCATCTTCCATCCAGCCCAGAACCATCCAGCCGCTGATAAACACGGTGCACAGCACCCCGAGCAGGAAAATAATACCTGCAAGACGCGTTCCATTACTCCGGCGTGAAGAAGAGTATTCTTCTTCGTCATCGCGGTTGCGCGTGTTCAATGCAGCCTGAGACATATCAGCCCGCCTGGTCCAGAATACGTACGACTAATTGCGAGAAGCTCATCCCCGCCTGACGCGCTGCCATCGGCACAAGGCTGTGGCTGGTCATTCCCGGAGAAGTATTTGCTTCCAGCAGATAAAATTGTCCATCACTGTCAAGCATCACGTCGATGCGGCCCCATCCACGGCAACCCAGAACATGCCAGGCTTTAACCACCAGGGACTGTAAATCGGTTTCACGCTCAGCTTCAAGACCACTTGGGCAGAAATATTGCGTCTCATCAGAGAGATACTTCGCCTCATAATCATAGAAGGTTCCGGCCGGTTGGATACGAATTGACGGTAAAATTTCTTCGCCAAGCATCGCGACGGTAAATTCCGGCCCGCTGAGCCATTTTTCAATCAGAACTTCTTCATCATGTTGAAATGCCAGGGCTAAAGCGGAAGATAAATCCTCAGCTTTCTCAACTTTGGACATGCCAACGCTCGACCCTTCGCGGCTGGGCTTTACAATAACCGGTAAGCCCAGCTCAGCAATGCGTGCATTAACGCTATCAGAGAGGCCCATTTCAAATTCGCGACGCGTCAGGGCAACCCAGGGGGCAACGGGTAAACCCGCGCCCTGCCACAGCAGTTTGCTGCGCAGTTTATCCATAGAAATGGCGGAGGCCATCACACCGCTGCCGGTGTACGGCATGCCGGTGAGTTCCAGCAGCCCCTGAAGGGTGCCGTCTTCGCCACCACGGCCATGTAACGCGATAAAGACTTTATCGAAGCCCATCGCCTTTAACTGGGTTACGTCAGTCTCTTTCGGATCGACCAGGTGCGCATCCACACCCCCTTCACGCAGGCCCGCCAGTACAGCGGCACCTGAATTCAGGGAAACCTCGCGCTCGGCGGATGTGCCGCCAGACAGGACAGCAATCTTATCAGCCATGATGCTCATCCTCCTGAGTTTGCGGCTTCAGTTTGATTTCAGCTAAGGTACGGGCGATTTTGCCGATATTTCCCGCGCCCTGAATCAGAATTAGATCGTTGCCGGTCAGCACCGGGGCCAGAATTTCAGCCACCTGAGCAGGATCGGAAACCAAAATAGGGTCTACTTTACCGCGTCCGCGGATGGTACGACATAAAGAACGGCTGTCTGCACCAGGAATAGGAGTTTCGCCCGCTGCATAAACATCCAGCATCAGGAGCGTATCCACCTGTGACAGCACGCTGGCGAAATCGTCATACAGGTCACGGGTACGCGTGAAACGGTGCGGCTGGAAGATCATGACCAGATTTTTTTCTGGCCAGCCTGCACGCGCGGCTTTGATCGTCGCGTCCACTTCCGTCGGGTGGTGACCGTAGTCATCAACCAGCATGGCAGTACCGGGTTTACCGTTCACCGCCTCAAGCGGGTATTCACCAAGGAAGTCGAAGCGACGCCCGGTTCCCTGGAAGCTTTCCAGTGCACGAAGAATGGCTTCGTCATCAATGCCTTCTTCTGTCGCCACGGCCACTGCCGCTGCGGCATTCAGCGCGTTGTGACGCCCTGGTGCATTCAGGGTGACATGCAGCAGTTCTTTGTCCTGACGCGCCAGGGTGAAATGCCCCTGCGCACCCAGCTGTTTGTAATCTTCCACGCGGACATCAGCGTCTTCGCTGAAGCCGTAAGTCGTGATTTGACGTCCGACGCGCGGCAACAGCTCGCGAATCACCGGATCGTCTACACACATTACCGCGCGTCCATAGAACGGCAGGTTGTGCAGGAAATTAATAAAGGTCTGCTTTAAGTTCTCGAAGTCGCCCTGGTAAGTATCCATATGGTCGGCTTCGATATTGGTGACGATGGCGACCATCGGCTGCAGATGCAGGAACGACGCATCGCTCTCATCCGCTTCGGCAATTAAATAACGGCTGTGTCCGAGACGCGCATGCACGCCTGCCGCTTTAACCAGACCACCATTGACGAACGTCGGGTCGAGGCCCGCTTCTGCATAAATGCTAGAGACCATCGCCGTGGTGGTGGTTTTGCCGTGGGTGCCGGCAATCGCAATGCCATGTCGAAAACGCATCAACTCCGCCAGCATTTCCGCACGGCGGATCACCGGAATACGCGCTTCGTGCGCGGCCACGATTTCCGGGTTATCAGAGGAGATGGCGCTCGACACGACCACCACACTCGCATCGCGCACGTTTTCCGGGCGATGATTGAAATAGATAGTCGCCCCAAGCGACGCCAGCTGCTGCGTAACAGGGTTTGGCGCCAGGTCAGACCCGCTGATCTGATAGCCTTCGTTAGCTAACACTTCGGCAATACCGCCCATGCCAGCACCACCGATGCCAACAAAGTGAATGTGCCGGACGCGACGCATCTCGGGCACGATAGAACGCAGTTTTGCCAGTTGTTGTGTATTCATTCTCTAAACGCCATCGACTACTTAAAAAATTCGTGCAGCGCAACACGCGCTGCGAGGGTTAAGCCTGGGCTGCCAGGCTCACTTCTTTTGCCACCCGTTCCGTTGCATCAGGAATAGCGGTCGCACGTGCGCGTTGCGCCATCTCCAGTAATGCCTCTCTGTTCCAGCCCGCCAGGGTGGTGGCGACCGCATCGGCGGTAAATTGTGGCTGTTCAAATATTTTCGCGGCGCCGGCTTTCTCAAGCGGCAGCGCATTCCAGTACTGCTGTCTGTCTTTGTGCTGGAACGGCACAAACAGAGCCGGCAACCCGGCGGCGGCAATTTCGCTCACCGTCAATGCGCCAGAGCGGCAGACCACGACATCGGCCCAGGCATACGCTGCGGCCATGTCGTCGATAAATTCCGTCACTTTATGCTGCGGCTGGCCTTCATCGGCGTAAGCCTGCTCAACCATCTGCTGAGCACCTTTTCCGCTTTGGTGCCAGATTGTCACCGCATCCCCCAGCTTTGCTGCAACCTGCGGCATCGTCTGGTTTAAAATGCGTGCGCCCTGAGAACCGCCAACGACCAGCACACGGACCGGCCCTTCACGACCCGCCAGGCGCGCATCCGGTAATGGCAGCGCCAGCACGTCTACGCGCACCGGGTTACCCACCACGTCCGCCTTCGGGAAGGCTCCCGGGAAAGCCTGCATCACTTTGGTGGCAATTTTCGCCAGCCATTTATTGGTCAGACCGGCAATGCCGTTCTGCTCATGCAGCACCACGGGGATGCCCAATGACCAGGCCGCCAGCCCACCCGGGCCAGAAACATAGCCGCCCATCCCCAGCACCACATCAGGCTTAAAACGCTTCATGATGGCGCGCGCCTGACGCCAGGCGTTGAAAATACGCACCGGTGCCAGAAGCTGGGCCTTAATGCCTTTTCCGCGTAAGCCGGAAATGCGAATAAAGTCGATCTCGATACCGTGCTTCGGTACCAGGTCGGCTTCCATGCGGTCCGCGGTTCCCAGCCAGCGTACCTGCCAGCCCTGATCCATTAAATGGTGCGCAACTGCGAGCCCCGGGAACACATGTCCACCGGTACCGCCTGCCATCACCATTAACCGCTTCGGTTGATTCATCGTGAACCTCGTGTAAACGCCTGGGCTTTTTCCAGACGCGTTTCATAATCTATGCGTAACAACATCATGATGGCCGTCGACATAATCAGCAGACTGGAACCACCATAACTGATCAACGGCAACGTCAGGCCTTTGGTCGGCAGCATACCCGCTGCGGCCCCGACGTTAACCAATGCCTGGAAACTAAACCAGATACCTATTGAGCAGGCTAAGAAACCTGAAAAGCGGTGATCGATCTCCAGCGCTTTCCGCCCAATCGACATGGCGCGGAAAGCGACGAAGAATACCATTAATAGCGCTAATACCACACCGATATAACCCAGTTCTTCCCCAATAATGGAGAAGATGAAGTCAGTGTGCGCTTCGGGTAAATACTCCAGTTTCTGTACCGAGTTGCCCAGCCCCTGACCCCAGACTTCACCGCGACCAAAAGCCATCAGCGACTGCGTCAGCTGATAACCGCTGCCAAACGGGTCTTCCCACGGGTTCCAGAATGAGGTCACACGGCGGATACGGTAAGGCTCGGCGAGGATCAGCAGCACAACCGCTGAGATACCCATTCCGATGATGGCGATGAACTGCCACAGCTTCGCACCGGCCAGGAACAGCATTGCCAGCGTGGTGACAAACAGCACGACCACGGTACCAAGGTCAGGCTGCGCCAGCAGTAAGACCGCCAGCACCAGAATAACGCCCATGGGTTTTAAGAAGCCGCGCAGGTTATTACGCACTTCATCCACTTTACGTACCAGGTAGTTAGCCAGGTAGCAGAACAGGGAGAGCTTGGTAAATTCCGCGGGCTGAATACGCAGTGGGCCAAAGGCAATCCAGCGCGATGCCCCGTTTACGGAGCTCCCCACCACCAGTACGATCAGCAGCATAATGATGGAGGCGATCAGCATCGCGGTACTGTGCCGCTGCCAGAACTCCATCGGCAGACGTAATGTCACCAGCGCCAGACAGAACGCCAGGATGATGTACAGGCCATCACGTTTCGCAAACAGGAACGGATCGTTCGCCAGTCGCTGCCCGACAGGCATTGACGCCGAGGTCACCATGATAAAACCAACCGCCGCCAGTCCCAGCGTGAGCCAGAAGAGCGTACGGTCGTACATGACCAGGCTGTCGTTATCTTTTTGACGAGAGCCCATCACCCAGCCTTTGAGTGCCGCAAACACCCACGCCAGAACGCCAAATCCTGGCAGGCGCGGCATTTTCAGGCGAGGGAGAGATAAACGCATCAGCCTAACTCCTTCGCCAGACGGGTAAAGAGATCGCCACGCTGTTCGAAATTTTTGAATTGATCGAGGCTGGCGCAGGCCGGAGAGAGCAGGACCATATCACCGGGCTTCACGCGAGGGGCAATCAGCCGCATCGCCTGCTCCATGGTCTCGGTTTGCTCGGCAATGTCAGGACGCAGCTCAGCCAGCTCACTGCCGTCGCGACCAAAGCAGTACAAGCGGATATTATTCCCGGCGAGATACGGTTTCAGGGTGGAGAAATCCGCCGATTTACCGTCGCCGCCCAGCAGTAAATGCAGGGTACCTTCAACGTGCAGGCCGTTCAGGGCGGCCTCGGTACTGCCGACGTTGGTGGCTTTTGAGTCGTTAATCCAGCGCACACCGTTGTGCTCCAGCGCCAGCTGGAAACGGTGCGCCAGGCCGGTAAAGGTGGTCAATGCTTGCAGGCTGGACGAACGCGGCAGCCCTACGGCATCCGCCAGCGCCAGCGCCGCCAGAGCATTGGTGTAGTTATGCTGGCCGGTAAGCTTCATCTCTTTCACGTTCAGCACTTTCTCACCCTTCACGCGCAGCCAGGTTTCGCCCAACTGACGGTTAAGATGATAGTCACCCATGGTGATGCCAAAGCTAATGCAGCGATCGTCCGCCCCGCGCACCGGCATGGTCAGGGCGTCATCCGCGTTGACGACGCAGACCTTCGCATTTTCATAAATGCGCAGTTTGGCGGCGCGGTACTGCTGCAGACCAAACGGATAGCGATCCATATGATCTTCAGTAACGTTAAGGATCGTCGCCGCGGCCGCACGAAGGCTGGAGGTCGTTTCCAGCTGGAAGCTGGAAAGCTCGAGGACGTACAATTCACAGCCCTTATCCAGCAGCATTAGCGCTGGCAGGCCAATATTGCCTCCCACGCCCACGTTCATGCCCGCCGCTTTCGCCATCTCACCCACAAGGGTGGTGACGGTGCTTTTACCGTTAGAGCCGGTAATCGCGATAACGGGTGCCTGCGCTTCACGGCAGAACAACTCAATATCACCGACAATCTCAACGCCCGCATCGGCCGCGGCGCTGAGTGAAGGATGCGCCAGCGCCATACCGGGGCTGGCGACAATCAGATCGGCTGCCAGCAGCCAGTCATCATTCAGACCACCAAGGTGGCGTTCAACCTGTTCCGGCAGTTTATCCAGACCCGGCGGAGAAACACGCGTATCCATTACGCGCGGCGTCACGCCGCGCGCGAGGAAAAAGTCCACGCAGGAGAGGCCTGTCAGCCCCAACCCGATGATAACGACTTTTTTGCCCTGGTAATCTGCCATGATTAACGTACCTTCAGCGTTGCCAGGCCAATCAGCACCAGCATCAGCGAAATAATCCAGAAGCGCACAATCACGCGCGGTTCCGGCCAGCCTTTCAGTTCATAGTGATGGTGAATCGGTGCCATACGGAAGATGCGCTGACCGCGCAGCTTGAAGGACCCGACCTGCAAAATCACTGAAAGGGTTTCAACCACAAATACCCCACCCATAATCACCAGCAGGAACTCCTGGCGCAGCAGTACGGCAATAATGCCCAGCGCGCCGCCCAGAGCCAGTGAACCGACGTCACCCATAAAGACCTGCGCCGGGTAGGTGTTGAACCACAGGAAGCCCAGTCCCGCCCCGACAATCGCCGTACAGACGATAACCAGTTCGCCTGCGTGTCGCAGGTATGGAATGTGCAAATAGTTAGCAAAGTTCATGTTACCGGTGGCCCACGCCACCAGCGCAAAACCGGCGGCGACGAAGACGGTTGGCATAATCGCCAGGCCATCCAGACCGTCGGTCAGGTTTACGGCGTTACCGGTGCCCACGATGACGAAGTAGGCCAGCAGAATGTAGAACAGCCCCAGTTGCGGCATCACATCTTTAAAGAACGGCACCACCAGCTCGGTGGCGGGTGTGTCTTTTCCTGCCAGATACAGCGCGAAGGCCACACCCAGCGCAATCACCGACATCCAGAAGTATTTCCAGCGGGCGATCAGACCTTTGGTGTCTTTACGCACGACCTTGCGGTAATCATCAACAAACCCAATGATGCCGTAGCCCACCAGCACGGTAAGTACGCACCAGACGTACGGGTTAGAGGGATAAGCCCACAGCAGTACGGAAACAACGATCGCGGTCAGGATCATGATCCCGCCCATGGTCGGCGTACCCCGCTTGCTGAAGTGCGACTCCGGACCGTCGTTACGCACAACCTGACCGAAGGAGAGTTTTTGCAGACGGGCAATCATGCGCGGGCCCATCCACAAAGAGATGAACAGCGCAGTCAGCAGGCTGACAATGGCGCGAAACGTCAGATAGGAAAAGACGTTAAAGCCTGAATAATATTTGACCAAATGTTCGGCCAGCCAAACTAACATGTCCCGTTCTCCTGTAATGCGTGCACAACCTCTTCCATGGCGGCACTACGTGAACCTTTCACTAACACAGTCACAATTTGTTTTTCTGTCATCAATGCCTTAAGGCGTTCAATCAGCGCGGCTTTATCGGCAAAGTGCTCGCCAACACCGCTGGCATGGCTAATCGCCTGGCTCAGTTTTCCGGCGCTCAGCACGCAATCAATACCTGCCGCTTTCGCCGCGTCCCCCACCTGGACATGACACGCTTCGCTTTCATCACCCAGCTCAGCCATATCGCCCACCACCAGCACGCGATAACCTGGCATCTCAGACAACACCTGCACCGCCGCGGTCATTGAGCCGACGTTCGCGTTATAGGAGTCATCCAGAAGCAGTTTGTTTTCCGCAAGCTGGATCGGGAACAGACGCCCCGGCACGGCTTTTAAATTTGCCAGACCGGTTTTAATCGCCTGATGCGACGCACCAACCGCCATCGACAGCGCCGCTGCCGCGAGCGCATTGGCGATATTATGACGACCCGGCAATGGCAGAAGCACCTCAATGCCCCCGGTTGGGGTATTAAGGGTGAATTCCGTGCCATGCGAAGTCACATGAATATTGGTCGCGGTAAAATCACTGTTGGCCGCATTCGGCGAGAAGCGCCAGGTCTTGCGGGAACCAATGATCTGTTGCCAGTTCAGCCAGTCATTGTTGTCGGCATTCATAATGGCGATACCGTCTTCCGGCAGGCCGGTATAGATCTCGCCTTTAGCTTTCGCCACGCCTTCCAGCGAACCAAAACCTTCCAGATGTGCAGCGGCCAGGTTATTCACCAGCGCTGCTTCCGGGCGCGTCAGGCTCACGGTCCAGGCGATTTCGCCCTGGTGGTTTGCCCCTAACTCGATCACGGCAAATTCATGCTCTTTGGTCAGGCGAAGTAATGTCATCGGCACGCCGATATCATTGTTAAGGTTGCCTGCCGTATAAAGCGTATTTCCGCACTGGCTCAGGATGGCCGCAGTCATCTCTTTCACAGAGGTTTTGCCTGATGAACCGGTCAGCGCGACGACGCGCGTCGGCACCTGCTGACGAACCCAGGCCGCCAGCTCGCCGAATGCCAGACGGGTATCTTTCACCACGATCTGCGGCAGATCGACAGCGAGTTTACGGCTGACCAGCAGCGCCCCTGCACCATTCTCCCTGGCCTGTTGTGCAAAATCATGCGCGTCAAAACGTTCGCCCTTCAGCGCCACAAACAGACAACCCGGGGTCACTTTGCGGGTATCGGTCGTTACGGCATCGATGGTCAAATCGTGACCCAGCAGCTCGCCCTGCAGTACCGCAGCGGCCTGACTTAAGGTGATGCTAATCATGCCACGACTCCCAGCAGACGCGCGGCCGTGACGCGGTCCGAATAATCGAGACGACGGTTGCCAACAATCTGATAATCCTCATGGCCTTTCCCGGCCAGCAGCACAACGTCGTTTTCCTGAGCCTGCATGATGGCGTTGGTCACGGCTTCCGCACGGCCTTCCACCACGCGAGCGCGGCCTGCATCCAGCATGCCCGACAGAATGTCGTTAATAATGGCGCGCGGCTCTTCAGTACGCGGGTTGTCATCGGTTACAACCGGAATATCCGCGAACTGTTCAGCAATGGCACCCATCAGTGGACGTTTGCCCTTATCACGGTCGCCACCGCAGCCAAACACACACCAGAGCTTACCGGTGCAGTGCAGACGCGCCGCTTCCAGTGCTTTTTCCAGTGCGTCCGGCGTGTGGGCATAATCGACCACCACGGTCGGTTTGCCCGGTGCGCTGAACACTTCCATACGGCCACATACCGGCTGCAGACGCTCGGCCGTTTCCAGCAGCGCGTTCATCGGATAACCCAGCGCCAGCAGCGTCGCCAGCGCCAGCAGCAGGTTGCTGACGTTAAACGCGCCCATCAGACGGCTTTCAATTTCACCGTCACCCCATGAGGAGGTAAAACGAATGGTGGCGCCACTGTCGTGATAATCCACCGCAACCGCCTTCAGCCAGCGGCCGTGGCAGTTCGGGTTGATATGGTCTTCCATCGACACCGCAACCGCATCCGGCAGCTTCGCCAGCCAGCGGCGACCGACTTCGTCGTCAGCGTTGATAATGGCCTGTCCGCTATGGTGGGTGGAGTAGAGCAGCCATTTCGCCGCTTCGTAATGCTCCATATCACCATGATAATCAAGGTGATCGCGGCTCAGGTTAGTGAATACTGAGGCGGCAAACTTCAGCGCCGCCACGCGGTGCTGCACCAGACCGTGGGAAGAGACTTCCATCGCGGCAAAGGTTGCCCCCTGCCCTGCCAGGCCGGCCAGCACGTGCTGTACGTCGACTGCGGAGCCGGTGGTGTTTTCGGTCGGGCTCACTTTGCCCAACAGACCGTTACCGACAGTTCCCATGACCGCACCGGTTTCACCCAGCAGCTGCGCCCACTGCGCCATGAGCTGCGTGGTTGTGGTTTTGCCGTTTGTACCTGTCACGCCCACCAGACGCAGCCGATCGGACGGTTCGTGATAGAAACGTCCGGCCAGCGCAGAGAGACGCTCGTTTAACTGGCTGAGATAGATGACCGGCACCCCGTGCATTTCACGGATTTCACCGTCGGTTGCCTCATCTTTGGCCTCAGCAATAATGGCAGCAACACCTTGCGCAATCGCCTGCGGGATATAACGACGCCCGTCCGCCTGATGACCGACCACCGCCACAAAAAGATCGCCAGAAGCAGCCGCACGGCTGTCCAGTACCATCTCTCGCAGTGCTCGCTCCGGTGCATTAGGCACCCACGGAGCGAGAAGGTCGCGCAAATTACGATCTGCCACCTGTACCCTCGCCTTGATTAATTACAAATTCACTTTTCTCACCCGTTGCCAGCGCATCCGGTTCGATGTTCATGGTGCGCAACACGCCGCCCATGATGGCCCCGAACACAGGCGCGGAAACGGCGCCGCCGTAGTATTTACCCGCCTGTGGATCGTTAATGACGACCACCAGCGCAAAACGCGGATTACTGGCAGGCGCAACGCCTGCGGTATAGGCAATGTATTTGTTGATGTAACGGCCGTCTGGCCCCACTTTTTTCGCGGTACCGGTTTTGATGGCGATGCGATAGCCTTTAATCGCTGCCTTCACGCCGCCGCCGCCAGGCAGCGCCACGCTTTCCATCATATGAACGACGGTACGCACGATGGATTCCGGGAAGATACGCTCACCTGGAACCGGTGGATCAACTTTGGTAATGGACAGCGGACGATAGACGCCATAGCTGCCAATCGTTGCGTAGACTCGCGCTAACTGTAACGGCGTTACCATTAGCCCGTAGCCGAAAGAGAAGGTGGCCCTCTCTATGTCAGACCACCGTTGTTTTTGAGGATATAAGCCACTGCGTTCTCCGACCAACCCCAAATTGGTCGCCTTTCCAAGCCCAAAACGTGAGTAAGTCTCTACTAACGCTGAGGACGGCATCGCTAACGCCAGCTTTGAAACGCCAACGTTACTCGACTTCTGTAAAACCCCGGTCAGGGTCAATTCGCTGTAGCGCGCCACGTCTTTAATCTCGTGGCCGTTAATACGGTAAGGGATCGTGTTCAGGACCGTGTTTTCATTGACGATACCACGCTGGAGCGCCGTCATGACCACCATCGGTTTCACCGTGGAGCCCGGTTCGAACACGTCGGTAATCGCCCGGTTACGCATCGCATCTTTTGCGGTGCCGGTAAAGTTGTTCGGGTTATAGGACGGGCTGTTGGCCATCGCCAGCACTTCGCCCGTACTGACGTCCACCAGCACGGCGCTGCCGGATTCCGCCTTGTTGAAGGCGACGGCGTTGTTCAGCTCGCGGTAGACCAATGCCTGCAGACGCTCATCAATACTCAGCGCCAGGTTGTGTGCCGCCTGACTGTCCGTGGAAGAGATATCTTCGATAACGCGGCCGTAGCGGTCTTTACGAACAATTCGCTCGCCAGGCTGACCAGTGAGCCATTTATCGAAGCTTTTTTCAACGCCCTCAATCCCCTGGCTATCAACGTTGGTAAAGCCAATGAGGTGAGCGGTTACTTCGCCGGAAGGATAGTAGCGGCGGGATTCTTCACGAAGGTGAATACCCGGCAGCTTCAGCTTACGAATGTAGTCCGCCATGTCAGGGTTGACCTGACGCGCCAGATAGATAAAACGCCCTTTTGGATTGGCGTTGACGCGGGAAGCGAGCTGATCCAGCGGCATTTTCAGGGCATCCGAGAGCGCCTTCCAGCGGTTATCAAGCGTAATGCCACCCGCATCGTGCAGCTCTTTCGGATCGGCCCAGATGGCTTTAACCGGTACGCTCACGGCCAGTGGACGGCCTGAGCGGTCGGTGATCATCCCGCGGGACGTCGACACTTCCTGAACGCGAAGGGAACGCATGTCGCCCTGTCGAACCAGCATGTCAGGGGCGATGATTTGCAACCATGCCACGCGTCCCAGCAGGAAACCCAGTGCCAGTAAAATGCAGCCGCAAAGCAACGCAAAACGCCAACTGATAAAGTTGGCCTGTTCTTCCTGACGTTTTGGTTTAAGCGTTTTTGCCGCTGCTCTCATGCGTCGCGTTTTCCCTTATTTTTGTACTACAATATTTTCCTGAGAAGGATCAACATGCTGCAATTGCAGCTTTTCCGTTGCGATCCGTTCAACCCGGCTGTGATCGCCGAGCGCATTTTCTTCAAGGATCAGGTTTCGCCATTCAATATCCAGCGCATCGCGTTCCAGTACCATCTGCTCGCGTTGCGCAGTTAATAAGCGTGTGTGGTGGGCAGTCGTGACCACCGTGACGGCCGTGACAATGATGCAAATGAACAGACAGAGTGGCAGTTTCCCAAACCGCAAAAGATCGTCGCCGATCACGCCAGGCAAGGCATGGCGCTCGTTGCTTCCTAACGAATCCTTAACTTTGCTTAGGGTCTCTGTCACTCTGCCGATCATGCGTTCGTCCTCTCTGCAACACGCAGCACTGAACTACGGGCGCGTGGATTCTGTGCCACTTCTTCTTCGCCCGGCATCAACTTGCCTAATGCTCGCAACTGACGGCCACCCAGCTTCCTGAGTTGTTCTTCCGTCATCGGCAGCCCCGCTGGAACCTGTGGACCGCGGCTTTGTTCACGCATAAAGCGCTTCACAATGCGGTCTTCCAGCGAATGGAAGCTGATGATGGATAACCGCCCACCCGGGGCCAGCACGTCGAGCGAGCTTTTTAGCGCCAGCTCTATTTCCTCCAGTTCACTGTTTACCCAGATGCGAACCGCCTGGAAGGTACGGGTCGCGGGATGTTTGTGCTTATCCTTCACCGGCGTCGCCGCCGCGATCACCTCGGCCAGCTCTTTTGTGCGGGTCATCGGCTCGATGCGGTTACGCTCAACGATGGCGCGCGCGATACGCTTGCCAAAACGCTCCTCGCCGAAGGTTTTGATCACCCAGGCAATATCCGCTTCGTCCGCGGTCTGTAACCACTCGGCGGCAGACTGACCGCGAGTAGGATCCATGCGCATGTCCAGTGGACCATCGCGCATAAAGGAGAAGCCGCGTTCAGCATCATCAAGCTGGGGTGAAGAGACGCCAAGATCGAGAAGGATTCCGTCGATCTTGCCCGTCAGGCCGCGCTCGGCAACATAATCAGCGAGCGCAGAGAAAGGTCCATGCACGATGGAAAAGCGTGGGTCATCGATGGTTTGCGCAACGGCAATCGCCTGCGGATCGCGATCGATTGCCAGCAGACGCCCTTCCGCTCCAAGCTGGGAGAGGATTAAGCGCGAGTGGCCACCGCGACCAAAAGTGCCATCAATGTAGATGCCGTCCGGACGAATATTCAGGCCGTTAACGGCCTCATCCAGCAGCACCGTTTTATGTTTGTAATTTTCCATCATATTTATAGAGACAAGTCCTGCAGCCGTTCCGATAATGTCGCGGAATCAGACTGCTCAGCGTCGATATCTTCCTTGACCTGTTGATACCAGGTCGTTTCATCCCACAGTTCAAACTTGTTGAACTGCCCGACCAGCATCACTTCTTTGGTCAGACCGGCATGTTGCCGTAACACAGGGGCAATCAGTAACCGGCCTGCGCTATCCATCTGACATTCACTGGCATGTCCCAATAACAACCGCTGCACGCGGCGTTCCTGCGGGTTCATGCTCGACAGTCGCGACAGCTTTTGCTCAATAATTTCCCATTCAGGTAAGGGGTAAAGCAGCAGGCAGGGGGAGTTGATGTCAATGGTGCAAACCATTTGACCCGTAGCGTTCTCAATCAGCTGGTCGCGGTATCGGGTTGGTACCGATAAACGCCCTTTGCTGTCGAGATTGACTAACGTAGCTCCACGGAACATGCCAGTCTCACCCCTCCTCACCACTTTAACCCACAAATTCCCACCTAAAGGAGTTTACGGAGCGAGGGAAAAGCTTGTCAAGCCAGGACTCTCCCTATACAGGCCCGAAAGGCCTCTATTTACAGAGATAAACAGTCCTGGTTAATAACTGCACAACTGGCGAGGCAAAATTAACGTTATGAATATTTGTAAGAAAAAAACCGAATATGCACACTAGCGTTAAGGCTCACTCAATATCATCGCAGATAAATATAAAGTGTCAGTTTGCGACGCGGGCAGCATTTTATGACAGATTCTCAGGGGATAACAGCGCCAGATTCACCCCAGGTCTCGCTAAACGCGGCGGTTGCCGTGCAAGCTGGCACAGGAGAAGGAAAAACGTCTGAATATTCATCGCCGGAAGAGGGTTTGTAACAAAATAATACAAAGACAGGCATTTAAAATCGTTTAAACGTCCTTTAAAGGAACCATTAAACGCCAAAATGAATTAAGAAAAATAGCAGAAGGTAAATTCGCAAGAATTATCCTAATTTCTCTACGGGAATTATCCCGGCGAATTATTTTGTCAAAAGGGGGCAGATTTCTCCGCCCCGTCATTTCATTTATGGCGGCTCAAAATTCCGCGATGGTAAAGATTACGTTTAATACGCGTCAGACCCGGCTTCGGTTTACGCGGCTCGTCCAGACTTGCCAGCACAATTTCCAGCACGCGTTCAGCCACATCACGATGGCGTTGAGCCACCGCCAGAACCGGGCACTGGAGGAAGTCGAGCAGCTCGTTATCACCGAAGGTCGCGATGGCCAGGTCGGAAGGCAGTTTACCCTCACGGCGTAAGGTCACATCCATCACCCCCTGCAGCAGAGCAAATGAGGTGGTGAATAGCGCCTGCGGCATCGGGTGCGTTTCCAGCCATTTCTCGAAAAGCTGTGCGGCCGCTTCACGTTCATAGCTGTTGGCATAGAGGTAGTGCACCTCACGGGGATCGTCTTTCCAGGCGGTTCTGAACCCCTGTTCACGCAGGAAGCTGACTGACAGTTCAGGCAGCGCCCCCAGATACAGCACCGTTTCAGCCGGGAAGGTTCTCAGCTCTGCCGCCAGCATCTCGGCATCATCCTGATCGGCACCGACGACGCTCGTGAAATGCTCCCTGTCGAGCGCACGATCCAGCGCCACAATCGGGAATGGGTCGTTCGCCCAGCGTTGATAGAATGGGTGTTCAGGCGGTAAAGAGGTGGAGACGATGATGGCATCGACCTGACGCTGGAGCAGATGCTCAATACAGCGCATCTCGTTGTCGGGCTGGTCTTCCGAGCAGGCAATCAGCAACTGATAGCCACGCTGGCGTGCCTGACGTTCAAGATAGTTGGCGATACGGGTATAGCTGGTGTTTTCCAGATCCGGGATCACCAGGCCAATAGAGCGGGTGCGTCCGGCACGCAGGCCAGCTGCGACAGCATTCGGATGGTAGTTATGTTCACGAACCACCGCCATAACTTTTTCAACGGTCTTATCGCTGACACGGTACTGCTTTGCTTTACCGTTAATCACATAGCTGGCCGTTGTTCGTGACACGCCGGCTAGCCGGGCGATTTCATCCAGTTTCACAATTGCCCCTTAAAAAATGAAAAGAGTCCATGGCCTTGGCAAGGTTATGGTTAAATCTTTTAACATCTAAACGCAGAATAGCCTTCGCGGCAACCGCTTTTATCTCTGTTGTCGGCTGATTACACAAAAAAAAGCCCGGCTTTGGTGACCGGGCAGAAAGAGGCGAACCTTTTAGACAACTAACGCATGATCTTATCGCCGCGTGACAGGCCAACAACGCCCGATCTCGCAACCTCAACAATTTTGGCCACATCCCGCACAGATGCCAGGAAGGCATCCAGCTTGTCACTCGTTCCGGCCAGCTGAACCGTATATATAGAAGGCGTGACGTCTATAATCTGCCCACGGAAGATATCCGTGTTACGTTTCACTTCCTCACGCCCGTAACCGCTGGCCTGGATTTTCACCAGCATGACCTCTCGCTCAACGTAGGCCCCCTGCCCCAGCTCGCTGACGCGCAGAACATCGACCAGCTTATGCAGCTGTTTCTCGATCTGCTCAAGCACTTTGGCATCGCCGACGGTCTGGATTGTCATGCGCGACAGCGTCGGATCGTCAGTCGGCGCAACGGTCAGGCTTTCAATGTTATAGCCGCGCTGTGCAAAAAGGCCAATGACGCGCGACAGTGCGCCAGACTCGTTTTCCAGTAAAACAGATAATATCCGGCGCATATCAGGTTCTCTCCGTTTTGCTTAACCACATTTCATCCATACCACCACCGCGAATATGCATCGGGTATACGTGCTCGGTGCCATCAACAATGACATCCATAAAAACGAGGCGGTTATTTTTAACGTGCTCAAGCGCTTCACCGAGCTTCGTTTCGAGCTCTGCCGGATCGGTCACTCGCATCCCAATATGGCCGTAGGCTTCAGCCAGACGAACAAAGTCAGGCAGTGACGTCATGTAGGACTGAGAGTGACGACCAGAGTAGATCATGTCCTGCCACTGCTTCACCATCCCGAGATAACCGTTATTCAGGTTCAGCACCAGTACCGGCAGCTCATACTGAAGGGCCGTCGACAGCTCCTGGATGTTCATCTGAATACTGCCGTCTCCCGTCACGCAGACGACGGTTTCGTCAGGCAGAGCCAGCTTGACGCCCAGTGCGGCAGGCAAGCCAAAGCCCATCGTTCCTAACCCTCCGGAGTTAATCCAGTGGCGCGGTTTATCAAACGGATAATAAAGGGCCGCGAACATCTGATGCTGACCCACGTCAGACGTCACGTATGCCTCGCCTTTCGTCAGCCGCCAGATAGTTTCGATCACCGCCTGCGGCTTAATGCTGTCGCTTTGCGTGTCATACTTCAGGCACTGACGCGCGCGCCATTGTTCGATCTGCTGCCACCAGTCACGGATCTCATCCAGCGGCTGGGAAGGCGGCTCCTGTGCCAGCAGATCCAGCATTTGCTCCAGCACCTGGCGGGCATCACCGACGATCGGCACATCCGCAGACACCGTTTTCGAAATAGAGGTGGGATCGATATCAATATGAAGCACGGTGGCGTTCGGGCAGTATTTCGCCAGATTGTTGGTGGTGCGATCGTCAAAGCGCACGCCGACGGCAAAGATCACATCGGAATGGTGCATCGTCATGTTGGCTTCATAGGTACCATGCATACCCAGCATCCCCAGAGCCTGACGGTGAGTTGCCGGGAAAGCGCCCAGCCCCATCAGCGACGACGCAACGGGAAGATTGAGTTTCTCGATAAGCTCCCGAAGCTGCCCTTCACAGGCAGAATTGATTGCCCCACCACCGACATAGACTACCGGTTTTTTGGCGGCCAGCAGCGTTTGCAAGGCACGTTTGATCTGCCCCTTGTGGCCCTGCGTCGTTGGGTTGTATGAGCGCATGCTCACCGACTCCGGCCAGACATAAGGAAGCTTGTTCGCCGGGTTCAAGATATCTTTCGGCAGATCGACCACCACCGGGCCGGGACGCCCGCTTGCTGCCAGCCAGAAGGCTTTTTTCAATATCCCCGGGATGTCTTCAGTTTGCTTAACCAGGAAGCTGTGCTTCACAACGGGACGCGAAATCCCCACCATGTCGCACTCCTGAAACGCGTCGTAGCCAATCAGTGACGTCGCCACCTGGCCGGAAAGAATAACCAGCGGGATAGAATCCATATACGCCGTGGCAATGCCGGTGATGGCGTTTGTCGCGCCGGGACCGGACGTCACTAATACCACGCCTACTTCACCTGTCGCGCGGGCCAGCCCGTCAGCCATATGCACCGCCGCCTGCTCGTGGCGTACTAAAACATGGTCAATGCCGCCTACCGTATGAAGCGCATCATAAATATCCAGGACTGCGCCTCCGGGATAACCGAACACTTGCTTCACGCCCTGATCGATTAACGATCGGACGACCATTTCCGCGCCAGACAACATCTCCATGCTTTGCCTCCAGGCATTTTGTTATAGACGAGCTGCAGAATTCATTTCCGCACCGTCTTACGACTGGGTTAAACCAATCTTATATTTTGCAGAGTGATCGTTACCTTAACCGCTCGTTATGAGGCAGGCAATTAGCAGACCGGGTGAGCTAAACGGTTCGCAAAGCAGAAAAAACAGGTATTAAGGAAGGATATGGTCAATTCATCTGGTATTAGAGGATGAGATGATTAATCATCGCTGAAAAGCGCGTCGATTCAGGAAATCATCTATTTTTGCGAGCCAGAGAGCAGTAAGAAAAAATTCACAACAGAATAAAATAACAATAACAGAGAAAAAACCAGGATAAATCACACGCGAAGATGCAATTTATCCTGATGCGCTTATCGACGGCAAATACTGATCAGCAACTCTTCCATCCACTGATGCCCTTTATCCCGACCTGCGGCTTCATGCCAGGAGAGATAGCAAGTACGACTATTCAGCTTGAGCGGCAACGGCAACATTTGCAGTTGTAGTTGACCGGAAAACTCTTCAGCCAGCCAGCGTGGTGCAATAGCCACCAGATGTGTCTGCGAGACCACGTTCAATACGCTGACCATTGCCATTCCCTGATAAGCAACGCTTGCCTGTTTATCCGCCGTGTCATACCACGGCAGGCTAAAGGAAGCATATCTGTCGAGCGCAACAACAGCATGCTGCTCGCTATAAACGTCACTTTCCCGAAGCGGAGAATTGAGTCGGGGATGTTTTTTACTGGCGACCAACACCATTTCATCTTTAAACAGCGGAACGCAAGAAAATTCGGGACGTCGAAATTCTTCATATCCCAGAACGAACTCGGTCTCCTGGTAGCGTAACTGATGCTCTGTGTTTTGATTTAAGGATGATTTAAAAACCAGATGGATATTGGGAGCGATCTCTTCAACTTTATTATAAATAATCGACGTCAAATAATTATCTAACGGACTGCAAACACAAAGATTGAATACACGCTCACTGCTTAAAGGTTCAAAGCCTGACCCTGGCAGCTCGTTTTGAACCAGCTGCAACGCCTGACGGATAGAGCCGAATAACTGGAATGCCCGTGCGGTAGGCTGTATTCCTCTCCCGTAACGAACGAATAACTCGTCGTTAAACATAACTTTAAGTCTGGCGACGGCATTACTGACCGCGGGCTGAGACATCCCCAACGTATGTGCCGCCCGGGTGATATTCTGCTCCTGCATGACAGCATCAAATACCGTGAGCAGATTAAGGTCCACCGTACGTAACTGCGGTTTAATCCCATCAGTAGTTTGAGGTTGTTTAATATTAATTTCTGGCACTTCTGACTCCACTGTCACGCTACACTCCCTTTGCCAACGTACTGTAATAATTCCGAAGAATATGATTTACCATGCATATACGATCAGCGAAAGAGAATTATTTTAAATTCGGAAAATATAAAGAACAGTTTAGCGAAAATGACTTTTCGCCGCTGACAAACGATAAAATAAACACCACTGCAAATGATATGATTCACTTTAGGATTTGAATGAAACCATAAACTAGACCAATATACAATCGTCAGCGGGTTAATGATGTCTTAAGTATTATTAAACTGTTATTGCAACCCCGATTAAATAAGTTAACAATCTGTAATAACCATAAGACATCCGAAGAGATAAAAAACATTCACCGCATTTATAACTTAATGATATCAAACCCATTTGCACCCCACACAACTGAGTAGCGAACTTTTAAGTTATTCATCACAATTATATTCAATTATTTCTGCAACCTTTTTCTCAGTCCAAAATTAGACAATTTGTAGGGTCGGAAAAGCAAAACCCAGCACAATTAGCTAAAGCATATATCCTGTCAACCTGGCCAGCCGGGTGCGTTTTTGCCTGCAGGGGTTGACATGCACAGTCGTATCCAGTACCACTAAAAGCATATTGAATTTAACGGAGCACGATTCATGATTCGCACCATTCGTTTCACCGGTCTACTACTACTAAACGCATCCACTTTGCGCGGTAGACTGGCGGGCGAAATTCAGCGTTGAATCGTCACCAGTAAGACTAAAAACCCGCGCCACTGCGCGGGTTTTTTTATGCTCGTAGCAAGGCGCCCTAAGACTGACAAGGACCTAACCCATGAGCCAGCAAGTCATTATTTTCGATACAACTTTACGTGACGGTGAACAGGCATTACAGGCAAGCCTGAGTGTGAAAGAGAAACTGCAGATCGCGCTGGCTCTCGAACGTATGGGTGTCGACGTGATGGAGGTTGGTTTCCCTGTCTCTTCTCCGGGTGACTTCGAATCCGTGCAGACCATAGCGCGTACCATTAAGAACAGCCGCGTCTGTGGCCTGGCACGCTGTGTGGAAAAAGATATCGATGTTGCAGCCGAGTCGTTGAAGGTTGCCGAAGCATTCCGTATTCATACCTTTATTGCTACCTCTCCTATGCACATTGCCACCAAGCTGCGCAGCACGCTGGATGAGGTCATTGAGCGCGCGGTCTACATGGTCAAACGTGCCCGTAACTACACGGATGACGTTGAATTCTCCTGTGAAGATGCTGGCCGTACGCCGATTGAAGATTTGGCGCGCGTGGTGGAAGCTGCCATCAATGCGGGCGCTAAAACCATCAATATCCCGGACACTGTCGGCTACACCATGCCGTTTGAGTTCTCCAACATCATTACCGGTCTGTATGAACGCGTACCAAACATTGATCAAGCGATTATCTCCGTACATACCCACGATGACCTGGGGCTGGCCGTTGGCAACGCCATCGCTGCGGTGCACGCCGGTGCACGTCAGGTAGAAGGCGCGATGAACGGCATCGGTGAACGTGCAGGTAACTGTTCACTGGAAGAAGTGATCATGGCGATCAAAGTGCGCAAAGACATCATGAACGTGCATACCCGCATCAATCACAACGAAATCTGGCGTACCAGCCAGACCGTCAGCCAGATCTGCAACATGCCCATCCCGGCTAACAAGGCGATTGTGGGTACCGGCGCCTTTGCGCACTCCTCCGGTATTCATCAGGATGGCGTGCTGAAAAACCGTGAAAACTACGAAATCATGACCCCGGAATCCATCGGCCTGAACCAGGTTCAGTTGAACCTGACCTCCCGTTCCGGTCGTGCGGCGGTGAAACACCGTATGGAAGAGATGGGTTATAAGGACAGCGATTACAACATGGATCAGCTGTACGACGCCTTCCTGAAGCTGGCCGATAAAAAAGGTCAGGTATTCGACTATGACCTGGAAGCGCTGGCCTTCATCAATAAACAGCAGGAAGAGCCTGAGCACTTCCGCCTCGATTACTTCAGCGTGCAGTCAGGCTCCAGCGACATTGCGACTGCCTCGGTCAAACTGGCCTGTGGCGAAGACATTAAGGCCGAAGCGGCAAACGGCAATGGCCCGGTTGATGCCATTTACCGCGCAATTAACCGCGTCACCGAGTACGACGTAGAGCTGGTGAAATATGACCTGACGGCCAAGGGCCACGGTGAGAATGCCCTGGGTCAGGTTGATATCGTGGTCACCCACAATGGCCGTCGTTTCCACGGTGTGGGCCTGGCGACGGATATTGTTGAATCCTCCGCGAAGGCGATGGTCCACGTGCTGAACAACATCTGGCGCGCCGCTGAAGTTGAAAAAGAGTTGCAACGCAAAGCTCAGAATAAAGAGAACAACAAGGAAACCGTGTAATGTCGAAGAATTACCATATTGCTGTGTTACCGGGTGACGGTATTGGCCCGGAAGTGATGGCACAGGCGCTGAAAGTACTGGAAGCCGTTCGTTCGCGTTTTGCGATGAAAATCTCCACCAGCCACTATGATGTGGGCGGTATCGCCATCGATAATCACGGTACTCCGCTGCCAAAAGCGACCGTTGAAGGGTGTGAAAATGCGGATGCAGTGCTGTTTGGCTCCGTGGGTGGCCCTAAATGGGAACACCTGCCGCCCGCCGGGCAGCCTGAGCGCGGCGCGCTGCTGCCACTGCGTAAACATTTTAAATTGTTCAGCAACCTGCGTCCGGCGAAGCTGTACCAGGGGCTGGAAACGTTCTGTCCGCTGCGTGCAGATATCGCGGCTAACGGCTTTGACATCCTGTGCGTGCGTGAACTGACCGGCGGGATCTACTTCGGGCAGCCTAAAGGGCGCGAAGGCAGCGGTCAGCATGAAAAAGCCTTTGATACCGAGGTCTATCACCGTTTTGAAATTGAACGTATCGCCCATATCGCTTTTGAGTCGGCGCGCAAACGCCGCCATAAAGTGACGTCTATCGATAAAGCGAACGTTCTGCAGTCTTCTATTTTGTGGCGTGAAATCGTCAGTGAAGTCGCGAAACAGTATCCGGATGTCGAACTGTCCCATATGTACATCGACAACGCGACCATGCAGCTGATTAAAGATCCGTCGCAGTTTGACGTTCTGCTGTGTTCCAACCTGTTCGGCGATATTCTCTCGGACGAGTGCGCAATGATCACAGGCTCTATGGGGATGTTGCCATCAGCCAGCCTCAATGAGGAGGGATTTGGCCTGTACGAACCTGCAGGCGGCTCCGCGCCCGATATCGCCGGCAAAAACATTGCCAACCCGATTGCGCAGATCCTCTCCCTGGCCTTGCTGTTGCGCTACAGCCTTGATGCCGGTGATGCAGCAACCGCAATTGAAAACGCCATTAACCGTGCGTTAGAAGAAGGTGTCCGTACCGGTGATTTAGCACGCGGCACGGCGGCAGTCAGTACCGATGAAATGGGCGACATTATTGCCCGCTATGTCGCTGAAGGGGTGTAATCATGGCGAAAACGTTATATGAAAAATTGTTTGATGCGCACGTAGTTTACGAGGCACCAAACGAAACCCCACTGTTGTATATCGATCGCCATCTGGTGCACGAGGTTACCTCCCCTCAGGCATTCGACGGACTGCGTGCGCATAAGCGCCCGGTGCGCCAGCCTGGTAAAACCTTCGCGACAATGGATCACAACGTCTCCACGCAAACCAAAGATATCAATGCGTCGGGCGAAATGGCGCGTATCCAGATGCAGGAGCTGATCAAAAACTGCAATGAATTTGGCGTCGAGCTCTACGATCTGAACCACCCGTATCAGGGTATCGTCCACGTAATGGGGCCGGAACAGGGCATCACCCTGCCAGGCATGACCATTGTCTGCGGTGACTCCCACACGGCCACCCACGGCGCGTTTGGGGCCCTGGCGTTCGGTATTGGTACCTCTGAAGTTGAACATGTTCTGGCGACGCAGACCCTGAAACAGGGCCGCGCCAAAACCATGAAGATTGAAGTGAAAGGCAAAGCGGCCCCGGGCATTACCGCCAAAGACATCGTGCTGGCCATCATCGGTAAAACCGGCAGCGCAGGCGGCACCGGTCACGTGGTTGAATTCTGCGGTGAAGCCATCCAGGCACTGAGCATGGAGGGCCGTATGACGCTCTGCAACATGGCCATTGAGATGGGGGCAAAAGCGGGCCTGGTCGCGCCAGACGAAACAACCTTCAGCTATGTGAAGGGCCGTCTGCACGCGCCGAAAGACCAGGATTTTATTGAGGCGGTTGCGTACTGGAAAACCCTGAAAACCGACGATGGTGCGACGTTTGACACCGTGGTTACGCTGCAGGCGGAAGACATTGCGCCACAGGTCACCTGGGGAACCAACCCGGGCCAGGTGATTTCCGTTAACGATAATATTCCTGACCCGGCCTCTTTCACCGATCCGGTCGAGCGCGCCAGTGCGGAAAAAGCGCTGGCCTATATGGGTCTGAAGCCAGGCATTCCGTTGACTGACGTGACCATTGATAAAGTGTTTATCGGCTCCTGCACCAACTCCCGTATCGAAGATTTACGCGCGGCGGCCGAGATTGCCAAAGGCCGTAAAGTGGCGCCGGGCGTTCAGGCGCTGGTTGTGCCGGGCTCTGGCCCGGTGAAAGCCCAGGCGGAAGCTGAAGGCCTGGATAAGATCTTTATCGAAGCGGGCTTCGAGTGGCGCCTGCCTGGCTGCTCCATGTGCCTGGCCATGAACAATGACCGCCTGAATCCTGGCGAGCGTTGTGCCTCCACCAGTAACCGTAACTTTGAAGGCCGTCAGGGCCGCGGTGGGCGTACTCACCTGGTCAGCCCGGCAATGGCCGCCGCTGCGGCAGTGACCGGTCATTTCGCCGATATTCGCAGCCTGAAATAAGGAGACAATCATGGCAGAGAAATTTACCCAACATACGGGCCGGGTTGTCCCACTGGACGCCGCTAACGTCGACACTGACGCCATCATTCCAAAGCAGTTTTTGCAGAAGGTGACCCGTACCGGGTTTGGCGCGCATCTGTTTAACGACTGGCGCTTCCTGGACGACAAAGGCGAAGTGCCCAATCCCGAGTTCGTGCTGAACTTCCCGGAATTTAAAGGCGCATCGATTCTGCTGGCGCGTGAAAACTTTGGCTGCGGCTCTTCCCGTGAACATGCACCCTGGGCGCTCACCGACTACGGGTTTAAAGTGGTTATCGCCCCAAGCTTTGCCGATATCTTCTACGGCAACAGCTTCAATAACCAGCTGCTGCCGGTGACGCTGAGCGATGCGCAGGTAGACGAATTGTTCGCCCTGGTGAAGGCAAATCCTGGGATTTCGTTTGAAGTGGATCTGGAAGCGGAAGTGGTGAAAGCGGGTGATAAGTCCTACAGCTTCAGCATTGACGCCTTTCGTCGTCACTGCATGCTGAATGGCCTGGACAGTATTGGCCTGACGCTGCAGCACGAAGATGCCATCTCCGCCTATGAGCAAAAACAGCCTGCGTTTATGGGGTAGGCTGCGTACCATCCTGGTGAAGATCAACATCGTCCAACATAATGGGTGCAGTACACCATCAGTGTTAATTGATGTGGGCCTCACCACTGTTTGCCTCTTGCGTCAGCCTGAGGCAAACAGCCTCGGCTGACGCCACGCGCGCTATGCGCCTTCTCAGACCCTGTCAGAAAATCGTTTTATTTCGTGAAGCCGCCTTCCAGAATCACACATCTTTTACCCGGCAGGTTAGCACCAGCGTCACCACGGAAATGGCCGCAATCATCCAGTACACTGACGCGTGACCGTAGGTTTGTGACAACGCCCCCTGAATCACCCCTGCCAGAATAACGCCCGTTGAAATGCTGTTGGTAAAGAGCGTAGTGGCAGAGCCTGCCCGTCCCGGCATTAAGTCCTGGAACCAGAGCATCCCAATCCCGGCCACGATGCCAATAAACACGGCATTAAACAGCTGCAGCGCAAGCAGTGCTTCGCGCGAATGGAAGACGATCAGCCCCAGATAAAAAAGCACTCCTGCCGCCACGGCGACGATCATCATGCGGCGCTTTCCAAAACGCTTAACGTAATAACCCGCCAGGATCATCGCCGGAATTTCCAGGCCGGCTGCCGTCCCCATCAGGATCCCCGCAAGCTTGTCCGGCAACCCCAGATCGCTGCTGATCCACAGCGGCATATCAATGATGTACATGGTGTTGCAGGTCCACATCAGCATGGACGCGATAAACAGCATGCGGACGTTTTTATCCTGCCAGCCGCTCACCTGGGTGATGGGTTTATCCGTCGTCAGCTCCACTCGCGCCACTGAGGGTAGCGCAAAGGCAATCAGTATCAGGCTGATGACAAAAATGCCGGCAGCGATGGAAAACATGGTGGTAAAGCCATAGTTCAGCGCCAGCATAAACGCCAGCGGCGGGCCGATCACCCAGGCCAGAGAGAGCTGCGCACGCATGACCGAGCTGAACATCACCACTTCCCGCGCCGAGTTATCCGCGTATTCACGGGCCAGCGCGAACAGCTGCGGCATGGCGGTATTGGCGAGCGACGCCAGAAGCACGCCGCAGGTAATCAGCGTCAGGTAATGGCGATTGAAGGCAAACAGCAGCGCGTTACCCACGGCCATGGCGCAGCAAAAGAGGATCAGTTTGCGACGATCGCCCCGATTGTCCGATCGTTTTGCCAGTGCCAGACTGACCAGGATCCCGGCGATGGCGTTCACGGTATAAAACAGCCCCACCCAAAACGGCTGCGCCCCCACCTCACGGCTGAGAAACAGACTCAGCGTCGGAGCCTGCAATGCCCCCGCCACGCCCATCATAAAGGCCACCAGCATAAAAGCGGCATACACGCCGTTCAGGCGTCGCCCCATCGTCATCAACCAGAGCATGCGCAAGTCCTTGTGAAAGCGAATCGAAAGTGGGTGAATAGTAAACGAAAAAAGCCAGCAAAAACATTTTGCTGGCGGGTGATAAGCACCAATACTCAGTCACACATGATCGAGGCGAGTTAGCAAGAAGAGGTCGGTTTCGTAACGTCCCACTGCATCAGATCTTCCAGGATTTTCAACCGTTGCTCTGCACACTGGCGGGCCAGCCAGGACGCTCCCTGCGTCGCTGAAAAATAACGCTGATAAAACTGACGTGCGGTAGACCTCTTCATAATTTACCTCCTCACTTCATCGGGAAGAATTATTGGCCTAATATAGGGATTAATAAATTGCTGATTTTTTGTCAGGAGTTCCCCTTTTATGCCATCTGGTCGTCTGCAACAACAATTTATCCGCCTCTGGCAATGCTGCGAGGGGCGATCGCAGGAGACCACGCTGAACGCGCTGGCGGACCTGCTCAGCTGTTCGCGCCGGCACATGCGCACGCTGCTTAATACCATGCAGCAGCAGGGCTGGCTAAACTGGGAGGCCGAGGCGGGTCGCGGAAAACGCTCGCGCCTGACCTTCCTGTATACCGGGCTGGCGTTGCAGCAGCAGCGGGCGGAAGACCTGCTGGAACAGGACCGCATCGACCAGCTGGTGCAGCTGGTGGGGGACAAAGCGGCAGTACGCCAGATGCTGGTGTCGCATCTCGGGCGCAGCTTTCGTCAGGGTCGCCACATTCTGCGGGTGCTCTACTATCGACCGATGAAAAACCTGTTACCCGGCACGGCGTTACGCCGCTCTGAAACCCATATGGCCCGACAAATATTCAGCGGCCTGACGCGCATAAATGAGGAAAATGGGGAACTGGAAGCGGATATTGCGCACCACTGGCAGCAACTTTCTCCTCTTCACTGGCGCTTTTTTCTACGTCCTGGTATTCATTTCCACCACGGCCGCGAGCTGGAGATGGTCGATGTGATTGCCTCTTTAGAGCGCGCCTGCACGCTACCGCTCTATTCCCATATTTCACGCGTTCACTCTCCTACGGCATGGACACTGGATGTTGAACTGTCTCAGCCGGACAAATGGCTTCCGTGGCTGCTGGGCTATGTACCGTCGATGATTTTGCCCGGTGAATGGGAATCGATGAATAATTTTGCCAGCCTGCCGATTGGCACCGGCCCCTACTCTGTATCGCGCAATAACAACAACCAGCTGAAAATCCGCGCTTTTGATGACTATTTTGGCTACCGGGCGCTGATCGACGAAGTGAACGTGTGGGTATTACCGGATCTCAATGAAGAGCTGAGCGCCGGGCTGACGCTGGAAGGGCCCACCACGGGCGAAAAGGCCGTGGAGAGCCGGCTCGAAGAAGGGTGCTACTACCTGCTGTTCGACAGCCGTACCCATCGCGGGGCAAACCATGAGGTGCGTAAATGGATAAGCCACGTGTTGTCGCCCTCCAGCCTGATTTATCATGCGGAGGAGCAGTACCAGACCTACTGGTTCCCGGCGTATGGTCTGCTTCCTCGCTGGCATCACGCCCGCCCGACATACTGCGACAAGCCCGCCGGGCTGGAGTCCATCACCCTGACCTACTATCGCGAGCACGTTGAACACCGCTTTATCGCCAGAATCATGACCCGACTGCTGGCCGCCGTTGGGGTGAGGCTGGATGTCAAAGAGGTGGATTACGATGAATGGCATCAGGGGGAGATCGTCAGCGACATCTGGCTCAACAGCGCCAACTTTACCCTGCCGCTTGATTTCTCGCTCTTCTCTCACCTGTATGAGGTCCCGCTTATCCAGCACTGCATAGACCGGGACTGGCAGCAGGACGCGGCACGCTGGCGCGCCGGCGACATGAATCTGGCCTCATGGTGCCAGCAGTTGCTGGCTGAACAAGCGATCGTGCCGTTGATCCACCACTGGCTGATGATCCAGGGGCAGCGTAGTATGCGCGGTGTCAGAATGAATACGCTGGGCTGGTTTGATTTTAAATCCGCCTGGTTTTCGCCGCCGGAGCCATAACACTTTCGTAATATTTGCCAAATCATTACAATAGCGCCGTTCTCAACGGGGTGCTGCATCACTGATGTGCGCTGAGATAATACCCGTCGAACCTGATCCGGATAACGCCGGCGAAGGGATTTGAGGCTGTCACTCAAAATCCTTTGCCACTCAACCTTGAGGTGCAAAGTGTTAAAAAAAGTTCTCCCCCTTCTGGCGCTGTTTGCGCTGCCTGCCGTCGCGAAGCCCGTCCTGACGGTCTACACCTACGACTCCTTCTCAGCCGACTGGGGTCCGGGTCCGGTGGTGAAAAAAGCCTTTGAAGCTGACTGTCAGTGCGAACTGAAGTTCGTGGCGCTAGAAGATGGCGTCTCTCTGCTTAACCGCCTGCGCATGGAAGGCAAAAACAGTAAAGCCGATGTGGTGCTTGGGCTGGATAACAACCTGCTGGAGGCCGCCTCGAAAACCAGACTGTTTGCCAAAAGCGGCGTCGCCACCGATGCCGTCAGCGTCCCGGGCGACTGGCAGAACGACACCTTTGTGCCGTTCGATTACGGTTACTTCGCGTTTGTTTACGACAAAAACAAGCTTAAAAACCCGCCGAAAAGCCTGAAGGAACTGGTCGAAAGCGAGCAGAAATGGCGCGTTATTTATGAAGATCCTCGCACCAGTACGCCAGGCCTGGGGCTGCTGCTGTGGATGCAGAAAGTCTACGGCGATGACGCTCCGCAAGCGTGGCAGAAGCTGGCCGCCAAAACCGTCACCGTGACAAAAGGCTGGAGCGAAGCCTACGGTCTGTTCCTGAAAGGGGAAAGTGATCTGGTTCTGAGCTACACCACCTCCCCGGCTTACCACATCATCGCCGAGAAGAAAGACAATTACGCCGCCGCCAGTTTTGCTGAAGGGCACTATCTGCAGGTCGAAGTGGCAGCCCGCACGGCATCCAGCAAACAGCCCGAACTGGCCGAGAAGTTCCTGAAATTTATGGTCTCCCCGGCATTCCAGAACGCTATTCCAGCGGGTAACTGGATGTACCCCGTGACCAGCGTGGCGTTGCCAGCGGGCTTTGAGAAACTGACCAAACCGCAAACCTCGCTGGAGTTTACGCCTCAGCAGGTTGCCGCGCAGCGAGCAGCATGGGTAAGTGAATGGCAACGCGCCGTCAGCCGTTAATTCCCGGCTGGTTAATTCCTGGGCTGCTCGCCGCCGTATTGATGGTGGCGGTCAGTCTGGGCGCATTCCTTGCCTTGTGGTTTAACGCGCCAGAGAGCGACCTGTTCGCGCTCTGGCACGACAGTTATCTCTGGCACGTTATCCGTTTCTCTTTCTGGCAGGCCTTTCTCTCTGCGCTGCTGTCGGTTATCCCCGCCATTTTCCTGGCACGCGCGCTTTATCGCCGCCGTTTCCCCGGCAGGCAGGCCCTGCTGCGCCTGTGCGCCATGACGCTGATCCTGCCGGTCCTGGTGGCCGTGTTTGGCATCCTGAGCGTCTATGGCCGTCAGGGGTGGCTGGCTTCACTTTTCAGCCTGCTGGGTCTGGAGTGGCGCTTCTCGCCCTACGGACTGAAGGGCATTCTGCTGGCGCACATCTTTTTCAATATGCCGATGGCGACCAGACTCTTTTTACAGGCACTGGAAAACATCCCCGGTGAACAGCGCCAGCTTGCCGCCCAGTTGGGCATGCGCGGCGTATCCTTCTTCCGCCTGGTCGAATGGCCGTGGCTGCGTCGTCAGATCCCGCCGGTTGCGGCTCTGATCTTTATGCTCTGTTTCGCCAGTTTTGCCACCGTGCTTTCACTCGGCGGCGGCCCGCAGGCCACCACCATCGAACTGGCAATTTACCAGGCGCTCAGTTACGACTATGACCCCGGCCGCGCCGCGCTGCTGGCGATGGTGCAGATGGTTTGCTGCCTGTGCCTTGTGCTGCTGAGCCAGCGTCTGAGCAAAGCCATCCCGCCGGGCAGTAATCAGATAACCGGCTGGCGCGACCCGCAGGACAGCATGCATAGCCGGATCGCTGACCTGCTGCTTATCACGCTGGCGCTGCTGCTTCTGCTTCCGCCGCTGATGGCCGTCATCGTCGATGGCCTGAACCTGAATCTCGTTACCGTGTTGCAGCAGCCCGTTCTCTGGCAGGCAACGTGGACCTCGTTACGGATCGCGCTGGCCGCCGGGCTGCTGTGTGTCATGCTGACCATGATGCTTTTATGGAGCAGCCGCGAGCTTTACGCGCGTCAGGCCCGTAAAGCCGGGCATGCCCTGGAGCTGACAGGCATGCTGATCCTGGCGATGCCCGGCATTGTACTGGCGACGGGGTTCTTTTTACTGTTCAACAGCACCATTGGCCTGCCGGAAAACGCCGACGGCATCGTGATTTTCACCAATGCCCTAATGGCGATCCCCTACGCGCTGAAGGTGCTGGAAAATCCGATGCGAGACATCAACAGCCGCTACGCGCTGCTGTGCCAGTCGCTCGGTCTGCAGGGCTGGCAGCGGCTAAAGATTATCGAACTGCGTGCGCTGAAACGCCCGCTGGCCCAGGCCCTGGCCTTCGCCTGTGTGCTCTCAATTGGTGATTTTGGTGTCGTGGCGCTCTTCGGTAATGAAGATTTCCGCACCCTCCCGTACTGGCTGTACCAGCAAATTGGCTCCTATCGTAGCCAGGAGGGAGCCGTCACGGCGCTGCTGTTACTGGTGCTCTGCTTTGCCTTATTTACCGTTATCGAAAAACTTCCGGGGCGTAATGTTAAAACTGACTGATGTAACCTGGCTCTACCAGCATCTGCCAATGCGCTTCTCCCTTTCGGTTCGTCAGGGAGAGATGATTGCGGTTCTGGGTCCGAGCGGGGCCGGAAAGAGTACTTTGCTCAATCTGATTGCCGGTTTTCTGCAACCGGCGAGCGGGTCGATAGTGATTGAAAACCGCGACCATACGCGCACGCCACCCGCCCGACGTCCGGTGTCGATGCTGTTCCAGGAAAATAATCTGTTCATGCATCTGACGGTGCGGCAAAACATCGCCCTGGGTATGGATCCTGGCCTGAAACTCAACGACGGTCAGCGCCAGAAGCTGGAGCTGATTGCCGCTCAGATGGGCATTACCGCGTTTATTGACCGCCTCCCTGAAGCCCTCTCCGGCGGGCAGCGTCAGCGGGTGGCGCTGGCGCGCTGCCTGGTGCGCGAGCAGCCCATACTGCTTCTGGATGAGCCCTTCTCTGCACTCGATCCTGCCTTGCGCCAGGAGATGCTTACCCTGGTGCAGGACGTGTGCCAGCGTCAGCAACTGACAATGCTGATGGTTTCGCACAGCATTGAGGATGCCGCGCGGATTGCGCCACGATCGGTGGTCATTGCAGAAGGGCGAATTGCCTGGGATGGCGGCACTGAGGAACTGCTCAGCGGTCACGCAGGGGCGTCGTCATTGTTGGGCATCAGTGCGAGCTGACCCTCTCCCACGGGAGAGGGAAACAGATTAACGGCTCACCACCTTCAAGAGGATTTCACCGTACACCGGCATCAGCGGGTGGCGAATCAGGGCGACCAGCGCCACCACGGCAACCCCCAGCATTAACGGCGCGAGCCACAACAGGCGCGAGCGTGGCAGATAACGCGTCAGGCGATCAACATTCGCTTTCGCGCTGCGCCACAGTCGCCAGCACAGCCAGGCAGCGATCCACAACAGCAGGGCCGTAGCCAGCAACAACCACTTAAACTCGCCACTTTGCATTCCGTCAGGAATATCAACGGTGGCCCCTGCCAGGATCCCCGGCAGAAAGTAGAACGGCGGCCAGAAAACACAGCCGATGATGTTCGGCACCACGAATTTCGCAACAGGCAGATCCAGCATCCCCGCGACCATCGGCACCAGCGGACGCGTTGGTCCAACAAAGCGACCGACGAGGATCGTGAACATGCTGTGCTGATGCAGCGCGTGTTCGGTTTTATCCAGCAAGGCTTTGTTCTTTTTCATGAACGACCAGCGGTGCAGCGGTTTCTTAAAGCGCCAGCCCAGCCAGAAGGAGATCCAGTCGCCGAGTAAACAGCCGATAATCCCCGCCATCCACGCCTGCCAGAAATTCACTTCACCGCTGCCAATCAACGCGCCCAGCCCCGCCATCATCACCGTGCCGGGGAGGATCAACCCAACAAGTGCAAGCGATTCCAGAAACGCCACCAGCGCAACGGCGATAAGCGAATACATAACGGACTGGGTGATAAAATGTTCCAGCAATGCCTGCATAACTATTCCGGTCAGAAAACGAATCAGGGATTCTGCTTAGCGCCCTGCACCGCGTCAAGACAACAATTGTCTGAATAGTTTACAGGTTGCTTCCACAGTTCACCTGCTTGTTTATCTTTTTTTACCGTTTATTCACATCCTGCCCGGAATTCACTGGGGCTGGCACCGGTGCATTTTTTAAATACCCGGGAGAAATAGAGCTGGTCTTCAAAGCCCACATTGCGCCCCACGGTGGCAATGGGCATGCGGGTGGTGCTGAGCAGGAGCTTCGCCTGGCTGATACGCTGGTCCTCACGCCAGCTCAGGACGCTAACGCCCAGCTGCTGACGGAACAGATGTGACAGCCGCGACGGTGAGAGACACACATGCTGGGCGACGCTGGCGATATCGAACTGGCTGTCGGCCAGATGGTCGCTGATGTACTGGCAGGCGTCGCGCACGCGGTTGTCCAGCGGAGGATTAAGTGACGCGTTTATCGCCTCCATCCGGCGCAACAGCACCTGTTCAAGCAGGTTAATCGCCAGCAGTTCGGCATACCGGCCACCCGCCTGCCCCGCTTCAATAATTTGGGCAAAGAGTTCGCGGAACTGAGCCAGATGAACCTCGTCCGGGCGATAAAAACCGGTGTGCGCAAAAATAGCCGGCCACGAGAGCCACTCCTGCCAGTAGGCGCGCGGGCGGAAGTAGACCCACTGGTGATACCACTCTTTGGCCTCCGGGTGGCGCCCGTAGTGGTGGATCTCCCCCGGCGGAAACAGCAGCATATCGCCCGGACGGCAGACAAACTGCTGATCGTTATTTTTGATAATCCCTTCCCCACGCACCGTCAGGTTCAGAATATACCCTTTCATCCCGAGCGGTCGGTCGACGTAAAAATCGAGATATCCCTCAGCCTCAATAGGGGTCAGCCCCGCCACCAGGTGAGCATTAAACGAGTAGCCCGGTAATAAGGGATCGTTTTGCGTTTCGGCCATAGATTCAGTTCTCCCAAGGGTCCTGAAGGAAACCAATTGTCCATATCGATAAAAGCAGTATAAAAATGGCCCGCGAAAAGATCCAAAAAGCATCACGCCTCTTTTACGTCCGCCATGTTTCAGCCTTTCCCCCTGATTTGTCCGCCCACGGGGGCAGATCAGCAGTAACAAAAGTGTCTATAAGTGCGGCAGAAATGTCCACATTGATTATTTGCACGGCGTCACACTTTCTATTGCAACAGCAATTTAGTCCATAAGATTAGCGGATCCTGCCTGACGATTTTCGCCTCCAGTCTCTAATGTTCTCTCATACCTGTTTTTTGATGGAGCAACACCATGGCAATTGCGATTGGCCTCGATTTTGGCAGCGACTCGGTTCGCGCTCTGGCAGTGGACTGTACAAGCGGCCAGGAAATAGCAACCAGCGTTGAGTGGTACCCGCGCTGGCAAGAGGGGCGCTACTGCGATGCGCCAAATAACCAGTTCCGTCACCATCCACGTGACTACATTGAGTCGATGGAAGCGGCAATCAAAACCGTACTGACTGAACTGACCGACGCCCAGCGGGCAGAAATCGTCGGGATTGGCGTCGACAGTACCGGCTCAACGCCTGCCCCTGTGGATGCCGAAGGCCATGTTCTGGCGCTGCGTCCGGAGTTTGCTGATAACCCGAACGCCATGTTCGTGCTGTGGAAAGATCACACCGCCGTTGAAGAGGCCGAGGCCATTACCCGCTTGTGTCACCAGCCCGGTAAGACGGACTACTCGCGCTACATCGGCGGTATTTACTCCAGTGAATGGTTCTGGGCAAAGATCCTTCACGTAACCCGCGCGGACGCATCCGTTGCGCAGGCCGCGGTATCCTGGATTGAACTGTGCGACTGGGTACCAGCCCTGCTCTCCGGTACCACGCGTCCGCAGGATATCCGCCGCGGACGCTGCAGCGCCGGACACAAATCCCTGTGGCATGAGAGCTGGGGTGGCCTGCCACCGGCGGCGTTCTTCGATGAACTCGATCCCGTCATCAACACGAGTCTGCAATACCCGCTGTTCACCGACACCTTCACCGCCGATATTCCGGTGGGTACGCTTTGTGAAGAGTGGGCGACGCGCCTGGGTCTGCCGCAAAACGTGGCCATCTCCGGCGGGGCGTTTGACTGCCACATGGGCGCGGTGGGCGCTGGCGCCCAGCCAAACACGCTGGTGAAGGTAATCGGCACCTCCACCTGCGACATTCTCACCGCGGATAAAGCCAGCGTAGGCGATCGGGCGGTAAAAGGCATCTGCGGCCAGGTTGACGGTAGCGTCGTACCGGAGTTTATCGGTCTGGAAGCGGGTCAGTCCGCCTTTGGCGATATCTACGCCTGGTTTGGCCGCGTGCTGGGCTGGCCGCTGGATCAGTTGGCGGCGGCACATCCTGAGCTGAAGACCCAGATTGCCGAAAGTAAAAAGCAGCTTTTGCCGCAGCTCACCGCCGCGTGGGCAAAGAATCCTTCTCTCGATCACCTGCCGGTGGTGCTCGACTGGTTCAACGGTCGCCGTACGCCATTTGCCAACCAGCGCCTGAAAGGGGTGATCACCGATCTTAACCTCGCCACCGACGCGCCAGCGCTGTTTGGCGGCCTGATTGCCGCAACTGCCTTTGGGGCGCGCGCCATTATGGAGTGCTTCACCGAGCAGGGCATTGACGTCAACAACGTGATGGCACTGGGCGGCATCGCCCGTAAAAACCCGGTAATCATGCAGGCCTGTTGTGACGTGCTGAACCGTCCACTGCAGATTGTCGCCTCCGATCAGTGCTGTGCCCTCGGAGCAGCGATCTTCGCGGCCGTTGCGGCAGGCGTTCATGCCGATATCCCGACCGCGCAGCAGCACATGGCGAGCGCTGTCGAAAATACCCTCCAGCCGCGTGCTCAGCAGGCGCAGCGTTTTGAACAGCTTTATCAGCGCTATCAGCAATGGGCAAAAAGCGCCGAACTTCACTATCTCCCTGTCGCCGCCCCGGCCAAACACACCGCGGACACTACGGCAACCCTGACACATTAAGGACACAATAATGACCATTTTTAATAATTATGAAGTGTGGTTTGTCATTGGCAGCCAACATCTGTACGGGCCGGAAGCGCTGCAACAGGTGACGAAACATGCTGAGCACGTGGTCAACGCGCTCAATGCAGAGGCTAAACTGCCGTGCAAACTGGTGCTCAAACCGCTCGGCACGACCCCGGATGAGATCACGAACATCTGCCGCGACGCGAACTACGACGATAAATGCGCTGGCATGGTGGTGTGGCTGCACACCTTCTCGCCGGCCAAAATGTGGATCAACGGTCTGGCCATCCTCAATAAACCACTGATGCAGTTCCATACCCAGTTCAACGCGTCCCTGCCGTGGGACAGCATTGATATGGACTTTATGAACCTGAACCAGACCGCGCACGGCGGCCGCGAGTTCGGCTTTATCGGCGCACGTATGCGCCAGCAACATGCGGTCGTCACCGGCCACTGGCAGGATCAGCATGCGCAAAAACGTATCGGCTCCTGGATGCGCCAGGCGGTGTCCCGACAAGATACTCGCCACCTGAAAGTGGTGCGTTTCGGCGACAACATGCGTGAAGTGGCGGTCACCGACGGCGATAAAGTTGCCGCACAGATTAAATTTGGTTTCTCGGTGAATACCTGGGCCGTGGGCGACCTGGTGCAGGTGGTGAATGAAATCAGCGATGGCGACGTAAGCGCGCTGGTCGACGAATACGAAAGCAGCTACCGTCTGACCCCTGCGGCACAAATTCACGGTGACAAACGCCAGAACGTGCTGGATGCAGCACGTATCGAACTGGGCATGAAACGCTTCCTGGAACAGGGTGGCTTCCATGCCTTTACCACCACTTTTGAAGACCTCCACGGCCTGAAACAACTGCCCGGCCTGGCGGTACAACGTCTGATGCAGCAGGGCTACGGCTTTGCCGGCGAAGGCGACTGGAAAACTGCCGCTCTGCTTCGCATTATGAAAGTGATGTCAACCGGTCTGCAGGGCGGCACCTCCTTTATGGAGGACTACACCTACCACTTCGAAAACGGCAACGACCTGGTACTGGGCTCGCATATGCTGGAAGTGTGTCCTTCCATTGCCGTTGAAGAGAAACCGATCCTCGACGTGCAGTACCTTGGCATTGGCGGAAAAGCCGACCCGGCACGTCTGATCTTCAACACCCGTACCGGTCCTGCCATCAATGCCAGCCTGATTGACCTGGGCGACCGTTTCCGCCTGCTGGTGAACTGTGTGGATGCGGTTGAAACCCCGCATTCTCTGCCAAAACTGCCGGTCGCCAACGCCCTGTGGAAAGCGCAGCCTGACCTGCCAACCGCCTCGGAAGCCTGGATCCTGGCCGGTGGCGCGCACCACACCGTCTTCAGCCACGCGCTGGATCTGAACGACATGCGTCAGTTCGCCGAACTGCACGACATCGAACTGACCGTCATTGATAACGATACCCGCCTGCCCGCGTTCAAAGACGCACTGCGCTGGAACGAAGTCTATTACGGTTCAAAACGTTAACAGGGGAACCTTTGGCCTGCCGCAGGGCGGGCCTCTTTTCCTGGAGGATTGCATGTTAGAAGATCTCAAACGTCAGGTACTTGAAGCCAACCTGGCGCTGCCCAAACACAATCTGGTGACGCTGACCTGGGGCAACGTCAGCGCCGTTGACCGCGAGCACGGCGTCTTCGTGATAAAGCCGTCAGGGGTGGATTACACGGTAATGACCGCAGAAGATATGGTTGTCGTCAGCATCGCCACGGGCGAAGTGGTGGAAGGAAAGAAAAAACCCTCCTCGGACACGCCAACGCATCGCCTGCTCTACCAGGCCTTCCCGACCATTGGCGGTATTGTGCATACCCATTCGCGTCATGCGACCATCTGGGCGCAGGCCGGCCAGTCCATTCCGGCGACCGGAACCACGCACGCAGACTACTTTTACGGCACCATTCCCTGCACCCGTTTGATGACTGATGAAGAGATCAACGGCGAGTATGAGTGGGAAACCGGCAACGTTATCGTCGAAACGTTTGAAAAACAGGGTATCGACGCTGCGCAAATGCCCGGCGTGCTGGTGCACTCCCATGGACCTTTTGCCTGGGGCAAAAACGCCGAAGATGCGGTACATAACGCGATTGTGCTGGAAGAGGTCGCGTATATGGGCATTTTCTGCCGCCAGCTGGCTCCGCAGCTTCCGGATATGCAGCCAACCCTGCTGGATAAACACTACCTGCGTAAACATGGCGCAAAAGCCTATTACGGGCAGTAAACTGTATATATACCCAGCATAAAATATTCAACCAGGCTATAATCAAGCCTGGTTTTGTTTTATGGGATAGCGGCGTGGCGCAGGCGCAAGAAGGTTTTTTACTTACCCGACACTGGCGGGATACTCCTCAGGGCACCGAGGTGGCATTCTGGCTGGCGACGGACAACGGCCCGCTGCACGTGACCCTGCCGCCGCAGGAGTCCGTGGCTTTTATCCCGAACGATCATGTTGAGAAAGTAAAGCAACTGCTGCGCGGTGAAAATGGCTGGCGCCTGACGCCGCTTGAACTGAAAGATTTCCACCGTCAGCCCGTACATGGCCTCTACTGCCGCGCCCATCGCCAGCTGATGCGTTATGAAAAACTGCTGCGCGACGCTGGCGTGACCCTGTACGAAGCCGATATCCGCCCGCCAGAACGTTTTCTGATGGAGCGGTTTATTACCGCCCCCGTCTGGGTCGACGGCACCGCGCAAAACGGCAGCCTTATTAACGCCCGTCTCAAACCCAACCCTACCTACCGGCCGCCGTTGAAATGGGTCTCGCTGGATATCGAAACCACTCGCCACGGTGAGCTGTACTGTATCGGCCTTGAAGGCTGCGGGGATCGGGTTGTTTATATGCTTGGCCCCCCGAATGGCAACGCGTCCGCGCTGGATTTCCGACTGGAGTATGTCAACAGCCGGCCACAGCTTCTGGAAAAGCTAAACCAGTGGTTTGCCGATCGCGATCCCGATGTGTTGATCGGCTGGAACGTGGTGCAGTTCGATCTGCGCGTGCTGCAAAAACATGCTGAACGTTACCGCATCCCCCTGATGCTGGGGCGCGGAAACAGCGAGCTGGAATGGCGCGAGCACGGTTTTAAAAACGGTGTGTTTTTCGCGCAGGCCAATGGCCGCCTGATTATCGACGGCATTGAGGCGCTCAAATCTGCCTTCTGGAATTTTTCCTCTTTCTCTCTGGAAGCGGTGGCGCAGGAGCTGCTCGGCGAAGGGAAATCCATCGACAATCCGTGGGACAGGATGGATGAAATCGACCGGCGCTTTAACGAAGACAAACCGGCGCTCGCCACCTACAACCTGAAAGATTGTGAACTGGTGACGCAGATTTTCCACAAAACGGAGATCATGCCCTTCCTGCTCGAGCGCGCGACGGTGAACGGCCTCGCCGCTGACCGGCACGGTGGCTCCGTGGCCGCCTTTAGCCACCTCTATTTCCCGCGTATGCACCGGGCGGGCTATGTCGCCCCCAACCTCGGTGACGTGCCGCCGCAGGCAAGCCCGGGCGGTTACGTGATGGATTCCCGGCCCGGGTTGTATGACTCCGTGCTGGTGCTGGACTACAAAAGCCTCTATCCGTCCATTATTCGCACCTTCCTGATCGATCCCGTCGGGCTGGTGGAAGGGATGGCGCAGCCTGACGATTTGCACAGCACAGAAGGTTTTCTCGGGGCCCGCTTCTCACGGGAAAAGCACTGTCTGCCGGAAATCGTGGGAAACATCTGGCACGGTCGCGACGAGGCTAAGCGTCATGGCAACAAGCCCCTTTCTCAGGCGCTGAAAATTATCATGAACGCGTTTTACGGGGTTCTGGGGACCAGCGCCTGCCGCTTCTTCGACCCACGACTGGCGTCATCTATCACCATGCGCGGGCACGACATCATGCGCCAGACCAAAGCGTTGATTGAATCCCAGGGTTATGACGTTATTTACGGCGATACGGATTCCACCTTTGTCTGGCTTAAGGGCGCGCATTCAGAAGAGGATGCCGCGCGAATCGGCAAATCACTGGTGGCTTTTGTGAACGCCTGGTGGCAGGAAAGTTTGCAAAAAGAGCGGTTAAGCAGCGCGTTAGAACTGGAGTTTGAAACCCATTTCAGCCGCTTTTTAATGCCCACCATTCGCGGTACCGACCAGGGCAGTAAGAAGCGCTACGCCGGACTTATTCAGGAAGGTGACAAGCAGCGAATGGTCTTTAAAGGGCTGGAAACCGTGCGCACCGACTGGACGCCACTGGCACAGCAGTTTCAGCAAACGCTTTATCTGCGTATCTTTCGCAACGAGCCTTATCAGGACTACGTGCGTGAAACAATTGCCAGCCTGATGGCAGGTGAACTCGACGCCCAGCTGGTGTACCGCAAGCGCCTGCGCCGCCCGCTGGCGGAATACCAGCGCAACGTTCCGCCGCACGTCCGCGCCGCGCGTCTGGCGGATGAGGAGAACGTACGCCGGGGGCGTGCCCCGCAGTATCAGAACCGGGGAACCATCAAATACCTCTGGACCACCAGCGGCCCGGAACCCGTGGATTACCAGCACTCGCCTCTGGATTACGAGCACTATCTTACGCGTCAGCTTCAGCCGGTCGCGGACGGAATTTTGCCCTTCATCGACGACGACTTTGCTACACTAGTGACAGGGCAACTTGGCCTATTTTGACACGTGACGAAATGGCTGCCATCCAGTACCATAGCGCCCTTTCCATTCCCGGACCCATTTTTCAATGACTGTCTTTTTTGACGGTGGTTGAACTATTGCCTGCAATTTACGATTAGAGCCGAACAAATATGCCTTTTACACTTGGTCAACGCTGGATCAGCGATACAGAAAGCGAACTTGGATTAGGAACCGTGGTTGCCGTGGATGCACGAATGGTTACCCTCCTTTTCCCTGCTACCGGTGAAAACCGCCTGTACGCCCGCAATGATTCCCCTGTGACCCGCGTGATGTTCAACCCGGGTGACACCGTGACCAGCCACGACGGCTGGCAGCTAAAGGTCGAAGACGTAAAAGAAGAGAATGGACTGCTCGCCTACATCGGGACTCGCCTGGACACCGACGAGGCCAATGTCATCCTGCGTGAGGTGCTGCTCGACAGCAAACTGGTATTCAGTAAGCCGCAGGATCGCCTGTTTGCCGGGCAAATCGACCGTATGGATCGCTTCTCCCTGCGCTATCGCGCGCGCAAGTTCCAGAGTGAACAGTACCGTATGCCGTGGAGCGGCCTGCGCGGTCAGCGTACCAGCCTTATTCCCCACCAGCTGAACATCGCCCATGACGTGGGCCGCCGTCACGCACCTCGCGTTCTGCTGGCAGATGAAGTGGGCCTGGGGAAAACCATTGAAGCGGGCATGATCCTGCATCAACAGCTGCTTTCCGGCGCAGCCGAGCGCGTGCTGATTGTGGTACCGGAAACCCTGCAGCATCAATGGCTGGTCGAGATGCTGCGCCGCTTTAACCTGCGTTTCGCTCTGTTTGATGACGAGCGCTATGCAGAAGCCCAGCACGATGCGGACAACCCGTTTGAAACGGAACAGCTGGTGATCTGCTCTCTGGATTTCGTACGCCGCAGCAAGCAACGTCTTGAGCATCTGTGCGACGCCGAATGGGACCTGATGGTGGTCGATGAAGCGCACCATCTGGTCTGGAGCGAAGATGCACCAAGCCGGGAATACATGGCTATCGAACAGCTTGCCGAGCGCGTACCAGGCGTCCTGCTGCTGACCGCAACGCCGGAGCAGTTAGGTCTGGAGAGCCACTTCGCCCGTTTGCGCCTGCTCGATCCAAACCGCTTCCATGACTTTGAACAGTTCGTTGAAGAGCAGAATAACTACCGTCCGGTCGCCGATGCCGTTGCCCTGCTGCTGGCGGGTAAACATCTCTCGAATGACGAGCTCAACACCCTGAGCGATCTGATTGGCGAGCAGGATATTGAGCCTCTGCTGCAGGCGGCCAACAGCGACAGTGACAACGCGGATTCCGCGCGTAAAGAACTGATCGATATGCTGATGGATCGCCACGGCACCAGCCGCGTTCTGTTCCGTAACACCCGTAACGGGGTGAAAGGTTTCCCGAAACGCGAACTGCATACCATCAAATTGCCACTGCCGACGCAGTACCAGACGGCCATTAAAGTTTCCGGCATTATGGGCGCGCGCAAAACTGCAGAAGAGCGTGCACGCGACATGCTCTACCCGGAACAGATTTACCAGGAATTTGAAGGCGATACCGGCACCTGGTGGAACTTCGACCCGCGTGTTGAGTGGCTGATGGGCTATTTGACCGCGCACCGTTCTCAGAAAGTGCTGGTGATCTGCGCCAAAGCAGCCACCGCACTGCAGCTGGAGCAGGTCCTGCGCGAACGCGAAGGTATTCGCGCCGCCGTGTTCCACGAAGGGATGTCCATCGTCGAGCGTGACCGTGCCGCGGCATGGTTTGCAGAAGAGGACAGCGGTGCCCAGGTTCTGCTGTGCTCTGAAATCGGGTCTGAAGGCCGTAACTTCCAGTTTGCCAGCAACCTGGTGATGTTCGATTTGCCGTTCAACCCGGATCTGCTGGAACAGCGTATCGGCCGTCTGGATCGTATTGGCCAGGCGCATGATATTCAGATCCACGTTCCTTATCTGGAAAAAACCGCCCAGTCCGTACTGGTGCGTTGGTTCCACGAAGGTCTGGATGCGTTTGAGCATACCTGTCCGACCGGCCGCCCGATTTACGATCAGGTGCACGCCGATCTGATCGGCTATCTGGCCGCGCCAGAGAACACCGACGGGTTTGATGAACTGATCAAAGCCTGCCGTGATAAGCATGAAGCGCTGAAATCACAGCTGGAACAGGGCCGTGACCGCCTGCTGGAGATCCACTCCAACGGCGGTGAAAAAGCCCAGGCGCTCGCTGAAAGCATTGAAGAGCAGGATGATGACACCAGCCTGATCAGCTTCTCCATGAACCTGTTCGACATCGTTGGCATAAACCAGGACGATCGTGGCGAGAATTTGATTGTCCTGACCCCGTCCGACCATATGCTGGTCCCGGATTTCCCTGGCCTGCCGGAAGATGGATGCACCATCACCTTTGAACGTGATGTGGCGCTGTCGCGCGAAGATGCGCAGTTCATCACCTGGGAGCACCCGCTGATCCGCAACGGTCTGGATTTGATCCTCTCAGGCGATACCGGCAGCAGCACCATCTCGTTGTTGAAAAACAAAGCGCTGCCAGTGGGTACCCTGTTGCTGGAACTGATTTACGTTGTCGAAGCGCAGGCGCCGAAACAGCTGCAGCTCAACCGCTTCCTGCCGTCAACGCCTATGCGTCTGCTGCTGGACAAAAACGGCACGAACCTCGCCGCTCAGGTTGAATTCGAGAGCTTTAACCGCCAGCTGAGCGCGGTGAACCGCCATACCGGCAGTAAGCTGGTCAACGCGGTACAGCAGGATGTACACGCTATTCTGCAGCTGGGTGAAACGCAGATCGAAAAAGCGGCCCGGGCGCTGATTGATGCCGCACGTCAAGAAGCCGACGACAAACTGTCCGCGGAACTCTCCCGTCTGGAAGCGTTGAAAGCGGTAAACCCAAACATCCGCGATGACGAGCTGGCAGCGATCGAGAGCAACCGTCAGCAGGTGCTGGAAAGCCTTAATCAGGCAGGCTGGCGTCTGGATGCCCTGCGTCTTATCGTTGTGACGCATCAGTAAACGGAGCGCAAGATGGTGATGGAGCCTTACAATCCACCTCAGGATCCCTGGCTGGTGGTGCTTTATCAGGATGAGCACATTATGGTGGTCAACAAGCCCAGCGGCTTGTTGTCCGTGCCAGGGCGTCTGGATGAGCACAAAGACAGTGTGATGACGCGTATTCAGCGTGATTATCCTCAGGCGGAGTCTGTCCATCGTCTGGACATGGCCACCAGCGGTGTGATTGTAGTGGCGCTGAATAAAGCGGCGGAACGCGAGCTGAAACGCCAGTTCCGCGATCGCGAGCCGAAAAAGCAGTATGTCGCACGTGTCTGGGGGCATCCTCAGCCGGCGGAAGGTCTGGTGGATTTACCGCTGATCTGCGACTGGCCAAACCGACCAAAACAAAAGGTCTGTTACGAAACCGGCAAAACAGCGCAAACCGAGTATGAAGTGCTGGAGTACGCGCCAGATAACACTGCGCGCGTGCTGCTTAAACCGATTACAGGGCGCTCGCACCAGCTGCGTGTCCATATGCTTGCGCTGGGGCACCCGATTCTGGGGGACAGATTTTACGCGCCGCCCGATGCACTGGCGCTGGCGCCACGCCTGCAGCTGCATGCGCAGACGCTCACCATCACCCATCCGGTTTTTGGCAATGCAATGACGTTTAAAGCCCCAGTCGACTTCTGAAAAAAAGGCCCGACAGTGTCGGGCCTTTTTTATTTGAAACTTTTCTTCTCTTTAATCAACTCGTACGCTTTCTGAATTTCCTGCGCTTTTTGCTTCGCCATCTCCATCATCTCCGGCGGTAAACCTTTCGCGACCAGTTTGTCCGGGTGGTGCTCACTCATCAGCTTACGATAGGCACGCTTGATGGTGGTTACATCGTCCGATGGCTTCACCCCCAGCACGTTACAGGCATCCTCCAGCGTCGGCCCCCGCTGCGCCTGCTGCCAGGCACCGCCAGAGGACTGCTGGTGATAGCCGCCGCCAAACTGCGCACCGCCCTGCATCATGCGCAGGAACTGGTCGAACTGCATACGGGAGATGCCCAGTTCTTCCGCAATAACGTATAAAACATCGCGTTCATTAGGATGAAGTGAACCATCGGCAAACGCCGCCTGGATTTGGATCTCCAGAAACATCCGAATTAAATCAAAACGGCCGAAGCAGATGCTGCGGAACTGACGCATTTTATCGCGCAGCGGATAGTTATCCGCTTTACCGATGCGAAACGCATTTTGTGCCGCGAGACGGGAGTCACCATGCAGATTCATGCGGTCCATAAAGACGCTGGCTATCTGAATATCGGCTTCCGTCACACGCCCTTTTGATTTGGTTAAGTGCCCCATCACCTCAAACGTGGTGGAGAAAAAGAGGGACTGACGCTCACGCTGATTGGCAAACCAGGCCATTTTGCGGCTGCGAGCCTTATCAAACATATGGCCGATAATAAGCCCCAGTACGATCCCCCAGAACCCGGCACCCATGATGATGGCGAACGCAACGCCGATTATTTTACCCCAATACTGCATATACTCCCCGGTTAGTCATGTTCCTGGCCGACGCAACGTCATCATCACAGTGTTCAAGCCACGGTCAATTGAAGGACATCGCCTATAATTTGCTTTATCATACTCGTCATTCGATAGCGAGCCTAACACTCTGGCGCGCAAACGGGCAGGATTAACGCTGGTACTGCGCTGATGAGTAAGATAGTCTCTGAGCGTTTGTAAGCCGTAGCCACTGATGACGGAACAATAAAATACAACGTATGAAAAAACGTATCCCCACCCTCCTGGCCACAATGATTGGCACCGCCCTGTACAGCCAACAGGGACTGGCGGCCGATCTCGCCTCGCAGTGTATGCTTGGCGTCCCAAGTTATAATCGTCCACTGGTAAAGGGCGATACGAATAGCTTGCCGGTAACCATTACTGCCGATAGCTCTAAAGGCACATATCCTGACAATGCGACATTTACTGGCAATGTGGATATTAACCAGGGCAACAGCCGTCTGCAGGCAGATGAAGTGCAATTACACCAGAAGCAGCCGGAAGGTGCGGCCGAGCCGGTACGAACGGTGGATGCGCTGGGTAATGTGCACTATGACGACAATCAGGTCATCCTGAAAGGTCCGAAAGCCTGGTCAAACCTGAATACCAAAGACACTAACGTCTGGGAAGGTGATTACCAGATGGTAGGTCGCCAGGGGCGCGGTGATGCGGACCTGATGAAACAGCGCGGTGAAAACCGCTATACGATTCTCGAAAACGGCTCCTTCACGTCCTGTCTGCCCGGGTCTAATACCTGGAGCGTGGTCGGAAGTGAAGTCATCCATGACCGTGAAGAGCAGGTTGCCGAGATCTGGAACGCCCGCTTTAAGCTCGGTCCGGTACCTGTTTTCTACAGCCCTTACCTGCAGCTTCCTGTGGGTGACAAACGCCGCTCAGGTTTCCTGATCCCGAATGCCAAATACAGCACCACGAACTACTTTGAGTTCTATCTGCCGTATTACTGGAACATCGCGCCCAACATGGACGCCACGATCACGCCGCACTATATCCATAAGCGCGGCAACGTTATGTGGGAAAACGAGTTCCGCTACCTGACGCAGGCGGGCGCTGGCCTGATGGAACTGGATTATCTGCCGTCGGATAAAGTCTTCCAGGATGAACATCCAACAGAAGGTGATAAACACCGCTGGTTGTTCTACTGGCAACATGCCGGGGTAATGGACCAGGTCTGGCGGTTTAACGTTAACTACACCAAGGTTAGTGACCCATACTATTTTAACGATTTCTCGTCAAAATACGGTTCGAGTACCGATGGCTATGCCACGCAGATCTTCAGTGTGGGCTATGCGCTACAAAACTTTGATGCAACGGTCTCCACCAAGCAGTTCCAGGTTTTCTCTAACCAAACGGCAAGTACGTACGGTGCAGAACCGCAGCTGGACGTTAACTGGTATCAGAATGATGTAGGTCCATTCGACACCCGAATTTATGGTCAGGCAGTCCACTTCGTTAACACTAATTCGAATATGCCAGAAGCGACACGTGTTCATCTGGAGCCAACCATCAATTTGCCATGGTCTAACGACTGGGCAAGTTTGAATACTGAAGCCAAGCTGATGGCGACACACTATCAGCAAAAAAATATTGATGATTATAATTCCAGTAACAATAAGCATCTTGAGGAATCAGTAAATCGTACGCTTCCACAGTTCAAAATGGACGGCAAACTGATCTTCGAACGCGATATGGGTCTTCTGGCGGAGGGTTATACCCAGACGCTTGAGCCACGTATGCAGTATCTGTACGTGCCGTATCGCGATCAAAGCAACATTCAGAACTATGACTCCTCATTCCTGCAGTCTGACTACAGCGGCCTGTTCCGCGACCGTACCTACGGTGGCCTCGACCGTATTGCGTCAGCAAACCAGTTAACGACCGGCGTCACAACACGCGTTTATGATGATGCCGCCGTTGAACGTTTTAACGTTTCTGTTGGTCAAATCTACTATTTCACCGAGTCCCGGACCGGTGATGACAACATTAACTGGGAGAAAGACAACAAAACGGGTTCTCTGGTGTGGGCGGGTGATACCTACTGGCGTATGACCGATCGCTGGGGTTTACGCGGGGGGGTGCAGTACGATACGCGTCTCAACAATGTTGCAACAAGCAGTGCGGCGATTGAATACCGTCGTGATGAAGACCGTATGCTGCAGTTGACCTATCGTTACGCCAGCCCTGAATATATTCAGGCCACGTTGCCAGACTATGCAACCGCGGAACAGTACAAAGACGGCATCTCGCAGGTGGGTGGCGCAGCGAGTTGGCCAATCGCCGATCGCTGGTCAATCGTCGGTGCTTACTACTTTGACACCAACACCAGTAAACCTGCTGACCAGATGGTTGGTCTGCAATATAACTCCTGCTGCTACGCGCTGCGTGTCGGTTACGAACGTAAGCTTAACGGCTGGAATACTGAGAATAATCAGAGCAAATACGATAACGTGATTGGCTTTAATGTCGAACTGCGCGGCCTGAGCTCCAACTACGGCCTGGGCACGCAGCAGATGCTGCGCTCGAACATTCTGCCGTACCGCAGTTCCTTGTAATGTGCTTAATTTGCAACGTAATCCGCTTTGCGGTTAATTGAAATGGAAAAAGTATGAAGAACTGGAAAACGCTGCTGCTCGGTGTCGCTATGGTTGCGAATACCAGCTTCGCGGCCCCCCAGGTTGTTGATAAGGTCGCCGCTGTGGTTAACAACGGCGTCGTGCTCGAAAGCGACGTTGACGGTTTGATGAAATCTGTGAAGCTCAATTCGGGTGAAGCAGGTCAGCAACTTCCGGATGACGCAACCCTGCGCCATCAGATCCTGGAACGTCTGATCATGGATCAGATTGTCCTGCAAATGGGTCAGAAAATGGGTGTGAAGGTCACTGACGAGCAGCTCGATCAGGCCATTGCTAACATCGCGAAGCAGAACAACATGAGCCTGGACCAGATGCGCAGCCGTCTGGCCTATGATGGCATCAGCTATGCAACGTACCGTAATCAGATCCGTAAAGAGATGCTGATTTCGGAAGTGCGCAACAATGAAGTCCGTCGTCGCGTCACGATCCTGCCTCAGGAAGTGGACGCGCTGGCAAAACAGGTGGGTAACCAGAACGACGCCAGCACCGAACTGAACCTGAGCCACATTCTGATCCCGCTGCCAGAGAACCCAACCTCCGACCAGGCTGCGGAAGCTGAAAGCCAGGCGCGTTCGATTGTCGAGCAGGCACGTAACGGCGGTGACTTTGGCAAACTGGCCATCACCTACTCCGCTGACCAACAGGCGCTGAAAGGCGGCCAGATGGGCTGGGGACGTATCCAGGAGCTGCCTTCCATCTTTGCCCAGGCGCTGAGCACGGCGAAGAAAGGTGACATCGTGGGTCCAATCCGTTCAGGCGTGGGCTTCCACATCCTGAAAGTGAACGATCTGCGCGGTCAGAGTCAGAACATTTCAGTTACCGAAGTTCACGCTCGCCATATTCTCCTCAAGCCGTCACCTATCATGACTGACGATCAGGCGCGCGTGAAACTGCAACAGATTGCTGCGGACATTAAGAGCGGAAAAACCTCGTTTGCGAATGCCGCGAAAGAGTTCTCTCAGGATCCCGGCTCTGCTAATCAGGGCGGCGATCTGGGCTGGGCGGCCGCGGATATCTACGATCCTGCGTTCCGTGACGCACTGATGAAGCTGAACAAAGGCCAGATGAGCGCCCCGGTGCACTCCTCCTTCGGCTGGCATCTGATCGAACTGTTGGATACCCGCAATGTTGATAAAACGGACGCGGCGCAGAAAGACAGAGCCTACCGCATGCTGTTTAACCGTAAGTTCTCTGAAGAAGCAGCAACCTGGATGCAGGAACAACGCGCCAGCGCTTATGTGAAAGTACTGAGCAACTAATGAAACAGCATCGTGTTGTGATCACTCCCGGCGAACCTGCCGGGATTGGGCCTGACCTCGTTGTCCAGCTCGCCCAGCGCAGCTGGCCGGTGGAACTGGTTGTCTGCGCTGATGCAACACTGTTACAAGACCGGGCAACGCTGCTCGGTCTGCCTTTAACGCTCATCCCCTACGTTGAAGGCCAGCAGCCTGCACCACAGCAAGCCGGCACGCTTACGCTTCTTCCTGTTCCACTTCGTACTCCCGTCATCCCGGGTCAGCTCAGTACCGAAAACGGCCACTATGTTGTAGAGACGCTGGCGCGTGCCTGCGACGGTTGCCTGAAGGGCGAATTTGCCGCCCTGATCACCGGTCCCGTGCACAAAGGCGTTATCAACGAGGCGGGGATACCGTTTACCGGGCACACGGAGTTCTTTGAAGAGCGCTCGCACAGCCCGAAAGTGGTCATGATGCTGGCGACAGAAGCAATGCGCGTTGCCCTCGTGACGACCCATTTGCCCATCAGGGCCATTCCGGATGCCATTACTCCGTCTCTTTTACGGGAGATCATTGGGATCCTGCATCACGACCTGCAAACCAAATTCGGCATCAAACAGCCGCACGTCCTGGTCTGCGGCCTGAACCCGCACGCCGGTGAAGGCGGACATATGGGTACCGAAGAGATCGACACCATCATTCCGGTGCTTGAAGAAATGCGGGCAAAAGGGATGAACTTAAGCGGGCCGTTGCCTGCCGATACCCTTTTCCAGCCAAAATACCTGGATAATGCGGACGCCGTGCTCGCGATGTACCACGATCAAGGCCTGCCCGTGCTAAAATACCAGGGCTTTGGCCGCGGGGTGAATATCACCCTCGGTTTACCTTTTATTCGAACGTCCGTTGACCACGGTACTGCGCTGGATCTGGCAGGCCAGGGGAAAGCGGATGTCGGCAGTTTTATTACGGCGCTTAATCTCGCCATCAAAATGATTGTTAATACTCAATGACTAATCGAGTCCATCAGGGCCACTTAGCCCGAAAACGCTTCGGGCAAAACTTCCTCAACGATCAGTTCGTGATCGACAGTATCGTGTCTGCCATTAATCCGCAGAAAGGTCAGGCTATGGTCGAAATCGGCCCGGGTCTTGCCGCTCTGACTGAACCCGTAGGCGAACGCCTGGACGAACTGACCGTTATCGAACTCGATCGCGATCTCGCCGCACGCCTGCAAACTCATCCGTTCCTGGGGCCAAAGCTGACGATTTATCAGCAGGATGCCATGACCATGAACTTTGGTGAGCTGTCGGAAAAAATGGGCCAACCGCTGCGCGTGTTCGGTAACCTGCCGTACAACATTTCCACACCGCTAATGTTCCACCTGTTTAGCTATACTGATGCCATTGCCGACATGCACTTCATGTTGCAAAAAGAGGTGGTTAACCGTCTGGTTGCAGGGCCGAACAGTAAAGCGTATGGTCGTTTGAGCGTGATGGCGCAATATTTCTGCAACGTGATCCCGGTGCTCGAAGTACCGCCAACCGCCTTTACGCCGCCACCAAAAGTGGACTCTGCGGTAGTGCGTCTTGTACCGCATAAAATAATGCCGTACCCGGTGAAAGACCTGCGCGTGCTGAGCCGCATTACTACGGAAGCTTTTAACCAGCGCCGTAAAACGATCCGTAACAGCCTGGGCAATCTGTTTACCGTTGAAGTGCTGACTGAGTTGGGTATTGACCCGGCAATGCGTGCAGAAAATATTTCCGTAGAACAGTACTGCAAGCTGGCTAATTACATCAGCGAAAATGCGCCGCCGAAGGAGAGTTAAGCCATGATTGATTCGCCCCGCGTATGTGTCCATGTACAAAGCGTTTATGTTGAATCCCAGTCCTCACCGGATGAAGAACGTTTTGTCTTCGCTTACACCGTGACCATTCGCAATCTGGGGCGGATGCCTGTGCAACTGCTTGGGCGCTACTGGCTTATCACCAACGGCAACGGCCGCGAAATCGAAGTTCAGGGTGAAGGTGTGGTTGGTGAACAGCCCCACATCGACCCTGGCGAAGAGTATCAATATACCAGCGGTGCCGTGATCGAAACGCCGCTGGGTACCATGCAGGGCCATTACGAAATGGTCGACGTCGATGGCAATGTGTTCCGCGTTGCTATTCCTGTGTTCCGTCTCGCCGTTACAACACTCATTCATTAATCTAATGTCTACATATCTGATTGGCGACGTTCACGGTTGCTACGATGAACTGATCGCATTGTTAAAACAGGTCGACTTTACGCCTGGACAAGATACGCTCTGGCTGACGGGCGATTTAGTGGCGCGTGGCCCTGGCTCACTGGACGTTCTACGCTTCGTCAAATCACTGGGCGACAGCGTGCGCATGGTACTGGGCAATCACGATCTGCATTTGCTGGCCGTCTTTGCCGGGATCAGTCGCAACAAACCCAAAGATCGTCTCTCGCCTTTGCTGGATGCCCCGGACGCGGATGTTCTCATCAACTGGCTACGCCGCCAGCCGCTGCTGCAGATCGATGAAGAGAAAAAACTGGTCATGGCGCATGCCGGGATCACCCCTCAGTGGGATCTTGAGACGGCGAAAACCTGTGCGCGTGACGTTGAAGCGGTGCTGGCAAGCGACTCGTATCCTTTCTTCCTCGACGCGATGTACGGCGATATGCCGAATCACTGGAGCGAAGATCTTAGCGGTCTGGCCCGCCTGCGCTTTATTACGAACGCTTTCACCCGCATGCGTTTTTGCTTCCCGAACGGGCAGCTGGATATGTATTGCAAAGAGACACCGGAAAGCGCCCCTGCGCCTCTTAAACCGTGGTTTGCCATTCCCGGTCCGGTGACCAACGCCTATAACGTGGTGTTTGGCCACTGGGCGTCGCTTGAAGGAAAAGGCACACCGGAGGGGATCTACGGTCTCGATACCGGTTGCTGCTGGGGTGGAGAGTTAACCTGCTTGCGCTGGGAAGATAAAACGTACTTTGTTCAGCCATCCAACCGACAGCTGGACTTAGGGGAAGACGAGGCCGTTGCCTCCTGATGAGGATTTCCCTCCCCCGGACGGGAGAGGGACATTCACTTAGCGACGTTCCAGAATTTCGAAGCAGTAGCTGTGGGAGTTCTGCGCATCCGCGTCGTGGAATTCACTGAAGACAGATTCCCACTCATCAGGATCGTAGTCCGGGAAATGCGTATCCCCTTCCACTTCCGCATCAATGTGGGTCAGATACAGCTTCTGTGCTTTAGGCAGGAACTGTTCGTACACACGCCCACCGCCAATCACCATGATCTCCTCGGCATTACCGCATGCGGCAATGGCCTCGTCTACGGACTTCACCCATTCGACGCGATCGTCAGTGCCAGGCTGGCTACTGATAACGATATTTTTACGGCCCGGTAATGGACGACCAATCGACTCCCAGGTCAGGCGGCCCATCACTACCGGCTTGTTTAACGTAGTACGTTTAAACCATGCGAGATCGGCAGGCAGGTTCCACGGCATGGCATTTTCCATACCGATAACACGGTCCACCGCCAGCGCTGCAATCAGACTGATCATTGAAAATTTCCCGGATGCAAAAAATTGCCGCCACTATACGGAAAGCTTAATCTTTCGTCGACTGGCGGCTGAGTAAAGATAGAGAAATTTTTTAATATTGCTGGCAACTCCACTTCACGCGGAAGGTTTACTCTCCGGTTCGTCCGCCGGATCGCCGGTATGCTTGCCCTCTTCCGTGCCCTGCCAGCCGTGACGCTGGATAAGCGACAGGTGATTGCGGTCCTCGTTAATGATTTCCGTCAGCATCGCGCTGGTGCGTTTAAACACCGCTGCACGCTCGGTGGCTGTGCTGCCCGCCATCGCCACCATCTCTTCCACCATCTCGGTGTTAAAGCGGCGGAACAGGTCCGCACGTTCACGGGCTTCATAGGCCCCTAGCCCCAGATTTTCCAGCGCCATCCGGCCAGACTTGAGCGCACCTTCGAACGTTTCACGCTCTGGCGCCTCCACACCTGCCTGACGCAGCCGGATGTAGTGATCCACATCGCGGGCGCGAGAGATAATGGTCAGCTCGGGGAAGTGTTCCTTGACCAGCTCCACCATCTGCATGCTGGTCTCCGGATCGTCGATTGCGTTAATCAACACTTCGGCTTTCGCCGCCCCGGCGGACTCCAGCAGATCAACACGCGTTGCATCCCCGTAAAACACTTTCATGTCGAATTTCCGCAGGGTTTCAACATGGTCGGGATCGTGGTCGAGGATCACCATTTTGACCCCGCTCGACAACAGCAAACGGCCCACGATCTGCCCGAAGCGACCAAACCCGGCGATAATCACCCGTGGCTGCTCCTCGTCGATCTCGTCGGCTTCGCGTTCTTGCTCGCTCCCCGTTTTTTCCAGACGCGCCAGCACCACCAGCAGAACAGGCGTTGCGGCCATCGACAGTGCGACGGCAAGCGTCAGCGCTTTCGCCCACTCAGCATCCAGTACGTTGGCCATCTGCGCCGCGCCAAAGACCACGAATGCAAACTCACTCCCCTGCCCCAGCAGTACGGCAAACCAACGACGCTGCTTGTTGGGCACCGTTAATGGACGCGCTATCAGCCACAACATGCCCATCTTAATGACCAGGAAACCGACCAGCAGGATGAGGATCCGCAGCGGATGCGTTACCAGCGTGCCAAAGTCGATAGACATCCCCACGCCGATGAAAAACAGCCCCAGCAATAATCCCTTAAACGGCTCGATATCACTTTCCAGCGCATGGCGATATTCAGAGCTGGCCAGCAGCACCCCTGCCAGGAACGCCCCCATAGCCATCGATAGGCCGGCTTCCTCAAGCAGCAAACCAAAGCCAAACACCAGGAACAGCGCAACGGCACTGAAAACTTCACGCAGGCCGGAGCGAGCGACAAAGCGCAGCAACGGACGGGTCACGTAGCGGCCAAGCAGAATAACCAGCGCCAGGGCACCAACCACTTTCAGCGCGGAAAGCGCAAAAGCTCCCATGGTCGTTGAGGCACCGCTTGCGGCCAGCAGCGGGATCATCGCCACCAGCGGGATGGCGGCAATATCCTGGAACAGCAGCACCGAAAACGCGCTGCGCCCCATCTGAGAGACCGTCAGGTTGCGCTCGTTCATTGCCTGCATGGCAATGGCCGTCGAGGAGAGTGCCAGCGTCAGGCCGATGAGTGTCGCGACTTTCCAGTCCATGCCCAGCAGGATACAGAACCCACCCAGCAGCAGACCACAGGCCACCATCTGCAACGCTCCCCCACCAAATACCGAAGCACGCAGTTTCCATAACCGCCGGGGATCCAGCTCCAGGCCAATTACAAACAGCATCAGCACGACGCCGATCTCAGCAAAATGGAGAATCGCCTCGGCATCGGTCACCAGACGGAAGCCCCACGGTCCAATGACACAGCCGGCAATCAGGTAACCCAGCACCGAACCCAGCCCCAGACGTACCGCCACGGGTACAATCAGCGCAGCCGCGCCGAGGTAAATCAGCGCCTGTATCAGCGTATGGCTATCCATTGTTCGCCTCCTGCCACTCAAGTAACCGTTGTTTATAATGGCGTGCCTGCGCCTGCAACGTCTCATCATCGCAAACGAACGTACAGTGCATCGCAAAAGGAGGGAGCCAGTTCAGCCCACAATAGAGCGCCGTCGCCTGCAGCGGCTGTGACAGCACCTCAAAGCCCGGGAAAGCACCAATATCGAAGTGGCTTTCTCCCCCGCCGGTGGTCACGGCCCACATCAGGCTTTTGCCTTTAAGCGCGTGACCGTTGTGGCCATACGCCCAGCCGTGGGAAAAGACTTTATCGATCCACAGTTTGAGGAGCGGAGGGGTGCTGTACCATTGCATCGGATGCTGCCAGATAATTAAATCGGCACGAGAGAGCGCCTCCTGTTCGGCGGCGATATCGATATTAAAATCGGGATAAAGTTGATAGAGGGAACGTATCTCTACGTTATCAAGCGTCCTTACCTGCTCAAGCATCCGTTTATTTGCATGCGAGTGATGCGGATACGGATGTGCGTAAATTATCAGAATCATTAATTAGCCTGTTGTTTTACTGCCTTCTTTTACCAAAAGAGTGTAGTCAGTAATTCAACAGGCTAATAGTGAATATTATTGACGGGCTAACGTCAGAAATCTGAACTAGTTATCCAGTTCGCCCATGGATTTCACCTGGTCACGGTTGATCTGTTCAGTTTGACCCGTTTCGGCGTTTTTATAGGAAACCAGACCGGTGTCATCATCGACCTGCGGCTTACCGTCAGTCACTATCGTACGCCCATCCGTGGTTTTTACTGCCTGATTAGATGAACAGCCCGCAACGGTAAACATGGCGGTGGCAGCCAGAACGGACGCGATCAGAAGTTTATTTTGCATGGTGTTTTCCCCTGCTCTCAGTTGAATTTCGTTATCGACCTAACCATTTTAGGCTAACTGACTGAATGCGGTTGGAAAACCAGAAGGTTCTGAAGGTGGGAATAATACCCGGCAGCGAATACTGCCGGGTATGTTGGCTTACTTGTTAATCTGAGCGTGCATTTCCTGAACGGAAATCACCTTCTCGGTGGCATCAGCGTTCAGTGCCATCGCGGTGGCGAAACCACCGTTCAGGGTGGTGTCGTAATGCACTTTGTACTGCAGCGCGCTGCGGCGAATCAGCTTGGAGTCTTCAATCGCCTGACGACCTGCGGTGGTGTTAATGATGTAGGTGTATTCGCCATTCTTGATGCGATCCTGAATGTGCGGACGACCTTCATGCACCTTGTTCACCAGACGCGGATTAATGCCCGCTTCACCCAGCACAATGGCCGTGCCGTGGGTTGCATCCAGCTCGAAGCCCTGTTTCAGCAGCTTAGCCGCCAGGTCAACCACGCGCTCTTTATCGCCTTCGCGAACAGAGAGCAGCGCACGGCCAGATTTTTTCATGGTGGAGTTACTGCCTAACTGCGCCTTCGCGAACGCTTCTGCGAAGGTGCGACCCACGCCCATCACTTCCCCGGTAGAACGCATTTCTGGCCCTAACAGCGGGTCGACGCCCGGGAATTTGTTGAACGGCAGTACCACTTCTTTCACCGAGTAGTACGGTGGGATAATTTCTTTCGTCACGCCCTGCTGTGCCAGCGTCTGGCCCGCCATCACGCGCGCCGCCACTTTCGCCAGCGGAACACCGGTAGCTTTAGAGACGAACGGTACGGTACGTGCTGCACGCGGGTTCACTTCAATCAGGTAGACTTCGTTGTCTTTGACAGCGAACTGGACGTTCATCAGACCGCGAACCTGCAGTTCGAAGGCCAGCTTCTGCACCTGCTGGCGCATCACGTCCTGAATTTCCTGGCTCAGGGTGTACGCTGGCAGGGAACATGCGGAGTCACCGGAGTGAACGCCTGCCTGTTCGATGTGCTCCATGATACCGCCAATCAGCACCATTTCGCCGTCACAGATGGCATCCACATCCACTTCAACGGCATCGTCGAGGAAGCGGTCGAGCAGAACCGGCGCATCGTTGGACACGCTCACTGCCGTCTGGAAGTAGCGACGCAGGTCAGCTTCGTCGTAGACGATTTCCATCGCGCGGCCGCCCAGCACGTACGAAGGACGTACCACCAGCGGGTAGCCAATCTCTTTCGCCTTCTCAACAGCCATCTCGATAGCGGTGACGGTGGCATTGGCCGGCTGTTTCAGCTTCAGACGGTCAACCGCCTGCTGGAAACGTTCACGGTCTTCTGCACGGTCGATTGCATCCGGGCTGGTACCGATTACCGGCACACCAGCGGCTTCCAGCGCGCGCGCCAGTTTCAGTGGGGTCTGGCCACCGTATTGCACGATTACGCCTTTAGGCTTCTCGATACGCACGATTTCCAGCACATCTTCCAGCGTTACCGGCTCAAAGTAGAGGCGGTCGGAGGTATCGTAGTCGGTCGACACGGTTTCCGGGTTACAGTTGACCATGATGGTCTCGTAACCGTCTTCGCGCAGTGCCAGGGAGGCGTGAACGCAGCAGTAGTCAAACTCGATGCCCTGGCCGATACGGTTAGGACCGCCGCCCAGCACCATAATCTTGTCGCGGTCGACGGACGGATTCGCTTCACACTCATCTTCATACGTGGAGTACATGTAAGCGGTGTCGGTCGCGAACTCCGCTGCACAGGTATCCACGCGTTTGTAGACCGGGTGCAGGTCATACTGGTCACGCAGCTTGCGGATTTCCGCTTCACGTACGCCCGCCAGTTTGGCCAGACGCGCATCGGCGAAGCCTTTACGCTTCAGTACGCGCAGGAAGTCAGCGTCCAGGCCATTGATGCCCAGGTCCGCGACTCTTTCTTCCAGACGTACCAGCTCTTCAATCTGCACCAGGAACCAGCGGTCGATGTTGGTCAGGTTGAACACGCCATCAACAGAGAGGCCCGCACGGAACGCATCGGCGATGTACCAGATACGCTCTGCGCCTGCGTCTTTCAGCTCGCGGCGAATTTTGGTCAGCGCTTCAGGGTCTTCCAGGCTCACTTTCGGGTCAAAACCCGTGGCCCCCACTTCCAGGCCGCGCAGCGCTTTCTGCAGGGATTCCTGCTGAGTACGCCCAATCGCCATCACTTCGCCAACAGATTTCATCTGCGTGGTCAGACGGTCGTTTGCGCCGGCGAACTTCTCGAAGTTAAAGCGAGGGATCTTGGTCACAACGTAGTCGATGGACGGCTCGAAGGACGCTGGAGTGCGGCCACCGGTGATGTCGTTCATCAGCTCATCGAGGGTATATCCTACCGCCAGTTTCGCGGCCACTTTCGCAATCGGGAAGCCGGTGGCTTTCGAGGCCAGCGCGGAGGAGCGAGAAACACGCGGGTTCATTTCGATAACAATCAGGCGACCGTTTTTCGGGTTCACCGCAAACTGAACGTTAGAGCCACCCGTTTCTACGCCGATTTCACGCAGTACCGCCATCGAGGCGTTACGCATGATTTGATACTCTTTGTCGGTCAGCGTCTGGGCTGGCGCTACGGTGATGGAGTCGCCGGTGTGGATACCCATCGCATCGAAGTTTTCGATGGAGCAGACGATGATGCAGTTGTCGTTTTTATCACGCACCACTTCCATCTCGTACTCTTTCCAGCCAATCAGCGATTCATCAATCAGCAGCTCTTTGGTGGGGGAGAGATCCAGACCGCGTTCACAAATCTCTTCGAACTCTTCGCGGTTGTAGGCGATACCGCCGCCGGTGCCACCCATGGTGAAGGATGGACGGATGATGCACGGATAACCAACGTCAGCCGCAACAGCCAGCGCTTCTTCCATGGTATGTGCGATACCGGAACGCGCGGTGTCGAGGCCGATTTTCTTCATCGCCACGTCGAAGCGACGACGGTCTTCAGCTTTATCAATGGCATCGGCTGTCGCACCAATCATGGTCACGCCGAACTCTTCCAGCACGCCCTGACGCTCCAGCTCCAGCGCGCAGTTCAGCGCCGTCTGGCCGCCCATGGTAGGCAGAACCGCGTCCGGACGCTCTTTTTCGATGATTTTGCGTACCACTTCCCAGTGAATCGGCTCGATGTAGGTTGCATCTGCCATTTCCGGGTCAGTCATGATGGTGGCCGGGTTAGAGTTCACCAGGATAACGCGGTAACCCTCTTCGCGCAGGGCTTTACACGCCTGGGCACCGGAGTAGTCGAATTCGCAGGCCTGGCCGATCACAATCGGGCCAGCGCCAAGGATCAGGATGCTTTTTATGTCTGTACGTTTTGGCATGGTCTTCTCGGCTCCTGATTATTTAGCGGTCTTACGGTATTGCTCAATAAGTTCGATGAAGTGATCGAACAGCGGCGCGGCATCGTGCGGGCCCGGGCTGGCTTCAGGGTGGCCCTGGAAGCTGAACGCTGGCTTATCGGTACGATGAATCCCCTGCAGGGTGCCATCGAAAAGAGACTTGTGGGTCACGCGCAGGTTAGCAGGCATTGACGCCTCATCCACTGCGAAGCCGTGGTTCTGTGCCGTAATCATTACCGTGTTGTTATCAATATCTTTCACCGGGTGGTTCCCACCGTGGTGACCGAACTTCATCTTCACTGTGTTAGCACCGCTCGCCAGCGCCAGCAGCTGATGACCCAGACAGATGCCGAATACCGGGATATCGGTTTCCAGGAAGGATTTGATGGCGTCGATAGCGTAATCGCACGGTGCCGGGTCGCCAGGACCGTTGGACAGGAAGATACCGTCCGGATTCATCTTCAGTACCTCTTCAGCAGAGGTTTTCGCCGGGACGACCGTCAGGCGGCAGCCGCGGTCGACCAGCATACGCAGGATGTTGCGCTTGGCACCAAAATCGTACGCCACCACGTGGAATGGCAGGTCGCTCTCTTTTTTCGCTTCCGGCAGGTCTCCCGCCAGCGTCCAGCTTCCCTGCGTCCAGCTGTAGGCTTCTGCTGTGGTCACTTCTTTCGCCAGGTCCATGCCGTTCAGACCCGGGAAAGCTTTCGCTTTTTCCAGCGCCAGGGCTGCATCGAGGTTATCTCCTGCGATGATACAACCGTTTTGTGCACCCTTCTCGCGCAGCAGACGCGTCAGCTTACGGGTATCGATATCAGCAATCGCCACGATGTTATGGCGCTTCAGGTAGGAAGAGAGGTCCTCGGTATTGCGGTAGTTGCTGGCAATCAGCGGCAGGTCGCGAATGACCAGGCCTTGCGCATGTACCTGAGAGGATTCTTCGTCAGCAGCATTGGTGCCGACATTGCCGATATGAGGATAAGTAAGAGTAACGATTTGGCGAGAATAGGAAGGATCAGTGAGGATTTCTTGATAACCGGTCATTGAAGTATTGAAAACGACTTCCCCAACCGCCGAACCCGTTGCCCCTATGGCCCGACCGATAAACTGGGTTCCGTCTTCCAGAACCAATAGCGCTGACTTAATCAAAACACCCTCCAGAGAATATTCACTCACTTTATTTGCATATTAATTCATAACCACGTCATGAATCAATGCAAATGTGTTGCCAGCGGATTTTTGGCAAACGGCGGCATTCTGGGGATTTGGTGGCTAAAAGTCAACTTAAAACGGAGATTTGTCATATTCTTTTGCGAGCCTGAGAGAGCCAGGAGAGCTTAAGCGGCAAAAAGATCAGGTAAATCACTGCGGAAAACGCTTGCGCGGCAAGTTTAATGGGAAAGGCCGCTTCGTGGCATCAAAAAGTGGACCAGACGGTCAAAATTTACATTCAGATAACACAAAACACGAAGAAGAGATGAACTTTAGCGTGTAAATTCAGGAAATCATGATGAAAGACATAAAATAAAAGGGCAATAAAATATTGCCCTATGCAATCAAAGCATTACGACTGCAATAACCACATCACGATGGGTAATAACGGTTACAAATTGTTGAGATCAAGCACATCTCGCATATCAAAAAGACCCTCTTTCTTGTCTTTTAACCACAAGGCGGAGCGTACAGCGCCATTTGCAAACGTCATCCGGCTGGATGCCTTATGCGTAATCTCGACGCGTTCCCCAATATCGGCGAACATCGCCGTATGTTCGCCGACGATATCGCCCGCGCGGACGGTAGCAAAACCAATCGTGCCGGGAACACGTTCACCGGTGTGCCCTTCACGGGTGTAGACCGCGCAGTCTTTCAAATCTTTATCCAGTGCATGAGCAATCGCTTCCCCCATCGCCAGCGCCGTACCGGATGGCGCGTCGACTTTATAACGATGGTGCGCTTCAACAATCTCAATGTCGGTATAACTGCCCATGACCTTCGCTGCCTTCTCCAGCAGCTTCAGCATGACGTTCACCCCCACGCTAAAGTTTGCGGCGAAGACAATCGCAATCTCGTGTGAGGCATCCTGAATGGCCTGCTTCCCGGCATCATCAAAACCGGTGGTGCCGATCACCATTCCTTTACCGTGCTGACGGCAAAATGCCAGATGCGTGAGCGTGCCTTCCGGACGGGTAAAATCGATGAACACATCAAAGTCATCTTTTACCGCCTCCAGGCTGCTCTGCACGGTAACGCCTGTCTTACCCGCGCCCGCCAGCTCACCCGCGTCAGCGCCAAGCAACGATGAGCCGTCACGCTCCAGCGCCGCGCCCAGTGCCACGCCATCCATCTGTAGTGCCGCCTGAATCAGCTGGCGACCCATACGTCCACCCGCGCCCGCAATGGCGACACGGATCTGTGCATCATGCATAGTTATTCTCTTACGTTAAAATGATGTAAACCGTTTTCAGATTAACCAGCCTTTGCAGATGCTGCCAACTGAAAACGACGATAATTAGAATTTAATGATAAACAGGAAGAAATATCAGCAAAAGGCATAATCTTCAGCGAAAACCGCACGATTCGCGGACCACCAGCGCGGGCGGTAAAATAATGCGTTTCGCCGGCTCCCGGTTCCCCTGTATCCGGCTGAAAAGCAGCTCGCCGGCCTTACGCCCTATCTCCTTCGCGGCAACGGAGACGGTAGTCAGTGCAGGCTGTACCAGCCCGGCCTCGGTAATATCGTCAAAGCCCACCAGGGCAAAATGGCGTCCCGGCTCGCGTCCCATTTTGCGTAAACACTGCATAACGCCAAGGGCAACAATGTCCTGGTAACACACTGCCGCGGTAATCTGCGGATGGTTCATCAACAACGCTTCCGCCACGCGCGCGCCATCACTCTGGCTTGCCTGTGAGGTGACGATCCATTCGGGATTCGGCGTCACACCATACTCCAGTAATTTACTGGTAAATCCGCCGATACGCTGAGCGCGAGACCCCGAATTCAGGCTACCGCCGATAAAGGCAATCTGACGATGCCCCATCCTCAGAAGATGCTCTGTCGCCATTTGGGTGCCAAGGAAGTTATCGGTTCCCACAAAATCAAAGTCCGGATCGTTTAGCGGTCGCACGACCATAATTGCCGGAATATTGCGTCGCTTAAGACCATCGAAAAAGGCCTGCGGGGTTTCTCGCGCGGCACACAGCACCATGCCACAGACGTTGTTACGCATCAGCGAATCCACAAACTTTTGCTGTCGCTCGGACGACTCTTCGCTGTTTGCCAGAAACAGCAGAAGGTCGTGGCGTTCCATCTCATGGCTTAGACCTGCCGTCATTTCGCCATAAAAAGGGTTCGTGATGTCATGCAACAGGAGCCCCACCTGATTACTGCTGCGGTTTCGCAGGTTGGCTGCCGTCTGATTGTAAACATAGCCCGATTCATCCAGCGCCTGAAGTACGCGCTCCCGGGTCCGTTGCGAGATCCGCCCTTTATTACACAGCACCATTGATACGGTGGCGGTTGAAACCCCGGCGCGTTTTGCCACATCAGCCAGCGTGATACCCGTCATGATCGCTCCTTGTCGTTCACATCAGATTAATCGAATAACCTCAATTTTGCACTTTTGCGCGTGAGCCTCTTCACATAATGGCCGCCTTTTCGCCACTTATCGCCAGAACTGGCGGGTTAATCGCGTTAATCACCCTTCCCAAACAAGGTTAATCGAATAACCTTAAGCAACGAAGACGGAGAGAAAAGATGGCAACTTACGATAAATTCCCGGAAGTCGCAGTAGAGGGGTATGACGATTGTGCCTGGCAGGGCTGGGACGCGATTGTGCGCGAGCTTACCCGCAGAGCGGGTCAATATACACGCACCGTGCTGGTCATTGACTGCTACCCCGGCGTCAGGCTGGAGGAACTGGAGACAAAACTGCTGCCAGCATTGGGGGCTACGCTGACGCTCAATGCCGAACAGATGCGTCTAGACGAACCCGCTTTAAGCCGGTTGCTGGCCCGACATCTCACTGACGACCGCGTCTTCGGCGTGCTCTCCTGCCACCAGCTCGACGAATTCATCGACCCGGTGAAACGCGAGGCGTTGCAGGCGCAGGTCGAACTGTGCCGCAAAGGGATAATCGTTATTTACGGGCCGGGTGCCGCGCTGGTTAATGCAGGCGATATTCTGGTCTACGCCGATTTACCGCGCTGGGAGATCCAGCAGCGCATGCGCAGCGGTGAACTGGCTAACTGGGGCGCGGCGAACCAACACGAGGATATTCTGCGTCGGTACAAACGCGCCTTTTTCATTGAATGGCGCGTATTCGATCGTCACAAAACCCCGCTGCTACGGCGTACTGATTATCTCCTGGATACCACCCAGGCGGATAATCCGGCGATGGTCGGCGGCGATGCGCTGCGCGCCGGGTTGCAACACACCACCCAACGTCCTTTTCGTGTAGTGCCCTTTTTCGACCCCGGCATCTGGGGCGGACAATGGATGAAACAGAAATTCGATCTCGATCCCTCTGCGCCTAACTACGCATGGTGTTTTGACTGCGTGCCCGAGGAAAACAGCCTGTTGCTTCGTTACGGCGCGGTGCGGATCGAGATCCCCTCTCAGGATTTGGTGCTGCTGCACCCCCGGGCGCTGCTGGGTGAAAAAGTGCATGCCCGTTTTGGCGCGGAATTTCCCATCCGCTTTGACCTGCTTGATACCCTCGGCGGGCAGAACCTGAGTTTTCAGGTGCATCCAACCACGGAGTACATACAGCAGCATTTTGGTATGCATTACACCCAGGATGAGAGTTATTACATCCTTGAGGCAGAGCCAGGGGCTCAGGTGTATCTGGGGACCCGAACGGGTACCCGGCCCGAAGAGATGCTGGACGACCTCAGACGGGCCAGCCGCGGTGAAAAGCCGTTCGACGACGCCCGCTTCGTCAATCATCTTGCGGCGAACAAGCACGATCATTTTTTGATCCCCGCCGGTACGGTTCACTGTTCTGGAGCAGGAACCGTGGTACTTGAGATCAGCGCCACGCCTTACATTTTTACCTTCAAGCTCTGGGACTGGGGACGGCTGGGAATGGATGGGCAGCCCCGCCCGGTTCATCTGGCGCATGGCGAAAAGGTGATCGACTGGCAACGCGATACGCAGTGGGTCGAACAGCATCTTGTAAATCAGTGTGAACCCCTCGGCGAAGGCACCGGCTGGCGCGAAGAGCGGACGGGGCTTCACGAACGTGAATTCATCGAAACGCGTCGCCACTGGTTCAGTGAACCGGTGACGCACTCCCCCCGCGGAGGCGTGAATGTCCTTAATCTTGTTGAAGGTGAAGAGGCGACGGTAGACAGCCCCGACGGCGCATTCGCCCCCTTCGTCGTGCACTACGCAGAAACGTTTATCGTCCCCGCTGACGCAGGCGAATACCGTATTTCTCCGTCAGGGCCGAGCTGCGGTAAATCCATTGCCACCATTAAAGCCTGGGTAAGAGGTTAACCATGATTCACATTATTGTGGCGACACACGGCCCGCTGGCCACCGCCCTGCTGGAAAGCGGAAAAATGGTGTATGGCAATCTCCCTCATCGACAGGCGGTATGTCTGAATGCACAGGCTGGCATAGCGGGGTTTCGCCGTGATTTCGCTGCGGCATACCGCCGCGCAGGTGCAGGTGCCGACGGCATCGTCGTCCTGTGCGATATGCAGAGTGGAACACCGTGGAATGTGGCCTGCGAATACGCGTTTAATCCCCAGACGCATCCGCCGGTCGCCGTGGTGGCAGGAGTCAACTTCCCCATGCTCTTGCTCACCGACGACATTCTGATGGCCCGGGATGTCCATGCCGCCGCGGCGCAGCTCATCGAATTAACGCAGCCCACCCTGGTTCAGGCAAAACGGGTGGAATCCGCCCAGAACGACGATTTCTAAGGAGCTTATATGAGCATTTCGTTTGTACGTATTGACGACCGGGTGATCCACGGGCAGCTCGTCACGCGCTGGGCCAAAGAGCTGCCCTGTGATGGCATCGTGGCAATTGACGATGCCGTCGCGGCCGATACGCTGCTCTCGTCGGTAATGAAAGGCGCGGTGTCAGATACCAGAGTGTGGCTGTTCGATACCCTGACCGCCATCGAAAAGCTGCCGAAAGTGATTGCCAGCGATAAGCGCTACTTCGTGATTGGCAAATCGCCTGTCACCCTGCAACGTCTTGAACAGGCAGGCATAAGCCTGAAGAACGGCAATGGCAAAATTAACGTCGGGCCAATGAGTGCCCGCGCCAACACCACCACCATTGGCCCTAATCAGTCCGTAACGCCAGAGGAGGCAGCAGCCTTTGACTGGCTGACTGAACAGGGGCATGCCATTGAGTTTCGTCTGGTGCCCGATGCCAGTTTTTACAGCTGGCAGGACGCCCGGCAAAAACTGAAATAAGGAGCGCATGATGATTTTCGAAGCTTCTCTCATCGGTCTGCTTTGCTATCTCGGTGCACTCAGTAGTCCCTGGCTGTTTGGCCTGACCGGCGGCTGGTATCTCATCTCCCGCCCGCTGGTTTCGGGGATGCTGGTGGGCCTGATTCTGGGCGACGTTAAAACCGGGATCATGATTGGTGTGGCGGTGCAGGCCGTTTATATCGCGATGGTCACCCCCGGCGGTTCAATGCCTGCCGACCTCAATTTTGTCGCTTATCCTGCTATCGCGCTGGGGATTCTGTCGGGCAAAGGGCCAGAGGTGGCCGTGGCGCTGGCGGCGACCATTGGCATTGCCGGAACGATACTGTTTAACGCCATGATGGTATTGAACTCGTTCTGGAACCACCGCGCCGACGTGGCGCTTGAGCGCGGGGATGAGCGCGGAATTTATCTTAACAGCGCGGTCTGGCCGCAGGTGATGAACTTTGTTCTGCGCTTTGTGCCGACGTTTATCGCCGTCTATTTTGGCGCGCAGTACATCAGCGGGTTTATGGACAGTCTGCCCGACATCGTGCTTTCGACCATGAACGTGCTGGGGGGCATCTTACCGGCCGTTGGGATCGCCATCCTGCTTAAGCAGATCATCAAAAGCTACAGCATGCTGATCTACTTCCTGGTGGGCTTCATATGCATTGTGTTCCTGAAGCTCAACATGGTGGCACTGGTGATTGTGGGCGCCCTGCTGGCGTTAATTCATTACAACTACAAGCCGGAAGCGCCGCAGGCTGTCACGCCGGGTAGGCCCGCCGACGATGAGGATGAATTCTGATGGAAGACCGTAAACTGACCCGAAAAGATCTGCGCCGCTGCTGGCGAGCGTGGATGATGCATAACCTCTCTTCGATGAGCTTCGAGCGTCTGGAATCGTTCGGCTTCTGTCTGAGCATGTTACCGGTCGCCAAAAAACTCTACCCGGATGCCGCCCAGCGCACCGAGATGCTGCGCCGACACGCCTCGTTTTACAACACGGAGCCGCAGATCGGTGCCATCGTAAACGGTATGGCGCTTGGGCTGGAAGAGAAAAAAGCCAACGGCGAGCCCATTGATGGCGAAACGATCAATACCCTGAAGGTGGGGCTGATGGGACCAATCGCGGGGATTGGTGACTCAATGATCCCCGGCATGCTGATCCCCATTTTGCTGAGCATCGGTATGGCGCTTGCCGCCGGAGGAAATGTTCTTGGCCCGTTGTTCTACACCGTCGCCTGGCTGGCCATCATTATCCCGGGATCCTGGTTTCTGTTTCTGAAAGGCTACCAGATGGGCTCAGGGTCGGTCGAGATGCTGGTGAGCAGCAAGTCAACGCGACTGCGCGAAGCTTTGTCTCTGCTGGGTGTATTTGTGATGGGCGGCGTGGCGGCAAGCTACGTTAAGCTGGGCACCGGACTGGAATTTATCACCCGTGACGGGGTTAACATCCATGTTCAGCAGATGCTTGACGGTATCTTCCCGCAGCTATTACCGCTTCTGGTGGTTCTGGGCACCTGGTATCTGATGGCAAAACGTGGCGTCTCCCCGGTCAGGGCCATGATTGTGCTGCTTGCGCTGGCGGCACTGGGCGTCGCGTCAGGTCTGTTTGCCGGATAAGACAGCCGGGGCAATGCCCCGGTTTTTTATGGGTGGAAGTTATGCCACAGTTCGGCCACTTTATCCGGGCGAGAGATAAACTGAAAGCGAGCAGGATCGGCAATAAATTGCGTATAGACAGGCTCATCCGTCAGGCCGAATTCGCTGTAGCGACGCGGTGTGATCATCTGTAGCCGCCCCGGCAGATAATGCGTGTTGTGCTGCCAGATGATATGGCTCCCCTGCAGCAGCGGATACCAGGCCAGTCCTTTACGCGCCCGCACGGCATCATATTCAAAACCATATTCCCTGTCGCACCACGCACCGAAGGTCAGCGGTTCATCCGGCGAGGCAGAGATAGTGGCATGCCCCCAGCCGGGCGGAACCAGCACCTTTTCGCCCGGCCCGGCCAGTACGGCGAAACAGCGCCCGGGATCGTCCGCAACATACTCCTGCATATAGATAATGGCGCGCCCCTGCCAGATTTCATACAGCTCGGGCGGAGACCAGACGCTGTGACGGCTTTTACGGTGAACATGCCCCTGGCTGCGGATCGGCTCTTCACCCAGCGTTCCCGTCGCGTAAGTCACGACCCCAAACAGCAGCATGCGTTTTTTCAGCTCCTGCCGGTCTGCCAGACGGGCGACATCCATCGCGATAGCATAAACGTCTTCCGGCCCTGAGCAGTCAGGATCCCGTAACGACGCGCGAATCTCATCAAGCGTACGGATCTCTGGCATCGGGCCAGTGACGTCCTCACCGTAGCTGAACCCCAGCGGGTGCTGGCTGATGGTCATGTCCAGCCCAAAGTTATCCATTCTGAACCTCCCAGCCACCGTCAGTGGCCAATACCCGCACGGCAAAACCATCGGGTAACGCGGCATAGTCGTGTCCGGCGACGGCGGGCCAGACCGCGAGTGAAGAGAGCGTGGTCTCACCGGTATTGATTAAACGGTGGGCGGTAAAAGGCGCAATAATATGGACGGATCCCGGCATCACGCACTCCAGACGGGTTTCGCCGGATGTCGTCTGGAGTAAAAGCAGGCCACTTCCCCGCAGTCCAAAATAGACTTCGCCCTGTTCACGACGTTGATGAAAATGGCCGCGGGTCATAAAAAATTCCCGGCCAATTTTACCTGCATGTAAATGGGTAACGCCGACAAACAACGCCCCTTCTTGTGCAGGCGATTCCAGCATTTCGACGTCATACACCGTCTGATGCGGATCGCATTGTGCCCAGGCGTCTCGATCGGCAAACAAACCATTGAGATCGGCAAGGCGTGTGGATTTAAGAATAAGTGCGCCGCGGGCAAGTGTACCACTGGCCCAGGCCACCAGAGGCGGCAGGATAATATCTGAAGTCATCGTCTTCTCCGGCCCGAGGAGAACAACCCGCCCAGCATAACAATTTAAACGATTAACCTGCGTATCAAAGACGCAATGTGTCAGGTGAATCACAGTTAATCAGCAATAAAAATGCCGGCCACTGACGTGGCCGGCATTCGGGTCATGCGCGAGGAAACTTACTCGACTTCGCGTGCGTCGATACGCAGCTCTTTCGGGACCTCGAAAACAATGTTCTCTTCGCGTCCTTCCAGCGGGACCGCTTCGCCGCCGCCCAGTTCCTGCAGACGGGAAATCACGTTCTGCACCAGGATATCAGGTGCCGAGGCGCCGGCGGTTACCCCGACACAGGCCACGTTTTTCACCCACGCTTCCTGGATATCGCTGGAATCATCAATCAGATAGGCCGCTTTCCCCATTCGCTGCGCAAGTTCAGCCAGACGGTTGGAGTTAGAGGAGTTTTTCGAACCGACAACCAGCACCACGTCCGCCTGTTCAGCCAGAGCACGCACCGCTTCCTGGCGATTGGTGGTGGCGTAGCAAATGTCGTCCTTACGCGGGCCGACGATTTTCGGGAAGCGCTGACGCAGGGCGTCAATCACGTCCGACGTATCGTCAACGGAGAGCGTCGTCTGGGTCATAAACGAGAGACGCGTTTCATTTTTGACGTTCAGCGTAAACACATCTTCCGGCGACTCCACCAGGTACATCCCCCCTTCCGGGTTGCTGTACTGGCCCATGGTACCTTCGACTTCCGGGTGGCCGGCATGGCCAATCAGGATCGACTCTTCACCACGACGGCTGGCGCGCGCCACTTCCATATGCACTTTGGTCACTAATGGGCAGGTGGCGTCGAACACGGTCAGATCGCGGCTTTTCGCTTCGTTACGCACCGCCTGAGAAACCCCGTGTGCGGAGAAAATCAGGATCGCGCCGTCAGGCACTTCGCTGATCTGCTCAATGAAGATCGCGCCACGCTCGCGCAGGCTGTCGACGACATAACGGTTATGCACCACTTCGTGACGCACATAAATCGGCGCGCCGTAAATCTCGAGCGCGTTTTCAACAATGCTGATAGCGCGGTCTACACCGGCGCAAAAGCCGCGCGGGTTAGCCAACAGGATCTGCATTTCAGGCCTCCAGTACCGGATCGATCTCCAGCACTTCAATATCAAAATGGACGGTGCGCCCGGCAAGCGGATGGTTGAAGTCAACGGTGATGGAGTCACCATTGATTTCGCGGATCACGCCAGGCATTTCGCTGCCATCCATAGCGGTAAAGAGCATGATCGCCCCGATTTCCGGCTCACCTGCATCCATAAACTCGCGGCGCGAGAAGTACTGAACAAGGTCCGGGCTTGGCACGCCAAACGCGGCATCCGGCTCCAGCGAAAATGCCTTTTTCTCGCCTTCTTTCAGGCCAAGCAGCTGTTGCTCAAGACCTTCAGACAGGGAGGTGTCGCCGAGACGAAACAGGGCGGGTTTGCCGTTATTGCGGGTGGATTCAGCCGTGGAGCCATCATCCAGTTTCAGCGTGAAATGAACGAGGACCGCGCTGTTGCTCTGTACGGATTTAGACATGCAAATTGCTCGCTTGTTTTGACCCACCGGTAAGAGACGGGAGGCCAGACATTCTGTAGGCCGGGGGCGCATGCGCCACCCGGCATTTACATTTAAGCCTGTTTCTTCGCGGCCGCGTTCGGCAAGAAGCCTTCCAGCACGATTAACGCCGCGCCGATGCAAATTGCGCTGTCGGCGAGGTTAAAGGTCGCGAAGTGCCAGTCGCCGACATAGAAGTCGATCATATCGACCACAAAGCCATGCCACAGGCGATCAAACAGGTTGCCCAGCGCGCCACCGATAATCAGCGCATAGGCGATGTTATTTAGCTTTTGTGTTGCCTTCGAACGGTACATCAGCAGCGATAGCACCACGCAGATACCGATAGCGATACCTGCAAAGAACCAGCGCTGCCAGCCACCGCTGTCAGCAAGGAAACTAAACGCCGCACCGTAGTTACGTGCGTAATGCAGGTTAAGCGACGGGAACAGCGACACCGTCTCCCCCAGAGCAAAATTCTGGAGGATCAGGAACTTGCTGCCCAGATCGATAATCAGCACGACCACCACCAGCCACAGCCAGCGCAGTCCTGTTGAACAGAGAGTTTTACTCATCAGGCAAACTTACGTTTCTCGCCGTCACCGGCGACGTTGCTGACACAGCGTCCGCAGATATCTGCGTGTTCCGCCACCTGGCCGACATCAGTGGTGTAATGCCAGCAACGCGGGCATTTATCACCTTCGGCTTTGCTCAGTGCGACTTTCAGTCCTTTGAGCAGTTCGCTCTGCTGTGCATCAGCAGACGCCTGGGCATAATCCGCAACTTTCGCACCGGAGGTCAACAGGACAAATCGTAATTCATCGCCCAGCGCCGTCAGTTTCGCCGCCAGCTCTGGCTCGGCGTACAGGGTAACTGCCGCTTCCAGCGAGCCGCCGACTTTCTTGTCAGCACGCGCCTGCTCGATGACCTTGTTCACTTCGCCACGCACTTTCAGCAGCTCGTCCCAGAAGGCATCGTTCATCGCTTCGGTGCTGGAGAGATCGAACAGACCTTCATACCACTCGCCGGTGAAGACATACTTCTCACGGTCGCCTGGCAGGTAACCCCAGATTTCATCTGCGGTGAAGGACATGATCGGTGCCATCCAGCGAACCAGCGCTTCTGCGATGTGGAACAGCGCAGTCTGGCAGCTACGACGCGCCACGCTGTCCGCTTTCGCGGTGTACTGGCGGTCTTTGATGATGTCGAGGTAGAACGAGCCCATCTCGATGGAGCAGAAGCGCATCAGGCGCTGCACCACTTCGTGGAAATCGTAAGATTCGTAAGCCTTCAGGATATCTTCCTGTGCCGCTTTCGCGCAGCCTACTGCCCAGCGATCCAGCACCACCATCTCTTCCGGTTTCACCATATCTTTTAGCGGATCGAACCCGTTCAGGTTCGCCAGCAGGAAGCGCGCGGTGTTACGGATACGACGATAGCTGTCGGCAGCACGTTTCAGGATCTCGTCCGACACCGCCATTTCGCCGGTATAGTCGGTAGAAGCAACCCACAGACGCAGAATGTCCGCGCCCAGTTTGTTCATCACGTCCTGCGGAGAGACGGTGTTACCGATCGATTTAGACATCTTACGACCCTGACCATCCACGGTGAAACCGTGGGTCAGCACCTGGCGATACGGTGCTTTACCTTTCATGGCGGTGGAAATCATCAGCGATGACATGAACCAGCCGCGGTGTTGGTCAGAACCTTCCAGATACATATCTGCCGCGTGGCCGGCAAATTCCGGACGCACGTCAACAACAGACGCGTGTGTTGAACCGGAGTCAAACCACACGTCCAGGGTATCAGGCACTTTCTCGTAGTTGTCTGCATCAGCGCCCAGGATGTCGCGGGAATCGAGATCCCACCATGCCTGAATGCCGTCAACTTCTACACGCTTCGCGACTTCTTCCATCAGTGCCAGGGTGTTCGGGTGCAGTTCCTGTGTCTCTTTGTGCACGAACAGAGACATTGGTACGCCCCAGGTACGCTGACGGGAGATACACCAGTCAGGACGGTTAGCGACCATGGACTCGATACGCGCCTGACCCCAATCCGGGATCCACTGCACGCCTTTGATCTCTTTCAGGGACTGCTCGCGCAGGCCTTTCTGATCCATGCTGATGAACCACTGTGGGGTCGCACGGAAGATGATCGGAGATTTGTGACGCCAGCAGCACGGATAGCTGTGCTGCATTTTCTCAACGTGCAGCAGCGCGCCGCTGGTGCGCAGCATGTCAACGATGATGTCGTTCGCTTTGAAGACGTTGATACCGTCCAGCGCCGGGTAGGTGCCTGGCAGGTAAGAACCGTCAGGACCAACCGGGTTAGCGATTTCAAGACCGTATTTCAGGCTGATGCTGTAGTCGTCAGGACCGTGGCCACCGGCGGTATGTACCGCACCGGTACCCGCATCCAGCGTCACGTGATCGCCCAGAATCGCCGGCACATCGAAGTCCAGGAACGGGTGTTTGAAGCGCATCAGCTCCAGCGCGTCACCTTTCACGGTGCCCAGCACGGTATAGTCGGTGATGTTCGCGCGTTTCAGCACGCTTTCGACCAGATCTTTCGCCAGGATCAGCGCCTGACCGTCAACCTGCACCAGCGCGTACTCGAACTCACCGGACAGGGAGATCGCGCGGTTTGCTGGCAGCGTCCACGGGGTGGTGGTCCAGATAACCAGCGAGATGGGGCCATTGACAGAGGTCACGCCAAATTTGGCTTTCACCGCCTCCTGATCGACCGCGTGGAAGGCCACGTCGATAGACGGAGAGGTTTTGTCGTAATACTCCACTTCCGCTTCTGCCAGCGCAGAACGGCAGTCCACGCACCAGTGCACCGGCTTCGCGCCTTTGTGCAGATGGCCGTTACCGATGATTTTACCCAGCGCACGGATGATGTTGGCTTCGGTTTTGAAGTCCATGGTCAGGTACGGACGTGACCAGTCACCCAGCACGCCCAGGCGGATAAAGTCCTGACGCTGACCGTCAACCTGCGTAGCCGCGTATTCGCGACATTTTGCGCGGAATTCTGCCGCGGTGAACTTCTCACCCGGCTTACCAAACTCTTGCTCAACTTTCAGTTCAATTGGCAGACCATGGCAGTCCCAGCCCGGAACGTAAGGCGAGTCATATCCCGCGAGGCCTTTGGACTTCACGATAATGTCTTTCAGAATCTTGTTTACAGAGTGACCAATATGAATGCTGCCATTCGCATATGGAGGGCCATCATGCAGAATGAAGGTTTTTTTGCCTTTTTTGGCTGCACGGATGATGCCGTACAGGTCATCATCGGTCCAACGCGCCAGCATTCCCGGTTCGCGCTTGGCGAGATCGCCGCGCATCGGGAACCCTGTTTCCGGCAAATTCAGGGTTGATTTATAGTCACTCATCAGATTCTCGGTTCCGTATTTTTCACGTAGGCATTTAAGCCGGGTTTACTCGCCCAAAAAACTCGCGGGCCGTTAATTCATCTCGCGCGATTTGCGCCTTTAGTTCATCCAGCGAAGCAAATCGCTGCTCATTGCGTATTTTTTTACGCAGTATCACATCTATATGGCGACCATAAAGGTCCATTACAACGTCCAGCAGGTGCACTTCTAATTGTTGACGGACACCGGCGACTGTAGGACGTGTGCCAATATTGGCGACACCGAAATACGGTTTATCGCCCAGACCAGCCACTTCCACCGCATATACCCCTTTAACCGGGGAGACCTGACGACGTAGCGGTATATTCGCCGTCGGGAAACCTATGGTGCGGCCCAGCGCATCGCCATGGACCACACGGCCTGAAATGCTAAACGGATGCCCCAGCAGCGTTTCCGCCGTATCCAGTTCATCGTTGGCCAGCGCCTGACGCACCGCAGTGCTGCTAACCCGGACGCCGCCTTCGCAAAAGGTCATTGCGCTGGTGACATCAAAGCCGTACTCGAGGCCAGCCTTCTGTAATAGCAAGAAATCGCCCTGACGACCAGCGCCAAAGCGGAAATCATCACCCACGGCCAGAAACTGCACGCCAAGGCGCCTGACCAGCAGGTCACTGACGAAATTTTGTGCTGTGAGCGCGGCAAAGCGGCGATCGAAACGCACGCACAATACGTAGTCCACCCCGGACTCTGCCAGGTAGCGCAACTTCTCGCGCAGGCGAGTGAGGCGAGCCGGTGATTTATCGCCGGCAAACAGCTCCAGCGGCTGCGGCTCAAAAATCATCACTACAACGGGCAGGCCACGCGCCTCCCCTTCTTTACGCAATCCCTGCAGCAGCGCCTGATGACCACGATGCACGCCGTCGAAATTACCAATGGTCAGCACGCACCCGTGCGGTGCTCTGCTGAGATTATGTATGCCGCGTATCAGCTTCATGTCTGGCTCAAAACAGTGAAAATCGCCAAAGTATACCTTGTACAGCGGTTAAGGTTAACCGGCGATTGTTCGCGCAAAACAGAAAGCCGTAATGATTTCATCAGGCTGACCTTTCACAGCAAAAAAATCTGCCCGTGAACTGCGTTTTTTGTGCCGAAAAGCTGTATTCACGAGCGACAAGCTGGTAGAATCCTGCGCCATCACTACGTAACGTAGCGTCGCCAATCAACGGCGCTTATTTGCACAAATCCATTGACAAAAGAAGGTATAGAGGGCATATTCCTCGGCCTTTGAATTGTCCACATAGATCATATTTGGGAGTTGGACCTTGGCTAATATCAAATCAGCTAAGAAACGTGCTATCCAGTCTGAAAAGGCTCGTAAGCACAATGCAAGCCGTCGCTCTATGATGCGTACTTTCATCAAGAAAGTATACGCAGCTATCGAAGCTGGCGACAAAGCTGCTGCGCAGAACGCATTTAATGAAATGCAACCAATCGTGGATCGTCAGGCTGCTAAAGGTCTGATCCACAAAAACAAAGCAGCGCGTCATAAAGCAAACCTGACCGCGCAGATCAACAAACTGGCTTAATCGCCACTTGTTGTTGCTTGTTTTAAAAGAACCCGCTTAACGCGGGTTTTTTTATATCTTCAGATTGCCGGTGGCGTAAACAGCGCCGAGTAGTCGCGGTTACAGATGCGCTGTACCGCTGGGTGTTGAATCATCCTTTCTGCAAATATCGCGTGATACTCCTCCATCACGTTATCGACCCGGCCAATCTCCGTAATCTTGTTATCTGAATAGAGATCGTGCACGTACAGCGTCGGTGCAACGAAGATGGCGTTATGCGCCTCACCAAAGGCTTTCATTAGCGCAGCATCGTCAAACTCGCCGAGGATCTCCACCTTCAGTCCCTGAGAGTTAAACCAGTTCAGCAGTTTACGCCCAAGCATGGAGCGCCGGCCTGGCACCAGCAAACGACGCTCCTCCAGACAGGCAGGAAACGGTTTTTCCGGCGGCGGGTTAATGCACCAGAAGCTGACCCCGCATTCGCCAATCTTCACCGAGAACAGCCCTTCCTGCTGCGTAGAGTCGATCGGGCAGTCCGAGATAATCATATCCAGCTTATGCTGGCTCAGCTGCTCCAGCAGCATCTCGTGCGTGGACTCAAAACAGCGCAGGTGGATTTGCTCATCTTCGACCACCGCCGCATCCAGCACGCCGCTGACCAGCCGTTTTGACAACGCATCCGCCACGCCGACGTCAAAGAGCAGGTTTGACTCTTTGCGGTAGTTAACAATATCCAGCATCTCCTGGCTTAAGGTGAACATCTTATCCGCGTAGCGGAAAACCAGTTCGCCCAGCTCACTTGGCTCAATCCCACGGCCCTTGCGCTTAAAGAGCTTGCCCTGCAGCCGCTCTTCCAGCGCTTTGATTTGCCCGGTGATGGTCTGCGGCGTCAGGTAGAGCGCCTCTGCCGCCCCCACGACCGATCCCTGCTTATAGACGTGCCAGAAGTAGTAAAGGTGGTTGTAATTCAAATGAGACATCGTGTCTTCGCTCCCTGATCGTGTAGCGGGAGAAGGTGTTCTTCTCCCGGTTTCCTGTTATGCCTGAACGACCGGTCCGGACAGTTTGACCTTCAATAAGGTATAGCCAGTGACTGCGGCCAGTAACGATCCGATAAGGATACCCAGCTTCGCCCAGACGATAAGCTCAGGCGCATGGGCACCAAAAGCCAGCGTTGAGATAAAGATCGACATGGTAAACCCAATGCCGCACAGCACGCCCACCGCCATGATCTGCTTAAACGTGGTACCGTGCGGCAGTGACGCCAGCTTCAGCTTCAGCGCCAGCCAGCAGAACAGGCTAATACCCAGCGGCTTACCAATAAACAGTCCGGCAATAATGCCCAGCGGCAACATTGAGGTCAGTCCCTCAAGGGTTACCCCTTCCAGCGAAACGCCTGCATTAGCGAAAGCAAACAGCGGCAGGATCATAAAGGCGACCCACGGGTGCAGTACATGCTCCAGCTGTTTGGCAGGCGATCTCCCCTCCTGCGGCTTAAGCGGAACGAAGAAGCCGACGATGACCCCGGCGAGCGTAGCGTGCACGCCTGATTTCAGTACCGCGGTCCACAGCACCATCCCCACCAGCACGTAGATCCCGATGCGGCGCACGTTGCAAATGTTTAACAGCGCCAGTACCGCAATCGCTCCTGCGGCAACGCTCAACGACAGGATCGACAGGTCACTGGTGTAGAACAACGCAATAATGACAATCGCGCCCAGGTCATCAATGATCGCCAGCGCCATCAGGAAGATTTTCAGTGCCACCGGCACGCGGCTTCCCAGCAAGGCCAGCACACCCAGGGCAAACGCGATATCCGTTGCTGCCGGAATGGCCCAGCCATGACGCGATACCGGATCCTGCCAGGTGAACGCCAGGAAGAGCAACGCCGGAATGACCATCCCCCCGAATGCGGCAATCACCGGGAACGCGGCACGCTGACGGCTGGCAAGCGAACCCAGGACCAGCTCACGCTTAACCTCCAGTCCTACCAGCAGGAAAAACACGGCCATCAGTGCATCGTTGATCCACAGCAGCATGTTCTTGTTAATTTCCAGCGCCCCGACTTTCAGCTCGACGGGAGTTTCCAGAAACGCGTGGTAAAAGTCGCGTGTGAAACCCATATTGGCCAGCGCCATCGCGGCCGCAGCGGCAATGATCAGGATGATGCCGCCTGATGCTTCACTGCTAAAAAAACGGTGTATTAATTTCACGTAGGCTCTCTCTTACAGCAATACTTCGGTAAAACCATAATACCAGGCCAAACAGCTCGGCAAAAGCAGATTAATGTTGAGTATATATTCAGTTTTACCGAATGATAGCCATGAGGACAGCTACAAAAAGAAAAAGCCCGAAATCGCTTCCGGGCTTTTTGAGATGAACACCAGCTAACGGATCAGCGGGTCAAATCGTCGAAGAATTTTTTAACGCCATCGAAGAAGCTTTTGGAGCGCGGGCTATTTTTCTCACCCGTCGGGCCGCCAAAACTTTCCTGCAGCTCTTTCAGCAGCTGTTTCTGCTTGTCGTTCAGGCCAACCGGGGTTTCAACCACCACGCGGCACAGCAGGTCGCCCTGCGCACCACCGCGAACGGATTTAACACCTTTACCACGCATGCGGAACAGCTTGCCGGTCTGGGTTTCGCCTGGAACCTTCAGATTGACGCGACCATCAAGCGTTGGCACTTCAATTTCGCCACCGAGTGCCGCCATGGCGAAGTTGATGGGCACTTCACAGTACAGGTTGTTGCCTTCACGCTCAAAGATGGCGTGCTGCTTGACCTGAACCTGAACGTACAGATCGCCTGCCGGTGCGCCGTGCTCGCCGGCCTCACCTTCACCTGCCAGACGGATACGGTCGCCCGTGTCCACGCCTGCCGGGATTTTAACGGACAGCGTCTTGGTTTTCTCAACGCGACCATGACCGTGGCATTTTGTGCAGGGGTCTTTAATCAGCGTACCGCGACCATGACAGTGCGGACACGCCTGCTGCACGGCAAAGAAGCCCTGACGCATCTGCACCTGACCGGAACCGTGACAGGTTGGACAGGTTTGCGGCTGGGTGCCTGCTTTCGCGCCGCTGCCGTGGCAAACGTCGCACTCTTCCAGCGTCGGAATACGGATCTCTTTGGTGACGCCGCGTACGGCCTCTTCCAGCGTCAGATCCATGTTGTAGCGCAGGTCGGCGCCGCGCGCCGCGCGCTGACGGCCACGACCGCCGCCAAAAATGTCGCCGAAAACATCGCCAAAGATATCGCTGAAGTCAGCGCCGCCGCCAAAGCCGCCGCCACCGAAACCACCGCCGCCCATGCCGCCTTGTTCGAAGGCTGCGTGACCGTACTGGTCATAGGCCGCACGTTTCTGTGCATCGGTCAGGACTTCGTAGGCTTCTTTGATCTCTTTAAATTTGGCTTCAGCCTCTTTGTCACCCTGGTTGCGGTCCGGGTGGAATTTCATGGCCAGGCGCTTATACGCCTTTTTGATTTCACGCTCTTCCGCAGTTTTCGGAACGCCTAAAATCTCGTAATAGTCTTGCTTTGCCATTGGTTTTTTTAAGCCCCTTAACATGCGAGCACGGGCGTGGAGAGTTCTCCTACGCCCGTGCCGATTAATTACCCTGCATCAGGGCGATTATTTTTTGTCTTTCACTTCTTCGAACTCAGCGTCGACAACGTCGTCGTCTTTCGCGTTGTTCTGAGAAGCGTCAGCGCCAGCCTGCTGTTGGGCGTGCTGCTGCTGAGCGATTTCCATCAGCTTCTGAGAAGCCTGTGCCAGCTCCTGCATCTTCGCTTCGATATCCGCTTTGTCTTCGCCTTTCAGAGACGTTTCCAGCGCGCTCAGTGCAGCTTCGATAGCCGTTTTGTCTTCAGCTGGCAGTTTATCGCCGGCTTCTTCAACCTGCTTACGGGTGCTGTGCAGCAGATGGTCGCCCTGGTTACGGGTCTGAACCAGCTCTTCGAACTTACGGTCAGATTCCGCGTTCGCTTCTGCTTCACGAACCATTTTCTGGATCTCTTCTTCGTTCAGACCGGAAGAGGCCTTAATGGTGATCTTCTGCTCTTTACCGCTGTTTTTGTCTTTCGCGGAAACGTGCAGGATACCATCAGCATCGATATCGAAGGTTACTTCGATCTGCGGCATACCGCGTGGCGCCGGGTTGATGCCATCCAGGTTGAACTGACCCAGTGACTTGTTATCCGCCGCACGCTTACGCTCACCCTGCAGCACATGGATGGTTACTGCAGACTGGTTGTCTTCAGCAGTAGAGAACACCTGGCTGTGCTTAGTAGGGATAGTGGTGTTTTTGGTGATAAGCGCCGTCATCACACCGCCCATGGTTTCGATACCCAGAGACAGCGGGGTAACGTCCAGCAGCAGAACGTCTTTCACATCACCCGTCAACACACCACCCTGAACGGCAGCACCGATAGCCACTGCTTCGTCCGGGTTAACGTCTTTACGTGGCTCTTTACCAAAGAATTCAGCCACTTTCTTCTGAACCATTGGCATACGGGTCTGGCCACCGACGAGGATAACGTCGTTGATATCAGACACGGACAGGCCAGCATCCTGCAGAGCAACTTTCAGTGGCTCGATGGAACGGTTCACCAGGTCTTCTACCAGGCTTTCCAGTTTCGCACGGGTCACTTTAATGTTCATGTGTTTAGGACCGGTCGCGTCTGCAGTGATATACGGCAGGTTCACGTCGGTCTGCTGAGCGGAAGACAGTTCGATCTTCGCTTTCTCAGCGGCTTCTTTCAGGCGCTGCATTGCCAGCGGGTCGTTACGCAGGTCAATGCCCTGATCTTTCTTGAACTCGTCAACGAGGTAGTTGATCAGACGGGTATCGAAGTCTTCACCACCCAGGTGGGTATCACCGTTGGTTGCCAGAACTTCGAAGGTTTTTTCGCCATCAACTTCGTCGATTTCGATAATAGAGATGTCGAAAGTACCACCACCCAGGTCGTAAACCGCGATAGTACGGTTGCCAACTTCTTTATCCAGACCGTAAGCCAGTGCCGCTGCGGTTGGTTCGTTGATGATACGTTTTACTTCCAGACCTGCGATACGGCCAGCATCTTTCGTTGCCTGACGCTGAGCATCGTTGAAGTAAGCAGGAACGGTGATAACAGCTTCAGTTACCGGTTCACCCAGGTAATCTTCTGCGGTTTTCTTCATTTTTTTCAGCACTTCAGCAGAGATCTGCGGTGGTGCCGTTTTGGTGCCTTTCACATCAAGCCATGCATCGCCGTTATCTGCTGCGATGATTTTGTAAGGCATGATAGAAACGTCACGCTGAACTTCTTCGTCCTGGAAGCGGCGGCCAATCAGGCGTTTAATCGCAAACAGGGTATTTTGCGGGTTTGTCACTGCCTGACGTTTAGCCGGCTGACCAACCAGAGTTTCACCATCCTGGGTATAAGCAATGATAGAAGGCGTGGTGCGATCGCCCTCGGCGTTCTCCAGCACGCGTGCGGTAGTGCCATCCATAATCGCTACACAAGAGTTGGTAGTACCCAGGTCGATACCAATAATTTTACCCATCTAAACGTCTCCACTTAAAATTCAGTCAACATGTGGTTGTGTACCTGTAATAAGGGCAGAACGTGCTTTTTCAACTGCCCACAATTGATTTTTTTCAGGTCCACACACTGCGGTTGACTACAAGATGGGGTCGCGCCAGCGTCCATCAAGGGGGAACGGTAAAAAAAATTTTTAATTTCACCCTGATGAGATCATAGACGGCATTGATTGCGCCCATTATGATGCCGCGCCCCGTCAGGGAGAACTGACGCGGGTTTAACCATTTCACCATATTAATGATGATTTTTTTGAGGACTTATGGGCAACACTAAGTTGGCTAATCCGGCTCCGCTGGGCCTGATGGGTTTTGGCATGACCACTATCCTGCTGAACCTGCACAACATCGGGATGTTCCCGATGGATGGCATTATCCTGGCGATGGGCATTTTTTACGGCGGTATCGCGCAAATCTTCGCGGGCCTGCTGGAATATAAGAAAGGCAACACCTTCGGCTTAACCGCATTCACCTCTTATGGTTCTTTCTGGCTGACCCTGGTCGCGATCCTGCTGATGCCTAAAATGGGCCTGGCAGACGCGGCAAACGCACATTTCCTGGGCGTTTACCTTGGTCTGTGGGGCGTATTCACACTGTTTATGTTCTTCGGCACCCTGAAAGGCAACCGCGCACTGCAGTTTGTTTTCCTGAGCCTGACCGTGCTGTTCGCCCTGCTGGCGATCGGCCACCTCGTGGATAACGAAAGCATCGTGCATATTGCCGGCTGGATTGGTCTGGTGTGCGGCGCAAGCGCTATCTACCTGGCAATGGGTGAAGTGCTGAACGAGCAGTTTGACCGCACCATCCTACCGATTGGTGAAAAACACTGATCCATCTGTCGTGTCCGCTTCGCGGGCACGACATCCCTGTTTCTGCCGAAGCCAAATGCCTAACACCAGCCCCATCACCGACAGCGCGAGCACATACCAGGCGGGTGCCATCGGGGATACTCCCATCAACACCGTGACCGCAATCGGCGTCAGCCCGCCAAAGATGGCGTAAGAGACGTTATAGGAAAAAGAGATCCCGGTGAAGCGGACCTCTGGTGGAAAAGCTCGCACCATCACATACGGCACTGCACCGACAACCCCCACGCACAGCCCGACCGTACCGTAGAGCAGGAACAGCTGTTCAGGATGGCTGCCTGCCAGGTGGTAAAACGCCCAGCTCGACGCAGCCAGCAGCAGACTGCCGATGATGAAAGTCAGGCCGGCACCGATACGATCAACGGCCAGCCCCGCGGCCAGACAGCCAAAGCAGAGCATAATGGTGGCGATACTGTTTGCCTGCAACGTTACCGCCGGCGCAAAACCGTACTGCTTTTGCAGCCATACCGGAGACATCAAGATAACGACCACGATGCCCGCCGACAGCAGCCAGGTGAGCAGCATCGACACCACAACCGCGCTCCGGTGGCGCACCACCACGGCTTTTACCGGCAACTCCTGTGCCAGCGCCTTGCGCTGCTGCATCTCAAGGAAAATAGGTGTCTCCTGCAGCCAGCGGCGAAGATACATCGCCACCAGGCCAAACGCCCCGCCGAGCAGGAACGGTACGCGCCATCCCCAGTCGTGAACCGCCTGTTGCGTCATGCTGGTATTCACGATAGTGGCCACCACTGAACCGAGGAGGATACCGACAGTCAGCCCCGCCGTTAAGGTTCCACAGGCGATGCCGATGCGGCGCGCCGGCACATGCTCCGCCACAAACACCCAGGCCCCCGGCACTTCGCCGCCAATTGCCGCCCCCTGAAGAATGCGCATAAGCAACAGCAGCAGCGGAGCAACAATGCCCATTGAGGCGTAAGTGGGCAGCAGACCAATGGCCAGCGTCGGCACGGCCATCAGTAAAATGCTAAGCGTGAACATCTTCTTACGCCCGACCAGGTCACCAAAGTGGGCCATCACAATGCCACCCAGCGGTCGTGCCAGATACCCGGCGGCAAAAATGCCGAAGGTTTGCACCTGGCGCAACCACTCCGGGATATCTGCCGGGAAGAAAAGTTCCCCCACCACGGCGGCGAAGAAGACGAAGATGATGAAGTCGTAAAACTCCAGCGCACCGCCTAAGGCCGCGAGCGTGAGGGTTTTATAGTCCTGTCGATTCAGAGGTCGGGTGTTATGTGACATAGCGAACCATTTGGCTTGTATTGTGGATTTATTTTTACAGCAAACGTAAAGAAAAAATTACTATACCGTAAAACCCTTACCACGCCACCGTCGCTTCAGCTAATGTCACATATTGATTAATTTCAGGAGATTGTCTCGCGACGGGCGTTTTTCGGACGAAAAGCTGCTACCACTTTCTCATCGGTCTCCACATACGGACCGTCAAGCAACTGTATACAATACGGTACACTTGCAAAAATCCCGTGCACGATCACGCTGCCATCTTCCGCTTTCAGTCCTTCAAGCGTCTCTTTGATGGACTTCGGCTGGCCCGGCAAATTCAGAATCAATGCCTGCTTGCGGATCACCCCGACCTGACGGGAGAGGATCGCCGTCGGCACAAAGTGTAGACTGATCTGGCGCATCTGCTCACCGAAGCCAGGCATCTCACGATCGGCAACCGCCAGCGTGGCATCCGGAGTGACGTCCCGGCGCGCAGGTCCGGTGCCTCCCGTGGTCAATACCAGGTGGCAGCTCATCTCATCCACCAGCTCACAGAGTGTCTGTTCGATAATGGGCTGTTCGTCAGGGATCAGGCGGGTCTGGATCTCAAAGGGGGTTGTCAACGCACTGCCCAGCCATTCTTCCAGCGCGGGGATGCCTTTATCCTGATAAACACCGCTGGAGGCGCGGTCAGAAATCGACACTAAGCCGATGCGTAAGGTATTCATATCCATTCCATTCAAAAAAGTACTGATTAAAGGGAATGATACACGCAGAGGGGAAATTCAGACAGAGTACGAAAGAAGTAGCGTGACCGGGAACCCGGTCACGCAGAATGATTACAGCAGGTCGCCGATCATTTTTTCCAGTTTTTCCTGGTCGATAGCAAACTTACGGATACCGTCCGCCAGTTTATCTACAGCCATTGGATCCTGGTTATGCTGCCACAGGAACTCAGATTCAGTGATGCGCTCCGGACGCGCTTTCACTTCACCGGTGTAGGACAGTTTACGCTCGATAGCACCTTCGCTTTCAGCCAGCTCTTTCAGCAGTGCCGGGGCGATGGTCAGGCGGTCACAGCCAGCCAGTTCGATGATTTCACCTACGTTACGGAAGCTTGCGCCCATCACCACAGTCTCATAACCGTGCTGTTTGTAGTATTCGTAGATTTCGGTCACGGAAACGACGCCTGGATCTTCAGATGCCGCGTACTCTTTCTTATCCGTGTTGGCTTTGTACCAGTCCAGAATACGGCCAACGAATGGAGAAATCAGGTATACGCCGGCTTCCGCACATGCACGCGCCTGTGCGAAGGAGAACAGCAGCGTCAGGTTACAGTTGATACCGTCTTTTTCCAGCTGTTCAGCTGCACGAATACCCTGCCAGGTCGACGCCAGTTTGATCAGGATGCGGTCATTGCTGATGCCGGCATCGTTGTACATTTTGATCAGACGTTTTGCTTTGGCGATAGACGCTTCGGTGTCGTAGGAGAGACGTGCGTCAACTTCGGTAGAGATGCGGCCAGGAACCAGTTTCAGAATTTCCAGACCAATGTTCACGGCCAGTTTATCAGTGGCATCAACAACCTGCTGCGCGCGGTCGTTGCTCTGTGCTTTCGCCCAGGTCACTGCGTCGTCAATCAGTTTGCGATACTCAGGGATCTGTGCGGCGTTAAGGATCAGAGAAGGGTTGGTGGTGGCATCCTGCGGCTGGTACAGCTTCATTGCCGCGATATCTCCGGTGTCAGCTACGACAGTGGTGAACTGACGAAGGGAGGTCAATTTATCCGTCATGATAGTGTTTCTCTTTTAACGTGCCCTGGATAATTCACGCTACCGACAGCATGCCTGCAGCGGAAAAATGACAGGTTTACTTGTTAGGGGGATGTAACCGGTCTGCCCTGATGATAACACGACGGAGGGGTAGCGCAACCGCAGACAGTGCGCTTAGACAGAGTATGATAAACTCAGAATATTAACAGGCTGCTAAGTAACAGCATGTCCAATCAGTGGTAGCGCTTACATATTCATTTTGGCATCAACAAGAGGGACGTTAATGCCTGATTTCCTTTTCTTTATTAATGAAGTCCTTTGGGGTTCGATAATGATATACCTGCTGCTGGGTGCAGGTATTTGGTTTACGCTACGCAGCGGGTTTATCCAGTTTCGTTATATTCGCAAATTTGGCAGAAGTCTGAAAAACAGCGTCACGCCCCAGCCGGGCGGATTAACCTCTTTCCAGGCCCTCTGCACCAGCATTGCCGCACGCCTCGGCAGCGGTAATATGGCTGGGGTAGCACTGGCCATCAGCGCCGGTGGCCCGGGCGCCGTTTTCTGGATGTGGGTCACGGCGCTTATCGGGATGGCCACCTCCTTTGCCGAAAGCGCCCTCGCCCAACTCTACAAAGAAAAAGATAAAAACGGACAGTTTCGCGGCGGCCCGGCCTGGTACATGGCGCGTGGCTTAGGAATGCGCTGGATGGGCGTGCTGTTTTCGCTGTTTTTACTGCTCGCGTACGGTCTGATTTTTAATACCGTTCAGGCGAATTCTGTCGCCCATGCCTTGCGCTATGCCTTTGCGTGTCCGGAGTGGATCACCGGGCTTGTTTTAGCCCTCTGTATCCTGCTGACCATTTCGACCGGCCTAAAAGGTGTCGCCCGCCTGATGCAGTGGCTGGTGCCGGTCATGGCGCTGCTGTGGGTTGCCGCCAGCCTGTTCGTCGCCGCACGGCATATCGAGCAGGTGCCGGAAGTGATTGCAACCATCTTCAAAAGCGCATTTGGCTGGCGTGAGGCGGCATCGGGCGCACTGGGTTATACCTTCAGCCAGGCGCTGATGTCGGGCTTTCAGCGCGGAATGTTCTCCAATGAAGCCGGTATGGGATCAACGCCCAATGCCGCAGCCGCCGCCGCGTCCTGGCCGCCTCACCCGGCGGCACAAGGCATTGTTCAGATGATTGGCGTTTTTACGGACACCATTATTATCTGTTCCGCCAGCGCCATGATCCTGCTGCTGGCCGGCCCGGTACCTCACTCATCGGAAACAGCCGGCATACAACTGCTTCAGCAGGCACTGGTGAATCTGACGGGCGGCTGGGGAGCCGGGTTTGTCTCGCTCATCCTGCTGTTATTCGCCTTCAGCTCGATTGTTGTGAATTACCTCTACGCCGAAAATAACCTTATTTTCCTGAAAGTGGACTCCCGCCGTATGATCACGCTGCTGCGCCTCGGGGTGATACTGATGGTGTTAGCAGGTTCGCTGCTCAGTATGCCGCTGGTCTGGCAACTGGCGGATGTCTTTATGGCGCTCATGGCCATCACTAACCTGACGGCGATCCTGCTGCTCTCACCCGTGGTTACGCTTATCGCACGGGACTATCTTCGTCAGCGCAAACTGGGCGTACCACCGGTCTTTGATGCCTCGCGTTATCCCGACATCCAGGCGCAAATTGCGCCCGGCACCTGGGATGATTTGCCACGGCAATAACAGCTATCGATCAATTGAGGGCGATTTTTTGCTAAAGTCGCTCTAAATTTCCTGCAAGGACTGGATATGCTGATTCTGATTTCACCTGCTAAAACGCTCGATTACCAGAGCCCGCTCGCCACCGAGCGCTATACCCAGCCTGAACTGCTGGACTATTCGCAACAGCTGATTCACGTCGCGCGTAAGCTCTCTGCGCCACAAATTGCCTCGCTGATGAGCATCAGCGACAAACTGGCGGATCTTAACGCGACCCGTTTCCACGAGTGGCACCCGGACTTCACGCCAAACAACGCCCGCCAGGCGCTTCTGGCGTTTAAAGGTGATGTGTATACCGGCCTGCAGGCGGAAGATTTTAGCGAAGCCGATTTCGACTTCGCCCAGCAGCATCTGCGCATGTTGTCAGGTCTGTACGGCGTGCTGCGCCCGTTGGACCTGATGCAGCCATATCGTCTGGAGATGGGTATCCGCCTGGAAAACCCTAAAGGCAAAGATCTGTACCATTTCTGGGGTGATATCATCACCGACAAACTGAACGCTGCGCTGCATGCTCAGGGCGATAATGTGGTGATCAATCTGGCCTCCGATGAATACTACAAATCGGTGAAGCCCAAAAAGCTGGATGCGGAAATTATTAAGCCCGTTTTCCTCGATGAGAAAAACGGCAAGTTCAAGGTCATCAGCTTCTACGCCAAAAAAGCGCGTGGGTTGATGAGCCGCTACATCATTCAGAACCGCCTGACGAAGCCGGAGCAACTGACCGGCTTCAACAGCGAAGGCTACTTCTTCGATGAAGAAGCGTCAGGAAAAGGCGAACTGGTGTTTAAGCGCCACGAGCAGTAAAACAAACCCCGCCAGATGGCGGGGTTTTGCATTAATGGTGTTTCCAGTCCGGGCCAGGACGCGGGTCGTCGTGACGATCGTGATGGTGGTCATCATGATGACGATCGTGATGATCGTCATGTGGGCGCCAGTGATTATCGCGCCAGTCATAGTGAGCCTTCCACCAGTCATGGTCGCGCCAGCGGCCACCATCCCAGTAGTGACCACGATTATCCTGATCGCCAATCTGCAGTTTTACCGCAGGGACGAGGGTGATTTCAGAGGCCTGAACCGCCATCGGAGCGACCAGCATCATTGAAAGCACCAGCAGAGCAGGTTTCAGTTTAGACATAGGTGACTCCTTATTCATTTACCCGATGTGGGCCGATGTAAGGAGAATACGTGAGGAGGACGGGGGATGTTATTCTCTGCAATCCTAATCGCTAAGTGACCGCATTTATTGGGAATTTCTGCTTTTTTACTGCTATTTTCCTCCTTAATTTCTCCATAAAAAAAGCCGGGTAAGTTTCACCTTACCCGGCCTGCATAGGGTGACAGAACCGTTATCCGCGCGTCATCATCAACTTACGCAGCGCGGCGAAATCCGCGGGCAGTTCATGCGAAAGCAGCGGCAGATCCGCACGCTCGGCCAGCTCTTTTGGCAGCGGCAGCGTTTCACCCAGAATCACTTCCACGCTCTCTTTGAACTTCGCCGGATGAGCCGTTCCCAGGAACAGGCCATACTCCCCCGGATTCAGCTGATCGCGCAGCGCACGGTAGGCGATCGCCGCATGCGGTTCAGAGGTGTACCCCACCGCTTTCAGCTCACGCATGGTGGCTTTGGTGGTCTCATCCGTCACCGCGGCATAACCCAGATCGCCCAGACGCCAGACCTTACGGCGGAACAGCTCTTCCACACGCGGCCAGTTGTTCGGCTGGCTTACGTCCATCGCATTCGAAAGCGTCGCCTGCGTGGCGTTCGGCGCCCATTTACCGTCTTTCAGGAAGCGCGGCACGGTGTCGTTGGCGTTGGTGGCGGCGATAAAGCGTTTTACCGGCAGACCGAGCGATTTCGCCAGCAGGCCCGCCGTCAGGTCACCAAAGTTGCCGCTTGGTACGGAGACGACCAGCTGATTGCGCGCCTCCTGTGGCAACTGTGCAACCGCTTCGAAGTAGTAGCAGATCTGCGCCAGCAGACGGCTGATGTTAATGGAGTTCGCCGAGTTCAGACCCAGCGCCACTTTCAGCTCTTCATCATCGAAGGCCTGCTTAACCAGCGCCTGACAGGCATCGAAATCGCCGTCAATCGCCACGGTCTCAATGTTGCCCCCGAGCGTACAGAACAGTTTTTCCTGCAGCGGACTGATTTTGCCTTTCGGGTAGAGGATCACCACGCGAACGTTCTTCAGACCATAGAACGCATGGGCAACGGCCGCACCGGTATCGCCGGAGGTCGCCGTCAGAATCGTTACCGGTTTGTCGCCGCTGATGTGGGTCAGCATCTGCGCCATAAAGCGGCCACCGAAGTCTTTAAACGCCAGGGTTGGACCGTGGAACAGCTCAAGGCAGCCGACATCCGGCTCAACCTGCTTAACCGGTGCCGGGAAAGCGAACGCTGCACGCACGCGCTCTTCCAGCAGCTCCTGCGGGATTTCATCGCCGATAAAGGCAGAGAGAATTTTAGTGCTGCGGGTGACAAAGTCCTGCTTCAGCAGTTCATCAATGTCGGTCAGCTGAAATTCCGGCAGGTCATGGGGGAAGAACAGCCCCTGATTTTTGCCCAGTCCCTGAGTCACCGCCTGCGCGAAGCTGACCTGCTCGTTATGATCTTTAAGGTTGTAGAGTTTCATTCGTTATCCCAGTACTCGTGCGCCAGCCGTGTCCAGACGGCAAATATGAACAAAGCCTTCCTGATTTTGCAGGTAGTGTTTAGAGAGCCAGTCCGCCACGCGCTGCGCCGTGTCTGGCTTATCGCACAGGGCGAACAGCGTCGGGCCGGAGCCGGAGATACCGCACGCCAGTGCGCCGGTATCCATTGACGCCTGTCGCGCCTCGTTAAAGCCAGGCAACAGCTTAGTGCGGTACGGCTCGGCGATAACGTCTTTCATTAATTTTGCTGCCAGCTGCGGCTGACGGGTGTAGCAGGCGTGTATAAAGCCGGCCAGATGACGTCCGTGAGCGATACAGTCCTGACGACGATACTGCGCAGGCAGGATCGCACGCGCTTCAGCGGTGGATACCTTAATGCCGGGATAGGCCAGCACCCACAACCACTCATCAAACCCTGGCACCTGCTGGCTGATGATGCCATTTTCTTCAATCATCAGCTGCATACCACCGAGGAAGCAGGGGGCAACGTTGTCATAATGAATGCTGCCGGAGATGCGCCCTTCCAGCTCGCCCATTAACCCGAGCAGACGGTTATTATTCAGCGGCTTGCCGCAGTGCTCATTCATGGCCACCAGTCCGGCGACCACGGAGCAGGCGCTGGAACCCAGGCCAGAGCCAATCGGCATACTTTTCTCCAGCGTCATGGCGACCGGCACATTTTTGCCGATCTCCTGACAGAACCGCTCCCAGCACTGATAAACGATATTCTCGCGCGGGTCTGTCGGCAGTTTGCTGGCGAAGCGGCCCACGTTATTCAGGCTAAAGCTCTCTGCCGCTTCAACCGTTACCGTATCGCCCAGCAGCGAACCATCCACCGGCGTCACCGCCGCACCCAGCACATCAAATCCGACGCTCATATTGGCGCTGGAAGCCGGGGCATAAACTTTCACCATGTTAAACTCCTAACTTCCATGACAGGGTACGCAGCAAATCGGCAAATACACCCGCCGCGGTAACATCATTCCCTGCGCCATAGCCGCGAAGCACCAGCGGCAGTGGCTGATAATAGTGGCTGTAAAACGCGAGGGCGTTTTCGCCGTTTTTTACTTTGAACAGCGGGTCGTTGCCATCCACTTCAGCAATCTTCACGCGGCACATACCATCGTCTTCAATATTGCCAACATAGCGCAATACCTTACCTTCATCACGGGCTTTCGCAACGCGTGCGGCAAAGGCGTCGTCTAGCTGCGCTAAATTGGCCATAAAGGTGTTCACGTCACCGCTGTCGTCAAACCCGGCAGGCAGAACAGGCTCAATCACGATATCGGAAAGCTCCAGCTCACGGCCCGTTTCACGCACCAGTATGAGCAACTTACGCGCCACATCCATACCGGAGAGATCGTCTCGCGGATCCGGCTCGGTGTACCCCAGTTCACGCGCGGCACGGGTCGCTTCCGACAGGCTCATGCCCTCATCCAGCTTGCCGAAGATAAACGACAGCGAGCCGGAAAGAATGCCGGAGAAACGCTGCAGTTCATCCCCCGCGTTCAGCAGGTTTTGCAGGTTCTCGATCACCGGCAGGCCCGCGCCCACGTTGGTGTCGTAGAGGAACTTACGCCGTGACTTGCTCGCCGCCAGACGCAGCTGGTGATAGTAATCCATCGACGAGGTGTTGGCCTTTTTGTTTGGCGTCACCACGTGGAAACCTTCGCGCAGGAAATCGGCGTACTGATCGGCCACCGCCTGGTTCGAGGTACAATCGACAATGACCGGGTTAAGCAGGTGATACTCTTTCACCAGACGGATTAACCGGCCCAGATTAAAGGGCTCTTTGGCATCATTCAGCTCAGTCTGCCAGTTTTCCAGGTTCAGACCATGAACGTTGGTCAGCAGCGCTTTTGAGTTCGCGATACCGCACACGCGCAGATCAATGTGCTTTTTCTTCAACCACTCCTGCTGACGCTTCACCTGCTCCAGCAACGCGCCACCCACACCGCCCACGCCAATCAGGAACAGCTCAATCACCTGATCGGTGTTGAACAGCATCTGATGAACCACGCGAACGCCGGTTGTCGCATCGTCGTTGTCAACGACCACCGAGATTGAACGCTCAGATGATCCCTGGGCAATGGCCACAATGTTGATGTTGGCCCTGGCCAGCGCGGCAAAGAATTTGGCCGAGATACCGCGCAGCGTACGCATACCGTCGCCCACTACCGAGATGACTGCCAGGCGTTCCTGGATAGAAAGCGGCTCCAGCAGCTCTTCTTTCAGCTCAAGGTAAAACTCTTCTTCCAGCGCACGACGGGCGCGCAGGCAATCCCCCTGCGGTACGCAGAAGCTGATGCTGTATTCAGAAGAGGACTGAGTGATCAGCACAACCGAGATACCGTTGCGAGACATGGCCGCGAAAACGCGGGCCGCCATACCGACCATGCCTTTCATTCCCGGGCCGGAAACGCTGAACATGGCCATATTGTTCAGGTTAGAAATGCCTTTCACCGGCAGGCCGTCTTCATCGGTACTGGCACCAATCAGCGTGCCTGGCGCTTGCGGGTTACCGGTGTTTTTAATCAGGCAAGGGATCTGGAACTGGGCAATGGGAGAGATGGTGCGAGGGTGAAGAACTTTAGCGCCGAAGTAGGAAAGCTCCATCGCTTCCTGGTATGACATCGACTTCAGCAGCCTGGCGTCCGGCACCTGGCGCGGATCGCAGGTGTATACACCATCGACGTCAGTCCAGATCTCACAACAGTCGGCGCGCAAACAGGCTGCCAGCACGGCAGCAGAGTAGTCGGAGCCGTTGCGGCCCAGTACGACAAGTTCACCCTTCTCGTTTCCGGCGGTGAAGCCCGCCATCAGGATCATATGGTCAGACGGAATTTTGCTCGCGGCAATGCGACGGGTTGATTCGGCTATATCAACGGTAGACTCGAGGTAGTGACCCACTGCCAGCAGTTTTTCAACGGGATCGATAACCGACACATTGTGGCCACGCGCTTCCAGCAGGCCCGCCATGATGGCAATCGACAATTTTTCACCACGGCAGATTAACGCCGCGTTGATGCTGTCCGGGCACTGACCTAAAAGGCTGATACCGTGCAGCACGTGTTTGATTTGGGCGAACTCTTGCTCAACAAAGGATTTCAGCTGTGCGAGCGGGAAACCCGGCTGCGCCTCCGCCAGTCCCTGCAGCAGCTCAGCGAAGATACGCTCGGCGTCGCTCAAGTTCGGGAGTGCATCCTGGCCACCGATGGTCTTTTCAATCATCGCCACCAGGTGGTTGGTGATTTTTGCCGGGGCAGAGAGCACGGTCGCGACCTGCCCCTGCCTGGCGTTGCTCTCCAGGATATCGGCAACACGCAGAAAACGTTCTGCATTTGCCACTGATGTACCGCCGAACTTCAACACTCGCATGGTTCTACCTCGTTTCCTTTAGCCGAAAAAAAAGCCCGCACTGTTTGGGTGCGGGCTTTTTTCTGTTTTTCCTGTACGCGTCAGCCCGCATCATTTCCTGTGGTAATGATGATGGTTGTTGTAATGGTGGTGATGCTGATGCGTTTCATGGATGTTGTGTACTCTGTCATTATTATCTGTCTGTGCTGTATTCTTTTAGGGTTAAAGGATTGGGCACCTTAAGTCAATGAATTTTTAATTTGATCACAATTCGGGACGCTCTCACGTCCCGCTGCTTGCAGATTTATTTTCATCCGATTCCCCCAGACGCACCCCACCCAGACAGACGGATACGCCATAGTAAAAAATTATGACAGCATTTTACTCGGCTAATTTTTTTTCAATATCATGCAGCAAACGGTGCAACATTGCCGTGTCTCGCTGCTCAAGGCGCCCAAGTCGCTGATGCAGCCAGTCCGCCATTTTTTGATCTTCCGCGACACCGAGTTGTAATAACAGATGGTCAACGCGAGCGCGCAGCGCGGCCAGCTGGTTTTCATCTGCCCCTTCAGCCTGGGGTTGAGGAATTTGTATTAGGGAGGCTAATTGATAGCAATACACCATTACCGCCTGGCCTAAATTCAGCGACGGATAATCCGCCACCATCGGCGCACCGGTCAGGACGTCCGCCAACGCCAGCTCCTCGTTCGTCAGACCGGAATCTTCCCGCCCGAAGACCAGCGCGGCCTTCGTCAGCCACTGGCTTTTTTCCGTTAACATCGGCACCAGTTCCGCCGGCGTGGCGTAATAGTGGAACTTTGCCCGGCTGCGTGCCGTGGTCGCCACGGTAAAAGAAATGTCGTGCAGCGCAGCGGCGAGCGTGTCGTAAGTGGTTATATTATCGAGAATATCCCCTGAACCGTGCGCCACCCAACGGGCCGCGGGCTCGAGGTGCGCCTGGCTGTCCACGATGCGAAGATCGGTAAACCCCATGGTCTTCATGGCACGCGCCGCAGCGCCTATATTTTCGGCTCTGGCTGGAGCGACCAGTACAATCGACAGATGCATTTATGCTCTCTTTTTAATCAGTTAGCGGGTAAAAACGTGATGCACTTCAACATATTACGCGGCGCGAATTTACAAAAATGCAACACAAATCACCGAAATAGCGTTTCAGAACAAATTAAAAACGCTAAACTATTTTGTGGCTGAACAATCAGTTAGAATGTTAACAGAAGGCTATTATCCTTATGTTTTATAATGGTAATGACCTCATGAATACTCTTTTCTGATTGGATTCGTATCGTTTATAAATCAAGGTACGCAACTAGTTGGTTTATTGAAAAATTGTGACAAAGGCTAGCATTCGGCTACGATGATTTCATCAAACTGTTAACGTGCTACAATTGAACTTGATATATGTCAACGAAGCGTAGTTTTATTGGGTGTCTGGTGTCACTTAGCCTGTTATGTTGCTGTTAAAATGGTTAGGATGACAGCCGTTTTTGACACTGTCGGGTCCAAAGGGAAAGTACCCACGACCAAGCTAATGATGTTGTTGACGTTGATGGAAAGTGCATCAAGAACGCAATTACGTACTTTAGTCACGTTAGGCCGGTCATGTTAATTTGCGACATGCATCAGGCAGGTCAGGGACTTTTGTACTTCCTGTTTCGATTTAGTTGGCAATTTAGGTAGCAAACATGCAGACCCCGCACATTCTTATCGTTGAAGACGAGTTGGTAACACGCAACACGTTAAAGAGCATTTTCGAAGCAGAAGGCTACGATGTCTTTGAAGCGACCGATGGCGCAGAGATGCATCAGATCCTTTCTGAAAATGATATCAACCTGGTGATCATGGATATCAACCTGCCGGGCAAAAACGGCCTTCTTCTGGCGCGCGAACTGCGTGAACAGGCGAACGTCGCGTTAATGTTCCTGACAGGCCGTGATAACGAAGTTGATAAAATCCTTGGCCTGGAAATCGGTGCGGATGACTACATCACTAAACCGTTTAATCCACGCGAGTTAACCATTCGTGCACGCAACCTGCTGTCCCGCACCATGAACCTGGGCACGGTCAGCGAAGAGCGTCGTAGCGTAGACAGCTACAAGTTCAACGGCTGGGAACTTGATATCAATAGCCGTTCACTGATTAGCCCGAACGGTGAGCAGTATAAACTGCCGCGCAGTGAATTCCGCGCGATGCTGCACTTCTGTGAAAATCCGGGCAAAATTCAGTCCCGTGCAGAACTGCTGAAGAAAATGACCGGCCGTGAGCTGAAGCCGCACGACCGTACCGTAGACGTGACCATCCGTCGTATCCGTAAACATTTCGAATCTACGCCTGATACGCCGGAAATTATCGCCACTATTCACGGTGAAGGTTATCGTTTCTGCGGCGACCTGCAGGAGTAATCCGGCAACTGAAGTAAAAAAAACGGCGCTTTCGCGCCGTTTTTTATTTCCAGACTCGCATCGTATCCGCATCAGGTTCAACGGGGGGGACGGGACGCTTCGGCTGAGAGAGTGAATACCAGTCAAGGTGACGCGTCAGGTACATGACCGCAAACAGTGCCATCGCCAGTACGGCAGCTCCCAGCAGCAACGCGCTGTCCTCAGAACGCAGCAGGAACCACATCACGACATCCAGCCCCAGCAGCGCCAGAATAAACACCCCGCTTCGCCTCCAGCTTTTCAGTACCGCCTGCAGGTACACACCATTCATCATTGCGCCGACAAGGCTTGCGATAATCCAGGCCGGCGTAAACCCGACATGCTCAGACAGGGCAAGTAAGACGAGATAGAACAGGACCAGCGACAACCCCACCAGCAGATACTGCATTGGGTGCAGACGCAATCCGGTAAGGGTTTCGAACACGAAGAAGGCCATAAACGTCAGGGCAATCAGTAAAATAGCGTACTTGATCGCGCGGTCTGTCAGCTGGTACTGATCCGCTGGCGTGGCAACCGTCACGCTAAAGGCCGGGATAGAACTCCATTCCGGTGACTCGCCCTCGGCGAACCAGCTTTGCATATTGTTAGCAAACCAGCTGCTCTGCCAGTTTGCCTGGAAACCAGACTCGCTAATCTGATGCTTAACAGGCAGATAGTATCCCATAAATCCCGGGTGCGGCCAGTTACTGCTCAGCGTCATTTCGCTGTTACGCCCGACAGGCACCACCGCAAAAGTGCCCGTCCCCGCCAGGTTAAAGGACATATCAAGGGCGAGCGTTTTCGGCTCAAGGGCTTTATCACTCAGCGGAATATGAATACCGGCAAGTGTGCCATACACGCCGGTTCCCGGTTCTACGCTGAGCGCCTCACCGTTGATTTTTGCGACCTTCACAGTACCAATGCCCCGGGCATCACCCACGCCAATCACCAGGAATGGCTGCCCCAGCGTCATGGTTTCGCCCTTCAGCTGCGCCATTTTCTCCGTCGAAAACTGCGCTTTTATTTTGAGATCGGTGTTCCAGATTTGCCCGTCATAAATACCGATGCTTCTGGACTCCACGCGCTGATTTCCCTCAACGAGCAGAGATTCCGGCAGGATAAAGTGCAGGTAGCTTTTTTTGTATTCGACCTTTTTCTCATCCTCAAGTTTGTAAAAAACCTCGGTGACAGGAATGGCAATCAGCGGTCCTACCAGCTTTTGCGGCCCGCTGGTGCTTTGGCGAAGCGAGTGTTCAACATCGTTACGGTAGCTCTCACGCTCCGAAATCAGGTTACTGACCATAAAGAGCGGGACTAACAACAGCAGAATGCACCCCAGCAGGGTGCTTACTTTCCAGAACAGGGGGGATTTCATCATTACGTCTCCTTTGTGATGAGGAGAGCGTACCGGGGCTATGTGGGGCCAGTTTGAAGTTATGTGAAGTGACGGTGAAGTGTCAGCGTGGCTTTCACGCCGCCTTCTGGCTGGTTATGCAGAGCAATGTCCCCCTGATGCAGACGCGCCACCTCCTGCACGAATGCCAGACCCAGCCCGCTGCTTTTCAACCCGTTCTCGCGGGGGAGCGAGTAAAAACGTTCAAAAATACGCGCCATGGCATAGTCTGGTATCCCGCTTCCGCTGTCGCTTACGGTAAGCCGGATCTCGGTTGGCGTCTCCTCGGCAGCCAGCTGAAGCGTCCCGCCCTGCGGGGTAAAATCGATGGCGTTATCCAGCAAATTGCCCAGCGCCTGTTCAAGCAGCTCGGGGTCGCCCTGCACCTGCAGCGAAGTGGGCTGGCAGGTCAGGATGATATTTTTCTCCGTGATAACGGCGGAGCGTGAATCCGCAAGCCGTGAAAACAGCGTGCTGACACTCACGCTCACCGGCTCTATCTCTACCCGGTTTTCAAGACGCGCCTGAGAGAGCAGTTTTTCCACCAGCGACTGCATACGCGCGTTTTGCACCAGAATATTATCGATAAACCGCGCGGCCACCGCCGGCGGCGGCTGCTCATTAAGGATCTCTGCCGCGCCGCGGATTGCCGCCAGCGGGCTTTTGAGTTCATGAGTAAGCGCATGCACATAATGCTCGATGTAATTCTTACCCTCGAGGCGAATGCGCATATTTTCCAGCGCCTGCGCCAGCTTTCGTAGCTCACTGCTGCCGGGGTTAGGCAGCGGGAGAGGCGTGTCCGTGGTCACCGCATCGGCGTAGCGCGACAATCTGCCAATGGAACGATTGATCCATCCCGCCACCAGCAGACCAATCAGCAGGGCAATGCCGAGCAGCGCCCCACCCGCCCACAGGATCCGCCGCTCGCTACGGTGAATAACCGGCGCCATGGCACTGTTAGGTTTTCCGACCGACAGCACGCCGATAATGTTGCCCCTGTCCATTACCGGTGCGGCAACATACATCACCGTACTTTCCGGATCGTCAGGGTTGCTCTGGGTGCTGCGCGCGCCATATTCCCCGCGAAGCGTCAGCCAGACGTCATTCCAGCGGGAGTAGTCTTTTCCTACCGCCAGGCCCGCCGAATCAAACACCACCTTGCCCGTGGCATCGGTCATGTAGACGTGGTACTCGTTGCGGACTTTATGAATGCCACCAATGTTGGCGCGAAACGGCCGCTGATGGAGCCGTGAAAAGGCCTGAGCCAGCTGGCCCTGCTGCGGATTGCCTGCGAGCAGGTCGTCTCGCCCCACTTCCGCCAGCAGGGTCGCGGTGTCAATCAGCGTGCCTTCGGTGGCTCTGCGCACGCCGGGCTTGACCTCCTGCACGAAGATAGACAGCACAAACCACGCGGCGATTGCGACAATCAGGAAATAGCCCAGCAGCAGACGCATGCCAATACGCATTAATAAAGCCCCAGACTGTAACCCATCCCGCGATGGGTACTGATGGGCGAAAGCCCGTCATTGACCGCGCGCAGCTTGGCGCGCAAGGTTTTGATATGCGTATCCACGGTACGATCGAAGCTATCGCCGTCTTCGCCCCACACTTTGTCCATAAGCTGCTGGCGAGAAAAGACCCTGCCCGGCGCCTGCAGCAATGTTTTGAGCAGCAGGAATTCGTAGCGCGTGAGCGGTAAAGGCTCCCCATACCAGCTGATTCTGGCGGCGGGTTCGTTCAGTTCAAACTGCCCGATACGAACGATCTCGGCAGGGGCGGTGGATTTTTGTAACCGCCGTAGAATAGTCCTCACCCGGGCACAGACTTCACGCGGGGAGAAGGGTTTAGCGACATAATCATCCGCGCCCATCTCCAGCCCGAGCAGCTTATCCACTTCGTCACTTCGCGCCGTCAGGAACAGGATCGGCAGTGATGGATGCTGCGCCAGAAGCTGACGGCAGAGTTCAAAGCCGCTGATGTCAGGCAACCCGACATCCAGAATCGCCAGCGCGGGGACCTGCCGCCGCGCCTCTTCCAGTACCGGTAACCCACGCCCGAAAGCCTTCACCGCAAACCCCTCCTGCTGAAGCATGTAGAGAAGCGTGTCGGCGATACTGATTTCGTCCTCAACCAGCCAGACCAGAGGTTGCTGCATGATTCATCCCTGAATTAGTGCCATGGCATGATCGGCACGGCGCTGATGGCGTTTTTCGGTGAGCCTTCAACCACTTTGTCGGAATAGGCCAGATAGGCGAGCGTGTTGCGTTTGGCGTCATAAAAACGCACCACCTGCAGCTTTTTAAACACCAGCGAGGTCCGTTTCTGGAACACAACGTCGCCCTGCGCTTTGCCGTTTTTGATTTTGTCACTCAGCTCCACAGGACCGACCTGCTGGCAGGAGATTGCCGCATCGGAGGTATCTTCCGCCAGCCCAAGCCCGCCTTTAATGCCCCCGGTTTTCGCCCGACTAACGTAGCAGGTGACGTTTTTCACGTCCGGATCGTCAAACGCCTCCACCACAATCTTGTGGTCCGGGCCGAACACTTTGAAAACGGTATCGACAGAACCAATCTGTTCCGCCTGCGCGGCGTGCCCCACCGTCAACATCAGGGCAGTGAAGATCAAAGTCTTGTATTTCATATTGTTACCATTTTTAAGAATTACGCTGAGCGATTATTCAACACTGTAGACAAAAATGTAGCAAGATCACAGGATTAGAATATATTCACCCAAAACGAGGAACAAAAGGCATTAATGAGCAAAAAAAACACTGAATGCTAAAACATCAAAAAATGCTATTATCCGCTAACCTGTTATCAGGCACCTGCTGTTTTAAGGATGAGGATAGTATATGGATCAGGCTGGAATTATTCGCGACCTGCTCACCTGGCTGGAAGGTCACCTCGACCAGCCTTTGTCACTGGATAATGTGGCGGCTAAAGCAGGCTATTCCAAGTGGCATCTGCAAAGGATGTTCAAGGATGTCACCGGTCATGCTATCGGGGCCTATATCCGCGCACGTCGTCTGTCAAAATCAGCGGTGGCATTACGCCTGACCGCGCGGCCGATTCTGGATATTGCACTGCAATATCGTTTCGACTCGCAGCAAACCTTTACCCGCGCCTTTAAAAAACAGTTCTCGTTAACGCCAGCGCTCTATCGCCGCTCGCCTGACTGGAGCTCGTTTGGCATGCGTCCGCCGCTGCGTCTGGGCGAGTTTGCAATGCCGAAATATGAATTTATCACCCTGCCAGAAACGCACCTGATTGGTACGACGCAAAGCTACTCCTGTTCGCTGGAGCAGATTTCCGAATTCCGTCATCAGATGCGCGTTCAGTTCTGGCGCGACTTCCTGAGCCATGCACCGGCGATCCCGCCCATCCTGTATGGTCTCAACGAAACGCACCCAAGCCAGGAAAAAGACGACGAGCAGGAGGTGTTCTACACCACCGCGTTAACGCCAGAGCTGGCGAATGGCTATATTCAGGGTTCAAAGCCCGTGGTGCTGGAAGGCGGCGAATACGTGATGTTCGCTTATGAAGGGCTGGGAACGGGTGTACAGGAATTTATCCTGACCGTTTACGGAACCTGCATGCCAATGCTGAACCTGAATCGCCGTAAAGGTCAGGATATTGAGCGCTACTATCCGGCAAGCGATGCTAAACCGGAAGAAGGCCCAATCAATCTGCGTATGGAATTCTTAATTCCGATACGTCGTTAACGCTGAAGTTCGTCAAGTGCAGGGGCATCAAGATGCGAAATGTCCCCTGCCATCTCTACGACCCAACCTGACGCCAGCCACGCGCTTTCCTGATAGTCGATACGGGAAATAGAGCAGTTGCGCAGACGCAAACGGCGCTCTGCATACGCAGGTAACCCCAGAATCGTGCTCACCAGGCAGCCCAGCGCAATACCGTGACTCACCAGCAGCGGACGGCTCCCGGCCGGAAGCTTCAGGCATTCCGCCAGCGCGGCATGCATACGCACGCTCAGCTCCTGCATGGATTCGCCTTCCGGAATACGGCCATCTTCGGTGCCGTTGACCAGCGTGCGACGCCAGCCCTCTTCCGTTTCCGTCAGCGTATCAATATGCCGTTTTTCCAGCACGCCCATATCCAGCTCGCGCAGACGCGGCTCGATCATGACATCACAACCACAGGCATCGGCAATGATGCGCGCCGTCTGCTGTGTGCGACCTAAGTCGCTGGTGATAACATGCGTAATGCCCAGCGTTCTGGCGCGTTCTGCCACCTGCCACGCCTGCTGCACACCCTTTTCAGTAAGAGGACTGTCTGACTGGCCTTGAATACGTCGCTCGGCGTTCCACTGCGTCTCACCGTGGCGAACAAGGTATACCTGTAACATGCTTTTTTTCCGTTATACTGCGATGAGTTTTTTTTGAATCGAGCTTAATTATGCACCATGTTGTCTCTGCTACCACCAATCCTGCCAAAATTCAGGCAATTCTAAGGGCATTCGAAGAGATTTTCGGCGAAGGATCCTGCCATATTGATGCCATCGGCGTCGAGAGCGGCGTGCCTGAACAGCCGTTTGGCAGCGAGGAAACGCGCGCTGGCGCACGAAATCGCGTGGCAAATGCCAGGGCTGCCGCACCGGATGCTGACTTCTGGGTGGCAATTGAAGCGGGTATCGACGAAGGCGCGACGTTCAGCTGGGTGGTCATCGAGAACCGTGAACAGCGTGGAGAAGCGCGTTCAGCAACCCTGCCGCTGCCAAAAATCATTCTGGAAAAAGTATCCGCGGGTGAAGCGCTCGGGCCGGTGATGTCTCAGTACACCGGCATCGATGAAATTGGCCGCAAAGAAGGCGCGATTGGCGTCTTTACCGCTGGCGCACTAACGCGTTCAGGCGTTTACCACCAGGCGGTGATTCTGGCCCTGAGCCCGTTCCATAACGCGATTTATCGCTGAGCGCCCAGCAGCACAGACTCCAGCCACTGACGCAGTTCCACCGGCGCGGATTTCAGGCTGTTCGATCCGCGGGTGATCGTCGCGATACCCGCGCCCAGTTCATTTTTGAGCTCACGCTGGCTCATCTCACCGCGCAACAGCTCTTCGATGATCCGCACGCGTGTGCCCAGGGCTTCACGCTCATCCGGCGTCAGCATCAGCTGCAATAAAGGCAAATGCAGATCCTGGTCGTAAGACTGGCGGAGCAACTCCACAAAACGAAGCCACTCCTGATGACGTTGTTCGGCCATTGCCGAGGAATACGGGGAATGCTGGGTCATGTTATGCCGCCTGTTGTACTCATTAACGAGTACAGCATAACACAACCCGCTCCATCAGTAACGTCTCTGCCACTCAGCATCGCTCATCAGGGTATCTTTTTGTCCCATGAAATAGCGATAGTAGGCGTCATAAGCCAATACGTTCTTCACATAGCCGCGGGTTTCCGAGAACGGAATACTTTCCACAAACGCGACGGCGTCAATGCGCCCGGCGCTGTTGCCAAGCCAGGTGCGCACGCGGCCCGGGCCTGCGTTATACGCCGCCGAGGAGAAGATGCGGTTATTGCCGAACTGCTGATAAACATACTGCAGGTAGCTGGTACCGATATTGATGTTGGTCTCCGGATCCAGCAGCTGCGACGGACTGCTGTATCCCGGGGTGTTAAACATCTTCACCGTGTGCGTCGCGGTTCCCGGCATCACCTGCATCAGGCCGCTGGCCCCGACCGGGGAACGGACTTTCGGGTTCCACGCACTCTCCTGGCGGGCAATGGCCATGGCGTAGCTTTGCGGAATGTCTTTACCGCTGGTGTAGCGCTCAAACAGATCTTTATAGGCCAGTGGGAAACGCTCTTCGAGATGATCCCACAGCTTGCCAGCGATCGTTGCCTGCACGCTCAGATCCCACCAGTGGTTATCAAAGGCATAGCGGGCAAGCTGTGCCTTCTCATCGGTCGTACGGCTGGTCACCAGATTCGCCCATTCGCTACGGGCGGTATTGTCCATGTTCCAGTACATCAGCTCGCGAACGCGCGCCATTTCTGGCCCCTGAGTCAACGCCGGGTTGGCGTTAGCAGGGGCTTTATCAATGCGGAACGTGTACTCCTCACCCAGACGCTGTGCGGCCGCCATCGGGTAGAACCCACGCTGCTGCATCAGCGCATGGAGGATCTCTTTGGCTTCATCGTCACGCCCGCGCTCCATCAGCAGATCCGCCTGCCAGTAACGCCATTCGTCTTTCTCTTTGGCGTCCATTGGCAGACGCGCAAGCCAGGTATTCAGCCCCCGGCGATCGCCCGTCCCCAGCGCCATACGCACGCGGCGCTCCACCAGCGACGTGGAGTTCGAACGCATAATCGCATCGTCTCGCCAGCGCGCCTGCTCGTCGGTTACATCGGTGCTCATCAGTCGCCACGCCACAATGTCGCGCAGCTCCTGAGTTTGATCTTCATTGAGCTGCTGCGCCTGCACCAGCTGCGGGATCATCAGCCGCGCATTTTCCACGTCGTCACGCGCCACGCTGGCAAAAGCCACCGCGGCCATCTGGCGGGTAAAATCGGTCGCGCCGGTGCTGCGGGCAAAGGTCAGTACGCTGTTCGGATCGTTCGCCAGGGCGATGACGGCGGTTGAGATCGTCTGATAATCAGACGGCATTTGCCCCGCAAGCGTGGTAACCAGCCGCGTGTTTCCGGCTTTCATCGCCAGGCGAATACGTTCAAGGTACGCCAGCGGATCCTGCTTACCTGACGCACGCCATGCGCCAAAGAGGGAATCACAGGCATTTGGCTGGCTTTTTCCGGTCAACCACAGATCTTTCGCGCCCGCCCAGGCCTCTTCCTGCTGTCCGGTAACCCACTTCGCATAGTAATAGTTACACTGGGCTTCGGTGGTGTTCGGTTTTTCCGGGCTAAACGCCAGCAGCCCACGCCAGTCTTCACGACGTGCCAGTTCGTTCACAAAACGAGACTGCAGCGTCCGCGCGGGTGGCAGCGTCGGGTTCGCCTGAATAAAGTTATTCACGGTGACCGTGGGTTGATTCATGAGATCGTCGGTGATCTGCCGATACTCCAGATACGGATAGAGAGGATACGCTTTTAAGGTCGGCATCAGCGCCTGCACGGTATCCATCTGCTTATTGTCCCACGCCTGTTTAATCTGGGCGTAGCGATTACGTTGTTCATCCAGTGAATCGGCATGCACCGCCTGGCTTGCCGCCATCACGCATACGCTGGCAGCCAGCAGACGCCAGACCACCTGTTTGGCTTTTCCCACAAGCTCTTCCTCATTGTTTTTTCGTCAATTGCAGCGTCTTGCCACGTCAAAGTCTAATTAACTTATGCTAACCAGGCATCCTGCAACGCGCCACGTTGCGGACACTTTTTTACCTTTCTTGCGCGTTTTAACACTCCCGACGTTCCTGGCTGGGATTAGGGCGGGAAAAAGGCTACACTTCGAGGCTGATATTCTTTCTCATCACGATAAAAGAGGCGAAGTCCAACGTGGCTCAATTCGTTTATACCATGCATCGTGTCGGCAAAGTTGTCCCGCCGAAACGTCATATTCTTAAAAATATCTCGCTGAGCTTCTTCCCGGGCGCAAAAATCGGTGTTCTGGGTCTCAACGGTGCCGGTAAGTCCACCCTGCTGCGCATCATGGCCGGCATCGATACAGACATCGAAGGTGAAGCCCGTCCGCAGCCTGGCATCAAAATTGGCTACCTGCCGCAGGAGCCTCAACTCAACCCGGAACACACCGTTCGTGAATCCGTTGAAGAGGCGGTTTCTGACGTCGTTAACGCACTGAAAGGTCTGGATGAAGTGTATGCCAAATACGCTGAACCGGATGCGGACTTCGATAAACTGGCCGCTCAGCAAGGCAAGTTTGAAGAGATTATCCAGGCGCATGACGGCCACAACCTGAACGTGCAGCTCGAGCGCGCCGCTGACGCCCTGCGTTTGCCAGACTGGGATGCGAAAATCGCGAACCTCTCCGGGGGTGAACGCCGCCGCGTGGCGCTGTGCCGTCTGCTGCTGGAAAAACCAGACATGCTGCTGCTCGACGAACCGACCAACCACCTGGATGCGGAATCCGTGGCATGGCTGGAGCGTTTCCTGCACGATTTCGAAGGCACCGTTGTGGCGATCACCCACGACCGTTACTTCCTCGACAACGTTGCAGGCTGGATCCTGGAGCTTGACCGTGGTGAAGGCATTCCATGGGAAGGCAACTACTCCTCCTGGCTGGAGCAGAAAGACCAGCGTCTGGCGCAGGAAGCCTCTCAGGAAGCCGCGCGTCGTAAGTCTATCGAGAAAGAGCTGGAGTGGGTTCGTCAGGGCGCTAAAGGCCGTCAGTCTAAGGGTAAAGCCCGTCTGGCACGCTTTGAAGAGCTGAACAACACCGAATACCAGAAACGTAACGAGACCAACGAACTGTTTATTCCGCCTGGCGCACGTCTGGGGGATAAAGTGGTTGAAGTCACCAATCTGCGTAAGTCTTATGGCGATCGCCTGCTGATTGACGACCTGACCTTCTCCGTACCGAAAGGTGCCATCGTGGGGATCATCGGTCCGAACGGCGCGGGTAAATCTACCCTGTTCCGCATGATGTCCGGTCAGGAACAGCCAGACAGTGGTTCAATCACTCTGGGTGAAACCGTGAAACTGGCTTCCGTTGACCAGTTCCGTGACGCCATGGATAACAGCAAAACCGTGTGGGAAGAAGTCTCCGGCGGCCTGGATATCATGCGTATCGGTAACACCGAAATGCCAAGTCGCGCTTACGTTGGCCGCTTTAACTTCAAAGGCACCGACCAGGGTAAACGCGTGGGCGAGCTCTCCGGTGGTGAACGTGGTCGTCTGCACCTGGCCAAACTGCTGCAGGTTGGCGGTAACGTGCTGCTGCTCGATGAACCGACCAACGACCTGGACATTGAAACCCTGCGCGCACTGGAAAACGCCCTGCTGGAGTTCCCGGGCTGTGCAATGGTTATCTCGCACGACCGTTGGTTCCTTGACCGTATCGCAACCCACATCCTGGACTACCAGGACGAAGGGAAAGTGGAGTTCTTCGAAGGTAACTTCACCGAATACGAAGAGTACAAGAAACGTACGCTGGGCGCAGATGCGCTGGAGCCGAAACGTATTAAGTACAAACGTATCGCGAAATAAATGTAAAACGGCAACGTCAGTTGCCGTTTTTTTTGTTTGTTCCTACACCCTGTGAGTGACGCACCGTTCACCCACCCACGTAAAACCGCTTCACCTCATCACACTGCATCGCAAAGTCGATATAACGCATCAGCGCCGGCGAGTTCAGCTTGCGGCTCGGGTAAGCCAGCCACAGATCGTTCCCCTCGACGTTCCACTCCGGCAGCACCTTCACCAGCGCGCCCTTTTCAACCTTATCCTCAAGCAAAAAAGCGGGAAGCAGCGTGATCCCGGCGCCGGCGATGGCACATTCGCGCGCATACACCAGATTATCCGTCAGATGGGCGTTATCCGGCAGATAACGGTAATCCTCACTTTCGCTTTGCAGCAGCCACTCAGACCACGCCTTGTGGGTAATACAGCGGTGATCCACCAGCTGCCGGGGATGCGTCAGCGGCTCCCGGCGCGCCAGGTAAGTCGGTGAGGCCAGCATATAACGCGGGCAATGACCGATCATACGGCCAATCAGGGAGGAGTCCTGCGGCTTACCGGTACGCAGCGCCACGTCAAAACCTGACTCGACCAGGTCGAGCACGTCGTCAGAAATGGACACGTCAAGCGAAACGTCCGGATAGCGGAGCTGGAACTCCGCATTCAAATGCGCCAGCAGTGTCGCGCCGATCCCGGCCGGGCAGGTGATGCGCAGTCGACCGCTGGGGTTTTCACGCAGCCGCTGAATGGCGTACTCCGCCCGTTCACTTGCCGCCAGCATCTCACGGCAGTGAACCAGATAGTGCTCGCCGGCGAACGTCAGGTTCAGCCTGCGCGTAGTACGATTGAGCAAGCGGATCCCCACCTGCTGCTCAAGCTGACTGATTCGCTGGCTGACGCTGGATTTCGGCAGCTCAGCTTTCTGTGCCGCCGCGGTAAAGCTGCCCAACTCTGCCACCAGCGCAAACAGCGCCATGTCCTGAAGTTGTTTAAACATGATTGTTCATCCTGTACGAACACTTCGTTCTTAATTGTCCATCTTATCACGCGACTGAGCACTTAATAGACTAGTCTCAACAACACGCTTTCCCTAAAGGAGCTCACCATGTCAGTTAAAGCCATTGCCGTTAATCCAGACAGTCCTGCTGATTTCATTGAAATTACCCAACCGATGCCGCAGCCCGGCGAGTACGATCTGCTGGTTGAGGTAAAAGCCGTTTCCATCAACCCGGTCGATACCAAAGTTCACGCGGGCATCGTCAGAAGCGGCCTGACGGAACCACGCGTTCTCGGCTGGGACGCCAGCGGCATTGTGAAAGCCGTGGGTGCAGGCGTTAGCGGTTTTAAACCGGGTGATGAAGTGTGGTACGCGGGCGATATTACCCGCCCGGGCAGCAATACCACCCATCAGCTGATCGATGCGCGCATTGTCGGGCATAAGCCGGTAAGCCTCGGCTGGTCTGCCGCAGCCGCCTTGCCGTTAACCGCCCTCACCGCCTGGGAAGGATTGTTTGAACGGCTGAATATCCAGGATGCCGGCCCGGACAAAACGCTGCTCATTATTGGCGGCGCGGGCGGCGTAGGATCGCTGGCGATCCCGTTTGCGAAACATCGCAGCAACGTGAAGATCGTCGCGACCGCCTCGCGGGAAGATTCTGCTCAGTGGTGTCGCGACCGCGGTGCCGATCACGTGGTGAATTACCGTGACCTGAAAGGTGAACTGGCTAAACAGGGCCTGACGTTTGTGGATTACATTTTCATTCTCAATGATACCGACGGCCACTGGGATGCCGTCAGTGAACTGATCGCACCGCAGGGGCATATCTGCTCCATCGTTGAGAACGCACATCCGCTGAACCAGGATAAGCTGAAATCCAAATCTGCCGCGCTGCACTGGGAGTTTATGTACACCCGCAGCATGTACCAGACCGCCGACATGGCGCGTCAGGGCGAGATCTTAAACGAGGTTGCGAAGCTGGTGGATAACGGCGTGGTGGAAAGCTCACTGAGCGAAACGCTGCACGGGCTGAGCGTCGAAAGCATCACCGAAGCGCACCGAAAAGTGCTGGACGGGCATATGCGTGGCAAAGTGGTGGTTGAGTATTGAGGGGGGGGTCCCCCTCACACCGGCCCTCTCCCTCAGGAGAGGGTTAGGGTGAGGGAATTACCCCTGCTCCCCCATCATCTCTTTCACCAGCTCTACGCAGCGCAGGAAACGGCTGTCGTAATCTGACTCCTCCACATGCACAAACTCCACGTTATTTTCGTGCAGCATGTCGATGAGCATGCTCTGGAACTCTTTTCTGTCGACGGAACTGCCGAGGCTGCGGATCCCGTCGGCAACCCACGGGGTGTTGTTTTCGAGCAAAATCACCAGGTCAAAGCGGTATTCGTCTATCAGCGCCTGCACAAACGGATGCTCGCGTCCCTCGTATTTTTTGCAAAACGCCTGGGTGGTGACGAAATCGGTATCAATGAAGGCCACTTTATTGGCGTATTTCACCGCGAAATCAATGTACTGCGCATGACCCAGCGCGATTTTATCGTAGTCGGAGTACTGCAACGCCATCTCGTCACCACCCAGATGAGAGAAGACGTAATCACGCCCGTACTCCCACGCACTGGTGGTGTTAAAGATGTTGGCCAGCTTGTTGACCAGCGTCGATTTCCCGCTCGACTCGCCGCCCAGAATCGCAACGGTGCGCACAAAGAACGGTTTTACCTCGGTTGGGATGTAATCCCAGTAGCGGAACGGGTTTTCGCGGATCAGCGCCCCGCTGATGTTCATAAAGGTACGCTTTGGATCGATCAGCACGGTTTCAATGCCCAGATGCTCGCGGAACTGCGGCGCATCGGACTCTTCAGAGGTGTAGATCCAGTTCGGGGTGATCCCCTTTTCGTCCATGAACGCTTTGACGCCATTGCTCCACACATCCCAGCCGTGCGGATACGGCTCCATGCCCTCTTCATTAAAAGCATGAATACGAATGTTTTTCTGGTACTTAAAGGTCTGCAGCAGCCAGCGCAGGCGATCCGGCACGGTTGGCTGCTGCGACATGGCGCTGTCCTCGAACAGCTGACGGTCGCGGGTTTCATCGTAACCCATGATGATATGCAGCTCGTCCACCTGGCTACAGGCACGCTGGATCAAATAGATGTGCCCGGTATGCAGCGGGTAAAACTTGCCAAATACCACGCCGACGTTCTTTTGCATACGCGGGAATTCAAGCCCCAGAAAGCGGTGCAACGCTTCCAGCTTTTGTGCGCTGGGGCTTTTGATTTTGGCGTTCAGCAGTTGGCTCAGGTAGCCTTTGGTCATGCCGCTGGCATCCGCCACCTGCTGCAGCGTGCAGCCTTTCTGGCGGATTGCGGTCTTGATGTAGTCAAATGATGACATAAATTACGGTGCCTCCTGCAAAATCGAATACGTAATTATAAGTCGTCAAAGACATTTAACGCATCTGCGAGTTTCTTCACGCCAAAGACCTGCATCCCTTCCGGGATTTTTTTCGGCACGTTGGCGGCGGGCACAATGGCGCGGCGAAAGCCGTGCTTCGCCGCCTCGGAGATGCGCTCCTGGCCGCTTGGCACCGGGCGGATCTCCCCGGCCAGACCCACTTCACCAAACACCACCAGGTCCTGCGGCAACGGTCTGTCACGCAGGCTGGAGACCATTGCCAGCAGCAGCGCCAGATCCGCACTGGTCTCAGTGACTTTGACCCCGCCGACCACGTTGACGAACACGTCCTGATCCGCCATCTGCAGGCCGCCGTGGCGGTGCAGTACGGCCAACAGGATCGCCAGGCGGTTTTGTTCCAGGCCAACGGCCACACGCCGTGGGTTACCCATCATTGAGTGATCCACCAGCGCCTGAATTTCCACGAGCAGCGGACGCGTCCCTTCCCAGAGCACCATCACCGAGCTACCGGAGGTCACTTCATCGCCCCGGCTGAGGAAGATGGCAGACGGGTTGCTGACTTCACGCAGCCCCTGCTCGGTCATGGCAAACACACCCAACTCGTTCACCGCACCAAAACGGTTTTTGTGGCTGCGCAACGTACGGAAACGGGAATCGGCATCGCCGTCGAGCATGACGGAGCAGTCGATACAGTGTTCCAGCACTTTCGGCCCCGCCAGCGAGCCATCTTTCGTGACGTGGCCGACCATCACAATCGCCACACCGCGCGTTTTGGCAAAGCGCGTGAGATAGGCGGCGGTTTCACGCACCTGCGCCACGCTCCCCGGTGAAGACTGGATATCCGCCATGTGCATCACCTGAATGGAGTCGATAACCATCAGCTTCGGCTGCTCTTCTTCGGCAATCATGCAGATTTGCTCGATGCTGGTTTCCGAAAGCATGTTGAGGTTGCCGGTTGGCAGGCCCAGACGGTGCGCACGCATCGCCACCTGCTGCAGGGACTCTTCACCGGTGACGTACAGGGTTTTCATCTGTTCGGCGAGCTTGCAGAGCGTTTGCAGCAGCAGTGTTGATTTACCCGCTCCCGGGTTACCACCGATCAGGATCGCACTGCCCGGCACTACTCCCCCGCCGAGCACACGGTCAAACTCTTTGAATCCGGTCGAGAAACGCGGCAGCTCTTCGAGGCTGATATCCGAGAGCTTTTGCACTTTCGCGACACCGGCGTTGCCGGCATAACCGCTCAGGCGTTCATTGCGGGCCACGCTCGGCGAAGCCGCCACACCACGCACTTCGGTGATGGTGTTCCAGGCATGACAGGCGCTACATTGCCCCTGCCAGCGCGGATAATCCGCACCACATTCATTACAGACAAATGCGCGTTTTGGAGCTTTCGCCACAGTTTACCTCGTTATTTCTGATTCACGCTGCCGGAGAGAATGCAGAACACCCCCATCAGGTCAGCATGACGGATGGTGACTTCCGTCTTTTCATTCACTTTAGGCTTGGCATGGTAGGCAATGCCAAGGCCTGCCGCTTTGATCATCGGCAGGTCGTTCGCGCCATCACCGATGGCAACGGTCTGGACGACAGGAATTTCATATTTTTCCGCCAGACGGGTCAGGGTATTGGCTTTGTACTGGGCATCCACGATATCGCCGATCACCTGGCCGGTCAGCTTGCCGTCCATGATTTCCAGCTCATTCGCCACCACGGTGGTCAGGCGCAACGTGTCGCGAAGGTAGTCGGCGAAGAAGGTGAACCCGCCCGAGGCGATAGCCACTTTCCAGCCCAGCGTTTCTAACTTCAGCACCAGCTGCGTCAGCCCCGGCATTAACGGCAGCTCATCACGCACCTGGCGCAGGATGTTCGCGTCGGCCCCTTTCAGGGTCGCCACGCGCTGCCTCAGACTGGCGGTGAAATCCAGCTCGCCGCGCATTGCCCGTTCGGTCACATCGGCCACCAGCTCGCCGCTGCCGGCAAGCCTGGCGATCTCGTCGATGCATTCGATCTGGATGGCGGTGGAATCCATGTCCATCACCAGCAGACCCGGCGTTTTCAGGTGTGGAATTTTGCCGAGAGGCGCCACGTCCAGGCCGGCATCATGCGCCAGGCGGGTCGCGCGCTGCGTCAGGGAACCTGCCAGGCGGATGACCTGATAATCCTCTACGCACCAGGCCGCCACGATGACCATCGCTGCACCCAGTTTGGTTTGATATTGGGTCAGGCGTTGTTTGTCCAGGCCGCGTCCGTACAGCAGCCAGCCGCTACGGCCAGCGTGGTAATCCAGAGGCATCACCTCATCACCACTTAAAGAGAGCGGCAATCCTGGCCATAAAGAGACATCCGTAGGCAGGTCGCACCAGGTAATGTTCGGCATTGAAGCTCCTGTGAATTCGTTCGCGCCGGAAGGTTCCAGAGGGAAAATAACGCATGAGGCTACCTTGTAACCATCACTTCTGGCAACATTAAGCCGTAAATTTTCAGCAGGTGGAATATGGCTCGCGCAAAACTGAAATTCCGACTTCATCGTGCCGTGATTGTCCTGATATGTCTCGCACTCTTGGTCGCGCTGATGCAAGGGGCATCGTGGTTCAGCCAGAATCACCAGCGGCAACGTAACCCGCAGTTTGAGGAACTGGCGCGTACTCTGGCGCGTCAGGTCACGCTCAACATCGCCCCGGCGATGCGCACCGAAACGCCGGACGAGAAGCGCATAGGTCAGATATTACGCCAGTTAACCGAAAACAGCCGCATTCTTGATGCCGGTGTCTATGACGAACAGGGCGACTTGATCGCCCGTGCCGGTGAGCACGTTGACGTCCGTGACAGGCTGGCGCTGGACGGCAAAAAAGCCGGCGGCTATTTCAATCAGCAGATCGTCGAACCCGTGCAGGGGAAAAATGGTCCGCTCGGGTATTTGCGCCTGACGCTCGACACCCACACCCTGCCCACCGAAGCAAAACAGGTGGACAACACCACCAATATTTTGCGCCTGATGCTGCTGCTCTCGCTGGCCATCGGTGTGGTGCTGGCACGCACGCTGCTGCAGGGTAAACGCACCCGCTGGCAGCAATCGCCTTTCCTCCTGACCGCCAGTAAATCGGTGCCCGAAGAGGACGAGGGCGATAAGAAAGAATAGTGATAAAGTAGGCTTACGATTCGGAAAAGGAACTTTGCCATGACGACGTTACGCCTGCTTATCTCTGACTCTCACGATCCCTGGTTCAATCTCGCGGTAGAAGAGTGCATCTTCCGTCAGATGCCAGCCACTCAACGGGTGTTATTTTTATGGCGCAACGCCGATACAGTGGTGATTGGCCGTGCGCAGAATCCCTGGAAAGAGTGTAATACCCGGCGTATGGAAGAGGATAACGTCCGCCTGGCGCGACGCAGCAGCGGCGGCGGCGCGGTATTTCACGACCTCGGCAATACCTGCTTTACCTTTATGGCGGGCAAACCTGAATACGATAAAACCATTTCCACCGCGATTGTGCTTAACGCCCTGACATCGCTGGGCGTGACTGCCGAAGCGTCAGGCCGCAACGATCTGGTCGTCAAAACCCTCGACGGGGATCGCAAAGTCTCCGGCTCCGCCTACCGTGAAACCCTGGACCGGGGATTCCATCACGGTACATTGTTGCTGAATGCCGACCTCAGCCGTCTTGCGAATTACCTTAATCCCGATAAGAAAAAACTGCAGGCCAAAGGTATCACCTCCGTGCGTGGCCGCGTCGCCAACCTGATCGAATTACTGCCGGGCATCACCCACGAACAGATCTGCGATGCCATCCGCGAAGCGTTTTTCGATCACTACGGTGAGCGGGTCGAAGCCGAAGTGATCTCCCCGGATAACACCCCTGACCTGCCAAACTTTGCGGAAACCTTTGCCCGTCAGAGCAGCTGGGAGTGGAACTTTGGTCAGGCGCCGGCCTTCTCGCACCTGCTGGACGAGCGCTTCACCTGGGGCGGCGTGGAGCTTCATTTTGACGTGGAAAAAGGCCACATTACCCGGGCGCAGGTCTTTACGGACAGCCTGAACCCTGCGCCGCTGGAGGCGCTGGCCAGCCGCTTACAGGGCTGCCTGTATCGGGCCGACACGGTGCAGCTGACATGTGAGGCATTACGTGGCGAGTTCCCCGATCAGGCAATCGAGCTGGGCGAGCTTTCAGCCTGGCTTTCGCAGGCCGTACGCTAAACCATGTTGCCCGGCGTGCTTCGCCGGGCGAGTGATGTAACCTGTTTACGCGATAACGTCTTATTCTTATTTTTTAAGCAGGCTTCAGGGATCCAGCCTGCCCCATCTCATTAAAAAATATTATATTATCGTCGGGAAGGGCATTGAATGCTTCCCGGCCTTACGAAAACCGCTAATAACTTTCAATAATAAATTGAACAATAAAAGCGGAAATATGCCCGTAAAATGCGTGAAAATATTCACACCATCTATGCTTTTATATTTTCATTACTGCCCGTTTAGAAATTCTAAATACACCATTTAGAGCAGCCACAATATACTACCGCCCGTGGTTACATCCATATATAAAACCTATTGATTACATTACTAGTCGACAGCTCTATAATTTCTCTTCGTTAAGGAACAACAATGAAAAAAATTCTTCTTGTCGCGGCCATCGCTGCGGCAACGTCCATGACCGCAGCCCATGCGGCTAACACCGCCGTCATGAAAGTGAAAGGCAAACTGACCAACGCGTCATGTACTCCTACAATGAGCAACGGCGGTGCAGTAGATTATGGCAAAATATCAATGGGCTCACTGAGCGCGACTGAGGATAACCAGCTCGGCCAGCGTGATATCACCATGACAATTACCTGTAATTCTGCGACCAAAGTCGGCTGGACAATGTACGACAACCGCAAAGACAGTCTGGCTGACGGCCATTATATTGAAGTCGATGATTCTGCCGTTGATGGCAGCTCGACATTCAGCCCTCAGTACACAAGCGGTTTAGGTTTTACCAAAGAAGGTCAGAAGATTGGCGGATGGGCAGTGTATACCAACCTGCCATATGTCACGGTAGACGGCGCACCTGCTGATGCGATTACCGCGGGAGGCACTAATCTGACTAAATGGAATAAAAATACGACGGGTCGTCTTGTTCTGGATGACTACGAAACCATGTCCGTCGCCAAACCGGGTGAACTCGTGCCGATGGCCTTTACCGAAGCCGTATTCCCAATGAAAGTCTCCATGGCAATCAGGAATACCAACAGACTGACCATTACCGAAGATACCGAACTGGATGGTCAGGCGACCATTACGCTGAAATACCTCTAATTAAATTATCGCTCAGGCGATAACGTATCTCTGACGGCGAATTTAATTCGCCGTTTTTTATTCCTTTATTCATACTGCATCCATCATATTATTCGCAAGACGTAAATACATACATGATTGTATTTACAGCCCTTAATTAAACTCACAACCGAGTGTAGAATTTCTCATTTCACAAATAACTCTGACCATTAATAGAATTCCCGCGCTTGTGAATCAATACGTTAATTACACGCACATAAGAAAATGTCCACTTTTTGGTTAAGGAATAACAGTGAAAAAACTTCTTCTCGCCACTCTGATTGCCGTGGCTTCGCACGCTGCGCTCGCCGACTCTACCGTTGTGATGAAGGTGAAAGGCAAAATGAATAATGCGTCCTGTACGCCTGAATTAAGCAATGGCGGTTCTATCGATTTTGGCACCATCGCCCTGGATCAACTTTCTCCTACCCAGACGAATCAGATGGGTCAAAAGGACATGTCGTTAACCATTAACTGCCCTTCAGCGACCAAAGTGGCCTGGAGCATCGCGGACAATAAAGAAGATACCAATGCGGCAAATGACCTGACGTCCAGCCAGTTCTACATCCGCGATGCGGCGGATAACGGAGGTGATGCCTGGGGCGCTGGCACCACCTATGGCGTTGGCACCACGGCTGCGGGCGAAAAGATTGGGGCGTATGCCATCGCAACGCGCGTGAATGAAGTTACCGCCAATGGTCTTCCGGCTCAGGCCATTTATGCCCCGGCGTACGTCAACAGCAATGGCGAATACATGTGGCGTAACCTGAGTACCGGTATTATTGCCAACGGTAACGCAGAAATTATGACGGCGACCACCCCAGGCAAATCTTCTCCGCTGGCGATTACCAACGTCGTCTTCCCGTTTAAAGTCTCGATGGCCATTGTGAATACCGATCGCCTGACCACGACCGATGAAGCTCAACTGAGCGGCGAAACCACCATTACGCTGGTTTATCTCTGATACGTTAAGGTCATGTTTTCTTTTCTCCGGCGGGATATCCCGCCGTTTTAAAGCAGAATATAAATCCATTCATATCTGATTGTAATGACTTAATAAAATCTCAATGTGCTCGTTAGAAAATCTAATTATTGCATTCTGTGAATCATTAATAGAATCAGCGGCGCTTGTTATTTAACACGTGTATTCATGCAAGCACTTTGCGGACTAAAAATATCTTTTTTAGTCACTCTCTTTCAGGTTAAGGAATAACAATGAAAAAGCTTCTTCTTGCCACCGTGCTATCCATGGCGGCAACAGCCGTTTGCGCAGAACCGACCGCCATGCTCAAAGTACAGGGCTCACTGACCAGCGCAGGCTGCGTGCCGGAAATCAGCAACGGGGGTCTGGCCAACTTCGGTGAAATCGGTCTGGACTCCCTCTCCTCCAGCGTGCCATATCAGGCAGGCCATAAAGATGTCACCCTGACCATCAAGTGCCAGTCCGCCACACGCGTGGGCTGGACGCTTCACGACGATCGCGCGGATTCCAACGCCGGTGCCAGCCTGCCAGCCAACCAATTCCACGTGGATAACGCTACCGCAAACGGTGGCCAGGCTTCTGGCTCCAGCCAACTGAACGGCGTAGGTAAAACCAGCGCCGGCGAGAACATCGGTGCGTATGCCATTTCTACCTACCTGACCTCCGTTACCGCAGACGGCGCGGCGGTACAGCCTATCGCGGCTACCCTGTATACCGGCGGCACGATCAGCAGCAGAAGCTGGATGAACATGTGGACCAGCGGCATCCTCTCCAACGATGGCACCGACGTCATGACCGTTTCCAAAAGCGGCCAGCGTGCACCTTTAGCCTTCATGAGCGCGGCATTCCCGCTGAAGATTGCGCTGGCCGTAGCCCCAAGCGACAAGCTGACCCTGACCGACAAAACCGAGCTTGAAGGCCAGTCAACGATCACCCTGGTTTACCTCTAATCCAGCCCCCTGACGCAAAACTCTCCAGTTACATGGGGAGTTTTTTTCCTGACCAGCGAATGAAACCCACTATGTCTACGATCCACACATCAACACGTTTGATCTGCTCACTGTGCCTCGCCCTTCCGGCTTCGCTTTTTGCCGCCGGAATGGTGCCTGAAACCACCCTGCTGCTGATTGACGAAGCGAACCACGGCGGCGTCATGAGCGTGAAAAACACCGACAGCATTCCCACCCTGCTTTACACCTCCATCCGGGATATCGGGGGCGACCAGGGGGTAAAACTCAACGTCACCCAACCGGTAGTGCGCCTTGAGCCAGGCCAGGAGCAACAGGTTCGCTTTATTCTTGAAACCGACAAACCGCTTAGCGTTGAACAGTACAAACGCGTGGTGTTCGAAGGTATTCCGCCCAAAAGCACGGATAAAAACGTGAAGGTCGGGATCAACCTGCGTCAGGATTTACCGGTCCTGATCCATCCCAAAGATCTGCCGGTGGTCACCGACGCCTGGAAATTACTGACCTGGTCAGTCACCGGGAAAGAGGTCAAGGTGCAGAATCCGTCCGCCTACGTGGTCCGTTTCTCCACCTCTGTCACCTTACTGCCTTCGCATACGGAAGGTCTGGTCAACAAGACGTTTATCCTGCCGGGAGAGACCATGACGGTGCAGACCGACACCCCGGTTAATGGCACCGATAACGCCATTGAGTTCAATCCGGCCAGCCGCTACGGGATTGAAGTTGAGAGCTTTACCGCTTCCCTGACGCGCCAGTAAGACAGGGATGTTTTGGTGATTGAGTTCTCTTTGCGTAATCAGACGCTTCGCGCCGCCATACTGGGGGCTTTGACGTTGCCCGCCCAGTCGGTATCGGCGGCCGGTATGGATTTTAATACCGATATTCTGGCGACCCGCGGTATCAGCACCAACCTCGCCCACTACTTCTCCCAGGCCCAGCGATACCTGCCGGGGCCGCATGCCGTGCAGGTAAAAATTAACGGCGTCGATAAAGGCACGCTTGCGATCCGCGTGGGAGAGGAAGGGCAACTGTGTCTGGATGATGACTTTACCCGTGCGGCAGGTCTTCTTCCGCTGAATATCAATGCAAAAGAGCCCTGCCATAATCTTCTGCAAGATTACCCGACTGCCACCGTCACGCTGCTGCCCAACGCGGAGTCGCTTGAGATTTATGTTCCCGCAGAGGCGATGGACAATGGTTTTTATGCCGCGAAATACTACGCGCACGGCGGTGCGGCGGGTCTTATCAATTACAGTGCGTTCAGCAACTACAACGAGTACGGCAGCGGCGGAAACAGTACCTTTTCCCAGGGCAATATTGGCGCCGGTCTCAACGTGGCGAACTGGACACTGCGCAGCAACTTTATCCTGACCGACGATAACGGAACCCGCAGCACAGAGAATCTCTATACCTACGCGGAACACGTCTTCGAAGAACGGAAACTTCGCATTCAGGCGGGGCAGATTAACGTCAACTCGGCGCTGTTCAGTGGCGCACAAATTAATGGCGTTCAGTTCCTGCCGGAAACGGGCCTGCAACCGAATATTCCGGCGACGACCATTTCCGGCATCGCCCGCACCAACCAGGCGCGCGTTGACGTTCGTCAGTCCGGGCAGGTTATCTACTCTTCGCTGGTGAATGCCGGTCCGTTTACTCTGACCGATGTCCCGGTGGTGCGTGGCAACGTGGATTTGGACATCAGCGTGGTCGAAACCGACGGTTCCACCACGACGTTTACGGTTCCCTCCTCCTCACTGAACGTGAGCGGGATGACGCGCACCGAAGGGCTCAGCGTCTCTTTGGGTAAAGTTCGCGATACCGGGGATGAACAAGGGTCGCCCTGGGTATTTAATTTTTCTGACGGAACCCGGTTTACGCCCCAGCTCACCGGCGTCACGGCGGGCGTGCTGGCAGAGCAGTATCAGGCGGTCGGGGCGATGCTGGAATGGTCGCCAGCCGAGTACTGGCTCCTTTCTCCCAGCGTTCAGATGAGCCGCGCGCAGTTCTACGGTCAACAAAATGGCCGCAAGATAGAATTGCAAAGTCACCTTTCCCTGCCCGAGCAACTCACGCTTGGGGTCAGCGCATCAACCTACAGCACCGGCTACCGGGAGTTAAACGAGGCGATGGACGCTGAATCCCAGCGCTATCAAAGCGCCTGGAATACCAGCCTCAACTGGAACAATGCATGGGTTGGCTCGCTTTCTTTCCAGTACAGCGAGAATGCCGGCGATGAAGAGAGCAGTAGCTCCCGCTACCTGATGGTCTCCTGGGGCAAGAGTCTGGGGCACACGTCGCTCTCAGTGAACTGGCAGCACGCCCTCAGCAGCAGTGAGACGGAGAAGGGCGGCACAAGTGATGGCGACCTGCTCTATCTTAATCTGGTCATTCCGTTTGGCACTGAGCGCATCAGTACCTATATGCGCAGCCAGGGTGAAAAACAAAACCTCGGTATTCAGGACAGCGGATCGTGGGGTCAGAACACCAATTACAACCTCTCGGTCGATCGCGATAATCAGGACAAGACCCAGTCGTTTAACGGCAATGTCAGCACCAACCTGCACTACGCACAGCTGGGCATGGCCGCAGGGTTGAATGACGGGAACCAGCATAATTACAGCACCTCCCTCAGCGGCGGCATCGCCCTGCATGGTCATGGCATTACGTTTGCACCCTACCCGATTAAAGACACCTTTGGCATTGCGCGATTAAGCGAGCCGGAAAGCGGTATTCAAATCACCACGCCCGATGGAACCGTCTGGACCGATGCGTGGGGACAAGCCGTGGTGCCGGGTCTGCGCGAGTGGCAAACCTCTCAGATTGTCATTGATGCCAGTTCCCTGCCACAGGGAATGGATTTATCGAACGGGATACAGACCGTTTCCGCAGCTTACGGCTCATTCGCCCAAGTGGATTTCCACGTGCTGAACACGCGTCGTCTAATGCTGACCGTGAAACGCCCTGACGGGTCATGGCTCGCCAGAGGGCTTAGCGTGGTGGATAAAGACAGCCGTTATATCGTCAGCGTAATGGATAACGGCAGCGTGTTTATTCCCGACGCCACGGATGCGCCCGCCCTGTATGTGGTGGACGACAACATGGCAAAAATTTGCCATATCACGTATTCGCTCAGCGAAGACAAAAATACCGAGTCCTATTACGAAAAAGCAGAAGGAATGTGCCAGTGAAAACCTGTTATTCCCTTTTATTCGCGGCGTTTGCCAGCATGATTTTGCTCTTCTCCGCACGCGCGTCCAGTGAAGAGTGTCAGGTTACGTTTTCGCAGCCTGTTGTCTCGTTTGGAAAACTCAAACCGTCGGATATCGCCGCCTCGCAGAAGAACTGGAACCGAATGCCGGCCAAAGAAATTACGGCCAACGTCTTCTGCCCGGAGCCGAGAGTGATGGCGCTGTTTCTGCAGTCCACTGCCGGCGTCAACGGGGGGGTTCTCTTTGGTCAGGACGGGCGACTGGCCATTATTGCCGACAATATGGTAGTTGACGGGCATGCCTGCACGCTGGCGAAAACGACGGACCGTATCGGTTTTACGCCCTCCTCCAGCCCGACGCAACGCGCGTTTATCAAAAATAATGAAGGTCTCGTTGCCCGGCAAAATGCCGCGCCGGTGCGGGGTAAACACATGAGCTTCACCCTTAAGATTGTTCCCGTCATTAATAACAGCCAGCTTCGTCATGTTGCTGACAATACCCTTCTTGAGAGCAATATGGCCTGGGAATTATTAACACAGGAATAACCCCATTCACGCGTCAGGTACCTGCCTGCGTGAAGCGTAGAAAAGCACTACCGTTACAAATACTGACGGGTTAATACCCCGCAATGTCATGCTTTTTATTTATGTTAAGGATTAACAATGAAAAAATGTTTACTCGTTGTCGCGCTGGCCCTGGCGGCCACATCCGCACACGCGGGCGATACCGCCGTGCTGAAAGTCAAAGCCTCGCTTGCTGGTGCCTCGTGTGTACCGGAGCTGAGCAATAATGGCGTGATCGATTTTGGCAGGATTCATATTGGCGATTTGTCGCAAACCCAGGCTACGCAGCTGGGCGAAAAAGGGGTGATGCTGACGATCAACTGCCCAACGCCAACAAAGGTGGGCTGGAGCATTGCGGATAACCGTACCGATTCCAACGCCAGCACGGGCAGCAGTAACCTGAAGGTGAAAAACGCCAATGCTAACGGCGGTGAGCTTCGCGGTGCGATGAGCACCTTTGGGCTGGGCAAAACGCACGATGGTAAAAACATCGGCGCGTACTCCATTTACACCACGCCAGGCGATGTGACGGCGAACGGCAATAACGCTGAGCCTATCCGTACGGCCGTGACCGCGGGAGCGGGCGTGAGCCGCTGGCAGAAAGCCAACGGTGGTACCATCGCCAATAAAGATTTGGGTCTGATGAGCGTTGCACCGGCGGGCAAAAACGACCCGATGGCGGTCACCAGCGTCTCTTTCCCGCTGAACGTGTCGCTGGCGGTCGAGAATCTGAAGAATCTGTCTTTAACGGAAGATACGGAGTTTGACGGTCAGGCGACCATCAGCGTGGTGTATTTGTAACCGGGAAGAGCATGCCGGGCAGCGAACGCCGCCCGGCAGTACAACATTACTCTTTGTCGCCCAGCAGAACGGATTCCAGCGCGATTTTGATCATGTCGTTGAAGGTGGTCTGACGCTCAGCAGCGGTCGTCTGCTCGTGCGTACGGATATGGTCAGACACGGTGCAGATGGTCAGTGCTTTCGCGCCAAACTCAGCCGCAACACCGTAGATCCCAGCCGCTTCCATTTCCACACCCAGGATGCCGTACTTTTCCATCACGTCGAACATCTCGCCGCCGTCTGGTGCATAGAACAGGTCAGCAGAGAACAGGTTACCCACGCGTGCGTCTACGCCCAGCGCTTTTGCGGCGTCAACCGCGTTACGCACCATGCCGAAGTCAGCGATGGCGGCAAAGTCGTGGTCTTTGAAACGCATACGGTTAACTTTAGAGTCCGTGCACGCGCCCATGCCGATAACCACATCACGCAGCTTAACGTCCATACGTACTGCACCGCAGGAGCCTACGCGAATGATTTTCTTCACGCCGAAATCGGTGATCAGCTCTTTGGTGTAGATGGAGCAGGATGGGATACCCATACCGTGACCCATCACGGAGATTTTGCGGCCTTTGTACGTACCGGTGAAGCCCAGCATGCCGCGAACGTTGTTCACTTCACGCACGTCTTCGAGGAAAGTTTCTGCAATGTGCTTCGCGCGCAGCGGGTCGCCCGGCATCAATACGACGTCAGCGAAATCACCCATTTCGGCATTAATGTGAGGAGTTGCCATCTTCAGTTCCTTTTATCGTGTTTTTGCCGGGTGGCGGCGGCGCCTGCCCGGCCTGCATGGTGTTCTCCCTCTCCCGGAGGGAGAGGGGATACGCCCGGATGTGTTTAGAACATGGCCTTGCCATATTCCATGTCGGACGTACCAAAGTATTTCGCAATAGTCTGACCGATATCGGCGAAGGTTTCACGGTGGCCCAGTGAGCCAGGTTTCACTTTCGGGCCGTACACCAGCACAGGAATGTGCTCGCGCGTGTGATCGGTACCGGTCCAGGTTGGGTCGCAGCCGTGGTCGGCGGTCAGGATCAGAATGTCATCTTCCCCCACCAGCTCCATCAGCTCCGGCAGACGGCGGTCAAACAGTTCCAGTCCCGCGGCATAACCGGCCACGTCACGACGGTGGCCCCAGGAGGAGTCGAAGTCCACGAAGTTGGTGAAGACGATAGTCTTGTCACCCGCTTCTTTCATCTCTTTGATGGTGGCGTCAAACAGCGCATCCAGACCAGTGGCTTTCACTTTTTTGGTGATACCGCAGTTGGCATAGATGTCTGCAATTTTCCCCACGGACACTACGTGGCCGTCTTTCTCGTCAACCAGCTTCTGCAGTACGGTCGGTGCCGGTGGTTCAACGGCCAGGTCATGACGGTTACCGGTGCGCTGGAAGTTACCCGCTTTATCACCGATAAACGGACGTGCAATCACGCGACCGATGTTATAGCCGCCTTCGGTCAGCTCTTCACGTGCGATTTCGCACAGCTCGTAAAGCTTATCCAGGCCAAAGGTCTCTTCGTGGCAGGCAATCTGGAACACGGAGTCGGCAGAGGTGTAGAAAATCGGCTTGCCGGTTTTCATGTGCTCTTCACCGAGTTCGTCCAGAATCACGGTACCGGAAGAGTGGCAGTTACCGAGGTAGCCCGGCAGATTGGCACGCTTAACCAGCTTGTCCAGCAGCTCCTGCGGGAAGCTGTTCTCGTGATCGGAGAAGTAACCCCAGTCGAAGAGAACCGGCACGCCGGCGATTTCCCAGTGGCCAGACGGGGTATCTTTACCGGAAGAGAGCTCGTGCGCCCAGGCGTACGCGCCTACCACTTCCGCATTGCCGTCCATACCGGCTGCAATTTTACCGGTAGAACCTTCATGGGCTTTCACCAGACCCAGACGGGTCAGGTTTGGCAGAGTCAGAGGGCCTTTACGACCGTTGTCCGCTTCGCCTTTCGCACAGGCTTCAGCGATGTGACCCATGGTATCGGAACCCACGTCACCAAAACGTTCTGCATCTTCGGTTGCGCCGATGCCGAATGAGTCCAGCACCATAATAAATGCACGTTTCATAATTGTTCTCCGTACGTAGTGCTTCAAAAATTATCGATCAGATCAGTATACCGCTATTCGGTGATACGGCGATAGACAGTCGGTGTGCTTTGCGGTGCTTTATCATCAAGCGTAATGGCCGCTTTCACCGCCTTCGCCGCTTCCTGCCAGCTGGCTTCATCTTTCGCGTGGATCACGGCCAGCGGACGTTGACCATCGACGCTGTCACCCAGACGCGCCATATCGGTAAAGCCGACGCTGTAATCAATGGTGTCCGAGGCCTGACGACGACCGCCGCCCATCGACACGACCGCCATGCCGAGCGCGCGCGTATCCATCGCCGAGACAAAGCCTTCGGTATCGGCGTAGACCGCTTTGCTGAGCGTCGCCGTTGGCAGGTATTTCGCGTAGTGTTCAACGAAGTCGGTCGGGCCTTTCTGCGCCGCTACCATGCGGCCGAAGATCTCTGCCGCTTTGCCGTTATCCAGCACCGCCTGAAGTTTGGCGCGTGCGTCGGCATCATCGCTGGCGAGCTTGCCGGAGATCAGCATCTCCACGCACAGGGCCATGGTGACATCGAGCAGACGCGGGTTCCGGTATTCACCGGTGAGGAACTGCACGGCTTCACGCACTTCCACGGCGTTGCCTGCGCTGGACGCCAGCACCTGGTTCATGTCCGTCAGCAGGGCGGTAGTACGCACGCCCGCTCCGTTGGAGACGCCCACAATGGCTTCTGCCAGCGCCGCGGAAAGTTCATAGGTCGGCATAAATGCGCCGCTGCCCACTTTCACATCCATGACCAGCGCATCCAGGCCTTCCGCCAGTTTCTTGGCGAGGATAGAGGCGGTAATCAGGGGAATAGAGTCAACGGTCGCGGTGATATCGCGGGTCGCGTAGAAGCGCTTGTCGGCAGGAGCAAGAGAGCTGGTCTGGCCGATAATCGCCACACCAACGTCTTTAATAATGTCGCGGAAGCGATTGTCATCCGGGAAGATATCGAAGCCCGGGATGGCTTCCAGTTTGTCGAGCGTACCGCCGGTATGTCCCAGGCCACGCCCGGAGATCATGGGGATATAACCCCCACAGGCCGCCACCATTGGGCCCAGCATCAATGACGTCACGTCACCTACACCGCCGGTTGAGTGTTTATCCACAATCGGGCCGTTGAGGTTCAGGCTTTTCCAGTCCAGAACGGTTCCTGAATCTCGCATCGCCATGGTCAGCGATACACGCTCAGGCATCGACATATCGTGGAAGAAAATGGTCATCGCCAGAGCAGCAATCTGCCCTTCAGAGATGGTGTTATCACGAATGCCATTGATAAAGAAGCGGATCTCTTCGTCGCTTAATGCATGACCATCACGTTTTTTACGAATAATTTCTTGTGCGAGAAACACGGTAACCCCCGAGAAAACAGGTTAAATGCGGCGGATGGCCCGCCGCAGGATAAAAATCAGTAGCTGCTTGCGCTCTTACCGTCGCCGTGACCCAGCGCTTTCAGCAGGCTCGCCAGCAGGCTGGATGCACCAAAGCGATAGTGACGGGAATCCGCCCACGCCGGGCCGAACAGTTCGTCGGCAATCGCCAGGAACTGCTGCGCATCTTCAGCCGTGCGCACGCCGCCCGCAGGTTTGAAGCCTACGGTTTTTTCCACGCCCATATCACGGATCACTTCCATCATGATGCGCGCGCTTTCCGGCGTTGCGTTCACCGGCACTTTACCGGTAGAGGTTTTGATGAAATCCGCACCCGCGTTGATGGAGATTTCAGACGCTTTACGGATCAGCGCTTCTTCTTTCAGCTCACCGGTTTCGATGATCACTTTCAGCAGCACGTTTGCCGCAGCACAAGCGTCTTTACACGCTTTCACCAGGTCAAAACCAACCTGCTCGTTACCGGCGATCAGCGCACGGTACGGGAATACCACGTCCACTTCGTCAGCACCGTACGCGATGGCCGCGCGGGTTTCAGCCAGCGCAATCTCGATGTCGTCATTGCCGTGCGGGAAGTTAGTCACGGTTGCAATGCGTACATCCGGCGTGCCCTGCTCTTTCAGCGTCTTACGGGCAATGGGGATAAAGCGCGGGTAGATACAGACGGCTGCAGTGTTCCCGACGGGCGTTTTCGCCTGATGGCACAGGGCGATGACTTTCTCATTGGTGTCGTCATCATTCAGGGTGGTCAGGTCCATCAGTTTCAACGCGCGCAGGCTGCTTGCAGTTAAATCGGTCATAACATTCTCCAACGGCATCGCCGTATAAATTTCACCTTGCGGTCTGTGACTATTCTAACATTCAGCCGCACTTACACTTCGACATTCATCACAGTTAATGAAAACTGCGTACAAATTTGCATTACTGTAATGAGATGAACTTCAAATTTTACTGCTGTCGCTGCTGATTAAAGCAGCGATACCCGGTGTGGGATCAAAAGTCCCCCCGGGATGACTTCCTACAATTCGGTCATCATCCGCAGAACCATAAAGGAAGCGAATATGTCCCACGCCAGCCCTCACGCACTGCAACAACGTTGCCAGCAAATTGTGACAAGCCCGGTATTGACCCCCGAGCAAAAACGTCATTTTCTGGCGCTGGAAGCGGAGAACCATCTTCCCTACCCCGCGCTGCCTCAGGCCGCTCGCACCGCGCTGGAAGAGGGATTTATCTGCGACATGTTCGAAGGCCATGCGCCTTATAAACCGCGCTATGTTCTGCCTGATTACGCCAGATTCCTCGCCAACGGCTCGGCATGGCTGGAACTGGAAGGGGCAAAGGATCTGGATGACGCGCTCTCACTGCTGACCATCCTGTACCACCATGTTCCTTCTGTCACATCGATGCCGGTCTTCCTCGGTCATCTTGATGCATTACTGCAACCGTATGTTAATATTCTAACACAAGAAGAAATCGATAGCCGAATAAAACGTTTCTGGCGCTATCTCGACAGAACGCTTCCGGATGCGTTTATGCATGCCAATATTGGTCCGGCGGACACGCCCGTTACCCGCGCGATTTTACGCGCTGATGCAGAGCTGAAGCAGGTCGCACCGAATCTGACCTTTATTTATGATCCCGATATCACGCCAGACTCGCTGCTGCTCAGGGTGGCCGAAAACCTCTGTGAATGCAGCAAACCCCATATTTCTAACGGCCCGGTGAATGATAAAATTTTCACAAAAGGCCGTTATGGCATCGTGAGTTGTTACAACTCCCTGCCGCTGGCAGGCGGCGGCAGCACGCTGGTGCGCCTGAACCTGAAGGCCATTGCCGAACATAGCGACTCGCCCGAAGACTTTTTTAGCCGTACGTTGCCCCACTACTGCCAGCAGCAACTGGCCGTCATCAATGCCCGCTGCGAGTTCCTGTATCAAAAATCCGGCTTCTTTGAGAATAGCTTCCTCGTCAAAGAGGGACTGATTGATCCCGACCGCTTTGTGCCGATGTTCGGCATGTACGGCCTGGCCGAAGCGGTGAACGTGCTGTGTGAGAAAGCGGGTTCCCCGGGCCGTTACGGTAAAGACGACCAGGCCAACGCGCTGGGGTATCGCATCAGCGAGCAGCTCGCGGCGTTTGTTGAAAACACGCCGGTGAAATACGGCTGGAAAAAGCGTGCGATGCTGCATGCCCAGTCCGGAATAAGCTCTGATATCGGTACGACGCCGGGCGCGCGGTTGCCTTACGGGGAGGAGCCGGACCCGATTAGCCACCTGCTGAGCGTGGCGCCACACCACAAGCACTATCACGCCGGGATTAGCGACATCCTGACGCTGGACGAGACGGTCAAACGCAACCCGCAGGCCGTGGTGCAACTGTGTCTGGGTGCGTTCAACGCCGGAATGCGGGAGTTCACCGCCAACGTGGCCGGTAACGATCTGGTACGCGTGACCGGATATATGGTCCGGTTGTCCGACCTGGAGAAATACCGTGAAGCAGGGTCACGCACTAACACCACCTGGCTTGGAGAAGAAGCCGCCCGACATACCCGCATCCTGGAGCGCCAGCCACGCGTGATAAGCCATGAACAGCAGATGCGCTTTAGTTAGTCAGGTGATCCCCTTCTCCTGCGTGGACGGGCCGGGCAGCCGCCTGGCTCTGTTTCTCCAGGGCTGCAACCTGCGCTGCAAAACCTGCCACAATCCGTGGACCATCGGACGCTGCAACGACTGTGGCGACTGCGTACCCCATTGCCCACACGATGCGCTGAACATACAGGCCGGGCGGGTCTGGTGGCAGGAGAGTCAGTGTCAGCAGTGTGATACCTGCCTGCAGTTGTGCCAGCAGCAGGCAACGCCAATGGCACACCGTTTTAGCGTCGACGAGATCCTCATTCAGCTCTCTAAATCCGCACCCTTTATTGAAGGCATTACCGTGAGCGGCGGTGAAGCGACAACGCAGCTACCGTTCCTGGTGGCGCTCTTCACGGCGATCAAAGCCGATCCCGCCCTGCAACACCTGACGTGCCTGGTGGACAGCAACGGTCTGTTAGGGGAAACCGGCTGGCAAAAACTGCTGCCGGTATTCGACGGGGCAATGGTGGATTTGAAGGCCTGGGGGAACGAACACCATCGCTTCCTGACCGGACGCGAAAATCCGCAGATTAAGCACAGTATCCGCTGGCTGGCACACCACCAGCGGCTGGCGGAACTGCGATTACTGGTGATCCCGGAGCAGTGTGATTATCTGGAGCATCTCAAAGCGCTGACGGCGTTTATCCACGCGTTGGGCAATGTCCCGGTACGCATTAACGCCTTTCATGCTCACGGCGTTTACGGTGAAGCGGCGTCCTGGCGCAGCGCCACGCCCGAAGATATTGAGCCGCTGGCGCGGGCGCTGGAACAACAGCAAATCGTGGTGATCCGACCGGCGCTTTATCTATAACGTAATACCAAATACCGCGCGGGTATTCTCCAGCAGGGCATGCGCAATCACCTCTTCCGGCTCCTCGCGCAGCTCATAAAGCGTGTCAAAGACCCGAGCGGCCTGCTCCGGGCGATTTGGCTGCCCCTGAAAACCGTTGAGCGGCATATCCGGTGCGTCGGTTTCCAGTAATAATGCTTCGAGCGGCAGCTGCGCCATCACATCGCGGGTTTTACTGGCGCGTGGATAGGTGATGGTACCCCCGACGCCAATTTTATAGCCCAGCGCAATAAAGCGCTGCGCCTGCTGCAGGCTCCCTGAAAAACCGTGCACAACGCCCCTTCGCGGAAGATCGATACGCTTCAGATGCATTGCCAGTTTGTCATGGGTTCGACGGGAGTGAAGGATCACCGGCAGATCGTGGCGCTTCGCCAGCCGCAGCTGCGCATCAAGGATCGTCTGCTGGCGCGCAAACTGCGGATCGTCGCGATAGAGATCGAGGCCGATCTCACCGATGGCGACAAGTTTGTCGCCAGCCGTCTGCACAATGGCGTCCAGCGCGTCGATATGCTCATCAAGATGGTGTTCAATCACAATGGGATGCAGGCCGAGCGCGGCGTACAGCGCCTGGTGCCGCCTTGAAAGATCCACTACCCGCTCAAAGTATGCCGCTTCAACCGCCGGCACAATTATCGCCTCTACGCCGGCATGTGCAGCTCGCGTGATGCTTTGCTCTTCATCCCCCGTAAACGGTGGAAAATCAAAATGACAGTGGGTATCGATAAACCGGTACGTCACGCCAGACCCTCATTATCTAACAATGCGTCATTCGCCTGCGGAGCATCCACCAGCGGCATCGCCAGCGCATCATTCGCCACCACCGCCGGTGGGGTAATAATGGCTTTATGACGATGTATAGGCGGTTGATCAGCCAGCAGTTTGCCTATTGTCGCCAGGAAGTAACGCCCGCACAGGCGCCCCGTTTTGTAATCGGTACGCAGCGCAGGAATGCGGCTGCCCAGCGCCATGCTGACCAGCGGTTTAGGCGGGTAAATTTCAAATATACGCAGCTTACCCGGCGGTTTTTCAATAAAGCGCTGCATGGCGCCGTAGGTCGTTTCATGCTGCTTCGCGATATTGACCAGATGTTGCAGGCTGCTGTCGCCTAACCAGCGCTCCATGCGTTTAAACCATTGCGGGGTATAGTACATTTGCGACGGGACGGTGCGGATCACCACAATGGTGTTTGCCCCGCGTCGCGCAGCTTCCTGTACCGGCACAGCGTCACTGATGCCGCCATCCAGATAGCTGATGCCGTCCAGCAGTGCGCCGGAACGATAGAAACCGGGAATGGCGCTGGAGGCGCGAATGATATCCAGCCAGTTCTCTTTTTGAGGAGAGAAATAGCCCGGCGTGTAGTCATCACCACGGCTGGCGCACATCCAGAACTCTTTTCCGCTGTCGAACAGGCGCGCCGCCGTATCCATTGCCAGCGGCATCTGGCTTGAGGTCGAATCCAGCAGCCAGTCAAGGTCAATCAGGTTCCCGCCACGCACAAAGCGCACCGGGTTGAAAAATTCTTTCGCCGTGGTGTAGCGCATGATCACTTTTCGCGCGTAGCCGGGCTGGTTACAGACATAAGCAGAGAGGTTTTGCGCCCCGGCAGAGGTCCCGAAGTACAGGTCAAACGGGTTGAATTGCGCGCGCATAAACTCGTCCAGCACACCGGCCGTAAAAATGCCGCGCTGTCCGCCACCTTCACACACCAGCGCAAGCGGGCCTGCGCGAAACGGCTTTAACGCCAGCGGCGCAATATTGCCGAGCGTAACGGGAATTCGTTGCCCCACCTCTGCTTTCCTGTTTTCATTTTTCTGTTATGACACAGTAGCGCACCCGACCAGCGACTGAAACAAGAAAAAGCCAGTCACGAGGACTGGCTTTTTTTTGTTGAAGGAATATTGCGTTTGCTACGGACGTCGACGACCCGTAAACAGGCTGACCAGGAACAGAATAATACCCACGACAAAGACAATTTTTGCTGCCCATGCCGCTGTACCTGCCAGACCACCAAAGCCCAATGCGGCGGCAATTAACGCGATAACCAGAAATATAATGCCCCAACGAAACATAAGCTTCTCCTTTACCATAGTTAATGTCGGCCGCTAAATGTGAGCGCGCTCAGGTCACTCACCGGCGATTTTCCAGAGTCATTTTTATTTCGCCCGCTGACGTTAGCCAGACGGGCGAATGGTGCAGATTTACTTCGTTTTCAGATCGTTTTTAACGCTTTTAACACCATCGATCGCTTTCGCGATGGACTCGGCGCGCTCACTTTGCGCCTGAGAATCGACCGTACCGGAAAGCTGAACCACGCCATCGGTGGTTTCCACTTTCACTTTACGAGATGGCACGATGTCATCTGCTAAAAGTTTAGCTTTGATTTCGCTGGTGGTGGCTGCATCTCCGGCATACCCTTTCACCGACGCGTTTTTGCTGTCCCGAACGTGCAGTTTGTCGCTCACGGACGCTACACCTTCAACACCCTTCGCCACTTTTACCGCCTGTTCGGCCTGGGCCTGGCTTTCTACAAAACCACTCAGGGTGACAACTTTCTTGTCAGTTTTAACGGAAATATCGGTGCTCTTGATAGCTTCATCATCCACCAGTGCGGCTTTCACTTTTGCTGTGATTGAGCTGTCATCCATGAAATTACCGACTTTATTCATAGAGCTATCGATTTTTTGCCCTGCGGTATCGGCGGTGGACTGGGCTTTATCCATAGTGCTGGTTTCAGCCAGAGCAGAACCACTTACCAGGATGCTACCCAGTGTCACAGCCAGCAGAGTTTTAGAAATCTTCAGTCTTGTCATATTCATCGATGTATTCCTGTGTATACCCGTCATTCGGGCGACATACTTCCCTAATTGCTAGTTTTATATATTGCGAATGAACACACGGGCAAAATGGAGAACCCAAAGTCATGCATTGAACAGTTAATTCATCCACGCCCGGTGTTAAACACTGAGTTAAATATAGATCACTCTCACAGTGCCGCTTTCAGATTTGGGTAAAAAACGAGCAAAAGACGCGAAATAATGTTGAATTAAGAACATTCCGCAAGAGATTAATAAGACAGGAAATAAAGAAGAGCACGGCGATTGCCGTGCTCTGAGAGGGGATCAGTGTTCGCGCGTTTTGCGGAACTGGACATCAGGATAACGTTCCTGCGTCAGGTTAAGATTGACCATGGTTGGAGCGATATACGTCAGGTTATCACCGCCATCCAGTGCCAGCTGCACTTCGTTCTTACGTTTAAATTCTTCGAATTTCTTCACGTCAGAACACTCTACCCAGCGCGCGGTCGCCACGTTAACCGATTCATAGATCGCTTCCACGTTGTACTCACTCTTCAGACGCGCAACGACCACGTCGAACTGCAGCACACCGACAGCGCCCACGATCAGATCGTTGTTAGCGATAGGGCGGAACACCTGGACAGCGCCCTCTTCGGAAAGCTGAACCAGCCCTTTCAGCAGCTGTTTCTGCTTCAGCGGATCGCGCAGGCGAATACGACGGAACAGTTCCGGTGCGAAGTTCGGAATACCGGTGAACTTCATCATTTCACCCTGGGTGAAGGTATCGCCGATCTGAATCGTACCGTGGTTGTGCAGACCGATGATGTCGCCCGGATAGGCTTCTTCAACGTGCGAACGGTCGCCCGCCATAAAGGTCAGCGCGTCGGAGATCACCACATCTTTACCGATACGTACCTGACGCAGCTTCATGCCCTTTTCATACTTACCGGACACCACGCGCATAAAGGCGACGCGGTCACGGTGTTTCGGGTCCATGTTAGCCTGAATTTTAAAGACGAAACCGGTGAACTTCTCTTCTTTCGCTTCCACTTCACGGGTGTCAGTTTTACGTGACATCGGTTGTGGCGCCCACTCCACCAGGCCGTCAAGCATATGGTCAACGCCGAAGTTACCCAGCGCGGTACCAAAGAAGACCGGGGTGATTTCACCGCTCAGGAACAGCTCTCTGTCGAATTCGTGAGATGCACCTTGAACCAGCTCCAGCTCGTCACGCAGCTGCGCGGCCAGCTCTTCACCCACAGCCGCATCCAGCTCCGGGTTATCCAGACCTTTTACGATACGGACTTCCTGAATGGTATGGCCTTTACCGGTCTGGTAAAGATAGGTTTCGTCTTTATAAAGGTGATAGACACCCTTGAACAGCTTGCCGCAGCCAATGGGCCAGGTGATAGGCGCGCAGGCAATTTTCAGCTCGTTTTCCACTTCATCCATCAGCTCCATCGGGTCGCGGATGTCACGGTCGAGTTTGTTCATAAAGGTGAGGATCGGCGTATCGCGCAGACGGGTAACTTCCATCAGCTTACGGGTACGATCTTCTACCCCTTTCGCGGCGTCGATGACCATCAGACAGCAGTCCACCGCCGTCAGCGTACGGTAGGTATCTTCCGAGAAGTCTTCGTGCCCTGGGGTATCCAGCAGGTTGACCAGGCAATCATGATACGGGAACTGCATCACGGAGGTGGTAATGGAAATACCACGCTGCTTTTCCATCTCCATCCAGTCAGATTTTGCATGCTGGTTGGAACCACGGCCTTTTACGGTACCCGCAGTCTGAATCGCCTGTCCGAACAGTAACACCTTCTCGGTGATGGTCGTTTTACCGGCATCCGGGTGAGAGATAATGGCAAAAGTACGGCGCCTGGCCACCTCTTGCAGATAAGGAGACAACGTCATAATGAAATCTTCTATATAAGCGCGGCGTCAGGCCGCGCATCATGGGATACGAAAAATGCGGCTATTTTACCCATCAATGGGGGGCAGGCAATCATTGTTTACACAGGAGCTGCTCCAGTTCGTTCAATGACGTGACGGTCCAGGTCGGCTGGATACCTTCCGGCAACGTGCGACCGTGTGCATTCAGCCAGACGGTCGACAGGCCGGCGTTCATCCCGCCACGAATATCCGACTCCGCGGTGTCCCCGACCATCAGCACACGTTCACGATCGGGATTGCCCGCTTGTTCCAGCGCATAATCAAAAATACGCGGATCCGGCTTAGGTACGCCCACCTCTTCAGAGATCACCAGCGCGTCAAAATGATCGCGCAGGCCCGTACGCTCAAGGCGGATCTGCTGCAGGGCGGTAAACCCGTTGGTAATAATGCCCAGCTTCGCCTTGCCTTTCAGGGCGTCCAGCAGGGAAACCGCGCCCGGCAACGGCGCGCAGATATCCGCCATAGCATTAAGGAAGGCATCGTTAAGCGCACCCGGGCTGACGTTTAACCGCTCGGCCCAGACATCAAAGCGCTGGTGCTGCAGCTGTAACGCGGTGATGGCACCGTTCTGGTAATCCACCCACAGCGGTTTGTTTACCGCCTGATAGTCCTGAAAGTCTTCAGCGGTGAAGGTAACGCTATAATCGAGAAACATCCGCTGTAGGCCGCCAAACGAGTCAAACGTAAACAGCGTTTCGTCGGCATCAAAGAAAATCCAGTCCCATTTCATCGTTACAACCTTATTTTAGTTATCCAAGCGGCAGAGCCATTATGATGGCGTCTTCACGTCCCTCTGCGGTGGGGTAGTAGTTACGGCGGATAGTCGCCTCGTTAAAGCCTAAGCTTTCATAGAGTGCGATGGCGGCGACATTCGACGCGCGCACCTCCAGCCACAGGGTGAAAACGTCACGGGTTTCGAGCTCGCGAATGAGATGCTCAAGCAGTTCTCTTCCCAGCCCCCGGCGCTGATACGCGGGATCAACCGCGATATTAAACAGCGTCGCTTCGTCCAGAACGACCTGCGTGATGGCAAAAGCGGCCATCGTGCCGTCGACGTCCAGACGGTAATTCAGATACCGCTCGCCCTGATTGCTGGCGAGGGTTTTTTCGCTCCATGGAAAAGCATGGGCGCGCGTTTCAATCGCGTACGCCGCGGTCAGATCAGGCGTCGTGAGGGAAGAAATCGTGTTCATATTCGCAGATTTGTTGCCATAGCGCGCTGCGCGCTTTTGGGTTGGCTTTCAGTTCGTCCAGCGCTGGCGAGCAGATCTGGCTCCCTTCCAGGGAGACCTCATCGATGTCTCCCATACGCCAGCTGTTGCAGCGGCTGTCGGATGGCAGCATGGTGACCCTGTCTGGCGTAAGCTGTAAAACCTGTTCAGTGGTCAGCTTCAGGCTACGAAGGACATCACCAATAAGGGGTTCATTCAGGGCAGGCAGTTGCTCCGCCACCATCACCAGCCGGACGTGCGCAGGGATGGAGATGGCGATTTCGCCCTGCAACGCCGTCGGGCGACGCAAAGCCCACTGGGTGATGCCCAGTTGCTGCAACTGCCAGTCTCGTCGGGATGTCATAGGGAAAACTCCTGTCTCTCAGGCGCGCAAATATAGCAAATGTGTCGAAACTGCGCCATCTACCTACTATAATCCCCGCCTGAGTTAATTGAGGAACAATTCATGTCTGCATTTACCCCGGCAAGTGAAGTCTTGCTGCGTCACAGTGATGATTTCGAAGAAAGCCGTATTCTGTTTGCCGGAGATATGCAGGATGACCTGCCCGCACGTTTCGACTGTGCTGAAAGCCGTGCCCACACCCAATACTACCACCACTGGCAGGTACTGAGCCGCCAGATGGACGACCGCGCGCGCTTTAGCCTGGTCGCTGAACAGAGCGACATCGCCAACTGCGACACGCTCATCTACTACTGGCCGAAGAACAAGCCAGAAGCCCAGTTCCAGCTGATGAACCTGCTTTCTCTGCTGCCCGTTGGCTGCGATATTTTTGTGGTCGGTGAGAACCGCAGCGGCGTTCGTAGCGCAGAACAGATGCTGGAAGGCTATGCGCAGCTGAATAAAATCGACAGCGCCCGTCGCTGTGGCCTGTATCACGGCCGTCTGGAAAAACAGGCGACCTTTGATGCTGAGAAATTCTGGGATGAGTATCAGCTTGACGGTCTGACCATTAAAACTCTGCCAGGCGTCTTCAGCCGCGACGGTCTGGACGTGGGCAGCCAGCTTCTGCTCTCCACCCTGACGCCGCATACGAAAGGCAAAGTGCTGGATGTCGGCTGTGGCGCGGGTGTACTGGCGACCGTACTGGCGAGCCATTCGCCAAAAGTGCGCTTAACCCTGTGCGATGTGAGCGCCCCGGCGGTTGAAGCAAGCCGCGCAACGCTTGCTGCAAACGGCCTGGAAGGCGACGTGTTTGCCAGCAACGTCTTCTCTGACGTGAATGGCCGTTTCGACATGATCATCTCCAACCCGCCATTCCACGATGGTATGGAAACCAGCCTTGAAGCGGCGCAAACGCTGATCCGTGGTGCAGTACGTCATCTGAACAGCGGGGGTGAACTGCGTATTGTGGCTAACGCCTTCTTGCCGTACCCGAAAGTGCTGGATGAAACCTTTGGCTTCCATGAAGTCATCGCCCAGACGGGTCGCTTTAAGGTTTACCGCACCGTGATGACGCGTCAGGCTAAGAAGTAATCCCCTTATCTGGCAGGCCGGATACGCGTAACCGCTATCCGGCAAAACCGGGCGCTACCATCGGCCATTTTTGCAGCAATCAAAACAGCGTGCGCATTTTTCTGTTGACGTAAAGCTGAAAACATCTAGAATGCGCCTCCGTGGTTACGATACTTTTACAGTATCGATGGTATGCGAAGGTGGCGGAATTGGTAGACGCGCTAGCTTCAGGTGTTAGTGTCCTTACGGACGTGGGGGTTCAAGTCCCCCCCCTCGCACCATAAATCACGTTGATATTGCTCGCACTGGGCGAAGGTGGCGGAATTGGTAGACGCGCTAGCTTCAGGTGTTAGTGTTCTTACGGACGTGGGGGTTCAAGTCCCCCCCCTCGCACCAACGAGGCGATATCAAAAAAGTAAGATGACTGTGCGAAGGTGGCGGAATTGGTAGACGCGCTAGCTTCAGGTGTTAGTGTCCTTACGGACGTGGGGGTTCAAGTCCCCCCCCTCGCACCAATTATCTTACATCCTTTCTGACGTTCTTCTCGCTTTCCGCTTATTTCAAACTCATCAGTATCACCAGAATTCCACTGACCAGTGCTACGCATGACGGCAGTAACACAAAGTGGCGCAGCTGTTTATGCCAGATCATCCCTGACGTCACTAACAGTCCTGACACAATGAGCGCTTTCCAGACATCAATGGAGAGATCGGCAAACATCAGACCGCCAAGAATCGCCCCCGGCAGTAACACTCCCCAACCACTTCCCAGCGCCCTGTTCAACATGGTTCGCCCTCTCACATTGATAATGATAACCAATATCATATGATATCAATTATCATTTGTCAGCACGATTAATCAAAAACTCTCCCCCTTTACCTTTCCTGTAATGACAGGAAATGCCTAAGGTGATAAATTGCTCACCTGTTAACTAGACCTAAAGATTTTCTGATAATTACTCTTTGAGTTTTTTGCATCTTTCATTGCGAAACAACACCTATTTACCTGTTTTAATTAAATATTAATAAAAACGCACTACTATGACATCACAATCCTGGCGGTCTTTGGTCCACAGTAAATATCAATTATCGTTACGTTTATTTTTATTTCTGAACGCGACCTCAGCTGTGTTCTCGGTAACAAACCCGCTTTATTCTATTCGCCTGTTATCGGTCCCTCTGATTTCTATTTTTGTTATCAGCATCGGGCTACTCGTCTGGCACTGGAAAAAGAGAACCCGCAAGGTAAATATTCCTGCCGTTTCAGCGATCTTCGGTATTTTATGGGCGTGGCAGGTGGCCTCGAAATTTTCGTTAATTACCCACGATCAGGCGACCTATTTGATCATGGCATTATTAACGGTACTGTTTATTGGTACGCTGGCCTTCGCCAGTAATATCAAAGCATTTACGCTGCACTCCTTCCCCACCTTTATTGTCTGCCTGTGGTTAAGTAATCATGATATATGGCTGAGAATGACCTATTCTTTCGCACTTCCTGTGGTAGCAATTGCGATTCATAACATTTTGCAAAGACGTAACGATCGCTTCGCGCAGGAACTGCTCTCCCGTTTGCTGGAGGAGCGTGAGACCCTCACCGATCTGAGCATGATGGACCCGCTTACCGGCCTTTATAACCGTCGCGGACTGCAAAGCCGGCTAGAGAATCTTCCGGCAGTGGAGAACGGCGAGCACTTTGTCCTGCTGATGGATATCGACCACTTTAAGGCCTACAACGACCACTACGGCCATATGATGGGCGACCAGGCGCTGATTCGGGTCTCTGCTGCCATCCGTGATGCCGTGCGTTCACGCGATATTGTGGCGCGCTTCGGCGGGGAAGAATTTATGGTTCTGCTGACCAATATTTCTCTCGAGCATGCCCGTCAGACGGCAGAGCGGATCCGCCAGAAAGTCTACGATTTAAAAATCCCGCATATGTTCAATGAAAGCGTGGCGACAAACGTCACCATCAGCATTGGAATTGCCATTTTTGAGGATGAAGACGCCGAAGGCGCACTGGAGAAAGCGGACAAAGCCCTCTACGAAGCAAAGCATATGGGGCGCAATAACATCCTGCTGAGCGAAGAGCTTCAGACCGCGTAAGCGCGGCGTCATATAACGCGGACAAAAGTCTTGCCATCGGTATGAGCAATAGTTAGGATTGGCAATCATTATCATTTAGATTTGTATCTCTACTATGGCCACTCATACCGCACAAATCGTTGAACCACCTCTCTGGAGAGCCCGCCTCCCCACCGGGAATGTTTCGCTTGCGGATGCCATCAGGGATAAGATCGCTAAAACCCGCGCCCACCTGCTGGACTTTATCAGGCTGGATGAAGCGCACCCGCACCACGCCATGACGCTGGAAGAGTGGCGACAGCCGTCGACACTGCAGTCGTTGCTGGCAACCTATTCCGACCATATCTATCGCAATCAACCGACCCTTACGCGGGAAAATAAACCCCTGCTCTCCCTCTGGGCGCAGTGGTATATCGGGCTGATGGTGCCCCCACTCATGCTGGCGCTGCTCACACAAAAGGGCATGCTGGAACTCTCCCCGGAATATTTTCATGTCGAGTTCCACGAGACCGGCCGTGCGGCCTGTTTCTGGATTGATCTCCACGAAGACCAGAACGCAGAGCACCTCTCTGCTCAGGAACGTATGGAGCAACTCATAACTCGCGCCCTGATCCCGGTAGTGGATGCGCTGGAAGAGACGGGGGAAATCAACGGGAAGCTTATCTGGAGCAATACCGGGTATTTAATCCACTGGTATTTGACGGAAATGAAACCTCTGCTCGGTGATGAGAAGGTCGAGGCCCTGCGCCAGTCCTGTTTCTTTGCAAAACAGCTTTCCGATGGTCGCGATAACCCGTTATTCCGCACCGTGGTCCTTCGTGACGGGCTTCTGGTTCGTCGCACCTGCTGCCAGCGTTATCGCCTGCCGGACGTTCAGCAGTGTGGAGATTGTACGCTCAAGTAAGGACAGGTGTTGCCGGGCCGCATTAACGCTGACCCGGCATCCGTTTCTCACGCTACCTGCTGATTTTCCTCTTCCGCATTACGTTGCGCTTCTTCCGCTTCCTGCTCCAGCAGCTGCTTCTCGTACACTTTAAAGAACGGGAAGTAGATGATGGCCGATACGCACGCCAGGACCACCACCAGAATGGCTGCACGGAAATCCCAGCCCAGCGCCCATGCGGCACCTACTGGTGCAGGTGCCGTCCACGGCACAACGGAGATCACGCGGCCAATCAGATCGAACTTCATCGCCGACCAGGCCAGCACGGCGTTAACCATGGGTGCCAGCAGGAACGGAATAAAGAACACCGGGTTCATGACAATCGGCGTACCGAAAATAACGGGTTCGTTGATGTTAAAGAGGCTTGGCACCACGCTCAGACGGCCGATAGAACGCAGATGAGCGGAGCGGCTGCGCAGGTAGCAGAACACCAGCCCCATCGTGGCACCTGACCCCCCGATGACGATAAAGAACGTCCAGAACGCTTCCATAAAAATATGCGGCAGCGGCTGGCTGGCGGCCAGCGCGGTCTGGTTAGCGCCCAGGTTGGTCAGCCAGAACATCTGCAACATCCCGGAGACAATCGCGGCACCGTGGATCCCGGCGAACCACAGCAAATGCCCAATCAACACCGCCAGCAGGATTGCCGGCAGGGAGTCTGCGGCTGAAACCAGCGGTTTGAAAACAGACATAATCGCCTGCGGAATCAGCATGCCAAACTCAGACTGAATCACCAGACTCAGCGGGTAGAGCGTCAACACCACCACCAGCACCGGGATCAACAGGTCAAAGGAGTTTTTGATCATCGGCGGAACCTGGTCCGGCAGACGGATCCCGATGTTATGCGCTTTCAGAAAACGCATCATCTCAACGCAGTAGATAGCCACCAGAATCGCGGTAAAAATGCCAGTCCCACCGAGGCTGTCGACCGGAAGCGTGCCTTTGGTTTTCGGCGCCGCGACCAGCAGAAACGCCATCAGCGACAGCATGGCGCACATAAACGGGTCTAACTGATGCGATTTGACATAGTGTTTGCCAAGGTTATAGGCAATGGCCGCGCAGATATACAGGGACATAACGCCCATCGTCATATCAAATGGCGTGAGGATCTGACCTTCAAATTGCTTCGCCATGTCCAGCCAGGCGCGCGCGAAACCCCAGGTGGTATCAGGCGAAAACGGTGGATACGCGAAGACGAGTAAAAATGAACCCACAATCATGAACGGCATCGCGGAGATAAAGCCATCACGAATAGCCATAACATGACGCTGGGAGGAGATCCGCCCGGCAATCGGGCTGACGTAATTTTCTACAAAACGAAATATCAGATTAAACGCAGCATGGTTGGCAGACATAGCAGATCTCCTTTCAGACGTTTATGACGGGCGCATTCACGCCATACGTTGGTCCATACATCACCTTCACAACCTTGCCGGCGCGTTTACCAGCGGTACTGCTCAGACGGAATGGTTTCATATTTAGCTCTTATTATTGGATACAGGGGACGTTACATAGTCAGTATTAATCTCTCACTCACGGTCTGCAACCGGTTACTGTAACCGGTTTCCGTGAATGTGAAGGCGATCCAGAAATCGGCCGTGTGGGATATTTGTTACTGAAGAGATATTTACAGAGCATAAATTCTTATGACAGATTACGCGGGATATTTGTCAGGAGGAAACAATGAGTTTGCAGTCTGTACAGCAGTTTTTTGCCGACAACGCTCCGGATATAGAGGTTATTGAACTTAGCCAGAGTACCGCAACCGTTGCGTTGGCTGCTGCCGCCCATCGTGTTGAGCCGGGACAAATCGCCAAAACGCTGTCGTTGAAGGTTAAAAATGACGTCATTCTGGTGGTCGCGAAAGGTGATGCGCGTCTGGATAATAAAAAACTGAAAGACACGTTTGGCGCAAAAGCACGCATGCTCAGTTGTGATGAAGTGGTCACCATCACGGGTCATCCTGTTGGCGGCGTGTGCCCGTTTGGGCTGGAAAATCCGCTCGCGGTTTATTGCGATATTTCACTGAAACAGTATGCTGAAGTGCTGCCGGCCGCGGGTGCAATTCACAGTGCCGTGCGTATTTCACCAGACAGAATGGCAGAACTGACGTCCGCAAAATGGGTGGATGTTTGCATCTGAATGAGGCGCCAGAGCCTGTCTGGCGCACAGATATCAGCTTATAAAAATGTCGGCTGGCTTAATACTGATGTTCGCGGATCCCGGGCCGGGAGATGAGTCAGAATATCTGCCGCATCAAGCAGCCCCACGTCAGAATTGACCCCAAGCTTCACCATCGCATTAAACTTGTGCGCCCGGATGGTCTTAATATTGCGCTCAAGCTGCGCGGCGATTTCAGGAATAGAAAACCCGCAGGACATATACCGCAAAATCGCCCGCTCCGTTGGACTTAACATCCTGTTTTGACTCTTGTACCAGTGGTTGAGCATATTGTCATTGATGTGCAGCGTTTCACTCAGCAACACCAGCAGTTCCTCCTGCAGGCGGTCGAGCGACACCGATTTACTGACGACACCGTGAAGGCGTGAAGGGGAAAGATGGCTGATTAACCGCGCTTCCATTTCATCTGCCGCCAGGATGATGCGCTGAATATGATTATGCGTAAACGCGAGATCCCGCAGGGATGCCAGACAGTTTCGACGCTCTTCTCGCGCATCAGAAAGTGAATAGATCAGCGAGAAAAAAGAGACATGAGGAAGCGCCTTCTTAAAGCTGTCAAATTCACTGAACATGTGCAGTTGATAATGGCTGAGCGTGGGCAGTGCAAACAGATGCTCCAGCCCGACGGCACTCATCGCGCAATTTTCGATGACGGCAATATGTCTTGTTGAACCGGTTTTATCCATTCCTCGAACTCTCCATAGGCTGACATTAAACTCAGCTCTCTCAATCCCTGAGTACTGTTGATCCAGGCGTACAGATCGGCATTACTCCGTAATGACAACCGTCGCATCGCACTGTTTTTCTGTGCACTGATCGTTTTATTGCTCTTCTTGAGCAAAGTGGCAATTTGGTTAATCCCCCAGCCCTTGCCTAACAGACGCAATACCTTGCGTTCAGAGTGGGTGAGCGCAATGACGCGGTCGTCTTCATCATCGTTACAGGCAGGCTCGGGCGTTAATAACGTCTGGCTTATCCGCTCTGCCCGTTCACTGCCTGCACGGATGGCGTTAATTACGCCTTCTATCGGCTCCATATCAGAAAGCAACGTGCTTTCCGGACGCATAAGCAGCTCAACGGCAATAGGGTAAAGCGGTCGGGAGACTAAAAAAATCCAGTGAATATCCCGATATTGATTTAATAAACCGTAATATTCTTCGAGCGTGCCCCGGGGATTCCTGTATTCACCTGAAATATCAGCGATAATGACGTCTGCACGCCGTAACTGCAGCAGGGTTAATTCCTGCAGCGAACGGCAAAACGTTAAATCAAAATCGGCAAAATGGCGTGTCATCACGCCCCCCAACCCGTTTTGCATTACGGGTATTCTGCTAATGACGACGCCATGTTTACCATTCAATGACGACATAGACCCTCCGTGTCCATTTTCATATGATGAGTAACGTTAAAACGCATCAAGGTATAAGTGTATTCGTCCCTGAGTGTAAAACTGATTAATACAAGCAGAAGATGAGATGTGTGCTTCATTTAAGAAATGCCTAAAACAGCGGTAATATCTCACAAAGCACAGATAAATTTAATTATAAAGGCCTTAAAATAATTAAAATATAAACTTAGTAAAACTAAATATAAATATCTTATATTTCCCAATTAATAATTCATCATATTTATGGCCCAAAACCGCATCCCGCCGCCAGACAGCCCGCAACTGTTTGCATAAAGCTTGATCTGACCCACAGCTAGAGGCACTGCAGTTTGTGCTAAAAGTAAGCATGACGGGCCAACAGGCAAGCTATTCACCTTCTCTTCAGGACATGACATGCAGGCAGATCGATCAACGCAGCGTGCCATCACGCGGCTCTGTATTCAGTGCGGTCTTTTTCTGCTCCAGCACGGGGCGGAAAGCGCGCTGGTCGAGGAACTCTCCACCCGGTTGGGGCTGGCGCTGGGTATGGATAGCGTTGAGAGCGCCATTTCATCCAATGCTATCGTGTTGACCACCATAAAAGACGGTCAGTGCCTGACCTCCACCCGCAAAAACCACGACCGCGGCATCAATATGCACGTTGTAACTGAGGTCCAGCATATTGTCATTCTTGCTGAGCATAAGCTTCTCGACCTGCACGACATTGAAAAACGGTTCAACCAGATTAAGCCCTTACGTTATCCCCGCTGGCTGGTGGTGTTAATGGTCGGGCTGTCCTGCGCCTGTTTTTGTAAGCTCAATAAAGGCGGCTGGGACGGCGCGGTCATCACCTTTTTCGCCAGCAGCATCGCCATGTACGTGCGCCAGCTCCTGACGCACCGCCAACTCCACCCGCAAATTAATTTCTGCATTACCGCTTTTGTCGCCACCACGGTTTCTGGCCTGCTGCTTCGTCTGCCGCAGTTTGCCAACACGCCGACGATTGCCATGGCGGCCAGCGTGCTTCTGCTGGTGCCCGGCTTCCCGTTGATTAACGCCGTAGCCGATATGTTTAAGGGGCACATCAATACCGGTCTGGCACGCTGGGCGATTGCCAGCCTGCTGACGCTTGCAACCTGCATTGGTGTGGTAATGGCCATGACACTCTGGGGGTTACGCGGATGGGCGTGATCGATTTTCTGCTGGCGCTGGCGCAGGATATGCTGCTGGCCGCGATCCCTGCCGTCGGTTTTGCGATGGTCTTTAACGTTCCGCAACGCGCGCTACCGTGGTGCGCGCTGTTGGGTGCTATTGGTCATGGCTCGCGAATGGTGATGATGACAGCGGGATTCAACATTGAATGGTCAACATTTATGGCCTCAATGCTGGTCGGCAGCATCGGAATTCAGTGGTCGCGCTGGTATCTGGCGCATCCCAAGGTATTCACCGTCGCCGCCGTTATCCCGATGTTCCCCGGCATATCTGCCTATACGGCCATGATTTCCGCGGTAAAAATCAGCCATTTCGGCTACACCGAACCGCAAATGATCCTCCTTCTGAGCAACTTTCTTAAGGCTTCGTCCATTGTCGGTGCGCTCTCTATCGGACTGTCGATCCCCGGACTGTGGCTATACCGCAAACGTCCACGGGTTTGAGATTTGTGTTATTACGCTGCCGTGAGGATAATCACTCCCATCCGTTTGGTGACGATAAGGAAAGGATGTGGCTAACCCAGGCAGCGAACTCCCCGAGCACAATGAAGAATCCAGCCTGAAAGAGAAAATCTTTCAGAGCGCTATCACGCTGTTTGCCGAATACGGGTTGAACGGTGCCCGCATGGAACAAATTGCGGAGAAAGCCGGCACCACCAAACGCATGGTTGTTTACCACTTCAAAAACAAAGAGAACCTGTATCTTCTCGTACTGGAGTATGTTTACACCCAGATCCGCGCCAGTGAACAGGCGCTCAGCCTGGCGGGAATGCCCCCTGTCGAAGCGCTGGTTCATCTGGTTGAAGCCACCTTTGACTACCATGCCGACCACCCGGATTACATCCGCATTATCTGCATGGAAAACATGCAGCGTGGCCGTTTTATGCAGCAGTCCAGCTACCTCCGCCAGGTCAACCGCAGCGCGCTTGATCTGCTGGAAGCGATCCTCCGTCGCGGGAAAGAAAAGCAGTTGTTCAATCAGACGGTTGAAGCCCGCGATCTGCATCGTTTGATCAGCAGTTTCAGCTTCCACTACGTTGCCAATAGCTACACCTTCACCCTGCTGTTTGAAGAGGGTGCGGACGAACATGCACAGCGCCAGCACTACCGCAAAATGGCCGTTCAGGTGGCGCTCCGTTATACTTGCCCATAAAATAGTTTGCAATTAAATCGTACACTATCTATATTCATCTCATGAACGCGAAAACGAACGACACGACCGCTGCGCTCCTGCTGGATAACCAGCTCTGCTTTGCTCTCTATTCAGCAAATCTGGCGCTGAACAAGTTGTACCGGCAACTGCTGGCACCGCTGAACCTGACTTACCCGCAATACCTGGTGATGCTGGTGCTGTGGGAGCAGGATGACATTACGGTGTCGGACATCGGTGAACGGTTGTTCCTTGACTCTGCCACGCTGACGCCGCTGTTGAAGCGTCTGGAAAGCGCGGGGCTGATAAACCGCCACCGCTCACGTAAAGACGAGCGTCAGGTCGCCGTCACCCTGAGCGATGCGGGACGTCATCTCCAGCAGCAGGCTTCCGGGATCCCCCATGCAGTGGGATGCGCCGCCCAGTGTGATACTGAGACCATGCTGTCACTTAAGCAGCAGCTGGAACGTTTGCGACAACAGATCCAACGCGCGTAAGGCTATACTTTACGCGTATTTATTTACCCATATATATCGCACGCTATTTAATAGCGCACATTAATGTAAGATGAGGAATCTGCCATGTCTTTAGAAAAAGTTGTTTACACTGCCAAAGCAAAAGCAACCGGAGGCCGTGATGGCCGTGCGACCTCTTCCGACGGCGTACTGGACGTTAAACTCGGCGTGCCAAAAGAGATGGGCGGCATGGGCGGTGACGTCACCAACCCTGAGCAGCTGTTTGCTGCCGGCTACTCTGCCTGCTTCCTGGGTGCCATGAAGTTTGTAGCCGCTCGCGACAAATTTACCCTGCCAAAAGAGGCCTTTATTGAAGGCGAAGTGGGGATTGGGCCGCTGCCAACCGGTTTTGGTATCGAAGCAAAACTGAACATCCACGTTGAAGGTATGGATCCTGCAGAAGCCAAAAAACTGGTCGATGCAGCACACATTGTGTGTCCGTACTCTAACGCGACCCGCGGTAACATCGACGTAACGCTGAACATTATCGCCTGATAACTGCCTGATGGCGTTACGCTTATCAGGCCAGCTGTTGTCGCCCCGGCAGGCATCGCGCCGCCGGGGAAAACCCCTCCTTCCCTTCCCGCTCTCTGTGCTACCATAAGCCCATATCACGCCCGTAGTTATCAGTAGAGTAAGCGTTATGTCCTCCAGAATTCTGACCACCAGCATTGCTGGTATTGATGCCTTTATGCGCGATCCCCGCGGTGTGCTGACCCACGCCGAAGGCGGCACGGTTGCGGTATTTGCTGACAACGCTCCGGCGTTTTATGCCATCACACCGGAACGTCTGGCACAGCTTCTGGAGATTGAAGCGCAGTTGTCCCGCCCGGCGAGCGACGTAACCCTCGATAACCAGTTCTTTGACGAGCCGGTTAACGTCCCCATGGCCGTTCCCATGGGAAAATTTGCCCTGTATGCGGGCTGGCAACCTGATGCTGATTTTCAACGGCAGGCGGCATTGTGGGGCATAGCGTTAACGCAACCGGCTACCCCCGAAGAGCTGGCCGCGTTTACCGCCTGGTGGCAGGCGGAAGGCAAAGTATTCACCCATATTCAGTGGCAACAGAAGCTCGCGCGTCATCTGCAAATTAATCGCGCCAGCAATAACGGCCAGCCAAAACGTGATATCAACGCGTTTTCCGAACCGGATAAACAGATCCCTAATGGATTCCGAGGTGCGAAATGAAGAACGTCGGCGACCTGATGAAACGTCTGCAAAAGATGATGCCAGCCAACGTGAAGCCCGCCTTCACGACGGGTGAAGAACTCCTGGCGTGGCAAAAAGAGCAGGGTAAGATCCGCGCCGCCGCGCTGGCCCGCGAAAACCGGGCGATGAAAATGCAGCGCACCTTTAACCGTTCCGGTATTCGCCCCCTGCACCAGAACTGCTCATTTGATAACTATAAAATTGAGACCAACGGGCAGATGAATGCACTCGCTGCCGCGCGTCAGTACGTGGATGAATTCGACGGCAATATCGCCAGCTTCATTTTTAGCGGCAAGCCTGGCACGGGGAAAAACCACCTGGCGGCCGCTATCTGTAACGAGCTGCTGCTGCGCGGGAAATCGGTGCTGATCATCACCGTGGCCGATATCATGTCCGCCATGAAAGACACCTTCAGCAACCGCGAAACCAGCGAAGAGCAACTGCTTAACGACCTGAGTAATGTCGATTTACTGGTTATTGATGAGATTGGCGTCCAGACCGAATCCCGCTATGAAAAAGTGATCATTAACCAGATTGTCGATCGCCGCTCTTCCTCCAAACGCCCCACCGGCATGCTGACTAACCATAACATCGACGAAATGACCCGCTTGCTGGGCGAACGCGTCATGGATCGCATGAAGCTCGGGAACAGTCTGTATGTCATCTTCGACTGGGAAAGTTACCGCAGCCGTGTCACCGGTAAAGAGTATTAAGATATTTCCAGGAAAGACCGGTGGCCCGGAGGTATATACTGACTCCACTTTCGCCCCAAAACGGACCTTTTTTGAGTAAGCCATTATGAAAAAACAGTTTCTTTTCAGCACCGTATTAGGCGCCCTGCTGGTTACCGGCGCGGCACAGGCCGCATCCTGGCAGGATTCGCTGTCCAGCGCAGCGAGCGAACTGACCAAAGAGAGCAGCAGCACCCAGGGCGGACTGTCAGCCTCTTCCCTTACCGGCCTGCTGGGTAACAGCACCCAGAGCCTGAGCGCAGGCACAATGAACAACGCCGCGGGGATTCTGGAATATTGCGCGAAGCAAAAACTGGCCTCCGTGACCGACGCGCAAAACGTGAAAAATCAGGTGCTGGGCAAACTCGGTCTGGATACACAGGAGCAGAAACAGGACACCAACTATATGGATGGTATTCAGGGCCTGCTGAATGCGCAAAACGGTCAACAGCTCAACCTGAGCACCATCGGCAACTCCTCGCTGGCGAAACAGGTGAAAACCAAAGCCTGCGATCTGGTGCTGAAACAAGGCGTTAATTTCATCTCCTGATCCCCGCCTGTATTGCCATTACACGCCGCGTTTAAGACGTTACTCTTTTAACGCGGCGTTAAAGCCGTCTTTTTCCTGCCTGCCACCGTCTGAGCGTCCGTATGTCAGGATGCGACCCCCTTCAAAAAAACGATTTTCTAAACCAAATCCTAACAACAGCACACTTTCGTGACACTAAAATTGCAGCTACACGACAACGCAATTACATTGTATAACCCAAAAAATAATCAGTTAGCCAGCTAAGCGCCTGGCGTCATGAGGATAGACTGTTGTCAGAGTTAATGTCCCTTGTCCTTTTTCTGGCCTCTGTCGGCGTTTACGCCTGCAAAGCGGGCCGTAACACCTGGTGGTTTATCGCCACGCTGGTGGTGCTCGGCATTTTTATTATTTTAAACATTACCTTATACGCCAGCGATTACTTTACCGGTGACGGCATTAACGATGCGGTGCTCTACACGCTGACGAATAGCCTGACGGGCGCGGGCGTAGGTAAATACATTCTTCCCGGGCTTGGCCTGATTGCGGCGCTGGTGATTATTTTTGGCGCCCTGGCCTGGGTGCTGCGCCGCCGTCGACATCTTCCGCATCATGGCGGCTACAGCCTGCTGGCACTCTGTCTGGCGCTGGCGTCCGTGGATGCCAGCCCGGCATTTCATCAGATAACCGAGCTGGTAAAGTCACAGTCGCGCGACGGCGACCCGGATTTCATGGCCTGGTATAAAGAGCCGTCCAAAAAAATAGCCAACCCGAAGCTTAACCTGGTGTATATCTACGGCGAGAGTCTGGAACGCACCTGGTTTGATAACAATGCTTTTCCGAACCTGACGCCGGAGCTGGGCGCGCTGAAAAACGAAAGTCTTGATTTCAGCCATACCGCGCAGCTGCCCGGTACGGATTACACCATCGCCGGTATGGTTGCCTCGCAGTGCGGTATCCCGCTCTTCGCCCCCTTTGAGGGTAATGCCTCGGCCTCAATGTCGAGCTTCTTCCCGCAGAACGTTTGCCTCGGCGATATCCTGAAAAACTCCGGCTACGAAAACTACTTCGTACAGGGGGCTAACCTGCGCTTTGCCGGAAAAGATGTGTTCCTGAAATCCCACGGTTTTGACCATCTGTATGGCTCAGAAGAGTTAAAAACGACCGTTGCCGACCCGCATTACCGCAACGACTGGGGCTTTTACGACGACACGGTACTGGACGAAACCTGGAAAAAGTTCGAGGAACTGTCCCGCGCCGGCAAGCGTTTCTCCCTCTTTGCCCTGACGGTAGATACCCACCATCCGGACGGGTTTGTCTCGCGCACCTGTAAGCGCAAACGCTATGAGATTGACGGCAAAAACAACACATCGTTCAGCGCGGTAACCTGCAGCCAGGAGCATATCGCCGCTCTGGTCGAGAAAATCAAAGCCTCGCCGTATTTTAAAAACACGGTCATCGTCGTCTCATCTGACCATCTGGCGATGAAAAACAGCGCCTGGGATCAGCTCAGCAAACAGGATCGCAGCAATCTGTTCTTCATTCTGCGCGGCGACCAGCCACAACAGGACGTGATCGCCACCAAACGCAACTCCATGGATAACGGCGCAACCGTGCTGGACATTCTGGGCGGGGATAACTTTATTGGCCTTGGCCGCAGTACGCTCTCGGGGCAGTCACTGTCGGAAGTGTTCCTCAACATGAAGGAGAAAATCCTCGCGTGGAAGCCGGACATCATCCGCCTGTGGAACTTCCCGAAAGAGATGAAAGACTTCACCATTGATCAGGATAAAAACACGATTGCCTTCTCCGGCAGCCATTTCCGTCTGCCGCTGCTGCTGCGCGTGTCGGATACGCGCGTCGAACCGCTGCCGGAAAGCGAATACTCTGCGCCGCTGCGTTTCCAGCTGGCCGACTTCGCCCCTCGCGATAATTTTGTCTGGGTCGACAGGTGCTACAAAATGGGCCAGCTCTGGTCCCAGCCACTGGCGCTCTCAACCGACTGGTGCGTTTCTCAGGGACAGCTTGGCGGGGAGCAAACCGTGCAGCATGTCGATAAAGCGCAGTGGAAAGGCAAAACCGCATTCAACGATACGGTCATCGATACCGCGCGCTATCAGCGAAATGTCGACATGCTGAAGATCGTGGATAACGATATTCGCTATAAAGCAGACAGCTTTATCTTCAACGTGGCCGGGGCACCGGAAGAGGTCAAACAGTTCAGCGGCATCTCGCGTCCGGAATCCTGGGGGCGCTGGTCTAATGCGCAGCTGGGCAGTGAAGTGAGGATTGAGTACGCGCATCCTCTGCCGGAAAAATTCGACCTGGTGATCACCGCCCGGGCCTATGGTCCAAACGCAAACCGTCCCATCCCGGTGCGTGTGGGCGATAAAGAGCAAACGCTGACGCTGGGAAATGACGTCACCACCACCACGCTGCATTTTGATAATCCTTCCCGCAGCAATACGCTGGTGATTGTTCCGCCGGACCCGCAGCCGACGAATGAGGGAAATATTCTTGGCCATTCACCGCGCGAGCTCGGCATCGGGATGGTAGAGATTAAAATTGTCAGTAAAGAGAGCTGATCCCTTCTGCGCCCGGCGTTCTGTCGGGCGCTTTATGTAAATATATAATCCTATAAAACAATTAAAAATAAGACAGAGACACCATATATCTCTCATTTCTATTTATAAATTCACCAGAAAGAAATCATATCTCAGAATGTGTAACTCCTTACACCCTGAGAGAGTTACCCACTTTTTATCATGCTAACCGGCAATACGTTCGAATCCACCCTGGCACAGCGCAGCGGAGTACGACCAGCGCTATCAGGGGAAAAAACCCTGATGCCGCAGACACTGAATGCCGACTATAAGGTCATCGTTTTAAGCGGCAATGCCTTCTTGTGGCTGGGCCTGAAGACGTTCATCTCGCAGAGTGTGGACCCCTGCCCTGAAATTTTCTGGATTAACGACGTGAGCCCTGAGGGGATCCTGCCCCTGCGGCAACTGATGTTGAATATCCGCGTCAAAAAAGGGTGGCTGGTATTCACCGATGCGTCCCGCGTCAATGATATTAAAATCATTCTGGGGGGTGAGCGTGTCCACGTGGTGGCGGGAAACCTGTCACTCGCGCAGCTCAGCCGCTGTTTTCAGAACACGCCGTTCGCAAGCGTAAAAAACGCCACGCTCACCTGCCAGGAGCTTCGGGTTTGCATGCTGTTCCGCAACGGGTTCAGCCCGGTTCGCATCGCGCAGATCCTGAATAAATCCCCGAAAACGATCTACACCCACAAGCGTAACGCGATGAACAAATTTCACTGCCAGAACCTGGCGGAATTCCATCGCAAACTCTTCCTGCTCGACTACCCGGCATCGTGTTTGTCACTGCACGGCTAATCACGTCGGGAAATAAGATCATGCGGCGTCATCTTCCCTGTCTCATTCTCTGGCTGTTGATGCTGGCGCTGCTGTCTCGCTATGCCCTTCCCGCCACGTTGGGATGACGTGGTAATCCGACTGCACGAGTAAATTGCCTTAAATCTTGTCTGGATCAATGTTATCGGTAACAATGACGCTAAAATAGCCAGCGTGTTATGTCCGACAAGGCACAGCCTTATCTTCTTTTTTGTTATTTTTTCTGTATTACAATAACTTATGAAATACCTGCTTGCTGACGCCATCGTCTATAACGACGAAGACGGTTCTGTTTCTCTTATCAATGCACCCGATCTGGACAGACAAATCCTCACCTGTACCGCCAACGCCATCATGAAGCTGCTGGTTCAGCATCACGGCAACGTCGTCGAACGTGACACCTTTCTGAGTGATGTCTGGGATCAACGTGGGCTCCAGGGGTCCAACAATTCGTTAAATCAATACATCAGTATTGTGCGCAAAATGCTGTCGAGCCTGCTGCCCGACACCCTGTTTATCGTCACCGTGCCGAAAACGGGCTTTATGCTCAGTGCTGATATCGCGGTAACGCCCCTGGAGGACGATTTTCCCGTCGTGGAGTCGGTCCCGGCCTCACGACGCATTCAGCCAGAATGGCTATTCTGCGGTGTACTCACGCTGATGGTCGTGGCGCTGTGCATCGGCGCCTGTTTGACGAAACAGGCGCACCAGTACAGTGACACTCATCTGCTCACCCACATTGGCACCTGTCCGGTCTACACCTTCTCCCCGCTGGCAGATGTGTTTCACACTAAGGCCATGGCGCTGGCGCAGACGCTTCAGCGCGAAGGTAATCTGCCCTGCCTGAAAAACTCTATTTTCTATATGCACATCCAGAGAACACTTTTCTATGGCCACGAAGGGCGGCTGGTCCTTTCCCAGTGTTCTCTCACGGACGGTAAAGCCAGCGCCTGCCGAACGCTTTACTTTTACGAGTGGTGATATGAAACAAAAAAAAGTGTGGCTTATTCTGGTGCTCAATCTGTTGCTGATTGGCGTGACGCTGGCGTGGTACGTCTACACGCCTCCGCTGTCCGGAACCTGTGCAGGAAACCTGACATTTTCAGCCCGACATGACGATCATGATTTCTCCTTTGAAGGGGAGGTTACGCTGCGCTTTCAGCCCGACAACACAGGGTACCTTACGCTTAACGGCGACGTGGTTAACGAGCCACATCACTGGGATGTTTCCCGCCAGGAGATGTTTACGTGGCGGCACGTTGAGGGCTCACTCTATGAAATATTCATACAAAGCGTGGCGCGCTTTAGCCATGACACCCTGCCACCGGGGGTCTTTGAAAAGTACGTCGCCGGCCTGACGCCGGGGAACAAAAGACTCCTGAAGATTGAACGCACGCCGGAAGACGCGCTGGTGATCAGCAATTTCTATGCGCCGGTCCTGATTTGTTCAGAATAGGCGCGGCTGGTCGGGGTATACTTTCCGCCATGAACATTCTCTTTCGACCGACGACGCCCAAAGATGTTGCAGCCCTGCCCGCCATCGAGCGCGCGGCAGGCGAGCGTTTTCGGGACGTCCCCGAACTGGCCTGGCTTGCAGACGGCGACGTCATTTGCGCGGAACAACATCTTGATTACGCGAAACGCGGGTTAAGCTGGCTGGCGCTGGCAAACGACCTACCCGTCGGGTTTATCCTTGCAGAAGCCCATCCGTCATCGCTGTTTATTGTCGAACTCTCGGTTCATCGGGAGTGGCAGGGAAGAGGAATAGGTCGGCGACTTATCGCCTGCGTCGCAGACCATGCCCGCACGCTGGGGCTGACATCGCTGACGCTGACCACCTTTTGCGAGGTGCCGTGGAATGCGCCGTTTTATGCGCGACTCGGGTTTGAAACGGTGACGATGCTAACGCCTGAACTGCGTCAGAAAAGAGAGGAAGAAGCGGCGCACGGTTTCGCGTATGACTCCCGCTGTGCCATGCGCCTGCCTCTGTGATATCGGCCTGCAAAACCCCCATTACAGGCCGGGTCAGGCGTAGCCGCCCCCCGGCACTGTGGCAGGATTAAAACGTTTCCCAGTTTTCGCCCGCATCGGTGGTCGCGGCTTTACGCGCCATCATAGGGGCCGCAGCGGTTTTCGCTGAAGCCTGCTCGCGGGCTTTCATCTGCTCCTGCTGAATGCGGAACACGGCCACGGCCTGAGTCAGACGGCTCGCCTGCTCTTCCAGTGCCGCTGCCGCCGCGGCAGACTCTTCCACCAGCGAGGCGTTCTGCTGGGTCACGCGATCCATCTCAGCCACCGCCAGACCCACCTGATCGATACCGCGGCTCTGCTCATCAGACGCAGAGGCGATTTCACCCATGATGTCCGTCACGCGGGTTACCGCATTAACGATTTCGCCCATGGTTTCGCCGGCGCTTTCTACCAAGGTAGATCCGACTTCCACGCGGCCAACAGAGTCTTCAATCAGGCTCTTGATCTCACGTGCTGCCTGGGCGCTGCGCTGTGCCAGGTTACGGACTTCACCCGCAACAACGGCAAATCCGCGGCCCTGCTCGCCCGCACGTGCCGCTTCTACTGCAGCGTTCAGTGCCAGGATGTTGGTCTGGAACGCGATGCCGTCGATCACGCTGATAATGTCGGCAATTTTCTGCGAACTGCCCGCGATGTCACGCATGGTTTGCACCACGTTATCCACCACTTTACCGCCCTTCTGCGCGGTTTCAGACGCGCTCAGCGCCAGGTTGCTCGCCTGACGGGCGTTCTCGGCGTTCTGCTTAACGGTCGCCGTCAGCTGCTCCATGCTGGCAGCGGTCTCTTCCAGGGATGCGGCCTGCTGTTCCGTACGGGAAGAGAGATCGTTGTTACCCATCGCGATTTCGCTCGCGCCGCTGTAGATGGCATTAGCACCGTTACGCACATCGCCAACGGTACGGACCAGCTCGCCCTGCATATGACGCAGCGAGTCGGCCAGTTCACCCATCTCGTTAGCGCCCTGCACCTCGATGCGCTTCACCAGATCGCCGCTGGCGATATGACGAATGTTGTCGATAAGACGGGTAAGTGGCGAAATCAGCGCCTGCTTGATACCCAGCCACACGGCCACGATCACCACCAGCACCGCAATCAGTACGCTAATCAGCACCCAGATTGCCTGGCTGTAGGAGCTATTGCTGTTTTCCACCGCCATCTGATACAGCTTGTCGTTCTGCTGCAGATAGTTCACGTACTGCTTCTCAAAACCATCCTGATAGCTCTGGGTAGGTTGATCGAAGAAGGCGTTGATTTTGCCCGCGCCCAGCAGCTGGATCAGCTCCGCCAGTGCACCGTGGTAGATATCGTAGTTACGTTTGATCTCCGTCGCGTCGGCATCGTTTTGACGCGGATCGCGTGGCAGGGCTTCGTATTCAGCCCAGTTTTTTTCTGCCTGTTTCAGGGAAGCCGCCGCAATTTGCATCAGATCGTTCACGGTCGCGCCGCTGCCGATATTGCTCTGATCCATCATGTAGCGGATACCCGCACGGTTCAGGGTATTACGGGTTTGCAGCAGGGCAACCCAGCTGGCGTTCAGCGTGGACTGTTGCTGGCGAATGGTTTGCAGGACAGTGAAATTCTCTTTGTCATGCTTGAGGGCATTGAAGAAAAGACCACCGGATGTGAGTTGTAAAAGGCCAAATATCGCTAATACCAGCATTAAACTGGTGACAATCTTGATACGGTTTAACATGTTTTCGCTTTCCATCAGACAGATAACAGGATTTTCGGCCTGGAAAGGGAAAACTTTACGAAAATCATCCTTAAATTTGTGGTTTTTACTCTTCTTCGCGCGCTGTGATATGCCGGTTCCCCAGTTCAATAAACTCTTCCAGCAGCGCTGTCAGCTGTTGCATCTTCGCCGGCGTATATTCGGCCTCGATTTGCTGATACGCCTCTTCCACCTGCGCCTGGGCACGCTCGTATAGCCTGTTCCCCTCTTTGGTCAGCGACACGTACAGCTTTCGCTGATCGTTTACGGGCTTAAGGCGCAGCACCAGACCGTCACGCTCCATGCGCGTCAGAATGCCCGTCAGACTGGGACGCAAGATACAGGTGCGAAACGCCAGATCGTGAAAATCCATCGACGGATGTTCGGCCAGCACGCGCACGATGCGCCACTGCTGCTCGGTCAGGTTATGCCGTTTCACAATCGGGCGGAAGTAAGACATCGCCGCTTCCCGCGCCTGTAACAGGGCGATAGTTAATGAATCATGCATAGCCTCTCCCGGTAATCATTAACACATGAACAATTCAGTTCTGCTGGTTTTACACACAACGCGTTTTACGACAAAAAGTCTAACAGAAACAAGCCTGATTTATTAACGCAATGATAAATATAGCCTTTAATCTCTTTATGTAAATTTATTGTTATTCATATCACAAATTATTCACTTCTGGTTGCGAAATAAACAGCAAAGGCATACAACCAGATCATTAACATATTAATGAAATCACAGACCGGACGTCCGGCCTGAGGAGTAAGTGAATGAAAGGTACTGTTTTTGCCGTAGCGCTGAACCACCAGAGCCAGCGCGATGCCTGGCGCGACGCGTTTGAAAAAGCCCCCTACAACACGCCGCCAAAAACCGCCGTGTGGTTTATCAAACCGCATAACACCGTGATCCGCACGGGCGACCCCATTCCCTTCCCGCAGGGAGAAACCGTGTTAAGCGGTGCCACGGTAGCGCTGGTTGTGGGTAAAACGGCGCGTAACGTTCCCGTGGACGAGGCGGCGGAGTACATCGCCGGTTACGCGCTTGCCAACGAGGTGAGCCTGCCGGAAGAGAGTTTTTATCGCCCGGCGATCAAGGCCAAATGCCGCGACGGCTTTTGTCCGCTGGGAGAGCTGGCCGCCCTCGACCACGTTGATAACCTGACCATCGTCACCGAAATTAACGGCCGGGAAGCGGACCACTGGAACACCGCTGACCTGCAGCGCAATGCCGCAGAACTGCTGAGCGCCCTGAGCGAATTCGCCACCCTCAGTCCGGGCGATGCCATTCTGCTCGGCACCCCACACTCGCGCGTCCCGCTGCAGCCGGGCGATCGCGTACGCATTCTGGCGAAAGGCTTCCCGTCCCTGGAAAACCCGGTGGTTGATGAACGCGAGGTCGCCCATGCGCAAGGCCCACATCCGCACGCCACGCTGTTCGCGCTTGGTCTGAACTACGCCGATCACGCCAGTGAGCTGGCGTTTACGCCGCCAACGGAACCGCTGGTGTTTATCAAAGCCCCCAACACCGTGACCGGCGATAACCAGACCTCGGTCCGCCCGAACAACATTGAGTACATGCACTATGAGGCGGAGCTGGTGGTGGTCATCGGCAAAACGGCGCACAAGGTCAGTGAGCGCGAGGCGATGGACTATGTCGCGGGCTATACCGTCTGCAACGATTACGCCATCCGTGACTACCTGGAAAACTACTACCGCCCGAACCTGCGGGTGAAAAGCCGCGACGGGTTGACCCCCCTCAGCCCGCATATCGTGCCGAAAGAGGCCATTCCCGACCCGCATAACTTAACCCTGCGCACCTTCGTGAACGGTGAATTGCGCCAGCAAGGGACCACTGCCGATCTGATCTTCAGCATCCCGTTCCTGATTGCCTATCTCAGCGAGTTTATGACCCTGCAGCCCGGCGACATGATTGCCACCGGCACGCCAAAGGGTCTGTCTGACGTACAGCCTGGCGACGAAGTGGTCGTGGAAGTAGAGGGCGTGGGCCGCCTGGTGAACCGCATTGTCAGTGAGGAGACTGAAAAATGAAAAAAATAAACCATTGGATTAACGGTAAAAACGTCGCAGGAAGTGATTACTTCCACACCACTAACCCGGCCACCGGAGAGGTGCTGGCGGAGGTCGCGTCCGGCGGTGAAGCTGAAATTCATCAGGCCGTGGCGGCGGCCAAAGAGGCATTCCCGACGTGGGCTAACCTGCCGATGAAAGAGCGCGCACGCCTGATGCGTCGCCTCGGAGATCTTATCGATCAACACGTTCCGGAGATTGCGGCCCTCGAGACCGCCGACACCGGCCTGCCGATCCACCAGACCAAAAACGTGCTTATTCCACGCGCGTCGCACAACTTCGAATTCTTCGCCGAAGTGTGCCAGCAGATGAACGGTAAAACCTACCCGGTCGACGACAAGATGCTCAACTACACCCTGGTGCAGCCGGTGGGGGTCTGCGCGCTGGTGTCGCCGTGGAACGTGCCGTTTATGACCGCCACCTGGAAGGTTGCGCCGTGCCTGGCGCTGGGCAACACCGCGGTGCTGAAGATGTCTGAACTCTCCCCGCTGACCGCCGACCGTCTGGGCGAGCTGGCGCTGGAGGCCGGTATTCCGGCGGGCGTGCTGAACGTGGTGCAGGGCTATGGCGCAACGGCGGGCGATGCGCTGGTACGTCATCACGACGTGCGCGCCGTCTCCTTTACCGGCGGCACCGCCACCGGGCGCAACATCATGAAAAACGCCGGACTGAAGAAATACTCCATGGAGCTGGGAGGGAAATCTCCGGTGCTGATTTTTGAAGATGCGGATATCGAACGTGCGCTGGACGCCGCCCTGTTCACCATCTTCTCCATCAACGGCGAGCGTTGCACCGCTGGCTCACGCATTTTCATTCAGCAGAGCATCTACCCGGAATTCGTCAGGCGCTTTGCCGAGCGCGCGAACCGTCTGCGCGTGGGTGACCCGACCGATCCGAACACTCAGGTTGGCGCGCTGATCAGCCAGCAGCACTGGGAAAAAGTCTCCGGCTATATCCGTCTTGGCATTGAAGAGGGTGCGACCCTGCTGGCGGGCGGCCCTGACAAACCCACCGATCTCCCTGCTCACCTGAAAAACGGCAACTTCCTGCGCCCGACCGTGCTGGCAGACGTCGACAACCGGATGCGCGTGGCCCAGGAAGAGATTTTCGGTCCGGTTGCCTGCCTGCTGCCGTTTAAGGACGAAGCCGAAGGGCTGCGTCTGGCTAACGACGTGGAGTACGGCCTGGCGTCATACATCTGGACCCAGGACGTCAGCAAAGTGCTGCGCCTGGCGCGCAATATCGAAGCCGGAATGGTGTTTGTAAACACCCAGAACGTGCGCGATCTGCGTCAGCCGTTTGGCGGCGTGAAGGCTTCCGGTACCGGGCGCGAAGGGGGCGAATACAGCTTCGAAGTGTTCGCTGAAATGAAAAACGTCTGCATCTCCATGGGCGACCATCCGATTCCAAAATGGGGGATCTGAGTATGGGCAAGTTAGCGTTAGCGGCAAAAATTACCCACGTTCCGTCAATGTACCTCTCTGAACTGCCGGGAAAAAACCACGGCTGCCGCCAGTCCGCCATCGACGGACATAAAGAAATCAGCAAGCGCTGTCGGGAGCTGGGCGTCGACACCATTATTGTGTTCGATACCCACTGGCTGGTGAACAGCGCCTACCACATCAACTGTGCGGATCATTTCTCCGGCATCTACACCAGCAACGAGCTGCCGCATTTTATCCGCGACATGACCTACGACTACGACGGTAACCCGGCGCTCGGCCAGCTTATCGCCGACGAAGCGGTGAAACTCGGCGTACGTGCCAAAGCGCACAACATCCCGAGCCTCAAGCTGGAGTACGGCACGCTGGTGCCAATGCGCTACATGAACAGCGATAAGCACTTCAAAGTGATCTCTATCGCCGCGTTCTGCACCGTCCACGACTTCGCCGACAGCCGCAGGCTGGGCGAGGCCATCGTCAGCGCGATTCAGAAATACGACGGCACCGTGGCGGTGCTCGCCAGCGGTTCGCTGTCGCACCGTTTTATCGACGACCAGCGCGCCGAAGAGGGAATGAACAGCTACACCCGCGAGTTCGACCGTCAGATGGACGAACGCGTAGTGAAGCTGTGGCGTGAAGGCAAGTTCAGGGAGTTCTGCAGCATGCTGCCGGAGTATGCCCACTACTGCTACGGCGAGGGCAACATGCACGACACGGTGATGCTGCTGGGGATGCTCGGCTGGGACACATACGACGGCAAGGTGGAGTTCCTCACCGAGCTGTTCCCCAGCTCCGGCACCGGCCAGGTTAACGCCGTTTTCCCCCTGCCCGCGTCCGCGTAAGGAGCCAGCATGCCGCACTTTATTGCTGAATGCACTGACAACATCCGCGAGCAGGCGGACCTGCCAGCACTGTTCGCCAAAGTGAACGACGCGCTTGCCGCCACGGGAATCTTCCCACTCGGCGGTATCCGTAGCCGCGCGCACTGGCTGGACACCTGGCAGATGGCCGACGGTAAGCACGATTACGCCTTTGTGCATATGACGCTGAAGATTGGCACCGGGCGCAGTCTGGAGAGCCGGGAGGCGGTGGGAAAAGCACTGTTTGAGCTGATTAAAACCCACTTCGCCGACCTGATGGCATCGCGCTATCTGGCGCTCTCTTTTGAAATAGACGAGCTGCACCCGACGCTCAATTACAAGCAGAACAACGTGCACGCTTTGTTTAAGTAGCGCCCTTACCGGGCCGACAACGGCTTTGAACGCAAGCCGGGTGAGCAGCACGCCACCCGGCAACAACAGGAAATCGCCATGCTCGATAAACACACCCATACCCTGATCGCCCATCGTCTGCATCAGGCGGAGCAGTCCCGGGAGCAGATCCGCCAGATCTCGCTCGACTACCCGACGATCACCCTTGACGACGCCTACGCCGTACAGCGCGAATGGGTGAGCCTGAAAATCGCCGAAGGTCGCGTGCTGAAAGGCCACAAGATTGGCCTCACCTCCAAAGCGATGCAGGCCAGCTCGCAGATTAGCGAGCCGGACTACGGCGCTCTGCTCGACGACATGTTCTTCCACGACGGCAGTGATATCCCTGCCGACCGCTTTATCGTCCCGCGCATCGAAGTGGAGCTGGCCTTCGTGCTGGCAAAACCCCTGCGCGGCCCAAACTGCACCCTGTTCGACGTCTACAACGCCACGGATTACGTCATCCCCGCGCTGGAGCTGATCGACGCCCGCTGCCACAACATCGATCCCGAGACCCAGCGTCCGCGCAAGGTGTTCGACACCATCTCCGATAACGCCGCCAACGCAGGTGTGATCCTTGGCGGTCGCCCGATTAAACCCGACGAGCTGGATCTGCGCTGGATCTCCGCGCTGCTCTACCGCAACGGCGTCATTGAAGAGACCGGGGTCGCCGCGGGCGTGCTCAACCACCCGGCCAACGGTGTGGCCTGGCTTGCCAATAAACTCGCGCCGTACGACGTTCAGCTGGAGCCTGGCCAAATCATCCTCGGCGGTTCATTTACCCGCCCGGTGCCGGCCAGCAAGGGCGATACCTTCCACGTGGACTACGGCAAGATGGGCTCCATCAGCTGCCGTTTTGTTTAGGAGACCACCATGGAAAACAGATTCAAAGCGGCGCTCAGCGCCGGAAAACCGCAAATCGGCCTCTGGCTGGGGCTGACCAGCAGTTACAGCGCCGAGCTGCTGGCCGGTGCGGGTTTCGACTGGCTACTGATCGACGCAGAGCACGCGCCCAATAACGTGCAAACCGTCCTGACCCAGCTGCAGGCGATCGCGCCTTACGCCAGCCAGCCGGTGGTACGCCCGTCGTGGAACGACCCGGTCCAGATCAAACAGCTGCTGGACATCGGGGCGCAAACCCTGCTGGTGCCGATGGTACAAAACGCCGATGAAGCCCGGCTGGCGGTGCGCGCCACGCGTTATCCACCGGCGGGGATCCGCGGCGTGGGCAGCGCGCTGGCTCGCGCCTCGCGCTGGAACCGCACGCCTGATTACCTGCAGCGCGCTAACGATGCCATGTGCGTGCTGGTGCAGATTGAAACGCGCGAGGCGCTGAAAAATCTGCCGCACATCCTCGATGTGGAAGGCGTGGACGGGGTGTTTATTGGCCCGGCGGATCTGAGCGCCGACATGGACTTTGCCGGAAATCCGCAGCACCCGGAAGTCCAGGCCGCCATCGAGAAGGCCATTTCGCAGATCCGTGCGGCAGGCAAAGCGCCCGGCATCCTGATGGCTAACGAGCCGCTGGCAAAACGCTACCTCGAGCTTGGCGCGCTGTTTGTCGCCGTCGGGGTCGACACCACCCTGCTTGCACGCAGCGCCGAGGCGCTGGCGGCACGTTTTATCGATATCCCGGTTACGTCAGTAAATAACAATAAATCCGTCTACTAAACGTACGATGTGGAGCGCAACATGACGACCTCTACCCTGCAAACCCATGATAATAAAGCTGTAGAACACCGCGTTATTCAGAAGCTGTTTCGTCGTTTGATCGTGTTTCTCTTTATCCTGTTTGTCTTCTCGTTTCTTGACCGCATTAACATCGGCTTTGCCGGGCTGACGATGGGCAAAGATCTGGGCCTCACCTCGACCATGTTTGGCCTGGCCGCCACCCTGTTTTACGTCACCTACGTGATATGTGGGATCCCCAGCAACATCATGCTGGCGAAGGTCGGCGCCCGTCGCTGGATCGCCGGGATCATGGTGGTGTGGGGCATCGCTTCCACCTGCACCATGTTCGCCACCAGCCCGCACACGCTCTATGTGCTGCGCATGCTGGTGGGCATTGCCGAGGCCGGATTCCTGCCGGGGATCCTCGTCTATCTCACCTGGTGGTTCCCTGCCTACCACCGCGCCCGCGCCAATGCGTTGTTTATGATCGCCATGCCGGTGACCATGATGCTCGGCTCGATCCTCTCCGGTTATATTCTGGCCATGGACGGGCTGTGGAACCTGAAAGGCTGGCAATGGCTGTTCCTGCTGGAGGGGCTACCGTCCGTGGTGCTCGGCGTAGTGACGTGGTTCTACCTGAACGACACGCCGGATCAGGCCAGCTGGCTGGATGACGACGAAAAGCAGGCGCTTAAAACAATGATCGCCCGCGAGCAGGAGTCGGCCATCGCCCGTCCCGTCACGCCGCGTTCGACGCTGCGCGAAGTGTTTACCCCGGCCGTGCTGCTCTATACCCTGGCCTATTTCTGCCTCACGAACACCCTGAGCGCGATAAATATCTGGACGCCGCAGATCCTGCAGAGCTTCAACACCGGCAGCAGCAACATTGTGATTGGCCTGCTGGCGGCGATCCCGCAGTTTTGCACCATCCTCGGGATGATCTGGTGGAGCCGCCGCTCCGACAGGCTGAAAGAGCGAAAAAAGCACACCATTCTGCCGTATCTCTTTGCGGCGGCAGGATGGCTGCTGGCCTCGGCGACCCACCACAGCCTGATCCAGCTGCTTGGCATCATCATGGCCTCAACCGGATCGTTTACCGCCATGGCGATCTTCTGGACCACGCCGGATCGGGTTATTAGCCTGCAGTCGCGGGCGGTCGCACTGGCGGTGATCAATGCCATCGGTAACGTCGGATCCGCCGTCAGCCCGCTGTTGATCGGCATTCTGCGTGACAGCACCGGCAGCTTCAGCTCCGGGTTGTGGTTTGTTGCCGGCTTGCTGGTGGTCGGCGCGCTGGTGCTGACACGTATCCCGATGACGCAGCGGGAGAGCCTTGAGCACGAGCCAGGTATGGCGGCGCAGAAAATCCCGTAAGGAGCGGCTATGTGCCAGAACCCGATCGCGAATATCGACATCAGCAAAGAGTACGACGAAAGTCTGGGAACGGATGATGTTCACTATCAGTCGTTCGCCCGCATGGCGGCCTTTTTTGGCCGCGACATGCAGGCTCACCGTCACGACCAGTATTTTCAGATGCACTTTCTGGATACCGGACAGATCGAACTGCAGCTCGACGATCACCGCTACTCGGTGCAGGCTCCGCTGTTTGTGCTGACCCCCCCGTCGGTGCCGCACGCGTTTATTACCGAATCCGACAGCGACGGGCACGTTCTGACGGTGCGCGAGGATCTGATCTGGCCGCTGCTGGAAGTGCTCTACCCCGGCACGCGGGAAGCCTTTGGCCTGCCGGGGATCTGCCTGTCGCTGGCCGATAAGCCGGACGAACTGGCGGCGCTGAAGCACTACTGGCCGCTGATTGCCCGGGAATCGACGGCGCAACTGCCCGGGCGCGAACACACGCTGGTTCTATTAGCCCAGGCGGTGTTCACCCTGCTGCTGCGCAACGCGAAGCTCGACGATCACGCCGCCAGCGGCATGCGCGGCGAGCTGAAACTGTTCCAGCGCTTTACCCAGCTGATTGATGTCCATTTTCATGAGCACTGGACGGTACCGGAATATGCCAGCGAACTGCACCTGACCGAATCGCGTCTGACCGATATCTGCCGGCGCTTCGCCAACCGCCCGCCGAAGCGGCTGATTTTTGACCGTCAGCTGCGTGAAGCGAGGCGGATGCTGCTCTTCTCCGACAGCGCGGTCAGCGAAATCGCCTGGCAGCTGGGGTTTAAAGACCCGGCCTATTTTGCCCGATTTTTTAATCGGTTAGTGGGGTGTTCGCCGAGCGCGTATCGGGCACAAAAAGTACCGGTGTCGTCTGTCACCCCACCCCAGCCCTGACCCTCCCCCGGGTTCAGGGTGAGGGAAATCACACTCTGCGATCATATGCGAAAAGTACCAGCCGTTGTCCCAATCGTCCCTTCACGTTCACCCCCGCTCAGGCTTCAATTAAACAACAAAAACAAAACATAAATTTAACATCACTGTTCCGATACGAGGTCCCTATGAAGCCTGAAGATTTCCGCGCTGATGCCAAACGTCCGTTAACCGGTGAAGAGTATTTAAAAAGCCTGCAGGATGGCCGTGAGATTTATATCTACGGCGAGCGCGTCAAAGACGTGACCACTCATCCGGCGTTTCGCAATGCGGCAGCCTCCATCGCACAGATGTACGATGCGCTGCACAAGCCTGACATGCAGGACACGCTGTGCTGGGGTACCGATACCGGCAGCGGCGGCTACACCCATAAGTTTTTCCGCGTGGCGAAAAGCGCCGACGACCTGCGTCAACAGCGTGACGCCATCGCCGAGTGGTCGCGCCTGAGTTACGGCTGGATGGGCCGCACCCCAGACTACAAGGCGGCGTTTGGCTGCGCGCTCGGTGCCAATCCGGCGTTCTACGGCCAGTTCGAACAGAACGCCCGCAACTGGTACACCCTTATTCAGGAAACCGGACTTTACTTCAACCACGCCATCGTTAACCCCCCCATCGACCGTCACAAACCGGCGGACGAAGTAAAAGACGTCTACATCAAGCTGGAAAAAGAGACCGACGCCGGAATCATCGTTAGCGGCGCAAAAGTGGTGGCAACCAACTCGGCGCTGACTCACTACAACATGATCGGTTTTGGCTCCGCGCAGGTGATGGGCGAAAACCCGGACTTCGCGCTGATGTTCGTTGCGCCAATGGACGCCGAAGGCGTGAAGCTGATCTCTCGCGCCTCTTACGAAATGGTGGCAGGTGCGACCGGCTCTCCGTACGACTACCCGCTCTCCAGCCGTTTCGACGAAAACGACGCGATCCTGGTGATGGATCATGTGTTGATCCCCTGGGAAAACGTGCTGATCTACCGCGATTTCGATCGCTGCCGTCGCTGGACCATGGAAGGCGGTTTTGCCCGCATGTACCCGCTGCAGGCCTGCGTACGTCTGGCGGTGAAGCTCGATTTCATTACCGCGCTGCTGAAGAAATCGCTGGAGTGTACCGGCACCCTGGAGTTCCGCGGCGTGCAGGCGGATCTCGGGGAAGTGGTGGCCTGGCGCAACATGTTCTGGGCGCTGAGCGACTCCATGTGTTCTGAAGCCACGCCGTGGGTGAATGGTGCGTACCTGCCGGATCACGCGGCACTGCAGACCTACCGCGTCATGGCCCCGATGGCCTATGCGAAGATCAAGAACATCATCGAGCGTAACGTCACCAGCGGCCTGATCTATCTGCCGTCCAGCGCACGAGACCTGAACAATCCGCAGATCGACCAGTATCTGGCGAAATACGTGCGCGGCTCCAACGGCATGGATCACGTGGAACGCATTAAGATTTTGAAACTGATGTGGGATGCCATCGGCAGCGAGTTTGGTGGTCGTCACGAGCTGTATGAGATCAACTACTCCGGCAGCCAGGACGAAATCCGTCTGCAGTGTCTGCGTCAGGCACAGAGCTCTGGCAACATGGACAAAATGATGGCAATGGTCGACCGCTGCATGTCCGAGTACGACCAGCATGGCTGGACGGTGCCGCACCTGCACAATAATTCCGATATCAACATGCTGGATAAGCTGCTGAAATAACGCAGCGGGAGGTTTCAATGCATACAGAACAACGCCTGCGTTTTCGCGATGCGATGGCCAGCCTGTCGGCGGCGGTTAACGTTGTCACCACCGAGGGCGATGCAGGACGCTGCGGTATCACCGCCACCGCCGTCTGTTCAGTCACGGACACCCCGCCATCGCTGATGGTCTGCATCAATGCCAACAGCGCCATGAACCCGGTTTTCCAGGGTAACGGTAAGCTGTGCGTCAACGTGCTGAACCATGAGCAGGAGATCATGGCCCGCCACTTCGCCGGGATGACCGGCATGGCAATGGACGATCGCTTTGCCCTCTCCTGCTGGCAGAAAGGTCCGCAGGGGCAACCGGTGCTGAAGGGCGCGCTGGCAAGCCTTGAAGGCGAGATTAGCCAGGTGCAAACCATCGGCACCCATCTGGTTTATCTCGTTGAAATTAAAAACATCATTCTGAGCGAAGCGGGACACGGCCTGATCTATTTTAAACGCCGTTTCCACCCCGTCATGATGGAGGCTGAAGCCGCAGTGTGACCCCCTCCTGCGCTGGCCGTTTCCCGGCCAGCGCCAATTTCCACAAAAATTCCTAAGGTTTCCGCTTAATCACGCCGTTATATAGCCATAAGAGAAATTTTCTGTGTCTGAATACTGACAATACATGTCAGTGCTACCCGCATCATTCAGCGCATACCCTAATATACAGGAAGACCTTATGGCTAAATCGACGCGGAGCCGCTCGGCTGAACGTCTGGTCGATATTCTGGTTGAGTTACATTTAAATGGTGTGGTAAACCGCAGTGCGCTCATGGAAAAATTTAAAATTACCGAGCGCACCGTCTACCGGGATTTAAATGCGCTTTCACCTATTGTGGAACATACCGGTAACGGACTGTATCGTCTGATCCACTCCGCACAATCTCCCGGTGGACAAGGATTACATCACACGATTGCTAACTTCCTGAATGCCGATAGTTTTTTCCCGGAAAGAAATACGGAATTCTGGCAGAAACTTGAAACACGCGTTGACGAAAATCATATTCTTATTCTTGGCAACGAAGCAGAGCACACGGTAGAACGTGATATTCGTCGCTATTTATCGAAAATCGAGAAATCGATTAAGAATCGTAATGTATGCCAGATCGTTTATAAGGGTAAAACCCGCCTGATTAATCCCTATAAACTCATTAACAATAAAAATATATGGTATTTACAAGCCACCGAGAATAGTCGGCTAAAATCCTTCTCGTTGAGTCAGATTAGCTGGTTTGATATTCAACAAAAAACCTTCACGCCGGAAGAAAATGCGCTCGGACTGCTGGAAAAAAGCCTTGATCCGTGGGTGTCGGAAGACACTTTCGAAGTGAAAATATTCATTAAAGATACTATTTCACATTACTTTATGCGCCGCGACCTGCTGCCGGAACAAGAGCTTGTCGGTGAGCAGCACAACGGCGTCACGCTGCGCTGTCAGGCGGCACACGAGAACCAGATCCTGCCGCTGCTGTTCTACTGGCTGCCGAACATTCAAATCCTGGAGCCCAACTGGCTAAAAGAGAAGCTGCTTAAAACGCTGGAAAATTATCTGGCGGTAGAGCGCACAGCAGATAACCACGTGATCTCAATCACATAATTTCTCCCGGCGGCGGCGAGACGGAACCACTCGCCGCCCTCTTTGACCGCTCACCTGGCCCTTTCAACCGCTCATTCATTTACCTGTCTTTACACGCGCGTGGTTCTGGCACGATCGCTCCAGCATTAATCAATACCTCCTCATAACGAACCCTGACCCTTTTTCATTACATAAAAAACCAGGTCTTACTATGGATACGAAAAAACTACTGAAGCACGTGCCCTGGGCGTTACTCGGGATCCTCGGCGCTTTTTGTCTGGCGGTTGTCGCACTACGCCGGGGCGAACACGTAAGCGCCCTGTGGATCGTCGTTGCGTCTGTCTCCGTCTATCTTGTTGCTTATCGCTACTACAGCTTATACATCGCGCAGAAGGTCATGAAACTCGACCCGACGCGTGCCACTCCGGCGGTCATTAATAATGACGGCCTCAACTACGTGCCCACCAACCGCTACGTGTTGTTTGGTCACCACTTTGCCGCTATCGCCGGTGCGGGTCCGCTGGTCGGCCCGGTTCTGGCCGCGCAGATGGGCTACCTGCCTGGTACCCTGTGGCTGCTCGCGGGCGTAGTGCTGGCCGGGGCGGTGCAGGACTTTATGGTCCTGTTTATCTCTTCTCGCCGTAACGGCGCCTCTCTGGGTGAGATGGTCAAAGAGGAGATGGGCCGCGTGCCGGGGACCATCGCACTGTTCGGCTGCTTCCTGATTATGATCATCATCCTCGCGGTGCTGGCGTTAATCGTGGTGAAAGCGCTGGCCGAAAGTCCGTGGGGGGTCTTCACCGTCTGCTCTACCGTGCCGATTGCGCTGTTCATGGGTATCTACATGCGCTTTATCCGCCCGGGTCGCGTGGGTGAAGTGTCGGTGATTGGTATTGTGCTGCTGGTTGCATCCATCTACTTCGGTGGCGTGATTGCGCACGATCCGTACTGGGGCCCGGCGCTGACCTTCAAGGACACCACCATCACCTTCGCGCTGATTGGGTATGCGTTTGTCTCCGCTCTGCTGCCGGTCTGGCTGATCCTGGCACCGCGTGACTACCTGGCGACCTTCCTGAAAATCGGCGTTATCGTCGGTCTGGCGATCGGCATCCTGGTGATTAACCCGGATCTGAAAATGCCGGCAGTGACCCAGTACATCGACGGCACCGGTCCTCTGTGGAAAGGTGCGCTGTTCCCGTTCCTGTTTATCACCATTGCCTGCGGTGCGGTCTCTGGCTTCCACGCCCTGATTGCTTCCGGTACCACACCGAAGCTGCTGGCTAACGAAAAAGACGCGCGTCTGATTGGTTACGGCGCAATGCTGATGGAGTCTTTCGTGGCGATCATGGCGCTGGTTGCCGCGTCCATCATCGAACCGGGTCTCTACTTCGCGATGAACACCCCTCCGGCAGGCCTGGGCATTACCATGCCAAACCTGCATGAGATGGGCGGTGATAACGCGGCGCTGATCATGGCGCAGCTGAAAGATGCGAGCGCACATGCTGCCGCAACCGTCAGCTCCTGGGGCTTCGTGATTTCGCCTGAGCAGATCATGCAGACCGCGAAAGACATTGGCGAACCGTCAGTCCTGAACCGCGCCGGTGGCGCACCGACGCTGGCAGTGGGTATCGCACACGTGTTCCACAAAGTGCTGCCGTGGGCGGACATGGGCTTCTGGTACCACTTCGGTATTCTCTTTGAAGCGCTGTTCATCCTCACCGCGCTGGACGCCGGTACCCGTGCAGGACGCTTTATGCTGCAGGACCTGCTGGGTAACTTCGTGCCGTTCCTGAAGAAAACCGACTCTCTGGTGGCGGGTATTCTGGGAACCGCGGGCTGCGTGGGTCTGTGGGGCTACCTGCTGTATCAGGGCGTTGTCGACCCGCTGGGCGGCGTGAAGAGCCTGTGGCCGCTGTTCGGTATCTCTAACCAGATGCTGGCCGCTGTCGCCCTGGTTCTTGGCACCGTTGTACTGGTGAAGATGAAACGCACCAAATACATCTGGGTCACCGTGATCCCTGCGCTGTGGCTGCTGCTCTGCACCACCTGGGCGCTTGGTCTGAAACTGTTCAGCGCCAATCCGCAGCTGGAAGGCTTCTTCTTCATGGCTAACCAGTACAAAGAGAAAATTGCCGCAGGCGGCGCGGACCTCACTGCCCAGCAGATTGCCAACATGAACCATATCGTGGTGAACAACTACACCAACGCAGGTCTGAGCATTCTGTTCCTGGTGGTGGTGTACAGCATCATCTTCTACGGCATTAAAACCTGGCTGAACGTGCGTAACGCCGAGGGTCGTACGGATAAAGAAACCCCGTATGTCCCGGTACCGGAAGGCGGCGTGAAGACCTCTTCACACCACTAATCCGCCCTCGCATCCCTCTCCCTGCGGGAGAGGGTTAGGGTGAAGGGAAACAACGCCCGGCAGCCCCTGCCGGGCTTTTTCTATCTGGAAGGCACAATGTTTGGTAACTTAGGCGAAGCGAAAAAATACCTCGGTCAGGCGGCGAAAATGCTGATTGGCATTCCGGACTATGACAACTACGTTGAGCATATGAAGACCAACCATCCGGATAAACCGTACATGACCTATACCGAATTCTTCCGCGAGCGTCAGGAAGCGCGCTACGGCGGGAGTGGAGAAGGCGGCGTACGCTGCTGCTAAAGGAGAGACCATGACCCCGATTGCCGTCACCCTGCTGACCGGTTTCCTTGGCGCCGGTAAAACCACCCTGCTGCGCCACATTCTGAACGCGCAGCACGGCTTCAAAATCGCCGTGATCGAAAACGAATTCGGCGAAGTCTCGGTCGACGATCAGCTGATTGGCGATCGCGCCACGCAGATCAAAACCCTGACTAACGGCTGCATCTGCTGCACCCGCTCGAATGAATTAGAAGACGCCCTGCTGGATCTGCTCGACAGCCGCGATCGCGGTGAAATCGATTTTGACCGCCTGGTGATTGAATGCACCGGTATGGCCGACCCCGGCCCGATTATTCAGACCTTTTTCGCCCATGAGATCCTCTGCCAGCGCTACCTGCTGGACGGCGTCATTGCGCTGGTCGACGCGGTTCATGCCGACGAACAGATGAACCAGTTCACCCTCGCCCAGTCGCAGGTGGGCTACGCCGATCGCATCCTGCTGACCAAAACCGACGTGGCGGGCGACAGCGAAAAACTGCGCGAGCGCCTGACGCGTATCAACTCGCGCGCGCCGATTTACATCGCGACGCACGGTGATATCGACCTCTCGCAGCTGTTCAACACCAACGGATTTATGCTGGAAGAGCATGTCACCTCAACGCCGCGCTTCCACTTTATGGCAGATAAGCAAAACGACGTCTCGTCGATTGTGGTCGAGCTGGATTACCCGGTGGACATCAGTGACGTCTCCCGCGTCATGGAAAATCTGCTGCTCTCTTTTGCCGACAGGCTGTTGCGCTACAAAGGGATGCTGTGGATTGATGGCGAACCGAACCGCCTGCTGTTCCAGGGCGTACAGCGGCTGTACAGCGCGGACTGGGACAGACCGTGGGGAGATGAAACGCCGCGAACCGTCATGGTGTTTATTGGGCTACAGCTGCCGGAAGACGAGATCCGGACAGCGTTTGCAGCACTGCGCAAATAACCGTACGAACGCAGCCCTCTCCGCAGTTGAGGAGAGGGCTGTGAGATTATTTCAGCGCCTCGGGCAGCGTCACAATCCACAGTTCACTTTCTGACGCCGGCTTCGCCAGCGGCTTCACGGCGAGGGTGGTCGCAACCGGTTTATCATCAATCGTGAGCGCACCTTGCGAATTCACCCGATAATCCTTGAGCTTCTTGCCCTCGACCGGATTTTCCATCGCCACCTTCACGCCAAAGTCATTATCGTTCGCGACCGCCAGCGTGTTGTTGTCAATCAGCGCTAACCCTTCGGCCTTTTCCTGCTGCCAGCCAAGCGCGCGCAAATCCACGACCTGGGTTTTAGCCGCCAGCGTAATGCCGCGCTGGGCCAGCGTCTTCTCGTCATCAAACTCCGGGTATTCGCCCGGCTTATCGAAGCGTGTCAGATCGCTCGCCTTGCTGAGGTCCACCTTGTAGATGAGGTTGCGCATGCCATCGTTTTTATCGCTGCCCTGCTCAATCAGCAGCAGGTGCTGATTATCAAGCGCCACAATATCGCCAATTTTGGCGTCACTGTTTTTGCTGTAGGCTTCGCTGTCGATGGGATAACCGTACATCGCGGTTTTCCCGGTCGCCGGGTCGAAGCTCACCAGGCGGGTAAACAGCGCCTGTTTTTTGCTTTTGCCGTCGATATCCAGCGTGCTTTGCACCGCGGCAATGATACGCCCGTCCGGCATACGGGTCAGGCCTTCAAAGCCCCGGTTTGGTTGACGCCATTTAATAATATTCGGCAAGCCGCCCGCGATGGATTTCTCGCCTTCCGCCGCCTGCGGACCGTGAATCGCCAGGATCTTGCCTTTGCTGTCGACGTTAATCAGGAACGGACCGTATTCGTCACACAGCCAGTAACCGCCTTTACCGTCCGGCGTGATACCTTCCGTATCCAGCCCGCGATTGTCGCCCTTCAGCACCTTTAACGTGTCACTGAACGCCACTTCATTGGTCGAGCCAATCACGCCGCTTTGCAGCGGCAGACCGTTGATCGCGCCTTTATCGTCATGCAGAGGGCGCGCATCGACGGCCTCCGCTTTGCCATTTTGTACGCGAATCGTCATCAGCAGCGGAGCGAAATCGGGCGTGACAAAGATTTTGGCTTCGTCTTTCCCCACTTTCGGCGAATCCGCATTCGGACCGCGATCGGTCACGGTCGCAAACGTCAGGGTATCGCCCTGTTTACCGGTAAACAGCAGGCCAGAGCCAATCCCGACCGGGAGCCCCTTCGGGAACGCACCGGCAAACGCGCCGCTGTAGCTCACGCGCGTGCCTTCGGGGAAGCTGACAACATAGTGTTCGGCCGTGGGCTGCGCCGCCAGGCCAGAGAAAGAGAGCGCACAACCGATAAGCACAGGAATAATTTTTCTTTTCATATTGTTAGTATCCAGAAAGTGAAGCCAACAACGTAAAGAACAAACGTGTCAGGAAAATGACACCGCAGAGATACGCGGGCAGGCAATTGCAGGCGCATGAATCGCCAGAAATGTAAAACTAAACCACAAAGTGTAAAATTTGAAATGTTTCTGGAAATTATTAGAAAGCCAATTAATTCATCTCAAACGGTTATCCTCTGTCTCGTTCAGTGTCTATTTAGTCAAAAAACTAAACCTGTCTTAAACGTCCAGGTAATACATATTGACCCGGCGATAACTAAACATGAAAGCAACATTTCAAAAGCCAGCCATTAACAAAAACAGCATAAAAACACGACCTTAATCACATTTGCAGTCATAAACATCGCTTGTTAAGGTGGCCTCAGATGAAATTAATGACGAGGCATAAAACATGAAAAAACTGAATGTTCTTCTTCTTTCTGCTCTGACCGTCCTGTCGGGTTCCGCACTGGCTATGGGCGGCACGATTGAGCAAGGTAAAAACTTTACTAACCTTAATCTGGAAATGGGTAAATCCTCATCCGGTGTGTACCTTGAAAGCAACTGGCTCAAAAACACCGACGACGGCACGCAAACAGGTGGCGTTGGCGCCGGTTACAACCTGGAAGTGGGCCCGGTGATGCTGAATGCCGGTGCCAAAGCAATCTACCTTGGCCCGAAAAAAGGCGATAACGGCGTGGCATTCCCCATCGGTGGCGGTATTAACGTTGCGCTGACGGACAGCATCCACGTGTTTGGCGAAGGGTATGCCGCACCAGAAGGTCTGAACAACAGCGTGAAAAATTACGTGGAAGCCAACGGCGGTGTGAGCTGGACGCCAATCACGCCTGTGACGCTGAAAGTGGGTTATCGTCACGTAAGCGTTGACGGCAAAGACGGTCGTCCTGGCCACACGCTGATCGACGGCGCATATGTAGGCGGTGGAGTCACCTTCTGATGAAACACCGCATTACCGCGCTTTGCGTTCTGAGCATCACGCTTCTGCTCACCGGTTGCGTCCAGTATAAATGGGTGAAACCGGGAGTCAGTGACGCTGAGATGAATAAAAAGCTCACGGAATGCGAAGCACAGGCCCTGATTGATCTGCCCCCGGACAATGTTGTGACCGGTTCGAGCTCGGAAAAAATGGACAAATCGAAAAAGAAAAAGGATATTTCCACGAGCTACACGGTTGAAGACGCGAATGAATATCGCCGGGATACCTTAGTCGACAGCTGCATGTTCAAAAGCGGCTGGGACAAGATTGAAGTGCAATAACCCCAAAAAAAAACCTGCCGAATGGCAGGTTTTTTATTCGCGGAGTTACTTACGCACCACCACCAGCTTCTGGTTCACAAACTCTTTGATCCCCAGGTCCGACAGTTCGCGTCCGTAACCGGATCGCTTCACGCCGCCAAACGGCAGCTCTGGCGCGGTATCGGTGAGCCAGTTGATATACACCATGCCGGTCTCAATACGCGACGCCATTTTCTTCGCCCGCTCGATATCCTTGCTGAACACCGCGCCGCCCAGACCATAGTGGGAATCGTTCGCCAGTGCGACCGCTTCGTCATCATTTTTCACCACATAGATCTGCGCCACCGGGCCGAAGAACTCCTCAAAGTAGGCCGGGTTGTCGCGCGAGATATGCGTCAGGATCGTCGGCTCAAAGAAGCACCCGTCACGCTGCACCGGTTTGCCACCGTAATGCAGTGTCGCGCCGTTTTTCACCGCCTCGTTGACCTGTCTGGTCAACGTGTCCAGCGCATCCTGAGAGGACAGCGGCCCCAGGGTAGTGCTCTCGTCCAGCGGATCGCCAATCTTCACTTGCTTAAACGCCTCGGTGAATTTCGCGAGGAAGGCATCCGCAATCTTCTCATGCAGGATGAAACGCTTCGCCGCCGTACAGACCTGGCCGGCGTTATTGAGTCGGGCATTCACGCCCGTCTTCACGGCCTTCTCCAGATCGGCATCATCCAGCACCACAAAGACGTCGTTACCGCCCAGCTCCAGGGTCGATTTTTTGATGTGCTTCGCCGCCTGCGCCGCGACCACGCTACCCGCTTTTTCGGAACCGGTCAGCGCGGCACCCTGTACACGATCGTCGGCGATGATGTTCGCCACCTGATCCGACGAAATAAACAGGTTGGTCCATGCCCCTTCCGGTGCACCGGCCTCACGCACCAGATGCGCAAACGTCTCTGCACAGTGCGGCACGATGCTGGCGTGTTTGGCGATCACCGGGTTACCGGCCGCCAGGTTCGGGGCGAGGACACGCATCAGCTGGTAATAAGGGAAGTTCCACGGCTCAACGGCCATCAGCACGCCAATAGGGTGGTGCTCGACCCACGCTTCCCCGAGTTCGGAGTCGTACTTCACCGGGGCGAGGAACCGTTGGGCATTATCCGCGTAGTAGCGGGCGATTTGCGCGCACAGTTTCACTTCACCGCGACTCTGCTCAATGAGCTTCCCCATCTCCTTGCTGGCAATTCTGGCCAGATCCTCCGTACGTTCGTCGATGAGGTCCGCAAGTTTACGCAGTACCGGCAGGCGCTGGTTAATGTCGCCTTTTGCCCAGTCCGAATGGTAAAGCGCATCGGCCGCCTTCAGCGCCGCTTCAACATCCGCGTCGGTATGGGAGGGATATTCTTTGATGAGCTGGTTTGTGGCAGGATTTACTGTCTGGTAAGCCATTTCGAATCTCCTTGTTTTACCGCTTAGGGTATTAAGGGTAGACAATATGACTGGCGATGGACGTAAAGTTGGGTATATCCGGAAGGTTCTTAGCGTGGTACTGCAACATGTCGCGCGGGCATGGTATAAAAAACGTTCCTGACAGGAGTCCCCCATGACCGAGACCCGACACATCCGCCAGACCTTTCATCGCGCCTGCGGCCACGAGCTGCGCAGCACGTGGCAGAGCACCCAGGCGTATAAACGTCATTGTCACCCACAGCTCTCTATTGGCGCGATCCTGGAAGGCCAGACGTGCTGCACAATCCATGACAGGGAGTATATCCTGACCCCTGGCGACATCATCGTCATCCCGGCGCATGCTCCCCACAGCTGCAACCCGGTGGCGGGGCAACCACGCAGCTACCATATGCTGTATATCGACACTGACCTTTCGCTGGCACTGCAGGTCATTCGCGATCAAGCGCTGTTTAATCATTATCTTGACGTGGTTGAGAACATGACCGCGGCCTCCCTGAACGCACTGCTTTGCGCCCTTCCCCCCTCTACAGGCCGTACAGATAAGCCCCATTCATTGAGTCAGCAGGTGCAAGAGGCGTTTCTGTCGAACCTCACCGCTCCGCCTTCCCTTGACGACCTTGCCCGGCGATTTTCACTGCGCAAAGAGACATTAATCCGCACCTTTAAACAGGACACCGGCCTGACGCCAGGACGCTTTCTCAGCATCTCTCGCGTGGAATACGCCAAAGCGCGACTGCGTGCGGGAGATGATCTCGCCGATGTCGGTTACCAGAGCGGGTTTGCCGACCAGAGCCATTTCCATAAAACCTTCGTCAGCTACACGGCCGCCACGCCTCGCCAGTACGCGACGGGCCGATCAATATCAGACAATAATCAGGATACGTAACGCCGTAAGGTGATCTCCGTTTTTGCTCTGGAGGTCACGATGGAACTGTTCTTCCCTTCCGCTTTTCTCGCCCTGGCGCTGGCGCATTTTGTAGCCCTGTTAAGCCCCGGTCCGGATTTCTTTTTGCTGGTCGGTTACGCCGCGCGTTACCGGCTGCGCGGCAGTGCCGGGTTGTGCCTCGGTATCGCCGCGGGTAACGCGCTCTATATTGTGCTGGTGATTATCGGCTGGAGTGCCCTGCGCACGTTTTCGTGGCTGTTCACCCTTATCGAATTATCCGGCGCGCTCTACCTGCTCTGGATTGGATCGCGGCTGGCGCGCAGCCGCCCGCAGACGCTTGCGCTCAATGAGACTCATCAGCGGTGCCCCTCATTGCGTAAGCAAATCCTGCTGGGGCTCGGTTCGGCACTGTTAAACCCGAAGAATGCACTTTTTTATCTGGCGCTCATGACGGCGCTGTTAGGGCCAGATGTCACGCTGCTTCAGCAGTCAACCTGCGGTGTCTGGATGGTAATGGTGGTGCTGGTCTGGGATTTAGCGCTGGTGTCGCTGATGGGCTTGCCCGTGGTTCAGCGGACGCTCAGCCGTTCACTCTGGCTGATTGAGCGAACCGCTGGCGTGGTGCTGATGGCGTTTGGTGGGTGGGTCGTGTGGCGTTTTTTGCATTTTCTTCCCGCCTCCCTCTATTCTTAAGCCATGGAAAAAATAGCTGAACTTAAACGCGCCAAGCTGCTGGCGCTGTCGCTGCTGCTGATTGCCGCCGCGGCGTTTATCACCACCCTGTTCCTGCCGCAAACCTTCTGGGTGCGCGGCGTAAAGGCCATTGCCGAGGCGGCGATGGTCGGCGCGCTGGCGGACTGGTTTGCCGTCGTCGCGCTGTTTCGCCGGGTGCCCATTCCGTTTATCTCACGCCATACGGCGATCATTCCGCGCAACAAAGACCGCATTGGCGACAATCTGGGTCAGTTCGTGCAGGAAAAGTTTCTCGATACCCAGTCACTGGTGGCACTGATCCGCCGCTATGAACCGGCACAGATGATTGGCACCTGGTTCAGTCAGCCCGACAACGCCCGGCGCGTCGGGCTGCATCTGATTCAGGTAATGAGCGGTTTTCTTGAACTGACCGACGACGGACGCATTCAGCGGCTGCTCAAACGGGCGGTGCATAAGGCCATCGACAAGGTCGACTTCACCGAAACCAGCGCGGTGATGCTGGAGAGCATGACCCGGAACAATCGCCATCAGGTGCTGCTGGACGCCATCATCAACCGCCTGATCGCGCTTATCCAGCGTGACAGCACGCGGGACTTTATCGCCGACCAGATTGTGCACTGGCTGAAGACCGAGCATCCGCGCAAGGCCATGGTGCTGCCTACCGAGTGGCTCGGCGATCAGAGTGCGGAGATGGTGTCGAATGCGGTGAATACGCTGCTGGATGATATCAGCCACGACCGCACGCACCAGATCCGCCAGGCGTTTGACCGCGCCACGCTGAAGTTTATCGACAACCTGAAAAACGATCCGGAAATGGCCGCCAAAGCCGATAACATCAAGCACTACCTGAAGAACGACGAGGCGTTTAACCGTTATCTGGGCGAGATGTGGGCCGACCTGCGTCAGTGGCTGAAAGCGGATATGCAAAGCGAGGACTCGCGCGTCAGGCAGCGCATCGCCAACGCCGGACTGTGGTTTGGTGAAACGCTGTCGAACGATGCCAGCCTGCAGGCATCGATGAACGAGCATCTGGAGCAGGCGGCGCACCGCGTAGCACCGGATTTTGCCGCGTTCCTCACGCGGCATATCAGCGACACGGTCAAGAGCTGGGATGCCAAAGACATGTCGCGCCAGATTGAGCTTAACATCGGCAAAGACCTGCAGTTCATCCGTGTGAACGGCACGCTGGTGGGCGGGACCATTGGCCTGATCCTGTTTTTACTCTCGCAATTGCCTGCCGTGCTCGCGCATTAATTCGCCTCAGGCGGCGCGATCACATAGCGCGTAGGGGCAAAGCGATTGAGGATCATATGCACCAGGAAGACCATTGTCAGGGTCGCCACCAGCGCAAAGGTCACCGAGGTAATGCGATAGAGATCGCTGAACACCAGGTCGCTGTCCGGGTGCATGTTCTGCCCGAACATAATGCCGATGGTGGTGATGCTGGAAAACCCGACCCCGGCGCCGACCTTCTCCATCACGTGCAGCCGCGCGCCAAATGCCAGCCCAAGGCCGATAAGCGGCATCATCAGCAGCATATGGCTGCTGTGATCGTAAAGGATAAGCTGGACGACCAGAATGTAGAGGCAGCCCAGCACCACGCCGACCACGCGCCAGAGGGAACTCATCACCGCGCCGCGATAGTGCATGGGAAACAGAATCAATACCCCGGCCATCAGCGCGGAAAGTGAGTCGCTCAGGTCGCTTATCTGGAAGATGACGAAAATCAGGGTGGCAACGGTCCCGGAAAGCAGCGACTCGTGGCGCACGCGGGCGTCATCTTTTTCAATCAGCGGCGGCGGCTTGCGCGGCTCCACGTCCGGCAGCAGGTAATTCATCAGCGCGCTCAGGCACACCGCCATAACGCTCGCTTCGATATTGGAAAACAGCAGCGTATGCCAGTCGGTGGTGGGATAGCTCATAAAGTTGAGCATCACGCTCTGGCAGTCCACGCCCATCGAACCAAACAGAAACAGCGGTCCCTTACTCATAAAGCGAAAACGCATGACGTACAGGGCGAACACGACTAACGTCATGATCACCGGCCATTGCGACAGATAGCCGATGATAATGACCATTTCAACGCAGTTAAGCGAGGCGCTAAAGATAAATTGCTTCGCCACGTGGCGGTTAAAGACCGGTACCAGCGACAGCAGCATGATGGGGTAGACCACGAAAAACACGCCGTAGTGAGTGTTGTAAAAACTCGAAATGCTCAGCGCAATCATGCCGGCAAAGACGATGCGCAGGGTCTGGCGAAAGTCGTTTGCCGTATAGACGATGTTGCCGTGCGGGGTAAACACCCGCGCCAGAGTGTTAATAGACATAGTGCAGCAGGCTCACCAGGTGGATCTGCATCCCGGAGAAGAAGCGCGCAAACGGCCCTTCGCTGTTATAGAGCTGCACGGTGGCACGCGCACCGGTCGGAAGTTGCTTCGGCAGCGCCTCGTCCAGCGCCACGTGGATTCGCATACGCTGGGCATCACGAACCCACCGGTTGGAGGTTTCTGGCTCGGACAGCTCGCCGTTCACTGCCTCCTGTCCGGCAAGGATCCCCGCATCGCTGCTGGTCACATGCGCACGGAAGACGTGTCCCGGGAAGGCGTCAAACACCACGGCGGCATCGGTTCCCTGATGGGTATGGCGCAGGCTCTTCTCGCGGAAGTCGGCCACGATATCGGCCTGATTATTCACCAGCGCCAGCGCGGCCGAGCCGGAGGAGGCGTAATAGCCGGGGCTGAGCTGCAGGTTACTGACCGTGCCGTCCGCCTGGGCGTAAACCTTCGTCCAGCCAAGATTCAGTTCCGCTTCATCCAGCGCGTTGCGGTATTTCTGCAGGGTGACGTTGCGGTGTTCTTCCCGCTCACCGCGCTGAATGCGCAGGTTACGGATGTTCGCCTGCAGCGAACTGACGGACTGCTCGCTGCTCTGCCAGGTGGTCCGGACTTTATCCAGATCCGCCTGCGACACGTTCTGCAGCGTGCTGAGTTTCTGATAACGATCGTAGGTCACCTTGTCGTTACGCGCGGTCAGCACGGCGGTTTTCAGGCTGGCCTGTGCGGCCGCGATCTGCGCATCCAGCTGTTCGTTAGAAAGACGCGCTTGCTCCAGCGCGATTTGCGCTGCTTCCACTTTATTGCGAAACGGCGTGTCATCCAGCTCAAACAGCAGGTCGCCTCGCTTCACCTGGCTGTTGTTGTGTACATGGGCAGCCGCCACGTAACCGGAGACGCGCGGAGAAACCGGTGTCACCACGCGCATGACGGTGGAGTCCGGCGTCAGCGGGATCCAGATGTCCGCGACGACAAAATAGACAAACATCAGCAGGAAAGAGGCAATACTTACCCTTACCCAGCGGGCTAACTTTTGTTCAGGAGTCATTATTTTTCGGTCTTGTTATCTTCTTCGCGGATTTTCCGCAAATTGCAGGCGATTTGATTCAATGTGGCGCTGAAAATATCGAGATGCTCCGGCGCGATGTTTTGCGATACGCGCGCCTGAAATGTCTCGATCACCCGGGAGAGCGTCCTGAGTACGGCGTTCCCCTCCGGCGTCAGCGTGAGTATCCGGATACGCTTGTCATAAGGCGATACGGTGCGTAACAGGTAACCCTGTTTTTCCAGCTGTGTCAGCGTGCGCATCAGCGGCGGCAGTTCAATACCCTGCACCTCCGCCAGTTCACTCACCGAGACGTTATCCCCAAGCTGTTGAAGCTGCATCATCACCGTCCAGCTCGACTGGGTTAACCCGGTCTCGAGAATGGCGTCGTCAATCACGGCGCGCCACTGACGCACGATCATGGCCATCCGCATCCCCATCGGTCTGCGGCTAAACAGTTCTTCTTCACGCATGGGATATCCTCTCGTAACACGCGGTCAAGATAATAGTTACCAGGGTAAGTATCAAGAAACGAGAGACAAAAGAGCAGGAATTGCGAAAAACGAATGCCCTCTCCCGGTGGGAAAGGGCATCAAACCGCGGAGAGTTTAGCGGCTAAAACGTTTTTTAATGGCAACGTTTCCCGACGCGGTGACTACCACGTCCCGATATCCCGCCACCCGCTGGATCCAGCCGTTGCTGTCCAGGTACGCGAGGAGCGCCGCGCCCGCCTCGCCCCCCAGATGAAACCGCCGCTCGCTCCAGTCAAGACAGGCACAGCAGGCCTTACGGCGCGGATTGGCGCTTAATGATATACCGAGCGTCAGGAACTGTTCGCGTCCATACACGGTCAGGGCTGACCCGTCCGTCTCCAGCCAGCCCTGCGCCTGCATAAAATCGTAGATTTGAACGGCCACCGTCCCTGCCAGATGGTCGTAACAGGTGCGGGCTTCACGCAGGGCTTTCGGGGCGGTGGTTTCCGGCGGAGTGATGCGGCTCCACGACAGCCCCATCATCTGCTCGACCAGTTCCGCCACGTCGTGTCCTGCCAGGCGGTAATAGCGATGCCGCCCCTGTGACAGGCAGGTAATCAGCTTGCCGTCCAGCAGACGGGTCAGGTGCCCGCTGGCGGTGGAGGGGGCGACATCCGCCGCCGCGCTCAGCTCGGTGGCGGTCCATGCCCGGCCATCCATCAGCGCACAGAGCATTTTCACACGCGACGGATCCGCCATGGCGGCGGCCACTGCCGCCATGGCCTGCTCCAGCAGCGCGCTGTTGTCAGGGGGTAAACGGGTCTTAAGCATGGACTGCCCATGGTCTGGTGATCTCTGCCGCCAGCTTATCATTATCCGTCAGCAGAATGAGGTGATTCGCATGGTCGCTGTACTGGGTCAGTACAGACACACCGTGAGCCGCTAACGCCGCGGCAATCTCGCCCAGCTCACCGGGGCGCGCCTGCTGCAGTTTTCTGATCAGCGGTTTACGGACTGATCGGACGTTAAACCCGCCCTCAAGCAGCACGCGATGGGCTTTTTCGCCCTCTTCCACCAGGAAATGGGCTTCGGTACCAAACACGCCGCCGCCCTCCAGCCCCACACCATTGCGCCCCAGCAGCTGGCCAAATCGCGCCAGTTCCCCTGGCGTATCGTCGAAAATCACATGAACGTCATACATCCGCATGCCCTCCGGTTTCTGAGGCGTATTCCCGCACCACCTGCGCCACCCGAATGCGGTAGTAGGTAAAGATGGCCTCCCGCCCCTCCCTCTGCGCCGCCTGATGAAAGACGTTCTGCTTCCAGCGGCGGACCGCTTCTTCGTCCCGCCACCAGGAGAGGGAGAGAATTTTGCTGTCGGTGGTCAGGCTCTGAAAACGCTCGATATCAATAAACCCGTCGATATCCGCCAGCAAGGGCTTGAGTTCGGCTGCGAGCTGCAGGTAACGCGCCTGGTGGGCAGGCGCGGCCTGGGCTTCGAAAAGGACTGCAATCATGGTTGTCTCTCCGTTGTGAGGGTGCGGAGAGCATGCAGGAAAGAAAATGCGGATGCTTCGGTGAAGGGCGAAGTATTGTCGCCCGCTTCCCGGGAGGGCGACAAACGGTTATCCCAGAATCGACTTCGGCTCCATAAACGCGCGGATCCCCCACTCGCCCATCTCACGCCCCACGCCGGAGTGCCTGAACCCGCCAAACGGCGCTTTAGGCTCATGGGCCAGCGTGTTCACCAGCACGCGGCCCGCGACAATCTGCTGCGCCACGCGACGCGCACGTTCGACATCCCTGCCCAGCACCATCGCACTCAGGCCATACTCGGTGTCGTTGGCAATGGCGACGGCTTCGGCCTCGTCCTGATAAGGGATCACACACAGTACCGGGCCGAAGATCTCTTCCCGGGCAATCGCCATCTGATTTGTGACGTCAGCAAACAGCGTCGGGCGCACAAACCAGCCGTCCTGCGTCCCTTCCGGACGCCCTTCGCCCCCCACCAGCAGGTTTGCCCCCTCGTCGAGACCTTTACGGATATAGCCCTGCACCCGCAGCCACTGTTTTTCGCTGACCATCGGGCCAATTTCTGTCGCGTTATCCCGCGGATCGCCAGATTTCACGGCCGCGACGGCCTGCGCCAGCGCAGTTTCGATTTCCGCCTTACGCGACTGCGGTACCAGAATGCGCGTTCCGGCCACGCACGCCTGCCCGCTGTTCATAAACCCGGCCTGCACCACCAGCGGGATAGCCTGCGCCAAATCGACGTCATCAAGCAGGATCGTCGGCGATTTACCGCCTAACTCCAGCGTCACCCGCTTAACACTCTCCGCCGCGTTGCGCAGTATCGCTTTGCCGGTAACGGTCGAACCGGTAAACGAAATTTTCGCCACGTCCGGATGGCGGCTGATGGTCTCACCGACCGTATCGCCCCGTCCGGTGACAATGTTAAACACGCCCGGCGGTAACCCGGCATCGCGCAGCGCCTCGGTGACAATGCGGGTTTGCAGCGCGCTCATCTCGCTCGGTTTAATCACCGCCGTGCAGCCCGCCGCGAGCGCAGCCGCCAGTTTGCCGCAGATAAACCCCGCGTCGCTGTTCCACGGGGTAATAAGCCCGGCGACACCCAGCGGCGTCATCTGCACCGTTGCCGCCCCCGCCGTGGTCACAAACTCAAAGGCTTCCAGCGCCTCGATGGCCTGGGCAATGACATCTGCCGGGTAGCGGGCCATCCACGCCGAGCGCGAGGCTGGCGCGCCGTACTCTTCAATCACCGCGTCCAGCAGCGCATCATGACGGGCGGCCACGGCGGCATGCATGCGTTTCAGCGCGGCAATGCGTTCCTGTCGGGGGGTTTGCGACCATGCCGGAAATGCCGCTTTCGCGGCCGCGATGGCATGCTCAGCGTCTACCTCATCGGCCAGGCGAACCTGGCCAATCACCCGCGCCGTCGCCGGATTGTATAAATCAAAACGTTCGGTGCCGTGCGGGGTAACAAATTCGCCGTTGATAAAGATCTGTTCGATGTGGTGCATATAAACCTCCTCAGGCTGTATGGACACAGTCTGGCACGGCTTCTCCGTTGCGATAATCCACGCTATGCTGCAAGGGTTGTTTCGATTTTCAGGATAATCTATGCATCGTTCGGGTCTGACAGAGCTGGAAGTGGTCATGGCGGTGGTGCGGCGCGGCAGTTTTCGCGGTGCGGCACAGGAGCTGGGCATGTCCGCCACGGCGGTAAGTAACGCTATCGCCGGGCTGGAGAGCCGCCTGGAGACGCGCCTGTTTAACCGCACGACCCGCAGCGTGGCGCTTACCGACGCCGGGCAGCGCTACGTGGCGCGTATTGGCCCGGCCCTGCAGGCGATACGCCAGGCCAGCGAAGAGATCCACAGTGATACCGGCGAACCTGCCGGCACCCTGCGCTTAAACGTACCGAACCATATCGGTGCGCTCTTTTTGGATCAATTGCTGATCGACTTTATGATCCGTTACCCGAAAATGCGCGTCGAGACGCTAAGCGAAGCGCGAATGATCGACATCGTCGCAGAAGGTTACGACGCCGGGATCCGTCTTGAAGAATCCGTGCCACAGGACATGATCGCCGTGCCGCTGACCGGTGAAATCCGCCAGCTTGTCACCGCCACGCCGGATTACTTTGCCCGCCACGGCACGCCGCACACGCCGGAGGATCTGCTCTTACATCAGGGGATCGGTATGCGCATGGCGCACGGTGGGATCTACCGCTGGGAGCTGGCGCGTCACGGAGAACACTACGCTCTGGCGGTACCGCCGCGCTTTGCCACATCCGATCTTTTCGCCTCGATCCGGGCCGTGAAGGCGGGATTAGGGATAGGGTTTTTACCGGAACTGTATATCCGGGAAGAGCTTGAAAGCGGGGAACTGGTGAGCGTGTTAAACGACTGGACGCAGCCGTTTGCCGGGCTGCGCTTGTACTATCCGGGGCATCGCCACGTCCCGCCAGGGTTACGGGCGCTGGTGGCGATGATCCGTGAGCGCGGGGTTATTCGAGGTTAGCTTTGTTCAGCCCGTAAGCCGCGTCCAGCGAGCCCGGCTCCATGCGGGACGTGATCCCCAGACGGTTCCAGGCGTTGATCGCCACAATGGCAAAGTTCAGCTCTGAAATCTCCACGTCCGAGAAGTGCTCCGCCACGCTGCGGTAGAGCGCATCGCTCACGCCATGCACGCTAATTTGCGTCAGCGCTTCGGCGAAGGCCAGCGCCGCTTTCTCACGGGCGCTGAACAGCGGGGACTCGCGCCATGCCGCCAGATGGTACAGGCGCAGCTCGCGTTCTCCGGCGATTTTGGCCTCTTTCGAGTGCATATCCAGGCAGAAGGTACAGCCGTTCAGCTGTGAGACACGAATGTCGATCAGGTGCTTCAGCGCCGGGTCGAGAGAAGTTTTCGCCACTTCCATGCTCAGGTTGGACAGCGCGTTGGCGAGGGCAGGTGTGATCTTATGGTGGTTGACGCGAGTGCTCATTGTCTTTCCTCTTTTTTGTGCGGCATATGTCATGCGATGAGGACAATCTACGCGGATAATGACATAGTAAAAAGATACAAAAACCGTCAAACGAGGTAGGACATGAAGCCGGGCTATCACGCTATTTATACCCGCTATCGCGACAACATCACGCGTGGCGTGCTAAAGCCTGGCGACAAAGTCCCCGCCATTCGCGTGCTGGCGGAAGAGCTGAAGGTGGCGCGCAAAACCGTTGAAACCGCTTACGCCATTCTGACGGGCGAAGGGTATCTGGTAAGCCTGGGGGCACGCGGCACGCGGGTCAATCCGGACCTGTTACTGCCCGCGCAGCACGCCCCTGCGGAGCAGACCACCGGCACGCTTCCGGCCTCGCTGATCGGCCAGCGCGAACGGGCAGGTTTTCTGCGCCCCGGCATTCCCTCCCTCGACAGCTTTCCCTATAAAAAATGGCTGCTGCTTTCAGGCCAGGCGACGCGCGCCATGCGCCAGGAAGAGATGCTGAATCCGCCCGTGCTGGGCTGGTATCCGCTGCGCCAGGCGATTGCCAGCTACCTTAATATTTCACGCGGGCTCGCCTGCACCGCCGAGCAGGTGCTGATCACCAGCGGCTACAGCGGTAGCCTGCGCCTGATCCTCGATACGCTGGCCAGCCGCAGCGACAAGGTGGTGTTTGAAGATCCGGGCTACTTTATGGGCCAGCAGTTGCTCAAGCGGATCGTGCCGCGCCTGCACACCGTGCCGGTCGATCGCGCCGGGATCGATACGGAATACCTGCTGCGCCACCATCGCGATGCCCGCTTCGCCATTGTCACCCCGTCGCACCAGAGCCCGCTGGCGGTCACCCTCTCTCTGCCGCGTAAACAACAGCTTCTCGACTGGGCGAGTCAGAACGAGGCCTGGATTATTGAGGATGACTACGACGGGGAATTTCACTACACCCGTAAGGTGCTGCCGTCGCTAAAAAGCCTCGACCGGCACGACCGGGTCATTTTTATGGGCACCTTCAGCAAAACCATTATGCCGTCGCTGCGCATGGGCTACGTGGTGATGCCCGCCAGCACCCTCGGGGCCTTTACCGACTGCGCGGACATCGTCACCAGCGGCCAGCCGGTGCTGACGCAAAAGATCCTCACCGCCTTTCTCAACGAAGGCCATTTTTTCCGACATCTTAAGAAGATGCGGGCCCTGTATCAGACCCGGCGGGAGTGGATGATTAAGGCTTTGCAGGAGGTGTATGGCGACCTGTTTTTCACCGAGCAAAACGACGGTGGAATGCACATCGTGGCATTCCTTTCGAAGGGGAGTTGTGACCGGGAAATCGCGCACTGCTGGCAAGCGCAGCAGCTGCAGGTTAACGCGCTCTCGGAGTGGTATCGCGGCTCCGGCAAGCGGTACGGACTGGTGATGGGCTATAACAACGTGCGCACGTATCAGGAGGCGGTGGCACTACTTGAAAGGCCAAAACAAGAAACGCTGGAATTACTACTCTGAAATCAGATAGCTATCCACGCCATAAAAGAACGTGATAAAGATACAATCTTGAGCCTTTTTTATATTTCTAAGGAAAAGAAAATGAAAGCCATTCTGGGATTTGACTACTTATTAACGCCACGCGTGCTGGTCTTCTTCTACTGGATCGTCATGCTGGTGATTTTGATTGCCGGCGTGTATTCCATGTTTACCGATCATCTGATCACCGGATTTATCGGGATGATTTTCAGCCTGATCGGCTGTCGCGTGACGTTCGAACTGATCATGGTCGCATTTAAGAATAACGAATATCTGCGCCGCATCGCTGAAAACACCGCGGTGAAATCAGTCGAATAATCTCTCCGTTGCGCCGGGTAGGGGTTTCTCCTTACCCGGCCAGCGCCGACCCTGCCTGCTTACACATCATAGCGCGACAACCCGACATCCTTAAGCTGCTCGTCACTCATCTTGCTCAGGATGCGACGTGTGCGGTGAATACGGTACCAATTGCGTAGCGTTTTGCCGATCCAGACAAAAACAATAAACGGACGTTTTGAACGGTTCTCGTAAAATTCCATGATGCTCTCCTCACTGTGCCAGTAGCGTTATCATCGTGGAATTCAGGTCGTACAATACAGATTCAAAAACATCTTTTGTTTAACATACAGATCCGCTAAAAGTGTATCTGCATGCCGTTTTTTGCGGCAATCTGTACTGGTTTTACAATCTGTATGGTGAAAACAAAGGATACAGCATGACGCGCTACCAACATCTCGCCAACCTTCTGGCGGAACGCATTCAACAAGGGCTGTATCGCAGCGGTGAACGCCTGCCGTCGGTGCGCGCGCTGAGCCAGGAGCATGGCGTTAGCATCAGCACCATACAGCAGGCCTACCAGATCCTCGAAAATCTGCAGCTGATCACGCCTCAGCCACGCTCCGGCTATTTTGTCTCGCAACGTAAGGCCATGCCGCCCGTACCGGCAATGACGCGTCCGGTGCAGCGTCCGGTAGACGTCACCCAGTGGGATGAAGTGATGATGCTGCTGGATGCCCGTGCCGACAAAGAGATGATCTCCTTTGGCGGCGGCTCGCCGGACGTCAATCAACCGAGCCTGAAACCGCTATGGCGTGAAATGAGCCGCATCGCGCAGCACAACCCGGGCGAGATGCTGAGCTATGACGTGCTCGACGGTCGGCTCGAGCTGCGCGAGCAGATCGCACGGCTGATGCTGGACGGCGGCTCTACCGTGGCCGCGAATGAGATTGTCATCACCAATGGCTGCCACGGCGCGCTGTCGATTGCCCTGCTCTCGATATGCAAACCGGGCGATATTGTGGCCGTGGAATCCCCGTCGTTTCACGGCACCATGCAGATGCTGCGCGGGTTCAACATCAAAGCCATCGAAATTCCCACCGACCCCGAAACCGGGATCAGCATTGAAGCGTTAGAGCTGGCGCTGGAGCAGTGGCCCATTAAAGCGGTGATCCTGGTGCCCAACTGCAATAACCCGCTGGGTTTTATCATGCCGGAAGCGCGGAAGAAGCAGGTGCTGGCTCTTGCCCAGCGGCACGATATCGTGATCGTGGAGGATGATATTTACGGCGAGCTGGCGGCGGAATACCCGCGCCCGCGCACCATTCACTCCATGGACATTGATGGCCGCGTGCTCCTGTGCAGCTCGTTTACCAAGACCGTGGCCCCGGGCCTGCGCGTCGGCTGGATTGTGCCGGGACGCTATTACGACCGGGTGATGCACATGAAATACGCCGCAGGCGGCTTTAACGTGCCGGGAACGCAGATGGCGGTGGCGGCGTTTATTCGCGACGGCCATTATCATCGTCACGTTCGCCGCATGCGCCAGATTTATCAGCAGAATATGGAAACCTATACCTGCTGGGTGCGGCAGTATTTCCCGGCGGAGATCTGCGTGACGCGCCCGCAGGGCAGTTTTTTGCTGTGGGTGGAGTTACCGGAAAACGTCGACATGGTGTGCGTCAGCAAGCAGCTGTGCCGACTGAAGATCCAGGCGGCAGCCGGGTCGCTGTTCTCTGCGTCCGGCAAGTACCGCAACTGCCTGCGGATCAACGTTGCGTTACCGCCAACGGAGAAGCATCGCGAGGCGCTGAAGAAGATGGGTGAGGCAATTGTGATTGCGATGGAGGAGTAGTGCGGCCTGATGCCCTCCTCCACCAGGCCGGGCAAGGCGTCACCGCCGCCCGGCACTGTCACTGACTTAAAACGTCCATGAAACGCTGCCAACGATACTGCGTTCCGCGCCGAAATAGCAGTAGGAGAGCGAGTTACACGCCGCCACATAGCGTTTATCGGTCAGATTATTGACGTTCAGCTGCGCGCTCATGCCCGTGAGCCCCACCTTCGACAGGTCATACCCCACCACCATATCCACCAGCGTATACGACGGCAGCGTATGGGTGTTCTGGCGATCGCTGGTAATGCCGTTGACGTAACGAACGCCGGAGCCGACGGTCAGGCCGTCCAGCGGGCCCGTTTTCACGTCGTAGCTGAGCCAGGCACTGGCCATATTCCGCGGCGCATAGACGGCGCGCTTGCCCTCCTCTTCCGGGCTACTCTTCTTGTAGCGAATGTCGGTATAGGTGTACGCCGCCTGCATGCGCAGGCTGTCGGTCAGTTGACCCACCGCTTCCAGCTCAACGCCCTCGGACTCGATTTCACCGATGGAACGGTACGGATCGGTCGGCTCCTCTTTGGTGGCGATATTCTTCTGGTTGATGCGGAACACCGAGGCGCTGAACTGGCTGTTCATCCCCTCGGGTTCATACTTCACGCCCGCTTCCCACTGCTTGCCTTTCATCGGGTCCAGAATGTTGCCCTGCTCATCGGCGAAACTGGTCGGCGTAAAGGCCGTGGAGTAGCTGACGTACGGCGCGACACCGTTATCAAACAGATACAGCAACGCCGCGCGGCTGCTGACGTTGTTCTTATCCAGGTCGCTGCGGGTATGGTTAACGTTATCAACGTTCGACACGCTTACCTGGTCATAGCGCCCGCCCAGCGTCAGGCGCCAGCGGTCAATGGACATCTGATCCTGCAGGTAGTACCCGGTCTGGCGCAGCTTATGTTTTTCCTTGCTGTACTGGGTGATGTAATCCGGTTTCGCGCCGTAAACCGGGTGGAACGCGTCGATGGGCGGGAAACCGCCGTAGTAGCCGGTCACGTTATTGGTACGGTCCTGATAATCCAGGCCGATCAGCACGCGGTGGTTAACTGCCCCGGTATCGAAACTGCCGTCGACCTGGTTATCCAGCGTGATGGCATTCATCTTCTCGTCAGAACCGGAATAGCCGCGGTTGAGCTCGGTATCGTTCAGCCAGCCCGCGGCATATACCTGATTCAGCTCCACTTTGGTGTGCAGATAGCGCAGCTTCTGGCGCACCGTCCAGCCGCTGTCGAACATGTGCTCAATGTTGTAGCCCACCATGTTTTCCCGACGATCGTACTTGTCGTAGTCATCCTCACCTTCAAAGAAGGTGTTGGTGATTTTCTTACCGTTATGCGGCACCACGGTGCCGTCATAAGGCAGGCCGGAGTGGCTCCCCCCTTCCGGATCGCGGTGCAGATAGGCCATCAGATCCAGACGCGTGTTATCAGTGATGCGCCAGGTCAGGCTCGGCATCAGCGCGTAGCGCTCTTCCTTCAGCGGATCAAACTGGGAATCGGCATAGCGGGCCATCCCGCTGAGGCGCACCGCCACGCGGTCGTTATCATCGACCGGACCGGTAACGTCGAACATCGCCCCGCGCTGGTTATTGTTCCCGGCAAATAGCTTAATCTCCCCGCCCGGATCGAACGACGGCTTGCGGGAGGTCAGCGCCACGATACCGCCCGGCGATGAACGGCCGTACAGCACGGAGGCCGGGCCACGCACCACCTCGATATTGTCGAGGAACCAGGGGTCCACCACCAGCGAGCTGTGAGAGTTGGTGTCTCCCATCATCTTCAGGCCGTCGAGGTAGACGTTATCCAGACTGCCGTCGGAGAAACCGCGCAGCACCATGTAGTCGAAGCGGTTTGACGCGCCAATCTGGTTGCTGTAAACCCCCGGCGTGTAACTCACCGCCTGGCGCACGCTGGTCGCACCCTGCTCTTCAAACTGCTCGCGGGTAACGATAGAGACCGACTGCGGAGTCTCTATATCCGGCGTTTCAAGCTTGGTGGCAGCAGATTGCATCTGCGACGTGACCACAACTGTGTCCGTTTGTTGGGCATCCTGCGCCAGTAAAGGAAAAGCGACGCTACCGGTAACCCATCCCACCAGCAGTGCCAGACGTGACTTAGCAAACATAACCCTCTCCAAAGGTATTTCTTATTGTTAATAAGAATTATTACCTTTTTGAGAGGGCAAACAGCTATGCGCGCCGCCAGGATACGTATGCGCGGTGCTAAACCGCACGGGTTGCGTTCGCGCGAAGAGAGAAAGTAGGTTAGCGGCGTTTGCGCACGTCGCCCGGTGCAATACCGTAATGGCGGCGAAACGCGGTAGCGAAATTGGTGGCGTGCTGATAGCCACACATCCACGCCGCCTGCTGCACGCTATAGCCTTCAAGCAGATAGCGACGCGCCAGCGCGAGCCGACATTCGCGCAGGTAATCGAAAAGGGTGCAGCCGTAGCGTTGACGAAACTTGCTGCGCAGGCTGCTCGGGCTCATGGCGGCGAGGGCGGCCAGCTGCGCAAGAGTATGATCCTGCTCCGGAGACTGTTCCAGCCTGCTGCGCACGCGTTCAAGACGCGCATGCTCAGGCCGGCACGGGAAGGATTGCTGGCGCTGCGCCAAACCCTGGCCCAGAAGCTGATACATCAGCCCTTCCAGCAACAGCTGACGGGATAACGCGCTTAGACCCTGCTGCTGAGCATGCTGGATCCCCGCAAGGACAAACTCAGGAACGTGCCAGACCAGGGTGGGCGCATTCAGGCTTTGCCATTCCTGGAGCAGTGACTCAAGCAGGGCCTCACGCCTGGCATCGTGTGGGAACAGACCAAACGAGAGCGTTTTCAGCGTGCTGTCGGCATCATGACGCGCGCACATTATCTGCTCTTCACTCAGGCGGGAGCTGAAGGCCATGCCGGATCGTACGACATATTCAACGCCATTAAGCGCGATCGTGACGCCCCCTTCCAGCACCACCAGCATATAGAGTGGGCTGCTATGGCGAGAGGTGGTTTCGTAAGGTTGTAAAACGCGAACGTTGGAGTGGGTCAGTGAAATGCCGGATGAAAGCGTCATCTCTTCCACATTCCCCTGCAGCACGGCGCGGTTGTTGACCTGCGCATCTTTTAACTGCGGGAACCGGTAGTCGATGCCGTAGCGCTCACCGAATATCTGAAAATCCTCAACAAAAAACAGGCGTTTCGCTGATCTATTTTCACGCTGGAGCATATGACGGTGCCTGCATCGGGGAAAGGACAAACGAAACAGTACCATTCATTGGTGGTGGCAGCAATCACTGGGCATAAAACGTATTACGCTCCGGTCTGAGCCGGAGCGAAGAAATATATTTCAGTTAAAGAGATATATTTATGCTTGCTGCCATTCAGCAAAAACCTCTTTATGGTTTTTGGTCAGGACAACTTTATTATCATCCACTTTGTCCACCCAGCCGAGCGGTATAAAGTGGTGCTTCCCACCGGATTCCGGATCGCTTTTCGCAAGCTTGATGCGCTCACCATCCAGATGGTCCACCACACCGACGTGTGTTCCGCAGCTGGCGACAACCTGAGCGTGATCCATAATTGCGTTTTTATCTACCATAATAATTCTCCCGTTTTGGTTATTTGGCCGTTGCACGGAATTAACTGTAGCGCATAAATTTGGCTTACGGGCGCTTATTAGCATTTTGAAACATCATTGACACAACAGGATATTATGGCTACCGCGAGGCATAGTGAAGCATAATGAAAAAATAAGAATAAGATGAATTATTCTCGCAGTTTATTTTTTATTTCATAATTACATTATCGCAACCAACGAGGAGGCATTAATGACGATTCGTAATATTCGTAATAATCGTACAGAAATTTCACTGGCTCTTGGTGAAGCGGTTTTAGACATTGTGCAAAAAGGCCACGAGCTGTCGCGTGAAAATCTGGCGCAGGCGATGAAAACAAAAGCAGAGAAGGAGCGCGACGATGAGCAGCTCCTGAATTACTGGAAAGCCTGTAATATGCTGGTCTGAACGAGGCGGCGTTTAGCCTGGCTAAACGCCGCCAGCCATTACTCGTCGAAGAACCAGTAGCCCTGGTTAATCAGTCCGGTCAGTTCGTCAATAAACGCCGGATTGTTCAGCGCCTCGCCCAGCACAGCCTGGCCGAGTTCCGTGTAGCGACACAGCACGTCTGCGGCCTTCGCATCTACCGTTTCCAGCAGTTCGCTGTTGATGAAGACGCTGCCGTTGATATTCAACACGCGCAGACCGCTCAGGCGAGACAGCGTTTCGCCACCCTGCAATGCATCAAGCACTTCTTCTGCCGTGTACGGCGGTTCCGCGGTGGCAATATCCAGCTCATGGCGCGGCGTCGAGACAAAGCTACCGAACCATTTCGTGAAATCATCAGGCTTGCTGATCATGTCGATCATCATCTGGCGAATACGATCCAGCTCGTACTGTTCCACGCGTCCAGGGTGTTCACGGCAGGTCAGATCCGGATCGCTGTAATGCTCGCCGCCCAGATCGTTTTCCAGCGCGTAATCGGCAAAGCTGCTGATCAGATCGCGACCGTTCGGCCCACGGAAACCGACGGAGTAGTTGAGCGCCGTTTCGTGGGTAAAGCCGTCGTGCGGGAAGCCAGGTGGAATGTAGAGGATATCGCCCGGGGCCAGATCTTCGTCGATGATCGGCTCAAACGGATCAACGTGCAGCAGCGCCGGATGCGGGCAGAACTGGCGCATTGGCAGCTTGTCACCCACGCGCCAGCGGCGGCTTCCCATCCCCTGAATGATAAACACATCGTACTGATCGATATGCGGGCCCACGCCGCCGCCAGGGACAGAGAAGGAGATCATCAGGTCATCCAGACGCCAGTCTGGCAAGACGCGGAACGGGCGCACCAGCTCCGCTGCAGGCATGTGCCAGTGGTTTACCGCCTGCGCCAGCAGCGACCAGCCGGTTTCGCCCAGGCCATCGAAGTGCTCAAACGGACCATTGCTGGCCTGCCATTTACCGTTGGAATGGCTGACCAGACGGCTATCGACTTCAGGCTCCATCGCCAGCCCTGCCAGTTCGTCCGGGGTAATCGGGTCGACAAAATTGGGGAAGGCATTTTTCAGCACTACGGGTTGTTTCTGCCAGTATTTTTCAAGAAATTCCGGCCAGTTCAGGTTCAGTTGATACGCCATGGGTAGCACCAGTGAGAGGGTAAACAGGCGCGATTATAGGGGAGACGGTCAAGGGGGAACTTGTCATGGGTCAAACGAGAGGAGAAGGCCGGCGCAAACGTCCGGCCCTGAGGGATCAATCCAGCTTCAGATCGTCATAATGCGTAATCAATTTACCCACAATGCCGTAGTCCAGCGCTTCTGCCGGAGACATCCAGAAGTTGCGGTCGGTGTCTTTTTTCACTTTTTCCAGCGGCTGGCCGGTGGCGTCAGCAATCAGCTTGTTCACGCGATCCAGCATGCGGATGATCTCACGCGCTTCAATCTCAATATCCGTCGCCTGACCACGCACGCCACCCAGCGGCTGGTGGATCATAAAGCGGGTGTTGGGCAGAGAGTAGCGATGTTCTTTTTTCGCCGCCAGGAAGATGGTGATCCCGGCGCTCGCCACCCAGCCGGTGCCGATGATGTGTACGTCCGGACGGATAAACTTGATGAAGTCATGGATGGTATCACCCGCTTCCACGTGGCCACCCTGGCTGTTGATGTACAGCTTGATCGGATCGTTGCTCACGCTTTGCAGCAGGATCAGTTGGGTAATGACTTTTTGCGCCAGTTCCTGGTTGATCTCACCGGAGATAACAATCGAGCGGGACTCGAGCAGTTTTTGCTGCAGCGCGCCCGCGCCGTTTGACCCTTCCGCTTTATCCTTATCGCCTTCTTTCAGTGTGTAGTGCATTGTTATGTCCTCAGCATTTAGCGCTCAAAACCAGAGTGTAGCCTGTTTTACCGGTCAAAGTCCTCAGGCGCACACAATGCGAACATCCTGCGCCGCAAACGCGTCGATAACGTCCTGTTTAATATTCGCGTCCACCACCAGCACATCAATGTCCCGGCTCTTTGCCACGACAAAGCGCGCCACGCCGGGAAGCTTGTCAGCAGTCAACGCCACGATGGTCTGGTTGCTCTGGGCGATCACCGCTTTTTTGAACGCACAGTCGGCAAAATCAAAGCCGGTCAGCCCCATCTCAGGATCCATCGCACAGCCACCGATAAAGGCCTGATCAAAGATAATCCCCTCAAGCTGGCTTGCAGCCGTGGCACCCACCGTCGCGCCGGACGCCCGCTGGATCTGCCCGCCAGTGATGATCACCTCACACCGCGGATGTTGCAGCAACGCGGTCGCGATGGCCGGGGAGTTGGTCACCACCGTCACGCTGAGTTCGGCAGGAAGGGCTTTCGCCAGCGCCAGGTTGGTGGTGCCCGTATCCATAAAGATACAGCCACCTGCTTTGATCAGCGTTGCCGCTTTCTGCGCGATTGTGGCTTTTTGTGCACTGTTTTCCTGCTCGCGGCGGCTAAATGTCCCCGCATCCGGCAGCTGAAGAACCGCGCCACCGTAGACCTTTTTACAGAAGCCCTCTTTGCTAAGCTCATGTAAATCACGGCGAATGGTGTGCTCGGAGACCTTCATTTGTGTCGCCAGTTCGGTGCACACCACCCTTCCGCTCTCCTGAAGGATCTGACGGATCAGCGCTTGTCGTTGCTCCGGAAAAGCAGCATAATCGAGCATTATAAGTCCTTTAAAATAACAAAACCGAGCATTAAAGCGCATAATGTTGCACTGCGCATGCTCTGTCAATCAGCACTCACCGCGAGGATAACAATGAACATTGCCCATGTTGCACTCTGGACCCGACACCTTGATGCACAGGTACAGTTCTGGGAAACGGTTTTTGGCGGACGTCGTAATGAACGCTACCTCAGCAAAAATCGTCCGGGCTTTGCGTCACATTTTATTACCCTGGATGGCGGGCCAACCCTTGAACTGATGACGGTGCCGGACCTGCCCGACGCCCCGGCTCATCCGGAGTTTATTGGCTGGGCGCATATCGCCATTCACGTCGGCAGCCAGGCTGATGTGGACCGTATGGCGGCGCAGGCACAGTCAAACGGCACCCTGCTCAGCGCCCCCCGCATGACCGGGGATGGGTTTTATGAGGCGGTGATTGCAGACCCGGACGGCAACCGGATTGAGCTCACAGGAGAGTAAAAGACATAACGCCTGCCATGCAGGCGTTAATGTTTAATTCACCGTGGCCGGGCGCGCCAGATTTTCCTCGCCCTCACGTTGCTGCGCTTTCTCATGCTGACGTTCCGCCAGCAACCGGCAAATCTCCGCATGCTTCTCCTCGGTAAAGGTAAAGCGCGACATAAACCCAAGCCGGATCAGCGAGCCGATGGCGGGCAGCAGACAGATACCAAAGAACAGCCCCGACAGCACGCCGTCACTCTGGGTTTGTGCCTGCGGGACATAGCCGATCATCGTCAGAAACACGCCGATTAACCCACCGCCGACCGCCACCGACATCTTGCCGGTAAAGGTCTGTCCGGAGAAGGTGATCGCCGCACAGCGCTTGTGGGTGTGGTACTCCGCATACTCAATGGTGTCGGCAATCATCGAGGAGGTGAGGATGTTGGACATCATCACGAACAGCGTACTCAGGCCAAGCAGGATAAACAGCATCGCCGTCTGCTGATAGCCCACAAACCACATCACCACGCGTACCGCGACATCCAGTCCGCAGAGGATCATAAACAGCTTCCGCTTCTGCATCCTGCGCGTCAGCATCGGGGCGACGAGACACACCACCGCCGCCATAATCCCCATCACGCCGATCGCCATCTGCAGGCTGCCGTCACCCATGTTGTTGATAAAGAAGTAGATGTAGAGGCCGCCAGCCACGTTATGGAACACGCAGAAGAAGAACGACAGCAGAACGATAAACAGCGGCTTGTTCTGGCGCAGGTTATGGAAGGTGTCACGTATCGTCACCTTTTCCGGACTCGGCGGCACACGCTCCTTAATCTGCATAAAGCCGTTGAGCATCAGCGGCAGGCCGACCAGCATCATCACCAGCGCTGCCATAAAATAGCCTTTGTCGTTGCTGTACTGGGCGAAGAACGCCGCCAGTTTCGGGAAGAAAATGTTGGCGCAAGCGATCCCGGCGTTAACCCCCAGCATGGCCGCCGTCACCGCGCGGGTGCGCTGCCCGGAGTCGTTAGTCATCACCGACGACATCGACCAGAACGGGATATCAGAGATGGCGTACAGCGTTCCCCACAGAATGTACGTCACCCCGGCGTAGAGAATTTTGGTGGTCATGTCCGCTTCGATTTTATAGAACGACAGCAGCGTGACGCCGGTAATGAGTAACGGGGCGATCAGCAAAAAGTGGCGAAACTTGCCGAACCGGGTGTTAATGGTGTCCATTATGCTGGCAAATAGCGGGTCGTGAACCGCATCCCACGCGCGGGCAATCAGGAAGATGGTACTCGCCGCCAGCGCCGAAATCCCCAGCACGTCGGTGTAAAAATAGTTAATAAACGAACCCACTAAACCAAAGCTAAAACACTGACCTAATCCATAACCAAAATAAGACCACAACTCGCGAGACGGTATTTTCATTGTCATTGCCATAGTGCGTACCTGGTTGCCCGGCGGCAGACCGCCGGGTCGATATTATTAGCCCTGCGCTTTCGGGGCGATCTTACGGAGCTTCTTCATTAAGGCCATTTCACTGCGCGAGAACGGGATACCGTTCTCCTCAAAGACGTCGTGGAACCAGAGGCGGCAGTAGTCCGTAGACTCCTTCATCACCACCGGCCACGGCAGCCACGTCTGGGTTTTACCGCGCACCAGCCCCCACTGATACGGCGCGACCTTCGCCGTGTACATCAGCGGAAGCTGCTCCTCGAGGGTGCTGCCCACGTGGCGGGCCAGCCATTCGGTGCAGAAGATTGGCCGCCCAAGCGCCTGCAGCTGCTGGATAATCGCGGTCATGCGTCCGGTGTTGGTGTAAGCGTGGAAGCTCACCACGTCGGATAGCGCCAGCGCGGTTTGATCCAGCGGATGCTGATAAAACGTCTCGCCCTCCTCTTCCGCCGGCAGACGCCACGCGCAGACGGTGAGCGGCTGAGTGGGATCCTCTTCACGCACCCACCGGAACGCCAGCTTCATCAGCTCATGCGCGCAGGCCTCCAGCTTCGCGTCGTACTGCACCTCCTGCGTACCGGTCGCAAAAATGCCGCGGTTGCCCGGCTCGTTATACAGATCCCACAGCAGTACGCGCTCATCGTCGCGGAACTGGCGGATAACGTCGCGGATATAGCGCTCAATCTGCGGCCAGCAGTCAGGATCGCAGACTTTATCGCGCCCCGGGCTCGCTGCCGCCTGGCTGTTGTGCTTGCCCGGCACCGGCGGCTTTTGCGGCCCCAGATACGGTTCATCGCCGGAGAAACCGCAGTCGTCCATCAGGGTCAGCATGGTGCTGAACCCGCGGCTGTCGGCCATCGCCAGAAACGCGTCGATGCGCGCCATCAGGCCGTCGCGATCGTGTTCCCAGACAATAAACGGCAGGTTGATGCGCAGGGTGTTGTAGCCCGCCTCCGCCGCCCAGCCCAGTTCGCGGTCAATGGTATCGGCATCGAAGGTCTCTTCCTGCCAGATATCGGTCCAGTTCACCGCCGTCGACGGTAAATAGTTAAACCCACACAGCCAGCCTTTTTGCTGATACCACGCCTGCGCCTGCTCCCTGCTCCACTGCTCTTTCATTACGCGTCCTCTTACTGATAATATTTAGCTAATAAATATTAGTTGCGGGATAAATGCGCAATTCATGACGCTCCGAAAAGCGACAGCCTTCACAAAGTTCATGCAGGCGCGAATAAGAAACGTGATCGACGGCGCGTAAGCGAACAGTTAGGGTATGATGCGGTGTCGCGAGAGGGAGAGGACGGATGAAGCGAAAAACAAAAGTCACGATGAACGATATTGCGCGGGCGGCGGGGGTGTCGCAGGCGACGGTATCGCTGGTGCTCAACCAGTCCCGTAACATCAAGCTCAGCGACGAGACCCGCCAGCGGGTGATCGGCGTGGCGACCGAGCTCGGTTATGACCGCCTGCCTGCCATTCACGCCCCGCGCAACCAGGAGGAAATCGCCCTGCTGGTAAGTTCCCTGCAAAGCTTTGATCCGTTTATCGATGCCATCAGTCAGGCGCGGGAAGCCGCATGGCGCAACGAAGCGCTGCTGACGGTGTACGACTACGGTGATGACGTAGAGCTGGCGCTGAACATTATCCGCCAGCTGGAGAAGCGCAACTGCGTGGGGATCATCCTCGCCTCCCCTGTTACCACCCTTGTCGACATGACCGCTTTTCAGGACTGCACCCGCATTCCACTGGTGCTGCTCAATCAGCGCGATCCCGGCTCGCCGCTGCTGCCGTCGTTTATTCCGGACGACTACGCCAACGCCTTCCAGGTGACCAAACACCTGATCGCCTGCGGTGCAACGCGTATCGCCCACATCACCGGCGAGAGCTGGATGGAGGCCTCCCGCCAGCGGCTGGCCGGCTATCAGGCCGCCTTACAGCAGGCCGGTTTAGCCTGTGACGAGAGTCTGGTGCGCCAGACCAACTGGCAGTTCAGCGAATCCTTTACCGCCACCACCTCTCTGCTGGCGCTGGACGAACGCCCGGACGCCATCTTCTGCGCCAGCGACTGGCTGGCGATCGGCTGCTATCAGGCGCTGGCGGTAAACGGCGTGCGCATCCCGCAGGATATGCTGCTGGCGGGCTACGACGACCAGAAGATCTCCGAGCAACTCACCCCACCGCTGACCAGTATCCAGCTCCCCTACAGCGAACTGGGACGGCTGGCGGTGGAATACCTGTGCAATCAGGAAGATGCCGCCACCCACGTGACGCTGGCGGGCAGGCTGAAGGTACGGACATCAAGCCTCGTCTGAGGTGAAGACCATTCCGGCATAGGGTTTCTCCCGGCACGCCGCCAGCCGCGCGGCGAGGCTGCCCACGTGCAGCTCCAGCTTGTGCCCGTCCGGGTCGAGAAAATAGAACGATGCCCCCTCACTTTTGTTCTGCTTCCAGACGGTAACGCCTGCCTGCTCCAGCTTGTGCGAGAACGGCTCAAAATCTTCCGCCGCAACGGTAAACGCGTAATGGGTATAGTCGCTCTCCTGCGGCGGCACGTAACCGCGCGCCTCGTCATAGGACAGGCAGACCCACAGATCGCCGCAGGTAAGATAGGCCCCGGTATTCCAGCGGGCGTGCAGCGTCAGCCCCAGCAGCTCGTGCCAGAAGGTAACGCTTTTTTGCAGGTCGCTGACCGCGAGGGTCAGATGGTTGAGTGATTGCAGCATGACGTGCCCTTTTGTTTTTTGCGCCAGACGTGGTACGGTAACTTCATGAACATAAACCACGCCGTGCTCACCGTAAACCGCTGGTGGCTGCCTTCTTAAAGGCGGCACGGAGTAGTTTTCCCCATTTTCAGATAGCCGCCGAAAGGCGGCTTTCACATTTCTAAGACCCCTTTCGGCACTTGCACATTAAGGAGTCTTTATGAACGTTCAAACCATCCTCACCGGCGACCGCCCAACCGGCCCGCTGCACCTGGGCCATTTCGTCGGTTCGCTGCGCCAGCGCGTGGCGCTACAGCAGACGCATAACCAGTATGTATTGATTGCCGACCTGCAGGGGCTGACCGACAACGGCAGCAACCCGCAAAAAATCCGCGACAACATCCCTGAAGTGCTCGCCGACTACCTCGCCGCCGGCATCGACCCGAACCTGACGACACTCTGCCTGCAGTCCGCCCTGCCCGCTCTCGCCGAGCTGACAATGTTGTATATGAACATCGTCACCGTCGCCCGCGTCGAGCGTAACCCGACGGTGAAAAATGAGATTGCGCAGAAAGGCTTTGCCCGCTCGCTGCCGGTCGGTTTTATGGCCTACCCCATCAGCCAGGCGGCGGACATCACTGCGTTCAAAGCCGAGTGCGTCCCCGTCGGCGACGACCAGTTGCCGATGATTGAGCAGACCAATAAGATTGTGCACAAGATGAACAGCCTGTTGCCTGCCCCGGTGCTGCGCCACTGCAAAGCGATGCTCAGCGACACCGGCCGCCTGCCCGGCATCGACGGCAGCGCCAAGATGTCGAAATCCCTGGGCAACACCCTGCCCCTTTCCGCCAGTGAAGAGACGATTCACCGTGCGGTCAGTGCTATGTACACCGACCCGAACCACCTGAAGGTGAGCGACCCGGGGCAGATTGAGGGAAACGTGGTGTTTACCTACCTCGACGCGTTTCATCCGGACAAAGCCAAAGTGGCAGCGATGAAGGCGCATTATCAGGCGGGCGGACTGGGTGACCGGGCATGCAAGAACGAGCTGGAGGCATGCCTGCAGGAGCTGATTGCACCGATGCGGGAACGGAGGGCGATGTACATGCAGGATAAAGGGGAGTTGATGGCGATGCTGAAGCGCGGCACGGAACGGGCGCAGGGAGTGACGCAGGGGACGCTAAAGGAGGTGAAGGTTGGGCTGGGGGTGCCGGTGTTTAGTTAAGTTAGTTTGAGCGGTGGAGTGCGTGGGATTGGCATGAAACCGCTTATTATCTCATTTAAGATAATATTAATGCCCCTAATAATTCTTAATTTTTCGTGTAGATTATATAAATTGCTTTAATTGCATTAATATTACATCGATATTACTCTTTATAACAGATTTAAAGAGATACTATGGCTGACGTAGAAGATATCGCGAGGAGATTATGCAATATAATCTCCTCGTCTGATACCGTGACTGGACTTATAAAGGGAGGGCTATCTGCACCGCAAGATTATGGATATCGGGTTTATGGTATCGTTGACACGGACACACGATATACACGCAAAACTGAGAAAATAACAATAGAAAAACCAAAAACAAACACTACGGCAGGGTCATATGAGTAAGTTTACCATCCCAATTATAAACCTGCTTCTTTGCTCATATTTAATTTTTGCCTATAGTCTTTGCTGGATTGAATTCGACACATGGCATGATAAAACAATCGCCTTTTCCATCATTACTATGAGTGCTTACATTATTTCATTAGTACTCAATAGATTACTGCCAGGAAAGATACTTACTTTAGGTGGGATCCTGAACGTGTTATCAGGCCCTCTGCTCGTGGTAGGTGCATTTGCTTGCATAGCTATCCTTGAGCCGTGGCCTTTGAAAATTCCTGGCTTATTCATATGGGTCGTGGCGATGTTATATCTACCTTCTTTTATAAACGTTTAATAGAACAGTGTGGTGCCGGGTGCCTCCCGGTGAGCAAAGCCCGCATAATGACGTTAACCTATAAATTATGCCCCACCGCACAGGGGGATTCACCACAACACGAAGTATATGAAAAATGCCGCGATAAAAAAGCTATTCAAACCGACAATAAGACAACAGTCATTTCGCCATTTTGCTTAATCATGCCCTGCCAGACACATTACCGCATCCACCCTTCGGCTTATAAAGCATGCCCAGCGGAATAAATCATTGCTATCTTTTTAATAGCCTCAACTTTCGCCATCTTATTAACCTTTCGATTTATTGATGTATTTCATTTTTGTGCCAGGATTTTTAACGAATAAAAAATGAATGCACGGAAGATACCCTACCTCTCCTCCGGCAAAGATATGGACAAATAAGATGAAACTCAGGATAACATTACTTTCAGCACTGCTGGCGCTTCCGCTATTTGCTCAGGCGACCTGCAACGTACCGGAGACACTCTCCGGCAAAATCTTTATCAATAAAACGGGTCCGCTATGGTCTGTGCAAAACCCCAATGCCGATAGCCTGCTCCGGCTGGAGTTCACTGACGATACGTATACCAGCCATATTTTGCGCACAGGCAATAAGGTGCAAGGGAAATACCGTTATGAAGTTTTTAAAAGCCAAACAGGCCTGGCACACAGCGTAGGCGTTCTGGAAGCAGAGGAGGATTTTCAGGGCCAGACGACGCTGTTTACCCTCACGCTGGTCTGCCTTAGCGACAGCACCGGCACCTTTGTCTACAACCAGCGCCAGGGCGCCATTAAACCGGATATCAGACAGAACACGGGGGTCTGGATAGTTCAGGATCCTGCGACCTGAAAAAATCCTACTGCCATCCGGGACATTTTCCCTTCAGCATAATCGTGAAAAAGGACAAACAGATGAACACCTACCACGCATTCCCCTGGCAACGGGTTGTTAGCGCGCAGGGCTATACGGCGAAATCAAAGGAAAATGTGATTCACTTCACCGACACGCTGTTCTGTATCGACGGTAGCGGTACCATTGTGGATATTATTCAACATAACGATGACGCGTTCCGGCACGTACGTGACGCCGCCCGTAAAGCGGGTAAGCTCACTGAACTCTCTTCTGACCAGTATCTTCTTCCCGGCCTGATCGATTTGCATGTCCACGCCCCGCAGTGGCCTCAGATGGGCAAGGCGCTGGATAAACCGCTTGAGAAGTGGCTGAATGACTACACGTTCCCGCTGGAAGCCCGATACGCCGACGTCGATTTTGCCCGCCGAAATTATACGGAACTGGTCAGCGCGTTGTTGGCGAACGGCACAACCACCGCCGTCTACTTCGCCACCCTGCACACTGAAAGCAGCGTCGAGTTGGCCCGCATATGCCTGGCCCAGGGGCAGCGCGCCCTGGTGGGCCGCGTCGCGATGGACGATCCCTCCCAGTGCCCTGACTATTATCGGGACGAAACGGCGGCATCGGCCGAGGCGGAAACGCGTGCATTTATTCGCGCTGTCGCAGAGTTACCCGGCAATACGGCAAAACGTGTGCTCCCGGTTATCACCCCGCGGTTTATTCCCTCCTGCACGGACGACCTGCTGAAAAGACTGGGCACGGTGGCGAGAGAAACAGGCTGCCACGTGCAAACCCATTGCTCAGAAAGTGACTGGGAACATGGTTACGTTAAAGAACGCCTGGGGAAAACGGACACCGTGGCGCTGCGTGATTTTGGCCTGTTGACCCAAAAAACCATCCTCGCGCATTCAAACCACATTGAAGATGACGATGCTGACCTGATTAAGAAAACCGGGGCTGGCGTCGCGCACTGCCCCCTTTCAAATTTCTATTTTGCCAATGCAGTATTCCCTCTGCGAGCAATGCTGGACCGTGGACTGAACGTCGGGTTAGGCACCGATATTGCCGGTGGCCATAGCCCCTCGGTATTTGATGCCTGTCGCCATACCATCACCGCCAGTAAAGCCCTGAATGATGGCGTCGATGCCCGTATCAAACCGGAACACCGCGGCAGACCAGGCTCGGCAGTCAGCTTCAAGGAAGCATTCTGGTTGGCGACAGCCGGTGCGGGTGGCGTGCTTGAGCTGCCTGTAGGAAAGCTGGAGGTCGGATACCAGTTCGATGCCATCGTCATCGATACCCGGGCTGCAGGAAGCGATATTTATATTCATCCTGCTGAAGACCAGCCTGAAGATAAACTGCAAAAAATCATCTTTAACGCCAGGCGAAATAACATCAGCCGTGTCTGGGTAGACGGAAAAGCCGTGAAAGTTCAGTAAGATCATACAGCGGCACCGTCTGTGGCATCACCGTGGCTCCCTGTAAGTTTACGACCGTATTGCCTTTATGGTGTATCAGACGCTGTTAACGCAGGGGATCCGAATCCCACAGGATATTGCCGTTCTTGGCTACGATAATCTTGTCGGCATCGGAAATTTGTTTTTACCCCCGCTATCCACGGTCCAGCTGCCGCATTATGAGATTGGGCGCTTAAGTACCCTGCACATTATCAATGGCGACACCCACCGGGATAAGGTGCTGGTCGAGAGCCCCTGGCTCAGGCGCGAATCCTGTTGAGCAAGGGAGGCCGCATACCGACGACCTTTTGACAGTCACCTGGGGACATTATGCAAAACGAATTTTACTGGATAAACGAACCGGCCAAATGGCATAGCGAGAACAACACGTTATCGGTAGTGACCGACGACCACACCGATTTCTGGCGCCATACGTGGTACGGATTCGAGCGTTTCTCGGGCCACATCTACGCGACAGACGCGGCAGGTGATTTCACGTTTCAGACAAACATCCGCGCTGATTTCAGCACGCTCTATGACCAGGCGGGGATCATGCTGATGTTGGACGAGCAACACTGGCTCAAGGCCGGGATTGAATACAATGATGGTGCGCCGGCCATTGGCAGCGTACTGACGTTACAGGCCTCCGACTGGGCAACCGGTATCTTCCCGGGTAACCCCCGGGAGTTCTGGCTTCGCCTGACCCGCAAGGGAGACGCGTTACGGTTACAGTACTCAGCAGACGGGCTGTCGTGGCCTTTACTGCGTTTATGCCATTTCCCGTCGGGGCCAGTGAAAGTCGGTGTCATGTGCTGCACGCCTGAACGCAGCGGCTTAGCCGTCGAGTTTAGTGATTTCAGTCTCGCTCCGGCCATGGATAAAGCGCTGCACGATCTCAGCTGATTTACATCGCGCCATCCGGTTCTACGATCCGTTGATGGCGCTGCCTGAGCTTCCACCTGGATCACACTTTTCCCACCCGACCATTCCCTTAAAATAAACAGGTGATATTATTCACCCCGTAAATACCTCTCAACTCAACCCGAGGCTTTGATGCTGGAGAATGTCATCATCCGATAATCAGCTCCCCGACCTTTCAGGCCGGACTGATTATCAATGCGCCGAAATCGAATGCGGACACCGCGGTGTGTTTGCACGTTTTGCACATGATGATTAAACAGGTTTTCCAGTATGAATTTATCCCGTCAGGAACAACGTACCTTACACGTTCTCGCCAAAGGTGGACGTATTGCGCACGTCCGCGATAGCTCAGGCCGCGTCACCGCCGTTGAATGCTACAGCCGCGAAGGGCTGTTGCTCGCCGACTGCACGCTCGCCGTCTTCAAAAAACTCAAAACCAAAAAGCTGATCAAGTCCGTCAACGGTCAGCCCTACCGCATTAACACGACCGGGCTGAACAGCGTTCGTGCCCAGCCAGATAATCGTTAAGGAGAGGATGATGGATATCCCACGTATTTTTACCGTCAGCGAAAGCGAACACCGCATTCATAACCCGTTCACCCCGGAAAAGTACGCCACGCTGGGCCGCGTGTTACGCATGAAGCCAGGCACGCGCATTCTCGATCTCGGCAGCGGCTCGGGGGAGATGCTCTGCACCTGGGCGCGCGATCACGGCATTACCGGCACCGGCATCGACATGAGCCGACTTTTCACCGAACAGGCAACGCGCCGTGCTGATGAACTCGGCGTCAGCGAGCGCGTGCGTTTTATTCATGACGATGCGGCCGGATACGTCGCAGATGAAAAATGTGATGTGGCGGCCTGCGTAGGCGCCACCTGGATTGCCGGCGGCGTCGCCGGAACAATGGCGCTGCTGGCAAAAAGCCTCCGGCCTGGCGGGATGATACTCATCGGTGAACCCTACTGGCGTCAGGTTCCTGCGAGCGATGAGGTAGCCCAGGCCTGCGGCGTCTCGTCCATCGCAGACTTTCTCACCCTGCCCGACCTGGTCGCCTCGTTCGACGCGCAGGGCTATGACCTGGTGGAAATGGTCCTCGCAGACCAGGAAGGCTGGGACAGATACGAAGCGGCGAAATGGATGACCCTGCGTCGCTGGCTGGCGGAAAACCCTGACGATGACTTTGCACAAGAAGTTCGGGCGGAGCTGACAATTGCGCCCAAACGCCACGTCACCTACACACGAGAGTACTTTGGCTGGGGGGTGTTTGCGTTGATTGCCCGATAGCCTGAAACAGGCGGTATAGCCTTAACGACTATACCGCCTTCACGCATCAGGTATTAAGGCGGCTCAGAATAATATGAACGCGGATTCCGTCACGTTTACCCGCGCTTAATCACCGGGATATCGCCCGTATCATTTAACGCCCCTGGAAATGTTTTTAACCACTGAGCGACTTTTTGTTTATTGATATTCACCACACTCATCCCTTCCAGGCATCCCCATAATTCTCTTGTATGCTGCGGCGTGATCACAATACAGTCTTTCATCACCCGGATTTTAACCGGCATACCGCTGATAAACCCTGCTCGTGTTAGCCAGTCTCCCCCCAGCGGAAGATATTTATTATCTATCCGGGCATAGAGTTCACAGCAGGCAGAGCTTGCTTCCGGCGTTTCTGCGCGGGGATGAACAGGCGCGGCACTGGTCTGGTTGCCGTGAAGTCGGCGGGTACTGTTTTTGCGTACCAGCTCGCGGTTTTCAATCATGCCGGTGAAAGCATCTGATTCTGTTTTGCAAACCGTAAACTCTGGCATAAAATTCGGCGCTGTAGATTCAATTGGTCAACGCAACAGTTATGTGAAAACATGGGGTTGCGGAGGTTTTTTGAATGAGACGAACATTTACAGCAGAGGAAAAAGCCTCTGTTTTTGAACTATGGAAGAACGGAACAGGCTTCAGTGAAATAGCGAATATCCTGGGTTCAAAACCCGGAACGATCTTCACTATGTTAAGGGATACTGGCGGCATAAAACCCCATGAGCGTAAGCGGGCTGTAGCTCACCTGACACTGTCTGAGCGCGAGGAGATACGAGCTGGTTTGTCAGCCAAAATGAGCATTCGTGCGATAGCTACTGCGCTGAATCGCAGTCCTTCGACGATCTCACGTGAAGTTCAGCGTAATCGGGGCAGACGCTATTACAAAGCTGTTGATGCTAATAACCGAGCCAACAGAATGGCGAAAAGGCCAAAACCGTGCTTACTGGATCAAAATTTACCATTGCGAAAGCTTGTTCTGGAAAAGCTGGAGATGAAATGGTCTCCAGAGCAAATATCAGGATGGTTAAGGCGAACAAAACCACGTCAAAAAACGCTGCGAATATCACCTGAGACAATTTATAAAACGCTGTACTTTCGTAGCCGTGAAGCGCTACACCACCTGAATATACAGCATCTGCGACGGTCGCATAGCCTTCGCCATGGCAGGCGTCATACCCGCAAAGGCGAAAGAGGTACGATTAACATAGTGAACGGAACACCAATTCACGAACGTTCCCGAAATATCGATAACAGACGCTCTCTGGGGCATTGGGAGGGCGATTTAGTCTCAGGTACAAAAAACTCTCATATAGCCACACTTGTAGACCGAAAATCACGTTATACGATCATCCTTAGACTCAGGGGCAAAGATTCTGTCTCAGTAAATCAGGCTCTTACCGACAAATTCCTGAGTTTACCGTCAGAACTCAGAAAATCACTGACATGGGACAGAGGAATGGAACTGGCCAGACATCTAGAATTTACTGTCAGCACCGGCGTTAAAGTTTACTTCTGCGATCCTCAGAGTCCTTGGCAGCGGGGAACAAATGAGAACACAAATGGGCTAATTCGGCAGTACTTTCCTAAAAAGACATGTCTTGCCCAATATACTCAACATGAACTAGATCTGGTTGCTGCTCAGCTAAACAACAGACCGAGAAAGACACTGAAGTTCAAAACACCGAAAGAGATAATTGAAAGGGGTGTTGCATTGACAGATTGAATCTACAGCAGCCATTTTCAACTCCTTTTCAGTTGCTTGTGGTTAGCGGTATGGGGGTGTTGCAGCACCTTCATATCGCGTCTCGTTGTAAATAATTCCTGTGAAACTCACTCTGCCGTTCGGCGTTATTTCTGATGCGTATTATACCAGGCTGAATATAAATACAGCGGTTTTGGGTGGGGTAAATTTGGAATTTGCGAGGGGGATTCAGGAAAAAGGTTAGCATGCGGTAAGGTCATGTTTTTGCTGATTGCGGGTTGATTGGTCTGGGTTTTGCGAGCATCATCGCAATTATTTACCTTCTTCCGTAACGCGATGGCTTCCAGCAAAACACTCGAACAGGCAATTGCCGACATCACCATCTGGCGCAAAGGCGAACAACGTGCGCCACATAAACCCTTATTGCTTCTGTACGTGCTGGCGAACTATCAGCAGGGGCATGCACGATTGTTTGACTACGGTACCGAGGTACATGCTCAACTGCTAAGCCTGTTAGAACGCTTTGGTCCAGACAGGAAAGAACATTACCCGAACATGCCCTTCTGGCGACTCAAACGGGATGGATTCTGGGATCTTGAGAACAGTGAACTCTGTTCCACCACTGGCAGCAAACAGCCACCGGTAAAAGAGCTTGTTGAACATAAGGTCGCTGGCGGTTTTGATGAAGAACACTATGCGCTACTGAGAAAGAACAAGAAGCTGATCGGCTCGCTGGCACAGAAGATCCTTGAGGCGCATTTCCCGGAAAGCATCCAGGAAGAGATCGCAGATGAGATGGGTTTTGATATTCAACAGATCCGTAAGGTTCGCGATCCGTTGTTTCGCCAGCAAGTGCTTCGCGCCTATAACTATGAATGTGCAATCTGCGGATTCAACATGCGACATGATAACACCTCCGTTGCGCTTGAAGCCGCGCATATCAAGTGGAAACAGTTTGGCGGGCCGTGTGAAATCCCGAACGGGCTGGCGCTGTGTGCAATTCATCATAAAGCGTTTGATAAGGGATCGATTGGGCTGGATGACAGTTTGCGGGTTCTGGTGTCTGAGGCGGTAAATGGCAACGGGAATGGGATTGTAGGAAGACTGTTCTGGGATTTCGCCGGGAAGCAGATAGCACTGCCAATGGTGAAAGGGAATTATCCAGGGGAGGGGTTTGTGGAATGGCATCGGAGGGAGGTGTATAGGGGGTGAGTGCGAAGGCCGGACTAAAATATAGACACAAGTCATTGTTAAATAAATATTTTTCAATATAAAAACAGATTTATGCCCCCATTTGTGCCCCCACTTTTTTTCTTCCCATCGGTAAAAAAGACGAGTTTTTAGCCATTTGTAATCAAAGCACAATTTTAATATCCCCGGTTAGGTTCCGTGCAACGGATCCAAACCAAAAGTCCTCAACACCCAAAATTACTTTTTCTTTAGAAAAGCATGCACACTGTTCACTGCGACATAATTAACTTTAATATCAATAAAATAGAAGTTAACAATATGGTGTAGAGTGAACAGTAAACTCTACATTCATTGAAAAGAAAAAACCCGGCGTATGCCGGGTCAGTTATACGTTAATTGGTTGCTGGGCCATCGCACTTAGGTAGCCAGTCAGCATTGCTTTCCTCTCTGAGTGCCAGATTGGTCTGCATTCCCTGATTGGTCCGCCGCTTCTCGTACTGCAGCCCATACTCTTTCAGCATTAACGGCAGCCCCTTGCCAAACATGGTCAGACTGAGCGTATTTTTATAGCCGTTGGCTTCCATGTAGACCAGATAGGCATGGTAAAGGTATGTACGAGGCTGACGTGGGACAATGTTAGCGTTCCCCATAAACATTCCCGTGGTGTCAGGTAAGACTTCAAGGTATCCGCAAAAATCAAACGCTGAATCAGCATCACGCTTGATGGTGAGCGCTTCATCGGAGTTCTGCTGCGACTGAAGTAATGTCCTGGCACTCATTGGGTCGCTGAAACGTTGCATAAGCTGGCGAACAATCACCGCCAGCTCGCTGGCAATTTTCTCTTTGAGCTGGGTATCGCGTTCCTCCGGGGCTATCTGGTCGGGAAAATGCAGGATCACCCTTCGGCGTGAAACTCCACCACTACGATCAGTGAAACGCATCGGGTTATTGTTCACAGCCAGAATAACTGCAGGAATGTGGGTTGAATAGGCGTTCTGGTATTTGGGATCAACGGATACCGCATCGCCGCCAGTGATGGCTTTTAGGCCGGCCCCGTCACCGCTCCACTTTTCCTGGTCGGGAAGTCGAATCAGTGAAAAACCAATTAATGCGGCTCGTTCTCGTGGTGACTCAAGCATTTCAATGGTTGCAGAGGTAGCATTATCCTCACCTGCCAGCATTGTTGCTATTTCAGCCAGAATACTCTTTCCGCTTCCGCCAGGGCCAGTGACCTCCAGAAACAGCTGCCAGTCATAACGGTTAGCCAGCACCATAAACAGTGCCGCCAGGATAATGTCCCGCTTTTCTGGTTTGAAACCTGCGGCGCGATCCAGCCAGCGCCAGAATGCCGGGGCATGAGTTTCCAGTGCCTCGCCGTCTACAGGCTGCGTGTAATCCACCTCGCACAGCGTACGTAACCAGTGCTTCTTATCGTGCAGGCTGAACAATCCTGTCCGGGTATCGAGCACACCGTTGCGAAACCCGATCAGCTGCCGCGCTGGATTCTGCTGTTGCGGAACAATCAGTTTGAGGGTTTCCACGATAGAGGCAATTTTCCCGGATGAAAAAGGTGCGCCAAGGCGCTGAAACAGCGCAGCCACATCACGGGCAAAATCGGCGTAAGAGATAACTTTCCAGGCCCCCGCCTCATAGCGTGAAAGGAGCTGCCCATTCGGGTCTACTGCCAGTGCATTTTTATAGTGATCCACTACCCTCTGCGCTTTTTCACTGACGCTCAGCGCGCTAAATTCAGCTTCGCTCATTGTGTCGAACGGGCTGGCAACGGCTGGTTTTATGGCCTCATAAATTGCCTGCCGGGTGGCTTCTTCGCCATTCTGCGTGAATGCATCATTCCAGTCACCAAACACAGGTGGGAGCGCCATTGTGCAATTGCAGGCCTTGGCAGCAGCTACGCCCCTTGTTTGCCCCGCACCGTTGAGATCGCGGTCAGCAGCAATAATTATCTGGTGCGTTGGGTACTGACTGCAGGCAACGCTCGCCAGGGAAAGGAAATTGACGGATGAAAAGGCCACCATGACAGCATCGCCAGTCAGATGGTTGAGAGTAAGTGCAGTGGCATATCCTTCCGCTATCCAGAGCCGTTTAGCTGATTTGGCAGTACCTTCAACAAGGTAAAAGGCATTCTTAACCTGACCGCCTTTAAGGAAGCATTTGCCGCCATCAGCCTTGATTAACTGCAAATTTACCAGATCCCCATCTGCATACAGTGGAACGATAAGATCTCCCATACGGAATGTCACACCACCGACTTTATGCACGGCGGTTAATTCCCGGCAAGGCAGTGCAGAAAACCCTTTGCCCGTCAGATAGGCATTGCCAGTGGTCTGACGAGATTTCTCAAACAAACGGGCAGCCAGCGCTGCTGCAGTTTGTTTCCCGGTCTTATTATCAAGAGAACCGGATTCAAGCCTTTCCTGAGATACCGGTGGCAGATTTCCGGTAATGCCGTTTATTCTGTCTGCCGCTTCACTAACGCCTACATCCAGTACTTTACTCACAAGCGCCAAACCATCACCTGCCCCGCACTTGTTACAGAACCACGTTCCCCGTCCTTCCTGGTCATCAAATCGAAAGCGGTCTTTCCCGGCGCATACCGGACAAGGCTGATGACGATTTTTCAATACGTTTACGCCCAGTGCGGGTAAGATACTTGACCAGTGACCTCGAGCTGCTTTCTCAGCCTGGCTAACTTTCATTCCTGACATTATGCGGCCCTCCTTAATGCAGCGCTGGTTTATTGAGGTGATGGGAGCAAAGTTCATCCATTACCGTCACTCCGAGCAGTGAGAGAACCGGACAGGCCTTAAGCGGCCCCGACTCCATTAGATCCGAAAGCAACGCGCAGGCAATTTCCAGTCCCCTTTGCTGCCCATGCTGGCGCAGATAGAACCCTTCCAGCTCGCGGGCGATGGCATCTTCAAGTTCAGCGAGTGTCAGGCCGGAATAACGTTCCCGCTGACTGCTGAGAGTCAGCCAGGCACAAGCTACGGCACGTCGATACAGAGCGGCGCGAAGTGCCAGATGAGATTCACAGGATTGCATCAGGCCACCTCCGCATTCATCAGGTCGTCATGGCAGCGCTGCACCACACCATCCAACTGCTCTGTCATCAGATAGATGAGGGAAACCAGTTGTTCACATTGGGCCCCCGCTGGCTGTTCATAACAGTCCTGCAGGGCTGCCATGCCAGTGACATATTCACCCACATTGCGTAAATGTTTCAGCCTTACAATATCGTCGTAGGAGATCTCAAACTGGTTCATAGTGTCACCTCTTTGGCAGGCAGGCGTGCAGAAAGGGAGAGCACATAATCACGAACCAACGAAAGGCGTGCGGAACGCTCATCGCAGGCCACAGTGCGGAGCATACAAATGCGAGGTTGAGTGTCTGCACGGCGGATTGCGGCAAACACAAAGACATATTTCGGGTGTGACGAGGTGAGGATTGTAGCCATTATGGCAGCCTCCATTGAGTGGCGGTTATTGCTACCACCGGAAACGCCAATTTCACTGGTGGCAGCCCGAACGTGGTTGGCGTAACCGGCCTCAATGGATACCGGCCAGCCCGAAGGCTGCCCCGCCCGGACTGCCATTATCACGATAGAACCACGGTGTACACATAAACACCACAGCCCGGAAAATGGGTGTGCCTGAGCTACGACGAAAAAAAAGACGCCTGGCGCGTCTGGTGTCGCCATTGAGTTTCGCGGAACGCCAATTCCGGCTGCCGATTTTGCGACAGCGGAAAGACTATACATAGAAATGGCGACAGTAAGCAAGCCTGAGAAAAGGTATTTAATGTGTTCAGGTATCATCATGCATCACATCCCCGCCCACGGGCGCTGATACGGTCCGCCATCCATGCGCTGACCTCAGACTGTGCCCAGGCGACATTTTTTCCGCCAAGCGGGATCTGCTTCGGAAACGCATCGCGGCTGATCAGATCGTAAATGGTCGAGCGAGACAACCCGCATAAGTGCATCACCTCAGGCAGGCGTAAAAAACGCTCATGCTGGTTCGGAATAGGAAATAATGGCGCAGCCGGAGCTGGCGCAGAAACAGAAATATTATGCATTTGTCTACCCTCTTAATTTCAACAAAAGTCCGGATAAATTCATACGGATTCAGGTAGTTCCTTATTATGTGTATATAGCTTGCTTGCGCACGCATTATTTATTTAGCGTCACGTATTGATTTTATGGAACTTAAAATCCGATCAAACCTTATAAAATGACATAATAAACACTATGCCTGCGGGCTATAAATACAGGAGCATTAATAGGAACTACCATTCATCTAATGGTTTACTAACCCCATGAGTCATTGCACGTAATGCTGCTGCCTCCGGAGTTCATACAGCAATGCTGCATAAATACTATACGGGGCCTTGCATTGCAGGTCCCTACATACGGACATATTCACGAAACGCATCCAATGTATAAAATTTTGGCCTGCATAAAAAACTTGATGTTAAATAACTCCACCTTAAATCTTAAAATATATCAAAAATGAATCCATACAGAACCGGACGGCTCTAGTTTTATAAAAATCAGTATGAAATGCAACACCATGGCAAGAGGCAAAAATGTTATTTTCCAGCCAAAAGATGCAGTCTGTTTATGTGCCTGTTGAATACTACTGAATAAGGGTGAATAGTGGTGGGGAGCAAAAAATGAATACCCATGAGGAATAAAACAGCCATCCATTATGAAAAAATACTATAAATGATTTTATTCCATGTGAACAGTTATGAACAGTCGATGAATACTGCTTTGCCACCCCTTCACTTTTTAACTTACTGTATTATCTATTATTTTATCTAAGTGAATAGTAGTGAATAGTTAAAGTAAGTCTGAAACAAACTCAGCTAAGCGAGACCTTTCTTGGCTAGCCAAAAAGAAGTCTTTGTCTAGTCGCTCGCACAATGGCGTTCAATGGCAGCTTTGTATGCATGACAGCACAATTGACAACACGACAAACCACCAGGTGCTGACATGACTACCGGAACCATTAATCAGGAAGCTCTTAACGATTACCGCGCGGCGATAAAAAGCTGGCTGACACTACGTAATGTGCAAAGTACCAGCCAGCTTCGTTTGGCGGCTCTTCTGGATACTGAAGAAAAACCGGCAGCATATGCCAGCCAGCTTGAAAATCTTCGTGAGCGCCTTGCACTCCTCGAATGGCAAATTAACTGTGCCGCCCGGGATGGTCTTTATGCTCACCAGATTGTGCTGGAAAGCTGTGTTACAAGCGCAGCTGAAAACTTCATGAGCGAGCATGGTGATGCACTCACTGACGCTCTGGCTCCTTTTCTTTGCGCACCATACGGGCTTGAGGCGGCAATGAAAATATTACGCACCGCTGTAGTCCGACAAACCGAAATCCGTACTCCTGTAATTTCAGCAGCATATAAGAGCGTTATCGACGAAACCGGATTAACGGTGGATGCATCAATGCGAGCTGATGCTTCAGCCACTTTCACTCCGGCAAAACATAAAGTTTTCCTGGCCCGCCTCAACAGGCTTAATGAAAAAGGAGGGTATTGATATGGCCCTGAAGTGTCCTGAATGTGGCACGGTCGCACACGCCAGAACCAGCGCATATGAAGCTCCATCGGTTAAACGCTCATGGTATCAGTGCCAGAATCTTGAATGCTCCTGCACATTTACTGCCCTGGAAAGTGTGGACACGATAATTATGAAGCCCCATAAACCAGCGGCGCCTGAGCCTGAATCACAGAGCGATTCTCTTGTACGTCAGCCGCATACACTGGGCCGCTACGGTTCAGCCTGTACCCTTAAAGACCGTCATGCACAATAAAATGAGGAGGAACAACGATATGACAGAACAACAATTGACGGAAAACCAGATTCAGGCCGCAACCGGACATGTAGTAACACTTCTCGCGAGGGCAAAAAAACCGCTTCAGGATGCGGATTGGCTCATGAGATTGCCTGCAAATGAAATAGCCCGCGAGACGGAAAAACTGACAAAAAGCCTTTCCTCGGAATGGCAGTCCCGAATTATCGACCTTTACCAAAAAATGCAGACCTGGGTGGAGGCCAGACAGGCCGAAGAAGCAGCCATTGAGAACCTTCGGGCTCTGCGCCAGCATCAGACCGAAACTGAGCAGGTCAGCAAAGACAATCGGGCGCAGTTCAGGGAATTGCTTAACCAGAGCGGCGGCATCGTAACGCCGGAGATGAAAGCTCTCCGGGCTGAGTATCTGGAACAACAGGAAACAGCCACAGAACTGGCCGGGCTGATTACTGAAAAAGAAGAGCAGCTGCCGGTACTGGCTGCAGCGACCGCGCGTAAGGCAAACGTCTATATAAACTGCCATCATGGCATCACTGAGGAGCGTATCGATGAGCTTTTACGAGATTTTTTTATTTTCCACGGTGCCGAATTGAGCAGCCTGCTCAGGATGAAGTACAGACAGTTTGAGCGGAATAGCTCAGCGCATATACCGGGCATTATTGAAGGGACAAATGATGCAGATACGTTGTATCGTGAATTTATCCTGAATCTAATGCTGAAGTGGACGAATGAAATATTGCCGTTGAGATTCCGGGACGACGTGATGAGTCTGATCGGTTCAGCACCGGTATCAGGATCACATGACGACAGAAAAAAAAAGAAAGCTGTTCTGACCTGAACAGAAAAGCTCACTTAAGCCCGGCCAGTGCCGGGTTTTTTGATGTCTGTAGCATGAGTGCATGCCTATACTGCATGAAATCGCATGACTATATGCACTTGCATTTTTACTTCTCAGGCCAGATTAGGCGCGGTTAAGAGCCTATCATGCAACTGCATGAAAACCACTCCATAAAGCGGGCAGGCGTGGCGGGGCTACGAGTGCGCGCTGTGGGATTAAATGGTGTTGATCATTCAAATCCCGAGGAGCCGACAGGGTCAAGATAGGGGTAAATCTCACCGCTTTGGGGCGCTGTCGAAACGCAAGTTACTAGGGTGAAGAGCAGCTGGCCAGAGCAGAATTACGCGGCAGAAAGCATTTCAGGCCTGTTGCTGCTTAGTGAGTTAATAATGGTGACAAAATCACCACTAAACAGAGCGGGATTTATCTCCGTCGCCACGCTGACCGTGCAGCAGCCCGTCAAACAACCTATATAAATCCAGTTATTTCCCTCAATTAAGCCATGCATCCAAAGGGGGCATGGTTTTACATGCGTTTTCCCGTCCCTGCACTACAGCGCCAGTCTTGGGGCAGCCTGAGAACACCATTACACCTGTATTAAAAGTGCCCCCTGCGTGCTGGCGTGCTGGCGTGCTGGCGTGCTGGCGTGCTGGCGTGCTGGCGTGCTGGCGTAAGTATTGCGCAAAACTATATTGATAAAGTCATCTTACAGTGCAAAAATATCCCTCAACCAACTATCACTTAATAATAGCGTCAATTTCATCAATCATTTTTGAATATGACTCTATTTTCTCATCAGGAATGCAATCATATCTGAGGTTAAACTTTATGAACGATATTAAATAAGCACGATAGCCGCAAAGCTTATTACGAACCTGGGTTTTATAAAATTTTTGTTTAAACGCTCTAGTTATCGGGAAAGCAAAATTATCAGGCTTTATTTTCTCCCTAAAAATCCCCTCCATGATTTTAGTGTAATCTACTGGCTTTTTATTAAATTCATGGATGATTTTTTTTAACTTTATTATCTTCTTGTTTGAAATAAAAACACCACTTATATCGTTAACATTCTTCCTATTTGTCAATGAAGAGGATTGGATAACATATCCATTTAGAGATATCCTATGCTTCGCCTTAACGATTTTTTTCTCATTTACCTTTAATTTATGTGATGAAAGAATCACTTTAATTTCATGCTCAAAAGAATCCGAATGAATGTACTTGTCAGCGCGAGAGGATGAAAATAGCATATCATCGGCATATCTAGTATATGTTATATTATACAGCGCACATGTTCTTTGGATAATTATGTCAATTTTACGAAGAAAAATATTTGATACGAACGGAGACGCAGGAAAGCCAACAGGTAAAATTCTTTTTCCTTTATCATCATCATTCCCAAAGGAACTGCCGACATGAAACAATATCAAATTGAGGAATGATGAAATTAATTTTTGCTTATTTTTGGGGTCAATACACTCGTCTTTAAAATATGATGAAAAGCAATCCCTCAACAACTTTTCGTCAATTGAATGGAAGAAGTTTTTTATATCAAAACGAAGGAAGTGATAGTTATTCGAGTGAGGCTCAAGAAAATTCAAATAGCAGGCGCCCTTCCTAAAACCTACTACACTATCATTTAAATCAATTCTTCGTAACAACACTTCAATTAAATTTCGCTGAGCAAGCAATGCAGGGGATTTATTTTTTAAAGCATATATGTATCTTTTTTTTATCTTTTTTTCGAGCACGCTAGAATATGGAATCGATGGAATGACATCATCCTCCAAAAGATCCTTTGGTGCAATTTGAGTTTTGAACAAATTTTTATCGATAATATGCATTATAGTAGCAACCTAATAATGTATAAAATGTGCTTCGTCCCGATACCAAGAACAACTTTTCACGGGCAGTGAAACTAAAAGCTCATCCAAGATAATCATAACATCGTAGGAGGAACTGGTCTTTATTAGGGCTAGTCAAGTCTGACGAATCAGATCTTGAACCATTTTCATGGCCCCTTACCCTCTATCGAGACGAAGCTTATCTATCATACTATAAAACTCTGGGAAAATTAAAGAAAATTTACTATCAAACGATGTAGATGTTTTTGCTGCTTCCAATTCAAGATGGGCTATAGCGAAATCAAGAAATGAAGTGACCCATCCACCAGTTTTCCCCGTATAAAAACACTTCTTCTGAATTTCTCTTTCGACAATATTTAATAAACGCTGCCCAAGTTTAAAGTCTTTGTTTTTTAGATGTTTATAGACTAAACCAGTTGTTGCCTTTCCATTAAAAATCAACCGTAAATAAGTAGCAAGAGTTCTGTAATTGAAATATGTTAGCCCCTCTAAGGAAGGTGCGAACAAGTCCCTGATATGAGATCATGTTTGTCATCTGGAGCCATGGAACAGGGTTCATCATGAGTCATCAACTTACCTTCGCCGACAGTGAATTCAGCAGTAAGCGCCGTCAGACCAGAAAAGAGATTTTCTTGTCCCGCATGGAGCAGATTCTGCCATGGCAAAACATGGTGGAAGTCATCGAGCCGTTTTACCCCAAGGCTGGTAATGGCCGGCGACCTTATCCGCTGGAAACCATGCTACGCATTCACTGCATGCAGCATTGGTACAACCTGAGCGATGGCGCGATGGAAGATGCTCTGTACGAAATCGCCTCCATGCGTCTGTTTGCCCGGTTATCCCTGGATAGCGCCTTGCCGGACCGCACCACCATCATGAATTTCCGCCACCTGCTGGAGCAGCATCAACTGGCCCGCCAATTGTTCAAGACCATCAATCGCTGGCTGGCCGAAGCAGGCGTCATGATGACTCAAGGCACCTTGGTCGATGCCACCATCATTGAGGCACCCAGCTCGACCAAGAACAAAGAGCAGCAACGCGATCCGGAGATGCATCAGACCAAGAAAGGCAATCAGTGGCACTTTGGCATGAAGGCCCACATTGGTGTCGATGCCAAGAGTGGCCTGACCCACAGCCTAGTCACCACCGCGGCCAACGAGCATGACCTCAATCAGCTGGGTAATCTGCTGCATGGAGAGGAGCAATTTGTCTCAGCCGATGCCGGCTACCAAGGGGCGCCACAGCGCGAGGAGCTGGCCGAGGTGGATGTGGACTGGCTGATCGCCGAGCGCCCCGGCAAGGTAAGAACCTTGAAACAGCATCCACGCAAGAACAAAACGGCCATCAACATCGAATACATGAAAGCCAGCATCCGGGCCAAGGTGGAGCACCCATTTCGCATCATCAAGCGACAGTTCGGCTTCGTGAAAGCCAGATACAAGGGGTTGCTGAAAAACGATAACCAACTGGCGATGTTATTCACGCTGGCCAACCTGTTTCGGGCGGACCAAATGATACGTCAGTGGGAGAGATCTCACTAAAAACTGGGGATAACGCCTTAAATGGCGAAGAAACGGTCTAAATAGGCTGATTCAAGGCATTTACGGGAGAAAAAATCGGCTCAAACATGAAGAAATGAAATGACTGAGTCAGCCGAGAAGAATTTCCCCACTTATTCGCACCTTCCCTAAGTTTTTAAGTATGTTATCGACATCTATACCATTGGAATGATGAAGCCAAAGTAAAAACAATGGAAGCGAATTCTCATTTATTAAGCACTCTTCAAAAGTGCTACTTAACACTATAATATTCTTATTTGATAAATAACTATCTATATTATCAACAAGTTTATTCACATATGCTTTACTGATATTATCAAAGTCTAACGTTTTATTATTAAAAGATAGAACCTTTCCTTCTGAAGATTTAATATCATTCAAGATTGAAACTTGAACCCTGTATTCAGAACTATATCCCTTCATATAGTATTCTATTTCAGAGTCTAATTTCTCAGGTTTTAAACTGAATAACCCCCCATTTCCCTGAAGCATTACTTTACACTGCCGCTTAGTAACCTCGTATTGTAACGTTTTGTCTCTATCAAATAGGTAAAAATACGGAATTGATAATTTTGATCTGTTCGGATTTAAATTTTCAAGATATACATTTGATCCTGCCTGATAAAGTTCCACATTATTCATGTGAGGATATTTTTTAGAAAGTGAAAAGTTTGAGAACGCTTCCAGTTCAGTATCGCCTTCAACAAATAAGATAATATCACTAAAAAATAATCTTGCTTCATTATCATTAAAGATATTTAAAAAACGCCTATCTTCATATGTAGACTTCATTACACCAACGCGAGTATGATTTTCTTCAATCCTAAAATGAAGTATCTGATGATTATCTTTAAAATATTTGATAATATGTTTGGCTATATTTGCTGAATGGGTTGCGATAAAAATTTTTGGCAACGGAGTTGCATATTTACCCTTTTCAAAGGATTCTTTTGTTTTTTTGAAAGATTCATAAGATTGATAAAGCTCATAGATTAGTTTTTCATTCGCCTTAGGATGAAGCCCAATTTCAGGCTCATCAATATAAACTATTGGTGAAATGTATTCTCTCCGAGTTAAAGAAACTAAAAGCTTTAAGAAAAGTGATAAATATTCTAAAGAATTTGTTCCATCCGATTGAGTAGTAAGGTCTTTACCGCCAACATTAAACGTTTGACCATTTAACCCAATTTTTACATAGTTTAATACCCTCTCTCTATAGCTATAGGATGATACCTTTGTTATATCCTGAATTTTAGAGGTGAAATCCTTATATGCATTACTATTAGGAGAGATTTTTTCATTCAAGAAATCAATAATTTCTTCTTTTTTAACCCCATCTACTTTGAACGACTTCAATCTGCTAATTAGATCCCATAACTTATCCCAATCATACAAATTTATATGCCTAGTTTCTATTTCAAAAAATGGAAATAAATAGCCAATCAAATCTATTTCAGAATTATTTTTGGTTGACCAAGAAAATGCATTATTACTATGGATTGTCAATTTAAGCGTAAAAGTTGTGTCATTGATTCTGTTAGTGAAAAAATCTTTCTCAACCCCCATTGGTGAACCTTTAAAAAAGGTGTTGTATATATGTTTAAAAAAATCTGTTTTTCCTTTTCTTTTTGAAGTTACTATATTTTTAATTCTTGTTAAATCATATTGTATTGAAATACTTCCATGACTACTATAATTTGAGTGTAACTCAGGAGGTATGCATTTAATATTATCGATTTTTTTGTAAAAAAAGGACAATAGTTTTAATAAATTGCTTTTACCTACATTATTTTTCCCAATTACACAATTTAAATCTTTAATATTATTTATTATTAACGTATCATAAGATAATAAATTTTCAATCCTGATTGATTTAATGCTCATCTACTCTCCTTCGCATGCACTGAGAAAATAATTAATTTTTAGCGAAATCATAAGGTGTTATATAGTTATGTGTATTCTCTTCCAGATAGTCCGCCCACCATTGTACCATCAGGCGACGCTCGTCTAAATGCTCGGAAGTATGAATATATGCAGCACGCACGTTATTACGTTCCGAATGACTTAATTGTCGCTCTATTGCATCCTCACTCCATAATCCTGATTCACCTAGCGCACCACGCGCCATCGTCCTGAATCCATGCCCGCAGACCTCGGTTTTCGTGTCGTATCCCATCGCACGTAATGCGCTGTTTACTGTGTTTTCGCTCATAACTTTAGTTGCGTCATGATCACCCGGAAAAAGCAGCTCTTTATCACCACTAATCTGCTTTAACTGATCCAACAAAATCACCGCCTGCCGACTAAGCGGAACAATATGCTCCTCTTTCATCTTCATGCCACGGTACGAGTAACGCACGCCTTTAATTTCTTCTCGTTTTGCTGGTACGCGCCAGAGAGATTTATCAAAGTCGAACTCATTCCAACGCGCGAAGCGTAACTCACTGGAGCGCACGAAAGTTAGTAAGGAAAGCTCGACTGCGATCCGTGTCATTACACGGCCACGATATGCAGCAAGACGAGCAAGAAACTCAGGGAACCGGCTGGAGGGTAAAGCGGGATAATGTCGCGCCTTAGTTGTCGATAACGCCCCGGCCATGTCACTGGCTGGATTAGAGTCGATGTAATCGTTCTGTACTGCATAACGCATAATAGCCGTGACGCGCTGTTGCAAGCGCTGAGCTACGTCATGCTTACCACTGGCATCAACTTTTTTAATCGGGGCTAACAGGTGACTGGTTTTGAGCTGGCGAATGTCGGACGAACCGATATGAGGGAAGATATAAAGCTCAAGATAGCGAAGAACGCGCGATCGATGGTCTTCACTCCAGCGCTTGTTACTTTCATGCCATTCGCGGGCAATGATTTCGAAAGTATATGCCCCCGAATTCTCTGCCTGAGCTTCTTTCTGTTCAGCTTTAGGGTCAATGCCCTGCACTAGCATTTTTTTAGCTTCATCACGCTTTGCTCGTGCCTGAGCAAGCGTTACCGTAGGCCAAACACCAAAAGCGAGGCGATCCTCTTTTTTGTCAGAGGGGCGTCGGTATTTCATGCGCCAATATTTAGAGCCCTTGGCCGAAACCTCGAGATACAAACCGCCGCCATCGGCCATTTTGTAGGTTTTGTCTTTTGGCTTTGCGGTCTCGACCTGTCTGGCGTTGAGCTTCATTTGGGGGCACATTTCTAATCGAAGTTAAGATGCCCCCAATTATGCCCCCAATGACATCCGGATTTCAACGGACAACCTCGTACAACTCAGGACGTAAAATCGCTGCAAGCACTGATTTTTAAGGGATAATTGGACTTTGTCGGATGTTCTTGGAAGTACTAATGGTGCCGAAGGCCGGACTCGAACCGGCACGTATTTCTACGGTCGTTCGCTTGTCTGACAAGCTCCTGCAATCCTTTGAATCAACTGGAAAAACAGGTAAAGACTTCGACATTTCACACTATTCAAAATCATGTGCAAAAGCCCTGACAAAATAGCTGGGGTGAACATGATTTACAAGCGAGATCGTTACTTAGTTTTAGATCCATGCGGAAACTATCTGGTGAGGATCGCCATACCAAAGTACATGCGTCATCTGTTCGGAGGACGACACAACTATGTGAAGAGCACAGGCACACGCGATGTGCGCGAAGCCCGTCTCTTTCGTGATGCGGTTGCCCTGGAGTGGTTTAAGATTCGTAACCTGGTAAAGCCACAGCGTGATCGAGGCTCGAAGGTTGAGCAAATACTGAATGAGCTACGCCGGATCGGGACGTATGCACACGAAGCGCCGGAACCATTAAGCGCACCTGTAATGAGTTGCCCTTCCCTCTTGAGGATGCGGGATCAATACATTCTCCAGTTCAGCGAGAAGCGCAAACTCACCACGTTATCGAAGACCAACAAGGCCGTAGAAGTGCTCTTAGAACATCTGAAAAAGCGTGATGTTCAGCTTCGTGACGTTAACCGAACCACCGTTACAGGCTGGCTTGATAAGCTCAAGACGGAGAAAGCACCACAGACCATACAAAACTACGTCAGCGCACTGGCGCAGATCTGGGATCTGGCTCGTAACCGTTACCACGATGCACCACAAGAAAACATCTGGCGCGGTCATGGTCTCGAAAGCAAAAGTAGCAAGGTGAGCTATGAAGTGTTTGAGCCTGGCGAATTAGCGAAAGTGTTCGCAGTGATGGCAGATGATGAAGAGATGCAGAACGTAACGCTGATCGGGATGTATAGCGGTATGCGCCTTAATGAAATCTGTTCGTTACGTGCAACCAACATCAAGGAGATCGAGGGGGTGCTATGCTTCGAAGTGACAGAGGGTAAGAGCAAATCAGCCGCCCGTATCATCCCCTGCCACAGTCTGATCACTCCGTTGGTGTTGTCGCTTCGTGAGAAGCCCTACAACGGCTTTTTGTTCTATCGTGCGTCAATCACTGACCGTGCAGACGGAAAGCGCTCTACGTGGCATTCACAGCGTTTTACGAGGGCTAAACGAAAGGCTTTAGGCGAAGCGGGATCAGAGTTGAAAGTTTTTCACTCGTTACGCCACCAGGCCGCGCAAATAATGGACAGGGGCGGAATTGGTCGAGGTAAGTTAAAGCCAGTACCAGAAGACCGCATTGCGCTGCTACTCGGTCACGAGCGCGGCTCTACAGAGAGTTTCAAGACGTACAGCAAGAATGCCGCCTCTCCTGTTGAGCTACGGCAGTATATAGAATTGCTACGCTATCCAGAGATAGAGAATCAATAAAAAAGGGGCGTAAGCCCCTCGTTAACTTATCGAATAGAACATTATTACATTACTTATATATTTAGGTGAATATGAACCAGTATCAAACAAAAAACCGAGCAAAAAAACAACCAGAAATACATCACAAGACTAATATATAACAATCAGCAAACACCCACCGAAAAGTAAAAAGTCATGTTATATCAATCGCTTAGTCAAAACCCTGCATCCGTACCACAAATTTTAGCAATACTATTGCTTTATTGTGATAAAAATTACAATATAATTTTAATTAAAATTTAAGGTATTTATTATGGATACTACATTCATTGCTGAACCTATAGTGAGCATTGACGAGAGGTTGTTAGGCGTTGAGCTTCTCACTCGCTTCATTACCTCAGATGGACGTCCCCTTCACCCTGAGTTCGTAATTTCATCTTGGGATTTAGATAGGAAACGGCTTTTCCTATACGAACAATGTGGAAACATTGCCATTAAGCAAACGTGGTTCGAGCGAAAGAATCTATTTTGTACACTGAACATTGATCAGCAAATGGCTTTTCTGATACGTCATGACTACATACTTAGACAAACTTTCGAATCGATGTCATTCATCAAACTTGAACTTTCCGAGCTTTTCCCTGGTTTGGATAAGGGATTGAAAAGTCCCTTATTAAAATCGCTGAGCCAGGGTGTAAATGGGCTATGGCTCGATGACCTTGGCGCAGGAAATGCGAATGTAGTTAGTTTGATGGAAGGATACTTTGAGGTTGTAAAGGTAGATCGCTGCTTCTTTAATGAGCAGGTGCAGAAACCAACCTTCTACATGCTAATTGCTTCCATTCAAAAACACTGCGGCAAGGTTATTATCGAAGGGATTGAGGATCGAGAACGTTTGGGAATACTGCGTGAGGTGGGGGTTTGGGGATTACAGGGGTATCTTTTTAAATCTGTCCCTTTTAAAAACGTGGATTTATTGCTGTAGTGTTGAAACCATCAAAAAAAGGGGCTTACGCCCCTTTGATCTATCACCCACCTGTAGACGATTGACCAGACGACATTTGCAGCGTTAGCGACTGTGCGAAGCTGGCTTGAGAAGCTCTCGCCTGGAAGTCTACATAGTCGGCTAATCTGCCTGTATCGGATTGGATTGTCAGTGGTACGGACGGTGCAACCGTCAGGTTAAATGTAGGATTCAGATTATACGCTGGTGGATTGCCGCTATTGAGTGACATTGCAGAATCACGCAGAGAATCACCTGCAAGGTTATATTCGTTCGCCGCTGTCCCTGCTTGCTGATCATCAATACCTAACCACGATTTAATAGCCGGAGCCACTGTCTGAGGATTCCAACCCGTTTGCTCTTGAATCCACCCTGCCGCGCCGTTAGCACTTCCTGTGACGCCATCATAGACCGCCTGAGCTGCTGGCTTATCTTTATCAGCAAACCAACCAGGGAAGCGAGCGCGAAGCCCTGCATTGATGTCACTCACAAGATTGGAGATTTCCCCAACGAAGCCCGACACCTGTTTAGCAAGGTCGCCTAATCCCTCACCTAATAGCCCAGCACTCTGATTGATTGCCTGTGTATTTTTCACCAACTCATCACCGCTATCGGCAAAACTGGACATAAAGCCAGTGAATAGACTGTTATCAACGCCATTCATCAGATTACCCATTGCTACACTCAGGTCACCATATGCCAGAGTTTGCCTTATTTGCTCATCGTTAAGAGTTTGACCACTTTCAACAAGGCTTTTCAGGACGGAGATAAACTGCTCACCGTTATTTTTGAAAAGATCGAGGTAGTGCATCCCATCATCAAAAGTATTTTCGAGAAGATGCCCGATCTCACCGTCTTTCATCCCGCGACGCTGGCCTTCATTTACCACCGATTGTAGGTAATCAAGCGGATTATCTGCATACTGTGAAAGCTGCGATTTGTTCCAGCCAAACTTATTTAACACTTCGTCAACGGCGCTATTTCCACCAGACCATTTACCGCCTTTGAACTGGCTATTTAATAATGTTTCGTTGATTCTCTCGCGGGTATCTTTCCCGAAGCCATCCGTGATCTTGTCAACGCTGGCGCTCGAAACCCCGTGCTGCTGCCCCCAAGATACAATCGCCTTAACAGCGTTAGGATTCAGTTTGGTACGTTCCGACATACGGACAAGCTCAAGATTTTCATCTCCTTGCTGCTTGATACGAGACAAGACTCCTGCCCCGCCAGCTAATGCAGCAGTAGCACCAACAAAGCCAGCACCGCCACCTATAACATTCAGCCCTTTTTCTTTAATACCCTTTGCAGCCCCTGCATAGTCGGTTTTCATAGCATGTCTGAGTGCTGCCGCCTGTTGCTGTGTAGATGCGGTTATTTTTGCCTGGAGCGCCGCTTCCCTACGCAAGTCCGTTATGCGCTGCCGTATGGTAAAATTCATTCGTTGGCTTGAAATTAGCCCATTTTTAAAGGCTTCTGTTTCTTGTTGAATGAGTTTAAGAGCCTCGTATTGTTTCGCGGGATCTAAACCATACTTGCCTTTAATCCCACGGAGCTGTAAGCCAGCCGATTTAAATTTGATGTCAGCCGTTTCATTACGTTTAGCAATTTTCGCTGCTTCTCTGGCTTGCGCTTTCCCTGCCTTTTCTGCCTGGCGTTGTTGCTTCAAGTCATTGGACGTTTTGGGAGAAGCCGCTTTAGCATCTGCCACTTTTTCCCTTGCTGATTGTCGGCGTGCGCGCTGTGCCTGAAACCGAATTTTCGGATCTTTAATCTTAGAAAAATGGCGTTGAAGATCATCAGCGGCTTTCTTCGCCTCTGCAATGTCCTCTTTCGAAACTTGAAAACGTACCGTGTTGACGATAGAACTTGTGTGAATCTCAAGCATTACCACCGCCTTTCTGATCCAAGAAGTGATGAATTGCCGCTTCGACGGTTTCACCACGGAAAATACGCGCTCTAACGCCCGTATACGAAATCTCTAATAGCTCGCAAAGCTGGCTCACCTTGAGCAGCCCTTCTGCATCGTCTGCACTCAGTCGAACGTGTAAACCACGATTTGATTTAAGGATTAGTTCCACCTGTATTTTTCCTCTTGTTCTGGGGGAAACAAAAAAGGGATGCTACCAGAGCCACAATTGCGCTGTGGGTTAGTAAGCATCCCTCATTAAAGCGCCTGAATATTTCCAGCGAGTCAGGCTCCCGCTTGCTCATTAAGCAGTGATGGTGATTTTCACCTGCATACCTAACGCATGATTGACAGGCAACGCCGAATTTTCGTGCATAACGTGGTACGCATCGCCGCGCTCACTCAGGTAGCCCCAAGAGTAGTATTCAGCAGGTGCTGCATCGATCAGCGCGAAGTTGCCAGAGGCAGCGCCGTAAATATTCTTATAAGGATTTGAGTTGCCTTTGCTAAACACAGGCACCGCCACCATGTCAGCATCATCTGGCATCTGTGCAAGGATCAGCGGATCTGTCACTTTAACAATGTCGATCGGCGCACCAGGCAGACTAAACGTACTAACACCAGGGAGAAGCTCGTGACGCTGGTAGAATAGGTTACGGTCGTCATATGGCGCTACATACTGGAACGCCTTAGACATACTGTCAGAGAAGCGAATCTGGCTAAATGCAGCAGGTTTAGCGAATACGATCACTCGTTCAATCTGTCCAGCCAATCCACCTGCGGCAGCCTGAACTTTGTCTAAGATGGCATCAAAATCCTGTGCCGCTGTCGCTGTATTCACGCTGGCTGTCATTGGCACCACACCGAACAGTTCAGCATAAGAGATCAGTAGGTCATCAGTTGCAGGCGTATAAACTTCACCTTTGAACAGAGCACGGGCCAGGTAAGACTCACGGGTACGCAGATAAGCAATCTTATGTTTGCCAGTGTATTCGGTGTACAGGTCGGTAACGGTTTGCTCGTAGTCCGTTCCTTGCACTCTGCGGCCTTGTACGTCTACAGGTTTAAACTCATCTTCCCTTGCAAACCAAGGAATCTCGATAAGGTATTCTTTGCCATTCTGACGCGCGGTAGTGTCGTGGTTTGATGAATAACGGCTCTGCGGGGTGTTAAACAGGCTGTAGTTATCATCCAGAAGCTGTGTCACCACCACTTTCGGATTCTGAACACCTACCCCGTCGAATAGGTCGAGGGCATTCATAAGATAGTTACGTTCCGGCAGAGCCTGGAAGATTGGCGCTAAATCGACCATCTCACGCCCAATTGCGATTTTACTCATTATTTATCTTCCTTGATTAAGAGGTGAAGAATGGACGGCATACGAACCCTTTGGATTCGAGCGTGGTGATAGCTGCGGCGTGATTAGCTGCGTTCAGGTTGTCGGCTTTCAATGCTACGAAGCTGCCAACATTAGGCGCACGTAGGACATTTACCGTTTTACCGTCGCCAGCACTGACGGCATCGGACACCACCACAAAGGCATCATCGCCGGAGGTGTATAGAGCGCCATCAGCGCCGATAACATCGCCGCATTCAATATCTGCTGGCAGGTCGAAAACACGGCCTTCTACGGCTGCAAAAGAATCAGTGGCGTAGCTCACTACGTCAGTGAAACTCTTACGAATGGGGAAAAGCTCGGTTAGGTCTACAATCATTGTTGTTTGATTTCCTTGGATTTGATTGCGATCCGTTCCTGCATACTAAGTTGAGGTGTGTCCTCAGAAGGGAAATACTGTTCTACAGCTTTTTCTATTTCTTCAACGGTACATCCTGCCATTTCAGCCACTTTAGCTATTAACTCAGGATTAACTTGAATCACTTCGGATTTGTATTTTAGGATTCGGTCGCGATTGTTTATTAAGAACATTGTGTTGTTCCTTCGCGTTGTAACTGCGTTCATCATTCCGTTAATAACGGAAGTGTTACATGCAGATTGTTAAAAAGGGGCGATTAAGCCCCTGGAGAGTATGCCCTTGTTAGAAAGCATTGTTTAACGTCATTTTCGTTTCGGAGGATTATGATGTTAAAGAATGGTTTCTTTAAAAAAAATGAAGGGCGCAACTGTTACGAATAACAGAAGAAGGATCGCCCGTCATTGCTCCCACTTCAAAACAGAAGCCCTTCTGTCATGGCGAGAAGTGGGAATGGAATCTCAATATCACCACTGGAATAGTAATAAGAGATTGCCAGCCTGAACGTAACGACCACTGACGGCGTTTATTCAGTCTGACTGCTTATAATCCTAACGGGGTTATAAGATTTAGAGCAAAGAATTTGCTCTCTGAAAGAGAATGTGCGCGGTGATTGTCCGTTACCACCCGACACAAGTGGGAACGCCCGCGCCACCCTTTGGAACTAAACACAACAAAGGAAAACAACCAGCTTTCAGAGAGAAAATTCAGATGGAGAGAGTGCCGCTATGGGAAACGGCATTCAGGAGGGTGAAGTGATTCGAATACTATCCCTACTTCTTATTCTATAACATTTCTGTTAATTTGTCAATACCCAAACCAACATTTTATTCACTTTCCTTGCATTTTTATTCAAATTCGAGTGCTGCGTATTCTTCGGCTATGTCCTGCGCAAGCCCGTCTAAATCCTGCATACAGGACACGAGGGACTGAGCCACCTGAGACACTTCGCGTAGTACGTCTTGATCCTCGTTCAGACTCTCTGACTGCTCCACTACGCTTATAATCCCTTGCATAACAACTGAGGCCAGATGAAGCTGTTTAACGGCCTCAGAAACGCTCTCAGGGGTTCCCTGTCGGTAGGCTTCCGTAGTCGCATCAAGAAGCGGAATGTGTAGTTGCTCGTGAAATTCCTGTAGCATTAGGTCAATATCGGTTTTAGTCATTTTTTATTTGTTCCATTGTCATTTTGATTTTATTTGCAGCAGCCAGGAAAGGCGCTGCGAGAGTAAGGACTCTGTTTTCCAGGTCATCAAGCGCAGTTATTTTCTCGTCATCCGTCAGATAAGCGTCATTGTTGATTGCTTCGATCTCAGTGAAATACCATTCACAGCATTTAACGTGCTGGGCGAATCGCTTTGTTTGAGTTGTTTCCAGGTGCATTAATCGTGTGTTTCCTTTTCATCGTGAAAAATAAAATCGAGGTCTTGCGTGTGATGGGATAATCCCCACGTTTGGCAATACCCGACAAAATCGGCGTAGTTTTCCCACCCCTTCACCTGCCAGGATCTAAGATCACTGCTATCAATTTGGTATTCACGGCGGCGGCGTGGTTTATAGAAGACGTTATCCGAAGATGCTAAAACATCCTGCAATAGTTCAAACTCAGCCCCTACGGGCACCGTTGCAGGGTATTCTATTATTTCGGTGATCCATTCTCCTGGAATAGACTCTCGTGCGAGGTCTTGTAGAGAAGAGGTGTATTTACGTTTGCTGGCGCGTGTTGCTTGTTCTATCCGTTTAATTGGATTTCGTTCTTTTCGTCCCATTCATTCCTCGTAGAGGGGAAACTCCGTGTTTTCTCGTTAATGTCCATACTGCGTAAAATGCAAATAACCAATACATAGCGATGATCATAAAAGTTTCCCGATTGTGTGTTTTAGAAATCAGAGTAGATAAATTCTACATTGTCTCGTTCGATGTGTTTCAGCGTGAATGATAGATAATGGCTTTCATCGTCGATATCAATCACACCAATGTTGCGCAGCGCACGAAGCCAGAACCTGTGACCTGCCCCCACGATTAGATACAACACTCAGTTAGTAACGCCGGAATCTTCATTCTCAGAATGACCCTTTCTCCAGCCCGCTGCAAATTCAGACGGTGTCTGATAATTCAGCGTGGAGTGCGGGCGGCATTCGTTATAATCCTGCCGCCAGTCATTAATAATTTTCCTGGCATGAACGATATCGCTGAACCAGTGCTCATTCAAACATTCATCGCGAAATCGTCCGTTAAAGCTCTCAATAAATCCGTTCTGCGTTGGCTTGCCCGGCTGGATTAAGCGCAACTCAACACCATGCTCAAAGGCCCATTGATCCAGTGCACGGCAAGTGAACTCCGGCCCCTGGTCAGTTCTTATCGTCGCCGGATAGCCTCGAAACAGTGCAATGCTGTCCAGAATACGCGTGACCTGAACGCCTGAAATCCCAAAGGCAACAGTGACCGTCAGGCATTCCTTTGTGAAATCATCGACGCAGGTAAGACACTTGATCCTGCGACCGGTGGAAAGTGCGTCCATGACGAAATCCATCGACCAGGTCAGATTGGGCGCCGCCGGACGGAGCAGCGGCAGACGTTCTGTTGCCAGCCCTTTACGACGTCTTCTGCGTTTTACGCCCAGGCCACTGAGGTGATAAAGCCGGTACACGCGCTTATGATTAACATGAAGCCCTTCACGGCGCAGCAACTGCCAAATACGACGGTAGCCAAAACGCCTGCGCTCCAGTGCCAGCTCAGTGATGCGCCCTGATAAATGCGCATCAGCAGCCGGACGGTGAGCCTCATAGCGGCAGGTCGACAGGGATAAACCTGTAAGCCTGCAGGCACGACGTTGCGACAGACCGGTCGCATCACACATCAACATCACGGCTTCCCGCTTCTGGTCTGTCGTCAGTACTTTCGCCCAAGAGCCACCTGAAGCGCCTCTTTATCCAGCATGGCTTCGGCAAGCAGCTTCTTGAGTCTGGTGTTCTCTTCCTCAAGCGACTTCAGGCGCTTAACTTCAGGCACCTCCATACCGCCATACTTCTTACGCCAGGTGTAAAACGTGGCATCGGAAATGGCATGCTTGCGGCAGAGTTCACGGGCGGGTACCCCAGCTTCGGCTTCGCGGAGAATACTGATGATCTGTTCGTCGGAAAAACGCTTCTTCATGGGGATGTCCTCATGTGGCTTATGAAGACATTACTAACATCGGGGTGTACTAATCAACGGGGAGCAGGTCACCTGATCCCGTGGTCACTTACACCGGATTTATCAGATAGCTCGCCGTAGGAAATTTTGGTTTTCCTTCCTTTCCAGAACCAGATAAGCGCATAATAAACGCCCTTCCCGCTATCGTTGATCTGTATCTGGTTTGTATTGTTCAGTTTTATGTATTGTATCAATTAGGTCTCCGTTAAAATGGTATCGTTGATTGTTCAATCTGGGTGTATTCATACGGGTGTGTTTCCTGAAATAGTTGCTCGATTCCCATTGAATGATCTATTCCGATTCGTTGAAGTACTCTTGATGACCAGGAATAAAAGCTCTCGTCCTCTCGCCGTTGTGACAAATTTTCAAACAGGTGTTTCACTGCGTCAGAAGTACGGATTCTTTGAGGCGTTATCGCTGGTGTGTCTTCGTGGGTTTCTACTGTCTTCACTGGCTCAGGGGCTGGCACTTCGTCAGACACTGTTACAGGTGGCTTCTGGTGATATGGCAGAACAATGTAAATGTTCGTCATCCCTTTTCGGCCTTCACTAACAACTTGCACCCAACCAAAAGACACGAGGTCTTTAATGTGGCGGCGTACAGTTTGATCTGTACCAAGTCCGAGCCGATCACCAATACCAGTTAATGAAGGGGTTACTTGTTGGAATGTACCGGACAGGCTTTGCAGATAGGAATAAACGATCTTGTGGTGAAGTTTTACTTCGTGAGTTTCGCCGTTAACTTCTACGGAAGTGATTCCGAGTAAATCATAGTCAATCGCCAGGAATAGCTTTTCGTGTTTTGTTGTCTTCATTATTTTCCTCTTTGCTAAGGATCGCTGTTATGAGTTCCGATACCAGAGCGGCAGCGGGTTTGTCTTCTTTGTTGGCACGGTTGATCAACGCCTCGTAAGTTTCTGTTGTGAAATTGATTTTCATCGTGTCTTCTCCTTCGTGAGATTATTCAGTGGTCGAAGTGCGGATTTCATCCCAGCGCTTCAATACTTCTGTGAGAAAGGCTTCCCTCTCGTGGTATCCACGAGCGCGGCAAGCGTTGCGTAGTGCTCGGATGCGGTAACGGTTGGTGGTTCCGTCTTTCAATTGTTGAAGTGTGTCTTCAACGTCAAAGTATCTCAGTGTGGCCTCCTATGGTTGGCGTATATAAAAAAGACACCTTGCAGCCTGACGGCTCAAAGCGCATTAAGAGATTATGTGGATAAAGTTTTATGCTACATGGGTACTATAACATTTTTCTTACCTATCTGTCAACCCCTCAACGGTGATTATTCGAAAAAATTTTGATCATTTTCAATGCGTTGCATTTTTGCTTTGCGATTTGTGCTCTTTATACACAAAATAAACAGTGGATGTCAATCTGTTTTTGTGGTAGAACTTGCCACCAGAGAAGACAGCCACAAGAACAACGAAAAACAGCCTGTAACGCTCTCTGCGGCGTTCTGACGCTTTCAGGCTACCATTGCATTCCCTACCCTGTTTAAATCGCTCTACGGGCTTCCTGTGCGCCCTCTGGCACTTACCGAAACCAATAGCACAACTACAGAGGGATAACGGTAGTTATCAGGATAGTAGGTGTTGGTATTGGATTGAGGCTGGATGAACTGGAGCCATCAGCGAACAGTGAAGCCTTAGCCACTGACTTACTGAAACCTTGCATGGGTGAACGTTAGTTCATGAATGGATGGTTGAGGTTAGTCAACTTATCAGATGGTCAATCAACGGTAGTTGGTTGGTCAGATGGTAATTCCGCGCACAGCGCAACGGTACTTTGCCGATGGCAAATAATTGTTCGTGCCTGACTCTCGTCAGAAACGAAGTTTGCACGAGTCCAGAAGGTAAAGAGTAACGCTTTGCTGCGTCGTGAGCGGAACGAGGCCAGCCAACGTAGCCCGAAAGGAAGCGAAGTAAGGCTGCTTGCCAGGAGTGACGGCGAGAGACGCCAGGCAAAAGATCTTTGCGACAAGCGCAAAACCATAAAAGAATAAAGATCATTCTTATTAGGTTAATTGTTATTAACTTATTCTTATCGGGTATCAGACTTGATAGGGGTACTCCTGTCAAAGTTGATAGGGGTAGGGGTATCAGTTCTGATAGGGGTATCAATCTTGATAGGGGTATTCATTGGGATCTGGAGTGCCGAATACTCGGGCTTTTCCCCTGTATCCTTTCTGAACAGTCGGCTTTTTCCCGTGTATTACGAAAGTACCAAAGCGTTACTTTCTCCGATTCAGTGGTGCAAATGCACCTCAATTTGAGGGTTATCCAAAGTACCGTCGCCCTTCACCCAACGGTAGACCCTCGCCCTTCACCCAACGAATCGCACATGCAACAATCCTAAGAACAGCCAGAGGAAAATATTAGGTTATCCCTATCGAAACCCCACATTAATAACGTCAAAACCTATCTTAAATGACAGGTAAAGATCCTGGGTAAATGTAAGCTAAAGTAGATTGTTCACTTTCATTGTCAGAATGATCAGTTTAGCCAAACCGTTGTGTAGTGCTGAATACAGCGCCATTTGTCATGAAAACTACTTTGCACCCGTGCCAGATTCGTTGAACGAGTTTTCTAAATTGAAACGATGTTTCTTTTTTCATGCCAAAACCCGCCAATTCATTAGCATTCTAATCATTTCATGATGCAATCAGTTGCAAGTGCATAAACTCCGCATAATCTGTGCATACAGGCAGGTTAGCGCCGCCCTCGCCTAACGACTCTACATTTATCACCATTAAATCAATGAGATAGATAACAACCACACACAAGCATTGGTAGTGTGATGTTCCGGTGTCACCGCTGTTCTTCTTGCCGATCTGATGATTTGGCAATGTCCAAACACATGTTTATAAATGCCAACCTTATGAATTTGTTGAAGATATTTCAAAATCATGCAGATTTCGATCTGGGTGTGCCTGATCTTCGCGTTCAGCAGTGGACACAATCGCGCCATCTACCACACACAACAACGATCATTTTTTGATCATTTGTATTGCAACTTACTGAAATTGATCATAATATTTATTTCATCGATTTAGATGTGTGACCTTGAAGGAGGGTAAATTGAACAGAGCAGTAGTGTTAGACGAACAGCAAGCTAAAGCGATCAGGGAGTGGCTAAACGCTCATAACAAGAGCCTGATAGCTGACGTTTCGTTAATAATGCAAGCCGCCGTACTGCGTGTGGGTGATGCCGTCGCTTTGCGCTTCGACGAAGTGATCAACGGTGAGATTGACATAGAAGAACAGAAGACAGGGAAGCGTAAAGCCCTCACCCTTCCGGCTCCAGTGGTGCAGATGATCGCACGTCGCCGTGCTGAGTTTCCGCATGATGTGCATGTGTTCAGGAGCCAACGTAACCGCTCGATGAACAAGCAAGCACCTGTACGACGCGAGGAAGTGAGTAAGCAGATCGCAGAAGCCGCTAAAGCTATCGGGATTTATGGCACTGTATCAGCACACAGCTTTCGAAAGGCGGGGGGGAATGCTCTTTATCGGCGTTCTGGAAATAACATTGCCCTCGCTATGACTGTGCTCAATCACAGCAACATCACCGACACCAGACGCTATCTGGATTTAGACAAGCAAGCCGTTAGCCGTGTGATCAATGAGATGGACTTATAAGGAGGTAAACATGAAATATCTTGTGCTGACGCTGGGGATCATGCCAGCCCTGGCGAATGCCGGACAGATAACCCTGATTCTCAGTGATGAACAGGAGACAGATAACGCGAAGATCTGCGTTTACAGCAACGCCAACTATACGGAGACAGTGACGATCAGACCATCGCAGCAATGCCGCTACACAATGACCTTTGAAGAGGAGTAATGAGTATGAAGATTATAGAGATGAACGAACACACCACAGCTTTCAGTCCTATTGAGAGCGAAGAAGAATTGAAATTCGCCGTAGCATTTTTGGACATGTGGCAGAGAAGCCAGGAGCACGGCGTGAACTTTGAACAGGTGTTGAAAGATGCAATTCAACAAGCAACACCGAACGAGGATCGTAAATGGGTGAGTATCAAATGACTAACAGTTACGGATTGAAAACGCCTGAACAATGGCAACAAGAAAGTATTCTTGCCCTGCTGTTTCATTACGACCACGTAGAAGCCTGTTTCATGGCAGACGCTATCAAGGTGTTACCAGAAGATCACGACGTGAACAGAGCGGAGGAGTATTTAGAAAGCCTGATAGAATGGCTGTCTGGTAACACGGACGAAAGCGAAATGAGAAAGGCTATCGAGTGTTACAGCGTCAAAGGCAGCGAAGAGCAAACAGAATTTTTCTTAGGTGCAATTCTCGGAGATGAGTATTGAAAAAGGAAGAAGAGCTAATCACCAGCTTTATCTGGTGTGGTGCTACGGTGTGCGTTTATACGCAGGTAGTGAAGTTTGCAGGGACGACGATACAGCGTCATCTGTTACCGAGAAATTTACGCAATGCTGTTAATAGTGCTGTGCAGGATGCTGAGAACATCCCACACAGCGATCCGACAAACAACAAACCACCACGGAGAGTTAGTAATGTCAGACCATCAGATCATAACAATGAGCCTTCGATTACTGCAAGGGGAAAGCAGGTACGCCAGTACAGGAAAGGCTGATATACGTATTCGTGTTCCGGCGATGAAAGGTAGCCAACTGAAAGCCTTGCTTGATTACATACGCGCGTTGAAGTGAAGAAGCGGGGGGCGAGTTGCCGAGTCTGTACATAAATTTGTGTAATTGCCTGATTTTGATATGTTCAATCCAACATCAAAAGCAGGTTAATTTATGGACGAAAAACAGTTGCAGGCTCTGGCTAACGAACTGGCCAAAAATCTCAAAACCCCTGACGATCTCAACCAGTTCGATCGCCTGCTGAAGAAAATCAGCGTTGAGGCGGCTCTCAACGCCGAAATGTCCCACCATCTGGGCTACGATAAAAATCAGCCCAAACTGGGGGCTAATTCCCGTAACGAGTCTGTACATAAATTTGTGTAATTGCCTGATTTTGATATGTTCAATCCAACATCAAAAGCAGGTTAATTTATGGACGAAAAACAGTTGCAGGCTCTGGCTAACGAACTGGCCAAAAATCTCAAAACCCCTGACGATCTCAACCAGTTCGATCGCCTGCTGAAGAAAATCAGCGTTGAGGCGGCTCTCAACGCCGAAATGTCCCACCATCTGGGCTACGATAAAAATCAGCCCAAACTGGGGGCTAATTCCCGTAACGGCTATTCCACAAAGACCGTTACCACCGGCGATGGCCCTCTGGAACTACGTACCCCACGCGATCGTGATGGCTCCTTCGAACCCCAACTGGTGAAGAAAAACCAGACCCGCATTACCGGCATGGATAACCAGATTTTATCGTTGTATGCCAAAGGGATGACCACACGCGAGATCGCCGCCGCGTTCAAAGAGTTGTATGACGCGGATGTCTCACCCGCGCTGGTCTCAAAGGTCACCGATGCGGTCATGGAGCAGGTTGTCGAATGGCAAAATCGTCCGCTGGATGCAGTCTATCCCATTGTTTATCTTGACTGTATCGTCCTGAAAGTCCGACAGGATAGTCGTGTCATCAATAAATCAGTGTTCCTGGCGCTGGGCATTAATATCGAAGGCCAGAAAGAGTTGCTGGGGATGTGGCTGGCCGAAAATGAAGGGGCGAAGTTCTGGCTGAATGTGCTGACAGAATTGAAGAATCGTGGCCTGAACGATATCCTCATTGCCTGCGTTGACGGCCTGAAAGGTTTCCCGGACGCCATCAACGCGGTGTATCCGGAGGCCCGCATCCAGCTGTGCATCGTGCATATGGTGCGCAACAGCCTGCGGTTCGTCTCCTGGAAGGACTACAAAGCCGTCACCCGCGACCTGAAAGCGATTTACCAGGCACCGACGGAAGAAGCAGGCCAGCAGGCGCTGGAAGCGTTCGCCGCAGCCTGGGACAGCCGCTATCCGCAGATAAGCCGAAGCTGGCAGGCAAACTGGGCCAACCTGGCGACGTTCTTCGCTTACCCGGCAGACATCCGCAAAGTCATCTACACCACCAACGCCATAGAATCACTGAACAGCGTGATCCGGCATGCTATCAAAAAGCGTAAGGTGTTCCCGACGGACGACGCGGTGAAAAAGGTGGTGTGGCTGGCAATCCAGGCGGCCTCACAGAAATGGACGATGCCGCTGAGGGACTGGCGTATGGCAATGAGCCGCTTTATTATCGAGTTCGGTGACCGCCTGGACGGTCACTTCTGAGAAAAGGCATTTACACAGAATCGTGTACAGGGTCGAGTTGCCCCCTGACCTTATGCCTTGATTAGCCATTTAGGAGGGATTTCGAGCCATTTCTGACTCTCTTCATCGTAGAAAAATACATCATCTACACCGTGTTCAATCAGATTCACTGGTTTCTCACCTATCGGGAGAGACAACTCCTCAATAAGAACAGCCAAAACACTATTCACCTGATCATTGCCATCCCAGGCAACATTTTTTTCCATGTGTTTTCCATGAAATCCATAGCGGATACGTAACTGCTTGTTGGTCATTACCATCCCCCTACTGTTTGCATTGTCTTGGTACATTGATTCAACAAAATCTCGTTGCTCTCCAGTCAAGGCGAGTATCTCCAACAAAAGAGTTAACTCCCTTCGTATTGATTCCTTATCTGACATACCCACCCTTGAGTGATTAAGATTAATCTCAGGTTATACAGGGTGCAAAAATTGTGCAACTAACAGATTTTGGACAATAGAAGCCTAATGCCCGTTGGTGGTAAGACAACACGCGGAGCCGTTAGGCGACAACATCAGGGATATGTCAGACAGTGAAGTTTATCAGGATGACCATGTACCCGAAGGAGCGAGGCCGAACCGCTGGCAGAGCCTACATATCGTTTGTAGGTACGAACACCACCATAAACCTGTTTATTCCCTGCAACGTCATCAGCGACGTGTGGCATTTGGGAGCATCGGCAAAAAATGCGCTTCACTGTAAGCGTTTGGTATAGGTTTAGAGACGGTGGCACGTCTTCCAGCTTCAAAGGGAAAAGCGATACGAGGTTGAGCCTGGGAACTACTCGCCACTATGTGCTAACATACCAAAGCCATTAACAAACACAGTGGCTTTTGTACGTGATGAAGAATTGACATTTTCTACTGGTCAATGAGACGGAATTTTCACACTAACTCATTGATTTAAAAGAAAATAAGGTACTGAATGCCGAAGGCCGGACTCGAACCGGCACGTATTTCTACGGTTGATTTTGAATCAACTGCGTCTACCGATTTCGCCACTTCGGCACTGAAGGGGATGCGGAAACGTTGTGGATTATACCTGTCGCGCGCCGCCATGCAAGCGGCGACGCGCTAAACCTACGCTAAGTGTCCAAAAAACCAGCGCCCTGTCATTCTACCTCGGAAACCGCCAGCCGAATCACGCCTGCCGCCTTCTGCTCTGGCAGCGCCAGCACCTTCGCCCACATCTCCTGCACCATGTCGCAGGAGAGCTTCTCTTTGCCCACCGCCTTCTCCGGCATCTGCAGCAGCTGGATGTCCTCGCCGTACTTGTCGGCCAGTGTTTTCATAATCGGGCGGACATCCGTCACCGCGGCTTCGCGTTCTTCCGCGGTCACGGTGTGGCGGTTTTTGCCGTAGGCCGCGCGCATCATGTCGGCGTCGGCCTGCATGCGCCGCGTCATCAGGTCTTTATCCAGCATGCGCATCGGGTTGACGCCCCCTTTTACCGCCGGGTAGAGGAAGCGGAAACAGGCGTCGTCGCTCACCTTCTGGATGGCGGCGGTCTGCTCCATGTTGATCGTCATATAGTTCACCACGTTAGCGTCCGGCGCGTTTTGCAGGCGCGACATCTGCAGATGCAGGATCTGCGGCTGGATGATGTCGATAATCTTCTGTTCCGGCTCGCCGGCTTTTTGCAGGGCCGCCATCTGGTCAAGAATGCGCTGATGAAGCACAGGCTCCTGCTCTTTGATCACCTGCCAGGCGGGCATTGCGTTGAGGGTGGTATCAAGCTGCTGTTCGGGGGTGTGCTGGCGTTGTTTGTCGAAGTAGACCCAGAACGCCACGACGGCAGCCAGGAGAGTCACCACGACTATACGGATCCACGTTTTATTCATCTCGCATCCTTTTCTTTTCGCTATGCCGGTTTACACCGGCACGCCGCTGTGAAAGCGAAACTCATTGTCCGGTGTCGAGATAAGTGTGGCTTCAATTTCGCCAAAAAGCTGTATGCGCGGTGAGATATCGTCGTCGCTCACCTGTTGGGCAAGCGTCAGGTAGTCCTGATAGTGGCGCGCTTCCGAGCGCAGCAGCGACAGATAGAACTTCTGCAGGTCGTCGTCGAGGAACGGGGCCAGCGCGGCGAAACGCTCGCAGGAGCGGGCTTCGATGTAGGCACCGCAGATGAGCTTGTCGATAAGCGTCAGCGGTTCGTGCGTGCGCACCGCTTTCAGCATCCCTTTGGCGTAGCGGCTGGCGGTGATTTTGACGTACGGAATGTCGCGCGCCAGCATCGCCTCGCGCACCTGCCAGAAGTGGTGCAGCTCTTCTTTGATCAGCAGCACCATGCTGTCGATAAGCGCCTGGCCCCACGGGTCGTCGGTTTTGGGCATGACGCTTTTGCCAATCTGCTTGTGCAGGGCCACAAAATCCGGTTCCGGGCCTTCGCGGAAGGTGAACGCTTCGTAGGGTTTGAGCCAGTCGAGCAGCGCGTCGGCACCGCTTTCATCGGCGACGTATTTGCGCACCAGCAGCAGCGCGGTCTGGGCGGCCTTGAGCTCGCACACCATGTGGTCGGTGAGCAGCAGCGGCAGGTTCGCCGGGTCGCGGGCGTGATCAATCCATGCTTGTGGGGTCGGGCACTGGAGGAAGGTAAGAACGGGGGCGAGTATCTGCGGGTAATCCATGGTTCTGCCTTGAAAAAGCGGTGGCACGCGCCACCGCCTGAAACGCTTAGTGACGCACGCCGTCGTCGTCTTCGTCGATGAAATCTTCGTCGTCGCCTTCTTCGCCGTCTTCACCGTTCGGATCTTCGAAGTAGGTTCCCCAGCCGTCGTATTCCACTTCAAACTTCTCGGCCAGGTTCATCAGCTGTTCGACCTGAGCGTCGATCAGTTCTGCTTTCAGCGCGCCTTCGCTCAGAATATCGCAGCAGATGACGGTGTCGCCCTCTTCCACTTCCAGCTCTTCCGGCTCGGTCACTTCGTAACCCAGTTTGAAAGCTTCTACCGCCAGTTTTTCCAGCGCGTCAAAATCGTCAGCAGAGAAATGGTGCTCGATGGTGTACAGCGCGTCCGGATCGCTACCGTCTTCCAGCAGTTCTTCGATAATCAGGCGCGTCTCTTCGCGTTGCTCTTCCAGGTGTTCCGGGTTTGCCATGGCTCATTCCTCTTTAAAGTGCGGCAGATACTTCTATTTTCACACACGGACGGGTTTGCCTCCACCTTTGTTGGAAAGATTTGTGAAACGGGGTTGCAAATGAATAATTACACATATAAAGTGAATTTTAATTCAATAAGTGGCGTTTGCCATGTGAGGATAAAATGTCTGATCTGTACAAGAAACACTTTCTGAAATTGCTCGATTTTACCCCTGCACAGCTCAATTCCCTGCTGACCCTTGCCGCTCAGCTTAAAGCCGATAAAAAAAAGGGTAAGGAAGTACAAAAGCTTACTGGCAAAAACATCGCGCTCATCTTCGAAAAAGACTCAACCCGTACACGATGCTCTTTCGAAGTTGCCGCATTTGACCAGGGCGCGCGCGTCACGTATTTAGGGCCGAGCGGCAGCCAGATTGGGCATAAAGAATCAATTAAGGACACCGCGCGGGTACTCGGGCGGATGTACGATGGCATTCAGTATCGCGGTCACGGTCAGGACGTGGTCGAAACGCTGGCGCAGTATGCGGGCGTGCCGGTGTGGAACGGGCTGACCAACGAGTTCCACCCGACGCAGCTGCTGGCGGACCTGCTGACCATGCAGGAGCACCTGCCGGGCAAAGCGTTTAACGAGATGACGCTGGTTTATGCGGGCGATGCGCGTAACAACATGGGTAACTCGATGCTGGAAGCGGCAGCGTTAACCGGGCTGGATCTGCGTCTGGTGGCACCGAAAGCCTGCTGGCCGGAAGAGCGCCTGGTGGCGGAGTGCAGCGCGCTGGCGGAGAAGAATGGCGGGAAGATCACCCTGACGGAAGAGGTCGCGGCCGGCGTGAAAGGGGCGGACTTCATCTATACCGATGTGTGGGTGTCGATGGGCGAGGCCAAAGAGAAGTGGGCCGAGCGGATTGCCCTGCTGCGCGGGTATCAGGTGAACGCGCAGATGATGGCGCTGACCGGTAACCCGGACGTGAAGTTCCTGCACTGTCTGCCGGCATTCCATGACGACCAGACCACGCTGGGTAAGCAGATGGCGAAAGAGTTCGATCTGCACGGCGGGATGGAAGTGACGGACGAGGTGTTTGAATCGGCGGCGAGCATTGTGTTTGACCAGGCAGAAAACCGGATGCATACCATTAAGGCGGTGATGGTGGCGACGCTTGGGGAGTGATCCTCTGCGGTCTGGTGCCCTCACCCCGGCCCTCTTCCACCGGGAGAGGGCGTAAACCGGCGCCACTTCATTGATTTTTCCGCCTGAAAAAGGTACGTTTTCGCCTTAATTCCTGCGTGGACATACCAGCATTATGCCGATTATTCAGTCTGTTGAACGTGCGTTGCAGATCCTCGACCTGTTTAACGAGCAGGCCACCGAGCTTAAGATCACCGACATCAGCAAACTGATGGGGCTGAGCAAAAGTACCCTCCACTCGCTGCTGAAAACCCTGCAGCTTCACGGCTATATCGATCAGAACCCGGAAAACGGTAAATATCGCCTCGGCATGAAGCTGGTTGAGCGCGGCCATTTTGTGGTGGGCTCAATCGATATTCGTCAGAAGGCGAAAGGCTGGCTGACGGAGCTGTCGCAGCGTACCGGGCAGACCACCCATCTGGGGATCCTGGACGGTCGTGAAGGCGTTTATATCGAGAAGATTGAAGGCAAGCTGGCGGCTATCGCCTATTCACGCATTGGTCGTCGGCTGCCGGTTCACGCCACCGCCATCGGCAAGGTGTTGATTGCCTGGCTTGGCGAGGCCGAGCTGAACGCCCTGCTTGAGGGCTATCAGTACACCACCTATACCCCTTCCACCCTTGCCTCCCGCGACGCGTTGCTGGAGGCCCTCGCCAAGACCCGCGAGCAGGGTTACGCCTTCGACCGCGAAGAGAACGAGCAGGGCGTGCGCTGCGTGGCGGTACCGGTGTGGAACCATGAATCCCGCGTGATTGCCGCCCTGAGTCTGTCGACGCTGACGTCGCGGGTGGATGACGCCGAACTGGCCAGCTTCCGCGAGCAGCTTCAGCAGGCCGGGCTCCAGCTCTCACGCGCGCTGGGTTACCCGGCCTGAGCCGCTATTTCGCGGCCGGTTCGTAGGTGAAGTAATCAAAGTCAGCGTGGCAGCCGTCACCGCTGATGTCTTCGCAGTGCAGGCCGACAAACGCGCCGGTAAAGAAGCCGCGGCCGCCGATGTAGTCATCCGACAGTTTCCACGCTTCATACGTCACCGGCACGGTGTGCCACGTGTCACCGTCAAACGAGTAGCTGTAGCGGTAAACCAGGGTGTCGACGTCAACCCGTAACCAGATGCTCTCTGCGCTGTCCGGTACCGGGATTGGCTGTTCATGCAGCGGCCACGACGGCACGTTGTGGTCAAGCTGGATCACTTTGATCGTTCTGCCCTGCCCCTCTTCGTAGTCCACAAAGCAGTAGCTCCAGTTTTTACAGTTGTAGTAGCAGGTCAGCCCGGCGCTCTGCTGGAAGTGAACCGGCGAGAACTGCATGCGCGTCTCTGCCCGGAAGGCGAAGTGCTGCCAGCGGCGTGCCACGGTCGACTGGGTAAAGGTCGAGTTAAGCGAGTCGTTGCCGTAAAGCCGCAAATACCCCGGGCGCACGCTGAGCGAGCCGAGGGTGTCGTCGAACGGAATGCGCAGGGTCTGCAGCTCCGGGTCAAGCGTGCTGCCGTCGAAATCCTCCCGCCAGCTGTCCCGGGAGGCGGCGGGCTGCTCCGCTATCTGCGGGGCGGGGACGGTCAGCTGCGCGTGTTTGCCGCCCTCAACGTACGGCCAGCCGTCGCGCCATTCGATGCGCGCAATGCCGGTCTCGCGTCCCAGCGGGCAGTAGCCGCGCCCGCCCGAGGCCAGCAGCGGTATACCCGGCAGGCGCAGCGGTCGGCTGGTGAGGTAGGCCATATACCACTCCCCGGTGTGGGTCTGCAGCAGCGAGCCGTGGCCGCTCTTCTGCAGCGGGTTCTCCGGCAGATGCCAGCTGGTCATCATCGTCACGTCCGGATGCAGTTCGTACGGCCCGTCGAGCGTTTTTGAGCGCAGCACCACCACCGCGTGTTCATAGCTGGTGCCGCCTTCGGCGACCATCAGGTAGTACCAGCCCTCTTTACGATAAAGGTGCGCCCCTTCGGTGTAGCAGAGCGGCGTGCCGGTAAACAGGGTTTTGCGCTCGGGCGAAAGGGTGCCGGTCTGCGGGTCAAACTCCTGCATCACGATGGTGTTATGCGGGTTACTGTGATGGCGCGGCCCCCACGGGCGGTAGAGGTAGTATTTGCGGCCATCGTCGTCGTGGAACAGCGACGGGTCAAACCCTCCGTTGCCCATCGGGATCGGTTCGCTCCACGGCCCCTCGATGGAGGGCGCAGTGACGAGGAAGTTACGGCCATTTTTCCACGGCGAATCGACAATTTTCACGTCGGTGTACAGCAGCCAGAATTGGCCATCGGCGTAGCTCAGGCACGGCGCCCAGATGCCGCCGGAGTCCGGGTTGCCCTTCATGTCCAGCATCGACACCCTGTCCAGCGGCGTGCTGACCAGCGACCAGTTCTTCATGTCGCGGGAGTGGTAGATGCGCACGCCCGGAAACCATTCAAACGTCGAGGTGGCGATGTAGTAATCCTCCCCCTGACGGCACAGGGACGGGTCAGGGTTGAAGCCGGTGAGGATCGGGTTTGTTATCGTTGTCATGTTGCCTCCTGTTAATGGGATGCGGCTGTCGCAGCGTCGGGCACGGCGTCACCCTGCGTTGCACGGTGCTTAATCAGCTGCTGGCTGATGGCCGCCACGCGGGCGTCGGTGAGTTTGTAGAACGACAGCATGATGAACATGCCCACGTAGAGCACCACCGGCACCACGCAGAACAGAATTTTAATGGTGGTCAGCACTTCGACCGGCTGCACGCTGCTGCTGGCGGAGTAGTTCACATACGCCAGGATCCAGCCCACCACCGCGCCGCCAATCGCCAGACCGATCTTCAGGCTGAACAGGTAGGTGGAGAACACCAGCCCGTCGAGGCGGCGTCCACTGCGGCTCTCCTCGTAATCCACCACGTCAGAGGCCATCAGCCACTGCAGAGGCGTGGTGGTGTTAAAGACGAACAGGAACAGAATGTTAAGGGCGAAAATCAGGGCGATATGTTCGGCCGGGATGAAGAAAATCAGCAGGCTGATCAGGGAGTAGGCCACGATTATCCACTTGAAGGCGGTCACCCGGTCAAAGCGCCCCAGCAGGCGGGATGAGCAGAGCGAACCAAACATGGTGGCGAGGCTGCCGTAAAGCAGAAACTGCGTCGCCATCTCCGGGTGATCCATGACGTATTTCACGAAGTAGAGCGTCGCCCCGCCGCGGACCACGTTGGAGCAGGTCGCCATCATCTTGAACGCACACATAATGCGCCACTGGGTATTGCCGAACAGAAGCTTGAGGTCTTTCGACACCGACGACCCCGGCTGCACCTCAAAGGTGTAGCGCTCTTTGGTGGTGAAGAAGCAGACGTAGAGCAGCACCACGCCGCTCAACCCCAGCACGCACATGGCGCCGAAATAGCCGACCTGCTCATCACCTTTACCAATGATGCTCACCAGCGGCAGGGCAATGCCACTGATGGCCAGCGATCCCGCCGCCGCGAGGAAAAAGCGCCAGGACTGCAGCGCGTGGCGCTCTTTCGGGTCAGCGGTGATGACGCCCGGCATGGCGCAGTAAGGGACGTTAACGAAGGTGTAAACCAGGGTCAGCAGAATGTAGGTTATGCAGGCGTAGATGATTTTACCCTGCGCGGAGAAGTCCGGCGTGTAGAAGGTCAGCACGCAGACAATCCCAAACGGGATCGCGCCCCACAGCAGGAACGGGCGGAACTGGCCGTGACGCGTGCGGGTGCGGTCAACCAGCAGCCCCATCAGCGGATCGGTGACGGCATCCAACACGCGGGAAACTAAAAACAGCGTCCCCATAATGCCCGCCGACAGGCCAAACACGTCGGTATAGAAATAGGCCAGCAGGAACATGGTGGCCTGCCAGACAAAGCCGCAGGCGGTGTCACCCAGCCCGTAGCCAATTTTATCTTTCATGGTTAATTGCATCATTACCCCCAACGGCAGTACGTGGAACAGTGCAAACGCCAGGGTCCTGATTCAGGCAAATAAATGCCCGGTGCATCATCAGGAATACACCCTTATTTCGTGTGCTGAATTCACAACATCGTGTTAATAGAGTGTAATTAAGTGTTCAATTAACCGACAATGGTCATATCTTATTTCTGAATTATGATATTTTGCTTTTGTGACGCCACTCGACATCCTGATATCATTTAAAGACCTTGCTTTTCATGTAATTAGATTATTTACGCAATAATAAAAAACAGACATGCAAAAGCCGTCCACGGAATATTTTCCGTAGACGACAAGAGCCAGAAATATAATTAAAGACCGAGCGCTTTTTTACCGGCGTTAATTACCTCGATGATTTTATCGGTGTCATAAATACACCCTTTCCAGGTGCCGCCGCTCACCGACTGCAGAGCCGCCCACAGGCGGGTATCGTCCGGTAAAAATGCATGGGCGTGCAGGTCAGGATGCACCGGACGCGACGCCAGCACGCGCGCCCCCTCTTCCGGCGTCAGCGGCTGTTCCGCCGTGCCGATAAAGTTAACGCTGCCCGTTAAGGACAGGCGGTCGACGCTGATCTCAATGATATCGTTGTCGCGCAGCTTGCCGATGGGGCCACCTGCCAGCGCTTCCGGCGACACATGGCCGAAGCACGCCCCGGTGGATACCCCCGAGAAGCGCGCATCGGTGATCAGCGAGACCGTCTTGCCCCACGAGATATGTTTCAGTGCGGAGGTCAGCTGGTAGGTCTCTTCCATGCCGGTGCCGGACGGGCCTCCGCCAATCACCACCATAATATCGCCCTGCTGGATCGCCTCCTGCTTGATGGCCTTAATAGCCTGCGCTTCAGAGACAAACACCCGCACCCGTCCGGTATGGCGGTAAACGCCATCGTCATCCACAACAGACGGGTCGATGGCCGTGGCTTTGATCACCGACCCTTCGGGCGCGATATTGCCGGTCGGGAAGCAGACCGTCGAGGTCAGGCCTTTCGCGTGGGCGCGTTCAGGCGGCAGGATCACGTCATCCGGATCGACGCCGTCCTGCTCGCGCAGGCACTGACGAAAACGCGCCCGACGCGCTGAGTTTTCCCACCAGTCGAGGTTCTCCCCGACCGTCTGGCCGGTAACGGTCATGGCATCTTCGTGCAGCAGGCCCAGCTTGCGCAGATGAAGCATCACCTCCGGCACGCCGCCCGCCAGGAAAGCACGCACCGTCGGGTGGTAGTCCGGGCCGTTTGGCAGCACGCTCACCAGACGCGGAACCTTACGGTTGATGCGCGTCCAGTGCGCCACATCCGGAATGGTGCAGCCCGCCGCATGGGCAATCGCCGGGATGTGCAGCAGCAGGTTGGTGGAGCCGCCAAACGCCGCGTGAAGCACCATGGCGTTTTCAATGGCTTTGTCGGTCAGGATATCGCGGGTCGTGATCCCCCGGTTATCCAGCTCGCTCACCGCCCGCGCAGACTGACGGGCAATCTCCAGCCACACGGCCTGCCCGGACGGGGCGAGCGCGGAGTGCGGCAGCGCCAGACCCAGCGCTTCGGCCACCACCTGTGACGTTCCCGCGGTGCCGAGAAACTGACAGCCGCCGCCGGGTGATGCGCAGGCGCGGCACCCCAGCTCGGCAGCCTCCTGCAGCGACAGCTCATGGTTAGCGAAACGCGCACCAATGGTCTGCACTTTTCCGGCATCTTCCCCCACGGTCGGCGGCAGCGTCGCCCCACCCGGCACCAGAATGGTCGGCAGATCATGCATGGAGGCCAGCGCAATCATGGTCGCGGGCAGCCCTTTATCGCAGGTTGCCACGCCGATCACCGCGCGCCGCGTCGGCAGGGAGCGGATCAGACGACGAAACACGATCGCCGCGTCATTACGGTACGGCAGGGAGTCGAACATGCCGTGGGTGCCCTGAGAGCGTCCGTCGCACGGATCGCTGACGAAGGCCGCAAACGGGATCCCACCATTACGGGTGATCTCCTTCGCCGCCGCCTGCATCTGCATGCCAATCTCCCAGTGCCCGGTGTGGTAGCCCAGTGCAACAGGTCGCCCGTCCCCGGCGCGAATGCCGCCCTGCGTACCGATAATCAGCACCTCTTTGCCGGTCAGCTTGTTGGCGTCCCAGCCCATACCGGCGTTTTGCGTCATACCAAACAGATTACCGCTGGGGGATTCCATCAGCATTTGCGGCGTCAGCGGCAGCGCCCCCTGCGGCCCGGCCGCATGGGTGATGACGGCATAAAACGCATCGTCCTGTGGGGTGAAAATTTTCTCAATGGTCATCGTCGTCTTCCGGCTCAGCAGAGCTTGAGCTGTTGCAACAGGGTTTTCAGCTGCGCCTTACGCGGTTCATCCAGTGGCGACGCGGGCGGCAGCACGTATGTGGAGATCGGGCGGCCGCACAGCACAATCGCCTCTTTAATGACGTTCACAAACGGCGTATCAAGCTGATACATCTGCGGTATTTGCAGCAGGACCTGGTGGTATTCGGCCGCCTTCGCCACCTCCTGGTCACGCCAGGCCTTCAGCAGATTCACCGACACCTGCGGAGCAAAGTTACCGCTGGCCGAGATCGCGCCATCGCCCCCCAGCAGCAGCGTATTAAACAGATGATCGTCATAGCCGCACAGCACCGTGAAGTGTGGATGGGCAGATTTGACGGTGTGGATCATGCTGCGCAGATGGGCGACGGAATCGATCGTGTCTTTGATGCCGACAATATTGCTCCGCGAGTCGGCCAGGGTTTTGACCAGCGCCGGAGTCAGATCCTGCCCGGTCAGCGCCGGGAAGTTATACAGCATTACCGGCAGCGTGACGCTGTCTGCCACCTGTTCGAAATAGCGGATCAGATTCGCTTCGGACACTTTCCAGTAGTACGGGTTGATCACCACGATCCCGTCGGCGCCGGCCTGCTGCGCATGCTGGCTCAGTTCAAGGGTTTCCCGGGCGTTGGTGCCACCGGTGCCAATCAGCACCGGCACCCGGCGATCGACATGATCGATAGCAAACCGGGCAATGGTTTTACGCTCTTCGGCGCTTAGCTGGGAGAACTCGCCGCCACTGCCCAAAAAGAACAGGCCATCGACGCCTGCGGCGATCAGGTCGTCGATCAACGCGGCGGTGCCGTGTTTATCAAGCTGTCCATCGGCGGTAAAGAGGGTGGAGACAGGGGGAATGACTCCCGTGAACAACGCGGTCTGCGGCATGAGATCTCCTTGCTGAATTATTTTGTTCTACATTATAGAACAGCGTTCATTAATTTAACGATCATACTATGACGCAGAAAAAGCGCAGGTAAATGGGAGGCGATGAGGGAGTGCGGAAAATATAAGCTGGATCACATAATGACGGGCTGCGGCCTGATGCTTTCACCCTCTCCCACCGGAAGAGGGAACGTTTCACCCTTCGCTTACGCTAACAGGGCTTACCCCACCAGCATTTTCACCACCACTTTACGCACCTTCGCAGGCGCGCCCACCGTGCACAGCGGCTTGTGCACTTCACCCGGATAGAACACCACAAAATCACCTTCACTTAACACCACCGTTTTCTCCTGCCCGCCCTCGGGCAAAAACGCGATGTCTTTATCCGCCAGCCAGTCGGTGTCCGGCGTACCGTGCGGCAGGGTGCTGAAGGTCATCCCCTCCTGGCCTTTCATGATTATCTGAATATCCAGATAGCGGGCGTGATACTCAGCGCGGCGCTCGGCAAATGGCTGGGTCATATCTTCAGACACCAGATAAAACAGGCTGTTGCCGTCGATGTCGTGTTTGCCGCAGGGGGTAGCATCGGTAACGTGCGCCTTGACGTACTCGATAGCCTGACGCAGTTCTTCAGGTAGCCAGGACTGCAGATGATGGATGTTGCCAGCGATCATAAATAAACCCTCAATATAAAACATCGTTTCATTTTAATCTTTTATACGAGAATTCAGACTGTCCTACCACCGCTTTTTCGATGAGTTTTGCGCGAGCGCATGTTTATCGGGAAATGTGTTACTCCACTGTTAATCGCTCACAGGCATTTATGCAGTCTTTATGCATAACCTCAGCCCTCCGCTTTCAGGCCGTGATGCTAACTTACTGATCGTATACGCTTCATAGCAAAACTCACTGTGACTTCACACTTTATCATTTTGGTAATTTGCTATTAAATCCCATAATTATTTATTGATTTTTCTTAAGTCAAAAATAGTTAATGGATAATAGTGCATAGTCATTCTGCGCGCCGTTTAATTATCATTAAAATCAATACCATAACTAAATATGTCAAAACATTAAATTCTACAAAATAATAACAACTCCAAATAATGCCAACGGATCCTGCTTAGCTATTCACCCGCAAATATAATCAAATTAATCATTATCTGATACGAATCATGCAAATGAAAACAAACTCCTTAATAGCCATTTTCACGTGAGCGACGTCACAATATTCATTATTTAAGCGCCTACTATAAATCTCGAAATCAATTGAGCTTAGCCGCCATGTAAATAAAGACATCACATGGCGCATGCCCTTTTTATTCTGAAAAACAGTTAAAGGAATAATTATGGAAAAGCATTACGTCGGTTCTGAAATTGGTCAATTGCGTAGCGTTATGCTGCACCGCCCAAATTTAAGTCTGAAACGTTTAACGCCATCGAACTGCCAGGAGCTGCTATTCGATGATGTGCTCTCGGTTGAGCGGGCGGGTGAAGAGCATGACATCTTCGCTAACACCCTGCGCGAACAGGGTGTGGAAGTCCTGCTGTTGACCGACCTTCTCACGCAAACCCTTGATATTGCAGAGGCCAAAACCTGGCTGCTGGAGACGCAAATCTCTGACTATCGCCTCGGGCCAACCTTTGCCGGCGACGTGCGCGGCTGGCTGGCAGATATGCCACACCGCGAACTGGCACGCAGATTAAGCGGCGGATTAACCTACGGTGAAATTCCGGCTGCCTTTAAAAATATGGTGGTGGATACCCACACGGCAAATGATTTTATTATGAAGCCACTGCCTAACCATTTATTTACCCGCGATACCTCGTGCTGGATTTATAACGGCGTGTCAATTAACCCGATGGCCAAAGCGGCCCGCCAGCGTGAAACCAATAATCTCCGGGCCATATATCGCTGGCACCCTGCATTTGCCGATGGCGATTTTATTAAGTATTTCGGCGATGAAAACATTAATTACGACCACGCCACGTTAGAGGGCGGCGACGTATTAGTCATTGGCCGCGGCGCAGTGTTAATCGGCATGTCTGAACGCACCACGCCGCAGGGCGTTGAGTTCCTCGCCAATAGCCTGTTCAAACACCGCCAGGCCGAGCGCGTCATCGCTGTGGAACTGCCAAAACACCGCTCCTGCATGCACCTCGATACCGTCATGACCCACATCGACGTGGACACCTTCTCCGTCTACCCGGAAGTGGTGCGCAAAGACGCTCAGTGCTGGACGCTCACCCCGGACGGCCGCGGTGGCCTGCTGCGCACCCAGGAAACGGATCTGCTGCACGCCATTGAAAAAGCGCTCGGCATTAATCAGGTACGCCTGATCACCACCGGCGGCGACGCCTTTGAAGCCGAACGCGAACAGTGGAATGACGCGAATAACGTGCTGACCATCCGCCCGGGCGTGGTGATTGGCTACGAGCGTAACGTCTGGACCAACGAGAAATATGACAAAGCGGGTATCACCGTGCTGCCTATCCCGGGTGACGAACTGGGACGCGGCCGCGGCGGCGCGCGCTGCATGAGCTGCCCACTGGAACGCGACGGAATTTAAAGGAGCCATCATGGAACGAAAACCCACTCTGGTTGTGGCGCTTGGCGGTAACGCATTGCTGAAACGCGGCGAGCCGCTGGAAGCGGAGATCCAGCGCAAGAACATCGAGCTAGCGGCCCGCACCATCGCCGGGCTGACGGAACAGTGGCGCGTGGTACTGGTTCACGGCAACGGACCACAGGTTGGGCTGCTGGCGCTGCAAAATAGCGCGTACGACAAAGTCACCCCCTACCCGCTGGACATCCTCGGTGCCGAAAGTCAGGGAATGATCGGCTACATGCTCCAGCAGGCGCTGAAAAACAATCTGCCCCAGCGTGAGGTGAGCGTCCTGCTCACCCAGGTGGAAGTGGACGCCGCCGATCCGGCATTTACTAACCCGACCAAATACATCGGCCCGGTCTACAGCGAAGCCCAGGCAAAAACGCTGCAGGCGGAGAAAGGCTGGGTGTTCAAGGCCGACGGCAGCTATTTCCGCCGGGTGGTTCCCTCTCCACAGCCGAAACGCATCGTTGAGAGCGACGCCATCACGGCACTGATACAGCGCGATCACCTGGTGATCTGCAACGGCGGCGGCGGCGTGCCGGTGGTGGAAAACGCCAATGGGTATCACGGCATTGAAGCGGTGATCGACAAAGACCTCTCTGCCGCCCTGCTGGCGCGCCAGATTGAAGCCGATGCCCTGCTGATCCTGACCGATGCCGACGCGGTGTACCTCGACTGGGGCAAACCAACCCAGCGTCCGCTGGCACAGGTCACGCCGGAACTGCTCAGGGGCATGCAGTTTGACGCCGGTTCGATGGGGCCAAAAGTGGCCGCCTGCCGCGAGTTTGTCGAGGCCTGCAACGGCATCGCCGGGATCGGCGCGCTGGCCGACGGGGCAGACATTCTGGCGGGCGAGAAAGGCACGTTGATTCGCCACTGAACCGTATTTTCCCCTCACCTTCCCTCTCTCACTGTGGGCGAGGGTCGGGGTGAGGGCACCAGACAACACCATTTTAAAAGGGACGACCCAATGACCATCAATCTGAAAAACCGTAATTTCCTCAAACTGCTGGACTACACCCCGGCAGAAATCCAGTACCTGATCGACCTGGCCATCGAACTCAAAGCCGCCAAAAAAGCCGGACGTGAAAAACAAACCCTGGCCGGGAAAAACATCGCCCTGATTTTTGAAAAAACGTCCACGCGCACCCGCTGCGCCTTTGAAGTCGGTGCCTTCGACCAGGGCGCACAGGTGACCTACCTCGGCCCAAGCGGCTCGCAGATTGGCCACAAGGAGTCGATGAAAGACACCGCCCGCGTGCTGGGGCGGATGTACGACGGCATCGAGTATCGCGGCTACGGCCAGGCCATTGTGGAAGAGCTGGGCCAGTACGCGGGCGTGCCGGTGTGGAACGGCCTGACCGACGAGTTTCACCCCACTCAGATCCTCGCCGACCTGATGACCATGCTGGAGCATGCTCCGGGCAAAACCCTGCCGGACCTGAGCTTTGCCTACCTTGGCGACGCGCGGAACAACATGGGCAACTCCCTGATGGTCGGTGCCGCCAAAATGGGGATGGATATCCGCCTCGTCGCACCGAAATCGTTCTGGCCGGAAGCCGGGCTGGTTGAGCAGTGCCGCGCCATCGCCAAAGAGACCGGCGCACGCATCACGCTCACCGACGACGTGGAGGAAGGCGTACACGGTGCCGATTTCCTCTACACCGACGTGTGGGTCTCGATGGGCGAGCCGAAAGAGGCCTGGGCCGAGCGCGTCAGCCTGATGAAGCCTTACCAGATTAACGCCCAGGTGATGAAAGCCACTGGCAACCCGAACGTCAAGTTCATGCACTGCCTGCCGGCGTTCCACAACGAACACACCAAAGTCGGCCGTGAAATCGAGATGGCCTACGGTCTGAAAGGGCTGGAGGTGACGGAAGAGGTCTTCGAATCACCGAACTCAATCGTCTTTGACGAAGCAGAGAACCGCATGCACACCATTAAAGCGGTCATGGTGGCGACACTCGGCGACTAATCACCGCCCGGCGCGCCACGGGGTGCGCCGGGTACAGGAGAACATCATGGGCAAGTTCAAGTTTCCCTCCGCTTACACCATTCTCTTTTTTCTGATTGCCGTTGTGGCGGCACTGAGCTGGGTCGTACCTGCCGGTCAGTATCAGATGGCAATGAATGAAACCCTCGGTAAAGAAGTGCCGATTGCCGGAACGTACGCGCACGTGGCGGCGCATCCGCAGGGGCTGGTTTCCGTACTGATGGCCCCCATTGCCGGGCTGTACGATCCCGTTTCCGGCCAGGCCGGGGCGATCGACGTCGCGCTGTTTATCCTGATCATCGGGGGATTTCTCGGGATCGTCACCAAAACCGGGGCGATCGACGCCGGGATCGAGCGCGTAACCACCCGCCTTCGCGGACGTGAAGAGTGGATGATCCCGATCCTGATGGCGCTGTTCGCGGCTGGCGGCACCATTTACGGCATGGCCGAAGAGTCCCTGCCCTTTTATACCCTGCTGGTCCCGGTGATGCTGGCCGCCCGTTTCGATCCGGTTGTCGCCGCATCCACCGTGCTGCTCGGGGCGGGGATCGGCACGCTCGGCTCCACCATCAACCCGTTTGCCACGGTGATCGCCGCTAACGCCGCCGGGATCCCGTTCACCAACGGTATCGCCCTGCGCGTGGCGCTGCTGGTGATCGGCTGGATCATTTGCGTGGCATGGGTGATGCGCTATGCCCGTAAAGTGCGTCTGGATCCGTCATGCTCCATCGTCGCAGACAAGCAGGAAGAGAACCTCGCCCACTTCCTCGGCAATAAAGGCGAGCAGTCGCTGGAATTTACCCCGGTGCGCAAAATCATTCTGCTGATCTTCGCCCTCGCCTTCGCGGTGATGATCTACGGCGTAGCGGTGCTGGGCTGGTGGATGGCGGAGATCTCGGCGGTATTTTTGGCCAGCGCCATTATCGTCGGGCTGATTGCCCGCATGAGCGAAGAGGAGCTGACCTCGACGTTTATCAACGGCGCGCGAGATTTGCTGGGCGTCGCGCTGATTATCGGCATTGCGCGCGGTATCGTAGTCATTATGGATAAGGGCATGATTACCCACACCATTTTGCACAGCGCGGAAGGGCTGGTCAGCGGGTTGTCCACGGTGGCGTTTATCAACGTGATGTACTGGCTTGAGGTCGTGCTGTCGTTTCTTGTGCCTTCTTCGTCCGGCCTGGCCGTTCTGACGATGCCGATCATGGCACCCCTTGCTGATTTCGCTAACGTCAACCGCGACCTGGTGGTTACGGCTTACCAGTCGGCCTCCGGCATCGTTAACCTGGTCACGCCGACCTCAGCGGTTGTGATGGGCGGTCTGGCGATTGCCCGTGTGCCTTACGTGCGTTACCTGAAATGGGTTGCGCCGCTGCTGGCGATCCTGACGGTGGTGATTATGGTGGCGTTAAGCCTGGGTGCCTTGTTGTAATTTGCCGGCTGGCACTGCGCCTGTCCGGCCTACGGACCGGTGCGGTGCCACCGGTTATGTCGGGAACTGATATGGGAAATATGATGGATTACGAAGACTGCTCTCCCAGAGAACAACTGCAGCTAACGGTATGCCAGCAGCTGATCGCCGAAAAGAGTTATCTCTCCCAGGAAGAAATCCGCCGCGATTTGCAGGAGAGAGGGTTTGACAGCATCAGCCAGTCGACCGTTTCGCGTCTGCTGAAATTGCTCGGTGTCATAAAAATTCGAAATGCCAAAGGGCTAAAGATTTATTCGTTGAATCCTCAGTTGCGCCCTGCCCCCGATGCCGCGCGTACCGTTTCCGAAATGGTGGTGAGCGTGGAGCATAATAGCGAATTTATCCTTGTTCATACCGTGGCCGGATATGGCCGTGCGGTGGCGCGAATTCTGGATTATCACCAGTTACCGGAAATTTTAGGTGTGGTTGCCGGAAGCAGTATCGTCTGGGTCGCTCCCCGGGTGGTGAAGCGTACTGCGCTGGTGCATAAACAAATTAATTATTTACTCAGAACGAATTAATATTCATAAAGAACCGTTTGCATTGAGTAAAGTGTGCATTAAACCCCTTGATCCGAAAATCGAGCTGCGTATAATGCCCGACAATTTGCCGGGAGGAAGCATGGTCAAGCGTGTACGACATAACGTCTTACCGCGTCTGAAATCAGACGCTGGACTGCCGTTTTTCTTCCCGTTGCACAATCTATTCCCAGAGCCCCTCATTTGAGGGGCTTTTTTTTGCCCGGCGTCAGGAGATAAACATGAATCCGCTTTATCAAAAACACATCATTTCCATAAACGACCTCAGCCGCGAAGAGCTGGAACTGGTTCTGGAAACCGCGGCAAAACTGAAGGCAAATCCGCAACCGGAACTGCTGAAGCACAAGGTGATTGCGAGCTGCTTCTTCGAAGCGTCGACCCGCACCCGCCTCTCCTTCGAAACCTCCATGCACCGCCTCGGCGCGAGCGTGGTGGGGTTTTCAGACAGCAGCAACACCTCGCTGGGTAAAAAAGGCGAAACGCTGGCGGATACCATTTCAGTTATCAGTACCTACGTTGACGCGATTGTGATGCGCCACCCGCAGGAAGGCGCGGCGCGTCTGGCGACCGAATTTTCCGGCGGTATTCCGGTGCTGAACGCCGGAGACGGGGCCAACCAGCATCCGACACAGACCCTGCTTGATCTGTTCACCATTCAGGAAACGCAGGGCCGTCTGGAAAACCTGAACATCGCCATGGTGGGCGACCTGAAATATGGCCGCACCGTTCACTCGCTGACCCAGGCGCTGGCGAAATTTAACGGCAACCACTTCTTCTTCATCGCGCCGGACGCGCTGGCAATGCCGCAGTACATCCTCGACATGCTGGACGAAAAAGGGATCCCGTGGAGTCTGCATGCCAGCATCGAAGAGGTGATGGGCAACGTCGATATTCTGTATATGACCCGCGTACAAAAAGAGCGTCTGGATCCGTCTGAATACGCCAACGTGAAGGCACAGTTTGTGCTGCGCGCCAGCGACCTCGACGGCGCACGCGAGAATATGAAGGTGCTGCACCCGCTGCCGCGTATCGATGAGATCACCACCGACGTGGATAAAACGCCGCACGCCTGGTACTTCCAGCAGGCCGGAAACGGCATCTTCGCCCGCCAGGCGTTACTGGCACTGGTTCTGAATCGCGAATTGGCTCTGTAAGGGGAAACGACAATGACACACGATAACAAACTCCAGGTTGAAGCCATCAAACGTGGCACCGTGATTGACCACATCCCTGCCCAGATCGGCTTTAAGCTGCTGACGCTGTTCAAGCTGACCGAAACCGACCAGCGCATCACCATCGGCCTGAACCTGCCGTCGGGTGAAATGGGCCGCAAAGACCTGATCAAGATTGAAAACACCTTCCTGACCGACGAGCAGGTTAACCAGCTCTCTCTGTACGCGCCGGATGCCACCGTGAACCGCATTGACGAGTACGAAGTGGTCGGTAAATCCCGTCCTAATCTGCCGGATCGCATTGAAAATGTGCTGGTCTGCCCGAACAGCAACTGCATCAGTCATGCTGAGCCGGTTTCGTCCAGTTTTGCAGTGAAAAAACGTGCCGATGACATCGCACTCAAATGCAAATACTGCGAAAAAGAGTTTTCTCATTATGTGGTGCTGGCCAACTAATTGAGGTTGGTAAAGGATCCCGGCCTCCCTATAATGGCCGGGAACATTTAATCAGCTGTTATTCTGGAGAAATCATGACCAAAGTACTCGCGACGGAAAATGCACCAGCGGCTATCGGCCCATACGTTCAGGGCGTTGATCTGGGTAGCATGATTATTACCTCTGGCCAGATCCCGGTGAACCCAAAAACGGGTGAAGTGCCAGAAGACGTGGCGGCGCAGGCGCGTCAGTCGCTGGAAAACGTACAGGCTATCGTGGAGTCTGCGGGTCTGAAAGTGGGCGACATCGTGAAAACCACCGTGTTCGTGAAAGATCTGAACGATTTCGCGACCGTTAACGCCACGTACGAAGCGTTCTTCACTGAGCACAACGCCACTTTCCCTGCACGCTCCTGTGTGGAAGTTGCGCGTCTGCCTAAAGACGTGAAAATTGAAATCGAAGCGATCGCCGTACGTCGCTAAGTTTCAGTCAGGGGCAGCCGAGGCTGCCTTTGCGCCCGGCAGGCAACGCGCTACCGGGCGTTTTGCTACTGATTCCGCGTCGCCCGTAGCAGCGTTTCCAGCGGATACACCGCCGCAATCACCACTTCATCCTGTATTTTCGCCGCGTTATCCAGCTCGCCCTGAATAGAGGCAATTTCGTTGTCATCCAGCGTCCCCTGACGCGCCACCAGATCCGTCAGCCGCAGGCCAATCGAGGCCAGCTTATCCACCTCCTGAATGACCGGTTTAATCGCCTTCAGTGCGTAGCTGTTTTCACTTAATGCCAGCGCATCGCTGGTGTTGCTTTGCCAGCGGTTGAAGACGTGGCGCAGCGCGTCGGCGCTTTCCGTGTCTTCCGCGTCGCTGACCAGGCGGTCAGCCCATTTATTCATCTGGCGCACCGTGGCACTTTCGGCGTTGAGCGCATCAGCAAACCGGTTGAGCGGTTCGAACTGATGGTAATTTCCGGCCTGGAACTTAAGGTGCTGACGGGTGTAATACTGCGCCGGCTCGATTGCCTGCGCGAGGATTTGCAGCGGAAGGGTATCGGCGTTATTCGCCAGACGCGTGAACTGCACCTGCTGCTGAGTATGCTGCTGCAGCCCGACCGAGACCGTCGACCAGCTGTCCATCGCCTGCAGGCGGGTGTACATATTGTCGACATCGTTAACGTCCTGCGCGGACCATAACCGCTCCGCCACCGCAAAGGTGCGCGGCCACAGGCGGATATCCAGCACCGGTGCGACCACGTTTTCCGCCCACAGCGCGGCTTCCCCGCCGAGCAGGTTCACCTGATTAGCGGCGTCCGGTACCACCGGCGGGATGCCTTTGGGGATATCGTCCAGGCGCTTGCCGCTAATGGGATAGCGGGCATTGCCCACCAGGAAATAGCCGCTCAGCTTATCGTTGTCCACCGACACCACCGGGCGCGTTTCGCCCATCCAGGTATCGACGGTAAACGTCACCTGATTGTCGTCGCGCCACGCAATATCCTGTACCGCACGACGGGATTTCCCGGCGAAATCAATAAATCCACGCCAGCCGGAATCCCCTTTCACCAGGGTGAAGCTCCCCTCCACCGGCTTGCCTTTCAGACGCGGCATGGTGAATGACCAGCTTTGAGCGCTGTCGGTGTCGCCAATCACATCCTCGCCGTTTAACCCCTGCGGCACAATTTCATTGCGGTAGTGATAGGCGGTGGACTGGGGCTGATCGAGGTAAAAGCCGGTCGAGAGAATGCCTTTATAGCCCTTCTGCGCCACCTGCCCCAGCGCGTCCTGGCCCTGCCAGGACTGGATCAAGATGCTTTTTGGCAGATCAGGATGAGCAATCTCATCCCAGCCCACCATCTGCCGGTGGTGTTTTTCGAGGATATTTTCCAGCTTGCGATTGAAATAGGCCTGCAGGGCATGGCTGTCTGCCAGTGTGTTGTCGCGCATAAACTGCTGAATGGCGGCGTTCGCTTTCCACTGGGTGTCATCCACCTCATCGCCGCCAATATGCAGATACGGATCGGGGAAGATCGCCGCCAGTTCACTGACCATCGCCTCCGCAAACTGATAGGTCGCCGCTTTTGTCGGATCCAGGACCGGTTTCAGCACGCCCCAGTGGCGTTCCATCACATACGGTCCCGGGGCGCTCATCAGTTCCGGGTAGGCCACGGCAATCGCCGAGGCGTGGCCCGGCATGTCGATCTCCGGCACCACGCGGATGCCGCGTTCGGTGGCATAGCGCACAACGTCGCGCATCTGTTCCGGCGTGTAAAACAGCCCGTCGCTGGCGAGCTGCGTGAGCTTTGGATAGCGTGTCGAGCTGAAGCGCCAGCCCTGATCGTCGGTCAAGTGCCAGTGCAGCACGTTGAGTTTTGCCGCCGCCATACCGTCAATCTGCCGTTTGATATCCGGCAGCGGGATAAAGTGTCGTGCCGAGTCAAGCAGCAGCCCACGCCACGGGAAACGGGGGGAATCCTCAATAGTGACCCACGGCAGAGAGGTGTTTTCCGCCCCGTTTTGTATCAGCTGGAGCAGGGTTTCCATGGCGCGCAGCGCGCCAAAACGGGTGTTGGCGGTGATATCCACGCCACTGGCATCGACCGTAAGCGTATAGCCCTCATCGCTGTCCGGCAGCGGCTGCGGCTTCACTTTTTTGGTAATAGCAATGCGGATGGTGGGCTTGTCCGGTTTAACGGCCTGCGGTTGTAGCGTCCAGCCGGTTTGCAGGGCGATGCGCTGGCGCAGACGGTTGACCGCGTCGCCGAGGTCGTCTCCGGTAACGCTGACGGAAAGGGTGTTGTTGAGTACCAGTGCGCCCTGCGTTGCGGGACGTTCAACCTTCGCAGGCCAGGGCATCAGGGGAAGGTCGCCTGCCGGAGCGGCAAACGCTGACGCGCCGAGCATCAGCCCGGCGGTTAAGAGACTGTACCGTAACATGAATGTTCCTTATCTGACGGGCCAAATAAAGGCAAAACATTCAGTTAACATGCGCTCATTTTGTCGTCAAGCGAATGCGCTGACGGAGATCACAGGTTGTTGAATTTGGGAGGAAACGTACCCCTCTCCCGTGCCGGGAGAGGGGGGAAATCACTGCCACCCATACCGACGGCTATAGAAGCCTTTGACCATCTGCGTCAGCACCATGTAGCCCGCGAGGATCGCCACCAGCCACGGGAAGTAGCTCAGCGGCAGGGCCTGCAGCTGGAGGTAACTGGCCAGCGGCGAGAACGGCAGTGCAATGCCGAGCGCCATCACGATGCCGGTCATGACAATCAGCGGCCACGCGGCCCGGCTCTGGATGAACGGGACGCGACGCGTACGGATCATATGCACAATCAGCGTTTGCGACAGCAGCCCTACCACGAACCAGCCGGACTGGAACAGCGTCTGGTGTTCCGGCGTGTTGGCATGGAACACAAACCACATCAGGCAGAAGGTCAGAATGTCGAAGATGGAGCTGATCGGGCCAAAGAACAGCATAAAGCGCCCCAGATCGGACGGGTTCCAGCGCTGCGGCTTCTGGATCTGCTCGTCGTCCACGTTATCAAACGGGATGGCGACCTGAGAGACATCGTACATCAGGTTCTGTATCAGCAGGTGAAGCGGCAGCATCGGCAGGAACGGCAGAAACGCACTCGCCACCAGCACGCTGAAAACGTTACCGAAGTTGGAACTGGCGGTCATCTTGATGTACTTCAGCATGTTGGCGAAGGTACGACGTCCCTCGATAACGCCCTCCTCCAGCACCATCAGGCTCTTTTCCAGCAGAATGATATCCGCCGCTTCACGGGCAATGTCCACCGCACCGTCTACAGAGATACCAATATCCGCCGCACGCAGGGCGGGCGCATCGTTAATGCCGTCGCCCATAAAGCCCACCACATGCCCTTCGCGACGCAGCAGGGTGACAATGCGCTCCTTGTGCATGGGTGTCAGCCGGGCGAACAGCGTGGTGCGCTGCGCAAGCGTCGCCAGCGCATCATCGGAGAGGGGCTCAATATCACTTCCCACAACGACGTCACCCGCATCCAGCCCCACTTCATGACACACTTTGGCGGCCACCAGCTCGCTGTCGCCGGTAAGGATTTTCACGGTGATGCCGCTGGCCTTTAACGCTTTCAGCGCAGGCGCGGTGGTCTCTTTCGGCGGATCGAGGAATGCGATATAACCCTCGAGGATCAGATCGGATTCGTCGATACGCTGATAGTCCCCTTCGCGTGCAGGCAGGAATTTACTCGCCACCGCCACCACGCGCAGCCCCTGACGGTTCAGGTTATCGGTGACGCGCTTGATACGGCGCAGCATGGTTTCATCCAGCGGCACAATGTCGCCGTTATAGCGCACCTGGGTTGAGACATTGAGGATCTCCTGCAATGCGCCTTTGCAGATCAGCTGATGCACGTCCGGATGCTCGCTCACCACCACCGACATGCGGCGGCGCTCGAAGTCGAACGGGATCTCATCCACTTTCTGCCAGCGCCCGGAAAGCGTGCGGGCAGATTCTTCATCCACGCCTTCGAGCACGGCGACGTCGAGCAGGTTTTTCAGCCCGGTCTGGTAGTGGCTGTTCAGCCAGGCGCTGTGCAGCACGCGATCGCTGGTTTTACCGGCGATATCGGTGTGGTTCTCCAGCACAATTTTGTCCTGGGTCAGCGTGCCGGTTTTATCGGTGCAGAGAATGTCCATCGCGCCAAAGTTTTGAATGGCATCCAGGTGTTTGACGATCACTTTCTGTTTTGACAGTTTGACCGCCCCGCGCGCCAGCGTGGAGGTGACAATCATCGGCAGCATTTCAGGCGTTAACCCCACGGCGACGGAGAGCGCAAACAGCGCCGCTTCCCACCAGTCGCCCTTGGTATAGCCGTTGATCAGCAGCACGATCGGCGTCATCACCATCATAAAGCGGATCAGCAGCATGCTGACGCGGCCAATCCCCTTCTGGAAGGCATTCGGTTCGCTCTCCTGCTCGCTCACGCGCCCGGCCAGCTGTCCAAACCAGGTGTTGCCGCCGGTAGCGATGACCATTGCCTGCGCCGTGCCGCTGACCACCGTAGTGCCCATAAAGCAGAGGGTGTCACACTCGAGCGGGTTCATCTGCTGCGGGTCGCGGGTGCGCGCCACTTTTTCCACCGGCAGAGATTCACCGGTCAGCGAGGCCTGCGCCACGAACAGATCCCGCGCCTGAAGAATACGTAAATCCGCGGGGATCATGTCGCCGGCCGCCAGCTTCACCAGATCGCCCGGCACCAGCTGGTCGATAGGCAGCTCAACCCAGGCGTTCTCCCCGAGATCGTTAATGACGCGCGAGACGGTTGCGGTGTTGCTTACCATCGCTTTCAGGGCGTCTGCCGCGCGGGTAGAGCGGGCCTCCTGAATAAAGTTCAGCAGCGTGGAGATCCCCACCATCAGGGCGATAACCCCGGCGGCAAACAGATCTTCGGTGGCATAGGAGATAATGCCAAGCACGGTCAGCAGCAGGTTGAACGGGTTACGGTAGCAGGTCCACAGATGCACCCACCACGGCGCCGGTTTTTGCGCCGGAATTTGGTTATCGCCATGCACGGCACGGATTTTTTCCACTTCCGCCGCGTTCAGCCCCTCCGGATGCCCGCCAAAGGCACGCCAGACTTCGTTTTCATCCATGGCCGCCACGTTCAGGCAGCGTTGGCTCAGGGAAGCAGGGATCGCTGCAGAGGCCATATTTTTGGCATTTGGCAGCGGGTCGCGCTGAACAAGACGATGTGGCAGGTGGCGGCTCAGCATCGCCTGCAGCTGCCGGGTGATATTTTTAAACATAGTCATTCCCCCGCGCCCGCAAACGCGGACACAGTATTTCCTGCAGGCGTGGCAAAGCCGTACCTGACAGGCACTTAATCTTTTAAGCAGGAACGTGCAGGACGTTGCTGCCTCACATACCGGTGAGACAGCACAAAGGCTGGCTTACCGGAAAGAAAGAACGCTCCCGTTCAGGAGAAGCGTGGGATCGGGATCCATGTCACCTCCGGTAAGTAAAAAAGTAGGGTGCCGCCGCGCAGTATAAGGATTTAACCGTACCGTTTGCGGCGATTCGGGCGGTATTATACTCCCCCGCAAATAAACCGAACGTAAACCAGACTTTGCCCATAGCGAAAACACGCTATAGCATTAGGCTCTACTGACCACGTTGTCATTGTTACAGGGAATACAGCATGCAGAACCGCCTTACGATAAAAGACATCGCGCGTTTAAGCGGCGTGGGGAAATCCACCGTATCGCGCGTGCTCAACAATGAGAGCGGTGTCAGCGAACGCACCCGCGAGCGCGTCGAGGCGGTAATGAATCAGCACGGTTTTTCCCCTTCCCGCTCTGCGCGCGCCATGCGCGGGCAAAGTGACAAAGTGGTTGCCATTATCGTCTCGCGTCTGGATTCCCTGTCCGAAAACCTCGCCGTTCAGACCATGCTGCCCGCCTTTTATGAGCAGGGCTACGACCCAATCATGATGGAGAGCCAGTTCTCCACGCAGCTGGTTGAAGAGCATCTGGGTATGCTCCAGCGGCGCAACATTGACGGCGTGGTGTTGTTCGGATTTACCGGCATCAAAGAGGAGATGCTTAAGCCCTGGCAGGCGTCGATGGTGATGCTGGCGCGCGATGCCCACGGTTTTGCCTCCGTCTGTTACGACGATGAGGGGGCGATTATTACCCTAATGCAGCGTCTGTACGATAAAGGCCATCGCCATATCAGCTACCTCGGCGTACCGCATGCGGACGTTACCACCGGCAAGCGGCGTCACGAGGCCTACCTGACCTTCTGTAAACAGCACAACCTTTCCGCCGTCGCGTCTCTGCCGGGGCTGGGAATGAAACAGGGCTACGAGCAGGTCGCCAGCGTGCTGACCCCGCAGACCACGGCGCTGGTGTGCGCCACCGATACCCTGGCGCTGGGCGCGAGTAAATATCTTCAGGAGCAACGCATAGAAGGACTGCAGATCGCGAGCGTTGGCAGTACGCCGCTGATGAAGTTTCTGCACCCGGAGATTATCACTGTCGACCCGGGCTACGCCGAGTCAGGCAGGCAGGCCGCTGCACAGCTGATCGAGCAGATCAACGGGCGTGCTGAGCCGCGTCAGATCGTGATTCCCGCCCACCTTTCATAACCCTCGTTTATCAGTTTATTGTGATCTTCGCCTGATTTCGGGAACGTTCCCATTTTCGCCGTCACGCTGAAGGAGTAGGCTTGCGCTCAGGTCATTACCCCCCTCACCATCGGTCATGAGGTTTCATGATGAGTAAAGTCAAACAAGAAGATATCGACCAGTTGATTGTCCTGGTAGGCGGCCGTGAAAACATCGCGACCGTCAGCCATTGCATTACCCGCCTGCGCTTCGTGCTGAACGATCCGGCCAAAGCCGATCCGAAAGCCATTGAAGCGCTTTCCATGGTTAAAGGCTGCTTTACCAACGCCGGTCAGTTCCAGGTCGTCATCGGTACCGAAGTGGGCGATTACTATCAGGCTCTGCTGGCGACAACCGGGCACAGTTCAGCCGATAAAGAGCAAGCCAAGAAAGCTGCACGCCAGAATATGAAATGGCACGAGCAGTTAATTTCCCACTTCGCGGAGATTTTCTTCCCGCTGCTCCCGGCGCTGATCAGCGGCGGTCTGATTCTGGGCTTCCGCAACGTTATCGGTGATGTGCCGATGAGCGACGGCAAAACCCTGGCGCAGATGTACCCGGCGCTGAAAACCGTTTACGACTTCCTGTGGCTGATTGGCGAAGCGATCTTCTTCTATCTGCCGGTCGGGATTTGCTGGTCAGCGGTGCGCAAAATGGGCGGCACGCCGATTCTGGGTATCGTGCTGGGCGTCACGCTGGTCTCTCCACAGTTAATGAACGCTTACTTACTTGGTCAGCAGGTGCCTGAGGTGTGGAACTTCGGTCTGTTCACCATCGCGAAAGTGGGCTATCAGGCGCAGGTGATCCCAGCCTTGCTGGCCGGTCTGACGCTGGGCTTTATTGAAACGCGCCTGAAACGCATCGTACCGGATTACCTCTATCTGGTGGTGGTGCCGGTTTGCTCCCTTATTCTGGCCGTCTTCCTCGCCCATGCGTTTATCGGTCCGTTTGGCCGCATGATTGGCGACGGCGTTGCCTTCGCGGTACGTCACCTGATGACCGGCAGCTTCGCGCCGATTGGTGCCATGCTGTTTGGCTTCCTGTACGCCCCGCTGGTGATCACCGGCGTGCACCAGACCACGCTGGCGATTGATATGCAGATGATTCAGAGCCTGGGCGGTACACCGGTCTGGCCTATCATCGCGCTGTCTAACATTGCGCAGGCCTCGGCGGTCACGGGCATTATCCTGGTCAGCCGCAAGCATAACGAGCGTGAGATTTCTGTTCCGGCCGCCATCTCCGCCTATCTCGGCGTCACCGAACCGGCGATGTACGGTATCAACCTGAAATACCGCTTCCCGATGCTGTGCGCGATGATCGGCTCCGGTCTGGCAGGCCTGGTATGCGGTCTGTACGGTGTGATGGCGAACGGGATCGGTGTCGGCGGTCTGCCTGGTATTCTCTCCATCCAGCCCGCTTTCTGGCAGGTGTTTTCCCTGGCGATGGTCATCGCGATTGTCGTTCCAATGGCTCTCACCACCGTGGTTTACCAGCGTAAGTACCGTCAGGGCGCGCTGCAGATTGTTTAACTTCATCTTTCGGGGCGCAGTTGCGCCCCTTCGCATTTGCAGGAACGCATTATGAATACCCTTCCTCACTGGTGGCAGAACGGCGTTATCTACCAGATCTATCCAAAGAGTTTTCAGGACACGACGGGCTGCGGTACCGGCGATTTACGCGGCGTCACGCAGCGGCTGGACTACCTGCAAACCCTCGGCATCGACGCCATCTGGCTGACGCCGTTTTATATTTCCCCGCAGGTAGATAACGGGTACGACGTGGCGAATTACACCGCCATCGACCCGGCCTACGGCACGCTGGATGATTTTGACGAGCTGGTCGCGCAGGCCCATCAACGCGGCATTCGTATCGTGCTGGATATGGTGTTCAATCACACCTCAACGCAGCACGCCTGGTTCCGGGAATCGCTGAATAAAGAGAGCCCGTATCGCCAGTTCTACATCTGGCGCGACGGTACGCCGGAACAACTGCCCAATAACTGGCGCTCCAAATTTGGCGGCAACGCCTGGCGCTGGCACGCCGAGAGCGAGCAGTACTATCTGCACCTGTTCGCCCCCGAGCAGGCGGACCTCAACTGGGAAAACCCGCAGGTGCGCGCCGAACTGAAAAAGGTGTGCGAGTTCTGGGCCGACCGTGGCGTGGACGGTTTACGCCTCGATGTGATTAACCTGATTTCCAAAGACCAGGATTTCCCGGATGACGCCGTGGGCGATGGCCGTCGCTTCTATACCGACGGACCGCGCATTCATGAGTATCTTCAGGAGATGAGCCGCGACGTCTTTACCCCGCGAAACCTGATGACGGTAGGTGAGATGTCGTCGACCTCGCTGGAAAACTGTCAGCAATACGCCTCTCTCGATGGGCGCGAGCTGTCGATGACCTTCAACTTCCACCACCTGAAAGTGGATTACCCCGGCGGCGAAAAGTGGACCCTGGCCAGGCCGGACTTCGTGGCGCTGAAAACCCTCTTCCGCCACTGGCAGCAGGGCATGCACAACAAAGCCTGGAACGCGCTGTTCTGGTGTAACCACGATCAGCCGCGCATTGTGTCGCGCTTTGGCGATGAAGGGGAGTACCGTCCCCACGCCGCGAAAATGCTCGGCATGGTGCTGCACGGAATGCAGGGCACCCCGTATATTTACCAGGGCGAAGAGCTGGGTATGACCAACCCACACTTCAGCCGTATAACCGATTACCGCGACGTTGAAAGCCTTAATATGTTCGCTGAACTGCGGGCCAACGGTCGCGCCCCTGAAGAATTGCTGGCTATTCTGGCGAGTAAATCCCGCGATAATGGCCGCACGCCAATGCAGTGGGATGCCACACACAGTGCGGGCTTTACCGAGGGTGAGCCGTGGATTGGCGTTTGCGACAATTATGAGACGGTTAATGCCCGTGCGGCGCTGGACGATACTGATTCGGTGTTTTACACCTACCAGACGCTGATTCGCCTGCGTAAAACCCTGCCGGTGCTGACGTGGGGAGATTATGAAGACCTGCTGCCTGACCACCCTTCCCTGTGGTGCTATCGCCGGCGGTCGCAGGGCCAGACGCTGATGGTGGTGGCAAACCTGAGCCGTGAGCGCCAGCAATGGGTTCCCGCCTCAGTACAGGGAGCCTGGCGGGTCGCACTGAGCAACTATGCGGATGCTCCCCCTCAGCCCGACAACCTGCTGTTGCGCCCGTTTGAAGCCATCTGGTGGATACAGGAATAACCCTCAAGAGATACAGCCAGCTGTATCTCTTTTTTTATGTTTAGCGATACGCTAAATGTACGACGATAACTTTTACTTCACGGTGTGCCAAAATAAGAATAGCCCTGCCATTTAAATAACCTCGGCAGGACATTATGAAAAAGACAATTATTAAAGCAACATGTATTAGCGCATTATTATTAAGTACCCAGGGATGGTGCGGAAATACCTCCGTCGATCTTCGCTTTGGTCATAATACGCGCTCAGACGTAAATGATTCACGTATTAAAGTGATGCATCAGGCTGATAACGGTTTTTACTTCTCCGTCGAAGCGGCGCAAAACCATAACGATACGTTCTTTGGTGATACCGACCGATATAATCCGGACGAAAAAGGGTTAACGGAGGCAGCACAGGAAATCGAAACGCGCTGGCGTTTTGATCTGGGAAATGGGGTCGCCATCGCGCCAGGGATGGTGACCGTCTTTACCGCCAGCAATACGCATTACCGCCCCTTCATCCAGGGCTGGAAAGCGTTCGATAACGGCCTGAACCTGTCTGCCCGCTACCGCTATAACACCGTTAACGACGCGCACAGCGACAAACGCCTGGACGGCAGCGGCTACACCCGCCGCGAGTCACACCAGTTCGACCTGTGGTTCGCGTACAACATCGGGAAATTCGGCATGTCCTATAACCCGCGCTTCCGCTGGCAGGATAATGTCGATCAGGGAACCGGGGATGATACCTACTGGGAGCACACCGTAGCGTTCAACTACAAGCTCGACGACGGCTGGACGCCTTACGTCGAACTGGTGTCGCTGGATAAAACCTACCTCACTCAGGATGGCAATCATGAAAATGATTACGCCATTCGTCTGGGTATCGTGAAACAGCTCTGACGGCCTGCCTACTCCGTATCGTGCTGCAGAAGCCTGCAGCCGATACGATCGACGGCGCTTAACAGGTCCAGCTGCCCCTCTCGCTGGTATAACGAGACGGCATTCATATCAATCGACAACGGCCAGCACAGCGTAGAAAGCCCGGCCAGCGTCGAACCCTGACGGGTAATCGCAATAATCTTTAGCCCCTTACGCAGCGCGTTACGCGCCATTTCTATCAGCGACTGCGTCTCCCCGGATTTACTGATCAACACCAGCGTGCCCTTCGATACCCGGGTCAACTGGTGCATATCATTCAGAATCAGGTGCGGCAGGCTCGCCAGTGACAAAAAACGCGACAGGTAGTTGAGGCTGGTGAGAGACGCCCCGCGTGCATATAAATAGATATGGCTGGAATGGGTCAGTAACCGGGACACGTCCACCACGATATCGTCTGCCTGTGGCCCCATCGCAGGCTCGGCAGGGACAGACGTAAAATGGTCGCGTAAAAACCGATAGCGAAGCTCGGTATAACTTTTATAGCCCATTTTCTTACAGACGCGATTCACCGAGGTGGTTGTCGTAAAAGTATCACGCGCAATCTCTTTTGCCGATATATCAGAAATATTGCGTGCGTGGTGCTGAATGTATTCAAATATCAACCGTTCACTTCCCTGAAATGAATTCATTTATTACGTCCTGTTAAAACCTAACAGGATATTAGCAGAATAGCGAAATAGTGTCTGGAAGGCGCTTCACATATTGCCACATAGCGTATGACGATACGTAATTAGTATTAGCAAACCTTAAACACTGTTTTAAGTTCTCTTTATACTTTCGCTATTTTCACACCCAGGGAATTATTACAATGATGAATCAAAAAATTATCGCTGTAACGGCTTGTCCTACAGGGATCGCGCACACGTTTATGGCGGCAAGTAAAATTATTGCATGGGCAAAAGAGCATAATATTGAGGTCAAGGTCGAAACGCAGGGCAGCGACGGCGTAAAAAACAGATTAACGAAACAGGATATTGCCTCCGCCACGGCCATTATTCTTGCAACCGACGTTCCCATTCAGGATGCAGAACGTTTTGAACACGTTCCTCACCTTCAGATCCGCACGCAAGAGCTGATTAAAAATACCGACCGCTACCTGCGTCAGGCGCTGGCCATGCAGAAAAACGTCACCACTGTGGCGGACGAAGACGCCATTCAGCGTTCGGCTTACCAGATTTTTATCGGCCATATCATGGCGGCCATCAGCTATATGTTACCGGTCGTGGTAATGGGCGGCCTGATGATGGCGACGGCCAAAATTACCGGGCAGTTTATTAACATTGAGCATTCGCCGTTCAGCGTGCTGGATAAAATGGGCTTTATGACCATCAAGTTCATGTACCCGGTCTTTGCGATGTATCTGGCCTTTTCCATTGCCGGTAAACCGGCGCTGATCCCCGGACTGATCGGCGGCATCATGTCAGATGAGGTCTACAAACGCTTCTTTGATATTGAAGGCTTTATGCCCTCCGGCTTTTTCGGCGCAATTGGCATCGGCTTTTTTGTCGGCTATCTGGTGCGCTGGCTGAATGATGCAATTCACGTCCGACAGCAGCTTACCACCCTTAAAACCATGCTGGTCGTTCCGCTGATCACCGGTATTACGCTGGTGATGGTAATGGAATATCTGATCAACCCGATTTTTGGTTCGCTTAACCAGCTGATGGTGGTCTTTTTTACCTCGGCGGGTGATACCGGACGCGGCTTCTATTCGGCCATGATCGCCGCGGGTACCGCGTTCGATCTCGGCGGCCCGGTCAACAAGGCGGCAGGATCGGTCGCGCTCGGCCTGAACGGCATGAGCGAGACATTTGATTTAACCGCCCGCGAGCTCTCCATCGTGATTCCTTCTATTGGGGTAGGCCTCGCCGCATTCCTCAATGGGCGTTTTGGCCTGCCGGATGTGTTCAGCCGTGAAGAGAAAACCGTTGGCAGCACTTCGTTATTGCTGGGCTTTATCGGTATTTCAGAAGGCGCTATCCCGTTCATTCTGAAAAACCCACGCCTGATCCCCGTGTTCATGACAGGAGCCGTCGCAGGTGCGCTGGTGGCGATTGCCCTCGGCGTGAAGCAGACGTTGCCCCTGCCGGCTATCTGGGGCTGGCCGCTGGCGACCAATGTGGTCGGGTACCTGGCAAGCGTCTTTATTGGCGCACTGATTTGCGCCCTGGGCGTGCTTTATCTCAGCCCAAAGAACGCCAGATAAGGAGAGCGCAATGAGCCAGATCCACGTCATAGCCCATACCCACTGGGATCAGGAGTGGTATTTCACCCGCCAGGACAGCATGGTGCTGGCGTCATACAACTTTGCGGAGGTCATCGAGACGCTGGAGCAGGATCCGGCCTGGCAGTGCTATCACCTTGACGGGCAGATGGCGGTGGTGGATGACTTTCTCGCCATCAATCCCGATTACCGGCCCCGGCTGGAAAAACTGGTCAGGGAGAAAAGCGTGTTTGTCGGGCAGTGGTTCACCCAGACGGATACCTACAACGTTCACGGCGAATCGATTATCCGCAATCTCAAATACGGCATCTTCGCCGCTCGGGCGCTGGGGCATGCCATGCAGGTCGGTTATCTGCCGGATACCTTTGGGCATAACGCGCAGATGCCCACGATTTTGCAGGGCTGCAATATCGATAATATCGTTTTCTGGCGCGGTGTCGACCACGACACTCAGGCCAAAAACAGCCAGTTTCTCTGGCGCGCGCCGTCAGGTGCAACCATCATCGCCTGTGCAATGGCGCTGGGGTATGGTGCGGCCAAGAACATGCGCGCGGAGGCCAGCCATCTGCACGGCAAGATCTACCCGATGGTGGATCTGCTGCGTTCACGGTCGCAGATTGACGACCTGCTCCTGCCCTGCGGCGGCGATCAGGTGAGCATCGACCCGGCGCTGCCGCATATCCTGCAGGCTGCCAGCGCTCACTCTCCCACGCAGGACCGTTACGTCCTCAGCTCGCTGGAGCAGTACGTCGCTCTGCTGCGCACAAAACGGGAACAACTGGCGTTATGGGAAGGTGAGCTGAAATCGCCGCGCTACACCCGCATTCACAAAACGATCGGGTCTGTGCGTTACGATATCAAAAAGAAAAATGCCGACATCGAGCAGTTCATCCTGCGACAGCTGGAGCCCACCATCGCCATGGCGCGTCATCAGGGCATTCCGGTCATGCTCCCGATTGTGGACACCCTCTGGAAGAAGCTTCTGCGAAGCCATGCCCACGACTCCATGGGCGGCTGCAACAGCGATGCCACTAACCGCGACATTCTTCATCGACTCGAGCAGACAGAGCAGCTTTGTCACAGCCTGTGGAATCTGGTGGTGAAGTCACTGGCCGCCGCATGCTGTCAGGAGGGTGACCTGCTCATTTTCAACCCGCTGGCCACCCCGACCCGCTGCGTGATCCACACCACCCTGTACAGTCGGGCCGACAATATCACCCTGACGTATCAGGGCCAGCCGCTGCCCTTCGACGTTCTGGAACGCGAGACGTTACCCGGAGGAACGGCCATCTTCCTCACCTGTGAGGGCGAACGCGAAACGCACCTTCCGCCTTATTTCCGCTGGCATGTTGTTCTGCAGACGCCTCTCCTGCCGCCGGTGGGCTATATCACCGTCAACCTAAAAGACACGCCGGCTCCGTTTGCCAGGACCTGCGCCGCGAAAGGAGAGGCGATAGAGAATACGGTTTATCGACTGACGCTGGAGGGCGGTACGCTGGTGCTTGAAGACAAGCGCAACGCCAGGCGCATCACGTCGTTATTCAGTCTTGAAGACTGCGCGGATGCCGGAGACAGCTATGATTTCTCGCCGCTCCCGGGCGATGAACCGACGCGCTGCGCGCATTTCACGCTGATCGACTGCAGCAAAACCCCTCTTTGCCAAACGATGGTGCTTGAGGCGGTCATGTCGCTACCGCCGGATCTCGCTGGACGCCGGGAAAATACCCGCACCCCGTTATCGATGCGCATAGTGTGCGAATTACGTCACGACGATCCGAATCTGCATGTTGATAGCTCGCTGGTAAACAGCCACTGCGATCACCGGCTGCGTTTACTGATCAACAGCGATATTTGCACCCGTCACTCCCTCGCCTCGCAGCCGTTCTCGATAATCGAGCGCGAAACGGGGTACGACGATACTCACTGGCAGGAGCGCTATCGTGAGAAGCCCGTGGATATTGAAACCAGCGAGGGCATTATCGCTATCGCGCAAGCGGGCAAAGCGCTGGTCGTGAATAGCCGCGGCATGAAAGAGTTTCAGGTTATTGGACGCGATCCGGCAGTCATTGCCCTGACCTTATTCAAATCAACCGGCGTACTGGGGCGCAGCGATCTTGACTGGCGACCTGGCCGGGCGTCTGGCATTAACAATACGGTGGTCGATACGCCCGATGCGCAGCTGCTCAAACCGCTGCACTTTTCCTTCACCGTGGCGCTGGCCGATAACGCAGACCATCTGACGCTGCGCCAGCTGGAGAATCAGGCGACGGGTCACCCCTTCACCTATCAACGGCAAACGCTGCATACCCTCGATAACCGGCTTGAGCGTTTTTCGCTGCGCCTGCCCGAACGCACGCTGCCGGCAGAATTTTCGTTATTCGCCTTACCGGAACCGCTCGTTCTTTCTGCCCTTCCTCATGCGCAACGATCGCCTGGCACGATCGCCCGCGTGTTCAACGCCGGGACGCAGCCTGTCCCTGTTCCGGCTGGCCTGGCAGAGCGTCCCCAGCTCAATTATCTGGAAGAACACGTGTCATCGGTGACGACGATCCCCCCTTCTGCGACCTGTGATTTTTTGATTGAGGCTTAACATGAACTTGCTTGAACTCACGCACCCCGAACTGGTGTTTATTAACCCACCCTGCCGCACGCCTGAAGCGCTGATCCGCTGGCTCTCCGAACCGCTTGTCGGGCGAAACGTCATCACCGATAAAGACGCCTTTATCCAGAGCGTCTTACACCGCGAAAGTGAAGGTCCCACCGCGCTGGGCGAAGCGCTGGCCGTTCCGCACGGTAAATCAGACGCGGTGCAGCAGGCGGCGTTTTGCCTGGCGCTTTTTGATGAGCCGGTTATCTGGCCGGGGCTGGAAGGCGATGAAGCGGTCAGGATGGTTTTTCTGCTCGCCATCCCGCACGCCGAGGCCGGCAGTACGCATATGCAGCTGCTGACGACGCTGACCAGTTCGCTGGCGGAAGAGCGGGTGCGTAACGCGCTTCTGGCGGCGCGCACCGGCGAAGAAGCGCTGTCCGCGTTGCGCAGAGAAATGCCACAAAACGCGGACGCCGAACCCGGGCGCTCACTTGTTATCCCGCTGATACTGGGGGGTATTGCGGCGGCAGCCTTTCTCCAGGCCGGACTGAACTGGGCATGCGGGGTGAGTTAACCGACTGGCGCTCGGCACATGCTGCTGAGCGCTTGTTTTTGTTGAATAATTAATCAGAATTTTCCCTCTCGTCTTTACAAACGCTGGAGTGCCCGTCGTTTGTACTCTCGTCTTTTTACTTTGTTCTGAATCAAATAAATCGCAAACATGTTTGATGCAAATCACTATATGTAGCACTTAAAATGCACGCCGACCCAACATATTGTATTTATCGTCTACTATTCCAACAACAAGACGGCGACTCAGCTCTCCGGAATTGTGGATAACACGCGTTGGGAACGTGGGAAGTCTCTGGCCTGGCTGACAATACGCCCGGTGAACACTTCTCCACCTCTGTGGATAACCTGTTTTTAAAAATGGAGTGATCATGACACCGCATGTGATGAAACGTGATGGCTGTAAAGTGCCGTTTAAATCAGAGCGCATCCAGGAAGCCATTCTGCGTGCAGCTAAAGCAGCGGGTGTCGATGACGCAGATTACTGCGCCACCGTCGCAGAAGTCGTTAGCAGCCAGATGAACGAACGCAGCCAGGTCGATATCAATGAGATCCAGACCGCGGTTGAAAACCAGTTGATGGCGGGCCCCTACAAGCAGTTAGCTCGCGCCTATATCGAATACCGCCACGATCGGGACGTTCAGCGTGAGAAACGCGGTCGTCTTAATCAGGAGATTCGTGGCCTGGTGGAGCAGACCAACTCCGCCCTGCTGAATGAAAATGCCAATAAAGACAGCAAAGTGATCCCCACCCAGCGCGACCTGCTGGCCGGTATTGTTGCCAAACACTATGCCCGTCAGCACCTGCTGCCGCGCGACGTGGTCTCGGCGCATGAGCGCGGTGAGATCCACTATCACGATCTCGATTACTCGCCCTTCTTCCCGATGTTCAACTGCATGCTCATCGACCTGAAAGGCATGCTGACCCACGGTTTTAAAATGGGTAATGCCGAGATTGAGCCGCCAAAATCGATCTCCACGGCCACTGCGGTCACGGCGCAGATTATCGCTCAGGTCGCCAGCCATATTTACGGCGGCACCACCATTAACCGCATTGATGAAGTACTGGCACCGTTCGTCACGGCAAGCTTCAATAAACACCGTCAAACCGCTGAAGAGTGGCAAATCCCGGACGCCGAGGGCTACGCGCACTCCCGTACCGAAAAAGAGTGCTACGACGCGTTCCAGTCGCTGGAATACGAGGTGAACACCCTGCATACCGCCAACGGTCAGACGCCGTTTGTGACCTTCGGTTTTGGTCTGGGTACCAGTTGGGAATCACGCCTGATTCAGCAATCTATCCTGCGCAACCGTATCTCCGGGCTTGGTAAAAACCGTAAGACAGCGGTGTTCCCGAAACTGGTGTTCGCTATCCGCGACGGCCTGAACCACAAGTTTGGCGATCTTAACTACGACATCAAACAGCTGGCGCTGGAGTGTGCGAGCAAGCGCATGTACCCGGACATCCTGAACTACGACCAGGTGGTCAAAGTGACCGGCTCGTTTAAAACGCCGATGGGCTGCCGCAGCTTCCTCGGCGTGTATGAAGACGAAAACGGCGAACAGGTTCACGACGGCCGTAATAACCTCGGTGTGATCAGCCTCAACCTGCCGCGTATCGCCCTCGAAGCCAAAGGCGACGAAGCGGCCTTCTGGGCGCTGCTGGACGAACGTCTGCAGCTCGCACGAAAGGCCCTCATGACCCGTATCGCGCGTCTGGAAGGGGTGAAAGCCCGCGTTGCGCCCATCCTGTATATGGAAGGGGCCTGCGGCGTGCGCCTGAAGGCGGACGATGACGTGTCGGAGATCTTCAAAAATGGTCGCGCGTCGATTTCTCTGGGCTACATCGGTATTCACGAAACGATCAACGCGCTGTTCGGCAACCAGCACATGTATGACAGCGACGCCCTGCGTGAAAAAGGTGTCGCCATTGTTCAGCGCCTGCGCGATGCGGTTGACCAGTGGAAAGACGAAACCGGCTACGGCTTCAGCCTGTACAGCACCCCGAGTGAAAACCTGTGTGACCGTTTCTGCCGCCTGGATACCGCTGAATTTGGCATTGTCGAAGGGGTAACCGACAAAGGGTACTACACCAACAGCTTCCACCTCGACGTGGAGAAGAAGGTGAACCCTTACGACAAGATCGACTTTGAAGCCGCGTATCCGCCCGTCGCGAACGGTGGCTTCATCTGCTACGGCGAGTATCCGAACATTCAGCACAACCTGAAGGCGCTGGAAGATGTCTGGGATTACAGCTATCAGCACGTACCGTATTACGGGACCAACACCCCGATTGACGAGTGCTACGAGTGTGGCTTTACCGGTGAGTTTGAGTGCACCAGCAAAGGCTTCACCTGCCCGAAATGCGGTAACCACGATGCGGCTCGCGTCTCGGTGACCCGCCGCGTATGTGGCTATCTCGGGAGTCCCGATGCGCGTCCGTTTAACGCCGGTAAGCAGGAAGAGGTTAAGCGACGCGTGAAACATTTGGGGAATGGGCAGATCGGTTAAGGCGTCGGGGGTTTCCCCTCACCTTACCCCTCTCCCTCCGGGAGAGGGAACCGAACGCGCACCTACGTTTTCCCCCTCTCCCTGTGGGAGAGGGCTGGGGTGAGGGCACCCGCGCACACACACTCTGGACATCTTCTTATGCGATATCATCAATACTATCCCGTCGACATCGTCAACGGCCCCGGCACCCGCTGCACTCTGTTTGTCTCAGGCTGCGTCCATGAATGCCCCGGCTGTTACAACAAAAGCACCTGGCGCCTGAATTCAGGCCTGCCGTTCACCGCGGAAATGGAAGAGCGGATCATCCACGATCTCAACGACACGCGCATTCATCGCCAGGGGATTTCACTCTCCGGTGGCGACCCGCTTCACCCACAAAACGTGCCGGACATTCTGAAGCTGATAAAACGCATTCGCCGCGAATGTGCAGGCAAGGATATCTGGGTCTGGACGGGTTATAAGCTCGAAGAACTGAATGCTGAGCAGAGGGAAGTGGTGGATTTGATTAACGTACTGGTTGACGGCAAGTTTGAGCAGGATTTAAAAGACCCTGCGCTGATCTGGCGCGGCAGCAGCAACCAGGTTGTGCATCATTTGCGGTGATCGCTAAAGCCGTTTGTTTACGTCATGATAAACGGCTGATTTCTCTCTCTAACCGATAGCAATAACACATACCGTCACAACGTTGTCCTGAACCTGATAGACCAAACGATAACCCTGGGATCTGAGTTTTATCTTGTCGCAATCAGGCAGGCCATGCAGGCGAGCCGATTCAACCCTGGGGTTCACCAACACGTTCGCAAGCTTCTTCTTAAACTGATTTTTTACGGTATCACCCAGCCTGGTCCACTCCTTGAACGCCCTCGGATCAAATACGAGTTCATAAGTCATCCAGCCTAACCTTAATTCCTTTTTGCGGATTAGCCAACCGCTCCCGGACTGTCTGTATGAGTTCATCTTCACTGTCGCTAACAGTGACCGTTTTCACCGGCATACGCCCCGTCTCCGCAACGTACTGAAACAGTAACCGAACGGCTTCCGTTGGCGTGATATTGAGTTTTTCAAGCACGGCATAAGCCTCGTTTTTGAGTTTGTCATCCAGACGGACGTTCAGCGTGGCCATTATGCCTCCAGTGAAATCGAATGTGTAATGCATTTTAGCATTACATTTGCATTACATCGAATTCTGGATAACGTCTCTCAAAACCGGCTCACACTCTCCATCGCCACCGCTTTAAACCCGGCGAAATCATTGCAACTGCACAGCCGTGACATGGCGCGCTCACGCAGGAAAGTCACGAAAATATCGTAAATCGCCATCGCCTCTTCGTACTCGCGCTTGCTGATGGCGAGCAGGAAAATCACGTGGGCGGTTTCATCCCCCCAGGCAATACCCTGCGGTGACAGCACGGTGTAAACCACCGTTTTTTGTGCCAGTAGCCCGAGGGAGTGCGGCAGCGCAATGCCGTCGCCCAGCATGGTGCTGACGATGGCCTCTCGCTCAACGACCGAATCCAGAAACTCCGCGCCAACAAACCCCTCTTCTTCGAGCTGCTCGCACAGCTCCCGGAACAGCGTTTGCTGGTCAATCGGCCTGTCGATAATACGAAAATGGGCGGCATCGAAGTATTTATCCAGCATCCACGGGCGGGTTCGGTCCACCAGCACCAGCTTACCTATCTGCTCAAGCTGGTAGTCCGTCGGGAACGGGGCGATCATCACCACCGGTTTAGACTTTTCGCTCACGCGGGCGGTCGAGATAACAAAGTCTTCGCCGATCGGTTCCGCCAGCTCATACTCGCGCAGCGTGAGCGTGCGGGTCACCTCAATTTGCGGATATTTGCGCTGCAGCACCGCTTCAATCATCCGGACCATCGCATTCCCGGCATCGCAAACTAACAGCACCCTCGGCTGGCGCTGGTAGCCGATGTTGTAGTGGCGCTCCAGCCCGACGCCGATATGCAGCACCAGGAAACCGATCTCGTTTTCGCTGATCACATACGGCGTGTATTTCCCCCAGCTCGACACTGCCGCGAGGGTCATATCCCACGCCATCGGGTAGTGCTGCTTGATGTTATCCAGAAGCGGATTCGGGATCATGATTTGATAGCGCACGCGGGTGATCATGGTTTTGATGTGGGTGAGCAGATCCGCATGCAGTTGCTCGTCGCTGAGCAGGTTGTAGTTATAGTGGGTATTGATGTAGCGCAGGATGTAATTGACCAGCGCTTCGTCGTCATCGGCATTGATGGCACTGGGGGCAATCTCCTGGATCTGACGTGCCGCGATGTGAACGCAGAGCCAGCTCTCTTCTGAAGGCGAAAGCGCTTTATCCGCCAGCTGTTGAATGGTCACAGCGATGTCTTTCGCCGCCTCACGGACATTCTCGGCCACATCTTCTGCGTGAAATTCCGGCAGCGGATAGCCCTCGCTGATGCGACGCACCGACACCGCACAGTACAGGCGCAGGAACAGCTCGCCCTCGTCAGTCAGACGAATGTGATGTCGCGTCAGCGCATCGTGCAGCACGGGAACCATCTGCTCAGCCACCCCCGCATTGAGCGCAACGTCGGTCACCAGCGGGTTCAGGCTATCCTGCTGTGCCAGCTCCCAGAGCAGATCGGTGAGACAGGCGCGGGTCGCCATCTCGCTGCCAAACAGCTTCATGCCGTGGCGCGGTCGGGTTTCCAGCGTCAGGTTGTAACGGTGGAACCACTCGCGCACTTCCACCATGTCACTTTGCAGCGTCGCACGGCTGACAAACCACTCATCCGCCAGATCCTCCAGCTTGAGCGAAAACGCGGAGGTAAGAAAACGGACCACCAGATAGTGCACGCGCTCCGGCCCGGTGCGGGGAATGCGCAGCGCGCGCGGGTGGGAGGACTGAAGCTGCTGATAGCGTTCTGCATCGTCAATTTTGAGCTGATAGCCATTGCCGCGGCTGAGAATAAACTGCGCGCCGTGGCTCGCCAGCAGCGCGTTCAGGGCAGTGATATCAGCGCGGACGGTTCGCGTGGAGACCGACAGCCGCTGCGCCAGTTCGTCCTGCGGCAGCGTCTCGTTTTGCAACAGATCGAAAAGTTGCGCTAAACGTTGGTTCGGAAATCGCACGGGGTTGTCCTCTTACGGCTTAGGGTGAAATGACCATCTGGGATGGGCTGCCGACCGGGGTATAGTCCGGCTCGGCGCTGAGTTTGCCGTCCTGCGCCACGCGAAAACGGGTAATGTTGTCGCTGCGCTGATTCATGACGTACAGCCAGCGCCCCTGTTTGTCGAGCGTCAGGGTGCGCGGGTAATCACCACGCGTCCACACATCATCCTGATGCGTCAGCGTGCCATCCGCTGTTACGGTAAAGTGCCCGATGCTGTTATGCAAACGGTTAGCCACATACAGCTGTTTGCCATCGGCACTGAGCGCCAGCCCGGCGGCAAAACTGGTGCCTTTATAGCCGTGTGGCAGGGCGGAGAGGGTTTTCCCCTCCTGCAGCCTGCCTCGCGCATCCAGCGTATAGTGCGTGAGCGTGGATGCCTCTTCGTTAATCAGCCATAACGCATCGCCTTTCGGCGTAAAGACGAAATGCCGCGGACCGGCCCCTTTCGAGGAGGCACTGATAAACGGCGGATCGTTCGGGGTCAGCTTGCCTGTTTGATCGTCAAAACGGTACTGGTAGATACGATCCAGGCCCAGATCGGTAGAAAAAACGTATTTCCCGCGCGGATCGGCGGCGATCATGTGCGCATGGGGGCCATTGTGATCGCTAATGGCAAAACTGCCTTCCACCGCCGCCGCCGGTTTCGCCACGCCCGGCTCTCCCCGATCCTGATGCGTGTCCGTGGCCTCCCCCAGACTGCCGCCTGCATTAACGGGCAGAACAGCAATCGAGCCGCTGACGTAGTTCGCCACCAGCAGGTGGTGACCCTTTGGCGTCAGGGAGAGATAGACCGGCCCCGCCCCGCCGGACGCCACCTGATTAAGCTCGCTCAGTTCACCGTTATCGCCCACGCGCAGCGCCTGCACCACGCCCTGCTCCACTTCGCTCGCCAGATAGAGCGTCTTACCATCCTGCGAGACGGTGAGCTGCGCGGCGTTTGGCAGCGTGCTGACCAGCGTTTTATTCGACAGCGCACCAGTGTGAGGATCGACCGTAAAGCGGTACAGCCCCTCGCCGTTCGGGTTGTACGTCCCGACCCAGGCGTACTGCGTCTGGGCGATGGCGGTGGTAGCGAGTAACGAGAGTGAAGCGACGAGCAGATTGCGGGTGTGCATGGTGGCTCCTTTGGTTTTGTGCGGTTTGTGCCCCTCACCCTAACCCTCTCCCCAAAGGGGAGAGGGGACGATTACACCCTCTCCCCTTTGGGGAGAGGGCCGGGGTGAGGGGTAAAGACTACTTAGCCAGCTTCTTCGTCATCTCCAGCAGCGTACGCACATCTTCCGGACGCGTGTCGCCGCTGGCTTTGTCGATAATCGAGCTGTAGATATGCGGAATGATTTTACTCACGCCCGCATCAAGGGCGATCTGCAGGATCGCTTCATAGTTCTCCAGATCGATCCCACCGGTCGGCTCCAGCCAGAAATCGTGACGGGCGCAGGCTTCCGCCACTGCCTGGTATTCGTCCCGACACGCCAGGCCTCCCATCGGGAAGTATTTGATGGAGCTTCCGCCAAAATCTTTCAGCAGGGCAATCGCGGTTTCAACCGGCACAATGCCGTCCGGCGCCGTGCTGCTCAGCGGACCGGTGGAGATTTTCACCTTGCCAACGGTGCCGGTCGGAGAGACCAGGCCATTGACCACGGATTCACTCTGCCCCAGCAGCGCACGGCTGGTTGCCACGCCGGTGAACACCTGGTTAACGTGCTGCGGCTGCACCTGACGGGCGATCTCACTGACCATCGCGGACTGGTTCGGATCGCCCGCGCCGAGGCCCACGGAGAGCGCATTATCGATAAGCTGAGCGTAGTCGCGCATATCGGCAACCGCACTGGCGACATCCGGGTAATTTTTGGAGAGCACGCCCACCAGCACGTGGCCTTCCGCCGCCTCGTAAATGGCGCTGGCGTTGGCTTTCGATCCTGCCAGCACGTTCAGGCAGACGCGGTCACGGTAAAAGTTGGGGGTCAGTTTCATGCCTTTTTCTCCTGTCCTAACACTTCACTCATGCGGCGATAAACAATGTTCAGCTGATCGGCATTCACGCTGCGCACGTCCGCTTCGATAATCCCTTCGTTGGCCTTGTAGCCACGGAAGTAAATGGCGTACTCGCCCTGCTTCAGCGCGGTCACCAGGTCGCCGGTGCCAACACCGGTGGTAGCTTCATCAAACTTAATCTCGGTACGGGCGATATCGCGACCGGCACTGTCCCAGACCACGCGTGCCGTCACGCCGTTAAGGGTATTAAGCGCGTCAATAAATGGCGTCATCTTCGCCACCATCTCTTCGCCGCTCTCTTTGGTCGCCGTCAGGTAGTGTTCGATGGCACAGGTGAGGCCGAGGATCCCCTCTTTACCCACTTTCATTGCGCGGCCAATCCCCGCCGTCTGGCGTTTCACCCACTCAACATACTGCGTTTTGCCGATCACCAGCCCGCTGGTTGGCCCTTCAATCGCTTTCGCACCGCTGTAGATAACCAGATCGGCACCGGAGCGGTAGTAAACGTGAAGATCTTCTTCCGCGGCCGCATCCACGATCAGCGGCAGATCGTGCTTACGCGCCACCACCGCCGCCTGCTCTACGCTGAGCATGCTTTTCTGCACGCAGTGGTGAGACTTGATGTAAAGAATGGCCGCGGTACGCGGCGTGATGGCCGCCGCCAGCTGATCGGCGGAGCATTCGTTCGCGTAACCCGCTTCCACCAGCTTGCCGCCGCCCAGCGCCACCATAGTGCCTACCGGTGCGCCAAAGTTAACGTTATGGCCTTTCGGCAGCACGATTTCGTTGTTCTCAATCGGGGTGACGTGCAGGTTCTCCAGCAGCCAGTCGCTGTCTTTGACCAGCACCGCCGCCACGGACTGGGCGATGCCCGCTGACGCGCAGGAGACCACCGTCGCCCCTTCCACATCCAGCAGCTTCGCGATGTATTCGCCGGTTTTGTTGACCAGATCCTTCATCTCGAAATAGTGATTCATGCCATCCATCGCCGCCTGCACTACGTCCGGGCGCGGCGTGGAAACACCCAGCGCCGTCATACGGCCTGAGGTGTTGATGACTTGCTTTAAGTGATACTTCTCATAAATCGAAGGCATGTTCCGTGCTCCCTTGTTCGGTCATGTAGCCCTTGCCTGCGCGGATGGCGGCAAGCGGCACCAGAATGTGTTCAGCCTGCAGGCTGTCATTTTCAGCATCCACCAGCAGCGTTGGCTGGCGTTTTATCGTGAACAGCGTCAGGTCAGCATCAAGACCTGGCTGAATACGGCCTTTGTGCGTCAGACGCAGCCCGTCGGCGGCGTTCGCGGTGACGCACTCAATCACCTGCGGCAGCGACATGCCGATGGCGAGAAACTTCGACATCACGCTTGCCAGCGACCCTACCGGGCCGTTAATGCGGTTGCGGCAGTAAATATCCGAGCTGATGGTGTGTGGCAAAATGCCCATCGCAATGGCGCGTCTCGCCACCTCAAAGCTAAAGCTCGCCGTACCGTGTCCGACGTCCAGGCGCACACCGCGTTTCAGGGCGGAGGTGATGGACGCACGCAGTTCACCGGATGGCGTCAGAATGCGGTTCGGCTTGCCGTTGTAGCAGTGGGTGATGATGTCGCCTGAGCTGAGCAGGTCGGCAATTTCATCGAGGTTAGGCGGGTTGTTGCCGATGTGCACCATCAGCGGCAGGTCGCCGTTCTCTTTCTGGATGGCTTTCGCGTGCTCAAGCGGCGTTATGCCGTTTTCGCCAACCACGCTGCTGCTCATGCGCGCTTTCAGGCCAACGATAAAATCCGGGTAGCGCGTAACGGCCTGCTTCACGGCCTTCGCATCAATGTTGGCCATATTGGCCAGTTCGTTCTGGGCAATCAGCCCCACGCGGGAGATGTTCAGTAAGGCATAAACGTCGGTTGAGGCTTTACGGGTGATTTCATAAAAATCGTCCACGTCATCCGCGCCGGTACTGCCGGCATCCACCACCGAGGTCACGCCGGTGGCGATGCCCACGCTGTCCGGTTCGTCGTGATAAATAGGGGAGTTCGGGTAGCAGTGAACGTGGGAGTCAATCCAGCCTGCGCTGACGAACACTTCACCGTTCAACTCAACCGTTTTGCGGGCGGCCGCGGTAATGTCGCCCAGCGCCGCGATTTTTCCGTCCTGAATGGCGATATCGGTCAGGGTATCGTCGGTGAGGCGCGCACGGCGCAGGAGTAAATCAAACATGAGGATCTCCTGATAAGGCGGGCGCCGGGGCGCCCGCGGGCATTAAAGGGCGACCGGGAACAGCCAGCCCAGAATCATTGCACCGAGAATGGCGCCACCGGTAATCGGCTTCTGCCAGATATAGAACAGCAGCGCACCCACCAGAGAGCCGACACCAATAGGAATGGAGGCGGTCATGGCGCTGAGGATAATCAACGGCCCGAGGAAACGACCGGAGGCGTTACCGGCCCCCATCATCACGTCCGCCCCGTAGGTGGAGTTGCTCTGATTGATGGTGAACTTACGCGCCAGGATGATGACGTAGCCAATTGCCAGGCCAATCACCAGGCCGGTGATCAGCGCGGCGATAAAGTTGGTCACCGGGAACATGATGCCCGCGCCCAGCAGCAGCGCCGGAACCCCGAGGCCCACCCCGGTCTGAATCGCCCCGCCGATATCAAGGATACCGACCAGCGACCCTTCGATAATACGGGCGAACAGGAAGCTCGCACCGAACGCCGCCACCGCGCCGTAAACGCCGGTATCCATCCCCGCTTTCAGCATCGCCACGAAGGCCACTTCGTTGAACGCGCCGATGCCGTAGAGGTAGTACATATGCGTCCCGGCGAAAACACCGGAAGAGAGCAGGCCAACGAAGATCGGGAACGACCAGTCGGCATACCAAAAACCTTTATTCTGTTCCATGTCGAGGCTCCTGTTATTTACCGCTGAGCGCGTTGTGGATCATGTCGAGCCAGTTCGGCACGGTCAGATGGAAGGATTCGATCATCTTCATGTCGAAGCCACGGAAGAAACCGCTCAGCACGAACAGCGCCACGATGGCCGCCATCATCACTTTGGTGACGTGGTTCCATCCGCTCTCTTCAACGCCCTTACCGATCAGGATACCCAGCACCAGACCCGGTACGGCGTTACCCATGATCAGCTGCGCCGCGCCGCCGAAAATGGTGGCCCAGAAGCCCGATTTTTTACCCGCATCAATGGCGGCCAGCCAGAAGATCACCGGCATCACGGTGTTGACCAGCAGGTTTGCCGCAGGCACCAGCACCTTCACGGCGGTTACCTGAAGCGCAGCCGGAACAGAAGAGGCGGTGAGGTTAAGGAAGGTGACGACAATCATGCCGATCACGCCGCAGGCAATCGCCATTTTGCGCGGATCGTGCAGCGTTTCGCCGACGTTACGGTTTTTAATCATCAGTGCTGCAGCACCCCAGTTCGGGATGATGCGGTGGTCAACGTCCTGTGTGAATGCCCCTGCGGCCACGGAAGAGGCCCAGGCGTTAAAGAAGAAGCCTAACCCAAAGGAGAAGTGAGATGCCGGATCCCCTTCACAGGAGTTCAGTTCCCCCAACGTACGAAACGCGCCCATACCCTGAGTGGTAGGCGCATGAAACATGCGTGCAGCCCCGGCCCCCACACCGACGCCAACCAGGCCGCCAATGATGAGCGATTTTATTAATATAATTAAGAACATCAGTCTGCCCTTTTATGAATAATCAGCGTTGCGTGACGAAATCCACCTGGTCGAGATTGATGGCAGTCACGTTGACGGTCACATCCAGCTCCACGCTGTAGGTGCGTCTTTCCCGGCGCAAAAAGAAGAACAGAAAAGCTTCTTTACGCACCGCTTCTTGCGCCTGAACGACCTGCACATCCTGTGGCTCAATACGCAGTAAGATATGCGGTGAGGCTTTCATCACCGCGGCCTGAACGTGGTTGAGTGCATCAGCAAAGGCGCGCGCTTTAGCGTCGCCTTTGCCCTTCACTCTCACCGTGGTTGTGAACTGTTCTTTCATGCTTATGCGCCGTGTTTCTTCTGCCACGCCTGAACCAGACGCTCGCCCAGCTCTTCTTTATCCATAAAGCCAAAGCCCAGCACATTGCAGCCTTCATTGATGGCGGTGACGCCTTCATCCACTGAACGCATGCCGTATTTGGCTTTGTAGCCATATTTGGTTTGTGCGGTGATGGCACCCGCGCCGCCGCTGCCGCAGAAAGAGATGCCGAAGGTGGCATTTTCCGCTTTCATCACGTCCCCGAGCTTCATGTCTGCTGCCACACCCGGCACGACAACCGCGCGTCCACCGGCTTTTTCAACGCCTGCCGCCACTTTCTGACCTTTACCCAGGCGATCGCCAATCACGACTGTAATCTGTTCCATGTGTTGCTCCTTAAAGGTTGTCTTTCGCGACTTCGAAGTGAACGGAGAGCAGCCAGGCCTCTTCATCAGGAAGGTTGCCAAACTGCGCGACCACTTCACGGGCAAGCCGCATTGAATCGGGAGAAATTTCGTCGAACAGCTCGGCTTCAACCTCCGGCAGCGGCTCGCCGGTCACGGACCGGTGCGCCATCGCGCGAACGTGGGAGGTGAGCATCTGTTCCTGTACTGCGTTGGGGATGATGTTGTGCCGGGCCAGCAGGGCATACACCTGCGTCAGCATGGTGTTAGCGAGCTGCTCTGTTTGCACCGCCTGATCTCCAACGTCGTTCATTACCGCTCCGTTAATCACTCGTCTTACCCCGTTAATGGCTCTGGAATAAAACTAACGTTGGGGGGGAATTGTTTGTAGCGAGTTGTTTTCCACTTCGAAGTGGAAAGGCGAGCACCGGCAGTGATCTGTGCCACATAAATATGCTGAATATAGATAAATCACTGTATTTACGTGATGAATATCACGCTATCTGACGGCAATTAAGGGGGCGTGGGAGCGAAAAAGATTATGGGCAGGCGTGCAAATATGTGAGGTGGATAAGGTTTTCTTATGCCCGGAAAGCAAACATGCGGGGGCGATTAACCGCCCCCGCACGGGGAAAGCGCGTACCGAGAATTAACGATACTTTTTGTGATAGGTATTACGCGTGGTCACAAACTGGTCGGCTGCCGCCTGGGCTTCCTTCACTTTGCCTTCGTTGGCAAGCTTCAGTGCACCGTCAATCTGACCGACCAGCACGTCAAAGCCGTGGCGGTAGTCTTTCATCTCAGCGCTGTCTGCCGCTTTATTTTCCAGCTTTGGCGGCGTGGATTTCTGTGCGTCCAGTGCCGCTTCACGCATTTTGGTCAATGCGCCTTTCATTTCCGCCGCATTGTCCGTTTTCTGCACCACCTTCAGGTTTTCACTGAGGATGCCCATGTCGTCTTCAAGATCGGCAGCAAACGCAGAAGAACCAAGAACCAGCGTTGACGCTGCGACGATCGCTAACAGGTGTTTACGCATTGCTCACTTCCTTTTTTATTATTAAAACGCCTTTACGGGTATTACTGCCCGGCGATTTTCATCTCCGGTAAGAGGACTGAACCACACTGTATATTGCTACGTGTTTCAATATCGTTACCGACAGTAACAATATTGCGCCACATGTCTTTCAGGTTGCCGGCGATGGTAATTTCGCTTACCGGATACTGAATTTCACCGTTCTCAACCCAGAAGCCCGCCGCGCCGCGCGAGTAATCGCCGGTAATGCCGCTTACGCCCTGGCCCATTAACTCGGTGACGACCAGACCGGTGCCCATCTCTTTAAGCATCTGCTCAAAGCTCAGGCCCTGACCCGCGATTCGCCAGTTGTGAATGCCGCCCGCGTGACCGGTGCTTTTCAGCCCCAGCTTGCGCGCGGAGTAGTTGGTCAGCAGCCACTGCGTCAGAATGCCGTCTTTGATGATATCGCGGCGCTCGGTGCGCACACCTTCGCTGTCGAACGGCGTCGAGGCCAGCCCTTTCAGCAGGTGCGGATGCTCTTCAATGGTCAGCCATTCCGGCAGGATCTGCTTGCCCAGCGAGTCAAGCAGGAACGTTGATTTACGGTAAACGGAGCCCCCGGCAATCGCCCCCACCAGGTGGCCAAACAGGCCGGTCGCCACTTCATTGGCAAAAATGACCGGGGCTTTCATGGTGGAGAGTTTACGTGGCGACAGACGGGACAGCGTGCGCTGCGCGCATTCTGCGCCAACCCACTCAGGTGACTGCAAATCGCCCAGCGCGCGACCGATGGTGTAGGCGTAATCACGCTCCATATCACCGTTCTCTTCAGCGATAACGCAGCTGGAGAGCGAATGGCGCGTTGAGCAGTAGCCCTGCAGCATCCCGTGGCTGTTACCAAACACTTTGATACCGTAGTGGCTGTTAAAACTTCCGCCTTCGGTATTGGTGATGCGTTTATCGGCCTTCAGAGACGCCTGCTCGGCACGGGCAGCCAGTTCGATCGCTTCGTCCGGCGTCACTTCCGCCGGGTGGAAAAGATCGAGATCCGGGGCATCGAATGCCAGCAGCTCTTTGTCGGCAACGCCGGCGTAAGGATCGGGCGAGGTGTAACGCGCAATATCCAGCGCAGCCTGCACCGTACGGGCAATGGCATCCGGGCTGAGATCGGTCGATGACGCGCTGCCTTTGCGATTCTGGTGATAAACCGTGATCCCCAGGGCGCCATCGCTGTTGAATTCTACATTTTCCACTTCGCCGTAGCGGGTGCTGACGCTGATGCCGGTGGTTTTGCTTACCGCCACTTCGGCGCCATCTGATTTACCTGAAGCGAGCGTCAGCGCGGTGGAGACGGCTTCTTCCAGAATCTTACGCTGCGCTTCAACTTGTGAGGTTACTTTCATCGCAAATGCCATACTGTAAGAGAGAGTTAATTGAAGTCTAACAGAGAACCGTTTTTCAGTGCGCGTCTTAACTGGTAACATTAGCCTCTTTTTTTAAGGAGCCTGACATGACTAAGCAGCCCGAAGACTGGCTCGACGACGTTCCCGGTGATGACATCGAAGACGAAGATGATGAGATCATCTGGGTCAGTAAAAGTGAAATTAAACGTGACGCCGAAGAGTTAAAACAGCTTGGCGCGGAAATGGTAGAACTGGGTAAAAACGCGCTGGATAAACTCCCGCTCGACCAGGATCTGCGCGATGCCATTGAACTGGCACAGAAAATCAAGAAAGAAGGCCGTCGCCGTCAGCTTCAGCTTATCGGTAAAATGCTGCGTCAGCGTGACGTTGAACCGATCCGCCAGGCGCTGGACAAACTGAAAAACCGCCACAACCAGCAGGTTGCGCTGTTCCATAAGCTTGAGCAGATCCGCGATCGTCTGATTGAACAAGGTGATGATGCGGTACCGGAAGTACTGAACCTGTGGCCGGATGCCGATCGCCAGCAGCTGCGTTCGTTGATCCGCAATGCCCAGAAAGAGAAAGAAGCGAACAAGCCGCCGAAGTCTGCACGCCTGATTTTCCAGTATCTGCGTGAGCTGTCTGAAAACGAAGAGTAAGCACAGCATCGTTGAGTGCCCTTAACCCCGCCCCTCGCCCACAGGGAGAGGGAGAAAAAGCCCGGTAAGCGTGAGCGCTACCGGGCTTTTTTTTACTCGGCGACCGCCTGCGCTTTCTTCGCCAAACCGTCCAGCAGCTTCTGATGGATCCCACCAAAACCGCCGTTGCTCATCACCAGAATGTGATCGCCAGGCTGTGCGGCTTTCACCACCATATCCGCCAGCGCATCCACATCCGCACTCCAGTGCGCAGGCTGAATGCAGGCATCGGCCACTTCGGCCACCTGCCACGGAATATGCTGCGGCTGCAGCAGGAAGACTTCATCGGCACGCCCTAAGGATGGCGCAAGATCGTCTTTGCAGATGCCCATTTTCATGGTGTTCGAACGCGGTTCCAGCACGGCCAGAATGCGGGCGGTCCCGCCGACTTTGCCGCGTAAGGCCGCAAGCGTCGCCAGAATGGCGGTCGGGTGATGCGCAAAATCGTCATACACCGTGACGCCGTGGGCTTCACCGCGCAGCTCCAGACGACGGCGGGCGTTAATGAACGAGCCTAACGCATCCGCCGCATCCGCAGGCTGAACGCCCACATGACGTGCCGCGGCAATCGCCATCAGGCCGTTGTGCATGTTGTGCTCGCCCACCAGGCCCCACTTCACCTCACCCACTTTCTCACCGTCGAGCAGCACTTCCCACTCAGAGGCATCCGCGTTGAGTTTTTTCGCCTGCCAGTGTCCCTGCTCGCCCACCAGCTCCTGCTCGCTCCAGCATCCCATCGCCAGGGTTTGCTTCAGGTTGATGTCGTTTTCCGGCAGGATGATGCGGCCCTGACCCGGAACGATGCGCACCAGATGGTGGAACTGTTTCTGAATCGCTTTCAGGTCGTCAAAAATATCCGCGTGATCGAACTCAAGGTTGTTGAGGATCAGCGTCCGCGGGCAGTAGTGCACGAACTTGGAGCGCTTGTCGAAGAACGCGCAGTCATACTCGTCGGCTTCGATCACGAAGAACGGGCTGTCACCCAGACGCGCAGAAACATCGAAATTACCCGGCACACCCCCGATCACAAAACCTGGCTTATAACCACAGGCTTCGAGGATCCAGGTCGCCATTCCGGCGGTCGTGGTTTTGCCATGCGTTCCGGCTACGGCAACGACCCAACGGTCGCGCAGCACGAAATCATGCAGCCACTGCGGGCCAGACATGAACGGAATGTTGCGTTCCAGAACCGCCTCAACGCACGGATTACCGCGGGTCATGGCGTTGCCAATGATCACCAGATCCGGCTCAGGATCCAGCTGGCTGGCATCGTATCCCTGAATCAGAGAGATGCCCTGTTTCTCCAGAAGCGTGCTCATCGGCGGATACACATTGGCGTCCGAACCTGTCACTTCATGGCCCAGAGAGCGCGCCAGCATTGCCAGTCCGCCCATGAAAGTGCCACAAATCCCCAATATATGAATGCGCATACGTCACTATCCTTCTTCAATGTGGCGCACATTTTACTCACATGTCAGCGACAGCGAAACGCATTTCAGGTAAATCCGTATATTGCTGGCGCGATTCACCTCTGCGCTAATATTTGAATGTTTGTTAAGATTGTTGGGCTTTAGTCGTTTTAGTGAACATACAATCGCTCTACTCACAAAGATGCAGGGAAAGTGTTATGAAAACGTTAGGTGAATTTATTGTCGAAAAGCAGCACGAGTTTTCTCATGCTACGGGTGAACTCACTGCTTTGCTGTCGGCAATAAAGCTGGGCGCTAAGATCATCCACCGTGATATCAACAAGGCCGGTCTGGTCGATATCCTGGGTGCCAGCGGTGCCGAGAACGTTCAGGGCGAGGTTCAACAGAAACTCGATCTGTTCGCAAATGAAAAACTGAAAGCTGCACTGCGCGCGCGCGACATCGTGGCGGGTATCGCCTCCGAAGAAGAAGATGAAATTGTCGTTTTCGAAGGGTGTGAACACGCTAAATACGTTGTGCTGATGGATCCGCTGGACGGTTCCTCTAACATCGACGTTAACGTTTCTGTCGGTACCATTTTCTCCATCTACCGCCGCGTCACGCCTGTTGGCACGCCGGTGACAGAGGAAGATTTCCTGCAGCCGGGCAGTAACCAGGTGGCGGCCGGTTACGTCGTTTATGGCTCCTCCACCATGCTGGTGTACACCACGGGCTGCGGCGTTCACGCCTTTACTTACGATCCCTCGCTGGGCGTTTTCTGCCTGAGCCAGGAACGTATGCGCTTCCCGGAGAAGGGCAACACCTACTCCATCAACGAAGGCAACTACATCCGATTCCCGAACGGCGTGAAGAAATACATCAAGTTCTGCCAGGAAGAAGATAAAGCCACTCAGCGCCCGTACACGTCCCGCTATATCGGCTCGCTGGTTGCTGACTTCCACCGCAACCTGCTGAAAGGCGGTATCTACCTCTACCCAAGCACGGCAAGCCACCCTGACGGCAAGCTGCGTCTGCTGTATGAATGCAACCCAATGGCGTTCCTGGCCGAACAGGCTGGCGGCAAGGCGAGCGACGGTAAAGAGCGTATTCTGGACATCGTGCCGGAAAGCCTGCACCAGCGTCGTTCGTTCTTTGTCGGCAACACCCATATGGTTGATGACGTTGAACGTTTTATCCGTGAGTATCCGGACGCATAATCCATAACACGGGGAGCCCTTCAGGCTCCCCGCTTCATTTATATATTTTACCGTATAAGTGTTTATAAAAAACACGCTTTAATATTCGGTTTTGCTCCTGCATTATTTCCATAACAGTTTGACAAATATTTCCTGGAGCCTAATCGTCATGAAAAATTATTCCCGTGCTAATACCGGCATTGATTTAAATCTTATCCCTGTTTTTATTGAAGTGGTCCGTTGCGGCAGTATGGCAAAAGCCTCTGTACGTCTGGAGATGTCGCGCCCCGCGGTGAGTCTGGCATTAAAACGCTTTAATCAGCTGTTTGACGAGCCGCTATTTTTCCGCAAAGGGTTATATCTTGAGCCGACTGAAAATGCATTAGCATTAACCCAGTCTCTGGAAATATTAATGGGCGATATTCACGATAATATTGGCGCATTAAATTCAGCGACACATAAAACCCCGACACAGAATGCGCCGGGGCGGGAAAATATTATGCCGCTGTCTGAGCCGTCAGTTTAAATGATGCCATGGCGTCCATCAGCTGACGCGATTGCTCTTCCAGCGAGCGCGTCGCGGCAGAAGATTGCTGGACCAGCGCCGCATTCTGCTGCGCGGTTTCGTCCATCTGATTCACGGCAATATTCACCTGCTCAATGCCGCGACTCTGCTCCTGGGACGCGGTCGCAATCTCGCGCATCAGTTTGGTCATGCGCAGTACTTCTGTTGCGATCTCATCCATCGTTTCGCCAGCCTGCTGCGCCAGCTCGCTGCCTTCGTTTACATGGGTCTGAGAATCACTGATAAGCGAACGGATCTCTTTTGCTGCGTCAGCGCTGCGGCTGGCGAGGTTTCGCACTTCACCGGCGACAACGGCAAACCCGCGCCCCTGCTCACCCGCGCGCGCCGCTTCCACCGAGGCGTTCAGCGCCAGAATATTGGTCTGGAAGGCAATGCCGTCAATGACGCTCAGAATATCGGCGATGCGTGCCGAACTGCCGGCGATATCACGCATTTTTTCAATGACGTAGCAGACCATTTCGCTGCCGTGATCGGCGGTGTCAGACACGGATTTCGCCAGCTGGTGCGCCTGCTCGGCGTTGTCTGCATTGAGTTTCACCGTGGCGGTGATCTCTTCCATGCTGGCGGCCGTCTGCTCAAGCGATGTCGCGGTGGATTCCGTGCGCTGGGCAAGATCCATGTTCCCCGCCGTCAACTCGCGGCTACCGGTATCAATTTGCGAGCTGGCATCACGTACCCGTAAAACCGAGTTCATCAGAGACTGCCGCATCCCCTCAATGGCCGCGTTCAGGCGGTTAAACTCCTGGCTTGCCGGGTCATTCAGCGAGTGGGTTAAATCGCCCGCCGCCACGTTCTCCAGCTGAGCAATGGAGGCCGAAAGCGGTTTGAGCAGCATGTGACGCAGTACCAGCCACGCCAGCACAATAATGCCAGCCGTCAGCAGCGCGGCCACCACGATCAGGGTCAGTACCCGGTTTTTGCTCGACTGCACGGCCTTCACTTCCGCTTTCCCGCGCGCTTCGCTCCATTTCTGAAAGACCTGCATATCATTATCAAACTGCGCCGCCACCGGGATCAGCGTGTTCTCCAGCAGATCGTAATAGCTGTCTGCGCTCTGATCGTTCAGGGCTTTCAGCATCGGGTCGATCCCCTGCTGGTTATAGGTCGCCAGGCTCGCGGCCACCTTATCCAGCAGTTTTTGTCCCTGCTCATCCGCCACCCCGCCGTCGATCACGCCTTTCAGCGTTTTACGGGCCTGGGCAATCTCCTGATTGATGTTTTTCACCGATTTGGCCGCGTCATCCAGCATGCCGATTTCCATCATCCGGACCGCCTGACCCGCTTCATTACGCGCGCGCAGGATCAGGGTATAGCCAGAATTAAGCTGCACCATCTGCTCACCCTGAAGGTGGTTGATGCGCTGGAGTGAAGAAGAACTCTGTGTGAGGGCATAAATGCCAATGCCGCTGACAAGCAGCAGCAGAAGGGTCATAACGGCCAGTAAAGAGAGCAAGCCGGTACGAATCGATAGCGTTTTAAGCATGATATTATTTCCGGTAGCGAGATATTTCTGGGCATAAAAAAAGAGTATCGGCCGCTACCGGAAAATGTTTAGACTTTAAGCAAATTCAGCGTGTTATGGCTCTGTTACTGAAGTGTTTACACGGGTAACAGGCGAGCTTTGTCGGTTCTCCCAGAGCACAGTCAGGCCGCGCTGCAGGGCGATAAAAATAAACAACAGAATGCCAATGGCGATCTTGGTCCACCATGAACTGAGCGTGCCGTCAAAGTTGATATAGGTCTGGATCAGTCCCTGGATCGCCACGCCGAACAGCGTCCCCAGCACCGTGCCAACGCCGCCGCTGAGCAACGTGCCGCCAATCACCACCGAGGCGATGGCATCAAGCTCCACCCCGACGCCTGCCAGGGCATAACCCGCCTGGGTATAAATCGAGAAGACGATACCCGCCAGCGTCGCCAGTCCGGTCGAGAGCATATAGATGCGGATTGTGGTGCTGCGGGTGGAGATCCCCATCAGGTTTGCCGAGGTGGCGCTGCCGCCAATGGCATAGACCTGATTACCAAACCGGGTACGGTGGGCAAGGAAGATCCCCACCACCACCACGCCCAGCATCAGCAACCCCATCGCGCTCAGACGACCGCCCCCGGGGATTTTCCACGCCAGGCTGGAGAGCGTGTCGTAGACAGGATGGTTAATCGGAATCGATTCTTCCGAGACCAGGTAGCTCACGCCGCGCAGGAAGAACATGCCGGCGAGGGTGATAATAAAGGCCGGGATTTTCAGCGCGTCGATCAAAAGCCCCATAAAGGCGCCAAACGCGCAGCCCATCACCAGCACCAGCGGGAAAGCCAGCAGCGGCGAGATCCCCCAGAAACCGATCGCTTTTGCGAGGAATACGCCCGTGAAAGCGATCACCGACCCAACCGAGAGATCGATCCCACCGGAGAGGATCACAAAGGTCATGCCAACGGCGATAATGCCTAAAAAGGCGTTATCCGTCAGAATGTTGCAAATCACCCGGGTAGAGGCAAAGCCCGGGAATTGCGTCAGGCAGTAGAGATAACCCAGCACAAACACGCCCAGGGTGATCATTAACGGTAAATTACGTTTTATCATGGCCACGGATCCCTTTAATGATGCTGACAAAGCGCGGCGACTGGACGATCAGCACGCAGAGCACGACCACCGCTTTCACCACCTGGTTGAGTTCCGGCTGAAAACCGGAGAGCAGGATCCCGGTATTCATACCCTGAATAATCAGCGCACCAATCACCGAGAGCAGCAGATTAAACCGCCCGCCCATCAGCGATCCGCCACCGATGACCACCGCCAGGATCGCATCCAGCTCCAGCCATAACCCGGCGTTGTTGGCATCCGCACCACGGATGTCCGCCGCGACGATCACCCCGGCAATGGCGGCGCAAATGCCGCTCAGCACGTAGGTCAGCATGACCATCAGCCGCGTATTAACCCCGGCGTTTCGCGCCGCACGGATGTTAATTCCGACCGCTTCAATGAACATGCCCAGCGCCGTTTTACGGGTAAAGAGCCAGAACACGACTAATGTGACCAGCGCAATAACGATCGGCGTCGGGAAGAAGAACAGCTTACCGCTGCCAAGCCATGCCAGGCCGGGGGAGTTGAAGGTCACAATCTGACCCGAGGTGATAAGCTGTGCCACACCGCGTCCGGCCACCATCAGGATGAGAGTGGCGACAAACGGCTGAATTTTCAGGACCGCCACCAGAATGCCGTTCCACAGTCCGGCCAGCACGCCGGTACCTAATGCAGCCAGCAGCACTACCGGCAGGCTGTGCCCGGCGACGGTCATGGACGCTGCCGTGGCGCCGGCGATGGCCATCACCGCACCGACGGAGAGGTCAATCCCGCCGGTGGCGATCACCAGCGTCATACCAATGGCCAGAAGCGCCACCGGGGCGGCACGGTTTAAAATGTCTATCGGACTGCCAAACAGCCGGCCATCCTGCACGATAATCTGAAAGAAATGCGGGGCGACCAGGCTATCGATCAGCAGCACCAGCAGCAACGCGATAATTTGCGGCGTGCCGGTAGGCCAGGTGAAGCGGCGCCTGGTTGCACCGGTTTGCGGAAGCGAACGGGGCATCACGATTAACTCCTTACGCCGCGATGGCATTCATGATTGCCGGAACGGACAGTTTATCCAGCGGGATCTCTGCCACCTGCTTACGATCGCGCATGATGATGACGCGATCGGCATACCCCACCAGCTCTTCCAGCTCGGATGAGATAACCAGCAGCGCCAGACCGTCTGCACACAGCGTTTCGATAAGCCGGATAATTTCGGCGTGCGCCCCAACGTCGATACCGCGCGTCGGTTCATCGAGGATCAGGAACTGGGGTTTAGTCAGCAGCCAGCGTGACAGCAATACCTTCTGCTGGTTGCCACCGGAGAGAAATTCAATGGGCTGTTCAGCGCTCGGCGTACGTATACCGAGCTGACGGATAAATCGCTCGGCAATGGCGTTTTGTTCTTTCCGCGGGATGGGGCGTAGCCATCCGCGCTGCGCCTGCAGAGCCAGAATGATATTTTCCCGCACCGAGGCGGCGGCAATTATGCCATCGGTTTTCCTGTCTTCCGGGCAGAAGCCCACGCCCAGGCAGGAGGCCTGATGCGGCGATCGCAGGGTCTGCGGTTTACCTTTGATCAGCGCGCTGCCGCTGTCCGCAGGTTTGATCCCGAAGATCACCTCGGCGGTTTCGGTGCGCCCGGAACCCAGCAGGCCCGCCAGCCCGACAATTTCACCGGGCCGCACGTCCAGATTAAAGGGTGAGATCACCCCTTTTTTGCCAAAATTGCTGAAGGCCGCGACCGGTTTCTCGCTGAGCAGCGTGCGGCCTGCGCGCTGAAGCGCGTTGGTTTCCAGCTCGCGGCCCAGCATCATTTTGACCAGTTCTATCTGCGGCAGCTCGCGGGTTTCGCGGCAGCCGACAAAGCTGCCGTTGCGCAGCACCGTGATGCGATCGCTGACCTCATACACCTGATCGAGGAAGTGGGTGACGAAGATCAGGCTTACCCCCTGATCGCGCAGCTGGCGCATCAGGGTAAAGAGCATTTCAACTTCCTGGGTATCAAGGCTCGCGGTAGGCTCATCAAGGATCAGCACTTTCGCGGAGAGATCGATCGCCCGGCAAATCGCGACAATTTGCTGCATCGCGACGGAAAAACGGTTCAGCGGTTCGCGAACGTCCAGGGAGAAGCCATAGGATTCCATCAGCCTGGTGGCTCGCGCTTCCATCTCTTTGCGTCGCAGCAGGCCGAAGCGTCTTGGCTCACGGCCGATAAACAGGTTATCCGCCACCGACATATTCGGCAGCAGGTTCACTTCCTGGTAAACCGTCCCAATCCCCAGCTGTTGTGCATGGGCGGTGTTTTTTGGCGAAATGGCGTTGCCTTCTAGCCAGATTGTGCCGCGATCGGCATGGTAAACGCCGGTAAGTGCCTTAATCAGCGTCGATTTGCCTGCACCATTCTCTCCCAGCAGCGCCATAATCTCACCGCGTCGCAGGCTAAAATCAACGTTATCCAGCGCTTTTACACCGGGGAAAAACTTGCTTAAGCCCTCTGTGCGGAGGATTTCCTGGTGTTGTGTGTCGGTCATGTTTCCCCCTCACCCTCGCCCTCTCCCGGTTGGGGAGAGGGAAATGTTCATGCCAGTCTACCCGCCCTTGTACACCCTCTCCCCTCAGGGGAGAGGAGTGGGGTAAGGGGCGAGGGAAAAGGCCTTAGTAGCCCATATTTTTCTTCTTCTCTAACTCTTCTTTCGCAGTGTCAGGCAGGTAGAGCGTCGATTTGGTTATCGTCACTTTTTCAGGCAGGGTGCCGTCTTTCTTGAATTTCTCCAGCGCATCGAATGCCGGGCCAGCCATGTTTGGCGTCAGCTCCACGCTGGCGTTCGCTTCGCCGTCCATCATCGCTTTATAGATATCCGGCACGCCATCGATAGAGCCCGTGAGGATATCTTTGCCCGGCTTCAGCCCCGCTTCTTTGATGGCCTGGATAGCCCCGATCACCATGTCATCGTTGTGGGCGTAAACCATGCAAATGTTCTTGCCGTTGTTTTCAGCTTTGATAAAGCTCTCCATGACCTCTTTACCTTTACTGCGGGTAAAGTCGCCGGACTGAGAGCGGATAATCTTAATGTTTGACGCTTTGGCGATGGCTTCCGCGAAGCCTTTCTTACGATCGATGGCCACGCTCGCCCCGACGGTCCCCTGCAACTCAACGACGTTACACGGCTTGCCATCCACCTGTTTCACCAGCCAGTCACCAATTAATTGGCCCTCGAGAACGTTGTTGGCGGTGACGGTGGTCATATAGAGAGATTTGTCTTTTACATCAATGGAACGATCGAGCAAAACAACCGGGATCTCAGCGTCTTTCGCTTCCTTCAGGACCGGCTCCCAGCCAGTGGCCACGACCGGCGCAATAAAGATGGCATCAACGCCCTGGGCGATAAATGACCGCACGGCTTTGATCTGGTTTTCCTGTTTTTGCTGCGCATCGGCGATTTTCAGGGTGATACCGCGTTTCTGGGCCTCGCTTTTCTCAACGTTGGTTTCTGCCGCTCGCCAGCCGGATTCAGAGCCGACCTGGGAAAAACCTACGGTTAAAGGGGCGGCCATCGCCATAGACGACATGGCTGCCGAAACTGCTGTGACAAGAAGTAAGCGCTTCCACATATGAACGTCCTCGTAGGGGTGTTTATTGTTGGTTAAAAGATGTTCTGCGAAATGACTATAGCCAATGAAATATGTAACGAATTGCGTTACATCACACTTCAGAAAAGTGAATAAAACGTTAATCACAAGTTTGTAATCGCTTTCATTTCACCATTAAAAAAGCGGCTGAGTTTATGGATTTTCCTGTCATGGAATCGGTCTGAAAAGTGGGGAGAACGTGGAGAGAAGACGAAAACAGGCGGAGACATTCAGCGCCAGTTGGCTATAATACCTGCCACTTGTTTACCATCCATTTTAAAGGACACAGACATGAGCTTACTCAACGTCCCTGCGGGTAAAGAACTGCCAGAAGACATCTACGTAGTTATCGAAATCCCGGCTAACGCAGATCCTATCAAATACGAAGTGGACAAAGAGAGCGGTGCGCTGTTTGTAGACCGTTTCATGTCTACCGCCATGTTCTACCCATGCAACTACGGTTACATCAACCACACCCTGTCTCTGGACGGTGACCCGGTTGACGTACTGGTTCCAACGCCATACCCACTGCAGCCAGGCGCAGTCATTCGCTGCCGTCCTGTTGGCGTGCTGAAAATGACCGACGAATCTGGTGAAGATGCGAAACTGGTTGCTGTTCCGCACACCAAACTGAGCAAAGAGTACGATCACATCAAAGATGTGAACGACCTGCCAGAACTGCTGAAAGCGCAGATCACTCACTTCTTCGAGCACTACAAAGACCTCGAAAAAGGCAAGTGGGTTAAAGTTGACGGCTGGGAAAACGCAGAAGCAGCGAAAGCGGAAATCATCTCCTCTTTCGAACGCGCTGCGAAGAAGTAATTCTTACCCCTGAATAATAAGGCCCCGCGAGTCGGGGCTTTTTTATGCTTTGCGTCTGACGCGACACTGGCACGCTAAATACGGTATAGCGGGTAACATCTCAAGGAACCAGCAGAATATATGAGCTTGTGACCCCAGGTTTTTGACCCCGGCAGAGCCGACCTGTTTGAAGAGCTTGCAGGGTATTATGAGAGTGATGACCTGATATTTACCGAGATAGGTCTTTGATATCATCTAACGCTATTAATAGCCTGCATTTGCCCTACACGCTGCGTTAAAACAATTACCGACGAATATGCCCGTTTCGTGTCTGCTTCAGGGCTGTATGAAGACAGGTGTGTCTACCCTTTTTGTTGCAATGTACAGCGGGTAGAGTAAACGGCATACCCTGAGCTCAGGTGCTACTAATATCACCCATAGCTATTTTTTAATTGAGTTGCTGGTCAGCACACTCCTGACCGTCGCGATTGTGGGCGTTTTACATGCTACGTTTCTTTCTTCACAGCATAAAGATGGGCTACATAAAGGCGTTTGACTGTTACGGTAAAGACAGCAAATGGCAGTATCTCTGCATCATGACATTCCAGCTCGCCTGGTTTTTGTTTTATTTATGGATCCCCTACCGTAGCGATTATGCCATTTTGCTGTTTTTACTGTTTTTTATTCCCGTCATTTCAAGCAATACGCGGTGCATCAACTACTACGGCTTTTCACGCGCCCTGTGTCTGATATGGCTGGTTGCTCCGTACATCATGCTTTTTGTTCCGCTGTTTTTGACCCGACGCCGAAGCACAGAAGAGAGCTAACCCCATAAAAAACAACGCCACCTGACGGTGGCGTTGTTTTTTTCAGTACTGGTCTCTGTCTAACCAGTTACCGCTTACAATCCGCTTTAACCCCTCGACCGGACGCTGGTAGACGTACATCCACGCACTTCCATACGGCGTCTGGATCAACTGGCGAGCGTATTCACCGCCCCTGGTGCGCAAGGCATCAAGTTCGGCAAGAGTAGCATTATCAATACGATAAACTTCACCCTGTACTGTTCCTTCCCCAGGAACCGCGCCTGGATAGTGGCCCAGGCTATACAACTGGTAGTTCTCGATATTGTAATTCCCCAGCAGCAGGGCATTGGTCATCCAGTGACTGTTGCCTTGCTTGGTTCGTAAACTGCCGTAGACAAATATTCGCATTGCTAAAACTCAAACTGATAGAGCAGATCAAGTGCCTGGTCTACGCCGGACACTGCTTCCAGATATAGCTTAGGCATAAGGCGATAGCGTAACGTGAGTGTTGCCAGTGAGTCAAAGATCCCCACGCCATATTTTACCTGCAGACCCGGCAGTACATAGCCACTGACCACCACTTGCGAGGAGTCACCCACGCCCTGAGTGTCCAGTGCCAGATTGCTTACGCCGAACGTCTCGCCGATTTTACCCACAACCTGCCCACTTTGTGCAACCCCCAGACCCACTAACATCGAGGTCATCGCTGCACTGTCGCTCTGGCCGCTCTCCAGTCCTTGCCCACGCAGCAGGTAAGACAGGGCTTCCTGTTGCGACATTGCCGGGTCGGAGAAGATCTCCGCCTTCGGCTCATCAGCAGAGCCGGTAACGCGAACACCCGCAATAACGTCGTTTTCGGTGGCTTCCGGGTTACGAATCGCTTCGATATTGAGCAGTGGCTGATCCGGTGGGCCGGAGAACAGCAGCTCACCTTTACGCACAATCAGATCCTGACCATAGGCATGGAAGCGCCCTTCAGGAATATTGATCTGGCCGTTCAGACCCAGTCCCTGTTTGTCCTGCGCGACTTTCAGATCCCCCGTCAGTCTCGCCTTCAGCCCAAACGCATCCAGACGCACGTTATTGCCGACGTGAACGGTGAGATTACTGTTGATCGGAATACCGGCGCTCTTCTGCTCAACGGGTTTGAGATTTTCATTGAGCATGACTTCGTCACTGGAGACGCCCACCGCGCTCTCAGGCACCTCGTGCACCACGATGCGTGCCCACGGTACGTCCACGTTGCCGTCCAGCGTGAAGAGGCTTGGGGTGGCTTCAAAGACAATATCCGGGGATACGTCCAGACGTACCATCGGCGGTACGGTGATCCGCACCTTGCTGCCTTTGGCCGCAACACGGGCCCGCCAGTTATCAAGCTGGCTCCAGTCGGCATCGCCGCTGAGGTTGATTTGCCCCTGCTGGGTACGCACCACCCCGGCGAGGGTCGAGCTCATCCCATTGAAGTTCATCGCAATCTGGCTTGGCTGCATATCAAACGGCATAAAGTTGCCGTCGATATCCACGCCGTTAAGCTGCATCTGGCCAAACAGCTGCGGGCTTTGCGCATTGCCCGCCAGGCGCAGGTTCGCGCTGAGCATCCCCTCCGCTTTTTCTCCACGTGAGAAAATCGGGTTGGCCATCGCCAGGTTGAAGTTGCGGATATTAACGTTACCGGCGAGATTACGGCGTCCTTGCGGATCGGTAATCTGCACCTGCCCGTCAAACTGACCATTATTGGTCAGACGGATAAGCCACCCCAGCTCCGCGCGGTTGTTATGCAGATCGGCACTCAGGTTGAGGGTATCAAACGCCACCGGCAGCGGTGCGTCGTTTACCTCCTGTATCACCTTCACGTTACGACCGGAGAGCGTCACGCTACCCTGCGGCAGCCCCTCTTTGGTTGTGTCCCACGCGACATCGGCTTTCCCGCTAAAGACGCCGCTGGCCTGAGTCGTCTCCGGCATAAACGGTTTTAGCATCGCCAGGTCGAAGCGATTAAGGTTGATCTGCGCACGCCCTTCAGCCCCCGCATCAATGGTCTGCGGCACGCACAGTTCCGCATTCGGGTTGGTCCAGCAGTGCGGTCCGATACTGATCTTTTGTTCGGCGTTGCGGTAGTCCAGCGCGATAGAACGGGACAGCGCCAGCGGCCCTACCGGGGTGTTGAAGCGGGTATTGTCCAGCGTCCCTTTCCAGCGCGCCTGTTTGCGATCAAAGCTTCCGGTCAGATGAAGCTGACCGGATACCGGCTCGCCCTGCACCTTAAGCTGGAGATCGTGCTGTTTTTCGTTACCTTTGGCATCCAGAGTGACCAGATTAATGTTCACGTCGGGCTGAGAAATGCGCTCCACGCGCAGGTTCAGGTTACCGCCAATCTGATCGGTGGATTTCACATCCCCTTCGACGCGAACCCGCGCAACGGTCAGCGCCTGCCAGCGCAGGTTGCTGGCGGTGATATCGGCCAGCAGCTGCGGAGCCTCTACCGTGCCGCGCACCTTCACTAACCCTTTCGCCGTGCCGCCCAGCCCTGGCAGGGCGTTATCCAGATTTGGTGCATCAATGGTGGCATCCAGATTAAGATCTTTCACCCCCAGCTCGCCTTTGATATCCGCCGTGTTACGGCCCAGCGCCACGTGCAGACCCGGGATCGCCCACTGCAGATAGCTGTTGCCCTTCAGCGAGCCTTCAACGTTGACCTTATTCTGCTTCACGTTACCGGTAAGCTTGATTTCCGGCACGTCCATCTGCCACGTACCGCCATACAGGCTGCCGCGGGTTTTGATCAGGCCGTCCAGTTTTGACGGCCAGTCCGGCACCTCTTTGGCCGTGTTGATCCCCGTCAGCTTCAGCTCGCCACGCCAGCTGATCGCCTGCTGCCAGTCGAGCAGCGCGGTGAGTTCCGTTTTGCCTTCCAGTGCCGCGACGGTCAGTTTGTCGAGATTCACCTGCTGCTCGTTGCCTTTAGCATCCAGCGTAATCGTCGCAGGCGGAACACCTTGCCCCTTCACCCCCGCGCGGAATGACAGGGTGTAATCGGTCATTTTGCCGCTCAGCTTGAGCTTCAGGTCATCGGCCTGGAACTGTTTTTCGCCGGTGAACGGCCAGTAGAGCTGCTTACTGACAACTTCAAGGTTGAGCGGCAGCCCCGCTTCCGCCAGCTGCGTTTGCGCGCGCAGATCCATATCCACCGGGCCGGAGAGGTTAACGCCGACATCCAGTTTATCGCGCAGCGCCCCGCCCACTTTGACCTTCACTTTTTCGCCTTTCAGCGGGTCGATGTTGAGCGAACTGTTCAGGGTGATATCCACCGGCCAGTTGTCGCGCAGCAGGGCATTCCCTGACGCGTTAACCGAGCCCTGGTTGGTGTCGATATCCAGCGCGTCGAGTTTCATGTTGCCGTCGATGCTGCTGACTTTAAGCAGCATGTTGAAGACCGTCAGATCGGTATCGCCGGTGAGACGCAGCTGCTCGCCTTTAAACTCTTCGATATTCAGGTTCAGCGGCAGATGAACGTCCGTCATCTCCGGCAGCACAGGTTTAGAGAAGAGATCTTTCAGCGTTTCGCCCAGCGGTTTCTCTTCCGGCTGCGGGTTCTGGATCTTCGGTTCGACAATTTCTTCCTGCGCCACGTCCGCCACTTTCGGCAGCGCGATCAGCAGCCCCTGAAGGGAGGTTGGCGTCAGGGTGAGGTTTTTCTCCTGCCAGCGCAGGCCGGAGGTGAAATCCATGACGGAGACGGTGGTGTCGTCGATTTTGACATTGACGTTATCCAGCGCCACCCGATAGAGGGCAATCGGATACGGTGTGGAGAGATTCAGCGGGCCGCTATCCTCTTCCTCAACGGGTGCCGATTTCGGCATTTTCTTCGAATCTATCGCCACGTTCACGTCTTTCAGCGACAGATCGTTAACGCACAGCTTGCTGTCCCGCAGGCAGCCCAGCTTCACCGCGAGGTGAAATTCCCCCGCGTTTACCGCCACGCCAGGCTGCTCGTAGCGGATGTTTTTCAGACGCAGATCGCGCCAGCCGCCTGTCACCTGGCCAATTTCCAGCCCGGGAACCCAGCGGTTAGCCGCGTTAAACAGCAGATGCAGGCCAGACGTCGTTCCGACCAGAAACGCCACCGTACCGAGCAGCAGTACGATAAAAATCAGCACCCCGAGGCTTATCTTCTTCCATAAACTCATAATTCAGGCCCCAGACCGATGTAAAACTGTAAACCGTGTTCTTCTTTATCACCCACCGGCACGGCGAAATCGAGCTTGATTGGCCCGACGGGAGACTGCCAGCGTACGCCCACGCCCGCGCCGGTTTTAAAGTCGCTGCGGCGGATATCGCTTACCGCTTCGCCGCCGTCGACAAACATCGCGCCCCACCATTTTCCGCTGACGTTGTACTGGTACTCCAGCGAGCCGGTAGCCAGCTTGGAGGCACCAATCAGCTTGCCGTCATCATCTTTCGGCGCGATGGATTTGTATTTGTAACCGCGAATACTGCGGTCGCCACCGGCGAAGAAGCGCAGATCCGGCGGAACTTTGTCGAAGTCGCCGGTTTCAATCCAGCCGAGGTTGCCGCGCATCACGAAGCGGTGTTTGTCATACAGCGTGCGGATCCAGACGTTTTGCGCCTGAATCACCGAGAAATCCACATCGGAACCCCACATGGTGTTGGAGTAATCGATGGAGTAACGCTGGGAATCGCCCCAGGTTGGCATCAGGCCGCCGCGCGAGCGGGTACGGCTGATCATCACCCCCGGGTAGAGCAGCATGGTGGTGTTGGTGACGTTGGCCTGGGTAAAGTGGTCCAGACTCCAGCGCAGGTTAATGGCGCGCTGCCAGCCGCTGGAGAGGTCCCAGTATCGCGATACCGCAAGCGTGGTGGAATCTGCCTCGGTATCGTTCAGGTCGGTACGCTTAAAACCGCCCTGAACAAGGTAATACTGTTCAAGCGGGTTTTTCAGCAGCGGCATTTTGTAGCTGAAATCGAGCTGCTGTTCCGGCGCTGAGATACTGGCGCTGGTGGTCAGGCTGTGACCGTATGAGTTCATCCACGGCTTTTTCCATGTGGCTTTCACGCGCGGACCGACGTCGGTCGAATAACCAACACCGGTCTCAATGGTGTTCTCGGTGCGCGGCGAAACAACGCCATGCAGCGGCAACACCTTGGTTTTGCGCGATTTATCAAACTCCGGCGCGACAACCACCGAGTTAAACCACCCGGTGGCGGAGAGGCGGCGGTTCAGCTCCGCCAGATCACGCGACTGGTAGTAATCGCCCTTTTTGAAAGGCACGAGGTTTTGCAGATACTCTTCACGAATTTGTGAGCCTTCGAAGGTCACATCGCCGAAACGATAACGTTCGCCGCTGTCATAATCGATATCCCAGAAGGCCTGGTGCCTGTCGAGCGCAATGCCCAGCTGGCTTTTGTCGAACTGGCTGTCAAAATAACCCTTACGCAGGGAGACGCTCGTCAGCTCTTTTTTGAAATGGTCGTAGTCACCGTGGTTCAGCACGGTACCGTTTTTCGGCCGCGTGCTGAGCAGATCCAGGTAATCCCGGTCCGTACGCGCGCCGCCGCGCAGAATGACGTTAGTGCCGCCGATCAACACCGGCTCACCCGGTGAAACGCGGGCAATAAGCACCTGTCGCCCCTTCTTTGGCGGCGGACGGAGATCGAAATCAATGGTGGGTTCGTAATAACCCAGCGCTTTCAGCCCTTCGCGGATCGCATCATCCACGCGCGCGCGAAAACGCCGGTCCGGCGTCACTTCGTCGCTCTCGATGGTCGACAGCTGCGCACGCACGTTTTTTTCCAGCGCCCCGGATAACCCCTCAACCTGCAAACGGACATTCGCCGCGCTGGCAACCCCGCTTGTCAGCAATAAACTGACCAAACATAACTGGCGGATTTTTGTCACGTTTTCTCCTGAATATCCCTTTTTCCACCCTGGAAGCAAATGAAGTGCCGCTCCGCGGCAAAATACGGCCTGTTAGCCAAAAACCCACATCACGGGTTGAAAACGGGTGTAACACCCAAATATTTCTTATGATTAAATCTAGACTCATTCAGCGCATTTATTGTGTTCAATTAAACGCTTCGTGACAACCTTAACCGAAACATCGCAGCCCGGGAGGCCCCCATCGTGAGTTTATTCGACAAAAAGCATCTTGTTTCACAAGCTGATGCATTACCGGGACGCAACACCCCTATGCCTGTGGCGACCTTACACGCCGTGAATGGCCATTCAATGACAAACGTTCCTGATGGAATGGAAATCGCCCTGTTCGCCATGGGCTGCTTCTGGGGCGTAGAACGTCTCTTCTGGCAACTCCCCGGCGTTTACAGCACCGCGGCGGGTTACACGGGGGGGTATACGCCAAACCCAACCTACCGCGAAGTGTGCTCTGGCGAGACCGGTCATGCCGAAGCCGTACGCGTGGTGTATGACCCTGCCGTCATTAGCTATGAGCAACTTCTGCAGGTGTTCTGGGAAAACCACGACCCGGCCCAGGGCATGCGTCAGGGTAACGACCACGGCACCCAGTACCGCTCGGCTATCTACCCTCTCACTCCTGAGCAGGAGACGGCCGCCCGCGCAAGCCTTGAGCGCTTCCAGAAAGCGATGCACGATGCCGGTGACAATCGCGAGGTCACCACGGAAATCGCCTCTGCCAAACCGTTCTACTATGCGGAAGACGACCACCAGCAGTACCTGCATAAAAACCCGTACGGCTACTGCGGTATCGGGGGTATTGGCATCTGCCTGCCGCCACAGCTGGCCTGATTACTGGTCTAGCGCCACGCGAGCCGCGTGGCGCGTGGCATTACTGACCGACCCATAATTCATGACTTTTCCCTGCAACAGCAGGTTAAAAACCGGTGCCTGCGGCCTGTTAAGGCGGGTCTGCAACAGGTGCACGGCCTCAATCCCCAGTTCGCGACAGGGCACCGTGACCCCCGTGACCGGTTTTTCCAGCCGGTGCGCTAAATTCCAGGCAAAATCGGTGGTAATCAGAGAGATGTCTTCCGGGACGCGCAGCCCGTGGCGGGTTAATGCCCTCACCACACCTTCGGTCATGCTGGTGCTGTTCGGGAAAATCACCTCAGGCCACTGCGCTCTGTCATGACTCAGCAGCCACTCATCCAGCGCCCGCTCGGCTTCGTCTGCGGTAAACCACTCCGTCACGAGTAAATCACGCTGCGGCTCAAAGGCGACGTGAAAATGGCGATACGCCTCTTTAATGCCATCCAGACGAGCGTAAAGCGTATCTCGCCGAAGGCAGGTCAGCGTCAGGACCCGCCGATGCCCCTGTTCAAAGAGATACTGCATGGCGGTGAAGCCAATCGCCCGGTGATCGGGTGATACCGAATCCAGTACCCGCTCCCGGTCCACGGAATTAATTAAGACGCAGGGTTTATTGAGCGTGCTGGCCAGTTTAAATATGGTGGCATCATCAGTACCAATAATAATTATCGCGTTGATGTTCTTCTGGCTGGCCTTTTCCATAAATAATTTTACATCGGCGTGTTGTTCTTCTAATCCGCAACAGCTGACCCACACATTGTGTGGCGAGCAGGCCTCAGCAATCCCTTTGGTCACCTCAAGATAAAAAATATCGCCGCGCCCCTGAAAGGTTCTTTCCGGAGCAAAAACGGCAATACCGTTAATCAACAGCCGTCCACTGGCCATGGACTCCAGCACGCCCAGCTCTCGTGCGGTGCGAACGATTGCATCCCGGGCTTTATCGCTGGTATATGACTTGCCGCTTAATACCCTCGACACCGTGCTAACGGAATATCCCGTGAGGGCCGCGATCTCCTCCATTTTTAACCTGCCCGGCATAGTGTGACCTCGCTCTCAATCAGTTTTTGCAAATATTTGCAGAAACAGCCTTTTGATTTTAAAACCAAATTTCAGAAAGCCTGGAGATTACTTATTCACCTTGCGAGTATTCTCACAAAAACACATTGTCGCTACGCCTCGCCTTTCCTATTTTCCGGTCATCACTTCTTTTCAACTGAAATTAAGGTGTGACATGGAGAAGGTACGTTTTGGCATTATTGGTATAGGTAATATCGGTACGGTCCACGCACGTTATTTACTCGCGGGTACGGTCAATGACGCCTGCCTGACGGCAGTTTGTGACAATGCACCGGAAAAACACCCGGCCATTCGCCAGCTGGTGGGGGCCATTCCCCTGTTCAGTGATGCCCAGGAGATGATCCAGAGCGGGCTTATCGACGCGGTGATTGTCGCCACGCCCCATTACGAACATCCGCGCCTGTCGATGCTGGCAATGCGTAACGGCATTCATACCCTGTGTGAAAAACCGGCAGGCGTTTATACGGCGCAGGTGCAGGAGATGAACGCCTGCGCGCGCGAGTGCGACGTGGTGTTTGGCATCATGTACAACCAGCGACCAAACCCGCTCTACCGGAAGGTTAAGGATCTTATCGACAGCGGTGAGCTGGGCGAGATCCGCCGTTCTAACTGGATAATCACCAACTGGTACCGCTCGCAGAGCTACTACAACTCCGGCGGCTGGCGCGCGACCTGGAAAGGAGAAGGCGGCGGCGTGTTGCTCAACCAGGATCCGCATCAGCTCGATCTCTGGCAGTGGCTGGTGGGCATGCCGGTCCGCCTGCGCGCGTTTTGCCAGTTCGGCAAACATCGTGACATTGAAGTGGAAGACGAGGTCACCGCCTATGCCGAGTATGCCAATGGGGCTACCGGTGTATTTATCACTACCGTGGCAGAAACGCCGGGGACAAATCGCCTGGAGATCGTCGGGGATCGCGGCAAAGTGGTCGTCGAAGAGGGGCGGCTTCGCTACTGGCGGCTACGTGAGTCCGAAACCGACTTTAACGCCCGCTGGCAAAACGGTTTTGGGGAGCCTGAATGCTGGGAGGTCGACATTCCTGTCGCCGCCGAATGCAGCGAACATCATGTCATTACCGCAAACTTCTGCGCCGCCATCCTGCGCGGTGAACCGCTGATTGCACCGGGCCTGGACGGGATCCACGGCCTGACGCTCTCCAATGCCATGCATCTTTCCACCTGGACTGACGACTGGGTCGAACTGCCGATCAACGAGAAACATTACTTGCGCCTGCTCCAGCAACGCATCAGCACCTCTGTTGCTAAAGAGGCCATAAACGTGACGCTTGATGCCTCAGGCACCTGGTAACTCCGGAGACGACACGATGCTAAATATCGCCATTGTAGGTACAGGCAATATCTCACATAACCATATTCAGGGTTATTTGCAGTTTGGTCAGCGCTGCCGGATTGTCGCGCTGGTGGATATCTACCCGGAAAAAGCGCACGAGAAAAAAACGCGCTATGGCCTGACGCAGGCCCGCGTGTATGAGAGCCATCAGCAGATGCTGGCATCCGAACCAGACGTCGATATCGTCGATGTCTGCACCCCGCCGTATGTCCACGCACAAATAAGCATTGATGCACTGGAGGCCGGGTGCCATGTGCTGTGTGAAAAGCCGATGGCCGCCTCGCTTGAGGAGTGCGACGCGATGATTGCGGCTCAGCAGGCCAGCGGCAAAACGCTCTCCATCATTGCGCAAAATCGCTTTACCGATGCCTTCTGGCGCTTAAAAGCAGCGCTGGATTCCGGCCTCGCGGGCAAAATCTGCCATGCGCAGGTGGATTCGTTCTGGTGGCGCGGCCACTGCTATTACGATCTATGGTGGCGTGGCACCTGGGAAAAAGAGGGGGGCGGCTGCACGCTCAATCACGCGGTTCACCATATCGACGCTATTCAGTGGATGCTCGGGGTTCCATCCGAGGTAGTGGCGATGATGACCAACGTGGCGCATGACAATGCCGAAGTGGAAGACCTCAGCACCGCAATATTCAAATATCCCAGCGGCGCACTCACGCAGCTTACCGCCTCGGTGGTGCATCACGGCGAAGATCAGAAGATCGTCATCCAGGGCGAGCGCGCACGCATCTCTGCCCCCTGGCAAGCCTGTGCCAGCGTGAGTGCCGATAACGGTTTTCCTCAGGAAACTCACGACCAGCAGCGGGAAGCACAGCTCAACGCTGTTTTTGCGCAGACAGCGGCACTCGCGTGGACGCTGCATACCGGGCAGATTAACGACCTGCTGCTGAGTATTGAACGCGGCACGGCTCCGCTGGTGGATGGATTACAGGGAAAACGCTCGCTGGAGTTGATTACCGCAATTTATAAATCTGCCATCACCCGCACCGTGGTCTCGCTCCCCATTCCACGTGACGATCCGTTTTACCGTACCGGCGGGATTAACACCCTCGCCCCCCGTTTTCATGAGAAATCCGCAAGCGTGGCCAACTTCAGCGAAGTGGGCGCCATCCCCCTGGGTAAAGATCTGGATCGAGGAATCTGAAGATGAATAAACATGACGGAATGAACTACGCGCCAGTCGGCAAACCTCAGCCTGTTGTCCGGGAAGGTGAATTTGTCTTTTCCGCTACCGCGCTCGACCACGGGCATATTTATGGAATGTGTAACGGGCTGATTGAGGCCGGCGCCACGCTGAAATGGGTTTACGATCCCGATCCGTCCAGAGTGGATAAATTTATCCAGCAGTATCCGCAGGCCAGAGTGGCGGATTCGCTGGAGGCGATCCTCGCCGATAACGAGGTGCGTCTGGTGGCAGGCGCCGCCATCCCCTCTGAACGCTGTGCGCTGGGGCTGAAATCGATGGCAGCGGGGAAGGATTACTTTACCGACAAAGCGCCGCTCACCACCCTTGAACAGCTGGCAGATGCCAAAGCGATGGTTGAAAAAACGGGTAAGAAATACGCGGTTTACTACAGCGAACGTCTGCATGTTGAGAGTGCTGTCTTTGCCAGTCAACTGGTAAAGCAAGGTGCCATCGGCGACGTGGTACAAACGCTGGGGACAGGCCCACACCGTGAAGGCGAAGGAAGGCCGGACTGGTTTTACGATCGGCGATACTTCGGCGGCATCCTGTGTGACATCGGCAGCCATCAGATTGAGCAGTTCCTTTTTTACACCGGCAACCGCGATGCCACCGTGATGGCAAGCCAGGTCCGGAACGTTAAACACCCGCAGTACCCCGCCTTTGAAGATTTTGGCGACGCAATGCTCAAAGGCGAAAACGGCGCCAGCGGCTACTTCCGCTGCGACTGGTTTACCCCGGATGGGCTGTCCACATGGGGTGACGGGCGACTGACGCTGCTCGGCACCGAGGGTTACATCGAAATCCGCAAATACGTCGATTTAACCCGCGGCGAGCAGGATGTGGTTTATCTCGTCAATAAAGAGGGGGAGTTCCGTTATCCGGTAGCAGGCCAGGTCGGATTCCCGTTCTTTGGCGAACTGATCCTCGACTGTCTCCATCGGACTGAAAATGCCATGACGCAGGCGCACGCCTTCAAGGCTGCGGAGCTCTGCGTGAAGGCTCAAATGCTCGCCAACGCGGCGGGTTAAGGGGAGCCGGAGATGACTATCCTGAATACCGCTATCATCGGCGGCGGGGCGATTCATGGCTGCCATGTCAATGCCCTGCGCCAGATACCCAACGTCGCGCTGCGTGCGCTGGTCGACATCGACAGCGTTAAAGGACTGGCGCTGGCGAAAGACTATCAATGCCGTTTTTATCAGGATTACCGGGAAATGCTGCTGGATGATGCCATCGACGTGGTACACATCTGTACGCCCCATTTCGAGCATAAAGAGATGATTCTGGCGGCACTCGCCGCCGGGAAGCATGTTTTTTGCGAAAAACCGGTGGGCATGAACACCCGTGAACTCATTGATATCACCCGTGCCGCCGATCGGGCTCAGAGCCTGCTCGGCGTGTGCTATCAGAACCGGCTCAACCCCACCAGCCAGCGTATTCGGCAGGAGTTAGGCCATGGACAGCTGGGGAAAATGCTCAGCATCAGGGCAGTACTCACATGGTCACGCGCGGGCGCTTACTACACGCAAAGCCCCTGGCGCGGCCGGCTGGCGACAGAAGGCGGGAGTCTGCTGATCAACCAGGCAATCCATACGCTCGACCTGATGCAGTGGTTCGGTGAAGGCGTGACGCGAGTGAAAGGCGTGGTGGATAGCGGTGAGCTGGCAGACGTGACCGAAGGCGAAGACAACGCAATGGCCACGCTACACTTCGCCAACGGCGCCCGCGGCCTGTTTTATGCCAGCAATTGCCACACCACGGACGCCCCTCTCCTGCTGGAGATCCACTGTGAACGCGGCTCGCTGCTGCTGAATGACAACACTCTCTGGCGCGTCACGCCGGGTGAGCGATTAAAACTGGCAAGCGATGATTCCCCCGACGGCGCGGTAAAAAGCTACTGGGGGCTGGGTCATCAGCAGGCGATCCGCCGGTTTTATACTGCCGTTCATCATCCGGACAACAGAGACTATATCGATATCCGTACCGCCGGCAAATCACTCACCCTTGTGGAGGCTATTTATCGGTCATCTCAAACAAGACAATGGATAAATATCAACAACCAGAACGTAATTTGAATTCCAGACGTTAATAAAAATACGCCCCGTAAAACGGGTTAATCATTACCCTACACTGGATATTATTATGGTCAAACCAACTGAACGTAGAGTTGGTTATGGCGTGGCGCTTGGCTACGGCATAACCGATCTGTTTGGCGGAGGCGCTTTCGCCATTATCGGCACCTGGCTGTTATTTTTTTACACGACCTATTGCGGGCTGTCTGTTATTGAAGCGGGCTCTATATTTGCTATCGCCCGCGTCATTGATGCACTGTTAAGCCCGATCATGGGTTATATCACTGATAATTTTGCGGGTACCTGGCTCGGCCGTAAATTTGGCCGTCGCCGTTTCTTTTTATTACTGAGTTCCCCGTTAATGTTTTTGTATGCCCTGTTGTGGCTGACGGATATGGGGTACTGGTATTACCTGGGAACCTATCTCTCGATTGAACTGCTGTCGGCGATGGTGCTGGTGCCATGGGAGACGCTGGCCGCAGAAATGACGAACCGCTATGAAGAGCGCAGCCGACTTTCAGGGGTGCGCATGATCTGCTCTCAGCTTGGGGGGTTCCTTGCCGTTTCCGTCCCCGGCGTCATTATGCAGTTCACCGGGAAAGACAATCCGTTTACCTATACGCTCACCGGCCTGATATTTTCCTGCGTTTTTTGCCTTGCGGTGTTTATTACGTGGTACACCACATGGGAAGCGAAAGATGTGCATCAGGAGTCCGATTTTAAGATAGATAACCAGCGCAGCAGCGGGGTAGCCAATCATCTGAAATATCTGGTACTGGACCTCTTTTCGTCCTTTCGCATCCGCGCATTCCGCCTGCATATCATTATTTATATCTTCTCGTTTACTGCGATGGACGTCTTCGGCTCGGTCTTTACCTATTATGTCGTTTATTGTCTGAGCCAGGATGCGGCGGCAGTGTCGGGCTGGCTGAGCATTGCCGCCTTTGCCTCGGTACCAGGCACGTACGGATTTATGCTGCTTTTGAACCGGCTGAATATCACGCCGTCCGCCGCGCTGCGCCTCTCTTATGGCTGTATCTTCGCCGTGCTGGTATTACTGTTTACGGTCTACCTCACCAAAACGCAGGTGCCAACGCTGCTGTTCTCGGGGGTCTTTATCCTGCTCGGTGCCGCCCGCTCTGGTCTTTATTACATCCCGTGGAATATCTACAGTTTCATCCCTGATATCGATGAGATTGTGACGCAGCAGCGCCGCGAAGGGATTTTTGCCGGGGTGATGGTATTGACCCGCAAAAGCACCGTGGCGATTGCCATCATGATCATCGGTCTGGTGCTGCAGGAGTCAGGGTTTGTGAAGGGCAGCGGCGCACAGCCTGAAAGCGCGCTGGGGGCCATTATCGGCCTGCTGATTTTCGCGACGGCGGCCCTTCTGGCCGTGAGCTTCTTCACGACCTATAAATTTAAACTGACCCGCGAGACGCACAAGCTGCTGCTGAAGGAGATTGCGCGCCGCAAGCTGGGCGGAGATTATCGCGACTGCGACGCCAACACCCGCGTGGTGATCAAACAGCTCACCGGCTATGAGTATGACCAGGTGTGGGGAGGGGATGCCACGCGCCGGGCGGCAGGAAACGCCAGTTTATCCGCAGTAAAATAGCCGTACGTACCGGACAGCGCTTCGCTGTCCGGCCGGTTTTATGCCAAAATGTGACCTCTGGCAGATTTACACGCCTTTACGCTATACTACCCGCTGAAATAATCAGCTCAACGCTACGAGCTGACGTTCTATGTGTCTTCACACAAATGTAATTAACTTCCCTTCCGAGGATCTGGCTGAAGCCGGATAAACTATGTTAAACAGTATTTTAGTGATACTTTGTCTCATTGCCGTCAGTGCATTTTTCTCGATATCCGAGATCTCGCTGGCCGCCTCCCGTAAAATCAAACTGAAACTGCTTGCTGACGAAGGCAACGTTAACGCATCACGCATACTCAAAATGCAGGAAAACCCGGGAATGTTTTTCACCGTGGTGCAGATTGGCCTGAACGCGGTCGCCATCCTGGGCGGTATCGTGGGGGATGCGGCATTTTCACCAGTGTTTCATGGCCTCTTCGCACGCTACTTTTCACCTGAACTCTCCGAGCAACTGAGTTTTATTCTCTCCTTCTCGCTGGTGACTGGCCTGTTCATCCTCTTCGCTGATCTGACCCCGAAACGCATCGGTATGATTGCGCCAGAAGCTGTGGCTTTGCGCATCATCAACCCGATGCGCTTCTGCCTGTTCCTGTTCCGTCCGCTGGTGTGGTTCTTCAACGGCCTGGCCAACAGCATTTTCCGCCTGTTTAAAATTCCGATGGTGCGAAAAGACGATATCACCTCTGATGATATCTATGCGGTCTTCGAAGCGGGTGCCCTGGCGGGCGTGCTGCGCAAGCAGGAGCACGAGTTGATTGAGAACGTGTTTGAGCTGGAATCCCGCACCGTACCGTCATCCATGACCGGACGTGAAAACGTGATTTGGTTCGACCTGCACGAAGACGAGCAGAGCCTGAAGCAAAAGGTGGCCGAGCACCCGCACTCCAAGTTCCTGGTCTGTAATGAAGATATCGACCACATCATCGGTTATGTGGACTCGAAAGACCTGCTGAACCGCGTGCTGGCCAACCAGAGCCTGGCGCTCAACAGCGGCGTTCAGATCCGCAATACCCTGATTGTTCCGGATACCCTCACCCTCTCTGAAGCGCTGGAAAGTTTCAAAACGGCCGGTGAAGATTTTGCCGTTATCATGAACGAATACGCTCTGGTGGTGGGCATCATCACCCTCAATGATGTGATGACCACGCTGATGGGCGACCTGGTTGGCCAGGGGCTGGAAGAGCAGATTGTTCAGCGTGATGAGAACTCATGGCTTATCGACGGCGGTACGCCGATTGACGATGTCATGCGCGTGCTGGATATCGACGAGTTCCCGCAGTCAGGTAATTACGAGACCATTGGCGGCTTTATGATGTTTATGCTGCGAAAAATCCCGAAACGTACCGACTCGGTGAAATTCTCTGGCTACAAGTTTGAAGTGGTGGATATTGATAACTACCGCATCGACCAGCTGCTGGTGACGCGTATCGATAATAAACCGACCGTGCTGGTGCCACGGATGCCTGACGCAGAAGAGAAAGTGTCGGCGTAAGGCCCATAAACATCAACGGCTCCCATCGGGAGCCGTTTTTTTATCAACTGCGTTTTTTACTACTGCATAGCACGTTGGTTAAGCCATCTCAGTTTGCAGACGCATAACCTGACGGTTGACTTCAGACATCACAGACAGGTGCTGCTTGTCCTTCACTTTTGGGATAAGGATCTTGCCCTTATCAAACTCAAAAGCGCCAACATCCTTGATATACAACCGTCCACGGAACAGGATCTTCACGTACTTCGCCACCTGAAGCGGGTTGTAGCGTTGGAAAATTTTCATTCTTGTATCTCCTGCGAATCATACGCTCTTGCGGTGCCACAATCGGCCCGACTGTCCTGAGCGCAAATTTTGTTGCCCAAAGACTATAGACCAGAACTACGGTGTTACCCAGTATGCATAAGTTTATTTACCGTTTGATTACAATTATTCAGAATAATCTTTGCAAAGCTTCACTCAGGGCAGTATAAGCCGTCGTTTTTTCATGGATATGTGCGTTCACCCGCAAACTGGCATCGGGATTGCGGGAAAACCACATTGATCGCACTTATGATTAAAATCGTATGACCAAGTGGTCGGATCACCTGCAAACAATAAGGAAACACCATGACCCTACGAACTATCCTTGCAGCAGCCTGCCTGCTTCTGCCCCTGTGGGCTAGCGCTCACGCGATTGAAAAAGGACAACGAGTACCACCAGTCGGCATTGCTGACCGGGGAGAATTGATTCTCGACAATGATAAGTTTAGCTACAAAGCGTGGAATAGCGCGCAGCTCGCAGGCAAAGTGAGAGTTGTACAACATATTGCCGGTCGTACATCCGCAAAAGAGAAAAATGCCAACCTGGTGGAAGCGATCAAGGCCGCAAAATTCCCACACGACCGCTACCAGACCACCACGATCGTTAACACTGACGATGCCATTCCTGGCTCCGGAATGTTTGTGCGTTCAAGCCTTGAGAGCAATAAAAAACTCTATCCGTGGTCGCAGTTTATTGTCGACAGCAACGGCGTGACGCGTAAGGCGTGGCAGCTGGAGGAAGAGAGTTCCGCAATCATCGTGCTGGATAAAGACGGCCGCGTGCAGTGGGTGAAAGACGGGGCACTAACCCAGGAAGAGGTGCAGCAGGTTGTCGCCCTGCTGCACAAACTGCTGGCTCAATAAATAGAGACGCGGAAGCCGGGGTTAAGGAAGGATTCGCGCGGGGTGTAGTCCAGCGGCTTACCCTGCCAGTCATGAACATGTGCCCCGGCTGCCGTGGCGACCGCATGCCCTGCCGCGGTATCCCAGACGTTCGTTGGCCCAAAGCGAGGGTAGAGCTGGGCATGGCCTTCCGCCACCAGACAGAATTTCAGTGATGAACCAATCGAGGTCGTCTGGTGTTCACCCAGCTGTTGCAGATATTCCTGCAGTTCGCTGTCGCTGTGCGACCGGCTGATCACCACCAGCGGTGGACGCGCATCGCGCACCTGAATCTGCTTACGCACGCCGCACTCTTCCTTCCACGCCTTACCGTCTGCAGCGCTGTACATGACCTTCATCACCGGCGCGTATACCACCCCAAGCACCGCTTTGCCTTTTTCAATCAGCGCGATGTTGACGGTGAACTCACCGTTACGCTTGATAAACTCTTTGGTGCCGTCGAGGGGGTCCACCAGCCAGTAACGCTGCCAGTGCTGACGCTCGTCCCAGCTCTGCGGCGCTTCTTCTGACAGGACCGGGATATCCGGCGTTAAGGCCTGCAGTCCTTGCAGGATCACCTTGTGAGCCGCGATATCCGCCGCGGTGACCGGAGAGTCATCTGCCTTGCTGACGACCTCCATCGGTTTTGCACCGTCATACACCTGCATGATGGCATCTCCCGCATCCCGTGCGAGCTGACAAATCTTATCTAACATTCTCCACCTCTTTGTTAACGCAGTGGGGTTAACTCTTTGTTTTAGTTATATCGTAATGGGAACAATTCCGCTATCTGTGAAGCAATTCTGGTTTCATGGCGCTTTTTTCTGTCAGGATTCACATTTATGTAAGCAACACGCTATAGATACATATTCTTTTGTGGCCTGGATCGAAAAAAGGACTCCTCTGATGATTAAGTTTAGCGCAACGCTCCTGGCGACGCTGATTGCAGTGAGCGTACAGGCGGCGACGGTAGACCTGCGAATTCTGGAAACTACCGACCTGCACAGCAACATGATGGACTTCGATTACTACAAAGATACCCCGACGGAAAAATTCGGACTGGTACGCACGGCAAGTTTGATCGCTGCCGCCCGCAATGAAGTTAAAAACAGCGTGCTGGTCGACAACGGCGATCTCATTCAGGGTAGCCCGCTCGGGGACTACATGGCCGCGAAGGGGCTGAAGAAAGGCGAGATCCACCCGGTGTATAAAGCGATGAACACCCTGGACTATACCGTCGGCAACCTGGGCAACCACGAATTTAACTACGGCCTGAAGTACCTGCACGATGCGCTGGCTGGCGCGAAATTCCCGTACGTTAACGCCAATATCATCGACGTTAAGACGCAGAAGCCGCTCTTTACCCCCTATCTGATTAAAGAGACCGAGGTTGTCGATCAGGACGGTAAAAAACAGACGCTTAAAATCGGCTATATCGGCTTTGTGCCGCCGCAAATCATGACCTGGGATAAAGCCAACCTCGACGGTAAAGTGACCGTTAACGATATTACCGAAACTGCGCGCAAATACGTGCCGGAAATGCGCGAAAAAGGCGCAGATCTGGTGGTGGTGGTTGCGCACTCGGGACTCTCCGCCGATCCGTATCAGGCCATGGCGGAAAACTCCGTTTATTATCTGAGTGAAGTCCCGGGCGTCGATGCGATCCTGTTCGGCCACGCCCACGCGGTCTTCCCGGGTAAGGACTTTGCCAACATTAAGGGTGCAGACATCGAGAAAGGGACGCTCAATGGCGTGCCATCGGTGATGCCGGGCATGTGGGGCGACCACCTTGGTGTGGTGGATCTGGTCCTCAATAACGACGGCGGCGACTGGAAGGTCACTCAGTCAAAAGCAGAGGCGCGCCCGATTTACGACGCTGCGGCTAAAAAATCACTCGCCGCCGAAGATAAAAAACTGGTCGACGTGCTGAAGCATGACCACGACGCCACCCGCGACTTCGTCAGCAAGCCGATCGGTAAATCGGCGGATAACATGTACAGCTACCTGGCGCTGGTGCAGGATGACCCGACTGTCCAGGTGGTTAACATGGCGCAAAAAGCCTATGTCGAACACGTTATTCAGGGCGACCCGGACCTGGCAAAACTGCCGGTGCTGTCGGCCGCAGCACCGTTCAAAGTGGGCGGGCGTAAGAATGACCCGGCAAGCTACGTTGAAGTCGAAAAGGGCCAGCTGACCTTCCGTAACGCCGCCGATCTCTATCTCTATCCGAACACCCTGGTGGTGGTCAAAGCGACGGGCAAGGAGGTGAAAGCGTGGCTGGAGTGCTCCGCCGGGCAGTTTAACCAGATTGATCCGCACAGCAGCAAGCCGCAGTCGCTGATTAACTGGGATGGCTTCCGGACCTATAACTTTGACGTGATTGACGGCGTGGAGTATCAGATTGATGTTACCCAGCCTGCAAAATATGACGGCGAATGCCAGGTCATTAACCCGCAGGCCGAGCGCATCAAAAACCTGACCTTTAAGGGCAAAGCCATCGACCCGAATGCCACCTTCCTGGTGGTAACCAATAACTACCGCGCCTACGGCGGCAAGTTTGCCGGCACGGGAGATAGCCATATTGCCTTTGCCTCACCGGACGAGAACCGCTCGGTGCTGGCGGCGTGGATCAGCGCGGAGTCCAAAAAAGCGGGGGGCATTCATCCGGCAGTGGACAACAACTGGCGCCTGGCCCCCATTCACAGCGACACGCCGCTGGACATCCGTTTTGAAACCTCACCGTCCGATAAAGCGGCGGCGTTTATTAACGATAAAGCCCACTATCCGATGAAGAAAGTTGCAACGGATGATATTGGCTTCGCCATTTATCAGGTGGATTTAAGCAAGTAACGCGGTGTGTGCCGGGTAGCGGCTTCGCCTTACCCGGCCTGCCTTTACGCCGCGCGTTCTTCCCGGTTCGCCATCACCTGCGGCGTATGCACTTCTATCCAGTCCGCCAGCGCGGCCACTTTCTCACTCACCTCTGTCCCTAACGGCGTCAGGCTATACTCAACGTGCGGTGGTACAACCGGATACGAGACGCGATTAACAAACCCGTCCTGTTCCAGCGCCTGTAGCGACTGGGCCAGCATCTTTTCGCTGACGCCTCCCATTTTTCGGCGCAGGTCGCTGAAACGGTGGGTTCCCTGCCGCAGGGCCACCAGAATCAGCACGCCCCAGCGGCTGGTGACATGTTTGAGAACCTCTCTGGAAGGACACTGTTCCGCGAAGAGGTTGCCATCGCGCATTTGTTCGCTGAGTGTCGGTATCGTTGTTTTCATACTTACCTTTATGTACGTACTTACTAAAAGTTAGCTATGGTGCTAGTGTGCCACAACACCAGACAAACACGAAGAGGATTCATCATGATCGCAATTACCGGCGCAACCGGCCAGCTTGGCCAGCTCGTTATCGAACAGCTGTTAAACACCGTACCGGCAAACCAGATTGTGGCGATTGTCCGCAATCCGGCAAAAGCTGAAGCCCTGCGCCAGCAGGGAATTACCGTTCGTCAGGGGGATTACGCTGACGAAAGCACAATGACCTCCGCGCTTAAGGGCGTAGATAAGCTGCTGCTGATCTCCTCCAGCGAAGTGGGTCAGCGCGCCACCCAACATCAGAACGTCATTAATGCTGCCAAAGCCGCTGGCGTGAAATTCATCGCCTATACCAGCCTGCTGCATGCGGATAAATCGCCGCTGGGCCTGCACGTTGAACACGTCGCGACGGAGAAGGCATTGGCGGAGTCCGGCATCCCTTACGCCCTGCTGCGTAACGGCTGGTACACTGAAAACTATCTGGCGAGCGCACCGCCCGCGCTGGAGCACGGCGTATTTATTGGCGCGGCCGGTGAAGGCAAAATCGCCTCTGCCACCCGTGCGGATTACGCGGCTGCCGCGGCAAAAGTCATCTCCGGGGACGGCCATGCAGGCAACGTATACGAGCTGGCCGGCGACCACGCCTGGACGCTGAGCGAACTGGCGGCCGAACTCAGCAAACAGAGCGGCAAAAACGTGGCGTATCAGAACATGAGCGAGGCGGATTTTGCCGCGGCGCTGAAGGGCGTTGGCCTGCCTGCCGGGCTGGCGGAGATGCTGGCGGACTCCGATGTGGGCGCGTCTAAAGGCGGTCTGTTTGACGACAGCCATACGCTGAGCAAACTGATCGGGCGTCCAACCACACCGCTTTCAGAGAGCATTAAAGCCATCCTGTAAATGTTGCAAAATGGTTATTTTTTGTAGCATCCCCTCGAGTCATCTCTGATAATGGAGAGATGACTCATGAGGAGGTTCACCGTGCAGGGCGTACCGGAACAGTTCATTGATGAGAGAGACAGCGCGCGCTTTCGCCATCTGGCGCATTTGCCGGGCCTGGAGCTTTATCACGCGCATATTTCTGACTACGCCTTTGAGCCTCATACGCATGAAGCCTTCGGCATCGGCACCATTGAAACCGGTGCCGAACGCTTTCGCTATCGCGGTACCCAGCATCTCGCGGCGGAAAAATCCGTCGTGACCATGAACCCGGACGAGATCCACACCGGGGAATCGGCGACGGATGGCGGCTGGCGCTACCGGATGGTTTACATTGAACCCGATCTGCTGGAAGAGGTGACCGGCCTTCGCCACTGGTGGTTTAGCGACGTAACCCGCCATGACCCGCTGCGCTCACAGCAAATCGGCAGGCTTATCTATGGCCTGTGGCATACGGACGACCCGCTGGCGCAAAAAGGCTTGCTGCTGGATCTGATCGAGACCTTCCAGCCGTTAGCCCGCCACGCGCCGGTTACCCGGGAAGGTGCACACCGGTTCGAACGGGTTCGTGAGTATATGCACGACAACTACATGCACGCCCTGACGCTGGACGAGCTGGCCAACGTAGTCTCACTCAGCCCCTACCATTTTCAGCGCCAGTTCAAGGCGCATTTCCATGTCACTCCGCATCAGATGCTGATGGCTATCCGCCTGTGGCGCGCCAAAGCGTTTCTCACACACGGCATGCCCGCCGCCGAAGTCGCCGCCGCGACCGGGCTGACCGATCAGTCCCATTTGACTCGCGCCTTTACCCGCCGCTATGGCATTACCCCCGTGCGCTACCAGAAACAGGTCGTTAAGCGCTGATGCGCAACCTCATACAATACGCGCGCCCTTCCCCCTCCTACACTGAACGCAGAATAAACCAATGTGGATGGAAAAATGATTAGTGGTGTGTTGTATGCCCTGCTTGCGGGTCTGATGTGGGGACTGATTTTTGTCGGCCCGCTGATCGTGCCGGAGTACCCGGCAATACTGCAGTCGACCGGACGTTATCTGGCACTGGGACTGATTGCTCTCCCGCTGGCGTGGCTCGGTCGTGCACGTTTGCGTCAGCTCGGCCGGCAGGACTGGTTCACCGCGCTGGCGCTGACCATGATGGGCAACCTTATCTATTATGTTTGCCTGGCGAGCGCCATTCAGCGAACCGGGGCACCGGTATCTACCATGATTATCGGCACGCTGCCCGTGGTGATCCCGGTCTTCGCTAACCTGCTTTACAGCCACCGCGACGGGAAACTGGCGTGGTCAAAAATGGTACCAGCGTTGGTGTGTACCGCCGTGGGGCTGGTCTGCGTCAACATTGCCGAGCTGCAGCATGGGCTGGAGAACTTCTCACTGTTGCGTTACGGTTCTGGCATCCTGCTGGCATTCGTTTCCGTGGTGTGCTGGGCGTGGTATGCCCTGCGCAATGCGCGCTGGCTGCGGGAAAACCCGGATAAACACCCGATGATGTGGGCGACGGCTCAGGCGTTGGTCACGCTCCCGGTTTCGCTTATGGGCTATGTGGGGGCCTGTCTCTGGTTAGGCCACCAGCAACCGGATTTCGCTCAACCGTTCGGACCGAGACCGTGGGTCTTCGTCGGGCTGATGCTGGCGATTGCGGTGCTCTGCTCATGGGTGGGCGCGCTGTGCTGGAATATCGCCAGCCAGAAGCTGCCGACGGTGATTTTAGGGCCGTTGATTGTATTCGAAACGCTGGCCGGGCTGCTTTACACCTTCCTGATGCGCCAGAGCGTACCGCCGCTGTTAACCGCCTGCGGGATTATATTGCTGGTCGTTGGGGTCGTGATGGCGGTGAGAGCAAAGCCGGAAAAACCGATGGTCGTTCCGGCTTCAGAGAGTTAAAACGTTTCCCAGTTCGCTTCAGACGTCGCCGCGACAGGTTTAGCCGCTGGAGTGTAGCTTTTCACCGGCGCGGCGTTGACCACCGGGTTGCGGGTAATTTTAAACACCGCCACCGCTTCGTTCAGGCGTGCCGCCTGATCTTCCAGCGCGGCCGCCGCTGCCGCAGACTCCTCTACCAGCGAGGCGTTCTGCTGGGTCACGCGATCCATCTCGGCCACCGCCTGACCTACCTGATCGATACCGCGGCTCTGCTCGTCAGAGGCAGAGGCAATCTCGCCCATGATGTCGGTCACGCGGGTGACCGCATTCACGATCTCTGCCATCGTCGCCCCGGCTTCGTTTACCAGCTGTGAGCCGGCATTCACGCGCTCGCCGGAATCGTCGATCAGCGCTTTAATCTCTTTTGCCGCCTGAGCGCTACGCTGGGCAAGGGTACGCACCTCACCTGCGACCACCGCAAAGCCACGGCCCTGCTCGCCTGCACGCGCGGCTTCCACCGCCGCGTTCAGCGCCAGGATGTTGGTCTGGAAGGCAATGCCGTCGATTACGTTGGTAATTTGCGCAATTTTGCTGGAACTGGTCGCAATGTCGTCCATGGTGCGCACCACACCCTCCACCACGTTACCGCCCTTCTTCGCGGTTGAGGAGGCATCAAGCGCCAGACGGGAAGCCTGACGTGCGTTATCGGCGTTTTGTTTTACCGTGGCGGTCAGTTGTTCCATGCTGGCAGCCGTCTCTTCCAGAGAGGCAGCCTGCTGCTCGGTACGGGAAGAGAGGTCGTTGCTGCCCGCAGAGATTTCCCCTGCACCGGTGTAAATGGTGTCTGCGCCTTCACGCACCACGCCCACCGTGTTTGCCAGCGAAGTTTGCATCTCCTGAACGTTGCGCGCCAGGATAGCCATTTCATTCTTACCCTCTGCCTGAATCGGCTGGGTCAAATCCCCTGCGGCAATGGCGCGGATATGGCCGATCACATCCTGCAGCGGCAGCAGCAGAACGCGGCGCATTGCAATCCAGCTGGAGACGATCACGGCAATCACCAGCAGCATGACCGCAGAGAGGATCCACAGGATACGTTTATAATCGTTTTCGTTGTCTTTAATCCCTCTGTCCGTGAGGACGGCCTGCGCTTCACGCCATTCACGGTACACGTTCTGCATAGCGGTCTGTTTCTGCTCCGCATTCTGCTTGAACATATCTTCCAGATTGCCCTGGCCCAGCAGGACGTTCATTTGCGTCAGCGTGGCGGAGTAAATGCGGTACTGCTCTTCCAGACGGTTAGCCAGATTCTCGTCCAGACCCGGAGTATTAGGCAACGCGTAGTATTTATCGTAATGGGACTGTGCATCCGCCAGCAGGTTCTTCGCCGTGTTCACCAGTTCATTCAACTGCCCGCCGTTAATCTGAGACGCCATGCTGCTTTGCAGACGCAGCATGCCGCGGTTCAGGGTCACGCGGGCCTGGTTGAGGCTGATCCATGCATCGGTAAACTCGGCGACATTCTGGCTTGAGAGCTGCGAGACGGTGAAGTTATCTTTGTCGTTATTCAGCGCGTTGATAAAAATGCCGGCGGAAATGACTTGCATGATGCCGAGCACAAGCAGCACCGAAATAAGAAGGGTAATGACTTTTATACGTTTAAACATGCGTTGCCTTTTTTATATGCAGGTTTGTCTGACGTGGATATATCGGCAGGCACGGCGAGTTGTTTACTGTTTCCCCACGTTAAAAAACTTTCTAAAGTAATTTCCTGCATTCATTCAGCAAGTTAAAAGTCATTATTTTTTGTGATCTGGTTCTCACTTTTTCCCTTCCCTCTAAAGGGTTATAGCGTCGCCTTAAAGATGCATTTAAAATGCACTTTATATTATTGATGATGAGGTAACTGCTATGGCCTTCCGCGACCAACCCCTTGGCGAGCTGGCGCTCTCCATCCCGCGCGCGTCCGCGCTGTTTCGTAAATACGATATGGATTACTGCTGTGGCGGTAAGCAAACCCTGGCACGTGCCGCCTCGCGTAAAGAGCTGGATGTGGGGCTCATTGAAGCGGAGCTGGCGCAACTGGCTGAGCAGCCTATTGAGAAAGACTGGCGCACTGCAGCCCTTGCCGACATCATCGACCATATCATCGTGCGTTTTCACGACCGTCACCGTGAACAACTGCCTGAACTGATCCTGCAGGCGACAAAAGTGGAGCGCGTTCACGCCGACAAACCTTCCGTACCACGCGGTCTGGCGAAATACCTGACCCTGCTTCACGAAGAGCTTTCCAGCCACATGATGAAAGAGGAGCAAATCCTCTTCCCGATGATCAAACAGGGTATGGGCAGCCAGGCGATGGGGCCCATCAGCGTCATGGAAAGCGAACATGATGATGCAGGCGAGCTGCTGGAAGTGATTAAACACACTACCCATAACGTTACACCGCCACCAGAGGCGTGCACCACGTGGAAAGCGATGTACAACGGCATTAACGAGATGATCGACGATCTGATGGAACACATCAGTCTTGAGAACAACGTCCTGTTCCCGCGTGCCCTCGCAGGTGAATAAAAAAAGGCGCCCGAGAGCGCCTTCCTGAGGTTATCATTCGGCCACAGCATCTGTGGCCTTTTTTATTAACGCATGCCTGCCATACGTTTCTTACCGATAAATAACCATCCCAGCCCCAGCGCGATGAACCACAGCGGCGTGACGATTAACGCCTGACGGGTATCGTCTTCAAGCGTCAGCAGAACCAGCACGAAGACGAAGAACGCCATGCACACCCAGCACATCAGCTTGCCCAGCGGCATTTTGTAGATCGATTTTTCATGCAGGTGTGGACGCTGTTTGCGGTACACCAGGTAAGAACACAGGATGATGGTCCAGACGAACATGAACAGGATCGCAGAGACCGTGGTGATCATGGTAAACGCACCGATCACACTCGGGTTCACGTAGAGCATCACCACACCGCCCAGCAGGCAGATACAGGAGAAGGTCAGCCCTTTCGCCGGCACCGCACGCTTAGACAGTTTGGCAAACGCGCGTGGCGCAACCCCTTCCTGTGCCAGACCAAACAGCATACGGCTGGTAGAGAACACCCCACTGTTGGCCGAAGAGGCCGCGGAGGTCAGCACCACGAAGTTAATCAGGCTTGCGGCCGCAGGCAGTCCAACCAGTACAAACAACTCAACGAACGGGCTCTTGGTCGGTACAACAGAGCTCCACGGCGTCACGGACATGATGATAATCAGCGCGAACACGTAGAACATAATGATACGAATCGGGATGGAGTTAATCGCGCGCGGCAGGGATTTCTCCGGATCTTTAGTTTCCGCCGCCGTGGTACCGACCAGCTCAATCCCCACAAAGGCAAACACCGCAATCTGGAAACCGGCAAAGAAGCCGCTGATGCCTTTCGGGAACCAGCCGCCGTCATTCCACAGATGCGCGAACGAAGCCTGAACGCCGGTTGGAGACTGGAAGTGCGTCAGTACCATCACCAGGCCGACAACAATCAGGGCGATAATCGCCACGATTTTGATCATCGCAAACCAGAACTCCATCTCACCGAACATTTTAACGGTGGCGAGGTTAAGGCTCAGCAGCAGAACAATCACCGCCAGCGAGGCCACCCAGTCCGATAACCCCGGGAACCAGAACTGCGCGTAGGCCGTGATGGCGACCACATCCGCCATGCCGGTCACCACCCAGCAGAACCAGTAGGTCCAGCCGGTGAAGTAGCCCGCCCAGGGGCCAAGCAGGTCGGAAGCGAAATCGCTAAAGGACTTGTATTCGAGGTTCGAGAGCAGCAATTCACCCATTGCACGCATCACGAAGAAGAGCATAAAACCGATGATCATATAAACGAAAATGATCGACGGCCCGGCAAGACTGATGGTTTTACCTGACCCCATAAACAGCCCGGTACCGATGGCACCCCCGATGGCAATGAGCTGAATATGACGGTTTGTGAGATTGCGCCGTAGCGACTGTTCAGACGACGCCTCTTCGTCGGCGACGACTTTAACCTGATCTACCATGTGATATTTTCCTGTTTATGCCTGTCTGTGTTGTTAAGGCTCTTCTGGCCTTTAAATACGTCAAAAAAATAACGGTCCCATGAAAGGACTCATCGATATTAGGTAAGAATCGGCGGGATGAATACTATGATTTGGATATTATGTTAATAATATGTTTAAAGTGAGTGTCATATCACTCATACAACGCGAAACAGCTCACAAAAATACACGCAACAGTTTCGTTTGCAAGATAAAATGTTGATTCCGTCGTAACTATAGGTTTTATCACTATATTCCTCTCCCCCGAAGGAGAGAGGAAATAAGAAAAGCTGATTACAGAATTTCCAGCAGCTCGACTTCAAACACCAGGGTGCTGAATGGCGGGATGGACGCACCAGCGCCACGCTCGCCGTACGCCAGGTTGTGCGGGATAGTCAGTTCCCATTTGGAACCCACTGGCATCAGGGTCAGCGCTTCGATCCAGCCCGCGATAACGCCGTTAACCGGGAATTCAGCCGGTTCGCCACGTGCTACAGAGCTGTCGAACACCGTACCGTCGATCAGTTTACCGGTGTAGTGCACACGAACGTGGTCAGTACGCGCCGGGATTGCGCCGTCGCCCTGGTTGATCACGCGGAACTGCAGGCCAGACTCGGTGCTGTTCACGCCTTCACGCTCACGGTTCTCTTCAAGATATTTCACGCCTTCTGCAGCCATCTCTTCGAAACGCGCGCGACGCACGGCGTCAGCACGTTCGTGGATTTCACGCAGCGCACGGTGCACAACATCAACCGGAACTGCCGGGTTGTTGCCTTCCAGCGCATCAGCGATACCCGCCACCAGCGCTTCGGGTAACAGACCTTCCAGGCCGGATTCGCTCAGCTGCTGTCCTACCTGCAAGCCGATACCGTAACTTGCCTGCGCTTCGATAGTGTCAAAAGTCGGGGTGGTCATGGGTTTTCCTTCCATCACATTTAAAGTAGCGGGCAGCATATCAGCCATGCCCTTATGGGTAAAACTTTGTCTGAAGTTAAGGTGACAAACCGCGACGAAACAGAAACAATAGAGAGAACCAGGATTAATCCCGAACGAATGTCACGGATGTCGGGTTTGCTACGCCGTTCAGGCAGTTAGCAAACTATACTTCGGAGCACAGGATAAAAAAGACGCGGAGCAGGAGGAGAGCCATGCCCGGGCGATTTGAACTGAAACCTACCCTGGCGAAAATCTGGCAGGCGCCGGACAATTTTCGCATCATGGACCCGCTGCCGCCTCTGCATCGCAGAGGGATCATCATTGGCGCGCTGATGGTGATCGTGGGCTTCCTGCTTCCTTCCGGTGGCGATGACGCCGACACCGCGACGGTGACCCGCAATGCCCAACTGGATATTCAGTCGCAAACGCGACCGCAGCCGGACACACAGCCTGTGCAGACGCAACTGGTCACCCCGACGAACGATCCGGGACAGGTTGCGCCTGTTGAACCGGAACCCATTCAGGATGAACAGCCACAGGAACAGGCAGCGGCCCCGGCAGAGCCACAGGCTCAGCAGCCAACCGGCATTGAGCAGCAGTGGCGTTCCTATCGCGTAGAGCCGGGTAAAACCCTTGCGCAGCTGTTCCGCGACCACAATCTGCCACCAACCGATGTGTATGCCATGGCGCAGGTGGAAGGCGCAGGTAAGCCGCTCAGTAATTTGCAGAACGGCCAGCTGGTGCAGATACGTCAGAATGCCAGCGGCGTCGTCACCGGGCTCACGATTGATACGGGAAATGGCCAGCAGGTGCTGTTTACCCGCCAGCCTGACGGCAGTTTTATCAGAGCACGTTAATGTTCAGGCCGGGTAAGGCGAGCCAGCCCCCCGGCAATGCCCTTCTTAGTGACTCCGCTTATTGACCCACCAAATCCCCGAGCAGACCAGCACCAGCGCAATCGCATATTTGATGTCCAGAATGTTTTCACCGAGGAAAATGGCGGACAGCACCGTCCCGGCAACGGGGATCACAAAGTTGAACGGGGCAATCATACTTACGCGGTTCACTTTCAGCAGCGCGCTCCAGAGGGCGAACGCTACCGAAGAGAGTAACGTCAGATACCCCAGCACCGCGACGGCCGTCATGCTATGCACTTCCAGCGTCCCTCCCGTGAGATAGCCACCCGCCACCAGCGCCGCGCCGCCGATAGCGAGCTGCCAGCCGGTCATCACCGTCGGGTCGACGGTCTGGGAGATGCGTTTTCCGTAAAGCGTGGCGGCAGAAAGGATAAAGGCTGCCAGCACCACAAACCCGTCTCCCTTCCAGACGAAGCTGAATTCGCTTAACCCGCCGTGGAAGTTAACCAGCATCACTCCGGCAAAGCCCAAAATACAGCCAAGCGTTTTGTTATAGCTGAGCTTGTCGTTGTGGTAGATGAAGTGCGCCAGCAGCACGCTGAAGAAAGTGCCGGTGGCGTTCATGATCGAGCCGTTCACGCCTGTCGTGTAGGCCAGTCCGATATAAAAGAAGGTGTACTGAATGCTAGTCTGCGTCAGCCCCAGGACGGTCAATTGCCCAAACTGCCCGGGCGTGAACCTGCCGATGGGCTTGCGCTGTGCTAACGCAAAGAGAAGCAGCAGCACACCCGCAAACAGAAAACGGTAACCAGCGAACACGACCTTTGAGGGAATATCATCAGTGGCAATCTGGAAGAGTTCATAGCCGCTTTTTATGGCCGGGTAAGAGCTACCCCAAAGCAGACAGCAGAGCGTGGCGCAGGCATAGGCCACCTTTCGACGGGCAAATACGGGCGTGGGCAGAGCGGTTTCCATGTCGAATCTCATAAATAAAATTGCGTTTCATTTTATTATCAGCGAATGCGCCAGGAATAGCGACCCTACAAGCACTAAAGCGCGAGTCTGGTCCCTTAAAAAAGCAAAACGCCGGCACAAGGCCGGCGCTTCGACGTGAGCAGAGTAAAATTACTCAGCTACAACGTTAACAACCAGTTTAGCGAACACTTCGCTGTGAACCTGGAAGTCCACTTCGTGCTCACCAGTGGTACGCAGAACACCGTTCGGCAGACGAACTTCGCTCTTAGCCACTTTAACGCCAGCTGCAGTTACTGCATCAGCGATATCGCGGGTACCGATGGAACCGAACAGTTTACCTTCGTCGCCAGCTTTGGAAACGATGGTAACAGTGCCCAGTGCGTTGATTGACTCAGCGCGAGCATTAGCAGCCGCCAGAACGTCAGCCAGTTTGGCTTCCAGTTCAGCGCGACGTGCTTCGAAAAACTCTACGTTTTTCTTGGTAGCTGGAACAGCTTTACCCTGTGGAACCAGGAAGTTACGAGCGTAGCCCGCTTTAACGTTTACCTGATCACCCAGGCTGCCCAGGTTTGCTACTTTATCAAGCAGAATAACTTGCATTACCTTATCCTCTTAAAGTCGTATTAATGGACCGTGCCCGATTACTGATGACGATCAGTGTACGGCAGCAGGGACAGGTAGCGAGCGCGTTTGATAGCGCGAGCCAGCTGACGCTGGTATTTTGCACGAGTACCGGTGATACGGCTTGGGACAATCTTACCGCTTTCGGTGATGTAGTTTTTCAGCGTTGCGATATCTTTATAGTCGATCTCTTGAACGCCTTCCGCGGTGAAACGGCAGAACTTGCGACGACGGAAATAACGTGCCATATGGCTAGTCTCCAGAATCTATCAAATCAATCTGCTCGGCATGCAGAACCATTTTGCTCAGGCCGTTCTTTGCCTTGTGGCAAGAAATGAACCCCTGAACGATTACTGCGCTACCGACCGTTAAACTGTGAGTAATGGCCTGGTTTTCGTGTCCGCTAATAATAACGGGCATTTGGCACCACGCCTGCCGGTGAAAGCCGGCTTCCTCTTGCACAGAACGATGCTCAAGCACGAACTGGCAATGCGGAATTCCTGATGGACTGACCTTACGAAGGGGGGTCCTGCACACGGTACCGGACAACACCAGACGGTTGGTCATCAGAAATTACTCTTCAGAATCCCCAGCATCAGAATCATCTGCGGTTTCGTTTGCGAAATCATCGCGACGCTCACGGCGCTCGTCTTTCGCTTTAACCATCGGAGATGCTTCGGTCACTGCGTTTTTGGTACGCATAACCATGCTGCGGATAACGGCATCGTTGAAGCGGAAGGTAGTTTCCAGCTCATCGATCACTTCCTGCGGCGCTTCAACGTTCATCAGAACGTAGTGTGCTTTGTGCAGTTTGTTAATCGGGTAAGCCAGCTGACGGCGGCCCCAGTCTTCCAGACGGTGGATCGTACCTTCTGCACCAGTGATGGCAGCAGAGTAGCGCTCGATCATGCCCGGAACCTGTTCGCTCTGGTCAGGATGGACCATAAAAACGATTTCGTAATGACGCATCGAATTGCTCCTTACGGATTATTCAGCCTCCTGTCTGGGTCAGCCGAGGCCCGGGGAGGCAAGGAACGTGTTAAAGGTCGGCTGAAAAATTGACGCGTCATAATACTTGCGCGCCCCTGGAAACTCAAGCTGATTGCACAAATAATTCGCACAAAGCGTAAAGCTGGTCTAAGTGGGTGATTTAAAATTAATCACATCAGGAAGCGTTGTTTTTTTGAACAACAGCATCAGAAATGGTCACGCATCCCCGCCGGATAAGTGATTACACTTTAATCAGAGACCTTATTTATAAAAGGAGAGCAACACCCTCTTTCACAGCACGCAGTCGTGGAGCGCATATCATGAAAAAAATCGCATTTGCCGTAATGGCTGCACTTTTGCTCAGTGCAAACGCGATGGCAGCCATCAAGATAGACGGCCGGCAGGCCCAAAACATGGATGATGTGCAAAGCTTAGGCGTAATCTACATCAATCATAATTTCGCCACTGAAAGTGAAGCAGATCAGGCACTCAATCAAGAGACCGATGCTCAGGGTGCACAATATTATCACGTCATACTGATGCGTGAGCCCGGCAGCAACGGCAATATGCACGCCAGTGCAGATATCTACCGATAACGCTTTAACGCTAGCACCAGGAAAGCCAACAAAGAGAACATAGCCATAGTTTAACTTGCCCCCTGCCCGGGGGCTTTTTTTTTGCTAATGGCTCTGAAATACCACCGGTTACAACTGTTTTTCGGTATTCCAGAGCACTTATTCACTTCTGCCCGTAATAGGCGTTGGGCCCATGTTTACGCATGAAATGTTTATTCATAAGGTAATCATCAATGCCCTGAAGCTGCGGATTGATGCCGCGGGCGATCCACGCCATTCGCGCCACTTCCTCCATCACCACCGCGTTATGCACGGCATCGTGAGCGTCTTTTCCCCACGAGAATGGACCGTGCTGATACACCACAATACCCGGCGTATGCAGCGGCTCACGCTCAGCCAGCGTGTCGATAATGACGCGACCGGTGTTGAGTTCATACTCCCCTTCCACTTCGGCCTGCGTTAATGCCCGCGTGCAGGGAATATCGCCAAAGAAGTAGTCTGCATGCGTGGTGCCAAGAGCCGGAATGGGCAGCCCTGCCTGCGCCCAGGCCGTGGCATGGGTCGAGTGTGTATGTACAACGCCGCCCAGGGAGGGATAACGCTGATACAGTGCCAGATGGGTGGCGGTATCAGAAGAAGGACGCCACTTTCCGTCAACCACGTTGCCATGGAGATCCACAACCACCATGTCGTCGGCGGTCATGGATTCATAGGGCACACCGCTGGGCTTAATCACGACCCGCCCCTGCTCACGGTCAATAGCGCTGACGTTACCCCAGGTAAACGTCACCAGACCGTAGCGAGGTAGATCCATATTGGCCTCAAAGACCTGCTGCTTAAGCTTATGCATGCTCAGCCTCCACTAACCCAGCCCGCGCCATACGTTCACGGACCCAGTCCCGCGCCTTCGCCACTTCGGCTGCCGGGTCGTCCGACGTTTCACTCCACATCTCAATCAGGTAAGGCCCGCAATACCCTGTCTGTTTGAGCGTCTGGAAGCACCGTTCGAAATCCACCACCCCGGTGCCGAACGGAACATTTTTGAATACACCAGGCCGGGTATCTTTGACATGAACCGCCACGATATGACCAATACCCGCCTGCAGTTCCATCTGCACGTCGTTATCCCAGGCTGACAGATTGCCGATATCAGGGTAGAGCTGGAACCACGGATTATTCAGGTAGTGCGCGTAACCCAGCGCCTTGCTGATGGAGTTCATTAACGGATAATCCATGATCTCCATCGCCAGCGTCACCTGAGCACGGCTGGCCATGTCGACGCTCTCTTTCAGGCCGTCACGAAAACGACGGCGCGTTTCATTGTTGGCGTCCTGATAGTAAACGTCATACCCCGCCAGCTGGATCACACGGATGCCGACATCCTGGGCAAAGCGAATGGCTTTACGCATGATCTCCAGCCCCTGAGCACGCACAGCATCATCTTCACTGCCAAGCGGAAAACGACGATGGGCGCTGAGGCACAGGGAAGGCACACGTACCCCCGTTTCAGCGATGGCGCTTACCAGTGCCAGACGCTGTTCGCGGCTCCAGTCCAGGCGAGACAGGCGTTCGTCCGTCTCATCCACTGACATTTCGACAAAATCGAAACCGAGTTGTTTCGCCAGTTGCAGCCGCTCCAGCCAGCACTCCCCCGCAGGGAGTGCCTTTTCATAGATGCCGAGCGGGACTTGTTTAGACAACATACCCGCTCCTTAGCCCCAAAGCTGAGCGATTGAGCGTTTGAACTGACGCGCGGCTTCTACCGGAGAGGCGGCATCACGGATGCTACGGCCTGCGATAAAGACATGAATTGGGATACCTTTGAACAGCGGCAGATCTTCCAGCGCCAGGCCTCCGGTCACGGTCACTTTGAAGCCCATATCGGCCAGACGCTTAATCGCGCTGATATCCGCTTCCCCCCACGCTACCCCAGCGGCCTGCGCATCACGGCTGCGGTGATAAACCACCTGTTGAATGCCCGCGTCACGCCACTCCTGCGCCTGCTCCCAGGTCCAGAACCCGGTCAGCTCAATCTGCACATCACCGTTGAACTCTTTTGCCACATCCAGCGCACCTTTAGCCGTGTTGATATCCGCACAGCAAATAACGGTGACCCAGTCGGCATTGGCTTCAAAACACATACGGGAAAGAATTTTGCCCGCATCGGCAATCTTGGCATCCGCCAGCACGATTTTATGCGGATACAGCGCCTTCAGGTCGCGGACGGCGCGAACGCCTTCGCCCACGCACAGAATGGTACCGACTTCAATGATGTCCACTTCTTCCGCAATCAGGCGGGTGGTTTCGTAAGCGTGAGACAGAGTCTGGTTATCCAGCGCGACCTGCAACATTGGTAATGACATTTTCAATTCCCTCTTAAACTGCCGCCGCAGTGGCGTTATCAATTAAATCCAGCACATCCTGCTCGGTGCGGCAGGCGCGTAAACGGTCGAAGTTGGCCTCATCATCAAACAGATTCACGATCTGCATAATGCCCACCTCCTGGTGGGTGTTGGCATCAACAGCCGCCATGGTGATGAGGATGTCGACCGGGTCGTTATCTTCGTGGTTGAAGGCCAGTGGTGTTTTCAGCGTAACCAGCGCAAAGCCGGTTTTTTTAACGCCCTCTTCCGGGCGGCCATGCGGCATCGCCAGCCCTGGTGCAATCACGAAGTAAGGGCCGTGCTCTGCAACACCATCCAGAATGGCCTGGTAATAACGCGGCTCGACAACATCGGCTTTTACCAGCAGATCTACGCTAAGTTTCACCGCTTCCTGCCAGGTGCTGGCGTCGGCCTGTAAAAGGATGGAGCTATTCTCTGCCAGCGAATCACGTAGTTTCATGTTGCGTCCTTACTTCACATCCTGTGGGAAATGCGCGTTGATCACTTCCAGCAGCTTTGGTCCAAAGTCGGCTGGCGACAGCATGTTGCGCACGCCTACCACATATTTGTTGCCTGTCACGGTGATCTCACCGGCGATGTGGGTAGAGGCGATGATGATGTCCGCGCCGTTCAGTTCACTTTTGTATTCGCCCACTGCGCAGCTGTTCACCGTGTGGTCGATGTTTGACTGGGTTAAAAACTGGTCCACTTTCATCTTCATGATCATGGAACTCCCTTGCCCATTGCCACACACAGCCAGGATACGTACGGTCATAATCGAAACTCCTTAATGAGCAGAAACTTCTGCTGTTTGTTTTTCTGCATCTTCTTCAGCCCGCAGAGAGCGACCAGCGAAGAACATATAAGCCAGGGCAATGAGGATGATGACAGCCATAAAGATCAGGCCAACGGAGGCGAAGCCCTGCATCATCGGTGGTGCCAGAATTGACCCGTCGGCCATGCCCATCCAGGCGCTCATACCGGTGAGCTTGACTGCCCACACACACCCGAAGATTTCCACCATCCCCATCACCAGGCAGATCTTGAGCGCCGCGCGCCAGCCACCAAAGTGGTTCGCAAAGACGCCGATGGTGGCGTTGGAGAAGAACATCGGGATAAAGCCAGGAATGATCAGAATGGAAGAGCCGCAACCCACCAGGATACCCACCGCAATCAGCTGGCCGATGGTGCCCCACATGAAGCCCCAGACCACCGCGTTTGGCGCGAAGCTGTAGATAGCCGCGCAGTCAATCGCCAGTACCGCACCTGGAATCAGACGCTGAGAGATACCGTTGAAGGCTTCGGACAGCTCGGCAACGAACATACGCACGCCCTGGGTGATAATGAAAATCGCCACCGCGAAGGAGAAACCGGTCTGCAGGATATAGACAGTCCAGTGGGTTTTACCCGCCATCGCCTGTACGACGTCAATGCCAAAGGAGAGCAGAATGGCACCGAAGAAGAGGGTCATCACAATCGCCGTAGAAACGATATTGTCGTGGAAAATATTCAGCCAGCCCGGCAGTTTAAGATCTTCGACGCTCTCTTCTTTTTTGCCCAGATACGGCGCGACTTTATAGGCAATCCAGGAGGCAAACTGCTGCTGGTGGCCGATGGAGAAGCCGCAACCGTCGGTGACGTCCTGCGTGGGCTTGTACATCATGTTGGAGGTGATACCCCAGTAGAGCGAGACCAGCACCGCGGTGCAGATAATGGTCGTCCACATTGGGTAGCCAAAGATAAAGAAGGAAACCGCAATCAGCCCTGCCTGCTGGAACATGATATGGCCAGTCAGCATGATGGTGCGAATACCGGTAATGCGGCGCAACAGAACGTAAATGATGTTCAGCGCCAGCGCGAGCAGGACCGCATACCCTACCCAGCTGTAGGCATCGCCCATGCGATCGATGGTGGCCATCATCGAGGCGTAGGTGTCAGAGATGGCGCCGTTGATGCCATAGACTTCCGACATTTTGGCCACTACCGGCTTGAAGGTGCCGGTCAAAATGCCTGAACCCGCCTGCAACAGCATGAAACCGATGATGGTTTTAATGGTGCCTTTAATAATAACGCTGACGCTTTTACGCAGCAGGATATAGCCAAGGCACGTCACGATGCCCAACAACAGCGGGGCATTAGTCATTACCTGATTAAAGAACACGGTAAAGACGTTGTAGAGGATCTCCATAACTCTCTCCAGAAATGAGAACACGAGGGGCAATCCCTGTGCGGTTGGTGACAACACTCTATTAATCACAAATAATCATCACAAGATTAAATCTGATTATTTGTGACGCATCACGCAAATTATTTCCCTGGTGTTAGTAATGATTTTCACTTCGGCATGCCACATAGAATTATTTCCATATAATTCATGCAATTAATGATTAATACGGTAAAAGATAACAAGAAGCGAGAAGAGCGTCCGTGACGTCAGGCAGATAAAATTACACATTTTGATCGTTGCAATGCGCGTGAAATGGTGCCAGCATTAATCACAACAAATCACCAATTGATTACTTTTGATTAAACCAGGAGTCAAAACGATGAGTAAAGTGAACACCATTACCCGTGAATCATGGATTCTGAGCACTTTCCCGGAATGGGGTAGCTGGCTGAATGAAGAGATTGAGCAGGAACAGGTTGCTCCTGGTACCTTTGCAATGTGGTGGCTGGGGTGCACGGGGATCTGGCTGAAATCAGAAGGTGGCGCGAATATTTGTGTCGATTTCTGGTGCGGCACCGGCAAACAGAGTCACGGTAACCCGCTGATGAAAAAAGGCCATCAGATGCAACGCATGGCGGGCGTGGAAAAACTTCAGCCAAACCTGCGTACCACACCGTTTGTTCTTGATCCGTTCGCCATTCGCCAGATCGATGCCGTTCTCTCTACGCACGATCATAACGATCATATTGATGTCAACGTGGCGGCAGCGGTCATGCAAAACTGTGCCGATGACGTACCGTTCATCGGGCCGCAAACCTGCGTGGATTTATGGATCGGCTGGGGCGTACCGAAAGAGCGCTGCATCGTCATGAAACCGGGCGATGTGGTCAAAATTAAAGACGTTGAGATCCACGCGCTGGATGCCTTTGACCGCACTGCACTGATTACCCTTCCGGCCGATCAGAAAGCCGCAGGCGTACTGCCAGACGGTATGGACGAACGTGCGGTGAACTACCTGTTTAAAACGCCCGGCGGTTCCCTGTACCACAGCGGTGACTCTCACTACTCAAACTACTATGCAAAGCACGGCAATGAGCATCAGATTGATGTGGCGCTCGGCTCATACGGGGAGAACCCACGCGGCATTACAGACAAAATGACCAGCGCCGATATGCTGCGCATGGCGGAAGCGCTGAACACCAAAGTAGTGATCCCTTTCCACCACGATATCTGGTCAAACTTCCAGGCCGACCCGCAGGAGATACGCGTACTGTGGGAAATGAAAAAAGACCGCCTGAAGTATGGCTTTAAGCCGTTCATCTGGCAGGTAGGAGGCAAGTTCACCTGGCCGCTGGATAAAGACAATCTCGAGTATCACTACCCACGTGGCTTTGATGATTGCTTTACTCTTGAGCCAGACCTGCCGTTCAAGTCATTCCTCTGATTATTAATGCCCATCGCCAGACCCGAGTGTCTGGCGGTTTCATATTTCTTTTAGTAATTTCACGCTATTTCAAATATCATCTTTTAAAATCAATTCTTATCGGAATAGCTCATGACGGAAGCGCAACGGCATCAAATATTACTGGAACTCCTGGCGCAAACAGGGTTTGTCACCGTTGAGAAAGTGATCGAACGTTTAGGGATTTCCCCGGCAACAGCGCGGCGGGATATTAATAAGCTGGATGAAAGCGGTAAGCTGAAAAAAGTCCGCAACGGTGCGGAAGCGATTAGCCAGCAGCGTCCACGCTGGACGCCGATGAACATTCATCAGGCGCAAAATCATGATGAAAAAGTCCGTATTGCCAGAGCGGCATCCCAGCTGGTGAACCCCGGCGAGAGCGTGGTGATCAACTGCGGCTCGACGGCGTTTCTGTTAGGTCGGGAGATGTGCGGAAAGCCGGTACAAATCATCACGAACTACTTGCCGCTCGCCAACTATCTTATCGATCAGGAGCATGAGAGCGTGGTGATCATGGGCGGCCAGTACAACAAGAGCCAGTCCATTACGCTCAGCCCGCAGGACAGCGAAAACAGTCTTTATGCCGGACACTGGATGTTTACCAGTGGCAAAGGCCTGACCGCAGATGGCCTCTACAAAACCGATATGTTAACCGCCATGGCAGAACAAAACATGCTTAACGTGGTGGGCAAGCTCGTTGTGCTGGTCGACAGCAGCAAAGTGGGCGAACGCGCAGGAATGCTGTTCAGCCGTGCTGAACAGATAGACATGGTGATCACCGGCAAAGGTGCCAACCCTGAGATCCTCCAGAAACTGAAAGATCAGGGTGTCAACGTCCTGTGCGTTTAAAGGTGCTGGCGGAAGAAGTCCACCGTAGCGTCCAGCGCCGTTGGCGTAATGCGGTGGCGAACGCCCGCTTCCCACAGGCAGGTCAGGTTGCCATCCAGCCCGTCGTGCTGCAGCGCCTGCTGAAGCCGGAACGTTTCTCCGGGTGGGACCACATCGTCCGCATCACCATGCCACAACAGCAAAGGACGATCGGCCAGACGCGGTAACGCCCGGGTAACCTCCCACCCTGCAAGCGCCGCCTCAACCTCCGTGAGTGCCTGAGGTGGAAAAAGCGTCTTCGCCAGTGAGGTGAAGTAGCCCGAGCCCATCAGACAAGCCACTGACTTCACTTCTGGATGGTGCGTCATGATCCCCAGCGCCGCCATCCCGCCCATCGATGCCCCAGCCACGGCCAGCCGATTATCAGCCACCAGCCCTGCCTGGTAAAGCGCATCGCGCAGCCCGGCAAACTCGGTCAGGCTACCGTGCAAAATGTGCCAGAACTGCCCAAGCCGCGCCTGTTCGTTGCCGGTAAAACGTGCGCCGTGATCGGGTGCATCCGGCATGACCACACGAAAACCGGCCTGCGCGAGTGCCACCGCAAAATAGCTGTAGACCAGCTTCGATGAGGTAAATCCATGATAAAACACTATAACAGGCAGTGGTTCCTCACGTTTTCCGGCGGGTGTTGCGTGTAATATTTCACGATCACCCAGATGGCGTATTTCAATTTCAATCATTGTCGACCCTGTAATGATGAATGATTCATAATGTTGAGAACTGGGTTACGATTTCACGCTATTTTCATTCGAAAATTACGCCCCAGCTAACACTTCGGGAACATTCCCCCAAAACTAAATTCACAGACAACTACACTATGGCTATCAGGAAACGAGATATGGTTATGCGCAGGTTTGCTGCTTTATTGCTGATGTTACTGCTCAGTGGCTGTAGCGCGCTGCAGGGAACGCCACAACCCGCTCCCCCGGTCGCCGATCACCCGCAGGAAATCCGTCGTAATCAGACGGAAGGATTACAGCGTATGGGTACCGTCTCTGCGCTGGTTCGCGGCTCCCCGGATGACGCGGAAGAAGCAATAAAGGCACAAGCCGTCGCCGCCAAAGCAGATTATTACGTCATCATTATGATCGACGAAACCATCATTACGGGACAGTGGTACTCACAGGCCATTCTGTATCGTCAATGATCGTCTTCATTTGAACGACATTTACACTGCTTTGCGTCCATAGACACTTTCCTGTCCACAATAAACTCCATGCCCGCAACAATGGAAGTGAGTTTATTCGCGAAGGATTGCCCGGCGGATACCGGAGACATGTGAAATGGAGCTGACGATGAAACGAACTCTTGCTTTGACCACACTGTTGCTCTCAGCAGGTCTTGTGAGCACAACCGCGCAGTCAGCTGAATTTGCCAGTGCTGATTGTGTGACTGGCCTGAATGAAATTGGCCAGATCTCCGTGAATAATATTTCGGGGAGCCCGCAGGACGTTGAACGTGTCGTTGCATTAAAGGCCGATGAGCAGGGTGCTTCATGGTATCGCATTATCCAGATGCAGGAAGATCAGTACATCGATCACTGGCGGGTACAGGCCATTCTCTACGCGTAATCCCCCTCCGATAAAAGCCACTTACTTTTAGTGGCTTTTCGTTTTTGCAAATTTTTTATCTTTTAGCAAACCAATTAAAAACAATTAAATAACATTTTGTTACACTAAACCAGTAAACGTTATCTCTGCTCTGCCGTTGAAAAGCCATACCTTTTCAATGATGAGCAATTTATGATCAACTTTTTCCGTCGTGCAGGTCTGGGTGCAAAGCTGTCGCTGCTTACCGGTGCCAGTGTCGCCATCCTGTTTCTGTTTTTCACTTTTCTGCTCAGCCAAAAAGCCAGCCAGCAGCTTGAAGCCCTCGCGATAGAAGACCTGCATAATCAGTCCACCGGCATGGTCGATATGGTGCAGATGTTTAACACCAGCCTGAGTGAAGAGGTCGAGAGTTATACCCGGCTGTTTACCACCTTTTTGCCCCAGCCACTGAGCGTTGATAACACGCAAACCCAGACGATTAACGGGATTAACGTTCCGCTCCTGAAAGGAGGGGAAACCGGGCTACATGAAAACAATTCCCTTTCAGACGATTTTCTGAGCCGGACAGGGGCAATCTCGACCCTGTTTGTGCGTAGCGGTAACGACTTTGTGCGCGTCGCCACATCGCTGCGTAAAGAGAACGGCGAGCGGGCAATGGGCACCGTTCTGGATACCACCAGCCCGGCCTTTGCCGCCGTCACCCGGGGCGAGGTTTATCGCGGTCTGGCGCTGCTGTTCGGCAAGCGCTACATCACCCAATACCAGCCGGTTAAAAACGCGGACGGCCAGGTCATTGCAATCATCTTTGTTGGTGTGGACATCACTCACTCCTGGAACGTCATGCGCGAGAAAATCCTCAACCGTCGACTGGGCGAGAGCGGTCACTTCTTTGTTCTGGACCGCAGCCACGGCAAAACGCGCGGGCAGTATCTGTTCCACACCAGCGCGGAGGGAAAAGTACCGGAGTGGGATAGCGCTATCCAGCAACAGCTGTTGAGTGATAAATCCGGCACGCTGGAGCGCGTCAGTGCCGATGGCCGCACGCTGACCATGGCGTATACGCCGCTGCCAGGCTGGAACTGGGCCATTGTCGGCGAAGTGGATAAATCGGTACTGCTCTCAAGCGTGACCGCCATGCGCGACCGCTTCCTGCTGGCAGGGGTGGTGCTGTCAGTGCTCTTCGCGGGTCTGTTTGTGGTCATTATACGTCGCATACTGACGCGCCCATTGCGCAATGTGATCCACCTGGCCCAACAGTATGCCGCAGGCGATCTGCGCTCCAGCCTGCCCGTGACCCGCCAGGATGAGGTCGGTCAGCTCATCGATGCCATTAACGGTATTGGAGGGGGACTGCAGAAAATTGTTCTACAGGTGCGCGAGGCCGCAGCGGAGATCCATATGGGCACCAACGCGCTGGCATCCGATAGCGAAGAAATCTCCGGACAGATTAACAAGCAGGCCAGCAGTGTAGAAGAGACGTCTGCCAGCATGGAGCAACTGGCCGCGACCGTGCAGCAAAATGCCGCCAACATGGAACAAACGCAGCAGCTGGTAGGCGAAACGTCGCGCGCGGTACACCAGGGCGGTGAGACGGTCACCCACGCTGTCGCTACCATGGATGATATTCGCGAAGCATCAAAGCGAATCGAAGACATCACGCGCGTGATTGAATCCATCGCTTTTCAGACCAACATTCTGGCGCTTAACGCAGCGGTTGAAGCAGCCCGCGCAGGCGAGCACGGAAAAGGTTTTGCGGTGGTGGCGCAGGAGGTGCGCGCGCTGGCAGGACGCAGCGCCAACGCGGTGAAGGAGATTGAACAGCTCATCGGTGATACGCTCAGAAAAGTCAGCGAAGGCCATGCGCTGTCTGAACAAACGCGTCTGGCGATGGATTCCATCATCGTGCACATCGATAACATCAACAAGCTGGTCACGGAGATTAACCATGCGTCCCGCGAGCAATCCGCGGGAATAGGCCAGGTTAATCTGGCCATGACCCACATTGGCGAAGCGTCGCACATCAACGCCGACCGCGTCTTACGTAGCGAACAAACCGCACACACGCTGCGTGAGAAAGGCTCACACCTCACCCAACTGGTGAGCCTGTTCCAGCTAAAGAGTTAGCCAACCCTGCCCGTGGCACGCAACAGCAGGTCATTTTGCACCTGCTCGCTCATCAGCGTACCGCCGCGGGTATCAAGCATCATGCGGCACCACGCCTGCGCCACGGGTGGCGATGCGTGCCGCAGCATCTGACTTCCGGCCCCCAGCAGGAAAAGCTGTTGCGTGATCTCCCGCCCCTGCGCCTCCTGCGGTTTTCGCAGTTTTTGCTGAAGCTGACGCCAGCTGCGATCGAAGTGCCTGTCCTGCCCTTTTACCTGGGCAAAATCATCCACAAGCAGGTCGAGAATGCCGGATTGCTTCGTCAGTACACGCAGAACGTCCAGGCACATAATATTGCCGGACCCTTCCCAGATGCTGTTCACGGGCATCTCACGGTACAAACGGGGAAGCTCACTCTCCTCGCAGTAGCCTGTGCCGCCGAGCACTTCCATGGCTTCCGCCACAAACGGGATACCCGCTTTGCAGACGCTGTATTTCGCCGCGGGGGTGAAAAGGCGCGCCCAGGCGGCCTCCTGAGGATCGGCACGCCTGTCCCACGCCCGGGCCAGACGAAACAACAGTGCCGTCTGGCCCTCCAGCATCAGCGCCATGCGGCTCAGCACATCGCGCATGAGCGGCTGGTCGATAAGGTTTTTACCAAACGTCTGGCGTTGATGCGCATGGTAAAGCGCCACGGATAAAGCCCGACGCATCAGCCCATGGCTGCCCAGCGCGCAGTCAAACCGCGTCAGGCCGCCCATTCGGAGGATCTGGCGTACCCCTTCTCCTTCCTCCCCCAGCAGCCAGCCGGACGCATCCAGGAATTCCGCTTCGCTGCTGGCGTTAGAGCGGTTGCCGAGCTTCTCTTTCAGCCGCTCCAGACGTACGGCATTGCGTTGCCCGTCAGGCAAAAAGCGTGGAACAAAAAAGCAGGACAGCCCCCCTTTCGCCTGGGCCAGCACCAGATGCGCATCGCTTTGCGGCACAGAGAAAAACCATTTATGCCCGATAAGCCGGTAGCTGCCGTCATTGCACTTTTCCGCTTTGGTGGTATTGCTGAGTACGTCCGAGCCGCCCTGTTTTTCTGTCATCCCCATGCCAATCAGCAGGCCACGCTTTTGCGCCCCTGGGGCAAGATGAGGATCGTAACGATCGCTCATTAACGGCGTGATCCAGTCACGGAACGGCTCGGGCAGCGCCTGTTGCAGCAGCGGTGTAGCAGCAAAGGTCATGGTGACAGGGCAAAGCGTGCCTGCTTCTACCTGAGCGTGCAGGACAAAACGTGCAGCTCTGGCGACAAACGCGCCTTTGCGCGCCTCCTCTTCCCACGCCAGGTTATGGACACGGTTCGCGCAAAGCCCCTGCATTAAGAGGTGCCATGCGGGATGAAAGCGAACATCATCCAGTCGCTCCCCGGTGGCGTCATAGCGTAATAACTCCGGCGGATTAACGTTCGCCAGCCTGCCCAGCTCCAGCGATTCCGCGGTTCCTAACTGCTGGCCGATGCTGGCAAGAAGCTCGATATCCCACTCGGCGCCTTCGCGAACAACCGCGTCACGCAGAGCGCAATCAGAGAGGAAAAGGTTGCTGTTTGAGAGCGGTGCAGGTTGATTAAAAACGGTATGGGTCTGCCAGTGCATGCTGTCTCCCTCCTTCAGTGGCAATGAAGATAAGTATGGACAGGCCACGTGCACGCTGCATGGGAGTGAGGTCACACGATGACGATCCCGCTGATATCATTCGTGAAATAGCTCACAGAACATAAGAATAAACTATTTCGCGCATTCGCTTTTGTTGAATAATTTATTCTTACCCCCTTTCAGTGAGGAACGTTATGCAACCGGACGCGCACAAGCGTGCATTAATTGCAGGCTCCATTGGTAACTTTATCGAGTGGTATGAGTTTGCGGTCTATGGTTTTCTGGCGACCGTAATTGCGAAGAACTTCTTCCAGCTTGAGGGGGACGCGGGGCTAACCAGCCTGATCCTTACCTACGCTTCCTTTGCCATCGCCTTCTTCTTCCGCCCGCTGGGCGCGGTGGTGTTTGGCAGAATAGGTGACCGGATAGGCCGAAAACCGACGCTGATTATTGTACTAGTGCTGATGACGCTGGCCACCGCCGCAATCGGTATTGTGCCGGTCTATGCCAGCATCGGTATTGCCGCCCCGCTGATTATCACGCTGCTGCGCATCCTGCAGGGGTTGTTCGCCGGTGGTGAGTATGGTGGCGCCGTCTCGCTGATGACCGAGTTTGCCCCACGCGGCAAGCGGGGCCTCTACGGTGCATGGCAGTCATTTACCGTCGCGCTGGGCCTGTTAGCAGGCGCTGGCATTGTCGCACTGCTCTCCACCCTTCTGACACCGGAAGCCCTGCATGACTGGGGCTGGCGCATCCCGTTCTTCCTGGCATTACCGATGGGCGTGGTGGCGCTGTGGCTGCGGGTGAGTATGGAAGAGACGCCAAGCTTTGTGCAACAGCAGGAAAAGCCGGTTGCCGCTCAGGCTGATACCGTCGCCACGCTCAACGCCATTGTGATGGGCATTGGCCGGGTGATGGTCTGGTCAGCGGCGGGTTATACCTATCTGGTGATAATGCCCACCTATCTGCAGTCGGCGCTGCATACCGGGTTTAACCAGGCGCTGTTGATTGCGGTGATTTCGAATATCGGTTTTGCGCTGACGATTATTCCGTCCGGGATCCTGAGCGACAAAATCGGACGCCGCACGGTGATGATCGTCGCCACCACGTTGCTGCTGCTCCTTGCCCTGCCGCTGCTGAAGGTTTTACAGGCGGAGTCCAGCACGCTGGCCATCAAAGCGCTGGTGGTGCTGATTGCGGGTGGTCTGGTGGGGATGCTGGCAGGTCCCGGGCCGGCGATGCTCTCAGAGATGTTCCCGACGCGCGTACGGTATACCGGGCTTGGGCTGGCTTATTCCCTGTCGAACGCCCTTTTCTCGGGCTGTGCGGGGCTGATTATTACCGGGCTGATTAAAGAGACGGGCAACCTGGATATTCCGGCTTATTACGTCATGGCGACGGCGGTAGTGAGTATCTTCGCGCTAATGACGCTCAGGAAGGATGACCATTTGCGGTCACTGGAGGAGTGAGTTTTTCACCGTCTGGTGACTCTCCCACAGAAAATACGAAAGGCCGTCCTCAGGACGGCCTTGCTGTTTATTCCCCGCGCTGACGTACCGCTTCAAACAGGCAGATACCTGTTGCCACGGAGACGTTCAGAGACGACACGCTGCCCGCCATTGGAATGCTGATCAGCTCATCGCAATGCTCACGGGTCAGACGGCGCATACCTTCGCCCTCAGCACCCATCACCAGGGCCAGACGGCCGGTCATCTTGCTCTGATACAGAGTATGATCCGCTTCACCCGCGGTACCGACGATCCAGATATTCTCTTCCTGCAGCATACGCATGGTGCGCGCCAGGTTGGTGACGCGGATCAGCGGTACGTTTTCCGCTGCGCCACAGGCCACTTTCTTCGCCGTCGCGTTAAGCTGTGCAGAGCGATCCCTCGGCACGATAACCGCATGAACACCTGCCGCATCTGCGCTTCGCAGACATGCGCCAAGGTTGTGCGGGTCGGTCACGCCGTCAAGGATCAGGAAGAATGGATTTTCCAGCCCGGCGATAAGATCCGGCAGATCGTTTTCCTGATACTGACGACCTGGCTTAACGCGGGCAATAATGCCCTGGTGAACGGCACCTTCACTTTTCTCATCCAGGAACTGGCGGTTCGCCAGCTGGATCACGACACCTTGTGCTTCCAGGGCGTGGATCAGCGGCATCAGACGTTTGTCTTCACGCCCTTTCAGAATAAACACTTCCTGAAAACGCTCCGGTGCGCGCTCCAGCAGGGCCTGCACCGCGTGGATGCCGTAAATCATTTCACTCATTGATGGTTCTCGTTCTGTCTTTTCTTTTCCCTCTCTCCGCAGGAGAGAGGGTCAGGTTGAGGGGGAGAATTACTCCGCCTGCTGTTTCTTCGCTGCGCGCTTTGCCCTGGTGGCAGCCGCAATTTTCTGCGTTTTGGTGGACGGCTTTTTCGCCTTCCGGGCATCTTTCTTCGCGGCCTTCGGCTTCTGTTTCTTCTCACCACGGAACGCGCTGTCTGGCTCGAAGTTTACCTTCTTACCCGCCTGACGACGTTTGCCACCGCTGTTGCCGTTGCCCCCTTTTTTCGTCTTTTCACGCGCCGTTTTACCCACATTACGCGGGGCACGCTCGCTGGAGATCAGGCTAAAGTCGATTTTACGGTCGTCCATATTAACGGCTTCGACCTTCACTTCCACGCGATCGCCAAGACGATAGGTCTGGCCGCCAGATTCACCAATCAGGCGCTGCCCGACCTGGTCGAAACGGTAATAGTCGTTATCCAGGCTGGAGACATGCACCAGACCGTCGATAAACAGTTCATCCAGACGGACGAAGAAACCAAAGCCGGTGACGCTGGCAATCACGCCTTTAAAGACGTTACCCACCTGGTCCAGCATAAAGTCACACTTCAGCCAGTCTGCCACGTCGCGCGTCGCTTCATCTGCACGACGTTCGGCCATGGAACAGTGCTGACCGAGTTGCAGCATCTCTTCCATTGAATAATGGTAGCCACCGGTTTCGGTCGTATTACCTTTATGACCCTGCTCCTGCGCCAGCAGATACTTGATCGCGCGGTGCAGGGAAAGGTCCGGATAACGACGGATCGGCGAGGTAAAGTGGGCGTAAGACTGCAGCGCCAGACCGAAGTGACCGCGGTTTTCCGGATCGTAAATCGCCTGCTTCATGGAACGCAGCAGCATGGTCTGCAGCATTTCTGCATCCGGGCGATCGCCAATCGACTCCAGCAATTCAGCGTAATCACGCGGCTCTGGCTTGTTACCGCCAGGCAGTTCCAGACCCAGTTCAGCCAGCACGGAGCGGAACGCAGTGATGGCTTCGGTCGACGGTTTATCGTGAATACGGAACAGCGCAGGTTCTTTGGCTTTCTCAACGAAACGTGCCGCCGAGATGTTTGCCAGAATCATACACTCTTCAATCAGCTTATGGGCATCGTTACGCTGGGTCTGCTCAATACGTTCTATGCGGCGTTCAGCGTTAAAGATGAACTTCGCCTCTTCGCTCTCAAACGAGATCCCGCCGCGCTCTTCACGCGCCTGATCCAGCGTTTTGTAGAGGTTATGCAGCTCTTCGATGTGTTTCACCAGCGGCGCATACTGCTCACGCAGATCCTGATCGCCCTGCAGCATATGCCAGACCTTGGTGTAGGTCAGGCGCGCATGGGAGCTCATTACCGCTTCGTAGAATTTATAACCCGTTAAGCGCCCTTTGGTGGAGATGGTCATCTCGCAGACCATGCACAGGCGGTCAACCTGCGGGTTCAGGGAGCACAGGCCGTTAGACAAGACTTCCGGCAGCATCGGGATTACCTGCGACGGGAAGTAGACCGACGTTCCACGGCTGCGCGCTTCGTTATCCAGCGGAGTATGCGGGCGCACGTAATAGCTTACGTCAGCGATGGCAACCCACAGACGCCAGCCGCCGCCGCGTTTTTTCTCGCAATAAACGGCATCATCGAAGTCGCGGGCATCTTCACCATCAATAGTCACCAGCGGCAGATCGCGCAGATCCACGCGGCCCACCTTGGACTCTTCCGGCACGTCTTCTTTCAGGCCGACAACCTGCTCTTCAACCGCTTTCGGCCAGACGTAAGGAATTTCATGAGTACGCAGCGCCATATCAACGGCCATGCCGGTGCCCATGTTATCGCCTAACACTTCGACGATTTTCCCGACCGCCTTGGTGCGGCGGGTAGGACGCTGGGTGAGTTCAACCACCACCACAAAGCCCATACGGGCGCCCATCACCTCTTCAGGCGGGATCAGGATATCGAAGCTCAGGCGGCTGTCGTCCGGCACCACAAAGCCCACGCCAGCGTCGGTAAAGTAGCGGCCAACAATCTGGCTGGTTTTAGGGACCAGGACACGCACCACGCGCGCTTCGCGGCGACCTTTACGGTCCGCGCCCAGCGGCTGCGCCAGGATCTGGTCACCGTGAATGCACATCTTCATCTGCTCAGAGGAAAGATAAAGATCGTCTTTACGGCCTTCTACGCGCAGGAAGCCATAGCCATCACGGTGGCCGATGACGGTGCCTTTCAGCAGGTCAAGACGTTCGGGAAGCGCATAGCACTGACGGCGGGTAAAGACCAGTTGCCCGTCGCGCTCCATCGCGCGCAGGCGGCGGCGAAGGGCTTCAATTTGCTCTTCACCTTCAATGTTTAATTCAACGGCAAGTTCTTCACGATTGGCGGGTTTTTCGCGTTTTGTTAAGTGTTCAATGATGAACTCGCGGCTGGGGATAGGATTCGCGTATTTTTCGGCTTCGCGTTCCTGGAAAGGATCATGTGACATATCGGTTCCTCCGTTGTCAGCTCCGGTGGAAATTTTCTTCATTCCACCAGCAATAATTTATAAAGTGGTTGATTCTCTTCAACCAAATCGGCCAGCGTGTAGTTATCCAGTTCCTTGAGAAAACTTTGCACGGCCAGAGAAAGTGCCTGTTTAAGGCGACAAGCGGGCGTAATGTGGCAGAACGCGCTGCTGCAGTTCACCAGAGACAACGGCTCCAGTTCACGTACCACATCCCCAACACGAATACTCTGCGCCGGTTTACCGAGACGGATCCCACCATTCTTCCCGCGGACGGCAGCAACGTATCCGGCACGACTAAGTTGATTGATTATTTTGACCATATGATTACGGGACACACCGTATACCTCTGTAACCTCAGAGATACTGGTCATTTTCCCATCGGGTAACGACGCCATGTAAATCAGCGCGCGTAAGCCGTAATCGGTGAAACTTGTTAACTGCACATCAACCTCAGGAAAAAGGGAAAACGCGGATAAACCGCACAGATATTCATTAATGATGATAAACCAGCCAGATAGTAAGCGGCTAATTTATTTGACAGACGGGGCGAAAAAGCGGAGATCGAGGAGCGTTCGCCGGATGGCGCGACGCGTATCCAGCCTGCGGGTTGTCCCGCAGGCCAGCAGTCACGAAGATTATGCGTCGAACGGGTCGCGCAGGATCATCGTTTCAGTACGATCAGGGCCGGTAGAGATAATGTCGATCGGCACTTCGGTCAGTTCTTCAATACGCTTGATGTAATTCAGTGCTGCCTGCGGCAGACCGCTACGCTCTTTCACACCGAACGTCGTTTCAGACCAGCCTGGCATGGTTTCGTAGATTGGCTCGATGCCTTTCCAGTCATCCGCAGCCAGCGGAGTGGTGGTCACTTCGCGACCATCAGGCATACGGTAGCCTACGCAGAGTTTCACCTCTTTCAGACCGTCCAGCACGTCCAGTTTGGTCAGGCAGAAGCCAGACAGGGAGTTAATCTGTACTGCGCGACGCACGGCTACCACGTCCAGCCAGCCGGTACGACGACGACGACCGGTGGTCGCGCCAAACTCGTTACCCTGCTTGCACAGGAACTCGCCGGTTTCATCAAACAGCTCAGTAGGGAATGGACCCGCACCCACGCGAGTGGAGTAAGCTTTGATGATGCCCAGAACGTAATCCACATAACGTGGACCCAGACCAGAACCGGTCGCAACGCCACCTGCGGTGGTGTTAGAGGAGGTAACGTACGGATAGGTACCGTGGTCGATGTCCAGCAGTGTACCCTGCGCACCTTCGAACATGACGAAATCGCCACGCTTGCGCGCCTGGTCCAGCAGATCGGACACATCAACAACCATACCGGTCAGAATGTCAGCAATCGCCATGACGTCATCCAGCACTTTCTGGTAGTCAACAGCGTCAGCTTTATAGAAGTTCACCAGCTGGAAGTTGTGATATTCCATCACTTCTTTCAGTTTTTCAGCGAACGTCTCTTTATCAAACAGATCGCCCACGCGCAGACCGCGACGAGCAACTTTGTCTTCATAAGCCGGGCCGATACCACGACCGGTCGTGCCGATCGCTTTCGCGCCACGCGCTTTTTCACGCGCTACGTCCAGCGCCACGTGATAATCAAGGATCAGCGGGCAGGCTTCGGAGAGCAGCAGACGCTCGCGAACGGGGATACCACGGTCTTCCAGACCTTTCATCTCTTTCATCAGAGCAGCCGGAGACAGCACAACGCCGTTACCGATGATGCTGGTGACGTTTTCGCGAAGAATGCCTGATGGAATAAGATGGAGGACGGTTTTTTCACCGTTGATTACGAGAGTATGGCCTGCGTTGTGACCGCCCTGGTAGCGTACAACATATTTAGCCCGTTCAGTCAGAAGATCAACAATCTTCCCTTTACCTTCGTCACCCCATTGGGTGCCCAGTACGACGACGTTGTTACCCATTTTTTTCAAAATCACCGTTTGCTTAAAAATGGATTCTACCATCGCTTTTTCAGATATACAGCACTTTTTGACCTCAAAATACGCCAAACCAGATTACTTTTTGATCAGCCAATCGTTTTCCTCAACATGTAGTAGATAACGATGCCGGCAACCACAAGTCCGCCCCCAAATCGACGCAAAATATTATCCGGCAACTGGCTCAGAGAGGCTATCATCCGACGCCATGCACGCGGATAAAGCATCGGTCCAAGACCTTCCAGCACCAGAACCAGGGCCAGCGCAAGCCAAATGGTTGAATTCATTTTTAATCCTTATAAAAGAAAACCACCGCTCCGTTGAGAGCGGTGGTTTGAATACTCAAACTGGCCTGAGTTTATCGCGTTGCGTTAGCCGGCGTCTTCATGTAACGGAAGAAATCGCTGTCCGGGCTGAGCACCATCACATCCTGGTTGCTCTGGAAGCTGTTCTCGTAAGCACGCAGGCTACGGATAAAGGCGTAGAAGTCGGGATCCTGGCTGAAGGCATCGGCAAACAGTTTTGCCGCTTCGGCATCCCCTTCACCGCGCAGAATACGGCCCTGACGCTCAGATTCTGCCAGCGTCTTGGTCACTTCGTAATCCGCTGCCGCACGCAGTTTCTCCGCCTCTTCCTGACCTTGTGAACGATGACGACGTGCTACCGCTTCACGCTCGGCGCGCATACGGTTGTAAATCGCCTCGGACACTTCCGCTGGCAGGTTGATCTGCTTGATACGGACATCGACCACTTCGATACCCAGAGCAGCCATACTGTTCGGGTTGATCACCGGCACTTTGCCGTTGGTTTCAGCCTGAACGCGTTCTGCCGCTTTGGCAATGGCATCATCCGCTGCCGGGGTGGTGACTTCGTCTTCGGTTCCTGCAGAGCCGGAGTTCAGCGCATCACGCACTTCCAGCGTCAGACGACCACGGGAGTCGGTGACGATGTCTTTCACATCCAGACGACCAATCTCAGAGCGCAGACGGTCAGAGAACTTACGTTTCAACAGCACTTCCGCCTGAGAAACGTCGCCACCGCCCGTTGCCAGGTAGTAGCGGCTGAAATCACTGATACGCCATTTGATGTAGGAATCAACGATCAGGTCTTTCTTCTCTTTGGTCACGAAACGGTCGGCCTGGTTATCCATGGTCTGGATACGGGCGTCGAGCGTTTTCACCGATTCAATCAGTGGCATTTTAAAGTGCAGGCCCGGCTCAAACACCAGCGGCTTGTTCTCGCTGTCGCGCAGAACTTTACCAAAACGCAGGGTAATTCCACGCTCGCCCTCTTTCACCACAAAGATAGAGGTATAAAGCACGACCAATACGATGATGATGATCGCAATAACTGACTTACGCATCCTTATTCCCCCTGACGCTGGTAGTCGTTACGCTGCGCGTTAGCACGGCGTTGGTCCATAATGTCACCATCGTTCGAAGAAGGCGTGGTTGTGGCGCTTGAGCTACCGGATGCCGCAGGTGGCAGACGCAGCAGGTTGTTGGCACCGCTGTTATCCGCCTTTGCCGACGGCGCCGAACCGCCTTTCAGCATCTGATCCAACGGCAGTACCATCAGGTTTCCACCTTTGCTGTCGTTAACCAGTACCTTACGCGTATGGCTCAGCACTTTTTCCATGGTCTCAATATAAAGACGTTCACGGGTAATCTCCGGAGCCGCTTTATATTCTGGCAAAATCTTCGCGAAGCGCGCCACTTCACCCTGAGCTTCCAGGACGGTCTGGGTTTTATACGCACGCGCTTCTTCAAGAATACGCTGCGCCTGACCGTTAGCACGTGGCTGAACTTCGTTGGTGTACGCTTCCGCTTCACGGATGTACTGTTGTTCGTTTTCACGGGCGGCAATGGCGTCATCAAACGCGGCCTTCACCTCTTCCGGCGGACGAGCAGCCTGGAAGTTGACGTCCAGCAGGGTGATACCCATGTTGTACGGGCGAATGGTCTCCTCCAGCTCACGCTGGGTATCGCTACGAATAACGGTACGACCTTCGGTCAGAATGCGGTCCATGGTGTACTTACCGATCACACCGCGCAGCGCACTGTCTGTGGCCTGACGCAGACTGTCATCTGCACTGGTCACGCTAAACAGGTAGTGCTGCGGATCGGTGACGCGGTACTGGACGTTCATCTCAACGCGCACAACGTTCTCGTCGGAGGTCAGCATCACGCCGGATGCCGCCAATTCACGGACAGACTCCACGTTCACCGCGGTCACGTCGTCAATGAAAGTCGGTTTCCAGTTCAGACCTGGTTCAACCAGATGGCTGAACTTCCCGAAACGGGTGACCACACCGCGTTCCGCTTCTTTAATGGTGTAGAACCCACTGGCAGCCCAGATGATCACCACGGCAGCGGCAACAATGCCCACCACGCGGCCCCCTAACTGCGGGCGCGGCCCCTGAGTGGAACCCCCACCAGAGCCAGAACCTTTACCTCCGCCAAGACCACCAAGCTTCTTGCTTAGCTTGCGGAAGATATCATCCAGATCCGGCGGCCCCTGCTCGCGACCACCTTTGTTGCCATTTCCCCCAGAGTTGCCGCCTTGATTATTGCTGCTTCCCCACGGGTCGCGGTCTTGTCCGTTATTACCGGGCTGATTCCACGCCATGTATATGCTCCATATTTGTTATGCAAGGGCGAATTATTCAGGCATCCCCTTTCTGATCAGACGATATAGTCGACCAGCGCAGGTTCTTGTTTACAGAGGCGACGCCAGTCAACGATCGGCAAACGCACCTGCATCCCCACGCTGCCGTCATCCTCCATCCACTCTTTTTCTATCGCCTGAAGCTGATAAAACCGGCTGCGCAGCCTGCCTTCCTGTGGCGGCAATCGCAGCGTGTGCTGGGCTACCTCACCGGAAAGACGTTCTGTCAAAGCCTGGAAAAGCAGTGGCACACCAATACCGGTCTGAGCGGAAAGCCAGACCCGAATCGGTTTGTTCTCTTCATCTCGGTCGATACGCGGCTCAAAATCCTCCAGCATATCGATCTTGTTCATCACCAACAGCGTTGGGATGTCGTCGGCGTCGATCTCGTCGAGCACCACGTTTACCGCGTCGATGTTCTCCTGCAAGCGAACATCTGCAGCATCAATGACGTGCAGCAGCAGGGTCGCCTGACGCGTCTCCTGCAGGGTGGCTTTAAACGCAGCCACCAGGTCATGCGGCAGGTGACGGATAAACCCTACGGTATCCGCCAGCACCGTTTCACCGACGTCGGCGACGTCAATACGACGCAATGTGGGGTCCAGGGTCGCAAACAGCTGGTCTGCGGCATAAACCTGGGCCTCAGTAATCTGGTTAAACAGGGTGGATTTACCGGCGTTGGTATACCCCACCAGCGACACCGTCGGGATGTCAGCTTTTGATCGCGCCCGACGTCCTTGCTCACGCTGTTTTTCAACGCGTTCCAGACGTGAAAGGATCTGGGTAATACGGCCACGCAACAGACGGCGGTCGGTTTCAAGCTGGGTCTCACCCGGACCGCGCAAACCAATCCCGCCCTTTTGTCTTTCAAGGTGGGTCCAGCCACGCACAAGCCGCGTTGCCAGATGGCGCAACTGCGCCAGCTCAACCTGCAGCTTACCTTCGTGAGTACGCGCACGTTGAGCGAAAATATCTAAAATCAAACCCGTGCGATCGATAACACGGCATTCGCAAAGACGTTCCAGGTTACGTTCCTGAGCCGGAGACAGCGCATGATCAAACAACACGACTGACGCGCCGGTTGCTTTTACGGCATCCGCAATTTCAACTGCTTTACCTTCACCAACAAAATACTTTGGGTGCGGCGCTTTACGGCTACCGGTAATCACCTGCATTGCTTCGACACCGGCGGAAGAGACCAGAGATTCAAACTCCTGGAGGTCTTCCATATCTTTGTCTTGCGTAAAATAGATGTGTACCAGCACCGCCTGCTCACCGGCATCATAACGGTCAAACAAGCGTAAATTCCTCAAAAAAGATCAGCGGGGAACGCAGGATCCCTGGCTCCCCGTGTGGATAACAGCCCGAAACCTTATTCGGTATCTTCGCTGTCCTGCGCAGGAGAAGAAGAACCCTGCGCGCTGCTGCCATGATGGTAGTTACTACCCGTGCCGCCGCCAGTGTTATTGCTGTGATGGGATACCGGACGAGACGGAACAACTGTAGAAATAGCGTGCTTATAGACCATCTGACTAACCGTGTTTTTCAACAGGATCACGAACTGATCGAAAGACTCAATCTGACCTTGCAGCTTAATACCATTCACCAAATAAATAGAAACTGGAACACGTTCCCGACGCAATGCGTTCAGGAACGGATCTTGTAAAGATTGCCCCTTAGCCATTCTATCTTTTCCTTATATGCTTGTTTTGTACTTAGAACCTTGCGATTCTGAAAAATTGCGCACGATACGACTCAATTGTACACATTCAGTGAGCGATATCACCAACAACCTCAATCACTTCGTTTAACGCCTGTTGCGGTTTTTCACTGTCTAACCAGTGAACACCGTCCCAACCGCGCAACCAGGTGATCTGGCGCTTCGCTAACTGTCTCGTGGCGCAAACACCTCGATAAACCATTTCATCATATGAAATCTCGCCTTCAAGATATGACCACATCTGGCGGTATCCCACACAACGAACGGAAGGCATATCCGTATGCAAATCTCCACGGGCAAATAGCGCCCGCACTTCTGCTTCAAAATCTGAAGCTAACATCTGATGAAAACGCTGCTCAATTCGTTGATGGAGCAGTTCACGGCTCGCCGGGGCGATGGCGAACTGATGCACCTGATACGGCAGAGCGTCTCCTGACGTTTGCGTCAGTTCCGTTAAAGTTTTACCCGAAATGAAAAAAACTTCCAGTGCCCGGGAAAGCCTTTGCGGATCATTTGGATGGATCCGTGCTGCGGCAACCGGGTCAATCTCGGCCAGTTGCTTATGCAAAACGTCCCATCCCTGCTCTGCCGCCTGCTGCTCAATTTTTGCTCTTACTTCCGGATCCGCTGATGGCAGAGGTGAAAGCCCCTCCAGCAACGCCTTGAAATAAAGCATGGTTCCGCCAACCAACAGCGGTATACGTCCCGCCGCCGTTATCTCGGCCATTTCGGCTAACGCATCGCGGCGGAAATCCGCTGCGGAGTATGCCTGAGCCGGGTCGAGAATATCCAGCAAACGATGCGGTGCCGCACGCAGTTCGTCTGCGTCAGGCTTCGCCGTGCCGATGTCCATCCCTCGGTAGATAAGGGCAGAATCGACACTAATCAACTCTACAGGCAAAACTTTACGCAACTCAATGGCCAGTGCCGTTTTGCCGGAGGCCGTGGGGCCCATTAAAAAAATCGCCTTTGGCAGGCTCGCCTTGCTTACGTCAATCATGTTTCAGGGCATTCATCGCCGTTTGTAAATCAACAGGTTGTAATAACCCACCTGGCGGTGTCTTCACCAGATGCGGACAAAGGCGTTCAACCTCCGCCAGCACGCTAATGGCCTGCGCCATACTCCACGGCGCATGTTCGCTTGCCAGATGGCGGGCGATCCACTGCGCGGTGTTGGCGGCATCAAACGACGTTTGCTGCGCCAGGTAGCCTATCAGTTCAGGAATCAAGTTTTGTAAATTTTGTTGGCGTAAGGGTAAAGGCACTGCGCGAATGGTCACATGTTGTGGTTCGAGCACCATTTCAATGCCCATCTGCGCCAACAGGGCCTCTGCGCGACGCAGTACCCCTGTTTCTTCAGGGGATATTTTTAGCCGAACGGGGATCAGCAACGGTTGTGCACAGGCCGCGTTTTCACCCGGCGTAAGCTGCACTTGTTTAAGCCAGCGTTCCGCCACCGGCAATGCCAGAAGCATCACGTGGCCTTCGCGCTCCAGCAACGCCATATCCGGTGCGATAATCGTCAGAACCCGGCCAAAACTCTGGCTGTGGCCGTCCAGTGAAGGCGCTGGCACCGCGACAGGCGCTTTGCGCTCCACCGCGGGAGTTTCCAGCAATTTCCGGTACAACGCGCCCTGCTGTTTTTGATAGCCAGGCTGGGCGTTTGGATAGTTCGCTCCCGTTGGGCGCGGTGTGCTACCCGTAGCAGAGAAACGCGGGGCATCCGGCTCACGCGCCACGGCAGGTTCAGCAAAATGGTTCCGGCCCGCTGCAACACGGTTTTCCGGAAACGCGCGCGGGGCGGGTTCTTCTTTTTCCAGCGGCAGCGTCGGTTCAGCCTGCTGTTGCAATACGCTCAGCACGCCCTGATAGATAAAATCATGCACCAGACGTGACTGGTGGAACCGCACTTCATGCTTGGCAGGATGGACGTTAACGTCCACCTGGTGTGGATCGATTTCTAGATAGAGCACAAACGCCGGTTGCTGATCTGCACCCAGTTTATCTTCACAGGCCTGACGAATGGCGTGATTGATGAGGCGGTCACGCATCATACGACCGTTCACGTAGCAATACTGGATCTCAGCGAAGGCGGCGCTGCTCGCGTTGGGGTCAGCCACCCAGCCGCGCATGGCCAAATCGCCATGCTGCCACTCAATGGCCAGCGCGTGCTCGAGAAACGGTACGCCGCAGATAGCGCCCAAGCGGCGCTCTTTTTGCCCACCTTCCGCCACGGCGCGGTACTGGCGCATGACTTTGCCGTTATGGCTAAGGTTAATGGTCACGTCAAACCGCGCCAGGGCAATGCGACGAATGATCTCATCGATATGCCCAAACTCGGTTTTTTCGGTACGCATAAACTTGCGTCGGGCGGGGGTGTTATAAAACAGATCCAGCACTTCCAGCGTCGTACCGACCGGATGCGCCGCTGGTTTAATCGTCACGTCCATATCACGCCCTTCGGCGTACGCCTGCCAGGCTTCCTGCTGTTCAGCGGTACGGGAGGTGAGCGTGAGGCGGGAAACGGAGCTGATACTGGCCAGCGCTTCCCCGCGAAAACCGAGGCTAATGATCGCTTCCAGGTCATCAAGAGAGGCAATTTTACTGGTGGCATGACGCGCCAGCGCTAACGCCAGCTCGTCTTTTTTAATTCCACAGCCGTTGTCACGAATGCGAATCAGCTTTGCGCCGCCGCGTTCGATATCAATATCAATGCGGGTGGCCCCCGCATCAAGGCTGTTTTCTACCAGCTCCTTCACCACCGATGCAGGGCGCTCCACCACCTCACCGGCGGCGATTTGGTTCGCGAGCTGCGGCGGTAGAACCTGAATCGGCATGAATTCTCCTTAATTGGTCGCGGTCATCTCACCTGGCTGCGCTGCGCTGGCCGTCTGGGCGGCACCGCCCTGTGGCGCGGACTGCAGCGGATGCGCATCAAAGTATTTACGCAGACCGTTATAGATCGCTTCGGCAATTTGCTGCTGATAGCTGTCGCTGCCCAGCAGGCGTTCTTCAGCGTTATTACTGATAAAGCCTGTTTCCACCAGAATCGATGGAATATCCGGCGATCGCAGAACGCCCAGGCTCGCATGCTCCGGACGGCGCTTGTGCAATGACCCGATGCCCTGCAGCTGATTCAATACATTTGTGGCGACATCATACCCGACGCGCTGGGAATGACCGAATTGTAAATCCAGCACCGCCTGGCTGAGATACGGATCGGCCTGGCTGTTTGCCAGCACATCACCCGCCCCACCTAACAGTTCGGACTGTTTCTCGTGCTCTTCAAGCCAGTTTGCCATTTCACTGTTCGCCCGACGGTTTGACAGCACCCACACTGAGGCTCCCGTGGCGTTACGGTTTGGCGCGGCATCCGCATGAATGGACACCAGGAAATTGGCATTTTGCTTACGTGCCACATCCGAGCGGCCCATCACCGAGATAAAGTAATCGCCGTCGCGCGTCAGCACGCCTTTAAACATAGGATCGTCGTTTAGCAGCGTCCGCAGCTTACGGGCAACCGCGATGGTGACATTTTTCTCCCGCGTACCGCCCGGGCCAATTGCGCCGGGATCCTGACCGCCGTGCCCCGCATCGATGGCGATAATCACTTTATCACCGCTGACCGCGCGACGTGCGCTGGCCGCCGGCCGCGTCACAGTATTGCTGCTGGTAACGCTGGTAATGCGGTCGCTGTCCGTTTTAAACGGATTACGTGCCGGTTCGGATGGGCGCGGGGTATAAACCGGCTCTTCCACGCGTTTCGCCACCACCGGTGGAGGCGGAGGCGGCGGAGGGGCGTCAGCGTTGATGGTAAAGACCACCGTATAATTCGCACCGTTTTGCTGCTTAACCGCTCTGGTTTTACCCTTTTCGGTTAGGTCGACCACCAGACGCAATGACTGGCTATCTTTTGGCGAGCCGGAACGAATGCTTTTAACCAGATTATTGCCGCTGAACTGGAGCGGTAACCCCTGGATAACCCCGGTTTGTTTGATATCCAGCGCCACGCTGTGGCTGTCTGGCTGTGAAAAAGCATATTCCGGATCGCCCATAAAGCTGAACGTGATCCTGGCCTGGCTTTCGCCGTTCGACACCTGAATATCCGACAGGCTTGCCGCCCCGGCCTGCGCGCACAGCAGCACCGTGGCAGCCAATAACCAACCTTTAACGCGACTAATCATCCCGTCATCCCTACGCTTAACCGGCCAGACGCGCCAGTAAGGAACTACCTGATGAGGAAACAGCACTGATGCGTGCCTCACGCCCTTGTGCCTGGTAATCTAAGTGAATTTCGACATCCGGGTCAGGCAACACACCCGCACCTTGTTGCGGCCACTCCACCAGGCAGATGGCATCATTGGCAAAATAATCACGGATCCCCATAAATTCCAGCTCCTCGGGATCCGCAAGGCGGTATAAATCAAAGTGGTACACCATGAGATTTTCAAGGGTGTACGGTTCTACCAGCGTGTAGGTTGGGCTTTTCACATTGCCTTTATGGCCTAACGCCTGCAGAAAACCCCGGCTGAAGGTGGTTTTACCCGCACCTAAATCACCATACAGATAAATGACGGTTGCCCCCTGACAGGCCTGTGCCACGCGTTTGCCAAGATCTAAAGTGGCTTGTTCATCAGGTAAAGAAATCGCTCGATTAGTCATTTTCTACGTCAATCACATCCGGGTTAACAACACGCCGTAGCGTGCAAAAAAGATCGGTGGCCAGCATTCCGCGTGTGCCGTAACGTGCCGCCAGCTTATCCGCCGCGACACCATGGGCCACGCAGCCAGCGCAGGCTGCATCATAAAGGGGAAGTTTCTGTCCAAGCAATGCGCCAATGATGCCGGAAAGCACATCGCCCATTCCGCCGCTCGCCATGCCCGCATTTCCGGCATCGACAATGCCCAGCGCCTCGTCGCTGGCGACAACGGTTCCTGCCCCTTTCAGAACGGCAACACCTCCGTAACGTTTTACCAGACGCCGGGCAGAAAGTAAGCGATCGCTTTCAATTTCTGCCACGCTGCAGTTAAGCAGGCGCGCGGCTTCGCCGGGGTGCGGCGTCAGAATGCGATTGTGACGCTTATCAGGATTGATTGCCAGAAGGTTCAGCGCGTCGGCATCCCACAGCATCGGTTTACGAAAATTCTCGACCTTCTGCAGGGCCTGTTTCCCCCAGGCCTGCTGCCCAAGCCCCGGGCCAATGACCACGACATCCGCCCATTCGAGACTCTCTTCAAGCGACTGCGGCGTCAATTCATGCACCATCAGCTCCGGACGGGCCGTAATAATTGGCGCACTATTTTCGATGCGCGTCAGCACCCGCACTAAACCGGCACCGCAACGCAATGCCGCTTCCCCCGTCATGCGGATAGCCCCCGCCGTACCGTGGTCACCTCCAATGATCACCAGCCTGCCGTGATCGCCTTTATGGGACGTCGGGCGGCGCGGCGGTAACCACTGTGCCAGCAGCGAAGCATCAACGCGCGAAACGTGGGTTTCCTGCCCGGCAAGCCAGCTCTCCAGCCCCAGTGCGTTATGGTGCAACGTTCCCGTGACATCCCGCGCTTTACCAGTAAGCAGCCCCGGTTTCAGGGCGATAAAGGCAACGGTGTGCGCGGCCTGAATCACCGCGCCCGGCGTCGTGCCGGTTTGCGCCATCAGGCCAGAAGGTATATCCAGGGCCACCACCGGCGCGCTGTGGGCATTGGCACGTGCAATCAGGGTGGCAACCGGGTCGCGCGGCGCACTGCGTAGTCCGGTGCCCAGCAGGCCATCAATAATCACATCAATCTCTTCCGGCCAGACGATATCGGTGGCATGAATAACACCGCCCGCGTTCAGCCAGGCTTCCCGCGCCGCACTGGCCTCTTCTGGCAGCGGTTTATCACTCTCCAGCGCCAGCAACGTCACGTGGATCCCGGCGGCAACCGCCAGCCGGGCAACGACATAACCGTCACCGCCGTTATTGCCGTGTCCGCATAAAATCAGCCAGTGCGACGATTCAGGGTAAGCCGTGCGGGCAACGTTAAACGCCGCTTCGCCCGCGCGTTGCATCAGTTCATACAGGGTAATGCCGAGGCTGTCTGCGGCCTCTTTTTCGGCGTGCCGGAGGTCATCCGCATGCCAGATGGAATGTGGTATACTTTCGGGGTTTTTCTTCACAGTATGGTCCGTCATGTCACAGCCCCTCGATCTCAATGAATTAGCGCAAAAAATTAAACAGTGGGGTGCTGAGCTTGGCTTCCAGAAGGTGGGTATCACCGATACCGACCTCTCCGCCAGCGAGCCGAAACTGCAGGCATGGCTGGATAAACAATACCATGGCGAAATGGAGTGGATGGCGCGTCATGGCATGATGCGTGCCCGCCCACACGAGCTGTTACCCGGTACATTACGCGTCATCAGCGTACGCATGAACTACCTGCCCGCCAACGCGGCGTTTGCTCGCACGTTAAAAAATCCCGCTCTTGGTTACGTCAGCCGGTACGCCCTGGGCCGTGATTACCATAAGCTTCTGCGTAACCGTTTAAAAAAACTCGGGGAAACTATTCAGCAGCACTGTGTGTCGCTGAATTTTAGACCGTTTGTAGACTCTGCGCCTGTTCTTGAGCGCCCGATAGCAGAAAAAGCCGGGCTTGGCTGGACAGGTAAGCACTCACTTATCCTTAGCCGCGACGCCGGATCGTTCTTTTTCCTCGGTGAACTGCTCATAGATTTGCCGCTGCCGGTAGATGGTCCGGTAGAGGAAGGTTGCGGGCGCTGCGTGGCCTGCATGACCATTTGCCCGACGGGTGCCATCGTGGAGCCTTATACGGTGGATGCGCGCCGCTGCATCTCCTATCTCACCATTGAACTCGAAGGGGCGATACCGGAAGAATTCCGTCCGCTCATCGGGAACCGTATCTACGGCTGCGATGACTGCCAGCTGATCTGCCCCTGGAATCGTTACTCGCAGCTTACGGATGAAGACGATTTTAGTCCTCGTAAAGCGCTTCATGCGCCTCAGCTTATCGAGCTCTTCGCCTGGAGTGAGGCCTGGTTCCTGAAAGTCACCGAAGGATCCGCCATTCGGCGTATTGGGCATCTGCGCTGGCTACGAAATGTCGCCGTTGCGCTGGGTAATGCGCCCTGGGATGAAGCCACTATTCAGGCGCTCGAAAGTCGCAGAGGTGAGCACCCACTTCTTGATGAACACATAGAATGGGCGATTGCGCAGCAAATCGAGAAGCGCAATGCCTGCGTTGTCGAGGTGCAGCTGCCGAAGAAACAACGGCTGGTGAGAGTGATTGAAAAAGGGCTTGTACGGGATGCTTGATATATTCACAGCCTGTGAATAAAAATAAAAACTCAAGCGCCATCGGGGCTGGCAATGAGGTCAAGTGATCTAAATAACATTTTGAAATGAAATTTACTTCATTAAATTCAGTATGTTACGAAGATATTATTCACCCTGCTAATTTTCTTCTGGTCTGTAACTGAGTAGGGCTTCTGTGGATAACTCTGTTCACAAGAGTATTTCAGATGCAATAGAAAATGTCCCCAACGAAGCATTCCGCTGTGGATAATCTGGAGATGATAAGAATTTGGAGCGGGAAACGAGACTCGAACTCGCGACCCCGACCTTGGCAAGGTCGTGCTCTACCAACTGAGCTATTCCCGCTTGGGTGGTCCGTGCTGTGGAAGCACTTTCAAATTTTGGAGCGGGAAACGAGACTCGAACTCGCGACCCCGACCTTGGCAAGGTCGTGCTCTACCAACTGAGCTATTCCCGCTTGGGTGGTCTGTGCTTTAGAAGCACCTTCAAATTTTGGAGCGGGAAACGAGACTCGAACTCGCGACCCCGACCTTGGCAAGGTCGTGCTCTACCAACTGAGCTATTCCCGCAAATTTGCACTGCTTTTGTTGCTGTCGTAACGTGTATTTCTCTGTCGTTACGGGAGGCGCATTATACGAGAAATCCGTTTAGCTGCAACCCCCCTAAAAGCGTTTTTTGTGAAATTCAGTTCAAGTGATGGAATATTCATCGCTTTGCACGTTTTTACACCATTCATGCGTTCTGTAGGCCGGGTAACGCGCAACGCCCCCGGCAACCGCCTGAATTACAGCTTAATAAAGTTCTCGCGATAATACGCCAGTTCGGCCACGGACTCACGGATATCGTCCATGGCCTGATGCGTTCCCTGCTTTTTAAAGCCATCCAGGATTTCCGGTTTCCAGCGACGCGCCAGCTCTTTCAGGGTGCTCACATCCAGATAGCGGTAATGGAAGTAAGACTCCAGCTCCGGCATGTACTTAAACAGAAAACGGCGATCCTGACCGATGCTGTTACCGCAGATAGGTGATTTGCCCGCCGGAACCCACTGTTTCAGAAACGCAAGCGTTGCCAGCTCCGCCTCACGATCGCCCATGGTGCTCGCCTTAACGCGCTCCACCAGCCCGCTCCCCGTGTGGGTGCGCACGTTCCACTCATCCATTAACGCAAGCTGGTCGTCGGACTGATGAACCGCGATAGTCGGCCCTTCCGCCAGAATATTCAGGTTGGCATCGGTCACCAGGGTTGCAATCTCAATAATGCGATCGCGCTCGGGATCCAGCCCGGTCATTTCAAGATCGATCCAAATCAGGTTGTTTTCATCCGCGCTCATGTTATTTTCCACCCTTCTCGCATAACCGGCTGTAGCAGGTTAACTAGTATTAATTAGAGTGTATCATAGAGGTTTTGCCCCTTACGGGCGACCAGGAGCCAGCGCGATTGAGTAAAAATAAACTCTCCAAAGGGCAGCAGCGCCGTGTGAATGCCAATCACCAGCGCCGTCTTAAAACCACTTCGGAGAAGGTCGATTACGACGACAACCTGTTTGGCGAACCGATGGAAGGCATCGTCATCAGCCGTTTCGGTATGCACGCCGACGTGGAATCCGCCAACGGTGAGATTCACCGCTGCAACATCCGCCGGACGATTCGTTCTCTGGTAACCGGCGATCGCGTGGTCTGGCGCCCGGGTAAAGAAGCGGCGGAAGGCGTCACGGTAAAAGGCATCGTTGAGGCGGTCCACGCGCGTACGTCGGTACTGACCCGTCCCGATTTCTACGACGGGGTTAAACCTATCGCAGCCAACATTAACCAGATCGTTATCGTCTCGGCGATTTTGCCCGAACTTTCGCTCAATATTATCGACCGATACCTTGTCGCCTGTGAAACGCTGCAGGTTGAACCGATCATCGTACTCAACAAAATCGATCTGCTCGATGAAGACGGCATGAACTTCGTCAACGAGCAGATGGATATCTACCGTAACATCGGGTATCGCGTTCTGATGGTTTCCAGCTATACCAAAGATGGTCTGAAACCGCTTGAAGAGGCGCTTACCGATCGCATCAGCATCTTTGCGGGACAGTCCGGTGTGGGCAAATCAAGCCTGCTGAACAACCTTCTCGGCCTCCAGCAAGAGATCGTGACCAACGATGTGTCTGATGTTTCTGGCCTGGGCCAGCACACTACCACCGCGTCACGCCTGTATCACTTCCCGCACGGCGGCGATGTCATTGACTCCCCGGGCGTGCGTGAATTCGGTTTGTGGCACCTTGAGCCGGAACAAATCTTCAACGGATTTGTCGAATTCCATGATTATTTAGGCGCTTGCAAATACCGCGACTGTAAACATGACAATGACCCGGGCTGCGCTATCCGTGAAGCGGTCGAGAAAGGCGAAATAGCGGAGACCCGCTTTGAAAACTACCACCGCATTCTCGAGAGCATGGATCAGGTAAAAACGCGTAAAAACTTTTCTGATTCTGATAACTGACAACTAAGCTAAGCATCGCTAAAATCGTCCCCTTTTTTCAGGTTCCGGCGCTTTGCGGCCGGATCAGGAACGACAAAACAATGGCCTGGAGGCTACCTTGTTAAACTCATTTAAACTTTCGCTTCAATACATTCTGCCGAAACTGTGGCTCACTCGCCTGGCGGGCTGGGGCGCGAGCAAACGAGCGGGCTGGCTGACCAAACTGGTCATCGACCTTTTCGTAAAATATTACAAGGTCGACATGAAAGAGGCGCAGAAGCCGGATACCGCCAGCTACCGCACCTTCAACGAGTTTTTCGTCCGCCCACTGCGCGACGACGTGCGCCCGCTGAATACGGACCCTAACGTGCTGGTGATGCCTGCAGATGGCGTGATTAGCCAACTGGGTCACATCGAAGACGACAAAATCCTGCAGGCGAAAGGCCATAACTACAGCCTGGAAGCGTTGCTGGCAGGTAACTACCTGATGGCGGATCTGTTCCGTAACGGGACCTTCGCGACCACCTATCTCTCACCGCGCGACTATCACCGCGTGCACATGCCGTGCAACGGCATCCTGCGTGAAATGATCTACGTTCCGGGCGATCTGTTCTCCGTGAACCACCTCACGGCGCAGAACGTACCTAACCTGTTCGCCCGTAACGAACGCGTCATTTGCCTGTTTGATACTGAATTCGGTCCTATGGCGCAGATTCTGGTGGGCGCGACCATTGTCGGCAGCATTGAAACCGTCTGGGCTGGCACCATCACCCCACCACGTGAAGGCGTGATCAAGCGCTGGACCTGGCCTGCCGGCGAAGAAGAAGGCTCTGTCGCCCTGCTGAAAGGTCAGGAGATGGGTCGCTTCAAGCTGGGCTCAACCGTTATCAACCTGTTTGCACCGGGTAAAGTTAAGCTGGCCGAACAGCTTGAAAGCCTGTCGGTCACCAAACTGGGTCAGCCGCTGGCCGTCTCTACCGAAACCTTCGTAACGCCGGTGGCAGAACCTGCACCGTTGTCCCAAGAAGAGATCGACGCCGAGCACGACGCCAGCCCGCTGGTTGACGACAAAAAAGACGAAGGCTAATAACAGAAGGATCGCTGACGTGCGCCCGATTATCGTTCTACTGATGGCCTGGTGCCTCAGCATGGGGGCGTACGCAGCGACAGCCCCCGACGCAAAACAGATAACCCAGGAACTGGAGCAGGCAAAAGCGGCAAAACCCGCTCAGCCAGAGACCGTTGAGTCGCTCCAGTCCGCCCTGAACGCGCTTGCGGAGCGAAAAGGCTCCCTTGAGCGTGCACAGCAATATCAGCAGGTTATCGACAACTTCCCGAAACTCTCGCAAACGCTGCGCTCGCAGCTCAGTAATCTGCGTGATGAACCGCGCGATATACCGGCGGACATGTCTTCTGATGCGCTGAATCAGGAGATCCTCCAGGTCAGCAGCCAGCTTCTGGAAAAGAGCCGTCTGGCTCAGCAGGAGCAGGAGCGGGCGCGTGAAATTGCCGACTCGCTCAGCCAGCTTCCCCAGCAGCAAACCGATGCCCGCCGCCAGCTTAATGAAGTTGAGCGTCGCGTTGGCACGCAAAGCGGCAACACGCCGCAAGCGCAGGCGCAGAATCTGGGGCTGCAGGCCGAATCTGCTCGCCTCAAAGCCCTTGTCGATGAACTGGAGCTGGCGCAGCTCTCCGCCAATAACCGCCAGGAGTTGTCGCGGATGCGCTCTGAGCTGGCGCAGAAGCAGAGCGAACAGCTGGATGCATATCTGCAGGCCCTGCGTAATCAGCTTAACAGCCAGCGGCAGCGCGAAGCCGAGCGTGCGCTTGAAAGCACCGAACTGCTGGCGGAAAACAGCGCGAACCTACCCAGCGGCATCGTTGAGCAGTTTAAGGTCAACCGCGAGCTCTCTGCGGCGCTGAACCAACAGGCGCAGCGTATGGACCTGGTGGCCTCGCAACAGCGTCAGGCTACCAATCAAACCCTGCAGGTCCGCCAGGCGCTTAACACGTTGCGTGAGCAGTCCCAGTGGCTAGGGTCATCAAACCTGCTGGGTGAGGCGTTACGCGCGCAGGTCTCACGCCTGCCGGAAATGCCCAAACCGCAACAGCTGGATACCGAAATGGCTCAGCTGCGCGTGCAGCGACTGCACTTTGAGGATCTGCTCAACAAACAGCCGCAAATCCGCCAGATCCGTCAGGCTGACGGACAGCCGCTGACCAGCGAGCAGAACCGCATTCTGGAAGCCCAGTTGCGTACCCAGCGTGAACTGCTGAACTCCCTGCTCCAGGGCGGGGATACGCTGATTCTGGAACTGACCAAGCTCAAGGTCTCTAATAGCCAACTGGAAGATGCGCTGAAAGAGGTGAATGAGGCAACGCACCGTTATCTCTTCTGGACCTCCGACGTGCGGCCGATGACCTTCTCGTGGCCGATTGAGATTGTTCAGGATCTGCGCCGCCTTATTTCGCTGGATACCTTCAGCCAGCTGGGCCAGGCCAGCGTGATGATGCTCACCAGTAAAGAGACCATTTTCCCGCTGCTGGCCGCGCTGATTCTGGTGGGCTTCAGCATTTACTCGCGCCGGTATTTCACCCGATTCCTGGAGCGCTCCAGCGCCCGGGTGGGGAAAGTTACGCAGGATCACTTCTGGCTGACGTTACGCACCGTCTTCTGGTCGATTCTCGTCGCCTCACCGCTACCGGTCCTGTGGATGACGCTTGGATATGGCCTGCGGGAAGCCTGGCCCTACCCGCTCGCGGTGGCCATTGGCGATGGCGTCACTGCCACGGTGCCACTGCTGTGGGTGGTAATGATTTGCGCCACGTTCGCGCGGCCCAACGGTTTGTTCATCGCTCACTTCGGCTGGCCGCGTAATCGCGTTGCACGCGCCATGCGTTACTACCTGATGAGCATCGGACTGATTGTGCCGCTGATTATGGCGCTGATCATGTTCGATAAACTCAACGACCGGGAATTCTCAGGGTCGCTGGGCCGCCTCTGCTTTATGCTGATATGCGGGGCGCTGGCAATTGTCACGCTCAGCCTGAAACGCGCCGGTATCCCGCTCTATCTGGATAAATCCGGTAACGGCGACAACATGTTCAACCGGCTGCTCTGGAACTTGCTGCTGAGCGCACCGCTGATTGCCATGCTGGCAGCGACGGTGGGTTACCTGGCGACCGCCAAGGCGCTGCTGGCGAGGCTTGAAACCTCGGTGGCGATCTGGTTCCTGCTTCTGGTGGTGTATCACGTGATACGCCGCTGGATGCTGATCCAGCGCCGCCGTCTGGCGTTCGACCGTGCCAAGCACCGACGGGCAGAGATCCTCGCCCAGCGTGCGCGTGGCGAGGAAGAGCCAAACCATGTCAACAGCACAGAAGGCACGACGGAAGCTGACGAAGTCGAGCTGGATCTGGATGCCATCAGTACCCAATCCCTGCGACTGGTACGCTCCATCCTGATGCTGATTGCCCTGCTGTCGGTGATCTTCCTGTGGTCGGAAATTCACTCCGCGTTTGGCTTCCTGGAAAACATCTCTCTGTGGGACGTAACGTCCACGGTACAAGGTGTGGAGAGCCTGGAGCCGATTACCTTAGGCGCGGTGTTGATTGCCATTCTGGTGTTGATCATCACCACCCAGCTGGTGCGTAACTTCCCGGCGCTGCTGGAGCTGGCCCTGCTGCAGCATCTCGATTTAACCCCGGGGACGGGATACGCAATTACCACCATCACCAAATATCTGATCATGCTGTTTGGCGGACTGGTCGGCTTCTCAATGATTGGTATTGAATGGTCGAAACTGCAGTGGCTGGTGGCGGCACTTGGTGTGGGGTTAGGGTTTGGCTTACAGGAGATCTTCGCCAACTTTATCTCTGGCCTGATTATTCTGTTCGAAAAACCGATTCGTATTGGCGATACGGTAACGATCCGCGATTTGACCGGTAGCATCACCAGGATCAACACGCGCGCCACCACCATCAGCGACTGGGACCGTAAAGAGATCATCGTGCCGAACAAGGCGTTTATTACCGAGCAGTTTATCAACTGGTCGCTGTCAGACTCCGTCACGCGTGTGGTGCTGACGGTACCTGCGCCGTCGGATGCCAACAGCGAAGAGGTCACTCAGATCCTCTACACCGCCGCGGAGCGCTGTTCATTCGTGATCGACAACCCGGCGCCGGAAGTGTTCCTCGTGGATCTACAACAGGGGATCCAGATTTTCGAACTGCGTATTTACGCCGCCGAAATGGGACACCGTATGCCACTGCGTCATGAGATTCACCAGCTGATTCTGGCAGGGTTCCGTGAGCACGGCATTGATATGCCGTTCCCACCGTTCCAGATGCGTCTGGAAAGCCTGGACGGGCGTAAAACGGGAAGAACGTTAACGTCAGCGGCGCGCACACGCCCGGCAGGAAGTCTGTAACCCTTCTCCCCTCCCTTCCGGGAGGGGAATGTTTGACCGCTACGCCACTTCCGTCAGCAACGCCACAGAACGTCGGCGATAATTCTCATAAATCCCCATCGCCAGCAGTGAGAAGAAGACTGGACCGCCCACCATCCACAGTGCGCTACTCCAGTCATTCGCCTCAATCACCGGCTGAATAACGGTAAAGATGTTGGCGAATGCCACTACCAGCACCACCACCGTGGTTGCCAGCAGCGTGGCGGCGCGCGTTTTGAAAATCACAAACGGACGCTCAAGATCCTGCTTCGCCTTAAAGAACGGGAAGGCCAGGCTCAGAAAGAGATAAGGCAACGTCATCGACACGTTCGCCATCAGGGTCAGCTTGTTATAAAACGCTGACGCGGTATCCCCACCAAACGACACCAGCAAAATGAACACGCTGACCAGCAGGCACTGCATCCACATGGCGTTGGCGGGCATACCCGCGGTATTCAGTTGCGTCATGCGTGCAGGCCACAGCGCTTTTGGCGTGCCCTGAATTATCGCTTTCAACGGAGAGTAAATCAGCGTGAAAAACGCGCCGGTATAGGCAAGGAACATGGACAAGCCGGTGATGCGTGCAAACCAGACGCCCATCGCTGCCGCCGCTTCCGGTGTCAGATTCATCGCTTGTCCCAGCGTCATCCCCAGGCTTTTCATCAGCACATAGGTAATGTTGCCCAGGTTAGTGGTGTTGTTGCTGAGTACCTGCTGCCAGTTGGTGCTGACGCCCCAGAGGAAAATTGCCAGCGAATAGCCAATGGAGATAACTATCGCGGCAAAAATAATGCCTTTCGCAAAGTTCTTTTCCGGGTTCTCGGTCTTGTCGACCAGACCGCCCACCGCCTCAATACCGCCGTACGCAAAAATGGCAAACACCACAAAGGAGAGCATAGCGAGCCCGGACTGATAGCTCGGGTTGGGCGAGGAAACGAAGTTCACCTCCTGAGCGAAATGTCCGCCGTTCAGGCACAGAATGGCAATGCTGACCAGCAGCAGCACCAGATTCAGGCACATCACCGAGATCCCGCCCACGGCGGTAATGCGGGCAATTTTGTTGATGCCCTTAGACGCCACCAGCGTTACAACCACCATCCAGCAGACGGCCAGAATCCCGACCACCTGCGTGGAACTCAGACCGGCCAAAGACCAGACCTGAGTGTAATCGCTGCCGAAAACAAACGTCGAAAACGGTACCCAGACCTTGGCCGCCGTACTGACCATCCAGACCACATACGAGGAGAACCACATAAACGTGCCGATAAACGCGTAGCGCGGGCCGATGCTGTTGTTCATCCAGGAATAGATCCCGCCCTCTTCTTTGCGGTAAGCCGCCCCCATTTCCGCCATCATCAGCGCAAACGGTATGAAGAAAAACAGAGCCGAGACGATGTAGAACGGCGTTGCGCTGTAGCCCATCAGATAGAAAGCCGACGGGCTGTTGGCAAAGCCAAAGACGGAGGTAAAAATCATCAGGATGAGCCCGGTGAGGGTCATCTTTTTAAGTGACTGGGACATAGCGCCATCCAAAGGAAGTTAAACTGCGCGGATGGTAGCAGATGACCAGACTAATATTGTGGCTATTAGGGGCAAATTAAGAAAAAGACCTGCGTACAGAGAATGTGGCAGTTTTTAATGTTGTCGTGCGGAAATGGAAAGGTTAATTGACATCAGAGGTGAGCCGGGTAAGCGACAGCGCTACCCGGCAATGCGATGCGTTATGCGCGATCGACCGTAAACGCGATCACTTCGCCCAGCTGTTCTGCACCCAGCGCCAGCATCACCAGACGATCAACGCCCAGCGCCACGCCGGAGCAGTCCGGCAGGCCCGCCTTCAATGCTTCCAGCAGATGGGTATCAATCGGCTGCTGCGGCAGACCACGTGCCGCGCGCTTGCGGTTATCCTGCTCAAAACGCTGCTGCTGTTCGCGTGCGTCGGTCAGTTCGTGGAAGCCGTTCGCCAGCTCGATACCTTTGTAATAGACCTCAAAACGCTCCGCCACGCGGTGATCTTCGGTGCTGATCTGCGCCAGCGAAGCCTGGCTTGCCGGGAAGTGATATACAAACGTCGGCCGGTCTTTGCCAATTTGCGGTTCAACGCCAAAGGTGAAGAGCAGTTGCAGCAGCGTGTCGCGGTCTTCTTCGGTATCTGCCACGTTGCTCAGATCCAGTTTTGCCGCCACTTCGCGCAGCTGCGCTTTATCCGCAGAGAGCGGATCAATTTCCAGGTAACGCTGGAAAACCTGCTGATAAGAGAGCGTTTCCGCTTCTGAGCACTCCAGCACCTGCTGCAGCAGATCGTCCACCTCGTTCATCAGGCGGTACATATCATAATGCGGACGGTACCACTCCAGCATGGTGAATTCCGGATTGTGGTGACGCCCCATCTCTTCATTACGGAAACTGCGGCACAGCTGATAGACCGGGCCACAGCCTGCCGCCAGCAGGCGTTTCATGTGGTATTCCGGGCTGGTCATCAGATACAAATTCATGCCCTGTGAGTGGCCAGGACCAACAAAACGGGTTTCAAACGGGACCAGATGAATATCCGTTACCGTTGCCTGACTCATGCACGGGGTTTCCACCTCAAGGACGCCGCGGTCGGCAAAGAAGCGGCGGATCTCCGCCATAATTGCAGCGCGTTTTAGCAGGTTGGGGATGGATGCGCTCGGCTGCCAGGTGGCCGTTTCGCTCATGAGTTTTTCTCCGATTTCAGACAAGGGCACGAAGTCTACTCGTTACCAGGGACGGAGACAAATTTTGCGCAGTAAAAAAGCGCATTTCATTTAGGCGAACAATTGCGCGACGAAATTCATTACTCACCGCGATAAATCGCCGCACAGAACAGCAAAAAAATCGAACACGTCAAATTTCCCTGACATCCACGCGGTTATACTGCTTTACCCATAAAGGAGCAGTGGAAACGCTTTCGCAATCGTCCTTTTGGACGGGTGAACTACCTTTAGTTTATCGCGTTGCGAAATAACAAAAATCTGGAGGAATGTCGTGCAAACTTTTCAAGCCGATCTTGCCGTTATAGGCGCTGGCGGGGCTGGATTACGTGCTGCGATTGCTGCAGCACAAGCTAATCCCAACGCTAAAATCGCATTGATTTCAAAAGTCTATCCGATGCGCAGCCATACGGTTGCCGCAGAAGGAGGATCCGCCGCCGTTGCGCAGGATCATGACAGCTTCGAATACCATTTCCACGACACGGTTGCAGGGGGCGACTGGCTTTGCGAGCAGGATGTCGTTGACTACTTTGTACACCATTGTCCTACGGAGATGACCCAGCTTGAACAGTGGGGATGTCCGTGGAGCCGTCGTCCGGACGGCAGCGTCAACGTTCGCCGCTTCGGCGGGATGAAGATCGAACGCACCTGGTTCGCCGCCGATAAAACCGGCTTCCACATGTTGCACACCCTGTTCCAGACCTCCCTTCAGTTCCCACAGATTCAGCGCTTTGACGAACATTTCGTCCTCGACATTCTGGTTGATGATGGTCAGGCGCGCGGTCTGGTGGCGATGAACATGATGGAAGGCACCCTCGTCCAGATCCGCGCCAACGCGGTGGTAATGGCTACCGGCGGTGCGGGGCGTGTTTACCGCTACAACACCAACGGCGGTATCGTCACCGGTGACGGCATGGGCATGGCGCTTAGCCACGGCGTGCCGCTGCGGGATATGGAGTTCGTGCAGTATCACCCTACTGGCCTGCCGGGCTCCGGCATTCTGATGACGGAAGGCTGCCGTGGTGAAGGCGGGATCCTGGTCAATAAAAATGGCTACCGCTATCTGCAGGATTACGGCATGGGCCCGGAAACTCCGCTCGGCGAGCCGAAAAACAAATACATGGAACTGGGCCCGCGCGACAAAGTATCTCAGGCCTTCTGGCACGAGTGGCGCAAAGGCAACACCATCTCCACGCCACGCGGCGATGTGGTCTACCTCGACCTGCGTCATCTTGGCGAGAAGAAACTGCTGGAACGTCTGCCGTTCATTTGCGAACTGGCAAAAGCCTACGTTGGCGTCGATCCGGTGAAAGAACCGATTCCGGTACGTCCAACGGCCCACTACACCATGGGCGGTATCGAAACCGACCAGCAGTGCGAAACCCGCATTAAAGGGCTGTTTGCCGTGGGCGAGTGCTCTTCTGTCGGCCTGCACGGTGCCAACCGTCTGGGATCAAACTCACTGGCGGAGCTGGTGGTCTTTGGCCGCATGGCGGGCGAACGTGCGATGGAGCGTGCTGCCACCGCGGGCGAGGCGAACAGCGCGGCGCTGGATGCCCAGGTCGTTGACGTCGAAAAACGGCTGAAGAACCTGGTGAACCAGGAAGGAAATGAAAACTGGTCGAAAATCCGCGACGAGATGGGCCTGTCGATGGAAGAAGGCTGCGGTATCTACCGTACCCCTGAACTGATGCAAAAAACCGTGGATAAGCTGGCAGAGCTGCAGGAGCGCTTCAAGCGCGTACGCATTACCGATACCTCCAGCGTGTTCAACACAGACCTGCTCTATACCATTGAGCTGGGTCACGGCCTGAACGTGGCGGAATGTATGGCGCACTCTGCGCTGGCACGTAAAGAGTCACGCGGCGCGCATCAGCGTCTTGATGAAGGCTGCACCGAACGTGATGACGTCAATTTCCTGAAACACACTCTCGCCTGGCGCGATGCGGATGGCACCACCCGTCTGGACTACAGCGACGTGAAAATCACGACGTTGCCACCGGCTAAACGCGTGTATGGCGCAGAAGCAGAAGCCGCCGAGAAGAAGGAGAAGGCGAATGGCTGAGATGCAGAAACTGAAAATCGAAGTGGTGCGCTACAATCCGGAAGTGGACACCGCACCGCACAGCGCATTCTATGAAGTCCCTTATGACGAGCAAACCTCTCTGCTGGATGCGCTCGGCTATATCAAAGATAACCTTGCGCCGGACCTGAGCTACCGCTGGTCGTGCCGTATGGCAATCTGCGGCTCCTGCGGCATGATGGTCAACAAGGTGCCAAAACTGGCCTGTAAAACTTTCCTGCGTGAATACACCAAAGGCATCAAAGTAGAAGCGCTGGGTAACTTCCCGATTGAACGCGATCTGGTGGTCGATATGACTCACTTTATCGAAAGTCTGGAAGCGATTAAGCCGTACATCATCGGCAATCCACGTACGCCGGATCAGGGGACGAACACCCAGACGCCAGCTCAGATGGCGAAATACCATCAGTTCTCCGGCTGCATCAACTGTGGTCTGTGCTACGCCGCGTGTCCACAGTTTGGCCTGAATCCAGAGTTTATTGGCCCGGCGGCCATTACCCTGGCGCACCGCTATAACGAGGACAGCCGCGACCACGGTAAAAAAGAACGTATGGCGCAGCTTAACAGCCAGAACGGCGTCTGGAGCTGTACTTTTGTGGGCTACTGCTCCGAAGTCTGTCCGAAGCACGTCGACCCGGCCGCCGCTATTCAGCAGGGTAAAGTGGAAAGCTCGAAAGACTTTCTTATCGCCACCCTGAAACCACGCTAAGGAGTGCATAATGACGACTAAACGCAAAGCCTACGTGCGGCCAATGCCGTCCACCTGGTGGAAGAAACTGCCGTTTTATCGCTTCTATATGCTGCGTGAAGGCACCGCGGTGCCGGCGGTCTGGTTCAGCCTGGAGCTGATGTATGGCGTTTATGCCCTCAAACATGGCCCTGAAACCTGGGCCAGCTTTGTCGGCTTCCTGCAAAACCCCATCATCGTGATCCTGAACCTGATTGTGCTCGCGGCAGCGCTGCTTCATACCAAAACCTGGTTTGAACTGGCGCCAAAAGCGGCGAACATCATCATTAAAGACGAGAAAATGGGGCCAGAGCCTGTCATTAAAGGGCTATGGGGCGTGACGATCCTCGTCACTGTGATCATTCTGTTTGTCGCACTGTTCTGGTAAGGAGACTACTGTGATTAATCCAAATCCAAAACGTTCTGACGAGCCGGTCTTCTGGGGACTGTTTGGCGCAGGGGGGATGTGGAGCGCCATCATCGCGCCGGTCATCATCCTGCTGGTCGGTATTATGCTGCCACTGGGGCTGTTTCCGGGCGATGCGCTGGGTTACGAGCGAGTACTGGCCTTTGCCAGCAGCTTTATTGGCCGTGTGTTCCTCTTCCTGATGATCGTCCTGCCGCTGTGGTGTGGCCTGCACCGTATTCACCATGCGATGCATGACCTGAAAATCCATGTCCCGAGCGGGAAATGGGTGTTCTACGGCCTGGCAACCATCCTGACGGTGGTTACGCTGATTGCCGTGGTTACTATCTGATACATCAGGCCCGCCCCCCGGCGGGCCTGTCATTTCTGCATTTTCCCCACCAGCCACTGCGCAAACTCACGCATTGCAGGGGTTTCTGTCCGTGACTGCAATCGGGTTAACCAGTAACTGCCCAGCTCAATCTGTGTCGCAAACGGCTGAATGATACGTTCACTGTTCAGCAGATGAGTGAACATACCCACAGGCGCGATAGCAATTCCCACGCCGGCCTGCGCGGCTTCCAGCATGGTAACGGATGAATCAAACACCATCACCCGATGCGTTGGTGACGGCGGGAGTTCGCCCGCGGCCTGCATCCACGCCGACCATTCGTCGCGTCGGTAGGAGCGCAGCAGCGTAAACTTCAGCATATCCGCCGGTGCTTGTAGCCCGACGGCAATTTCAGGCGTGCACAGCGGAGCCAGCGGCGCAGAACACAGAAACGTCGCTTCAGTGCCATGCCACGCCCCTCCACCGTAGCGGATCGTGTAATCAAGCCCTTCGGCGGCCGGATCGACACGGTTATTATGGGTCGAAAGATGCAGATCGATATGCGGATAGCGGCGACGGAAATCATCCAGCTGCGCGAATAACACCCCGGTCGCAAAAGTCCCCACCACGCCAATTTTAAGCTTCTCCAGCGCGCGATGACTGGCAAAGCGATCCAGCATGCCGGCGATACGATCAAACGAATCGTTCAGCACCGGCAGCAGATTCTCGCCCTCTGTCGTCAGCATCAATCCGCGCGAAACCCGGACAAACAGCTGACAGTTCAGATGTTGTTCCAGCGTCTTAACGTGCTGACTGATGGCTGAATGGGTGACATTCAGCTCAATGGCAGCATTAGTAAAACTGAGGTGCCTTGCGGCGGCTTCGAAGGCACGAAGCGAATTAAGCGGTAAATAGCTGCGTGTCATCGACCCATCCGTTAGAAAAATTAACAGCTAATGCTAAATTTAACCGTTTGTCAGCCACAGTCAAATCCAACAGACTGGGTATGTCTGACGGGCCCGGACACTCCCTTGACTCGCTATTACGGAAGATAACTGATGATGAAAAAATCCCTGTGCTGCGCTCTGCTGCTCAGCACCTCCTGCGCTGCATTAGCCGCACCTCTGTCAGAAACACAGCTGGCGAAGGTCGTGGAACGTACCGTTACGCCCCTGATGAAAGCGCAGTCTATTCCGGGTATGGCGGTCGCCGTGATCTATCAGGGCCAGCCGCACTACTTCACCTTCGGCAAGGCCGATGTCGCCGCGAACACACCCGTCACTGCACAAACGCTGTTTGAGCTGGGCTCAATCAGCAAAACCTTCACCGGCGTTCTGGGTGGCGATGCTATTGCTCGCGGTGAAATTTCGCTGGGCGATCCGGTGACCAAATACTGGCCTGAACTGACCGGCAAACAGTGGCAGGGCGTTCGCATGCTGGACCTGGCAACCTATACTGCCGGTGGCCTGCCGTTACAGGTGCCCGATGAGGTTACCGATAATGCCTCGCTGCTGCGTTTTTACCAGTCCTGGCAACCACAGTGGGCGCCAGGCACCACGCGTCTTTATGCGAATGCCAGCATCGGTCTGTTTGGGGCTCTGGCAGTGAAACCTTCTGGCATGCGCTTTGAGCAGGCGATGACGGAGCGGGTCCTGAAGCCGCTTAACCTGAACCATACGTGGATTAACGTTCCGAAGGCAGAAGAACAGCATTACGCCTGGGGTTATCGTGACGGTAAAGCGGTTCACGTTTCGCCGGGCATACTCGATGCCGAAGCATATGGCGTGAAAACCAACGTGAAGGATATGGCGAGCTGGGTGGTGGCTAACATGGCCCCCGATGGGGTACAGGATGCCTCACTGAAGCAGGGCATGGTGCTTGCACAGTCTCGCTACTGGCGCACAGGCTCGATGTACCAGGGCCTGGGCTGGGAGATGCTCAACTGGCCGGTAGAAGCCAAAACCGTGGTGGAGGGCAGCGACAACAAGGTAGCACTTGCACCGTTGCCCGTGACAGAAGTGAACCCTCCTGCACCACCGGTAAAAGCGTCATGGGTGCATAAAACAGGCTCGACGGGCGGATTTGGCAGCTACGTGGCATTTATTCCTGAGAAGGAACTCGGCATCGTTATGCTGGCGAACAAGAGCTACCCGAACCCGGCACGCGTGGAAGCGGCATACCGTATTCTGAGCGCTCTGCAGTAAAATCTTGCCGGGTGATGCTGATGCCCACCCGGCCTGCAAAATTCCCGCATTTTCCTTGCTGTCATCTACACTTAACAAAAACAGTAAGGAAACTCCTATGCGCATTTTGCCTGTTATCGCCGCAGTGACAGCCGCGTTTTTAGTGGTTGCCTGCAGCTCCCCTACTCCCCCTCCCGGCGTCACCGTTGTCAGCAATTTCGACGCACAACGTTTTCTTGGAACATGGTATGAAATCGCGCGCCTTGACCACCGTTTTGAACGGGGTTTAGAGAAGGTCACGGCAAATTACAGCCCGATGGATGACGGCGGTATTCAGGTTATCAACCGGGGCTATAATCCGGACCGGGAAATGTGGCAGCAGTCGATTGGACAAGCGTACTTTACCGGCGACCCGCGACGGGCCGCGCTCAAAGTCTCCTTCTTCGGCCCGTTCTATGGAGGATATAACGTGATCGCGCTCGACAGAGAGTACCGTCACGCGCTGGTCTGCGGGCCGGATCGCAACTATCTGTGGATCCTCTCTCGCACCCCAACCCTTTCACCTGAGATGAAACAGCAGATGCTGGACGTCGCGACCCGGCAAGGGTTTGATGTGTCGAAACTCATCTGGGTAGAACAACCCCATTAATGGGTGCTGAGCTTCAACCCAATAATACCGGCCACAATCAGGGCGAGGCTGGCGATACGCGCCAGACTCGCTGACTCACCCAACAGCAGGATCCCCGTGATGGCCGCCCCCACGGCGCCAATTCCCGTCCAGACGGCATACGCTGTCCCCACCGGTAAAGAACGCATCGCCCACGAGAGCAAAACGATACTCACAATCATCGCGGTAAGGGTAATGACGCTGGGTGTCAGGCGGGTAAAACCGTGGGTGTACTTCAGACCTATCGCCCATACCACTTCGAGCAGGCCAGCAATAACAAGAATGATCCAGGACATTTCAGGCTCCTTAACTTAAATGCAAGTTGGGGCCGTCCCCGATGAAGGAAGCGCTTACGGGTCGTCCCGCAAGGCAAAGATTACGCCTCATATTTTGGTTAGCGTGCGATTTTTTTTCAATCCTTTTGTGCTGAACATGTTAAGGCAAGAAATAGCCGCAGTATGCCGCGCAGTTCAGGCATTTATCACTCATCCGACTTCTCTATGATGATGTGCTTTCTGATGGCAGGAAGCCAAACCACTAGCCGACTGCGTATATAATATGTTCAAAATTCTTTTGATTGACCGTTGTCACTTCACCCGCACCGGGTTTGAAGCATGGCTCAATCATTCCGGTTTATTTCCGGAAAACGTCGTTGTGACCGGCCTGAATAATCTTTTCCTCGCCAGAGAGCACATTCTGCAATGGAAACCGACGCTGGTTATTGCTGACCTGCATGGGTTCAGACAGGATGTACATCCCTTTCAGTCCCTCTCATCTTTGCTGAACGCCAGCGAAAGAGTGCCCTTTATTTTGCTGCAATCGGGTGAGGATAGTGAAATGACCGCCTGGCTGAAGCAATTCCCGGTCTGGTCATCGCTGTTGAAAAATGCCCGTCTTGAACAACTGGGGACAGTTATCCACGACGCACTCATTTCGCACGCGAACAGTGAAAAGCCAAAGGTAACCGCGCCTTTGCTGACGCGCCAGGAGGAGAAAGTGCTGACGTTGTGGATGGAGGGTGCCAGCAATCAGAAAATTGCGGCTCACCTGAGTATTAACGGTAAAACGGTCTATACCTATAAACGGAATATCCGCATGAAATTGCATATGGATACGCGTTATTCACCGTTTTTATCCCTGCAGGAATCAGAAAGCTGACGGTACGAAACCCGTCTGGTTCCGTACCGTTTATTCAATTACTGCTGTGCTTTACTTGCCGCACCAGAGATTGCGCTACCACCTTCAGAAATATCCTGACCAACGCCACGCGTGGTATTACAGGCTGTTAATACTGAAGAAAGTACCAGGACTGAAAAGATCGCTGCAATTGTCTTCTTAACCATAATATCGTCCTTTTATAGCCAAAGTTGTTTTGTGTATAGCAATTTAAGAATAGACAATATCCCGTCGTTTGACGGAAAAGGACGCATTTTTAGGAAAATTAGACGGGGTTAGCTGGCCGCGTGAGAAATGATATGGCCGAGATCCTGGATATCTTCCCCCATTCCACGCGTGGTGTTACAGCCGGAAAGCAACGCGCTGGACAGCGCTAACAGAAGCAGAATTTTAACGGTACGGTTCATCATCCCTGCCTGCAAAAAACAGGCGCAGCGGGCGCTGCGCCTTCAGTCTTGACGTAAATTACTTCACGCGAGATACGTATTCGCCGGAGCGGGTATCTACTTTGATCACTTCACCAGTCTGTACGAACAGTGGAACTTTAACCACTGCACCGGTGGACAGGGTAGCTGGCTTGCCGCCAGTACCTGCGGTATCACCTTTCAGACCTGGGTCGGTTTCAACGATTTCCAGCTCTACGAAGTTTGGTGGGGTAACAGCGATAGGCTGGCCGTTCCACAGGGTCACGATGCACTCAGCCTGGTCCAGCAGCCATTTTTCGCTATCGCCAATCGCTTTAGCATCCGCAGACAGCTGCTCGAACGTTTCGTTGTTCATGAAGTGCCAGAACTCACCGTCGTTGTACAGGTAAGTCAGGTTCATATCGACAACATCAGCGCCTTCAGCGGAGTCAGTAGACTTGAAGGTTTTCTCAACACGGGTACCGGTCAGCAGGCGACGCAGCTTAACGCGCGCGAATGCCTGGCCTTTACCTGGTTTAACGAATTCGCTGGCTTCAACCGCGTACGGTTCGCCGTCCATCATGATTTTAAGACCAGCACGAAAATCGTTGCTATAGTACGTTGCCATAAGGCCCTCTAAATTTGTTAACTGGTAGCTAAGCCACAAAATGGCGCATATTGTAACCCTAAACACCCCGTCCAGAGAAGATTGGTTATCGCAACTTGCCGATGTAATCACCAGTCCTGATGAATTGCTGCGTCTGTTAGACCTCGATCAGCACCCAGAGTTGCTTGCAGGCCGCGAGGCTAAGCGACTTTTTGCCCTGCGTGTTCCCCGCGCGTTTGTTGCCCGTATGGAGAAAGGAAACCCTGACGATCCATTATTAAAACAAACGCTTACTGCGCAGGAAGAGTTTATATCAGCGCCAGGATACAGCACCGATCCTCTGGAAGAGCAGAACAGTGTGGTACCGGGTTTACTGCACAAATATCTCAACCGTGCTCTTCTGCTGGTGAAAGGCGGTTGCGCGGTAAACTGCCGTTATTGTTTCCGTCGCCACTTCCCGTATGCCGAAAATCAGGGTAATAAACGCAACTGGCAGGTCGCCCTGGACTATATCGCCGCCCATCCGGAACTGGATGAGATCATTTTTTCAGGTGGCGATCCGCTGATGGCAAAAGATCATGAACTGGACTGGCTGTTGACCCAGCTTGAAGCCATTCCACACATTAAGCGTTTGCGCATCCACAGCCGTTTACCGATTGTTATTCCGGCACGTATTACGGACGGTCTGGTATCTCGCCTTGAGCAGTCTCGTTTACAGGTTCTGCTGGTGAACCATATCAACCATGCGAATGAAATCGATGAGGCATTCCGTGCGGCGATGGCGCGTCTGCGCAAAGCGGGTGTGACGCTCTTGAACCAGAGCGTGTTGCTGCGCGGTGTGAATGATAATGCCCGGGTTCTGGCGGAGCTCAGTAATGCGTTATTCGATGCGGGCGTGATGCCCTACTACCTGCACGTACTGGATCGTGTGCAAGGCGCGGCGCATTTCATGGTCACGGATGATGAGGCCCGGCAGATTATGCGCGAACTGTTAACGCTGGTTTCAGGCTATATGGTGCCGAAGCTGGCGCGAGAGATTGGCGGTGAGCCGAGTAAGACGCCGCTGGATTTGCAACTGCGGCAACAATAACGGCAGGTGGCGCTACGCTTATCCGCCCGGTGGGGTTGGGCGCAGCGCCATCAGCAATGTAGATCAGTTAGGGCACTTATAGACCTGGCCATTCATCTGGCTGGCCGTTGGCACGAAGCTGGACAACATCCCTTGCGACGGGCTGCTCACACCGTAAATCACGTTGCCACCCATCTCTGCAGCCTGGTTACGCAGCGCGTTAGCAGCACCGCGCATAGATCCACCTTCTTCACCGTGCTGACCCGACATCCAGTTGCTTTGCTCACCGGTTGCCGTGCCTAAAAACTGGCACTCGTTACCCGGCTTATCTTCAACAAAGCGAACGCCCTGACCTGCAGCAGACAGCTCATTGCTGGAGCTACAACCCGCCAGCAGCAATGCTGCTCCTACGATCCCTGCACAGACTTTTACGCGCATGTTATTCCTCGTTTTCAATAAGCTGGACAGCAGATGTTGTCCGTGTGTAAACCTTATACTAAAAAGATGACCAAAAGAAAAACCCCCGAGCATTTCTGCCCGGGGGTTTTTCTCATTCTAAGCGGTAAAGCGCACGATTACATCATGCCGCCCATACCACCCATGCCGCCCATACCCGCAGCACCTAAATCAGGTGCGTCGCCTTTAGGCATGTCGGTCACCATGCACTCGGTAGTGATCATCAGACCCGCTACAGAGGCCGCGTACTGCAGTGCAGAACGGGTCACTTTGGTTGGATCCAGGATACCGAAGTCGATCATGTTGCCGTATTCTTCAGTTGCAGCGTTGTAACCGTAGTTACCTTCGCCCGCTTTCACCATGTTCGCAACCACGGATGGCTCTTCACCGGCGTTGGAAACGATCTGACGCAGTGGTGCTTCCATTGCGCGCAGCGCAACTTTGATACCCACGTTCTGATCTTCGTTCTGAGCAGTCAGGCCAGCCAGTTTAGCGGCAACACGCACCAGCGCGACACCACCACCAGCTACCACGCCTTCTTCTACTGCTGCACGGGTCGCGTGCAGAGCATCGTCAACGCGTGCTTTCTTCTCTTTCATTTCAACTTCAGTTGCCGCGCCCACTTTGATTACTGCCACGCCGCCTGCCAGTTTCGCTACGCGCTCCTGCAGTTTTTCACGGTCGTAATCAGAGGTTGCTTCTTCAATCTGCTTACGGATCTGAGCAACACGGCCCTGAATAGCCGCTTCTTCACCCACGCCATCGATGATGGTGGTGGTGTCTTTGTTGATCACAACGCGTTTAGCCTGGCCCAGGTCTTCCAGGGTCGCTTTTTCCAGCTCCATACCGATCTCTTCAGAGATTACGGTACCGCCAGTCAGGGTAGCGATATCCTGCAGCATCGCTTTACGGCGGTCGCCGAAGCCAGGTGCTTTAACCGCAGCCACTTTCACGATGCCACGCATGGTGTTAACCACCAGGGTCGCCAGTGCTTCACCTTCAACGTCTTCAGCAATGATAACCAGCGGCTTGCCTGCTTTCGCAACGGCTTCCAGCACTGGCAGCATTTCACGGATGTTGGAGATTTTCTTGTCAGCCAGCAGGATGAATGGGCTTTCCAGCTCAACAGCACCCGTTTCTGGCTTGTTGATGAAGTATGGGGACAGGTAACCGCGGTCGAACTGCATACCTTCAACCACGTCCAGTTCGTCTTCCAGACCGGTACCGTCTTCAACGGTGATCACGCCTTCTTTACCGACTTTGTCCATCGCTTCCGCGATCAGTTTACCTACGGTTTCGTCGGAGTTAGCGGAGATAGTACCAACCTGAGCAATCGCTTTAGAGTCGGAGCATGGAACGGACAGCGCTTTCAGCTCTTCAACCGCCGCAGTAACCGCTTTGTCGATACCGCGCTTCAGATCCATTGGGTTCATACCCGCAGCAACGGCTTTCAGACCTTCGGTGATGATAGCCTGTGCCAGTACGGTTGCGGTGGTGGTACCGTCGCCTGCAGCGTCGTTCGCTTTAGAGGCAACTTCTTTCACCATCTGCGCGCCCATGTTTTCGAACTTGTCTTCCAGCTCGATTTCACGTGCTACAGAAACACCGTCTTTAGTAATGGTTGGCGCGCCGAAGGATTTATCCAGCACTACGTTACGGCCTTTCGGGCCCAGGGTCACTTTAACTGCATCTGCCAGTACGTTTACGCCGCGGAGCATTTTTACACGAGCGTCGTTACCGAATTTTACGTCTTTAGCTGCCATGTTCTTATTTCCTCAAATTCTCGTGCGTAAAATTACGCTTCAACAATTGCCAGAATGTCGCTTTCGGACATGATCAACACTTCTTCATTGTCGATCTTCTCGGATTTCACGCCGTAGCCATCGTTGAAAATTACGATGTCACCAACTTTAACGTCCAGTGGCTGCACAGTTCCGTTTTCCAGAATGCGGCCCTTACCGACAGCGATTATTTCGCCACGCGTTGATTTTGCTGCTGCAGAACCAGTCAGAACGATGCCGCCAGCAGACTTGGTTTCAACTTCTTTACGTTTGACGATCACACGATCATGTAACGGACGAATACTCATTGATAGCTCTCCTTTGAGAAAGTCATTATCAGTTATGGATGACGCCGGTCCGCACGCGGTTTTCCGACTAGTGCCCTGAGAGATGGGGATAGCTTTTTCCCCCTTCAAGGGGCAGACGAAAAAAAATTTGCGAAAGTGTTACCATCGCCTCTCTTTTGATCGTGGCAGGACGATGTCAATGAGTGGACTAAAACAGGAGTTGGGACTGGCGCAGGGCGTGGGTCTGCTGTCGACCTCCTTGTTAGGTACAGGTGTGTTTGCGGTACCCGCGCTGGCAGCACTGGTGGCCGGCAATAATAGCCTGTGGGCGTGGCCAGTGCTGATTGTGCTGGTGTTTCCGGTCGCGGTCGTGTTTGCCATCCTCGGACGGCATTTTCCCAGCGCGGGCGGCATAGCGCACTTTGTCGGTATAGCGTTTGGTCCGCGACTGGAGCGGGTCACCGGCTGGCTGTTTCTTTCTGTTATTCCGGTCGGTCTACCGGCAGCGTTGCATATCGCGACCGGTTTTGGCCAGGCGCTGTTTGGCTGGCATAACGAGCAACTGCTGCTGGCCGAGCTGGTTACGCTGGCCATCGTCTGGTGGGTCGGCTCACGGGGTGCCAGCTCGAGTGCCAACCTGCAAACCGTCGTTGCAATACTGATTGTGGCCCTCATTGTCGCCATCTGGTGGAAAGGGGATATTACGCTGAAGGAGATCCCCTTCCCCGCGGTAAGTGAGGTCAACCATTCGCAGCTGTTTGCTGCGCTATCGGTAATGTTCTGGTGTTTTGTCGGGCTGGAGGCGTTTGCCCATCTGGCCTCTGAGTTTAAACAACCGGAACGGGATTTCCCGCGCGCCCTGATGATTGGCCTGCTGTTAGCAGGTACCGTTTACTGGGCTTGCACCGTGCTGGTACTGCATTTCAACGCGTTCGCCGCGGATAAAGCGGCCGCTGCCTCGCTGCCGGGCATGGTGGTGCAACTGTTTGGTCTGAAAGCACTGTGGGTCGCCTGTGTTATTGGCTATCTGGCCTGTTTTGCCAGCCTCAATATCTACATCCAGAGCTTTGCGCGTCTGGTGTGGTCGCAGGCGCTTGATAAACCAGAGAGCCGCCTTGCGCGCCTGTCTAAACGTCAGTTGCCGTTGAATGCGCTTAATACCGTGCTGGGCTGCTGCGTCTTGAGTTCGCTATGTATTTACGCGCTGAATATCAATCTTGATGCCCTGATCGTGTACGCCAACGGGATTTTCATCATGATCTACCTGCTGTGCATGCTGGCGGGTTGTCGTCTGCTGAAAGGTCGCTATAAAGCGCTGGCAGTGGTTGGTGGCGTGCTTTGCCTGCTGTTGATGGCGATGGTGGGGTGGAAAAGCCTGTATGCGATTAGCATGCTGGCGGGGCTGTGGCTGTTTTTACCGAAACGCGGCACCCTGTAAAACAAAGCCCGGTAGCGATTCGCTTACCGGGCCTGGCCTCTTTTACCGATCGTCTTTATGGTCTAAACGGTCGCGCTGTTCATCTTTACGCTGATACTCCCCTTCGAAAGTATCCCCCGGCCCTGTACTGAAGCCACCGCCCGGCATACGGCTAAAACGCAGATGCGGCAGTAGCTTCATGGTCAGGTGCTTTTGCACCGGTGGCAGAAGCAGCAGCAGGCCGAGGAAGTCAGTGAAGAACCCCGGCAGGATCAGCAGCAAGCCAGCAATAATCAGCGAGACGCTTTTGATCATCTCTGCGGCCGGGCTTTCGCCTGCGGCCATCTTCTGCTGCATTATCAGGAAATTTTTGAAACCCTGATTACGCACCAGCGACATGCCGATCACCGAAGTGAAAATCACCAGAATCAGCGTTAGCAGGACACCCAGTACATGGGCGACCTGGATAAAAATTGAAATCTCGATGTAAACATAGAGAAAGAAAGCAATAAATGGTACCCAGCGCACTGGCATCTCCTGTGTGGCAGGTGCCCTCAGGCCCCTGTCTGAATGTGTTCGCGAAACGCGTCTGTAAGAAATGGTGACGGTTAGCCAAAATTCAATCGGTTTGCACGGATATTTTTTCTGGAAATTTTAAAGCGGTGACTCATTTCACAGATTAATAATTATCATGGAATCGGGTCGATAATAAGTGATCCAGATTACGGCAATTCGCTATCATCAGCATATGATCTCGAACATCTGGCTGATTGAGGGAATAATCGTCGGTCAGAAAATATTCAAAACCACATAAATACTGTGTGTTTAGTACAATCCATCGGCAGCTTGAAAAGAAGGTTCACATGTTAAACAACATTCGTATCGAAGAAGACTTGTTGGGTACCAGGGAAGTTCCAGCGGATGCCTACTATGGTGTTCACACTCTGAGAGCGATTGAAAACTTCTACATCAGCAACAACAAAATCAGCGACATCCCTGAATTTGTACGTGGCATGGTGATGGTGAAAAAAGCCGCAGCACTGGCCAATAAAGAGCTGCAAACCATTCCGAAAAGCGCGGCAAATGCGATTATCGCTGCCTGCGATGAAGTGCTGAACAACGGCAAATGCATGGATCAGTTCCCGGTCGATGTCTATCAGGGCGGCGCGGGCACCTCCGTCAACATGAACACCAACGAAGTACTGGCAAACATCGGCCTGGAGCTGATGGGTCATCAGAAAGGTGAATACCAGTATCTGAATCCGAACGACCACGTTAATAAATGTCAGTCCACTAACGACGCCTACCCAACCGGCTTCCGTATCGCGGTGTATGCCTCCGTGGTGAAACTGGTGGACGCCATTAATCAGCTGGGTGATGGCTTCCAGCGCAAAGCCGTTGAGTTCCAGGACATCCTGAAAATGGGTCGTACCCAGCTACAGGACGCGGTTCCGATGACCCTCGGTCAGGAATTCCACGCGTTTAACGTGCTGCTTAACGAAGAAACTAAAAACCTGCTGCGCACCTCCGAGCTGCTGCTGGAAGTGAACCTGGGCGCAACCGCCATCGGCACGCGTCTGAATACGCCGGACGGTTACCAGCAGCTGGCGGTACAGAAGCTGGCTGAAGTCTCTAACCTGCCGGTTGTGCCTGCAGAAGATCTGATTGAAGCCACCTCCGACTGCGGCGCGTACGTTATGGTTCACAGCGCCCTGAAACGTCTGGCAGTGAAACTTTCCAAAATCTGTAATGACCTGCGCCTGCTCTCTTCCGGCCCACGCGCTGGTCTGAATGAAATCAACCTGCCAGAGCTGCAGGCCGGTTCGTCCATCATGCCGGCGAAAGTGAACCCGGTAGTGCCAGAAGTGGTGAACCAGGTCTGCTTTAAAGTCATCGGTAACGATACAACCGTGACCATGGCCTCTGAAGCCGGCCAGCTGCAGCTGAACGTCATGGAGCCGGTCATCGGCCAGGCAATGTTTGAATCCATCCACATTCTGACCAACGCCTGCTACAACCTGCTGGAGAAATGCGTTAACGGCATCACCGCGAACAAAGAAGTTTGTGAAGGGTATGTCTACAACTCCATCGGCATCGTCACCTACCTCAACCCGTTCATCGGCCACCATAACGGCGACATCGTCGGTAAGATTTGCGCCGAAACAGGTAAGAGCGTGCGTGAAGTCGTTCTGGAACGTGGACTGTTGACCGAAGCCGAGCTGGACGATATCTTCTCGGCCCAGAACCTGATGCACCCGGCATACAAAGCGAAACGATATACCGATGAAAGCGAACAGTAGCAGTTCAGGCTAGGCTTCCTTAAGGCACGTCACTTGTGACGTGCCTTTTTTCTTTATAGGCGTTACCAAAATACAACAATTCAATATCAACTTGTTAATAAGCAAGGCAGGTCCTTATGTTTGGAGCAGAACTCGTCATCGTCCTGTTGGCGATTTATTTGGGAGCAAGACTCGGGGGTATCGGCATTGGTTTTGCCGGCGGTCTCGGGGTGCTCGTACTTACCCTTATCTTTCAGATTAAACCCGGCGCAATCCCTTTTGACGTTATCGAAATCATCATGGCGGTTATTGCCGCTATCGCAGCCATGCAGGTGGCAGGCGGTATGGACTACCTGGTGAGCCTGGCGGAGCGTATGTTACGCCGCCATCCAAAATACATTACCTTCCTTGCCCCGCTGGTGACGTGGTTTATGACCATTCTCGCCGGTACTGGCCACACCGCCTTCTCCACGCTGCCGGTCATTACCGAAGTGGCGAAAGAGCAGGGCATCCGTCCGTCTCGTCCACTCTCGATTGCCGTGGTCGCGTCCCAGATTGCGATTACCGCATCACCTATCTCCGCTGCGGTGGTCTTCTTCGCCGGTATCCTTGAGCCTATGGGCGTGAGTTACCTGACGCTGCTGGCCATCTGTATTCCGGTGACGCTGATTGCAGTGATGATCACCGCCGTGCTGTGTAACTTCCTCGGCGCCGAACTGAAAGACGATCCGGTTTATCAGGAGCGTCTGGCAAAAGGTGAAGTGAAACTGCGTGGTAGCCAGGTCTTCGAACTGAAGCCGCATGCAAAACGCTCTGTCTTGCTGTTCCTGATCGGTATCGTTGCGGTCATGTTCTACGCAACCGCCATCAGTGACACCGTGGGTCTGATCCAAAACCCGGTCCTGCCGCGTAACGAAGCGATTGTGGTATTCATGCTGACTATCGCTACGCTGATCAGCATCACCTGTAAAATCGACACCAGCGAAGTGCTCAACGCCAGCACCTTTAAATCCGGTATGAGCGCCTGCGTGTGTGTACTGGGTGTGGCCTGGCTTGGTGATACCTTCGTGAAAGCTCACATCAGCGATATCCAGACCGTTGCGGGCGACCTGCTGCACAACTATCCGTGGCTCCTGGCTGTGGTGCTGTTCTTTGCCGCAACCCTGCTTTACTCTCAGGCGGCCACCACCAAAGCCCTGATGCCTGCGGCACTGATGCTGGGAGTTACCCCGCTGACGGCTATTGCCTCGTTTGCTGCCGTTTCTGCACTGTTCGTTTTACCCACCTACCCAACCCTGCTGGCGGCGGTTGAGATGGATGACACTGGCTCGACTCGCATCGGTAAGTACGTGTTTAACCATGCGTTCCTGATCCCGGGCGTGGTGGCTATCTCGCTGTGCGTGATCCTCGGCTTTATCATTGGCGGCATCGTGCTGTAAACAATGATGGGTTGTAAAAATAGTTAAAAACGGGCCGCTCTGCGGCCCGTTTCATTAATGACCAATAGCCTTGCGTGATATAGTGAAGACTTTCGTGATGAGGAGGTCGACTTGTGAACACGCCTGATGCTGTTGTTGTCCTTTGTACCGCCCCTGATGAAGCCTCTGCCCAGGATCTCGCCGCCAAAGTGCTGGCCGAAAAACTGGCAGCCTGCGTGACGCTCCTTCCTGGCGCCACCTCCCTTTACTACTGGGAAGGTAAACTGGAGCAGGAGTACGAAGTCCAGATGTTGCTCAAAACCAATCTGGCGAACCAGCAGGCACTCCTGGACTGCCTCAAATCTCATCATCCTTATCAAACCCCCGAACTGCTGGTATTGTCAGTGGTCCACGGCGACAACGATTATCTCTCATGGCTCAACGCTTCCTTACGCTGATCCTGCTGCTGTGCAGCACATCAGTTTTTGCCGGGTTATTTGACGCTCCCGGCCGTTCGAACGTTATTTCTGCCGACCAGGCATTTGTTTTCGATTTTCAGCAAGACCAGCATGACCTGAATCTTACCTGGCAGATAAAAGAGGGGTATTACCTCTATCGCAAGCAGGTCAGCATCACGCCTGCTCAGGCAAAGGTAGGCCCACTTCAGATGCCTGCGGGCGAGTGGCATGAGGACGAGTTTTTCGGCAAAAGTGAAATCTATCGCCAGCGGTTAAGCGTGCCCGTGACGGTCAATCAGGCCGATAAAGGCGCCACCGTGACCGTCACGTATCAGGGCTGTGCCGACGCGGGCTTCTGCTATCCGCCGGAAACCAAAGTCATTCCGCTGAGCGAAGTTAAAGCGGCCGCCAGTATGCCTGCTCTTCCCGCAGGGGAGAGCACCGGGGTGAAGGACGACGGTCGCACAGCGCTGCCCTTCTCCGCCTTGTGGGCTTTACTGATTGGTATCGGCATCGCCTTCACGCCGTGCGTGCTGCCCATGTATCCGCTTATCTCCGGGATTGTCCTCGGCGGTAAGCAACGCCTTTCAACCGCACGCGCCCTGCTGCTGGCCTTTATCTACGTGCAGGGTATGGCGTTAACCTACACCGCACTGGGCCTCGTGGTTGCTGCTGCCGGACTGCAGTTCCAGGCTGCACTTCAGCACCCTTATGTGCTGGCTGGCCTGTCGATCGTATTTATTCTGCTGGCGCTGTCGATGTTTGGTTTGTTCACCCTACAGCTGCCGTCCGCGTTGCAGACTCGCTTAACGCTGATGAGTAACCGTCAGCAGGGTGGCTCCCCGGGCGGCGTGTTCGTGATGGGTGCCATCGCCGGGTTGATTTGCTCACCGTGCACTACCGCGCCACTGAGCGCGATCCTGCTGTATATTGCCCAGAGCGGTAACCTGTGGCTCGGCGGTGGTACGTTGTATCTCTACGCGCTGGGAATGGGTCTGCCATTGATTCTGGTAACGGTATTTGGCAACCGTCTGCTGCCCAAGAGCGGCCCGTGGATGGAGACGGTGAAAACCGCGTTTGGTTTTGTCATTCTGGCGCTGCCGGTGTTCTTGCTCGAGCGTATTATCGGCGACGTCTGGGGGATGCGCCTGTGGGCAATGCTCGGTGTTGCTTTCTTCTGTTGGGCGTTTATCACAAGCCTGGCAGCGAAAAAGCCGTGGATGCGTCTTGTGCAAATCCTCCTGCTCGCCGCCGCGCTGGTGAGCGTACGGCCACTGCAGGACTGGGCATTTGGCACACCCGCGGGACAAACGCAGGCGCATTTGAACTTCATCCAGATAAAAAACGTGGATGAACTCAACAGCGCACTGGCGCAGGCGAAAGGCAAACCGGTCATGCTGGATCTGTATGCGGACTGGTGTGTCGCCTGTAAAGAATTCGAAAAGTACACGTTTAGCGATCCGCAGGTGCAAGGTGCGCTGAAAGAGACGGTTCTGCTCCAGGCAAACGTCACCGCCAACAGTACAGCGGATAAGGCACTGCTGAAGCAACTTAACGTGCTGGGTCTGCCAACCATTCTGTTCTTCAATGAACAGGGCCAGGAGCAGCCCGCACAGCGTGTAACCGGGTTTATGGACGCGACGGCATTCAGCGCGCATTTGCGCAATCGCCAACCGTAAACAACACTTGAAACGGGACAAACCGTTGGGAATAACGGAGGAGATAACCGTGCAACGCGAAGACGTACTGGGACAAGCCCTGCAATTACTTGAGATTCAAGGGATCGCCAGCACCACGCTTGAGATGGTAGCCGACCGTATTGATTATCCTCTGGATGAACTCATGCGCTTCTGGCCGGATAAAGAGGCGCTGCTTTACGATGCCCTGCGTTATCTCAGCCAGCAGGTTGATGTCTGGCGCAGGCAGCTGATGTTAAATGAAGAACTGACTGCGGAGCAAAAGCTGCTGGCGCGTTATACCGCCCTGAGCGAATGCGTAAGCAACAACCGTTATCCGGGTTGCCTGTTTATTGCCGCCTGCACCTTCTACCCTGACCCCGGCCATCCTATCCATCAACTGGCGGATCAGCAAAAGCGGGCGGCGCATGATTTCACGCACGAACTGCTGACCACGCTCGAAGTGGATGACCCGGCGATGGTCGCTAAGCAGATGGAGCTGGTACTGGAAGGTTGCCTGAGCCGCATGCTGGTAAACCGTAGCCAGGCCGATGTGGATACAGCACACCGTCTGGCCGAAGATATCCTGCGTTTTGCGCAGTGTCGTATGGGTGGTGCGCTGACGTAATCTGTCTGAAGAATTTGACCTGTTCGGCGCGTAAACCGTCAGATTGCCGCAAAGTTAAGCAGTTGAACGGCTTTTCCCGAAATAGTGTTGACGATCAGGCGCGATTGCGGTTTAATGCGCTCCGTTGCCCGGATAGCTCAGTCGGTAGAGCAGGGGATTGAAAATCCCCGTGTCCTTGGTTCGATTCCGAGTCCGGGCACCACTATTTTAAGAACCCAGCCTATGGCTGGGTTTTTGCTTTCCTGCGTCTGATAAACTCTCCTGTAACCACTCTCTGGTCACATCCTCGTAAACCTGTTCCTGCAGTATTTCATGGCGCTTAAAGTGGTCCTGTGCACGCTAAATTCCGTACTGATCTGAAGTGTTTGGGGGGATCCTGAAGGGAGATGATGGGGGTTGGGGTTACCGTATCGTGGCTTCGCCTTGTCTGGCGGCACTCTTTGGGGAATTCAGATGTGTATTTCGCGCCCCAAAGCAAAAAACCCCGCACCATACGGTACGGGGTTCTTTTAATTGATGCCTGGCAGTTCCCTACTCTCGCATGGGGAGACCCCACACTACCATCGGCGCTACGGCGTTTCACTTCTGAGTTCGGCATGGGGTCAGGTGGGACCACCGCGCTAAAGCCGCCAGGCAAATTCTGTAATCTGTATCAGCTGAAAATCGTCTCTCATCGCCAAAACATCTTCGGCGTTGTAAGGTTAAGCCTCACGGTTCATTAGTATCGGTTAGCTCAACGCATCGCTGCGCTTACACACCCGACCTATCAACGTCGTAGTCTTCAACGTTCCTTCAGGAGACTTAAAGTCTCAGGGAGAACTCATCTCGGGGCAAGTTTCGTGCTTAGATGCTTTCAGCACTTATCTCTTCCGCATTTAGCTACCGGGCAGTGCCATTGGCATGACAACCCGAACACCAGTGATGCGTCCACTCCGGTCCTCTCGTACTAGGAGCAGCCCCCCTCAATTCTCCAGCGCCCACGGCAGATAGGGACCGAACTGTCTCACGACGTTCTAAACCCAGCTCGCGTACCACTTTAAATGGCGAACAGCCATACCCTTGGGACCTACTTCAGCCCCAGGATGTGATGAGCCGACATCGAGGTGCCAAACACCGCCGTCGATATGAACTCTTGGGCGGTATCAGCCTGTTATCCCCGGAGTACCTTTTATCCGTTGAGCGATGGCCCTTCCATTCAGAACCACCGGATCACTATGACCTGCTTTCGCACCTGCTCGAGCCGTCACTCTCGCAGTCAAGCTAGCTTATGCCATTGCACTAACCTCCTGATGTCCGACCAGGATTAGCTAACCTTCGTGCTCCTCCGTTACTCTTTGGGAGGAGACCGCCCCAGTCAAACTACCCACCAGACACTGTCCGCAACCCGGATTACGGGTCTACGTTAGAACACCAGCCATTAAAGGGTGGTATTTCAAGGTTGGCTCCACGCAGACTGGCGTCCACGCTTCAAAGCCTCCCACCTATCCTACACATCAAGGACCAGTGTTCAGTGTCAAGCTATAGTAAAGGTTCACGGGGTCTTTCCGTCTTGCCGCGGGTACACTGCATCTTCACAGCGAGTTCAATTTCACTGAGTCTCGGGTGGAGACAGCCTGGCCATCATTACGCCATTCGTGCAGGTCGGAACTTACCCGACAAGGAATTTCGCTACCTTAGGACCGTTATAGTTACGGCCGCCGTTTACCGGGGCTTCGATCAAGAGCTTCGCGTTACCGCTAACCCCATCAATTAACCTTCCGGCACCGGGCAGGCGTCACACCGTATACGTCCACTTTCGTGTTTGCACAGTGCTGTGTTTTTAATAAACAGTTGCAGCCAGCTGGTATCTTCGACTGATTTCAGCTCCACCCGCAGGGGCTTCACCTACATATCAGCGTGCCTTCTCCCGAAGTTACGGCACCATTTTGCCTAGTTCCTTCACCCGAGTTCTCTCAAGCGCCTTGGTATTCTCTACCTGACCACCTGTGTCGGTTTGGGGTACGATTTGATGTTACCTGATGCTTAGAGGCTTTTCCTGGAAGCAGGGCATTTGTTACTTCAGCACCGTAGTGCCTCGTCATCACACCTCAGCGTTAACAAGGAACCGGATTTACCTGGAACCTCCGCCTACATGCTTAAACCGGGACAACCGTCGCCCGGCTAACATAGCCTTCTCCGTCCCCCCTTCGCAGTAACACCAAGTACAGGAATATTAACCTGTTTCCCATCGACTACGCCTTTCGGCCTCGCCTTAGGGGTCGACTCACCCTGCCCCGATTAACGTTGGACAGGAACCCTTGGTCTTCCGGCGAGCGGGCTTTTCACCCGCTTTATCGTTACTTATGTCAGCATTCGCACTTCTGATACCTCCAGCACCCCTCACAGGACACCTTCAACGGCTTACAGAACGCTCCCCTACCCAACAACACATAGTGTCGCTGCCGCAGCTTCGGTGCATGGTTTAGCCCCGTTACATCTTCCGCGCAGGCCGACTCGACCAGTGAGCTATTACGCTTTCTTTAAATGATGGCTGCTTCTAAGCCAACATCCTGGCTGTCTGTGCCTTCCCACATCGTTTCCCACTTAACCATGACTTTGGGACCTTAGCTGGCGGTCTGGGTTGTTTCCCTCTTCACGACGGACGTTAGCACCCGCCGTGTGTCTCCCGTGATAACATTCTTCGGTATTCGTAGTTTGCATCGGGTTGGTAAGCCGGGATGGCCCCCTAGCCGAAACAGTGCTCTACCCCCGAAGATGAGTTCACGAGGCGCTACCTAAATAGCTTTCGGGGAGAACCAGCTATCTCCCGGTTTGATTGGCCTTTCACCCCCAGCCACAAGTCATCCGCTAATTTTTCAACATTAGTCGGTTCGGTCCTCCAGTTAGTGTTACCCAACCTTCAACCTGCCCATGGCTAGATCACCGGGTTTCGGGTCTATACCCTGCAACTTAACGCCCAGTTAAGACTCGGTTTCCCTTCGGCTCCCCTATACGGTTAACCTTGCTACAGAATATAAGTCGCTGACCCATTATACAAAAGGTACGCAGTCACCCCATAAAAGAGGCTCCCACTGCTTGTACGTACACGGTTTCAGGTTCTTTTTCACTCCCCTCGCCGGGGTTCTTTTCGCCTTTCCCTCACGGTACTGGTTCACTATCGGTCAGTCAGGAGTATTTAGCCTTGGAGGATGGTCCCCCCATATTCAGACAGGATACCACGTGTCCCGCCCTACTCTTCGAGTTCACAGCCTGTGTGCTTTCGTGTACGGGACTGTCACCCTGTACCGTGCGACTTTCCAGACGCTTCCACTAACACACAAGCTGATTCAGACTCTGGGCTGCTCCCCGTTCGCTCGCCGCTACTGGGGGAATCTCGGTTGATTTCTTTTCCTCGGGGTACTTAGATGTTTCAGTTCCCCCGGTTCGCCTCGTTAACCTATGTATTCAGTTAACGATAGTGTGTCGGAACACACTGGGTTTCCCCATTCGGACATCGCCGGGTCAAAGGTTCATATCACCTCGCCGGCGCTTTTCGCAGATTAGCACGTCCTTCATCGCCTCTGACTGCCAGGGCATCCACCGTGTACGCTTAGTCGCTTAACCTCACAACCCGAAGATGTTTCTTTCGATTCATCACCGGTTTGCGAAAATTTGAGAGACTCGAACACACATAACATGTGTGTCGTTTCAATTTTCAGCTTGATCCAGATTTTTAAAGAGCAAATATCTCAAACGTCACCCGAAGATGAGTTTTGAGATATGTCGGCAGGTGACTTTCACTCACGAACCAGCAAGTGGCGTCCCCTAGGGGATTCGAACCCCTGTTACCGCCGTGAAAGGGCGGTGTCCTGGGCCTCTAGACGAAGGGGACACTGAAGTCTCAATCGCAAGACGCCTTGCTATTTACTTTTCATCAGACAATCTGTGTGAGCACTACAAAGGCAGGTTCTTTAAGGTAAGGAGGTGATCCAACCGCAGGTTCCCCTACGGTTACCTTGTTACGACTTCACCCCAGTCATGAATCACAAAGTGGTAAGCGCCCTCCCGAAGGTTAAGCTACCTACTTCTTTTGCAACCCACTCCCATGGTGTGACGGGCGGTGTGTACAAGGCCCGGGAACGTATTCACCGTAGCATTCTGATCTACGATTACTAGCGATTCCGACTTCATGGAGTCGAGTTGCAGACTCCAATCCGGACTACGACGCACTTTATGAGGTCCGCTTGCTCTCGCGAGTTCGCTTCTCTTTGTATGCGCCATTGTAGCACGTGTGTAGCCCTACTCGTAAGGGCCATGATGACTTGACGTCATCCCCACCTTCCTCCAGTTTATCACTGGCAGTCTCCTTTGAGTTCCCGGCCGGACCGCTGGCAACAAAGGATAAGGGTTGCGCTCGTTGCGGGACTTAACCCAACATTTCACAACACGAGCTGACGACAGCCATGCAGCACCTGTCTCAGAGTTCCCGAAGGCACCAATCCATCTCTGGAAAGTTCTCTGGATGTCAAGAGTAGGTAAGGTTCTTCGCGTTGCATCGAATTAAACCACATGCTCCACCGCTTGTGCGGGCCCCCGTCAATTCATTTGAGTTTTAACCTTGCGGCCGTACTCCCCAGGCGGTCGACTTAACGCGTTAGCTCCGGAAGCCACGCCTCAAGGGCACAACCTCCAAGTCGACATCGTTTACGGCGTGGACTACCAGGGTATCTAATCCTGTTTGCTCCCCACGCTTTCGCACCTGAGCGTCAGTCTTTGTCCAGGGGGCCGCCTTCGCCACCGGTATTCCTCCAGATCTCTACGCATTTCACCGCTACACCTGGAATTCTACCCCCCTCTACAAGACTCTAGCCTGCCAGTTTCGAATGCAGTTCCCAGGTTGAGCCCGGGGATTTCACATCCGACTTGACAGACCGCCTGCGTGCGCTTTACGCCCAGTAATTCCGATTAACGCTTGCACCCTCCGTATTACCGCGGCTGCTGGCACGGAGTTAGCCGGTGCTTCTTCTGCGGGTAACGTCAATTGCTGCGGTTATTAACCACAACACCTTCCTCCCCGCTGAAAGTACTTTACAACCCGAAGGCCTTCTTCATACACGCGGCATGGCTGCATCAGGCTTGCGCCCATTGTGCAATATTCCCCACTGCTGCCTCCCGTAGGAGTCTGGACCGTGTCTCAGTTCCAGTGTGGCTGGTCATCCTCTCAGACCAGCTAGGGATCGTCGCCTAGGTGAGCCGTTACCCCACCTACTAGCTAATCCCATCTGGGCACATCTGATGGCAAGAGGCCCGAAGGTCCCCCTCTTTGGTCTTGCGACGTTATGCGGTATTAGCTACCGTTTCCAGTAGTTATCCCCCTCCATCAGGCAGTTTCCCAGACATTACTCACCCGTCCGCCACTCGTCACCCGAGAGCAAGCTCTCTGTGCTACCGTTCGACTTGCATGTGTTAGGCCTGCCGCCAGCGTTCAATCTGAGCCATGATCAAACTCTTCAATTTAAGTTTGATGCTCGTGAATTAAACTTCGTAATGAATTACGTATGTTCACTCAGAGACTTGGTATTCATTTTTTGTCCGAAGACATTAAGAATCCATGTCACTTTGAGTGCCCACACAGATTGTCTGATAAATTGTTAAAGAGCAGTTGCGACGCGGCTTGCAGCTCACCGTCGCGAGGTGGCGTATATTACGCTTTCCTCTTTCAGAGTCAACCCTGAAGTTCAGGATTTTTTCTCTTCAACCGACTGGGTTAACTGTGAAGTGATTCACATCTGCCGTGTCGATGGAGGCGCATTATAGGGAGTTCTCTGCAGGCCGCAACCTAAAAGTTGCAAAAAGATGACTGACTGCTGTATTCCCCAGCAAAACCCCGCTTTATACCCTTTTACGCACAGACTTATCCACAATTGAGGCGGGATCTCTGTGCGATCCTACGGATTAACAGGCAAGATCAACTATACTAGCGACAAATATTCCCCCACCAGGCCACCCCATGACCACACAACAACTGACTCGTGACTGGCGTCTTCCTACAGCAGGCATCATGTTGCTGGCGATCCTCTTAGCCGGGTTTACCCTGCATACGCACTGGAACACCTTTCTTCAGTGGTGCCTTGCCACGCAAATTACCCTGCACCGTTATCTGGTGATGTACCTGCTCCAGCTTAACAACCACCAGTACAGCGGCGGGTTATGGCTATTAACCGGCGCCTTCTTCTATGGCGTGTTGCATGCCATCGGGCCGGGGCATGGGAAATTCATTGTGACGACCTACCTCACGACAAATAAAGAAAGCGAACGGGCCGCCCGGGTCGTTCCTTTTCTTGGCAGCCTGATGCAGGGCGTCAGCGCCATTCTCTTTGTCTTTATTCTGGCGGTAGGGTTTAACCTCGCATCGGGGGATATCAGTACCAGCCGCTGGTACGTCGAGAAGATCAGCGCGGTGCTCATCGGTGCATTTGGTGTATTTGTCATTTACCAGGCGCTGAAAAGCCTGCGGCCTCGCCGGATGGCTATCTCAGCCATCATGCCCCTTCATCAGCATAATGAACACTGTGGTTGTGGTCATCACGGTGTAGGTGCAGACCTGGCGCAAGGCGACTGGAAAACCCGGTTGGGCGTCATACTGGCGATTGGTGCGCGCCCGTGCAGCGGGGCGATCATGATCCTGATGTTTTCAAATGCGCTGGGCATTGTTACCTGGGGGATGGCCGCGGTCATGACCATGTCGCTGGGAACGGCGTTGTCGATTATGGGCCTGTCACTGGCGGTACGTTATGCCCGAGAGCGGACGGTGGCCTGGTTTGGCGGCGGGGCTTCACTTAGCTGGCTGGTCCCGGTCTTTAAAATAGCCGGAGGGATAGTCCTGATCCTGTTCGCGACCGTGCTGTTCCTGACGGTACTCCCCATCAGCGCCAATGGCGATTACATCGCCGCAGGCTGCTAATAAAAGAAAACCCGCCAGCGGCGGGTTTTTTATTACTCGTTGATTCGTGGATGCTGGTCCACCAGGCGGGAGCGTTTTTGCTGCAGCTCTTCAATCTCTGCATCAATGTCTTCAATCTTCTGCTCTACATTATCGTAGTGTTCGCGCAGGATCTCTTTCGCTTCCTGGATATCAGACGCCGCAGGCGTGGCCCCTTTAAGAGGACGATTCGCCGTCTCCTTCATGGTAATACCGGTAATCAAACCAATCACCGCGATAACCATCAGGTAATAAGCCGGCATCATCAGGTTCTGCGTACTTTCCACCAGCGAGGCGGCAAGCGTCGGGGTCAGACCGGCAATCAGCACCGAGATGTTAAAGGCTGCCGCCAGCGCACTGTACCGAATGTGTGTCGGGAACATCGCAGGCAGCGTCGAGGCCATCACCCCGATAAAGCAGTTGAGGATCACCGCCAGCATCAGCAGACCGGCAAAAATCAGACCCAGCACATTACTGTTAATCAGAATAAAGGCCGGGATTGCCAGGGCAAACAGCGCGACACTCCCCAGAATAATGAACGGTCGACGGCCAAAGCGGTCACTCAACAGCCCCATAATCGGCTGCACAAACAGCATACCCACCATGATGGCGATAATAATCAGCACACCGTGGTCTTCTGAATAGTGCAGGTTATGCGACAGATAGCTCGGCATGTAGGTCAACAGCATGTAGTAGGTCACGTTCGTGGAGATGACCAGACCAATACAGGTCAGCAGGCTGCGCCAGTGCTTCGTCGCAATCTCTTTAAAGGAGACTTTCGGTCCATCCTGCAGCCCTTCGCGGTCGCCCTGCTCCAGCTTCTCAACGTGCTGCTGGAACGCCGGCGTTTCTTCAAGAGCATGACGCAGGTAAAGACCGATAATCCCTAATGGCAGCGCCAGGAAGAACGGAATACGCCAGCCCCAGGAGAGGAAGTTCTCTTCACCGACGACGGTAGAAATCAGCACCACCACGCCCGCACCCAGGACAAACCCGGCAATTGAGCCGAAGTCCAGCCAGCTTCCCATAAAGCCGCGCTTACGGTCCGGGGAATACTCTGCGACAAAGATAGAGGCACCCGTATACTCACCGCCTACGGAGAAGCCCTGGGCCATCTTACAAAGCAGCAGCAGAATCGGAGCCCAAATGCCGATGCTGGCATAGGATGGTATCAGGCCGATACAGAACGTACTGATCGACATAATGACAATGGTGATAGCAAGGATCTTCTGGCGACCATATTTATCGCCAAGCATACCGAAGAACAGACCACCCAGCGGGCGAATCAGGAAGGGGACGGAGAACGTACCCAGCGCGGCAATCATCTGCAGACTGGGGTCGGCGCCGGGGAAGAACACTTTACCTAACGCATAGGCCACAAAGCCGTAAACACCAAAATCGAACCATTCCATCGCATTACCCAGCGAGGCGGCGGTGATCGCTTTGCGCAGTTTGGCATCATCAATAATGGTGACGTCGCGAAGCGTGATGGGTTTGATTTTTTTCCTTCTGAGCATAGCTATCCTCGTAGACTCGGCCCTGTCCGTTTCACAGTCCCGTATGCGATCTGTGAACCATGGGATCCGCTCCATGCGAATCGCCTTATTCAAGCGTAGCAGGTTTACTTACATTGACGTTTTACGTCGATACAACCGAACCTGTTGACGCCTGCCTGGGCAGTTAATGACCTTTTTACCCTACCAGCGTTTATATTTGTGATCAACTTCACACATATATTTATGTTACGTCAGCTGGCTGCAGTTTTTGTCAATTAGCGCAAATCTGCACGTTCTCAATCGCCATAAAAACACATCCTCACACACATCATTATTTCCCGGCCAACGGAAAATGAAACCCCATTACTTCACATCAGATTTACATAAATTCTAACCCTCCGACGCGCGTTTAAAACGTTTACGCCAATATGTGATGCAGATAACTAAAACACTGTTTTATTTTCATTGAATCATCATTCCAATGATCGCATTATAATTCCGAATAGCACGTTCCCGGTGCTGTGGCACCGCGTTTACCAGGATCGCTTTTTTAGTTTTATTGCATGGGTAATGACGCCATCGAACCCAGAGACATTCAATTCATTGAATTTATTGATTTATTTTTTAGTTTTTGCCGCCCGCCATGCGGGATACGATTTGAGGGTTATCTATGAAGATTAAAGCCACGATTGAACGCATACCGGGCGGTATGATGCTGGTTCCACTTGTACTGGGCGCTATCCTGAATACCCTGGCTCCTGAAACCGGCGCTTATTTTGGCGGGTTCACAAAAGGGATGATTACGGGCACCGTTCCCATTCTGGCCGTCTGGTTCTTTTGTATCGGCGCTTCAATTAATTTACGGGCAACAGGCACCGTATTACGGAAATCCGGCACGCTGGTGATTACGAAAATTGCCGTGGCCTGGGTAGTGGCAATGATCTGTGCGATGTTCATTCCGGAGAATGGAATTCAGACCGGATTCTTCGCCGGATTATCGGTTCTGGCAATTGTCTCTGCGATGGATATGACCAACGGCGGTTTGTATGCCAGCCTGATGAACCAGTACGGCACCAAAGAAGAGTCAGGTGCATTTGTCCTGATGTCTCTGGAGTCCGGTCCGCTGATGACCATGCTGATTCTGGGCTCTGCTGGCCTGGCGTCCTTTGAACCCCACCACTTTATCGGCGCGATCCTGCCCTTCCTGATCGGTTTTGCTCTGGGTAACCTGGATAACGATCTGCGTGATTTCTTCAGCAAAGCCACGCCGGTGCTGATCCCGTTCTTCGGTTTTGCGCTGGGTAACACCATCAACCTGAATGTCATCCTCGATACGGGTCTGCTGGGTATCGTGCTGGGCGTGGCGGTGATCATCATCACCGGTATTCCGCTGATTATTGCCGACCGGGTCATTGGGGGAGGAAACGGAACGGCGGGGATCGCCGCCTCTTCTGCCGCAGGTGCAGCCGTGGCCAACCCGGTGATCATTGCGCAGATTAACCCGGCTTTTGAACCGGTGGCCGCGTCCGCGACGGCACTGGTTGCAGCCAGCGTGATTGTGACCGCGATTCTGGTTCCCATCATCACCGCACTGTATGCAAAACGTGTCGGGCATGTTGCTGAGGTTCAGACAGAGCCTAAGCCTGTTGAAACACACCACTAACCGATGCTCCCCCTCCCGGTGAGAGGGGGATTTCAGCCACCAAAAATCTCTTCCACCATCCCATCCACAAGCCGTTTTGCCGAGCACAGCCTCGGCATACCCAGCGCGACAGTGTGCCAGCTTTGCGTCACCGACCAGCTCACCGGATGGTTATCCGCCTGACACCAGTCGCCCAGCCAGCCGAGCATGTCTTTATGATCTATCAGTCCCGGCGACGCGGGCGTTGTCAGCCACTGATGGTAGAAATGGCGGGTGGAAGGAGAAGCGTTGATGCCCTGCGCAAGATAGTTTGCCGCCATACTGCGTAAGTTATCCTTGAGCATCGCCGCCACGTCTTCATTCGCCAGGCGACAGGCATCACCAAATGCGCCCCAGCGCAGCTCTTCCAGGACGACATAGCAACGCCCGGCCAGCGACCAGCCATCGTAGTGACCGGCTCGCCAGCGGGTAAAAATTTGTTCGCTGTGCTCACCCGCCTGCACCGTCAGCCCTCGCTGGGAGAGCGCCTTCTCTTTATAGGCGGCTCGTTGCGTAAAATGAGCGGAAAGCTCAGCGTACTGCTGAATCAGGCCGGGCGATTGCTGGGCCCGCGGGTTAGTCTGCTGACGCAGCGCAATCAATTTGTCTGCCATCAGCGTTAGCGCAAGGTGCCCGGGGTCAAGCATACCGGCCAGCTTTTCCGCCAGCCCCAGGCGCAGCGCCGCATTTTCATTAAGCATACCCGCCATCGCCCAGGGCCGTAGCCGGGTATGCGTCATGATCTCCTGGGTCAAACGCTCACGAAACTGCAGCTGTTGTGGTCCCGGGTGGGGATGACGCGCCGCGTCTACCCCCTGAACCAGATCGACCATAAATTTTGGATGAATACACTCCAGCGTTCGCCCGGGGCCGTCCAGTAGTTGTGTTGTCATGGTTGTTCTGCCGCGAATAGGGTTTGAATATCATCGCGTAACAGTCGGGTATCTTCCTGTATCCACGTCGCAGTCGTGATACTTTGCTTTAACAGCTGGCTGAGCGCTCGGGTCGAATGCTCATTTTGCTGACGTACTGCGAGGCTATCACGCAAACTTTCCTGTAACCCGGTCAGGCATAACGAAAATTCCGCAAAGAACGTTGCCATCCCCGCCGTAACAGAGACATCGACCTGGGCGGTCAAAGCTTTACGGATTTGTTCACAGAACTGGTCGATATGCTGCTTGAATTTTTCATGCAGCTGTTCAATATCAATGACATAGCGTGTGCGTGCGACAACATAATCTTCCCAGCCCCAGCCCGGGTTATTCAGCCAGCGAGAGACGGTTTCACGCATGCTCGCGGCGCCCGCTGGCTGGCCTGCCGGGCGGTGGTCCTGCGCAATCGCATCGTTAAACAGCGCCCGGGTGTTGAAGTTAAGTTGATGCGCCTGAAACGCCGGGAAGCTTATCCGCGCGCGAAAACCCGCATGGCTGAGTTGTTCTTTAATACGCGTTTCGATTGGCCGCATGGCTTCATTCAGCGAGCGCGCCAGCGTCGACTCCAGTTGATCGAAGCGTAACGCCAGCTCCCGGCCGATCTTCGTCTGCGCATCCAGCATGATCAGCTCGCAGGAGGAGCGGATTTTACTCAGCGCAATTTGCGCCTGCCCTTCATCATCCAGTACCAGCTGTTTCAGCGCCTGCGGCTCGTCACGGCGAAGATCCCGCGGTTCGATGCCCGCCAGGTCGAGAACAGAGCGGGCGCTAAACACATGGCTAATTGCCTGCTGGAGTGAAGTATTCTGCGACATCATAAAGTCAGCGGTGGCGTTAAGCGCCTGCTCCACTTCATGCTTCACTTCGTCGCTCACCACGCGCTGACGCGTATGCAGCAGGGCCATGTCCTCTTCCAAGCGCGCGATATTCAATTCCAGCGCCTCAAAAGCGACCGTCAGCCCCTGGTAGCGGAAGTCCAGGTACTCCCGGGCATTTTGGGCGTAGTTAAGCAGCTTATGCGACGCCGAACGCAGAGCGAAGAGCGATGCATTGGCATAGGCGGCATAAATAAGCTTGCGGATCGGCTGTTCAAATAACGAATCTTCCCACAGCAAATCGGCAGCATGACGAATATGGTCGATGTCGTCCAAATCCTCCGTACGCCAGCGGCGTCCCAGCGCGGCTTCGGCAAAATCCTGAACCCAGCGCTGCTCCTTGTGATCCGGTAGCTGACCGTGGGTAGTCATCTCATAACGGGCGCGGTTCGCCAGATACGCCCACATCGACGAAACGGGATAAATTTGCCCCGGCGAAATATTCCCTTTCATTAAGGTGCCGGAGATCATCGCTTTAACCTGTTCTTCATCGTCGCTGTTACGATCTTTCTGATCGAATTTATTGACCAGCGCATACAGCGGCACCGATTTACCGGCGACTGAAATGGCCTGCCGGACCTCGTGATCGGAAATCGATTTGAGCTGGGTGTAATCCATCACCGCCAGCACCGCCGACGCGCGGGATAACTGCTCGCTCAGCATTTTTTGCAGATGCGGTTGCCCGGCCTCATTCGGCCCGGGGGTATCAAGCAGCGTCAGTTGCCCAAGGTGGGCATCCAGACCCGCGAGATGCACGAACTCCACTTCGATCACCGGAATGTGTTCGATGGCCGCATATTCAGAGAACGGAAACTCGACGCCTAACGCCTGTGAGAGCCTCACCAGGTCGTTAAGGCTTTTCAGACAATGAAATATCGGCTGCGCACCCAGGTGATGCTTCTCGAAAGCCTCACCTTTTTCAATTCTTTCCAGCAGCGTAATCATGTCCTTATCAATTTCCAGACGTTGCGCCAGCTTCCCGCGATCGTAATCGCAGAGCTTTTTCTGTAACAGGAGGATTAATTCATCGATAGGAGAGACGTGAGCAAAATGGAGCACCGGCTCTTTCTGACCCGGCGTATGACGGATCAATGTCGGAAGCGCCGTCATCGGGCGGTTGCGGTTCGGCAACACTTCGGTTCCGACAATGGCATTAATGGTGGTCGATTTCCCCGCTTTCATGGTGCCCACAATTGCCAGCACCATTTCCAGACGGGTTATTTTCCGTAATTCATTATTCAGCATAGCCTGCTGGGCTTCGACACCCCGCGCACTAAAATGCAAAGGTAAGACGTTGTTCTTTTCACCCGTAATGGCTGCGGCGGTGCTTTCCAGCTTCGCCGTCGGCATTGATTTCAACGTATCAAGATTTTGCAGGGCGAGCTGTAACAAACGCTCTGCTTCCTGGCTTAATTCAAAAATGGTCTGTGTGTGCATGATAAAAGCCTTTCCTTAACGCAAATTTATTACTTTTATTAAGCCACTGGTTTTAATTATGTTGTTCAGGCTTATATGATCACGTGTGGAAAACATGTTCACCGAAATATAACTGATTGAAGATAATCAGAAATAAATCGCTATCCTTGCATGGCGTGTAAAGCTTCCCCTCTGGCATGACAGCCAAAAGATAAAAGCCTGGCCCATTTTTAAGAAACTTCAGGATATATCATCATTATTTACCCACCTAAAAAGAGAGGTAATGCGTCACCGCCATAAGATATGGATGACGGGAAGTCAGGAGATAAATAACAATGTGTCGCTTCACCTTATCCGAAATGGAGGTGCGTAGCAATTTGCTGCAATAAAATATTCGATATATTTACTGCCATTTCTTTCCACCGTGTTAATGCCGTAAGCATCGCTTAACTGACTGACAGGAAATGTCACTGGCGACACGCTTTTTGCTTTTTTTTTAAATAGAATATCACCGACAACGGTGTGGATTTGCGTTATACTTGCCCCCTTTTTCGGCACCCAGCCGTCATTTTGCTGGCACTTTCCAGCGTGTTACGCACTTTTTGAGGATACCCTTATGCAACTCCCACACTGCCCGAAATGCAATTCTGAATACACCTATGAAGATAATGGCATGTTCATCTGCCCGGAATGCGCTCACGAATGGAATGACGCCGAGCCGTCGCACGATACTGATACGCTTGTTGTAAAAGATGCGAACGGTAATCTGCTGGCTGATGGCGACAGCGTCACCGTGATTAAAGATTTGAAGGTTAAAGGCAGCTCTTCCATGCTGAAGATCGGCACTAAAGTGAAGAATATCCGTCTGGTAGAAGGCGACCATAATATTGACTGCAAAATTGACGGCTTTGGCCCGATGAAACTGAAATCAGAGTTTGTGAAAAAGAACTGATTTACCCGCCCGGTGGCGCTTCGCTTACCGGGCTGGCGAGAACTACACTTAACGGGCTCTTCTTACGTGAGGTATAGATTATGCCGTTAAGTCCCTACATCTCTTTCGCCGGTAACTGTGCCGAGGCCTCCGCCTTTTATCAGCACGCCGTCGGCGCAGAGCTCCTCTATAAAATCACCTTCGGTGAAATGCCAAAAGGCGACAGCAGCGAAGAAGGCTGTCCGTCTGGCATGCAGTTTCCGGATTCGGCGATCGCCCACTCGAATGTTCGCATTGCGGGCAGCGATATCATGATGAGTGATGGGCAGCCGCCCGGCAGCAAAGCGCAGTATGCCGGGTTCACGCTGGTGCTGGACACCCAGGACGTGGCGGAAGGCAAACGCTGGTTCGACAATCTGGCCGCGGAAGGCCATATCGAAATGGCCTGGCAGGAGACCTTCTGGGCGCACGGTTTCGGTAAAGTCACCGACAAATACGGCGTGCCGTGGATGATTAACGTCGTTAAGCAACAGCAGTGATCTTCTGGCGGTGGGCAGTCTGCCCCCGCCTGTCATCAAACTCCCCTCAACTCTTCAAACTCCCGCAACCGAGACTTAACCCAAATGTCATATTGATGCGCCAGCATGAGGCCACATTTATTGTGAGGCCCAGCATATGCAAACTGTTATCCGCGTCGAGAAACTGAGCAAGACCTTTCATCACAACAAGGCCCTGCATGCCGTTGATCTGACCGTCCAGCAGGGCGAAATGGTGGCGCTCCTGGGGCCATCCGGCTCTGGTAAATCCACCCTTATGCGTCATTTAAGCGGCCTTATCACCTGTGATAAGACCTCAGAAAGCCACGTCGAGCTGCTGGGCAACACCGTGCAGCGTGCAGGACGCCTGGCGCGGGATATCCGCAAAAGCCGCGCCCAGACGGGCTATATCTTCCAGCAGTTCAACCTGGTCAATCGCCTGACGGTACTGGAGAACGTGCTGATTGGCGCGCTCGGCAGCACCCCGTTCTGGCGTACCTGTCTGCGCTGGTTCTCCCCCTCTCAAAAGCAGGAAGCGTTGCAGGCGCTGACCCGCGTCGGAATGGCGCATTTCGCCCACCAGCGCGTCTCCACACTTTCCGGTGGACAGCAGCAGCGCGTGGCTATCGCCCGTGCCCTGATGCAAAAAGCGCAAATCATTCTTGCCGATGAACCCATCGCCTCGCTGGACCCGGAATCGGCTCGCATCGTGATGGAAACCCTGCGCGACATCAACCTCAACGACGGCATCACCGTAGTGGTGACGCTGCACCAGGTGGATTACGCCCTGCGCTATTGCGAGCGCATCGTCGCGTTGCGTCAGGGGCATGTGTTCTTTGATGGCCCAAGCCATCAGTTTGATAACGACCGTTTCGACCATCTCTACCGCAGCATTAACCGCGTCGAAGAGAACGCGCAGGCTGCTTAATTAAAACCGATCCGAGGAAAGTACATGAGCTACAAAGCCGTTGCCGCGCTGGCGTTTACCAGCATGTTCAGCATAAGCACTCTGTTAAGCCCTGCGTACGCCCAGGAGCAGGAAAAAGCGCTGAACTTTGGCATTATTTCGACGGAATCACAGCAGAACCTGAAACCTCAGTGGGAACCGTTCCTGAAAGATATGGAAACCAAACTGGGGATCAAAGTGAACGCCTTCTTCGCCCCGGACTATGCGGGCATCATCCAGGGGATGCGCTTTAACAAAGTCGACATCGCCTGGTACGGTAACCTCTCCGCCATGGAAGCGGTGGATCGCGCGAACGGCCAGGTCTTTGCCCAGACCGTTGCCGCGGATGGTTCTCCGGGTTACTGGAGCGTGCTGATCGTCAATAAAGACAGCCCCATCAACAACCTGAACGACATGCTCGCCAAACGTAAAGAGCTGACGTTTGGTAACGGCGATCCCAACTCCACCTCTGGTTTCCTCGTGCCGGGCTATTACGTCTTTGCTAAAAACAACGCCTCTGCCAGCGAATTTAAGCGCACCGTGAACGCCAGCCATGAAACCAACGCGCTGGCCGTGGCCAATAAGCAGGTGGATGTCGCCACGAACAACACCGAGAACCTCGACAAGCTGAAAACCTCGGCACCGGACAAGCTGAAAGCGCTGAAGGTTATCTGGAAATCCCCTCTGATCCCGGGCGACCCCATCGTCTGGCGCAAAAACCTGTCTGAGACCACCAAAGACAAGGTGTACGACTTCTTTATGAATTACGGCAAAACGCCGGAAGAAAAAACGGTTCTGGAACGCCTGGGCTGGGCACCTTTCCGCCCGTCAAGCGACCTGCAGCTGGTCCCGATTCGCCAGCTGGCGCTGTTTAAAGAGATGCAGGGCGTGAAGGACAACAAGGGCCTGAAGGAGGAGGAGAAGAGCAGCAAAGTGGCTGCGATTCAGGCTCAGCTCGAAGACCTTGACCGCCTGACCGCGGCGCTCGGCGCCATGAGCAGCGTGAATAAAGCGGTGCAATAACGCTTACCGCCCTCTCCCGGTGGGAGAGGGCATTCAGACCAAAGGGGCACACATGCAAACCATCACCCTCCCACCGCCGAAACGCAGCTGGTTCTCGCTTTTTAGCTGGGCCATTTTGCTTGCGGTGCTCGTTATCTCCTGGCAGGGCGCGGAAATGGATCCGCTGCTGCTGTTTAAAGATGCCGGCAATATGGCCACTTTTGCCGCCGACTTCTTCCCGCCTGATTTCAGCCAGTGGCAGGATTACCTCAGTGAAATGGCGGTCACTCTGCAAATCGCCGTGTGGGGCACCGTCCTGGCCGTCATCCTTTCTGTTCCGTTCGGCCTGATGAGCGCCGAGAACATCGTTCCGTGGTGGATTTACCAGCCGATGCGTCGCCTGATGGACGCCTGCCGCGCCATCAACGAAATGGTCTTTGCCATGCTGTTCGTGGTGGCCGTCGGCCTGGGTCCGTTCGCCGGGGTGATGGCGCTGTTTATTCATACCACCGGCGTGCTCTCCAAGCTGCTCTCCGAGGCGGTGGAAGCTATCGAGCCGGGCCCGGTCGAAGGCATCCGCGCAACGGGCGCCAACAAAATTGAAGAGATTCTCTTCGGCGTACTGCCCCAGGTGATGCCGCTGCTGATCTCCTACTCCCTGTACCGTTTCGAATCCAACGTTCGTTCCGCCACCGTCGTCGGCATGGTGGGCGCAGGCGGTATTGGCGTCACGCTGTGGGAAGCGATTCGCGGGTTCCAGTTCCAGCAAACCTGCGCCCTGATGGTGCTCATTATCATCACAGTCAGCCTGCTGGATTTTATGTCTCAACGTTTGCGTAAGCACTTCATCTGAGAAGCGAGGCTTTGATTTGTATGCACTTATCCAGACATCCGACCAGTTACCCTACCCGCTGGCAAGAGATAGCGGCAAAACTCGAGGTGGAACTTCGCACCCACTACCGCTGCGGAGACTACCTGCCTGCCGAGCAGCAGCTTGCCGACCGCTATGAAGTGAACCGACACACGCTGCGCCGCGCCATTGATCAGCTGGTCGAGCGCGGCTGGGTGCAGCGCCGTCAGGGTGTCGGCGTGCTGGTGTTGATGCGCCCGTTTGACTATCCGCTCAATGCGCAGGCGCGTTTTAGCCAGAACCTGCTGGATCAGGGCAGCCACCCGACCAGCGAAAAACTGCTGTCGGTGCTGCGCCCGGCCTCAAGCCACGTCGCGGACGCGCTGGGCATTCAGGAGGGCGACAATGTCATCCACCTGCGTACCCTGCGTCGGGTCAACGGCGTGGCGGTGTGCCAGATAGACCACTACTTCGCCGACCTGGCGCTGTGGCCGGTGCTGCAAAATTTCTCCAGCGGCTCGCTGCATGATTTTCTTCAGGATGCCACGGGCATCTCGCTTAAACGTACCCAGACGCGCATCAGCGCCCGCCGCGCGCAGGCCAAAGAGAGCAAAGTGCTGGAGATCCCCAACATGGCTCCGCTGCTCTGCGTTCGCACCCTCAACCACCGTGACGGCGAAATAGACGCGACGGAATACTCCGTCAGCCTGACCCGCGCCGACATGATCGAATTCACCATGGAGCACTGAATGCATTTCGATACCTCCACCCGCCAGCGCTGGATGGGCGTACTGGCGCACAGCCAGCCCGCTGCGCTTTCGGACCGCATGCAGGCGCTGAATCTGACGCCGGAATATGACCTCATCCGCGCGCCGGAAATTGGTCTGGTGCAGATCCAGGCGCGTATGGGCGGTACCGGTGAGCGTTTCTTCGCCGGCGATGCCACCCTCACCCGCGCAGTGATCCGCCTGAACAGCGGCACGCTGGGCTACAGCTACGTGCTCGGGCGCGACAAACCACACGCCGAACGCTGCGCGGTGATTGACGCCCTGTTACAGGAACAACCTCATTTCCAGACCCTGATGGAAACCCTTATTGCCCCGCTGGAAGCCGACCGTGCTGCACTGATTGCCGCCCGCCAGGCCCAGATAAACACCAGCCGGGTCGACTTCTTTACGCTCGTTCGCGGAGATAACGCATGACGCTTCAACCCGCTTTTACCCTGGCCGTCCAGGATGCCCAACAAAGTTTTCGTCGCCTGCTGAAAGCCATGAGCGAGCCGGGCGTCATCGTCTCGCTGCATCAGCTCTCTCAGGGTTGGCTGCCGCTGAATCTGGCGACCACCAGCGTACTGCTGACGCTCGCCGACAACGACACCCCGGTGTGGCTCTCTGGCGCGTTATCGAATGATATCGCCAGCCAGAACCTGCGCTTTCACACCAACGCCCCGCTGGTTGAACAGCCCCGGCAGGCGGTGTTTGCCGTGGCCGACGAGCAAATCAGCCACGAGCAGCTTAATGCCCTGAGCGAAGGAAGCGCGGTGGCACCGGAGACCAGCGCCACGCTGATTTTGCAGGTATCAAGCCTGAGCGGTGGCCGCATGCTGCGCCTCACGGGGGCGGGTATTGCCGAAGAGCGCATGGTCGCGCCACAGCTGCCGGAGTGCATCATTCATGAACTGACTGAACGCCCGCACCCGTTCCCGCTCGGTATTGACCTGATCCTCACCTGCGGAGAACGCCTGCTGGCCATCCCTCGTACCACTCATGTGGAGGTGTGCTGATGTACGTTGCCGTCAAAGGGGGCGAGAAGGCTATCGCCGCCGCCCATGCCTTGCAGGCGCACAGACGACGGGGTGATGACGCGCTTCCCGAGCTCAGCGTCACCCAGATTGAGCAGCAGCTCAATCTGGCCGTCGACCGGGTAATGACTGAAGGCGGCGTCGCTGATCGCGAACTGGCGGCGCTGGCGCTGAAACAGGCCAGCGGCGACAACGTCGAAGCCATCTTCCTGCTGCGTGCTTATCGCACCACACTGGCGAAACTGGCGGTGAGCGAACCGATCAATACGGCAGAAATGCGTCTGGAACGTCGTATTTCGGCGGTCTATAAAGACATCCCCGGTGGCCAGCTGCTTGGGCCCACCTATGACTACACCCACCGTCTGCTGGATTTCACCCTGCTGGCGAACGGCGAAACGCCCCAGCTGAGCACCTCGGATGCAGAGCAGGTTCCCTCCCCGCACGTTTTTAGCCTGCTGGCGAAACAGGGTCTGGCGAAGGCCGAAGACGATACCGGCGCGCAACCTGACGACATCACCCGCACGCCGCCGGTTTACCCCTGTTCACGCTCGTCGCGCCTGCAGCAGCTGATGCGCGGCGACGAGGGGTATTTACTGGCGCTGGCCTACTCCACCCAGCGTGGCTACGGCCGCAACCATCCGTTCGCGGCGGAAATTCGTAGCGGCTACCTTAACGTCGAGATCGTGCCCGAAGAACTGGGTTTTGCGGTGAACGTCGGCGAACTGCTCATGACCGAATGCGAAATGGTGAATGGATTTGTCGCCCCCGAGAACGAGGCCCCGCATTTTACCCGCGGTTACGGGCTGGTGTTCGGCATGAGTGAGCGCAAGGCGATGGCGATGGCGCTGGTCGACCGTGCCCTGCAGGCACCGGACTACGGCGAAGCGGTCTCCGGCCCGGCGCAGGATGAAGAGTTCGTGCTGGCCCATGCGGATAACGTCGAGGCCGCGGGCTTCGTTTCCCACCTCAAGCTGCCGCACTACGTCGATTTCCAGGCCGAACTGGAACTGCTGAAACGCCTGCAACGGGAGCGCGCACATGACTAACTTAAGCGGCTACAACTTTGCTTATCTGGATGAACAAACCAAACGCATGATCCGCCGCGCCATTTTGAAAGCGGTGGCTATCCCCGGTTATCAGGTGCCGTTCGGCGGCCGCGAAATGCCCATGCCTTACGGCTGGGGTACCGGCGGCATTCAGCTGACCGCCAGCGTCATCGGCGAGTCGGACGTGCTGAAGGTCATCGACCAGGGGGCTGATGACACCACCAACGCCGTGTCGATTCGCCAGTTCTTTCAACGCGTGACGGGCGTCAATACCACCGAAAAAACCGAAGATGCGACGCTGATCCAGACCCGTCACCGCATTCCGGAAACGCCGCTGACGGAAGATCAGATTTTAATTTTTCAGGTGCCTATTCCGGAGCCCCTGCGCTTTATCGAGCCGCGTGAAACGGAAACCCGCACCATGCACGCCCTGGAAGAGTACGGCGTCATGCAGGTGAAGTTGTATGAGGATATCGCCCGCTTCGGCCATATCGCCACGACTTACGCCTATCCGGTCAAGGTCAATGGACGCTACGTGATGGACCCGTCCCCCATCCCCAAATTCGACAACCCGAAGATGGACATGATGCCTGCCCTGCAGCTGTTTGGTGCCGGGCGTGAAAAACGCATCTACGCCGTACCGCCTTACACCCGCGTGGAAAGTCTCGATTTCGACGACCACCCGTTTACGGTGCAGGAGTGGGACGAGCCGTGCGCCATTTGCGGCTCAAAACACAGCTATCTGGACGAAGTGGTGCTGGATGACACGGGCAAACGGATGTTTGTCTGCTCCGACACCGACTTCTGCCGTCAACAGAGCGAGGCGAAAAGCCAATGAAACCGCTGCTTTCGGTTAATAACCTGACCCACCTTTACGCGCCGGGCAAAGGCTTCAGCGACGTCTCGTTTGAGCTGTGGCCGGGCGAGGTGCTGGGCATTGTCGGCGAGTCCGGCTCGGGCAAAACCACCCTGCTGAAATCTATCTCTGCACGACTGACGCCGCAAAAGGGCGACATTTTATATGAGGGCCGGTCGCTGTACGGCATGAGCGAGGCCGAACGCCGTCGCCTGCTGCGCACCGAATGGGGCGTGGTGCATCAACATCCCATGGACGGCCTGCGCCGGCAGGTCTCGGCCGGAGGCAATATCGGTGAAAGGCTGATGGCCACCGGCGCACGCCATTACGGCAACATCCGCGCCACGGCACAGCAATGGCTGAGCGATGTGGAGATCCCCACCTCGCGCATTGATGACCTGCCCACCACCTTCTCCGGCGGTATGCAGCAGCGCCTGCAGATTGCCCGCAATCTCGTCACTCACCCGAAGCTGGTGTTTATGGACGAACCCACCGGTGGGCTGGACGTCTCCGTTCAGGCGCGTCTGCTCGACCTGCTGCGCGGCCTGGTGGTGGAACTGAACCTGTCCGTGGTGATTGTCACCCATGATTTAGGCGTTGCCCGCCTGCTGGCGGACCGTCTTCTGGTGATGAAGCAGGGTCAGGTGGTGGAAAGTGGGTTGACCGACCGCGTACTCGACGATCCCCATCATCCGTACACCCAGCTGCTGGTGTCATCGGTATTGCAGAATTAAGAGGCCCCCATGATCCGCGTAGAAAATGTCAGTAAGACCTTTGTGCTCCACCAGCAAAACGGCGTGCGCCTGCCGGTCCTGCACAGCGCCTCTCTGGAGGTTAGCAAGGGTGAATGCGTGGTGTTGCACGGCCATTCCGGCAGCGGCAAATCGACGCTGCTGCGCTCCCTGTACGCCAACTATCTGCCGGACGAAGGCCACATCTATATTCGTCATGGCAATGAATGGGTCGATCTGGTGCAGGCGCCGGCGCGTAAGGTGCTGGACGTGCGCCGCTCGACGATCGGCTGGGTCAGCCAGTTTTTGCGGGTGATCCCACGGATCTCCGCCCTGGACGTGGTCATGCAGCCGCTGCTGGACCTGGGCGTTCCGCGCGAAACCTGCGCCGCGAAAGCCGCCGGCCTGCTCACGCGCCTGAACGTGCCGGAACACCTCTGGCACCTTGCCCCGTCGACCTTTTCCGGTGGCGAGCAGCAGCGGGTGAATATCGCCCGCGGGTTTATCGTCGACTACCCAATTTTACTGCTTGATGAACCCACTGCCTCGCTCGACAGCAAAAACAGCGCGGCGGTGGTTGAACTGATCGAACAGGCCAAAGCACGCGGCGCGGCGATCGTGGGGATCTTCCACGACGACACCGTTCGCTCCCGCGTCGCAGACAGGCTGCACCCGATGGGGACGCTCGCATGATCGTGAATAACGTAAAGCTGGTGCTGGAAAATGAAGTCGTTGATGGCTCGATTGAGATCCAGGCCGGAGAGATCCGCGCCTTTGCGGAAACCCAGAGCCGCGCCCCGGAAGCGATGGACGGTGAAGGGGGCTGGCTGCTGCCGGGCCTTATCGAACTGCACACCGATAATCTGGATAAATTCTTTACCCCGCGTCCGAAAGTCGACTGGCCAGCCCATTCCGCGATGAGCAGCCATGACGCGCTGATGGTCGCCAGCGGCATCACCACCGTGCTGGACGCCGTAGCGATTGGCGACGTGCGCGACGGCGGCGACCGTCTGGAAAACCTCGAGAAGATGATCAACGCCGTGGAAGAGACGCAAAAACGCGGCCTTAACCGCGCCGAGCATCGTTTGCACCTGCGGTGTGAACTCCCGCATCACACCACTCTGCCGCTGTTTGAAAAGCTGGTGGACCGCGAGCCGGTCTCACTGGTCTCGTTGATGGACCACTCGCCGGGGCAGCGTCAGTTCGCCAGAATAGAGAAATACCGCGAGTACTATCAGGGAAAATACGCGCTGACCAATGAGGAAATGGCGCGTTATGAAGAGGAACAGCGACAGCTTGCGGCGCAGTGGTCTCAACCAAACCGGCTCTCCATTGCCGCCATGTGTCGGGAACGCAACATTGCCTTAGCCAGCCATGATGATGCGACGCATGAACATGTGCGCGAATCGCACCAGCTTGGCAGCGTAATCGCTGAATTTCCCACCACGTTTGAAGCAGCAGAAGCCTCACGCACCCACGGCATGAACGTCCTGATGGGGGCGCCGAATATCGTGCGCGGCGGCTCCCACTCCGGCAACGTGGCGGCAAGCGCGCTCGCGTCGCTAGGTCTGCTGGATATCCTCTCGTCCGACTACTACCCCGCCAGCCTGCTGGACGCCGCCTTCCGGGTCGCGGCTGACGAAAACAATCGCTTTACGCTGCCGCAGGCGATTCGTCTGGTAACGAAAAACCCGGCAACGGCACTTAATCTTCACGATCGTGGAGAGATAGCTGAAGGTAAACGGGCGGATCTGGTGCTGGTTCACCGTAAGGGCGAGCACATCCATATCGACCACGTCTGGCGTCAGGGGAAACGGGTGTTCTGATGGGAAGACTAATCTGGCTAATGGGGCCGTCAGGCTCTGGTAAGGACAGCCTGCTGTCCGCGTTACGGCAGCGGGAACATCCCCAGCTTCTGGTTGCGCACCGCTATATCACCCGTGCGGCGAATGCCGGGAGTGAGAACCATATCGCCCTGAGCGTGCCGGAATTTTTCACGCGCGCCGGGCAAAATCTGCTGGCGCTCAGCTGGCACGCCAACGGTTATTACTACGGGATAGGCATCGAGACAGACCTGTGGCTGCACGCCGGGTTCGACGTGCTGGTCAACGGCTCACGCGCGCACCTTCAACAAGCGCGCGCTCGCTATGAAGCAGCGCTGTTGCCGGTCTGTCTGCAGGTCTCGCCTGATGTGCTGCGCAGCCGGTTGCAGAGCCGGGGTCGTGAAAACGCCAAAGAGATCGAGCAGCGGCTTGAACGTGCGGCGCGCTATACCCCATCGAACTGTCATATCCTCAATAACGACGGAAGTTTGCTACAGTCAGTCGATAACTTTTTAACGCTTATCCGTCAGAAGGAGAAACAGCATGCCTGACTGCCAGCTTCGCCCCGCCACTGCCGACGATGCGCAGATTGTTTACGCGCTGATTTGCGAACTCAAGCAGAGTGAGTTTGATCATCAGGCGTTCCACGCCGGGTATCTTGCCAATCTGCAGGACCACAATATGCGTTACCAGCTGGCTGAATTAAACGGCCAGGTGGTGGGCATGATTGGCCTGCATATGCAGTTTCACCTGCACCACGCCAGATGGATTGGCGAGATCCAGGAGCTGGTGGTCATGCCGCAGGCGCGCGGTCTCAGGGTGGGCAGCCAGCTGTTGGCCTGGGCGGAGAACGTGGCGCGGCAGGCGGGCGCTGAACTGACAGAGCTATCCACCAGCGTGAAGCGCCTGGACGCTCACCGTTTTTATGCTCGTGAAGGGTATACGCAGAGCCATTTTCGTTTCACCAAACTGTTGTAGAGGTGCACGATGAGTCTGACGATTACGTTAACGGGAACCGGTAGCGCTCAGCTGGTGCCGGTGTTTGGCTGCGACTGCGCGGCGTGTCGCCGGGCGCGTCTGCAGGATAACCATCGCCGTCGCCCCTGTAGCGCGGTAGTCAAATTCAACGATGCGGTAACGCTGCTGGACGCCGGTATCCCGCACCTGATGGACGACTGGCCGGCAGGCAGCTTTCAGCAGTTTTTACTGACCCACTACCATATGGATCACGTCCAGGGGCTGTTCCCCCTGCGCTGGGGCGTCGGTGCCCCTGTTCCGGTGTACGGTCCGCCAGACGAGTCGGGGTGTGACGACCTGTTTAAACACCCGGGGATTCTGGATTTCAGCCATACGGTAGAGCCGTTTGTGGTGTTTGAACTGCAGGGCCTGCGGGTCACGCCGCTGCCGCTGAATCACTCGAAAATCACCTTTGGCTACCTGCTGGAGTCCGCCCACAGCCGTGTAGCCTGGCTCTCCGACACCGCCGGATTACCCGATAAAACGGTAAAATTCCTGCTCAATAACCGGCCGCAGGCGATGATCATCGACTGCAGCCACGAACCGCGTGACGAAACGCCGCGCAACCATTGCGATCTGAATACGGTTATTGCCTTAAATGAGATCATCGGCTGTCCGCAGGTGATCCTGACCCATATCAGTCATCAGTTCGACGTATGGATGATGGATAACCCGCTACCCGACGGGTTCGAGGCGGGATATGACGGAATGACGTTGTTGCTGGATTAGGTCACTCCCTCTCTGGATGAGAGGGCGAGGCGTATGGATGCTAAACCGCGCGTATCAGCGATCGTAATCGTCTTCTAACCGGCGTTCATCTTCTTCTAACTGACGTCTGTCATCATCCAGCTGGCGTTGACGCTCATCCAGACGGCGACGGCGATCCTCCAGTTGCCTGCGGCGATCGTCATACTGACGGCTGTCGGTCTGGCGGCTGCGATCGTAGCGATCGTCGTCATCATCGCTATTGCGACTGCTGCTGGGGTTATAGGCATCGTTGATCGCCTGCTGAATATTGCCAATGGCCTCATCAATAACATCGGCGTGAGCCAGTTGGCTGGTAAGTGACAGCAGACCAAATAACAGAGCGGTAGAGTAACGTTTCATAAGACCAGACTCGCAGGTGGACTGGCCTTACGGTAATGAACAACAGCTGGCTGGGGTAGCGGAGGAATCTCAAATTACCATCACCTTGCGCAACGCCTGCGCCAGCTGTACACGGGTAAAAGGCTTACGCAGTAACGCCACGTCCGGCAGTTGCGGGTTATGCGTCGGACGCAGATCCTGGCCGCTGATCAGCAACACCGGAAGCTGCGGATAATGACTGCGCACATGGTTGATCACCTCGGCGCCGCTGAGGTTGCCGGGCAGCATTAAATCGCTAATAAACATGCCAATATCCGGTGACGCGTCCAGCATCTTCAGGGCCTGTTCGCCGTTGTCCGCTTCAAGCGTCAGATAGCCCAGCTGATGCAGCTGCTCGCACAGGGTCTGGCGGACATCGGCTTCATCTTCCAGCACCAGTACCAGGCGTTCATTTTCAACGGCAGCCGCGGCGGCCTGGGTCTGATCAGCAGAACTAACAGGCAGCGTCGAGCGTGGCAGATGCAGCCGCACGGTGGTCCCCTGCCCCGGCGCGCTTTCAATCTCCACGCGCCCACCGGACTGGCGTACAAAACCGTAGACCATCGACAGGCCTAATCCGCTACCGCTCCCGGTTTGCTTGGTCGTGAAGAACGGTTCGAAGACCCGGGATTTGACCTCCTGCGACATTCCACTTCCCCGGTCAATAACCTCCAGCGCCACCATATCCTGCCTGCGTCCGTCACTGCGGGTCACGCGCTGATTCCACGTGCGGATCTTAATAACCCCTGTCTGTCCCTCCATCGCATCGCGGGCGTTCATCACCAGGTTAATAATGGCGTTTTCCAGCTGGCTGACGTCTATCCACGCCGGCCACGCCGGTGATTGCGCTTCAATTTCCAGCGTCAGGGTGGCCGGCAGCGAGTGGTACATCAACTCCCGCAGGTTCTCGAGCAGCGGTTTCATCTCTACCGCGTGCGGGGTCAGGGATTGCTTGCGGGAAAACGCCAGCAGGCGCTGGGTCAGCACCGCACCACGCTCGGCGGCCTTGAGTGCCCGGGTGATACGCGGGGCGTCCTGTGAGTCGGGATCGGTGAGTTCCAGACTGCCAATGATCACCGCCAGCAGGTTGTTAAAGTCATGCGCCAGACCGCCCGTCAGCTGCCCGACGGCCTTCATCTTCTGGCTGTGCACCAACGCCTCTTCCAGCCCCTGACGCTCGATGCGGTCGATCTCCATCTGCGTGGTTTTTTCTTTCAGCAGGCGGGTGGTGTGGACAAGCGAGGCGGTGTTGCGGGCAAAAACGTTAAACGCTCGCGCCAGCTCACCCAGCTCATCACGGCGCTGCAGTCCGGGGACGGAAACATCCTGTTCGCCGTGGGCAAGGCGCGACATCGCCCGGGAGATGGCCGTCAGGTTGGAGGCCAGATTACGGTAGATATACCAACAGGCGCACCCGGTGATGATCAGCGCCAGCACGGCGAACACGCTGATAAATACGCTGATGGAGCGCAGCTCCTGGTGACTCTGGGCAGTGCGCAGCCGGGAGGCCTGCGCCACCTGTTCAACGTACTGATTGATGTCGCTGTTTAATATCGCCACCAGAGCCTTGATGTGGAACATATACCAGCTGATCGCCAGATCGCTCTCCTCCAGCTGCGTCGAGAGCGGAACAAGCTTGTGAAGCTCGGCATTAAAATCGGGTAGGATAGCGTTCACCACGGGCTGCGTCACGCTCTGGGGCAGCGTTGCCGTCACGGCATCCAGCTGCTGAACCGTGGCGCGCGGCGAGGGCGTTTCAATAGCGGCGATGATTAGCCTGTCCATTTCCATAAGCTGTTGCGCATCCGGGACGTTGCTGGCGTAACGGCGGTTGATGTCCTGCAGATGGCGCAAATAGCTCTGGCTTTGATAGAGCGCGCTGAGAAGCGCATTACGCTCCAGATGACGCCGCTGCCCGCGCTCCAGCATGCCCGTCACGCTCTGCTGTAACTCATTACTTCTCTGAATAATTCGCGCCACCAGCGCGGGCTCCTGTTGCGCCAGTGGCGCATCGGCAAGCTGTTCCAGCGAGTGACGCAGCGCCATCTGCGTCTGCTTCAGGCGCTCGGCTTCGCCCTTGTATTCCAGCGCGCCTACAACTTGCGAGAGCCGCACCGCCGCCGTTGCCACATTGGCGGTATCGCGGGCGAGGTTCATGCTGCCGGTCATGTCATCCAGCGTCTGCTGCTGCACCTGTTCCTGGATCTGGCTGGCATGACGAAAGCCGAGCACCGCCACGCCGCTGACCATCAGCGTCACCGCCACCACCAGCAGATTAAAAATCAGCAGGCGACCACAGGCGCTGGCAAAGAAGGGCGGACGGTGTGATGGCATACGGTAAGCTCCGGTGCAATGTGATGCCCTCACCCTGGCCCTCTCCTGCTGAGAGGGAAAAAGCGGGGAATTGTGATGTAAGTTAACTATTCATAACTATGACAAATATGAACGGCTTCTGACATTTTGCATTTACCAACCTGTGATGAAGTGCGGATATCGACATTCAAGGAGATCCGCCATGAGCAGAACCCCGGTACTGGAGATGCGCAACATTGCCAAAACGTTTGGCCATTTCCACGCGCTCAAGGGTGTGGATTTGACGGTGTACCCCGGTGAGATCCACGCGCTGATGGGGGAAAACGGCGCAGGAAAGAGTACCCTGATGAAGATCCTCGCGGGGGCCTATACCGCCACCAGCGGCGAGATCCTGATTGACGGACAGCCGTTTCACATCAAAGGGCCAAAGGATGCGCTGGCCGCGGGTATCACCCTCATTTATCAGGAGATGCAGCTTGCCCCCAATCTGACCGTCGCTGAAAACATTTTCCTGGGCAGCGAGCTGTCGCGCGCCGGGCTGGTACAGCGCAAAGAGATGGCCGCACAGGCGCAGGCGGTGATTGACCGTCTGGGCGCGCACTTCAAGGCGACCGACCTGGTAATGAGGCTGACCATCGCCGAGCAGCAGCAGGTTGAAATTGCCCGCGCGCTGCACCGTAACAGCCGCATTCTGGTGATGGATGAACCCACCGCCGCCCTCTCCTCACGTGAAACCCATCGCCTGTTCGAGCTGATACTGCGTCTGCGAGAGGAAGGAATGGCGATTATCTATATCAGCCACCGCATGGCGGAAGTGTATGAACTCTCCGATCGCGTCAGCGTTCTGCGTGACGGGCAGTACGTCGGTAGCCTGACGCGCGACAAACTGAACGCCTCTGAGCTGGTGAAGATGATGGTCGGCCGTCCGCTAAGCGATCTGTTTAACAAAGAGCGCGATATCCCGCTCGGCAGCCCACGTCTTAACGTGCATCACCTTACCGACGGCAAGAAAGTGCTCCCCTGCAGTCTGCAGGTGCGTTCCGGAGAAATTGTCGGCCTGGCAGGTCTGGTGGGCGCCGGACGTTCTGAACTGGCGCAGCTGATCTTCGGCGCGCGCAAAGCCACGGGCGGCATGATTGAGGTCGACGGCGAACCGGTGGTGATCCACTCCCCGCGTGCCGCCATCGACAACGGGATCGGTTTTCTCACCGAGAACCGCAAAGAACAAGGGCTGTTCCTCGAGCTGGCCGCACAGGAGAACATCACCATGGCGACGCTGGAGCGCGACGCCACCTTCGGCATGCTGAACCGCAAAAAAGCGCAGACCATTTCTGACGATGCGATCGCCCTGCTTAACATCCGCGTGCCGCATTCACAGGTCCGCGCGGGCGGCCTGTCCGGGGGCAACCAGCAAAAGCTGCTTATCTCCCGCTGGGTGGCCATCGGCCCACGCATTCTGATTCTGGATGAACCGACGCGCGGCGTCGACGTCGGGGCGAAAAGTGAAATCTACCGCATCATGAACCAGATGGCGCGCAAGGGCGTGGCGATCCTGATGATCTCCAGCGAGCTGCCGGAAATCGTCGGCATGAGCGACCGCGTCTATGTCATGCGTGAAGGCAGCATTGCAGGTGAACTTCACGGAGCAGAAATTTCTCAGGAAAACATCATGACGCTGGCGACCGGCGTGAACGACTCTCATCATCAGGCGGTGCAACTATGACAAATTCAACCCATCCGCAGCAGGTGGCGAAGTCCGCCTCTGCCAAAAAAATGCTGATGAGCGATCTGATGCAGACGGTCGGCATTTTGCCCATCTTGATCCTGATTGTGGCGGTATTTGGTTTTATCGCGCCTAACTTCTTTACCGAAAGTAATCTGCTCAATATCACCCGCCAGGCGTCGATCAACATCGTACTGGCCGCAGGGATGACCTTCATCATTCTGACCGGCGGGATCGACCTCTCCGTCGGCTCCATTCTGGGCACCACGGCCGTGGCGGCGATGGTGGTGTCGTTAATACCTGAGTTCGCCATGCTTTCTATTCCGGCAGCGCTCATGCTCGGCCTGGTGCTGGGTTTGTTCAACGGCGCGCTGGTCGCTTTTGCCGGGCTGCCGCCGTTTATCGTGACGCTCGGTACCTATACGGCACTGCGCGGTGCGGCTTATCTGCTGGCGGACGGTACGACCGTCATTAACTCCAACATTAACTTTGAGTGGATCGGCAATAACTACCTTGGACCCATTCCGTGGCTGGTGGTGATCGCGCTGGCGGTCATTGTGCTGTGCTGGTTTATTCTGCGTCGCACCACGCTTGGCGTTCACATTTATGCGGTTGGCGGCAACATGCAGGCGGCGCGTCTGACAGGCATTAAGGTCTGGCTGGTGCTGTTGTTTGTGTACGGCATGAGCGGGCTGCTCTCAGGCCTGGGCGGCGTGATGAGTGCCTCGCGTCTCTACAGCGCCAACGGCAACCTGGGCATGGGCTACGAGCTGGATGCGATTGCGGCGGTGATCCTCGGCGGTACCAGCTTTGTTGGCGGGATCGGCACGATCACCGGCACGCTGGTGGGGGCGCTGATCATCGCCACGCTTAACAACGGCATGACGCTGATGGGCGTCTCCTACTTCTGGCAACTGGTGATCAAAGGGGCGGTGATCATCATAGCGGTGCTGATCGACAAATACCGTACCCGACACCATCAAAGTGCATAACAACAATACCCTACAAGCGAGGAAGAGAAGATGCGTTTGAAACCGTTAGTGACCGCGCTCTGTGCTGGCGCGCTGCTTGCCGCAACGCCGTTTGCGCAGGCGAAAGATCTGAAGTCCATCGGCGTGACGGTGGGCGACCTGGCCAACCCATTCTTCGTGCAGATCACCAAAGGTGCCGAGCTGGAAGCGCGCAAACTGGCGGGGGATAACGTCAAAGTGACGCTGGTCTCCAGCGGTTACGATCTCGGCCAGCAGGTAGCGCAGATCGACAACTTTATTGCGGCCAAAGTGGACATGATCATCCTTAACGCTGCGGATTCCAAAGGGATCGGCCCGGCGGTTAAACGCGCGAAAGAGGCCGGGATCGTGGTTGTCGCGGTTGACGTCGCGGCGGAAGGGGCGGATGCCACCATCACCTCCGATAACACCCAGGCGGGGGAAATGGCTTGTAAATACATTACTGATCGCCTGAAAGGCAAAGGCAACGTGGTCATCATCAACGGGCCGCCAGTGTCCGCGGTGCAAAACCGCGTCGAAGGCTGCCAGACCGAGTTCAAAAAACATCCGGATATCAAGGTACTCTCTGATAACCAGAACGCCAAAGGTAGCCGTGAAGGCGGTCTGGAAGTGATGACCTCACTGCTGGCGGCCAATCCGAAGATCGACGGCGTGTTCGCGATTAACGATCCGACGGCGATCGGTGCCGATCTGGCGGCAAAACAGGCCCAACGCAATGAATTCTTTATCGTTGGCGTAGACGGTAGCCCGGACGGCGAGGAAGCGCTTAAGCGTGAGAACTCCCTGTTTGTCGCGACGCCGGCTCAGGATCCGCAGGTAATGGCGGCAAAAGCGGTTGAGATCGGCTATGACATTCTGCAGGGCAAACCTGCGCCTAAAGAGCCTGTGCTGATCCCGGTGACGATGATCGATAAAAAGAACGTCGGATCCTATAAGGGGTGGACAGTGAAGTGATGTAGTGCGGTTTGATGCCCTCACCCTGATCTTCTCTTCGCGGGAGAGTTGGGGTGAGGCCTGACATAGCGTCCAGGGGGCCCCATGAAACGCTCCGAAATCAATGAAATCCTTGGCCACACGCGGCAATTCTTCTCCATGCACGATGTGCATCTCCCTCCCTTTGCCAGTTTTCCGCCGACGAAATGGCAGCAGCTTGACCCGGCCGCCTGGCAGGAAGTGTTTGATCTCAGGCTTGGCTGGGACGTAACAGCATTCGGCGGCGACCATTTTGCCGCACAGGGGCTAACGCTCTTTACCCTGCGCAATGGCTCACCGAACGGCGTGCCCTATGAAAAGTGCTATGCCGAAAAAATCATGCACGTCCGGGATGGTCAGGTAACGCCCATGCATTTTCACTGGCGTAAACGGGAAGACATCATCAACCGTGGCGGCGGAAACCTGATCGTCGAGTTATGGAATGCCGGCGCACATCAAGAACCTGAAAATACCGACGTGACCGTTACCCTCGACGGCTGTCTGCAGACCCACGCGCCCGGCAGTCAGTTACGCCTGCAACCCGGGGACAGCATCTGCCTCCCCCCCGGCCTGTACCACAGTTTCTGGGGCGAACGCGGTTTTGGCGACGTACTGGTGGGGGAAGTGTCATCGGTGAATGACGATGAACACGATAACCATTTTTTACAGCCCATTGCCCGCTATAACAATATCGAAGAAGACGAACCGGCGGTGCTGGTGTTGTGCAACGAGTACAACCTGTTTCGGAAATAAGGAGTAAATGATGCCATTGATTTCTCTTGCCGACGGTCTTGAGCACGCCAGGAAACACCGCTACGCGCTCGGCGCGTTTAACGTTCTCGACTCCCATTTTTTGCGCGCGCTGTTTGCTGCCGCGAAACAGGAACGCTCGCCGTTTATCATTAATATTGCGGAAGTCCACTTTAAGTATGTCTCCCTGGAGTCGCTGGTCGAAGCGGTCAGGTTTGAAGCCGCCCGTCATGATATTCCGGTGGTGCTCAACCTCGATCACGGCCTGCATTTCGAGGCGGTGGTACGTGCGCTGCGCGTAGGCTTCAGCTCCGTGATGTTTGATGGCTCCACCCTGAGCTACGAAGAAAACATTCGCCAGACGCGGGAGGTGGTGAAGATGTGCCACGCGGTTGGCGTATCGGTAGAAGCGGAGCTGGGTGCGGTAGGCGGTGACGAAGGTGGCGCGTTGTATGGCCATGCGGATGAAGCGTTGTTTACGGACCCGCTGCGGGCGCGCGAGTTTGTCGATGCCACCGGCATTGATGCACTGGCGGTCGCCATTGGCAACGCGCACGGTAAATACAAAGGCGAGCCAAAACTCGATTTCCCTCGTCTGGACGCCATTCGCCAGCAGACCGGCCTGCCGTTGGTCTTACACGGCGGCTCCGGCATCAGCGATGCCGATTTTCGTCGCGCCATCGAACTGGGGATCCATAAAATCAACTTTTATACCGGCATGTCACAGGCCGCGCTTTCCGCCGTTGAGCAACGGATGGCAAAACGTCAGCCTCTGTACGATGAATTTGCAGAACTGTTGCTGGGTATAGAAGAGGCGATTACCGATACGGTCGCCGCGCAAATGCGCATCTTTGGCAGCGCGGGGCAGGCATAATGGAACGTAAAGGGATTATCGCCGCCGGCAATATGCTGGTGGATCACGTCCACCAGATTGTGCAATGGCCGGAGCGCGGCTGGCTGGCGGAAATTACCCACAGCGAACGTTCAACCGGCGGTGCGCCGCTGAACGTCCTGCTGACGCTGGCCAAAATGCACGTTGGCCTGCCGCTGCAGGCCGTCGGCCTGATTGGCGAAGATAGCGACGGCGATTACATCCTGGCGATGCTCGATCAGTATCACGTCAACCGCCAGCGGGTGCAGCGCACGACCTTTGCGCCAACCTCTATGTCGCAGGTTATGACCGACCCCAGCGGGCAGCGCACTTTTTTCCACTCCCCGGGCGCCAACCGTCTTCTGGATCTGCCCGCCTTCGACCGCCTCGACGGCGCGATGAAGATTTTCCATCTCGGCTACCTGTTACTGCTCGACAGCCTGGATATGCCCGATGACGAGTACGGCACCCGCAGCGCACGGCTGCTGGCCCAAATGCGCGATCAGGGGTATGAAACCTCGCTCGATCTGGTCTCACGAAAGGGTGACCCGCGCTATCAGCCGCTGGTTCTCCCTGCCCTGCGCCATCTTGATTATCTGGTCATCAACGAACTGGAAGCCGGCGAGTTTAGCGGGCTGGAGATGCGCGACGAGAACGATGCTCCGCACATTGCCCATATCGCGGAAGCCGCCTCACAGCTTCTGGCGGCTGGCGTGCGTCAGCGGGTGGTGATCCACTGTCCGGAAGGGGCGTGGGGGTTAACACCGGACGATGAAGGGCGCTGGATCCCCTCCTGGTTGCTGGAGCGGGAAGAGATTATCGGCAGCGTCGGGGCGGGTGATGCCTTCTGCGCAGGCTTCTTATACGGCTGCCATGAAGCGTTGCCGCTGGTCGAGAGTATTTATCTGGCCCATGCCTGCGCGCGGGCAAGCCTGCTGGCTGCGAACGCCATTGATGGGGCAAAAACGCTGGCCGAGTTGCAGCTGTTTATTAAAGAGAATATTTAAGCCGCTTTCTCGCTGTGAGACACATCGGCAGCAAAGACGTAGCCCAGCCCCCGGACGGTTTTAATGAGTGCGGGCTGATGCGGGTTGGCTTCTATTTTACGGCGCAGGCGCATGATCAACACATCGATTGTGCGGTCGAACACCTCGGCACTTTCGCTGTGCGTCAGCTCGAGCAGTTGTTCCCGGCTGAGCACCCGCCGGGCGTTCTGGGTGAGCGCCAGCAGCAGACCATATTCTCCCTGGGTCAACGGTACGGGGTTACGTTGCGGATCGCTGAGTTCACAGCGGGAGGTATCCAGCGTCCAGCCATTGAACGTCACGCCCGCCACGCGTGGCACCGGGGTATCTGCGGCCAGCGCCCCGGTCCGGCGAAGCACGGCTTTAACCCGGGCAACCACCACGCGCGGGTTAAACGGTTTGCCAATATAATCGTCGGCCCCCATCTCCAGCCCCACCACCACGTCTGACTCACTGCCCAGCCCGGTCAGCATCACCACCGGCAGCTCCGGACGTTGCTTTTGCAGGTGCAGTAATACCTGCAGGCCGTTGATATCCGGCAGCATCATATCCAGCAGGACAAGGGCGATGTGTGGCTCATGCTGAACCAGACTCAGCGCGTCCTGGCCGTTATGGCAGACGAGCACGCTAAAGACGTGCTCACTCAGCACATCCTGCAGCAGCTCGCAGACTGCGGTATCGTCATCAACCACCAGAATCGCCGGTTTCATCGCATGCTTCCATCAGGGGATTATGTTAAGTCTGAACTATTCTGCCGTCGGCTCCAGCCAATTTGACTTTTACATGACGGAATTACAACCCATGTCACATCCACTGCCCATTCGACACGTCAATTTTGACGATTGGCTGTTTTTCGTCAGGGTTTTGCCCCTCTGTTGGCCGTAAAGTCTGCTGATACCCACAATAAAAACATGGCATAGAAGCTGCATAGTGGGGCGTAAGCATTGATTAACTGGAGCAGACTGATGAAAAAAGTCGTCACGGTTTGCCCTTATTGTGCCTCGGGTTGCAAGATCAACCTGGTGGTCGATAACGGCAAAATCGTCCGGGCGGAGGCCGCCCAGGGGAAAACCAACCAGGGCACGCTGTGCCTGAAAGGCTACTACGGCTGGGATTTTATTAACGATACCCAAATCCTTACCCCACGCCTGAAAACCCCTATGATCCGCCGCGAGCGCGGTGGCAAGCTGGAAGCCGTCTCCTGGAGCGAGGCGCTGGATTATGTCGCCACGCGCCTGAGCGCCATCAAAGCCAAGTATGGCCCGGATGCGATCCAGACTACCGGCTCATCACGCGGTACCGGTAATGAAACCAACTATGTAATGCAAAAATTCGCGCGCGCCGTTATTGGTACCAATAACGTCGACTGCTGCGCTCGCGTCTGACACGGCCCATCGGTTGCAGGTCTGCACCAGTCGGTCGGTAACGGCGCTATGAGTAATGCGATCAACGAGATAGATAACACCGATCTCGTGTTTATTTTTGGCTATAACCCGGCGGATTCTCACCCTATCGTCGCGAACCACGTGATTCGCGCCAAACAGAATGGGGCGAAAATCATCGTCTGCGATCCGCGCAAAATTGAAACGGCACGTATTGCGGATATGCACATTGCCCTGAAAAACGGCTCGAATATCGCGCTGTTGAATGCGATGGGCCACGTCATTATTGAGGAGAATCTCTACGACCAGGCGTTCGTCGCGACCCGTACGGAAGGGTTTGACGAGTATCGGAAAATTGTCGAAGGCTACACGCCGGAGTCCGTCGAAGCGATAACCGGCGTAAGCGCGCAAGAGATCCGTCAGGCAGCGCGGATGTACGCCGGAGCGAAAACCGCGGCCATTTTGTGGGGCATGGGCGTAACCCAGTTCTATCAGGGCGTGGAAACCGTACGCTCCCTGACAAGCCTTGCGATGTTGACCGGAAATCTGGGCAAACCGCATGTGGGCGTGAACCCGGTACGTGGTCAAAACAACGTGCAGGGTGCATGTGACATGGGCGCACTGCCGGATACCTATCCGGGCTATCAGTACGTTAAGTTCCCGGAAAATCGTGAGAAATTCGCGAAGGCCTGGGGCGTGGAGAGCCTGCCAGAACATACCGGGTATCGCATCAGCGAGCTGCCGCACCGTGCGGCGCACGGTGAAGTGCGTGCCGCCTACATTATGGGTGAAGATCCGCTGCAGACCGACGCCGAGCTGTCAGCGGTGCGTAAAGGCTTTGAGGATCTCGAACTGGTGATTGTCCAGGACATCTTTATGACCAAAACCGCGGCGGCGGCGGATGTGATTTTACCGTCAACGTCATGGGGCGAGCATGAAGGTGTCTACACGGCGGCAGACCGCGGCTTCCAGCGCTTCTTCAAAGCGGTGGAGCCGAAGTGGGATCTGAAAACCGACTGGCAGATCATCAGCGAAATCGCTACCCGCATGGGTTATCCGATGCATTACAACAACACTCAGGAAATCTGGGACGAGTTGCGCAAACTGTGTCCGGACTTCACCGGTGCCACCTATGAGAAAATGGGTGAGCTGGGGTATATTCAGTGGCCATGCCGCGATGAGTCAGAGGCCGATCAGGGCACGTCGTATCTCTTTAAAGAGAAGTTCGACACCCCGAACGGACTGGCGCAGTTCTTCACCTGCGACTGGGTCGCGCCAATCGATAAACTCACCGATGAGTATCCGATGGTGCTCTCTACCGTGCGTGAAGTGGGCCACTACTCCTGTCGTTCAATGACCGGTAACTGCGCTGCGCTGGCGGCACTGGCGGATGAACCGGGCTATGCGCAGATCAACACCGCTGACGCAGAGCGTCTGGGCATTGAAGATGAAGCCCTGATCTGGGTGCACTCGCGTAAAGGACGCATCATTACCCGTGCGCAGGTCAGCGACCGACCTAACAAAGGGGCGGTCTATATGACCTACCAGTGGTGGATTGGTGCCTGCAACGAACTGGTGACGGAGAACTTAAGCCCGATAACCAAAACGCCGGAGTATAAGTACTGCGCCGTACGCGTGGAGCCGATTGCTGACCAGCACGCCGCGGAACAGTATGTGATTGACGAATATAGCAAGCTGAAAGCCAGACTGCGCGAAAGCGCGTTGGGTTAATGCCGTTAATTAATCGATGAATAAAAGGGGGTGACTTATTCACCCCTTTTTTATTTCTTAATAAGCTATTTATATTATCAATATATATTGTGCACACTGCCCCGCATCAATAATGTCATTAGCACCGAAATAAATACCCGGCTTTGTATTTTAATTCAGTGAGAGAATCTCCCCCACGAGCGTCTAATGCCCTCTTTCACAAGCATTATTGTGAGACGAAACGCGGCGGGCACCGGGAAATGTTCATTCACCTTTACCGCGCCCGTTTTTTTCTTCTGCGACGACGATTATACTGCGCGGCGTGTACCCAGATGATAAGAATCCATGAAATCAATTTTTCTGATGTTGTTATTTTTTACGTCACTCGTCCACGCGGATGAGATTGGCAGCCAGTACAAGCAACAGGCGGAAGCGGGTGACGCCCGCGCCCAGTATTACCTTGCCGATACCTACTTCAGTTCCGGCGACAGCAAGCAGGCCGCGCAGTGGGCAGAGAAAGCAGCAAAAGGGGGCGATGTCGACGCTATGGCGTTGTTATCGCAAATCCAGTTTACACAGGGCGATTACGCGCAGGCCAAAGCGCTGGCGCAGCAAGCCACTATCGCCGGCAGTAAACGTGGCGCAATTATGCTGGCACGCGTGCTGGTCAACACCCAGGCAGGGAAAACTGACTACCCACAGGCCATCGCACTGCTGCAGACGGCAACCGAAGATATCGACAACGACTCCGCGGTGGATGCGCAAATGCTGCTGGGGATGATTTATGCCAACGGCGTTGAGGTGGCGCAGGACGACGTCAAAGCCGCGTCGTGGTTCAAACGCAGCTCCTCCCTTTCGCGTACGGGTTACGCGGAGTACTGGGCCGGAATGCTGTTCCAGCAGGGCGAGAAAGGCTTTATAACGCCGAATAAGCAGAAAGCGCTCTACTGGCTGAACCTGAGCTGTACCGAAGGGTTTGATACGGGATGTGAAGAATTTGACGCGTTGAGTGGGGAGTAAAGTCTCTTACACGGCCCTCTCTTTTGGACAGAGAGGGAATGCGTAAAGGCCGGGTTAACCCCGGCCTTTTTATTTTACTGGTCTGCGGTCTTATCAAAACGACCCAGCACTTCGCGTTCATACGCCAGCGCTTTTTTACGGTCGAATTTGTGCTCCCACTTAGCGATAACCAGCACCGCCAGGGCGTTACCCACCACATTCAACGCCGTACGCGCCATGTCGAGGATACGGTCGACACCGGCGATAAACGCCAGACCTTCCAGCGGGATCCCTACGCTGCCCAGGGTCGCCAGCAGGACGACAAAGGAGACGCCAGGTACGCCTGCGATGCCTTTTGAGGTCACCATCAGGGTCAGCACCAGCACAATCTCCTGCCACAGAGACAGGTCAATGCCGTACAGCTGAGCAATAAAGATAGCCGCAATACTCTGGTACAGCGTGGAGCCGTCCAGGTTAAAGGAGTAGCCGGTTGGCACCACAAAGCTGGTAATCGATGCCGGCGCGCCGTAGGCCTCCATCTTCTCGATAATACGCGGCAGTACGCTTTCAGAGCTTGCCGTGGAGTACGCGAGAATCAACTCATCTTTGAGAATACGGATCAGGATCCAGATGCTCAGCCCACACAGGCGCGCCACAATTCCCAGTACCACCAGCGCGAAGAACAGGATGGCGAAGTGAACCAGAATCACTAGCTTCGCCAGCGGCCACAGGGAGGCGAAACCGAAGTTCGCCACGGTTACCGCGATAAGCGCAAACACCCCAACCGGCGCGTAGCGCATCACCATGTGAGTCACTTTGAACATGGTTTCAGAAATTGAGCGGAACACGGTGACCAGCGGTTCACGGTGCGTGGCAGGCAGGGAGGAGAGGCCCAGACCAAACAACACCGAGAAGAAGATGATCGGCAGCATCTCGCCCTTCGCCATGGAAGCCACAATATTGGTCGGCACCAGCGAAAGGATGGTTCCCATCAGGCCATGCGCGTGGCTCTGTACTTCAGCGGTAGTGCTTTGATATTTCGAAATATCCACCGTCGCCAGCTGCGACATATCGATCCCGGATCCTGGCTGGAACACGTTCGCCAGTGTGATGCCCAGAATGATGGCAATCGTCGTGATCACTTCGAAATAAAGAATTGTCTTCGCGCCGATACGGCCTAACTGTTTTGCATCCCCCACACCGGCAATGCCGACGACCAGCGTTGAGATAACAATCGGTACGACAATCATCTTGATCAGATGAATAAAGATATCCCCTGCCGGGGAGAGCAGGTTCGCAATCAGCCACTCGCGGCTGTCGCTGTGATAATGCAGGTAGCTACCCAGCAGGATACCCAGCACAAGGGCTAGCAAGATTTGCCAGGCCAGGCTGACTTTAACGTTTTTCATAGAAACTGACTTCCTCAATGAAGCGCCCTATTCACATAAACTGCATGAATATGGATACATACTGAAAGGGTATGAATTGTGTTGCGTTGGTTTATGGGATTTTTTAACGCGGCGTATGAGTATCATTTGCGCGGCATGTTGCGCAAGCCTTAAAGAACGGCACATTTCGCTGCAAAAAGCAGTCATGACGTGAGTTTGTCACAATTCCCATCAATAACTTTTTGTTATAAAAAGGCTTTTTTAATGGAATTTGTGAATAATCGGCACGGTGAATTATTTTCCTTCAAAGTTTCATTCGCTCATTTTTCATACTCTTCAAACAATGCGTGATCTGTAGCCCAAATAATAAACAAAGCTTGTAAAGCCCCTACTATTAACGTTTTTGCGACATATTATTAACATCTTACAAGGAGAAAAAAAGCCATGAGCCAAGTACATAAACACGACATTCCCGCAAACATTGCGGACCGTTGCCTGATAAACCCGGAGCAGTACCACGAGAAGTATCAGCAATCCGTCTCCAGCCCGGACGTCTTCTGGGGTGAGCAGGGCCATATTCTTGACTGGATTAAACCTTATCAGAAGGTGAAGAACACCTCCTTTGCGCCCGGCAACGTCTCCATAAAATGGTACGAAGACGGCACGCTGAACCTGGCAGCAAACTGTCTTGACCGCCACCTTGCCGAACGCGGTAATGAAACGGCCATTATCTGGGAGGGCGACGACGCCTCTCAAAGCAAACACATTACTTATAAAGAACTGCACCGCGACGTGTGCCGCTTTGCCAACGTTCTGCTGGAAAGGGGCATTAAAAAAGGCGACGTGGTGGCTATCTATATGCCAATGGTGCCTGAAGCGGCGGTAGCCATGCTGGCCTGCGCGCGCATCGGTGCGATTCACTCGGTGATTTTTGGCGGCTTCTCACCGGAAGCGGTAGCCGGACGTATTGTCGATTCCAGCTCGAAACTGGTGATCACGGCCGATGAAGGCGTGCGCGCTGGCCGTGGCATTCCCCTGAAGAAAAACGTCGATGAAGCGCTGAAAAATCCGAACGTGAAAACCGTCAGCAACGTCATCGTCCTCAAGCGTACCGGCGGCAAGATTGACTGGAACGAAGGACGCGACCTGTGGTGGAGCGATCTGATTGAAAAAGCCAGCGACCAGCATCAGCCGGAAGAGATGAACGCGGAAGATCCGCTGTTTATTCTTTACACCTCCGGCTCAACCGGCAAACCGAAAGGCGTGCTGCACACCACCGGCGGCTATCTGGTCTATGCCGCTACCACCTTCAAGTACGTATTCGACTACCATCCGGGCGACATTTACTGGTGTACTGCCGACGTGGGCTGGGTCACCGGTCACAGCTACCTGCTTTACGGCCCGCTGGCCTGTGGTGCCACTACGCTGATGTTTGAAGGCGTACCGAACTGGCCAACGCCGGCACGCATGTGTCAGGTGGTCGACAAACACAAGGTCAATATTCTCTATACCGCCCCAACGGCGATCCGCGCATTAATGGCGGAAGGCGATAAGGCCATTGAAGGCACTGACCGCTCTTCGCTGCGCATCCTCGGTTCCGTTGGCGAGCCCATCAACCCGGAAGCCTGGGAGTGGTACTGGAAGAAAATCGGCAACGAAAAATGTCCGGTGATGGACACCTGGTGGCAGACCGAAACCGGTGGCTTTATGATCACCCCTATGCCGGGTGCGACGCAGTTAAAAGCCGGTTCAGCAACTCAACCTTTCTTCGGCGTACAACCTGCGCTGGTGGATAACGAAGGTAATCCGCTGGACGGGGCCACCGAAGGCAATCTGGTGATCACCGATTCCTGGCCGGGCCAGGCGCGTACCCTGTTCGGCGACCACGAGCGCTTTGAGCAGACCTACTTCTCGACCTTTAAAAATATGTACTTTAGCGGTGACGGCGCCCGGCGTGACGAGGACGGTTATTACTGGATAACCGGGCGCGTGGACGACGTGCTGAACGTCTCCGGCCACCGTCTGGGTACCGCGGAGATTGAATCCGCGCTGGTATCTCATCCGAAGATCGCCGAAGCCGCCGTCGTTGGGATCCCACACAACATTAAAGGCCAGGCGATTTACGCCTACGTCACGCTGAATCATGGCGAAGAGCCGTCACCAGAGCTGTATGCCGAGGTGCGCAACTGGGTACGTAAAGAGATTGGCCCGCTTGCCACGCCGGACGTACTGCACTGGACCGACTCTCTGCCGAAAACCCGCTCAGGCAAAATTATGCGCCGCATATTGCGCAAAATCGCAGCCGGTGACACCAGCAACCTCGGTGATACCTCAACGCTTGCCGATCCTGGCGTGGTGGAAAAACTGCTCGAAGAGAAGCAGTCCATCGCAATGCCATCGTAACGCGATCTCCCCTCTCCCCCCGGGAGAGGGAATAAAAAAACCTCCCCTATAAATACTTCTGGAGACCTCTGATGAATAACGATATTTGTCAGCAGATAGAGAATAGTGCGCACTACAGGGAGCTCGTGGATAAACGGCAACGGTTTGCCTTCTTACTTTCCATCATCATGCTGATTATTTACGTCGGCTTTATTCTGCTGATTGCCTTTGCCCCACACTGGCTCGGTACGCCGCTGCACGCGGGCACCAGCGTCACGCGTGGAATTCCGATTGGGATTGGCGTGATAATCATTTCGTTTGTGCTGACCGGCGTGTACGTCTGGCGCGCCAATGGCGAATTCGATCGTCTTAACAGAGCAGTCCTGGCAGAGGTAAAAGCATCATGAAGAGAGTCCTGACGGCGCTTGCCGCCACACTTCCCTTTGCCGCCAACGCCGCTGATGCCATCACCGGCGAGGTACAGCGCCAGCCAACCAACTGGCAGGCGATTATCATGTTCCTGATTTTCGTGCTGCTGACGCTGTACATCACATACTGGGCCTCGAAACGCGTGCGCTCCCGTAATGATTACTACACCGCAGGCGGCAACATTACCGGTTTTCAGAACGGACTGGCGATTGCAGGCGACTTTATGTCCGCCGCCTCCTTCCTCGGTATCTCCGCGCTGGTGTACACCTCCGGCTACGATGGTCTGATTTACTCCCTCGGCTTCCTCGTGGGCTGGCCGATTATTTTGTTCCTGATCGCAGAACGCTTGCGCAACCTGGGCCGCTATACCTTCGCAGACGTGGCCTCCTACCGGCTGAAGCAGGGGCCGATTCGTACCCTCTCCGCCTGCGGCTCGCTGGTGGTGGTCGCGCTGTATCTGATTGCGCAGATGGTCGGCGCGGGTAAATTGATCGAACTGCTGTTCGGCCTGAACTACCACATCGCGGTGGTGCTGGTGGGTGTGCTGATGGTGATGTACGTCCTGTTCGGCGGCATGCTGGCCACGACCTGGGTGCAAATCATCAAAGCGGTCCTGCTGCTGTTCGGCGCCAGCTTTATGGCCTTTATGGTCATGAAACACGTCGGGTTCAGCTTCAATAATCTGTTCACTGAAGCGATGGCGGTACACCCGAAAGGGGAAGCGATCATGAGCCCTGGCGGGCTGGTGAAAGACCCTATTTCTGCGCTTTCGCTCGGTTTGGGTCTGATGTTTGGTACGGCTGGCTTGCCACACATCCTGATGCGTTTCTTCACCGTGAGCGATGCGCGTGAAGCGCGCAAAAGCGTCTTCTACGCCACGGGCTTTATGGGTTACTTCTACATCCTGACCTTTATCATTGGTTTTGGCGCCATCATGCTGGTGGGGGCGAATCCGGCGTTTAAAGACGCGGCGGGCGGGCTGATTGGCGGTAACAACATGGCGGCAGTGCATCTGGCCGACGCGGTAGGCGGTAACCTGTTCCTTGGCTTTATCTCGGCCGTGGCCTTCGCCACCATCCTCGCGGTGGTTGCCGGGCTGACGCTGGCGGGCGCGTCTGCGGTATCGCACGACCTCTATGCCAACGTTATCCGCAAAGGTGCAAGCGAACGTGATGAGCTGAAAGTCTCGAAAATCACCGTGCTGGTGCTGGGCGTGGTCGCTATTCTGCTGGGGATTTTGTTCGAGAAGCAGAACATCGCCTTTATGGTGGGGCTGGCCTTCTCCATTGCGGCAAGCTGTAACTTCCCTATCATCCTGCTCTCCATGTACTGGTCAAAACTGACCACCCGTGGGGCGATGATTGGCGGCTGGCTGGGGCTTTTGACGGCAGTGATTCTGATGGTCCTTGGCCCGACGATTTGGGTACAGATCCTCGGTCACGAAAGCGCTATCTTCCCGTATGAATACCCGGCGCTGTTCTCCATTGCCGTGGCGTTTATTGGTATCTGGGTCTTCTCCGCGACCGATAACTCGCCGGAAGGTAACCTGGAGCGTGAGAAATTCCGCGCCCAGTTTATCCGCTCACAAACGGGTCTGGGCGTCGAGCAAGGCCGTGCGCACTAACCTCGTCTCCCCGGCCTTACCGGCCGGGGAAATCAGAACATCACCCACGCCACCAGCGGTGCAATCAATACCATCACCACGCCCGAGAGCATCATCACCAGGCTTGCCACCACCCCTTCCTGCTGCCCGAGTTCATACGAACGTGCCGTTCCCGCACCGTGCGATGCCGCGCCAAATCCCGCCCCTTTCGCCATTCCTTCACGGATCGACAGCCGCAAAAAAAGCATGTCGCCAACCGCCATCCCGAAGACACCCGTCACGACCACAAATAACGCGACCAGATCCGGCTGTCCACCGAGCGGCTTGGCCGCGGCCAGCGCAAACGGGGTGGTGACCGAACGGACGGCCAGGCTGCGCTGAATTTCATCGGGCAACGTAAACAGCCGGGCCAGCCAGACGGAACTGCAGACCGCCACCACCGTGGCCGTGATCACGCCAGCGCTGAGCGACATCCAGTGGCGTTTGATGATCGCCAGGTTGTCATACACCGGTACCGCAAAGGCAATGGTCGCAGGCCCCAGTAGCCACAGCAGCCAGTGGGATTCCCCAATGTAGTTCTGCCAGGAGATATGCCCGAAGACCAGCATCAGGACCAGCAGGATCGGCGTGAAGACCAGCGGCATCAGCGGCAGCGCGTGAAAACGGCGATACAGCCGTTTATTGGCAAAGTAGATCGCCAGGGTGGCAATCAGGCACAACACGCTTATCTGGAAGTTAGTCATGCTTTTGCCTGCTGATTTCAAACCGATACACTTTATCAACCACCCAGGCGGTGGCCCCCAGCACCATCAGCGTGCTCAGCGCAATGACCGCGAAGATACGCCAGCCATCTACCCTCAGCAGTTGCGCATAGTTCACCACCGCGACCACGGCAGGCACAAAGAACAGCAGCATCTCCGCCAGCAGCCAGCGCGCGCCGGCGCGTACCCAGTTGAGGGGGATAACGCGGCAGAGGATAAGCGTCAGCATCAGCACCATTCCGACCAGGTTGGCAGGCAGCGGCAGATGCAACCAGTTGACAAGATATTCCGCGAAAACAAACAGTCCCGCATAAAGCAGTACCTGAACCGGTACCTGAAGTCGTTGCACAACGGCAGGCGTAACACGGCTTAACGCCACGGCCATGGGGGTTTTCCTCAAAAATGAGACGAGGCGCCAGTATAGTGAGCGCACGTAATGGACTGAAATGAATTAAAATCATCAAAGGTATAGTTCCGAGGAATAATCATGGACATAAGAACGCTGCGCTATTTTGTCGAAGTGGTTCGTCAGCAAAGTTTTACCCGCGCAGCGGAGAAGTTGTTTGTCACCCAACCCACCATCAGCAAGATGCTGAAAAACCTCGAAGATGAACTGAACTGCACCCTGCTTATCCGCGACGGACGCAAGCTGCTGCTGACCGATACCGGGCGGGTCGTCTTTGAACGCGGGCTGGCGATCCTGGCGGAGTTCCGCCAGCTGGAAGCGGAGCTTGGCGATATCAATCACCTGACAAAAGGGCTGCTGCGCCTCGGCATCCCACCGATGGTTGGGATGATGATGGCCGGCCCCATCAGCCTGTTTCGCCAGCGTTATCCCGGCGTTGAACTGAAAATTTCCGAGTTTGGCGGCTTAACGGTTCAACAGGCCGTCACCAACGGCGAGCTGGATGTCGCCATGACCGCCCTCCCCGTGGAGGAAGAGAGCGGTCTGGCGACGCTGCCGCTCTTTAGCCATCCGCTGTGCGTGCTGGTCCCCCGCTCTGGTGACTGGCTGAAGGTCGACACGGTGAAACCCGAACGGCTCGGTGAACACCCGCTGCTGATTTACAACGAAGATTTCGCCCTCAGCCGCCAGCTGATGGCGCTGTTTAATCAACACAACGTGAAGCCGCGCATTGCGGTGCGCAGCGGGCAGTGGGATTTCCTGGCCGCGATGGTGCAGGCAGGCGTCGGCATTGCGATATTGCCGCAGCCGATTTGCGAACGGCTCGATAAAAACACCCTGCGCTGGATCCCGCTGGAAAGCGATTTGCACTGGCAGTTAGGGATGATTTGGCGCGAAGGGGTTTATTTATCACACAGCGCGCAGGCGTGGCTGAAATGCTGTGAAGGATTTTGGGTCCCCTGACCCTCTCCGGGCGGAGAGGGTCAGGTTGAGGGTATCAGCCCGCACGGACTACTGATTCTCAATCAGCAAGGCTTCCAGCAAATCCAGATCGTGCAGCAGTTTTTGCAGCGTCTCATTGCTGATTTGCCGCGTGGCGCGCAGGTGGTACAGCTCGGCACGCTCTGAGCGCAGCGCCGCCAGACGGAACCGGCGCTCCAGGTTCTCCTCCTGCAGCGAACTTTCCACATCGTTGCGGCCATCGGCACGACGACGCAGGTTACCAATCACGCGCGAGCTCACTTCAGTCAGCAGCTGGTTGTCGATGTTCTCTTCCGTGTCCGCCGCAAGACGTTCTTCCATCTTCTGAATGGCCACAATCGCCACTTCGGCGGTCGCCGCGCGGGCAATACGCTCCTCTTTATGCTGCTGAGTCGAGTCACCCGTCTCAATATGCTGCAGCAGAAGAGGCAGCATTATCACGCCGACAAACAGTGAGAACAGAATCACGCCTGCCGCCAGGAACACCAGTTCATAGCGCGCCGGGAAGACATCGCCCGTGGGCAGCAGCAGCGGAATGGACAGCACACCGGCAAGCGTAATTGCCCCGCGAACGCCAGCAAAAGAAGCAATCAGCAGCTCCCGCGTGGTCCACGAGCCGAACTCCATCGGTTTTTTCGTCAGGAAGCGCATGCTGAATTTTTTCATCGTCCACAGCCAGCCGAAACGCACCAGCATCAGCGCCATGTAGATCAGCACGATGTCGGTGAACAACATCCACGTTTCGACGTTCGGGTCGGCCTCGGCCGCCACCAGCGAGGATTCCATGATGCCCGGCAACTGCAGGCCCAGGAGCAGGAACACCATACCGTTAAAGACAAATTCCAGCATCGCCCAGGTGCTGTTTGCACGCAGGCGCATGGCCAGCGGCGCGCGGCGCATTACGCCGGAGCGGGTGATGGTCATCCCTGCCGCCACCGCCGCCAGAATGCCCGACACGCCGATATGTTCGGCAATCAGGTAAGAGGCAAACGGCAGAAGGAACAGCAGCACAATCTGTGTCGCCGGTTCATCGCCGCCCCAGCGGCTGAGGAAGCGCAGCGAACGACCATACAGCCAGCTCACCACAAACCCGGCCAGGATACCGCCAATCGCCACCTTGAAGAATTCCAGGGTCGCGCCGCCTACGGTAAAGATCATCGTGCCCATCGCGACGGCCACGGCAAATTTCAGGGCAACCAGGCCAGAGGCGTCATTCATCAGCGCCTCACCCTGTAAAATCCCCATGATTTTCTTCGGAATACGGCCTTCACCGACAATGCCGGACAACGCCACGGCATCGGTTGGTGACAGCACCGCGGCCAGCGCAAAGGCCGGAATTAACGGAATGCCCGGTACCGCCCAGTAGATCAGGAAGCCAATCCCGACCACCGTGACCACCACGAGCGCCAGCGCCAGACCTAATATCTCTCGCCCGTGCTCAAGGAATTCACGCGTGGGCGTTTTCCAGCCATCGGCAAACAGCAGCGGCGGAATAAACAGCACGAGGAACAGTTCGGGGTCGAACTCCACGTGCAGGCCAAACGTCGGCCACGCCAGCAGCGCGCCGATGGCAATTTGCATTAATGGCAGGGGGACCTGAAAGGGCAGTACGCGTGTGACTACCCCGGATAGCGAGACCACAAGAGTCATGATGAGTATTGTGAAGAAGATTTCCATGCGTTCCCTGTTTGCTGTGTTTCTTAAAAGCCAAACCTAAGGCGTCGTGCCTGTTATTCTATCTTCCCCAGAGTAACGCAAAAGACAACGGGATGAGTCCTGAAAATAAAAACGGGCGGCCTGAGCCACCCGTTTTCGCATCAATGGACAACTTAGATTGCCCAGCCGCCCGCGTAGAACGCCACCAGCGCGACGGCAATCACAACGGTGCCGATGTTCAGCTTGCGCCACTCGCCGGAGACCAGACGCCCAATCACCAGCGACGCGAAACCGATCATGATGCCGGTCACGATATTACAGGTCAGCACGATAAAGACCGCCGTGATGAGGCCTGACATCGCATCCACAAAATCAGCAAAATCGATTTTCGCCACGTTGCTCAGCATCAGCAGACCAACGTACATCAGCGCAGGTGCGGTCGCGTAGGCCGGCACCAGGTAGGAGAGCGGAGAGAGGAACAGGATCAGCAGGAACAGCACGCCAACGGTAATGGCCGTCAGGCCGGTTTTACCGCCTGCCGCCGTACCCGCAGCGGACTCGATATACACCGCAGCCGGAGCCGCGCCCACCAGACCCGAGAAGACGCTGCTCAGGGAGTCGGTGGTCAGCGCTTTGCCGCCATCGATAATCTGACCGTCTTTATCCAGCAGGTTCGCCTGACCCGCGACGGCACGGATGGTACCCGTTGCATCAAACACCGCGGTCATCACCAGCGCCAGCACGCTTGGCAGGATCACCGGGTTCAATGCCCCCATGATATCCAGACTGCCAATCAGAGAGTTGCCTTTGTCATCGCTCAGCGACGGCATGGCGAAAATCCCGGAGAAGTGAACGTTAGGATCGAAAATCAGGCCAACAATGGACACCCCGATAATGGTCAGCAAAATGCCGCCCGGGACTTTCAGTTTTTCCAGACCAATAATTACCGCCAGACCGATCAGGGACATAATGACCGGGAAGCTCGCGAAATGACCCAACGCCACCGGCAGACCGTCCAGCGGATTCTTGATCACCAGGCCGACGCCGTTTGCGGCAATCAGCAGCAGGAACAGCCCGATACCAATGCCGGTGCCATGCGCCACGCCCTGAGGCAGGTTGCGCAAAATCCAGCTACGGATGCCGGTGGCGGAGATAACGGTAAACAGTACCCCCATAAGGAACACGGCGCCGAGCGCAACCGGTACGCTGATGTGCTGACCCAGAACCAGGCTGAAAGCGGTAAAGGCGGTCAACGAGATTGCACAACCGATCGCCAGCGGCAGGTTCGCCCACAGGCCCATCACGATGGAGCCAACGCCCGCCACGAGACAGGTAGCAACAAAGACGGCCGCCGGTGGGAAGCCCGCTTTACCCAGCATACCCGGAACGACAATGACGGAGTAAACCATCGCCAGAAACGTGGTCAGACCGGCAACGATTTCCTGACGCACGGTGCTGCCGCGAGCCGAAATTTTAAAGATGGCGTCAAGCGAACCGCCAGTACGCGCAGATGGCGTAGACATAGAAAACATCCCCTGAGAGTTTTTATAGAAAGTCCGTAAGCGTGGTGGAGACGCCACTGCCAGCTAAACGTCAAATCCGTGTTTTGCATTTGCGACGAAAGGGGCGTCACAGAAAAAGCAAACGTTTAGCTCCGCGCTTACAAACGGGTGGTCAAATTAAGGCAAACGATTATCTAGCCTAATCCCCGCCCTTTTCAACTGAACTTTATCGTTTTTCGCTAAAATTCCCTTATGACGCTGAAGAAATAAACAGAGGATGCGCAAACGTTATCGTCTGTGCGCAATTTGTTTACATTTCACTCCCCACCCGGAATCGATAACGGGCCACCTTGCTCCAGCGTTTTTTGCCAGCCAGGGCTGCTCTCCACTTTTTTCTTCCAGGCCTGGGTATGCGGGAGGTTATCGATGCCACCGCGCGCCAGCAGGGCAAAAATCGGGAAACTCATCTGAATATCCGCCATGCTGAGCGCGTCGCCGGCAAACCAGCTGTTTTCAGCAAGATGCGACTCAATAAAGCGTGCATGGGTTTCAAGCTGGCGGTTGAGATACGCTTTTTGCACTCCCTGCCCCAGCGCTTTACCCAACGTGCGGATACCAAACGGCACGGGCGGCTTACCGAGGCTACTGAAAACCAGCTTCATCAACAGCAGCGGCATTAGCGAACCTTCGGCATAGTGCAACCAGAAGCGGTATTGCACCTTATGCGCAGGATCCAGAGGTTTAAGCCGCGACTCAGGATCGTAGGTTTCCTGAAGATATTCGAGGATGGCCCCCGACTCGGCGAGGATCAGGCCGTTATCTTCAATAACCGGCGATTTGCCCAACGGGTGCACTTTTTTGAGCGACTCAGGCGCCAGCATGCTCTTTTCGCGCTGGTAACGAACAATCTCATAGGGCAGGGAAAGTTCTTCCAGCGCCCAGATCACACGGTGTGAGCGGGACTGGTTCAGGTGGTGTACCGTGAGCATTGTGTTCTCCTTTTATTCATACTTTTTAACTATAGAAAATCGAACAACACCGCGAAAAAAATTCGCCTAAAAAACGGCCTGACCGACTGGCGAAAAGACGGGTCTTGCATAGAATTAAAGTGTCAGCACAATCCGGAACCTCCCCAACACGCTCGACATGAGGGGTGCTGATGTCGGGGGAAACCCTCCCGTGAACCAGCGGGATAGAGTGAAAGACAAAGACCGGGAAAAACTAAAGCGCCCTTTTGTGGCGCTTTAGTTCTTTATGAGGTGCGGTATGAGGTGCGGTTTTCTGCCGCATCTCAGTCTTCCTCCAGCAACCGCGCCCCTGTCCCCTGCTCACCCAGCCTGTCGCCCGGGTTACGCAACGGACAATCACTGCGCGACAAACAGCCGCAGCCAATGCATCCGTCCAGTTCATCACGCAGCGCTACCAGCGTGTGAATGCGTCGATCCAGCTCTTCACGCCACTGAGAGGAAAGCTCTTTCCACTCTTTCGGGCTGAGAGAGTGCCCTTCCGGCAGCACGCCGAACGCATCGCCGATGGTGGCCAGGGGGATTCCGATTCGTTGGGCAATTTTGATAATCGCGACATAACGGAGCACGTCACGCGTGTAGCGTCGCTGGTTTCCGGCGTTTCGGATGCTTTTAATTAACCCTTTGCTTTCATAGAAGTGGAGCGCCGACACCGCAACGCCGCTTCGCTTCGCCACTTCGCCGGGGGTTAACAACGCTTTAATTCGCGGCAATCTCTTTTCCATAAAACCTCTTTACCTCAAGTTAACTTGAGGAATTATACTCGCCCGCAGAGAAAACGACGAATCAACCAGGGCAGTTGTATCTACAGAGGGGCAACCTTATGTCGCATCAGCAAATTATTCAGACACTTATTGAATGGATTGATGAACATATCGACCAACCGTTGAACATTGATGTGGTCGCTAAAAAATCCGGCTATTCGAAATGGTATTTACAGAGAATGTTCCGTACCGTTATGCACCAGACGCTGGGTGAGTACATTCGTCAGCGCAGACTGCTGCTGGCGGCGCAGGCCTTACGCTCAACGCAGCGGCCCATTTTTGATATCGCGATGGATCTGGGATATGTGTCGCAACAAACCTTTTCCCGCGTGTTTCGCCGCGAGTTTGACCGCACACCGAGCGACTATCGCCACCAGTTGAATTAATGGCTCTCAATGCAAAGGTTGCTGCTGCCAGGTCATAAACTCCTGGGGCGGCATCGCTTTCGCGAAGTGCCATCCCTGACAGAACTGAACGCCACGTTTCAACAACCAGCTCACCTGCTCTGCCGTTTCCACCCCTTCCGCAATGGTTTTAAGCCGCAGGCTTTGTGCCATCTCAATAATATGCTCGGCGATAAGGTGGCTGGTGCTGTTGGTTGTTAGGGTGTCGATAAAGGATTTGTCGATTTTCAGAATATCGACATTCAGCGAATAAAGGTTGTGCAGGTTAGAGTAACCCGTTCCAAAATCATCAATCGCCACTTCGTAACCCGCCTGACGGAACGCCTGAATAACCGGGGTGGTTTTAGGGACATCAATAAAACCGCGCTCCGTGACTTCGATTTTAATTTGCTGCGCACGCACGGCGTAGTGTCGGGCCTTGTCCGAAATCATGGCGATCAGCCGTGAAGAGTGGAAATCCGTGGCCGACAGGTTAATCGAAATATAGAGATGCGGATGTGTTGCCAGGAATGTGCCCAGATCGCTGAATACCTCTTCGACAACATAATCCGTAATTCGCTCGCTCATGCCCTCTTTTTCCGCCAGCGGAATAAATTCAGCCGGGCTCATGACCGGTCCGTTAAAGCCAGGCCAGCGTAATAACGCCTCGGCTCCCACGCACTGGTTGTTCTTGATATCAATAATCGGCTGATAGTGAACACAAAGCTGGCGTTTATTGAGCGCTCGCTGCAGTAACCGCCCGGGAGAATTAAGTTCACGATGGGTGCGAGACCACACCAGCAAAATAATTATGCTGCAGATCATCCCCAGCGGTAGCGTCAACGTCGCCTGGTGATAAAGCATTTCATAAAAACGTTTATTCGACGTCGACACGATAGCGGCAATAGGCCGTTTTGGGGATTTGACGACCGTATAAAAACGGTTATCTTTTTGAAATACCGATTCCTTATCCCGAATCATCGAACTTAATAAAGAAACATTCGCGCGCTGACTGACGGAAAAGAATGCATTCGTTACCGTGTCGTATACCCCCCACGAAAGGGAATGATCTGTCGACATTACTTCGCTGTAGGAAAGCGGATTGACCACCACAACATAATTTCCGCGCTGCATATATGTCATTTTATAGCCAGTGAAAAATGGCGTATCGCGATAATAATAGATAGCAACGTCAGGTTTACGTGTGTAATTAGCAGTGGATATCAGATAAGGATTGGCGGGTGTAAAAACGGTCGAACAAAGAAAATTCTGACCTTCTGCATAAATTAAATCCGCAACAAACAGACGACCGCGAACAACGTTCAACATATATTGGCGATGTTCTGGTGTACAACGTTCACCCTGATATTTTTCAGCCTCGTCGCGGGCCAGATCAACTTGTTGAATTACCAGTTCTGTTTTGTCTAACGCCAGTTCAGCAAAGGTACGTAGCTGGGCGCTTGTTTCCGACACGGCTCTTATCTGGGCAAACCATAGCGCAAGCATCACCGGCAGCATAACTACCATGATGATCCCTACCACCCTGAGCATCTTGCGCCGCGCGCTACGATTCATTTCCCGCCCTATATCCCTGCATGTTGTACGCCTGTAGTAATGAAGGCCGGATGCTTTGTTTAACAGGTGATTACGTTGCATGAATCATGCGAAGTTAGCAACTGACTTTTAGTATTAAAAATCTTAATTTTCGTTATGACGATAATATTTTCCCGTAAGCTAAACTGTAAGTATTCGTTACGTTTCAATTAAGGAAAATAATTATCCAGCGGGTACGGGAGGTTTGAAGATAACACAACAGAGGATCGTTGATTAAGCCAAACTTCTGGCAGTGTGAAAAAACAACAACGACAACATGACATTTTATGCTATTTACTCGCGCGTATTTTGTTTTTTGATTTATAAATAATCAGCAGCCACCACCGTTTTCCCCCGACCCGTACGCTTGGCGTCATATAATGCTTTATCGGCGCGCATCAGTAATCCTGAAGTATCGCGTTGGCCCTGGCAGACCTCCACCGCCCCGGCGCTGAATGACAGCACCAGCTTTTTCTCTCCCACCACGAGCGGGTTGGTTTTGAGGGCAGTACGTAGCCTCGCCGAAAAAAGGGCGCCCGCGTTGCCGTCGGTTCGTGCCAGCAGGAGTAAAAACTCCTCGCCGCCCACACGGCCAAGCGCAGCGTTCTCGGGGCTTAACTCACGGATAGCCTGGCAAAAGTGGACAAGCGCCCGATCGCCCACCTGATGCCCCCACCGATCGTTGATCTGTTTGAAAAAATCCAGGTCAAACATGAGCACGCAAAAATGGCTGTCAGCATCCTGCCTGGCATTTGCCGCCAGCGCGGATTCCAGCTGCTGTAAAATGGTTGAACGGTTAAAACACCCGGTAAGATCGTCCGTGGTGGCTTTCACTTCCAGCTGCTGTTCGGCTTTTTTACGCTCGGTAATATCAAGCCCGATATTCAGGACTGAGCTGTCCGGCAGCAGAATGTTTGACCACAAAACCGTCAACGGCGTACCGTCTTTACGCAGTGGATGCCACTCGTACATATCCTTTAGCGGCGAGACATTTACCGACTCCCTGACCCGTCGCCGCTCTTCCGGGTCGGGGTAAAACAGTGAGAGCGGATCGGCATGGGCGCTAATCTCCGCCATTGTCCAGCCAAACACTTTTTCACACTCAGCATTCCACAGCACGCAGCGGTTAAATTTATCGAATGAGTTCATTAAAACAGGCGCTCGTTCAAACAGGGTTTTATATTGGGTCACCACACGCTGCATTTCCTGCGCTGTTTTTTCACGAACGATAATTTCTGAAAAATAGTCTTTTAATTTTTCGACCAGTACCGCAACAATACTTTTCAGGATGGCCAGAGAATATAACGGCTCAGCAAACGCCAGAAAGAAATAGCCGCTGCCTTGTCCGTTATGGGTTGAAAGCTTGCATAACACCCCGCTTTGCAATTGCGAATAGCCAGGATGATGAGCGGAGAATAATGCGCGGCCGATATTCTCTTTCCAGTAGACGACCCGCCACGCGCGGTGATGCTTCTCCAGCAGGGTACCGGCAAGAAAATCGGCCACCTCAAATGAGTGACAGGTCACTTCACCGGCACAGACCACGCGCTGTAGCCCGTCAGTATCAACGCTAATCCAGGCCAGGCTTGCCCCGAAGGCCCGGTTGATCGTCTCAAGCATCTCGCTCAGCGAACAATGGGCGTGAAGCTGGGGCATCAGATCTGCCAGCGCATGCAACGCCCGCAGGCTGTCATTAACAATCTCACGTCGTTTTTCTTTCATTTTTTTCGCAGATTATTAAGCGTTAAACCGGACGCAACTTTCTTCAGATTCAAAAATCGGCGAGCCAGAGCAGGATGCTGAATATCAGCACAGCTGGAGTGCGAGACGTTGTGTGTAATTAAAAACGTACAAAGAGAAAAAAACCAATAAAATTCAAAAACCTGAATTATAGAATGCGAGTAAATTTATTTATCCACTCAAGCATAATCCAAAGGGTTGTTGCTGTAAACGTTCTACAGCACACCTCAATTTGCAGAGGATTTGTTATCTCAATGAATTTATTACCTGGAAGCGATAAAAGGGGGTCATTAGCGTGCAAAGATATATTTTCCCCTCAATCCTCGTGCGACGCCTGGCTGTGATAATTCCTGCTTTTTTCACCCGTCTGAGGCTGGCGAATAAATCAACAAATGTGATATAGTTCACACATATTGTGTAACGAGAAACACTGTTTCATTCAGTTCGTCTGCTTTGTTGAGGATGGGTTTTATGGCAACCATTACTACCAGCATGGTTCTCCTGCGCTGGCCTTTGTTAAGTGCGGTGCTGATGTTCCTGGCCAGCACGCTAAATATTCAGTTTCGTAAATCTGACTATGCTGGCCTTGCTGTCATCAGCACCCTGTTGGGGTTGGGCGCAGCATGCTGGTTCGCAACGGGCCTGCTTGGCATCACCCTGCTGGATCTCGCTGCCGTCTGGGAAAATATTAAAGTGGTCATGGTGGAAGCCATGAGCCATACCCCGCCAGACTGGCCGATGGTTATTACCTGATCCCTGAGATGAAGAAAAAAACCCAGACCGAGGTCTGGGTTTTTTGTTTTGAACCGTCGGATATCAGAACGGAATATCGTCGTCGAAGTCCATTGGGGGTTCGTTAGACGGTGCTGGCGCGGACTGCTGCTGTGGGCGAGACTGCGCGCCACCGCTGAACTGGTTGCCGCCCTGTGGCTGCTGAGGCTGACCCCATCCGCCCTGCTGCTGCTGACCGCCACCTGCTGGTGCGCCACCGCCCTGACGGCCACCGAGCATCTGCATGGTGCCACCCACGTTGACCACAACTTCCGTGGTGTACTTCTCAGCGCCGGCTTGATCGGTCCATTTGCGGGTACGCAGCTGGCCTTCAATATAAACCTGAGAACCTTTACGCAGATACTCACCAGCCACTTCCGCCAGTTTGCCAAACAGCACAACGCGGTGCCATTCGGTCTGCTCTTTCATCTCACCGGTCGCTTTATCACGCCAGGATTCGGAAGTAGCCAGCGTAATGTTGGCAACTGCGCCACCACTCGGCATGTAGCGTACTTCCGGGTCCTGGCCCAGATTACCGACGAGAATCACCTTGTTTACGCCTCTGCTGGCCATGTTCGTGTCTCCTGAATACGTTTCTTAATAGTGTAAACGCGCGAGTGTACCATTTCCACGCTGCAATTTGCATAGTTGCGTAGTCGGTTCCGAAATCTCTCGCGAACTCGACATTGTTACACAGTGAATCAGAAAATGCATTCCAATACTGTATATTCAAACAGGTCATTTTGTGTCATAATTAGCCGTTTCTGACAGCCGTTTGTCCTTCAAACAAACCAGGCAATCCGTGTTCCAACCGGGAAAGGTGAATGGATAAGATCGAAGTTCGGGGCGCCCGCACCCACAATCTCAAGAATATCAACCTCATAATCCCTCGCGACAAACTCATCGTCGTGACCGGGCTTTCGGGGTCTGGCAAATCCTCACTGGCTTTCGACACTTTATATGCCGAAGGACAGCGTCGTTACGTGGAGTCACTCTCTGCATACGCACGTCAGTTCCTGTCACTGATGGAAAAACCGGATGTAGACCATATTGAAGGGTTATCACCTGCTATCTCCATTGAGCAGAAATCCACCTCGCATAACCCGCGTTCAACGGTTGGTACGATTACCGAAATTCATGACTACCTGCGTCTGCTGTATGCACGCGTGGGTGAACCGCGCTGCCCGGATCACGACGTCCCGCTGGCCGCGCAGACCGTAAGCCAGATGGTGGATAACGTGCTGTCGCAGCCGGAAGGCAAACGCCTGATGCTGCTGGCGCCCATCATTAAAGAGCGTAAGGGCGAGCACACTAAAACGCTGGAGAACCTGGCAAGCCAGGGCTATATCCGCGCCCGTATCGACGGCGAAGTGTGTGACCTGTCGGATCCGCCTAAGCTGGAGCTGCAGAAGAAGCACACCATCGAAGTGGTGATTGACCGTTTCAAAGTCCGTGACGATCTGGCGACCCGCCTGGCCGAATCCTTTGAAACCGCGCTGGAACTCTCTGGCGGTACGGCCGTGGTCTCCGATATGGACAACCCGAAAGCGGAAGAGCTGCTCTTCTCCGCCAACTTTGCCTGTCCGATTTGTGGTTACAGCATGCGCGAGCTGGAGCCGCGTCTGTTCTCGTTCAACAACCCGGCGGGCGCCTGTCCGACGTGTGACGGACTGGGCGTACAGCAATATTTTGACCCGGACCGCGTGATCCAAAATCCGGAGCTGTCGCTGGCTGGCGGTGCGATCCGCGGATGGGATCGCCGCAACTTCTACTATTTCCAGATGCTGAAGTCGCTGGCAGAGCACTACAAATTCGACGTCGAAGCCCCGTGGGCCAGCCTGAACCCGAACGTGCACAAAGTGGTGCTGTTCGGTTCCGGCAAAGAGAACATCGAGTTCAAGTACATGAACGATCGCGGTGATACCTCCGTGCGCCGTCACCCGTTTGAAGGGGTGCTGCACAATATGGAGCGCCGCTACAAAGAGACCGAATCCAGCGCGGTTCGCGAGGAGCTGGCGAAGTTTATCAGCAACCGTTCCTGTGCGACCTGTGAAGGTACGCGTCTGCGCCGTGAAGCTCGCCATGTGTTTGTTGAAAACACGGCGCTGCCGACCATCTCAGACATGAGCATCGGTCACGCGATGGACTTCTTCAACAACCTGAAGCTCTCCGGCCAGCGCGCGAAAATCGCGGAAAAAGTGCTGAAAGAGATCGGCGATCGTCTGAAGTTCCTGGTGAACGTCGGCCTGAATTACCTGACGCTTTCCCGCTCCGCAGAGACCCTCTCCGGTGGCGAAGCTCAGCGTATCCGCCTCGCGAGCCAGATTGGCGCAGGCCTGGTCGGCGTGATGTATGTGCTGGATGAACCCTCAATCGGCCTGCACCAGCGTGACAACGAGCGTCTGCTCGGCACGCTTGTCCACCTGCGTAACCTCGGTAACACGGTGATTGTGGTTGAGCACGATGAAGACGCGATCCGCGCCGCTGACCACGTTATCGATATCGGCCCGGGCGCTGGCGTACACGGCGGCCAGGTGGTCGCGGAAGGAACGCTGAAAGATATTATGGCGGTGCCGGAGTCATTGACCGGCCAGTACATGAGCGGCAAGCGCAAGATTGAAGTGCCGAAACAGCGTGTACCGGCGAACCCGGAAAAAGTGCTGAAGCTGACCGGCGCCCGCGGCAATAACCTGAAAGATGTGACGCTGACGCTGCCGGTTGGTCTGTTTACCTGTATCACCGGCGTATCCGGTTCCGGTAAGTCGACGCTGATCAACGATACGCTGTTCCCGATTGCGCAGACGCAGCTGAACGGCGCGACGCTGGCCGAACCGGCGCCGTACCGTGACATCCAGGGGCTGGAGCATTTCGATAAAGTGATCGATATCGATCAGAGTCCAATCGGGCGGACTCCGCGTTCCAACCCTGCCACCTATACGGGCGTGTTCACACCCGTACGTGAACTGTTTGCAGGTGTGCCGGAAGCGCGTTCACGCGGGTATACGCCAGGACGTTTCAGCTTTAACGTGCGCGGCGGACGCTGTGAAGCGTGCCAGGGCGACGGGGTTATCAAGGTTGAGATGCACTTCCTGCCGGATATTTACGTGCCGTGCGACCAGTGCAAAGGCAAACGCTATAACCGCGAAACGCTGGAGATTAAGTACAAAGGCAAAACCATCCACGAAGTGCTGGATATGACCATCGAAGAGGCACGTGAGTTCTTTGACGCGGTCCCTGCGCTGGCGCGTAAGCTGCAGACGCTGATGGATGTGGGCCTGACCTATATTCGTCTGGGGCAGTCTGCCACCACGCTGTCTGGCGGTGAAGCACAGCGCGTGAAGCTGGCGCGTGAGCTCTCCAAACGCGGTACCGGCCAGACGCTGTACATTCTCGATGAGCCGACCACCGGTCTGCACTTTGCCGATATCCAGCAGCTGCTTGATGTTCTGCATCAGCTTCGCGATCAGGGCAACACGATTGTGGTCATTGAACACAACCTGGACGTGATTAAAACCGCGGACTGGATTGTCGATCTCGGCCCGGAAGGCGGCAGCGGCGGCGGTGAAATCCTCGTCTCCGGTACGCCAGAGACCGTTGCAGAGTGCGAAGCCTCGCACACCGCGCGCTTCCTCAAACCGTTGCTGTAATTGTCACACGGAGAGTTGCTGTCGGGTCGCTTCCGGCAGCAGCTCTACCGCCTGCTGATAAGACGCGTCCACCAGATAGTAAATTTGCGAACCCGGCAGTGAACCGTCGAGATAAACGGTGCTCCAGTGCGCTTTGTTGAGATGCTTGCTTGGCCGGACGTCATGGTGCTGCTGGCGTAACAGCTCCGCCAGTTCCGGGCTGGTTTTCAGCGACGCCGCCGGGCGACCCTCAACCTCTTTCACCATCGCAAACAGAATATCCCCCACTTTAATCTGCGTGGCTTTCCAGTCGCTGTGAACGCTCTGCTCCGCGCCAGGTTTACTCATGCAGTACTGAAGTAGCTCCGAAATTGTCATCTTTATTCCCCTTGTAGCGTTGCGATAATTTTACGCGAACCACCGTGAATACGATGTTCTCCCAGCCAGATCCCTTGCCACGTTCCCAGCAGTAACCGACCATTGTGCACCGGCAGCATCAGCGATACGCCCAGCAGAGAGGATTTGATATGCGACGGCATGTCATCTGCTCCCTCATAGTCATGTTCATAAGGGGCGTTGTCCGGAACGGTTTTGAGAAAATGCTGCTCCATGTCAGACCGGACGGTGGGATCGCAATTTTCATTAAGCGTGAGAGAGGCTGACGTGTGCTGAAGCAGCAGATGCAGTAACCCCGTCCTGATGCGCGAGAGGTCGCGAATTTGCCCAATGACTTCATCAGTCACCAGATGAAATCCACGAGGTTTCGCGCTTAAGGTCAGGGTCTGTTGATACCACATGTGCTGCTCCGTTATGAAAGATGAATCTTTCTAAGTGTGCAGCAAGAAAGCGAAAGGTAAAACCCACAGCGACGAGATTTGATTAAAAAAGAGGCAACCTCGCCGCCCGGCGGTTAATACTCAGAATTAACAATCACTTCTTCGCCAAACTTTCCGGCCATGGGCAACGGTCGATACGTAGAGTTTGAGGCGCGTAACACCCTGATCCCTCTGGCTCCAACGTCATGCGCGGCGGTGATATCGTTATCTGAATCGCCATAGAAGACTTTGATGTGCTTCTGTTCCAGCCATTGGGTTTTGGTGTTTTGGCCGGTTTTGTCGCCGGCAAAAATAACCGGATTCATGCTGGAAGCCGGGATCTGAAAATCATCCTGCAGCGTTTTAGAGACGGTTTCGGTTTTGGTCTGGCTGCGTCCGGTCACAAAGTAAATGCTGTCACCGCGTTTAACGTGCATGGCGATAAGCGCGCGCGCCACCTCTTTAGGAATGCTGAACTCGTCCCAGCCGTTGTTCATCTTTTCCCAGAACTCGGGGTTCTTCAGATACGCTTCGCTGTCCGGTGAGTAGGTTTTTTTGCCCCGCCAGAATCCCGGGCTGGAAAACAGGACCGTATCGTCGATATCAAATCCTACAGCCATTGGCGGGCGCCCTAACAGGCTATTTTCGATTTGGGCTACGGATACCCAGTGAACAGGTGCTTGCTCGGCAAGCATGGCGGCTGTTGTGCCGGTGTAAAGCGGCGTCGGCGCGGAAGCGCGCGCGACGACGGCACTATTTAGCGAGAACAATAAGCAGGCGGCGCTGAGCGCCAGTGTGATCTTGCGCATGTTTTCCCCTGAATATTCAGTTTGTTATCGTTTTATTTTGAGTGAATGGTCAAAAAACTATCCGACCATAACCCCGGGGGGAGATGAAGGGAAGGAGTTTTTACTTATGAAGCTGAATAAAAAGAAGAAGATCACAAAGCGTGGATGAGGTCTGAAGGCCCGGTAGACGCAGCGCCACCGGGCAAGATTTTTGTGCGTCCTGATGCTCTCACTCGGCCCTCTCCCGCAGGGAGAGAGGGATGATAGTGAGTGCTTACATCACTGCAGCAAACGCCTGCGCAACACGATGAACGTTGCTGGCATTAAGCCCCGCCACGCACATACGGCCGCTGGAAATCAGGTAGACGCCGAACTCTTCACGCAGGCGATCGACCTGAGCCGCGCTGAGGCCGGTGTAGCTGAACATCCCGCGCTGCTTAAGCAGATAGTCAAAATTATGCCCTGGGACGGCCTCTTTCAGCACGTCGACCAGCTCCTGACGCATTGTCAGGATGCGCTTGCGCATAGATTCCACTTCGGCGAGCCACGACGCTTTCAGCCGATCGTCACCCAGCACCGTGGCGACTACCTGCGCACCAAAGTTTGGCGGGCTGGAGTAAATGCGGCGCACGGTCGCCTTCAGCTGACCGAGCACTCGCCCGGCCGCTTCAGCGCCCTCACAGACCACTGACAGGCCGCCGACGCGCTCACCGTACAGGGAGAAGATTTTTGAGAAGGAGTTGCTGACCAGCGCAGGCAGTCCGGCGCTGGCAACGGCGCGGATAGCGTAGGCATCTTCTTCCATGCCCGCGCCAAAGCCCTGATAGGCGATGTCGAGGAAGGGGATCAGGTTACGCGTCTTCAGCACGTCGATTACCGCATCCCACTGGGCATTAGTCAGGTCTGCACCGGTCGGGTTATGGCAGCACGGATGCAGCAGAACAATACTGCGCTCCGGCAGCGTATTCAGTTTTTCCAGCAGCGCGTCAACGCGCACGCCGTTGGTTTCGCTGTCAAACCACGGATAGGTCTGCACCGTAAAGCCCGCGCCCTCAAAAATCGCCACGTGGTTTTCCCACGTCGGGTCACTGACCCACACGCCAGAATCCGGGAAGTATTTTTTCAGAAAGTCAGCGCCAACTTTTAATGCGCCCGAGCCACCCAGTGTCTGGATGGTCGCCACCCGTTTTTGTGTCAGCACGGCGTGATCGGCACCAAACAGCAGCGGCGCAATGGTGTTGCGGTAGCTGTTTAACCCTTCCATTGGCAGATAGAGCGAGGCCCCGTGCGGGACGGCGTTAAGACGCGCTTCCGCTTCTGCCACAGCTTGCAGCTGAGGAATAATGCCCTCCTCGTTGTAATACAAACCAATACTGAGGTTGACTTTGTCGCTGCGAGGATCTTCTTTAAAACGCTCCATTAAGGAGAGAATGGGGTCGCCGGCATAGGCGTCAACTTTCTGAAACACGCGATGATTCTCCGGAATTCGATGAGGCAGGGATTTCAACAATAAACCGGATATGACAGAAGATCGAGAGCGATATCAGATCCGTTCCTGCAGATGTCGTCGAATCTGTTCAATGCGTTCAGCAAGCGAACCAGAAACAGGCAGATAGGGGATATTTCTGTCTGTTAACGCGCGGATGTACCATGCCTGTTGTCGCTGGCGGAATGCAGCCCCCTGACGGGTACCATCCTGAACAAAAGGAAACTCATCGCCACAGAGCACCACCAGAGAATATGCGCGCCCGGCTAATTCTTCTAGCTCGCGTGGCGCGCTGCCAAACTGGTCGAGCATATAAAACAGCGTGGTTAAGGGCGAGGTATCGCAAACCAGGAAGGGAGCCGTGCTGGCCATCGCTTCACGACGCACCTGCTCGCGGGCAATATGCAGCAGATCGTCGCATCCCAGCACGCCATTCTTCTCTTCCCAGTATTCTCGGCCAAACTCGGCGACAAACGGGGCGTTGAGCGTCGTCGCTAGTGCGCGGGAAAGCGTACTTTTCCCTGTCGATTCGCCCCCCAATAAACAAATCCGAAAGACAAAGCTACGGTAGACCTCCGGGGACATCATCGTGCGGTAGCGATGGACGTCAGAACGTATCAGGGTTCCCGAGGGCGCCTCAGGCCCTTTCGGACGCTGGAGGCGGACATGCGTAACCTGCTTGCCAAAACGCTGGCTTAACACCGCCGCAAATCCGTCGCCGTAGTCTTCGGCGGTAAATACGGCCTGTGGCTGGCAGTGAAGTATTTTTTCACACAGCGTTGCCACGTAATGCCGGTGAAGATCGGCATCCGCATCATTATGTGGTGGTGGTTCAAGCGCATGGGTCGCGATGACCTCCGGCGTCAGCACAAGGTGATGACATTGCGGGAAGCGCGCGCTTAACCAGTGAAGGCGCTTGTCGGGGTCATAACCCGGGATTTCCGGACGCGAATAACTGATGATATAGACCGTCTCACACTGGGCCAGCGCAGCATTTATCAGCGCTTCATGCCCCACGTGTAATGGCGCAAATTTGCCCACAACCAGACCGTCGCGATAAGGCTTCACTGGGTGCGAATCTCCTTACGCCACTGATATAAACCGTGCCAGGCATTAAACCAAAACACCAGATATAAACCCGCGGTCAAATGCAGATCTCTCATCGCATATAACGGGACCGCCAGCGTGTTTACAGCCAGCCAGACGTACCAGTTCTCCAGGCGTCGCCCCATTAACATAAACTGTGCAAGCACGCTGAATGTCAAAATAACGGAGTCCACCCAGGGGGCCCAGGCGTTAGTGTAGCGATGCAAGATCAGGCCATAACCCGAGGCCACCAGCAGGGCGCAGGCGAGCAGGATGAAGAAATGTCTGGGCGGGGTACGCCGAACGGGCAATACCTCCCCGCGATGACCTTTGAGCCAGTGCACCCAGCCAGTGATGCTGGTGATGATGAAAAAGAGCTGCAGGGTAACGTCAGCGTAAAGCTGAACCGAATAAAAGACCCAGCCATAAAGCCCACTGCCGATGATGCCTATCCACCACGTGTGAATACTGTTTCTGGCAGCCAGCCAGACCGAGAGGGCATAAGCCAGACAAGCGGCCATTTCGGATGGTGACATTACCCCTCCCTGGAAAGGTCTGTTAGTCGATGTACTTCATCGCAACCCTTGATGTCAGGCGCGTGATAAGTTCGTAAGCACTCACTTTTGTGATTTCAGCGATGCGTTCAACAGGTAAACCCTCACCCCACATCACCACGTCATCACCCGGTTTGTCCTGTGCATCTGGCCCGAGGTCAATACAGATCATGTCCATCGCCACGCGGCCCACGATGTTCGCTTCACGGCCATTGACCAGCACCGGCGTGCCGGACGGCGCGGCGCGGGGATAACCGTCACCATAGCCCATCGCCACCACGCCAAGGCGTGTGTCGCGCTCGCTGGTCCAGGTTCCGCCGTAGCCCACGGGCTCACCCGCTTTGTGATCGCGCACAGCAATCAGGTTAGACACAAGGGACATCACCGACTGGAAACCAAAATCCGGCCCCCAGGGTCTGTTCTCCAGCGGAGAGACGCCGTAAAGAATAATGCCCGGACGCGCCCAGTCGAAGTGCGACTGCGGCCACAGCAAAATACCGCCAGACGCGGCAATGGAGCGCATTCCTGGCTTGCCTTCACAGAAAGTATTAAAAATATCCAGCTGCTGTTCGGTCGCGCCACACTCGGGTTCATCGGCACGGGCAAAGTGGCTCACGATATTCACCGGCTGACGGACGTTTTTGCACTGACACAGACGCTGATAAAACGCGTCCGCCTTTTCCGGGCGCACGCCCAGACGGTGCATGCCGGTATCGAGCTTCATCCAGACGGTGACAGGCTCACTCAGCTCGGCGGTTTCCAGCGCCGCGAGTTGTTCTTCGTTATGTACCGCGGTGTGCAGATGCTGGTCAGCAATGGTCGGCAGATCTGCCGCTTCAAAAAAGCCTTCCAGCAGCAAAATCGGTTGAGTGATCCCACCCGCGCGCAGGCGGATGGCTTCTTCAAGACGGGCGACGCCAAAGGCGTCGGCATCGGGGAGCGTTCGCGCGGTCTCAATAAGACCGTGTCCGTAAGCGTTCGCTTTCACGACTGCAACGAGTTTACTGGCGGGAGCCAGTTCACGCAGACGTTGCAGGTTGTGTCGCAGAGCGCGGCGGTTAATGACTACAGTTGCCGCTTGCATTTGAATTCCTTAGAAATTACTCATCATCATATTGAGGACCGGCGTAGTTGTCGAAACGCGACCACTGTCCGTTAAAGGTCAGACGTACCGTACCGATAGGGCCGTTACGTTGTTTACCAATAATAATTTCGGCGATCCCTTTCAGGTCGCTGTTCTCGTGATAAACCTCATCACGGTAGATGAACATGATTAAGTCGGCATCCTGCTCGATGGAGCCCGATTCACGCAGGTCGGAGTTGACCGGGCGCTTATCAGCACGTTGTTCCAGGGAGCGGTTAAGCTGCGACAGCGCCACCACGGGCACATGCAACTCTTTGGCTAACGCCTTGAGCGAGCGGGAAATCTCCGCGATTTCCAGCGTACGGTTGTCGGACAGCGACGGCACGCGCATCAGCTGAAGGTAGTCAATCATGATAAGGCCAATACCGCCATGTTCACGGGCGATACGGCGCGCACGGGAGCGCACTTCCGTCGGCGTCAGGCCGGAGGAGTCATCGATATAAATATTCCGTTTTTCCAGCAGGATACCCATGGTGCCGGAGATACGCGCCCAGTCCTCATCGTCGAGCTGGCCGGTACGGATACGGGTCTGATCCACGCGCGACAGCGACGCCAGAGAACGCATCATGATCTGTTCTGATGGCATCTCAAGACTGAAGATAAGAACCGGCTTGTCCTGCAACATCGCCGCATTTTCGACGAGGTTCATCGCAAATGTCGTTTTACCCATGGAGGGACGCGCCGCGACGATAATCAAATCCGACGGCTGCAGACCCGCGGTTTTCTTATTGAGATCGTCATAGCCGGTGTTCACGCCGGTGACACCGTCGTGCGGCTGCTGGAACAGTTGCTCAATACGCGCGACGGTAGCATCAAGCACATCAGCGATATTTTTCGGGCCTTCGTCTTTATTTGCCCGACTTTCCGCGATTTTAAAGACGCGGGACTCGGCGAGATCAAGCAGGTCTTCGCTGGTACGCCCCTGCGGATCAAAACCGGCTTCGGCGATCTCATTCGCCACCGAGATCATCTCACGAACAACAGCACGTTCGCGCACGATATCGGCATAAGCGCTGATATTCGCCGCACTTGGCGTATTTTTTGACAGTTCCGCCAGGTAAGCAAACCCACCCACGCTGTCCAGTTGCCCCTGACGCTCCAGCGATTCCGCGAGCGTGATAAGGTCAATCGGGCTGCCCGACTCCTGCAGACGTGCCATTTCAGTAAAGATATGACGGTGCGGACGGGTATAGAAATCCTCGGACACCACGCGCTCGGCGACGTCGTCCCAGCGTTCGTTATCCAGCATTAAACCGCCCAACACCGACTGTTCCGCTTCAATCGAGTGCGGCGGGACTTTTAATCCTGCGACCTGGAAATCACGCTCGCGAGGTTCAGTCTGTTTGTTGAAGGGTTTGTTTCCTGCCATAGTGAATGGAGTTACCGAGATAAAGAGTGGGTCGAAAGATTACCATATTTTTCTGACGGAGGGAGCATGGCAACGCGCATTGAATTCCAGAAACATGGTGGGCCAGAAGTGTTAAACGCGGTGGAGTTTACCCCCGCAGCGCCTGGTGAAAACGAAGTACAGGTTGAAAACAAAGCCATCGGCATTAACTACATCGACACCTATATTCGCGGCGGTCTCTATCCGCCTCCCTCCATGCCAAGCGGACTGGGAACGGAAGCGGCAGGCGTCGTGCTCAAAGTGGGCAGCGCCGTTAAGCATATTAAAGAGGGCGATCGCGTGGTGTACGCGCAATCCGCGCTGGGTGCCTACAGTTCCGTGCACAACGTGCCGGCCGATAAAGCCGCCCTTCTGCCAAATGCCATCTCGTTTGAACAAGCGGCCGCCTCATTCCTGAAAGGGCTCACGGTCTATTATCTGCTGCGCAAAACCTATGAGATCAAACCTGACGAGCAGTTCCTGTTTCATGCCGCGGCGGGCGGCGTGGGGCTGATCGCCTGTCAGTGGGCCAAAGCGCTCGGTGCAAAACTTATCGGCACGGTGGGCAGTGCACAAAAAGCCCAGCGCGCGCTTCAGGCCGGCGCCTGGCAGGTGATTAACTACCGTGAAGAGAGCATTGCTGAGCGCCTCAAAGAGATAACCAACGGCAAAAAGGTGCGCGTGGTTTATGACTCGGTGGGTAAAGATACCTGGGAGGCGTCGCTGGATTGTCTGCAGCGTCGCGGGCTGATGGTGAGCTTCGGCAACGCCTCGGGCGCCGTGACCGGCATTAATCTTGGCATTCTCAACCAGAAAGGGTCGCTGTATGTGACTCGCCCTTCCCTGCAGGGGTATATCACTAACCGGGAAGAGCTGATCGAGGCCAGCAACGAGCTCTTTTCGCTGATCGCCAGCGGTGTGATTAAAGTGGATGTGGCGGAGGCGCAGAAATACGCGCTAACCGATGCCAGGCGTGCACATGAGGTGCTGGAGAGCAGAGCGACACAGGGTTCAAGTCTGTTAATTCCCTGATCCCTAAAAAGAAATTGGGCTTCCCGTGGGAAGCCCTTTCTTTTTTTTAGTTCGGCTGTATGTAGGGTACAGCTCGATGAATTCTTTAGCGGCAGTCATAGTGACAGATTCGATAAGTAAATCCTATTCTGTTCTAAGCAATGCTGCCGGAAAAGTTGCAGGTATGTGACGAACACCTCAATACCTTAGTAACGAAAACGGTTATTGCGCTGATAAGTGGGCAGTTTTGGTGATTTAATCGCCCGTATTACCCACACCACGGCAATGGCCAGCAGCAGCCACGGCAGGAGCTTCAGCGTCAGGGCAAATAATCCCCCGATAAACATGACCACCGTCGCCACGACGATAGCCGCCAGAATCCCGAGCAGGGAAATCCCCGTCATCATCAGCATGACAAAAAAGCCAATCACAAAAAGTAGTTCTAACATGGTGCTCTCCCACGCGTTCCCAAATGATACCGCGATCATTACAAGAATCATGCCAACCATAACCCGCTGTTCTTAAAGCAAAACGCCCCGCACGGGTGTGCGAGGCGTGGTGAATTTGACGATCTTTTAGCGAAAATTATCGCTTATCAGCGACCAGACGTAGCGCGTGTTCCAGCACCTCGATGTCTGCACCGGCTTTATGCGCGTTCTCGCTAAGGTAGCGACGCCACTGGCGTGCTCCCGGGATCCCCTGGAACAGGCCCAGCATATGACGGGTGATATGACCAAGATACGTCCCGTTACTCAGCTCACGCTCAATGTAGGGATACATGGCGCGTACCACGGCCACCGGGTCGGTATCTGCGCCTTCAACGCCAAAGATTTCCCTGTCGACCGTCGCCAGAATGCCTGGATTTTGATACGCCTCGCGCCCGACCATTACGCCATCCATATGCTCCAGGTGTGTTTTGGCCTCTTCCAGCGATTTAATGCCGCCGTTGATCGACATCGTGAGCTGCGGGAAGTCACGTTTTAGCTGGTACACGCGCGGGTAGTCCAGCGGCGGGATTTCACGGTTCTCTTTCGGGCTAAGTCCGGAGAGCCAGGCTTTACGCGCATGGATGATAAACATCTCGCACTCGCCTTTCCCGGAGACCGTATTGATAAAATCGCAGAGAAATTCGTAGCTGTCCTGGTCGTCAATGCCGATACGGGTCTTGACCGTCACCGGAATGGAAACCACATCGCGCATCGCCTTGATGCAGTCTGACACCAGGGATGCATTGCCCATCAGACACGCGCCGAACATGCCGTTCTGCACACGATCGGACGGACAGCCAACGTTAAGGTTAATCTCGTCATAGCCGCGCGCTTCTGCAAGCTTTGCACACTGCGCCAGCGCAGCGGGATCGCTACCGCCAAGCTGCAGCGCAACCGGATGCTCTTCTTCGCTGTAGGCCAGATAGTCGCCCTTTCCGTGAATAATTGCTCCGGTGGTCACCATTTCGGTGTACAGCAACGTATGGCGGGAGAGCTGACGCAGGAAGTAGCGACAGTGTCTGTCCGTCCAGTCGAGCATCGGCGCAATGGAGAAACGGTGTGCAGGGAAAGCAGTCTGTAATTCTGACGACATGGCGAAGTTTTAAGCATCTGGTGAAAAGGGGGCGCTACTATAGCACAAAGAAAAGCCGGAGGCGCAGCGCCTCCGGTGCACTTTAGAAGGTCATGCTCAACTGGGCGCCTGCGCCCCAGGTCTCGTCTTCACCATACAGGCCCATCAGGTCGACATGGACCGTGTTAAACGGTGCAAAACCGACACCGCCTGTGAAGACATTGCTGTCATTACCTTTCATATCAGCACGGAAACCCGCACGCACCGCCAGCCAGTTCAGCGGCGTCACTTCGGCGCCTACGCCAACATACTGAGAAGTGTCTTCGCTTTTGAAGCCTTTGGTTTCCGTCAGATCGCCATCGGCGGTTAACGTCACCAGATCGTTATGCCAGGCGGCACCCGCGGTAACCAGAGGGCGGATCTGGTAGGTGTCTTTATAGCTCACCACCTCCCCCGTGCGCCCGTTGCGGATGCGAATGTCTTTGGTGTCGATATCGCGTGACATCAGGTTTTGTCCGCTCACGCCGACCGTCCAGTGCTCACCAAAATCGGCCGCGATACCGGCATCAACGTTAAAGCCGGTGTCGTCAGTACGGTAGCGGCTGTCGTTCCACTTGTTGCTGTCATAATCGTAAATGGAGGTGGTGTAGTTATAGACCCAGGTCTTTTGCAGTTTTGGAGTCACGCCAACAGACACCGGAACACCGCCAAGCTCGAACTGACGCGCCACCGCGATACCATAGTCGGAGACAATTGCCGCCCGGCCAGACGCCGTTGAGTTGAGGTTTTTCGTGATTTGATCGGTGCCGTTCAGCGCAGCGTCCAGTGCAACGCCGGCAGCCACCGCATCGCTGCGTTGAATACCGCGCAGGTAATCAATATCTTGCTGATCAATAGAAGAACTGACGCGTCCGTGGGCATAGCCTTTAGCCATAAAGGCCACGGAAAGGACATCGTTAGGAATACTGACGGCTATCCCCGCACCCGCCGTGGCGCGTGCCGTTTTGCCCTTGAGATAATCCAGCTCATCGGCCAGATCTTTCGCCGCGCCCTGGAACTGGTTGATGGAACCTAACGGGTTGGTAATGATCTCAATCGGTGTAAGGTTATCAACCACGTCTTTGTAATGGTTGATTTTATCGTTGATGGTATCAATCTCATCCTGAAGATTGTCTTCATCGGTCACCTGCACGCCAGCGGACGGTAAAATGACCGTCACATCGTCGTCCGGTTTCGCCTTCGCCAGTAGCGCAGGGTTGATTAACGCCCCGCTGCCATAGTTTCCGGCCGCGACACCCGTGCCCCCCATGGCGTCGCTACGTGATTCTGTCCAGGTATTGGCTGCTCCCGCCTGATTTGCCATAAACAAGGAGACAGCGATGCTAACCACCGAAAATTTAAAATGTTTTTTCACAGTATGCTCGTCTTATAGTCTGTTATTAAATAACCCCTGTCTGTTATCTCCCAAACAGGAACGAACTATTGCTGTGAATAAGTGCAAAAAGACCCGCTATTTCCTTAAGTTAAATTCTCGCCAGGCCTGTTGTTATTTGTGACGGCCCTCAATATTTATAGAAGAGGAAATTATTTTTTCCCAGGTTTTCCATCGTGCGGTCCAAAAAACTGAGGAGGGTGGTCTACCCAGCGATCGTCGCGCGTGGCGGCGTACTCCGGATTAAGCGGGTAATAGATACGGTTATGCTTCTTGTTGGCCTCACCCACCACCAGGAGCCGTACCTCTTCGTCGGTGTTGTTGATGAAGGTATGACAGACCCCGGTTCCGGCGGGAAAGCCCACGCTGTCGCCAGGTTCAAGTTTCCATAGATATCCGTTAATCCAGGCTTCAGGGTAACCTTCAAGCACGTAGATAAACTCTTCTTCGTCGCTTTCAGCATGAGGATAAGAGGTCCGTCGGCCTGGCGGTAAGCGCTCATGGTGTATACCAATGCGTCCAAGGCCGAGCTTACGCGCCAGCGGTGCGCCAATGGCAAAACGTTCACTACTGTCGGGATAGGTTGAGTCATCTGCGCCTTCTACGTCGCGCCAGTGTCGAATACAGTCAGGTCTTTTCATCGTTTATTCCCCGGATTGCGTTGCGTCAGGTATAGCACAGCCTGGCGGATCTCGGTGTTTTTAGCAGAACATGATAAAGTGGGGGTTTTCCAGCCTATAACATCCGGGGTGCTAAATGGATAAGTCCACAAAAGAGCTGTTAGCGCAGGCAGAAAAGCTGTGCGTGCAACGCAATGTGCGCCTGACTCCGCAGCGCCTTGAAGTATTACGTTTGATGAGCCTGCAGCAGGGCGCGATCAGCGCGTACGATCTGCTTGATCTGCTGCGCGAAAGCGAGCCACAGGCTAAACCGCCAACGGTGTACCGCGCGCTGGATTTCCTGCTGGAACAGGGCTTTGTGCATAAAGTTGAATCGACAAACAGCTATGTGCTGTGCCATCTGTTCGATCAGCCAACCCATACGTCGGCCATGTTTATCTGCGATCGCTGCGGCAGCGTGAAGGAAGAAGGTGCGGAAGGCGTTGAAGATATTATGCATACGCTGGCAGCCAAAATGGGCTTTGCGTTGCGTCATAACGTGATTGAAGCGCACGGCCTGTGCTCAGCCTGCGTAGAGGTAGAAGCCTGTCGTCACCAGGATGAGTGCCAGCACGACCATTCGGTACTGGTGAAGAAAAAGCCGCGTTAACGGCAAAAGAAAAGGCGGCCCGAAGCCGCCCTCAGGGGGAGTAAAGGATTACCAGCGATAATCGTTACGGGTTTCCCAGTCTTTCACTTCGTTTTCAGCACGATCTTTCTCGTAGCCGTAACGTTCCTGAATTTTACCCACCAGCTGATCGCGTTTACCTTCGATGATGGTCATATCATCATCCGTCAGCTTACCCCACTGTTCTTTCGCTTTACCTTTGAACTGCTTCCAGTTGCCGCCGATTTCGTCTTTATTCATAATCGTGTCCTCGTGTTAAGCGTCGGTAGGTTTCGTCCGCTTCGTTCTTTTCTGCTGGACGTGATTATTATTGTAGTTAAGGATCCGGCAGTTGTTTTTATATTCGGAATCTTTAACCGTCACGATATATCGTGGCGGGAAGGCAGCCAGGTGTTATTTCGCCAGTGACGACGCCAGATAAAGGCCAGCGACAGACCACGTAACGCGAGGAAAACCGCCAGAGCCAGCCACAAACCGTGGTTGCCCAGATACGGCAGCGTCAGCAACGTCAGACCAAATCCCGCCGCAGCGACCGCCATGCTATTGCGCATCTCCGCACCTCGCGTCGCGCCAATAAACATGCCGTCCAGCAGATAACACCACACGCCCACCACCGGTAAGATTGCCTGCCAGAAGAGATAGTGACTCGCCAGTTCGCGCAGCGATGGGAGGGAGGTGAGTAAGGCAACGATCTGTTCACCCAGACAGGCGTAAATGAGTGCAAACGCCAGCGCCACCAGGCCTGACTGACGACAGGCGGCCCGCCACACCTCGCGGAGCTGGCCGCTTTCGCGTGCACCATACGCTTGCCCGGAATGGGCTTCAACGGCATAGGCAAAGCCATCCAGCGCATACGCGGTAAAGGTGAGCAGCGTCATCAGGACCGCATTAACCGCGACGATCTCCGGCCCAAGTCGCGCCCCAAAGACCGTCAGCGCGCCAAAGCAGAGCTGAAGCAGCAACGAGCGCAGCATAATGTCGCGGTTAAGCGCCAGCAGCGTGCGGAAATTACCGCGCCATGCGGTTTTGAGCATCGCAAGCGAGATACCGCGCAGGGCCAGCACGCGCCAGACCATCCACAGGCCGATGAAAAAGGTACCGTATTCTGCAATTGCCGTCGCCAGCGCGGCGCCCTGCACGTTCATATGCAGACCCATCACCAGCCAGACATCAAGCACGATGTTGAGAAGATTGCCTGCCACCAGCAGAATGACTGGCGCACGGGCATACTGCACGCCGAGTAACCAGCCAAGCAGGACCAGGTTCGCCAGTGATGCAGGCGCGCTGAGCCAGCGAATTTCAAGGAAGCGTCGCGCCTGCTCAAGTACCGCCTCGCTCCCGCCAACGACATGCAGCGCCAGATCAATCAGTGGCGTGCGCAACACCACGATCAGCGCACCCGCGCCCAGGGCAAGGATCAAGGGTTGAACCAGCGCACGCGCCAGACGCAACGGATCTTTTGCGCCATACGCCTGAGCCGTAAGCCCGGTGGTACTCATGCGCAAAAAGAGCAGCAGCATAAAAAGGAAGCTGGTTGCCGTCGCGCCGATCGCGACGCCGCCCAGATAAACGGGGGAATCCAGATGACCAATAACAGCCGTGTCTACCAGTCCCAGCAGAGGGACGGTGATATTGGAAAAAATCATTGGCAGTGCAAGACGCCACAATGCCTTATCTGATGTCGTCAGCAGTGACATGAAAAATACCGGCAGTGGAGATTGAATCAGGCTACGGCAGGTCCGTAGCCTGTTATGACATGATTACAGCCATTCACCGTTGCGGATAACCCCAACAGCCAGCCCTTCAATAGAGAAGTTATGTTCGCGGAGATCCACAACAATCGGGGAGAACTCGTTGTTTTCAGGCAGTAACTGGACGGTGTTACCCTGCTTTTTCAGACGCTTAACGGTAACTTCATCGTCAATACGCGCGACCACAACTTGCCCGTTGCGCACGTCCTGGGTTTTATGAACTGCGAGCAGATCGCCGTCCAGAATACCGATATCTTTCATCGACATGCCGCTGACGCGCAGCAGGAAATCTGCGCTCGGTTTAAACATGCCCGGGTCAACCTGGTAGTGACCTTCAATATGCTGTTGTGCCAGCAAAGGTTCCCCTGCCGCGACACGGCCCACCAGCGGAATGCCTGTCTCTTCTTCCACCAGCAGACGGATGCCACGTGAAGCGCCCGATACAATCTCAATGACGCCTTTACGCGCCAGCGCTTTCAGGTGTTCTTCGGCAGCATTCGGAGAACGGAAACCCAGACGCTGAGCGATCTCCGCACGCGTGGGTGGCATACCCGTCTGGCCGATATGATCCCGGATGAGATCAAACACCTCTTGCTGCCTGGTCGTTAACGCTTTCATTCCGCCCCCTGGGTGTATATACAGTTATGCTGTGAGTATATACAGTCAAAGGCGATTTTGGAACCAAAAACTGCACAAAAAACCAGGGACTTAATTATTTCTCGAGGCTTATCGGAAATGTGACCAAAGCAGCGTGACCCAGGTGATGACCGCAGTGATAATCGCCAGCAATACGGCAGCAGACCCCATGTCTTTCGCCCGGCCGGAGAGCTCATGGAAATCAGAGCCGATACGGTCCACCACGGCCTCAATAGCGCTATTGAGAATTTCCACTATCATCACCAACAGCACGGAGCCGATCAACAAAACGCGGGTAATCGCATCAACATCAAGGAAACAGGCGATAATCACCGCGATGATAGCGGCGACGCCCTCCTGGCGAAACGCGGCTTCATTGACCCACGCGGCACGGAAACCTTTCCATGAATAGCCGGCGGCTTTGATGATTCGGGTTAACCCAGTGGTATTATTGGCCATTAAAAGAACCTTTTAATTAAAATAGCGTCAGTAACAGTAGGCGCAACGTGTTTCGCTGCTGCCTGAAGTATGACGGGTAACAACAGAAATTTTGCGCGCTTTCTGTTATCCTTGCGCCGCAATTGCATTATTAACCAGAGGCTTTACATCGTTTATGTCCGGCTGGCCACGAATTTACTACAAATTACTTAATTTACCATTAAGCGTCCTGGTAAAAAGCAAGTCTATCCCAGCGGAACCCGCGCTGGAATTGGGGCTCGATACGTCACGCCCAATTATGTACGTTTTGCCTTATAACTCGAAGGCAGACCTACTGACGCTTCGCGCCCAGTGTCTGGCGCATGATTTACCTGACCCGCTTGAACCCCTCGAAGTCGACGGCACTCTGCTGCCGCGCTATGTGTTCATTCACGGCGGGCCGCGCGTGTTTACCTATTACACGCCAAAGGAAGAGTCCATCAAGCTTTTCCACGACTATCTCGACCTGCACCGCAGCAATCCGGGTCTGGATGTGCAGATGGTGCCGGTATCGGTGATGTTTGGTCGCCGCCCGGGCAGAGAGAAAGGTGAAGAGAACCCACCGCTGCGCATGCTTAACGGCATTCAGAAATTCTTCGCGGTCTCCTGGCTGGGACGTGACAGCTTCGTGCGTTTCTCCCCGTCCGTTTCGCTGCGCCGTATGGCGGACGAGCACGGCACCGACAAGATTATCGCGCAGAAACTGGCGCGCGTGGCGCGTATGCACTTCGCCCGTCAGCGTCTGGCTGCCGTCGGTCCACGTCTTCCTGCACGTCAGGACCTGTTCAACAAGCTGCTGGCCTCCAAAGCGATTGCCAGGGCCGTTGAAGACGAAGCGCGCAGCAAAAAGATTTCCCATGAGAAAGCACAGCAGAACGCTATTGCACTGATGGAAGAGATTGCCGCGAACTTCTCTTACGAGATGATTCGTCTTTCCGATCGTATCCTGGGCTTTACGTGGAACCGCCTCTATCAGGGCATCAACGTTCATAACGCCGAGCGCGTACGCCAGCTGGCCCATGATGGCCATGAGATTGTCTATGTCCCCTGCCACCGCAGCCACATGGACTATCTGCTCCTCTCCTATGTGCTCTATCACCAGGGTCTGGTACCGCCGCACATCGCTGCCGGCATTAACCTGAACTTCTGGCCAGCCGGCCCGATTTTCCGCCGCCTGGGGGCGTTCTTTATCCGTCGTACCTTTAAGGGCAACAAGCTCTACTCCACCGTATTCCGTGAATATCTTGGCGAGCTGTTCAGCCGCGGTTATTCCGTTGAATACTTCGTGGAAGGGGGTCGCTCCCGTACCGGTCGTCTGCTCGATCCTAAAACCGGCACGCTGTCGATGACCATTCAGGCGATGCTGCGCGGGGGAACTCGCCCGATCACCCTCGTCCCCATCTACATTGGCTACGAACACGTGATGGAAGTGGGCACCTACGCCAAAGAGCTGCGCGGTGCGACCAAAGAGAAAGAGAGCCTGCCGCAGATGCTGCGCGGCCTGAGCAAGTTACGCAACCTTGGCCAGGGCTACGTCAACTTTGGCGAGCCGATGCCGCTGATGACCTACCTGAACAACCATGTTCCGGAGTGGCGCGAGTCTATCGATCCTATCGAAGCGATTCGCCCGGCCTGGCTGACGCCTACGGTCAACAGCATCGCCTCTGAACTGATGGTGCGTATTAACAACGCCGGTGCGGCAAACGCCATGAACCTGTGCTGTACGGCGCTTCTGGCCTCTCGTCAGCGTTCACTGACCCGTGAACAGCTTACGGAGCAGTTGGATTGCTATCTCGACATGATGCGCAACGTGCCGTACTCGGTAGATTCGACCGTACCGGTAAGCACGGCAAGCGAGCTTATCGAGCATGCCCTGCAGATGAACAAGTTTGAAGTCGAAAAGGACACCATCGGCGACATCATCATTCTCCCGCGCGAGCAGGCGGTGCTGATGACTTACTATCGCAACAACATCGCGCATATGCTGATGCTGCCCTCGCTCATGGCGGCCATCATCACCCAGCATCGTCGCATCTCGCGTCAGGAGCTGTTGCGTCATGTTGAAACGCTCTATCCAATGCTGAAAGCGGAGCTGTTCCTGCGCTGGGACAAGGACGAACTGGCGACTGAGCTGGATAAACTGACCGAAGAGCTGCGTCGTCAGGGGCTGATTACCGTCACGAACGACGAGCTGCATATCAATCCGTCACGGTCCCGTACCCTGCAACTGCTGGCGGCGGGCGCGCGTGAAACGCTGCAGCGCTACGCCATCACCTTCTGGTTGCTGAGCGCGAATCCGTCCATTAACCGCGGTACGCTCGAGAAAGAGAGCCGGACGCTGGCACAGCGCCTGTCTGTTCTGCACGGGATTAACGCCCCGGAATTCTTCGACAAAGCGGTCTTCAGCTCTCTGGTGCTGACGCTGCGTGATGAAGGATTTATCAGTGATACGGGCGATGCCGAGCCGGAAGAGACGCTGAAGGTGTACCAGATGCTGGCCGAACTGATCACGTCTGATGTGCGTTTAACGATTGAAAGTGCGACGCAAGGCGAGTGAAGCGTGCAGCGGTCTGATGACCTGCGATGAAAACAAAAACGGCAGCCTTCTGGCTGCCGTTTTTTTTACGAAAAGTAGCTCATCGCCAGCCCTAAAAACAGCACCAGACCGACATAGTTGTTATTCATAAACGCCTTGAAGCAGGCTTCACGCTCCCGTTTCGCAATCAGCTTCTGCTGGTAGACAAACAGCATTCCCGCCACCAGCACGGCCCAGTAAAACGCCCAGTTGAGCCCGTTCAGGTAACCTATCGTCACCATTAACGCCAGCACCGCAACCTGCAGGATACCGATGATCAGCTTGTCATGACGTCCGAAGAGGATCGCCGTCGATTTAATGCCAATCTTCAGGTCATCGTCGCGGTCTACCATCGCGTATTGCGTGTCGTATGCCACGGCCCAGAGAATGTTCGCCAGGAACATCAGCCAGCAGCTTAACGGGACGGACTCACTCACCGCCGCAAACGCCATCGGGATCGACCAGCCAAACGCCGCGCCCAGCACCACCTGAGGCAGGTGGGTGTAGCGCTTCATGAACGGATAAACCCAGGCCAGAGCCAGGGCCGCAACTGAAAGCAGAATGGTCATGGTGTTCAGGGTTAACACCAGCAGGAAAGAGAGCAGCACCAGTACGATAAACAGCGTACGGGCCTCTTTTTCGGTCACTTGCCCGCTGGGCAACGGACGATGGGCCGTACGTTTTACGTGCCCGTCGAATTTACGATCCGCATAGTCATTGACCACGCAGCCCGCCGCACGCATCAGCCAGACGCCTGCAATGAACACCCCCAGGATCCACAGCGGCGGTACCCCTGGTGTTGCTACCCATAGCGCCCAAAGGGTCGGCCACAGCAGCAGCAGCGCGCCGATGGGTTTATCTGTACGCATCAAGCGGTGATAAGCCAACAGCTTATTCTGCGTCAGGCTCCACTCCATTTTTTCTTCCTCTTAGTACAACGGCGATGCCGGTAAAAAAAGCTCCGTCAGTATTAACGGCTTACCGCTCAGGCGAAGGCGGGAACGACGCCCCCACAGTTCGGCATCGCGACCAATCTCAATAAAATCCCGGGTAAGCTCGGACGACGTGAAAAGATAGCGCCCCAGCGGCGTATTCCCCAGCCGTTGTAGCGCCAGCTCTGGCCCGGAAAGGGTGGACTCGGGAACAACCGTTCGTCCGGCAAGCCATGGCTCACCGTCTGCACAGAGTAATATTTCGCGCAGCCAGTAGCGTTCTTCCTGCGGCAACAGGGGCAGCTCAGAGGCGATCTCAGCGCAAGAGACAAACCCTTCCTGAACCAGGGTCACCGTAACGGTTTTGCCCTGCTGCTCGAAACGTTTAGTCATGGAATCTTCCAGCAGCAGCCAGTCCAGTTGCTCCGGGTCAAGCGCAGGTATTTGGTCGAAATAGCGCAGCGCACGCAGTTGCGTTAGCGCGGGGTGTGACATGCCAGACTCTCCGATACATAACGTAATGGCATTGTATCGCAGAAAAGCGGATTGAGGGGGGCCAAACGTTATTTAACGATCACGATCGCAACAAGAGCGCAACAGCCCGTGTGACACCAAAAAAAGTGCGCCCACTCAGGCGCACTAAACTACTAACAAATCAGCACTGTGGGGAAACGGTTACCCCTTGCCTTTTACACTGCTGATAAAGGTGGAACGGGCAGTGGTTGAACCTAAACGTTCGGCTTCATCAAGCAGTTTCAGCGCTTTGTCGACATCGCCGCGCTTCACCGCCTGCTTAATGGCGTTATTGAAGTATTCTTCGGTGTCGTTCAGTACCGGCTCGGCTTTCTTCGCCGGAGCCGGGGCTGCGGTTGCAGCCGGAGCCGCCGCCGTAGCAACGGGTGCGGCATACACAGGCGCAGCAGTGTTCCCCACCGTGACCGGGCCTGTACCGGATGAACCAAACAGAGGGCCAACCAGTACGCTGGAAGCACTGTTTGTTGAGACTTTCAGCTTCAGCAACCCGTCGGTGACATGACGCGCTAACGGATCCGGGATATCCGGAACAGAGTTACCGGTTCCTTTGGCATAGGCTTTTGCCGGGTCGGTGAGCTTAGTGGTCTGCTGCAAATCTTTATCCGTGGTGAAGACCAGGACATAAATCTTCTGCTGTCCCAGAGCAGGCGTCAGGCGCATTTTGCCTTCGAGGCGGTCAGCGCTCATGACGCCAGGCTCCTGGTAGCCAAAATAGTCGCTCGGGAAGAAGGCAGATGGCGTCAGGTTTTGGTCCAGAATCAGGACGTTAGGCGCAAATACGCTGGTCTGCTTGCTTACTTCGCTGGTCAGCGTCAGGGTCAGCTCACCAATATTGGCCGGGACGCTGAAAGCGGCAACCGGACCGGCAATCCCCGGCACGTTAAGCTGTTGGCCTGCCGCAGAAAGTTGGGTTGACTGGGTTTTGGATTGGTCAACCGGCGTCCAGGTCAGTTGCTGGAGCGCCGCCGCCGGGATGGCAGGCGCAGCGCTGGTATTTTGTGGCACGAAATTGACATCTGCGAAGGTGATCGCCGGAACACAGGCCAGCAGCCCCGCAGAGAGGCACAGCGCGACGAGACTTTTCTTCATTTTCATTGTTATTACCTCTGATAGCGTGAGCACTGCGGTGGCCAGGCAATAGCGCGCAGCACCCTAAGGATAGAGGGGCTTACGCCCCTCTTTTTAGGTCATTACGTCAGGTCTACCGAATTACCACCAGATTTCCATCTGGGCACCGAAGGTCCACTCGTCGGAGTCGCCACGGCTGAAGGTTTTCGCGGAAGTGTCGCTATACGCTACGCCAGAGGTGTAACCTGCGCCTGAGTCGTTGTTCGCATAGCCCCATTTCTCATCCCACTTCGCGTAGGTTGCGAAGACACGGATAGCCGGGCGAGACCAGATGCTGTCGCCTGCCTGCCATTGCTGTGCCAGGGTGATTTTGTATTGGCTGTTTTTCTCGTCAGTTTTCTGAGACTTAACGTTGTCGTAGCCCACTTCAAGCAGGGTGCTCATGATTGGCGTCCATTTGAACATTGGACGCACGCCGACAGTCCACCACTCTGTACCATTGTTGTTGTCACGATCGATATTCTGGTACATACCGACGTACATCAGGTCCCAACGGTCTGCCAGGGTGATTGCACCGTGGTCCAGCACACGCCACATGGAACCGTCGTTATCAATGCTACCGCCCTGCGGAATACCTTTGCCGTTAGAGGTCATGGAGTCCGTACCGTACTGCAGCACGAACTTGTTGAAGCCTTTCAACATGCTCTGGGTGTGCTCAGCGGTGAACAGCCAGCCATCTTTAGAGGCGCCAGGCTGCAGATAGTAGTCGTCAGGAATGTTGGTGTGACCATAGTCAACACCCAGTTCCAGTGTACCACCCGGGTTGGTTTCCAGGCCGGCCAGACGGACGTCGAAGACATCGTTTGGTACTACGTTGTCATAAATACGGTCGCCGTTCGCATCACGATCGGCGAAGGTTGCAGAACCGCCGGACTCAGAAGAACGGGTCGCGGCCAGAGACAGTTTACCGAAGCCCAGATCGATGTTTTCGATACCCGCACCAGGACCAGAGATATCCCAGTAGTAGAAGTCGATCATGTGGACGTCATGACGCTGATAGAAACGCTTACCGGCCCAGATGGTGGAGCCTGGCAGCCATTCAATCAGGTTTTTACCCTGCACGTTTGCTTCACGGAAGGCTGGGCTGGTGGATTCCCAGTCATTCTGCTGAGAAACGGAATACGCAACGTTAGTGTCGAAATAGAAGCTCTTATCGCCCTCTTTCCACACTTCCTGACCCAGTTTCAATTCGGCGTAGGTTTCACATTCGTTACCGAGACGGTATTTACTTTGTGCACCGGTTGCCTGGAAACATTGTTGTTCACCGCCACTCCCGGTCCAGCCAATGCCAGAACGAGCATAACCTTTAAAGTCCACGGCACCCGCGTGTGCAGACAAAATGCCTGCCGTCACGGCGATTGCCAGAGGAAGCTTGCGCAGAGTAATCATCATTCTATCTCCTGAGATCATTGCTTTTCTTTGTAATTGGAATGCTTAAACGCCTGGCTCTTTGTGCAACCGACGACATGCGGTGCCATCCTCACGGAACAGATGGCAACGCTCTGGCGGCAAACCGATAGCGAATGTGGCACCCTCTTCTACCAACACCACGTCATTCTGGCGGTAGACCAGGTTCTGACGGATGGCGGGGATCTGGATATGAATCTGTGTTTCGTGACCAAGTTGTTCGACGACCTGAACGTCACCTTCCAGCGTCACATCGGCGATGTGGCTCGGCAGTAAATGCTCAGGACGAATACCGAGGGACATATTGGCCCCCACCTGTACGTTGGCGCTGTCGACCGGCAGCCACACTTGCTGACGGTTTGGCAGCTCCACCTGTACCTGTTCAATGGCTGTCGCGGTCACTTTGACGGGCAGGAAGTTCATCTTTGGCGAGCCAATAAAACCCGCAACAAAGCGGTCTGCCGGGTAGTGATAAAGCTCCAGCGGTTTACCCACCTGCGCCACGCGACCGGCGTCCAGCACCACAATTTTGTCGGCCAGCGTCATCGCTTCGACCTGATCGTGGGTGACGTAAATCATCGTGCGGCCAAGACGTTTGTGCAGACGGGAGATTTCGATACGCATCTGGACGCGCAGAGCGGCATCCAGGTTAGAAAGCGGTTCATCGAGCAGGAACACGCGCGGTTCGGCGACCAACGTACGGCCAATTGCCACACGCTGACGCTGCCCACCAGAAAGGGCTTTTGGTTTACGCTCAAGCAGGTGTGCCAGCTGTAACACTTCCGCCACCTGCGTGACGCGCTGGTTAATCACCTCTTTTTTCGCGCCCGCCAGCTTCAGACCGAAGGACATGTTCTCGGCTACGGAAAGGTGGGGATAGAGTGCATAAGACTGGAAAACCATGCCGACGCCACGTTCGGCAGGCGGAATGTCATTCATTCGGGTATCACCAATCAGCAAATCGCCGCTGGTGATGGTTTCAAGACCGGCAATCATACGCAGCAGAGTTGATTTACCGCAGCCAGATGGGCCGACAAATACCACGAATTCACCTTCGTGGATGTCCAGATTGATGTCTTTCGACACCACAACGTCACCCCAGGCTTTCGTTACATTACGCAGCTGTACGCTCGCCATGCCCTTCTCCCTTCGTTACAACCTGTCACCGACAGAAACATTCAAGATAAGTTCACTATGGGGTATCCATTACTTTCGTGAATCCTCCACCCCCCGGCTTTTTTATGGGGGAGGAGGCGGGAGGATGAGAGAGCAGGCTCTGCGACCGCCGCTGGAGGGCTGAGGCGAAATTCGTGAAGCCACCTGCAAAATTCACTGTGTTTTTATGTGCGCCAGCACTCATAACTTAAATTTATGTAACGGAGATCACACAAACGGGGGGTGGGGCGTAGGGGTTGGGAGGATGGAAAGAGGATGTCAAATAAGGAGACTGAGTCACGTTGAACCACCTCAGTGTATCCACGAGCACATCACCAAAAAAGGATGGCAGATATGAAGATCAAGACTGGCGCACGCGTTTTCGCATTGTCCGCCCTTGCAGCAATGATGATTTCCGCACCGGCTCTCGCCAAAATTGAAGAAGGTAAGCTGGTTATCTGGATTAACGGCGATAAAGGCTATAACGGCCTGGCCGAAGTGGGCAAGAAATTCGAGAAAGACACCGGTATCAAAGTTACCATTGAACACCCGGACAAACTGGAAGAGAAATTCCCGCAGGTGGCTGCAACGGGTGACGGTCCGGACATCATCTTCTGGGCACATGACCGTTTCGGTGGCTACGCCCAGTCGGGTCTGCTGGCTGAAGTGACGCCGGACAAAGCTTTCCAGGACAAACTGTACCCGTTCACCTGGGATGCCGTTCGCTATAACGGCAAGATCATCGCTTACCCAATCGCGGTAGAAGCGCTGTCTCTGATTTACAACAAAGACCTGGTACCCAACCCACCGAAAACCTGGGAAGAGATCCCGAAACTGGATAAAGAGCTGAAGGCGAAAGGTAAGAGCGCGCTGATGTTCAACCTGCAGGAACCGTACTTCACCTGGCCGCTGATTGCTGCCGACGGCGGTTACGCGTTCAAATTTGAAAACGGCAAATATGACGTGAAAGACGTGGGCGTGGACAACGCTGGCGCGAAAGCAGGCCTGACCTTCCTGGTTGACCTCATCAAGAACAAACACATGAACGCGGATACCGACTACTCCATCGCAGAAGCGGCGTTCAACAAAGGCGAAACCGCGATGACCATCAACGGTCCGTGGGCCTGGACCAACATCGACAAGAGCAAAATCAACTACGGCGTAACCCTGCTGCCAACCTTTAAAGGCAAGCCGTCTAAACCGTTCGTTGGCGTGCTGAGCGCAGGTATTAACGCTGCCAGCCCAAACAAAGAGCTGGCGAAAGAGTTCCTGGAAAACTACCTGCTGACCGACCAGGGTCTGGATGAAGTGAACAAGGACAAACCGCTGGGCGCGGTTGCGCTGAAATCCTTCCAGGATCAGCTGGCGAAAGACCCACGTATCGCGGCAACCATGGATAACGCCCAGAAAGGCGAAATCATGCCGAACATCCCACAAATGGCAGCGTTCTGGTACGCCACCCGTACCGCCGTCATCAACGCAGCAAGCGGTCGTCAGACGGTTGATGCTGCGCTGAAAGATGCTCAGGGTCGTATCACGAAGTAAGGCTTTTATCCCCTCTCTCCCCTGCGGAGAGAGGGAGAACAAAATGTGTTGTAGAGGAAGAACCCCATGGATGTCATTAAAAAGAAACACTGGTGGCAAAGCTCTGCCCTGAAGTGGTCTGTAATGGGTCTGCTGTGTCTGCTGGTGGGTTACCTTGTTGTTTTAATGTACGTACAAGGGGAATATCTGTTCGCCATCATGACGCTGATTTTAAGCTCTGCTGGCCTGTATATTTTCGCCAACCGTAAAGCCTATGCCTGGCGATATGTTTACCCGGGCGTGGCCGGGATGGGTCTGTTTGTCCTGTTCCCGCTGATTTGTACCATTGCTATCGCGTTCACCAACTACAGCAGCACCAACCAGCTTGCTCAGGAACGCGCCCAACAGGTGCTGATGGACCGCTCTTATCAGGCGGGCAAAACCTTTAACTTCGGCCTGTATCCTGCGGGCAGCGAGTGGAAGTTAGCACTCACTGACGAAGAAACCGGCAAAAATTATGTCTCTGACGCTTTCAAATTTGGCGGTGAGCAGAAGCTGGCCTTAAAAGAGGCTGCGGCCCTGCCGGAAGGCGAACGCGCTAACCTGCGCATCATTACGCAGAACCGTCAGGCACTGACGCAGCTTACCGCCCAACTGCCGGACGAAAGCAAAGTGACCATGAGTTCACTGCGCCAGTTCTCCGGGACACAACCGCTCTATACGCTGGCGGACGACGGCACGCTGACCAACAACCAGAGCGGCGTGAAGTACCGTCCAAACAACGACATTGGTTTCTACCAGTCCATTACGGCTGATGGCAAATGGGGTGATGACAAGCTCAGCCCGGGCTACACCGTGACGATAGGCTGGGACAACTTCACCCGCGTCTTCACCGATGAAGGGATCCAGAAACCGTTCTTCGCCATCTTTGTCTGGACCGTGGTGTTCTCCATACTGACGGTGATCCTGACCGTTGCCGTGGGCATGGTGCTGGCGTGTCTGGTGCAGTGGGAATCTCTAAAAGGGAAAGCCATTTACCGCGTGCTGCTTATTCTGCCGTATGCCGTCCCGTCGTTTATCTCGATTCTGATTTTCAAAGGGCTGTTTAACCAGAGCTTCGGTGAAATCAACATGATGCTGAGCGCGCTGTTCGGCATCAAACCGGCCTGGTTCAGCGACCCAATCACCGCCCGCTCGATGATTATCATCGTGAACACCTGGCTCGGTTATCCGTACATGATGATCCTGTGCATGGGCCTGCTGAAGGCGATTCCGGACGATTTGTACGAAGCCTCGGCAATGGATGGCGCGGGTCCGTTCCAGAATTTCTTTAAGATTACGCTGCCGCTGCTCATTAAACCGCTGACGCCGCTGATGATTGCCAGCTTTGCCTTCAACTTTAACAACTTCGTGCTGATTCAGCTGTTGACCAACGGTGGGCCTGACCGTCTTGGCACCACCACGCCGGCAGGCTATACCGACCTGCTCGTCAGCTACACCTACCGTATCGCCTTCGAAGGCGGCGGCGGTCAGGACTTCGGTCTGGCGGCAGCGATTGCCACCCTGATCTTCCTGCTGGTTGGCGCTCTGGCGATTGTGAACCTGAAAGCAACACGCATGAAATTCGACTAAGGAGGGCACAGAATATGTCTATGGTCCAACCCAAATCTCAGAAACTGCGCCTCTTCGCGACGCATTTAGGGCTGCTGATTTTTATCGCGGCAATCATGTTCCCGCTGCTGATGGTCATCGCCATCTCCCTGCGTGCCGGTAACTTCGCGACCGGGAGCCTGATCCCGGATGAAATCTCCTGGGAGCACTGGAAGTTAGCGCTGGGCTTCAGCGTTGAACACGCGGATGGCCGCGTCACGCCACCGCCGTTCCCGGTGCTGTTATGGCTGTGGAACTCGGTGAAAATTGCCGGGATTACCGCGATTGGTATTGTCGCACTCTCCACGACCTGTGCTTACGCCTTTGCCCGTATGCGTTTCCCGGGTAAGGCCACGCTGCTGAAAGGGATGCTGATTTTCCAGATGTTCCCGGCGGTACTGTCACTGGTGGCGTTGTATGCCTTGTTTGACCGACTGGGCCAGTATGTGCCGTTTATCGGCCTGAACACCCACGGTGGCGTCATCTTCGCCTATCTTGGCGGTATCGCGCTGCATGTGTGGACCATCAAAGGGTATTTCGAAACCATTGACGGCTCGCTGGAAGAAGCGGCGGCGCTGGATGGCGCGACCCCGTGGCAGGCATTCCGTCTGGTGCTTCTGCCGCTGTCGGTGCCGATCCTGGCGGTGGTCTTTATCCTGTCGTTTATCGCAGCCATCACCGAAGTGCCGGTCGCTTCCCTGTTACTGCGTGATGTCAACAGCTATACGCTGGCCGTCGGTATGCAGCAATACCTCAATCCGCAGAACTATTTGTGGGGCGACTTTGCTGCGGCGGCTGTACTTTCCGCCATCCCTATCACCGTCGTGTTCCTGCTGGCGCAGCGCTGGCTGGTGAATGGCCTGACGGCGGGCGGTGTGAAAGGTTAAGTTTCATTTGTTATGCCACTGCAACCCTCAACTTTAGACGTATTGTATTGACCCAACTTGTGACTGTTGTTAGGCGGCCTCCGGGCCGCCATTTTTTTATTCCCGTTTCAGCCGTTTCGAATTGCACAGCCAGAGCGTGATCACCAGCAGCAGGATCGCCGCCGAATAGATCAGTACGTCGAGCGGGGAGGTATGATCCACGATGATCAGCCGCACAATCGCGGTGATCCCGATGTAAACAAAATAGCGTAGCGGGAAGTGAAAGCCCGACTGGAAATACTTCACAATCAGCGCGATAAACTCAAAGTAGAGAAAGTAGACCACCAGGCCTTCCACCAGCTCATATTTGCTGGTTTGTTCAGGGGCGAACAGCACATCCGCCAGATGCACCGTCTCTTTTCCCAAAAAGACGACCAGTATCAGGCCAAGGCTCAGCAGACCGAGGTTCAGCACGGTCTGGAGGATTGTTGAGATAAACTCAACGCGCGGGCGAGTCAGGGATGTCATAGAGCACCTCATTCTCCAGGGCGAGGTTCCTGTATAACGCAAAAATGTGACGGTGATCTATATTTTTTGTTTATATTATGTTCAGCGCTGTGGCATGTTGCATTGTGACACGCTTATTTCGACGAAGGGATGATGAAATTAACCATTCAACGCGCCACCCTGGATGATGCAAAACAGCTGAGTGAAATGGGGTATGCCAGCTACCGGCATCACTTTGGGCATCTATGGGAAAGCCAGACAGAGCTTGCCGCCTTTCTTAAGCAGGAATACGCGCCGCAGGCGATAGCAGACAGCCTGATGCAGCCGGGCACTTACTGGCTCATTGCCAGCGCACAAATGCCAGTCGGATTCGCAAAATTCTCAACCCAGCAGACCATCGAGCCCGAGGGGCTGTCGGGTACGCTCCTGCATAAACTCTATTTATTGCCGGATGCCACGGGACACCGCTACGGCGAGCAACTCCTTGCGGAAGTGATTCGCCAGGCAAAAGCCTGTTCGGAAAATCTGCTGTGGCTGGAAGTCCTCGAAAAGAACCCTCGCGCACGCCGGTTTTACGAAGCGCAGGGGCTGAAACATGTCAAAGACACCCTCTTCATCACTGCGGCGCAAACCAGCACCCTCCATATTATGTCGATGCCAGTCTAAGGAGATGTATGCCAGAGCAACGCCAGGCGGCTATTCGTCATGTTGTCTGCGGCGAAAACGTCGTCATTTACGAACCCGCGAATCTTTATGAATGTTCGCTGGGCGATAACGTCTTTATCGGCCCGTTTGTTGAAATCCAGGCTAACTCGCACATCGGTGCTGACAGCAAAATTCAGTCCCATACCTTCATCTGCGAGTACGTCACCGTCGGCGAGCGCTGTTTCATTGGCCATGGGGTGATGTTCGCCAACGATATGTTCCGCGACGGTAAACCCAATGCCGACCGGCGCAGCTGGGGACACATTCGCGTGGGCAACGACGTTTCAATCGGCAGCGGGGCCACCATTCTGGCTGTCTCAATTTGTGATGGGGCGGTGATTGGGGCGGGAAGCGTGGTGACAAAGTCCATCACCGAGAAAGGGGTTTACGCCGGCAACCCGGCGAGACTGTTGCGGCGTTTGTAAGGTGCCCGGCAGGCGTAACGCTACCGGGCACTCACGCATCATCTGAAGTTGATGTTCTTATCGCTGGTCATGTCGTACAGCTGGAATTTACGACCCAGCTGCTGACCACCGTCACGCGTCAGCGGCGTCCAGCCAATTGCCGCACGGCTGCGGGTTGGGCCTGACGAGAACAGATCCAGCGGAATGGAGACGTACACGCCTTTGGTGAAGTCCCCTTCCCCGTACTCGTCCGGCGAGACGTTAGTGATCGTGGCATAGCCACCGACCACCACACCGCTGTCGAAGTGTTTAGAGATATCCAGCGTGCCGCCTTTATCCCCCGCCAGATACTGACCAACGCTGGCTTTCACCAGTACGTCCGGGGCAAACGACGGCGTCCAGTAGGCCGTCAGGTGGCCGGTTTTAACGCTGTAATCGGTGAACTTCATCATGTCCTGCGCGCTGCGCCAGTCACGCTGTTTGACGTAGTTGGCATCAAGACCGAACGCCCAGTTGCTGTCTACCGGACGGTAGAGCACTTCAGCCCCCGCGCCGCCAAACATCGTTTCCAGATAACCGCCGTAAACCTGGCCGTAGAAACCGTTACCAAAGTACTGGAAGTAGTTGGCCTGCAGGTTGTTTACGTAAGCGTCGTTCTGCACATATTCACGTACGCGAGTACGCACGCGCGGCAGCTTCGAGTCGTTCGGCGGGTTGGTATAGTTGAACTTGTCGTAGTTGTTGGCAAGGTTACCGAACAGGCTGCCGGTGGTCAGCAGGTGGTCGGTGACCCACAGATCCGCCGTCGCCATGACGCCCAGCTGATACATGTAGAAGTTTTCTGGCCCACCAACAGACTGGTTCAGCACCGGATCGATATGGAAATCAAAGCGCGACTTATCGATATACCAGCCCTGCTCGGTGGTGTCTGGCACCACTGGCTCAACGCGTTTTTGCACCAGCTCGGTTTCATGCCCAAGCGGTTCGCCTTCCAGATGGCGCTTAAGGCTGGCGACATCCGTTTCCGTCGTGACCTGCGGCATGTTCAGACGGTTTTCGGTCACGCGGATCGTGCTGATACCGTCCGGCAGATCGTTCATGATGATCCGGTTGGCGCGTTCGATCCCTTCCCGCGAGTCGCGGTATTTCACCTGCTCGCCGGTCACGTACAGCGTATCGCCTTTCACCTGAATCTTCGGATCCGCCAGTCCGGCGTTGTATTTCAGCAGGGTCAGCTGGTTCGCCACGACGGAGTGCTGCAGAATGGCATCCTGCGGCTCCGGCTGGTAGGCAGGGCGCGCGTTGTCGTTGTAGTGTGGCCGCATATCGTTAAAGTTGGTACGCAGCGTCACGCCAAACATCACGGTATTGCCACGCTCATAGCTGAGGTTAACGTCAGCCCAGTCAGCCACACGGTAAATGGCACCGACGTTAAATTTGCTCTTCTGCTCAATCTTGCCGGCGAAATCCTGTGAATAGTCATTCCCTTCGTATTCCAGCTTCAGGCGCAGCGGCTGCCAGGGCGTCTGGTACTCTACGCCGCCAAACAGCGAGGCCGGGCCGTGGAACATCTGGTCGCCGTTGATGGAGCCCGCTTTCTGATAGCTATTATCGCGATAGCAATATTTGTCGCTGTAGGAGCAGAACGGGTTTTTCACGTTGCCGCTGGTGCCCAGATACCCCCAGCCGAGACCGAGTGAGAAATCAAACGGTCCCCAGGCTTTGCTGGCCACCACGTATTCCGCATCAAACAGACCGGTACCGCCGATATCCCGTGCGCCAACGGAGACCTGCGGCATCCAGTAACTCTCTTCCCACAGACGCAGCTTCACGTCGAACGCTTTATCTTTGTAGGTCTGATCGCCGGAGAAGGACTCGACGCTGCTGTACCGTTTGGTGCGCACGTCAGTGTAGCGCAGCGTGGTTTCGAGCCACGGAAACAGCTGTACAGCGGCGGAGTAGTAGCGATACTGATCGTTATCACGGTAGTTGAGGCTGATTTCCCCTTCCCGCGCCATGCGCGCGGTAGGCGTTTGCAGTAAACCGACGCCGCCGAAATCTGACTGAGACGGGCCAATGGGTGCCGGATACGTTTCTGCATGGCAGGCGGCACTCACGCACAACGCCAGCATGCTATAGAGATAGGTTCTTTTCATTATTCCGGTATCCGCTGTTTCAGGGAGTGAAGGATATCGGCGTTCAGCCCGTCATATGCCTTCGTCCAGAAATGGTCGGCAAAACCGACAAAAATGACGCTGCCTGGCATCGGTTCGATATGGCGTTTATTCCAGTAGGCTACCGGTGCTTTTTGCGTTTGGCCGTCCGGGTACACCACCCATGCGTAGCTCTTATCCGCACCGCTCAGCAAATTTTGTTCATCGAGATAGCTCGCCACATCGCGACCCGGCATAAACGGCTTGTCACCGGGACTGCTGACAAGCCCGAACACGGTAATGGTAGAAGGCTGAACAGGTAGCCAGAGCGTGTACTCGCCTTCCAGTGACGGGTTAGCCGTTTCCGCGACGCGAACGTGGTCCGGATCGAGATTGACCGGCAACCGTCCGGTGACCTTCAGCGCCTTAAGCTGCTGGCGAAGGCTGTTAATGGCCGCCGCGTCGTCACCCTCTTCCTGCTCCGCCAGCCCTGTTAGCCTGGCGAGCAGCGCGTTATGTTGTTGCTCCGCCACCACCGTCGCCTGTCGTTCACTGATGACCGCACCCGGCCACCAGCTGTTCGCCAGCCTTGGCTGGCCGACGAGATCGATCAAGTGTCCGGCGTTGGTCAATGTTTTAGGCTTCGTATTGTCCTGCGTATAGACTTTTACCGTCCCGGCAGACCATGCGAGCGGCGTAGCAAAGCTTGCGATCAGCGCAACGCGAATAAGTGTTTTCATGATTTCGCGGCCTTGATCAGCGTGGTTTTGACCGGGAAGAATCCGGCACCCAGATACTGTAACGACTGGCGTATCTGGCCGTCATCGTCCACCCAGAAGCGGTTATGCCAGGTTGCCTGATCGGTAGTGACCTCTTCATCCAGCACGCGAACCCGGGTTTCGTCGCTGCCCACATTGACGCTGTCCGTGCCATCCCAGCGGAAGGTGGAGCGGGCGGTGGCATAGCGAACCTGCTTGTGTTCGGTCCAGCCCATCGTGCGGGTCCAGCTTGCCCCGTCGGTTATCTGGTTCGGCTTGTTCAGCGGATCGGCGGCGAGATTGTTGACTTCAAGCAGGTTGTCGCCCCCGAGCAGGGTTTTCACGATACGGCTATGCTGCGTTACGATGGTGGCCTGATCCTGCGTCACCCATTTCTGCTGCCCGTTTTCATCGAAAGCGAGCACCACAAACAGCTGTGGGCCATCGTTGAGCTGCATGTACTGACTGGCATAGGGCATGTTCTGAAGTTCGTCATCGGTCAGATGCACGCCCGGCGTACCGAACATGCTTTCCCACAGTGAATGGCCCAGCCCTTTGGTGGTGGCCGAGCACGCCTGCAAAAGCAGACAAATCAGGATGATCCCAGGTCGCTTCACGACTCTTCTCCGCATTATTGCCGGGTGATGCTGCGCTTACCCGGTCTACAGGTCCCGAAGGCTACTGAAAAGCCAGAATAACCACACCGAAGTGTGGTTATGATTAAAACACCCGTTATTACTGGGTGCTGGTGGTCGTGGTGGTCGTGGTTCCGGTATTGGAGCCATCACCGCCACCGGTTGCCGCCAGGGCGACACCCACGGCTGAACTTACGGTGCTGGCGCTGGACGCGGTAGAAATCCCCGCAGACGCAGACGTCGCAGCCGAACCTGCCGCTTCTCCGACCTGAACCGGAGCCGCATTAACAGATGTCGCCGCAAGCGCAGATATGGCGAAAATGCCATACAGTACTTTCTTCATAAGAATTTCCCTTCATTTAATGAATGGAGATTTGCCCAAAAAGAATTTCAGGCGGATTCGAGTATACACAACTAAAGGTGAGGGTTTGCCGTAGGGATAAATAGAAGAAGGGTTTTCGGACAATTGGATAAAATGGAAACAAAAGGACGATTAGATAATAATATAACTTATATAAATCAATGAAATAGAATTAGATCCCGTGACGGCAATTATCCGTATTTTCCTAAAATAAACCGCAGCAATTAACAGGTTAACAACTATTTTCAGATTAAACTCACTACAGGAATTTGAGTTTAATAACAGACATCAGGAATTATCCGATAAAAAAATGCCGGCATTTCGCCGGCACTTTTTCATGACACTTTAATTACGCGCGCCATGCTTTATAACGGTTGATCAGACCATTTGTGGAGCTGTCGTGGCTGTTAATCGCGTTATCATCACCCAGTTCAGGCAGGATACGGTTTGCCAGCTGTTTACCCAGCTCAACGCCCCACTGGTCAAAGGTGAAGATGTTCAGGATAGCGCCCTGAGTGAAGATCTTATGCTCGTACAGGGCAATCAGCGCACCCAGGCTGAACGGCGTAATTTCGCGCAGCAGGATGGAGTTGGTTGGACGGTTGCCTTCGAACACTTTGAACGGCACAACGTGGTCCAGCGTGGCCGGATCTTTACCCTGGTCGCGGTATTCCTGCTCAACCACGTCACGAGACTTACCGAACGCCAGCGCTTCAGTCTGTGCGAAGAAGTTAGACAGCAGCTTCGGATGGTGGTCTGACAGCGGGTTATGGGTAATGGCCGGGGCGATGAAATCGCACGGGACCATTTTGGTGCCCTGGTGGATCAGCTGATAGAACGCATGCTGGCCGTTAGTGCCTGGCTCGCCCCAGATGATTGGGCCAGTCTGGTAATCCACTGCGTTACCGTTACGGTCAACGTATTTACCGTTGGATTCCATGTTGCCCTGCTGGAAGTAGGCCGCAAAACGGTGCATGTACTGGTCGTATGGCAGAATCGCTTCGGTTTCAGCCCCGAAGAAGTTGTTGTACCAGATACCAATCAGCGCCAGCAGCACAGGCAGATTTTTCTCAGGTGCGGTGGTGGAGAAGTGTTTATCCATCGCATGCGCGCCGGAGAGCAGCTCAACGAAGTTGTCGAAGCCGACGGAGAGAATGATCGACAGGCCAATAGCGGACCACAGAGAGTAACGCCCCCCCACCCAGTCCCAGAACTCGAACATGTTCGCGGTGTCGATACCGAACTCGCTAACGGCTTTCCCGTTGGTCGACAGCGCGGCGAAGTGTTTCGCCACGTGCTTGTTGTCGCCTGCGGTTTTCAGGAACCAGTCGCGCGCGCTGTGGGCGTTGGTCATGGTTTCCTGAGTGGTGAAGGTTTTAGACGCGACCAGGAACAGGGTCGTTTCCGGATTCACGTTCTTCAGCACCTCGGCGATGTGGGTACCATCGACGTTAGAAACAAAGTGCATGTTGAGGTGGTTTTTGTATGGGCGCAGCGCTTCGGTGACCATGAATGGGCCAAGGTCAGACCCGCCGATACCGATGTTAACCACATCTGTAATCGGTTTGCCGGTGTAGCCTTTCCAGCTTCCGGAGATGATCGCTTCAGAGAAAGCTTTCATCTTTTCCAGCACCGCGTTCACTTCCGGCATCACATCTTTGCCGTCAACGATAATCGGAGTATTGCTACGGTTACGCAGCGCCACGTGCAGCACGGCACGGTCTTCGGTGCGGTTGATCTTCTCACCGGAGAACATGGATTTGATGGCGTCGGCCAGCTCAGTCTCTTTCGCCAGATCCTGCAGCTTCGCCAGCGTTTCTTCGGTAATGCGGTTTTTGGAGAAATCCACCAGCATCAGGTCATCGAAGGTCGCGGAGAACTTATTGAAACGATCGGCATCTTTCGCGAACAGGTCCGCGATGGTGACGTCTTTCATTTCATCATAATGTTTCTGTAGTGCCTGCCAGGCAGCGGTCTGCGTTGGGTTGATGTTTTTCATTAGCAATACTCTTCTGATTTGAGAATTGTGACTGCGGTCGATTGTAGCGCCTGCAAATAAAAATTGTGATGGTTTTTATGCCATTGCCCTGGCCTGCATCAAACACAGGTGAAAAGACCCGAAAAGTATAGCTGCTGAAACGCCCTTCAGGGGCGGCGAAATGTCGGTCAAAAGGCGGTAAAAAGAAGCATAAAATATGGCCCTGTTATAAGTCCTGTTACTGAGGGGTACCCCCCCATAAAAAATCCGCATAATCCCAGCATTGACAGGACCTCCCCCACATTTTATTTATAGGGCCGTATTTTGCGCCTGCACCTGTTCTCGTTTCATTCTTGTGCCAAGGTCGCTTTATTCATTCCCTGACACGAGGTTGTTATGACGAGTTTTGTGGTCGCCAAATTTGGCGGCACCAGTGTGGCCGATTACGATGCCATGAACCGCAGCGCCGATGTGGTGCTGGCCGATCCGAATACCCGCCTGGTGGTGCTTTCCGCCTCTGCTGGCGTGACGAACCTGCTGGTTTCTCTGTCTGAAGGACTGGAAGCAACCGAACGTTTCGTTAAGCTGGACGCACTGCGCAAAATTCAGTTCAACATCCTTGAACGTCTGCAGAATCCGAACGTGATCCGTGAGGAAGTGGAACGCCTGCTGGAAAATATCACTACCCTGGCTGAAGCCGCCTCTCTGGCGACCTCCACCGCGCTGACCGATGAACTGGTCAGCCACGGCGAGCTGATGTCCACGCTGCTGTTCGTGGAGATCCTCCGCGAGCGTAACGTCCATGCTCAATGGTTTGACGTGCGTAAAGTCATGCGCACCAGCGATCGCTTTGGCCGTGCCGAGCCGGATGTTGAAATGCTGGCCGAGCTGACCCAGCAGCAGCTGGCTCCGCGCCTGGCAGAAGGGATGGTGATCACTCAGGGCTTTATCGGTAGCGAAGCCAAAGGCCGTACAACAACGCTTGGCCGCGGTGGCAGTGACTATACGGCAGCCCTGCTCGGCGAAGCGCTGCATGCCACCCGTGTGGATATCTGGACTGACGTGCCGGGTATTTACACCACCGACCCGCGCGTGGTCTCTGCGGCGAAACGCATTGATGTGATCGCGTTTGAAGAGGCGGCAGAAATGGCCACCTTCGGCGCGAAAGTATTGCACCCGGCGACGCTGTTGCCGGCCGTGCGCAGCGATATCCCGGTCTTCGTTGGCTCCAGTAAGGATCCCAAAGCAGGCGGTACGCTGGTGTGCAAGAAAACTGAAAACCCGCCATTGTTCCGAGCGCTGGCCCTGCGCCGCCGTCAGACACTGGTGACGCTGCACAGCCACAATATGCTGCATTCTCGCGGTTTCCTGGCGGAAGTGTTTGGCATCCTCGCGCGCCATAATATCTCCGTGGATTTGATCACCACATCCGAAGTGAGCATCGCGCTGACGCTGGACACCACTGGCTCCACGTCAACCGGCGACACCCTGCTGACGCAGTCGTTGCTGATCGAACTCTCTGAGTTGTGCCGCGTGGAAGTGGAAGAAGATCTGGCGCTGGTTGCCATCATCGGCAACAAGCTGTCGCGTGCCTGCGGCGTGGGCAAAGAGGTCTTCGGCGTACTCGACCCGTTCAGCATTCGTATGATTTGCTACGGCGCCTCCAGCTACAACCTCTGCTTCCTGGTGCCAGCCGATCAGGCCGAGCAGGTCGTGCAAAAACTTCATCAGAATTTGTTTGAATAAAATTCGTTAGCACGATAAACAATACCTATAAGCCGGGCACAGACCCGGCTTTTTTATAACTAAACAACACGACAATACTGCAAGGACTATCTATGTTATCCGCCATCACCCGGCTGTTCCCGTTGTGGGCACTGCTGCTTTCCGTACTCGCGTATTACACTCCCACCCACTTTACGGGCATTGGCCCGTGGGTCACGACGCTGCTGATGCTGATTATGCTCGGCATGGGCGTACACCTGAAAATTGACGACTTCAAACGCGTTCTGTCGCGCCCAGCCCCCGTAGCGGCAGGAATTTTCCTGCACTACCTGGTCATGCCGCTTGCGGCCTGGCTGCTGACCATGGCCTTTAAAATGCCGCCAGATTTATCCGCCGGTATGGTGCTGGTCGGCAGCGTGGCCAGCGGCACGGCATCCAATGTGATGATTTACCTGGCAAAAGGTGATGTGGCGCTCTCGGTGACCATCTCTTCCGTTTCAACGCTGGTGGGCGTGATTGCCACGCCGCTGTTAACGCGTCTGTATGTGGATGCGCAGATTCAGGTAGACGTCATGGGGATGCTGCTCAGTATTCTGCAGATTGTGGTGATCCTGATTGCGCTGGGCCTGGTGATTCACCATCTGTTCCCGCGCGTGGTCAAAGCCGTTGAACCGTACCTGCCTGCCTTCTCGATGGTCTGTATTCTGGCCATCATCAGCGCCGTGGTTGCCGGCTCCGCCTCGCACATTGCCTCAGTGGGCTTTGTGGTGATCATCGCGGTGGTGTTGCATAACACCCTTGGTCTTTTGGGCGGTTACTGGGGCGGGAAGCTGTTTGGTTTCGACGAATCCACCTGTCGTACGCTGGCAATCGAAGTGGGGATGCAAAACTCGGGGCTGGCCGCAGCACTGGGCAAGATCTACTTCTCGCCGCTGGCGGCCCTGCCGGGTGCGCTGTTCTCCGTCTGGCATAATCTGTCCGGCTCGCTGCTGGCAGGCTACTGGTCAGGCAAACCCATTAATGAGCCCGCGAAAAAAGATGCAGTGAAACAGGGTTAATTTCCTTCGCTTGCTTTACACTGGAGCCTCCCCTTCAGGAGGCTTCAGCAATGGCTACACCACGTTTGACCCAGAAAGACATGACGGAAGCTGAGCAGCGCGAACTGAAAACGCTCCTCGACCGCGCTCGTATCGCCCATGGCCGCACGCTGACTAACGCCGAAACTAATCAGGTTAAAAAAGAGTACATCGATAAATTGATGGCTCAGCGTGAAACTGAGGCGAAACAAGCCCGCAAGCTGAAAAAAGAGCAGGCTTATAAACCCGATAAAGAAGCGACCTTTTCCTGGTCAGCCAATACCTCACCCCGTGGAAGGCGCTAATTAGCGCCCTTTCTTTTTACGCCCCGGCTGGACGAAGCGTTTGCCCGCAGGTTTGCCGCGGCTTTTCTCTTCTGATGGCGGCGCTTTCACCACCGGGCGCTTAATGGCCTGGGTTTTCGGTTTGGCTTTCGTTTTTGGCTTCGCTTCAGACGATGAATTCTCGATGAGCCTGAACAGCTCAATCAGTTCGTCATCCGTTAAATCACGCCACTCGCCCAGTGGAATACCGGTCAGACTCACGTTCATAATGCGCGTACGTTCGAGCTTCACCACGTCATAACCGAAGTGCTCGCACATCCGGCGGATCTGACGGTTTAAGCCCTGCACAAGGGTAATGCGGAAAGCAAACGGCGCCTCTTTCTTCACCTTGCACTTCTTCGTGACGGTCCCCAGAATCGGCACACCTGCGCCCATACCGCGGATAAAGTCGTCCGTGATCGGCTTATTGACCGTGACGATGTACTCTTTCTCGTGGTCGTTACCGGCACGCAGAATTTTGTTCACCAGATCGCCGTGGTTGGTCAGGAAAATCAGCCCCTGTGAGTCTTTATCAAGGCGGCCAATCGGGAAGATACGGCTGCTGTGGTTAACGAAATCAACAATGTTGTCCCGCTCGCCGTCTTCCGTGGTACTGACGATGCCAACCGGCTTATTCAACGCGATAAATACCAGGTCTTCCGCATCACGCGGTTCAATGAGCTGACCATTCACTTTGACCACGTCACCGGGGACGACCTGATCACCGATGGTGGCGCGTTTGCCGTTGAGGAACACGTTACCCTGTTCAATGTAACGGTCCGCCTCGCGACGTGAGCAGATCCCGCTCTCGCTAATGTATTTGTTTAATCGTGTTGATTGAGTTGGCAGCATAGTTTCTCCTGTAAAGGCGAAATATACCTTAGGTTTGGGCTGGTAAAAAGATTAGCCGACGGTTACCGGGCATCATGCCCGGCGTAAACCTGCTGGTTTTCAGGTTAACCACCTTATAAAGGCGCTTTCAGAGATTAATATTCATCTCGATCGTCGTCTTCATCCGGCTGCTCCATGACGCTATAAGCGACCGCGCAGAATAACGAGTTGAGACGCTTCATGTCCCCCAGCAACCCCAGGTGCAGGGAGCTGGTTTCAATGCTCTGGACGTTCTGCTGGTGCAGTCGTTCAACGTGGGCGTGCGAGTAGCGCCGGTTGAGGATACGGAAGCGATGTTTGTTACGACGCAAGCGGCGTGCGCTCGGTACGTCGCTGGAGAAGAAGACCAGCATCGCCAGCTTCAGGTTGCTCAGCAACTGCTCGTGCAGCGCCTCCAGCTCCTTCAGGCCTTCAACCGAGAAGGCGCGGCGCGCGGCAAGGGATTTGTCAGCAATTTCACTTCCCATACGCTCAACGATATCCGAGGCCTGCTCGAGGTTAAGCGACATTTCGATGATTTCCGCCCAGCGGCGGGACTCTTCCTCTGCCAGTTCTTCCTGCGGAATACGCGCCAGGTAGAGCTTGATGGCGGTATAGAGCACGTTGATATCGTCCGCCAGCCTGCGCAGCTCTTTCTCTTCTCGCGGCTCTCCGTGCATGACCTTTTGCAGCCCTTCAAGCATGGTTTCCATGGCATCGCCCATGCGCAGCGTCTCACGCGCGGCATTAGCCAGCGCCAGCGCCGGGGTATCCAGCGCGGAGGTGTCCAGATGCTTAGGTTTCAGACGCGCATCCAGCTCCGGTTCATCCCGAATAAGCCGTTCGCAGAAGCGGGCCATGGGTTCAGCAAAAGGCACCATCGCCAGGCAACGCACCAGGTTGTAAAACACGTGGAAATAGATAACCAGCTCAGCCTTCGGTAACGGGAGATTGTCCATCAGGTTGGCCAGCGGATAGACAAACGGCAGAATAATCAGGCTACCCACCAGCTTAAACAGCAGGCTTCCGAGCGCCACGCGCCGGGCAGCAGCGTTTGCGGCGCTGTTATTGAGCATCGCCAGCAGGCCAGAGCCAAGGTTGGCCCCGATTACCAGACACAGCGCGACCGGGAAAGAGATCGCCCCCGCGGCGGTTAACGTCGCCGTCAGCAGCACGGCGGCCAGGCTGGAGTAACTGACGATGGCAAATACCGCGCCGATCAACGCATCCAGCATGATGTCTCCGGTCAGCGAGGCAAAGATGACCTGAACGCCGTTGGCCTCGGTGATGGGGGTCACCGCCTGCACAATCAGCTCCAGCGCCAGCAGGATCAACCCAAGGCCAATCCCCACGCGGCCAAGCTGTCCGGCACGCGTCTGCTTACGGCCAAGGAAGAAGATGACACCGATAAAAATCAGCAGCGGCGACAGCCAGGAGAGATCGAAGGTCAGGATACGCGCCATCAGCGCGGTCCCCACGTCAGCGCCCAGCACAATGACCAGCGCGGGTGCCAGCGCCACCAGATCCTGCGCCACAAACGAGGTCACGAGCAGGGTCGTCGCATTACTGCTCTGCACCAGTGCCGTCACGCCGATGCCCGCGCAGAAGGCGAGCGGCTTCTTCTCAACGCTGCTGCTGAGAACGGTGCGTAAGCGCGCGCCAAAGACGCGCATAACGCCGGTACGGACAATATGCGTGCCCCATACCAGCAGTGCTACTGCGGAAAGCAAGTGTAACAGGGTCAGCACGGAAGGTTCTCCTCCTTATCGTTCTACGTTTTTATGATTCAGTATAAGGGTTTAAACGTAAGAAAGAGACAGGGCGCCTAATGAGCGCCCTGTTTGTTGTAAGGAAAAGTGACGTTAGTCAGCGTCGTAGCCTAAATTGGGTGCCAGCCAGCGTTCAACCTCTGAGACACTCATACCTTTGCGCAGGGCGTAATCTTCAATCTGATCGCGCTGCAGCTGCGCGACGGCGAAGTATTTGCTGTCGGGATGGCTGAAATACCAGCCGGACACCGATGCCCCAGGCCACATGGCGAAAGACTCGGTGAGCTTCATGCCGGTATGGGCTTCTACATCCAGCAATGTCCAGATAGTGCCCTTTTCGGTGTGTTCCGGGCAGGCTGGATAGCCCGGAGCCGGACGAATCCCCTGGTAGTTTTCGCGGATCAGCTCCTCGTTGCTGAGGTTCTCATTGGCCGCGTAGCCCCAGTGTACCTTGCGCACGCGCTCGTGGAGGTACTCTGCGAAGGCTTCCGCCAGACGATCGGCAATCGCTTTCACCATGATTTTATTGTAATCATCGTGCTGCGCATCGAACGCCTCCGCCAGCGCATCTTCCTCAAGACCCCCGGTCACGGCAAACGCCCCGATATAATCCGCTTTGCCGGAAAGCTTCGGTGCAACGAAATCGGCCAGGCAGTAGTTAGCAAAGCCCACTTTCTCGGTTTGCTGGCGCAGATGGCGACTTACTGCCAGCACGTGCGTGCGGGTCTCGTCGCGATAAATTTCGATGTCGTCGCCCACACGGTTCGCCGGGAACAGGCCCACCACGCCGCGCGGGTTGAGGCTTTTCTGCGCACTCAACTGGTCAAGCATTTCGTTGGCGTCGTTGAACAGGCGTTTGGCTTCTTCCCCGACCACCTCATCTTCAAGGATGCGGGGATATTTGCCCGCCAGTGACCAGGTCATGAAGAACGGTGTCCAGTCGATGTAGTTACGCAGCGTCTCGATGCTGGCAGTGACGTCCTGAACGCCCAGACGATGCGCCACAGGGGGCGTATAGCTGGCCCAGTCAAACGCCAGATCGTTATCGCGAGCGGCCTGGAGTGTCACCGGCGGCGTCCGCGGTTTCTTACGGCCATGCTGAATACGCACGGTCTCGTACTCTTTGCGGGTACGCGCGACAAAATCATCACGCTGGGTGGCAGACAACAATGCCGACACGACGCCCACGGTACGCGAGGCGTTTTGCACATAAACCGTCGGGCCACTGTAGTTCTGCTCGATTTTCACCGCCGTGTGCGCTTTGGACGTTGTCGCCCCGCCAATCAGCAGTGGAATGGTAAAGCCCTGACGCTCCATCTCTTTCGCCACGTTGACCATCTCGTCCAGCGACGGGGTAATCAGCCCGGAAAGTCCAATCAGGTCAGCATTCACTTCGCGCGCGGTTTTGAGGATTTTATCCGCCGGCACCATCACGCCAAGATCGATAATCTCGTAGTTATTACACTGCAGTACGACGCCCACAATGTTCTTACCGATGTCATGCACGTCGCCCTTCACGGTGGCGATCACCATTTTACCGTTGCTGGAGCCTTTCTCTTTGCTGGCTTCGATAAAGGGTTCGAGATAGGCCACCGCCTGCTTCATGACGCGTGCGGATTTCACCACCTGCGGCAGGAACATTTTGCCTTCACCAAACAGATCGCCGACCACGTTCATGCCGTCCATCAGCGGCCCTTCGATCACTTCAATCGGGCGCGTGGATTGCTGACGTGCTTCTTCGGTGTCCTGTTCAATAAACTCGGTAATTCCTTTAACGAGTGAGTATTCCAGACGTTTTTTCACGTCCCAGGCACGCCACTCCGCCTGCTGAATATTTACCGATGCATCGGATTTACTGCCGCGGTATTTCTCGGCCAGATCCAGCATGCGCTCGGTGGCGTCATCACGCCGGTTGAGGATCACGTCTTCTACGGCGTCGCGCAGTTCCGCCGGCAGGTCGTCGTAAATGGCCAGCTGTCCGGCGTTAACGATCCCCATGTCCATACCGTTACGGATAGCGTAATAGAGGAACACGGCGTGGATAGCTTCACGCACCGGATCGTTACCGCGGAAGGAGAATGACACGTTCGATACGCCGCCGGAGATCAGCGCATGCGGCAGCTCGCGTTTGATGTCTTCACACGCGCCAATAAAGTCCTGCGCGTAGTTATTGTGCTCTTCAATACCGGTGGCAACCGCGAAAATGTTCGGATCGAAGATGATGTCTTCCGGCGGGAAGCCCACCTCTTCCGTCAGAATTTTGTATGCGCGGCGACAAATCTCAATTTTGCGCGCACGGGTATCGGCCTGGCCCATTTCATCGAAGGCCATCACCACCACGGCGGCACCATAACGGCGCACCATCTTCGCGTGGTGGATAAAGGTATCAACGCCTTCTTTCATCGAGATGGAGTTAACAATGCCTTTACCCTGAATACACTTCAGCCCTTTCTCGATGACTTCCCACTTAGAGGAGTCAATCATGATCGGCACCCGGGCAATGTCCGGCTCACCGGCTATCAGGTTGAGGAAGCGCACCATCGCCGCTTCGGCGTCGAGCATCCCCTCATCCATATTGATGTCGATGATCTGGGCACCGCTCTCAACCTGCTGGCGGGCCACGTCCAGCGCTTCACTGTACTTCTCTTCTTTAATCAGCCGTTTGAATTTCGCCGAACCGGTCACGTTAGTCCGCTCCCCGACGTTCACAAACAGGCTGTCGTCACCGATGGTCAACGGCTCAAGGCCGGCCAAACGGCAGGCAACCGGCAGCGTAGGCAGTTGACGCGGCGGCAGACCCGCCACCGCATTGCTCATCGCGGCAATATGCTCTGGCGTGGTACCGCAGCAACCACCGACGATATTCAGAAAACCGGATTCGGCCCACTCGCGGATTTGCGCCGCCATGGTGTCTGCATCCAGATCGTATTCACCAAAGGCGTTCGGCAGGCCGGCGTTCGGGTGTGCGGTGACATAGCATTCAGCGATGCGCGAAAGTTCCTGCACATACTGGCGCAGCTCATCGGGACCCAGCGCGCAGTTCAGGCCGAAAGAGAGCGCTTCAGCGTGACGCAGGGAGTTATAAAAAGCTTCTGTGGTCTGGCCGGAGAGGGTACGACCAGAGGCGTCGGTGATGGTACCGGAAATCATGATCGGCAGGTCGACGCCCAGCGCCTCGAACTCCTCTTTCACCGCGTAAATCGCGGCTTTGGCATTGAGGGTGTCGAATACCGTTTCAATCAGGATCAGATCGGAACCGCCTTCCACCAGCGCTTTGGTCGATTCACGATACGCCGCCACCAACTGATCAAAGCTGATGTTACGAAAGGCCGGGTCGTTTACATCGGGTGAAATCGACGCGGTGCGGTTGGTCGGGCCAAGCACCCCGGCCACGTAGCGCGGTTTGTCCGGCGTACGGGCTGTCCATTCATCAGCGCAGGCGCGGGCCAGCTTTGCCGCGGCAAGGTTTATCTCCGCCGACAGGGATTCCATCTGGTAATCCGCCATGGCGATGGTTGTCGAGTTAAAGGTGTTGGTTTCGACGATATCCGCACCCGCCTCGAAATACGCGTTGTGGATCGCCGAAATGACCTGCGGTTTGCTGAGCACCAGAAGGTCGTTGTTACCTTTGAGGTCGCATGGCCAGTCGGCGAAACGCTCGCCGCGGAAATCGTCTTCACTCAGACGATAGCTCTGGATCATGGTACCCATGCCGCCGTCCAGCACCAGAATTCGTTTATTTAACTGCGCACGCAGTTGCTCTACTTTGCTGCTCACACTTGCTCCCGACAACGCTCAACCAGGCCAAAAGGCCAGCAGTCCATACTGGCACAATCTCGCAGGGTGTAAAAGTCACACAGCGGTAACATGAGACATGTTCACTATCACTCATCCGATCAGTCAGGATAACGGTTGCAAAATCACCAAATAAAACGAAAATGATTTCCACGATACAGAAAAAGGAGTTCGTCATGGTCACGACCGTTCCCGCTAAACGCGGCAGAAAACCTGCCACCACCGCCGCCTCTCAGGGCGGACAGGTTCAATCGCTCACGCGCGGTTTGAAGCTGCTGGAATGGATAGCCGAGTCACACAGCAGCGTGGCCCTGACAGAGCTGGCACAGCAGGCTGGCCTGCCGAACTCAACGACCCATCGACTGTTGACCACGATGCAGCAGCTGGGCTTTGTGCGCCAGGTGGGCGAGCTGGGACACTGGGCGGTGGGCGCACATGCGTTTATCGTCGGCAGCAGCTTCCTGCAGAGCCGCAACCTGCTGGCGATTGTGCACCCTATTCTGCGTAAGCTGATGGAAGATTCCGGCGAGACGGTAAACCTGGCCGTGCTCGACCAGAGCGACCATCAGGCCATTATCATCGACCAGGTACAGTGCACGCAGCTAATGCGTATGTCGGCACCGATTGGCGGCAAGCTGCCGATGCATGCCTCCGGGGCGGGGAAAGCGTTTCTGTCGCAGCTCAGCGAAGAGCAGGTCACCGGACTGCTGCACCGGAAAGGGCTGCACGCCTACACCCACGCCACGCTGGTCTCACCGGTACATCTGAAAGAAGATCTGGCCCTGACCCGCAAGCGCGGCTATTCGTTTGATGACGAGGAGCATGCGTTAGGCCTGCGCTGCATTGCGGCCTGCATCTTTGACGAGCACCGCGAGCCGTTTGCCGCCATTTCGATCTCCGGACCGATTTCCCGTATGACCGATGACCGCGTCACGGAGTTAGGTGCGCTGGTGATTAAGGCGGCGAAAGAGGTCACGCTGGCATATGGCGGGATTCGATAACATCGGGTGCACCTGAATCCCTCTCCCGTCGGGAGAGGGGGCATTACACCGCATATCGGATGCAAAACCGTTGTTTGCGGCGATAGGCATACACATCTTCCACATGCCCATTCTTGATGCGCGTCTGCAGGCCCCGCCAGTAGCTGGCGCGGAACAGGTCATCATGCATCTCTTCAAACAGTGGCCTGATGCGCGGGTCAGCGCACAGCCAGTGGCGAAACTCCTCAGGAAAGACATCTCCCGGTGAGATGCTGTACCACGGCTCGCCGGACAGTTCATCTTCCGGATAGCGGGGCTGCGGTATATCGCGGAAATTCACCTCAGTCATATAGCAAATTTCATCGTAATCGTAGAACACCACCCGCCCGTGACGGGTGACCCCGAAGTTTTTAAACAGCATGTCGCCCGGGAAGATATTCGCGGCGGCAAGCTGACGGATAGCGTTGCCGTATTCTTCAATGGCATCACGCAGTGCCTGACCTTCGGACTGCTCGAGCCAGATATTAAGTGGGATCATGCGGCGTTCGATATAGAGATGGCTGATGGCAATTTTGTCACCCAGATCGGTGATTTTCGCCGGCGCTTCCTGCAGTAATAACGCCATTAATGCCGGATCGATCTGCTGCTTATCCAGCACAAAGTTCTCGAACTCCTGGGTGTCCGCCATTCGCCCGACGCGATCGTGCTCTTTAACCAGCTGGTAGCAGGCGCGGACGTGAGCAGCGGTCATCTCCTTCTGCGGCGCGAACGTATCTTTGATGACCTTAAACACCCGATCAAAACCCGGCAGGGTAAAGACCAGCATCACCATGCCGCGAATACCGGGGGCTTCGATAAATTGCTCATCTGCCGTGGTGACATAGCGCAGATATTCCCGATAGCTTTCCGTCTTGGCGTGTTTCTGACAGCCAATGGCCATGTACAGCTCGGCGGTGGTTTTCCCCGGCAGGATCTCGCGCAACCACTCCACCAGAGCAGCAGGCAGCGGGGCATACACCATAAAGTAGGAGCGGGCGAAACCAAAGACAATGCTGGCCTCGGCGCTGGTCGTCAGGCAGGCATCAACAAACAGTTCACCGTCATCGGTACGATGGATGGGTAACAGAAACGGCACAATGGCCGACGGTGTCATCAGTTTACCGACCAGCCAGGCAGCCTTATTACGGTAAAAAAGCTCATTGGCAACCTGCAAATGGCTTTGCCCGAGCACCTCTTCGCCAAAGGTCTCCTTGAGATGCGCAGAGATATAGCCGATATCACGGGTTTTATTCTCCCAGGGCAAACGCAGCGGCAAATCCGTTAATACGCGATGCAGGAGCTTTTCCCAGCCGCGATCGGGAAAGAAATCCTTCGCCAGCGGACGCGGAATAGTGCGAAAGCGGCGTTCCGGCTGAGAGCTAAAGATAAATAACCGCTCAGGAGATAATGAGCGGTGGTCAAATAACCGGCAATAGACGGAGTTGAAAAAGCTCTCCGCAATCTCGAAGCGCGGGTAATCAGGTAACAGATGGGTGTAATGCTTCTTCACGCGCAGTAAAAACTCCGCGTCAGGGATTTTGCCGTCGGTAATGCAGCGCAACTGCTCCACCACCAGACCCACATGGTGATCGTAAAGGTGGATTCGCTGCTTCATGGCCTGCTGAACCGCATGCCAGTCGGCGTGCTCAAAACGCTGCTGCGCGCCGGATGTGACTTCCAGGAAACGTCCGTACTGGGCATCGAAGCCCTGCAGAATAGTTTGGGCAATCAGTAATTCCAGACCACGCGACATTGTTCATGCTCCCTCACCCCGGCCCCCTCCCGACGGGAGAGGGAGTATGTTCACAGGCCCGGTAGCGTGCCACCGGGCGTTACACGGCTCAGAACTGGGCTTCTTCCGTCGATCCCGTTAAGGCGGTGACGGAGGAGGTGCCCCCCTGGATGATAGTGGTCACGTTATCGAAGTAACCGGTCCCGACCTCCTGCTGATGCGAAACGAAGGTATAGCCCTCTTTACCGGCAGCAAATTCCGGCTGCTGCACCTTCTCAACGTAATGCTTCATGCCTTCACCCTGCGCGTAGGCATGCGCCAGGTCGAACATGTTGAACCACATGCTGTGAATGCCAGCCAGCGTGATGAACTGATATTTGTAGCCCATGTCGGACAGTTGCTGCTGGAAGCTGGCGATGGTTTTATCGTCCAGTTTCTTCTGCCAGTTGAAGGACGGCGAGCAGTTATAGGCCAGCAGTTTGCCCGGATATTTGGCGTGGATAGCATCGGCAAAGCGTTTTGCCAGCGCCAGGTCCGGCGTGGAGGTTTCGCACCAGACCAGGTCCGCATACGGTGCATATGCCAGCCCACGGCTGATCGCCTGTTCAATGCCAGCATGGGTACGATAGAACCCTTCGCTGGTGCGTTCACCGGTAATGAACTCGCTGTCGTAAGGATCGCAGTCAGAAGTGATCAGGTCAGCCGCATCCGCATCGGTACGGGCAATCACCAGCGTGGGTACGCCGAGCACGTCAGCCGCCAGACGCGCCGCAACCAGCTTCTGAATCGCTTCCTGGGTTGGGACAAGGACTTTCCCGCCCATGTGTCCGCATTTCTTCACTGACGCGAGCTGGTCTTCGAAGTGAACGGCCGCTGCACCGGCCTCAATCATCGATTTCATCAGCTCAAAGGCGTTCAGCACGCCGCCGAATCCCGCTTCCGCATCCGCGACGATTGGCAGAAAATAGTCAATAAAACGCGGATCGTTTGGCTCAATGCCTGCCGCCCACTGGATCTGATCCGCACGGCGGAAGGTGTTGTTGATCCGATCCACCACGGTTGGTACCGAGTTTGCCGGATAGAGCGACTGATCCGGATACATGCTGGAGGCCAGGTTGGCGTCCGCCGCAACCTGCCAGCCGGAAAGATAGATGGCTTCGATGCCGGCTTTCGCCTGCTGCAGGGCCTGGCCGCCAGTCAGCGCGCCGAGGCTATTGATGTAACCTTTTTTGGCACCGCCGTGCAGCAGCTCCCACATTTTCGCAGCGCCGCGCTGCGCCAGGGTACATTCCGGATTGACCGAGCCACGCAATTTCACCACCTCTTCCGCGCTATACGGGCGGCGGATGCCTTCCCAGCGAGGTTGGGTCCACTCTTTCTTCAATTCTTCGATTTGTTGGGTACGGGTTTTCATGTGCAGATGCTCCATATTGTTGTGGGGTGAATTACGCCAGGAAGCGGTAGCCCGGCAGGGTCAGGAAGTCGATTAAGTCATCGGATGTGGTGATTTGCTCCATCAGGCGTGCGGCGTCATCAAAACGTCCGCTGCTGAAGCGGTGTTCACCCAGTTCGTCCTGGATCACCCGCATCTCTTCAGCCAGCATCTGACGGAACAGGGATTTGGTCACCGGCTTGCCGTTGCTGAGCGTTTTTTGATGGTGGATCCACTGCCAGATTGAGGTGCGAGAGATTTCGGCGGTAGCGGCATCTTCCATCAGGCCGTATATCGGCACGCAGCCGTTACCGGAGATCCACGCTTCAATGTACTGGACGGCTACGCGGATATTGGCGCGCATACCCTCTTCCGTACGCTCGCCCGCACACGGTGCCAGCAGGTGTTCTTCAGCCGTTGGGGCATCCTCATCACGCGTCACAAACAGCTGGTTTTTGTTCTCACCGAGTACGCGGTTGAAGACGTCCATTGCCGTATCCGCCAGACCCGGATGCGCGATCCACGTTCCGTCATGGCCATTTCGTGCTTCAAGCTCTTTATCGGCTTTCACCTTGTTGAGCACCTGATTGTTACGTTCAGCATCTTTGCTTGGGATAAATGCTGCCATTCCCCCCATCGCAAAGGCCCCACGCTTGTGGCAGGTCTTAATCAACAGGCGTGAGTAGGCACTCAGGAACGGTTTATCCATGGTGACCACCTGGCGATCCGGCAGCACACGATCGGGATGATTTTTCAGGGTTTTGATGTAGCTGAAGATGTAATCCCAGCGTCCACAGTTCAGCCCAACAATATGGTCGCGCAGCGCATGCAGAATTTCGTTCATCTGGAACACGGCAGGCAGCGTTTCAATCAGCAGGGTGGCTTTAATGGTGCCGCGCGGCAGGTTGAAACGATCTTCCGTGAAGCTAAACACTTCACTCCACCAGGCCGCTTCCTGCCAGGCCTGTGTTTTCGGCAGATAGAAATAGGGGCCGCTGCCTTTTGCCAGCAGATTCTTGTGGTTGTGGAAGAAATAGAGGGCGAAGTCAAACAGACTGCCCGGAATGGCTTCGCCACGCCAGGTGACATGCTTTTCAGGCAGATGCAGTCCACGTACGCGACAGATCAGAACCGCCGGATTGGGTTTCAGTTGATAGATTTTGCCGGCTTCGTTGGTATAGCTGATGGTGCCGTTCACGGCATCGCGCAGATTGATTTGCCCGTCGATGACCTTATGCCAGTCCGGCGCCAGTGAGTCCTCAAAATCTGCCATAAAGACTTTTACGTTCGCGTTCATGGCGTTGATCACCATTTTGCGCTCCACCGGGCCGGTGATTTCGACGCGCCGATCCTGTAAATCATCCGGAATGCCGCGGATTTTCCACTCACCACGGCGAATGGAAGCGGTTTCCGAAATAAACCCAGGCAACTTGCCATCATCAATTTCCTGCTGCTGATGAATGCGTGCCGCCAGCATCTTATTGCGCGTTGGCGTAAAGCGGGTCACCAGTTCGGTCAGGAATTCGACAGCGTCTGCTGTCAAAATTTGCTGTTCTTGCTCGCCATGCGGCTGGGTAAAGGCCAGTTCATCGACCGTCGTTGCCTGTTGAGTCATTACTCTGCTCCTCATCAAAGATCCAAAATCACGCCCCCGATGCGAACGAAAGATCGTTGTGTAGTTTTCGCTCAGCAGAATTAAGACTATCTATATTTTTTCCAAAATCAAAAACAATTTCCATTTTAATTATTAAATGCATTTAACGCATTGATTAATATGAAATTAAAGTTTTATTGTTTGTTGAGTGACATTTCGGAAATGAAAAAGGCACCCGAAGGTGCCTGATGTGAATAGCTGAAACGCTTTAGGATCGTTTAGTGCAGAAGATTACTCCAGCGTTGGATTCATGTGGCGCAGATCGTATGGTGTGATCTGGTAGACGTAATAGTTGAGCCAGTTCGTAAACAGCAAATTCCCGTGGCTACGCCAGGTGGCTCTCGGTTTGTTCTGTGGATCGTTTTTGGGGAAATAGTTGTACGGAACGTCCGGATTCAGACCGGCTTCAACGTCACGGAAATACTCCGACGCGAGGGTGTTCGGATCGTACTCAGGATGGCCGGTAACAAAGGCAATGCGCTTGTCTTTACTGGCAAACAGGTAAGCATCCCCGTCTTCGGTTTCGGCCAGGATATCGAGATCGGTGTAATCACGAATCAGCTGTGCCGGGAAATCGGCGTAGCGCGAGTGTGGGGCCAGGAAGGAGTCATCGAACCCGCGCGTCAACAGGGCGTGAGGTTGGACAAGGTGGTGCTCGTAAACACCTGAAAGCTTCTCAGTGCGGGTTTGTTTGGGGATCCCATAGAGGATATTCAGGGCGGCTTGCACCGCCCAACAAACAAACAGCGTGGACGTGACGTGATCTTTAGCCCACTCCAGTACCTGTTTGATCTGCGGCCAGTAGGCAACATCATTAAATTCGACCAGGCCCAGCGGTGCACCGGTCACAATCAGCCCATCGAAGTTTTCGTCGCGAATGTCGTCGAAGTTACAGTAAAAATTATTCAAATGCTCAGAAGGCGTATTTCGCGACTCACGGGCATCGATTCGCAGCAGCTGGATATCAACCTGCAGCGGCGAGTTCGAAAGCAAACGCAGGAACTGGTTCTCTGTTTCGATCTTTTTCGGCATCAGATTGAGAATAAGCACCTTCAGTGGGCGAATTTCCTGACCTGTAGCGCGTGAAGTCGTCATCACAAAGACGTTTTCATCACGTAAGAAATTGACGGCTGGTAGCTCGTCCTGCACCCGAATCGGCATAACCTCATATCCTCACAGCATACGTATAAACGTTTAGACATCCAGACAGCTAACGATACCCAGAAACAGGCTGAATGTCGAGTCTGCAAGCGGAAGGTGAGAAAGTTTCAAGGAGGAAATAAGAAGCCCAAAAAGCAAAAAACCCCGCACCATACGGTACGGGGTTCTTTTAATTGATGCCTGGCAGTTCCCTACTCTCGCATGGGGAGACCCCACACTACCATCGGCGCTACGGCGTTTCACTTCTGAGTTCGGCATGGGGTCAGGTGGGACCACCGCGCTAAAGCCGCCAGGCAAATTCTGTAATCTGTATCAGCTGAAAATCGTCTCTCATCGCCAAAACACCTTCGGCGTTGTAAGGTTAAGCCTCACGGTTCATTAGTATCGGTTAGCTCAACGCATCGCTGCGCTTACACACCCGACCTATCAACGTCGTAGTCTTCAACGTTCCTTCAGGAGACTTAAAGTCTCAGGGAGAACTCATCTCGGGGCAAGTTTCGTGCTTAGATGCTTTCAGCACTTATCTCTTCCGCATTTAGCTACCGGGCAGTGCCATTGGCATGACAACCCGAACACCAGTGATGCGTCCACTCCGGTCCTCTCGTACTAGGAGCAGCCCCCCTCAATTCTCCAGCGCCCACGGCAGATAGGGACCGAACTGTCTCACGACGTTCTAAACCCAGCTCGCGTACCACTTTAAATGGCGAACAGCCATACCCTTGGGACCTACTTCAGCCCCAGGATGTGATGAGCCGACATCGAGGTGCCAAACACCGCCGTCGATATGAACTCTTGGGCGGTATCAGCCTGTTATCCCCGGAGTACCTTTTATCCGTTGAGCGATGGCCCTTCCATTCAGAACCACCGGATCACTATGACCTGCTTTCGCACCTGCTCGAGCCGTCACTCTCGCAGTCAAGCTAGCTTATGCCATTGCACTAACCTCCTGATGTCCGACCAGGATTAGCTAACCTTCGTGCTCCTCCGTTACTCTTTGGGAGGAGACCGCCCCAGTCAAACTACCCACCAGACACTGTCCGCAACCCGGATTACGGGTCTACGTTAGAACACCAGCCATTAAAGGGTGGTATTTCAAGGTTGGCTCCACGCAGACTGGCGTCCACGCTTCAAAGCCTCCCACCTATCCTACACATCAAGGACCAGTGTTCAGTGTCAAGCTATAGTAAAGGTTCACGGGGTCTTTCCGTCTTGCCGCGGGTACACTGCATCTTCACAGCGAGTTCAATTTCACTGAGTCTCGGGTGGAGACAGCCTGGCCATCATTACGCCATTCGTGCAGGTCGGAACTTACCCGACAAGGAATTTCGCTACCTTAGGACCGTTATAGTTACGGCCGCCGTTTACCGGGGCTTCGATCAAGAGCTTCGCGTTACCGCTAACCCCATCAATTAACCTTCCGGCACCGGGCAGGCGTCACACCGTATACGTCCACTTTCGTGTTTGCACAGTGCTGTGTTTTTAATAAACAGTTGCAGCCAGCTGGTATCTTCGACTGATTTCAGCTCCACCCGCAGGGGCTTCACCTACATATCAGCGTGCCTTCTCCCGAAGTTACGGCACCATTTTGCCTAGTTCCTTCACCCGAGTTCTCTCAAGCGCCTTGGTATTCTCTACCTGACCACCTGTGTCGGTTTGGGGTACGATTTGATGTTACCTGATGCTTAGAGGCTTTTCCTGGAAGCAGGGCATTTGTTACTTCAGCACCGTAGTGCCTCGTCATCACACCTCAGCGTTAACAAGGAACCGGATTTACCTGGAACCTCCGCCTACATGCTTAAACCGGGACAACCGTCGCCCGGCTAACATAGCCTTCTCCGTCCCCCCTTCGCAGTAACACCAAGTACAGGAATATTAACCTGTTTCCCATCGACTACGCCTTTCGGCCTCGCCTTAGGGGTCGACTCACCCTGCCCCGATTAACGTTGGACAGGAACCCTTGGTCTTCCGGCGAGCGGGCTTTTCACCCGCTTTATCGTTACTTATGTCAGCATTCGCACTTCTGATACCTCCAGCACCCCTCACAGGACACCTTCAACGGCTTACAGAACGCTCCCCTACCCAACAACACATAGTGTCGCTGCCGCAGCTTCGGTGCATGGTTTAGCCCCGTTACATCTTCCGCGCAGGCCGACTCGACCAGTGAGCTATTACGCTTTCTTTAAATGATGGCTGCTTCTAAGCCAACATCCTGGCTGTCTGTGCCTTCCCACATCGTTTCCCACTTAACCATGACTTTGGGACCTTAGCTGGCGGTCTGGGTTGTTTCCCTCTTCACGACGGACGTTAGCACCCGCCGTGTGTCTCCCGTGATAACATTCTTCGGTATTCGTAGTTTGCATCGGGTTGGTAAGCCGGGATGGCCCCCTAGCCGAAACAGTGCTCTACCCCCGAAGATGAGTTCACGAGGCGCTACCTAAATAGCTTTCGGGGAGAACCAGCTATCTCCCGGTTTGATTGGCCTTTCACCCCCAGCCACAAGTCATCCGCTAATTTTTCAACATTAGTCGGTTCGGTCCTCCAGTTAGTGTTACCCAACCTTCAACCTGCCCATGGCTAGATCACCGGGTTTCGGGTCTATACCCTGCAACTTAACGCCCAGTTAAGACTCGGTTTCCCTTCGGCTCCCCTATACGGTTAACCTTGCTACAGAATATAAGTCGCTGACCCATTATACAAAAGGTACGCAGTCACCCCATAAAAGAGGCTCCCACTGCTTGTACGTACACGGTTTCAGGTTCTTTTTCACTCCCCTCGCCGGGGTTCTTTTCGCCTTTCCCTCACGGTACTGGTTCACTATCGGTCAGTCAGGAGTATTTAGCCTTGGAGGATGGTCCCCCCATATTCAGACAGGATACCACGTGTCCCGCCCTACTCTTCGAGTTCACAGCCTGTGTGCTTTCGTGTACGGGACTGTCACCCTGTACCGTGCGACTTTCCAGACGCTTCCACTAACACACAAGCTGATTCAGACTCTGGGCTGCTCCCCGTTCGCTCGCCGCTACTGGGGGAATCTCGGTTGATTTCTTTTCCTCGGGGTACTTAGATGTTTCAGTTCCCCCGGTTCGCCTCGTTAACCTATGTATTCAGTTAACGATAGTGTGTCGGAACACACTGGGTTTCCCCATTCGGACATCGCCGGGTCAAAGGTTCATATCACCTCGCCGGCGCTTTTCGCAGATTAGCACGTCCTTCATCGCCTCTGACTGCCAGGGCATCCACCGTGTACGCTTAGTCGCTTAACCTCACAACCCGAAGATGTTTCTTTCGATTCATCACCGGTTTGCGAAAATTTGAGAGACTCGAACACACATTAACTGTGTGTCGTTTCAATTTTCAGCTTGATCCAGATTTTTAAAGAGCAAAGTTTCACAATGCACTTCGCAGTACATTTTGAAATTTATCATTCATCAGACAATCTGTGTGAGCACTACAAAGGCAGGTTCTTTAAGGTAAGGAGGTGATCCAACCGCAGGTTCCCCTACGGTTACCTTGTTACGACTTCACCCCAGTCATGAATCACAAAGTGGTAAGCGCCCTCCCGAAGGTTAAGCTACCTACTTCTTTTGCAACCCACTCCCATGGTGTGACGGGCGGTGTGTACAAGGCCCGGGAACGTATTCACCGTAGCATTCTGATCTACGATTACTAGCGATTCCGACTTCATGGAGTCGAGTTGCAGACTCCAATCCGGACTACGACGCACTTTATGAGGTCCGCTTGCTCTCGCGAGTTCGCTTCTCTTTGTATGCGCCATTGTAGCACGTGTGTAGCCCTACTCGTAAGGGCCATGATGACTTGACGTCATCCCCACCTTCCTCCAGTTTATCACTGGCAGTCTCCTTTGAGTTCCCGGCCGGACCGCTGGCAACAAAGGATAAGGGTTGCGCTCGTTGCGGGACTTAACCCAACATTTCACAACACGAGCTGACGACAGCCATGCAGCACCTGTCTCAGAGTTCCCGAAGGCACCAATCCATCTCTGGAAAGTTCTCTGGATGTCAAGAGTAGGTAAGGTTCTTCGCGTTGCATCGAATTAAACCACATGCTCCACCGCTTGTGCGGGCCCCCGTCAATTCATTTGAGTTTTAACCTTGCGGCCGTACTCCCCAGGCGGTCGACTTAACGCGTTAGCTCCGGAAGCCACGCCTCAAGGGCACAACCTCCAAGTCGACATCGTTTACGGCGTGGACTACCAGGGTATCTAATCCTGTTTGCTCCCCACGCTTTCGCACCTGAGCGTCAGTCTTTGTCCAGGGGGCCGCCTTCGCCACCGGTATTCCTCCAGATCTCTACGCATTTCACCGCTACACCTGGAATTCTACCCCCCTCTACAAGACTCTAGCCTGCCAGTTTCGAATGCAGTTCCCAGGTTGAGCCCGGGGATTTCACATCCGACTTGACAGACCGCCTGCGTGCGCTTTACGCCCAGTAATTCCGATTAACGCTTGCACCCTCCGTATTACCGCGGCTGCTGGCACGGAGTTAGCCGGTGCTTCTTCTGCGGGTAACGTCAATTGCTGCGGTTATTAACCACAACACCTTCCTCCCCGCTGAAAGTACTTTACAACCCGAAGGCCTTCTTCATACACGCGGCATGGCTGCATCAGGCTTGCGCCCATTGTGCAATATTCCCCACTGCTGCCTCCCGTAGGAGTCTGGACCGTGTCTCAGTTCCAGTGTGGCTGGTCATCCTCTCAGACCAGCTAGGGATCGTCGCCTAGGTGAGCCGTTACCCCACCTACTAGCTAATCCCATCTGGGCACATCTGATGGCAAGAGGCCCGAAGGTCCCCCTCTTTGGTCTTGCGACGTTATGCGGTATTAGCTACCGTTTCCAGTAGTTATCCCCCTCCATCAGGCAGTTTCCCAGACATTACTCACCCGTCCGCCACTCGTCACCCGAGAGCAAGCTCTCTGTGCTACCGTTCGACTTGCATGTGTTAGGCCTGCCGCCAGCGTTCAATCTGAGCCATGATCAAACTCTTCAATTTAAGTTTGATGCTCGTGAATTAAACTTCGTAATGAATTACGTATGTTCACTCAGAGACTTTGGTATTCATTTAGTGTCCGAAGACATTAAGAATCCATGTCACTTTGAGTGCCCACACAGATTGTCTGATAAATTGTTAAAGAGCAGTTGCGACGCGGCTTACAGCTCACCGTCGCGAGGTGGCGTATATTACGCTTTCCTCTTTCAGAGTCAACCCTGAAGTTCAGGATTTTTTCTCTTCAACCGACCGGGTTAACTGTGAAGTGATTCACATCTGCCGTGTCGATGGAGGCGCATTATAGGGAGTTCTCAGCAGGCCGCAACCGCTAAATGACAGAAAAATGACTGACTGCTGCATTCCCCAGCAAAACCCCGCCTTATACCCTTTTACGCACAGACTTATCCACAGAGATACGAAAAAGTGAAAATTCGCGAGCGTTGCGCAAACGTTTTCGTTAAAATGCTCGCGCTTAACAAGGATGCCTCGTCAGGTGTGTTAGATGAGTTTTTCGCTGGAAAATTCATCTAACGCTCTCTGTAATCGTGAAATCCAGGGGATTTACCATGCAACAACGTCGTCCAGTCCGCCGCGCTCTGCTCAGTGTTTCTGATAAAGCCGGTATCGTCGAATTCGCTCAGGCACTTTCTGCACGCGGTGTGGAGCTGCTTTCTACAGGTGGTACCGCTCGCCTGTTAGCAGAGAAAGGTCTGCCGGTAACCGAAGTGTCCGATTACACCGGTTTTCCGGAAATGATGGATGGACGCGTCAAGACCCTGCACCCGAAGGTCCACGGCGGTATTCTTGGCCGTCGCGGCCAGGACGACGGCATTATGGAAAAGCATGATATCGCGCCAATCGACATGGTCGTCGTTAACCTCTACCCGTTCGCACAGACCGTTGCCCGCGAAGGCTGCTCTCTGGAAGACGCCGTCGAAAACATTGATATCGGCGGCCCAACCATGGTGCGCTCAGCGGCTAAGAACCATAAAGATGTTGCCATCGTGGTGAAGAGCAGCGACTACAACACCATTATTAATGAGATGGATGCCAACGAAGGGTCGCTGACGCTGGAGACGCGTTTCGACCTCGCCATCAAAGCATTCGAGCATACCGCCGCGTACGACAGCATGATCGCCAACTACTTCGGTAGCCTGGTGCCTGCTTATCATGGCGAAAGCACTGAACCTTCCGGCCGCTTCCCGCGTACGCTGAACCTGAACTTCATTAAGAAGCAGGATATGCGTTACGGAGAGAACAGCCACCAGCAGGCTGCCTTCTATATAGAAGAAGAGGTAAAAGAAGCCTCTGTTGCGACCGCACAGCAGGTTCAGGGCAAGGCACTCTCCTATAACAACATCGCTGACACCGATGCAGCGCTCGAGTGCGTGAAAGCGTTCAGTGAACCCGCCTGCGTAATCGTGAAGCACGCGAACCCATGTGGCGTAGCGGTAAGCACCTCCATTCTCGACGCCTATGATCGCGCGTATAAAACCGACCCAACCTCCGCATTCGGCGGCATTATCGCCTTCAACCGCGAGCTGGACGCTGACACAGCACAGGCCATCATCTCCCGTCAGTTTGTCGAAGTGATCATCGCTCCTTCTGCATCCGACGAAGCCCTGAAAATCACCGCGGCAAAACAGAACGTGCGCGTACTGGTGTGTGGCCAGTGGGATGAGCGCGTACCGGGTCTGGACTTCAAACGCGTGAACGGCGGTCTGCTGGTTCAGGATCGCGATCTGGGCATGGTTACCGCGGGCGATCTGCGCGTCGTGACGAAACGCCAGCCTACCGAGCAGGAACTGCGTGACGCGCTGTTCTGCTGGAAGGTCGCGAAGTTCGTGAAATCCAACGCGATTGTCTATGCAAAAGAGAACATGACCATCGGAATAGGCGCAGGCCAGATGAGCCGCGTTTACTCCGCGAAAATTGCCGGTATCAAAGCGGCCGATGAAGGTCTGGAAGTGAAAGGCTCGGCAATGGCCTCTGACGCCTTCTTCCCGTTCCGTGACGGTATCGACGCTGCTGCGGCAGTGGGCATTACCTGTGTTATCCAGCCTGGCGGCTCAATCCGTGACGACGAAGTCATTGCCGCTGCTGACGAACACGGCATTGCGATGATCTTCACCGACATGCGTCACTTCCGCCATTAATCCACGGAGCAGAAAATGAAAGTATTAGTCATTGGTAATGGTGGGCGCGAGCATGCTCTGGCGTGGAAAGCGGCTCAGTCGCCGCAGGTGAAAACCGTCTTTGTGGCACCGGGTAATGCCGGTACTGCGCTGGAACCCACGTTACAGAACGTCGCTATCGGCGTGACCGATATCCCGGCCCTGTTGAGCTTTGCTCAGCAGGAGAAAATCGATCTGACCATCGTGGGTCCGGAAGCGCCGCTGGTGATTGGCGTCGTTGACGCCTTCCGGGCTGCTGGTCTGCAAATCTTCGGCCCAACGGAAGGGGCTGCACAGCTGGAAGGTTCGAAAGCCTTCACCAAAGATTTCCTCGCACGTCATAACATCCCGACGGCGGAATATCAGAATTTCACCGAAGTAGAGCCAGCCCTGGCTTACTTACGTGAAAAAGGTGCGCCTATCGTTATCAAAGCCGACGGTCTGGCCGCCGGTAAAGGCGTTATCGTGGCGATGACGCTCGAGGAAGCCGAAGCCGCGGTTCAGGATATGCTGGCAGGCAACGCCTTTGGCGATGCGGGCCATCGCATCGTGATTGAAGAGTTCCTTGACGGTGAAGAGGCGAGCTTTATCGTGATGGTCGACGGCGAGCATGTTCTGCCGATGGCCACCAGCCAGGATCATAAACGCGTTGGCAATGCAGATACCGGGCCGAACACCGGCGGTATGGGCGCTTACTCCCCTGCCCCTGTGGTCACTGACGAAGTGCATCAGCGCACCATGGACCGCATTATCTGGCCAACCGTCAAAGGCATGACTGCTGAAGGTAATACTTACACCGGTTTCCTCTATGCAGGCCTGATGATCGACAAGCAGGGCAATCCGAAGGTGATTGAGTTCAACTGCCGCTTCGGCGATCCGGAAACGCAGCCAATCATGCTGCGCATGAAATCTGACCTGGTGGAACTGTGTCTTGCCGCCTGTGAAGGTAAGCTGGATGAGAAAACGTCTGAGTGGGATGAACGTGCTTCTCTGGGCGTGGTGATTGCTGCAGGGGGTTATCCAGGCAATTACAACACCGGTGATGAGATCCACGGTTTACCGCTGGAAGAAGTGGAAGGCGCGAAGGTATTCCACGCCGGCACGAAGCTGTCTGACGACGATCGCGTGCTGACCAATGGCGGCCGTGTACTGTGCGCGACCGCGCTGGGTCACACCGTTGCAGAAGCACAGAAGCGTGCCTATGCGCTGATGGCAGATATTCACTGGAACGGTAGCTTTAGCCGCCAGGATATCGGTTATCGCGCAATTGCGCGTGAGCAGGGCGAGTAATTCTTCAGCCAGCCCCTCTCCCGTCAGGGAGAGGGGACGTCACTCAAAAACTCTTTTCTGTCGGCTGCCAGGTGCAGAAGTCTTCGTTCGCGACCAGCAGCAGTTGAGAACCTTCCGGCGCTTCCAGCCACGCCACACTCACTTCCATGGATGAATGCCGCTGACGGCGCTCAATATGTTCGGTTGCCCAGGCTTCAAGCTCAGGCTTAACGGTTTGCCCTTCGCAGGTTGTTACCGTGCCATCGGCATGCCAGCGCCCCTGACGCAGCACAACGCGTCCCTGACGCAGCGCATCGCTGGTCTGGCGGATTTGTTCGGCACGATAACGATAGAGTGCGACTTGATCGCTGGAAAGCTGCTGTTTTTGACCGCTGACTTCCCGCTGCATAAAGCTCAGCTCGCCATGGTCATCAAAACGCACTTTCACATGTTCGGGGGTCTTGCTGTAGACATTCAGTTCTATCAGCGACAGGTCATCGCCCTGCCAGCGATACTCCGCGGTCGACGTATTGCCGTTATGCCACGGACTGAAAGCAGAAAGCAGATGCACTTCGCCGCCAGAATCTTTGCGCCAGATCCTCACCGCGCCCTGGTTGTCAGCGTAGCCGCTGGCGGTAAACGGTGGCAGAGAGGTGTCGTGGCTACAGGCGGACAGAAACATCACGCCCGCCAGCGCGAAAAGACCGCGCCAGACAGACAAAAGGGGCGTTGCCGCCCCTTCGTTAAAACTGTTCACTGCCACGCGTCTTACTTAACAGCGTCTTTCAGTGCTTTACCAGAAACAAATGCCGGCACGTTAGCTGCGGCGATTTTGATTTCTTTACCGGTCTGCGGGTTGCGGCCAGTACGCTCAGCGCGGTGGTTCACTTTGAAGGTACCGAAACCAACCAGTTGTACAGCATCACCTTCTTTCAGAGACTCAGTAATAGCAGCCAGGGTAGATTCCAGAGCAGCTTTAGCCTGCACTTTAGACAGATCAGCCTTGTCCGCAATTACATCAATCAGTTGAGTCTTGTTCATAAGTTATCCTTTCAATGTGTTTATCGCTTGCTAAGCATCGAGTGCGACGAAAATGCCAAAAAAGCACTCTCCTGCATACACGCACCGATAGCCACTTTTTTTCGCCCCCCAAATGTAGACCAGACAAGGGGCGAAAGGGAAGAGTCGAGGAGCGACAAAACGAGCGTTATATCAAGTTTTGTTGTCTCATTGGTTAAAAATTATACCAATATTGCTCTCACCAGCCTCACGTAAGTCCGCACGGAGCCCTTTTATCAGCTCAATATCGCGTTCTTCACACTCTGCCAGCAGGCGGAAAATTTCCCACTGGATATCCCATTCCTGCTCAACCGCGGGGTTCACTCGCAGCTCTTCGTCGGTCATTTCGCGACCTTCCTGGGTCATTTCCAGCATCGCGACGGTCGTAATGGATGCCTTGCTGACTTCGATAGCATGCTCCAGCGTTTCACCGCTCAGACGGGAATGAATCAGTTCGCTTAATGCCACGCAGGCATCAATGGCCGGATAGACACCATACAGGTCGTAGTCATCCGCCGCCGGGATCGCCTCTTCAAGCTTTTCAAGCTGAGAGTCGAAGTTCACCTTAGCGTCTTTGACCGTCAGCGTCTCCCAGATTAAATCCAGGATGCGGCGATAAATCTGCCCTTCACCAAAGCCTGTCTGCTTGCAGAACGCGGCATAGTTGGGATACATGCGCTCGCACAGGCAAGCCATAAAAGTCACGTGCTGCCAGCTTTCCAGCTTCTCAAGGCGCAGATGAATCGGGTTTTGTAGCATGATGAGGTCTCGAATCGAAAATTAGCCGCAGTTTACCTGAATCATCACTGAATTTCTTGCCAACGCGTAAAAGCCGGACGCCCTGACGCTACCGCATCAGCCCAGCGGGTGGGCTCCGGTAAGCGATACCCTTTCATGCAGCGTTGCACCCAGGCCAGCGCACTGTCCGTGCTCACCCGATGCCCGGTGGCGATAAACAGGGGGTTACAACGTGCTTTACTGCGCCAGACCCACGCCAGTTGCTCACCCTTATCGATGAGAGGTGCCAGCGCGCCTGGCTCGGCGGAGAGCGGCTCAAACGCACCGCACAGACGTTTTTTAGCCACACCGATGGTGGGGACATCCACCAGCAGCCCAAAATGGCTGGCGACGCCTAAGCGGCGCGGATGAGAGATACCATGGCCGTCGACAAACAGCAGGTCGGGTTTTTGCGAGAGTTGCTCCCACGCTGCCAGCAGCGCGGGATATTCACGGAATGAGAGAAAGCCAGGAATGTACGGCATGGTGGTGGCGATACGCGCCACCTTGTACTCCACCAGTTCCAGCGAGGGATACTTCAGCAGCACCATTGCCGCCCGCGTCACTTCACCTCCCTGCTCAAACCCCACATCTGCTCCGCCAATGTACTGCGGCGGGTCTGTGTCCAGACGATCCTCACGGATCACAGATGAGGCCAGTTCTATCTGTTGAGCGCGTAATGACGCGAGATCCATAACCACTCCTTACTGATGATAATGTGCAGAAAGTCGGTGCACCGCCTCCACAAACGCGCCAGCGTGTTCTGGCGGTACATCCTGATGAATACCGTGCCCGAGGTTGAACACGTGTCCTTCGCCCTGGCCGAAACCAGCGAGAATGGAGGCCACCTCTTCCTCAATACGGGCAGGCTGAGCATAGAGCATAGACGGGTCCATGTTGCCCTGCAGCGCCACTTTGTCACCCACGCGACGGCGCGCATCGGCAATATCGGTTGTCCAGTCGAGACCCAACGCGTCACAGCCGGTTGCGGCCATGGCTTCCAGCCACTGCCCGCCGCCTTTGGTGAACAGCGTCACCGGCACCCGGCGACCTTCGTTTTCACGCAGCAGGCCATCGACGATTTTATGCATGTAATACAGCGAGAACTGCTGGTAATCGCGCCCGGTCAGCACGCCGCCCCAGGTATCGAAAATCATCACCGACTGCGCGCCTGCTTTAATCTGCGCGTTAAGATAGAGTGTGACGCTCTTCGCCAGCTTGTCGAGCAGCGTATGCAGCGCCTGTGGCTCCGCGTACATCATCTTTTTAATGACGGTAAAGGCTTTGCTGCTGCCACCTTCCACCATATAGGTCGCCAGCGTCCACGGGCTGCCTGAGAAGCCAATCAGCGGCACTTCGCCTTTCAGTTCACGGCGAATTGTGCGCACGGCGTTCATCACATACCCCAGCTCCTGCTCAGGATCCGGTACCGGCAGCTTATCAACGTCGGCTTTGCTTTTGATCGGGGAGGTGAAACGCGGACCTTCACCGGTTTCGAAATAGAGCCCAAGGCCCATGGCATCCGGAATGGTCAGAATGTCCGAAAAGAGAATAGCGGCATCCAGCGGGTAGCGGCGCAGCGGCTGGAGCGTCACTTCGCAGGCCAGCTCGGCATTTTTGCACAGCGACATAAAATCACCCGCCTGCGCACGCGTGGCTTTGTACTCTGGCAGATAGCGCCCCGCCTGGCGCATCATCCACACCGGGGTGACATCAACGGGCTGGCGCAGCAGCGCACGCAGATAACGATCGTTCTTCAGTTCGGTCATTTTGCAGTTCCTTATTGCGTCAGTCCGTGAGTGTAACACTACTCATACTCGGCCCGACACATTGCCACGGTATCTTCTATCAGCCGACGGGCTACCGTTCCCGGCGGGGGTAACAGTGGCAAATCGTCATAACGGTACCAGTTCGCGTCCAGCAGCTCTTTCTGGTCGATAACAATCTCACCGCTATCGTATTCGGCCATAAACGCCGTCATCAGCGACTGCGGGAACGGCCACGGCTGAGACGTTACGTAACGCAGGTTCTTCACCCGGATCCCGCTCTCTTCCATCACTTCACGCGCCACCGCCTGCTCCAGCGTTTCGCCCACTTCAACGAACCCGGCAAGAACAGTATGAATGCCGTTGCGATGGCGGGTATGTTGCGCCAGCAGGATGGAATCGTCACGCCGGATAGCGACGATAATGCACGGCGCAATCTGCGGATAATAGCGTTCACGGCAGTGGCTGCAGAGCATGGCCCACTCGGTTTTGCTCGGGTGCATGGTATGCCCGCAGTAGCCGCAGTATTTATGCGATCGGTAAAACTCGGCCAGCTGCACGCCACGGCCTGCCAGCTGGAACAGGCCCACATCAAGATCCAGCACCTGACGAACGGATCCCATGTCCTGGCGGCGAGGCTGCTGGATCAACCACACCGGCTCCCCTTGCCACTCGCCGATCTTCAGTGCAGGCTGACCAACGAGATCGAAACGATCGGCAGTGCCATGGGGTATTTCCCCACCGGGTAGCCATAATTTTTGTTCGTGACTGACAATCCACCAACCCAGATCTGATTTTTCAATAATACGATCCATATCTATTGCACTACCTTCGCTTCACTGACATGTTGTTAGCATTGTGGTTACATTTTGGATAAGCAGAATCAATTCTAAACCTTGCGGAGTCGAACATGTTAAACCAGCTAGAAAGCCTGACTGAGCGCGTTAGAGGAAGTAACAAACTGGTGGATCGCTGGCTACATGTGCGCAAGCATCTACTCGTGGCTTATTACAATCTGGTCGGTATTAAGCCTGGCAAAGAATCGTTTATGCGGCTGAATGAAAAAGCGCTGGATGATTTTTGTCAGAGCCTGGTCGACTACCTGTCCGACGGCCATTTCAATATTTATGAACGCATTATCCGCGAAATGGAAGGCACTAGCCCGTATTTAACGGCATCCAAACTCTACCCGCTGCTGGAAGCCAATACCCAGCAGATCATGAATTACTACGATTCAACCCTCGAGAACGCCATCGATCACGACAACTACCTTGAGTTTCAACAGGCGCTGTCCGATCTCGGCGAAGCGCTGGAAGAGCGATTCTCGCTGGAAGATAAGCTGATCGCCCTCGTACTGGATAACGATTCTAAGGCCAGCAACGAAGATAACATCGCGCGGCCTGCTTGAGTTCTTAATCGTTAACGAGTAGTTTACAAACATTCGCCCCTCTCAGGAGGGGGTATTACACGAAATCATTCATGCGATAGCGTGAACGATGGCGTGTAAATTTCTTGTCGGAGTGCCCAGTGTGAAAGCACGGGCTGAGACCGTTAATTCGGGATCCGCGGAACCTGATCAGGCTAATACCTGCGAAGGGAACAAGAGTAAAACTGCTGTAGTATCGCCCCCGGGCGATCTCCTCTTGCTTCATCCGTCGTCTGACAAGCCATGTCCTTCACTTTTGGAATGAGCTATGTCTACTACTAAACTGACCCGCCGCGAACAGCGCGCACACGCCCAACATTTCATCGACACCCTGGAAGGCACCGCTTTCCCGAACTCTAAGCGTATTTACATCACCGGCTCTCAGGCGGGTATCCGCGTTCCGATGCGCGAAATCCAGCTTAGCCCGACGCTTCTTGGCGGCAGCAAAGAAAACCCGCAGTATGAAGACAACGAAGCCGTGCCAGTCTACGACACGTCTGGCCCATACGGCGATCCTGATGTGGCCATTAACGTGCAGCAGGGGCTGGCAAAACTGCGCCAGCGCTGGATTGACGCGCGTAACGACTGCGAAGAACTGACGGTTCGCAGCTCTGCCTACACCAAAGAGCGTCTGGCCGACGACGGCCTGGACGAACTGCGCTTCGCGGGCCTGCTGACGCCGAAACGTGCGAAAGCGGGCAAATGCGTCACCCAGCTGCACTATGCGCGTCAGGGGATCGTCACCCCGGAGATGGAGTTTATCGCCATCCGTGAAAATATGGGCCGTGAGCGCATCCGTAGCGAAGTGCTGCGCCACCAGCATCCGGGCGAAGGTTTCGGTGCCCGCCTGCCGGAAAACATCACCCCGGAGTTTGTGCGCGATGAAGTGGCCGCTGGCCGCGCGATTATCCCCGCCAACATCAATCACCCGGAATCTGAACCGATGATTATCGGCCGTAACTTCCTGGTGAAGGTCAACGCTAATATCGGTAACTCCGCGGTCACCTCCTCCATCGAAGAAGAGGTCGAGAAGCTGGTCTGGTCAACGCGCTGGGGCGCGGACACGGTAATGGATCTCTCCACCGGGCGTTATATCCACGAAACCCGCGAGTGGATCCTGCGTAACAGCCCGGTGCCTATCGGAACGGTGCCGGTCTATCAGGCGCTGGAGAAAGTGAACGGTATCGCTGAAAACCTCACCTGGGAAGCGTTCCGCGACACGCTGCTGGAGCAGGCTGAACAGGGTGTAGACTACTTCACCATCCACGCGGGGGTGCTGCTGCGCTACGTGCCGATGACCGCGAAGCGTCTGACCGGCATTGTCTCGCGCGGGGGCTCAATCATGGCGAAGTGGTGTCTGTCTCATCATCAGGAAAACTTCCTCTACGAACACTTCCGCGAGATCTGCGAAATCTGTGCCGCTTACGACGTCTCGCTGTCGCTGGGCGACGGCCTGCGCCCTGGTTCCATTCGTGATGCCAACGACGAAGCGCAGTTTGCTGAACTGCACACGCTGGGCGAGCTGACCAAAATCGCCTGGGAGTATGACGTGCAGGTGATGATTGAAGGCCCGGGCCATGTCCCCATGCAGATGATCCGCCGCAATATGACGGAAGAACTGGAGCACTGCCATGAAGCACCATTCTATACCCTGGGGCCGTTGACCACCGATATTGCCCCGGGTTACGACCACTTCACCTCCGGAATTGGTGCGGCAATGATCGGCTGGTTCGGTTGCGCCATGCTCTGCTATGTGACGCCAAAAGAGCACCTCGGTCTGCCCAACAAAGAGGACGTGAAGCAGGGGCTTATCACCTACAAAATTGCCGCCCACGCTGCGGACCTGGCGAAAGGCCATCCGGGCGCGCAAATTCGCGATAACGCGATGTCGAAGGCCCGCTTTGAATTCCGCTGGGAAGATCAGTTTAACCTCGCGCTCGACCCGTTTACCGCCCGCGCCTATCACGACGAAACCCTGCCGCAGGAGTCGGGCAAAGTGGCCCATTTCTGCTCCATGTGTGGGCCAAAATTCTGCTCGATGAAGATCAGCCAGGAAGTGCGTGACTACGCCGCCGCGCAAACCATTGAAGTGGGCATGGCGGATATGTCAGAAACCTTCCGCGCGAAAGGCGGCGAAATCTACCTCAAAAAAGAGGAGGCGTAATGTACCAGCCCGATTTCCCACCCGTGCCCTTTCGTTTGGGGCTCTACCCGGTGGTGGACAGCGTGGAGTGGATTGCCCGCCTGCTGGAGGCAGGTGTACGCACGCTGCAGCTACGCATCAAAGATAAACGCGATGAGGAGGTGGAGAACGATGTCGCCGCCGCCATCGCGCTGGGGCGTCGGTCTCACGCCCGCCTGTTTATCAACGACTACTGGCGACTGGCGATAAAGCACCAGGCCTACGGCGTGCATCTGGGTCAGGAGGACCTGGAGACCACAGACCTGAATGCCATCCGGGAAGCCGGTTTGCGCCTGGGTGTCTCGACCCATGACGATATGGAGATTGACGTGGCGCTGGCGGCACGCCCTTCGTACATTGCGCTTGGACACGTCTTCCCGACGCAAACTAAACAGATGCCCTCCGCGCCACAAGGGCTGGTACAGCTGGCGGCTCACGTGAAGCGTCTTGCGCAGTACCCGACCGTGGCCATCGGCGGGATTAGCCTTGAACGCGCGCCGGCCGTGCTGGATACCGGTGTCGGCAGTATCGCCGTCGTCAGTGCCATCACCCAGGCCGCAGACTGGCAGGCCGCCACCCGGCAGCTCTTACAACTGGCAGGAGCAGGCGATGAATGATCGTGACTTTATGCGCTATAGCCGCCAGCTCCTGCTGGAGGATATCGCCATCGACGGGCAGCAAAAGCTGCTCGCCAGCCGGGTTTTGATTGTCGGGCTGGGCGGATTAGGCGCGCCTGCCGCGCTCTATCTGGCCGGTGCAGGCGTGGGCACGCTGGTACTGGCCGATGACGACGAGGTGCATCTTAGCAACCTGCAGCGTCAAATCCTCTTTACCACCGAGGATATCAACCAGCCCAAAGTACACATTACCCGCCAGCGTCTGAACCAGTTGAACCCGGATATTGAGCTCATTGCGTGTCAGGAGCGGCTCAGCGGCGACAATCTGCTCCGAGAAGTCGCCCTGGCCGACGTGGTGCTGGACTGCACCGACAATATGGCAACCCGCCAGGCGATCAACGCCGCCTGTGTCGCAAAAAATACGCCGCTTATCACCGCCAGCGCGGTGGGATTCGGCGGGCAGATGATGGTCCTGACACCGCCATGGGCGCAGGGCTGCTATCGCTGTCTGTGGCCAGACGATGCTGAGCCAGAGCGTAACTGTCGCACCGCGGGCATTCTTGGCCCGGTTGTGGGGGTGATGGGTACCCTGCAGGCGCTCGAGGCCATCAAGCTGCTCAGCGGAATGGAGACCGAGCGCAACACGTTGCGGTTATTTGACGCCCGCTCCAGCGGATGGCGTCATCTGGCGTTACACCGTGCCAGCCACTGCCCGGTATGCGGAGGCGGCAATGCGCATTCTGTTTAACGATGAGCCGATGAAATGCGAGGACGGGCTCACCGTTGCCGTGCTGCTCGATAAGCTTCGCCAGCTCAAGCCGGGAACGGCGCTGGCGCTCAATCAACAGATCCTGCCGCGCGAGCAGTGGGAACATCAGCAGGTCAGTGAAGGCGACCAGATCCTGCTGTTTCAGGTTATCGCAGGGGGCTGAGATGTTACGTATTGCCGATAAAGTCTTTGATTCACATCTGTTTACCGGAACCGGGAAATTCGCATCACCCCAGCTGATGGTCGATGCCATCCGTGAAAGCGGCAGCCAGCTGGTCACGCTGGCGTTAAAGCGCGTGGATCTGCGCCATCACAGTGATGCCATTCTGGCGCCTTTACTGGAAGCTGGCGTCACGCTACTGCCAAATACTTCCGGCGCGAAAACGGCCGAAGAGGCCATTTTCGCCGCTCAACTGGCGCGTGAAGCGCTCGGCACACGCTGGCTGAAGCTGGAAATTCACCCGGATGCTCGCTGGCTGTTGCCCGACCCGATCGAGACGCTGAAAGCGGCGGAAAAGCTGGTACAACAAGGGTTCATCGTTCTGCCTTACTGCGGTGCCGATCCGGTACTCTGCAAACGTCTGGAAGATGTTGGCTGCGCCGCCGTTATGCCGCTGGGCGCGCCTATTGGCTCCAACCAGGGGCTGGAAACCCGGGCAATGCTGGAGATCATCATTGAGCAGGCCACCGTGCCGGTGGTGGTGGATGCGGGTATTGGTGTACCAAGCCATGCCGCGCAGGCGCTGGAGATGGGGGCGGACGCGGTGCTGGTAAACACGGCCATCGCGGTTGCCGACGATCCGGTCATGATGGCGCGCGCGTTTCGCATGGCGGTGGAGGCTGGCCTGCTGGCACGGCAATCAGGCCCTGGCTCACGCAGTTTTCAGGCGCAGGCCACCAGCCCGCTGACCGGTTTTCTGGAGGCAATCTCATGACCACCTTTACCGACCGCTGGCGGCAGCTTAACTGGGACGACATTGCCCTGCGCATCAACAGCAAAACGCCGGTCGACGTCGAGCGCGCACTGAATGCACGCCATCTGACCCGCGACGATTTAATGGCCCTGCTCTCCCCTGCGGCCAGCGCTTACCTGGAACCGATGGCCCAGCGCGCCCAGCGTCTCACCCGACAGCGCTTTGGCAACACGGTGAGCTTTTACGTCCCGCTCTATCTCTCAAACCTGTGCGCCAATGACTGTACCTACTGCGGCTTCTCCATGAGCAACCGCATTAAGCGTAAGACGCTTGATGAGGAGGAGATCGCGCGCGAGTGTGTGGCCATCCGGGAAATGGGCTTCGAGCATCTCCTGCTGGTCACCGGTGAGCACCAGGGCAAAGTCGGGATGGACTATTTCCGCCAGCACCTTCCTGCCATTCGTCGTCAGTTCGCCTCGTTGCAGATGGAAGTGCAGCCCCTGTCGCAGGATGAGTATGCGGAGCTCAAAACGCTCGGACTGGATGGAGTGATGGTCTATCAGGAAACGTACCACGAAGCGACCTACGCACGGCATCACCTGAAGGGCAAGAAACAGGACTTCTTCTTCCGCCTTGAAACACCGGACAGGCTCGGACGTGCCGGGATCGACAAAATTGGCCTTGGTGCGCTGATTGGGCTTTCCGATAGCTGGCGCGTGGATTGTTACATGGTGGCGGAACATATGTTGTGGCTCCAGCAGCACTACTGGCAGAGCCGCTACTCCATCTCCTTCCCCCGGCTGCGCCCGTGTGCTGGCGGGATTGAACCGGCCTCACTTATGGACGAGCGCCAGCTGGTACAAACGATCTGCGCGTTTCGCCTGCTTGCCCCGGAGGTTGAATTATCGCTCTCAACACGTGAATCACCGGCGTTCCGCGACCGCGTGATCCCGCTTGCGATAAACAACGTGAGCGCATTTTCCAAAACACAGCCGGGCGGTTACGCCGATGATCACCCTGAACTGGAGCAGTTTGCCCCGCATGATGGACGACGTCCGGAAGCGGTCGCCGCGGCCCTGAGCGCACAGGGGCTGCAGCCGGTCTGGAAAGACTGGGACAGCTGGCTGGGAAGAGCCTCGCAATTACGCTGAAACATACTGCAACTCCGCAGAAATAAAACGAGGCGGCACGGAGAGTCACAACCGGATGATTGTCAGCTATCGTCCGGTTTTTTATTGTCATGTGGTCAGCAACGGACGCTGACCAGGGCGAAAAGCTTCTTCCTCGTTTCGCCCTGCCTCTGACTTATCGTGCACACTGAATTTCTGATTTTATGAGTAATTTCTTAGCCATTCTTAAGATAAATCATCTCGTCTGAAATCGTGTTCCGTATAATTCACAGCTAACCGCAGGACTGCGACTATGCTGAGAGGATATCGGCAGACGAAAAGCATTCACCCTCAGGAATGATGTACAACTCATGGCACTTCACAGCAAAAAACTCTCTTTTACCCGGCCAATAATGGCCAGCTTCGCGGGGATACTGTGCAGTTTTGCACTGATCGCTGTCGTGGTTACGCTTTCGCAACGAAAGGATTTTCTTGAGGATTATCATAAAATTAATGGTAATTTCACGCATAATCTGGCGGTTAACTATACCGAATCAATGTTGCGTGAAAACGACTATATTCTTGGTCGTTCTGCGATGTACTTTTCCCGCAACGAAATACTGAATGAGACGCTGAACATCAACCCGACGCAAGGGTTGCAGATGTTGATGCATTTGCAAAACCTGATGCCGACCGTGTCATCCATCTCGCTGGCCGACACGGAAGGGCATTATTTGCACGTTCCAGAAGCGCCTCCCACGGAAAAGAGTAAAAACGCCGATCCGCGGACTCGCCCGTGGTTTGTCGCCTACGCGGAAGCCAGTATTTTCAGCCATTATACCCACCCTTATATGGACTACTTTACCGGGCATCCAACGGTCACGCTTTATAAGCCATTGATTTCAACAGAAGGCAGACTCAAGGGAACCCTGGCCTTTCATCTTGATTTGGCGTCGATGGGGTATACCCTTCGACAGATGGTGGCCCCTGTACAAGGGGAATTCTTCGTCGTCGAGCGCGACGGAACCGTGGTGCTTCATCCTGACACGGGCGCGCTGTTCAAAAAATACGTGAGCGAAGCGCTGATGGACAAAATGACCAGCGGCGAGGGGCATTTATACGACCGGAAAAGTAAAACCTGGTATTACTACTACTCCTTCACTAACCCGGATTGGTTTGTCATCTACCGGGTCTCTGGCGCGACCCTGACGGATATAACCCGCCACGAAACCACTATCGTTGGCTGGGGATTTGCACTGGCGGCGATTATTATCATTCTCTTCGGTTTGTACCTTCGCCATGCCTCGCGTACCGTGCTGATGCATATTATCAACGCCATCAAAACTGGCGACGTCAGCCAGGCACCGCGTCTGGAAGCGATGCTGAGTCATACCATCCAGTCGAATAAAGAGCGTGAGATGGCATATGTCCGCCAGGCAACCCACGATGCGCTAACAGGCTGCAAAAACCGCCGCGCGTTCGATACCGATGTGGAAGAGTTAATGGCGGCTCAACAGCCTTTCGCACTGGCGCTGGTGGACATCGATAACTTCAAATCAATCAACGATACCTGGGGCCACCTTAGCGGCGATATTGTCCTGCGTAACGTGGCGCGTGAAGGGATCCAGATCATGCAACCGCACCACATCTCGGTGTACCGGTACGGTGGAGAAGAGTTTGCGGTGGTCTTCCAGGCTGCGCAAATTGCTGATGCAATCTCGTTGCTGGAAGCGTGGCGTACCACCATTGAAAAACGCGTCTGGCGGGAAGAAAACCTGCAGGTCACGTTCAGTGCAGGCCTGGGGGAATGGCATTTCGAACCGCTGGAGCAATTTGTCGGGAGCGTGGATAACGCACTTTACAGCGCAAAACAACAGGGTAAAAACCGCATCCTTCAGACCTCCATCCGTTAATTTCTTCCCTCCCACGCTGTCCGTTTCGACGGGCAGCGTGCGCTTTCATGCAAAATTGTAACCGGTTTCAGAAAATCACCCATTTCTTTGTGATGCCTGACACACAATCGCGGTAAAGCGGTTGTTGAAGCGGTCTGCACGGGATAATTATCAATAAACACATGTAGATCGAGGCTGATTATGAAGAACATCGTTTTATGCTGTGCAGCGGGAATGTCAACCAGCATGCTGGTTCAACGTATGAAAGACGCCGCGCAGAAAAAAGGGGTTGAAGTCACCATTAAGGCCGTTCCGGTTGCGGAGTTTAAAGATAATATCGCGACGGCTGACATCGTATTGCTGGGGCCACAGGTTAAATACGAGCAGGCTAAACTTCAGGCGCAGGCCGATCCGCTGGGTAAAAAGGTCGCGGTGATCGACATGATGGATTACGGCATGATGAAAGGTGATGTCGTCCTGGAAAAAGCGCTTAAATTACTGGAGTGACCCGTGGAAGATTTAGAAACAACGATCATGGAACTGCTGGTCAACGCGGGAGCAGCGCGCAGTGCTGCCCTTACGGCGTTGCAAATGGCCCGTAAAGGCGACTTTGACGAAGCCGAAAAGGCGATGGAAGAGTCGCGTGAATACGTGAAACATGCCCACACCATCCAGACGCAGCTGATTGGTCTTGATGAAGGGACCGGAAAGCTGCCGGTTAACCTGATCACCGTCCACTCTCAGGATCACCTGATGAACGCGATGGTCATTCAGGACCTGGCGGGCGATATGATTGAGCTGTATCGTCGGCTACCGCTGATAAACTGAAAATATGCAGACATAAAAAAACCCGCCGAAGCGGGTTTTTTATTTGCTGAATCAACGATTACTCGTTGTCAGAACCACCCAGACCTGCGTTCAGCAGCTCTGCCAGGCTCGCGGATGCATCTTCAGCAGTTACCTGCGGTGCAGCTGGCAGTTCGCCTGCAGCACGACGACGCATACGATCCTGATGGTACGCATAACCGGTACCAGCCGGGATCAGACGACCCACGATAACGTTCTCTTTCAGACCGCGCAGTTCATCACGCTTACCTGCTACAGCGGCTTCGGTCAGGACACGCGTGGTCTCCTGGAACGATGCTGCAGAGATGAAGGACTCGGTTGCCAGAGACGCTTTGGTGATACCCAGCAGATCGCGCGAGAAGGTCGCAGCGATTTTGCCGTTCGCTTCCAGATCGCGGTTAGCGATCTTGACGCGTGAGTATTCAACCTGCTCGCCTTCCAGGAACTCAGAGCTGCCCGCGCTATCGATGGTTGCTTTACGCAGCATCTGACGAACGATAACTTCAATGTGTTTATCGTTAATCTTAACGCCCTGCAGACGGTATACGTCCTGTACTTCGTTTACGATGTAACGAGTAACAGCATGCACACCACGCAGACGCAGGATGTCGTGCGGCGCTTCTGGACCGTCGGAAACCACGTCACCACGTTCTACACGTTCACCTTCGAACACGTTGAGCTGACGCCACTTAGGAATCATCTCTTCGTACGGCTCGCTGCCATCTACTGGGGTGATAACCAGACGGCGTTTACCTTTGGTCTCTTTACCGAAGGAGATGATACCGCTGATTTCAGCCAGGATTGCAGGCTCTTTCGGACGACGTGCTTCGAACAGATCCGCAACGCGTGGCAGACCACCGGTGATGTCCTTGGTACCGCCGGATTCCTGAGGAATACGCGCCAGGGTGTCACCAGAACTGATCTGTACGCCATCTTCCAGCTGTACAATCGCTTTACCCGGCAGGAAGTACTGCGCAGGCATATCGGTACCAGGGATCAGAACGTCGTTACCCTGAGCATCAACGATTTTCAGTGCAGGACGCAGATCTTTACCACCGGCAGTACGCTCAGCAGAGTCCAGAACGACCAGAGAAGACAGACCGGTCAGCTCGTCGGTCTGACGAGTAATGGTCTGGCCGTCGATCATGTCAGTGAAGCGGATGAAACCACTTACTTCGGTGATAACCGGCATGGTGTGTGGATCCCAGTTTGCAACGGTTTCACCGCCGGCAACCTGCTCGCCATCACCTTTCGCCATAACAGCACCGTAAGGCACTTTATAGCTCTCTTTGGTACGACCGAATTCGTCGATCAGCTTCAGCTCGGTGTTACGAGAGGTCACAACCAGCTTGCCTGCGGAGTTAACAACAGACTTCGCGTTGCTGAGCTTGATGCTACCTTTGTTTTTCACCTGGATGCTGGATTCAGCAGCCGCACGAGATGCCGCACCACCGATGTGGAACGTACGCATCGTCAGCTGTGTACCCGGTTCACCGATGGACTGTGCCGCGATAACACCGATTGCTTCACCTTTGTTGATGATGTGGCCACGCGCCAGGTCACGACCATAGCAGTGCGCACATACACCGAAATCGGTGTCACAAGATACAACGGAACGAACTTTCACAGAGTCAACAGAGTTCGCTTCCAGCAGGTCACACCACTGTTCGTGCAGCAGCGTGTTGCGTGGAACCAGAATGTCTGCGGTACCCGGCTTCAGAATGTCTTCCGCGGTTACACGACCCAGTACGCGATCGCGCAGCGGCTCTTTAACATCACCACCCTCGATAACCGGGGTCATGGTGATACCTTCGAGGGTGCCACAATCGTCTTCGGTCACAACCAGATCCTGCGCAACGTCAACCAGACGACGCGTCAGATAACCGGAGTTCGCAGTTTTCAGTGCGGTATCCGCCAGACCTTTACGCGCACCGTGAGTAGAGATGAAGTACTGGAGTACGTTCAGACCTTCACGGAAGTTCGCGGTGATTGGCGTTTCGATGATGGAGCCATCTGGCTTCGCCATCAGACCACGCATACCTGCCAGCTGACGAATCTGTGCTGCAGAACCACGCGCACCGGAGTCGGCCATCATGTAAATGCTGTTGAAGGAAACCTGCTGCTCTTCTACACCGTCACGGTTAATCACGGTTTCGGTTTGCAGGTTATCCATCATCGCTTTGGATACACGATCGTTCGCCGCAGCCCAGATATCGATAACTTTGTTATAGCGTTCGCCCGCGGTAACGAGACCAGACTGGAACTGCTCCTGGATCTCAGCAACTTCGGCTTCCGCTTCAGAGATGATCTCGTGTTTCTTCTCTGGGATAACCATGTCATCGATACCAACAGATGCACCTGAACGCGCTGCATATGCAAAGCCGGTGTACATTGTCTGGTCAGCGAAGATAACCGTCGGCTTCAGACCCAGAATGCGGTAACAGGTGTTCAGCATTTTGGAGATCGCTTTCTTACCCAGCGCCTGGTTGACGATGGAGAAAGGCAGACCTTTCGGTACGATCATCCACAGAATGGCACGGCCAACGGTCGTGTCTTTCAGGCTGGTTTTCGCAACGAATTCGCCGTTAGCATCTTTTTCATATTCAGTGATACGCACTTTGACACGCGCATGCAGAGAGGCCAGGCCAGCGCGATAGATACGCTCAGCTTCTTTAGGGCCAGTCAGCACCATGCCTTCGCCTTTGGCGTTAACACAGTCACGGGTCATGTAGTACAGACCCAATACAACGTCCTGAGAAGGAACGATGATTGGTTCACCGTTCGCTGGAGACAGGATGTTGTTAGTAGACATCATCAGCGCACGCGCTTCGAGCTGGGCTTCCAGCGTCAGCGGTACGTGAACAGCCATCTGGTCACCATCGAAGTCGGCGTTATATGCCGCACAAACCAGCGGGTGCAGCTGGATAGCTTTACCTTCGATCAGTACCGGTTCAAATGCCTGGATACCCAGACGGTGCAGTGTTGGTGCACGGTTCAGCAATACCGGGTGTTCGCGGATAACTTCGTCCAGGATATCCCAAACGACAGCTTCTTCACGCTCAACCATTTTCTTAGCGGCTTTGATGGTGGTGGCCAGGCCACGCAGTTCCAGCTTGCCGTAGATGAACGGTTTGAACAGCTCCAGTGCCATTTTCTTCGGCAGACCGCACTGATGCAGACGCAGGTATGGACCTACGGTGATAACAGAACGACCGGAGTAGTCAACACGCTTACCGAGCAGGTTCTGACGGAAACGACCCTGTTTACCTTTGATCATATCGGCCAAAGATTTCAGAGGACGTTTGTTAGAACCGGTGATCGCACGACCGCGACGACCGTTATCCAGCAGGGCATCTACCGCTTCCTGCAGCATACGTTTTTCGTTACGTACGATGATGTCCGGCGCAGCCAGATCCAGCAGACGTTTCAGACGGTTGTTACGGTTGATAACGCGACGATACAGATCGTTCAGATCCGACGTTGCGAAACGACCACCATCCAGCGGAACCAGCGGACGCAGATCTGGCGGCAGAACCGGCAGAACGGTCAGGATCATCCACTCTGGTTTGTTACCAGACTGAACGAACGCTTCCAGCAGTTTGATACGCTTGGTCAGCTTTTTACGCTTGGTTTCGGAGTTGGTTTCGTTCAGCTCTTCACGCAGCTGCTCGCACTCTTGCTCCAGGTCCATGCTCTTCAGCAGGGCCTGAATAGCTTCCGCACCCATCTTCGCGTCGAATTCATCACCGAACTCTTCCAGCGCGTCCAGATACTGTTCTTCGGTCAGAATCTGGTGGCGTTCCAGGTTCGTCATACCGCCTTCGATAACGACATAAGATTCGAAGTACAGAACACGTTCGATATCGCGCAGCGGCATATCCAGCAGCAGGCCGATACGGGACGGCAGAGATTTCAGGAACCAGATGTGCGCAGTTGGAGATGCCAGTTCGATGTGGCCCATGCGCTCACGGCGCACTTTGGTCTGGGTCACTTCAACGCCGCACTTCTCACAGATCACACCACGGTGTTTCAGGCGCTTGTACTTACCGCACAGGCACTCGTAGTCTTTTACTGGCCCGAAAATTCGTGCACAGAAAAGGCCGTCACGCTCAGGCTTGAACGTACGGTAGTTGATGGTTTCCGGCTTTTTAACTTCACCGAAAGACCATGAACGGATCATGTCTGGCGAAGCCAGAGCAATTTTGATCGCATCAAACTCTTCGGTTTTAGTCTGCGCTTTCAGAAACTTTAATAAATCTTTCACGGATTTGCTCCCGTCGGAGTTAGCACAATCTGGTGTCGGGGGTTAGCCCGACACCAGTGACCTGTTTGAGCGAGAATTACTCGTCTTCCAGTTCGATGTTGATACCCAGCGAACGAATCTCTTTCAACAGTACGTTGAAGGACTCTGGCATGCCTGGTTCCATCTGATGATTGCCGTCCACGATGTTTTTATACATCTTGGTACGACCGTTCACGTCATCAGACTTAACGGTGAGCATTTCCTGCAGGGTGTATGCTGCGCCGTATGCTTCCAGCGCCCACACTTCCATCTCCCCGAAGCGCTGACCACCGAACTGCGCCTTACCACCCAGCGGCTGCTGAGTAACCAGGCTGTAAGAACCGGTAGAACGAGCGTGCATCTTGTCGTCGACCAGGTGGTTCAGTTTCAGCATGTACATGTAACCTACGGTTACCGGACGCTCGAACTGTTCACCGGTACGGCCATCAAACAGCGTAATCTGACCAGACGTTGGCAGACCACCCAGTTGCAGCAGCTCTTTGATTTCAGCTTCTTTTGCACCGTCGAATACCGGCGTTGCAATCGGCATACCTTTGCGCAGGTTCTCTGCCAGACGCAGCACTTCTTCATCGCTGAAGGTGCTCAGGTCGACTTTCTGACGAACGTCGGTACCCAGATCGTAGGCACGCTGGATGAATTCGCGCAGTTTCGCGACTTCTTCCTGCTGTTTCAGCATGGCGTTGATCTTATCGCCGATACCTTTCGCAGCCATACCCAGGTGGGTTTCCAGAATCTGACCGATGTTCATACGAGACGGTACGCCCAGTGGGTTCAGTACGATATCTACCGGCGTACCGTTAGCATCGTGCGGCATATCTTCGATCGGGTTGATCTTAGAGATAACACCCTTGTTACCGTGACGACCTGCCATCTTATCACCAGGCTGGATCTGACGTTTAACAGCCAGATACACCTTAACAATCTTCAGCACGCCTGGTGCCAGATCGTCGCCCTGAGTGATTTTACGGCGTTTCGCTTCGAGTTTTTTCTCGAACTCGTGTTTCAGTTCGTCATACTGCTCAGCCAGCTGTTCCAGCTGATTTTGTTTCTCTTCGTCGGTCAGGCCCAGTTCCAGCCAGCGATCGCGTGGCAGTTTGTCGAGCTTCTCAGCTTCAACGCCACCGGCAACCAGCACCGCATAGATACGGCTGAACAGACCCGCTTCGAGGATCTGCAGTTCTTCAGACAGGTCTTTCTTAGCCTGTTTGAGCTGCATCTCTTCGATTTCCAGCGCACGCTTATCTTTTTCAACGCCGTCACGGGTGAAGACCTGAACATCGATAACTGTACCGGAAACACCGTTTGGTACGCGCAGAGAAGAGTCTTTAACGTCAGACGCTTTCTCACCGAAGATAGCACGCAGCAGTTTCTCTTCTGGCGTCAGCTGGGTTTCACCTTTCGGCGTTACCTTACCAACCAGAATGTCGCCGCCGGTCACTTCTGCACCGATGTAAACGATACCGGATTCATCCAGTTTGGAGAGCGCAGCTTCACCCACGTTAGGGATGTCAGCGGTGATCTCTTCTGGCCCCAGCTTGGTGTCACGGGACACACATGCCAGTTCCTGAATGTGGATGGTAGTGAAACGATCTTCCTGAACCACACGCTCGGAGACGAGGATGGAGTCTTCGAAGTTGTAACCGTTCCACGGCATGAACGCTACACGCATGTTCTGACCGAGCGCCAGTTCACCGAGGTCGGTGGACGGACCGTCTGCCAGCACGTCGCCGCGCTCAACGGGCTCACCCAGAGACACACAAGGCATCTGGTTGATACAGGTGTTCTGGTTAGAACGGGTGTATTTGGTCAGGTTATAAATGTCGATACCTGCTTCGCCCGGGTACATCTCGTCTTCGTTAACTTTGATAACGATACGGGAAGCATCCACGTACTGAACAGTACCGCCACGTTTAGCCACCGCAGTAACACCGGAGTCAACGGCAACAGCACGTTCCATACCGGTACCAACCAGCGGCTTATCAGCACGCAGAGTTGGAACGGCCTGACGTTGCATGTTCGCACCCATCAATGCACGGTTGGCGTCATCGTGTTCCAGGAACGGGATCAGGGACGCACCGACGGATACCACCTGCTGGGTGGATACGTCCATGTAGTCAACCTGGTCGCGGCTGAACAAGCTGGATTCGCCTTTGCTACGGCAGGTAACCAGATCTTCTACAAAGTGGCCTTCGTCATCCAGGTTGGAGTTCGCCTGAGCGATAACGTAGTTGCCTTCTTCGATAGCAGACAGGTAGTGAATTTCGTCAGTTACAACACCGTCGGTCACTTTACGGTACGGCGTCTCAAGGAAACCGTATTCGTTAGTCTGTGCGTACACGGACAGGGAGTTGATCAGACCGATGTTTGGACCTTCAGGCGTTTCGATTGGACATACGCGACCGTAGTGAGTCGGGTGTACGTCTCGAACTTCGAAGCCTGCACGTTCACGGGTCAGACCGCCTGGGCCAAGTGCAGAGATACGACGTTTGTGCGTGATCTCAGACAGCGGGTTGTTCTGGTCCATGAACTGAGACAGCTGGCTGGAACCGAAGAACTCTTTCACTGCTGCAGAAATCGGCTTGGCGTTGATCATATCCTGAGGCATCAGGGTATCCAGATCGCCCAGAGACAGACGCTCTTTCACCGCACGCTCAACACGTACCAGGCCAACGCGGAACTGGTTTTCCGCCATTTCGCCTACGGAACGGATACGACGGTTGCCGAGGTGGTCGATATCGTCCACTTCGCCTTTGCCGTTACGGATATCGATGAGCTTCTTCATCACTTCGATGATGTCGTCTTTGCTCAGGATACCGGAACCTTCGATCTCATCACGCAGCAGAGAACGGTTGAACTTCATACGACCAACCGCGGACAGATCGTAGCGGTCTTCGGAGAAGAACAGGTTCTCGAACAGGCTTTCAGCCGCTTCGCGAGTTGGTGGTTCACCAGGGCGCATCATGCGGTAGATTTCTACCAGCGCGCTCAGACGATCGGTCGTTGGATCGACGCGGATAGTCTCAGAGATATAAGGACCGTGGTCCAGATCGTTGGTGAACAGCGTTTCGATGCGTTTGTGGCCAGACTGGCTCAGCTTAGCCAGCAGATCCAGGCTCAGCTCCATGTTCGCCGGGCAGATCAGCTCGCCAGTTGATTCATCAACGTAATCTTTCGCGGCTACTTTTCCAGCAATGTATTCAACCGGAACTTCGATGAGTTTGATATCATCTTTTTCCAGCTGACGGATGTGGCGCGCGGTAATACGGCGGCCTTTTTCCACATACACTTTGCCGTCGGCTTCGATGTCGAACGACGCGGTCTCACCACGCAGACGCTCTGGCACCAGCTCCATCTGCAACTTGTTGTCGCGGATTTCAAAGATTACTTTCTCAAAGAACAGGTCCAGGATCTGTTCAGTGGTGTATTGCAGCGCACGCAGAATGATGGTCGCAGGCAGTTTACGACGACGGTCGATACGGACAAACAGGTTGTCTTTAGGATCGAACTCGAAGTCCAGCCAGGAACCACGGTAAGGAATGATACGCGCGTTATACAGTACTTTACCGGATGAGTGTGTTTTACCTTTATCGCTGTCGAAGAAGACACCCGGGCTACGATGCAGCTGGGAAACGATAACACGCTCAGTACCGTTGATGACGAAAGTACCGTTGTCTGTCATGAGTGGAATTTCACCCATGTAGACTTCTTGTTCTTTAATGTCTTTTACGGTGCCTTCTGGCGCTTCGCGCTCATAGATCACCAGACGCAGTTTTACGCGCAGCGGTGCGGAATAGGTCACGCCACGGATCTGACATTCCTGAACGTCAAACACCGGTTCGCCAAGGCGGTAGCTGACGTACTGCAGCTCGGAGTTACCGCTGTAGCTCTGAATCGGGAACACGGAACGGAAGGCTGCTTCCAGGCCGTACTGCCCTTCAGGATCTTGCTCGATAAACTTCTGGAACGAGTCAAGCTGGATAGAAAGGAGATATGGAATGTCCAGAACTTGTGGACGTTTACCAAAATCCTTACGAATACGTTTTTTCTCGGTATAGGAGTAAACCATAGGGTTCCTCAGCTCGCTGACAAGTCGACCCATCTGTCCGACGAAGGGACAGTTTGTGCAACACCATTTTGTGGACCGGAAAATTGAATACTTTCCGCAATACCTGTTGCTATCACGCTTAAATCATTTCGTCGCGATTTACACAGAGCGCGCACCCTGTCGCAATATATTAAGTCGTCGATAGAAACATGCATTGTCAGGACAACCAGTAGTCAAACAGTGTGAAATGCTACTGATGCCTTACAGCGCAAAAAGGCTGGTGACTAAAAAGTCACCAGCCATCAGCCTAATGACTTAGGCTGCAACCAGAAAAGTTGGCTTATTTAACTTCAACTTCAGCGCCAGCTTCTTCCAGAGATTTTTTCAGTGCTTCTGCGTCGTCTTTGCTCACGCCTTCTTTCAGCGCAGCTGGAGCAGCTTCTACCAGGTCTTTAGCTTCTTTCAGACCCAGGCCAGTTGCGCCACGTACTGCTTTGATAACAGCAACTTTGTTAGCGCCAGCAGCTTTCAGAATTACGTCGAATTCAGTTTTTTCTTCAGCAGCTTCAACCGGGCCAGCAGCTACAGCTACAGCAGCAGCAGCGGAAACACCGAATTTTTCTTCCATTGCAGAGATCAGTTCTACAACGTCCATTACGGACATAGCTGCAACTGCTTCAATGATTTGATCTTTAGTGATAGACATTTAAATTGTTCCTGAAAATCAGAATAAGTTTATACGTAAGCAAATGCTTTATAAAGATAACTGCGATTAAGCAGCTTCTTTCGCATCGCGAACAGCAGCCAGAGTGCGAACCAGTTTGCCAGCCGAAGCTTCTTTCATGGTTGCCATCAGGCGTGCAATTGCTTCTTCGTAGGTCGGCAGGGTTGCCAGGCGATCGATTTGCGATGCCGGGATCAACTCACCTTCAAAGGCTGCAGCTTTGACCTCAAATTTTGCATTCGCTTTCGCGAACTCTTTGAACAGACGAGCAGCAGCGCCCGGGTGTTCCATAGAGTATGCAATAAGGGTCGGACCAACAAACGTGTCTTTCAGGCACTCGAAAGGAGTACCTTCAACTACGCGACGCAGCAGGGTGTTACGAACAACACGCATGTATACGCCAGCTTCACGACCTGCTTTACGCAGTTCAGTCATTTTGTCTACAGTAACGCCACGGGAATCCGCAACTACTGCAGACAGCGCGCCTTTGGCTACTTCGCTGACTTCAGCAACAATCGCTTGTTTGTCTTGAAGATTTAAAGCCATTAGCTTTGCTCCTGGATGTTTGCCGGAACTCATGTTCCGGAACTCACTTCACTCTCCCCAACGGAAAGAGCGTCTTAATACGGTGAGCAGAAACAAGCCAGAGTATCCAAAAATAATCTTAGCGTTCTGTCACCGTCTACGCAGGGCATTAAGTTTCTTGCGAAACACCTGCGGTCTTCGACGGAGGCCTGGATTAGGCCAGGCTCCAACGAACAAATCTTTTAGCCGCTAACTTTTGTTAGCAAACGTGGGGGTAAGATTGTAGACAAAATCACCGCCCACGTAAAGGCATTAGTTTGCAGCAGCGCTCAGGCCAGCCTGGTCAACTGCAACACCTGCACCCATGGTGGTGGAGATGCTAACTTTCTTGATGTACACGCCTTTCGCCTGAGTTGGTTTTGCTTTTTTCAGCGCAACCAGCAGAGCTTCCAGGTTTTCTTTCAGTTTGTCAGCGTCAAAGTCCACTTTACCGATGGTGGTGTGGATGATGCCGTTTTTGTCGTTACGATAACGAACCTGACCTGCTTTAGCGTTCTTAACAGCTTCAGCAACGTTAGGGGTTACAGTACCCACTTTCGGGTTTGGCATCAGGCCGCGTGGACCCAGAACCTGGCCCAGCTGGCCAACAACGCGCATTGCATCTGGAGAAGCAATAACAACGTCAAAGTTCATTTCGCCTTTCTTGATCTGGTCAGCCAGATCTTCCATACCTACCAGTTCAGCGCCGGCAGCTTTAGCCGCTTCAGCGTTTGCACCCTGAGCAAATACAGCTACGCGTACGGAACGGCCAGTACCGTGTGGCAGTACAGTTGCACCACGAACGTTCTGATCAGATTTACGAGCATCGATGCCCAGGTTAACAGCAACGTCAACGCTTTCAACGAACTTAGCGGTAGCCAGTTCTTTCAGCAGAGCGATAGCTTCGTTGATGTCGTACTGTTTGGTCGCATCAACTTTGTCACGGATCACGGACATGCGCTTGGTCAGTTTAGCCATTTCTTAGTCCTCCACTACCAGGCCCATGGAACGTGCAGTACCTTCGATTGAGCGAGTCATCGCTTCAATGTCGGCACCAGTCATGTCGGCAGCTTTGGTCTGCGCGATTTCCTGCAGCTGAGCGCGGGAAATTTTACCCACTTTGTCTTTGTTCGGTTTACCGGAACCAGACTTGATACCCGCCGCTTTCTTCAGCAGAACTGCTGCTGGAGGGGTTTTGGTAACGAAAGTGAAAGAACGGTCAGCGTATACAGTGATAACAACTGGGATTGGCAGACCTTTTTCCATGGATTCGGTTTTGGCGTTGAACGCTTTACAGAATTCCATGATGTTCACACCCTGCTGACCCAGAGCTGGACCAACTGGTGGACTTGGGTTCGCCATACCTGCTGCAACCTGCAGCTTGACGTAGGCTTGTACTTTCTTAGCCATTCTAAAATCCTCTGGTTGGGTGATAACGCCTCAAGGAGGCTCCCCGTGAATAAAATCGTTTTACAGGCCGCAGCCCATAAAAACAAAAGGCGCGAAATTGTATTCCAATCTCGCGCCTTGTGCAACGATTAAATCGTCGCTTTTTTGATCGCTGCTTAGGCTTTTTCTACCTGGGCAAAGTCCAGTTCTACTGGGGTCGCACGACCGAAGATAGAAACGGACACTTTCAGGCGGGACTTTTCGTAGTCCACTTCTTCAACCACGCCATTAAAGTCAGCAAACGGACCGTCATTAACACGAACCATTTCACCCGGTTCAAACAGCGTTTTCGGACGCGGCTTATCACCCACCTGCTGCAGGCGGTTCATAATCGCATCAACTTCTTTGTCGCTGATTGGTGCCGGACGGTCAGACGTGCCGCCGATAAAGCCCATCACGCGCGGTACGCTGCGCACCAGGTGCCAGCTCGCGTCGTTCATAACCATCTGAACCAGCACGTAACCCGGGAAGAATTTACGCTCGCTTTTGCGACGTTGGCCGCCACGGATCTCGACCACTTCTTCGGTCGGAACCATAACTTCGCCAAATAACTCTTCCATGTTGTGTAATTTGATATGCTCACGCAGCGACGTTGCTACGCGGCCTTCAAAACCGGAAAACGCCTGAACGACGTACCAGCGCTTTTTAGGGGCTTCAGACATCTCAGAACCTCAGGCCAGTGATAAAGGATACCAGGCGAACCAGAATACCATCCAGTCCCCACAGGATCAGTGACATTACAGCGGTAACCGCCGCTACGATCAGCGTGGTGTGCAATGTTTCCTGGCGAGTCGGCCAAATTACCTTGCGGACTTCGGTACGCGCTTCGCGAGCAAAAGCGACAGTCGCTTTGCCTTTTGTCGTCAACAGCGCGACACCACCCGCTGCAGCAATCAGAATTACCACTGCAAGCGCGCGTAGCGGCAGCATCATGTCACGATAAAGGTAGTTGCCGACAATCGCTACAATCAGCAGCACGGCTACGACTACCCATTTCATCGCTTCCAGGCCGCGCCCGCTCCCTTGAGCTTCGGTATTCGCACTCATAAACCAACCTGTCAGAAGTATTCTACAAACATTTTCACCCCGCGATTGCGAGGCAAACCAAATCGAAATGCTAATTCGCTTTTCGGATTATACGCTCTCTGCAGAGCCTGTCTCAGCAATGATTATGACAAATTTAATCACTGATGAGCCAGGTTCTGATCTGAAAGCGTGCAAAAAGGGCATCAAATGATGCCCTTTTATTGCGCATTGCGTCAAATGTTATCAGCAATTAGCCGAGAACTTTAGCAACCACGCCCGCGCCAACGGTACGGCCACCTTCACGGATTGCGAAACGCAGACCGTCGTCCATCGCGATTGGGTGGATCAGCGTCACAACCATCTTGATGTTGTCGCCTGGCATTACCATCTCAACACCTTCTGGCAGTTCGATGGTACCGGTCACGTCAGTTGTACGGAAGTAGAACTGTGGACGGTAGCCTTTGAAGAACGGAGTATGACGGCCGCCTTCGTCTTTGGACAGGATATACACTTCAGATTCGAACTTGGTGTGTGGCTTGATTGAGCCTGGCTTAGCCAGTACCTGACCACGTTCGATTTCTTCACGTTTGATACCACGCAGCAGAACACCTACGTTCTCACCAGCACGGCCTTCGTCCAGCAGTTTGCGGAACATTTCAACGCCAGTACAGGTAGACTTAGCAGTCTCTTTGATACCAACGATTTCAACTTCTTCGCCAACTTTGATGATACCGCGCTCAACACGACCGGTAACAACGGTACCACGACCGGAGATGGAGAATACGTCTTCGATTGGCAGCAGGAACGGCTTATCAATCGCACGCTCTGGTTCTGGGATGTAAGAATCCAGGAAGCCAGCCAGTTCGATGATTTTCGCTTCCCACTCAGCGTCGCCTTCCAGCGCTTTCAGCGCGGAACCACGAACGATTGGGGTGTCGTCGCCTGGGAAATCGTACTGAGACAGCAGTTCACGAACTTCCATCTCTACCAGTTCCAGCAGCTCTTCGTCATCAACCATGTCACATTTGTTCAGGAACACGATGATGTAAGGAACGCCTACCTGACGACCCAGCAGGATGTGCTCACGAGTCTGAGGCATTGGGCCGTCAGTCGCAGCAACAACCAGGATCGCGCCGTCCATCTGCGCAGCACCGGTGATCATGTTTTTAACATAGTCGGCGTGGCCTGGGCAGTCTACGTGTGCGTAGTGGCGAGTCGGGGTGTCGTACTCAACGTGAGAGGTGTTGATGGTGATACCACGAGCTTTTTCTTCTGGCGCGTTATCGATCTGGTCGAATGCACGAGCAGAACCACCGTAGGTTTTAGCCAGAACGGTAGTGATTGCAGCGGTCAGCGTTGTTTTACCATGGTCAACGTGGCCGATAGTACCGACGTTAACGTGCGGTTTTGTACGTTCAAACTTTTCTTTAGACATCGATTGTCCCTCTAAGACACGGATAAATCGGTGATATCACCACATCAACCAGGCGAAATGCCTGAATTGTTGAATACAGTAAAATTGAAACAGAGAGAAACGGGAAGGAGAAGTGAAGTGGTGCTGATACCCAGAGTCGAACTGGGGACCTCACCCTTACCAAGGGTGCGCTCTACCAACTGAGCCATATCAGCACGTATTGGAGCGGGCAGCGGGAATCGAACCCGCATCATCAGCTTGGAAGGCTGAGGTAATAGCCATTATACGATGCCCGCATCCTGAAACTCGGCTACCCAGTTCTTTCTGTAACAAAAAAAGAGATTTCTCTCTTTTTAGGTTCGAGCTGATTCAATTTTCAAACCAGCTCCGGCGGCTTAACGCTGCCAGAAAGTGGTGGTGGGGGAAGGATTCGAACCTTCGAAGTCTGTGACGGCAGATTTACAGTCTGCTCCCTTTGGCCGCTCGGGAACCCCACCGGACTTGATGGTGCCGACTACCGGAATCGAACTGGTGACCTACTGATTACAAGTCAGTTGCTCTACCTACTGAGCTAAGTCGGCATCAAGTAGCGCGCATTCTATGGAGACATGCGCAGTCATGCAACTAAAAAATTGCATAAAACGTTCTTTCGCTCACATTTTATTCGAAACCAGGGTTAACCGCTGTAAATTCATCCACTCAAGGTCAAAAATTCAACATCTACGCCCGATTTACACCACTTATACCGTATCGTGATGACTCCCGCGTAAAGCATCGCTTCCCCATATTTTTTCTTATTATTCCTGTCATCTGGTGTTAACCTCCTGCCCATTGTCCAAAATTAACTATGTTGAGCCCGGACGCGCTGTGTTGTGCTGGCTCACTGAAGCATGCTTATGAGCAAAAAAGAGCAAACGTTAATGACACCTTATCTTCAGTTTAACCGTAGCCAGTGGGCTGCACTGCGTGACTCCGTCCCGATGACGCTGACGGAAGGCGAAATCGCACGGTTAAAGGGGATAAACGAAGATCTGTCGCTGGAAGAAGTGGCAGAAATCTATTTACCACTCTCGCGCTTGCTTAACTTCTATATCAGCTCCAACCTGCGCCGTCAGGCGGTGCTGGAGCAGTTCCTCGGGACGAACGGCCAACGCATTCCTTATATCATCAGCATTGCAGGCAGCGTGGCCGTCGGTAAAAGCACCACCGCACGCGTATTGCAGGCGTTACTGAGCCGCTGGCCAGAGCACCGCAGCGTGGAGCTCATCACCACTGACGGTTTCCTGCACCCGAATGAGGTGTTAAAGGAACGCGGGCTTATGAAGAAGAAGGGCTTCCCGCTCTCTTATGATATGCACCGTCTGGTGAAGTTTGTCTCTGACCTGAAATCGGGCGCGCCTAACGTGACGGCTCCGGTCTATTCGCACCTGATCTACGATCGCATCCCGGGTGGAGACAAAACGGTGGTTCAGCCGGATATCCTGATCCTCGAAGGGTTAAACGTCCTGCAAAGCGGGATGGATTATCCTCACGATCCCCATCATGTGTTTGTCTCTGACTTCGTCGATTTCTCTATTTATGTCGATGCGCCGGAAGACCTGCTGCAGAACTGGTATATCAACCGCTTCCTGAAGTTCCGTGAAGGGGCGTTCACCGATCCTGACTCCTATTTCCACCACTACGCCCAGCTTTCTGAAGAAGAAGCCATTAATGTGGCGAGAGGGCTGTGGAATGAGATCAACTACGTGAACCTGAAAGAGAACATCCTGCCCACCCGTGAGCGCGCCAGTCTGATCCTCACCAAGAGTGAGAAACACGCTGTCGACCAGATCCGTCTGCGCAAGTAATCACGCAGACATAAAAAAACCGGCTTAGCGCCGGTTTTTTTATTGATGGATTACGCCACCGGCTTTTCGCCATTCTCATCCTGATCGACCGCGAAGCAGGCAACCAGCTGACCGCCATAATCCTTGAGCTGTGGCTGCAACTGGGTGCACGGGCCAAAACGGCGACTGCAGCGGGCGTTGAATGCACAGCCTGGAGGCGGATTCAGCGGGCTGGGCAATTCACCCGTCAGCTTGATACGCTCACGACGATCGTCAGGGTTCAGACGCGGGGTCGCAGACAGCAGCGCCTGGGTGTACGGGTGACGAGGATGAGTAAAGATCTGCTCTTTTGTCCCCTTCTCCACGCAGCGCCCCAGATACATCACCATAACTTCGTCGGCAATGTGCTCCACAACCGACAGGTCGTGCGAAATAAACACGTACGACAGCCCCATGTCCTGCTGCAGATCCATCATCAGGTTCAACACCTGCGCACGCACAGAAACGTCGAGGGCAGATACCGGCTCATCGGCGATGACCACGTCAGGGTCGAGCATCAAACCACGCGCAATCGCGATACGCTGGCGCTGGCCGCCAGAGAACATATGCGGATAACGATCGTAATGCTCGGTCTTCAGGCCCACTTTCGCCATCATCGCCAGCGCTTTTTCACGACGCTGCTCTTTGTTCAGATTGCTGTTAATCAGCAGGGGCTCTTCCAGAATCTGTCCCACTTTTTTACGCGGATTCAACGATCCGTACGGGTTCTGGAACACAATCTGGATTTTCTGACGGCGCAGTTTCTGCGCCTGCGGATCGTGCTTGAGCAGGTCCTGTCCCTGATAATAGAGCTCACCGCCGGTGGGGACTTCAATCATCGTCAGCAAACGACCCAGTGTCGATTTGCCACAGCCTGACTCACCGACCACCGCCAGCGTTTTGCCGCGTTCAAGGGTAAAGGATACGCCATCCAGCGCTTTCACCAGGCGTTCAGGCGCAAACAGCCCCTTCTTCACCGGATAGTATTTTTTCAGGTCGATAGCCTGCAACAGCGGTTGTTGCGTGGTGGCCTGTTGCGTACTCATAGTGTTGGCCTCCCGGCATCATCGAGTGGGTAGTGGCATTTCGACTGACGACCGTCAGCAAGCAGGTTGAGCTCTGGCTCTTCTGCACGACATTTGTCTGTAGCATACGGACAACGCGGATTAAGCAGGCAGCCCTGCGGTCGGTCATATTTACCCGGTACGACGCCCGGAAGTGATGCCAGGCGCGCTTTGTCCTGGGCAAACTCCGGCAGCGCACGCAAAAGCGCCTGCGTATACGGGTGACGCGGCGCGCGGAAAATATCGTGCGAATGTCCAGTCTCGACCACCTGACCTGCATACATCACGATAATTTTGTGCGCCGCTTCGGCCACCAGCGCCAGGTCATGCGTAATCAGCACCAGCGCCATGTTCTCTTTCTGCTGCAGTTCCAGCAGCAGCTCGATGATCTGCGCCTGGATAGTCACGTCCAGCGCCGTTGTCGGTTCATCCGCAATCAGCAGTTTTGGCCGACAGGCAATCGCCATGGCGATCATCACCCGCTGGCTCATCCCACCGGAGAGCTGGTGCGGGTAAACGTCCAGACGCGATGCCGGGTCAGGGATACCGACCTGATTCAGCAGATCGATCGCACGCTGACGCCGGGTCTTCTTATTCCCGCCCTGGTGCACTTTGATGGCTTCCATAATCTGGAATCCCACGGTGTAACAAGGGTTCAGGCTGGTCATCGGGTCCTGGAAGATCATCGCCACTTCCGCACCGACCAGCTGGCGGCGCTGCTTTTCGGAGATACGCTGCAGGTCCTGACCGTTAAACTCCAGACTTTCGGCCATCACACGGCCGGGATAATCAATCAGCCCCATGATGGCCAGTGAACTGACCGACTTACCAGAACCCGACTCACCCACAATACCGACCACTTCGCCCTGATTTACGCTGTAGCTGATGCGGTCCACGGCGCGAAACGGAGTGCCTTCGTCACCGAAGTGCACCGATAATTTATCTACATTTAATAACGCCATCTCGTGCCTCTTACTGCTTCAGTTTGGGATCAAGTGCATCACGCAGGCCATCACCCATCAGGTTAAATGCCAGCACCGTCAGCAGGATTGCCAGACCCGGGAAGGTCACAACCCACCAGGCGCTTTGGGCGAACTGCAACACATCGGAGAGCATGGTGCCCCACTCCGGTGTTGGTGGCTGCGCACCCATGCCCAGGAAGCCAAGAGCGGCCATATCAAGAATGGCGTTAGAGAAACCGAGCGACGCCTGAACAATCAGCGGCGCCAGGCAGTTCGGGAAGATGTTGACGAACATTTGACGCATCGCGCCAGCACCCGCCACGCGGGAGGCCGTTACGTAGTCGCGGTTTACTTCCACCAGCACCGCCGCACGCGTGAGTCGCACATAGTGGGGAAGCGCCACGAAGGTTAATGCCAGCGCGGCGTTACTGATCGACGGACCAAAAATCGCCACCAGTACCAGCGCCAACAGCAAGCTGGGCAGCGCCAGCATGATATCGACGATACGCATGATGATGTTATCGATAATGCCGCCGAAGTAGCCGGCAACCAGACCGAGTACGATCCCCATAACCAGCGACAACACGACCACCAGGCAGCCGACCAGCAGCGACAGACGCGCACCGTACATCAGACGCGACAGCACATCGCGGCCCACGTCATCGGTACCCAGCAGGTGCGACAGGCTACCGCCATCCTGCCATGCTGGCGGTGCCAGCAACGCATCACGGAACTGATCCGCCGGGTTATACGGTGCAAGTACGTTGGCAAACACCGCAATCAGGATCATGACAGAGACATAAACCAGCCCCACAACCGCGCCTTTGTTGCGCTTGAAGTAGTGCCAGAATTCCTGCAGCGGCGTCATGGGAACCGGTGCAGTAACCACTTTATTTTCAGAAACGTGTGACATGATGGCCCCTTACTTCTTATGACGAATACGCGGGTTCACCACGCCGTAGAGCAAATCGACCAGCAGGTTGACGAGAATAATCATCGTCGCGACCAGCAATACCCCGCCCTGCACTACCGGATAATCACGGCGTTGCAGTGCGTCAATCAGCCAGCGTCCGAGGCCCGGCCAGGAGAAGATGGTTTCGGTCAGGATCGCCCCCGCCAGCAACGTCCCCACCTGCAGACCAATAACGGTCACCACCGGCAGCATGGCGTTACGCAGGGCGTGAACGATAATGACGCGCATACGCGTCAGACCTTTGGCGCGTGCGGTGCGAATGTAATCCTCACCCAACACTTCCAGCATTGAAGAACGGGTCATACGCACGATTACCGCCAGAGGAATGGTGCCGAGCACCATCGCAGGCAGGATCATATGTGCCACCGCATCAATGAAGTTACCCTCTTCGCCCCAGATAGCCGTATCGATCAGCATGAAACCGGTCAGAGGATTCGTATCATCCAGGAAGACCATATCGCTGACGCGTCCGGAGACCGGCGTCAGGTTTAGCTGCACCGAGACCAGCATGATCAGCATCATGCCCCACCAGAAGATAGGCATGGAGTAACCCGTCAGCGCCAGGCCAACAGCCGTATGGTCGAAAATAGAGCCACGTTTCACGGCAGCCAGGACCCCAACAGGGATACCCACCGCAGTGGCGAAAATCATGGCACAGACACCAAGCTCCAGTGTCGCTTTAAAACGCGGCACGAACTCGTCCCACACCGGAAGACGGCTTTTCAGCGAAATCCCTAAATCACCGTGCAACACGCCCCAGATATAGTTGAGGTATTGCTGCCACAGTGGTTTGTTCAGGCCAAGCTCAGCCAGCAGCTGTGCATGGCGTTCAGGTGAAATACCACGCTCGCCCGCCATAATCATTACCGGGTCGCCGGGGATCATATGGACGAAGGCAAAAGTGAGAAGGGTGATACCGATAAACGTGGGGATAACAAGTCCCAGACGTCGGAGGATGAACTGCAACATAACCCGGATTCTCTCTGATGACGTACAACCAGTTGGCGTGACGTCTGTATTGCTCACAAATGTAAATTCCCTCTCTCTTCAGGAGAGGATTAGGGTGAGGGAATGCATGCACGCCCTCACCCCTGCCCTCTCCGTGAAGGAGAGGGAGAACACCCTACTTATTATTCAACAGAGACGTTTTCGAAGTGGTGTTTGCCCAGTGGATCAACCACGTAGCCCTTCACTTCTTTACGCACTGGTTCGTACACGGTGGAGTGAGCCACAATCAGAGCCGGAGCCTGATCGTGCATCACAACCTGAGCCTGTTTGTACAGCTCGATACGTTTGTTGTGATCGTCAGTCGCACGCGCCGGCTGGATCAGGTCTTCAAACGGCTTATAGCACCAGCGAGAGTAGTTAGAACCGTCTTTCGCAGCTGCACAGCTGAACAGGGTAGCGAAGAAGTTGTCCGGATCCCCATTGTCACCGGTCCAGCCCATCATCACCGCCTGATGCTCACCCGCTTTGGCACGCTTCAGATACTCGCCCCACTCGTAGGTCACAATCTTGGCCTGAACGCCCACTTTAGCCCAGTCAGCCTGAACCATTTCAGCCATACGGCGTGCGTTCGGGTTATACGGACGCTGTACTGGCATCGCCCACAGCTCAACGGTAAAGCCTTTCTCCTGGCCTGCTTCTTTCAGCAGCGCTTTCGCTTTTTCAGGATCGTAGGTGTAGTCTTTAACGTCGTCGTTATAGCCCCACATGGTTGGTGGGATCAGGTTCTTGGCGGCAACACCCGCGCCCTGATAGACCGCTTTAATGATCGCTTCTTTATTCACCGCATAGGTCAGCGCCTGACGGACTTTCACGTCATCAAACGGTTTCTTCTCGGTGTTGAAGGAGAGGTAACCCACGTTCAGACCAGCCTGCTCCAGCAGGTTGATGTTTTTATCCTGCTTCATGCGCGCGATGTCAGCCGGGTTCGGGTATGGCATGACCTGGCATTCGTTTTTCTGCAGTTTTGCGTAACGCACAGAAGCATCTGGCGTGATGGAGAAGACCAGACGGTCGATCTGCGGCTTGGTGCCCCAGAAGCCCGGGAAGGCTTTATACAGAATACGGGAATCTTTCTGGTACTGCAGAAGCTGGAACGGACCGGTACCGATTGGGTTCAGGTCCACTTTCTCCGGGGTGCCGGCTTTCAGCATATTGTCCGCGTACTCTTTAGACAGAATAGAGGCGAAGTCCATAGCCAGGTCAGCCAGGAATGGTGCTTCCGGACGCGTCAGCACGAACTGAACGGTTTTATCGTCCACTTTTTTCACTTCAGCGATCAGGTCCTGCAGGCCCATCCCTTCGAAGTATTCATAGCTGCCGCCAGACACTTTGTGATATGGGTTCTGAGCGTTTTTCTGACGGTCGAAGGAGAACACAACGTCATCGGCGTTAAAATCGCGCGTTGGTTTGAATTCTTTGTTGTCCTGCCACTTCACGCCCTGGCGCAGGTGGAAGGTATAGGTCTTACCGTCTTCGCTGACGTCCCACTTCTCCGCCAGACCTGGGATCACTTCCGTGGTACCGGTTTTGAATTCAACCAGACGGTTATAGATAGGCACAGAGCTTGCGTCGTAAGTCGTACCAGAGGTAAAGAGCTGTGGGTTAAAGCCTTCCGGCGAGCCTTCAGAACAGTAAACCAGGGTTTTTGCCTGTACGCTTGCTGCCACGGTCATAGCCACCAGGCTCAGACCAAGCTTCAGCATCCCTGACTTCTTCAAGGAAATACTCATTATTCTGCTCCAATGTGATGTTTTGCTTTGTTGTGTTACGCCGCCAGACCTTTATTTATTTTTTACCCGGTCCGGTCGGTGATGCCCGAAGGCGTTTAAGGGATGGAGAATCCTTTCAGAAGAGCGTTTGAGTTGCAGCGCAGATCGTCCCTGAAATGCCCCTCATGCCCTACAATCTGTCAACAGAATGTGAAAACGTCAATACAGGTGACGGGGATTTACGCTGAGTGTGAGAAACCGCAAACAAAGATTAAAAAAACTATGTATGCCAGTTTTCAGCAGGGAAATTTATGCTACTCGCTATGTTGCAGCACAATTATCTTCATATTTCGCAACAATCAGTGATTAACTTTTATTCAGATCGGGTAAATTTTCTTGCAGAACGGTGATTATCTGAGCACTAAATACCGCGAACGTTAAAACGCACAGCGAAAAATGCTGAGGTTATCCATAAGCAACGCGAAAAAAGATCAATCTATATATAAAAAAATACAATGGATTATGTCACAAAATCGTTAACAGACAGGAAGAAGGCGGGATAAGGGGCGTTTTGGTGAATCAGGATGAGTAAGCTGCTAATGCAAAAAGGGCTAACCTTGCGGTTAGCCCTTCTTTAAATGTGGTCGGCGAGAGAGGATTCGAACCTCCGACCCACTGGTCCCAAACCAGTTGCGCTACCAAGCTGCGCTACTCGCCGAATGCGGAGCGCATCTTACTGCTGAGGTGCGCCCCCGTCAATCCCTTAAATTAAAAAAGCCCTTCAACTGGCGATATTCTCGCCAGACGCGTTACTGCGCGGCTTTCGCCTTGCTATCAGGGAGTTTGCACCAGTTGTTATTTTCGTTGATACCGCCGTCAGGAGAGGTATAACCCAGGCAACCCAAAATGGTGTCATACAGCTCAACATGACGACGCGGCACCTTCATGTCTGCCTCTTTTTTCAGGTGGGCAAACATCTTCGCTTTCTCTGGGTCTTCCAGGTACTTGTCCGACATCCACATGATCATCGGTACACGGAATTGTTCAGGCGGTGCCAGCTTGCGCGGCGTACCGTGCAAATGCTCTTTCTCGTTGATTGACTCTCCGTGGTCAGCAGCATAAATAACAATCGCTTTCTTATCACGAAGCTGGTCAATCACCCGGCTCAGGAACGTATCCACATACAGAACCGAGTTATCATAGGCATTGATCAGTTCCTGCTTGCTGCAGTCTTTATTGATGCCTACACACTCCGGCTGCCACTTCGCAAAATCACGCGTGTAACGCTGGTAATAGCTGTAATGGGAGCCTTTAGTATGCAGGATAACCAGATGTTTACCCTGCGGATGGCTCTTCAGGGACTGTGACATCTCCTCAAGGAGCAACATGTCATCCACGTTCTTGCCGCGGTTACGTGGTTCGGCGCCAATCTGCTCGCGATACGAGATGTTGTCCGCCAGCGTGTTGGTGTAGAACCACATCTCACTTTGCATCGCGAATAAATCGGAGCTGAAACCGAGCTGCTTCAGTACCGCAAATACGTTCTGCTCTTTCAGGGTACGCTGTGGGTTATCACTGGCACCGCCTTCACGAACAAACATACAACGCAGCGAGAGCTTGGTTGCGGTATCGCAAGAATACCCCCGGTAAGCCACCAGGTTCTTTTCCTGCGCCAGTTTTGGCGTGGTATCCCGGTCATAACCGAGGATGCCCATATGATCCCAGCGCGTCGTTTCACCAATAACAAAGACAACATAGGTATCATCGAGTTGGTTACCCGGCGCTTCGTAACTGAATTTTTTCATTGGGTTGATGAGCGATTTCACATCACTTGATTCATCCGCCTGCGCCCAGGCATAAAGACCCAGCGCTGAAATCCAGTTTGATGGCAGGTAGGAGTTTGCTACCACGCCGCCATAGCTTGGCATATCCACGCCCGTCGCTTTTTCGATTTGTTTTTGCTGTTTTTCCATCAAGCGGATGGGTACCCATACCAGCAAGGCCGCCAGTACAACGACGGCGATATTCCTGATTCGCTGCCCACGGGTGCGGAGCTGGCGCAGCAACGTATAGCGGCAGGTATTACTCCAGATAAAGAAGAGCGGGATCAGACAGGTTAATACCGTCCAGACGATAAACCCTTTTCCGACCACCTCTTTCGAGAGGTCGATATCCGTTGTCATTACCGACGCGACGATGCCGTAGCCAATAACGACATTCATAAAGGTCATGTAATAACTGGCAGCGGCGGAAATAATTACCACCAGTGAGGCCAAAATTTGCCAGGTGCGTCGGCCGAAGAGTGAGAGCAGGCGTAACAGGAAGAATGTGGCGAGAACGGAACCGAACACTTCAATTGCGGCAAAAATTCCATTTCTTACGGTGAGATGTTCTAAATAACCTTCCACTCTTCTGAACAACACCGCGCCATTCAGAAATAAACCGATATAGACAGCCAGCATCAGACACAATCTTTGCTGGGTAAGAGACCTAATGTATTTCATGCAAACAACCCTGGGGAAAGGGGTATAGAGACCCGCTTAATCTCGATGAGAAAGCAGACAGAGTAAGTAAGTGCGTAAGAAACCGTTATCAGAAACGTCTACAAGCGCGTTAAGTAGACCACAGCGGGAGAGAAAAGTGGCAGCAGAGAATGTGATCGGTGCATTTTTTTACAAAATAACACGAACAGGCATACTTTGGACGACCATAAAAAAGAGGCCGTAAAGGCCTCTTAGCGATAATCAGGCATGCACTTCGTTAAAGACTTCACGCTGCGGCTGGCGAATAGTGGTCGACAAGGCCAGCGAGATTATCAGCAAAGCAAATATCACGCAGAAGGTTACATAGAACCCACCGAACAGCGAGGCGATTAACGAGCCGCAAATACTGCCGATGCCAAAGCCCAGATAGATAACGCCATAGTTTTTCGCCAGATTGTTCAGGCCGAAGAACTCACTGACCAGCGACGGGAAGACTGTAATCGTGCCGCCGAAATTAAAGGCCACACAGGCAATCGCGGCGAAGAACGTGGCTTCGTTCAGTGGGGCAAACAACAGCGCCGCCATCCCCACCAGCGAAACAACCTGCCCGATAGTAATCACGCGGATACGGGCAATTTTGTCAGACAGAATCCCGAGCACCAGACGGCCAGAGAGGTTGGCAATGGAGATGACGGTGACCGCATTCGCCGCTGTTGCCGCATCCAGTTTCACCATTCCCTGAGCAATATCTTTCGCCACCCCAATCACATACAGACCGCTCATGCAGGCTGTCAGGAACATGACCGCCAGCATCCAGTACTGTGGTTGACGCATAGACTGCGCGAGGGTGAAATCATTCTCCACCACACCGTTAACGGTTTTCACTTCCTGCTGCGGCGCATCTTTCATCAGCGTGGCGCCGAACAGGATCATGACCAGAACGATAGCGCCCCAGATCATGAACGTTTTTTCGAGCCCCACGGAAGCAAGCAGGTGGGAATCGATAAATTTAAAACCGAGGCTCCCCAGGCCATAGGACCCGATGGCAAACGCAGATATTAAACCTTTACGTTCCGGGAACCACTTCACACAGTTTGACAGGGTCAGCAGATAACCTGCACCGTCGGCAAGTCCCACCAGCACCCCAGCGCTCAGCCACAGCATCATCAGGTTGCTGGAATGCGCCGTCAGGAAAAAGCCCACGCCCAGCAAGATACCGGATGCCATCGTCACCCGCTTCACGCCGAATCGCTCCTGCAATTTTCCCGCGACGGAAGATGAAAGTGCCAGCCCGAGGCTCAGCAAGCCGAAGGAGAACGCCACCTGGCTGACCGGTGCACCAAGCTTATCGGAAAGTGCACTGTTAAACAGGCTCCAGGTATAGACCGACCCCAGCGCAAACTGGGTCACGATGGTGCCAAAAAGCGTTAGCCAGCGCGTACGGTTGTAAGTTGATGTGTTCATGGCAGTTGTCCTGCAAGAGAAAGTAAGGGAATTCGCTGAGGACAACGATAAACAAAACCTTAATATGCCTGGGGTAAAACGGCATGAAATGCAGGAGGAATGGAATGAAATGCCATAAATCGGGAATGAATGACCTTGCCGGGGAATGAAGCGACAGCGTGTTAGTGACTGCTATCGCTACAACCCCCACGGCTATTGTATTGAGGATGTTATCGGCACGTTTAAAAAAGTAACAACCTTAAAAATTAGCGCTCACGCCAAGGGTGTACATAAACTCCTCACCCGTGGTGGTGTATTCCCCTTGTGCTAACGACGCATAGGCCGCCATATGCGTGTTAAACGGAATATCCGTTCCGACGGTTACATCCATCCAGTTGCCGCTTTGTGCCGGTGCCGGCGTCTGTGGCATCCCAAACTGGGATTTCCACTGGTTTTCACCAAACTGCTGGTTATAGCTTATCTGCGCCCACGGGCGAAGCTCGCCGTACTGTGTATCCACGCGCCAGCCGAGCGTGCTAACGCTGGCATGCCAGAGTGGGTCGGTAAGCCCCTGCGTCGTCGCGCTGTCACCAAATTCGTTGATCATCATCGGTGCCGTGCCGTCATAACGCCATGCCATCACCGGACCGGTCGTGATACGCCCTGACACCGGAATATTCCAGCCCACGCTCATGGCCCCTGCCGGCGTGGAACCCGACGGTAAACTCAGCGCAAGTCCGGGGGCATTTTGTGAGGACTGAATCCGCTCGGCGAGAATATCCTCATAACGCGGTTGGTGATCCGCATCCCATGTATAGCGTTCCGCCGTATTACTTTGGGCGTCTGAAACGATATATTCCTGTTGCCAGGCAAAAGCTGTATTACAAAAAAACAGACAGGCTGAAATCCCCGCCAGGCCAGAAACAGCATGGCGACCACTGATTTTTTTTATCATCATCAAAGCGACTCCAGAGAGAGCCGAATTCGGCGATATTTGTCATTGTTTAGGAAGAGTTTTGCGGGCATATGGCCCTGTATTAACTATTGTCTTTATAGTAGACACGTCAAGCCTGACAGAATGAAAATTTTGCGATAACCGTTTCATTAAGGGAGATAACCGATGCAGCGTTGCGGTTGGGTAAGCCAGGATCAGCTTTATATCGACTATCACGATCGGGAATGGGGCGTACCGGAGACAGAAGGGAAAAAGCTTTTTGAGATGATCTGCCTGGAAGGTCAACAGGCGGGCTTGTCATGGATTACGGTGCTTAAGAAACGGGAAAACTATCGTAATGCTTTCCATCAGTTCGATCCGGTCGCCGTCGCTGCCATGACCGAGGACGATGTGGAACGGCTGGTCCAGGATGCAGGCATCATCCGCCATCGCGGTAAGATCCAGGCCATCATTGGTAACGCGCGCGCTTATCTGGCGATGGAGCAAAACGGAGAACCGTTCTCAGAATTTGTCTGGACGTTTGTGAACAACACGCCACAAATTACCCAGGCCGCCACGCTCGCGGAGATCCCGGCCTCCACCCCGGCGTCGGATGCGCTCTCTAAAGCGCTGAAAAAACGCGGCTTTAAATTTGTCGGCTCCACCATCTGTTACGCCTTTATGCAGGCCTGTGGCCTGGTCAACGACCACGTTACCGGCTGCGTCTGTCATCCAGGGAGGCACCATGATCCGCAAATGGGAAAGTGATAATGCCGGGCCACTCCTGAGTCTGTGGCTTGAAAGCACCACGGAGGCGCACCCGTTTATCAGCGCAAGCTACTGGAAAGAGAACGAAGGTATGGTGCGGGATGTATACCTGCCCGCCGCCGAAACCTGGATATGGGAAGAGGATGGAATGCTGCGCGGCTTTATCAGCGTCATGCAGTCCCAGTTTGTAGGCGCGCTGTTTGTCTCAACTGATTTTATTGGTCGGGGGATTGGGCGTGCGCTGCTGAACCATGTTCAACAGCGCTTCCCGTATTTAAGCCTGGAGGTCTACCAGAAAAATGTCCGGGCGGTGAATTTCTATCATGCACAGGGTTTTCGCATTGAAGACAGCGCCTGGCAGGATGACACTCAGCACCCAACGTGGATCATGAGCTGGCAGGCGGATCAAACGCCGTGAGCGTAAGCTCGGGTCCCTGATATTTCTCGACCCAGGCCAGCGCCGTGTTCCCCGCGCAGCCATTCCCCAGCTTCGAGCTGGGGAGATCTTTGGTCAGAACGTTTACTGCACCGTTTTTACAAATACCGCCTTCGCTCGGCTCCAGGTCTGGCCATGCCCCCTGGTGAATGCAGATAACGCCAGGTTTAATCCCGTCGCTCACCACCGCCCCTGCCAGCACCTGGCCACGCTGATTCCAGACGCGAACCACGTCACCGTCAACGATCCCACGCGCGCGCGCATCTGCGCTGTTCAGGGTCACGGGCTCTCGCCCGGCAACCGCATACCGCTCGCGCAGTGATGAATAGTTAAGCTGGCTGTGCAGGCGATGGGCAGGATGGGCCGATAACACCTGCAGCTGTTCCGGCTGGGCATTACCGTGCCACTCGTCCGGCTCAAGCCACGTTGGATGCGCCGGACAGTCGGCATACTTAAATTGGGCGATACGCTCGCTGTAGATCACAATCTTCCCGCTCTCGGTTTTCAGCGGATGGTTCTCCGGGTCGCGGCGGAAATCGGCGAAGCGAACAAACTGTGCATTCTGTTCACTCTCCGGCATCTCAATAATCTGGTTCGCTTCCCAGAATTGTGCAAATGGCGGCAGCGTCACGCCCTGCGGGGCCCCGCGCTGACCTGCAATCTGGTAGAACGTCTCCAGCCACTGCAAATCCGTTTTGCCCTCGGTAAAACGCTCGCGCCCCCCCGTTTCCCACAACTCGCTCAGCTCAGCAAACACCTCAAAATCATCACGCGCCTCATCACGCGGCGCTACGACGCGCTTCATCGGTACCATATGCTGATTGCTGTAGTCACCGGTCATGGTGAGGTCGTTACGCTCAAACGAGGTGGTCGCCGGCAGCACAATATCGGCATGTTTGGCTGAGGCGGTCCAGAAGCATTCTGAGATAACCACCAGTTCTGGCTTCTGCCAGGCGCGGATCAGGCGATTCGTGTCCTGGTGATGAGTAAAGTTCGCGCCGCCGGCCCACCAGACAAACCGGATATCCGGGAAGTGGCGATCCAGACCGTTATGCTGATAAAACCCGCCCGGGTTTTCCAGGGCTTCAACAATGCGCGCCACCGGGATTTTATCCACGGCATCCACACCGCCCTGAACCGAGCCCTGCAGAGAAGCCAGCACTGCCGCTTTGCGGGTCGGGTTGCCGCCATTGGCGAAGTGATAAGAGAGACCAAACCCACCGCCCGGCGTACCAATTTGTCCGAGCATGGCGGCCAGCGTCACGAGCATCCAGTGTTTCTGCTCACCGAACTGCTGGCGCTGCATCCCCCATCCGGACATTAACATCGTGGTGTTTTGGTGGAATAACGCCGCTAGTTCACGCAGTTTGGCCGCAGGAACCCCACAAATCTCTGCCGCCCACTCTGCCGTTTTGGCCATACCGTCTGTAATGCCCGTCAGATAGTCGGCGAAGTTGTCAAAACCGGTGGTACAGCGTGCGAGGAACCCGGTATCGTGCCAGCCGTTCTCCACCAGCGTATGGGCAATGCCCAGCATCATCGCCACGTCGGTGCCCATATGCGGGGCAATCCACTCGGCGCTGTCGCCGAAGAAGTCCATGGTTTCCGAGCGCATCGGGTCAATGCAGATGATGCGTTTGCCGCTTTTACGCAACGCATCGAAATACGGGATCCCCTGCTCGTCACTGGCATTCCACGCGATTTTCAGGGTGTTGAGCGGGTTGGCGCTCCACAGCACCACCACATCGGTGTGCTCCAGCACCAGCGGCCAGCTGGTCTGCTGCTGATACACTTCGTTACCGCCCACCACGTAGGGCATGATCGCCTGCGCTGCGCCGGTGGAGTAATCACCAAGATGGCCGGTATACCCCCCGGCCAGACTCATATAGCGCTGCAGTAACGTCGAAGCCTTATGCAGCACGCCATTTGAACGCCAGCCGTAAGATCCGGCAAAAATGGACGACGGGCCATACGTGTCGCGAATACGTTTGTGCTGCGCATGGATCAGCGCCAGCGCGTCATCCCAGCTCACCCGGACAAACTCATCCTGACCACGAATACCCTGCGGCTTGTCTGGCGACGCCAGAAATCCTTTACGCACCATCGGCCAGCGCACGCGCGTTTTGCTGTGCACCTGATCGCGAACGACGGTCTGTAAAGAGTTGGGATGTTGTGTTGGCAATGCCCCGCGAGACGACAGAACATTTTCGCCATCGGTTTCGACCAGCATCGGCCCCCAGTGGGCGGCGGTCAGAATCGTTTTTGTTGAGGTGCTCAAGCGTGCGCTCCTGGTTGCGTGCAGGTTTTACGGCCTTCTTAGTGAGGCAGTTTATGGTTTGTCACAAATTTCAGAGTTATACCCGGAATTTTCTCCGTATCCGGACGTCATAATCAACTGCCACGCGCGTCGTGGCAAAGAATAAAAAGGATTAAGGAAATAAGATGAAAAAATGCGTATTCGTTATTGCCGCTCTGGTGAGCGGTGCACTGGCTGTTTCTGGCTGCACAACAAACCCTTACACCGGTGAAAGCGAAGCAGGTAAATCCGGCATCGGCGCGGGTCTCGGCTCGCTGGTAGGGGCTGGTGTGGGCGCACTCTCCTCCTCCAAGAAAGACCGCGGCAAAGGCGCGTTGATTGGCGCAGCGGCAGGTGCAGCCCTGGGCGGCGGCGTGGGTTATTACATGGATGTGCAGGAAGCAAAACTGCGCGACAAAATGAAAGGCACCGGCGTGAGCGTGACGCGCAGCGGCGATAACATCATCCTGAATATGCCAAACAACGTCACCTTCGACAGCAGCAGCGCAACGCTGAAACCTGCAGGGGCGAATACCCTGACCGGCGTGGCAATGGTGCTGAAAGAGTACAACAAGACCGCGGTGAATGTGATCGGTTATACCGACAGCACCGGCAGCCAGGATCTGAATATGCGCCTGTCTCAGCAGCGTGCCGATTCTGTGGCCAGCTCGCTGATCACGCAGGGCGTTGCAGCAAACCGCATCCGCACCAGCGGCATGGGCCCTGCAAACCCTATCGCCAGCAACAGCACGGCGGAAGGCAAAGCGCAGAACCGTCGCGTTGAGATTACCTTAAGCCCAATTCAGTAAGGGCTGCCCCCCTCTTCCAGGGGGAGAGGGGGATAGGGCGTCATGCCGCCAGGTCGGCATGAACCGCTTGCCATCGCTAATTTTCCCGCTAAGGTGTTCTCACTCACTTCAGGGAATTCAGCGATGAGCAAACCAACACGGGCCACAATCAGCGACGTGGCGAAAGCCGCAAATACCGGTAAAACCAGCATTTCACGCTACCTCAACGGCGAGAAACACCTGCTGTCCGATGCGCTGCTCGCTCGTATTGAACAGGCCATTGCCGATCTCGACTACCGCCCGAGCCTTATGGCGCGCGGGCTCAAACGGGGTCGTACCCGTCTTATCGGGCTTATCATCGCCGATATCACCAACCCCTACTCCGTCAACGTATTGAGCGGAATTGAAGCCGCCTGTCGCGAAAAGGGCTTTACGCCGCTGGTCTGTAACACCAACAACGAAGTCGATCAGGAGCTGCATTACCTGGATCTGCTGCGCAGCTATCAGGTCGAAGGGATTGTGGTGAATGCCGTGGGCATGCGTGAAGAGGGCTTAAACCGCCTGCAGCAATCCTCCCTGCCGATGGTTCTCATCGACCGCAAAATTCCGGAATTCGCCTGCGATGTCGTCGGGCTGGATAACACTCAGGCGGCGACAACCGCCACTGAGCATCTGATTGAACAGGGCTTTGAAGCCATCCTGTTTCTGAGCGAACCTCTGGGCATGGTCAACACCCGTCGTGAGCGACTGAGCGCGTTTCGTGCCACGCTGGAGCGTTACCCCGGCGTGATTGCCGAGAATGCCGAAACGCCCCTCCACGAAGCCGATCAGCTCGACAATACCCTGCGGCAGTTCCACACCCGCCATCGCGGAATGCGTAAAGCCGTTATCTCTGCCAACGGGGCGCTGACCCTGCAGGTCGCCCGCTCGCTTAAGCGCATTGGCCTGCACTGGGGAAGCGATATCGGTCTGCTGGGGTTCGACGAACTCGAGTGGGCAGAACTGGCTGGCGTCGGGATCACGACCCTCAAACAACCCACCTGGCAGATTGGCTATGCCGCTGTTGAACAAGTGGTTCGTCGTATTGAAGGCACCAGCGATGCCGTTCGCGAGCAGGTATTTTCCGGCGAGTTGATTGTCCGCGGCTCCACCGCCCGTTAATTTTCCCTTGTGATACCGATCATAAATTCAACATCCTGACCTTTTCTTTGGAACCGGTTCCATCTAGCGTAATAGTATTGATGTATTGCGATGGAGTCCGACGATGGGCAGAAAAATCATGGTGGTCACCGCCGCGTATGGCGCGGAACAGGTGCGACAGGCAGGTGGTCAACGGGCAATGCTGCCCGTCATTGCGGGCGCGGGTGCCGACGGCGTCGAGATCCGCCGCGAGCTGTTCAACAGCGAAGAGCTGCTGGCGCTGCCCGCGCTGGGTGAATCCATTGAGCTGCTGGGCCTGCTGGCATGCTACTCCGCCCCTGCGGCCCTGTTTATGCCCGATGGCACCCTCAACCCTGACCTGCCCCGTTATCTCAGCGAAGCCAGTACCCTGAATGCGCTGTGGCTCAAGGTCTCACTGGGTCATTTCAGCGACACCCAGCCGCTTCACGCCCTGCGTGCCCTGCTCGATGAAAGCGGTATGGCCCTGGTGGTGGAAAACGACCAGACCGACTGCGGCCAGCTTGCGCCGATGCAGCGCTTCAAAGCCGCCTGCCGGGACATGGCGCTGCCCGTCACGCTGACGTTCGACATGGGCAACTGGCTGTGGGTGGGCGACTCCCCGGAAGAAGCCGCGCGCCATCTGGCCTCCGCAGTGAGCTATATCCACGTTAAAGCCGCCGTGCCGCATAAAGAAAATTTCCGCGCCGTGGCGCCGGATCGGGCCGATGCGCGCTGGCTGGATCTGCTTTGTCAGCTGCCCGCCGATGCCCCGCGTGGTATCGAGTTCCCGCTGGAAGGGGCGGATTTAACCGCCGTCACCCGTCATTACGTAAACCTGCTGCGTGAGGAGTAAACCATGCACAAGACGCTGGATGTGATCACTATCGGCGAAGCCATGGCGATGTTTGTCGCCACCGAAACGGGCGACCTGAGTACGGTGGAGCACTTTATCAAACGCGTGGCGGGGGCTGAGCTGAACGTTGCGACCGGCCTGGCGCGCCTCGGTCTGAACGTCGGCTGGGTCAGCCGCGTGGGTGATGACAGCTTTGGCCATTTCGTTCTCGATTCGCTGAAAAAAGAGGGCATTGATGCTTCCGGCGTCACCCTCGATGGACGCTTCCCGACCGGTTTCCAGCTTAAATCGAAAGTCGAAAATGGAACCGATCCCATTGTAGAGTATTTCCGTAAAGGGTCTGCGGCGAGCCACCTCTCAGTCGAGGATTACCACGCCCACTATTTCGCCTCCGCACGCCATCTGCATCTGAGCGGCGTGGCGGCTGCGCTTTCAGCCAGCTCGTATGCATTACTGGATCATGCCGCAACCACCATGAAGGCTCAGGGGAAAACGATCTCATTCGATCCTAACCTGCGCCCGGTGCTGTGGAAAAGCGAAGCGGAAATGATCGAGAAGCTGAACCGTCTGGCGTTTCAGGCTGACTGGGTTCTGCCGGGCGTGAAAGAAGGAATGATCCTGACCGGTAAAAACACCCCTGAAGGGATTGCCGATTTTTACCTTAACAAAGGGGTAAAAGCGGTGGTGCTTAAAACCGGCGCCGATGGCGCCTGGTTTAAAACGGCTAACGGCGAGCAAGGCGCAGTCGCGGCCGTGAAGGTCGATAACGTGGTTGATACCGTCGGCGCTGGCGATGGTTTTGCCGTGGGAGTCATTAGTGCCCTGCTGGAAGGCAAACCGCTGCAGCAGGCCGTCGCCCGGGGCAATAAAATTGGCTCGCTGGCAATCCAGGTGCAGGGCGACAGTGAAGGATTACCGACCCGCGCGCAGCTGAACGAATAAATTCCGTTTCCCTCCCCCTCTCCTCAGGTAGGTCAGGGGGAAACAAAACAAACCACCGTGTACCCTACATACAACGGCGGTACAAACCTCAACAACAGAGGCAAGCCTATGAACAGTTCGACCAATGCAGTAAAACGCTGGTGGTACATCATGCCAATCGTGTTTATCACGTACAGCCTGGCGTACCTTGATCGTGCCAACTTCAGTTTCGCGTCCGCGGCAGGGATCACCGAAGACCTGGGGATCACCAAAGGTATCTCTTCGTTGCTGGGTGCCCTTTTCTTCCTGGGCTACTTCTTCTTCCAGATCCCCGGCGCTATCTATGCGGAGCGTCGCAGCGTCCGCAAATTGATTTTCGTTTGCCTGATCCTGTGGGGTGCCTGCGCCTCACTGACCGGCGTGGTGAATAATATTCCCGCGCTGGCAGCCATTCGCTTTATTCTTGGGGTCGTTGAGGCAGCGGTAATGCCCGCGATGCTGATTTATATCAGCAACTGGTTTACCAAATCCGAGCGCTCACGAGCCAATACTTTCCTGATCCTCGGTAACCCGGTCACCGTGCTATGGATGTCGGTGGTTTCTGGCTACCTGATCCAGTCCTTCGGCTGGCGCGAAATGTTCATTATCGAAGGGGTGCCGGCGGTTATCTGGGCATTCTGCTGGTGGATGCTGGTAAAAGATAAACCTGCGCAGGCGAAATGGCTCTCCGAAGATGAAAAAGCCGCTCTGCAGGCGCAGCTGGATAAAGAACAGCAAGGCCTGAAAGCGGTGCGTAACTACGGTGAAGCATTCCGCTCGCGTAACGTGATTCTGCTCTGCGCCCAGTATTTCACCTGGAGCATTGGCGTGTACGGTTTCGTACTGTGGCTGCCATCGATTCTTCGCAATGCCGGTGAAAACCTTGGCATGGTGGAAGTGGGCTGGCTGTCGTCCGTACCTTACCTCGCGGCCACGATCGCCATGATCATTGCGTCATGGGCATCGGACAAAATGCAGAACCGTAAGCTGTTTGTCTGGCCGCTGCTGCTGATCGCTGCCTTTGCCTTCATTGGTTCCTGGGCCGTCGGCGCGAACCATTTCTGGGTCTCTTACACACTGCTGGTGATTGCGGGCGCGGCAATGTACGCCCCTTATGGACCGTTCTTTGCGATCATCCCGGAGATGCTGCCGCGTAACGTGGCAGGCGGCGCGATGGCACTGATTAACAGTATGGGAGCGCTGGGCTCGTTCTGCGGCTCCTGGTTTGTGGGTTACCTGAACGGAGCAACCGGCAGCCCGTCCGCATCGTACATATTTATGGGGGTAGCGCTTTTCGCCTCCGTGTGGCTTACTCTGATTGTTAAGTCTGCTAATAATCAACAATTACCTGTCGGCGCACGCCACGCCTGAATCCTTAAAAATCAACGGAGATTAGCATGAAGCCGTCCGTCATTTTGTATAAAGCACTGCCGGAAGATCTGCAGAAACGCCTTGAGGAACACTTCACCGTTACCCAGGTGAAGAACCTCAGCCCGGAAACCGTGGCACAGCACGCCGATGCGTTCGCCAGCGCCGAAGGTTTGCTGGGTTCAAGCGAAAAAGTGGATGTCGCCCTGCTGGAGAAAATGCCGAAGCTTCGTGCTACCTCTACCGTTTCCGTGGGCTATGACAACTTCGACGTGGATGCCCTTAATGCCCGCAAGATCCTGTTGATGCATACGCCACATGCGCTGACGGAGACCGTGGCCGACACGCTGATGGCGCTGGTCCTCAACACGGCGCGTCGTGTGGTCGAAGTGGCCGATCGCGTTAAAGCTGGCGAATGGACAAAAAGCATTGGTCCGGACTGGTTTGGGGTGGATGTTCATGGCAAAACGCTGGGCATCGTTGGCATGGGCCGTATTGGCCTGGCCCTGGCGCAGCGCGCACATTTTGGTTTTAACATGCCGATTCTGTATAACGCGCGTCGTCATCACAGTGAAGCCGAAGAACGTTTTAACGCCCGCTACTGCGAGCTGGATACGCTGCTGCAGGAAGCCGATTTTGTCTGTTTGATCCTGCCGCTGACGGACGAAACCCGTCATCTTATCGGTAAAGAGGCGTTTGAAAAAATGAAGAAAACGGCCATTTTCATCAACGCGGGTCGTGGCCCGGTGGTGGATGAGAAGGCGTTAATTGAGGCTCTGCAACAGGGTGAGATCCACGCTGCCGGTCTTGACGTGTTTGAACAGGAACCGCTGCCGGTGGACTCACCGTTGCTTTCATTGCCCAACGTGGTGGCCCTGCCCCACATCGGCTCAGCAACCCATGAAACACGCTACAACATGGCCGCGACCGCGGTAGACAACCTGATCGCTGCCCTTAGCGGAAAGGTGGAAATCAACTGCGTTAACCCGCAGGTTCAGCGATAGAAATGAAAAAACCCGCCAGAAGGCGGGTTTTTAAAATTTGTGCTACTGGGTTGGAAGCTTACAGGCTTACAACGTTACCAGCTGCTGGGCCTTTAGCGCCGCTTTCGATGGTGAAGGAAACTTTCTGACCTTCATCCAGAGATTTGTAGCCTTCGTTCTGGATAGCAGAGAAGTGTACGAACACGTCTTTAGAGCCATCGTCAGGAGTGATGAAGCCGAAACCTTTATCAGCGTTGAACCATTTTACCAGACCAGTCATTTTAGCAGACATAGAATTACCTTAATTAACAAATATATTGTGCCTTCCGGCTTGATGGATTGTGTTACAGATTTTTAAGCGATGAAGGAAGGGTCACTACGAAGGGTATCTATGGATAACAATCTGGACTGCTTTACTAAACTGCTTTAGGTCTGTGTAACAAACCGACCTGTATAGTTATACCGATGTGGTAGAAGAATAACAAGCGTTATTTTCGCCCGGAATAAAAAACCCCGCCTGAGGCGGGGTTTTCCGATTTATTCTGTGGCAGCGACCGCTGCACTCCACGCCTGACTAAAGGCCTGGTGCTGGGAGGCCAATGGCCCAATCAGCGCATTATACTGGCTTGCCTGCTGCGAGGTCGGGAACTGAATACCGTTGGCCACAAAGCTCACCTGAGTGCCCTGCTGGGAGATGAAGTCCCCCACCTGAACCAGCTGCTGCGTGAAAATTTGCGCGGCTGGGATCAGCGGTTGCATCGCTTCAGAAGGTTTCGACACCACTTTCTCATACACTTTGTCGAAGACCGGTTTGAGATCGTCGCCCTGCTTCAGCGCGGAACGTGACGCGTCCGCCTGCATTTTCGCATTCTGCAGCTGTTGGCTCAGCACGCCGAGCGCACCGTTGGACTGGCGCAGCGGTTCACGTTGCGTCATGTAATCCTGCGGGACGCGAATAGCGTTCACGCTATCCACAACCGGACGGATACCGGAATCCATCGCCTGGCTCACCTGCTGTGAATAACCATAAAGAATGGCGTAATCAGACACGAAGGGGCCAAACTGTTTTTTCTGATCCGCAGTCAGCGTCGGCAACCGTTCACCGCTGCGCATCACCGTATTCTGTAGAAAATCGATAAACGCTTTGCGCTGATCGCCTTCTTTATCAAAACACCCACTCAGGCTAACAACCATCAACAACGCCGCAATAGGCGCAAACCAGCGAGAGCAGGACTTTCCTGTCGCCATTTCATTACTCCTTTCACCCAAAAAAGCGCACACCGGCACATGCGTGCCCGACGCTGACAAGGATAGTCCAGGTCAGCCCTGCAAGATACTCTTTTCATGCAAAACGGCTATTGCCGTTTTATTTCTTACTATTTACAAAAAAATACCTGGCGAAGCCGACATAAGCGTAATCAGGTAATTAGTCTCACCCTGGCAACGGCTGAAACGCATAAAGCGATCGTTACCGCACGATTAATCACATCCGTGACGATCCGTCGTTTGTATTAGGGACTATTCTTAACAGGCTCTCTGATGTTCTTGATCCCGGTATGTGATTTAAGAGGAGTCCTCAATGGAATATAAAGATCCTGAGCTTGAGCTGCTGAGCAGCCTGGAACAGATTATTTTTAAAGATGTACCGCAGACGTTAACCCTGCAACAAAGATCCAATCCCTTTAAAGAATATGAGCAATTGCGCAAAGGGACTGGATTAAAAACTGAAGAATTCGCCAGAGCGATGGGTGTCAGCGTGGCTATGGTGCAGGAGTGGGAGTCAAAACGCGAAAAACCCACCCCAACCGAGCTAAAGCTGATGCGCCTGATTCAGGCCAACCCTGCACTCAGCAAGCATATAGCATGATGCAGTAAAGTGAGTTACCGCCCCCGCCTTTGCGGGGGCTTGTGTTTTAAAGGGGGGCACACCACCAACCCGCCTCTTCCCAGACCAGTTCATGCGTCAATGCTAACCCCCGCAAAAAAGCCTCATCGTGAGAAACCACCAGCAATGCCCCGGGGAAACCGGCCAGTGCGGCTTCAATCGCCTCGACCGAGGCCAGATCCAGATGGTTGGTCGGTTCATCCAGCAGTAAAAGCTGCGTAGCGTCCTCACGCCACAAGACACAGGCCAGAGCAGCCTTGAGACGTTCCCCGCCGCTCAGCTCAGCCAGCGGAAGCGCCACTTTGTCGGCGCCCAGCTGAAGCTGCGCTAAACGGGTTCGCAGCACACCCTCTTCCAGAGGTGTATGACTCAGATTGAGATGCGCCATCACCGACTGCGAAAGATCGAGCTGCGACAGATGTTGATCGAGATAAGCGCAGTTTACCGATACCTTACACGTTCCTGAGAGCGGAGCCACTTCGCCGAGAATGGCTTTTAAAAGCGTCGATTTACCGCAGCCGTTTGGCCCTTTTAGCGCCACGCGCATCGGTCCGTCCATCCGCCAGTTGGTCGGCGGGAGAGTGACGTGCGGCAGCACCAGCCCCTCCATCACCAGCACCTGTTTCCCCTCAGCAATCTGGCTTCCAGGCAACGTGAACATCACCGGATTCTCCTCTTCAACTCGCTCCCGGGCCTTATTCACCGCGGCATTCAGCGCTTCATGTTGATCGCCATGCTGTTTTTTCCAGGCGCCAATGCGCTCTTTGGCGGCCATTTTGTATTTGACCCGCTCGAACGAGGCGATATTAAGGTTATCGACCGTACGTAACGTCTTCGCCGAACGCCGCTGGCTTTCGTCATGCTCTTTTTGCATCCGCGCGCGGGTGCGTTTGCGTTCTGTTGCCGCATGTTCCAGTGCCGCACGGGCTGCCTGCTGTTCGGCGTCCCGCTGATGCGTATAGTCGTCGTAACTGCCACCGTAGTGGCGAAGACCCGAGGCGCTCAGTTCAAGAATACGCGGTACCTTCGCCAGCAGTTCACGGTCGTGGGAGGCGACCAGCACGCCCCCCTGATAACGGGCGAGCTGGTCGTAGAACCACTCACGTCCCTGCCGGTCGAGATGGTTGGTGGGTTCGTCCAGCAGCAGATAATCCGCATCAGCCGTAAACGCGCCACAGAGCAACGCGCGAATGCGCTCGCCGCCACTGAGTTCCATGGCTGATTTATCCGGGTCAAATGATGGAAGTTTTGCATGGAGAAACGCCTCGCTCAGGCGTTCTGCTACATCCCAGTGTCCGTCGAGTAACGCCAAATCATCGGGCTGGTAGTCACCGCTGTCGATGCGCTTACGCGCCGCAAAAATCGCCTCATACCCCAGCAGCTCAGCAAGCGTGGTTCGCGGGGTGATATCGGGCTGTTGTGCCACATAAGCGTGCGTTGCAAAACGTTCGATATGACCGCTGGCAGGTTCATCACACCCCGCCAGCAAACGTAGCAGACGTGTTTTACCGCTGCCGTTGCGGCCAACCAGCGCGCACAGTGACGGCGCCAGAGAAAGATTCAGCGGACCAAAAAGGGTATCGCCCGTCGCAAACTGACAGGTCACCTGATGCAAAATAAAAGAAGGGGATTGCGCAAAATGAGCCATAAGCACTCCTGAATGAAATCAAAACATCCCCTGCCGACGCGGTCGCGTTTAGCAAGGATCGAAATTCATCAGTCGTGTTTGTTCATTTTCGGGATGCGCTCCTGAGGGAGAAATATAACGAGAAACAGGATAACGGTAATTTGCTGACCATTTCAAGGTGAATTTTTAGGCGATTGCACTGCGCTTAGCTGGTACACAAAAAAACGAGACATAAAAAAACCCGCCGAAGCGGGTTTTTCTCATCTGCTGGCCCGTCACCGGGCACATGCACGTTACTGCAGCAGCGAAATATCCGCCACGCGCAGGAACAGCTCACGCAGTTTTTCGAGCATAGAGAGACGGTTGATACGCAGCTCTTTATCTTCCACGTTCACCATCACTTTCTCGAAGAAGGCATCGATGACATCACGCAGTTCCGCCAGCTCCACCAGGGCTTCCTGGTAGCGGCCTTCGGCGAAATACGGCTCCAGCTTGTCACGCAGTACCACAACCTGCATCGCCAGGGCGATCTCTTCTGGCTCTTTCAGCGTCGCAGCGTTGACACGCTCGTTCAGCGTTTCGTCGGATTTCGCCAGAATGTTAGAGACACGCTTGTTAGCCGCGGCCAGTGCGGATGCAGCTTCCAGCGTACGGAAGTGGGAAACCGCCTTCATACGCGCATCGAAATCTGCCGGACGGGTTGGACGACGTGCCAGTACCGCCTGAATGGTATCGACGGTGTAACCTTCGTCCTGATACCACGCACGGAAGCGACCAAGCATAAAGTCGATCACATCGTCGACCACGTTGGCGTTGGTCAGCTTATCACCGTACAGACGTACCGCTTCTTCAGTCAGGGTCTGCAGATCCAGGTTCAGGTTCTTTTCAACGATGATACGCAGCACGCCCAGGGCAGCACGACGCAGCGCAAACGGGTCTTTGTCGCCTTTTGGATGCTGGCCGATGCCAAAGATACCTGCAAGGGTGTCCATCTTATCGGCAATCGCGACCGCACAAGCCACCGGATTAGACGGCAGCGCGTCACCCGCGAAACGCGGCTGATACTGCTCGTTCAGGGCCACGGCCACATCTTCCGCTTCACCGTCGTGACGCGCGTAGTGCATCCCCATCACACCCTGGGTGTCAGTAAATTCGAACACCATGTTGGTCATCAGGTCACACTTGGACAGTAAACCCGCACGCGTTGCGTGGTTCACATCCGCACCGATTTCACGTGCGATCCAGCCAGACAGCTCCGCAATACGGTCAGTCTTGTCGCGCAGCGTACCCAGCTGTTGCTGGAACAGCACGGTCTGCAGACGTGGCAGGTGATCTTCCAGACGCTTTTTACGGTCGGTGTTGAAGAAGAACTCGGCATCCGCCAGACGTGGACGCACCACTTTCTCGTTACCGGAGATAATCTGGATCGGATCTTTTGATTCAATGTTCGCCACGAAGATGAAGTTTGGCAGCAGCTTGCCGTCGTTGGCGTAAACCGGGAAGTACTTCTGGTCACCCTTCATGGTGTACACCAGCGCTTCAGCCGGCACGGCCAGGAATTTCTCTTCGAACTTCGCGGTCAGTACCACTGGCCATTCAACCAGAGAGGTTACTTCTTCCAGCAGGCTGTCGCTCAGATCCGCTTTACCGCCAATCTTACGCGCCGCGTCTTCCGCATCCGCCTTGATTTTGGCTTTACGCTGTTCGTAGTCAGCAATAACTTTACCGCGCTCCAGCAGGATCTGCGGATACTGGTCAGCATTGTCGATGGTGAACTCAGGCTCGCCCATGAAGCGGTGCCCACGGATCACCCGATCGGACGCCACACCCAGGATGGTAGCCGGAATAACGGTATCGCCCAGCAGCAGCGTCACGGTGTGCACAGGACGTACGAAGTGCACGTCGCTTGCGCCCCAGCGCATCAGTTTTGGAATCGGCAGCCTGGCCAGCGACGTGGCGATCATGTCAGGCAGCAGCGCTTGCGCACTTTCACCTTTCACATGTGCACGGTACAGCAGCCACTCGCCTTTATCGGTGGTCAGACGCTCAGCCTGATCGACGGTGATACCACAACCACGCGCCCAGCCTTCAGCCGCTTTGCTTGGCTTGCCTTCAGCATCAAACGCCTGAGCAATCGCCGGGCCACGTTTTTCAACTTCACGATCCGGCTGAGACGCCGCCAGGTTCGCCACTTTCAGCGCCAGACGACGCGGAGCAGCAAACCATTCAATTTTACCGTGTGCCAGGCCAGCGTTATCCAGCTCAGCAGTCACGTTCGCAGCAAAAGATTCAGCCAGGCTGCGCAGGGCTTTTGGTGGCAGCTCTTCGGTGCCAATTTCCACCAGGAAAGTTTTCTCAGACATGGCCGCCTCTTATTTGTTTCGGTTGCACATCGGGAAGCCAAGGGCTTCACGGGACGCATAGTACGCTTCTGCAACGGCTTTGGTCAGGGTACGAATACGCAGAATGTAGCGCTGACGTTCAGTCACGGAGATGGCTTTGCGGGCATCCAGCAGGTTGAAGCTGTGGGCGGCCTTCAGAATACGCTCGTAAGCAGGAAGCGGCAGCGGAGACTCCAGCGCCAGCAACTGCTGCGCTTCTTTCTCGTACTGCTCGAAGCAGGTGAACAAGAAGTCCACATCCGCGTATTCGAAGTTATAAGTGGATTGCTCCACTTCGTTCTGATGGAACACGTCGCCGTAGGTGGTTTTACCCAGCGGGCCGTCGCTCCAGACCAGGTCGTAAACGCTGTCTACGCCCTGAATATACATGGCCAGACGTTCCAGACCGTAGGTGATTTCGCCGGTAATCGGTTTACATTCCAGACCGCCAACCTGCTGGAAGTAAGTGAACTGCGTTACTTCCATACCATTCAGCCACACTTCCCAACCCAGACCCCAGGCACCCAGCGTTGGGTTCTCCCAGTTATCTTCCACAAAACGGATATCGTGAATGGTTGGATCCATACCCAGCTCTTTCAGTGACCCGAGGTACAGTTCCTGAATGTTGTCTGGCGATGGCTTAATCACCACCTGGAACTGATAGTAATGCTGCAGACGGTTCGGGTTTTCGCCGTAACGGCCATCGGTCGGACGACGTGAAGGTTGCACATAAGCAGTCGCCATTGGCTCCGGCCCCAACGCGCGTAAGCTGGTCATTGGGTGTGAAGTGCCTGCGCCTACTTCCATGTCCAAAGGTTGAACAATGGTACAGCCCTGACGAGCCCAGTAATCCTGTAAGGTCAGGATCAGGCCCTGGAAGGTCTTGGTATCAAACTTTTGCATAGTATGTCGTGCTGGATACGTGTGGTTTTAAATGGAAGGGACCAGTATACCCGCTGCCTGCAAGATATACAGTACGAAACGGGTTTGTTTAGGGAAAATTGGGGAAATAAGCCACCACGCCAGGCAGCTGCCGGCGTCTGGCTGTTGATTATGCGAGCGGCTTAGCGCATGGAGAGATTTAAAAACTGACCGTCTGCGTCAAACGAACAGACAAAGCCCTCTTTACGGGACGTATGGCCTTTCAGCTCATAACTCCCCTGGAATCGCTCAAATCCGGTGACATCAATGTTCTGCGCATCCGAGTTATAGCGGCGCGCAGCCTGATCCTTACAGAACTGCTCCATATTCAGGGAGCGTTCCGGGCTGATTTTTCCCTGCTGTGCTTTTTGCACGGGTGCAGAGGGTGGCGTACTGCATCCTGCCAGGATAAACAGCAGAAAGAGTGACGCCGCACGCTTCATCATCATTTTTATTACCGCCCTGTTCAGTGGCTGTTATTTTTAGTAGCAAAGCTTTTATAGATTATGCCCTGGCATTCTGCGAACCTCGCGGCTTTCAAACAAGGCTGCTCAATAAAACTCAGAATTTTCCAGAGAGAGGCTTCAATACAATCGCAGTCACACTGAATTTACAAGGGATGATGAGGAACTGATGTCGTCAAAAATTAGCTGGATTGATAATCTGCGAGGAATAGCGTGTCTGATGGTGGTCATGATCCACACGACGACCTGGTATGTCACCAATGCGCACAGTATCAGCCCTGTTAACTGGGATATAGCCAATATTCTTAACTCCGCGTCGCGGGTCAGTGTGCCGTTGTTCTTTATGATTTCCGGCTTTCTCTTTTTTGGCGAGCGTAGCGCGCAACCGCGTCATTTTATCCGCATCGCCGCCTGCCTGGGCTTCTACAGCGCCGTGGCCTTGCTCTATATCACCCTGTTCACCTCGATTAACGCCGGGCTATCTCTCAAATACCTTCTGCAAAAACCCGTCTTCTACCATCTGTGGTTTTTCTTCGCCATTATCGTTATCTATCTGGTTTCCCCACTGATTCAGGTGAAAACCGTGAGCGGGAAAATGCTGCTGGCGCTGATGGTGGTCATTGGCATCATAGCCAACCCGAATACGGTCTCGCAGAAAATTGATGGTTTTGAATGGTTACCGGTCAATCTCTATATCAACGGCGATACCTTTTACTACGTACTCTACGGCATGCTGGGGCGAGCTATCGGGATGATGGACACCCAAAAACGCGGCATGAACGGGCTATGTGCAGCGCTGTTTATCATCGGCGTGATCGTGATTTCGCGTGGGACGCTGCATGAACTGCAATGGCGCGGCAATTTTGCCGATACCTGGTACCTGTATTGCGGCCCGATGGTCTTCATCTGTGCCGTATCCCTGCTTACGCTCGTCAAAAACACCCTGAACGCACGCCCCCTTCCGGTGCTGAGCGTTATCTCCCGGCACTCGCTCGGAATATACGGTTTTCACGCGCTGGTGATCCACGCCCTGAGAACGAGAGGGGTCGAGTTCAAAAGCTGGCCGGTGCTGGATATCCTCTGGATTTTCACCGTCACGCTGATGGCGAGCCTGCTGCTGTCAATGCTGCTGCAGAAGGTCGACACCCGCCGCTTCGTCAGTTAACGCTGCGCTGTCGGGCACGATGATACTGGCGCGGGGAGGAAAACCCCGCGGCCAGTGAGGCCTGTTCCACGCCACGCCCTTGCAACAGCCACTGTTCAGCCACCGCCAGACGCAACTGCTCCAGATAGTCGCGAACGCTTATCCCTAAATGCGTCTGAAAAAGCCGCGTTAAATGGCGCGGGCTGACATGCGCCAGAGCGGCAATCTCGGGTAAAGCCCAGGCTTTGTGCGGCTCGGTGGTAAGCGCATCCTGCGCGCGATGAATGGCCGGGTGAAGATGATTGCGGTAGCGTAACCATGGCGACAGCTGGGGATCGTCCCCGGAGCGACGAAACCAGACCACCATTTCGCGCGCCACGGCCAGCGCTTTTTCTGCGCCACACAGGCGGTTAATCATATGCAGCGCCAGGTCGATGCCCGAGGTGATGCCGGCGCTGGTCCAGATATTCTCATCCTGCACGAAGATCCGGTTTTCTTTGATGATTGCCGTCGGAGCCGCCGTACGCAAACGGCTTATAACGTCATGATGCGTTGTGCACTGCCGGTGATTCAGCAAGCCCGATTTTGCCGCCAGCAACGCCCCTGAACAGACGCACATGACGGTGATATCCTGACGATGAATGTGCGGCTGCAGGCGCATTAACCAGTGCTGAATCAACTGCGCCTGCGGCGTTGAAAACTGAAAGCGGGAGTCGCTTACCCCCGGCAGCACCAGCAAACTGCCCTCAGGCAGGCTTTCCGGCAGCGGCTGAATACCGCCCATCATCAGACCAATCGACGTCGGAACCTCTGCCTGCGGACCAATGTAATGCAGGCGAAACGCGTCCCCTGCCAGCACAAAGGTCTCTGCCGGGCCCGTCATGTCTAATGACAGCACCCCGGGCAACATCACAAACCAGACGTCGATGCTCATTACAGTGACTCCAGCGTCTCCGCAACCGTTTTAATGTCGGCAAACCGCCCGGCCAGTACCGTCTCGGTACGATGGCGCAGTTCCTCTGCGCTCAGGGTTATCCCCTTGTGCGTCATTGGAAACGTGAGCATTGCCTCGCTAACGAAGGTCACAGCATAGCCCAGATCGGATGCCACCCGCGCAGTGGTTTCACAGCATTGTTCCGTGCGAATGCCGCACACGATGAGCTGATTAATGTCTCGCTCACGCAGCCAGCGGTCAAGCCCGGTATCCGTGAACGCATTATGGACGTGTTTCTGGAAGACCACGTCCGGCTGATGACGTAAAAAGGCCATCGGTTTGACATAGCCGCTTTGCAGTGTGAACGGACCGTCTTCATCTACATGGAAAATATCAACGACAGGAATGCCACGCGCCTGGCAGCCCTCAATCAGCCCCAGCATCGCCTGCTGAAAGGCAGGAATCTCGTCCTCCTGCCAGTAATGACGATGATGAAAAGACTGCTGAGTATCGATGTTGATTAATGCAGTACGTGACATGTTGAATCTCCTCGCCAGTGGGTATGACACCATACTGGCAAGGAAATAAAGGCCCGCACAGACCAAAAAAGGACAACCTCGTGCCTCTGACAGACAACCGTATTTACGACATCAGCGGCAGCAGCTGTTGGTAGATTTTGCGAAAGACCTCGCGTCTTTGCGCATAACGCGCATGACGTGCCGCATCAGGCAGATGCGCCTGTTCCAGTTGAAGCTGCGGTAACAGCTGAGAAAGCGGCGTTTCCGGGTTCATGGCAATCTGTGCCAGTCGCGCTGCACCGAGCGCAGGCCCCACATCACCACCGGTACGAAAATCGAGCTGCAGTCCGCTGATATCAGACAGCATCTGGCGCCAGTAGCTGCTACGCGCACCGCCGCCAATCAGGGTGATACTCGCCGGCGTCACACCGCAGTCATGCACCACGTCCATTCCGTCCGCCAGGGCATATCCCACGCCTTCCAGAACGGCACGAGCCAGTTCCGCCGGACCATGCTGATGGGTTAACCCAAAGAATACCCCTTTCGCTTCCGGGTTGTTATGCGGCGTGCGCTCGCCGGAAAGATAGGGTAAAAACCAGACGGTACCCGCACTTTCATCCGCCTGCTGTGCAGCAGCAATCAGTGCCGGAACATCAGCCATCCCGGTCAGTTTCGCGGCCCAGTCAAGGCAAGAGGCGGCGCTCAACATAACCGACATCAGATGCCATTTTCCCGGCAGCGCATGGCAGAAACTGTGAACGGCACTTTCAGGATTACTGCGATAACCATCGCTGACCGCAAAATAGACGCCAGACGTTCCCAGCGAAAGCATCGCCTGCCCGGCTTCCACCATCCCGACCCCCACGGCACCCGCCGCGTTGTCACCGCCACCGGCCACCACCGGGACAGCGGGCATATTCCAGCGTTCTGCGACGGCAGGCTGTAAGGTACCCGTTATCTCACTGCCCTCATAGAGCGCTGGCATATGTTCGCGAGTCAGATGGCAGGCATCGAGCATGGCCTCGCTCCAGTCACGTTTGGCCACGTCGAGCCACATCGTGCCGGCAGCGTCGGACATGTCGCTGGCGAAATCACCCGTCATGCGAAAACGCAGATAATCTTTTGGCAGTAAAACTTTCGCCACCTGACGGAAAATTTCCGGCTCATGGCGGTGTACCCACAGTAACTTTGGTGCGGTAAAACCGGGCATCATCAGGTTGCCGGTAATACTGCGGGAGGTGGGTACTCGCTCTTCAAGGAGTGCGCACTCTTCCGCACAGCGACCATCGTTCCAGAGAATGGCCGGTCGCAGAACGTGATGCTGACTGTCCAGTAACGTCGCGCCGTGCATTTGCCCGGCAATGCCGAGGGCTTTTACGTCACGCAGACTGTGCTGTTCACCTAGCGCTTTGATTGCACGATCCGTTGCCAGCCACCACTGCTCCGGATCCTGTTCCGACCATAGCGGATGCGGACGTGAGACCTGCAGCTTTTCTGTCTGCGTTGCTAACACGTCGCCCTGCTCGCTTAACAGGATGGCTTTCACACCCGATGTGCCAAGATCAATCCCGATATACATTCGGTGACTCCTTTAACAGAAATGCCCGGTGGCGCGACGCTTACCGGGCTTACGTTATTATCTACTCGCTGTTATTTATCGAACAGGTAGTGATTAACCAGGTTTTCCAACAGCTCCTGATGCCCGCTCTGATGCTGCGGCGCCAGTTGATGCTGTTCAGCGTACTTCGCGACGTCCGCAAGCGATAACTGGCCTTTCAAAATTTGCTGACCCAGCTCACTGTTCCAGCCGCTATAACGTTTCGCGACACGTTTATCCAGTTCACCGTCTTCAATCATACGGGCGGCGACTTTCAGCGCCAGCGCCATGGTATCCATTGCGCCAATATGGCCGTAGAACAGGTCGTATTTGTCGGTGCTCTGACGGCGCACTTTGGCATCGAAGTTCAGCCCGCCGGTGGTGAAACCACCCGCTTTGATAATTTCATACATCACCAGCGCATTCTCTTCCACGCTGTTCGGGAACTGGTCGGTATCCCAACCCAGTTGCGCATCGCCGCGGTTAGCATCAACAGAACCGAAGATACCCAGCGCGATAGCAGACGCGATCTCGTGATGGAAAGAGTGGCCGCCCAGCGTGGCATGGTTGGCTTCAATGTTAACTTTGATCTCTTTTTCCAGGCCGAACTGTTTCAGGAAGCCGTACACGGTAGCAACGTCGTAGTCGTACTGGTGCTTAGTAGGTTCCTGAGGCTTCGGTTCGATCAGCAGCGTACCGCGGAAACCGATTTTGTGTTTATGGTCGACCACCATCTGCATAAAGCGGCCAATCTGCTCGCGCTCCTGACGCAGGTCGGTGTTGAGCAGGGTTTCATAGCCTTCACGACCGCCCCACAGCACATAGTTTTCGCCGCCCAGCTGATGCGTGGCGTTCATTGCGGTAACCACCTGCGTTGCCGCCCAGCTAAACACTTCCGGATCCGGATTGGTTGCCGCACCCGCGCCATAGCGTGGGTTGGTAAAGCAGTTGGCCGTGCCCCACAGCAGCTTCACGCCGCTTTGCTGCTGTTTAGCCGCCAGCACATCCACCATCTGCGCGAAATTGTTCAGATACTCTTTCAGTGAGGCGCCTTCCGGCGACACATCCACGTCATGGAAGCAGTAGTAGGGCACGTTCAGTTTGTGGAAGAATTCAAAGGCGACATCGGCTTTACGCTTCGCCAGCTCGATGGCCTCACCCGGCTGCTGCCATGGACGGTCAAAGGAACCCACGCCGAACATATCGGCTCCGTTCCAGCAGAAGGTATGCCAGTAACAGGCGGCAAAGCGCAAATGATCTTCCATGCGCTTACCCAGCACCAGCTCATCCGGGTTGTAGTGACGAAATGCTAAAGGATTGGTTGTTTTCGGGCCTTCGTAACGAACACGATCGAGTTGGTCGAAATAAGCTTGCATATTGAGCTCCATAATCAGGGTATGCGGCGAGTCGTTGATACAGGAGTAATAGTGAATAGACATTTTGGCTTGCTCAATTACGTTATTTCACACTGCTATTGAGAGAATGCACAACTGTGCGCTGGCTCGCAAAATAATGTGCAGGCAAACTATTTTTCGGTCCCTCTTCCATAATCAAATGTAATTAAGACGTTACGTATTTTAAAATTCGATCGCGGTCATAAATTCAGAAATAAACCAAATATCATAATGCGAAGATAAAAATCTGTAATTGCCAGCCCGCCTTTCCCCGTTAAAAATTTGCAGCGTCCCAGCAGTGAATGTTTCTTTTATCTCAGCAACACATACCCCTACAAAAAGGCCCTATAATTATGAAGATAAAGAACCTGTCCCTTACTCTCTGCACTACGCTCCTCCTTGCAAGCTTTGCCGGACATGCCAAGGAAGTCAAAATTGGCATGGCGATTGACGATCTGCGCCTTGAACGCTGGCAGAAAGATCGCGATATTTTTGTGAAAAAAGCGGAATCACTTGGCGCGAATGTGTTTGTGCAATCCGCGAACGGCAACGAAGAAACGCAAATGTCGCAAATTGAGAATATGATCAACCGCGGCGTCGATGTGCTGGTCATTATCCCTTATAACGGCCAGGTATTAAGTAACGTCGTTAAAGAAGCCAAACAAGAAGGCATAAAAGTCTTAGCCTATGACCGTATGATTAATAATGCGGATATCGATTATTATATTTCGTTCGACAATGAAAAAGTGGGTGAATTACAGGCTAAAAGCCTGATCGACAAAGTACCTCAGGGCAATTATTTCCTGATGGGCGGCTCGCCGGTTGATAACAACGCCAAGCTGTTCCGCGAAGGGCAAATGAAAGTCCTGAAGCCGTATATCGACAGCGGTAAGATTAAAGTGGTCGGCGATCAGTGGGCGGATGGCTGGCTGCCAGAAAACGCGCTGAAAATCATGGAAAACGCCTTAACCGCTAACAACAACAAAATCGATGCTGTCGTCGCATCCAACGATGCCACCGCAGGGGGCGCAATCCAGGCACTCAGCGCCCAGGGGCTAGCAGGAAAAGTGGCTATTTCGGGTCAGGATGCCGACCTCGCGGGCGTCAAACGCATCATGGCAGGTACACAAACCATGACCGTCTACAAACCGATTACCCAGCTTGCGAATACGGCGGCGGAAATTGCCGTGGAGCTGGGAAATGGTAAGCAACCTAAGGCAGACGCGACGCTGAATAACGGGCTTAAAGATGTTCCGGCTCGTCTGCTCACCCCCATTGAAGTCAATAAAGACAACATTGACGCCACCGTCATTAAAGACGGTTTCCACAAGAAGAGTGAACTGTAATCCAGCGCGCCCCTGCTCTGCGGGGGCGCATCGAGTTGTACTGTTCTTCCCTCGGGTCATGTGGAGCAGTTATGCCTTATTTACTTGAAATGAAAAGCATCACCAAGCGCTTTGGCGCGGTGAAAGCGGTCGACAACGTCAGTCTGCGGCTCAATCCCGGCGAAGTGGTCTCGCTGTGTGGCGAAAACGGATCGGGCAAATCGACGTTGATGAAAGTGTTGTGTGGGATCTACCCGCACGGCAGTTACGAAGGCGAAATTGTCTTTGCCGGTGAAGTGATTCAGGCGACACACATTCGCGATACCGAACGCAAAGGCATCGCCATCATCCACCAGGAGCTGGCGCTGGTGAAGCACCTCACCGTGCTGGAGAACATTTTTCTGGGGGCCGAAATTTCACGTCATGGCGTACTGGATTACGACACCATGACGCTACGCTGTGAAAAACTGCTGGCCCAGGTAAGTCTCGCGATCTCCCCGGATACGCGCGTCGGTGATCTTGGCCTCGGGCAACAACAGCTGGTTGAAATCGCCAAGGCGCTGAACAAACAGGTAAGGCTGCTGATCCTCGATGAGCCAACGGCCTCCCTCACCGAGCAGGAAACGGCCGTCCTGCTCAATATCATTCGCGATCTGCAAAACCACGGCATTGCGTGCATCTACATTTCGCACAAGCTCAATGAGGTAAAAGCCATTTCGGACACCATCTGTGTGATCCGCGACGGTCAGCACATCGGCACACGTGAAGCTGCCGGCATGAGTGAAGATGACATTATCACCATGATGGTGGGGCGCGAGCTCACGGCGCTCTATCCAAACGAACCGCACACCACGGGTGACGAAGTGTTACGCGTGGAAAACCTCACCGCGTGGCATCCCGTTAACCGCCACATCAAGCGCGTGAATAACGTCTCATTTTCCCTTCACAGCGGCGAAATCCTCGGTATCGCGGGGTTAGTCGGGGCCGGGCGCACTGAAGCCGTCCAGTGCCTGTTTGGCGTATGGCCGGGTCGCTGGGAAGGCCGTATTTTTATCGACGGACAGCCGGTAAAAATCGAGAACTGCCAGCAGGCGATTGCCCACGGTATCGCCATGGTGCCGGAAGATCGCAAGAAAGATGGCATCGTCCCGGTCATGGCGGTGGGTAAAAACATCACGCTTGCCGCGCTCGATAGGTTCTCCGGTGCGCTGAGCAGCCTCGATGATGCTGCTGAGCAGCAGTGCATTCTCCAGTCGCTCGCCAGACTCAAGGTCAAAACATCCTCCCCGGAACTGGCCATTGGACGCCTGAGCGGGGGCAACCAGCAGAAGGCAATCCTGGCGCGCTGCCTGCTCCTCAACCCACGCATATTGATCCTGGACGAGCCGACGCGTGGGATCGATATCGGCGCCAAGTACGAAATCTACAAACTGATTAATCAGCTTGTACAGCAAGGGATTGCCGTCATTGTCATCTCGTCTGAGTTACCCGAAGTGCTCGGCCTGAGCGATCGCGTGCTGGTCATGCACGAGGGAAAACTGAAAGCCAATCTGATTAACCAGAACCTGACGCAGGAGCAGGTGATGGAAGCCGCTTTAAGGAGCGAACGTCATGTCGAAAAGCAATCCGTCTGATATTAAAGTCGCTGTTCCGACGCCCGGCGCGTTTGCCGGTCTAAAAGCGTTGAACCTGCAGGTTTTCGTGATGATCGCGGCGATTATTGCCATCATGTTGTTCTTTACCTGGATGACCGATGGCTCGTACTTAAGCGCGCGTAACGTCTCTAACCTGCTGCGTCAGACCGCCATTACCGGCATCCTCGCGGTGGGCATGGTATTCGTGATTATCTCGGCGGAAATCGACCTGTCGGTAGGGTCGATGATGGGTCTGCTCGGTGGCGTGGCGGCCATTTTTGACGTCTGGCTTGGCTGGCCACTGCCGCTGACCATTGCGGTTACGCTGGTGCTGGGTCTGCTGCTGGGTGCCTGGAACGGCTGGTGGGTTGCCTACCGTAAAGTCCCGTCGTTCATTGTCACGCTGGCGGGGATGCTGGCCTTCCGCGGGATCTTAATTGGCATTACCAACGGCACCACCGTCTCCCCTACCAGCGCAGCCATGTCACAAATTGGTCAGAGCTACCTCGCCGATAGCGTCGGCTTTACGTTCGGTGTGATTGGGTTGCTGGCGTTTGTGGCCTGGCAGTGGCGTGGACGAATGCGCCGTCAGGCGTTGGGTCTGGCATCGCCAGCGTCAACGTCCACAGTCGGTCGTCAGGCACTCACTGCGGTCATTGTACTGGGCGCAATCTGGCTTCTGAACGACTATCGCGGTGTCCCGACGCCGGTATTGCTGCTGGCACTGTTGCTGCTGGCCGGGATGTTTATGGCCACGCGTACTGCGTTTGGTCGCCGTATTTATGCCATCGGCGGCAACCTTGAGGCTGCCCGCCTTTCAGGGATCAACGTCGAGCGCACCAAACTCGCCGTCTTCGCCATTAACGGCCTGATGGTTGCTATCGCCGGGTTGATCCTCAGCTCGCGTCTGGGGGCGGGTTCTCCCTCGGCCGGGAACATCGCCGAGCTGGATGCTATCGCCGCCTGCGTCATTGGCGGCACCAGCCTCGCAGGCGGTGTCGGCAGCGTGGCAGGCGCGGTGATGGGGGCATTTATCATGGCTTCGTTGGATAACGGGATGAGTATGATGGACGTCCCGACGTTTTGGCAGTATATCGTCAAGGGGGCCATTCTTTTGCTGGCAGTCTGGATGGACTCTGCAACCAAGCGACGAGCCTGATAACAATATTGTGACTTATTTGGGAAGTTAGCCATGTTTGAAAAGCGTCACCGCATCACGTTGTTATTCAATGCCAACAAAGCCTACGACCGTCAGGTGGTGGAGGGCGTTGGTGAATATTTGCAGGCGTCGCAATCCGAGTGGGATATTTTTATCGAAGAAGATTTCCGAACCCGTCTCGAAAACATCAAAGAGTGGCTGGGCGATGGGGTCATCGCTGACTACGACGACCCCGTCATTGAGCAATTGCTGACTGACGTCGACGTTCCGATTGTCGGCGTCGGCGGCTCTTACCATGCGCCCGAGCACTATCCGCCGGTCCACTATATCGCCACCGATAACCATGCGCTGGTTGAGACCGCCTTCCTGCATTTGAAAGAGAAAGGCGTCCATCGCTTCGCGTTTTATGGTTTACCGTCAACCAGCGGCAAGCGCTGGGCAGTTGAGCGCGAACATGCTTTCTGTCAGCTTGTCGCGCAGGAGAAGTACCGCGGCGTGGTTTATCAGGGGCTGGAGACCGCGCCGGAAAACTGGCAGCACGCGCAAAACCGACTGGCGGACTGGCTGCAAACCCTGCCGCCGCAAACCGGCATCATTGCCGTTACGGATGCTCGTGCCCGCCACGTCTTGCAGGTCTGCGAACACTTACACATTCCGGTGCCGGAAAAACTGTGCGTCATTGGCATCGATAACGAGGAGCTGACGCGTTACCTCTCTCGCGTGGCGCTCTCGTCCGTTGCACAGGGTACGCGTCAGATGGGCTATCAGGCGGCAAAGTTACTGCATCGTCTGCTGGATAAAGAAGCGTTGCCGCTTCAGCGCTTACTGGTTCCCCCTGTCCGTGTAGTCGAACGCCGTTCAACGGATTACCGCTCCTTAAGCGACCCGGCAGTTATTCAGGCCATGCACTACATTCGCAACAACGCCTGCAAAGGGATTAAGGTCGATCAGGTGCTGGACTCGGTGGGTATTTCCCGGTCGAATCTGGAGAAGCGGTTTAAAGAGGAAGTGGGCGAAACCATTCATGCCGTCATCCACGCCGAGAAACTGGAGAAAGCACGCAGCCTGCTGATCTCCACCTCATTGTCGATCAACGAAATCTCACAGATGTGCGGTTACCCGTCGCTGCAATATTTTTATTCGGTGTTCCGAAAGGAGTATGAAAGTACGCCAAAAGAGTACCGGGAGCGTCACAGCGAAGTGATGATGTAGAAAAAAGAGAAAAGAAAACGCCTTCCGATGGAAGGCGTTTTTTTGAATTACATATGTGCGGCGATTAAGCGCTGGTTATCCTGGTACATCGCGAACAGATAGTTGTTATAGCTCTGTCCCTTGGTCGAATAACCTTTCAGCTTGTGGATCATCGTGCTGGCCGTCACTTCCTGATCCGCTTTACGCAACTGAGCGCGCGATTTACGGAACGATGAGTAGGCCGGATGCGTGTTCAGATTCACCACGTAGGCATTCACAGAATCTTTCACCGATTCAAACTGAGAATAGCCTTTCACCTTACCTGGTGCATTGTTACAACGCCCCTTGATACATTTCATACCAAACAGGTTGTTGTTATTACGCGCCAGTTTCGAGGTACCCCAGCCACTTTCGGCTGCAGCCATGGTCGCAACCATGCTCCCCGGGATAATGTCGACACGCTCTAAGAGAGAGTTCCACGGCACACGGCGCGTGTTACCGTTCCAGCTCACCTTGTAGCGTTTGGTGATATCTTTCAGGCGCGCGCGTTCTGATGGCGACCAACGGCTGTCGTACTGTTTGGCAATCAACCAGTTACGATCCGCAGTAATCGCGGCGTTTTGACTTGTGATGTAAGGCATTACCGTCCGGAGAAACGCTTTTTTCCTTGGTGTTCCGGAAGGGTATTTTCGCAAATCAGGAAGTGAACTACTCTTTGCACTATTGCGAGAATACTCTTGTTTACTGCTAACCTTACTACTTGTCGTCTTTATTACGTGGGCTTTCTTACTCGTTGTATCCGTGTGCGTCTTCGCAAGCACCTCACCCGAAAATGCCATGGTGAGTAACATGAGTATCGCGGCCCCATATCGTCGAATGGGAGTCGATATCATTAGGTCTCCTGGTCGGATATAAACATTCCAACACCTTATTTTTTTCACAAATTTGAGAGCGGAATCTCAAATCATAACAAAAATAGACTGCAAGAGCACGTATAGAAATAGTCCAATTCCGAAACTATGTCACCTGAAACCTGCTCACATAAGCATCAATTCTGAAAAATTGTGCGCGAACTCGCAGATAACTTCCTAATTTTGCGCGGGATCACTCATCCTCACGCGTCATCCTTGCAGAAAGCCCCGGGGGATGAGTTTTTACCCAACACCTGATGGCACACTGGTCAAAAATGCCGCGACAGGAAAATGGAATGAAACGCACCGCATTAGCTTTTCTGATGTTACCCGCACTGGCTCATGCTGACTGGTCATCACCGGGTTTCAACGCCTTTAGCGCCGAAGGTACCGGGATATTCACCAGCCAGGCAAAGCTTGCGAAGGGTACTCGCCCTATTACGCTGAGTTTTGACAACACGTGCTGGCAGCCAACGGATGCAATAAAACTCAATGAGATGCTGTCGCTTAAAAAATGTGACGGCACGCCGCCGCAGTGGCGACTGTTCCGCGACGGCGAGTATCAGATGCGTGTCGATACCCGCTCCGGTACGCCCACACTGATGCTGACTATTCAGAGCGCAGCGGAACCGTCGGTTGCAAACGTTACCCGCCAGTGTCCGAAGTGGGACGGTAAACCCCTGACGCTTGAAGTTGGCAACGATTTCCCGGAAGGATCGGTGGTCCGTGATTTCTACAGCAAACAGACTGCAACAGTGCAGAATGGAAAAATCACCCTTCAACCCGCCGCCAACAGCAACGGCCTGCTGCTGCTTGAACGCGCCGAGACCGACAAACCCGCGCCGTTTAGCTGGCAAAACGCCACCGTCTATTTCGTGCTAACTGACCGCTTTGTCAACGGAGATCCCTCTAACGATAACAGCTATGGACGCCACAAAGATGGTATGCAGGAGATCGGCACCTTCCACGGTGGCGATCTCAAGGGGCTTACAACCCGGCTCGATTATTTACAGCAGCTGGGCGTGAATGCGCTCTGGATAAGCTCCCCGCTGGAGCAGATCCACGGCTGGGTTGGCGGTGGCACCAAAGGTGACTTCCCCCACTACGCCTATCATGGCTACTACACCCAGGACTGGACCACGCTTGATGCCAACATGGGCACCGAAGATGATTTACGCCACCTTGTCGATGAAGCGCATAAACGCGGTATCCGCATCCTGTTTGATATCGTCATGAACCACACGGGTTACGCGACGCTCGCAGACATGCAGGCGTTCCAGTTTGGGGCCCTTTATCTGCAGGGTGATGAACTGAAAAAAACGCTGGGCGAGCACTGGACGGACTGGAAGCCGGGAGCAGGCCAAAGCTGGCACAGCTTCAACGATTACATCAACTTCAGCGACAAAGCCGCCTGGGAAAAATGGTGGGGTAAAAAGTGGATCCGCACCGACATTGGTGATTATGACAATCCCGGCTTCGACGATTTAACCCTGTCGCTGGCGTTCCTGCCGGACCTGAAAACGGAGTCGACGACCCCTTCCGGTTTACCCAACTTCTACCAACATAAACCTGATACCCACGCGAAGGCCATTTCGGGCTACACCCCACGTGATTACCTGACCCACTGGCTCAGCCAGTGGGTACGTGACTATGGCATTGATGGTTTCCGTGTGGATACGGCAAAACACGTGGAACTCGAGGCCTGGCAGCAGTTGAAAGATCAGGCAAGCCAGGCGCTGGCAGCCTGGAAAGGCGCGAACCCCGACAAAAAACTCGACAATACCCCGTTCTGGATGACCGGCGAGTCATGGGGCCACGGCGTGATGCAAAGCGATTATTACCGCCACGGGTTTGACGCGATGATCAACTTTGATTATCAGGAGCAGGCAGCAAAAGCGGTAGATTGTCTGGCGGACATCGACCTGACCTGGCAGCAGATGGCGGAAAAACTGCAAAGCTTCAATGTCCTGAGCTATCTCTCGTCGCATGACACACGCCTTTTCCGTGAAGGCGGCCAGCGTGCCGCAGAGCTGCTCCTGCTCGCACCGGGCAGCGTACAAATTTACTACGGCGATGAATCCGAGCGGCCATTCGGACCGACAGGGTCCGATCCATTACAGGGCACCCGCTCGGATATGAACTGGCAGGACGTGACGGGCAAGCAGGCCTTAACCGTCGCCCACTGGCAGGTTCTGGGCCAGTTCCGCGCCCGGCATCCCGCAATAGGTGAAGGCAAACAAACCACGCTGTCGCTGAAAGAAGGCTACGGCTTCGTTCGCGAGCACAATGGCGATAAGGTCATGGTGGTGTGGGCGGGTAATCAATAACGACGCCAACCGGTTCCCTCTCCCCCTCCGGGAGAGGGATATTTTACCAGAACAATCCACTACCTAAATACCTTCCCGCCACATAAAACAACAATCCCGACCGCATCTCTCGATTTGCACCAGCACGGTGCTAGCGTTATGGTTACCCACTTTCAAAATAAGCTCGACAGATCACCTGCTATGACGTTTTCACTTTTCGGCGACAAATTCACCCGCCATTCAGGCATTACTCGCCTGATGGAGGACCTCAACGACGGGCTGCGCACACCAGGCGCCATCATGCTCGGCGGCGGAAACCCGGCTCAAATCCCGGAGATGAACACCTATTTTCAGACGCTGCTGGCTCAGATGCTGGAAAGCGGGAAAGCAACCGATGCGCTTTGCAACTACGACGGCCCACAGGGTAAAACCGAACTGCTGACACTGCTTGCTGAAATGCTGCGCAAAGAGCTGGGTTGGGATATCGAATCACAGAATATTGCACTGACAAACGGCAGTCAGAGCGCATTTTTCTACTTGTTTAATCTTTTCGCAGGCCGTCGCGCCGACGGCACCACCAAAAAAGTGCTGTTCCCGCTGGCGCCAGAGTACATCGGTTATGCCGATTCCGGCCTCGAAGAGGATCTGTTCGTCTCGGCGCGCCCGAATATTGAGCTGCTGCCAGAAGGCCAGTTCAAATATCATGTCGACTTTGAACATCTGCATATTGGTGAAGAGACGGGCATGATCTGCGTATCACGTCCAACCAACCCAACGGGCAACGTCATCACCGACGACGAACTGATGAAGCTGGATGCGCTGGCGAATCAGCACGACATCCCGCTGGTGATTGATAATGCTTATGGCGTGCCGTTCCCGGGGATCATCTTCAGCGAAGCACGTCCGCTGTGGAACCCGAACATCGTCCTGTGTATGAGCCTTTCCAAGCTGGGTCTGCCGGGCAGCCGTTGCGGGATCATCATCGCCAATGAAAAAATCATCACCGCCATTACCAACATGAACGGCATTATCAGCCTTTCCCCGGGGGGAATCGGCCCGACGATGATGTGTGAAATGATCAAACGTAATGACCTGCTGCGCCTGTCGAACGAGGTTATCAAGCCGTTCTATTACCAGCGGGTACAGGAAACGATCGCCATTCTTCGCCGCTACTTACCGGAAGAACGCTGCCTGATCCACAAACCTGAAGGGGCAATTTTCCTGTGGCTGTGGTTTAAGGATCTGCCGATCACCACCGAGCTTCTCTACCAGCGCCTGAAAAAGCGCGGCGTGTTGATGGTACCGGGTGATTACTTCTTCCCGGGTCTGGATAAGCCGTGGCCGCATACGCATCAGTGCATGCGCATGAACTACGTGCCCGATCCGGAGAAAATCGAAGCGGGCGTGAAAATTCTCGCCGAAGAGATTGAGTACGCCTGGCGCGAAGATAGCCAGTAACGCGTTACGCCAGATTATGCAGCCGTTCGGTGCGTAATCTGGCGGGGTCAACGCAGCGCAGCGCGTGGGTTGGGCACGCCTCCACACAGGCGGGTCCAGCCTCGCGATCTGCGCACATATCACATTTCACCGCCTGAACGCGGTTCCCCACTCGCTGAACCTGCATCGCCCCAAACGGGCACGCTACTACACAACTTTTACAGCCAATACAGCGCGCCGGCTCCACCCGCCAGGCACCCGCGGTGTGGCGAATAGCCTGTGTCGGACAAACAGTGGCACAAGGGGCATCTTCACACTGATGGCAGCCCACAGCCGTAGTGAATGCGCCGCCTTTGACCACCCGAATGCGGGGCGTAAACGCGCCTGCAGAAAGCATTCCCTGATGCGACACCACGCAGGCCACTTCGCAGGTACGGCAGCCAATGCATTTTTCCGTATCAGCCAGGATAAATCGGTTCATCTGTCACGCTCCGCGCACGTTAAAACCCAGCTCTTTTGAGATAGCCTCTGCCGTTTCCCGCAGCGGTTTCAGCAGGTTTTTTTCACCAATTTGCTTCATGCGGGACGTCGAGAGCGAAATGGAGATCGCGTACGGCACGCGGCCATGAATATCAAACACCGGTACGGCAAGACAGGAGACGCCCAGTTCGTTCTCTTCTTTATCCATCGCCATGCTGTGCTCGCGGATTTCCGCCAGCTCGTCATACATCGCGCTCAGCTCAGTAATCGTGTTGCGGGTGAGCGGCTGGATCTGCTCCTGATGGCTCTGCCAGTAGCTCGCCACATAGTCCTGATGACCAAACGCCATGTAGATTTTGCCCATCGCCGAACAATAGAGCGGCATATGCTGACCGATGTAAGCACGCGTGCGCAGCATACCGGTTGTGGGCTCCAGCTTATAAATCAGAATCGCGTGATCGTCCTCGCGGCTTGAGAAGTTCACCGTCTCACCGGTGGCGATATTCAGCGTCTCAAGGTGCGGGGCCGCCACGTGAATGATATTCAGCGACGACAGCGCCTTTTGCCCGACGGCGATAAATTTGGTGGTCAGGCGGTAGCTGCCCGCCGCAGGCGCCGGGGTAACGTACCCGCACGACTGTAATCCCTGCAGTAAGCGGTGCACGGTGCTTTTATTCAGCCCTGCCAGTTCCGATAAATGGGCCAACGGACACCCGTTCGGGTAGTTGCTGAGGATCTCAATCAGCATCAGGCCGCGAAACAAGCTCTGGCTACCTGCTGGCCTCTCTTTTTCTTGCGTCATTTCGCTCTCTTTCGTGCTCATCCAATGGCTCCTTTTTATCGCGTCCTGATGGTAGCGCAAAGTGTGGTTCAGTTCACGATCTCAACAGAAAAAACACAACCAGTTGATTTTAATCGATTTTGAAAATCATGAATGTCGTTGATCTGGCAAAATTTGATCGCTATATTTGAAATCAGATTTCGCATAGTGAAATTTAGCGATAAAAAAGCACTCGCACTTGCCCCGACAAAAACAGGAGAACAGGGATGAAAGTGACCTTTGAAGAGTTAAAAGCGGCGTTCAGGCGGGTCCTGGTCGATCGCGGCGTAAAAGCGGACACCGCCGACGCCTGCGCGGAGATGTTTGCCCGCACCACGGAATCGGGCGTCTATTCACACGGGGTTAACCGCTTCCCTCGTTTCATTCAGCAGCTTGATGCCGGCGACATCATTCCTGATGCCCAGCCAACACGGGTGACCTCGCTGGGTGCCATCGAACAGTGGGATGCCCGACGTTCCATTGGCAACCTGACGGCGAAAAAGATGATGGATCGCGCCACCGAACTGGCCGCCGACCACGGTATCGGCCTGGTGGCACTGCGAAACGCCAACCACTGGATGCGCGGCGGCAGCTACGGCTGGCAGGCCGCAGAGAAGGGGTACATCGGGATCTGCTGGACTAACTCCATTGCCGTCATGCCAGCCTGGGGCTCAAAAGCGTGCTGCATCGGCACTAACCCTCTGATCGTGGCGATTCCGTCTACGCCGATCACAATGGTCGATATGTCGATGTCAATGTTCTCCTACGGCATGCTGGAAGTGAATCGCCTGGCCGGACGCACGTTGCCGGTGGATGGGGGCTTTGATGATGAAGGGCACCTCACCAGAGAACCTGGTGTGATCGAGAAAAACCGCCGCATTCTGCCGATGGGCTACTGGAAAGGATCGGGCTTATCCATCGTCCTCGACATGATCGCAACCCTGCTCTCCAACGGATCCTCCGTTGCGGAAGTGACCCAGGACAACAGCGACGAATATGGCGTGTCACAAATCTTTATCGCCATCGAGGTCGATCGTTTGATCGACGGCCCCACCCGCGATGCCAAACTGCAGCGCATCATGGACTTTATCATCAACGCCGAGCGGGCTGATGACAACATCGCGGTTCGACTGCCGGGTCATGAATTCACACGTCTGCTCGAAGAGAACCGCCGCAACGGCATCACTATTGACGACAGCGTGTGGGCGAAAATCCAGTCTCTGTAAGGAGTGGGTCATGATTTTAGGACATATTTCGCAGCCAAATCCGTGTCGCCTGCCGTGGGCGATAGAGAAAGCGCTCGATTTTCTGCGCACCACGGATTTCACGGCGCTGGCACCTGGCGTGGTGGACATTGACGGACGTAACATTTTTGCTCAGGTGCTCGACCTCACCACCCGGACGTGGGATGAGAACCGTCCCGAAGTGCACCGTCGCTATCTGGACATACAGTTTCTGGCATGGGGTGAAGAGAAAATCGGTGTCGCCATTGATACCGGCAATAACGAAATAAGCGAATCACTGCTGGAACAGCGGGATATTATTTTTTATCACGGCAGCGAAAATGAATCATTTATAGAAATGACGCCCGGCACGTACGCCATATTTTTCCCGCAGGATGTTCACCGTCCTGCCTGCATTAAAAATAAGGTATCGGCAATTCGTAAAATTGTGGTGAAAGTAGCAATCAGCGAAATAGATTAATTTTCTGAACTCTATTGGGAATGCGAAATGACTAACACCGGTTTTATAATTGGTGCGTACCCCTGCGCACCCTCGTTTCACCAGCAAGGGGAACAAGAAGAGCAGGACTTCTGGCGAGCGCTTTCCGACACGCCAGACATTCGCGGGCTGGAGCAACCGTGTCTTGAGGATCTCCATCCGTTGGGTGACGAATGGCTGTTCCGCCATACGCCGGGGGACTGGCAAATGGTGGTTACCGCGGTGATGGAAACCATGCGCCGCCGCGGCACAAATGGCGCGTTTGGCCTGGCCTCTGCCGATGAAGAACAGCGCAAAGCCTGCGTTGACTATTACCGCCATCTGCTGCGAAAGATTGATGCCATCAATACTCGCTTTCCAGGCAAAATTATTGCCCTGGAGATGCAAGCCGCGCCGCAGGCGGGAAACCCGTCTGTTGAACAAGCTACCGCTGCGTTTTCCCGTTCTGTACGTGAAATCACCTCATGGGACTGGTCATGCGACCTGGTGCTTGAACACTGCGATGCCATGACCGGCCCCGCGCCACGCAAGGGGTTTTTGCCCTTAGCGCAGGTGCTTGAGGTGGTGAAAGAAACGGATATCAGCGTATGCATTAACTGGGCGCGGTCGGCTATCGAAGGACGCAATACCACGCTGCCGCCTGAACATGTTAAAGCCGCACTTGAGGCCGGGAAGCTGGGCGCACTGATGTTCTCCGGGACCTCCGTTCGCGGAGCGTACGGCGAATGGCAGGATCTGCACGCGCCATTTTCCCCGTTCTGTGCCGACAGTTTAATGACCACCGAACAGGTAAAAGCACTTTTTACTGCGGCGAGCGCCGCAACATTGAAATTCTCCGGTATTAAATTACTGGAAATAAATGCTAATGCTAACGTCAGCCATCGCATCGCTATTTTGCGCGACGGCATTAGTGAAATGAAAAAAGCAACGCAATAACAATAAAAATCTTATTCCGGTTACATTCACTGAGATATTAAATATGAATATTTCTACTCATGCTCTACAAGCGGATATTCCGCGCCAGCGCTGGTTAAGAATCATTCCGCCTATTCTTATCGCCTGTATTATTTCATATATGGACCGCGTGAATATCGCATTTGCGATGCCAGGCGGTATGGATGAAGAGTTAGGTATCTCTGCCACCATGGCAGGCCTGGCGGGTGGGATCTTCTTTATCGGTTATCTGTTCCTGCAGGTGCCCGGCGGCAAGATTGCCGTGCATGGCAGCGGTAAGAAGTTTATTGGCTGGTCGCTGGTTGCCTGGGCGGTGATTTCGGTCCTAACCGGCGTTGTGACCAACCAGTATCAACTGCTGGCACTGCGCTTCTTACTCGGTGTGGCAGAAGGCGGGATGCTGCCTGTGGTGCTCACGATGATCAGTAACTGGTTCCCGGACGCCGAACGCGGCCGCGCCAATGCGATTGTCATCATGTTTGTTCCCATTGCGGGGATCATCACCGCACCCCTGTCGGGCTGGATTATCACCGCACTCGACTGGCGCTGGCTGTTCATCATTGAAGGGCTGATGTCCATTGTGGTGCTGGTGCTCTGGGTGTTCACCGTCTACGACCGCCCGCAGGAAGCTCGCTGGATCTCCGAGGCCGAGAAAAATTATCTGATACAAACGCTGGCCGCAGAACAGCAGGCTATTGCCGGAAAAGCGGTGAAAAATGCCTCGCTGAGTGCTGTTCTGTCCGACAAAACCATGTGGCAGCTGATTGCCCTGAACTTCTTCTACCAGACCGGGATTTACGGTTACACCCTCTGGCTGCCAACCATTCTCAAAGAGCTGACGCATACCAGCATCGGCCAGGTGGGAATGCTCGCCATCCTGCCTTATGTCGGCGCCATTGCGGGCATGTTCCTGTTCTCCTCACTGTCTGACCGTACCGGCAAGCGCAAGCTGTTCGTCTCCCTGCCGCTGATTGGCTTCGCGCTCTGCATGTTCCTCTCCGTGGCGTTGAAAGAGAACATCTGGCTGGCCTATGCCGCGCTGGTGGGCTGTGGCTTCTTCCTGCAGTCCGCTGCGGGTGTGTTCTGGACGATTCCGGCACGCCTGTTCAGCGCAGAGATGGCCGGTGGCGCTCGCGGCGTGATTAACGCCCTGGGTAACCTCGGTGGATTCTGCGGCCCTTACGCGGTGGGCGTGCTGATCACCCTCTACAGCAAAGATGCCGGGGTGTACTGCCTCGCGGTTTCGCTGGCGCTGGCCTCGCTGCTCGCCCTGATGCTACCGGCGAAATGCGATGCCGGAGCGGAACCCAACCCCGGCGTGAACCCGCATAAGCACGCAGCCTGATCCCCCCGCCCTCTCCTGAAGAGAGGGCGTAAGACAAGAGAGTCAACGATGAGTGAAAAAGAGCCCTTCTGGCTGGGTATCGATTGTGGCGGAACGTATTTGAAAGCCGGTCTGTACACCCGCCAGGGCCAGGAAGTCTGTATTGAGCGCCGCTCGGTTGCCACACTCAGCCCACACGCAGGCCACGCTGAGCGGGATATGCACCAACTCTGGCAGCAGTGCCACACCACCGTCGCCCTGCTGCTTAAGAAGGCCGGCATCGGCGGCGCACAAATCAAAGGCGTCGGGATATCTGCTCAGGGTAAAGGACTGTTTTTACTGGACAAGCATGACCAGCCGCTCGGCAACGCCATGCTCTCCTCTGACCGCCGGGCGCTGGAGATTGTACAGCGCTGGCAGCAGGACGGTATTCCTGAAAAGCTTTATCCGCATACGCGCCAGACGTTATGGACGGGGCATCCCGCCTCCCTCCTGCGCTGGGTGAAAGAGAATGAACCGCACCGCTATCAGCAGATTGGCTGTGTAATGATGGCGCACGACTACCTGCGCTGGTGCCTCACCGGCGTTAAAGGGTGTGAAGAGAGCAACATCTCTGAATCCAATCTCTACAACATGAACACCGGGCAGTACGATCCGCAGCTCACACGCTGGCTCGGCATCGATGAAATTGACGGCGCACTGCCGCCGATCGTCGGTTCAGCAGAAATGTGCGGGGAAATCACCGCTCAGGCCGCCGCCCTGACCGGTCTCGCAGCGGGTACACCCGTTGTGGGGGGGCTGTTTGATGTGGTTTCCACCGCGATCTGCGCCGGGTTACATGACGACAGCACGCTCAACGCCGTGATGGGCACCTGGGCTGTCACCAGCGGGATCGCCAACGGTATAGGCCATAACGAGCCGTATCCCTATGTGTATGGGCGCTACGTTCATCCGCAGCACTACATCGTTCACGAAGCCAGCCCCACCTCGTCCGGTAACCTCGAATGGCTGACCACACAGTGGGGCAACATGTCATTCGATGCGATCAACCAGGCCGTGGCCAGCCTGCCGAAAGCCGGAAGCGATCTGCTCTTCCTGCCGTTCCTCTATGGCAGCAACGCCGGGCTGGAGATGACCTGCGGGTTTTACGGCATGCAGGCCCTGCATACCCGCGCGCATCTGTTGCAGGCGGTCTATGAAGGTGTGGTCTTCAGCCACATGACCCATCTTAACCGCATGCTAGCGCGCTTCACGCACGTGCAGGCATTGCGCGTAACCGGCGGCCCTGCCCATTCGGATGTGTGGATGCAAATGCTCGCGGACGTCAGCGGTCTGGCAATAGAACTGCCACAGGTCGAAGAGACCGGCTGTTCCGGCGCGGCGCTGGCCGCGCTGGTGGGTACCGGCGTTTATCCCGATTTCCGCACCGCGCAGCAGGCTGTCAGACATCACATTCGCGTCATCACACCCGACAAGCATGCCCATGCGGCCTACCAGCGCAAGTATCAGCGCTACCAGCTACTGATTTCAGCACTACAGGGCTATCACGCCCATGTTAAGGAGCACGACCTATGAGCCGACCATTACTGCAGCTGGCGCTCGACCATACCTCACTTCAGGCCGCACAGCGCGACGTCGAGCGGCTTGCGGATCACGTCGATATTATCGAAGCAGGCACCATTTTGTGTCTCACCGAAGGGCTTAATGCCGTGCGCGCACTGCGCCAGCAGTGTCCGAAAAAAACGATCGTGGCTGACTGGAAAGTGGCCGATGCCGGAGAAACGCTGGCTGAACAGGCGTTTAGCGCAGGCGCGAACTGGATGACCATCATCTGCGCCGCGCCGCTGGCAACCGTCGAGAAGGGTCACGAGGTGGCTCTGCGCTGCGGCGGGGAAATTCAGATGGAGCTGTTTGGTCACTGGACGCTGGATGATGCGCGTGAATGGCACCGTATCGGGGTCACACAGGCCATTTATCACCGTGGGCGCGACGCACAGGCCAGCGGCCAGCAGTGGGGCGAAGTAGATCTCGCCAGCATGAAAGCCCTCTCGGATATCGGCCTGCAGCTCTCGATCACCGGCGGCATTACCCCCGCCGACCTGCCGCTGTTTAAGCAGATCAATGTGAAAGCGTTTATTGCCGGACGGGCACTGACAGGCGCTGCCAACCCACCGCAGGTGGCCCATGCATTCCATTCACACATCCGCGACATCTGGGGGGAGTCACCATGCGTCAGCATCCGTTAGGTATCTACGAAAAAGCGCTGCCGAAAGCGCTCACCTGGCCAGAGCGCCTGGTGCTGGCAAAAAGCTGCGGATTTGATTTTGTCGAGATGTCGATCGATGAAACCGATGAGCGTTTGTCCCGCCTTGAATGGAACACCGCGCAGCGCGCCTCTCTGGTTGAGGCGATGCTGGAAACCGGGGTCGCGATCCCGTCGATGTGTCTGTCTGCCCACCGCCGTTTCCCGTTTGGTAGCCGGGACGAGACCGTCCGCGAGCGCGCACGCGCCATCATGACCAAAGCCATCCGTCTGGCGCGCGATCTCGGTATTCGCACCATCCAGCTTGCCGGGTATGACGTCTATTACGAAGAACATGACGAAGGTACCCGGCAACGCTTTGCCGAAGGGCTGGCATGGGCCGTGGAGCAGGCCGCCGCCGCGCAGGTCATGCTGGCAGTGGAGATCATGGATACCGCGTTTATGAACTCCATCAGCAAATGGAAAAAGTGGGACGAAATGCTCGCTTCGCCATGGTTCAGCGTTTATCCGGACGTCGGCAACCTGAGCGCGTGGGGTAACGATGTGGCCGCCGAGCTGACGCTGGGCATCGATCGCATCGCCGCCATCCACCTGAAAGATACCCAGCCCGTGACTGAACAAAGCCCCGGACAGTTTCGTGACGTACCGTTCGGTGAGGGGTGCGTCGATTTCGTGGGCATATTTAACACGCTGAATCAGCTCAATTATCGCGGTGCATTTTTGATTGAAATGTGGACTGAAAAAGCCAAAGAGCCGGTACTGGAAATCATCCAGGCACGCCGCTGGATTGAAGCCCGGATGCAGGAAGGAGGGATGACATGTTAGAACAACTCAAAGCCGAGGTCCTGGCGGCAAACCTGGCGCTGCCCGCCCACCAGCTGGTGACTTTCACCTGGGGCAACGTCAGTGCGGTGGATCGTGAACGCGGCCTGATGGTGATTAAACCCTCCGGCGTGGAATATGACGTGATGTCCGCAGAGGATATGGTGGTGGTGGACATTGCCACGGGCCAGGTGGTCGAGGGGGTTAAAAACCCCTCTTCCGACACGCCAACCCACCTGGCGCTGTATCGCCGTTACCCTGAAATTGGCGGCATTGTGCATACCCATTCCCGTCATGCCACTGTCTGGGCGCAGGCAGGGCAGGATTTACCGGCATGGGGTACCACGCACGCTGACTATTTTTATGGTGCAATCCCCTGCACGCGGTTGATGACCCCGGCTGAAATTGCGGGTGAATACGAATACCAGACCGGTGAAGTGATCATCAAAACCTTTGAGGAGCGCGACGTAAACCCGATGCAAATCCCGGCGGTGCTGGTGCATTCTCACGGCCCGTTCACCTGGGGAAAAAATGCGGCCGATGCGGTACATAACGCTGTGGTGCTGGAAGAGTGCGCCTTTATGGGGCTGTTTTCACGCCAGCTTGCGCCACAACTACCGACGATGCAGCAGGAACTGCTCGATAAACATTACCTGCGCAAGCATGGAGCAAATGCCTACTACGGGCAGTGATCACCCGGAATTAATATGCTCCTTACAGTACCGCCGTTTCCAGACGGCGGGCGTTAAGCCGGTATGCTTTGAAAATATCTGCCGGAAATACCCGACATCATTAAAACCGCAGCGGGTTGCCACTTCGGTCAGGGACGCGGAGTCGTTCAGCAACAGCTTTTCTGCCGCCCTGACGCGCTGGCGATGGATCGCCTCCGTCAGGGTTAAGTGAAAGGTCCGGCGAAATACGCGTCCCAGATAATCGGCATTGCAGTGCAAGGCTTTTGCCAGTTGCGATGTGGAAAGCGGCAGATGAAACTGCGTGCGAATAAGCTGTTTTGCCTTCCATGCCATGGCCGCGCCGGCTTCATCGGCTCTGTCTTCATAACCTGAGGAGATCGACACTTGCTGTAAAATCAGCAGCAAAATCATTTCCAGCGCCACGCTTCGCTGTAATTTTTCCTGCTCACTCAGGAATTGCCGGAATAGCGCAATCACATATTGAGCATCGCGCACGCAGCAATGTTGTTCAATGGCCACCGGAAAAGCATGTGGCAAAGGCGACGATTGCGCTTCGACCTCAAAATGCAGCCAGTAGAACCGCAGGTCCGCCGGGAAATCTTCTGTCCCCACGTGTCGACGCGCCGGCCAGAGCAGCAAGCTCTCTCCCGCTTTCACCTCAAAGAGCGTGTTTTCTTCCTGGATCGTTAATGTCCCTTTTTCAACGAAGATAATCTCCCACGAGGTTAATTTGCGCGCCGGATGCCGGCCCACGCCCCGGGAAATAAAGAGCCCACCATTTTGCACTTTAATCGGAAGCGCTATGGATAATTCAAGCATGGATATTCACCATTCCGCTCTGATTGCCATTAATATTCATCTTATGCTTTGATTATTAATGAATATCTTCCTGCCTTCCCGATCGAAATCACAAATTTATCATCAGGTCGGAATCGTCACCTTTTTATACTTTTCCCTTCCCTTGTTGGCCTGAGCGTTCGGTGCAGAATGAATGGGGTACCTTGCATAAATACGATAAAAATCGATTACCGAGGAGTTACCTCATGACTTCCACACCGATTACAGAATCACAGGTCGTACAAGGGGCAATGGATGACCGCCTGTCAGTCCGCGAAAAAATTGGCTACGGCCTGGGTGACGCGGGTGGCACGGTCATTACCTGCCTGATCATGAATTTTCTTACCTTCTTCTACACCGACGTTTTTGGTCTGACGCCTGCGCTCGTTGGCACGCTGTTTATTGCCCTGCGCGTGTTTGACGCCATTTCCGATCCGGTGATGGGGGTGATTGCCGACCGAACACAAAGCCGTTGGGGGCGTTTTCGCCCGTGGCAGCTGTGGGTGGCGCTTCCTGTCGGGGTTATCGGTGTACTGACCTTCACCGTGCCTGACGCCAGCATGGGGGTGAAAATCGCCTGGGCGTTTGGTACCTATCTGCTGTTGTCAGTGGGCTATACCGCCATCAACGTGCCCTACTGCGCGCTGATCAACACCATGACCACCCGCCACAGCGAGGTCATCTCCTGTCAGTCATGGCGCTTTGTGCTGTGCGGTGTGGCGGGCTTTTTGGTCTCTGTTGGCCTGCCGTGGCTGGTCGCAGCGCTGGGCGAGGGCAACGCTGCGCGAGGCTATCAGCTCGGCGTTGGGGTGTTGTGCGCCATCGCCGTGGTGATGTTCCTCTGCTGCTTCTTCTGGGTGCGTGAGCGCGTCCCGCTGGCGCTGATGGGCAAATTCACCTTACGCGAGCACCTGGCCGGCCTGCGCAACAACGATCAGCTCCTGCTGATGCTGGTGATGTCATTCCTGCTGATCAACGTCTTCAACATTCGTGGCGGCGGCTACATGTACTTCATCACCTACGTGCTCCAGGGCAGTACCGCTTATACCTCGCTGTTCTTCACAATGGTGACCTTTGCGGCCATTCTCGGCGCGGTGATCGTGAATCCCCTTTCTCGCCGGATTGATACCGTCAAACTCTATTACTACACCAACCTCGTGCTGGCCGCGCTCGCGGCGGGTATGTGGTTTCTGCCAGGCGGTCCGGCTCATCAGATGCTCTGGCTGATCGTTATTCTGAGTAACGGTGTCATTCTCGGTTTTACCCTGCCCCTGCACTTCTCGCTGATGGCATTTGCAGATGACTATGGTGAGTGGAAAAACGGGGTACGTTCATCTGGCATGAACTTCGCTTTCAATCTGTTTTTCATCAAGCTCGCCTGGGCGTCCAGCGCCGGGATCATCAGCCTGGTGTTTATCGCCGTCGCCTACCAGCCGGGCGCGGGCAACCAGACACCAGCCTCGTTACAGGGAATTACTGCGATGGAGACGCTGCTCCCCGCCCTTTTCCACCTGCTGCTGGCGGTCTCAATTCGCTGGTGCAGACTCAACAATCCCATGATGTCGCGCATTGCCACCGATCTGCGCCAGCGTCACGTATCGTCCTGAGGAGAATGACATGTCCATAATGGAAGCCGACCTGCACACACTGAACATCAACGACCCGTTTCTCGGTCAGTATCAGCGGCTGGTGCGTGATGTGGTGATCCCCTACCAGTGGGATGCGCTAAACGATCGCGTTACCGAAGCCGAACCGAGTCACGCCATCACCAACTTCCGCATTGCGGCAGGGCTGGAACAGGGGGAGTTCTATGGAATGGTGTTTCAGGACAGCGACGTGGCGAAATGGCTGGAAGCCGTCGCGTGGTCGTTGTGCCAGAAGCCCGACCCGGAACGTGAAAAAACCGCCGATGAGGTGATTGAGCTGATTGCGGCGGCGCAGTGTGACGATGGCTATCTCAACACCTACTTCACGGTGAAAGCACCCGGTGAGCGCTGGACGAATCTCGCCGAATGCCACGAACTGTACTGTGCCGGACATATGATTGAAGCTGGCGTGGCCTATTTTCAGGGGACCGGAAAACGCCGTCTGCTGGAGGTGGTATGCAAACTGGCGGACCATATCGACCGGGTCTTTGGCCCCGGCGAGGAGCAGCTTCACGGTTATCCGGGCCATCCGGAAATTGAGCTGGCGCTGATGCGGCTTTACGACGTCACTCAGGAACCACGTTACCTGGCTCTTGTGAAATATTTTATCGACACGCGCGGCACACAGCCTCATTTCTACGATATCGAATATGAGAAACGGGGCCGGACATCGTACTGGAACACATACGGCCCGGCGTGGATGGTCAAGGACAAAGCCTATAGCCAGGCGCATCAACCGCTTGCCGAACAACACACCGCCATCGGCCACGCGGTTCGATTTGTCTATCTGATGGCGGGCATGGCGCATCTTGCTCGCCTGAGTCATGACGAGGGTAAACGCCAGGACTGCCTGCGGCTGTGGAATAACATGGCCCAGCGACAGCTCTATATTACCGGCGGGATCGGCTCGCAAAGCAGTGGCGAAGCCTTCAGCAGCGATTACGATTTGCCTAACGATACGGTATATGCCGAAAGCTGCGCCTCCATTGGCCTGATGATGTTTGCCCGCCGGATGCTGGAGATGGAAGCGGACAGCCAGTACGCCGACGTGATGGAGCGTGCCTTATACAACACGGTACTGGGCGGCATGGCGCTGGACGGTAAACATTTCTTCTATGTGAACCCGCTGGAGGTACACCCTAAAACGCTGGCATTTAATCATGTCTACGACCACGTTAAGCCGGTTCGCCAGCGCTGGTTCGGCTGCGCCTGTTGCCCGCCCAATATCGCCCGCGTGCTCACTTCGCTGGGCCACTATCTCTATACCGTTCGTCAGAACGCGCTCTTTATCAACCTCTATGTGGGGAACGACGTCGCCATACCGGTAGATGAGGGCACCTTACAGCTACGGATTAGCGGTAATTATCCATGGCAGGAAGAGGTCAACATCGAGATCACCTCACCTGTCCCGGTGACCCACACGCTGGCACTACGTTTACCGGACTGGTGCGCAAGCCCGGCTGTGTCACTGAACGGCGAAAGTGTCACGGGTGATGTCTCCCGGGGGTATCTGTACCTCACCCGCCGCTGGCAGGAGGGAGATACCCTTACGCTGACCTTACCCATGCCGGTCCGGCGCGTGTACGGTAACCCGCTGGTACGCCAGCAGGCCGGCAAAGTCGCGCTGCAGCGTGGCCCGCTGGTCTACTGCCTGGAAGAGGCCGACAATGGCGCGAACCTGCATAACCTCTCCCTGCCTGAGCAGAGCGAATTTCGGGTCTTTGAAGGAAAAGGGATCTTTGCGCACAAGATACTGATTCAGGCGGAGGGCATCGCGCGTCACGCTGATGAGGAAGGCACGCAGGCACTGTGGCAGTACGATCGCGCCCCGGTGCAGCGCCAGCCCCGGACGTTGACCTTTATTCCGTGGTTCAGCTGGGCAAACCGGGGAGAAGGGGAAATGCGGATTTGGGTGGATGAGGCCTGAAGGCATCTATCCTGTCAGCCTCACCCCAACCCTCTCCCACAGGCGCGGGAGATAAAAACCGAGGCCGGGTAAGGCAATCGCCACCCGGCTTTAGATCAGAAACGCCAGGACATGCCGGTCATCAGCGCGAAACTGTCTTCGCGGTCGATCATCGGACTGTTCTTCACGTCGTCAGGTAACACGGTATAGACCGCGCTGGCGTTGATGAACAGATTCTGGGTTAACTGATATTTAGCCGCGAGACCCACATACGGCGTCCAGCTATCACCTGCGGTGTATTCATTGAGGCCTGAGCGGCGAGACTCATTGCCGGATACGCCGTAGTAGTAATCGTTATAGCTTTCGTCGCTGTAGAAAATACCTACCGATGGCGTCAGCGTCAGACGTTCCATCCGAACCGGACGGAAGTATGAGATTTCACCGATCACGCCGCCGCTCTCATCCATCGCATCACCCGAGACCGCCACTTTCAGCGAGCCCCAGTGTTCATGGCGGTAGTACGCCCCGCCGAGAAACGCTGATGCTTTACGCTCATCGAGGTGTTTCATCTGAGCGTCGTCGTTATCTTCAGGATCAAATCGCAGTGGCATCCACGATGCGGTCATACTGAATTCATTTTTTTCGTCTTTCCACAGGATCCATCCGCCGGTGGTCTGGCGAATATAAAACCGGTCGCCTTCATAGCTAATTAACGGTACCGCCGTGGTATTTTCGTTATATCCTTTATAAGGCGACTCATTAAATACAGCCCCCGCCCCAAGTGAAAAGTCACCAGCCATTGCAGATGATGTTGCAAATAACGTGGCTGCGATGAGTAAATTGTATTTAATAGTCATTACATGTAATCCATTTAGACGCCAAACAAGCGAGGCGAATAATAATGGTTACAAATTTGCCAATGCAACGCTGCAGTTTATATAATATTATATATAAAAACATATAAATGGGTGCGCATGATGAATAAGTTCCAGCTAAAGCCACGCGAGTTAAAAATTATTTCCGTCATCGCAGCCACCCACAGTATTGGCGATGCCGCCGCCCTGCTGGGCATGGCACAGGCTAACGTCAGTAAATACCTTTCTGACTTTGAAACGCGTGTCGGTCTTAAGGTATTTGAGCGCACGACCCGTCAACTGGCGCTAACCCAGTTTGGCGAAGCGTTACTCCCCTACATTGACGCCACGCTGGATAAAAATAGCCAGCTCATTAATTTCATTGCTGATTATAAGCATGAGAAGCGCGGAAAAGTGACCATTTACGCCCCAACGGGTATCGTGATGTATCTGGCGCGACACGTGATCCATCAGATTGAGGACATCGGTGATATCCGCATCTCGTTAAAAACATACAACCTGGATCGTAATGAATATTCCGAAGGGGTCTCGTTCCCCGATGATTGCGATATTCTCATTACCTATGCTCAGCCGAAAGATGAAAGTCTGGTCGCCAGTGTATTAACGAAATATTCCGTCACGGCATTTGCCACTGAAGAATATTTGAAAAACCACCCCTTAACCGGACCTGAAGATTTAATTAATCACTCCTGTATTTTAATAGACTCGATGCTGGTGGATGAGGCGAACATCTGGCGTTTTCGCGTCCACGGTAGTGAGACCGTATATGATTACAGAGTGACCGGAAATTATATTTGCGACAATACGCAGACGGCGCTGGAACTGGCACGAAATAATCTCGGTATTGTTTTTGCGCCGAAAGAAAGCCTGAAAAAAGAGCTTAAGAGTGGTTCTCTGGTTCCCTGCTTCCCCCATCAGGAAGAGTGGTGGCTCGACCTGACGGCGATATTCCGCAAACGTGAATACCAGCCCTGGCGCGTGCAGTACATTCTGGACGGCGTACTGAACTGCCTGCGTCAGCAAATTGCTCAGGCTGCCCAGGGGCAACCTGAGCTGGAGGGTTAGAACAGCCCCAGTGGTTTATCGGAATAACTCACCAGCAGGCATTTCGTCTGCTGATAATGCTCCAGCATCATCTTGTGGGTTTCACGCCCGATGCCCGACTGCTTATAGCCCCCAAAGGCCGCGTGCGCCGGATAAGCGTGGTAGCAGTTGGTCCACACACGCCCGGCCTGAATGCCCCGCCCCATTTTGTAAGCCAGATTACCGTTGCGGCTCCAGACGCCAGCCCCGAGGCCATACGGCGTATCGTTAGCAATCTCCAGCGCCTCTTCCATCGTTTTGAAGGTGGTGACGGCCAGCACCGGTCCGAAAATTTCCTCCTGGAAGACGCGCATGTTGTTTTTGCCGAACAGGATCGTCGGCTCCAGGTAATACCCGTCCTGCAGATCGCCGCCCAGCATTTTACGCCGACCGCCGGTCAGGACATCCGCCCCTTCTTTCTTGCCGATATCAATGTAGTTGAGGATAGTGTCCATCTGCCCGTGCGAGACCTGCGCGCCCATCTGGGTCACGTTATCAAGCGGGTTACCGCTGCGGATAGACTCGACGCGGCGAATGGCTCGCTCCATAAAGCGCTCATAGATAGACTCCTGCACCAGCGCGCGGCTTGGGCAGGTACAGACTTCACCCTGGTTAAAAGCAAACAGCGCAAAGCCTTCCAGGGCTTTATCGAAGAAGGCATCCTCTTCCTCCATGACGTCGGCGAAGAAAATGTTCGGCGATTTACCGCCCAGCTCCAGGGTCACTGGAATGATGTTCTGGGTCGCGTACTGCATGATCTGCTGACCCACTTCCGTCGACCCGGTAAACGCGACTTTGGCGATCCGTTTTGATGTCGCCAGATATTCCCCTATCTCACCCCCCGCCCCGTTCACCACGTTAATCACGCCTGGCGGGAGAAGGTCGCCAATGACTTCCATCAGCAGCAGGACTGACAGCGGGGTCAGGCGGGCCGGTTTGAGCACAATGCAGTTACCCGCCGCCAGCGCGGGCGCCATTTTCCAGCTCGCCATCAGCAACGGGAAGTTCCACGGAATGATCTGCCCCACCACGCCCAGCGGTTCGTGGAAGTGGTACGCCACGGTGTCGCTGTCTACCTCGCTAATTCCGCCCTCCTGAGCGCGAATACAGGAGGCAAAATAGCGGAAGTGGTCAATGGCCAGCGGCACGTCTGCCGCCATCGTTTCACGGATTGGCTTGCCGTTATCCCAGGTTTCCGCCGTTGCCAGTAGCTCCAGATTCTGTTCCATCCGGTCAGCGATTTTGAACAATATCGCCGCTCTGTCCTGAACAGAGGTATGCCCCCATTTGTCTTTGGCTTTGTGCGCGGCGTCCAGCGCCAGGTCGATATCCCCCTTGCCGGAGCTGGCTATTTCACACAGCGGCTGGCCGGTAACGGGCGTCAGATTGGAATAGTATTCGCCGCCGACGGGTGCAACCCAGTCGCCGCCGATAAAGTTTTCATAACGGGGCTTCAGCTTGAGGGGAAAACCATACTCGCCAGGCTGGATACGCGATGAGGGAGGATTGTTTGTCATGACCGTCTCCTTGCTGTTGGTGTACAACAAGGGTAGTTCCGGCTGGCGATTTTCTCGCCAGCCGGTAACGGTGTTTACGACGGGGGTCACGGAGTTTCAGGAAATAATAACGAATCCCGCAATAAATGATCGTTGCCACGACGACGAGTAAAGCCGATGCGGTTGAAATATTCCAGGATCTGAATCGCCAGCTTGCGCCCGACGTTCAGCCGATCGCGGAAATCTGCTGCGCAGGTCGTGCCTCGCGCCTGATCCAGCTCGCGGATCAGGTTAGCAAACGCCACAATGCGATCGTTACGGTAATAACGATCTTTCACGATCGCGACGATTAATCCCTGCTGCGCCGCATGGCGCAACACCTGGCGCATCACCTGTTCGTCGGTATTCGTTTCACGTGCGAGATCGCGAACCCACCACGGCTCGTCGCCAAACAGCGGAGCCACTTTCTGCCATATCGCCTCTTGCCCGGCGTTGAACCCGGCTTTGTGATCCGGCAGATGCAGCCAGCCGTGGTGGCTTTTTATCAGCCCACTTTCGCGCATGTTTTCAATCAACAGCAGCACCAGCGCATCGTTTTCCATCGGCAACGCCATGCGTCGCAGGCGTTCACGTCCCGGGCCGGGTTCATCCTGATGCTGTTCATGGTAAGTGGCGAGCGTGGTCAGTACCTTGCGCTGCCAGCATGCTGCGACCGGGGCATTCAGTAAATTGTTACCCGCCTGAATAAAGCCGGGCTCCTGGGTCAGCAGGCGTAATCCTTCCGCGCTGAGCTGACGAGCCCATGCGAAATCGCTCAGATTGACGGCACCGCGCTCAAGATGAACAAGCAACGCGGCTTTATCATCCGCGGCCTGCGCCAGCGCTCCCAGCCATTGCAGATACTCCGGCTTGCGCTTGCCGCGACGCGGCGGGTTGAGCGTGACCACCCGCGCCCCGGCCAGCGTCTCCCGGGCCGAAATGTCACGCAGTACCAGACGGTCATTATCCGCGATCCACAGTGGCGAATCGAAAACCAGTTCGGCAAGGTCGTTTTCCAGCAGTGACACGCGCCCGGTGATATGGCTGGCCGCGTGGTGGATATGCAGCGGCTGCCATTGGGTCAGCGGCACATGCGTCTGCAGGGCGACGATCGCCCGCTCAGAAGGCTCTGGCGGTACACCGGCCAGCAGCCAGTCGCCACGGTTAAGCTTCTCTTTTTCCGCATCGCCCGCAATATTGAGCGCGATCCGTTGCCCGGCATGGGCATGCTCTACGGGCTGGTTCTGCGCATGCAAACCGCGCACACGCATCGGGGCGTTGGCACCCGTGAGCCATAAGGTATCGCCCACGTTCACTTCACCGCTCAGCGCGGTACCGGTGACCACCAGCCCCGCGCCTTTAACGGTAAAGGCCCGGTCGATCGCCAGACGGAAACGATGATGGCTGGCATGCTCGCGTGAAGTAAGCTGCTGCAAATGGTGGCGAAGTTCGTCAATACCGCGCCCTTCTGTCGCCACGGTGACGAACAATGGCGCATCGGCAAATCCATACTCCCGCAAGGTCGCCTGCACGGTTTCACGCACCGCGTTGAGTCGCGCCTCATCGACGCGGTCAGCTTTGGTCAGCGCAACGGTCAGCTGCGGGTTGCCCGTCAGCTGTAAAATTGCCAGATGTTCACGCGTTTGCGCCATCACGCCGTCATCACAGGCCACCACCAGCAGAGCATGATCGATGCCACCGACGCCCGCCAGCATGTTAGAAAGAAACTTCTCGTGTCCCGGTACATCAATAAAACCCAGCACCCGGCCATCAGGCTGAGGCCAGTAGGCATAGCCCAGATCGATGGTCATACCGCGTTTTTTCTCTTCCGGCAGACGATCGGCATTCACCCCGGTCAGGGCCTGTAATAAGGTGGTTTTTCCGTGGTCGACGTGACCGGCGGTGGCAATAATCATTTCAACAGCATCTCCAGAAATCGCGCTTCATCTTCAAGACAGCGTAAATCCAGCCACATTCGGCCATCGTAAATGCGCCCGATAACCGGTGCTGGCAAGGCACGCCAGCGCGCCGACAAAGCGTCAAGCTGGCTGCCGCGCCCGTCACGGGGTGTAAACGTGAGCGCCGCGCTGGACAGCCTGTCCACCGGCAGTGAACCGCTGCCGATCTGCGACTGACAAGCTTCAAGGCGCACGTCAAAATCGGGGTAGTGCGGCGCAACGTGTGGCAAGAGCAGCTCACCCTGGGCGCGAATTGAGGCGGCATCACGGGCCAGCAGGCGTAGCGTGGGCAGACGTTCAGCCAGTTTTTCCGGGTGGAGATAAAGGCGCAGCGTCGCTTCCAGCGCGGCAAGCGTCATTTTATCGGCTCGCAGTGCACGCTTGAGCGGGTGCTGCTGCAGCTTCGCAATAAGCGCACGTTTACCCACGATAATCCCCGCCTGCGGTCCGCCAAGCAGTTTGTCGCCGGAGAAACTCACGAGACTGACGCCCGCCGCAATCATCTCCTGCGGCATGGGCTCTTTTGGCAGACCGTACTGGCTCAGATCGACCAGCGAACCGCTACCGAGGTCGGCCACCACCGGCACACCCAGCTCACGGCCCAGCTCCGCCAGCTCCGCCTCTTCAACGGTTTTGGTGAATCCGGCTATCTGATAATTACTGGTGTGGACCTTCATCAGCAGCCCGGTATTTTCATTCACTGCCGCGCGATAATCTTTTGCATGCGTGCGGTTGGTGGTGCCCACTTCATGCAGGGTACAGCCCGCCTGGCGCATAACATCCGGAATGCGAAACGCACCGCCAATCTCGACCAGCTCGCCACGGGAAACCACCACCTCTTTACCGCTGGCGGTCGCTGCCAGCATTAACAGTACCGCCGCCGCGTTGTTATTCACGATGCAGGCATCTTCTGCGCCGGTCAGCTCGCAGAGCAGGTCCGCCAGCGCCCGATCGCGATGTCCGCGCCCTGCGCCGTCCAGATCGTACTCAAGCGTCACGGGGGAACGCATGGCCTGCACGACTGCAGCGACGGCCTCTTCTGCCTGTTGAGCGCGACCAAGGTTGGTGTGCAGCACGGTTCCCGTCAGGTTGATGACCGGGCGTAACGCGCTTTGTGCTTTCTCCTCGAGCCTCAGTTCCACTTCCTGCCCCCACGCCGCACACCAGTCCGGCAATGCATTTTCTGTCTGAATATGGCTGCGGGCTTCGTCCTGAAGCAGACGTAATATTTCAACCGTCGCGGTATGGCCGAACCGCGCAACGGCAGCATGCACGCGCGGCTCGCGAAGAAGACGGTCGGTTGCAGGGATCTGGCTGTACAGGGAGTGATGAGTTGTCATGAAAGCGCCTGGCGAGTAAATATCATCCCCCCTCCCGACGGGAGAGGGAGTCAACATAAGAAGGGATTGTACCGCCTCCTGCTGCGAAGTGTTATAACCCGCATCAAGCCTTTGGCGGTTCGGTACGGGCAAAGCTCTCGCGCTGAAAGAGCGTTTCTGCAAGCTTCACCAGCAATGGACGGTCGACGCACCAGCCGGGGGAAACGTGGCGGAAATTGAGATAACCGATGGCACAGGCAATGGCTATCGTCGCCAGGTTCAGGCTATCGGGTTGAATTTTTCCCTCCCGGATAAGCTGTTCGCACCAGTCCAGGCTGCGGCTGATTTTTTCACGCTGGCGTAACAGTTCCGTTTCAGACTGCTGGGCGGCGGGTCTTGCCTGCTCGCGCACGGACGTTAACGCCGCATCCATAATACCATCGGCCAGCGCTTCAATTTGCTTCATTGCCAGGGCCGCGTTTGGATCGGCCGGTAACATCGCCGGGGCCACGCCGAGCAGCTCGATGTACTCCGCAATAATGGGGGAATCAAACCAGTACTGGCCTTCGTCTGTTACCAGCGCCGGTACTTTTCCCAGCGGGTTGTACTGTGCCACACCGTTTTCAGCGTGATAAGGCTGTTCATTGACGAACTCGAATTCAATCCCTTTCTCCAGCAGGAGAATCGAGATTTTTCGCACGAAGGGACTGGTGTAGCTGCCGATAAGTTTCATTGCCTGATCCTTGATGCCGAAAAAAGTCAGTATGGATCAAGCGATGAAAAAAGGGCAGGTATGCGTGTCGCATTCCTGCCCTGAAGGGGTTAGTGATCGAGATAGAGGTAGTGCATCCAGCTGGTCATACGCAGCAGCACCTTACGCATTACCGAGACGTGAGCAAAGTGATCCGAATAGACCGCCACCTGAGCATAAATGCCGTCGGGCAGCGCATCGACATCAGCATTCGGCTCCAGCTCGATAGTGCCTAATACGCCATCGGTGCCAGGGATCACGGTCAGCGACTGCAGCGCACCCTGCGCCTGGTATGACCCCCCCGGCACCACCGGCAGAATACTGGTGAGCTTGCCGGAGAAGACCTGGCCCGGCAGCGCGTTGAAGACCACTTCCGCTTCGTCGCCCGGCTTCAGACGCAGCAGCGAGTTCTGACGGAACTGGGCCACAATCTGGCGTTTCTGTTCAGGAATAAAGACCATGACCGGGCGCAGCGGCAGCGCGGCAGCATAGGTCCCCGGACGAATCAGCACCTGCGTGATATAGCCATTGCTCGGCGCACGCACCACGGTCTGATCCAGGTTGTATTTCGCTTCAGCAAGCTGAGCGCGCAGGGAAGCAACCTGGGATTGCTCACCGTTGACCATACTGTCTAACTGACTTTGTATTTGCGTCTGTTCAGCCACCGAGCCTTTTACCAGCGCATCCTGCGCCAGATAGTTTTGCCGTGCGTTGTCGATATCGCTTTCAGAGAACGGGTTAACCTTTGCCCGGCTGCCTTTCAGGTAGCGCTGGTAATCTTTATACAGGCGATCACGTTCAGCAGACACGCGCGTGGTATTGGCGACCGCTTCCGCAAGCTGCGCTTTGAGATTGTCGATATTGTGCGTGGCGGTGACCAGGTCGGCCTGCAGTCTGTCGACGCGCGCCTGATAGCGGCCCGGATCAAGTTTAAATAACACTTCGCCTTTTTTAATTAGCTGGTTATTTTTATCGGTAACTTCACTCACTACCCCAGTAACCTGCGGCGTAATCGGAATGGAAATAACCGCTTTTTGCGCCGTAAAGGTATAGGGATGGTTATAGTTCATCAACAGGATAAGCCCGGCGACAATAAACACCCCACCTAATGTTGCGGTCGCGAGGGTCCACTGGTTTACCGGAATACGGAATATTTTAAAAATGGCCCAGGCAAAGGCCACATAGGTCAAAATAATCAGCAGATCCATGATTAGTGCTCCAGCGTATTCTTGTCAGCCGTGGGAGGTGCCGCTGCCAGTTTTTGTTCTAATTCGGCCACACGTTTAGTCAGAGCATCCATACCCGGGACCTCATCAGGTTTTGAGATGTGGTTCTGCATCCCCCAGCCGCGATCTTCGCGGTACAACGTGGCCCAAATCCACAGGAACGGCCAAATCGCATGGAGCGTAAACAGGCTAATCCATCCCGCCGTATGAATGGCATCCGCATGGGGATGATTCCGTTTTTTGGCCATATTATAAGGAATATCATGGATGGCGATGATTCCGTAAAAAAGAACCAGAAATACAAAAATCAATACGCCCAGCGCAAAATAGTTGAGAAACATATTCTCCTCACTTAAACAACGTCAACTCATTAAATTAATAAAACGGTACGCAACCTAATTAATTTTTTATAAATACGAGGTGTACTTATATTTCAGAGCCGGGGAGTATCGTTTTTTATAATATCTCCATGCAAGTTTATAAGCGTGTCAAAATATATCCTGAATAATAATAGACTTAACCTTACAATATGAGCGTAACGTACCTTATTGCTTTTCGCCATACCACACATGAAAAGTCATTTTTTAGCTTTATGTGTGACTTCATGACATCCTGGCGTTGAATCGCCAGGCAGAATTTGTCGCCGATCACATCCGGAGAATTCTGCATAAAAATTTTTTGTGAAATTAGTCACAATCCAGAAACAAACTCACGACAACCAAATGTGATTTACATCACAGAAATGGGTGGTTTTTGCTTTATTTATCGCCATCGTATTTTTTTTATCCACCATTTTTGTGACGAAGATCACTTCATTCATGTCTGCACCCCCTACATTTACGTGATTCATATCACACAAATTTCCATCATCTGGACAGTTGAACGATTCAGTGCCAGATTTCACAGCATCAGAACAGGGCCCGGCTACCTCTGCCGCCTCATTAACAATAAACCTCGGGCCGCAAGCCTAAGCGTAAACAGAAGAAGGGGTGTTTTATGTCATCCGATTTCAAGATCAAAGTTCAAAGCTTTGGTCGTTTCCTCAGCAATATGGTGATGCCAAATATCGGCGCGTTTATCGCGTGGGGTATCATCACTGCGTTGTTCATTCCGACAGGGTGGTTGCCTAACGAAACGCTGGCGAAACTTGTTGGCCCAATGATTACCTACCTGCTGCCGCTGCTTATCGGGTTTACCGGTGGTCGTCTGGTGGGTGGAGACCGTGGTGGCGTTGTGGGTGCCATCACGACGATGGGGGTTATCGTCGGTGCGGATATGCCGATGTTCCTCGGTGCAATGATTGCGGGCCCTCTGGGCGGCTGGGCAATTAAGAAATTCGACGTCTGGGTTGATGGCAAGATCAAATCCGGCTTCGAAATGCTGGTGAACAACTTCTCTGCGGGCATCATCGGTATGATCCTCGCGATTCTGGCGTTCCTCGGTATTGGCCCTGCGGTTGAAGTGCTGTCCAAAGTTCTGGCGGCAGGCGTTAACTTCATGGTTGCGCACGACATGCTGCCGCTGGCGTCTATCTTTGTTGAACCGGCGAAAATCCTGTTCCTCAACAACGCCATTAACCACGGTATCTTCTCACCGCTGGGCATTCAGCAGTCTCATGACCTCGGCAAGTCCATCTTCTTCCTGATTGAAGCCAACCCGGGCCCGGGCATGGGTGTTCTGCTGGCGTACATGTTCTTTGGTCGCGGCAGTGCGAAACAGTCTGCGGGCGGTGCGGCTATCATCCACTTCCTGGGCGGTATCCACGAAATTTACTTCCCTTACGTGCTGATGAACCCACGTCTGATTCTGGCCGTTATCCTCGGCGGTATGACGGGCGTGTTCACCCTGAGCGTGCTGGGCGGTGGTCTGGTTTCTCCGGCCTCTCCAGGCTCCATCCTGGCGGTCCTGGCGATGACCCCGAAAGGTGCCTATTTCGCTAACATCGCAGCCATCTGTGCGGCAATGGCCGTCTCCTTCGTGGTCTCTTCTATCCTGCTGAAAACCAGCAAAGTGAAAGAAGATGACGATATCGAAGCGGCAACCCGGCGTATGCATGACATGAAAGCCGAATCAAAAGGCGCAACGCCGCTGGCGGCGGGCGATGTCTCTAACGACCTGAGCCACGTACGTAAAATCATCGTGGCCTGTGACGCGGGTATGGGTTCCAGCGCCATGGGTGCCGGCGTGCTGCGTAAGAAAGTGCAGGATGCGGGTCTGACCAACATCTCCGTCACCAACAGCGCCATCAACAGCCTGCCTGCAGATGTTGACCTGGTGATTACGCACCGCGATCTGACCGAACGTGCGATGCGTCAGGTTCCTCAGGCACAGCACATTTCGCTGACCAACTTCCTGGACAGCGGCCTGTACACCAACCTGACCGAACGTCTGGTGGCCGCGCAGCGTCATGAAGATAACGAAGTCAAAGTCCGCGACAGCCTGAAAGACAGCTTTGACGCGAACGACAGCCACCTGTTCCGCCTGGGCGCAGAAAACATCTTCCTGGGCCGCACGGCGTCCCACAAGGAAGAGGCGATTCGCTTTGCCGGTGAACAGCTGGTGAAAGGCGGCTACGTGCAGCCTGAATACGTTGACGCGATGCTGGAGCGTGAAAAGCTGACCCCAACCTATCTGGGTGAATCCATTGCGGTTCCACACGGTACGGTTGAAGCGAAAGACCGCGTACTGAAAACCGGCGTGGTGTTCTGTCAGTATCCGGATGGTGTACGCTTCGGTGAAGAAGAAGACGACATCGCCCGCCTGGTGATTGGTATCGCCGCTCGCAACAACGAGCACATCCAGGTGATTACCAGCCTGACCAACGCGCTGGATGACGACTCTGTCATTGAACGTCTGGCCAACACCACCAGCGTGGAAGAAGTGCTGGCGCTGTTGAACAAGTAACGGAACCTCTTCCCTCTCCCCCTGTGGGGAGAGGGTTAGGGTGAGGGCAAAGCCTCACCCCAGCCCTCTCGGGTAAAAACATTGATTAAGGTTAATACTATGAAAGCATTACATTTTGGCGCAGGTAATATCGGTCGTGGCTTTATCGGTAAACTGCTGGCAGACGCAGGCATTACGCTGACATTCGCCGATGTGAATCAGGTAGTCCTGGATGCCCTGAATGCCCGTCATAGCTATCAGGTACACGTGGTAGGCGAAAACGAGCAGGTTGAGACGGTGTCTGGCGTTAATGCGGTAAGCAGCATTGGCGAAGACGTTATCGACCTCATCGCCAGTGTCGATCTGGTGACCACGGCCGTTGGTCCGGTGGTGCTTGAGCGCATTGCCCCTGCGGTGGCGAAAGGCCTGGCAAAACGTAAAGCGCAGGGCATCGACACACCGCTGAACATCATCGCCTGTGAAAACATGGTGCGCGGCACCACGCAGCTGAAAGGCCATGTGCTCGCCGCCGTCGCGGACGAAGATAAAGCCTGGGTGGAAGCGCACGTCGGCTTTGTGGATTCCGCCGTTGACCGTATCGTTCCGCCGTCAGAATCCGCCACCCACGATCCGCTGGAAGTGACCGTGGAAACCTTCAGCGAGTGGATCGTCGATAAAACCCAGTTTAAAGGCGCGCTGCCAACCATTCCGGGGATGGAATTAACCGATAACCTGATGGCCTTTGTCGAACGTAAACTCTTCACGCTGAACACCGGGCATGCTATAACCGCGTACCTCGGAAAATTGGCCGGTCATCAGACCATTCGTGACGCGATCCTCGATGAGAGCATCCGTGCGGTGGTTAAAGGGGCAATGGAAGAGAGCGGCGCGGTGCTGATCAAACGCTACGGTTTTGATGCTGAGAAACATGCAGCATACATCCAGAAAATCCTCGGTCGTTTTGAAAACCCGTATCTGAAAGATGACGTTGAGCGCGTAGGCCGTCAGCCACTGCGTAAACTGAGCGCGGGCGATCGCCTGATTAAACCGCTGCTGGGCACGCTGGAGTATGATCTTGCGCACGCCAACCTGGTGAAAGGGATTGCCGCCGCGATGCATTACCGCAGCGAACAGGATCCACAGGCGCAGGAGCTGGCTCAGCTGATTAACGATAAAGGCCCGCAGGGTGCGCTGGCGCAGATCTCTGGTCTGGATGCCAACAGCGACGTGGTTGTGGAGGCGGTGAACGCTTACAACGCAATCAAATGATGCAGAGTGCGGCGCAGGATAGCCTGCGCCCAAATAACAGATTGTCAGATATGCAGGCAATAATGGAACAAACCCAGGCCTTTGAAAATCGTGTGCTTGAGCGTCTGAATGCTGGCAAAACCGTACGAAGTTTCCTGATTGCCGCCGTCGAGTTGCTAACCGAGGCGGTGAATATTCTGGTACTTCAGGTGTTTCGCAAAGACGACTACGCGGTAAAATATGCTGTAGAACCGTTACTGGACGGAGACGGACCGCTGGGCGATTTATCGGTACGTCTGAAGCTGATTTATGGTCTTGGCGTGTTGAACCGACAAGAGTATGAAGATGCCGAGTTGCTGATGGCACTGCGCGAAGAGTTAAATCATGACGGTAATGAGTACACCTTTACCGATGATGAGATCCTTGGCCCTTTCGGCGAGCTACACTGCGTCACCGCGCTTCCCCCTGCTCCCCATTTTGATAACAGTGACCCTGAGCTGTACGCGATGCAAAAGCTGCGTTATCAACAGGTTGTCCGTTCCACAATGGTCCTTTCCCTGACTGAGCTGATTTCCCGAATCAGCTTAAAAAAAGCGTTTCAGAAGTAAGCCTGCTCACATTGGTGTATCCTTCCCTGTAAATTCCCCGTTTTCAGAGTTATTTGTCATGAAAGAAGTCGAAAAGAACGAAATTAAACGCCTGAGCGACCGCCTGGATCTGATCCGCCACCAGATGGCTGGTCTGTCGCTGGTTGAGTCCGCCGAGAAGTATGCCGAGCTGGAGAAAGAGAGTGAGAAGCTTGAAGCGGAAATCGAGCGTCTGCGCGAAGTCAAAGGCCAGAAGCTGAGCAACGAAGCCCAAAAGCTGTTGAGCATGCCGCACCGTCGCGCCATCACTAAAAAAGAGCAGGCCGACATGGGCAAGCTGAAGAAAAGCGTCCGTGGCCTGGTGGTGGTTCATCCCATGACCGAGCTTGGTCGCGAAATGGGTCTGAAAGAGATGACGGGTTTTTGTAAGACCGCGTTTTGATCGTCCCCCGCCCTCTCTCCCAGGCGAGAGGGCGAAAACCACACCGCGTCGCCCCCCTCACCGCTTAAAATTGGCCCAACCAATCTTCCGGTAATCACTTTCCTGGTTCACAATTCCACTAATTCCCCTCACAAAATCATTGCCGACTCATAACAACTGGTTAACCATTTATTGTCATTCACCCTACAACACAATATTGGCAGGACCACTTTTACACAGTTTGTGACGCAGAGATGAGCGGAGACTCACCCGCTACGCAGACTGTCTGGTCCTCAGGAGACCTGCATGAGCCTCTGGCAACAAAACTACGATCCGGCTGGCAATATCTGGCTGTCGAGCCTGATCGCATCGCTTCCGATCCTGTTCTTCTTCTTTGCGCTGATTAAGCTCAAGCTGAAGGGATACCTGGCCGCGACGTATACCGTTGCCATCGCGCTGATGGTGGCACTGTTCTTCTATAAAATGCCGGTCGATCGCGCGCTGGCCTCCGTCGTCTATGGTTTCTTCTACGGCCTGTGGCCGATTGCGTGGATCATCATCGCGGCGGTCTTTGTCTACAAAATCTCGGTGAAAACCGGGCAGTTCGACATTATCCGCTCATCGATACTTTCCATTACCCCGGACCAGCGTCTGCAGATGCTGATTGTCGGTTTCTCCTTCGGGGCTTTTCTGGAAGGGGCGGCCGGGTTTGGCGCACCGGTTGCCATCACCGCGGCGCTGTTAGTCGGGCTGGGGTTCAACCCGCTTTACGCCGCAGGTCTTTGTCTGATCGTTAACACCGCACCGGTGGCGTTTGGTGCGATGGGGATCCCGATTCTGGTCGCCGGGCAGGTCACCGGTCTGGACAGCTTTGAAATTGGCCAGATGGTTGGCCGTCAGCTGCCGTTCCTGACCATCATCGTGCTGTTCTGGATCATGGCGATTATGGATGGCTGGCGCGGCGTGAAAGAGACATGGCCTGCGGTGGTCGTCGCTGGCGGCTCGTTTGCCATTGCCCAGTATCTCAGCTCGAATTTCCTCGGCCCTGAATTGCCGGACATTATCTCTTCACTGGTGTCGCTGGTCTGCCTGACGCTGTTCCTGAAACGCTGGCAGCCGGTACGCATCTTCCGTTTCGCCGATATGGGTGCTTCACACGTCGATCAAACCCTGGCACGTACCGGTTATACCGCGGGACAAATCATTCGCGCATGGTCTCCGTTCCTGTTCCTGACCGCCACGGTTACGCTCTGGAGTATTCCACCGTTTAAGGCCCTGTTCGCACCGGGCGGCGCACTGTATGAGATGGTCATTAACATCTCCGTGCCGTTCCTTGACAAGATGGTCGCCCGTATGCCGCCCGTGGTGCACGCCGCCACGCCGTATGCCGCGGTGTATAAATTTGACTGGTTCTCGGCAACCGGCACCGCAATCCTGTTTGCCGCTATCCTGTCTGTGGTGTGGTTACGCATGAAGCCAGCAGCTGCAGTACAGACTTTTGCGGCTACCATTAAGGAACTGATGCTGCCGATCTACTCCATCGGCATGGTGCTGGCGTTCGCGTTTATCTCGAACTATTCCGGCCTGTCATCGACACTGGCGCTTGCGCTGGCGCATACCGGCCACGCCTTCACGTTCTTCTCGCCGTTCCTCGGCTGGCTGGGGGTGTTCCTGACCGGTTCAGATACCTCATCTAACGCCCTGTTTGCGGCCCTGCAGGCGACGGCAGCCCAGCAGATTGGCGTGTCGGACATCCTTCTGGTGGCCGCCAATACTACCGGCGGCGTGACCGGCAAGATGATCTCACCGCAATCCATCGCCATTGCCTGTGCGGCGGTGGGACTGGTCGGTAAAGAGTCGGACCTGTTCCGCTTTACCGTGAAACACAGCCTGATATTCACCTGTATGGTCGGGGTGATCACGACCCTGCAGGCCTATGTCTTAACCTGGATGATCCCATGATAGTCATGCCCAGACGCCTGTCCGACGAGATTGCCTCTCGCGTACGGGCGCTGATTGAAGAACAACAGCTGGAAGCGGGCATGAAATTGCCCGCCGAGCGCCAGCTCGCCGCCCAACTGGGTGTATCGCGTAACTCACTGCGTGAGGCGCTGGCGACGCTGGTCAGCGAAGGGGTACTGGTAAGCCGTCGGGGCGGCGGCACCTTTATCCGCTGGCAGCACGATGACTGGTCCGAGCAAAACATCGTGCAGCCGCTTAAAACGCTGATGGAAAACGACCCGGACTACAGCTTCGACATCATTGAAGCGCGGCACGCCATCGAAACCAGTACCGCCTGGCATGCGGCCATGCGGGCCACTGAAGCCGACAAAGAGAAGCTCAAAGCCTGCTTTGACGCCACCCAAAGCAGCGACCCGGACATCGCCTCGCAGGCGGACGTGCGGTTTCATCTGGCGATTGCCGAAGCATCGCACAACGTCGTTCTGCTCCAGACCATGCGCGGTTTCTTCGACCTGTTGCAATCCTCCGTGAAGCAGAGCCGCCAGCGTATGTATCTGGTCCCGCCGGTATTTGCCCAACTGACCGAACAGCACGAGGCGGTACTCAACGCCATTCTGGCCGGGGATGCAGAGGCCGCGCGCAAAGCGATGATGGCGCATCTGGGGTTCGTGCACACCACCATTAAACGATTCGATGAAGATCAGGCCCGACAGGCGCGTATTACCCGTCTGCCTGGCGACAGTGATATTTCCAGGGAGAACAAAGCATGATTATTTCAGCAGCCAGTGACTATCGCGCCGCGGCGCAGCGCATTTTGCCGCCGTTCCTGTTCCACTATATCGACGGTGGGGCATATGCCGAATACACTCTGCGCCGCAACGTGGAAGATCTGTCGGAAGTGGCGCTGCGCCAGCGCGTGCTGAAAGATATGTCTGAGCTGAGCCTTGAGACAACGCTGTTTAACGAAACGCTTTCCATGCCGGTGGCCCTTGCGCCAGTCGGTTTGTGCGGCATGTACGCCCGCCGGGGTGAAGTCCAGGCGGCAGGGGCAGCGGATGCCAAAGGTATTCCGTTTACCCTCTCCACCGTCTCCGTCTGCCCGATTGAAGAAGTGGCCCCGACCCTCCAGCGTCCGATGTGGTTCCAGCTGTACGTCCTGCGCGATCGCGGCTTTATGCGCAATGCGCTGGAGCGTGCCAAAGCCGCGGGCTGTTCAACGCTGGTCTTTACCGTTGATATGCCGACGCCTGGCGCCCGTTACCGTGATGCCCACTCCGGGATGAGCGGCCCAAATGCTGCCCTGCGTCGCTACTGGCAGGCGGTAACGCACCCGCAATGGGCCTGGGATGTCGGTGTGAATGGTCGCCCGCACGATCTGGGGAATATCTCGGCCTATCTCGGTAAACCCACCGGGCTGGAAGATTACATCGGCTGGCTGGCGAATAATTTCGATCCGTCCATCTCGTGGAAAGACCTGGAGTGGATCCGCGAATTCTGGGACGGCCCGATGGTGATCAAAGGGATCCTCGACCCGGAAGATGCCCGCGATGCCGTGCGCTTTGGCGCTGACGGTATTGTGGTCTCTAACCACGGCGGACGTCAGCTTGACGGGGTACTCTCTTCCGCACGCGCACTGCCGGCGATTGCCGATGCGGTGAAAGGTGATATCGCTATCCTCGCCGACAGCGGTATCCGCAACGGGCTTGACGTGGTGCGTATGATTGCCCTTGGCGCAGACAGCGTATTGCTCGGACGCGCATATCTTTATGCACTGGCTACGGCTGGTCAGGCAGGGGTGGCGAATCTGCTCAATCTGATCGAAAAAGAGATGAAAGTGGCGATGACGTTGACCGGCGCAAAAACGATTCGCGAAATCAGCAAGGACTCCCTGGTGCAGGAGTTGGGTAAATTACCCACCGCACTGGCACCGCTTGCCCAGGGTGACGCAGCCTGACGCCCGTCTGATTCCCCTTCCCCTCTCCTCGCGTCCGAACTCCCCTCGGGCGCTTTTTTTTGTCAAAAATAACATCTAGGTAACATATTGGATAAGAAAATTTGACATACCTGTGCCGCACGCAATTGTATAGACAAGCAAATACAAGAACACAAAAACACAAAAACACCATCACATCAGAGGGGAGCGTATGAGATATTCAGGTCAGGTGGATATTCAGCAGGTGATCGACGACAGTCCCTTTTCCGGGTTTCACTGGGTGCTCATCGTGCTGGGCTTTCTGGTGCTGGCGATCGATGGTTTCGATACCGCAGCAATGGGCTACATTGCGCCCACGCTGTCGGCGGAATGGGGCATACACAAACAGGATCTGGGACCGGTACTGAGCGCAGCACTGCTCGGGCTGTCGCTGGGAGCGCTGGTCGCAGGCCCGGTATCGGACCGGATAGGCCGCAAGCGCGTACTGGTCTTTTCTTGTCTGTTCTTCGGCCTTTCAAGCCTGGGGACGGCCTGGGCACAAAGCCTTAACACCCTGACGCTATGGCGGTTTCTGACAGGCCTGGGGCTGGGTGCCGCCATGCCGAACGCCATCACCCTCATCTCAGAGTTTGCCCCTCAGCGCTGTCGCGCCATGGCGATTAATACCATGTACTGCGGCTTCCCGCTGGGCGCGGCCGGCGGTGGGGCGATATCGTCCTGGCTTATCCCGCATCATGGCTGGCGAAGCGTACTGCTGACCGGCGCGATAGCACCGCTGATATTAACGCTGCTGCTGATGCTGTTTTTACCGGAATCGGTGAAATACCTGGTGCAGCGCGGGAAAGACATGATGCAGATCCGCCGTATCACCAGCCGTTTCGCCCGCACGACCCTCGATGGCGTCACTGGTTTCTTCCTCGCAGAGGATCGGGTCGCCGCCAAAAAAGGGAGCGTAGCACAGCTGTTTTCACAGCCCTGGCTGCCTGGTACCCTGATGCTATGGGTAACCTATTTTATGGGGCTGGTGATTTATTACGTTCTGCTTAGCTGGATGCCGACACTGATGCTGGGGATGGGCTATCCCCTCGCGGAATCCGCATGGCTTACCTCGCTGTTCACCTTCGGCGGTACCGCAGGCATCCTTCTTGCGGGCTGGATGATGGATCGCTGGGAGGCACACAAAGTGGTCGCAGGTGGCTTTGTCCTGACCATGCTGCTCATTCTGGCGCTCGGCATTGAACATAATCATATCGCTCTGTTTGGCGGCTTGATTTTCCTGATGGGGATCGCGATGAACGGCGCGCAATCGGGAATGCAGACGCTGGCAGCCACCTTTTATCCTACCGAGTGTCGCGCAACGGGCATTGCCTGGATGCAGGGCATTGGCCGCTTTGGTGGCGTGGCGGGCACCATGACCAGCGCGCAGCTTCTCTCCATGCAGTGGCAGGCAGACAGCATTTTGATGATCCTTAGCCTGCCCGCTCTGCTGGCGGCCGCGGCAACCTTCTACAAAATGCTGCGTTGCCGCTCGCAGGATCTCGGCGTCGCATAAGCGGCCCGGTTTCTGCTATTCTGCCCCCGCAATTAAGGGGGCAGCATGCTTAACATCGTTTTATTCGAACCAGAAATTCCGCCGAATACCGGCAATATTATCCGCCTGTGCGCCAACACCGGTTTTCGTCTGCATATCATCGAGCCGATGGGTTTTACGTGGGACGACAAACGTCTGCGCCGCGCGGGGCTGGATTATCATGAATTTACGGCCGTGGTTCGCCATCATGATTACGCCGCGTTTCTGGAAAGCGAAAACCCACAGCGCATGTTCGCCCTGACCACCAAAGGTACGCCGGCACATAGCGCCGTGCGCTATCAGGACGGTGATTATCTGATGTTTGGCCCGGAAACGCGCGGCCTGCCGGCCACCATTCTTGATGCCCTGCCCGCTGAGCAGAAGATTCGTATTCCGATGATGCCGGACAGCCGCAGCATGAATCTGTCAAATGCGGTGTCGGTGGTGGTGTATGAAGCATGGCGCCAGCTGGGATACCCGGGCGCCATTCTCAGAAGTTAAATACCGTCACCATACTCAAACGTATGGTGAATACCGTTGAAATGCTGATCCATATCCATCGACGGTTTGTCGCTGTCTGGTTTACCGACAATACGTGCCGGTACGCCAGCGGCAGTCGTGTGCGGCGGAACAGGCTGTAGAACAACCGAACCGGCGCCTATCTTCGCACCACGACCCACTTCGATGTTGCCGAGGATCTTGGCGCCCGCGCCAATCATCACCCCTTCACGGATTTTCGGATGGCGATCGCCGCTGGTTTTACCGGTACCGCCTAACGTGACCGACTGCAGAATCGAAACGTCATCTTCAATCACCGCGGTTTCACCGACGACAATGCCGGTGGCGTGGTCAAGCATGATCCCGCGGCCAATTTTCGCGGCCGGGTGAATATCCACCTGGAAGGTTACGGAAACCTGATTTTGCAGGAAGATAGCCAGCGCGCGGCGGCCTTCATTCCACAGCCAGTGGCCGATGCGATACGCCTGCAAGGCATGAAAACCCTTCAGATACAGCAACGGCGTAGAGTATTTGTCCACCGCCGGGTCACGCGTGCGCACGGCCTGGATATCACAGGCGGCAGAAGCGATCATTTCAGGGTCAGCGGCATAGGCCTCTTCCACCACTTCACGAATGGCGATAGCGGGCATAATCGAGGAAGCCAGTTTATTGGCGAGCATATAGCTCAGGGCGCTGCCGAGGTTTTCGTGCTTGAGTAGCGTCGCATGATAGAAACTGGCCAGCATTGGCTCGCAGTCAGCCAAAGCCCGGGCTTCAGCTTTAATATTGTTCCAGACGATATCCAGTTCTTCACACGGCATTGCTTACTCCAGACGACATGTTAATGACCGGCCAGTTCTGTGCTGGCCGGGTCATAGTGCTAACAAGAATCCCTGCGACTAGTTACTGCTGCGCTCATCCTTGCGCGAACGACCTAATAAGGTCAATGCTGCCTCGCGCGCATTTTTTCCGCAATACAATACCTGATAAATTTCCTCGGTTATTGGCATTTCGACACCAAAACGGTGCGCCAATTCGCGAACTTCTTTGGTATTGCGATAGCCTTCAACCACCTGACCAATCTTCTCCTGCGCGCCTTTCACATCCATGCCCTCACCGAGCATCATGCCAAAGCGGCGGTTACGGGACTGGTTGTCGGTACAGGTCAGCACCAGATCGCCCAGGCCCGCCATGCCCATGAAGGTGGTCGGATCGGCACCCAGTGCTGCGCCAAGGCGGGACATCTCGGTTAAGCCGCGCGTAATCAGTGCGGTACGTGCGTTGGCACCAAAGCCAATCCCATCGGACATTCCGGCGCCGATCGCAATCACGTTCTTCACCGCACCGCCCAGCTGTACGCCGATAAAATCGGGGTTGCTGTAAACGCGGAAACTTTTGCCGCAGTGCAGCAGATGCTGAAGATCGTCGGAGAAGGCCTGATCGGTTGATGCCAGCGAGATCGCCGTCGGCAGGCCAGCGGCCAGCTCTTTAGCAAACGTCGGCCCCGAGATAACCGCCAGCGGGATGTCATCACCCAGCGCTTCGCGGGCGACATCCTGCAACAGGCGTCCGGTTTCGGCTTCCAGCCCTTTGGTGGCCCATACAATGCGCGCATCAGGGCGCATCAGCGGCTTGATCTGACGCAGTACTTCGCCAAACACATGGCTCGGCACCACAATCAGAATGTTGCGGCTGGCCGCCAGCGCGGTCGCAAGGTCACTTTCAAGGTGCAGGGAGTCTGGGAACGGAACGTCCGGGAGGAACGCCACGTTGCAACGGTCGCGTTGCAGCGTCGCGATATGTTTTGGGTCGTGGCCCCAGAGAACCACTTCGTGACCATTTCTTGCCAGCGTGATGGCAAGAGCGGTGCCGTATGAGCCGGCACCGATCACAGTCATTGACGCATTAAGAGTGCTCATCAGGCATCCTGATGTTGTTCAGTACCTTCGCCAGCTTGCTGCTGCAGATAGTTCATGAACAGCGCATCAAAGTTAACTGGCGCAAGGTTCAGTTGCGGGAATGTACCGCGAGAAACCAGGCTGGTGATGCATTCGCGAGCATACGGGAACAGAATGTTCGGGCAGTATGCACCCAGGCAGTGCGCCATCTGGTTGCCTTCGATGCCGCCGATGGAGAAGATGCCGCCCTGCTGTACTTCACACAGGAATGCAGTCTCTTCACCCAGAGAGGCAGTAACAGTCACACGCAGTACGACTTCATACACATCATCCGCCAGTTGGGTAGATGCGGTATCAAGATCAAGTTTAACCTCTGGCTGCCAATCTTTCTGGAAAACGTGTGGCGCATTTGGCGCTTCGAAAGAGACATCCTTGGTGTAGATACGCTGGATCTGGAAAGTCATTTCGGTGTTGTTTTGTTCTGACATGGAAAAACCCTTTTTAATTGTCCTAAAGTCTCTTAGCTCAGCAGCGGATCGAGTCCACCACGGGCATCGAGCGCATACAAGTCATCACAGCCGCCAATGTGCTGCGCATCAATAAAAATCTGCGGAACCGTCGTACGACCACTACGTTGGATCATCTCTTCGCGTTTAATCGCGTCACCGTCAATCGGCAGTTCTTTGAACGCTACGCCTTTGCTGTTCAGAAGCGCTTTTGCACGGTGGCAGAACGGGCACGTTGCTTTGGTGTAGATCTCGATATTGGCCATTACTGAACTCCTTATTTACCGCGAACCAAAGGAAGATTTTCCCCGCTCCAGCCGGAAATACCTTCTTTCAGAACCGTTACGTTTTCGAAGCCTGCTTTATGCAGCGCGCTGGCAGATTCCTGCGCCTGCATACCGGTCGCGTCAACAACGATAATCGGCTGGGCTTTATGTTTCTCAAGCTCGCCAACGTTGTTCGCTTTGATTTCAGCAGGTAACAGGTTGATAGCACCAGCAATGTGACCTTTACGGAAATCGTCACGCTGACGCAGATCGACCACGACGGCATCTTCTTTGTTAATCAGACGCGTCGCTTCACCACGGGTGATAACCTTAATCTTAGACGTCAGGCCTTTAAATGTGGTGAACAGCACAGCAGCCAGCAGGCCAATCCACGCGATGCTCAGAACCGGATGGCGGCTAACGAATTGCATAATTTCTTGCATGGAGGGTAACTACTCCGACTTAGTGATTAAAAAAACCAGGACAGGAGTATACCTGTGCGTTGTGGCAAATACAGCCAGCGACCATAACCTAATCCATTTTCTGAGGCCTGCCACCTAAAAAATTGCCTCAAAAGCGTCCGCTAAGCACCTTGCCCCTGCGCTTTCTTTGATCTTCTGCGGCTATTTGATCGATTCAGCTGTAGTAAAATTACGCAAATTTTGACTCTTGAGCATGAGGTTGTCGCAATGTCGGTTTCTAAAAAACCTATGGTACTGGTGATTCTGGATGGCTATGGCTACCGTGAAGATCAACAGGATAACGCCATTTTCAACGCCAAAACGCCGGTGATGGACGCGCTGTGGGCAAAACGTCCCCACACCCTGATTGATGCGTCCGGGCTGGAAGTGGGTCTGCCAGATCGTCAGATGGGCAACTCCGAAGTTGGACACGTAAACCTGGGTGCAGGTCGTATCGTGTATCAGGACCTGACGCGTCTGGACGTTGAAATCAAAGAACGTACCTTCTTCAACAACCCAGTGCTTTGCGGCGCGGTGGACAGAGCCGTGGCGGCCGGTAAAGCAGTTCATATCATGGGTCTGCTCTCCGCCGGTGGCGTACACAGCCACGAAGATCACATCATGGCGATGGTTGAACTGGCGGCTGAGCGCGGCGCAGAAAAAATCTATCTGCACGCTTTCCTGGACGGTCGTGATACGCCACCACGCAGCGCAAAAGGTTCACTGGCCTCCTTCGAAAACAAATTCGCCGCGCTTGGCAAAGGACGTGTGGCCTCTATCATCGGGCGCTACTACGCAATGGACCGCGACAACCGTTGGGATCGCGTTGAACAGGCCTATGACCTGATGACGCTAGCAAAAGGTGAATTCCAGTTCGCGACCGCGGTGGAAGGTCTGGAAGCCGCTTACGCGCGTGATGAAAACGATGAATTCGTGAAAGCAACCGTCATTCGTGCTGAAGGCCAGGCTGATGCCGCCATGGAAGACGGCGATGCGCTGATCTTCATGAACTTCCGTGCTGACCGCGCGCGTGAAATCACCCGTGCGTTCGTGAACAGTGATTTCGACGGTTTCACCCGTAAGAAAGTGGTGAAGATCGACTTTATTCAGCTGACCGAATACGCCGCTGACATCAATGCGCCATGCGCTTATCCACCCGCATCACTGGCCAATACCTTCGGCGAGTGGATGGCGAAGAACGACAAGACACAGCTGCGTATCTCCGAAACCGAGAAATATGCCCACGTCACCTTCTTCTTTAACGGCGGTGTTGAAGAGCCGTTCAAAGGCGAAGATCGCATTCTGATTAACTCACCCAAAGTGGCTACCTACGATCTGCAGCCAGAAATGAGCTCTGCCGAGCTGACTGAAAAACTGGTTGCGGCAATCGAAAGCGGCAAATACGACACCATCATCTGTAACTACCCGAACGGCGACATGGTGGGTCATACCGGCGTGATGGAAGCCGCCGTAAAAGCGGTAGAAGCGCTGGATCACTGTGTTGACCAGGTCGCGAAAGCGGTTGAATCCGTTGGTGGCCAGCTGCTCATCACCGCTGACCACGGTAACGCAGAACAGATGCGCGACCCGGCAACCGGCCAGGCGCACACCGCTCACACCAACCTGCCTGTTCCGCTGATTTATGTGGGTGATAAATCACTGAAAGCAGTGGAAGGCGGCAAGCTTTCCGACATCGCGCCAACCATGTTGTCGCTGATGGGCATGGAGATCCCTGAAGAGATGACTGGTAAGCCGCTGTTCATCGTGGAATAATCGCTCCCCATGAGGGGAAAGGCGATTTTTTCAATCACATGGGTCGTGAAGCCGCTTAGGTTATCAGTCAGACCTCTGCTTTGCGCCAGCGCACTCAGCGCTGGCGTATTGCTGTGCGCCGCATCCGCCCACGCGGATGACCGTGACCAGCTGAAATCCATTCAGGCCGATATCGCCACGAAAGAGCGTGCGGTACGCCAGCAACAGCAACAACGCTCTGCTCTGCTCGCTCAGCTTAAGCAGCAGGAAGAAGCCATCTCCGCTGCCGCACGTAAATTACGTGAAACGCAAAACACCCTCGCCCAGTTGAATAAACAGATCGACGAAATGAACGCGTCGATTGCCAAACTGGAACGCCAGCGTGATGCCCAGGAACGCAACCTTGCCGCACAGCTTGATGCTGCTTTTCGCCAGGGTGAGCATACGGGCCTTCAGTTGATCCTCAGCGGTGAAGAGAGCCAGCGCGGTCAGCGTCTGCAGGCCTACTTTGGTTACCTGAACCAGGCGCGTCAGGAGACTATCGCGCAGCTGAAACAGACGCGCGAAGAGGTCACCACGCAAAAAGCCGAGCTCGAAGAGAAGCAGAGCCAGCAACAGACGCTGCTCTACGAACAGCAGGCGCAACAAGCGAAGCTCGAGCAGGCCCGCAACGAGCGCAAGAAAACCCTTTCCGGTCTCGAGTCCTCTATTCAGCAAGGCCAAAGCCAGCTGAGCGAAATGCGCGCCAACGAATCGAAACTGCGTAACAGTATCGCCCGCGCGGAAGCGGCGGCGAAAGCGCGCGCCGAAAAAGAGGCCCGCGAAGCGCAGGCCGTACGCGACAAGCAGCAGGAAGCCTCACGCAAAGGTACGACCTACAAGCCAAGCGAAAGCGAACGCTCCCTGATGTCACGTACCGGCGGTTTAGGCTCCCCTCGTGGTCAGGCTTACTGGCCCGTGCGCGGTACAATTCTGCATCGCTATGGCGAACAGCTGCAGGGTGAACTACGTTGGAAAGGGATAGTTATCGGTGCGTCTGAAGGTAGCGAAGTAAAAGCCATCGCCGATGGCCGTGTGATTCTGGCCGACTGGCTGCAGGGTTACGGGCTTGTGGTAGTGGTGGAACACGGTAAAGGCGATATGAGCCTTTACGGCTACAACCAGAGCGCACTGGTCAGCGTTGGTACTCAGGTGCGCGCCGGCCAACCCATCGCCCTCGTGGGCAGCAGTGGCGGTCAGGGCCGCCCGTCACTCTATTTCGAAATTCGTCGCCAGGGTCAGGCGGTCAATCCACAGCCGTGGTTGGGAAGATAAGTTTTGCTTCAATTTCGTCGAATTGTTCTCTCCTTCGCCAGTGCACTGGCGCTGGCAGCACCGGTCTACGCTGGCAAACTCGCGATAGTGATTGATGACTTCGGTTATCGTCCGCACACCGAGAATCAGGTGCTGGCGATGCCAGCCGCCATCTCTGTCGCCGTCCTCCCGAATGCGCCGCACGCGCGTGAAATGGCGATCAAAGCGCATAACAGCGGTCATCAGGTTCTCATCCATCTGCCGATGGCACCGCTCAGCAAGCAGCCGCTGGAAAAAGATACTTTGCGCCCTGATATGAGCAGCGATGAGATCGATCGCATCATTCGCGATGCTTACAATAAAGTGCCGTACGCCGTCGGGCTGAACAACCACATGGGCAGCGCGATGACCTCCAGCCTGTACGGGATGCTCAAAGTGATGCAGTCGCTGGAGCGCTATAACCTCTATTTCCTCGACAGCATGACCATCGGCAACAGCCAGGCGATGCGTGCCGCGCAGGGTACAGGCGTGAAGGTAATAAAGCGCAAGGTGTTCCTCGATGACACCCAGAACGACGCGGATATCCGCGGACAGTTCAATCGCGCCGTACAGCTAGCCCGACGCAATGGCTCGGCTATTGCTATCGGCCACCCGCACCCGTCTACCGTTCGCGTTCTGCAGCAGATGCTGCCGACATTGCCCTCTGATATTACGCTGGTTCGTCCAGGCGATCTGCTGAATGAGCCACAGGTTGATACGTCGCGTCCTGGCAATGCACAGCCACCGGTAACACAGCCGCGCAATCCATTCAGGGGTGTGACGCTGTGTAAAACGAAACGCCCGCCGGAACCCGTCTACGCGACACGGTTCTTTGCCGTGCTTAGTGAGAGCGTGAGCCAGAGTACACTGGTGCAATATTTCCAGCACCAGTGGCAGGGCTGGAATATTACCCGGCAACAGACTGTGAGAGGCGATTAAGGTAGAACGATGCTGCAACGACACAAAATACTGCTCCTCGATACCGGCAAAGAGTGGGGCGGTGGCACCAACAGCATGCTCGAACTTCTGAAGCGGATTGACCGCGAGAAGTTCGATATCACCTGCTGTTTTTACAGTGATTACAGCCGTGCCGAAGGGCAAACAATCGGCCAGGTGCTGGACAGTATCGGCATTCCCTTAATTGTGATCCCTCAGCCACGGCAGCCCGTATGGGCGAAACTTGCGAAAGAGCTGGGCCGCAGTCTCCTTTTCTTCTCGCGCCGGGGGCGTAAGGCCTTTACGCGCCATATCGATACGCTCTGGCGTATTCGGCCCAATGTTCGCAGAATTGCAACGCTGCTCAGTGAAGGCGGATTCGATACGCTGTATATGAACAATCAGCCTGGCTCAAATGAAGAAGGGTATTTAGCCGGTGCAAAACAGCATGTGCGGTTAATTCAGCACTGCCGCATCGAACCTGTCATGACACCGCCGCTGGTCAGGCTGGTTAATGACCATGCCACAAAAATCATCGCGGTCTCCCACGGCGTTGAGCGTGTTTTACTTCAGAATGGGGTTCGCCCTGAGCTCTGCACAACCGTAAACAATGCAATCGACATCCACCAGCCCCTGCCAGACCGACGTGCAATGCGCCAGCGGCTGAACATTGATGACGATACTTTCGTTTTCGGTAGCGTGGGGTCACTGATCCCCCGCAAAGCAAACCATCATACTCTGGAGGCGCTGGCGCAGTTCAGTCAGAAGAACCCTGACGCAAAATGGAAGATGGTGTTAGTCGGTGAAGGTGGCGAACGCGACGCATTAATTGCCCAGGCCACCGCATTGAGTATTGAGAAGCAGGTCGTCTTCACGGGGTTCCAGAATACCCCCTTTGATTACCTTGCGACATTTGACGCTTTTATTTTAGCCTCACAGAGCGAAGGATTACCTCGCGTCGTGCTGGAAGCCATGTTGCTTAATATCCCTGTCATTGGCTCGCAGGTGACCGGGACAGCGGAATTAATTGACCCAGGGTCGACGGGACTCTTGTTCCCCTGGGGCGACGTTTCACAGCTTGCCGCGCATCTTGAGAGCATCTGGAAAGATGCCGATCTGCGCGCACGCCTGGCTTTGGCTGCCCGTCAGAATGTCTGTGGAACCTATGCCATTGAACAGTATGTTAGCGGCGTCGAAGCGGTACTTGGCGCAAAATAATCACACGAGATGAACATGTTTAAATTCCTTAACGCTCGCTATCGTCATATTACCGGACGACATAACATTCCGTACCGTTCCCTACCGGTAACGGGCAATCTTGTTGCCGTTGACTCCATCGTCATTCCTTGCACCGGCGCTGATTTTGTTGAAGAGGCGTTACTGTCGGCAACTTTTGCTGAGCGTTATGCCACCGGCGTCAGCGAGATCGTGATTGTCAGCGATCAGCCAGAATCTGCTTTCGGGGTGCTTCCCCCTAAAACTCGCGTAGTGACACTCACGCTTCCTAAACGAGAAGAGAGTTACCGCTACAAGCAGATCTATCTTAGCCGTCTGGTGAAGCTCAATGCGCCGCTACAGGCCCGGGGTGAAGGCGTTTTGATGATTGACTCCGATCTCAATCTGCTCAAAATGCCTGAGATCAACATGGCCGATATGCACATCTACTCCAGCTTCCGTCAGGGTAAGATGATCGCCAAACTCGATGGCGCTCCCGAGGAGAAAGTGCCCGCCTATTACAAAGAGACGGTGCGCCCTTATCTTGTCGATCACGTTAACGGCGCTTTCCTCGCAGCAACCCAAAAGACGTGGCGACGCATTTGCCCGCTGTGGTTGACCCTGTTCCAGGATACCTGGGAGCTAATGGAAGATAATCAGCCCCCAACCGATCAGCTTCCGCTCGCCGCACTTCTGGATATGCTGGATGTGAAAACGGTCAATCTGGGTGACTGGATGAACTGGCCGGTCTCTAAGAAAATTGGCGGACAAGAGGCTGTGGTACCGAAAGAGGTCATTGGCGCACACGGCGGTTTCCCGCTGTCCGAATGGCAGAAGTATCTTGAGTCACCAGACAATAAGCTGCAGTTCAAAGGTCAGGATTACACGCGAAAGGTGCGTTACCTGACAGACGAAGAGAAGAAGAACCAGTAAAAAAGGGGCCTGAGGCCCCTTTTTTTATGACTAATCCCAGCTCAGGATAACCTTTCCGGACTGGCCAGAGCGCATCGCGTCAAAGCCTTCCTGGAACTCATCGATGGAGAAGCGATGGGTGATAATCGGAGACAGGTCCAGACCAGACTGGATCAGTGCCGCCATCTTGTACCAGGTTTCGAACATCTCGCGGCCGTAGATACCTTTGATGAACAGCCCCTTGAAGATAACCTTGTTCCAGTCGATAGACATATCAGACGGTGGAATGCCCAGCATCGCAATACGTCCGCCGTGGTTCATGGTGTCCAGCATGGTGCGAAACGCCGGTGGTGCGCCGGACATCTCAAGACCCACGTCAAAACCTTCGGTCATGCCCAGCTCTTCCATCACGTCGCTCAGGCTCTCTTTAGAGACATCCACCGCGCGGGTCACACCCATTTTGCGCGCCAGCGACAGGCGATACTCGTTCACATCGGTAATCACCACATTGCGGGCACCAACGTGCTTCGCCACCGCGGCCGCCATAATCCCGATGGGACCCGCGCCGGAAACCAGCACATCTTCGCCGACCAGGTCGAAAGAGAGCGCCGTGTGTACCGCGTTGCCGAAGGGATCAAAGATAGAGGCCAGATCGTCAGAAATGTTGTCCGGGATTTTGAACGCGTTAAACGCCGGGATCACCAGGTATTCTGCGAAGCAGCCCGGACGGTTCACGCCCACGCCGATTGTGTTACGGCACAGGTGCGTGCGTCCACCGCGGCAGTTACGGCAGTGACCACAGGTAATATGACCTTCACCCGAGACGCGGTCGCCAATGTTGAAGCCTTTTACTTCCTGACCCATGCCCACCACTTCGCCGACATATTCGTGGCCCACGACCATCGGTACCGGAATGGTTTTCTGCGACCACTGGTCCCAGTTGTAGATATGAACGTCAGTGCCGCAAATGGCGGTTTTACGAATTTTGATCAGCAGATCGTTATGACCGACTTCCGGCTCCGGCACGTCGGTCATCCAAATCCCTTCTTCCGCTTTCAGTTTGGATAACGCTTTCATCACACGTCCTCAGGCAATTACGCCCAGCTGTTTGCCGATGCGGGTAAAGGCTTCCACCGCACGTTCAATTTGTTCAGGCGAATGCGCCGCAGACATCTGGGTACGGATACGCGCCTGGCCTTTTGGTACCACCGGGAAGAAGAACCCGGTAACGTAAATTCCTTCTTTCTGCAGCTCGCGGGCAAAATTCTGCGCCACAACCGCATCGCCCAGCATCACCGGAATAATGGCGTGATCGGCACCGGCGAGCGTAAACCCTGCGGCACCCATTTTTTCACGGAACAGGCGGGCGTTTGACCACAGACGGTCACGCAGCTCAGCGCCAGACTCCACCATTTCCAGAACTTTAATGGATGCGGCAACAATCGCCGGCGCCAGCGAGTTGGAGAACAGGTATGGACGGGAACGCTGGCGCAGCCACTCAACCACCTCTTTACGCGCAGCAGTATAACCCCCTGACGCGCCGCCGAGCGCTTTACCCAGCGTACCGGTGATAATGTCCACGCGGCCCATTACGTCACAGTATTCGTGAGATCCACGGCCGTTCTCACCAACAAAGCCGACGGCGTGTGAATCATCAACCATCACCAGCGCATCGTATTTGTCTGCCAGGTCGCACACGCCCTTCAGGTTGGCAATCACGCCATCCATAGAGAACACGCCGTCTGTGGCAATCAGCACATGGCGGGCACCTGCTTCACGTGCTTCTTTCAGGCGCGCTTCCAGTTCAACCATGTCGTTGTTGGCGTAGCGGAAGCGCTTCGCTTTACACAGGCGCACACCGTCAATGATAGAAGCGTGGTTCAGGGCGTCGGAGATAATGGCATCTTCTGCGCCGAGCAGCGTCTCAAACAGACCACCGTTGGCGTCGAAGCACGAGGAGTACAGGATCGCATCTTCCATCCCCAGGAAGTCCGCCAGCTTTTTCTCAAGCTGCTTATGGCTGTCCTGCGTACCGCAGATGAAGCGTACGGAGGCCATACCGAAACCGTGGGTGTCCATGCCTTGTTTTGCCGCGGCAATCAGCTCAGGGTGATTCGCAAGACCTAAGTAGTTGTTCGCACAAAAGTTGATCACATGGCTGCCATCGGCAACGGTGATGTCCGCCTGCTGAGCAGACGTGATAATACGCTCTTCTTTGAACAACCCTTCCGCACGTGCGGTGTCGAGGTCGCTGTTTAACTGTTTGTAAAAATCACCACGCATTGCAATTCTCCAGACTCGGCAAATTTTGGCACATATTACCCAACCCTGGCCGCCATGACGAGATGACACATTATCTCTTCTCGTTTTTGCAGCATAAATCACGTGTACCCTTGCGCTATGTCGGTGAATGGCTGAAGGGCAGCCATACTAATGATATGATAAGAACATTAGCGTCCGGGATTGTCCCCGGACTCCACACTTCAAAGGTTACAGTTATGATCATCGTTACCGGCGGCGCGGGCTTTATCGGCAGCAACATTGTTAAGGCCCTCAATGACAAAGGCATCACCGACATTCTGGTGGTGGACAACCTGAAAGACGGCACCAAGTTTGTAAACCTGGTGGATCTGAACATCGCTGACTATATGGATAAAGAAGACTTCCTTATCCAGATTATGGCAGGTGAAGAGTTCGGCGAGATCGAAGCCATCTTCCACGAAGGTGCATGCTCTTCCACCACCGAGTGGGATGGCAAGTACATGATGGACAATAACTATCAGTACTCTAAAGAGATCCTGCATTACTGCCTGGAGCGTGAAATTCCGTTCCTGTACGCCTCTTCTGCAGCAACCTACGGTGGCCGTACGTCAGACTTCATCGAATCCCGCGAATATGAGCAGCCGCTGAACGTCTATGGCTACTCCAAATTCCTGTTCGATGAATACGTGCGTCAGGTTCTGCCTGAAGCCAATTCCCAGATTGTGGGTTTCCGTTACTTCAACGTGTACGGACCGCGCGAAGGCCACAAAGGGAGCATGGCGAGCGTCGCGTTCCACCTGAACACGCAGCTGAACAATGGCGAAAGCCCGAAACTGTTTGAAGGCAGTGACGGCTTCAAGCGTGACTTCGTCTACGTAGGCGACGTGGCGGCAGTGAACCTGTGGTTCTGGGAAAACGGCGTCTCCGGTATCTTTAACCTGGGGACAGGCCGTGCGGAATCCTTCCAGGCCGTGGCGGATGCCACCCTGGCGTACCACAAAAAAGGCAGCATTGAATACATTCCGTTCCCGGACAAACTGAAAGGTCGTTACCAGGCCTTCACGCAGGCGGATTTGACCAACCTGCGTGCAGCGGGTTACGACAAACCGTTCAAGACCGTTGCCGAAGGCGTAACGGAATATATGGCCTGGCTGAACCGCGACGCGTAAGTATGAAAATTCTGGTGATCGGCCCGTCATGGGTGGGCGACATGATGATGTCGCAAAGTCTCTATCGTACGCTCAAGGCGCGTTATCCCCAGGCGATAATTGACGTGATGGCACCTGCCTGGTGCCGTCCGTTGTTATCGCGTATGCCGGAAGTTAACGAGGCGATCCCAATGCCGCTCGGCCACGGCGCGCTGGAAATTGGTGAACGTCGCAAGCTCGGCCATAGCCTGCGCGAAAAGCGCTATGACCGCGCCTATGTCCTGCCTAACTCCTTTAAATCCGCCCTGGTACCCTTCTTTGCGGGCGTCCCCCATCGCACCGGCTGGCGTGGAGAAATGCGCTACGGTCTGCTGAACGACGCGCGCGTGCTCGATAAAGACGCCTGGCCACTTATGGTCGAGCGCTACGTCGCGCTGGCCTATGACAAAGGCGTGATGCGCAGCGCAAAAGATCTGCCGCAACCGCTGCTCTGGCCCCAGCTCCAGGTCAACGACGGTGAGAAATCCCACACCTGCAACGCGTTTGGAATTTCATCAGAACGCCCTATGATCGGTTTCTGCCCGGGAGCAGAGTTCGGCCCGGCAAAACGCTGGCCGCATTATCATTACGCTGAGCTGGCAAAACAGCTGATCGATGAAGGTAATCAGGTCGTGTTGTTTGGCTCGGCGAAAGACCACGAGGCGGGTAACGAAATTCTGGCTTCGCTGAATACAGAACAGCAGGCATGGTGCCGTAATCTGGCAGGGGAAACCCAGCTGGAACAGGCAGTAGTTTTACTTGCCGCCTGTAAAGCCGTCGTCACCAACGACTCAGGCCTGATGCACGTCGCCGCTGCGCTCAACCGGCCGCTGGTTGCTCTGTATGGCCCCAGCAGCCCTGACTTTACGCCACCGCTTTCTCATAAAGCGCGCGTCATACGTCTGATCAGCGGTTATCACAAGGTGCGAAAAGGCGATGCGGCTGAAGGCTATCACCAGAGCCTGATCGACATCACGCCCGAGTGTGTCCTTGAAGAGCTCAACGAGCTGCTGTTGAGTGAAGAAGGATAACGGATGCGGGTATTGATCGTTAAAACCTCTTCCATGGGCGATGTCCTGCATACTCTGCCGTCGCTCACCGACGCCATGCAGGCCATTCCCGGCATTCGTTTTGACTGGGTGGTGGAGGAGGGCTTCGCACAGATCCCCACCTGGCATGAAGCAGTAGACCGCGTGATCCCGGTTGCTATCCGCCGCTGGCGTAAAGCGTGGTTCTCAGCACCGATTAAGGCTGAACGTCAAGCCTTCCGTGATGCGGTGCAAGCGCAGCGTTACGATGCCATCATTGACGCACAGGGTCTGGTCAAAAGCGCCGCGCTGGTCACGCGTCTGGCACATGGCGTAAAGCACGGTATGGACTGGCAAACCGCCCGCGAGCCGCTGGCGAGCCTGTTCTATAATCGCCGCCACCATATCGCGAAACAGCAGCACGCCGTGGAGCGCACCCGCGAGCTGTTTGCGAAAAGCCTCGGCTATGCAAAACCGGACACGCAGGGTGATTACGCTATTGCGCAACATTTTTTGCGCGATGCGAAGACGCACACACCGCCCTATCTGGTCTTTCTGCATGCCACAACGCGCGATGATAAGCACTGGCCGGAATCACACTGGCGAAGACTCATTGAGCTAATGCAACCGACCGGCATCCATATTAAACTCCCGTGGGGCGCAGAACACGAAAGGCAACGCGCAGAGCGTTTGGCCGCGGGTTTTTCAAATGTGGAAGTGTTACCTAAACTCACGCTGGCTCAGGTTGCCGCGCAACTGGCAGGCGCCAACGCCGTCGTATCCGTGGATACCGGATTAAGCCATTTAACCGCAGCGCTGGACCGCCCCAATATCACCCTCTTCGGTCCGACCGACCCGGGACTGATCGGGGGGTACGGTAAAAACCAGCATCAAATGGTGAGTCCGACGCAGCAGATGAGAGACATAACCGCAGATGCGATTTTTTCGTTTTTACAGGGCAGCCATCGGCTTTCTAACAGGGATATTTAACCCATGAGTTATGTATTTCTGCTGATTTTACTTTTTCCGGTGAAACTCATCCGGAAGCTGTTTCGCAAAGACACGGGCAGAAACCTTGTCATTCAGACAGCCAAAATCGGTGACTTTATCAATGCAACGCCTCTACTGGCGTATCTGCAAAAAAGCGATGTGCTGATCAGCCGCAGCGTTAACGCATTGGCTCAGCATGACGACAGTATCGAAGAGATCTTTTTTGTGGAGCAGCAAAAGCGCAACCTGTGGCGTAAGCTCTGCTTCGCCTGCCGGATCATGAATCGCTACGACAATGTCTATCTGCTGCAGCCCAACAGTGTGAATCTCTTTTTCGCCTCAGCCTGTAATGCAAAAAACAAACAATTTTTAAGCACTTATACGCGCAGGTGGTATCACGGAATTTTTTATGCCACGGCTGATGGTACCGTTGAGCATGGCAAAAAGACGCTGTCCGTCACTAACTATCTCAAGCTCGCCGATCGCGCGCTCACCTGGCAGGACTCACCCAAGCACGCCACAAAGCCCCTGTTCAAGCCTGCGGTTTACCCGCAAATTCTCGATAAACCCGGGGTTATCCGAATTGGTATCAGCATTTCTGCAGGCAATAAAGCAAAGACGGTTCCCCCGGTTATCTGGAAGCGTATTGTCGATCACCTTGCCGACCTGCCCTGCGAGTTTTATGTTTTTGGCGCACCGAACGAACAAACATGGATGGATGATATCACTCGTGAATACGGTGAAATTCCCAATTTTATCAATCTCATTGGTAAAATATCGCTTGAAGAGCTGCCGTGGGCGATATCAAAAATGGATTGTTATATTGCGTCAGACTCAGGGAATATCTACATCGCCGATGCGGTGGCCGTCCCGGTGGTGTTGCTGTTTGGCCCTTGCTGCCATTATGAACAACGTCCGCTTGGTAAGGTATTGCTGATTGGGAAGGATGAGAATATTTGCTCATATGTATTTGAAACACGCTACTATTTCTCACAAGATCGGGAAGAACTTTTCGCTGTGACAGACGAATCACTACGTGAGCTTAAAGATTTTATTCGCGAATTACCAAAAGCTAACACAATCACATCTCTCACTGATGCCCAGGGAAACTAATTTTTATGGCTTTTCTAAGCATCATTATTGCCGCGCATAATGCCGAAGATACCCTTCATGCCACTTTAGAAAGCCTGCAGAATGCGATTGGCAGTGCAGGTGATGCTGTTGAGATCATCATCTTTAATGACAGCTCAGATGATGGCACACAGGATATTATTGAAGCGTGGTTACCAAAATTACCTCATGCAACAGCGCGATGTGTGGATTACCGTAACGTGGGTCAGGTCCGAAACAGTGCTGTTACGCTGGCATCAGGGGACTATATTACGATGCTGGACAGCGATGACCGGCTAAAACCGGGCAGCATTCGGGATGCCGTGGATTTTCTGCAAGCACAGCGTCCAGATATGCTACTGACGCGCTTATGTGAAATTCGTGATATTCAAAAGATCACCTCAACCTGGCAGGGTTTCGACCCTGTGGCAATCTCGCAACAAGACGCGATCTCCCGTTTTTTGCGACATAAAGACTTTCAGGCACATCTGATCGGCCAATTTATTCACAAAGACCTGTATAAAGCTAACCCTATACCTTCGATGGTCTGTTACGAAGATTTCGCTGTATTCCCCGGAATGATTATGCAAGCGCATAAAATATTTTATCAGCGTCAGGGGCATTATTATTACATCAAACGTCATGGAAGCTTATCCAGCGAACTTGACGCCAGCAAAATCACTTCACTTGTTGATTGCACGCTTCGCATGGAAGAAACTTTTCCGCGCAGTTTTAAACATCTCATCAATTGTCACTGGTTTGATATATACAGTAACCATAAAAAGTATCTCTCGACGCCACACTTACATTTGGTAAAAGCTCGGGTGAGCCAGCTTTATTCGCTTTCGTTCTTCATGGACACTCATATTCGGTTTAGTTATAAGAAAAGGGTTATTAAGGCATTATGGAAAAAATAAAACTTCGACTTTATCAACTGACACTTTTTCTGAGTTTCATCTCTTTGATGCTTGCATTAGTCAATTCAGGGAAGCAACGTGAGTTTTTCTATATTGCAATTTATATCGCTATCCTCGGTTTAGCGTTTGAGTACAAAAAAATTACGCTAAAACCATTCTCAATAGCTCTTCCCATACTTCTTATCGGATTACTGAACTTTGCCTGGTATATGGTCTACGAGTACCATAACGAAGGCTTAAACATGTACAGCGATTATCTCGGTGCAAGTAAAAAATTACTTTTGGCGAGTATTCTCGTTTTCTATATTGACCGTTTTAAAGCTTATATCGACAGAGAAAGCTTTAAGAAATATTTTCTTTTAGCAACTGCGACAGGATTTGCTCTTGCAACCGGTTATGGATTGTGGCAGGCATCACAAGGTATGGCTCGTGTTGAAATGGCAATCAATCGAGCCACGGTCTCTGCCTATGTTTACTCCGTGCTGTCACTTGCCTTTGTATACAGTCTTTACCTTCAGAAAAATGTAAAGCTCTATGTTCTGGCCGGTTTAACCATTTTGGTCTCATTCTTTATTATTCTTTTGACCGGAACGCGTGCTGCAATGGGGCTCTATTTACTTCTTGCTATCGTAATGACGCTTTATCATTTCAGAAGAATTCATCTGAAATCGACTCTGATCTTTTTATGTATTGTGGCGGGTATTGTAGTCGTAAGCTACAAGCCTCTGATTTCACCTAAGATCATGCAAACTCAAACTGAACTAGAGAACTATGAGAAAGGCAACGATCGCACTTCTCTCGGCGCACGTTTTTCCATGTGGACTATCGGTATTCAAAATGGTCTGGCGCATCCTCTGGGACAGTCAGTCGAGGATCGAGAAGCATGGACAAAACGCTATGTTAGCGATGGTCATCCGCATCTCGCTGCTGCACTCGATTTTATCAAAGTACATCTACACAATGAATTCATTGAAAAGTATTCATTACAAGGAATACCTGGCCTGGCAATACTGCTCTTTTTCTTTGTGTCGATGATTGGCTACGCCATCAGAAACAAAAATGGTCTGCTATTGACTGCCATGCTTCTATTATTGCTCTATGGCCTGACAGACGTCATATTGTTGAGTTCAGAGGCATTGATATTCTTTATGATCCTGTTTGCTCTGAGTACACCTTTCTCTCAGACAAAACAACAATGATAAATAATGCCCGCCTGGCGGGCATTATTATTTCTGGTGTTGATAAAACTCCGCCAATGTCATCCCCACCGTCTTGTCCGACAGCCATGTAAACAACTGTTCCAAATCCTGGTACAACCCTTCAATGGCCGCATCATCTTTGAACGTAGGACTTCCGCCGGGCATAAATTCTGAAGAATGGAGCATAAACTCCACATAATCATTGCCCTGCGACAAGCACTGTTGTGCGACCTTAATCATCTCAGACGCGTTTCCACCGGACGGACGCAGCCAGTTAACTGACGGGGAACGGTATTTCCCACGCAGCCGATCGTAGCCCTGTTTAACGGTGTTCAGCCAGGCCGGGTGTTTATACTGAATACTCATCGGCACTTCGAGTAAAGGGCTCTTTCCCGGGCGGGAAATATCCTCTGTATCAATAAAGTAGGCATGGTCAGGGAAATGCTGATAATTCGTTCCTCCGTGACCCTGCGGTGCCCCTTTGGCATTTCGCCAGTTCACCCGTGGGGTGACGGAACAGTCAACCTGATAACCCAGCTCTATCAGCAAGTTTGCGTAGCGACGATCAAACGCCCAACGCCCGGCACGGTGGCTCAGCATTTTGGTCTGGAAGGTCTCTTCCAGTAAGTGCGTCATAAAAAGCACTTTCTCGCGCATAATTTCATCTGAAAACTCAATCAGATAAGGTTGCCAGCGCCAGTCATCACCGGTGAGGTCATGTTCAGGTGGGCTGTTCCACGCATGAAGATGCATGCCAACCTCGCCCTGGCCGCGGGCAATCACATCTTTTGCGAACTCAATGAAAACCGGTTCGATCGCCATCTCATAGTTGGTCAGCCAGACCGGCTTAAAACCAAAACGCTCGCATAGCGCCTGAAATCGCGCCAGGTAGCGTGCGTTTTCCGTTTTGATAACACGGTGGTTTTGCCAGAGATTATCGCCTTCTGTATCAATGGTGATGATAAACGCTGGTTTTTTCATAATGAGTCCGTAAGACGTAAGAGTGAGGGCTATGTTACGCACTCTGCGAAGCAGGAGTAAACCCTTCCAGGGAAATTCCTGACATTATGGAGAAAGAGTGCAAGTCGCCATCAGGTCTATTAGAATTGCTGACAGTATACCGCTGATAAGATGATGATGATTAACCTACTCGACACGCCTGATTTACGTATTTTACTTATCAAACTTCGACATCATGGCGACATGTTACTCACAACTCCGGTCATTAATTCGTTACGTCAAAAATGGCCCACGGCGCAAATCGATGTTCTTCTTTATGAAGAGACACGCGATATGCTCGCCGCGCATCCGGCGATCGGCACCATCTACGGTATAGATCGTAAATGGAAGCAGCTCGGCACCCTGAAACATCTGCAAAAAGAGTGGCAGTTACTCTGTGCCTTAAGAGCGCAGCGTTATCATCTGGTGATTAACCTTGCCGATCAGTGGCGCAGCGCCATTGTCACCCGTTTCACCGGCGCGCCAGTACGCCTCGGGTTCGCGTTTAACAAGCGAAAAAACGCGTTCTGGCGTTTTTGTCATACCGATTTGGTTTCCGTCGCCAATCACCCGTCTCTCCATACCGTTGAGCAAAATCTTTCTATTCTTTCACCGTTGCCCGTCCCGACTCAGCCAGCCGTCACTATGGCCTATCGCGCAGAGGACTGGGATCGCGCGCGCCAGCTACTGACACAACAGGGTGTGGCTGATAACTACGTGGTGATCCAGCCAACGTCACGCTGGTTCTTTAAGTGCTGGGACGAAGGCAAGATGGCGCAAACCATCACGGCACTCCAGCAGGATGGCCACACTGTAGTTCTCACCGCTGGCCCGGATAAAAAAGAGCTGGCGATGATAGACCGCATTCTCGCCGCGGCGCCAAAAACGGGCGTAGTCTCACTGGCCGGTCAACTCACGTTGCGCCAGCTGGCATCACTTATCGATCATGCACGCCTCTTTATTGGCGTCGATTCCGTTCCGATGCACATGGCCGCCGCGCTTCAGACGCCGTGCATTGCTCTCTTCGGCCCGTCAAAACGGGTGTTCTGGTCGCCATGGCAGGTCAACGGTGAAGTCATCTGGGCTGGCGATTTTGGCCCACTTCCCGACCCGGACGCCATTGATACCAAAACAACTGAACGCTATCTCGACGCCATTCCCGTTGATGTCGTGGTCTCCGCCGCCAGGAGATACCTGTAATGAAACACCATCGTTTAGCGATTGTTCGCCAAAAATACCGCCCTGATGGCGGGGCGGAACGCTTCGTTTCCCGGGCACTTACCGCACTAAGCAACCAAAACCTGGAGCTCAACGTCATCACGCGTGAGTGGCAGGGGGAGAAGCAGGACGACTGGCATATCCATATTTGCGACCCGCGTAAATGGGGCCGAATCAGTCGCGAACGCGGGTTTGCACATGCTGCGCGTGCACTGTGGGAACAGCAGCAGTTTGACATTGTGCAGAGCCACGAGCGTATTCCTGGCTGCGATATTTACCGCGCAGGGGATGGCGTGCATCGGCGTTGGCTGCTGCAGCGTGCGCGCATTCTGCCTGCCTGGCGTGCACAACTTCTGATGCACGATCGCTACCATCGCTACGTCATGCACGCCGAACGTGAAATGTATCAGGCTCCTGAATTGAAAGCCGTTATCTGCAATGCGGAGATGATCAAACGCGAAATCATCGAAGACTTTGATATTGACGCAAAAAAGATACATGTGATTTATAATTCAATTGATTCCAGCCGCTTCGTTCCGGCAACCGAAGGACAGCGCGCTGCACTGCGTCAGCAGCTCGGATTGCCTGTCGATGCCGTGGTGTTGTGTTTCGTCGGGTCAGGTTTTGAACGTAAGGGGCTGGCCAGCGCTATCCGCGCTATTGCGGGCACACCCGCGTGGCTGATTGTGGTTGGACAGGATAAAGCAGAAAGTCGTTACCGTGACCTCGCCCGTTCATTGGGCTGTGAGGGGCAAATTCGCTTCCTGGGGATGCAAAAAGAGACACTGCCATTTTACCAGGTATCCGATGGATTACTGCTGCCAACGCTGTATGATCCTTTTCCAAACGTCATTCTTGAAGCGATGGCCTGCGGTTTGCCCGTCATTACTTCAGTGAGTTGCGGTGGTGCAGAGTTTATTGAGCAAGGTCAGAATGGCTTTTACTGTGATGCACTTGATATCAGCAGATTGAAGGAGGCAGTCATGACCCTTCCATCTTTGGATAAGAATAACGATATGGGGCGGGCAGCGCGTGAGCGCGTAAAAGAAGCGACCCCAGAAAAATTATCAAGTCAGCTTATTTCGCTTTATCAAAAATTACTGGATTAAAAATGCGCATCCTAATGATTATTGATGGTTTGCCCGGTGGAGGAGCCGAAAAAACGGTTCTCACCCTCTCCAGCGGATTGATAGAAATGGGGCATCAGGTCTCCCTTTTCTCCCTGCGAAAGGTGTGCGACTACGCCATCCCGGCAGGCATTGATTATCAGGTCATTCAGGATACGTGTAAAAAGCCCTGGAGAAAGCTCACCGAGATCCCGCGCCGGGCGCAGCTGCTGGACAATGCCATTGAACAGGCTGAGCGCAGCGGGAAGTTCGACGTCATATTCTCGCACCTGCATAAAACCGATCGTATTGTGGCGCACAGTCGTGCGCTGGATCGCGATAAGGTCTGGTTCTGCGTGCATGGCATGTTCTCATTCTCCTACCTGCGTCATCGCCACGGCCTTTCACGCTGGTTTAAGCATTACAAAATTCGTCATACCTACGAAAACCGAAACGTTGTCGCCGTCTCCGCCGCCGTGCTGAAAGATCTCTCAGAGACGCTGTCCATCGACCTTCGTCGCAAAGCGGTTATCCATAATCCCTTTGATATTCCTGAAATCCAGCGTCTGGCGGATGCGCCTTTTGAGATGCAGGGGCAGGATTACATTATTCACGTGGGTCGTTTTCATGAACATAAACGCCACGACCGCCTTCTGCGTGCCTATGCGCAGAGCAAAATAGACGCATCGCTGGTGATGATGGGCAACGGTTCTGACACCAAAATTCAACAGCTTAAACAGTTAGCGAAAGAACTCGGGATCGAAGACAAGGTTATTTTCCGCCCCTTCGAGTCCAACCCTTATCCGTGGATTAAAGGCGCACGGCTTTTAGTGTTAAGTTCTGACTGTGAAGGTTTTGGTAACGTACTGGTAGAATCCATCATCTGCCAGACGCCGCCTGTCAGTACGAACTGTCCTGGCGGGCCCGCTGAAATCCTCACGGGTACGCTGGCGCGCGGGCTGTCGGAGATGAATGACGAATCACTGGCGAAAACACTGGCCGATCTCTATACCTCCCCGCCTGTCGTTGATAGCGCAACGATCGCGTCGTTCGGGATAAATGCCATTTGCCAGCAATATGTTGCGTTGGTAGACAATCAATAATAATCAGGTTTCTTATGCAAAATTCAGCGCCATTATTAAGCGTAGTGGTTGCCGTTTATAACGGCGAAGCTTTCCTGGATCAGTTCTTTACCTGCCTTGCGAATCAACAGATCGACAGTATGGAAGTCATCATCGTCAATGATGGCTCCACGGACAGTTCGATGCAGATAGTCGAAACCTGGCGTGAAAAACTGCCGCAAATGCAGGTTATCGAACAGGAAAATCAGGGTGTATCCATTGCGCGCAATACCGGTCTGGCCGTCGCTACCGGTCAATATCTCTCTTTCCCGGATATTGATGATGTCTTTAAGCCGGGCATGTATCAGCGCTTGCTTGATATGGCCGTCACGCAGAATCTGGATGTCGCCACCTGCAACGGAAACTACGTCTGGGAAAACAATAAGAAGCCTTCACGGCCGATTTTCCCGGAAGACAAGCTGGCCTCGACAGGCGTCATGACCGGTGCGGCATGGTTAAAAAAAGCGCTCGACTCACGTAAGTTTCTGCATGTGACCTGGCTGAATATCTATCGCCACGACTTTATTCGTCAGAACGGTTTTCGTTTTGAGCCCGGCCTGCGTCATCAGGATATCCCGTGGACTACCGAAGTCTTGCTCGCAGCTGACCGCGTGCAATACACCAGTGAACGTTTTTACGACTATTACATTCACTCCGCATCGGTTTCCCATATGCCGGACAATGATGACACGCTGATTCGCTCGGCGCGCCATTACATGAAAATTCTGCAGATGCTGGATGCCATCAACCAGCGTTACCCGGAAAAAGTGAAAGATATCCCCGCCTGCCACTGGCAAATCGCCAAAGAGGGGCTTGGGATCATTCATACCTTCGACAATATGAAGGATGTGCAGAAGAAGTCGATGATAATAAAAGAGTTCTTCGACACGGGTATCTGGAGGCTTATCTGGAAAAGCGCCAAAAGCCCCCGTTTGCGCTGGCGCCTGGGCCGACGCTACTTCCGTTTAAAACGGTATCTGGCATAAGAGATAGCTTTACCCGGCTTAAATGCTTAGAATTTCCCCGCCGAAACTAAAAAACGGATAATCGCTTGGAATTGTTGTATACCGCCCTGCTCTACATCATCCAGCCACTGGTGTGGCTGCGACTGTTGCTTCGTAGCCGTAAAGCGCCTGCGTATCGTAAACGCTGGGCTGAACGCTATGGTTACTGCCGCAATAAAGTCGTGCCGGACGGTATTTTGCTGCATTCCGTTTCTGTGGGCGAAACGCTGGCGGCGATCCCGCTGGTTCGCGCCCTTCGTCACCGCTATCCGTCACTGCCGATCACGGTCACGACCATGACGCCGACGGGGTCTGAACGCGCATTATCGGCGTTCGGTAAAGACGTTCAACACGTCTATTTGCCTTACGACCTGCCTTGCGCCATGAACCGCTTCCTGAATACCGTTCGCCCGAAACTGGTGATCGTCATGGAAACCGAGCTGTGGCCAAATATGATTTCCGCCCTGCATGCCCGTAAAATTCCGCTGGTGATTGCCAACGCGCGCCTTTCAGAGCGCTCGGCGAAAGGTTACGGCAAATTAGGTAAATTTATGCGCCGCCTGCTCAGCCGAATTACGCTGATTGCCGCGCAGAATGAAGAAGACGCGGCGCGCTTTCTCGCTCTGGGTCTGAAGCGCAACCAGCTTGCGGTGACGGGTAGCCTGAAGTTCGATATCTCCGTCACGCCTGAACTCGCCGCCCGTGCGATTACGCTACGTCGCCAGTGGGCACCGCGTCGGCAGGTGTGGATTGCAACCAGCACCCATGACGGCGAAGAAGCCATTATCCTGCAGGCCCATCGTAAGCTGCTGGAAAAATTCCCCGATTTGCTGCTGATTCTGGTCCCCCGTCACCCCGAACGTTTTAAAGATGCGCGTGAGATGGTGCAGAAAGGCGGCTTCAGCTTTACCCTGCGCAGCAGCGGTGAGATCCCCTCCGGCAGCACTCAGGTGGTGATTGGCGATACAATGGGCGAGCTGATGCTGCTTTACGGCATTGCCGATCTGGCTTTTGTCGGCGGCAGCCTTGTGGAGCGCGGCGGCCATAATCCGCTTGAGCCGGCCGCACACGCCATTCCGGTGCTGATGGGCCCACACACGTTTAACTTCAAAGATATCTGCGCTAAATTGCAGCAAGCCGACGGGTTAATTACCGTGACCGACGCGGACTCGGTGGTCAAAGAGGTCTCAACCCTTCTGACCGACGAAGACTACCGCCTCTGGTATGGTCGCCATGCTGTCGAAGTGCTGCATCAGAACCAGGGCGCACTCACTCGTCTGCTGCAACTTCTGCAACCTTATCTGCCTCAGCGGAGCCACTAATGTCAACGCGTCTGTCGGTCGTGATGATCGCCAAAAACGCCGCCGACCTGCTTCCGGACTGCCTGGCCTCCGTCGCCTGGGCTGACGAAATTGTCCTTCTCGACTCCGGCAGCGAGGACAACACGGTGGATGACGCCCGTGCCGCGGGTGCAAAGGTCTTTATCGATACCGACTGGCAAGGCTACGGCATCCAGCGCCAGCGCGCGCAGCGCTATGCTACTGGCGATTACGTGCTGATGCTGGACACTGACGAGCGCATCACACCAGAGCTCCGCCAGGCCATTCAGGCGGTGCTGGCAGCACCTCAGCCTGGCGCGGTATACAGCATTGCACGTCGCAACTATTTCCTTGGCCGTTTTATGCGCCACAGCGGCTGGTATCCAGACCGCGTAATGCGCCTCTACGAGCGTGAGCGATATCAGTACAACGATAATCTGGTCCATGAATCCCTGGCATGCGACAGTGCCCCCGTCATTCCTCTGACGGGCGATCTGCTGCATCTGACCTGCCGGGATTTCGCCAGCTTCCAGCGCAAACAGCTTAATTATGCCACCGCATGGGCGCATGAGCGCCACCTGCGCGGCAAGAAGGCCACGCTGACCGGTATTTTCACCCACACGCTCGGGGCATTTCTGAAAACACTGCTGCTGCGAGGCGGCGTGCTGGACGGTAAACAGGGGTGGTTACTGGCGGTGGTGAATGCCCAGTATACTTTCAACAAATACACCGAGCTGTGGGCGCTTTGCCGCGGCTACTCAGAGAAAACGTGAGCCATGAGCACAAAAGCGATTTATCCGGGTACCTTTGATCCCATCACCAACGGTCATCTTGACATCATCACCCGTGCGGCATGCATGTTTGATAAGGTGATTCTGGCGATCGCCGCCAGCCCCAGTAAGAAACCCATGTTCGACCTCAATGAGCGCGTTGCCCTTGCCACTGACGCTATCTCACATCTGCCAAACGTCGAGGTGGTGGGCTTCAGCGATCTGATGGCCAACTTCGCCCGTGCCCGGCAGGCTAACATTTTGATCCGCGGGTTACGCGCGGTGGCTGACTTCGAATACGAAATGCAGCTGGCGCACATGAACCGCCACCTGATGCCAGAGCTGGAGAGCGTGTTCCTGATGCCCTCAAAAGAGTGGTCGTTTATCTCTTCTTCGCTGGTCAAAGAGGTGGCGCGTCATCACGGTGACGTGACCCATTTCCTGCCGGCTAACGTCCATCAGGCGTTGATGGAAAAATTAAAGTAGCCCTATTTCTGGCACTGACGGCAATAGAACGTGGCGCGCTGAGCGTGCTTCGTTGCAATAATCGGTGTCCCACAGACTCTGCACGGCTCACCCTTACGGCCATATACCTGCAGCTCCTGGGCAAAATAGCCGGGTTTACCGTCGCTCTGCAGGAAGTCCTTCAGGGTGGTCCCCCCTTGCTCAATAGAACGCAACAGCACCGCTTTAATCACCCGGACCAGCAGTTCACACTCCTGAGATGACAGCGATGAGGCCAGTCGATCGGGATGGATCCCGGCGGCAAACAGCGATTCGCTGGCATAAATATTCCCTACTCCCACCACCAGCTTATTGTCCATCAGCCACGGTTTGATCGGGGTTTTCTTCTTTGCACACTTCGCTTTCAGGTATTCCGCGTTAAATGCCTCTGAGAGCGGCTCTGGCCCCAGATGCGCCAGAACGCTGTGTCCTTCAAGCTCTTTGGTCCACAGCCATGCGCCAAAGCGTCGTGGGTCGGTGTAACGCAGCACTTTACCGTTGCTCATCACCAGATCGACATGGTCATGCTTTTCCGCGGGCAGTTCTTCGGTAAGGATGCGCAGACTACCAGACATACCGAGATGGATGATAATCCAGCCGTCGGGCAGCTCCAGCAGCAGATATTTGGCGCGACGCTGGACGCTGAGAATCGGTTTATCGCTTAACGCATGGATTTCATCGGACACCGGCCAACGCAGGCGACCGTTGCGAACGATAGCATGAAGAATAGTCGCGCCGACCAGATGCGGCTCAATACCGCGGCGGCTGGTCTCTACCTCAGGTAATTCAGGCATGGTTCCTCCGGAGTAAGATGCAGAATGCAAAAAACCCCGCAGTTGCGGGGTTTTTCAATACAAGGAGGCTAAAATTATTTGATTTTAGCTTCTTTGTACAGTACGTGCTGGCGTACAACTGGATCGAATTTTTTCAGTTCCAGTTTTTCCGGCTTAGTACGTTTGTTCTTCGTGGTGGTGTAGAAGTGACCTGTACCAGCAGAAGAAACCAGCTTGATTTTCTCGCGAATACCTTTAGCCATGATTTATTTCCTCTTTAAGTACTTAGTACTTTTCGCCACGGGCACGCAGTTCGGACAGAACTGTATCAATGCCTTTCTTATCGATTACACGCATACCTTTAGCAGATACGCGCAGGGTGACAAAACGCTTCTCGCTCTCAACCCAGAAACGGTGAGAGTGCAGGTTCGGCAGGAAACGGCGTTTAGTCGCGTTCAGTGCGTGGGAACGGTTGTTACCGGTCACCGGACGCTTGCCAGTAACTTGGCAGACTCGGGACATGTCTATTCTCCAAAAATCAAATTAGCTCGAGCTTCGTATGGGGTATCGGCGCCTCGTCAGGCTTTACAGCCCGGTCATCGCATAGTTCTATTGAACTCTCGATTGCCAGGCCCAAATGCCAAACCCGAGATTCTCAAAGGTGGCGTAGTATACGCTGACTCGGCGGTGTGCTCAAGTCCCGAACAGACAAAGATCCCGATGGATCGCGAGAAATAGCCTAAATCCAGCCATGTTCTGCAAAAGAAATGTACTCGCCGCGACCAATTATCAGATGGTCGAGCACACGAATGTCCATGAATTGACAGCATTTGATAATGCGTTCGGTCATCTCTTTGTCAGCTCTGCTTGGTTCTGCACAGCCAGAGGGGTGATTATGCGCGAGTATCACGCCGGCTGCATTCACTTTTATCGCTTCCCGCACAATTTCTCGCGGATGAACCTCAACGTGGCTCAGTGTTCCGGAAAAAAGACGGCTATGTTTTAGTACCCGGTTCCTGTTATCAAGAAAGATCACCATAAAGATCTCGCGCTCCAAATCTGATAGCTGGCTCTGGAGAAATACGCGTGTCATATCCGGGGTGAGTATGGGATCTTCCTCTTCCATACGGACGTCGTAAAAACGGCGGGCCAGTTCAACAATCCCCCTCAGTTGGGCGAACTTCGCCACGCCAATTCCTTCGACGTGCCTGAATTCTGTCAGATCCGCCGTCAATAAGCCATACAACGAACCAAAATGGTCGATGAGCTCCTTTGCCAGCGTAAATACCGTTTTGCCGGGCGTTCCGGTGCGTAAAAAGAGTGCCAGCAACTCGTCGTCCTTTAACAACGTGACGCCATAGCGCAGCATTTTTTCACGCGGTAGCAGCAGTTCAGTCTCTTCCATGCCTGTCTCCTTCGGTTTGCCATCATGCTGCCACAGCCACCCCCGGCACTCGACGCCCACTTTTCATTCCTGCGTAACGCCTCGCAAACTGGCCGAAGGACAAAATCACCCCCTTTTTGGGATTGTGATAAAATGCCCGCTCTCTGGTGAAACCCAACAGGAAAGAATCATGATGAGCCTGGCCGGTAAAAAAATCGTTCTTGGCGTGAGCGGCGGTATTGCTGCCTATAAAGCGCCGGAGCTGGTGCGTCGTTTGCGCGAGCGCGGGGCGGATGTGCGGGTCGCGATAACGGAAGGCGGCAAAGCCTTTATCACGCCTCTGAGCCTGCAGGCCGTTTCAGGGTACCCCGTCTCTGACAGCCTCCTTGATCCGGCCGCCGAAGCCGCGATGGGCCATATTGAGCTGGGAAAATGGGCAGACCTGGTTATCCTTGCCCCCGCCACAGCAGATTTTATTGCCCGCGTAGCAGCCGGCATGGCAAACGATCTGGTCTCGACCATTTGCCTGGCCACGCCCGCACCTGTTGCCGTCGTCCCCGCGATGAACCAGCAGATGTACCGCAACGCCGCCACCCAACATAATCTGACGACGCTGGCCTCACGCGGCCTGCTCATCTGGGGGCCGGACAGCGGTAGCCAGGCGTGTGGTGATGTGGGTCCTGGTCGTATGCTTGACCCGCTGACCATCGTTGAGCTGGCCGCCGGCCATTTTTCGCCTGTCAACGATCTGCAACATCTCAACATCATGATTACCGCGGGTCCAACGCGCGAGCCGCTGGACCCGGTGCGTTACATTACCAACCATAGCTCCGGTAAAATGGGCTTTGCGATTGCTGCCGCGGCGGCAAAACGCGGTGCAAAGGTCACGCTGGTGAGCGGCCCGGTCTCGTTACCGACACCGCCATTTGTGCAGCGTATTGATGTCACCACCGCCCTGGAGATGGACGCCGCCGTACAGGCGCATGCGCAGAACCAGCAGATTTTTATCGGCTGTGCGGCTGTTGCAGATTACCGTGCCGAAACCATTTCCGGGTCAAAAATTAAAAAGCAAGGCGATGAATTAACACTAAAAATGGTGAAAAATCCGGACATTGTTGCGGGTGTCGCCGCACTGAAAAACCATCGTCCTTACGTTGTTGGGTTTGCCGCAGAAACAAATAATGTGGAAGAATATGCCCGGCAAAAACGTACCCGCAAAAACCTCGATTTGATTTGCGCGAACGACGTATCGCTGGCCACGCAAGGATTTAACAGCGACAGCAACGCACTGCACCTTTTCTGGCAGGATGGAGATAAAGTCTTACCGCTTGAGCGCAAGGAACTCCTGGGCCAACAATTACTGGACGAGATCGTTACCCGTTATGATGAAAAAAATCGACGTTAAGATTCTGGACCCGCGTGTTGGTAAGCAATTTGCGCTGCCAACCTATGCCACCTCCGGCTCTGCCGGTCTTGACCTGCGTGCCTGTCTCGATGACGCCGTAGAGCTGGCTCCGGGTGCAACCACCCTGATCCCAACCGGCCTGGCAATCCACATTGCTGACCCGTCGCTGGCAGCGGTGATCCTGCCGCGTTCTGGTCTGGGTCATAAGCATGGAGTGGTACTGGGTAACCTGGTCGGCCTGATCGACTCTGACTACCAGGGTCAACTGATGGTTTCCGTCTGGAACCGTGGTCAGGACAGCTTCACCATTGAACCGGGCGAGCGTATCGCACAGATGGTCTTTGTACCGGTGGTTCAGGCAGAATTTAACCTGGTGGAAGACTTTGACGCCACCGACCGTGGCGAAGGCGGCTTCGGCCATTCCGGGCGCAAATAACCGCCCGACCGACACGTATCTCACAGCGCCATAATGCAATAACAAACCGCAAACGTCAGTTTGCGGTCGCTGTGTGGATGCCAGCCTGGCAAGTGCTTATTTTCAGGGGTATTTTGTAACATGGCAGAAAAACAAACCGCGAAAAGGAACCGTCGCGAAGAAATACTTCAATCTCTGGCGCTGATGCTTGAATCCAGCGATGGTAGTCAACGCATCACCACCGCAAAACTGGCCGCCTCCGTGGGCGTGTCTGAAGCGGCGTTGTATCGTCATTTTCCGAGCAAAACCCGGATGTTTGACAGTCTGATCGAATTTATCGAAGACAGTCTGATCACTCGCATCAACCTGATTCTGAAAGACGAAAAAGACACGACTGCGCGTTTGCGTCTGATTGTGCAGCTCATTCTGGGCTTTGGTGAACGCAATCCGGGCTTAACCCGTATCCTGACTGGCCACGCGCTGATGTTCGAGCAGGACCGATTGCAGGGCCGTATTAACCAGCTCTTCGAGCGTATTGAAGCACAACTGCGCCAGGTACTGCGCGAGAAAAAAATGCGTGAGGGTGAAGGTTACAGCACCGATGAAACGCTGCTGGCAAGTCAGATCCTGTCGTTTTGCGAAGGCATGCTCTCCCGCTTTGTACGCAGCGAGTTTAAATACCGTCCAACGGACGATTTTGACGCCCGTTGGCCGTTAGTGGCGGCACAGCTGCAATAATCTTCAGGCCCGGTAAGCAGAACGCCACCGGGCTTGATATTACACGCCGAAAGCTTCGCGATACCCACGTACCGCAGCCAGATGATCCGCCATCTCAGGCTTCTCTTCCAGATACGCAATCAGGTCTTTCAGGGTGATGATCGACGTCACTTTACAGCCATAATCGCGCTCAACTTCCTGAATAGCAGAGATTTCACCACGCCCGCGTTCCTGACGATCCAAAGAGATCAGCACGCCAGCAAGCGTAGCGCCGTTGGCCTGAATAATCTCCATCGATTCGCGAATAGCGGTACCAGCGGTGATCACATCGTCCACCAGCATAACGCGACCCTGCAGCGCGCTGCCTACCAGATTACCGCCTTCACCGTGGGTTTTAGCCTCTTTACGGTTAAAGCAGTACGGTACGTCGCGGTCGTGGTGTTCCGCCAGCGCAACCGCAGTGGTAGTGGCAATCGGAATGCCTTTATAGGCCGGGCCAAACAGCAGGTCAAAATCAATGCCGGAGTCCACCAGCGCTTCGGCATAGAAACGGCCTAACAATGCCAGATCGCGCCCGGTATTAAACAGTCCGGCGTTGAAGAAATAGGGGCTCTTACGCCCGGATTTCAGCGTAAACTCGCCAAATTTCAGGACCTGCTTGTTAAGCGCAAACTCAATAAACTCACGCTGCCAGGATTTCATGGGCTTACTCCTCCGACTTTTGCTTTTGTACGAACAAAAAAAAGGCGACTCATCAGTCGCCTTTAAAATCAATTTTCTAACGCCGCCTTCTGCGTCGTTACGATAGATTCAATTCCCCCTCGGGCCAACGCCAGCAAGGTAAGAAGTTCTTCATGGGTGAACGGCTCACCTTCTGCCGTGCCCTGCACCTCAATGATGCGACCGTCTTCAGTCATCACCACGTTCATGTCAGTCTCAGCAGCGGAATCTTCGACGTATTCCAGGTCGCAAAGCGCTTCACCGTTAACGATACCCACGGAAACAGCCGCGACCATCCCTTTCATCGGATTCGTTTTCAGCTTACCGGCTGCAACCAGCTTATTCAGGGCATCAGCCAGCGCTACACATGCACCGGTAATCGACGCCGTACGCGTACCACCGTCTGCCTGAATGACGTCGCAGTCCAGAGTAATGGTAAATTCACCCAGTGTTTTCAGATCAACGGCGGCGCGCAGCGCACGTGCGATCAGACGCTGGATTTCCATGGTACGGCCGCCCTGCTTGCCTTTTGCCGCTTCGCGGGCGTTACGGGTATGGGTTGCACGCGGCAACATGCCATATTCCGCAGTGATCCAGCCCTGGCCCTGACCTTTCAGGAAGCGTGGAACGCCCTCTTCGATGGACGCGGTGCACAGCACTTTGGTGTCACCAAACTCAACCAGTACGGAGCCTTCTGCGTGTTTTGTATAGTTACGGGTCAGGGTGACGGGACGCACCTGATTGGCGCTACGACCTGCTGGACGCATAATGAAATCTCCGGCTTGAAACGAATGTGGCTGCGCATTATACGGATAAAGGACGCTTATTCCTATCCTGAGAAGCCCCCGAAAGCTATAATCCCCCCATCTCTCCTTTAAAAACGGGAATGTCTATGATCCGCAGTATGACCGCCTACGCCCGGCGTGAAATCAAGGGTAGCTGGGGTAGCGCTACATGGGAAATGCGCTCGGTAAACCAGCGCTACCTGGAAACGTATTTCCGTATGCCGGAGCAGTTCCGCAGCCTTGAACCTGTTGTACGCGAGCGTATCCGTGCTCGTCTGACGCGCGGTAAAGTGGAATGTAACCTGCGTTTTGAGCCTGATGCCAGCGCCCAGGGTGAGCTGATCCTCAACGAAAAACTGGCGAAACAGCTCGTCACTGCAGCGAACTGGGTCAAGATGCAAAGCGATGAAGGGGAAATCAACCCGGTCGATATTCTGCGCTGGCCTGGCGTCATGGCCGCCGGTGAGCAGGATCTGGACACGATTGCCGCTGAAATTCTCAGTGCCCTCGACAGCACGCTGGATGACTTTATCATTGCCCGCGAAACTGAAGGCCAGGCCCTCAAAGCGATGATTGAGCAGCGTCTGGAAGGCGTGACCACCGAAGTGGCTAAAGTCCGTACCCATATGCCTGCGGTCCTGCAATGGCAGCGTGAGCGCCTGGTGGCCAAACTGGAAGAAGCGGAAGTTCAGCTGGAAAATACCCGTCTGGAACAAGAACTGGTGCTGATGGCACAGCGCATTGACGTCGCCGAAGAGCTGGATCGTCTGGAAGCGCACGTTAAAGAGACTTACAACATCCTGAAGAAGAAAGAAGCCGTAGGGCGTCGCCTCGACTTTATGATGCAGGAGTTCAACCGCGAGTCGAACACCCTGGCCTCGAAATCGATCAATGCTGAAGTGACCAACTCCGCCATTGAACTGAAAGTGCTGATTGAGCAGATGCGCGAGCAGATCCAGAATATCGAGTAACGCTTTATTCAAGCCGCTTTCTCATCATGGCCCCGTTCAGGGGCCATTTTTTTATCGGAACAGGCTATCGGCGGCAAACGCCTATAACATGAATAATTGTAATGTGAAAATTACCGTTTATCGCCATCACACCCAGCCAAACAACGTTCAGTCATTACCAAAAATAAGGCTAACGCCCTCACACAAGAAAAACTAAATCGTGACAGACCGCACAAAACGCTACCCTGTTGCCCTCACTGTCGGGGGAACACATGCTGCTACATATCCTTTATCTCGTCGGGATCACTGCCGAAGCCATGACCGGTGCACTCGCTGCCGGACGCCGTCGTATGGATACGTTTGGGGTCATCATTATTGCTACCGCCACCGCGCTGGGAGGCGGATCGGTACGCGATATCCTGCTGGGGCATTACCCTCTCGGCTGGGTTAAGCACCCCGAGTACATCATCATTGTGGCTGTCGCCGCAGTGCTGACCACTATCCTTGCTCCTGTAATGCCCCATCTTCGACGTCTGTTTTTAGTGCTTGATGCTCTGGGCCTGGTCGTGTTCTCCATCATCGGGGCACAAATTGCGCTGGATATGGGCGAAAGCCCGGTGATTGCCACTATTGCCGCAGTCGTGACGGGCGTATTTGGCGGCGTACTGCGCGATATGTTCTGCAAACGCATTCCCCTGGTCTTTCAAAAAGAGCTCTACGCCGGGATATCCTTTGCATCAGCCGTTCTGTATATCGCTTTACAGCATTATGTTTCCAGCCATGACGTCGTGGTCATCGCCACCTTGTTATTTGGCTTCACGGCTCGCTTGCTTGCGCTGCGCTTGAAACTGGGACTGCCCGTGTTTCATTACACTCAGGACACCCACTGACTGGCCGCTATCTATTCTCCCCAACAAGATAGCGGCGTTTATCAGCGATAAGCGACAGCAAGCTCACGTCAGAATCCTTGCACTCCCTGCTTGCCGAGCCAGGCAACCAGGCCGGCAATGCCAGGATCATGAATAAACGCAACAAGCTGCCGGGCTTTCTCCTTTCCTGTGCCGGGAAGTGCCTGCCAGTCTGCTGCGTTACGCTCACGCATTTTCTGCCACGTCAGGTCTCCCAGAGCGTTTAGCGAGGCCTGCGTCAGCGGAACACCCAATGCCATGATCCAACGAATAAAGGGTCGCTCACGTACCAGATTAAAGCGATGCCAGAGCGCCAGCCCGCGTGCTGCGGAAAACCCCGGGGTAGACTCCAGCTGCGCCTGCGTTAATGTCAGCCATGAGAAGATATGTTCAAAATGATGCGCCTGATGCAGCGCTCGCCAGCCTGACTCACCGACTCCTTCAATATCCAGCACGTGCTTTGAACCAAGCCACGTCAGGCGGGCAAAGAACTGCTCCATACACGCCGGCGAGGCGTAAAAACAGCTCTGCGCATGATAATGCGAGGCCGGGGGTGTGGGCTTTTGTCTCTCTTCCCCCCGCCAGACCACCTTATCGAACCGCGGGATACCCTGCCCGGCCAGACTGACCTGTATCTGATCACCCGTCGCAATATCCAGCCTTTGCCAGCGTTCAACGGACCCGAGACTGACCCGTTGTACCTGCTTATCATCCAGCAGGACAGGGACCAGCGCCGCCACGACCGAGATTTTTCCCGTGCGCCCCACGGCAAAATGAATATCTCTTACTTCGGCGATCTGTGCGACCGGGGGGTATTTCCATGCGACGACCCAGCTGCCTTCTCCGGGCAACCAGTTTTCGCCGGGAGGAGCATCCGCGGACCGCACCACAATGCCGTCCGTGGCAAAGGGTAATGCCGTGTCGTGCCACGTCGAGCGCTGTTTCTCGACAGCATCAACAGTCTGTACAGGCAGGGTATAACGCGCCGTCAGGGAAAAGCCGGCTTTAGATAACTCAGACAGCGCACTCGACATCACTTTCGGCCCATCCGGCCAGGCCCAGATAAATATCCCTGTCTGGCTCAGAAGCGGACTGTCCTTTTGCCGCATCATCGCGCCCGCCACTTTTGCCCGTGCGTTCATTCCCCCCATCTGTCGCTGAAGATGGTTGTCGCGTAACCAAAAAAGCTCCCCCTGTAAGACGCTGTTGGCCAGCGCTCCGGTCACTTTTTTGGGCACTGCGGGAATTAAATACACTTGTGCAGTCCAGTCTTCACCTTTAAGCCCATCACCACGACTGATAGCCTGGGTTAACTTTCCGTCGCGATACACCAGCGTCACTGCCACCCCGTCGACTTTTGGCTGCATCCAGAGAGTGTCACGACCACGCATCCACTGGCGTAGCTCTTCTTTACTGGCCGCTTTATGCACTCCCGTATGGGCAACAGGATGTCTTACGCTCCCCGTTAGAACCGGTAAGGCCTCCTCAGAAGGTATATCGCCGAAGCAGCGCTGCCACTGCTTTAAACGGCCATTGAGCTGGTCATAGACGTCGTCATTCACCTCGCTCATGCCCTGCTTCCAGTAGGCATCATCCCAGCGTTTGACTTGCGCACTCAATGTCGCAATCTCTTTCTCTGCTTTTGCCTGAGACCACACGGGACACACCGCGGCACCATAGCCGCACCACAACAGCATTAATCCGCTCATCCATCGCCACATCGCCACCCCTCCTTTGCGTTGGTGGAGGTATAACCCGACGCGGAAAACCGTGCTAATAGCAATCTTTCGCTCTGCGAGGCGTTGTCAGAGGTTTATTTTTATTGCTGCAAAACAGCTGTAAAACCTGAAAACGGCGCGCAAAATTCAATAATGCAGGGGAAAAAGTGTGACAAAGGCTACGTCACACAGCGGCGACGTGTATAATAAGCCCGTATGTAGGACTTCTTCGTTAACACATACAAAAGACTCTCATGGCTCAAGGCACGCTTTATATTGTTTCTGCCCCTAGTGGCGCGGGTAAATCCAGCCTTATTCAGGCACTGTTAAAAACCCAACCGTTGTACGACACACAGGTTTCTGTTTCTCACACCACGCGTAAACCGCGTCCGGGTGAAGTGCACGGTGAACACTATTTCTTTGTTGATCACGATGAATTCAGAGCGATGATTGGCAGAGACGCGTTTCTTGAACACGCAGAAGTTTTCGGTAACTACTACGGCACTTCGCGTGAAACCATTGAGCAGGTTCTGGCCACGGGCGTAAATGTGTTCCTGGATATCGACTGGCAGGGCGCACAGCAGATTCGCAAGAAAATGCCTGATTCACGCAGTATCTTTATTTTACCGCCATCGAAAGATGAGCTGGATCGCCGACTGCGTGGCCGCGGTCAGGACAGCGAGGAAGTGATCGCCCGGCGTATGGAGCAGGCAGTTGCAGAAATGAGCCATTACGCGGAATATGATTACCTTATTGTGAATGATGATTTTGATGCCGCGCTGAGCGATCTCAAAACCATTCTTCGCGCAGAACGCTTGCGTATGAGCCGCCAGAAGCAGCGACATGACGCATTAATCACCAAACTGTTGGCAGACTGAACCCACTTTCAGTATCATGCCCAGTCATTTCTTCACCTGTGGAGCATTTTAAGTATGGCACGCGTAACTGTTCAGGACGCTGTAGAGAAAATTGGTAACCGTTTTGACCTGGTGCTGGTCGCCGCGCGTCGCGCTCGTCAGATGCAGGTAGGCGGTAAAGATCCGCTGGTACCGGAAGAAAACGATAAAACTACCGTTATTGCACTTCGCGAAATCGAAGAAGGTCTGATCAACAATCAGATCCTCGACGTACGTGAGCGCCAGGAGCAGCAAGAGCAGGAAGCCGCAGAACTGCAGGCCGTAACCGCCATTGCTGAAGGTCGTCGTTAATTAAACCTGCGGGTCGCCCTTGTATCTGTTTGAAAGCCTGAATCAACTGATTCAAACTTACCTGCCTGAAGACCAGATTAAGCGTCTTCAGCAGGCGTATCTCGTTGCACGTGACGCTCACGAGGGCCAGGCACGTTCAAGCGGTGAACCCTATATCACGCACCCGGTAGCGGTGGCCTGTATTCTGGCCGAGATGAAACTCGACTACGAAACGCTGATGGCCGCCCTGCTGCATGATGTGATCGAAGATACCCCTGCCACCTACCAGGATATGGAACAGCTGTTTGGCAAAAGCGTTGCCGAGCTGGTGGAAGGGGTCTCTAAGCTTGATAAGCTGAAATTCCGCGACAAGAAAGAGGCGCAAGCCGAAAACTTTCGCAAGATGATTATGGCGATGGTGCAGGATATCCGCGTCATTCTTATCAAACTTGCTGACCGTACCCACAATATGCGCACGCTGGGCTCACTTCGCCCGGACAAACGTCGCCGCATTGCCCGTGAAACCCTCGAAATCTACAGTCCGCTGGCGCACCGTTTAGGTATCCACCACATTAAAACCGAGCTGGAAGAGCTGGGTTTTGAAGCGTTATACCCGAACCGCTATCGCGTGATTAAAGAGGTGGTGAAAGCCGCACGCGGCAACCGTAAAGAGATGATTCAAAAGATCCTCTCTGAAATTGAAGGACGTTTACAGGAAGCGGGAATTCCGTGCCGCGTCAGCGGTCGCGAAAAACATCTGTACTCCATTTACTGCAAAATGGTGCTCAAAGAGCAGCGTTTTCATTCGATCATGGATATCTACGCGTTCCGCGTGATCGTCCACGACTCTGATACCTGCTACCGCGTGCTGGGCCAGATGCACAGCCTGTACAAACCGCGTCCAGGGCGCATGAAAGATTACATCGCCATTCCAAAAGCGAACGGCTATCAATCTTTACATACCTCGATGATCGGTCCACACGGCGTGCCTGTTGAAGTGCAGATCCGCACCGAAGACATGGACCAGATGGCGGAGATGGGTGTGGCTGCACACTGGGCTTATAAAGAGCACGGTGGTGAAAGCAGTACAACCGCACAAATCCGCGCCCAGCGCTGGATGCAAAGCCTGCTGGAGCTGCAGCAGAGTGCGGGTAGCTCGTTTGAATTTATCGAGAGCGTTAAATCCGATCTCTTCCCGGATGAGATTTACGTTTTCACCCCAGAAGGCCGCATTGTCGAACTGCCTGCAGGCGCTACGCCGGTCGACTTTGCTTACGCCGTGCATACCGATATCGGCCACGCCTGCGTGGGCGCGCGTGTCGACAGGCAGCCTTATCCGCTCTCTCAGCCGCTTTCCAGCGGCCAGACGGTGGAAATTATTACCGCACCGGGCGCACGTCCGAACGCGGCCTGGCTGAACTTTGTCGTGAGTTCCAAAGCACGCGCCAAAATCCGCCAGTTGCTGAAAAACCTCAAGCGCGATGATTCCGTCAGCCTGGGGCGTCGTCTGCTCAACCATGCGTTGGGTGGTAGCCGTAAGCTGGCTGAAATCCCGAAAGAGAACATTCAGCGTGAGCTGGAGCGCATGAAGCTCGCCTCGCTTGATGACCTGCTGGCAGAAATCGGCCTCGGCAACGCCATGAGCGTGGTCGTGGCGAAGAACCTGCAGCAGGGTGATACCACGGCGATCCCGACGACGACGCAAAGCCACGGTCATCTGCCGATCAAAGGCGCGGACGGCGTACTTATCACCTTCGCGAAATGTTGCCGTCCTATCCCGGGTGACCCGATTATTGCGCACGTCAGTCCGGGTAAAGGGCTGGTTATCCACCACGAATCCTGTCGTAACATCCGCGGTTATCAAAAAGAGGCGGAGAAGTTCATGGCAGTCGAGTGGGATAAAGAGACGGCACAGGAATTTATCACCGAAATTAAGGTGGATATGTTCAACCACCAGGGTGCCCTGGCGAACCTGACGGCAGCAATCAATACGGCCTCTTCCAACATTCAGAGCCTGAACACGGAAGAGAAAGATGGCCGCGTCTACAGCGCCTTTATTCGTCTGACCGCCCGTGACCGCGTGCATCTGGCGAACATTATGCGCAAGATCCGCGTGATGCCGGACGTGATTAAAGTCACCCGTAACCGAAACTAGACTTATGAATTCAAAACGTTACGAGCGTATCTGCGAAATGCTCGCCAGGCGTCAGCCTGACCTGACGGTCTGCATGGAGCAGGTCCACAAACCTCATAACGTCTCTGCAATTGTCCGTACCGCAGACGCCGTAGGCGTGCATGAAGTACACGCCGTCTGGCCGGGTGCCCGCATGCGAACCATGGCTTCAACTGCCGCAGGCAGCAACAGCTGGGTGTCCGTCAAAACCCACCAGACTATTGGCGAAGCCGTATCGCACCTGAAAGGTCGCGGTATGCAGGTCCTGGCCACTAACCTGTCCGCAAAAGCCGTCGATTTTCGTGAGATCGACTACACCCGCCCGACCTGTATTTTGATGGGTCAGGAGAAAACCGGGATCACCCAGGAAGCGCTGGATCTGGCGGATCAGGATATCATCATCCCCATGATCGGCATGGTGCAGTCTCTCAATGTCTCCGTGGCCTCTGCGCTCATTCTCTATGAAGCGCAGCGCCAGCGTCAGAACGCGGGCATGTACAAGCGCAGCAACAGCATGCTGCCGGAAGAGGAGCAGCAGCGCCTGCTGTTCGAAGGTGGTTACCCGGTGCTGGCTCGCGTCGCGAAACAAAAAAAACTGCCTTACCCCCACGTCAACGCGCAGGGCGAAATTGAAGCCGATGCCGAGTGGTGGGCCACCATGCAGTACGCAGGATAACCGATGAAAGGCCGTCTGCTGGATGCCATACCGCTCAATAGCCTGACGGGCGTAGGCGCGGCGCAAAGCAGTAAACTGGCAAAAATTGGCCTGCATACAGTGCAGGATCTCCTGCTCCATCTCCCCCTGCGTTATGAAGACCGCACCCAACTCTATAAGATTGGCGATCTGCTGCCTGCCATTTACGCCACCGTTGAAGGCGAAGTACTGAACTGCAATATCACCTTTGGCGGACGCCGGATGATGACCTGTCAGATCAGCGACGGCACCGGCATTCTCACCCTGCGCTTTTTCAACTTCAATGCGGCCATGAAAAACAGCCTTGCGACCGGTCGCAGGGTGCTGGCCTATGGTGAAGCCAAACGCGGGAAATACGGCGCAGAGATGATCCACCCGGAGTATCGCGTTCAGGGAGATCTGAGCACGCCGGAGCTGCAGGAGACTCTGACCCCGGTTTATCCGACGACCGAAGGCATCAAGCAGGCAACGCTGCGTAAACTCACCGACCAGGCGCTGGAACTGCTGGATACCTGCGCCATTACCGAGCTACTGCCGCCTGAGCTGGCTCAGGGCATGATGAGTCTGCCCGAGGCGCTGCGCACCCTGCACCGCCCGCCGCCAACCCTGCAGCTTAGCGACCTGGAAAGCGGCAAACACCCCGCTCAACGGCGTCTTATCCTTGAGGAATTACTGGCTCATAACCTGAGCATGCTGGCGGTACGGGCGGGCGCGCAGCGTTTTCATGCCCAGCCCTTAAGCCCGCGAAATGAACTCAAAGATAAGCTGCTGGCCTCACTGCCGTTTAAACCCACCGGTGCACAGGCACGCGTCACGGCCGAGATCGAACGCGATATGGCGCTTGATGTGCCCATGATGCGCCTGGTTCAGGGGGATGTGGGGTCCGGTAAAACGCTGGTTGCAGCCCTGGCTGCCCTGCGCGCAATTGCCCACGGCAGGCAGGTGGCGCTAATGGCCCCCACTGAACTGCTGGCTGAACAGCACGCTAATAACTTCCGCGCGTGGTTTGCCCCGCTTGGGATTGAAGTGGGCTGGCTTGCCGGGAAGCAAAAAGGTAAAGCGCGTCAGGCACAACAGGACGCCATTGCCAGCGGTCAGGTACAGATGATTGTCGGCACGCACGCGATTTTCCAGGAGCAGGTGCAGTTTAATGGTCTTGCCCTGGTGATTATCGACGAACAACACCGCTTCGGTGTACACCAGCGTCTGGCGCTGTGGGAGAAAGGGCTACAGCAGGGCTTCCATCCGCATCAGCTGATCATGACTGCCACACCTATCCCGCGCACCCTGGCAATGACCGCCTACGCCGATCTCGATACATCGACCATCGACGAACTGCCGCCGGGCCGTACACCGGTCACCACGGTCGCCATTCCGGACACACGCCGGAGCGATATCATCGACCGCGTGCGCAACGCCTGCACTCACGAAGGCCGTCAGGCCTACTGGGTCTGCACGTTAATTGAAGAGTCTGAACTGCTTGAAGCGCAGGCTGCGGAAGCGACGTGGGAAGAGCTGAAGCTGGCGCTGCCCGAGCTGAACGTGGGTCTGGTTCACGGGCGGATGAAGCCTACTGAGAAACAGGCGGTGATGCAGTCGTTCAAACAGGGTGAACTGCATTTGCTGGTTGCCACAACGGTGATTGAAGTGGGCGTAGACGTGCCCAATTCCAGCCTGATGATCATCGAAAACCCGGAACGTCTTGGCCTTGCGCAACTCCATCAGCTGCGCGGCCGCGTTGGCCGCGGTGCTGTCGCCTCTCACTGCGTGCTGCTCTACAAAGCACCGCTCTCGAAAACCGCACAGATGCGTTTGCAGGTGCTGCGCGACAGTAACGACGGTTTTGTGATTGCACAAAAAGACCTGGAGATCCGCGGCCCAGGCGAACTGCTGGGCACGCGTCAGACGGGTAACGCCGAATTCAAAGTGGCGGATTTACTGCGCGATCAGGCCATGATCCCCGAAGTTCAGCGCCTCGCACGCCATATTCATGAGCGCTACCCCGAACAGGCGGCAGCGTTAATTGAGCGCTGGATGCCGGAAACCGAACGCTATTCCAACGCCTGATCTCAGGCAAACATCGGCAGCATCAGGTAAAGCTTGATCACCAGCGCGTTGACGATATCAATGAAGAACGCCCCGACCATCGGAACCACCAGAAACGCCATATGCGAAGGCCCAAAACGTTCTGTGATCGCCTGCATGTTGGCGATAGCCGTCGGCGTTGCCCCCAGACCAAACCCACAATGCCCCGCCGCCAGCACTGCTGCATCGTAGTTTTTGCCCATCATGCGCCAGGTAACAAACATGGCGTAGAACGCCATAAACAGCGCCTGAACGGCCAGAATAGCCACCATCGGCAGCGCCAGTGAGGCCAGCTCCCAGAGCTTGAGGCTCATCAGGGCCATCGCCAGGAACAGCGACAGGCAGACGTTGCCAAGCACCGATACGGCACGTTCAAATACGCGGTAGAAGCCCATCAGCGCCAGACCGTTACTCAGCAGCACCCCAACAAACAGCACGCACACAAACGTCGGGAGCTCGAACGCTGAACCTGCCAGCCATTGCGCAACCACTTTGCCCACCGTCAGGCAGATGGCAATCATCGCGATAGTTTCAATCAACACCAGCGAAGTGATGGTGCGTCCGACGTCGGGTTTTTCAAAGGCAGTGGGCACCAGCTCATCGTCCGGTCTTCCGTCTGGCGTACCAGAGTGCTTCACCAGATACCGCGCCACCGGCCCGCCGATCAGGCCGCCCAGCACCAGACCGAAGGTGGCGCAGGCCATCGCCACTTCGGTGGCGTTTTCAAAGCCGTAGCGCTCAGTAAACAGCTTGCTCCACGCCGCCCCGGTACCGTGGCCACCAGAGAGGGTGATTGATCCGGCCAGCAGCCCCATCAGCGGATCCAGGCCCAACAGCGTGGCCATCCCGATACCAATGGCGTTTTGCATCACTAGCAGCCCTACCACCACGATCAGAAATACGCCGAGCACTTTACCACCCGTCCGCAGGCTCGCCAGGTTGGCATTCAGGCCAATGGTGGCAAAGAAGGCCAGCATCAGCGGATCTTTCAGGGACATATCAAAATCAATTTCCCAGCCCATGCTTTTCTTCAGCACCAGCAGGGCCAGCGCCACCAGCAGTCCGCCGGCAACAGGTTCAGGAATGGTGTATTTCTTCAGAAGGGAAACGCTGTGTACGAGCTTACGGCCAAGCAGTAAGACCAGCGTTGCGGCAACAAGGGTCGACAACGTATCGAGATGAATCATAAAAGGCTCCTGTTATGCGCGTGTTCCATACACACGCGGCGTTATCCTGGGCCGGCTTGCGCTCGTCATGAGCCGCCGGCGCAAAAAGTGTAATTTTTTTTCCCCATGGGTTGTAGAAAACCTGCTCACAGCGGCAGATTTTCTTGTCTTTTTTTGTTGGCAATCGTTTGCTTTTACCAGGTGGTCAGATAAAATGCCCGCTTTTCCACCGTGGGATTGCCGCCGATGTCCGTTAACACCCTTGAGTCTTCCGATGCGCAACCGATTGCGCAGAAGCAAAATAGCGAACTGATTTACCGCCTTGAAGACCGTCCGCCTCTTCCTCAGACGCTCTTTGCCGCCTGCCAACACCTGCTGGCTATGTTCGTTGCGGTGATCACCCCGGCGCTGCTCATCTGCCAGGCGCTTGGTTTACCGGCTCAGGATACACAGCACATCATCAGTATGTCCCTCTTTGCCTCCGGCGTGGCGTCCATTATTCAAATTAAAGCGTGGGGCCCGGTGGGGTCTGGATTGTTGTCGATCCAGGGCACCAGTTTTAACTTTGTCGCACCGCTGATCATGGGCGGTACAGCCCTCAAAACCGGCGGCGCGGATGTTCCGACCATGATGGCGGCGCTGTTTGGCACGCTGATGCTGGCCAGCTGCACCGAGATGGTGATCTCCCGGGTACTGCACCTGGCGCGTCGCGTGATCACGCCGCTGGTATCCGGCGTGGTGGTGATGATCATTGGCCTGTCGCTGATTCAGGTTGGCCTGACCTCCATCGGTGGCGGTTATGCGGCAATGAGCGACCACACTTTTGGTGCACCGAAAAACCTGCTGCTGGCCGGCGTGGTGCTGGCAATCATTATTCTGCTAAACCGTCAGCGTAACCCGTATCTGCGTGTGGCATCGCTGGTGATCGCCATGGCGGCCGGTTATCTGCTGGCCTGGGCGCTGGGTATGCTGCCGGAGAACACCCCGCAGACCAACAGTGCGCTGATCACCATTCCAACGCCGCTGTACTACGGCCTGGGCATTGACTGGGGTCTGCTGCTGCCGCTGATGCTGGTCTTTATGATCACCTCGCTGGAGACGATTGGCGATATCACCGCCACGTCTGATGTCTCCGAGCAGCCGGTCTCCGGCCCGCTGTATATGAAACGCCTGAAAGGCGGCGTGCTGGCGAACGGCCTGAACTCGTTTGTCTCTGCGGTCTTCAACACCTTCCCGAACTCCTGCTTCGGCCAGAACAACGGCGTGATCCAGCTGACTGGCGTTGCCAGCCGCTACGTCGGTTTTGTGGTGGCACTGATGCTGATCGTCCTCGGCCTGTTCCCAGCGGTAAGCGGTTTTGTGCAGCATATACCTGAACCGGTGCTGGGCGGCGCAACGCTGGTGATGTTCGGGACCATCGCGGCTTCCGGTGTACGTATCGTCTCTCGCGAACCGCTGAACCGCCGCGCCATCATGATCATTGCCCTGTCGCTGGCCGTGGGTCTGGGTGTTTCACAGCAACCGCTGATCCTGCAGTTTGCCCCGGACTGGGTGAAAAACCTGCTCTCTTCCGGCATTGCGGCAGGCGGTATCACCGCGATTGTTCTGAACCTCGTTTTCCCGCCTGAGAAAAATTGATCGCCCTCACGGCAGGCTGTCAACGCCTGCCGTGACATCTCTTTACACCATTCCCGCCTTGAGCATTGCGCATAAATCGTGCATAACTCCCTTATGTGCGTTTCGCGGGATGGAAGACCATGAAATTTATTGGAAAGGTACTCGTCTATCTTCTGGTGGCCCTGCTCGTTGTGGTGCTGGCGCTCTATATTCTGCTCCAGACCCGCTGGGGAGCATCTCAGGCCAGCAACTGGATAACGGTGAATACCGATTACGAACTCAATTTCGACCTGATGGATCACCGCTTTTCGTCACCTTCCCACATCATTCTGGAAAACGTCACGTTTGGCCGCGACGGTAAACCCGCCACGCTGGTGGCCAGGAAAGTCGATATTGGTCTGAGTAGCCGTCAGGTCACCGATCCGCTGCACATGGACACCATTACCCTGTTCGATGGCACGCTTAATCTTTCTCCTCAGACGGCACCGCTCCCGTTCCAGGCGGACCGTTTGCAGTTGAACAACATGGCCTTTAACAGCCCCAATACGGAATGGGATCTCAGCGCACAGAAAGTGACGGGCGGCGTCAGCCCGTGGCAGCCAGAAGCAGGCAATGTGCTGGGTAAAAACGCACAGATCCAGGTGAGCGCAGGCTCACTTACCCTGAACGGCGTGCCGGCCACCAACGTGCTGATCCAGGGGCAGCTCAACGGCAAAGAGGTGGTGCTGAACACCATTGGTGCCGATATGGCGCGCGGTTCGCTCACCGGGTCCGCCCTGCGCAACGCTGACGGCAGCTGGATTATCGACACCATGCGTCTGAATGAGATCCGCCTGCAAAGCGATAAGTCACTGGTGGATTTCTTCGCGCCTCTGACCACCATTCCCTCGCTGCAGATTGGCCGTCTGGAAGTGACTGACGCACGCCTGCAGGGGCCGGACTGGGCGGTGACCGATCTCGATTTAAGCCTGCGCAACCTGACGCTCAGCAAAGGCGACTGGCAAAGTCAGGAGGGGCGTTTGTCCATGAACGCCAGCGAGTTTATTTATGGCTCTCTGCATCTGTTCGACCCGATCATGAATGCGGAGTTCTCCCCGCAAGGCGTGGCGCTGCGCCAGTTTACCTCCCGCTGGGAGGGCGGCATGGTACGTGCTTCCGGCAACTGGCTGCGCGAGGGTAACGCGCTGGTGCTGGACGATGTCGCCATCGCCGGGCTGGAATACACCCTGCCGCAGAACTGGAAAACGCTGTGGATGGAGCCGTTACCGGAATGGCTGAACAGCCTGACGCTGAAAAAATTCGGCCTGAGCCGCAACCTGGTTATCGATATCGACCCGGCCTTCCCGTGGCAAATCACCTCTCTTGATGGCTATGGCGCGAACCTGCAGCTGGCGAAAGATCGCCAGTGGGGCGTATGGGGTGGCAGCGCAACGCTGAACGGCGCGGCGGCGACCTTTAACCGCGTGGACGTGCGTCGTCCGTCGCTGGCGCTGAACGCTAACGCCTCAACGGTAAACATTACCGACCTGAGTGCTTTCACCGAAAAAGACATTCTGGAAGCCACGGCGACGGTTTCACAGCTTCCGCCACGGCAGACCACAATCAGCCTGAACGGACGCGGCGTGCCGCTCAACGTGCTGCAGGCGTGGGGCTGGCCGGCGCTGCCCATTGGCGGTGATGGCAATATCCAGCTAACCGCCAGCGGCAGCGTGCAGGCCAACGCACCGCTGAAGCCGACGGTTAACGGGAAACTGAATGCGGTAAATATGGATAAACAGCAGGTGCAACAGACGATGACGGGGGGAGAGGTGTCGACACTATCCTCGCCCCAGCCCTCTCCCTGAAAGGAAGAGGAAGCAAACCCTCCCCCCGTTGGGGAGAGGGTCAGGGTGAGGAAAATTAAAGGTGTACCACCACCTCATTACCCTCCGCTTTCACCACCACGCCCCACTCGCTCCCGGCCTCTGAGCCGCCTTTTACGCCACTCAGTTTCTGCACGTTGCGCAAGCAGACCGACCAGGTTCGCGCGTCACCTGTGCCGGTAATGGTCACGGTGTCGCCACTGCGTGTGGCTTTCAGCGTAAATGCCACAGAACCGTCCGCCGCAGGCACTTCGCTCACCGCCATCGCGCCATCGCCCAGGTTAAACAGCTGGAAAGCTGTTCCCTCGTTCCAGGCGTAGTCCGGTTTCTGTTGATTGTTGCCCAACGCCAGCAGGGTGTTATCGCGCACATAGACCGGCAGGCTGCGGAAATCATGCTGCTGTTTATGCCAGCGGCTGCCCTTGATTTCATCGTTATGCCAGAGATGGGTCCAGCGCCCTTCCGGCAGATAAAACTGCACGTCACCGGCCTCAGAAAACACCGGGGCTACCATCACCGACTCCCCCAGCATGTACTGACGGTCGAGGTAATCGCATGCCGGATCGTCCGGGAACTCCAGCATCATCGCCCGCAGCATCGGTGTGCCATACTCGCGAGCCAGGGCAGCCTGGCGATAGAGATACGGCATCATCTGACATTTCAGCTGAGTGAAGTGACGCACCACATCACAGGACTCATCATCGTACGCCCACGGTACGCGGTAAGATTTGCTGCCATGCAGGCGGCTGTGGCTGGATAACAGCCCAAACGCGCACCAGCGTTTGTAGACGTGTGCCGGCGCGGTGTTCTCAAATCCACCGATGTCATGGCTCCAGAAGCCAAAGCCGGACAGACCAATCGACAGCCCGCCGCGCAGGCTTTCCGCCATCGACTCGTAGTTGGCGTAACAGTCGCCACCCCAGTGCACCGGGAACTGTTGCGCACCTACCGACGCCGAGCGGGCAAACAGCACCGCCTCATCCGCGCCCACCGTTTCTTTCAGTACGTTCCACACCAGTTCGTTATAAAGGTATGCGTAGTGGTTGTGCATCTTCTGCGGATCGGAACCGTCAAACCACTGGACGTCCGTCGGGATGCGCTCGCCAAAGTCGGTCTTAAAGCAGTCGACGCCAATATCCACCAGGCCTTTCAGCTTGTCGGCATACCACCGGCACGCGTCCGGGTTAGTGAAGTCATAAATCGCCAGCCCCGGCTGCCACTTGTCCCACTGCCACAGGGAGCCGTCCGGGCGCTTGAGCAGGTAGCCCTTCTCTTTCAGTTCGCGAAATACCGGCGACTTCTGGCCGATGTACGGGTTAATCCACACGCAAACCTTCAGCCCTTTCTCCTTCAGGCGGCGGATCATCCCTTCCGGATCCGGGAAGGTCACCGGGTCCCACTCAAAATCACACCACTGGAAGGCCTTCATCCAGAAGCAGTCGAAGTGGAAGACATGCAGCGGCAGGTCGCGCTCCGCCATGCCATCAATAAAGCTGTTCACCGTGGCTTCATCGTAGTTGGTGGTGAACGACGTGGTCAGCCACAGGCCGAATGACCACGCGGGCGGCAGTGCCGGACGCCCGGTGAAGCGCGTATAACGGTTCAGGACCTCTTTTGGCGTCGGGCCGTCTATCACAAAGTACTCGAGATATTCACCTTCCACGCTGAACTGCACTTTGGAGACCTTCTCGGAGCCAATTTCAAACGACACGTTTTCCGGGTGGTTCACCAGCACCCCGTAGCCGCGGTTGGTCAGATAGAACGGGATATTTTTGTATGACTGCTCGGTACTGGTGCCGCCGTCGCGGTTCCAGGTCTCGACCGTCTGGCCGTTACGCACCAGCGCGGTAAAGCGCTCACCGAGGCCGTAGACCGTTTCACCTACGCCCAGATCCAGACGCTCAAAAACATAATGACGATCGGTACGGGTATCCTGCACGTAACCGTTGTTTTTCAGCTGACTGCCGGTAATACGCTGTCCGTTGCGCAGAAAATCCAGCGCCCAGCACTCGCCTTTGGTGACGCGCACGCTGAGGTGACCGCTTTTCAGCTCAGCAAATTCGGCATTGTTTTCAATCTCAACGTTCACCTCTTTGATGACATTCAGAGGATAGTGCGGGCCGTTGTTCAGCGCGCCCTGGAAGTGCTCGATACGCACGCCGACAATCCCTTCCTGAGGGGAGAAAAGACGGACGGTGAACATCAGGGTATCAAGCTGCCAGGTACGTTCTCGTACATCACGCGGCGCCACGTACACCACAAGGTCATTGCCCTGCTGCTCTACATCGAACACATGAACCGGGCAGGTGACGTTCAGGCCCGGTTGAATGAGCCAGTTTCCATCACTGATTTTCATACTATCGTCCTCTTAGTTCTGTAATTCTTTACTCACCGGCAGGTTGTCAAACTCCTGCTGATTGCGGCGCGCGCCGTGTGCCAGCTCGCTCATGATTTTGGTCAGGAAAGGCGTTTTCAGGGTGTAGTAGCGTTTGGCGATGATGGCGCTCAGCACATAGCAGACCGCCGGGGCCAGGGTGAACAGGCCGATAATGATGCTGATGGTCGCGCTGTTCTGGGTTTTAGCTGCGGCGTCATAACCCCCCCCTGCCAGCATCCAGCCGATCATCGCCCCGCCCAGCGCCAGGCCGAGTTTCAGCACAAACAGCGTGCCCGCGAAGCTGATGCCGGTAAGACGCTTGCCGTTTGTCCATTCGCCGTAGTCGACGGTATCGGACATCATGACCCACTGGATCGGCGTCACCAGCTGATGCAACACCCCAATCACAAAGATGAAGGTGAACATCACTACAGTGGCATGCATGGGAACGAAGAACATCGCCACGCTGACCACTGCCAGGGCGGCGTTAGTCCACCAGAAGATGCTGACCTTGCATTTCCAGTCGGTGAGCGGTTTCGCCAGCGCAGAGCCAATCAGGTTGCCGACACAGTAGGTGGTGAGGAACGCGACAAAGATTTCCGGTGAGCCCATGATCCAGGTGCAGTAGTACATCATCGCGCCGCCACGCACGCAGACGGCGAGGATATTAAGAATGGTCAGCACACCAACAATACGCCACTGGTCGTTGTGCCAGATATCTCGCAGGTCTTCGCGCATGGAGGTGGTGCTCGGCGGCACCTGGATGCGCTCTTTGGTGGTGAAGAAGCAGAACGCCAGCATCAGAAACGCGACCACCGACAGCACAGCTATCCCACCCTGGAAACCGAACGCTTTGTCATCGCCACCAATCAGGTTAACCAGCGGCATCATCAGTACCGTCGAGAGCATGCCGCCCGCGGTCGCCAGCACAAAGCGCCAGGACTGCAGGGAGATACGCTGCGTCGGGTCGTTGGTGATCACACCGCCCAGCGCGCAATAAGGGATGTTAACCACGGTATAGAGCAGCGTCAGCAGCGTGTAGGTAATGGCGGCATAGATCATTTTGCCGTTGAGGCTGAGGTCCGGCGTGGTGTAGGCCAGCACGCAGACAATGCCGAACGGGATAGCACCGAACAGTATCCACGGCCGGAATTTACCCCAGCGGCTGCGGGTGCGGTCAGCGATCAGGCCCATGCACGGGTCCGAAATCGCATCCAGCGCACGTGCCAGCAGGAACATCGTGCCGACAAACCCGGCAGGAATACCGAAGATATCGGTATAGAAAAACATCATGTACAACATAACGTTATCGAAGATGATGTGACTGGCGGCGTCACCCATGCCGTAGCCAATCTTCTCTTTTACTGACAATACGTCGCTCATTTTTTTATCCTTCACGCTGTAGGGGGCGCTGAGACCGGTTACAGATTTTTAAACCATTGTTTCAGGAGCGGGTATTGCGTTTTCTGGTTAGCTGGTTACGTTTCTTGTTTTTTGTGATCGCGGTAAATATTGACGAGCACGAAATGCTAACCTGAGGATTTTCTTAGGAATTAACTGAAACAGGGGTGTTAAGGTCAAAAGAGAGGTGAAAAAAGTGTGCCGGGGTATGTGGTAAATGCCTGAAAGTAGCTATAATGCGCCCCGCCTCCATGTAGCAATGCAGGCGCGGAAGATCGTCATCTCCGGTGAGGTGGCTGGACTTCAAATCCAGTTGGGGACGCCAGCGTTCCCGGGCAGGTTCGACTCCTGTGATCTTCCGCCAAAATTCTTTTCATATGTGATGGACATCACTAGATCATTCTAAAAATTCATATATACATCTCATTTCTCACTTCCTATAATTAATGAGATCGTTATGAACGATATTCAAAAGGAACATCTTTCGCCTTTTTTCTCTGTTTTAGTTGGTTTTAATAAATCAAACTACACGCCTAAATTTATACATGAAACTATAATGCAAATTATAGATACTAAAATTTATAATGAAGGAGATATATTAAAATACCCATTATCAACTGAACTAATTAATGATTCCACATTATTTATTTCTCCTTACTCTATAAAAAAAATTCCAAGCTGGACCAGCAGAAATGATATTCATGATACAGAAAATCATGTTGCTTTGACTTTTAACCTTGGTAGTTATGTGGCATTTTATTTTTCAGAAAAAGGAATGAAAGACTCGATAAGGGAGTATTTTAAAAGCACATCACTGCCATACTTACATCCTGTTGAAATATCTAAATTAAATCACTTATTTATTAATGAAGATAATATCAAGATGTTATGGTTGTTAGGTATACATGGAAAGAATACTTTTAAGGCTGATTCAAAAGTATTGGGCGGCAATAGTGTAGCAGAATCTTTAGATCCTTTAGAGGATCAATCTTACATGATGTCTGCTGTGCGAACCGAAATTGGTATCAATAATAAAACAATAGGGCTAAATCCCTTTAAGTCATCTATTTGGAAAGGTCCATGTAAAGATTGGGAAACTTTTGAAAAAAATGTTATCGAAATATTGGACATGCTAAACTCTAACGACCAAAACAACCTTTCGCCAATAGGCATTTTAGCTAGCCCAATAAATGAGTTAACAGGCGTAAAAGATGCTTATGATTTTTCCGTGCTTGATCACGATTTCGTTCCTTACGAAATGAGCATTACAAAATCTGAATTACTAAGAAAGATTTCCAAGAAATATAAGACTGAAATCTCGCCTAACATAGGCTCATCCTTTTCACTAAAAGTTTTTTATGAAAATGTTCATTGCGGCGATATTAGCGTAAAGTTAATAATAAAAGAATATGAAGTTTCTTTTGAGATTTGTAGCCTCCATCCAATTCCACAAAAAAAAGATATACTCAATAATTACGCTAAGATTCTTAAATACCCTGAATTAATTAAGTGTTGGTATGAGTCCGGTCATGCGATAGTAAATACATGGATTTTTAAAACCGATTATAAAGATGTTGAATATAATAGGTTCATTTGGGCTGACTTCGAGAAATTTGATATCTGTAAAGAGAAACCTTTAGTGTCAGAAAAACTCGATTTAAGCATGATAGGAATGCAGGATTCTCTTTTTTGCTGGGTAAGGAATAGATGGAATAGTCGTTGGAATACTTACGAAAATTTCAATACTACTGAAAAACCTACAGGTTGGTTATATTGCGACGATGGCGCGGGAGAAAAAGCAGATTTTATTCATATCGATGAGTATCTTGGAACGACTATAGTATCTCTGATTCATATAAAAGCAGCCAATAGTATTAGCAGTGGTAGAAGAATATCTGTTGGTGCTCATGATATTGTTTTGAGTCAAGCAGTAAAAAACCTTAGATACTCAAATCGTAAAAACCTCATTCAGGATCTAACTGAAAGGGCTGCTAATTCTAAAAATAAAATGTGTTGGCATGAAAATAAATTAATACAATCTTCTGATTTTTTAAATAAACTTACAACTTTAAACGCCAACCCTAATAAAATAAAAACCCGTGTGATAGTTATACAGCCCCATACAACTAAGAGCTATTATTTGAAATCACATAATAATAATATCAAAAGACAATTAGACGTACTGTTAGTTAGTTCCGACAATGCAATAAAATCTTCAGGCGCAGAGTTTCACATTATAGGCTTTAATGATGATTGAATTTTTGAATATTATCTCTAACCGTTAGGTTCAATTCCTTTAGATCTCAATGCATCCCTCGCCAGCTCCTTCAGCCAGCTGGCGAGACTCACTCCTTCCTCAGCCGCTACAGCATCCAACTGTTCCTTCAATGCCGGATCAATACGCATCTTAAATTGCGGAGACTGTCCGCCGCCTTTTGGTTTTTTTTCGCGCGATATGATTGACATGACGCCACCTATCCATTTAATCTCACACACATAGGAGGCCACCTATACCTCCTGTCTTTGCAACGCCCCGATGTGCGGGAACACAACCGGAGCGTCTAACCTCACCAACTATCAAGGAGTTGATTATGGCTGATTCGCATTCTAACCCAGACACCGACCAGTCCGGAACCGAGCGTTCGTTAATTGTGGGATACCGCCCGAATGTTTTCGACAAATCCACGCCGAAAATTATCCTTTCCGGCAAATGGCTACGTGCCGCGGGTTTTGATACCGGAAAGCAGGTCACGGTAAAGGTCATGAAAGGGTGCATCGTTCTGATGGCTTATAACGAGCAGGAGCAAAGGTTGCAGGATGATTACAAACGGACGAAGGCAAAGCTTATTCAGATAGAGGAAGCGCTTGCCGCGATTAAAACTCAATTTCCTGGAAAGCTCCTCGAAAAATCAAATACAAACCACCTGGTTTAGCAGTTGTTTCTGGCATACTACGTGCTTATAGGGTTAGACGTTGAAGGTGTGGAGGCGACATGGTAGATAAAGACGTAATCCAATCTCCGGTAGGCGAATTTATTATGTTTTCCAGCGGTGACGGAAGAGTACGTGTCGAATGTCGCTTCGAATCAGACACAATCTGGTTATCCCAGGCAGCAATGGCCGATCTGTACGGTAAAGATGTTCGAACCATCAATGAGCATCTTATGAATATATTTTCCGAGGGTGAAATTGATCAACATTCAACTATCCGGAAATTCCGGATAGTTCGCCAGGAAGGAAAACGTAACGTGTCCAGAGAGATAGATCACTACACCCTCGAAGCAATACTTGCTGTGGGGTACCGTGTTCGTTCGCCTCGCGGCATCCAATTCCGCCAGTGGGCTACCCAAACGCTCCAGGAATATCTGGTAAAAGGTTTCGTTATGGACGACGAGCGCCTGAAGAATCCGCCTGTCGGATCATCCGCCGTACCTGACTATTTCGATGAAATGCTGGAACGCATTCGCGACATTCGAGCCAGCGAACGCCGGGTGTATCTCCGCGTGAAGGAGATTTTTGCGTTAGCCGCTGATTACCAACCATCGCTTAAAGAAACCACCCAGTTCTTCCAGACCATCCAGAATAAACTGCATTTTGCCTGCACGGGTCATACCGCTGCTGAGTTGATTCACCAACGTGCAGACGCCACTCAACCGCATATGGGACTGACCAGCTATAAAGGCGAAGAAGTCAGCAAATGCGATGTCACCACCGCTAAAAATTATTTGTCGCAAGATGAAGTAAGCGAACTAAATCGCGTCGTGAATATGTGGCTCGATTTTGCTGAAGATCAGGCCAAACGCCGCAAGCAGGTATTTTTACGAGACTGGCAAACCAAACTCGATCAGTTCCTGCAATTTAACGACCGGGACGTTTTAGAAGGGGCAGGTAAAATCAGCAAGAAAGCGGCTGATGAAAAGGCATGCTCAGAATACATGGCGTTTGAAAAAAAGCAGCGCCTGCAGAAAGAAGCCGAAGGAGAGAAAGATATCATCGGCTTAGTAAAATGGGATAAGCAGGCTAAGCGCTAATCCCGGAGCTTCATATGCAACAACGGAAATGCATTCCCTTGTCCGTCCAGTTCTGAGCGCCCCACCTGCACAAACCCCATATGCTGATAAAACGCAACGCCCTGCGGGTTTTGCTCGTTTACATCCACTTCATTCGCACCAAAATGCGCAATGGCATAGTTCAGCAGCAATTTCCCTACGCCTTTTCCCCGGCTCGCATCATCCACAAACAGCATTTCAATGCGGTTTTCATCGACGCCTAAAAAGCCATGAATAACACCCGCTTCATCACGGGCAATCATAACCTTGAGATTGGGCAGATAGGCATTGAGCAATAACGGGCGCAGCGCCGCAATATCACTTTCCTGTAAAAAGTGATGGGTGGCACGAACGGAAGACTCCCAGACTGTGACGAGACGTTCGAAGTGTGAGGGGTGTGCAGATTCGATTTTCATGAGGGGGATCATTATAGAGCGCAGCGATTAAATCAAGTATCCAGAAGCATGGAGGCAATAAAATGAAGACCTTAAATGAAGTAATAAACTCTCGAACCTGTGAAAGTCGAGAGCGTATCAAGGAAATGGCCCGGAAGTTGGTGCAGGAAACTGGTCAGCAGATAGAGCATGAAAAGCAAGAATCCCCAACAGACATTGAGAATAAAGAAACCAGCTAATCCTTCATGGTAGTTGTTCGGGTAAACCGAACAACTGAGGAACGGTAAATATTGTAGCGCCCTGTCCCCCCTCACCCTAGCCCTCTCCCTCAGGGAGAGGGAACTGACCGTGCGGTTTGTCATCCCCCACCTTAATCTCCATCACCGCATACACCCCGTCTTTCGGGACCACCACGGTGACATTTTCCACCGGCACGCCTGCCGCGATATGAATATCCTGCAGCTGCCGGAGCGTCCGCGGATAAATATCCTCCCAGCCGATACAGCGCAAAATAAAATCGATTTGTGGGCTGCTGGCCAGCATATTCGAGACAATCACCGCCCCGCCGGGCTTTATCAGCCGCAGCGCACGCTGGAGAAAAATCACCGCATCGGCATCGTTGAAATAGTCGAAAATTCCCAGCGCATCCACCAGTTCGGCCTGATGCTCGCCCAGCTCATGCAATAAATCTTCGTTACGCACCAGCGTATGGAGCAAGTTGCGCCTGAGCAGGGTCAGCTGTTCACCCACGATAATACCTTCCTGCGCCGCCATGGTTTCGGCCCAACTGAGCGCCACAGGGTCTTTATCCACCAGCGTCAGATACACCTGCTGGCCGTCGAGCTTCGCCTCGCGCAGCGCCTCCAGCACGGGAATTGCAGCCCCGCTCGCCAGGCTCACCCAATTGTTATCGTTCCCGTTGCGGATGTATTTATCCACCATCGCAGCCAGTACTTTTGCACGGGAGCGCACACCAATGGCATCGTTCGCATGGATAAACCACTGGCGGCTGTCGCTGTCCATTCGGGTTCCGTCTGGCAGGCGCTCCTCCAGCGGGTTTTGCACCACAAAAAGCGCCAGCGCAGAGGGAACCAGCCGGGTACGCCACGCGGTGAGCGCCGGACGATTGCGGTAGGCTTGCCCGGAATAACGGTTCTGTGGGACAAGCACGGCCTGTCCCCCCTCTTCGTATTCAATCAACGGAGGACGAAGCGCCGGGTCGGCTTTCAACGCCCGATTAATCGAATTGATCTCACGGGCAGTGTCGTCCTTCATCGGCCACTGGTCGCTAATATCCGGAAATGACGCACTGAAAATGGTCATATTTTCCGGTGCGTCGCCGCGAAAAGGCTGCCAGTTCATGTCGTCGTCTCCCGTTGAGCTTTTAACGGAAGTCTATCCAGGCGAGCCAGTAAAACCCTACGAAGAAAGCACGATCTTCACTGCTTAACCCACACCAGCTGATCAACCTTGAAGCCCAGACTGCGTGCGGTATTCAGGTAGTCCTGTTTCACGGCATCCGGAATCGTCGGCGTGCGAGACAGGATCCACAGATAGTCGCGGTTCGGGCCGCTCACCAGCGCATACTGGTACTTATCGTCCAGCTTGATCACGTTATAGCCGCCGTAGAAGGGGCCGAAGAACGACACCTTCAGCGCTGCCGTCGTCGGTTCGCCGGTAAAGTACGCTTTGCCTTCACTCTCATTCCACTTGTTTTTGACCGGGTCGAAACCCCGGTTAAGCACGCTGATGCCACCGTCGCTGCGCTCGCCATAGGTGGCGGTCACCTGCTCCAGACCTCGTTCGAAGCGGTTTTCCAGGCGGGCGACTTCATACCACTTGCCGAGATAGCGGCTGGCTTCAAAATTTGAAATGGGCTTTACGCCTTTCGGTGGCGTAGGGGATTTGCAGGCCACCAGAGTCAGGGCAATGGCGACACCCGTCACAACAGGCCATAGTTTCATGAGAATTCCTTTCATTTGCACGGTTGGAAGTAAAGTGTAGTGCACCGTTACGGCGCTTCATCCCGTGAGGGAAAATTCGTAGTATATTGAGAGTATTCCTCCACTCTGGACACGGACATGGCTTACTCCATCGGCGAATTCGCCAGACTCAGCGGGATCACCGCCACGACGCTGCGGGCATGGCAACGTCGCTATGGTTTACTCAAGCCACAGCGCACGGAGGGCGGCCATCGCCAGTACAGTGATGAGGACGTCCAGCAGGCACTGAAAATCCTCGACTGGGTGAAAAAAGGCGTGCCCATCGGCCAGGTCAAACCGCTACTGGAACGCCCCGTCCCGCGCCGGACCAACAACTGGCAAACGTTGCTTGAGACCATGCTGCAACGCCTGCAGGACGGGAAAATTGAGTCCCTGCGCCAGATGATTTACGACGCTGGCCGCGAATACCCCAGGCCAGAGCTGGTTGCAAATGTGCTGCGTCCGTTGCGCAGCCAGATGTCAGCCAACATCCCTGCCGCCATGACCCTGCGCGAGATCCTCGACGGTATTATCATCGCCTACGCCTCGTTCTGCCTTGAAGGCGACAAAAAAGCGCCGGGTGATAACATCCTGCTTAGTGGCTGGTACCTGAATGACCCATGTGAAATCTGGCTCGAGGCCCTGACGCGTACCGGACAAGGACACCGTATCGATATTTTGCCTACCCCCTCCACGTCACTGGCGCCTGAGATTTTCCCCGAGCGCAAATGGCTTCTGGTGACCAGCGGTAAACTGACCGCCGCACGGAAAAAGCAGGTGGCACAGTGGCAGCAGCAGGTATCCCTTGAAGTGATTATCCTCTGATTATTTTCTCCTGCGGTAAACTTCACGAAAAGTTGAATATTTTTCCGTCCCGCAAATGCTAACGTTTTCCTGTGACTGACAACCCCACAGGAAAACACAATGAAAAAAACAACCCCTCTGCTGATGCTGGCCGCCATGGCCTTTACTCCTGCCGCGTTTAGCGCCCCTGCCGGCACCCTGAGCGTACATATTCTCGACCAGCAAACCGGGATGCCGCCATCTGACGTTACCGTCACGCTGGAGAAGCAGCAGCAGCAGAACACATGGACCCAGATTGCCAGCGGCAAAACCGACCACGACGGACGTATCAAATCACTCTATCCGCAGGATCAGGACATGCAGCCAGGCGTGTATAAAGTGACCTTTAAAACCGCTGATTACTTCCACGGCAAAAAGCTGGACACCTTCTTCCCGGAGATCCCAGTGCTATTTACCGTGACCCGAACCAACGAGAAACTTCACATCCCGCTTCTGCTGAGCCAGTACGGCTACTCGACCTACAAGGGCAGTTAAGCCGCATTGATTTTAAAGGATAATAAAAAATAACTCCGCCAATACTTGGACAAATTACTAATGTTGTGTAAGTTTTAGATATACGAACTGGAGACACACACCATGACAATGAAACCTGTAATCGGTATTAGCGGATGTTTGACCGGTTCCGCCGTTCGCTTCGACGGCGGACATAAGCGTATGGGCTTTGTCATGGACGAACTGGCCCAGTGGGTGAATTTCAGGCCCGTCTGCCCTGAGATGGCCATCGGCTTGCCGACGCCACGCCCTGCACTGCGTCTTATCGTGACGGACAGCGGTGAAACCCAGATGCGTTTTAGCCACGCCCCGCACGAAGACGTTACGCAAAAGATGGCTGACTTTACGGCAGATTATCTGCCTAAAATCGGCGATCTGGCGGGATTTATCGTCTGTGCAAAATCCCCCAGCTGCGGCATGGAACGCGTGCGGCTGTATGATGAAAACGGCAACCGGGGCCGCAAGGAGGGTGTCGGGCTGTTCACTGCCACCCTCCTTGAAACCCTGCCGTGGTTACCCGTGGAAGAAGATGGCCGCCTGCACGATCCGGTGTTGCGGGAAAACTTTGTTGAGCGTGTTTTCGCGCTTCATGAACTGAACACACTGCGCGCCCAGGGTCTGACGCGCCGTGCGCTATTAGATTTCCACAGCCGCTACAAACTTCAGCTGCTGGCGCACCATCAGGCGGGTTATCGTGAAATCGGCCCGTTCGTTGCCACGCTGCACGAGTGGGAAGATCTGGACGCCTTCTTTGTGGCGTACCGCGAAAAGCTGATGACCATCCTGAAAAAACCTGCCTCGCGGAAAAATCACACCAACGTGTTGATGCATATTCAGGGGTATTTCCGTAACCAGCTCAACAGCCGCCAGCGCGGCGAACTTCGCGACGTGATCCTGCACTACCGTAACGGGCAGTTGCCCATCCTCGCGCCGATCACGCTGCTGAAGCACTACCTGGCCGAATACCCTGACCGGTATCTGATGACGCAAAACTACTTTGATCCCTATCCTGATGATTTGGGTCTGCGTCTGGCAGTCAAGTGATCATAAAAATGCGAAGGCCCCATTGACCCTCAGAGGCCCAAAGCAGTACCCCGTTTAGACGACACCCTCACTGTCGTCTCTTTTTTTGCATTTAACCTTAAAGACTGTAATTATATACAGGCCTACAGTGCAAAAAAGGAGCCTGCCTGTGATCAAAAGCCTGCATATCCAAAACTACCGCTCGATTCGCGACATGTCGCTGGAACTGGAAGCGCTCAATATCGTCTTCGGCCCCAACGGTACCGGGAAATCGAATATCTACAAGGCGATATACCTGATGCACAGCGCGGCGCAGGGGCAGTTCTCCCAGGCGCTGGCAAATGAAGGCGGTATTCTGAAGGTGTTCTGGGCAGGTAAGACCCGTAGCGACCAGCTCCGGCGGATGAACCTCGCGGTGGAAACGGACACTTACGAGTACGAGCTGCAGGTGGGCTTTGTCGAGCAACTGCCCTATCCCTCCCAGTTTCAGCTCGATCCAGTCATTAAAGAAGAGTCCATCTGGCTTACCGGTCAGCGCCGTCGCCCTTCATCACAGCTGATGAAGCGCAGGAATCAGGCGGTGTTTCTCAACAACGTGCACCACGAAAAAGTGACTCACAGCGGCACGCTGTATGAAAACGAATCGGTGTTCGGGCAGCTCGGTGAACCGCATCTCTACCCGGAAGTGTCGCAGATGCGCGAGTCCCTGCGTAACTGGCGCTTTTATCATGAATTTTCCGTCTCATCCGGCTCGGCGATGCGTGCCCCGCAGGTCGGTTTCCGCTCCCCGGTACTGGCCAGCGACGGCGCCAACCTGGCGGCCGCATTTCAGACCATTGTCGAGATTGGCGATGAAATGTTGCTGATGCGCATTCTCGACCAGGCCTTCCCCGGCTGCGAGTTTTACAGCGACAACACCGGCGGACGTTTTCGCATGATGATGCAGCGCGAGGGGCTGAGCAGGCCGCTGGAACCGGCGGAGTTTTCCGACGGGACGCTGCGCTTCCTGTGCCTGGCGGTAGCGCTGTTAAGCCCACGCCCACCGGCCTTTATCGCGTTGAACGAACCGGAAAACAGCCTGCACCCGCAGATGCTGCCCGCGCTGGCGAGCTTAATCGCCGAGGCCAGCCACTACTCACAAATTTGGCTCACCAGCCACTCGCCGGAACTGGCGAATTTGATTGAGAAACAGCGGTCGTTTTCGCTGTATCAGCTGTCGATGGTGGAGGGGGAGACGAGGGTGGAGAGGCTGGGGTAGTTTTTTGTCTTCTTGCTTCATTAAATTGAGTGATTAATAAGTGACAACGCCTTCGACCAACCACCAGTGAACTGCGGGGATGCGCTGAAGGGCTGAGCGTCGTCAGTATTGACCAGCCAAAGATATGTGAATGACTAAGATCCCGGTTCAGTAAGCGAGATCTTAGTTTTACTCTTTTCTCAGATATACCATATGTATTTTTATTTTTTATGGGTAGTCAAGACACTGGAATGTTGTATCACAGTAATTATGCCTCAGATCCAGCCCATTATTTTTTGCTACAACTTGCCGATTTTTATCATTTTTTTAGCACGTTAGCGATCAATAACATTACTCCAGCAAAACTACCAATGTATATACTTATTTTACCTAAAAAAAAAATAATACTCGGTGAAAAAGATATTGGTATTCCTTTATAAACTAAGAAAAAAACCTCTCCGCATGCATATAAAACGATCCCTGTCAGAAAAATTGAAACCATACTAAATACTATAAAAAAAACCAGAGGAAGAGTATATTTTAGTATTTTCATCTACCATCTCCTACTTGCTTCATTTTATACTCTGTATATTTACCTCCAACTTCTGAAGAAATACTACCACCAATGTCACCAATTGAGCTTGGCACATTGCTTGGTTTCATTTCTTTTGAAAGACCATAATCCCCTTTTACTTCAGTAAACTGTCTTAGGTGAGTGTTAAACTTGGGATCCCAACCACCTTTCCACCAGTTAGCACCAGCGTTAACTCCCCATTTAAGGCCATTGCCAATGCCATAACCCACAACGGAACCTGCACCATTTACTAACGCACCAGATATTGGATCTTTACCTTCAAGCCAGTTTCCTAATGCACCTCCGGCCGCATTCCAGCCAACTGTTCCTCCAATACCATTTCCGGCACTGATCACATTAACCCAGCCACCAATAATAGCTGTTGTTAGGTCTATAGTTCCATCAGCTAGATAGTTGATACCAGCATTAGCACCTGCGCCTAATCCCCATAAGACCTGAGCGCTACCGGGTAAGAGAGCTAAGCGCCACCCCTACGGCATAACGTTCATTCATTGCTTTCTGACATGCGGCCCCACTCGGATTATCGGAACAGGTCGTCATATCGACGCCGTGCTGGCGTATCCACGCTGCCTGAGCCTCTTCACTACCGTCGAATAAATTATTCTCAACACTATTCTTCCCTGCACTGGCCCCGGCCGCCGCACCAGCCGTATTTCCCCCGGCCAGCCCGCCAGCTATGCCCGCTGAAACAGATGCCAGCGTACTCACGGTCTGCTTCTGCCCTTCCGTCAGCGTCGACGGGTCTGTGTCCGGACAGAGCTGTCTGGCAATCGCTGTCGCAATCAGTTCGCCGGATGCCGCCCCCACAGCGCCTGCTGTTGGTGATGCTTCCCCCCTTCAGGGTGACGTTGTTGCCCGCAATCACGCTGCCGTTATTGACGGTAACGTCCTTCGGGGACAGGTAAAGCTTCGGCACCATCACCGTTTCGCCGTTGACGGCGGCCTTCTCCCACCACAGTAAGCTGTGGTCGAGCGCAGCAATCTGATCCGCAGTCAGCGAGACGCCAAACTGCAGGCCCAGCGACTGCTGCGCCGCCGCGGCGTTATCCATCAGATAGCGCATCCGATCCAGATCGGAGCCGATACCGTTCAGGTAGCGGTTATCGGTCTGGTCGAGCACTACGTTGGAAACATAGCGGGTATCGAACGCCGCATCGCCGAGGAAGCCGTAATAAATTAATGACGAAGCCGAAAAGTCTTACGCCATTCTGCCGGACTCACGCCAAAACGCGCCTTAAATTGCTGGCGCCAGGTCACCGCAGAGTTAAACCCTACCAGCTCTGCCACGCTTTCAATGGGCATATTCCCGGCTTCTAACAGTATCTGGCTGCGCCGCAGGCGCTCGGTGGTCAGCCAGTCGGCCACGCTCATTCCGGTGGCTTTTACAAAATGGCGGGTAAGCGTGCGGCGGCTCATCGATACCACCTCTGCCAGCGAGTCCAGATTATGCGGTTCGGCAATGTGCTGCTGGAGATAGTCAATCAGGGAGTTGATTCGTCCGTCACGGGTATCTTTCGGTACCGGCTGGGCAATAAACTGTGCCTGCCCCCCCTCGCGGTGTGGCGGTACGATCATACGGCGGGCAATCTGGTTAGCGACCACGCTGCCAAAGCGCTGGCGGATGATGTACAGGCAGCAGTCAAGCGCGGCAGCGGTACCCGCAGAGGTGATGATATTGCCGTCATCGACGTAGAGCGCATTGATATCCAGCTTTACGTCCGGGAAAAGCGTCTGAAACTGATGTTCAAACTCCCAGTGCGTGGCCGCGCGTTTACCGTCGAGAATGCCCGCATAACCCAGCACAAACGACCCCAGACAAAGCCCGACGATCTCCGCCCCGTTGTCTCTGGCCTGGACCAGGCTGTCGAGAAGCGTCTGGGGCGGGCGTTGCTGGACATGCTGCCAGTAAGGCACCACGACGATATCAGCCTGGCCGATGGCGGAGAAATCGTGAGTCGCGTTAAGCGCAAACCCGTCTGTGGATGTCAGTAATCCCGGTTTTTCGGCGCAGATCAACACACTAAAGCGCTTTTCGCCGGATACCGTATCACCAAACAAAATGCAGGGAACGGAGTAGTGGAACGGGCTGAACCCGTCTACCGCAACAATCGCGACGTTGATTAGCGCCATGTATCTCTCCTTTCCCCTGGTGATGCTCAGAATATAACGGTTTCACCATCCTCGGGAATGCTCACCGCATCACCAATCAGGTTCGCGTCAACGTACTCACGCAGCGCATGGCGGGTCAACAGACAGTGGTTGATGGCCTCCATATGGGTCGCCACAATTTTCGCCTGCGGCAGCAGGAAGTGGACGTTGAGCACATCTTCCTGGCCCATGATAATCGGCCCAAACCCGATGACGTGAGCATAGCCCGCGTTAAGCACCACCACATCCGGCTGATGCTTTTGCAGGTCGGCTGCCACTTCATCACGCCAGATGGTATCCCCGACAATGTAGAGCGTCTTCTCATCAGGATGACGTAAAACCACGCCACAGGCTTCACCCAGCCGTTCCGCCAGCTCCGGCACGGCGTAAGCACGATCGGTACCGTGCTGGCCGCCGCGGGTTTTCGCGATCCGGATATCGCCAAACGCCGTCTCCTCGGTCATTACCGTCAGGTGGGTAAATCCCTGGCTGCGCAGCAGCGCGGCGTCGCTGTCGTTCTGCACAAAGACAGGTTTATCTTTGCCGATCAGTTCCACTGCGGCGCGATCCCAGTGATCGTCATGGATATGGGTGACGATCACCGCATCCGCCTCCAGGAGCGTGCTGACGTCAACGGGAAGCTCGACCATCGGGTTGCGGATCTCCGCATGCGCCGTGCCGGGGAAGCCCGGATAAGCGCCCTTCGGGGCCAGCATTGGGTCGATTAAAAAGCGTTTCCCGGCGTAGGTAATCAGCTGAGTGGCATTACGAATCTGAGTGATGTTCATGGGTATTCTCCTCATAGTGTGAAGAGGAGAATAGCCCGATGCCGCGCGTAACAATGTGGGCCACAGGGCGATGATCGATGAAATCGGGTCAACGTTATCGCATTCGCAGCGCATCTACCACCAGAGAAAAGGCCGGCGACGGCTGCTTTCGGCTCGGGTAGTAGAGATAATACCCCGGGAAGGGCAGACACCAGGGTTCCAGCACGCGGATTAACCGGCCTTCAGCAATATGATCGCCAAACTCGTCTTCGGGCAGGAAAGCAATCCCGAATCCCGCCAGGGCAGCTTCGACAATATGCCAGGAAGTATTGAAGGTCAGTTGGCCATTCACGCGCACGTTCAGATCGCCACCGTCCTGATCAAAATCCCAGACGTAAATCCCGCCGGATTTAATCATCCTCTGGTTAATACACTGGTGCTGCGTCAGCTCATGCGGCGTTTGCGGAACAGGATGACGAGCGAAGTAGTCCGGCGAGGCGACCGCGGCCATACGCAACTGCGGGCCTATCGGCAACGCGATCATGTCTTTATCGATGGTATCTCCCATACGAACGCCCGCATCGAAGCGGTCGGCAACGATATCGCGAAAACCGTGATTGGCGTCGAACTCGATGTGAATGTCGGGGTATTGCCGCAAAAGTGGCGTCAACTTAGGCAACAGAGTGCGCGATAACACATCGGGTCCACAGGTGATCCTCACCGTGCCGGCAGGCTTGTCGCGAAGCTCCGTCAACATGTCCAGCTCCGCTTCGATTTCATCGAAACGGTTGCCAATGGCGTTGAGCAAGCGTTCGCCGGCTGCGGTGGGGGAAACGCTGCGGGTGGTGCGGGTCAGCAGGCGGATCTGCATCCGGTTCTCCAGCCCGGTTATGGCCTGGCTTAACGCGGGCTGGGTCACGCCCAACTGTGCCGCGGCACGGGTAAAACTGCCCTCACGCGCCACGGTGACAAAAGCAAAAAGATCGTTCAGGTTACGCTTCATCACACCCTCATTTATAAGCCACACTTATAAGCTCATTAAGCATTGATTAGCTAGTCAGAATACACCCGCCGTGTAAAATTTTCACTGTGACCTGACGTCAACCACATTCCAACACTTCATCTGTATGCGTTATTCCCGCGAATAGCGCCCGGCCCCGGCTTGTTCGAATCTGGCCGAACGAATAACAAGGTAAACACGATGTCCGCTATGGTGAACGAAACATCAGCGCGCCAGTCCCGTGCCTGCTGGAGCGGCGTGCTGGCAATGACCCTCTGCGCTTTTACGCTGGTCGCCTCAGAATTTATGCCGGTAAGTCTGCTGACGCCCGTTTCGCGGGATCTCGCCGTCAGTGAAGGCCTGGCGGGCCTCGGGATCGCGATATCCGGCGCGCTGGCCGTATTGACCAGCCTGTTTCTCTCTTCTCTTGCGGGAGGCATTAACCGCAAATCGCTGCTGCTGGGCCTGACGGCGTTGATGGCCGTCTCCGGTCTGATTATCGCCGTGGCTGAGAGCTATCCCCTTTATATGCTGGGACGCGCACTGCTTGGCGTGGCCATTGGCGGCTTCTGGTCGCTCTCTGCGGCGACCGCAATTCGCCTTGTGCCACCGCATCAGGTTCAACGTGCGCTGGCCATTTTTAACGGTGGCAACGCCCTGGCGACCGTCGTTGCGGCTCCGCTCGGCAGCTGGCTGGGGGCGACAATCGGCTGGCGCGGTGCCTTTTACTGCCTGGTGCCCGTGAGCCTGCTCGCGTTTATCTGGCAGTGGTTCAGCCTGCCTTCCATGTCCGTGGAAAAGCGCACCGCGTCGTCCACCAGCGCCTTCGGCCTGCTGAAAAACCCTCTGGTGGCAAAAGGAATGGTCGCGTGCGGCGTCTTTTTCATGGGGCAGTTCGCGCTGTTTACCTACGTGCGTCCGTTCCTGGAAACCGTGACTTTCGCCAGCGCGACGCAGTTATCGTTAATCCTGCTGGTGATTGGCGTGGCGGGTTTTATCGGCACCCTGCTGATCGGCACGGTTCTGCGCCGCGGATTTTACACCACGCTGGTCGCCATTCCCGTGGTGATGGCGCTGATTGCCGCGGCACTGATGGCCTTCGGCCATCACCTTGCCGCCGTCACCGCCCTGCTCGGCCTCTGGGGACTGGTCGCGACGGCCGCCCCCGTCGGCTGGTGGACCTGGGTTGCCAGAACGCTTCCTGAAAATGCCGAGGCGGGGGGCGGACTGATGGTGGCAATGGTGCAGCTCTCCATTGCGCTCGGCTCCACGCTCGGTGGCCTGGCCTTTGACCACAGCGGCTGGCAAAGCACCTTTGCACTCAGCGGTGTACTGCTTATCGCCGCTGCCATGTTCACGTTTTACACCTCACACAACGACACACTTCACAGGAGTTAATCATGAGAAGATTCACCATGGCGCTCGGGCTGTTAGTCAGCGCCTTCGCCGCCAGCGCTGCCGATATGTCCCGGGGCGCAGATAATTTCTATAAAAGCGATAAGGTTACGCAGCAGAAGGTGACCTTTAAAAACCAGTATCAGATGAACGTCGTCGGCAATCTGTATCGGCCAAAAGAGGCGGATAAAAACGCCAGACTGCCGGCGATCGTGGTCGGCCATCCGATGGGCGCGGTGAAAGAGCAAAGCGCCAGTCTCTATGCGCAAAAGCTCGCGGAACAGGGCTTTGTCACCCTGGCGATTGATCTCTCATTCTGGGGGGAAAGCGAAGGTAAACCGGGGCATCTGATCTCACCAGAAATCTATTCCGATGATTTCAGCGCGGCCGTGGATTATCTGAGCACTCAGTCTTTTGTCGATCCACAGCGCATCGGGGTGCTGGGCATTTGCGGCAGCGGCAGCTTCGTTATTAGCGCGGCGAAAATTGACCCGCGCATGAAAGCGATCGCCACCGTCAGCATGTATGACATGGGCTCCGCCTTCCGCAACGGCCTCAACCATTCCGTGACGGTTGAACAGCGTAAAGCGATGATTGCCTCTGCCGCTGAGCAGCGTCTGAAAGAGTATCAGGGTGCAGAGACAGCCTACATTCCCGGGACGGTAAATAAGCTGGATGATTCTACGCCGGCTATCCAGCGTGAGTTCTTCGATTTCTATCGCACCGAACGCGGCGGGTACACGCCACAGGGCGAGAAAGAGGCGCTGACGACGAAACCGATGATGAGCAGCATCGGTAAGTTTATGAACTTCTATCCGTTCAACGATATCGAAACCATTTCACCGCGTCCGATGCTGTTTATCACGGGTGATAAAGCGCATTCGAAAGAGTTTAGCGAAGACGCCTATAAACGCGCCGGTGAACCGAAAGAGCTGTATATCGTGCCGAATGCAGGCCACGTTGACCTGTATGACCGCACGGATCTGATCCCGTTTGCAAAACTGGCCTCGTTCTTTAAAGCCAACCTGAAATAACCCGGTAAGGCGTATAACACCCTGTTATACGCCTTTGTCCTGACTACCAGCCCGGCACCGCGCCACCGTTAAAGAGGGTCTCTGCGGCCTTCGCCACTTCCGGCGACTGATACGACTGGATAAATTCCTTCACGTTTTCCGCGTCTTTGTTGTCTTCCCGCGTCACCACGATGTTCACATACGGCGAGTTTTTATCTTCAATAAACACGCTGTCATGCACCGGCGACAGCCCGGTTTGCTGGAGATAGGTGGTGCTGATAATGGCAACATCCACTTTCGGATCATCCAGCACGCGCGGCAGTTGCGCCCCTTCCAGCTCCATGATGTTCAAATGCTTCGGATTGGCGGTGATATCCAGCGCCGTCGGCAGCAGGCCAACGTCCGGCTTCAGGGTAATCAGCTTCTCTTTTTGCAACAGCAGCAATGCGCGGCCAAGGTTGGTCGGATCGTTTGGAATGGCGATGGTCGCGCCGTCCTTCAGCTCAGACACGGATTTTATCTTGCGGGAGTAGCCGGCCATCGGGAAAACAAAGGTGTTCGCCACAGCAACCAGCTTGTAGTGATGCGCCTTGTTATCTTCTGCCAGGAACGGGCGATGCTGGAAGACATTGGCATCAAGATCGCCCTGACTGGTGGCATCATTGGGCAACAGCGAGCCGCTGAACCCCACCAGTTCCACATCCAGACCGTATTTCTCTTTCGCCACTTTTTTAGCGACTTCCGCCACGTCCTGCTCCGCGCCGTTAATCACGCCGACTTTGATGTGTTTGGCATCGCTGCCGCCTTGATCGCAACCTGCCAGCAGCAGGCCCGCGAGAACCAGAGCACCCAATCGAAGTTTCACGAGACATATCCTTTTGATAAACGTTTCAGTGACTATATCGACAACGGTACGGCTGGCTAAAAAACGAAAAAGCATCAATAAGACGGATAAGTTATATGTGCGGGGTCGCTATTGATCCGACCTGAGCATGCCCGCACGGCGTAACGGCGTTTCACGTAAAAACCACGACAGTACAAACGCCAGCACCATAATGCTTGCCGCCAGCAGGAACACCGCGTGAATGGCTGAGCCAAACGCATCAAGGTAATCGAGCCGCAGGGCCTCTGGCAGCCGGTGAATGGCCGCAGGATTGAGCTCATGCGGTAACTCCGCCCCTTGCGGTAAACGGTCCATCAGACCCGATTGCAAAACGTGGGTGAAGACCGCGCCAAACAGCGCGACGCCGATGGCCCCGCCAATGGAACGAAACAGCGTGACCCCGGAAGTCGCTACCCCGTATTGATCGGCAGAGACGCTGTTCTGCACGGCCAGCACCAGTACCTGCATGACCAGCCCCAGACCCATCCCCAGCACGCCGGTAAAAATGTACAGCTGCCAGGTCGGCGAGTGGATCGAGATACGCGTCAGCAGCACCATGCCCACCACGCCAAGCAGCGTACCGGCGATCGGAAACAGACGGTATTTTCCGGTACGGCTGATAATCCGCCCGCTGATGATCGAGGTTAGCAGCAGTCCGCCCATCAGCGGGATCAGCTGCAGACCGGCCTGAGTCGGCGTGGCGTCTTTCACAACCTGCAGATAGAGCGGCAGGAAGGTGACCGAGCCAAAGAGCGACATCCCGATAATAAAGCCAATCAGGCTGCAGAGCAGAAAACTGCGATCGCGGAACAGCGAGAGCGGAATGATCGGCTCCCAGGCCAGACGCTCCTCATAGATAAACCCGGCGATACCCGTCAGGCCAAAGGCCAGAATGCACCACAGCTGCGGGTCGTTCCACTGGCGTATCGTCCCGCCTTCAGTGGTAAACAGGATGATACACAGCAGCGCCATACTGAGGTAAATCGCCCCCAGATAATCAATCTCGTGCTTGTTGCGCCGTGCGCTGCCGTGGAACACCGCGCCTATCACCAGCAGGGCAAAGAGACCGAGCGGCAGATTGATATAAAAAATCCAGCGCCAGGAGGCGTGCTGCACGATAAACCCGCCGATAAGCGGCCCGATCACCGTCGCCAGACCAAACACGCCGCCAAACAGCCCCTGATAGCGGCCACGCTCCGCAGGCGGAATAACGTCCGCCACGGCGGCCATACTGATGACCATCAGACCGCCGCCGCCCAGCCCCTGCAGGCCGCGCATCAGCACCAGTTGGGTCATGTTTTGCGCCAGACCGCAGAGCACCGACCCTGCCAGAAACAGCACAATAGCGATTTGAAGGACGATTTTACGCCCAAACAGATCGCCGAATTTTCCGTACAGCGGCACCACAATGGTCGAGCTGAGGATATAGGCCGTCACCACCCAGGAGAGCTTATCCAGGCCACCCAGTTCCCCAACGATGGTGGGCAACGCCGTGGAAACAATCGTCTGGTCCAGCGCCGAAAGCAGCATCACCAGCAGCAACGCGCTGAACAGCAGCTTTATCGACGGCGCGTTTTGCGCAGGTTGAGTCATTACGTCGGACTCCATAAGAGATCGCTTGAAATTAATTAACTAGATAATTAATATTTAAGTAAGTGATGAATAAGATCAAGAGATCCTGCGACTATGCCAGCACATAAGGACAATTCTGAACCGCGCCGCCCCGGTCGACCACGCGGCGGAAAGCGGGCAACCGCCAGCCGCGAACAACTGCTGGATATTGCGTTGAGCCTCTTTTCCCGCCAGGGGATCGCTCAAACCTCGCTGAACGCCATCGCCAAAGAAGCGGGCGTAACGCCAGCGATGCTGCATTACTACTTCAATTCACGAGAACAATTGCTCGACGCGATGATTGAGGAGCGCTTCCTGCCCTTACGTAATCGGATCGGCGCAATTTTCGCCGAAAACCCCGACTCGCCGGTCAACGCATTAACGCAAATGGTGAAGGTACTGGCCGAGCTGGCGGAGCAGCACCGCTGGTTTGCCCCGCTGTGGATGCAGGAGGTCATCGGGGAGATGCCTGTACTGCGCACGCATCTGCACGCGCGGTTCGGTGACGACAAATACCAGGCAACGCTTGCCACCCTTAAACGCTGGCAACAGGAAGGACAACTGAACCGGGCACTCGCGCCAGAACTGCTGTTCACCACGCTGCTAAGCCTGGTGCTGGTGCCGTTCTCAAGAATGCGCAACGACGAGAGGCTACACGCCCTCTCGCCAGAGATCATTGTGCGTCACGCGCTGGCCGTGATGGGTAACGGCATCGGCGGTTAAAGGAATTTGGTCAGATAATGCCTTTGCATACCCGGGTACGGATAATCCGGCAACGACATCTGCAGCTGATAGCCCTGCTTTTCATAGAATGGACGTGCCTGGAAGCTGACCGTATCCACCAGCGCATGGGTGCAGCCTTTGCGTCGGGCTTCGTCTTCTGCCGTTTTGATAAGCTGGCTGCCGACGCCCGATCCCCGCACGGTGTCGCTGACCCACAGAAAATCGATGTTTAGCCAGTCGCCTTTGCGCACGCCAATTAACCCGCCCAGCATCACGCCCTTATCGTCTCGCACATAAACGCCAATGTCGCCGCTAAAGTTTGAGAGATCTAAAAATTGTCCGTTGTAGGCGCGAAGCCCTGTTAATAATTCTTCTTTTTCATCGTGTGTGACGTTATCCGTCGTGCTCAGATGCATATTTTTCTCCTTATTTTCTGTGCAATCTTAATATTGCACAGCCTTTCCTTCATCAAAACTCCTTTTTTTCTCCATTCTTTAAACATTGAAATATTCATTCAATAAGTACTTAAAAAAAGTCTTTCCAATACGCACCTGAAACGTATAATGAGAACGATCATTCTCACTTTTATAGGGTAACCGACGATGAGCACAAAACTGGAAGAACGCCAAAAGCAGCGTCAGGACGACATCATCGCTGCCGCGCGTCAGTGCTTTCGCGCCAGCGGTTTTCATGCGGCCAGCATGTCGCAGATCGCCAGTGAGGCAAAGCTCAGCGTCGGGCAAATCTACCGTTATTTCAGTAACAAAGATGCGATTATTGAAGAGATGATTCGCCGTATCATCGACTCACGCATCGAAGAGATTCAGGGTAAAACGCTGGTCGAGGGGATGCCTCAGGCGCTCGCCTGGCGACAGACCCTGAATGAAGATGACGATGCGCTGATGCTTGAGATGTCGGCTGAAGCCACGCGCAATCCCCAGGTGGCGGCCATGCTGGTCGAAGCGGAAAAGCGGATGTTTGCTAATGCCTGCGCACACCTGAAAAAACAGTTTCCCCACCTGAGTGATGATCATATTCGCTGCTGCGTGGAGATTACCGCGGTAATGATTGAGGGGTCTATTTACCGTCGACTCACCCCCTTAAACGTACCCTCTGAACAATTAGAGCCTCTTTATCAAAATATTTTAAATATGCTTTTCTCTGCGAAGTAATCGCATGTGAATAATTAGCGGGAAGACGTTATTCCCTTATTAACATTTCCGGCTCTGCCGGAGATGCGGTATCGCTGTGCCTTTAAATAGCCCCCTTCCTTGTTAAGCCATTAACAGGGCAGGCATCGTTCACCCTGGAAAAAATTATGAAAGCCATAACAACCTCCATCGCAGCATTATTCCTCCTGACGGGGTGCGATAATGCACAAACATCTGCTCCTCAACATCCCCTCCCGCAAGTGGGGATTGTTACGCTCCTGAGCCAACCCGTTTCCGTGGTCAGTGAACTGACCGGACGCACCACGGCCGCCATGAGCGCGGAAGTGCGTCCTCAGGTGGGCGGCATTATTCAGAAACGGCTCTTTACCGAAGGCGATACCGTGCAAGCCGGACAGGCGCTGTATCAAATTGACCCTTCCAGCTACCGCGCCGCCTACGATGAAGCCGCCGCGGCCCTGAAACAGGCGCAGGCGCTGGTGCAGGCCGATTGCCAGAAAGCTCAACGCTATACACAACTGGTGAAAGACGACGGCGTATCGCGTCAGGATGCCGAAGATGCAAAGTCCACCTGCGCGCAGGACAAGGCCAGCGTGGAGTCGAAAAAAGCAGCCCAGGAAAGCGCGCGCATTAACCTCAACTGGACCACGGTGACCGCCCCGATTGCCGGACGTATTGGCATCTCTTCGGTCACCCCCGGCGCACTGGTCACTGCCCAGCAAGAGACCGCGCTCGCCACCATTCGCGGCCTGGACAATATGTACGTCGATTTAACCCGCTCCAGCGCCGATCTTCTGCGATTACGCAAACAAACGCTTGCCAGCAACAGCGAGACATTGAGCGTGTCGTTGATCCTTGAAGATGGCAGCACCTATCAGGAAAAAGGCCGTCTGGCCCTGACTGAAGTGGCAGTGGACGAATCCACCGGGTCGGTCACACTGCGCGCCGTCTTCCCCAACCCGCAGCATCAGCTTCTGCCCGGGATGTTTGTTCGCGCCAGAGTGGATGAAGGGGTAATGAGCGAGGCCATTCTCGCCCCGCAGCAGGGAATTACCCGTGATGCCAAAGGCAACGCCACCGCGCTGGTGGTGGGGGCCGGCAATAAGGTAGAACAACGTCAGCTGGAAACGGGTGACACCTACGGCGACAAATGGCTGGTGCTGAGTGGACTGAAGGCTGGCGATAAGCTGATTGTGGAAGGCACCGATAAAGTGACCGCCGGTCAGCAAGTTAACGCCGAAGAGATGAAAACCGCGGGAGGAAACGCCTGATGTTTTCCCGCTTCTTCGTGCGTCGCCCGGTTTTTGCCTGGGTGATTGCCATTCTGATTATGCTCGCCGGGGTACTGGCAATCCGTACCCTGCCCGTCGCGCAGTATCCCGACGTCGCCCCGCCGTCGATAAAAATCTCTGCCACCTACACTGGCGCGTCGGCACAGACTCTGGAAAACAGCGTCACCCAGGTCATTGAGCAACAGCTGACCGGGCTGGATAACCTGCTCTATTTTACCTCCACCAGCAGTTCGGACGGCTCGGTAAGCATCACCGTCACATTCGAACAGGGAACCGACCCGGATACCGCGCAGGTTCAGGTGCAGAACAAAGTTCAGCAGGCCGAGTCGCGCTTGCCGACCGAGGTACAGCAGGCCGGCATTACGGTGCAAAAATCGCAGAGTAACTTCCTGCTGATCATGGGCGTGTACGATAAAACCGACCACGCCAGCAGTTCGGATATCGCCGACTGGCTGGTGAGTAATATGCAGGATCCGCTGGCACGCGTAGAGGGCGTCGGCAGCCTGCAGGTGTTTGGTGCGGAATACGCCATGCGCATCTGGCTTGACCCGGCAAAGCTGGCGTCGTACTCGCTGATGCCATCCGACGTTCAGAGCGCCATTGAAGCGCAGAACGTGCAGGTTTCCGCCGGTAAAATCGGCGCTTTACCCGCGTCCGGTACCCAGCAGTTGACCGCCACCGTGCGTGCCCAGTCGCGCCTGCAGACGGTCGATCAGTTTAAAAATATCATCGTTAAGAGCCAGTCCAGCGGCGCAGTGGTGCGTATCGGCGACGTGGCGCGCGTGGAGATGGGCAGCGAGGATTACACGGCTACCGCCAGGCTGAATGGCCACCCGGCAGCCGGTATGGCGGTAATGCTCTCGCCGGGCGCGAATGCGCTCAATACCGCCACCGCGGTGAAAGATAAAATTGCCGAATTCAAACGGGCTATGCCGGAAGGCTATGACGTGGCCTATCCGAAAGACAGCACTGTAGATTCAATTGGTCAACGCAACAGTTATGTGAAAACATGGGGTTGCGGAGGTTTTTTGAATGAGACGAACATTTACAGCAGAGGAAAAAGCCTCTGTTTTTGAACTATGGAAGAACGGAACAGGCTTCAGTGAAATAGCGAATATCCTGGGTTCAAAACCCGGAACGATCTTCACTATGTTAAGGGATACTGGCGGCATAAAACCCCATGAGCGTAAGCGGGCTGTAGCTCACCTGACACTGTCTGAGCGCGAGGAGATACGAGCTGGTTTGTCAGCCAAAATGAGCATTCGTGCGATAGCTACTGCGCTGAATCGCAGTCCTTCGACGATCTCACGTGAAGTTCAGCGTAATCGGGGCAGACGCTATTACAAAGCTGTTGATGCTAATAACCGAGCCAACAGAATGGCGAAAAGGCCAAAACCGTGCTTACTGGATCAAAATTTACCATTGCGAAAGCTTGTTCTGGAAAAGCTGGAGATGAAATGGTCTCCAGAGCAAATATCAGGATGGTTAAGGCGAACAAAACCACGTCAAAAAACGCTGCGAATATCACCTGAGACAATTTATAAAACGCTGTACTTTCGTAGCCGTGAAGCGCTACACCACCTGAATATACAGCATCTGCGACGGTCGCATAGCCTTCGCCATGGCAGGCGTCATACCCGCAAAGGCGAAAGAGGTACGATTAACATAGTGAACGGAACACCAATTCACGAACGTTCCCGAAATATCGATAACAGACGCTCTCTGGGGCATTGGGAGGGCGATTTAGTCTCAGGTACAAAAAACTCTCATATAGCCACACTTGTAGACCGAAAATCACGTTATACGATCATCCTTAGACTCAGGGGCAAAGATTCTGTCTCAGTAAATCAGGCTCTTACCGACAAATTCCTGAGTTTACCGTCAGAACTCAGAAAATCACTGACATGGGACAGAGGAATGGAACTGGCCAGACATCTAGAATTTACTGTCAGCACCGGCGTTAAAGTTTACTTCTGCGATCCTCAGAGTCCTTGGCAGCGGGGAACAAATGAGAACACAAATGGGCTAATTCGGCAGTACTTTCCTAAAAAGACATGTCTTGCCCAATATACTCAACATGAACTAGATCTGGTTGCTGCTCAGCTAAACAACAGACCGAGAAAGACACTGAAGTTCAAAACACCGAAAGAGATAATTGAAAGGGGTGTTGCATTGACAGATTGAATCTACAACCGAGTTCATTAAGATCTCGGTGGAAGATGTGATTCAGACGCTGTTTGAGGCGATTATCCTCGTGGTGGTGGTGATGTATCTGTTTCTGCAGAACATTCGCGCCACGCTCATCCCCGCGCTGGCGGTGCCGGTAGTTCTGTTGGGCACCTTTGGCGTGCTGGCGCTGTTCGGTTATTCCATTAATACCCTGACGCTGTTTGCGATGGTGCTGGCGATAGGTCTGCTGGTCGATGACGCCATCGTGGTAGTGGAAAACGTCGAGCGCATTATGCGCGATGAAGGTCTGCCCGCCCGCGAAGCCACCGAAAAATCGATGGGCGAAATTTCCGGTGCGCTGGTCGCCATTGCGCTGGTGCTTTCCGCCGTGTTTCTGCCGATGGCCTTCTTCGGCGGCTCAACCGGCGTCATCTACCGCCAGTTTTCGGTCACCATTATCTCAGCGATGATCCTCTCGGTGGTGGTGGCGCTGACCCTGACACCCGCGCTCTGCGGCTCGGTACTGCGCCATACGCCTCCTCACAAAAAAGGGTTCTTCGGCGCCTTTAACCGCTTCTACAGTAAGACCGAGCATGGCTACCAGAATAAAGTCCTCCGCGCGCTGCGCCGCTCCGCGGGCATGCTGGTGGTCTACGCCCTGCTCTGTGGCGCGATGGCCGTGGCAATGCTGAAGCTGCCCGGCAGCTTCCTGCCCACGGAGGACCAGGGTGAAATCATGGTGCAGTACACCCTGCCCGCCGGTGCGACAGCAGTACGTACCGCGGAGATCAGTCGTCAGGTTCGCGAGTGGTTCCTCACTAAAGAAAAAGCCAACACCGATGTGATTTTTACGGTCGAGGGCTTTAGCTTTAGCGGCAGCGGCCAGAATGCCGGGATGGCGTTTGTCTCCCTGAAAAACTGGTCCGAGCGTAAAGGCGATGAGAACACCGCTCAGGCGATTGCCCTGCGCGCCACTCAGGAACTCGGCTCCCTTCGCGATGCCACCGTCTTTGCCATGACGCCCCCGGCCGTAGACGGCCTCGGTCAGAGCAACGGTTTTACCTTCGAGCTCATGGCCAGCGGCAGCACCGATCGCGACACGTTGCTGAAGATGCGTAATCAGCTGATCGGCCAGGCGAATCAGGACACCTCCCTGCATGCCGTTCGCGCCAATGATTTGCCGCAGATGCCGCAGCTGCAGGTGGATATCGACAACAACAAAGCCGTATCGCTGGGGCTTTCCCTGATCGACGTCACCGATACCCTCTCCAGCGCCTGGGGCGGAACCTACGTGAATGACTTTATCGATCGGGGCCGCGTGAAAAAGGTCTACATCCAGGGAGACAGCGATTACCGCGCCGTGCCTTCCGACCTCAACAAATGGTACGTACGCGGCAGCGACAGCACCATGACACCGTTCTCCGCGTTCGCCACTACGCGCTGGGAATATGGCCCGGAGAGTCTGGTGCGCTACAACGGCTCGGCGGCCTATGAAATTCAGGGCGAGAACGCCAGTGGTGCCAGCTCCGGTACGGCGATGACCCGGATGGAACATCTGGCGAACAACCTGCCGGCCGGCACAACCTGGGCGTGGAGCGGGTTGTCGTTACAGGAGAAACTGGCGAGCGGTCAGGCAATGAGCTTGTATGCCCTCTCCATCCTGGTGGTATTCCTGTGCCTGGCCGCGCTGTATGAGAGTTGGTCGGTGCCGATTTCAGTCATTCTGGTGATCCCGCTTGGGGTGCTGGGTGCGGCGCTGGCCGCCTCGCTGCGCGGGCTGAGCAACGACGTCTATTTCCAGGTGGCGCTGCTGACCACCATCGGCCTGTCGTCGAAAAACGCCATTTTGATCGTTGAGTTTGCGGAGGCGAGAGTCGCGGAAGGTTACTCCCTGACGCGTGCCGCGCTGCGTGCGGCTCAGACGCGACTGCGTCCGATCATCATGACGTCGCTGGCGTTTATCGCCGGGGTAACACCGCTGGCCGTCGCCACCGGTGCAGGCGCCAACAGCCGCGTGGCGATTGGGACCGGCATCATCGGCGGGACGCTCGCGGCAACGCTGCTGGCCATCTTCTTTGTTCCATTATTCTTCGTACTGGTGAAACGTCTCTTCTCCGGTAAGCACGCAAACCGGAGGTCATAATGTTTCGTGTATCTGTTTTAGTGTTGGCCCTGCTGAGCGCAGGCTGTGTTTCGTTAGACCCTACCTACCAGCGTCCTGACGCGCCCGTCCCGGCCACGTTGCCGGGCACCCACGGCGAAGCCACCGCCGTGGTCAGCCAGTGGCAGCAGGTGATGAACGATCACCGCCTGAACAGGGTGGTAACAATGGCACTCACCAGCAACCGCGATGTGCAAAAAGCGATTGCTGATATCGACGCCGCCCGCGCCCAGTATGGTGAGACGCGCTCGTCTCTGTTCCCGTCGGTGGATGCCAGCCTGAGCCATACCCGCAGCCGCACGCTGGCCAGCGGCGTGAGCACCAGCGATGAGGCTAACGGCACCGTCTCCAGCTTCGAGCTGGATCTGTTTGGTCGTAACCAGAGCCTCTCGCGCGCCGCGCGTGAAACCTGGCTTGCCAGCGAGTTCACGGCGCAGAACACGCGCCTGACAATGGTCAGCGAGCTGACTACCGCCTGGATTACTCTGGCGGCAGATAACAGCAATCTGGCGCTGGCAAAATCCACTCAGGAGAGCGCAGCGAACTCGCTCAAGATTGTGCAGCGTCAGCAGGACGTCGGGGTCGCCGCCGCAACGGATGTCAGCGAAGCAATGGCGGTTTATCAGCAGGCCCGCGCCAGCGTCGCCAGCTATCAGACGCTGGTGATGCAGGACAAAAACGCCCTGAATTTGCTGGCGGGCGAGACGGTACCGGAAAACCTGCTACCCGGTACGCTGGAGAGCCTGAGCGATAACGCCATCACCCTGATCCCGGCGGGCGTTAGCTCCGCCACGCTGCTGCGTCGCCCGGATATTCAGGAGGCTGAACATAACCTGTTGAGCGCGAATGCCAACATCGGTGCTGCGCGCGCCAACTTCTTCCCGACGATTTCGCTTACCGCCAGCGCCGGGGTCGGCAGCGATTCGCTCTCGTCATTGTTCAGCCACGGCATGAAGGTCTGGTCGTTCGCGCCGTCCATCTCCCTGCCGCTGTTCAGCGGCGGCAATAACATGGCGCAACTGCGCTATGCCGAAGCGGAGAAAAAAGGGCTGATTGCCACCTATGAGAAAACCATCCAGAGCGCGTTCAAAGATGTAGCCGATGCGCTGGCGCGCCGCGAAACCCTGAGTGAAGAGCTTGATGCCCAACGTGAATACGTGGCGGCAGAGCAAAAAACGCTGGATGTGGCAACGCGCAGATATCAGGTGGGGGCGGGTGATTACCTGACCGTTCTCACCGCGCAGCGCGCCCTGTGGTCGGCACGGGCATCATTGATTACCCTGCAGCAGACCGACTTTGAAAACCGTATTACGCTGTGGCAGTCGCTGGGCGGAGGGATTCAATAACCGCCGGTGCCGGTCCGGGTGCAGGGTTCTCATACGCAGGAAGACAAAAATTCATACTTTCGGCTGGCGTCGCTACACTGAATGTAACGATATATTTCATGGGAAGCCTGTGACGTCTAAAGGGGATTTTGATGAAAGCTGCACACCTGGTTTGCCTGCTCGTTTGTCTGCTCTTCGCCGCGTTTGTCCATGCCCAGGAAAAAGACGATCCCGTGAAAGAGGCCCAGATAAAGCAGCAGATCCTTAAAGATGTGAAGAAGGCCTGCACGCCCCAGAAAAAGCAGAGCGATAAAGCCTGGCAGGCGATGATTTTGTCGTCTGAGGCCAATCAACTGTTGATCAAAAACGCCATCACGGCCGTGAAGCGCGACAATCTGGATGCTTACTGGGACGCGGTCAGTCAGGTAGATTGTATGGAAGATTATTAAGCGTGAAGCCGGGCTTCACGCTTTTTTTTAGCGCTTTCGTACATCCGGAATAATCAAATCCCCGCGCAGAACATAGGACCCCAGCATCTGCGTTTTCTCCGTCAGCCAGCCCACAATACGTGCCGCCATAGCATCCATTGAGTATTCAATGGCCGGGATCACCGGGATACCCGGCAGATGCAGCGATCCGGCAAGGCTAAAGACCATAATGTCGTCCGGTACGGATTTATTAAACGCCTGCAGCTGCGGGATCACCCGCTGAGCTTCCTGTTCGTCCGCCACCAGCAGCGCGTTAAAATTCAGCGTGCTCGCATTGTTAAGCAACTCCTGCAGCGCAACGGATGAGGAGGTGGCATCCATAAAGACGAGGTTGCGATTAAAGGGCAGGAAATTTTTCTCCAGCGCGTGTTTATAGCCCAGCAACACCTGGTCGGCGAAACCGCTGCCTTGCGGATGGATCAGGGCTATCTGGCGTCGCCCCTGGCTGGTCAGATAGTTACAGGCGGTTTCGGCGGCAAAGGCGTGATCGAACTGGATGCTGTTGGAATTATCGGACTCCATACAGTCAACGAGAATGACATTGTCCATCTCGACGTCCAGCGGGAAACGCGCGCCAATCACCAGGATGTCATCACATAACCCACAGGAAAGTTCTTCCAGGGCGTGCATCACTTCCGCTTTGGTATGCGCGAAGCGCAACAGCAGATGTTTTTGATGCTGGCTGAGGTGCTTTTCCAGCGCGTAAAGATAACCGGTGGTCTGGTTAATATTCTCCTGCGCGCAAATCACCCCAATACACCCCGTCGACTGGCTCAGCAGCGACTGCGCAATCACATTGGGCCGGTAGTTCAGTTCATCAACCGCTTTTAAAACGGCCTGGCGGCTGGCTTCCTTTACGCCACGCGACCCACTCAACACTCGCGATACCGTGGCTTTAGACACCCCGGCAAGACGTGATACATCATTGATTGTCGACATCTCTTTCCCCTGGCAGGCTTACTTCGCACCTGCAAATTCCATCACCGCTACGGCTCATATTATAGCCAGAATGGAGTATATCCTTTTCCGTTTTTCATGGAAACCGATTTTCCATTTCAACTCAAAATGATGTCAAAACGCGCAAATTATGTGACATGCATCTGGTTAATTAGCGTCATAAGTAGTGGATCTTGATGGTTGTCACACTTCTGTCTTTTATAAATGGAAACCGGTTTCCGTATAATGTCCAATCATCCTCGCAATAACTTTTTACATTTAGAGGATGGTTGTCGATGTTCAAGATTATGCTGTGTTGCTCTGCCGGGATGTCCACCAGCCTGCTGGTCAGCAAAATGGTCGATGTCGCGAAAGAGCGCGGGTTGCCGGTAAAAATAGACGCGTATGGCGTTTCCGAATTTGATACGCAGTTTCCGCAGTACCAGGTTGTCCTTCTCGGACCCCAGGTGAAGTACATGTTACAGACACTCTCAGACAAGGCGGCTACAAAGGGCATCCCGGTCCAACCCATCGACATGATGGATTACGGTATGCAACGTGGCGATAAAGTACTGGACTATGCTCTGTCGCTCATCGAAGCGACACACTAAAAGGTGTTCACATGAGTTCGTTATATCAATCAATGGTCGCGGTTATTGAGCAGTCAATTACCCCGCTGGCCGCGAAGCTCGGCCAGCAAAAGTATGTGATTGCCATCCGCGACGGCTTTACCGCCGCGCTGCCGTTTATGATCATCGGCTCGTTTATGCTGGTGTTCATCTTCCCGCCCTTCTCCGCGGATACGACAAACAGCTTTGCCCGCGGCTGGCTGGATTTCTCCCAGACTTACCGTGAACAGCTGATGCTGCCGTTCAACCTCAGCATGGGCGTGATGACGTTCTTCATTTCGGTGGGGATTGGTGCAAGCCTGGGGCGTCAGTTTAACCTCGATCCGGTGATGTCCGGTCTGCTGGCCTTTATGGCCTTCCTGCTGGTGGCAGCTCCGTATGCCGACGGCAAGATCTCGACCCAGTACCTCTCCGGCCAGGGGATTTTCACCGCGCTGATCACCGCCATCTACTCCACCCGCGTGTATGCGTGGCTGAAGCAGAACAACGTGACCATCCGTCTGCCGAAAGAAGTGCCGACCGGTGTGGCGCGTTCGTTTGAGATCCTGATCCCGGTCATGGTGGTGATCGGTACCCTGCACCCGCTGAACCTGTTTATCGAAGCACAAACCGGGATGATTATCCCGCAGGCGATTATGCACCTGCTGGAACCGCTGGTCTCTGCGTCTGACTCCCTGCCTGCCATTCTGCTCTCCGTGCTGCTGTGCCAGATCTTCTGGTTTGCCGGTATCCACGGCTCGCTGATTGTCACCGGCATCATGAACCCGTTCTGGATGGCCAACCTGTCCGCAAACCAGGCGGCACTGGCGGCTGGCGCAGCGCTGCCACACGTTTACCTGCAGGGTTTCTGGGACCACTACCTGCTGATTGGCGGCGTCGGCTCCACGCTTCCGCTGGCCTTCCTGCTGCTGCGCAGCCGCGTCACACACCTGCGCACCATCGGCAAAATGGGCGTTGTGCCCAGCTTCTTTAACATCAACGAACCGATTCTGTTCGGCGCGCCAATCATCATGAACCCGATGCTGTTTATCCCGTTCGTGTTTGTTCCGCTGGTGAACGCCTGCCTGGCGTACGGCGCCACCAAAATGGGCTGGCTGGCACAGGTGGTGTCGTTAACCCCGTGGACGACCCCGGCCCCTATTGGCGCATCGTGGGCGGCAAACTGGGCGTTGAGCCCGGTGGTGATGTGTCTGGTGTGTATGGTGATGTCAGCGCTGATGTACCTGCCGTTCCTGCGTGCTTACGAGCGTACGTTGATGAAAAACGAAGAGCAGAAAGCCCAGGCAACCGTCGGTGCCGCTGAAACAGCAAGTCATTAAGTCAAAGAGGAAAGGTCATGAAATACGCATTTCCCGATAATTTCTGGTGGGGCAGCGCAAGCTCCGCCCTCCAGACCGAAGGGACACGAGAGGGTGAAACCACCTGGGATTACTGGTTTGCCCGCGAGCCGAACCGTTTTCATAATGGCGTGGGACCGCAGCACACCTCCACGTTTTATCAACACTGGAAAACGGACATTCAGCTGTTAAAGCAGCTGAACCACAACAGCTTTCGCACCTCGATTAGCTGGGCGCGCCTGATCCCCGACGGTGTCGGTGAAGTGAACCCGGAAGCGGTCGATTTTTATCATCAGGTCATTGATGAGCTGATTGAACAGGGTATTACCCCGTTTATCACCCTGTTCCACTTCGACATGCCGATGGCGATGCAGGAGATTGGCGGCTGGGAAAACCGCAACGTGGTGGACGCTTACGCCCGTTATGCGCAGATTTGCTTCGATCTGTTTGGCGATCGCGTGCTGCACTGGTTTACCTTCAACGAGCCGATTGTGCCGGTGGAAGGCGGCTATCTGTACGATTTCCACTATCCCAACGTGGTGGATTTTCGTCGTGCGGCCACCGTGGCGTATCACACCGTGCTGGCGCATGCGCAGGCGGTACGCGCTTACCGTGCCGGGCACTTCGCCGGGGAGATCGGTATCGTACTGAACCTGACGCCGTCCTATCCGCGCTCGCAAAACCCGGCTGACGTCAAAGCGGCACACATTGCGGACCTGATGTTTAACCGCAGCTTCCTTGACCCCGTCCTGCGCGGCGAATACCCGGCGGATCTGGTGGCGTTGCTGAAATCTTACGATCAGCTCCCCGCCTGCAAACCGGAAGACAGTTTCCTGATTGCGGAAGGAAAAATCGACCTGCTCGGCATTAACTATTATCAGCCGCGTCGCGTGAAATGCCGTGACAGTGCGGTGAACCCACAGGCCCCGTTTATGCCGGAGTGGTTCTTTGATAATTACGAAATGCCTGGCCGCAAGATGAATCCATACCGTGGCTGGGAAATTTATGAGCCGGGTATTTACGATATTCTGATTAACCTGCGCGACAATTACGGTAACCCACGCTGTTTTATTTCTGAGAACGGTATGGGTGTCGAAAATGAACAGCGCTTTATTGAGAATGGTCAGATAAACGATCAATACCGCATCGATTTTATTTCCGAACATTTGGCCTGGCTGCATAAAGGTATTAGCGAAGGGTGCCAGTGTCTTGGCTACCATATGTGGACCTTTATTGATAACTGGTCGTGGTGTAATGCGTATAAAAATCGCTACGGATTTATCCAGCTCGATTTAACTACCCAGCAGCGCACCATCAAGAAAAGCGGCGAGTGGTTTGCCGCCACCGCATTAAATAACAGTTTTGACAGAGAGTCAGTGTAATGATCGCATTAGAAGAAGCCGTAATGGAAATTATCGTCAACGCCGGTCAGTCGCGTAGCCTGTGCTTTGAAGCCCTGCACGCGGCGCGTCAGGGCAACCTTGACGAAGCCAAAAGCCTGCTGCGTGAAGCCGATGGCTACGCGCGCCAGGCGCACAAAATGCAGACCAAACTGATCGAACAGGATGCGGGCGAAGCCCGCCAGCCGATGACCTTAATAATGGTTCACGCGCAGGATCATTTAATGAATTCCCTGCTGGCACGTGAATTATCCGAAGAAATAATCCATTTATATCAGAGATAATGTATGGCGAAAAAACGTTAATGTAATCACTCTGTACCTAAAATAGAAATCCACTTGTTCTGATGATAGCGACAAACTCTGTCAGATCGGAGCGGGATGGTTATTGTCTGAATAAAATTAAACTATATTGAGATAACCATGAATTATATTAAAAAACTTCCATTAACCATGGCGGTTGTCGCCGCGCTTTGCCCAATTTCTGTACTCGCACAAGAATTTACGCAAGAGCAAATCGACGCCATCGTGGCGAAAGCGGTAGACAAAGCGCTGGCCGAACGGCAGGCCAAAATGGACGCCGCCGTCGCGAAAAAAGCGGACGTGGTCACCGAACCGCAAAGCGCGGCGCAATCACCGGACCTCGCGATTCCGTTTGGGGTTAAATTTACCGGCTATGCCCGCTACGGCGCGCACTTCCAGGCAGCCGATCAGAAATACGTGGCGGTAGACGGTTCCTATAACGGTGCATCCGCAATCGGTCGTCTGGGTAACGAAGGCAACGGCGGTGAATTCCAGCTCTCCAAAGCCTTCAAGGGCGACAACGGTGCCATCTGGGACATCAACGTGATGATCGACCACTGGGGCGACGAGGTTAACCTGAAAAAAGCCTATGCCGGTGTGACCAACATTATGGCCTCCAACCCGAACGCCTACTTCTGGGCCGGCCGTGACTTCCACCAGCGTCCACAGCAGGGTATCAACGATTACTTCTGGATGAACCACGACGGCCAGGGTGCCGGGGTGAAGAACTTCGACATCGGCGGCGTGCAGTTTGACGTTGCCGCGGTGGCCGCGGTGGAATCCTGTAGCCCGGAAGTGATGGAAGATGAGGCAAACCCGTCGCGCATTACCTGTACCGGCGGTTCCGGCACGGGCGACAAGGGTAACTACGCTGCGACCTCTAAAATCCACGGCATGAAAGTCGGCCCGCTGGATCTGGAGCTGTACGCGAACTACGGTTTTGACTCCAAAGCCATTGAGAGTGAAGAGCGTCTGAAGGCCTGGCAGGGCGGCGTGGTGCTGAGCCACACCAACGACAGCGGCGTGAATAAGGTGATTGCCCGTTATTCTGATAACGCGGATAACAGCGTATTCAACAAAACCGAAGATCTGACCACGGTCTACGCCAGCTTCGAAGGGCTGTACAAATTCACCCAGGCCACGCAGGTGGAGTACATCCTCGCCTTCCACGACTACGACAACAGCCGCGATAAAACCGATAACCGTAAGAACTACAACGCCATCGTGCGTCCGATGCACTGGTGGAACGACGTTCACTCCACCTGGCTGGAAGCGGGCTGGCAGCACGTGGATTACGACAATGGCGGTGATAACAAAGGCTGGAAGCTGACCCTGTCGCAGAACATGTCTATCGCCATGGGGCCAGAGTTCCGCCCAATGCTGCGCTTCTACGTGACCGGCGGCAAAGTGGATAACGAACGCACCGCCCGTGTGAACGGTACAAAAGATGAGACGCTGGATGATTTCAACGTCGGCGCGATGTGGGAAGCGTGGTTCTAAGCAAGGTAAAAGCAAAACGGCAACGCACGTTGCCGTTTTTCGTGTTTGCACCCTCTCCCGTGGGAGAGGGCCGGGGTGAGGGCATCAGGCCACACCGCACCCGGCAAGACCCATGTTATGCTACACAAAAACCAACATAACAGGGGAGAACATGGGTTCCACACGTAAAGGAATGCTCAACGTTCTGATCGCCGCCGTTTTATGGGGCAGCTCAGGGGTTTGCGCGCAGTACATCATGGAGAAAAGCCAGATCTCGTCCCCTTACCTGACGATGATTCGCCTGCTGTTTACCGGCGTCATCTTGCTGACCCTCTCCTTCGTTCATGGCGACAAGATTTTCTCGGTCATCAAACATCGTAAAGACGCCCTCAGCCTGCTGTTTTTCTCGCTGGTTGGTGCGCTCACCGTCCAGCTCACCTTCCTGCTGACGATTGAAAAATCCAACGCGGCGACGGCCACCGTGCTGCAGTTTCTCTCGCCAACGATCATCGTCGCGTGGTTCGCGCTGGCGAGGAAAAAACGTCCAGGCGTGTTTGTTTTATCCGCCATTTTGACGTCACTTGTCGGCACCTTCCTGCTGGTCACCCACGGCGATCCAACCTCGCTCTCCATCTCCCCTGCCGCCCTGTTCTTCGGTATCGCCTCGGCCTTTGCCGCCGCGTTTTATACAACCTACCCGTCGACGCTTATCGCCCGCTACAGCACGCTGCCGATTGTTGGCTGGAGTATGTTAATCGCGGGGGTCGTGCTGACGCCGTTCTACGCCGGACGCGGGACCACCTTCGTGATTGATGGCAGCCTGCTGCTGGCGTTTTTCTATCTGGTGGTGATTGGCACGGCGCTGACGTTCAGCCTGTATCTGAAAGGCGCGCAGATGATTGGCGGGCCGAAGGCGAGCATTCTGAGCTGTGCCGAGCCGCTGAGCAGCGCCCTGCTGTCGGTGATTTTGCTTGGAGTGGCGTTTACGCTGCCGGACTGGCTGGGCACGCTGCTGATTGTGTCGTCGGTGGTGCTGATTTCGATGGATTCGAGAAGACGGGTTCAGACATCGGCGTAGCCTGATATCCCCTCTTCCCTGTGGGAAGAGGGGATTTACTTATTTTGCTTTAACCTTACTCGCCACCAGCAGCGCCGTCAGCAGCATCAGGGTTCCTGAGATCACCAGCGGTGACGTCAGCCCCAGATGGTCCAGCGCAACGCCGCCGATCGCCGCACCGCAGGTGTTCGCCAGCTGGATCACCGCGACCTGAATCGACCCGGCTTTTTCCGCCTGATCGGCGAGCGAGCGGGTGATCCACGTCGACCAGCCCACCGGCACCAGCGCAAAAGCAAAGCCCCAGATAATCGCAATCGCCGACGCAACCCACTTATCGCTGCCCCACAGCACCAGCACCGCAGCGCTAATTGCCAGCACCAGCGGCGCACCCGCCAGCGCCACTTTCAGAGAACGCTTCAGGAACGGGGACGACAGCGAGGTGCCGACAAAGCTGGCGATACCGAAGCTCAGGAGTACCAGCGTCAGGCCATCCACATCAAACCCGGCCATGTTCATGAATACCGGGCGGATATAGGTGAAGAAGGCAAACTGTCCGGCAAATGCCATAAAGATGGCGGTCATCCCCGCCAGCACGCCCGGGCGCTTCAGCAGGCTGAACATATTCTGTTTATGGTGTGCCGCTTCCCCCGGTAAGGACGGCAGCGCTTTCCAGACCCAGAGAATGCATAGCACCCCCATCACCGCGGCAGCGTTAAAGACGTTACGCCAGCCGATGATCCCGCCAAGGAAACTGCCCAACGGCGCAGCTATGACCAGCGCAATCGAAACAGCACCAAAGATCACGGAGAGGGCTTTCGGCACGGTGCGCGCGGGAACCAGACGCATGGTGAGCGAGGCCGACATTGCCCAGAAGCCACCTAATCCCAGCCCCAGGCAGGCGCGACCCAGCAGCAGCAGGGTGAAGTTATTGGCAAAAGAGACCAGCAGGCAGGAGAGCGTCAGCAGCACGCTGAACAGAATGACCACTTTGCGGCGGTCGATGGCGCCGATCACCTGGGTAATAAACAGGCTCGCGAACATCGCCACAAAGGCGGTCACGGTGACGGACTGCCCCGCCACGCCTTCGGAAATGCCCAGATCCTGCGCCATCGGCGTCAGCAGGCTCACCGGCAGAAACTCAACGGTAATCAGGCAGGCAACGCAAAATGCCACGGAGAAAACCGCCGACCAGTTGGGGCGAGTGACCTCCTGGGTCTGCGGTCTGGGCGTGGGCTGAATGTGTTCTGTCATGGCGTCACCTGAAGATAAAAACGTGCGGAAAAGTCGCGCAGTTTATCATCAAAAGTGTGACGGATTTAACGTTTCAACAACTTTCGTCGTATTTTTATCGGGCAGCGCGCACCTGTAAGACCCGCTAAGCACAGCGCCACCGGGACCGGCGGCAGGAGCATGTACTATCAATGCAAATAAAACACGCCCTCTTCCGGCAGGAAAAGCTGGTTATAGCGTAACTGGAAGGCGTTTAGCTCCTGCGGATCGGGCTCCATTTCACGCATAAAACCCAGCGTCAGACGGACCTGCGCGTCCGTGATCGGCGCGGCCAGACGGGCTTTACGCAGCATACGGTGCCAGGCAAGCAAATTCTCTTCACTGCCGTCGACAATGCAGACCTGCCAGATCAGCAGCACCTGCGCCGCGTTTTGCAGATGCGCTTCGTCCGGGCGTTCAAGGTAGCGGATAAACTCATTGCCGGGCGTTTTACCGAACTGATCGATCATCGATTCTACAGGAACCGGGGTGATCCCCAGCCGCTCGCTCAGGCGTTTAATTGCGCGACGTGAATCTGAGGTCAGGACCCGAAATCCCACCACAAACACCACGGCAAGCGTTGCCAGCATTATCCAGACCATGCGTTCTCCTCTACGTCAGCCGCTCATCATAGCGGGAAACGCGCGGCGTCGACAGCGGGCAAGGCCATAATAGTGCAGTGAAAAAAGGTGGAAAATCGTTATGAGGGCAGCGCCAGGGATGCTGGCGAGTAGTGCGCGGGAGACAGCCCGCGCAGAACGGGCTGCGGGGCTGTTGCTTTAGACCGGTCAGCGTACCTGCAGCCCTTTCAGCAGCGCGTCATGGAAGCGCTGAGGGTCCTGCATCTGTGGCGCATGGCCCATGTCGTTAAACTCAACCAGCGTCGCATGCGGAATGCGTTTTTCCGTCTCCTTACCCAGTACTGCATAGTTGCCCAGCGTCTTGCGGATCGCCGGCGGGGCGAGGTCTTTCCCGATGGCGGTGTTGTCTTTGGTGCCGATCATCAATAATACCGGCATCTTCAGTTCACCAAATTCGTAGATCACCGGCTGGGTATAAATCATGTCGTAGAGCAGGGCTGAGTTCCAGGCGACACGCGTTTTGCCCGGCCCATTGTTCAGCCCGGCCAGCATCGTCACCCAACGCTCATACTCCGGCTTCCACTCCCCGGCATAGTAGGTATTTTTCTCGTACTGACGAATGCCATCGGCGCTGGTTTTAAGTTCACGCTGATACCATTGATCGACCGTAATATGCGGTACGCCGCGGGCTTTCCAGTCTTCTAAACCAATCGGGTTAACCATCACCAGCTGTTCCACTTCCTGCGGCCACATCAGCGCGTAGCGGGTCGCCAGCATGCCGCCGGTCGAGTGTCCAATAACCGTCACGCGATCGACGCCGAGCTGCTTAAGCAACGCGTGGGTGTTATCCGCCAGCTGCTGGAAGGTGTACTGGTAATGCTCGGGTTTGGTGGATTTACAAAAACCAATCTGGTCTGGTGCCACCACGCGGTATCCGCTGGCGGAAAGCGCGCGGATAGTCCCCTCCCACGTTCCGGCGCAGAAGTTTTTACCGTGCATCAGCACCACGGTGCGGCCGTTGGGTTTTTCTGGCTTAACGTCCAGATAGGCCATATCAAGCGGCTGAAGTTGCGAGGTAAAGGTGAAATGCTTAACCGGCCAGGCGTAATCAAACCCCTCCAGCTTCTCACCGTACGTCGGCGCATCCGCCGCCAGGGCGGGGGAGGCAAGCGCCACCAATAGCGCAAGACAGGATAGTCGTCGGTTTACCATGCAAGCTCTCCATAACAAAACGGACAAAAGCCGCGGGGTGCGGCAGCAAAATTAAAATGTAGAGCATTGCAGGGAGCGGGTCTGTAAAGGGGGGTAAAGGTGGGATGTAAAAAAAGCCCGGCGGTCAACCGGGCAAAGAAGTTACCTGCACACTCAGGCTACTTTTAATTTCTGCATCCGATTTTCACGGCGAATCTTACGTTCTTCCAGCACCGCGACCATCGCCATCAGGACGATACAGCCGATGGCGGCGGCATCCAGCGCGGCAAAGGTCCCGGCCCAGCCGGTGAGGCCGAAAATCGGCGTGCCGTCGGCGATCATACCCAGACCCAGCTTGGCGAAGCTGTCACCGATCAGGTAGGCGAAGGTGCCTTTAATTCCATCGGCAGCGCCGATCGCTTTTTTCGGTACGAAGCCGACTGCTGCCACGCCGATCAGCAGCTGTGGACCAAACACCAGGAAGCCGAGCGCGAACAGGGACGCCAGGTAAACGTACTGGTTGCTGGCGTGCTGGTAGACGCCGAGCGTGGCGATAATCAGCGCCAGCGCGACGCAGGCCACCAGCGCGCGGCGACCATTGGCGAGGTCCGAGAGCCAGCCCCACAGCAGCGTGCCGACCAGCGCGCCCACTTCGAACAGGGTGAAGCCCTGAATCGCAACTTCTTTGGAGAGCTTCAGCTCCTGGAAGGCATACACGGTTGACCACTGGTCGATGCCGATGCGCACCACGTACAGGAAGATGTTGGAGAAACAGAGCAGCCAGATCACTTTGTTTTTCAGCACGTACTCAACAAAGATCTGCCATTTGGACATCTCGTTTTCTTCGGTCTCTTTGTCCTCTTCGCTGATCTCCTCGCCGAACAGCTCTTCGGCTTTGCCGAGGCCGTACGATTCCGGGGAGTCGCTGCCGTAGCGCAGGCCGATAAAGCCGACAATCAGGGCGATAATCGACGGGAAGATAAACATACCGATCACGTGGCCGTCGAACAGGTAGTTTGCGCCGAACAGCGCCACGCCTGCCGCACCCGCCCCGCCGAGGTTGTGGGAGATGTTCCACATGCCGAGGTACGAACCACGCTTGCGGCGAGGGGTCCATTTGGTGATGGTGGAGTAACTGCACGACCCGCCGGTACTCTGGAAGAAACCGCTCAGGGCGTAGAAGGCGATCATCATGAACAGGCTGACGGAGCCCGCGCCCATGCTGGCGCTGAAGCCGAGCATACAGATGGCGGAGAGGATCAGCATAAACGGCAGGAACTGCTTGGTGTTTTTGCCGTCCGCGTAGTAGGAGACGACGGTTTTACCCACGCCGTAAGTGATGGAGAAGCCCAGGCCAATCATCCCCAGCTGCGTCATGCTCAGCCCGTAGGTTGAGATCATGTCGTTCTGCGCGATGTTAAAGTTTTTGCGGATCAGGTACATGGTCAGGTAGCCGATAAAGACCACCAGGTAAGACTGCATGAACGGTTTGAACCACATTTTACGCCGCACATCGAGCGGCAGATCCAGGGTCGGCTTGCGCACCTGATTTAAGAAGGCCAGCATGATTGGTTTACTCCTGAGCTGATTTTTGCAGCATTGTAAAAACCAGCCGGGAGCGACGCCTGAGACAGCGTCCAGGTGAAACCAGGAAAATTTCTTAGTTTTGCGCCATTCGGGATGAAAAGGTGAAGCACATCACGCTTCGTGTGCCTCGCGCGGCGCCTGCGCATGCAGGAACGGCAGCAACAGCAGGGCCGAAATTCCTGCCGCGATGGCGATCACGGCGAAGAAACCGCTCCAGTGCCAGACGTCGATCACCCGCGCCAGCGGCCAGCCGGAGAGCGAAGCGCCAAGGTAAGCAAACAGCCCGACAAAGCCCGTCGCTGCTCCCGCGGCGTCTTTGTGCGAACACTCCGCCGCCGCCATGCCGATCAGCATCTGCGGGCCAAAGACGAAAAAGCCGGTGGTGAAGAAACACGCCGCCTGCATCACGTAGCTGGCAAACGGCATCAACCATAGCGAACCAACGGAAAGCAAAATCCCGGCGGCGAAGATCAGGTTCATCGGCCCGCGGTTACCGTTGAAGAGCTTATCCGAGCCCCAGCCCGCCACCAGCGCGCCGATAAAGCCGCCCAGCTCGAACATCGTCACCGCCGAGTTGGCGGTCACCAGATCGACGCCCAGGGTTTCGGACATATACAGATTGCCCCAGTCGTTGATCGCCGCACGCACCACGTAGACCAGCACGTAGCAGAGGGAGAGTAACCAGATATAGGGATTTAACAGCACATATTTGGTGAGGATCTCTTTACGCGTCAGCCCTGCACCTTCCTGCTGTTGAGCGACTTCCATCTCGTCGTGCCGCCAGTCGCCTACCGCGGGCAGGCCCACGGTTTGTGGCCTGTCACGCAGTCGCCAGCAAAGAAACAGCCCGGCAACGATCGCCAGCCCGCCGGCAATCATCATTCCCGTGCGCCAGCCGTAGTGCAGCGCCGCCGCCCCGACCACCATCGGAATAAGCGCCCCCCCGACGTTATGCGCCGTGTTCCAGATAGCCCACCAGCCGCCACGCTCGTTGCGCGAGTACCAGGCGGTAAGCAGACGGGCACACACCGGCGCGCCCCATCCCTGGAAAAAGGCGTTCAACGCCCACAGCAGCGCGAAGGCCCATAGCGAGGTGGAGAAGCCAAACAGAATGTTCACCACCCCGGTGGCAATGAGTCCTGAGCCCATAAAATAACGGGCATTCGAGCGGTCGCTGACGATACCGGAGAAGAACTTCGACAGGCCGTAGGTGATGTAAAACAGCGTCGCCAGCAGGCCAATATCGGTGCGTGTCATCACCCCGCTGGCGAGGATTTCCGGCGCGGCGGCGTTGAAACTTTTGCGGGTAAAGTAAAAAAGCGCATACCCCAGCCAGATGGTGATCAGGATATGGCGACGCCAGTAACGATAGCGGGCGTCAATTTCACGTTTATCGTTTAGCGGGGCGGCATTCGCCGGGGTTTTAAACATGCTGACTCCTCAGCGGTAAACTGACGCTGACGCGCGTGCCGTGGGTGCAGGAGATCGTCAGGGTGCCACCCAACGCCTTGACGCGCTCACGCATGCCCGCCAGGCCAAAACCCAGCTGGCCGGAGCCCGGCGGCAGACCGCAGCCATCATCTTCAATCACCAGCATCAGGCGTTCATCCTGTTGCCATCCCTGCAGCGTTACCGCGCTGGCGCTGGCGTGCTTAACAATATTATTCAGCCCTTCCTGACAGACGCGGAACAGCGTGACGCGCTGGCCCTCGCTCAGCAAAGATTCATTGATGCGCCAGTCAAGATGACTGACGATCCCGCGGCTTTCCAGCTCCATCTCGCGCATCAGAGACCGTACCGCCTGCTCAAGCGTAAGATCGTCCAGCTGGCGCGGTCGCAGCCTGCCAAGCAGTCGCCGCACCGAGTCATACACACCAAGAGAGAGCTGTTCGATATGTGCCCCGCCCTGCTTTACGCCAGCGTTTTCGGCCGCCAGACGCTGAACGATGCCTGCCTGAGTGCGAATGGCGGTAATGGTCTGGCCGATGTCATCGTGCAACTCGCGGGCCACCTCCTGCCGGACGCTCTCTTCCGTTTCCAGCAGGCGTTCTGCCAGACGGCGATTACGCGCCAGCTCGGTTTGTAATGAGTGGTTAAGTTCACGCAGGCGCTGAATCCCGGCCCCCAGCAGCAGCCCGGTCAGGCTCTGGGCCAGCAGGGAGAGCAGTAAATCGACGGGGTGATCGTGCCAGGTCTGGCTGGCAATCAGGGCGATAGCGTTCATCAGGGTGGCAATCAGCGCGCCCTGCCAGCCGTAGTGCCACGCAAGGGCAATAATCGGCAACGCCAGGCAAAACGGGGTAAAGCGCGACAGCTCATCGGGCAGGCCAAGCTGCAGCCACAGGCTGATCGCAAACAGCAGCAGATACCAGATAAGATGCCGGGCGCGCCAGTTTACCGGCTGAGAGACCAGCGCCGGTCCGAGCGGCTGCCAGACGGTACTGGTGAGGTAGTGCCAGATAACCAGGCAGGTGGGAGCCAGCGTCAGACCGCCGGTCAGCGTCAGCAGAAGGGCGTTAAGCATCTCCTCCTCGCCGGTCCACGGCAGGGACTGCAACAGCGCGGCGGCAATCAGCGCAGCCCCCTGACGCAGCAGCGTGCGCCAGTCGCGCTGGTGACGATAACGGGAGATCAGCGCCACCGGGATCAGCGTGAGTACGCTGCCCGTCAGCAGTAAAGGCAAGTGCGCCAGCGCCACCTCCTGCGCCAGCCAGACCAGCATCAGCCATTCGGCGCCCAGCAGTACCGGCCAGAAACCGCGCGGGCATTGCAGCATCAGCCCCAGACGCAGGCCAAACGGGAAAAGCAGCACCGCCAGCTCCGGGCGTTCAACCAGATGCAGGCTGATGCTCCACAGGCAGAACCAGGCGGCGGAGAAAATGGAAAAACTGGCAGCAACGGCGATCAGCCGTGAAAACAGCGGGTTCATTGCCAGCTGTCGAACATGCGGCGCGCCAGCTCAACGTCATTACTGACGCCGAGTTTTTCCATCAGGTTAGCGCGGTGAACGTGAACGGTTTTTGGCGACAGCCCCAGGTCCACGGCAATCTCTTTCACCGACATCCCCTGCGCCAGTTTTTCTGCCACCTGACGTTCGCGTCGGGTGAGTGGGTCTTGTCGCCCTGCCGCCAGCTTGATGGCGATATCCGGCGTCAGGTAGCACCCGCCGGTGGAGACCGTGCGCACGGCAGCGATCAGTTCGTCCGGGCTGCAGCGCTTGGAAAGAAATCCGCGTGCGCCTGCGTTCAGTGCCTGCTCCACCAGCGCCGGGCTGTCATGGACCGAGAGCATCACGATCGCCATCCCTTTCGGCAACTGGCTCAGCAGCTCAAGCCCCGAGAGATCCGGCATCGAGATATCGCAGATACAGACCTGGACACCGCGCCCGGGCAAACCTGCCAGCGCCTCGCGACCGGAGCCGAACTCCGCCACCACCTGAAAATCAGGCTCAAGGTTCAGCAGCTGGGCAAATCCGGAGCGGACGATGAGGTGGTCGTCGATAAGGGCGATGGTGGTCATGGCGCGTTCCTGGCGGGTTAAAAAACGCGCTTACCTTAACGATAAGCGCGTGGGGGTTCAAGCTTTGCGCTATTTACTCGAAGAACACCGCAATTTTGTTAAACATGGTGGGATCGGACTGGTTGCGCACCACTTTCTCGACATCTTCCAGCTTATCGATCTGCGCAATCATCTGCTCCAGACGCTGATCGTCATTCACCAGTAGCCAGATGCGGCTGTGCTCGCTGCCCTGAATGGGCAGACAAAGGATACCTTCCACGTTAAACGCGCGGCGGGCAAAAAGCCCACAGACGTGCGTCATCACGCCAGGGTGGTTGCGGACGGTGAGTTCCAGAATGACGTTATCATGTTGTTTCTGCATGGCTTATTCCCCCACCATCTCAGTATTTGCCGCACCTGGCGGCACCATCGGGTACACTTTTTGTTCAGGATCGATACGCACGTGGATCAGCGCCGGGCCAGGACGAGAAATCGTCGCCTGCAGCGCCGCATGAGGGTCCGCTTCCGCGTTCAAATCGCAGGTATGCAGGCCAAAACCGGCGGCAATCTGCATAAAATTAATCGTGCCTGGATAGGTCGCGGCAAACACGCCCTGCGTATAGAACAGACTCTGCTGCTGGTGCACCAGCCCCAGCGCCTGGTTGTTCATCAGGATGATTTTCACGTCTAACTGGTTTTCGGCTGCCGTCGCCATTTCCTGAATGTTCATCATCAGGCTACCGTCACCGGAGAAGCAGATCACCTTGCGATCGGGATTGGCCAGCGCCGCGCCCACTGCCGCCGGCAGGCCAAAGCCCATGGTCCCCAGTCCACCCGAGGTCAGCCACTGACGCGGACGGTTCAACGGGTAGGCCTGGGCGGTCCACATCTGGTGCTGGCCTACGTCGGTGGTGATAATTGCGCTGTCATCAACGCAGGCGGCCACGGCGTTAATCAGCCCGTAATGGCTCAGCGGGTCCCCCTCGGTTGGGATAGCGCCCGGGAACTCTTTTTGCAGATCGGCAACCAGCTGACGCCAGTCGGCGCGATCGGAAGCGTCCGTTTGCGGAATCAATTGCGCCAGCACCTCGGCAACATCACCCTGAATCGCCACATGCGGCTGCTTGATTTTACCCAGCTCGGCACGGTCGATATCCACATGAATGATTTTGGCGTTCGGGCAGAACTGCTCGGTCTTGCCAATCGCCCGGTCATCAAAACGTGCACCCAGAACAATCAGCAAATCCGCTTCTTGCAGAATGTAGTTCGTGCTGCGCGCGCCGTGCATCCCCAGCATACCCAGCGACAGCGGGTGCGCTTTTGGCAACATACCCAGCGCCATCAGGGTCATGGTGGTGGGCAGGCTGGCTTTCTCTGCGAGCTGGCGTACCGCGTCGGAGGCATTAATCGCCCCGCCACCCAGATAAAGCACCGGACGTCTGGCGGCGTTAATCATCGCCGCTGCAGCCTGCACGCTCTCTGCGCTGAACTGCGGCGCTGGCGCACGTTCACCCGGCTCCGGCAGCACGTCAATCTCGATCTCTGCGGTCTGAACATCCTTAGGAATGTCTATCCACACCGGGCCGGGACGGCCGGATTGCGCAATACGAAACGCATCGCTGATAACCTGAGGAAGCTCGGCGATATCGCGAACTAAATAGTTATGTTTAGTGATGGGGATAGAGATGCCGTAGGTATCCACTTCCTGAAACGCATCGGTACCGATCATGGAGGACGGCACCTGGCCGGTGATGCAGATCAGTGGAATTGAGTCCAGGCGCGCGTCGGCGATAGCGGTGACCAGGTTAGTCGCACCCGGGCCACTGCAGGCCATACAGACCGCGGGTTTGCCCTGCGTACGCGCCATACCCTGAGCGATGAAACCCGCACCCTGCTCGTGACGCGCCAGAACGTGACGAATCTGCGTGCTTTGGCTTAACGCATCATACAGCGGCAGCACCGTGCCGCCCGGGATCCCCGCAACCGTGGTGATGCCCTGTCGTTCCAGCAAATGAACGATTAACTGCGCGCCCGTGAAACGCGTTTTGGTGGATGTTGTGCCCGAACTTGCCATGCTCCAGTCCTTTTCTTCTGAGCCGACTTTCCGGGGAGGGTCCTTAAACGAAAAACCCCGCCCGGTTTGCGCCGGCGGGGTTTTGGATTCGTGTGTTGATCCAGTCCCTACGGCGCATTGCCGACGACCACCACCACACGCACGACGACCACTGCGGCTGGTTGCGCAGTTGCTAGTAGGGTCGAGGTGAACATGGATGCTGTCATTGGGGACCTGTGTTTGGAATCTATTGATAGAATTTATACAAACACAGCTTTTCGGGCATGACAATGGAAATATTTTCATCTGCGCAAAAATGCGTCGAAGATCACGTTTCGTTTGTTGCGTGCAGAAAACAAAAAACCTCGCCTGAGCGAGGTTTTTTTTCAGAGGTTTTGCGGTTGGTCGCCGCAGAACACACTGTGTTACGTCAACGCAAAAAGTATACGCGATCGAAGACGAACGCGCAATTCAGGCACGGATTTTGACGTTTTTGAGTATGGACCGCCTTCTGAATTTTGTCCAAAAAATACTGTTCATGCATACAGTATTTATCTATACTGAGGGTGTTCGCAGTGAGCGAGGGGGCCGCAGTTCTACCGGCGCAACGAAGTCCTGGCTGAAACGGGTGGTGCCGTCAGTGCCTTAACCCCCTGAAGTGAGCACACTGTGTTACGTCAATCCAGGTGCTGGTCACAGGCGGCGGAAAGGTACGCCAGCATCGTGCTCCTTTTAACCAAAAGGAGACGCGTATGAGCGTAGTGGATATGGTGATACTTATCCTCAAACTCATTGTTGCTGTACTGCAACTACTTGATGCTGTCCTGAAATACCTTCGGTGATTCAGGTTCAAGTCGCACCTGAGAGGGGCGGGCAACCGCCCCTCTTTAATAACGAGGGAATGCTATGTCGCGTCTGTTAATTGAGCCTGTCACGCCAGAAGAACCAGGCTATATCGCCTTAAAGGCCGAAAGTATCGCATCGAATTTCAACATGCTGCGCCGGCTGGAAGAGAACTGGCAGCGCGGTGAAAACCGTTTTAACGCACCGGGCGAAAAGCTGCTGGGCGCCTTTTTGAACGGCAAGCTGGTGGGCGTATGCGGTCTTAACCGCGATCCCTTCAGCCAGCAGCCGCGCGCCGGCCGCATTCGTCATCTCTACGTCAGCGAGAAGTGCCGCGGGCTGGGCATTGGTAAGCAGCTTCTGACCGTGGTAATGGCCGATGCCAGCATCTGGTTTGATTTTCTCAACACCCACGCGCCGGACGCTGCATACGGGTTTTATCATCAGGCGGGCTTTACGCTGGTCTCGGATGAACCACGGGTCACACACCGTCTGTTTTGCGCGGTGTGACCGGCTGGCAGCATCAGGTTGTGAATGTTACAGTTGAGTGACAATTCACCGCCAGATACGCCATGACCATTACCGTCTTCTGCATTTTACTGTTCGCCGCACTGCTGCATGCCAGCTGGAACGCCATTGTTAAAGCCGGTACAGACAAGCTCTATTCAGCAATCAGCGTTAGCGGTTCCGCCGCGTTTATCGCCCTGGTATTACTGCCCTTCTCCCCACAGCCGTCTGCTGCCAGCTGGCCGTTTTTAGGGGTCTCCTGCGCGCTGCAGGTGGTGTACACGGTGCTGGTTGCAAAGACCTACCAGGTCTCCGATATGAGCCAGACCTATCCGCTGATGCGCGGTACGGCACCGCTGCTGGTGGCATTGATAAGCGTGCTGGTGCTGGGAGATAGCCTGTCATGGCTCGCGTGGTCCGGCATCGCCGTGATCTGCCTGTCGATTCTGGCTATGGCCATGAACGGCCGCATGACGTCGCGTAAGGGGGTCTGGCTTGCACTGCTCAATGCCTGCTTTATCGCCGGGTATACGCTGGTCGATGGCACCGGCGTGCGGTTATCAGACACCGCGCTGGGCTATACGCTGTGGACCTTCTTTATGAATGGCTTCTGCCTGCTCTTCTGGGCGATGATGGCACGCCGACGCGAAGCTTCCAGATACCTGCGTACGCACTGGAAAAAAGGGCTGCTCGGGGGGATCGGCACCATGGGCTCTTACGGCCTGGCGCTCTGGGCGATGACCCAGGCTCCGCTGGCCGTGGTCGCCGCCCTGCGTGAAACATCCATTCTCTTCGGGGCGCTGATCGCATTTGTGCTGTTAAAAGAGAAGGTTGCGGGCCTGCGTATCGCGGCCGCAGTGGGAATTGCGGGCGGGGCGATCCTGCTGCGCCTGGCATAAATCACTGGCAACATTAGTTGCCGATCTTGTTTACAAATCCTGCCTTTACCCCTTCTGACATTCATCACAGGAATGCTTAATTTGTCATCTCTCTGTGGTAGATTCCTCGCGCATTTATGGGAATGCGTAGTCACTTATTCTTTATTTCTCTCTTTTGGCAAAAGTATTCAGCGACATGAAAAAACACAGGAACGTTAACTTATTGTTGATGCTGGTGTTACTGGTGGCCGTCGGTCAGATGGCGCAAACCATCTACATTCCGGCGATCGCCGATATGGCAAAGGAACTTAACGTCCGCGAGGGCGCAGTACAGAGCGTAATGGCAGCTTATCTGCTGACCTATGGCGTTTCGCAGCTGTTCTATGGACCGCTGTCTGACCGCGTCGGGCGTCGCCCGGTGATTCTGGTGGGTATGTCCATTTTCATGGTGGCGACGGTGATTGCCATTACCACCCATAACCTGACCATATTGATTGCCGCCAGCGCCCTGCAGGGTGTCGGCACCGGCGTCGGAGGGGTGATGGCGCGAACCCTGCCACGCGATCTCTATCAGGGCACCCAGCTCCGCCATGCCAACAGTTTGTTAAATATGGGGATTCTGGTGAGCCCGCTGCTGGCGCCGCTGATTGGTGGCCTGCTCGATACGATGTGGTCCTGGCGTGCCTGCTACGCTTTCCTGCTGGTGCTGTGCGTGATTGTGACCTTCAGCATGGCGCGGTGGATGCCGGAAACCCGGCCAACGGACGCGCCACGCACCCGCCTTATCACCAGCTATAAAACGCTGTTCGGCAACGGTGCGTTTACCTGTTATCTGCTGATGCTGGTTGGTGGCCTGGCGGGTATTGCCGTGTTTGAAGCCTGCTCCGGCGTGCTGCTGGGTGCCGGGCTTGGCCTGAGCAGCATGGTGGTCAGTATCCTGTTTATTCTGCCCATCCCGGCCGCGTTCTTTGGTGCCTGGTTTGCCGGCCGTCAGAACAAGCGTTTCTCAACGCTGATGTGGCAGTCGGTGATCAGCTGCCTGCTGGCAGGTCTGATGATGTGGATCCCGGGGCTGTTTGGCGTGATGACCGTCTGGACGCTGCTGATCCCGGCGGCGCTGTTCTTCTTCGGCGCGGGGATGCTGTTCCCGCTCGCCACCAGCGGCGCAATGGAGCCGTTCCCGTTCCTCGCAGGCACGGCGGGCGCACTGGTGGGGGGACTGCAGAACATCGGTTCCGGCGCGCTGGCCTGGCTCTCGGCGATGATGCCGCAAACTGGCCAGGCTAGTCTGGGGTTGCTGATGACGCTGATGGGGCTGCTGATTTTACTGTGCTGGCTGCCGCTGGCGTCGCGTGTTCCCCATCACGAGCAGCCGGTTTAACCGCATGATGGCCCGGCTTCTCGCCGGGCTTTTCACAAACAGGCGCGATCATGGCCTGCAGTAGCGGCTCTGGCGCAGGACGCCAGGCGCCCTCTTCCCCGTCGTAAAACTGAATATCCGCGTTGATAGCGTAGGGAATGTTGGCCTTTTGCAGTTCGCAGGCCATAAACGAGGCAAACGCCATTTGCGATGCGGTGGGGGTGAAGTGATTTGATTCACCTACGCCCCAGCCGCCCACCCAGCTGACGTGACCGGTTTTTTGCTGCCAGTGCAGCGCGGTCGCAATCCGATTATGGATAGCCGCTTTCTCCGCCACCGTCCCGGACGTCCACGGATATTTACCGTTACTCTTTAGCGGACCCCACGGGAAAATGTGCCACTCCGCCAGCAGATAATTTTGGCTGTGCGCCGGGAGTTTCAGGCTGGAGAGGTCCTCTGGCGCAGCCCGCAGACGTGGCGCGATGAAGATCATGCGATTAGCATCAATTGCATGAATGTCTTTGACAGTTTTCTCGTAAACCCGGTTAAGCGACGCGGCGTTATGGTTGAGCTTGTCCGCGGGTTCATAAATCAGGTCAAAACCCAGCAGGGGATAGCTTTGGCCGAAGTAGTGCGCCACGGCAATCCACCAGTTAATCACCTCTTTTTCCGTCTCGGCTTTCGGGTCGTTTTTATATTCATCGGCCTGATAAGCGATAATCGGGATCACCCCGTATTGCTCGCAGGCTTCCACCAGCTTACGCAGATGAATCAGCCGCGCCTCCGTCGGTTCATCGGCCACGCGGATACGCACATGGCTGATACCCTTCGCACGAAAATCGCGAACCACCAGCGGATCGAACTCCCGAATGCCGCGCTCGGTGCGCGCCCAGTCTACGTCCATCCCCACGCCCAGCTTTTGCGCATAAAGCGCAGCCGTCAGCGGTGGCTCAGCGGCAATCACCCAGCCGGAAGAGAACAGTAACGCAGTGGCAATCAAAGGCTTTAACACGGTGTACCTTGCGAGAAATCAAAAGCATTACCTGTATTTAGCACGCTTTTTCACATTTGGTGTAGCGCCAAAGCGTAATAATTCTTCAGCCAGCCAGTTCTCTCAGCCAGCTAATAAAGGCATCAATTTTCGGCCACTGTCGTCCTGGCAGGGTCGACATGTAGTAATGCTGATGGCATTTAAGCGTTTTCTCCCCAAACGGTGCAATCAACTCACCGCGTTCGAGCCGCTTTTGTACCAGCCGTTTTCGCCCCATCGCGACCCCGACATGGTTCATTGCCGCGACAATCGCTAAATCAGAGCGATCGAAGCCAATGCCCGATGATGATGGCATGTTCACTGCAAAATGTGCCGCCCAGCTGAGCCATTCGTCGGTACCGGAATCGTTACTCCAGGCCTGGCGATCGTGCAGGAGCGTACAGTGGCTGAGGTTGGCGGGATTTTTCAGCAGGTCATGTTCCCGGGCATACGCCGGCGAGCAGACGGGTAAAATCGCCTCGTCCATCAGGAAGTGATGCGTCAAATTGGCTGGCGGCGTATCGTCGAAATAGAGCGCCAGATCGATACCGGTTCGCTGCATATTGACGTTTTCATTGCCGGTCAGGATGGTCAGCGAGATCGCGGGATAACGCCGGGTGAAATCCCCGAGCATGGGCACCAGCCAGCACTGGGCAATCGACGGACGAGAGTAAACCGTCAACGTGCCGGACAGCGCCTGATTCTTGATATCCAGGATCTCCTGGTTCAACGTATCCAGCGACGATTTCAGCGTCCAGTAGACGCGTTTACCCTCCTGCGTCAGCTCCACTTTACGGTGGGAGCGGACAAACAGTGCTATCCCTAACTCCTCTTCCAGCAGGTTGATACGGTGACTCACCGCACTGGGGCTGAGCGACAGCTCCTCCGCCGCCAGCGCGAAGGACTCGTGGCGGGCGGCCACTTCAAACGTATACATTTTTGACAGCTGCCAGCCGTTTAACAGCCGGTTTCGACCTTCATTTGCGTCATTCATCGCACTTCTCACACGGACTTTTTCTGCTCAGGATACCGCTCAAAGTTGAATTTATGTGAACCAAACACGCATTAAGTGCGCTTTTTTGAGTCCAGTCACGCGTTTGATCCAATCTGGCTCACCTGAAAGGCAATTTATATCGTTTGTCAGCACCCGCTGATTTTTCGTCCAATACCCGTAAATAACATAAGGGTGAGGTGAGATATGGGTGCTCAGGTCTGGGTTGTGGCGACGCTGCTCATCAGCATCGCGTTAATCGTATTAACTATCGTAAAACTGAAGTTTCACCCGTTCCTGGCGCTGCTGCTGGCGAGCTTTTTTGTCGGTGCCATGATGGGAATGCGCCCGCTGGACATGGTGAATGCCATTGAAAGCGGTATTGGCGGCACGCTCGGCTTCCTGGCGGCGGTGATCGGGCTTGGCACCATCCTCGGCAAGATGATGGAGGTGTCCGGTGCGGCAGAACGCATTGGGATAGCGCTTCAGCGTTGCCGCTGGCTGTCAGCCGATGTCATCATGGTACTGGTGGGGCTTATCTGCGGCATTACGCTGTTTGTTGAAGTCGGCGTCGTCCTGCTGATCCCGCTGGCCTTCTCCATCGCCAAAAAGACCCATACCTCGCTGCTGAAGCTGGCCATTCCCCTCTGTACCGCGCTGATGGCGGTGCACTGCGTGGTTCCGCCGCACCCGGCTGCCCTGTTTGTCACGAATAAGCTGGGGGCGGACGTGGGGACGGTTATCGTCTATGGTCTGATGGTTGGCCTGCTGGCCTCGCTGGTTGGCGGCCCGCTGTTCCTGAAATTGCTGGGCGATCGCCTGCCCTTCAAAGCCGTCCCGGCTGAATTTTCTGACCTCAATGTTCGTGAAGAATATACGCTGCCCTCGCTGGGAGCCACGCTGTTTACCGTGCTGCTGCCCATCGGCCTGATGCTGGTGAAGACCCTTGCCGAACTGAATATGGCAAGAGAAGGCACGCTTTATACGCTGCTGGAATTTATCGGTAACCCGATCACCGCCATGTTCATCGCCGTGTTCGTCGCCTATTACCTGCTGGGGCTGCGCCAGCATATGGGGATGGGTACGATGCTGACCCACACCGAGCATGGCTTTGGCGCCATCGCCAACATTCTGTTGATAATCGGCGCGGGCGGCGCGTTTAACGCTATCCTCAAAACCAGCGGCCTGGCCGATACCCTGGCGCACATTCTGTCGAACCTGAATATGCACCCGATCCTGCTCGCGTGGCTGGTGGCGCTGGTTCTGCACGCGGCGGTGGGGTCGGCCACGGTGGCGATGATGGGCGCAACCGCCATCGTCGCACCCATGCTGCCGCTCTATCCTAACGTCAGTCCGGAGATCATCACCATTGCTATCGGTTCCGGTGCCATTGGCTGCACGATCGTGACCGATTCCCTCTTCTGGCTGGTGAAGCAGTACTGCGGTGCCAGCCTGAACGAGACCCTGAAGTACTATACGACGGCGACGTTTATCGCCTCGGTACTTGCACTTGGCAGCACATTCCTGCTTTCTTTCATTATCTGAGCGCGAAGAGACGTACTATGGAAAACGCAACTATCAGCACCTTAACCGCACAGTTCCCTCTGATTGAGGATCTGATTGCCCTGAAAGAGACCACCTGGCTAAACCCGCGCACCACCTCGCTTGCTGAAGGGTTGCCGTATGTCGGGCTGAGCAAAGCCGATGTGGACGATGCGCATGCACGCCTTAACCGCTTTGCGCCGTATCTGGCAAAAGCGTTCCCCGAAACGGCGGCCACGCAGGGGATTATCGAGTCCGAACTGGTGGCTATTCCGGCGATGCAGAAAAGGCTGGAGAACGAATCGGGGATAGCCATTCCCGGCACGCTGCTGCTGAAAAAAGACAGTCATCTGCCTATCTCTGGCTCCATCAAAGCGCGCGGGGGCATCTATGAAGTGCTGACTCACGCCGAAAAACTGGCGCTGGAAGCAGGGTTGCTGAGCGTCGAAGACGATTACAGCATCCTGCTGGAACCGCGTTTTAAAGCGTTCTTCAGCCAGTACAGTATCGCGGTGGGATCCACCGGCAACCTCGGGATGTCCATTGGCATCATGAGCGCGCGCATCGGCTTTCAGGTTACGGTGCACATGTCTGCCGATGCCCGTGAGTGGAAAAAAGCCAAACTGCGTAGCCACGGTGTTATCGTCGTTGAATATGAGCAGGATTACGGCGTGGCGGTGGAGCAAGGACGTAAGGCCGCGGAGAGCGATCCGAACTGTTTCTTTATCGACGATGAGAACTCCCGCACGCTGTTCCTCGGCTATGCGGTGGCAGGCGAGCGGCTAAAAGCGCAGTTTGCCGCGCAGGGCCGCGTGGTGGATGCGGAACATCCGCTGTACGTCTATTTACCCTGTGGCGTCGGTGGCGGCCCTGGCGGCGTGGCGTTTGGCCTGAAGCTGGCCTTTGGCGATAACGTACACTGTTTCTTCGCCGAGCCGACGCACTCCCCGTGCATGCTGCTGGGCGTCTACACCGGGCTGCATGATGCCATCGCCGTGCAGGATCTGGGTATCGACAACGTGACGGCCGCCGACGGGCTGGCGGTTGGACGTGCGTCTGGCTTTGTGGGCCGGGCGATGGAGCGGCTGCTTGACGGGTTCTATACCCTTTCCGATCAAAGCATGTACGACATGCTCGGCTGGCTGGCGCAGGAAGAAGGCATTCGCCTTGAGCCGTCGGCGCTGGCGGGCATGGCCGGGCCGCTGCGTGTTCCTGTCGCATCCGCGAACGCGACCCATCTGGTCTGGGCAACCGGCGGCGGAATGGTGCCGGAAGACGAGATGGCGAAGTACCTGGCTAAAGGGAAAAAATAAACTGCAGATGGGTGACCGCAAACAGCAGTGACAACGACAGCACCGCGAGGGCGATCAGGAACTTATCGCGCACCGCCTTCGGCTGTACAAAATCGTCCTGCGTCACATCCATTACGTTGCGACTGCGGGTATAGCGCCACAAAACGATCGCCACAAGCGCCAGCACGACCAGTGAGATCCAGAATGGTACGCCTGTGCGATGCCAGTTGTGCTTGATGGCGAGGGCAATCAGCGCGCCATACCCCAGTAACGTACGCAGCCAGGCCAGCGACGTCCGCTCCGGCTGCAGACCGGGGTCGGCTTCGCGTCGCGCTTTGCGGTTATCCACCATACAACACCAGCACCATCACCACGCCCGCTACCGCCAGCAAAATCATGCTGATGATGAGTAACCCACGCGTATAGGGGAGATCCTGCTTGAGCCGCATCGCCTTTTCGTTACGCAGCCAGCGTAGGTAGCCGTAAATGGCCAGCACGCCGGCAAACAGGCACAGCAGCAACGCCAGCACTTCACGGATCAGCGGCGTGGCAAAATCAGGCGCGAGCTGGTCAAGCCCCACACCCGCGGCGAGAAAGCCCAACGCGGTGCGGATCCATGCGAGGAACGTACGCTCATTAGCCAGCGAGAAGCGGTAGTCAGGGGCTTCACCGAGGCGGGAAATTTTCATGAAGATTCCTTGTCTGCTACAGGCAGGTTCCAGCATAGCGTAAATCGACAAGGACAAGGAGACCGGCATCGGGCGATGCCGGTCAGGACGATTAATGCAGCGCTGGCCAGTACGCTTTGTTGGCCTCGATCAGATCATCCAGAATCGCTTTCGCAACGGAGGCACTCGGCACCGTTTTCGACAGCGTAATCGCCTGCCACAATTTCTGGTACGAGCGCTGCTCCCAGGCATCCACTACCAGTTTTTCCACCGCTACCTGTTGGCTCATCAACCCTTTCTGGAAGTGTGGAATGTCGCCCACCGTTAACGGCTCCGGCCCGTTATGACCGACCAGGCACGGAATTTCTACCATCGCGTCGGCATCAAAGTTATGAATGGCACCGTTGTTGGGCACAATCAGCAGCATGCGCTCCTGAGTGTTGAAGGCAATCGCAGTCGCCAGATCGACGATGTACGACGCATGTTCGTCGATTTCCAGCTCCCCGGCGGACGATATACCGGCTTCGATAATCGCCCGGCAGGCGCTGAACACATGCTTCTCACGATGATCCATCACCTCGTTAGCGCGCGTGCGTTCCGGATTGGAGTGCGCGACCACGTAGTCCGGGAACAGGTAATATTTCAGATAGGTGTTTGGCATGGTGTCCGGATCCAGCGCCTGCACATCTTTTGCCTTCGCGAACGTGTCGTTCCAGCTGGCTTCGGTATGGGCATTGTCAGAGGGCGGCACATAGCCATTTTTCGCGACATATTCGCGCAGTTTCGGCATTAAATCATTGCCGTTTGCATCTTCAATGGATGTCCACCATCCGAAGTGGTTCAGCCCGTAGTAACGCACGCGCATCTCTTTACGGTCTTTAAGGCCGACTATCTGCGCCATACGCCCTTCAATGCCGATGGGCATATCGCAGATGTTGAGGATTTTGGCGTTGGGTCGCAGGCGACGGGTCGCTTCAGCCACGATGGCCGCCGGGTTCGAGTAGTTCAGCATCCACGCATTCGGGGAGTATTGCGTCATGTAATCGACCAGCTCCAGCACGCCGCCAATAGAGCGCATGCCGTAGGCGATCCCGCCGGGTCCGCAGGTCTCCTGACCCAGCACACCGTGACGCAGGGGGATTTTCTCGTCTTTTTCACGCATCGGGTATTTCCCCACGCGGATATGTGCCATCACAAAATCGACGTCGGTAAAGGCCGCTTCAGGATCGGTGGTGTAGCTAAACTCAATCTCCGGAGCCTGCTCTTTAAGGATGATCTTGCACGCCTCAGCGATGGTCTCCTGACGTGCGCCGTCGTTGTCATAGAATTTCAGCGCGCGCAGCGGAAAACGGTCGCGGTTGGCTAACAGCATCAGGACGATACCCGGCGTGAAGGTACTGCCGCCGCCTGCAATGACAACTGAGAATTTTTTCATGATATAGCCTCTGTCAGGGTAGTTTGTTCGTTTGTTGAAGGGGTTTTCATCAGCGATTCAAGCTGGTCTCGCACCTGAGGGACGTGCAGTCCAACAATCACCTGAATGCCGTTGCCGCGTCGCACCACACCGTGTGCACCCAGGGCCTTAAAGACGTCGTCGCGTTGGGTTTGCGCCATGTCGACCAGCGCGATACGTAAGCGGGTGGCGCAGTTATTAATGCTTTCGATATTGGCCGCGCCGCCCAGCGCCTGCAGGAATCCGGCGGCTTGCCCAACCTGCTGGCTGGCGGCAGCCGGTGCGGTGGTTTGCCCGCGTGCCGCTTTATAATCCGCCTTGCTGTAAAGTTTGACTTCGCTCTCTTCACGGCCCGGGGTTTTAAGGTTCAGCCGTTCAATCAGCGTTTTGAAGACCACGAAATAGAGGCCGGTGAAGCAAAGACCGATACCCATCTGGGTGAATACCGTCGAGGCGTGGTTGTGGAACATGGGGATCCAGTTTTGCGGCAGGAACTGGTCCAGCAGTCCGCCGCCCATGTTGCCCACGACGCCGAAGATGTACATCACCGTCGCCATCGTGGCGGCCAGAACGGCGTGGACGGCAAACAGTAGCGGCGAAATGAACAGGAAGGTGAATTCCAGCGGCTCGGTAATGCCCACCAGCACGGCGGTCAGCGTGGCCGGGATCAGCAGGCCTGCCACTTTGACGCGGTTTTCCGATGACGCGGTGTACCAGAGCGCCAGCGCAATCCCGACAGAGCCAAACACTTTGGCGTTGCCATGAAGCGCAAAACCGCCTTCCGGGAACAGGGTTTTCAGCGGCAGCGTGCTTTGGCTAAATTCCTGAAGATGCTGCGCCCAATAAACCTGGATGCCGCCCTCGACCGCTGCCGGGCCAAAGATAAACGGACCGTAGACAAAGTGGTGTAATCCGGTAGGGATCAGAATGCGTTCCAGGAAGGTATAAACCCACACCCCCAGCGCCCCGGCAGAGCGTAAAAAGGCCTGCAGGGACTCAATGCCGAGCTGCACTTTCGGCCAGCCCAGAAGCGTCAGCCAGGCGCAGGGGATCATCACAAAGAACGCGAGGATAACGACAAACGAGGTGCCCTGAAAAATCCCCAGGAAAACAGGCAGCTGCTTGTCGAAATAGCGGTTGTGGATAGCGGTGACAATCCCCGAAATCACAATCGCCCCAATGATGCTGGTATCGAGCGTTTTGATACCGGCAATCATGGCCAGTCCGCTGCCGGCAGTGGGCTCAGCGGCGAAGTCGACGCCAAAGAAATGACCCCATGTCATCCCCATCGCATTGATAAAGTAGTTCCAGGTCAGAAAACTGATCAGCACCGCCAGGCAGGCGCGGCCCTGCGCCTGCTTCGCCAGACCAATCGGTAAACCCACGGCAAAAATCAGCGGCATATTGCGAAACACCGCCCAGCCGCCCTCTTCAATGATGTGAACAATTTGCGCGAACAGATTATCGGGGGCGGTTAAGGCCTCGCCCACAAACAGCGGGTTGCGAAGCATGATGGCGATCCCGACCACGATCCCGGCAAAGGGAAATAACAACACCGGGGTAAACATGGCGCCGCCAAAACGTTGTATTTGACTGAGCATTTTTAAATCCTCACGTAACAACCTGTAGGGGGTAGAGGCCTTTATGATTTTTTGCTGGGCCTGAAGTGAGCATAAGAATTTACCCATGGGCGAACATGACGTGCCGCTGCGATTCGTGATCGCATTCATGGTTTTATTTTGACCAGTCAGGTCTACTTTTCGTTGTTAATATGGACATGTCAGGACGCAAGCCACGCGTTAATACGGGAAGAGAGGTCTACTGGTGATCTACAAATCTATCGCTGACAGGTTGCGGCTGCGGCTGAATTCGTCGGACTACAATATCGGGAGTCCGCTGCCGGGTGAGAAAGCGCTGGCGCAGGAGTTTGGCGTGGCGCGGATGACCATTCGGAAGGCGCTGGATCTGCTGGTGAACTGGGGGCTGGTTGAACGCCGACACGGTAGCGGGACATTCGTGGCGCGTAAAGATGTCCACCACGAAACCACCAATCTGACCGGGCTGGTGGAGGTGCTGCGCCAGCAGGGAAAAGAGGTGCAGAGCAAGGTGCTACAGTTCGAAGTGATGCCCGCTCCGCCCGCTATCGCCAGCCAGCTCCGCATTCAGGTGGATGAGCGTATCTACTTCTCGCGCCGGGTGCGTTATGTCGACGGAAAACCCCTGATGCTGGAGGACAGCTTTATGCCCGTGAAGCTGTTCCGCACGCTTTCACTGGCACATCTGGAAGGGTCGAAGTTTGATTACATCGAGAACGAGTGCGGAATAACCATCAGCGGCAACTATGAGAGCCTGACGCCGGTGCTGGCAGATAAACAGCTCGCCGGTTACCTGAACCTGCCGGAACAGACGCCGCTGCTGCGGATAACGTCTCTCTCCTACAGCGACAGCGGCGAATTTCTCAATTATTCCGTGATGTTCCGTAATACCCGTGATTACCAGGTGGACTACCATCTGCGGCGCATCCACCCGGACGATCTGCTAACTCATCCCCCAGAACAGCACCGCCAGTAGCTGCGGGGTAATAATACGCAGGAACATCACCAGCGGGTAGACCGTGGCGTATGACAGCGCCGCCGCGCCGCTGGTGGCGTGCAGGTTGTTGGCAAAGGCCAGTGCGGGTGGGTCAGTCATTGATCCGGCGAGCATGCCGCAGAGCGTCAGATAGTTCATTTTGGCGAACATCCGCGCCAGGATCCCCATCGTCAGGAGCGGAATCGCCGTGATAAATATCCCGTAGCCAACCCAGCTCATCCCCTCGCCCTTCACCAGGGTATCGATAAAATCGCCCCCGGATTTCAGGCCGACCACCGCCAGAAACAGCACAATTCCCAGCTCGCGCAGCGCCAGGTTGGCGCTCGGCGGCATAAACCAGTAGAGCTTACCGATACAGCCGATACGCCCGAGGATCAGCGCCATAATCAGCGGTCCGCCCGCCAGGCCCAGCTTGAGCGCGACCGGAAAACCCGGGACATACAGCGGAATGGAGCCAAGCAGCACCCCCAGCCCGATACCGATAAAGACCGGCAACATCTGCACCTGCTGCAGTTTTTGCTGGGCGTTACCCACCATGTCCGCTACCGCATCAATGGATGACGGGCGCCCAACCAGGTTCAGGATATCGCCGAACTGCAGGCTGGCTTCCGGGCTGGCGACCAGTTCCACCCCAGCACGGTTAAGACGGGAGATCACGACGTCATAGCGCTCTTTAACCTGCAAATCGCGTATTTTCTTGCCAAGCACATGCTCGTTGGTCACCACGACGCGCTCTACGCGCATATCGGTGCCGCGCGTGGAGAGCGAGGTCTCCACCTCCTGACCAATCACCAGCCGCGCGTTGTTTAAATCCCCGGGCTGTCCGACCAGGTGCAGCAGGTCACCCTGCTGAATAATGGTCCCGGGCGCAGGAACCATCAGCATATCGTCACGTTTAAGGCGTGAGCAGATAATATTGGCGCTGTTCAGGATCGGCACATCCTGAATCGCCATATTGTTGAGGTTGGGGTTATCGACGCGAATGTTGATGGTTTTGATCGGCATATGGCCGTTGGTGAGTGTGGTTTCGTGGTCTTTTGCCTCGTTTTCGACGTTAATGCGAAAGAGTACCCGCACCAGCCACATGGAGAGCAGAATGCCGCAAATCCCAAACGGATAGGCCATGGCGTAGCTCATCCCCATCTGGTCGACAATACCGGGAGAGATGCCAAGGTCGCGCAAAATTTGCTGCCCTGCACCCAGTGCAGGCGTATTGGTGACCGCCCCGGAGAAAATACCCAGCACCACCGGCAGAGGAATATCGAAGAGCTTATGCAGAATGGCGGTGACCAGCCCTCCCATCACCACAATGCCGAAGGCAAACAGGTTCAGCCGTAATCCGGAGACCCGAAGGGAAGCGAAAAAGCCAGGCCCCACCTGAATACCGATGGTGTAGACGAAGAGGATCAGACCGAATTCCTGGATGAAATGGAGCATTTCGGCGCTGAGCACCAGCCCAAGCTGGTCGGCAAAATGGCCGACAAAAATCCCGCCGAACAGCACCCCGCCTATCCCAAATCCGACGCCGCGGATTTTAACATTGCCAATCCACAGACCCACCACTGCGACCAGGGCCAACACGCTAACGGTTAACGCGATATCACTCATGATCCACTTCCTGTGCATAACCTTAGTTATGCTAAGGATTCTCTCAGAGCCGCACGCGGTTGTATGGGCGATGGCGCACAAAAAAGCCCTGCCGGGGCAGGGCGTTATCTTTTCATCCTCTCCCTGTGGGAGAGGCAACAACCCGCAGAGGGTTAACTGTTCAGCGCAGGACGCTCGCTAATGGCGATACGCTGCGGTGCAATGGCTTCCGGCACGTTGCGGGTCAGGTCGATATGCAGCAGCCCGTTGGTAAATGTCGCGCCGGACACTTCCATATGGTCAGCCAGAGTAAAGCTCAGGCTAAACGGCTGATTAACCAGGCCCTGGTGCAGCCATTTGGTCTCGGTTTCTTGTTTTTCCGGCGTACCTTTCACGGTCAGGCGCGTGCCTTCGAGCTGAATATCCAGATCGTCCTGGCGGAACCCGGCCAGCGCAAGGGTAATGCGATAGTGGTTGTCATCGCTTTTTTCGATGTTGTACGGCGGAAACGTCTGTTGCTCGGTGGTACTTTGCAGGGCATTAGCCAGTTTGTCAAAACCAATCCACTGACGCAGCAGGGGGGATAAATCGTAGTTACGCATACTAAATCTCCTTCTGAGAAGCGAGTTCGGCACAGTTTATTTTTGTGCGCAGTTGTTCCTGCAAATCCTCATGGATTCACATATGCTCCCATTACGGCAAGCAATTCTGGGTGGGCCGCTCGCGCGACCCGCATAATCAGTTGATCTCGATACGGCGCGGTTTTTTCTCTTCCGGAATCACACGTTCCAGTTCGATAAACAGCAGGCCGTTGACCAGGTTCGCGCCTTTCACGTGAATGTTCTCGGCTAACTGGAACTTGCGTTCAAAGTTGCGCTCGGCGATACCCTGATAAAGGTAGGTGCGTTCTTTCTGCTCAGCCGTATGTGAACCTTTCACCACCAGCAGGTTGTCCTGCGCGGTGATCTCCAGTTCGTTCTCTGCAAAACCGGCGACGGCAATGGCGATGCGGTAGTGGTTTTCATCAACCAGTTCAACATTGTATGGAGGGTAGCCGTTGCTCTGGCTTTGGTTATTTTCTAAATGGTTAAACAGGCGGTCAAAACCAATTGCAGAACGGTATAGCGGGGAAAGATCGAAGTTACGCATAAATAAAAGCTCCTGAAATCAGCGAGAAATTGTAGCCTTCCACCATGGACAGGCCAGTGTGCCCCTGAACACCCCTCAGGCGTGTTCGTTATCGGGTTACATTCTTAAAATGGGTCTGGAACCGGTCTTTTCAAGCGCAGCGGGCGCACTTTTTTTTGCACTTTCGTGCATCTCGCTTAGACTGGGACAACAGCACAAAGGGTTAAATTGCGATGGCTGCCACAGTGCGGGGTTATCGGGCTATCCATTTTGAACGAGGCTCGCTATAACCCTGAGTTGCAGGTTTATGCAGTGCCATTAACGATGACTGAGTGATGATGAAAAATGTTCTGATAAAGCTGACGACGTTCAGCGGGGTTGTTTTACTTTGCGGGTGTTCGAGCGTGATGTCTCACACCGGCGGTAAAGAAGGAACATATCCGGGGACGCGTGCCAGCGCTGAGATGATCTCCGATGACGATACCAACTGGGGCACAAAATCCCTGGTCATCCTGGATATGCCGTTTACGGCTGTGGCCGATACGCTTTTGCTGCCGTGGGATATGTTCCGTAAGGACAGCTCCGTGCGCTCGCGGGTAGAGAAAAGCGAGCAGCAAAATCTGGCCACCAATTCCGTCATTCCACCCGCTTAACGCCAACGCGTTAACGCTGCCCGGTTTCCGTTAGCCAAAGCTGACGGAAACTTTCTGTCTCTTCCATCCATGCAATAAAACGCCCGTCCGGGGAAAACACGACCGCATCACCAGACGGTGGATTGCCGTGATCGGACGTCAAAAACGTCACCTCTCCGGTTTGCGCATCACAGCAGGCAATCCGCTCTTCCAGCACAAATCCAAGACGGTGACCGGCAGGGTGCCAGGTAAATGCCGACTGAATGTCACTTTCGTTATGCGTCAACTGGCGTGGTTCGCCGCCCTCAGGAGCGATAAGCCACAGCTGCACAATACCCTTATCATCACGCATCAGAAACGCAATCTGCGTCCCCTGTGGGTTGCAGCGCACCCAGTGACGCGGCACGTTTACCAGCCCCGGGAATGCCCGCTGGTGGGTAAAGGTCAGCCGGCGCTGCATGACACCCGCCGGGGGCGCAGGCAGCGTCTCAGGAGTCCCCTGCAGCGGCGCATCGCCCGCGCGTTTCCATCCCTGCTCGTCGTTGGGCAGATCCACAATAAACAGTTCTGGCACTTTCTCGCCTGTCGCAGACACGGTATCGCCGATAAACGCCAGCCTGTCATTGCCCACCCAACCCTCTTCATAGGCTCGGTTGATCTCATCGCTGCCGGGCTGAGGTGCGGGCGTCGTGCGGCTCACCAGCACGCTCCAGAAGGTGCCGGAATATTCACGTGGATGCGTCCCCTGCGGCATCACCGGGCCAAAAGGTACTGCGAGGCCGACGTTACGTAAATCGAGCTTCGGGTCACGCTCATGCAATACATGGTCGTTGTAGGTAAAGCTCACGAACTGTCCGTCAGGGCTAAAAACGTGCACGTGGCTGCCGCCACGCAGCGCGCCTGCGGTATAAGGCGACGTGATATCCATGGCGTCCAGGTTACTCACCTGACCGTTGTGTACAACCACGCCCTGACGATGATGAAAATCGTAGTGCCAGTCTGCATCCGGGTTTTCCGGGCCGTGGATAAAGACATATTTGTCCTGCTGCGGATGAACGGTCACCACGCCAACATGCGCACCGTGACTGGCGCGATAGATCACCTCGACGTCACCCGTAATAACATTGACCCGCTCAATGGTTTCACCGGTAAACGATGCGCCGGACGGACGCACATCGTAGGCCAGCCACTGGCTGTCCGGCGTCCAGGTATTGATATTGGTAAGCTGGTGATGACGGGAGGCGAAGGTGATTTGTTTCATGGCGTTACCCTGATGCGCAGTTATCGCATCAGGGTAAAACATTGCGGGGAATTAGCCTACACGTTTGACGTCACCCACCAGCAGGATGTAGGAGAGCGCACCGAGCAAGGCCACCGCGGAGATATAGATCAGTGCCGGGCCAAAGCCATAGTCCTGAGCCAGATAACCGATGACCAGCGGAACCGTGATCCCCCCCAGTCCACCGACAAAGTTGAACACGCCACCGGTCAGACCAATCAGGCGCATCGGGGCCAGCGAGGAGACCAGCGACCAGGTGATGGAGGCAAAACCGTTCCCGAAGAACGCAATCGCCATCAGCGTCATAATCCAGACCGGATCGTTGGTGTAGTTTGCGCCCATGATGCAGGTGGAGATCAGCAGCCCGCAGATAATAGGCGTTTTACGCGCGACACCCAGCGAGAACCCTTTTTTCACCAGCCTGTCCGCCAGCCAGCCGGAAAGCAGCACACCAAAGAAGGCCGCCAGGAACGGTACGGTGGTCATAAAGCCCGCCTTCAGCGCGGTGATGCCTTTTTCCTGGGTCAGATAGTTCGGGAACCAGGTCAGGAAGAACCACAGCGTGGAGGTCACCGCGAACTGCCCCAGATAAACCCCCACCAGCTTGCGGTGGAAAACCAGCTTCCAGTCGGCTTTGGTCAGCGGCTGACGCGCCTCTTTTTTCACCGGCGCATCGCCATCCACCAGGCCGCCACCGTCGCGGATATAGTCCAGTTCAGCTTTGCTGATACTTTTGGTGAGACGCGGCGGTTGATAGACCTTGAACCAGATCAACGACCAGATAATGCCGATCCCCCCGGTCACAATAAAGACCCAGTGCCAGCTCAGCAGTTCCTGGATCCAGATCAGCAGCGGCGTCAGGAACGCCAGGCCGACAAACTGCCCGGAGGTGTAGAACCCAACGGCCGAGGCGCGTTCATGCTCCGGGAACCAGCTGGTCACCATGCGGTTATTGGTCGGAAACGCCGGGGCTTCGAAAATCCCGGTGATCGCACGCAGGCCAATCAGCGACATCAGCCCGGTGGCAAAGCCCTGGAACAGGGTCGCCACCGACCAGCCGAAGATGGCAATGAAATAGGTCAGGCGCGAGCCGACGCGGTCAAGGAACCAGCCGCCGGGGATCTGGCACAGCGTATACAGCCAGGCAAACGCCGAAAAGACGTAGCCCATTTCCGCTTTGCTGATCCCAAACTCCTCCTGAATATGGGCTGAAGCCACGGCAAGGTTGGCGCGGTCAACGTAACAGATGACCACCGTAATAAAGATCATGACCAGCGTCAGGTAGCGCCGACGCCCGGTTTTTGCAGCAGTAACAGGAATATCCATCGCAATCTGTCTCCAGATTTTGGGCATAGCGAAGCCGCTCACCATGCCCTGTAATTTACAGAGGGTGTGTTTGTTATTGTTGAAATTACTTTTTAGTGGCGATGTGCTTAGGCTGAATTACCACTCAGCGACAGAGCCATCTTCATGACGCCATAACGGGTTGCGCCAGTCCGGCGCGTTTTTACTCAGCTCAATGACTTTGTCTTCGTCGATATCCACGCCAAGGCCCGGCTTCGTTAACGGTTTAAAGAAACCGCCTTCTATGCTGAAATCATCTTTGTTTTTCACAAAGTCGAGCAGTTCCGCGCCCTTGTTATAGTGAATGCCCATGCTCTGTTCCTGGAACACCGCGTTGCGCGAGACAAAGTCGACGTGCAGACAGGCTGCCAGTGCGATCGGCCCCAGCGGACAATGCGGTGCCAGCGCCACGTCGTAGGCTTCCGCCATCCCGGCGATTTTGTAGCATTCTGTGATGCCGCCGGCATGCGACAGATCCGGCTGCAATATCGCCAGGCCGCCAGCTTCCAGCACGCGTTTGAACTCGAAGCGCGAGAACATGCGCTCACCGGCGGCAATCGGGATATGCGTCTGTGCGGCCAGTTTCGGGTAGTACTCCGCCTGCTCGGCCAACACCGGCTCTTCGATAAACAGCGGACGGTACGGCTCCAGCTCTTTAATCAGCACTTTGGCCATCGGCGCGCTGACGCGACCGTGGAAGTCCAGGCCAAACTCAATCTCGTTACCGAACGCTTCACGGATCTGCGCCACGGTATTTACCGCGCGGTCTACCGCCCGTGCGTTGTCGATGACGCCCATCTCTTCGCAGCCGTTCAGTTTAAAGGTGTCAAAACCAATATTGCGCAGCTGCCTGATACCGTCGATCACTTCCGCGGGACGGTCGCCGCCCACCCAGCTGTAGGCTTTGATTTTGTCGCGCACCAGGCCGCCCATCAGCTGCCAGACCGGGGCATTCAGCACTTTGCCTTTGATATCCCATAACGCCTGGTCGATACCGGCGATGGCGCTCATCAGAACCGGTCCGCCCCGGTAGAAACCCGCGCGGTACATCACCTGCCACAGGTCGTTGATGCGGGCAGGATCTTGTCCTGTCAGGTACTCGCCCAGCTCATGCACCGCCGCTTCCACGGTACGCGCACGCCCTTCAATGACCGGTTCGCCCCAGCCGACCACGCCTTCATCGGTTTCGATTTTCAGGAACAGCCAACGCGGCGGTAAACGGTACGTGGTGAGTTTGGTTATTTTCATTTCACTGCCTCTCGATACGCTTTCACAAATGCGGCCGCCTGCTGTGCGGTACGTTCGACGGATTGCCCGGCGCGATAGAGATCGCTGCCCAGACCCGCCCCGACACAACCTGCGTTGATCCACTGCGCCAGGTTTTCTGGCGTCACGCCCCCCACGGCAAAGACCGGTACGCTGGCGGGCAATACCGCTTTCAGCGCGCTGATATAGGCCGGACCAAAAGCCGATGACGGGAAAATTTTGAGCGACTGCGCGCCCGCATCGAGAGCCGCGAACGCTTCTGTTGCCGTTGCGCATCCCGGGCAGACGGTCATGCCGTAGCCCACTGCGCGACGGATCACCTCAGGGTGAATATTCGGCGTCACAATCAGCCTGCAGCCCATCTGCGCAAGCTGGTCCACCTGCTCCGGTTGCAGAACGGTGCCAGCGCCAATCAGCGCCTTATCACCAAACGCGTCCACGACCGCCGGGATGCTCTTTTCCCACTGTGGGGAATTAAGCGGTATTTCCACGGCGTCAAAACCGGCGTCGATCGCTGCGCCTACGTGCGCTAAAACCTCGTCGGGCGTGACGCCGCGCAGGATAGCGATGAGGGGAAGATTAGTTTGCCACTGCATGAGCGATGCTCCTTATTCCTGCCTGAAATGCCGTGTCGCCTTCTACCGCCGCCACATCCCGCCCGATGGCATTGAACGCCTGGCGGTAGCGAGAGGTCAGCGATGAACCCGCGACGAGGGTGATGGTCTGTTGCCCGGCGAACTGCTCGCTCAGGCTGGCGACTTCCGCGCCAATCAACAGGCCCGATAAAAATTCGCTGACCTGCGTACGGGGAAGCGTGCCCAGTACATGCGAAGCGCGAACTTCAAAAAGTTGCGGCAAAACGGCAGGGCTGGCGATACCCCGCTCCAGCCCGGCGGCAAAGGCCTCGGGCGAAGCGTCCTGCTCCGGCAACCCCGCGCCCACCAGCGAGTGCGTCAGCAGCAAGTGGTGCAGCTCACCGGTCATCACGGTGCGAAAATCGTGGATGTGCTCAGCGTCGGCCTGCACCCATTTACAGTGCGTGCCGGGCATGACGTAGACAGAAGAAGGAGAGAGCGTGCGCGCGCCAAGGAGCTGGGTCTCTTCGCCGCGCATCACATTGTGGTTATCGTTCCGGGAAACACACAATCCTGGAATAATCCAGATATTGTCACCAACGGACGTTAACTGCTCGCCAATGGCAGCGAACGCGGCAGGTACGGGCAGATAAGGCGCGACCTTCCAGCCCACGTTACTGCCCACCATGCCCGCCATAACCACCGGCGTGGCGCCCTCGCGCCAGTTGTGTGTCACCTCTGCTAACACCGCCTCGGGGGATTTACCGTTCAGGCGCGTCACGCCTGCTTCTGATTGCCTGCTTTCCAGGCACTGCTCGCCCTGATACAGCCAGGCGCGCAGATTGGTCGATCCCCAGTCAATAGCGATGTAGCGAGATGTCATGTGATTTCCTTCAACCTTCGTGTCGAGCTGGCAATCATCGTAAGTGCCGCCTGCTCTGCCGCGTCGCCGTCCTGATGCCGGATAGCATCGAACAGCGCTTTATGTTCCTGGAGCGTTTTTGGCATGTTGGCCTCATCGCCCATCCAGGTTCGTTCAAATACCGCGCGCTGTAGCGAGCTGATGGCAACGCTAAGCTGCTGTAATACCGGGTTATGAACCGACTGCAGCACCGCTTCGTGATAGCGGATGTCCGCTTCGTTGAACGCATCCCGGTTCTGGTTATTGGCAATCATGTCGTTCAGGGCGGACTCAATCTGAGCCAGGTCTCCTGACGTTGCACGTTCCGCAGCCCAACGGGCGATGGCCGGCTCTACCAGGTTTCGTACCTCACTCATCGCGCCAATCAGCCTTGGGTCGTAGTCGTTTTCCAGCACCCACTGCAGGACATCGGTGTCGAGGTAGTTCCACTGATTACGCGGGGCGACAAAGGCGCCGCGGTAGCGCTTCATTTCAATCAGCCGCTTTGCCATGAGCGAGCGAAACACTTCCCGAATGATGTTGCGCGAGGTTTCAAACTCCTCACACAGCTCTGCCTCAGCAGGCAGCGGTGAACCGGGAACGTACTTTCCACCCACGATCTGGGTGCCCAGCGTGATGACGATGCGATCGGTTTTATTGAGAGTCATGGAGAGTCCTTATGCTCTGTATGTTCAGGACTACTTTACCTCGACCGCTGAATTTCGCCTCACTTTTGCAGTACAAACGTGACGCCTTTCGTCATTACCGTGGCTGTAATGTAGTACAATCAATTAATGTTGTACTACAATCCAGATCACAAAAAGAACAATTCGATAAATTCAGAGCAAAAAAAAGCCCCGGTTGATAACCGAGGCTGATGAGCGTGAAACGCTGTTACTGCAGAACAAATTTCTCGATCGCGTAGGCAACGCCGTCTTCGAGGTTAGATTTGGTCACGAAATTGGCCACGTCTTTCACCGACGGGATCGCATTGTCCATTGCCACACCCATGCCCGCATATTCAATCATCGCAATGTCGTTTTCCTGATCGCCCAGCGCCATGATCTCGTCCGGTTTGATGCCCAGCGTATCTGCCAGCGATTTCACACCGGTGCCTTTATTGACGCGTTTATCCAGGATTTCGAGGAAGTACGGCGCACTTTTCAGCACGGTGTATTTCTCTTTTACCTCAGCCGGAATGCGCGCAATCGCTTTATCCAGGATATCTGGCTCATCAATCATCATCACTTTCAGGAACTGGGTGCCCGGATCCATTTTCTCAGCTTCGCAGAACACCAGTGGGATCGTCGCGACATAGGATTCATGTACGGTGTAATAGCTGATATCACGGTTAGCGGTATAGAGCGTATTGCGATCGAGCGCGTGGAAATGGGAACCGACCTCGCGGGACAGTTTTTCCAGGAACAGGTAATCGTCATAGTTCAGCGCGGTTTGCGCCACCGTGCTGCCATCCGCCGCCTTCTGTACCAGCGCACCGTTATAGGTAATGCAGTAATCGCCCGGCTGATTCATGTGCAGCTCTTTCAGGTAGCTGTGCACGCCCGCATACGGACGACCGGTGGTCAGTACCACATTCACGCCTTTTGCGCGCGCAGCGGCAATCGCGTTTTTAACGGCTGGAGAAATAGTGTGGTCTGGCAGCAACAGCGTGCCGTCCATGTCGATAGCAATAAGTTTGATAGCCATAGGGTCCCCGGGATAAATGAGTGCTGCCTCATGCTAACGCGATTAAGCCCACAAAAATAGAGCTACATTGCGCAACAAAAGCCCCCTTTTACGCCTGTCCCGGGGATCACGGCTTACTCGCGGGTGAGGACTATTTTGCCAAAAGCACCGCGGTCGAGGTGTACAAGCGCCTCTTCAAGCTGGTTAAAACGGTAGCGGTGTTCAATCACCGGTTTCAGCCCCGTGACATCGACGGCGCGGACAAAATCTTCCAGCGCACGGCGGTGCCCGACACCAATCCCCTGAATCACAGGTGATTTCAGCAAGAGTTCGCTGGCAGGCAGCGAGATTTCACTCCCGGCCAACACGCCAATGACGGATATGCGCCCGTGAACGGTAACGGCCCGCAGGGAATGTCTCAGGTTCTCCCCGCCAACGGTTTCAATAATATGGTCGATACCGCGATCCTGCGTCAGCGCGTAAATCTCGTCAGCCCAGTTCCCTTTAAGCCGGTTGATGCCCCGATCGGCACCGAGCGTTTTAGCCAGCGCCAGTTTTTCATCACTGCCCGACGTCACAAAAACTTCTGCACCGTGTGCTTTGGCGATTTGCAACGCGAAGATTGCGACACCGCCTGTGCCTTGCACCAGCACCGACTGTCCGGCACGTAACTGTCCGCGCTCCACCAGTGCAAACCATGCGGTAAGCCCCGCGCAGGGTAAGGTGCTGGCCTCTGCGTCATCCAGCGTTTCCGGGGCGGCCACCAGCCAGTTTTCACGCATGATCACGTATTCAGACAGCATCCCCTGAAAGTAACCGCCCAGCGTCTGGTAGGGCAAATTGCGGGCGTCGCCTTTCGGTTTACCGTCTACCCACTCCGGAGAGAAGGTGGAGATGACGCGAGCACCGGGTTTAAAGCGGGTAACGCCTTCACCCGTACTGTCCACCACGCCTGCCATGTCAGATGCCGGGGTAAACGGGAAGGTGAGCGCGATCGGCATGTTGCCTTCGATGACCATTTTATCGCGATAGTTGAGCGCAACAGCGTTCACCCGCACGCGCACTTCACCCGGGCCCGGCTGGGGAACAGGCGCCTGAGTGAGTCTGAGGTTTTCACGCCCAAGGGCGTCCATTGACCAGCGTTGCATCATCTCTGTCATCTTTTTCTCCTGTTATCAAATGCACTTCAGTACTGACAGTCTAACGTTGACTCATGGTCGCCAGTGGCGATACATTTTCCCACTATTGATTCCTGAAGAACGACAATCCATGACCGATACGCTGAAGGATATTCCCGTTTTTGTCGCCGCCGTAGAGGCAGGCAGTTTTGCTCAGGCCGCGGTGCGTTTGCATTTGTCGCGCTCGGCGGTAGGGAAAAGCATTGCTCGCCTTGAAGCGCGGCTGGGAGTACGCCTGTTTCAGCGCACAACGCGTAGCCAAAGCCTGACCGATAACGGTGCCCTTTTTTATGAACGCTGCCTGCGAGCACTCCAGGAAATCCGTGGCGCGGAGTCGCTGCTGGAAACAGGGAAACATCAGGTGAGTGGCCGTCTGCGTGTTGCCATGCCGGTGCTGTTTGGTCGCCAGTGCATCGCCCCGCTGCTGATAGCCTTGACGCAGGAGCATCCTGCCCTTGAGCTGGAAATGTCATTCAGCGATCGCGTAGTGGATATCGTCGAGGAAGGGTTTGATATGGCGGTGCGAAACGGCGCACTGCCGGACAGCACCATGCTGGTCGCCAGACGCCTGGGGGAACACCGAATGGTGCTGTGCGCCGCGCCGGAGTACCTGAGGAATAACGGCCAGCCTGAAACCGTTGCCGATTTACGCCAGCATAAGGCCATTAACTACCTGCGTGCCGGCAGGGTGTTACCGTGGGAACTGGCGGACCACGAAGGCACGCAGCACACCCTAATTCCCCGCTCATCCCTCAATATGGACGATCTGCAGGCTATCTGCGACGCAGCGCTGGCCGGGCATGGTATTGCATGGTTACCCTGCTGGATGGTGCGCAAAGAGCTGCAGAATGGAGGGCTCATCCCACTCTTAAAACAAGCGCCGGATGTGCGTTTCGACGTTCACGCGGTCTGGCAGCAGACGCCGCATCTGCCCCTGCGAGTCAGGATTGCGGTCGACATGCTGGTCAGCCGGTTACCGTCAGTCCTGTCGCTGGAGCTGGATGCTGATAATTCTGCGCCCACAAAAAAGCCGCGCTAAACGCGCGGCCTCTGACTTGCGGTGTAACCACTCTTAAATATCGATATTCGCCGCTTTCAGGGCGTTCTCTTCGATAAAGGCACGACGTGGTTCAACCGCATCGCCCATCAGGGTTGTGAACAGCTGATCGGCTGCAATCGCGTCTTTAACGGTCACGCGCAGCATACGACGGCTTTCCGGATCCATGGTGGTTTCCCACAGCTGATCCGGGTTCATTTCACCCAGACCTTTATAACGCTGAATAGACAGACCACGACGGGACTCTTTCACCAGCCATTCCAGCGCCTGCTCGAAGCTTGCTACCGGCTGACGACGTTCACCACGTTCGATAAACGCATCGTCTTCGATAAGACCACGGAGCTTCTCACCCAGCGTACAGATACGGCGATATTCCGGACCGGTCACAAACTCGTGCTCCAGGGGGTAATCGGTATCAACGCCGTGAGTACGCACGCGCACAATCGGTTCGAACTGCTGCTGAGCATTCTGCTGGACATCAAACTTCCACTGGCTGCCGTGCTGCTCTTTCTCGTTCAGCTCGGTTACCAGGGTGTTCACCCAGCGGGTAACAACCTGTTCATCGCTCAGATCGGCTTCCGTCAGGGTTGGCTGATAAATCAGCGCCTTCAGCAGCGATTTAGGATAACGACGCTCCATACGACCAATCATTTTCTGCGCCGCGTTAAACTCGGACACCAGACGCTCCAGCGGCTCACCGGCCAGTGCAGGGGCGTGAGAGTTCGCATGCAGGGTCGCACCATCAAGCGCGATCGCGATTTGGTACTGATCCATCGCTTCGTCGTCTTTGATGTACTGTTCCTGTTTGCCTTTCTTCACTTTGTACAGCGGTGGCTGTGCAATGTAGACGTGGCCACGTTCAACAATTTCTGGCATCTGACGATAGAAGAAGGTCAACAGCAGCGTACGGATGTGCGAGCCGTCGACGTCCGCATCGGTCATGATGATGATGCTGTGGTAGCGCAGTTTGTCCGGGTTGTACTCGTCACGGCCGATGCCGCAACCGAGCGCGGTGATCAGTGTTGCCACTTCCTGAGAAGAGAGCATCTTGTCGAAACGGGCCTTCTCTACGTTGAGGATTTTACCCTTCAGCGGCAGGATAGCCTGATTCTTACGGTTACGGCCCTGCTTCGCAGAACCGCCCGCGGAGTCCCCTTCCACGAGGTACAGTTCGGACAGCGCCGGGTCGCGTTCCTGGCAGTCAGCCAGTTTGCCTGGCAGGCCAGCTAAATCCAGCGCGCCTTTACGGCGGGTCATTTCACGGGCTTTACGCGCCGCTTCACGGGCACGTGCCGCATCGATAATTTTGCCAACCACGATTTTCGCGTCTGACGGGTTTTCCAGCAGGTACTCGCTCAGCAGTTCGTTCATCTGCTGTTCAACCGCCGATTTCACCTCAGAAGAGACCAGCTTGTCTTTAGTCTGAGAGGAGAACTTCGGATCCGGTACCTTCACGGAGACAACCGCAATCAGGCCTTCACGGGCATCGTCACCGGTGGCGCTGACTTTCGCTTTCTTGCTGTAGCCTTCTTTGTCCATGTAGGCATTCAGGGTACGGGTCATCGCCGCACGGAAGCCCGCAAGGTGAGTACCGCCGTCACGCTGTGGAATGTTGTTGGTGAAGCAGTAGATGTTTTCCTGGAAACCATCGTTCCACTGCAGCGCCACTTCCACGCCAATACCGTCTTTTTCGGTAGAGAAGTAGAAGATATTCGGGTGAATTGGCGTTTTGTTCTTGTTCAGATACTCAACGAACGCCCGGATACCGCCTTCGTAGTGGAAGTGGTCTTCTCTGTTGTCGCGTTTGTCACGCAGACGAATCGAGACGCCGGAGTTCAGGAACGACAGTTCACGCAGGCGTTTCGCCAGAATCTCATATTCGAACTCGGTAACGTTGGTGAACGTTTCAAGGCTCGGCCAGAAACGCACCATGGTACCGGTTTTGTCGGTGTCACCCGTAACAGCCAGCGGTGCCTGCGGCACGCCGTGCGTATACAGCTGACGGTGAATTTTGCCTTCGCGCTGGATAACCAGCTCCAGTTTCTGCGACAGGGCGTTAACCACGGACACACCTACACCGTGCAGACCGCCGGAAACTTTATAGGAGTTATCATCGAACTTACCGCCTGCGTGCAGAACGGTCATGATAACTTCCGCAGCCGATACGCCCTCTTCCGGGTGAATACCGGTTGGGATGCCACGACCGTCATCGGTGACGGAGACGGAGTTGTCCGCATGGATCGTGACCACAATGTCTTTACAGTGACCCGCGAGCGCTTCGTCGATAGCGTTATCTACCACCTCGAATACCATGTGGTGCAGACCGGTGCCGTCATCCGTGTCGCCGATATACATACCCGGGCGCTTACGCACCGCATCCAGCCCTTTCAGGACTTTGATACTGGAGGAGTCATAAGAATTCGACATCAACGTTTCTCGCTCATTTCAACTTGGGTTAATCCGTTATTTTACCCTTTTCCACGGTAAACATCTTCGAATTTTCGTCCGACATGTCTATAACGTGTTCAGCGCTAATCGCACTGACGAAAACCTGTGACTGCGTGGCTTTTAAGCGGCTGGCAAGCAGCCCGCGCCGCGCGTCGTCAAGTTCCGAGGCAAAATCATCTATCAGGTACAGGCAGCGTCGCCCGCTCTCGCGGGTCAAAAACTCTCCCTGCGCCAGGCGCAGCGCACACATCAAAAGCTTGAGCTGCCCACGCGACAGCGTGTCTTCCACCGGCGCACCGTCGGCACGAATGCGGAAATCCGCCTTGTGCGGGCCATGTGCGGTGTAGGTCAGCATGCGGTCGCGCTCGAAATTTCTCTCTAACACTTCGGCATAATCTGTCTCTTTCTCCCAGCCGCGCTGGAAGGAGAAGGTGAGAGAGAATTCAGGTAAAAACTGTTTGCAGGTGTCGGCCATATCGTCGGCGATACCCGCGCTGTATTCGGCACGCCAGCAGCTGATTTGTTCCGCAAGGGGAATTAATTCCTTGTCCCACGGGCGCAGCTGGGCGTAGCGTGTCACCTGGCGCAGTGCAGCGTTACGCTGCTTAAGCAGGCGCTTCAGGTTGCTCCAGGCGTTAAAGAAACCGGCTTCGTTGTGAAAGCATCCCCAGTCAAGGAAGGCTCTTCTATATTTGGGGCCGCCATTGAGTAAAGTAAACCCCTCCGGCGTAATCAGCTGCATTGGCATCAGCAGCGCGAGCTCAGCCACTTTGTGGCCGTCAGTACCGTCGATACGAACCTTGCTGTCGCCCTGCTTGTCTTTGGTCAGACCGATGGCCGTTTCACGCTCCTCGCCCTGCAAACGCCCGTGCAGAACAAAGGCTTCCTGTTCGTGGCGAATGACGCGGCCAATTTGCAGACTGCGAAACGCCCGTCCGTGGCCGAGCGTGTAGATGGCCTCAAGCACGCTGGTTTTACCGCTGCCGTTCGCGCCAACCAGGAAATTAAAGCCAGGGGATAAAGCGAGATCCGCGTTTTCGATATTGCGGAAATCTTTAATTAAAAGGCGCGTCAGTGACATATCTGGATTTCTTCGGGCCAGGGCGTAATCGGCTCAGCCCGTTTCAACGCGGACTGCACGCAGACCCTGGTGCGTACACGAAGTACGAGACAGGGGCGAGCACAGCCCGGGTTGAAAAAGGCAAGTAAGATAGCCCGATAGCGTTCACTACAGCCTCATCGGCATGACAACGTAAGCCGCACTTTGGCTGGCCGCATCTTCAATCTGTACACTCGAAACGGAGTCGGTCAGCAGAATGCGAACGTTCTCGCATTTAAGCGCGTTCAGTACATCCAGCACATAGCTGACGTTAAAGCCGATTTCCATCTCAGTCCCGGCATAGGTGACGTCCAGAATCTCTTCTGCCTCTTCCTGCTCCGGGTTGTTGGCGGTGATTTTGATCTGATTTTCGCTCACATACAGACGCACCCCGCGGAATTTCTCGTTAGAGAGAATCGCGGCGCGGGCAAAGGCCTGCTTGAGGCTGTCGCAACCGGCTTCCAGCGTTTTGTCCGGGTTCTTCGGCAATACGCGGCGATAATCCGGGAAACGACCGTCAACCAGCTTCGATGTGAAGACAAAATCACCCACGTGAGCACGGATGTTATTGCTGCCGATCTGCACGCGCAGTGGCGTATCACCACCGTCGAGCATACGCATCAGCTCAATCACCCCTTTACGCGGTACGATCACCGAATGGTTTGGCAGCGAGTCGCCAATGGGCATAGAACAGACTGCCAGTCGGTGACCGTCGGTAGCCACGGTACGCAGCTCTTCACCTTCGGTTTCGAACAGCATGCCGTTTAAGTAGTAACGAACGTCCTGATGCGCCATTGAGAACTGCGTGGCTTCAATCAGACGCTTCATCGTTGCCTGCGGCAGGGTGAATTCAACTTCACTCTGCCAGTCGTCCAGGTTCGGGAAGTCCGCGGCTGGCAGCGTCGAGAGCGAGAAACGGCTGCGGCCAGAGCGCACCAGCATACGGTCGCCTTCCAGCTGCACGGCAATTTCAGCGCCTTCCGGCAGCCCGCGGCAGATATCAAAGAATTTACGTGCCGGAACAGTGGTCGCGCCCGCTTCATGCGGCTGAGACAGCGTAACGCGCGCGATCATTTCCATTTCCAGATCTGTGCCGGTCAGCGACAGCGTACCGTCCGCGACCTGAAGCAGCAGGTTTCCGAGAATTGGCAGCGTTGGGCGGCCACCTAATGGGCCACTCACCTGTTGCAGCGGTTTTAATAAATGTTCACGTTCAACGGTAAATTTCATAGCGTCACGATGATAATGTTCTGATTAAATTGGAAAAATCTTCTTTTATGTCGTGGCTTTCTTCGCGTAACTGCTCAATCTTACGACAAGCGTGCAGCACGGTCGTATGGTCACGGCCACCAAACGCATCGCCGATCTCCGGCAGACTGTGGTTGGTTAACTCCTTTGCCAGCGCCATCGCCATCTGACGCGGACGCGCCACCGAGCGGGAACGACGTTTAGACAGCAAATCTGCCACTTTGATTTTGTAGTATTCGGCCACCGTCTTTTGAATATTGTCGATAGTGACCAATTTTTCCTGCAGTGCCAGCAAATCGCGCAGCGCTTCACGCACAAAATCGATGGTGATCGCACGGCCGGTGAAGTTGGCATTGGCAATCACGCGGTTCAGTGCCCCTTCAAGCTCACGGACGTTGGAGCGCAGACGCTTGGCAATAAAGAACGCCACTTCACCCGGCAGGCGAATGTCGTTTTCATCGGCTTTCTTCATCAGGATCGCGACGCGGGTTTCCAGTTCCGGTGGCTCGATCGCCACGGTCAGGCCCCAGCCAAAACGGGATTTCAGACGATCTTCAACGCCGTTGATCTCTTTTGGATAACGATCCGACGTCAAAATGATCTGCTGATTACCTTCCAGCAGCGCATTAAAGGTGTGGAAAAACTCTTCCTGGGATCGTTCTTTATTGGCAAAGAACTGGATGTCATCGATAAGCAGTGCGTCAACAGAACGGTAGTAGCGTTTAAACTCTTCGATCGCATTGTTTTGCAGGGCTTTTACCATGTCCTGAACGAAGCGCTCGGAGTGCATATACACCACTTTCGCATTTGGCTTACGCGCCATAATGCCGTTGCCTACCGCATGCAGAAGGTGCGTTTTACCCAAACCCGTGCCGCCATAAAGGAACAGCGGGTTGTAGGCACCACCGGGGTTATCTGCAACCTGGCGTGCCGCCGCGCGCGCCAGCTGGTTCGATTTACCTTCAACGAAGTTATCGAACGTGTGTTTAACATTGACGTTAGAACGGTAGGTTTGCTCTGCCGGAGCAGGCACGTTGTCCCAGCCCGAACGGGTCGCCGGAAGGGCGCGCGGTGCCGGCGCGGGGGCTGCCTGAGCAGGTATTGCCACATTTACCGTTTCACGCACGGTCTGCGTGACCGGTTTTGTTCCCACTTCAAAGCGTAGCTGAGGCGCATCGGATCCGCAGAAATCATTCAGCAGTCCATTGATGTTATTAAGGTATTTATCCCTTACCCAATCGAGCACAAAACGGTTTGGCGCATACAAAGCCAGCGTGTTATCGCTCAGTTCCGCCTGCAAGGGGCGGATCCACATACTGAATTCTGTGGCTGGTAACTCATCCTGCAATCGGGCAAGACACTGCTGCCAAAGCGAAAGTGACACGGCGGACTCCACTCGAACAATAAAAGAAAACTATTGAATATTCATGATTGTTGGCGCACATCGACATGACCCTGTGCAAAAGGGTGATGTGCGAACCGCTATATGCGGTTATACCCGGCCAGGATCGCTGGATCCCGATCGGGACCGCGGATCATAGCCTAAACTGAGCCAGAGATCTTCTGTTTCTCACAGATTCTTCCCGATTTATCCACAGGAAGATCGGAAACCGGGTAAGTGTAAACGATCCTGGGGTGAGTACCCTACGATTTAGCCCGCATATTGGAAAAATTAATGAGCACAGACAATTTCTTGCTTAAATGATCTAACGAAGATCCGGGACGATCCTTGCGCTTTGTTTGGGAGGCCGTATAATCCTCGACCCGGCGCGTGGTGCTCATCTTCCTGCGTCGTCCGTTGCTCATTTTCCACGCGAAAACGTGCGGAAATACGCGGGAAATAAGGAAAGAGAATTGACTCCGGAGTGTACAATTATTACAATCCGGCCTCTTTAATCACCCACGCTGAGGCGTTAGTCGTTCGAAACTCGTTCGGGTATACGCAAAAGTCAGTGAATTTATTCAAGTTTAGGTAGAAATCGCCATGAAACGCACTTTTCAACCGTCTGTACTGAAGCGCAACCGTTCTCACGGCTTCCGTGCTCGTATGGCTACTAAAAATGGTCGTCAGGTTCTGGCACGTCGTCGTGCTAAAGGCCGCGCTCGTCTGACCGTTTCCAAGTAATAAAGCTAACCCCTGAGTGGTTAAGCTAGCATTTCCCAGGGAGTTACGTTTGTTAACTCCCACTCATTTCACTTTCGTCTTCCAGCAGCCACAACGGGCTGGCACGCCGCAAATCACCATCCTCGGCCGCCTGAATTCGCTGGGGCATCCCCGCATCGGTCTTACTGTCGCCAAGAAAAACGTTAAGCGTGCGCATGAACGCAATCGGATTAAACGTCTGACGCGTGAAAGCTTCCGTTTACGTCAGCACGAACTGCCTTCAATGGATTTCGTGGTGGTGGCTAAAAAAGGGGTTGCCGACCTCGATAACCGTGCTCTCTCGGAAGCGTTGGAAAAATTATGGCGCCGCCATTGTCGCCTGGCTCGCGGGTCCTGATAGCCCTCATTCGGGTCTATCAACGCCTGATTAGTCCGCTACTCGGGCCGCACTGCCGTTTCACGCCAACATGCTCAAGCTACGGAATTGAGGCATTGCGCAGGTTTGGAGTGATAAAAGGCAGTTGGTTGACGGTGAAACGCGTATTAAAATGCCACCCTTTACACCCAGGTGGAGACGATCCCGTCCCGCCAGGACCCTTTGATACCAGAGAACACTAACGATGGATTCGCAACGCAATCTTCTTATCATCGCTTTGTTGTTCGTGTCTTTCATGATCTGGCAGGCATGGGAGCAGGATAAAAATCCTCAACCCCAGCAGCAGACCACGCAGACTACGACCACCGCAGCGGGTAGCGCCGCCGACCAGGGCGTACCGGCCAGTGGCCAGGGGAAACAGATTACGGTTAAGACCGATGTGCTTGAGCTGACTATCAACACCCGTGGTGGTGATGTTGAGCAGGCGCTGCTGTTGACCTACCCAAAAGAGCTGAAGTCTAACGAACCGTTCCAGTTACTGGAAACCACGCCTGAGTTTATCTACCAGGCTCAGAGCGGCCTGACCGGTCGTGATGGCCCGGATAACCCGGCTAACGGTGCGCGTCCACTGTACAACGTCGAGAAAGAGACCTTCGTGCTGGCTGATGGTCAGAACGAAATCGCTATCCCGATGACCTACACCGACGCCGCGGGCAACACCTTCACCAAAACCTTCACCCTGAAACGCGGTGAATATGCGGTGAACGTGGGCTACAGCGTTCAGAACACCGGTGCGAAACCGCTGGAACTGTCGACCTTTGGTCAGCTGAAGCAGTCCATCAATCTGCCGTCTCACCGTGACACCGGAAGCAGCAACTTTGCGCTGCATACCTTCCGTGGCGCGGCGTACTCCACGCCTGATGCGAAGTACGAGAAATACAAATTCGACACCATTGCCGATAACGAAAACCTGAACGTCAGCGCTAAAGGCGGTTGGGTGGCAATGCTGCAGCAGTATTTCGCCACTGCGTGGGTGCCAACCAACGACGGTACTAACAACTTCTATACCGCGAACCTGGGTAACGGTCTTGCAGCCATTGGCTACAAATCTCAGCCGGTTCTGGTACAGCCGGGTCAAACCGGTAAGCTGGCAAGCACCCTGTGGGTCGGTCCGGAAATCCAGGACAAAATGGCTGCCGTTGCGCCGCACCTGGATCTGACCGTGGACTACGGCTGGTTGTGGTTCATCTCTCAGCCGCTGTTTAAGCTGCTGAAGTTCATCCACAGCTTCCTGGGTAACTGGGGCTTCTCCATCATCGTTATCACCTTCATCGTACGTGGCATCATGTACCCGCTGACTAAAGCGCAGTACACCTCCATGGCGAAGATGCGTATGCTGCAGCCTAAGATTCAGGCAATGCGTGAGCGTCTGGGCGATGACAAACAGCGTCAGAGCCAGGAGATGATGGCCCTGTATAAAGCAGAGAAAGTGAACCCACTGGGTGGTTGCTTCCCGCTGCTGATTCAGATGCCAATCTTCCTTGCGCTGTACTACATGCTGATGGGTTCCGTTGAGCTGCGCCACGCGCCGTTCGCCCTGTGGATCCATGACCTGTCTGCACAGGACCCGTACTACATCCTGCCGATCCTGATGGGCGTAACGATGTTCTTCATCCAGAAGATGTCGCCGACCACCGTGACCGACCCGATGCAGCAGAAGATCATGACCTTTATGCCGGTCATCTTCACCGTGTTCTTCCTGTGGTTCCCGTCAGGTCTGGTGCTGTACTATATCGTCAGCAACCTGGTGACCATTATCCAGCAGCAGCTGATTTACCGTGGTCTGGAAAAACGTGGCCTGCATAGCCGCGAAAAGAAAAAGTCCTGATTCGGTAAGTTAACGCTAAAATAAGGGCGGTCGATTGACCGCCTTTTTTATTTGTATTGAACGAGACCAACCATGAGCCATAACGACACTATCGTCGCCCAGGCAACCCCACCGGGACGCGGTGGTGTAGGCATTCTGCGTATCTCCGGCCTGAAGGCCCGCGAGGTCGCCGAAGCGGTGCTGGGTAAACTGCCAAAGCCGCGCTACGCTGATTATCTGCCGTTTAAAGACACTGACGGCACGCCGCTGGACCAGGGCATTGCGCTGTGGTTCCCGGGCCCGAACTCCTTTACCGGAGAAGACGTGCTGGAGCTGCAGGGCCACGGTGGCCCGGTCATCCTCGACCTGCTGTTAAAACGCATTCTGACGCTGCCGGGCCTGCGCATTGCAAAGCCAGGTGAGTTCTCCGAGCGTGCCTTCCTGAACGACAAGCTCGACCTCGCACAGGCAGAAGCAATTGCTGACCTGATCGACGCCAGCTCCGAGCAGGCAGCCCGCTCCGCACTGAACTCGCTTCAGGGCGCGTTCTCGGTGCGCGTGAATCATCTTGTGGAAGCACTTACTCACCTGCGCATCTATGTCGAAGCGGCTATCGATTTCCCGGATGAGGAGATCGACTTCCTCTCTGACGGTAAAATTGAAGCTCAGCTCAATAGCGTGATGGCCGATCTCGACGCGGTGCGTGCCGAAGCACGTCAGGGTAGCCTGCTGCGCGAGGGGATGAAGGTCGTGATTGCGGGCCGCCCTAACGCCGGTAAATCGAGCCTGCTCAACGCCCTGGCGGGCCGTGAAGCGGCGATCGTCACCGACATCGCCGGTACCACCCGTGACGTGCTGCGTGAGCATATTCATATCGACGGTATGCCGCTGCACATCATCGACACGGCAGGTCTTCGCGACGCCAGTGACGAAGTAGAGCGCATCGGTATCGAACGTGCCTGGCAAGAGATTGAGCAGGCTGACCGCGTGCTGTTTATGGTGGACGGTACCACGACCGATGCCGTTGATCCGGCGGACATCTGGCCCGACTTTATTGCCCGCCTGCCGGCAAAACTGCCGATCACCGTGGTGCGTAACAAAGCGGATGTAACCGGCGAAACGCTGGGTATCAGTGAAGTGAATGGCCACTCACTTATTCGCCTGTCGGCCCGTACCGGTGAAGGCGTTGACGACCTGCGCAACCATCTCAAACAGAGCATGGGCTTTGATACCAGTATGGAAGGCGGCTTCCTTGCGCGCCGTCGTCACCTTCAGGCGCTGGAAGACGCGGCACGCCACCTCGATCAGGGGAAAGCGCAGCTGCTTGGCGCATGGGCGGGTGAACTGCTGGCTGAAGAGCTGCGTCTGGCGCAGCAAAATCTGAGTGAGATAACCGGCGAATTTACCTCGGACGATCTGCTGGGACGGATTTTCTCGAGCTTCTGTATCGGCAAATAATTACCGCTGATTAAAGGTGATTTCCCGGGAGGAAATCACCTTTGTCCAAATGGCAACTCGCCTAATCCCTTTTATCCCCCTATTCTGCTTGCCTGCATCTATGGGGGGTTTATGGCTCGTTTTCTGTTTTGTAGTTTTGCGCTGGTTCTGCTTTATCCATCGGGTATTGATATGTATCTGGTGGGGCTGCCGCACATTGCCCGCGATCTGGGTGCCAGCGAGGCGCAGCTGCATATTGCGTTTTCGGCCTATCTCGCCGGGATGGCATCATCGATGGTATTTGCCGGGAAAATCGCGGACAAAGCGGGTCGTCAGCCCGTGGCCATTACCTGTGCCATCATCTTCGCGCTGGCGTCAATGCTCTGTTCCCTGGCCCAGGACAGTACCCTGTTCCTGACAGGACGCTTTATCCAGGGAATAGGTGCCGGTGGCTGTTATGTGGTGGCCTTCGCCATCCTGCGCGATACCTTAAGCGCTCAGCGGCGTGCCAAAGTGCTTTCCATGCTCAACGGTATTACCTGCATCATTCCGGTGATGGCGCCGGTGGTGGGCTATCTGATCATGCTGAAATTCCCGTGGCAGAGCCTGTTCTGGACGATGGCGGCCATGGGCGCGCTGGTCTTTATCCTCTCGATCACGGTGCTGAAAGAGACCCATCCAGGCTCGCAAAACGCAGGCCATACGGCAACCCTTCATCCGGCCGAGACGCTGCTAAACCGCTTTTTCCTGAGTCGCCTGGCCATTACCACACTGAGCGTGGCGGTGATCCTGACGTATGTAAACGTTTCCCCGGTGTTGCTGATGGAGACCATGGGGTTTGATCGCGGTGAGTATTCCACCGTGATGGCACTTACCGCGATGGTCAGTATGGCCGTCTCGTTCTCGACGCCGTTCGCACTGAATATCTTCCGTCAGCGCACGCTCATGCTAACCTCGCAGGTGCTGTTCCTCGCTGCGGGGGGGATTCTGGCGACCACCAGCACACATGCGCTGATGCTGGTAGGGATTACGCTGATTTGCGCCGGCTTCTCCGTCGGCTTTGGCGTGGCGATGAGTCAGGCACTTGGCCCGTTCTCGCTGCGCGCGGGTGTGGCAAGCTCGGTGCTGGGTATTGCACAGGTCTGCGGTTCGTCGCTGTGGATATGGCTGGCGGCGGTCATCGGCCTTAATGCGCTCAATATGCTGATCGGGATTCTGATTGGTTGTAGCATGCTCTGCATCACCTTACTTATGGTCATCCAGCCCGCGGCCCATTATGAAGAAGCCAATCAGCAGTCTCGATCTTAACCTGTTGTTGTGCCTGCAGCTTTTGCTGCAGGAGCGCAGCGTAACCAAAGCCGCGAAACGGATGAACGTGACCCCGTCCGCGGTAAGTAAATCGCTGGCGAAACTGCGCGACTGGTTTGACGATCCGCTGTTTGTGAAAACACCGTTAGGCCTGCTGCCGACACCGCTGACGATGAGCCTGGAGCAGGATTTGGCCGACTGGATGCAGATTGGCAATCAGATCCTCGATAAATTCCATCATGACTCCCCGGGCGGGCTGACGTTCGTGCTGGCCGCGGAAACGCCTCTGATGCTGATCCGCTTTAATGCCCTGCTCGAGCAGGTCAATCAGCGCTATCCACAGGCCACGGTAAAGATGCGCCACTGGGATTACGACTCGGTGGATGCCATTACGCGCGGAGAAGTCGATCTTGGCTTCACGGGCCGTGAAACGCATCCGCGCTCCCGCGAGCTGTTGAAGCTCATGCCGTGGTTTATCGACTACGAAATTCTGTTCAGCGACCGCCCCTGCGTCTATTTGCGCGAAGATCATCCGGCTCTTCAGGAAAAGTGGAACCTGGAGACTTTCCTCCGCTATCCGCATATCAGCATCTTCTGGGAGCGCAGCGACACCTGGGCGCTTGATGAGGTGCTCAGAGAGATGGGACGTGAGCGTAATATCGCCATGAGCCTGCCCGGTTTCGAACAGTCGATGTTTATGGCGGCGCAGCCCGGCCATAACTACATCGCCACGGCGCCATACTACTGTCATCACTATAATCAACTCCACCAGCGTAAGCTGATCGCCCTGCCCATTCCCATTGATGAAGCCCAGGCTGAAAAACTGACCGTTCCTTTCACGCTGATCTGGCATAAACGAAACAGCCATAATCCGAAAATCCTCTGGCTCCGTGAGACAATCAAAGCGCTATATGCCGCTCCAGCGCTTATTTTTGCCTAAGAAAATGTAAAGTTGGGTCCTCAGGCTTCTCTTACTCCCATTTACTGATTAAAACAGAAGGCAAGTTAAGCGATAATCATGTAACCGTTTAACCGAATACGACCATTATCAAGGAGCGAAAAATGGCAACGCACTTTGCAAGAGGGATACTGACAGAGGGACATCTCGTATCGGCCAGAATTTCATCCGCGTGTCACCAGGAAGCACGTAAACTGCCGGAGCATCGCCGGACGCGGTTTTTGGCATCCCGCGCGCTTCTCGCTGAGCTGATGTTCATGCTGTACGGCACCAGTGAACTGCCGGATATCCTCACCCAACCTGAAGGCCGCCCGGTCTTTGCCGACCCGGAGCTGCCGCGTTTCTCCATTGCCTATACGGGCAATATCATTGGCGTCGCGCTCACCACTGAAGGGGATTGCGGCCTGGACATGGAGCTTCAGCACGCAACCCGCGGCTTCCACGGCGCGAACCCGCACGATGACTACCCGCTTTCCAGCAATGAAAAGCTGTGGGTGCGTAACCAGAACGATCCCATCGAGGCCAGAGCTCAGCTCATTACCTTACGCCAGAGCATTCGAAAGCTCTGTGGCTGTGCATCAGACGACGCCAGCCTGCTGCAATTGCTTCCAGGCTCCGGACGTCTGCGTTCCGCTAAAGCCACGCTGGTAGAGGCGCTCAGCGATGCCGAAGACGTACTGATTTGGTCCATCGCGGTGACCCCCGCCATCGAACGATTGAAAATCTGGGAATTTGACAGTCAACACGGATGGAGTAGCCTTCCGGATGTGCCCGAGCGAGCCAACGAACCCGCCGCGCGCCTGATGAGATTAACCAGTTTACCGGCAGAAAAAGCATATACCCTTAGCTGATCCATTCAGGGTCATCATGATGAAACAGGAGTAATCATGTCTGATACGTTGAAAGTTGTTACGTTACTGGGAAGCCTGCGCAAAGGTTCATTTAACGGGATGGTTGCCCGCACGCTGCCTCAGCTGGCACCGGCAGGTATGGACATTAGCGCCCTGCCATCGATTGGCGACATTCCGCTTTACGACGCGGATGTGCAGCAGGAAGAAGGGTTTCCACAGAGCGTAGAAGCGCTTGCAGAGCAGATCCGCCAGGCAGACGGCGTGGTGATTGTTACGCCTGAATATAACTACTCCGTCCCGGGTGGCCTGAAGAACGCCATTGACTGGTTATCCCGTCTCCCGGAGCAGCCGCTGTCGGGTAAACCGGTGCTGATCCAGACCAGCTCTATGGGCGCGATTGGCGGGGCACGCTGCCAGTACCATCTGCGTCAGATCCTGGTCTTCCTGGATGCGATGGTAATGAACAAACCGGAATTTATGGGGGGCGTGATTCAGAACAAGGTCGACCCGCAGACGGGTGAAGTGGTGGATAAAAGTACGCGTGACCATCTTTCTGGCCAGCTCACCGCGTTTGGTGATTATATTAAGCGAGTGAAAGCTTAAACGTAGCCTGACACCCTCACTCTGGCCCTCTCCCACCGGGAGAGGGCGCAAACACAAAAGCCCTTTTCGACGAAAAGGGCTTTCTGTTTATTTGGCATCAATAAAAACAATCTTCAGCACAAACAGCAGCGCCACAATGATAACGCACGGGCTGAGGTCGCGGAAGCGACCGGTACCAATCTTCATGACGCAGTAGGAGATAAAGCCCAGCGCGATACCTTCGGTGATCGAGAAGCTAAACGGCATCATCACCGCGGTAATAAACGCAGGCACCGCTTCGGTTAAATCATCCCACTTCACGCGCGACAGGCTGGAGGTCATTAACACCCCCACGTAGATCAGCGCGCCGGCTGCTGCATACGGAGGCACCATGCCCGCCAGTGGTGACAGGAAGATCACCAGCAGGAACAGGATACCCACCACAACCGCCGTCAGACCGGTACGGCCACCCACAGAGACACCTGAAGAGGATTCAATGTAAGCGGTAACAGACGATGTACCGATAAACGCGCCGGTGACAGAGGAGACACTGTCAACGAACAGCGCCTGCTTCATGCGCGGGAATTTCCCATTCTCATCCGCCAGGCCGGCTTTGTCGGTCACGCCAATCAGCGTACCGGAGGAGTCAAACAGGTTAACCAGCATGAAGGAGAAAATCACGCCCGCCAGACCCAGGTTCAGGGAGCCTGCCAGATCGACGTGCCCAATGACGGTAGATACGCTCGGTGGCGCGGAGACAATCCCTTTGTACTGCACATCGCCCAGCATCCAGCCCAGTAGCGTGGTGACCACGATGGAAACCAGCACGGCCGCATGAATATTGCGCGAAGCCAGGATAGCGATGATAAAGAAGCCCAGCACGCCCAGCAGCACGTTGTGCGAGGTCAGGTGACCGATGCTCACCAGCGTGTCCGGGTTAGCCACGATAACGCCTGCGTTTTTCAGACCCATCATGCCGATAAACAGACCAATACCGCTGGTAATGCCCACACGCAGGCTCACCGGAATATTGGCTATCATCCAGTAACGTACGCGGAAAATAGTCAGCAACAGCAGGCCAACCGCGCCCCAGAAGATAGCGCCCATGCCGACCTGCCATGGCAGACCCATCGCCTGGACGACCACGAACGCGAAGAAAGCGTTCAGACCCATTGCCGGGGCCAGCGCCACGGGCAGGTTAGCGAACACACCCATCAGGATACTGCCCAGCGCAGCGATCAGACAGGTGGTCACGAAGACGGCGCTGGTGTCCATGCCAGCAACGCCCAAAATTTGTGGGTTAACAAAAACGATATAGACCATCGTCAGGAAGGTGGTGAAACCGGCGATCACTTCGGTGCGTGCCGTTGTGCCGTGCTCACGCAGTTTAAACACGCGCTCAAGCAGACCCTGACCAGATGTCTGGGTAGTGTGTTGTTGACTCATCATCAATTTCCGAACAAGGAGGGAAAATTCGTCGCTATCCTATACCAAAATGCGACAATAGTGGCGGTTACAAGATACTTTTTTCATTGATTTTGCTTATACGGCAACGATTGCGTCTCATTAAACTGCCGTACGTAAACGTTAAACTTGTAAAAAGGGAAAGGCATGTCCGGAATTGAAGCGGTATTTTTCGACTGCGACGGTACGCTGGTCGACAGTGAGGTCATTTGTTCCCGCGCGTATGTGACCATGTTCAGGGAATTTGGCATTACGCTGGATCTCGAAGAGGTGTTTAAACGCTTTAAAGGCGTGAAGCTCTACGAGATCATCGACATCATTAACGAAGAGCACGGTGTGGATCTGGCGAAAGCAGATCTGGAGCCGGTCTACCGCGCCGAGGTCGCACGCCTCTTCGACTCCGAGCTGGAAGTCATTGCCGGGGCGAATGCGCTTCTGGATGCGATGACGGTGCCCATCTGCGTGGTCTCGAACGGTCCGGTCAGCAAAATGCAGCACTCGCTGGGTAAGCTTGAAATGTTGCACCACTTCCCGGAAAAACTGTTCAGCGGCTACGATATCCAGCGCTGGAAGCCAGACCCGGCGTTGATGTTCCATGCAGCAAAAGCGATGAACGTTAACGTGGCGAACTGCATTCTGGTGGATGACTCTTCTGCGGGAGCGCAGTCGGGAATTGATGCGGGTATGGAGGTGTTTTACTTCTGCGCCGATCCGCACAACAAACCAATCGATCATCCAAAAGTGACGACCTTCACCAATCTGGCGCAGCTGCCAGAATTGTGGAAGGCTCGCGGGTGGAATATTACTCGCTGAAAAAAGCCGGATAGCGCTGACGCTTATCCGGCCTATAGCGCTCGCAGGCCCGGTAAGCGCAGCAGCACCGGGCATGTTAGCGCATCACTCTTTCGGATCTTTACCCGCCAGCAGCTTGTCCAGCTCATCGCCGCCAACGTGACGGAAATCCTGTCCTTTCACGAAGTAGAAGATGTATTCGCAAATGTTCTGGCAACGGTCACCGATACGCTCTATTGAACGCGCGCAGAACAGCGCGGTCAGGACGCTTGGGATCGTACGGGAGTCTTCCATCATGTAGGTCATCAGCTGACGCACGATGCCTTCATACTCCTGGTCGACCTTCTTGTCTTCACGGTAGATACGTACCGCTTCGTCCAGATCCATTCGCGCAAAGGCATCCAGTACGTCATGCAGCATCTGCACGGTATGACGACCCAGCGACTCGAGGCTCACCAGCAGTGGCTGGTGCTGCTGAGAGAATTTCTCCAGCGCGGTGCGGCAGATTTTATCTGCAACGTCACCAATACGCTCCAGCTCGGCGATGGTTTTGATGATCGCCATAACCAGACGCAGGTCGCTCGCCGTTGGCTGACGCTTGGCGATAATACGCACGCAGGCTTCATCAATGGCGACTTCCATCATATTGACGTTTTTATCACCTTCGATAACGCGCTTTGCCAGCTCGCTGTCCTGGTTGTGCATCGCGGTAATGGCATCGGAAAGCTGCTGCTCAACCATGCCACCCATGGTCATCACCTGAGTGCGAATACTTTCCAGCTCTGCGTTGAACTGGCCTGAAATGTGTTTGTTAAGATTGAGATTGTCCATAGCGCGCTCCTGAATCAACCGTAACGACCGGTGATATAGTCTTCTGTTTGCTTTTTAGCGGGCTTGGTGAACAGATCGTCCGTATTACTGAACTCAATCAACTCGCCCAGGTACATAAACGCCGTGTAATCGGAACAACGCGCAGCCTGCTGCATGTTGTGGGTCACGATAACCACGGTGTAATCCTGCTTCAGCTCGGTGATCAACTCTTCAATACGGCCGGTAGAGATCGGGTCCAGAGCTGAACACGGCTCATCCAGCAACAACACTTCCGGGCGAATGGCGATACCACGCGCAATGCACAGACGCTGCTGCTGACCACCGGAGAGAGAGTAACCGCTCTGGTGCAACTTATCTTTAGTTTCGTTCCATAATGCGGCCTTGGTCAAAGCCCACTGAACGCGCTCATCCATATCCGTACGGGAGAGCTTTTCAAACAGACGTACGCCAAAGGCGATGTTGTCATAGATGGACATCGGGAACGGCGTCGGTTTCTGGAACACCATCCCGACTTTCGCACGCAGCAGGGCGATATCCTGGCTGTTGGTCAGAATGTTATCGCCGTCCAGGATGATTTCACCTTCGGCACGCTGCTCCGGATAGAGCGAATACATTTTGTTAAAGGTACGCAGCAGCGTGGATTTACCACAGCCAGACGGACCGATAAATGCCGTGACCTGGTTCCTGGCGATATCCAGGTTGATGTTCTTCAGGGCATGGAATTTGCCGTAGTAGAAGTTCAAATCACGAACCTGAATCTTACCCGGGGCAGTATCAACCATACTCATTGACTCATTTCCTCATTCGGCGCCGCGATCTGCCGCGCCGTAAAAATTTAACCGTGTTTCTGCTTCGCGAAAATGACGCGCGCCAGAATGTTCAGCAACAGTACGCAAAGGGTAATGATCAGCACCCCGGCCCAGGCCAGCTGCTGCCATTCCGCGAATGGGCTCATCGCAAATTTAAAAATCGTCACCGGCAGGTTGGCGATCGGCTGCATCATGTCCGTACTCCAGAACTGGTTGGAGAGGGCAGTAAACAGCAGCGGCGCCGTTTCGCCTGCAATACGGGCAATGGCCAGCAGGATACCGGTCATGATCCCCGATACGGAGGCTTTCAGCGTAATCGCGGAGATCATTTTCCACTTCGGCGTGCCCAGCGCGTAAGCCGCTTCACGCAGGCTATCCGGCACCAGTTTCAGCATGTTCTCGGTGGTACGAATGACGATAGGTACCTGCAGCAGCGCCAGCGCAATCACACCTGCCCAGCCGGAGAAGTGTTCCATCTGCGCCACCACAATGGTGTAAACAAACAGACCGACCACGATAGACGGCGCAGACAGCAGGATGTCGTTAATGAAACGAATCACCTCTGCCAGCCAGGATTTACGCCCGTACTCCGCCAGATAAATCCCCGCCATAATGCCAAGCGGTGTACCAACTACCGTCGCCCAGAGGATCAGCAAACCGCTGCCCGCCAGGGCATTCGCCAGGCCGCCGCCCGCCGTATTTGGCGGCGGCGTCATCTCGGTGAACAGTGACAGCGACATCCCGTCGATGCCGCGTACAACGGTCGAGAACAGGATCCAGACCAGCCAGAACAGACCGAACGCCATCGTTGCCATTGAGAGCGTCAACGCAACGCGGTTTTTGAAACGACGCTTCGCCTGCATTTTGCGACGGGATTCCGCCAGCGCAGTGGTGCTTTGCATTTCGAGAGTTGCCATTAGCGTGCCCCCTCATTTTTTGCGAGACGCAGGATCATCAGCTTGGAGATCGCCAGCACAATGAAGGTAATCACAAACAGGATCAGGCCCAGTTCCATCAGCGCCGCGACGTGCAGCCCGGATTCCGCTTCGGCAAATTCATTCGCCAGTGCGGAAGTAATACTGTTACCCGGCATGTAGAGGGAGGCGCTGTCGAGCTGGTAGGTGTTACCGATAATAAAGGTCACCGCCATGGTTTCACCCAAAGCACGGCCTAAACCCAGCATGACGCCGCCAATCACCCCATTTTTGGTGAACGGAAGGACGATGCGCCAGATAACTTCCCAGGTGGTACAGCCGATGCCGTAGGCCGACTCTTTCATCATCACCGGCGTTTGTTCGAAGACATCGCGCATTACCGCCGCAATGTACGGAATAATCATAATGGCGAGGATCACCCCCGCAGCCAGAATACCGATACCGAAAGCCGGGCCAGAGAACAGGGTGCCGACAAACGGAATGGCGGAGAGAACATTACCCACCGGTTCCTGGAAGTACGTTGCGAACAGGGGAGCAAAGATAAACAGGCCCCACATGCCGTATACGATACTTGGAATAGCGGCCAGCAGTTCAATGGCGATACCCAGTGGACGACGCAGCCAGCCCGGCGCCAGTTCCGTCAGGAACAGGGCAATACCAAAGCTCACCGGCACCGCAATCAGCAGGGCGATAAACGACGTCACCAGCGTGCCGTAAATCGGCACCAGCGCACCGTAGATATCGTTCGGCGCATCCCACTCTTTGGTCCACAGGAAGGAGAAACCGAATTTCTGGATGCTCGGCCAGGAGGAGAAAATGAGGGACACGATAATGCCGCCCAGCAGCAATAGCACAATCAGCGCAGCCAGTTTGACCAGCGCGCTGAAAATCATGTCACCTTTTTTACCCGGAGGGTTAAATGCAGGCTTTGTTGCAGCCATAAATCACTCTTCTGTTAAACGCGTTTACGAAATCGGCGGGTAGCGCGAGCGCCACCCGCCATTTTCGTCAGAATACTAAATTAATACAATGCTTTACCGCTGCTGTCTTTCACGTTGGTTTTCCATGCAGCGCGAATCTGCTCAACCACGTTGTCCGGCAGGGTGGCGTAATCCAGCGCGTTAGCCTGTTTGCCGCCGTTTTTGTACGCCCAGTCGAAGAACTTCAACACTTCAGCGCCCTGCTCAGGTTTCTTCTGCTCTTTGTGAACCAGAATGAAGGTGGTAGAGGTGATTGGCCACGCACCATCGCCTTTCTGGTTAGTCAGATCCTGAGCGAAGGATTTGCTCCAGTCAGCGCCTTTTGCAGCGTTAGCAAAGTTCTCTTCAGTCGGGCTGACTGGCTTGCCATCGGCAGAAACCAGTTTGGTGTAGGACAGGTTGTTCTGCTTAGCATACGCATACTCTACATAGCCGATAGAACCAGGCAGACGCTGTACGAACGCGGCGATACCGTCGTTGCCTTTACCACCCAGACCGGTTGGCCAGTTAACGGTAGAGCCGGAACCGACTTTAGATTTCCACTCTTCGTTCACTTTCGCCAGGTAGCTGGTGAAAACGAAAGAGGTACCGGAACCATCTGCACGACGAACCACTGCGATGTTCTGCGAAGGCAGTTTGACACCCGGGTTCAGTTTGGTGATGGCTTCGTCATCCCATTTTTTGATTTTACCGAGGTAGATGTCACCCAGGGTTTTGCCGTCCAGGACCAGCTCGCCTGATTTCAGGCCTGGAATGTTAACGGCCAGCACAACACCACCGATAACGGTCGGGAACTGGAACAGGCCTTCCTGCGCCAGTTTGTCATCAGACAGTGGAGCGTCTGATGCGCCGAAATCAACGGTATTCGCGGTAATTTGTTTTACGCCACCGGAGGAGCCGATACCCTGATAGTTAACCTTGTTACCGGTTTCTTTCTGGTAGGTATCCGCCCATTTGGCATACACCGGCGCAGGGAAGGTTGCACCAGCGCCAGTCAGGCTTGCTTCTGCAAATACAGAGAACGCGCTCAGAGATAAGGTCGCGGCGACAACAGTTGCGACAGTGGTACGCATAACTTTCATAATGTCTCCTGCAAGATTTTCGTAAATCGTTGTTTAGTGGCTACGATGAGCAAAATAGGACAAACAGGTGACAGATAAATGTACGAATTATGACAGTTTTATGACAATGAAAATTTAACTTAAATATCAGTAAAAATTCATTTAATTATCATCTAGTTAACCACTTACATGACAGCAAGTTTTCAGAAATATTTTCTTTATGTGACACTGAAAAAAGTAGCTGAAGATGACAGATTGTCATAAATAAAAATGCGGATGGGTTGATTAAAAACAAACCAGGAAGGGTAAAAAAGCTCCACCCGAAGGTGGAGCCTGAGGGGATTATTCTACGGTGACCGATTTCGCCAGGTTACGTGGCTGGTCAACGTCAGTGCCTTTGATCAGCGCGACGTGATAGGCCAGCAACTGCAGCGGAACGGTGTAGAAGATAGGGGCAATCACCTCTTCCACATGCGGCATATCGATGATGTGCATATTGTCGCTGCTCGCAAAGCCGGCGTCTTTATCGGCGAAGACGTACAGTACACCACCGCGGGCGCGGACTTCTTCGATATTGGACTTCAGTTTTTCCAGCAGTTCGTTGTTAGGTGCCACAACGATGACCGGCATGTCTGCGTCAATCAGCGCCAGCGGGCCGTGTTTCAGCTCGCCTGCTGCGTAAGCTTCCGCGTGGATGTAGGAGATCTCTTTCAGCTTCAACGCGCCTTCCAGCGCAATTGGATACTGATCGCCACGGCCGAGGAACAGGGCGTGATGTTTGTCAGAGAAATCTTCCGCCAGCGCTTCAATGCGTTTGTCCTGAGACAGCATCTGCTCAATACGGCTTGGCAGCGCCTGCAGGCCATGAACGATGTCATGCTCAACAGCCGCATCCTGTCCTTTCAGACGCGCCAGTTTCGCCACCAGCATCAGCAGAACGGTCAGTTGAGTGGTAAACGCTTTGGTGGAGGCCACGCCGATTTCCGTGCCTGCATTGGTCATCAGCGCCAGATCGGATTCACGAACCAGCGAAGAACCCGGCACGTTACAGATGGCCAGAGAGCCCAGATAGCCCAGCTCTTTAGAGAGACGCAGCGCCGCCAGGGTGTCCGCCGTTTCGCCAGACTGGGAAAGGGTGATCATCAGGCTATTACGACGCACCGCGGATTTGCGGTAGCGGAATTCTGAAGCGATTTCCACGTCACACGGGACACCGGCCAGGGATTCAAACCAGTAGCGGGAGACCATACCGGAGTTGTAGGAGGTACCGCAGGCCACGATCTGAATATGCTCAACCTTACCGAGCAGCTCATTGGCGTTGGCGCCCAGTTCGCTCAGGTCCACCTCGCCGTGGCTAATGCGCCCGGTCAGGGTGTTTTTGATGGCGTTCGGCTGCTCGTAAATTTCTTTCTGCATGTAGTGACGGTAAGCGCCTTTGTCGCCTGCGTCGTACTGCAGATTGGATTCGATCTCCGGGCGTTTCACCTGCTCGCCTTTGGTATCGAATACCGTCACGCTGCGACGCGTCACTTCCGCGATATCACCCTCTTCCAGGAAGATAAAGCGACGGGTAACCGGCAGAAGTGCCAGCTGGTCAGAGGCGATAAAGTTCTCGCCCATGCCCAGACCGATAACCATTGGGCTACCGGAACGTGCGGCCAGCAGCGTGGACGGATCGCGTGAATCCATGATTACCGTACCGTATGCACCGCGCAGCTGAGGGATCGCGCGCAGCACCGCTTCACGCAGTGTACCGCCCTGCTCCAGCTCCCAGTGAACCAGGTGAGCAATAACTTCGGTGTCGGTTTCAGAGACGAAGGTATAGCCGCGCGCTTTAAGTTCTTCGCGCAGCGGTTCGTGGTTTTCGATAATGCCGTTATGCACGACCACGATGTGTTCGGACACATGCGGGTGCGCATTGCCTTCAGACGGTTCGCCGTGGGTCGCCCAGCGGGTGTGCGCAATACCCGTGCCACCGTGCAGCGGATGATCTTCCGCAGCCTGGGCCAGCATCTGCACTTTACCGAGACGACGCAGACGGGTCATATGCCCTTCTGCATCCACAACCGCCAGACCGGCAGAGTCGTAACCACGGTATTCCAGACGACGTAAACCTTCGAGAAGGATTTCAGCAATATCACGCTGCGCAACTGCGCCAACAATTCCACACATAGTTTAATTTCCTGATTATGGCGTTATGCCATGCGTTGTCGCTGACCTGTATTTGCCCTTTCCGGGCACCCCGAGCCTTGTAGAGAGTGGGGTTATTGTTATAAGTACTGCCTTTGGGGGGAGGATTATGTTATCCCCTCACCCCAACCCTCTCCCCATAGGGGCGAGGGCGAAAAACACCGCACCGAACGAGCGCTCTCCTCGCGGGAGAGAGCAGGGTGCAGGTCGTTACTTTTTCTTCACCGGGCGTTTCCAGCCCTGCTTGTGAACCTGCGGCACGCGGCTCAGCACCAGCTCATTGTCGGCGACATCGCGCGTCACGGTCGTCCCGGCGGCAATGGTTACCCCGTTCCCGACCGTCACTGGTGCCACCAGCTGGGTATCAGAACCGACAAAAACATCATCACCGATGATGGTTTTAAACTTGTTGGCACCGTCATAGTTGCAGGTGATTGTTCCTGCACCAATGTTCACGTTATCGCCAATTTCTGCATCGCCCAGGTAGGTTAAATGGCCGGCTTTGGAACCTTTGCCCAGACGCGCTTTTTTCATCTCAACGAAGTTGCCAACATGGGCGCCTTCGAGCAATTCAGCGCCAGGGCGCAGGCGTGCGAACGGCCCAATGGTGCATGCCGCGTCCAGATGTGCATCTTCAACCACGCTGTACGGGCTAATGTCGCAGTCGTCACCGATGACGCTGTTTTTGATAACACAACCGGCACCAATTTTGACGCGGTGGCCAAGCGTGACGTTGCCTTCAAGGATAACGTTAGTATCGATTTCAACGTCGCGCCCGTGAGATAAGGTCCCGCGCAGATCGAAACGCGCCGGGTCGCGCAGCATAACGCCTGCCAGGAGCAGTTTTTCAGCCTGTTCGGACTGATAAACGCGTTCCAGGTGGGAAAGCTGAAGGCGGTTATTCACCCCTTCGGTTTCGCTAATCCGTGCCGGATGAACCGCCGCAATCTCACGCCCTTCCTGATAGGCCATCGCGATGATGTCGGTGATGTAGTACTCACCCTGCGCATTATTGTTGGTGAGCTTCGACAGCCAGCGCTTCAGGTCCGCGCCATTGGCAATCAGGATACCGGTGTTGATCTCCTGAATCTGACGCTGTGCGTCGCTGGCATCTTTATGCTCAACGATACCCGTTACGTTACCGTTTTCGCGGGTAATGCGGCCATAGCCGGTCGGATCGTCAAGCACGACAGTTAACAACCCGATGCCACCCTGCGGTTTAGCTTCACGCAGGCGGGCAAGGGTGTCGACAGAGATCAGCGGGACGTCGCCGTAAAGCATCAGAATATCTTCGTCATCCGCAAAGAACGGGGCGGCCTGCTGCATGGCGTGTCCGGTCCCCAACTGTTCTGCCTGAAGCACCCAGTTGAGTTTGTCATCGTTCAGCGTCTTTTTAAGCAGATCGCCGCCGTGACCATAGACCAGATGGACCTGACGGGCACCCAGTTCATTAGCGGCATCAATGACATGCTGCACCATCGGCTTTCCTGCCAGCGTGTGCAGTACCTTTGGAAGATCGGAATACATGCGGGTACCTTTACCGGCGGCAAGGATGACCACGCTCATTGTATTGTTCAACATACGCGTCCTGACTGTAATTTGAGTAAGAAGTTAAACCCGTTGACGTTGAAAATTCTACATATTTTGCGTCATAAAATGGAATGGCGGTAAAACGTTCAACATCAGCCAATAATGGCTATTTGAGGCGATTTTTAGGGGCAGAGTAAACCCCTTTTTCTCTGGAAAATAGCCTTCTCGCGATAAGTCGCTAGCACACACAATAGTTTAGCTATTCTTTTGGATCATGAATAAAGATCGGTGTGATACGAAACCATAAAAAAAGCCAGCCTGGAAACCAGACTGGCTTTGTGCTTTTCAAGCCGGTGTTACATCGCTTTTTTGGTCAACTCGATAACGCGCAGTTTCGCGATCGCTTTGGCCAGCTCCGCAGACGCCTGAGCGTAATCCACGTCACCATGAGAGCTGCTAATGTGCTCTTCAGCCTTACGCTTCGATTCCAGGGCTCGTGCTTCGTCGAGATCCTGGCCACGAATAGCGGTATCGGCCAGAACGGTCACGCTGCCAGGCTGCACTTCAAGAATGCCGCCGGACAGATAGATAAACTCTTCATGACCGAACTGTTTAACGATGCGGATCATACCAGGCTTAATGGCGGTGAGCAGCGGTGCGTGACCCGGGAAAATACCCAGTTCACCTTCACTACCCGTTACCTGGATTTTCTCGACCAGACCAGAGAACATTTGTTGCTCTGCACTGACGACGTCCAGGTGGTAAGTCATTGCCATATCACCCTCCGATTAAGGCGTTAAAGTTTTTTGGCTTTTTCCACGGCTTCGTCGATGGAACCAACCATGTAGAACGCCTGCTCCGGCAGGTGATCGTATTCGCCTTCCATGATGCCTTTAAAGCCACGGATGGTGTCTTTCAGGGAAACGTATTTACCCGGAGAACCGGTGAATACTTCCGCAACGAAGAACGGCTGGGACAGGAAGCGCTGGATCTTACGCGCACGTGCTACCACCAGTTTGTCTTCTTCAGACAGCTCATCCATACCCAGGATGGCGATGATGTCTTTCAGTTCCTGGTAACGCTGCAGCAGGGACTGTACGCCACGCGCGGTGTCGTAGTGTTCCTGACCCACAACCAGTGGATCCAGCTGACGGCTGGTGGAGTCCAGCGGGTCAACGGCCGGGTAGATACCCAGAGACGCGATCTGACGGCTCAGTACCACGGTTGCGTCAAGGTGCGCAAAGGTGGTGGCTGGGGATGGGTCAGTCAAGTCATCCGCAGGTACGTATACCGCCTGAACGGAGGTGATAGAACCGGTTTTGGTAGAGGTGATACGTTCCTGAAGAACACCCATCTCTTCCGCCAGCGTCGGCTGATAACCTACCGCTGAAGGCATACGACCCAGCAGTGCAGATACTTCAGTACCGGCCAGGGTGTAACGATAGATGTTATCAACGAACAGCAGAACGTCACGGCCTTCGTCACGGAACTTCTCAGCCATAGTCAGGCCAGTCAGCGCAACGCGCAGACGGTTTCCTGGTGGCTCGTTCATCTGGCCGTAAACCAGGGATACTTTGTCCAGAACGTTGGAGTCGGTCATTTCGTGGTAGAAGTCGTTACCCTCACGAGTACGTTCACCTACGCCCGCAAATACGGAGTAACCGGAGTGCTCGATCGCGATGTTACGGATCAGCTCCATCATGTTTACGGTTTTACCTACACCCGCACCACCGAACAGACCAACTTTACCGCCCTTCGCAAACGGACACATCAGGTCGATAACTTTGATGCCGGTTTCCAGCAGTTCCTGAGAGCTGGACAGCTCTTCGTAGGAAGGTGCTGCGCGGTGGATAGCCCAACGCTCTTCTTCACCGATGTCGCCTTTCATGTCGATTGGTTGACCCAATACGTTCATGATACGACCCAGTGTTGCTTTACCTACCGGGACTTCGATCGGGTGCTCAAGGTCTTTAACTTCCAGACCACGACGCAGACCGTCGGAAGAACCCATCGCGATGGTACGCACGATACCGCCGCCGAGCTGCTGCTGAACTTCCAGCACCAGGCTCTCGTTACCATTCTGTACCTCAAGCGCGTCGTACACGCGTGGTACGGCGTCCTGAGGGAACTCGACGTCCACCACGGCGCCGATTACCTGGACAATCTTTCCAGTAGCCATCTTGAATCCTCTACGTAATTCGTAAACCTGGTTAAACCGCGGCGGCCCCCGAGACGATCTCGGTGAGTTCCTGAGTAATGCTGGCCTGACGAGCTTTGTTGTAAACCAACTGCAGCTCTTTAATCAGGCTGCCGCCATTATCGGTCGCGGCTTTCATCGCCACCATTCGTGCGGCCTGCTCGCTGGCCAGGTTTTCTACAACGCCCTGATAAACCTGAGATTCAACGTAACGACGCAGCAGGGTATCCAACAGCGGTTTCGGATCGGGTTCATACAGGTAATCCCAGGATTTTTGCTTCAGCTCGTCATCTTCTGATGCCGGTAAAGGCAGCATCTGAGTGAGCGTTGGAACCTGAGACATGGTGTTAATAAATTTGTTGCTGACAACGTACAGTCTGTCCAGACGGCCTTCATCGTAAGCCTGCAACATCACTTTAACCGGGCCGATCAGCTCGGACAGGGAAGGGTTATCACCCATACCCGTCACCTGAGCGACAATGTTGCCACCAACGGAGTTAAAGAAAGAGACGCCTTTAGAGCCGATCATTGCGATATCGCACTGAACGCCTTTTTCAGACCATGCTTTCATATCCGCCAGCAGTTTTTTGAACAGGTTAATGTTCAAGCCGCCACACAGACCACGGTCGGTCGACACCACCAGGTAGCCCACGCGCTTAACGTCGCGTTCTTCCAGGTAAGGGTGCTTATATTCCAGATTACCGTTTGCAAGGTGACCAATCACTTTGCGCATGGTTTCTGCATAAGGACGGCTGGCCGCCATGCGATCCTGCGATTTACGCATTTTGGAAGCGGCGACCATCTCCATCGCTTTAGTGATCTTTTGCGTGTTCTGGACGCTTGCGATCTTACTACGTATCTCTTTTGCGCCGGCCATGAGCTTCTCCTCAATGCCAGGCGGCTTGTCCTGAGACAAGCCGCCGGACGATTACCAGGATTGGGTTGCTTTGAAGGAATCGAGGATAGCTTTCAGCTTGCCTTCGATTTCGTCGTTATAGCCACCGGTCTGGTTGATCTCTTGCATCAGCGGAGCGTGATCACGGTCGACGTAAGCCAGCAGAGCGGCTTCGAAGCTACCGATTTTCGCCAGTTCCACATCTTCGAGGTAACCGCGTTCAGCCGCGAACAGAACCAGGCCCTGCTGAGCAACAGACATTGGTGCGTACTGTTTCTGCTTCAGCAGCTCGGTCACTTTCTGACCGTGGCTCAGCTGTTTACGGGTTGCTTCGTCCAGATCGGATGCGAACTGAGAAAACGCAGCCAGTTCACGATACTGTGCCAGCGCGGTACGAATACCACCGGACAGTTTCTTGATGATCTTGGTCTGAGCAGCACCACCCACACGGGATACGGAGATACCCGGGTTAACTGCCGGACGAATACCGGAGTTAAACAGGTTGGTTTCCAGGAAGATCTGACCATCGGTAATGGAGATTACGTTGGTCGGAACGAACGCAGAAACGTCACCCGCCTGGGTTTCAATGATTGGCAGCGCGGTCAGAGAGCCGGTTTTACCCTTCACTTCACCTTTGGTGAAGTTCTCGACGTATTCCGCGTTAACGCGGGAAGCACGCTCCAGCAGACGAGAGTGGAGGTAGAATACGTCGCCAGGGAACGCTTCACGTCCAGGTGGACGACGGAGCAGCAGGGAAACCTGACGATATGCAACGGCCTGTTTAGACAGGTCATCGTATACGATCAGCGCATCTTCACCGCGGTCACGGAAGTATTCGCCCATTGCGCAACCGGCGTATGGTGCCAGGTATTGCAGTGCAGCAGATTCAGAAGCGGTCGCCACAACAACGATGGTGTTAGACAGCGCGCCGTGCTCTTCCAGTTTACGAACCACGTTAGAAATGGTGGACGCTTTCTGGCCGATAGCCACGTACACACATTTGATGCCGGAGTCACGCTGGTTGATGATGGCGTCGATAGCCATCGCGGTTTTACCGGTCTGACGGTCACCGATGATCAGTTCACGCTGGCCACGACCGATTGGAATCATGGCATCAACGGACTTATAACCAGTCTGCACTGGCTGATCAACGGACTGACGGTCGATAACGCCTGGTGCGATAACTTCGATTGGGGAGAAGCCATCGTGCTCAACCGGACCTTTACCGTCGATTGGCGCACCCAGGGTGTTAACAACGCGACCCAGCAGGCCACGGCCAACCGGCACTTCCAGAATACGGCCAGTACACTTAACCTTCATGCCTTCGGCGAGGTCAGCGTATGGACCCATCACAACTGCACCTACGGAGTCGCGCTCCAGGTTCAGTGCGATAGCGTAACGGTTACCCGGCAGGGAAATCATCTCACCCTGCATACAATCGGCCAGGCCGTGGATGCGGATAACACCGTCACTTACAGAAACAATAGTACCTTCGTTGTGAGCTTCGCTCACAACACTGAACTGAGCAATGCGCTGCTTGATCAGTTCGCTGATTTCGGTGGAATTCAGTTGCATGCTCCAGTCCCCTTAAGACTGCAAGACGTCTGCAAGGCGTTCAAGACGGCCGCGTACGCTGCCATCAATGACCATATCACCCGAACGGATGATTACGCCTGCCATTACAGACTTATCGATTTTGCAATTCAGCTTAACTTTGCGTGACAGACGTTTTTCCATCGCGGCGGTAATTTTCGCAAGCTGTTCATCACTCAGTTCAGTCGCAGAAGTCACTTCGACTTCAGCGGTAGCTTCACTAAGGGCACGTAAGTGCTCAAACTGCTCGAGAACATCCGGGAGCACACGGAGACGACCATTTTCTGCCATTACCTTAATCAGGTTCTGACCATTGGCATCCAGTTGCTCTCCGCACACGGCGATAAACGACGCGGCGAGAGTTTCAGGCGCTAACGCACCAGAAAGCAACTCGGCCATTTGTTCGTTTTTCGTCACCTCAGCGGCAAACGCCAGCATATCCTGCCAGCGATCGACATTTTGGTGTTCGACAGCAAAGTCAAAAGCTGCTTTGGCGTAGGGGCGAGCTACCGTAACAAATTCAGACATCAGCCCCTCCCTCCTTACAGTTCAGCGACAAGTTTGTCCACGATGTCGCTGTTAGCAGCTTCATCCACGGAACGTTCGATGATCTTCTCGGCGCCAGCAACAGCCAGAATCGCAACCTGCTTACGCAGTTCTTCGCGAGCACGTTTACGCTCAGCTTCAATTTCAGCCTGAGCTTGTGTCACGATCTTAGTACGTTCCTGTTCTGCTTCAGCTTTGGCTTCGTCCAGGATCTGCGAACGGCGTTTGTTAGCCTGTTCGATGATAACCTGAGCTTCCGCTTTCGCTTTTTTCAGCTGGTCTGTCGCGTTGGCCTGTGCAAGGTCCAAATCTTTCTTAGCGCGTTCTGCAGAAGCCAGACCGTCAGCAATTTCTTTCTGACGTTTTTCGATGGCAGCCATTAAAGGCGGCCATACATACTTCATGCAGAACCAGACAAAGAGAATAAACGCGATGGCCTGGCCGAGGATTGTTGCGTTCATGTTCACAGCACAATACCTCTTTAATATCTGTGGCTTAGGGTTTTAAAACTACTACTACGCGACAGCAAACATCACGTACAGACCCAGACCTACAGCGATCATTGGGATAGCATCCACCAGACCCATAACGATAAAGAACTGAGTACGCAGCAGAGGAATCAGATCAGGTTGACGCGCTGCGCCTTCCAGGAATTTGCCCCCGAGGATGCCGATACCGATCGCAGCACCGATAGCCGCCAGACCCATCATCACAGCGGCAGCCATGTACAGCAGATCCATATTCAGGTTTTCCATGACAGTCTCCAGTTTGTTTCAATTAAAACGTAGTAGTGTTGGTAAAAAATCAGTGCTCTTCAGACGCCATCGACAGATAGACGATCGTCAGAACCATGAAGATAAAGGCTTGCAGCGTAATGATCAGGATGTGGAAAATGGCCCAAGGCACATTCAGAATCCACTGTGACCACCACGGCAGAAGACCCGCGATCAGAATGAAAATCAGCTCACCCGCATACATGTTGCCGAACAGTCGCAGACCCAGTGAAACAGGTTTGGACAGCAGGCTAACGCCTTCCAGGATCAGGTTGACCGGAATAAACGCCCAGTGGTTGAACGGCTGCAAGGTAAGCTCTTTCACGAAGCCGCTTACGCCTTTCATTTTGATGCTGTAGAAAAGAATCAGGATAAACACGCCCAGCGCCATCGACAGGGTGATGTTCACGTCAGCGGACGGCACCACGCGCAGTGCTGGCAGACCGAGGACATGTTCGCCAATCCACGGCAGGAAATCGATTGGCAGCAGGTCCATCAGGTTCATCAGGAACACCCAAACGAACACGGTCAGGGCCAGCGGAGCAATCAGCTTGCTCTTACCATGGTACATGTCTTTGACGCTGCCATGGACGAAGCCGATGATCATTTCGATGAACGTCTGGAATTTCCCTGGAACACCGCTGGTCGCTCTTTTCGCAACACCGCGGAACATGGCCAGGAACAGAAGACCCAAAACGACCGAGAAGAACATGGAGTCGATGTTGATCGTCCAGAAGGTGGCCGGGGGGTTATGCGGATCCACCAGCGAGAATGTACGCAGGTCCAGCTGAAGGTTATTCAGATGGTGACCTATGTAATCCTGCGGCGTCATATTTTCTGAAGCCATGATGCCTTTTACCCTTTGTTGTTGATTACAGCTGGAGCCAGAACTTGTACCACCAGCACCAAAACCCACGTTGCTATCAGCGGCATGAATACCACTTTCAAAACCGCCAGCGCCATCACCAGTAGAGCAAAGGTCAGCAACACCTTACACACTTCACCGAGAGCGAAGGACCAGGCCACACGGCCTTTGGCGGGTGTATGCGCCTGATGACGCCAGGCAAAAATCATAAACAATACGTTTGGCAGAACAACCGCCAAACCCCCGCACACGGCGGAGATGCCCCAGAAGGGGTCTTTGAGGCTAAACAGCAGTCCACTTGCTATCACAGCCAGAAACTGAATGAACAGAAGCTTACGAGCAACGTTTCTACTCAAGAGCGACACAGACATCACGTTTTTACTCCTGCTCCCTTCGAGGTATGCCGCGTGTCGTATAAAACGTCCTTTAAGGCTCAGAGTCAAGCATCAAAAAGCGGTCAAATTATACGGTGCGCACCCGTGATTTCAAACATTAAGTAGCGAAAAGGTGAATAAATGTTTAAATATTTTTCCCCGCCGCTATTTTTTAACTTTTCCTGAAAGCCACGACCTTCGACCAAAACTGCAAACAGCGCGAAAACGTTGGCTACAAAGCGTGCACGAGATCACAAAACACACATTTGCGATAAAGGTGTATTTATCAAAGACGCAAATCGGTTTATTTCATCTTTATGAAATTAAAGACAAATTATCGTAACTATTTTCAAAACAGCCCGGTATACAATAAAAACCTTTTATTGACATTCTTAATAAATATTTAACATTCAATTCTGGTTGCCGTATTCCACTTTTAGCAGGCTGATATTTTCGATGTTGACTATCTTCATGCTGAACAATGGCTGTTACGTTAACCGTTAGAAAAACCTTAGTAACACAGAGGTTAAACTCTCTTCGGTAAAACCCGAGAATTTGTGCTGTTATTTAACATGGTCAGAACAGCACGAATTCCACAATTTTTATTAAATATTTAAAAATTGTTTGGCTTAATTATCACCAGATGGCGTTCACCCTCAAGCTGAGGAATGTTTAATTTCTCAACGGATTCGACAGCAAAACCCTCCGGAAGCTGTTCAATTTCATCGCCCGGCAACTGCCCTTTCAGGGCATAAAAGCGGCCATCTTGTGCAGGCAAGTGCTTACACCAGCTCACCATATCATTGAGCGACGCAAACGCGCGGCTGATAACACCGTCAAACGGTGGCTCCGCGGGGAACGCCTCTACCCTGCTCTGTACAGGAGCGATGTTCTCCAGCTTCAGCTCATGCTGGACTTGACGTAAAAAACGGACGCGTTTGCCAAGGCTGTCCAGCAGCGTGAAATGGCTCTCAGGGCGGACAATCGACAGCGGGATCCCCGGCAGGCCAGGACCTGTGCCCACATCGATAAAGCGCTCCCCTTTAAGATACGGCGCAACCACGATGCTATCGAGGATATGACGAACCAGCATCTCGTTGGGGTCGCGAACAGACGTCAGGTTGTACGCTTTATTCCATTTGTTCAGCATATCGACATAGGCCACCAGCTGAGTTTTCTGGTGATCGGTGAGCGAAATACCTGCCTGTTCCAGCAGACGAGAGAGTTTATTGAGCACAGTGGGTACCTGTTTAGACATAAATTGCCCGGTGGCGCTTACCGGGCCTACGAATTAGCAGGGCGGGTAGCGAAGCGCCACCCGCCAAAAGCACTGGATATTATGCGCTACGGCGCAGCATACCTTGCTTTTTCAGCCACACCAGCAGAATCGAAATCGCGGCAGGTGTGACACCGGAGATACGGGATGCCTGACCGATCGACACAGGCTTATGATCGTTCAGCTTGGCGATCACTTCATTGGAAAGCCCCGTCACCTGACGGTAGTCCAGCATTTCCGGCAGCAGCGTATTTTCGTTGCGCTGCTGTTTTTCAATCTCATCCTGCTGACGCGCGATGTAACCTTCGTATTTGACCTGGATCTCAACCTGTTCAGCCGCTTCAGCGTCTTCAAGGCCAGGCGCGAACGCGGTCAGTTTCACCAGGTTCTCGTAGGTCACTTCAGGGCGACGCAGCAAGTCTTCGCCGCTGGCTTCGCGCGAAAGCGGCGCAGTTAAGTGAGCATTCACTTCTGCAGCGGTTTCCGCCTGTGGATTCACCCAGGTGGTTTTCAGACGCTGACGTTCCTGCTCAATGCGTTCCAGTTTTTCGTTATAGCGCGCCCAACGTTCGTCATCCACCAGACCCAGTTCACGACCCACTTCGGTCAGACGCAGGTCGGCGTTATCTTCGCGCAGCATCAGGCGATATTCCGCACGAGAGGTAAACATACGGTACGGTTCTTTGGTACCCAGGGTGCAAAGATCGTCGACCAGCACGCCCAGATAAGCCTGAGAACGCGCAGGTGCCCAGCCCTCTTTCTCCGCAGAGAAGCGTGCTGCGTTCAGACCGGCAAGCAGACCCTGAGCGGCAGCTTCTTCGTAACCGGTCGTGCCGTTAATCTGGCCGGCGAAGAACAGACCGTGGATGAATTTGCTCTCCAGGGTTGGCTTCAGGTCACGCGGATCGAAGAAATCGTACTCAATAGCGTAGCCAGGACGAACGATTTTCGCGTTCTCCATACCCTGCATTGAGCGAACAATTTGCATCTGCACATCGAACGGCAGGCTGGTGGAGATGCCGTTCGGGTAAATTTCATTTGACGTCAGTCCTTCCGGCTCCAGGAAGATCTGGTGCTGGTTACGATCGGCAAAGCGCATCACTTTGTCTTCGATCGACGGACAGTAACGCGGGCCGATCCCTTCGATCACGCCAGCGTACATTGGGCTGCGGTCAAGGTTATTGCGGATCACGTCATGGGTTTTTTCGTTGGTATGCGTGATGTAGCACGGTACCTGCTGCGGATGTTGAGCCGCATTGCCCATGAACGAGAACACCGGCATGGGGTTATCACCGTGCTGTTGTGCCAGCACGCTGAAATCAATGGTGCGCGCATCAATACGCGGTGGCGTGCCTGTTTTCAGGCGACTGACGCGCAGCGGAAGTTCACGCAGACGACGAGACAGCGGAATGGACGGCGGATCGCCAGCACGGCCACCGCTGTAGTTATCCAGACCGATATGGATTTTGCCATCCAGGAAGGTCCCGACAGTCAGTACGACGGCTTTCGCGCGGAACTTGAGGCCCATCTGGGTTACGGCACCCACAACGCGATCGTTTTCAACGATAAGATCTTCTACCGCCTGCTGGAAGATCATCAGGTTTGGCTGATTCTCCAGGGCAGTACGTACCGCCTGACGGTAAAGCACGCGGTCTGCCTGAGCACGGGTAGCGCGCACAGCGGGACCTTTGCTCGCGTTTAGTATCCTAAACTGGATGCCGGCATGATCGATCGCTTTCGCCATCAGGCCGCCAAGTGCATCCACTTCTTTTACCAGGTGTCCTTTCCCAATGCCGCCAATCGCCGGATTACAGGACATTTGTCCCAGCGTGTCGATATTGTGTGTCAAAAGCAGGGTCTGCTGACCCATTCGCGCTGCGGCCATTGCGGCCTCAGTGCCTGCATGACCCCCGCCAATGATGATGACGTCAAAAGGATCCTGATAAAACATGGTGGTCTGCCTCGCGTAAAGCGGTATGAAAATGGATTGAAGCCCGGGCCGTGGATTCTACTCAACTTTAGTCTTTCGAGAAAGCATTGGGATCTTGGGCTATTAAAAAGAAGATCTTTTTATTTAGAGATCTGTTCTATTGTGATCTCTTATTAGGATCGAGTACCTCTGTGGATAAGCCCGATCTCACGATGAAGATCATGCAGTTAGAAAGGATCGTTTGCTGTGAATGATCGGTGATCCTGGCCAGTATAAGCTGGGATCAGATCGCGACTTTATACACAGGCCCAAAACAGCCTCAGAGTTATAACTTGGATAACTACCGCTTAATACGAGCTTTTAACCAGAGTTATCCACATCTGTTCGCGCGATCTTTAATCGTTTTTGAGTAAATTTTTCCATTCACCCAGCCAGATCTCCGCTGGATCTTCCGGAATGTCATGATCGAGGATGTTGATCTTCAGTGTTTCACCCAGCTGTTTTGCCCCACAGGCAGTCACAGCGGCTTCGACTTTCTCTATTGCACCGCAAAAGGTGTCATATTCACGACTGCCGATACCTACCGCGCCAAAACGGACGTTTGACAGGTCAGGCTGCTGTTCCAGCAGTTCGTCATATAAAGGTTGCAGATTATCCGGCAGATCGCCTGCGCCGTGCGTCGAGGTGATCAGTAGCCAGACCCCATCAGTCGGGAGATCGTCAAGCAACGGGCCGTGCAGTGTTTCGGTGGAAAAGCCCGCGTCTTCCAGCTTCTCAGCCAGATGTTCCGCAACGTATTCCGCGCCGCCCAGGGTGCTGCCACTGATAAGGGTAATGTCCGCCATTGATCGCTCGCTCAAATAAAGAGGGGCTCATTGTACGCTGTGAACGAGCTGGGATCTACCTGTGGAAAATGTGGGAATGAATTTGCCCGATCAGGGGCGGATGGTACGCATGATCGGGTTCTGCAGGGAGATCAATGTTTCAGTGGACTGAATTTCATCAATTGTTTGGATCTTGTTGATAAGTACCTGCTGGAGGGCATCAATAGAGCGGCACATCACCTTTATAAAGATACTGTAGTGCCCGGTGGTGTAGTACGCCTCTGTGACTTCTTCAAGCGCGTTGAGCTTCGCCAGGGCTGACGGATAGTCTTTGGCGCTTTTGAGAATAATGCCAATAAAGCAGCAGACGTCATAACCCAGCTGCTTAGGGCTGACGTCGATACGTGCGCCGGTAATAATCCCCGCCTGTTTCATCTTTTCCACGCGGACGTGGATTGTGCCCGGACTGACGCCAAACTGTTTCGCCAGTTCCGCGTAGGCAGTACGTGCATTGGCCATTAAGGCCTCCAGGATGCCGCGGTCCAGATTATCGATCTGATAATTTTCCATAGCTTTTTCTTATGAACATTAATGAATCTCTCTATTCTAGCGCCTTATTTTAATGAATCAAAAGTGAAGGTGGCTTTTTGTTGATGGGTTATTGAATAACAGGCCATTTCTGTTGCTTAATCTCTATCAACAGGACGCAGGAGTATAAATAATGAAAACCGCTTACATCGCAAAACAACGCCAGATCAGCTTCGTTAAATCCCATTTTTCACGTCAGCTGGAAGATAAGCTTGGTCTGATCGAAGTCCAGGCGCCCATTCTCAGCCGCGTGGGTGACGGGACGCAGGACAACCTTTCTGGATGCGAAAAAGCGGTACAGGTGAAAGTGAAAACACTGCCAGACGCCCAGTTCGAAGTGGTGCATTCCCTTGCGAAGTGGAAACGTCAAACCCTGGGACAACACGACTTCAGCGCGGGCGAAGGGCTTTACACGCACATGAAAGCCCTTCGCCCCGATGAAGACCGTCTTACGCCAATGCACTCTGTCTACGTCGATCAATGGGACTGGGAGCGTGTCATGGGCGATGGCGAGCGTCACGTCGGTACGCTGAAATCCACCGTTGAGGCGATCTACGCCGGGATCAAAGCGACCGAAGCGGCAGTGAGCAAAGAGTTTGGTCTGGCACCGTTCCTGCCGGAATCGATCCACTTTGTCCACAGTCAGGAACTGCTGAGCCGTTATCCCGATCTGGATGCCAAAGGCCGTGAGCGTGCGATCGCCAAAGAATTGGGTGCTGTATTCTTGATCGGGATTGGCGGCAAATTGTCTGACGGTAAACGCCATGATGTGCGTGCGCCGGATTATGATGACTGGAGCACGACGGGTGAGGGCGAATTCGCCGGTCTGAACGGTGATATTCTGGTCTGGAACCCGGTGCTGGAAGATGCGTTCGAGCTCTCTTCAATGGGGATCCGCGTGGATGCTGACGCCCTGAAGCGTCAGCTGGCACTGACCGGGGATGAAGATCGCCTCACGCTGGAGTGGCACCAGGCGTTGCTGCGCGGAGAGATGCCGCAGACCATTGGCGGCGGTATTGGCCAGTCCCGTCTGACCATGCTGCTGTTGCAGCTGCCTCATATTGGTCAGGTACAGTGCGGTGTCTGGCCACAACAGGTATGCGATCGCGTTGAATCTCTTCTGTAATTAGCGCTGCCAGCGTCTTAGCAGGCGGCTACGTAACCCGGTATCAAAGCGCCAGATATGATCGAAGATGCGCATGATACCGGGTTTTCCATGGGCGGACATCGCCACAGCATGGAAACGGTGCTGATGCACTCGCTGTAGCTCCTTCACTTTATTCACCACGTCATCCGGTAGCCGCTGGGCAATAAAATCGGAGATGACCACGGCGTCAGCGTCATACCAGTCTCCGCCCTGCATCCGCTCAACGATGCTTCGAAAACAGCTGGCCAGATCGGTACCGCCACGAAAGCGCTGGCTTAAAAAGCGGATCGCCTGCTCAATACCCTGCTGATGGGTCAGTTCATACCCCACAACTTCGCTGGAAAAGAGCATGATGAAGCAGCGACGTCGATCGGCGAGCGCCACGCGCATCAGAGCCAGGCAGAACGCTTTCGCGCACTGTTCGTTAAACCCTCCCATCGAGCCGGACGTATCCACGCACACAATAAAAGGCCCGCGCGGCTGTTCGTCAAAATCCTGATGGATGACCGGGCGCTGGCTGAGCTTTTCACGCCAGGCTTCGCCATGCAACCGGTAGGTCAGAAGCTGTTTTTCCACCAGCCGGCGATAAAACTCGTACTCAAGCTCGGTCATCCCCAGCGTACTCAACTCCGTGGGCAGCAGGCGCAAAATATCGTCGCTTTGCTGGAGCCCATCCACCTGCTCAGGCACGGTGGCTGGTTCACGGACCAGGGTGCGGAAGGTCTCCATTGGGGCATCTTTCTTTGGGACCGATTTGGCCTCCCGTGAGCGACCCAGCTGTTCGGCAAGCTTCATCAGCTCTGGCTGCTGTGCCAGAAAATCGCCGTACTTGACGATGAGCTGGTAATCTCCGCGCCGCAGCTGACCGGCGCTCATATCCCAAAGACGCCCGGCGGCGTTTTCATTTTCCACCAGCACCTGCTCCAGCTGACCGCTTAAGGTCATGCGTTCCTGCACTTCGCTAAGCAGCTGTTCACGCTCCTCATCCAGCAACTGCTGGTTCAACGTTGTGGCCTGCACCACCAGGCTGAGGCGCCAGCGTTGTAAAAAGAGGGTGTGTAGCGCGGGGGTAAACGTGGCGTTATCCGTGACCAGCGCTCGCGCCTGGCTGGCAAACGGAGAGTGTACCGTGTCGAGTAACGTCAGGGTTTGCGGGAGCTGGGCGATAAACTGTGACGTAGAGAGCCGCTGGCACTGCTGATAGCAGGCCACCTCGTCAGTTAATTCAGGGGGGACTTCGGTCTCTTTGAACCGCTGACGCAGGTTTTCGCGCCAGCGCGGGAGATCGTCGGTCATCGCCTTTTTGAGCCGCGGGAATTTTTCAAAAAAAGCCGCCAGCTGCGGGGAGGCCAGAAGGGTGATGACCACCTCTTCGATCAACCCCTCTTCGCTGACGGCCAGCATGACGTTAAGCGTATCCAGCGTTAGCATTGACGAGCCTGTTTGATCTGCGCGCTGACATCCTGCAGGCTGGCTTCGATGCGACCTAACCAGTCGCTATGAATAAAGAGGCATTTTTGCTGCTCGCTGAAGCGCGTATGTTGCTGGTGCCATTCCGTATCCAGCGCTTCAAGCTGGCGTTTAATCTCTTCCGGCACGCTGTCAGAGGCGCTTCCCGGAAGCGCAAGACGTGATCCCTGCAGGCTGACGTCGCGGATCACCAGATGCTGGCTGCTGTCCACTTCCAGCGTCAGCGGCTGGGCAAAACCGATGCCGTTGAGTTTGCCGCGGATCTCCCCGCCCTTATCAAGCCACTGAGCCAATGGCTCTCGCTCCACGGTGATATGGACCACCTGCATGTCATGCAGCTTAAGGGGCTGCTGAAGCAGGAGCGTCAGCGTTGTACTGGTCAGTTCGGACGGCAGCTCATAATGCGCTTTGCGGGCGAACATGCCGCCAAGGCGGTTTACTTTCAGCGCTGTTTTGTCGCTTTGTTGTTGCTGCAGCTGAATACGCCGTTGGGCAATCGCCCCGAGCTGGTTGAGCATCGACTGCTGGCCCCAGGCGTGTCCGGTCATCAATACGTCAAGCTGCTGCTGCATCAGATTCATGCCTTCCGCGTCGTGCCAGAGACAATCTTTTAAAAGGATCAGATCGATTGGCGCAACGGCATCGCGGCCGCTGAACAGGGCGCTGGCCTGCAGCAGGCGGATCGCTTTTTTCCAGCGACGATCGGAGACATACGGCGCAGAAGGCAGTAAATCGAGCTGCTGGCGCAGCAGATAGATCAGCTCAAACACCGAATCCGGCAGTGTGATTTTGCCGATATCCTCCTGCCACTGGTAATACTCCTCATCCGTGACCTGCAGCGAAGCGGGGACCGGGTTTTCATTCTCATCCTGCTGGCTGATCAGCATCGAGCGGAAGTTGGATTTATCCTGCACTTTGTCGAGCCACAGGCGGATCAGCATGCGGTCATACAGCGCTTCAAGGCTGCTGTCGGCTTCCGGGAGTTCGTTAGAGGCCGCCACCAGCAGGCGCATCGGGATTTTCTCTTCGCTGGCACCGTTGCGGAATCGACGTTCGTTTATCGCCGTGAGCAGGGTGTTCAGAATAGCCGGCCCCGCTTTCCAGATCTCATCAAGAAAAACAATTTCCGCTTCCGGAAGATACCCCTCAGTCAGGCGCTGATAGCGCCCCTCATCTTTCAGCGCCTGAATGGAAAGCGGGCCGAAAACTTCTTCTGGGGTGGAAAAGCGGGTCATCAGGTATTCGAAAGCGCGGGCGTTCTGAAAGGCAAATTTCAGCCGGCGGGCAATCAGGCTTTTGGCGATGCCCGGAGGTCCAAGCAGAAAGACGCTTTCGCCGCTCAACGCCGCCAGTAAACAGAGGCGAATGGCGTGGCTACGCTCGAAAAGGCCTTTTTCCAGCGCGCCGCTGAGGCGGGAAATTCTTTCTGCTATTAAATGTGAGTGAGCCATAATAGTTTTGCATCCTTTCGCCGTCGTGGCGGCCAATTGAAGCGAGTATAGACGTTTCAGTCAGGGCTGGTAATAGACTGAAGTGCGGCGCTATTTTCTTTGCGCTACATTAATGCGGTTGCATTTAGGGGTACGATTTTGCATTGAATCGTGCATACTGTGCGCTTTTTGTGGGCCAAGGGACTAAGCACACATTTGTTATTTAAACGAAAAGACTAGTCTATGAGCACTGATAATAAGCAATCATTACCCGCAATAACGCTTGCGGCGATCGGGGTTGTCTACGGTGATATCGGCACCAGCCCGCTTTATACGCTTCGTGAATGTCTGTCCGGTCAGTTTGGTTTTGGTGTTGAGCGCGATGCCGTCTTTGGCTTCCTGTCCCTCATCTTCTGGCTGCTGATCCTGGTGGTTTCAGTGAAATACCTCTCCTTCGTTATGCGTGCAGATAACGCCGGTGAAGGGGGGATCCTGACTCTGATGTCCCTTGCCGGGCGGAATACCTCCGCCAGAATGACGTCGGTGCTGGTCATTATCGGCCTGATTGGCGGCAGCTTCTTCTATGGGGAAGTCGTCATTACGCCCGCGATTTCGGTTCTCTCGGCGATAGAGGGGCTGGAGATTATCGCGCCACAGCTTGATTCGTGGGTTGTTCCGCTGGCGATCCTTGTCCTGACGCTGCTGTTCATCATCCAGAAGCACGGCACCGGGCTGGTGGGCAAGCTGTTCGCTCCGATTATGCTGGCCTGGTTCCTGGTCCTGGCGGCACTCGGTTTACGCAGCATTATTGCTAACCCGGATGTGCTGCATGCGCTGAACCCTTACTGGGCCGTGCATTTCTTCCTTGAATATAAAGTGGTTTCCTTCGTCGCGCTCGGTGCCGTCGTGCTCTCTATCACCGGTGTTGAGGCGCTGTATGCCGATATGGGGCACTTCGGGAAACTGCCTATCCGCGTGGCGTGGTTTTTAGTGGTCCTGCCGTCGCTGGTGCTGAACTATTTCGGTCAGGGTGCGCTGCTGCTGCAAAACCCGGAGGCGATTAAGAACCCATTCTTCCTGCTGGCTCCGGACTGGGCGCTGGTGCCCATGCTGATTCTGGCGACGCTGGCGACCGTTATTGCCTCGCAGGCGGTAATTTCAGGCGTGTTCTCTCTGACGCGTCAGGCCGTGCGTCTGGGGTATCTCTCGCCTATGCGCATTATCCATACCTCCGAGATGGAGTCGGGCCAGATTTACATTCCGTTCATCAACTGGCTGCTCTATTTCGCCGTGGTGATTGTCATCGTCAGCTTCGAGCACTCCAGCAACCTGGCGGCGGCGTACGGTATTGCGGTAACCGGTACGATGGTACTGACCTCGCTGCTCTCCACCACGGTAGCGTACCGAAACTGGCACTGGAACAAATTCCTCGTGATGATGATTCTGGTCGGCTTCCTGTGCATTGACGTGCCGCTTTTCTCCGCCAACCTCGACAAGATTGTCTCCGGTGGCTGGCTGCCGTTGACGCTCGGTCTGGTGATGTTCATTGTCATGACCACGTGGAAAAGCGAACGTTTCCGCCTTCTGCGCCGTATGCATGAGCACGGTAACTCCCTGGAGGCTATGATTGCCTCGCTGGAGAAATCGCCGCCGGTACGCGTGCCGGGCACCGCGGTGTATATGTCGCGTGCGCTGAACGTTATCCCGTTTGCGCTGATGCATAACCTCAAGCACAACAAAGTGCTGCACGAGCGCGTGATCCTGCTGACCCTGCGCACCGAAGATGCCCCGTACGTCCACAATGTCCGCCGCGTGCAAATCGAGCAACTGTCGCCGACCTTCTGGCGCGTCGTGGCAAGCTACGGCTGGCGTGAGACACCAAACGTCGAAGAGGTGTTCCATCGCTGCGGTCTGGAAGGTCTGAGCTGTCGCATGATGGAGACCTCGTTCTTTATGTCCCACGAGTCGCTGATTATCGGCAAGCGCCCCTGGTATTTGCGTCTGCGCGGCAAGTTGTACCTTATCCTGCAGCGTAACGCCCTTCGCGCGCCTGACCAGTTTGAGATCCCGCCTAACCGTGTGATTGAGCTGGGAACGCAGGTCGAAATCTAGGTCCTCGAGTGGCCTGAAGCCCTCTCCTGGATGGAGAGGGTGCAACCCTAAAAAAGCGGTAACCAAAGGGTTACCGTTTTTGCATTTATCGCCTTCTCATTTCACGTAGCGAAACGTTTCGACGCCGATCACAAATCTGTTATGTCATGGTGGTTTTCTGAACACCGTTAAGACTAAACTGATTTCAGCGAAACGTTTCGCTAGTGGAGCAAGAAAATGAAGAAAGGCACCGTTCTTAACGCAGAAATCTCATCGGTTATTTCCCGTCTTGGGCATACCGATACGCTGGTGGTTTGCGATGCAGGCTTACCGGTTCCACGCAGCACAACCCGTATTGATATGGCGTTAACGCAGGGCGTGCCCTCGTTTATGCAGGTACTGGACGTGGTGACGGCGGAGATGCAGGTTGAGGCGGCCATTCTCGCGACGGAAATTAAACACCATAATCCGCAACTCCACGAAACGTTGCTCAGCCACATTGAGCAACTGCAACAACACCAGGGAAACACCATAGAAATTCGTTACACAACGCACGAGCAATTCAAACAACAAACCGCAGACAGTCAGGCGGTGATTCGCAGCGGGGAGTGTTCCCCGTATGCGAATATCATTCTCTGTGCTGGCGTCACCTTCTGAGGCCATCATGGACGCATTACTGCAACTGAAAGGGATCGATAAAGCGTTCCCGGGCGTAAAAGCCCTCTCTGGCGCGGCTCTGAACGTTTATCCCGGACGCGTAATGGCGCTGGTGGGCGAAAACGGGGCCGGCAAATCCACCATGATGAAAGTGCTGACCGGTATCTATCAACGCGATGCCGGCTCGCTGCTGTGGCTGGGTAAAGAGACCACGTTCAACGGCCCGAAATCCTCCCAGGATGCGGGGATCGGTATTATCCACCAGGAGCTGAACCTGATCCCGCAGCTCAGCATTGCGGAAAACATCTTCCTCGGACGCGAGTTCGTTAACCGGTTTGGCAAAATCGACTGGAAAACGATGTATGCCGAAGCGGACAAACTGCTGGCGAAGCTAAACCTGCGCTTCAAGAGCGACCGTCTGGTGGGCGACCTCTCCATTGGCGATCAGCAAATGGTTGAAATCGCGAAGGTGCTGAGCTTTGAGTCGAAGGTCATCATTATGGATGAACCGACGGACGCGCTGACCGACACCGAAACCGAATCTTTATTCCGCGTTATCCGCGAGCTGAAATCGCAGGGACGCGGGATTGTCTATATCTCTCACCGTATGAAAGAGATTTTCGAGATCTGCGACGACGTAACGGTCTTCCGCGACGGGCAATTCATTGCCGAGCGCGAAGTCGCCACGCTGACCGAAGATACCCTTATCGAAATGATGGTGGGACGTAAGCTCGAAGACCAGTATCCGCATCTGGACAAAGCACCGGGTGAGATCCGCCTGAAGGTGGACAACCTCTGTGGCCCGGGCGTGAACGATGTCACCTTTACCCTGCGCCAGGGGGAGATCCTTGGCGTGGCGGGGTTAATGGGGGCAGGCCGTACCGAGCTGATGAAAGTGCTCTATGGCGCACTGCCGCGTACCAGCGGTTATGTCACGCTCGACGGTCATGAGGTGGTGACTCGCTCTCCACAGGATGGCCTGGCAAACGGCATCGTCTATATCTCCGAAGACCGCAAGCGTGACGGCTTAGTGCTGGGGATGTCGGTAAAAGAGAACATGTCGCTTACTGCCCTGCGCTATTTCAGCCGCAGCGGTGGCAGCCTGAAGCACAAAGATGAACAGCAGGCGGTCAGCGATTTTATCCGTCTCTTCAACGTTAAAACGCCGTCGATGGAGCAGGCGATTGGCCTGTTGTCCGGTGGTAATCAGCAAAAAGTGGCCATTGCGCGCGGTCTGATGACGCGCCCGAAAGTGCTGATCCTTGATGAGCCAACCCGCGGCGTGGACGTTGGGGCCAAGAAAGAGATCTATCAGCTGATTAACCAGTTCAAGGCCGACGGCCTGAGCATCATTCTGGTCTCTTCCGAGATGCCAGAAGTATTAGGCATGAGCGATCGCATTATCGTCATGCATGAAGGGCATCTCGGTGGTGAATTCACTCGCGAGCAGGCCACCCAGGAAGTTCTGATGGCTGCCGCTGTGGGCAAGCTTAATCGCGTGAATCAGGAGTAAGAAGATGACTACCCAGGCTGTTTCTGGTCGCCGTTATTTCACAAAGGCATGGCTGCTGGAACAAAAATCGCTGATTGCCCTGCTGGTGTTGATCGCGATTGTTTCGACCATGAGCCCAAACTTTTTTACCGTTAATAACCTGTTCAATATTCTTCAGCAGACGTCGGTTAACGCCATTATGGCGGTAGGGATGACGCTGGTGATTTTGACATCGGGTATCGATCTGTCCGTCGGTTCCCTGCTGGCGCTCACCGGTGCGGTTGCGGCTTCAATTGTAGGGATTGAGGTCAACGCGCTGGTGGCCGTTGCAGCTGCGCTGGCACTTGGGGCGGCAATTGGTGCCGTGACCGGTGTGATTGTGGCGAAAGGTCGCGTTCAGGCGTTCATTGCGACGCTGGTCATGATGCTCCTGCTGCGCGGTGTCACCATGGTTTATACCAACGGCAGTCCGGTAAATACCGGCTTTACGGATAACGCCGATCTGTTTGGCTGGTTCGGTATTGGTCGTCCGCTGGGTATCCCGACGCCGGTCTGGATCATGGCTATCGTTTTCCTCGCGGCGTGGTACATGCTGCATCACACCCGTCTGGGTCGTTATATCTACGCGCTGGGCGGTAACGAAGCGGCAACGCGTCTGTCCGGGATCAGCGTCAATAAAGTCAAAATCATCGTCTATTCGCTGTGTGGTCTGCTGGCCTCTCTGGCAGGCATCATCGAAGTGGCGCGCCTCTCTTCTGCGCAGCCAACGGCGGGGACGGGGTATGAGCTGGATGCCATTGCGGCAGTCGTTCTGGGCGGTACGAGTCTTGCGGGCGGTAAAGGTCGCATTGTTGGGACATTGATCGGCGCACTGATCCTTGGTTTCCTGAATAATGGTTTGAATTTATTAGGTGTTTCCTCCTATTACCAGATGATCGTTAAAGCAGTGGTGATTTTGCTGGCGGTTCTGGTAGACAACAAAAAACAGTAACTGACGACACTACAGGACATCTTAGATATGAACATGAAAAAACTGGCTACCCTGGTTTCTGCTGTCGCGCTGAGCGCAACCGTAAGTGCTAACGCAATGGCGAAAGACACCATCGCGCTGGTTATCTCCACGCTGAACAACCCGTTCTTCGTCTCTCTGAAGGACGGAGCACAGAAAGAAGCTGACAAACTGGGCTACAACCTGGTGGTGCTGGACTCTCAGAACAACCCGGCGAAAGAGCTGGCAAACGTTCAGGACTTAACCGTACGTGGCACCAAAATCCTGCTGATCAACCCAACGGATTCTGACGCCGTGGGTAACGCCGTGAAGATGGCAAACCAGGCGAAGATCCCGGTCATCACCCTTGACCGTCAGGCGACGAAAGGCGACGTAGTCAGCCACATCGCTTCTGATAACGTACTGGGTGGCAAAATCGCGGGTGACTACATCGCGAAGAAAGCGGGTGAAGGCGCGAAAGTTATCGAACTGCAGGGTATTGCCGGTACGTCAGCGGCGCGTGAGCGTGGTGAAGGCTTCCAGCAGGCTGTTGCAGCGCACAAATTTAACGTACTGGCCAGCCAGCCTGCTGACTTCGACCGCACGAAAGGTCTGAACGTGATGCAGAACCTGCTGACCGCGCACCCTGACGTGCAGGCTGTGTTCGCACAGAACGACGAAATGGCGCTGGGCGCGCTGCGTGCTCTGCAGACCGCAGGTAAATCTGATGTGATGGTTGTCGGATTTGACGGCACGCCGGATGGTGAAAAAGCAGTAAAAGATGGCAAACTGGCGGCGACCATCGCTCAGCTGCCTGAGCAGATCGGCGCAACGGGCGTGCAGACTGCTGATAAAGTGCTGAAGGGCGAAAAAGTTCAGGCCAAATATCCTGTTGACCTGAAACTGGTCATCAAGCAGTAAAAGGCGAATCAGGCAGTCGCTGGCTGCCTGAGGGACACCCTATAAAGAAAAGTGTGGCATACGCCACCGGGTCACACCGGTGGCGCTCTCAGATGGACACCTCAACCATGAAAACCGCAGGCAATCTTGTCGTCCTTGGCAGTATCAATGCCGATCACATTCTTAACCTTGAATCGTTCCCGACACCGGGCGAAACCGTCACCGGTAATCAGTATCAGGTGGCATTCGGCGGTAAGGGCGCCAACCAGGCTGTCGCTGCAGGACGCAGTGGGGCGAAGATCGCCTTTATTGCCTGCACGGGTGATGACGATACCGGTGAGCGCGTACGCAAACAGCTGGCCAGCGATAACATTGATATTGCGCCTGTCAGCGTTGTCGAAGGGGAATCAACCGGCGTGGCGCTGATTTTCGTCAACGCGGAAGGTGAGAATGTGATCGGTATTCATGCGGGGGCTAACGCCGCGCTGACCACTGAGCGGGTGAACGCGCAGCGCGAGATCATCGCGCATGCCGAAGCGCTTCTGATGCAGCTGGAATCACCCGTTGAAAGCGTCCTGGCGGCCGCAGAGATAGCGCATCAAAATCATACCACTGTCGTACTCAATCCTGCGCCTGCGCGGGTATTATCAGACGAGCTGCTGGCGCTGGTGGATATCATTACCCCGAACGAAACTGAAGCGGAGAAACTGACAGGCGTTCGCGTTGAAAATGATGACGACGCCGCGCGGGCGGCGAAAGTGCTGCACGATAAAGGCATCGGCACCGTTATCATTACCCTTGGCAGTCGTGGAGTGTGGGCCAGCGTAAACGGGGAAGGCCGTCGCGTGCCTGGCTTTAAGGTTAAGGCGATTGATACCATCGCGGCGGGAGATACCTTTAACGGTGCATTGGTGACTGCGCTGCTGGAAGGCAAGAGAATGGATGATGCTATTCGCTTTGCCCATGCCGCCGCGGCGATTGCCGTAACGCGCAAAGGTGCCCAGCCTTCCGTTCCGTGGCGTAAAGAGATTGATGAATTCTTAAGTCAGCAGGGGTAACGCTTGGCCACAATGAAAGATGTCGCCCGCCAGGCGGGCGTTTCTACGTCGACAGTCTCCCACGTCATTAATAACGATCGCTTCGTTAGCGAGGCGATTCGGGAAAAAGTCGAAGCCGCGGTTAAAGATCTCAACTATGCGCCGTCCGCGCTGGCGCGCAGCCTCAAGCTCAACCAGACGCGCACCATCGGCATGCTGATCACCGCCAGTACCAACCCCTTTTATTCTGAACTTGTTCGCGGTGTCGAACGCAGCTGCTTCGAGCGTGGTTACAGCCTGGTGCTGTGCAATACCGAAGGGGATGAGCAGCGAATGAACCGCAATCTGGAGACGCTGATGCAAAAACGCGTCGACGGGTTACTGCTGCTGTGTACCGAAACACATCAGCCCTCGAAAGAGATTATTCAGCGCTACCCTTCTATTCCCACGGTGATGATGGACTGGGCGCCGTTCGACGGTACCAGCGATCTCATTCAGGATAACTCGCTGCTGGGAGGTGACATGGCCACCCAGTATCTGATCGATAAAGGCTATACCCGCATCGCCTGCATTACCGGCCCCCTGGATAAAACCCCGGCGCGTTTGCGCCTTGAGGGGTATCTTTCTGCGATGGCGCGGGCGGGGCTTACTGTTCCGGATGGCTACCGTATTACCGGTGATTTCGAATTTAACGGCGGCTTTGAAGCTATGCAGAAACTGCTGTCGCAAGCGCAGCGTCCGCAGGCTGTGTTTATCGGCAACGATGCGATGGCGTTTGGCGCGTACCAGGCGTTATATCAGGCGGGGCTGCGTGTTCCACACGATATGGCGGTGATTGGTTACGATGACATTGAACTGGCCCGCTACATGACGCCGCCGCTCACCACGATTCATCAGCCAAAAGATGAACTGGGCGAGCTGGCCATTGATGTGCTTATCCACCGAATGGCCGAGCCCGGCCTGCAGCAGCAACGTCTGCAGCTTACTCCTGTTCTGATGGAACGGGGTTCGGTTTAGCCTTTGCTTTGTGGCGCTCTTTGATCAGGTTGCGGCCATCTTTGGGTTTTAACAGCATAAAGACCAACGCCGACACGACGGTGAGTGCGCCCATGGTAATAAAGGTATAGTGGAACTGTTCGACGGTGTTCGCGCTGTCAAAACCTTCATAAAACCGCAGTACCGCCGCACTGACGGCCACCCCCAGACTGATCGACAACTGCTGAGTCACTGCCAGCACGCTGTTGCCGCTACTGGCGTTATCGTCGGTCAGGTCGGCGAGGGTGATGGTGTTCATCGACGTGAACTGTGTCGACATGGCCATTCCCAGCACAAACAGGGGCAGGATCAGCATCCAGACCGGTAAAGAGGCGGATTGCAGGGAGAACTGCGCGATCATCAGCCCGATAAAGACCGTTACACCTACCAGCGTCTTACGATAGCCAAACCAGCGCAACACCTGCGTGACGGTTGATTTGGCCAGAATAGAGCCCATCGCCGTGGGTGCCATCATGCAACCGGCAATCAGAGCCGGGTAGCCGAAACCCACCTGCAGCATCAATGGCATCAGGAACGGCACGCAGCCCGTCCCCAGGCGTGAGGCAATGTTGCCCGCAATCCCCACGGAAAACGTTCGGGTGTTAAACAGCGACAGAGAAATTAACGGCGTCGGGTGATGTCGTGCATGACGTATATAAAGAAGGAACAGCAAAATACCGCCGAGGATGACGGAGAGTGCAATCCATGTCGCCACGATTTTCTCACCAAACAGCTCCATCCCGCTGGAGAAGAGCACCAGGCTCAGGCCAAACAGGAAAAAACCACGCATATCGAAACGGCGTCTTGGGGTGGTGAAGTTCGGCATATATTTGCGGGCATAAAGCAGCCCCGCGACGCCAATGGGAATATTAATCAGGAAGATCCAGTGCCAGCTTGCCCAGGTAACGAATACCCCGCCGAGAACCGGACCCAGTATGGGGCCGACCAGGCCGGGCATCGTGACGAAGTTGAGCACAGGAAGCAGTTCACTGCGCGGATAGGCGCGCAGTAACGCCAGACGCGCCACGGGCATCATCATTGCCCCGCCAACGCCCTGAAGAACACGGAAGATGACCAGCTCTGTAAGAGACGTTGACAGCGCACAGGCCAGAGAGCCGAGCGTAAAGAGCGTCACGGCCAGCATGAATATTTTGCGGGTGCCGAAGCGGTCAGCCAGCCAGCCGCTCACCGGAATGAGCATCGCGACAGTCAGGGTATAACTGATGATGGCGGACTGCATCGCCAGCGGGGAGCGGTTAAGGCTTTGTGCAATCGCGGGTAGCGCTGTGTTGAGGATGGTGGCATCCAGTGCCTGCATAAAGAACGCCATGGCTGCAATCCACGGCAATCCGGCCATGCTGCGCGCTTTTTTCTCTCTCATTTATGTACCTGCTGGTGGGTTGGCGCGGCCAGCAATGCCTGGCATGCATCCTGGGCTCGCTGCCCGTCGCTCTCCTGAATGGCATCAACAATCGCCTGGTGCAAATCCAGCTTTACCACTTCGTCTTGCGTAATAGAGGTAAAGTAGGTGTGGTATACCGAATGGAATAAAGAGGCAAAGGATGTCAGGAATGGATTGGCGCTCATCATATAGATGTGTTCATGCCAGGCCATATCGACCTCAATCCAGCGTTCGCGGTTGAAGTGTTTTTTCAGGAACACCATCTCTTCCATTAGGGCATTGAGCTGCGCTTTCTGTTCTGCCGTCCCGAGCGTGGCGGCAAGGAGGCAGGCCTGAGGTTCAAGACTGCTGCGCATCACCAGGAAGTGATCGACGACCTGATGAAAGTTATCTTCCGTCATCCACCATGAGAGCAGTTCCTGATCGAGGAAGTTCCAGTTGCTCTGTGGCATCACACGCGTACCAATGCGAGGACGCGGAAGCACCATGCCTTTTGCCGTTAAGGTTTTCACCGCTTCGCGAACGGCGGTACGGCTCACCCCAAACTGCTCACCCAACTCCATTTCACCCGGCAGGATGCTCCCCGGGGCATATTTACCCGCTAAAATCAGCTGAGCCAGTTTTTCTGCCAGCACATACGACAGGTTTTTTTGGGCAGCCAGTTGTTGTGCGCTTAATGGCATCGCGTTTATTCCTTAAAGATTCATGCTGATAATTATGCCACCTCGGGTGTTATTGTGGTTGCAGATACATCAAATAGAACAATTTGTAGCTTGATTTCACCCCTGTTGGTGAAAAAAAACACGGACAGAAACTTTTTTTTAATTTCCTCTTGTCACTTCAGAATAACTCCCTATAATGCGCCTCCACTGACACGGAACAACGGCACACACGCCGCCGGGTCAGCAGAGATAAGCGAAAATAAATGCTTGACTCTGAAGCGGGGAAGCGTAATATGCACACCCCGCGCCGCAGCGAAAACGAAGCGGCACTGCTCTTTAACAATTTATCAGACAATCTGTGTGGGCACTCAAAGTGACATGGATTCTTAATGTCTTCGGACAAAAAATGAATACCAAGTCTCTGAGTGAACATACGTAATTCATTACGAAGTTTAATTCACGAGCATCAAACTTAAATTGAAGAGTTTGATCATGGCTCAGATTGAACGCTGGCGGCAGGCCTAACACATGCAAGTCGAACGGTAGCACAGAGAGCTTGCTCTCGGGTGACGAGTGGCGGACGGGTGAGTAATGTCTGGGAAACTGCCTGATGGAGGGGGATAACTACTGGAAACGGTAGCTAATACCGCATAACGTCGCAAGACCAAAGAGGGGGACCTTCGGGCCTCTTGCCATCAGATGTGCCCAGATGGGATTAGCTAGTAGGTGGGGTAACGGCTCACCTAGGCGACGATCCCTAGCTGGTCTGAGAGGATGACCAGCCACACTGGAACTGAGACACGGTCCAGACTCCTACGGGAGGCAGCAGTGGGGAATATTGCACAATGGGCGCAAGCCTGATGCAGCCATGCCGCGTGTATGAAGAAGGCCTTCGGGTTGTAAAGTACTTTCAGCGGGGAGGAAGGTGTTGTGGTTAATAACCGCAGCAATTGACGTTACCCGCAGAAGAAGCACCGGCTAACTCCGTGCCAGCAGCCGCGGTAATACGGAGGGTGCAAGCGTTAATCGGAATTACTGGGCGTAAAGCGCACGCAGGCGGTCTGTCAAGTCGGATGTGAAATCCCCGGGCTCAACCTGGGAACTGCATTCGAAACTGGCAGGCTAGAGTCTTGTAGAGGGGGGTAGAATTCCAGGTGTAGCGGTGAAATGCGTAGAGATCTGGAGGAATACCGGTGGCGAAGGCGGCCCCCTGGACAAAGACTGACGCTCAGGTGCGAAAGCGTGGGGAGCAAACAGGATTAGATACCCTGGTAGTCCACGCCGTAAACGATGTCGACTTGGAGGTTGTGCCCTTGAGGCGTGGCTTCCGGAGCTAACGCGTTAAGTCGACCGCCTGGGGAGTACGGCCGCAAGGTTAAAACTCAAATGAATTGACGGGGGCCCGCACAAGCGGTGGAGCATGTGGTTTAATTCGATGCAACGCGAAGAACCTTACCTACTCTTGACATCCAGAGAACTTTCCAGAGATGGATTGGTGCCTTCGGGAACTCTGAGACAGGTGCTGCATGGCTGTCGTCAGCTCGTGTTGTGAAATGTTGGGTTAAGTCCCGCAACGAGCGCAACCCTTATCCTTTGTTGCCAGCGGTCCGGCCGGGAACTCAAAGGAGACTGCCAGTGATAAACTGGAGGAAGGTGGGGATGACGTCAAGTCATCATGGCCCTTACGAGTAGGGCTACACACGTGCTACAATGGCGCATACAAAGAGAAGCGAACTCGCGAGAGCAAGCGGACCTCATAAAGTGCGTCGTAGTCCGGATTGGAGTCTGCAACTCGACTCCATGAAGTCGGAATCGCTAGTAATCGTAGATCAGAATGCTACGGTGAATACGTTCCCGGGCCTTGTACACACCGCCCGTCACACCATGGGAGTGGGTTGCAAAAGAAGTAGGTAGCTTAACCTTCGGGAGGGCGCTTACCACTTTGTGATTCATGACTGGGGTGAAGTCGTAACAAGGTAACCGTAGGGGAACCTGCGGTTGGATCACCTCCTTACCTTAAAGAACCTGCCTTTGTAGTGCTCACACAGATTGTCTGATGAAAAGTAAATAGCAAGGCGTCTTGCGATTGAGACTTCAGTGTCCCCTTCGTCTAGAGGCCCAGGACACCGCCCTTTCACGGCGGTAACAGGGGTTCGAATCCCCTAGGGGACGCCACTTGCTGGTTCGTGAGTGAAAGTCACCTGCCGACATATCTCAAAACTCATCTTCGGGTGACGTTTGAGATATTTGCTCTTTAAAAATCTGGATCAAGCTGAAAATTGAAACGACACACATGTTATGTGTGTTCGAGTCTCTCAAATTTTCGCAAACCGGTGATGAATCGAAAGAAACATCTTCGGGTTGTGAGGTTAAGCGACTAAGCGTACACGGTGGATGCCCTGGCAGTCAGAGGCGATGAAGGACGTGCTAATCTGCGAAAAGCGCCGGCGAGGTGATATGAACCTTTGACCCGGCGATGTCCGAATGGGGAAACCCAGTGTGTTCCGACACACTATCGTTAACTGAATACATAGGTTAACGAGGCGAACCGGGGGAACTGAAACATCTAAGTACCCCGAGGAAAAGAAATCAACCGAGATTCCCCCAGTAGCGGCGAGCGAACGGGGAGCAGCCCAGAGTCTGAATCAGCTTGTGTGTTAGTGGAAGCGTCTGGAAAGTCGCACGGTACAGGGTGACAGTCCCGTACACGAAAGCACACAGGCTGTGAACTCGAAGAGTAGGGCGGGACACGTGGTATCCTGTCTGAATATGGGGGGACCATCCTCCAAGGCTAAATACTCCTGACTGACCGATAGTGAACCAGTACCGTGAGGGAAAGGCGAAAAGAACCCCGGCGAGGGGAGTGAAAAAGAACCTGAAACCGTGTACGTACAAGCAGTGGGAGCCTCTTTTATGGGGTGACTGCGTACCTTTTGTATAATGGGTCAGCGACTTATATTCTGTAGCAAGGTTAACCGTATAGGGGAGCCGAAGGGAAACCGAGTCTTAACTGGGCGTTAAGTTGCAGGGTATAGACCCGAAACCCGGTGATCTAGCCATGGGCAGGTTGAAGGTTGGGTAACACTAACTGGAGGACCGAACCGACTAATGTTGAAAAATTAGCGGATGACTTGTGGCTGGGGGTGAAAGGCCAATCAAACCGGGAGATAGCTGGTTCTCCCCGAAAGCTATTTAGGTAGCGCCTCGTGAACTCATCTTCGGGGGTAGAGCACTGTTTCGGCTAGGGGGCCATCCCGGCTTACCAACCCGATGCAAACTACGAATACCGAAGAATGTTATCACGGGAGACACACGGCGGGTGCTAACGTCCGTCGTGAAGAGGGAAACAACCCAGACCGCCAGCTAAGGTCCCAAAGTCATGGTTAAGTGGGAAACGATGTGGGAAGGCACAGACAGCCAGGATGTTGGCTTAGAAGCAGCCATCATTTAAAGAAAGCGTAATAGCTCACTGGTCGAGTCGGCCTGCGCGGAAGATGTAACGGGGCTAAACCATGCACCGAAGCTGCGGCAGCGACACTATGTGTTGTTGGGTAGGGGAGCGTTCTGTAAGCCGTTGAAGGTGTCCTGTGAGGGGTGCTGGAGGTATCAGAAGTGCGAATGCTGACATAAGTAACGATAAAGCGGGTGAAAAGCCCGCTCGCCGGAAGACCAAGGGTTCCTGTCCAACGTTAATCGGGGCAGGGTGAGTCGACCCCTAAGGCGAGGCCGAAAGGCGTAGTCGATGGGAAACAGGTTAATATTCCTGTACTTGGTGTTACTGCGAAGGGGGGACGGAGAAGGCTATGTTAGCCGGGCGACGGTTGTCCCGGTTTAAGCATGTAGGCGGAGGTTCCAGGTAAATCCGGTTCCTTGTTAACGCTGAGGTGTGATGACGAGGCACTACGGTGCTGAAGTAACAAATGCCCTGCTTCCAGGAAAAGCCTCTAAGCATCAGGTAACATCAAATCGTACCCCAAACCGACACAGGTGGTCAGGTAGAGAATACCAAGGCGCTTGAGAGAACTCGGGTGAAGGAACTAGGCAAAATGGTGCCGTAACTTCGGGAGAAGGCACGCTGATATGTAGGTGAAGCCCCTGCGGGTGGAGCTGAAATCAGTCGAAGATACCAGCTGGCTGCAACTGTTTATTAAAAACACAGCACTGTGCAAACACGAAAGTGGACGTATACGGTGTGACGCCTGCCCGGTGCCGGAAGGTTAATTGATGGGGTTAGCGGTAACGCGAAGCTCTTGATCGAAGCCCCGGTAAACGGCGGCCGTAACTATAACGGTCCTAAGGTAGCGAAATTCCTTGTCGGGTAAGTTCCGACCTGCACGAATGGCGTAATGATGGCCAGGCTGTCTCCACCCGAGACTCAGTGAAATTGAACTCGCTGTGAAGATGCAGTGTACCCGCGGCAAGACGGAAAGACCCCGTGAACCTTTACTATAGCTTGACACTGAACACTGGTCCTTGATGTGTAGGATAGGTGGGAGGCTTTGAAGCGTGGACGCCAGTCTGCGTGGAGCCAACCTTGAAATACCACCCTTTAATGGCTGGTGTTCTAACGTAGACCCGTAATCCGGGTTGCGGACAGTGTCTGGTGGGTAGTTTGACTGGGGCGGTCTCCTCCCAAAGAGTAACGGAGGAGCACGAAGGTTAGCTAATCCTGGTCGGACATCAGGAGGTTAGTGCAATGGCATAAGCTAGCTTGACTGCGAGAGTGACGGCTCGAGCAGGTGCGAAAGCAGGTCATAGTGATCCGGTGGTTCTGAATGGAAGGGCCATCGCTCAACGGATAAAAGGTACTCCGGGGATAACAGGCTGATACCGCCCAAGAGTTCATATCGACGGCGGTGTTTGGCACCTCGATGTCGGCTCATCACATCCTGGGGCTGAAGTAGGTCCCAAGGGTATGGCTGTTCGCCATTTAAAGTGGTACGCGAGCTGGGTTTAGAACGTCGTGAGACAGTTCGGTCCCTATCTGCCGTGGGCGCTGGAGAATTGAGGGGGGCTGCTCCTAGTACGAGAGGACCGGAGTGGACGCATCACTGGTGTTCGGGTTGTCATGCCAATGGCACTGCCCGGTAGCTAAATGCGGAAGAGATAAGTGCTGAAAGCATCTAAGCACGAAACTTGCCCCGAGATGAGTTCTCCCTGAGACTTTAAGTCTCCTGAAGGAACGTTGAAGACTACGACGTTGATAGGTCGGGTGTGTAAGCGCAGCGATGCGTTGAGCTAACCGATACTAATGAACCGTGAGGCTTAACCTTACAACGCCGAAGATGTTTTGGCGATGAGAGACGATTTTCAGCTGATACAGATAACAGAATTTGCCTGGCGGCTTTAGCGCGGTGGTCCCACCTGACCCCATGCCGAACTCAGAAGTGAAACGCCGTAGCGCCGATGGTAGTGTGGGGTCTCCCCATGTGAGAGTAGGGAACTGCCAGGCATCAATTAAAAGAACCCCGTACCGTATGGTGCGGGGTTTTTTGCTTTGGGTTTTTCCCGTCATCAGAGAGAGCATCAGACAGCACACCAATTCAAAATAAACGCGGCGATCTCCTCAACGTTATTCAAATCCAGTACCGGTATCTCCAGATCCAGGGCTACGTCACTGGCGACTGCAATCACATGCTCATCGAGCGTCAGCTCGTGAACATCATGCCCGGCATGGCTTCTGAACAGCAGGATCTTTGCCACCGCGTCATGCTTAAACCCCTCAACCAGCACCAGATCCAGAGTAGAGTGATCCATCCGGCTAACCAGATACATGAGATCCAGCGGCGCTTCATCCGGTGTTTCAGTCATCAATGCCCAGCGCTGATCACTCGCCACCATCGTTTGGGCTGCTCCCGCCTTACGCAGCTCATAGCTGTCTTTTCCCGGCTTATCGACATCCATATTGTGATGCGTATGCTTAATTAATCCGGGGCGAACACCTTTAGCGCAAAGCGCAGGGATCAGTTTTTTCAGCAGCGTCGTTTTCCCGGTACCACTCCAGGCTGAAATGGCCAAAACAGGTATCATTTTTTCTCCTGCATCATCTGCAAATCTTCTGTGGTATTGACGTTCATAAACGCCGACTTCAAATCGCTAAAATCGACGGAATGGCCGCCTGACTGGCGCATAAAAGCCATCACCCTGCGCTCTCCTGCCGTCAGGTACTCCTGTAACGCCGGAACTAACGAACGGTGGATCAACGCAACAGCAGGGTGGTCGCGCTCACCGTCATGGGCCCAGACAACGGGTGCGCTACCACGAAGCCGTACCATGCGTTCGACAAGACAAGACGGAATAAACGGGGTATCACACGGACAGAAGATAAACCACTCTCCGTGCGACTGCTGCATAACCGAAAGCATACCGGCCAGCGGCCCGGGGTAATTCTCCTGGGTATCCTCGTAAACGGGATACCCGCTACGCTGATAAACATCTCTATGCCTGTTAGCGCTGATGGCCATTGTCATGACCTGGCCCGCAAGCGTATCAGCGACATGCTGCCAGAGTGGCTTACCGTTAAGGAGCTGAAGACCTTTATCTTTCCCCCCCATTCGGGTTGCCTTGCCACCCGCCAGAACAACGCCGATTATTTGCTGGCCATGATTCATGAATATCGCCTCTTTTATTGTGGGATTGACCCTGCTAACGTGTCACTCTCAATGAAAGGAGCACCACCATGAAATGTAAACGTCTGAATGAAGTCATTGAACTCCTCCAGCCGGCCTGGCAAAAAGAGCCAGAGCTTAATCTGATGCAATTTTTACAGAAACTGGCGAAAGAGTCAGGTTTTGACGGCGAACTGACAGACCTTTCTGACGATATCCTGATCTACCATCTCAAAATGCGCGACTCTGCCAAAGACGCTGTTATTCCTGGTATTCAGAAAGATTATGAGGAAGATTTTAAAACCGCGTTGCTGCGCGCACGTGGCGTAATTAAAGAGTAAAAGCTTGTAAGCGGCGGCACCGAAATCGCCACAAGATGATATCCTGAATCATTCGTATAATTTCCGGATGATCGGATGAACGACCAGGCTTTTACTTTCCAGACATTACACCCGGATACCATTATGGATGCGCTGTTTGAACAGGGTATTCGGGTGGATTCCGGGCTAACCCCCTTAAATAGCTACGAAAACCGCGTCTATCAGTTTCAGGACGAGGATCGTCAGCGCTTCGTCGTAAAGTTCTATCGCCCTCAACGTTGGTCCGCAGAACAAATTCAGGAAGAGCACCAGTTTGCTCATGATCTGCTGGATGATGATGTTCCCGTTGCTGCGCCGCTTAAATTTAATAACCAAACGCTGCTCACCCACGAAGGGTTTTACTACGCCGTATTCCCAAGCCTGGGGGGCCGCCAGTTTGAAGCGGATAATATCGATCAAATGGAGTGGGTTGCCCGATATCTGGGACGCATTCACCAGACGGGACGCAAAGAAGACTTTATTGCCCGTCCGACAATCGGTATTAAGGAATACCTGCTTGAACCTCGTCAGGTATTTGAAACCTCGGCGCTAATCCCCAAAGCTCTTAAGGATAATTTCCTCAACGCGACCGATAAACTTATTGATGCGGTGAAAACCTGCTGGCGCGATGATATTTCCGTTCTGCGTCTGCACGGCGATTGTCACGCTGGTAATATTCTCTGGCGTGATGGCCCGCTGTTCGTCGATCTCGATGATGCACGTATGGGGCCAGCGGTTCAGGACCTGTGGATGCTGCTCAATGGCGATAAAGCTGAGCAACGGATGCAGCTTGAAACGATTATTGAGGCCTATGAAGAGTTTAGCCCTTTTAATTCAGACGAAATTGTCCTGATTGAACCTTTACGCGCGATGCGTTTTGTTTATTATCTCGCATGGTTAATCAGGCGTTGGGACGATCCTGCATTTCCCCGTAATTTCCCGTGGCTTACCGGAGAGGATTACTGGCGCAGCCAGATATCCACATTTACTGAGCAGGTTAAGGTTCTTAAGGAGCCCCCTCTGCAATTAACGCCGATGTATTAATTGGACACACCCAGGAGAGAGTTAATCATGAAAAAAATTTGGCTGGCGCTGGCAGGTATGATTCTGGCATTTAGCGCTTCTGCTGCGCAGTTTACCGACGGCAAACAGTATACGACACTGGAAAAGCCAGTCGCTGGCGAGCCACAGGTTCTGGAGTTCTTCTCGTTTTATTGCCCACATTGCTATCAGTTCGAGCAGGTGCTGCATGTTTCCGATAACGTGAAGAAAAAGCTTCCAGAAGGCACCAAAATGACCAAGTATCACGTTGAGTTCCTGGGTCCATTGGGTAAAGACCTGACTCAGGCGTGGGCGGTAGCTATCGCGCTGGGCGTGGAAGATAAGATCACTGCACCAATGTTTGAAGCAGTCCAGAAAACCCAGACAGTTCAGACGACTGCAGATATCCGTAAAGTCTTCGTGGATGCCGGTGTGAAAGGTGAAGAATACGACGCGGCATGGAACAGCTTTGTGGTGAAATCTCTGGTAGCCCAGCAGGAAAAAGCCGCCGCAGACCTTCAGCTGCAGGGCGTTCCGGCGATGTATGTTAACGGCAAATATCAGCTGAACACGCAGGGCATGGACACCAGCAGCATGGATATCTTCGTACAGCAGTACGCGGATACCGTGAAATATCTGGTCGAGAAGAAGTAAGATCAATAAAGAAAAAAACGCCGGTCACTGACCGGCGTTTTTGTATGAAGATTTAATCTTTTCTATCTGTTCATCTTTCTCATTCCAGAGCGTATTCAGCCAACGCTGGAAAAGACGTTTGAAATTCTTATCGTTAACGTAATCCCCGTGCAACCCGTCATCAACCGGCACCAGCTCGATGCGTACAACGATCCGCGTCAGCTTGCCGCTGAGCATATCGAAGAAGGGTGTCCTGTCGTTTTCCGGATAGCAGAGCGTGACGTTGAGTAATTTATCGAACTGCGCGCCCAACACGTTAAGCGCCATCGCAATGCCCGCAGCCTTGGGCGGCAGCAGGTGCTGATAAGGAGAGCGAGTTTGTTGACGCTTCTCTTCCGTAAAGCGCGAGCCTTCCACGAAGTTCACAATGGTTGTCGGATGCGCGCGAAATTTTTCGCAGGAACGGCGCGTGGTTTCCACATCTTTACCACGACGCTCCGGATGACGAAGCAAATAGCTGCGCGAATAGCGTTTCATAAACGGCATATCGAGCGCCCAGCAGGCCAGACCGATAAAAGGTACCCAGGCGAGCTGCTGTTTCAGGAAGTATTTGTTCATCGGGATATGTTTGCGGAAAAGCACGCATAACACCACGATGTCAGCCCAGCTGTGGTGGTTGCAGATAAGCAGGTACCAGTTCTTTTTGTTGAGGCCTTCAAGCCCTTCCACATCCCACTTCAGGTGTGGGTTCAGGTACAACAGGAACGCCAGTCCTTCACACCAGCAGTACATCATAAAATTACAAAATGCGGATACGGCTCGCCATACCACGGGCACGGGCAGCAGCAACTTAATGATGCCGGCAATAATGATCGGCACAGAACAGGCGACAGTCACCAGAATAGTTAAAATGATGCTTAAAGGTAATGTTATTGCTGCGAGCAATCTCGACATGATGAGCTTTTTCAGATGGTTAGCTGTAAGTGAGCGGCCGGCTATCCGGTGCAGGGCGCTGATTTTATCAGAAATCAGACAAAATAAGGGTGCTTTCATGCCAGGCGTTGCGGGATAACGCCCGGGAGCAGAAGATTTCGCTATAACGGCATGCGGCCCAGGGCTTATATCCACATAGACTAAATTGTCATCAATTGGCCATAAAGATCAAATGAAAGATAATAAATCTATGATATATAGCATCTATTTATTATGAGGTATGTACTTTTAGCGTCTGTTATTCCTGTGACGTAAAAGTATGCACAAACTTATCCACAGATTTATTTTTGCGAGCGTTCCTCACGATCGTAAAATCTTTTCCTGTATCTGGCGCTAATAACTGATGTTTTCATCCTTCTGTGGCATCCTTTACGCATAAATTGATTAAAGGCACGGACATTATGGTTCAGATCCCAGAAAACCCTCTTATTCTCGTCGACGGCTCTTCTTACCTGTATCGGGCGTATCATGCGTTTCCTCCTCTGACCAATAGCGCAGGGGAACCTACCGGCGCAATGTACGGCGTGCTAAACATGCTGCGCAGCCTGATTCTTCAGTACCAGCCAACCCATGCGGCAGTGGTGTTTGATGCGAAAGGTAAAACCTTCCGCGACGAGCTTTTTGAGCATTACAAATCTCACCGTCCGCCAATGCCTGACGATCTGCGTGCGCAGATTGAACCGCTGCACGCGATGGTAAAAGCGATGGGCTTGCCGCTGCTGGCCGTCTCTGGGGTCGAAGCCGATGACGTAATAGGTACGCTGGCACGTGAAGCAGAAAAAATGGGTCGTCCGGTACTGATCAGTACAGGGGATAAAGATATGGCGCAGCTGGTAACGCCAGGTATCACCCTGATTAACACCATGACCAACACCATCCTGGGGCCTGAAGAGGTGGTCACAAAATATGGCGTGCCGCCAGAGCTGATTATCGACTTCCTCGCGCTGATGGGCGACTCCTCGGATAACATCCCGGGTGTACCTGGCGTGGGTGAAAAGACCGCCCAGGCTCTGCTTCAGGGATTGGGCGGGCTGGATACGCTATACGCGGAGCCGGACAAAATCGCCGGGCTCTCCTTCCGTGGTGCAAAAACCATGGCCGGAAAGCTGGAAGAGAACAAAGAGGTGGCTTATCTCTCCTATAAGCTGGCAACCATTAAAACCGATGTTGAACTGGAACTGGAACTGGGTTGTGAGCAGCTGGAAGTGCAGCAGCCTTCCGCAGACGAACTGCTAAGCCTGTTTAAGAAATACGAATTCAAGCGCTGGACCACGGACGTGGAAGCCGGTAAATGGCTGCAGGCAAAAGGGGCCAAACCGGCCGCTAAGCCAAAGGAGACGATTGTCATTGATGCCGAAGAGCTGGCAGAAGAAGAGGCCATCGCGCTCTCTTTCGACAATTACGAAACCCTCCTTGAAGAGTCACAGCTGGTGGCGTGGATTGAGAAACTCAAAAAAGCGCCGTTCTTTGCCTTCGACACGGAAACCGACAGCCTCGATAACATCTCGGCCAATATGGTCGGCCTGTCATTTGCGACGGAGCCGGGAATGGCGGCCTATGTGCCCGTTGCACATGATTACCTCGATGCGCCTGATCAGATCCCGCGTGAGCGTGTGCTGGAGCTGCTGAAGCCGATTCTGGAAGATGACAAGGCGCTTAAGGTCGGGCAAAACCTCAAATATGATCGCGGCATTCTGCAAAACTATGGCATTGAGCTGCGCGGCATTGCGTTCGATACCATGCTGGAATCTTACATTCTCGACAGCGTGGCGGGTCGTCACGATATGGACTCCTTATCCGACCGTTGGCTCAAGCATAAGACCATTACCTTTGAAGAGATTGCCGGAAAAGGTAAAAACCAGCTCACCTTCAATCAGATTGCCCTGGAAGAAGCGGGTCGCTACGCGGCCGAAGACGCCGATGTCACGCTGCAACTGCACCTGAAGATGTGGCCAAAACTGCAGAAGCACGAAGGTCCGCTGAACGTGTTCCAGCACATTGAGATGCCGCTGGTACCTGTGCTCTCGCGCATTGAGCGCAACGGCGTAAAAATTGATCCGACGGTGCTGCATAACCACTCCGGAGAACTGGCGCAGCGGTTGACCGAGCTTGAGCAGAAGGCGCATGAGCTTGCCGGCGAACCGTTTAACCTTTCGTCTCCGAAACAGCTTCAGACCATCCTGTTTGAAAAACAGGGAATTAAGCCGCTGAAGAAAACCCCTGGCGGCGCGCCATCAACGTCTGAAGAAGTGCTTGAGGAACTGGCGCTGGATTACCCGCTGCCAAAAGTGATTCTCCAGTACCGTGGTCTGGCGAAGCTGAAGTCTACCTATACCGATAAACTTCCGCTGATGATCAACCCTAAAACGGGCCGCGTGCATACCTCGTATCATCAGGCTGTGGCGGCGACCGGTCGTCTCTCCTCGACCGATCCAAATCTGCAGAACATTCCGGTACGTAATGAAGAAGGCCGTCGTATCCGTCAGGCGTTTATCGCGCCAGACGACTACCTGATCGTCTCGGCCGACTACTCGCAAATTGAGCTGCGTATTATGGCGCACCTGTCACGCGACAAGGGGCTGCTGACGGCCTTTGCGGAAGGAAAGGATATCCACCGTGCAACGGCGGCTGAAGTCTTTGGGCTGCCGCTGGACAGCGTGACTCACGAGCAACGTCGCAGTGCGAAGGCGATCAACTTCGGTCTGATCTACGGCATGAGCGCCTTTGGCCTTTCGCGCCAGCTCAACATTCCGCGTAAAGAGTCGCAGAAGTATATGGATCTCTACTTCGAGCGTTATCCGGGCGTGCTGGAATATATGGAGCGCACCCGTGCGCAGGCGAAGGAGAAAGGCTACGTCGAAACCCTGGATGGTCGTCGCCTTTATCTGCCGGACATCAAATCAAGCAACGCCGCGCGTCGTGCCGGTGCAGAACGTGCTGCCATCAACGCCCCGATGCAGGGGACGGCGGCAGACATTATTAAGCGCGCGATGATTGCGGTTGATGCCTGGCTGGAAAAAGAGAAGCCACGCGTGAAGATGATCATGCAGGTACACGATGAACTGGTATTCGAAGTCCACAAAGATGATCTGGACACCGTGTCGAAGAAGATCCACGAACTGATGGAAAGCAGCATGACGCTTGACGTGCCGTTGCTGGTGGAAGTGGGCAGCGGTGAAAACTGGGATCAAGCTCACTAAAGGTTCTGCCAATAACGCGCTTTTTATGTAAGTTAGCAACATAACAAAGTGCGTTTTGTGACGATCATTAGAATTCCCTATGTAAAGAATGAAAAAAAACTACAAAAAGTGCTTTTTCTACAGCAAAAAAAGGGGTAGAGTTATTCGCGTAGGGTACAGAGGTAAGATGTTCTATCTTTCAGACCTTTTACTTCACGTAATCGGATTTGGCTGAATATTTTAGCCGCCCCAGTCAGTAATGACTGGGGCGTTTTTTATTGCGGCAAAGAAAAATCCAGGCAAAAAAAAGCGCGGACATCGCCGCGCTCGGTATTACTCTTCTTCCGCTTCCGTCGCGGGTTCCAGCTCGTTGAACCAGCTATCAAGCTTCTGACGCAGCTTGTCGACACCCTGCTTTTTCAGCGAGGAGAACGGCTCCACCTGTACGTCGCCGTTAAAAGCCAGCACCGCTTCGCGAACCATATTCACCTGCGCTTTACGCGCGCCGCTCGCCAGCTTATCCGCTTTAGTCAGCAGTACCAGCACGGCTATCTCACTTGAGACAGCCCAGTCGATCATCTGCTGATCAAGATCTTTCAGGGGATGGCGGATATCCATCAGCACCACCAGACCTTTCAGGCACTGGCGTTTTTCCAGGTATTCACCCAGCGCGCGCTGCCATTTGATCTTCATCTCTTCCGGTACTTGCGCGTAACCATATCCCGGTAAGTCGACCAGGCGTTTGCCTTCTGCCACTTCAAACAGGTTAATCAGCTGAGTACGGCCAGGTGTTTTTGAGGTACGCGCCAGGCTCTTCTGATTGGTCAGCGTATTCAGGGCGCTGGATTTCCCCGCGTTAGAGCGGCCAGCAAAAGCCACTTCAATGCCAGTATCAGAAGGAAGGTGGCGGATATCGGGCGCACTGGTGACAAAATGCGTCTGTTGGTAGTTCCAGGTAGTCACGTGGTCGTCTCCAAAATCGTAATCTGAGGGGGATTATACCTGAATGCCGGCAAAAGACTTTTTTGATTGCACAGTGCCTGTAGGTTAAAACCCTGGCGGTTGTGAGAGATCGGCTATGAATACTATGGGAGATTTCAGAGAATTCGCAGGCGTTAAAAAAGCCAAATTGTTTTAAATCATAAGCTTATTCTCGGGTAATTATCTGAAAATCCGTTTTTGTGCCGTTTCGTTGCTTGTCAGTTTAACTGAACAGGGTAAAGTGTGCGTCAGGGCGAGGAAGCCAACAGGAAACAGACTTAAGGATTAGGGTCAGGAGCGCCAGGAGGCGAAGACGCAGGATTGTCAGGATGACCAACGCCTGGAGGCGTTTTAACAGGAAACGGAACCGTATCACGGACGGTATTAGCCAAGGGATAAACAGGGTTTGTTGTTGGCAAACACGGAATGTCTGACCCGTTAAGGGTTGTGAGTCAGGAAAAAAGGCGACAGATTGCTCTGTCGCCTTTTTTCTTTGCTTGCTTTCTGCTAGATTTCGCCGCAATTCTATACTGAAGAAAACGACTTAAAGATAAAACATCATGAAAAAACCGACCTCCGCTGCGGGCGCTAAACGCCCTGCAAAAGCACACCGCAAAACGCGCGAAGAACTGAACCAGGAATCGCGCGATCGCAAACGCGATAAAAAACATCGCGGTCATGCTGCGGGTAGCCGTGCAAACGGTGGTGATGCTTCTGGCGCTTCTGCGAAAAACAAGCAGCAGAAAGACCCACGTATTGGCAGTAAAACACCTGTTCCACTGGGCGTGACAGACACCCCGGTCACTAAGCAGCACAAACCAAAGAGCGAGAAACCTATGCTTTCACCGCAGGCTGAGCTGGATTTGCTGGAGAACGATGAGCGCCTGGACGCGCTGCTGGAACGTCTTGAAGAGGGTGAAACCCTGACCGCCGAAGAGCAGTCATGGGTTGATGCCAAACTGGACCGCATTGATGAGCTGATGCAGAAGCTGGGTCTGTCTTACGACGATGACGAAGACGAAGAAGAAGACGAAAAGCAGGAAGATATGATGCGTCTTCTGAAGGGTGGAAACTAACATTTGCATCCGGCAGGGACGATAGTCCTGCTAATAACCCTTCCGGTTATATGTTATCTGGTGTGGTTATTCGTTAAACTACGGCGGTTGTCGCGGCGACAGAAGTGGCTGCGCACCCGAGTGATGGCCCGCGATGGGGCCAGAACGGGCCGCCGTATGCGAACGCGACACCAACGGAAGGAGTGAGCATGTCTGTACCAACTATCGACTGGGATTTGGCCCTAATCCAGAAATATAACTATTCCGGGCCGCGTTATACGTCATACCCCACCGCGCTGGAGTTCTCCGATAGTTTCGGCGAAGCGGCGTTTCAGCAGGCTGTCGCGCGCTACCCCGAGCGTCCGCTGTCGCTCTATGTCCATATTCCGTTCTGCCACAAGCTCTGCTACTTCTGCGGCTGCAATAAAATCGTTACCCGTCAGCAACATAAAGCCGATCAGTATCTGGATGCGCTGGAGCAGGAGATTCTGCACCGTGCCCCGCTGTTTGCCGGCCGTCACGTCAGCCAGCTTCACTGGGGTGGGGGGACGCCAACGTATCTGAATAAAGCGCAGATCAGCCGTTTAATGACGCTCCTGCGCAACAACTTCCGTTTTAACGACGATGCTGAAATCTCGATCGAGGTCGATCCGCGCGAAATTGAGCTGGATGTACTGGATCACTTACGCGCTGAAGGTTTCAATCGCCTGAGCATGGGCGTGCAGGACTTCAACAAAGAGGTGCAGCGGCTGGTGAACCGTGAGCAGGATGAAGAGTTTATCTTTGCCTTACTCAACCACGCCCGCGATATCGGCTTTACGTCGACCAATATCGACCTGATTTACGGCCTGCCTAAGCAAACGCCGGAGAGCTTCGCCTTCACGCTGAAACGCGTGGCCGAACTCAACCCAGACCGCCTGAGCGTCTTTAACTATGCGCATCTGCCGACGCTGTTTGCCGCTCAGCGCAAAATCAAAGATGCCGATCTGCCTTCTGCCCAACAGAAGCTGGATATTCTGCAGGAAACCATCGCCTCGCTGACCGAAGCCGGTTATCAGTTCATCGGCATGGATCACTTTGCTCGTCCGGATGACGAGCTGGCTATTGCCCAGCGCGAAGGCGTACTGCACCGAAATTTCCAGGGCTACACCACCCAGGGCGACACCGATTTGCTGGGGATGGGCGTCTCCGCCATCAGCATGATCGGGGACTGCTACGCGCAGAACCAGAAAGAGCTGAAGCTTTACTACCAGCAGGTAGATGACGCGGGCAGCGCGCTGTGGCGCGGTATCGTGTTAACGCGCGATGACTGCATCCGTCGTGATGTGATTAAGGCGCTCATCTGTAACTTCCGTCTTGATTTCAGCGACGTGGAAGCGCAGTGGGATCTGCATTTCAGCGATTACTTTGCTGATGACCTGAAGCTGTTAGCGCCTCTGGCAAAAGATGGGCTGGTGGATGTTTCAGAACGTGCAATTGACGTGACACCCAAAGGGCGCCTGTTGATTCGTAACATCTGCATGTGCTTCGACGCCTATCTGCGTCAGAAAGCGCGTCTGCAGCAGTTCTCACGCGTCATTTAAGACGTGCCAACATATTTGGCCGGGTAAGGCGAAGCCGCTACCCGGCTTTTTTGTTAGCGACTCTCTAGCTAAACAGCCCAACCAGCGCCGCGCACAGCACAGCAGCAACGGCTGTTTGTGGCGTGTGGCTTTCAGCTGCTCCACTTGAGAGCATATTCACTAATGTTTCCAGCATGATGATCACCCTCACTTTCCGGGCACGATCATACAAAAATCATTGATACAGTAAAGCGCAAAATAGCAGCAATTTGCGCTCAATTAATAACCTTTACACAAGGGTAAAGATCACTCCATGCCCAGCTCTTTCAGCTTACGCGTCAGGGTATTACGTCCCCATCCCAGCAGGCGTGCCGCTTCCTGCTTATGGCCCTGTGTATGGCGGAGTGCGGTGGTCAACAGCGTGCGCTCCATCTCGGGCTGGGCTTCAGACAGCAAGTTTTGATGACCGGAACGCAGCGCGCGATCGGCCCACTGTGCCAGCAGTGTCGCCCAGCTGTCAGGCAATGCATGTCCGGTGCTGCTTTCTGGCGCAGTCGCTTCAAACAGTTCAGCCGGTAAATCCTGAATCAGGACTTCCTGTCCGGCGGCCATTACGGTCAACCAGCGACAGGTGTTTTCCAGCTGACGCACGTTGCCCGGCCACGCCAGACGGGTGAGGGCGGCATCGGTTTCCGGGTGCAGCTGCTTGGCTTCCACGCCCAGCTCACGGGCAGCGACCTGCAGAAAATGACGCGCCAGGCGGGGAATATCTTCACGGCGTTCACGTAGCGGTGGCAAATGAACGCGGATCACGTTCAGGCGATGGAATAAATCCTCACGGAATTTACCTTCCTGGACGCGCTGCTCCAGATTCTGGTGCGTCGCGGCAATAATGCGTACATCGACCTTCACCGGCGCATAGCCACCTACGCGATAAAACTGTCCGTCGGCCAACACGCGCAGCAGACGGGTCTGGACATCCAGCGGCATATCGCCGATTTCATCCAGGAAGAGTGTTCCACCGTCAGCCTGCTCGAAGCGACCCTGGCGAATGGTATTCGCGCCGGTAAAAGCCCCTTTCTCATGGCCAAACAGTTCGGATTCAATTAAATCCTTTGGGATGGCGGCCATATTCAGGGCGATAAACGGTGCTTTTGCCCGCGGGCTGTGGCGATGTAAGGCATGCGCTACCAGCTCTTTACCGGTTCCCGATTCACCGTTAATCAGTACGCTGATGGACGAGCGTGACAGACGGCCAATGATACGAAACACATCCTGCATGGCCGGCGCTTCGCCAATGATGTCCGTCGTGGGCCCGAAGTCAGGCGTGTGACGAGGCTGCTGCTGCTCCTGGTAGTGGCTGATCGCGCGCTCAACCAGGGCGACCGCTTCGTCGATATCAAACGGTTTGGGCAGGTAATCGAACGCCCCTTGCTGATAGGCGCTCACCGCGGCGTCCAGGTCGGAATGCGCCGTCATTATGATGACCGGAAGCATAGGATGGCGTTGTTTGATCTGCTTTAAAAGCGCCAGCCCGTCCATTCCCGGCATGCGAATATCCGAAAGCAGCACATCCGGCGTTTTGGTGGTGAGTGCGTCGAGCACTTCGCTGCCGCTCTCAAACGTCGTGCAGCTTAATCCTGCCCCTGTGAGCGCGCGTTCAAGCACCCAACGGATGGAGCTATCGTCATCGACTACCCAGACTATCCCTCGTTGCATAAACGTCACCTTTATTTTTTAATCGGCAGGAAAACCGAAAACTCGGTATGTCCCGGCCAACTGGTAAATTCAATTTTTCCAGAGTGTTGATCGATCAAACTACGGGCAATGGATAACCCCAGGCCGGTACCGCCTTCGCGACCGCTGACCATCGGGTAGAACAGGGTGTCCTGAAGATGCGACGGAATACCCGGCCCGTTGTCCTCAACGTCGATGCGGGCAGCCAGACGATAGCGCACGCCGTGCAGCGTGAGCTGGAACGCGGTGCGGGTGCGCAAAATAATTTCGCCCCCTTCCGGCCCTAGTGCCTGCAGGGCATTACGCACAATATTCAGCAAGACCTGCTCAATCTGATCCGGGTCGTGCGCCAGTTCCGGCAGGCTTGGGTCGTAGTCACGGACCAGCGTGACGTTCTCCGGCAGCTCCATCGAGACGAGTTTCACAACCCGCTCAGCTACTTTATGAATACTTTCTGAGACATGCATGCCGGGCTGTTGTGGCCCGAGCAGACGGTCAACCAGGTTACGCAGGCGGTCTGCCTGCTCAATAATGACGTTGGTGTACTCCGCCAGCGCAGGGTCGGGCAGCGCTTTGGTCAGGAGTTGTGCCGCACCGCGTAAGCCACCCAGCGGGTTCTTGATTTCATGCGCCAGGCCTCGCACTAGGTCACGGGCGGCAATTTGCTGAGCATGCTGAAGTTGTTCCTGGCTCAGGCGGCGCTGATTATCCATCGGCGCCATTTCAAGCAGGATCAGCCCTTCTGGAAGCCGTTGTGCGGTAAGCGATAAAATATGTGAGCGCCCGTCGATCACCAGCGTGACTTCGTTATCGGTAAAGCCCTGACCGGCCTGCAGACTTTCCTGCATCAGGCCAATATTCAGCGAGAAATAGCTCAATAATTCCGGAAGCGGGGTGCCAAACAGTTTGCGTGAGCTCTGGGCGAGCAGCTGCTGCGCCGCCGGGTTGGCGTAATGTACGGCCAGCTCGTCGTCGACCAGCAAAATACTGTTAATTAAAGAATTGAGGATCTGCCCAGCATCGGGCAGCGTGCCAGTTGCCATTCAGCAGTCTCCTGGAGTTGGTTGCACTAATTTAGTGCAGTATAGCTTTTTCGTCGTAAAAAGCGCGTGAAATCAGTTTGTTGGTGGAGAAAAAAGCCCATCCGGAGATGGGCTGAAAGTTTCCACGGCAACAAATAAAAGCTTGTGAGATCGCGCGTAAAAGGGCGCGCGAAACTCATTGAAACTTAAACGCTGTAGTACAGTTCGAACTCAACCGGGTGTGGCGTCATACGCACACGGTCGTTCTCTTCAGTACGCAGGGCGATGTAAGCATCGATAGCGTCGTCAGTGAACACGCCACCCGCAGTCAGGAACTCGCGGTCTGCGTCCAGCGCCTGCAGGGCTTCTTCCAGAGAGCCTGCAACCTGTGGGATCTCTTTCGCTTCTTCTGGCGGCAGGTCATACAGGTTTTTGTCCATGGCTTCGCCTGGGTGGATCTTGTTCTTGATACCGTCCAGACCCGCCATCAGCAGTGCTGCGAAGCACAGGTATGGGTTAGCAGCTGGATCCGGGAAGCGAACTTCGATACGACGCGCTTTAGGAGACGCTACCACAGGGATACGGATAGAAGCAGAACGGTTACGCGCAGAGTACGCCAGCATTACCGGTGCTTCGTAGCCTGGGACCAGACGCTTGTAGGAGTTAGTGGTTGGGTTCGCCAGGGCGTTGATCGCTTTAGCGTGTTTGATTACGCCGCCAATGTAATACAGAGCCTGCTCAGACAGACCGGCATATTTGTCGCCAGAGAACAGGTTGGTTCCGTTCTTGGACAGAGACATGTGGCAGTGCATACCGGAACCGTTATCGCCGAACATTGGTTTTGGCATGAAGGTCGCGGTTTTACCGAAACGGTGCGCAACGTTGTGCACAACGTATTTGTAGATCTGAATTTCGTCTGCTTTTTTGGTCATGGTGTTGAAGCGGGTTGCCACTTCGTTCTGACCCGCAGTCGCCACTTCGTGGTGGTGAGCTTCAACCACCAGGCCCATCTCTTCCATCACCAGACACATGGTGGAACGGATGTCCTGAGCGGAGTCGACCGGAGGAACCGGGAAGTAACCGCCTTTAACGCCAGGACGGTGACCTTTGTTACCACCTTCGTATTTGGTGGAGGAGTTCCATGCACCTTCGATATCGTCGATGGCAACGTGGGAGCCAGAAATAGAGGCACCAAAACGGATGTCATCAAACAGGAAGAATTCTGGCTCTGGCCCGAACAGTACGGTGTCTGCGATACCGGTTGAACGCAGGTACTCTTCAGCGCGTTTCGCGATGGAGCGTGGGTCGCGGTCGTAGCCCTGCAGTGTGCCTGGCTCGAGGATGTCGCAACGGATGATCAGGGTTGGTTCTTCGAAGAACGGATCAATGACCGCAGTGGAAGCGTCAGGCATCAGAACCATGTCAGATTCGTTGATACCTTTCCAGCCGCCAATGGAGGAGCCGTCAAACATTTTGCCTTCTTCAAAGAATTCGGCGTTTACCTGATGAGCAGGAATAGTGACGTGCTGTTCTTTACCTTTGGTATCGGTGAAGCGCAGATCAACAAACTTCACTTCATGTTCGTTCAGCATCGTCAAAACGTGTTCAGCGGACATACTTAACTCTCCAGATTGGTCATTGTCGTCGTGGTAACGAGGTCTTCAATTTCTGTCTTGGGCTGGCTGTGTGCCATTTTTTTGCCGTATTTTTATAAAGCGAAATCTGTGCCAACTTTTAAAACACCCCAAAAAGGCGTTATCATGCGCACCATAGTGCAAAAGTGCTGCACCACAATGGTTATGTTGCACCAGTATAGTGCTTCAGTGTGAACACTAAGCACCATATTGGTGCAATTTTCGTTAAAGTGCCCTTTTTACGCTCCGTGAAAGCGATCACAAAGCATCTCTGCAATACTTGTTTGCGGGGGATGTTTGTGATCCTGTTTTGTAGTGCGATTAATCCGTGTACAATAACGCGCTATTTCTAATGCCTGAGGCAAAGTTGTGATCGAAAATTTGCGTAACATCGCCATCATCGCGCACGTCGACCATGGTAAAACCACCCTGGTTGATAAGCTGCTGCAGCAGTCCGGTACGTTTGATGCTCGTGCCGAAACTCAAGAGCGTGTGATGGACTCCAACGATTTGGAGAAAGAGCGTGGGATTACTATCCTCGCGAAAAACACCGCTATCAAATGGAATGACTACCGTATCAACATCGTTGATACCCCAGGGCACGCCGACTTCGGTGGTGAAGTTGAGCGCGTGATGTCCATGGTGGATTCCGTGCTGCTGGTGGTTGACGCATTTGACGGCCCAATGCCGCAAACGCGCTTCGTGACCAAAAAAGCATTTGCCCATGGCCTGAAACCTATTGTTGTTATCAACAAGGTTGACCGTCCGGGCGCGCGTCCTGACTGGGTTGTTGATCAGGTGTTCGACCTGTTCGTTAACCTCGACGCGACCGACGAGCAGCTGGACTTCCCTATCATTTACGCTTCGGCGCTGAATGGTATCGCGGGTCTGGATCACGAAAATATGGCGGAAGACATGACTCCGCTGTATCAGGCGATTGTCGATCACGTACCGGCTCCGGATGTTGATCTTGATGGTCCGCTGCAGATGCAGATCTCCCAGCTGGACTACAACAACTACGTTGGCGTTATCGGTATCGGCCGCATCAAACGCGGTAAAGTGAAGCCGAACCAGCAGGTTACTATCATCGATAGCGAAGGCAAAACCCGTAACGGTAAAGTGGGCAAAGTGCTGACTCACCTGGGTCTGGAGCGTATCGACAGCGAACTGGCTGAAGCGGGCGACATCATCGCGATTACCGGTCTGGGCGAGCTGAACATCTCTGACACCATCTGCGACCCGCAGAATGTGGAAGCGCTGCCAGCCCTGTCCGTTGATGAACCAACGGTAACCATGTTCTTCAACGTCAACACCTCTCCGTTCTGTGGCAAAGAAGGTAAATTCGTTACCTCTCGTCAGATCCTTGACCGCCTGAACAAAGAGCTGGTGCACAACGTTGCGCTGCGCGTTGAAGAAACTCAGGATGCTGACGCATTCCGCGTTTCTGGTCGTGGTGAGCTGCACCTGTCTGTTCTGATCGAAAACATGCGTCGTGAAGGTTTCGAAATGGCGGTTTCCCGTCCGAAAGTTATCTTCCGCGAAATCGACGGCCGTAAACAAGAGCCGTTCGAGAACGTAACGCTGGACGTTGAAGAGCAGCATCAGGGTTCTGTTATGCAGGCTCTGGGTGAGCGTAAAGGCGACCTGAAAAACATGAATCCAGATGGCAAAGGCCGCGTACGTCTCGACTACGTGATCCCAAGCCGTGGTCTGATCGGTTTCCGTTCAGAGTTCATGACCATGACGTCCGGTACCGGTCTGCTGTACTCCACCTTCAGCCACTACGACGACGTTCGTCCGGGTGAAGTTGGTCAGCGTAACAACGGCGTGCTGATCTCCAACGGTCAGGGTAAAGCGGTTGCGTTTGCGCTGTTCGGTCTGCAGGATCGCGGTAAGCTGTTCCTGGGTCACGGTGCTGAAGTTTATGAAGGCCAGATCATCGGTATTCACAGTCGTTCTAACGACCTGACTGTAAACTGCCTGACCGGTAAGAAACTGACCAACATGCGTGCGTCCGGTACTGACGAAGCAACGGTTCTGGTTCCACCGATCAAGATGACCCTGGAGCAAGCTCTGGAGTTCATCGATGACGACGAACTGGTAGAAGTGACCCCACTGTCTATCCGTATCCGTAAACGTCACCTGACCGAGAACGATCGTAAACGTGCAATGCGCGGTGCGAAAGAAGAGTAATACGGTCAATCCGTAGGCCGGGTAAGCGCATGCGCCACCCGGCACGTAAAAAGCCGCTGAGCGATCAGCGGCTTTTTTTATTATCAGAACGAATACCTTAACCCCAGGCGGATACGGTACTGCTCGCGGTTGTAATCATTCCATCTGTCCAGCCACTGGAGCTCGAGATAGGGCAGCCAGTTTTTATCGATTTTATAGCTAAATTTGTGAGTGATTTCCCAGTGATGGTCTTTGCCATTTTTGCTGTGGTAATCGTTCACGCGCTGGAAAAAATGCGGTTCAAAGGTATAGAAAAACGCATCCGTGACCTTGAAATTCCAGTAGTTAGCGAATTCGTGGGTGTCGTTTTTATCCATCTGGCCGTTGTAGTCCGGCGTATCGTAATTGTTGTGGTTATAGCGATAACGGAAGGTCAGGTTAAACCAGTCGAGAAATTTATAATTGGTATCCAGATAGATAGCGCCTCCGGACCCGGCGCTGCTGTCATTCAGTAAACCGCCAGGCTGAAAGGTGAGTTTATCGGTCGGTCTAAAAAGCGGATACCACCCTTCAATTTCGTTATAGCTGTGCTTAAGCTCGTCCCATTTGCCCACGTTATAGGCGTTAGTGAACATCAGCCCCGCGCCCTTATCGAAGTTATAGCCGGCACGCAGGATCACTTCGTGCAGTTCAGAGGCCGTATTATAGGCTTCGCGCGTTTCGACATAGGCGCCGGCAACTGCCGAGCAGGACACAGACGACACAACCAGTGCAGTAACGATTCTTTTCATAATCAGTCCATGTATGAGGTACAGAAAGGCCCCCCTCCTGTTACACAGGAAGGGAATCAGGGCCGGATTTATTGTTATAAAGTGACTGCTGACGCTTTATTGTTGGTGGTTAACTCAGGGGGTTTTGCGGGTTGTTTTTTCCGTTTTCCAATCTCCTCAATAATAAAGGCGAAGCGTGCTTCGTTGAGTTTATAAAAGAGTCCCATGGTTATCGCGGCAACGATCGCCAGGCCGCACGGCCAGAGAAAAATTAGCTGACGGAGCCCCAGTAGCGTGCCCGCACTCTGCACGGCGTGTGGAATGTAGCCAATCTGCGTCAACATAATGCCCGGCAGGAAACCGGCGAGGGCGGCGGAGATTTTGCGCGAGAAGGTATAACCGGTATAAACCGACCCTTCGGCGCGAATGCCTGTTTTCCACTCGCCATAATCCACGGTATCGGGCACCAGCGCCCAGTTGAGGCTGTTTACGAATGCCGTACCGAAAAAGGCCATGCAGGAAAAGAGCACAAAGAGCAGGGAGCTGGTTCCCCAGAGGAAGTTCATTACGTCGCCCACGGCCCACAGCGTCAGCCCGCCAAGGTAGACCGGCTTCTTGCCGAAGCGCTTAACCGCGCCAGGCACCAGAAACACGCCAACCAGAATGCAGCCCATACTGAAAAAACCCATCCACGACAGCAGATGCAGATCGTTTAGCACGTACTGGGTGTAGTAGACCTGAATCGCCAGTTTGATATTAAACGCGGCGAGGGTGCAAAGGTTGGCGATACACAACACCAGCAACGGTGGGTTGCGGAAAATGGCACAGAAGGATTTCAGGATGCCAGGCTTATGATGATCGGGCGTGACCTCCACATAGCGCTCTTTCACACCGCTGTAGCACCACCACATGCAGAACAGACCGCCGGTGACGAACACCAGTGCGGCCACCAGATAGCCGAGAGAGGGCTGGCTGACAAACAGCGCCTGGATTGGCATAAACCCCACGGTGCAGAGCAACAACCCAACCGTTGCGCCACCCTGACGCCAGGCCGCAAGCTGCGCCCGCTCGTTCGGATTTTTAGTGATGGCGGGAACCATCGCGCCATAAGAGCAGTTCATCAGGCTATAACAGAGGCCAAACATCATGAAGAGCAGGGTGGCGATAGCGGTTTTCACCGTCAGGCTAAAATCGGTGGCCACAAACTGCGCCGTGGCCACCAGGGCAACCGGCACCGAGGCATAAAGAATAAACGGCCTGAATTTGCCTCTGGCACCGATGTTACGCCGCGAATCCAGCAACACCCCGGTCAGCATGTCGGTGAATGCGGTAAAGAACTTCGCTACCAGGAAAATAATGCCGCCATAAAAAGCGGGCATGCCCAGTTCATCAGTATAAAACTTCAGCAGATACAGCGTGCCAATACAGAGCATCAGGTTAGAGCCAAAATCGCCCATCCCGTAGGCGCACTTTTCGCGCAGGCTCAGCTTCAGGGTTAACGGATCACTCTTGTGTGTCATGGTCGATCCTCACAGCGCCCCGCAGGGCGCTCTCTCAAGTCAGTTATGCTGTACGTTTGCGCAGTTCAATTTCTTCCACGATGCGCACATACATCTTCTCGTTGAGGTTGTAGAAACAGCCCATCGCCACGATGGTGATGACGGCCAGCAGACTGGGGTAGATAAATATCAGCTGCCGCAGCCCTTCAACCGTTCCGGCGGATTGCACCACGTTTGGCACATAGCCGATTTGCGTGAGCATGATGCCGGGGAAGAAGCCGGCCAGCGCCTGTGAGACCTTCCGGAAGAAGGTAAAGCCGGTATAGACCGTCCCTTCGGATCGCACGCCGGTGCGCCACTCGCCGTACTCCACGGTATCGGACACCAGCGCCCAGTTGAGGCTGTTCACGAAGGCTGAGCCGAAGAAGGCCAGACAGGAGAACGCCACAAAGCTCACCGAACCACCGCCAAAGAAGTAGTTGAGCAGGTCGCCTGCCACCCAAATCAGCAGCCCGCTGATATAGACCTTTTTCTTGCCGAAGCGACGCACCGCGCCGGGCATCATAAAGACGCCGATAAAAATGCAGCCCATGCTGAAAAATCCCATGTAGGACAACAGAATAGGGTCGTTCAGCACGTACTGCGTGTAATAAACCTGAATGGCGAGCTTAACGTTAAAGGCCCCCAGCGTGCACAGGTTGGCGATGCAGAGAATAAACAGCGGTCGGTTACCGGCGATGGCGCGAAACGACTGCAGCAGGCCGGGCTTCTGGGCTGGATTGGCGGGCTGCATCTCAACGTAACGCTCGGTCACGCCCTTATAGCACCACCACATAAAGAACAGCCCGAACAGCGAGAAGAGGGTCGCGGCAAAGATATACCCAAGCTGGTCATTGCCTTCAATCAGGTTCATTACCGGCACAAACCCGACGGTACAGAGCAGCAGGCCAAGCGTGGCGCCACCCTGACGCCAGGCGGCCAGCGAAGCGCGCTCGTCCGGGTTTTTGGTAATGGCCGGCACCATCGCACCGTAGGAGCAGTTCATCATGCTGAAGAACAGGCCGTAAAGCATGAACAGCACGGTCGCCATCACCGTTTTGCCGGTGATTTCAAACGGCGTGCCGACAAAGTTTGCGATGGCCAGTAATGTCACCGGGAACGCCGCATACAGCACGAACGGGCGGAATTTTCCCTTAGGACCGATCTTGCGTCGGGAATCGAGCATGATACCCGTGCCCATATCGGTGAAGGCGGTGAAGAACTTGGCAATCAGGAAGATGATTCCGCCGTAGGTACCAGGCAGGCCAAGAACGTCGGTGTAGAACTTCAGCAGATACAACGTGCCGATATCCAGAAGGATGTTAGAGCCGAGATCGCCCATCCCGTAGGCGAGTTTCTCTTTAAACGGCAGGCGTAGCGTTGCCGGATCGGAAGCGTGTTGACGCATTATTGTTCTCCATCTGCCCGCAGGTTTCCCTGCGGGCGAGCCTTATCAGATATGACGTAAGGTGCTAAACAGGTCTGCCCATTCGCTTTGCTGGCGATAAAACACCGGCGGTTTGCCGAGCGGAGCGTCAACGGTGATGTCACCGCCCTCATGCGTTTCACCCGTCCAGGCATTCACCCAGGTGTCCTCAGGCAAATAGAGCGTCCAGTCACGACGGCCTTCTTCATGGACCGGTGCCACCAGCAGATCGCGGCCAAACAGATACTGGTATTTCAGCGTGTAGCTGCGCGCATCGTTTTCGTAATGCAGGAACAGCGGGCGCATCACCGGCAGGCCGCTTTTCGCATTCTGCGCAACGGCGGCTTTGATGTAGGGCTTCAGGGTAGTGAAGACGGTCGTCATACGCGCAAAGTGGGCGATGGTTTCGCCGTCGCCATCAAACTGCCAGTTATCGCCAGGGCGGTTGCCCTCGTGGGTACGCATCATCGGTGTGAAGGCGCTGAAGTCGCACCAGCGCAGCAGCAGCTCTTTGCTGCGTTTCATCTCAAACAGCGTGGTATAACCGCCGATGTCGCTGTGATGCAGCCCGTGCCCGGTCATTGCCAGTGAGAGTGCCGCAGGAACCACTGACGCCAGACCGTCGTCCAGACTCCAGTCGACGTTCTGATCGCCGGCCCACATCATCACCGAGTGTTTCTGGCTGCCGGTATAACCCGCGCGCATAAAGAACAGGATCTCGCCGAGCTTGCCGGTCTCTTCCAGCGCCTCGTAGTTACATTTCGCCCATAGCGCAGGCCAGGCGTTATGCATGATTTCCGCGCTCACGCCGTTGTGCAGGAAGGTATCAGTCGGCAAATATTCACCAAAATCAGCCATCCAGCCGCCACAGCCCAGCGCTATCAGGTTCTTTTTGATGACCTCTTTGTACCAGTCGTAGGCTTCCGGATTCGTCAGGTCGATAACGCCCGCGTAGAACTCGCCGAACTCGACGTGATAGTCCTGACCGTCGGCGTTTTTGGTCAGATAACCGCGTTTCGCCGCCTCTTCACAGAGGTCTCTGTCGCTGGCCACGTAAGGGTTGATATAGGAGAGGAACTGCACGCCCTCCTGCTTCCACTGCGGGATACGTGTATCCAGCTGCGGATACAGATCGCTGTTCCACTTCCAGTTCCACATCACGCGTTTGCCAAAGGAGGTCATCCGGATGCCGGACCAGTCCTGCGCCCAGATACCGTTCACCTTCACACCGCCGTTGCGCATGGTGTCGAGCTTTTGCTGGCACACGTCGGTGCCGCCCTGAACGCCCAGCGTTACCCCGTCGTAAACCCAGTCCGGCAGTTCGGGCTGACGGCCCAGTAACCCGGTCAGTTTTTCCAGCAGATCGGCATACGTTTGCGCACATTCGAAGCGCAGCGTGGCGTTATCTTCCCAGAAGGCCAGCTCGTGGAACCCCGGCGCGCTGAAGTCGAAATTCATATAACAGCTGTTATCCACGTGGCAGTAGTACTTCTGGGTACTCACAAAGGTGGGTTGCGGGAAGAAGGTCCAGTAGTAATCGCCGCCCGCGTTCTCTTTGCAGTCTGCCTGCCAGGTGACGTAGGTCTGCTTATTACGGCCCACGCCCTGCTCGCTGGTCCACAACGGGAACGGCTTGCCGCGCAGGTCGAAGTAGGAGAACTGCTCTCCGCAACCATAGATATGATCCTCGGGCTGGGCCGCCAGCCGCAGCCAGATGCGGTTATGGCTGGAGGCATCATTTTTGAGTTTCAGCTCCAGGCGTCCTTCGGCATCCACACCCACCAGTAGCGTGGCGCTGACGGCGTCACCCCGGGTAAAGCGAATCGCCCAGCCCGCATTTTGCGGCGCGACGGTGGCCTCGGTCAGGGCAATTTTTTCGTTGAGTTTGTCTTTGATGCTGAAGTTGCCGCGAAACATCTCGATATCGGCTTCACCTGCGCCGATCCACAGGCACGGGGTGTCGGCGGTGTGGGACAGAATCAGACGATCCTGCCAGCTCAGGGTGAAACCATGTTCACTGCTTTTAAGAATAATATTGTGTAGGGTACGCATAAGATCTCCGTTTTTATTATTTGGCCTGGCTATCCAGTAATCCGGCGGCAACGGCCGGGGCTAACCCTGGCGCCAGCGGTAAGCGAGGGATCACCAGGCAATGCAGCAGATGATAAATATCCTGCTTGCCGTCCCAGACTTTGGTGGTCACTTCGTTATGGATATCCAGCTCCTGCCACCATGAACCGTTCTCGTAGTCGATCAGGTATTTGATGCAGTAATCCCACCATTTCTGATACCAGGCTTCGTACTGCGCCTCGCCGGTGACGGTATAGAGCGCATAGGCCGTTCCCATCGCTTCGACAATCGGCCAGCGCACGCGCTCGCGAACGATGGGTTTACCATCCCAGCCAACGGAATAGACAAAACCGTCGGCACCATCGGGTGCCCAGGCGTCGCGGATTGTGGCGTGGAACAACCCTTTTGCATCTTCCAGCAGCCATGCGGGGGGTGTTTCAAAACGCGCTTCCAGCGCAGCGCGCAGGTGCAGCATCAGGCGGCCCCACTCGATCCAGTGGCCTGGCGTACCGCCGTAGGCGCGAAAACGGTGAGCGGGGTTATCAATGTTGTAATCGCGGATGGGGTTCCACTGCGTATCGAAATGCTCATTAACCCGGTACTCGCCCTTGCGTGCCACGTCGTGAATGATCACCGAGGCAATGCGCAGGGCGCGGTCGAGCCATTTACGGTCATGCGTCACGTCATACACAATCAGGAAGGCTTCGACAGCGTGCATATTGGCGTTGCCGCCACGGTACTCTTCGGTTTTGCTGAAGGCCTCATCCCAGGATTCCAGGCACATCTGTTCCTGTTCGCTCCAGAAATAACGCTCAATCACCTCGATGGCATCGTCCAGTAACTTGCGAGCCTGTGGATGGCCGGTGGTGACGGCGCTGGCCGCGCCCAGCAAAACAAAGAAGTGCTGATAGCCCTGCTTGGAGGCATCCATAACGCCTTCATCGTTAATACAGGCGTACCAGCCGCCATATTGCGGGTCACGCAGCGGACCATTCAGGGCGTTGATGCCATGCTCCACCAGGGCATATGCGCCGGGACGCCCCATGTTTGCCGCCACGGCATAAACGTGCAGCATACGGGCGGTGATCCACAGATGCGTGCCCATATCGCTGCGCACCTGACCGTTATTGCCCAGCCAGCCAAAACCGGTCGGCACGGCGGCGTTTTTACCGAAATCGAGAATGCGGTCAGTCTCTTGTTCAAGCCAGCGGTTATGGCTCAGGGTGTTAAACCATTTCATGTTCGGGTCCTTTCTTAACGGCGAGCCATCATTTCGTCGACGATCTCACCCAAACGCTGCAGTTTCGGCACAGAAATATCACGGAGCATCAGTTCCGTGTCCGGCAGGCCAATCACTGATGACCAGACGGCGCGGCCAGCTAAAAAGCCGGATGCACCCGCCTGCATCGCAACACTCACCGCCCTTGGGAACAACTTATCGTCCACGCCGGATGAGAGGATCACCCACGGCATGGCGATGTTCTCGTTCAGTTTTTGCGAGGCTGTCAGCAATTCCTGCTGAGAGCCTTTGCCGAACAGGGGCATCTCCACTTTGTAGAGATCAGCTCCGCTGTCTCCCAGCTCTTTTGCCGCGTCGATAATGGCCTGTTCACGATTAAACGTCGCGCCGCGACGCGGCGGGCGGACTACCGGCTCAATAATGCTGAGCAGTCCATTGTTATGGCACAGCTGATTGAACGCCTTCACCATCTCCAGACGCTGCTGTGGATCTTCGTCGCTACGCCACAGCACCAGTAGCTTCAGTGCTTTGCCGCCATCGCGCCTGACCGCCTGAGCATCAACGTTTTTATCGATGACGACGCTGTCAACGGGGATCCCGTTCCCCGGAATAAATTCGTCTGCTGACACAATCATCGCGCAGCTTTTGGCAACGGCCTGTTGCTCAACGATCTGCTGGTAGCAAAACTGCTGATCGACAAGAATGGCGGAGGCATACGGCGACAGAATCTTGGCCGCGTTGACCTTAAAGTCGGTGAGATGCCGATCGGTGACCGGCACCGGTGCGCCAGCCGCAGCAAACATCAGGCGCATTGCTTCGCGCTGGTCAACAGCCAGCATCGCAAAACCGCCGGAAGGTCGGGTGATATCTTTCAGGGTGTACATCGTCATTCCTCAGTCCTTTCGTATCAGTGTGTTTTTTTCAGCCCGGCGGATGCGCGAACCTGTTCAAGAATGGCTGTCCAGTCTTCGCGCCCGCGTCCGGCGGCCCGCGCCTGGTTGTAGACTTCACGGGAGGCGGCGCCCAGCGGCATCGGGACGTGGAGCTGGTTTGCCACGTCCAGCGCGATCCCCAGATCTTTATGCGCGAGGTCGATCATAAAGGCCGGTGTAAGATCGCCTTTGAGCACCTTGTTAGGCCATGAGGTGGTGAAGTGGCCTTTGCCTGCTGGCGTACCGCTCATGACGCTGAGCGCCACATCGAAAGAGAGGCCGAGGGCTTCACACAGCACGGCGGCTTCAGCGGACAGCGCGTTCAGGGCAATGCTCATGTAGTTGTTAATAAGCTTCACGCGGATGCCCATGCCTGGCCCACCTGCGTTTATCAGTTCATTGCCCATCGCCATCAACACCGGCGTGGCTCGTTCAACCTGCTGCGCGCTGCCGCCAGCCAGAAGGAGTAATGTTCCGGCGACGGCATGGTCCGATGTGCGTCCGACAGGCACATCCATCATGCTGAAACCACGTTCAGCCATGTCGCGGATCAGGGCATCGGTCTGTAGCGGGTGAATGGTGGACATATCAATGACCAGCGCTTCGCGGGATAACCCTTCGCAGACGCCCTGCTCACCAAACAATACTGTGCGAACCAGGTCTCCGTTTGGCAGCATGGTGATGACAAATTCGGCTTCCTTTACTGCCTGTGCAGGCGTGGCTGCAGCCCGGGCTCCACGCGCCACCAGAGCCTGTATCGCCTGCGGGTTTACATCAAAAACGTGAAGCTGGTGGCCCTGTTTAAGCAGATTCGTTGCCATGGGCGCACCCATCTGTCCTAACCCGATAAAGGCAATTGCTGACATGCTTCTCTCCTGTCACATCGTGTCAATTATTGAGCGTTTGTGTTGTCTGTTTTTGATCGTATTTGTAATTTATAGTCAAAAAATTGACAGGGGTCACTTTTTAAACATTTCGTGAAATTAAAATGAGAGCATCAGAAAACGCAGAAGGAATCACCATGACTCGCATCGTTTGTGTCGGCATTACCGTGCTGGATCGCATCTGGTATCTCGATGATTTACCGAAAGAAGGTGGCAAATATGTCGCAAAAGACTATACGGAGGTGGGCGGCGGTCCTGCGGCGACTGCGGCGGTGGCGGCAGCGAAACTGGGGGCTGAGGTGGACTTTATTGGCCGGGTGGGTGATGACGATACCGGCAGAAGACTGCTCGCGGAGATGGAGTCCCTGGGGGTAAACACGCGCTATACGCGGATGGTGAAAGGAGCCCGTTCATCGCAATCGGCCGTGCTGGTGGATGGTCACGGGGAGCGTGTTATTGCTAACTACCCCAGCCCCGATCTCCCGACTACAGCGGCATGGTTGCAGGATATCGATTTTTCGCAATGGGATATCGTATTAGCCGACGTGCGCTGGCACGAAGGGGCTAAACAGGCGTTCACCCTTGCCCGCCAGCAGGGCGTCAGCACGCTGCTTGATGCCGATGTCACCCCGCAGGACATTGCTGAACTGGTCGCCTTAAGCGATCACGCGGCCTTCTCCGCGCCGGGTTTGCGGCGTTTAAGCCAGCTGGACGACACGGAAAACGCGCTGAGAAAAGCACAAACGCTCACAAATGGACATGTCTACGTCACGCAAGGGCGTGAAGGGTGTTACTGGCTGGAGCAGGGCGCGCTTCGTCATCAGCCGGGATTTGCGGTCGACGTGGTGGATACCACAGGTGCAGGAGATGTCTTTCACGGCGCGCTGGCGGTGAGTCTGGCGCAGCAGGGGGCGTCACCAGACGCGGTACGTTTCGCGAGCGCGGTTGCGGCACTGAAATGTACCCGGCCCGGCGGACGGGCGGGTATACCTGACTGTGATCAAACCCGCTCTTTTTTGTCACTTTTTGTATAAAATGCGGGGCGTGATGGTTTTCAGAGGACAGCCCATGAGCCTTACCGAACTGACCGGCAACCCGCGGCACGATCAACTGCTTACGTTGATTGCTGACCGCGGCTATATGAACATTGATGAACTGGCGCAACTGCTGGACGTCTCAACGCAAACCGTGCGCCGGGATATCCGCAAGCTGAGTGAGCAGGGGCTGATCACGCGTCATCATGGCGGCGCGGGCAGGGCATCCAGCGTGGTGAACACCGCGTTTGAGCAACGTGAAGTCTCCTTGACCGAAGAGAAGCGGGCCATTGCCGAAGCGATTGCCGACTACATTCCCGATGGTTCAACCATCTTCATTACTATCGGGACGACGGTGGAGCACGTTGCCCGGGCGCTGCTCAACCATAATCATCTGCGCATCATCACCAACAGCCTGCGGGTGGCGCATATTCTGTATAAGAACCCGCGCTTTGAAGTGATGGTGCCTGGCGGTACGCTGCGTCCGCATAACGGAGGCATTATCGGGCCTGCAGCGACGGCGTTCGTGTCAGGCTTCCGTGCCGATTACCTGGTGACCAGCGTCGGAGCAATTGAACACGACGGCGCGATGATGGAGTTTGACGTTAATGAAGCCAGCGTGGTGAAAACCATGATGGCCCACGCGCGACATATTTTACTGGCGGCCGATCATACGAAATACCACGCCTCTGCTGCCGTTGAAATTGGTAACGTGTCGCAGGCAACCGCGCTCTTCACCGATGAGCTACCGGGATCTGCGCTGCACAATCATCTCAAATCCAGCAAGGTTGAAGTCGTTGAGGTGAATTCAGGCGACGAACAGCAGGCAGGCTAACCCTTCTTAATGGCCCGATATTCAGGCTCGGGCCTTTCCTTTCTGTAAGCTGAATCTGGCGCATAGCCAAACCTTATCTTTCCCGCTACAGTTACTTTTCCACGGCGAGCAGGAGATAAAAAATGCTTTATATCTTTGACTTAGGAAATGTAATCGTCGATATCGATTTTAATCGGGTGCTGGGCGCATGGAGCGACTTTAGCCGTGTCCCGCTGGCGACGTTAAAGCAGAGTTTCGCCATGGGCGAGACCTTCCATCAGCACGAGCGCGGCGAAATTAGCGATGAAGAATTTGCTGAACGTCTGTGTCATGAAATGGATGTGCCGTTAAGTTACGAGCAGTTTTCCCATGGCTGGCAGGCAGTGTTCGTCGCGATCCGCCCTGACGTGATCGCCATTATGCATAAACTCCGCGAGCAGGGGCATCGGGTTGTGGTGCTGTCGAATACTAACCGTCTGCATACCACGTTCTGGCCTGACGAGTATCCTGAGGTGCAGGCGGCGGCCGATAAAATCTACCTCTCCCAGGAGATGGGGATGCGTAAACCCGAAGCGCGTATCTATCAGGCGGTTCTGCAGGCGGAAGGATTCACCGCGGCCGATGCGGTCTTTTTCGACGACAATGCCGATAATATAGAGGGAGCTAACCAGTTGGGTATCACGTCAATTCTGGTGACCGGAAAGGAGACGATACCAAACTATTTTGCGAAGCAGTTATGCTAAAAACCGTTCATCAAAAAGCCACGCATCATACTCGTCCGCTCAGGGCGTGGCTGAAACTGCTCTGGCATCGCATTGATGAGGACAACATGACCACGCTGGCGGGTAACCTCGCCTACGTGTCACTGCTCTCGCTTGTGCCGCTGGTGGCCGTCATTTTTGCGCTATTTTCCGCTTTTCCAATGTTTGCAGATGTCAGCCTGCAGCTTCGCCACTTTGTCTTTGCGAATTTTATTCCCGCCACCGGGGACGTCATACAGAACTACATTGAACAGTTTGTCGCTAACTCCAGCAAAATGACGGCGGTCGGGGCGTGTGGCCTGATCGTCACGGCGCTGTTATTGATGTACGCCATAGATAACGCGCTGAATGCCATCTGGCGGAGTAAAAAGGCGCGGCCCAAGGTTTATTCCTTTGCGGTGTACTGGATGATCTTAACGCTGGGGCCCTTGCTGGCCGGTGCGAGTCTGGCTATCAGTTCGTATCTGCTTTCGCTGAGCTGGGCCAGCGATCTCAACGGCGTTATCGATAACCTGTTGCGTATCTTCCCGCTGATTTTATCGTGGCTCTCTTTCTGGCTGCTTTACAGCGTGGTACCGACCACGCGCGTGCCTAACCGCGATGCGGTCGTGGGCGCGCTGGTCGCGGCATTGCTCTTTGAACTGGGCAAAAAAGGGTTTGCCCTTTACATCACCATGTTCCCGTCTTATCAGCTGATTTACGGCGTGCTGGCGGTGATCCCCATTTTATTTGTCTGGGTCTACTGGACCTGGTGTATCGTCTTGCTTGGTGCCGAAATAACTGTCACTCTCGGCGTATACCGCGAACTTAAAAAAGCAGCAGAAGCTGAAAAACAACAAGAAGCAGACCAACCATGATTGCATTGATACAGCGCGTAACCCGTGCCAGCGTCACCGTGGAGGGAGAGGTGACGGGTGAAATTGGCCCAGGACTTTTAGTGTTGTTAGGTGTCGAAAAGGATGATGACGAACAGAAAGCCAACCGCTTGTGCGAGCGCGTGCTGGGCTACCGCATTTTCAGCGATGCGGAAGGTAAGATGAACCTGAACGTTCAGCAGGCGGGTGGCAGCGTGCTGGTGGTCTCCCAGTTTACGCTGGCGGCCGATACCGAGCGCGGCATGCGCCCGGGTTTCTCTAAAGGTGCCGCACCGGATCGTGCAGAAGCCCTTTACGAGTACTTTGTGGCGCGTTGTCGTCAACAGGACATGAATACGCAAACCGGACGATTCGCTGCAGATATGCAGGTATCGCTGGTGAACGATGGCCCCGTCACATTCTGGCTTCAGGTATGAGCCAACTGGCGGCGTGGCCGCGGGTAACAAGAGAGAGTACAGCTATGTATCACCTTCGAGTACCGCAAACGGAAGAAGAGTTAGAAGCCTATTACCAGTTCCGCTGGGAAATGTTACGCAAGCCATTACATCAGCCAAAAGGGTCTGAGCGCGACGCCTGGGATGCGATGGCTCATCACCAGATGGTGATGGACGAAGAGGGTAACCTCGTCGCCGTCGGGCGTTTGTACATCAATGCCGATAACGAAGCTTCAATCCGCTTTATGGCGGTTCATCCTTCCGTGCAGGATAAAGGCCTTGGCACCTTGATGGCGATGACCCTTGAGTCCGTCGCCCGTCAGGAAGGGGTTAAGCGCGTCACCTGTAGCGCCCGCGAAGACGCCGTCGAATTCTTCGCCAAACTCGGTTTTGTTAACCAGGGGGAAATCACCGCCCCGCAAACCACGCCGATTCGTCACTTTTTGATGATCAAACCCATCGCTACGCTGGATGATATTCTCCATCGCGCCGACTGGTGTGGGCAGCTCCAGCAGGCCTGGTATCAGCACATTCCCCTGAGTGAAAAAATGGGCGTGCGTATTCAGCAGTACACCGGGCAAAAATTCATTACCACCATGCCGGAAATCGGCAATCAGAACCCCCATCACACCCTGTTTGCCGGCAGCCTGTTTTCACTCGCCACGCTGACCGGCTGGGGGCTAATCTGGCTGATGCTCCGCGAACGCCATCTTGGCGGCACCATTATTCTGGCCGATGCCCATATTCGTTACAGCGCGCCGATCAGTGGTAAGCCGAGCGCCGTTGCCGATTTGGGCGCACTTGGGGGCGATCTCGACCGCCTGGCGCGCGGGCGTAAAGCGCGCGTACAGATGCGCGTTGAGCTGTTCGGCGATGAAACGCCGGGTGCCGTCTTTGAAGGTACCTACATCGTTCTTCCTGCGAAGCCGTTTGGCGCGTTTGAAGAGGGTGGAAACGAAGAAGAGTAGGCTCCGGCGTCCCGGCATGATTGCCGGGCTAATTCCCCGCGCCGATCCGTCTGGCAATATCCCTCAGAAGATCGCGCGCAGACGGGCTGACCCCGCCAAGCTGGAAAAATCCATGGATAACCCCCAGCCACCGCTGAGCCGTACACGTGACGCCTTGCTCAGTCAGGCGCTGATATAGCGCCTCACCTTCGTCGCAAAGCGGATCAAACTCGGCAGTAATGATGTGCACGGGAGGCAGGCCGCTAAAATCCTTTCGCCAGAGCGGGCTCGCTTCAGGATGCTGGCGTTCCGTGTTGGCCAGATAGCGCTCATATCCGCTCAGCAGCGTATCGCGGGTGATGACGTAATCCGCGCCGTTACGGGTATAGCTTTCAAAAGAGGCCGTGGCATCCAGCATCGGGTAGATAAGAATGAGCTGCGCAGGCTGCCAGAGTCCGGAAGACGTGAGCCGCAGGGCAGTCACCAGTGCCAGATGGCCTCCCGCGCTGTCCCCGCACAGGGTGATACGGTTTTTATCCACGCCAAACATATCCGCGTATTGCCAGATCAGATGTGCGCCTCTTTCTGCATCATCATGGGCGGCAGGGTAGGTATGTTCAGGAGCAAATCTGTACTGGATCGCAATGACGCGGCAGTTGCCATAAAACGCTAACTGGCGCAGTTGATTATCGTGAGTATCGAAGCCGCCGCTGATAAAGCATCCCCCGTGGTAGTAGATAACGGTCGGCAGCTTTTCAGCAGCATCTGGCGGAGAGAAGACGCGAAATGTGATGCCTTCGAGGTTCAGCGTCTCTACGTCAACGCGCGTTTCTGTCTCACCGGCAAGCGCCGTGCTGGCAATATAGCCTGCTCTCCGGTCATCAATACTTTGGCTACGCGCAGAAGGGCGTCCTGCTGCGATGAACGCCTGAACCAGCGTATCAATCCCTTTTTCGAGTGCCATGTGGGTCCCTTTAATCTGTATGAATATACAGTGTTATAACTCAGTTTGTTGTCGAGTGAAACAGGGAAAATGAGGCTGAAAACGATTCTGGAAAGCGGCTCGCAAAAGTAAGCATGGATGTTAAATTTGGCTTTAGTCCTGAATAACGCACGTGTAGTTTGCCTGCACAGTGATGCTGGAAGATATGCGAGAGGAAGGTGAGGATGTTGCAGTCAACCAGATACAGGCCGGGCAAACCAACGTTGCCCGGCACTGTGAGTGGGGATTATTCCCCTTCACCCGGGAACAGGAACGGGTTAATAGAGCTGCGGGCAAAGCCCTCTTGCTCCATTTTGGCGTCCAGAATCAGCGAGGCGAGATCGTCGGCGACGGCTTCGACTTTCGGGTCTTTTTCCTGATAAAGGATCTTCAGGTAGGTACCGCAGCCACCGCAGCTTTCAGCTTTGACCGCCGCGTCTTCATTTTCCAGCGACCAGTAGTTGAGATCGCGCGTCTGCTCGCAGTTGCTGCATTTAATGCGCACCACGTGCCACTCGGTTTCACACAGGTTGCAGTGCAGATAACGCAACCCTTGAGTGGTACCGATCTGCACCATGCTGGACACCGGCATTGAGCCGCATACCGGGCAGAATTGACGCGCTTCGCCGTATTCGGCGCGGGCTTTACCCGGGATCAGGCTGGCCATTTGCGCCCAGTAAAGCGACAACGCCGCCCAGATGAACGGCGCTTTATCGCTGCTGACCAGGGAGAAATCGGACGCAAACAGCGCGCTCGCCATCTCTTCCAGCTCCTGATCGGAGGCTTTTTCCAGATTCTCAATGACCGCCAGCGCGGTACCGCTCATCTCGGGTTTCAGCTCGGCAATCAGGGAGTGCAGCAGCGTATGCCAGTGCTTATCGCGCGGCAGAACGTGGATATCCAGCGGAGGCTTACCCTGCTCGCTGGCCTCTTTGATGCGCGCGGTCAGGTCAATTTGCAGCGGGTGGTCGTACAGCACCACTTCCTGCGCATGGGCAACCAGCGCGGCAAAACGCAGAAAATCGCCCAGTGGGTTGTTCTCTGCCAGCTCGCGCAGACGCTCTGCGCGGCGGTTATAGAGGTTCTTGAGTCTGGGGAATAACAACGGCGGAATATATTCCGCCGTGCGTTTCTCGCTCGAACCCAGCTCATCTTGCGGGATTATGCGAATACTCATTCAGATGACTTTTCCTGTTTCTGGCGGACCTCTCGGTACCAGCGCGGGTGATGTTTCTTCGCCCACGTACTGGTTACCCAGCCTTCCACCATCGCGGTAATGGTGCCTTTCACCCAAAGGGCGGCGTAAATATGCACCATGATAACCACAATTAACGCCACTGCGGCAAATGAATGCATCATCAGCGCGAATCGGATCACCGGGATTGAGAAAGCAGGCGCAAAATACGGACGCCAGATGATCACGCCGCTCACCAGCAACAGGACCAGGAAGATAATCGCCGCCCAGAATACGCACTTCTGGCCGAAGTTATAACGCCCGGTATCACCCACTTCCTCGTTGACGACGATCTTACGAATATTCTTCGCCCAAAAGATATCATCCCGATTGATTAGGTTATGGTGCCAGTATCGGAAAAACATGATGATGAACGACGCGAACATGATGACGCCAACAAACGGGTGCAGTATACGCGCCAGCTGTGGTGTCCCCATGATCTGCATCAGCCAGTTGAAGGAGGGGAAGAAGAACCCCAGCCCGCTTATCGCCGCCAGCATGAAGCAGAAGGCGGTGACCCAGTGGTTGATGCGTTCCGGCGCGGTATAGCGCACGATGGTGTCACGTTTTTTCATTTGCGCACCTCGTCTTTCTCTTCATGCAGGTTGTCGTCTTCCTCTTCCGCGCGGTTCGGACCAACACCGACATAGTGGAAGATGCTCGCTGCGAAGGTGGCAGCAAAACCCACCGCTGCCAGCGGTTTCCAGATGCCTTTCCAGAACTTCACGGTCGCGCTGATTTCCGGGTTCTCCGGCAGGCCGTGATACAGATTCGGCTTGTCTGCGTGGTGCAGCACATACATCACGTGCGTGCCGCCCACGCCGGCCGGATCGTACAGGCCTGCGTTGTCGTAGCCACGGGTTTTCAGTTCGCCCACGCGTTCAGCCGCCAGCGTTTTCATATCCTCTTTGGAACCAAAGTGGATAGCGCCCGTCGGACAGGTTTTCACGCACGCAGGCTCCTGGCCGACGTTTACGCGGTCTACGCACAGCGTGCATTTGTAGACGCGGTTGTCTTCCGGGTTCATGCGAGGGACATCGAACGGGCAGCCCGCTATGCAGTAGCCGCAGCCAATGCACTGTTCGGACTGGAAGTCGACGATACCGTTAGCATACTGAATGATAGCCCCTTCTGACGGACATGCCTTCAGGCAGCCCGGATCCGCACAGTGCATACAGCCGTCTTTGCGGATAAGCCATTCCAGTTTGTCGTTCTGTTCCACTTCCGAGAAACGCATCACCGTCCAGGACTTGGCGGTCAGGTCAGCCGGGTTGTCGTACACCCCGACGTTGTGACCCACTTCATCACGGAGGTCGTTCCACTCAGAACAGGCCACCTGGCAGGCTTTACAGCCGATACAGGTGGTCACGTCGATAAGCTTCGCCACTTCCTGCTGGTGGTCCCGCGCCTGAGGCGCGGGCGTGAAACCGTTAGTCGCGGAACGACGGATAATGTCTTGAGATTGATAAGCCATAAGTCGTCTCCGTTACACCTTTTCCACGTTCACGAGGAAGGCCTTAAACTCCGGCGTCTGCGTGTTCGCATCACCGACGAACGGCGTCAGGGTGTTCGCAATGAACCCTTTCTTCGCCACGCCCTCATAACCCCAGTGAATCGGAATACCGATGGTATCCACCTGCTGACCGTGAACGTTCAGCGTGCGAATACGCTTGGTCACCACCGCCTTGGCCTTGATGTAGCCACGGTTAGAAGAGACCTTCACGGTATCGCCATGGGCAATGCCGAGCTTGTTCGCCAGCTTCTCGCCGATCTCCACAAACTGTTCCGGCTGCGCGATAGCGTTAAGCAGCGCGTGCTTGGTCCAGTAGTGGAAGTGTTCGGTCAGACGGTAAGTGGTGCCCACATACGGGAACTTGTCTTTTTTACCCAGCGCGTCGAAATCGCCTTTAAAGATGCGGGCTGCCGGGTTAGAGACCACGTTCGGGTGCAGCGGGTTGGTGCCCAGCGGCGTCTCAAACGGCTCGTAGTGTTCCGGGAATGGCCCTTCCGCCATCTTATCGATAGCAAACAGGCGTCCCATCCCTTCAGGCTGCATGATAAACGGTCCGACATCGCTGCCTGGAGGGGCAGTACTGTAGTCCGGAATATCCACACCGCCCCATTTCGCGCCGTCCCATTTCAGCAACTGACGCTTCGGATCCCACGGATTACCCTGCGGGTCAGCGGAAGCACGGTTGTAGAGAATGCGGCGGTTCAGCGGCCATGCCCAGGCCCAGCCCAGCGTATTGCCGAGGCCTGACGGGTCAGCATTATCGCGGTTGGCCATCTGGTTACCTTTCGGCGTCCAGCTACCGGCAAAGATCCAGCAGCCACTGGCGGTCGTGCCGTCATCACGCAGGTGCGCGAAGGTACTGAGCTGATCGCCTTTCTTCGCCAGCACCGTCCCGGTGGCCGGGTCGATAACATCTGCCAGCGCTTTACCGTTGCTCTCCATCGCCACTTCTTCCGGCGCTGGGTTTTCCGGCGTCGAGTAGTTCCAGGTCATGTTCAGCACCGGTTCCGGGTTCGCACCACCTTCTGCCGCATACATCTTACGCAGGCGTAAGAAGATACCGGCCAGGATCTCGCCGTCGTTCATGGCGATGCCAGGGGCGTCCGCACCTTTCCAGTGCCACTGCAGCCAGCGGCCAGAGTTCACGATGGAACCGTTCTCTTCCGCGAAGCAGGTAGAAGGCAGACGGAACACTTCAGTCTGAATCTTCGATGGGTCAACATCATTCGACTCACCGTGATTCTGCCAGAAGGTCGACGTCTCGGTGTTGAGTGGGTCAATCGTCACCAGGAACTTCAGTTTCGACAGCGATTCAACCACCTTGTTCTTGTTCGGGAATGAGGCGACCGGGTTAAAGCCCTGGCACAGATAGCCATTCACCTTGCCCTGATGCATCATCTCGAAGTACTGCAGAACGTCGTAACCTTTGTCCCACTTCGGCAGCCAGTCAAAGCCCCAGCTGTTTTCTGCTGTCGCTTTGTCACCGAAGAAGGCTTTCATCATCGAGACGAAGAACTTCGGATAGTTGCCCCAGTAGTTCACCTGACCTTCGAGCAGCGGTTTAGGCGTGCTGGCTGTGAGGTAGGTTTGCAGGTCGGTCTGTTTTTCGCTTGGCAGGTTCATGTAACCTGGCAGGCTTTGAGACAGCAGACCAAGGTCGGTCAGACCCTGAATGTTGGAGTGACCACGCAGGGCGTTCACGCCGCCACCTGCCATCCCCATGTTGCCGAGCAGCAGCTGAACCATCGCCATGGTACGGATGTTCTGCGCGCCGACAGAGTGTTGGGTCCAGCCGAGTGCGTAGAGGAACGACGCCGTTTTGTCTTTCGCGCTGGTTTCGGCGATAAGCTCGCACACCTTCAGGAAGTCTTCCTTCGGCGTACCACAGATGTTTTCGACAACGTCCGGCGTGTAGCGGGAAACATGCTCTTTCAGCAGGTTCCACACGCAGCGCGGATGCTGCAGCGTCGTATCACGCTTCGCAAAGCCTTTTTCGTCCAGCTCATAGTTCCAGCTGGTCTTGTCGTATTTGCGTTTTTCGGCGTCATAACCGCTGAACAGTCCATCTTCGAAGTGGTAATCCTCACGCACGATCAGGCTGGCGTTGGTATAGGCTTCAGTGTATTCGCGGTTATATTTTTCGTTGGTCATCAGGTACAGCAATACGCCTGACAGGAAAGTGATGTCAGTACCTGAACGAATAGGGGTGTAGAAATCCGCCACTGACGCAGTACGCGTAAAGCGGGGATCGATCACAATCAGTTTCGCACCGTTGTGGATTTTGGCTTCCATCGCCCAGCGGAACCCGACAGGGTGCGCTTCAGCGGCGTTACCGCCCATCACCACAATAAGGTTGGCGTTCTTGATGTCGACCCAGTGGTTGGTCATCGCACCGCGACCAAATGTTGGAGCAAGACTTGCTACCGTTGGTCCGTGTCAGACACGCGCCTGGTTGTCGACCGCGAGCATACCGAGTGCACGCGTAAATTTCTGGGTTAAATAGCCGGTTTCGTTACTGGAAGCAGACGCACACAGCATCCCGGTGGAGAGCCAGCGGTTGACGGTGACGCCTTCAGCATTCTTCGCAATAAAGTTGGCATCGCGGTCTTCTTTAATCAGTTTAGCGATGCGGTCAAATGCGTCTTCCCAGCTGATTTGCTGCCATTTATCGGAACCTGGCGCACGATATTCAGGGAATTTCAGGCGGCTTTCGGAGTGGATAAAGTCAACCAGGCCGGCACCTTTCGGGCACAGCGCGCCGCGGTTGACCGGATGGTCCGGGTCACCTTCGATATGGAAGATAGACGCTTTGGCGTTTTTAGCACCGTCGCCGAGGCTATACATCAACAGCCCGCAACCGACAGAGCAGTACGTACAGGTATTACGGGTTTCACGGGTGCGCAGCAGTTTATATTGCCGCGTCTCCGCCAGCGCTACACCGGGTGCAAAACCCAGTGCCGCCGCCGTGGTGCCTGCCATACCGCCAGCGCAGATCTTAAAGAACTGCCTTCTGCTGACCTGCATGGGTCACTCCTTGTTTCGACATTGCTTACATATGTAGTTTTGACTTCGCGGTTGAACGGTGACCGCAAAGGAGAAAAATTTGCGTTAATCCCTCAGTTCTACGAGGGATATCATCAGAATACCACAATGTCGGTACGCCTGTTCCAATGGCGTTAATACAAAGTGAACGTATTATCACTGTGTTGATTATAAAGTGTGACATGAGTCACATTATTGCCCCGGCATGTTAAAGGGCTGTATCACCGCCTCGGTTGCGCCTCTCCCAAATGAGTAGGTAAACTTGATGAGGATGGGTGCTGAAAAGTTGATCCATACTATGCGTATGGCCTGCGGTTTGTGATGCAATAGCAGGCTCACCTCCGTGGTTGTTCAGGAATACCGCTGTGTCTAAACAAAACCGTGTTACCCACTCGTCGCCACTGCCTGCCGGTATCGTGGAACTGTCGGTACACAGACCGCCCCACATTACCCACACCACGCCTGATTTTCTGGCGGAGGAAGTGCCCGTTGCTCTGGTTTACAACGGTATTTCCCATGTGGTGATGATGGCCTCGCCGAAAGATCTGGAGCTGTTCGCGATTGGCTTTTCCCTCTCGGAAGGCATCATTGAGCACCCGCAAGAAATTTACGGCATGGATGTGGTGAAGGCCTGCAACGGCCTTGAAGTGCAAATCGAACTCTCAAGCCGCCGGTTTATGGGGCTCAAAGAGCGGCGACGCGCGCTGGCCGGGCGTACCGGATGCGGGGTTTGCGGGGTAGAGCAGCTCAATGATATCGGTAAGCCTGTCGCACCTCTGCCGTTTACCCAGACCTTCAATCTGGCCCATCTCGATCATGCCCTTGAACATCTGAATGACGTGCAACCTGTCGGCCAGCTGAGCGGATGCACGCATGCGGCGGCATGGGTTCTGCCATCGGGCGATATTGCCGGGGGGCACGAGGATGTCGGCCGCCATGTGGCGCTGGATAAACTGATGGGCCGCCGGGCGCGTGAAAGCGACCTCTGGCAGCAGGGGGCGGCACTGGTCTCCAGCCGCGCCAGCTACGAGATGGTGCAAAAGTCGGCGATGTGCGGTGTTGAAATCCTTTTTGCCGTATCGGCCGCGACCACGCTGGCGGTAGAAGTGGCGGAGCGCTGTAACCTGACGCTGGTGGGGTTCTGTAAGCCGGGAAGGGCGACGATTTATACCCATCCGCAGCGTTTAATGGTTAATCAGTAAATTTGAAAAAGAATAGCAAATCCTTCCGCTTTTAGTTGTTCATGATGAGGTCTACTATTTATCTCATCAAGGCACGGTGCCTTAAACAAACGACTAATTGAAAGGGTTTATATCATGAAAAGCATCAAAACTTTTGTCGCAGTAATCGCTCTGGCTACATCTTTCGGTTCTTTCGCTGCACAGACTGTGACCGCAACCGCCTCTACCATTGATGGCGCAGAAGCGAAAATCGCTGCACAGGCTCAGGAAGCGGGCGCGTCATCTTACAAAATTACCCAGGCGTTTACGGGTAACCGCGTACACATGACCGCTGAACTGAACAAATAAGCTGCCACACCGTCGAAAGAGCGCCCCCGGGGCGCTTTTTTTATTGGATACCCGCCAGGCGCAGCAATGCAGTCACGACCGCTGCCGCCACGATCACCACAATTAACGGCATTTTTCGCCATGCCAGAAACACTGCAAACGCCACGCCCAGTACGCGCGCCATACCGGCAAAATGCTCACCTTCATAGAAGGTGGTCGCCAGTGCGACGGAAAACAGCAAAACCGTTGCCGCATCTGAAAGCAGAGCCTGAGAGCGGTCTGACAGCGCCAGTCGGTTGCCGAGTTTTGCCCCGCCGAGACGCATTAAATAGGTTCCCACGGAAAGCACGGCGATACCGAGAATAAAGACCGTCATATTCCCCATTATTTTTTCCTCGCAGCAAGACCGAGTAAAGAGAGCAGAACCGGTAAACCCACCGGGGCAAACGGCACGGCGGCCAGTGACAATGCAGCACCGCTGCAGGCGCGGATCAGGGTGGTGCGATTTTTAAAAGCCGGCACCACTAACGCCAGTAAAATCGCCGGGAATACCGCATCCAGCCCGATGGTTTCAAGGTCCGGCAACAGTTTGCCAACCATGGTGCCCAGCAATGTACCCAGCGGCCAGACGATCGCCACGCCTAAACCGCATAACCAGTAAGCCGCCTTACGCTGTTCGGGCGTTTTTTGCGACAACCCGAACACCACGCTTTCGTCGTTCATAATGTGGCAACCCAGAAAACTCAGGCCACGTTTACCCACCAGTTCACGCACCGTCACCCCAAACGGTACATGACGTGCATTAACCAGTAATCCGGCAGCCGCCGCCGCCAGAGGGTTACCGCCGCTTGCCACAATGCCGATAAACATAAATTCAGAGGCACCCGCCAGCACGGTAATGGAGAGTAAAAACGGGACCCAGACCGGGAAACCGTAGGCCATTGCCAGCGAGCCATAGGACATCCCGACGACGCCTACCGCGAGACACACCAGGATGATTGCTTTTATCGTGTCGCCTTTCAGGGTGGAGAGATGATGCTTCATACAATTTTAGCCATATCGAACGTATTTCCATTATAATGAACGCATCAGAACCGTTTTTCAAGACGAACGATTCGTTCGATTTATAGAACAAAGGGGCCGTTTTTATGACGCAGCCAATCAGCGTGATCGCTAAAAGTCTGGTGCGAGAACGCCTGCGAACCGGACTTTCACTGGCGGAAATCGCGCGCCGTGCCGGGATCGCTAAATCCACGCTGTCGCAGCTGGAGTCCGGCAACGGGAATCCCAGCCTGGAGACGCTCTGGTCACTCTGTGTGGCGCTGGACATTCCTTTTGCCCGTTTGCTCGAACCGCAGCAGCCGACCACTCAGGTGATCCGCCGTGGAGAAGGAACGAAGGTGGTTGCCGGACAGGCCAACTATGAAGCCATTTTGCTGGCGGCGTGCCCGCCGGGCGCGCGTCGTGACATCTACCTGTTACTCACCCAGCCGGGTGCCGACCGCATTTCTCAGCCACATCCGGCAGGCTCAGTGGAGCATATTATTGTGACGCAGGGTAGAGCGCTGGTTGGTCTGATCGATGCGGCGGAAGAGCTTGGCCCGGGGGATTACATTTGCTATCCCGCTGACCAGCCGCATATCTTTAAGGCCCTGGAGCCGTATACGCACGCGCTTCTGGTGGCTGAACAAAATTAACGCAGATACGGAAAATCATGTCGCTTAAAGCCATTGCCAAAGAACTGGGGCTGTCTGTTACCACCGTCAGCCGCGCCCTTAACGGGTATGACGATGTCTCCCGCGAGACGCGCGCCCGCGTCGAAGCGGAGGCTCAGCGCCGTGGCTACCGGCCAAACACCTTCGCGCGTCGCCTGAAGATGGGCAAAATCGACGCCGTGGGTCTGGTTTTTCCGGTGCATCCTGTTCCGCTCAATAACAGCGTCTTTATGGACATGGTCGGCGAAATTAGCCACGAACTGGCGCGACATGAAATCGATCTCCTGCTGATTGCCGATGACGATCTGGCGGATAAGCACAGCTATATGCGTATGGTGCAAAGTCGTCGCGTGGATGCGCTGATTGTGGCGCACACGCTGGATCATGACCCGCGGCTGGAACAGCTTCAGGCCGCCGGTTTTCCCTTTCTCGCGCTCGGACGCAGCCAGCTACCGCAGCCCTATGCGTGGTTTGATTTCGACAACTATGCCGGCACGTACAATGCCACCCGCTGGCTGATTGAAAAGGGGCATCGCCGCATCGCCTTGCTGGGTGAAAGCAACAATCAGGCCTTCATCACCCAGCGCCGCCAGGGTTATCTGGATGCGCTACGCGAAGCCGGGTTATCCAGGGAATGGCTGCGCGCCATGCCGCCTTCGCGCCGCGTGGGTTACGCCACGACGAATGAACTTCTCTCCTTGCCGCAGCCCCCCACGGCCATCATTACCGACTGCAACACTCACGGCGACGGTGCGGCCATGGCGCTGGCGCAGCGGGGTCTTCTCTGCGGTGAAAACGCCGTTTCGCTGGTGGTTTACGACGGCTTACCGCAGGACAGCATTGTCGATGTTGATGTGGCGGCGGTTATTCAGTCCACCCGCCAGGGCGTCGGGAAACAGATCGCTGACATGGTGCGTCAGTTGATTAACGGCGACGATATCGCTCAGCTACAGGTGCTCTGGCAGCCAGAGTTCTTCCCGGGTCAGACGGCCTAAACACAGCAAAATTCCAAAGCCGATCACAGATCCGAAACGTTTTGGTTTGTATCCGAAACGTTTCGGATCAACACTCAGATCATCCCGATGACAGGAGAGGTCTGATGCACGATTCCATTTTTCGACTCGAAAGTAAGGCGGTTGACCTGGTGATCACCACGCACCCGTTCGCCGAAATTCTCTACTGGGGGCCGCACCTTCACCACTTTTCACCGCAAGATGTGGTAAGTCTGGCTCGTCCGGTGGCGAACGGCAGGCTCGACGTTGACGCCCCGGTGACGCTGATGGCGGAGCTTGGACACGGCCTGTTTGGTTCGCCCGGTATTGAAGGGCACCGCCAGGGGCTGGACGGGTCGCCTGTCTTTAAAACCACCCATGTGCAGCACCAGGGGCAAACCCTGACGTTAACGGCGGAAGATGAACATGCCGGGTTGCGTCTGACCAGCGAGCTGGCACTGGATGCAAGCGGGGTTCTGGTGGTGCGTCACGGTTTAACTAACCTGCGGGCGCAGGCGTGGCAGGTTGATCGTTTCGCCGTGACGCTACCGGTCGCTGAACGCGCGCAGGACGTGATGGCGTTCCACGGACGCTGGATCCGTGAGTTCCAGCCGCATCGCGTGAAGCTTGAACACGACAGCGTTGTGATTGAAAACCGCCGCGGCAGGACCTCTCACGAACACTTCCCGGCGCTGATCGCCGGTACGTCCTCATTTAACGAAATGCACGGCGACGTCTGGGGCGTGCATCTGGGCTGGAGCGGCAACCACCGCCTGCGGGCGGAAGTCAAAACCGACGGACGCCGCTATCTGCAGGCCGAAGCCCTCTACCTGCCGGGAGAAATGGCGATTGAAGAGGGGGAAACGCTCTGGACACCACGCCTGTATGCGAGCTACTCCGCACGGGGTCTGAACGGCATGAGCCAGTCGTTCCACCGGTATCTGCGCGACAACGTTATCCGCTTCCCTGAAAACAAACCGCGCCCGGTACATCTCAATACCTGGGAGGGGATCTACTTCAGCCATGACCCGGCGTACATCATGCGCATGGCCGATGAGGCTGCGGCGCTGGGCGTGGAGCGTTTTATCATCGACGACGGCTGGTTCAAAGGCCGTAACGATGACCACGCGGCGCTGGGTGACTGGTACCTGGACGAGAAAAAATACCCGGACGGGCTGACGCCGGTGATTAACCATGTGAAAAAGCGCGGCATGGAATTTGGTATCTGGATTGAGCCGGAGATGATTAACCCGGACTCGGATCTGTATCGTGCCCATCCCGACTGGGTGCTGGCGCTGCCGGGCTACACCCAGGCAACGGGCCGTCATCAACTGGTGCTCAACCTGAATATTCCGCAGGCTTTTGATTATCTGGTCGAGCGCATGAGCTGGCTGCTGGGCGAACATGACATCGACTACGTTAAGTGGGATATGAACCGCGAACTGGTACAGCCCGGGCACCACGGCAAAGCCGCTGCGGATGCGCAGACGCGGCAGTTTTATCGTCTGTTAGACGTGCTGGGCGAGCGTTTCCCGCACATTGAATTTGAGTCCTGCTCCTCGGGCGGCGGGCGAATCGATTATGAAGTCCTGACCCGCAGCCACCGCTTCTGGGCCTCTGACAACAACGACGCGCTGGAGCGCAATACCATCCAGCGTGGCATGAGCTACTTCTTCCCGCCGGAAGTGATGGGCGCGCATATCGGTCATCATAAATGTCACGCCACCTTCCGCCAGCACAGCATTGCTTTCCGCGGCCTGACGGCACTGTTTGGCCACATGGGACTGGAGCTTGACCCGCTCACCGTCGATGCTCAGGAGCGTGAAGGCTATCGCCATTACGCCGCGCTGCACAAGCAGTGGCGGGAAGTCATCCATCACGGTACCCAGTGGCGCGTGGATATGCCGGATGCCAGCACGCTGGCGCAGGGTATAGTGAGCGAAGACAAAACGCAGGGGTTGTTTATGGTCAGCCAACTGGCCATGCCGGATTACACGCTCATGATGCCGCTGCGCATGCCGGGGCTCGACGCGCAGGCGCAGTACCGCATCACGCTGCTCGACCACCCCAACATTCGACTCACTGGTGAGGGCGGGCACACCATGCGCAAGCTACCGGCGTGGATGGAAACGTCCCAGACGGCCAGCGGTGAGTGGCTGATGCAGGCGGGGATCGCACTGCCGATTCTGGACCCGGAAACCGCCATTCTGATTGGCGTTGAACGCGTGTAAGGGTGATGGGCCAGGAGACTGGCCCTCCGTTGAGGATAAAAATAATGAACACAACAACCTGTACCCACAAAGACAACCCTAACTTCTGGATCTTCGGGCTGTTCTTCTTTCTCTACTTCTTCATTATGGCCACCTGCTTTCCGTTTCTGCCGATCTGGCTGTCGGATGTCATCGGCCTGAACAAAACCCATACCGGGATCGTGTTCTCCTGTATCTCGCTTTCGGCCATCGCCTTTCAGCCCGTGCTTGGGGTCATTTCGGATAAGCTGGGGCTGAAAAAACACCTGCTGTGGATCATCACGGTGCTGCTGTTTCTGTTCGCACCGTTCTTCCTGTATGTCTTTGCGCCACTGCTGAAAACCAGTATCTGGCTGGGGGCATTGAGCGGCGGTCTGTATATCGGTTTTGTCTTCTCCGCAGGTTCAGGCGCGATTGAGGCCTACATCGAACGCGTGAGCCGTAACAGCGTGTTTGAATACGGCAAGGCGCGCATGTTCGGCTGTCTCGGCTGGGGGCTGTGCGCTTCAACGGGCGGTATTCTGTTTGGCATCGACCCGTCGTATGTCTTCTGGATGGGATCAGCGGCTGCGCTGCTGCTGATGCTGTTGCTGGTGGTTGCGAAACCGAAGCCAAACCAGACTGCGCAGGTGATGAATGCGCTGGGGGCCAACCAGCCGCAGATCACCGCCAGGACGGTCTTTAACCTGTTCCGTCAGCGCAGAATGTGGATGTTCATTCTGTACGTCATCGGTGTGGCCTGCGTGTATGACGTTTTTGACCAGCAGTTTGCCACCTTCTTTAAAACCTTCTTCGCAACGCCGCAGGAGGGAACGCGAGCCTTTGGTTTTGCCACCACGGCGGGGGAAATTTGCAACGCGATCATCATGTTCTGCTCGCCGTGGATCATCAACCGTATCGGCGCGAAGAATACGCTGCTGATTGCCGGGCTGATTATGGCGACGCGCATTATCGGCTCGTCGTTTGCCACCACCGCGGTGGAGGTCATTGCCCTGAAGATGCTGCACGCGCTGGAGGTTCCGTTCCTGCTGGTGGGGGCGTTCAAATACATCACCGGCGTGTTCGATACCCGTCTGTCGGCCACTATCTATCTGATTGGTTTCCAGTTTGCCAAACAGTCGGCGGCGATTTTCCTCTCTGCTTTTGCCGGGAATATGTATGACCGGATCGGTTTCCAGGAGACCTACCTGATGCTGGGCTGTTTTGTACTGGCGATTACGGTGGTCTCGGCCTTTACGCTGAGCAGTAAGCAGGAGATTGCGGCGCGCCGCGCTGCGGTGGAGGCAAACTAACGCAGGACGCTGCCGCGGATGCGGCAGCGTTAACGCTTTAGGGCAGGTAAAACACCGCTTTCAGTTCGGCACTCACCGGGCTGTTGTCGGGGTTCGAGGGCATTACCTCACCCATGTATTTCCACCAGCGCTGACAAACGTCGGTCTTTGCCACCGCGTTCCAGCGCGCTTCCGATTCAATCTCAACGCTCGCAAACAGCAGGTTACGCGCCTCATCGAGATAGATAGCGTAGTGGTGCGCACCGTGGTCTTTTAATACCGCCTCCAGCTCTGGCCAGATGGGGTTATGGCGACGCGCGTACTCGTCGTGCGCGTCAGGGTTCACCTGCATCACAAATGCTTTGCGGATCATCATGCCTCCAGCCGCTTTCGCGGGCCGCTATGGGTACAAATCCAGTGCCGACTGCATCGGCGTGACGCCAAAGCGTTTACCGAGTGCAATCAGCTCTTCCCGGGTGATGGTCTGCTTCATGCCGCCCATCGACAGAACCTTCACCAGCACCTCGGCGGACTTCTCGGCGGTATCAATCAGACCAAACGTTTCGTCGAGCGTCGGCCCGCTGCCGAATACCCCGTGGAACGGCCACAGCACCAGGGAGTGGGACTGCATTTCGATGGCGGTGGCCTGGCCGATTTCGTCGGTACCCGGCACCATCCACGGCAGAATGCCGACCCCGTCGGGGAAAACCACCAGACATTCGGTGCTGCCTTCCCACAGCTTCCGCGTGAGGTAGTCGCTACTGTTTTCCAGCACGTAGGTCAGGGCGATCAGGTTAGTGGCGTGACAGTGCATGATCACCCGGTCCTTGCCGTGAGTTGCCTTGATACGCTCACAGTGAGAGAGGAAGTGCGCCGGGAGTTCAGACGTGGGCACTGCATCGTCCGTCAGCCCCCAGAGGATGTGATAGCCTGCGCCGTCGCTGTCCACTCTCACCACCCCGAGGTTGGCCTGCGGGTCGAGCTGCACGTTACGGAAGAATTTACCGGAACCGGTGACGATAAACGGCGTACTGGCGAGCTGCGGCATTGGCTGGCTCAGGGCGATATAGCGCGGCTTCTGATGGAACTCGGCGGCGAACGGTTCAATGTCGGCATCATCCAGGCGCAGCGTCAGGTTACCGCCATTGCGCTCGTCCCAGCCTTTCAGCCAGGCGTCGGAGGTGGCTTTAATCATGCCCTGGACGAACCAGGCGTTAGTGATGGTCTGCATAGTGTTTCATTTCCCGTGATCGTGGTGAGCGTTTCCCTCACCCCGGCCCTCTCCCACAGGGAGAGGGGGTAAAAGTGGCCTCTTCCACAGGAAGAGGGTGAGGGCATATTTATCCGCGCTGACTCAGCACGTCTTTCTCATACATCCGCACGTTATCCAGCCACTGACTGCCCGCTGGGGTGTCGTTACGCTGGCAGTACATCTCCCACACCGCCTGCCACGGCAGGGTTTTCTGCTCTTCCAGCAGCACCAGGCGCGCGGTGTAATCGCCGTTCTCTTCCAGCTGCTTCAGGGCGCTGGTGGGCTCCAGCAGCGCACGCAGCAGGGCTTTCTTCATGTTGCGGGTGCCAATCACCCAGGCCGCGATGCGGTTGATGGAGGCATCAAAGAAGTCGAGGCCAATGTGCACGCGGTCAAACAGATCGTGGCGAATGATTTCGCTGGCAATGGCCTGGGTTTCGTCATCCAGCAGTACCACGTGGTCGCTGTCCCAGCGTACGGGACGGCTCACGTGCAGCAGCAGGCGGGGTACGTAGAGCATGGCGGCGGAGATTTTGTCGGAGATCACCTCCGTCGGGTGGAAGTGGCCGGCATCCAGGCACAGCGCGGTCTGGCGGCTGGTGGCGTAACCCATGTAAAACTCGTTCGAGCCAACGGTGTAGCTTTCCGCACCAATACCGAACAGCTTGCTCTCTACGGCGTCGATGTGGTGCGCCGGGTTCAGTTTTTCGCTGATGGCTTCATCCAGCGCCGCCAGCAGGCGCTGACGCGGGGCCAGACGGTCAACGGTGATGTCTTTCATGCCGTCCGGGATCCAGATGTTCATCACCGACGGCGTGCCGAGCTGCTCGCCAAAGTACGCGGAGACGCGGCGGCTGGCTTTTACGTGGTCAATCCAGAACTGGCGGATATCGTCGTTCGCGTGGGCAAGGGTAAAACCGTCGGCGCTCAGCGGGTGCGAGAAGCAGGATGGGTTGAAATCCAGGCCCAGCTGGTTGGCTTTCGCCCACGCCACCCAGTTTTTAAAGTGCGCAGGTTTGATCTCGTTACGCGCGACCGGCGTGTCAGATTCCAGATAGATAGCATGCAGGTTCAGCCGCTTAGGCCCCGGGATCAGGCTCAGCGCCAGCTCCAGGTCGGCGCGCAGCTCGGTGGCGTTACGCGCTTTGCCCGGATAGTTGCCGGTGGCCTGAATGCCCCCCGTCAGCGAGCCGCCCGGGTTTTCAAAACCGGCAACGTCGTCGCCCTGCCAGCAGTGCATGGAGACCGGCAGACGATCGAGCTGGCGCAGCGCCTCATCGACATCCACGCCGACGGCGGCGTAACGCTGTTTAGCCAGGTCCCAGGCTTGTTCAAGTTGAGTGGTCATGCGCAAAGCTCCTTAGTCAGTCGGTTTTGCTGAAACTGCGCCCGATAGCGGGCAATTTCATGGCAGGGATTGGGGATGAACGTGGTCAGCGTGGCGTTCGCCGACACCACCGTGCGGAAATCGTCCACGCTGGCGAGTTCGTCCAGGGTCATGAGCTGAATGCCAATATTGCCGAGCGTCGACGCTTCAATCGGACCTGCCACCACGGTGATCCCGCAGGCATCGGCGCAGAGCTGGTTCAGAAGCTGGTTCTGGCAGCCGCCGCCGACAATATGCAGCTGAGTGAACGGCCGGCCGCGAAGGTCGGCCAGCTCGCTCAGGATCTCGGCATACAGCAGGGCGAGGCTGTCGAAAATACAGCGTGCCAGTTCTGCCGGTTTCGATGGCACGGGCTGCCCGGCGTCGACGCAGGCGGCCTGGATTTCGGCGCTCATGTCCGCCGGGTTGATAAAGCGGTCATCATTGGGATTGATCAGGAAACTGCAGGCTTTCAGTCTTTCGGTGTCGGCAATAAGCGCGGGCAGGTCGGTAATGTTCTGCTCTTTAAGCACGCGCTGGAGCAGCCACAGACCCATGATGTTCTTCAGCACGCGGTAGCGCCCTTCGGCACCGCCTTCGTTGGTGATGTTCGCGGCCAGCGCGGCATCGCTGGTGTAGGGGGTTTTGCTCTCAAAGCCCATCAGCGACCAGGTCCCGGAAGAGAGGTAGGCGGCGTCGTTACCGGCAAGCGGTGACGCAATGACGGCGCTGGCGGTATCGTGACTCGCAACCGCCACCACCGGGATCGCATTACCCTGCGGGCACATCCATTGCCCGATCACATTGCCAGGATGCGTCGGCGTACCGAACCAGGAGGGTGAAGCCCCGGTCCAGGCCAGCAGGTGTTCATCCCAGTTATCGGAGTTGATGTTCACCAGTTGCGTGGTGGTGGCGTTGGTGTATTCCCAGTTCATGTTGCCGGTCAGGCGGTAGCTGAAGTAGTCCGGGATCAGCAGTGCATGCGCCACGCGGGGAACCAGCGCCGGCTGCTGTTCGACCAGCGCGCGCAGTTGATACAGCGTATTGAATGGCAGGAACTGAATACCGCTGCGGCCATAAATATTCTCTTTGCCAAGCCCGGCAATCGCACGCGCCATCAGGCCGTCGGTGCGGCTGTCGCGATAGGCTATCGGCAAACCGACGCGTTCACCGTTGCTGTCCAGCAGGACGTAATCGACGCCCCAGGTATCGATGCCGATACTGTCGATACGGATCCCCGCATCGCAGACCTTCTGCAGTCCGGTGCGGATCGCTGCCTCAAGGCTGTCGATATCCCACACCTCACAGCCGTCCTGCTTTTGCAGGCAGTTAACAAAGCGGTGCATCTCGCGAAGCGAAAGCGTCTGCCGCTTGCCGTCATAAGTGGCCAGCATTACACGGCCGCTGGATGCACCGAGATCGACAGCCACGCAATGGCGAAAAGTCATGGTTGTGTCCTTCTTAAAGTCATTAGCGGTGAGTGTAAAAAAAGGAACCCATCACCACCTTCTCGCCAGTGACAGCGGTTTTCCGGGGCTGGCAAGAAAGCAAAGATGAACGTGAGGGAGTTCACAGTTTCCAGGCGTGGCGGGGTTTGCAGGCAGTGTGACGCTTACCGCATTTCCTGATCTTTCAGCCTGTTTCTTGAAAAACGGACAGTTTTTGCGAGGTTTACGGTCGAAAATTTAAGGTGAGGGGGCGGGGCCTTAATTACTATTTTGAGAACATTTCTCATTGGTGGGGGCCGTTATGACCGTACTGCACAGCGTGGATTTTTTTCCTTCGGGTGGGTCGTCTGTCGCGATTGAACCGCGACTCCCTCAGGTGGCGTTTCCTGAGCATCATCATGATTTTCACGAAATTGTGATTGTTGAACACGGAACGGGGATCCATGTGTTTAACGGCCAGCCGTATACCATCAGTGGTGGGACGGTCTGCTTTGTGCGCGATCATGACCGGCACTTATATGAACATACCGACAACCTGTGCCTGACTAACGTGCTCTACCGTTCGCCCGATGCGTTCCAGTTCCTGTCCGGGCTGAACCATCTCCTGCCGCAGGAGAAGGACGGCATCTATCCTTCACACTGGCGGGTGAATCAGTCCACGCTGCAGCAGGTGCGTCAGCTGGTGAGCCAGATGGAACCGCGCGACGAGGGACAGGAGACCCACGTCATCGCCACGCGTGAGCTGTTGTTTATGCAGCTGCTGGTGCTGCTGCGCCGCAGTAGCATGATGGCCGGGCTGGAGAATAACGATGCGCGTTTGACTCAACTGATGGCCTGGCTGGAGGACCATTTCGCCGAGGATGTCTGCTGGGAAACGCTGGCGGATGATTTTTCGCTGTCGCTCCGGACCTTGCATCGTCAGCTGAAGCAGCAAACCGGGCTGACGCCCCAGCGCTATCTGAACCGGCTGCGCCTGATTAAAGCGCGCCATCTGCTGCGTCATACCGATGAGAGCGTCACGGATATCGCCTATCGTTGCGGTTTCGGCGACAGTAACCACTTTTCGACCCTGTTTCGCCGGGAATTTAGCTGGTCACCGCGCGATATTCGCCAGGGAAAGGACGCGTCACTGCAGTAACGCGAGGGTTGTCACCGTTTCCCGTGGGCAAAAACGCTAATAATGTCAGGTTATTTGCTGTCGAGGTGGTGTCGTGGTTGCTCAGCTAATGCTTCGCAAAGTGGATTTTTTTGCCTCCGCCGGCCAGGCCGTCGCGGTGGCGGATCGCTATCCGCAAAACGTCTTTGCCGAGCACACTCATGAGTTCTGCGAGCTGGTGCTGGTGTGGCGGGGCAATGGCTTGCATATCCTCAACGACCGGCCCTACCGCATTACGCGTGGGGATCTGTTTTACATCCGTGCTGAAGACAAACACGCCTACGCTTCGGTCAACGACCTGGTCCTGCAGAACGTGATTTACTGCCCCGACAGGCTGAAACTCAACGTCGACTGGGCGGCTTACATTCCGGGTTTTAATGATACGAAGTGCGCGGCGCACTGGCGACTGAGCAGTAACGGCATGACGCAGGTGCGACAGGTGATTTCTCAGCTGGAGCAGGAGAGCCAGAAAAGCGATCCTGAGGCTCACCAGATGGCAGAACTGCTTTTCGCCCAGCTGGTCATGACGTTGACGCGCCATCGCTACGCCATTGATAACCCGTCGGCTACCGCGCAGGAAGCCCTGCTCGATAAGCTCATTACCACCCTGGCGGGCAGCCTTAACAAAAGCTTTGTGCTGGAGAAATTCTGTGAGCAGGCGCAGTGCAGCGAGCGCGCGTTGCGCCAGCAATTCCGCACCCAGACCGGGATGACGGTGAACCACTATCTGCGCCAGCTGCGCATCTGCCATGCCCAGTACCTGCTTCAGCATACGGAACTGATGGTCAGCGATGTGGCGATGCGCTGCGGCTTTGAGGACAGTAACTATTTTTCGGTGGTCTTTAACCGCGAGGTGGGGATGACGCCGGTTCAGTGGCGTCATCGCAGTCGTAACGCGGCGTAATCAGTTCGCCATGCCGAGACCCACAATGTTGGCCGCAATAATGATCACCACGCACCCCAGACTCAGCACGCCCACCGGGCGACGCCCGGCGTTGTTCCACTCTTTCAGAAGCAGACCAACCAGCCCACCGCACAGCACGTAGAAGCTCATGTGCAGCATCCAGCTCATATAGTCATACTGCGCCGGAATACTGGCGTGACCCCACGCGTAGAAGAAGAACTGGAGATACCACATCAGCCCGCCGAGCGCCGAGAGCAGCACGTTCCCGATAATCATCTGTTTAGCCAGCGAGAAGTCGGCTTTCAGCGACAAGGTCTTCACGTTTGCCAGACGGAAAAAACAGAAACCGAGGTTAACCACCGCTCCGCCACCCATGATCACCACGTAGCTTGGCAGTGCCACGTACAGCGGGTCGACGCCCAGTGCGGCAGCGGCTTCATGCATCGGTTTGGCGGCGTTCATCGCGAATGACATGCCTGCGGAGAAGATCCCGCACATCACCGCCAGCAGCAGGCCTTTCTTCAGGTTGAACTCTTCGGCTCTGATGCCCATTTTGCGCTCTTTCAGCTGCCCTGCGCGGGTGACAATGCCCACGCCAATGACGGCCACCAGCACGCCCAGCAGCGTCATCTGGCCGCCTTTGGTGTTGATCAGCACGTCGACGTTGCCGTTGAGGATCGGCGTCATCAGGGTGCCGACAATCAGCGTAATACCAATCGCGATGCCAATGCCCATCGACATGCCGAGGTAGCGCATGGTGAGGCCATAGTTAATGTTACCGACGCCCCACATGGCGCCAAAGAGAAAGACCGGCAGCAGGGTGGAGGCGTTAAAGGAGGAGAAGTAGCCCCAGAAATCCGGGAGCAGCATGGCGCTGATGGTCCAGGGAAGAATTATCCACGAGACCACACCGCCGACGGACCACATGGTTTCCCATGACCACTGTTTGACCTGTTTAAACGGGGCATAGAAACAGGCTGCACTGGCCGCGCCTATCAGATGCCAGAAAATACCCATCGTAATCGCATGATTCATGTTTACATCCTCATCGTTTTTATATGCCGGTGGCTTCCCACCGACTCGATGAGTGTAAAAATTAAGCAGCCGGGTAACCTTCGGAAGGTTGCCGCACTTTGGTTTTGAATGGCAATCAACGCGTTAACCGGGTGAGCAGACTCACAATTTCAGCAATAATCGAAAACCGAATAACCTTATAAAAACTACGGCATTGATAATCATTTTCAATATCATTTAATTAACTATAATGAACCAACTGCTTACGCGGCATTAACAGCTGTGCCGCCCGACAATAATGGAGAGGATTATGAGTTATACACTGCCATCCCTGCCGTATGCCTACGACGCACTGGAACCGCATTTCGACAAGCAGACGATGGAAATCCATCACACTAAACACCACCAGACCTATGTGAACAACGCGAACGCCGCGCTGGAAAGCCTGCCAGAGTTCGCTAGCCTGCCTGTTGAAGAGCTGATCACCAAACTGGACCAGCTGCCAGCTGACAAGAAAACCGTTCTGCGTAACAACGCAGGTGGTCACGCTAACCACAGCCTGTTCTGGAAAGGCCTGAAAACCGGTACCACCCTGCAGGGCGACCTGAAAGCGGCTATCGAGCGCGATTTCGGTTCTGTAGACAACTTCAAAGCGGAATTCGAAAAAGCCGCTGCGACCCGTTTCGGCTCTGGCTGGGCGTGGCTGGTTCTGAAAGGTGACAAACTGGCGGTTGTTTCAACGGCTAACCAGGACTCCCCGCTGATGGGTGAAGCAATCTCTGGCGCATCCGGTTTCCCTATCCTGGGTCTGGACGTGTGGGAACACGCTTACTACCTGAAATTCCAGAACCGTCGCCCGGACTACATCAAAGCCTTCTGGGACGTGGTGAACTGGGACGAAGCAGCAGCGCGTTTCGCCGCGAAAAAATAAGGTTGCATTGACGCCTGTGAGAAGCGAGTCTGATGACTCGCTTTTTTTGTATCTGCAGAAAGGAGCAGCGATGCATTTTCCGGTGAATGTCTTTACAGGCAAGGTAAGGGAGTACGACGGCAGCCGCCCGAGCGCCATCGCCAAAATTCAGGTCGACGGCGAGTTGACGTTAACCGACCTCGGGCTGGTGGGCGATGAGCAGGCCGAAAAGAAAATCCATGGCGGGCCTGACCGCGCGCTGTGCCACTATCCGCGGGAACACTATCAGCACTGGATAACCGAGTTTCCCGAACAGGCGGATATGTTTGTCGCGCCAGCGTTTGGTGAGAATCTCTCAACGGAAGGGCTGACCGAGAAAAACGTCTTTATCGGCGATATCTACCGCTGGGGCGATGCCCTGATTCAGGTAACGCAGCCGCGCTCGCCGTGCTTCAAACTAAACTATCATTTCGGCATCAGCGACATGTCTGCCCGACTGCAGAGCGCGGGTAAAACGGGATGGTTATATCGGGTGGTGCTGGCAGGTCAGGTATCGGCAGATGCGCCGCTGGTGCTGGCATCGCGCCTGAGTGATGTCTCGGTATATGACGCCTGCGCGATTGCCTGGCATATGCCGTTTGATGACGACCAGTACCATCGGCTTTTGTCCGCTGCGGGGCTGTCCACGAGCTGGACCCGAACGATGCAGAAACGCCGTTTAAGTAGCAAGATCGAAGATAATTCGCGGAGATTGTGGGGGAAATAGTTTCCCCGCAGGAGAGGCAAGCCGGGTCAGCGATACCGCCGCCCGGCTAAACGGCTACGAACGTTTATACAACGGCAGCCACAGCGTTAACCGCAACCCACCCAGCGGGCTGTCGTCGGCCTTCACCCAGCCGCGATGCTGCTGCATGGCGGTTTCCACAATCGCCAGACCCAGCCCCGTGCCGCCAGATTCACGGTCACGCGCCTCGTCGGTACGGTAGAACGGACGGAAAATCTGTTCGCGGTCTTCCGGGCTTACCCCAGGACCATCGTCATCAACGATGATGGTGATCCCGTCTTTATCCACCGAGAAGGCTACCTCAATCTTCGTGTGCGAATAGCGCAGGGCGTTACGTACGATGTTCTCCAGCGCGCTTTCCAGCGTGTTGGGGTTACCGTACAGCGGCCATGGCCCCGGCGGGAAGTTGACGGTAAAGGATTTCCCCATCTGCTCCGCTTCGAACGCCGCGTTATCCAGCACCTCATGCCACAGGTGGTTGGCTTTCACCGTTTCGCTCACCAGCGCATTTTTCTGCTGATTGCGCGACATGACCAGCAGGTCGTTAATCATGCTGTCCAGACGATGCGCTTCCGTTTCAATACGTTCCAGCTCTTTGCTCTCACCGCTGCGGCGACGCAGCAGCGCGGTGCCGAGCTGTAAGCGCGTGAGCGGCGTGCGCAGCTCGTGCGAGATATCCGACAGCAGGCGTTGCTGTGCCGTCATCATGCGGTCGAGGGCGCTCACCATCTGGTTAAAACTGGTCCCCGCGGCAAGGAACTCCTGTGGACCGGCTTCCAGTTCAGGGTGTTGTCGCAGGTTACCCTGCGCCACTTCGTCCGCCGCGTTTTTCAGCTTACGCGCCGGTTTCGCCAGACTCCACGCCAGCCACAGCAGCAGCGGTGAGCTAACCAGCATGGTGACAATCAGCAGCAGAAGCGGACGGTCAAACAGCAGGTTGATGAAATCGGACTGGGAGTTGCTCGCCGGGCGGATCAGGTAAAGCTGGTAATTATCCTCGCCATCTCTGACGGAGAAGGGGCCTACCATCTCAACCCGACCGTATTTTTTCTTCTGAGGATGGTCGGCGTTATCCGCCTGACCAATGAAGTTACGGATGATCTGCATTTCATTGCGATCGGCGCCAATCACGCGCCCTTCGCTGGTCACCAGCAACAGGCGCTGGCCTGGCGGTGCCCATTTGTCGATAGCGCGAAACAGCCTGCGCCACCACATTAAATCGTTCGGCGGGTCGTTTGCCAGCTCGGCTTCCACGTGCTGCTCGATCATCACGCCCTGACGTTGCTCGCTGTCGAGAAGCTCCGTCATCTGGCGTGAGTCGAGTTTTGGCAACATCAAAACGAGCATTAAAACCAGTGCCAGCGTCAGCCAGAAAATGGCGAAGATGCGGGCTGTTAAGCTTCCTATCATGAAGCGGAAACCATCAGATAACCGCGACCACGCAGGGTTTTAAACCACGGGTGCCCGTCCTTGCGTTCCGGCAGCTTGCGGCGCAGGTTCGAGATATGCATATCGATGGCGCGATCAAACGGGGTGAGGCGTTTGCCGAGCACTTCCTGGCTCAAATGTTCACGCGATACCACCTGGCCGAGGTGCTGGGCCAGCAGATACAGCAGGGTGAACTCGGTGCCAGTCAGTTCCAGCGTTTCACCGTCAAAACTCGCTTCCTGACGGCCCGGATTCAGGCTCAGGGAGTCGACTTCCAGCGTCGGTGAACTGTTGTCGCTGTTCTGCTGCTGTTCGCTCCAGTGAGAACGACGCAGGATAGCGCGAATACGGGCAACCAGTTCACGGTCGTTAAACGGCTTTGGTAAATAGTCATCCGCGCCCAGCTCAAGGCCAAGTACACGGTCAAGTTCGCTGCCGCGAGCGGTCAGCATAATTACGGGCGTCTGGTGTGTCTGGCGAAGCTCTTTCAACGTATCAATGCCGTTTTTCTTCGGCATCATAACGTCGAGCAAAAGTAAATCGATGCTGTCGTCAAGGAGACTCAGCGCCTGCTCGCCATCATGGGCAACCAGAACGTTGAAACCTTCCATGTCGAGCAACTCCTTTAAAAGGGATGTGAGCTCTCGGTCATCATCAACTAACAGGATTTTATTCATTGTTTAAATACCTCCGAGGCAGAAATTACGACATCAAGGCTATCTAATCCATGACTTTACGTTGTTTTACACCCCCTGACGCATGTTTGCAGCCTGAATCGTAGACTGTCTCTCGTTGAATCGCGACACGAAAGATTTTGGGAGCAAGTGATGCGCAAAGTTACCGCTGCCGTCATGGCCTCAACGCTGGCGTTCAGTACATTAAGCCAGGCCGCTGTAGCTATCCCCGGCGATAACGGGCCCTCAACGGAGGGGGCAACGCAGCACAGCAGCCAAAGCCATATGTTTGATGGCATAAGTTTAACCGAACATCAGCGTCAACAGATGCGAGATCTGATGCAGAGGGCACGACACGACCAGCCCCCTGTTAATGTTAGCGAAATGGAGACAATGCACCGCCTTGTCACCGCAGAAAAATTTGACGAAAGCGCTGTACGCGCTCAGGCCGAAAAAATGGCACAGGAGCAGGTTGCCCGCCAGGTAGAGATGGCGAAGGTCCGCAACCAGATGTTCCACCTGCTAACGCCCGAGCAGCAAGCGGTTTTGAACACAAGACATCAGCAGCGAATGGACCAGTTGCGTGAGGTTGCACGGATGCAGCGAAGCTCAGAAACAACGTTTTTCAGTAGCAATAGCAGTACCCGTAGTAACCAGTAAACCCTGTTTTCCTTGCCATAGACACCATCCCTGTCTTCCCCCGCATGATGCGGGGGTTTTTTTTATCAGGCACTTAGAAAAAATCCCTTATAAATCAATCCTCCTTGCAACAGCCATAAGCAGTTACAAGAAGGATATAGCGCTACGGGTGTAGACAAGATGTAGACAACATTGTCACACCATCAGCCCGCCGCCAAGAGGGTTTAAAGTTACTGCGTGTTGCAGGTAATCAGGTGCAAGGTGAGCATAAACCATCGTCTGTTGTATGCTGGCGTGCCCCAGAATTTGCTGTAACGCAATAATGTTCCCCCCGTTCATCATGAACCAGCTTGCAAATGTATGCCGAAGCACATGCGTGGCCTGCCCGCGTGGTAAATCGGGCTTAACCTGTCTGAGCCGTTCGCAGAAGTTTTCATAGTCAACTTTGAACAATGGCCCGGTGTCGCTGGTCTTGATCTCTTTCTCCAGTTCTTCCGATATGGGAACCGTGCGCTTTTTCCCGTTTTTGGTCTTAAGGAACGTCACGCGCCCGTGATTAACCTGCTCACCTCGCAGCGTGCTGCCTTCACCCCAGCGTGCGCCAGTGCTGAGGCATAGCAGTGCTACACGTCGATCGTCGCCGGTCAGAGTATCCAGCAATTTGCTGATCTCTGATTTGGCGAGATAAGTCATAGCTGGCGGCGCTTCTTTCAGTGGTTCCAGACCCTTACAGGGGTTTTCCTTTCTGAACTCTTCCAGCTTTATCAACGTGCTGAACATCCCGGACAAACGGTAAATATCCCGGTTGATCGTTGCTGCGCTGATACCGTCTTCCAGCCGTTGGCTTCGGTGCTGTGCAATCATTCGCTTGTTCAGTCGGTTAACGGCTGGATCACCAAGCGCCCTGATTGTTTTATTCAGGTGCCGCTTTTCAATCTCGCCATTTTCCTGAGTCTGTCCATATAGCAGCCACCAGGTATCTAACAACTCGCTTAAGGTGCGGCGGTCAACGCTCGCGCCCAGCCATTCTTTTTTGTCGGCGTTGGCTAATACATAACGCTCAAAAAGAACTGCCTCTTGTTTCTTCTCAAATCGCCTGCGGATACGTTTTCCGTTACGTCCGCGCGGCCATACGTCCACTTCATATTGACCACCTTCGAGCTTCTTAATCGACATAAGAAAGCCCTCCGGCGTTTATTTCCCCATCCTGATAACAGATAGTGAAAATGTAATGTTTATAAACAGTTAACCAGTTTGTTTCTCGGAGCGGTCTGATCCAGTTGACTCTGGCCCAATGTGTGCGAGGGCCGGTGCGATTTGACCAGCTTGAGGGGCGGTCTTATCAGTCATTAGCCAGAGCGTATATTTTGCGAAACGTGAATGCTGAGTGATCTTAAGCAAGATATCGCTACCAATACTCTCCACTCTTCCTGTCTCGTAATACTTCTGCGTGCCAGCAGGTATTCCTGTTAATTCAAAGAATTGCTGCCTTGTTAACCCCTCCGCATCCCTGATAGCTCTGATTTTTTCACCCACGCCGCTTGACGGGGTAGGGATCTCTACCATAACATTCTCCTTAAGGGTGGTAATCTCTACCATGAGCAACCGCCAATATAAGCAGTTACAAGCCGAAATAAGCGCCTAGCGCCGATGGGGATTATGACACATGACAGAGAAAGAGTTAGAGGGGTTCATTGAAGTGCGTCACGCCGTTGACGCGGTTCCATACCCTAAATTTGCTGAGTTAATCGGTAAGAAGCCCGCCACGGTTAAGAGCATGATTGAAGACGGTAAGTTGCCGATCATTCCGTGGAAGAACCCGGAAAGCCTGGGCGCCCGTGCTGAGAATTGGATCTATATTCCTGAGTTCAATCGTGCAATGCGTGACGCCTACTACAACCGTCCGAGAGAGCAGCGCGACGCTTGGTTGCTGTGGATCGGTCTTTGAGGTTATCGCGATGAGCCAGAAAACAGCCAACCACGAAAACCGGGTGCGTGAATGCAACGACATTCTGGACACCCATTTAAAAGATATGCAAACGGGATTCATGATTCGCACTAATAGCGGCGAGTTTATGATCAGGGATAAAAAGCTGATTAAGAAAATAACCAAAGACGTGGCCCGCCATGTTGATGGTAAATTGCTTAAATTGGGAATGTGAGGGGGCTTTTGTGGCTGTGCAATTAATACAGTTAAGTCGTCATTCATATTTATATCGTGGCTTCACTATTCAGAAATGCCCGCGTAATCCATTTACGTTTAAGCACTCTTATCGTATTTCCAGCAATGGTGATTATTACGGGCGTGACTTTGCTTTAGCGGAAGCCATGCGCACGGTTGATCAGATGTATAAGCAAGGGGGCAGTGATGCACGATGAAGGCCCATCACTGGCAAGCCTGCTTAAGCACGGGTGCCAGGTCACACACTTCAAGAACTCACGCGGCTGGCTGGAAACGCCGGACGGAAGATTTTTTAAGCCCGAACCGGCGAAGGTTCAATTTATCAAAGGTAAAAATAAACCGTTTATTTATACCCAAAGAATAAATAAAGGATTCCTGCTTGCACTGGCTGAATTATTAAAAAACTAATTAAGTAATTCGGTTTTAAAAAATCAACTCTATTTTCTCCGCCTCTTTATTAAGTGGCGGCGGTTCAACTCATTCTTTTTTGAGGAAGAGATAATGACTAGACGTGATCAATATAGCTTCATTTTGCATGTTCTTTTACCTGCTATCGAAAATGAAGGTTTAACCATTAAAACCCGCCGTGATGGCGAGTTAACCCTTTCTGCCAGTGGGTCAGTAACCACCAATTTTATAAGCAATCTGCGCCAGCACTGCATTGAAGAGTTGCAGCGCCCTTCTATTCCAGCTTCCCATTACGGAGTCCTGTAAAATGATCCGCCCGTTCATCAAATGGGCAGGGGGTAAAACCCGTGCCCTCCCTGACCTGCTGCCGCATCTTCCTAAAGCCGACTGCCTGATCGAACCGTTCGTAGGCGGCGCATCGGTATTTCTGGCGACTGAATACCGCCGCTATGTGCTGGCTGATATCAACCCGGATCTTATTAACCTGTATCGGGAAGTCACCCGTTACCCGGACTTAGTGATCGATGCGGCCCGCGAACTGTTCAACAGTAAGAACAGCCCGCAGGGATACAACGAAGTCCGCGCCGCGTTCAATAAGCAGGTGGGTACGGTAAAAAGCGGTGGGTTGCGTTATGACGCTGAAGTGGCGTGCATTATGCGCGCTGCTCAATTCCTGTATCTGAATCGCCACGGTTATAACGGCTTATGCCGATACAGTCGGAAGACCGGCTTTAACGTGCCGTTTGGCAAGTATAAGAGCGTCTACTTTCCAGAAAATGAAATCCGACTGTTTGCCGAAAAGGCCAACGATACAAAGGCAATATTTCTTTGCGCGCCGTTCCAGCGTTCTTTACAGGTCGTCACGGGTGGCGATGTTCTCGTTTACTGCGATCCGCCTTATCTGCCTGAGAGCAAAACAGCGGACTTCACCCAATACCATACCGAACCATTCACGGAAGACAACCACCGCCAGTTAGTCCAGGCACTGCTGGAAGTTAACCGTAAGCATGGCGTGAAGGTCGTCATTTCAAACAGCGACACCGAAGCCACCCGCGCGATTTATCAGCCCTTCAAGATGCACGAAATCAGCGTGCAACGTTCCGTCAGCACCGACAAAGACAACCGCCAGAAGGCCAAAGAAGTGATCGGCGTGCTGCCTGTCTGCGACTGCTGCGGGTGTTACGGCGGCGGTTGCCCTGATTGTGGCGCCGTGATGGGTGATGCGACTTACAACGCGATGGTTGCGGCGGGCACGTTTGACGATCTGGAGGCTTTTTAATGAATCTTATAGACGCCTGGATCGTTGAAATCATAAGCGTGAGTCGTGGCGAGATTGCGCCGTATTGGTTGGTTGAGGCGAAAGTAACAGCTTATGGAAGGGAGTCAATAACCACAATTCTGAAGAAATCAGAAGAGGAAGCCCAAGCCGTTAAAGTAGGGGATGTAGTTCAAATATGACCACGGAAACCCGTGGCCGTCGCGCCCCTTCTCCACCTCCACCGTATCCGGGTAGCACTGACAATGCTATCCCTTACGCTTATGGCGGGAACAAACCATACCAGCCGATTGGCGTTGATGTAGCGCCGGGGCTGGATGGTTTCGACTATCTCACGCCGGACGGCACGCGTAAGCATATTGCGTTCAGTGAACTGGTAGCGGAAGACGAAAAGCCGGAGCGCGGCAAGCTGCTGCGTCGCCGTCTGGCTTCACTTCCGCAGTATGTCCGCCGCCACTTTGCCGCGAAGCTGGATGCACTGGACGCGAAAGACCGCAAAGCAGCAGATCACTGGCTGGTTAATACCTTTGAGCGCCACGTATTAACGCGAATTGATAGCGTGAACAGTGTTTACCAGCCTGACACTGTGATGCCCGGCATTCTGCTGCCAATCCGCGATCAGCTGTTCCGTATGCTCTGGGCAGGGAAGAAAGAGTTAAAAAGACTGGCTTATACGCTTGCCGATATCTTTACGAGCGAGTTTATACGCGAGTCCGATCACCAATTGGCACGCACCGGAGATCCTGAGTTCGCGGCGCTTTCTGGCTATGGCCGTATTGCGTCGCTGGCGGTGCATATGAAAACGCCGATCCCAGGTTGGACAGCATATTGCAATGAAGAACTTGAAGCGGAGGACGCGTTACGCGCGGTTCTCCGTCTTGAGTCACCGCAGTGGTGGTTAAACCGCCTGCGCCGTATCCATGCCCGGTGGCGTGAGCATTTGATGATCGCAGCGGGATACGTCCAGAAAAAATCTTCCCCATACAGTAGCGCCCCGTGCCTTACGGAATGGCTGGCCCAGAAAAAGGCTAACCGTGAATACCTCAAGGCTATGGAACTGGAAGACCAGGACACGGGCGAGCGCATTTCACTGATCGATAAAGTCGCTGGCAGTGTTGCCAATCCGGCCAACCGTCGCCGCGAACTCATGACGAGAATGCGCGGCTTTGAAGATCTGGCGAAGCTGGAAGGGTTGGCCGGTGATTTCTACACGCTGACAGCACCTTCCCGTTACCACTCCATGCAGCATAACGGGCGCCGCAATAATAAATACTGTGGCGCGTCGCCGCGCGAGACGCAGCAATATCTTTGCAAAGTCTGGGCGAGAACCCGCGCAGCTTGGAAGAGAAAAGGGATCCGCGTCTTTGGTTTCCGCGTGGTCGAACCGCACCACGATGCAACACCCCACTGGCATTTACTTCTTTTTATGCGCCCGGAATGCGTCGAGCAGGCGCGCGAAATCTTCCGTAAATATGCCCTGAAAGAAGACGGCAACGAACCGGGAGCGCAGGAAAACCGCTTTCAGGTTGTGCCGATCGACGATGCCCACGGCAGCGCAACCGGCTACATAGCGAAATACATTTCGAAGAATATCGACGGCTTCGCGCTCGATGGTGAGAAGGACGACGAAACTGGGGAAGACCTGAAAGAAATGTCACTCCGCGTTAGTGCGTGGGCATCGCGCTGGGCTATTCGCCAGTTTCAGCAGATCGGCGGTGCGCCGGTCACGGTATATCGGGAACTTCGCCGCCTGGGCGATCGCGAACTGGTGTTACACCCTGAACTGGAAACCGCCCGGCAGGCCGCTAACGGTGGCGAATGGGATAACTACGTATTAGCCCAGGGTGGCCCGTTGGTTGAGCGCGATAAGCTGCGCATCCGTCTGAACTATGAAACCACTGAAAACGGCAACGCCTACGGTGATAACGTCCAGCGAATCACTGGTATTTACTGCCCGATTACGGGCAATGACTCTTTGATCTTCACCCGCACCACTCAATACAAAATCGTGCCGAAGCGCCAGAGCGCTGACGGTGTGGCCGTTGACGTTGGTTTTTCAGGCGGCAGCGCCGCCCCTCGGAGTTCTGTCAATAACTGTACGCGGGATCCCGCGACAGGTGCAGACGGTCTTGAACATGCCGATCACGAAGTGGGAGAGACGGTGAATTTTGATGCTCTTTCACGGCAAGAAAAGCGGGAACTGGCGCAGCGGTTAAGTGACGATGTACGCGCCAAGCGGAAAACGCGGCCACCGGAACGGGAAGACGGGGCCGGGCTATCCGTGAAAGAGCAGCAGATTAGTGAACTGCTGGCGCTACGTGGGATTGATGCCAGCGCCGGAATGGTCAGATCGATGATGGCCGGTGCGTCAGTGGCGTGCGGCGATCTTGTTATGACCGTGCAGGACGGGCGGCTGGTATCGCGCAACCGCGCCGCGTCGGGGCTGGATAAGCTGCCGTCGCAAGTGATGGCGGCGAAGCAAAAAACAAGCGATCTTGTGAACAGGATGAAAGCAGCATTTTCGCGGAACTAAGCCGATATAAGACGCTCTAAGAAGCAATTACCCATTTTCCACACAACCGAAATAGTTATGACTTTCGCCGTTTTCTGCTTATAGTGTGCGCGCTTTTGTGTCATAACTAAGCTAATAATAAATGGCATTTCGCTTACACACGCAGTTAGGAGGCTCTTATGACGAACCATAATCAGATGAGTCAGATATATTCTAAATTCGGCCGGGCCGGGTTTAATCTCTCTTACATCCGCAGGTTGTTGCCTGACTGGTGGGATGAGAAGCTTGCTGACACCCCATCAGGGCGCCAGTATGCGTGCCTGCACCTTGCGCGTATGTTTAGCATTCTCCCGGATAGCCTGAAAGATGGTAGCGAAGGGGTATGCTTTAACTTTGGTGGAAACCATAAATATAAACATCGCCAAAATGTAGCCGAGAACGATTTAGATATCGCTACTGCTGTTGCCTATACTGCGGCCGGTATTGTCGCGTCTAATTTTAAAGTCCCTTACGATGCCAGTGCAGTGCTGGATCCTTTGGCGATACGAACCCAGATTCTTACTAAGGAATCATGGGTGTCGCTAGATAGCCTGGTAACATACTGTCATTCGATTGGCATTCCTGTTGTTTATCTAAAATGCTTCCCTCAAGCTGCCAAAAAAATGGCCGGGCTGGCGCTAATGAGTCATGGGCGCCCGGTGATTGTTCTTACTCAGCCTCAGAAATACGGCTATATGCTGTTTGATCTCGCGCATGAGTTAGGCCATATCGCCAGAGGGCATCTGAACGCAGAAAACGGGCAGTGCCATATTGATGCAAAAATTGAGAATGCTTCGACGGACAACGTAGAGAAAGAAGCCAACGAGTTCGCCTTCCAGGTCATTTCGGGGCAGAAGTCTTTACGTATTGTTCCTACCGCTGGCAGGTTGAATGGGCCAGGCTTGGCTCGCGCGGCTCAAAAGTTTGGAAGTGATAATCACATTGACCCAACTCACATCGCTTTAAATTATGGTTTCGCGCAGAACTGCTGGGGCGTTGCTGTTAACGCTGTTAAATCACTCTGCGCTGGTGAAGACTCAGATCAGGATTTTGTGAGGGCCATGATGAAAAGCGGGATGGATTTAGAAAATATTCACGAAGATGATCTTAAGGTTTTAGAAAATCTAATCGGGGAATAATAAGTGATTGTTCTTTCTGACAATGATGTCATTTTGAAGCTGGCCCAGTGCAATCTGTTATCACAACTGCCAGTGGTTTTTAATCAACCCCCCGAACAGATCTTCATTAACCCTGCTGCTCGTTTTCAGCTTCTGCCAAAAAATCCTGATAAAGCAATCAGGAAGTGTGGTAGTCAGGTTGTTTACGAGCAGGTGGGTGCCTTCATCGAATCTGTGCAGGATATCCCGGAAGTTCAGGACTCACAGCTTATTGAGCTTTTGGGGAGTGTGCCCGGAATTGATGTAGGCGAACAGCTATTGCTTGCATCGTGCATAGAGAACCCGGAAGCCATCTTCATGACAGGTGATCGCCGCTGTTTGAATGCAATTGTTGCAAACCAACCAGCCCTTGCCGTAGTGCATCAGCGCTTATTGGATGCCGTTGTTACATTTGAGTCGTCACTTTTGCTATGTGTCCACGGTACAGATCGGGCTCAAGTTTATGAAAATTTGGTGAGTAATCCTAAACCTGACGGCATGTTGAAATTGGCTCTTTCAAACGCAGGCGCTGCAATGTGCGAATGTATTTTTTCCCATACTCGTGAGTTTTACGATTACCTTGCCTTCAAAGATCGACTTCCTGATCGGGAGTGGGGAAGATAAAAAATTAAGGGCTAACAAAGCCCTTTTTTATTGCGTAAAAAACAATGCAAAAAATTGCACGTAAATGCACAAAAATTTCGGCATTCGTATTGTCAGTGCAGACCAGACGGGGCGGGCCTTCCGGTGGTCTGCACATTTGCACAAAAAAGCGGGGTTTCTGCGTGCGGGCGAGGCGGGGGAATGAGCGCGCGCTGAGGGGTGGGATAGGGTCGGTATTATCTGCGCCGATTTTCGCGCCGCTGCGCCTCGCTGCTGCGTCGTTTTCGGTTCGCCGTGGTGGTTTGAGGCAAAAGAAAAGCCCCTGCCAGCGGGCTGCTGAGGGGCTTACGTGCGGTGTGGTCAGTTGCGGCCGTGCTGGCCGTTCCACGGTGGTGGTGGGTGTGTCCGGGCTGGCGTCAGATTGCTGCCTGCAACAGTGCGTAAGGATTGAAGCGCACCACGTCGATCCCCAGCCAGTCGTTTAACTCTTTCAGGCTTTCTTGTATCGGAGCCAGTTCGTTGATGGAAAACACCTTCGCCGCTTTCTCTACGTCGCCGAAGCCACCGGAGTTATTAGGCATTACCCCCATCAGAACGGGCGGCACGCGGTGCGCGGCTAGCAGGTCGTCGCGGGTGGCGTCTTTGATGCCGGTAAACTCATCCTTCGCCGCCACCTGGCTGAACGGCATAATTTGCAGGCCGTCTTTTTTCCCGCCCGCCGCGTAGACAAACAGGTTTTTAAAAGCACCGTTGCCGCGTGCATCTTTCAGCGACTTCTTAAGCTTTTCCACATCGTTATTATTCGCCACCGGGTCAGTGAGGTAGACGATCACACCCGCATGACTGCCGTTAATGTAGTAGTTGCGGCGGAACACCGTTGCTTCACCGTTCAGCATGGCGCTTTGTAGCGCGGCCAGATATTCCGGCGCGCCGTAGATCTCCTGGTGCGGGCTGGGGTTCTTGATCTGGCAGACGCTGCCCGGTTCGAACGCGTGATCGTCAACGTAGCGCGGAACAAACCAGAATTGAGCCGGGTCTATGCCGCGCCGCGTATATTTCGCCTGGCTGTGCCGCAGCTCAATCGGCTGGCCGAGTCGGTTGCGGCGGCATTCCATGTAACAGTTACCGAAAATTAAATAATCCTGCACCCAGGCGGTGAACTCCTGCCGGGTCAATAGCGGGTGTGGTATGTAGCAACTGGCGATAACATTGCGTTTAAATATCAGCGGTGACTGGTGATAGGCGGCAACGTCGAACATGCGCGCAAGCCCGTAGGGGCTGATCGGTGGTTCATACCAGCGTCCATTGTTATGGCATTCGAGGCACTCCATAAGAGACGCGCGATCGTTGACTGCGATCGGGTCGCCAAAGCTGAAAGATTCCACGCTTTCCAGCGGGGTGGCTGCGTTGCTGGCCGTGCTGGCTGGCGCAGCAGTTGGCGCCCTGAATTTCTTTTTGCCGCTCAATTAAAACTCCTCCACAAAACTGCCGTTATCGCCGGTCACTTCCGCGCCGATCGGTTCGTTGTAAATGCCCTGCATAGTTGCCCATGCCAGATCGCCGTGATTGCTGCCACGGGCGCGATCGGACTGGTAGGTTATAACGCCGCCTGCGGTGACTTTACGCACGGTCATAAACGACTGCGCGAGATCCATCATTCCGGCGTCGAACTCAAAGCGCCCGGCGCGAATGACCATCAACATTTTGAGCACCATCGACCGCTTAAGAACCGGTGAATAGTTGTATTTAACCGCCTGCGGGAAGAACTTGACCACCAGTTGATAAACCGCATCGCCGATCCCTGTGCCGTCGATAGCAATGTGCTGCACGTTGTAGCGGGTGGTGATCTCTTTAATAAATTTGGCCTGCTCTTCATACTCCATGCCGCGTAACTGGTGGCGCTCTACCGCGCGGAACTTACCACCCGGCACGGCTGGCGGGGCTAGCACAACCAGCCCGGCGCTGTCGCCTTTGCCGCTGCTGCCGTTGGGATCATAGCTAACCCAGACAGGGCGATTACCCAGCGGACGGGGTGCAAACGGGTTCCAGTCCGGCCACGCGTCCGGCATGTAGCCATCAACGCCGCAGCCCAGAATTGCGTTGTAGTCGAAGGCGCGTTCCCCGGCTTTAACGAACGTGCAGCCGTATAGGTTGGCGTATTCGTCGGGGGAGTTTTCGTTACGGATTTCATCGGTATCAACCAGATCGAAGCCGAGCTTCACGGCGTCTTCCAGCGTGACTATCTGGCGCCAGATGTTATCCCCGCATAGCTTGCCGTTTTTCAGTGCCTTATAACTGGTGTCTATATCCACCCGATCGGCACGGGGACGGTGTTTATTGAACTGATCGCCAGTCCAGAAGGGATAGGCTTCATGCTCTTCACTGGATGGCGTTGAAAAGTAGGTGCGGCGTAGCCCTTTCTGCGTCGCCATGCCTGCGGCGACTTTGCGCAGGTTGATGAAGTTGCTGATCCAGAAGGCTTCATCCAGGTACAGATCGCCGGTATAACTCTGGGCCGTCGCGGCGGAGGTGCCGAGAAAGTACAGGATCGCACCGTTGCTTAATTCAATCGCATCACCGCCCTTTAGTTCTACCCCTATTTCCCTTGCCAGCTTCTGAATGAACCGCTTGAACTGGAACGCCTGGGCGCGGCTGGCTGACAGGAATATCTGGTTATTTCCGGTTTCCAGCGCACGCAACAGCGCTTCGCGGGCAAAGTACCAGGTGGCACCAATCTGGCGCGATTTGAGGATAAAGCGGTTACGCCGGTTCCACTGTTTGAACCAGCGTTTTTGATGCTCGTATAGCGAATCAAAGACCAGGGCGCGAAGCTGGGTTATCTGTTCTTCGGTGAAATGGTTTTTCGGGGTCTTTGCCTTCTTCTCTTTCTCCTGGTCGCGTCGCTCATGCCGTTCAAAGCGGTCAAGCTGGCGCGCCAGCAGGTCAATTTCTTTGAAGTCCTTCGGGGTTTTGTCGTCCTTTTCCACCAGGCGCAGGTAACGAACGTGCGTGCGATCCTGCACCCGCTGCATGGGGGTGGCTTTATCCCATTCATAGCGGCGGCGCCAACTGTAGATCGTGTTAATGCTCACCCCGATTTCCTTAGAAATCTGAGTGATGCTAAACGCCTGCCAGTAGAGGCTTTTGGCTTTTGTGCTGAGGTCTTCGGCTGTATTCATGGCAACAGGCTATCGCGCTCGCGCGCGCAACAATATCGCCGCTGGTTGTCGCCTGAGTCCGACAAAGTGAAGGCTTTGCGCCTTCCGGCTGCAAAGGGAATGATTGGGGCACTGGTTAATATCAATCGCTTACCAACCCGGAGCTTTGTCACCATGCCAATGACAAATTTTTTCCGCGCCGCAGTAGAGGGCGCAACCTGTGACGGCCGCGTGCTGGAACGTCAGCACATCACCGAAATGGCCGAACAGTACGATCCCCAGGTCTATGGCGCCCGCGTCAATCTGGAGCACATTTTAGGCTGGTCGCCGACAAGCGATTTCCGCGCGTATGGTGATGTGGTCGAGACTAAAACCGAAGAGATTGCCGAAGGCCCGTTAAAGGGCAAGCTGGCGCTTCTGGTGAAGGTGGACGCCACGGATGAACTGGTCGAACTGAAGAAGAAACGCCAGAAAATCTACCATAGCGTTGAGGTGCATCCGTCCTTTGCAGACACCGGCAAAGCCTACCTTATGGGGCTGGCCTGTACTGATAACCCGGCGAGCCTGGGCACCGAAATGATGAAGTTTTGCACCCAGAACGCCAGCGCCAACCCACTGGCCGCGCGTCACTACGCACCTGAATGCTTCTTCACTGAAACCCTGGAATCATCCCTCGAATTTGCGCAGGAAGAGCCGCCAGCGTCCGACACCGGGAAGAATTTCTTTTCCCGTATCAAGGAAATGCTGACTGGAACCCGCCAGCACTTCGATCGTGAAAATGGCGATATCCGCCAGGCGGTTGAACTGGTAGCGGAAAGCCAGGGTGAATTGCTGGACAAGATGGAAAAACTGAGCGCAGGGCAACTTAAGAACAAGCAGACCGCCGAAGCGGTGGAGAAGTTGCGCTCTGAGTTCGACGAGATGAAAGCGCAGCTTTCTACCCAGGACGCCAGTAAATTCCGCCGCCCGGAAGCGACCGGCGCAACTGAAAAATCTAACGCCCAGCTTGCTGACTGCTGATCGCCGCCAGTAACGAAGGAACAGTACAGGAAATATAACTATGCGTAATTCTACCCGTGAATTGTTTGATGCGTATCTTGAGCGACAAGCTGAACTGAATCACATCAACAAGTCCCACGTAACAAAGTCGTTCAGCATTGATCCAAGTGTTGAGCAGACGCTTGAAGACAAGGTGCAGCAGTCTTCCGAAATGCTGAAGCTGATTAACATCTACGGCGTTAACGATCAGACCGGTGAAAAAATCGGTCTGGGCGTGAGCGGCCCGATTTCCAGCACTAACAATTCCACCACCGATCGCCGCCAGCCTGTATCCGTTACGGCGCTGGATTCGAACAAGTACACCTGTAATAAGGTGAACGCGGATACTTTCGCCTCATATGCGCAGCTTGATGCCTGGGCTAAATTCCCGGATTTCCAGCAGCGTCTGAGCAATCAGATCATTCAGCGTATCGCGCTTGACCGCATCATGATCGGCTTTAACGGAACCAGCTACGCGGATAAGTCCGACCGCAACGCTAACCCGCTTTTGCAGGATTGTGGTATTGGCTGGTTGCAACAGTACCGCGCGAACGCGCCGCAACGTGTCATGAAAGATATCACCGTGACCAGCCGCGACGATTCCAACCAGGTGATCGCTAAAGGTGATTACGGTAACTACGACTCGCTGGTTTATGACGCGGTTAACTCACTGATGGACGAATGGTACAAAGATTCGCCCAATCTTGTGGTGATCACTGGTCGTAACCTGACGGTTAGCCGTTCGTTCCCGCTCATCAATGCCGTAAGCACCAATAACCCGAACTCCGAAGCGCTGGCCGGTCAGTTGATCGCATCGCGTAAGACGATCGGCAACCTGCCTTCGTTCATCGCGCCTTTCTTCCCTGATGGCAGCATGTTTATCACTTCGTGGGAAAACCTGTCGATTTACTGGCAGGAAGGTGCGCACCGTCGCCGTATCGTGGAAGAGCCGGAATATAACCGCGTCTCTACCTACAGTTCGTCAAATGATGCCTACGTTGTTGAAGATTACGGCTTCGGCTGTCTGATCGAAGGCATTACCGCCGCAGAACCAGCACCGGCACCATAAATCAGCGCAGGCCAGCTAACTGCTGGCCGCTTTGGGGGCATCATGTTGACACCTGCTCAACAACATTTTAACCGCGTGATGGCAGAACGCCGCCACGCCAGCCGTGAGCCGTCGCAGCTTGAAATGACGGCCTACGAAACCATACTTCACCGCCTGCGACTGGATAAAGCACGTTTGAGCCGTGTCCAGTCCCAGAAGGCTAAAGCGGATTTAAAACGCGAACTGCTGCCGGACTATCAGCCGTGGATCGAAGGCGTACTTACGGCAGATTCCGGCCAGTCTGACGACGTGTTAACCACTGTCATGATCTGGTGTTGTGACTGCGGAAACATCGCCGAAGCCCTGCGCATTGGTCAGTACGTATTGCGCCATAAGTTGCCGATGCCGGATCAGTATCGCCGCACCACCGCCACCGTACTGGTGGAAGAAATTTGCGATCCCGTCCTGGCTGCATTCAAAGCTAACCCGGCTGTTGCGCCGGTCGCTGCTGACCTGCTGGAAGCGTTACGGGGTTTAACCCTGAACGAAGATATGCCGGATGAGGTGCGCTCAAAGCTGCTTAAGGCGCTGGGGTATACGCTGCGCCTGACTGACAACGTTGAATCGCTTACCGCTGCGGTTGAATACCTGCGTCAGGCGGCAGTGTTGAACCCGAAAAAAGCAGGCGTAACCCGTGATATTGAGCTTCTGCAACGTGCGCTTAAGAAGTCCGGGCAACCTGCTGACAGTGACGGCGCAGGCGGCAAGCCAGAAGCGAACAGCACCGAAACCCAGACGGCAACGCCGCCAGCGCAGCCAAAAGCGAAGCGGGAAACCAAAAAGCCCGCCGCTAAAAGTAAGCCGGCAGCGAAGAATAGAACCACGACAGCCCGCCAGAAGGCGGCGTCATAACCGAACGTGCCCCCGCGCACCCAGGCGGCACGGCAGGCGAAAACAGGCAACGCCGCGTCTTCGTCCTGCCGTCCACCGCCTGACTTATACGGAGTAGAGATCATGAGTCTGGTAGCCACTGAGCCAGTACGGCCACCATCCGATCCCGTACCGGATGATGGCGGCGCGAAAGTTGAAAGCCTGCCATTCTGGCCGGTCATTTCGCTGGCTGAACTACGCCGTGCGATGCGTCTTGATGGGCAGGTTACAACCGATCGCCTGATGTCGCGAACGGTGGAAGCGGTGGCCCATGTTAATGATCAGCTTTTCCTGTGGCGCCAGGTGCAGATTGATGCGGGATATGAGTCACTGGCAGAAATTCCGGCCAGTCCGGTGAATGGCACTTCCGTGAAGGTATGGCGCTATAAAAACGCCGTGTATTCACTCACTAAGGCGCTGTTGATTGAAGGCTACCGCGATATTGACACCACCAGTAAAGGCGAAGACCACGCGGCGGCATTGAGCACGCAGATCGATACGCTGTGGCGGGATGTGCGCTGGTCAATCCGTGATATCCAGGACGAAAGCCGGGGCCTGGCGGAGTTGGTGTAATGAACGTTCAGGCGCAGCAAAACGACACGATCGACCTGCTTTGCTGGCGCTATTACGGCAGAACAGCAGGCGTTACCGAGGCGGTGATCGATGCCAATAAGGGCATTTCCGCCGCCACTGAGTTGCAGGCCGGGCAGATTGTCTACCTGCCAGAGATCCAGCCGCCAGCCCAGCGGGAAACCGTGCAGCTATGGGATTAAGGGGGATGGTATGCACGACACACCACCGGGACTATTCGAACAAACAATGAAATGGATCGCCACTTATCTGCCAACGCTTTACGCGGCTGGTGCGGCGCTGAGTATTTCGGCGCTAATGAGTATCTACGATGGGCAGTCAATCGTTAAAACTGCCACCGGTTCACTGGTCTGCGGGATTGTCACGCTTGCGGTAGCTGGTTCGCTTGAATATTTCGGTTTGCCATCAAACGCAGCAATTTTCGTAGGTGCCTCAATCGGATTAATGGGTGCTGACAAAGTACGCAGCAAAGTAAGCGGGCTATTCGACGCACGATTTGGAGGGCCAAAAAGTGGAAGTGAGTAATAACGGCATCAACATGCTGAAAGGTTTTGAAGGGTGCAGGCTGGCCGCTTATCAGGATTCTGTAGGCGTCTGGACGATCGGTTATGGATGGACTCAACCCGTCAACGGCGTGCCGGTTGGCAAGGGTATGACCATTACGCAGGAAATTGCCGATAGCCTGTTGCGTAGCGGTCTGGTGCAGTATGAAAAAGGCGTTACGGGGCTGGTTAAAGTCACCATCAATCAAAATCAGTTCGATGCGCTGGTCGATTTTGCCTACAACCTGGGCGTAAAGGCGCTGGAAGGTTCCACACTGCTGAAAAAACTGAATGCTGGCGATTTCGCCGGGGCTGCGGCTGAGTTTCCGAAATGGAATAAAGCAGGTGGCAAGGTGTTGCCGGGGCTGGTTAAGCGTCGGGAAGCAGAGCGCACGTTATTTCTGGCCTGATCATTTTTAACTGTGCTGGCCGTGCGTATTGAGCGCGGTCATTTTTGACAGTGCTCCAGCACGTCCGGTATTGACGGTGCGAGCTGGCGAGAGGTTTTGAAATGGGGATGTTGTCACGCTGGAAAGTGATTGTTTGTTTTGTGCTGGTCGCTGCTGCTGTATGGGGGTTTAGCCACTGGCGTTACTGCGCCGGTTACGGTGATGCCAATCAGCACTGGCGTGAAAAGTGGGCGCAACGTGATGCACGCGACGCCACCGCACTGGCGCAAAGACAGGCTGAGGCCAGGGCAGAAGAGCAACGCCGACAAGGTGAAATTGATGCGATCAGAAAACAAGCCAGCCAGCAGCTTGCTGGCGTGCAGGCTGATGCCGATCGTGCCCGTGCTGCTTCTCGTGGGCTGCACGACAGGGCCGACAAACTCGCCAGGCAACTGGCAGACCGTGAACGCGCCTGCGGTGCCGGAACTCCCGGCAGAAGCGAGGCAGAAACCAGCGGCGCCGTACTGCTCGCCGACCTGTTCCGCCGCGCTGACGATCGAGCGGGGCAACTGGCAAAAGATGCTGATGAAGCAAGAGCCAGAGGATTAGCCTGTGAGGCTGCATATGATGCGGTTAAGTCCAGGAGGGATAAGTAATGCTTAAACCCGATTTGCTGCGCCAGATGATAAGCCAGCATGTGCCCTGGCTGCGCGAGAATCCCGATAATCTGGCGGTTTACCTGCGTAAAGGCCGTATGGTCAGCACCGGCCAGCGTGCTGCTGCGTTTGAGTATCGCTATACGCTGGAAGTGCTGGTGATGGATTACCCTGAATCTCTGGATACTATCAGCGTGCCGGTACTGGCATGGGCGCGATTATATCAGCCTGATCTGTTATTTAACCCGGACAGGCAGCAGAACGGCATAACATTCGAAGCCGATATCCTGAGTAACAGCACGATGGACGTGCTGATCCAGATTCAGGCTGATGAAGCGGTGATCGTCACCCGTGAAGATGGCGAGATCGTCACCCGTCACCGTGCTGACCCTGCACCGGGGCCAGAAATTGGCGCGTGGTCACTGGTATTTGTTGATGAGGTCAGCGGCGAAACATGGCAGGACAACAAACCGATCCCCTCTTCCAGCAGTTAGACGACTGGCTAGCCAGTGTGGCCGCGCAGCTTTCGCCGGGGCACCGTCGCAAGCTGACGCGCGACGTTGCGATTGGGCTGCGTAAGCGTCAGCAAAAGCGTATCGCCAGCCAGAAGAACCCCAGCGGCGAAAGCTATCAGGCCCGCCGCCGCAAAATCCTGCGCACCCAGGGCGGGATAAAGTTCATATGGAATGATGAGGCCAGGGAGTTACGCAACTGGCGAACCACGGGCAGGGGTGAGCACCGCGCAATCACCGGCTATGACGTTGATCGCGGTGCCCTGCGCACGTTCTATAAGCGCGATATCCAGCGCTATATTGAAATCAATCTCAACCAGTCAAAGCAGAACCGCACCAGAAAGGATCCGATGTTCCGTAAGCTGCGCACCGCACGCTTTCTTAAGGCTTACGGTACGGGCGGCATGGCCGTGGTTGGCTTTCAGGGGCATACCGCCGAAATTGCCAGCGTTCACCAGTACGGTGAAGTCGATAACGTGATGCCGGGTGCCCGTGCGCGCTACCCGGTGCGTGAACTCCTGGGCATGACCGAGGAGGATTTAGACTGGCTGGCCGATACTGTTGTTGCCTTCATGCAAGAGATTTGATTGTCACCAACCCGCCACAATGGCGCCGCGTTGTTTGCGCGCGCGCGACTCCTGATACTGACTGCATAACCCAAAAGCCGAAACGGTCGTAAAGCCTGCTACCGGGTGGAAGCGACGCCGGACAGCGTAACCGGCACCACGGGAGACAGTCAGCACTATGAATTTAAACGAACTCTATCGCCTTATCTGCAATCTCGCCCGCATTGGCACCGTGCTGGAAGTGGATACGGAAAAGTATCTTGCACGCGTCGAAACCGGCGAGAACAAAACCGACTGGATCCGCTGGGCAGTGCCGCGCGCCGGTGAAGCCGTGACGTGGTGGGCGCCGACAGTGGGCGAACAGGTTTATATTTTGTGCCCCTGCGGTGAGATGGAAACGGCATTTATTGCCGGAAGCCTTTACAGCGAAGACGCACCGCCGCCAGATGCTGGCGCTACCACCTGCGTAATCCTGCACCCGGATGGCGCCCGTATTTCATATGACCCGGAGGCCAGCGCGCTGGTTGTCAGCGGGGTAAAAACGGCAAGCGTCACCGCGTCGGAATCCATTACCGCCACCGTGCCGGTGGTAACGGTCAAGGCAGACACGCGCGTTACCCTGGACACGCCGGAAGTGGTCTGCACCAACAAGCTGATCACCGCCACGCTGGAAGTGCAAAACGGTGGGGAAATGAAGGGCAACATTACCCATTCAGGCGGATCGCTTTCGTCTAATGGTGTCGTTGTCCATTCGCACAAACATAGCGGCGTCCAGTCCGGTGGCAGTAATACAGGTGGCCCGGTATGAGTACAGTCCGTTACAGCGGCATGAATGCCGGTTCAGGCCATGCCATCACCGACAACGAGCATATAGCGCAGTCTATCGGCGATATTCTGTTAACGCCGATCGGTTCCCGTGTAATGCGCCGCGCTTACGGTTCGCAGCTTTTCAACCTGATAGATCAGCCGGTCGATAACGCCATAACGAAGCTGCGCGTTATGTCTGCCATTTACAGCGCCCTGTATTTATGGGAACCGCGTATCTCTCTGACCAGTATTACCCTGAGCGCGCCGGGTGCTGGTCGGCTGGTTGCCACTATTCAGGCCAACCGCACCGACAATCAGACGCCATTTAACGCCGATATCACATTGAGGGGCCAGGCATGAGCGGCACGATCGATTTATCGCAGCTACCGCCGCCCGTGGTGGTTGAACCGCTGGACTTCGAAACGCTTTTCGCGCAGCGCAAGGCCGCATTTATTGCGATGTACCCGGAAGATGAACAGGAAGAGATCGCCCGCACGCTTGAGCTTGAATCGGAGCCGATCACCATGCTGCTGGAAGAGAATTGCTATCGCGAATTGCTGTTGCGCCAGCGGGTGAATGAAGCGGCCCGCGCGGTGATGCTGGCTTATTCCACGGATAGCGATTTGGATAATCTGGCGGTCAATTTCAACGTTGAACGTCTGACCATTCAGGAAGAAGACGACAGCGTTACCCCGCCAATTGAAGCCGTGATGGAGTCAGATCCGGATTTACGCACGCGTACCCAGCAGGCTTTTGAAGGTCTGAGCGTGGCCGGGCCAACGGCGGCGTATGAATTTTGGGGGCGTTCGGCAGACGGGCGCGTAGCTGATATTTCGGCGGTCAGTCCTACACCTGCTTGCGTCACCATTTCGGTGCTGTCGCGTGAGGGTGACGGAACGGCCAGCGATGATCTGCTTTCCGTGGTCGCTACTGCCCTGAACGATGAAGAGGTGCGCCCGGTGGCCGACAGGGTAACGGTGCAGTCTGCGGAGATCGTGCCGTATCAGATCGATGCAACGCTTTACATCTATCCGGGGCCGGAAGCAGAACCCGTCCGGCAGGCATCGGAGCAACAGTTACAGGCGTATATTGCCGCGCAGAATCGCTTAGGGCGCGATATCCGTCTTTCAGCTATCTACGCCGCCCTGCACGTCGAAGGTGTCCAGCGCGTGGAACTGGCACAGCCTGTTGCGGATATCGTGCTGAGTGACTACCAGGCATCACACTGCACCGAATACACCATAACGGTGGGTGGTTACGATGAGTAATGACCTGTTACCGCCGAGCGCCAGCCGAATGGAGCGCGTCGCCGCGCGCGTCTGTGCGTCGTTGGGTGAAGTGCCCGTGCCATTGCGCCAGTTGTGGAACCCGTGGACGTGTCGGGCTGATCTGCTGCCCTATCTGGCGTGGGCCTTCTCCGTTGATCGCTGGGATGAGGCCTGGCCGATCAGCACGAAACGAAAGGCGGTGGCCGATGCGTTCTACCTGCATAAGTACAAGGGTACAACGGGTGCCATGCGCCGGGTTGTGGAGCCGTTCGGCTTCTTCATCCGGGTTAACGAGTGGTGGAACATTGATACCGCACCGGGCACCTTCACGCTGGATATTGGCGTGGAAGACCAGGGCATTAGTGAAGAAACCTATCAGGAGCTTGAACGCCTGATCGCCGATGTGAAGCCGTGCAGCCGTCATATGCTGGGAATGTCTCTTCACCTGCAAACAACCGGCGATCTGTATATCGGCGCGGGTAGTTATTCCGGCGATACGCTGACTGTGTACCCGTATTTCCCTGAAACCATAGCCGTGGGCGGTGATGATTACACCGGGGCGGCAATCCATTTAATTGACACCGTGGAGATCGCAAGTGGCGACTAAATATTATGCCGTGCTAACCAATGTGGGCGCGGCGAAACTGGCAAATGCCACGGCATTGGGTGCGCAGGTTGAGATCACCCAGATGGCTGTAGGCGATGGTAACGGCGCATTGCCGACGCCGAACCCGGCACAAACGGCGCTGGTTCATGAGTTGCGCCATGCGCCACTCAATACCCTGAGCATTGATCCTAACAACGCCAACCAGATTATTGCCGAGCAGGTGATCCCCGAAGACGTGGGCGGGTGGTGGATCCGTGAAATCGGCTTATTCGATAAAGACGGCGATATGATTGCCGTAGCCAACTGCGCGGAAACCTATAAGCCGCAGTTGCAGGAAGGTAGCGGGCGCGTTCAGATTGTCCGCATGATCCTGATCGTCAGCAACACCGCCGCCGTGACGCTCAAAATTGACCCGTCCGTAGTGCTGGCAACTCGCGCTTATGTTGATTCTCAAATTATTATCGCGAAATCGTATGCAGATGATTTGATGGATACACATCTTGCGAATGCGAATCCACATGATCAGTACCCATTGATTGCGAATGCGCTCAAAGAAATGGCCGACGCCGGATTGGTTGACGAGGTTCTCAAAAACCTTGGTTTGGGAGAAGCGGCAACGAGGAACGTCGGAACGGGTACCGGCCAAGTACCAGATATGAGTAGTTTTACAACGGGGCACTCTGGAGCAGCAGACTGGCCGATTCCTAAATCTGGATGGAGTAAGGGGCCGGATGGGGTAATTACACAATGGGGTATTTTCGGTTTCCCCGTTGGACAGACAGGGACGAATGTTGTTTTCCCGCTACCTTTCCCCGCGCGGGTCGAATCAATTACACTGACAATGGCAGATATCCAGGAGTCTCTGCTTTCTCCAACAACCATGCCTGCTTATGGAGTTAACTCAACTGGTACTTCAAGAACGGGTTTTACAGCCCGTATGTCAGGCGGCGGTGGGTTTAATCTTTGCTATATAGCGAAAGGGAGATAACAGAATGAATAAAGTTAAAAGTGTTTACAGCCCGTCCGAAAATGCAATCTACAACGCAGCGCTATACGAAAGTTATATCAAGGAGGGGACATGGCCGCAGGATGGTATTGAAATCAGCGATGAGGATGCTGTCAGATTTAATGGGGGAAATAAGCCAACAGGAAAAATGCTGGGAATGGTTTCAGGGACCCTTGCATGGGTTGATGAGCCGCCGCTTTCACCAGAACAGAAAATATCAGATGCAGAAAACATGAAAGCCACCCTTCGTGCAAAAGCAGATGCTGAAATATCCTGGCGACAGGATGCTGTTGATGCTGGTATCGCAACTGATGAAGAAACTTCAACTCTCACCCAATGGAAGAAATACCGTGTGCTGCTGATGCGTGTTGATACGTCAACAGCACCCGATATTGAATGGCCTACGCCTCCGGCAGTTCAGGCCAGATGACATCAGGCGCGGTGCTGGTATCTGTTGCCGTCACCGCGTCAATGTAATCCAGCACAATGTTAAGTCGGGTTGTTTCTGCCTGCGTCAGTTTCCGCCCGGCCTGTAATTTCAGCTGAATCAGACTAATGGAAGCCATTGCTGCATCAATCAGTGACTGGCGCTGTGCTTCTGCCGCGTCTACTGCGGCGCTATGCTGTGCCTCAGTATCGGTCACCCATTTCTCACCATCCCATTTATCGTATGGCGTTAACGGGGCTATAGTGGTTGTATTTTCGGGGTAATCACCCGGAGCTGTGATTTCTTTTGATTCTCCTGTTTTGGTGCTATAGACCGTTTCACCGCGATGGTCTGGCACATATTCCCATGAGTTAAAATCTGCAGAACGGCAGATTGCATAACCAGCCTTATGTGTGCCAGGGGCATCTAAACAGGAACATGCCGGAATGCCGACACCAACGGCAAGATATTCATTTGAAGTGGAAATATATTCCCGAGTTTCACCATCATAGCTATAGACGGTAATATTCCCCGCCTTCGTGGCAATAAGCTCGCTATTTAATACAGCGTTATCCATTATGCAGCCCTCACGATAAAGTTAAATGCAATATTTCGCGCACGTGTTTCCGTTGATGTTCTGGCAACACGTGATGCATCAAAATAATAATTCGCCTGTTTATATGTACCACCTGTCGCAATTGATGCGAGATTTGGTGTCAATGTTGAAGAGGTAAATGCGCCGACAGTATTATTATTTGGCCCCGTGGTCATATCCCAAAAGCTACCTGTAATATTTTGCAGCGTATCGCTCTGAGCACTCAATAACGCTCGCCCACTGTCCACTCCACGCCCATCATCCCAGCCACGAATAAACTCACCACGTAAATCAGGCAATTTATTTGTCGGGTAAGCCTTTGCCAGCTCCGGGTATTCTTCAGCAGAAAAAGCTGCACCATTGCATTTCAACCAGCCTGTCGGTGGTGTAGCTGAAGGCCACGGAACAGGCACACCAACCGGTAATGCAGAGCCTTCTCCCAAACCAACGTTTTGGAAAATGCATAATTTTTATGCGAATGGCATGATTTATCGTTTTAACGGAATGAAAAACTATGTTTATTGGGTATGTGCGCGTATCAACAAATGACCAGAACACGGCTTTGCAACGTGATGCGCTTGAGCGGTCAGGATGTGAGCTAATTTTTGAAGATAAAATGAGCGGGAGAACAGCGGAAAGGCCAGGGCTTAAAAAATTACTAAAGCGCCTTTCTCCAGGAGACTCGCTTGTTGTCTGGAAGCTGGATCGTCTTGGGCGGAGTATGCGGAACTTGGTAATTCTCGTGGAGGAGCTAAAGCAACGTTCCGTGAACTTCCGCAGCTTGACTGACAGTATTGATACATCAACGCCAATGGGGCGTTTCTTTTTTCATGTTATGGGGGCACTGGCAGAGATGGAGAGAGAATTGATTGTCGAGCGTACGCGTGCAGGACTGGTGGCCGCTCGCGCGCAGGGAAGGATCGGAGGTAGACGACCAAAACTAACACCAGAACAATGGGCGCAGGCGGGTAGATTAATAGCGGCAGGAGAATCTCGCCGGAGGGTTGCTATAATTTACGATGTTGGGATATCTACGCTTTACAAAAAATTCCCTGCGACCAGGAATAAGGATTCCGGCACGCATGGCCGGTTCTAACCGTGCTGGCCGTGCGTATCGAGTACAGTCATTTTTAACGGTGCTGTAGCACGGTCAGTTATGGCGGTGTGTTCCGGAAGACGAAGCGGGCAAAGGCCCGCTTTTCTTATATCGAAAGGTTGGTTTTCACCAGAGAGAAGAGATCGTCGGTAGTTGTTTCAGCCAGCTTTTCCCGTATGTCCTCGCTTACCCGTTTCAGGTTGAGCGTAAAATCAATTTTCTTTGCCTTCCCGTCCTTAAAAAATTCCGTCCGGTTTTGCGTGATCTGCTCAATGACATACATGCCGTAGATCCTGCCCGTGCCTTCTATCAGGGGCCACGGGCGCCCGGAAAAAGCCATAGTTTCCAGCATGACAAGCGACACATCACCGCCGCTTATTTCGGGGTACAGCGTGCCGCTGAGTACGAACGGTTCTTCATCTGCGCCGATGAACTGATAGCGCGGGGATTTCCCCACGCGATCGTTTTTGACGTGCCGCCAGGAGTTGGTTTTATTCGCACTCTGGTAAGGCGTGGTTTGCAGTGAAAAGGGGAACATCCCCAGAATCATCATCATGATATTGCCCTTAGACGTGATCGGTCAGTTGGGAACGCTTGCGCCGGTCGGCCTGCTGCTTCGCTAACGCAAGTTCTTCGCGCACGCGCCTGATAATGGTTTCTTCATCCAGTTTCTGGCCGCTAAAGTCGAAGTTAAGGTTATATACATCGCCACCCGGTGCAGGCATCAGCGCAGCGACGGAGGCCGCAGACGGCGACGCCGAAACGGGCACCCGGGCGGCGGGCTTCTCAACCTGCCAGGGGGTAACGGAAGCGATCAGCGATCCGGCCTGCTGCGTCACCCAATCGGTAAGGGATGGTAGCTGGCGCTGTGCCTGCTTAAGAGGTTCCGAATATCCGCCACGGATCGGGATATAGGGCTGCTTATTCTTGAAGACAATTTCGCCGGGGCCGTCTTTCTTCTCCGTGGTATTGGTGGCGATTTTGTCCAAGCTACTGCTCATCTTCGGCACGATGTTGGCCGGGCCTTTGAGCGAGTTAATCAGGTTGTCCTGTTTCTTCTGCTCATCGGTTTTCTTTTTCTCTTCGGCTTTTTTGCTTTCCTTCGCGACTGCCTGCACGTCACCGGAAAAGGCGTTAACCCGGTCTGCCAGATTGTTGACCGCTTCCGGCGTCATTTGCTGCGCAACCTGCTGCGCTGCTTTCGCTGCGTCGGGAATGGCGCCAAGCTTTTCCAGAATCCAGCCCAGCCCTTTGGCTACGGACTGAATGGGAAGAGTCAGCGCGCTGATTGCACCCCCTACCACCTTGCCGAATGTTTCCCCTGCACTGGTACAGGATGCCAGCGCTTCGCTGGAAAACTGGATCGGTTCCAGCAGTTTGGTAAACCACTCCCAGACGCCGCTGATCGCGTTGCCGATACTGTCAAAAATCGGGGCCAGCGGTGCAAATACGGCGTTAAATGCCTGCGTGATAGGTTGAAGGCCAGCCATCAGCCCGGTAAAGAACCCGCTGAAAAATGCCTTAATCGGTTGCCAGAATTTAATGACGGCCACAGCTGCCGCAGAAAAGAGAGCAATCAGCCCCCAGACGGGCGCAGAAATGCCAGCCAGTAGCGTGATAAGCGGGCCGAATACCATGCGACCGGCGCTTAACAATGCCTGCATAGGCGAGCCAGCAAGCCACTGGAACGCACCACCCAGGCGCATTACGCCGCCAGTCAGCCGCGCTATTCCTCCTTCCCCGGCCAACGTGGTGAAGCTGAGGCGAACAAGTGCCATTGGGCCGAGTACCGCACCAATGGACAGCATCAGACCGCCAACGACAACCAGCAACGCGCCTATGGCTGCGGTGACTTTCATGATTGAACCAACCAACGCCGGGTTTGCCTCAACCCAGCGGCGGACGCTGCCAACCACCTTACTGACAGTAAGCATGATATCCATCAGCGGTTCGCGGAGCGTTTCCCCTGCTGAACTGAATGCGTTAACCGCGCCGGTTTTGGTCAGTTGCCACTGAGCAGAAAGGGAAGCTTTGTTGATATCCGATTCCCGATTCATGGATCCTTTAGCGGCTGCGCCCTGCGTCAGTTCTATCTGGCGGCGTAGTTCGGGCAGATTGTTCGCAAGTTTCTGCGCATCATCGCCGAACTCTTTGCCGAAAATCTGGGTAAGGTTGGCTACCTGCTGATCCGGGGCCAGTTTTTTGGACGCTTCCAGCACTGAAATGATTGTGCCCATCGCGTCCACTGACATGCTCTTCTGAACTTTTTCGGCGCTGAGGCCGAGGGCGTCCAGACCCTGCATAAAGTTTTTGCCCTGAACCGTAGCGATTGAGAGTTCGCGCACCATTGCATTGGTGGCGCTGGCGGCAACTTCGGCAGGGGTGCCGAGCGTCAGAAAGGTGGAACCCAGCGCGGCGGCTTGCTTGTAATCCAGTTGGCTGGCAAGTCCGCCAACGCGCTGGAGCACGTCGATAATATCGGAGCCTTTCGACTTCGCGTTATCGTCCAGGTAGTTTATGGCGTCGCCTAACTGTTCAATATTCTGGGTAGGGATTTTATACAGCCCGGCAATCTTACCGAGACTTTCAGAAAGCTGGTCGGCGGGAAGTTCAAAGGCAACAGAAGCCTTTGCCGCCATGCTGGCGAAAGACAGCAGATCGGCTTTTTGTTTTTCCCACGGATCATCGATGTTTGCTACGCCCATACGTGCGCCGCCTTCGACCAGTGCGGCATAGTCAACAGCACCGTTTGCCATTGGCAGCTTTTCGCTGGCATCCATGATCGCCCGCTGCATTTCTTCATATTGCGGGGTGCGGTTGCCGCTGTCGTCACGCAAGCCGTTTACCTGTTTGGCTACGCCTTTCATGGCGTCTTCAAGGCTGCTGTAGGATTTAACCGCAGCGGCGACAGGTGCTAGGGTTGCCGCCCCTACTGCGGCGCTTTTCATCCCCCCGCTCATCATCTTTTCGCCGGTTTCTTTGGCGCGGCTGTAACGGGCCTGCGCCTGGTTAACAGCGTCAAGCCGTCGCTGCTGTTCGGCAAGCTGGCGGTTGTATTGCGCGGTGCGCTGGTTGATCTGTTCCGTCGCCCGGCTGGCGCTGCTGATCGCAATGCCTTCGCTGTAGAAGCTGGCCCGCAACTGGTTAAGCTGCGTCTGCTCGCCTTTCTGCTGCTGGGTTAACTGGCGAATGGCTGCACGTTGCTGATTGAGGGCGGCAACCTGTTCGGCGCTGCGCTGGCGTAACGGGCCATAAGCCGCCGCCATTTGCCGGGCCTGTTCTTTCGCCTGGGCCAGTTGTTCGGTGGTTTTTTTATTGGCTGCGGTGAGGCGGTCAAAGCTGGTTGCCTGACGCTCAAGCCCTTTAATGCTGGTTTTAGTCTGGTTGATTTGAGACGCCAACGCGGCGGCACTCTGGCGCGCCGCGTTGACAGGGCGGGACATATTATTCAGGGCGCTGAATGCCACCCTGATATTTAAATTGCGGTCTGCCATTTAGTTATCTCCACCACTGCGCGCAGCCGCCTGATCACGCCATAACAGTATTTCCTGTACCGTCATGGCGTCCATCTCTACCGGCCGCCAGTGGAATATGACGGCGATATCTGCCATCAGGTCTTCTATGCGTTCGCAGGGGCATCGGATGATTCGTTGCCCGTATCCGTCGCGGTCAGATCCGAAGAGGGTTGCAAAAAATCAACCACCGCGTTGGCTAGCTGGCAAAAATCCCAAGTATCCATACGGGCAATCTCATCGGCGGTTAGTGCCGGAGCGGTAACGCGGGGCAGCAGAATAACCAGCGCGTCATAGTTGGAAGTCAGCACGTCATAGGCTTTTAAGCCGCGCAGTGATCCAGCCTGTTTAAGCACGGAAGTGATCGCCACTTCGGTGATTTTGGTCTTACCGCGCGTAATAGGGGCGGTAAGAATAACGGTGTTTTCTTTGGTCTTGCTCATGGTGCCGGGTTTCCTTATAGGCCGATGTTAGCGCGGTGTTTTTCCAGCACATCCACACCGGCAACTTTGTAGATCATGTTGAGCACATCAACTTCGATGATCTCTTCGCCGTTGATGGTCAGCTTGTAATAGGTGTTTTTCAGGGTGTACTTATGCGAAGTGTCATCCCCGACTTTTGCCGAACCGGGATCCAGTTCAGTGAAGCGGCCACGCGTCTGGATTTCGCACGGTACAGCGTCGCCGGTTGCGTCGTCCTGATAGGAGCCAGCAAAACGTGTTTGCATCCCGTCCGCAGTGGTAACGCCCCATTTTTTCAGCAATCCGGCATCCAGACCGCCAAGCGTGATATCCATATCCAGGGCGCCAGCGTCGAAGCCAAGATCCACCGCAACCGAACCCGGCATACCACCCGCCTGGTAGTCTTCCGTTTTTTTGGTGAGTTTGGCGGGGGTGATTTCCGGCACCATGCCGAAGTAGTTATCCCCGTCAAAGAACATATTGAAATATTTGAGTTTCTTAGGCAGTGCCATAAGCGCCCCCGGTTAGTTATTCACTGCGCTGGAAAACGTAGCGAAATATTCGTCGGTGAACTCCTGTACCAGGCTGAGATTTTCCAGCGGTGGAACAGGGGTGTAGTTGTACTTAATGGTCAGTTGACCATTGCGCAGAGTTTCCGAGGTATTCGGTTCTGGGTCATACCAGCAGCGGGCGCCCAGCAGCTTGCCAGCCGTCACATATGAGGTCAGCTTCTTATTGATGCCGTCCACAATGTCCTTTACCAGCGACGGGGTAAGCGGTTTATCAACATAGGCGAAATGGGCTTCGGCGACGGTATCCGCAACAATCTGCGCGGTTCGGGTATAGCTTTCGAAGATATACGTTTCCGCGTCGCAGGTACGTGATCCCCAGATGCGGTAGCCGTCCTGCTTGATCAGCGTGGTAACACCTGCTGCGTTCAGTTCGTCGGCGTCGGTATCGGTGCCCTGCAACGTGAAATAGATATCCCGATCCATCCCCAGCACGTTATTAACGGGCACGTTGGAAATGGTTTTATGCCAGCCCTGCGTTGCGTCGATTTTGGCGCGCATCCCAACAGCATGGGCACCCACGGGCACGGTGGCATTAGCCCCGGCGTTGGTGTCGTAGCAGATGAAATTAGGCCAGATAACCATCATTTCACGCTGGGAGAATTGCTCGCGGTATACCTTCACTTCGGCGATTGTGTTGCAGCCGTTCGCTGCCACGTAAGCAAACGCGCGCAGCTTTTCGGCAATGACGCCGAGTTGTGCGGCTACCGCTTCCGTATCAAGCCCAGGAACAGCCAGTACACGCGGGCGCACACCTACGCGCATTTCGGCAGACAGCAGCGCGTACATGCCGGTAAAGCGCCCGTTTGCATCGGTGCCGCCAATAACCAGTTGATCCTGAGTCTGTGCGGTGCCGCCTTCTGGCGGTTTGATATTTGCAGCATCAGCAACGCGGATCACAATGGTTTGCGGGCTGGTCTGGTCTGAAATCGCTTTCAGGGTGGTAAACAGGGTGCCGGTTTTACCTGCCTTGCCCAGCATGTTAGCCACGCGGGTAATCAGTACAGGGGTATCCAGCGGGAACGCTGTTTCGTCCGCATCATCAGCGGTGCAGACAACGCCGATCACCGCCGAATCAATGTCGGTGATCATCGTGCTAAGGTCGGTGGTTTCCGTGACGGTAACACCGTGATGGTAGTTAGTGGCCATGTATTTGCCTCGCCAGTTTAATGACTGCGAATATCATTGCGGCAATGGCGGGCCGATGCGATGGATAAGGGTTGTCAGCAACCTGCAACAATGACGGGGCGTTGTTCATGCGCGCGCGCGTGGCGACGATGTACCCCATCATGATGAAGGGGTTGATATGGACACGACAGAAAACCGATATTCGCCGCGCCCGGCGTTCAGTATTGAGATTGAAGGTAAGCAGCTTACGGCGCTGGATAACCGGCTGATCTCCCTTTCCCTGACAGATAACCGGGGCTTTGAAGCGGACACGCTGGATCTGACTCTGGATGATGCAGACGGGCAGGTAGCCTTACCATCACGCGGCGCAAAGATATCGGTGGCGCTGGGCTGGGATAATGATCCATTGGTTTTTAAGGGCGTGTATACGGTTGACGAGATCGGACACTCTGGCCCGCCTGACCAGCTAACGATCAGTGCCAGAAGCGCAGATTTCCGCGATACCTTTAACGTGAAGCGGGAATATAGCTGGCACGATATTACCGTGGGGGACGTGGTCGCCAGCATTGCCAGCCGCTACGATCTGCGTGCGGGCGTCAGCGAAGAACTGGCGAAGATTGAGATAGACCACGCCGATCAGACGAGTGAATCAGATATCAGCTTCTTAACGCGCATGGCCGAAATGCTGGGCGCGGTGGCAACCATTAAAAACGGTATGCTTCTGTTTATCACGCCGGGCAAGGGAGTGACGCAGAGCGGCAAGCCGCTGCCGGTGATCGAGATAGTCCGGTCATGCGGTGATAAACATCGGTTTAACGTAGCTGACCGCGACGCGTACACGGGCGTAACTGCATACTGGCTTGATCTCAACTTTGGCAAGAAACCATCCACTACCGTGAAGAAAACCACCCGCAGGCGACGAACCAGCCAGGCCAAAAAGAAAGAACCCGCATCAAGCAAAAAAGAAGGGGATTATCTGGCCGGGGCCGAAGGCAACGTTTTTGTTATCCGTAAAACCTTCAAGACGGAAAAGGCGGCAAAGCGTGCCGCAGCGGCTAAGTGGCGGGAGTTGCAGCGCGGGGCAGCGACGTTCAGCATCACCCTGGCGCGTGGCCGCGCAGATTTGTACCCGGAACAGCCCGCCAGCGTCTACGGCTTTAAGTCCACGATCGACAGTGGGAACTGGACGATAACGCGGTGTGTTCATGATATTGGTGGGGGAGGGTTTACCACGTCGCTGGAACTGGAAGTAAAAATCGACGACTGGACAGCGGAGAGTGACGATTCAACGTCTTAAGCGTTATACTTGCGTTGATATTAACCAGTCCTGAAAGGAGGCCCGCGTATGGCAATGCGCTGTCCTCGCTGCCGTGCAATAGCAAAAACCAGAACCAGCGTTGAGCTGAGTTTGCTTGTACGGCGCAGCTATCACCAGTGTCAAAATATGTTGTGCGGGTACTGTTTCACCAGCATGACGGAAATAGACGGTTCACTAAACCAGACCCAGCCAGCGCCAGGCGCGATGGTGCCACAAGAAGCTTTTCCACGAAGTCACCACGGCGAAGATCAGCTATCGCTGGCACTGTAAACATAACGAGAAAAGATAGGGCCGGGCATGAAACCCGGCCTATTTTTTTGTCGAAGTGTAGTCAAAATGTAGACGAAGTTAAGAATAAATCCTTTTATTCCATTATGTTACTGTCTGGATTTCTTCACCATCCCTGTCTTCCCCCACATGATGTGGGGGTTTTTTTTGCCCTTCATTCTGCTTTGTTAACCGTTTATTCATCCTTTGACTCCCCATGCTTCCGTTATACTAGCGGCATGACATGACAGGAGCGTTTATGAATCAATCCTATGGAAGACTGGTAAGTCGGGCAGCGATTGCAGCGACCATCGTGGCTTCAAGCCTGTTAGTGATTAAAATTTTTGCGTGGTGGTATACCGGCTCAGTCAGTATTCTCGCGGCGCTGGTGGACTCGTTGATGGATATTGCCGCCTCGCTGACGAACCTGCTGGTTGTGCGTTACTCGCTGCAACCGGCGGATGAAGAACACACGTTTGGGCACGGGAAAGCCGAGTCGCTGGCCGCGCTGGCGCAAAGCATGTTTATTTCCGGCTCAGCGCTGTTTCTGTTTTTAACCGGTATTCAGCATCTCGTCTCGCCGTCACCGATGAACGATCCCGGCGTGGGCGTGGTCGTGACGATTGTGGCACTTATATGCACACTTGTTCTGGTAACGTTCCAGCGCTGGGTTGTTCGCAAAACGCAAAGCCAGGCTGTACGGGCGGATATGCTTCATTATCAATCTGATGTTATGATGAATGGCGCTATTCTTATTGCGCTCGGTCTGGCCTGGTATGGCTGGCATCGGGCCGATGCGTTGTTTGCGTTAGGGATTGGCATCTATATTTTATATAGCGCCTTACGGATGGGGTATGAAGCGGTGCAATCGCTTCTGGACCGCGCCCTCCCGGACTCAGAACGTAATGAAATTTTTTCTATCGTGACCTCCTGGCCTGGTGTCAGAGGTGCACACGATCTTCGAACGCGGCAGTCAGGGCCGACCCGCTTTATTCAGATTCATATTGAAATGGAAGACAACCTGCCACTGGTTCAGGCTCACGTTATTGCTGAGCAGGTCGAGCAGGCGATTTTGCAGCGTTTTCCTGGTTCAGACGTCATTATTCACCAGGATCCCTGCTCGGTTGTACCCGGACATGTTGAGCTTTCGTAATTGGTTGTAAAAAAGTGAGCCAGGCCAGCATTTTGTGTATAAATTACCGCCATTTGGTCTGACCTGAATCAATTCAGCTGGAAGTGATTGATATACTATTTGCAGTATTCGTTGGTCGATAAATTCTTCCGGCAACAGATTTCAATTTTGCATTCCTAAGTTCAGAGGTAGTCATGATTAAGAAAATCGGTGTGTTGACAAGCGGCGGTGATGCGCCGGGCATGAACGCGGCAATTCGTGGGGTTGTCCGTTCAGCGCTGACGGAAGGCCTGGAAGTTTTTGGTATCTATGATGGTTATCTGGGCCTGTATGAAGATCGCATGGTTCAGCTCGACCGTTACAGCGTGTCCGACATGATCAACCGTGGCGGTACCTTCCTCGGTTCTGCGCGCTTCCCGGAATTCCGTGATGAACACGTCCGTGAAGTGGCTATTGAGAACATGAAAAAACGTGGCCTCGACGCACTGGTTGTTATTGGTGGTGACGGCTCGTACATGGGTGCAAAACGTCTGACTGAAATGGGCTTCCCGTGCATCGGGCTGCCGGGTACGATCGACAACGACATCAAAGGCACTGACTACACCATCGGTTATTTCACCGCACTGGGCACCGTTGTTGAAGCGATTGACCGCCTGCGCGACACCTCTTCTTCCCACCAGCGTATCTCCATCGTGGAAGTGATGGGCCGTTACTGTGGTGACCTGACGCTGGCTGCGGCCATCGCCGGCGGTTGTGAGTTCGTGGTGGTTCCGGAAGTGGAATTCAGCCGTGAAGATCTGGTGGCTGAAATCAAAGCGGGTATCGCAAAAGGCAAGAAACACGCCATCGTAGCCATCACCGAGCATATCTGTGACGTTGACGAGCTGGCGAAGTACATCGAAACCGAAACCAAACGTGAAACGCGCGCTACCGTTCTGGGCCACATCCAGCGTGGGGGTTCCCCGGGTCCATACGACCGCATCCTGGCATCACGTATGGGTGCATACGCCATTGAACTGCTGCTGCAGGGTCATGGCGGTCGTTGCGTGGGTATTCAGAACGAAAAACTGGTTCACCATGACATCATCGACGCCATTGAAAACATGAAGCGTCCGTTCAAGGGTGACTGGCTGGACTGCGCAAAAAAACTGTACTGAGCGGTGACTTTCCCCCGGTCGCGCTGAGTTAACCGGGTCCGCAGTCCACGCTCATAAAGACCGGGTAAGGCGATTTCGCCGCCCGGTTTTTTTATGCCTGCTCGTTTTTTATTCCTCTACGTTATAGCCAATCTTTTTTTATTCTTTAATCATTGGTTAGCTTTCTGGCACGCTGCAAGCATCAAAACACTACACAAGAGATCCGGGCGATGAATAAATGGGGCGTGGGGTTAACATTATTGCTGGCATCGACCAGCGTTTTGGCTAAGGACATCCAGTTACTGAACGTGTCATACGACCCGACGCGTGAGCTGTACGAGCAGTACAACAAAGCCTTCGCGGCACACTGGAAACAGGAAACCGGCGACAACGTGGTGGTGCGTCAGTCGCATGGTGGCTCCGGTAAGCAGGCGACCTCAGTCATCAACGGGATTGAAGCCGACGTGGTTACCCTGGCGCTGGCCTATGACGTCGACGCCATCGCCGAGCGTGGGCGTATCGATAAAAACTGGATCAAACGCCTGCCAGACAACTCAGCGCCTTACACCTCGACCATTGTTTTCCTGGTGCGTAAGGGCAACCCAAAACAAATTCATGACTGGAACGATCTGGTTAAGCCGGGCGTTTCCATTATCACCCCGAACCCGAAAAGCTCGGGTGGCGCACGTTGGAACTACCTGGCGGCCTGGGGCTACGCGCTGCATCACAACAACGGTGACCAGGCGAAAGCCCAGGCGTTCGTGAAAGCGCTGTATAAAAACGTTGAGGTGCTGGACTCTGGCGCACGTGGTGCCACGAACACCTTCGTTGAGCGTGGGATTGGCGACGTGCTGATCGCATGGGAAAACGAAGCCCTGCTCGCCACCCACGAACTGGGTAAAGACAAGTTCGAGATCGTTACGCCAGGCGAATCTATCCTCGCCGAACCTACCGTTTCTGTGGTTGATAAAGTGGTTGAGAAGAAAGAGACCAAAGCGGTGGCGGAAGCGTACCTGAAGTATCTCTACTCGCCAGAAGGCCAGGAAATTGTGGCGAAAAACTACTATCGTCCACGCGATCCGGCAGTGGCGAAGAAATATGAAAGCGTCTTCCCGAAACTGAAGCTTTTCACCATTGATGAAGAGTTCGGCGGCTGGGCGAAAGCGCAGAAAGAGCACTTCTCTAACGGCGGAACTTTCGACCAGATCAGCAAGCGATAAACGTTAGCAGGACAGACACGGTGACCCGGCGCGAGAAATCCGCCGGGTTTTTTATTTGGTCATCATTTTGCGTTACTCTTTCGCCACTATCGAAAACAGGGAACGCATTGTGAAAAAAATACTATTACTGATTCTGGTTGTCATCATTCTTGCCGCGGGTGGCTGGTACTGGATGAAAGCGGGTAATCCGAATGCGTTGCGTCATATCGTTCTCGACCAGTGTCTGCCGAATCAACTCCAGCACCGTAACCCGGCCCCGTGCGCGCAGGTGAAGCCTGATGCGGGTTATGTGGTGTTTAAAGACCGCAACGGGCCGCTGCAGTATCTCCTGATGCCGACTTACCGTATCAAAGGAACCGAAAGCCCGCTGTTGACCGAACCGAATACGCCCAACTTCTTCTGGCTGGCCTGGCAATCACGCAACTTTATGAGCATGAAGCGCGGGACCGAGGTGCCGGACAGCGCAATTTCGCTCACCATTAACTCCCCGACAGGCCGTACGCAGAACCATTTTCATATCCATATCTCCTGCCTGCGCCCGGACGTGCGCGAGAAGCTTAATGCCGCGCAGGGGCAAATCAGTACCCAGTGGTTACCGTTCCCGGGCGGGCTGGAAGGGCATGAGTACCTCGCCCGTCGCGTGACGGAAAATGAGCTGGTACAGCGCAGTCCGTTTATGATGCTGGCTGAAGAGCTGCCGGAAGCGCGTGACCATATGGGGCGCTTCGCGCTGGCCATGGCGCAGCAGTCGGATGGATCGTTTGTCTTACTGGCGACCGAACGTAACTTGCTGACCCTGAATCGCGCGTCGGCTGAGGAATTGCAGGATCATCAATGCGATATCCTGAAGTGACATCACCATAAATAGCGTTTACTCGTCCTGCCTGTCGCCGTAGACTTGCTGAAAAAAACGACAGGAGACAGGAATGTCGCTCTGGTTAACGCATCCTCTGTTTGTGCCCTCATTGATAGTCGGCGTCACCATCGTGCTGTGGGCGACGTCGCTATTGCCGGAATTTATCACCGCGCTGCTGTTTTTCACGGCGGCGATGGCCGCCAGAATCGCCCCGGCGGAGGTGATTTTTGGTGGTTTTGCCTCGTCTGCATTCTGGTTAGTGTTTAGCGGCTTCGTGCTGGGGGTGGCAATCCGTAAAACCGGTCTGGCGGACAGGGCCGCACGGGCGTTGTCGGCAAAACTCACTGATTCGTGGGTATTGATGGTGGCAAGCGTGGTGGGGCTGAGCTACGCGCTGGCGTTTGTGATGCCGTCGAATATGGGCCGTATCGCGCTGCTGATGCCGATTGTCGCCGCCATGGCCAAAAGGGCCGCCATCCCCGACGGTTCCCGCGCGTGGTATGGCCTGGCGCTGGCCGTCGGGTTCGGAACCTTCCAGCTCTCGGCGACCATCCTGCCTGCCAACGTGCCGAATCTGGTGATGAGCGGCACCGCGGAGGGCTCGTACGGGATCCATCTGAACTATGTCCCGTATCTGCTGCTGCATACACCCGTCCTCGGGATCCTGAAAGGGGGCATTCTGATCGGCCTGATCTGCTGGTTGTTCCCCGGCAGCCCGAAACCGGCCACCGATCTTACGCCGTCTGAACCGATGGGGCGGGATGAAAAACGTCTCGCCTGGCTGCTGGCGGTGGTGCTGGGGATGTGGGTGACAGAGAGCTGGCATGGCATTGGACCGGCGTGGACGGGCCTTGCGGCGTCGGTCATCGTCATGCTGCCACGCGTCGGGTTTATCACCGGTGAAGAGTTTTCTGCGGGAGTGAACATGCGCACCTGCATTTACGTGGCGGGGATTCTCGGGCTGGCGATTGTGGTGACCCAAACGGGTATCGGTTCCGCGGTGGGGGAGGCGTTATTGCGGATTATGCCGCTTGATGCCAGCAGACCGTTCACCAGCTTCCTGGCGCTTACCGGTATTACCACGGCGCTCAACTTCATTATGACCGCGAACGGTGTACCGGCGTTGTACACCACGCTGGCACAGAGTTTTTCGGACGCCACCGGTTTCCCGCTGTTGTCGGTGATCATGATTCAGGTACTGGGGTATTCCACGCCGCTGCTGCCGTATCAGGCGTCGCCGATTGTGGTGGCAATGGGTTTAGGGAAGGTGCCTGCAAAGGCGGGGATGTTGCTCTGTCTGGCGCTGGCGATTGCAACGTATCTGGTGCTGCTGCCGCTGGATTATCTGTGGTTTAGCGTGCTGGGGAAAGTGTAATTTCCCTCCCCGGTGGGGGGAGGGAAGTCGGTTTTTACGCCTGTTTAGCCGCTTCTGCTGCTTTAACGATCACCGCGAAAGCGTCAGCTTTCAGGGATGCACCGCCAACCAGCGCGCCATCGATGTCTGGCTGGGTGAACAGCTCAGCAGCGTTGGATGCGTTAACGGAACCGCCGTACTGAATAATTACCTGCTCAGCCACTTTCGCGTCCGCTTTAGCAATGTGGTCACGGATAAATTTGTGAACCGCCTGTGCCTGCGCAGGGGTCGCTGATTTGCCGGTACCGATCGCCCAGACGGGTTCGTACGCGATAACCGCGCCTTCGAATGCTGCAGCACCCTGCGTTTTCAGCACGGCGTCGATCTGACGAGCACACACTTCTTCCGTTTTGCCTGCTTCGTTTTCGGCTTCGGTTTCACCGATGCACAGAACCGGGATCAGACCCTGCTCTTTCAGCACCGCGAATTTCTTCGCGATAAATTCGTCGGATTCTTTGTGGTAAGTGCGACGCTCAGAGTGGCCGATGATGATGTATTTCGCGCCGATATCTTTCAGCATTTCAGCAGAGGTTTCACCGGTGAATGCGCCTGACAGGTTAACGTCAACGTTCTGTGCGCCCAGAATGATGTGGCTGCCGTCAGCGGCATGTTTAGCCAGATCCAGGTACATATCCGGCGGAGCGATAGCAACCGCGCAGCCCGTCACGCCCGCCAGCTCTTTACGCAGGTTCGCAACCAGTTCGTTTACCATGTGGCGGCTGCCGTTCAGTTTCCAGTTACCCATCACTAAAGGATGTCGCATTTCAATTCTCCACGCTAAATTAGCGAATTAAGGAATATGGCCGCCCTGTCGGGCAGCATGGTCTGTGAATCAGTATAGAGATTTTCCCTCGAAAGGCTTTGCTTTTTGTCATTAATTCGCCCCTCCGAGTGTGTCTGATAGTGCCAGCTTAATCGGTTCAACAGCGAAGGTCAGTCCTTTTTCGCCGTTATCTGCCACCACATAGCGTATGGCCCCTTCGGTATCGGCGTAGTAACGCTTATTTTTACCGGCGGTGAGGAGTTTTTGCAGCTTTTGCTGGCTTTGCTTTTTGGTCAGCGCGGGCGTAAAAGCCTGCAGTATCGCGCTCATGTACTCGAGCGCTTTTGCCTTAGCGGCTTTCTGCTCTGGCCCCTGAATCGGCAGCCAGGTTATTTGCATGCTTTTGATTTTTAGCGTGCCGCGCTCCAGCGCAGTGGAGGCATATAAATTCTCGTTGATCTTGCTCGCAGCCCGGGTCAGGGTTGGCGTATCCCGGGAGCTGTCAATGGCGCGGAATTCATCCAGCGGTAGCGTGGGGTTGGTTTTATTGAAGGTTTCACGAAACTGGCTGATTGACTGATCGAACGAGGGCGCACCTGCCAGCAGATAGGGAGCTGTCGTCGGGGCAGTGGTTTCGGCGGCGTGCAGGGGGACACCCGCGATGAGCATCGCTAAACACAGGAAAAGAGAACGTGCCGAACTTTTCATCAACATTGCCCCTGGCCGTAAGTGTTCATGATTAAATCGATATCTGGTCGGCTTGTCAAAAGGTCACAACTCCAGGGTAAAATGCGCGCTATATGATAATAAGGAACCTTACATGACCATACAGCAGTGGTTGTTTTCATTCAAAGGGCGTATTGGACGCCGTGACTTCTGGATCTGGATGGCGACGTGGATCGTTGCCATGCTGCTTCTGTTTTTCGTGGCCTTCAACGCATGGCTCAGCACACAAACGGCGGCGTTTGCGCTGGTCTGTTTACTGTGGCCAACCGCGGCCGTGGTGGTGAAACGTCTGCACGATCGCGGCCGTTCCGGCGCGTGGGCTTTTCTGATTATTCTGGCGTGGATGCTGGTGGCCGGGAACTGGTCGATACTTCCGTCCATCCTTCCCTGGGTGGTGGGCAGACTGCTACCAACCATTATTTTTGTCATGATGGTGGTCGATCTGGGCGCGTTTATCGGCACCCAGAGCGAAAACAAATACGGCAAAGACACCCTTGAGGTGAAATACCGCTGATCACCAGTAGTGTTCGGCAGTCATATGGCCCGGCCGGCGGCGAAGATGTTTCGTCATCTGCCGGGTATCCTTCAGAAGCTGCTGCGTGTCGCGAACCATCTGCGGGTTGCCACACAGCATGACATGGCTGGTTTCAGCGCTCATCGGCAAGCCAATTGCGTCTTCCAGTGCACCACTCTCAATCAATGCCGGTACGCGGCCCGTCAGTGAGCCTGCTGCGGTTTCGCGGCTGACCACGGTCTGAATTTTCAGTTTCCCGCCGTACTGCTTTTCCAGCGCCTGCATCTGCGGAAGATAGCTCAAGTCTGCGGCATAGCGCGCGGCGTGAACCAGCACGATGTTTTTAAAGCGCTCAAGGTCTTTGCCGTACTGCAAAATAGAGAGATAGGGGCCAATGGCCGTGCCGGTTGCCAGCATCCAGAGGGTGTCGCAGTCCGGGATTTCGTCCAGCACGAAGAAACCGGCCGCTTCACTCACAATTTGCACATCGTCACCGGGCTTAAGCGCGGCAAGGCGTGGGCTGAGTTTGCCGTCCGGGACGGTGACCAGATAGAACTCGAGATCCGGGTTATCGGGGGCATTAACGTAGGAATAGGCGCGCTGCACGCGCTCGCCGTCAACATCCAGCCCCAGCTTCGCAAATTGCCCGGCCGTAAACGGGTGGACGGGAGCATGCAGGGTGAGACTAAATAGCGCATCGGTCCAGAACTGTATCTTTGTGACTTTACCTGTTACCCAGTCCGCCATGATCTTCTCCTGTGCTTTTTCTCTGTTCTATCTTCCGGACTTGTGGTGAAGATTTCCAGCCCATTTGGGCCGGAAAGCTCTATCGATCAAACGGTTTTACAGAATGTGCGCCTGCACGTCAGGGTCTTTACGATCCAGATAGTGAACAGACTGAATGCGGCGAATGGTGCGCGATTTACCGCGGATCAGCAGGGTTTCGGTGGTGGCCATATTGCCCTTACGGGTGATGCCATCCAGCAGGTCACCTTTGGTGATGCCGGTTGCGGAGAAGACAACGTTGTCGCTGCGCGCCATGTCATCCAGCGCAAGCACCTTGTTGGCTTCAATACCCATCGCTTCGCAGCGTGCCAGCTCTTCTTCCCCAATACGGCGATTCTCTTCGCTGTCGCCTTTGACTTCGTGACGGGGCAACAGACGGGCCTGCATGTCGCCATCCAGAGCGCGGATCACCGCGGCGGAGACCACACCTTCCGGCGCGCCGCCGATGCCGTAAAGGACATCCACTTCGCTGTCTGGCATGCAGGTCAGGATAGACGCTGCTACGTCGCCATCCGGGATGGCAAAGACGCGAACGCCGAGCTGTTGCAACTGGGCAATGGTGGCATCGTGGCGCGGTTTCGCCAGAATGGTCACGGTGAGCGCGCTAAGCGGTTTTTCCAGCGCCCTGGCAACGTTACGCAGATTCTCTTCCAGCGGCAGGCTCAGGTCGATAGCCCCTTTGGCACCGGGGCCGACAATCAGCTTTTCCATGTACATATCCGGTGCGTTGAGGAAACAGCCTTTGTCCCCTACCGCCAGCACGGCCAGCGCGTTGGCCTGGCCCATTGCCGTCATGCGGGTACCCTCAATCGGGTCGACGGCGATATCCACGGCATCACCTTTGCCGGTGCCCACTTTCTCACCGATATAGAGCATTGGCGCTTCGTCGATCTCGCCTTCGCCAATGACGATGGTGCCATCGATATTGACCTGGTTAAGCACAATGCGCATGGCATGGACAGCCGCACCGTCTGCGGTATTTTTGTCGCCACGGCCAAGCCATTTATAGCCCGCCAGTGCGGCAGCTTCGGTGACGCGGGAAAACTCGATAGCCAGTTCACGTTTCATGAGGTACTCGTGCAATCAAAAGGAATTGCACGAAGTTTATCACAGAGTGGGGGTGGGTGCGGTCGGTCCCCTCTCCCCGGCGGGGTGAGGGGACGGGTGAGGGGAGAAATTACTGCTCGTGCTCTTCCCACGCCAGGGCGCGTTTCACCGCTTTCTTCCAGCCGCTGTAGCGGTAGTTACGCTCAGTGGTTTCGATGCCAGGGCGGAATTCGCGTTCGATAACCGCTTTTTCCTGCAGTTCATCCAGATTCTGCCAGAAGCCGACAGCCAGACCTGCGAGGTACGCCGCACCCAGCGCGGTGACTTCACGTACTTCCGGGCGCTCTACGCGGGTGCCCAGAATGTCGGACTGGAACTGCATCAGGAAGTTGTTGGCAACGGCGCCGCCGTCCACGCGCAGGGCGTGCAGACGAATGCCGGAGTCAGCCTGCATTGCTTCCAGTACGTCGCGCGTCTGATAAGCGATGGATTCCAGCGTCGCGCGGATAATGTGGTTCGAGTTTACCCCACGGGTCAGGCCGAAAATCGCGCCGCGTGCATACGGGTCCCAGTAGGGGGCACCCAGACCGGTAAAGGCCGGAACCACATACACACCGTTGGTGTCCTTCACTTTGGTTGCGAAATACTCGGAGTCAAACGCATCGCTGATGAGTTTCATCTCGTCACGCAGCCACTGAATAGACGCACCTGCCATGAACACCGCACCTTCCAGCGCATAGTTCACTTCACCGCGTGGGCCGCAGGCGATGGTGGTCAGCAAGCCGTTTTCTGATTTCACCGCTTTCTCACCGGTGTTCATCAGCATAAAGCAGCCGGTACCGTAGGTGTTTTTCGCCATCCCTTCCTTAACGCACAGCTGGCCAAACAGCGCCGCCTGCTGGTCACCGGCAATACCGGCAATTGGAATACGCGTGCCGCCTTTGCCGCCGATATTGGTCTGACCGTAAACTTCAGAAGACTTGCGGACTTCTGGCAACATCGCACGCGGGATATCCAGCGCGTCCAGCATCTTGTCATCCCACTCCAGGGTATTGATGTTGAACAGCATGGTGCGCGAGGCGTTGGTGTAATCAGTGACGTGGACACGCCCCTGGGTCATCTTCCAGATAAGCCAGGTGTCGACGGTACCGAACAGCAGCTCACCGCGTTTTGCACGTTCACGTGAACCCTCAACGTGGTCGAGGATCCATTTCACTTTGGTACCGGAGAAATACGGGTCAACGACCAGACCGGTTGCGCTACGCACATAGTCTTCCATACCGTCGCGCTTCAGCTGTTCGCAGATTTCTGATGTACGGCGGCACTGCCAGACGATGGCATTGTAAATGGGCTTACCGGTTTCGCGCTCCCAGACGATAGTGGTTTCACGCTGGTTGGTAATACCGATAGCGGCAATCTCGTCGGAACTGATATCGGCTTTCGCCAGCACTTCTACCAGCGTGGAGCTTTGAGAAGCCCAGATCTCCATAGGATCGTGTTCGACCCAGCCTGGACGAGGATAGATTTGCTCAAATTCGCGCTGTGACACGCTGACGATATTCGCGTCATGATCCATTACGACAGCGCGGGAGCTGGTAGTGCCCTGGTCGAGCGCAACGATATATTTTTTTTCGGTCATGGTATGTGTCCCGTAGTCAGATTACAGCGAAGCTTTTTGTTGTGCGGTAGAAGTCGTTTCCTTCTCCTCTTCCACACAGGTGTCGCACGGTAAATGGCGACCAATTAATTTGCGGTAGCTAAATGCACCCAGCGCAGCCCCGACAACCGGTGCAAACAGCGGTACCAGGAAGTAAGGGATATCTTTACCGCCGGTGAAGGCCACGTCGCCCCATCCTGCGATAAAGGCAAAAGCTTTAGGTCCGATATCACGCGCCGGGTTCATCGCAAACCCGGTCAGCGGGCCCATGGATGCACCGATCACCGCAATCAGCAAGCCAATCAGCAGCGGTGCCAGCGGGCCGCGCGGAATGCCGTTTCCGTCGTCGGTCAGCGCCAGGATAACGCCCATCAGAATAGCGGTAATCACCATTTCAACTGCGAACGCCTGCACAAAATTGATATGCGGGTTGGGATAGGTTGAGAAAATGCCTGCCAGATCCAGACTTTCGACACTGCCACGCACCATATGATGTGTCTGTTCGAAGTCGATGAAAAGATTGTAATAAAGCCCGTAAACTAACGCCGCTGCGCAAAACGCGCCGGCAAACTGAGAAAGGATGAAGGGAACAACTTTGCGTCCGTCGAAGCACGCGAACAGCCACAGCGCGATGGTCACCGCCGGGTTAAGATGTGCGCCGGAAACCCCTGCGGTCAGGTAGATGGCCATCGCCACGCCCAGACCCCAGATAATACTGATTTCCCACTGACCGAAACTGGCACCCGCCACTTTCAGTGCAGCAACACAGCCCACTCCGAAGAATATCAACAACCCGGTACCAAGGAACTCGGCAATGCACTGGCCTTTTAAGGTTGATGTCTGACTCATAATCGGAATCCTGAAGAAATTGATGTTTATTGTTAGCATGACCGCCCGTGACAGCCACGATGCCCTGTAGACATAGTGTTAATTTATCGTTAACGAGCAAAAACGAGAAATATCGAAATCAAAATGTGTGGTCTGCGTCAATAAAATGAGCGTTTTCGCGCCATAAAGCGCATTTTTACACCAATAGAAAAATGTGAGCTGAATCATTTCATTAACGAATCAGTTAACAATTTAGGGGTATATGCCGCGAACGCACCAGGACGAGGCCGAAAAGTGTTGCAAACCACGATCTGCGCGGTCTGCCGCTGGACAGGGGCGACGGGGCTTCATACAATCGGCATATCTGTTGTGCGCGTTTACGTTAAAGCGTCGCCTTGCAATTCAGGAGAGGTAGGATCATGTCTTTAGAAGTGTTTGAGAAACTGGAATCGAAAGTACAGCAGGCGATTGACACCATCACGCTGCTGCAGATGGAAATTGAAGAGCTGAAAGAGAAGAACAACAGCCTGGCGCAGGAAGTTCAGAACGCCCAGCACAGCCGTGAAGAACTGGAGCGCGAAAACAACCAGCTGCGTGAACAGCAGAATGGCTGGCAGGATCGTCTGCAGGCGCTGCTGGGGCGTATGGAAGAAGTGTAATTTCTTTCGGGAAATGCAGAACAGGCCGGGTAAGGCGTCGCCGCCACCCGGCTTTTTTTATTACTCGATATCCAGCGGATCTTCGGAAAGGATAATCCCGGTGTTATCGGCATAGAGATGGTCACCGGAGAAGAAGGTCACGCCGCCGAAATTGACGCGCACGTCGCTTTCGCCGATACCTTCACCTGCAGCACCCACCGGAATGGCCGCGATAGCCTGAATGCCAATGTCCAGGTCTTCGAGATCGTCCACCTGGCGCACTGAGCCATACACTACAATGCCTTCCCACTCGTTCTGTACGGCAAGACGGGCGAGCTCAGCATCAATGAGGGCACGACGTACGGAGCCCCCGCCATCAACCAGCAGAACGCGGCCACGGCCGTTCTGTTCGAGCAGATCATAGAGCAACCCGTTATCCTCGAAACATTTCACCGTGACGATTTGTCCGCCAAACGACGACCGCCCACCAAAGTTGGAGAACAGCGGTTCAACGACGTTGACATCTTCCTGGTAGATGTCACAAAGCTCGGAGGTATCGTATTTCATAGGTTTAACGCTCAGTTGCTGCGAATGTGTTCAGTATATCGTGCTAAATGCGTTGTTGGCAAAATCATCAATTGTTAATTGATATTTGTCAGTTAACCCAGCGTCTGACTTAAGACAATCCCGATGACGAACAACAGGTTAGTCAGCAGTGCCCCTTTTACCGTACGCTCCAGCATTGGCGGCATGGCCGCAGGACTGAGTTCACGCATGACGAATCGCGCCTGCTTAATCAGCAGCGGTGCGGCGAGTACAAACAGCCAGCCCCATATGCTGTGCAGCGAGATAACGTTAAACAGCGCCAGGCACAGCAGAGCGCCCAGCAGCAGACACGCATGATAACGGCGTGCATTAACGGGCCCCAGACGCACGGCCAGCGTGTTTTTGCCGTTCTCACGGTCGCTGTCGATATCGCGCAGGTTGTTGATGTTAAGCACCGCCGTCGCCAGCATGCCGCAGGCGGTTGCCGGCAGGAACAGGGCCGGGATCAGGGTATGTGCCTGTAAGTATCCGCTCCCCATCACGCTCAGCCAGCCGAAGAACACAAGCACGGAGATATCACCCAGCCCAATATACCCGTAAGGGCGGGTACCGACGGTATAGGTAATGGCGGCAATAATGGCGAGCAGACCCAGTACCAGGAAACCAATGAAATCGCTGGGGGTTTTAGACGCGACCGTTACCAGCGCCAGGCCGGAAAGACAAATCAGCGCCACGGTGATGATCAGCGCGCGCTTCATCTGCGCCTGGGTAATGACCCCTTTCTGCATACCGCGCAGTGGCCCGATACGGTCGGGTTTGTCGCTGCCTTTAACCGCATCGCCATAGTCGTTGGCGAGATTGGAGAGAATTTGCAGCAGACCGGCGGTAATCAGTGCCAGCCCGGCAACCAGCGGATCGAAATAGCCTTGCCACCAGGCAAGCGCCGTACCGACGATAATGGCGGCAAAGGCCAGAGGAAGAGTTTTAGGGCGCAGACTTTCGAGCCACGCCTGAGTACGGCTGATGTCAGTCATAGTAATTTAGCCAATAAAAATGGGGGCTTTAGCCCCCATTAAACGTGATGAGAATGCAGTAACCGCGATTATAGGATAAAACGGCTCAGATCTTCATCTGCCACTAACGCATCCAGGTGTTTACCCACATATTCTGCGTCAATGGTAATGCTTTGACCGTTCAGGTCGCTCGCATCATAAGAGATATCTTCCATCAGGCGCTCCAGCACGGTGTGCAGACGACGGGCACCGATGTTCTCGGTGGTTTCGTTGACCTGCCAGGCGGCCTGGGCGATGCGTTTGATACCGTCTTCAGTGAACTCGATGTTCACACCTTCGGTTGCCATCAGCGCTTTGTACTGTACGGTCACAGAGGCATTTGGCTCGGTCAGGATGCGTTCGAAATCTTCAGTGGTCAGCGCCTGCAGCTCCACGCGAATCGGCAGACGACCCTGCAGCTCCGGGATCAGGTCAGACGGTTTCGCCACCTGGAATGCGCCAGAGGCGATAAACAGGATGTGGTCCGTTTTGACCATACCGTGTTTGGTGGAGACGGTGCAGCCTTCAACCAGCGGCAGCAGGTCGCGCTGAACGCCTTCACGGGAGACATCCGGGCCTGAGGATTCGCCACGCTTACAGATTTTGTCGATTTCGTCGATAAACACGATACCGTGCTGCTCAACCGCGTCGATAGCATCCTGCTTCAGCTCTTCCGGGTTCACCAGTTTCGCCGCTTCTTCTTCGATCAGCAGCTTCATGGCGTCTTTGATTTTCAGCTTACGCGCTTTCTGCTTCTGGCCGCCCAGGTTCTGGAACATGGACTGCAGCTGGCTGGTCATCTCTTCCATGCCAGGCGGTGCCATGATTTCCACACCCATAGGGGCAGCAGCAAGATCGATCTCAATCTCTTTGTCGTCCAGCTCGCCTTCACGCAGTTTTTTGCGGAACGCCTGACGCGCCGCTGACGGCTCAGCCTGCTGTTCAGCCTGGCCCCAGTTGTTTTTCGCCGGTGGGATCAGGACGTCAAGAATGCGCTCTTCCGCCATCTCTTCGGCGCGGTAGCGGTTTTTCTCAATCGCCTGGACGCGCACCATTTTGATCGCCGAGTCGGTCAGATCGCGAATGATGGAGTCCACTTCTTTACCCACATAGCCCACTTCGGTGAACTTGGTGGCTTCGACTTTGATGAACGGGGCGTTAGCCAGTTTCGCCAGACGACGGGCGATTTCGGTTTTACCGACACCGGTCGGGCCGATCATCAGAATGTTTTTTGGCGTCACTTCATGGCGCAGCTCTTCTTCGAGCTGCATGCGGCGCCAGCGGTTACGCAGGGCAATAGCCACGGAACGCTTGGCGTTGTCCTGGCCGATAATATGTTTGTCCAGTTCGCTGACAATTTCGCGTGGGGTCATTTCAGACATGGGAGATCCTTACGCTTTAGACGGTAATTCTTCGATGGTGTGGTTGTGGTTGGTATAGATGCAGATATCACCTGCAATATCCAACGCCTTCACCGCGATATCGCGCGCGTTCATGTCGGTATTTTCCAACAGCGCACGGGCTGCAGCCTGGGCGTACGGGCCACCAGAGCCAATAGCAATCAGGTCGTTTTCAGGCTGAATGACGTCACCGTTACCGGTGATGATAAGCGAAGCGGTTTCATCGGCCACCGCCAGCAGCGCTTCAAGTTTGCGCAGCATGCGATCGGTACGCCAGTCTTTCGCCAGCTCAACGGCGGCTTTCACCAGGTGACCCTGGTGCATTTCCAGTTTGCGTTCAAACAGTTCGAACAGCGTGAAGGCGTCAGCCGTGCCGCCTGCAAAACCGGCGATCACTTTGTCGTTGTATAAACGACGAACTTTCTTCACGTTGCCTTTCATTACGGTATTACCCAGCGTGGCCTGGCCATCACCGGCGATTACCACGTGGCCGTTACGGCGTACACTTACTATTGTTGTCACGAGCAGACCCCCTGGTTACAGAATCGGGAAACAGAAGCCCTGAGCCTGTGCTCAGGGCTGAATAGAATGATAGATGGGGGGGAATTTGGGGGTTTCAACCCCCGGTAGCGAGTCGAATGCAGTTTGTGTGTCCCGCCACTTTCAAACGGGAAATGGTTCCGTCGGCATTTTCTTTGCCTTTGACCGGGCCAATCACCACGCGATTCCAGCCGTTATTGGTGGTAATGCGTGAATCAAACCCTTCAAAAGCCAGCTGTGCGCGCACCGTTTCCGCCTGCTCAGCACCTTTGAATGAACCACATTGCACCATCCAGCGGCGTTCGTCTTTTTTCTCCGCAGTCTGCTTCGGCGCATCGGTCTCTTTGGTTACCGGTGCGGCCTGCTGCGTTTTCGGCTGCTGCGCAGTGGTATGCGCCGGCGTCTGCAGCAGATCCTGGTACGGCTGAGCCGCCTGCTTCTGCGGCTGGGCCTTCGGCGGTTGCTGCACTGGCTGGGACTGCGCCGTTCGCGTTTGCTGCTGATACGGCTGTTCCGTCACCCGCGGCTGCGTTTTAGGCTGCTGCACTGGCTGGGTTTGCGCCCACTGCTGTTGTTGCTGCTGTTGCTGTTGGAGCTGCTGCTGCGCCTGACGACGCTGCAGCGTTTGCTGACGCTGTTCCGGCGTCTGCTCGTTCCACGGCACTTCGTTCAGCTGCGTAGGCTGCTGGCGCATATCGGCCTGCATTTGTGCCAGCAACTGACGCTGTTCATCCGTCAACTGGCTGGCATTTTGCACTTCACCACCCGCTGAAGGTTCGGTCGGCGCACGTACGCCAGGCTGACGGCTTTCCAGCTCTTTGATATAGCGCCAGCGCTCTTCAGGCTTCGGCGGAAGGCCGTTTCCGGCAACCTTGCTGGCCTGAAGCGCCTCGGACTCTTCTTTTTTATGGTGCGTGATAAAGTACAGACCACCAATAAAGGCCACGACTACAGCCGCAGCAATAGCGACCATCGCTGGCGAGACAGCAGGCAGGTTACGTTGCTTTTTCCTTGAGCTACTCTTTTTGCGTCGCGAAGGTGCCGGCTGGCCGCGACGTACATAATCTCGTTGTGCCACTATCGTTTCGCTGTATTTATTCGTTCGTCAGCCCGCCATGTTACTTAAGCGGCGGGGCTTTGACCAGATAAGGGTGTCTGAAAGACATTTACTTTAAGTCAATGCCTGGGTAGAACCGCGCACAATCAATTCACAGTCCAGCAACCGCGAGCCGCTGTTAACTGTTTGACCATGCAGATGATCCAGCAGAAGAAGCATCGCTTCACGCCCAATATCATAGCGCGGCTGCGCCACGGTCGAGAGTGGAGGATCGCAAAATTCTGACAGCGAAATATTATCGAATCCGATGATCGACAAATCTTTCGGTATGCGCAGGCCGCGGCGCTTCGCATACGATAATGCCCCCAGTGCCATCACATCGCTGTGACAGAACACCGCGGTCGGCGGCTCGGGCAGATCCAGCAGCTTCTCCAGTGCCTGTCCACCGGCTTCAAAGGTGAAATCCCCGCGAGCAATGTAGTGCGGATCGACGGTGACGCCGGTACGGCGCAGCGCCTGAACGTAGCCCTGCAGGCGGTAGTGGCACAATGGCATCTCTTCCGGCCCGGCAATGCAGCCAATACGCTTGTGCCCCAGCTCCTGAAGATAGTTGACGGCGTTGAACGCGGCGGTCAGGTTATCAATATGTACCGTCGGCAGCTCCAGCTCTGGTGCAAACTCGTTGGCCATCACCATCGGCGGTAAATTGCGCTGCTCTTCAATGCTGGCATCAAACGGCAGGCGAGACCCAAGCAGCAACATGCCGTCGATCTGCTTGGTGATAATGAGGTCGATAAAGGTTTTTTCCTGCTGGTTCTGGTGAGCGCAGTCGCCAATCAGCACCAGATAACCTTGCTCTGCCGCCGTCACTTCGATACCGCGAATAATCTCGCTGAAGAAGGGATCGCAGATGTCCGGCACAATCACCAGGATGGTGCGCGACTCATTGCGTTTAACGTTTCGTCCCATCGCCTGCGGGAAATAGCCCACTTCCAGCGCAGCCTGCTCTACCCGGTTACGGGTCGCCTGGGAGACTTTATCCGGGTTCATTAATGCGCGGGACACGGTTGCCGTAGAGACTTGTGCTTTCTGGGCAACGTCTTTCATGGTCGCCGTGGCAACCTCTTTCCTGGACTTCAACGTCTTCTCCTCGCCTGAACACCGAACTTCTGACGCCACCATTTTTACAGATAGTTAATGGAATCGGTTACAGAATTTTCATAAAAAGTGTGAGGAGCGTTAAATTTTTCGATCCGTCTTCAGCCTTCGATAGGATCAACGTCCAGTACCCACTTCACTTTGCGCGCTTCCGGTAGGGTATTGATCAGCACCAGCGCGCCGCTGACGATATGTTGCAGGCGGATGCGCGAAGGGTGCTGGAGCAAAATCTGCCAGCGGAAACGTCCACCACGCTTTGGTGCCAGCGCCGGCACCGGCCCCAGTATCCACAGCGGGTTATCCACCAGCGGACTGGCCTGCAGGAGGTTTCTCAGCTGCTGCAGGAAAAGCGGTGCCTGCTGGTTGTTGTGATCTTCTGCGCGGATGATGACGTGGCTGGTCCACGGCGGAAGCTGCATCGTCTGGCGTTCTGCCAGCGCCTGCTCCGCAAACGCGTCATAGCCTTTATGCAGCAGGGTTTGCAGTAACGGATGTTCAGGATGGTGGGTCTGTAATACCACCTCACCCTGTTTGCCTGCGCGACCGGCACGTCCGGCAACCTGGGTATAAAGCTGGGCAAAACGTTCTGCAGAGCGGAAATCGGCCGAAAACAGCGCGCCGTCTACGTCCAACAGGGCGACCAGCGTTACGTCCGGGAAGTGGTGCCCTTTGGCCAGCATCTGCGTGCCAATCAGAATGCGTGCACCACCGCGATGCACTTCCGCCAGCTGCTGTTCCAGCGCCCCTTTGCGGCTGGTGGTGTCACGGTCGATGCGGGAAAGAGGAACGTCAGGGAAGAAAGGCTTAAGGGCCTCCTCCAGTTGCTCCGTCCCCAGACCGACCGGCACGATATGCGTTGAGCCACATGACGGACACTGGCGTGGTACCGGCCGCTGGCTGTCGCAGTGGTGGCAGCGCAAATGGCGCTGGGCCTGATGGAATGTGTAGTAGTGGTCGCAGCGCGGGCATTCGGCAATCCAGCCGCAGTCGTGACACAGCAGCGCCGGGGCAAATCCGCGGCGGTTAAGGAACAAAATGACCTGATTACCGGCCTGCAAATGCTGGCGCATCCGGGTGATAAGCGCAGGCGCTAACCCCGCCTGCACCTGCTGGCCTTTTAGATCCAGCACATGCTGAATGGCAGGGCGTGCGTTCCCTGCGCGCCGCGTCAGGCGCAGCATGTGGTATTTACGCTGGCGAACGTTATGCAGCGTTTCGAGGGCGGGCGTCGCGGAGCCAAGAATAATCGGGATTTGCTCGCTGTGGGCGCGATAAACGGCCAGATCGCGGGCGTGATAGCGCCAGCCTTCCTGTTGCTTATAGGAGCTGTCATGCTCTTCATCGATGACGATAACGCCGAGGTTTTTAAACGGCGTAAACAGCGAGGAACGGGTGCCAATCACAATCGCCGCTTCGCCGTTTTTGGCTTTCAGCCAGGCGCTGAGGCGCTCGCTGTCGTTCAGGCCCGAGTGTAACACTTCAACCGGCGCATTAAACCGCTCGCGAAAACGGGCGATGGTTTGTGGTGTAAGGCCGATTTCCGGAACCATCACCAGCGCCTGTTTACCCTGCGCAAGCACGTTTTCCAGTACGCTGAGATACACTTCTGTTTTGCCGGAGCCGGTGACCCCTGCCAGTAGCCAGGCGGAGAAATGATCGGAGGCGCTGTGAATGGCTCCTACGGCGGTGGCCTGCTCGGTGTTGAGTCGCAGACGATCCCCTGAAACGGAGAAACTGTCCCGCCAGTCATAAAGGGCAGGCGCCTCGCTTGCCAGTTCGCTCAGCCCTTTTTTGCGCAGGGCCTGCAGCGCCGTTTCACTCACCGCAAGCTCATCAACCTGATGTCGCCAGATTTTCCCCTGACGCAGGGCCGCCAGCGCCTGCTGCTGTTTCTGCGAGCGTTTCAGGCTATTGATATCGACCGCCTGACCCTCTTCAGTGGCAAACCAGTACCACAGGGGAGCGTGGCTGGCACTTTTACCCTGACGAAGCATAATAGGCAGGGCGTGGAACAGGACATCGCCGATGGGGTGATGGTAGTAATCTGCCGCCCACAGCAGGAGCCGCCAGATGCTGGTGGAGAAAACGGGCTCGCTGTCCAGTACCTCCGCGACGGCTTTCAGCTCATTGAGCGGCAATTCGCTCTTATCGCTCACTGACACCACAATCCCAATACGCTGCTGTTTGCCAAATGGCACGGTCACGCGACAGCCCGCTTTGGCGCTCATGCTGTCAGGCAGCAGATAGTCAAAGGTGCGGGGAAGCGGAACGGGCAGGGCAACGTGAGCGACGGGCATCGAATCTTCCTGACTTGAAAAGTGGCGCGTTAGTATACACATTAGTGAAAGCGGCGTGCGGATCAGTTTGCATACGTTGGTCAAATTCTGTATGATTCGCCGCCTTTGGTGTACTTTACGCCAAAGAACTTACATTCAACATCGCGTGGTGTCTGGCGTTAGGGCTGGAAGAGCGACGCGGCCTTAACTGAGGTTCTCCCATGAAAAAAGATATTCACCCGAAATACGAAATGATTACTGCAAACTGTTCTTGCGGTAACTCTATCCAGATCCGCTCTACCGTGGGTCACGATCTGAACCTGGACGTGTGCGGCAAATGCCACCCGTTCTACACTGGTAAGCAGCGTGATGTTGCAACCGGTGGCCGTGTTGACCGCTTCAACAAGCGTTTCAGCATCCCGGGCGCTAAGTAAGTTTCCCGAAAAAAAGGCACCGCAAGGTGCCTTTTTTGTATCCGCTTCTCAGTATTCCCACGTATCCGGGTCGATACCCAGTTCACGCATGATCACCTTCGCCTCTTCCGGAATTTCATCACTACGCTCTTTGCGCAGATCTTCATCGTTTGGCAACGGTTGACCGGTAAACGCATGCAGAAACGCTTCGCACAGCAGTTCGCTGTTGGTCGCGTGGCGCAGGTTGTTCACCTGACGACGCGTACGTTCATCGGTGAGGATCTTCAACACCTTCAGAGGAATGGAAACCGTAATTTTCTTTACTTGCTCACTCTTCTTACCGTGCTCAGCGTATGGGCTGATATATTCGCCGCTCCATTCAGCCATGAGATACCTTTAATCCTCTCAGTCATTAATCTAAAGGTGCAAAACCCGTCATCGCCAGTTTTGACCGTAATCCAGCGTAGTTTACCGTAGAGACGATACCGTGGCACGGATATTGCCGCTGCAGCGTGCACTAAAGCATATAATTTTAACGGCTATTTGCGCATTGCTCAATCTATACGCAAAGAAGTTTAGATGTCCAGATGTATTGACGTCCATACTTTCAGTGTTTACTCTGGTGCCTGACTTTTCACCTCTTTTAGCCAGGAAGCCTTCACCATGACGCGTAAACAGGCCACCATCGCAGTGCGTAGCGGATTAAATGATGACGAGCAGTACGGCTGTGTTGTCCCGCCAATTCATCTTTCCAGTACTTACAATTTTACCGGTTTTAATGAACCCCGTGCGCATGACTACTCCCGTCGCGGCAACCCGACGCGTGACGTAACCCAGCGCACGCTGGCGGAGCTGGAAGGCGGTGCAGGCGCCGTGTTAACCAACACCGGGATGTCTGCGATTCACCTGGTGACGACGGTATTTCTGAAGCCGGGCGACCTGCTGGTGGCACCGCACGACTGTTACGGTGGTAGCTATCGTCTGTTTGACAGCCTCGCAAAACGCGGGTGCTACCGCGTGCTGTTTGTCGATCAAAACGACGAACAGGCGCTGAAACAGGCGCTGGCAGAGAAACCGAAGCTGGTGCTGGTGGAAAGTCCAAGCAATCCATTGTTGCGTGTCGTCGATATTGCGAAAATTTGTCAGCGCGCAAGGGATGCGGGAGCGATAAGTGTAGTGGATAATACCTTCCTCAGTCCGGCCCTTCAGAACCCGCTTGCGCTGGGTGCCGATCTGGTATTGCATTCATGCACTAAATATCTGAACGGTCATTCTGATGTGGTAGCGGGCGTGGTGATTGCAAAAGATCCCGACGTTGTCACCGAACTGGCATGGTGGGCCAATAACATTGGCGTCACTGCGAGCGCTTTCGACAGCTACCTGTTGTTGCGCGGTATCCGCACGCTGTCGCCGCGCATGGAAGTGGCGCAGCGCAATGCTCAGGCGATTGTTGATTTCCTGAAGACCCAGCCGCTGGTGAAAAAGCTCTATCACCCGTCGCTGCCGGAAAACCAGGGGCACGAGATTGCCGCGCGTCAACAAAAGGGATTTGGCGCGATGTTAAGTTTTGAACTGGACGGTGACGAGCAAACGCTGCGTCGCTTCCTGAGCGGGCTGTCATTGTTTACGCTGGCGGAATCATTAGGTGGGGTTGAAAGCTTGATCTCCCACGCCGCGACCATGACGCACGCAGGTATGGCACCAGAAGCACGTGCCGCCGCCGGTATTTCTGAGACGCTGCTGCGTATCTCGACCGGTATTGAAGATTCTGAAGATTTAATTGCCGATCTGGAAAATGGCTTCCGGGTCGCAGCCAAGGGGTAATCATGAGTGTGATAGCGCAGGCAGGGGCGAAGGGTCGTCAACTGCACAAGTTTGGTGGTAGTAGTCTTGCTGATGTGAAGTGTTACCTGCGTGTCGCAGGGATCATGACAGAGTATTCGCAGCCGGGGGACATGATGGTTGTCTCCGCGGCTGGCAGCACCACCAACCAGTTGATTAGCTGGCTCAAACTGAGTCAGACCGATCGCCTCTCTGCGCATCAGGTGCAACAGTCCTTACGTCGTTACCAGAGTGAGCTGATTGCCGGCTTACTGCCTGCGGACGTCGCGGACGGATTGATTAGCGCCTTTACGCATGACCTTGAGCGTCTGGCTGCCCTGCTGGACAGCGGTATTACCGACGCGGTGTATGCCGAGGTGGTCGGTCACGGTGAAGTGTGGTCTGCGCGCCTGATGGCGGCCGTGCTGCAACACCTGGGCGTGGATGCAGCCTGGCTTGACGCGCGTGACTTCCTGCGCGCCGAACGCGCCGCTCAGCCGCAGGTGGATGAAGGCTTGTCATATCCGCTGCTGCAACAGTTGCTGGTTCAGCATCCGGGCAAACGTATTGTGGTGACCGGCTTTATCAGCCGCAGCAGTGCCGGTGAAACCGTGCTGCTGGGACGTAACGGCTCTGACTACTCAGCGACGCAAATTGGTGCGCTGGCAGGCGTTTCCCGCGTCACCATCTGGAGCGACGTGGCCGGTGTCTACAGTGCTGACCCGCGTAAAGTGAAGGATGCCTGCCTGCTGCCGCTGCTGCGTCTGGACGAGGCCAGCGAGCTGGCACGCCTGGCGGCACCGGTTCTGCATGCGCGTACGCTACAGCCCGTTTCCGGGAGCGACATCGACCTGCAGCTGCGCTGTAGTTACACCCCGGATCAAGGCTCTACCCGTATCGAACGCGTCCTGGCGTCCGGTACGGGGGCGCGAATTGTGACCAGCCATGACGACATCTGCCTGATTGAGTTCCAGGTCCCGGTGGGCCAGGATTTCAAACTGGCACACAAAGACATCGACCTGATCCTCAAACGCGCCCAGGTGCGTCCGCTCGCCGTTGGCGTGCATAACGATCGCCAGCTGCTGCAGTTCTGCTACACCGCTGAAGTGGCGGACAGCGCCCTGAAAATTCTTGATGAAGCGGGCCTGCCGGGCGAGCTTCGCCTGCGTCAGGGTCTGGCGCTGGTGGCGATGGTGGGGGCGGGCGTTACCCGCAACCCGCTGCACTGCCATCGTTTCTGGCAGCAGCTGAAAGGCCAGCCGGTTGAATTCACCTGGCAGTCGGAAGAGGGCATTAGCCTTGTGGCCGTACTGCGTAAAGGACCTACCGAGAGTCTGATTCAGGGGCTGCATACCTCTCTGTTCCGTGCGGAGAAACGCATTGGACTGGTGCTGTTTGGCAAAGGAAACATCGGCTCACGCTGGCTGGAGCTGTTCGCTCGCGAGCAGGTGACTCTCTCAGCGCGTACGGGGTTTGAATTTATTCTCGCGGGCGTGGTGGACAGCCGCCGCAGCCTGCTGAACTACGAAGGGCTGGATGCCAGCCGGGCGCTGGCCTTCTTTAACGATGAAGCGGTTGAACAGGACGAAGAGTCGCTGTTCCTCTGGATGCGCGCGCACCCGTATGACGATCTGGTGGTGCTGGACGTGACCGCCAGTGAACAGCTTGCCGATCAGTATCTTGATTTCGCCAGCCACGGTTTCCATGTTATTAGCGCCAATAAGCTGGCGGGGGCGAGCAGCACGGACAAGTACCGTCAAATCCACGACGCGTTTGAAAAGACAGGCCGTCACTGGCTGTATAACGCCACGGTGGGCGCTGGCTTGCCGGTTAACCATACCGTGCGTGATTTGATTGAAAGCGGCGACAGCATTCTGGCGCTGAGTGGCATCTTCTCCGGCACGCTCTCCTGGCTGTTCCTGCAGTTTGATGGCACCGTGCCGTTCACTGACCTGGTGGATCAGGCATGGCAACAGGGCTTAACGGAACCTGACCCACGCGTTGACCTCTCCGGTAAAGACGTTATGCGTAAGCTGGTGATCCTGGCGCGCGAAGCCGGTTATGACATCGAACCTGATGCCGTCCGCGTTGAGTCGCTGGTGCCTGCTGGCTGCGAGGACGACTCTGTCGACCACTTCTTCGAGAACGGCGAAGAACTGAACGAGCAGATGGTGCAACGTCTGGAAGCGGCAAACGAGATGGGGCTGGTGCTGCGCTACGTGGCGCGTTTCGAAGCGAACGGAAAAGCACGTGTGGGTGTCGAGGCGGTTCGTCCTGAACATCCGCTGGCGGCACTGCTGCCGTGCGATAATGTTTTCGCCATTGAAAGCCGCTGGTACCGCGATAACCCACTGGTGATCCGTGGCCCGGGTGCGGGGCGCGATGTGACCGCCGGGGCCATCCAGTCCGACATCAACCGTCTGGCTAAACTGCTGTAATCTTTCTTGTTCCCTCTCCCTATGGGAGAGGGACAGGGTGAGGGCATCAGACCGCACTCACCTGCCATCATGAACTCCCTTCATCTTCCCTGAGCATTCCTCACCATTCCTGGCGATTATTTCTGTTGACGTCCCTCCGCTTTTCCGTCATTTTTACATCTGGACGTCTAAACGTATAGAAGTTCGAAACACAACACACAATGACACGCGATTGATGAGGTAAGGTATGAGCTTTTTTCACGCCAACCAGCGGGAAGCCCTGAATCAGAGCCTGGCCGAAGTAAATGGTCAGATTAACGTCTCTTTTGAATTTTTCCCGCCGCGCACCAGTGAAATGGAGCAAACCCTCTGGAGCTCTATCGATCGCCTGAGCAGCCTGAAACCGAAGTTTGTCTCCGTCACCTACGGTGCCAACTCCGGTGAGCGTGACCGTACGCACAGCATCATTAAAGGCATTAAGGACCGTACGGGTCTGGAAGCGGCTCCGCACCTGACCTGTATCGACGCGACGCGCGATGAGCTGCGTGCCATTGCCCAGGACTACTGGAACAACGGTATTCGCCATATCGTCGCCCTGCGCGGTGACCTGCCGCCGGGGAGCGGTAAACCGGACATGTACGCCACCGATCTGGTCGCGCTGCTGAAAGAGGTCGCAGACTTCGACATTTCCGTTGCTGCTTATCCTGAAGTTCACCCGGAAGCGAAAAGCGCCCAGGCGGATCTGCTTAACCTGAAGCGTAAAGTGGACGCCGGTGCGAACCGCGCCATTACCCAGTTCTTCTTTGATGTGGAAAGCTACCTGCGCTTTCGTGACCGCTGTGTGTCCGCGGGCATAGACGTCGAAATTATCCCGGGAATTTTGCCGGTCTCTAACTTCAAACAGGCGAAGAAATTTGCCGATATGACCAATGTGCGCATTCCACACTGGATGTCTAAAATGTACGAAGGGCTGGACGATGACCCGGAAACACGCAAGCTGGTGGGCGCAAACATCGCGATGGACATGGTGAAGATCTTGAGTCGTGAAGGGGTGAAGGATTTCCACTTCTATACGCTCAACCGCGCGGAAATGAGTTACGCCATTTGCCATACGCTGGGTGTTCGGCCTGGCGCATAACAAATAGAAGCCCTCTTCGGAGGGTTTTTTGATTTATAAGGGTTTTATTTACCCGCCATATCAGCAATGCTGCCTTTGACGTACAGAACGCACATACTTTCAATGGGAAATTAAACGGAATTAACTATCGAATCTGTGGGTTATCTCAACTATACCTTATCAACAAGGGCGTATATCGTAACCGTAACACTGTAAAAGGGAGCATAGCGATGAGCACGTCAGACGACAGCAATAATGCGGCATCAATCGGCAAGTGCCCGTTCCATCAGGGCAGCGTCGATCACAGCGCGGGGGCAGGCACAGGCAGCCGCGACTGGTGGCCAAAACAACTCCGCGTCGATCTTCTTAATCAACATTCCAACCGTTCTAACCCTCTGGGTGAAGACTTTGACTACCGCAAAGAATTCAGCAAACTTGATTACTCAGCGCTCAAGGGCGATCTCAAAGCACTTCTGACCGACTCTCAGCCGTGGTGGCCAGCCGACTGGGGCAGCTATGCGGGCCTGTTTATCCGTATGGCCTGGCACGGCGCAGGTACCTATCGCTCCGTTGACGGTCGCGGTGGCGCAGGGCGCGGTCAACAGCGCTTTGCCCCCCTGAACTCCTGGCCAGATAACGTAAGTCTGGATAAAGCGCGCCGTCTCCTGTGGCCTATCAAGCAAAAATACGGTCAAAAAATTTCCTGGGCTGACCTCTTCATCCTTGCCGGTAACGTGGCGCTGGAGAACTCTGGCTTCCGTACCTTTGGTTTTGGGGCCGGGCGTGAAGATGTCTGGGAGCCGGATATGGACGTGAACTGGGGTGATGAAAAAGCCTGGCTCACCCACCGTGACCCGGAAGCACTGGCGAAGCGCCCACTGGCAGCCACCGAAATGGGGCTGATTTACGTTAACCCGGAAGGGCCAAACGCCAGCGGTGAACCGCTGTCAGCGGCCGCGGCGATCCGTGCCACCTTTGGCAACATGGGGATGAACGACGAAGAGACCGTTGCGTTGATTGCAGGCGGTCATACCCTCGGTAAAACCCACGGTGCAGGTGAGGCGACCCATGTCGGCGCCGACCCGGAAGCCGCGCCAATTGAAGCGCAGGGTCTGGGCTGGACCAGTACGCACGGTACCGGCGTTGGCGCAGATGCGATCACCTCCGGGCTGGAAGTCATCTGGTCACAAACGCCGACCCAGTGGAGTAACTACTTCTTCGAGAATCTGTTCAAATACGAGTGGGTGCAGACCCGCAGCCCGGCGGGTGCGATTCAGTTCGAAGCGGTGGATGCACCAGACATTATGCCTGATCCGTTCGACCCGTCGAAAAAGCGCAAACCGACGATGCTGGTCACCGATCTGACGCTGCGTTTTGACCCCGAGTTCGAGAAAATCTCCCGCCGCTTCCTGAACGATCCGCAGGCCTTTAACGAAGCCTTTGCGCGAGCGTGGTTCAAGCTGACCCACCGTGATATGGGGCCAAAAGCGCGTTACATTGGTCCGGAAGTGCCGAAAGAAGATCTCATCTGGCAGGATCCACTGCCGCAGGCGGTGTTCAATCCGACCAAAGAGGACATCGAGAGTCTGAAGGCGGAAATCATTGCCTCGGGTCTGTCCGTGAGCGACCTGGTTTCCGTTGCCTGGGCGTCTGCATCGACCTTCCGCGGTGGCGATAAGCGTGGCGGCGCCAACGGTGCGCGTCTGGCACTGGCACCCCAGCGCGACTGGGAAGTTAACGCCGCAGCGGTTCGCGCGTTACCCGCCCTGGAAGCTATTCAGCGTACCACCAACAAAGCGTCACTGGCCGATATCATCGTGCTGGCAGGTGTGGTGGGTGTTGAACAGGCGGCGAAAGAGGCCGGCGTTTACGTCAATGTACCGTTCACGCCGGGCCGCGTTGATGCGCGCCAGGATCAGACGGATATCGAGATGTTTAACCTGCTCGAACCGATTGCCGATGGCTTCCGTAACTACCGTGCACAGGTTGATGCCTCCACTACCGAGTCTCTGTTGATTGATAAGGCCCAGCAGCTGACGCTCACTGCACCAGAACTGACGGTGCTGATTGGCGGTCTGCGCGTACTGGGGGCGAACTTCGATGGCAGTCAGAACGGCGTGTTCACCCATCGTGAAGGCGTGCTGAGTAACGATTTCTTCGTGAACCTGCTGGACATGAATACCCAATGGAAAGCGACCGATGAATCAAACGAGCTGTTTGCCGGCAGCGATCGCGCCAGCGGTGAAGTGAAATACACCGCCACGCGTGCCGATCTGGTATTCGGTTCGAACGCCGTGCTGCGCGCGCTGGCCGAGGTTTACGCCAGCAGCGACGCCCATGAGAAATTCGTCCGCGACTTTGTTGCCGCTTGGGCGAAGGTGATGGATTTGGATCGGTTTGATCTGCAGTAAATACAATCCCCGCTTCGGCGGGGATTTTTTTATTATCCGGCCATACCGGTTATGCCCACTCCCGCAGGAACTGTTGCCCGTACTGATCGGCCACCAGCAGCGCCGCGTAAACCTGATCCGGTGATACCCCGCCTGGCATGTTGTGAATGGTTTCACCCTCTGCGCAGGCTGCCTCGGCAATCAGCCGCATTTTAAGCGGAATATCCTCTTTAATGTTCAGTTGTGCCAGCGTGATGGGCAAACCTACGCTGTGACACAGCGCCGCGACGGTTTCAATTTCCTCTACCGGGGCATTTTCCAGCACCAGTTGCGTCAGCGTCCCAAACGCCACTTTTTCACCGTGATAGAACGAATGTGCCTCCGGCACGGCGGTCATTCCGTTATGAATGGCGTGCGCGGCCGCCAGTCCACCGCTTTCAAATCCAACGCCGCTCAGATAGGTATTGGCTTCAATGATGCGCTCCAGCGCCGGTGTGACCACGTGCTGCCCGGCCGCGAGCATCGCTTTCTCACCCTCTTCAATTAACGTGTTGTAGCACAGCTCGGCGAGGGCTAGCGCAGCCTGGGTACATTTTCCGCCCGCCATCGTGATTGCGCCGCTACGGGAACAGGCGCGCGCTTCAAACCAGGTGGCAAGGGCATCGCCTATCCCGGCGGCCAGCAGACGCGGCGGAGCGCCAGCCACCACCCGGGTGTCGACAATCACCATGTTCGGGTTATGCGGCAGCATCAGGTAGCGATCGAATTCACCGCTGTCGGTATAAATGACGGAAAGGGCGCTGCACGGGGCGTCGGTGGAGGCGATAGTCGGGGCGATGGCAACGGGCACGTCCATAAAATGCGCCAGCGCTTTGGCGGTATCCAGCGTTTTCCCGCCGCCGATACCGAGCACCGCCATACAGTCGGCGCCGTCGGCCCGTTTTTTCAGGCGATCGATTTCGTTTTGCGAACATTCGCCACCGAAGGGCGCGATTTCAGCATGAATTCCCGCTTTTTTGAAACTCTCAAGTAAGGTCTCTTGTGCAAAACCCAGCACAAACTTATCGCCCACAACCAACCAGCGTGTTGCCAGTGGTTTCAGATAGTCGCCGAGACGGGTGAGAACATCAGCGCCCTGGATATATTTCCCCGGCGATTGAATGATACGGTCCATAACAGATCTCCCTTAGAGATTGAGGTTACCAAACGCGTTTTTCCAGTCGTGCTCAAACTTCTCTATGGCTGACTCTACCGCCGGGGTGCCGAGCATTTGTTGCGCTACATCTAAAGGAAGCGTGATTGCTTCACATCCGGCGAGCAGGCAGTCCAGCGCCTGACGTGGTGTTTTGAAGCTGGCGGCCAGCACGCTGCTTTCTGGGGCGTGCCGTTCGAGCAGGGATTGCAGCTCCTGTACCATACGAATGCCGTCCCCGCCCTGAGCGTCGACGCGGTTAACATACGGTGCGACATATTTCGCTCCCGCCAGCGCGGCCAGTAAACCCTGGGCGGCGCTGTAAACGGCCGTGCCCAACGTGGTTATGCCCTCTTTTTTCAGCATTTTTATCGCCATAAGGCCCTGTGCGGTCACCGGGATTTTCACCACGATGTCAGGAATGGCGTTACTCAGGCGTTTGGCTTCTGCCACCATCCCTTCGGCTTCACGGCTCATGGTCTGGGCAAACAGCGTACCCTGTGGCCCGATGGCGTTTTGCAGACGCGGCAGTACGTTCCAGAGGGTTTCGCCGCTGGCGGCTACAATGCTCGGGTTGGTGGTGACGCCGGCAATCGGAAAAATGCGCGCCAGGCGCTCAACCTCTGCCACGTTGGCGGTATCCAGATACAGTTCCATTATTTTTCCTTAAGTCAGAAAGGTTAACTTAAGGATAAGGTGGGGCTGCTGGCCGGGGATACAGGTCAATTTTGCCAAATACTGGACAAATGTAATGTGCTTAGTGAAGTGAGAGGGCGATCACAATGCTAGTTTTTGGCAGTCAGCTGGCTGTGATACTGGCGGCGGTACTCGGAAGGGGAGCGTTCGGTATGTTTACGAAAGAGGCGGCAGAAGTAGTTGCTGTCTGTAAAGCCGCAGCGGGCGGCAATGTCTTTGATTTTTAGATCATAACCCTTGAGCAACTGGCGCGCGTGTTCCAGACGCGTTTGGGTCAGGTATTCATTGAACCCCACGTTCCCGGTCTTCTGAAACAGATGTGAAAGGTAGTTGGGTGAAATATAAAACGCCCGCGCCACGGAATCGCGGGTCAGCGGTGAGGCGTGATGTTCATCGAGATAGCGCCGGATGGCTTCAAACAAAGCACGACTGCGGCTGTCAGTATGAATGTCGCTGCCAAGAAGATCGCGACAGTGGCTGAGCATACTCAGTACCACCAGTCTGGCCGTTTCCTGTTCATCAGGCTGCATCTGCAGCTCGGCCAGCGTTTGCAGGAGAAACGCTCCGGTTCGGGGGCCGCGCCGGGCAACCTGCTGGTGCTGTATAAGCACGTTATCCCGATAAAGACGAAGCGACAGCTGCTGTTTACCGAAGCTGATGCTGAGCGCGTGACCGGTATGAAGTAACCCCTCCGCAGAGGAAGAAAACCACGCTTCGCAGGCATTATCGAGGTTAATGACCAGGCAAGGCGTTGTGCGGGAGTGTGGGTCGGGCGGGGCAACAAACCGTACGTCACGTAGCGCGACGGTGCCATTAATGAGGTCGGTCAGAAGGGTGCTGATGTCGTGGTGCATGGCGTGAATACCGGATATCGCCCGGCAGCGTTAGCGCTGCCGGGCCTGTATGAAGCCAATGGATTAGCCTGTGTTACGCATACCTGCCGCAACGCCTGCAATCGTCACCATCAACGCCTGTTCGACGCGTGGATCCGGCTCTTTACCTTCTTCTTCCGCCAGACGTGAACGGTGCAGCAGCTCCGCCTGCAGGACGTTCAGGGGGTCGGTGTAGATGTTACGCAGCTGGATGGACTCGGCAATCCACGGCAGATCCGCCATCAGGTGCGAGTCGTTAGCAATATCCAGCACCACTTTGATGTCGTCTTCCAGCAGTTCGCGCAGCTCTTTACCCAGCGTCCACAGCTCAGGCTTCACCAGACGCTGATCGTAGTATTCCGCCAGCCACAGGTCTGCTTTCGAGAAGACCATCTCCAGCATACCCAGACGGGTGGAGAAGAACGGCCAGTCGCGGCACATGGTTTCCAGTTCGTTCTGTTTGCCATCTTCCACCACTTTCTGCAGCGCCGCGCCTGCGCCCAGCCAGGCGGGCAGCATCAGACGGTTCTGGGTCCAGGCGAAGATCCACGGGATGGCACGCAGAGACTCTACGCCACCGGTCGGGCGGCGTTTAGCCGGACGTGAACCCAGCGGCAGTTTACCCAGCTCCTGCTCAGGGGTAGCTGAACGGAAGTAAGGCACAAAATCTTTGTTTTCACGCACGTAGCCGCGGTACAGATCGCAGGAGATATCTGACAGCTCGTCCATGATATGGCACCAGGACTCTTTCGGCTCTGGCGGTGGCAGCAGGTTCGCTTCCAGAATCGCACTAGTGTAGAGCGACAGGCTGCTGATGGTCACTTCCGGCAGGCCGTACTTGAAGCGGATCATTTCGCCCTGTTCGGTCACACGCAGGCCGCCTTTCAGGCTTCCCGGCGGTTGTGACAGCAGTGCCGCATGCGCTGGCGCACCACCACGGCCAATCGAGCCACCGCGTCCGTGGAACAGCGTCAGTTCGATGCCTGCTTTTTCACAGGTCTTGATCAACGCGTCCTGTGCCTGATACTGCGCCCAGGATGCCGCCATGACGCCCGCGTCTTTTGCGGAGTCGGAATAGCCAATCATCACCATCTGTTTGCCCTGAATAAAGCCGCGGTACCAGTCGATGTTCAGCAGCTGCGTCATGACGTCGTTGGCGTTGTTCAGGTCATCAAGGGTTTCAAACAGCGGTGCAACCGGAAGGGCATAGTCGATACCGGCTTCTTTGAGCAGAAGGTGAACGCCCAGCACGTCAGACGGCGTTTTCGCCATGGAGATCACATAGGCAGCCACCGATCCTTTCGGCGCATCAACGATCGCTTTACAGGTGTTGAGCACCTCGCGGGTTTCGTTGCTTGGTTCCCAGTTACGTGGCAGCAGGGGACGCTTGGAGTTCAGTTCACGGATCAGGAAGGCTTGTTTGTCCGCTTCGGACCAGCTTTCATAGTCGCCGATGCCGAGATAGCGGGTCAGTTCGCCCAGCGCTTCGGTATGACGGGTGCTTTCCTGACGGACGTCAATACGCACCAGCGGCACGCCGAAACACTTCACGCGACGCAGGGTGTCGAGCAGTTCGCCATTCGCGATGATGCCCATTCCGCAGGCCTGCAGTGATTTATAGCAGGCATACAGCGGCTCCCAGAGCTGCTCGTTCTGGCTCAGCAGGCCTTCCGGCTTTGGCAGGCGCTGGCCTTTCAGACGCGCTTCCAGCCAGGCCTGCGTCGCCATCAGTTGGCCACGCAGTTTTTTCATCAGGAAACGATACGGCTCGCTGGCACCTTCTTCGCCGGCCAGCGCGCGCAGTTCCGGCGTGGCCTCTACCATCGACAGCTCGGAGATCAATACCTGAATATCTTTCAGGAACAGGTCGGTTGCTTTCCAGCGGCTCAACAGAAGCACGTGGCGGGTAATTTCCGCGGTGACGTTCGGGTTGCCGTCACGGTCGCCGCCCATCCAGGAGGTGAAGCGCACCGGCACAAAATCGACCGGCAGGCGGTAATCCAGATTCGCTTCCAGCTGCTCGTTCAGTTCACGCAGGTAGTTCGGCACCCCTTCCCACAGGCTATTTTCCACTACTGCAAAGCCCCATTTGGCTTCGTCGACCGGGCTTGGACGATGCTTACGAATTTCATCGGTGTGCCAGGACTGGGCAATCAGCTGGCGCAGACGGCGCATCAGCTGGTTGCGTTCGTAGTCAGCAATGTCTTTGTTATCCAGCTGCTTGAGGCAGTTGTTCACTTCCACCATTTTGTGGATCAGGGTGCGGCGAGTGATTTCGGTTGGGTGAGCGGTCAGAACCAGCTCCAGCGAAAGGGACTCCACCGCTTTTTTGATGATGTCTTCGTTGAGGTCTGGTTGGTCTTTCAGTTTACGAAGCGTACGGGCAATGACTTCCGGGTTGCTGGCAGCTTCGCCATTCGGCGAAATGCTGTGGTATTGCTCAGCGGTGTTTGCCAGGTTCAGAAACTGGCTGAAGGCGCGGGCAACGGGCAGCAGCTCATCGTTAGAAAGGTTCTGCAAGGTGGTGAGCAGCTCCTGACGACTGGCCTCGTTACCTGCACGGGAAGATTTTGACAGCTTGCGGATGGTTTCAACGCGGTCGAGGATGTTTTCCCCCAACGCCTCTTTGATGGTATCTCCAAGCACTTTGCCGAGCATACTGACATTACTACGCAACGCGGAATATTGTTCGTTCATAAAAACCCAGTCACCCCATCATTTTTGTTTATGCCCAATCGAAAATCTTTTGGACAATATTTTGTCATCTCCCTTTATAAAGCCACGTAAAACCCCCGTCGTCAATTGCTGCGAAAACGGTTCAGCAAACGAATAAATGTGGGTAATTTACGAAATTTAATTCGCTTTGCGTCAGATAAGAGATGCTTATGGGAATGTGACGAAGATCGCGGGATTTGTTGCCCTTACCCTGACCCTCTCCCACCGGGAGAGGGAACCCTCAGGGGCATTTTAATGCCAGCAGAAGTGATGCACGACCTGAGTAATCAGTTCACGGGTCGGTTTGATAAAGCGCGTTTCCAGATATTCATCCGGCTGGTGAGCCTGGTTGATGGAACCCGGGCCAAGCACCAGCGTAGGACACAGGGTCTGAATAAACGGTGCTTCGGTGCAATAGTTCACCACGTCGGTTTTCTCGCCGAGCAGCTTTTCCACGACTTCAACCAGTTGATGATCCGGCGGACATTCGTAGCCAGGGATCGGCGGATGAAGCTCGGAGACCGTCAGGCGGCCCGGCCAGCGCTCGCTGACCGGCGCCAGCGCTTCGGTCAACAGGCCGTCGAGATCGCTCAGCGTCATGCCCGGCAGCGGACGGATATCCATATGCAGTTCGCAGCAGGCGCAGATACGGTTGGATGCATCGCCACCGTGCAGGCTGCCGAGGTTCAGCGTCGGGTAAGGCACGGTGAATGCGTCGTAGTGATAACGCTCTTTCAGCGAGTCGCGCAACTGCATGATGCGGCCGATGGCGTCGTGCATCAGTTCGATGGCGTTGACGCCGCGCGCCGGATCGCTGGAGTGGCCTGACTGGCCCAGCACGCGCACCGCCGTGGAGATATGGCCTTTGTGGGCGCGGATTGGCTGCAGTGACGTTGGTTCACCAATAATGGCGCAATCCGGGCGAATCGAGGTGTTTTCAGAGAAGTAGCGCGCCCCGGCCATGCTGGTCTCTTCATCGGCAGTGGCCAGAATGTAGAGCGGTTTCTTCAGCGTTGTCACGTCCACGTCACGCAGCGCATCGAGGATAAAAGCAAAAAAGCCTTTCATGTCGGCGGTGCCCAGACCGTAAAGCTTGTTGTCATGCTCGGTCAGGGTGAACGGATCGCGTGTCCAGCGGCCATCGTCAAAGGGTACGGTATCGGTATGACCGGCCAGCAGCAGGCCGCCGGCACCCTGTCCGGTACTGGCGAGCAGGTTAAATTTATGGCGTGTTCCGGGGACGGGCTGAACCTCAACGTTAAACCCAATATCGCTAAACCAACCTGCCAGCAGATTGATTAAAGACTCATTGCTCTGATCCAGCGCTTCTTCGGTCGCACTGATGGAGGGTGTGGCAATCAGGGCGCGGTAAATCTCGATAAATGGCGGTAAGTTCATTTTCATTGTTGACACACCTTAGGTCGTGATAGTATCAATATTCATGCAATAAATGTGAATAAAAATACATTAACGTTGAGCATAAAGGAACCCGATGTTGAATACGCTGATTGTAGGCGCTAGCGGTTATGCGGGCGCAGAGCTTGTAAGCTACGTGAATCGCCATCCTCATATGACCATAACCGCTTTGACCGTGTCAGCGCAAAGCAATGATGCAGGAAAGTTAATTTCCGATTTGCATCCGCAACTTAAAGGCATTGTTGATCTGCCGCTGCAGCCAATGTCTGACATCCGCGCGTTCACCGACGGCGTTGACGTGGTGTTTTTAGCTACCGCACACGAAGTCAGCCACGACCTGGTTCCGCACTGTCTGGCGGCCGGCTGTGTGGTGTTCGACCTCTCCGGCGCCTTCCGTGTGAATGACTGCGCGTTCTACGAAAAATATTACGGTTTCACCCATCAACACCCTGAACTGCTGGAAAAAGCGGTTTACGGCCTGGCGGAGTGGAGCACAGATAAACTGAAAGAAGCGGATCTGGTTGCCGTGCCGGGCTGTTATCCGACGGCGGCACAGCTTTCTCTGAAGCCGCTGATCGACGCAGACCTGCTGGATCTGAACCAGTGGCCGGTGATCAACGCCACCAGTGGTGTCAGCGGCGCGGGGCGTAAAGCCGCTATTGCCAACAGCTTCTGCGAAGTGAGCCTTCAGCCGTATGGCGTGTTCAATCACCGCCATCACCCTGAAATCACGACGCATCTGGGTGCGGATGTCATCTTCACGCCGCATCTGGGCAGCTTCCCGCGTGGGATCCTCGAAACCATCACCTGCCGCCTGAAACCCGGAGTGACCCACGAACAGGTGAGCGAAGCCTTTACGCAGGCCTATGCGGACAAACCGCTGGTGCGTCTGTACGACAAAGGCGTGCCGGCGCTGAAAAACGTGGTTGGCCTGCCATTCTGCGACATCGGTTTTGCCGTGCAGGGTGAGCACCTGATTGTGGTGGCTGCGGAAGATAACTTACTCAAAGGCGCTGCCGCACAGGCAATGCAGTGTGCAAATATTCGTTTCGGTTTCCCGGAAACCCAGGCTCTTATTTAAGGTGTGATGATGAACCCATTAATTATCAAACTCGGTGGTGTACTGCTGGACAGCGAAGAAGCGCTGGAGCGTCTTTTTACCGCGCTGGTGAACTATCGCGAATCACACCAACGTCCGCTGGTGATTGTGCACGGTGGCGGCTGCGTGGTTGATGAGCTGATGAAAGGGCTCAACCTGCCGGTGAAAAAGAAAAATGGCCTGCGCGTCACGCCTGCTGACCAGATTGACATTATAACCGGTGCCCTGGCGGGGACGGCGAACAAAACGCTGCTGGCGTGGGCGAAGAAACACCATATCGCCTCTGTCGGCCTGTGCCTGGGCGATGGTGACAGCGTAAAAGTGACCCAGCTCGACGAAGAGCTCGGACACGTTGGACTGGCACAGCCTGGTTCGCCTAAGCTGATTAACATGCTGCTGGAAGGAGGATTCCTGCCGGTGGTGAGCTCTATCGGGGTGACCGAAGAGGGCGAGCTGATGAACGTCAATGCAGACCAGGCGGCAACGGCTCTGGCGGCTACGCTGGGCGCGGACCTGATTCTGCTCTCTGACGTAAGCGGTATTCTCGACGGCAAAGGCCAGCGTATTGCGGAAATGACCGCAGCGAAAGCCGAACAGCTTATCGAGCAGGGCATTATTACCGACGGCATGATCGTCAAAGTCAATGCGGCGCTGGATGCCGCGCGTACGCTCGGACGTCCGGTGGACATCGCCTCCTGGCGCCACGCGGAGCAACTCCCGGCGTTGTTTAACGGCACGCCGATTGGCACGCGTATTCTGGCGTAAGCAATTTACCGATTCTGCAGGCCCGGTCAGCGCAGCGCAGCCGGGCAATGAAATTCAAAGATATTAAGGAAGCATGTTATGGCACTTTGGGGTGGGCGTTTTACACAGGCAGCGGATCAACGGTTCAAACAGTTCAACGACTCTTTGCGCTTCGACTACCGCCTGGCCGAGCAGGATATCGTCGGCTCTGTGGCCTGGTCCAAAGCGCTGGTCACCGTGGGCGTTCTGACCGCAGACGAACAGCTGCAGCTGGAAGAGGCGCTGAATAACCTGCTGGAAGAGGTGCGTCTGGACCCGCAGCAGATCCTCGCCAGCGATGCGGAAGATATTCACAGCTGGGTGGAAGGGAAACTCATCGATAAAGTCGGCCAGCTGGGTAAAAAACTGCATACCGGGCGTAGCCGTAACGACCAGGTCGCGACTGATCTGAAATTGTGGTGTAAAGATACCGTTGGTGAACTGCTGGCAGCCAACCGTCAGCTGCAGGGCGCGCTGGTGGAAACCGCGCAGAACAACCAGGACGCGGTGATGCCGGGTTATACCCACCTGCAGCGCGCGCAGCCGGTAACCTTTGCGCACTGGTGTCTGGCCTACGTTGAGATGCTGGCGCGTGATGAAAGCCGTCTGCAGGATACCCTGAAGCGTCTGGACGTGAGCCCGCTGGGCAGCGGTGCGCTGGCAGGGACGGCCTATGAAATCGACCGTGATCAGCTGGCAGGCTGGCTGGGCTTTGCTTCAGCCACCCGTAACAGCCTGGACAGCGTCTCTGACCGTGATCACGTGCTGGAGCTGCTTTCCAATGCGTCTATCGGCATGGTGCATCTGTCGCGTTTTGCCGAAGACCTGATTTTCTTCAACTCCGGTGAAGCCGGGTTTGTTGAGCTGTCTGACCGCGTGACGTCAGGCTCCTCCCTGATGCCACAGAAGAAAAACCCGGATGCGCTGGAGCTTATCCGCGGTAAGTGTGGCCGTGTGCAGGGCGCGCTGACCGGCATGATGATGACCCTGAAAGGGCTGCCGCTGGCGTATAACAAAGATATGCAGGAAGACAAAGAAGGGCTGTTCGACGCGCTCGATACTTGGCTGGACTGCCTGCATATGGGCGCGCTGGTGCTGGATGGCATTCAGGTGAAACGCCCGCGTTGTCAGGAAGCGGCGCAGCAGGGCTATGCAAACTCGACCGAGCTTGCCGATTACCTGGTGGCGAAAGGCGTACCGTTCCGTGAAGCGCACCATATTGTCGGTGAAGCGGTGGTTGAAGCCATTCGTCAGGGTAAGGCACTGGAAGCGTTGCCGCTGACCGACCTGCAGAAATTCAGTGCGGTTATCGGTGATGATGTGTATCCGATTCTGGCGTTGCAGTCTTGTCTGGATAAGCGTGCAGCGAAAGGCGGCGTGTCACCGAAGCAGGTCGCGCAGGCGATTGCGGATGCGAAAAACCGGCTGGTTTGATGAGTGCGGGCTGGTGCCCTCACCCCGCCCTCTCCCACGGGGAGAGGGAGTAAACACTAAAAATGGCAACTTCGGTTGCCATTTTGCTTTTATCCCCGGCCTTTTTTACGCAAAAAAAAGCGGACCACGGGGTCCGCAAAAGTTCACGTTGGCTTTAGTTGTTCGAGTTTTGAGAGAAACTCGCTGACGGTGCGGGGACGTCAAGGGTCAAACACGTGCCGCCTCGTCTATGTGGTGTATTATTCAACAGAATGCTTGATAGGGATAATCGTTCGTTGCTATGCTATCTATCGCCATGAACTATCGTGGCGACGGAGGATGAATAATGAATATTCGTGATCTTGAATACCTGGTAGCGCTAGCCGAGCACCGCCATTTTCGCCGCGCGGCAGATTCCTGCCACGTCAGCCAGCCTACCCTGAGCGGCCAGATCCGCAAGCTGGAAGACGAGCTGGGCGTGATGCTGCTGGAGCGCACCAGTCGTAAGGTACTGTTCACCCAGGCAGGTCTGCTGCTGGTGGATCAGGCGCGCACCGTGCTGCGCGAGGTCAAAGTGCTCAAGGAAATGGCAAGCCAGCAGGGGGAGGCGATGTCCGGCCCGTTGCATATTGGCCTGATCCCAACCGTTGGCCCGTACCTGTTGCCGCACATCATTCCAATGCTGCATCAGACGTTCCCGAAACTCGAAATGTATCTGCATGAAGCGCAAACCCATCAGCTGCTGGCGCAGTTAGACAGCGGCAAGCTCGACTGTGCCATTCTGGCGCTGGTCAAAGAGAGCGAAGCTTTTATCGAAGTGCCGCTGTTTGATGAGCCCATGATGCTGGCGATCTATGAAGATCACCCGTGGGCGAACCGCGATCGCGTGCCGATGGCCGATCTGGCCGGTGAAAAACTGCTGATGCTGGAAGATGGTCACTGCCTGCGCGATCAGGCGATGGGATTCTGCTTCGAAGCGGGTGCTGACGAGGATACCCATTTCCGCGCAACCAGCCTTGAAACGCTGCGTAATATGGTGGCGGCGGGCAGTGGGATCACATTGCTGCCGGCACTGGCCGTGCCGCGCGAACGTAAACGTGACGGCGTGGTTTATCTGCCATGCATTAAACCAGAGCCACGTCGTACCATTGGTCTGGTTTATCGTCCGGGTTCACCGCTGCGCAGCCGCTATGAGCAGCTGGCAGAGGCCATCCGTGGTTCGATGGATGGCCATTTTGACAATGCGTTAAAACAGGCGGTTTAAACCGTTCAGTGCCGCGACCCGATAGGCTTCCGCCATGGTCGGGTAGTTGAAGGTGGTGTTAACGAAGTACTCGATGGTGTTACCACCACCTTTTTGCTCCATGATCGCCTGGCCGATATGAATAATCTCTGCCGCGCGTTCACCAAAGCAGTGAATACCGAGGATCTCTTTCGTCTCGCGATGGAACAGGATCTTCAGCGTACCCACGCTCATTCCCACGATTTGTGCCCTCGCCAGATGTTTAAACTGCGCGCGACCCACCTCGTAAGGCACCTTCATTGACGTCAGCTGCTGCTCGGTTTTCCCGACGGAGCTGATTTCCGGGATGGTATAAATACCTGTCGGAATATCTTCGATAAGATGTGCCGTCGCTTCGCCTTTCACCAGCGCCTGCGCCGCGATGCGTCCCTGATCGTATGCTGCAGAAGCCAGGCTTGGATAACCGATAACATCACCGACGGCATACACATGCGGCAGGGCTGTCTGGTACATGCTGTTCACCTTCAGCTGACCGCGGCTGTCGGTTTCGAGCCCGATATTTTCCAGAGCCAGAGAATCAGTGTTACCGGTACGGCCGTTGGCGTACAGCAGGCAGTCTGCTTTCAGCTTCTTGCCCGATTTCAGATGCATGATCACACCGTCGTCGCAGCCTTCAATTTTCTCGTACTCTTCGTTGTGGCGAATCACCACGCCGCTGTTCCAGAAGTGGTAAGAGAGCGAGTCTGACATTTCCTGATCGAGGAAGGCCAGCAGGCGGTCGCGGGTGTTGATCAGGTCAACTTTCACGTCCATACCCCGGAAGATCGACGCATATTCGCAGCCAATCACCCCTGCGCCATAGATAATCACATGACGCGGTTCGTGGTGCAGGCTCAGGATGGAGTCGCTGTCATAAATGCGCGGGTGGGAGAAGTCCACGTCTGCCGGATGGTACGGGCGTGAACCACAGGCGATGACAAATTTTTCCGCCGTGATGGTTTCGACCGACCCGTCGTGGCATTCGAGTGCCAGGGTGTGTTCATCAACAAAGTGCGCATTGCCCTGCAAAATTTCACAGTGGTTACGCTCATAAAACCCCTGGCGCATCCGCGTCTGCTGGTTAATAACGGTATCCGCATGATTCAGGATGTCAGCAAAGGAGGAACGAAGAAGTCGGGAGTGGTCGCTGTAAAGAGGGTTCTGGTTAAATTCAATAATGCGGCTAACGGCATGGCGGAGGGCTTTGGAAGGGATGGTGCCCCAATGGGTGCAACCGCCGCCAACGTTATGGTAGCGCTCTATCACCGCTACTCTGGCTCCCTGTTTCACCAGTCCCATAGCAGCGCCTTCGCCGCCGGGGCCGGAACCTATCACAATTGCGTCGTAATCGTAGGAATGTGGCATGGTAAGGCTTACCTGTTCTTATACATAAAAGCAACAGAATCATAACATCATTGCCCGAGTAACCCAATTATCGTTGTGCTTTTTTCCGGCAGTGGAGCACAAACCGTACGTAAACAATCATTCACAAACCCAGGCAAACAGATTAATTTTATTCTCTGGTATAGTGCCATCAGGCCTTTGGAAGGATTCAACTATCGTGATGGGCGTAAGAGCACAACAAAAAGAGAAAACCCGGCGTTCGCTGGTGGAAGCCGCATTCAGTCAACTGAGTGCCGAGCGTAGTTTTGCCAGTTTAAGCCTGCGTGAAGTTGCGCGCGAGGCCGGGATTGCGCCAACGTCCTTCTATCGTCATTTCCGTGATGTGGATGAGCTGGGTCTGACCATGGTCGACGAGAGCGGGCTGATGCTGCGTCAGCTTATGCGCCAGGCGCGGCAGCGTATCGCTAAAGGGGGGAGCGTGATCCGCACCTCTGTGTCGACCTTTATGGAATTTATTGGCAATAACCCCAACGCGTTTCGCCTGCTGTTGCGGGAACGTTCCGGAACATCAGCCGCGTTCCGTGCCGCTGTGGCGCGTGAAATTCAGCATTTTATCGCGGAACTTGCCGACTATCTTGAACTCGAAAACCATATGCCGCGTGCGTTCACTGAAGCACAGGCTGAGGCGATGGTGACGATTGTTTTCAGCGCGGGTGCCGAAGCGCTGGATGTCAGCATCGAACAACGCAAGCAGCTCGAAGAGCGACTGGTATTACAGCTCAGGATGATCTCCAAAGGCGCGTACTACTGGTATCGCCGTGAACAAGAGAAACTGGCACATCAAACCGAAGAGTGAAGGTGAGTAATGAAACAGTCAGGTCAGGATAAGGGTACGCTGTTGCTGGCATTGATCGCTGGCTTATCAATTAATGGCACGTTTGCGGCTGTGTTCAGCTCGATCGTTCCATTTTCTATTTTCCCGCTCATTGCGCTGGTGCTGACGGTGTACTGTCTGCATCAGCGTTACCTGAACCGCACCATGCCGGTCGGGTTGCCTGGGCTGGCCGCGGCCTGCTTTATTCTTGGCGTGTTGCTGTATAGCACCGTGGTGCGTGCAGAGTATCCGGATATCGGTTCTAACTTCCTGCCGGCGGTACTTTCTGTGGCACTGGTGTTCTGGATTGGCTCGCGCATGCGTAGCCGCAAGCACGAGCTGCCGGAGTAAGAGAGTGTGATGGCAGGCAGGTTGACCTGCCTGCCATCACGTTACTTCGCGGTAAGAAGTACGCCGCACTCCATATGGTGCGTATACGGGAACTGATCGAAGAGAGCCAGACGTTCAACATTGTGCGTCTGGCTTAATGTTTCGAGGTTCTTGCACAGCGTTTCCGGGTTACAGGATATGTACAAAATACGCGGGTACGCCTGCACCATCTTCTCGGTTTCGCTGTCCAGGCCACTGCGCGGCGGATCGACAAAAATCGTCTCACACTGGTAACTCTTCAGATCGATCCCCTCCAGGCGATTAAACTGGCGTACGCCATTCATGGCCTGCGTGAACTCTTCTGCAGACATACGAATGATCTGCACATTGTCGATGTGATTGGCGGCAATGTTGTACTGTGCAGCGGCAACGGACGGCTTGGCAATCTCCGTCGCCAGGACGCGCTCAAAGTTACGCGCCAGCGCCAGGGAGAAGTTGCCGTTCCCGCAGTACAGCTCTAGCAGATCGCCCTTTGACCCTTCGGTCGCCTTCAGCGCCCAGTCCAGCATCTGTACGTTCATTGCTGCGTTTGGCTGGGTAAAGCTGTTCTCAACCTGGCGGTACACCATCTCTTTTCCCGCCACCGACAGACGTTCGTCGATGAAATCCTGATCCAGCATGATTTTGGTTTTTGTTGCACGACCAATCAGGTGAACATTGATGTTCTGCGCGCGCAGGGCATCGCGCAGCGCTTCTGCCTGCTCGCGCCATTCGTCATTCAGCGCTTTGTGATACAGCAGAGAGACGATCGCCTGGTTGCTTTGTGTGGTCAGATAATCAATCTGGAACAGCTTGTGGCGCAGCACAGGGTTGTTGCGTACGCCGTCGATCATCAGCGTCATGAGCTGGTTGATGAGTTCACTCGCCGCCGGGAAACTGTCCACCCGAATGCGGGACTTCGTCTGCTGATCGAAAATGATGTGGTACAGGTCGTCAACGTCGTGCCAGATGCGGAATTCCGCACGCATGCGGTAGTGGCTAACGGGCGAGCGGAACACCTCAGGAACGGGCGCGTTGAAAGGCGTCATCATACTTTGCAGGCGGACAACTTTCTCTGCCAGCTGTGCGTCGTACTGTTCTGTTGGGAGGTGTTCGGGGGTCATGATGCGTCCTGAGTGATAAAGAATTACGCGGGGATTGTAGGGATTGTGCAGTGGATGTCCAGATTTAATGGCCAATAGCTATCTGGACATCTATACGTGTCTAATTGTAGCATTCTGTTTCCGGTCTCCTGAGAGTGAAAAGGGAATCCAGTGAAAATCTGGAGCTGACGCGCAGCGGTAAAGACTGGCGGGATGAGAATTGTAGACACTGTGAAAATGGGAAGTCTTCATCCGCAAAACGCCACCTAGCCCGAAGACCTGCCGGGATCACGTCGCATTTGGTTTCGTCATCGCGTGCTATAGATGAAGCCTGCGGCATCCTTCTTATATTGTGGATGCTTTAACAATGATTAAAAAAGTATCGCTGTTGACGGCGTTGTCCGTCACGGCATTTTCGGGCTGGGCGCAGGATAGCGCCGACTCGTTGGTGGTGACAGCAAACCGTTTTGAGCAACCTGTTAATACCGTTTTTGCACCAACGTCTGTGGTGACGCGCGAGGATATTGATCGCTGGCAGGCAAACACCGTCATTGACGTTATGCGTCGCTTGCCTGGCGTGGATACCGCCCAAAACGGCGGAATGGGGCAACTTTCCTCTCTTTTTATTCGGGGAACTAATTCCAGTCATGTTCTTATTCTTGTCGACGGGATCCGTCTTAACCAGGCTGGGGTAACGGGGTCGTCCGATCTCAGCCAATTCCCGATCGCCCTGGTGCAGCGCATTGAATATATTCGCGGGCCACGCTCTGCAGTCTATGGTTCTGATGCGATTGGTGGCGTAGTGAACATTATTACTACCCGCGCAAAGGACGGCACGACGTTGAATGCGGGCGTAGGCTCGCATGGCTACCAAAATTACGGCGGCAGCACCCAGCAAACCCTGGGTGACAGCACACGCGTGACGCTGGCGGGTGATTATACCTATACCAAAGGCTTTGACGTGGTTGCGGATGGCAACAACGGTGGTCTGGCTCAGACCGATCGTGACGGCTTTATGAATAAAACCCTCTACGGTGCGCTGGAGCATGCTTTCTCTGATCAGTGGAGCGGGTTCGTTCGCGGCTATGGCTACAGCAACCGTACCGCCTATGACGGCTATTACAGTTCATTTACGCCTGATGTTTTGGTTGATACTCGCCAGCTCTATAGCCAGACCTGGGACGCTGGACTGCGCTTTAATAATGACATCGTCCATTCACAACTTCTCACCAGCTATAGCCACAGCAAAGATTATAACTACGACCCGCATCTGGGACGTTATGATTCCAATGCCACGCTGGATGAGATCAAACAGTACAACGTGCAGTGGACCAACTCCGTTGAGGTGGGCCATGGCAATATTGGCGCAGGTGTCGACTGGCAGAAGCAGAGCACCGAACCAGGAACAAGCTATGTCACAAACGGCTATGACCTGCGTAACACCGGCGTCTACCTGACTGCGCTGCAGCAGTTTGGCGACTTTACCCTGGAAGGGGCAGCGCGTAGCGACGATAACTCTCAGTTTGGTCGCCATGGCACCTGGCAGAGCAGTGCGGGCTGGGAGTTCATTGAAGGTTATCGATTCATTGCCTCGTATGGCACTGCCTATAAAGCACCCAACCTCGGGCAGTTGTATGGTTTCTATGGCAACGACCATCTTGATCCTGAGGAGAGTAAACAGTGGGAAGGCGCGTTCGAAGGCCTGACGGCTGGCGTAAACTGGCGCGTATCGGCCTATCGCAATGACGTTGATAACCTGATCGACTTTAATAACAACCTTCAGGAATACTACAACGTAGGCAAGGCGCGTATTAAAGGGGTTGAAGCCACAGCGTCCTTTGATACAGGTCCACTGACTCATACGGTCGGTTACGATTACGTGGATGCACGCAATGCGGTAACAAACCAGCTATTGGATCGCCGGGCTAAGCAGCAGGTGAAGTATCAGCTTGATACGCAGGTCTATGAATTCGACTGGAGCCTGACTTACCACTACCTGGGAACACGTTACGACACTGACTTTGGTACCTACCCGTCTGAAAAGGTGAAAATGGGCGGCGTAAGCCTGTGGGATGTCGCAGTTTCATATCCTGTCACCTCTCACCTTACAGTTCGTGGTAAAATAGCCAACCTGTTCGACAAAGATTACGAGACAGTTTATGGCTACCAAACTGCAGGACGGGAATACACCTTGTCTGGCAGCTACACCTTCTAATCCGCGTCCCACCGTGCTGGTATTTGATTCCGGCGTCGGTGGGCTTTCGGTCTATGATGAGATCCGACATCTGCTGCCGGATCTCCATTACATTTACGCCTTTGATAACGTCGCGTTCCCGTATGGGGAAAAGAGTGAAGACTTTATTGTTGAGCGTGTGGTTGAAATCGTCACCGCGGTACAAAAGCGTTATCCCCTCTCGCTGGCGGTCATCGCCTGTAACACGGCCAGTACAGTATCGCTTCCTGCATTGCGCGAAAAATTCCAGTTCCCGGTTGTGGGCGTTGTTCCTGCAATAAAGCCTGCCGCGCGTCTGACGGCAAACGGCATTGTTGGTTTACTGGCAACGCGAGGCACGGTGAAGCGACCTTATACGCGCGAGTTAATCGACCGCTTTGCCAACGAATGCCAGATTGCGATGCTCGGTTCGGCGGAACTGGTCGAGATCGCCGAAGCGAAGCTGCACGGAAAGGCAGTGCCGCTCGAAGAGTTGCGCCGTATTCTCCGCCCGTGGCTGCGGATGCCGGAGCCACCGGACACCGTTGTGCTGGGGTGCACCCATTTCCCTCTATTACAGGAAGAGTTATTAGAAGTTCTGCCTGAGGGCACGCGGCTGGTGGATTCGGGGGCGGCTATAGCCCGACGTACGGCCTGGTTGCTGGAACATGAAGCTCCGGATGCAAAATCTGCCGATGCAAACATCGCTTTTTGTATGGCCATCACTAATGAGACCGAGCAACTTTTGCCCGTTTTACGCCGTTATGGCTTTGAAACGCTCGAAAAACTGGCGCTGTAGCACGATTTTGAGCAAAAAAGAGACGGTTGAACGTTTTTTTTAAAAGAGGGGTTGTCAACGTCTGAGAACTCCCTATAATGCGCCTCCACTGACACGGAACAACGGCTTGCAAGCCGCCGGGTTAGCGGGGTTCAGAGATGAACACCAACAGAGAAAAGCAAAAATAAATGCTTGACTCTGAATGAGGAAAGCGTAATATACGCCACCTCGCGACGGTGAGCTGTAAGCCGCGTCGCAACTGCTCTTTAACAATTTATCAGACAATCTGTGTGGGCACTCAAAGTGACATGGATTCTTAATGTCTTCGGACACTAAATGAATACCAAAGTCTCTGAGTGAACATACGTAATTCATTACGAAGTTTAATTCACGAGCATCAAACTTAAATTGAAGAGTTTGATCATGGCTCAGATTGAACGCTGGCGGCAGGCCTAACACATGCAAGTCGAACGGTAGCACAGAGAGCTTGCTCTCGGGTGACGAGTGGCGGACGGGTGAGTAATGTCTGGGAAACTGCCTGATGGAGGGGGATAACTACTGGAAACGGTAGCTAATACCGCATAACGTCGCAAGACCAAAGAGGGGGACCTTCGGGCCTCTTGCCATCAGATGTGCCCAGATGGGATTAGCTAGTAGGTGGGGTAACGGCTCACCTAGGCGACGATCCCTAGCTGGTCTGAGAGGATGACCAGCCACACTGGAACTGAGACACGGTCCAGACTCCTACGGGAGGCAGCAGTGGGGAATATTGCACAATGGGCGCAAGCCTGATGCAGCCATGCCGCGTGTATGAAGAAGGCCTTCGGGTTGTAAAGTACTTTCAGCGGGGAGGAAGGTGTTGTGGTTAATAACCGCAGCAATTGACGTTACCCGCAGAAGAAGCACCGGCTAACTCCGTGCCAGCAGCCGCGGTAATACGGAGGGTGCAAGCGTTAATCGGAATTACTGGGCGTAAAGCGCACGCAGGCGGTCTGTCAAGTCGGATGTGAAATCCCCGGGCTCAACCTGGGAACTGCATTCGAAACTGGCAGGCTAGAGTCTTGTAGAGGGGGGTAGAATTCCAGGTGTAGCGGTGAAATGCGTAGAGATCTGGAGGAATACCGGTGGCGAAGGCGGCCCCCTGGACAAAGACTGACGCTCAGGTGCGAAAGCGTGGGGAGCAAACAGGATTAGATACCCTGGTAGTCCACGCCGTAAACGATGTCGACTTGGAGGTTGTGCCCTTGAGGCGTGGCTTCCGGAGCTAACGCGTTAAGTCGACCGCCTGGGGAGTACGGCCGCAAGGTTAAAACTCAAATGAATTGACGGGGGCCCGCACAAGCGGTGGAGCATGTGGTTTAATTCGATGCAACGCGAAGAACCTTACCTACTCTTGACATCCAGAGAACTTTCCAGAGATGGATTGGTGCCTTCGGGAACTCTGAGACAGGTGCTGCATGGCTGTCGTCAGCTCGTGTTGTGAAATGTTGGGTTAAGTCCCGCAACGAGCGCAACCCTTATCCTTTGTTGCCAGCGGTCCGGCCGGGAACTCAAAGGAGACTGCCAGTGATAAACTGGAGGAAGGTGGGGATGACGTCAAGTCATCATGGCCCTTACGAGTAGGGCTACACACGTGCTACAATGGCGCATACAAAGAGAAGCGAACTCGCGAGAGCAAGCGGACCTCATAAAGTGCGTCGTAGTCCGGATTGGAGTCTGCAACTCGACTCCATGAAGTCGGAATCGCTAGTAATCGTAGATCAGAATGCTACGGTGAATACGTTCCCGGGCCTTGTACACACCGCCCGTCACACCATGGGAGTGGGTTGCAAAAGAAGTAGGTAGCTTAACCTTCGGGAGGGCGCTTACCACTTTGTGATTCATGACTGGGGTGAAGTCGTAACAAGGTAACCGTAGGGGAACCTGCGGTTGGATCACCTCCTTACCTTAAAGAACCTGCCTTTGTAGTGCTCACACAGATTGTCTGATGAAAAACAGCAGTAAAAAACCTCTACAGGCTTGTAGCTCAGGTGGTTAGAGCGCACCCCTGATAAGGGTGAGGTCGGTGGTTCAAGTCCACTCAGGCCTACCAAATCTGTCATGCAGATTTGAAGAGGTTGGTCATACGATGGGGCTATAGCTCAGCTGGGAGAGCGCCTGCTTTGCACGCAGGAGGTCTGCGGTTCGATCCCGCATAGCTCCACCATCTTTTACTGCGAAAACAAGAAAACTTCAGAGTGAACCTGAAAAGGTGCACTGCGAAGTTTTGCTCTTTAAAAATCTGGATCAAGCTGAAAATTGAAACGACACACATGTTATGTGTGTTCGAGTCTCTCAAATTTTCGCAAACCGGTGATGAATCGAAAGAAACATCTTCGGGTTGTGAGGTTAAGCGACTAAGCGTACACGGTGGATGCCCTGGCAGTCAGAGGCGATGAAGGACGTGCTAATCTGCGAAAAGCGCCGGCGAGGTGATATGAACCTTTGACCCGGCGATGTCCGAATGGGGAAACCCAGTGTGTTCCGACACACTATCGTTAACTGAATACATAGGTTAACGAGGCGAACCGGGGGAACTGAAACATCTAAGTACCCCGAGGAAAAGAAATCAACCGAGATTCCCCCAGTAGCGGCGAGCGAACGGGGAGCAGCCCAGAGTCTGAATCAGCTTGTGTGTTAGTGGAAGCGTCTGGAAAGTCGCACGGTACAGGGTGACAGTCCCGTACACGAAAGCACACAGGCTGTGAACTCGAAGAGTAGGGCGGGACACGTGGTATCCTGTCTGAATATGGGGGGACCATCCTCCAAGGCTAAATACTCCTGACTGACCGATAGTGAACCAGTACCGTGAGGGAAAGGCGAAAAGAACCCCGGCGAGGGGAGTGAAAAAGAACCTGAAACCGTGTACGTACAAGCAGTGGGAGCCTCTTTTATGGGGTGACTGCGTACCTTTTGTATAATGGGTCAGCGACTTATATTCTGTAGCAAGGTTAACCGTATAGGGGAGCCGAAGGGAAACCGAGTCTTAACTGGGCGTTAAGTTGCAGGGTATAGACCCGAAACCCGGTGATCTAGCCATGGGCAGGTTGAAGGTTGGGTAACACTAACTGGAGGACCGAACCGACTAATGTTGAAAAATTAGCGGATGACTTGTGGCTGGGGGTGAAAGGCCAATCAAACCGGGAGATAGCTGGTTCTCCCCGAAAGCTATTTAGGTAGCGCCTCGTGAACTCATCTTCGGGGGTAGAGCACTGTTTCGGCTAGGGGGCCATCCCGGCTTACCAACCCGATGCAAACTACGAATACCGAAGAATGTTATCACGGGAGACACACGGCGGGTGCTAACGTCCGTCGTGAAGAGGGAAACAACCCAGACCGCCAGCTAAGGTCCCAAAGTCATGGTTAAGTGGGAAACGATGTGGGAAGGCACAGACAGCCAGGATGTTGGCTTAGAAGCAGCCATCATTTAAAGAAAGCGTAATAGCTCACTGGTCGAGTCGGCCTGCGCGGAAGATGTAACGGGGCTAAACCATGCACCGAAGCTGCGGCAGCGACACTATGTGTTGTTGGGTAGGGGAGCGTTCTGTAAGCCGTTGAAGGTGTCCTGTGAGGGGTGCTGGAGGTATCAGAAGTGCGAATGCTGACATAAGTAACGATAAAGCGGGTGAAAAGCCCGCTCGCCGGAAGACCAAGGGTTCCTGTCCAACGTTAATCGGGGCAGGGTGAGTCGACCCCTAAGGCGAGGCCGAAAGGCGTAGTCGATGGGAAACAGGTTAATATTCCTGTACTTGGTGTTACTGCGAAGGGGGGACGGAGAAGGCTATGTTAGCCGGGCGACGGTTGTCCCGGTTTAAGCATGTAGGCGGAGGTTCCAGGTAAATCCGGTTCCTTGTTAACGCTGAGGTGTGATGACGAGGCACTACGGTGCTGAAGTAACAAATGCCCTGCTTCCAGGAAAAGCCTCTAAGCATCAGGTAACATCAAATCGTACCCCAAACCGACACAGGTGGTCAGGTAGAGAATACCAAGGCGCTTGAGAGAACTCGGGTGAAGGAACTAGGCAAAATGGTGCCGTAACTTCGGGAGAAGGCACGCTGATATGTAGGTGAAGCCCCTGCGGGTGGAGCTGAAATCAGTCGAAGATACCAGCTGGCTGCAACTGTTTATTAAAAACACAGCACTGTGCAAACACGAAAGTGGACGTATACGGTGTGACGCCTGCCCGGTGCCGGAAGGTTAATTGATGGGGTTAGCGGTAACGCGAAGCTCTTGATCGAAGCCCCGGTAAACGGCGGCCGTAACTATAACGGTCCTAAGGTAGCGAAATTCCTTGTCGGGTAAGTTCCGACCTGCACGAATGGCGTAATGATGGCCAGGCTGTCTCCACCCGAGACTCAGTGAAATTGAACTCGCTGTGAAGATGCAGTGTACCCGCGGCAAGACGGAAAGACCCCGTGAACCTTTACTATAGCTTGACACTGAACACTGGTCCTTGATGTGTAGGATAGGTGGGAGGCTTTGAAGCGTGGACGCCAGTCTGCGTGGAGCCAACCTTGAAATACCACCCTTTAATGGCTGGTGTTCTAACGTAGACCCGTAATCCGGGTTGCGGACAGTGTCTGGTGGGTAGTTTGACTGGGGCGGTCTCCTCCCAAAGAGTAACGGAGGAGCACGAAGGTTAGCTAATCCTGGTCGGACATCAGGAGGTTAGTGCAATGGCATAAGCTAGCTTGACTGCGAGAGTGACGGCTCGAGCAGGTGCGAAAGCAGGTCATAGTGATCCGGTGGTTCTGAATGGAAGGGCCATCGCTCAACGGATAAAAGGTACTCCGGGGATAACAGGCTGATACCGCCCAAGAGTTCATATCGACGGCGGTGTTTGGCACCTCGATGTCGGCTCATCACATCCTGGGGCTGAAGTAGGTCCCAAGGGTATGGCTGTTCGCCATTTAAAGTGGTACGCGAGCTGGGTTTAGAACGTCGTGAGACAGTTCGGTCCCTATCTGCCGTGGGCGCTGGAGAATTGAGGGGGGCTGCTCCTAGTACGAGAGGACCGGAGTGGACGCATCACTGGTGTTCGGGTTGTCATGCCAATGGCACTGCCCGGTAGCTAAATGCGGAAGAGATAAGTGCTGAAAGCATCTAAGCACGAAACTTGCCCCGAGATGAGTTCTCCCTGAGACTTTAAGTCTCCTGAAGGAACGTTGAAGACTACGACGTTGATAGGTCGGGTGTGTAAGCGCAGCGATGCGTTGAGCTAACCGATACTAATGAACCGTGAGGCTTAACCTTACAACGCCGAAGGTGTTTTGGCGATGAGAGACGATTTTCAGCTGATACAGATTACAGAATTTGCCTGGCGGCTTTAGCGCGGTGGTCCCACCTGACCCCATGCCGAACTCAGAAGTGAAACGCCGTAGCGCCGATGGTAGTGTGGGGTCTCCCCATGTGAGAGTAGGGAACTGCCAGGCATCAAATTACGTAGTAAGCCGGTGCATAAATCCGGTGGTTACAGCAGTCTTCGGTGGAGCGGTAGTTCAGTCGGTTAGAATACCTGCCTGTCACGCAGGGGGTCGCGGGTTCGAGTCCCGTCCGTTCCGCCACTTATTAAGACATTAAGCCTGCCTACCCGACAGGCTTAATGGCAAAAGACTTTAGGGGCGTAGCTCAGTTGGTAGAGCACCGGTCTCCAAAACCGGGTGTCGCGAGTTCGAGTCTCTCCGCCCCTGCCATATATAATCCTTTGCTTCGGCAAAGGATTTTTTTTGCCTGAAAGACGCCGAGTCCCCTCTTCAGACGTTGCAGCCAGCATTTCTGCTGGCGCATGCATCAATCCATAATATTAATTTTTAGAAGATCTTTTATCTGCGATTGCTTATCGCTGTTCTGGAGCCAGATGGCATACAGCGGTCTGGAAAGCGTGGTGGAGTCCACAACGGTATGCAACCCGGGTTTCGTGTCTGCCCAGCGAACAGGTAACCAGGTGCACCCCTTCAGCAAGGAGAGCTGCTGACAGGCGATCTCCGCAGAGCTGGTTGTTAACTGTGGCACATCATCCGGAGCAATCAATCCCGCCTCGTGTTGCTGGAAATCTGGCCCCCACTCCAGACGCAGATAGGTCAGGTCGGCTTTCATCATTGAAGGCTCGGAGGCATAAAGCGCAAGGCCAAACTGGCCAACAATCTGGCTGCTAAATTCGTCCATTTTGGGGGCTTCGGTCGTGATCAGAAGATCCAGCTGGCGCTCGTGCAGTTGCTTAACGAGCGACTGACGTTGCGCAATCCGCGCTTCAAATTGCAAATGGTTGTGGGAAGGGTAGAGCCGGGTAAGCCACTGACTGAGCATACATTCCCACAACGATGCGCTGGCCCCAATGGAGAACTCGTTATGCCTCGAGGTGTGCGCAACCTCTTTACGTGCCGCCTGCCAGGTGTTCATCAGGGTCTCTGCATACGGCAGCAGTTTTTCACCGGCTGGCGTGAGGCGTATGTTGTTGCGGTGGCGGGTAAAAAGATTCACACCCAGTTGATTTTCCAGCTGTCGAATACGAAAACTGACCGCTGACTGCGTCAGGTAAAGGGCTTCCGCTGCTCGCCCAAAGTGGCGCGTTCTGCTCACTTCCAGGAAAGTTTTTAGCAATTCCGTATCCACATCTTTCTCCGCAAAATAATTTGTCGTTATGATTTAAATGTTTTGTTTTACACTCTGTCAAGCGTAACTAATACTCCGCGCCATAAATAGCTCGGCCAAAGAATTAGGAGCGTGTAGGATGGCGGAAAGCTTTACGACGACTAATCGTTTTTTCGACAATAAAAATTATCCACGCGGGTTCTCTCGTCACGGCGATTTCACCATCAAAGAGGCGCAGATGCTTGAGCGTCATGGTTATGCCTTTAACGAGCTGGATCTGGGTAAACGTGAGCCTGCAACTGAAGACGAAAAACAGTTTGTCGCAGTCTGCCGTGGCGAGCGTGAGCCACAGTCTGAAGCAGAACGTGTATGGATCAAGTATATGGCACGCATTAAGCGTCCAAAGCGTTTCCATACGCTGTCTGGCGGTAAGCCGCAGATGGAAGGTGCTGAAGACTACACTGAGTCTGACGACTAACAAGAAAAGGGGCTGTGGCCCCTTTTTTTATGCCAGTAACTTTTGCAGGTGCAGGAGCAAGCGATCGATCGCACGATAGCTTAACGCTTCCTGCAGATGCCGCCTCTCAATGTCAGGGCACTTTTCCACATCGGCGATGGTGCGGGCGACTTTTATAAGACGCTGCCATGCGCGAATGGAAAGCCCAAAGCGCGTCAACGTATCCTCCAGCCAGCATGAATCTTCAGTCTTAAGAGGACAAAACTGCCGAATCTCAGCGTTATCCAGACGGGCATTCAGCTTATGTTGACGCATATACTGCCGGGCCTGCGCGGCGATAACCCGCTCGCGAACCTCCACCGTACTCTCTCCTCTGGCGCTGCTCTGGCTGAGCAGGCCGGGAGGAGGCAAGGGGATTTCCAGCGACAAATCGAAACGATCCAGGAAAGGACCAGATAACTTCCCCAGGTAGCGTAGCGTCTGTTCAGGCGTGGAGCGATTGTGGTTTCCCTGATAATGGCCCGATGGGCTGGGGTTCATTGCCGCTACCAGCTGGAACCGCGCGGGATAGCTTATTTTGGCGCGTGCACGGGAGATATGGATCTCACCCGATTCGATGGGCTCCCTCAGCGCATCCAGAACGCGGCGTTCAAATTCAGGCAGTTCATCCAGAAACAGGATGCCGTTGTGCGCCAGAGAGATCTCTCCCGGCCCTGGTATGGTGCCACCGCCGACCATGGCCGCCAGTGAGGCACTGTGGTGCGGAGAGCGAAACGGGCGACGTCGCCACTGTTTTTGCAATGACACGGAACTCACCAGACTAAATATCGCCGCGCTTTCCAGCGCTTCATGGTTATTAAGTGGAGGCAGTAAACCATTCAACCTGCTCGCCAGCATCGTTTTTCCTGTACCCGGTGGGCCAATCAGCAACAGGTTATGTCCGCCGGCAGCGGTGATCTCCAGCGCCCGCTTCCCCTGCTCCTGGCCGTAAATATCGCTCAGATCGTCCGGGCTTTCTGCCAGGGGATCGCCTGATTCTTCCGGCTCTGACAGCACATGTCGCCCCTCAAGATACGCGCACACTTCCTGTAAATGCCCGGCTAGCAGACATCCTCTCTCGGCTATCAGGCTCACTTCTGCACCATTTTCATTGGCAACAATGATTTGTCGACCAGCGCGAATGGCCTCCAGCGCACCCGAGATGGCACCAGGAACGCCCCTCAGCGCGCCTGTGAGCGCCAGTTCACCGATGAACTCATATGCGCCTAGTCTGCTGCTGTTAAGCTGCTCAGAGGCGGCGAGGAGCGCTATAGCGATAGGTAAATCATATCGCCCTCCCTCTTTAGGCAAGTCTGCAGGCGCAAGGTTGATGGTGATTTTCTTTGCCGGAAAGGTATAACCGCTATTAATAATCGCACTGCGCACCCGATCTCTGGCTTCCTTTACCGTGGTCTCCGGCAATCCAACCAGCGTCAGCCCGGGCAGCCCGTTGCTGAGATGAACTTCTACCGAAATAAGCGGTGCTTTTACTCCAATGGCCGCTCGGGTATAAACAACTGACAGTGACATAAGCACCTCCTCAGGAGATGACTATGCCCGTGACCGATATGCATGTTTAGCAACATTTAGCGGATTTACGCATCCTCTTCCGAGGTTTTAACGTCAAGATGTAACCTTTTCTTTTCTGTGGAACCCTGCTCGCAAAAAAATGAACAGGCGACATGCCGCTCTGTCCGTGCTGAAAAAATGAAAAATATTCACTATCTAATTTCTCCATATAAAACAATACGTTCAGAAAATATGATTCGCAGACTAACGAAACCAGCCATAAATAAATCTTGTGTTTGATTTAAAAACTGTGATACCTCTTTAGGTATTCCTTCGAACAAGATGCAAAAAGAACTGAAAATGACAGCCCTTCTACGAGTGATTAGCCTGGTCGTGATTAGCGTGGTGGTGATTATTATCCCACCGTGCGGGGCTGCACTTGGACGAGGAAAGGCTTAGAAATCAAGCCTTAACGAACTAAGACCCCCGCACCGAAAGGTCCGGGGGTTTTTTTATGACTAAAAAACTTACACGAGGAGCAGAGAATGACTAATAGCACAAAATTCTGTTTCTCCCGATTTATGACGGGGAACTAACTATGAATGGTGCACAGTGGGTAGTACATGCGTTGCGCGCACAGGGAGTCGACACTGTCTTCGGTTATCCGGGGGGCGCAATAATGCCGATTTACGATGCATTGTATGACGGCGGCGTGGAACACCTCTTGTGCCGACACGAGCAGGGCGCAGCGATGGCCGCCATTGGCTATGCACGTGCCACCGGTAAAACCGGTGTCTGCATGGCAACCTCAGGGCCGGGCGCCACAAACCTGATCACCGGCCTGGCGGATGCACTGCTTGATTCCGTTCCCGTTGTCGCCATCACCGGTCAGGTGGCCTCGCCCCTCATTGGTACTGATGCCTTCCAGGAAGTGGACGTGCTCGGCTTGTCACTGGCCTGCACTAAACACAGCTTCCTCGTTCAGTCTCTGGAAGAGCTGCCGCGTGTGATGGCAGAGGCGTTTGAGGTGGCAAACTCTGGTCGTCCTGGACCGGTTCTGGTTGATATCCCGAAAGATATCCAGGTTGCTCTCGGCGATCTGGAACCGCACTTCTCCACCGTTGAAAGCGACGATGCATTCCCGCACGCCGCGGTGGAAGAGGCGCGGCAGATGATTGCCCATGCTAAACAACCGATGTTGTACGTAGGGGGTGGGGTTGGTATGGCACAGGCCGTTCCCGCCCTGCGCGAATTCATCGCGGTTACGCAAATGCCCGCCACCTGTACGTTGAAAGGTCTTGGCGCGGTAGATGCGAACTATCCGTACTATCTGGGCATGCTGGGGATGCACGGTACCAAAGCGGCGAACCTGGCCGTGCAGGCGTGTGACTTGCTGATCGCCGTAGGTGCCCGTTTTGATGATCGTGTCACCGGCAAGCTGAATACCTTCGCGCCGAATGCCAACGTGATCCACATGGATATCGACCCGGCGGAGATGAACAAACTGCGTCAGGCGCATGTGGCCCTGCAGGGCAATCTCAACGCGTTATTACCGGCTTTACAGCAGCCTCTGAAAATCGACGCATGGCGTCAGCACACCGCCGATATGCGCGTTGAACATACCTGGCGTTACGACCATCCTGGTGACGCCATCTATGCGCCACTGCTGTTAAAGCAATTGTCCGACCGTAAACCGGCAGACTGTGTGGTCACGACGGATGTAGGCCAACACCAGATGTGGTCAGCACAGCACATGACTTACACGCGCCCGGAAAACTTCATTACCTCCAGCGGCTTGGGGACGATGGGCTTCGGTCTCCCTGCCGCGGTAGGGGCGCAGGTTGCCCGCCCGAACGATACGGTTATCTGTATCTCCGGTGACGGCTCTTTCATGATGAACGTTCAGGAGCTGGGCACCGTTAAGCGCAAGCAGTTACCGTTGAAAATCGTCTTGCTCGATAACCAGCGTTTAGGAATGGTTCGTCAGTGGCAACAGCTGTTTTTCCAGGAACGCTACAGTGAGACTACCCTGACGGATAACCCCGATTTCCTCATTCTGGCCAGCGCCTTTGGTATCCCTGGCCAGCACATCACCCGTAAAGACCAGGTTGAAGCGGCACTCGACACCATGCTGTCAAGCGAAGGGCCGTACCTGCTTCATGTCTCAATCGACGAGCTTGAGAATGTCTGGCCGTTGGTACCGCCAGGTGCCAGTAACTCACAAATGCTGGAGAAATTATCATGATGCAACATCAGGTCGCCGTGCAGGCTCGCTTCAATCCAGAGACATTAGAACGCGTTTTGCGTGTGGTACGTCACCGTGGCTTTCAGATTTGCTCTATGAATATGGAGACGGCCACTGATGCTCAAAATATCAGTATCGAATTAACCGTTGCCAGCCCGCGGTCGGTCGACTTACTGTTTAGTCAGTTAACAAAACTGGTAGACGTTGCACATGTTGCCATCTGCCAGAGCACAACCACATCACAACAGATCCGTGCTTAAGCGCGACAGGAAGAGAAAATGACGACAAAAAAAGCTGATTACATTTGGTTCAATGGTGAGATGGTTCGCTGGGAGGACGCGAAAGTCCACGTTATGTCCCACGCGCTGCATTACGGTACCTCTGTCTTCGAAGGCATCCGTTGCTACGACTCACACAAAGGGCCAGTGGTGTTCCGTCATCGCGAACACATGCAGCGTCTGCATGACTCAGCCAAAATTTATCGTTTCCCGGTTTCTCAGAGCGTGGATGAGCTGATGGAAGCCTGCCGCGACGTGATTCGTAAGAACAACCTCACCAGTGCCTATATTCGTCCGCTGGTGTTTGTAGGTGATGTGGGCATGGGCGTGAACCCGCCAGCCGGTTATACCACCGATGTGATCATTGCTGCGTTCCCGTGGGGTGCTTATCTGGGGGCTGAAGCCCTGGAGCAGGGGATCGACGCAATGGTTTCTTCCTGGAACCGCGTGGCACCAAACACGATCCCGACGGCGGCAAAAGCGGGCGGTAACTACCTCTCCTCACTGCTGGTCGGTAGCGAAGCGCGCCGTCACGGTTATCAGGAAGGTATCGCGCTGGACGTGAATGGCTATATCTCTGAAGGTGCAGGTGAAAACCTGTTCGAAGTGAAAGACGGCATCCTGTTTACGCCGCCATTTACCTCTTCCGCTCTGCCGGGCATTACCCGTGACGCCATCATCAAGCTGGCAAAAGATTTGGGTATCGAAGTCCGTGAGCAGGTCCTGTCCCGCGAATCCCTGTACCTGGCCGATGAAGTGTTCATGTCCGGTACCGCGGCGGAAATTACGCCGGTTCGTAGCGTAGACGGTATTCAGGTTGGTGCTGGCCGCTGTGGTCCGGTCACCAAACGTATTCAGCAAGCCTTCTTTGGCCTCTTCACCGGTGAAACGGAAGATAAATACGGCTGGCTGGATCAGGTTAATCAATAAGCATAAATATGGGACGGCACGCACCGTCCCATTCAATAGTCAGACGGGAGTAAATAAAGCATGCCTAAGTATCGTTCCGCCACCACCACTCATGGCCGTAATATGGCAGGTGCCCGCGCACTGTGGCGCGCCACCGGGATGACCGACGCCGATTTCGGTAAGCCTATTATCGCCGTGGTGAACTCCTTCACCCAGTTTGTGCCGGGCCACGTGCACCTGCGCGATCTCGGCAAACTCGTTGCCGAGCAAATCGAAGCCTCCGGCGGTGTGGCGAAAGAGTTCAACACCATTGCGGTGGATGACGGTATCGCGATGGGTCACGGGGGTATGCTCTATTCACTGCCGTCGCGTGAGCTGATCGCCGACTCGGTGGAGTATATGGTGAACGCCCATTGCGCGGATGCCATGGTTTGTATCTCCAACTGCGACAAAATTACCCCGGGGATGCTGATGGCCTCCCTGCGTCTGAACATTCCGGTGATCTTCGTCTCCGGCGGTCCAATGGAAGCGGGTAAAACCAAGCTTTCCGATAAAATCATCAAGCTCGACCTGGTCGATGCGATGATTCAGGGCGCGGATCCAAAAGTTTCTGATGAGCAAAGCGATCAGGTTGAACGTTCTGCGTGCCCAACCTGTGGCTCCTGCTCAGGTATGTTCACCGCGAACTCCATGAACTGTCTGACCGAAGCGCTGGGTCTGTCTCAGCCGGGCAACGGCTCGCTGCTGGCGACCCACGCCGACCGTAAACAGCTGTTCCTCAATGCCGGTAAACGCATCGTTGAGCTGACCAAACGCTACTACGAGCAAGATGATGAAAGCGCGCTGCCGCGTAATATCGCCAGCAAAGCCGCGTTTGAAAATGCCATGACGCTGGATATCGCCATGGGCGGTTCCACCAACACCGTTCTCCACCTGCTGGCCGCTGCGCAGGAGGCTGAAATCGACTTCACCATGAGCGATATCGACAAGCTGTCCCGCAAAGTACCGCAGCTCTGTAAAGTTGCGCCGAGTACTCAGAAATACCACATGGAAGATGTCCACCGTGCGGGTGGCGTACTGGGTATTCTCGGTGAGCTGGATCGCGCCGGGCTGCTGAACCGCAACGTCAAAAACGTGCTCGGCCTGACGCTGCCGGAGTCGCTGGACAAATACGACATCATGCTCACGAAAGACGATGCGGTGAAAAAGATGTTCCGCGCCGGCCCGGCAGGTATTCGTACCACCCAGGCCTTCTCACAGGATTGCCGCTGGGACACGCTGGATGACGATCGTGCAGAAGGCTGTATTCGCTCACTGGAACATGCCTACAGCAAGGACGGTGGTCTGGCCGTGCTCTACGGTAACTTTGCAGAAAACGGCTGTATTGTAAAAACCGCAGGCGTGGATGACAGCATTCTCAAATTCACCGGCCCGGCAAAAGTGTACGAAAGCCAGGACGACGCGGTAGAGGCTATTCTCGGTGGTAAAGTGGTGGAAGGCGACGTGGTTGTCATTCGCTACGAAGGGCCGAAAGGCGGGCCGGGTATGCAGGAGATGCTCTATCCCACCACCTTCCTGAAATCCATGGGCCTCGGTAAAGCCTGTGCGCTGATCACCGACGGACGTTTCTCTGGCGGTACGTCTGGTCTCTCCATTGGCCACGTGTCACCGGAAGCGGCAAGCGGCGGCAACATCGCAATTATTGAAGATGGCGACCTGATCGAAATTGATATCCCGAATCGCGGTATTCAGTTGAAACTGAGCGACCAGGACATTGCGGCGCGTCGTGAAGCCCAGGAGGCTCGCGGCGACAAAGCCTGGACGCCAAAAGATCGCCAGCGCGACGTCTCCTTCGCCCTGCGTGCCTATGCGAGCCTTGCCACCAGTGCAGATAAAGGCGCGGTGCGCGACAAATCGAAACTTGGGGGCTAATGATGGCCGAGTCGCAACCGTTATCCGCCGCCCCTGAGGGGGCGGAATACCTCAGGGCGGTGCTACGTGCACCGGTCTATGAAGCCGTGCAGGTTACGCCGCTGCAGAAGATGGAGAAACTCTCCTCGCGCCTCGACAACGTGATTCTGGTGAAACGCGAAGACCGTCAGCCGGTACACAGCTTCAAGCTGCGTGGCGCCTACGCGATGATGGCCGGGTTGACCGATGAGCAAAAAGCGCGGGGGGTGATTACCGCCTCTGCGGGCAACCACGCGCAGGGCGTCGCGTTCTCCTCTGCGCGCCTGGGGCTGAAAGCGCTGATTGTTATGCCGGTTGCTACTGCCGATATCAAAGTGGATGCCGTACGCGGTTTCGGCGGTGAAGTGTTGCTCCACGGCGCAAACTTTGACGAAGCCAAAGCAAAAGCGATAGAGCTGGCGCAGCAACAGGGGTTTACCTGGGTGCCGCCGTTCGATCATCCGATGGTCATTGCCGGGCAGGGGACGCTGGCGCTTGAGCTGCTGCAGCAGGATGCGCATCTCGACCGCGTCTTCGTGCCGGTTGGCGGTGGCGGCCTCGCGGCGGGCGTAGCGGTGCTGATCAAACAGCTGATGCCGCAAATCAAAGTGATTGCCGTTGAGGCGGAAGACTCGGCCTGTCTGAAAGCGGCGCTGGATGCCGGTCATCCGGTGGACTTACCACGCGTCGGGCTGTTTGCTGAAGGCGTGGCGGTTAAACGCATTGGCGATGAAACCTTCCGTCTTTGCCAGGAGTATCTCGACGATATTATCACCGTCGACAGCGACGCCATTTGCGCCGCAATGAAAGATCTGTTCGAAGATGTGCGTGCGGTAGCGGAACCTTCCGGCGCGCTGGCGCTGGCGGGGATGAAGAAATACATCGCGCAACACAACATCCGCGGCGAGCGTCTGGCGCATGTCCTTTCTGGTGCCAACGTGAACTTCCACGGTCTGCGCTATGTTTCCGAACGCTGCGAGCTGGGTGAGCAACGCGAAGCGCTGCTGGCGGTTACCATTCCGGAAGAGAAGGGTAGCTTCCTGAAGTTTTGTCAGCTGCTGGGCGGCCGTTCAGTCACGGAGTTTAACTACCGTTTTGCCGACGCCCGAGATGCCTGCATTTTTGTCGGCGTACGGTTAAGCCGTGGTCTGGAAGAGCGTAAAGAGATCCTCCACCTGCTCAACGAAGGTGGTTACAGCGTCGTGGATCTCTCCGACGATGAGATGGCGAAGCTGCACGTGCGTTACATGGTGGGTGGGCGTCCGTCGAAGCCGCTGCAGGAACGTCTCTACAGCTTCGAGTTCCCGGAGTCACCGGGCGCGTTGCTCAAGTTCCTGCATACGCTGGGCACGCACTGGAACATCTCTCTGTTCCACTACCGCAGCCATGGTACCGATTATGGGCGCGTGCTGGCCGCCTTCGAACTGGGCGAGCACGAGCCTGATTTCGAAACGCGGCTGAACGAGCTGGGCTATGAGTGTCACGATGAAACCCATAACCCGGCGTTCAGGTTCTTCCTGGCGGGCTAGTGGTTAGGCAGTATCTGCCAGAAGGCATCAATAAGCGGCTCCTGCAGCCGCTTTTTTTGTGCGCACACGCCAAGCTCAAACGGCGTTTTTTCGTCGCTGCGCTCCAGAATCATCACGCGATTACGCACCGGTTCCGGGCTGTTCTCCAGGACCACTTCCGGCAGCAGTGCTACGCCGCAGCCCAGCGCCACCATTGACACCATCGCCTCATGCCCGCCAACCGTCGCGTAAATCGACGGATTGCTGATCTTCTGGCGACGAAACCAGAGCTCAATACGTCGGCGCACCGGCCCCTGATCGGCCATGATAAAAGGCACCGTGGACCAGTCCGGTTTTTCCACCGACACCTGATTACGCACCGGGCAGGGTAACGCGGGGGCAATCAACACGACCGCCAGGTTCTCTAGCATTGAGAACGCGACAGCGCCCGGCAGGGTTTCGGGTTTCCCGGCAATGGCAAGATCCGCCTCGCCTGTCACCACTTTTTCCATTGCATCGGCGGCATCACCGGTGGTGAGTTTAATTTCCACCGACGGTTGTTCTGCGCGAAAGCGGTCAAGAATCGGCGGCAGATGGCTATAGGCCGCGGTCACGGAGCAGAAAATATGCAGCTCGCCGGACAGCGATGGCCCTTTCTGGTCAATGGTGTGTCGCAGCTGTTGATACTGCAGCAGCGTTTGTTGGGCAAAGACCCGTAACTCCTCACCGGCTTCCGTCAGGGTGACGGTGCGGTTGTCGCGTACAAACAGGGGCTGACCGAGGTCTTCCTCAAGGCGCTGGATCTGGCGCGAAAGCGTGGAGGGACTGACGTGCATCGCCCGGGCGCTGCGCCCAAAGTGACGGCTTTCCGCCAGATGCAGGAACATTTTCAGATCGCGTAAATCCACTGATTTCACTCCCCCTTTTTACATTGCAAATATTGCAACGTGACGTTGTGAATATATCAATTTCCGCAATAAATTTCCTGTCATATAGTAAGTTCATTCTCGCAAAAGCGAACCGAACAATAAGCACAACAACACAACATCACGGAGTCCATTATGGCTAACTACTTTAATACACTGAATTTGCGCCAGCAGCTGGCGCAGCTGGGCAAATGCCGCTTTATGGCGCGCGACGAATTTGCCGATGGCGCGAGCTACCTTCAGGGTAAAAAAGTGGTCATCGTTGGCTGCGGCGCCCAGGGTCTGAACCAGGGCCTGAACATGCGTGACTCCGGTCTGGATATTTCCTACGCCCTGCGTAAAGAAGCGATTGCTGAGAAGCGTGCGTCCTGGCGCAAAGCGACCGAAAACGGTTTTAAAGTCGGTACCTACGAAGAACTGATCCCCCAGGCAGACCTGGTGGTTAACCTGACGCCAGACAAACAGCACTCTGACGTTGTGCGTTCCGTGCAGCCGCTGATGAAAGACGGTGCGGCGTTGGGTTACTCCCACGGCTTTAACATCGTTGAAGTGGGCGAGCAGATCCGTAAAGACATCACCGTTGTGATGGTGGCACCGAAGTGCCCGGGTACAGAAGTACGTGAAGAGTACAAACGTGGCTTCGGCGTACCAACGCTTATCGCCGTTCACCCGGAAAACGATCCGAAAGGCGAAGGTATGGCGATCGCCAAAGCATGGGCTGCAGCAACGGGTGGCCACCGTGCGGGCGTTCTGGAATCGTCTTTCGTCGCGGAAGTTAAATCTGACCTGATGGGTGAGCAAACCATCCTGTGCGGTATGCTGCAGGCGGGCTCTCTGTTGTGCTTCGACAAGCTGGTGGAAGAGGGGACAGACCCGGCATACGCAGAAAAACTGATTCAGTTCGGCTGGGAAACGATCACCGAAGCGCTGAAGCAGGGCGGTATCACGCTGATGATGGACCGTCTGTCCAACCCGGCGAAACTGCGTGCTTACGCGCTGTCTGAACAGCTGAAAACGATCATGGCACCGCTGTTCCAGAAACATATGGATGACATTATCTCCGGCGAGTTCTCTTCCGGCATGATGGCGGACTGGGCTAACGACGATAAGAAACTGCTGACCTGGCGTGAAGAGACCGGTAAAACCGCTTTTGAAACCGCCCCACAGTTTGAAGGTAAAATCGGCGAGCAGGAGTACTTCGATAAAGGCGTTCTGATGATTGCGATGGTGAAAGCTGGCGTTGAGCTGGCGTTCGAAACCATGGTGGATTCCGGCATCATCGAAGAGTCTGCCTACTATGAATCACTGCACGAGCTGCCGCTGATTGCGAACACCATCGCCCGTAAGCGTCTGTACGAAATGAACGTGGTTATCTCTGATACCGCCGAGTACGGTAACTACCTGTTCTCTTACGCTTGCGTCCCGCTGCTGAAAGAGTTCATGACGACCCTGCAGCCGGGCGATCTGGGCAAAGCGATTGCGGAAGGTGCGGTGGATAACGCGCAGCTGCGTGATGTAAACGAAGCCATTCGCGGTCATGAAATCGAGAAAGTGGGCCAGAAACTGCGTGGCTACATGACCGATATGAAACGTATCGCGGTAGCAGGTTAATACCCGGGCGGGCTGATGCCCTGACCTGACTAAACGTACAAGGCCTTCTCTCAGAGAAGGCCTTGCTGTTATTTGCGGTACAGAACCTTAATAACATGGTAGCCAAACTGCGTGTGCAGTGGGCCTGTGGGTTCCAGCACCGGGCAGGAAAAGACCACTTTATCGAACGCCGGAACCATTTGACCCTGACGGAATTCACCTAAATCACCGCCGCGTTTACCTGACGGACAAATAGAGTGTTTCTTCGCCAGTTTGCCGAAGTCGGCGCCGTTTTTGATCTGCTCGAGAAGATCCAGAGCCAGTTTTTCTTCTTTTACAAGGATATGCAGTGCTGCCGCGGTTTTTGCCATGATCGTGCCTTGAGTGGTATGGATTAGGCTCGCTATACTACCACGCTGTTATTCTCCCCTCCTGACTTTCATTGAGTGATCATTTATGCGTTTAAACCCCGGACAACAACAAGCCGTCGAATTTGTCACTGGACCCTGTCTGGTGCTGGCGGGCGCGGGATCCGGCAAAACGCGCGTCATCACCAATAAGATTGCCCACCTGATCCGCGGCTGCGGGTATCAGGCTCGCCACATCGCGGCGGTGACGTTCACCAACAAAGCAGCGCGCGAGATGAAAGAGCGTGTCGGCCAGACGCTGGGGCGTAAAGAGGCGCGCGGTCTGATGATTTCCACCTTCCATACGCTGGGGCTGGATATCATCAAACGTGAATACGCCGCGCTGGGGATGAAATCCAACTTCTCACTGTTTGACGATACCGACCAGGTGGCCCTGCTCAAGGAGCTCACCGAGGGGCTGATCGAAGATGATAAGGTTCTGCTGCAGCAGCTGATCTCAACGATCTCCAACTGGAAAAACGATCTGATGACCCCGGCCCAGGCCGCGGCGATCGCCAAAGGCGAGCGGGATCGGATCTTCGCCCACTGCTACGGTCTGTACGATGCGCATATGAAAGCTTGTAACGTGCTGGATTTCGACGACCTGATCCTGCTTCCCACGCTACTGCTGCAGCGTAATGAAGAAGTGCGTGAGCGCTGGCAGAATAAAATCCGCTACCTGCTGGTGGATGAGTATCAGGACACCAATACCAGCCAGTATGAACTGGTGAAACTGCTGGTGGGACAGCGCGCGCGTTTCACGGTGGTCGGTGATGACGATCAGTCCATTTACTCCTGGCGCGGTGCGCGTCCGCAAAACCTGGTCCTGCTGAGCAAAGATTTCCCGGCGCTGCAGGTGATCAAACTGGAGCAGAACTACCGTTCCTCCGGGCGTATCCTTAAAGCCGCGAACATCTTGATCGCCAACAACCCGCACGTGTTCGAAAAACGCCTGTTCTCCGAACTGGGTTACGGTACAGAGCTAAAAGTGCTCAGCGCCAACAATGAAGAGCACGAAGCGGAGCGGGTCACAGGCGAACTCATCGCCCACCACTTCGTCAATAAAACCGAATACAAAGACTATGCGATCCTCTATCGCGGCAACCATCAGTCACGCGTCTTTGAAAAGATGCTGATGCAAAACCGCATCCCGTACAAAATTTCGGGCGGGACCTCCTTTTTCTCGCGGCCCGAAATCAAAGATCTTCTGGCCTACCTGCGTGTGCTCACTAACCCGGATGATGACAGCGCGTTTCTGCGTATCGTGAATACCCCGAAACGGGAAATTGGCCCGGCGACGCTACAAAAGCTTGGCGAGTGGGCGATGACGCGTAATAAGAGTCTCTTTACCGCCAGCTTCGATATGGGGCTGAGTCAGACACTCACCGGACGCGGCTACGATTCATTAACCCGCTTTACCCACTGGCTTGGTGAAGTGCAGCGGCTGGCAGAGCGCGAACCTATCGCCGCCGTGCGCGACCTTATCCACGGTATCGACTACGAGTCCTGGCTGTATGAAACCTCCGCCAGTCCGAAAGCGGCCGAGATGCGCATGAAAAACGTTAACCAGCTGTTCAGCTGGATGACTGAAATGCTGGAAGGCTCGGAGATTGATGAGCCGATGACCCTGACGCAGGTGGTTACCCGCTTTACCCTGCGCGATATGATGGAGCGCGGCGAGAGCGAAGAAGAGGCCGATCAGGTTCAGCTGATGACGCTGCATGCATCAAAAGGTCTGGAATTCCCGTATGTCTATCTGGTTGGCATGGAAGAGGGGTTACTGCCGCACCAGAGCAGCATTGATGAAGATAACGTCGATGAGGAGCGCCGTCTGGCCTATGTTGGCATCACGCGCGCTCAGAAAGAGCTGACCTTCACGCTGTGCAAAGAGCGTAGACAATATGGCGAACTGGTGCGCCCGGAGCCGAGCCGTTTCCTGCTGGAGCTTCCGCAGGACGACCTCATCTGGGAGCAGGAGCGTAAAATGATTACGGCTGAAGAGCGGATGCATAAGGGGCAGGCGAACGTCGCTAACATCCGCGCCATGCTGGCGAAAGCCAAAGAGAAGGGGTAGGTTGTTACACGCCCGGCAAGCGTAGCGCTACCGGGCATGTCCGACCCATTATTTCACCTCAAGCACCCAGTGTACGTAGCTCTGCCACTGACACTCCTGCTCGACCATCTCCGCCCCAAGCGGATGATTATCCAGCCAGTTTTCCGGCAACGTCAGCGAAAGTTTCTCGTCATCCGCCACCAGATTGAGTGCCGGCAGCAAATCATCGCGGCGGCGGCTGGCAAACAGAATAGCCAGACGCAGCAGGCGGCACATATGCTCGGCCACGCGCGGCGGTACGGCGTTTTGCTGATGCAAAGAGGAGAGGTCAACGGCGTTGGTCTGGTTCAACAGCAGCGTTGCCAGCAACTTTTTCTGCGCAGGGGTATAGCCGGGTAAATCGAGGTTACGCACCAGATAAGCGGCATGAGCCGGGGCCTGTTTAAAATCAATGCTCAGCCCGATTTCATGCAGTGCACAGGCACTTAGCAGCAGATCGCGACTCAAAGGGTCCAGATCCCAGGCGTTAGCCACATGATCGGCGAAGCGTGACGCCAGCTGTGCCACGCGGCCTGCCTGATCGATATCAACCAGGAAACGACGCTGCACGTTTCGCAGGGTACGGCTGCGAATGTCCTGATCGACCGACAGGTGCAACATCCCGTAGACCAGACCTTCACGCAGCGCGCCACCCGCCAGCGTCATACATTTGATGTTCAGCTCGGTGAAAATGGCGATCAGGATCGCGAGCCCGCTCGGGAATACCAGCGCGCGTTCAAGCGTCAGGCCTTCAATTTCCAGCTCTTCCAGACGCCCGCACTGAATGGCCCGCTGTTTAAGCTGCTGAAGCTTGGCAAGCGTGATTCGCTCATCCATGCCCTGCGCCATCATAATTTCCTGCAATGCCTGCACGGTACCGGAGGCCCCCACGCAGACTTTCCAGCCGTGGTAGCGCAGTTCGTCCATCACCGGGCGTAACACCTCGCGTGCGGCAGTTTCCGCCTCGTCGAAGTTTTCCTGACCCAGATTGCGGTCAGTAAAGTAGCGCTCAAGCCAGGTTACGCAACCCATCGACAGGCTGAATAGTGACGTTGCCTGCGCACCGGTGCCGGTCACGAGTTCGGTACTGGCGCCCCCGATATCCACAACCAGACGACGATCGTCGCCTCCCGTGGTGTGCGCAACGCCCTGATAAATCAGGCGCGCTTCTTCTTCACCGCTGATAACCTGCACCGGACAACCGAGAATTTCCTGCGCTTTGGCAATAAAATCCACGGCGTTAACCGCCAGGCGGAGTGTTGCAGTGGCGACGACGGTGATTTGGGAATGCGGGATATCCTGCAGACGCTCTGCAAAGAGTCGCAGGCACTGCCAGCCACGTTCCATGGCTTCAGGATAGAGGTGATTATCGCTGCTCAGGCCCGCCGCGAGGCGGACCTTGCGCTTAATGCGCGTCAGCGTTTGTATGCTTCCCGCCACCTCGCGCACAACCAGCATATGAAAACTATTCGAACCGAGATCAATTGCCGCATAAAGCGAGGTGGAGCTGAGCATAATTGTTTAACCTGAGCGACGACGATTACGCGGCGCGCCAGATCGACGCGGGCCATTGCCGGAGCGGGCGCGGGTAAGGCGCTTAGCCGGCGGCAGTTCGCTTAATAGCGCATCCGGGTTGTACTTACTCACCGGAATAGAATGGCCGATGTATGTCTCAATCGCCGGCAGGTTCAGCGCATACTCTTCACACGCGAGGCTGATAGAGTGGCCGCTTGCACCCGCACGACCGGTACGACCGATACGGTGTACATAGTCTTCGCAGTCATCCGGCAGGTCATAGTTAAAGACGTGCGTAACGGCTGGGATGTGCAGGCCGCGCGCTGCGACGTCGGTGGCGACCAGAATATCGAGATCGCCACGGGTGAATTCTTCAAGAATACGCAGGCGTTTTTTCTGCGCAACATCGCCCGTCAGCAGGCCAACACGGTGACCGTCTGCAGCCAGATGGCCCCAGATATCTTCACAGCGGTGCTTGGTGTTCGCGAAGATAATGGCGCGGTCTGGCCACTCTTCTTCGATCAGCGTTTGCAGCAGACGCATTTTCTCTTCATTGGAAGGATAGAAGAGTTCTTCTTTGATACGGTGGCCGGTTTTCTGCTCGGGTTCCACTTCCACATATTCGGCGTTGTTCATCTGCTCGAATGCCAGTTCGCGTACGCGATACGACAGGGTCGCAGAGAACAGCATGTTGAGGCGCTGATTCGCGGGTGGCATGCGGCGGAACAGCCAGCGGATATCTTTAATGAAGCCCAGATCGTACATACGGTCAGCTTCATCCAGCACCACAACCTGGATGGCACCAAGGTTAATGTGGTTCTGTTTTGCGTAGTCGATAAGACGGCCGGTGGTACCGATCAGGATATCCACACCGCTTTCCAGCACTTTCAGCTGCTTATCGTAACCATCGCCGCCATAAGCCAGGCCGATTTTCAGGCCCGTAGCCTGCATCAGGGGTTCAGCGTCTGCGTGGATCTGTACCGCCAGTTCTCGCGTCGGGGCCATAATTAGCGCGCGCGGCTGGTTAACTTTGCGGTCTGCAATCGCTGGATGAGAAAGTAAATAATGAAACGTTGACGTTAAAAACGCCATCGTTTTGCCAGTACCGGTTTGCGCCTGCCCTGCTACGTCACGTCCCGCCAGCGTCAGCGGCAGGGCGAGAGCCTGAATGGGCGTGCAGTTATGAAACCCTTTATTTTCAAGGGCTTCGATCACTTTTGGGTGCAGGGCGAAGTCGGAAAACTTCTGTTCTGTTAAATGTGTTTTGCTCATAGTGTGGTAGAATATCAGCTTACTATTGCTTTACGAAAGCGTATCCGGTGAAATAAAGTCAACCTTTAGTTGGTTAATGCGACATCAACACGTCGTTGATGAGGGCGAAACCAACGCACCAGGCTTATTCCTGTGGAGTTATATATGAGCGATAAAATTATTCACCTGACTGACGACAGTTTTGACACGGACGTACTTAAGGCTGACGGGCTGACACTCGTCGATTTCTGGGCTGAATGGTGTGGTCCTTGCAAAATGATCGCCCCGATTCTGGATGAGATCGCTGACGAATATCAGGGCAAACTGACCGTTGCCAAGCTGAACATCGACCAGAACCCGGGCACCGCACCAAAATACGGTATCCGTGGCATTCCGACCCTGCTGCTGTTCAAAAACGGCGAAGTGGCAGCGACCAAAGTGGGCGCACTGTCCAAAGGTCAACTGAAAGAGTTCCTCGACGCTAACCTGGCGTAAGGTTTCTTTGCTGCGCGTCCAGAGCGCCTAAATTATGTGGAACTCTGGACGCCCGGCTGAAGTCGTGCTAAGTTAGCTATGACTTCGTTTTAAACATATCTTGTTGTTTGAATCTTGTTTTACCCGATACTTCCCGTTGTTGACACAAACAGTGCGTGAAGTTGCTAAATTCCGGGCTTGTCACTCAATCCGTCTTGTCGTTTCAGTTCTGCGTTTTTTCCCTGTGACCAGACAGCGAACAGACATGAGTTGATGGCCGCTAAACAGGCATGGATGACCCTGCCATACCATTCACAACATTAAGTTCGAGTATCACCCCGAGTTTAAGAACCCACACCATTATGAATCTTACCGAATTAAAGAATACGCCGGTTTCTGAGCTGATCACTCTCGGCGAAAATATGGGGCTGGAAAACCAGGCTCGTATGCGCAAGCAGGACATCATTTTCGCCATCCTGAAGCAGCACGCTAAGAGTGGCGAAGATATCTTTGGCGACGGTGTGCTGGAGATATTGCAAGACGGATTTGGTTTCCTCCGCTCTGCAGACAGCTCCTACCTCGCCGGCCCTGACGACATCTACGTATCCCCTAGCCAAATCCGCCGTTTCAACCTCCGCACTGGTGACACCATTTCAGGTAAGATTCGTCCTCCAAAAGAGGGTGAACGCTACTTTGCGCTGTTGAAAGTGAATGAAGTTAACTTCGACAAACCGGAAAACTCCCGTAATAAGATCCTGTTTGAGAACTTAACGCCGCTGCACGCGAACTCTCGCCTGCGCATGGAGCGTGGTAACGGCTCAACTGAAGATTTAACCGCTCGCGTCCTGGATCTGGCATCGCCAATCGGTCGTGGCCAGCGTGGTCTGATCGTCGCACCGCCAAAAGCGGGTAAAACCATGCTGCTGCAGAATATCGCGCAGAGCATCGCTTATAACCACCCAGACTGCGTACTGATGGTACTGCTGATTGACGAACGTCCGGAAGAAGTGACCGAGATGCAGCGTCTGGTTAAAGGTGAAGTGGTTGCTTCTACCTTTGACGAACCCGCATCTCGCCACGTTCAGGTTGCGGAAATGGTTATCGAGAAGGCGAAACGCCTGGTTGAACACAAGAAAGACGTGATCATCCTGCTCGACTCCATCACCCGTCTGGCGCGTGCCTACAACACCGTCGTTCCGGCTTCCGGTAAAGTGCTGACGGGGGGTGTGGACGCTAACGCCCTGCATCGTCCAAAACGCTTCTTCGGTGCGGCACGTAACGTGGAAGAGGGCGGCAGCCTGACCATCATCGCTACGGCGCTGATCGATACGGGTTCCAAAATGGACGAAGTTATTTACGAAGAGTTTAAAGGTACAGGTAACATGGAACTGCACCTCTCTCGTAAAATTGCTGAGAAACGCGTCTTCCCGGCTATCGACTACAACCGTTCCGGTACCCGTAAAGAAGAGCTGCTCACCACCCAGGAAGAGCTGCAGAAAATGTGGATCCTGCGCAAAATCATCCATCCAATGGGTGAAATCGACGCAATGGAGTTCCTCATTAACAAACTGGCGATGACCAAAACTAACGATGATTTCTTCGATATGATGAAACGCTCGTAACGCAAATAAAGCCAGCTAGCGCCACGTTTTTACGTGGCGTTTTTCTTTTATGGCTTATACGCTATTAATGTGGACTCCCATTTGAGACCAGTCAGTGCGACAATAAGACTGTTTGTGCAGTTAACGAAATAATTGATTGAAAAATATACAAAGGGAGTTGTAAGAAGCCTTCTTTATTACTTCTGAGGCAGGGGCTTCATGGTTATACTTCCGGGACTAACTTTTGTTGAGAGCAATCCATTGTGAATCTACTCACCGCCGTTACTGAGCTAATCAGTATTTTTTTATTCACAACCTGTTTTTTGTTCATCGCGCGTAAGGTGGCCAAAAGAATAGGGTTGGTGGATAAGCCTAATTTTCGTAAACGTCATCAGGGACTTATTCCTCTGGTTGGAGGGATTTCTGTTTACGCTGGTATCTGTTTCACGTTTGGTATTGCGGATTATTATATTCCACACGCCGCCCTCTACCTTGCCTGCGCCGGTGTCCTGGTGTTAGTCGGGGCGCTGGATGATCGGTTCGATATTGCGGTAAAAATTCGCGCTACCGTCCAGGCCGCCATTGGTGTGATCATGATGGCCGTTGGCGGGCTATACCTGAGGAGCCTCGGCTATGTGTTTGGACCCTGGGAGTTAGTACTGGGGCCCTTTGGTTTCTTCCTGACACTGTTTGCCGTCTGGGCGGCGATAAATGCGTTCAACATGGTGGATGGTATTGACGGCCTGCTCGGTGGATTGTCGTCGGTTTCGTTTGCCGCAATCGGCATCATTTTATGGTTCGATGGCCAGTACAGCCTGTCGATGTGGTGTTTTGCCATGATTGCCGCCATCCTGCCTTATATCCTCTTAAATCTCGGTGCGCTCGGTCGTCGCTATAAAGTGTTTATGGGTGATGCGGGCAGTACGCTGATCGGCTTTACCGTTATCTGGATTTTGCTGGAAACCACACAGGGTCAAACTCACCCGATTAGCCCGGTAACAGCGCTGTGGATTATTGCTATTCCATTAATGGATATGGTGGCGATTATGTACCGCCGCCTGCGTAAAGGAATGAGTCCTTTCTCACCCGATCGCCAGCATATTCATCATCTCATTATGCGCGCCGGTTTTACTTCGCGTCAGGCGTTTGTGCTGATCACCCTGGCTGCCGCTATTCTGGCCACAATTGGGGTGGCTGCGGAATATTCCCATATCATTCCTGAATGGGTCATGTTGGTATTATTCTTGCTAGCATTTTTCCTCTACGACTACTGCATCAAGCGCGCATGGAAAGTGGCAAGGTTTATTAAACGTCTCAAACGCAGGATGCGTCGCAACAGTGGCAATAATACAACATTAACTAAGTAAAACCGGGACTATGATGACTCAACCGTTGGTGGGAGCGAAATCAGTGGTAACTGAGAATGAGCTGGATATTCGGGGTTTGTTTCGCGTGTTGTGGGCAGGCAAACTTTGGATTGCGGGGATCGCGCTGGGGTTTGCATTGTTAGCGCTGGCCTACACCTTCTTTGCAAAACAAGAGTGGAGCGCTACGGCAATCACTGATAAACCAACGGTTAATATGCTCGGGGGGTTCTTTTCCCAGCAGCAGTTCCTGCGTAACCTGGATATCAAAGCCAGTCTGGCCACCCCAGATCAGGCTTCCGTCATGGATGAGGCCTATAAAGAGTTTGTGATGCAGCTGGCTTCCTGGGATACGCGCCGTGATTTCTGGAGCCAGACGGATTATTACAAGCAACGGATGGTGGGCAACAGTAAAGCCGATGCCGCGCTGCTGGATGACATGATTAACAACATTCAGTTTATGCCGGGAGATGCGCTGCGTAACGTCAACGACAGCGTCAAGCTGATTGCCGAAACCGCGCCGGATGCCAATAACCTGTTGCGCCAGTACGTTGCCTTTGCCAGCCAGCGTGCGGCAAGCCACCTGAATGAAGAGCTGAAAGGTGCCTGGGCTGCCCGTACCATCCAGATGAAAGCGCAGGTTAAACGTCAGGAAGAGGTGGCTAAAGCCATCTTCGCCCGCCGTGTACACAATATTGAGCAGGCGCTAAAAATTGCCGAACAGCACAATATTTCCCGCACTGAGACGGACGTGCCGGCAGATGAACTGCCTGATTCAGAAATGTTCCTTCTCGGGCGCCCAATGCTGCAGGCTCGACTGGAAAACCTCCAGGCCGTTGGCCCTGATTTTGACCTCGACTACGATCAAAACCGCGCGATGCTGAACACCCTGAATGTCGGTCCAACAATGGACCCGCGTTTTCAGACCTATCGTTATTTGCGAACGCCTGAAGAACCTGTAAAACGCGATAGTCCGCGCCGCGCATTCCTGATGATCATGTGGGGGATTGTGGGTGCACTGACTGGCGCAGGCGTGGCGTTAACGCGTCGTCGCACTAACTAAGAACGCCGTCTACGATGAAGGCTGCGGCCTTCATCGTTTAATCGAAGAGAATCGATGTGAAAGTACTTACCGTATTTGGCACCAGGCCGGAGGCCATTAAGATGGCACCTCTGGTTCATGCGCTGGCCAGTGATCCTGATATTGAAGCGAAAGTGTGCGTCACTGCCCAACACCGTGAGATGCTCGATCAGGTCTTAACTCTCTTTTCTATCGTCCCGGATTACGATCTCAATATTATGAAACCGGGGCAGGGGTTAACGGAGATAACCTGCCGTATTCTGCAAGAGCTCAAGCCGATTCTGGAGTCCTTCAAACCTGACGTGGTTCTGGTGCATGGCGATACCACCACCACGGTGGCAACCAGCCTGGCTGCGTTTTACCAGCGAATTCCAGTCGGCCATGTTGAGGCGGGTCTGCGCACCGGCAACCTTTATTCGCCGTGGCCCGAAGAGGCCAACCGCACACTCACCGGCCATCTGGCGATGTACCATTTTGCGCCCACCGAAAACTCACGACAGAACCTGCTGCGTGAAAATATTGCCGACAACAAAATCTTTGTCACCGGGAATACGGTGATTGATGCCCTGATTTGGGTTCGTGACCGCGTGCTGTCAAACAACGATCTTCAGAAAGAACTCGCCGCACGCTACCCCTTCCTGAACAATGGCAAAAAAACCATTCTGGTCACTGGCCACCGTCGCGAGAGCTTTGGACGCGGTTTTGAGCAAATCTGTCATGCCCTGGCAGAAATCGCCGCGCAGAATCAGGATGTGCAGATTGTCTACCCGGTGCACCTTAATCCTAACGTCAGCGAGCCGGTCAACCGTATCCTTGGGCATATAGAAAACGTCCTGCTGATTGAACCGCAGGACTACTTGCCGTTTGTCTGGCTGATGAACCACGCCTGGCTGATCCTGACCGATTCCGGTGGTATTCAGGAAGAGGCGCCATCTCTCGGCAAGCCTGTGCTGGTCATGCGTGAAACGACTGAACGCCCGGAAGCGGTGAAAGCGGGCACGGTACGTCTGGTCGGCACCAATGCACAGCTGATCGTCGAAGAGGTGACGCGCCTGCTTCACGACGACGAAGAGTATCAGGCGATGAGCCGGGCCCATAACCCGTATGGTGATGGGCAGGCTTGTGGCCGTATTTTGCATGCACTTAAACACAATCGGGTATCGCTATGAGTTTTACTACCATCTCTGTCATTGGTCTTGGCTACATTGGCTTGCCCACCGCGGCAGCGTTTGCCTCCCGTCAAAAACAGGTTGTGGGCGTGGATATCAACGCGCGTGCGGTGGAAACCATTAACCGTGGCGAAATTCATATCGTGGAGCCCGATCTCGACCGCGTGGTGAAAGAGGCGGTTGATGGCGGATTCCTGCGTGCCAGCACGACGCCGGTCGAGGCGGATGCATATCTTATTGCGGTGCCAACCCCCTTTAAAGGCGACCATGAGCCCGACATGGCTTACGTCGAAGCGGCGGCAAAATCGATTGCACCGGTCCTGAAAAAAGGGGCTCTGGTGATCCTGGAATCCACTTCGCCCGTCGGTGCTACCGAACAGATGGCGCAGTGGCTGGCGCAAGCCCGACCTGACTTACGCTTCCCGCAGCAGGTGGGCGAGCAAGCTGATATCAATATTGCTTACTGTCCTGAGCGCGTGCTGCCAGGTCAGGTGATGGTAGAGCTGATTAAAAACGAACGCGTGATCGGCGGCATGACGCCAGTCTGTTCTGCACGCGCCAGCGCGCTTTACAAGATTTTCCTTGAAGGCGAATGTGTGGTGACCAACTCCCGCACCGCCGAAATGTGCAAGCTCACGGAAAACAGTTTCCGGGACGTGAATATCGCCTTCGCGAATGAACTGTCGCTGATTTGCGCCGATCAGGGGATAAACGTCTGGGAGTTGATTAGCCTGGCGAATCGCCATCCGCGCGTGAATATCCTCCAGCCTGGCCCGGGTGTGGGCGGTCACTGTATCGCTGTCGACCCGTGGTTTATTGTGGCGCAAAACCCGACGCAGGCCCGCCTGATCCGCACCGCGCGTGAAGTGAATGACAGCAAGCCACACTGGGTGCTCAGTCAGGTGAAAGCCACCGTAGCGGACTGTCTGGCTGAGAGCGGCAAACGCGCCAGTGAGCTGAAAATTGCCTGCTTTGGTCTGGCATTCAAACCGAATATTGACGACTTACGCGAAAGCCCGGCGATGGAGATTGCAGAGATGATCGCTGGCTGGCACACCGGCGAAACGATGGTGGTTGAACCCAATATTCATGAACTGCCGGCAAAACTGGCGGGCCACTGTACGTTGACCGCGCTGGATGAGGCGCTGGCGACGGCGGATGTGCTGGTGCTGCTGGTAGATCATAAAGAATTTAAAGCGACGTCCGGTGATGCCGTACGCCAACAGTATGTGGTTGATACGAAAGGTGTCTGGCGTTGAGCCACCTGAAGGGGGTTCTCGAGTCCCTTGAGTGGGAGAGTGCCTTTTTTGGTCTGCCATCAGCCATCGTGCGCCTGCGCGACGATGCGCCGGTTCTGACTGACGCCGACTTCACCGCCTGGCCGCGGGTACAGGCCAGGATCCCCGCAGACCGTGCCGACCTGCTCGATGCGCTCCAGCAACAAGGTTTTCAGCTGGTTGAAGGCGAGGTTGATCTGTCCATTACGCTCGTCTGCCATGATTCGCCCGGTGCGGAAGTGGCAACGGAGCAGGATATCCCCGCGCTGCGTCAGATGGCGGCGCGGGCGTTTGCCCGGAGCCGCTTTCGTGCACCGTGGTATGCACCGGACGACAGTGGGCGTTTCTACGCCCAGTGGGTAGAGAACGCGGTAAAAGGCACCTTTGACCATGTGTGCCTGGTGTTTCGCACTGCAGACGGCCAGATTGAGGGATTTGTCTCGCTTCGTAAGCTCAACGCGAACGAGGGGCGTATTGGTTTATTAGCCGGGCGCGGCATGGGCGAAAAACTCATGCAGGCGGCGCTTCACTGGGCGCAGCAGCAACAGCTTTTGACTCTGCGGGTGGCAACTCAGATGGGCAACACCGCCGCGCTTAAACGTTATATCGCGAGTGGTGCCAACATCGACGCCACCGCTTACTGGTTATACAGGTGACAAGATGATTCCATTTAACGCACCACCCGTCGTGGGCACTGAACTCGACTATATGCAGTCTGCTATGGGCAGCGGCAAACTCTGTGGTGACGGTGGTTTTACCCGTCGCTGCCAGCAGTGGATGGAGCAGCGGTTTCACAGCGCTAAAGTCCTGCTGACCCCGTCTTGTACCGCATCGCTGGAAATGGCGGCGTTGTTGCTGGATATCCAGCCGGGCGATGAAGTGATCATGCCGAGCTATACCTTCGTCTCTACGGCGAATGCCTTTGTCCTGCGTGGTGCGAAAATCGTCTTTGTGGATATTCGCCCGGATACCATGAACATTGATGAGACGCTGATTGAAGCGGCAATCACGGACAAAACGCGCGCGATTGTGCCGGTTCACTACGCGGGTGTGGCGTGTGAGATGGACACCATCATGGCGATCGCCAAAAAACATGACCTGTTCGTGGTTGAAGATGCCGCTCAGGGCGTGATGTCGACCTATAAAGGTCGAGCGCTGGGAACGATCGGCCATATCGGCTGCTTTAGCTTCCACGAAACCAAAAACTATACCGCCGGTGGCGAAGGTGGTGCGACGCTGATTAACGACCGTGCGCTGGTCGAGCGCGCGGAAGTGATCCGTGAAAAAGGCACCAACCGCAGCCAGTTCTTCCGGGGGCAGGTAGACAAATATACCTGGCGCGATATTGGCTCAAGCTATCTGATGGCCGATCTGCAGGCGGCATACCTGTGGGCGCAGCTGGAGGCAGCGGACCGCATTAATCTTCAGCGCTTGTCCCTGTGGCAAACTTATTACGACGCGCTGCAACCGCTGGCCCAAGCCGGGCGAATTGAGCTGCCGACCCTTCCGGCTGATTGCGTCCATAATGCCCATATGTTCTATATCAAACTGCGCGATAACGACGATCGCAGCAAGTTGATTGCCTGGCTAAAAGAAGCCGAAATTCTGGCGGTGTTCCACTATATCCCGCTGCATTCCAGCCCGGCAGGAGAGGCATTTGGGGTCTTCGCGGGTGAAGATCGCTACACCACGAAAGAAAGTGAGCGTTTGCTTCGTTTGCCACTGTTCTACAACCTCGCGCCTGTTAACCAGCGTACGGTGATTAACACCCTTCTGAGTTATTTCGGCTGATATGTCTCTGGCAAAAGCATCGGTGTGGACCGCCGCGTCCACACTTGTCAAAATTGGCGCCGGGCTACTGGTCGTCAAGCTGCTGGCCGTCTCATTCGGCCCTTCAGGCGTCGGGCTGGCAGGCAATTTCCGTCAGCTTGTGACCGTCCTTGGGGTACTGGCTGGCGCAGGGATTTTCAACGGCGTCACGAAATACGTTGCGCAGTACCATGATGATGCGGCCCAGCTTCGCCGTGTTGTCGGTACATCCTCGGCGATGGTCACCGGCTTTTCGACCCTGATGGCGGTTATTTTCCTGCTGGCAGCGGCACCCATAAGCCAGGGGTTATTTGGTCACACCCATTATCAGGGGCTGGTTCGTCTGGTCGCGCTGGTTCAGCTGGGCATTGCCTGGGCTAACCTGCTGCTGGCGCTGATGAAAGGCTTTCGTGATGCGGCCGGGAACGCACTGGCGTTAATCCTCGGCAGCGTCATCGGCGTTATTGCCTACTATTTTTGTTATCGGCTGGGCGGTTATGAAGGCGCGTTGCTGGGGCTGGCGCTGGTACCGGCATTAGTGGTCGTTCCGGCGGCGTTCATGCTAATGCGTCGGGGCACCATTCCGTTGAGTTACCTGAAACCTCAATGGGACAAGGTGCTGGCAAGCCAGCTGGGAAAATTTACCCTGATGGCGCTCATCACCTCCGTCACGCTCCCTGTCGCCTACGTGATGATGCGAAACCTGCTGGCGGCGCATTACAGCTGGGACGAAGTTGGGATTTGGCAAGGGGTGAGCAGTATTTCCGATGCCTACCTCCAATTTATAACGGCTTCCTTTAGCGTCTATTTGCTGCCAACCTTATCGCGCCTGACCTCCAGGCAGGATATCACGCGCGAAATTTCCCGCTCACTGCGGTTTGTCCTTCCCGCCGTTGCGGCAGCCAGTTTAACCGTATGGCTATTGCGCGATGTCGCCATCTGGCTGCTCTTCTCCGCGAAGTTTACCGCCATGCGCGATCTGTTTGCCTGGCAACTGGTGGGCGATGTACTGAAAGTGGGGGCTTACGTTTTTGGTTATCTGGTGATTGCGAAAGCCTCGCTACGGTTGTATATCCTGGCGGAAATCAGCCAGTTTGCATTACTGACCGCATTCTCACACTGGTTGATCCCGGCACACGGTGCGCTGGGGGCGGCTCAGGCCTATATGGCAACCTATATCGTTTATTTCGCTGCCTGTTGCGGCGTATTTTTACTTTGGCGTAAACGCGCATGACTGCACTGATTCACATACTGGGATCGGATATCCCACACCATAACCAGACCGTGTTACGGTTCTTCAATGATGAACTGGCATCGGGGGATCCCGACGCTCGTGAGTTTATGGTTGCCGGTCAGGATAATGGCCTGAGCGTGGTGTGTCCGGCGCTGACTCTCTCTTTCTGGCCGGACAAGGCTGCGCTGGCGAAGGCGGTTGTTGCCAAAGCCAAAGCGGATCGTGAGCAACGTTTCTTTTTCCATGGGCAGTTTAATACCGGCCTGTGGCTGGCGCTCCTGAGCGGGGGGATCAAACCTTCGCAGTGCAGCTGGCATATCTGGGGAGCCGATCTTTACGAAGTCTCCAGCGGCTGGAAATTCCGTCTTTTCTACCCATTGCGGCGCATGGCGCAGGGGCGTGTGGGATGCGTTTTCGCGACCCGTGGCGATCTCAATTATTTTGCTAAACGCCACCCTGACGTACGCGGTGAGCTACTCTATTTCCCGACCCGAATGAACCCGGCGCTGAACAACATGGCGAATGATACGCCGCGCGAGGGTAAACTGACGATTCTGGTGGGTAATTCAGGCGATCGCAGCAATGAACATCTTGCCGCGCTCAGGGCGGTACATCAGCAGTTTGGCGACACCGTCAACGTGATTGTGCCGATGGGGTATCCGGCCAATAACGATGCCTATATCGATGAGGTCCGCCAGCAGGCACTCGCGTTATTTAGCGCCGGGAATGTGCACATTCTCCACGATAAGCTGGAATTTGATGAGTATCTTGCGCTGCTGCGTCGGTGCGATCTGGGCTATTTCATCTTTGCGCGTCAGCAAGGAATTGGCACGCTGTGTCTGCTGATTCAGGCGGGTGTGCCCTGCGTACTCAATCGCGAAAACCCATTCTGGCAGGACATGGCGGAGCAGCATCTGCCGGTGCTGTTTACTTCCGACGTGCTTAACGAAGAGGTGGTCCGCGAAGCGCAGAGACAACTGGCGCTGGTGGACAAAAGTGCCATCGACTTCTTTAGCCCGAACTACCTCACGCCGTGGCACCGCGCGCTGCGTATCGCTGCAGGAGACAAAGCATGAGCCAGTTGCAATTCAGCGGCTTACTGATCGTTTGGCTTCTGAGCACTTTATTCATCGCCACGCTCACCTGGTTCGAGTTTCGTCGGGTGCGTTTCAACTTTAACGTCTTCTTCTCGTTACTGTTTCTTCTGACCTTCTTTTTCGGATTCCCGCTGACCAGCATTCTGGTCTTCCGGTTTGATGTGAGCGTTGCCCCGCCCGAGATCCTGCTCCAGGCGATCCTGGCAGCGACCTGCTTCTACGCCGTCTACTACGCCACCTATAAAACGCGCCTGCGTTCAGCGCAATCCACCGTGCCGCGCCGGGCGCTCTTCACCATGAACCGGGTGGAGACGCACCTGACATGGGTGATGTTGATGACGATCGCGCTGGTAAGCGTGGGTATCTTCTTCATGCACAATGGTTTTCTGCTGTTCAAGCTCCAGTCCTACAGCCAGATTTTTTCTGCCGAAGTGTCGGGCGTTGCGCTTAAGCGTTTCTTCTACTTCTTCATTCCGGCGATGCTGGTGATCTTTTTCCTGCGTCAGGACAGCAAAGCCTGGCTGTTTTTCCTGGTGAGCACCGTCGCCTTCGGTTTCCTGACCTACATGATTGTGGGAGGGACGCGTGCAAACATCATCATCGCTTTCGCAATCTTCCTGTTTATCGGCATCATCCGCGGGTGGATCTCTTTATGGATGCTGGTGGCTGCTGGGGTGTTTGGCATTGTTGGCATGTTCTGGCTTGCCCTGAAGCGCTACGGGCTCAACGTAGCCGGTGACGAGGCGTTTTACACATTCCTCTATCTCACGCGCGACACCTTCTCGCCGTGGGAAAACCTGGCGTTGTTGCTGCAAAACTACGACAAAATCGATTTCCAGGGCCTTGCGCCTATTGTGCGCGACTTTTATGTCTTTATCCCAACCTGGCTGTGGCCAGACCGTCCCGGTGTCGTACTCAACACGGCAAACTATTTTACCTGGGAAGTGCTGAACAACCACTCAGGCCTTGCGATCTCACCTACGTTGATTGGCTCGCTGGTGGTGATGGGGGGAAGCTGGTTTATCCTGCCGGGGGCGGTGGTGGTGGGGCTGATCATCAAGTGGTTTGACTGGCTCTACGTGCGCGGCAACGAAGAAACAAACCGCTATAAGGCGGCTATTTTGCACAGTTTCTGCTTTGGTGCCATTTTCAATATGATCGTTCTGGCGCGTGAAGGGCTGGATTCATTCGTGTCGCGCGTGGTTTTCTTCATGGTCGTTTTTGGCATCTGCCTGTTACTGGCCAAACTGTTGTACTGGCTGTTTGACAGTGCAGGGCTTGTGCATAAGCGCGAGCCGCAGGGCAGCACAACGCTGTCGCAAGTGTGAGTAGGGAAAGTCATGACGGATAAAACTTCTGCACCGCGCTATACGCTGCGCGGTCTGCAGCTTATTGGCTGGCGCGATATGCAACACGCGCTGGATTTTCTGTTCGCTGGTGGTCAGATGAAATCTGGTACGCTGGTCGCCATTAATGCGGAAAAGATGCTGGCGGTGGAAGACAACGCCGAAGTGAGAGGCCTGATAGAAGCGGCTGAATTTAAATATGCCGACGGTATCAGCGTGGTGCGTTCAATCCGCAAAAAGTATCCTGGCGCTAATGTATCTCGCGTGGCAGGGGCCGATCTCTGGGAGCAACTGATGGCACGCGCAGGGGCGGAAGGCACGCCGGTATTCCTGATTGGCGGTAAGCCGGAGGTACTGGCGCAGACCGAAGCGAAATTGCGCAGTCAATGGAATGTTAACATCGTGGGCAGCCAGGATGGCTACTTCAAACCAGAGGCCCGGCAGGCGCTGTTTGAACGCGTTCGCGACAGTGGAGCGAAAATCATCACCGTGGCGATGGGCTCCCCACGCCAGGAGATCCTGATGCGTGACTGCCGTCAGGTGTGTCCGGATGCCCTTTATATGGGCGTTGGCGGAACGTATGACGTCTTTACCGGCCATGTTAAGCGTGCGCCCAAAGTCTGGCAAAACCTGGGGCTGGAGTGGCTGTATCGCCTGCTATCTCAGCCGACGCGGATTACACGACAGATCCGTCTGCTTCGCTACCTTACCTGGCACTACACCGGGAAAATGTAATCAAAATGTAGCGCGATATGCTGTTCGCGCTGCAACTCCCCTGCAAAACTGCTGCGAATCTGTGCAATGCATTCATTTTTTTTATGCATCGTTTGCCATTTGCCGCATTTTAAGAAACCATTCGCCCCGTATTTTAGTACCCCTAAAAAACAATACCCGGCCTTAAGTCGGGAAACAGCAAACACAATCGAGGATCTATGGCAGAGAAAAAACCGGAGCTACAGCGTGGGCTGGAGGCTCGTCATATTGAACTGATAGCGCTGGGCGGCACTATCGGCGTGGGCCTGTTTATGGGCTCCGCAAGCACGCTCAAATGGGCAGGACCTTCGGTCTTGCTGGCTTATATCATTGCGGGATTGTTCGTTTTCTTCATCATGCGTTCGATGGGCGAAATGCTCTTCATGGAGCCCGTCACGGGTTCCTTCGCGGTTTACGCGCACCGATATATGAGCCCGTTCTTTGGCTACCTGACGGCCTGGTCATACTGGTTTATGTGGATGGCGGTTGGCATTTCTGAAATCACGGCGATAGGGGTCTACGTGCAGTTCTGGTTCCCGGACATGGTCCAGTGGATACCGGCGCTGATTGCCGTGGGGCTGGTGGCACTGGCAAACCTTGCTGCCGTTCGTCTTTATGGTGAAATCGAATTCTGGTTTGCGATGATCAAAGTCACCACCATCATCGTGATGATTGTGGTCGGGCTGGGCGTTATCTTCTTCGGCTTTGGTAACGGCGGGCACGCCATTGGCTTTGGTAACCTGACCGAAAACGGCGGCTTCTTTGCGGGCGGCTGGAAGGGCTTCCTGACGGCACTGTGTATCGTTGTGGCCTCTTATCAGGGGGTTGAGCTTATCGGTATTACCGCGGGTGAAGCGAAAAACCCGCAGGTTACGCTGCGCAGCGCCGTAGGCAAGGTGCTGTGGCGTATCCTGATTTTCTATGTGGGGGCGATCTTCGTTATCGTAACCATCTTCCCGTGGAATGAAATTGGCACGACCGGTAGCCCGTTTGTCTTAACCTTCGCAAAGATTGGCATCACGGCAGCAGCAGGCATCATTAACTTTGTGGTTCTGACGGCGGCGTTGTCAGGTTGCAACAGCGGGATGTACAGCTGCGGACGTATGCTCTACGCGCTGTCCAGAAACAACCAGCTGCCAGCGGCAATGGCGAAAGTTTCGCGTGCGGGCGTACCGGTTGCGGGGGTGGCGGTGTCGATTGTGATCCTGCTGATCGGCTCCTGCCTGAACTACATCATCCCGAATCCGCAGCGCGTGTTCGTTTATGTCTACAGCGCCAGCGTGCTGCCAGGCATGGTGCCCTGGTTTGTTATCCTGATTAGCCAGCTGCGTTTCCGCCAGGCACATAAAAAGGCCATCGCCAGCCATCCGTTCCGTTCTATTCTGTTCCCGTATGCCAACTATTTGACGATGGCGTTCCTGGTTTGCGTATTAATCGGAATGTACTTTAATGAAGATACGCGCATGTCGCTGTTTGTCGGGATGATCTTCCTGGCGGCGGTGACCGCGGCGTATAAGCTTTTTGGTCTGGGCCGCCGCGCTACCTCGCAGAAAGTGGAGGAATAAGCGGCAAAATGTGCAAACCATAACCAAACGCGCATTTTTTTCAAAAAAGCACTAGACAGCGGGGTCGGAGGTACGTAATATCCAGCCCCGCAACGGCGCTAAGCGCCCGTAGCTCAGCTGGATAGAGCGCTGCCCTCCGGAGGCAGAGGTCTCAGGTTCGAATCCTGTCGGGCGCGCCATTTTAGTCCCGGCGCTAGAGCTGCGGTGGTCTGAGAAGTAGTCAGTACCGCGTGAAAGAATACAGTGGTGGCTATAGCTCAGTTGGTAGAGCCCTGGATTGTGATTCCAGTTGTCGTGGGTTCGAATCCCATTAGCCACCCCATTATTGAAAGAGTTGTGAATTGCGAAGGTGGCGGAATTGGTAGACGCGCTAGCTTCAGGTGTTAGTGTTCTTACGGACGTGGGGGTTCAAGTCCCCCCCCTCGCACCACGACTTTTTAATGAATTGAACTAAAAATTCAAAAAGCAGTACATCGGCGAGTAGCGCAGCTTGGTAGCGCAACTGGTTTGGGACCAGTGGGTCGGAGGTTCGAATCCTCTCTCGCCGACCAATTTTGAACCCCGCTTCGGCGGGGTTTTTTGTTTTCTGCGCCTTTCTTTCCTCTGTAGTGATTCCACGACAACAGCCGGCTTTCTTGTCGCGATTCAGCGACACATAACACATTGAAAGTAAAAGATATAATAATTTGGCGGCTTTCGTGTCTCCTCCAGACGACATTTCGTCGTGTTTATCAGCAGGTTGTAGGGTCTAAGATACCGCTCAACAACATAATTTCCTTTTATCTTAAAATGTTGCGCGATGTAAAAGTTCTGCGTGTCAAGTTGGCACGTTACGTGCAATAATATACGTGTAGATGCTCATTCCATCTCTTATGTTCGCCTTAGTGCCTCATAAACTCAGGAATGACGCAGAGCCATTTACGGTGCTTATCGTCCACTGACAGATGTCGCTTCGGCCTCATCAGACACCATGGGCATAACGTTGAGTGAAGCACCAAATATGTTGTCTTACAGACCTGTTTTAACGCCTGCTTTTATAGCAGGCGTTTTTTTATGCCTTATTCCCGGTAAACGTACATGATCAGGGCGACCAGTATCAGAGCGGCTGACGAAACGCTGTAAAGCGCTTGTATGGAGCCAAACCCTGCCGCCGCCATCGCGGCAATACCGGTGAAAAGCGAGGCACTGAGCGTTTGCCAGCGCCAGACTTTACTGCTGGCCGAAGCCATGTGCGTGGTTTGAAAACTGCTGAGTACGGCAAACGTGCCGGCCGCAAAGAGAACATTTGAGGCCAGGTGTGCGACAAATATCATCCCCAGCGCGCATGCCATCCACCCGGACAACAGCGGGAGCATCCCATACGCGGCAAGGAAGATGCCGAGACACAGTAAAATCCGTGGCGTGCGTGCTGCAAAACGCGTCAGGCTGTCTCTTTTTAGCAGCAGGGGACCGCAAAGTTGTCCCATGCTCCTTGCAAAAAGCAGTGGCAAAGCAAGGCTGGCCGCATCCTGAGGATGGATCTGCTGTGCCATTGCCGGAAGAAGTGCCATGGCCGGTGAACCGACGGCGGCCAGCGCAGGCAAAATCAGCAAACTGCGTTTCTGCCGGATGGTCAACATCTGCCAGCGTAAAGCCGCAGGCGCTTTCTCTTCAGTGGGGACTGCCAGTGTGGGCGCTAAATATACACGACCCGCCAGCCAGAGCATGAACAGCGATCCGAGAAAGCTGGTGGCATCAATGGCCAGCAAGGCGAGGATGGCGATCTTCTGGAAAAGTACCATCCCCAGCCCGGTGCCTAACAAAACCTGAGCGGCAAAAATCACATTCTCGAGGCAGGTTGCGGCAGGCAGTTCTGCTTCTCTGAGTCCGCGTTTAAAGAGCAGCGTCAGGGCAGGCCAGCTCATTCCGCTGAGCAGTGCTTCGGTGGACTGCACGGCCAGTAACGCAGGGATACTGTGATAGTGCACGCCGAGCAGGGGAAAGAGCAGGGCCAGTAAGCCAAGCCCCTCGGTGAGTATCAACAGGGGTATCGGAGAATAGCGCGCGCACAGCTTTTCACTGATGAGGCTGCCGACAAAACCAGGTAACGTGGCGAAAAGAAAGGCGAGGGTAAGCAGCGCGGGCGGGGCGGACCATGCTAACAGTAAGCCGAAGACCACCACCTGGGTTACGCCATTTCCCAGTGATGTAAAGATAAAGGCACAGGCCAGCAGGCGCAGCCAGCGGTGGCAGCGCAGCGCTTCAATAAGCGCGTACAAAAGGGAGTTCATGACGATTTCCTTTCAAAAACGATTCAGTCCACGCGGCACTCGTCGCGTGTATGGAAAAAAGTTAATGAAAAGACGTCGTTACATTGGCGGGTTCGTTTTAGATGATGTGGTAAAGAATGTAGCAGGCGAAGGGGAATAAAAAAAGGAGGCCGTCTGGCCTCCTTGTTATTTATTGCTGGCTGCCATTATTTTGCAGCGTTAATAACAGCCCATCGCGGCGCATGGCGGCAGCCTCTTCCGGCTTGTGCTGCTTGTCCAGCGAATCGGCAAGCCACGCGTAGTCAAATGCGTCCGGGCGCTGTTTCAGCGCTGCACGGAAGGCGAGACTCGCTTCCTGCCATTCACCGTGCTTCATCAGCGACTGGCCCAGCGTACTCCACAGCAGTGGACGGTCGCCGACGGCTTTAATCTGCTGACGCAGCATTTTTTCAATTTGCTCAGGGTTATTGGTTTTCAGACGCGGGATCACCATAACCAGGCGATCGTCATACTGTCGCTTCAGTCCGTCGAGGAGGATCTCCTGCGCCGTGTCATGATCGTCACATTCAATCAGATGTTCTGCCATCGCAACCTGCAACGGAACCTGCTGACGCGTTTTCCGGCTCTGATTCTTCCACCAGGTTTTCAGACCATCGCTGCCGAGATCGGCACGCGCCTGATCCATCAGGCCAATCCATGCCAGACGCTGAAGTTCATCACGATGTTCATCATCACCGACGTCGGCTTTGGCCATCGACGGAATGATATCCAGCAGTGAACCCCAGGCACCGGTGCGAATATAGGCCTGCTCGGCAAGACGCAGCACTTCCGGGTGGCGTGGCGAGACTTCCAGCAGACGGTCGATACCGTGACGCGCGGCGTGGTTTTCGTTGCGGGCCAGCTGCAGGCGAACGCGGGTGATCTCAACGGGAATCGGGTCTTTCGGAGAAAGTTCTGACGCGCGTTCCAGATGCTGGTTGGCGCGGGCTTCGTCACCGCGCTGTTGCGCTGCCTCGGCGGCCAGCAGATAGTTCACCACCGGCTGTTCGGCATGGTCAGCATTTTTCGACATCAGCTTTTCAACCTGCTGATAGTCACCCTCGGCCAGCTTAAGCAGTGCCTGCTCAGTCTGCTTACGGGCGCGGCGGCGTTTACGGCCAACGAACCAGCCACGCGTATGCGCACCGGTACGGAAAATTCGGCGCAGGATCCACTCAACCGCAAGGAGCACCACCACACCGAGGATCAGAATGATCACCAGACCCGTTACGCTGGTTTCGATGTTGTAGTTATCGGTCTGGATCAGGACGTAACCCTGATGACCGGCAAGCATCGGCCCCAGGACGATCCCGGCGATCAGCAGGATGAAGAGTAAGAGTACTTTAAGCATCATTACTCTCCTTGTGGCGCGCTTTCAGGCGCTGGCGCGGCGGCAGGGGCCTGGGCGTGAGGTTCTGCCGGAACGCCCGGCTGCGCCAGCAGGTTGCGCACGCGCGTCTGCATCAGCTTCTCCAGAATCGGCTGGCTTTCCAGCTTATCCGGCACGTTCATGGTGATGTTCTGCTGGCTCAGTTTATCAATGTCATCGAGGAAAGCCGTGGTCGTGGCATCATCGGTATTGTAGTAAGCACGTACCCATGTCGAGACGTTATCAAGCGCCTGTTTGTAAGTTTCTTCCTGATGACGCGGCACGGCCTGAGCCGCCACCAGCAGGCGGGAGCGAATGTTTTCGCGCAGATAAATGTCCTGATTCGGCGCTAACAGCGGAACGGCGGTTTCGTCGCGGCGGCGGATAGTAATGAAGCTATCCATAAAGTTCTGCCAGCTTTTTTGCAGGTTCACGCGCCATTCGCTCAGGGAGCTGGAAAGCTCGGTGCCGTCAGAATCCATCGGGGAGTCATCGTCGTTGTTATCCGCCAGCTGCAGGTTATCAATCTGGTTTGAAAGCTGATTGACCTTCAGGATGATGCCATCGTAGTCCACCTGCGAAACGGCAGAGAGGCTGGCGATATCTTCGGTAATGGCACGACGCGCGGTAATGAGGCTCGGATCGTTCATGTCTGCCAGGCTCGCATCAGCGCTTTTCAACAGCGCGGCGGCGGTGGTGACGTCCTGATCGCTCCAGAGCTTACGTCCGGCCAGCTTCACCAGGAAATCGGCCTGCGAGAGCAGCCAGGTTTTGGCATCGGTACCGGAAATCGTGGCGACTTTCTGCTGCACGTCGTCCAGCTGTTTGGTCAGCTCTTCCTGTTTGCTGTTCGCCTCAGCGAGCGCCGCGGACTGCTGTTTAATCACCGTTTCCAGTTCAGTTTTCTGCGTCTCCTGCGCTTTTTGCAGGGCGGTAAGCTGATTGACCAGCGTGTCGTTGGTCGCCGTCTGGCTGGAACCTTGCTGTTTCACCAGGCCATAGAGGCCAACGCCTGCGGCCAGCGCAATGGCGATGGCTATCGCGCTCAGCGCGAGGCTGGTTTTATTGCTGCCGTTCTTCTTCTCAACGGTTTTCTCAGTCGTTTCTGACTGCGGCGTGATGTCCACAGTCTCCCTGGTCTCTTCAACCACGGCGGAGGATTTATCGTGTTCCGTCATTATGGCTTCCCATTATGAGAGTTATTGTAATGCGCGCAGCAGCGCATCGTTGTCAGCGTTATCAGCGATCCGAATATCTTGCCAGCCCAGTTCCCGGGCCTGGTTCGCCAGACGCTCACTGACGACCAGAAGCCGGCAGTGGAGTAACCAGTTTTCACGATACCAAAGGGGCACCAGCGACCAGAGCTGCTGCAGCATTTCACCGCTGGTCACCACCAGGGTCGTAATGCCGCGCATATGCCAGCGCATCGCCTCTTCCGCACCATCGTAATGTTTTGCACAACGCTGATAGCATTCGCAGAACGTGACCTCAGCCCCGCGTTCCCGCAGCGTTTCGCCCAACAGTTCGCGCCCGCCGTTACCGCGTAAAATGAGTGCACGCTTTCCGGCAATAGTTTGTAATTCAGGTAATTGTAGCAAGACTTCGCTGATTTCCCGATCTAACGGGTAACGAACGTCTGTTCCGCTTACGGTATGCAACGCCAGTGCCGTTGTACGACCAATCGCAAAATAGTGAGGGGCGGTTGGCCAGTTAAGCCCCTGCTGTTGCAGCTGTGCCTGGGCAAATTCTACCGCATGTTGCGACAGCGCAAACAGCAAGTCGCCCTGCTGGAGGGTATTCATATGGTCGGCAAGCGCGGACAGCTCTCGACCGGGGGAGAATTCAATGAGCGGAAAACTCCAGGCCACCTGCCCCAGTGCGCGCAGACGGCTCACTAACTGCTCTCCTGCGGGAGAAGGGCGGGTGACAAGAATACTCATGCAGGGGGTTCTCCATTATAAACCTCAGCCAGGATCTCGCGGGCGCCGTTATCCAGCAGCTCTTCTGCCAGCGACACGCCAAGCTGTTCGGCATCTTGCGCTTTACCGCGACGTTCACCGCGGACCATCTGTGAACCGTCCGGTGCGCCAACCAGCGCTCGCAGCCACAGTTCACCGTTAATTAATTCAGCATAGCTGCCAATCGGCACCTGACACCCTCCTTCGAGGCGGGTGTTCATGGCGCGCTCGGCGTTAACCCGGATAGCTGTCTCGTCATGGTTCAGCGGGGCAAGCAGCGCGCGGGTACGCACATCATCCAGACGGCATTCAATGCCGACGGCCCCCTGACCCACAGCCGGCAGCGACAGCTCAGGCGGCAACGCGACGCGAATGCGCGACGTCAGCCCCAGGCGCTTCAGACCCGCAACCGCGAGGATAATGGCATCGTAATCGCCGTTATCCAGCTTGCTCAGACGCGTACCAACGTTACCGCGCAGCGAACGAATGATCAGGTCCGGACGACGTTCTGCCAGCTGACACTGACGACGTAAACTGGACGTGCCAACCACGCTGCCTTCTGGCAACGCATCGAGCGAATCATAGTGATTGGAGACAAACGCATCGCGCGGATCTTCACGCTCGCAAATGGTCACCAGCCCCAGCCCTTCCGGGAACTCGACGGGCACATCTTTCATCGAATGTACGGCGATATCGGCGCGGTTCTCAAGCAATGCCAGTTCCAGTTCTTTGACAAACAGGCCCTTGCCGCCCACTTTAGCCAGTGGCGTATCAAGGATCACGTCACCGCGCGTGACCATCGGCACCAGCTCGACGCACAATCCACTGTGGCAGGCTTCAAGGCGCTGCTTAACATAATGTGCCTGCCAGAGCGCAAGAGGGCTTTGGCGTGTGGCAATTCTCAAAACATTGTCTAACATGCTTGTTACCGTCATTATCAATCGCTAACCATCCTAACATTGTTGACTCTGGGATGGCAGTTTTACGGTGATGAAGAAGAGAGGGACAGGGCGGGGTTCTCGTCAGCCACAGCCGTATTAAGGAATTTACACGTACAGAACGGTGCTACACTGTATGTAGCGCATCTTTCTTTACGGTCAACCGGCAAGGTGTTAAATTGATCACGTTTTAGACCATTTTTTCGTCGGTACCACCATAATGATAAGGGCGAAAAAAGGTAACGGTTCTCTTTTTGTAATACTGCGGGTCCGCTGTTATTTCTGTTTTGAATAGCGTGCGACACCCGGAAACATCAGGCGATACGTCTTGTACCTCTATATTGAGACTCTGAAACAGAGACTGGATGCCATAAACCAACTGCGTGTCGATCGCGCGCTTGCTGCTATGGGCCCTGCTTTCCAGCAGGTATACAGTCTTCTGCCGACATTATTGCACTATCACCATCCGCTGATGCCTGGCTACCTTGACGGTAACGTTCCCAGAGGCATCTGTCTTTTCACGCCTGATGAAACCCAACAACACTACCTGACCGAACTTGAACTCTACCGTGGCATGCCGCCGCAGGAATCACCGAAAGGTGAACTGCCGATTACAGGCGTTTACACCATGGGCAGTACCTCCTCGGTTGGGCAAAGCTGTTCTTCGGACCTGGACATCTGGGTCTGTCATCAGTCCTGGCTCGATAACGACGAGCGTCAGCTGCTGCAGCGAAAGTGCAGCCTGCTGGAAAGCTGGGCCGCGTCGCTTGGCGTAGAAGTCAGTTTCTTCCTGATTGATGAAAACCGTTTCCGTCATAACGAAAGTGGCAGTCTGGGTGGTGAAGACTGCGGCTCAACTCAGCACATCTTACTGCTGGACGAGTTTTACCGTACTGCCGTACGCCTGGCCGGTAAGCGTATTCTGTGGAATATGGTGCCGTGCGACGAAGAAGAGCATTACGACGATTACGTAATGTCGTTGTACTCCCAGGGTGTGCTGACACCAAATGAATGGCTGGATCTGGGTGGCCTCAGTTCGCTTTCCGCCGAAGAGTACTTTGGCGCGAGCCTCTGGCAGCTCTATAAAAGCATTGATTCGCCGTATAAGGCCGTGCTGAAAACCCTGCTGCTGGAAGCCTATTCCTGGGAATACCCCACGCCGCGTTTGCTGGCGAAAGATATCAAGCAGCGTCTGCACGACGGAGAAATTGTCTCTTACGGGCTGGATGCTTACTGCATGATGCTTGAACGCGTCACCGAATACCTGAAAGCCATTGATGACACCACGCGTCTCGATCTGGTGCGTCGATGTTTCTACCTCAAAGTCTGTGAAAAACTCAGCCGCGAACGCGCATGCGTGGGCTGGCGTCGTGAAGTGGTCAGTCAGTTGGTGAAAGAGTGGGGATGGGACGAAGAACGTCTGTCGATGCTTGATAACCGCGCCAACTGGAAAATCGATCAGGTGCGTGAAGCGCACAACGAACTGCTCGATGCCATGATGCAAAGCTACCGCAACCTTATCCGCTTTGCGCGTCGTAACAATCTCAGCGTTTCCGCCAGCCCGCAGGACATCGGGGTGTTGACGCGTAAACTGTATGCGGCGTTTGAAGCATTGCCGGGTAAAGTCACGCTGGTTAACCCGCAGATTTCACCGGACCTGTCAGAACCGAACCTGACCTTTATCTATGTGCCGCCGGGCCGCGCAAACCGCACCGGGTGGTACCTGTACAACCGTGCGCCAAGCATGGACTCGATCATCAGCCATCAGCCGCTGGAATATAACCGCTACCTGAACAAGCTGGTAGCCTGGGCCTGGTTCAACGGCCTGCTGACCTCGCGTACCCGGCTGTTTATCAAAGGCAACGAGGTTGTCGATTTAGCCAAACTGCAGGAGATGGTGGCGGATGTCTCCCACCACTTCCCGCTGCGTCTGCCGGCGCCGACGCCAAAAGCGCTCTACAGCCCGTGTGAAATTCGCCATCTGGCGATCATCGTCAACCTGGAATATGACCCGACGGCGGCCTTCCGCAATCAGGTGGTCCATTTTGATTTCCGCAAGCTGGATGTCTTTAGCTTTGGCGAGCAGCAAAACTGCCTGGTGGGCAGCGTAGACCTGCTGTACCGCAACTCGTGGAACGAAGTGCGTACTCTGCACTTCAACGGCGAGCAGGCGATGATCGAAGCGCTGAAAACGATTCTCGGCAAGATGCACCAGGACGCTGCGCCGCCGGACAGCGTTGAGGTGTTCTGCTATAGCCAGCATCTGCGCGGTCTGATCCGTACCCGCGTGCAGCAGCTGGTTTCAGAGTGCATCGAACTGCGCCTCTCCAGTACCCGTCAGGAAACCGGTCGCTTTAAAGCGCTGCGCGTCTCCGGACAGACCTGGGGCCTGTTCTTCGAGCGCCTGAATGTTTCAGTACAGAAGCTGGAAAACGCCATCGAGTTCTACGGCGCCATTTCGCACAACAAGCTGCATGGCCTGTCAGTGCAGGTGGAAACCAACCACGTGAAACTGCCACAGGTCGTGGATGGCTTTGCGAGCGAAGGGATTATTCAGTTCTTCTTTGAAGAGTCGGGTGACGACGCCGGTTTCAACATCTACATCCTGGATGAGACGAACCGTGCTGAGGTTTATCACCACTGTGAAGGCAGTAAAGAGGAACTGGTGCGCGACGTCAGCCGCTTCTATTCGTCCTCACATGACCGCTTTACCTACGGCTCCAGCTTCATCAACTTTAACCTGCCGCAGTTCTACCAGATTGTGAATGTAGACGGACGTTCGCAGGTGATTCCGTTCCGTACGCAGGCCGTTACGCCAGCGGTTCCCGCCAGCCAGGACACTACCCCGCTGTTGCAGCAGTATTTCTCCTGACAGTTTTTGCCCGGTATGCAGCGCACCACCGGGCAAAACAGACTCAACGAAAACGCACGTCTTCGCCTGCCTGCGCGGTCGCCGCCTGTTCCAGCAGATCCCAGAACGTTTCGCCGCTACGGTCACACACCCATTCGCCCTCTTTCAGATCGAAATGATAGCCACCCTGTTTGGCGGCCAGCCAGACCTGGTGAAGCGGCTCCTGGCGGTTAATAATAATTTTGCTGCCGTTTTCGAAGCTCAGGGTCAGAATGCCGCCGTTGATCTCACAATCGATATCGCTGTCGCCGTCCCAGTCGTCAAGCCGCTCTTCGATGGTCATCCATAAGGTGTCTGCAAGGCGATGGAATTCACTGTCGTTCATGGTTTTGTTCCTGTTTTTCGTGATGCCGGCAGTATAACGCTAAATAATTCCCGTTGCAGGAAAGCGGCAAACTCTTGCTTTTGTGTCTTCTCCTGCGATGATAGAAACAGATTTGAACTTACGGGCAACTTTATAATGAAAAATGTTTTCCGAACGCTTGCCGTTCTCATCACGCTGTTTAGTCTGACGGGCTGTGGACTGAAGGGACCGCTTTACTTCCCGCCAGCGGATAAAACGGCGCCGCCGCCGACGAAACCTGTGCAAAGCGGTATTGAGTCTTCCACACCAGACACGAACGATCGTGGCAATAATGGTGGTCCGACTCAGGTTAATCTCTGACGATTACGTTCTGTACCCGCGCAATGGAGCGAATGATGCAGTTCTCTAAGATGCATGGCCTTGGCAACGATTTTATGGTCGTCGACGCGGTAACGCAGAATGTCTTTTTCTCCCCGGAACTGATCCGCCGCCTGGCGGATCGGCATCTGGGCGTGGGGTTCGATCAGCTGCTGGTGGTTGAGCCGCCGTACGATCCTGACCTCGATTTCCACTACCGTATTTTTAACGCTGACGGCAGTGAAGTCTCCCAGTGCGGCAACGGTGCGCGCTGTTTTGCCCGCTTTGTCCGCCTGAAAGGGCTGACGAACAAGCGCGATATCCGCGTCAGTACCGCGAATGGTCGCATGGTGCTCAGCGTCACCGATGACGATCTGGTTCGCGTGAATATGGGCGAGCCGAACTTTGAACCTTCCGCCGTGCCGTTTCGCGCAAACAAAGCGGAAAAGACCTATATTATGCGTGCGGCAGAGCAGACAGTATTGTGTGGCGTCGTCTCGATGGGAAACCCGCACTGCGTGATTCAGGTTGATGATGTGGAGACCGCCGCCGTTGAAACCCTCGGCCCGGTGCTGGAAAGCCATGAACGCTTCCCGGAACGCGCGAACATTGGTTTTATGCAGGTGGTGAAGCGTGAACACATCCGTCTGCGGGTGTATGAACGCGGCGCGGGCGAAACTCAGGCCTGCGGAAGTGGTGCCTGCGCGGCAGTGGCCGTCGGCATCGCTCAGGGGTTACTGGCAGAAGAGGTTCGCGTGGAGTTACCAGGCGGTCGTCTTGATATCGCCTGGAAAGGACCGGGTCATCCGCTGTTTATGACTGGCCCGGCGGTACATGTCTATGACGGGTTTATCCATCTATGAAGCAACCAGGGGAAGAACTGCAGGAAACGGTGACGGAACTGGACGACAGTGCTGTTGTTGATTATCTGCTGAACAATCCCGCGTTTTTTATTCGCAATGCACGTCTTGTCGAACAGATGCGCGTGCCGCATCCGGTGCGCGGGACCGTGTCGCTGGTCGAATGGCACATGGCTCGCGCGCGCAACCACATCAATCAGCTTGAAGAGAACATGACGCTGCTCATGGAACAGGCGAACAATAACGAAAGCCTGTTCTATCGACTGCTGCATCTGCAGGCGCGTCTGGCCTCGGCCCACAGCCTTGACGAGTTTCTCAGCCGTTTCCACCGCTGGGCGCGAGAACTGGGGCTTGCAGGCGCAACCCTTCGTCTCTTCCCCGACCGCTGGCGCATTGGTGCACCGTCTGGTTTCACCCATCTGGCGCTGAGCCGTCAGGCGTTTGAGCCGCTACGTATTCAGCGCCTGGGTCATCAACATCACTATCTGGGGCCGCTGAACGGACCAGAATTGCTGGTGGTATTGCCAGAAGCCAAAGCGATTGGCTCGGTGGCCATGTCATTGATGGGGCGCGATGGCGACTTAGGCGTGATGTTATTTACCAGTCGCGACGCGCATCACTATGAGCAGGGGCAAGGTACGCACCTGTTGCAGGAGATCGCCCTGATGCTGCCTGAGCTGCTGGAGCGCTGGATTGAGCGCGTATGACGGACGGACTTCTTGCCACTGACGTCGCGCGCTTTCTGCGCTACCTGGGAGTTGAACGTCAGCTTAGCCCCATAACGCTGCTGAACTATCAGCGTCAGCTTGATGCCATCATGCAGATTGCCGATGAAATCGGCCTGAAAAGCTGGCAACAATGTGACGCTGCGACGGTTCGTGGCGTCGTCGTGCGTAGCCGCAGGAAAGGGTTAGGCCCGGCGAGTCTGGCGCTCAGGCTCTCTGCCCTGCGCAGTTTCTTCGACTGGCTGGTGAGCCAGGGCAGCCTTAAAGCCAATCCGGCGAAAGGCATTGCCACGCCAAAAGCACCGCGTCATCTGCCTAAAAATATCGACGTCGATGATGTCAATCGCCTGCTGGATATCGATCTTAACGATCCGCTGGCGGTGCGTGACCGCGCGATGCTGGAGGTGATGTACGGTGCCGGACTGCGTCTGTCTGAACTGGTCAATCTCGATATAAAACATCTCGATCTGGACACCGGCGAAGTGTGGGTGATGGGCAAGGGCAGCAAAGAGCGCCGCCTGCCGATTGGTCGCAATGCTGTCGCCTGGATTGAGCACTGGCTTGACCTGCGCGGGCTGTTTGGCGCGGAAGAAGATGCGCTGTTCCTGTCGAAACTCGGCAAGCGGATCTCGGCGCGTAACGTGCAGAAGCGTTTTGCGGAGTGGGGCATTAAACAGGGGCTGAACAGCCATGTTCACCCGCACAAGCTGCGCCACTCTTTTGCGACCCACATGCTTGAATCAAGCGGCGATCTGCGCGGCGTGCAGGAACTGCTCGGCCACGCGAATTTGTCCACCACCCAAATTTATACCCACTTAGACTTCCAGCACCTTGCCTCGGTGTATGACGCGGCGCATCCACGCGCCAAACGGGGGAAATAATGCGTTTTTACCGCCCACTGGGTCAGATTTCAGCCCTTACCTTTGACCTTGATGACACCCTTTATGATAACCGCCAGGTGATCCTGCGTACCGAGCAGGAGTCGCTGGCGTTTGTGCAGAACTATCACCCGGCGCTGAAGACGATGCAGAACAAGGACTTCCAGCAGCTGCGTCAGTCCCTGCGGGAGACCGAGCCGGACATTTACCATGACGTGACCGAATGGCGTCGACGTGCGGTTGAACAGGCGATGCTGAATGTTGGCATGAGCGCGCGTGATGCGGCGATAGGGGCTGAAGCGTCCATGGAAAACTTCGCCAAATGGCGCAGCCGTATTGATGTGCCACAGGAGACCCACGATACGCTGGCCGCGCTGGCAGAGAAGTGGCCGCTGGTGGCGATTACCAATGGCAATGCCCAGCCTGAGCTGTTTGGTCTTGGCGATTATTTTGAGTTTGTGCTGCGCGCGGGCCCGCACGGGCGCTCGAAACCGTTTAACGATATGTATCACCTGGCGGCGGAAAAACTGAACCTGCCGCTCGGCGAAATGTTGCATGTGGGTGATGACCTGACCACGGACGTGGCCGGGGCGATCCGCTGCGGCATGCAGGCCTGCTGGATCAAGCCGGAAAACGCTGACCTGATGACAACGCCGGACAGCCGTCTTCTGCCGCACGTGGAAATTTCACGGTTGGCATCCCTCACGACGCTGATATAATCATCAATTGTTCTGTATAAATTAACAGGGTTTTGGCGAAGGAATCACATTCGCCTGCCTGACATTACGTGACGGTGCCAATGGACGTTTCTTACCTGCTCGACAGCCTTAATGACAAACAGCGTGACGCGGTTGCCGCTTCGCGCACCAACATGCTGGTGCTGGCTGGGGCGGGCAGTGGTAAGACGCGCGTGCTGGTACACCGTATTGCGTGGCTGCAGAGCGTGGAAAACTGCTCGCCGTACTCCATTATGGCGGTGACGTTTACCAACAAGGCGGCGGCAGAGATGCGCCACCGAATCGCACAGCTGATGGGCACCAGCCAGGGCGGCATGTGGGTGGGGACTTTCCACGGTCTGGCGCATCGCCTGCTGCGGGCGCACCATATGGACGCTAACCTGCCGCAGGATTTCCAGATCCTCGACAGCGAAGATCAGCTGCGTCTGCTGAAGCGTCTTATCAAGGCGATGAATCTCGACGAGAAGCAGTGGCCGCCGCGTCAGGCAATGTGGTACATCAACGGGCAGAAAGACGAAGGGCTGCGTCCGCACCATATTCAGAGCTTCGGCAACCCGGTCGAGCAAACCTGGCAGAACGTTTATAAAGCCTACCAGGAGGCGTGCGATCGCGCAGGTCTGGTGGACTTTGCTGAGCTGCTGCTGCGTGCGCACGAGCTGTGGCTCAACAAACCGCATATCCTGCAGCACTATCGTGAACGCTTCACCAATATTCTGGTGGACGAATTCCAGGATACCAACAACATCCAGTATGCATGGATCCGCCTGCTGGCCGGTGATACCGGCAAGGTGATGATCGTTGGTGATGACGATCAGTCTATCTATGGCTGGCGTGGGGCGCAGGTGGAAAACATTCAGCGCTTCCTCAATGATTTCCCCGGTGCTCAGACCATCCGTCTGGAGCAGAACTACCGTTCGACCAGCAACATTCTGAGCGCCGCCAACGCCCTGATTGAGAACAACAACGGGCGTCTCGGTAAAAAGCTGTGGACCGATGGCGTTGACGGTGAACCGATCTCTATCTACTGCGCATTCAACGAACTTGATGAAGCGCGCTTTGTGGTGAACCGTATTAAAACCTGGCAGGACAACGGCGGCGCGCTGGAGCAGTGTGCCATTCTCTATCGCAGCAACGCCCAGTCGCGCGTGCTGGAAGAGGCGTTGCTGCAGGTGAGTATGCCGTACCGTATTTACGGCGGCATGCGCTTCTTCGAACGTCAGGAGATCAAAGACGCACTCTCGTATCTGCGTCTGATCGCAAACCGTAATGACGATGCGGCGTTTGAGCGCGTGGTGAACACCCCAACTCGCGGCATCGGTGACCGTACCCTGGACGTGGTGCGTCAGGCCTCCCGCGATCGCCAGCTGACACTCTGGCAGGCGTGCCGCGAGCTGTTGCAGGAGAAAGCGCTCGCCGGACGTGCAGCCAGCGCCTTACAACGCTTCCTGGAGCTGATTGATGCCCTGGCACAGGAAACGGCCGATATGCCTCTGCACGTTCAGACCGACCGGGTGATTAAAGACTCCGGCCTGCGCACTATGTATGAGCAGGAGAAAGGCGAAAAGGGCCAGACCCGTATTGAGAACTTAGAGGAACTGGTGACGGCAACGCGCCAGTTCAGCTACAACGAAGAAGACGAAGATTTGATGCCGCTGCAGGCGTTCCTCTCCCACGCGGCGCTGGAAGCGGGCGAAGGGCAGGCAGACACCTGGCAGGATGCGGTTCAACTTATGACCCTGCACTCCGCCAAAGGTCTGGAGTTCCCGCAGGTGTTTATCGTCGGGATGGAAGAGGGGATGTTCCCGAGCCAGATGTCGCTGGATGAAGGTGGGCGTCTGGAGGAGGAGCGTCGTCTGGCCTATGTTGGCGTGACGCGCGCGATGCAAAAGCTGACGCTGACCTATGCCGAAACCCGACGCCTGTACGGTAAAGAGGTGTATCACCGTCCGTCGCGCTTTATCGGCGAACTGCCGGAAGAGTGCGTGGAAGAGGTGCGCCTGCGCGCCAGTATCAGCCGCCCGGTCAGCCATCAGCGTATGGGCTCGCCGATTGCTGAAACGGACACCGGCTACAAGCTGGGTCAGCGCGTGCGTCATGCTAAGTTTGGTGAAGGCACCATCGTCAATCTGGAAGGTAGCGGCGAGCACAGCCGCCTGCAGGTGGCGTTCCAGGGGCAAGGTATCAAATGGCTGGTGGCAGCCTACGCCAGGCTGGAAACTGTGTAACTTTCAGAAAAATATCATTATTTTGTAATAATCTGCTAGCCTTATACGCTGAAGGTCAATTAATGCCCTTCAGCGTTCCGTTGCGTGTTGACGCCACTATTACTGCTGGCGTAACATGCGCGCACGATTACGCTAAGAGGACATTCGCCTTGGACACACCCAGTAGATACTGGCTCAATTCCCTGTCATCCAGGAACAACTCCTAAGGCTATCTCCTCTTGCTGATGGCCTTAGTGGTTGTCAGCGACCTGCATTATTCCCGTCGCGCTGAGTCAGGCTGTTTAATGGTCTGAAACCCAATTTGTTTCTGTGTGCCCACCGAACTGTCCGATATTTTTTGCATTGGGAGTCCCGGTCATGTTGAGCGCATTTCAACTCGAAAATAACCGACTGACTCGGCTTGAAGCCGAAGAGTCACAGCCCCTCATTGATGCCGTATGGGTGGATCTGGTCGAGCCGGACGACGATGAGCGCCTTCGCGTACAATCTGAGCTGGGGCAAAGCCTGGCAACCCGCCCGGAACTGGAAGACATCGAAGCATCTGCTCGTTTTTTTGAAGATGAAGACGGTCTGCATATTCACTCCTTCTTCTTCTTTGAAGACGCCGACGATCACGCAGGTAACTCCACCGTGGCGTTTACCATTCGTGACGGTCGCCTGTTTACCCTGCGCGAGCGTGAGCTGCCCGCGTTTCGTCTCTACCGCATGCGCGCCCGTAGCCAGGCGATGGTCGACGGTAATGCCTACGAACTGCTGCTGGACCTGTTTGAAACCAAAATCGAACAGCTGGCGGATGAAATTGAAAACATCTACAGCGACCTGGAAAAGCTGAGCCGCGTCATCATGGAAGGTCATCAGGGCGATGAATACGACGAAGCGCTCTCGACGCTGGCAGAACTGGAAGATATCGGCTGGAAGGTGCGTTTGTGTCTGATGGATACCCAGCGCGCGCTGAACTTCCTGGTGCGTAAGGCGCGTCTGCCGGGCGGTCAGCTGGAGCAGGCGCGTGAGATCCTGCGCGATATCGAATCCCTGCTGCCGCACAATGAATCGTTGTTCCAGAAGGTCAACTTCCTGATGCAGGCGGCGATGGGCTTTATCAATATCGAGCAGAACCGCATCATCAAGATCTTCTCGGTGGTCTCGGTGGTCTTCCTGCCACCAACGCTGGTGGCCTCGAGCTACGGGATGAACTTTGAGTTTATGCCGGAGCTTAAGTGGAGCTTTGGCTACCCTGGCGCGATTATCTTTATGATCCTCGCCGGGCTGGCGCCGTACCTCTACTTCAAGCGCCGTAACTGGCTGTAAACTTCAGGCGGGTGGCGTTGTGCCTGCCCGCCTCATCACCGTTTACAATCCTTTGCGCGTTCTGCGCTGGGTATAAAGGGCGTCTGCAACAAAAATCGCCAGCGCCACCCAGATAAAGGCAAACGTCACCATCTTATCTGCACCCGGTACTTCGCCGTAAAACACCACTGCCAGCAGGAACATCAGCGTCGGACCGATGTACTGAAAGAAGCCCAGCGTGGAGAGACGCAGGCGCGTTGCGGCACCGGTGAAGCACAGCAGAGGAATGGTGGTTACCACACCGGCCGCCATCAGCATCAGATTCAACGACAACGGGTTACTGCCCATATGGCTGGTTGCGCTGTCGGCAATACCAAACAGGTAAATCGCCGCGACCGGCAATAGCCACAGGGTTTCAAACAGCATCCCGGTCTGCGCTTCAACGGCTATTTTCTTCCGGACCAGCCCGTAAAACGCAAAGCTGAATGCCAGGCCCAGAGCGATCACGGGCAGCGAACCGAAGGTCCACAGTTGGACCAGCACGCCGCAAAAAGCGAGGATGACCGCCAGCCACTGCATGCGACGGAAGCGCTCGCCCAGGAAAATCATGCCCAGAACAATGTTGACCAGGGGATTAATAAAATAGCCCAGGCTCGCTTCGAGCATGTGATGGTTATTGACTGCCCAGATAAAGAGCAGCCAGTTGCCGCCTATCAGCACGGCTGAGAGGGCCAGCAGGAACACCTTTTTCGGCGTTTTCAGCAGCGTTTTGACGCCAGACCACTGACGGCTGACGCTCATCAGCGCGATCATAAAGAAAAACGACCAAATCACACGGTGTGTGAGGATCTCGTCAGCGGGTACGTAAGCGATAAACTTGAAGTACGCCGGTGCGATACCCCAAATAAAATAAGCGGCAAGGGCGAGTAGTACGCCCTGCCGCGTTTGTTTAGCATCCATCGGGATAATCCGTTACAAAAAAGTGAATTAATTTTACCCGATTTTAGGGTTTCAACCCACCATATAAGTGGCAGTTGCGCTGGCGATATAGACCTGCTCTTCGTTATGCAATTCAACGCGGGCGACGGCGACCTTATTCCCCGCGCGCAGCAGGCTGCTGGTGGCGGTAAAACGGTTTCCGCGCCCGGGACGCAGGTAATCGACGCGTAAATCGATGGTGCCCATACGCGACAAACGCTGGCGCAACTCGTCTTCATTGATGGTGTCATGGCGCGTCAGCGTACTGCCCACACAGACCAGGCCCGCCGCCACATCCAGCGCTGAGGCAATCACCCCGCCGTGCAAAATACTCTGCGCCCAGTTGCCTACCATCATCGGCTGGTTGTTGAAGCTGAGCTGGGCAAACGCTTTCTCGTAGCGCTCGAGTTCCAGACCCAGTGCACGGTTAAACGGCATATGGTAAACAAAAATCTCGCCCACGAGTTTTAACGCTTCTTCGGCGGTAAGCATGGCTGACATGAGGCATCACATCCTTATTGTTAATAAAATGTTGATTTTATGCTTCAGCAATAAGGAATTCCACTTTCAGAAACGAGGATGCAGCAGTTGTCGCAGAAGTATGTAGAATATCCGCCACATAACAATTCAACTAATTAACTCTTTGCAGGAGAACACCACCGATGCGGACGTATCTGGCCTGGTTACTGGCGGCGGTTGCGCTGCCCCTCACAGCATATGCCCAGGAAGCGACGATTAAAGAAGTTCACGATCAACCTGCCGTGCAGGGCAGCATTATCGCGAACCTTCTTCAGGAACATGATAATCCGTTCACGCTGTATCCGTATGACACCAACTACGTGATATACACGCAGACCAGCGATCTCAACAAAGAGGCGATAAGCTCCTATAACTGGTCCGATAATGCGCGTAAAGACGAAGTGAAGTTCCAGTTAAGTCTCGCGTTCCCGTTCTGGCGCGGCATTCTGGGACCGAATTCAGTGCTCGGCGCCTCTTACACGCAGAAATCCTGGTGGCAGCTTTCCAACAGTGGCGAATCTTCACCGTTCCGTGAAACCAACTATGAGCCGCAGCTGTTCCTCGGTTTTGCGACCGATTATGAATTCGCGGGCTGGACGCTGCGTGACATTGAGGTGGGCTTTAACCACGATTCAAACGGACGCTCCGACCCTACCTCGCGCAGCTGGAACCGTGCCTATACGCGACTGATGGCGCAAAACGGCAACTGGATGGCTGAAGTGAAGCCGTGGTTTGTGGTGGGCGATACCGACGACAACCCGGATATCACCAAATATATGGGTTACTATCAGCTCAAAATCGGCTATCAGTTGGGTGACGCGGTGCTGAGCGCCAAAGGCCAGTACAACTGGAACACCGGTTACGGTGGCGCGGAACTGGGCCTCAGTTATCCGGTGAGCAAGCACGTTCGCCTCTATACTCAGGTTTACAGCGGTTACGGCGAGTCGCTTATCGATTACAACTTCAACCAGACCCGTGTAGGTGTGGGCGTGATGCTGAACGATATTTTCTAGGCAGCTCGAATGTTTTTTCGTTAAACGTTGAAGTTTCTCTCTCAGGCGCTGAAAATAGCGCCTGTTTTATTTCTGGCAAATGGGGTTAACGTGGCGCAGGCGGAAGTATTGAATCAGGAATCGCTGGCTAAACAGGTTTTGCATGAAACCTTTGGCTACCAGCAGTTCCGCCCTGGCCAGGAAACCATCATTGAAACCGTGCTGGAAGGCCGCGATTGTCTGGTGGTCATGCCTACCGGCGGCGGTAAATCCCTCTGCTATCAGGTGCCCGCGCTGGTGCTCAACGGCCTGACGGTCGTGGTATCGCCTCTTATTTCCCTGATGAAAGATCAGGTCGATCAGCTCCTTGCCAACGGCGTGGCGGCGGCCTGTCTTAACTCCAGCCAGACCCGCGAGCAGCAGCAAGAGGTCATGGCCGGTTGCCGTACCGGGCAGGTTCGCCTGCTGTATATCGCGCCGGAACGTCTGATGCTGGATAACTTCCTCGATCATCTGTCGCACTGGAATCCGGTCCTGCTGGCGGTGGATGAAGCCCACTGTATCTCCCAGTGGGGACATGATTTCCGCCCGGAATATGCGGCGCTCGGCCAGCTCCGTCAGCGTTTTCCCGAACTGCCGTTTATGGCGCTCACCGCGACGGCAGATGACACCACGCGTCAGGATATCGTCCGGCTGCTGGGGCTGAACGATCCGCTGATTCAGGTCAGCAGCTTCGACCGCCCGAACATCCGCTACATGCTGATGGAAAAATTCAAGCCGCTGGATCAGCTTCTGCGCTACGTGCAGGAGCAGCGCGGGAAGTCCGGCATCATCTACTGCAACAGCCGCGCGAAGGTGGAAGACACGGCCGCGCGCCTGCAGAACCGTGGTTTTAGCGCCGCCGCCTACCATGCCGGGCTGGAAAACGCGGTTCGCGCCGATGTGCAGGAGAAATTCCAGCGCGATGATCTGCAGATTGTGGTGGCGACGGTGGCGTTCGGAATGGGGATCAACAAGCCGAACGTGCGCTTCGTCGTACACTTCGACATTCCGCGCAATATCGAATCGTACTACCAGGAAACTGGCCGCGCCGGGCGTGATGGACTGCCTGCAGAAGCCATGCTGTTTTACGATCCGGCCGACATGGCGTGGCTGCGCCGTTGTCTGGAAGAGAAACCGCAGGGCCAACTGCAGGATATCGAACGCCACAAGCTCAACGCGATGGGCGCGTTTGCCGAAGCGCAAACCTGCCGCCGTCTGGTGCTGCTCAACTACTTTGGCGAGGGGCGTCAGGAGCCGTGCGGCAACTGCGATATCTGTCTTGACCCACCAAAGCAATACGATGGCCTGATGGATGCGCGCAAAGCGCTCTCGACCATCTATCGTGTGAACCAGCGCTTCGGCATGGGCTACGTGGTGGAAGTGTTGCGTGGGGCGAATAACCAGCGTATCCGCGACATGGGACACGATAAGCTGCCCGTCTACGGTATCGGCAAAGACCAGAGCCACGAGCACTGGGTGAGCATCATCCGTCAGCTGATTCACCTGGGCTTTGCCACGCAAAACATTGCCCAACATTCCGCGCTTCAGCTTACCGAAGCGGCACGTCCGGTGCTGCGCGGGGATATCGAACTGAAGCTCGCGGTTCCGCGCGTTGTCGCCCTGAAGCCGCGGGTGATGCAAAAATCGTACGGCGGCAATTACGACCGCAAGCTGTTTGCCAAACTGCGCAAGCTGCGTAAAGCCATTGCTGATGAAGAGAACATTCCGCCCTACGTGGTCTTCAACGATGCGACGCTTATCGAGATGGCAGAGCAGACGCCGCTCAGCGCCAGCGAAATGCTCAGCGTCAACGGTGTTGGCACGCGCAAGCTGGAGCGCTTTGGCAAAGAGTTTATGGCGCTTATCCGCGCTCATGTCGACGGTGACGATGAGGAGTAGTCAGCCAGCCTAAAAAATGTCAGGATGGTGACTCACTTAATTATTTCCCTGCGAGTTAATTATGTTAATGCTATTTCTTACCGTGGCGTTAGTGCACATCGTTGCGCTCATGAGCCCGGGCCCTGACTTTTTCTTCGTGTCACAAACCGCCGTCAGCCGCTCCCGCAAAGAAGCGATGATGGGGGTGCTGGGTATCACCATGGGCGTTATGGTCTGGGCGGCCGTGGCGCTGCTTGGTCTGAACCTGATTCTGGCGAAGATGGCCTGGTTGCACAACATCATCATGGTTGGCGGGGGGCTTTACCTTTGCTGGATGGGCTACCAGATGCTGCGCGGGGCGTTGAAGAAAGAAGAGAAAAAGCCGGAAGAACCGAAAGTTGAGCTGGCAACGGGCGGCCGGAGTTTTATTAAAGGGCTGCTCACCAACCTGGCGAACCCAAAAGCGATTATCTATTTCGGCTCCGTGTTCTCCCTGTTTGTGGGTGACAACGTGGGGGCGGGTGCGCGTTGGGGCATTTTCCTGCTGATCGTGGTGGAAACTTTTGCGTGGTTTACCGTGGTTGCCAGCCTGTTTGCCTTACCGGCGATGCGCCGCGGTTACCAGCGTATTGCGAAGTGGATTGACGGCTTCGCCGGCGCGTTGTTCGCCGGCTTTGGCATTCATCTCATCATTTCTCGCTAAGCATGACGCGCTGACGCAAGCAGCGCGCCTACCAGCATAAACAGCGAACCAAAGACTTTGTTCAGGGCCTTCATCTGCTTAGGCCCTTTAATCCACACCGCAATCCGCTGCGCCAGCGTCGCGTAACCAATCATCACGATGATATCGACAACAATGGTGGTCGCACCCAGCACCACGTACTGCATGACCTGTGGCTGATGCGGGACGATAAACTGCGGGAACAGCGCGGCGAGGAAAACAATACTTTTCGGGTTGGTCAGGTTCACAAACACCGCGCGTTTAAACAGGCGTCCGCGTGTTTGCGTCTGGGCGAGCGTATTAAGATCAATTGAGCCTGCTGCACGCCACTGCTGAATACCGAGCCAAATCAGGTACGCGGCACCGGCCCATTTCAGCACATCAAAGGCCAGTACCGAGCGGGAGAACAGCGTACCCAGACCAATGCCCACCAGCACGATATGAATGCCCAGACCGGTCTGCAAACCGGCAATGGATGCCGCGGCACCGCGATAGCCGTGGTTGATGGAGGTGGTCATGGTGTTAATGGCGCCTGAACCTGGGGAAAGGCTAAGGATGATGGATGTCAGCAGATAAGCGAACCACCACTCGAAGGTCATTTGAAACTCCCGAATTGTCTGTTTTTATGCCACAATACGCTATTGTTACGTCATTTTGTGACCGGTGACGAAAAAACGATATTCCTTGGCTTACGGGGGTGGAAACCCGATGTTTCAGCAGAAAAAGGACTGGGAAACACGAGAAAACGCATTTGCTGCTTTCTCTATGGGGCCGCTGACCGATTTCTGGCGTCAGCGTGAGGAAGATGAGTTTACGGGTGTTGGCGATGTTCCGGTACGCTTTGTGCGTTTCCATGATGAGAAAAACGATCGGGTGATCGTGGTCTGTCCGGGACGTATCGAGAGCTACATCAAATACGCTGAACTGGCCTATGACCTGTTCCATCTGGGCTTCGATGTGTTGATTATCGACCATCGCGGCCAGGGGCTTTCTGGCCGCTTATTGTCGGACACGCATCGCGGTCATGTGGATAACTTCAGCGATTACGTCGACGATCTTGCCGCCTTCTGGCAGCAGGAGGTTCAGCCGGGCCCGTGGCGTAAGCGCTATATTCTGGCGCACTCCATGGGTGGGGCGATTTCGACGCTGTTTTTACAGCGCTATGACCACCAGTGTGATGCCATTGCGCTCACCGCGCCGATGTATGGCATCGTCATGCGTTTTCCGGACTGGATGGTGCGCCATATTCTCGACTGGGCTGAGGGCCATCAGCGCATTCGTGAAGGGTATGCCATCGGGACAGGGCGCTGGCGCGCGCTGCCGTTTGCCCTCAACGTATTGACCCATAGCCGGCAGCGTTATCGCCGTAACCTGCGTTTTTATGCCGATGAACCGCGCCTGCGCGTCGGTGGCCCGACATATCACTGGGTGCGGGAAGGGATCCTTGCCGGTGAACAGGTGCTTGCTGGTGTTGGTAAAGATGATACGCCGACACTTCTGATTCAGGCTGAAGAAGAACGTGTGGTGGATAACCGCATGCATGATCGCTTTTGTGAACTCCGCGCTGCCGCCGGTCACCCTTGCGAAGGGGGTAAACCGCTGGTCATCAACGGCGCGTACCATGAGATCCTTTTTGAAAAGGACGCTATGCGCTCAGTCGCGCTAAACGCCATTGTTGAATTTTTCGACAGGCATAATTGATTGTTGTTTTACCACCAGAGGTTGAAATCCCTATGTACCAGGTTGTTGCATCTGATTTAGATGGCACGCTGCTTTCGCCCGACCATACCCTGTCGCCTTACGCGAAAGAGACCTTAAAGCTTCTGACCGCCCGCGGAGTGAACTTCGTGTTTGCCACCGGCCGCCACCACGTGGACGTGGGGCAGATCCGCGATAATCTTGAGATCAAATCGTACATGATCACCTCCAACGGTGCGCGCGTACACGATACCGATGGCAACCTGATCTTTACGCATAACCTGGATCGCGACATTGCCGCCGATCTGTTCGGCGTAGTGCATAACAACCCGGACATTATCACTAACGTTTATCGCGATGACGACTGGTTCATGAATCGCCATCGCCCGGATGAAATGCGTTTCTTCAAGGAAGCGGTATTTAACTATTCCCTGTACGAGCCAGGCCTGCTGGAGCCGGAAGGGATCAGCAAGGTGTTCTTTACCTGCGAAAGCCACGAAGCGTTGCTGCCGCTGGAACAGGCGATTAATGCGCGTTGGGGTGACCGCGTCAACGTGAGTTTCTCGACCCTGACCTGTCTGGAAGTTATGGCGGGGGGAGTTTCCAAAGGGCACGCGCTGGAAGCCGTGGCGAAACGTCTGGGCTTCGAACTGAAAGACTGTATCGCCTTCGGTGATGGTATGAACGACGCCGAAATGCTCTCTATGGCGGGCAAAGGCTGCATTATGCAGAATGCACACCAGCGTCTGAAAGACCTGCACCCGGAACTGGAAGTGATTGGGTCTAACGCTGACAACGCAGTACCAAAATACCTGCGTAAACTGTTCCTTGAATAATCTTCATTTGATTGTTTATCGCTCAGTTGTCAACTAAAGAGTTCGCTACAATGCCTGTCCTTCTTTCTGAGAGACAAGCATTGTGGCGCTACTCATTATTACCACTATCCTGTGGGCCTTCTCTTTTAGCCTGATTGGCGAATACCTCGCCGGGCACGTCGACAGCTACTTCTCGGTGCTGATGCGCGTGGGGCTGGCGGCGCTGGTATTCCTGCCCTTTCTGCGTACACGCGGGCAATCGCTGAAGACCATTTTGCTGTACATGCTGGTGGGGGCGATGCAGCTCGGCATCATGTACCTGTTCAGCTTCCGGGCTTACGTCTACCTGTCTGTCTCTGAATTTCTGCTTTTCACCGTGCTTACGCCGCTCTATATCACGCTGATTTACGATCTGCTCAGCAAACGTCGTTTGCGCTGGGGATATCTGTTGAGCGCGGCGCTGGCGGTGATCGGGGCGGCGATTATTCGCTACGACAAAGTGAGCGACCACTTCTGGACCGGGCTGATGTTCGTGCAGCTGGCGAACCTCAGCTTTGCCATCGGTATGGTCGGGTACAAGCGCCTGATGGAAACCCGTCCGATGCCACAGCATAACGCGTTCGCCTGGTTCTATATGGGGGCAGCTATCGTCGCGGTGGCGGCATGGTTTATGCTCGGCAACCCGCAAAAGCTCCCGACGACAACCCTGCAGTGGGGCGTTCTGGTCTGGCTGGGCGTGGTGGCATCGGGGCTGGGTTACTTCATGTGGAACTACGGCGCTACGCAGGTAGACGCCGGTACGCTGGGGATCATGAACAACGTGCATGTGCCTGCAGGGCTGCTGGTGAACCTTGCCATCTGGCAGCAGCAGCCTCACTGGCCGAGCTTCCTTATTGGGGGAGCAGTGATTCTGGCTTCGCTGTGGGTCCATCGCCGTTGGGTCGCTCCGCGCTCCGCACAAACGGAAGATGGTCGCACGCGTGGTTCCGCGCAGAGCGAATAAACGCTTCCGTAATCGGCTGACGCTGCTCGCCATCGCGCACGGCGGCGTACAGCCGGCTCCATAGTCCCTCACCCAGGGTTTTAGTGACAACCAGACCCTGGCGTTCAAAACTCTCCACAACCCAGTGTGGTAGCGCCGCGATGCCCATTCTGGCAGCAACCATCTGAATTAACAGCAGGGTGTTATCCACGCTTTTGAGCTGCGGGCTAATGCCGGCCGGCTGCAGGAAGTGACGCCAGATATCCAGCCGACTGCGCTGTACCGGGTAAATCAGCAGCGTTTCACTGGCTAAATCTTCCGGGGTGATACGCGTTTTACTGGCCAGCGGATGATCCGGAGCCAGCACCAGACGTACCTCATAATCAAACATTGGCGAATAGTGCAGGCCGCTGCGGGGCAGAATGTCTGAGGTCATCACCAGATCCAGTTCGCCCTGCTGGAGCGACGGCTGCGGGTCGAACGTCACGCCGGATTTGAAATCCATCTCCACCTGCGGCCACCTCTGGCGGAAGTTCTCAAGCGCGGGTGTCAGCCATTGAATACAGCTGTGACACTCAATGGCGATACGCAGTCTGGTTTGCTGCGGCTCGTTACAGGACTGCAGCGCGCTGGCTATTTGCGGCAGCACCTGATTAGCCAGCTGCAGCAGGATCTCGCCCTGAGGCGTAAAGCGTAGCGGCTGGCTCTTACGAACAAAAAGACGAAAGCCGAGGCGTTGTTCCAGATCGCTGAACTGGTGAGAAAGGGCGGACTGGGTCTGGTGCAGCGTGGCTGCCGCCGCCGCGAGAGAACCGCAATTTCGCAACGCTTGTAGCGTTTTCAGGTGTTTAATCTCGATCATGAAAGTCCTTCACTTCGCCATGAACATTTTGCGCTTGAGGAATATACAGTAACTGCCAATTATGGATGTGTAAACATCTGGATGGCTAAATACGAAAAATTCACAGGGGACACACCATGACAATTCGCAATCACACTCTCGGTTTCCCTCGCGTTGGCCTTCGCCGCGAGCTGAAAAAAGCGCAGGAAAGTTACTGGGCAGGTACCTCTGGCCGTGAAGAATTGCTGGCAGTGGGCCGCGAACTGCGTGCGCGCCACTGGGAACAGCAAAAGCAGGCGGGCATTGACCTGCTGCCCGTGGGCGATTTCGCCTGGTACGACCATGTTCTGACCACCAGCCTGCTGCTTGGCAACGTGCCGGCTCGTCATCAGAACAAAGATGGATCGGTAGATATCGACACCCTGTTCCGCATTGGCCGTGGTCGTGCGCCAACGGGAGAGCCTGCGGCAGCGGCGGAAATGACCAAGTGGTTCAACACCAACTATCACTATATGGTGCCGGAATTTGTGAAAGGCCAGCAGTTCAAACTGAGCTGGACCCAGTTGCTCGACGAAGTCGATGAAGCGCTGGCGCTGGGCCACCAGGTGAAACCGGTACTGCTGGGGCCGGTAACGTATTTGTGGCTGGGTAAAGTGAAAGGCGAGCAGTTTGACCGTCTCAGCCTGCTGAACGATATTCTGCCGGTCTACAAACAGGTGCTGATTGAACTGGGTAAACGCGGAATTCAGTGGGTGCAAATCGATGAGCCTGCGCTGGTGCTGGAGCTGCCGCAGGCGTGGCTGAAAGCGTTTAAACCCGCTTACGATGCCCTTACTGGTCAGGTGAAGCTATTGCTGACCACCTATTTTGAAGGCGTGACGCCGAACCTGAGTACTATTACTGCGCTGCCGGTTCAGGGTCTTCATGTTGACCTGGTCCACGGCAAAGATGACCTGGCCGAACTGCACAAACGTCTGCCCGAAGAGTGGCTACTCTCGGCCGGACTGGTGAATGGCCGTAACGTCTGGCGCGCCGATCTGAGCGAGAAATATGCACAGATTAAAGATATCGTCGGCAAACGTGAGCTGTGGGTGGCCTCCTCCTGCTCTCTGCTGCACAGCCCAATCGATCTGAGTGTGGAAACCCGTCTGGATCCCGAGGTGAAGAGCTGGTTTGCCTTTGCGCTGCAAAAATGTGAAGAGCTGGCGCTGCTGCGTGATGCGTTAAATAGCGGTGACACCACGGCCATTACCGACTGGAGCGCCCCCATTCAGGCGCGTCGTCATTCGGCGCGCGTCCACAACCCGGCGGTCGAAAAACGTCTGGCGGCCATTACCGCGCAGGACAGCCAGCGTCAGAGCCCCTATGAAGTGCGTGCCGAAGCCCAGCGTGCCCGTTTCAACCTGCCAGCGTGGCCAACCACCACCATCGGCTCCTTCCCGCAGACGACGGAGATCCGCGGCCTGCGTCTGGATTTCAAAAAGGGCAACCTCGATGCGAATCACTACCGCACCGGCATCGCTGAGCACATCAGACAGGCGATTGTTGAGCAGGAACGTTTAGGTCTGGACGTGCTGGTGCACGGTGAAGCCGAGCGTAACGACATGGTGGAATACTTCGGCGAACATCTGGACGGTTTCGTCTTTACGCAGAACGGTTGGGTGCAGAGCTATGGTTCCCGCTGTGTGAAGCCACCGGTGGTGATTGGTGACGTCAGCCGCCCGCAAGCGATCACCGTAGAGTGGGCAAAATTCGCCCAGTCCCTGACCGACAAACCGGTGAAAGGGATGCTGACCGGCCCGGTGACGATCCTCTGCTGGTCCTTCCCGCGTGAAGATGTGACCCGTGAAACCATCGCCAAACAGATTGCGCTCGCGCTGCGTGATGAAGTGGCCGATCTGGAAGCGGCGGGTATCGGCATCATCCAGATTGATGAACCGGCGCTACGCGAAGGTTTGCCGCTGCGTCGCAGTGACTGGGATGCTTATCTGAAGTGGGGTGTGGAGGCTTTCCGCCTCAACGCCGCGGTCGCGAAAGACGACACGCAGATCCACACCCACATGTGTTACTGCGAATTTAACGACATTATGGATTCGATTGCCGCGCTGGATGCCGACGTGATCACCATCGAAACGTCGCGTTCAGACATGGAACTGCTGGAGTCCTTCGAAGCGTTCGAGTATCCAAACGAAATTGGGCCGGGTGTCTACGACATCCACTCCCCGAACGTACCGAGCGTGGAGTGGATTGAGAGCCTGCTGAAAAAAGCCGCCCAGCGGATCCCGGCTGAGCGCCTGTGGGTCAACCCGGACTGCGGACTGAAAACCCGCGGCTGGCCGGAGACCCGCGCGGCACTCGCGAACATGGTCAGGGCGGCGCAGAATTTGCGTCAGGCCTGATAAATCCGAAGCCCGGCAAGGCGTAGCCGCGACCGGGCTTTTGTTTTACGCTTTTTTCCCGCCGTACTGGCTGAACCATGCCAGCATCCGCTGCCAGCCATCTTTAGCCGATTCTGCGTGATAGCTCGGACGATAGTCGGCATTAAAGGCGTGGCCGGCATCCGGATAAACAATGATTTCAGCTTTTGCATTGGCTGCACGGAGCGCATGGCGCATGGTCTCTACCGTATCAAGCGGGATCCCGGTGTCCTGGCCGCCATAAAGCCCTAAGACTGGGGCATTTAACTCGGTGGCGATATCAACGGGATGCTTCGGCGAGTTCAGCGTTTTCTCCCCCACCAGTTTGCCGTACCAGGCAACGGCGGCTTTAAGCTGCGGATTATGTGCGGCATACAGCCAGCTGATACGTCCTCCCCAGCAGAAACCCGTCACCATCAGACGATGTGCGTCGCCGCCATTGCGCGCAGCCCAACTGGCCACGTGGTCCAGATCGGCCAGTACCTGTGCATCCGGCACTTTGCTGACCAGGTTGCTGAACAGCGTCGGTATATCGCTGTAGTCGTTCGGATCGCCCTGACGGAAATAGAGCTCTGGCGCAACAGCCAGATAACCTTCCAGCGCCAGACGGCGGCAAAGGTCGCGAATATGTTCGTGAACGCCGAAAATTTCCTGAACCACAATCACGATGGGCAGCGGGCCGTCGGCCGATTTTGGCCGCGCGTGGTAAGCAGGCATATTCTCCCCCTGTGAGGGGATGGAGGTCTCACCTGCCGTAATGGCCTCTTCAGGTGTTGAGACGATGGTTGATGCATGAGGGGCCGCTGCAGGTGCAAAACCGGTTTTTTCAGTCATGGCATTCTCCGTACCAATGAGTTAGCGCAAAGTTAAATATAGTCACCAGGTTAACAATTCACAGTGCCTGAAACGGTCTATCTTTTGTGCAGCACCTGACGATATAACTTGTTAATGTGATGTGAATCACTATTTCATGGAAATTTACTGCAATCATTTTCATTCATGGTGAGATGTGTCACGTAATTCTGCTTACTGCTTCTGTAAAGTACCTTTTTACTTCTTCTGACTAACCGACCCACAGAGGAGTCACCTATGTCTAAGTCTGATGTTTTTCATCTCGGCCTCACTAAAAACGATTTACAAGGGGCTACGCTGGCTATCGTCCCGGGCGATCCTGAGCGTGTGGAAAAGATCGCCGCGCTGATGGATAAGCCGGTTAAGCTTGCTGCCCATCGTGAATTCACCACCTGGCGCGCTGAGCTGGATGGCAAAGCGGTGATCGTCTGTTCTACCGGTATCGGTGGCCCGTCCACCTCAATTGCTGTTGAAGAGCTGGCGCAGCTGGGCATTCGTACTTTCCTGCGTATCGGGACTACCGGTGCCATTCAGCCGCATATCAACGTTGGCGACGTGCTGGTGACAACCGCTTCCGTGCGTCTGGACGGCGCGAGTCTGCACTTTGCCCCTATGGAATTCCCGGCGGTGGCGGATTTCGAATGCACCACCGCACTGGTTGAAGCCGCGAAATCCGTTGGCGCAACCACCCACGTAGGCGTGACCGCCTCTTCTGATACCTTCTACCCAGGCCAGGAGCGTTATGACACCTTCTCCGGCCGCGTGGTAAGCCGTTTCAAAGGTTCTATGGAAGAGTGGCAGTCTATGGGCGTAATGAACTACGAAATGGAATCTGCAACCTTGCTGACCATGTGCGCAAGCCAGGGTCTGCGTGCCGGTATGGTGGCGGGCGTTATCGTCAACCGTACCCAGCAGGAGATCCCGAACGCGGAAACCATGAAGCAGACCGAAAGTCATGCTGTGAAAATCGTGGTTGAAGCAGCGCGTCGCCTGATCTAATCCCTTGTTATACGAAAAAAGGCCGACCCGTTCGGCCTTTTTTTTGCGTAGCGCCTCGCAGGAAAACCCTTTCAAACTGGACGTTTATACAGCACAATTCTATTTTGTGCAGGTAATACGTTGATGCAGGGGGCATTGTGGATATCTCAATCCTGATTTATGCAGTGATTGCGCTGGTGGGCGTGGGGGCAGGCTGGCTGATTTCCAGCTACCAGCACGCGCAACAAAAGGCCGATCAACTGGCCGAGCGCGAAGAGATAGTCGCCGATTTAAGCGCAGCAAAACAGCAGGTTGCGCTGAGCGAACACTGGCGTGACGAATGCGAACTGCTCAACAACGAGCTGCGCAATCTTCGCGATATCAACACCTCACTGGAGGCCGATCTCCGCGAAGTGACTACCCGCCTCGAATCCACCCAGCTGCATGCGGAAGATAAAATCCGCCAGATGATGAACAGCGAGCAACGCCTCAGCGAGCAGTTCGAGAACCTCGCGAACCGCATTTTTGAACACAGCAACCGCCGCGTAGACGAACAAAACCGCCAAAGCCTGAATAGCCTGCTAACGCCCCTGCGTGAACAGCTGGACGGCTTTCGTCGTCAGGTACAGGACAGCTTTGGCCAGGAGGCTCGCGAGCGGCACACGCTGGCGCATGAAATTCGCAATCTTCAGCAGCTGAATGCGCAAATGGCGCAGGAAGCGGTCAACCTGACCCGTGCGCTGAAGGGCGATAACAAAACCCAGGGCAACTGGGGGGAAGTGGTGCTGACCCGCGTGCTGGAGGCCTCTGGCCTGCGGGAAGGGTATGAATACGAAACGCAGGTGAGTATCGAGAACGATGCCCGCTCGCGTATGCAGCCTGATGTGATTGTGCGGCTCCCGCAGGGCAAAGATGTGGTGATAGACGCCAAAATGACGCTGGTGGCTTATGAGCGCTATTTCAATGCGGAAGATGACTACACCCGCGAGTCGGCGCTGCAGGAGCACATCGCCTCCCTGCGTAACCACATTCGTCTGCTGGGCAGAAAAGACTACCAGCAGTTACCCGGCCTGCGCTCGCTGGATTACGTCCTGATGTTTATTCCGGTTGAACCCGCGTTCTTGCTGGCGCTCGACAGACAGCCTGAACTGATTACCGAAGCCCTAAAAAATAACATTATGCTGGTGAGCCCCACCACGCTGCTGGTGGCATTGCGCACCATTGCCAACCTGTGGCGCTATGAACATCAGAGCCGCAATGCGCAGCAGATTGCCGATCGCGCCAGCAAGCTTTACGACAAAATGCGCCTTTTTGTGGATGATATGTCCTCGGTCGGGCAAAGCCTTGACCGCGCCCAGGATAACTATCGCCAGGCGATGAAAAAACTCTCTTCCGGGCGTGGCAACTTACTGGCGCAGGCCGAAGCATTTCGTTCCCTGGGTGTGGAGGTGAAGCGCGAGATTAATCCGGAATTAGTTGAGCAGGCCACCGCCCAGGATGAAGAATTTCGCCTGCGCGAAGGCGCTGGCGAACAAAAGACAAACAGTGAAGACAATACGTTAGCGACAGATTTAACGTCAGACGAGCGTCCGGCACGTTTCTTTCGCGAAGGTTGAAACGTAGGGCAAACGCGCCCAATCTGTTACACTTCACGAACATTTTACTGATAAGCAGGCTCTGAGATGGTTGACGATTCACAAGACACGACGCACTTTGGCTTTCAGACTGTCGCCAAAGCGCAGAAAGCTGATATGGTGGCCCACGTATTTCATTCCGTGGCGGCGAAGTACGATGTGATGAATGACTTGATGTCGTTCGGCATTCATCGCTTGTGGAAGCGCTTCACCATCGACTGTAGCGGTGTGCGTCGTGGACAAACGGTACTGGATTTAGCCGGCGGTACAGGCGATTTGACAGCAAAATTCTCCCGTCTGGTGGGCGAAACCGGTCGCGTTGTTCTGGCAGATATTAACGACTCAATGCTCAAAATGGGACGTGAGAAGCTGCGTAACATCGGCGTGGTAGGTAATGTCGAGTATGTGCAGGCGAACGCCGAAGCGCTGCCTTTCCCGGATAATACCTTTGACTGCATCACTATCTCCTTCGGCCTGCGTAACGTCACCGATAAAGAAAAAGCGCTGCGCTCCATGTACCGCGTGTTAAAGCCGGGTGGACGCCTGCTGGTGCTCGAATTCTCCAAACCGATTCTTGAGCCGTTAAGCAAAGCTTACGACGCATACTCATTCCATGTGCTGCCGCGCATTGGTGAGCTGGTGGCAAACGACGCGGAAAGCTATCGGTACCTGGCGGAATCTATCCGTATGCACCCGGATCAGGACACCTTAAAGGCCATGATGCAGGATGCGGAATTCGAGAACGTTGAGTATTTCAACATGACGGCAGGTGTCGTCGCGCTGCATCGCGGTTATAAGTTCTGAGTGGAGGTTTCCCGTGCCCTTTAAACCCTTTGTCACCGCAGGCATCGAGAATGTCCTGAATGCCTTTCTTTACCGCGCACCGGCGCTAAAAGCCGCACGTCAGCGGCTTAACGGCAAGGTGCTGCGAGTTGTTCTGAAAGAGTTCTCGACGCCGCTTGTGCTGGTTTTCAGTGAACGCCAGCTTGACGTTCTGGGTGAGTGGGAAGGTGAAGCCGACTGCTCCGTGATTACGCACATGAGCGTGCTGCCAAAATTACGTGACCGTCAGCAGCTTACGACGCTTATCCGCAGCGGTGAGCTGGAAGTGGAAGGCGACATTCAGGTCGTACAGAATTTCGTTGCGCTCAGCGATCTGGCCGAGTTTGACCCGGCGGAGCTGCTTGCGCCTTTCATTGGCGACATTGCTGCCGAAGGGATCGGTAAAGCCATTCATGGCGGTACGTCTTTTCTTCGCAAGAGTCTGCAACGACAGCAACGCTATGCGGCGGAAGTGCTGACTGAAGAGTGGCGTATGGCCCCTGGCGCGCTTGAAGTTGCATGGTTTGCGGAAGAGACCGCAGCGGTTGAACGCGCGGTGGATGCCTTAACCAAACGGCTGGAAAAACTGGAGGGCAAATGACGCCTGGTGAAATTCGGCGCCTCTATTTTATCGTCCACACCTTTTTGAGTTACGGGCTCGACGAGCTTATCCCCAAAATGCGTATCACGCTGCTGCTTCGCATCTGGCGGCGGATGTTGTTCTGGATGCCTAATCGTCATAAAGATCAGCCGCTGGGTGAACGTCTTCGCCTGGCGCTCCAGGAGCTGGGCCCGGTATGGATTAAGTTCGGGCAAATGCTCTCGACTCGCCGCGATCTTTTCCCGCCGCAGATTGCCGATGAACTGGCACTGCTGCAGGACCGCGTTGCACCGTTTGACGGTGTGAGAGCGAAAAAACAGATCGAAGAGGCGATGGGCAATATTCCTGTCGAGACCTGGTTTGACGATTTCGAAATAGAACCTCTTGCTTCAGCCTCTATCGCCCAGGTGCATACAGCACGTCTGAAAGAGAACGGCAAAGAGGTGGTTATCAAAGTGATCCGCCCGGACATCCTGCCGGTAATCCGAGCGGACATGAAGCTTATCTATCGGCTTGCACGCTGGGTTCCGCGCCTGCTCCCCGACGGACGCCGTCTGCGCCCAATGGAAGTTGTGCGGGAGTATGAAAAAACGCTGATTGATGAATTAAACCTGCTGCGTGAATCGGCAAATGCCATCCAGCTGCGCCGGAACTTTGAAAACAGCCCGATGCTCTATGTGCCGGAAGTGTATTCGGACTACTGCAGCCAGAACATGATGGTAATGGAGCGGATTTACGGTATTCCGGTCTCGGATGTGGCAGCCCTGGAAAAGCAGGGAACCAACATGAAGCTGCTGGCCGAGCGTGGTGTACAGGTCTTCTTTACCCAGGTATTCCGCGACAGCTTTTTCCACGCGGACATGCACCCGGGGAATATCTTCGTCAGTTATGAGCACCCGGAAGACCCGAAATATATCGGTATTGACTGCGGTATTGTGGGCTCGCTGAACAAAGAAGATAAGCGCTATCTCGCTGAGAACTTCATTGCCTTCTTTAACCGTGATTACCGCAAGGTGGCCGAGCTGCATGTTGATTCTGGCTGGGTTCCGCCGGACACCAACGTCGAAGAATTTGAGTTTGCTATCCGTACCGTCTGCGAGCCGATTTTTGAAAAGCCGCTGGCAGAAATTTCCTTCGGACACGTATTGCTGAACCTGTTTAACACGGCACGCCGCTTCAACATGGAAGTGCAGCCACAGTTAGTTTTACTTCAGAAAACATTACTTTACGTTGAAGGTGTAGGTCGACAGCTCTATCCTCAGTTAGACTTATGGAAGACTGCGAAACCTTTCCTTGAATCCTGGATTAAGGATCAGGTGGGCATTCCGGCGCTGGTGCGCTCTATTAAAGAGAAAGGCCCGTTCTGGATAGAAAAAATGCCTGATATTCCTGAACTGATTTACGACAGTTTGCGTCAGAGCAAGAACCTTCAGCACAGCATGGATAAAATCGCCCGCGAGCTTCAGTCCAGCCGTGTTCGACAGGGGCAGTCGCGCTATCTCTTTGGCATTGGAGCAACGCTGCTGCTGAGTGGTACGCTGTTGCTGATTACTCGCCCTGACTGGCAGATGATGCCCGCCTGGCTGATGGCTGGCGGTGTTGTGGTCTGGCTCGCCGGCTGGAGAAAAACGCGCTGATTTTGCGTCGCTATCGACGGGTCGCCTACGTATAATGCGACCTGACTCATTAATCATCTATCCCTGAGGTACATGTATGGGTGGTATTAGTATCTGGCAATTGTTGATCATTGCCGTCATCGTCGTGCTGCTGTTTGGCACGAAAAAGCTCGGTTCTATCGGCTCCGATCTGGGCGCGTCTATCAAAGGCTTCAAGAAAGCGATGAGCGATGATGAGAGCAAGCAGGATAAAACCAGCCAGGATGCTGACTTTACTGCTAAATCCATCTCCGACAAGCAGGAAGAGGCGAAAAAAGAAGACGCTAAACGCCACGATAAAGAGCAGGTGTAATTCGTGTTCGACATTGGTTTTAGTGAGCTGCTGCTGGTCTTTGTGATTGGCCTGATAGTGTTAGGACCCCAGCGTCTGCCGGTGGCGGTGAAAACCGTTGTGGGCTGGGTACGCGCGCTGAGATCGCTGGCTTCGACCGTACAAAATGAGCTGGCGCAGGAACTTAAGCTGCAGGAGTTTCAGGAAAGCCTGAAAAAGGTGGAAAAGGCGAGCATGGATAACCTGACGCCTGAACTGAAAGCCTCAATGGATGAACTGCGTGAAGCGGCAGAATCCATGAAGCGCTCCTACAGCGTCAACGATCCTGAAAAGGCGAGCGATGAAGCCAACACCATCCACAACCCGGTGGTGAAGGACAGCGAAGCGCAGCGCGAGGGCGTTACGCCTGCCAGCGCGGAGCATCAGGCTACCGCGCCAGAACAAACGCCGCAGGAATCTGAACCGAAAAAACAGGCGCAGCCGGAAGCACCGGTGGTAAAAGCGGCTGACGTTAAGCCTGCCGCGCCTGTTTCCGAATCATCCCCCTCGTCGAGTGATAAAGCGTAAACATGGCAGTAGATGATACCCAACCGCTGATTACGCACCTCATAGAGCTGCGTAAGCGCCTGTTAAACTGCATTATCGCGGTTTTCCTCATTTTCTTATGCCTGGTCTATTTCGCCAATGATATCTACCAGGTTGTCTCTGCGCCGCTGATCAAGCAGATGCCGCTGGGGGCAACGATGATCGCAACCGACGTTGCATCACCGTTCTTTACCCCTATTAAGCTCACCTTCTGGGTATCGCTGATTGCCTCTGCGCCGGTCATTCTTTATCAGGTGTGGGCGTTTGTGGCGCCAGCGCTGTACAAGCATGAACGCAAGCTGGTGATCCCGCTGCTGGTATCCAGCTCGCTGCTGTTCTATATCGGCATGGCGTTCGCCTACTTTGTTGTCTTCCCGCTGGCCTTTGGCTTCCTGACGCATACCGCGCCGGAAGGGGTTCAGGTGTCGACGGATATCGCCAGCTACCTCAGCTTTGTGATGGCGCTGTTTATGGCATTCGGCGTGGCATTCGAAGTGCCGGTAGCCATTGTGCTGCTTTGCTGGGTAGGGGTGACTACCCCTGATGACCTGCGTAAGAAGCGCCCGTATATCCTGGTTGGCGCGTTTGTGGTTGGCATGCTGCTCACACCACCTGACGTCTTCTCACAAACGCTGCTGGCAATACCGATGTATTGTCTGTTCGAAGTCGGCGTATTCTTCTCGCGTTTCTACGTGGGAAAAGGGCGTCGGTCGGATGACGAAGACGATACGTCGGAAAAGACCACTGAAGAGTAAAACCAGCCGCCCGTCAGGGCGGTTGTGCTATGGGGAATCGCATGTTTGATATCGGACTCAACCTGACCAGCTCGCAGTTTGCGAAAGACTGCGATGAGGTCGTCGCGCGTGCTTTTGCCGCCGGGGTGAAAGGACTGCTCCTGACGGGAACCAACCTGCATGAAAGCGAGCAGGCGCAGCAGCTTGCTCAACGCTATGATCGCTGCTGGTCAACCGCTGGCGTGCATCCTCATGACAGCAGCCAGTGGACGCCGCAGAGCGCTGAAATCATACACAGGCTGGCGAAAACCCCTGAAGTCGTGGCCATTGGCGAATGCGGTCTCGATTTCAACCGTAACTTTTCCAAACCAGCCGAACAGGAAAACGCCTTCACCGCCCAGCTCGCCCTGGCGGCAGAGCTTGGAATGCCTGTGTTTATGCACTGCCGTGACGCGCATGAGCGCTTCCTCGCCTTGCTGGAACCCTGGCTCGATAAACTGCCCGGTGCGGTACTGCACTGCTTTACCGGTTCACGGCAGGAAGCGCTGGAGTGTCTGGAACGCGGGTTATATCTGGGCATTACCGGCTGGGTTTGCGATGAACGTCGCGGGCTTGAGCTTCGCGAGCTGTTGCCGGTGATCCCGGCGGACCGCTTGCTTGTTGAAACCGACGCACCTTATCTGCTGCCGCGAGATATGCAACCCAAACCGGCTTCTCGACGTAACGAACCGGCCTATCTGGGGCATATTCTTGAGAGCGTAGCGCGCTGGCGCGGAGAAGACCCGCACTGGTTGTGCGCACAGACGGATGACAACGTGCGTCGCCTGTTCGGGATAGACGTTTAAACTTTGCGGAAGTCGGTGTTTTTCACGCTCTGCAATACCTGTTTATTCAGCAGGTTGAGCAGCAGCATGGAGCGTGCTTCACCGTCAGGCTCGGCGAAAATCGCCTGTAAGCCCTCGAAAGCCCCTTCAGTGATGACGACGCTGTCGCCTGCGTAGGGGGTTTCCGGATCGGTGATGCCTTCAGGTTGCTGGTACACCGAAAGCTGATGAATCACCGTTGACGGGACCGTTGCCGGGTGAGCGCCAAAACGCACAAAGTGGCTGACACCGCGTGTGGCGCTGATGGTCGTGGTGTGAATCACTTCCGGGTCGAACTCAACGAACAGATAGTTCGGGAATAATGGCTCACTGACGGTCGTGCGCTTCCCGCGCTGCATTTTTTCAAGCGTGATCACGGGTGTCAGGCAATTTACAGACTGACGTTCAAGATGTTCCTGCGCGCGCTGAAGTTGCCCGCGTTTGCAATACAGTAAATACCAGGCCTGCATAATCACTCTTTCCCTTAGTTCGGGGCGCAAGCATATCAAAACCCTGGCGGGATCGCTAAGTTGATTATAATGGGGGAAAAGGGAACAGAATGCATAAGTTCACGCTAATTTAACAAAATTACAGCATCAAGCAGGCTTACGCCGTATAATGAAGCGCTTACAGAGAGGCCATGACTAACTGCATGAAATACCACGATCTCCGCGACTTCCTGACGCTGCTGGAAAAGCAGGGCGAACTCAAACGCATTACACTTCCTGTTGATCCTTATCTGGAAATGACAGAAATTGCTGACCGCACCCTGCGTGCCGGTGGCCCCGCTTTACTGTTTGAAAACCCAAAAGGGTATTCGATGCCGGTGCTGTGCAACCTGTTTGGTACACCGCGCCGTGTGGCGTTGGGGATGGGACAGGAGGACGTCACGGCGCTGCGCGAAGTGGGTAAACTGCTGGCGTTTCTGAAAGAGCCAGAGCCACCGAAAGGTTTCCGCGATCTGTTCGATAAACTGCCGCAGTTTAAGCAGGTGCTAAACATGCCAACCAAACGTCTGCGCGGCGCACCGTGTCAGCAGAAAGTGCTGGAAGGCGATGCGGTGGATCTGACAAAAATTCCTGTCATGCAATGCTGGCCTGAAGATGCTGCGCCGCTTATCACCTGGGGGCTCACCGTCACGCGTGGTCCGCACAAAGAGCGACAAAATCTGGGTATTTACCGCCAGCAGCTGATTGGCAAGAATAAGCTCATCATGCGCTGGTTGTCACATCGTGGCGGCGCCCTGGATTTCCAGGAGTGGTGTGCTGAACACCCGGGCGAGCGTTTCCCGGTTTCCGTTGCGTTAGGCGCCGATCCGGCCACGATTCTGGGGGCGGTAACGCCAGTGCCGGATACGCTGTCCGAATATGCCTTTGCAGGCCTGCTGCGCGGAACCAAAACCGAAGTCGTGAAGTGTATTTCTAATGACCTTGAAGTTCCTGCCAGCGCGGAGATCGTTCTGGAAGGTTACCTTGAGCAGGGCGAAATGGCACCGGAAGGGCCATACGGTGACCACACCGGCTATTACAACGAAGTTGATAACTTCCCGGTGTTTACCGTCACGCACATCACCCAGCGTGAAGATGCGATTTACCACTCCACCTATACCGGACGTCCACCGGATGAACCGGCGGTACTGGGAGTGGCGCTGAACGAAGTGTTTGTGCCGATCCTGCAAAAGCAGTTCCCGGAAATTGTTGATTTTTACCTGCCGCCGGAAGGGTGTTCGTATCGCCTGGCGGTGGTGACGATGAAGAAGCAATATCCTGGTCACGCTAAACGCGTGATGATGGGCGTATGGTCTTTCCTGCGCCAGTTTATGTATACCAAATTTGTTATTGTCTGCGATGATGATGTTAACGCCCGCGACTGGAATGACGTTATCTGGGCCATTACTACGCGAATGGATCCGGCGCGCGATACGGTGTTAGTCGAAAACACGCCGATAGATTATCTGGATTTTGCCTCGCCGGTCTCCGGTCTTGGCTCAAAAATGGGACTGGATGCCACAAACAAATGGCCCGGCGAAACCGAGCGTGAATGGGGTCGACCGATCAAAAAAGATCCTGCCGTGACCGCGCGTATTGACGCGATCTGGGATGAACTGGCCATAATGAATAACGGTAAACCTGAAACAGGCCGTTAAGCCCTATAGACTTCACGACAGAGAGAGCGAATGACAACCTTAAGCTGTAAAGTGACCTCGGTAGATGCTATCACCGACACCGTATATCGCGTCCGTTTAGTACCTGAAGCGGCATTCTCTTTCCGCGCCGGTCAGTACTTGATGGTCGTGATGGATGAGCGTGATAAGCGTCCCTTCTCTATGGCTTCTACGCCAGCAGAGCAGGAATTTATTGAGCTTCATATTGGTGCGTCTGAGCTTAACCTGTATGCGATGGCCGTCATGGACCGCATTCTGAAAGAACGTGAAATCGTGGTGGATATTCCTCACGGTGATGCCTGGCTGCGTGAAGATGAAGACCGTCCGCTGATCCTGATTGCGGGAGGAACGGGTTTCTCTTACGTGCGCTCTATCCTGCTGACGGCCCTGGCGCGTAACCCGGATCGCGATATCACCATCTACTGGGGCGGCCGCGAAGAGAAACATCTCTACGACCTGTCTGAACTGGAAGCATTAAGCGTCAATCATCCACACCTGCGCATTGAGCCGGTGGTGGAGCAGCCTGAAGAGGGCTGGCGTGGGCGCAGCGGTACGGTGCTGACGGCGGTGCTGCAGGATCACGGCACGCTGGCGGGACATGATATCTATATTGCTGGCCGTTTTGAGATGGCGAAAATTGCCCGTGACCTGTTCTGCAACGAACGTGACGCGCGTGAAGACCGTCTCTTCGGCGATGCGTTCGCGTTCATTTAAATAAAAAACCCGCCCCTGACAGGCGGGAAGAACGGCAACTAAACTTTATCTCTTCGCCACTGGCGCCATAACAGCGTTGGCTGCGCGTGCTCACCCGAATCCCTTACTTCCGTAAGCGCATCGGGTGCCGCTCGCGTGCCGCCGTGTTCTGGCGACACTGGCTGTAAGAACCCCTCGAAGAGTTACACTCGCTCAAATACCGTCGCGATACCCTGACCCAGCCCTATACACATCGTCGCCAGACCAAACTGAGCGTCTTTGCGTTCCATCAGGTTAATCAGCGTGGTGCTGATGCGTGCCCCGGAACAACCCAGCGGGTGGCCGAGGGCGATCGCGCCGCCATTGAGGTTAATCTTGTCGTCTATCTGATCCATCAGGCCCAGATCTTTGATGCACGGCAGGATCTGCGCGGCAAAGGCTTCGTTCATCTCAAACAGATCGATATCACTGGTGGTTAAGCCTGCTTTTTTCAGCGCCAGCTTCGAGGCCGGCACCGGACCGTAACCCATAATGGACGGATCGCAACCCACCACCGCCATCGAACGCACCCGGGCACGAGGCGTCAGGCCTAATTCGCGGGCACGGCTTTCACTCATCACCAGCATCGCGGCGGCCCCGTCAGATAGGGCAGACGAGGTGCCTGCCGTTACCGTACCGGTGACCGGGTCAAACGCCGGGCGCAGCGTAGAAAGGGTTTCTACAGTGGTTTCCGGGCGAATCACTTCATCGTAGTTGAACTGCTTCAAAACGCCGTCAGCATCGTGACCACCGGTTGGGATGATCTCATGCTTAAACGCGCCGGACTGCGTTGCGGCCCAGGCGCGTGCGTGGGAGCGCGCAGCAAAGGTATCCTGCATTTCGCGGCTGATGCCGTGGAGGCGGGAAAGCATCTCAGCGGTCAGGCCCATCATTCCCGCCGCTTTCGCCACGTTACGGCTCATACCCGGGTGGAAATCAACCCCGTGGCTCATCGGCACGTGGCCCATGTGCTCCACGCCGCCGACCAGACAGGCCTGTGCATCACCGGTCATGATCATGCGTGCCGCGTCGTGCAGCGCCTGCATTGACGAACCACACAGACGGTTAACGGTCACCGCCGGAACTGAATGCGGGATCTCCGCCAGCAGCGAAGCGTTACGGGCGATGTTAAAGCCCTGTTCGAGGGTTTGCTGTACACAGCCCCAGTAAATATCGTCGAGCGCAGCGGGATCCAGTGCCGGGTTACGCGCCAGCAGGCTACGCATCAGGTGCGCGGAGAGGTCTTCCGCGCGCACATTACGGAATGCACCGCCTTTTGAACGGCCCATCGGGGTGCGAATCGCATCAACAATGACAACCTTTTCCATTGTGACTCCTTAAGCCGTTTTCAGCTCGCCAACCGGACGGGCTGGCTCAACTGCAGGGTAATAGGGTTCGTTATGGCGCGCTTTGTTACGCAGACCTTCCGGCACGTCATACAGCGGGCCGAGGTGCTGGTACTGCTGAGCCATATCGAGATAACGGGCGCTGCCGAGCGTATCCAGCCAGCGGAACGCGCCGCCGTGGAACGGAGGGAAGCCGAGGCCGTACACCAGTGCCATATCCGCTTCTGCCGGGCTGGCGATAATGCCTTCTTCCAGGCAACGCACCACTTCGTTGATCATTGGAATCATCATTCGGGCGATGATTTCATCGTCGGTGAAGTCACGTTTCGGCTGGCTGACGTCGGCCAGCAGGCCATCCACCGCCGCGTCTTCTTCTTTCTTCGGTTTGCCTTTGCTGTCTTCTTTATAACGCCAGAAGCCCAGGCCGTTTTTCTGACCAAAGCGGCTGGCGTCAAACAGGGCGTCAATCGCGTCGCGGTAATCTTTCTGCATGCGCTGCGGGAAGCCTGCCGCCATCACCGCTTGGGCGTGGTGTGCGGTGTCAATGCCGACCACATCCAGCAGATACGCCGGACCCATCGGCCAGCCGAACTGTTTTTCCATCACTTTGTCGACTTTGCGGAAATCCGCACCGTCGCGCAGGAGCTGGCTGAAACCGGCGAAGTACGGGAACAGCACGCGGTTGACGAAGAAGCCCGGACAGTCGTTGACCACGATTGGGGTTTTGCCCATTTTGCTGGCCCATGCCACGACTTTGGCGATCGTTTCGTCAGAGGTTTTTTCCCCACGGATCACTTCGACAAGCGGCATACGGTGCACCGGGTTAAAGAAGTGCATACCGCAGAAGTTTTCCGGGCGCTTCAGAACGCCTGCCAGTTCGCTAATCGGGATGGTGGAGGTGTTTGAGGCCAGTACGGTATCAGGACGAACCTTCTCTTCGGTTTCCGCCAGCACCGCTTTTTTGACTTTCGGGTTCTCAACGACCGCTTCAACGACCACATCCACACGGTCGAAACCGCTATAGTCCAGGGTCGGGTGGATTGTCGAGATCACCCCTGAGAGTTTCAGACCGTCAATTTTGCCGCGTTCCAGCTGTTTATTCAGCAGCTTGGCCGCTTCGGTCATGCCCAGCGTCAGGGATTTCTCGTTGATGTCTTTCATCACCACAGGCACGCCTTTCCAGGCCGACTGATAAGCGATGCCGCCGCCCATAATGCCTGCACCGAGTACCGCCGCATGTTTTGGCGTCTCAACATTTTTGGTCAGCTGTTTCGCCTTACCTTTCACGAATTGATCGTTCAGGAAGATGCCCACCAGTGCGCGAGCTTCATTAGTGTGCGCCAGCGGAACAAAGCTTTGGTTTTCCAGTTTCAGCGCTTCATCACGGCCAAAGCGGGCTGCGGCTTCAATCGTTTTAACGGCGGTAATGGGCGCGGGGTAGTGTTTGCCTGCCGTCTGCATCACCATCCCTTTGGCGATGGTGAAGCTCATGGCGGCTTCAATTTTGCTGAGTTTCAACGGTTCCAGCTTCGGCTGACGTTTGGCTTTCCAGTCGAGGTCGCCATTAATGGCCTGATGCAGAATGGTGAGGGAGCCTTCAATCAGTTTTTCTGGTTTAACCACACCGTCCACCAGGCCTATTTTCTGCGCCTGTTCCGCCCCGACATCTTTACCGGCGGCGATGATCTCCAGGGCGCTATCGGCACCCAGCATGCGTGGCATACGTACGGAACCGCCAAAGCCTGGCATGATGCCCAGTTTTGTTTCCGGCAGGCCGATGCGCAGGTCTGGCGTGGCCAGACGATAGTCGGTTGCCAGCACGCACTCGCAGCCGCCGCCCAGCGCGTAGCCGTTAACGGCGGAGACTGTCGGAACAGGCAGATCTTCCAGACGATTAAAGACGCTGTTGGCAAAGTGCAGCCACTGGCTCAGCTGTTCTTCCGGGACCTGGAACAGTGAAAGGAATTCGGTGATATCTGCACCGACAATAAAAGCCGCTTTGTTTGAGCGCAGCAGCAGCCCTTTTAATTCAGATTGTTTTTCAAGCACATCCAACGCCTGGCCAAGACTGGCCACCGTCGCGGTATCAAGCTTGTTGACTGAGCCGGGGGCATCGAACACCAGTTCGGCAATGCCATCTTCCAGCCAGTTGAGGTACAGGGTGTCGCCTTTGTAGAGCATGTCAGTCTCCTGAATCCAGCAAGTGGATCTGGTCATACCAGATGAGACGGAGTGTGGGATTTATGTTAATAAAATGCAAATTTCTCATTAAGAAATTGCTGCATTGATCACGGTCGGTGGAAATCACGCAGTCGGAGTCAGGTGTGCTAAGATGCGATGACTTGAGCTCAGAAAAATGAAAGGAAGAAAGATGGACTCACTGGCTTCGCTTTATAAAAATCATATCGTTACCCTACAGGAACGTACCCGTGATGTACTGGCGCGCTTTAAGCTGGATGCGCTGTTAATCCACTCCGGAGAGCTGATTAACACCTTCCTGGATGACCATGCGTATCCGTTTAAGGTCAACCCGCAGTTCAAAGCCTGGGTGCCGGTCACGCAGGTCCCAAATTGCTGGTTGCTGGTGGACGGGGTGAACAAGCCGAAACTGTGGTTCTATCTGCCTGTCGATTACTGGCACAACGTTGAGCCGCTGCCGACCAGCTTCTGGACGGAAGAAGTGGACGTTATCGCTTTACCAAAAGCCGATGGCATTGGCAGCCTCCTGCCAGCCGGGCGCGGCAACATTGCTTATATTGGCCCGGTTCCTGAGCGTGCGCTCGGTCTGGATATTCCGGCGGATAAACTCAATCCGAAAGGGGTTCTGGATTATCTGCACTACTATCGCGCTTATAAGACCGACTACGAACTTTACTGCATGCGTGAAGCGCAAAAAACGGCGGTAAACGGTCACCGTGCTGCGCATGAAGCGTTCCAGTCTGGCATGAGCGAGTTCGATATTAACCAGGCGTATCTGACCGCCACCGGCCACCGTGACACTGATGTCCCTTACAGCAACATCGTCGCGCTGAATGAGCATGCGTCCGTTCTGCACTACACCAGGCTCGATCACCAGGTGCCATCCGAGTTGCGCAGCTTCCTGTTGGACGCTGGGGCAGAGTACAACGGCTATGCGGCCGACCTGACCCGCACCTGGGCGGCAAATGCGGATACCGATTTTGCACAGTTGATTAAAGACGTTAACGATGAGCAACTGGCGCTTATTGGCACCATGAAAGCGGGAACCAGCTATGTGGATTACCACATCCAGTTCCATCAGCGCATCGCTAAACTGCTGCGTAAGCACCAGATCGTGAAAGACATGAGCGAAGAGGCGATGGTGGAAAACGATCTGACCGGGCCGTTCATGCCGCACGGTATTGGTCACCCGCTGGGTCTGCAGGTTCATGATGTTGCCGGTTTTATGCAGGACGATACCGGTACGCACCTGGCCGCGCCGTCTAAATATCCTTACCTGCGCTGCACGCGTATTCTTGAGCCGCGTATGGTGCTGACCATCGAGCCGGGTATCTACTTTATCGAATCGCTGTTAGCGCCATGGCGTGAAGGCCCGTTCAGCAAGCACTTCAACTGGGACAAAATTGAAGCGCTGAAACCGTTTGGCGGTATTCGTATCGAAGACAACGTGGTGATCCACGAAAACGGTATTGAGAATATGACGCGAGACCTGAAGCTGGCCTGATGGATAGCTGGCTGATACCGGCTGAACCGGTCACCTTTGTTGAGGAAATTAAGAAGAGTCGATTCATTACGCTGCTGGCACATACCGACGGCGTTGAGGCGGCAAAAGCGTTTGTTGAGTCCGTTCGCGCGCAGCACCCTGACGCACGTCACCATTGCGTGGCATGGGTGGCAGGGCCGCCGAACGATTCACAACAGCTGGGGTTTTCCGATGACGGTGAACCGGCAGGCACAGCCGGTAAACCCATGCTCTCCCAGTTGATGGGCAGCGGCGTGGGTGAAATCACCGCCGTGGTCGTTCGCTACTATGGCGGTATCTTATTAGGCACGGGTGGACTGGTTAAAGCGTATGGCGGTGGGGTTCAGCAGGCACTGAATATGCTGATTACCACCCGCAAAACGCCGCTCACCGAATATACTTTATTGTGCGATTACGGCCAGTTATCCGGCATTGAGGCATTGCTAAAGCAGTTTAACGGCGTCATCGCGCACCGTGACTATCAGGCAATGGTGCAACTACGCGTGGCGCTTCCGCAGGCGGAACTGGCTGCTTTTTCAGCAAAGCTGGCGGATTTTAGTCGCGGTTCGTTGCAATTGCTGCCGATTGAAGAATAATCCCCACCTCACTTTTTTGAATACCAAAGGAAGCGGCAGAGATGCATTTTCGTGCCATTACCCGAATCGTTGGACTGCTGGTCATACTTTTTTCCGGGACGATGATTCTCCCAGGACTGGTAGCGCTTATCTACCGGGACGGCGCGGGGCGGGCATTTACCCAGACCTTCTTTGTCGCGCTGGCGATTGGCTCACTGCTTTGGTGGCCAAACCGTCGTCAAAAGGGTGAGCTGAAATCTCGCGAAGGGTTTTTGATTGTTGTTCTGTTCTGGACAGTGCTGGGAAGCGTGGGTGCGCTACCCTTTATCTTCTCTGAGCAGCCTAATCTGACCGTCACGGATGCGTTTTTTGAATCGTTCTCGGGTTTAACGACGACCGGGGCGACCACGCTGGTCGGGCTGGATTCCTTACCTCATGCCATTCTCTTTTATCGCCAGATGCTGCAATGGTTCGGGGGGATGGGGATCATCGTCCTGGCCGTGGCCATCCTGCCTATTCTCGGCGTCGGGGGGATGCAGCTTTACCGTGCGGAAATGCCGGGCCCACTGAAAGATAACAAGATGCGCCCGCGCATAGCCGAGACGGCGAAAACCCTGTGGCTTATCTATGTCTTACTGACGGTCGCCTGTGCGTTAGCGTTATGGTTTGCCGGGATGCCTGCATTCGACGCTATCGGGCACAGCTTTGCGACGATCGCCATCGGCGGGTTCTCGACCCACGATGCCAGCGTGGGTTACTTCGACAGCCCCACCATTAACACGATCATTGCCATCTTCCTGCTGATTTCCGGCTGTAACTACGGTCTGCACTTCTCCTTACTCAGCGGGCGTAGCCTGAAGGTATACTGGCGTGACCCGGAGTTTCGCATGTTCATTGGTGTCCAGCTTACGCTGGTCATCATCTGTACCGTGGTGTTGTGGTTCCACGATGTCTATAACTCCGCGTTGACTACGTTAAATCAGGCGTTCTTCCAGGTGGTGTCGATGGCAACCACCGCCGGTTTTACAACGGACAGTATTGCGCGCTGGCCGCTGTTCCTGCCGGTACTGCTGCTGTGTTCTGCGTTCATCGGGGGGTGTGCGGGGTCGACGGGCGGTGGCCTGAAGGTGATCCGTATTCTGCTGTTGTTTAAGCAGGGGAACCGTGAACTTAAACGTCTGGTCCACCCGAACGCGGTTTACAGCATCAAACTGGGTAACCGTGCCCTGCCGGAACGTATTCTTGAAGCGGTGTGGGGGTTCTTCTCGGCCTATGCGCTGGTCTTCATCGTCAGTATGCTGGCGATTATCGCGACGGGGGTGGATGATTTCTCTGCCTTTGCTTCCGTCGTTGCAACGTTGAATAACCTCGGGCCTGGCCTGGGGGTTGTGGCGGATAACTTTGCCAGTATGAACCCGGTCGCGAAATGGATCCTCATCGCCAACATGCTGTTTGGTCGTCTGGAGGTCTTTACGCTGCTGGTGCTGTTCACCCCAACATTCTGGCGCGAGTAAGGAGTCGTCGGTGAAAACACTTATTCTTTTCTCTACGCGGGATGGGCAAACGCGTGAGATTGCCTCATATCTGGCTTCAGAATTAAAAGAGCTGGGGATTTACTCTGATGTGGTGAACCTGAACCGCACGGAGCAGATAGCCTGGCAGGATTACGACCGTGTGGTTATTGGCGCGTCTATTCGTTACGGGCATTTCCATCCGGCGCTGGATCGTTTTGTGAAAAAGCATACGGCAGTACTCAATAAACTGCCCGGGGCTTTTTACTCGGTCAATCTGGTGGCGCGTAAACCTGAGAAACGTACGCCGCAGACCAACAGCTATACGCGCAAGTTTCTGTTGAGCTCTCCGTGGCAGCCTGACATCAGCGCCGTCTTTGCCGGCGCGCTGCGTTATCCGCGCTATCGCTGGTATGACCGCTTTATGATTCGCCTCATTATGAAGATGACCGGTGGCGAAACCGATACGCGCAAAGAGGTGGTGTATACCGACTGGTCGCAGGTCGCCAGTTTTGCGCGGGAGATCGCACATTTATCAGGCGATTCGCGGCTTAAATAGGCGTGACGTTTGAAAAGTGAGCGAACGAAAAGTTTTTTGTATTTTGTGCTTGCCACTGCAGAATAACTCCCTATAATGCGCCTCCACTGACACGGAACAACGGCACACACGCCGCCGGGTTAGCGGGGTTCAGAGATGAACACCAACAGAGACAAGCGAAAATAAATGCTTGACTCTGAAGCGGGAAAGCGTAATATGCACACCCCGCGCCGCAGCGAAAACGAAGCGGCACTGCTCTTTAACAATTTATCAGACAATCTGTGTGGGCACTCAAAGTGACATGGATTCTTAATGTCTTCGGACACTAAATGAATACCAAGTCTCTGAGTGAACATACGTAATTCATTACGAAGTTTAATTCACGAGCATCAAACTTAAATTGAAGAGTTTGATCATGGCTCAGATTGAACGCTGGCGGCAGGCCTAACACATGCAAGTCGAACGGTAGCACAGAGAGCTTGCTCTCGGGTGACGAGTGGCGGACGGGTGAGTAATGTCTGGGAAACTGCCTGATGGAGGGGGATAACTACTGGAAACGGTAGCTAATACCGCATAACGTCGCAAGACCAAAGAGGGGGACCTTCGGGCCTCTTGCCATCAGATGTGCCCAGATGGGATTAGCTAGTAGGTGGGGTAACGGCTCACCTAGGCGACGATCCCTAGCTGGTCTGAGAGGATGACCAGCCACACTGGAACTGAGACACGGTCCAGACTCCTACGGGAGGCAGCAGTGGGGAATATTGCACAATGGGCGCAAGCCTGATGCAGCCATGCCGCGTGTATGAAGAAGGCCTTCGGGTTGTAAAGTACTTTCAGCGGGGAGGAAGGTGTTGTGGTTAATAACCGCAGCAATTGACGTTACCCGCAGAAGAAGCACCGGCTAACTCCGTGCCAGCAGCCGCGGTAATACGGAGGGTGCAAGCGTTAATCGGAATTACTGGGCGTAAAGCGCACGCAGGCGGTCTGTCAAGTCGGATGTGAAATCCCCGGGCTCAACCTGGGAACTGCATTCGAAACTGGCAGGCTAGAGTCTTGTAGAGGGGGGTAGAATTCCAGGTGTAGCGGTGAAATGCGTAGAGATCTGGAGGAATACCGGTGGCGAAGGCGGCCCCCTGGACAAAGACTGACGCTCAGGTGCGAAAGCGTGGGGAGCAAACAGGATTAGATACCCTGGTAGTCCACGCCGTAAACGATGTCGACTTGGAGGTTGTGCCCTTGAGGCGTGGCTTCCGGAGCTAACGCGTTAAGTCGACCGCCTGGGGAGTACGGCCGCAAGGTTAAAACTCAAATGAATTGACGGGGGCCCGCACAAGCGGTGGAGCATGTGGTTTAATTCGATGCAACGCGAAGAACCTTACCTACTCTTGACATCCAGAGAACTTTCCAGAGATGGATTGGTGCCTTCGGGAACTCTGAGACAGGTGCTGCATGGCTGTCGTCAGCTCGTGTTGTGAAATGTTGGGTTAAGTCCCGCAACGAGCGCAACCCTTATCCTTTGTTGCCAGCGGTCCGGCCGGGAACTCAAAGGAGACTGCCAGTGATAAACTGGAGGAAGGTGGGGATGACGTCAAGTCATCATGGCCCTTACGAGTAGGGCTACACACGTGCTACAATGGCGCATACAAAGAGAAGCGAACTCGCGAGAGCAAGCGGACCTCATAAAGTGCGTCGTAGTCCGGATTGGAGTCTGCAACTCGACTCCATGAAGTCGGAATCGCTAGTAATCGTAGATCAGAATGCTACGGTGAATACGTTCCCGGGCCTTGTACACACCGCCCGTCACACCATGGGAGTGGGTTGCAAAAGAAGTAGGTAGCTTAACCTTCGGGAGGGCGCTTACCACTTTGTGATTCATGACTGGGGTGAAGTCGTAACAAGGTAACCGTAGGGGAACCTGCGGTTGGATCACCTCCTTACCTTAAAGAACCTGCCTTTGTAGTGCTCACACAGATTGTCTGATGAAAAACAGCAGTAAAAAACCTCTACAGGCTTGTAGCTCAGGTGGTTAGAGCGCACCCCTGATAAGGGTGAGGTCGGTGGTTCAAGTCCACTCAGGCCTACCAAATCTGTCATGCAGATTTGAAGAGGTTGGTCATACGATGGGGCTATAGCTCAGCTGGGAGAGCGCCTGCTTTGCACGCAGGAGGTCTGCGGTTCGATCCCGCATAGCTCCACCATCTTTTACTGCGAAAACAAGAAAACTTCAGAGTGAACCTGAAAAGGTGCACTGCGAAGTTTTGCTCTTTAAAAATCTGGATCAAGCTGAAAATTGAAACGACACACATGTTATGTGTGTTCGAGTCTCTCAAATTTTCGCAAACCGGTGATGAATCGAAAGAAACATCTTCGGGTTGTGAGGTTAAGCGACTAAGCGTACACGGTGGATGCCCTGGCAGTCAGAGGCGATGAAGGACGTGCTAATCTGCGAAAAGCGCCGGCGAGGTGATATGAACCTTTGACCCGGCGATGTCCGAATGGGGAAACCCAGTGTGTTCCGACACACTATCGTTAACTGAATACATAGGTTAACGAGGCGAACCGGGGGAACTGAAACATCTAAGTACCCCGAGGAAAAGAAATCAACCGAGATTCCCCCAGTAGCGGCGAGCGAACGGGGAGCAGCCCAGAGTCTGAATCAGCTTGTGTGTTAGTGGAAGCGTCTGGAAAGTCGCACGGTACAGGGTGACAGTCCCGTACACGAAAGCACACAGGCTGTGAACTCGAAGAGTAGGGCGGGACACGTGGTATCCTGTCTGAATATGGGGGGACCATCCTCCAAGGCTAAATACTCCTGACTGACCGATAGTGAACCAGTACCGTGAGGGAAAGGCGAAAAGAACCCCGGCGAGGGGAGTGAAAAAGAACCTGAAACCGTGTACGTACAAGCAGTGGGAGCCTCTTTTATGGGGTGACTGCGTACCTTTTGTATAATGGGTCAGCGACTTATATTCTGTAGCAAGGTTAACCGTATAGGGGAGCCGAAGGGAAACCGAGTCTTAACTGGGCGTTAAGTTGCAGGGTATAGACCCGAAACCCGGTGATCTAGCCATGGGCAGGTTGAAGGTTGGGTAACACTAACTGGAGGACCGAACCGACTAATGTTGAAAAATTAGCGGATGACTTGTGGCTGGGGGTGAAAGGCCAATCAAACCGGGAGATAGCTGGTTCTCCCCGAAAGCTATTTAGGTAGCGCCTCGTGAACTCATCTTCGGGGGTAGAGCACTGTTTCGGCTAGGGGGCCATCCCGGCTTACCAACCCGATGCAAACTACGAATACCGAAGAATGTTATCACGGGAGACACACGGCGGGTGCTAACGTCCGTCGTGAAGAGGGAAACAACCCAGACCGCCAGCTAAGGTCCCAAAGTCATGGTTAAGTGGGAAACGATGTGGGAAGGCACAGACAGCCAGGATGTTGGCTTAGAAGCAGCCATCATTTAAAGAAAGCGTAATAGCTCACTGGTCGAGTCGGCCTGCGCGGAAGATGTAACGGGGCTAAACCATGCACCGAAGCTGCGGCAGCGACACTATGTGTTGTTGGGTAGGGGAGCGTTCTGTAAGCCGTTGAAGGTGTCCTGTGAGGGGTGCTGGAGGTATCAGAAGTGCGAATGCTGACATAAGTAACGATAAAGCGGGTGAAAAGCCCGCTCGCCGGAAGACCAAGGGTTCCTGTCCAACGTTAATCGGGGCAGGGTGAGTCGACCCCTAAGGCGAGGCCGAAAGGCGTAGTCGATGGGAAACAGGTTAATATTCCTGTACTTGGTGTTACTGCGAAGGGGGGACGGAGAAGGCTATGTTAGCCGGGCGACGGTTGTCCCGGTTTAAGCATGTAGGCGGAGGTTCCAGGTAAATCCGGTTCCTTGTTAACGCTGAGGTGTGATGACGAGGCACTACGGTGCTGAAGTAACAAATGCCCTGCTTCCAGGAAAAGCCTCTAAGCATCAGGTAACATCAAATCGTACCCCAAACCGACACAGGTGGTCAGGTAGAGAATACCAAGGCGCTTGAGAGAACTCGGGTGAAGGAACTAGGCAAAATGGTGCCGTAACTTCGGGAGAAGGCACGCTGATATGTAGGTGAAGCCCCTGCGGGTGGAGCTGAAATCAGTCGAAGATACCAGCTGGCTGCAACTGTTTATTAAAAACACAGCACTGTGCAAACACGAAAGTGGACGTATACGGTGTGACGCCTGCCCGGTGCCGGAAGGTTAATTGATGGGGTTAGCGGTAACGCGAAGCTCTTGATCGAAGCCCCGGTAAACGGCGGCCGTAACTATAACGGTCCTAAGGTAGCGAAATTCCTTGTCGGGTAAGTTCCGACCTGCACGAATGGCGTAATGATGGCCAGGCTGTCTCCACCCGAGACTCAGTGAAATTGAACTCGCTGTGAAGATGCAGTGTACCCGCGGCAAGACGGAAAGACCCCGTGAACCTTTACTATAGCTTGACACTGAACACTGGTCCTTGATGTGTAGGATAGGTGGGAGGCTTTGAAGCGTGGACGCCAGTCTGCGTGGAGCCAACCTTGAAATACCACCCTTTAATGGCTGGTGTTCTAACGTAGACCCGTAATCCGGGTTGCGGACAGTGTCTGGTGGGTAGTTTGACTGGGGCGGTCTCCTCCCAAAGAGTAACGGAGGAGCACGAAGGTTAGCTAATCCTGGTCGGACATCAGGAGGTTAGTGCAATGGCATAAGCTAGCTTGACTGCGAGAGTGACGGCTCGAGCAGGTGCGAAAGCAGGTCATAGTGATCCGGTGGTTCTGAATGGAAGGGCCATCGCTCAACGGATAAAAGGTACTCCGGGGATAACAGGCTGATACCGCCCAAGAGTTCATATCGACGGCGGTGTTTGGCACCTCGATGTCGGCTCATCACATCCTGGGGCTGAAGTAGGTCCCAAGGGTATGGCTGTTCGCCATTTAAAGTGGTACGCGAGCTGGGTTTAGAACGTCGTGAGACAGTTCGGTCCCTATCTGCCGTGGGCGCTGGAGAATTGAGGGGGGCTGCTCCTAGTACGAGAGGACCGGAGTGGACGCATCACTGGTGTTCGGGTTGTCATGCCAATGGCACTGCCCGGTAGCTAAATGCGGAAGAGATAAGTGCTGAAAGCATCTAAGCACGAAACTTGCCCCGAGATGAGTTCTCCCTGAGACTTTAAGTCTCCTGAAGGAACGTTGAAGACTACGACGTTGATAGGTCGGGTGTGTAAGCGCAGCGATGCGTTGAGCTAACCGATACTAATGAACCGTGAGGCTTAACCTTACAACGCCGAAGATGTTTTGGCGATGAGAGACGATTTTCAGCTGATACAGATTACAGAATTTGCCTGGCGGCTTTAGCGCGGTGGTCCCACCTGACCCCATGCCGAACTCAGAAGTGAAACGCCGTAGCGCCGATGGTAGTGTGGGGTCTCCCCATGCGAGAGTAGGGAACTGCCAGGCATCAAATAAGTGAAGAGGCCATCCGAAAGGATGGCCTTTTTGCGTTTTTATCCCTTCCTCGTTTCTCTAAACTAATCACCTATCCCCCCGTATATACGGTAAACTATCCCGGTTTTTGTCTCAGGATAGCGTCTATGAATCACTCCCTTAAGCCCTGGAATACCTTTGGCATTCAACGTAATGCTAATAAAATTGTACGTGCCGATACTGCACAGCAGCTGCTGGATGCCTGGCAAAGCGCAACAGAACAAGACGAACCTGTACTGATTCTGGGCGAAGGAAGTAATGTCCTGTTTCTCGATGATTTTGCGGGAACGGTGATCGTTAACCGCATCATGGGAATTGATGTGGAAGAGCGCGCCGATAGCTGGCATCTGCACGTTGGCGCCGGTGAAAACTGGCATCATCTGGTGCAATACACCCTGGACAAAGGGATGCCAGGACTGGAAAACCTTGCCCTTATCCCTGGCTGCGCCGGATCATCCCCCATTCAAAATATCGGTGCCTATGGCATCGAACTGAAACACGTTTGTGAATACGTCGATTGTATTGAGCTGGCGACCGGCGCGGCTCAGCGTTTAACCGCTGAACAGTGCCGTTTTGGCTACCGTGACAGTATTTTCAAGCATGAATATCAGGATCGCTACGTGATTGTCGCCGTAGGCCTGCGTCTGTCAAAAAACTGGCAGCCGGTGCTGACCTACGGTGATTTAACGCGTCTCGATCCCGAAACGGCGACTGCCCGTGATGTTTTTGACTCGGTGTGCCATATGCGCACGACCAAACTTCCTGATCCTAAAGTGAATGGAAATGCGGGAAGTTTCTTCAAAAACCCGGTTATCAGCAGCGAAAACGCACAAGCGTTTCTTGCAGGTTGGCCTGCCGCGCCCCATTACCCACAGGCGGATGGTAGCGTGAAGCTGGCCGCGGGCTGGCTTATCGATCAATGCCAGTTAAAAGGCACCTCCGTGGGCGGTGCGGCCGTTCATCGCCAGCAGGCTCTGGTGCTGATTAATCAAAACGATGCGACCAGCGAGGATGTTGTCCAGTTGGCCCATCACGTCCGTCAGCAAGTGGGCGAAAAATTTAACGTCTGGCTGGAGCCAGAGGTCCGCTTCATTGGCCGTACGGGTGAAGTGAATGCCGTGGAGGTTATCGCGTGAAGGACAATACTATCCCTTTAACCCTGATAAGCATTCTTGCCGACGGTGAATTCCATTCCGGCGAGCAACTGGGTGAACACCTGGGCATGAGCCGTGCCGCCATTAACAAGCATATCCAGACCCTCCGCGACTGGGGTGTCGATGTCTTTACGGTACCCGGAAAAGGCTACAGCTTGCCGGAGCCGATTCAGCTGCTGAATGAAGAGCTGATCCGCAGCCAGGTAGAGCATGGCAATGTTGCGGTCTTGCCGGTGATCGATTCGACCAACCAGTACCTTATGGATCGACTCAGCGAATTATCCTCCGGGGATGCCTGTGTAGCCGAGTACCAGCAGGCCGGGCGTGGCCGTCGAGGCCGCAAGTGGTTTTCGCCATTTGGTGCCAACCTCTATCTCTCCATGTACTGGCGTCTGGAGCAGGGTCCCGCTGCTGCTGTTGGCCTGAGCCTGGTCATCGGGATTGTGATGGCGGAAGTGCTGCACGATCTGGGCGCTGATAAGGTGCGGGTGAAATGGCCAAACGACCTTTATCTGAACGATCGTAAACTTGCCGGTATTCTCGTTGAATTAACGGGTAAAACAGGCGACGCGGCGCAAATTGTCATTGGTGCAGGCCTCAATATGGTGATGCGCAATGTACAAAATGACGTGGTGAATCAGGCGTGGACCAACCTGCAGGAAGCGGGGATCACCATCGATCGCAACACCCTTGCCGTGCGTATGATAAAAGAATTACGCAGTTCGCTTTCGCTCTTTGAACAAGAGGGGCTGGCATCCTTCCTGTCCCGTTGGGAAAAGCTGGATAACTTTATTAACCGTCCGGTGAAATTGCTGATTGGTGATAAAGAGATCTACGGTATTTCCCGCGGCATCGACGCACAGGGCGCGTTGCTCCTGGAGCAGGATGGCGTGATCAAACCCTGGGTGGGCGGTGAGATTTCACTGCGCAGCGCGGAATAACCCATTATGCGAAAACCCGCATGCGCCGCTCTGGCCGTCATGATGAGTTTACTGTTCTCCCCCCTCTCTCAGGCGGGCCAGGCCTGGGAGAGTTACAAAGCACGCTTCTTTACGCCGGAAGGGCGGATTGTCGATACCGGCAACGGCAATGTTTCGCATACTGAAGGCCAGGGCTTCGCCATGCTGATGGCGGTGGCTAACGACGATAAAACCACGTTCGATAAGCTCTGGAAATGGACTGACAGTACGCTGAAGAACAAAGAAAATGGTCTGTTTTACTGGCGTTATAACCCTGCCGAGTCCAACCCGATTGCTGACAAAAATAACGCCGCCGATGGCGATGTCCTGATTGCCTGGGCGCTGTTGAAAGCGGATACGCGCTGGCATGACAAACAGTACAGCGCCGCATCGGATGCGATAACGAAAGCACTCATTAGCCACACCGTGACCCGTTATGCGGGTTACCGCGTGATGCTGCCCGGCGTCCAGGGGTTTACCCTCGACGGTGAGATCGTGCTTAACCCCTCTTATTTCGTCTTCCCGGCCTGGCAGGCCTTTGCCAGTCGCAGCCATTCGCCGGTCTGGGGCAAGTTGATTCAGGATGGCCATCGCTTGCTGGCAAAAATGGGATCGGGTAAAGCCAGACTTCCCACGGACTGGGTCTCGCTGGGCTCTACGGGCACGCTGTCCCCGGCCAAAGCCTGGCCGCCACGGATGAGCTACGACGCGATCCGCATTCCACTTTACCTGGCCTGGTCTGATAAGAAGAGCCCACTGTTAACGCCGTGGCGAGCCTGGTTCGGTCAGTTCCCCCGCGAACAAACTCCCGCATGGGTAAACGTGACGACCAATGAATATGCGCCTTACATGATGGAAGGGGGGCTGCTGGCGGTACGTGATTTAACGATGGGACAGCCATCCGGAGAACCCGAGATCACTGCAAAGGATGATTACTACTCCGCAAGCCTGAAAATGCTTGTATGGCTTGCTGAACAGCCATAACGGAACGGGTGAGCCCTCTCCCCTGGGGGGAGAGGGAAATGCGGTTTACTGCGGATAAGGTACCCAGTCTCCACCGTTCAGTCGAACGTACGGTTTGTTCTGATACTGAATCACGACCGCGTTCGCGTTCTCAGAGACTTCGGCAGTTTGCGGCAGGTTACTGGTGAGTTGATCCCAGTTCACGCTGTCTTCCACAAACAGTTTGCCGTCAACCGCGCGGGCAACCAGTTCTGAAATGGCCAGATAGCTGGTTGGCTGAGCGATCTCAATCGGTGCGCCCTGATGAGGTGCCTTCATACCAAAGAATTTAATGCCTGCCGGTACGTTGGTAATAGACGGGCTAGGGATATCACGCAGACCTGACACCTGCATTCTGTCGCCTTTCAGCGCGGCGCCGTGTTCAGGTACCACAACCACCATCACTTTACGGCCCGATTTATCCAGCTCCGTAAAGAACGCGTCCAGTTCATCGAAGAATTTCTGCGCACGAACTTTATAATCTGCCGTTTTGCTCACGCCAGGGAAGTGGTTACCATCGTGAAGCGGCAGCGTGTTGTAGAACGTTGCACTGCGCGGATTACTGTCTTTTTCGATGGTCTTCAGCCAGCGTTGCAGCACGGCGGTATCGTCATAAACAGGTGAACCGTCAAAGCCCAGCAGAGTGACCGGCAGTCCGGTTTGATCCATCAGCTGTGCCTGCATACCACCCTGTTCGCGCACCTCTTTCAGGAAGTTACCGAACTGGCCGTTATGTCCCAGCATCAGATGCTGCGTGAAGCCCAGTTTTGAGAGGTTATCGAACAGATAACACTGGTTGCCGGCGGGTTGATACAGGTTCTTATGCGATGTCTGACCGCAGCTTGCGCGAAGCAGGCGAATTGCTGCCGGGCCGCTGTACGAGGTGGCAGAGTTAAAGTCTTTAAACTGGATATCGAAATGGGACCACAGCGGGTGAGACATCAAACCCGCGGCATCGACGTCAGCCCAGGAGAGGGAACAGATGTTGATCACCAGCAGCTCAAACGGCTGAGCATCCGCCGGCAGGGCTTCCGGGAATTTGGTCTGACGTTTATCTTCCGCGGTATAGAAGCTGGAGAGCCAGGCGTTCAGGTTAGTGGACGTCGGCGGTGCAGTCTGCGTCGGGATATCGCCGACCACAGGCGTATCACCTGCCGTCGTGACGGTTGCCGCTGCACTTCCCCCGGTAGTGGTCACCGTGGTCGTGGGTTGACCCGCGGGCCACAGGGAGAAGTCTGGACCCGCAAGCGTCAGCACGTTCAGCCAGATCATAATGGCGACGACAAATACCGTGACGCGGATCCATTGTGACAGGAACAGCCAGGCCACCAGCAGCACAAAGACGGCACCTATCATTTGCCAGTTAATAAAGCGCTCGGTCAGGTCAAGGACATAGCTGGCGCTAAACCCTGCCACCTGCGAACCCTGACTCATAATGCTGTCCGGTCCCGGCAGCCAGGTGTCATGCCAGAACAGAGCAAAGCCGACAGGGATAGCAATCCAGTGACGCAAGCGATGCAGCCTGATATTGGGCAAAGGCATCAGCAGGAAAGCCATAAACACCAGGTTGAGCAGGGGATGGAAATTCAGATAGCCTGCCCACAGCAGACCAAACTTCACCAGAAAGTAGAAGTTCCAGCCGGAAAGGCCGCGCCAGTATTGCCAGAGCGGCGATGGTGACGAAGCGGTATAGGTAGAATTAGTCATGTTTTCGGTCTGCCTTGACGTGTGATGCCCGTGTCAGTGTTCCGGCTGGTTTTACATAGCGAGGTTTTACAAACAGCACTCTGGCCGTATCGCGGATACGGCGTATGGAATGGCGTGCATAGTAGCCAAGCGGGAAAAAGATCAGCGCAGAGAATACGACCAGTTGAATGATATCGCTGATATTCATGATGGTGCGTTCTCCCCATTCTCAGTTAACAGGCGAAGGGGTTCCGGTATTCGCCGCCAGACGTGTCCGTCATGTCGGGCGTTGAGAATCGGTTTGGCATCGCTCTTCACGCTGAGCGGTTTCGCCCATTGTTCAGGTTCGAGGGCGCGCATCTGCACCAGCTCTGCACTGATAGAATTATCTTCGAACCAGATCATACGGTTCGAGAAAATATCCCCGGTTGGCAGCGGGAAGATATGGTTAAGGGCGGTATCAAGATCGTTTATCCGGCAGAAGGACAAGAACAGCACCAGGCGGTTGTCGCCGATGGTCATGATGTCTCCTGTGCGGTTCGGACGGCATAACGTGAGCGCCTGTTCAACGCGGATACCCGGTACCGGGCGCAGGGCAACCATCACCCCTTTCCCGTCTGCAGGAAGCAGCGTGTTGCTCATCATGTTGCCGACGGCGTCGCAGAAGGTATCCCATTTCTGGTATCCACGCAGCTTCATCGGCTGCGTCATGGAGAGCAGGGTGGAGATATCTTCCGGTACGTGACGGTTGAACTGCTGACCCTGAACGCTTTCGAGAAGCGTCAGGCAGCGTGATAACGGCGCATTCCACGGAATCACCATATTGGCACCGCAGCCCAGAAGCAGGCGCTCATCCGTGGCGCGAAGGCTGGTGTTATTTTCGCGCACCACTATTTTTAAGGCGCTTCCGCGCTGGCGACGTAAGGTGTGGATCTGTCGCGCCAGCGTTTCAATCTGGTTATTTTGCATGAGCGAAAAAACAATGGTTGCCGCCTGAGTTGTGCGAGCTTCATTAAAAAGCGCTTCGTTAGAATCAAACAACGACCAATTTTCCGAGAGCGCAGGTGCCCCTTCTAAAACGGCAATATGGCTCAGGATTCGTTTTTCATCGCTGCGCGGTTGCACCACGGTTTCTTCCTGCTGCGCCAGGTGCCATTCGCCCTCAATATGTTTAAGGGTGAGCTGTTGTCTGGCGCTTACGCCTTTTTCATTACACCAGAACGCAATATCGTAGAGATAGCTGTCTGCCTGGTTCCGAAGACTCGCCAGACCAAACAGGGAGCGATATTCGCCCATTAAAAGGGAAAACAGTTTGTCATTATTACTGCCAGGATTGACTATCAATAGCGTGCAATTTTGAAATTTTGCCCATTTATTGATTTTTTCCAGCCAGGGCAGTAGTTTTTCAGCAGGGATATTTTGCAGGGCGTTATTTGAGCATTTCAGAATCACCAGATAGTGATCCGGATCAATAGAGCACTGAATGTCGCGGGACAAAAAGTATAGACTATCGGCCTCCGCAGGCATGGAAAATAATCGCACCGTCTGCGGACCGCGATCGTTTTCAAGGGTGATAATTTTCTTTGGCTCTTCGCCCATGCTCACGACGGCCACGCGGGAATCCTTGCCCTGAGCGGCAATTGTCTTGTTTACCAGACTGATAGCATCTTCATTACGATCCGTATTAATCCACCAGACTCCTCCGACTGGCATGTGGCTCAATTCGTCCCATAATGACTGGATGCCAATAGAAAATATGGAGTCCACGGTGTCCCTCTTTTCGTTTAATTTCTCTGTATCTCAGTTTACTAGGGAAGGTGCGAACAAGTTCCTGATATGAGATCATCATATTCATCCGGAGCGCATCCCAGAGGGACATCATGAGCCATCAACTCACCTTCGCCGATAGTGAATTCAGCACTAAGCGCCGTCAGACCCGAAAAGAGATTTTCCTCTCCCGCATGGAGCAGATTCTGCCATGGCAGAATATGACCGCTGTCATCGAGCCGTTTTATCCCAAGGCGGGCAATGGCCGACGGCCCTATCCGCTGGAGACCATGCTGCGTATTCACTGCATGCAGCATTGGTACAACCTGAGCGACGGTGCCATGGAAGATGCCCTGTACGAAATCGCCTCCATGCGCCTGTTTGCCCGATTATCCCTGGATAGCGCCCTGCCGGATCGCACCACCATCATGAATTTCCGCCACCTGCTCGAGCAGCATCAACTGGCCCGTCAATTGTTCAAGACCATCAATCGCTGGCTGGCCGAAGCAGGCGTCATGATGACCCAAGGCACTTTGGTGGATGCCACCATCATTGAGGCACCCAGCTCTACCAAGAACAAAGAGCAGCAACGCGATCCGGAGATGCATCAGACCAAGAAAGGCAATCAGTGGCACTTTGGCATGAAGGCCCACATTGGTGTCGATGCCAAGAGTGGCCTGACCCACAGCCTGGTCACCACCGCGGCCAACGAGCATGACCTCAATCAGCTGGGTAATCTGCTTCATGGAGAGGAGCAATTTGTCTCAGCCGATGCCGGCTACCAAGGAGCGCCACAGCGCGAGGAGCTGGCCGAGGTGGATGTGGACTGGCTGATCGCCGAGCGTCCCGGCAAGGTAAAAACCTTGAAGCAGCATCCGCGCAAGAACAAAACGGCCATCAACATCGAATACATGAAAGCCAGCATCCGTGCCAGGGTGGAGCACCCGTTTCGCATCATCAAGCGGCAGTTCGGCTTCGTGAAAGCCAGATACAAGGGGCTGCTGAAAAACGATAACCAACTGGCGATGTTATTCACCCTGGCCAACCTGTTTCGGGTGGACCAAATGATACGTCAGTGGGAGAGATCTCAGTAAAAACCGGAAATAACGCCAGAAATGGTGGAAAAAATAGCCTAAATAGGCTGATTCGATGTGTTTGCGGGAAAAAAATCGGCCCAGATCCGCGAAATTTTAATCAGCGAGTCAGCTTGGGAAGAAATGACCTGCTTATTCGCACCTTCCCTAGCGAAAGCGTAGAAATAAACCTAACATTGAAATTAAAGAACATCAGATTTAGCATGTAAATGAAATTTGATAGGGCAGGAAGCCTCGCTACTTCTGATTGTGCGATTTTACTCAAAGGGATGGAATAGAATGGATAATAACGAACCCGGCACCCCAGTCGACTCAACCCTGGGTTACACATTCCAGAACGACTTTCTGGCGCTGACGCAGGCGTTTTCATTACCTGAAATAGATTACACCGACATTTCCCAGCGGGAACAGTTGGCCGCGGCTATTAAACGTTGGCCGCTATTAGCTGAATTTGCCCAACAACAATAAGGGAGCCATTGATGGCCATACTAGGATTACAGGGCGTCCGTGGTGGAGTAGGTACAACATCCGTTACCGCGGCGCTGGCGTGGTCATTACAGCTTTTAGGTGAATCGGTATTGGTGATTGACGCCTGTGCCGATAATTTGCTGCGCATGTCGTTTAATGTCGACTTTACGCGTACAGAGGGTTGGGCTCGCGCGCTGCTTGATGATAAAGACTGGCGCGATGCGGGTATGCGTTATACCTCGCAGCTTGATGTACTGCCCTTTGGCCAATTGACCACTACCGAGCGTGAAAATGAAGCTGCCTATCAGCGTCTGTTTTCCCAGTTCACCGTCGCGCTGCAGGAGCTGAAAGAAAAAGGCCATTATAAGTGGATCCTTCTGGATCTGCCGCACGGCGCCGGCACGCTGACCCGACAGCTTATGGCGCAGTGCGATCGCGTGCTGTCGATTGTGAACGTCGACGCGAATTGCCATATCCGTCTGCATCAGCAAGGGTTGCCTGAAAATGGTCATATCCTGATTAATGATTTACGCATTGGCAGCCAGATCCAGGACGACCTGTATCAGGTTTGGCTGCAAAGCCAGCGCCGTCTGCTGCCGATTGTTATCCATCGTGATGAGGGCATGGCGGAATGCCTGGCCTCCAAACAGCCACTCGGTGAATACCGCAGCGATTCCCTGGCGGCAGAAGAGATCCTGACGCTGGCGAACTGGTGTCTGCTGCACTTTGCCAAAGGGGCAGAGCCTGCAGGGAGTTCTGTATGAGCCGTCTCGCCAGCTGGTTACTCATCCCGCCGGTCAGTTCGCGTCTGAGCGAACATTACCGGCATTTTCGCCGACACGGTGCTTCGGCATTCAGCGCCGCGCTCGGCTGCTTCTGGATGATTCTGGCCTGGACGTTTATTCCCCTCGAACACCCGCGCTGGCAGCGCATTCGTGCGCAGCACAGTGAGTTATATCCGCATATTCATCCCGACCGCCCGCGACCGTTGGATCCGGCGCGTTATATCATTCAGGCTGTCTGGCTGGTGGCCACGTCGTCCCGCTCAGAAAACAAAGCGCCGCGCTGGCGCAGCTTCTCCCGCGTGCAACATTTACGTGAGCGCTATCACCAGTGGCTGGACAGTTTGCCTGACCGCGTGGGTGACAAGACCAGCCATCTGGATAACCATAAAGAGCTCGGGCATCTGCACCCGGGCTTGCGGCGTTTTATACTCGGCGTAATCGTCGTTTTCTCGCTCATACTGGCCCTGGTCTGTATTACGCAGCCCTTTAACCCTCTGGCGCAGTTCACCTTCCTGATCCTGCTGTGGGGCGTGGCATTGCTGGTGCGCCGTATCCCGGGACGCTTCTCCGCCCTGATGCTGATTGTGCTGTCACTGACCGTCTCCTGTCGCTACATCTGGTGGCGTTACACCTCAACGCTCAACTGGGATGACCCGGTCAGCCTGGTGTGCGGTCTGGTTCTGCTGTTTGCGGAAACGTACGCCTGGGTTGTACTGGTGCTGGGGTATTTCCAGGTCATCTGGCCGCTCAACCGTCAGCCGGTTCCGCTGCCAAAAGACACGTCACAATGGCCGTCTGTCGATCTCTTCGTGCCGACCTACAACGAAGACCTGAGCGTGGTAAAAAACACGATTTACGCCGCGCTGGGTATCGACTGGCCGAAAGATAAACTCAAAATCTGGGTCCTGGATGACGGCGGCCGCCCGGCGTTCCGCCAGTTCGCGGAAGAGGTGGGTGTCGAGTACATCGCCCGTACCACGCATGAACACGCAAAGGCCGGGAACATCAACAACGCCCTCAAGTATGCCAAAGGTGAGTTTGTCTCAATCTTTGACTGCGACCACGTGCCGACGCGCTCGTTCCTGCAGATGACGATGGGCTGGTTCCTGAAGGAGAAAGAGCTGGCGATGATGCAGACGCCGCACCACTTCTTCTCGCCAGATCCGTTTGAACGTAACCTTGGCCGTTTCCGTAAAACCCCTAACGAAGGCACGCTGTTCTATGGCCTGGTGCAGGACGGGAACGACATGTGGGATGCGACCTTCTTCTGCGGTTCCTGTGCGGTTATCCGTCGTAAACCGCTGGATGAGATCGGTGGCATTGCCGTCGAAACGGTCACCGAAGATGCGCATACCTCGCTGCGCCTGCACCGTCGGGGCTACACCTCCGCGTATATGCGTATTCCGCAGGCCGCGGGTCTGGCAACGGAATCTCTCTCGGCGCACATCGGCCAGCGTATTCGCTGGGCGCGCGGCATGGTGCAGATTTTCCGTCTCGATAACCCCCTGATTGGGAAAGGGCTGAAACTCGCGCAGCGTCTGTGCTACGTCAACGCCATGTTCCACTTCCTGTCCGGTATCCCGCGCCTCATCTTCCTGACCGCGCCGCTGGCGTTCCTGCTTCTTCACGCCTATATCATCTACGCGCCTGCGCTGATGATTGCGCTGTTCGTTCTGCCGCACATGATTCACGCGAGCCTGACGAACTCGAAGATTCAGGGTAAATACCGCCATTCGTTCTGGAGTGAAATCTACGAAACGGTGCTGGCCTGGTACATCGCGCCGCCGACGATGGTGGCGCTGATCAACCCGCACAAAGGTAAATTCAACGTCACCGCGAAGGGCGGTCTGAATAGCCACGGATAATCTAGACACTTCCGAGTCGTTGATAATATTGGTTTTCATACTCCGTCGGTGGCATCTGATCGCTCGAACCATGTCGACGCTTACTGTTATAAAACATTTCGATGTAATCAAAAATATCGCTGCGTGCTTCTTCCCGTGTTCCGTAAATCTTTTTCTTTATCCGTTCACGCTTCAGTAGCTGGAAAAAGCTTTCTGCAACTGCGTTGTCGTGACAGTTACCACGACGGCTCATACTACCCTCCAGACCGTGTGATTTCAGGAACGACTGCCACTCATGGCTTGTGTACTGACTACCTTGATCAGAATGAACCAGAACCTGTTTTTGGGGATTACGTCGCCACACGGCCATCAAAAGCGCATTCAAAACAATATCTTTTGTCATCCGCGGTTGCATTGACCAGCCGATAACTTTGCGCGAGAACAGGTCAACAACTACGGCAAGATACAGCCAGCCTTCGTGGGTTCGGAGTAGAGTAAGAGGCAGGGCGTAGTCGGACTATTTCCCTGCCTCTCCTCCCCGAACCGGACGTGCACCTTTCAGCGCATCCGGCTCTCCATTTAAATGCTGGCGAACGCCATTGCCACTTCTGTAAAGCGCGATGTATACGTGTTTCTGGTCTCCGTCCTCAGATAGGGATTACCTTCGGGTAGCCGCCAGCGGAACAGCTTCTTGCCTTGCCCCACCAACCGGTACAGTATTTCGCCGCTGAGCTTGCCGTGATTGGTTTTACCAAATAAAACCCACGTTTTGCTCTGACCCGGTTTCGGTGATTTACACCACCACCTCATCAGGGAAGCGATACCTGTACGGTATTTGCGGGCCAGCCAGTGAGCCAGCTTCCAGAACACGACACGGTCGATATAACTGAAGACTTTGGCCTTAAAATCAACGAACTGATAGAACATAGCCCAGCCTTTCAGTTTTCGGTTGAGTTGTTCAGCCATATCGACTTTGCTTTCACTGTAGTTGCCTGATAACAGTGCTGTCAGCGATGCGGCGAAGTTTCTGGCTTTCTCCTGCGGGATCGTTGAGACCACTCGCATCTCGCCATAACGACTGCGTTTGCGAATGATTCTGTGCCCCAGAAAGATAAAGCCGTCATTAACATGGGTGATTTTAGTCTTATCCATGTTCAGCCTGAGTTTCAGACTGCCTTCGAGCACACCCCGACACTCCTCCCTGATGGCTTCCGCCTGTGCTTTGGTGCCTTTGACGATGAGGACAAAATCATCGGCATAGCGGCAGTACGCCACCGCGGGTTTCCACTGCCAGTTTTCTCTGACCGCCGTACTTCGGCCCCGTTGGATACTGTTATTCCAGTACCACCGATCTTTTCTGGCTTTCCCGCTCAGGTAGCGCTCATGCAGGTATTGATCGAACTCATTCAGCATGATGTTCGATAATAGCGGCGATATAACACCGCCCTGTGGTACACCTTCACTGGCCGCCCGAAAGAGACCGACATCGATATGTCCCGCCTTGATGGTTTTCCACAGCAGAGTCATGAAACGTGCGTCACTGATCCTGCGGCGTACAGCCTTCATCAGCAGTCGATGATGTACGGTGTCGAAGTAACTGGACAGGTCGCCTTCAATCACCCAGCGTCCCCGGGTTTCACCACAGTCTGTGAGCTGTAATTTCACCGTGCGGATCGCGTGGTGGACACTGCGCTCAGGCCGGAAGCCATATGAGAGCGTATGAAAATCACTCTCCCATATCGGCTCCATCGCCATCAGCATGGCCCGCTGAACAATACGATCCCGCAACGCGGGGATACCCAGTGGTCGCAGTTTGCCGTTGCTTTTAGGGATGTAAACCCGTCTGGCGGGCAAGGGCTGGTAGTGGCCTGAGAGTAATTCATCCCTGAGGATTTGCAGCTCAACAGCCAGTCTGGCCTGTAGCATTGTTTTGTTCACGCCATCAACGCCGGGGGTATGGGCCCCCTTTGATGAAAGCGTGATCCGCGCCGCTTCAGCCAGCCATTCTGGTTGTGTTATCAGACGCAGCAGCCGTTGAATCCGTAGGGACGGATCGGTGGCTGCCCATGTGGCAAGCTTGCGTTGCATTTCGCTGATTATCAAAGGTCTTCACCTCGTTAGGTCAGTTAATTCACGTCGCAAACACATTCAAACTGCTTCCCTTCGCCATGTAATGGGCTTTCCCCATCGCGGACTACTACGGAAGCTCCGCCAGCCAGCGCGTCATCGGAGCCATGCCCCCTTAACATCCGTCGCTGACCTTCCCCGGTTTACCTGCCTGGACTCAGGCATACTGAGGAGGCTGCCCGTCGCACTCTTTATCCTTGCTTGCCGCAAGTTGGCAGAAGTCAGCAACGCAAGCGTGATAGACGCTGCTGCCCCGGTGTTTCGCATACATGTCAAAACACCTTCGACCGGCAGTGCTTACGTATCACTGCCAGTTCCTCCTGCACGGCCTGTCAGATCACGTAGGCCGTGGTGACGTTTTCAACCCACAGAGGCGGATTAACGGGTTCATGTTCTTCAGCCTTTCAGTACTTAACCTTGAGGATCATCTCGGCTTAGTGATCTCGCCTCAATCCCCGTTGTCAGCGGGTTACATCACCCTGCGGGCATGCCGCAGGTCACTGCCGCTCAGGTTCTCCACCGTCACACCCGGTGGGATTGTTGGGTTTCTCATCGTGAGTTACCGGTTCAATATTCCAGACAGACTCGCGGTTCATTTAAGCATCCATGCCCGCCCTGAACTCCGGGCACACTGTACGTTATGTCCGTTACCCACCGTTCATCCGGTGCTTCCGGGTTGAACTGCCGCTGGAGTCTGTTGGGTGTCACGATACTGGCTTCACCTTTACGCGATCGTGGGCTTCGATACCCAACCTGAGCCTTTATCCCGGCACGCTTCATCAGCCGCCAGACCCGGTTAATCCCACATTGTTGCCCACTATCTCGCAGGTCGAGATGGATCTTGCGATAGCCATAAACGCAACCGGACTCCAGCCAGAACTGTTTGATTTGTCCTGTCAGTCTTATATCCGCCTGATGCCGTGGTGAATACGGCTGCTGAAGCCAAGCGTAAAACCCACTCGGATGAACATTCAATACCCGACAGAGTAGGCGAACAGGCCAACAACAGGAGTTGTCACGGATAAAGGCGTACCTCAGTCGGACAGCTTTGCGAAGTACGCCGCTGTAGATTCAATCTGTCAATGCAACACCCCTTTCAATTATCTCTTTCGGTGTTTTGAACTTCAGTGTCTTTCTCGGTCTGTTGTTTAGCTGAGCAGCAACCAGATCTAGTTCATGTTGAGTATATTGGGCAAGACATGTCTTTTTAGGAAAGTACTGCCGAATTAGCCCATTTGTGTTCTCATTTGTTCCCCGCTGCCAAGGACTCTGAGGATCGCAGAAGTAAACTTTAACGCCGGTGCTGACAGTAAATTCTAGATGTCTGGCCAGTTCCATTCCTCTGTCCCATGTCAGTGATTTTCTGAGTTCTGACGGTAAACTCAGGAATTTGTCGGTAAGAGCCTGATTTACTGAGACAGAATCTTTGCCCCTGAGTCTAAGGATGATCGTATAACGTGATTTTCGGTCTACAAGTGTGGCTATATGAGAGTTTTTTGTACCTGAGACTAAATCGCCCTCCCAATGCCCCAGAGAGCGTCTGTTATCGATATTTCGGGAACGTTCGTGAATTGGTGTTCCGTTCACTATGTTAATCGTACCTCTTTCGCCTTTGCGGGTATGACGCCTGCCATGGCGAAGGCTATGCGACCGTCGCAGATGCTGTATATTCAGGTGGTGTAGCGCTTCACGGCTACGAAAGTACAGCGTTTTATAAATTGTCTCAGGTGATATTCGCAGCGTTTTTTGACGTGGTTTTGTTCGCCTTAACCATCCTGATATTTGCTCTGGAGACCATTTCATCTCCAGCTTTTCCAGAACAAGCTTTCGCAATGGTAAATTTTGATCCAGTAAGCACGGTTTTGGCCTTTTCGCCATTCTGTTGGCTCGGTTATTAGCATCAACAGCTTTGTAATAGCGTCTGCCCCGATTACGCTGAACTTCACGTGAGATCGTCGAAGGACTGCGATTCAGCGCAGTAGCTATCGCACGAATGCTCATTTTGGCTGACAAACCAGCTCGTATCTCCTCGCGCTCAGACAGTGTCAGGTGAGCTACAGCCCGCTTACGCTCATGGGGTTTTATGCCGCCAGTATCCCTTAACATAGTGAAGATCGTTCCGGGTTTTGAACCCAGGATATTCGCTATTTCACTGAAGCCTGTTCCGTTCTTCCATAGTTCAAAAACAGAGGCTTTTTCCTCTGCTGTAAATGTTCGTCTCATTCAAAAAACCTCCGCAACCCCATGTTTTCACATAACTGTTGCGTTGACCAATTGAATCTACAGCGGCTTTTTTTAATATGTCCCGTTCGTCAGTAACCCGCTTCAGCTCCTTCTGGAGTCGACGGATCTCGGCCTGAGCATCTGACTGCTCTTTGTTGGTGGAAGAGTCCGGTCCGAACTTCTTTATCCAGGCATAAAGACTGTGGGTAGTGATATCGAGGCGTGTTGCAACGCTGGAAACAGAATGACCACGATCAACAACCTGTTTGACAGCTTCAATTTTAAACTCTTCAGGGTAACGCTTACTGCTCATGTGCACCTCTCTTTTAAGCCATTTTAAATGACTCAGAGGTGTCTGTTAAACCCGTGGCTATTCAGTCTGGTGGAAGAGGAGTATGTCGACTGGGTCATCTCCCGGCCGTACATCTTCCTGGTGTTGCTGAATATCGTGGGCGTGATTGCCGGTATCTGGCGCTACTTCTACGGCCCGGAAAACGAGATCCTGACCGTGTTCGTGAGTATGGCATGGGTGTTCTACAACCTGATTATCCTCGGCGGCGCGGTTGCGGTGTCGGTGGAGAGCAAACAGGTCCGCCGTGCGCATCGCGTGGAAATCTGCATGCCTGCGGCAATCGCCCGTGAAGATGGTCACCTCTTCTCCTGTACCGTGCACGACTTCTCAGACGGTGGTCTGGGGATAAAAATCAACGGTCAGGCGAAGGTGCTGGAAGGGCAGAAGGTTAACCTGCTGCTGAAGCGCGGCCAGCAGGAGTACGTCTTCCCGACGCAGGTGGTGCGTGTAGCCGGTAATGAAGTCGGTCTGCAGCTGATGCCGCTGACGAAAAAGCAACATATTGATTTTGTGCAGTGTACGTTTGCCCGCGCGGACACGTGGGCTCTCTGGCAGGACAGCTTCCCGGAAGATAAACCTCTGGAAAGCCTGCTGGATATTCTGAAGCTGGGGTTCCGTGGCTATCGTCACCTTGCAGAATTTGCCCCGTCGTCGGTGAAATTAATTTTCCGGTCCCTTACTTCGCTGGTTTCCTGGATCGTATCGTTCGTTCCTCGTCGTCCCGAGCGGGATGAGGCGAAGCAGGCGGACCCGGTTATGGCTCAACAATGATGATAACGCGATGAAAACTAAACTTTCCTGGTTATGTGCAGTGGCAATGGGGGTAAGTGCGCTCCCCACAACGATGGCTAACGCAGCACCCGATAACGCAGCGGCAACGCCTGCTCCGACGGTACCTGTGGTCGCCCAGGCGACCGATCCGGTTATCACCGCGGCACCCGGTCAAACGGAAAACGTCATTCCGAACCAGCCTACGGACGGCAACACCCTGCCGGCAGACAGCAATGTCGTCGGTCAGGTGATGCTGGGCGTACAGGGAGCAAACGCGCCTATTGTCGCGGAAGATGCCCCGTCACGGGACGTGAAGCTGAGCTTTGCGCAGATTGCGCCGCCGCCGGGCAGCATGGTGCTGCGCGGTATTAACCCTAACGGCGGCATTGAGTTCGGTATGCGCAGCGATGAGGTTGTCTCTCACGCCATGCTGAACCTTGAATACACGCCATCACCGTCGCTGTTGCCGGTACAGTCTCAGCTGAAGGTTTACCTGAATGATGAGCTGATGGACGTCCTGCCCGTCACGAAAGAGCAACTGGGTAAGAAAACACAGGCCCAGGTGCCAATTAACCCCCCTTTTCATCACCGACTTTAACCGCATACGTCTGGAGTTTGTCGGTCACTACCGTGACGTCTGTGAGAACCCTGCCAGCAATACCCTGTGGGTAGACGTAGGACGCAACTCTTCGCTGCAGATGACCTACCAGTCGCTGGCGCTGAAAAACGACCTCTCGTCGTTCCCGGTTCCGTTCTTTGATCCGCGTGATAATCGTCAGTTAGTGCTGCCAATGGTGTTTGCGGCGTCTCCGGACGTCACCGAGCAGCTGGCGGCCACCATTGTGGCATCGTGGTTTGGTTCACGTTCCGGCTGGCGCGGGCAGAACTTCCCGGTGATGTACGACAAAATGCCGGACAGAAACGCGATCGTGTTTGCGACCAACGCGAAACGTCCTGCCTTCCTGCGCGATCACCCGGACGTAAAAGCGCCGACCATTGAGATGATGAGTCACCCGGATAACCCGTACGTGAAGCTGCTGGTGGTCTTCGGGCGTGATGATAAAGACCTGGTGCAGGCGGCCAAGGGCATTGCCCAGGGTAACGTTCTGTTCCGTGGAAACAGCGTGGTGGTGGATGAGGTTAAACCGCTGCTGCCGCGTAAACCTTATGACGCACCAAACTGGGTGCGTACTGACCGTGCCGTCACGTTTGGCGAACTGAAAACGTATGAAGAACAGCTGCAGGCGACGGGGCTTGAGCCAGCCCCAATTAGTCTGTCACTGAATCTGCCGCCAGACCTGTACCTACTGCGCACCAACGGCATTGATATCAATCTGAGCTACCGTTACACCGCGCCGGCAACCAAAGACAGCTCGCGCATGGATATCAGCCTGAACAACCAGTTCCTGCAATCTTTCAGTCTGACAAGCACGCAGGATACTAACCGACTGATGCTCCGTCTGCCGGTGTTGCAGGGGCTGCTGGACGGGAAAACGGACGTCTCTATTCCGGCGCTGAAGCTTGGGGCGATCAACCAGCTGCGCTTTGATTTCCAGTACATGAACCCGATGCCTGGCGGCTCGGTGGATAACTGCATCACCTTCCAGCAAGTACAGAACCACGTTGTGATTGGGGATGAGTCAACCATCGACTTCTCGAAGTATTATCACTTCCTTGCCATGCCGGACCTGCGTGCATTTGCTAATGCCAGCTTCCCGTTCAGCCGTATGGCCGATCTCTCTGAATCCATTGTCGTCATGCCAAAAGCGCCAAATGAGGGCCAGGTGACGACCCTGCTGGATACCATGGCGTCCGTGGGTGCGCAGACCGGATTGCCGGCAATTAACGTCACGTTGACTGACGATGGTAGCCAGATCCAGAACAAAGACGCGGACATCATGGTGATCGGTAACATCCCGGATAAGCTGAAGGATGACAAGCGTATCGATCTGCTGGTCAAAGCAGCCCAGTCCTGGGTTAACACGCCACTGCGTCAGACCGAGTTCCCGAGCATTATGCCGGATATCAACGATCGTCAGGCCAGCGTGCAGACAACCGTTACGTCTCAGGGACCAATGGCCGCGGTGGTTGGCTTCCAGTCACCTTACAACGAGCAGCGTAGCGTAGTGGTGCTCCTGGCGGACAGCCCGCGTGGGTATGCGTTACTCAACAGCGCGATGAACGACAGCGGCAAACGTGCCGCGATGTATGGTTCGGTGGCGGTGATCCGCGAGTCTGGGGTCAATAGCCTGCGCGTGGGCGATGTGTACTATGTGGGCCATCTGCCGTGGTTCGAGCGTCTGTGGTATGCGCTGGCTAACCATCCGGTTCTGCTGGCTATCCTGGCCGCCGTCAGCGTGGTGTTGCTGGCGTGGGTGCTGTGGCGTCTGCTGCGTATCATCAGCCGTCGTCGCCTTAACCCGGATGAGTAACAGGTGATGAAAGCGTTTCGCTGGTGTGTGTTAGCAGCGTTGATGCTGGCGGCGATCCCTCTTCGCGCCGCCTGCACCTGGCCTGCCTGGGAGCAGTTTAAAAAGGATTACATCAGTGAGAGCGGGCGTGTCATTGATCCCAGCGATACGCGCAAAATCACCACGTCGGAAGGGCAAAGCTATGCGTTGTTCTTTGCCCTGGCCGCGAACGATCGCAAAGCCTTTGATCAATTGCTGACGTGGACGCGCGACAACCTGGCCGGGGGCAATCTGAACGATAATTTGCCCGCCTGGCTATGGGGTCAGAAAGACCACGACAACTGGGCGATAATCGATACCAACTCCGCCTCGGATGCCGATGTCTGGATTGCCTGGTCACTGCTTGAGGCGGGCCGGCTGTGGAAACATCCGGACTATACCCGCACGGGTAAGGCGCTCCTTAAACGCATTGCCCATGAGGAAGTGGTGAAAGTACCGGGACTCGGCTCCATGCTGCTGCCCGGGAAGGTCGGTTTTGCCGAGGAGAAAGCCTAGCGCTTTAACCCCAGCTATCTTCCTCCGCAGATAGCGAGCTATTTCACGCGCTTTGGTGCCCCGTGGACGACCCTTCGTGAAACCAATCTGCGCTTGTTGCTGGAAACGGCGCCAAAGGGGTTTTCGCCGGACTGGGTGCAGTATCAGAAAAACAGAGGCTGGCATTTGCAGCAGGATAAATCGCTGGTGGGCGGCTACGACGCCATCCGCGTCTACCTCTGGGTCGGAATGATGAGTGACAAAGACGCCCAGAAAACCCGGTTGCTTACGCGCTTCCGGCCGATGGCGACAATGACAACGAAACACGGTATACCGCCGGAAAAAGTGGATGTGGCGAGCGGGAAGCCTGCGGGCAAGGGGCCGGTCGGCTTTTCCGCTGCGATGCTGCCTTTTTTACAGCAGCGTGATGCGCAGGCGGTACAGCGCCAGCGCGTTGCAGATAATTTTCCCGATAATAATGCCTATTACAGCTACGTACTGACTCTCTTCGGGCAAGGATGGGATCAGCATCGTTTTCGCTTCACCGCTCAAGGTGAATTAATACCGGACTGGGGCCAGGAATGCGCAACTTCACAGTAAATCTTCTCAGTTTATCGCTTAGCCTGGCACTGATGCCGCTGGCTCAGGCCGCTAACTCCCCGCAGCAGCAACAGCTGCTGCAACAGGTGCGGCTGGGTGAATCGACGCAGCGTGAGGATTTGGTTCGTCAGTCGCTCTACCGCCTTGAGCTGATTGACCCGAACAACCCCGACGTCATTGCGGCGCGCTTTCGTTACCTGCTTCGTCAGGGTGATAACGCCGGTGCGCAAAAAGAGCTGGATCGTCTGAAAGGGATCGCGCCGGGCTCCAGTGCGTATCAGTCCTCGCGCAATACGATGCTGCTTTCTACGCCTGAAGGCCGTCAGCAGTTACAGCAGGCCCGGTTACTGGCTACAACGGGTCATACTCAGGAGGCCATTGCGGCCTATGACAAGCTTTTTGACGGTAATCCGCCGGGCGGTGACGTGGCGACGGAATACTGGAATGTTGTGGCGAAAGATCCTGCCCGCCGTAGCGTCGCCATTAACCAGCTGAAGAAAATTAACGCCAGCAGCCCGGGCAATACGCAGCTGCAGGGCACGCTGGCCCAGCTCCTGTTCCAGACCGGTCGTCGCGATGAAGGCTTTGCGGTGTTGCAGGAGATGGCCAAATCCAGCAATGGCCGCAGCCAGGCATCTGATATGTGGTATGAGCAGATCAAAGATCAGCCTGTCAGTAACGCCAGCGTCAGCGCGCTGCAAAAATACCTGAGCGTCTTCAGCGACGGCGACAGCGTAGCGGCGGCGCGTACTCAACTTGATACGCAGCAAAAACAGCTCGCCGACCCAACGTTCCGTGCGAAAGCACAAGGGCTGGCGGCGGTGGATGCCGGGCAGGGCGATAAGGCGGTGGCGGATCTGCAAAAAGCGGTCAGCGCAAATCATGCCGACAGCGAAGCCGTGGGCGCGCTTGGACAGGCGTACTCTCAGAAAGGCGATCGCGCCCGCGCGGTGGCACAGTTTGAAAAAGCGATCGCCCTCGATCCGCAGAGCGATAACCGCGGAAAATGGGAGAGTTTGCTGAAAGTTAACCGCTACTGGCTGCTGATCCAGCAGGGTGATACCGCCCTGAAAGCGAACAATACGGCGCAGGCGGAACGTTATTACCAGCAGGCGCGTACCCTCGACAATACCGACAGTTATGCGGTGCTGGGGCTGGGAGATGCCGCGGCGGCGCGTAAAGACACGGCTGCGGCGGAACGTTATTACCGTCAGGCGCTGCGTATGGACAGCGGTAACAGCAATGCCGTTCGTGGCCTTGCCAATGTTTATCGTGCGCAGTCCCCGGAAAAGGCCTCGCAGTTTATCCAGTCGCTCTCTGCCAGCCAGCGCCGAAGCATTGATGACATTGAACGCAGCCTGACCAACGAGCAGCTGTCAGCCCAGGCGGAACAGCTGGAAAACCAGGGCCAATACGCTCAGGCGGCGGAAATTCAGCGTCGTCGTCTGGCACTCTCTCCGGGCGACGTCTGGATAACCTACCGTCTGTCGCGCGATCTCTATAGCGCGGGCCAGCGCAGCCAGGCGGATACCCTGATGCGCCAGCTTGCCAGCCAGAAACCGTCCGATCCGGAACAGGTGTATGCCAGTGGGCTGTATCTCTCCGGAAACGATCAGGACCGGGCCGCGCTCACGCATCTGGAGACGCTTCCGCGCAGCCAGTGGAACGCCAATATTAAGGAGCTTGCCGACCGCCTGCAGAGTAACCAGACGCTGGAAACGGCAAACCGACTGCGCGACAGCGGCAAAGAGCAGGAGGCGGAAAACCTCCTTCGCCAGCAACCGTCCTCTACCCGTATCGACTTAACCCTTGCGGACTGGGCGCAGCAGCGTGGCGATCTGGAGGCCGCGAAAACGGCTTACAACACCGTGCTGGAGCGTGAACCGCAGAACGAAGATGCGATCCTCGGTCTGACCGAAGTGTATAGCGCCCAGGGCAACAAAGAGGCAGCCCGTGCCGCGCTGGCAAAACTGCCTGCTGCGCAAAACGGAGAGCCGCTGTCGCTCAATATGCAGCGCCGGATCGCGATGGCGCAGGCAGGCCTTGGGGATTCCGCCGCCGCAGAGCAGACGTTCAGCAAGATTATTCCTCAGGCGAAATCACAGCCTGCATCTATGGAAAACGCGCTGGTATTACGTGATGCCGCCCGTTTCCAGACGCAAAATGGTCAGCCTCAGCAGGCACTGGAAACGTATAAAGATGCGATGGTGTCGTCAGGCGTCACGACGACACGTCCGGCTGACAATGACAGCTTTACCCGCCTGACGCGTAACGACGAATAAGACGACTGGCTGAAACGCGGCGTGCGTAGCGACGCCGGTGATTTGTACCGTCAGCAGGATGTTAACGTCACGCTGCAGCACGATTACTGGGGCTCCAGCGGCACCGGCGGCTATTCCGATCTTAAAGCGCATACCACCATGTTACAGGCGGATGCGCCACTGGCGGATGGCCGTATGTTCCTGCGTAGCGATGTGGTCAATATGGATGCCGGGTCCTTTTCCACCGATAACGGTACCTACGATCCGAAATGGGGCACCTGTTACGAAACGCCGTGTAGTGGCAACACGCATCAGTCAGCAAATGGCGCGAGTATTGCCGTGGGCTGGCAGAACAAAACCTGGGCGTGGGATATTGGTACCACGCCGATGGGCTTTGACGTTGTCGACGTGGTCGGTGGTGTAAGCTACAGCAGCGACCTGGGGCCAATCGGTTATACCGTTAACGCCCATCGTCGCCCGATCTCCAGCTCTCTGCTCGCCTTTGCCGGGCAAAAAGATACCAACACCGGCACCACCTGGGGCGGCGTGCGCGCAACCGGCGGTGGCGCGAGCATCAGTTATGACAAAGGTGAGGCGCACGGCGTCTGGTCGAGCCTGAATGCGGAAACGCTGACGGGTAAAAATGTGGAAGATAACTGGCGCGTCCGCTGGATGACCGGTTACTACTACAAGCTCATCAATAAAAACAATGAGCGTCTGACCGTTGGCGTGAGCAACATGCTCTGGCACTACGATAAAGATCTGAGCGGTTATACCCTGGGTCAGGGCGGTTATTACAGCCCGCAGGAGTATGTCTCCTTCGCGTTGCCTGTCACCTGGCGTAAACGTACCGAGAACTGGTCCTGGGAGCTGGGCGGATCGGTGTCATGGTCTCATTCTAAAACTAACGACGTGATGCGCTACCCCATTCAGGGACTGATTCCGACCGATGAGCCCGGTCGCTACACCGACAGAGGCGAAATGGAAACCGGCAGCAGCTCCTCAGGCACGGGTTATACCGCACGGGCCATTATCGAGCGCCGGGTCACGTCCAACTGGTTTGTGGGTCTCGGTGTGGATATTCAGGAAGCAAAAGATTATACCCCAAGCCACGCACTGCTTTATGTACGCTACTCTGCTGCAGGCTGGCAGGGCGATATGGACTTACCGCCGCAGCCGCTGATCCCTTACGCGGACTGGTAATCGGATTTAACTTAATCCATTTGTAAGTCTCTCTTAAAAGTACAGCAATCGGGTATACTCAGGCGCACCAGGTTTACACCCTGGTGCGCCCTGCGCTTCGAGTTTTGTGGAGAGTCATTTTGCGTGTCAGCCGTTCCTTAACTATCAAACAGATGGCGATGGTTTCTGCCGTCACAATGCTGTTTGTACTCCTTTTTTGCGTAATTTTGCTGTTTCATTCCGTACAGCAGAATCGCTATAACACGGCTTCGCAATTAGAAAGTATTGCCCGCTCGGTGCGTGGCCCGCTCTCTGCCTCTATTTTGAAAGGGGATATTCCCGAAGCGGAAACCATTTTAAAACGCATTCAGCCTGCCGGTGTCGTGAGCCGCGCAGACGTGGTGTTACCCAATCAGTTTCAGGCGCTGCGGATGAGTTTTATCCCCGAGCGCCCGGTCCCCATGATGGTGATGCGACTGTTTGAACTGCCGGTGCAGATTTCGCTGCCGGTCTATTCGCTTGAGCGTCCCGCGAATCCACAGCCGTTGGCCTACCTTGTTCTGCAGGCGGACTCGTACCGCATGTACAAATTCGTCATGAGCTGGGTTGTCACGTTAGTGACCACTTGCTTACTTATGACACTTATTCTGAGCGTGGCGCTGACCTGGTGTATTAACCGTCTGATTGTGCATCCGCTACGCCGGATTGCCCGGGAGTTGAACACGCTTTCACCGCAGGACCAGGTGGGGCATCAGCTTCCGCTGCCGCGTCTTCATCATGACGACGAGATTGGCATGCTGGTACGTAGCTATAACCTCAACCAGCAGCGGATGCAGCGCCAGCAGGATGAGCTGAACAGCAGCGCCACGCGCTTCCCGGTCTCGGAACTGCCCAATAAAGCCTTCCTGATGGCGATGCTGGAACAGACTGTCGCCCGCCAGCAAACCACCGCGCTGATGGTGATCGCCTGTGAAACCCTGCAGGACACCGCCGGCGTGCTCAAAGAGAACCAGCGTGAAATGCTGCTCCTGACGCTGGTGGAGAAAGTGAAGTCCGTGCTGGCCCCGCGCATGGTGCTGACCCAGGTCAGCGGGTATGACCTGGTGGTGATTGCCAACGGCGTGAAAGAGCCGTGGCATGCGATCACGTTAGGTCAGCAAGTACTCACTGTCATTAATGAGCGGCTGCCCATTCAGGGCATCCAGCTTCGTCCAAGCGCCAGCATCGGTATTGCGATGTACTACGGTGACTTAACGGCGGAACAGCTTTACCGTCGTGCTTTCTCGGCGGCGTTTACCGCCCGGCGCAAAGGGAAAAATCAGATCCAGTTCTTCGACCCGGAACAGATGGAAAGGGCGCAGCAGCGCCTGACGGAAGAGAGCGACATTTTGACCGCGCTGGATAACCGTCAGTTTGCCCTCTGGCTCCAGCCGCAGGTGAATTTGCTGACGGGCGAGGTGATCAGCGCGGAAGCGCTGCTGCGCGTGCAGCAGCCGGATGGTTCATGGGAATTGCCGGAAGGGCTCATTGAGCGCATCGAATCCTGTGGCCTGATGGTCACCGTCGGTTACTGGGTGCTGGAGGAGTCGTGCCGACAGCTTGCTGCCTGGCAGGAACGAGGCGTGACGCTCCCGCTGTCGGTCAACTTGTCCGCCCTGCAGCTGATGCATCCGACCATGGTGTCTGAGATGCTGGAGCTGATCCATCGTTACCGGATCAAGCCTGATACGCTAACGCTGGAAGTCACGGAAAGCCGGCGTATTGACGATCCTAATGAGGCGGTCGCGATTCTGAAACCGCTGCGTAATGCCGGTATACGCATCGCGCTGGACGATTTCGGTATGGGCTATGCCGGGCTGCGTCAGCTCCAGCATATGAAAACCCTGCCGGTGGATGTGCTGAAAATCGACAAAGCCTTTGTTGAAGGGTTGCCGGAAGACAGCAGCATGGTCCAGGCCATTATCCAGCTGGCCCGCAGCCTGAAACTGCAGCTGATTGCCGAAGGGATTGAGACAGACGCGCAGCGCACCTGGCTGGCTGAAGCGGGCGTGGAGGGCGGACAGGGCTTCCTGTTTGCACCGGCTGTTCCGTCGGATGTCTTTGAACAACGCTACCTTTCCGGTGGGGACAATAGCGCAAACGTGTAATTTTGTTGCTGGCTTGTGCGAGCCAGCTCAAAGTTCTTAACATTTGTGTTTCAAATTTGAACTGGGTTTATTTCTGTCCTGTTATACGGGTGTTATTTTAGAGCCGCAGGTTAACCATAACCTTACAAAGCCTGTGGTTTTTCTTCCCAAGGACACCCTATGAAAACCTCACTCTTCAAAAGTCTCTATTTTCAGGTCCTGACAGCCATCGCAATCGGTATTTTGCTTGGTCACTATTACCCTGAACTTGGCGCACAAATGAAACCGCTTGGCGACGCATTCGTTAAGCTCATCAAAATGGTCATCGCCCCGGTGATCTTCTGTACCGTCGTGACGGGCATCGCTGGCATGGAAAGCATGAAGGCGGTAGGCCGTACCGGTGCAGTGGCGCTTCTCTATTTCGAAGTGGTCAGTACCCTTGCGCTGATTATTGGTCTTATCATCGTGAACGTGGTGCAGCCCGGCGCGGGGATGAACGTTGACCCGTCGACGCTGGATGCCAAAGCGGTCGCGGTGTATGCCGATCAGGCGAAAGACCAGGGGGTAGTGGCCTTCCTGCTGGACGTTATCCCAGGCAGCGTCATCGGTGCATTTGCCAGCGGCAACATTCTGCAGGTGCTGCTGTTTGCCGTCATGTTTGGCTTTGCCCTGCACCGTCTGGGCAACAAAGGCCAGCTGATCTTTAACGTCATTGAAAGCTTCTCGCAGGTCATCTTCGGCATCATCAATATGATCATGCGCCTGGCGCCTATTGGGGCCTTCGGTGCGATGGCATTCACCATCGGTAAGTACGGTGTGGGTACCCTGGTGCAGCTGGGTCAGCTCATCATCTGCTTCTATATCACCTGTATTCTGTTCGTGGTGGTGGTGCTGGGCTCAATCGCCCGCGCGGCAGGGTTCAGCATTTTCAAATTTATCCGTTATATCCGCGAAGAGCTGCTGATTGTTCTGGGGACCTCTTCATCAGAATCGGCCCTGCCGCGCATGCTCGATAAGATGGAAAAGCTGGGCTGCCGTAAATCGGTGGTGGGGCTGGTCATCCCGACGGGCTACTCCTTCAACCTTGATGGCACCTCGATATACCTGACAATGGCGGCCGTGTTTATCGCTCAGGCGACCAACAGCCATATGGACATTTTCCATCAGGTTACCCTGCTGGTGGTGCTCCTGCTCTCGTCTAAAGGGGCCGCAGGTGTCACTGGCAGTGGCTTTATCGTGCTGGCGGCCACCATTTCCGCGGTCGGACACCTGCCGGTGGCGGGGCTGGCGCTGATTCTCGGTATTGACCGCTTTATGTCTGAAGCCCGTGCCTTGACCAACCTCGTAGGTAACGGTGTGGCAACGGTAGTCGTGGCAAAATGGGTGAAAGAGCTGGATCACAAAAAGCTCGACGATACGTTAAATAATCGCCAGTCAGACAGCAAAACTCCTGGTTTATCCTCTTAATATTGTCACAAATGCCCGCATTCCCTTGTCGGGATGCGGGCTCCTGCGCATAATAACTGTTCGTACCTGTCATAATTCGACAAGATTTTTTTTGGGTATATTTCACTTCTGACCGTGACGTTTTGTAGAACACGCGGTCTAATCGACGTGTTTTCATCGTCATCTTTTAGAGTGAAACGCGTCGCGAGACACTCTCTTTAACCAGGAATGTTGATCAGGGGTTCACATGCAGGGCACAAAAATTCGACTCTTAACCGGCGGTTTGCTGATGATGGCAGCAGCCAGTTATGTGCAGGCAGATGCGCTCCAGCCAGACCCGGCCTGGCAACAAGGGACACTAGCGAACGGTTTTCAGTGGCAGGTTTTAGCCACCCCACAACGTCCAAGTGACCGTGTTGAAATCCGTCTGTCTGTTAATACCGGCTCCCTCACGGAAAGCACTCAGCAAACCGGTTTTAGCCATTTTATTCCCCGACTGGCGCTCACGCAGAGCGGCAGTTTACAAGCAGTTCAGGTGCGTTCGCTCTGGCAACAGGCCATTGATCCGAAACGCCCGCTTCCGCCGGCTGTGGTCTCGTATGACTACACCATGTTCAACCTGAGCCTGCCAAATAACCGTAACGACCTGCTCAAAGAAGCCCTTACGTATCTCGCCGATGCGTCGGGCAATCTGGCGATTACGCCGGAAACCGTTAACTATGCGCTGAGCAACAGTGACATGGTTGCCACCTGGCCTGTGGACACCAAAGAGGGCTGGTGGCGTTACCGCCTGAAGGGTTCAACGCTGCTTGGGCATGACCCGGCCGAGCCGCTGAAACAGCCGGTGGACGCTGAGCAGGTAAAATCGTTCTACCAGAAATGGTACACCCCGGACGCGATGACGCTTATCGTGGTGGGGAATGTGGACAGCCGTGCGGTGGTGGAGCAGATCAACAAAGCGTTTGGCGAACTGAAAGGCAAACGCGAAACACCGGCCCCTGTCCCAACGCTCTCTCCGCTGCGCGCAGAGCCTGTCAGCATTATGACGGATACCGTTCGTCAGGACCGCCTCTCCGTCATGTGGGATAACGCCTGGCAGCCAATCCGTGAGTCAGCGGCGCTGCTGCGCTACTGGCGTGCCGATCTGGCACGTGAAGCGCTGTTCTGGCACGTTCAGCAGACGCTCAGCAAGAATAACGTGAAGAATATCGGTCTCGGCTTTGACTGCCGCGTGCTGTTCCAGCGTGCACAGTGTGCCATTAACGTTGAATCGCCGGGCGATAAGCTGAATGCGAATCTGGGCGTGGTGGCAAAAGAGCTGGCAAAAGTGCGCAAAGAGGGCCTGTCGGAAGAAGAGTTCAATGCACTGGTCGCGCAGAAAAAACTTGAGCTGCAGAAGCTGTTTGCAACGTATGCCCGCGCCGATACCGACATTCTGATCAGCCAGCGTATTCGCTCACTGCAGAATCAGGTGGTGGATATCGCGCCGGAGCAGTACCAGAAGCTTCGTCAGGACTTCCTGGAGGGGTTGACCGTCGATATGTTGAATCAGGACTTACGTCAGCAGCTGTCGCAGGAAATGGCGTTGATTCTTCTGCAGCCGAAAGGCGAGCCGGAATATGACATGAAGGAACTTCAGTCGACCTGGAATACCATTATGGCCTCCGCGCCGCAGCCATCGCAGGCTGCTACGGCAGATGATTTGCACCAGGACGCAACGGATATCCCGCAGGGGCAGTAATGCCCCTCATCCAGAACCCTCTCCCTGTCGGAGAGGGTTTTTTTTACTGTGGCATTGCCTCACGCGGAATAATTGCCCCGCGATACTGGATCACGGTGCTCGCCGTCAGGTGTCCACGCTGGGCTGCCGCTTCAGGCGTCCCGCCCGTCAGACGCACCGCCAGATAGCCCGCACTGAATGAATCACCCGCCGCCGTCGTATCAATCACTTTCTCTTTCGGCAACGTCACCGCAGGAACGTCGATGACGGCTTCACCTGGGATGGCGACCAGACATGAATCAGCCCCGCGCTTAATCACCACTTCACTTACGCCGGCGGCCTGCGTACGCGCAATCACCTCATCAACGGGTTTCTCACCCCACAGCGCATCTTCATCATCGAGCGTCAGAAAGGCGATATCGGTGCATTGCAGTATCTGCTGATAAACCTGCTGCGTCTCTTCACGGCTGGCCCACAGGCGCGGGCGGTAGTTATTATCGAAAATAACCTTGCCGCCATTGGCGCGGCATTCACGCAGTAACGACAGCAGCTTTTCACGGCTGGCTGAGCTTAAAATAGCCAGGCTAATCCCGCTCAGATAAAGATAATCAAAGGTGGCTAACGCTTCGCAGATGGCTGCCGCAGCGTCGCTCTCCAGCCAGAATTTGGCCGCGGCTTCGTTACGCCAGTAGTAGAAGGTCCGCTCGCCGGTATCGTCGGTTTCAATGTAGTAAAGCCCCGGCAGGCGGTTTTCCATACGCTGTATCAGCGAGGTGTCCACCTGCTCACTCTGCCAGGCTTCCAGCATTTGCTGGCTGAAACTGTCCGTCCCCAGGGCGGTGACGTAGTTCACGGTAAGGGCCTCAGGGGCAACCTGACGGGCAATATAAACGGAGGTGTTTAACGTATCGCCACCAAAACCGCGGCTGACTTCCGCGCCTTTTTGTGACAGCTCAATCATGCATTCGCCAATCACGGCAATTTTCTTGGTCATAGTCGTGAACCTGAACAGAGTAATTTTCGGTAGTGTGCGCTGAGTGAATTATGCGGTCAACTATATTAAAACGACGTTCCATTATTTTATTTGAGCCAGCGCGTGTTCCTGTTAATTTCTGCCCGCTTAATTTCATTTTCCCGGTGAATTGAACATAAAGTTCTCAATTGCCGGGCCGATAACCCTTTGACGAGTCCAGAAAGGCCATCCAACAACAGGACATCTGAAATGAAGTCAGAGCAGGTTATCCAGCGGCTGAGCACTACGCCTGAGGCAAGTATTGAGAACTTGCAGGAGCATCGCTACTGGCTGCAATGTGAGCGTGCGTACACCTATCAGCCGATCTACCGAACGGACGGTCGACTGATGGCTATTGAAATTTTGACCGTCGTGACGCACCCGTCAAACCCCTCACAGCGTATCGCACCGGACCGCTATTTTGCCGAAGTTGCCGTGCGCCAGCGCCTGGATGTGCTGGAAGAACAGCTCCGTATGCTGGCAACCAAACAGGCCTTTTTCGAACAGCACGCCATCCTCGCCTCGGTCAACGTCGATGGACCCACCCTGCTGGCGCTGCGCCAGAACGCGAAATTACAGGAGCTGATCGCCTCCTTACCGTGGATGCGCTTTGAGCTGGTGGAGCATGTTCGTCTGCCACAGGACTCATCATTTGCCTCGATGTGCGAATTCGGCCCGCTGTGGCTGGATGACTTTGGCACCGGGATGGCGAACTTCTCTGCCCTCAGCGAAGTGCGTTACGACTACATTAAAGTGGCCCGCGACCTGTTCATTATGCTGCGCCAGACCCCGGAAGGGCGGAATCTGTTTACGCTGTTATTACAGCTGATGAACCGCTACTGCCAGGGCGTGATTGTGGAAGGTGTGGAAACGCTGGAAGAGTGGCGTGATGTGCAAAATTCTCCCGCGGCGGCGGCACAAGGCTATTTCCTCTCTCGTCCGGTCCCAATGGATACCCTCGATTCCGTGATAACGATCCTCTGATCTGCCCGCTTCCCTTTGTCTGAACTATAGTTTTACAGGTAAGGTCATCAGGAAAGGGGATAACAATGACAAAAACAACCAGGGTAATCTCCTGGACAGCAGGGATTTTATTGTTGTTGATCGTGGTCGCCGTCGTCATTATCGCGACGTTTGACTGGAACCGCCTTAAGCCGACCATCAACCAGAAAGTCTCCACCGAACTCAATCGCCCCTTCGCCATACGCGGCGATCTCGGGGTGGTGTGGGAACGTCAGAAAGAGGAGACCGGCTGGCGAAGCTGGATCCCCTGGCCGCATGTCCACGCCGACGACATCATTCTCGGCAACCCGCCGGATATTCCTGACGTGACAATGGTGCATCTGCCCCGCGTAGAAGCCACGCTGGCCCCGTTAGCGCTACTGACCAAAACGGTTTACCTGCCGTGGATCAAGCTTCAGCAGCCCGATGCGCGTCTGATCCGCCTTTCCGAAAAGAACAACAACTGGACGTTTGATCTCGCCAGCAGCGACGAAAAAGATCCCAATGCGCAGCCCTCATCATGGTCATTCCGTCTCGACAATATTCTCTTCGATCGCGGGCGGATCGCCATCGACGACAAGGTCAGCAAAGCTGATATCGAGATCCTGGTCGATCCGTTGGGCAAACCGCTGCCGTTTAGCGAAGTGACCGGCGCAAAAGCGAAGGGCGATAATGCCAAAGCCGGGGATTACGTTTTCGGCCTGAAGGCCGAAGGACGCTACCAAGGGCAGCCCCTGACCGGCACCGGTAAAATTGGCGGCATGCTGGCGCTTCGAAGCGACTCGACGCCATTTCCTGTGCAGGGGGATTTCCGCTCCGGGAACACGCGGGTGGCCTTCACCGGGACCGTCAACGATCCTATGAACATGGGGGGCGTTGATCTGCGGCTGAAGTTTGCCGGTGATTCGCTGGGTGAACTGTATGAACTCACTGGCGTCCTGCTGCCAGATACGCCACCGTTTGAGACGGACGGTCATCTGGTGGCAAAAATCGATACGGAAAAATCGTCGGTATTTGATTATCGCGATTTCAATGGCCGTATTGGCGACAGCGATATCCATGGCTCGTTGACCTACACCACCGGAAAACCGCGTCCGAAACTGGAAGGCGATGTGGAGTCTCGCCAGCTGCGGCTGGCCGATTTGGGGCCGCTGATCGGGATTGATTCCGGTAAAGGCACGAAATCAAAAGAGGTGAAGAAAGATCGCCAGCCGGCGGGGAAAGTCCTGCCTTACGATCGCTTTGAGACCGATAAGTGGGACGTAATGGATGCGGATGTTCGCTTTAAAGGGGGCAAAATCGAACATGGCAGTACGCTGCCGATCAGCAATCTTTCGACCCATATCCTGCTTAAAAATGCCGATTTACGCCTGCAGCCGCTGAAGTTTGGTATGGCGGGTGGGACCCTCTCATCGAACATTCACCTCGAAGGCGATAAAAAGCCGATGCAGGGGCGTGCCGATATCAAGGCCCGCCGACTCAAACTGAAAGAGCTGATGCCGAACGTGGAATTGATGCAGAAAACCCTCGGTGAAATGAACGGCGATGCGGATATCCGCGGCGTGGGGAATTCCGTGGCTGCACTGCTCGGGAGCAGTAACGGTAACCTGAAGCTTCTGATGAACGACGGGCTGGTGAGCCGCAACCTGATGGAGATCCTGGGGCTGAACGTCGGGAACTACGTCATCGGGCAAATCTTCGGTGATGATGAGGTGCGGGTGAACTGTGCGGCGGCCAACCTGGATCTGGTCAACGGCGTGGCGCGCCCGCAAATTTTTGCTTTCGATACGGAGAACGCGGTTATCAACGTGACCGGTACCGCCAGTATGGCCTCCGAGCAGCTTGATTTAACCATCGATCCGGAAAGTAAGGGGATTCGTATCATCACCCTGCGTTCGCCGCTCTACGTGCGTGGGACCTTTAAAAATCCGCAGGCGGGTGTGAAACCCGGTCCGCTGATTGCGCGCGGCGCGGTGGCGGCAGCACTCGCGACGCTGGTTACGCCAGCGGCGGCGCTGTTGGCGTTAATTTCGCCGTCAGAAGGGGATGCGAATCAGTGCCGGAACATTTTGTCGCAGATGAAAAAATAACGTACGGCTTTCGGGACCTTTACCCTCTCTCTGGGGGAGAGGGTATCAGGCCGCAGTGAATTACAGAGACTGGTGCTTCGTCTCGTGGGTCAGCAGCAGGGCAATCAGCGTCAGCGCTGCCATGGCGGCCAGGTAAACGCCCACGTAGAACAGGCCATAATTTGCCTGCAGCCAGGTGGCGATATAAGGCGCAACGGACGCACCCAGAATAGAGGCAACGTTATAGGAGAACGACGCACCGGTATAACGCACTTCCGTCGGGAACAGCTCTGGCAGCAGCGCACCCATCGGGCCGAAGGTCAGGCCCATCAGGCTCAGACCAATGAGCAGGTACGCCATCACCAGCGAAGGGCTACCTGAACCCAGCAGCGGCGGGAAGACGAACAGGGCAAACAGAATGATCAGCGTGGTGATAACAATCATGCTTGAGCGACGACCAAACTTATCCGCCAGCAGGCCGGCAATCGGCACCATGACGCCAAACCCAATGACCGCCATCATCAACATCCACAGCACTTCGTTACGCGGCAGGCCGAGCCCAACCGGCGCGGCGGCGGTGCTGAACGTCATTGAGTAGACCGTCATGATATAGAACAGCGTATAGGTCGCGAGCATGATAAACGTGCCCAGTACCGTCACGCGGACGTGTTTAGTCAGCAGCGTACCCAACGGCACTTTTACCTGTTTTTTCGCGGCAGCAACTTTAGCGAAAACCGGCGTTTCGTGAAGCGACACGCGGACATACAGGCCAATCAGCACCAGCACGGCGGAGAAGACGAACGGAATACGCCAGCCCCAGCTCATGAACTGTTCGTCCGTCAGCAGCCAGGAGAGCAGCAGGAAAGTCCCGTTCGCAAAGAAGAAGCCAATCGGTGCACCAAGCTGCGGGAATGAACCGTACAGCGCGCGTTTGCGTGCCGGTGCGTTCTCCGTGGCCAGCAGCGCCGCACCCCCCCATTCACCGCCCAGCCCCAGACCCTGACCAAAACGCGCCAGCGCCAGCAGCATCGGGGCCAGAATACCAATGGTTTCGTAGGTAGGCAGCAAGCCGATAGCGACGGTGGAGATCCCCATCGTCAGCAGCGAGGCCACCAGCGTGACCTTACGGCCGATGCGATCGCCAAAGTGTCCAAACAGGGCAGAGCCAATCGGACGCGCAACAAACGCGATCGCAAAGGTAGCCAGAGACTGCAGCGTGGCTGCCGTCGGGTCACCCTGCGGGAAGAAAATATGCGGGAAGACAATGACCGCTGCGGTGGCATAAATGTAAAAGTCGAAGAACTCAATGGCGGTGCCAATCAGCGAGGCGACGACAACTTTGTTTCGCGAGTTAACCGGCGCGGTTTCCGCACCGGAGTCGAGTGTTGTGGCTGTTGCTTGCATAATATTTTCTTATTTTTAGTCGGACGAAAGGCCATATTACGCACAGCAAAAGCGACATTTCAATCTGTAACAAAGCCGCGCGCTGGTGATAAAAGCAACAAAAAGCGGATAATGTTCAGGCCAGACAAAACACTTCCATGAAATGCTTCACAGTTTTCAAATATCAGCTGATAAAACTGGTTTTTGGTTAAATAAAAGTTACGGACTGGATTTATATGCTGAAATGATGAATCGGGCTGAAGTTTCAGCCCGGGAGAGACGTTATCGGTGTGTTTTACCCGGCATGCGCGGGTCGTCTTTGTACTCGGCGGTGGCAATCCATGCCGCGCAGAACAAGGTCAGGCGGGCGAAGAAGTAGAAGAACGCCATCAGCCCCAGCACCGAGCCAAACGCCGCGCCAGAAGGGGATTTCACCAGCGATGGCAGAGTGTAAGTCATCACAATTTTGATCACTTCAAAGCCTATCGCCGCAATCAATGTGCCGCGGATCAGCGCCTTCTTACGCGGACGATGGCGGGGCAAGCGCCAGAAGATCCAGAAGAACAGCAGATAGTTGGCGAAGATGGAAATAGCCAGTCCAATGCCGCGCCACGCGGGCTTCAGCCACTCGATGTAATCCAGATAGAGCGCAGAGATAATCATCTGCTGCGCCGAACCGGCGACAGAGGTGATGGAGAGCGTCACAATCAGCGCGACGAGCAGGCCAATCAGCGAAACAAAGTCGCGAAGATACTTAACCCAGATTTTCTCCTGGTCCTGAGGCTTACGCTCCCACACCTCGCGCGACTGGGCACGAATGGCCTCGCGGAGGTTGCCCATCCAGTTAATCCCGGAGTAAAGGGCAATCAGCAGACCGACGATACCGACCGTCGTACGTTGCTGTACGGCGGTATTAATGGTGTTTTTGAGCGTGGTGGCGAGGGTCGGATCACTGACGTTATTCAGGATTTTATTGAAGATATCCTGCAGCAGCGTTGGGTGTGACGCGAGCACAAAACCGGCTGCGGCAAAGGACACCATCAGGATCGGGATCATCGATAAAAAAGAGAAATAGGTGATGGCAGCACCAAACTGGTTACCCATGCGGTCATTAAACCGCTCTGTTGCGCGTATCAGGTGCGCAATCATGGGGAACTGCTGTACCCGCTCTGCCAGGCTGGTGACAGTCCCCAGCGCTTTGCTGGCGGTGCCTGGCACTTTTACTTCTTCAGGCCCGGTTTCCATCTTCTGGATGGGTTCGTAATCTAAATGTTGGGTAGGTCGTTGCGGGTTGTTTTCCGGCGTCACGCGACTTTTCCTTTTCGTTTGGCTGGATGTTATTGAATTATAGCTTGCGACTAATCCACGTAAGCTTTTGTGAGTGCAGTCAGCCACTCCATAAACAGATGTACCCGACGGGAGAGGTTGCGCCGGTGGGGATAAATCAGCGATACCGGCATCGGTTCCGCCCGGTACTGCGGGAGAACTTCAATCAACTTCCTGGTGCGCAGAGCGTCACGCACGCCAACGCGCGGCACCTGGATAATACCCAGTCCGGCGATGCACGCCGCCTGATACGTTTCTGTGCTGTTGACGGTCAAAACTCCGCCCGTCTTCACCCACTGCGTCGACGTGCCGTTATAAAATTCAAAGCCCTGGGGACGTGTTCCCAGCGTGGCGGCGTAGTGAATGACGGCGTGTGAACCCAAATCTTCCAGCGTTTCCGGATAGCCAAAACGCGTGACATAATCCGGGCTGGCGCAGTTAATCACCGACAGCTTGCCCAGCGGGCGGGCGATAAGTCCCGAGTCTTTGAGCGCGCCGACGCGTACCACACAATCAAACCCTTCACGAATAACATCCACCAGGCGATCGCTGCTGCTAAGTTCCAGCTCGATGCCCGGATATTGCTGCAGAAAAGCAGGCAGTTTGGGGATGACTAAATTTCGAGCAACGCTGACGGGCATATCCACGCGTAACCGACCGCTGATGGTGGAGGGGTCATGCTGGAACATACCGTCCAGTTCATCCAGGTTTGTCAGAAGATCTTTTGCCCGCTCGTAATACACCATGCCGTCCTGCGTCAGGCTTACGCGACGCGTGGTTCGGTGCAATAGCTGGATTCCCAGTCGGTTTTCCAGCGCCTGAATTTGCCGCGAAACACTGCCTTTCGGCAGCGTCAGTGACTCCGCCGCCCGGGAAAAACTCTCCAGTTCCGCGACACGAACAAACAGCTGCATTGCGTGAATTTTATCCATAGACGAAGCTCATTGTTGTTGCAATTGAAACAGTGAAGCGCTCTGCGACATCTTTATTGATCTTCTATCACCTAATAAGCTCTTTCTCAATCTCCACAACAGTCAAAACGAGGTTTCTTATGTCTGAACGTATTGCATTAGTCACAGGTGGTAGCCGTGGTCTGGGTAAAAACGCGGCCTTAAAGCTGGCAGCAGACGGAACGGGAATTATCCTGACCTATAACCGAAGCCAACAGGACGCGCTGGATGTTGTGCGCGAAATTCAGCAAAAAGGCGTTAACGCTGCGGCATTGCAGCTCAACGTCGGAGATGTTGCCAGTTTCGACCTTTTTGCCGCTCAGCTTCAGGAAATCCTTAAGACCGTATGGCAGCGTGAAACCTTTGATTATTTATTAAACAACGCCGGGACGGGCTTGTACGCGCCCTATGCCGAGACAACGGAAGCCCAGTTTGATGAGGCGCTGAATATCCATTTCAAAGGGCCTTTTTTCCTGACGCAGCGTTTGCTTCCCTTGCTGAACGACGGTGGGCGGATCCTGAACGTCTCCAGCGGGCTGGCCCGTTTTACGCAACCCGGTTCCGGCACCTATGCGGCAATGAAAGGGGCGATGGAAGTGCTGACCCGCTACCAGGCGAAAGAGCTGGGCGCGCGCGGTATCTCCGTCAATATCATTGCTCCCGGTGCGATAGAAACCGACTTTGGCGGCGGACGCGTGCGTGACAACGCGCAGCTTAATCAGATGCTGGCATCGCAGACGGCGCTCGGGCGCGTAGGGCTGCCGGATGATATCGGTGATGCCATTGCGGCGCTGCTCAGCGATAAACTGGGCTGGATGAATGCGCAACGTATTGAAGTATCAGGCGGTATGTTCCTGTGATGCCTTCGCTTAAGGGGATGGAACCTCTTAAGGAAATCCTCAAATTGAATGTGTCCAGATAATGGGAGATATAAATAACACTGGTGGATTTGTAACGTCTCCGTTCATTGAGTTTTTTCTTAAATAATGCCTCTGTAGAATCTCCCTTCGCGACTCTCAGAGGGAGAAAAACGATGCGGGTAATTATGTTTGACAGGCAGTCCCTGTTTATTCACGGAGCGATACACAGTCTTCAGAAATTAATTCCGGAAATAAATATTACGGGAAGCTGTCAGGCAGAAGATTTATGGGCGCAAATTTCAGCGTCACCCTCGGCTATCGTCATGATTGACGGGAATTTAATTGAGGATGAGGGGATCGCCTGGCTGGAAGCGATCATGCAGCGTTTTCCGTCGATACGCGTGGTAATGGTTCTGGCTAAAAAAGAGGCCCGATGGGTTGAGCAATTGCTGCAGCGAAACGTGATGGCAATTGTTCCCCGCAATGCGCACCCGGAGCGCTTTTCCGCAGTGCTGGATTCGGTCTCCCGAGGAATGGTGTGCTTCCCCAGTGAGTGGGTGAGGCAACCGTCGGCGCCGCAGGCGTTATTATCCTTAAGCGAACGCCAGCGCGAAGTCCTGAAATTACTGGCGGCGGGGGAGTCCAACAAAGAGATCGGACGCAATCTCAACATCAGCGCCGCCACGGTGAAAGCGCACCTGGAAGCGCTTTTCCGCCGCCTGGAGGTGAAAAACAGAACCCAGGCCGCGATGTACTATACCCGGGCGACGGCCTGAAGAATTGCGGTCGGGAGTGAGGTCGTCTCACCGAAACTGAGCATCATCAAAACCAGCGCGTCGTGCTGCTGTTGGGTTAACGGGCGTTTAAATTTTTCCCGCAGCAGCGTTTCGCACAGCTGAATATCATCGTGAAGTAAATATTCAGCCTGTAGCGGCGTGATAAGACGCTGAAAACATTCGCCCTGGCGAATAACATGGCCATAGCCAATAACCCATAAACCGTTTTCATCACGATATTTCTCCAGAGAAAGCCCCTGGTGTTTTTTTATTAACGCAATGGCGGCAGAAGATATCTTCAGCGCATGACCTTTCATATTCGTTTCCTCTTAATGGCAATATTGTAGAGGAAACGACGCACGCGAAATATCCGCCAAATGGCTATAGGTCAGGAATAATTGCTGAGATATTCCTGCTTCAATAAACCGAACAGCCAGTCATTATGCCATTGTCCGCCAAGGTAATAACTCTCGCGTAACTCACCTTCCAGACGAAAGCCCGTTTTTTCCAGCAGGCGTCTGGAGGCGATATTCCCCGCCGTGACGGTGGCGGTGAGGCGGCGTATGCCGCCCTGATGAAAGGCGTAACCGCACAGCGCCTGCAGCGATTCGAAGCCGTAGCCTTTCCCCTGGGCCGCAGGTGCAAAAAGAAAACCCACTTCCGCGCAATCGTCATCGCGATGAATATAACCGGTGACGCCGAGCGGTACGCCGGAGGTGGCGTCACGCACAACGAGGCAAAGCCAGTGCGCGCTGCCCGGCGCCCAGGGCGTCAGACGAGATTCGAATGCCTCGCGGATCGCCTCCACGGGGCGATCTTCCGCGACAAAACGCATCACCTCGGGGTCGTGCTGTAACGCCAGGAAAAAGGGCCAGTCATGGTCTTGCAGCGGTGAACAGATAAGACGCGATGTCGTTAAGACAGGCATTCAGATTCTCCTGAAACATTTAAAATGATTTTCGTGGTGTCACTTTATTTCAACAGAAAGTCAGGTATGGTTAACCTCGTATAAATAAAAAGAAAAACGGCCATTACGGGCCCATTCTGGTTGTCTTCGTTGTCGCTTAAGGAAAACAATGACTCTCAGCACAGCACACCCTATCCGCGAACAGTTCGAACACTGTCTGGCGGTTATTCGCCAGGCCTCGGTTGAAATTTTACTTCTCCTGAATGTACATGTTTCTGAGGGAAAAGATCCACGCTGGTTTCTGGAACAACTGGACAGCGCGCGTTTAGGCCTGGGGGGCTGGAATGCGGTTGCGAAGACGCTCAATTTGAATGACGCGGAGATGTCCGAATTCACGCTGCAATTGCGTCTGCTTCAGCAGCGTGTTCCTCAGTACGAAAGCGGTCAGGATGTCAGTGAAAACCAGCTGATTGCCGCGATGCGGTTTGTGACCACACTCGAGCACCTTCGTTTGCAGCAGCCTCTTCTGACCTACAGCACCGAAGTGGCGCCAGGCAGTGAACTCCAGCAACAACAGGCGCACAAGCAGGTGCGTACGATTGAGTTGATGATAAAAGGGCTGATCCAGCAGGCCTGGCCCGATCAGGTGCGGCTGAATAACCATCTTAAAACCCTGTTTAACGCGGACCGCGTGCGGCGCTGGCTGAAGCTTGGTGACATCAATGATGTGCTGAGCGGCATGATGTTCAGTGAGCTGGCACAGATGCTGGTGGATAAAAAAGAGTTCAGCCGCTACTACGCCTCGCTGTTTAGCGATCCGTCAATGCTCACGCTGATGGTGGAACCGCGGAAAACCCTGCAAACCTTCCTCGATGATATTCGGCAAATCCGCAACAATATTACCGTGCAGAAAGCGTTAAGTTCGGCGCAAATCCAGCTGCTGGATAACTACTACACGCAGATCACCCGACCGGTTCAACGTGCTTTTGAAGAGGGGAGAACCCGCGTCAACCCGGCCGGACTGATGGCGGTGGATGCCAGCGAGCTGCATGCTTTCTGGGAAAAGGCGCAGAAAATGGATCGTGTGACCGGCGGGGATCTCTTTGAGGTTCGTGACACGATTGAAAAACCGACCCAGCGCGCACCGCGCACGCCAGAACAGCGTGAGCAGCTTATTTCCGGCGCGTTATGGGGGGCGGTTGGCGTGATGGTGATTGCCATTGTGGCGGGCGGCTTCTGGCTGGTAACCAGCAGTAAACCCCAGCCTGCAGCCGGGAACGTTGCAGAAACGGCCCAGCCTCAGGAGATGCGCGAAACCCCCTCCTCGCGCGAGACGCTGTCGCGCATGGGCGTGACCTGGGACGAGAATAATTTCCGCTCGGCGATTAACCGCAATGATACCCGGGTGGCACTGCTGTTTTTGCAGGGAGGGATGGACTGGAAGCTCTCCTGGACGGAAGAGGCGATGTCGGCTGACTATGACGACGTTCTGGAGCTGATGTTGCGCTACCGACAGAACATGGTGGAACAGAAGCCGTGCCGGCGCTTTATCAACACGCTCAGCCATGCCATGTCGAATGGCGAGTCCCTGACGTCAATGCGTAAACAGTATCTGAAGGCGTTTTGCACCGTGCCTGCCGTGGTGAAGCGCCAGCAGCATGATCTGGATTTGGCGACGCGTCGGGCACAATCACAGCCGGATGCCACCACAAAAAAATGGCAGTCCATCCAGACCGCCATTTATGAAGTGATTCGTTAATCCTGTCTTCTCCCTCTCCCGGGAGGAGAGGGATGGATACGGGCATCAGACCGCAGAAGGTCACGGCTCCCCATACAACCCTATCAACCGCCGTACCACGCCGTTAGTCCAGCCGAAGCCATCCTGCAGCGGGTACTCACCCCCGCCCCCTTCGCGCGGCGTACTGCTGGCGATGTGATATTTCTCAATCAGCTTATGGTGGGCTTTATAGAAATGATTCACCGTCTGCAGCCAGCTCCAGGCAATCTCATCGCCCAGCGAGTCATTGCCGTACTGTTTGAAGCCCTGAATCGCCATCCACTGCAGCGGCGCCCAGCCGTTGGGTTTATCCCACTGCTCGCCGGTTTCGTACTCGGTGGCCAGAATCCCGCCCGGCGTCAGCAGACGTGCTTTTACCGCATCCGACAAGCGTTCAGCCTGCTCGTGAGTCGCCATGCCAACGTACAGCGGCACAATGCTCGCCGCTGAGAACAGCGCCATGACCTCGCGGCGCCAGTCGTAGTCACGGTAACAGCCATTCTCGTCATCCCACAGATACCGGTTCACCGCGGCGCGGCGATCGCTGGCTTTCTGGCGGAACAGTTCCGCGGTCTCTTTATCCCCTTTCGATGCCGAAATATTGGCGATCGCGCTTTCCAGCTTGAACAGGAACGCGTTCAAATCGATAGGGATAAATTGCGTGGTGCGGATGCTGGCAAGTCGGCCAGGCTCCCGCAGCCAGCGCGAGGAGTAATCCCAGCCGGAGGCCGCGCCTGCGCGCAAATCGCGATAAACCTCATTCGGCGGACGGCCAGAGTGACGGGCGGTTTCCACATCCTCAATCCATGATTCATCACGCGGCGTGTCACGGTCGTCCCAGTAGCGGTTTAACAGCGAGCCATCCGGCATACGCACCGCGCTGCGATAGGCCTGATTAAGCAGCAGCGATTCCGCCCCGTCCATCCAGAAGGCATGCTCCATTTTGAGGTGTTCAAGGTAGCGCTTTGCACCGCGCACACCATCCTCTTCAAACAGCTCCACCATCAGGGCAAATACCGGCGGCTGGGAGCGGCTGAGATAATAGGTACGGTTACCGTTCGGGATATGACCGTAGCGTTCAATCAACCACGCGAAGTTATCCGCCATACATTTCAGCAGATCGTTACGTCCGCTCTCTGCCAGACCCAGCATGGAGAAGTAGGAATCCCAGTAATAGGTCTCGCTAAAACGCCCGCCGGGCACGATATAGGCCTGCGGCAGCGCCAGCAGAGAAGACCAGGGGATGTGGTCCTGCGGCTCGCGCGTCAGCACGGGCCACAGGCTGTCAATGTGCTCTTTTAGCGACAGGCCGGGGTCGGAGACATATTCCGTGGTATAGGTCTCTGGCAGCCAGAAGTGGTTCTCCACGAACCGGCGCAGGTCGAAATCCCGGTGGCGTCTGACCTTGCGATAGCGGATCAGAATATCCAGAGGATCCATCTTCGGGGCACAGTCGGGGAAGGTTTTGCTGTCCGCAAACAGCCGTGTCGACTGCACGTGCTCGAACAGTTCCAGATAGCGATCGGCGGGCGTCAGAGCATCAGAGGCGGGTAGCCCCTCAATCATTTCGGGTTCCGGCTCCGCCTCAATCATTTCATCCAGTTTTAACTCGCAGGGATCGGTCTCGTAGCGCAGCTCTTCTGCAATCTCGAACTCGATGTTCTCGGCAGCCTGTAGTTTCTGGTTGAACATGGCGATAAGGACCTCCGGTTGTGTGTTCAAAATAACAGTTTTTTCCGGGCGTCTTATAAGCGTAGACATTCGCTTCGGTGTTGGCTGAGGGAAATGTGCGGTTGATCACGTTTTTAAGCGCGGGGTATTTGCGGAGTTAGAACAGCAATTGGCTGAAAAATAAAGGCTAAAAGGGATTTTTAGACAGATTTATGGGGCAAATAATTCAGAGCATTCGTTGTGCAACCATTTATGTCTGAAACAAACGCCCCTCCGCAGAGGGGCATTTTGCTTAACGCATGGTGACAAATTCTTCGGCCGCTGTCGGGTGGATCGCAACGGTGTTATCGAAGTCTTTCTTGGTGGCACCCATTTTCAACGCCACGGCGAAGCCCTGCAGGATCTCGTCCATGCCAAAGCCAATGCCGTGGATACCGACAATCTTCTCTTCCGGACCCACGCAGACCAACTTCATGCGGCATGGCTGACGGTGAGAGGTGACGGCGGTATACATCGCGGTGAACGCGGATTTATACACTTTCACCTGGTCGTCGCCATACTGCTCGCGCGCCTGAGGTTCTGTTAAGCCCACTGTGCCGATTGGCGGGTGGCTGAAGACCACGGTCGGAATGTTACTGTAGTCCAGATGCTCTTCCGGTTTGTTGTTAAACAGACGCTCAGAGAGGCGACGGCCCGCGGCAACCGCAACCGGCGTCAGTTCGACCGCACCGGTGTTATCGCCCACCGCGTAAATGCCCGGAACGCTGGTGTTCTGGAATTTATCGACAACGATATACCCTTTCTCATCGGTTTTAACGCCCGTCGCCGCCAGGTTGAAGTTGTCGTTAGCCGGTTCACGACCAATCGCCCAGATCAGGCAATCCACGGTCTGGCTACGGCCATCTTCCAGCTCAAGCGTCAGGCTACCGTCTGCATTTTTCACGACCGCTTTTGGCACGGCGTGGGTGTGCAGCGTTGGGCCTTCGGTATTCATCACTTCGACCAGCGTATCGACGATCAGCGGGTCAAAGTTGCGCAGCGGCGCGTGTTTACGCACGAACAGGTGCGTTTCTGCGCCCAGGCCATTAATCACACCGGCCAGTTCTACGGCGATGTATCCCGCGCCCACCACGGCAACACGTTCTGGCAGAGCAGGCAGCTCGAAGAAACCGTCGGAGTCGATACCGTATTCCACACCGGGAATATCCGGGTGGCTCGGACGCCCGCCGGTCGCGATCAGGATGTGATCGGCAGTGATCGTCTCACCGTTAACTTCGATCGTCTTCGCATCAACAAAGCGCGCAAAACCATGAATAACATCGACGTTGTTCTTGCCCAGCACATTGTCGTACGAGGTATGAATACGGTCGATATAGGCTGTACGGCTGGCGATCAGCTTGTTCCAGTCAAAGTTATTGATGGTGGTGTCAAAGCCGTAATCCGGGCCATACATATGGATTGCTTCACGGATTTGGGCCGCATGCCACATCACTTTCTTCGGTACACAACCCACGTTGACGCAGGTGCCGCCCAGCGCTTTGGCTTCGATCAGCGCACATTTCTGGCCATACATGGCCGCGCGGTTGATGGAGGCGATGCCGCCGCTGCCGCCGCCGATTGCGATGTAGTCATAATGCTTAGTCATAGCTTTTATCCTTAATCGTGAATTGCCGCGATTGTATACCTGAAATCAATAGTTTCCACCGATGACTGCGATTACTCCGGCACGATCCAACTGACGGTGGCATGGCCCGTTCCGGCCGGCACCAGCGTCTTGTGCAGCCATGGCAGCACGTTGTTCATCTGCGCTTCGAGCTTCCATGGCGGGTTGATCACAATCATGCCGGAAGCGGTCATGCCGCGCTGGTCGCTGTCCGGGCGCACGGCCAGTTCAATTTGCAGAATTTTGCGGATACCGGTCGCTTCCAGGTCTTTGATCATGCGTTTAATTTGCGCGCGCAGCACCACCGGATACCACAGGGCATAGGTGCCCGTCGCAAAACGTTTGTAGCCGTCGTTAATACCGCTCACTACCGCCTGATAGTCGGTTTTGATCTCATAAGGCGGGTCGATCAGCACCAGACCGCGACGGGATACCGGCGGCAGTTTGGCCTTCAGCTGCTGGTAGCCATCCGCCTTTTCCACACGGGCGCGGCTGTCTTTCTGGAATTCAGAACGCAGCAGCGGGAAGTCGCTTGGGTGCAGCTCGGTCAGCTGAAGGCTGTCCTGCTCGCGCAGCAGCTGGCGGGCAATCAACGGCGAGCCAGGGTAGTAGCGCAGCTGGCCGTTGCGGTTAAAATGATTCACCACACCAATGTAGGGCTCCAGCTCTGCCGGCAGGTCGTCCTGCTGCCAGATGCGGGCGATCCCTTCCAGGTATTCCCCGGTGCGTTCGGCATGTTCGCCGCTCAGCTGATAACGTCCCGCGCCCGCGTGGGTGTCCAGATAGAGAAACGGTTTATCTTTCTCTTTGAGTGATTCAATGATCAGGCTCTGAACGGTGTGTTTAAGGACGTCGGCGTGGTTGCCTGCGTGAAAGCTGTGGCGATAACTGAGCATGAATGAATGTGTTCCAGGTAGTAAACGTAGGCCTGATAAGCGTAGCGCCATCGGGCAAAAATAGAGCGTATCGCCACAGTATACAGAAAAGTTTATCCTGCCGCGAAAGCGCAACGTCTGGCATTGAAATCCTCTACACTTATCCCCATTCTAGATCGCATATGCACAGCGCCGGATGCGCGCTTCATTCATCTTATTCAACAGGACAGCGTTTATGACCAATCCATTACTGACGCCTTTTTCGTTGCCACCGTTTTCTAAAATCCGCCCTGAGCATGTGGTTCCAGCCGTAACACAGGCGCTGGACAACTGCCGTGCGGCGGTAGAAAGCGTGGTGGCGCAGGGCGCGCCGTACACCTGGGAAAATCTGTGTCAGCCGCTGGCCGAAGTGGATGACGTGCTGGGACGCCTCTTCTCCCCGGTAAGCCATCTGAATTCAGTGAAAAACAGCCCGGAACTCCGTGAAGCGTATGAACAAACCCTGCCGTTGCTCTCTGAGTACAGCACCTGGGTTGGTCAACACGAGGGGCTGTACAAAGCCTATCGCGACCTGCGCGATGGCGACCACTATGCCGAACTTAACATCGCGCAGAAAAAATCGGTCGATAACGCTCTGCGTGATTTCGAACTCTCCGGTATTGGTTTGCCGAAAGAGAAACAGACCCGTTACGGTGAAATTGCGGCCCGTCTGTCTGAGCTGGGCAACCAGTACAGCAACAACGTGCTGGACGCGACCATGGGCTGGACGAAGCTGATTACCGACGAAGCCGAGCTGGCCGGTATGCCGGAAAGCGCGCTGGCGGCGGCGAAAGCGCAGGCCGAAGCGAAAGAGCAGGAAGGCTTCCTCTTAACCCTGGATATCCCAAGCTACCTGCCGGTCATGACCTACTGCGACAATCAGGCGCTGCGCGAAGAGATGTACCGTGCGTACAGCACCCGCGCTTCCGATCAGGGCCCGAATGCCGGTAAGTGGGATAACAGCCCGGTGATGGCTGAAATCCTCGCGCTGCGTCACGAGCTGGCACAGCTGCTGGGCTTTGAGAGCTACGCCTCCAAATCCCTCGCCACCAAAATGGCGGAAAATCCACAGCAGGTCCTCGATTTCCTGACTGACCTGGCGAAACGTGCGCGTCCGCAGGGCGAGAAAGAGCTGGCACAGCTGCGCGCCTTCGCGAAAGCGGAATACGGTGTCGACGAGCTGCAGCCGTGGGATATCGCCTGGTACAGCGAAAAACAGAAACAGCACCTTTACAGCATCAGCGATGAGCAGCTGCGTCCTTACTTCCCGGAAAACAAAGCCGTTAACGGTCTGTTTGAAGTGGTTAAACGCATTTACGGGATCACCGCCAAAGAACGTACCGACATCGACGTCTGGCATCCGGACGTGCGCTTCTTCGAACTGTATGACGAGAAGAACGAGCTGCGCGGGAGCTTCTACCTGGATCTGTACGCTCGCGAGAACAAACGCGGCGGTGCATGGATGGATGATTGCGTCGGGCAGATGCGTAAAGCGGACGGCTCCCTGCAGAAGCCGGTGGCGTACCTGACCTGTAACTTCAACCGTCCGGTGAATGGCAAGCCTGCGCTGTTTACCCATGACGAAGTGATTACCCTGTTCCACGAGTTCGGCCACGGCCTGCACCATATGCTGACCCGTATCGAAACCGCAGGCGTTGCCGGTATCAGCGGTGTGCCATGGGATGCGGTCGAACTGCCAAGCCAGTTTATGGAAAACTGGTGCTGGGAGCCGGACGCGCTGGCGTTTATCTCCGGCCATTACGAAACCGGCGAGCCGCTGCCGAAAGAACTGCTGGATAAAATGCTGGCGGCGAAAAACTACCAGGCGGCGATGTTTATCCTGCGCCAGCTGGAGTTCGGCCTGTTCGACTTCCGTCTGCACGCCGAGTTTAGTCCGGAGAAGGGGGCGAAAATCCTCGAGACGCTGGCCGAGATCAAAAAGCAGGTCGCCGTTATTCCTGGCCCAACCTGGGGCCGCTTCCCGCACGCGTTCAGCCATATCTTCGCGGGCGGCTATGCGGCAGGCTATTACAGCTACCTGTGGGCCGACGTGCTGGCGGCGGATGCGTTCTCTCGCTTTGAAGAAGAGGGCATTTTCAACCGTGAAACCGGCCAGTCGTTCCTTGATAACATCCTGACGCGCGGCGGTTCTGAAGAGCCAATGGTGCTGTTCAAACGCTTCCGTGGCCGCGAGCCGCAGCTGGATGCGATGCTTGAGCACTACGGAATTAAAGGCTAACCGTTACGTGAAGATCTGTTTAGTCGATGAAACAGGTGCCGGAGACGGCGCCTTATCTGTTCTGGCCGCCCGCTGGGGGCTGGAGCATGATGATGAAAACCTGATGGCGCTGGTGATGACGCCGGCGCATCTGGAATTACGTAAGCGTGACGAACCCAGGCTCGGCGGGATATTTGTCGATTTTGTGGGGGGCGCTATGGCGCACCGGCGCAAGTTCGGCGGCGGTCGCGGTGAAGCGGTTGCCAAAGCGGTTGGCGTCAAAGGAAGCTATCTTCCGGACGTGGTGGATGCCACGGCGGGTTTAGGGCGCGATGCGTTTGTCCTGGCCTCGGTAGGGTGTCACGTGCGGATGCTGGAGCGCAATCCGGTCGTGGCCGCGCTGCTCGACGACGGGCTGACGCGCGGCTATGCCGACCCGGAGATTGGACCGTGGCTGCAGGCACGCTTGCAGTTGATTCACGCCTCCAGCCTGACGGCGCTGACCGATATCACTCCGCGTCCGCAGGTGGTCTACCTCGACCCGATGTTCCCGCATAAGCAGAAAAGCGCGCTGGTGAAGAAAGAGATGCGGGTGTTCCAGTCGCTGGTCGGGCCGGATTTAGACGCGGATGGTTTGCTTGTGCCTGCTCGTCAGCTAGCCACGAAGCGCGTGGTGGTGAAACGTCCGGACTATGCGCCGCCGCTGGCGGACGTGGCCACGGCCAATGCGGTGGTCACCAAAGGGCACCGGTTTGATATTTATTCGGGGACGCCGGAACAGGAAGGTTAGGGTGTGCGGTTTGATGCCGTCACCCCAACCCGCGCTGGAAAGAGGCTCGAACGGTTCCCTCTCCCGGTGGGAGAGGGAAAGCAGACTTACTCGTCTTCTTCGTCACGCAGTGGAACAATCAGCATATCCACATGAACGGTGTTAATCAGCTGACGCGCTGAAGACATCAGCTTGCTCCAGAAGTCCTGGTGGTGACCACAAACGACCAGGTCCATATCGTATTTCTTAATCGCATCAACCAGCACCTGACCCAGATCGCCGCTGCCGCTTAAGGTTTCGGTGATAGGGTAGCCCGCGTTGGTGGACAGTTCGCTCAGGGCGTGGTGTGTCTCTTCAGAGATGCGTTTCTGCATATCACCGAGATTGACGTCAATCAGACCGGTATAGAGGTCGGAGTAATTCACATCAACGTGGATAAGAGAAACTTTCGCGTTGTAAGGGCGTGCCATGGATACCGCTTTATCAACCAGCACTTTACTCTCCGGAGAGAGGTCTACCGCGATGAGAATGTGTTTGTAAGCCATAGTGTTACTCCTTCCTTAAGTTATCGATGACTAAATGGAAAAGCCGTCGTCTGATGCTTTCATTACGGCCCAGTAAAACATATTTTTCAAGCTTTGGTGTTGATAACGATTAACCTTGTGGCAAAAAAATTAACGGATCTCCTACACTATTTAATGAGCCGTTCGGATATTAAAACGCGAACCGGATCGACTTTTGTTCATTCTTTCACTGAACTGTCTGTCAGGGCACTGGAGTGCGGTAGCTCAGAGGCCTTGCTTCGTGGGCGTACGCCGGGGAGGATGTATGATTAGCACCGTCGCATTGTTTTGGGCGTTATGCGTAGTTTGCATAGTGAATATGGCGCGCTACTTCTCATCGTTACGTGCGCTGTTAGTGGTACTTCGTGGTTGCGATCCGTTGCTTTATCAGTATGTGGACGGTGGAGGGTTCTTCACCTCGCACGGACAGCCCAGCAAGCAGATGCGTCTGGTAGGGTATATCTATTACCAGCGCTATCGCGATCACCACGATGAAGAGTTTATTCGCCGTTGCGAGCGTCTTCGCCGTCAGTTCATTTTAACCAGCGCCCTGTGTGGTCTGGTTGTGGTCAGCATGATTGCCTTGATGATTTGGCACTGAGCATAAAAAAAGCGGGTCAGTTTCCTGACCCGCTTTTTTATCGCGTTCTGCCGATTAGATAAGCTTCAGCGAAATCCAGTACAACCCACCCGACAGCAGGATAGAGGCCGGAAGGGTAAATACCCAGGCCATCAGAATGTTGGTCACGGTTTTGCGTTGCAGACCGCCGCCGTCAACAATCATGGTCCCTGCCACGGAAGAGGAGAGTACGTGGGTGGTCGAAACTGGCATACCGGTATAGCTCGCCAGACCGATTGAAACCGCCGCCGTCATCTGCGCGGACATACCCTGCGCATACGTCATGCCTTTCTTACCGATCTTCTCGCCGATGGTGGTCGCCACACGACGCCAGCCAATCATCGTACCGATACCGAGAGCCAGTGCGACAGCCATGATGATCCAGATTGGCGCGTACTCAATAGTATTGAGCATATCGCCTTTCAGTTTCTTCAGCAGACGCTGGTCGTCAGCATTCACTTCTGGCAGCTTCGCCACTTTATCCGTGACATCAGAGATGCACAGCATAATGCGACGCAGTTGACCACGTTGCTCAACGGACAGTTTGTCGTAGCTTTCGATATTACCCAGCATGCCTTTGGCACGTTCCAGCGCGTTAATCGCGTTTGCCGGATGGCAGTGGAATTCGCCCGGCGCAGTGGTAGCGCCTGCTTCAGGAGAAGGGATCAACTGGTCAACGCCGGTTGCCTTCTTCAGCAGCTCAGGGTGTTGCTGGAAATAGATTTCAACGTTGTTCACCGCATCACGGGTACGGGTGATTTCGTAACCGGAGGCGTTCATGTTGACCACGAATCCCGCCGGTGCGACGCCAATCAGTACCAGCATTACCAGACCAATGCCTTTCTGACCGTCGTTCGCGCCGTGAGAGAAGGCAACGCCGATAGCGGAAAGGATCAGGGCAATCCGCGTCCAGAATGGCGGCTTTTTCTTGCCGTCTTTCTTCTCACGCTCTGCCGGCGTCAGGTGAATACGGGAGCGTTTTTTCGTATTGCTCCAGTAACGACGCAGGATGAAAATCAATCCGCCTGCGACCACCAGACCCACGATAGGGGAGACAATCAGTGAGGCGAAAATTCCCAGCACTTTCGGGATGTTTAACGCATCAACAACCGAGGTACCGGTCATGAGGGCATTCGTTAACCCAATACCGATAATCGCGCCGATGAGGGTGTGAGAACTGGATGCAGGCAGGCCGAAATACCAGGTACCGAGGTTCCAGATAATTGCAGCAAGCAGCATTGAGAACACCATAGCGAGGCCATGGCCAGAACTAACGTTGAGAAGCAGATCCGTTGGCAACATATGCACGATCGCATATGCAACGCTCAGTCCACCCAGAAGAACACCAAAAAAGTTAAATACCGCCGCCATAACAACCGCGAGCTGCGATCGCATTGCGCGAGTGTAGATAACCGTTGCTACTGCGTTTGCAGTGTCGTGGAAGCCGTTGATCGCTTCGTAAAACAGTACAAAAACCAGAGCAAGCAATAATAAAAGCCCGGTATGTAAATCCAGGCCAGCAAACAAATGTAGCATAGGACGTTACGCCATTTTGAGGACATGAACGCGGCGCATTATCCAGGACAAATGCGCGACGGGCAAAGTGAAATATAGCTTTTTTTTGATATAACTTCGGCTTTGTTGGCGTTAGGTAAAGAAATATATTTTATATTTCAAGTATATGACTGATATCTCGGTTAATTACGCTGGTGTGACCACAGAGGAAACTTTACAATCCGCGGCAGTTAACGAAGAGGATTTTGACGTGGAAAGGTTTGATGCCGTGGTAATTGGCGCCGGTGCGGCGGGTATGTTTTGTGCGGCGATGGCCGGACAGGCGGGTCGTCGCGTGCTGTTGCTGGATAACGGTAAAAAGCCAGGACGTAAAATTCTGATGTCCGGTGGCGGGCGCTGCAACTTTACAAATCTCTATGTCGAACCCGCAGCTTATCTGAGCCAGAACCGTCATTTTTGCAAATCGGCCCTGGCGCGTTACACCCAGTGGGACTTTATCGACCTGGTGGGTAAGCACGGTATCGCATGGCATGAGAAGACGCTGGGCCAGCTGTTCTGTGATGACTCCGCCCAGCAGATTGTCGATATGCTGGTGGCCGAGTGCGAGAAGGGCGGCGTGGTGATGCGCCTGCGCACGGAAGTGCTGGAGGTGTCCCGCGATGAGCAGGGCTACACGCTGCAGTTAAACGGGGAAAGCGTCAGCGCCGATAACCTGGTGATTGCCAGCGGTGGCCTCTCCATGCCGGGGCTGGGTGCTTCACCATTCGGCTACAAGATTGCCGAACAGTTTGGCCTGAACGTGCTGCCCACCCGTGCGGGGCTGGTACCGTTCACCCTGCATAAGCCCCTGCTGGAACAGCTCCAGACGCTTTCTGGCGTCTCGGTGCCGTCGGTCATTACGGCTGAAGACGGTACGGTGTTCCGTGAAAACCTGCTGTTTACCCACCGTGGTCTTTCCGGCCCGGCGGTACTGCAAATCTCCAGCTACTGGCAGCCGGGGGAGTTTGTCACGGTTAACCTGCTACCCGATTGCGACCTGGAGGCTTTCCTCAACGAGCAACGCGCGGCGCACCCGAATCAAAGCCTGAAAAACACGCTGGCCATGCAGTTGCCAAAACGTCTGGTGGAATGTTTGCAGGTGCTGGGGCAGATCCCGGATGTGTCGCTCAAGCAGCTTAACAGCCGCGAACAGGAGGTGCTGGTTGAGACGCTGACAGCCTGGCGGGTGCAGCCCAACGGTACCGAAGGCTACCGCACGGCGGAAGTGACGCTTGGTGGGGTCGACACCCATGAACTCTCCTCACGCACCATGGAAGCGCGCAACGTGCCGGGGCTCTATTTTATTGGTGAGGTGATGGATGTGACCGGCTGGCTCGGCGGGTACAATTTCCAGTGGGCATGGGCAAGTGCCTGGGCGTGTGCTCAGGCGCTGGCAGGTGTCCGAGGACAATAAAGTTGTACACAAAGCACTAAAGTTGTAACCATTCTCAAAAAACGACGCTAATGTTGTATACTTACTGAATGTGTGGTTATAGGGTTGGAGACTATAAAATGCACATATAGGTACGTATCAATGTCGTTTTTAGGGTACGATCATGGCTAGGGGTAGGCGTCTCAAATCCTATTTGGATTATGAAAATGCGCTAGGTGACGGCATAGGAGTGGGCTATGGCCAAAGTTATCAGCCCTGGCTTAGAGCTCAGGACGTTAAATCCCGTGGAAACCGTTCGATAGTCTTTGGCCTTAAGACGTTTCGAAACCATCATCTCCTTTCTTCTGTCGAAAGTAACTTTTTCTATCTGGCTGAGTTTAATGACTCGGTGATTGATATCCGGGAACAATTCCCACTCTTTCCTCTCCGGCTTACCCAACAAATAGCAAATCATCTACATTTTCAACATCCTATGGTGAGGGGAGTAAGAGGAGTACCTGTCGAAGTTCTGAATGTTATGACAACCGATTTTTTACTGACCTTGAGAACTCCTGAAGGCGGACTTCGATACAAAGCTATAGCAGTAAAACATAACGAGAGCATACCTGAACGCGAAGCCCAAAAACTTGAAATAGAGAGGATGTTTTGGCAGTTGATTGATGTTGAGTTTCAAATTTATGTTGGCTCGGAACTCAATAACGTCGTCGGTAAAAACATTTGCTGGGCTACTTCTGTATTAAGAGATGGTTCTGAATTTTATGATAAATATCCTCTTGATAAAATCCTATGGAAGCTTAAACCAGATGTTTATCCCATAGTAGGACTACGTGCAATGATTTCATCAACCTTTGGGGTAGATGCACAAGAAGCGATGATGTTATTGCAGGCAATGATTGGATTAAAAATGATAAATGTTGATTTATCATATCCAATACTCGAAACCGGTCTGATAAAGATAATTTCCAATGACCACTATATAGGACTGAACGCAAATGGATATTATTAGGAATTCAGTCTGGCTCTCTCAAGGCACTGATTTGCTTGCAGAGGGACTTTACCGTGTTTTGGATTTTGACAGAAAGGTCGATTTGTTAATTTTGTTTAAAATAAAATCAGAAAGAACGGGTAAGCCAATCCCTTTCTCATTTTCAATGTTTAAATATTATATTGAATCAAATAGCATAACTTGTAAAGATTATATATATCCTTCATATATGTTAGTAGATGAGAAAGAAATAACAGATAAAGACAGAGGAAGGCGAGATGAAAATTACAATATCATTAAAGATCTTGTAGATGACAGAATGTTTCTGTTCGACTATGCATTACATAAAAAGTCGCACCTTTTAATGGATTACTCCAGAAATAAAAAAATATCACAATATACTATCAGAACGCTTCTGGCGTTGTATTGGCGACATGGGCAGGATATTTATGCATTGCTACCCGCATTCTCGAACTGTGGCGCCGCTGGGAAAAGTAGAATCAAACATGAAATTAAACTTGGGAATTCCAAAAAAAACAGAGCATTACCTAATGAACGATCACGTGTTTTCATTCTTAATGAAAGAGATATAAATAATATTAGAAAATCTCTCATTACGTATCATTATAAAGTTAACGGAGATACGATAAAGAAAACATTAGAGAGACATATTGATTTGTATTTTAGGGATGAAATTAAAACAGCAAACCTAGAAAATAGAGCTCCATATGTTCCTTCTTTAAAACAATTTTCATACTGGAATAAAAAACTCTTCACTAAAGATTTCTCGATAAATAAGAAGAACACGAAAAAAGAAATAGACCTCAAAATGCGGGCGCTTTTAGGTAGTGTGGCTAATACAACTGTTTTGCCGGGTGATGTTTTCGAAATAGACTCAACTGTCGCTGATGTACATCTTATTTCGAGTTTAAACAGACGAAAAGTCATTGGGCGTCCTACTATTTATACAGTGGTGGATCGTGCAACAAGAATGATTGTTGGCCTTCATGTTTCTTTATACCATGCTTCATGGCGAGCCGCCCGACAAGCGTTAGCAAATTGCTTTATGCCAAAAAAAGAATATTGTAGATTATTTGGAATCTCTATTACTGATGATGATTGGCCTTGTTCTCACATTCCATTAACATTGATGTGTGACAACGGGGAGATGATTGGTCTTAAACCTCAGGAAGAGATGACCCCCCTGACAAAACTTGAGTTTGCGCCAGTCGGTAGAGGCGACAGAAAAAGCATTGTTGAACGCTGTTTCGGCATTCTGAATGATGAGGTTATTCATAGGCTTATTGGAACAACACGAAGGGGAAAGATTGTTAAAGGAGAGCCAACACCGCAATCTAGGGCTTGTTTAACGATTCAGGAGGTCACGTCTTTACTGATTCAGGAGATACTTGCACATAATCAGAGAACGTATGAGGAACTGGCTTATATCAATCCCTTACTGATTGAAAATGATCTCGTAATATCACCAAAAAATAGTTGGATGATAAGCTTAAAGCACGGGAGATTCAGCGCAAGAGCCGTTGGGGCCGACGAAGTGATCGCACGATTGTTAATCCCTGTGAACGCTAACATTACCGCCGGTGGGATTCAGTACAATAATCTTTTTTATGAATGTGATCCTGAAATTGCATCAGGTGTCAGAGTATTTGGAAGAACCACTTGTGAAGCAAGAATAGATGACAATTGCGTAGATTATATATATGTAAGATTTGACAAAAATAGCATTTTCAAAAAACATTACCTACTTAAGAAAAGAGATGTATTTAAAGGGAAAGCTCATCTTGATACAGATGTAATGGCTGATTGGGTAGATACTCAAAAAGAAATTAATTTATTTACTCTGGATTCGCTCAGCAATATCAATAATAAAGATGAATTTAACAGGAAAGGTAACGAAAGATTAAATGAAATATACGAATCTCGCCGGGTACATGGTAAAGATATTAAAAAGAACAGGAAAAATGAACTTGATTCATTAGGGCGAACTCATGTTGCTAATGGAAGATCTGAACCCCTACTTCCTTCATCCAGTAATGTTCTGCTTTTGCCTGGCCGGGAGGAGAAACAAAGATGGTTAAAAGGTAAGAAGAAGACTGAGGACGCAGAATAATGAACCTTATACGGCGCGTTTCAGCGATATATAAAGAACAGGAGTTACCTGAGTATCGTGGCAATCCCTTAATTGAAGCACTTCCTGAAGCGCTTACGGAAGATGAAGTACTTCTGGAAATGAGTTATTTCCCCGAAATTGACGAAAAAATCCGCTGGACTGCCCCGGCGAATGTTAGAGAGCAGTATGTCGAACGTATAAAGAAATTCCGTTGCCCTCAAACCAATCTTATCCAGGCTTATAAGATGATCTTACGGGCACTTAGGGAAAGCTATGCAGCTCGTAATCCTTTAAAAAGCGGAACAATTCAATATCTTCATTACTATGGAAATGAGCGTCCTGATATTGAGCCAGAAAGTGGATATTTTAAATCCCAGGCTGAAACTATTACGATAGTTGGAATGAGTGGTTCTGGAAAAACTACCATGATTGAGCAAGTCATGGATCATTTCCCTCAGATTATAGAACACAGCAGCTATAAAGGAGTTTTTCCCGGCTTCAGTAAGCAAATTGTATGGGTAAAGATTAATTGTCCATACAATTCAAGTGTGAGAGACCTTTGTGAAGAGATTTTACAAAAATTAGATGATGCAATTGGTATTGAACGAACTACACCTGAGATTAGAAATGGTGCTCTGGCTCGCCAGATTGCACAAAGAATTAAATCATCATTTTTGGGTATCCTTGTTATTGATGAAATGCAGAGGCTTAAATTTTCAAGAACCGGGGGTGAGAGTAAGTTGATTGATTTTTTACATGAAATTGTAGATTCCATGGGGGTATCTATGGTTTTTTGTGGAAATCATCCTTTTGACGAGACGCTGACAAAGAAAATGAGAATTGCCAGGCGGGCAGAGTCTGGTGGTTACATGAAAATTAAGAATGTTAGATACGATTCACAAGACTGGCAATCGTTTATTCATTATTTATGGCCATTACAATGGACAAATGTTGAAACTCCATTAAATGATGAGTTAAACGAAAAATTATTCATTTTATCTAAAGGCAATATTGGATTGGCTCAGATGATTTATCGGGGGGCACAATTAAAGGTTATCGGTAGCGGTAATGAAATCATCACTGGCGCAGTCTTGTCGGCCTCTGTACCGGTACTCGTGAGTCATACGGAGGAATATAAGGATACTCCACTCCCGGGGGCCGCGACTGAAGATGAGGAAGCTAAATGGCTCTCTGCATCTAATGAGGGTGATGCTTCGGCTAAAATCATGGCAGAGAAGTCCCTAAAGTCTTTGATCCCTGGGGATATAGACAGGCCACAGCACAAGGAATTCGTAGGAAAAATAGACGAGGTTTTGCGCAATTTCGACGAGAAAATACTGTCTCTTGACCACGATCTTGTTATCAACAGAACAGCTGAAAAGAAAAATACCTACGATGCTCTTCAGCGTTGCGGGCTTATAAATATAGATCCACTTAATAAATTGTAATGAGGTAACAGTTCGTAACGGTCAAAGAGAGGTGTGGGAAATGAGAATGTTGCCTGTTTTGCCTGATGAATCCTTGTTCAGCCGGTTTTGTCGGACAACTACCGTGTACGGTATGTCCCCATCTTCTCTGTTAACGATCATTTCCAACAAACCTGATATGAACGTCCATCCAATTCTCAATTCAGGATTAAAGGCTATTTCTCTTCATACATCCGAAAGTGCAGATCAGCTCTGGCATGAACAGACTTTACTCCCTCTTTTTGCCTGGGCACTACCAATCAGTCGTAATGAAATTATGGATTTCAACACGACCCCTGCCAGGCTTAATCGATTGTGCCGCCTTAGTAATTTTTCACTAGGGCAGCGCACACTATTGAAGTTTTGCCCGGTTTGCGCTCGTGAAGATACTTTTCATTATGGTGTTACTTATTGGCATCTGGCGCATCAGCTTCATGGGGTTACAACCTGCCATCGGCATCCGGTAGCGCTTGAAAGCATCCATGTCCCTTCTTCACCGCACATACGTATTGGACTGATGCCTCCTGTTTCGTATACAGAACAACTTAGCAATGAGATAGACTTCGATTTTGCTAAGTTTTGTTATGAGTCCCTAAATATAATCAGAAGAAAAGATATTACACACCCCAATTACATGGATGTACTTAAAAAGTTGAATTTATTATCATTGGATGGAAATTTAAAGAAAAATGTATTCTACGCACATGTTTATGCTAAGTGCCAGTTATTTGGGGAGGGTTCATCGGGACTTATACCAACATCCCTAACTGATTATCATTACTGGGAGCCTATACTCAAAGACAAATGTTGTCAGCATCCCACAAAGCATCTTTTGCTTTGTTATTGTTTGTTAAATACTTGCTGGCCAACGTATGCAGGAAGTCGTACTAATAAAAAGAAAGAAATCTTTAAAAGTCATAAGAAATACAGTTTTCATATAGTTGAAAATAATACTAGTGTTAGCAACCTTGGGAAGGAATTTAGTCGCAGCAGATGTTACATTAAAACACTTATTTATAAAAAATACCTGAGGGCGTTTAAGCGAAACACAAAAATTAATATATTCACTGAATTGCTTATCAAGTCTATGGCTGTAAGGGGGTTTAGTCTGGCATCCATAGCTGAGAAAAACTCATTATCGGAAGGAGCTGTATCCTCTGTAATTTCATCTTGTTACGGTTTATGCTCATGGCGTAAAAAATGTAAAAAAGATTCTTTAAGACGGCGTCATAAGCAGAAAATATTAAGATTTATACATAATCAATCCGTTTCTATAACACGAAAGTTAGTCAAAGAAAGTTGTTATGCAAGTTTCTATTGGCTAAATAAACATGAATGTGACTGGCTTAATTCCTGTCTTCCTAAAACAATACGATGCTATAAAAATAAAAGAGTAGACTGGAGCGAGAGAGATATTATCTCATCATCATTAATAAATGATGTTTTATCTCAGGGGCAGTACTCGATGTCACTTACAAGTCTAGATGCTTTACTGGGAGGGCATGGCTGGCTTTTGAAATACAGAGATAAACTACCAATGACAATGATACTTCTCAGAAAAATGGAACTAATTAAATAAGAGGGAGTTATATGGTTTACGAAAATGAATTGTGGCACAGTTTTCTTCTGCGTTCACAGATAATGTATAACTTATCCAATTGCAGGAACATAATATCAAAGCATGGCGCACTAAGGTACGATGCCTTTCCTCGTTTCGAACTGATTGATATGTACAAATTGCATAGCTTGCAGGATATATATGACATTCTTGCCACTAGAAATGGTTATATACTAACTTCCAATATAGTGTCGTTATCTTCTGGTGTTTACGGGTATTTTAACGCTGTTGAAGATGCCTGTCGGAAAAATTTTCACATAACTAATTCATATCCATTGGTAAACATCTCAAACATTCGTTACTGTCACAAATGTATTGTTGAAGATATACACTCTAAAGGCATTGGTTATCTGCGTCATAGATGGTTGTTTGAATCTAAATGTGCAGTTCATAGTACCAGTTTATATGAGGTTTGTTTTGATAACTATTTGAATGCAGTGAAAGGACTTAGTGACTTAATTATAAGTGGAATAAATCCTCATGGTTATTGTTCCCTTGTGGTTGACGTTTCAAACCCTTTCAAAAATCCAGTGTATATATTACCATGTGCACGTAATAAAATTTTAAAATGGATTTCGGACAATAAAAATATGCTGATTTACTTTCTCTTTGATCTCTTCAAATGTAAGTCGCATTCAAGTTTATCTAAGGTTATCGAAGTCAAGATAATGCATGATAGATATATTTCTGCGGTGTTCAAGATGTTAAGTGAAGTTAATTTTTGTAATTTCAACTCATTTATTTCTGATATTTTTGAGGACGTAAGTTATGCCTCTATCGGACTTGATAATTATTCTGTTAATGTGCATTTTCTCAGGCTAAGGGCTGCAGATTGTAAATTTTGCCAGTTGAATGGTAAATATTTTTGCTCACTTTACAATGTAAAACTTCTTCGCTAATTTCACTTCATTTATAAAATACTAAGAAAGCTAGTTAGATAAGGTTTTATATTTTGACTGGGGCAGGAATAAATTATCACTCATAGAGTTTCCCTGGGGGTTACCACCTGTGTATGATGCCGGTTAGCAACAACGTCTAAAAGACCTGCGATCACGTGGGTCCCTCTCCAGCAAAGGGGCAAGGGGTGCTATATAACGGTGTACTGCTTACCCAATACGGCCTTGTATTTGAAAGATGCCGCATCTTGGCAAGATTCGTACTACAGCCTATAGTCTGTTAATGAGCATTACAGCCTATATGCTGTAAATCCCTGCGTTATGCTTGTTAACCCGTCGATACGGAAGGTCACTTATGAACACTCAATACGCTTTGAAGACTTTGAATCAGTTACGTCCTGTTTTAATCGGCTTTCGCAAAGCCAATGGACTGACGCAAAAAGATGTTTCTGAACGTTTGGGTATAACACAGCAAACTTATGCCCGACTAGAGGCCAACCCTGCAAGTGCGGGTTTTGAGCGTTTGTTTAGGGTGTTCAGCGTCCTTGGAGTGGAGATCGTACTTTCATCCAGGGAACCATTGTCAGATGCAAAGCCCGAATACGGAGCTATGCACAATTATTCTTCACTTCCAGCCAGGCGGGAGAAATGGTGACGCCTGGCGCTTCCCGGTCTAATTTTTCTTCAACAAGATTAACCCCTTAGCGGCCTGAAGTATCAGGTTGCGATAGAGCCTTTCATTTCTTCTGTTATGTTAAATACACCATTTTGAGCTATTTCGCTCGGCCTTAAATTATCTCTTCATTCTTCAGTGAAAATTTTATGTCGATCACATTATCGATGAATTTAGGAAATAATCCGTAAATGAAAATCTATCTTCTTTTAAATTCATCAGTGTCAGTAGCAAATATTACGCATAAAAGAATGGTTATTATTATCATTTAAATTATAAAGCTCATGAGTCAATTCCAAAAAATATAATAAGCATTGAAATCATTACCCGTGATTCTGGAGTTTTAACTTTGCCATGTAACCAACCACAAGTTCGTTTCCGGTGTTTTGAGGGGCAGTAAAGTTCTGAAAGCGCGACCAGATCATAATCCCGAAATGTCGTTAAGATATTCTGAATAACGGTTATCCCTGCTTGTTGGCAGGCATTTGAAAATATATTTTGTATTCAGGTTGCAGCAAAACGCTTTCTTACACACAGGACTTCATATGCGGCTCAGAAAATTAAAACTGAAAAACTTCAGAGGCTACAGAAACTCTACTGAAATCATTATTGATGAAAGCATGACGGGTATTGTCGGTCGTAATGACTTTGGGAAATCAACGCTTCTGGAAGCGCTGGCTATTTTTTTTGAAACAGAAGGAATGAAGGCTGACAAGAATGACATGAACTGTTTCAGCCTAAGAGAAGGGGACGGCCGTTTTGAAATAGCCTGTGAATTTGATGACCTGCCCGATTTTATCATGATCGACGACAGGGTGCAGACCACGCTCGCCTCAGAACATCTGCTGAATGAGGACGGCAATTTTGAAATCGTCAAAACGTTTAAAGCAACGACCTCAGGAAAACCGGAGCAGACCTGCATCCGCTGCATCCACCCGGATGAGGAGCCCCTGAGAAATTTACTGGGCATGAAAATTTCTGAGCTCAAGGCGGTGGGAAAAGAAGTTGAAAAAAATGTGGCGGATAAACGCACTGCATCGTTATGGCGTCAGGCCATCAGGGAAGCCGCAGCCCCCTATACCTGTTCGGAAATTATGCTGGATGTCGATAAAGAGTTCGGAACCGACACAAAATCATTATGGGGTAAGATCCTCGATTTGCTGCCCACGTATGCGATTTTCAAAGCCGACAGGGAAAGCAGCGACGGGGATTCCGAAGCTAAAAACCCCTTACAGCAGGCCGTAAAAGACGCTCAGGCTGCGCTGCAGGACAAAATTACAGCGCTGGAAAATGAGATTCAGGACAGCGCCCTGGATGTCGCACAGAGAACGCTGGATAAATTACGTGAAATGGCCCCCGAACTCGCCAGTGAACTGACTCCACGATTTAAGGAGAAACCCAAGTGGACCTTCAATTTCACCCTGGACGGGGAAAATGGCATCCCCATCAATAAGCGCGGCAGCGGGATAAGGAGGCTTATCCTGTTGAATTTTTTTCGGGCTGAGGCTGAAAAGAATGTCGCGGGGACGCCCAGAAATGTGATTTATGCCATAGAGGAGCCTGAAACGTCACAGCATCCGAACTATCAGATGATGCTGATGAAAGCGTTACTGGCACTGGCAGGCCAGCCGCACCGTCAGATTATCGTCACCACCCATGTCCCGGCGCTGGCCGGATTAATCCCTGTCGAAGGCGTACGTTATGTTACCCGAAATGAGGCGGGTGAACCCGTAGTAAAAATGCCGGATGACGCAGTGCTGAAGGAAGCCACTGAAAGCCTGGGGGTGCTGCCAGAGACCGGTATGGAAAGGGCGCAGGGGATTGTTCTGGTAGAGGGAAAGTCGGATGTTACTTTCCTGAGGCATGCGGCCAGTTCATTAAAACAGTCAGGTGCGCTGCCAGCCTCTCTGGAGGACGTGAAAATAGTGCCAGTCCTCATAGGAGGGTGTGGTAGCGTCAAACACTGGGTTACATTGAATCTGGCCAAAGATCTGGGGCTTCCCTGGTGCGTATTTCTGGACTCCGATATTGGGGGAGACCCTGCACAGGTTCTGTCCATCCAGAAGCGTAAAAAAGAAGTAGAGGAGGCCGGTAAGGTATTTTTCGCTACGCGCAAACGTGAGATAGAAAACTATCTGTGCCCGGATCTTATCGAGGAAATTACTGGTGTAGCCGTCACGTTTACGGACACCTGTGACGCTAAAAAAATAATCGGCCGGGCTGTGGGAATGAAACCCGATAATGTACTAGATAAATTCTGGCCTCAGATGACATCAGAAAGAATCATCTCAAGATCAACCTATCATGACGGAACGCAGGAGAGAAGCGAGCTGGTTGAGATCCTGAGCGACATTGTATCCATGACGAGATAATGTATTAAAAAAGCATCTCAGGTGCATATATTCCGGTCCTCAACAAAGGACCGGAGTACAGAGTAGTAAAAACCCGCAATTAATCGGGTTTGAATTATATAAAGATTAACCGACTCCCGCGCCCAGGAACGATGTAAAATCACGCTTGTCGTGACATTTCTACAATGTTTACTTTTGACTATCAAGCCATTTATTCATCTGCTCAATTTCACCTTTTTGAGCTTTAATGATGTCCTGCGCGAGCTTTCTCATTTTCGGATCTTTTCCGTATTTGAGCTCGGTCTCAGCCATTGCTATTGCCCCTTCATGGTGCGCTACCATGCCTTTCGCAAAAGCCTTGTCGGGATCGGGCTCATTTACGGCAGCCATCATTTTGTCATGCATGTCTTTCATGCCAGCCATATATTCCTGTGACGAAGCCGAGGTAGACATATCAGTCATTTTCATTTCTGAATGTTCTGCTGAAATCGCTGGCAGGGATAACATTAATACTGCAAATAAAGTGTTTCTGGCTTTCATAAAAAATATCCTTTTAGCGTTGATGCCCGTTAACTGTAGCAGAATCTGATAAAAATGCCCCCTGTAGGGGGCAAAGATGTTGCCATATATCCGGTTACGGAAAAATCTATCAAGGAAATAAGGACAGCACAGATACTTCCCTCGCCGTCAGCCTGCACTGAGCATGCGACGATGCGCTTCGGCCATGGCCTGATGTGGGCCAGACTGACCGTTATTCATAAATTCATGGGCAACTGCAGCTCTTTCATGCTCATTCATTGCCGCTAATGACTTCGACGGCCCGGTAGGGGAAACGGTCTGACTTCCCATCATCCTCTGATGACTTTCCACCATTTTCTGGTGCGCATCCGCCGACCCGTTCGTCATGGTTTCATGAGCAATAATGGCCTGTTCATGCTGGTCCATACCGGCCATACGAGGTGCAGTCCCCTGGATCCCGACAGGAGCCGCAGCAGACTGCATCTGGTGAGCAGGTGCCTGTGCATTGTTGACCCGCTCATGGATATTCACGGTTTCAGTGGCCCAGGCCGAAGAAATTAAGCCAAAGCCCAGCAAGGATGCTAATACGATATTTTTCATGATAACTCTCCATTTCTTAATTAGTGATGTCCGGGGGAGTACAACCGGTGTTTTCAGTTCCATAACTGAAACAGGTTCGGAAGTGTTTATTTCTCCGGGAGGGGACTGGATATTCATTTCCTGGCGTCCACTGACGCCGGATATTGATAAAGCAATCCAGCCTTCCTGATAAGTTGCACTAATTATATCGAATGGCTTCTGTTTGCTGCATGACAGGCTAATGACATCTTTGTCATTTAAATCTTTATTCCCAGCACTGGGTGTCCGGAATCATTTTCTCCAGTCTGGGCACGGATAAGATAAAACGCGTTGAGTGTACGTCCGATTCCACCTGCACTCTTCCGTGATGTGCTTCCACGATTGACTTCACAATCGCAAGGCCGATGCCGCTGCCTTCTCCTTTTCGTTGTCTGGACGGATCCACCCGATAAAAACGGTCAAACAACCTTGATAAATGCTCTTCAGGGATTGGTTTCCCTGGATTTTCAATCACAAGGTCAAAAAAGCTCTCCTGCTCTCTTATTGAGACGGTGATTGCCTGTCCCTCTGGGGTATAACGCAGGGCGTTGGATAACAGATTATTGATCGCTCTTCTGAACATTTGTGGATCTCCCTCAACCAGGCAGGGCATCCCGTTAAATTTGAGCATAATATTGCGTTCTTCGGCCCAGGCTTCGAAAAACTCGAAGACTTTCATGACTTCTGCTCTGAGGTCAAACCGAACCCTGTCAGGTATCAGCTGATTATTGTCCGCCTGTGCCAGGAACAGCATGTCGCTGACCATTTTGGTCATCCGGTTATACTCTTCAAGGCTGGAATAGAGGACATCCTCAAGTTCCTTCTGCGTTCGATCCTGACTCAGAGCGATTTCAGTCTGCGTCACCAGATTGGTGATGGGTGTTCTGATCTCGTGCGCGATATCGGCAGAGAAATTGGCCTGGCGGGTAAAAACATCCTCAATCTTTCCAATCATATGATTGAACGAGATAACCAGCTGCTCCAGCTCAATGGGAACGCGTGTCGGTTCCAGCCGCGCATCAAGATTCTCGGAGGTGATGTTTTTAATGGCATTGCTGACATTACGAAGGGGCAGGTGCCCCTGACGGACAGCAATGCGAATGATCAGAACAATCAGCAGGCTTATCACGACGGCAATCGCAATCAGATTTTTTTTCAGCGCATCGAGGTAATGGAGATGGAAATTAATGGAGAGGCCAGTCAGCATGACATAGTTCTGCTGTTTGCCCTGAAATGTCGCCTGGCCAGAGGAGGCGATAATCCGGTACGTTTCCATCTTCATTCCGGACCCGGTATCCATCGCTCTCGCAGTATCCTCCACCGTCCAGAGAAAGACATCCCGTGCGCGGCTGTGCTCGCTAAAATCGGCTGAATTCACGGCCGGGCGTAGTGCTGCCCCCTGCGCAGAGCTGTACAGCACCTCACCCCGGGGATTGAGGAGCAAAAGGGCAACGTTGCGGTAGCTGGCGATCGATTCCTTTATTTTGCTTACTTTTTTTTCATCCGGATCTGCCGGGGACTGGAGTATACGGCTCAGTGTGGTGCTGATTTGTTGCAGATCGCTGACATCCTGCTCGGCAAAATGCTTTTCAACAGAATGCAGCATAAACCAGGTGAAGGCGATAAACGCCAGTATTGTGGACAGGCTGATAAAAAAGGTCAGCCGCAGAGCGAGTGAGAAAGGTCGTCTGGACGGTTTGCTATGCATCCGGGATCTCCAGCATGTAGCCCACGCCCCGCACTGTCTGGATCAGTTTTGTCCCGTAATCGTTGTCTATTTTAGCGCGGAGTCGCTTTACTGCGACATCAATCGCGTTAGTGTCGCTGTCAAAATTCATGTCCCAGACCTGAGAGGCAATCAGGGAGCGGGGAAGAACTTCTCCCTGATGGCGAATGAAGAATTCCAGCAAGCTGAACTCTTTACTGGTGAGCACAATGCGGTTCCCGGCGCGGCTGACTTTTCTGGATACGAGATCAACCGAGAGGTCAGCCACTTTAAGCTGGCTTTCCGTGATCATCGTGTTTCCCCGCCTGAGGAGGGTTCTTACCCGGGCGAGCAGTTCAGCAAACGCAAAGGGCTTCACCAGATAATCGTCCGCACCCAGCTCAAGTCCTTTGACCCTGTGTTCAATCGTGCCAAGGGCCGTCAGCAGTAATACCGGCATCCCCTTTCCGGCACTGCGCAGCATACGGATGATATCCCAGCCGTTTACATCAGGCAGCATGATATCCAGGATGGCTAAATCATACTCGGCTGTCATGGCAAGATGATATCCGGTCAGACCATTATCAGCGTGATCCACGACGAACCCCGCCTCTGTCAGCCCCTTGCTGAGATATTCACCTGTTTTAATTTCGTCTTCAACGATTAATATTTTCATCATGCTCCCCGGCTGGCTGCTAATGTCATTTTATTGCGCCCACGATCGTTATCAACGGATTACAGCAAAAATGACAACATTGTCATTATCCTGTCACCCGGCAAACAGAGAGCGTTCGGTAAAGTATCCCTATCAATACTCTGGACTTCGTTTGAACCATTTACCAGGTCTGCCTGTACGAGAAGCGTTATGTTCAAATTAAAATTACTCAGCATCAGTACCATATTCATCCTGGCTGGTTGTGTTTCTCTGGCACCTGAATATCAGCGTCCGCCAGCTCCGGTTCCCCAGCAGTTTTCATTGTCTAAAAACAGTCTGACGCCTGCGGTAAACAGCTATCAGGATACGGGCTGGCGAAACTTTTTTGTCGATCCCCAGGTCAGCAGGCTGATCGGTGAAGCCCTGAATAATAACCGTGATTTGAGAATGGCTGCCCTGAAGGTTGAAGAGGCCCGGGCCCAGTTCAACGTCACGGATGCAGATCGTTATCCCCAACTGAATGCCTCATCCGGGATCACATACAACGGTGGTCTGAAAGGTGACAAGCCGACCACACAGGAGTACGACGCGGGTCTGGAGCTCAGCTATGAGCTCGATTTTTTTGGCAAACTTAAGAACATGAGTGAGGCTGATCGCCAGAACTACTTTGCCAGCGAAGAAGCCCGTCGTGCCGTACACATCCTGCTGGTCTCCAACGTTTCACAGAGCTATTTCAGCCAGCAACTGGCGTACGAACAACTCCGTATTGCGCGGGAAACGCTGAAAAATTATGAACAGTCTTATGCATTCGTTGAGCAACAACTGGTGACCGGGAGTACGAACGTTCTGGCGCTTGAACAAGCCAGGGGGCAAATCGAAAGTACCCGCGCCGAAATAGCCAAACGAGAAGGCGATCTGGCTCAGGCAAACAATGCCCTGCAACTGGTGCTGGGAACGTACCGCGCAGTTCCGTCAGAAAAAGGGATTAAAGGTGGGGAGATCGCACCAGTAAAATTGCCACCAAATCTGTCGTCACAAATATTGCTGCAGCGTCCGGATATTATGGAAGCGGAATACCAGTTGAAAGCGGCTGATGCCAATATTGGCGCAGCGCGAGCGGCTTTTTTCCCGTCCATTACCCTGACCAGTGGTCTCTCCTCTAGCAGTACGGAGCTGTCCAGCCTCTTTACGTCAGGAAGTGGAATGTGGAATTTTATTCCTAAAATTGAAATTCCTATATTTAATGCTGGCAGGAACAAAGCCAATCTGAAGCTGGCTGAAATTCGCCAGCAACAGTCCGTGGTTAATTACGAACAAAAAATTCAGTCAGCCTTTAAGGATGTTTCCGACACGCTTGCGCTGCGCGACAGCCTTAGCCAGCAACTTGAGTCACAGCAGCGTTATCTTGATTCACTTCAGATAACTCTACAGCGTGCCAGAGGATTGTATGCAAGTGGTGCTGTCAGTTACATCGAAGTGCTGGATGCAGAACGTTCCCTCTTCGCGACGCAGCAAACCATTCTCGATCTTACCTATTCCCGACAGGTTAACGAAATTAATCTGTTTACCGCGCTGGGTGGCGGTTGGGTAGAGTAAATTTATTCAATTAATCAGGAAATTAAAATGCGTAATTCACTTAAAGCCGTTTTATTTGGTGCCTTCTCTGTCATGTTTTCTGCCGGTCTTCATGCTGAAACACATCAGCATGGCGATATGAATGCTGCCAGTGATGCTTCGGTACAGCAGGTTATCAAGGGCACCGGTATCGTTAAAGACATTGATATGAATAGTAAAAAGATTACCATTTCGCACGAAGCAATCCCGGCGGTGGGCTGGCCTGCAATGACCATGCGCTTCACTTTTGTTAATGCAGACGACGCTATCAATGCCCTGAAAACCGGCAACCATGTCGATTTCTCGTTTATTCAGCAGGGCAATATCTCCTTACTCAAAAGCATTAACGTTACGCAATCCTGATTAACAGTCCGGAGCGAATACATCCAGTGCGCCTGAACATTCATTATGGGATTACTGTGAATGAATAATCGTGCGCATATGCCAGGTGTTTTGATTTTTCAGCGAGAAATTGTATGGCTTCTTTAAAGATAAAATATGCTGCAATAATTATCAGCAGCCTCATAGCAGGGGGGCTGATATCGGTTACTGCCTGGCAGTATTTAAACTCATCACAAAAAACAGTACCAGCAGAACAAAAGGCACCGGAGAAAAAGGTACTTTTCTGGTATGACCCTATGAAACCGGATACCAAATTTGATAAACCCGGAAAATCGCCTTTTATGGATATGGACCTTGTGCCGAAATATGCTGATGAAAGTGGCGATAAAAGCAGTGGCGGGATCCGTATCGATCCAACTCAGGTTCAGAATCTGGGATTAAAAACGCAAAAAGTCACGCGAGGAATGCTGAATTATTCTCAGACAATCCCGGCTAATGTCAGTTACAACGAATATCAGTTTGTCATTGTGCAGGCGCGTTCTGACGGTTTCGTCGAAAAAGTGTATCCCCTGACGATTGGCGATCATGTGAAGAAAGGCACTCCGCTTATCGATATCACCATTCCTGAATGGGTTGAGGCACAAAGTGAGTTTCTGCTGTTATCCGGTACAGGCGGTACGCCAACCCAGATAAAAGGGGTTCTGGAGCGACTTCGTCTGGCTGGTATGCCGGAAGAGGATATTCAAAGGCTGCGTTCAACCCGCACAATCCAGACCCGTTTTACCATTAAAGCACCTATTGATGGTGTCATTACTGCATTTGACCTGCGCACCGGCATGAATATTTCCAAAGATAAGGTGGTGGCTCAGATTCAGGGGATGGACCCGGTCTGGATCAGCGCTGCAGTGCCAGAATCTATCGCCTATCTGCTGAAAGATACGTCGCAGTTTGAAATTTCGGTACCGGCTTATCCGGATAAAACATTCCATGTCGAAAAATGGAACATTCTTCCCAGCGTGGATCAGACAACCCGCACGCTTCAGGTCCGCCTCCAGGTTACTAACAAGGATGAGTTTCTCAAGCCGGGCATGAATGCCTATCTCAAACTGAATACCCAAAGTCAGGAGATGCTGCTGATACCAAGCCAGGCCGTTATCGATACCGGCAAAGAACAGCGCGTGATTACTGTTGATGATGAAGGCAAGTTTGTGCCGAAACAGATCCACGTTCTGCATGAATCACAGCAACAGTCCGGCATTGGCTCCGGTCTTAATGAAGGCGATACCGTGGTGGTCAGTGGCCTGTTCCTCATTGACTCCGAAGCCAATATTACGGGCGCGCTGGAACGTATGCGCCACCCTGAAAAAACAGAAAACAGTATGCCAGCAATGTCTGAGCAGCCTGTAAATATGCATTCAGGGCACTGAGGAGACGACGATGATTGAATGGATTATCCGGCGCTCTGTCGCCAACCGTTTCCTGGTCATGATGGGCGCACTGTTTCTCAGCATCTGGGGCACATGGACGATAATTAACACGCCGGTCGATGCGCTGCCTGACCTGTCAGATGTGCAGGTCATTATTAAAACCAGCTATCCCGGACAGGCTCCGCAGATTGTAGAAAACCAGGTCACCTATCCGCTTACCACCACCATGCTGTCCGTACCTGGCGCAAAAACCGTGCGTGGCTTTTCACAGTTCGGTGATTCGTATGTGTATGTCATTTTTGAAGACGGGACCGATCTGTACTGGGCCCGTTCGCGCGTGCTGGAATACCTGAATCAGGTTCAGGGCAAACTGCCTGCGGGTGTGAGCTCTGAAATCGGTCCGGACGCCACGGGAGTGGGCTGGATATTTGAATATGCCCTGGTCGATCGCAGCGGAAAACACGACCTTTCAGAACTGCGTTCTTTGCAGGACTGGTTTCTGAAATTTGAACTGAAGACCATCCCGAACGTGGCTGAGGTAGCCTCGGTTGGTGGCGTGGTGAAGCAGTACCAGATTCAGGTCAATCCGGTAAAACTGTCCCAGTATGGGATCAGCCTGCCCGAAGTGAAACAGGCTCTTGAATCGTCTAACCAGGAGGCCGGTGGTTCATCCGTTGAAATGGCCGAAGCGGAGTATATGGTCCGTGCCAGCGGTTATCTTCAGAGCATTGATGATTTTAATAACATCGTCCTGAAAACAGGTGAGAACGGCGTGCCGGTTTATCTGCGGGATGTTGCCCGCGTGCAGACCGGGCCCGAAATGAGGCGTGGTATTGCCGAGCTGAACGGCCAGGGAGAAGTCGCTGGCGGCGTGGTGATCCTGCGGTCGGGTAAAAATGCGCGCGACGTTATCACGGCAGTGAGGGATAAACTGGAGACGCTGAAGGCCAGCCTGCCGGAAGGCGTTGAAATCGTGACCACCTACGATCGCAGCCAGTTGATCGACCGGGCGATTGATAACCTCAGTTCCAAACTTCTGGAAGAGTTTTTCGTGGTGGCCATCGTCTGTGCCCTGTTCCTGTGGCACGTACGTTCTGCCCTGGTGGCGATTATCTCTCTGCCGCTTGGCCTGTGTATCGCCTTTATCGTCATGCACTTCCAGGGACTAAACGCCAATATCATGTCGCTGGGAGGGATAGCTATTGCCGTCGGTGCGATGGTGGATGCCGCCATTGTGATGATTGAGAATGCGCATAAACGGCTTGAGGAGTGGGATCATCAGCATCCGGGTGAGCAGATTGACAACGCCACCCGCTGGAAGGTGATTACCGACGCCTCCGTGGAAGTGGGACCCGCACTGTTTATCAGCCTGCTGATCATCACCCTGTCCTTTATTCCTATCTTTACCCTGGAAGGTCAGGAAGGACGTCTGTTTGGCCCGCTGGCATTCACGAAAACGTACTCCATGGCGGGAGCGGCCGCGCTGGCCATCATTGTCATTCCGATCTTGATGGGATTCTGGATCCGGGGAAAAATTCCTGCCGAGACCAGTAACCCCCTGAACCGGGTGCTGATCAAAGCGTATCATCCATTGCTGCTGCGGGTCCTCCATTGGCCAAAAACAACCCTGCTGGTTGCGGCCTTGTCCATTTTCACCGTTATATGGCCATTGAGTCAGGTGGGGGGGGAGTTTCTGCCGAAGATCAATGAGGGCGACCTGCTGTATATGCCATCAACATTGCCTGGCGTCTCTCCGGCAGAAGCTGCAGCACTCCTGCAGACGACGGACAAGTTAATCAAAAGCGTTCCTGAAGTGGCCTCTGTATTTGGCAAGACCGGTAAAGCAGAGACCGCAACGGATTCCGCACCGCTTGAAATGGTGGAAACCACGATCCAGCTCAAACCTGAGGATCAGTGGCGTCCGGGTATGACGATTGACAAGATTATTGAAGAACTCGACAAGACCGTCCGTTTACCGGGTCTGGCAAACCTCTGGGTTCCGCCTATCCGTAACCGTATTGATATGCTCTCAACCGGGATCAAAAGCCCGATAGGTATCAAGGTCTCAGGGACTGTCCTGGCCGATATTGATGCGACTGCGCAGAGTATCGAGGCGGTAGCCAAAACCGTGCCGGGCGTGGTGTCTGCCCTGGCTGAGCGACTTGAAGGCGGGCGTTACATCGATATCGATATCAACCGGGAAAAAGCGTCCCGTTACGGTATGACTGTTGGTGATGTACAGCTGTTTGTCTCATCAGCCATCGGCGGCGCAACGGTAGGGGAAACGGTTGAAGGCGTGGCCCGCTACCCGATTAATATTCGCTATCCACAGGATTATCGGAACAGTCCAAATGCATTGAAACAGATGCCGATCCTGACCCCGATGAAGCAGCAGATCACGCTGGGCGATGTCGCGGATATTAAGGTCGTTTCAGGGCCGACTATGCTGAAAACGGAAAATGCCCGTCCAGCCAGCTGGATTTACATTGACGCGCGCGGCAGGGATATGGTGTCGGTGGTTAATGATATTAAAACGGCTATCAGTCAGAAAGTGAAACTTAGACCGGGTACCAGCGTGTCATTCTCCGGACAATTTGAACTGCTTGAGCACGCCAACAAGAAACTTAAATTGATGGTGCCGATGACGGTGATGATCATTTTCATCCTGTTGTATCTGGCGTTCCGCCGGGTTGATGAAGCGTTGTTGATCCTGATGAGTCTGCCGTTCGCCCTGGTTGGCGGGATATGGTTCCTGTACTGGCAGGGCTTCCATATGTCAGTCGCAACCGGAACCGGGTTTATCGCCCTGGCCGGTGTGGCAGCAGAGTTTGGCGTGGTCATGCTGATGTATCTGCGTCATGCCATTGAAGCGCATCCGGAACTGTCAAACAAAGAAACGTTCACACCGGAAGGTCTTGATGAAGCCCTTTATCATGGTGCCGTGCTGCGTGTCCGGCCGAAAGCCATGACCGTGGCGGTGATCATCGCGGGTCTGCTGCCGATACTCTGGGGTACCGGCGCAGGTTCAGAAGTCATGAGCCGTATCGCGGCCCCCATGATTGGCGGGATGATCACAGCTCCGCTGCTGTCCCTGTTCATTATTCCTGCCGCCTATAAACTCATCTGGCTGCGCAGACATAAAAAGAGCGTGTCATAACCCTGAAAGGGCACCCCTGCGGGTGTCCTTTTGCATAAATTCACCCTGACGTCAGGGTTTATATCGATAACATACAGAGGTGAGTATGAAAAAAATAATTTTAATGACCCTGGCTTTTGGCCTTTCACTTCCTGCAATGGCAGGTGAAAAAGTAATAGACATGTACAAGTCTGAAAACTGTGGTTGCTGTTCCCTGTGGGGCAAGGCGATGGAAAAGGACGGGTTTGAGGTGCGGACCCACGTCATGAATGATCAGGCCCTGTCAGCCCTGAAAGAAAAATATGCTGTTCCTGCTGAGCTGAGAAGCTGTCATACCGCAGTTACTGGTAATTTGATCATTGAAGGCCATGTGCCTGCAGCCACGATACATAAGGCAATGCTGTCTGGTTCAGGGATTTATGGTCTTGCCACCCCGGGCATGCCTGCGGGGAGCCCGGGAATGGAGATGGGGGCCCGTAAAGAGGCTTACGATGTTATTTCATTCTCTCCGGAGGGCAGTAAAAAAGTCTTCCAGCGAATCGAATAGTCAGCGGAACGGCTGATAACGGGACGCCGGCAGCAGGCACTCCTGTGCCGGCGACATTCGTGGTAATCGCATCCATGACATACCCTGAAGACAGAAAATGCTTCAGGCATGCATAAGGAGAGTTACTGTGAAAAATGACAATGTAGTGCAACACAACAACCAGACTGCTTCTGAACAGACATTATCCCCGGACGAGAGCCACGTATTGCATAAGGTGAGAGATCCCGTGTGCGGGATGGCATTCCTGCCCGACAAGGCGCACAGCAGCATTCGATACCAGGACCATCAGCTTTATTTCTGCTCTGCCAGCTGTGAGAGTAAATTTACAGCCCATCCCGACCGTTATCTTACCGAAGATGCCAGTGAACATTCCCACCACCACCACGATCACCACGAAGTCAGCCCAGACCAGATAAAACAGCCTCACCATCAGGCGGAGAAAGATATTTCTGAAGGTGTGTGGACATGTCCGATGCACCCGGAGATACGCCGCAGTGGTCCCGGAAGCTGTCCTGTCTGTGGAATGGCACTGGAACCGCTCGTAGCCACGGCATCGACGGGGCCGAGTGATGAACTTCGCGACATGACAAGACGCTTCTGGCTGGGGTTGTTGCTGGCGTTTCCGGTTCTGATACTCGAAATGGGATCTCATCTGTTTCCCGCCTTGAGGAATACAGTACCGCCACAATACAACACATGGCTGCAGCTGCTTCTGGCCTCTCCAGTCGTGTTGTACTGTGGCTGGCCATTCTTCGCCCGGGCCGGAATGTCGTTGCGTAACCGCTCCCTGAATATGTTTACCCTTGTTGCAATGGGGACCGGCGCAGCCTGGGTTTACAGCGTCATTGCAACCGTCTTCCCTTCCTGGTTTCCTGCATCGTTCAGAAACATGGATGGCCTGGTGGCCGTTTATTTTGAAGCCGCAGCAGTAATTACGGTGCTTGTTCTGCTGGGACAGGTTCTTGAACTGCGGGCACGGGAACAAACCTCAGGTGCCATTACTGCGCTTCTGAACCTTGCCCCCAAAACAGCCAGGCGGCTGGATCATGACGGTCATGAAACGGATATTAATGCAGAAGATGTCCTGCCTGGCGATAAGCTCCGCATCAGACCTGGAGAGAGTATTCCGGTCGACGGTATCGTGGTCGAAGGCAAAACAACTGTTGATGAATCGATGGTGACCGGGGAGTCTATGCCGGTTACCAAAAAAGAGGGTGAACCTGTCATTGGGGGGACGATTAATCAGACAGGTAGTCTTATCATCCGAGCAGAGAAAGTCGGTGATGAAACGATGCTCTCACGAATTGTTCAGATGGTCGCTGATGCACAGCGTTCGCGTGCCCCCATCCAGAGAATGGCAGACAGCGTTTCAGGCTGGTTTGTTCCTCTGGTGATACTTATCGCGGTTGTTGCTTTCGTGATCTGGTCTGTCTGGGGGCCCGAGCCCAGGATGGCGCACGGTCTGATTGCGGCTGTGTCGGTCCTGATTATTGCCTGCCCCTGCGCACTGGGGCTGGCCACACCGATGTCGATAATGGTGGGGGTAGGCAAAGGAGCCCAGGCCGGGGTGTTAATCAGGAATGCCGAAGCCCTTGAACGTCTTGAAAAAGTGGACACGCTGGTTGTCGACAAAACAGGCACGCTCACGGAAGGTTCGCCTACGGTGACAGGGATTATCAGTCTCAATCCGGGTGGGGAAGCATCTCTTTTACGTGTAGCGGCCGCAGTGGAAAAAGGCTCGCAGCATCCGCTGGGTATGGCTGTAGTCCGGGCAGCCCAGCACAGGGGGATCATGATACCCGCAGTCAGTGATTTCAATGCTCCGTCGGGGAAAGGTGTTTCAGGCGATGTTGAAGGTCAACGGGTTGTTATTGGTAATGAACTGGCTATGCAGGAAAACAGTATCGTTATTGATAATCAAAAGGCCGTTGCGGATACGTTGCGGATGGAAGGCGCTACCGTTATCTATGTGGCCACAGATGGGTACCTTGCAGGCCTGATAGCTATCTCGGATCCCGTGAAAGCAACCACGCCGGATGCGCTTAAAGCTTTGCGTCAGGCGGGGATCCGCATTGTTATGCTCACCGGGGATAACCAGCTTACTGCTGAAGCAGTCGCACGGAAACTGGGAATAGATGAGGTTGAAGCCGGGGTTCTGCCTGACGGCAAAAAAGCAGTGATAACCCGACTGAAAGCGTCTGGTCATGTGGTTGCGATGGCGGGGGACGGTGTAAATGATGCCCCGGCGCTGGCAGCGGCTGACGTGGGCATAGCTATGGGAACGGGTACAGATGTGGCAATTGAAAGTGCCGGAGTCACCCTTCTCAAAGGCGACTTGATGATACTGAACAGGGCCCGTCATCTGTCAGAGATCACCATGAAAAATATCCGACAGAATCTGTTTTTTGCATTTATCTACAACGCACTTGGCGTGCCTGTGGCTGCAGGTCTGCTTTATCCTGTGTATGGAATACTGCTGTCGCCAGTTATTGCGGCGGCGGCCATGGCTCTTTCCTCCGTCAGCGTCATTGTGAATGCGTTGCGTCTGAAAAGTGTCAGGCTCGGGAAATAACACTGAGTGAAGGGTCAGTTACGAACAGAAGGAGTCCAGTATGAAAAGTACCACCTATGCGCTTATTGCTGTCGCCGCGATCGCGGCATTTGCCCTCCTGCGCGAACACTGGTCACATGTGGCAGGTTACTGGCCATATCTGTTATTGCTGGTCTGCCCGCTAATGCATCTTTTCCACGGCCACGGAGGGCATGGAGATCATCAACATCACGGAAGTGAAAACGATAAAAAAAATTAATCCGGCAGACGGGGCCGCGTCGCGGTCCCGTTATCAGTCCAGGTATCGTTCGTAGTCTCTGACATGCGCAAAGGCATGCTGTTCGAGTTTGTTATCAGCGGGTGCCGCTGCCCGGAACGCCAGAGAGTTAACAGGGTTGTTATTGATGACCAGCTCGTAATGCAGATGAGGACCGGATGAACGTCCGCTGTTACCGGATAACGCAATAGCACCTCCCCGTGTAACCCTGGCCCCTTTAGGGAAGGTGCGAATAAGCAGGTCATGTCTTCCCAAGCTGACTCGTTGATTAAAATTTCGCGGATCTGGGCCGATTTTTTTCCCGCAAACACATCGAATCAGCCTATTTAGGCTATTTTTTCCACCATTTCTGGCGTTATTTCCGGTTTTTACTGAGATCTCTCCCACTGACGTATCATTTGGTCCACCCGAAACAGGTTGGCCAGGGTGAATAACATCGCCAGTTGGTTATCGTTTTTCAGCAGCCCCTTGTATCTGGCTTTCACGAAGCCGAACTGCCGCTTGATGATGCGAAACGGGTGCTCCACCCTGGCACGGATGCTGGCTTTCATGTATTCGATGTTGATGGCCGTTTTGTTCTTGCGCGGATGCTGCTTCAAGGTTTTTACCTTGCCGGGACGCTCGGCGATCAGCCAGTCCACATCCACCTCGGCCAGCTCCTCGCGCTGTGGCGCTCCTTGGTAGCCGGCATCGGCTGAGACAAATTGCTCCTCTCCATGAAGCAGATTACCCAGCTGATTGAGGTCATGCTCGTTGGCCGCGGTGGTGACCAGGCTGTGGGTCAGGCCACTCTTGGCATCGACACCAATGTGGGCCTTCATGCCAAAGTGCCACTGATTGCCTTTCTTGGTCTGATGCATCTCCGGATCGCGTTGCTGCTCTTTGTTCTTGGTAGAGCTGGGTGCCTCAATGATGGTGGCATCCACCAAAGTGCCTTGGGTCATCATGACGCCTGCTTCGGCCAGCCAGCGATTGATGGTCTTGAACAATTGACGGGCCAGTTGATGCTGCTCGAGCAGGTGGCGGAAATTCATGATGGTGGTGCGATCCGGCAGGGCGCTATCCAGGGATAATCGGGCAAACAGGCGCATGGAGGCGATTTCGTACAGGGCATCTTCCATGGCACCGTCGCTCAGGTTGTACCAATGCTGCATGCAGTGAATACGCAGCATGGTCTCCAGCGGATAGGGCCGTCGGCCATTGCCCGCCTTGGGATAAAACGGCTCGATGACAGCGGTCATATTCTGCCATGGCAGAATCTGCTCCATGCGGGAGAGGAAAATCTCTTTTCGGGTCTGACGGCGCTTAGTGCTGAATTCACTATCGGCGAAGGTGAGTTGATGGCTCATGATGTCCCTCTGGGATGCGCTCCGGATGAATATGATGATCTCATATCAGGAACTTGTTCGCACCTTCCCTGGCTGACCACACGTATTGGTCTGAAACCGCTACGGGAAATGACCAGTCTGGCTTCCTCCATGACCGTACACAGCCTGGATCAGCGTCTAAATCCCGATCTGGCTCCGCCGGAAATCTCTGAGACCATGCAGGAGTTCAATAATATGTTTGATCGCCTGGAGGGGGCATTCCGGAAACTGTCAGATTTCTCGTCTGACATCGCGCATGAGCTGCGCACACCAGTCAGTAATCTGATGATGCAGACGCAGTTTGCACTGGCTAAGGAAAGGGATGTTTCGCATTACCGCGAAATTTTATTCGCTAACCTGGAAGAACTGAAAAGGTTGTCACGAATGACCAGTGACATGCTTTTTCTGGCACGTTCAGAGCATGGTCTGCTGCGGCTGGATAAACATGATGTGGATCTGGCAGCCGAACTGAATGAATTACGTGAGTTGTTCGAGCCCCTGGCAGACGAAACAGGAAAGACAATCACGGTTGAAGGAGAGGGCGTTGTTGCCGGAGACAGCGATATGCTCCGACGTGCTTTCAGTAACCTGCTTTCCAATGCAATCAAGTATTCTCCCGATAACACCTGTACAGCGATACACCTTGAGCGTGACAGTGACTGTGTGAACGTGATGATTACGAATACGATGTCCGGCCAGGTTCCCGCTAATCTGGAACGTTTGTTTGACCGGTTCTATCGCGCAGACTCATCAAGGTTCTACAACACGGAAGGCGCGGGGCTGGGATTATCAATTACAAGGTCGATCATTCATGCTCACGGCGGCGAGCTGTCAGCAGAACAGCAGGGGCGTGAAATTGTGTTCAAAGTGCGCCTGTTAATGGATTAATCCCGTTGTTCAGGAGAAACCTGGAAGGTGACAAAATTGTCATCATTCAGTCACGCGATAAACAGAGGCGGTTTTTTATAATTATTCATAAATCAGGAGCAGCGTGATAACACAATCACCTGGTTCCTGGAGTGATGATTAACCCGCCCTGAGATCAACTGCTTTCTCTGTTATAAGCCATTGATTGTTTGGGTATGTAAACACCGGAGACCCAACCATGAAAAAGATTCTCGTATCATTTGTTGCCATTATGGCTGCCGCTTCATCTGCCATGGCTGCAGAGACAATGAACATGCATGACCAGGTAAATAATGCACAGGCACCTGCCCACCAGATGCAGTCATCTGCTGAAAAAAGTGCAATTCAGGGAGACAGCATGACAATGATGGATATGAGCAGTCACGATCAGGCCGCAATGTCCCATGACATGATGCAAAACAGCAATTCTGCTGCCCACCAGGACATGGCTGAAATGCATAAAAAAATGATGAAAGCTAAACCCGGAGCTACCAACGAAACAGCAAAGTCATTTTCTGAAATGAGCGAGCATGAGAAGGCCGCAGCTGTACATGAGAAGGCGAATAATGGTCAGTCTTCCGTTGTTCACCAGCAGCAGGCTGATAAGCATCGCAGTCAGATCACCCAGAATTAACCCGCAGCTCCACTTGTTAGACCCTCATTTGACGCCGAAGTCACTGGCTTACGCTCCCGTCCGGGAGCGTTTTTTTTTCCCATATATCAAACTTTAACTCTGAAGAGGTGGAAGTATCTGACCAACACTGTCACGTAACGCCAGATAACTACAAAAACACCTTTTTCCTCCTGTAAATTGCAGTTCCTGCAAGAACATCAAGGCATAATGTTGGAACAGCGTGTGATACACACTTAGCATCATGTTTTGTATGTGTTTTTTTTAAAACTTTACAACTTTAAAGTCTTTTTCAGGTTAAAGGATACAACTTTAATGTCTCTACACAGCAGAAGACAAGTGACATAAGAGCACTGCCACTCGTCACAGTTGGCTTTACGGGCTGACGGTGGTTACGTCTGTTACAGCAAGAATATTGCTCGCGGCCACTGTCCCCATCTTGATATATGACGCTGCGGTAACGCCGCCAATATGCGGTGAAATAACCACGTTTTCTACGGACTGCCAGAGGTGCGGCGCCGTCAGCGGCTCGTGGGTAAAGCTGTCCAGCGCTGCGCTGTGCAGCGTGCCATCCCTGAGCGCCGCCAGTAACGATTCATCGTCGATCAGTCCGCCGCGTGCCGTATTTACCAGAATTGCGTTCCGCTTGCAGTGTGCGAGCGTCTGGCTATTGATCATCCCCCGATTCTCATCGGTCAGCGGACAGTGCAAAGAGATGACATCGGAACGGGAAAGAAGTCCATTCAGCGTTTCTGCGCGTTCACACAGGGCAGGCATGGACTTAGCATAGGGATCGTAAGCCAGCACCTTCATGCCGAATGCGTGGCCAATATGTGCCACACGCGAGCCGATAGCACCCAATCCGATGAGCCCTAACGTTAAGCCCTCCAGTTCAATGGATTTATGCGTCGCCTTATCCCAGTGCCCGTCTCGCAGGCGCTTGTCCAGAGGTACCACCGACTTTGCGCAGGCGAGGATCTGCGCCCAGGTATGTTCAGCCACTGCCGCCGCGTTTGCACCTGGCGCAGCGCGGACGGCGATGTTGCGCTCGGCCGCTGCCGTCTGGTCTATCACATCGATCCCGCTTCCGTGCTTGGAAATAACCTGCAGAGCGGGGGCGGCATCCATGACTTTCGCGGTAATCTTGCCATAACGTACCAGAATCGCCACAGGATTGTGTCGTTCACACAGCGCGATCAGTTCATCTTCTGTGGGCTGGCGGCCCGCAAACACCACCTCAAAGCCCTGCAACATTACCATGGCCTGCTCCGCCAGGTCGCTTCCGGTAACCAGAACTACGTCTTTGCCCCCCATCACAGCGTCTCCCCGTCATCTAACATACCTGCCTTACGAAGCGCGTCATCAAGCCAGTGTGGACGTAAATCGCCTTCACGGATGGCGGCAAGGCGTCGGCTCTCCATCTCCAGCTTTCCTTTTGCCAGCGCGATAACTTCCTGAACCTCATCGCGCGGGATGACTACCACGCCGTCGATATCCGCGACAACCAGATCCCCGGCCTGAACCGTCGCCCCGGCGACTGAAATGGGATGATTAACCCGACCAGAAATTAGCTTTGTCGGGCCGCAGGGGTTCAGACCGGCAGAAAAGACAGGGTAGTGACCTTTGCTCAAGGTATCGGCGTCTCGTACAGCGCCGTCAATAATAATGCCCGCAATGCCGCTCGCCTGAGCCTGAGTGGCCATGATTTCCCCAAGCAGTGCGCAGCTCAGGTCGCCTTTGCCATCGACGATCAGGACATCGCCGGGCTGCGCCACCGCCATCGCGGCATGAATCGCCAGATTATCACCCGGACGGACTTCAACGGTGATGGCCGGACCCGCAACGGACATGTGTGGGGCCAGCGGTTTGATGCGGCCATGAAGCGTACCGCGGCGACCGGCCACGTCGGCCAGAATAGCGGCCTGATACTCGGCAGCCCGACGAACGTCCTCGGCAGAAACGCGATCAAACTGGCGATTAATCGGTTTTTTTTCAGTAACGGACATGAATGCCTCCATATTGTTTTACTAAGTACAATGCAGGTGTACAGTGCAAAACAACTATAGCGGTGTTGCTTTCCTTTTAGCCAGACCCGAGATGGCGTTTGTGATGTAAACACGAAGTGACTCACAAAATTTGAGGTACACTCACTGCCGGGCTAACAAGGAGATAATGATGGGGAATGAAGGCGTTGTAGCGGTTGAAAAAGCGCTGGCTTTACTGGATTGCTTCCGTCCTGGAGATGAGAGCCTGACGCTGACCGCGCTGGCACAGCTATCGGGTTATCACAAAACCACGGTTTACCGCTTGATGAATTCTCTTGAACGGATGAATTACGTCGTCAGGCATGAAGACGGCAATTATGCGCTGGGCCCACGTCTGCTTTACCTCGGCAAGCTGTATGAACAATCTTTCCATCTTTCCCGAGTGGTTCAGCCAGAGCTTCAGGCCTTATCCCTGGCGTCTCAGGAGAGTGCCAGCTGGTATGTGCTGGAGGGAGGGCAGCGGCTTTGTCTGTTTCGCGCTGAAGCGTCGCATGGCCTGCGACACAGCAATCTTCCCGGTAGCCAGTTTCCGCTCGATAATTCGGCCATCAGTAAGATATTACGCCATTGGGGGCTCAATGAGAGCCTGCCGGAGGGAGACGCTGAACTCCCTTTCTACACGTCAGGGGCACGCGATCCCCACACCGCTGCGTTTGCGATGCCTGTCTTCGGCGTTCACGACAAGCTGGTTGCGGCGTTAGCCCTGACCGGCCCCATCTCACGGCTGACGGAAGATCGTCGTGAGAAGGAGATAGGTCAGTTGATGAAGGCGGCAGCAAGCCGTCTGTCGCAGAAAATGGGAGCCAGTAAGCTCTTCTGTCAGCAGTTTTTTGGGGAAACGAGCGATACGGCGGAAGAACATCTTTAAATGCAGAAGCGGGACAGTTGTCCCGCTTCTGTCAACGCTAATGCGTGACCTGTTTTTCGTGTAGCTGAGCGTTGCGGGCCTGTCGGCCCATAATGAGCACCGCTATCCCCCCGGCCACGCACAGCGCGGCCAGAGGAAGCATCGCCAGCGTGTAGCTGCCCGTCCGCTCATTGATAATGCCGTACGCGTTTACCATCACCGCCCCGCCTATCAGGTTTGCGATGGCACCAATCGCGGCCAGTCCCGCCGCCGCTGAGGTACTGCTCATCCAACCGGACGCCAGCGCCCAGAAAGGCCCTTTCATTGAATAGGCGCCTATCAGCATAATGCTGAGGATAACGATCGTGGCAGACAGCGAAACGCTCACAAAGGCGGCGAACACGCCGGCGGCAATTATGAATAGCGTGAGTGCGGTATGCCAGCGGCGTTCGTTGGTACGATCGGAATTCCGTCCCCATACAATCATGAGAACAGATGCCAGACCGTAAGGAATGGCGTTAAGCAGACCTGTCTCAAGATTATCGAGATGGAAGGATTTCAGCAGTTGAGGAGACCAGACGCTGATGGTGGTACCCGCGGACGATGCACCCGCGTAAATCAGCGCCATCAGCCAGATTTGGCGATGCTTTAGCAACTGCCAGGTGGTCTGGTGTCCGATATTCTTTTGCTGATTGCGCTCGGTTTCCAGCGTGGTTTCCAGCCATTGTTTCTGTTCACTGCTAAGCCAGCTCGCCTGATGAGGGCGATCCCGGAGAATAAACCAGGCGGCAATACCCAGCAGCACCGCCGGCAAGCCTTCAATAATGAACAGCAGATGCCAGCCGCGAAGACCCAGCCAGCCATCCAGTGACAGTATCAACCCGGAAAGCGGGGAGCCAATGAAGTTAGCGAGCGGGATGGCGACCATAAAGGACGCAATAATGCGTGCGCGGTAGCGGGACGGGATCCACCAGGTCAGATACAGCACGACGCCCGGGAAGAAGCCCGCCTCTGCAGCTCCGAGAAGAAAACGGACGATATAGAGCGACGTGGTGTTCTGCACCAGGGACATACACATGGAGACGATGCCCCAACTGATCATAATGCGCGGGATCCACAGACGGGCGCCGACTTTCTGCATGGCCAGGTTGCTGGGTACTTCAAACAGAAAATAGGCCACGAAATAAAGACTGCTGGCGAAGCCAAATGCAGCTTTGCTGAGGCCAAGGTCCTCATTCATCTGCAGCGAAGCCATGCCGATATTCCCGCGATCGATAATGGAGACCAGGTAACTGACAATCAGAAACGGGAGAATACGCCAGATCACCTTCCGCATCGTCTCTCTTTCTATGTCCTCGGTGGCGGTAGCACCGTTACGTAAATGTTCTGTCATTGTGTCCTCGCAGGGTATGTTCTTTGTTTTATTAGGTACAACTGAGTTTTATTAAACAAAACCACTATAGCGACGGCGCGTTCTTTTTATCCAGTTAATGGAAGGTTTAAATGATGTAAATAAGAGGTGACTCACAGATAGTGCGCTCCAGATATATCGCTCACAGCAGTCGAACCAGCCGCAAAGAGGAGACTCTATAAGGGTGATAATCACGCAGCGCAATTATTGCACCAACTTTTTTCCTCCGATCCACTAAGCTTCGACCAGGCCAGACAGCTCCAGGTGCCCCGCTGCGTTCGCGGGGTCATTTTTCTTCCCGGTCAGAGCACCTTTCATGCAGCTACTCAGCATCATTATTTTGCTTACCCTTACGGTGGTCATCCATTCGCTGTGGATGTTTTGCGTTTTAAAATTCATTAACTTAGAGGTCGACTCTGCGGTGCGCGTGGTTTTGCGTAACGTCGGGATCGTTATCTCCATGATCTTCGCCCATCTTCTTGAAGCCGGTCTCTTCGCCGGGTTTTATTTTGTTATTGATGCATTTAACGACTGGAACACCAGCTTCTACTTTTCGCTGGTCAGTTACGCCACGGTGGGATACGGCGATGTCACGTTGCCTCAGCACTGGCGGCTGATTGGGGGTGTGGAAGGCCTGGTCGGCGCCTTGATGGTGGGCTGGTCAGTGGCGGTTCTGGTGGCCGTACTGCAGCGTTTGCGCGGCATGAGCGCCTAAACGGCAGATGCGCGACCCCATGGAGTGCGGTAAAGTACCTCTCTTTGCCGGGCCTGGAAGGCCGCGGCTTTAAGGGTTAAAGGCTGGTAAACAGCCTGCCCCTTTCCGTTCCTGGTTTACGCCAGTTTGCATGGTGTTGTGTTTTGTCTGCCAAAAGGGTTGTGTATGTCTGCTGCTCATCTCGGTTTCCCGACTGAAACCGTTGTTGTCTTTGTAGTGATGGCCGTCGGGGCGATGTTTATCGACCTCTTTATGCACCGTCACGATAAACCGATCTCGCTGAAAAGCGCTGCCATGTGGTCCCTCTTCTGGGTCATGATGGCCATGGCTTTCGCCGGGTTCCTGTATGTTCACCACGGCGCAGAGATGGCGAGCCTGTTCCTCACCGGTTACGCGCTGGAAGAGGTGCTCTCCGTCGATAACCTGTTTGTGATGATGGCGATTTTTGCCTGGTTCGGCGTGCCGGATAAATATCGTCACCGTGTCCTCTACTGGGGCGTGCTCGGGGCGATTGTTTTCCGCGGTATCTTTGTGGCCATTGGTACCAGCCTGTTAAGTCTGGGGCCTTACGTCGAGGTTATCTTCGCGCTGGTCGTCGGCTGGACGGCGGTGATGATGCTCAGACGCAATGAAGAGAGTGACGAGGTTGAAGATTACTCCGGCCATCTGGCTTACCGTCTGGTGAAACGCTTCTATCCTGTCTGGCCTAAAATCAGCAGCAATGCCTTTATTCTGACCCAGAAAGAGGTGGACGCGGAGCTGGAGAAACCTGAAAACCAGGACGTAACGGTTGGACGCGTGAAGAAGGCGAAACGCTACGCAACGCCGCTGTTGCTTTGCGTGGCGGTCGTGGAACTCTCTGATGTGATGTTCGCGTTTGACTCCGTGCCGGCCATTATTGCCGTCAGCCGTGAGCCGCTTATTATTTACAGCGCAATGATGTTTGCCATCCTCGGCTTGCGTACGCTCTACTTCGTGCTGGAAGCGCTGAAGCAGTATCTGGTGCATCTGGAGAAAGCGGTCGTGCTGCTGCTGTTCTTCGTGGCGTTCAAGCTCGGATTAAATGCCACCGATCACTTCTGGCACCACGGTTATAGCATTGGTGCCACGGCAAGCCTGTTTGTGGTGCTTGGCGTGCTGGCGCTGGGGATTATCACCAGCGTGATGTTCCCGGGTAAGAAAGAAGCCCATTAAAAGCAAAACGGCAACCTTTGGTTGCCGTTTTCGGGTAGACAGTGTCTAACACTTAATCGGTGAATGTCGACGCTTGCGCGGTGGATGGAAGTGCCGCCAGTGTGCATCCTGCGCCGCCGCCAGCAGTTCATGGTCACCGCGGGTATCGCCCCACGCGCGCAGGTGGTAGCTATTCAGATCGCCATACACTTTTTCCAGCCTCGCCACCTTCTGGGCACAGCGGCAGTTGTTGCCGGTGATACGTCCGGTCAGCTTGCCGTCTTTCACTTCCAGCTGTGTGCCAATCAGCTTAATCCCTAGCTTGTCAGCCCATGGCTGGAGCACCAGCGCCGGAGAGGCGGAGCAGATGGTCACTTCCGCACCGGAATTCACCTCTGCGGCGACGGCCAGTACGCCGGCAGGGCGCATCAGCTTGTCCCAGTATTTTTCGCAAAACGCTTCCGCCTTCTGGCGTAGCCAGTGTTCATCGACGCCCGTCAGGAACGTTTTAATCAGCACTTCCTTCAGCTCATCGCGCGTCAGCTTACGACGCACGCAGTGCAGCGTGGGTAAGGCCATACGCACCAGGCGGCCCGCGAAGTAACGTTTACCAAAGGCAAAACGCAGGAAAGGGATAAAGCTGTCGTGGTGCGTCAGTGTTCCATCAAAGTCGAAGACGGAGAGCACGTTGGATTTGGCCACGGCCTCGTCGGCAATCATATTGGTCATAAATACGTCTTAGCTAAAATACACATTCTGTTGATTAGTTTACCTGCTTTACCCTGTCTGTCCTTCTGTCTTGAGCATTTTTTTCGCGATCTTGCGATCGGAAAGTGAGTCCATTTTTGGTCTCAATAATAATTGGTTGAAAAGCGAGCTGTCTATATTATCGCCACATTGAGCGCTATTTCGGGGGAACGTTGGCCCCCACCGGTAAGGAAAATATTCACTCACTGAATCTATTTTGATATGACGTTTAGATCGCTTATTTCAATCCTCTCGTTAAGTCTGGCTTCGTTTTCGGCATTGAGTTTTCAACTGCCGGCGTCGATGCTGTCAATGAACCGCGAGCTCGCCCTTTCTCCGGCAAAATCCGCGTTGCTGCACCAGGAAACAGGACCACTGCGTACCCGGATCCTTGATCAATACCAGAAGTGGAAAGGCACCCACTATCAGTGGGGCGGGACCACGCATCGGGGCGTGGACTGCTCCGCGCTGATGCAGCATCTGTTCAGCGATGCGGCGCACCTTAATCTGCCGCGTACGACGGGCGAACAGATCCATCGCGGCGTGAAGGTGGCGCAATACCGTCTGAAGGCGGGGGATTTGGTCTTCTTTCAGACCGGTCCAGACCGAAGGCACGTGGGCGTGTACATCGGCAATAGCCAGTTTATTCATGCCTCACGCAGCCAGGGCGTAACCGTTTCAACCCTGACTGATGACTACTGGCAGGCGCACTATATTACTGCCCGACGGGTCACAGACCGTTCTGTCTGAGGGATCAGATGATGTCATCCACCACGCCGCCATCGACGCGCAGTGCCGCGCCCGAGGTGGCGGAGGCCTGGGGCGAGCAGACATACACCACCATATTGGCGACTTCTTCCACCGTCGCGGCACGCTGGATAACCGAGCTCGGGCGGTGAGTCATCACAAACTCTTTCGCCAGTTCCTCCAGCGATTTGCCGGTTCTCTCGATCTCGTCTTTCATCATGCCGGCAAAACCGTCTGAAAGGGTGGGACCGGGCAATACGCTGTTCACCGTGACACCGCTTCCCGCCACGAACTTCGCCAGCCCGCGAGCGAGCGACAGCTGCGCCGTTTTGGTCACACCATAGTGGATCATGTCCGCCGGAATATTGCAGGCCGACTCGGACGAAATAAACACCACGCGTCCCCAGCCTTTCTGCACCATACCCGGCAGCAGCGCACGGGAGATACGTACGCCGGACATCACGTTTGTCTGCCAGTAACGCTCCCAGGTGTCATCGTCGGTGCCATAAAAATCCTGCTGGCCGTAAATGCCGGCGTTGTTGACCAGGATGTCGACGTGGGTCGCCACGTTCAGCAGCGATTCCACCCCTTCAGCCGTGCTGAGGTCGGCAATTGCGGCGCGTACCTGCACCCCAGGCACAACCTGTTGTAGCTGCTGGATACCTTTATTCACAGACTCCGTGCTACGGCCATTGATGATCACTTCCGCACCGCTTTCAGCCAACCCTCGGGCTATGGCGAACCCGATCCCGCCGGTAGAGGCGGTCACCAGCGCGACTTTCCCCGTAAAATCGATCTTCATCATCTGCTCCTTATCGTGTTTAACGTTCGGACCTTAAAGCGTAGCAGGTGAGGATGGCGGCTCCTGGCTAAAAAGGCGCAGCAGGGTCTCAACCTGTTCATCCAGCGGGCCGAGGGAGCGTTTCACAATCAGGTGCAGCGGCGTAGCCCGGCGTGCGCCATGGCTAAGCGGCAGGCGTTTAAGCACCCCCAGATCAAGCTGGGTCTGAATACGCTCCTCTGGCAGCCAGCCATAGCCGACCTGAGACATCACCGCCTCTATGGCTGCATCAATGGTGGAAAAGGTCCACGACTCGCCGGCCGCACGCGCGGCGGTCTGGCTGTCGGCTATCTGAATGAGCGGCCACGGGCGCAGCATATCGTCGTTAAGCGGCGCGTCGAGGCTAAAGAGGGGATGTTGATGATGCGCCACGGCAACAAAGTCGATATTCATCAGCCATTCGCCAAGACCGGTTATGTCCTGGCGGCGGGTTAACACCATCACGTCGGCTTCATCATTAATGACATCGGTGCGGCTATTTTCCAGCACTTCGGTGAGGCGGACCTGCGTTTGCGGATACAGCTGCTGGAACTGACGCAAAATAGCGAACAGGCGTCGGCGCGGGAAAATGCTGTCCACCACCAGATCTAACCGCGTGCGCATTCCATTACGCAGGCTTGCCGCATGGGTCTCAACATAGGCGAAGGCTTTCAGCAACGGTTTAACCTGGTTGAGCAGGAGTTCGCCGGCCGGGGTTAAGACAGCCCGCCGCCCCTCGGGCACCAGCAGCGCCACGCCCAGCCGCTCCTGCAGCAGCGACAGGTTATAGCTGACCGAGGACTGGCTGCGGTTGGTCTCTTCCGCTGCTTTGGCAAAGCTGCCTGCCTCGACCACTCTTTCCAGTAATGACCATTGTTCAAGCGTCGTCTTATGCATGATTAATCTAAAATTTGGATGAATTTGATTTAAACATAGCGTTATTCATTCATTTTTTGAAGGGGTACGATCGTCTCATCAAAGCAAAGGAGACACATTATGAACACCTTCGACAAACATGACTTAAGCGGCTTCGTCGGCAAACACCTTGTATATACCTACGATAATGGCTGGAACTACGAGATTTATGTCAAAAATGAAACCACCCTTGATTACCGTATTCACAGCGGGATTGTGGCGAACCGTTGGGTGAAAGATCAGCAGGCTTATATTGTTCGCGTAGGGGAGAGCATCTATAAAATTTCCTGGACAGAACCAACCGGTACCGACGTGAGCCTGATTGCAAACCTGGGTGACAAACTGTTCCACGGCACCATCTTCTTCCCACGTTGGGTGATCAACAATCCAGAAAAAACCGTCTGCTTCCAGAACGATCATATTCCATTGATGAATGCGTATCGTGATGCGGGTCCGGCATACCCCACTGAAGTCATTGATGAATTTGCGACGATCACCTTTGTTCGCGACTGTGGGGCGAATAATGAAAGCGTTATTGCCTGTGCGGCGAGCGAGTTACCAAAAAACTTTCCTGATAATTTAAAATAAGCGCGACAATTAACTAAAAAGAAAAGTTCCCGGCTATTTCTTCTTTTAAAAGAAATAGCCGGGATTTTTTTTGTTTGTTGATGTTATGTTTAAAAAATTGCAGGCAAAGGTCGAGTTTGATCACACAATAAATAATTCATAATAATTTAACTCTTTGTATTTTAAGTGGTTAATGGGAGGGTGAAGTGAATGGAATGTCTTTCTTAATTTTTCCCTAAGAAATGTTAGCTACCTTGATATAAGTTTATGGTTCGTTGAAATAAACGAGCCGGCATTTGGTTAATATCAAAAGCGTGCCATTCTTATTTCAAGGAAATTAATGATGAGTGATTTTTTGCCTTTTTCCCGGCCGTCCATGGGTAGCGAGGAATTAGCGGCGTTGCAGGAGGTATTAACCTCCGGCTGGATCACCACAGGACCGAAAAATCAGGCGCTTGAAGAGGCATTCTGTCAGCTAACCGGGAATCAACATGCGATTGCCGTCAGCTCAGCGACCGCGGGAATGCATGTCACGCTGATGGCGCTGGGTATTGGTCCAGGCGATGAAGTGATTACCCCCTCCCTGACCTGGGTATCCACACTGAATATGATTGTGCTGCTGGGCGCAACCCCGGTGATGATTGATGTGGACCGGGATACGTTGATGGTCACGCCGGATGCGGTCGACGCCGCCATTACGCCACGCACAAAAGCGATTGTTCCGGTTCATTATGCCGGCGCGCCGTGTGATATCGACGCCATTCGCGCCATCGGGGAACGTCACGGTATTCCGGTCATTGAAGATGCGGCGCATGCAGCCGGCACGAACTACCACTCGCGTCACGTGGGCTGGCAGGGCACCGCGATTTTCTCATTCCACGCCATTAAAAACATGACCTGCGCCGAAGGCGGGTTAGTGGTCACGGACGATGCGCAACTGGCGCAGCGGATCCGTAGCCTGAAATTCCACGGCCTGGGTGTGGATGCCTACGACCGCCAGACGCACGGTCGTGCACCGCAGGCAGAAGTTATCACGCCCGGCTTCAAATACAACCTGGCGGATATCAACGCCGCGCTGGCGCTGGTGCAGTTGGGCAAACTGAAAGAGGCCAACGCACGACGTCATGACATTGCTGAACGCTATCTGCGCGAGCTTGCCGATACGCCGTTCCAGCCGCTGCGTATTCCTTCATGGCCGCACGTCCACGCCTGGCACCTGTTCATCATTCGCGTGGATGAAGCCAGCTGCGGGATTTCTCGCGACAACCTGATGGCAGCCCTGAAGGAAAAAGGCATTGGTACCGGCCTGCATTTCCGCGCGGCGCACACGCAAAAATACTACCGCGAGCGTTTTCCTGATGTATCGCTCCCGAATTCTGAATGGAATAGCGCGCGTATTTGTTCTCTCCCCCTTTTCCCGGACATGACTCATGACGACACAACCCGCGTCATTACCGCGCTCCATCAGCTTGCAGGAAATTGATATGTTCAGCGCACCGCCTGTACAAAAAGTTTCTGTGGTTATCCCCGTTTACAACGAACAGGAGAGCCTGCCCGAACTGATCAGCCGCACGACGGCCGCCTGCGACACGCTCGGCAAAGCCTATGAAATACTGCTGGTGGATGATGGCAGTAGCGATAATTCCGCGCTGATGCTGACCGAAGCCGCGCAGGCCGAGGGCAGCCATATTGTTGCCGTGCTGCTTAACCGTAACTACGGCCAGCACTCCGCCATTATGGCCGGGTTCAGCCACGTGACGGGCGATCTGATTATTACGCTTGATGCCGATCTGCAAAACCCGCCGGAAGAGATCCCGCGTCTGGTTGCAAAGGCCGATGAAGGGTACGACGTGGTCGGCACGGTGCGGCAAAACCGTCAGGACAGCCTGTTCCGTAAGCTGGCTTCCCGCACAATCAACCGTTTGATCCAGCGGACCACCGGCAAAGCGATGGGCGATTATGGCTGCATGCTGCGCGCCTACCGCCGCCATATTGTCGACGCCATGCTGCACTGCCATGAACGCAGCACGTTTATTCCCATTCTCGCGAACACCTTTGCCCGTAAGGCGACGGAAATCCCGGTACTGCACGCCGAGCGCGAGCACGGGGAGTCGAAGTACAGCTTTATGCGTCTCATCAACCTGATGTACGACCTTATCACCTGCCTGACCACCACGCCGCTGCGCCTGTTGAGCGTTTTCGGCAGCATCATTGCCGTGTTCGGCTTCGCGCTCTCCGTGCTGCTGGTGTTACTCCGCCTGATCTACGGTCCCCAATGGGCGGCGGAAGGGGTCTTCATGCTCTTTGCCGTGCTGTTTATGTTCATCGGCGCCCAGTTTGTCGGGATGGGCCTGCTCGGGGAATACATTGGCCGTATTTATAACGATGTTCGCGCACGTCCGCGCTACTTTATTCAACGTGTTGTCCGCCAGGAACACAAAGCATCTCAAGAGGAAATTCACCCATGAAAGCTGTTGTCTTTGCCTATCACGATATGGGGTGTGCGGGCACGCTGGCCCTGCTGGAAGCGGGCTATGAAATCGCTGCAATCTTCACGCATCCGGACACGGCCGGAGAGAATAACTTCTTTGGCTCGGTGGCGCGTATCGCCGCAGAGCGCGGTATTCCGGTTTACGCCCCGGACGATGTCAACCATCCGCTGTGGGTGGATCGCATCCGGGCGCTCGCGCCTGATGCCATCTTCTCGTTCTATTATCGCAACCTGATTTGCGATGAGATTTTAAGTCTGGCCGCAAAAGGGGCATTTAATCTTCACGGCTCTTTGCTGCCCGCCTACCGTGGCCGCGCACCGCTGAACTGGGTGCTGGTGAACGGCGAAACGGAAACCGGCGTCACTCTGCACCGTATGGTGCATCGCGCAGATGCCGGTGCCATCATCGCGCAGCAGCGCGTGGCTATCGACGCGGATGAAACTGCGCTGCAGCTTCATCAGAAGCTTTGCACCGTAGCGCAAAGCCTGTTACGTGATGTGTTGCCAGCGATCCTTAACGGCACCTTCAGCGAGACCGCGCAGGATGAGAGCAAGGCGAGCTGTTTTGGCCGTCGCCGGCCAGAAGATGGTCGCCTGGACTGGAACAAGCCGGCTCGTCAGTTGCACAACCTGGTGCGTGCCGTTACCGACCCCTGGCCGGGGGCGTACAGCTTTGCAGGCGTGAGTAAATTTATCGTCTGGAAATCCCGCGTACGCGACGACATTCCTGCCGCCAAACCGGGCACCGTTGTCTCGGCTTCCCCGCTGATTGTCAGCTGCGGCGAGCAGGCGCTGGAGATCGTTACCGGGCAAACCGATAACGGCGTTTACGTTCAGGGCGCGCAACTGGCTCAGTCTCTGGGGCTGGTCACTGGCGCACTGATCACCAGCGCACCGGTTGTGGCCATCAAACGCCGCACCCGCGTGCTGATCCTCGGCGTCAACGGCTTTATCGGCAACCACCTGACCGAGCGTCTGCTGAAAGACGATAACTACGAAATTTATGGTCTGGATATCGGTGCTGATGCCATCAGTCGTTTCCTCGACAACCCGCGTTTCCACTTTGTGGAAGGGGATATCAGCATTCACTCCGAGTGGATTGAATATCACATTAAAAAATGTGACGTGGTGCTGCCGCTGGTGGCGATTGCCACGCCGATTGAGTACACCCGTAACCCGCTGCGCGTGTTCGAGCTGGACTTCGAAGAGAACCTGAAGATCATCCGCGACTGTGTGAAATACGACAAGCGCATCATCTTCCCGTCCACTTCTGAGGTGTACGGCATGTGTACTGACAAAAACTTCGACGAAGATACCTCTAACCTGGTCGTCGGGCCGATCAACAAACAGCGCTGGATTTATTCCGTCTCCAAGCAGCTGCTCGACCGCGTGATCTGGGCCTACGGCGAGAAAGCGGGTCTGCGCTTTACGCTGTTCCGTCCGTTTAACTGGATGGGGCCACGTCTGGATAACCTTAACGCGGCGCGTATCGGCAGCTCACGTGCCATCACCCAACTGATCCTGAACCTGGTGGAAGGCTCGCCCATCAAGCTTATCGAAGGCGGTAAACAAAAACGCTGCTTTACGGATATCAGCGACGGTATCGAGGCGCTGTTCCGCATCATCGAAAACAAAGAGGGTCGCTGCAACGGAGAGATCATCAACATCGGTAACCCGGATAACGAAGCGAGCATTCGCGAGCTGGCTGAGATGCTGCTGGCAAGCTTTGAACGTCATCCGCTGCGCGATCGCTTCCCGCCATTTGCCGGTTTCCGTGAAGTGGAAAGCAGCAGCTACTACGGTAAAGGTTATCAGGACGTTGAGCACCGGAAACCGAGCATTCGTAATGCGAAACGCTGCCTGAACTGGACACCGACGGTGAAGATGGATCAGACCATTGATGAAACGCTCGATTTCTTCCTGCGCACCGTGGAGCTGTCGGAACAGGTCTCATGAGAAAAGTCGGTTTACGCATTGATGTCGACACCTTCAGGGGGACGCGTGACGGCGTACCCAAACTGCTGGAACTGCTGAGCAAGCACAACGTGCGCTCATCCATTTTCTTCAGCGTGGGGCCTGACAATATGGGACGTCATTTATGGCGTCTGGTTAAACCGGCATTTCTGTTCAAAATGCTGCGCTCACGCGCAGCCTCTCTCTACGGCTGGGATATTTTGCTGGCCGGAACCGCATGGCCCGGCAGGCGCATTGGCGCGGGTAACGAAGCCGTTATCCGCGACGCGGCACAGCACCATGAGGTTGGACTGCATGCCTGGGATCACCATGCCTGGCAGGCCTGGGCTGGCGTCTGGGATATTCCACGCCTGTCGCGTGAAGTTGAGCGCGGCATGCTGGAGCTGGAGGCCATTACCGGTCAGACGATTCGCTGCTCCGCCGTGGCGGGATGGCGTGCCGACCAACGCGTGGTGAAAGCCAAAGAACCCTTCGCGTTTCGCTACAACAGTGATTGCCGCGGCACCGGGCCTTTTTTGCCGCTCATCGGGGAGAATCGCCTGGGGACGGTGCAAATCCCGGTCACGCTTCCCACCTGGGATGAAGTGGTTGGGCGCGAGGTCAGTGCCGCAGGGTTCAATCGCTATATTCTGGACTGCATTCATCGCGACACCGGTACGCCCGTCTATACCATCCACGCGGAAGTGGAAGGGATTGCGTATCAGCATGATTTCGATGCACTGTTGACGATGGCCGCTCAGGAGGGCATTCAGTTTTGTCCATTGAGCGAATTGCTGCCAGAGGATCTTAGCGTCCTGCCCGTGGGCAAAATTGTGCGTAATGAACTGGCTGGCCGGGAAGGCTGGCTTGGCTATCAACAAACCGTGAGTCCGGTATCATGAAAGCAGCCCGTTATGGCTTAGCGCTTCTCGCACTGTTTATCGTTTACTACCTCATTCCGATCGATATCCGCCTGCTGTGGCAGCCTGATGAAACGCGCTATGCGGAAATCAGCCGCGAAATGCTGGCGTCTGGAGACTGGATTGTCCCGCATTTTCTGGGGCTGCGTTACTTTGAAAAGCCGATTGCGGGCTACTGGATCAACAGTATCGGGCAACTGCTGTTTGGGCATACTAACTTTGCCGTGCGCGCCGGCGCCATATTCTCAACCGGGTTGACGGCTCTGCTGGTGATCTGGATGGCGTGGCGCCTGTGGCGGGATAAGCGCGTTGCCATTTTCTCCGGCCTTATCTTCCTGACCCTGTTCCTGGTGTATGGCATTGGCACATACGCCGTGCTGGATCCCATCATTACCCTGTGGCTGGTGGCCGCTATGTGCAGCTTCTGGCTGGCCTCGCAGGCTGAAACCGTGGCCGGAAAAGCGGGTGGCTACGTGCTGCTCGGGCTTGCCTGCGGCATGGGGGTGATGACCAAAGGATTCCTGGCGCTGGCGGTGCCGGTGATAGGCGTGCTGCCGTGGGTGATTGCGCAGAAGCGCTGGAAAGAGGTGCTGATCTTTGGCTGGCTGGCCATCGTGAGCTGTGTGCTGATCGTCCTGCCCTGGGCGCTGGCCATTGCGCATCGAGAGCCTGATTTCTGGCGCTACTTCTTCTGGGTTGAGCATATTCAGCGCTTTGCCCAGAGCGATGCCCAGCACAAAGCGCCGTTCTGGTACTACCTGCCGTTCCTGCTGGCTGGCAGTCTGCCGTGGCTGGCGCTGTTGCCCGGCGCGTTTCGGCTGGGCTGGCGCGAAAGAGACAACACGGGCGGTGGCTTTTATCTGCTTGGATGGGTCGTGATGCCGCTGCTGTTCTTCAGCATTGCCAAAGGCAAACTGCCAACCTACATCCTGCCGTGTTTTGCTCCGCTGGCTATCCTGATGGCGCGCTATGCCTGCATCGCGGCGGACAAAGGGGCCAGAGCGTTACGCATTAACGGCGGGATTAACCTGGCGTTTGGTGTGATTGGCGTGGTGGCGGCGCTGGTGGTCTCGCCGTGGGGGGTTGCTAAGCATCCGGTCTGGACATCCGTTGAGCTGTATAAAGTCTTCTGCGCGGTGCTGGCGTTTCTCGTCTGGGCGGCTGTCGGCTGGTTTACCGTGCGGCAAAGCGCGCAGCGCTGGTGGCTGGCGGCGTTGTGTCCTGCTGGCGTGGCGCTGCTGATTGGGTTTGCCATTCCTAACCTGGTGGTAGATTCCAAACAGCCGCAGTCGCTGGTGGATACCATCCGTGACCCGCTTCAGAGCAGCCGGTTTGTGCTGGCGAACAATGTTGGCGTGGCCTCCGGGCTGGCGTGGGAGCTTAAGCGTAATGACATCATTCTGTTTGGTCAGAGCGGCGAGCTGAGCTACGGGCTAGCGTACCCGGATGTGAAAGACCGGTTTGTCGAGAAAGATAATTTTGCGCAGTGGCTGGCAACGCATCGCCAGCAGGGGGGCGTGTCACTGGTGATCCTGCTGTCAAAACACGACGATATTAAGCGGGCTCATCTGCCAGAACCGGACAGCCTGTATATTCAGGGCCGTCTGGCCTGGCTGCAGTATTTACCGCAATGACGACCTGGCTCTGGTTGATACTGGCAAGCCTGCTGACCTGCGCAGGGCAGCTGTGTCAGAAGCAGGCCACCCGTCCGGCGAAAGCCGGGCGGCGTGGCGCGCATATTATGCTGTGGCTGGGCTTGGCATTGCTGGCACTGGGCAGCGGCATGCTGGTCTGGCTGGTGGTTCTGCAGCGCCTGCCTGTCGGCGTTGCCTACCCTATGCTGAGCCTCAATTTTGTCTGGGTGACCCTGGCGGCGAAAGCATTCTGGCATGAAAAAGTCGCGTTGCATCACTGGCTGGGCGTCGGGTTCATCATCATCGGCATTGTTATCCTCGGAGGAAGCCTGTGAGAGGAACGTTCTGGGCGTTATGCAGCGTAATGCTGGTCAGCGCGGCGCAGCTGCTGCTGCGCTATGCCATGCAGGCTCTGCCGCCAGTCAGCGAGCTTTATGCGTTTGTCTCCGCGCTCTGGCACGTCTCATCCGGTACTGGCGCGCTGCTGCTGGGACTCATGGGGTATGTGGCCTCGATGGGCTGCTGGTATCTGGCGTTGCATCGCATGGCGCTCAGCAAAGCGTATGCCTTGCTGAGCCTCAGTTACATTCTGGTGTGGGCCGCGGCCATTTTGTTGCCCGGCTGGAACGAACACTTTTCCTGGCACGGGCTGGCGGGGGTCGGGATGATTATTCTCGGCGTGCTGGTGATTTTTATGCCACGGACATCCCGTGGTGAGCAATCGTCCCGGCGGTAAGGGTATAAGGCGTTGAGGTGCAGACGGCAAGACTGAGCGAGCCGAACTGGAGCTGGCTTACCGAATGCGTCTGCGACGTGCTGTCGATGCTGACAATCTGCCAGGCGCTGCCGCCTCGCTGCTTCACGATGGCCTCTTTACGCGTCCAGATCCCCCAGAAAGCAGAAAGCTTTGTCTCCGGGTCTTCGCGCTCCAGCTCCGCATGTTCCGCCACGCTGAAGACGGCGTTAGCCAGCGCCTGCCAGTTTCACGTGGGCGGATAACTTCGATATCACATCCCACTTCGCCTTCGTCGCTCAGCAGCAGCGCGATATTATCGCCGCTGTGACTCAGGTTAAACCAGAAGGGCTGCGCATCCACGAAGGCCGGCTTCCCTTGCTCACCATAGACGATCTCGGGTAACGGAGAAGGAGAAAGCGTTTTGGCGAGCAGGGTTCTCCCCGCCAGCCAGGATGCATTTCGTGCACCCGCAGGTGCCATATGTGCAAGCGTCGACGCCAGCGGGTCTGCGCTCAGGGTGGAGATCTTTCCCAGTATAAACTGGTACATAGTTACGCCCAGCGTTTGATGATTATCGACGTGTTGATGCCGCCAAATGCGAAGTTATTGCTTTGCAGATACTCGCAGTCAATCTGACGGGCTTCACCCATAATATAATCTAAAGCACCACATTGCTCATCCGGTTGTCTTAAATTGAGCGTCGGGGCAAACCAGCCCTCACGCATCATCTGCAGACTCATCCAGGCTTCCAGCGCCCCACAGGCGCCTAACGTGTGGCCAAAATAGCTCTTCAGCGACGAAATTGGCACGTTGTCGCCAAAGATGGCGGCGGTGGCCTGGCTTTCGGCGATATCACCGCGATCGGTGGCGGTACCGTGCGCGGAGATGTACCCCATGTCCCGCGCGCTTAACCCTGCTAACGCCAGCGACTGCTCCATACAAATTTGCATGGTGTCACGTTGTGGCTGGGTGATATGGGCTGCATCACAGTTGGTGGCGAAGCCAACGATCTCGCCATAGATAGTTGCACCGCGTGCTCTGGCATGCTCAAGCTCTTCCAGAATCAGGGTGCCTGCGCCTTCCCCAATGACCAGACCATCACGCTGCGTATCAAATGGCGAAGGGGTGGTTTTCGGCGCATCGTTGCGCTGGCTGGTCGCGAATAAGGTGTCAAATACCGCCGCCTCTGACGGACAAAGCTCCTCTGCTCCGCCTGCGACCATCACGGTCTGATAACCGTGACGAATGGCTTCCCAGGCGTAGCCAATGGCCTGACTGCCCGACGTACAGGCACTCGACGTCGGGATAACGCGACCCCGAAGGCCAAAGAACAGGCCGGTATTCACCGCGGTCGTGTGCGGCATCATCTGCACATAGGTCGTACCGGTGATGTTGTGGGTGTGTTTTTCGGTGAGCATGGTGGCGAATTCGCTGACCGGCCCGGTACTGCCTGTGGAGGAGCCATAGGCGATACCGGTTTGGCCATTTGTGAGCACCGCCTCGCCAATCAGCCCCGCCTGCTCCAGCGCCAGCTCGGTGGCGCGGGTCGACATCAACGACACGCGGCCCATGGCGCGAATACGCTTGCGGGTATAGTGTTCCGGCAGGGTGAAATCATCAATCGGCGCGCCCAGCAGAGTGTGCAGGCCATCGTAAACCTGCCACTCCGGCATTTTGCGGACCGCGTTGTCATACGCCAGCAGCCTGCGGGAAACGGATTGCCAGTCCTCACCGAAGGCGGTAACGCCGCCCATACCGGTAATCACCACGCGACGCGTCATAGCATTCCTCCGTTGATGGAAATGACCTGGCGGGTAACGTAGCCTGCAATATCTGACATCAGATAGCTGGCAAGTCCTGCAACCTCTTCGGCCTGGCCCATCCGTTTCATGGGAATGATGGACATTGCCTCTTTCAGCGCAGCCTCTTCCATTTCAATCATGCCGGTATCAATCAGTCCCGGCGCAATGCAGTTCACGGTGATGTTGCGTTTTGCCAGCTCAATTGCCAGTGCTTTGGTCGCGCCAATAATGCCCGCTTTTGCCGCGCTGTAGTTCACCTGACCGCGGTTGCCCATCATGCCGGACACGGAGGATAAGGTGATAATGCGCCCCCCTTTTCGGGTGGCGATCATCGGCATAATGCAGGGTTGAATAACGTTATAAAAACTGTCGAGATTGGTATGGATGACGCTGTCCCAGTCGTCTTCGCTGAGGGCCGGAAACGCACCGTCGCGGGTGATACCGGCATTACTGACCACGCCATACCATGCGCCGTGGGCCTCGATATTCTGCTCCAGCACGTCACGGCACTGTTCGCGGTTACCTGCATCGAAAGAGAGCAGGCGACCCTGACCGCCCGCCTGTGTGATGGTATCCAGCGTCGCCTGCGCGCCTGCGGCGTCACGGTGGTAATGTACGCCTACGGTAAACCCGTCAGCGGCAAGCTGGCAGGCGATGGCACGACCAATGCCTTTGCTGGCCCCGGTGACCAGTACGGAACGACTCATGCGTGAGATCCCTGATTAAAAAGCGATGTTAATTCTTCTGCGCTCGGCTGGAAGGTATTGACCCGGCCCGTGGCCAGCGTCTCCTCACCTGAGGAGATCGTACATTCAAAACTGCCGAAGCGTTCATCCTGCATCAGCAGTCTGACGGTGATGTCCAGCGTCGCGTCTTTTGCGAAACGTCCACTGGCGCAGACCAACTCGCGCGCACCCAGCACCATGCCCAGCGCAATATGATCTTGCCCTTTCTGCTGGCGATGCCAGCCTGACCAGACGCCAACGGTCTGCGCCATCAGTTCGAGCGCGTACCAGCCAGGCAAATCGCCCTCGGCATTCAAAAAGGGCGCCAGTACGCTTTGGCCGTTGACCGCGACACGGCATACGGCGGAATCGTCGGTGACGCGTTCAACGGATCCCAGCAGCATCATTGGCGCATCGTGCGGCAGATAGTCGACGGGTGATAAGTAGCTCATGACACTCTCCCCAGCAGGATGCTGGCGTTGTTGCCACCAAACGCGAACGAGTTAGATAAAATGACCGGTTTTTTCAGCGCGGTGCTCTGGTGCAGCACGCCGCACGGCGACAGCGTTTCGTCCGGCGCGTAGCGGGCGAAATCCTGTGGGGGTAACGGCAGGTCACGCGTCAGAATAAGCCAGCTCAACGCCGCTTCGGTGATACCGGCAGCGCCCAGCGTATGGCCGGTAAGGTGTTTGGTAGAACTGCAGGGCACGTTTTCTCCAAAGAGATCGTGTACCACGTGTGATTCAATCTGGTCGTTGAGCGGTGTGGCGGTGCCGTGCAGGTTGATATAGCCAATATCCTCAGGCTGCAGACCCGCGTCATTGAGCGCCTGGGTAATGGCGCGAATGGCGCCTTCACCCTGCGGATGCGGCGCCGAAATATGGTAAGCATCGCTGGACTCGCCTGTTCCCAGCAGCGCGACCCCGGCGGGTTCACGGCTCAACACCATCAGCGCAGCGGCTTCACCAATGGTGATACCCCGACGGTCGCGGCCAAACGGCTCGCAGAGCGTTGGGGAAAGCGATTCCAGACTGTGAAAGCCATTGACGGGCATCCTGCTCAGGGTATCTGCGCCGCCCACAATGGCAATATCCACCAGCCCGGCGTCAATCAGACGCCGGCCGCTGATAATTGCCCGCGCGCTGGAGGAGCAGGCGGTCGAGAGGGTATATGCCGGGCCCTCGAGCTGTAACCAGTTTGCAAGAAAGCGGGACGGATCGCCCAGCTCCTGTTGCGGATACTGCCACCGGGTGCTGGCTTCGCCGTTGAGCGTTAATCGTACGTGCTCATCCCCTTCATCGAGGCCGGAGGTGCTGGTACCCAAAACCACGGCCACGCGGTCGCGGCCGACCCGGGTAATCGCGTCGTCAACGGTGGATTGAATCTGTGCCAGCGCGGCCAGCAGCAGCTGGTTATTGCGGGTGCGGTGCGCGGACAGGGTATCCGGAATGGACGGCAACTCGCCTTCCACGCCGCCCAGCACGGCATCGGGCGCATCCTGCAACCAGCCGGACCGACAATGCATGCCGGGGGCTACACCCGCCGTCAGGTTAGCGGCAATCTCATCCAGCGAGTTACCCAGCGCGTTGACCATGCCAACAGCAGAAATGTAAATCATCTCAGTCACCCAGATATTGAATGGTGATGTGGTAGTTAAAGACGTGTTGCTCGATGCTGATTGGCACGCGCTTGCCTTTGCGTTGCAGGTAGACAATGTCAGTCACCAGCTTGCCGCTGGCATTGCGTAGCTCGCGCCGATCGCCCTTGTCTTTAAGCGTCCAGCCCTTTGGCAGTTGTGGCTGCCAGGCGCTGAGTGGCCAGTGGCTGAGCATCACATCGGCCAGTACCTGGCTGGCGGGAGGCAGCTGCGGCACAACGATCGACTGTTCGGTGTGGATCCCGGTGTCGTCGTAAGTCGCCAGGAACAGACGGATACCGACGGAAGAGAGCCCGGCAAGCGTCACTTTGTGATCATCCGCGTTGAGCATGACCAGCAGGGACTGCGTTTGTCCGTTGAAGGTTCCAGTCAGCAGCTGCTGCGAACTGACCGCCGGGGTAATACCGGGCGGCGGCAGCGTCACTCGGGTTCCTGGCTGAAGCCAGGCCTGCGGACGTGTCCCTTCAGTATCGGTCGAATGGCTACAGCCTGCCAGCAGCAGCGTCGCGACCAGCGCGGCTGCGCGGTAAAAAGCATTCATTTTCGTTTTCTCTCTTTCTTAACAGGCATCGCCAGCGGCGCCAGCAGGAAGGCGGTAAAAATGCCGCTCACCAGCACAATACCGAAGCTGCTGATGGCCTGCGTGGCGCTGAACACGAGCATGCCTAACGTCAGCAGCGTGGTCATCATCGCCAGCGTGATGGCCAGCATCGACGTCAGCGGCGTACCGCGCGGGTTGCCGAAAAACAGCGTGTAGTTAATGCCAATGCCGAGCACCAGGACCAGCGCCAGCAGTGAAAACAGATTTACCGGATGCCCCGTGACGGCCAGCGCGGCCAGCCCGCAGCTGAGCGACAGCACGGACGGGACCAGACTGATAAGCCCTTTTCGCCAGCCGAGGCGTACCATCGCCCCGCAGGCAATCACCGCCAGCGCGACAAACAAGAGTCCCGTTAACAGCGTGCGGTAGAGCTCAAACAGGCTGTCAAAACTGGCCTTGCGATCGACCCAGACGACGCCCGCATGACGGGCGGCTACTTCGCTGAGTGCGGCGCTGTTCCGGGCGTTGTCCACCGGCACTAACACACCGCTTTCGCCGTCAGGCAGGGTCAGCCACAGCAGACGCCAGCCTTCGCTGGCCGGGCTGGCGAGCCACGCCTCCACGCTCACGGGCATGGCATTCAGATTCGGTGTGACGGTGCTCAGCCCCGCGTTTCGCAGCGCGTTCGTTATGGCCGGCGCGGCCTGCTGCAACAGCAGCAGATCGCTTTTCTGGCGCGCCAGCGAATTTAAGGGCAGGGTCCGCCAGCGGGTAATATCCCCCGCTTTTTGGGCCTGGGCTAACGCCGGGGTAAAGGCTTCCAGTCGTTCCAGCGTTTGCTGCGGCGATGCGCCATACACCACAAACCATTTCTGATCGACACCTTGCCCGGTCAGGGCGGTAATGGTTTTCTCCTGCGCCAGAATGTCTTTGGGCAGCGCCTGTAGCTGGGCGATATCGTCGTTGACCTTCAGGGTGGCAAGCCCGGCAGCCGAGACCAGCGCCAGTACCACAGGCAGGCCCACAGAGAGTTTTTTAGTGCGTCGCCAGGCGGCCAGCCAGCGCAACATCAGGACCATAAACGGAACCGGACGCACCGGCAAACCACGACACAGCCAGGGATGCCAGAAAATCACCGTCAGACAGGAGGCGCTCAGCCCCACCGCGGCAAACACCGCCATCTGGCGGATCCCGGGGAAGGGGGCCAGCATCATAATCAGGTAGGCGGCAACGGTCGTCAGCAGCGCCAGAAGCAGCGCATTACGCACTTTGGCCAGGCTTTGCCACGGGGAATGTTCTGCGCCGTGCACCATGCGTTCGGTCAGGTAATAGAGCGTGTAATCCGCTGAAATTCCGATGATGCTCATGCTCATCACCAGCGTCATCAGATGCAGTTCGCCAAACAGCAGCAGCGTCACCACCGTGCCCGCCAGCGCACCTGTGGCAATGGAAATCAGACACAGCAGCAGGGGTTTCAGGGAACGAAACACTGCCAGGATCAGCAGGATAACCCCAAGGATCGTGACGATGCCCAGCGTGGAGATGTCCCGTTTTGCCTGCTGGCTGGCGTAATCACTGTAAAACACGGTACCGCGTGAGAGCAGCTGCGCCTGCGGAAAGCGTGTTTTCAGCGTCTCCTGCAGGGCGGTAAGGGTGGTTACCAGCTGATGGGTTTGCTGCATATCAAACGATGAGCCCGCCAGCTCACCGTGCAGCATATACCAGTAATTTCCACTGGCATCCTGGGTGACCAGCCAGCCGTCCATCAGCCGTAGCTTCTGGCTGTTTTGCGCCAGCGCCAGCTGCGAGCCGCGCATCAGCATCAGGGGATCGTTTTGCAACTCTTTGCCACTTACGCCGGAAAAGGCCGAGTAGAGCTGGGATAAAATCCACTGCGCCTGCGCCTCACCGCCGTTTTGCAGGCGGGCCCGGGTGGCTGAATCAATCAGGCCGTTGCGATGCTGCCAGAAGAACTCGCCCCAGGCCTTTTGCCCGGCGGCGTCCATCGGGCCTTTAACCTCCCTGAGCGAATGGCTGTTTTTCAACAGATCCAGCCACTGCTGCGCCACCCGCGGATCGGGTTCTTTACCGGGACTGACCAGCCAGACAAGCTGGCGGTCAAGACGCTGCATAAACGCGTCGTTGAGTGCCGGCGGGATTGCCCCGAGCGTCTGCTTCGGCAGCATAGCCAGTACGCTGCTGTTCAGGCGCGCGCCGGGCAGCAGCGACAGCAACACGCCCAACAGAATCAGGCATACCGTCGCCCACAGCAGCGCCGGGCGCAGGGATTTACGGTGCGGCAAAGCGTTGGCGTTCGTCATCGGTCAGGCTGGCGGGCGTCAGTGTGTGGCGGGAAAGGACGATATCGGTACGATCGCCCTGCTTATCGTTGAGGCGAATCGTCTCAAGGTAGGTCGCGCCGCCCAGATCGAGGGTAGCGAAAATTTTGTCCAGCGGTGTCGTTGTGGGGGTCAGCACCAGCGACCAGCGGCCTTCGCCGAGATCGCGAAAATCGATGCGGAAGTTCTCTTCCAGCACCTTGCGGTCGGCCTGGAACAGCGCCCGCAGCAGGTGGTTGAACTGGAACATCTGCGGATTATTGTCGGCGGTAATGGTCTGCGGAGGCTGGCCGTTGATCGTCTGGATCATCCGTTTATCATCCAGCAACAACGTCATGGGGAAAGGCGCTTTTTGATCCCACAGCAGGCCGCTGTTGCGTGCGATCAACATTTCGCCCTGCGAGCGCAGCGGCTGCGGCAGATCCTTAATCGTCCGGACCTGTTCGAAATGCGCGCGCACGACAGGTTGCCCGGTAAACCGCTGCTGCAGCTCATCCAGCGTCACGGCGCTCACCAGCGGGCTGATCATCAGTGCCAGCACAGGCAACCATCTCATGGCGTAACTCCCATTCGTTCAAATAATATAGCCGGGCTGACAAAGCACATTTCACGGCTGGCTTCTTCGACGGCCACCTGGATGGTATAGCCGGTGGTGGTGCGTTTACCGGTTTGCGCGTCGAAAATTTGATAGGCGATGCGCAGACGGTTTTCATACTCTTCGATGTGCGCGCGTACACGGATGCGCTGCTCAAAGGTCACCGCATCGCGGTATTTCACCCGGGTATCGACTACCGGCCAGACATAGCCTGACGCCTTCATCTGGCGATAACCGTAGTTAAACTGGTTGAGCAGCGCCTCGCGGGCAATCTCAAAGTAGCGGAAATAGTTGCCGTGCCAGACCACGCCCATCATATCGACATCGTGGAACGGAACGGTGATTTCTACTTCGGTCGTAAAGCGGGGATCGGTCAGCACCCTTTACTCCTTCTCTTTGGCATCCGGCAGGTGCCAGAAATCGAAAAAATTAAACCAGTCGAGCGGTGACATTAAGGCGTAATGCTCAAGCCGCTGTGCATAGCGATCGACGGCCTGTTGCAGCGCCTGCTGGCGCTCCCCGCGTGGCAGAAGCAGCGGGTCGGCAAACGGCTCGCAGTGTATCGTGAGCGCACCCTGCTGACGCAGGGCGTAAATCAGCACCACCGGGCAGCGCAGAATGGAGGCGAGGATAAACGGCCCTTGCGGGAACGGGGCGGGCTGTCCCATAAACGAACTCCAGATCACCCGCCAGTCGCCGCCGCGCTGTGGCGTGACCGCTATGCGATCGCCCACAATGGCGACCCATTCACCGCGCTCAAGCTTCTCTTTGATGGCGATGGCGGTATCCGGCCCAATGTCCGTCGCGGGCATCAGGTTAACCCCCGCCTGGGGGGCCATCTCGGTCATGATCTGTTTAAAGCGCTGCGCGTTATCGCTAAAGACCAGCGCGTTGATGACTCTGCTGCCTTCCAGCTGAGCCAGTGCCCGGCAGGCTTCCACATCGCCAAGATGCGATGCGAGCAGCAGTTTGCCTTGCGATGCGTCAGCATCCAGCACGTCATACGCGCCGGGAGCAAAGACCACGTCACGATGAAACTTCAGTTCGCCGCGCCAGCTGGCGACTTTATCCAGCATGGCGTTACCGAAGCGCATAAAATGGAAAAAGCTGTTAAGGCGTGGCGGAACAGGCATGTTCCGCTGCGTCAGCACCTGCTTCACTCGTGCTGTCCACTGCTGTGAAGCCTGTCGCGCCGGTCGGGCCGTAAGCCAGTACACCCCGATAACCGGCCACAGCAGCACGGTAAAGGCCCGGCGGCCAAACAGCTGCCAGACGCGCAGCATCAGGCGCATTCCCCACAGGCCTTTCACCTCGTCCTGCTGCGCCCAGTGCTGGCGGCGACGACGAAACAGCAGGGCGGGAATGCGGGGCAGCATGCCGAAGAACAGCCGGGTGTGCATCAGCGAGATCCGCACGTTGTCTTTGAGCGCGTCGAAATGGGATAACCCGTCCGGCGGATAGGTAACGCGGGTCGGCAGAAAATAGCTGGTATTGCCCTGCCAGTAGAGACGGACCATCACTTCGGTGTCAAAGTCCATACGTTTGCCAAGCGGCACACGTGCGGCCAGCTGCAGCGTGGGCGAGACCGGGTAGACCCGAAAACCGCACATGCTGTCTTTAAGTTGCAGGGACAGGGTTTCAATCCATACCCAGACGTGCGTTATCCAGCGACCGTAGAGGCGGGAGCGCGGAATGGAATCATCGTAAATGGGCTGGCCAGAAATCAGCGCCTCCGGGTGACGCTCAGCCAGAGCCAGCATTTTGGGGATATCCTCAATAGCATGCTGGCCGTCGGCATCCACCTGTACGGCGTGGGTATAGCCCGCGCGGGCAGACTCTTCCAGCCCCTTAATGACCGCGGCACCTTTACCTGCGTTTTGCGCCAGACGTACCAGCGTAATCTGGGGCTGCCCGGCGGCCAGACGCTCCAGAATGCGGCGCGTCTGCTCGTCACTTCCGTCATCGACCACCAGGCAGGGCAAGCCGAACGGCGCCAGCCGCGACAGTACCTTTGCCATCATCGCGCCATGGTTGTAGCACGGGATCAGCACGCAGGGGCGGAAGGTTACTGACACAGGCGAATCTTCCCGCTGCTGGCAGTATGGCGATCGTCACCGGCATGGCGCTGGTAGCTGAAGGTCAGTATCTGACGTTCGGCATGCCAGTTAAGGACCAGCGTGACCGTGGTATCCGGCAGCAGAGGGGCCTGGAATTTCACATTTTGGATGCTGTGAAAACGGTAACCCGGTGCCAGCAGCGTGGTGGCGTAGTGCATGACCCAGTCAATCTGTGCCACACCTGGCAGCAACGGCTGTACGGCAAAATGCCCCTGGAACCAGAATAGGGAGGGGTCAAGATGCAAAACGATTTCCAGGTGCTGCGGCTGTGCCTGGTGGCGTTCGATTTCATGAATTTTCATGAAACAACTCCTGTAACTGCGCATAGACACGCTTATTCATACTGTTTACCGGCATCTCATCGATAATGCGCCAGTAGCGGGGGACGGCGACCGGCTCAAGCCAGGGCCGCAGGGCGCGGCGCCAGGCCAGTTCCTGCGTTTTTTTGCCCTGCTGATGCCAGCGCTGACGGGTCTTCTCATCCAGAACCAGCAGGACACCTATACCCTGACGACCTCCGCGGGTAACCGGTAATGCTGCGGCTTCACATATGCCCTCAAGCTCCAGCAGGCGACGTTCAATCTCGTTCAGTGAGATACGCTTTTCTTCGATTTTGACCACCCGACCACGACGTCCGGCAATGCTAAAAAAACCGTTACTGTCGAAGTGCAGGATATCGTCCAGCTGTAACCCTGCGGCTTCGTGAATGAGCGGGGAGGTCACGCGGCAGATTTCCCCTTCACTCTGGAACACCACACCGGGGAAGGCGAACCAGGGTACGCTGTCCGCCTGACGGTGCCGCCAGGCGAGGATCCCGGTTTCGGTGCTGCCATAGATTTCATCCGGCCAGACGTTAAGCCAGCCATGGGTCTCCGTGACATCGCACCAGGGCAGCATTCCCCCAGCGGAGATCAGCATCACGACGGGAGGGGCAGTCAGCTCGGTATCCAGCCGTTTCAGGAACGCCGGACTGGTGATAAAAAGGTACTGCCTGTCGTGAGGGAGTGCCGCCAGCTGCTCAGCGTAATAAAGCATGGCGGCGTGCAGCGGAAGCCCCATCGTCATTGGCAACATGATGCGGAACGTCAGGCCATAGAGATGTTGTGGTACGACCGAGGCCACAATGCTGCAGCCCGCCAGGCGTTCGCCAAAACGGTTCGCCAGCAGGCATGCTTCACGGTCCAGGCTGGTGATGTGCTTAATGACCCGGCGTGGGGTGCCCGTGGAGCCCGAGGTAAAAAGCTCAACAAAGCGCGCGTCGTCAATGACGGGCAACGGTGCCCATTGGCGCGCGGTCTGAGGGGAGGAGGTCACCACAATGACCTTTCCCTGAATATCCAGCGTCTGATCGCTCAGGACACCGCTAAACAGCGACTGCTGTTCGTCGAGCAGAGAGACCCGGCTATGGCCTGGAATGACCGGGGTTTTACCGGCATGCAGTGAGGCCAGCAGCGCAACAATAAACAGGTAGCTGTTTTCAAAGCACAGCGCCCAGCGTTCACCCTCCTGCTGTCGCAATACTTCTACCAGCAAGGTGACATTGTGGCGCAACTCGCCCAGCGTCCAGGTGCGATCGTCAAGCCAGGCGATCGGCGTGTCGTCAGGGCGTGGAGCATTTAACCACTGGCCCAGCGGGAGGGGTTTATTCATCGAGCTTCTCTTTTTTCATCACCCGTTGACGCACCAGCCACTCTGTCGCCATCAGCGTGCCCATCAGAAAATAAGCCACCATACCGTTCCACACTGTCCAGACATGCATATCGCCGTGTAGCACGGTAAAAAGGGCTATCGCACCGTTACCGAGGAAAAACCCGCACCACACCAGCGTCACCTTACGGGTATATCGCACACCCGCCGGAGGCAAATTCGGTTCACGCAGACGTGCCAGCCGTTCAACCAGCGGCATGGTTGTCCACAGTGAGCCGCCAAACACGGCCAGCATCACGAGATTAACCACCACCGGATAGAGCAGCAGCCACTGGTGCGCTTTCAGCAGATAGCTTGCCGCGCAGAGCGCCAGGCCTGCCAGCGCAATGCACTGCACCACATACCGCATCGGGCCTGCGTTTCGCCGCGCCTGATGCAGACGCAGCACCAGCACCAGGGCCATCAGCGGCAACAGCCAGTGCAGACCGTTGTGCGTCAGCCCCAATCCAATCAGCAATGGCCACGCCAGCAACACGACTCCCGTCAGGAGTGGGATCGCCGGAAACGCTCGTCCTCCAGGCACGGTGGTTTACTCGTCGCGCAAAAGCTGAGCGACAGCGTCAACCACATCCTGCACGGTACGGACAGATTTGAAGGTTTCCGGTTTGATTTTCGTCCCCGTTTTCTTCTGCAGGTGAACAATCATGTCCACTGCATCGATACTGTCCAGATCCAGATCTTCGTACAGGCGAGCCTCAGGCGTGATTTCCTGTGGGTCGAGTTCAAACAGCGTAGCCAGGAGTTCGCAGACTTCCTGATAAATGGTTTCTTGTTCAGTCATAACGGATCACATCTCAGGCGCGTTGAGCGTTGATAAAAGAAGCCAGCGTGGCGACGGAAAAGAAGTGCTGACGCATCTCTTCGCTTTCGGCAGACAGCACCACGCCATACTGGTTTTTCACGGCCAGGCCAAGTTCCAGGGCGTCGATAGAGTCGAGACCCAGTCCATCACCAAACAGCGCAGCATCGGTATCGATATCCTCGGCGGTGAGCTCGTCCAGATTCAGCGTGGTGATGATGAGATTTTTAATTTCAAGATGAAGCGCTTGCATCATTAATTCCTGACAAAGATTGAAGGCCTGATGTTAATCGATGCTGCAGATGCCGGTTTAACTGCCTTGCCGCCAGTGCCGGTTCTTGTGTCTTTGCATCGTAAAAAGCGTCGATATTCACGCGATCGCGAACATCTACGGTGAAAACAGGTTTTACGGGCGGTACGTCGTACCAGTGACTTTTTTTATCCAGCAGAGGTTCGCTGCAGTGGATCACCACGATGCGCAGGTCGCTGTGGCAGCGCACGGCAATATTTGCCGCGCCGCGCTGGAGGGAGATTGCCTCTCCCGACCGGGTTCGTGTGCCCTCCGGAAAGATTAACAGCGTGTCGCCCTGGGCCAGACGCTGCTGGCTTGCACTGAGGAGCGTTTCCGCTTCGCTGTTAATCAGGTAATCCGCTGCGCGAATGACGCCGCTGACAAAGGGGTTGCGGAGCAATGCACTTTTCACCAGACAGTCGGTTTCGGGCATGACGGACGCCAGGATCACGTAATCAATCAGCGTCGGGTGATTGGCCACCACCAGACAACCACGGTCCCCGCGAAGGGCGTCAAGGTTGTGAATGCGATAGTCCAGTACCCCGGTGCCACGGGCGACATGTAAGAAAAAGCGGAAGCTGGCCGCGATACTGCGACGCGCCAGGCGACGGCGTCTGGCGCGGTCGCGCTGAACCAGCAACAGCAGATTGAACCACACCAGCGACAGCAGCAACCCGCCCGTGCCAAACAGCACGAAGCAGAAGCCGGTCATCATCAGACGCCATAACCAGTTGATACGGGCAGTCAGGCGGCTCATTCGCGTGTCCATTGCCACAGCAGACGTTCGCCTGAAACCACAAACTGCCGTTCATCGCGGAGGTAACGTTGCAGGAACATCAGGCTCTGCGGCAGGGGAGGTTCTTCACCCGTGCTGCCGCTGTGGGTTTCACACTGCAGTGTGCTCCCGGCTTCAATCACCAGGGCCAGCGCGTAGGGCCAGGTGGGCATCTGCGGCGGTAAACCCGGATGATAAAAATCGGGCAGGGCGCCGTCAAAATCGACCAGCAAGACGCGGGAATAGCCCGCCTGAAGCAGGCTCAACACTTCATATAATGCCTGCTGGAAGGTGTCCAGCCCGGCAGAAACAGAAGACGAGACGATGGGGTGTCGCGCAGTGATCGTCAGGTTGCCCACCGCCGAATTGTGCACGGACATGGCAAAGTCTGTCGGCGAGACGGCCTGACCGGTCGCCAGGGAGTGCAGGATGCGGAAATTACGCTCCAGTTCGCCATGACGGCTGGAATAGACAACGGCATCAATCGCGTGGCGGCGAAGCAGGGTGAGTCCGAGGTCTACCGCCAGCTTACTGCCCGAGTTGAGGCGGCGCGCGGTCATCATTGGCAGTTCGGTAAGCTTAGGCAGCGGCGCAGCCGGGTCGAGGGTAAGGTGCTGGCGTGACCACGCCTGCCACTCTGCGGCATCGCTCAGGCCTGGCGCTCTTGCCTGCCAGTCAATTATGTTCAGTGAAAATTTCATCTACGCGCGTCCGCGGAAAACCATCATTAAAAGACAGGCAAGCCTGCCGGGCAGTTCAACTGCTCTATTGTTCAATTTTTTGACAAATCAAAAGGGTATGACCTACCCCAAGGTTGTCCAGCCGCTGTTCTACGTGGAAACCGGCCCGCTCCAGGTAGTGATAAAATTTCTCTACACTGTAAAACCGGCTGTTGCCGTTCGCCATACAGGTGAAATAAAGCGAGGTAGCATTCAGGCTGAATGAGGCGGCTTCAAATTTTTGGGCATCCCAGAACAGTTCCATGATGCACAGTCGCGCGCCGGGCTTCATAACCTGTGCAACGCGAGTCAACATGGCGACAATCTGGTCCGGAGAGAAACAATCCAGGAACTGGCTCATCCACCAGATATCGGCTTCACCCGGCAATGTCGCATGACTAAGCATATCGACAGCATGGAAGCCAATGCGATGAGATAAACCTGCTTTTTCGATGTTTTCCTGCGCCAGCGTTATCTGCTGTGGCAGGTCAAGGATCGTCACGGCAACATTGTCGTCATAGCGGCAGCAGCGTAACGCCCATTTACCCGTATTTCCGCCCACATCGTACAATTTTGTCGGCGAGCTTGCGAATATATATGGCAGCGCCGCGTCGAAAGCGGCATCAGAATAGTAATGATCAAAAGCGAACCAGCTCTCTTTTGCCTGCGCGGGTAATTGTGATAATGCCGGATAGATGGTTGGCCAGTTGCCAAACACGGATAATCCCGCCGGTTTTTCTTCCTGCAGGGCATCGGCCAGATGGAATAACCCCTGGTAACAAACATCCTGCGTGAAATCCATATTCACGCGGGTCATGGTGTCATGCAATAAGAAATGGCCCACCTTTGCCAGGAAATAGCGCCCTTCTTTACAGGTAACGATCCGCCCGCTTAATCCCATATCCAGCAATACGCTTACGCTATAACTGCTCAGGGTACTGTTTTCGGTTATTTCCTCGAGACTTGCCCCTGTTTTCCCTTTTTTATCCAGCCAGGAAAGCACGCCCGAATTACGCAGACAACGCGCGGTCTGAAACAGCATCGGCGCAAAAGCGATGCGTTGCGCTTCGGTAATGGCGTCCAGCGCGTTGAGGGTGTCCTTTTCGTACATGCGTGCGTAACCTTATGAGGCCGAGAAAAACGTTATCGGGCCATGTCGGCCCGACATGAGGAAAATATTACAGCGCGGCACCTGCAGAGAGGTTCATCTGAATATCGTGGTCGAGGTTATGAACCCAGCGGTTATAGTTCTTGTGAATTTTACCGTCGGCGGCTTTCAGGTTCATACTGCTTTCGTAATTAATTGAATAGCTTGTCGCAGAATAAGGAATACGGATTTCGACCGAGTGGTCGCGTGCCTGCAGACGGCCTTTAATTACGCCCGGGCCCGCTTCGCTCATGATCCAGTCGCGCTTCTGGCCTGCTTTCAGAATGGCGGTTTTCACCTGCTCTGCGGTGTGGCCTGTACTGACAGTAGCGTGAACCTGATCGATTGGGGCGGTACGCGCGCAACCGGCCAGTGCGCCGACGACAGCAACAGCAGCAAACCATTTAATGATCTTTTTCATCAACAACTCCGTATCAATAATAACAATTTAAATCAGTAATTTTAAAAAATTATATTTTGGCGGGGTATTATCGCTAATGAGGATAATTTTTGTCGATATAAAAGTGGGTATTTATTTTACGTGACGGGAGGTGTAATGCATTGAAATGAAAGGGTGAGAATTATATGCCGTGTAATTTGCGTTAAATAAATATTTGCATGACGATTCATTTATTAGGGCGGGATAAATAACGCGAAATCCTCCTTACCGAAAATGAAAATTACCGCGCGGTGAGCGTCGCGGTAATTTTCGGTGTGTTGCACTGTTACGCGTTGTGGGACCCGTTATCCCGGCAATCGGCTTTTCGGTCGCCCGGGACCCAACAGGATCGCCAGTTTGCTGCCACCTTTGGTGGTTTCCATCCAGATCTTACACACGCTGGTCAGCGGTACTGACAGTAACATCCCGACCGGTCCCAGCAGCCATCCCCAGATCAGCAACGACAAGAACACCACCAGCGTCGACATTCCGAGACGGTGGCCCATCATGCGCGGCTCAAGGATATTGCCCAGCACCATATGCACGACCAGGAACAGCGCCCCCACCAGCATGCATTCGTAAAAGCCATTGAACAGAAACGCCTGAATCATCGGCGGCACGGCGGAAAGCACCGCGCCGATGTTGGGTACGTAGTTCAGCAGAAACGCCAGTACGCCCCACATCAGCGCGAACTGCACGCCCATCAGCATCAGTCCCAGCCAGACAATCACCCCGGTCCAGACGCTTAACAGCGTTTTCAGGGCCAGATATTTGGACACGCCCTTCAGGGCGCGGTGTAAACCCGCAATATGAATTTGCGGGTTATTCAGCGCAAAGCGCAGCTTATAAGGAACATGGCGGACCTCGAACAGCATAAACACCACCGTCATCACCAGCAGCAGGATGCTGGCCATCGCGCCGGAAAGGCCGGTCATCAGGGTGGTGGCGTAGGTCATGACCTTCTCTGAATCCATGCGGCGTAACATCCGCTCGGGTGAGATATGCAGGTTAAGAAAAGGCATCATCTCCTGAAGCGAAACGATCTTACGCGTCAGCTCTTTGTTGTACTGCGGAAGCATGGTGGAGAATTCACTGAGCGACGCCGCCAGCACGCCGAAAAGCGCCGTCAGGGCAATCATCATCACGATGACCACGATAGTAATGGCCACCGGACGGCTGATGCCCCGGCGCAAAAACCAGGTCACCAGCGGATTAAGCACAATGGCAAAAAAGAGCGCCAGCAGGAGCTGGACAATGATGTCAGCGGCAGCATGGATACCTGCGAGGATAACCACCAGGCAGGCGAGTTTTAATAAGATGTGAAGTCCTGCTTTGTCGGACTGGTTCGGTATCATGCGGGTTCCTTAATGTGATAGCCCGTTAAGTGTAGTGCCCGGTGGCCGCTTCGTCTGGAGCCGATAATCTGAAAGTCAGTGCTGATTTTCTTATCCTGCCGTGGTAATAGTGAAACACTGTTGTAAAAATTCAGGTTAAACCCCATGCCAGAGCATGCCGCCGAACCGGCGCTGAGCGGATTGCGCCTCAATCTGCGCATTGTTTCCGTTGTGATTTTTAACTTCGCCAGTTATCTGACGATTGGCCTGCCGCTGGCGGTGTTGCCGGGCTATGTCCATGACGTCATGGGTTTTAGCGCATTCTGGGCGGGGCTGGTCATCAGCCTGCAGTATTTCGCCACGCTCCTGAGCCGCCCGCATGCCGGGCGCTATGCGGATCTGTTTGGGCCAAAGCGCATCGTCATTGTGGGGCTCTGCGGCTGTTTTCTGAGTGGTCTGGGCTACCTGCTGGCCGCCACCACCAGCCACTGGCCGCTGGTCAGCCTGGCGCTGCTCTGTCTGGGGCGAGTGATTCTGGGTATCGGACAAAGTCTGGCGGGTACCGGTTCGACGCTGTGGGGTGTGGGTGTGGTGGGGGCGTCCCATATTGGCCGGGTGATCTCGTGGAACGGTATCGTCACCTACGGCGCAATGGCGCTGGGCGCACCGCTGGGGGTGATCTGTTATGCCTATGGTGGGCTATCCGGGCTGGCTATCACCATTATGGTCGTCGCGCTGCTCGCGATTCTGTTTGCCCTGCCGCGCCCGAAGGTGAAGGCCAGCAAAGGCAAGCCACTGCCGTTCAGGGCGGTGTTAGGGCGCGTCTGGCCTTATGGTATGGCGCTGGCGCTGGCAACCACCGGCTTCGGCGTGATCGCCACGTTCATTACTCTCTTCTATGACGCCAAAGGCTGGGACGGCGCAGCCTTTGCCCTGACGCTGTTTAGCTGTGCGTTTGTCGGCGCGCGTTTGCTCTTCCCGAACGGTATCAACCGTCTGGGGGGACTGAATGTGGCGTTGATCTGCTTTGCGGTAGAGATTGTCGGGCTGGTGTTGACCGGGATTGCCACCGCACCGTGGATGGCGAAAATGGGCGTTTTCCTCGCCGGCGCTGGCTTTTCGCTGGTCTTCCCGGCACTCGGCGTGGTCGCGGTAAAAGCCGTGCCGCAGCAGAACCAGGGGTCGGCGCTGGCGACCTACACGGTGTTTATGGACATGTCGCTGGGCATTACCGGGCCGCTGGCGGGGCTGGTGATGGCGTGGGCAGGGGTACCGGTAATCTATCTTGCCGCGGCGGGTCTGGTGGTTATCGCATTGATGCTGACATGGCGGCTAAAAAAATGGCCCCCGGTGCAGGCACCGGAGGCCACGTCATCATCGTGAAGAATTACTGGATCACGATGGTGTTAATGATGTTTTCAGCAGCCGTCTGCGCTTTCTGCTGATTTTCCGCCGGCAGGGTGATCTGCAGGGTCAGCAGTTTATTATCGACCTTACCAAGCACCACGGAAGAGTAAGCGGTCTGGCCTTTTGCTGAAATGATGCTGTCCAGCTGTTGCAGCGTGTGGCCTTTCAGTTCGATAGATTTATTGGTCACGACCTGCAGCTGCGGATCGCGGCTGCGCTGCTGATCTTCCAGACGTTTGGTCATGACGGCCAGGTCTTCGCTGGTGTCGTCGCCCACAATCACAATAACGGCTTTCTGCCCGGTTGCATCGGAGTAAACGTGCATATTGTTCGCCTGGGTACCCAGCTTGCCGCTCTGGTCAGTCATATCTGCCGGCAGAGAGAAACTGAGTTTACCGTCCAGCAGACTCACCGGCTGACCGGTGGCGTTGCTCTCTGCAGACGCGCCCTGAGCAGGCGTTTTCGTGTCGCTGTTATCACAGGCTGCAAGGCCCACAACCAGCAGGCCAATCCCGACATATTTAACCAGATTGCGCATTAACTTCTTCCTTTCGATAAACGGCCATAACGGCTGATTGGCTCATCTTATCACAACTGATAAAGCGAACCCTTAACCAGCCTGCAATGCTGTGATTTCAGATTTATCTGCGAGTCTTTTCAGCAGCATATTCAGCAGGACGCCGTACATCGGCAGGAAGAACACAATGCTGATAAGCACCTTGAAGCAGTAGTCCACAAGGGCGATTTCCATCCAGTGCTGGGCCATAAATGCGTCCGGGCTACGCCAGAATGCGATAAAGAAGAAGGCCAGCGTGTCGCTGACGTTGCCGAACAGCGTGGACGCCGTGGGTGCCATCCACCAGCGATGATTTTGACGCAGGCGGTTAAACACGTGAACGTCGAGGATCTGCCCCAGCGCGTAGGCCATAAAGCTGGCGGAGGCGATACGGGCGACAAACAGGTTGAAGTGCGTTAATGCCTCGAACCCCTGCCAGCTTCCCATATAAAACAGGGAAGAGATCACGTACGAAATGAACAGCGCCGGCAGCATGACCGCAAAAATAATGCGGCGAGCCAGCGGTGCGCCGAAAATACGCACGGTCAAATCAGTGGCGAGAAAAATAAACGGGAAACTGAACGCGCCCCACGTGGTATGAAAACCAAAGATGGAGATCGGGAGTTGCACCAGATAGTTGCTGGAGGTAATCACCAGCAAATGAAAAAGCGAAAGCCAGAACAACGCTTTAACGCGCTGTGAATCAGAAAACTGCATCATGTTGTAACCTTTTTATACGTTGGGGTGAGGGAACCCAATAAAAACCGCAGCATGATACTGCTTTGGCCGGACATTGCAATGGTTAGTTTTTACGCAATCGTTAACCTGGTTGCATTGCCGACGATGGGGCGTAAACTACAGCCGTTTTTACCTGACCGAGAAGAACATGACCGATCTGTTTTCCAGCCCAGACCACACCCTTGATGCTCAGGGCCTTCGCTGCCCGGAGCCGGTAATGATGGTACGTAAAACCGTGCGCAACATGCAGACCGGTGAGACGCTGCTGATCATCGCCGACGACCCCGCCACCACCCGCGACATTCCCGGTTTTTGTACCTTTATGGAACATGAGCTGGTGGCACAGCAGACCGAAACGCTGCCGTACCGGTATGTGATCCGTAAGGGGTAAATGCGGCCTGATGGCCTCACCACGACCCTCTCCCACCGGGAGAGGGAGAAAACCTTTCTAAACCATCGTTTCAAAATTTCACGCTTTTGTGAGGCGCTTCACCTCCGCTTTTCCGGCCGTAGTCTAGTTTTTAAGCGTACAAAAATAAAACACTGTTTTAACGCTTATCTCACTACCCTGGAGTTGACCCGATGAAAACGACCCTCAAGCCGTTACTGGCCGCCCTGTGCCTCTCCGCTTTTGCCTGCTCTGTCGCTGCGCAAACCATCAAAGCCGCCGATGTGCACCCTGAAGCCTACCCGAACGTGGTGGCGGTTCAGCAAATGGGTGAAAAACTCAAACAACAAACCGACGGCAAGCTGGAGATTAAGGTCTTCCCCGGCGGCGTGCTGGGGGATGAAAAACAGATGATTGAGCAGGCGCAGATGGGGGCGATCGATATGATCCGCGTCTCGATGGCGCCGGTGGCGGCCATCCTGCCCGATATCGAAGTCTTCACGCTGCCCTACGTTTTCCGCGATGAAGACCACATGCACAAAGTGATCGACGGGGATATCGGCAAGCAAATTGGCGATAAGCTAACTGCCAACCCGAAATCACGACTGGTGTTCCTCGGCTGGATGGACTCCGGCACCCGCAACCTGATCACCAAAGATCCGATTGTTAAACCCGACGATCTGAAAGGGAAGAAAATCCGCGTACAGGGCAGTCCGGTGGCGCTGGCGACGCTGAAAGATATGGGCGCTAACGCGGTGGCAATGGGGGTGAGCGAAGTTTACAGCGGGATGCAAACCGGCGTGATTGACGGCGCGGAGAATAATCCACCGACCTATGTCGCGCATAACTATATGCCGGTCGCCAAAAACTACACCCTCAGCGGCCACTTTATCACCCCGGAAATGCTGCTCTACTCAAAAGTGAAGTGGGACAAACTCAGCGCCGACGAGCAGAAAAAGATCCTGACCCTGGCCCGTGAAGCCCAGTTTGAACAACGTAAGTTGTGGGAAGCCTATAACGCCCAGGCGCTGGAAAAAATGAAGGCTGGCGGGGTGCAGTTCCACGAGATCGACAAAACGGTATTTATCAAAGCCACAGAGCCGGTGCGCGCCCAGTATGGCGAAAAGCATCAGGATCTGATGAAAGCCATCGCTGACGTCAAGTAACCGGAGTACGTATGTCCGAACTCTATCTGAAGTGGATGGACCGTCTCTACCTGCTGGCGATGGCCGTGGCGGGCATCTCGCTGCTGGTGATGACGATTGTGATCCCCATCGGCATCTTTTCGCGCTATGTGCTTAACCGCGGTGAATCCTGGCCGGAGCCGGTTGCCATCATCTGCATGGTGACCTTCACCTTTATCGGCGCGGCGGTCAGCTACCGTGCCGGTTCGCACATTGCGGTGAATATGCTCACCGACCGGCTGCCCGGGCCGTTAAAAACCGTCTGCGCACGGGCCGTTGATCTGCTGATGCTGCTGATCGCTGGCCTGATGTTCTGGTACAGCTACTGGCTGTGCGTCGAACTCTGGGAGCAACCGGTCGCCGAATTTCCGGTCCTGACCTCCGGCGAGAGCTATCTGCCGCTGCCGGTGGGCTCTGCCGTTCTGATCCTGTTTGTGATTGAGCGCCTGCTGTTTGGCTCGCAGGAAAACCGTCCCGTCGTGCTGATCGGCAACCACAGTTAAGGGGTGAACAATGGATGCATTCGTTTTGTTATTCACCCTCGCCATTTTGCTGGCGCTGGGGATGCCGGTGGCCTTTGCCGTCGGGCTAAGCGCCGTCGCGGGCGCGTTGTGGATAGATTTACCCCTCGAGGCGCTGATGATTCAGATAACCAGCGGGGTGAATAAATTCACGCTGCTGGCGATCCCCTTCTTTATTCTCGCGGGTGCGATTATGGCGGAAGGGGGGATTGCCCGACGGCTGGTCAATTTCGCCTACGTGTTTGTTGGCTTTATTCGCGGTGGGCTGTCGCTGGTGAATATTGTGGCCTCCACGTTCTTCGGCGCGATTTCCGGCTCGTCGGTGGCGGATACGGCCTCCATTGGCAGCGTAATGATCCCGGAGATGGAGAAGAAGGGCTATCCGCGCGATTATGCGGCGGCGGTGACCGCCAGCGGGTCGGTACAGGCGATTTTGATCCCGCCCAGCCACAACTCGGTAATTTATTCCCTCGCGGCAGGCGGGACGGTCTCTATCGCGACGCTGTTTATCGCGGGGGTGCTGCCAGGGCTGCTGCTCGGCGTAAGCCTGATGGCAATGTGTCTGGGCTTTGCCCGCAAACGTGGCTACCCGAAAGGGGAAAAAATTCCCTTTAAGCAGGCGCTGAAAATCACGCTGGACGCGCTGTGGGGGCTGATGACCGTGGTGATTATTCTCGGCGGGATACTGTCCGGGATATTTACCGCAACGGAATCCGCTGCCGTGGCCTGTCTGTGGGCGTTCTTTGTCACCATGTTTATCTACCGGGACTACAAATGGAACGAGCTGCCGAAGCTGATGTGCAGGACGGTGAAAACCGTCACCATCGTGATGATACTGATTGGCTTTGCGGCGGCGTTTGGCGCGGTGATGACCTACATGCAGCTCCCGAGCCGTATCACCGAGTTCTTCACCTCGCTCTCCGATAACAAGTACGTGATCCTGATGTATCTCAACATCATGCTGCTGCTGATCGGCACGTTAATGGACATGGCGCCGATCATCCTGATCCTGACGCCAGTGCTGTTGCCGGTGACCAATTCGCTGGGCATCGATCCGGTGCATTTTGGGATGATCATGATGGTGAACCTGGGGATCGGGCTGATTACGCCGCCGGTTGGTTCGGTGCTGTTTGTGGCGAGCGCGGTAAGTAAACAGAAAATCGAGCATGTGGTTCGCGCCATGCTGCCGTTTTACGGCATGCTGCTGGTGGTGCTGGCGATGGTGACGTACATCCCGGCCATCTCGCTGTGGCTGCCGCGCGTGTTAGGGATGCAGTGACGCCGTTTTCCGCCCTCTCCCGGTGGGAGAGGGCATCTCGTGTTATTGTCGACGTAATAAGCGGAGCGCGTTCGCCGTCACCAGTACCGTCGCGCCGGTATCCGCCAGCACCGCCAGCCACAGGCCGGTTATACCGAGCAGCGTGGTGACCAGGAAAATTCCCTTCAGACCCAGCGCAATCCCGATGTTCTGACGGATATTGGCCCGCGTGGCGCGCGCCAGAGCAATCATCTGCGCCAGCCCGGTCAGGCGGTTGTGGGTGAGTGCCGCGTCGGCGGTTTCCAGCGCCACGTCGGTGCCGCTGCCCATTGCAATGCCAATGGTGGCGGCTTTCATCGCCGGGGCATCGTTGATGCCGTCACCCACCATTGCCAGCGGTGCATGGTTGTTCAGTTCCGTTACGGCGCGCACTTTATCCGCAGGCAATAACCCGGCTTTAAACGCCAGCCCCAGCTCACCGGCAATCGCTGCCGCGGCTCGCGGGTTATCCCCGGTGAGGATCACCCCCTGCACGCCCAGTTGATGCAGCGCGGCGACGGCGTCTTTTGCATCGTCACGCAGCGTGTCACGCAGTGCCAGCATCCCTATCGCCACGCCGTTTTGCACCACCATCACCACGGTTTGCCCGGCCTGTTCCAGCGCCTGGACTGGCTGGCTCAGCCCGTCCGCCGGAAACGTATTCGCGGCAACGATCAGGACGTTATTCCCTTCAACGTCGGCTTCAATCCCGGACCCGACCAGCGCCCGCTGTGCGGTGGCGGCAGGGATGTCCAGCCCACGCGACTGCGCCTCGCGGACTATCGCCTGTGCCAGCGGGTGGGTGGAGCCTTGTTCGACGGCAGCGGCCAGGCTGAGCAGCGTATTTTCATTGACCTCCTGAGGATAAATGCCCGTGACCTGCGGTTTACCCACCGTCAGCGTACCGGTTTTATCGAAGGCGATATGTTGCACCTGGCTCAGCTGCTCCAGCGCCGCACCGCCTTTAATCAGCGCTCCACGACGCGCCGCGGCCGCCAGACCGGAGGTAATGGCCGCCGGAGTGGAGATCACCAGCGCGCACGGGCAACCAATCAGCAGCAACGTCAGACCTTTATAAACCCAGCCCTCCCAGGCTGCGCCCAGGAACAGCGGTGGAATAATTGTCACCAGCAGGGCGACCAGCATGATGGCGGGGGTGTAGATCCGGCTGAAGCGATCGATAAAGCGCTCAACGGGTGCGCGACGCTCCTCGGCCTCTTCAATCAGCTTCAGGATGCGGTCGATGGCGCTCTCACCCGGTCCGGAGAGGACCGTGAGTTGTACCAGACGATCGACGCTGGTGGCGCCTGCAGGCACTTTCTCGCCCGCTGAGCGTTCAACCGGAATCGACTCGCCGGTGAGGGCACTTTCATCGAAACTCGCCGTGGCGGTAAGCAGTTCACCGTCCGCAGGCAGACGCCCGCCGGCGGCGACCTCAATCACATCACCCGGGCGCAGCGTGTTAATTGCCACCGTCTGGCGTTCGCTGCCCGTCACCCGCGTTGCGGTTTCCGGTTTCAGCGCCATCAGCGCGCTGACCCCTTTCCGTGCCCGACTCGCCGCCCAGCCCTCAAGGCGCTCGCCAATTAAGAACAGCAACAGCACCATGGCCGCTTCCGCCGTCGCGCCAATAAACAACGCGCCGATCGCCGCCACGCTCATCAGCGTTTCGATGGCGAACCAGCTTCCGCTTTTCATCAGCCGCACGGCCTGACGGGCAATCGGGAACAGTCCGACAAGCGTCGTGGCGATGAATGCCAGGTTACCGAACGGGTGGTTAAACTGCTCCAGACCCCAGCTCAGGGCCATCATGATGATAAGGGTGATAATGGGCAGGTTTTCTCGCAGGGCTGACGTCTTTTCGACAGGCGTGGTTTCGTTGCGCAGGCTGTAACCGGCCTTAATGACGGCGGCTTCAACCAGCGTGCTGATGTCATTATCGGCGCTGACCAGCAGCTTCTCGGTGGCGAAGAGCACCTGGACGTGGCTGACGCCCGGGACCTGTTTTACCGCGTTTTCGACTTTACGGGCGCAGGCCGCGCAGTCCATACCGTTGACCACCCAGCTGTAGCGGTTTGCGCTTTCCGGGAGCGGCAGCGTGTTTTGCGTTTCGCATGCGCCGTCACAGCAGCAGTCGTCCTTCGCGGGAACGGGGCTGAGCTTAAGTGCCGAGAATTGTGGAACTTTTTTAGGTGTTTCTGGAGTCGACATGGCAGTCTCCGGTAATGATAATTTTCTCATTAACCGCAGCATACACTCTGGAGTCGACTCCAGAGTCAAGGCTTATTTAGATATACAGCGAACGCACAATCAGGAAGTGCCCGGCAAAGTAGCAGGCGGCGGCAATCGCGTTATCCGCACGGAAGCGGCGACGATAGTGGCTGCCCAGCCAGACGATATTCCCGAGTAACAGCAGCGTGGCACCAAAGAACGCGGACATTGCCGGTGCCGTCGGACGGAAGAACCACAGTTCACCCGCCAGCCATACCATCACCAGCGTCATGGCGATAAAGGTGCAGACAGGCAAGCGCATCTCTTCCAGACGCGTCCAGATCACCGCGATCAGCAGCGCGCCAATGACCAGCAGCACCAGCGGCAGCGGCCAGAAGAAGGAGAGCGTCATCTGGCTGGCGAAGTAAATGGTATAAAGCAGATGCGACAGGAAAAATGCCCCAACGGCATACAGCAGGCGCTGTCGCGGCAGCAGGGTTAAGGCATCACCAATCAGGGACGCACACAGACCGGCAAGAACCAGATAGCTGACGGCGTTAAACATGGGCGCTTGCCAGGCAAGCAGCAGGAGTAACAACAGCGTGACGGGTTTAAACAACCATCGCTGCCAGGCAGGGCCGCGATAGGATGCATCGACGTAAAGCCATGCGGAAAAACAGACAGCGATAAATGACCAAAGCATATTAACTCCCTGTAACTGTTGAGTCTGAATAATCAGTTTCTTATTCAGTGTAGTGATGGGGGCAGGCGTTTGGCAATGCCGGGGAAGGCAAGGTATCCTGAATTCCGTATAATCTGATGGGATTTTTGAATGAGCAAGATGCCGCTTTTTTTCGTTATCGTGGTGGCGATTATCGTCATTGCCGCCTCCTTTCGTTTCGTGCAGCAGCGCCGTGAGAAGGCGGACAACGATGCCGCGCCGTTGATGCAAAAACGCGTGGTGGTAAGCAATAAACGCGAGAAAGCCCTCAATGACCGACGCTCGCGCCAGCAGCAGGTTACGCCGGCGGGAGCCACCATGCGCTATGAAGCGAGCTTTAAGCCGGAAACCGGCGGGCTGGAGATGACCTACCGTCTGGAGGCGCAGCAGTACCATCAACTGACGGTGGGAGAAAAAGGGATTCTGAGTTACAAAGGGTCGCGGTTTGAAGGGTTTACGCCAGATCGGTAATGTTCCCTCTCCCGCAGGGAGAGGGGTAAGCTGAGGCTTGAGGCGCCTTACTTCTTCGCCTGGGCCTTAAATTTCTTCATCCACACCAGCAGTTCAAATACGCCAAAAATAAACACGCGCAGCTGCTGCCAGCCGGTCATCTGCGGACCGTCTTTTGGCAGGCCGTTTTTCAGCATCACCATCTGCAGGGCGTGCATGAAGGTGGTAAAGATAAAGGCCACGTTCACAAAGATGTTCATCGGGCGCGGGAACGGGTGCACCAGATTGAGGAGCAGAAATGCCCAGACGCCCAGCATCAACAAACGTCCCACATTAATCAGTACTGGCATTGGATTCTCCTTGTGCCTGACGGTGATACAGACGACAAGCGACCTGACCTGCCACTTTTTCTCGGTGCAGATCCCAGTGAACCGGGACCGGCGGTAAACCATTTTCGACTTCGCTTTCGACGTAGATTAACGCGTCATCCGCCAGCCAGCCGTTGTTTTCCAGCAGGGATAACGTCTCTTCCAGCAGCCCCTTGCGGAACGGCGGGTCGACAAACACCACGTTGTGCGGCGTGCCCTTTTGCGCGAGGAAGCTCAGTGTGTTGGTATTCACTACTTTGGCGTTGGTCGCTTTCAGCGTTGCCAGATTTTGCTGCAACGTCTGCGCAACGCCGCGCTCCATTTCCAGCAGCGTGGCGCTGGCGGCATAGCGCGACAGCGCCTCCAGACCCAGCGCGCCGCTGCCCGCGAAGCAGTCCAGGCAGTGGGCATCCACCATTGAGGGGGCCAGCCAGTTAAACAGCGTTTCGCGTACGCGGTCCGTGGTTGGGCGCAGTCCGGGGCTATCCGGCACCGGTAATTTCCGGCCTCGCCACTGGCCGCCGATAATACGAATTTGACCGGCTGGGGCGCGGTTGGGTTTCTTCATCTCTGGAAAGCTCTGTTAACAATTGGCCTGCGATTGCGGGCGGTGATGTCAATTAAGTAAAGTGTTAGACTATTTCATCATTTTTTTAGCTTCCATGTATATAGCGCCGCGAGGAGTGTAGTCGCAGATGGCAAAACAAAAAAAACGTGGCTTCTTTTCCTGGCTGGGCTTCGGTGAAAAAGAGCAAGAAACAGAGCAGAAAACCGAAGAACAACAAGCCGTTGAAGAGCAGTCTCAGCCTGAAACGCCGGTAGAAACTGCCGCCGTTGTCGACGCGGAAGAGCACGCGCACAGCAAAGAAGAGACCGAAGCCTTTGCTGAAGAGGTGGTGGAAGTTACCGAACAGGTTCAGGAAAGCGAGAAGCCAGAACCCGTTGTGGTAGAAGACGTTATCGATACGCCGCAGGCGATTATCGAGCATGAAACGTTGCCGCTGCCGGAAGAGGTGAAAGCCGAAGAGGTTTCAGCGCAGGAGTGGCAGGCCGAGGCAGAAACCGTCGAAATTGTTGAGGCGGTGGAAGAAGAAGCACAAGACGAGCCAGCGCTTACCGACGAAGAGCTGGAAGCCCAGGCGCTGGCGGCAGACGCGGCGGAAGAAGCGGTTATCGTCGTGCCGGTGGAAGCGCAACCAGAGCAGGGTGAAGAGGTTGCTCAGGAGCAGGAAAAACCCACCAAAGAAGGTTTCTTCGCCCGCCTGAAGCGTAGCCTGCTCAAAACCAAAGAAAACTTAGGTTCCGGATTTATCAGTCTGTTCCGCGGCAAGAAGATCGACGACGATCTCTTTGAAGAGCTGGAAGAGCAACTGCTGATCGCCGACGTTGGGGTGGAAACAACCCGTAAGATCATCGCCAGTCTGACCGAAGGGGCGAGCCGCAAGGCGCTGCGTGACGCCGAAGCGCTGTATGGTCTGCTGAAAGACGAGATGGGCGAAATCCTCGCAAAAGTTGACGAACCGCTTAATATTGAAGGCAAAACGCCATTTGTTATTCTGATGGTTGGCGTGAACGGTGTGGGGAAAACCACTACTATCGGCAAGCTGGCGCGACAGTTTGAGCAGCAGGGCAAATCGGTAATGCTGGCGGCAGGTGATACCTTCCGTGCGGCGGCGGTTGAGCAGCTGCAGGTCTGGGGCCAGCGTAACAACATCCCGGTGATTGCGCAGCATACCGGTGCGGATTCCGCCTCCGTTATCTTTGACGCTATCCAGGCGGCGAAGTCGCGTAATGTGGATGTGCTGATTGCCGACACCGCAGGGCGTTTGCAGAACAAAGCGCACCTGATGGAAGAGTTGAAGAAAATCGTCCGCGTCATGAAGAAGCTGGACGAAGAGGCACCGCATGAAATTATGCTGACCATTGATGCCAGCACCGGACAGAACGCCATCAGCCAGGCGAAGCTGTTCCATGAAGCGGTAGGGCTGACCGGGATCACGCTGACCAAACTGGACGGCACCGCGAAAGGCGGGGTGATCTTCTCCGTGGCCGATCAGTTCAATATTCCTATCCGTTACATCGGTGTGGGCGAGCGTATTGAGGATTTACGTCCGTTTAAAGCGGACGACTTTATTGAGGCACTATTTGCCCGAGAGGACTAACAATGATTCGCTTTGAACACGTCAGCAAGGCCTATCTCGGTGGGAGACAAGCGCTGCAGGGGGTGACATTCCACCTGCAGCCAGGCGAGATGGCATTCCTGACCGGCCATTCCGGCGCGGGGAAAAGTACCCTGCTCAAGCTTATCTGTGGGATCGAGCGGCCGAGCGCCGGGAAAATCTGGTTCAGCGGCCATGATATTAGCCGTCTGAAAAACCGTGAGGTGCCTTTCCTGCGTCGTCAGATTGGCATGATTTTCCAGGACCACCACCTGCTGATGGATCGCACCGTTTTCGATAACGTGGCCATTCCGCTGATTATTGCCGGTGCCAGCTATGATGATATCCGTCGTCGCGTTTCTGCGGCGCTGGATAAAGTCGGGCTGCTGGACAAAGCGAAGAACTTCCCGATCCAGCTGTCTGGCGGTGAACAGCAGCGTGTGGGGATTGCCCGTGCGGTGGTGAACAAACCTGCGGTACTGCTGGCGGATGAACCGACCGGTAACCTGGACGACGCCCTGTCAGAAGGGATTTTGCGTCTGTTTGAGGAATTTAACCGCGTTGGGGTGACGGTATTGATGGCGACGCACGACATCGGGCTGATTTCCCGTCGTTCGTACCGCATGCTGACCCTGAGCGACGGTCATTTGCACGGAGGCCTCGGTGAATAAGCGTGATGCAATAAACCAGATTCGGCAGTTCGGAAACCGGTTTGACCGCTTCCGTAAGCCGCAGGGCGGCGGTGACGGCAATCGTAATGCGCCAAAGCGTGCGAAAGCGGCGCCTAAGCCGAACTCCCGCAAAACCAACGTGTTCAACGAGCAGGTGCGTTATGCCTTCCACGGTGCGTTGCAGGACCTGAAAAGCAAACCGCTGGCGACGTTCCTGACGGTGATGGTGATTGCCATCTCCCTGACGCTGCCAAGCGTCTGCTACATGGTCTATAAAAACGTTAACCAGGCGGCGTCGCAGTACTATCCTTCTCCGCAGATCACGGTCTATCTGGATAAGGCGCTCGACGATAACGCGGCGGCGCAGGTTGTGGGGCAAATCCAGGCCGAACAGGGCGTAGAGAAAGTGAATTATCTCTCTCGTGAAGAAGCCCTGGGTGAGTTCCGTAACTGGTCAGGCTTTGGCGGTGCGCTGGACATGCTTGAAGAGAACCCCCTCCCGGCCGTGGCGGTGGTGATCCCGAAACTCGATTTCCAGGGGACCGACTCGCTCAACACCCTGCGTGACCGCATCACCCGTATCAACGGGATTGATGAAGTGCGCATGGATGACAGCTGGTTTGCGCGTCTTGCTGCGCTGACCGGGCTGGTAGGGCGCGTGGCGGCGATGATTGGTGTGCTGATGGTGGCGGCGGTCTTCCTCGTCATCGGTAACAGCGTACGCCTGAGCATTTTCGCGCGTCGCGACACCATCAACGTGCAGAAACTGATTGGTGCGACGGATGGCTTCATCCTGCGTCCGTTCCTGTACGGTGGCGCATTGCTCGGTTTTTCCGGCGCATTTCTTTCACTGATATTGTCAGAAATTTTGGTGATGCGGCTGTCCTCTGCCGTAACCGAGGTGGCGCAGGTTTTCGGAACGAAGTTTGATATCAGTGGCTTAGGGTTCGATGAGTGCCTGTTACTGCTGCTGGTGTGCTCGATGATCGGCTGGGTGGCAGCATGGCTGGCAACCGTGCAACATTTACGTCACTTTACTCCCGACTAATAAAAGCGTGATATAATCTTTCCCTGCACCGAGATGTTCGCTCTGCAGGGAAAGCGTCCCTGTTGTCTCTTCCCCTGTTATCATCTCCATGTCACAATTTGTGCGTAATTTATTCACCGTTGCACCTGGAACTTGTGGATAAAATCACTGTCTGATAAAAGAGTGAATGCTAATCTCGTGGCTCAAACGCTTTGGCATGGTTGTTGCCTGATGGGGACAGCCTGGACCAGAAGAAACATTGAGAGGAATGAATGACCAAAGAAATGCAAACTTTAGCTTTAGCCCCTGTTGGTAACCTGGAATCTTATATCCGGGCTGCGAACACCTGGCCGATGTTAACGGCCGAGGAAGAAAAGGAGCTTGCTGAAAAGCTGCATTACCAGGGCGATCTGGAAGCAGCGAAAAAGCTGATCCTGTCTCACCTGCGCTTTGTTGTTCACATTGCTCGTAATTATGCGGGCTATGGCCTGCCGCAGGCGGACTTGATTCAGGAAGGTAACATCGGTCTGATGAAGGCTGTACGTCGCTTCAACCCGGAAGTGGGTGTGCGACTGGTCTCCTTCGCCGTGCACTGGATCAAAGCAGAAATTCATGAATACGTGCTGCGCAACTGGCGTATCGTGAAAGTCGCCACGACAAAAGCGCAACGTAAACTGTTCTTCAACCTGCGTAAAACCAAGCAGCGTCTGGGCTGGTTCAATCAGGATGAAGTTGAAATGGTGGCGCGCGAGCTGGGCGTATCCAGCAAAGACGTGCGTGAGATGGAATCCCGTATGGCCGCGCAGGACATGACCTTCGATATGTCCTCCGACGACGACGGCTCTGACAGCCAGCCAATGGCACCGGTTCTGTATCTGCAGGATAAAACCTCTAACTTTGCTGACGGCATTGAAGAGGATAACTGGGAAGATCAGGCCGCGAACAAGCTGACTTCAGCAATGGAAGGCCTCGACGAACGTAGCCAGGATATTATCCGCGCCCGCTGGCTGGACGAAGACAACAAGTCCACGCTGCAGGAGCTGGCCGATCGCTACGGCGTCTCCGCTGAACGTGTGCGTCAGCTTGAAAAGAACGCCATGAAAAAACTTCGCGCCGCTATCGAAGCGTAATTTCCGCGATGTCCCCGATAACCCTCGAATGCAAATTCGGGGGTTTTGTTTTTTTATCTCCCGCTCTGGCGAATTCCCTCCCCCTGGCAAACACTTACAGATGCGCTAAGCAGGTGAATTTCTCAGGGGGACAGGGTGAAAAACAGTGAACTGAATGACCGGCGTTTGCAGGCGACGCCGCGCGGTATCGGCGTGATGTGTAACTTCTACGCCGATAAAGCCGAAAATGCCACGGTGTGGGACGTCGAGGGTAACGAGTATATCGACTTCGCCGCCGGGATTGCGGTGCTGAATACCGGCCATCGGCATCCAAAAGTCATTGCCGCCATCGAAAAACAACTCCACGCATTTACCCATACGGCATATCAGATTGTCCCGTACGAAGGCTATGTGGCGCTTGCCGAGCGTATCAACCAACGTGTACCCGTTGATGGGCCTGCCAAAACGGCTTTCTTCTCTACGGGAGCAGAGGCGGTCGAAAACGCGGTAAAAATTGCCCGCGCGTATACCCGTCGTCCTAGCCTGATCGCCTTTGGCGGTGCCTTCCACGGCCGTACCTTTATGACGATGGCGTTGACGGGGAAAGTGGCGCCGTACAAACTCGGTTTCGGTCCGTTTCCCGGATCGGTTTATCACGCACACTATCCAAATGATCTGTACGGCGTCAGCACGGTAGAAGCGTTAAAAAGCCTCGAACGCATCTTCAAAGCCGACATTGCGCCGGACCAGGTGGCGGCCATTATCCTGGAACCGGTTCAGGGGGAGGGGGGATTCAACATTGCCCCCGCCGATTTTATGCAGGCCCTGCGCGAACTGTGCGATACGCATGGAATTTTGCTGATTGCCGACGAAGTGCAAAGTGGCTTTGCGCGAACCGGCAAGCTGTTCTCGATGGAACACCATTGCGTGAAGCCGGATTTGATCACCATGGCGAAAAGCCTGGCCGGCGGGATGCCGCTCTCGGCGGTCTCAGGCCGGGCGGAGGTGATGGATGCCCCCGCACCTGGCGGGCTGGGCGGGACTTACGCCGGCAACCCGCTGGCGATTGCCGCAGCCCATGCCGTGCTGGATGTGATTGATGAAGAGGATCTCTGCACGCGCGCGGCGCATCTTGGCCATCATCTGGTGGAAGTACTGAACAAAGCGAAGGGGGACTGTCCGTTTATTGCCGATATCCGTGCCCAGGGCTCAATGGTGGCGGTGGAGTTTAATGACCCGCAAACCGGGCTGCCGTCGCCGGAATTCACGCGTCAGGTCCAGGAGCGTGCGTTACAGGAAGGTCTATTGCTGCTGAGCTGCGGCGTGTACGGCAACGTTATCCGTTTCCTCTATCCGCTTACCATCCCCGAAGTTCAGTTCCGTAAAGCGCTGGATATTATCTCCGCGTCGCTGACACGTTAAAGCCCTGGCCCGGCGGTGATCCCTGCCGGGCTTATCATATATTCATTTCAAATTAGCTATTCCAAAATCATAAAAATGGGGTATGTTTTAGCAGAGTATGCTGAAAAAGCGCGACTGTCATACCTATAACTGAAATAAAGCGCTACACAACAACATCACGACAATCGTAATAACCATAATAATGGGGAATCTCAGGATGAATATGAAGGGTAAAGCGTTACTGGCAGGATGTATTGCGTTGGCATTCAGCACGATGGCACAGGCCGATATTAAAGTGGCTGTCGTGGGCGCGATGTCCGGTCCGGTAGCACAGTACGGCGACCAGGAATTTACCGGCGCAGAACAGGCGGTTGCAGACATTAATGCTAAGGGCGGCATCAAGGGCGAAAAACTGCAGATCGTAAAATATGATGATGCCTGTGACCCGAAACAAGCGGTTGCCGTGGCGAACAAAGTGGTGAACGACGGAATCAAATACGTTATCGGTCACCTGTGCTCCTCTTCCACGCAGCCCGCGTCTGATATCTACGAAGACGAAGGCATTCTGATGATCACCCCGGCTGCAACGGCGCCGGAGCTGACCGCACGTGGCTATAAGCTGACCCTGCGTACCACCGGTCTGGATTCAGACCAGGGCCCAACCGCGGCAAAATACATTCTGGACAACGTGAAGCCGAAGCGTATCGCGATTGTTCACGATAAACAGCAGTACGGTGAAGGTCTGGCGCGTGCCGTGCAGGATGGTCTGAAGAAAGGCAATGCCAATGTGGTCTTCTTCGACGGCATCACCGCCGGTGAGAAAGACTTCTCCACTCTGGTGGCACGTCTGAAGAAAGAGAATATTGATTTCGTTTACTACGGTGGCTATCACCCTGAAATGGGCCAGATCCTGCGTCAGGCACGTGCGGCCGGCCTGAAAACCCAGTTTATGGGCCCGGAAGGGGTGGCGAACGTTTCCCTGTCTAACATCGCCGGTGAGTCTGCTGAAGGCCTGCTGGTGACCAAACCGAAGAACTACGACCAGGTGCCTGCGAACAAACCGATCGTAGATGCCATCAAGGCGAAGAAACAGGATCCAAGCGGCGCGTTCGTCTGGACTACCTACGCTGCGCTGCAGTCTCTGCAGGCGGGTCTGAACCAGTCAGCCGATCCGGCTGAGATTGCCACCTGGCTGAAAGCCCACTCTGTCGATACCGTGATGGGTCCGCTTTCCTGGGATGCGAAGGGCGATCTGAAAGGCTTCGAGTTCGGCGTGTTTGACTGGCATGCTAACGGAACGGCGACCGACGCCAAATAAAAGCAAACGGCAACCTTTCGGTTGCCGTTTTAGTATTTGCACCCTCTCCTGTGGGAGAGGGGCGGGGTGAGGGCATCAGGCGGCATTCAGCAAACCTGACGTTTCTCCCACCCGTTTTCCTGCGCCGTAAACCCTAACGCCTGCATAAACGCCGCCATCACGCCGCGGTCTTCTACGCCCACGTCGGCCATCCACCAGGAGGTAACGTTCGGGTTTTCACGGATTATCTCTTCAATTAAATACTGCCCCACACCGCGACGACGGGTCACGTCACGTACGCGCAGTGAGTCCAGCGCCCCTTCGGTGCCGCTCAGCGTCACGCGAACCGCGGCGAGCAGACGCTCGTTAAAGCGCGCGGCGTAGATGCGGTGTGTCTCATCGACACGGAGCGACGAAGGGGAATATTCCGGCCAGATCTTGCCCAGGTCGATATGATCCTGGTCGCTAAAGGTCACCAGACGCACGATAGTCAGTTTCATTAGCTGCTTGTCCAAATCAAATTGAGTAGGGGCAGTGTACTCAATTTATTCCCTCAGCGGCTTCCTCTTTTTATCCCGGCTCACCAGGTGATTAGTTTTTTGGCAGCGCGAAGGGCAGTTTGAAAACACATGGATCGAAAAATAAGCAGGATTTTAACCTGAATGGCAGTGAATTATTCGGCGCTTTGTACCGTTATTTTATGCTGCAAACTGCAATTTTATTTGTTTATCTCTGCCCTATTTCAGAATATTATCTTTGCTTAATCGCCTGAAAAATAGAGATTTTAGTCTGGTTTTTATGAAAAAACTGCGCTAAACCATTAAAGGCGCTGGTAAAAATAGCGTTGTGCATTAAAAGTACAGAATGCTTTTTAACCATAATAAAACAAAATATATACACGACATCACGAATGGGGATTCAGAGATGAAAAGGAACGCGAAGACGTTAATCGCGGGGATGGTTGCATTGGCGATTTCGCATGCAGCCATGGCGGAAGATATTAAGGTTGCTGTAGTGGGTGCGATGTCCGGTCCTGTTGCCCAGTGGGGGGACATGGAGTTCAACGGTGCTCGCCAGGCAATCAAAGACATCAACGCCAAAGGCGGCATCAAAGGCGACAAGCTGGTTGGCGTGGAATATGACGATGCCTGCGATCCCAAACAGGCCGTCGCGGTCGCTAACAAAATCGTGAACGATGGCATCCAGTACGTGATTGGCCACCTGTGCTCGTCGTCCACCCAGCCTGCGTCGGATATCTACGAAGACGAAGGCATTCTGATGATTACCCCGGGCGCAACCAACCCTGAACTGACTCAGCGCGGTTATCAGCACATCATGCGTACTGCCGGTCTGGACTCGTCTCAGGGACCAACCGCCGCCCGATACATCCTCGACACCGTCAAGCCGACGCGCATCGCCATTATTCATGACAAACAGCAGTACGGCGAAGGCCTGGCGCGCTCCGTTCAGGACGGGCTGAAAAAAGGCGGCGCGAATATCGTCTTCTTTGATGGCATCACCGCTGGCGAGAAAGATTTCTCCGCGCTGATCGCCCGTCTGCAAAAAGAGAATATCGATTTTGTTTACTACGGCGGCTACTACCCGGAAATGGGTCAGATGCTGCGTCAGGCGCGTTCGGTCGGGCTGAAAACCCAGTTTATGGGGCCAGAAGGCGTCGGTAACGCCTCCCTGTCGAACATCGCCGGGGACGCAGGCGAAGGCATGCTGGTGACGATGCCAAAACGCTATGACCAGGATCCTGCGAACAAGGCTATCGTAGACGCGCTCAAGGCGCAGAAGAAAGATCCAAGTGGTCCGTACGTCTGGATCACCTACGCGGCGGTGCAGTCTCTGGCAACCGCGCTGGATCGCACCGGCAGCAAAGAACCGCTGGATCTGGTGAAAGATTTAAAAGCACACGGGGCGAACACCGTGATTGGGCCGCTGAACTGGGATGAGAAAGGCGATCTGAAGGGATTTGAGTTTGGTGTCTTTAAGTGGCACGCCGACGGTTCGTCCTCGGTCGCCAAATAATTATCCCACCGCCCGGACCGCCGGGCGGGTATAAAAAGGTTTGCATATGTCCGAGCAGTTTCTCTATTTCCTGCAGCAGATGTTTAACGGCGTCACGCTGGGAAGCACCTACGCGCTGATCGCCATCGGCTACACGATGGTTTACGGCATTATCGGCATGATTAACTTCGCCCACGGCGAGGTCTACATGATCGGTAGCTATGTCTCCTTTATGATTATCGCCGCCCTGATGATGATGGGTATCGACAGCAGCTGGCTGCTGGTCGCCGCCGGGTTTGTCGGCGCGATTGTGATTGCCAGCGCCTATGGCTGGAGCATTGAACGCGTGGCGTACCGGCCGGTGCGTAGCTCCAAACGCCTGATTGCGCTGATCTCCGCCATCGGGATGTCGATCTTCCTGCAAAACTACGTCAGCCTGACGGAAGGCTCGCGCGACGTGGCGCTGCCAAGCCTGTTCAACGGTCAGTGGGTGGTCGGTGCCAGCGAGAACTTCTCTGCCTCTATCACCACCATGCAGCTGGTGATCTGGGTGGTGACCTTCGTTGCAATGCTCGCCCTGACGGTCTTTATCCGCTACTCGCGTATGGGACGCGCCTGCCGTGCCTGCGCTGAAGATCTGAAGATGGCGAGCCTGCTTGGCATCAACACCGACCGCGTTATCGCCCTGACCTTTGTGATTGGGGCAGCGATGGCGGCGGTCGCGGGTGTCCTGCTGGGGCAGTTCTACGGCGTTATCAACCCGTACATCGGCTTTATGGCCGGGATGAAAGCTTTCACCGCGGCGGTCCTGGGCGGTATCGGCAGTATTCCTGGCGCGATGATTGGCGGCCTGATCCTGGGCGTGGCCGAAGCGCTCTCCTCCGCGTATCTGAGTACGGAATATAAAGATGTGGTGTCGTTTGCCCTGCTGATTCTGGTTCTGCTGGTAATGCCTACCGGTATTCTGGGTCGTCCGGAGGTAGAGAAAGTATGAAACCGATGCATTTCGCAATGGCGCTCCTCTCTGCCGCCATGTTCTTCGTGCTGGCAGGCGTCTTTATGGGCGTCCAGTTAGAGCTGGACGGCACAAAACTGGTGGTGGATACCGCCGCCGACATTCGCTGGCAGTGGATATTCATTGGCACCGCGGTCGTGTTTCTGTTCCAGATGCTGCGTCCTGTGTTCCAGAAGACGCTGAAAAGTGTCTCCGGTCCGAAATTCGTTCTGCCGGCTCTCGACGGCTCAACCGTTAAGCAGAAGCTGTTCTTCGTGGCGCTGCTGGTGGCTGCGGTGGCGTGGCCGTTTGTGGTCTCTCGCGGTACGGTCGATATCGCGACCCTGACCATGATCTACGTGATCCTCGGTCTGGGCCTGAACGTGGTAGTGGGGCTGTCTGGCCTGCTGGTGCTGGGCTACGGTGGTTTCTACGCCATCGGGGCCTATACCTTCGCGCTGCTGAACCACTATTACGGTCTCGGCTTCTGGACCTGTCTGCCGCTGGCGGGCCTGGTCTCCGCCGCCGCGGGCTTCCTGCTGGGCTTCCCGGTCTTACGCCTGCGCGGTGACTATCTGGCGATTGTGACCTTAGGCTTCGGCGAAATCGTGCGTATCCTGCTGCTCAACAACACCGAAGTGACCGGCGGCCCGAACGGGATTAGCCAGATCCCGAAACCGACCTTCTTTGGTCTGGAATTCAGCCGTACGGCTCGCGAAGGGGGCTGGGATACCTTCAGCAACTTCTTTGGCGTGAAGTACGATCCGTCCGACCGGGTGATTTGGCTCTACCTGGTGGCGCTGCTGCTGGTGGTGCTTACCCTGTTCGTGATTAACCGTCTGCTGCGTATGCCGCTGGGCCGTGCGTGGGAAGCGCTGCGTGAAGATGAAATCGCCTGCCGTTCACTGGGCCTCAACCCGACCCGCATCAAGCTGACTGCGTTTACCATCAGCGCCGCGTTTGCCGGTTTTGCCGGTACGCTGTTTGCCGCGCGTCAGGGCTTTGTCAGCCCCGAATCGTTTACCTTTGCTGAATCTGCCTTTGTGCTGGCGATTGTGGTGCTCGGCGGTATGGGCTCGCAGTTTGCCGTTATCCTGGCGGCCATTCTGCTGGTGGTCTCCCGTGAGCTGATGCGCGACTTTAACGAATACAGCATGCTGATGCTGGGTGGTTTGATGGTGCTGATGATGATCTGGCGTCCGCAGGGCTTGCTGCCGATGACCCGTCCACAGCTGAAGCTGAAAAACGGGCAAGCGAAAGGAGAGCAGGCATGAGCCAGCCATTATTATCCGTTAACGGCCTGATGATGCGTTTTGGCGGCCTGCTGGCCGTCAACAACGTGAATCTGGATCTGCACAAGAAAGAGATTGTCTCCCTGATTGGCCCTAACGGCGCGGGGAAAACCACGGTCTTTAACTGCCTGACCGGTTTCTACAAGCCGACGGGTGGCACCATTAAGCTGCGCGACCAGCATCTGGAAGGGCTTCCGGGCCAGCAGATTGCCCGCATGGGGGTGGTGCGTACCTTCCAGCACGTGCGTCTGTTCCGCGAGATGACGGTGATAGAGAACCTGCTGGTGGCGCAACACCTGCAGCTCAAAACCGGTCTTTTCTCTGGCCTGCTGAAAACCCCGGCCTTCCGCCGTGCTCAGGATGAAGCGCTCGACCGCGCCGCCACCTGGCTCGACCGTATCGGCCTGCTGCAGCATGCGAACCGTCAGGCCAGCAACCTGGCCTACGGTGACCAGCGTCGTCTGGAGATCGTGCGCTGCATGGTGACGCAGCCAGAAATCCTGATGCTCGATGAACCGGCGGCAGGGCTTAACCCGAAAGAGACCAAAGAGCTGGACGAGTTGATTGCCGAACTGCGCGATCATCACGACACCACCATCCTGCTGATTGAGCATGATATGAAGCTGGTGATGGGCATTTCTGACCGTATCTACGTGGTAAACCAGGGCACGCCGCTGGCAAACGGGACGCCGGAAGAGATCCGCAACAACCCGGACGTGATCCGTGCATACCTGGGTGAGGCATAAGATGGAAAAAGCGATGTTAACGTTCGACAAGGTTAATGCTCACTACGGCAAGATACAGGCGCTGCACGACGTCAGCCTGCATATCAATCAGGGCGAAATCGTCACCCTGATTGGCGCGAACGGTGCGGGTAAAACCACGCTGCTCGGCACCCTGTGCGGCGACCCGCGCGCCACCAGCGGGCGGATTGTCTTTGATGGCAAAGATATTACCGACTGGCAAACCGCCAGAATCATGCGTGAAGCGGTGGCGATTGTCCCGGAAGGGCGTCGCGTCTTCTCACGAATGACGGTGGAAGAGAACCTTGCGATGGGCGGCTTCTTTGCTGACCGCGACCAGTACCAGTCCCGCATCAAATGGGTCTATGAGCTGTTTCCGCGTTTGTGGGAGCGCCGTATTCAGCGGGCCGGCACGATGTCCGGTGGTGAACAGCAGATGCTGGCGATTGGCCGCGCGCTGATGAGCCAGCCGCGTTTGCTGCTGCTGGATGAACCGTCGCTCGGTCTTGCGCCGATCATCATTCAGCAGATCTTCGACACCATCGAACAGCTGCGTAAAGAGGGGATGACCATCTTCCTCGTCGAGCAGAACGCCAACCAGGCGCTGAAGCTCGCCGACCGCGGCTACGTGCTGGAAAACGGCCACGTGGTGCTCTCCGATACCGGTGACGCGCTGCTGGCAAACGAAGCGGTGCGAAGCGCCTATCTCGGCGGCTAGATAAAAGCAAAAGTAAAAAGGCAACGTCAGTTGCCTTTTTTCATGCTGGGCACCAGACCGCACCGAACTTACCCCAACTGCCTTCACACAACCATCATCCGCCTGACGTTTTGTTGTCATCTCACTGTAAAGAAACAGTTATTTTTCTGTCATTCGAGCATGTCATGTTACCTCGCGAGCATAAAAACGCGTGATATCGCGCATCCGGCACAATAAGAGAGATGACAATGACATCGTTACGACACACAGCTTTGGGTCTGGCAATGGGGCTGACTTTTGCGGCGAACGCAATGGCTGTCACCACCATTCCGTTCTGGCATTCCATGGAAGGGGAGTTGGGTAAAGAAGTTAACTCCCTGGCGCAGCGTTTCAACGACACCCATCCGGATTACAAAATTGTGCCGGTGTACAAAGGTAACTACGAGCAGAGCCTGAGCGCGGGCATTGCCGCTTTCCGTACCGGTAATGCACCTGCGCTGCTTCAGGTTTACGAAGTCGGTACTGCGACCATGATGGCCTCTAAAGCCATTAAACCGGTTTACGAAGTCTTTAAAGACGCAGGTATCAACTTCGACGAATCGCAGTTCGTGCCGACCGTGGCGGGTTACTACACCGATTCCAAAACCGGTCATCTGCTGTCTCAGCCGTTTAACAGCTCCACGCCGGTGCTGTACTACAACAAAGACGCCTTCAAGAAAGCCGGTTTAGATCCGGAACAACCGCCAAAAACCTGGCAGGATCTGGCGGCGTACACCGCTAAGCTGAAAGCGGCAGGGATGAAGTGCGGCTACGCCAGCGGCTGGCAGGGCTGGATCCAGATTGAAAACTTCAGCGCCTGGCACGGCTTGCCGGTGGCCACTAAAAACAACGGCTTCGACGGCACCGACGCGGTACTGGAGTTCAACAAGCCAGAGCAGGTGAAGCACATCGCTCTGCTTGCCGATCTCAACAAGAAGGACGATTTCAGCTACTTCGGGCGTAAAGACGAATCCACCGAGAAGTTCTACAACGGTGACTGTGCGATTACGACCGCCTCTTCCGGCTCTCTGGCGGATATCCGTCATTACGCAAAATTCAACTACGGCGTAGGCATGATGCCTTACGACGCTGACGTGAAAGGCGCACCGCAGAACGCCATCATCGGTGGGGCGAGCCTGTGGGTCATGCAGGGCAAAGACAAGGGCACCTACAAGGGCGTGGCCGAGTTCCTCGACTTCCTGGCGAAGCCAGAGAATGCCGCCGAATGGCATCAGAAAACCGGCTACCTGCCTATCACCACGGCCGCGTATGACCTGACCCGTGAGCAGGGCTTCTACAGCAAAAACCCGGGCGCGGATATCGCGACGCGTCAGATGCTCAACAAGCCGCCATTGCCGTTCACCAAAGGCCTGCGTCTGGGGAACATGCCGCAGATCCGTACCATCGTAGATGAAGAGCTGGAAAGCGTGTGGACCGGGAAGAAAACCCCACAGCAGGCGCTGGATTCTGCGGTAGAGCGCGGTAATCAGCTGCTGCGCCGCTTTGAGCAATCAACAAAGTCTTAATCATTTTACCCTCATCCTGTCCCTCTCCCTGCGGGAAGGGCTGGGGTGAGGGCTACCTACGCTGAGCTAAACTATGTCCTCATCCCGTCCGGTGTTCCGTTCGCGCTGGCTGCCGTATTTGCTGGTCGCGCCGCAGCTGGTCATCACCGTTATCTTCTTTATCTGGCCTGCGGGCGAGGCGCTCTGGTACTCGGTACAAAGCGTCGATCCGTTTGGGCTTTCCAGCCAGTTTGTCGGGCTGGATAACTTTACCGCGCTGTTCCATGACAGCTATTACCTCGACGCCTTCTGGACGACCATGAAGTTCAGCGCGCTGGTCACTGTCAGCGGTCTTGTCGCATCGCTCTTTTTCGCGGCGCTGGTGGATTACGTGGTGCGCGGCAGCCGTCTGTATCAGACGCTGATGCTGCTACCTTACGCCGTGGCGCCTGCCGTCGCCGCCGTGCTGTGGATCTTCCTGTTTAATCCAGGGCGCGGGCTGATTACCCATTTCCTGGCGGAGTTCGGCTACGACTGGAACCACGCCCAGAACAGCGGTCAGGCGATGTTCCTGGTGGTCTTCGCGTCGGTGTGGAAACAGATCAGCTACAACTTCCTGTTCTTCTTTGCTGCGCTGCAGTCTATTCCGCGCTCGCTGGTTGAAGCCGCGGCGATTGATGGTGCAGGGCCGGTCCGTCGTTTCTTTAGGCTGTCACTGCCGCTGATTGCCCCGGTGAGTTTCTTCCTGCTGGTGGTCAACCTGGTTTACGCCTTCTTCGACACCTTCCCGGTGATCGACGCCGCCACGGCCGGTGGCCCGGTGCAGGCCACGACGACGCTTATCTATAAGATCTATCGCGAAGGCTTTGCCGGTCTGGATCTCTCGGCATCCGCCGCCCAGTCGGTCGTGCTGATGTTCCTCGTCATCCTTCTCACGGTAGTGCAGTTCCGTTATGTCGAAAGTAAGGTGCGCTACCAATGATCGAGAACCGTCGCGGGCTGACGATGTTCAGCCACACCATGCTGATTTTGGGCATCATCGTTATTCTGTTCCCGCTGTACGTGGCCTTCGTTACCGCCACGCTGGACACCAAAGCGGTGTTTGATACGCCGATGACGCTGATCCCAGGCGGGCATCTTTTCGAAAACATGAAAACCATCTGGACCCAGGGCGTGGGCGCTAACAGCGCGCCATTCTGGCTGATGATGCTGAACAGCTTCATCATGGCGTTCGGTATTACGGTGGGCAAAATCACGGTGTCGATGCTCTCGGCGTTCGCCATCGTCTGGTTCCGCTTTCCCCTGCGTAACCTGTTCTTCTGGATGATCTTCATCACCCTGATGCTGCCGGTCGAAGTGCGTATCTTCCCGACGGTGGAAGTGATCGCCAACCTGAAGATGCTGGACAGCTACGCAGGTTTAACCCTGCCGCTGATGGCCTCGGCCACCGCCACCTTCTTGTTCCGCCAGTTCTTTATGACCCTGCCGGACGAGCTGATTGAGGCCGCGCGTATTGACGGAGCCTCGCCGATGCGCTTCTTCCGTGACATCGTGCTGCCGCTGTCGAAAACCAACCTTGCGGCGCTGTTTGTCATCACCTTTATCTACGGCTGGAACCAGTATCTGTGGCCGCTGCTGATTATTCAGGACGTCAATCTTGGCACCGCCGTGGCGGGCATCAAAGGCATGATCGCCACCGGTGAAGGCACCACGCTCTGGAATCAGGTGATGGCGGCGATGCTGCTCACCCTTATCCCCCCGGTCGTTATCGTTTTAGCCATGCAGCGTGCGTTCGTGCGTGGTTTAGTGGACAGTGAGAAATAAGATGGCAGGTTTAAAATTACAGGCAGTGACCAAAAGCTGGGACAACAAAACCCAGGTCATTCAGCCGTTAACGCTCGACGTGGCGGACGGGGAATTTATCGTGATGGTTGGCCCGTCAGGCTGCGGCAAATCAACGCTGCTGCGCATGGTTGCCGGGCTTGAACGTGTGACCAGCGGCGATATCTGGATCGATCGCCAGCGCGTGACCGAGATGGAGCCGAAGGACCGGGGCATCGCGATGGTGTTTCAGAACTACGCCCTTTATCCGCACATGAGCGTGGAAGAGAACATGGCCTGGGGGCTGAAAATCCGCGGGATGGGCAAAAGCCATATCGATGAGCGCGTGAAAGAGGCGGCGCGTATTCTGGAACTGGATGGCCTGCTCAAGCGCCGTCCGCGTGAACTGTCCGGCGGACAGCGCCAGCGTGTGGCGATGGGGCGCGCCATTGTGCGTGACCCTGCGGTGTTCCTGTTCGACGAGCCGCTCTCAAACCTTGATGCTAAGCTGCGCGTGCAGATGCGCCTTGAGCTGCAGCAGCTGCACCGTCGTCTGAAAACCACCTCCCTGTATGTGACGCACGATCAGGTGGAAGCGATGACCCTCGCCCAGCGCGTGATGGTGATGAACAAAGGCGTCGCCGAACAGATTGGCACCCCGGTGGAGGTATACGAGAAACCGGCCTCCCGCTTTGTGGCGAGCTTTATTGGCAGTCCGGCGATGAACCTGCTGGAAGGGCGGCTCAGCAGCGCCGGTACGCATTTTGAGCTGGAAAGTGGGATGGCGCTGCCCGTAAACGGGTACTATCGTGGCTATGCCGGGCGTAAGATGACGCTCGGTATCCGCCCGGAACATATTGGGTTAACCTCACAGGCGGAAGGCGGCGTGCCGCTGGTCATGGACACGCTGGAGATGCTGGGGGCTGACAACCTGGCGCACGGACGTTGGGGTGAACAAAAAATGGTGGTGCGTCTGGCCCATCAGGAGCGCCCTAAAGCAGGCAGCACGCTGTGGCTGCATCTGCCGGAAAATCACCTGCACGTATTCGACGGTGAAACAGGACAACGTATATGAGTAACTGGCCTTATCCCCACATCGTCGCCCACCGGGGCGGCGGTAAACTGGCGCCGGAAAACACGCTGGCGGCTATCGATATGGGCGCGCATTACGGTCACACGATGATCGAGTTCGACGCCAAGCTATCGAAAGACGGCGAGATTTTCCTTCTGCATGATGACAACCTCGAACGTACCAGCAATGGCTGGGGCGTGGCGGGAGACCTGCCGTGGCGCGATCTGCTGAACGTCGACGCCGGAAGCTGGTACAGCAGCGAGTTCAAAGGCGAGCCGCTGCCGCTGCTGGCGGAAGTGGCCGACCGCTGTCGCCTGCACGGCATGATGGCCAATATCGAAATCAAACCAACCACCGGCACCGGGCCGCTCACAGGTAAAGTCATTGCGCTGGCCGCGCGTGAGCTGTGGGAGGGCATGACGCCACCCCTGCTGTCGTCGTTTGACATTGATGCCCTGGAGGCGGCGCAGGCGTCCGTTCCGGCGTTGCCGCGCGGACTGCTGCTCGACACGTGGCGTGATGACTGGCGTGAGCTGACCAGCCGTTTAGGGTGTGTGTCGATTCACCTGAACCACGCGCTGCTGGATGAGGCACGGGTAAAAATGTTGAAAGCGGCGGGGCTGCATATCCTGGTCTATACCGTCAACAAACCCCAGCGTGCGGCGGAGCTGCTGCGCTGGGGGGTGGACAGTATCTGTACCGATGCGATTGACGTGATCGGCCCGAACTTTAGTTCTGCGAAGAATTAAGCATCCCGCCATTCGACGGTGACTGAGACGGCAGCATATGCTGCTGTCCGCTGCCCGACGAGGTCATTCCGCCCAGCATCCCGCCGTTTGGGTTAGGCAGCGGCTGCTCACGCACCTGACCCTGCTGTATGCGCTGGGTGTTGGTGTTCATCTGGTTTTGCAGGCTTTGCTGCTGCATCTGGGTCTGCGTTTTCAACTGCTGGTTTAGCATCCCTTTCTGCTGTTGCTGCTGGCTCATCATCTCCGTTTGCATACGCTGCTGGCTTGGAATGACGTAGCCCTGCTGGTTCGGGTTGTTCATCGTATTGAGTGGCTGTGCGAGCGCGGCAAACGGAAGCAGCGCCGTAAGAATCAGTAAGCGTTTCATTGTCATCTCCCTTCTTTTGAGGCTTCTCTTAAGTTTACCCTGATTTCACCATGACGATGATTTTTTAGGAGTTGTGAACCAGGCTTAAGCGGGGAATATGGCCCTCTTCACCTGGAGAACAATAATGATGAAACCAACGTTTTTGCGCTGGATAGCGATCGCCGCGCTGATGGCAGGCGGCACATTTAGCGTGGCGGCCAACCCGCCAGCGGCTCCGCCAGTCTCGTACGGCGTGGAGGAAGATGTTTTTCATCCCGTGCGGGCAACGCAGGGTATGGTGGCGTCGGTGGATGCGCTGGCAACGAAAGTGGGCGTCGATATTCTCCGGCAGGGCGGTAATGCGGTGGATGCGGCAGTCGCGGTGGGCTATGCGCTGGCGGTGACGCATCCGCAGGCGGGGAACCTGGGCGGCGGCGGCTTTATGATGCTGCGGACCAAAGACGGCAAAACCACCGCCATTGACTTCCGTGAGATGGCCCCAGGACAGGCTTCCCGCGATATGTTCCTTGACGATCAAGGCAACCCGGACAGCAAAAAATCCCTGACCTCGCATCTCGCCTCCGGTACGCCGGGCACCGTCGCAGGCTTCTCCCTGGCGCTGGAAAAATATGGCACCCTGCCGCTCAACAAAGTGGTACAGCCTGCGATTAAGCTCGCCCGCGAAGGTTTTGTGGTGAATGACGCCCTGGCTGACGATCTTAAAACCTATGGCAGCGAAGTGATTCCGAATCACGAAAACAGCAAGGCTATCTTCTGGAAAGACGGCGAACCGCTGAAGAAGGGCGATAAGCTGGTGCAGAAGAACCTGGCGAAAAGTCTGGAGCTGATTGCGGAGCACGGCCCGGATGCGTTCTACAAAGGGGCGATTGCCGACCAGATTGCCGAAGAGATGCAAAAGAACGGTGGGCTTATCACCAAAGCGGATCTCGCGGAGTACAAGGCCGTCGAGCGTGAGCCGATTCACGGAAGCTATCGCGGCTATGACGTTTTCTCGATGCCACCTCCGTCTTCCGGCGGCATTCACATCGTGCAGATCCTTAACATTCTTGAAAACTTCGATATGCACAAGTTCGGCTTCGGCAGTGCGGATGCCATGCAGGTGATGGCAGAGGCGGAAAAACGCGCCTACGCCGACCGTTCAGAATACCTGGGCGACCCGGACTTCGTGAAGGTGCCGTGGCAGGCGCTGACCAATAAAGCCTATGCCAAATCGATTGCTGATGAGATTGATATCAACAAGGCCAAACCGTCGAGCGAGATCCGCCCGGGCAAGCTGGCACCGTATGAGAGCAACCAGACCACCCACTTCTCGGTGGTGGATAAAGACGGTAACGCGGTGGCGGTGACCTATACCCTCAATACCACCTTTGGTACAGGCATCGTGGCAGGCAACAGCGGGATTCTGCTCAATAACGAGATGGATGACTTCTCGGCCAAACCGGGCGTGCCGAACGTCTACGGCCTGGTGGGCGGGGATGCAAATGCGGTCGGACCGAAGAAGCGTCCGCTGTCGTCCATGTCGCCTACCATCGTGGTCAAAGACGGTAAAACCTGGCTGGTGACAGGCAGCCCTGGCGGCAGCCGTATTATCACCACGGTGCTGCAGATGGTGGTGAACAGCATTGACTTTGGAATGAATGTCGCCGAAGCGACGAACGCACCGCGTTTCCACCATCAGTGGCTGCCGGACGAGCTGCGTGTTGAGAAGGGCTTTAGCCCGGACACCTTAAAACTGCTGGAGCAGCGCGGACAGAAGGTGGCGCTGAAAGAGGCAATGGGCAGCACCCAGAGCATTATGGTCGGCCCGGACGGCACGCTGTTTGGGGCCTCGGATCCGCGTTCGGTGGATGATTTGACGGCGGGGTTCTGATTTTATTGCCCGGTAAGCGTCGCGTTACCGGGCAATTTATCACTTCAGCCGCGCCATGTAATACGCGTCCACATAGTCGCCGTTACGCAGGGCGAAGTTCCTGCCGGTCCCTTCGATTTCAAACCCAAACTTCTTATACAGCGCCAGTGCCGCAGGGTTATCCGCAAAAACCGTGAGCTCAATGCGTTCAATGCGCAACCAGTTGTCGCAGAGATTGACCATTTCGCGCATGAGCGCACGACCCACACCGCGTCCCTGTACATCAGCGGCCACGCTAATGCCGAACGTTGCAACGTGGCTGCGGCGGGGATTTTCCATCACATCGAGTGCCATATGGCCAACCACTCGCTGGTCAAGACAGGCGACGAGATGCCGTCTTCCCGGTTTCGTCGCGACCCGGTCATGCCACATATCCATTGAGGGATGGGGAAGTTGTAGCGTGTCGTGATACACCCCAGGATGCGACATAATGTCACGTAACGCTTCTGCATCGCGGGCTTCGATATGGCGTATCACAATCTCACTCATTCCTTCATCCTCAGTCAGTTAAACGTCCATTCCAACATCAGTGAGATTAAAATTTGAGTCAACTGCTAATTTTTGCAAAAAAGATTGGACAAGTGCGAATGAGAATGATTATTATTGCTCTGCGTTCAGGAAGACCTCGACGGGAACCTGAAAGCACGACATTGCTCACATTGCTTCCAGTATTACTTTAGCCAGCTTTTCGCTGGCTTTTTTTTGTCTTTTTTCGCCCGCTCCCCGTGGAAGAGGGCTGGGGTGAGGGCAAAACTTGCGCTATGGTTGCACTCAGTAACCTTAAAAAGGACTGAGCCATGACATTACATTGCGCATTTATTGGATTTGGCAAAAGCACCACGCGTTACCACCTTCCGTATGTTCTCAACCGCAAAGACAGCTGGCATGTTGCCCATATCTACCGGCGTCGCGCGAAGCCGGAAGAGCAGTCTCCCCAGTACTCCCATATTCATTTCACCAGCGATCTTGATGAGGTCCTCAACGATCCGCAGGTCAAACTGGTGATTGTCTGTACCCACGCTGACAGCCATTTCGAGTACGCAAAACGCGCGCTGGAGGCGGGCAAAAACGTGCTGGTGGAAAAGCCGTTTACCCCGACAATGGCAGAGGCGAAAACGTTGTTTGACCTGGCGAAGCGCAAAGGGCTGACCGTCACGCCGTACCAAAACCGCCGCTTTGACAGCTGCTTCCTGACGGCAAAAAAAGTGATTGAGAGCGGTAAACTGGGTGACATCGTCGAGATTGAAAGCCACTTTGATTACTACCGCCCGGTGGCCGAAACGCATCCCGGCCTGCCGCAGGATGGCTCATTCTATGGTCTGGGCGTGCATACGCTCGATCAAATCATCTCTCTGTTTGGCCGACCGGACCACATGGCGTACGACATCCGCAGCCTGCGCAACAAAGCCAATCCGGATGACACCTTCGAAGCCCAGCTGTTTTACGGCGACCTGAAAGCCATCGTCAAAACCAGCCATCTGGTGAAAATTGACTACCCGAAATTTATCGTTCACGGCACCCGAGGCTCGTTTATCAAATACGGTATTGACCAACAGGAGACCAGCCTGAAGGCCAATATTATGCCCGGTGAGCCGGGCTTTGCGGCGGATGACTCTGTGGGCGTGCTGGAGTACGTCAACGCAGAGGGAATCACCGTTAAAGAGGACGTGAAACCCGAAGCGGGTGACTATGGCCGCGTTTACGATGCGCTGTATGAGACCCTGACTAACGGTGCGCCCAATTACGTCAAGGAATCTGAAGTTATGACCAATCTCGAACTCCTTGAACGGGCCTTCGAACAGGCCTCTCCTGCCACGATAACCCTCGCCAGATAAGAAATTATGACTCCTCTTTGCTTGTTCTAAATTTTTGAACAGAGGAGTCAATTTTCACCCTCTATGATCCCAGGCCGTTTGCGTCCACACTTACTCCATCGAAACGAACTGAGGGTGAAACAATGATCTACTTACGCAAAGCAAACGAACGTGGTCACGCGAATCATGGCTGGCTGGACTCATGGCATTCATTCTCGTTTGCTGACTACTACGACCCGAACTTTATGGGCTTCTCCGCACTGCGCGTCATTAACGATGACGTGATTGATGCAGGCCAGGGCTTCGGTACCCACCCGCACAAAGACATGGAAATCCTGACGTATGTGCTGGAAGGGGCGGTTGAGCACCAGGACAGCATGGGCAACAAAGAGCAGGTTCCGGCGGGCGAGTTCCAGATTATGAGTGCGGGTACCGGGGTGCGTCACTCTGAATACAACCCAAGCAAAACGGAAAAACTGCACCTGTATCAAATCTGGATCATTCCGGAAGAAACCGGCATCACCCCGCGCTACGAACAGCGCCGCTTTGATGCTAAACAGGGCAAACAGCTGGTGCTCTCTCCGGATGCGCGTGACGGTTCGCTGAAAGTGCATCAGGATATGGAACTGTACCGCTGGGCGCTGGCAAAAGACGAACAGTCTGTCCATCAGATTGTCGCTAACCGCCGCGTCTGGATCCAGGTGGTGAAAGGCGAGGTGTCTATTAACGGCACGAAAGCTACCACGGCGGATGGTCTGGCAATCTGGGATGAGCAGGCACTGTCCGTGCATGCCGACAGTGAAAGCGAAATTCTGCTGTTTGATCTGCCACCGGTGTAATAAATCATAAATAAATGCCCATCCTTCCCTTTGACAGGGGAAGGATGGGCTTTGTCCGTGATAAACTGAGCAAATCTATCACTTACGATTTCTCAGGACGATGAAAAAGAAACGCCCCGTACTTCAGGATGTAGCCGATCGCGTCGGTGTGACCAAAATGACGGTCAGCCGGTTTTTACGTAACCCGGAACAGGTTTCCGTGGCGTTGCGTGGCAAGATTGCCGCTGCCCTCGATGAACTGGGGTATATCCCTAACCGCGCCCCCGATATTCTTTCGAATGCGACCAGCCGCGCGGTTGGCGTCCTCCTGCCTTCCTTAACCAACCAGGTTTTTGCCGAAGTGTTGCGCGGCATTGAAAGCGTGACCGATGCCTTTGGCTATCAGACCATGCTCGCCCACTATGGGTACAAGCCGGAACTGGAAGAAGAACGTCTGGAATCCATGCTCTCCTGGAACATCGACGGTCTGATTTTAACCGAACGTACTCACACCCCCCGTACGCTAAAAATGATTGAAGTGGCAGGCATTCCGGTGGTGGAGCTGATGGACAGCCAGTCGCCGTGTCTCGATATTGCGGTGGGCTTTGATAACTTCGAAGCGGCGCGCCAGATGACGGCGGCTATCATCGCCCGCGGCCATCGGCATATTGCCTACCTGGGTGCACGTCTGGATGAACGTACTATCATCAAACAGAAGGGATACGAGCAGGCAATGCTCGACGCCGGTTTAACACCGTACAGCGTGATGGTTGAGCAGTCGTCATCCTATACGTCGGGTATTGAGCTGATGCGTCAGGCACGACGCGAGTATCCGCAACTGGATGGTATTTTCTGTACCAACGATGACCTTGCGGTCGGTGCAGCGTTCGAATGCCAGCGTCTGGGGCTGAAGATCCCCGAAGATATGGCGATTGCCGGTTTCCACGGCCACGATATCGGCCAGGTGATGGAACCCCGTCTGGCGAGCGTCCTGACACCGCGTGAACGTATGGGCCGTATTGGCGCAGAACGCCTGCTGGCGCGCATACGTGGCGAGACGGTGACGCCGAAAATGTTAGATTTAGGTTTCACCTTGTCACCGGGTGGATCTATTTAAGCTGACAAATTTGAAGTGGGTCACACTTATTCACTTCGCGCACGTTTGGATATTGCTTCTCTTTTGCCCCGGCAGGACAATGTTACCGATAACTGTTACCCGTAACAATTGACTGAGGGACACCCTTTGAGCACGACTAATCATGATCACCACGTTTACGTCCTGATGGGCGTTTCCGGTAGCGGTAAATCTGCCGTGGCCAGCGAAGTGGCGCATCAACTTCATGCGGCGTTTCTTGATGGCGACTTCCTCCATCCGCGCAGCAATATCATGAAAATGGCCTCCGGCGAGCCGCTGAACGATGACGACCGCAAACCGTGGTTGCAGGCGCTGAATGACGCCGCGTTCGCGATGCAGCGTACCAACAAGGTCTCCCTGATCGTCTGCTCCGCGCTGAAAAAAACCTACCGCGACCTGCTGCGTGACGGCAACCCGAACCTCTCTTTCATCTACCTGAAAGGCGATTTCGAGGTGATTGAGAGCCGTCTGAAGGCGCGTAAAGGCCACTTCTTCAAAACCCAGATGCTGGTGACGCAGTTCGAAGCGTTGCAGGAGCCGGGTGACGATGAGAAAGACGTCTTAGTGGTTGATATCGATCAGTCACTGGAGGGTGTTGTTGCCAGCACCATCGAGGTCATTAATAAAAGGCAGTAAGTTTTGAGTACATTAACGCTAGTTTTAACAGCAGTTGGTTCCGTATTGCTGCTGCTGTTTTTAGTGATGAAAGCGCGTATGCATGCTTTCGTTGCCTTAATGGTGGTGTCTATTGGTGCAGGTCTCTTTTCCGGTATGCCGCTCGATAAGATCGCAGCGACGATGGAAAAAGGGATGGGAGGCACGCTGGGTTTCCTGGCCATTGTGGTCGCGCTGGGCGCGATGTTTGGCAAGATCCTGCATGAGACGGGCGCAGTCGACCAGATTGCCGTCAAAATGCTCAAATCCTTCGGACACAGCCGTGCGCACTACGCGATTGGCCTCGCCGGTCTGATTTGTGCGCTGCCGCTGTTCTTCGAAGTGGCCGTGGTGTTGCTGATTAGCGTGGCGTTCTCGATGGCGCGCCATACCGGCACTAACCTCGTGAAGCTGGTGATTCCGCTGTTTGCGGGCGTGGCGGCTGCGGCGGCGTTCCTGCTGCCTGGGCCTGCGCCGATGCTGCTGGCTTCTCAGATGCACGCCGATTTTGGCTGGATGATCCTGATTGGTCTGTGTGCAGCGATCCCGGGAATGATTATTGCCGGCCCGCTGTGGGGCAACTTCATCAGTCGTTACGTTGAGCTTCACATTCCGGATGACGTCACCGAGCCGCACCTTGGCGAAGGCAAAATGCCGTCCTTCGGCTTCAGCCTGGCGCTGATCCTGCTGCCGCTGGTGCTGGTGGGGCTGAAAACCATCGCCGCGCGTTTCGTGCCGGTGGGGTCTACCGCGTACGAATGGTTTGAGTTTATCGGCCACCCGTTCACCGCGATCCTGGTGGCGTGTCTGGTGGCGATGTACGGCCTGGCGATGCGTCAGGGCATGCCGAAAGACAAAGTGATGGAAATCTGCGGCCATGCGCTGCAGCCGGCGGGTATCATTCTGCTGGTGATCGGTGCCGGTGGCGTGTTCAAACAGGTGCTGGTGGATTCCGGCGTGGGTCCGGCGTTGGGCGAAGCCCTGACCGGCATGGGGCTGCCCATTGCGGTGACCTGTTTCGTACTGGCTGCGGCGGTGCGTATCATCCAGGGCTCTGCGACGGTTGCATGTTTAACCGCCGTGGGTCTGGTGATGCCGGTGATTGAACAGCTTAACTACTCCGGTGCCCAGATGGCCGCGCTCTCAATCTGTATTGCGGGCGGTTCGATTGTGGTGTCACACGTCAACGACGCCGGCTTCTGGCTGTTCGGTAAATTTACCGGTGCGACCGAAGCGCAAACCCTGAAAACCTGGACGCTGATGGAAACCATCCTCGGCACGACGGGTGCCATTGTCGGGATGATTGCGTTTACGCTGCTGAGTTAAACCCGGCTAAAAGCAAAAGGACAACGTGAGTTGTCCTTTTTTGTTTTTACCTAGCCCTTCATCCACGCGCGGATCCCGTCCAGGAACATCTGCGTCGCCATCATCACCAGAATCAACCCCATCAGGCGCTCCAGCGCGTTTACGCCTTTCTCACCCAGCAGGCGCAGGAACAACGACGACTGCAGCAGAATGATAAACGTCCCGCCCCAGGCAATCAGCAAGGCAATCACCAGATGGCTCATCTGATTAGGGTACTGATGCGACAACAGCATCAGCGTTGCCAGAATCGTCGGTCCGGCGACGAGGGGAATCGCCAGCGGCACAATAAACGGCTCTTCCCCCGCGGGCAGGCCGCTGCTGCTGCCTTCGGCGCTCGGGAAAATCATCTTAATCGCTATCAGGAACAGGATAATCCCACCGGAAATCGAAACTGTTTCGGCACGCAGATTCAGGAAGGCGAGGATTTTCTCACCGGCAAACAGGAAGATGAACATCACCAGCAGCGCGATAAGCAGCTCGCGGATCATGATCGCCCGACGGCGTTTGGGTTCGGTGTGCTTCAGCACCGACATGAAGATAGGCAGGTTGCCCAGAGGATCCATTATCAGGATCAATAAAACCGCCGCGGATATGATTTCACTCATTAAAATTATCCCTGAAACTCTCTATGGTTATTATGATGATTAGCGCTATTTCTGATTGGCGGGCCATCATCGATTAATTTCGCTTGCGACTTTGGCAGCATTTTGTAATGTGAAGCATATCCCAGTTGAATACTGGTTTGCACAATCAGCACACACCCTCTGCAGGAAAAAAATGCTATGAAAAACGTTGGTTTTATCGGCTGGCGCGGTATGGTCGGCTCTGTTCTCATGCAACGCATGGTTGAAGAGCGCGATTTTGACGCCATCCGCCCGGTCTTCTTCTCCACTTCCCAGCTCGGCCAGGCTGCACCTTCTTTTGGCGGCAGCACCGGTACGTTGCAGGATGCTTTCGATCTGGAAGCGCTGAAGGCACTCGACATTATTGTCACTTGCCAGGGCGGCGATTATACCAACGAAATTTATCCAAAGCTGCGTGAAAGCGGCTGGCAGGGCTACTGGATTGATGCGGCGTCTTCACTGCGCATGAAAGACGATGCCATCATCATTCTCGACCCGGTCAACCAGGACGTCATCACCGACGGCCTGAACAACGGCGTAAAAACCTTTGTCGGCGGTAACTGCACCGTCAGCCTGATGCTGATGTCCCTCGGCGGCCTGTTCGCACAGGACCTGGTGGAGTGGGTCTCCGTGGCGACTTACCAGGCCGCATCCGGCGGCGGTGCGCGTCATATGCGCGAACTGCTGACGCAGATGGGCCAGTTGCACCACAGCGTTGCGACCGAGCTGACAAATCCGGCCTCCGCTATTCTCGATATCGAGCGTAAAGTCACCGAGCTGACCCGCAGCGGCGAGCTGCCGGTGGATAACTTTGGTGTACCGCTGGCCGGTGGTTTGATCCCTTGGATCGACAAACAGCTGGATAACGGCCAGACCCGCGAAGAGTGGAAAGGTCAGGCTGAGACCAACAAAATACTCAATACCGCGAACACCATTCCAGTTGACGGTCTGTGCGTACGTATCGGCGCGCTGCGCTGCCACAGCCAGGCCTTCACGATTAAACTGAAAAAAGATGTGTCGATTCCGACCGTGGAAGAGCTGCTGGCTGCACACAACCCGTGGGCGAAAGTGGTTCCAAACGATCGCGACATCACCATGCGTGAATTGACCCCGGCTGCCGTCACCGGCACGCTGACCACCCCGGTTGGTCGTCTGCGTAAGCTGAACATGGGGCCGGAGTTCCTTTCTGCATTCACCGTCGGCGACCAGCTTCTTTGGGGCGCAGCCGAGCCGCTGCGTCGCATGCTGCGCCAGCTGGCGTAATAATTTGTTAAACCCCGGGGGTGATTTTCACCCCCTTTTCCGCGTACTACATGGAGTAAAACGCATATGTCTTATTTTTTATCAGGAGTCATTTAGAGCGTTGGCTATGCTTTAAGGAAGAGTTATTTCTTACCTGAGGTTAGGACGGGGCTGAGAGGATGCCCGTTCAGGTCACATTAAAGTCGTCCCAGGCGCTAAAAAAGGACGACATAAAAAACAGGATGAATACCATGTCCGATCGTGTGGATAGAGACGTGATTAATGCGCTTATTGCGGGTCATTTTGCCGACCCCTTTTCCGTACTGGGGATGCACCGTACCGAGGCCGGGCTGGAAGTCCGGGCACTGTTACCGGATGCCACAGAAGTGTGGGTTATCGAACCCAAAACCGGCCGCAAGGTCGGCAATCTGGAATGCCTCGATTCTCGTGGCTTCTTTTCGGGCGTAATGCCCCGTCGTAAAAACCCTTTTCGTTATCAGCTTGCCGTTATCTGGCATGGTCAGCAAAATCTCATCGATGATCCCTACAGTTTTGGGCCTCTTTTACAGGAGATGGACGCGTGGCTGCTGTCTGAAGGTACCCACCTGCGACCTTATGAAACGCTGGGTGCCCATGCCGATACGATGGATGGCATCACCGGCACGCGGTTTGCCGTGTGGGCGCCTAACGCCCAGCGAGTCTCCGTTGTTGGCCAGTTCAACTACTGGGATGGCCGTCGTCACCCGATGCGTCTGCGCCGTGAAAGCGGTATCTGGGAGCTGTTTATCCCCGGCGCGCACAACGGCCAGCTGTATAAATTCGAGATGATCGATGCGCACGGCAAGCTGCGTATTAAGTCCGACCCGTACGCCTTCGAAGCGCAGATGCGTCCGGAAACCGCGTCAATGATTTGCGGCCTGCCGGAGAAAGTTGTCCAGAGTGAAGAACGCAAGCAGGCCAACCGCTTTGATGCGCCAATCTCCGTCTATGAAGTGCATCTCGGTTCCTGGCGTCGCCATACCGATAACAACTTCTGGCTCAGCTACCGGGAGCTTGCTGACCAGCTGGTTCCGTACGCGAAATGGATGGGCTTTACCCACCTTGAGCTGCTGCCAATTAATGAACACCCGTTCGACGGAAGCTGGGGTTATCAGCCGACCGGGATGTATGCCCCGACGCGTCGCTTCGGCACGCGCGATGACTTCCGCTATTTTATCAATGCCGCGCACGCCGCCGGGTTAAACGTGATCCTCGACTGGGTGCCGGGCCATTTCCCGTCCGATGATTTTAGTCTTTCAGAGTTTGACGGCACTAAGCTGTACGAGCACAGCGACCCGCGCGAAGGCTATCACCAGGACTGGAACACGCTGATCTACAACTACGGTCGTCGTGAAGTGGCAAACTACCTCGTGGGCAATGCGCTGTACTGGATTGAGCGCTTTGGCATTGATGCCCTGCGCGTTGATGCCGTGGCGTCGATGATCTACCGCGACTACAGCCGCAAAGAAGGCGAGTGGATCCCGAACGAGTATGGCGGCCGTGAAAACCTGGAAGCGATTGAGTTTCTGCGCAACACCAACCGTATTATCGGCGAGCAGGTAGACGGTGCGGTGACGATGGCGGAAGAGTCCACCGACTTCCCTGGCGTCTCCCGTCCACCGTCAACCGGCGGACTGGGGTTCTGGTACAAATGGAACCTGGGGTGGATGCACGACACGCTCGACTACATGAAGCTGGATCCCGTCTACCGCCAGTATCACCATGACAAACTCACCTTCGGGCTGCTCTACAACTACACCGAGAACTTCATGCTGCCGCTGTCGCATGACGAAGTGGTGCATGGCAAAAAATCCATTCTCGACCGCATGCCGGGCGATGCATGGCAGAAGTTCGCCAACCTGCGCGCCTACTACGGCTGGATGTTCGCCTTCCCGGGTAAAAAACTGCTGTTTATGGGCAATGAGTTCGCCCAGGGGCGCGAGTGGAACCACGACACCAGCCTCGACTGGCATCTGCTGGAAGGGGGCGACAACTGGCACCACGGCGTGCAGCGTCTGGTGCGGGACCTGAACCTGACCTACCGTCACCACAAAGCCCTGCATGAGCTTGATTTTGACCCGTACGGTTTCGAGTGGCTGGTGGTGGATGACCATGAGCGCTCGGTGTTTGTCTTTGTGCGGCGGGATAAAGCCGGCAACGAAATTATCGTCGCCAGCAACTTTACCCCTGTACCGCGCCATCATTACCGCTTCGGGATTAACCAGGCCGGCAAGTGGCGTGAAATCCTGAATACCGATTCCACGCACTACCACGGCAGCAATGCCGGTAACGGTGGTCTGGTGCAAAGCGATGCCATTGAAAGCCACGGGCGACCAAATTCCCTGAGCCTTACGCTACCGCCGCTCAGCACCATCTGGCTGATCCGGGAGGGGGAATGACCCAGCTTACGGCAGGTAAACCCGAACCGCTCGGGGCACGTTTTGATGGAAAGGGGGTGAATTTCACGCTCTTTTCTGCCCATGCGGAGCGGGTTGAACTGTGCGTATTTGACGGCGAGGGTAATGAACATCGTTACGACCTGCCGTCTCGCACAGGAGATACCTGGCACGGCTACCTGGCCGGGGGACGGCCAGGAATGCACTACGGCTATCGCGTACACGGCCCGTGGGCACCTGCGCAGGGGCACTGGTTTAACCCGGCGAAGCTGCTGATCGATCCGTGTGCGCACCGCGTGGATGGCGAGTTTAAAGACGACCCTATTTTCCATGTCGGCTACGGTGAACCCGACCACCGCGACAGCGCCCCCGTGGCGCCTAAAAGCGTGGTGGTGAACGATCTCTACGACTGGGAAGACGATGCCCCGCCGCGCACGCCGTGGGGCAACACCGTTATCTACGAGGCGCATGTCAAAGGGCTGACGTATCTGCATCCGTCAATCCCGAAAGAGATGCGCGGCACCTACAAGGCGCTCGGTCATCCGACCATGATTGCCTACCTCAAGCACCTCGGGATCACGGCCCTGGAGTTGTTGCCCGTCGCGCATTTTGCCAGTGAACCACGTCTGCAGCGGCTGGGGCTCAGTAACTACTGGGGCTACAACCCGCTGGCAATGTTTGCGCTCGAACCCCGCTATGCCGCTCATCCGGACAAGGCGCGGGACGAGTTTCGTGATGCGGTAAAGGCGCTTCATGCGGCAGGCATTGAGGTCATTCTGGACGTGGTACTGAACCACAGTGCGGAAAGCGATCTCGATGGACCGACGCTCTCCATGCGCGGAATTGATAACCGTAGCTATTATTGGATCAGGGACGATGGCGATTACTTCAACTGGACCGGTTGCGGTAACACGCTCAATCTCAGCCACCCGGCGGTCATGCATTTCGCGTATGAATGCCTGAAGTACTGGGTGGACACGTTCCACGTCGACGGTTTTCGTTTTGATCTGGCACCGGTTATGGGGCGTACGCCGGCCTTCAGCCAGCAGGCGCCGCTGTTTGAAGCGATCAAAAATTGTCCGGTGCTGTCACAGGTGAAGCTCATTGCCGAGCCGTGGGACATCGGTGAAGGGGGCTATCAGGTCGGGAATTTCCCGCCCCTGTTTGCCGAGTGGAACGATCACTATCGCGATGCCGCGCGCCGCTTCTGGCTGGAACGGAATCTGTCGCTGGGGGAGTTCGCCGGACGCTTTGCCGGATCCAGCGATCTTTTTAAGCGCGATGGCAAACGACCGTCTGCGACGATCAACCTGCTGACGGCGCACGACGGTTTTACGCTCCGGGACTGCGTTTGTTTCAATCAGAAACACAATGAAGCGAACGGCGAGGAGAATCGCGATGGCACTAACAATAACCATAGCTTCAATCATGGTATAGAAGGGTTAGGCGGAAGCCTTGATGTTATCGAGCGGCGACGCGCCAGCGTGCATGCGCTGCTGACAACGCTGTTATTGTCGCAGGGCACGCCGATGCTGCTGGCAGGCGATGAACATGGTCACAGTCAGCATGGTAACAACAATGCGTATTGCCAGGACAACACGTTGACCTGGCTCGACTGGGGTGAAGCGAACAGCGGGTTGATTCACTTTACCGCTGCGCTGATCCATCTTCGCCAGCAAATTCCCGCGCTCACCGCCGATCGCTGGTGGGAAGAGGGCGACGGTAATGTCCGCTGGCTGAATCAAGACGCGCAACCCTTAAGCGCGCAAGAGTGGCAACACGGCGTACCACGCCTGCAAATCCTGCTTTCGGAGAGGTGGCTGGTCACGCTGAACGCGACGGATGACGTCGCTGAGATTGTTTTACCTGACGGGGAATGGCGCGCTGTTCCCCCATTTGCCGGAGCGGATAATCCGGTAGTAATGGCTGTCTGGCACGGGCCTGCGCACGGAGTGTGCGTATTCCAAAGATGATAAAAAAGGAGTTAGTCATGGTTAGATTAGAGAAGAACGATCCCTTAATGTTGGCACGCCAGCTACCATTAAAAACTGTTGCCCTGATACTCGCAGGCGGGCGTGGTACTCGTCTGAAAGATTTGACCATCAAACGCGCCAAACCTGCCGTCCACTTTGGTGGTAAGTTCCGTATTATCGACTTTGCGCTCTCCAACTGCCTGAACTCAGGCATTCGCCGCATTGGCGTCATTACGCAGTATCAGTCGCATACTCTGGTGCAGCACATCCAGCGCGGCTGGTCATTCTTCAGTGAAGAGATGAATGAGTTTGTCGATCTTCTGCCTGCCCAGCAGCGCGTTCACGGTGAGAACTGGTATCGCGGGACGGCGGATGCGGTGACGCAAAACCTCGACATTATTCGCCGTTATAACGCGGAATACATCGTGATCCTCGCGGGCGATCATATCTACAAGCAAGACTACTCCCACATGCTGATCGACCACGTCGAAAAAGGGGCGCGTTGCACCGTGGCATGCCTGCCCGTGCCTGTTGCTGAGGCGACGGCATTTGGGGTGATGCACGTCGACGCCGACGACAAGATTATCGATTTTGTCGAAAAACCGGCGAACCCACCGACAATGCCAGGGGACGATACCAAATCGCTCGCCAGCATGGGGATCTATGTCTTTGATGCTGATTATCTTTACGCGCTGCTGGAAGAAGACGACAAAGACGAAAACTCCAGCCACGACTTCGGCAAAGACATCATTCCGAAAATTACCAAAGCTGGCATGGCGTATGCACATCCCTTCCCGTTGTCCTGCGTGCAGTCTGATCCGAATGCTGAACCTTACTGGCGCGACGTCGGAACGCTGGAGGCCTACTGGAAGGCAAACCTCGATCTCGCGTCGGTGACGCCTGAACTGGATATGTACGACCAGAACTGGCCAATCCGTACCCACATGGAATCGCTGCCGCCGGCGAAATTCGTTCAGGACCGCTCCGGCAGTCACGGCATGACGCTGAACTCGCTGGTGTCTGGCGGATGCATTATCTCGGGGTCGGTGGTGGTGCAGTCGGTGCTGTTCCCCCGCGTGCGCGTGAACTCATTCTGTAATATCGATTCGGCGGTGCTGCTGCCGGATGTCTGGGTCGGACGCTCATGCCGTCTGCGCCGTTGCGTTATCGACCGTGCCTGCGTCATACCTGAAGGCATGGTGATTGGTGAAAATGCGGAAGAAGACGCGCGTCGTTTCTACCGTTCGGAAGAGGGGATCGTGTTAGTAACACGGGAAATGTTGCGGAAGCTGCAGGTCAAACAGGAGCGATAATGCAGGTTTTACATGTATGTTCTGAGATGTTCCCGTTGTTAAAAACGGGCGGTCTGGCGGATGTTCTTGGCGCATTGCCTGCGGCGCAAATCGCCGGGGGTGTAGATACCCGAGTTCTGTTGCCCGCTTTTCCGGATATCCGGCGTGGTATTCCAGATGCAAAGGTGGTCACTCGTCGTGAAACCTTCGCCGGACGCATCACCCTGCTGTTTGGACATTACAATGGCGTAGGCATTTACCTGATTGATGCGCCGCATTTATACGATCGACCGGGTAGCCCGTATCACGATACGAACCTGTTCGCCTATACCGACAACGTGCTGCGTTTCGCACTGCTCGGCTGGGTCGGTGCTGAAATGGCAACCGGGCTGGATCCGTTCTGGCGCCCGAATGTGGTACACGCTCACGACTGGCACGCCGGGCTTGCACCGGCGTATCTGGCGGCGCGCGGCCACCCGGCGAAATCGGTCTTTACCGTTCACAACCTGGCGTATCAGGGCATGTACTATGCCCATCACATGAATGACATCGATCTGCCATGGTCGTTCTATAACATGCACGGGCTGGAGTTTAACGGGCAGATTTCGTTCCTGAAAGCCGGCATTTACTACGCCGATCACATTACGGCCGTGAGCCCGACCTACGCCCGGGAAATTACCCAGCCGGAGTTTGGTAACGGTCTGGAAGGGTTGCTGCGACAGCGCCATCGTGAGGGCCGCCTGTCGGGGATCCTCAACGGCGTTGATGAGCAGATCTGGAATCCGGAGACCGATCTTCTGCTGGCGGCACGCTATGGCCGCGATTCCGTGGAAGACAAAGCGGAAAACAAACGCCAGCTGCAGATTGCGATGGGGCTGAAGGTGAACGATAAAGTGCCGCTGTTCGCCGTCGTCAGCCGTCTGACCAGCCAGAAAGGGCTGGATTTAGTGCTGGAGGCGCTGCCGGGCTTACTGGAGCAGGGGGGACAACTGGCGCTGCTCGGTGCCGGCGACCCGGTGCTGCAGGAAGGTTTCCTTGCGGCAGCGGCGGAACACCCCGGGCAGGTAGGGGTGCAGATTGGCTATCACGAAGCGTTTTCGCACCGGATTATGGGCGGTGCTGACGTCATTCTGGTGCCGAGCCGTTTCGAACCGTGTGGCCTGACGCAGCTTTATGGCCTGAAATACGGCACGCTGCCGCTGGTACGTCGTACCGGCGGGCTGGCGGATACCGTATCGGACAGTTCTCTGGAAAACCTTGCGGACGGTATCGCCAGCGGGTTTGTCTTTGAGGACAGTAATGCCTGGTCGCTGCTGCGGGCGATTCGGCGTGCTTTCGTCTTGTGGTCCCGTCCATCTCTGTGGCGTTACGTTCAGCGTCAGGCGATGTCCCTGGACTTTGGCTGGCACGTTGCGGCGCAGTCATACCGCGACCTTTATCAACGCTTGATGTAACGAGGCGAAGTTACTGATATGAATGCTCCTTTTAGCTATTCTTCACCCACGCTCAGCGTTGAGGCGTTAAAGCACTCTATCGCCTATAAGCTGATGTTTACCATCGGGAAAGACCCGGTCATCGCCAACAAACACGAGTGGCTGAACGCCACGCTGTTTGCCGTGCGTGACCGCTTAGTGGAACGCTGGCTGCGCTCTAACCGCGCCCAGCTCTCGCAGGAAACGCGTCAGGTTTATTACCTGTCGATGGAATTTTTGATTGGCCGCACGCTGTCCAATGCGCTGTTGTCGCTCGGTATCTATGACGACGTCAAAACCGCACTGGAAGAGATGGGGTTAGATTTAGAAGAGCTGATTGACGAAGAGAACGACCCGGGCCTCGGTAACGGCGGCCTGGGGCGCCTGGCCGCCTGTTTCCTGGACTCGCTGGCGACGCTGGCCCTGCCGGGCCGCGGCTACGGGATTCGCTACGACTACGGCATGTTCAAACAGAACATTGTGGAAGGCCGACAGAAAGAGTCTCCGGACTACTGGCTTGAGTACGGCAACCCGTGGGAATTCAAACGACACAACACGCGCTACAAAGTGCGCTTTGGTGGCCGTATTCAGCAGGAGGGAAAAAAATCCCGCTGGGTTGAGACGGAAGAGATCCTGGCCGTGGCCTATGACCAGATTATCCCCGGATACGACACCGATGCCACCAACACCCTGCGCCTGTGGAGCGCCCAGGCCAGTAGCGAAATCAACCTCGGTAAATTCAACCAGGGCGACTATTTTGCGGCGGTGGAAGATAAAAACCACTCTGAAAACGTCTCCCGCGTGCTTTATCCGGACGACTCGACCTATTCCGGACGCGAACTGCGTCTGCGTCAGGAGTATTTCCTTGTGTCCGCGACGATTCAGGACATCCTGAGCCGTCACTATCAGCTGCACAAAACCTACAGTAACCTGGCGGAAAAAACCGCCATTCACCTCAACGACACCCACCCGGTGCTTTCGATCCCCGAGCTTATGCGTCTGCTGATCGACGAGCACAAGTTCAGCTGGGATGATGCGTTTGAAGTGACCTGCCAGGTCTTCTCGTACACCAACCACACCCTGATGAGCGAAGCGCTGGAAACCTGGCCGGTCGACATGCTCGGTAAAATTTTGCCGCGCCATCTGCAGATTATCTTTGAGATTAACGACTACTTCCTGAAGACGCTGCAGGAGCAGTATCCGAACGATACTGGCCTGCTGAGCCGGGCCTCAATCATTGATGAATCCAACGGTCGCCGCGTGCGTATGGCCTGGCTGGCGGTGGTGATCAGTCACAAGGTGAACGGGGTTTCCGGACTGCACTCGAACCTGATGGTGCAGTCGCTGTTTGCTGATTTCGCGAAGATCTTCCCGACGCGTTTTTGCAACGTGACGAACGGTGTTACCCCGCGTCGCTGGCTGGCGCTGGCTAACCAGCCGCTCTCCGACGTCCTGGACGAACATATTGGCCGCACCTGGCGTACCGATTTGAGTCAGCTGGGCGAGCTTGAACAGCACCTGGATTTCCCGGCGGTGAACAAAGCCGTGCGTGAAGCCAAGCTTCTGAACAAGAAGCGGCTGTCGGTGTATCTTGCGCTGCACCTGAACGTGGTGGCCAACCCGAAAGCGTTGTTTGATGTGCAAATCAAGCGTATCCATGAGTACAAGCGACAGCTTATGAACGTGCTGCACGTCATCACGCACTACAATCGCATCAAAGCCGACCCAACGGCCGACTGGGTGCCACGGGTGAAAATCTTTGCCGGTAAGGCGGCGTCGGCATACTACATGGCGAAGCACATTATTCATCTCATCAATGATGTGGCGAAGGTGGTCAACAACGATCCGGATATCGGTGACAAGCTGAAGGTGGTCTTTGTCCCGAACTACAGTGTGAGTCTGGCGCAGCTGATCATTCCGGCGGCGGACCTGTCTGAGCAGATTTCCACGGCCGGTACGGAAGCCTCTGGCACCAGTAATATGAAGTTTGCCCTGAATGGCGCACTGACCATCGGTACGCTGGATGGCGCGAACGTTGAGATGCTTGAGCATGTCGGGGCAGAAAATATCTTTATCTTCGGTAACACGACGGAGGAGGTGGAGGCGCTTCGCAGGAAGGGCTACTCGCCGCGCGAGTACTACGAAGAAGATGAAGAGCTGCGCCAGGTGTTGACGCAAATCGCCACCGGCGTGTTTAACCCTGAAGAGCCGAGCCGCTATCGCGATCTGGTCGATTCACTGATTAACTTTGGTGACCACTATCAGGTGCTGGCGGATTACCGCAGCTATGTCGACTGTCAGGACAACGTGGACGAGTTGTACCGTCAGCAGGAGAAGTGGACCAGCGCCGCGATGCATAACATCGCCAATATGGGGTATTTCTCATCAGACCGTACTATCAAAGAATATGCTGAAACTATCTGGCATATCGATCCCGTGCGGTTATAAAAAAACAGAGCCGGGTGGCGGCTTCGCCTGACCCGGCTTGTGCGATCTGCTGGCCCGGGAAGCGTAACGCCACCGGGCTTTTTTACATCACGATGCTAATGACAGCTCACGCTTTCCCGCGTTCTGCGCCAGCCACTGCGCCACGCGCGACTGCTGCTCGGCATCCAGCCACATCCCTTCTTTGGTACGACGCCAGATGGCATCATCCAGGCGGCGCACCCACTCGTTCTCAACCAGATAGCGCAGTTCGGCTTCGTAGAGTTCGTGACCGAAATGTTCACCCAGGTCGGCAAGCGTTTTGGCTTCACCCAGGATCCATTCCGTATTACTGCCGTAGGTACGGGCGTAGTGACGCGCCATCCCTTCGGTGATGAACGGGTAACGACGGCGCAGTTTCGCGGCATAATCATCGCGGTTATCCCCAATATCGCCGCCAGGCAATACGGCACCTTTAGTCCAGGCCGGGCCAATGCCCTTGTAGTACGGCACCAGTTTTTCCAGTGCGTGTTCGGCAAGCTTACGATAGGTAGTGAGCTTGCCGCCAAAGACCGACAGCAGCGGTGCCTGGCCGTCCACGTCATGAATATCCAGCGTATAGTCGCGAGTGATGGCCTGCGGTGAGTCCGATTCGTCATCACTCAGCGGACGCACGCCGGAGTAGGTCCAGACCACGTCATCGCGTGCCAGCTGTTTTTTGAAGTGCGCGTTATACACTTTCAGCAGGTAGCTGACTTCACTTTCGTCGATCTCGACATTTTTCGGATCGCCTTTGTACTCCACGTCGGTGGTGCCGATGATGGAGAACTCATCCATCCACGGGATCACAAACACGATACGTTTATCTTCGTTTTGCAGGATATAGGCCTGCTTCTGGGTATGCACGCGTGGCACGACAATGTGGCTGCCTTTGATCAGGCGGATGCCGTACGGCGAAGGCAGGTGCATTCCCTCATCAAAGAACTGTTTCACCCACGGACCGGTGGCGTTTACCAGGCCGCGCGCTTTCCAGCTGAACTTCTCGCCGGTATCCACGTCTTCCGCTTCAACAATCCACAGGCCGTTTTCACGACGGGCAGCCGTGGCGCGGGTGCGGGTTTTCACCTCGCCGCCTTTTTTCACCACCATCTGCGCATTGGCAAGGACCAGACGCGCATCGTCTACCCAGCAGTCGGAATATTCGAATCCGCGCACGATTTCAGGTTTAAGGACCGATTCTGAGCCAAAACGCAAACCGGTCGATCCTGGCAGGCTGGTACGTTTGCCCAGATGATCGTACATAAACAGACCGATTCGAATCATCCACGCCGGACGCAGATGCGGGCGGTGGGGCAGGCGAAAGCGCATCGGAATCGCCAGATGCGGGACCATTTTCAGCAGCACTTCACGTTCGGCCAGGGCTTCGCTGACCAGGCGGAATTCGTAGTGTTCCAGGTAGCGCAGGCCACCGTGGATCAGTTTGGAGCTGGCGGACGAGGTCGCGCAGGCGAGATCGTTAGCTTCCAGCATCAGCACGGATAAACCGCGTCCTGCAGCATCGGCCGCAATCCCGGCACCGTTGATGCCACCGCCTATCACAATCAGATCTTTGGTTTCCATAACACCCTCACGCACTTTCGTTAAAGCTCAGAAATGTTCGATATCGCTCATAATAGCAAAGGAACGCGCTTTTGGTAACATCAAAAAAACAATTTAGAGTGATATGGATAACATAATGGCGTTTACCCGCCGCCAGGACGTACACTACGGGGTAAAATAGTGCCGCTTGATGCCCTCGCCCAACCGTCTCACTTCAGGAGAGAGTGGGGGCGAGAGGAAGCGCACCACACCTGAATATAAGATGAGAGCACCATGGATCAGTTTGAATGTATTAACGTAGAAGAAGCCCATCAGAAAATGCACCAGGGAACGGCTGTGCTGGTGGACATCCGCGATCCACAGAGCTTTGCGATGGGCCACACGCCAGGCGCGTTCCACCTGACCAACGACTCCCTGGGCGCGTTTATGCGCGATAACGACTTCGACACGCCGGTGATGGTCATGTGCTACCACGGCAACAGCAGTAAAGGTGCAGCGCAGTACCTGCTTCAGCAGGGCTACGATGCGGTTTACAGCGTCGATGGCGGCTTCGATGCCTGGCATCGTCATTTCCCGGCAGAAGTTGAATACGCGTTTGAGCGCTGATACCGCTATACTGTCCTCTTTTGTGTGGAAATAAGCGACGGCTGCCCATGTTGATGATCACCTCTTTTACCAACCCGCGCGTCGCCCAGGCGTTTGTCGACTATATGGCGACGCAGGGCGTTATTCTGACCATCCAGCAACATCATCAGACCGATGTGTGGCTGGCCGACGAGAGCCAGGCCGCGAGGGTAAATGAGGAGCTGGCGCGATTCCTTGAGAACCCCGGCGACCCGCGCTATCTGGCCGCAAGCTGGCAATCAGGCCAGACGGGCAGCGGGCTGCACTATCGTCGTTTTCCCTTCTTTGCCACCGTGCGCGAACGCGCGGGTCCGTTTACGCTGCTGCTGATGGCGGCCTGCATTATCGTGTTCATTATGATGAACGTGGTCGGCGACCAGAGCGTCATGATCGCCCTGGCATGGCCCTATGACCCTTCACTGGACGTTGACGTCTGGCGCTATTTTACCCACGCGCTGATGCACTTCTCGGTGATGCATATTCTCTTTAACCTGCTGTGGTGGTGGTACCTTGGCGGTGCCGTCGAGAAGCGTCTTGGCAGCGGGAAGCTGATTGTGATCACCGTCATCAGTGCCCTGTTGAGTGGCTATGTGCAGCACAAATTCAGCGGCCCGTGGTTTGGCGGATTATCAGGTGTTGTGTATGCCCTGATGGGCTATGTCTGGCTCAGAGGTGAGCGCGATCCTGAAAGTGGCATCTATCTGCAACGCGGGTTAATAACCTTTGCGTTAATATGGCTAATTGCCGGATGGTTTGATCTGTTTGGTATGTCTATCGCCAATGGTGCACACGTCACCGGGCTGGCCGTTGGGCTGGCGATGGCGTTTGCCGACACGCTCCATGCGCGAAAACGAACATAATTCTCAGGGATAATTGATGAAACAAACACAACGTCATGACGCCATTATCGAACTGGTTAAAAAACAGGGATATGTCAGTACCGAAGAGCTGGTCGAGCAGTTTGCCGTCAGCCCGCAGACCATTCGTCGTGACCTGAACGACCTTGCCGATCAAAACCGTATTCTGCGCCACCACGGCGGGGCGGCGCTGCCGTCCAGCTCGGTCAATACCTCATGGCATGACCGTAAAGCCACGCAAACGGCGGAGAAAGAGCGCATTGCGCGGAAAGTCGCCAGCCAGATCCCTAACGGGGCGACGCTGTTTATTGATATCGGCACCACGCCGGAAGCGGTCGCCCATGCACTGCTGGATCATGAAAACCTGCGCGTTGTGACCAATAACCTGAATGTCGCGAATACCCTGATGCAGAAAGACGATTTCCGCATCATTCTTGCGGGCGGCGAGTTACGCAGCCGCGACGGCGGCATCATCGGTGAAGCGACGCTCGACTTTATCTCTCAGTTCCGTCTCGATTTCGGCATTCTCGGGATCAGCGGTATCGACAGCGATGGCTCCCTGCTGGAGTTTGATTATCATGAAGTCCGCACCAAGCGCGCGATTATTGAGAATTCACGCCACGTTATGCTCGTGGTGGACCACTCCAAGTTTGGCCGTAACGCGATGGTGAATATGGGCAGCATCAGCATGGTTGATGCGGTTTATACCGACGTGATGCCGCCGGCAGGCGTGATGCAGGTGATTAAGGATAATAATCTGCAGCTGGAACTGTGCTGACGTAAAAGCAAAACGGCAACCGAAGGTTGCCGTTTTTAGTTTGTGCAAAACAGGCCAGGTGAGGGCACCCACGCGCACCGGAATTACACGCCGTACCCCATCATCTTCAGCAGCTGCTGTGCATGCTGCACCGCATCCTGACGATGGGCCACGCCCAGCTTCTGATAGAGATTGCGGATATGGGTTTTGATGGTGGTCGCCGCCACCGCCAGTTCACCGGCGATCTGCTCGTTGCTGTAGCCTGAGTAGATCAGCCCCAGCACCTGCCATTCGCGCTGAGTGAGCGGGCTGGTGCGGATCAGTTCCGGTACTTCCGGATGGTTCAGCAGACGTTCAACGAAGTTCTCATCAAAGTGCGCAAACTTATGGCGATGGTGTTGGTTAATCTCGCGCAGAATACGCTGGGCACGATGCTGATCCAGCTCTGGCAGCGTATTGAGTTGAATCAATTGTCGCAGCTGCTGGGCCATCACTTCACCTTCAATGACAAAGTGGCTGATAAACCCGGTGCGGTTCGCCAGCTGCAGCGCTTCCAGCAGGACGCGCTGGGCATCGTTTTTGCGGCCCGCCTGCCAGTAAAGCTGGTTCAGCAGAAGCAGGTTGCGGTTGAGATCGCTCATTAGCCGCAGGCTGCGGGCGTTTTCATTAAGCTCTTCCAGCACGATTTCGGCAGGTTCTAATTCACCGAGCAGGATCTGGACGCGGGCAATGTTGCGCCACTGGCTCTGCAGGAAGTGGTTGTTGGCAAATTCCGGTTTAGGGGTCTGACGTAACCAGTTGGCGGCGGATTTTTTGTCGCCGGTCATCTGCCAGTAAATCACCCGCACCTTATCGGCGTTGGACACCCAGTCGCTGTGGTACTGACCGTTACCGAGCAGGTTTTCCAGACGGTTAAGGTGGTTGCGGGCGTTATCGAGATCGCCACGCGCCAGCGAGCACTGAACCAACAGCGCCAGACACTGCAATTGCTGCTGTGGCTGGAAGCTGGAGAGAACGTCCACACCCTGACGGGCGCAGCTTTCCGCTTCATCCAGACGCGACCATGCCCAAAGGAGCTGTGCACGAATGCGCAGCAGGAACTCGTGCATCGGCAGCTGTTCCAGATGCTGCTCACGAATCAGCTGGAAGGCCTTTTCCTGATTTTCCCAGGCGGCCTGCAGGAACCCCTGCGCAAACAAAATTTCACTTTGCTGGATCAGGCTCCACAGCGCGTAATGCCAGACATCGTGGCGGCGGGCCATCTGTTCAGTTTGTTGCATGAGCGAAAGGGACCGCGTCAGCTCGCCTTTGCAGTGCAGAACTTCACCGTGTACCGAGGTGGCCACAATACGGCTGTAGAAATTGGCCAGCGGCAGTTCATCCAGCGCAACCATCGCCAGGCGCTCAGCCTCTTCCGGGTCACCGTCGTTAATCGCCACCTGCGCTCGCAGGGCGTTGAATTCGCCGTGCAGGGTGGCATCCATATCGCTTTCCATCTCCTGCTCGGCACGTGCCAGCAGGGTATTTACTTCACTGTAGCGATGCTGGCTCTGCATCAGCCAGGCCTGCAGCAGCACCAGGCGCGGATTCTCCAGCAGGCTCTCCCACGGCAGGGCTTTCAGTGACTCTTCAAGCAGCGTCAGCTCGCTGTGGTTAAACAAGCCCCATGCGTGGTTAAGGAGGATATCGCGCAGCATGCCGGCATCACCGGCGGCAAGCGCGTGGTGAATCGCCTCGCTCGGGAAACCTTGCGCCATCCAGCTTTCGGCGGCGGCGCGATGGATTTCCGGCAGTTCCGTTGCAAGCTCCCACTGACAGCGCTGGCGCAGGAAGCTGCCAAACAGTGGGTGATAGCTGAACCACTCGCCGGGATCGTCCATTCGGGTCAGGAACAGGCCCTGGCGTTCAATCTCTTCCAGCTGCAGTTGACCGTTTTCACAGCCGGTCACGCGCACGATCAGCGCGTCGTTCATGGAACGCAGCAGAGAACTTTTGAGCAGGAAATTTCGGGTCGACGGATCAACGCTGTTCAGCACTTCGTCGACGAGATAATCAGAAAGATGGCTCGCGTTAATCCCCGCCAGGCGACGCGCAGACTGGTGCGTCGGGCTGTTATTTTGCCGGGCAGAGAGAGCAATCAGCTGCAGCGCCGTCGCCCAGCCGGCGACATCATCACACAGGCGGCTGCTTTCGGAGGCCTCAATTGGCGAGTTCAGTCGACAGTCAAAAAACTGTTTGGCTTCCTGATGGGTAAAGGCCAGCTGCTGGCTGCCGACTTCCAGCAGCTGATCGCGCACGCGCAGGTTGGCGATGCCCAGTTGCGGCAGGTTACGCGACAGCACGACCAGGGTCAGGTTTTCCGGCTGATGACGCAGGAAGAAACGCATCGATTCATGGATAACCGGGTTAGTGATGAGATGATAATCATCAATCACCACGTACAGCGGGCGATGCCATTCGGCCAGTTCGATAAACAGCTGCGAGAAAAGGGAAGACAGGCTGGCGTACTGGCGCTTTTGCACCATGACCTCACTGGCGACGCAGTGTCCGTTGGTTGCCTGCTGAATGGCGGCAATCAGATAGCTGGCAAAACGCTCTTGCTGGTTATCGCCCTCATCAAGGGAGTACCAGCCAAGGTCGCTCTTACCTGCGGCCCATTGCGAAATGAGCGTTGTTTTTCCATAACCTGCAGGGCTCGTAACCAGCGCCAGTCGGAAATTATGCGCGCCGGAAAGTTTAGCCAGCAGACGCTCGCGGACCACTGTATGGTCAAGACGAACCGGGCGACTTAATTTAGACGGAATCAACATAGTTTTCACTTCACTGTGGGGAACGAGAGAATTTATTTTTTTTGCGCTTCGTAATTAATAGCTATAAGGTCGGCCAGAAAGAGAACTATTGCAAGTTATGTCTGGGTTTTGTGGCTCTGAATTTGCACTCTGTCACAAAACATTCAGGCGAGTACCGGAACTTTTCCAGAATGGCTTTAACACCTCGTCAGCGCTGGCTTGTCCCAGTGTCACACGGTTACGCTGAAACTGGTTTCAGAAAGGTATAGTGACGTCAAATTTAATAAAGTTCGGGTAAAGTTGAGTGAGATTAATAATCCCCTTAGGTAAGGCCCCATTGCAGAAATATTATTCTGCGTAAGTAATCATTTCGGCGCGGATTAATTTCATCCGAAACTGTATTTCATTTTTTTGACATTCTCCCCGGTTATCTTTTTTTCTTCCTGGCACACTCACACTATGCTCTCAGAGTGGCCTTGATCACACTTTTATGCTCATCCCCGCTACTCCTCCCTGCCTAATCCCCTGCGGGATGAGGAAGAGGCGAAATGAGCCTGGCACACTAGCGCCAACATGTGTTTTCTCTCTACAGGATGCCAATTCCCTATGTCACAGCCTACCTTTAACAAAGCTCAATTCCAGGCTGCCCTGACGCGTCAGTGGCAGCGTTTTGGCCTTCACGCTGCAAACGAGATGACGCCTCACCAGTGGTGGCAGGCAGTGAGCGGTGCGCTCGCGGAGCAGCTGGATGCTCAACCGTTGGCAAAACCGGCGAAAGACCAGCGCCACGTTAACTACATCTCAATGGAGTTCCTGATTGGCCGTCTGACAGGTAACAACCTGTTGAACCTCGGCTGGTATCAGGAGGTGGGTGATGTGCTGAAAGAGCATGACATTAACCTGACCGACCTGCTGGAAGAAGAGATTGACCCGGCGCTGGGTAACGGTGGTCTGGGACGTCTGGCGGCCTGTTTCCTTGACTCGATGGCCACCGTGGGTCAGTCGGCCATTGGCTACGGTCTGAACTACCAGTACGGCCTGTTCCGTCAGTCGTTTGCTGATGGTCATCAGATGGAAGCGCCGGATGACTGGCACCGCAATACTTACCCCTGGTTCCGCCACAATGCACAGCTTGATGTGCAGGTGGGCATTGGTGGTAAAGTCACGAAGCAGGGGCTGTGGGAGCCTGCGTTTGCTCTGACCGGCGAAGCCTGGGATCTGCCGGTGCTGGGCTACCGTAACGGCGTGGCGCAACCGCTGCGTCTGTGGCAGGCAAAGCATGCTCATCCCTTCAACCTGACCAAATTCAACGACGGCGATTTCCTGCGTGCCGAGCAGCAGGGGATCGACGCCGAGAAACTGACCAAAGTCCTTTACCCGAACGACAACCATCTGGCGGGCAAGAAACTGCGTCTGATGCAGCAGTACTTCCAGTGTGCCTGTTCCATTGCGGATATTCTGCGTCGTCATCACCTGGCGGGCCGCAAGCTGGCGCAGCTGCCGGACTTCGAAGTGATCCAGCTTAACGATACGCACCCGACAATTGCGATTCCTGAACTGCTGCGCGTGCTGATTGACGAGCACCAGCTGAGCTGGGATGACGCGTGGGCGATCACCAGCCGTACGTTTGCCTACACCAACCACACCCTGATGCCTGAAGCGCTGGAGTGCTGGGATGAGAAGCTGGTGAAAGCCCTGCTGCCGCGTCATATGCAGATCATCAACAAGATTAACGACGCGTTTAAAAAGCAAGTGGATAAAACCTGGCCGGGCGACAAAGCGGTGTGGGCGAAGCTGGCTGTGGTACATGACAAACAGGTGCGCATGGCGAACATGTGCGTGGTAAGCGGTTTTGCGGTGAACGGTGTGGCGGCGCTGCACTCGGATCTGGTGGTGAAAGACCTGTTCCCGGAATACCACCAGCTGTGGCCGACCAAATTCCATAACGTGACCAACGGCATCACGCCGCGTCGCTGGATTAAGCAGTGCAACCCGCTGCTGGCCGGCTTGCTGGACAAAACCCTGAAGAAAGAGTGGGCCAACGATCTGGACCAGCTTATCAATCTGGAAAAGTATGCCGACGACGCGGCATTCCGCGAGCAGTACCGCGCCATTAAGCTCGAAAACAAAGTGCGTCTGGCGCATTTTGTCAAAGCGCGTACCGGCATTGAGATCAACCCGAACGCCATTTTCGATATTCAGATCAAACGTCTGCATGAGTACAAACGCCAGCACCTGAACCTGCTGCACATTCTGGCGCTGTATAAAGAGATCCGCGAGAACCCGCAGGCTGACCGCGTACCGCGCGTGTTCCTGTTTGGGGCGAAAGCCGCACCGGGCTACTACCTGGCGAAAAACATTATCCTCGCCATTAATAAAGTGGCCGCGGCCATCAATAACGATCCGAAAGTGGGTGACAAGCTGAAGGTGGTGTTCCTGCCGGATTACTGCGTCTCTGCAGCTGAGATGCTGATCCCGGCGGCGGATATCTCCGAGCAGATCTCCACGGCAGGGAAAGAAGCTTCCGGTACCGGCAACATGAAGCTGGCGCTGAACGGTGCGCTGACCGTCGGTACGCTCGACGGCGCGAACGTCGAGATCGCCGAAAAGGTGGGGGAAGAGAACATCTTTATCTTCGGCTATACCGTCGAAGAAGTGAAAGCCCTCAAAGCCAAAGGTTACGACCCGGTGAAATGGCGTAAGAAAGACAAAGTTCTTGATGCGGTTCTGAAAGAGCTGGAAAGCGGTAAGTACAGCGATGGCGATAAACACGCCTTTGACCAGATGCTGCACAGCATGGACAAACACGGCGGTGACCCGTATCTGGTCATGGCGGATTTTACGGCCTATGTGGACGCGCAAAAACAGGTCGACGTGCTGTATCGCGACCAGGAAGCGTGGACCCGGGCGTGCATTCTGAACACCGCCCGCTGCGGGATGTTCAGTTCTGACCGCTCAATCCGTGATTATCAGGCTCGTATCTGGCAGGCAAAACGCTAAGGAAGCGCGATGGAGAGTAAACGTCTGGACAGTGCCGCGCAGGCGGCGGGGATCAGCCTCAGTTACATTAATGCTCACGGCAAACCACAGTCTATTGGCGCCGACACCAAAAGACGTTTGCTGGATGCCATGCACAAGGCCGACGCGAAAGCGTCGGTTGCTCCGGTGCCGAACGTGAAGGTGTTTACCGCCGGTAAAAAGATGCCGCTAACGGTAAACGGGCGCGGCGAATTTAGCTGGCTGCTCACGACCGAAGAGGGGCAACAGCACAAAGGCCACGCCACCGGTGGCAAAGCGCTTAATCTTCCGGCAAAACTGCCGGAGGGCTATCACACGTTAACCCTCACGCAGGACGACCAGCGTTTTCATTGTCGGGTGATTGTTGCGCCAAAACGCTGCTATGAGCCGCAGGCGTTGCTCGAGGGTAAAAAGCTGTGGGGGGCCTGCGTGCAGCTCTACACGCTGCGCTCTGACAGCAACTGGGGTATCGGCGATTTTGGCGACCTGAAAAAGATGCTGGCGGATGTGGGCGAGCGCGGCGGTGCGTTTATCGGCCTCAACCCCATTCATGCGCTCTATCCGGCGAACCCGGAAAGTGCCAGTCCGTACAGCCCGTCATCCCGTCGCTGGCTGAACGTGATTTACATTGACGTGAATGCCTTAGACGATTTCAAAAGCAGCAAAGAGGCGCAGGCGTGGTGGAACCTCACGACCACTCAGCAGGCGCTGAAGCAGGCGCGCGAGACGGACTGGGTAGACTATGCCACCGTCACCGCACTAAAAATGGCCGCGTTACGTCTGGCGTGGAAAGGTTTTTCGCAGCGTGATGACGAGCAGATGTCGGCTTTCCGCCAGTTTGTAGCTCAGGAAGGCGAGAGCCTTTACTGGCAGGCGGCGTTCGATGCATTGCATGCTTATCAGGTAAAAGAGGACGAAATGCGCTGGGGCTGGCCGGTATGGCCGGAAGCGTATCAATCTGTCGATACGCCCGAAGTGCAGGCGTTCTGCAAAAAATATGCTGACGAGGTGGATTTCTTCCTCTGGCTGCAGTGGCTGGCTTACAGCCAGTTTGCCGCCTGCTGGCAGGTGAGCCAGGGCTATAAAATGCCGATCGGCCTGTACCGCGATCTGGCCGTTGGCGTGGCGGAAGGCGGGGCGGAAACCTGGTGTGACCGCGAGCTTTATTGCCTGAAGGCTTCCGTGGGCGCACCGCCGGATATTCTTGGCCCGCTCGGCCAGAACTGGGGTTTGCCGCCGATGGATCCGCACGTCATGGCCGCGCGGGCTTACGAGCCGTTTATCGACCTGCTGCGCGCCAACATGCAAAACTGCGGCGCGCTGCGAATTGACCACGTGATGTCCGTCCTGCGTCTGTGGTGGATCCCTTATGGTGAAACGGCTGACCACGGCGCGTATGTACAGTATCCGGTTGACGATCTGCTCTCGATCCTGGCGCTGGAGAGTAAACGTCATCAGTGCATGGTGATCGGCGAAGATCTCGGTACCGTGCCGGTTGAGATTGTCAGTAAGCTCCGCGACAGCGGTGTTTACTCCTATAAAGTGCTCTATTTTGAAAACGACCATGAGAAAACCTTCCGCGCGCCGAAAGCGTACCCTGAACAGTCAATGGCAGTCGCGACGACGCATGACCTTCCTACGCTTCGTGGCTATTGGGAAAGCGGCGATCTGACACTCGGTAAAACGCTGGGTCTGTATCCGGATGAAGAGGTCTTACGTGGGCTGTATCAGGATCGCGAGCTGGCGAAGCAAGGGTTGCTTGATGCGTTACACAAGCATGGCTGCCTGCCGAAACGCGCCGGGCATAAGGCATCACTGATGTCGATGACGCCTACGCTCAACCGCGGATTGCAGCGCTATATTGCCGACAGCAACAGTGCCCTGCTGGGTCTGCAGCCGGAAGACTGGATTGATATGGCGGAGCCGGTAAACATTCCGGGCACCAGCTATCAGTACAAGAACTGGCGTCGCAAATTGTCCATCACGCTTGAGAAGATGTTTGCCGATGACGGGGTGAACAGGCTGATTAAGGATTTGGATAAGCGCAGAAAAGCGGTGGGTAAAACGCGGTAGTCTCACAGAGTGAAGAAAGCCGGGTAAGCGCAAGCTACCCGGCTTTTTGATATCAGATAACCATGTTCAACAGCAGAACCCCGACCAGACCACACACCGAAATAATGGTTTCCAGTGCAGACCAGGACTTGATGGTTTCACCGATAGTCAGGTTGAAATATTCCTTGAACAGCCAGAAGCCCGGATCGTTCACGTGAGAGAAAATCACGCTACCGGAACCTACCGCGATAACCATCAGCTCAGGGCTCACGCCCGTCGTCGCAATCAGCGGTGCAACGATACCACCGGCGGTGATTGCTGCAACGGTTGCAGAGCCGAGCGCGATACGCAGCACCGCAGCGATAGACCACGCCATCAGCAGCGGTGACACATTGGTTTCATGCATCATGGCCGCGATGTATTTATCCACGCCGCTGTCGACCAGCACCTGCTTGAACGCACCGCCACCACCGATAATCAGCAGCATCATGGCAATGATTTTGATGGAAGAGGTCAGGGTGTCGTTAATCTGATCCATTGAACGACCACGGTTCAGGCCGAAGGTGAACATCGCAATCAGCACCGCAATCAGCGTCGCCATCACCGGGTCGCCCAGGAATTCGGCAACGGACAGGAACGGGTGGCCTTTTGGCAGGATCATTTCCGCCACGGCACGCATCGCCATCAGGATGACCGGTACCAGAGAGGTCCAGACGCTGACGCCAAAACCAGGCATCTCTTCTTCCGTGAAGGTTTTCGCGCTGTACAGACCTTCCGGGATAGGCTTATCAATCCCTTTCAGGAAGCGGGCATAAACCGGGCCGGCCAGGATCACCGTCGGGATTGCCAGAATCGTACCGAACAGCAGGGTTTTACCCATATCGGCATGGAAGATGGTGGCGATCGCGGTTGGACCCGGGTGTGGTGGCAGGAAACCGTGCGTAACGGACAGCGCGGCGGCCATCGGTACACCGACATACAGTAGTGGAATGTTCGCTGCCGCTGCGATGGTGAACACCAGTGGCAGCATCAGCACGAAGCCCACTTCATAGAACAGTGCGAAACCGACGGTAAACCCGGTTAACACAACCGCCCACTGGATATTCTTCTTACCAAATTTGGCAATCAGCGTGGTGGCAATACGCTGGGCGCCCCCACAGTCTGCCAGCATTTTGCCGAGCATAGCGCCAAAGCCCATGATCAGTGCCAGGCTACCGAGCGTGCCGCCGACACCGGCTTTAATGGAGCTGATGACTTTCACCAGCGGCATCCCTTGCATCAGACCGACTGCAAGTGCCACCAGAACCAGAGCGATAAACCCGTTCATTTTGAAACGGATCATCAAGAGCAGTAATAACACAACACCGATAGCAACGATGACTAATGGCATGATTTACCTGGCCTTTGAATTGTTATGGGTAACGTCATTGTTTCAACGACAAATTCCGATTGTCCCAACTGGGAACAGAGTGTTAACGGTACTAATACTGTTGCCTTGGAAACTATTAAGTTTAGTCGGCTGTTATGAAGGTGCTTAGTGCCCACGAGAATGATACGGGTAACATGTCGTGGTTGAGAATCACCCTGGGGGGCTAAATTTGAATTATGAGACGCAGGTCAACATATGGGGAGGCAAGGCAGGGAGGGGAAAGCAGGCCCGGTAAGCATAGCGCCACCGGGCAAAAGCAGGCGGGCGCTTAGTAGTAAGAGTGCTCGCCGCGCTGGTGTTCGGTCAGATCGCGCACACCTTTCAGTTCCGGGAATTCGTTCAGCAGCTGCTTCTCGATCCCTTCTTTCAGCGTGACATCAACCATTGAACAACCGTTACAGCCGCCGCCGAACTGCAGGATCGCCAGGCCGTCTTCAGTGATTTCCATCAGGGAAACACGACCGCCGTGGCCCGCCAGCTGTGGGTTGATCTGAGACTGCAGCAGGTACTCGACGCGCTCCATCAGGGGGGCATCGTCAGACACTTTACGCATTTTGGCGTTTGGCGCTTTCAGGGTCAGCTGAGAACCCAGCTGATCGGTGACGAAGTCGATCTCCGCATCTTCAAGATACGGTGCGCTCAGCTCATCAACGTAAGCCGTGAGCTGTTCAAATTTAAGGGCAGTGTCAGTCGCTTCCACTGCGTCCGGAGGACAATAAGAGACACCACATTCTGCATTCGGAGTGCCTGGATTGATCACAAACACGCGGATCTGCGTCCCTTCTTCCTGATTTGCCAGCAGTTTGGCAAAGTGCGCTTGTGCAGAATCGGAAATACGGATCATAGCTTTGGCCTAATAGTTGACTAAATTACCTGGGTATAATCATACGCCCATTGAAGAAGGGCTACAAGGTACGGCACAGACACCATACCTGAACCGACGCGGCGCCGCTTTGCAAAAGCAGTCGGGAAAGTTCAGCAACGGTACTGCCTGTGGTGACGACATCATCCACAATCGCGATATGGAGGCCTTTGACCGGGAATTCAAGACGAAAGGCATTTTTGAGGTTCCTTTTGCGAAGCCGGGCCGTGAGCTGATGCTGGATAGCCGTATTATGGACGCGTTTGAGCGCACGGGCGTCGTACCGGCAACCGAGCCATCGCGCGAGCGGGCGGCAGAGCAGGTCACTTTGGTTGTAGCCGCGTCGCCAGTGTCGGCGACGGTATAAAGGCACGTTGACCACCATGTCGATGTTCGGCAGGCCGCGGGTGCGTCGCGCCTGTAAAACGGCCAGCAGTAACAGGCGGGCGAGGGGACGCGCCAGCACACTCTGGCCGGCAAACTTCAGCGCATGAATAAGGCCGCTTAACGGCGCAACATAATCATCCACAGCCACCAGGGCACACCACGGCGGCGCTTTTTTCAGGCAGCGGCCGCAGGGAACGTCCCGGCCGGTGGCATTTAGCCCACACTGCGGACACGTCATCTCCTGCCTTTTCAGCGAGCGGGTGCAAACGGAGCAGACGCCCCATGCGCTGAGGGCAAGCGGCATCCGGCATAGCCAGCACAAGCCAGGCACTGTTAACATGTGCAACCTCCATGTGAAAAAAGAGAACAGTAACTGATGAAGACGCTGTGGTGGCAGACCGTAGGGACGGGAAATTGCCATCTTGTGCTGCTGCACGGATGGGGCCTGAATGCCGAAGTATGGAATTGCATAACCGGGGAACTCGCCTCGCAATTTACCCTGCATCTGGTGGATTTACCGGGCTTTGGCCGCAGTCGCGGCTTTGGGGCAATGTCGGTTGAGGAGATGGCGCAGCAGGTGCTGGACGCTGCGCCGCAGCACGCCATCTGGCTGGGCTGGAGCCTGGGCGGGCTGGTGGCGAGCCAGATTGCCTTGACCCATCCCGAGCGCGTGCGTGCGCTGGTCACGGTAGCCTCGTCACCGTGCTTCAGTGCAAAGGACGACTGGCCGGGCATAAAACCGGATGTGCTGGCCGGGTTCCAGAAACAGTTGAGCGAAGACTTCCAGCGGACCGTTGAGCGTTTCCTGGCCCTGCAGACAATGGGAACCGACACCGCGCGTCAGGATGCCAGAGCGCTGAAGCAGACCGTGCTTTCCCTGCCGATGCCGGACGTTGAGGTGCTTAACGGGGGGCTTGAGATCCTCAAAACCGTCGATTTGCGTGAGCCGCTGGCCGCGCTGGCGATGGCGCACCTGCGTATCTACGGCTACCTCGACGGGCTGGTGCCGCGTAAAGTGGTTCCAGTGCTGGATTCACTCTGGCCACAAAGTGAGTCTCGGGTGATAAATAAAGCCGCGCATGCGCCGTTTATCTCTCATCCGGCGGAGTTTTGTTCAGCGCTCGTTGCGTTAAGTCAACGTTTAGACTGATTATTTTCTATCCAGCCTGGAAAAAGTTTCACACCGCAACCATACTCCAGATGTCGTTGCGGTTGTTCTGCCTACGATAATCAAAACAACAATCCTATGGAGAGTCAGGCTATGAAACTTGTTACAGGTATCGTCACTTCTCTGGTTATTGGGTCACTTTCATTTGGCGCCTTTGCGGCACAAGAGCTGGAAAAAGATAAAGTTGCCGGGATGAATCTGACCAAAGTTGGTGAGATTTCTACGTCTGACACGACCGCGCCGATGGACGCCAAAAGAGAGCTGTCTAAGAAAGCGGATGAGCTGGGTGGGAAGTACTACGTCGTCACCAGTGCCGAAAAACAAACCAAAAACGTGCGCGCAACGGCGGACGTCTATAAGTAATACGTTAATGCCGGGCAGCGATGCCCGGCTTTATGTGCGCAGTGCCCACCACTCTCTGAGGCAGGCTTTTCCTTCCGGGCAGCTTTTACAACTGCCGGACAGGCAGCCCTCCGCCTCTTCCTGAATACGCACCGCTTTTCCCATGGCTTCCAGCCTTTCCAGCATGGCATCGATCATCGGCTGCGGCGTATGCAGGGTGAGGCTCAGCTGTTTCGCCTCCATTCGCCCTTGTAACGCCAGCAGGTCACGTACCTGAATCAACGATGCCATGGCTTACCCCTTAGTGACAGTCGCCCGCCGGGCTGTTGCAACAGGTGGCAGCCGTTTTGCGGTTTGCCAGCAGGTTGATATCAACCCGGCTGCGTGCCCGGCGTAGCAGGCCGAGAACGAGCACGTTAAACAGCACAACCGCCAGGATGCACACCAGGCTATAACGCGGGTGCTGGCTAAAGTTAACGGTCTGATAAAAGAGCGTCGCCAGCGAGTACGCGATGTTGAGCCCCCACAGAATGGAGAAGCCCATCCAGCCACGGCTGGACTCGCGGGCAATCGCGCCCATGACGGAGATGCACGGAATATAGAGCAGAACAAAGATGAGGTAGCTGTAGGCCGCAGAGGCGCTGCCAAATTTCTCGCTCATCACGCCCATGGCACCCGTTGCCATTTCGCCGTCACCTTTACTGGCCTCGATAGGGTTCGCCAGCACGCTCAGGCTGAAGGTGTCTTTCAGGCTTTGCCATGTCTCTTCGACGGCGCCCAGCAGTTCGTTACCGAGATGAAACTCTGCCGGATTGAACGCTTGCTCCTGGATGTTCTCCGCGGTGTAGAGCGTATTCAGGGTCCCGACGACCACCTCTTTCGCCATCGCACCGGTGAACAGACCGACGGTCGCCTGCCAGTTATCGTCATGGACGCCAATCGGTTTGAAGACCGGGGTTATGACGCGGCTGACGGAGGCGAGGGCGGAGTCGTTGATGTTATCCGCAGCCTGTCCGCTCAGGGTGAAGCTGTTCAGCGCGCTCAGGAAAATACTCACGATAACAATCACTTTACCGGCACGCAGGACGAAGCCTTTCAGGCGCTGCCAGGTCTGGATCACCAGGCTTTTAAGATGGGGGACGTGGTAGACCGGCAGTTCCATGACGAACGGCGACGCTTCGCCGCGCATGATGGTGTGTTTCAGCATCAGCCCCGTGAGAATGGCCATGACGATACCCAGCACGTACAGCGAGAAGACCGCCAGCGCTCCCTGCTGCCCAAAGAAGGCCGCGGCAAAGACCGCGAAGATAGCCAGTCGCGCACCGCAGGACATAAACGGTGCCATCATAATGGTCATCAGACGTTCACGCGGCGCATCCAGCGTACGGGCACCCATAACCGAGGGCACGTTACAGCCGAAGCCCACGATCAGCGGCACGAAGGATTTGCCCGGCAGACCGAGCGCCTGCATCAGGCGATCCATGACGAAGGCGGCGCGCGCCATGTAACCGGAATCCTCAAGGAAGGAGAGGAACAGATACATCATGCCGATTTGCGGCACCAGAGGCAGTACGGTGTTGATACCACCGCCAATCCCCTGGGCAAGGAAGATGGTCAGCCATTCCGGGAAATGCAGGGTGTAACCCACCCACTGAATGCCATGAACAAAGATAGCAACGGAACCGGCATCGAAAATCGGCTGGAGTGCGCCACCAATGTTAATGGCGAGCAAGAACATCAGGTACATCACCAGCAAGAAGACCGGCAAACCGAGGAAGCGGTTAAGCACAACCTTATCCACGGCCGCGGTGAAGCGGCTCGGTTCCGCCGTCAGGGCGTTACTGACCACGTCGCAAATCGCGGCGATGGCCTGATAGCGAGCATCAGCGATATGCAGGGCCGGATCATCCAGCTCGTCGCTCAGACGGGCGAGGACCACGTCCAGTTTATCTGCCGCATGACCAGCATAGGCGCGGCTGTAGATATCCCCTTCCAGCATTTGCAGGCCGAGCCACAGGCGCTGTTTCGCGGGCATGCTTTGGTCCATCTCTTGTGCCAGCAGATCCGCTTCGCGCAGAAGTGGCTGGGCGTAGTGCACCAGCTCAACGTTACGATTTCCCGCGTGGCGATCGATAGCCAGTTTCAGGGCATCAATACCGCGGGCGCGCGTCGACACCAGCGGAACGACCGGGCACCCCAGCCGTGCGGAGAGGGCATCGACGTCGATACGCAGTTTCTGTTTCTCTGCAATGTCGAGCATGTTGAGCGCCACGATGCAGGGAATGCCCAGCTCCAGCAGCTGCAGCGTCAGGTAGAGGTTACGCTCAAGGTTTGAGGCATCAACCACGTTGATGAGCAGATCCGCGTCGCCGCTAAGAATATAGTGGCAGGCAATCTGCTCATCGAGCGAAGTTTGCGAGGAGATCGTGGTTAAGGAGTACGTGCCGGGTAGGTCAACCAGCGTGACCTGGTGATCTGTTGTTGAGAACAGGCCTTCTTTACGTTCAACCGTTACGCCAGCCCAGTTACCGACGCGCTGGCGCGCACCCGTGAGCTGGTTAAATAGCGTTGTCTTGCCGGAATTAGGATTGCCAATTAAGCCAATAGTTAATTTTTTCATTTTTCTGGACTCACTGAAACCGCTGGCTTGTTATCGGGATAAGGCTTCGACTTCTATTAATGCGAGATCTTTTTTACGCAATACCAGATTTACGCGTCGGGTTTCGATATGCACCGGATCACCTAACGGGGCGACGCGCACGACCTGAAATGACGAGCCGGGCAGCATGCCCAGCGACAGCAGCTTTTGTCGATAGGCCGGGCTAATTTCGTGGGTAAAACCGGTAATTTTCCATGCACTGTCTGGAGTGAATTGCATAATGCCTGATTCCACGAGAGGTTAAAATATCTACTATGGGATGATAATGAGAATAGTTTTTATCAGCAATAATAAAACTGTGACGGAATGTTGTTTGCGGTATTAATTTACGGCCTGTTTGACCTTGCTCAATATTTACTGATTCTGCGGCAGGGAGAGGAAAGGCTTATTTGTTAATAGTGTGATCACTGGTGGTTGAAATATAGATATACAACCGGTTTCATATTTTACAATTAATTTCGGCGGGATAACGGCCCGGTGAGTGACGCATCACCGGGCCTTTTTTATGCGGTTAGCGTTTCTTACCCATTGCTGCCGCCAGCGCATCCATCATGGCGCTGTTGCCTGCAGGCTGGGCGTCACGTCCGCGTGGCTTCGCCGCTTTTGCCGCCGGGCGCTGGTGCTCGCGACCGCCGCCGTTACTGCCGCGGCGCGCGTTGGTTTCACCTGGCTGCTCGTCCAGACGCATCGTCAGGGCGATACGCTTACGCTGCAGATCCACTTCCATCACCTTCACCTTCACAATGTCGCCTGCTTTGACCACGGTATGCGGATCTTCAACGAATTTATCGGCAAGGGAAGAGATGTGGACCAGACCGTCCTGGTGCACGCCGATATCGACAAACGCGCCAAAGTTGGTGACGTTAGTGACCGCCCCTTCGAGTACCATGCCCGGAAGCAGGTCATTCATGGTTTCAACGCCGTCGGCGAAGGTCGCGGTTTTAAACTCAGGACGCGGATCGCGGCCCGGTTTTTCCAGCTCTTTGATGATGTCCGTGACCGTCGGCACCCCGAACTGTTCGTCGGTAAAATCGACCGCCTTCAGGTTGCGCAGCGCGCTGCTGTCGCCCATCAGGTCTTTCAGCGCCTGCTGGGTTGCGGCCAGAATGCGTTCCACTACCGGGTACGCTTCCGGGTGAACGGTTGAGGCATCCAGCGGGTTATCGCCGTGGTTGATGCGCAGGAAGCCCGCGCACTGCTCAAACGCTTTTGGCCCCAGACGGCTCACCTTCAGCAACTGCTGGCGGTTCTGGAACTGGCCGTTTTCATCACGCCAGGCAACGATGTTTTGCGCCATCATGCGGGTTAAGCCCGCCACGCGGGTCAGCAGGGGAACAGAGGCCGTGTTCAGGTCAACGCCGACGGCGTTTACGCAGTCTTCCACGACCGCATCCAGCTTACGGGCCAGCTGAGTCTGGCTCACGTCATGCTGATACTGGCCGACGCCGATGGATTTCGGGTCGATCTTAACCAGCTCCGCCAGCGGATCCTGCAGACGACGGGCGATAGAAACCGCACCGCGCAGGGAAACGTCCAGGTCCGGGAACTCCAGGGCGGCCAGTTCAGACGCCGAATAGACGGAAGCGCCCGCCTCGCTGACAATCACTTTCTGTGCGGTGACTTTCGGGAACTGTTTCTGCACGTCGAGGTAAAAACGCTCGGTTTCACGGGAGGCCGTACCGTTGCCGATGGCCACCAGCTCCACGTTGTATTTCTCGCACAGCGCCGCAACCACGACGGCAGCCTTCGCCGCCTGGCCGGTATGCGGATAAATGGTGTCGGTAGCCACCAGCTTGCCGGTACCGTCAACCACGGCCACTTTTACGCCGGTACGCAGACCCGGATCGAGACCCATGGTGGCGCGCAGGCCGGCAGGTGCGGCCATCAGCAGGTCGTGCAGGTTACGGGCGAAGACGTTGATTGCTTCGTCTTCGGCGCGTTCACGCACGGTGCCCATCAGTTCGGTTTCGAGGTGCATCAGCACCTTGATGCGCCACGTCCAGCTCACCACGCCTTTGCGCCAGCTGTCTGCCGGCGCGTTGTTCAGGCGAAGGCCGAGGTGGTCGATAATGATCTGCTCGCAGTGGCTCTCTTTTGGTGGCTCGTCAAACTGCGGGTCGGCATTCAGGGAGAGCTGGAGCACGCCTTCGTTGCGGCCGCGGAACATTGCCAGCGCGCGGTGTGAAGGGGTGGTAGAGATGGGTTCGTGATGATCGAAATAATCGCGGAACTTGGCGCCTTCTTCCTCTTTCCCGCTGACCACGGTAGAGACGATGTGGGCGTTTTTCCACAGATAGTCACGCACTTTCGCGAGCAGGGCGGCATCTTCGGAGAAACGCTCCATCAGAATATAGCGCGCGCCGTCGAGTGCGGCTTTGGTGTCTGCGACCCCTTTATCGGCATCGATAAACTTCGCGGCTTCGGTTTCCGGATCGTGGGACGGTTCGTTCCACAGCAGTTCGGCCAGCGGCTCCAGGCCTGCCTCAATGGCAATCTGTCCACGGGTGCGGCGCTTCGGTTTGTACGGCAGATAAAGGTCTTCGAGTTCGGTTTTGCTCAGGGTGCCGTTGATTGCGGTTTCCAGCTCGCTGGTCAGTTTTCCCTGTTCGCCGATGGATTTGAGGATCGCCTGACGACGGTCTTCCAGTTCACGCAGGTAACCGAGACGGGTCTCCAGGTTACGCAGCTGCGTGTCATCCAGACCGCCGGTGACTTCCTTACGATAACGTGCAATAAACGGCACGGTGTTCCCTTCATCAAGCAGGCGAACGGCAGCTTCTACCTGTTCGGCTCTGGCCTGAAGTTCACCCGCAATAATGCGGCAGAGCGAATCTTTCATCATGGCTTTATCATCTGTTGAGTCGAAAAAATCAGGGGATAGTTATACGGGCTGACACGGCAAAATGCCAGCCGCGGAGGGCGCTCTCGGACTATTTAACGTACGTAATTTCGTTGACGTACCAGCTGGCTTCGCCGCCAGGGGTCTGCACGACGGCCAAATCGCCCACTTCCTTTTTCAGCAGCGCACGGGCCATTGGTGAGTCGATAGAGATGTAATCCTTACGACCAAAAATTTCGTCATAGCCGACGATACGAAAACGCAGGGTGTCGCCATCGTCGTTCTCAATCTCGACCCACGCGCCGAAAAACACTTTGCCTTCCTGCTGTGGGGAGTAATCCACTATTTTGAGGTTCTCAAGGCATTTGGTCAGATAGCGGACCCGGCGGTCGATTTCACGTAACCGTTTTTTGTTGTACTGGTAGTCAGCATTTTCACTGCGATCGCCCAGGCTTGCGGCCCAGGTCACTTTCTTGGTCACTTCAGGACGCTCTTCGCGCCACAGGTAATCCATCTCTTTTTTGAGTTTCTCATACCCTTCGCGGGTGATCAGGGGCGTTTTCATGGGGTGACCTTAAGACTCGACATCATTGCATTCTTTGCGCACATTACGTATCACGTAGTCTAACAGACAACGTTAATAATGATTTATGTGATGAAATGTGCAGATAAGCTGCTGTTAAATATGCTTTGTAACAATTTCGACTAGAATTTATACCAGAATTAGCTGGTCGAACACGTGCACTTTTTTAGAATACGCTGTTATTAGACTATCCGAACCTTTGGGAGTACACACAATGCAAGAGAACTACAAAATTCTGGTCGTGGATGACGACATGCGCCTGCGTGCGCTGCTTGAGCGTTATCTGACCGAGCAGGGCTTCCAGGTTCGTAGCGTGGCCAACGCTGAGCAGATGGACCGTCTGCTGACCCGCGAATCATTCCATCTTATGGTACTCGACCTGATGCTGCCTGGTGAAGACGGGCTTTCCATCTGCCGCCGTCTGCGTAGCCAGAGCAACCCTATGCCGATCATCATGGTGACGGCGAAAGGGGAAGAGGTTGACCGCATCGTTGGTCTGGAAATCGGCGCTGACGACTACATTCCAAAACCGTTCAACCCGCGTGAACTGCTGGCCCGTATTCGCGCCGTGCTGCGCCGTCAGGCGAACGAACTGCCTGGCGCACCGTCGCAGGAAGAAGCGGTGATTGCGTTTGGTAAGTTCAAGCTGAATCTCGGTACCCGTGAGATGTTCCGTGAAGATGAACCTATGCCGCTCACCAGCGGTGAGTTCGCGGTGCTGAAAGCGCTGGTCAGCCACCCGCGTGAGCCGCTTTCACGTGACAAGCTGATGAACCTGGCGCGCGGCCGTGAATACTCCGCAATGGAACGTTCCATTGACGTGCAGATCTCCCGTCTGCGCCGCATGGTGGAAGAAGATCCGGCGCATCCTCGTTATATTCAGACCGTATGGGGTCTGGGCTACGTGTTTGTCCCGGACGGCGCTAAAGCATGAGGCGAATGCGCTTCTCTCCGCGAAGCTCATTTGCCCGTACGCTGTTACTGATTGTCACCCTGCTGTTCGTCAGCCTGGTGACAACCTATCTGGTGGTGCTGAACTTTGCGATCCTGCCGAGCCTCCAGCAGTTCAATAAGGTTCTGGCATACGAAGTGCGTATGCTGATGACCGATAAACTGCAACTGGAGGACGGCACGCAGTTAGTTGTTCCCCCGGCGTTTCGCCGTGAAATTTACCGTGAGCTGGGTATTTCGCTTTACTCCAACGAAGCGGCAGAAGACGCTGGCCTGCGCTGGGCGCAGCATTATGAGTTCCTCAGCCAGCAGATGGCGCAGCAGTTAGGTGGCCCGACGGAAGTGCGCGTTGAGGTCAACAAAAGCTCGCCGGTCGTCTGGCTGAAAACGTGGCTGTCACCCAATATCTGGGTGCGCGTCCCGCTGACCGAAATTCACCAGGGTGACTTCTCACCGCTGTTCCGCTACACCCTTGCCATTATGCTGCTGGCGATAGGCGGCGCGTGGCTGTTTATTCGTATACAGAACCGACCGCTGGTCGACCTGGAGCACGCTGCGCTGCAGGTCGGTAAAGGGATTATTCCCCCGCCACTGCGTGAGTACGGCGCCTCAGAAGTGCGTTCCGTGACGCGGGCCTTTAACCATATGGCGGCCGGCGTGAAGCAGCTGGCAGACGACCGTACGCTGCTGATGGCGGGCGTGAGTCATGACCTGCGCACGCCGCTCACGCGTATCCGTCTGGCGACGGAGATGATGGGCGAAGAGGATGGTTATCTTGCGGAGTCCATTAACAAGGACATCGAAGAGTGTAACGCCATCATCGAGCAGTTCATTGACTACCTGCGCACCGGGCAGGAGATGCCGATGGAGATGGCCGATCTGAATGCGGTACTCGGTGAAGTGGTCGCGGCGGAAAGCGGCTACGAGCGAGAAATCGACACCGACCTGCAGGCCGGTGAAATTCAGGTGCGGATGCACCCGCTTTCCATTAAACGTGCGGTGGCCAATATGGTGGTTAACGCGGCCCGTTATGGCAATGGCTGGATTAAAGTCAGCAGCGGGTCTGAGCTCAACCGCGCCTGGTTCCAGGTGGAAGATGACGGTCCGGGCATTAAGCCAGAGCAGCGTAAGCATCTGTTCCAGCCGTTTGTGCGGGGCGATAGCGCGCGCAGTACCAGCGGAACCGGCTTAGGCCTGGCGATTGTGCAGCGTATTGTCGATAACCATAACGGCTTGCTGGAGATTGGGACCAGTGAGCGGGGCGGTTTAAGCATTCGCGCATGGTTACCGGTGCCGGTGACGCGCGGGCAGGTGAGAGAGAGTTAAAAAAGGGTGGCAAAAGCCACCCTTTTTTTTGCAGGTCGGGTCAGGTATTACAGCTTCGGTCCCGCACTCACCAGCGCTTCACCTGCCGGGGTATCGGTATACTTCTCGAAGTTCTCAATAAACAGTTTCGCCAGCGATTCTGCTTTCTCACGCCACTGCTCCGGTGAGCCGTAGGTATTGCGTGGGTCGAGAATACGGGTCTCTACGCCCGGCAGCGCCGTCGGGATTGCCAGATCAAACATCGGTAGCGTGAAGGTTTCGGCGTTATCGAGTGAACCATCCAGAATGGCGTCGATAATGGCGCGGGTATCTTTGATGGAGATACGTTTGCCGGTGCCGTTCCAGCCGGTATTCACCAGGTACGCCTGTGCACCGGACGCCTGCATGCGTTTGACCAGCACTTCCGCGTACTGCGTCGGGTGCAGCGACAGAAACGCTGCGCCGAAGCAGGCGGAGAAGGTTGGCGTTGGCTCCGTCACGCCGCGCTCGGTACCGGCCAGTTTGGCGGTAAAACCAGACAGGAAGTGGTACTGCGTCTGGCTGGCGGTCAGGCGGGACACCGGAGGCAACACGCCGAACGCATCTGCCGTCAGGAAAATCACCTTCGTCGCGTGGCCCGCTTTTGACACCGGCTTCACGATGTTGTCGATGTGGTAGATAGGGTAAGACACGCGGGTGTTTTCGGTTTTCGAAGCATCGTCGAAGTCGATCGTTCCATCGGCACGTACGGTGACGTTTTCCAGCAGCGCATCGCGGCGGATGGCATGGAAGATATCTGGCTCCGCTTCTTCAGACAGGCGAATGGTCTTCGCGTAGCAGCCCCCTTCGAAGTTAAACACGCCGTCATCATCCCAGCCGTGCTCGTCATCGCCAATCAGACGACGTTTCGGATCGGTAGAAAGGGTGGTTTTACCGGTGCCGGACAGGCCGAAGAACACCGCCACATCCCCTTTTTCACCGACGTTTGCCGAACAGTGCATGGAAGCGATACCGCGCAGCGGCAGCAGGTAGTTCATCACCGAGAACATCCCTTTCTTCATTTCGCCGCCGTACCAGGTACCGCCGATCAGCTGAATACGCTCGGTCAGGTTAAAGGCGATGAAGTTTTCGGAGTTAAGACCCTGCTCTTTCCACTGTGGGTTCGTGCATTTCGCCCCGTTCATCACGATGAAGTCAGGGGTGAAATCCTGCAGCTCTTTGTCGTCAGGACGAATAAACATGTTTTTCACGAAATGCGCCTGCCAGGCCACTTCAGTGATAAACCGCACGGAAAGACGGGTGTCGGCGTTAGCGCCGCAGAAAGCATCAACGATAAACAGACGCTTGCCGGAAAGTTGATGGGTAACGAGCCCTTTCAGATGCTGCCAGGTTTCCGGAGAGAGCGGTTTGTTATCGTTCTTCCCTTTGCCTTTATCAGCCCACCACAGTGTGTCGCGGGTGGTCTCGTCTCGGACGATGTATTTATCTTTCGGCGAACGACCGGTAAAGATACCGGTATCGACGGCGATAGCACCAAGGTTAGTCAACACACCTCGCTCGTATCCTTCCAGTGCTGGATTGAGCTCTTCCTGATACAGCGTATCGTAATCGGGGTTGTAGACGATTTCCTGGACGTCGTGAATACCATAAGCCTTGAGATCTTGCGGGGTTAAACCAGTAACACGCATATCACTGCTCCTTAGCCAATATGTACTGTCTGAAATTGTAGGGTTTTTGTGAGGTTGTTAACCGCGACGGGGCTCATAGATTTACGCATCTGGACAAAACCCTTACTAACGGAAAACGCTGCGACTCCAGTCACAGGGCAGGCGGATTATCGCAGGAATCGCTTTTTGGTTGGGGAAAATGTTCCGAAAAGGTTAATGGCTGGTGATTTTATCGGAAGGAATGTGAATGTAATCGCATACACGTAAGAAAATTACGTAAGAGTTACAGTGTTAAAAACGATTCAGCCAGAGAGGGCTTTTTTGCACTTTGCCCTCTCGCAAAAGGGAGAGGGCAAAGTGAGGGCAGGCTTTGCTTAGTGGACCTGAGGATCCGCCGGGGAGGCGTTGTTGCGGATCTCAGCAATATCCATCGAATTGAACACGTAGTGCGTACCGCAGTAGTCACAGTGCATATCGATTTCGCCGTCTTCCGCCATGATGCTGTCGATCTCTTCATCCGGCAGGGTCTTCAGCGCGCCAGCGCAGCGTTCACGTGAACAGGTGCACTTAAATTCCACCGACTGTGGGTCGTAAACCGTCACTTCTTCTTCGTGATAAAGACGCCACAGGACATCGGTCGCCGACAGGGTGAACAGCTCTTCTGCTTTGACGGTTTCCGTCAGAGTCGCGAGGTGCTCGAAGTCGTTGGTCTGCGCGTCCTGCGCAGGCAGAACCTGCAGCAGCATACCGCCAGCAGCAGGCTGACCGTCTACTTCACCGGTGCGGATGAACAGACGCGTCGGCAGCTGTTCAGAACGCATGAAGTAATCTTCCAGGCAGGCCGCCAGCGTATCGCCTTCGAGGCCAACCACGCCCTGATAGCGCTCACCTTCCTCCGGGGAGATGGTGATGACCAGATAGCCATTACCCACCAGCGTTTTCAGGTCCGCGTTTTCAGGAACATCGCCCTGTACGCGCGCCACGCCGCGCATCTGCTGCTGGTTATTACCGTTGATGACCGCCAGGGTCATAGGGCCATCACCCTGCAACTGCACGGTGATATCCCCGGCAAATTTCAGGGTGGCAGTCAGCAGGCTGGTGGCAACCAGCAGTTCGCCCAACAGGGTTTTCACCGGCAGCGGGTAGTTGTGGTTTTCCAGAATCTGTTTCCAGGTTTCGGATACGGTGACCAGCTCGCCGCGCACGGCGAATTGTTCAAACAGATAGCGGTGTAATTGGTCGTGTTGGGCCATAATAGTCTCTCGTGCAGGTGAGGGTTACTCGGTCTCACCGTGTTTAAATTTCATCAGATCGCGGCGCTCTTTTTTATCCGGACGCCGGTCCGGGTGGGGCATTGTCAGCGCATTCATTTTGCGCGCCAGCGCGGTCTTCTCGCGTTTTTCAATGCTCTCAGCCGTCTCTTCATACAGCAGGACGGCTTCGGTTGCGGGCCGTCGTTGTTCAGTAATGGCTTTAATCACCACGGTACGTTCATCGTTGCCCTGACGCAGCGTTAAGGTGGCATTCAGTTCGACCAGCTTGCTCGGTTTGCTGCGCTGGCCGTTGTAATGCACTTTACCGCCGTCAATCATGTCGCGGGCAAGGGCGCGCGTTTTATAAAAACGGGCCGCCCACAGCCATTTATCCAGTCTTACCCCTTCAGAGGGTTTTTCTTTCATGGCCTCTCCTTCACGGTCAGTGAGGGGATCATCTGGCGATAGTCGTTCAGCCCCGGATGGCGCAGATAGCTTTTTTCAGCCAGGCCAGAGTCAGGATTGGTAACGCCCAGACAATAGCGAATGCCAAACCTGGCCGCGGAATCCAGAATAGGCTCGCTGTCATCAATAAACAGCGTGCGTTCCGGCTGCAAACCGGTCTCTTCCGCCACCGCATGCCACAACCGCTGATCCTCTTTCGGATAACCAAATGTGTGGGTGGAAAGTAATAAATCAAGGTGCGAAGCAAGACCCGTATGCTCCAGCTTCACGGCCAGATTGTGAGGATGGGCGTTGGTCAGCAAGATACGGCGCTTGCCGCTCGCTTTCAGCGCATCCAGAAAAGGCACGGTATCCTCACGCAGTACGGCGCGCGGGCCCTGGGCGGTGGTCATGGCACAAATATCCAAACCGAGGCGCTCGCTCCAGTAGTCAAGACAGTACCAGTTTAGCGTATGCTGCACCGCGCTATATTGCGAACGAATGAATTCCTGCGCTTCTGCCGGGGAGATCCCCTGCTGTTCACCATAGGTTTCCGGAACCAGCTTTTGCCAGAAATAATTATCAAAGGCGAGATCGAGCAGCGTGCCGTCCATATCCAGCAGAACGGTATCAACCTCCTGCCAGGCGATATCAAGATGCATAAGGGGGAACTCCAGCCTGAAGAAACGTGCGCGACAGGGTAGCACATCTTGTCGCGCATCGACGTTATCAGATCAGGCTCTCAGAGGAGGGGATCAGCTTAGGGTTAAGGCAATTTTCGTAATACTGCTGGATGTCGGCAAGCCTGGTACGAGAACGCTGATAGCGACGCAGCGCCATAAAACCGTTCCAGCAAATGCATACCAGCATCGCAATCATCAGCAGCGAGGTGCCGATGTAGCGCCACAGGCCTGCGCTGTCCGGCATGCGGTGCAGGCCGATGTGGCGCGTGCCGTTGGCATCGGTAAAGATACTCGTCACAATCCCTTCAGCGCTAAACGGCGTCTGCATCAGCATCTGCGCCAGGCGCTGGAACTGGCCCCACTGTTCCTGAGCCGGGTAGTCATAAAGTGCGACCTGCGGGTATGGCTGATCGACCAGGTCGCTCCCTTCATCACTGACGATCACAAAGCCACCCGGTGCCGGGCTGTTCAACGCCTGCGCCGCGCGGGTGGTTTCGCGCATCACGAAGGGTGCGGTTGACGTGGCGACCAGATTATCCAGCGACTCGGCGCTGACCGGACGCAGCAGCACGTTAACGCCATCCAGCCGGCCCGCTTCCGCGCGTTTCACCAGCGAATCCCAGTCTTTACTGTTACCCAGGTTCACAAGGGCGTTTTTGAGACGTACGCATTCGTCCTGAGCGGAACACAAATCCTGCGTTTTCAGAACGATGTCACCAAAGTCGTCCAGAAGCACCATCCCCGATTTCTGAATGGCCGAGCGCAGGGCAGGGCTCACGCGTGAGTCGTCATCGGGTTTCGGGTGCAGCTGGCGGTTGACCGTCTGGGTAAGCGACGTGGCTTTATTGACAACCTCAGATTCCGGCAGCGGCAGCGGCGGCGCATCATTCCAGATAATTTGTGAGCAATCGAACGGCATGAACGGCGAGCTCTGACGCGTATTCCATGCGCCAGGTGTATGAATGTTACACATGCCGGTGCCCTTCAGGCGCAGCGTATCACCGACCCGCACGCCAGCCTCGTCCAGTTGGTTGACGCTGGTTGCCTCAATGGTTTGCGCCCCTTTTATCCATGACAGGGTAAATTTAATGGGCATATCCAGCGGGACAAACAGCAGAAGCATGATAAAGACCAGCGCTGCCCCCCCGGCAATGACCGCACTGCGTAACCAGTGCTGAAGCGGGAAATTTTTTACTTCATCATGCAGGGATAAAAAGCGCCCCTGGCGCACCACATGGCGGTCAAGGTAGATATCGATATCGGTTTTCTGCCCTAAATCCTGGGCAATCCACGGCTGCCAGTGGCGCGGGTAGATAAGATCGATAATACCGAGCGAGATATTATTGAGGTGCTCCTGGTCACTCTCACCGAACAGACCCCAGCGCTTAGGAGTACCGCGCAGGCAGTGGATCTCACGTAGCGAGGTTTTTGCCGGCGGGGCAAAGAGCCCCCACAACCCGGCTGCCAGCAACAGCACCGCACCGCCAGCCAGCCAGGGGACAAACACATCCGGCGTCAGCAGGCAGATGAAAAAGAGCAGGAACGCGGCCACGATCAGAATCGCTTCGCGAATGCCGTCAGGGCGGCTCAGGGCGTACTCTTCATGCGTCTCCTGGCGAATGTTCAGCAGCTCGATCTGTTCTGTCTCTTCGCCACGAATGGAGGCCTGCGTTGAGCTTGCGCGTTCCAGCGCAAAACGCGGGGCTTCCTGAAGATATTCATTCAACGTATGGCCGTTGAGCGAGATAACCAGCGGCAACGAATCGGTATGGATCAGCTCTACGCTGTTTTCGTCATTAATGTACTGCTCCCAGGACGGGGGCAGATGCACTTCAACCGAATCCAGGTAATAGCGCCATTTATTGGGATCGTCTGTGGTGATGCCATAGCGGGTGATGGAGCGCGTCACACTGAGCACTGTGTCACTTTGCGCATTTAACTTGAGCGCCACCGGCGCAGCAGTTGCCCCCGTTGGCCCAGGTGTTAACTGAGAACGGTTCAGTGTTTCGAGATAGTTTTCTACTGCATCGCGCTCTTCTTGCGTCAGTTTACGCGTCGTCGCACCGGCAAAGGCGTTTAAAAAGGGCAGCCGGTAACGACGCCTTACGCGACGCCTGTATACCCACCCTGCAACCAATGCGCCGGCCAGCATAGCAGCGAGAACAATCAAAATGGTGCTCATGCTTTCCCCATCTTACTTATCTTCTTACAGGTGTAGTCAGTAGCACCTTTAACATTGAATGAGAGTCTGTGGTTGGCTATCGGCAAGTATGGAGTCGAACTTGAGCATTCTGAAGCGCATCCCAGTGACCGATGATGATAGCAAAGCCTGTTATGGCGCGATATCAGCAAATTCCTGGAAACATTTCAACCTCTTGACATTTGTTTTGAATTGAGGATTGATTCCTGTTACGTTGCGTAAATGTAAATACAGAACAATTGACATTGCCGAAACCGTGCGGCGTATCGCACAATAATGCCAGTTCCCACTGCTAAGACCCCATCACGATGAGCAAACCACTACAAAAACCCACCATTCTGAATGTTGAAACAGTCGCAAAATCGCGCCTGTTTAATGTCGAAAGTGTGGATCTGGAGTTCAGCAACGGTGTGCGTCGCGTTTACGAACGTATGCGCCCTTCTTCGCGCGAAGCGGTGATGATTGTTCCTGTCGTCGACGACCATCTGATCTTAATCCGCGAGTATGCCGTGGGAACCGAATCTTACGAACTTGGGTTCTCGAAAGGGCTCATCGATCCGGGTGAAACGGTCTTTGAGGCGGCCAATCGCGAGCTGAAAGAAGAGGTCGGTTTTGGCGCGAACGAACTGACGTTCCTGAAAAAACTGAGCATGGCACCCTCCTATTTTTCCAGCAAAATGAACATTGTGGTTGCTGAGGATCTCTATCCAGAATCGCTGGAGGGGGACGAGCCGGAGCCACTGCCACAGGTTCGCTGGCCGCTGGCCCATATGATGGACCTGCTCGAAGACCCTGACTTTAACGAGGCCCGCAACGTGAGCGCGCTGTTCCTGGTACGCGAATGGCTGAAGGGGCAGGGGCGGTTATAACAGCCTGATGTCCGGAACGTGTGAGAGAACAAAAAAAACGGCAACCTGAGGTTGCCGTTTTTACGTTGCCCGTTAGAACAACTCGTGCGTTTCGCCGTTATCAATGATTTCTGTACCCACCTCATGCACCGCCTGTGTGGTCGGCTGCGTGCCCTCGATGAAATACTCTGCACGGCTATTGCCGCCATTGGCGAGCTGCCCGGTGCTGCGGTCGATATTGACGGTAACCACGCCCGGTGGTGGCGTCAGCGGTTGCTCCGGAACGCCTTCCAGCACGGATTTCATATAGGCATCCCAGGCCGGTTGCGCACTCTTCGCGCCGCCTTCGTAGCCAGAAATCTGATCTTTAATCGCGCCTGAAGCCGTGGTGCGGCCTAAATCACGGCGATGATCGTCAAAACCGATCCAGACTGACGTCACCACGCCCGGGCCGTAACCGGAGAACCACGCATCTTTCGAGCTGTTTGTTGTTCCCGTTTTACCGCCGATATCATGGCGCTGTAAATCACGTCCTGCCCGCCAGCCGGTCCCTTGCCAGCCAGGTTCGCCGAAGATGTTGGTGTTCAGCGCGCTCTTTATCAGGAACGACAGCGGCGTGTTGATGACATGCGGTGCATACTCCTGTGCCCCGCTCTGCGCCACCAGCGACTGGTTAGCCTGTTCCAGCTGCGGCTGCGGCAACACAGGGTTCGTCTGCTCCTGAGACACGGCAACGTCTTCCATGTCCTTGTTTTCAATCACCTCAGATTTTGGTGTATTGCCGTAAATGACCGGAATATCGCAGTCAGGGCAGGCAATTTTCGGCTTCGCTTCAAACAGCACGCCACCCTGGTCGTTCTCGATTTTACTGATGAAGTACGGGTCAATCAGGAAGCCGCCGTTAGCCATCACCGAGTACCCCCGCGCCACCTGAAGCGGCGTAAAGGATGCAGAGCCTAACGCCAGCGATTCGGTGCGCACGATGTTCTGAGCCGGGAAACCGAAGCGTTGCAGATATTCCGCGGCATAGTCGACACCCATCGCACGCATTGCGCGCACCATCACCACGTTTTTCGACTGCCCAAGACCCTGACGAAGACGAATAGGGCCTGAATATTCCGCCGGTGAGTTCTTCGGCTGCCAGTCAGAACCGGCACCGGCATCCCAGCGGGAGATAGGCACGTCGTTCAGGATACTGGCGAGAGTCAGTCCCTTATCCATGGCTGCGGTGTAGAGGAACGGCTTGATGTTAGAGCCAACCTGACGCAACGCCTGGGTGGCGCGGTTAAATTTGCTCTGGTTGAAATCGAACCCACCGACCAGGGCCAGCACGGCACCGTTCTGCGGATTGATGGACACCAGGGCCGAGTTAACGTCTGGCACCTGCGCCAGCCACCAGCTGTCGCCCACCTTGCGTACCCAGATTTGCTGTCCGGTCTGGACGACATCCGTCACTTTACGCGGCGTCGGGCCTTGCAGGGTGTCTGAGCGGTACGGGCGAGCCCAACGGATCCCGTCCATACGCAGGGAGACAGACGTTCCATCCGCCAGCGTTGCCACTGCTTCCTGTGGATCGGCCTGAGTCACCACGGCAGGAAGGAGCGGGCCATAGGTGGGCAGCGCTTTCAGCGTACTGGTGATTTTTTTACTGTCCCAGGCGCTTTCGCCGACTTTCCACAGCACATTTGACGGGCCGCGATAACCGTGGCGCATGTCGTAATCCATCACGTTGTTACGCACCGCTTCCTGAGCCGCCTGCTGAACGTTGCGGGTCACGGTGGTGTAAACGCGGTAGCCATCTTCGTAGGCTTTATCGCCGTAGCGGCTCACCATCTCCTGACGCACCATTTCGGTGAGATAAGGGGCAGAGAAGGCAATTTCCGGCGCATGGTAGTTGGCATCGATGACATCGTTGCGCGCCTGTTCGTACTCGCTCTGGCTGATATAGCCTTCGCTCAGCATACGTGACAGGACGACGTTACGACGCGCCGTAGCGCGTTCAAGCGAGTAGAGCGGGTTGAAGGTCGATGGTGCTTTAGGCAGACCGGCAATGGTCGCCATTTCGCTTAACGTCAGCTGCTCGACAGGTTTACCAAAGTACACCTGCGCGGCCGCACCAACACCGTAGGCGCGGTAGCCGAGGTAGATTTTATTGAGGTACAGCTCAAGGATCTCGTCTTTGCTCAACAACTGCTCAATACGGATCGCAAGGAACACCTCTTTAATCTTACGGGTCAGGGTCTTTTCTGGGCTAAGGAAGAAGTTACGCGCCAGCTGCTGTGTAATGGTGCTTGCCCCCTGAGAGGCATGACCGGAGAACAGCGCAATACTTGCAGCACGGAAAATCCCCACCGGATCGACACCGTGGTGCTCGTAAAAACGGCTGTCCTCGGTAGCGATAAAGGCTTTGACCATCACGGGCGGAATTTGATTTAAGGTCAGCGGGATACGACGCTTTTCGCCGTACTGCGCCATTAACTCGCCATCGGCGCTGTAGACCTGCATCGGGATCTGGAGTCGCACATCGCGAAGCGTAGCGACATCAGGCAGCTGCGGCTCAATATATTTGTACAAACCATAAATCGAGCCTGCTCCCAGCAGAATGCAACAGACTGCAAGGATTAATAAATACTTTACGAACTTCACCGGAGATTTCCCATTTGGTTTCACTTGGGCAGTTTCTAAACAATCGCGCGGTAGTATAAAGGCAAGCCTGATTCATTGATATAGCCGTCACCTGACGGGCGATAAGGAGATCGTGAAGCATGGCTTTCAAAACATGGCAAACAGGCGTTCATATTCAACAGGATAGGGTGCAGATAGTGGCGCTGGCCCGGGAGCGGTCGGGCTGGCGTTTGTGCCGCTGGTGGGCGATCACTCTGGCCGACGGGATTATCCGGGATGGCAAAATTTGCCAGCCTGAACAACTGGTTGACGCCCTGCGCGACTGGCGGAAAACGTTGCCACACTCCCACCGGGTGTTTCTCTCATTTCCGGCGGCCCGCACGCTGCAACGATCGCTTCCCCGTCCGGGCGTGGCGCTGCGCGACAGCGAACAGCTCTCCTGGCTGGGGGCGACGCTCGCGCGTGAACTGGAGATGGCTGCTGACACGCTCTGTTTTGATTATGCGCAGGATACGTTCAGCAATACATTCCATGTCACCGCGGCACAAAACAACGAGATTAACCCCCTGCTGACGCTGGCAAAGATATTACGTTTACGGCTCGTGACGATCACCCCGGATGCCAGTGCGCTGGCGAACCTTCTCCCTGCGGTAGCGCCGGCGCAGTGTGTCGCCTGGCGGGATGGACATCAGTGGCTGTGGGCGATGCGCCATCAGTGGGGACGGCGTTTTACCACGGAAGCGGAAAACGTGGCCGATCTCGCGGCACTGCTGGCCCTCACGCCGCAGGACATTGCCCTCTTTGATAGCCAGCGAGACCCCTGGGACGCCCTGGTTCGTTGCCATGCTCCTCTGCCGGCATGCGGCGCTGATTATACCGTCGCGCTGGCGCTGGCCATGAGTGAGGTGCCGGAATGAGCATGACGAACTTTCTGCCGTGGCGGCGGCAGCGGCGCGTGCGCTGCCTGCGATTCTGGGGCGTACTGTTTGTCGCTACGTGGCTGCTGATACTGATGGGGGTTTTCAGCCTGCGGATGAATCCTCTCGTGATGACGCGTGCGCTGCATATTCAACTGGCGGGCATGCAGTCCGTGCAGCAGGCGCTGGTGTCTCGTACAAGGTCAGGCACGGAGACGCCAATGCCCGCGCCAGCGCCTCAACGACGCGCCTGGCAGCCGGTGCTGGAGTCCTTTGCCGGGATGATGCCATCCCAGGTCTGGCTGACCGAACTGCGCTATCAGCCCCCTTCACTGATGTTAACCGGATATGCCGCAACACTCCCCGCGCTCTCTGCTCTGCGGGATGGGCTCGGAAAAATGGTGGGGTTTACCCCGGGGCCGACGGGGGAATTACAGCAGGACGACCAGGGGCGCTGGATGTTCACCTTTCATCTGCGAAGCGAGGGCTAATGCGTGGAAACCTTGTTCGAACGCTGGTGCGAAAGCAGCCCCCGATGTCGGGTGCTGTGCTGGTGTCTGAGCATTCTCTTTCTGGGGAGTACGACGTGGGGCATGGTGCTTCGACCGGTAACAAAGCAGGTGGCTGAACTTCAGCGGCAGGTCAGCGAGGCCGCACAGGCTAATGTCTCGCTATGGCCCGCCGCCAGTCAGGTGCCGCGGCGTCACGCACCCCGTGAAGCCACGGTAATGACGCCTTTTTCGCCACTCGAGTTTCAGGGGGCGGGCACAAGACTGGTTCACTGGAAGCCGTTGCAAAACGGAGGGGAACTGACGCTGGATGCCGAATGGCAGGCCATCCCGACAGTTTTCACCCGGCTGGCGCAGTGGGATGTTCAGGTTGCCGCCTTTGCTCTCTCTGCACAGGGTTCGGCATTACGCCTGCGGGTGGAGCTGGAGGAGCCGCATGCAAAATAGCGCGCGTTGCCTGCTGGTGTGTTGCGCCCTGTTAGTGACCGGGATGCGGGATCCTTTTCGCCCGCCGGATGACCCTTGTGCGGTAGGGCAACTGGCGCAGTGGCATTACCACGGGATGGTGGGCGGCACTCAGGACACCGGCATTTTACAGGATGGGCAAAAGCGCTGGCATCGCCTGACACCGCAACAGCGCCTCCCGGTGGGCTGGCGGGTAACGGCCCTCAATGAAAGGGAACTGGTCGTCGATGTGGGGGATGCATGTGAACCCAGACAATGGACATGGCAACGAGAAGGAACGAAAAAGAATGAACATAAGGATAACGCTGTGGCTGCTGGCGTTCAGTCATCCGCTGTGGGCCGCCGCGCCAAAGCCGGTCACGCTGGTGGTGGATGAGGTACCGGTGGTGCAGGTGCTACAGGCGCTGGTCGCACAGGAGAACCGTAATCTGGTGGTATCGCCAGATGTCAGTGGCACGCTGTCGCTCAATCTGACACGCGTCCCCTGGCGACAGGCGCTACAGACGGTCGTCAGCTGCGCCGGGCTTGTTCTGCATGAAGAAGGGGGCATTTTTTATGTTCACACCGCAGCCTGGCAGCGTCAACAGCTGGAACGCAAAGAGCAGGAGCGGACACGCCGACAGCTTGATGCGCCGCTGGTCTCGCACAGCATACCTTTTTCTTACGCTGACGCCGGGGAGCTGCAAAAAGCGGCGGAAAAATTGCTCAGCCCAAAGGGGAGTTTGTCTGTCGACAAGCGCACGAACCGTCTGCTGATACGGGATAACCAGGCGGTGCTTGATACGCTGCAGCACTGGGCGACGCAGATGGATATCCCTGTCGAGCAGGTGGAACTGGCGGCGCATATCGTGACCATCAATGAAAAAAGCCTGCGTGAGCTGGGGGTGAAGTGGAACCTCGCCGACGCAACGGAGGCGGGCAAGGTCGGGCAACTCACAACGCTTGGCAGCGATCTGTCCGTGGCAAACGCCACCACCCATGTGGGTTTTAACATTGGGCGGATTAACGGCAGGCTGCTGGATCTGGAGTTGTCGGCGCTGGAGCAAAAGCAGCAGGTCGATATCATCGCCAGCCCACGACTGCTGGCCTCGCATATGCAACCGGCCAGTATTAAGCAGGGCAGTGAGATCCCATATCAGGTCTCCAGCGGTGACAGCGGGGCGACCTCCGTGGAATTTAAAGAGGCGGTGTTAGGCATGGAGGTGACGCCGGTGGTGCTGCCCGGCGGTCGCGTACGCCTGAAGCTGCACATCAGTGAAAATATGCCAGGACAGGTGCTGCAGCAGGCCGATGGTGAAACGCTCGCCATCGATAAACAAGAAATTGAAACCCAGGTGGAAGTAAAAAGTGGAGAAACGCTGGCGCTGGGCGGGATTTTTTCGCAAAAGAATAAAACTGGAAGCGATCGCGTGCCCGGGCTGGGCAACATCCCCTGGCTTGGACAGCTTTTTCGCCATGACGGAAAGGACAATGAACGACGGGAGTTAGTGGTGTTTATTACACCACGACTGGTCGGTATTCGCTGAAGAGTCACGATCCTCCCAATGATTTTGCATTCAGATTGTTGCAGATGTTTGACGTGGGGCATGAATTAGCATACAAGGAGTACCGATTTGAGTTGGACTTACGTCTTATTGCCTTATGCGTCTGGTGCGGTGATTTAATCAGTTGCCAAACAAGCCGGAGTATTGAGATAATTTTTAGTCTGACTCTCGCTCTATTGCATATGAGGTTTCAGTTCATGTCCTGCTACGCCGGGTGTCTGCGAAGCGGGGATTACCATTAACGAATAGTCTTAGTAGTACCGATAAAATGGCAGAGAAACGCAATATCTTTCTGGTTGGGCCTATGGGTGCCGGCAAAAGCACTATTGGGCGTCAGTTAGCTCAACAACTCAATATGGAATTTTACGATTCTGATCAAGAGATTGAGAAACGAACCGGAGCTGATGTGGGCTGGGTTTTCGACGTAGAAGGCGAAGAAGGTTTCCGTGACCGAGAAGAAAAAGTGATCAACGAACTCACGGAAAAGCAGGGCATTGTTCTGGCAACAGGCGGTGGCTCTGTCAAATCTCGCGAAACCCGCAACCGTCTCTCCGCCCGTGGCGTAGTGGTCTATCTCGAGACGACCATCGAAAAACAGCTGGCACGTACGCAGCGCGATAAAAAGCGCCCGTTGCTGCAGGTTGAAACGCCACCACGCGAAGTTCTGGAAGCGTTGGCCGATGAACGCAATCCGCTGTACGAAGAGATTGCTGATGTGACCATTCGTACTGACGATCAGAGCGCTAAAGTGGTTGCAAACCAGATTATTCATATGCTGGAAAGCAACTGATTCTGGCTTTATATACAATCGCCTGCGGGTAAAAGCATTAAAGGTGGATGTCGCGTCATGGAGAGGATTACAGTTACTCTCGGGGAACGTAGTTACCCAATCACCATCGCGGCTGGTTTGTTTAACGACCCAGCTTCCTTTTTACCACTGAAAGCGGGTGATCAGGCGATGCTGGTCACCAATGAGACGCTGGCTCCGCTTTATCTCGACCGCGTTCGCCACCTGCTTGAACAGGCGGGCGTTAAAGTCGACAGTGTGATTCTGCCCGATGGCGAGCAGTATAAAAGCCTGGCGGTACTGGATACCGTCTTTACCGCATTGCTGCAAAAACCGCATGGTCGCGATACAACACTGCTTGCCCTGGGCGGCGGTGTTGTGGGCGATCTGACGGGCTTTGCGGCTGCAAGTTATCAACGTGGTGTGCGTTTTATTCAAATCCCTACCACGTTACTGTCTCAGGTCGACTCTTCTGTCGGCGGCAAAACGGCCGTTAACCATCCGCTCGGTAAAAATATGATTGGCGCGTTCTACCAGCCGGCATCGGTGGTGGTGGCTCTCGACTGTCTGAAAACCCTACCGAAACGCGAGCTGGCTTCTGGCCTGGCTGAAGTGATCAAATACGGCATTATTCTGGATGGCGAGTTCTTTGACTGGCTGGAAGAGAATATGGATGCGTTGCTGCGCCTGGATGAGGCGAAACTGGCTTACTGCATTCGTCGTTGTTGTGAGCTGAAAGCGGAAGTTGTCGCTGCAGACGAGCGTGAAACGGGCTTACGTGCTTTACTGAATCTTGGGCATACGTTTGGTCACGCGATTGAAGCCGAAATGGGTTACGGTAACTGGCTTCACGGTGAAGCAGTCGCTGCCGGAATGGTAATGGCTGCCCGCACTTCTGAACGTCTGGGGCAGTTTAAACCGGAAGAGACGGCACGCATCATCACGCTGCTTAAGCGTGCGGGCTTGCCGGTAACCGGGCCGAAAGAGATGTCGGCACAAGCGTATTTACCCCACATGATGCGCGATAAAAAAGTATTGGCAGGTGAGATGCGTCTTGTACTCCCGCTTGCAATAGGGAAGAGTGAAGTACGCGGCGGAGTGCCGCATGATGTGGTTCTTGGCGCTATTGCTGACTGTCAGCAGGCGTAACAACTAGAAAGGTCAGGCCACTGTTACAGGTGGTCGTTTAGCTTCAGGCGAAATGCAAAGTCGTTGGCATAAGCCTTTGAGTGGGGTGTTAAATGGATGAATTCAAACCAGAAGACGAGCTGAAACCCGATCCCAGCGATCGTCGTACTGGTCGTTCTCGTCAATCTTCAGAACGTGATAACGAGCCGCAGATCAACTTTGACGATGTTGATCTGGATGCAGACGATCGTCGCCCTTCGCGTAGCCGCAACGCGCGTGATGAGCGAGAAGAAGAGGGTTATGAGTCCGAAGAAGATTCAATGGACGAAGAGCCTGTAGAGCGTCGCCCACGTAAACGTAAAAAAGCCGCTGCGCAGAAACCCGCCTCCCGCCAGTACATCATGATGGGACTCGGCGTTCTGGTGCTCGTGCTGCTGATTGTCGGTATTGGTTCTGCGCTAAAAGCGCCTTCGACCCCTTCCGGTGAGCAAGCGGCATCCACTGAGAAGAGCATCAGCCTCTCTGGTAACGATGCGACCGATCAGGCGAATGGTGCGCAGCCAGCGCCGGGTACCACCTCCGCCGAGCAGACTGCCGGAAATACAACACAGCCGCAGGATGTTTCTCTGCCGCCAGTTTCTTCTACCCCCGCACAGGGTCAGGCACCTGCCACGCCGGAAGGCCAGCAGCGTGTAGAAGTTCAGGGCGACCTGAACAATGCCCTGACGCAGCCGCAAAATCAGGCGCAGGTGGACAATGCCGTGGTTAACTCTACGCTGCCAACTGAACCTGCGACCGTTGCACCGATCCGCGGTGGTAACGCTCAGCCGCAAACGGCTGCAACCGAAACCAAACCGCGCCAGACGCAACCTGCGACCCGTCCTGAACGTAAGCAGGCTGTGATTGAACCTAAGCGTGAAACCAAACCTCAGGCAGTCGTCAAAGCGCCTGAAGTGAAAGCGCCAGCTCAGACAAAACGTACTGAAACGACGGTGAGCGAACCGGCAAAAGCACCGGTTACGCAGACTGCACCGAAAGCAACAGCGACCACCACGGCACCGGCTGCCACTTCGGCACCAGCTGCAACTGCACCTACTGCAACTGCACCTACTGCAACTGCACCTACTGCAACTGCACCTGCAGCAACGGCAACAACCAGCGCCGCAGCAGGCAAGACTGCGGGTAACGTCGGTTCGCTGAAGTCAGCCCCGTCCAGCAATTACACGCTGCAGCTGAGCAGTTCGTCTAACTATGACAACCTCAACGGTTGGGCGAAGAAAACAAATCTGAAAAACTATGTGGTTTATCAGACGACCCGTAATGGTCAGCCGTGGTACGTGCTGGTAAGTGGCGTTTATGCTTCAAAAGATGAAGCGAAACGTGCTGTCGCAACGCTGCCAGCCGACGTTCAGGCGAAAAACCCATGGGCTAAGCCAATTCATCAGGTTCAGGCTGATCTGAAGTAATGTTTAAAGCGCAGGATGCTGTCGGAGCTTTCTCCACAGCCGGAGAAGGTGTAATCAGTTAGTCAGCATGAAAAAAAATCGCGCTTTTCTGAAATGGGCAGGGGGGAAATACCCCCTGCTCGATGATATTAAAAAGCACCTGCCGAAAGGCGAGTGTCTTATCGAGCCCTTTGTGGGCGCTGGATCGGTATTCCTGAATACCGATTTTTCTCGTTATATCCTGGCGGATATCAACAGCGACCTCATCAGCCTCTACAACATCGTCAAGCTGCGGACCGACGAGTACGTGGAAGAGGCTCGGAAGCTGTTTACGCCCGAGCACAATAATCCGGACGTTTACTACCAGTTCCGCACTGAATTTAATCAAAGTCAGGATCCGTTCCGCCGGGCGCTGTTGTTCCTCTATCTCAATCGACACGGCTACAACGGCCTGTGCCGGTATAATCTTCGTGGTGAGTTTAACGTGCCGTTTGGCCGTTATAAGCGTCCGTATTTCCCACAGGATGAGTTGTATCACTTTGCTAAAAAAGCGCAGAATGCCGAATTCCACTGCCTCTCCTATGAAGAGTGCATGGAGCTGGCAGGCGTAAACTCGGTGGTCTATTGCGACCCGCCTTACGCACCGCTGTCTGCGACGGCAAATTTCACCGCTTATCACACCAACAGCTTCAGTCCGGCCGAGCAGGCCCGTCTGGCGGAGATGGCGGAAAAGCTGGTCAGCAAAAGAATTCCGGTGTTAATTTCGAATCACGATACCCCTGATACGCGCGAATGGTACAAAGCCGCGAAGCATTTTCAGGTCAAAGTGCGGCGTAGCATAAGCAGCAACGGCGGCACACGTAAAAAGGTGGACGAACTCCTGGCTCTTTATCGCCCCTGAGCCGTTTTGCCCGCCGGTAAACACATTTCAAGGAGATGCGGATGAAACAGTTTTTGATTGCTCCCTCAATTCTGTCGGCCGATTTTGCCCGCCTGGGTGAAGACACTGCAAAAGCACTCGCGGCGGGCGCGGATGTCGTCCATTTCGACGTTATGGATAACCACTACGTTCCTAATCTGACCATTGGCCCGATGGTGCTTAAAGCGCTGCGTAACTATGGTATTACCGCGCCGATTGACGTTCATCTGATGGTGAAGCCTGTTGACCGTATCGTGCCTGATTTTGCCGCTGCGGGAGCCAGTATCATCACCTTCCACCCTGAAGCGTCTGAACATGTGGATCGCACGCTGCAGCTCATCAAAGAGAATGGCTGTAAAGCGGGTCTGGTTTTCAACCCGGCTACGCCGCTGAGCTATCTCGACCATGTGATGGATAAGCTGGATGTCATTTTGCTGATGTCCGTTAACCCGGGCTTTGGCGGTCAGTCGTTTATCCCTCATACGCTGGATAAACTGCGTGAAGTGCGCCGTCGTATTGATGAGTCAGGTTACGACATTCGTCTGGAAGTCGACGGTGGTGTAAAAGTGAATAACATTGGTGAAATTGCGGCAGCGGGCGCGGATATGTTCGTTGCAGGTTCAGCGATTTTCGACCAACCGGATTACAAAAAAGTCATTGATGAAATGCGCCGTGAACTGGCGAAGGTAAGTCATGGATAAATTGCAGGCAACCCGGGGTATCGCATTTGACCTCGACGGCACGCTGGTCGACAGCGCGCCGGGCTTAACCAGCGCTGTAGACCAGGCGCTGTATGCTCTTGAACTGCCCGTTGCGGGCGAAGAGCGTGTCATCACGTGGATTGGCAATGGCGCCGATGTCCTGATGGAGCGCGCGTTGACATGGGCCCGCCAGGAGCGTGTGTCCCAGCGTTCCGCACAGGGTAAACCGAGCGTGGATCATGCGGATATCCCGCAGGAAGAACAGCTGCGTATCCTGCGTAAATTGTTCAATCGTTTCTATGAAGAGACGGTCGAAGAGGGCAGTTTCCTGTTCCCGGATGTCGCAGAAACGCTGAGTGCGCTTCATGCCAACGGCATTCCGCTGGGGCTGGTGACAAACAAACCGACACCTTTTGTCGCCCCTCTGCTGGAAGCGCTGGATATCGCGAAGTATTTTTCCGTCATTGTTGGCGGTGATGATGTGCAGAACAAAAAGCCGCATCCGGAACCGTTACTGCTGGTGGCAGGAAAATTATCCTTAACGCCCGCGGAGCTGCTCTTTGTCGGGGATTCCCGCAATGATATTCTGGCTGCCAGAGCGGCGGGTTGTCCTTCAGTGGGATTAACCTATGGCTACAACTACGGTGAGGCCATCACGCTGAGTGAGCCGGACGTCGTGTTCGACCACTTCAAAGATTTGTTGCCCGCACTCGGGCTTTCGCACAGTGATAATCAGGAATTGAATAATGACTAAGCCCATCGTTTTTAGTGGCGCACAGCCGTCAGGTGAATTGACCATTGGTAACTACATGGGTGCGTTACGTCAGTGGGTCAGCATGCAGGATGATTACCATTGCATTTACTGCATCGTAGATCTGCATGCTATCACTGCACGTCAGGATCCTGAGAAGCTGCGTAAAGCCACCCTGGACACCCTGGCGCTGTATCTGGCCTGCGGAATTGATCCTGAGAAGAGCACCATTTTCGTTCAGTCTCACGTTCCAGAGCATGCGCAGCTGGGCTGGGCGCTGAACTGCTACACCTACTTCGGCGAACTGAGCCGCATGACGCAGTTCAAGGATAAATCCGCGCGCTACTCAGAAAACATCAACGCCGGTCTGTTTGATTACCCGGTACTGATGGCAGCAGACATTCTGCTGTACCAGACCAACCAGGTGCCGGTTGGCGAAGATCAGAAACAGCATCTGGAACTGAGCCGCGATATCGCCCAGCGCTTTAACGCGCTGTACGGCGACGTGTTCAAAGTGCCTGAGCCGTTCATTCCAAAATCCGGCGCACGTGTGATGTCGCTGCTGGAGCCAACCAAGAAGATGTCCAAGTCTGACGATAACCGCAACAACGTTATCGGCCTGCTGGAAGACCCGAAATCGGTGGTTAAAAAGCTCAAGCGTGCGGTGACCGACTCCGATGAGCCACCTGTTGTGCGTTACGACGTGCAGAACAAAGCGGGCGTCTCCAACCTGCTGGATATCCTCTCCGGTGTGACGGGTCAGAGCATTCCTGAGCTGGAACAACACTTCGAAGGCAAGATGTATGGTCACCTGAAAGGGGAAGTGGCGGATGCCGTTTCCGGCATGCTGACCGAGCTGCAGGAGCGTTATCACCGCTACCGTAACGACGAAGCTTTCCTGCAGAAAGTGATGAAAGAGGGCGCGGAAAAAGCCAGTGCCCGCGCGTCTGAAACCCTTAAAGCGGTGTACCAGGCGATTGGGTTTGTGGGTAAACCATAACCCTGTTTTGTCGGGTAAGCATGAGCGCTTCCCGACAAAAAACGCGCTGAGCCAGACAAAAAACCGGGACATTCCCGGTTTTTTTTACGCCTGAAAAACGCTTACTGCTGTGCGGCCGGGCCGCAGCCACCGATGATCTTCGAAATGGAAATTGCCGGGTGCAGCAGGTAATCATAGCTGCAATTATTTTTGGTATTTTGAACGTGACCGGTGCAGGCGGTCAGAGTCGATAACATGCCTACCAGAACGGCGGCTTTTGCCAGTTTAAACATACGCATTCCTTGTCTGAAAAAACGAAAATTGGATCTAACGTGAGGGAATAAATGGAAAAATTCCATTTCGCGGGCGGTATGTTATCGGGAGCGGTAAGAGGGGAGTAGTCCGCATAAGGACTACTCCGGGAAGGGGGAATATGCGTTAGTGATTCGAGAACCAGTTCAGTTTATCGCGCAGCTCTACCACGCGTCCGACAATAATCAGCGCCGGGCTTTCAACCTGCTGTGCCAGCTCACCTAACTGCGTCAGCACGCCGTTCACCACGCGCTGCTTAATGGACGTGCCGTTTTCCACCAGCGCGACGGACATATCCTCTTCCATGCCGTGCTCAAGCAGTTTGTCCTGAATGGTCGCGGCCTGGTTTAACCCCATATAGAACACCAGCGTCTGTTTTTCGGCGGCCAGGTTATGCCAGTCCAGCTCACTGCCGGTTTTCAGGTGCCCCGTCACCAGGCGTACGCTCTGGGCATAGTCACGGTGGGTTAGCGGAATGCCCGAGTAAGCTGAGCAGCCGGAAGCTGCCGTGATGCCCGGCACCACGGAAAACGGAATGCCCGCGTTGCACAACGTTTCCAGCTCTTCACCGCCGCGACCAAAGATAAACGGATCGCCACCCTTGAGGCGCACCACGCGTTTTCCTTTTTGCGCTTCGCGCAGCAGGATCTGGTTAATCTCCTCCTGCGGCACACAGTGGTACCCGGCACGTTTACCGACAAATACGCGGTCAGCATCGCGGCGGACCAGGTTCATTATTTCATCGGAGACCAGACGGTCATAAACCACAATATCCGCCTGCTGGATCTGCTGCAGCCCTTTCAGCGTCAGCAAACCGGCATCGCCCGGGCCGGCACCCACCAGCACCACTTCACCGCGATGATCCAGCGGCTCGCAGAGCAACTGCGCCGTCGTCTCTTCCACCGCTTTATGATCCTGATTCGCCAGCGACTGGGCCAGCCTGTCATTCACAAAGAATTTTTCCCAGAAGCGACGGCGTTCGCCCACGGTCGCGAAGGTTTGCTTAACCCGTGAACGCAGCTGCCCGGCATAGTGGGCAATCTGGCCAAGATGCTGCGGCAGGATGGCTTCCAGTTTTTCCCGCAGCAGGCGGGCCAGAACGGGAGAGCGGCCTCCGGACGATACCGCAATCATCAGCGGCGAACGGTCAATGATCGACGGCATGATAAAGCTGGCCTCCTTCGGGGCATCCACCACGTTACAGAAGATGCGGCGCGCTTCACAGGCGTCGCTGACGCGCTGATTCACTTCATCGTCATCCGTGGCGGCAATGGTCAGCCAGCAGGTATCAAGCAGGGATTCATTAAACCCCCCCTGCACCAGCGTGAGCATCCCTTCTTTTTCCCAGGCCTCAAACTGCGGGGCAAAAGCCAGGGCGTTAACGGTGAGTCGGGCTCCTGCTTCTAACAGCAAGCGCGCTTTGCGTTCAGCCACATCGCCGCCGCCTACAAGCAGGCAGTCGCGATGGCGTAATTGACAGAAAATCGGCAGGTGGTCCACGACATTACCTCACAGCATTCAAGGAGGGGGTAAGAAATTGAGGTCAGGATAACAGCAGGAATCGTACAGAACATACGGTTTTTCCTGCCGTTACCCATAAGGGGTCATAAGCTTTTCATATTGAAAAGGCGAGAGATTAGCCTTTCAGCTGCACCTTACCGTCCTTCACGCGGACATCGTAGGGCTTCACGGAATAATGCTCATCTTCCATGCAATACCCGTCGCGTAAACGAAAACGCTGTTTCTTCAACGGGCTGGCAACCCAGAGTTCACCCTGATGCTCTGCGATTAATCCCCGGGACAGGACGCTGGCCTCAAAGAACGGGTCGATATTGCTGATGGCAAAAACCTGTTCATCATGGCGAGGGCGGAATATCGCGACCTGCTCGTTACCCAGCAGGGCACAGACCCCGGTGGCAGGCAGAATGTCGTTAATGTTGCAGATGTTTACCCACTGGCTCATGAGTTTTCCTCCACCAGAGTCACCGGAATACGTTCATAAGGTGTCGCCGGACGATGCTGCTCGCGTTCTGCCACAACCTGCACATTCGGGTCGCGCTGGGTGCTGTTGATAAAGTGTCTGAAGCGAGTCTGCGCCGCCGGGGTGTTGACGGTTTCAGTCCACTCGCAGATCACCGCCTCGCGCAGGCGCGTCATTTCCGCTTCCAGATGGTCGTTCAGGCCCAGTTTGTCGTCAATGATGACCGATTTCAGGTACTCGATGCCGCCTTCCAGGTTATCGAGCCAGGACGCGGTACGGGTCAGCTTATCGGCGGTACGGATGTAGAACATCATAAAGCGGTCGAGATACTGAATCAGCGTATCGCGGTCGAGGTCTGCAGCCAGCAGGTCAGCATGGCGTGGTTTCATGCCGCCGTTACCACAGACGTACAGGTTCCAGCCTTTCTCGGTGGCGATGATACCCACATCTTTACCCTGCGCTTCCGCACATTCGCGGGTACAGCCGGAGACGCCAAACTTCATTTTGTGCGGTGTACGGATGCCTTTGTAGCGGTTCTCCAGCTCCACACCGAAGCCGACGCTGTCGCCTACGCCGTAGCGGCACCAGGTGCTGCCCACACAGGTTTTTGCCATACGCAGCGCTTTCGCGTAGGCGTGGCCGGTTTCGAATCCCGCGTCAATCAGCTGACGCCAGATTTCAGGCAGGTCATCTTTTTGTGCACCAAACAGGCCGATACGCTGAGAGCCGGTGATTTTGGTATACAGGTTAAATTCGCGCGCGATACGGCCAACGGCGACCAGCCCTTCCGGGGTGATTTCGCCACCGGCGGAGCGTGGGATGACGGAGTAAGTCCCGTCTTTCTGAATGTTCGCCAGGAAGTTATCGTTGGTATCCTGCAGCGGCGTATGTTCTGGTTTGAGAACGTACTCGTTCCAGCAGGAGGCCAGCAGGGAACCCACGGTCGGTTTACACACTTCACAGCCATAACCCTGGCCGTGTTTCGCCAGCAGTTCGTCGAAGGATTTGATGCCTTCCACGCGGATCAGGTGGTACAGCTCCTGGCGAGAGTAAGCGAAATGCTCGCACAGGTTATTGTTGACTTCGATACCCTGTTTCGCCAGTTCTGCGTTCAGAACCTGTGTGACCAGCGGGATACATCCACCGCAGCCGGTACCGGCTTTGGTTTCCGCCTTCAGGGCCGCGACGGTATGGCAGCCTTTATTGATGGCCGAAATCAGCATGCCTTTGGTCACATCGAAGCAGGAGCAAATCTGCGCGCTGTCGGGCAGTTTATCCACGCCGATGGACGGCTTACCGCTGGACGCATGCGCTGGAAGGATCAGCGCGTCCGGGTTTTCCGGCAGTTCGATGGCGTTCAAGACCAGCTGAAGCAGGTTACCGTAGTCGCTGGTATCGCCCACCAGCACCGCGCCGAGCAGGGTTTTGTTGTCCTGACTGACGATAAGACGTTTGTACACCTCTTTGCTTTCATCGAGGTAAACATAGCTGCGTGCGCCCGGCGTGCGGCCATGCGCATCGCCAATACCGCCTACGTCTACGCCCAGCAGTTTCAGCTTGGCGCTCAGGTCAGCCCCTTCGAAGGCGTTCTGGTTGCCGAGAATATGGTCAACGGCAACCTGCGCCATTTTGTAGCCAGGCGCGACCAGACCGTACACGCGGTTGTTCCAGCTGGCGCATTCGCCGATGGCGTAGATATCCGGGTCGGAGGTCTGGCAGGTATCGTTAATCATGATCCCGCCGCGCTGAGCGACGGCCAGACCGCACTGGGTGGCCAGCTTGTCGCGTGGGCGAATACCGGTAGAGAAGACGATAAAGTCCACTTCCAGTTCGCTGCCATCGGCAAAGCGCATGGTTTTCCGCGCTTCGGTGCCTTCCTGCACAATCTCTTTGGTATTTTTGCTGGTATGAACCTTCACGCCCATGCTTTCGATTTTACGGCGCAGCTGGTCACCACCCATGTGGTCAAGCTGCTCTGCCATCAGCATCGGGGCAAATTCGATGACGTGGGTTTCAACACCGAGGTTTTTCAGCGCACCGGCGGCTTCCAGACCCAGCAGCCCCCCCCCGACCACGGCGCCACGTTTACTGCGGCGGGCACATGATTCGATCGCATTGAGATCTTCGATGGTACGATAAACGAAGCAATCCTGCGTTTCCGAGCCTTTGATCGGCGGGATCCACGGGTACGAGCCAGTCGCCATGATCAGCTTGTCGTAAAAAACCGTACGTCCGGCGCTGGAGTGGATCACTTTTTCCTGACGGTTGATGGTGATAGCGCGTTCGCCCACCAGCACTTTCACGCCATGCTTCTCGTAGAAACCATCGCGCACCAGAGAGAGCTCTTCAGCGGTATGATGGGAGAAGTAGGAAGACAAGTGCACACGGTCGTACGCCTTGCGGGGTTCTTCACAGAACACGGTAATATCGAACTGGTTAGCATCGGCTTTATCGAGAAGATCCTCAATAAAGCGGTGGCCGACCATGCCGTTACCGATGATAGCGAGTCTGACTTTGCTCATTTTTGCCTCGATTTCTTTTCTATTACTGCCTACCTTAACGATTCAGTAGTGGCACTTATTGATGCAAATCAAATACGCCTTCGCCTACTCCTTAGGTGGTATATGACTGATTTGTCAGGATTTTTATAAGTTGTGGAAATCGCTGGCTTTTCGAGGTCGCCTATTTTGTGTACAAATTAAGGGGCGCATTGTCAAAAATGCGTACTCCCAAATATCAGCCGCGTTTTTCAGGGGAAAGGCATGTCTACAACACCGCTTGGGCTTATTCAGAATGTTCGCTTACCGGGTCGCGAAGGGCTGTGGCAAATCGCCATTGAGCAGGGCCGTTTTGGTGGCATAACGCCGATGGGCGATACCGAAGACGAAAACGTAAGAATCTTAAACGCGCGTGGCGGCCTTGCCATCCCCCCGTTTATAGAACCGCATATCCACCTTGATACCACCCAGACGGCAGGCGAGCCGAGCTGGAACCAGTCCGGTACGCTGTTTGAAGGCATTGAGCGCTGGGCGGAGCGTAAGGCACTGCTTAGCCATGAAGATGTAAAAGCGCGCGCCTGGAAGACGCTGAAAGGGCAAATTGCCAACGGTATTCAGTTTGTGCGCACCCACGTGGACGTCTCTGACCCGACGCTCACCGCCCTGAAGGCCATGCTGGAGGTGAAGCAGGAGGTTGCGCCGTGGATCACGCTGCAAATCGTGGCGTTCCCGCAGGAAGGCATCCTTTCTTACCCGGACGGCGCGGCGCTGCTTGAGGAGGCGTTGAAGCTGGGCGCCGATGTGGTCGGGGCAATCCCGCATTTTGAATTCACCCGCGAGTATGGTGTGCAATCGCTGCACATTGCCTTTGAACTGGCGAAGAAATATGACCGTCCGCTGGATATCCACTGCGATGAAATTGACGATGAGCAGTCCCGATTTCTGGAAACGGTGGCCACCCTGGCTTATGAATCAGGGATGGGCCCGCGGGTCACGGCCAGCCATACCACGGCGATGCACTCCTATAACGGGGCATACACCTCGCGGCTTTTCCGCCTGCTGAAGATGTCAGGCATCAACTTTGTCGCCAATCCACTGGTGAATATCCATTTACAGGGACGCTTTGATGATTATCCCAAACGACGCGGGATTACCCGAGTGAAGGAGCTGCTGGAGGCGGGGATCAACGTCTGTTTCGGGCATGATGATGTCTTCGACCCGTGGTACCCGCTTGGCACCGGCAATATGCTGCAGGTACTGCATATGGGGCTGCATGTGTGTCAGATGATGGGGTATTCGCAAATCGACAACGGTTTGAACCTGATAACCCACAACAGCGCCCGAACCTTCGGCCTGACGGATTACGGTATCGAAACGGGAAATCTGGCTAACCTGATCGTGCTGCCTGCGGAGAGCGGGTTTGAGGCGGTGCGCTGCCAGGTGCCGGCGCGCTGGTCGATTCGGGAGGGGCGAGTGATTGCCACGACGCAGCTTGCGCAGACGTGGATCAAAATGGACGACGTTGCGGAAGAGCACATCTTCACGAAAAACAGCCCCTTCGCTGAGCGCAAAGGGGCGTAGGGGATCAGTGGGACGCCGCTGCCGTATTATGCTGGCGGTGGCGGGTCACAAAGCCCAGAACCAGGCACATCACAAACACCACCGCGTACAAACCGTTAGCGGTATGCAGCGCGGCCAGTGGGCCGCTGTGGGCGACGATCGGGCCGGTGACCACGAAGGTCAACATGGTGCCGATGGTGCCGCAGGTCAGCACGAAGTTCACCAGTTTCGGTGACGCCACTTTGGTCTGCAGAGAGCCCAGCGTAATGATAGAGGTGTAAATCGCGCTGGAGAAGAAGCCCAGGGTCAGGATGAACCACGGCATATGCTCCGGTGAACCGTTAATGAACAGGTACATCAGCACGGTTGCCATGCCCGCCAGCACGGTCAGAATGCGCTGCAGGTCGAAGAAGCGCAGGATGAAGCTAAACGCCCACATGCCGAACATGTAAGACATCCAGAAATCGCTCACCAGTTTACCCGCGTCGTTCAGGCTCATGCCCAGGCCTTTGGCGTATTCCGGCACCCAGGAGATAAAGCCCAGCTGACCGAGGATATAGCACAGTGCGGCCACGGAGAGGAACAGTACGCCGATACCCCATTTCTCTTTCGCGACCGGCTCGTCCGTGGATTGCGCTTTTTTGCCCAGAACCGGGAATTCACAGCCGAAGGTCAGAATAAAGATTGCCACGTAGACCAGACCGATACAGGCATAAACCCAGTACCACTCAATGCTGCGTGCCAGCAGAACGGCCGCTACCATCGGGAAAATCATCCCCGCCATGCTGAAGAAGGAGTCGGTAAACAGCAGACGTGCGCCACGCTGACGACCTTCATACATATGGGTAATCAGGAACGTACCGATGGACATCGTAATACCGCTCACCAGACCCAGCACAAACATGGCGGCAGAGAACAGGGCGATGCTGTGGCTCACCATTAAACCCGCTACCGCGGCGACCATCAGCACGAAACCAAAACGCAGCTGCGTTTTCAGTGGAACAATTTCCATCAGCCAGGCATTCAGGAAAATGGAGATCAGGATCCCGGCGTTGAGGAAGGTAAAGGTGTTACTCATGCTGGAAACGGGCAGCTGGAAGTAGTCTGCGATATTACCCATCACCATCCCGGTGACGATCACCAACGCGCCGGTCAGGGCGTAGGAGAAGAAGCTGATCCATGTGAGCTTGATACGATTGCTGTTAGTCATGTCTGGCCTGTTCAGGAAAAGAAAAGCGCCCGAGGGGCGCTGAGAGCGGGCAGATTTTAGACATTAAAGTGATCCATTCATATCTTTTAAGAGAAATTCGAACACTATTGCAGGTTTTTATGTGATTCAGATCACATTAATAGGCTTCATAACCAATCGTTTGCGTGGTTACAACTGTTTCAATTTCGTAAAATTAGGTAAAAGGCTGGTCTCCGTTCATACTGCTCTTTAGAATCAAGCCATTCGCTTTTTATACTGCGCTTTGTTAAGGAATTCTCATGCTCAAATCAACGCTGGCGGCTGTCGCAGCTGTGTTTGCTCTTTCTGCCGTTTCCCCTGCTGCGCTGGCAGCCAAAGGAGACCCTCACGTTCTGCTGACCACCTCCGCCGGGAATATTGAGCTGGAACTGAATAGCCAGAAAGCTCCGGTTTCTGTGAAAAACTTCCTCGACTACGTGAATAACGGTTTCTATAACGGCACCACATTCCACCGTGTGATCCCGGGCTTTATGGTGCAGGGCGGTGGTTTTAACGAGCAAATGCAGCAAAAGCAGCCTAACGCACCGATTAAAAATGAAGCGGATAACGGCCTGCGCAACACCCGCGGTACCATCTCTATAGCGCGTACGGCAGATAAAGACAGCGCCACCAGCCAGTTCTTTATCAACGTGGCGGATAACGCCTTCCTCGACCACGGTCAGCGCGACTTCGGTTACGCGGTCTTCGGTAAAGTGGTGAAAGGGATGGATGTGGCTGACAAGATTTCTCAGGTGCAGTCCCATGACGTTGGCCCATACCAGAATGTGCCGACGAAACCGGTTGTGATCCTCTCTGCAAAAGTTCTGCCGTAACCTTCTTTGACACGGGCGCTTCTCGCCCGTGTTTCGCTCCCCTCCCTGCGAAAGCGCGTTTTGCTGCTTATACTTGTGGCACACGGACATCTTCAGGGAGGCGTTAAGTGAAAAAACTCACCGATAAGCAAAAATCCCGTCTCTGGGAGCAGCAGCGAAACAGTAATTTCCAGGCCAGCCGCCGCCTTGAGGGGGTTGATAGCCCGCTCGTTACGCTAAACGCCCAGGATGCGCAAAGCCGTCTTGAAGAACTCAGGAGGCACTATGAGCGATAAAATCGGTGACGATCGTGACCCGTATCTCTACCCGGGTCTGAATGTGATGCGTAACCGTCTGAATATCCGCCAGGCTGACCGTCTTGCAAAGGCATCCTATGAGATCACCGCGCTGCGGGTGGCGACGCTCGGCTTAGGCCCGTCGGCGCCGGGGTTGCCGCATCTCTGTGCAATCCACCGCCACCTTTATCAGGATATTTTTGACTGGGCGGGCGATATCCGCGAAATCGATATTTATCAGGGCGACACCCGCTTCTGCCACTTCGCCTACATCGAGAAAGAGGGCAATGTCCTGATGCAGGATCTCGAGGAAGAGGGGTATCTCAACGGTCTGCAGAAAGAGGAGTTTGTGGCCCGCCTGAGTCACTACTACTGTGAGATCAACGTGCTCCATCCCTTCCGGATTGGCAACGGTATCGCTCAGCGGATCTTCTTCGAACAGCTCGCCATCCATGCAGGCTATCAGCTGAGCTGGAAAGATATCGACCCGGGCAAATGGGCGGCGGCCAACCAGAGCGGCGCAATGGGCGATTTAACGGCCCTGAACGCCATCTTTGCCAAAGTAGTGAGCGAAGCGCGGGAAACTGAGTAGAATAGGGCGGCACGTTTTTCTGGAGCCGCCATGATTCTGCTGATTGATAACTACGATTCCTTCACCTGGAACCTTTACCAGTATTTTTGTGAACTGGGTGCAGAGGTGGTGGTCCGCCGCAACGACGACATCAGCCTGGCCGAAATCGACGCGCTTGCCCCGCAGAAAATCGTTATCTCGCCGGGGCCCTGCACGCCGTCGGAATCGGGCATTTCGCTGGATGTCATTCGTCACTACGCCGGTAAGCTGCCCATTCTTGGCGTCTGCCTGGGCCACCAGGCCATTGGGCAGGTGTTTGGTGCCACCATTGTGCGCGCCGCCAAAGTGATGCATGGCAAAACCGCGCCGGTGACCCATACCGGCACGGGCGTGTTTACGGGGCTTAATAATCCGCTTACCGTGACGCGCTACCATTCGCTGGTCATTGACCCGTCAACGCTGCCGGAATGCTTTGAGGTTACCGCCTGGAGCGATACCCGGGAGATCATGGGGATTCGGCATCGTGAATGGGACCTCGAAGGGGTGCAATTCCACCCGGAGAGTATCCTCAGCGAGCAGGGACACCAGCTGCTGGCAAATTTCCTCAATCGTTGAATAGTGGTTGCCTTGCTGTGATTTTTTATGCATATTTTGTGATTATATTTTCACAATCACTGTGACATAAAATGGATGGTCATGACATGGCAACTGAACAATCTGCAATTACCCGCGCGACATTCGATGAAGTCATTCTGCCGATTTATGCACCGGCTGAGTTTATCCCGGTAAAAGGGAAAGGCAGCCGAGTCTGGGATCAGCAGGGGAAAGAGTATGTTGATTTCGCCGGTGGGATTGCGGTGACGGCGCTGGGTCATTGCCATCCTGCGCTGGTGGAGGCACTGAAAACCCAGGGGGAAACCCTGTGGCATACCAGCAACGTCTTTACCAACGAACCGGCGCTGCGTCTGGGCCGCAAGTTAATCAGCGCGACTTTCGCCGAACGCGTGCTGTTTATGAACTCCGGTACAGAAGCGAACGAAACCGCCTTCAAACTGGCGCGCTACTATGCCTCCACGCGCCACAGCCCGTACAAAACCAAAATCATTGCTTTCCACAACGCCTTCCACGGTCGCTCGCTGTTTACCGTTTCCGTCGGCGGACAGCCAAAGTATTCCGACGGTTTTGGACCAAAACCGGCCGATATTATCCATGTGCCGTTTAACGATCTCCATGCGGTAAAAGCGGTAATGGATGATCACACCTGTGCGGTGGTGGTGGAGCCGATCCAGGGAGAAGGCGGCGTAACGGCTGCCACGCCTGAGTTCCTGAAAGGGCTGCGCGACCTGTGCGATGAGCATCAGGCGCTGCTGGTATTTGATGAAGTGCAGTGCGGGATGGGCCGTACCGGCTCCCTGTTTGCCTACATGCATTACGGCGTGACGCCGGATATTCTGACCAGCGCCAAAGCGCTCGGCGGCGGCTTCCCGGTCAGTGCGGTATTAACGACGCAGGAGATTGCCTCCGCGTTCCACGTGGGTTCCCACGGCTCCACATACGGCGGCAACCCGCTGGCGAGTGCCGTCGCGGGTGCCGCGTTCGACATTATCAACACCCCTGAGGTTCTGAGCGGCGTCAACGCGAAGCGTGAGCTTTTCGTGAAGCATTTGCAGCAGATTGATGACCAGTATGACGTCTTCAGCGAGATCCGCGGGATGGGGTTACTGATCGGCGCGGAGCTGAAGCCACAGTACAAAGGCCGCGCGCGCGATTTCCTGCACGCCGCCGCCCATGAAGGGGTGATGGTGCTCAATGCCGGACCGGACGTGATGCGCTTTGCGCCGTCGCTGGTGGTCGAAAATCAGGACATTGAAGACGGGTTAAACCGTTTTGCCGTGGCGGTCGCGAAGATCGTAAACGCTTAAGACTCCGTTCGCGTTAAGCGACGGGTTAACCATATCCCGTGGTGAGGGCGCTGACGCCATGCTACCGACGAAATGGTGTGCATGGTGTTCAGATGCCCGAGAACGCGCTGCAGATGCTGCTCCAGGGTACTCATTGGCCCGTGGGTGAGCGTCTCTGGCGCCTCCAGAATGTTCGAATCCCCTGACTCGCCAGGCGCGTCATACTCGAGTCGCTGCTGACACCGCTGCAGGGCAATCTCACACGACTGCAGGTAGCGCTGCGCCAGATCGGGCGTCAGCATCGTATGTTCCCGCGCCAGCGTGGTCATGGCGTTGATATGCTCAACGATAAACTGGCTGTGCGTCACCCAGAGCTTCATGTCCGCCAGATAGTGCGAGTTAAAGCCGGGCTCCTGCATTGCCTGATTCAGCGAGTTAAACAGGGCGTTATGCGCCTGGTTGACCTTCATCCGCTGATACGCCAGCGGGGAGGGCTGCGGGTCGTCACTCAGGATCAGGCGAATGGCCTGCTGGTCGGCCTCCAGCGCATCGTGGGCGTTCTGTCTGAGCAGCCCGCTTTGCCACTGAGGCCACAGCCAGACCATGCCGCCAAAGGCAATCAGGCAGCCAATCAGGGTATCGACCAGCCTGGCGATAATAAACTGCTCGCCGTTGAGCGTGAGCAACTGCAGGGTATACACCGCCGTTACCGTAAAGCCCACCATCGCCCAGCCGTAGTTTTTGCGGATGATCAGGTAGCTCACCATCGTGATCACCAGCATCCCTGCCAGCGTATAGCCTTCCGGCACGTGAAAGTGCAGCGTAACGCCCGCAATGATCAGCCCCGCCATCGTTCCGCCTGCCCGGTGCAGAATGCGCACCCGCGTCGCGCCATAGCCGTTCTGGGTGACAAACAGGATGGTCATTAAAATCCAGTACGGTTTGGGCAGATGCAGCGCCATGCCCATCAGGCTGGCAATGCTCAGCATCACGCTAATTCGCGCGGCGTTGCGCAGGGCAGATGATTTAAGGGAGAGGTAGCTTCTGAGCGCCGGCAGCAGCGGCAGGCGTTTTTGTTTGTCGGCCATCAGGTCGCGCGGATAAAGCGGACGCTGGGTTCGTAACACGCGGGCGATACGGCTGAAGTGCCAGGCGGCAAACTGACCCACCGGGTTGTCTTCATGCTGACGGGCAATCTTCTCCAGCGCGCCGAGCTGTTTGTCCATGTTAAAGCGCGTGGGGTAGCGGTGATACAGAATATCGTCAGCCAGCACCCGAAGGCGCGCGGAGACGGTTTGCGCGTTCCAGCGGATCACCGCTTCGGCATGGCTGCGCTCGACCAGTTTTTGCACCTCCTGCGGCTGGTGCAGGCTCACGGAGATATGCTCCTGTAAGTCCAGCCCCACCTGGAAGACGCGCAGCAGCCGCTTATATTCGTGGTTCTTATTGGCGGCGAGCATATGCAGCTGCTGATAACACTGGCTTATCAGGTCCACCACCTTTTGCTGACGTGTCAGCAGCGGCGGCAGTGATTTTTCTGGATCGGTATGCTGGGTGAGCAAGGTGTATTTGGCTTCACAGTAATCCGCCAGCTGCACGTAGAGCAGGCTCAGGGATTCCCGCAGCGGCTGTTCCCGCCACAGCCAGAACCAAAACCAGTTAAACAGCCCGTACCACAGCGTACCGAGGGCGTAGATCAGCAGCGGCTCCCACACCGGCATGTTGCCCGCAAGGCTCAGCGTGAAGATGGCGGCAATCAGCGACGCGGGAAGCAAACGCGCGTGCAGTGAGCTGATTTCAGCGGTTACGCCCAGGGTCATCGCCAGGACGGTGAGGATCAGCGGCAGCGGGATATCGCGGGCCAGCAAAAGCTGCACGGCGAGGCTACAACCCGCAAACAGCGAGCCGCCCACGATCAGCCGTTTGAAAAAGCGCTTATGCGGTGTATCCAGACCGGCAATGTTGCAGCAGGCGGGAACGAGAGAGAAGAGCAGACCTTGCTGAAGATGGCCCAGAATCAGGCCCACGGCCACAGGAAGGCACAACACCAGCGTTTGTCGCAGTGCGTAGTTAACTTCCGGGTGATAAATCAGCCTGCGCCACATGGGGAATAGAGACAAAAACGGCGTGACACCTTGCGATGGCACGCCGTTTGAGCGGAATTAACGTGTTCCGTAAACCACAATGGTTTTACCGTGTGCGGAGATCAGGTTCTGATCTTCCAGCATTTTCAGAATACGGCCCACTGTTTCACGGGAGCAACCGACAATCTGACCGATTTCCTGACGGGTAATTTTAATTTGCATGCCATCAGGGTGAGTCATCGCATCGGGTTGTTTCGCCAGATTCAGCAGGGTCTGAGCGATACGGCCGGTCACGTCCAGGAAGGCGAGGTTACCCACTTTCTCAGATGTCACCTGCAGACGGCGCGCCATCTGTGAAGAAAGACGCATCAGGATGTCAGGGTTAACCTGAATCAACTGACGGAATTTCTTGTAGGAAATTTCAGCCACTTCACATGCTGTCTTTGCACGAACCCAGGCGCTACGTTCCTGGCCTTCTTCAAACAGGCCCAGTTCACCGATGAAATCGCCCTGGTTCAGATAAGAAAGGATCATCTCTTTCCCTTCTTCATCTTTGATCAGCACTGCCACCGAGCCTTTGACGATGTAATACAACGTTTCCGCTTTTTCACCCTGGTGAATCAGCGTGCTCTTCGATGGGTACTTATGAATGTGGCAATGAGACAAGAACCATTCGAGAGTCGGGTCTGTTTGCGGTTTGCCAAGCACCATGCGCTGTTATCCTCTGTTATAAGCTGTCACCAGAGTCATAAGATGCATCCGGACTCTGGGGTTGCAATCGAATTCTTACCCATACCCTGGGAAGTCGGCTATCGTAACGTTTCGCAGCCAGTAAAGTTTGATGTCCTCTGCATACATGTGTAACGTCAATGTATTACTGTAGCATCCTGAGTGTTTTAGCATAGCTTTCGCCGCGTGTCTCCTGGTGTCTCGCTTCAGCATGACGCAGGTCGCCTTCCATTGCGAGAAATGTAACGCACGCGTAATCTGTCACCAAAAATGCAACGTTGGAGTGAGTGAATATGCAAGCGCGTGTGAAATGGGTTGAAGGTTTAACGTTCCTGGGCGAGTCCGCTTCAGGACACCAGATTTTGATGGATGGTAACTCCGGCGATAAAGCACCAAGCCCAATGGAAATGGTGCTGATGGCAGCAGGTGGATGCAGCGCAATTGACGTGGTGTCGATCCTGCAAAAAGGCCGTCACGATGTGACCGACTGCGAAGTAAAACTCACCTCAGAACGCCGCGAAGAGGCACCACGCCTGTTTACCCACATTAACCTGCATTTCATCGTCAGCGGGAAAGAACTGAAAGACGCGGCGGTCTCACGCGCGGTCGATCTTTCAGCGGAGAAATACTGCTCGGTCGCCTTAATGCTCGAGAAAGCGGTAAAAATTACGCATTCGTATGAAGTGATCGACGCCTGATATTGGGGGCATCGTTCACCCTGATGCCCTCACCGAAGCCCTCTCCCACGCGGAGAGGGAAATCATCAGGCGATTTTCTTCCCTTCTATCAACCGCTGCACCAGCGGCATCATAATTAATTCCATTGCCAGCCCCATTTTTCCGCCCGGAACCACTAACGTATTCATGTGCGAAATAAACGAGCCCTGCAGCATCGCCAGCAGCCAGGGGTAATCAATGCCGTCGAGATTGCGGAAATGGATAACCACAAAGCTCTCATCCAGCGACGGGATACTTTTGGCCGCGAACGGGTTAGAGGTGTCCACTGTCGGTACGCGCTGGAAGTTGATATGCGTGCGGGAGAACTGCGGCGTCAGATAAGTAATGTAGTCTTCCATGGAGCGCACGACGGAATCCATCACCGCCTCGCGTGAATGGCCGCGCTCGCTGATGTCACGCGTCAGCTTCTGGATCCACTCAAGGTTCACGATGGGCACCACGCCAACCAGCAGATCCACGTGACGCGCCACGTCATGCTGCGGCGTCACCACGCCACCGTGCAACCCTTCGTAAAACAGGACGTCGGTCGGTTCCGGCAGCGGTTGCCAGGGGGTAAAGGTGCCTGGCACCTGGTTCCAGGGAACGGCTTCATCGTAGGTGTGCAGATATTTGCGTGACTGCCCCTTGCCGCTCTGGCCGTACTCCTGAAAGGTTTGCTCCAGCAGGCCGAAGTCATTGGCCTCCGGGCCGAAGTAGCTGATGTGTTTACCCAGATCGCGCGCCTTGCGGATAGCCATATCCATCTCCGGGCGCGTGTAGCGGTGAAAGCTATCGCCTTCGACCTCCGCCGCGCGGAGATTCAGTTGGGCGAAAATCTTACGAAAAGCGAGGCTGGTCGTGGTGGTTCCCGCACCACTCGAACCCGTAACGGCAATAACCGGATGTCTGGCAGACATAGCAACTCCCTGACTGGAAAGGTTTAAAGATCAGCCATGAAACGCGTTGCGGGGCATGATATTGACCGTCTCATGCAGTTCAGACCATACCAGCACCACGTCGCCGCTTTTGAGCTGGCGCTTCACATCGTTGACCTTTTGCTCAAGCGAACGTTCATGTTCACCATAATCGGTACCTTCGCGCAAGACAAAGCTTTCAATCAGATTATCGAGCGTTTCGGGGGAGAGATCCTGCCACGGAATAATCATTTTGCACCGTCCAGATAAGGGGTAAGCCAGTCAGGAATACGCGACTCCAGCCACATTTTCGGGCGGCGCAACGTTCCACCGATGAACCCCACGTGACCACCATGCTCTGTCAGCTGGTAGTGAACGTTGGCAGGCAAAAATTCCTGCGCGGGGATAGAGTGATGATCCATAAACGGGTCATCTTTGGCATGAATGATAAGCGTCGGTTGCGTGATCTTGCTGAGCAGCGGCATGGCGCTGCACTGACGATAGTAGTCAATCGCATCGGCAAAACCGTGAATTTTGGCGGTGATCAGATCGTCGAATTCGCGGATGCGACGGACCTTTTTCAACTGACGCAGGCTCACCGGCAGCGTATCCGGATAGGCTTTCAACTTGCGCGCCGCGTTGGCTTTCAGCAGGTTGAGCAGGTAACGTTGATAGACCCGGGAAAAGCCTTTCTCCATATGGTAGCTGCACTGCTCCAGCATAAAGGGCGCGGAGACAATGACGGCCGCATCCAGCGGCACGGTGTCGCCCTCTTTTGCCAGCAGGCAGGCCAGCATATTGCCGCCCAGCGAGTAGCCCACGGCCGCTGTCGGGACGGTACCAAAGTTTTCCCGTAACCAGTGTAAAAACCAGGTGCCGTCTTCGGTTTCACCCGAGTGATAGATGCGCTTCTGGCGATTCGGTTCGCCGCTACAGCCGCGAAAGTGCATCACCACGCCGAGCCAGCCCCGCGCTTTGGCTGCCTGGATGAGCCCGTGTGCATAGGGGCTGTGCAGACTGCCTTCCAGACCGTGAAAGACCACCAGACGCGGCTTATGGCGCGCCTGTTCTGGCTCTTCGCTCCATGCCAGGTCCAGAAAATCACCGTCCGGTAAGTCCAGCCGTTGCCAGTGCGGCGTAAACTGAACCTTACGGCGGATGAGTCGCGGCAGCATGGTCTGCAGATGGCAATTGGCCACGCCGCGCATGGGCACGAACTCGGTGCTGTCTTCGGCGATGATATCGAAGTCTGATGGGATGATTTGGCTCATAACGGCGATGCTAATTCTTGTCAGTTATTTTCTGTTCTTTCCGAATTGTACCCCGTTTAGCCTGGTTTTCCGAAACATGAACTGATCTCGATCACAAATATTTACCTTGATTATTACTCTCAGGCTAATGATTCCGCCCTGCGCTTAATTGATGACTTCCTCGCCACAGCGCACACTTTACTCAACGTTAAGCAAATCAGAATGATGTGCTGAATCAGGAGGTTAATAATGTTATCTGGGCAAACACCCACCCGGCAATGGAACACACGACGCACCGAGAAAGCGCGTCGTCTGGCCTCCGTACCGGTGCAGGGCAAGGTACTGCCAACCGGCGATCTTGTCGCCATGCTGGAAAAACTGATCGCGCCTGGCGACAAAGTCGTTCTGGAAGGTAATAACCAGAAGCAGGCCGATTTCCTTTCACGCTCGCTGGCTGAAGTGAACCCGCAAATCGTGCATGACCTGCACATGATTATGCCAAGCGTGGGCCGTAGCGAGCATCTGGATATCTTTGAGAAAGGTATCGCCCGCAAGCTGGACTTCTCCTTCTCCGGTACCCAGAGCCTGCGCATCTCGCAGCTGCTGGAAGATGGTCAGCTCGAAATTGGCGCTATCCATACCTACATAGAACTCTATTCACGTCTATACGTGGATCTCTCGCCAAACGTGGCGCTGATTGCCGGCTTTAAAGCGGACCGAAAAGGTAATCTTTATACCGGCGCAAGCACCGAAGATACCCCCGCGCTGGTGGAAGCGGCTGCATTCCATGACGGCATTGTCATCGCACAGGTGAATGAGCTGGTGGACGACGAATGCGACCTGCCGCGCGTTGATATTCCCGGCTCCTGGATTGACTTCGTGGTGGTGGCCGACAAACCGTTCTTTATCGAACCGCTGTTTACCCGCGACCCGCGTCTCATCAAACAGGAACATATCCTGATGGCGATGATGGCCATTAAGGGCATTTATGCGGAACATCAGGTGCAATCCCTGAACCACGGGATTGGTTTCAATACCGCGGCGATTGAACTGCTGCTGCCGACCTACGGTGAACAGCTCGGCCTGAAAGGCAAAATCTGTAAACACTGGACCCTTAACCCGCACCCAACCCTGATCCCGGCGATTGAAAGCGGCTGGGTGGAAAGCGTGCACTGCTTCGGCGGTGAGCTGGGGATGGAAGAGTACATTCGTGCACGTCCGGATATCTTCTTTACCGGTGCCGACGGCTCTATGCGTTCCAACCGCGCTTTCTGTCAGCTGGCAGGCCAGTACGCCGTTGATATGTTCATCGGGTCAACCCTGCAGGTTGACGGGTATGCCAACTCCTCAACCGTGACCCGTGGTCGTCTCTCTGGTTTCGGCGGTGCGCCAAACATGGGCCATGACCCGCATGGTCGTCGTCATGCCACCCCGGCCTGGCTGAACATGATCACCGAACCTGATCCGATGCAGCGCGGTAAAAAACTCGTCGTCCAGATGGTGGAAACCTTCCAGGCAGGCGTGAAACCGACCTTTGTGGAAAAACTCGATGCTGTTGACGTTGCGAAAGCGTCCGGGATGCCTCTGGCTCCGGTCATGATCTACGGCGACGACGTGACACATGTGCTGACGGAAGAGGGGATTGCTTACCTCTATCGCGCAGAAAGTCTTGAAGAGCGCCGGGCGATGGTTGCGGCCGTCGCGGGGATCACCGATATCGGTCTGGGCGTCGATGCCAAACGTGTGGCGCAGTTGCGCCAGAGCGGCAAAGTGGTTTACCCGGAAGATATGGGGATTCGCCGCACCGATGCCACCCGTTCTCTGCTGGCAGCAGGCAGCGTGTCAGACCTGGTTGAATGGTCTGGCGGTCTTTACAACCCACCTGCGAAATTCCGGAGCTGGTAATGAAACTTCTGCCCCAGATTCAGGTTGAAGGCGGTGCCGAATGGCTGGCGCGAACCGCCACGCAGTGTCTGATTGACGAAGCACAGTTAAGCCCGAAACCCGGTCTGGTGGACAGTCGGGGGAACGGCGCGCACCACGATCTGTCGCTCGCGTTGATGGAGCGTTCCGCGCGCAGCCTGACCCCCACGTTTCAGGCGCTGGCGCAACACAGCTGGCAGCGTCCGGCGGATATTGCGCTCAGGCAAACCATAGGGCGGCTCGGCCGTGAAGGTGAGCAGCAGATGATGGCGGCTACCGACGGTGTAAATACCCACCGCGGCGCGATTTGGGCGCTGGGGCTGCTGGTCAGTGCCGTGGCGATGCTCGGTGGCGATGCCAGCGCGCAGGCGGTAGCGAATACCGCGGCACAGCTGGCGAAACTGCCCGATGACGCGGCACCGAAAGTGTTCAGCAAAGGGCTACGCGCCACGCGCCGCTACCGGGTTCCGGGCGCACGTGAAGAGGCTCAGCAGGCATTTCCACACGTGATGCAGCGTGCTCTGCCGCAGCTTCGTCTGAGCCGTCTTAACGGCAGCAGCGAAACGTACGCAAGGCTCGATGCGCTGATGGCCATCATGACGTCGCTTACCGACACCTGCGTGCTGTCGCGCGCCGGGATGGCGGGGCTGGAGGCCATGCAGAACGGTGCGCGTGCGGTGCTGAGCGCCGGAGGATGCGCGACATCCGCAGGCCAGATGGCGCTGGCGAGATTAGACCGTCACATGCTGGCACTCAATGCCTCACCGGGCGGAGCAGCCGACCTGCTTGCCGCCACGCTGTTTCTCGATCGCATCGAAACGCCTTATTCAAAGCATTAAGAGGATGTTATGGAAAAAATCACATTAACCATGCCAGCGAGCCGCGCGTTAAGCGGCAAAGCGCTCGCAGGGGTTGTTGGTTCCGGGGATATGGAGGTGCTGTTTGCCGCCGAACCGGGCCAGACGTTAACCATTGATATCACCACGTCCGTCGACAACAGCCGCGGTCGCTGGGAGGCGTTGTTCAACCGCCTGCACACCGTCAGCAGCCTGCCTGCAGGAAAACTGACGATCCACGACTTTGGCGCGACGCCGGGGGTGGCACGCATTCGTATCGAACAGGTTTTTGAAGGGGTGAGCCATGCGTGATGATCGGAGTTTTATTGAATTAAAAGCTCGCCAGCGTGCGCAGGCATTGCTGGACGACGGGAGCTATCGCGAACTGCTGGATCCTTTTGAAGGCATTATCTCCCCGTGGCTGGGGCCGCAGGGCATCGTTCCTCAGGCCGATGACGGCATGGTGGTCGCCAAAGGCACCCTCAACGGTCAGCCTGCGGTAGTGGTGGCGATCGAAGGTGCGTTCCAGGGCGGCAGCATGGGCGAAGTGTCCGGCGCCAAAATGGCGGCCGCGCTGGAGCTGGCGGCAGAAGATAACCGCAACGGGATCCCGACGCAGGCGGTACTGTGTCTCGAAACCGGCGGCGTGCGTCTGCAGGAAGCCAACCTGGGCCTGGCGGCCATTGCCGATATTCATGCAGCAATTGTTGACCTGCGCCGTTACACCCCGGTGGTCGGGATTGTGGCCGGGACCGTGGGCTGCTTCGGTGGGATGTCTATCGCTGCTGCACTGTGCAGCTACCTGATTGTCACCCGCGAAGCGCGTCTCGGTCTGAATGGTCCTCAGGTTATCGAGCAGGAAGCGGGGATTGAAGAGTATGACTCCCGCGACCGTCCGTTTATCTGGAGCATGACCGGTGGCGAAGTCCGCTATGAAAGCGGCCTGGTAGATGCACTGGTTGGCGATGGCGTGAATGCGGTGAAAGCGGCGATGAACGACGCGATTGCCAAAGGCGTGCCTGCGAAACATCGCACCGATAACTATGACGATTACCTGAACCGTCTGACGAATTTCGACACCCGCAAACAGGCCGATGCCGAACAGATTAAAGCGCTCTTTGCCCGGGAGGTGAAATGATGACTAACTCAGTAAGCCGTGGCGAACTCTGGCTGCAAACACTCGCGCCGAACGCCAGACGCCTGGAGGGTTTATGCCCGTCCGTACAGGCGGCCGATGGTGAACTTAACGGTGAAACGGTACGTTTTGTTGCCGTGGTACCGGATGCCAACAACCACTTCCCGCGCGCGGCGAAAGGGGAAGTCGGTCTGCTGGAAGGCTGGACGCTGGCGAAAGTGGTGAGCGAAACCGTTGCCGCCGATGCCAACAGCGCCGTGAAGCGCCCGATCGTGGCGGTGATTGACGTGCCAAGCCAGGCCTATGGCCGTCGTGAAGAGGCATTTGGTATTCACCAGGCGTTGGCCGGCGCGGCGGCGGCCTATGCTAACGCGCGTCTGGCCGGCCATCCGGTGATTGGGCTTATCGTTGGTAAAGCGATGTCCGGCGCGTTTCTGGCGCACGGGTACCAGGCAAACCGCCTGATTGCCTTTAACGATAAAGGCGTGCTGATCCATGCCATGGGTAAAGAGTCTGCGGCGCGTATTACGCTACGTACCGTGGATGCGCTGGAAAAACTGGCGGCAACGATCCCGCCAATGGCCTATGACATCAGCAACTACGCCACACTGGGGCTGCTTTCCAACCTGCTGGACATCAGCAACCCGGATGCCCCTTCTGAAAACGATCTGACGCAGGTGAAAACCACGCTGCAACAGGCCATCCATGACGCTCGTCAGGACAACACCCTGAAAAACCGTCTCGGTGCTGACAATCGCCGCAGCTCTGCCCTCGTACGCGAACGCATGCGGGCAAGCTGGTAAGTAAAAAGAGACCTGCCAGATGCACTCCCCGCGGACGTAACCGTTACGTCCGCGCGGGAACCTGCATCCTGAAAATAATAATCATCGCGCCAGTGCTTAAACTTTTTTACTACAGGTGAATTATGACTTACGTAATTGTTCATGCTCTTGCACCGATTTTCGTCATCATGCTGCTGGGATTCTGGGCCGGTAAGGCAAAGATGGTCGATAACAAAAATGTCTCCCTGCTTAATATCTTCGTCATGGATTTTGCTTTGCCTGCCGCGCTGTTCAGCGCTACGGTGCAAACCCCGTGGACCGGCATCGTAGCCCAGTCACCGCTGATTCTGGTGCTGACCCTGGCGATGTGGATAACCTACGCGGCCATTTACTTCCTCGCGACCAGCGTCTTTAAAAAATCCCCGCAGGATGCCGCCGTGCTTACGCTGACGGTTGCGCTGCCAAACTATGCCGCGCTTGGCTTGCCGATTCTGGGCAGCGTGCTGGGTGAGAGCTCTTCAACCTCACTGTCCGTGGCGGTCTCTATTGCCTGTGGTTCGGTACTGATGACGCCGTTCTGCCTGCTGATTCTGGAACGTGAAAAAGCGCGTGCCGAAGGCAATAACTCCGGTTCAACGCTCTCGATGCTGCCGGTGCTGATGTGGCGTTCGATTAAAAAACCGATTGTGATGGGTCCCCTGCTGGGTGTGATTTTGTCTGCTATCGGCATCAAAATGCCTGAACTTGTTCTGGCCGCCATTAAGCCACTGGGCCTTTCTGCAACGGCTGCCGCGCTGTTCCTGACCGGGGTGATCCTTTCTGCGCGTAAGCTGCAGATCAACACCATGGTGATTACCTCAACCGTAGCCAAGCTGCTGATCCAGCCTGCGATTGCCTGGGGTATCGTTCTGATCTTCGGTCTGCACGGCTCCGTGGCGATCACCGCTATCCTGATGATTGCGCTCTCTGCCGGTTTCTTCGGCGTGGTGTTCGGTAACCGCTTTGGCGTGCAGTCTCCGGATGCGGAAGCGGTGCTGCTGTTAAGCTCGGTACTGTGTATCCTGTCGCTGCCACTGTTTATCTCGCTGACTTCAGGAATGTAATTATGACCACAACATTACGCCCTCACGACCTCATCTGGCTTAACGCGCGTGACGCGCTGGAAGGCATCACTGACGACTGGGTGGATGCGGTATGGCATACCGGTTTACCGGTGGTCGTGCGGCGTGATGTTGATAATGCTGGCCGTATTCCCGTTGGCGTACGCGGTTTACGCCGCGACCAGCGGGCGGCCGGTTGGGTGAAGCCAGACAACGTCGTGCGGGTGGTCTCACCCGAGGCGTTGAGCGTGACCGCCGATCTTCTGCGTTCACCGTTTGTGACTCAGCCACCGGTTCAGGTGGCGTTGCAACTTTCTCAGCAGTCATGGCCGTGGACGTGGGGAATTACGGGCAGCACGGGCTACGCCCTGGCGACCGGTATCCCGGTCATTCATGCCGACAGCGATCTCGATCTGCTGGTGCGAGCCCCTCAGCCTCTGTCGGCTGACGCTTTTCGTGTCTGGGCGTCACAGCTCAGCCGCGCGTTATGTCGGGCAGACACCCAGGTCGACACCCCTGAAGGCGGCTTTGCGCTGACGGAGTGGCTGCGCGACGGCAAAACGTTGCTGAAGACCCGCCGTGGGCCGCGCCTGGTGGCGGACCCGTGGCACAGGGAGGAGTGATGAAAATACTGTTTACCTTTCCAGGGCAGGGCACCCAGCATGTCGGTATGCTGCAAAACCTGCCTGGCACGACGCTGGAGCAGGCCCGCGAGGTATTGGGTGGCGAAGTCGATACGCTGGATACCGCGGCAGCGTTAACCCACACGCGAGCCGTTCAGCTTTCGTTGTTAATTGCCGGTGTTGCCTGGGCGCGTGAGCTTGAACAACGCGGCGTGGCACCGGATATCGTCAGCGGTCTGTCTATTGGCGCGTATCCGGCCGCGGTCATTGCCGGTGCGCTGGAATTTGCCGACGCGCTGAAGCTGGTCGCGCTGCGTGGCGATCTCATGGAGCAAGCCTATCCGCACGGTTATGGCCTGACCGCGATAATGGGTCTGACCCTGCCTCAGGTTGAAGCGTTGCTGGAAGGCACCGGAACGTATATCGCCAATCTGAACGCGGAAACGCAGATTGTGATCGCCGGCACCGATGAGGGGATGGCGCAGGTGGCGAAACGCGCGCTGGCAAAAGGGGCTAATAAGGCGCATCGGCTGACCGTCAGCGTGCCTTCCCATTGCGAGCTGTTGGCGGAGCCGGCGCACAAGCTGGTGGAGGCATTCACATCCGTCACGCTCACACGCCCGCGCTGTGCTTACCTGAGCGGCAGCACAGGACGCGTGCTCTGGACGCCTGAGAAAATCGCGGACGATCTGGCGATGAATATGGCGCGCACGGTGCGCTGGCAGGAAGCGGTGATTTCTGCCAACGAGCGTGAAGCTCGGCTGGCGATTGAAATGCCACCTGGCGGAGTACTGACCTGCCTGACGCGTCAGGCGGCCTGGGAAGGGGAGTCAGTTTCGCTGGAGCGCAGTGGTGTTGACGTGGCGGTACACCTGGCTAAGCGGCTACAGCGGTAGGGTCTGCGCAGGGTCGATGGCGATACTGCGGGCATACATTCGCCCTTCGGCTGCCAGTGCCCGCAGGCTGGGGTCTTGCTCGCGGTTGCGGGCAAACACAATGGCAATCAACTGCTGCATCTGATACGGCTGGGCCAGCTTCAGTAGCTGTACTGAGTTCTCATACACTTTCTTCATTCTGCCTGGCATGAGCGTAAAGCCCACGCCCGCCTGCACCAGACTCAGCATCGAGAAAATGTCATTTACGCGGGTGACGATTTCCGGTTCGAAACCGGCAATATGAAACGCCTCCTGAAACCCGGCGTAGGTGGCAAACCCTTCCGACAGCGCGACAAACTTCTGGTCTTTGTAATCACGTAAGTCGGCAGGCCCGCTGGTGTTCAGCGTGGCAGAGGCCGGTGCGGCAAGAAAAATGTCGTCATGGAACAGGGGGAGCACTTCCAGACTGTTGCGGTCGATATCGCTTTCGGAAATAGAGATGAGGATGGCGTCGAGCAAACCGTCGTCCAGCATACGCAACAGGGTCTCGTTAGAGCCCATCGTCAGGTCCATCTCCAGGTCCGGACGGCGCAGTTTCATCCCCATAATCAGGCGTGGCACGGTTTCCAGCGTCAGCGAGTAGAGCGTGCCGACGCGCAGTCGTCCCTGGCCAACACCGGCCGTTTTGCGCGCTTCTTCCAGCCCGCGCGCCATTACCTGCATCACTTCCTGACAATATTCCAGCAGCGTCCAGGCTGAAGGCAGCGCAATGAGATTGCGACCTTTGTGCGTAAAGAGCGGGCAGCGCACATTTTCTTCGAGAGTATGCAGCGCGCGGTGCACGCTAACGCCGCTCAGGCCAAGCGCTTCGGCGGTACGGGCGATATTGTCCTTCTCCATAAAGGTCATGAAGATGCTGAGTTTACGAAATGTAATGTCGCTCGTGATATCGAAACTCATAACCCTCCCGGGGATTTAGTCGGCCTGCAGCATGGCTTCCAGCTGTTCCTGGGCGTCCAGCCACGCCATCTCGCACGCTTCGAGGCTGGATTTCGTCTTCGCCTGTGTCTGCAGGCAGTCGGTCAGTTCCGCCTTACGGCTCTGGTCATACAGACCGCTGTCACCCAGCTTCTCTTCAACGGTAGCCAGCAGAGCGTTAAGTTTCTCCATCTCCTTTTCGAGACGGGCAATCTCTTTACGCAGCGGCTGGGTTTGAGTACGCAGTTCCGCTTCACGGCGCTTCTGGTCTTTACGCGCCTGGGCGCTGTTGGCGTTATCTTTCGACGAGTCGTCCGGCTGGTTTTCCTGCTTCTGCACGTCCGTCAGCCACTGCTGGTAGTCTTCCAGATCGCCATCGAACGGCTCGACTTTGCCATCGTGCACTAAATAGAGATCGTCCGTTGTGGAGCGGATCAGGTGACGATCGTGCGAGACGACAACCAGCGCGCCTTCAAACTCAATTAACGCTTCGGTCAGCGCCTGACGCATGTCGAGATCGAGGTGGTTTGTAGGTTCATCGAGCAGCAGCAGGTTTGGACGCTGCCAGACGATAAGCGCCAGCACCAGACGCGCTTTCTCGCCGCCGGAGAAACGTTCGGTGTTTTCGGTGACTTTATCGCCCTGGAAGCCAAAGCCGCCAAGGTAATCGCGTAGCTTCTGCTCCATCTCCTGCGGCGCCAGTCGCGCGAGGTGCTGGATGGGCGATTCATCCGCGCGTAAGAATTCCAGCTGATGCTGGGCGAAGTAGCCAAGCTTAATGCCTTTTGCCAGGCCGATCTCGCCGCTGACCGGGTTAAGCTCGCTCGCGAGTAGTTTAATCAGCGTCGATTTACCGGCGCCGTTACGCCCCAGCAGACCAATACGTGAACCCGGCACCAGGTTGAGCTTGATGGAGTCGAGAATAATGCGATCGCCATAGCCTGCGCTCACCTTTTCCATCTTCAGCAGTGGGTTCGGCAGGCTCTCGGGCTCGCGAAAACTGAAGTGGAACGGGTTATCGACGTGCGCCGGGGCGATCATCTCCATGCGTTCCAGCATCTTGATGCGGCTCTGGGCCTGCTTGGCTTTAGACGCTTTTGCCTTGAAGCGGTCAACAAAGCTTTGCAGATGCGCCACGCGCTGCTGCTGGCTTTCGTACATCGCCTGCTGTTGAGCAAGGCGCGTCGCGCGCTGGCGCTCGAATGAGCTGTAGTTGCCGGTGTATTCAAACAGGCTTTGCTGTTCGATATGAATGATTTTATCCACCACCGGGTCGAGGAAGTCGCGGTCGTGGGAGATCAGAATCAGAGTGCCCTGATAGCTCTTGAGCCACTTCTCCAGCCAAATAACCGCATCGAGATCGAGGTGGTTAGTGGGTTCATCAAGCAGCAGCAGGTCGGAACGGCAAATCAGTGCCTGCGCCAGGTTAAGGCGCATACGCCAGCCGCCGGAGAAGTCGCTAACGGGGCGTTCAAGCTGTTCGTTGCTGAAACCCAGACCGTGCAGCAGGCTGGAGGCGCGGGAGCGAATTGTCCATGCGTCGATGGCGTCCAGCTTACCGTGGACGGTGGCGATAGCATGACCGTCATTACGCTCGTTGGCGGCGTTCAGTTCAGCTTCCAGCTTACGGTATTCACGATCGCCGTCGATAACATAGTCGAGAGCGGGTTCGCTCAGGGCAGGCGTCTCCTGATTTACCCAGGCAAGCTGCCAGTTGCCCGGATAGGTAAAGTTACCGCCGTCAGCGCTAATCTCGTTTTTCAGCAGCGCAAGCAGGGTCGATTTTCCGCAGCCGTTTTTGCCGACCAGACCCACTTTTTGACCGGGATTGATGGTGGCGGAGGCGTTATCCAGCAGGACGCGCACGCCGCGGCGAATTTGTAACGAGGAGAAAACAATCATAGAAGCGCCGTATGTTCCGACTATGTTAATTTGTCATTATGATAATGTAAGGTGTGGGCCATTTTCCGCACCGGGCCGCCATGGTAGCCCAAAACAACGACGATACACAAAAACAGAAACAGAACCGGGAGGGGAGTGATGTCTCAGACAGCGAAAGTGCTGCTGCTGTATGCCCATCCGGAATCTCAGGACTCGGTGGCAAACCGGGTTCTGCTTAAGCCGGCTACTCAGCTCAGCAATGTGACGGTGCACGATCTCTACGCGCACTATCCTGATTTCTTTATTGATATTCCTTACGAGCAGGAACTGCTGCGTCAGCATGACGTGATAGTGTTCCAGCATCCGCTTTATACCTATAGCTGTCCGGCACTGCTGAAAGAGTGGCTGGACCGTGTGCTGAGCCGGGGGTTCTCCAGCGGGGTGGGGGGCAACCAGCTGGCGGGAAAGTACTGGCGCAGTGTCATTACGACCGGTGAGCCAGAGAGCGCTTATCGCCACGACGGTCTTAACCGTTATCCCATGAGCGATATCCTGCGGCCGTTTGAGCTGACGGCCGCGATGTGCCGCATGCACTGGATGAGCCCGATTATTGTCTACTGGGCGCGTCGCCAGAAGCCTGAAGCGCTGGCGAGCCACGCCAGAGCGTATGGCGATTGGCTGGCATCACCGATTTCGGCGGGAGGTCGCTAATGGAAGGATCGAATTTACTCCTGGCCGGCGTGCTGTTTTTATTTGCCGCAGTGGTGGCGGTTCCGCTGGCCGCCCGGCTGGGCATTGGCGCAGTGCTGGGCTACCTGCTGGCCGGGATCGCCATTGGCCCCTGGGGGCTGGGGTTCATCAGCGATGTGGATGAAATTCTCCACTTCTCTGAACTGGGCGTGGTGTTCCTGATGTTCATCATTGGCCTCGAACTGAACCCGTCAAAACTGTGGCAGCTCCGGCGATCGATATTTGGCGTGGGGGCGGCGCAGGTCTTGTTCAGTGCCGCGATTCTGGCCGGGCTGTTAATGCTGACCAACTTCTCGTGGCAGGCGGCGGTGATCGGCGGAATAGGTCTTGCGATGTCGTCGACAGCGATGGCGCTGCAGTTAATGCGTGACAAAGGGATGAACCGCAACGAGGCAGGACAGCTGGGCTTTTCGGTACTGCTGTTCCAGGACCTGGCCGTGATCCCGGCGCTGGCACTGGTGCCGTTACTGGCAGGCTCTGGTGACGATCATTTTGACTGGGTCAAAATCTCCATGAAGGTGCTGGCCTTCGCCGGCATGCTGATTGGCGGACGTTTCCTGCTGCGGCCGGTGTTTCGTTTTATTGCCGCCTCTGGCGTGCGCGAGGTGTTTACTGCCGCGACGCTGCTGCTGGTGCTGGGCTCGGCATTGTTTATGGACGCGCTGGGGCTGTCGATGGCGCTCGGTACGTTTATCGCCGGGGTGCTCCTTGCCGAAAGCGAATATCGTCACGAACTGGAAACGGCTATCGATCCGTTTAAAGGGCTGCTGTTAGGGCTGTTCTTTATTTCGGTGGGAATGGCGCTCAACCTGGGCGTGCTCTATACCCATTTGCTGTGGGTGGTGATGAGCGTTGTTGTGCTGGTGGCGGTAAAAACGCTGGTGCTGTACGTCATGGCACGGATATACGGGCTGCGCAGTTCCGAGCGCATGCAGTTTGCCAGCGTCTTAAGTCAGGGCGGAGAGTTCGCGTTCGTGCTGTTCTCCACCGCCTCCTCCCAGAAGCTGTTTAAAGACGATCAGATGGCGCTGTTGCTGGTGACGGTCACGCTGTCGATGATGACCACCCCGCTGCTCATCAGGCTGGTGGATAAGCTGCTCTCGCGACGCTTAAATCCGACAGAGGATGAAGATGAGATGCCGTGGGTGGAGGATGATAAGCCGCAGGTGATTGTGGTGGGCTTTGGCCGCTTTGGGCAGGTGATTGGACGTCTGCTGATGGCGAACAAAATGCGCATCACGGTGCTGGAGCGCGATATCAGCGCGGTGAACCTGATGCGTAAATACGGCTACAAGGTGTACTACGGCGACGCGACCCAGCTCGAACTGTTGCGTTCAGCGGGAGCAGAAGCGGCAGAATCCATCGTGATTACCTGCAACGATCCGGAAGATACAATGAAGCTGGTGGAACTGTGCCAGCAGCATTTCCCGCATCTGCATATTCTGGCGCGTGCGCGTGGACGTGTTGAAGCGCACGAACTGCTGCAGGCAGGTGTGAAACACTTCTCCCGTGAGACATTTTCCAGTGCGCTGGAGTTGGGGCGTAAAGCGCTGATTTCGCTGGGCATGCATCCCCATCAGGCTCAGCGGGCCCAGATGCATTTTCGCCGGCTGGACATGCGAATGCTGCGCGAATTAATGCCGGTACACTCTGATACGGCGCAGATCTCCCGCGTGCGGGAAGCGCGTCGCGAGCTGGAAGAAATTTTCCAGCGAGAGATGCAACAGGAACGACGCCAGCTCGATGGCTGGGATGAATTTGAATAAAGGGTAACGAAAGATGGCTGTACGTAAACGCTTTATTGCGGGCGCAAAATGCCCGAGCTGCCAGGCGCAAGATACGCTGGCGATGTGGCGGGAAAATAATATTGATGTCGTAGAGTGTGTTAAGTGCGGTCATCAGATGCGCGAGGCGGATAAAGAAGCCCGCGATCATGTTCGCAAAGAAGAGCAAGTTATCGGGATTTTTCATCCGGACTAGCGATATGCCCTGAGTTTTTTTAAGCTAAAGGGTACACGGGTGCAGATTTCCGCTACAATCTGCGCCAGCAATTTTCCCTTGCTCAGGAGATATCATGAAAGTAGCAAAAGACCTGGTGGTCAGCCTGGCCTATCAGGTACGTACAGAAGACGGTGTGTTGGTTGATGAGTCTCCGGTGAGTGCGCCGCTTGACTACCTGCATGGTCACGGTTCCCTGATTTCCGGCCTGGAAAACGCGCTGGAAGGTCACGACGTTGGCGACAAATTCGACGTTGCTGTTGGCGCGAACGACGCTTACGGTCAGTACGACGACAACCTGGTGCAGCGTGTTCCTAAAGACGTGTTCATGGGCGTTGACGAACTGCAGGTTGGCATGCGCTTCCTGGCGGAAACTGACCAGGGTCCGGTTCCTGTTGAAATCACTGAAGTGGAAGACGACCACGTTGTGGTTGACGGCAACCACATGCTGGCTGGCCAGAACCTGAAATTCAACGTAGAAGTTGTTGCGATCCGTGAAGCGACCGAAGAAGAGCTGGCTCATGGCCACGTTCACGGTGCGCACGGTCACGACCATGACCACGATCACGGCCACGACGGCTGCTGCGGTGGTCACGGCCACGATCACGACCATGGTCACGACCACGGTAAAGGTGGTTGCGGTAACGGCGGCTGCGGTTGCCACTAATTCCGTTATGCGGAAAATAAAAAAGCGGGATAATAATCCCGCTTTTTTTACGCCTCAATAATGAGGTGGTGGCGTCTCTTCTGACTGAGAGGCAATATGTGACGGCTGTGTGGCCTTCAGTTTGTCCGTCAGCAGGCGCATGAGATCCCGCAGTTTCGCCATTTCCAGTTCATGTGCGGTCACAGTCTGGTTTAGCTCTTCGATGGTGATGTCCTGAAAAGCCAGGCGGCTTTCCAGCTCAGCCATTCTCGCTTCTAACATTGTGTCCTTCATCATTCACCTCGTTGTATCTCATTAACCACAATCGGCCAGCGGCGGCGAAGTTTAACTGAGTTTATCCTTAAGTTCAGTATCTATCCCCTTGGCAAGAAACTTATTTAAACAAAAATAGTCTGAAAAGTGGCGAGAATCGGGAGAGTCTGTCTGTAGATTTCTTCCGCAACGTTTTATAGTACGTAACTCATTTACGTTTAACGCTGGGGTGAGAGTCCCCAGGCCCTGGAGATATGGATGAAATCACTGTTTAAAGTAACGCTGCTGGCGACGACGATGGCTGTTGCGCTGAACGCGCCGCTGTCCTTCGCTGCTGATACTGCTGCGAAGCCTGCTGCAACTGCAGACAGCAAAGCGGCGTTCAAAAATGACGACCAGAAATCCGCCTACGCACTTGGCGCATCTCTGGGTCGTTACATGGAAAACTCTCTGAAAGAACAAGAGAAACTGGGCATTAAACTGGACAAAGCTCAGCTGATCGCGGGCGTTCAGGACGCATTTGCAGATAAGAGCAAACTGTCTGACCAGGAAATTGAACAGACTCTGCAGGCGTTCGAAGCACGTGTAAAAGGTGCCGCTCAGACTAAGATGGAAGCGGATGCAAAAGACAACGAAGCGAAAGGCAAAGCCTACCGCGATACCTTTGCTAAAGAGAAGGGCGTGAAAACCTCCTCTACGGGTCTGGTGTACAAAGTTGAGAAAGAAGGTACCGGTGATGCGCCTAAAGACAGCGATACTGTCGTGGTTAACTACAAAGGTACGCTGATCGACGGTAAAGAGTTCGATAACTCTTACACCCGTGGTGAGCCTCTCTCCTTCCGTCTGGATGGTGTGATCCCAGGCTGGACTGAAGGTCTGAAAAACATCAAGAAAGGTGGCAAGATCAAACTGGTTATTCCACCGGATCTGGCATATGGCAAAACCGGCGTTCCAGGTATCCCTGCTAACTCTACCCTGGTCTTTGACGTAGAGCTGCTGGACATCAAGCCAGCGCCGAAAGCTGATGCGAAACCAGAAGCGCAGGCAGAACAGAAAGCTGCGACAGACGCGAAGAAGTAATGGAATGAAAACCGCCGCCTTTAAGGCGGCGGTTTTTTTTATTGTGGGGCAGATATAATTAACACTGGAAAGCGTTATGCACGCTGTATTAATTTAGTTGTCCGTGTAGATAATGAGCCTGCCCTGAAAACCTAACGACAGGCTCCTGAAAAGGAGTGTTTTTTTCATGTCCAGGTCGCTTTTAACCAACGAAACCAGTGAACTTGATTTACTGGATCAACGTCCTTTCGACCAGACCGACTTCGATATTCTGAAATCCTACGAGGCGGTAGTGGACGGGTTAGCGATGCTCATTGGGTCCCACTGCGAAATCGTATTGCACTCCCTGCAAGATCTTAAGTGTTCCGCCATCCGCATTGCTAATGGTGAGCATACTGGCCGTAAAATTGGTTCGCCAATCACCGACCTTGCATTGCGTATGCTGCATGACATGACCGGCGCGGACAGCAGCGTCTCCAAATGTTATTTCACCCGCGCCAAAAGCGGCGTACTGATGAAATCAGAAACCATCGCGATTCGAAATCGCGAGCATCGCGTGATCGGTCTGTTGTGCATCAACATGAACCTTGATGTGCCGTTCTCGCAAATCATGAGCACTTTCATACCGCCTGAAACGCCGGACGTTGGGTCCTCAGTTAACTTTGCCTCCTCTGTTGAAGATCTGGTGACGCAGACGCTTGAGTTCACTATCGAAGAGGTGAATGCCGATCGCAACGTATCGAACAACGCCAAGAATCGTCAGATCGTGCTGAATCTCTATGAGAAAGGGATTTTTGACATCAAAGACGCCATTAACCAGGTGGCCGATCGCCTGAACATTTCCAAGCATACGGTCTACCTCTACATCCGCCAGTTCAAAAGCGGTGATTTCCAGGGGCAAGACAAGTAATGCGTTTTTCGCTGATGGTGACAGGCCCGGCGTATGGTACTCAGCAGGCCAGCAGCGCGCTGCAGTTTGCGCATGCGTTACTGGCTGCCGGACATGAGCTGGTGAGCGTCTTCTTTTATCGGGAAGGGGTGTATAACGCCAACCAGTTTACCTCACCGGCCAGCGATGAATTTGATCTGGTGCGCGCCTGGCAGACGTTGAACGAGACAAGGGGGGTTGCCCTGCATATCTGCGTGGCGGCAGCCCTGCGTCGCGGCGTGACCGATGCCACCGAAGCTGAACGTCTTGGCTTGCCAGGGGCCAACCTGCAGCCGGGGTTTTCGTTGAGCGGTCTGGGCGCACTGGCACAGGCTGCGTTAACCTGCGACAGAGTGGTGCAATTCTGATGAAACGCGTGGCGTTTGTTTTTTCATCTGCTCCGCACGGTAGTGCGTCCGGCAGAGAAGGGCTGGATGCGTTGCTCGCAACATCAGCACTGACCGAAGACATCGGTGTCTTCTTTTTAGGGGATGGCGTGTTTCAGCTTCTGGCAGGCCAGCAGCCGCAGGCTATTCTGGCGCGGGATTACATCGCGACCTTTAAAGTGCTGCCGCTTTACGACATTGAAACCTTTTTTGTCTGCGCTGATTCTCTTGCTGCGCGCGGTCTGAGCGATAAGACGTCTTTCGTGCTGGATGTAACACTCCTCCCGGCCGACGCGCTGCGCGACCAACTTTCCCATTACGACACTGTTCTGAATTTCTGAGGCTGACATGCTCCATACCCTGAGCCGTTCACCGTGGCATTGTGATATCGACGCATTACTGAGTATGCTGCGCGAAGGTGATGACCTGCTGCTGATTCAGGATGGCGTACTGGCTGCGCTTGAAGGGAGTCGTTTCGTTGAAATTCTCAGCAATGCCCCCATATCCGTCTCTGCGCTGAAAGACGATCTTGAGGCGCGAGGTCTTTCTGGTCAAATTTCAGCCAAAATTGACGTGGTTGGCTATACTGATTTCGTCAATCTTACTGTGACGCACGCCAGTCAAATGAACTGGTGATCCGAGATCGCTGTATATTTCTTGACACCTTTTCGACGTAGCCCTAAAATTTCGCGTCCTCATATTGTATGAGGTCGTTTTATTACGTGTTTACGAAGCAAAAGCTAAAACCAGGAGCTATTTAATGGCAACAGTTAACCAGCTGGTACGCAAACCACGTGCGCGCAAAGTTGCAAAAAGCAACGTGCCTGCACTGGAAGCCTGCCCGCAGAAACGTGGCGTATGTACTCGTGTATATACCACCACTCCTAAAAAACCAAACTCCGCACTGCGTAAAGTATGCCGTGTGCGTTTGACTAACGGTTTCGAAGTGACTTCCTACATCGGTGGTGAAGGTCACAACCTGCAGGAGCACTCCGTGATCCTGATCCGTGGCGGTCGTGTTAAAGACCTTCCGGGTGTTCGTTACCACACCGTTCGTGGTGCGCTGGACTGCTCAGGTGTTAAAGACCGTAAGCAGGCTCGCTCCAAGTACGGCGTGAAGCGTCCTAAGGCTTAATGGTTCTCCGTTAAGTAAGGCCAAACTGATTTATCTTAATGTCAAACTAAACTCGTAGAGTTTTGGACAATCCTGAATTAACAACGGAGTATTCCCATGCCACGTCGTCGCGTCATTGGTCAGCGTAAAATTCTTCCAGATCCGAAATTCGGATCAGAACTGCTGGCAAAATTTGTAAATATCCTGATGGTAGATGGTAAAAAATCTACTGCAGAAGCAATCGTATACAGCGCGCTGGAGACCCTGGCTCAGCGCTCTGGTAAAAATGAACTGGAAGCTTTCGAAGTCGCTCTCGACAACGTGCGCCCGACTGTAGAAGTTAAGTCTCGCCGCGTTGGTGGTTCTACTTATCAGGTTCCAGTTGAAGTTCGTCCGGTTCGTCGTAATGCTCTGGCAATGCGTTGGATCGTTGAAGCTGCTCGTAAACGCGGTGATAAATCCATGGCTCTGCGTCTGGCGAACGAACTTTCTGATGCTGCAGAAAACAAAGGTACTGCAGTTAAGAAACGTGAAGACGTTCACCGTATGGCAGAAGCCAACAAGGCGTTCGCACACTACCGTTGGTAATCCCTTCGGAGTATTAGTCACCAGGCGGGCGCTTCAGCGAAGCTGCCCGTCCTGGGTTACTTAACTGAACGCCTAAAGAAACAAACGAGGAATCAAATGGCTCGTACAACACCCATCGCACGTTACCGTAACATTGGTATCAGTGCGCACATCGACGCCGGTAAGACCACTACTACCGAACGTATTCTGTTCTACACCGGTGTAAACCATAAAATCGGTGAAGTTCATGACGGCGCAGCCACCATGGACTGGATGGAACAGGAGCAGGAGCGTGGTATTACTATCACCTCCGCAGCGACTACTGCATTCTGGTCAGGTATGGCTAAGCAGTACGAACCGCATCGCGTTAACATCATCGATACCCCAGGGCACGTTGACTTCACCATCGAAGTAGAACGTTCCATGCGTGTTCTTGACGGCGCGGTAATGGTTTATTGCGCAGTTGGTGGTGTTCAGCCACAGTCTGAGACCGTATGGCGTCAGGCGAACAAATATAAAGTTCCACGCATCGCGTTCGTTAACAAAATGGACCGTATGGGTGCTAACTTCCTGAAAGTTGTTGGTCAGATCAAATCCCGTCTGGGCGCGAACCCTGTTCCGCTGCAGCTGGCAATTGGTGCTGAAGAAGGCTTCACCGGCGTTATCGACCTGGTGAAAATGAAAGCCATCAACTGGAACGATGCAGACCAGGGCGTTACCTTCGAATACGAAGATATCCCAGCTGAGATGCAGGACCTGGCTGACGAATGGCACCAGAACCTGATCGAATCCGCTGCTGAAGCTTCTGAAGAGCTGATGGAGAAATACCTGGGTGGTGAAGAACTGACTGAAGAAGAGATCAAAAAAGCTCTGCGTCAGCGTGTTCTGAACAACGAAATCATCCTGGTAACCTGTGGTTCTGCATTCAAGAACAAAGGTGTTCAGGCGATGCTGGATGCGGTAATTGATTACCTGCCATCCCCGGTTGACGTTCCTGCGATCAACGGCATCCTGGACGACGGTAAAGATACTCCGGCTGAACGTCACGCAAGCGACGAAGAGCCGTTCTCTGCACTGGCGTTCAAAATTGCTACCGACCCATTCGTGGGTAACCTGACCTTCTTCCGCGTTTACTCTGGTGTGGTTAACTCCGGTGACACCATCCTGAACTCCGTGAAAACGGCGCGTGAACGTTTTGGCCGTATCGTACAGATGCACGCTAACAAACGTGAAGAGATCAAAGAAGTTCGTGCGGGCGACATCGCTGCAGCAATCGGTCTGAAAGACGTGACTACTGGTGACACCCTGTGTGACCCGGATCACCCGATCATTCTGGAGCGTATGGAATTCCCTGAGCCGGTAATCTCCATCGCGGTTGAACCAAAAACCAAAGCTGACCAGGAAAAAATGGGTCTGGCTCTGGGCCGTCTGGCGAAAGAAGACCCATCATTCCGCGTATGGACTGATGAAGAATCTAACCAGACCATCATCGCTGGTATGGGTGAACTGCACCTGGACATCATCGTTGACCGTATGAAGCGTGAATTCAACGTTGAAGCGAACGTGGGTAAACCTCAGGTTGCTTACCGCGAAGCGATTCGTGCGAAAGTTACCGATGTTGAAGGTAAACACGCTAAGCAGTCTGGTGGTCGCGGTCAGTACGGTCACGTTGTGATCGACATGTACCCACTGGAGCCGGGCTCTAACCCTAAAGGTTACGAGTTCATCAACGACATCAAAGGTGGTGTAATTCCTGGCGAATACATCCCAGCCGTTGATAAAGGTATCCAGGAACAGCTGAAAGCGGGCCCTCTGGCTGGCTATCCGGTTGTTGACATGGGTGTCCGTCTGCACTTCGGTTCTTACCACGACGTTGACTCCTCTGAACTGGCGTTTAAACTGGCTGCGTCTATTGCCTTTAAAGAAGGCTTTAAGAAAGCAAAACCAGTTCTGCTTGAGCCAATCATGAAGGTTGAAGTAGAGACTCCTGAAGAGAACACCGGTGACGTTATCGGTGACTTGAGCCGTCGTCGCGGTATGCTGCGCGGTCAGGAATCCGAAGTAACTGGCGTTAAGATCCATGCTGAAGTTCCGCTGTCTGAAATGTTCGGATATGCAACTCAGCTGCGTTCTCTGACCAAAGGTCGTGCATCATACACCATGGAATTCCTGAAGTATGATGATGCGCCTAACAACGTTGCTCAGGCCGTTATCGAAGCCCGTGGTAAGTAATCCACAGGATTAAAACCTAAGTCCCGTGCTCTCTCCGAAGGGGAGAGCACTATAGTAAGGAATATAGCCGTGTCTAAAGAAAAATTTGAACGTACAAAACCGCACGTCAACGTTGGTACTATCGGCCACGTTGACCATGGTAAAACTACCCTGACCGCTGCAATCACTACCGTACTGGCTAAAACCTACGGCGGTGCTGCTCGTGCATTCGACCAGATCGATAACGCACCAGAAGAAAAAGCGCGTGGTATCACCATCAACACTTCTCACGTTGAATATGACACCCCGACTCGCCACTACGCACACGTAGACTGCCCAGGCCACGCCGACTATGTTAAAAACATGATCACCGGTGCTGCGCAGATGGACGGCGCGATCCTGGTTGTTGCTGCGACTGACGGCCCAATGCCTCAGACCCGTGAGCACATCCTGCTGGGTCGTCAGGTAGGCGTTCCTTACATCATCGTGTTCCTGAACAAATGTGACATGGTTGATGACGAAGAGCTGCTGGAACTGGTAGAGATGGAAGTTCGTGAACTGCTGTCTCAGTACGATTTCCCTGGCGACGACACCCCAATCGTTCGTGGTTCCGCGCTGAAAGCGCTGGAAGGCGAAGCAGAGTGGGAAGAGAAAATCATCGAACTGGCTGGCTTCCTGGATTCTTATATCCCAGAACCAGAGCGTGCGATTGATAAGCCGTTCCTGCTGCCAATCGAAGACGTATTCTCCATCTCCGGTCGTGGTACCGTTGTTACCGGTCGTGTTGAGCGCGGTATCATCAAAGTTGGCGAAGAAGTTGAAATCGTTGGTATCAAAGAGACTGCTAAGTCTACCTGTACTGGCGTTGAAATGTTCCGCAAACTGCTGGACGAAGGCCGTGCTGGTGAGAACGTAGGTGTTCTGCTGCGTGGTATCAAACGTGAAGAAATCGAACGTGGTCAGGTACTGGCTAAGCCAGGCTCAATCAAGCCACACACCAAGTTCGAATCTGAAGTGTATATCCTGTCCAAAGACGAAGGCGGCCGTCATACTCCGTTCTTCAAAGGCTACCGTCCACAGTTCTACTTCCGTACAACTGACGTGACCGGTACCATCGAACTGCCAGAAGGCGTTGAGATGGTAATGCCAGGCGACAACATCAAGATGGTTGTGACGCTGATCCACCCAATCGCGATGGACGACGGTCTGCGTTTCGCAATCCGTGAAGGCGGCCGTACCGTTGGCGCGGGCGTTGTTGCTAAAGTTCTGGGCTAATTACTTATCCCTGAATTAAAAAAGGACGCTTCGGCGTCCTTTTTTGTTTTCTGCCGTTATGTGTCTGTCACAAATTTTCGCATTTTTCGTCCTCTCCCGCCCCGTATACGGGTGTTTGTGCTATTGTAATCATAACCATTCTCACTTACACTTTGCGCATATTTTGAACGGGAGTCTTTATGTACGTTTGTTTATGTAATGGTGTAAGCGACAAAAAAATACGTCAGGCCGTTCGCCAGTTTCAGCCACAGTCCTTCCAGCAGCTTCGCAAATTTGTTCCAGTGGGAAATCAATGCGGTAAATGTGTACGTGCTGCACGTGAGATCATGCAGGACGAATTGATGCAGATCCCGGAATACAAAGAGATTGCGTAAGCGCCCATCTTTTTTTTGACATCCCTGTAGCCCGATCTACGCTTCAATGAGTGGAAGCGGAGGGACTATATAATGAAAGGTGATGTTAAAATCATAAGTTATCTCAATAAATTATTGGGAAATGAGCTTGTCGCGATCAATCAGTATTTTCTCCATGCGAGAATGTTCAAAAACTGGGGCCTGATGCGCCTCAACGATGTTGAATACCACGAATCCATCGATGAGATGAAACATGCCGATAAATACATCGAGCGTATTTTATTCCTTGAAGGCATTCCTAACCTGCAGGATCTCGGCAAACTCGGCATCGGTGAAGATGTTGAAGAGATGCTACGGTCCGACCTCAGGCTCGAGCTTGAAGGCGCAAAAGATCTCCGCGAAGCCATTGCCTATGCGGACAGTGTTCATGACTACGTCAGCCGCGATATGATGATCCAGATTCTGGCCGATGAAGAAGGGCACATTGACTGGCTTGAAACTGAGCTGGATCTCATCAGTAAAATTGGTCTGCAGAATTATCTTCAATCCCAGATTAAAGTGGCTGACTAAACAGCGTCTGCCAGCCAACGCTTAAACCCGCTGCCGCCAGAAATGGCCCAAAAGGCAGTGGGTTTTTTAATGCCTGTTTATCAGGAGCCGGTAAAGCGAGAATCAGCTGGTAAAGAAGCGCCAACAATGCGGCGGTTAACACCAGTGCGGGCAATATGTGCCAACCGTGCCACGCCCCCAGTGCCGAAAGATATTTCACATCGCCATAGCCCATCCCTTCACGTCCAGTCAGAAGCCGGTAGCCCCAGTAGATAATCGCAAAGCTCACATACCCTGCCATCGCGCCAGCCACTGCGTTCGAAAGAAAGTCAGGATGAAGGCAAAGCTGGAAGAGCAGGCCGGTCCATAAGAGGGGACAGATGTATTTATCCGGGAGAAGGCCGGCACGAATATCTTCACGTACCAGTAAACCGGAGAGTGCGAAGTAAACGAGCAGAAAGGGGAGGGGAATCAGCATACGCAAAGCCTCAAAGATGTTTGGTGCATACTCTTCTCATGATGCAAGGCCAGCAACGTCCGTACACAGGAATTGCGTGAGGGGTTCATAAGAAGAGATGAAAGCAGACAGGTTGCTGCAAATAATGGAATGCCCTACGCATCGCATGTCTTTGGCGCTTAATTTCTAAACGGCACTTGCGTCTTGCTCAGATTTACGTATAATGCGCGGGCTTGTCGTAGTTGACGGCGGGTTCAATCTGAACCGGAGTAGCTAATTTTGTTACTCAACAATGCTCCCAATCGGGGAGCTACGTAAGAACGGTTACACTCTCCCATCAATCGTAATGGGTTTGAGGAGTAATCATTTTCGTTTATAAAATAATTGGAGCTCTGGTCTCATGCAGAACCAAAGAATCCGTATCCGCCTTAAAGCGTTTGATCATCGTCTGATCGATCAATCAACCGCGGAAATCGTCGAGACTGCTAAGCGCACTGGTGCGCAAGTCCGTGGTCCGATCCCGCTGCCGACCCGCAAAGAGCGCTTTACCGTTCTGATCTCTCCGCACGTTAACAAAGATGCGCGTGATCAGTACGAAATCCGCACTCACAAGCGTCTGGTTGACATCGTTGAGCCAACTGAGAAAACCGTTGATGCTCTGATGCGTCTGGATCTGGCTGCCGGTGTAGACGTGCAGATCAGCCTGGGTTAATCAGGTCATCGAGCGATTGAGAGGTTGAAACAATGATTGGTTTAGTCGGTAAAAAAGTGGGAATGACCCGCATCTTCACTGAAGATGGCGTTTCTATCCCAGTAACCGTAATCGAAGTTGAAGCAAACCGCGTTACTCAGGTTAAAGATCTGGCTAACGATGGCTACCGCGCTGTTCAGGTTACCACCGGTGCTAAAAAAGCTAACCGTGTAACCAAACCAGAAGCGGGTCACTTCGCTAAAGCTGGCGTTGAAGCTGGCCGTGGTCTGTGGGAATTCCGTCTTGCTGAAGGCGAAGAGTTCACCGTAGGTCAAGACATTAGCGTTGAGCTGTTTGCTGACGTTAAAAAAGTTGACGTAACCGGTACCTCTAAAGGTAAAGGTTTTGCTGGTACCGTTAAGCGCTGGAACTTCCGTACCCAGGACGCTACTCACGGTAACTCCTTGTCTCACCGCGTTCCGGGTTCTATCGGTCAGAACCAGACTCCGGGCAAAGTGTTCAAAGGCAAGAAAATGGCAGGTCAGCTGGGTAACGAACGTGTAACCGTTCAGAGCCTGGACGTAGTACGTGTTGACGCTGAGCGCAACCTGCTGCTGGTTAAGGGTGCTGTTCCGGGTGCTACCGGTAGCGACCTGATCGTTAAACCAGCTGTGAAGGCGTAAGGGGATAGCAATGGAATTAGTATTGAAAGACGCGCAGAGCGCGCTGACTGTTTCCGAAACTACCTTCGGTCGTGATTTCAACGAAGCGCTGGTTCACCAGGTTGTTGTTGCTTATGCAGCTGGTGCTCGTCAGGGTACTCGTGCTCAGAAGACTCGTGCTGAAGTAACTGGTTCTGGCAAAAAGCCATGGCGCCAGAAAGGTACCGGCCGTGCGCGTTCAGGTTCTATCAAGAGCCCGATCTGGCGTTCAGGTGGCGTGACCTTCGCTGCGCGTCCACAGGACCACAGTCAAAAAGTTAACAAAAAGATGTACCGCGGCGCGCTGAAAAGCATTCTGTCCGAACTGGTACGTCAGGATCGTCTGATCGTTGTCGAGAAGTTCTCTGTAGAAGCGCCTAAAACTAAGCTGCTGGCACAGAAACTGAAAGACATGGCTCTGGAAGATGTGCTGATCATCACCGGTGAGCTGGACGAGAACCTGTTCCTGGCCGCACGTAACCTGCACAAGGTTGACGTACGCGATGCGACTGGTATCGACCCGGTTAGCCTGATCGCCTTCGACAAAGTCGTAATGACTGCTGATGCTGTTAAGCAAGTTGAGGAGATGCTGGCATGATTCGTGAAGAACGTCTGCTGAAGGTGCTTCGCGCACCGCACGTTTCTGAAAAAGCGTCTACTGCGATGGAAAAAACAAACACCATCGTTCTCAAAGTTGCTAAAGACGCGACCAAAGCAGAGATCAAAGCTGCTGTGCAGAAACTGTTTGAAGTCGAAGTCGAAGTCGTTAACACCCTGGTTGTTAAAGGGAAAGTTAAACGTCACGGACAGCGTATCGGTCGTCGTAGCGACTGGAAAAAAGCTTACGTCACCCTTAAAGAAGGCCAGAACCTGGACTTCGTTGGCGGCGCTGAGTAAGTCGGAGGAGTAATACAATGGCAGTTGTTAAATGTAAACCGACATCTCCGGGTCGTCGCCACGTAGTTAAAGTGGTTAACCCTGAGCTGCACAAGGGCAAACCTTTTGCTCCGTTGCTGGAAAAAAACAGCAAATCCGGTGGTCGTAACAACAATGGCCGTATCACCACTCGTCACATCGGTGGTGGCCACAAGCAGGCTTATCGTATTGTTGACTTCAAACGCAACAAAGACGGTATCCCAGCAGTTGTTGAACGTCTTGAGTACGATCCGAACCGTTCCGCGAACATCGCGCTGGTTCTGTACAAAGACGGTGAACGCCGTTACATCCTGGCCCCTAAAGGCCTGAAAGCTGGCGACCAGATTCAGTCTGGCGTTGATGCTGCAATCAAAGCAGGCAACACCCTGCCGATGCGCAATATCCCGGTTGGTTCTACCGTTCATAACGTAGAAATGAAACCAGGTAAAGGCGGTCAGCTGGCGCGTTCCGCGGGTACTTACGTTCAGATCGTTGCTCGTGACGGTGCTTATGTCACCCTGCGTCTGCGTTCTGGTGAAATGCGTAAAGTCGAAGCAGATTGCCGCGCTACTCTGGGCGAAGTTGGCAATGCTGAGCATATGCTGCGCGTTCTGGGTAAAGCTGGTGCTGCACGCTGGCGTGGTGTTCGTCCTACCGTTCGCGGTACTGCGATGAACCCAGTAGACCACCCACATGGTGGTGGTGAAGGTCGTAACTTTGGTAAGCACCCGGTAACTCCGTGGGGCGTTCAAACCAAAGGTAAGAAGACCCGCAGCAACAAGCGTACTGATAAATTTATCGTACGTCGCCGTAGCAAATAATTTTAGAGGATAAGCCATGCCACGTTCTCTCAAGAAAGGTCCTTTTATTGACCTGCACTTGCTGAAGAAGGTAGAGAAAGCGGTGGAAAGCGGAGACAAGAAGCCCCTGCGCACTTGGTCCCGTCGTTCAACGATCTTTCCTAACATGATCGGTTTGACCATCGCTGTCCATAATGGTCGTCAGCACGTTCCAGTCTTTGTTACCGACGAAATGGTTGGTCACAAACTGGGTGAATTCGCACCGACTCGTACTTATCGCGGCCACGCTGCTGATAAAAAAGCGAAGAAGAAATAAGGTAGGAGGAAGAGATGGAAACTTTAGCTCAACATCGCCATGCTCGTTCTTCTGCTCAGAAGGTTCGCCTTGTTGCTGACCTGATTCGCGGTAAGAAAGTGTCGCAGGCCCTGGACATCCTGACCTATACCAACAAGAAAGCTGCGGTATTGGTCAAGAAAGTACTGGAATCTGCCATTGCTAACGCTGAACACAACGATGGCGCTGACATCGACGATCTGAAAGTCGCGAAAATTTTCGTAGATGAAGGCCCAAGCATGAAGCGCATTATGCCGCGTGCGAAAGGTCGTGCAGATCGCATCCTGAAGCGCACCAGCCACATTACTGTGGTTGTGTCCGATCGCTGAGACTCTGGAGACTAGCAATGGGTCAGAAAGTACATCCTAATGGTATTCGCCTGGGTATTGTAAAACCATGGAACTCTACCTGGTTTGCGAACACCAAAGAATTCGCTGACAACCTGGACAGCGATTTTAAAGTACGTCAGTACCTGACTAAGGAACTGGCTAAAGCGTCTGTATCTCGTATCGTTATCGAGCGTCCAGCTAAGAGCATTCGTGTAACCATTCACACTGCTCGTCCTGGCATCGTTATCGGTAAGAAAGGCGAAGACGTAGAAAAACTGCGCAAGGTCGTAGCGGATATCGCTGGCGTTCCTGCACAGATCAATATCGCTGAAGTTCGTAAGCCTGAACTGGACGCTAAATTGGTTGCTGACAGCATCACTTCACAGCTGGAACGTCGTGTTATGTTCCGTCGTGCTATGAAGCGTGCTGTACAGAACGCAATGCGTCTGGGCGCTAAGGGTATCAAAGTTGAAGTTAGCGGCCGTCTGGGCGGCGCGGAAATCGCACGTACCGAATGGTACCGCGAAGGTCGCGTACCGCTGCACACTCTGCGTGCTGACATCGACTACAACACCTCTGAAGCGCACACCACTTACGGTGTAATCGGCGTTAAGGTATGGATCTTCAAAGGTGAGATCCTGGGTGGTATGGCTGCTGTTGAACAACCGGAAAAACCGGCTGCTCAACCTAAAAAGCAGCAGCGTAAAGGCCGTAAATAAGGAGCGTCGCTGATGTTACAACCAAAGCGTACAAAATTCCGTAAAGTGCACAAAGGCCGCAACCGTGGTCTGGCGCAGGGTACGGATGTTAGCTTCGGCACTTTCGGTCTGAAAGCTGTTGGCCGTGGTCGTCTGACTGCACGTCAGATCGAAGCAGCACGTCGTGCAATGACCCGTGCAGTTAAGCGTCAAGGTAAGATCTGGATCCGTGTATTCCCGGACAAACCGATCACCGAGAAGCCGCTGGAAGTTCGTATGGGTAAAGGTAAAGGTAACGTGGAGTACTGGGTTGCCTTGATCCAACCGGGCAAAGTCCTTTATGAAATGGACGGCGTTCCGGAAGAGCTGGCCCGTGAAGCCTTCGGCCTGGCAGCAGCGAAACTGCCTATCAAAACCACCTTTGTAACTAAGACGGTGATGTAATGAAAGCAAAAGAGCTGCGTGAAAAAAGCGTTGAAGAGCTGAACGCTGAGCTGCTGAACCTGCTGCGTGAGCAGTTCAACCTGCGTATGCAGGCTGCAAGTGGCCAGCTGCAACAGACTCACCTGCTGAAGCAAGTGCGTCGCAATGTTGCGCGCGTTAAGACTTTACTGACTCAGAAGGCGGGTGCGTAATGACCGATAAAATCCGTACTCTGCAAGGTCGTGTTGTTAGCGACAAGATGGAGAAATCCATCGTTGTAGCTATCGAACGTATTGTGAAACACCCGATCTACGGTAAATTCATCAAACGTACGACCAAACTGCACGTACATGACGAGAACAACGAATGTGGTATCGGCGACAAGGTTGAAATCCGTGAATGCCGTCCACTGTCCAAGACTAAGTCCTGGACGCTGGTTCGCGTTGTAGAGAAAGCGGTTCTGTAATAGAGTACGCATTCTCAATACGAATAAACGGCTCAGCGATGAGCCGTTTATTTTTTCTACCCATATTGTAGAAGCGGTGTTATAATGCCGCGCCCTCGATATGGGGCTTTTTAACGGCTCTGATTTTAGAGTCTCAGGTAGTAGTTGACATTAGCGGAGCACTAAAATGATCCAAGAACAGACTATGCTGAACGTCGCCGACAACTCCGGTGCACGTCGCGTAATGTGTATCAAGGTTCTGGGTGGCTCGCACCGTCGCTACGCAGGCGTAGGCGACATCATCAAGATCACCATCAAAGAAGCAATTCCACGTGGTAAGGTCAAAAAAGGTGATGTGCTGAAAGCGGTAGTGGTGCGCACCAAGAAGGGTGTTCGTCGCCCTGACGGTTCTGTCATTCGCTTCGATGGTAATGCATGCGTTATTTTGAACAATAACAGTGAGCAGCCAATCGGCACGCGTATCTTTGGGCCGGTAACTCGTGAACTTCGTACTGAAAAGTTCATGAAAATTATCTCTCTGGCACCAGAAGTACTCTAAGGAGCGAATCATGGCAGCGAAAATCCGTCGTGATGACGAAGTTATCGTGTTAACCGGTAAAGATAAAGGTAAACGCGGTAAAGTAAAAAATGTCCTGTCTTCCGGCAAGGTCATTGTTGAAGGTATCAACCTGGTTAAGAAACATCAGAAGCCGGTTCCGGCCCTGAACCAACCAGGCGGCATCGTTGAAAAAGAAGCTGCTATTCAGGTTTCTAACGTTGCAATCTTCAATGCGGCAACCGGCAAGGCTGACCGTGTAGGCTTTAGATTCGAAGACGGGAAAAAAGTCCGTTTCTTCAAGTCTAACAGCGAAACTATCAAGTAATTTGGAGTAGTACGATGGCGAAACTGCATGATTACTACAAAGACGAAGTAGTTAACAAACTCATGACTGAGTTTAACTACAATTCTGTCATGCAAGTCCCTCGGGTCGAGAAGATCACCCTGAACATGGGTGTTGGTGAAGCGATCGCTGACAAGAAACTGCTGGATAACGCAGCAGCTGACCTGACAGCAATCTCCGGTCAAAAACCGCTGATCACCAAAGCACGCAAATCTGTTGCAGGCTTCAAAATCCGTCAGGGCTATCCGATCGGCTGTAAAGTAACTCTGCGTGGCGAACGCATGTGGGAGTTCTTTGAGCGCCTGATCACTATTGCTGTACCACGTATCCGTGACTTCCGTGGCTTGTCCGCTAAGTCTTTCGACGGTCGTGGTAACTACAGCATGGGTGTCCGTGAGCAGATCATCTTCCCAGAGATCGACTACGATAAAGTCGACCGCGTGCGTGGTTTGGATATTACCATTACCACTACTGCGAAATCTGATGAAGAAGGCCGTGCTCTGCTGGCTGCCTTTGACTTCCCGTTCCGCAAGTAAGGTAGGGTTACTGAATGGCTAAGCAATCAATGAAAGCACGCGAAGTAAAACGCGTAGCTTTAGCTGATAAATTCTTCGCTAAACGCGCTGAACTGAAAGCGATCATTTCTGATGTGAACGCTTCCGACGAAGATCGTTGGAATGCGGTTCTCAAGCTGCAGTCTCTGCCGCGTGATTCCAGCCCGTCTCGTCAGCGTAACCGCTGTCGTCAAACAGGTCGTCCACATGGTTATGTGGGCAAGTTTGGGTTGAGCCGTATCAAACTGCGTGAAGCCGCCATGCGCGGTGAAGTACCAGGCTTGAAAAAGGCTAGCTGGTAATTACCAATTGAATCACGGGAGTAAAGACAGATGAGCATGCAAGATCCGATCGCGGATATGCTGACCCGTATCCGTAACGGTCAGGCCGCGAACAAAGTTGCGGTCACCATGCCTTCCGCCAAGCTGAAAGTGGCAATTGCCAACGTGCTGAAGGAAGAAGGTTTTATCGAAGATTTTAAAGTTGAAGGCGACACCAAGCCGGAACTGGAACTTACTCTCAAGTATTTCCAGGGTAAAGCTGTTGTAGAAAGCATTCAGCGTGTCAGCCGCCCAGGTCTGCGCATCTATAAGAAAAAAGATGAGCTGCCTAAAGTTATGGCTGGTCTTGGTATCGCAGTTGTTTCTACCTCTAAAGGTGTTATGACTGATCGTGCAGCGCGCCAGGCTGGTCTTGGTGGCGAAATTATCTGCTACGTAGCCTAATCGGAGGAAAGAATGTCTCGTGTTGCTAAAGCACCGGTCGTTATTCCTGCCGGCGTTGATGTAAAAATCGACGGTCAGGTTATTACGATCAAAGGTAAAAACGGCGAGCTGACTCGTACCCTCAACAAAGCTGTTGAAGTTAAACATGCAGATAACGCTCTGACCTTCGGTCCACGTGATGGTTTCGTGGATGGATGGGCTCAGGCTGGTACCGCGCGTGCCCTGCTGAACTCAATGGTTGTTGGTGTTACCGAAGGCTTCACTAAAAAGCTTCAACTGGTTGGTGTAGGTTATCGTGCAGCTATCAAAGGGAATGCAGTAGGCCTGTCTCTGGGCTTCTCACACCCTGTTGAGCATCCGCTGCCGGCCGGTATCACTGCAGAATGTCCGACCCAGACTGAAATCGTGCTGAAAGGCGCTGATAAACAGCTGATCGGTCAGGTTGCAGCAGATCTGCGCGCCTACCGTCGTCCTGAGCCTTATAAAGGCAAGGGTGTTCGTTACGCCGACGAAGTCGTGCGTACCAAAGAGGCTAAGAAGAAGTAAGGTAACACTATGGATAAGAAATCTGCTCGTATCCGTCGTGCGACCCGCGCACGCCGCAAGCTCAAAGAGCTGGGTGCAACTCGCCTGGTGGTACATCGTACCCCGCGTCATATTTACGCACAGGTCATTGCACCAAACGGTTCTGAAGTTCTGGTAGCTGCTTCTACTGTAGAAAAAGCTATTGCAGAGCAATTGAAGTACACCGGTAACAAAGACGCCGCTGCAGCTGTAGGTAAAGCTGTTGCAGAACGCGCTCTGGAAAAAGGCATCAGCAATGTTTCCTTTGACCGTTCCGGGTTCCAATATCATGGTCGTGTCCAGGCACTGGCAGATGCTGCCCGTGAAGCTGGCCTTCAGTTCTAAGGTAGAGGTGTAAGATGGCTCACATCGAAAAACAGGCTGGCGAACTGCAGGAAAAGCTGATCGCGGTTAACCGCGTATCTAAAACCGTTAAAGGTGGTCGTATTTTCTCCTTCACAGCTCTGACTGTAGTTGGCGATGGTAACGGTCGCGTTGGTTTTGGTTACGGTAAAGCGCGTGAAGTTCCAGCAGCGATCCAGAAAGCGATGGAAAAAGCCCGTCGCAATATGATTAACGTCGCGCTGAACAACGGTACCCTGCAGCACCCAGTTAAAGGTGTTCACACGGGTTCTCGTGTATTCATGCAGCCAGCTTCAGAAGGTACCGGTATCATCGCCGGTGGTGCAATGCGCGCCGTTCTGGAAGTTGCTGGGGTTCATAACGTTCTGGCTAAAGCATACGGTTCCACCAACCCGATTAACGTGGTTCGTGCAACTATTGATGGCCTGGAAAATATGAATTCTCCAGAAATGGTCGCTGCCAAGCGTGGTAAATCCGTTGAAGAAATTCTGGGGTAATTGACCATGGCAAAGACTATTAAAATCACTCAAACCCGCAGTGCAATCGGTCGTCTGCCGAAACACAAGGCAACGCTGCTTGGCCTGGGTCTGCGTCGTATTGGTCATACCGTTGAGCGTGAGGATACTCCCGCTGTTCGTGGTATGGTCAACGCGGTTTACTTCATGGTTAAAGTTGAGGAGTAAGAGATGCGTTTAAATACTCTGTCTCCGGCCGAAGGCTCTAAAAAGGCGGGTAAACGCCTGGGTCGTGGTATCGGTTCTGGCCTCGGCAAAACCGGTGGTCGTGGTCACAAAGGTCAGAACTCTCGTTCTGGCGGTGGCGTACGTCGCGGTTTCGAGGGTGGCCAGATGCCACTGTACCGTCGTCTGCCGAAGTTCGGCTTCACTTCTCGCAAAGCAGCGATTACAGCGGAAATCCGTCTGTCTGACCTGGCGAAAGTTGAAGGCGGCGTTGTAGACCTGAACACGCTGAAAGCGGCAAACATTATCGGTATCCAGATCGAGTTCGCGAAAGTGATCCTGGCTGGTGAAGTTTCTACTCCGGTAACTGTTCGTGGCCTGCGTGTTACTAAAGGTGCTCGTGCTGCTATCGAAGCCGCTGGCGGTAAAATTGAGGAATAAGTAGCAGATGGCTAAGCAACCGGGATTAGATTTTCAAAGTGCCAAAGGTGGATTTGGCGAGCTGAAACGCAGACTGCTGTTTGTTATCGGCGCGCTGATTGTGTTCCGTGTTGGCTCTTTTATTCCGATCCCTGGTATCGATGCCGCTGTACTTGCCAAACTGCTTGAGCAACAGCGAGGCACCATCATTGAAATGTTTAACATGTTCTCTGGTGGTGCTCTCAGCCGTGCTTCTATCTTCGCTCTGGGTATCATGCCGTATATTTCGGCATCGATTATTATCCAGCTGCTGACGGTCGTTCATCCGGCCCTGGCAGAACTGAAGAAAGAAGGGGAGTCTGGACGTCGTAAGATAAGCCAGTACACCCGTTACGGCACTCTGGTGCTGGCAATATTCCAGTCGATCGGTATTGCTACCGGTCTTCCGAATATGCCTGGTATGCAGGGCCTGGTATTAAACCCAGGCTTTGCATTCTATTTCACCGCTGTTGTAAGTCTGGTCACAGGAACAATGTTCCTGATGTGGCTCGGCGAACAGATTACTGAGCGTGGTATCGGTAACGGTATCTCAATCATTATCTTCGCTGGTATCGTTGCGGGTCTCCCGCCAGCCATTGCCCACACTATCGAGCAAGCGCGTCAAGGCGACCTGCACTTCCTCCTGTTGCTGTTGGTTGCAGTATTAGTATTTGCAGTGACGTTCTTTGTTGTCTTCGTTGAACGTGGTCAACGCCGCATTGTGGTGAACTACGCTAAGCGTCAACAAGGTCGTCGTGTCTATGCTGCACAGAGCACACATTTACCGCTGAAAGTGAACATGGCGGGGGTTATCCCGGCTATCTTCGCTTCCAGTATTATTCTGTTCCCGGCAACCATCGCGTCATGGTTCGGGGGCGGTACTGGTTGGAACTGGCTGACAACAATTTCGCTGTATTTGCAGCCTGGGCAACCACTTTATGTGTTACTCTATGCGTCTGCGATCATCTTCTTCTGTTTCTTCTACACGGCGTTGGTTTTCAACCCGCGTGAAACAGCAGATAACCTGAAGAAGTCCGGTGCATTTGTACCAGGAATTCGTCCGGGAGAGCAAACGGCGAAGTATATCGATAAAGTAATGACTCGCCTGACTTTGGTTGGTGCGCTTTATATTACTTTTATCTGCCTGATCCCGGAGTTCATGCGTGATGCAATGAAGGTACCGTTCTACTTCGGTGGGACCTCACTGCTTATCGTTGTTGTCGTGATTATGGACTTTATGGCTCAAGTGCAAACTCTGATGATGTCCAGTCAGTATGAGTCTGCATTGAAGAAGGCGAACCTGAAAGGCTACGGCCGCTAAATGGTCGCCTGAGAAGTTACGGAGAGTAAAAATGAAAGTTCGTGCTTCCGTCAAGAAATTATGCCGTAACTGCAAAATCGTTAAGCGTGATGGTGTCATCCGTGTGATTTGCAGTGCCGAGCCGAAGCATAAACAGCGCCAAGGCTGATTATTTCGCATATTTTTCTTGCAAAGTTGGGTTGAGCTGGCTAGATTAGCCAGCCAATCTTTTGTATGTCTGTACGTTTCCATTTGAGTATCCTGAAAACGGGCTTTTCAGCATGGTGCGTACATATTAAATAGTAGGAGTGCATAGTGGCCCGTATAGCAGGCATTAACATTCCTGATCAGAAACATGCTGTGATCGCATTAACTTCGATCTATGGCGTCGGCAAGACCCGTTCCAAAGCCATTCTGGCTGCAGCGGGTATCGCTGAAGATGTTAAGATCAGTGAGCTGTCTGAAGAACAAATCGACACGCTGCGTGACGAAGTTGCCAAATTTGTCGTTGAAGGTGATCTGCGCCGTGAAATCAGCATGAGCATCAAGCGCCTGATGGATCTTGGTTGCTATCGCGGTTTGCGTCATCGTCGTGGTCTGCCAGTGCGCGGTCAGCGTACTAAGACCAACGCACGTACCCGTAAGGGTCCGCGCAAACCGATCAAGAAATAATCGGGGTGATTGAATAATGGCAAAGGCACCAGTTCGTGCACGTAAACGTGTAAGAAAACAAGTCTCTGACGGCGTGGCTCATATCCATGCTTCTTTCAACAACACCATCGTTACTATTACTGATCGTCAGGGTAACGCTTTGGGTTGGGCAACAGCCGGTGGTTCCGGTTTCCGTGGTTCTCGCAAATCCACTCCGTTTGCAGCTCAGGTTGCAGCAGAGCGTTGCGCAGAAGCCGTAAAAGAATACGGCATCAAGAATCTGGAAGTTATGGTTAAAGGTCCGGGTCCGGGTCGTGAATCTACTGTTCGCGCTCTGAACGCCGCTGGTTTCCGCATCACGAATATTACTGATGTGACTCCGATCCCTCATAACGGTTGTCGTCCGCCGAAAAAACGTCGCGTATAACGCTCGTTTTTTAGGTTAGTTGGAGATAGAAAATGGCAAGATATTTGGGTCCTAAGCTCAAGCTGAGCCGTCGTGAGGGCACCGACTTATTCCTTAAGTCTGGCGTTCGCGCGATCGATACCAAGTGTAAAATTGAACAAGCTCCTGGCCAGCACGGTGCGCGTAAACCGCGTCTGTCTGACTATGGTGTGCAGTTGCGTGAAAAGCAAAAAGTTCGCCGTATGTACGGTGTGCTGGAGCGTCAGTTCCGTAACTACTATAAAGAAGCAGCACGTCTGAAAGGCAACACAGGTGAAAACCTGCTGGCTCTGCTGGAAGGTCGTCTGGACAACGTTGTTTACCGTATGGGCTTCGGCGCGACTCGTGCTGAATCACGCCAGTTGGTTAGCCATAAAGCAATCATGGTAAACGGTCGTGTTGTTAACATCGCTTCTTATCAGGTTAAAGCGAATGACGTTGTTAGCATTCGTGAGAAAGCGAAAAAGCAATCTCGCGTGAAAGCCGCTCTGGAGCTGGCTGAGCAGCGTGAAAAGCCAACCTGGCTGGAAGTTGATGCTGGCAAGATGGAAGGTACGTTCAAGCGTCAGCCAGAACGTTCTGATCTGTCTGCGGACATTAACGAACACCTGATCGTCGAGCTTTACTCCAAGTAAAGCTTAGTACCAAAGAGAGGACACAATGCAGGGTTCTGTGACAGAGTTTCTAAAACCGCGCCTGGTAGATATCGAGCAAGTGAGTTCGACGCACGCCAAGGTGACCCTTGAGCCTTTAGAGCGTGGCTTTGGCCATACTCTGGGTAACGCACTGCGCCGTATTCTGCTCTCATCGATGCCGGGTTGCGCGGTGACCGAGGTTGAGATTGATGGTGTACTTCATGAGTACAGCACCAAAGAAGGCGTTCAGGAAGATATCCTTGAAATCCTGCTCAACCTGAAAGGGCTGGCGGTGAGAGTTCAGGGTAAAGATGAAGTTATTCTTACTCTGAATAAATCTGGCATTGGCCCTGTGACTGCAGCCGACATCACCCACGACGGTGATGTTGAAATCGTCAAGCCGCAGCACGTGATCTGCCACCTGACCGATGAGAACGCAGCGATTAGCATGCGTATCAAAGTTCAGCGCGGTCGTGGTTATGTGCCGGCTTCTGCCCGAATTCATTCGGAAGAAGATGAGCGCCCAATCGGCCGTCTGCTGGTCGACGCATGCTACAGCCCTGTAGAGCGTATTGCCTACAATGTTGAAGCAGCGCGTGTAGAACAGCGTACCGACCTGGACAAGCTGGTCATCGAAATGGAAACCAACGGCACAATCGATCCTGAAGAGGCGATTCGTCGTGCGGCAACCATCCTGGCAGAACAACTGGAAGCTTTCGTTGACTTACGTGATGTTCGTCAGCCGGAAGTGAAAGAAGAGAAACCAGAATTCGATCCGATCCTGCTGCGCCCTGTTGACGATCTCGAATTGACTGTCCGCTCTGCTAACTGCCTCAAGGCAGAAGCTATCCACTATATCGGTGATCTGGTACAGCGTACCGAGGTTGAGTTGCTGAAAACGCCGAACCTGGGTAAAAAATCTCTTACCGAGATTAAAGACGTGCTGGCTTCACGTGGTCTGTCTCTGGGCATGCGCCTGGAAAACTGGCCACCAGCAAGCATTGCTGACGAGTAACCGGATCACAGGTTAAGGTTTTACTGAGAAGGATAAGGTCATGCGCCATCGTAAGAGTGGTCGTCAACTGAACCGCAACAGCAGCCATCGCCAGGCTATGTTCCGCAACATGGCAGGTTCACTGGTTCGTCATGAAATCATCAAGACGACCCTGCCTAAAGCGAAAGAGCTGCGTCGCGTAGTTGAGCCGCTGATTACTCTTGCCAAGACTGACAGCGTTTCAAATCGTCGTCTGGCATTCGCCCGTACTCGTGATAACGAGATCGTGGCAAAACTGTTTAACGAACTGGGTCCGCGTTTCGCGAGCCGTGCCGGTGGTTACACTCGTATTCTGAAGTGTGGCTTCCGTGCAGGCGACAACGCTCCGATGGCTTACATCGAGCTGGTTGATCGTTCAGAATCTAAAGCAGAAGCTGCTGCAGAGTAATCTGTAGTAACGTAAAAAAACCCGCTTCGGCGGGTTTTTTTATATCCGCTGAATCCCCACTTCTCTACAATATCTGTATCTTTTCTGTTCATCTTCTGGAGTTATTCATGTGGTTGCTCGACCAGTGGGCAGAACGCCATATCAGCGATGCTCAGCGAAAAGGCGAATTTGATAACCTTGCGGGACGCGGCGAGCCGTTAGTGCTTGATGATGATTCGCATGTTGCCCCTGAATTACGGGCCGGATATCGCTTACTCAAAAATGCCGGTTGTTTACCACCGGAACTGGAGCAGCGTAAAGAGGCCATGCAACTGGCTGACCTGCTGAAAGGGATTCGCAAGGATGATCCCAGCCACCGTGAAATTAGCCGTCGACTGGCTCTCATCGAACTCAAAATGCGTCAGGCCGGAATGAGCACAGACTTTTTGCACGGTGAGTACAGTGACAGGCTAATGCAGAAAATCAATGAGGAATAACCATGTACCGTATCGGTGAACTTGCCAGGCTTGCTAACGTGACGCCGGACACTATCCGCTATTACGAAAAGCAGCAGATGATTGATCACGAGGTTCGTACTGAAGGTGGATTTCGACTCTATACCGATCATGACCTGCAGCGCTTGCGGTTTATCCGCTACGCTCGCCAGCTTGGTTTCACGCTGGACTCGATCCGCGAGTTACTTTCGATCCGCATCGATCCTGAACACCATACTTGCCAGGAGTCGAAGAGTATCGTACAGGCAAGGCTTGATGAAGTTGAAGCGCGTATACAGGAACTGCAGACCATGCAGCGTTCTCTGCAACGGTTGAATGACGCCTGCTGCGGTACAGCCCATAGCAGTATTTATTGTTCAATTCTTGAAGCCCTTGAACAGGGGGCCAGTGGAACCCAGGGCTGTTGATTTTTACTTCATCCGGGACTAGACTCCCGTCGACATACACCATGCTCAGGAGAAATTATGAGCCGCTATCAGCATACGAAAGGGCAAATTCAGGACAATGCCATTGAGGCACTGCTCCACGACCCGCTTTTCAGGCAGCGTATTGAGAAGAATAAAAAAGGAAAAGGGAGTTATTTACGAAAAGGGAAACATGCAAAACGGGGTAACTGGGAGGCCAGTGGCAAGCAAGCGAATCGCTTTTTTACCACTGGCCTTCCTTTTTTCAACGTCTGATTAAGAGCGGTTATTTTGCTCTTTCAACAGATCGCGAATTTCAGTCAATAACACTTCTTCTTTTGTCGGAGCAGGCGGCGCAGCCGGTTCTTCAGCCTTTTTACGGTTAAGCTTATTGATAAGCTTGATAGCCATAAAAATGGCGAACGCCACGATCACGAAATCAAATATGTTCTGAATGAAAACGCCATAATGCATAACAACGGCAGGGACATCACCCTGTGCATCCCGAAGCGTCACGGCAAACTGTTTAAAATCAATGCCCCCGATTAACAGCCCGAGGGGAGGCATAATAATGTCGGCTACCAGTGATGAAACGATCTTACCGAACGCTGCACCGATAATGACACCCACTGCCAGATCCACCACATTCCCGCGCATCGCAAATTCGCGAAATTCTTTAACTAAACTCATTTTCTTCTCCTTGAGCCAACTGACGATTATAAGTTTAACAAATGATTAATTAATTTCCATTGGGGATAATTAATCGTTATGAAAAATAAAAGGCATGGGAATAAGAGGGTTAATAATCAGGTGCTCTTTTATAAGCACCTGATTGATTACAGGAAGAATGGACTTGGCTGGAATAAACGTTCGACGTCGGTAATAAACTTTTTATCGGTAAGGAACATAATGACGTGGTCGCCTTGCTCGATACGTAAATTATCATTAGCAATCATCACGTCGTTTCCACGCACCACGGCACCAATAATTGTTCCCGGTGGCAGTTTAATTTCATCGATAGCGCGGCCCACAACGCGTGATGTGGTTTCATCACCATGAGCAACGGCCTCAATGGCTTCAGCCACACCGCGGCGAAGGGAAGATACGCCAACAATATCCGCCTTACGAACATGGCTCAGCAGGGCTGAAATGGTTGCTTGTTGCGGTGATATCGCGATATCAATAACGCTTCCCTGCACGAGGTCCACGTAGGCGCGGCGTTGAATAAGCACCATGACTTTTTTTGCCCCCATACGTTTGGCGAGCATGGCGGACATAATGTTCGCCTCGTCGTCGTTAGTGACGGCAATAAACAGATCAACTTGATCAATATGCTCTTCTGCCAGCAGCTCTTGATCAGAGGCATCGCCATAAAACACGATGGTGTTTTGCAGCTTTTCAGCCAGCTCAGCCGCGCGCTGTTGATCGCGCTCGATCAACTTCACGCTGTAGTCTTTTTCCAAGCGGTGCGCCAGTCCCGCGCCGATATTACCACCGCCAACGAGCATAATGCGTTTATACGGTTTTTCGAGACGCTGCAGTTCGCTCATTACCGCGCGAATATGCTGAGATGCCGCGATGAAGAAGACTTCATCACCTGCCTCGACTATGGTTGAACCCTGTGGGCGAATTGGCCTGTCATGGCGGAAAATGGCTGCAACGCGGGTATCAATATGCGGCATATGCTCACGCATGGTGGAGAGCGCATTACCGATCAATGGGCCGCCGTAATAGGCCTTAACGACCGCCAGGCTCACTTTACCTTCGGCGAAGTTCACCACCTGCAGCGCACCAGGATATTCGATCAGGCGGTAGATATTGTCGATAACCAGCTGTTCTGGAGCGATAAGATGGTCGATAGGGACCGCTTCGGAATTAAACAGCTTCTCTGCATCCCGGACATAGTCCGGGGAGCGGATGCGCGCGATCCGGTTCGGCGTGTTGAACAGCGAATAGGCCACCTGACATGCCACCATGTTGGTTTCGTCAGAACTGGTCACCGCAACCAGCATGTCAGCATCGTCGGCGCCCGCTTCACGCAGGACACGCGGGTGCGAGCCATGACCTTGCACGACGCGAAGGTCAAATTTGTCCTGTAAAACACGCAGCCGAGCGCCATTGGTATCGACAATCGTGATGTCATTATTTTCGCCAACAAGGTTTTCAGCCAGCGTCCCACCAACTTGTCCGGCACCCAGAATGATTATCTTCATATCTCGTGACCTGTTCTCAACATCACTCTTTGATTAGCTTAGCGTAAAAGAAGCCATCACCTGCTTCAGCGGCCGGCAGATTCTGCAGGCCTGGGCATTCAGGCGTGCCCGTGTCGTGTAGCACTGCATCCGGGGTACGTTTAAGGAAGGCTGCAATCTGCTGACTGTTTTCTTCCGGAAGGACCGAACAGGTCGCATAGACCAGCGTGCCTCCTGGCTTCAGGTGTGGCCAAATGGCATCAAGAATGTCGGATTGCAGTTGGGTCAGTTCCTTGATATCGCGATCGCGACGCAACCACTTGATATCCGGGTGGCGACGAATAACGCCGGTTGCCGAGCAGGGAGCATCCAGCAAGATGCGATCGAATTGCGTTTCACCACACCATTCTGCGGGTTTGCGGCCATCGCCTTGCTTAACCTGCGCTTTCATTCCCAGGCGCTTAAGGTTGTCATAGACGCGTGAAAGACGCTGCTCATCGACATCCACGGCCATGACGTTTGCCTGAGGAGCCACTTCCAGAATATGCGTCGTCTTACCGCCTGGCGCGGCACAGAGATCGAGGATGTGCTGGCCGTTTTTAGGTTCCAGCCAGGCCATGCAGCCCTGCGCGGAAGCATCTTGTACGGTCACCCAGCCTTCATCAAAACCGGGTAAAGCATGTACCGGAGCTGGAGAGGCTAAACGCACAGCGTCAGGATATGCTTCATGTGTGAAGCCGCTCATTCCAGCCTCTTCCAGTAAAGCCAGCCAGGCGTCGCGCGTATGGTGATTACGGTTGACGCGTAACCACATCGGCGGACGCTGATTATTCGCGTCGGCAATTGCCTGCCACTGCTCTGGCCAGGCTTTTTTAAGGCGATTCAGAAGCCAGTCAGGATGCAGATAACGTGCTTCACTTTGCTCGAACTCAGCCAGAAGCTCTTCCTGCTGTCGCTGGAACTGGCGCAGAACGCCATTAATCAACCCTTTCAGCATAGGACGTTTAATCACAACGGCACCTTCCACTGTTTCAGCCAGTGCGGCATGGGGCGGGATACGCGTGTGAAGAAGCTGATAGAAGCCAACCATAATCAAATAATGCACGGTGCGCTGCTTGCCGGTCATTGGACGTGACATCAGCTTATTAACCAGCCACTCGAGCTGAGAAAGCGTGCGCAGGACGCCAAAACAGAGCTCCTGAAGCAGGGCTTTGTCTTTGTCGGACACTTTTTGCTGCAAAGCTGGCAGGATATTGCTCAATGACTGGCCCTGCTCGACAACCTGCTCAACGGCCTGAGCCGCCATACTGCGTAAATTTTGTTTTTTCATAACCGTAAAAATAAAAATGCCCGGAAACACCGGGCGCTAAAATTAAATGAGGTCAGGCAAGGCGATTGCCCGGGATAAACCATTCGCGACGAGAATTTAACAAATCCTGTGCGCTCATCGCCTTCTTACCCGCAGGTTGTAGCGATTCCAGATTCAGGATCCCTTGTGCGGTAGCTACCTGAATACCGTTCTTGCTGGCGTCGATAATCGTACCGGGCTCAGCCGTTGTGTGACCGTCAATAAGGGAGGCTTTCCAGACTTTCACCGGCTGCTCGTCGATAACCATCCAGCTCATCGGCCATGGGTTAAAGGCGCGAATGCAGCGTTCAAGTTGAGCCGCTGACAGAGACCAGTCAATCCGGGCTTCTTCTTTACTCAATTTTTCAGCGTAAGTGACCAGCGCTTCATCCTGAACTTCAGGTTTCGCCGTATTATTCGCAATCTGCTGGAGGGTTTCAATCAGCCCTTGCGGGCCAAGCTCTGCCAGCTTGTCATACAAGGTGGCACTGGTATCCTCGGCCGTAATGGGGCAGGCCAGTTTATAAAGCATGTCACCGGTGTCTAAACCTACATCCATCTTCATGATTGTGACGCCCGTTTCAGCATCACCCGCCCATAAAGAGCGCTGAATAGGTGCTGCCCCACGCCAGCGTGGAAGCAGAGAACCATGCACGTTAATGCAACCCAGGCGAGGCATATCAAGCACAGCTTTTGGCAGAATTAAACCGTAAGCCACCACCACCATTACATCGGCATTCAGGTCAGCGACAAGCTGCTGGTTTTCCTGAGGGCGCAAGGATGCTGGCTGGAAAACAGGTAACCCATGCTCTTCTGCCAGCACCTTAACAGGACCTGGCATCAGTTTTTTTCCACGGCCAGCCGGGCGATCCGGTTGGGTAAACACGCCAACAACCTGGTGGCCAGAAGATAACAGCGCGTCAAGATGACGCGCTGCAAAATCAGGGGTTCCCGCGAAGATAATACGTAGTGATTTAGACACGATGATCCTTGTATCCGGTGGGACGTTATGCGCGAGAACGCAAACGATCCAGTTTCTCTACTTTCTGACGAATTCGTTGCTGCTTCAGCGGCGAGAGATAATCGATAAACAGTTTACCGACCAGATGATCCATCTCATGCTGAATACAGATCGCCAGCAGGTCGTCAGCTTCCAGTTCGAACGGATTGCCGTCACGATCCAGGGCGCGAATTTTCACTTTTTCGGCACGCGGCACTAAAGCACGCTGTTCCGGAATAGACAGACAACCTTCCTCAATACCTGTTTCGCCACTCTTCTCGAGCAGCTCAGGATTGATTAACACCAGGCGGCCATCGCGATTTTCAGATACGTCGATCACGATGATACGCTTGTGAATGTCGACCTGAGTGGCCGCAAGACCAATACCTTCTTCGGCGTACATGGTATCGAACATATCATCAACGATACGCTGAATTTCTGCATTCACTTCTTTTACCGGTTCAGCGACGATGCGAAGGCGCTCGTCCGGAATATGTAACACTTGCAAAACTGCCATAAATTTCCAGAGTCGTGTTCAGGAGTTGATAAGAATATTATCTCCTATTCTAGACAAAACCCCCATCGATTGACAGCATCAGTGACCAATCGCAATGATTGCGGAGGCCGCTTATGGCAGGGGAAAGGATGACGTCGACTGAGTTATGGCTACGGTTAATACACACCGGTTCTCTTTATGGCGATGTGATGCTGGAAGCGGCAGCACGATTGTACAACCAGACAACCATTGATGGTCCCGTTGTCAGAGACGCCGGTCTGTCTGTCAAACAGGCTGCACGTTTCTTTGCGCTTAGAGAAAGTGAGCTGGAAAGTAGCCTGCTCTGGCTTGAGCAGCCGGGTAACTATCTGATCACGGCGGATCACCCCCTTTATCCCCCCTTACTCCGGACGATCCCGGATTATCCAGGCGCAGTCTTTGTTAAAGGCAACCCTAATGTACTGAATGCAGTTCAGCTGGCGGTTGTTGGCAGCCGTGCACCGTCATGGTACGGCGAGCGATGGGGAAAAATTCTCTGTGAACAGCTTTCTCTAAGTGGTTTAACGATCACCAGCGGGCTGGCCTGCGGAATTGACGGTGTCGCCCACAACGCTGCGCTATCGGCAAAAGGGCGTAGCGTTGCGGTGCTGGGTAACGGTCTCTTTAGTATTTATCCTCGTCGGCATCAGGCGCTGGCTGCGCGGCTTATCGATTCTGGTGGCGCGATAGTGTCTGAGTTTCCGCTATCAGCGCAGCCCCGGCCGGGACACTTTCCCCGGCGTAATCGAATTATCAGCGGGCTAAGTCAGGGGGTGTTCGTGGTTGAAGCAGCGGTACGCAGCGGTTCGCTTGTGACCGCACGGTGCGCGCTTGAGCAGGGGCGAGACGTGTTTGCCTTACCCGGCCCAATTGGTAACCCGGGATGCGAAGGGCCGCACTGGCTGATAAAGCAGGGTGCAACACCGGTAACGGAAGTCAGGGACATTCTTGAAAATTTGCAATATGGATTGCAATGGCTGCAGGAAGATCCCGAAAAGCGACATTATTCATCAGATCAGGGAAAGGTGGCATTGCCATTTCCCAAGCTCCTGGCTAACGTAGGAGATGAGGTAACACCTGTTGACGTTGTCGCTGAACGTGCCGGCCAACCTGTGCCAGTTACGGTAGCACAGCTACTCGAACTGGAGTTAGCAGGATGGATCGCAGCTGTACCCGGCGGCTATGTCCGATTAAGGAGGGCAAGCCATGTTCGACGTACTGATGTATTTGTTTGAGACTTACATCCATAACGAAGCAGAAATGCGAGTGGATCAGGACAAATTGACACAGGATCTTACCGATGCGGGGTTTGAGCGGGAAGATATCTATAATGCGTTGATGTGGCTGGAAAAACTGGCTGATTATCAGGAAGGCCTCGCCGAACCGATGCAGTTAGCTTCTGACCCATTGTCTGTGCGCATCTACACAGCTGAAGAGTGTGAAAGGCTGGACGCGAGCTGCCGGGGATTCATTTTATTCCTTGAGCAGATTCAGGTGCTAAACCTCGAAACGAGAGAGATGGTGATAGAGCGCGTTATGGCGCTGGATACGGCAGACTTCGAACTGGAAGACCTCAAGTGGGTCATCCTGATGGTTCTGTTTAATATTCCAGGCTGTGAAAATGCCTATCAGCAAATGGAAGAATTACTCTTTGAAGTGAATGAAGGTATGCTGCATTAATTCAATGTGTAGCACCAAGAGTTGTTATGGCCAAATCAGCACTATTCACGGTGCATAAAAATGAGCCCTGCCCGCAGTGCGGGGCTGAACTTGTTATTCGGTCCGGGAAACACGGCCCGTTTCTCGGTTGTTCCCACTATCCGGAATGTGATTATGTCCGTCCCCTGAAAAGCCAGGCGGATGGACATATCGTTAAAATTCTGGAGGGACAGCTTTGCCCTCTTTGCGGCAGCGAGTTAGCGCTACGTCAGGGGCGTTTCGGCATGTTTATTGGCTGTAGCCACTATCCTGAATGTGAACATACAGAACAAATTGATAAACCCGATGAAACGGCTATTGCCTGTCCTCAATGCCAGCGTGGACAACTGGTGCAGCGCCGTTCTCGTTTTGGTAAGACCTTTCATTCCTGCGATCGCTATCCTGAATGTCAGTTTGTTATCAATTTCAAACCGGTAGCGGGTGTCTGCTCTCATTGCAATTATCCGCTACTTATAGAGAAAAAAACGGCGCAAGGTTTGAAACGCTTCTGCGCCAGTAAACAATGTGGAAAGCCGGTTCCGGCGGATCAAAACAGTGAAGAATAACCTGCCATCAGGCTCCATTGCTCATGCGGTGGATGTCCTGAAAAATGAAGAAGTCATCGCCTATCCAACTGAAGCTGTTTTTGGGGTCGGTTGCGATCCTGACAGCGAAACGGCCGTTGGCCGACTGCTCACACTTAAACAGAGGCCAGTCGAAAAAGGGCTTATTTTAATCGCTGCTAACTATGAGCAGCTTAAGCCTTATATCGATGATTCCATGCTAACGCCGGAGCAGCGGGAGACTATTTTCTCAGCATGGCCCGGCCCCGTGACCTTTGTTTTCCCGGCGAAGCCGACAACGCCGCGCTGGTTGACCGGGCGCTTTGATTCCCTCGCCGTGCGCGTGACGGACCATCCGCTGGTGGTCGAACTTTGCCTGGCCTTTGGAAAACCACTGGTCTCAACCAGTGCGAATCTGACCGGGCAGCCACCTTGCCGCACAACCGACGAAGTAAGGGCGCAGTTTGGGAATGATTTCCCGGTTGCCGTCGGTGAGACGGGAGGGCGCCTCAATCCGTCTGAAATCCGCGACGCCTTGACCGGCGAACGTTTTCGCCAGGGGTAATCCAATGGAAACCTATGCTGTTTTTGGTAATCCGATAGCGCACAGCAAGTCACCGTTAATCCATCAACTGTTTGCCGAGCAACTGCAAATAAATCATCCCTATGGCCGCGTGCTGGCACCTGTTGATGCATTTATTCCTGCGCTGGAGGGTTTCTTCAACGCGGGCGGCAAAGGTGCGAATGTAACGGTACCGTTTAAAGAGGAAGCCTTCGAACGTGCGGATGAACTCACAGAGCGTGCTTCCCTTGCGGGTGCAGTGAATACCTTAAAACGGCTTGAAGATGGACGCCTGCTGGGAGACAACACTGACGGAATTGGGTTACTGAGCGATCTGGAAAGGCTCTCATTTATTAAGCCTGGTTTCAGGGTTCTGCTGATTGGTGCGGGCGGAGCGTCGCGGGGAGTATTGCTGCCTCTGCTGTCACTGGATTGCGCGGTGACCATTACAAACAGGACCTTCTCGCGGGCAGAAGCGCTGGCTGCGTTGTTCGCACATACCGGCAGCGTGAGCGCGGTCGCCCTGGATGAACTTGCCGATCGTGAGTTTGATCTGATCATCAACGCCACCTCCAGCGGTATCGGTGGTGACGTGCCGGCGATCCCTGCTTCGCTGGTAAGTGCCCATATTTACTTCTACGACATGTTCTATCAGAAAGGGAAGACACCTTTTTTGAACTGGTGTGAACAGCACGGCGGAAAACACGTAGCCGATGGGCTGGGAATGCTGGTGGGGCAGGCGGCACACGCGGTGCTGCTCTGGCACGGTGTATTGCCTTCGGTCGAACCGGTCATTGAAAAGCTGAAAAGGGAGCTCACGGTGTGAATCAGGCAATTCATTTTCCGGACAGGGAAAGCTGGGACGAGAGTAAACAGGCGGTCTGTTTCCCGGTGCTGGTGCATGGAATGCAACTTACCTGCGCCATTCGTGGGGAAACGCTGTTGCGTCGCTTTGGTGGTTCAGACCCGTTAGAGGTGTTTTGTGAAAATCGCTGGGATCTTGAAGAGGAAGCCAGCGATTTAATCCGCGATCAGCAGGAAGACGATCAGGGCTGGGTCTGGGTATCCTGACTCAGATAGTCATTCTTCCATTTAACGTAGTTATTCGCCGAGTATTTTAATCCTTCGATCTCTGCCTCCTTCAGGGGGCGGATCTGTTTTACCGGGCTTCCCAAATAGAGATAGCCGCTCTCCAGTCTTTTGTTCTGGGGAACAAGGCTGCCTGCGCCAATCATCACGTCATCTTCTACAATGACGCCATCCAGCAAAATCGACCCCATGCCAACAAGAACCCGATTACCAATAGTGCAGCCGTGAAGCATCACTTTATGGCCGACGGTGACATCTTCTCCAATGATGAGTGGATTGCCCTGGGGGTTATAGGAGGATTTGTGGGTTACGTGCAGAACGCTACCGTCCTGAATATTGGTGCGTGCACCAATGGCCACATGGTTTACATCCCCCCGGATGGCGACGAGCGGCCAGATACTGACGTCGTCGGCCATTCGAACATCGCCGATGACCACGCTGCTGGCATCGATCATCACGCGATCGCCTTTTTGGGGGAGAAGATCTTTATAAGGACGTAACACTGCGGACATATCTACCTCGAACGATGAGCACTATATAGAAGACTTGATCATATTAATGGATCGAGGCAAGGCAAAAAGCGTCAATATTTAAGCATATTGGGTGGGATTTCAGCGAAAAGCGCGGAAAATCGACAGTTGAAAAAAAAGATCCAAAAAGTACTTGTGCTAAAAATTGGGATCCCTATAATGCGCCTCCATCGACACGGCGGATGTGAATCACTTCACAGTTAACCCGGTCGGTTGAAGAGAAAAAATCCTGAACTTCAGGGTTGACTCTGAAAGAGGAAAGCGTAATATACGCCACCTCGCGACGGTGAGCTGCAAGCCGCGTCGCAACTGCTCTTTAACAATTTATCAGACAATCTGTGTGGGCACTCAAAGTGACATGGATTCTTAATGTCTTCGGACAAAAAATGAATACCAAGTCTCTGAGTGAACATACGTAATTCATTACGAAGTTTAATTCACGAGCATCAAACTTAAATTGAAGAGTTTGATCATGGCTCAGATTGAACGCTGGCGGCAGGCCTAACACATGCAAGTCGAACGGTAGCACAGAGAGCTTGCTCTCGGGTGACGAGTGGCGGACGGGTGAGTAATGTCTGGGAAACTGCCTGATGGAGGGGGATAACTACTGGAAACGGTAGCTAATACCGCATAACGTCGCAAGACCAAAGAGGGGGACCTTCGGGCCTCTTGCCATCAGATGTGCCCAGATGGGATTAGCTAGTAGGTGGGGTAACGGCTCACCTAGGCGACGATCCCTAGCTGGTCTGAGAGGATGACCAGCCACACTGGAACTGAGACACGGTCCAGACTCCTACGGGAGGCAGCAGTGGGGAATATTGCACAATGGGCGCAAGCCTGATGCAGCCATGCCGCGTGTATGAAGAAGGCCTTCGGGTTGTAAAGTACTTTCAGCGGGGAGGAAGGTGTTGTGGTTAATAACCGCAGCAATTGACGTTACCCGCAGAAGAAGCACCGGCTAACTCCGTGCCAGCAGCCGCGGTAATACGGAGGGTGCAAGCGTTAATCGGAATTACTGGGCGTAAAGCGCACGCAGGCGGTCTGTCAAGTCGGATGTGAAATCCCCGGGCTCAACCTGGGAACTGCATTCGAAACTGGCAGGCTAGAGTCTTGTAGAGGGGGGTAGAATTCCAGGTGTAGCGGTGAAATGCGTAGAGATCTGGAGGAATACCGGTGGCGAAGGCGGCCCCCTGGACAAAGACTGACGCTCAGGTGCGAAAGCGTGGGGAGCAAACAGGATTAGATACCCTGGTAGTCCACGCCGTAAACGATGTCGACTTGGAGGTTGTGCCCTTGAGGCGTGGCTTCCGGAGCTAACGCGTTAAGTCGACCGCCTGGGGAGTACGGCCGCAAGGTTAAAACTCAAATGAATTGACGGGGGCCCGCACAAGCGGTGGAGCATGTGGTTTAATTCGATGCAACGCGAAGAACCTTACCTACTCTTGACATCCAGAGAACTTTCCAGAGATGGATTGGTGCCTTCGGGAACTCTGAGACAGGTGCTGCATGGCTGTCGTCAGCTCGTGTTGTGAAATGTTGGGTTAAGTCCCGCAACGAGCGCAACCCTTATCCTTTGTTGCCAGCGGTCCGGCCGGGAACTCAAAGGAGACTGCCAGTGATAAACTGGAGGAAGGTGGGGATGACGTCAAGTCATCATGGCCCTTACGAGTAGGGCTACACACGTGCTACAATGGCGCATACAAAGAGAAGCGAACTCGCGAGAGCAAGCGGACCTCATAAAGTGCGTCGTAGTCCGGATTGGAGTCTGCAACTCGACTCCATGAAGTCGGAATCGCTAGTAATCGTAGATCAGAATGCTACGGTGAATACGTTCCCGGGCCTTGTACACACCGCCCGTCACACCATGGGAGTGGGTTGCAAAAGAAGTAGGTAGCTTAACCTTCGGGAGGGCGCTTACCACTTTGTGATTCATGACTGGGGTGAAGTCGTAACAAGGTAACCGTAGGGGAACCTGCGGTTGGATCACCTCCTTACCTTAAAGAACCTGCCTTTGTAGTGCTCACACAGATTGTCTGATGAAAAGTAAATAGCAAGGCGTCTTGCGATTGAGACTTCAGTGTCCCCTTCGTCTAGAGGCCCAGGACACCGCCCTTTCACGGCGGTAACAGGGGTTCGAATCCCCTAGGGGACGCCACTTGCTGGTTCGTGAGTGAAAGTCACCTGCCGACATATCTCAAAACTCATCTTCGGGTGACGTTTGAGATATTTGCTCTTTAAAAATCTGGATCAAGCTGAAAATTGAAACGACACACATGTTATGTGTGTTCGAGTCTCTCAAATTTTCGCAAACCGGTGATGAATCGAAAGAAACATCTTCGGGTTGTGAGGTTAAGCGACTAAGCGTACACGGTGGATGCCCTGGCAGTCAGAGGCGATGAAGGACGTGCTAATCTGCGAAAAGCGCCGGCGAGGTGATATGAACCTTTGACCCGGCGATGTCCGAATGGGGAAACCCAGTGTGTTCCGACACACTATCGTTAACTGAATACATAGGTTAACGAGGCGAACCGGGGGAACTGAAACATCTAAGTACCCCGAGGAAAAGAAATCAACCGAGATTCCCCCAGTAGCGGCGAGCGAACGGGGAGCAGCCCAGAGTCTGAATCAGCTTGTGTGTTAGTGGAAGCGTCTGGAAAGTCGCACGGTACAGGGTGACAGTCCCGTACACGAAAGCACACAGGCTGTGAACTCGAAGAGTAGGGCGGGACACGTGGTATCCTGTCTGAATATGGGGGGACCATCCTCCAAGGCTAAATACTCCTGACTGACCGATAGTGAACCAGTACCGTGAGGGAAAGGCGAAAAGAACCCCGGCGAGGGGAGTGAAAAAGAACCTGAAACCGTGTACGTACAAGCAGTGGGAGCCTCTTTTATGGGGTGACTGCGTACCTTTTGTATAATGGGTCAGCGACTTATATTCTGTAGCAAGGTTAACCGTATAGGGGAGCCGAAGGGAAACCGAGTCTTAACTGGGCGTTAAGTTGCAGGGTATAGACCCGAAACCCGGTGATCTAGCCATGGGCAGGTTGAAGGTTGGGTAACACTAACTGGAGGACCGAACCGACTAATGTTGAAAAATTAGCGGATGACTTGTGGCTGGGGGTGAAAGGCCAATCAAACCGGGAGATAGCTGGTTCTCCCCGAAAGCTATTTAGGTAGCGCCTCGTGAACTCATCTTCGGGGGTAGAGCACTGTTTCGGCTAGGGGGCCATCCCGGCTTACCAACCCGATGCAAACTACGAATACCGAAGAATGTTATCACGGGAGACACACGGCGGGTGCTAACGTCCGTCGTGAAGAGGGAAACAACCCAGACCGCCAGCTAAGGTCCCAAAGTCATGGTTAAGTGGGAAACGATGTGGGAAGGCACAGACAGCCAGGATGTTGGCTTAGAAGCAGCCATCATTTAAAGAAAGCGTAATAGCTCACTGGTCGAGTCGGCCTGCGCGGAAGATGTAACGGGGCTAAACCATGCACCGAAGCTGCGGCAGCGACACTATGTGTTGTTGGGTAGGGGAGCGTTCTGTAAGCCGTTGAAGGTGTCCTGTGAGGGGTGCTGGAGGTATCAGAAGTGCGAATGCTGACATAAGTAACGATAAAGCGGGTGAAAAGCCCGCTCGCCGGAAGACCAAGGGTTCCTGTCCAACGTTAATCGGGGCAGGGTGAGTCGACCCCTAAGGCGAGGCCGAAAGGCGTAGTCGATGGGAAACAGGTTAATATTCCTGTACTTGGTGTTACTGCGAAGGGGGGACGGAGAAGGCTATGTTAGCCGGGCGACGGTTGTCCCGGTTTAAGCATGTAGGCGGAGGTTCCAGGTAAATCCGGTTCCTTGTTAACGCTGAGGTGTGATGACGAGGCACTACGGTGCTGAAGTAACAAATGCCCTGCTTCCAGGAAAAGCCTCTAAGCATCAGGTAACATCAAATCGTACCCCAAACCGACACAGGTGGTCAGGTAGAGAATACCAAGGCGCTTGAGAGAACTCGGGTGAAGGAACTAGGCAAAATGGTGCCGTAACTTCGGGAGAAGGCACGCTGATATGTAGGTGAAGCCCCTGCGGGTGGAGCTGAAATCAGTCGAAGATACCAGCTGGCTGCAACTGTTTATTAAAAACACAGCACTGTGCAAACACGAAAGTGGACGTATACGGTGTGACGCCTGCCCGGTGCCGGAAGGTTAATTGATGGGGTTAGCGGTAACGCGAAGCTCTTGATCGAAGCCCCGGTAAACGGCGGCCGTAACTATAACGGTCCTAAGGTAGCGAAATTCCTTGTCGGGTAAGTTCCGACCTGCACGAATGGCGTAATGATGGCCAGGCTGTCTCCACCCGAGACTCAGTGAAATTGAACTCGCTGTGAAGATGCAGTGTACCCGCGGCAAGACGGAAAGACCCCGTGAACCTTTACTATAGCTTGACACTGAACACTGGTCCTTGATGTGTAGGATAGGTGGGAGGCTTTGAAGCGTGGACGCCAGTCTGCGTGGAGCCAACCTTGAAATACCACCCTTTAATGGCTGGTGTTCTAACGTAGACCCGTAATCCGGGTTGCGGACAGTGTCTGGTGGGTAGTTTGACTGGGGCGGTCTCCTCCCAAAGAGTAACGGAGGAGCACGAAGGTTAGCTAATCCTGGTCGGACATCAGGAGGTTAGTGCAATGGCATAAGCTAGCTTGACTGCGAGAGTGACGGCTCGAGCAGGTGCGAAAGCAGGTCATAGTGATCCGGTGGTTCTGAATGGAAGGGCCATCGCTCAACGGATAAAAGGTACTCCGGGGATAACAGGCTGATACCGCCCAAGAGTTCATATCGACGGCGGTGTTTGGCACCTCGATGTCGGCTCATCACATCCTGGGGCTGAAGTAGGTCCCAAGGGTATGGCTGTTCGCCATTTAAAGTGGTACGCGAGCTGGGTTTAGAACGTCGTGAGACAGTTCGGTCCCTATCTGCCGTGGGCGCTGGAGAATTGAGGGGGGCTGCTCCTAGTACGAGAGGACCGGAGTGGACGCATCACTGGTGTTCGGGTTGTCATGCCAATGGCACTGCCCGGTAGCTAAATGCGGAAGAGATAAGTGCTGAAAGCATCTAAGCACGAAACTTGCCCCGAGATGAGTTCTCCCTGAGACTTTAAGTCTCCTGAAGGAACGTTGAAGACTACGACGTTGATAGGTCGGGTGTGTAAGCGCAGCGATGCGTTGAGCTAACCGATACTAATGAACCGTGAGGCTTAACCTTACAACGCCGAAGATGTTTTGGCGATGAGAGACGATTTTCAGCTGATACAGATTAACAGAATTTGCCTGGCGGCTTTAGCGCGGTGGTCCCACCTGACCCCATGCCGAACTCAGAAGTGAAACGCCGTAGCGCCGATGGTAGTGTGGGGTCTCCCCATGTGAGAGTAGGGAACTGCCAGGCATCAAATTTAGCGTGCTGATATGGCTCAGTTGGTAGAGCGCACCCTTGGTAAGGGTGAGGTCCCCAGTTCGACTCTGGGTATCAGCACCACTTTATACTTAGGTTAAAGTTCGGCAAGAAGTAAAAGAATTTGTCTGGCGGCTTTAGCGCGGTGGTCCCACCTGACCCCATGCCGAACTCAGAAGTGAAACGCCGTAGCGCCGATGGTAGTGTGGGGTCTCCCCATGTGAGAGTAGGGAACTGCCAGACATCAAACAAGTGAAGAGGCCATCCGAAAGGATGGCCTTTTTGCGTTATGTTTCCCGGAAAAAGTCAGACCCGGTAAGCGAAGCGCCACCGGGCTAAGACACGCTTAATGGATCACTTGTGACAGGAAAGCCCGCGTACGTTCAGATTTAGGATGTGCGAAGAACTCATCCGGCGGTGCCTGCTCAACGATTTCCCCACGATCCATAAAGATCACCCGATCGGCCACGGTTCTGGCAAACCCCATTTCGTGCGTCACACACAGCATGGTCATCCCGGACTGCGCCAGTCCAATCATGGTATCCAGTACCTCTTTCACCATTTCCGGATCCAGGGCGGATGTCGGTTCATCAAAAAGCATAATTTTCGGTTTCATACAGAGCGAACGGGCGATAGCCACACGCTGTTGCTGACCGCCTGATATCTGGCCGGGAAATTTATTGGCGTGCTCTGCGATTCGTACCCGTTCCAGGTAGTGCATCGCCAGTGCTTCAGCCTCCTTTTTAGGCATCTTTCGTACCCAAATTGGCGCAAGCGTACAGTTCTGCAGAACGGTCAGATGGGGAAACAGGTTAAAGTGCTGGAACACCATTCCCACTTCCTGGCGCACCCGTTCGATGTTACGAATATCTTCATTCAGCTCGATGCCATCAACAACAATGCGCCCCTGCTGATGTTCTTCAAGGTGGTTAATACAGCGAATGGTCGTGGATTTTCCGGACCCGGAAGGGCCACAAAGAACGATCCGTTCTCCCTGCTTAACCTTGAGGTTAATGTCTTTCAAAACATGAAACTGCCCGTACCATTTATTCACGTTTTCCAGCGTAATCATCGCGTCGGCAGGTGTCATAGTAATCTGGCTCATAATTTCCTCAGTGCGGTGTACGCCCGGTGTTAAAGCGCTTTTCCAGATGCTGGCTATAGCGCGACATGCTAAAACAAAAGATCCAGTAGATCAGAGCAGCGAAGACATATCCCTCGGTGGACATACCCAGCCAGGCAGGGTCAACGGTCGCCTGTTGCACGCTGCTAAAGAGATCGAACAGCCCGATGATGATCACCAGGCTGGTATCTTTGAAGAGGGCAATGATGGTATTGACCAGGCCCGGGATAACCAGCTTGAGTGCTTGTGGCAATATCACCAGTCCCTGCGTTTTCCAGTAGCCAAGCGCCAGTGATTCCGCCGCTTCGTACTGACCTTTAGGCAGAGCCTGCAGGCCCCCACGCACCACTTCCGCAACGTAAGCGGACTGGAAAAGGATGACCCCGACCAGGGCACGGATCAGTTTGTCTATCGTTGTCCCTTCTGCCATAAACAGCGGCAACATGACCGAAGACATAAACAGAACGGTGATAAGCGGTACGCCACGCCAGAATTCAATGAAAATAACGGAAAGCACACGTACGACAGGCATTTTTGAGCGCCGCCCAAGCGCGAGCAAAATACCCCATGGCAGTGCGCCGGCTATCCCAACGGACGCGATAATCAGCGTCAGCGTTAACCCACCCCACTGACGTGTTTCAACACGTTCCAGCCCCAGGAAGCCGCCATACAACAGCCCCCAAACAATAATGGGATACACCACTGCACAACAGGCAATATAACGGCCCCGATGAGGCAGTTTTTTCCAGAACATTACGGCGATGGAGAGCAGCCCGATGGCCAGTGCCAGATTAATCCGCCAGCGCTGTTCATGCGGATACAATCCATACATGAACTGGCCAAAACGCTCATGAATAAACACCCAACAGGCCCCTGCTTTTGTGCAGTCTGCGCGAGTGGATCCCGACCAGTTAGCCTGTAAAAAAGCCCAGTTCAGCAGCGGTGGAATTAATTCCCACATAAGCCACAAACATACAATTGTCAGCAGGCTGTTACTCCAGTTGGAGAACAGATTCTTACGCGCCCAGAGAATTAAACGTCCGCCTGTCGAACCGGCAGGGCGCGAGGAGTGCGACAGTATCGCTTTTGTCATCATAGATCCTTAGCGCTCGACCAGTGCTATACGACGGTTATAGAGGTTCATCAGCAACGAAATCACCAGGCTGATGATCAGATAGACAGACATTGTGATGGCGATAGTTTCAATGGCTTGTCCGGTCTGGTTAAGCACGGTTCCGGCAAACAGCGACACCATATCGGGGTAACCAATGGCGGCCGCCAGCGATGAGTTTTTGACAATATTGAGGTATTGACTGGTCAGCGGCGGAATGATGACCCGTAACGCTTGCGGAATAATGACCTGACGAAGCGTCACCGTATGGGGTAATCCCAGCGAGCGTGCCGCCTCGTGTTGTCCGTAAGGAACGGCCTGGATCCCCGCACGAATAATCTCGGCGATAAATGCAGAGGTATAAATCGAAAGCGCCAGCGTCAGGGCTGCCAGCTCAGGAATTAAAACCATTCCGCCCTGGAAGTTAAAGCCACGCAGCTGCGGAATATCCCAGTGAAGGGCGGCCCCAAACAGCCAGTGTGTCAGGAGTGGCAGACCAATGATAAGGATTGCGGCGGTTGGCCAGGTTTTACGAAGCTGCCCGGTTTTGAACTGATGCGTGCGGTTATAGCGGAACATGGCGGCTGAGAGAGCAAGCGCTATTACAAGGGCGGCAATGAAGGCATACAACCCTTCACCCGGCTGCGGAGAAGGAATATACAACCCGCGATTACTCAGGAAAAACAGATCAAGAGCATCAACAGCCTGACGTGGCCCCGGCAGGTTGCGCAGCACGGCAAAATACCAGAAAAAGATCTGCAGCAGCGGCGGGATATTACGGAACGTCTCAATATAAAAAGTAGACAGTTTGCGCAGCAGCCAGTTTTCGGACAGACGTGCCAGACCAATAAAGAAGCCCAGTATGGAAGCAAAGACAATACAAAGTGCAGAGACCAGCAGCGTATTCAGTAAACCGACCACGAACACGCGTCCATACGTGTCGCCTTCCTGATAATCAATAAGGTGTTGAACAATGCCAAACCCCGCGCTGCGATCCAGAAAAGCAAAGCCGGAGGTAATACCGCGATTATTCAGGTTGGTTATAGTGTTATGGATGAGATACACGGCGATAAGAACAACCGCAATAATCGCAATAACCTGGAATAGCCAGGCGCGGACCGCGGGATGAGAAAAGGATAGCGATCCTTTTACGGCTGAGCGGCGATGGGACATAAAGAAACCTCGGTAACCATGACTCTGGGGCGGGCACTGCCTTAACAGTGCCCGTTACAGCAATGACTTAACGTACTGGTGGCGCGTACTGAATACCGCCGTTGTTCCAGAGATTGTTCTGGCCGCGTTTGATCTTCAGAGGGCTTTCCGATCCCACGTTGCGCTCAAAGATCTCAGCGTAGTTACCCACCTGTTTGATGATGTTGTAAGCCCACTTGTTATCCAGCTTCAGATCCTTCCCGAAATCGCCCTCTGTTCCCAGCAGATGAGCCATATCCGGCGTGGACGGTTTAGCGGCTTTCTCGTCGACGTTTTTCGAGTTGATGCCCATCTCTTCAGCATTCAGCATGGCAAACAGCGTCCAGCGAACAATGGAGAACCAGTCTTCATCGCCACGACGCACAACCGGTCCAAGAGGCTCCTTGGAGATCACTTCAGGCAGGACAATCCACTCCGCCGGGTTGCTCAGCTTAATACGCAAGGCGTACAGCTGTGACTGGTCAGAAGCCAGCGTGTCGCAACGACCGGATTCCAGCGCTTTGGCCGATTCATCGGAGCGATCGAATGTCACAGGGGTATATTTCATGTTATTTGCTTTGAAATAATCCGCGACGTTCAGCTCGGTATCGGTACCGGCCTGGATACAAACGGTCGCGCCATCCAGCTCTTTGGCGCTTTTCAGGCCCGCTTTATTGTGGGTCAGGAAACCGATACCGTCATAATAGGTCACGCCAGTAAATGCCATTCCCATGCCTGCATCACGTGAGGAGGTCCAGGTGGTATTACGGGAAAGCATGTCAACTTCGCCAGACTGTAATGCAGTAAAACGTTCTTTCGCCGTCAGCGGGGTATATTTTACTTTACTGTCGTCACCGAAAACGGCGGCGGCGACACCGCGACAGACATCAACATCAATACCGGTAAATTTGCCGTTTGCATCGGCATAAGAGAAGCCAGGTAAACCGTCACTGATCCCACATTGAACAAACCCTTTCTTTTTAACGGCATCCAGTGTCGTACCCGCATGGGCCTGACCGGCTACAGCAAACAACATGCCCGCGGCGGCCAGGCTGGCTATCATCGTCTTTTTCATAATGCATCCTGTGTGGCGAAATTTATCGTTATAGAGGCGTTTTAAACGCTTTACCTGTCTGTGGCTTTGGCCAACGTTTATAAAGCAAACGTAATGCCAGGTTTTGCGCTCAACAAAATAGGTGACCAATGAGCGCATAATGCTGAGTGTAGACAGGGTTAAATAAAGAGAGCGCCCCGAAACGGTGCGAAATTACAACCTGTGCCACAAATCGGAGCAAAACTTTCATGGGCTATGCCTTAAAAAGAAGAGATAGTTTCTGGGGTGAATATTGGCAGGGTATTAAATGTAATTAATATGTGAAAATCATCACGATAGAATATGTAATTTAACGCTGTGCATTAAAAATATGTGACTGTCCGCAGGATGAAATAAACAGGCTGGGTAAAGACGGGGCTATTTTTTTACTTATCTGAAAACGCTGCACTCTTTAAAAGCAAAAGCGCGGACAGAGCCGCGCTTTCTACACACATGATACGTTCTGATGTTACTTCGTCAGAGCAACGATACCCAGCGTCAAACCTGCCACTGCGGCAGCACCACCGGCGATAGCACCTGCTGTTTCCCAGTTGTCCTGAGTGGTGCCTTTCATACAGGTATTGGTATGAACCAGTCGGCCTTGATCGTCGTATACCGGTACACATGGAGAGTCGTGCGCGCATCCAGCAAGCAGCGCAGCGAGTAGTGCAACGGAAATGAATCTTTTCATGATGTTACCTCAGTATTATTTCTCATTCGCTATACAGCCAGGGGGGCTATTAACGAACTGGAGACTATTTTACCACCGGGATAAGGCAACGTTGCACGGGGAATAATCTCAAATTATGTTGTTTGTAAAAATCGTGGAGAAAAGTCGCTGTCAGGATGAATTAATGGAGAAAATATGAAGACGTAACGCGGCGTTTTTACTTAATGCAAATGGTTAACTATTAATGCTGTGATTATGACATATCTAATTCATTGTTTATGCTAAAAATAAAAAAGGCACCTGAGGTGCCTTTTTTGAGAAACATTACTCTTTATGTTTCGTAAACCGGCGCCGGACAACCACAAAGAAGACGGGCACGAAGAAAATGGCCAGAAGCGTTGCGGAAAGCATCCCTCCCATAACACCTGTCCCGACAGCATTTTGCGCGCCGCTCCCGGCTCCTCTGCTGATGACCAGTGGCATCACGCCAAGGATAAAGGCCAGCGACGTCATCAGGATCGGTCGAAGGCGCATTCTGGATGCTTCCAGTGTGGCTTCAATGATCCCTTTACCTTCTTTATCCATCAGATCCTTAGCAAACTCGACGATCAGAATGGCGTTTTTCGCCGACAGACCAATCGTTGTCAGCAGGCCGACCTGGAAATAGACATCATTATTTAACCCGCGAATCGATGCGGCGAGAAGCGCGCCCGTGACACCCAGCGGCACAACCAGCATGACCGAGAAGGGAATAGACCAGCTTTCATAAAGCGCAGCCAGGCACAGGAACACCACAATCAGTGAAATGGCGTACAGGGCAGGTGCCTGGTTACCAGACAGTCGTTCCTGATAAGACATTCCCGTCCAGTCATGGCCGATACCGGAAGGCAGTTTTGCGGCGAGGTTCTCCATCAAGGCCATCGCCTCACCGGTACTTTTACCCGGCGCGGACTCACCGAGGATCTCCATCGAAGGCATTCCGTTGTAGCGCTCCAGGCGAGGCGAGCCATACACCCAGTGCGAGCTGCTAAAGGAGGAGAACGGCACCATTTCACCATTCGCGCTGCGCACGTAGAGGTTGTTGATGTCCCCTGGCAACATACGGAAGTGAGCGTCGGCCTGGACGTACACTTTTTTCACGCGTCCATGATCGATAAAGTCGTTCACATAGGTTCCCCCCAATGCCGTCGAGATCGTCTGGTTGATGTCAGAGAGGCTGACGCCCAGCGCCTGTGCCTTCTCCTGATCGACATCCAGTTTGAACTGTGGGGTATCTTCCAGACCGTTAGGACGAACGCGAACCAGCAGATCGGGGTGCGCTTTCACCATGCCGAGCAGTTGATTACGCGCCTGGGTCAGTTGGGTATGCCCCAGGTTAGCTTGATCAATCAACTCAAAGTCAAAGCCCGTTGCGGTACCCAGCTCGATAATCGCTGGCAGGTTAAACGGGAACACGAGGCCATCTTTAATCTGACTGAAGGCCTTCGTCGCACGCCTTACGATCGCCTCAACGCTATTTTCTGCTCCGGGACGCGCTTCCCAGGGCTTTAGGCTAACGAACGCAATACCGGAGTTCTGACCCTGACCACTAAAGCTAAAGCCGTTCACGGTAAACACCGATTCAACGTTAGCCTTCTCGTTGTTGAGATAATAATTTTGAACCTGGTCAAGCACCTGCTGGGTTCGCATCTGGGTGGCTCCGGCGGGGAGCTGGACCATAGTCATAAATACCCCCTGATCCTCTTCGGGCAGGAAGGAGGTGGGTAAGCGCAGGAACAGTACAGCCATACCACCGACGATGATGACGTATACCACCAGATAGCGCCCGGTCTTACGCAAAATGCCGCTTACGCTGTTGCTGTAATGCTCCACGCTCCGGTCAAAGAGCGCATTAAACCAGCCGAAGAAGCCACCTTTCTTTTCGTGGCGATCGCTGGAGACGGGCTTAAGCAAGGTGGCGCACAGGGCCGGTGTCAGAATCAGAGCGACCAGCACTGACAGCGCCATAGCCGAGACAATGGTCAGCGAGAACTGACGATAGATGGCTCCCGTTGAACCGCCAAAAAAGGCCATGGGGATAAAGACCGCCGAGAGCACCATGGCGATACCCACCAGTGCGCCCTGTATCTGCCCCATCGACTTCTGTGTCGCCTCTTTTGGCGGCAGCTTGTCCTCAACCATGACGCGTTCGACGTTCTCAACCACCACGATGGCGTCATCAACCAGCAGGCCAATCGCCAGCACCATACCGAACATGGTCAGGGTGTTGATGGAGAAACCGAACGCCGCCAGGATCGCAAACGTACCCAACAGCACGACCGGCACCGCAATTGTCGGGATAAGCGTCGCCCGCAGGTTTTGCAGGAAAAGATACATCACCAGGAAGACGAGAATGATCGCTTCGAACAGCGTTTTCACCACTTCGTGGATAGAGATCTTCACAAAAGGCGTGGTGTCATAGGGGTAGACTACTTTCAGCCCCTGCGGGAAGAACTGCTGGAGCTGGGCCAGTTTACTCTTGATGGCGGCGGCCGTGTCCAGTGCGTTTGCACCGGTAGCCAGCTTAATCCCCAGGCCGGTTGCCGCTTGCCCGTTGATTTTGGTGACCATATTGTAGTTTTCGCCACCCAGCTCAATGCGGGCCACATCTTTCAGATGAACCATGGAGCCGTCCTGGTTCACCTTGAGCGTCACGCGGCCAAACTCTTCCGGAGATTTCAGACGCGTTTGTGCAATGATCGAGGCGTTCAACTGCTGCCCCGGTACTGACGGCGTTCCGCCTAATTGGCCGGCCGCTATCTGGTCGTTCTGCGTTTTCAGCTGATTAATCACATCCAGTGGCGTCAGCTGGTATTTGTTCATCGCGTTGCTGTCGAGCCAGATGCGCATCGCATACTGGGCACCAAACAGCTGCACATCACCAACTCCCGTGGTGCGGCTAATGGCATCTTTCACGTTAGACGCGACATAGTCAGAGATGTCATCCTGCGTGAGGTCTTTGTTATCGGAAACAAAGCCTGCGACCAGCAGGAAGCTGCTGCTGGACTTCTCAACACCGATCCCTTGCTGCTGGACCTCTTGGGGTAGCAGCGGCATGGCGAGCTGCAGTTTGTTCTGCACCTGTACCTGCGCAATGTCCGGGTCTGTTCCAGACTGGAAGGTCAACGTGATGGTGACATTACCTGCGGAATCGCTGGTGGATGACATATACATCAGGTTATCGATACCGTTCATGTTCTGTTCGATAACCTGCGTTACGGTATCCTGCACCGTTTGCGCATCAGCACCCGGATACGTTGCGGTGATAGCCACGGCGGGAGGGGCAATGGTCGGATACTGCGCGATGGGCAGTTTGAGAATAGCCAGCCCGCCTGCAATCATCAAAATGATGGCAAGCACCCAGGCGAAAACCGGCCGTTGGATAAAGAAATTAGCCATGTCGTCGTCCCTTAACCGGCTGGAGTCGTGGTGGTATCAGGCGTCGCGACGACGGTAGCGCCCGGTCTGACTTTTTGTAAGCCGCTGACAATGACGCGGTCGCCATTTTTCAGTCCTTCCGTCACCAGCCAGCGATCGCCAATCGCCTGAGGGGCAACGACGGTACGTGACTCAACCTGGTTTTTATCGTTAACCACCAGAACGGATGCATCACCGCGCGGCGTGCGGGTCACGCCTTGTTGTGGGACCAGAATCGCATCAGGCTGTGTGCCTTCATCAATGCGGGCCCGGACAAACATGCCAGGCAACAGCAGGTGCTGTGGGTTTGGGAAAATCGCGCGTAAGGTGATAGAGCCGGTACTTTCGTCGACCGTGACATCCGAGAACTGCAGCGTACCTTTCAACGGGTAGGGCTGACCATTCTCCATCACCAGCTCAACGGTGCTGGTGGCCTCTCCTTTTTGCAGGCTCGTCTGCTTCAGACGCATAAAATCACTGCTGGACTGGGTGACGTCGACATACATCGGATCAAGCTGCTGAACCGTTGCCAGGGCTGCGGCTTGCCCGTTGGTCACCAGTGCGCCTTCGGTGACGCTGGATTTACCGATGCGACCCTCGACGGGAGACGTCACTTTGGTATAGGCAAGATTAATGCGCGCGCTTTCAACGCCTGCCTGTGCGGCAACGACGCTGGCATCTGCTTGCTGCGCTGTCGCCACGGCCTGGTCGTATTCCTGCTTGCTGACATACTGCGTGCCAACCAGCGTGAGATAACGTTTTACCGTCAGGTGCGCAATGTTAGCCGCCGCCTGGGCCTTCGCGAGTTCACCTTTCGCGTTGTCATACGCGGCCTGATAGGTGGCAGGATCGATCTGATAAAGTGACTCGCCGGCTTTTACATCGCTTCCCTCTGTGAAGTTACGACGCAATATGATGCCGCTCACCTGAGGACGAACCTCCGCAACGCGAAAGGCATCTGTTCTGCCCGGGAGTTCGATTGTGACAGCCAGAGGGGCGCTTTTCACAATATGCACGCTGACCTGAGGCGCCTGCGGATGCGGTGGTTGGTTTTCCTGACCATCGCATCCAGTGAGCAGTACCGCGCAGACAATAAAACCGGATAAGGGCAAACGTCTGAAATAATTCGTCATTACTGTTCCTTTAAATACCCATGAACCGATATTTGCCGTGAATCGGTAGCAGGGCAGAGGGATAAAAATAAAATGTAGGGCGTATAATAATGAGGGTAATTAATGTTTTTTAATTTATAAGTGCGAATGAACAGGCCTTAAGGCAAAAATCAGAATCAAACCTGGTGTTAGCGGGGATATACTTCTGGCCGGTTAATCAGATAAATGGCATTTAACGTGGTTCAATTATTCATCTCATGAATTTAATTATATCTATGCATTTGTCTTAATTATTAATTAAGCGATTTGACTTTTTTTGTGCAAAATTAAAACGCAAAGTAGTGAATACTTTCGTGTACCTGATCCGTGTAAATATAAACCTTGCGAGTAACGAGTAGTCGTCTATGGTGCGTAAAAAGAAAGAAGAGGCTCAACAGACCCGTCAGCAGCTGATTGAAGCGGCTATCGGGCAGTTTGCGACGCGGGGCGTGGCGAACACGACGCTGACGGATATCGCGGATGCAGCAAATGTTACACGGGGTGCCATCTACTGGCATTTTACCAGTAAATCAGAAATATTTAATGCCATCTGGGAACAGCAATTACCGTTTCGTGACATCATTCGTGACAGACTTTCTCTTTCTGCGGGCAGCGATCCCTTGTTAATGCTTCGTGAGCAATTTATTGCTGCGTTGCAATATATTGCACATGAGCCTCGGCAATGCGCTCTTTTGCAAATCTTGTATCATAAGTGTGAATTTAATAGCGATATGATTTCAGAGTGTGAAATCAGAAAACGTATTGGTTTTAATTATGAGTCTTTACGTGCCACGTTGCAGGACTGTATTTCGCGGAACCTCATTTCGTCACAGGTAAATGTTGATCTGACCCTGATTGTTTTCCACGGTTTTTTCAGCGGAATCATTAAAAACTGGTTAATGAATAACAGCAGTTTTAATCTTTACCAGCAGGCTCCTGCGCTGGTCGATAGCATTCTGGCGACACTCCCTGTCGTGCGGGTGTCGCCTCATGAGGATGATTTTAGCTCAGCGCCAGGTAACATTTCCCCTTGCGCGCAGAGCGCTTCGATGGTCTGTGCACTGACCGGTTTGCCCAACAGATAGCCCTGAAGCGTGTTGCAGCCCAGCGCCGTCAAAAAGGTTTGCTGTGCTTCGGTTTCCACCCCTTCCGCCACGACTTTCAGATTTAGCGTTTTTGCCAGGGCCACAATCGCTGAGACAATGGTGGCGTCTTCGCTTTCACCGCTTAACTCTTTCACGAACGCTCTGTCGATTTTCAATTCACAGGCCGGCAGGCGCTTGAGATAAAGCAGGCTGGAATAACCGGTACCAAAATCATCAATGGACGCTTTCACGCCCGCGTCCGTCAGCTCTGTCAGTACGCGCACACTCTCATCCGGGTTGCTCATCGCCGTGGTTTCCGTCACTTCAAGGATCAGCATCTCCGGCGGTACGTTGTGACGCGTCAGGCAGTCGAGCACCGTTTTAACCAGTGAAGGTTGTTCAAACTGCAGTGTCGACAGGTTCACCGCCATCGACCAGTTTTGATGCCCCTGAAGGTGCCACTCCCGCAACTGACGGCAGGCCTCATTAAGCACCCAGTTGCCAATCGGGATGATCAGCCCCGTTTTTTCCGCCAGCGGCAGGAACAGGTCTGGCGTCAGTAATCCCTGTTTCGGGTGTTGCCAGCGCAATAGCGCCTCGAACCCAAGGACAGGACCCGCCGGTGCGTGGAATTTTGGCTGATAAAGCAGGCGCAGTTCATTACGATCGATAGCCAGCCACAGATCGTTCATCAACTGGAGATGGGTCTGCGCCAGGGTGTTCATGGAGGGCTGGAAAAAGTGATAACCGTTTCGTCCCATGTGCTTCGTGTGGTACATCGCCGCATCAGCGTTAAACATCAGCTCGCGCTCGGTTTTACCGTCGTGGGGATAGAGCGCGATACCAATGCTAAGGGTTACCACCAGTTCATAGGGATCCAGATTGAATGGGCTATCGATAGCGCGAACCAGCGAGTTGGCCAGCGAGGCCGCATCATCCGGACCTTCTCCTTCAGCCAGAAGAACAAACTCATCACCACCGATACGGGCAAGGGTGAACTGACCCTTCAGGGGCGTGAGCAGGCGCTGCGTCACGGCGACAAGCAGTCTGTCACCGACATCATGGCCGTACGCATCGTTGATGGTTTTAAATCCGTCGAGATCCATGAACATCAGTGCAAAATGGGTGCCTTCACGGTCAGCTTTGCTGATGGCCTGATCGAGTCGGTCCTCCAGCAAAACACGGTTCGGCAGACGCGTCAGCGTATCCTGCAAAGCCAGTTGAGCGAGTTCGCGGTTCGCTTCTGCAAGGGATGAGGCCAGAAGGGAGGTTCGTGCCTGAAGGCGGGCATCCAGCATCGAGACCAGCAGCGTGATCCCCAGTATGGCGAGTGCGACGACGCTGACCAGTACTGCCAGCCAGCTGCCGTTAATACCTTCATGGTGTGTCATGGTCGACATGGGGAACTGAGCGGCTTTCATCCCGGCATAGTGCATACCGGCAATGGCGATCCCCATCGTAACGGCGGCGGCAAAACGCATCAGCGACACCTGAGACGCTTCATGCCGCAAGCGGAACGTCAGCCATAATGCGGCGAGCGAAGCCGCAAGCGCAATGACAACCGAAATGGCCACCCATGTTTTGTCCCAGATAATACCGGGAGAGACTTCCAGCGCCGCCATGCCGGTGTAATGCATCGCCACAATGCCGCAGCCCATCACTAACGCACCGGGCAGCAGACGGCGCAAACGTAACTGCTCACAGCTAACGAGCCACAGCGCAAACAGTGACGAGCCCACGGCGATAACCATGGATAGCACCGTCAGGGTCGCGTTGTAGCGCATGCTCATGGAGAGGTCCATCGCCAGCATGCCGATAAAATGCATGGCCCACACGCCAATCCCCATGGCAATACCGCCGCCGGCCAGCCAGACGCGCGCAGCCACGCCCTGACTCCCGGCAACACGTGCAGCCATATTCAGCGCGGTATAGGCAGCAAGGATAGCAACAACAAAGGAGAGGACGACGAGGATATGGTTGTATTGGCTAACCAGCATGATCGGTTCTACTCGAGTGTGAGGTTACGCAGGCGCGGTTGAGAAGGGCGAGACATTATCATCGTAAGGTAACGGCTCAAAGGGATTTAAATCCCCGTTTTTAGTAGGTCATAACAGTGAGTTTAGCGACGTCAGGCGGTTAGTCGAGTTCTGAGCAGTTCACTAATTTTAGCGGATTTACGGAATTCATATTGCGACACTTATCGGCTTCAGTGCTCATCAGTTCAATCCACTGCATCAGGAGCGCGTCGAAGAGGAAAATCGAGACAGCAAATACAACCAGCCACCAGTATTTACGAATCATGCGTATCGTTCCGGGCGAAGAGGTTCAGTGAGGTGGTGGAAATATACACGAAAAGTCGCGGTTTAAAAGGGGGATAAACGAAGGTTTACACAGCCTTGACGGTGACAGGCGCGGGCAATAAAAAAGGCGCATCCCCATGCCAGGTAGCGCCTTTTTAAACAAGCATTTCGCTAACCGAAATTAGTTCATGCCGTATTTTTTCAGTTTCTTACGCAGTGTACCACGGTTGATACCCATCATCAGGGCAGCGCGGGTTTGGTTACCGCGGGTGTATTGCATCACCATGTCCAACAGTGGCTGTTCAACTTCAGCCAGTACCAGCTCATACAGGTCATTAACATCCTGACCGTTCAGTTGAGCAAAATAGTTCTTCAGTGCCTGTTTAACCGAGTCACGCAGGGGCTTTTGAGTTACCTGATCCTGAGAGTTAACGGTAGAAACGGTCAGTACGTCAGAATTTACGCGTTGTTCGAACATAGTTCTGTCAGCTCTTTATTTCATTACGCAAGATTTTCGAAGTATGCCTCCAACGCCTCCAGCTGTACGCTGGCATCCTCTATGGCGTTGAATGTGCGCCGAAACTGGTCATTTGGAGCGTGCTCCTGGAGATACCAGGATACGTGTTTACGCGCAATTCGGTACCCTTTTGCCTGACCATAAAAGTCATGCAATTCCCGAACATGCGAACAAAGCAAGCGCTTTACCTCTGCCAGTGGCAGTGGGGCAAGCAACTCCCCAGTGTCCAGATAATGCTGGATTTCCCGAAAGATCCAGGGTCTTCCCTGAGCGGCACGTCCTATCATCAGAGCATCAGCTCCCGTATAGTCGAGCACAGCTCTGGCTTTAAGCGGGTCAGTAATGTCACCATTCGCGATAACCGGAATGGAAACTTTCTGCTTAACTGCCCGAATGCTGTCGTATTCAGCTTCACCATTGAACAAACAGGCGCGAGTGCGTCCATGGATGGTCAGGGCCTGAATGCCACAGTCTTCGGCCAGTTGGGCAATCTCTACACAGTTACGGTGTTCCGGCGACCAACCCGTGCGAATCTTCAACGTAACAGGAACGTCCACTGCGCTGACAACCGCGGTCAGGATAGACTTCACCTGGTCGGGGTATTGCAGAAGGGCTGAACCTGCAAGCTTGCGATTCACTTTCTTGGCCGGGCACCCCATATTGATATCAATAATCTGGGCGCCACTTTCCACGTTAATCCGCGCGGCATCTGCCATCTCTTCAGGCACGCTTCCGGCAATTTGCACGGTGCGAATACCTGGTTCATCAACGTGCACCATCCGAAGGCGGGACTTATCGCTTTCCCACACTTGTGGGTTAGACGACATCATCTCGGAAACGGTTAAACCTGCCCCCATCTCATAGCACAGCGTCCTGAACGGCCGGTCGGTAATACCTGCCATTGGGGCTGCGATCAGGCGATTTCTGAGCTGGTAGTGTCCGATGCGCATGAGTTAAGAAATGACCATACTGTGACTGCAAGGCGGCGTATATTACGCATTTTTTGCACGAGATGAAAGGCCAAACTTTGAACAATCCACTGTTGTAGATCAAGGAATCGCCGCTCTGTCCTTCAGGTGAAAATTATAAACCTGTTAAATCATAAAGTTATGATGTAATGATTATTTTATAGCCGCTTACAATTTCCCGTAACTTCTCATCATTTCTGAATAAATGCATCACTTGAGCGGGATAATCTGCTGTTTTTAGCAGCAGATTATCCCGCTTGTTTGCGATCTGAGTCGCATTTTAGAACATGATCTGCATGCGAAAAATGCGCATTATTCGACGACTACGCGACCATGAAGGGGTTGTACCGGGCGGTTATTTTCGTGGTGCATCGTGTGGGAGAATTTCTCAAGCTGCTCTGCAGAGACGGTCAGCGGGTGCTTCAGTACAATCCAGGTTACCCCCTCTGAGCACGGCGGTGTGGTCAGCGAGCCGCTAAAGCGCCAGTACGTTTTATCTTTTGGAATCAGCTTGTTCAGATTGAGATCTTGCTTAATCGAGACGTTCTGTTCGGCCTGCTCAGGCATGACGCTCCACAGCTTATCCAGCTCCGGGTTCGCGGCCCCTTTATCGAACATGACCGCCACCACCGCCAGCTCTCCGGCCGCGTTTTTGTGCACCAGATGCATTTCCATCGCAAATTTCTTGCCATGTACGGTGTTTTCGCTCGGGGCGTGGAAATGGAACTGTTGCAGGGTCCAGGTTTGCTTATCGAGGGTAAGGGTATCGCGGGTTTCCGGCTTTTCACTTGCCTGAATGGTGTGGCCGTTGTTCGTCAGCGTCACAGGGCCATCAATGTAATGCGTTTGCAGCGGGGAGAGGTGCGCGTTCGCGGTGGATTCAATGTTGATGGGGGACTGGTTCATCCCGCTTTGACAGGTTTTGTAAGCCTCGTCCAGTTCGCCCCAGTGTTCCGGTGCGCCTTCGCCTTCGTAGCTCCAGTGTGATGCGCAGGCTGAAGCCGAGATAATGCTCAGCGCAAAGAGCGCTGCCTTGCCAGTAAAGTGGGTCATAGTATTCTTCCGGTGAATTATTGTGGTTCAAACCATTGTTATCAATATGATTTGTGTGGGTATTTTACCGGAGAAGGGCACGGGAAGAGAGGATTATCGGAGGAAGAGAGGCGTGGTCAGATGACCACGCCAATGGCTTACTTTTTACGGCCCGTAATACGACACCACTCTTCTTTTTCGACCACCGGGTCGAGGGCGAAAAGATCGGCGTAGGCTTCGCAAACGCTGTCAGCCTGGCTTGCCAGGATCCCGGAAAGCCCCAGCAGACCGCCGTCAACGGGCAGCACGCTGATTAACGGGGCCAGTTCGCGTAATGGGCCGGCCAGAATGTTCGCCACCACCACATCGGCTTTCATGGCTTCTGGCTGCGCATCCGGCAGATACAGTTCAAGGCGGTCAGAAACGCCGTTGCGTTCAGCGTTATCACGGCTGGCCTGAATAGCCTGTGGATCGATATCGATCCCAATAGCTTTGGCCGCCCCCAGTTTCAGCGCCGCGATAGCGAGGATCCCGGAGCCGCATCCGAAGTCGATCACCGTCTTGCCGTCCAGATCCAGACTGTCCAGCCACTGCAGGCACAGAGAAGTCGTCGGGTGAGTACCGGTCCCAAATGCCAGGCCCGGATCCAGCATCACGTTTACCGCGTTTTCATCCGGAACGTCACGCCAGCTCGGGCAGATCCACAGACGTTTACCGAACTGCATCGGGTGGAAGTTATCCATCCACTCGCGTTCCCAGTCTTTGTCTTCCAGCTGTTCGATTTTGTGTGCAAAACCCGCACCCAGCAGCGGATGATTTTCCAGGATCGCGACAACCTCTTTCATGTCAGTTTCTGCATCAAACAGGCCAATAACGTCGGTATCACCCCACAGGCGAGTTTCGCCCGGCAGTGGCTCAAACACCGGCGTGTCATGCGTGTCCTGGAAGGTGATGGAGACCGAACCGGCTTCCATCAGCGCATCGCTTAGCTCTTCGGCGTTAGCGCCGGTTGTATTCAGTTTTAGTTGGATCCACGGCATGGCAAAACTCTTTATTTATCAGTAGAAATCGTAGCGGGCTGTGGGACAGGCTGACCGAAACGGTTCCCGACCACAAACGCCAGTAAACTTAACAGTAACGAAGGCACAATAGGATGGAAGCCCAGGTACTGAATTTTAAATGTAGCTAGCACGGCATACAGCACACCGCCGACAATCATGCCGCTCAGGGCGCCGGCAGCGTTGGCGCGCTCCCAGTAGAGGCCCAATACCAGCGGCCACAGGAAGACGGCTTCAAGGCCGCCAAACGCCAGCAGGTTCAGCCAGATGATCATCTCCGGCGGACGCCATGCGGCTAACAGCAGCAGCGCGCCTAAAACGAGCGTAATCACCGCCGACATACGCTTCAGGCGTCGTTCATTTTGAACCTGCTCAGGACGCAGGTTCAGATAGAGATCTTTAATGATCGTAGCGGAACTCTGCAGTAGCTGGGCGTTAATGGTCGACATTATGGCGGCCATTGGCGCGGCGAGGAATATCCCCGCGGCAAAAGGCGGAAGCACTTTGACCATCAGGGTTGGGATCACCAAATCGGGAACCGTAAGGTCGGGGATCACAGCACGTCCTAACGCACCCGCCAGATGCATGCCGAACATCAGGATTGCAACAACGATCGTCCCGATAATAATACCCCGGTGAACGGCTTTGCTGTCTTTATATGAAATACAACGCACGGCGGTATGCGGCAGGCCAATAACACCAAAGCACACCAGCACCCAGAACGACGTCATAAATGTTGGCGAAAGGATATCATCCGCACCCTGCGGGGAAATCAGTTTCGGGTCAATCGCTTCCAGAGTTTCAACGGCATGGCTCAGACCACCTGCGGCGTGAACAATTCCCACCAGCAGAACGATTGTGCCAACGAGCATCACCATCCCCTGCAGCGTATCGTTCAGCACGCTGGCGCGAAATCCGCCAAACGCGGTATACAGCGCAATGCTCACCCCAAAGATGATAAGGCCCGTCTCATAGGGGATCCCAGCAGCGGTTTCCAGCAGACGTGCCCCGCCGATGAACTGCACCGTCATTGCACCAATAAACGCGACCAGCAGGCTTAAGCTTGCCAGCCACACCAGCAGACGGCTCTGGTAGCGCGCAAACAGCATATCGTTGAGCGTCACGGCGTTATAACGGCGTGCCAGAATGGCAAACTTTTTACCCAGTATACCCAGCGAGAGCCAGACGGCAGGCAGTTGAATCATTGCCAGCAGCACCCAACCTAACCCGTATTTATAGGCTGCACCGGGGCCACCGATAAACGAGCTGGCGCTGATATAGGTGGCGGTAAGCGTCATGGCCAGCACGACACCGCCCATCGAGCGACTGCCGAGGAAATACTCATTCAGGAAAGTGCCGGTGGTTCTCTTACGCATTGCATAAACGGACAAACCAAACACGACCACCAGATACGCGACCAGCGGCAGAATGACTTCAAGCTGCATCATCATCCTCCAGCGGGATATCCCGGTAGATAAATTTCACCATTGCCCAGCACAGCAGGATAAAGACCAGCGGCACCAGCAGGCAGGCCATTTCGAACCAGTGAGGCAGGCCGGTAATGCCGATAGCCGAGTCAGGTAAGTAAGCGGTCACCAACCATGCGGCAAGATAGAGAAGGGTCAGCCACAGCGCCCATCGCGCTTCTTTATGGGCCTGAACAAAACGCTTGTCCATTTTTTGTCCCTTGTGGATGAATAAAGCGGGGATTGTACATGATGGGGCTTTCCGATCCCCAGAAATAAAAAAAGGCCGGATTATCCGGCCTTTTTGGCGTGACTGCGCGCTTACTTCTCTTGCAGACCGAGTTTTTTCTCCAGATAGTGGATGTTAGTCCCACCATTCTGGAAGTGCTCGTCGCTCATGATACGCATCTGCAGTTCAACGTTGGTTTTGATACCGTCGATGATCAGCTCCTGCAGGGCGTTCTTCATGCGGGCAATTGCCACGTCACGGTTTTCGCCGTAGCAGATAAGCTTACCGATCATGGAGTCATAGTACGGCGGTACGGTGTAACCCGCGTAGATATGAGACTCCCAACGCACACCAAAGCCACCCGGCGCGTGGAAACGCGTGATTTTACCCGGGCTTGGCAGGAAGGTATTCGGGTCTTCGGCGTTGATACGGCATTCCACCGCATGGCCTTTGACCACAACTTCTTCCTGTTTGATGGACAGAGGCTGACCCGCAGCGATACGCAGCTGTTCTTTGATCAGGTCAACGCCGGTGATCATTTCGGTAACCGGGTGTTCTACCTGAATACGGGTGTTCATCTCAATGAAGTAAAACTCGCCGTTTTCGAACAGGAACTCGAAAGTACCCGCACCGCGATAGCCGATATCGACACAGGCTTTAGCACAACGCTCGCCGATGTAGCGACGCAGTTCCGGCGTAATGCCCGGTGCTGGCGCTTCTTCAACCACTTTCTGGTGACGACGCTGCATGGAGCAGTCACGTTCTGCCAGATAGATAGCGTTACCCTGACCGTCAGCCAGCACCTGAATTTCGATATGGCGTGGGTTTTCCAGGTATTTTTCCATGTACACCATGTCATTGCTGAAAGCTGCTTTCGCTTCCGCTTTGGTCATGGAGATGGACTGAGCCAGTTCAGCATCGCTACGCACAACGCGCATACCGCGACCGCCGCCGCCGCCGGACGCCTTGATGATAACCGGATAGCCAATGCGTTTCGCATGAGCACGGTTAGCATCCATGTCGTCGGTCAGAGGACCGTCAGAGCCCGGTACGGTTGGAACACCGGCTTTTTTCATCGCGGTGATTGCGGACACTTTATCGCCCATCAGGCGGATAGTGTCAGCTTTCGGGCCGATGAAGATAAAGCCAGAGCGCTCAACCTGCTCAGCAAAGTTGGCGTTCTCAGAGAGGAAGCCATAACCCGGATGAATTGCCACCGCGCCGGTGATTTCAGCGGCGCTGATGATAGCCGGGATGTTCAGATAGCTTTTTACGGACGGAGCCGGGCCAATACAGACCGTCTCATCCGCCAGCAATACGTGTTTTAAATCGCGATCCGCGCTTGAGTGCACAGCGACGGTCTTGATGCCCAGTTCTTTACAGGCACGAAGAATACGCAGTGCAATCTCGCCGCGGTTGGCGATAACAATTTTATCCAGCATGTTCGCCTCGTTACTCGATGACGACCAGCGGCTCGTCAAATTCAACCGGCTGACCACTTTCGACCAGAATCGCTTTCACAGTGCCTGATTTGTCTGCTTCGATCTGGTTCATCATTTTCATCGCTTCAACGATGCACAGGGTATCGCCTGCGTTGACTTTCTGACCCACTTCGATGAACGCTTTCGCGTCCGGGCTCGGGGTGCGGTAGAAAGTACCAACCATTGGGGAACGTACGATGTGACCACTGATTTCTGCTGCAGCGGCAGGTGCGGCTTCAGCTGCTGGTGCAACGGCTGCGGAAAGCGCAGGCTGCTGCACTGGCGCAGCATAAGCCTGCTGCATTACCGGGAAGCTAGCGGCTGGGGCTGCACGGCTGATGCGTACAGACTCTTCGCCTTCAGAAATTTCCAGTTCGGAGATGCCTGATTCTTCAACCAGCTCGATCAGTTTTTTAATCTTACGAATATCCATGAGTGGGTTCCGTACTCTTGTTTAGTGTGATTGTGACAAGCGTTTTACCGCTGTCTGTAAAGCGTATGAATAGCCGTCAGCGCCCAGTCCGCAAATAACGCCAGCGGCGATATCTGATAGATAGGAATGGTGGCGGAACGGCTCTCGGGCGTGCACATTGCTCAGGTGGATCTCGATAAACGGGATACTCACTGCGAGCAGTGCGTCGCGAATAGCAACACTGGTGTGCGTAAACGCGGCCGGATTGATCAGGATATAGTCCACAGTGTCTTTAGCCTGATGAATACGGTCGATGATTGCGTACTCCGCGTTCGACTGAAAATGATCCAAATCCACATTCAGCGACGTTGCTTCCGTGCTCAGACGGTTAACAATTTCACTCAATGTTAGCGAGCCGTACTTCTCGGGCTCGCGGGTGCCGAGCATGTTCAGGTTCGGTCCGTTTAAAACTAAGATATGGAACTTATCAGCCATTGTGCCGCTATCTCCTGCGATTCTCCGGTAAAAAACAAAATATACCTTCGAAGCACGATTGTCACCTTTTCAGAGGCCTAAAACCGCTGTCGGGTAAACCAAAGTCGCACATTATAACGATTTCGTAGCATTTGGCAGCTAAATACTGGTCTTATCAGGGAAGATTATCAACCGCTATCCGAAAAAGATTCGCGGTTGACAGGGATTCTGCGGGAAAACGCACAGTTTCGCGAATTATCGCAACCACTGACGGAACTTCTTGTAACGCCATGCTAAAAGCGCCACAGCCAGCAGCGCGTAGAGTATGGGCTGCGGGGAGAGGATCTTCACCGACCACAGATAATGGATGGGTGCGAGGATCGCGACAAGATAGACGAAGTTGTGCAGCAGTTGCCAGCGCCTGCCCAATGTACGTTGTGCATATTGCGTTGATGTCAGTGCTAATGCCAGTAACACCAGCCAGCTCACGATACCTAACGTCAGGTACGGACGGGTGACCAGTTCGCGGCCCAGCAGTGCCAGGTTGTTAATGCCCAGTTCCAGCAAGGCGTAGCTGGTCAAATGGAGCGTCGCCCAGGCAAAACACCATAGCCCCAAAAGCCGGCGGGTGCGTATCAATAATGGCTGTTTAGCGTAGCGCGCTAACGGTGACACCAGCAAGGTCGCCAGTAAAAATTTCAGAGCCATCCGACCGGTAAAGTGCTGGATATCCTTTGCCGGATCAGCGCTAAAAAGCCCCTGGCTGGCGGCCCAGAATAACCAGATAAAAGGAAGCAACCCGGCTAAGTGCAACAGCACTTTCAGCCAGGTTATCTGTTTTGCCGTTAAACGCACTCAGAAGTTCTCCCGTAAATTAAGGCCACGGTAAAGCGACGCCACTTCATCAGCGTAGCCGTTAAACAGCAGTGTTGGCTGACGCTTCACATCCAGCGCGCCGCCGGAACCGATAAATCGCTCGGTGGCCTGCGACCAGCGGGGATGATCGACGTGCGGGTTCACATTGGCAAAAAAGCCATATTCGTCGGGCGCCGCCAGGTTCCAGGTCGTGGGGGGACGTTCGCGGGTGAGCTTAATGCTGACGATAGATTTAATCCCTTTAAAACCGTACTTCCACGGCACCGTTAAGCGAACAGGCGCGCCGTTCTGCGGCGGGAGTGCTTTGCCGTAAACACCGACGGTCAGCAGCGTAAGAGGATGCATCGCTTCGTCGAGCCGTAACCCTTCGACATACGGATACGCAAGCCCACCGCCGATAAACCGATCTTTCTGGCCCGGCATCTCGTCCGGGGCGTAGCGCGTCTGGAAAGAGACATATTTTGCGTTGCTGGTGGGTTCAACCATCGCCAGCAGTTTATGCAGCGGGAAGCCTACCCAGGGCACGACCATCGACCAGGCTTCCACGCAGCGCATGCGGTAGATACGCTCTTCCAGTGGAAAACGGGTGGTGAGATCGTGATGGTCCAGCGTCAGCGGTTTTGCCACTTCACCGTCGATTTTCAGCGTCCACGGATCGGTTTTCATACTCCCCGCGTTGGCCGCAGGATCGGCCTTATCGAGACCAAATTCGTAGAAATTGTTATAGCCGGTCACTTTGTCTTCCGGCGTCAGCGTCAGTGTGTTTTGCCACTGAGCGGGCTTCGTAAAGGTGAGCGGGGCGCCAGAAGGGGCTTTCGGGCGATCGTTACCTTTAAACCAGTCGAGCAGGTCGGCATGAGCCGCAGGGGAAAGCGTCAGTGCGGTGGCGCTGATGCCAAGCATTTTCAGGATCTGGCGGCGCTGTAACATAAAGACAGATTCAGACGTTACGTCGGCTTCCGTCAGTTTTCGGGTTTTCATGGCATCCTCCGTCATGCGTTTTTCTAAGCATGACGGAGGAGAGGGATTAGCGCGAATATGTCACGAAAATTTGAAGATTAGGCAATTTTCACCAGCGCGCGGCCGTGGAACTGGTTGTCCATGATCTTGCTGGCATATTCAGGCGCCTGGCTAAGCGTGATTTCGGTTGCGCTCTGAGTAAAGAACGTGTCCGGCAAATCGCGCTGCAGACGTTCCCAGGCTGCAATGCGGCGCGCCGCCGGGGTCATCACGGAATCAACACCCTGCAGGCGAACGTTACGCAGAATAAAGGGCATCACGGTGGTGGGCAGGGCAAAACCGCCCGCCAGACCACAGGCTGCCACGCAGCCGCCGTAGTTCATCTGCGCCAGCACTTTTGCCAGCACTTTGTCACCGACGGTATCTACCGCACCTGCCCAGAGCTGTTTTTCCAGTGGACGGGTTTCGGCAAACTCGTCGCGGCTCAGGATGCGATTAGCGCCGAGCTGACGCAGGTACGCGTGGGTGCTCTCGCGCCCGGAAACTGCCGCAACCTGGTAACCCAGTTTGTGCAGCAATGTCACCGCCGTGCTGCCCACACCACCGCTGGCACCGGTCACGACGATCTCACCCGATTCAGGGCGAATACCGGCATCTTCCAGCGCCATCACGCACAGCATGGCGGTAAAGCCTGCGGTACCGATGATCATCGCTTTACGACCATCCAGGCCTTGTGGCATCGGCACCAGCCAGTCGCCTTTCACGCGCGCCTGTGTCGCCAGCCCACCCCAGTGATTTTCACCCACGCCCCAGCCCGTGAGCAGCACCTGCTGGCCGGCATGGAAGCGCGGATCTTCGCTCGCATGAACCCGGCCCGCAAAATCGATACCTGGCACCATAGGGAAATTTCGGATGATTTTACCCTTCCCGGTAATAGCCAGCGCATCTTTATAATTTAAACTGGACCAGTCGATGTCGACGGTCACTTCGCCTGCCGGCAGTCGGCTCTCTTCAACGGCCTGCACCGAGGCAAGCGTTTTGCCGTCCTGCTGTTCTAAGATCAAAGCCTGCATACAGGGTCCTCACGACTCAGATGATTGGAAAATAGCTCCTGAAGACTATACTCCCTCAGGGAAAAGCAATGCCGATTTAACGCAATAAATTGCCAGATACGCCAGGTTTGATAGTATGCCGCATTTGAAATGCAAGTTAGCGCTTACTCGCTAACCCCTCAACCCACGGAGTTATCTCAAGGATGCGATTAACGACGAAGTTCTCGGCTTTTATCACCTTACTGACGGGGCTAACCATTTTTGTCACGCTCCTTGGCTGTTCTCTGAGCTTTTATAACGCCATTCAGGACAAGCTGGTTAATCGGGTGCAGTCTGTCGCGTCGGTGATTGATAATCGTCTCCTCACCACCCCGCTGCCGGCGCTGTCCCGCGAGCTGGATGAGTTGATGGTGCCTGTCGATATTGTCCAAATCGACATTCTGCAGGGAAAGCATAATGTTTTAAGCCATGCCCGGCAGGACAGCTATCGGCCTGCGGGCGTGGTAAGCCAGTACCGGGAAGTGACGGTGCATTCCCTTAAAAACCCGGGCATGACCATAAACATGGTCTACCTCGATCCGATGGCCAGCTACTTCCGCTCGATGATGACCACCGCGCCGCTCACCGTCGCCGTCGCGTTTATTGTCCTGCTGATTTTTCTCGCGGTTCGCTGGCTGCGCCGTCAGCTCTCTGGTCAGGAACTGCTGGAGATGCGTTCCGTGCGTATACTGAATGGTGAACGCGGCCCGCAGGTGCGTGGCTCGATCCATGAATGGCCTGCGCGTGCCAGCAGTGCGCTGGATACGCTGCTCTCAGAAATTCAGTTCGCCAGCGACCAGCGCAGCCGTATGGACACGCTGATCCGCTCTTACGCTGCGCAGGATAATAAAACCGGGCTGAACAACCGTCTTTTTTTTGATAATCAACTGGCCACGTTGCTGGACGATCCGGAAAAAGTCGGGACGCACGGTGTTGTCATGATGATTCGCCTGCCCGATTTCGATCTGCTGCGCGATACCTGGGGACAGCGCGTGGCGGAAGAGAATCTCTTTACGCTGATCAACCTGCTCTCCACCTTTATTATGCGTTATCCGGGTGCGCTGCTGGCCCGTTATCACCGCAGCGACTTTGCCGTGCTGCTGCCTCACCGTACGCTGAAAGAGTCAGAAAGCATCGCCAGCCAGCTGCTGAAAGCGGTGGATGCGCTGCCGCAGAGCAAAATGCTCGACAGGGACGATATGGTTCATATGGGCATCTGTGCCTGGCGCGGCGGCCAGTCGACGGAACAGGTGATGGAACATGCTGAAGCGGCAACCCGCAACGCCGTGTTGCAGGGCGCTAACGGCTGGGCTGTGTACGACGATTCGTTACCGGAAAAAGGGCGCGGCAATGTGCGCTGGCGAACGTTAATAGAGCAAATGCTCAGCCGCGGCGGGCCGCGCATTTATCAAAAACCGGCGGTGATGAAAAACGGGAACGTTCATCATCGTGAGCTGATGTGCCGTATTTTTGACGGTACGGAAGAGGTCATCTCCGCGGAATATTTGCCGATGGTGCTGCAGTTTGGGCTTTCTGAAGAGTATGACCGCCAGCAGATCACCCGACTCATGCCGTTTTTGTCCTTCTGGCCCGAAGAAAACCTGGCGCTACAGGTTACCGTGGAGTCGTTAATTCGCCCGCGTTTTCAGCGCTGGTTGCGTGATACATTAATGCAATGCGAAAAATCGCAACGCAAACACATTATTTTTGAACTTGCTGAGGCGGATGTGGGTCAACACATCAGCCGGTTACGTCCGGTAGTACGGTTGATTAATGCGCTAGGTGCCCGTGTCGCGGTCACGCAGGCGGGTTTAACGCTGGTCAGTACTAACTGGATTAAGGAACTGGATGTGGAGTTATTAAAGCTGCATCCAGGGCTGGTAAGGAACATTGAAAAGCGCACGGAAAACCAGCTGCTGGTACAGAGTCTGGTGGAAGCGTGCAAGGGAACGCGAACACAAGTCTTTGCCACGGGCGTGCGCTCCAGAAGCGAATGGCAGATGTTGACAGAGCGCGGTGTGACGGGCGGTCAGGGGGATTTTTTTGCCTCCTCTCAGCCGCTTGACACCAATGTGAAAAAATATTTGCAAAGATACTCTGTTTGACCTGCCGTTTAATCCGTTTTCACGTAGAATATCGCGCCTGTAGCTTTGAGTATGACGAGCAAAAAGCCAGTGAACGACCTTTAGCGGGTTACAAATGTCAGTGAGGGACGCTACTGTGTACTCAGCCCTGAGGGAATCAGGGAAAGATTTGTAACATCAGGATACGTACTGCACAAATTTTCACCGCTGCAGATGATTTTTGCGCCTTGTCGCTGCTGCGTGTGGTTGGTAAAGTAAGCGGATTTTGTTTTCCGCCCCAGCTTTCAGGATTATCCCTTAGTATGTTGAAAAAATTTCGTGGCATGTTTTCCAATGACCTGTCCATTGACCTGGGTACCGCGAATACCCTTATTTACGTTAAAGGACAAGGCATCGTATTGAATGAGCCTTCCGTTGTGGCCATTCGTCAGGATCGTGCCGGCTCGCCGAAAAGCGTAGCCGCTGTGGGTCATGACGCGAAGCAGATGCTGGGACGTACCCCTGGCAACATCGCCGCAATCCGCCCAATGAAAGACGGCGTTATCGCTGACTTCTTCGTGACTGAAAAAATGCTTCAGCACTTCATCAAGCAGGTTCACAGCAACAGCTTCATGCGCCCAAGCCCGCGTGTTCTGGTGTGTGTGCCGGTTGGCGCCACCCAGGTTGAACGTCGCGCAATCCGTGAATCAGCCCAGGGTGCAGGCGCGCGTGAAGTGTTCCTGATTGAAGAGCCAATGGCGGCGGCAATCGGTGCGGGTCTGCCTGTTTCTGAAGCGACCGGTTCTATGGTGGTGGATATCGGTGGTGGTACCACTGAAGTGGCCGTTATCTCCCTGAACGGCGTGGTGTACTCCTCTTCCGTGCGTATCGGTGGCGATCGTTTCGACGAAGCCATCATTAATTATGTGCGTCGTAACTACGGTTCCCTGATCGGCGAAGCGACCGCTGAGCGTATCAAGCATGAAATCGGTTCCGCTTACCCGGGCGATGAAGTGCGTGAAATCGAAGTTCGCGGCCGTAACCTGGCTGAAGGTGTTCCACGCGGCTTTACCCTGAACTCCAACGAAATTCTGGAAGCGCTGCAGGAACCTCTGACCGGTATCGTGAGCGCAGTGATGGTTGCCCTGGAACAGTGCCCACCAGAACTGGCGTCTGATATCTCCGAGCGCGGTATGGTTCTGACCGGTGGTGGTGCGCTGCTGCGTAACCTCGACCGCCTGTTAATGGAAGAGACAGGTATTCCTGTCGTAGTTGCAGAAGATCCACTGACTTGCGTCGCCCGTGGTGGTGGCAAGGCGCTGGAAATGATCGACATGCACGGCGGCGACTTGTTCAGCGAAGAGTAGTCATTGTGAAAGGGTAGCGTATCGCTACCCTTTCTCTCTGACACGAGAATACGCATAGCCTATGAAGCCAATTTTTAGCCGTGGCCCATCGCTACAGTTTCGCCTCATTCTGGCGGTCCTGGTTGCGCTTGGGGTCATTATTGCCGATAGCCGCCTCGGTACGTTCAGTCAGATCAGAACGTACATGGATACCGCCGTCAGTCCTTTCTACTTTATTTCAAATGGTCCCCGTGAGTTGCTCGACTCCGTTTCTCAAACGTTGTCTTCACGTGACCAACTCGAACTCGAAAACCGGGCATTACGTCAGGAACTGCTGTTGAAAAACAGCGAGCTGCTGATGCTGGGACAATATAAGCAGGAAAACGCGCGTCTGCGCGAGCTGCTTGGCTCGCCGCTGCGTCAGGATGAGCAGAAGATGGTGACGCAGGTGATCTCCACCGTCAACGATCCTTACAGCGATCAGGTTGTGATCGACAAAGGAAGCGTGAACGGTGTGTATGAAGGTCAGCCTGTTATCAGTGATAAAGGCGTTGTAGGCCAGGTTGTTGCTGTGGCCAAACTGACCAGCCGCGTTCTGCTGATCTGCGATGCTACGCATGCGCTGCCGATTCAGGTACTGCGTAATGACATTCGCGTCATCGCGGCCGGTAACGGGTGTACCGACGATCTCCAGCTGGAACATCTGCCGGCTAACACGGACATTCGTGTGGGCGACGTTCTGGTGACGTCGGGTCTGGGTGGACGTTTCCCTGAAGGGTATCCGGTTGCGGTTGTCTCTTCGGTGAAGCTTGATACGCAGCGTGCCTATACCGTGATTCAGGCGCGTCCAACCGCGGGTTTACAGCGTCTTCGCTACCTGCTGCTGCTGTGGGGCGCCGACCGCAATGGTGCTAACCCCATGACGCCTGAAGATGTTCATCGCGTCGCGAATGAACGCCTGATGCAAATGATGCCGCAGGTTCTGCCGGCACCGGATGCCATGGGACCCCCTGCGCCAGTACCGGCCCCTGCTACGGGGCTAACGCAGCCGCTGCCGGATGCACCGCCACCGCCTAAACTCTCCTCGGGAGGGCAGTAGTGGCAAGTTACCGTAGCCAGGGACGCTGGGTTATCTGGCTCTCATTTCTCATTGCGCTGTTACTGCAAATCATGCCCTGGCCGGACGACATTCTCGTTTTCCGGCCAAATTGGGTATTGCTCATTTTGCTCTACTGGATCCTTGCCCTGCCGCACCGCGTAAATGTCGGCACAGGTTTTGTGATGGGTGCCATACTGGATCTCATTAGTGGCTCTACGCTTGGCGTGCGCGCCTTGTCCATGAGTATTATTGCGTACCTCGTCGCACTTAAATTCCAGCTCTTTCGTAACCTCGCGCTCTGGCAACAAGCGCTGGTGGTGATGTTGTTGTCGCTTGCTGCGGATATCGTTGTTTTCTGGGCAGAGTTTTTAGTGATCAACGTCTCTTTCCGACCGGAAGTGTTCTGGAGTAGTGTAGTAAACGGTGTGCTCTGGCCGTGGCTGTTCCTGCTGATGCGTAAGGTTCGCCAGCAGTTTGCTGTGCAATAAAAGGTTTCTATGACGTCTCTATATCTTGCTTCTGGTTCTCCGCGTCGTCAGGAGTTGCTCACTCAGCTGGGTGTCTCCTTTGAACGCATTGTTACGGGCATCGAAGAGAAATGCGCTGAAGGCGAAAGTGCCCAGCAGTACGTTTCTCGACTGGCGCGTGAGAAAGCGCAGGCAGGCGTGGCGCAAACGCCGCGTGACTTGCCGGTGCTGGGGGCAGATACCATCGTTATTCTTAACGGTGAAGTGCTTGAGAAACCGCACGACGCTGAACATGCGGCGCGCATGCTGCGCAAAATGTCCGGACAAACACATCAGGTAATGACCGCCGTCGCGCTGGCGGACAGCCAGCACGTGCTGGATTGCCTGGTGGTGACGGACGTGACATTCAGAGTGCTTACCGACGACGAGATCGCCGCTTATATCACCAGCGGTGAACCGATGGATAAGGCAGGTGCATACGGTATTCAGGGGCTGGGTGGCTGTTTTGTCAGGAAGATTAATGGCAGCTATCACGCCGTAGTCGGCTTACCGCTGGTGGAAACGTATGAGTTGCTGAGCAATTTTAACTCACTGCGTGAGGGAAGGGATAATTATGACGGCTGAATTGTTGGTAAACGTAACGCCATCGGAAACCCGTGTGGCCTATATTGATGGTGGCATTCTTCAGGAAATTCATATTGAGCGTGAAGCGCGGCGCGGAATAGTAGGCAATATCTACAAAGGTCGTGTCAGTCGTGTACTACCGGGTATGCAGGCGGCTTTTGTAGATATTGGACTGGATAAGGCGGCATTTTTACATGCCTCCGACATTATGCCGCATACCGAGTGCGTCGCGGGCGAAGAGCAAAAGCAGTTTGCCGTGCGCGATATCTCCGAACTGGTGCGTCAGGGCCAGGATCTGATGGTGCAGGTTGTCAAAGATCCGCTGGGCACGAAAGGCGCCCGTCTGACGACCGACATTACCTTGCCTTCCCGCTATCTGGTCTTCATGCCTGGCGCGTCGCACGTGGGCGTTTCGCAGCGCATTGAGAGCGAAAGCGAGCGCGAGCGTCTTAAAAAAGTGGTCAGCGCTTACTGCGATGAACAGGGCGGGTTTATCATCCGTACCGCCGCAGAAGGGATCAGTGAAGACGATCTGGCATCTGATGCGGCCTACCTCAAGCGCGTCTGGACCAAAGTCATGGAGCGTAAAAAACGCAACCAGACCCGCTACCAGCTTTACGGCGAACTGGCGCTGGCTCAGCGCGTCCTGCGTGATTTTGCCGATGCACAGCTCGACAGAATTCGCGTGGATTCCCGCCTGACCTATGAAGCACTGCTGGAATTTACCGCCGAATACATTCCCGAAATGCCTGGCCTGCTGGAGCATTACACGGGGCGTCAGCCTATCTTCGATCTCTATGACGTCGAAAATGAGATCCAGCGAGCGCTGGAACGCAAGGTTGAACTGAAGTCCGGCGGCTATCTGATCATCGATCAGACCGAAGCGATGACGACGGTGGATATCAACACCGGCGCGTTTGTCGGCCATCGCAACCTGGATGACACCATCTTTAATACCAACATCGAAGCCACGCAGGCCATCGCCCGCCAGCTTCGCCTGCGCAATCTGGGTGGCATTATCATCATCGACTTTATCGATATGAGTAATGAAGACCATCGCCGTCGTGTGCTGCACTCGCTGGAGCAGGCGCTGAGTAAAGATCGCGTGAAAACCAGCATCAACGGCTTCTCACAGCTGGGGCTGGTGGAAATGACGCGTAAGCGTACCCGCGAAAGCGTGGAGCACGTGCTGTGCAATGAATGCCCAACCTGCCACGGACGTGGCACAGTAAAGACGGTTGAGACCGTCTGCTACGAGATCATGCGTGAAATCGTTCGCGTTCATCATGCCTACGACTCCGATCGTTTTCTGGTCTATGCTTCCCCTGCGGTGGCTGAAGCGCTGAAAGGCGAAGAGTCGCACGCGCTGGCGGAAGTGGAAATCTTTGTCGGCAAACAGGTAAAAGTTCAAATCGAACCGCTCTATAACCAGGAGCAGTTTGACGTCGTGATGATGTAAGACGCGGTACGCCGCGTGACCAAAGCTGACAAGGAGAGATGAGTGAGGCGATTGCCGGGGATTTTATTGCTTACAGGGGCAACGCTGGTCGTGATTGTCGCGTTGCTCGTGAGCGGGCTGCGCCTCGTTTTACCGCATCTGGACAGCTGGCGTCCGCAGCTGCTGGCAAAAATCGAATCCACCACCGGTGTCCCGGTGGACGTGAGCCAGATAAGCGCCAGCTGGCAGAATTTTGGCCCGACGCTTGATGTCCGGGATATCAATGCCAGCCTGAAAGATGGCGGCTATCTGAAAATCAAACGCGTCACCCTGGCGCTGGATGTCTGGCAAAGCCTGCTCCATTTTCGCTGGCAGTTCCGCGATCTCACCTTTTATCAGCTTCAGTTTCTGACCAATACTCCGCTGTCCGGCGGCGATAGCAATCAGAGCCTTGAAACCAACCGCTTCAGCGATCTCTTCCTGCGTCAGTTTGATCATTTCGATCTGCGCGACAGTGAAGTGAGCTTTATTACCCTCTCCGGGCAGCGCGCGGAACTGGCGATCCCACAGCTGACCTGGCTCAACGGCAAAGAACGCCATCGCGCGGAAGGACAGGTGAATCTCTCCAGCCTGAACGGCCAGCACGGCGTGATGCAGGTTCGTATGGATCTGCGCGACGACGACGGTTTGTTAAATAACGGCAAGGTATGGCTGCAGGCCGACGACGTGGATGTTAAGCCGTGGCTCGGCGACTGGTTACAGCAAAATATGCAGCTGGAAACCGCCCGTTTTAGCCTTGAAGGCTGGATGACCCTGACGAAAGGGGTATTTGCCAGCGGCGATATCTGGCTTAAGCAGGGGGGCGCAAGCTGGAAGGGCGAAAAACAGCAGCATCAACTTTCGGTCGATAACCTCACCGCGCACGTGACGAAAGAGAAAGAGGGCTGGCAGTTTGCCATTCCGGACACACGCATCACCATGGATAACAAACCCTGGCCGCGCGGTGCTCTGACGCTGGCCTGGATGCCGGAACAGGATGTCGGTGGGGCGACCAGCAAACGCAGTGACGAGCTGCGTATTCGCGCCAGCAACCTCGATCTGGCCGCAATAGAAGGTCTGCGCTCGATGGCCGCCAAGCTCTCTCCGGACCTGGGTGAGATCTGGCTGGCAACGCAGCCAAGCGGAAAGATAGATTCGCTGGCGCTGGATATCCCGCTTCAGGCCACGGAAAAGACCCGTTTTCAGGCCGCATGGAAAGGTCTGGCCTGGAAGCAGTGGAAGATGTTACCGGGCGCGGAAAACTTCAGCGGTAAGCTGGAAGGGAGCGTTGAGAACGGCAGGCTAACGGTCGATATGCATGACGCCAGAATGCCTTACGAAACGGTCTTCCGTGCGCCGCTTGAAATTGAACAAGGCAATGCGGTGCTCAACTGGCTGCGTAACGATAAAGGCTTCCAGCTGGATGGGCGCCATATCGATGTGAAAGCCAAAGCGGTACATGCGCGTGGCGATTTCCGCTATCTGCAGCCTGAAGGTGAAGAGCCGTGGCTGGGTATTCTGGCCGGGATCAGCACTAACGACGGTTCTCAGGCCTGGCGCTACTTCCCCGAGAACCTGATGGGCAAAGCGCTGGTGGACTATCTGAGCGGCGCGATCCAGGGCGGCCAGGCGGATAATGCCACCTTGGTCTACGGCGGTAATCCGCATCTTTTCCCGTACAAGCACAATGAAGGTCAATTCCAGGTGCTGGTGCCGCTGCACAACGCCACCTTTGCCTTCCAGCCGGGCTGGCCTGCGCTGAAAAATCTCGACATTGAACTTAATTTTATCAATGACGGATTATGGATGAAGGCAGACAACGTGGCGCTGGGCGGCGTAACGGCCAGTAACCTGACGGCAAACATTCCGGATTACTCAAAAGAGAAGCTTTTGATCGATGCCGACATTAACGGCCCCGGGAAAGCGGTCGGCCCCTATTTTGAAGACACGCCGCTGAAAGAGTCACTGGCAGCCACCCTTCAGCAGCTGCAGCTGGATGGCGATGTGAGTGCTCGCTTACATCTTAATATTCCGCTCGACGGTGAAATGACCACCGCCAAAGGCGACGTCCGTCTCAATAACAACAGCCTGTATATTAAGCCGCTTGAAAGCACCCTGAAGAACCTCAGCGGGCAGTTTAGCTTTGAGAACGGTAATCTGAAGAGCGAGCCGCTCACGGCCAGCTGGTTTAATCAGCCTGTGAATATTGATTTCTCGACCACCGAGGGCGAGAAAGCTTATCAGGTAGCCGTCAACCTGGACGGCAACTGGCAGCCATCGCGCATGGATGTTCTGCCAAAGCCGATTGAGGAGTCCGTTAACGGTGCAGTCTCCTGGAATGGCAAGGTGGCAATTGAACTGCCTTATCACGCCGGTGCGCGCTATAAAGTTGATATCACCGGCGATCTGAAAAACATTCAGAGCCAGTTGCCTGCACCGCTGGATAAATCGTCCGGTCAACCCCTGCCAATAAAGGTTAACGTCGATGGCAATCTTAACAGCTTCGCGCTGACCGGCAGTGCGGGTGAGAAAAACCATTTCAACAGCCGCTGGCTGCTTAACCGTAAGCTCACGCTCGACAGAGCCATCTGGACGACGGACAGCCGTACCACGCCGCCGCTGCCCGATCACACCGGCATTGAGCTTAATCTGCCACCAATGGACGGGGCCGAGTGGCTGGCTCTGTTCCAGAAGGGCGTAGGCCAAAACGTTGATGAGGCTGCCCAGTTCCCGCAGAGCATTACTGTTCGTACGCCGTCGCTGATGCTGGGTGGACAGCAGTGGAATAACCTGAGCATTGTTTCGCAGCCAACGGCGAACGGGTCAAAAGTCGAAGCCCAGGGCCGGGAGATCAATGGCACGCTGACCATGCGCGACAACGCGCCGTGGCAGGCGGCGATTCGCTATCTTTACTACAACCCGGCCACCGCGAGCGGAAAAGATCGTCCGTCAAATACGGCGCCGTTGAATAACCCAACCCGTATCGACTTCAGCGGCTGGCCCGATCTCCAGCTACGCTGTGCTGAGTGCTGGCTTTGGGGTCAAAAGTATGGCCGTATTGACGGCGATTTCGCCATTAAGGGGAATACGCTGAGCCTTGCGGGCGGGCTTATCGACACCGGCTTTGGCCGTCTGAGGGCCGCCGGGGAGTGGGTTAATAACCCGGGCGAGCAGCGAACCTCTTTGAAGGGCGACATCAAGGGCAATAAACTGGATTCCGTGGCTAACTTCTTTGGCATCAGCACGCCGCTGCGGGGGTCATCATTTGACGTGAATTACGATCTCCACTGGCGTGCGGCACCGTGGACGCCGGATGAAGCCTCGCTGAACGGCATTCTGAAAACCCGCTTTGGCAAGGGTGAGATTGCCGATGTGAGTACCGGGCATGCGGGCCAGATACTGCGTCTGTTGAGCTTTGATGCCCTGCTGCGTAAGCTGCGTTTCGACTTTAGCGATACCTTCAGCGAAGGTTTCTATTACGACTCTATCCGCAGTACGGCATGGATCAAAGACGGGGTGCTGCATACCGACGATACGCTGGTGGACGGCCTGGAAGCGGATATTGCGATGAAAGGCTCGGTCAACCTCGTGCGCCGCGAACTGGATATGGAAGCGGTGGTGGCACCTGAAATTTCTGCCACCGTCGGCGTGGCGGCGGCTTTTGTGGTGAACCCGATTGTCGGTGCGGCGGTGTTTGCCGCCAGTAAAGTGCTGGGGCCGCTGTGGAGCAAAGTCTCTATTCTGCGCTATCGCATCACCGGGCCGGTGGATAAACCGCAGATTAATGAAGTGCTGCGCCAGCCGCGCAAAGATGCACAGCAATGATTTGACGTGGGCAGGTAATTGCCTCACTCTCAATAAATACGATTTATATACCGCCACGGGCGGCAACGAACGAGTAGCAATACGATGAGTCTGAACCTGGTAAGTGAACATTTGCTCGCAGCGAACGGCCTGAGCCATCAGGACCTGTTCTCCATTCTTGGTCAACTGACCGAACGCCGTCTCGACTACGGCGATCTCTATTTCCAGTCGAGCTATCACGAATCCTGGGTTTTAGAAGACAGCATCATTAAAGATGGCTCTTATAACATTGACCAGGGTGTCGGTGTACGTGCCGTCAGCGGCGAGAAAACCGGTTTTGCTTATGCCGACCAGATTAGCCTGGCCGCACTGGAGCAGAGCGCGCTGGCCGCGCGGACTATCGTGCGCGAAACCGGTGACGGTCGCGTGAAGACGCTGGGTGAAGTGCAGCACTCTGCACTCTATACCAGTATCGATCCCCTTCAGAGCATGAGCCGTGAAGAGAAACTGGATATCCTGCGTCGCGTGGATAAAGTCGCACGCGCTGCGGATAAACGCGTGCAGGAAGTCTCTGCCAGCCTGAGCGGTGTCTATGAACTGATCCTGGTCGCGGCGACAGACGGCACGCTGGCAGCGGATGTGCGTCCGCTGGTACGTCTTTCTGTCAGCGTGCAGGTTGAAGACGACGGTAAGCGTGAGCGCGGTTCAAGCGGTGGCGGCGGTCGTTTTGGTTATGACTGGTTCCTGGGCGATGTTGACGGTGAAGCACGCGCTGACGCGTGGGCAAAAGAAGCCGTGCGCATGGCGCTGGTGAACCTGTCTGCCGTGGCGGCACCCGCCGGAACATTGCCGGTGGTACTTGGCGCAGGCTGGCCTGGCGTGCTGCTGCACGAAGCGGTGGGCCACGGTCTGGAAGGCGATTTTAACCGTCGCGGCACCTCCGTATTCAGCGGCCAGATGGGACAACGCGTCTCTTCTGAACTCTGTACCGTGGTTGATGACGGCACGATGCAGGATCGCCGTGGCTCGATTTCAATCGACGATGAAGGTACGCCCGGGCAGTACAACGTGCTGATCGAAAATGGCGTACTGAAAGGCTACATGCAGGACAAACTCAACGCGCGTCTGATGGGCGTTGCGCCAACGGGTAACGGCCGTCGTGAATCCTACGCGCATCTGCCGATGCCGCGTATGACGAACACCTACATGTTGCCGGGTAAATCCACACCGCAGGAGATCATCGAGTCCGTTGATTACGGCATCTTCGCGCCAAACTTTGGTGGCGGTCAGGTGGATATCACCTCCGGTAAGTTCGTCTTCTCCACTTCAGAAGCGTATCTGATTGAGAAAGGCAAAGTGACCAAAGCGGTGAAGGGGGCGACCCTGATTGGCTCCGGTATTGAAGCCATGCAGCAAATCTCCATGGTCGGTAACGATCTGAAACTGGATAACGGCGTTGGTGTCTGCGGTAAAGAGGGCCAGAGCCTGCCGGTTGGCGTCGGTCAGCCAACGCTGAAAGTGGATAACCTGACGGTGGGCGGCACCGCCTGACCTGAATCAATCTGAAAAAATGGCGCGACTGTAAAAGTCGCGCCATTTTTTTAACGTGCGTTACCCAGCGGGATCTCCGGGTCGGGCTCGTGCGTGATGCGGTTGCGTAGGTCACGACGAATGATTTCAATCGACCAGAACCAGATCAAATGCCCCACGATCTCTGAGACGTGTTCGTACCAGGGCAGTTCGAACAGCGGGGGTGTCAGCCCCATCAGCGGGAAGGAGATCATGTGAACAAAAAGCTGCGCTAACGCACCCGCCAGTAAACCTTGCCAGAGTTTAATTTTCGGGAAGACTTCAGCAACTACACAATACCCTACAGCAAAGACGATAGAGAAAATAATATGTGTTACGCCGACCGCGTTAAATATATGTCCGGCAAAGGTATAAACCGCGGCGTTAGGGTCAGCAATGCCCAGCCAGTCGCGTAAAAATACATAAGGAGGATTTAAAAAATTGCGGGAACAATCAATCTGACCTGCGGCTCTTATTAATTGCTCCGGTCCACATGCGCTGGTGAATAAATCGGTAGGGCTTCGCGGCGGAAGCGGCACCTCTGCTCCCCATTTTACGAACGCGGAGACAATCCCTGCAATCAAACCAATGAACGCGGCGAGTCCATAGCGCCTGCGTGAAGGCGGTGTTTGTTCAAATATAATCATTTCTTTTCCTTGTTTAACGTTATCCTGAGAAATACATTTTATTATTCATATCGGTAACAAATTAATAACAGCCTGACTGTCAGACTGTTTATAAGGTAAGGCGCAGATGGCGGCAGTGTCAATTCGCTATTCCTGGCAGGGGTGAAGGAATATTCCTGAATGACGGTCTGTATCATCCTGGAATATTCATTACAAATATACTTTTGGGAAATTAAAGGTTATTCCTTTCGTCTTTCGCGCATTCCCTGAAACAACTCCGCTACGTCCACAAAATACTCGGTCAGATAGTTTATGCACACCTGAACCTTGAGCGGCAGTTTGTCTTTCTCGGTATACAACGCGTACACCGGACGCGGATCGGATTGATAGCGCGGGAAGAGGATCTCCAGTACACCGCTGTTGATCTCGTTGATCACCCACATTAACGGCACATACGCGATCCCGGCACCGGCCACCAGCCAGCGCGAGATAGTCATCGGATCGTTGGTGACAAACCGTCCTTCCGGCAGCAGTCTGGTGGAAATCCCTTCCGGGGCAATCAGCTCAAATTCATTGTCGGGGCGAACGCTGTACTCCAGCCAGGAGTGGTTGGTGAGATCGGCGGGTTTCTCCGGCACCCCGTACTGAGCCAGATAGCTTTTCGAGGCGCAGACCACCATTGGCATACTGCCCAGCCGCCGGGAGAAGAGGCTGGAGTCCTGCAATGCCCCCACGCGGATCACCACGTCCAGCCCGTCGGCAATCAGGTCCGGGGCGGGAATGCCCGTGACCAGATTGACGGTTAATCCCGGGTACTCTTTCAGCATGTCAGCATGTCAGCGGTCATGGCGGCGAGAACATTTTGTGCCATAGTTGAAGAACAACCGATGCGCAGCGTACCGATAGGCGTGTTGTTGAAGGCGTAAAGTTGTTCGTGCACATCCTGCACTTCGAGCAGCATGCGGCGACAACCCTGATAGTAAATCTTACCCGCTTCCGTCAGCCCAATGCTGCGGGTGCTACGGTTGAGTAGCTTGACCTGCAGCTCATCTTCCAGTTTGGACACGGTCTGGCTGATGGAAGAGACGCTCATCTGAAGCTGACGTGCAGCGGCGGTAAAAGAGCCAAGTTCAACCACTTTGGCAAAGACCGACATCCGTTTTAGACGTTCCATTGTTAACTCTGACTTAAAAGTGATTTAGATCACATATTATAGATAACAGCATAACAGTTACGTTAATATATTATTAATTACATAACGGCTGCGCCATTCTCGCCCGGCGTTTCTTGCTCTCCTGCGGTGGCGTGCGCTAAAAAAGTCTGAAGCCTGCACTCTCTCTAATCAAGGTCAACATGAGTCTGTTTCCCGTTATCGTGGTGTTCGGTTTGTCGTTCCCACCGATATTTTTCGAGCTTCTTTTATCACTGGCGATTTTCTGGCTGGTGCGCAAGGTGCTGGTCCCCACCGGGATCTACGATTTTGTCTGGCATCCTGCATTGTTCAATACCGCGCTGTATTGCTGCCTGTTTTACCTGATATCGCGCATGTTTGTCTGAGGTTGATGTGAAAACGCTAACAAGAAAAATCTCCCGCACTGCCATCACCATGGCGCTCGTTATCCTCGCGTTCATCGCTATTTTCCGCGCCTGGGTCTACTACACCGAATCACCGTGGACGCGTGATGCACGCTTTAGCGCTGATGTCGTGGCAATCGCCCCCGACGTGGCGGGTCTCATCACTGCGGTCAATGTCCACGATAACCAGCTGGTGAAAAAAGATCAGGTACTGTTCACCATCGACCAGCCGCGTTATCAGAAAGCGTTAGAAGAAGCCGAAGCGGATGTGGCCTATTATCAGGCGCTGGCTTCCGAGAAACGTCGTGAGGCAGGTCGCCGTAACCAACTGGGTGTTCAGGCGATGTCCCGCGAAGAGATTGACCAGTCCAATAACGTCCTGCAAACCGTGCTGCATCAGCTGGCCAAAGCGCAAGCGACGCGCGATCTTGCCCGGCTCGATCTTGAACGCACCGTGATCCGCGCACCTGCCGATGGCTGGATCACCAACCTGAATGTTTATACCGGGGAGTTTATCACCCGCGGCTCAACCGCCGTGGCGCTGGTTAAACAGAACTCCTTCTACGTGCTCGCCTATATGGAAGAGACCAAACTGGAAGGCGTGCGTCCGGGGTTCCGGGCTGAAATTACGCCGCTTGGCAGCAACCGAGTGCTGAAAGGCACCGTCGACAGCGTAGCCGCGGGGGTCACTAACTCCAGCAGCTCTAACGATACTAAAGGGATGGCGACGGTGGATTCCAACCTGGAATGGGTACGTCTGGCCCAGCGTGTGCCGGTGCGTATCCATCTGGATGAACAGCAGGGCAATCTGTGGCCTGCCGGGACCACGGCGACGGTGGTGATCACCGGTGAAAAAGACCGTGATGCCAGCCAGGACTCCATCTTCCGTAAAATTGCCCATCGCCTGCGCGAGTTTGGTTAATCGTTATGGGTATCTTTTCCATCGCCAGCCAGCACATTCGCTTCGCCGTTAAGCTGGCGTGTGCCATTGTGCTGGCGCTGTTTGTCGGCTTCCACTTTCAGCTGGAAACCCCCCGCTGGGCCGTACTGACGGCGGCGATTGTCGCGGCAGGGCCTGCCTTTGCTGCGGGCGGGGAACCTTACTCCGGAGCGATCCGCTACCGTGGGATGCTGCGCATCATTGGGACATTTATCGGTTGTTTCGCCGCACTGACCATCATCATATTGATGATCCGCACGCCGCTGCTGATGCTGATGGTGTGCTGTATCTGGGCGGGCTTCTGCACCTGGCTCTCGTCACTGGTGAAGGTGGAGAACTCCTACGCCTGGGGGCTGGCCGGTTATACCGCGCTGATTATTATCATCACCATTCAAAGCGAACCGCTGCTTGCCCCACAGTTTGCCGTAGAGCGCTGCAGTGAGATTGTCATCGGTATTGTCAGTGCCATTGTCGCTGACCTGCTTTTCTCTCCTCGCTCCATTAAGCAGGAAGTGGATCGTGAACTGGATGCGCTGATTGTTGCCCAGTATCAGTTGATGCAGCTCTGTATTAAGCATGGTGACAGCGAAGAGGTAGATAAAGCCTGGAGCGCTCTGGTGCGCCGCACCACGGCGCTGGAAGGGATGCGCAGCAACCTGAACATGGAGTCTTCGCGCTGGGCCCGTGCCAACCGCCGCCTTAAAGCCATCAACACCGTCTCCTTAACGCTGATTACCCAGGCGTGTGAAACCTATCTGATCCAAAACACCCGCCCGGACGCGGTAACCGATACCTTCCGCGAGCTGTTTGCTGAGCCGGTGGAAACCGTGCAGGACGTACACAAACAGCTTAAACGCATGCGCCGGGTCATTGCCTGGACCGGGGATCGTGATACGCCAGTGACGATCTATACCTGGGTCGGGGCCGCGACGCGCTACCTGTTGCTGAAACGCGGTGTGATCAGTAACACCAAAATCAGCGCGGTAGAAGAGGAGGTGCTGCAGGGTGAAGTGGTGATCAAGGCAGAATCCGCCGAACGCCATCACGCAATGGTTAACTTCTGGCGTACAACGCTTGCCTGTATGCTCGGCACGCTGTTCTGGCTGTGGACCGGCTGGACCTCCGGCAGCGGCGCGATGGTGATGATCGCCGTCGTTACCGCGTTGGCGATGCGTCTTCCGAATCCGCGCATGGTGGCCATTGATTTCCTGTTCGGCACAATTGCTGCACTGCCGATTGGCGCGTTCTATTTTCTGGTGATCATTCCCTCGACCCAGCAGAGCATGTTACTGCTCTGTATTAGCCTTGCGGTGATGGCGTTCTTTATCGGAATCGAAGTACAAAAACGTCGGCTGGGTTCATTGGGTGCCCTGGCCAGTACGATTAACATCATTGTGCTGGATAACCCGATGACCTTCCATTTCAGCCAGTTCTTAGACAGCGCCTTAGGTCAACTGGTGGGTTGTTTCCTGGCGATGATGGTCATTCTGCTGGTGCGGGATAACTCTCAGGCACGGACGGGCCGCGTGCTGTTGAATCAGTTTGTCTCGGCTGCCGTGTCGTCCATGACCACCAATACTGCGCGTCGCAAAGAGAACCACCTGCCGGCGCTCTATCAGCAGCTGTTTTTACTGCTGAACAAGTTCCCGGGTGACATCGCCAAATTCCGTCTGGCGTTGACCATGATTATCGCGCACCAGCGTTTGCGTAATGCCCCCGTGCCCATCAATGACGATCTGTCGGCTTTCCACCGCCAGCTGCGTCGGACGGCCGACCACGTGCTTTCTGCCTCCAGCGATGACAAACGACGTCGTTACTTTAAGCAATTGCTTGAAGAGCTGGATATCTACCAGGAGAAGCTGAAAGTCTGGGAAGCACCGCCTCAGGTGACAGAGCCGGTAGGACGGCTGGTGTTTATGCTGCATCGCTATCAGAACGCCCTTACGGATAACTGACTGAAGTAAAAAAGCCGACGCCAAAAGCGTCGGTTTTTTTGTGGCTATACTTATTCCAGCATGCTCTTACATTCAGGAAGGGAGGACACATGACAACCCAGGCGCTTCAGGATAATCACCTTTTTCAGACCGGTTATCTGGTCAACGGCATATGGAAAACGCTGGACACGACGTTTGATGTGCTGAACCCGGCTACCGGTGAGGTCATCGCCAGAGTAGCCAAAGCCGGCAAAGCAGAAACCGAAGACGCCATTGCCGCGGCGGCCAAAGCCTTCCCAGCATGGCGCGCCAAAACCGCGAAAGAGCGTTCGGCAATTCTCTACCGCTGGTACGAACTGATCATTGAGAACAAAAGCTGGCTCGGGCGTTTAATGACCACCGAACAGGGCAAGCCCCTGCAAGAAGCGGAAGGCGAGGTGGAATACGCCGCGAGTTTTATCCAGTGGTTCGCCGAAGAGGCCAAGCGCGCGAACGGTGAAATTATTCCACCGATCAAACCGGGCTCCCGCATCCTGGCGACCCGCGAGCCCATCGGCGTGGTCGCGGCGATTACGCCGTGGAACTTCCCGATGGCCATGCTCACCCGTAAATTAGGTCCGGCGCTGGCGGCAGGGTGTACCGGGGTAATCAAACCGGCAAATAACACACCTCTCAGCGCCTTCGCGCTGCTTACGCTGGCAAAACAGGCCGGTGTACCGGATGGGGTACTCAACGCCGTAGCCGGGAATACGCATGAAATCAGTGACGCGATTATGGCGAGCCATGAGGTGCGGAAAATCTCCTTTACCGGCTCGACTTCCGTCGGCAAAACGCTGGTGCGTAACGCCGCAGAAACCATGAAGAAAGTGTCGATGGAGCTGGGGGGCAATGCGCCGTATATCGTCTTTGAAGATGCGGATATCGAGGCTGCCGTTAAAGGGGCTATCGCCAATAAATTCCGCAATGCCGGCCAGGTCTGCGTCAGCGTTAACCGTTTCTATATTCAGGAAACCGTCTACGACAAATTTGTGAATAAGCTTGCCGATGCGGTGAAGGCCCTGAAGGTCGGGAATGGTCTGGAAGAGGGCGTCATCGTGGGGCCGCTGATCGAATCCTCCGCCGTCGATAAGGTACGTGAACACGTTGAAGATGCCGTGGCCCGGGGTGCGACCGTTCTGGCGGGCGGTAAACCCCATTCGCTTGGCGGCAATTTCTGGATGCCAACTGTCCTGGGCGATTGCCATGAAGGCATGAAACTGGCTGAAGAAGAGACGTTTGGCCCGGTTGCGGCCTGCTTCCGTTTTACCTCGGAAGATGAAGTTATCCAGCGTGCCAACAACACGCCATATGGCCTGGCGGCTTACTTCTATACCCAAAATCTGGCACGTGTCTTCCGCGTGTCGCAGGCCATCGAAAGCGGGATGATAGGAATTAACGAATGTGCCGTCTCCACAGAGCTGGGGCCGTTTGGTGGGGTAAAAGAGTCTGGCCTTGGGCGTGAAGGGTCCGTGCTCGGGCTGGAAGAGTATCTGGAAGTCAAAACCCTGCATATTGGGGGATTATAATAATCAGGGCGGCGCAGGCCGCTCGCCTGGACTGGGTGACTGGCAATGAAAACCTATACCTTTGATTTTGACGAGATCGACAGTCAGGATGACTTCTATCGTGAATTTATCCGGGTGTTTGATCTTGAACGGGAAAGCGTCACCAATCTGGACACGCTGTGGGACGTGGTGACCGGCAGCCTGCTGCCGTTACCGCTGGAAATTGAGTTTATCCATCTGCCTGAAAAGTTGCGCAGACGGTTTGGCGCACTCATTTTGCTGTTTGATGAAGCGGAAGAAGAGCTGGAAGGGCAGCTACGCTTCAACGCGCGCCATTGATCAAGCCATAAAAAAGCCCCTGACCAGAAGGTCAGGGGCAAGTCGTATGATGAGATACGACGAGGGTTTATTTATACAGTTGAGCCGTTGCATGCCAGTGGTCACCCTGGTTCAGCTCGGTGACGCGATAGCTGCTGGCGCCTGCTTTTTCAGCTTTAGCGGCCAGTGCCTGACGGATATCCATTGGAGAGCCGGTAACGGACGTCACAGACACACTCCCCATAGACTGCAGATTCTGCGCCTGGTCAGCGTTCACTTGCTGTACGGCGGCACTTGCGCCGAAAGAGAGAACGGATGCCAGACCGAGGGTTGCGATGATGAATTTGGTTTTCATAGTTTTTGCTCCTGAATAGGGTTTTTGCTCTACGGCGAGAAGGGTTGAACTGCTATTTTTATGCCTGGTGCCGTTGAGTAGAGATTTTGGTCTTCAGTTATTACTAAAACTTATTTGTACAGCTCAGCGGTGGCGTGCCAGTGGTCACCTGAACGCGCTTCAATGATGCGATAAGATGACGCACCTTGTTCTTCCGCTTTTTTGTTCAGCATCTCATGCATGTCCATTGGAGACGTGCCGATTGCGCCGACAGAAACCGTACCGATTGCCTGGCGGGATTGTGCCTGCTCGGCATTGATAGCGTCAGCGGCGAAAGCACCGAATGACAGGACAGACAGGACGCTGAGCGCCGCTACAGTAGTTTTGATTTTCATGATTCTTTACCTCGTCGAATTTTTAGTGGGGTCTTTGTTTCGTGACCCTCATCACAAAATCAAGTATACACTAATAACGGTAAAAATTAATACCAGACTAATTGTTTCTGTTGTTATTACGTATTAACTAACCTGTTTTTTATAACCTAATGGCATAAAATTGTACGTTTATTGTTCAGGATGTGGCTGTATATCTAAGAAAATCATATGGATATCAGCTTTTGATTTTTTGTGCGATTTTTTGATTTATCATTCACCAAATGAATGTTAATGGGCGGTAAAAAGCACTATTTGTTAAAGTAAAGGGCGGGATAAAACAGGGGTAAACGCGGCAGAAGCAGAATGATCCCCGCAGCAGGACGCCACGGGGAGGGTAATCAGAGTTCCTGCTCGAACAGGTCCAGAATCGCTTCGTAGAGATCTTTCACTGAGAAGCCATTGGCGGGGGTAGTGAAGATGGTATCGTCACCCGCAATCGTCCCAAGGATGCCTTTGGGCTTACCCAGCGAGTCCAGCATACGTGCAATCAACTGTGCAGCGCCCGGGCTGGTATGGATCACAACAACGGCATCGTTGTAATCGATATCGAGAACCAGATTCTTCAACGGGCTGGAGGTGGTTGGCACGCCAAGTTCTGCAGGCAGGCAGTAGACCATCTCCATTTTGGCGTTACGCGTACGTACCGCACCAAATTTGGTTAACATGCGGGAGACTTTCGACTGGTTGATGTTATCGAAGCCTTGTTCCTGTAAAGCCTGAACAATTTCTCCCTGAGAACTGAATATCTCTTCTTTGAGTAGCGCTTTAAACGCCTTCACTAAATCTTCTTGCTTAGACGAGCTTCGCATAAGTCACCCGGAATATGACGAAAGAAACAACATTATTATGCATGTGGATGAATTTTTATGCAAATTATCTGCCAGCGGTTAGGCTGAAATAATGTTATGAAAGGGAGTGATTTTATCAGATTTCGTTATCAGAAAACATGCCTGGGTCACGGCAAGCAAATAAGCTTAAAAGTAAATTAAATGTTATCAAAATGATGTTGTTTTGGTGGCGTGGCAGGGTGTATTGTAACCCCCTCTTAATTCGTTGTCGTCTGTCGTCAGATAGCCTTCTGGTGAGAGATAAAGTCGCGCGACCTCAAATTATTTAGTGACGAAAATTGTAATTAATTACCTGCTGAATTATGGTCGCCGCAACGGAGTTACAGATACTTAAGTTAACCATAATAAGGAGTTTAGGATGAAAGTCGCAGTCCTCGGCGCTGCTGGTGGTATCGGCCAGGCGCTTGCCCTACTACTGAAAACCCAACTGCCTTCAGGCTCAGAACTCTCCCTGTACGATATTGCTCCGGTAACCCCAGGTGTGGCGGTTGACCTGAGCCACATCCCGACAGCTGTGAAAATCAAAGGCTTCTCCGGTGAAGATGCTCGTCCTGCCCTGCAGGGCGCGGACGTGGTGCTGATCTCCGCTGGCGTGGCGCGTAAGCCAGGCATGGATCGTTCAGACCTGTTCAACGTCAACGCGGGTATTGTGAAAAACCTGGTGCAGCAGATTGCTGAAACCTGCCCGAAAGCGTGCATTGGTATCATCACCAACCCGGTGAACACCACGGTTGCTATCGCGGCAGAAGTGCTGAAAAAAGCCGGTGTTTACGACAAGAACAAACTGTTCGGCGTAACCACGCTGGACATCATCCGTTCCAACACCTTTGTGGCTGAACTGAAAGGCAAACAGCCTTCAGAAGTTGAAGTGCCGGTTATCGGCGGTCACTCTGGTGTCACCATTCTGCCTCTGCTGTCGCAGATCCCTGGTGTTAGCTTCACCGAGCAGGAAGTGGCTGACCTGACCAAACGCATCCAAAACGCGGGCACCGAAGTGGTGGAAGCGAAGGCGGGTGGCGGTTCTGCAACCCTGTCTATGGGCCAGGCGGCGGCACGTTTCGGTCTGTCACTGGTTCGTGCACTGCAGGGCGAGAAAGGCGTTGTTGAATGCGCGTATGTTGAAGGCGACGGCGAACACGCTCGTTTCTTCTCTCAGCCGCTGCTGCTGGGTAAAAACGGTATCGAAGAACATCAGCCGATTGGCAAGCTGAGCGCGTTTGAACAGAACGCGATGGAAGGCATGCTGGATACGCTGAAGAAAGATATCACTCTGGGCGAAGAGTTCGTTAACAAGTAAAACGGATGTCCCCACAGGCCGGGTAAGCCGTCATGCCGCCCGGCAAAAAAAACGGAGCAATGCGCTCCGTTTTTTTATGCCTGTCAGTTGGTGGCCGGGTATTCCTGAATCGTCACCTGCAGCGTCAGCTTCTTATCGTTACGCATGACTTCAACCGGGATGATAGAGCCAGGACGGATCTCCGCAACCTGATCCATGGTCTCCAGCGCCGATACCGCTGGTGTGCCGTTGACCGACACGATGACATCATTAACCTGAATTCCCGCGTTAGCCGCCGGGCCGCCAGGCGACACTTCGTTGACCACGATGCCCTGAATCTGATCGATGCCACCGCCCTGCGAATGCATAGGCGCAATTTCACGACCGCCAATACCAATATAACCGCGGATCACACGGCCATCGCGGATCAATTTATCCATGATCTTGGTCGCCAGCTGGAAGGGAATGGCGAACCCAATCCCTTCCGGCGTCTCACCGTCATTGCTCTTATCGAACGAGAGGGTATTGATACCCATCAGTTCGCCCAGCGAGTTGACCAGCGCACCGCCGGAGTTACCATGGTTGATGGACGCATCGGTTTGCAGGAAGTTCTGCCGTCCCGACGGGTTGAGGCCAATGCGACCGGTGGCGCTGATAATCCCCTGCGTGATCGTCTGACCCAGGTTATAAGGGTTACCGATAGCCAGCACGACGTCGCCAATATGAGGGGTTCGTTTACGGTTGATAGGAATAACCGGTAAACCGCCCGTGGCGTTGATCTTCAAAACAGCCAGGTCGGTCAGGCTATCCGAGCCCACCAGCAGGGCCTCAAACACGCGGCCATCCTGCAGGGCAACGATGATCTGGTCGGCATCGTTAATCACGTGTTTGTTGGTAATGATGTAGCCGCGCTCGTCCATAATTACCCCGGAGCCGAGAGTGCGGATCTCCAGCTGGTTATGGGCTGAGCTATTGAGGCCACGGTTATAAACGTTAACCACGGCAGGCGCGGCACGGCGAACGGCCTGGTTGTAGGTCGCAGGCGTTTCATCCGCACTGTCGAACTGAGGCGCCGACAGCTTATTGAACTGGCGTAAAGACGGCATGACGACCAGCAGCAGGCCGGCAACAATCAAACCGATGACAATTGAACGAAAGAGCTTTAAAAGCATGATGCGCGTGTCGTTAATAAAGGAACGATTTGCAGCATAACATGAGTTATCCGGACATCACACGCAGCGGTGATGTCCGGAATCGCAAATGCTTAGCGCAACAGAATATAGATAGACTCGTTGCCGCGCATAACCTGCAGGGCAATGACCGCCGGTTTGCTTTCCAGCACCTTGCGCAGTTCTGCGATGGATTGCACGCGATTGCGGTTCACGCCGATGATCACATCATCCTGATGCAATCCGGCCTGCGCGGCAGGGCTGCTCTTCTCGACGGTATCGACACTAATCCCTTTCGTCCCGTCTTTCAGCTGTCCATCGCTCAGCGTTGCCCCTTGCAGCGCCGGGGCGATAAGCTCCGCGCTGGCAGAGGATGAGGTGCTCTTATCAAGCGTCACTTCGACATCCAGCGGCTTACCATCACGAATCAGGCCTAACTTCACTTTGGCACCCGGTTCGGTGGTGGCAATACGCGAGCGCAGTTCCGCAAAGCTGCTCAGCGGTTTATCGTTCAGGCTGACAATCACATCGCCCGACTTCACGCCAGCTTTTGCCGAGCCGGAGTTTGGCAGCACTTCACTGACAAACGCACCGCGCTGCACATTGATGTTGAACGCTTTCGCGATGTCAGCGCTCATCTCCATCCCTTTGATGCCCAACAGCCCGCGTTTGACCTCACCGAACTGAATGAGCTGCTGCGCCAGCGTTTTGGCCATATTGCTGGGGATGGCAAAACCGATGCCGATACTGCCGCCGCCCGGCGCCAGGATAGCGGTGTTAATCCCAATCAGCTCGCCGTTGAGATTGAGCAATGCCCCGCCGGAGTTCCCTCGGTTGATTGAGGCATCGGTCTGGATAAAGTTTTCCAGGCCTTCCAGATTCAGACCGCTGCGACCCAGCGCCGAGATTATCCCGGAGGTGGCGGTTTGCCCTAAACCAAACGGATTTCCCACGGCGACGGCAAAATCACCGACACGCAGTTTATCGGAGTCCGCAATGGCAATCTGAGTCAGATTGCTCGGGTTTTGCACCTGCAGCAGCGCGATGTCGCTCTGGTCATCGCCGCCAATCAGTTTGGCCTCAAACTCACGCCCATCGTTGAGCTGTACGCTGATTTTATCGGCCTGACTGATAACATGATTGTTGGTCAGAATATAACCTTTGGCCGCATCAATAATGACGCCAGAACCCAGACCTTCAAAAGGCTGCGCCTGCTGGTCGGGCGACTCATCGCCAAAATATTTTTTCAGTTCTTCAGGTACGCGTTGATTTTGTAATGCCGTGCCTTCTACCTGCACGCTCACTACCGCAGGCAGAACTTTTTCCAGCATTGGCGCAAGGCTTGGAATTGCCGCCTGGCCGGGTACCTGGGAAGGCAGGGCGGCAGATGCAGGGAAGGACGCCGAGAGAGATAACCCGACACTTAACGCTATAGCGCTCAACAGCTGGTTTTTTTTCTTCATCGATGCTGACTCTCGTAACCTGGAATAAAGGAAAAACGGCCCTAAAACACGTTGATGTTATTGAATTTTAAACCGCTGAACAATGAAGTGCTTACTCAATAATAGCTGGGGTCATGAAGAAAGGACGGGCGCAATAGCAGCGCCCGTAAAATAAATTCAGGTTGTGCGATTAATCGCGTTTTGCACCGCCGCGCAGCAGGCCGGACGCGCCATCTGAATAGTCGCGTGGCATCTGAACAGGGGCCTGATCGTTACCGGCTTCAGAGTCGGCCAGACGGTTACGGAATGGATTGGATTCCGCGGTCATTTCTGGCAGCAGGCTGCTGGAGCTTTTTGCCATATGTTGATAGAGCTGACGATAGTCGGTCGCCATGTTGTCCAGCAGCTCGGCGCTACGGGCAAAGTGGCTGACCAGCTCTTCACGATACTCTTCCAGTTCGGCTTTGTTCTTTTCCAGTTCGTACTGCAGTGACTGCTGCTGACGCAATTTGCGATTACCGAAACGCATGGCCACAGCACCAATGACGATGCCGACGACTAAACCGATTAGCGCATATTCCCAGGTCATGAACTTCTCCCGTTGTCTTGTTGTTCCGTAGGGTGTTGGCTCGGCTCCTGCCTGTGCCTGATATTGCCACTATAACCGCTATTTCCGCAGAAGTGGAATCCTGACGTATCATCGCGTAGTGTAGAACGGCCTTTTTTTCATCAGTCACGTCTGCTGGTGAGTATTATTTGAAGGAATAACAATACGTTTATGCAAAACCTGTCCCCTGCATCGCGATACCAACTTGCCCTTAATGAGGGTACACATCAGCCGGATGACGTTCAGCGTGAAGCGGTGAATCGTCTGGATACGATTTATCAGGAGCTCACGGCAAAACCTGCAGAGAGTGAACAGAGCGGTGGGCTGAAGGCGGCTCTGGGGCGGTTGCTCGGAAAAAAAGAGCCACAGACTCATGCGCCGGTGCGCGGTTTGTATATGTGGGGCGGCGTCGGGCGCGGGAAAACCTGGCTGATGGACCTCTTTTATCTGAGCCTGCCGGGTACCCGTAAGCAGCGCCTGCATTTCCACCGCTTTATGCTGCGTGTTCACGAAGAGCTGACGGCACTGCAGGGCAAAAGCGATCCGCTGGAGATTGTGGCCGACAGGTTCAAGGCGGAAACGGACGTACTCTGTTTTGACGAGTTTTTTGTCTCCGATATTACCGACGCCATGCTGCTGGGTGGCCTGATGAAAGCGCTGTTCGCACGCGGGATAACGCTGGTGGCGACCTCGAATATCCCGCCGGATGAGCTTTACCGCAATGGCCTGCAGCGCGCGCGTTTCCTGCCCGCTATTGATGCCATCAAACAGCACTGCGACATCATGAATGTTGATGCCGGGGTGGATTACCGCCTGCGTACCTTAACTCAGGCGCATCTGTGGCTCTCTCCCTTAAACGATGAGACCACGCAACAGATGGATAAACTGTGGCTGGCGCTGGCGGGGGCAAAACGGGCTCATGCCCCTGAGCTCGAGATTAACCATCGCCCGCTGCAAACCCTGGGTGTCGAAAATCAAACCCTGGCCGTCTCCTTTGCAACGCTCTGTGTGGATGCCCGCAGTCAGCATGACTACATCGCGCTCTCGCGCCTGTTCCATACCGTGATGCTGCTCAACGTGCCGGTCATGACGCCGCTGATGGAAAGCGAAGCGCGCCGCTTCATTGCGCTGGTCGATGAGTTCTATGAGCGTCACGTGAAGCTTGTGGTCAGCGCCGAGGTACCTTTATATGAGGTGTATAAAGGCGAGCGGCTGAAGTTTGAGTTCCAGCGCTGTCTGTCGCGCCTGCAGGAGATGCAAAGCGAGGAGTATCTTAAGCTTCAGCATATGCCATAAATGCGACCTTCTCCCCGTGGGAGAGGGGCTGGGGGTGAGGGCGGCAGACCGCAAAAACCTTACCCCCGAAAAACCCGCCTCGAATCACATTTAAGGGTCGATCTTTGACCTCAACTTCTCTATAATCTTGCGACCCCACGTTACGAGAAGGTTTTTTTCCCGAAACTTTCTATGTGTCGGCATTAGCTATTCGAAGGGGTAGGTTTGCCGGACTTTGTCGTGTGAACCTCAACTGACTAAACGTTTGGGTGTTCACCAACGTGTAACTTATTATTTGGGTAAGCTTTTAATGAAAACTTTTACAGCTAAACCAGAAACCGTACAGCGCGACTGGTATGTTGTTGACGCGACCGGTAAAACTCTGGGCCGTCTGGCTACTGAACTGGCTCGTCGCCTGCGCGGTAAGCATAAAGCGGAATACACTCCGCACGTTGATACGGGTGATTACATCATCGTTCTGAACGCAGATAAAGTTGCTGTAACCGGCAACAAGCGTACAGACAAAATGTACTACCATCACACTGGCCACATCGGTGGTATCAAAGAAGCGACCTTTGAAGAGATGATTGCTCGCCGTCCTGAGCGTGTGATTGAAATCGCGGTTAAAGGCATGCTGCCAAAAGGCCCGCTGGGTCGTGCTATGTTCCGTAAACTGAAAGTTTACGCAGGTAACGAGCACAACCACGCGGCACAGCAACCGCAAGTTCTTGACATCTAATCGGGATTATAGGCAATGGCTGAAAATCAATACTACGGCACTGGTCGCCGCAAAAGTTCCGCAGCTCGCGTGTTCATCAAACCGGGCAGTGGTAAAATCGTAATCAACCAACGTTCTCTGGAACAGTACTTCGGTCGTGAAACTGCCCGCATGGTAGTTCGCCAGCCGCTGGAACTGGTTGATATGGTAGAAAAACTGGATCTGTACATCACCGTTAAAGGTGGTGGTATCTCCGGTCAGGCAGGTGCGATCCGTCACGGTATCACCCGCGCTCTGATGGAGTACGACGAATCCCTGCGTTCTGAACTGCGTAAAGCTGGCTTCGTTACTCGTGACGCTCGTCAGGTTGAACGTAAGAAAGTGGGTCTGCGTAAAGCACGTCGTCGTCCACAGTTCTCCAAACGTTAATCCTTTTCTGCTTACGCAGAAACGATTGGCGAAAAACCCGCTTCGGCGGGTTTTTTTTTATGGATAATGTGCAGGTTATCCACAGCATCACTGCATATATCTTCTCTTTTTCCACATTTCCAGAATCCCCTCACCACAAAGCCATCAAAATCTGGTAAACTATCATCCAATTTTCTGCCCAAATATCGGTGAATACTCGTTTTTTGTTCGATTATTGAACAATGTGTTTTCTCTGGGATGGGCGATACAACATCTGGCTGGCCCTGTTTGGGCTGGTAGCAGTAAAAATTCTGAATATACCTGGAGGTTTTCATGGCTGTCGCTGCCAACAAACGTTCGGTAATGACGCTGTTTTCTGGTCCTACTGACATTTATAGCCATCAGGTTCGTATCGTGCTGGCCGAGAAGGGTGTCAGTTTTGAGATCGAGCATGTGGAAAAGGATAACCCGCCTCAGGATCTGATCGATCTCAACCCGAGCCAAAGCGTACCGACGCTGGTGGATCGCGAGCTGACCCTGTGGGAATCCCGTATCATTATGGAATATCTGGATGAGCGTTTCCCGCATCCACCACTGATGCCTGTTTACCCTGTTGCACGTGGTGAAAGCCGCCTGTACATGCAGCGTATCGAAAAAGACTGGTACACGCTGATGAACGTTATCGTCAACGGTTCCTCTTCTGAAGCAGACGCTGCACGTAAGCAACTGCGTGAAGAGCTGCTGGCGATTGCTCCTGTGTTTGGTCAGAAACCATTCTTCCTGAGCGATGAGTTCAGCCTGGTAGATTGCTACCTGGCGCCGTTGCTGTGGCGTCTGCCAACCCTGGGCGTAGAGTTCAGCGGTCCGGGCGCGAAAGAGCTGAAGGGCTACATGACTCGCGTATTTGAACGCGATTCTTTCCTGGCATCTTTAACTGAACCGGAACGTGAAATGCGTCTCGGCCGAGGCTAATGACTGTGGAAATGTCACAACTTACCCCACGCCGTCCGTATCTGCTGCGCGCCTTCTATGAATGGCTGCTGGATAACCAGCTCACGCCGCACCTGGTTGTGGATGTGACGTTGCCGGGCGTGCAGGTTCCTATGGAATATGCACGTGACGGGCAGATCGTACTGAACATCGCGCCGCGCGCGGTGGGTAACCTTGAACTGGCCAACGACGAAGTGCGCTTTAACGCGCGTTTCGGCGGTGTGCCGCGTCAGGTTTCTGTACCGCTGGCTGCGGTGCTGGCGATTTATGCGCGTGAAAACGGTGCAGGCACCATGTTTGAGCCGGAAGCGGCTTATGACGAGGATGTTGTCGGCCTGAATGACGAAAACGGCGCTTCGGAAAACGAAAGCGAAACGCTGATGTCGGTCATTGAGGGTGACAAGCCCGATCACAATGACGATCCTGATGACGATCCGCCGCCGCGCGGAGGCCGTCCGGCACTGCGCGTTGTGAAGTAGTAAAAGCATTTTTATCGACTATCCAGTTAGTTATTCAGACTAGCTGGATTTTTTTATGTCTTTTTATGTCAAAACGTTTAATAAAGTAAATCATATACATCCCTTCTTTTTTGCTTGCCCCCACCGTTCGGATAATTTCAAGCTATATCTCCGCTGAATATAATATGTTGTTTTAAAGCTATATACACTCTTATAAATAAATATCACTTATTGATAACGTTATTCTAAATCCATAAATTAATTTTTCTAAATTGCTTGTATTTATAAAGATTATATTATCTACGCATGCTCTCAAGCATGACGATAAACAGTATGGGGTAAATTTATTTATCCCTGCTGTATTTAATATTGCAATTACTCATATGTTAAGGAATAACAAGTGAAAAAGGTTTTACTCGCTACTGCGCTCTCTCTCTGTGTGACATCCGCTTTTGCGGCTAACCCAACTGCCGTTCTGAAAGTCAAAGGTACGCTGACTAATTCAGCCTGTACGCCTCAGTTAAGCAACGGCGGAACGGTTGACTACGGCACAGTTAGTTTGGGTGGTTTAAGCTCAACGGCAGTTAACCAGCTGGGCCAGAAAGACATCGATCTGACTATTACCTGCACCGCAGCAACAAAAGTGTCCTGGAATATGATTGACGATCGCGCTGATTCTAACGCGAAACTCACCGTTGAGAATGGCATGTTTGGTGGTGGTTCTAATTCGTCTGAAAGCCAGACTTACGGTGTAGGTAAAACAACAGGTGCAACACCAGTGAACATCGGAACATACTCGCTGTTCGTTAAAACTGACAGCGTAATGGCTGACGGGGCTAAAGTTGACCCAATTTACCAGCAGAATGCTACCGGTAACTGGTCGAAGAGCACCAACGGTACAACTCAGGGCGATAACTATCGTGACTTCACCGTTGCGACTGTTGGCACCCTGGCTCCACTGGCGTTCCAGACCGCAACCTTCCCACTGGTGACCTCTCTGGCGATCCAGGATACCACCACGCTGGCGATCACTGATGACACCCAGCTTGATGGTCAGGTGACTATCAGCCTGCGTTATCTGTAAGACTTTTAATCGAGTAAACGTAATTTAATTAACCGGAGAGTAAATGCGCTGCATTTACTCTCTTTTTAACGGCGCGATAAACATGGACTGTTCTGTTGTTGCTTTCAAGGAGATATTATTATGCATTGTTTAAAATCCACTTTATTTAACACGCTTATTACTGCCGCGTTATTATCTGCCAGTGTTGCTGTACATGCAGAAGGCATGGTGCCTGAAACCAGTCTGTTAATCATTGATGAAGCAACGCACAGTGGAACCATTAACGTCAAGAATACCGATTCGCATCCTTCACTTTTATATACGAATGTCGTTGACCTGCCGGACGATACTGGTCTTAAGCTTATTGCAACGCAGCCGGTGGTACGTCTTGAGCCAGGTCAGACGCAGCAGCTGCGCTTTATTCTTCAGAACAAACAGCCATTGGATGTAGAGCATTATAAACGCGTCACATTCGACGGTATTCCGCCTAAAAACGATGATAAAAAAATAAAGATTGGCATTAACATTCGCCAGGATATCCCCGTGCTTATTCGTCCGGCATCCCTGGGTGTGGTCACTGATGCCTGGAAGTTCCTGAAGTGGTCCTCAAACGGCACGTCCGTCACCGTGAACAATCCCAGCAAATATGTGGTCCGTCTTGGGCAGAACGTGATGCTGCTGCCTTCAGGTGTGAGTGCCTCTCTGTCCAAAACCTACATTCTTCCTGGCGAAACGCTAACGGCTGATATGAGTAAGAAAGTCAGCGGTGACAGCAGCGTTAAGTTTTTCCCGGCCAGCCGCTATGGCGTTGAGGTACCGAGCTTTACGTCGGAATTAAATAAATAAAATAGGGATATGACGGTGAGTAAACAAAGCCGCCTTGCACTTTGTGTCCGCGCCATTCTTTGCGGCACATTACCTCTGGTGTTACTTGATTCAACATCCGTTCTGGCGAGGGAGGTCACCTTCGACACGGGGATAATGCAAACGCTGGGGTTGAATAAAGATCTCAACCATTACTTCGCAGAAGCACCGCGCTTTTTACCCGGAACCCACTCCGTTTCGGTGAAGGTCAACGGGAAAGAACGAGGAATGGCTGCAGTTCGTTTCAACAAAGACGGCATGCTTTGCTTTGATAACGATCTCATGGAGTTTGCTGGGCTGATGCCTGTGTCAATAAAGTCCGGTGAGGAGTGTCATGATATTCGGGATAACTATCCTAAAGCCGTCATCAACGCCTTGCCTAACCAGGAGGCCGTTGAACTCTATCTACCAGCTGAAGCGGTGAACAGTCTGTCGTCGGATATCAAAAACTTTCAGCATGGCGGAACGGCGGCGCTGCTGAACTATTCATTGTTCAGCACCCATAACGACTATGGTGACAATGACAGCAGCCGCTACTCTCAGGCCAGCCTGGAAGCCGGATTCAACACGATGGACTGGGCACTGCGCAGCCGTTATATCCTGACGGATGACGACGGTAGCCGAAATGCCGAAAGCATTTACACCTATGCAGAGCATGTCTTTACCGCGCAAAAAATGACGATGCAGGTGGGTGAAATCAACGCCATGTCCAACGTGTTGAGCGGGGTGCCGATTACCGGCGTTCAGTTTATGCCGACCAGCGGTCTGGCGAGAGCAAGCTCTGGCGTGAGCGTTTCCGGTATTGCCCAGTCTTCCCAAGCACGTGTCGAAATCCGCCAGAACGGTCAACTGGTCTTCAGTACCCTTGTGCCAGCCGGCCCCTTCACGCTGGATGACGTGCCCGTGGTTCGCAACAATGTGGATCTGGACGTCTCGGTGGTGGAATCCGACGGCGCGACTAACCGTTTCATCGTCCCGGCGTCTCAGGTAAGGGCGCGCAACCTTTCACGCCCGCAGGGTCTAACCCTTTCTGTAGGTCAGGTGCGCAGCATCGACAGCGACTATAACGATCCGCTGGTGATGAACATCTCTGACGGCTGGCGTGTCTCTCCGTGGATGAATCTCCTGGCTTCAGGTGCCGCTGCGGAAAACTATCAGGCGGCAGGCGGCAGGACAGAGTTCCTGATAAGCGATGACTGGACCCTTTCAACGGGTGCGGCAGTCAGCAATGCGAGCTTTGGTGACAGCAGCAGCGGGGTAAAAACCGAGCTGCAAAGTGATTACATCCTGAACGAGTACGTCGGTTTTTCAGGCAGTGCGACGCATTATAGCGGAGAGTATCGCGAACTGGCTGATGCGATGGACGATGATTATCAGGGATATGACAACACCTATTCCGGCAACGTTCGCTTCTCCTCCCCTCTGGCGGGGGTGTTTAGCGCAGGGTTCAACTACAACCAGACCAGCGGTGACGGTGAAGATTCACGTTACCTCTTGCTGTCATGGGGCAAGACCTTTACGTACGCGTCAGTATCCATGAACTGGCAAAGTGCGGTCGGTAATGTCGATGACGATCAGGACAATGAGATGTTCTACGTCAACGTGAGCATCCCGCTCGGCGGCAGTCAGTCCATCAGTACCTATATGCGTAAACAGGGTGATAGCACCTCCTATGGCGCGTCTAACAGCGGCTCGCTGGGAGACAACACGAACTATTACATCTCAGCCGATCGCGATCAGGATTCGAAAGACAACAGCTTCAACGGCAACATCAACACTAACCTGCGCTATACGCAACTGAGCGTGGGGGGCGGAACCAGTGGGGATAATCAGCGGAACTACAATGCGACATTGTCGGGTGGTGTGGCCATGCATAAAGAGGGTGTGACTTTCTCGCCGTATACGATTCAGGACACCTTCGCGATTGCCAGACTGAGCGAGAAGAAGAGCGGCGTTGAAATCTCCACTCCGCAAGGTACCGTCTGGACCGATCCATGGGGCCAGGCCGTGGTACCTTCACTCAACGAATGGCATAACTCCCGCATAGAAATTGATGCTAATAAGCTGCCGCAGAGTATGACGCTGGCTAACGGCACGAAATATATTGCCGCAGGCCATGCCTCGGTCAGCGAGATTGATTTCAAAGTACTCAACAGCCGCCGCGTCATGCTAAGCGTTAAGCAGGCTGACGGTCAGCCCCTGAGTAAAGGGATCTCGATTGTTGATGAGAAAGGTAACTATATCGTGACCACGGTTGATGATGGCCACGTCTTTATTAACGATGCCGATCAGCTGAGCGCGCTCTACGCGCTAGACGGTGACAATAACCGACTGTGTAAGATTGATTACACCCTGGCTGATAAGCGTGACGAAAATGCCTTCTATGAAGAAGTGAACGGAGTCTGCCGATGAACAGTCGACACTTATCGGGCTTAGTGGCCTTGCTGATGCTCGGCGTGACAGGAATAACCCATGCTGAGGAGTGCCAGCTCAGCCTCTCACAGCCGGTGGTGGATTATCATGAGATGCGCCGGGATACGGTCGAAACGACGCAGCAGGACTGGCATAAAATGGCCGATCGTGACATCACGGTAAACGTTTTTTGCCCTCAGTCTCAGCAGATGGCGGTGATACTGCGCGGTACAGCGGGAGATAAGGGGCGGTTTCTTTTTGGGCAGTCCGGCGGTGTCGCAGTCAAAATTGACAACATGACCGTCGATGGCAAAAGTTACATCGTGGGTAAAACGGTCGATCAGCTGAATTTTACGCCTGAAAACGGTACACCGACGCCGTTCTATCTGCGTAATAACGAGGCGGTGATTGCGCTTGAGAATAACCAGGTCCCTTCCGGCCAGCAGATGAGTTTCAACGTAACGCTCTCACCGGTTCTCAATGAAAGCGCGTTCAGCCATCTGACAGATCAAACTACGCTGGAAAGTGATTTGACCTGGAGCTTATTGACGAAGTAACCCTTCTTTTTGCGGCACCACAGAAAAGCGGAGTTGCAGGGGGAAAATCAACGGTGGTTAACCGCATAAAAAAAGCCGGATGGTATTTGCCATCCGGCTTATTTCTTACACTTCCAGGTAGTTCAGAATACCGTCAGCGGCTTTACGGCCTTCGGCAATCGCGGTAACGACCAGGTCGGAACCGCGAACGATATCACCGCCAGCAAAGATTTTCGGGTTGCTGGTCTGGAACGCGTTTTCGTTGCCTTCCGGCGCAATAACACGACCCTGAGAGTCCAGCTCTACGCTGTGCTTCGCCAGCCACTCCATGCTGTGAGGACGGAAACCGAACGCCATTACTACGGCATCGGCCGGGATCACATGCTCGGAACCTGCCACGATCTCTGCGCGACGACGACCTTTCGCATCCGGCGCACCCATCTCAGTGCGCGCCATTTTCACGCCGCTCACTTTGCCGTTGGCATTCACTTCAATACCCAGAGGCTGGATGTTGAACTGGAATTCCACGCCCTCTTCACGCGCGTTTTTCACTTCGCGTTTAGAGCCCGGCATGTTCTCTTCGTCACGGCGATAGGCGCAGATCACGTGTGCCGCATTCTGGCGAATGGAGGTACGCACGCAGTCCATCGCGGTATCACCCCCGCCCAGCACCACCACGCGTTTGCCTTCCATGCTGACATACGGCTCATCGGCGGTTTCGCCATAGCCCATGATCTGTTTGGTATTGGCAATCAGGAACGGCAGTGCGTCGAATACGCCCGGCGCCTCTTCGTTTTCCAGACCACCGCGCATGGACTGATAGGTTCCCACGCCCAGGAAGACGGCGTCGTAATCCTTCAGCAGGTCGTCGAGCTGCACGTCGCGACCGACTTCCACGTTCAGTTTGAACTCAATGCCCATACCGGTGAAGATTTCACGGCGGCGGGTCATGACCTCTTTTTCCAGCTTAAAGGCCGGAATACCGAAGGTCAGCAGACCGCCGATTTCCGGATGGCGGTCAAAGACCACGGCCTTCACGCCGTTACGGGTCAGTACGTCCGCACAGGCCAGGCCCGCCGGGCCCGCACCGATGATCGCCACACGCTTGTCGGTTTGCTTCACGCCGGTCATATCCGGACGCCAGCCCATTTCGAAGGCTTTATCGTTGATATAGCGTTCGATATTACCGATGGTCACCGCGCCAAATTCGTCGTTCAGCGTACAGGAACCTTCACACAGACGGTCCTGAGGACACACGCGGCCGCACACTTCCGGCAGGGTGTTTGTCTGGTGAGACAGCTCGGCAGCTTCAAAAATACGTCCTTCGTTGGCCAGTTTCAGCCAGTTCGGGATGTAGTTATGGACCGGACATTTCCATTCGCAGTAAGGGTTACCGCAGGACAGGCAGCGGTCTGCCTGTGCTTTGGCCTGGCCTTCTGAAAACGGCTCATAGATTTCTACAAATTCAATTTTACGGATCTTCAGCGGTTTCTTTGGCGGATCAACACGCTGCAGGTCGATAAACTGGTATACGTTCTGGCTCATCTGAATTCCTTACTGCGCCTGCACACGCAGCTCTGCTGCGCTACGACTACGGTGACCCAACAGGGCTTTAACATCGCTGGACTTCGGTTTAACCAGCGCGAATTTCGCAGAGAACGCCGGCCAGTTGGCCAGGATCTCTTCGCCGCGCGAAGAACCGGTATGCTGCACGTGTTCGGTAATCAAACCGCGCAGGTGTTCTTCGTGGATAGCCAGCGTTTCAACGTCCAGCACTTCCACCAGTTCAGGGTTCACGCGTTTGCGGAACTCACCGTCTTCATCCAGGACGTAAGCAAAACCGCCCGTCATGCCTGCGCCAAAGTTCACGCCGGTTTTACCCAGGACGCACACAATCCCGCCCGTCATGTATTCACAACCGTTATCACCGATACCTTCAACCACGGTGATGGCACCGGAGTTACGTACGGCAAAACGTTCACCTGCACGACCTGCTGCAAACAGACGACCGCCGGTCGCGCCGTACAGACAGGTGTTACCGATGATGCTGGCATCGCAGCTACGGAAGGCTGAACCGACCGGCGGACGCACCGCCAGCAGACCACCCGCCATGCCTTTACCGACATAGTCGTTGGCATCACCGGTCAGATACAGTTCAACGCCGCCGGCGTTCCACACGCCGAAGCTCTGACCCGCGGTACCGCTGAAGTGCGCGGTAATCGGGTCGGCCGCCAGGCCCTGGTCACCGTGCGTTTGCGCGATGTAACCGGAAAGCGATGCACCGACAGAACGGTCAGTGTTGCGAATATCAAACCAGAACGTTTTGCTCTGCTTGTCATCCACATACGGCTTCGCTTGCTGCAGCAGCTGCGCGTTCAGCACGCCATTGTCGAACGGCGGGTTGTTCTCGGTGCAGTAGACCGCTTTGCCAGGATGTGGCTCGGCAGTTTCCAGCAACTTAGACAGCTCCAGCTTCTGCTGTTTGGCGGTGAAACCTTCCAGCTCTTTGAGCAGGTCGGTACGGCCAATCAGATCCACCAGGCGTTTCACGCCCAGCTGTGCCATCAGCTCACGGGTTTCGCGGGCGATGAAATCAAAGTAGTTCGTCACTTTGAACGGCAGGCCGTGGTAATGGTTCTTACGCAGCTTCTCGTCCTGGGTTGCAACACCGGTAGCACAGTTGTTCAGGTGGCAAATACGCAGGTATTTACAGCCGAGCGCGACCATAGGGCCCGTGCCGAAACCAAAGCTTTCCGCACCCAGAATCGCCGCCTTGATGATGTCGAGGCCGGTTTTCAGGCCGCCATCCACCTGCAGACGGATCTTATGACGCAGACCGTTAGCCACCAGCGCCTGCTGGGTTTCCACCAGGCCAAGCTCCCACGGACAGCCCGCGTATTTCACGGAGGAGAGTGGGCTTGCCCCGGTACCACCGTCATAACCGGCGATGGTGATCAGGTCCGCATAGGCTTTTGCCACACCGGTCGCGATGGTGCCAACGCCCGGTTCGGAAACCAGCTTCACGGAGATCATCGCTTTCGGGTTGACCTGTTTCAGGTCGAAAATCAGCTGCGCCAGATCCTCGATAGAGTAAATATCGTGATGCGGTGGCGGAGAAATCAGCGTCACACCCGGTACGGAGTAGCGTAATTTGGCGATATACGGCGTGACTTTATCACCCGGTAACTGGCCGCCTTCGCCCGGTTTTGCACCCTGAGCGACTTTAATCTGAATCACGTCGGCGTTAACCAGATACGCTGGCGTGACGCCAAAGCGACCGGATGCAACCTGCTTGATACGTGAGACTTTGTTGGTGCCATAACGGGCAGGGTCTTCACCACCTTCACCGGAGTTTGAATTGCCGCCGATGCTGTTCATCGCTTCAGCCAGCGCTTCGTGAGCTTCCGGGCTGAGCGCACCGATGGACATTGCCGCGGTGTCAAAGCGTTTAAACAGTTCAGTGGCAGGCTCAACGTCGTCAATGCTGACGGCTTCATCACCCGGGTTCAGCGCCAGCAGGTCGCGCAGCGTCGCCGCCGGACGGCTGTTCACCAGTTCAGCATACTGCTGGTAATCGCTGTACTCGCCGCTCTGAACGGCCTGTTGCAGCGTACGCACCACGTCCGGGTTATAAGCGTGATATTCACCGCCGTGGACATACTTCAGCAGACCACCTTGATCCAGCGGCTTACGTGCCAGCCAGGCGCGTTTCGACAGGTTCATCAGATCCTGCTGGAAGTCAGCGAATCCGGCACCGCCGATACGGCTGATAACACCCTGGAAGCAAAGTGTCGCCACGTCGTCATGCAGACCGACCGCTTCAAACAGCTTCGAGCAGCGGTAGGAGGCGATGGTCGAGATGCCCATTTTGGACATGATTTTGTACAGGCCTTTGTTGATGCCGTTACGGTAGTTCAGCATCACCGTGCGGTAATCTTTGTCGATAGCACGGGTATCCACGAGACGCGCCAGCGTTTCGTAGGCCAGGTACGGGTAAATAGCCGTCGCACCAAAGCCTAACAGCACGGCAAAGTGGTGCGGATCGCGGGCGCTGGCGGTTTCAACAATGATGTTGGCGTCGCAGCGCAGGCTCTTATCGACCAGACGCGTCTGGATAGCACCTACCGCCATTGGGGCCGGTACCGGCAGACGGTTTTTCGCAATATTGCGGTCAGAGAGCACCAGCAGAACGGTACCGTTACGCACCATCTGTTCCGCTTTGTCACACAGCGCATTCACCGTCTCTTCGAGGGTCGCTTCGGTCACGTCGAAAGTGATATCGAGCGTGTCGGCGCGGTAGTGATCCTCTTTCAGGGTGGTGAGCTGTTTGAAATCAGAGTACAGCAGGATCGGCGATTTAAAGGTCAGGCGGTGCGCCTGGCCTTCAGCTTCGCAGAAGACGTTCATCTCGCGACCGATGCTGGTGGCCAGTGACATCACGTGTGCTTCACGCAGCGGATCGATTGGCGGGTTGGTCACCTGCGCAAACTGCTGACGGAAGTAATCATAAATGATGCGTGGCTGGCTGGAGAGCACGGCAAACGGGGTATCGTCACCCATGGAGCCGACCGCTTCCTGGCCATTTTCACCGAGTACGCGGATCACGGAATCCAGCTCTTCGGCGCTGTAGTTAAACTGTTTCTGGAAGCTGGCGAGCGTATCGTCGTCCAGCTCACGACTGCCCACTTCTTCATCCGGCAGATCTTCGAATGGCACCAGGCGACGAACGTTTTTCTCCATCCACTCTTTGTACGGATGGCGGCCCTTCAGATCGTTATCGGTTTCAGCAGAGTGCAGAATGCGCCCACCGCGGGTGTCGATAACCATCAGCTCGCCCGGGCCAACGCGGCCTTTCTCAACCACTTCGTCAGGCTGGTAATCCCAGATACCGACTTCAGAGGCGCAGGTGATGAGCTTATCTTTGGTGATGACGTAGCGTGCCGGACGCAGACCGTTACGGTCCAGGTTACAGGCAGCAAAGCGACCGTCGGACATAACGATGCCCGCCGGGCCATCCCACGGCTCCATGTGCATGGAGTTAAAGTCGAAGAACGCGCGCAGCTCTGGATCCATATCCGGGTTGTTCTGCCATGCCGGTGGCACGAGCAGACGCATGGCGCGCACGATATCCATACCGCCTGCCAGCAGCAGCTCCAGCATGTTATCCATGGAGCTGGAGTCAGAGCCGGTTTCGTTAACGAACGGCGCGGCATCATGCAGGTCAGGGATCAGTGGCGTCTGGAACTTATAGGTACGAGCACGCGCCCACTGGCGGTTACCCGTAATGGTATTGATCTCGCCGTTGTGCGCCAGGTAGCGGAACGGCTGCGCCAGCGGCCAGCGAGGGACGGTGTTGGTGGAGAAGCGCTGGTGGAAGAGGCAGATGGCCGATTCCAGACGCAGGTCCGCCAGGTCCAGGTAGAAGCGCGGCAGGTCAGCCGGCATACACAGACCTTTATAGATGTTCACCAGGTTAGAGAGGCTACAGACGTAGAACTCTTTGTCGTCCTGGAGACGTTTTTCAATGCGACGACGGGCGATAAACAGACGGCGTTCCATATCACGCGGACGCCAGCCCGCAGGGGCATTAACAAAAATCTGTTCAATTCGAGGCAGCGAGGAGAGGGCGATTTCGCCGAGTACCCCTTCGTTGGTTGGCACATCGCGCCAGCCAACAATAGACAGGGTTTCACGTTGAAGTTCTTCTTCGACGATGCGGCGTGAGGTGGCAGCTTTTTCAGGATCCTGATTCAGGAACAGCATACCGACAGCGTAGTTTTTGGCTAAACGCCAGCCGCGCTCTTCCGCAACGATACGGAAGAAACGATCCGGTTTTTGCAGCAGCAGACCGCAACCGTCGCCGGTTTTACCATCAGCAAGGATGGCACCACGGTGCTGCATGCGGGCCAGTGCGTGAATAGCAGTACGCACTACCTTGTGGCTAGGTTCGCCTTCTATGTGGGCGATCAGGCCGAAACCACAGTTATCCTTCTCAAGGGATTTATCGTACAACATATCAGTGAACCTCCCCAGGCTCGTCGGGCTTCCCACTGAACCGTGGCGCACAGGCACAGAAAGAGCATGGCGACGGGGTTTGCGTTTCATACGCGTACCTCGCATTCGCCCTCTTTTTCATCCTTTCGCGCAGGTAAACAAGTTTGAGGACTTGCTTCAGAGGGAATCTCAATTACTGCATAAATATGATGAGCAGGCTGCTCATCCAGAAAGCTTCCAGCGGATTTCCAACTTATCGGGAATTGGTACACAGGTCAAATGGCAATCTTATTTATACAAAAATGTGCTAAAGAGCTATTAACTATTTGTATATAAAAGAAATTCAACTCTATTTACAACGTTTGTAAGCTGTGGTGAGACGCAGCGGAGTGTGATCTGACTCACTATATGAAAGCGGTATTATCGATGTAGCGTGCTGAATAGCCGTTTTTTAGCAGAATAATTCTCTACGATGAAATGCAAACCCGCATAAAGTCACTGTTTTTCAGTGCTGACGCTATAAGTGAAAAAAACAATCAGAACATAAGGAAAAGTAATCACAACTGGCGTGAATGAAATTGCAGTAATCCTGAGTATTTATTCATAGAGATAAAGGCCGTCCAGGGCGATTGATCCAGGTCATCGCCGACAGAGGCTAAAAATGGCAGGCTTGTCCCCTTTCTTTGGGACGGTCTACCAGATTATGCAGTTACAGAAATTAGTCAATATGTTTGGTGGGGATCTTTTGCAGCGTTACGGGCAAAAGGTTCACAAGCTGACGCTGCATGGCGGTTTTAGCTGCCCGAACCGTGACGGGACGATCGGGCGCGGGGGCTGTACTTTCTGTAATGTGGCGTCTTTTGCTGACGAAGCGCAGCAGCATCATTCCATCGTCGAACAGCTGTCCCATCAGGCGAGTCTGGTCAACCGTGCGAAACAGTATCTGGCCTATTTCCAGGCCTACACCAGCACATGGGCGGAAGTACAGGTCTTGCGCTCCATGTATCAGCAGGCGGTAAGTCAGGCCAGTATCGTAGGGCTGTGTGTGGGCACCCGCCCGGACTGCGTGCCGGAAGCGGTACTGGACCTGCTCAGCGAGTACAAGGAGCAAGGGTATGAGATCTGGCTGGAGCTGGGCCTGCAAAGTGCGCACGACAAAACTCTGCACCGCATCAACCGTGGACATGATTTCGCCTGTTACCAGCGCACCACACGTCTCGCGCGTGAGCGTGGGCTAAAGGTGTGCTCGCACCTGATTGTCGGCCTGCCTGGCGAAGGGCAGCAGCACGGTCTTGAGACACTGGAAAAGGTGGTCGAGACCGGTGTGGACGGAATTAAGCTGCATCCACTGCACATCGTAAAGGGCAGTATCATGGCCAAAGCCTGGGAAGCCGGGCGCTTAACCGGTATTGAGCTTGATGCGTATACGATGACGGCGGGGGAGATGATTCGGCACACCCCGCCGGAGATTGTCTACCACCGCATCTCCGCCAGCGCCCGCCGTCCAACGCTTCTTGCACCGCTCTGGTGTGAGAACCGCTGGACGGGGATGGTGGAAATCGACCGTTATCTGCAAGAGCACGGCGTACAGGGGTCGGCGCTTGGTCGCCCCTGGGTTCCCCGCTTACCGGCGACGACCGCCTAACAGGCTCCCCAGCATGCCGCGTACAATCTGATTCGTGACCTGACGCGCTGCACTTTTCGCCATGGTCTGCACGACGCCATCGCGTTTGCCGCCGCGTGGTCCGGTTGTACCAAACAGGATATCCTTAAGCCCGCCCAGGATGCCGTCGTCCACGGCAACAGACTGGCCTTTGGCGGCAGGCGCGTCCTGGGATTCGGTGGTGGCCTGTACCCCTTTTTGCAGCATCTCGAATGCCGACTCGCGATCCACGTCGTCCTCATACTTACCATACAGCGGGGAGCGGTTAATCAGGCCGTTGCGTTCATCGTCCGTCACGGGTCCCATCCGGGAGCAAGGGGCAATCACCATTGCGCGCTCCACAACGGACGGGCTGCCTTTTGCATCCAGGAAAGAGATAAGCGCTTCACCGGTGCCCAACGCCTGGATGGCCGCTTCGGTATCAAATGCCGGGTTCGCTCGCATGGTTTGTGCGGCGGCTTTAACGGCCTTCTGATCTTTCGGCGTAAAGGCGCGCAGGGCATGCTGTACGCGGTTGCCAAGCTGTCCCAGCACGTTGTCAGGAATATCGGACGGGTTTTGCGAAACAAACCAGACGCCGACGCCTTTAGAGCGGATCAGGCGGATCACCTGTTCAATCTTATCCAGAAGAACCTGTGGCGCATCGTTAAACAGCAGGTGCGCTTCGTCGAAGAAGAAGACCAGCTTGGGTTTGTCGAGATCGCCGGCTTCAGGTAACTGCTCGTACAGTTCAGAGAGCATCCACAGCAGGCTGGCGGCGTAGAGCTTCGGCATCTGGTAAAGCTTCTCTGAGCTCAGAATATTGATGATGCCTTTCCCGTTGCTGTCGGTGCGCATCCAGTCCTTGATATCCAGCATCGGCTCGCCAAAGAAATGTTCGGCACCCTGTTGCTCCAGGGTCAGTAACCCGCGCTGGATGGCCCCGACGGAGGCGCTGCTGATATTACCGTACTGGTTCTGGAACGATTTGGCGTTATCACCGATGTACTGGGTAATGGCCCGCAGATCTTTGAAATCAAGCAGCAGCAGACCCTGGTCGTCGGCAATACGGAAGATGATGTTCAGCACACCGGACTGCACGTCGTTGAGGTTGAGCAGACGAGCCAGCAGCAGCGGACCGAGATCAGAGACGGTTGCACGTACCGGGTGACCTTTCTCACCAAAGATATCCCATAACACGACCGGATTGTTGTGCGGTGTCCAGTCCGTGATGCCGATATTTTTGAGTCGGTCGAGCAGTTTTTCGGACGGAGTGCCTTCCTGAGCCACACCGGTTAAATCGCCTTTTACATCGGCCATAAAGACCGGTACGCCAATCTCTGAAAGCGACTCTGCCAGCTTCTGCAGGGTCACGGTTTTCCCCGTCCCGGTGGCCCCGGTGATGAGACCGTGGCGGTTGGCCATCGCGGGCAGTAAAAACAGCTCTTTGTCCAGCGTGCGGGCAATTAACAATGGTGTACTCATAATGCGCTTCCTCTCTTAGTCCTCGGTCGAGTATAGGCAACCTGACGGCAAAATGGCTGAGTAAATTGCTGACTTTGCGGCGCATTATCCAGCGCGGACTATGCTTTTGCATACGGTTCACAAAATTTTGGAAAACTATGTCCAGATTCTTCTTTAACGATCGCAAACAGCTGGTCAACGACGCCATCGAAGGCATACTGATTTCGGCACCACACGCTAATCTCGTCAAACTTGATATCGACCCGGCCATTCGGGTGGTGGCGCGCAGCGACTGGGATAAAAGCCGGGTGGCGGTTATTTCAGGCGGTGGCTCTGGTCACGAACCTGCACACGCCGGGTTTGTCGGCAAAGGGATGCTCACGGCAGCGGTGTGCGGGGATCTTTTTGCTTCGCCGAGCGTTGATGCGGTGCTGAACGCCATTGTGGCGGTAACGGGCGATCGGGGTTGTCTGCTGATCGTGAAAAATTACACCGGCGACCGGCTTAATTTCGGCCTGGCGGCAGAAAAAGCCAAGCGCTATGGCCTGAAGGTCGAGATGGTCATTGTCGCCGATGATATTGCCCTGCCGGATAACAAACAGCCGCGCGGTATCGCCGGTACGGCACTGGTTCATAAAATCGCGGGCTATGCGGCAGAGCACGGCAAATCACTGACCGAGGTGCGCGATATCGCGCAACAGGCTTGCGATAATCTCTGGAGCCTGGGCGTGGCAATGCAAACCTGTAACCTGCCGGGCAGTGATGATGAAGAGGGGCGGATCAAGCAGGGGCACGTGGAGCTGGGGCTTGGGATCCACGGGGAGCCTGGTGCCTCGGTTGTCGATACGCAAAACAGCAAAGCCATCATCGACACGCTGGTCGAGCCGCTCAAAGCGCAGGCCGGTAACGGGCGTTTTGCGGTGCTTATCAATAACCTCGGCGGCGTGTCGGCGCTGGAGATGGCGTTGCTCACCAAAGAGCTCGCCCACTCGGCGCTGAAAGAGAATATCGCTTATCTGATTGGTCCGGCACCGCTGGTGAGTGCCCTGGATATGAAAGGCTTTTCGCTGACGTTGCTGAAGCTTAACGATCTGTTCGAAAAAGCTCTCCATGAAGAGGTGGAGACGTTGGGCTGGCAGAAGCCGGTGGCGTTTGCGCCGCTGCGCGTGCAGGAACATAGCGCGATCCATGACCGCGTGGAATATACCGCCTCGGACAATCCACGGGTCGCAGAGATCGTCTCCACGGTCACGCAGACGCTGATCCAGCTGGAAAACCGCCTCAATGCGCTGGATGCCAAAGTGGGTGATGGCGATACGGGCTCTACCTTTGCGCAAGGGGCGCGGGATATTGCGCAGCGTCTGGAGAAGAAACAGCTTCCGCTAAATGATGTGTCGACGCTGTTGCTGCTGGTTGGCGAGCGGCTGGCAACGGTTATGGGGGGCTCAAGCGGTGTGCTGATGTCGATCTTCTTTACCGCTGCCGGGCAGACGCTGCACGATGGTCAGCCGTTGCCGGAAGCGCTCTTAAGCGGGCTGGCGCAGATGAAGCAGTATGGTGGGGCAGATCTTGGCGATCGCACCTTGATCGATGCCCTGCAACCGGCGCTGGAGGCATTGCAGAAAGGCGACCTTCAGGCTGCTGCGCAGGCTGCGAACGCGGGCGCTGAGGCGACAGCGAATATGGTGAAAGCGGGTGCCGGACGTTCGTCGTATGTCAACAAAGAGAACCTGGAGGGGGTGACCGACCCGGGGGCCGTGGCGGTGGCAGAGGTGTTCAAGGCAATGACCGCAGCAAAACGGTAACACCCGTTAGCGTTTTGAGTATTACACCCTCTCCCGATGGGAGAGGGTGGAGATGCGTGCAATCAGGCCGCACGCACCCCGCGCGTTCACATCAAAAATCCGCTTTCAACACCACGCGATAACGGGCTTTACCGTCACGCACATGCTGGATAGCTTCGTTGATTTTAGACATCGGATACAGTTCGGTGGTGGGCGCCACTTTAGTGCGTCCGGCAAACTTCATCAGTTTGCGCAATTCGAACGGCGTACCGGTTGCTGAACCGGAGACGCTGCGATCCCCCCCGATCAGCGTAAACGCAGGCACCGGCAGCGGCTTCATCACCGCACCGACGGTGTGGAAGTTACCGCCGTGGGCCAGCGCTTCAAAGTACGGTTGCCAGTCGAGATCGACGTTAACGGTATTGATGATCAGATCAAACTGACCTGCCAGCGATTTGAGCGCTTGCGGATCGCGGCTGTTGACTACCTTATCCGCCCCCATCGCCAGCACTTCTTTCTCTTTGGCCGGGTTCGAGCTAAACGCCGTGACTTCACAGCCCATCGCGTGCAGCAGTTTGATTGCGATATGGCCCAGACCACCAATCCCGATGACACCCACACGGCTGGTGGCGGTGACATGATGCATCAGCAGCGGTTTGAATACGGTGATACCGCCGCACAGCAGCGGACCGGCAGATTCGATATCAATGCTGTCCGGCAGGGGAATAACCCATTGCCAGTCGGCACGCAGTTTATCGGCGAAACCGCCTTTGTTCAGAATGGTAGGGACTGCGCCTTCGAGGCAGTTAATTTGGTTACCGCTGATACAGGCATCGCAGTGACCACAGCTGCGCGCCGTCCAGCCAATACCCACGCGCTGGCCGACCTTCAGCCCTTTGTCCTGTGCGGCGCTACCGAGCGCTACAACGCGGCCAATGACTTCGTGGCCAGCAATCAGTGGATACTGTGAGAAGCCCCATTCATTGTCGATCATGGAGAGATCGGAGTGGCAGATCCCGCAGTAATCAACCTGCACTTCGACGTCTTCTGCTTTTAGGTCGCCCGCATCGTATTCGTACAGCTCAAGTTCTGCACCCGCCTGCGGTGCGGCGTAGCTTTTTATCTTCGACATCGTGTTTCCCCCGTTATGGTGTGAACTGAGAGTGTAGAGCATTCAGTTTACAGTCGCTTAACAGAAGAGGGCAGGAATGCCCTTTACAGAGTTTTCAGCATCCTGACTTCGCAATCGACGTGGCCGGTACAGCCCAGCGGCGCATCAATATGCGTAAAGCCCAGATGTTCATACAGGCCAATGGCCTCTTTGAGGAAGGCGGTTGTTTCCAGGTAACAGCGTTTAAAACCCTGAGTACGCGCATGTTCAAGGGCGATAAGCGCCAGCTTTTTCGCCAGCCCTTGCCCGCGTACCGACGGCAGGAAATACATTTTTTGCAGTTCGCAGATATCCGGCTCGCTGCAGCTTAAAGGTGCCACGCCACCGCCGCCCACCACCTGACCGTTCTGCTCAATAACCCAATAGGCGTAGCCCGGCTGGCTGTACAGCTGAAACAGCTCATCCAGATTCGGGTCGGCAACGGTATAACCTTTGTCGGCGGTCAGGCCATACTCTGCGGAAACCGTTCGGATAACGGCGGCAATAGCCGGGTTGTCCTGCTCAGTGATCCGACGCATCGTCGTCGCGACGGGGGTAATCACGCTCATAGTCTTACTCATTACAAAAATTGACACACAACTGCTGTTAATAGCACCGCAGTAAAGGGAGCGCAAGCGAGGAGTTTTCAGGAAGGATACCCCTTACGCCCTGAAGCGTAAGGGGTAAAAGCATTACAGAGCTGCAATAACCGCCTGCTGCTCGATCAGTTTGGTCTTAGCATCGGCGAAGGCAACCAGACGCTCACGCTCTTTCGCGATAACCGCTTCCGGCGCACGGGCAACAAAGCCTTCGTTCGCCAGTTTGCTTTCGATTTTGCCAATTTCCACATCGACCTTAGCCACTTCTTTTGCCAGACGAGCCAGCTCAGCGTCTTTGTCGATAAGACCTGCCATCGGGATCAGCAGCTCGGCGCCGTCGATGATTTTGGTCACGGATACCGGACCTTTGTCATCCGCAGGCAGCACGGTGATGCTTTCCAGACGCGCCATGGTTTTCAGGAAGGTGTTGTTCTCGGTGACACGGCGAACAGCAGCCTCACTGCAACCGCGCAGCAGCAGTTCCAGAGGTTTACCCGGGGCGATGTTCATTTCGGCACGGATATTACGTATCGCCACGATCGCCTGTTTCAGCCATTCGGTATCGGCTGACGCCGCTTCATCGACCTTCGCTGCATCGAATTCCGGGAACGGCTGCAGCATGATGGTGTCGGCGTTGATGCCGGCAATCACTTTCACACGCTGCCAGATGGTTTCGGTGATGAATGGAATAATCGGGTGCGCCAGACGCAGCAGACCTTCCAGAACGGTAATCAGCGTGTTGCGCGTACCGCGCAGTTCCGCGTCAGAACCGCCGTTCATTACCGGTTTTGCCAGCTCAAGGTACCAGTCACAGAACTGGTTCCAGGTGAATTCATACAGAATGCCCGCCGCGATATCGAAGCGGTAGCTGTCAAGCGCTTCGCGGAAGGCTTTCACCGTCTGATTGAACTCTGCCAGGATCCAGCGATCGGCCAGAGACAGGGTCATCTCGCCGCCGTTGAAGCCGCAATCCTGATCTTCGGTGTTCATCAGCACGAAGCGGCTGGCGTTCCACAGCTTGTTACAGAAGTTACGGTAACCTTCCAGACGCTTCATGTCCCAGTTGATGTCACGACCGGTTGAAGCCAGTGCCGCCAGAGTGAAACGCAGGGCGTCAGTACCGTGAGGTTCGATCCCATTCGGGAACTGTTTCTCAGTACGCTTGCGGATCTTCTCTGCCAGCTGCGGTTGCATCATGTTGCCGGTACGTTTTTCCAGCAGCTCTTCGAGGGAGATACCGTCAACCATGTCCAGCGGGTCGATAACGTTACCCTTGGACTTGGACATCTTCTGGCCTTCGTCGTCACGAATCAGACCGGTCATGTAGACGGTATGGAACGGAACTTGTGGCTTGCCGTTTTCATCTTTGATGAAGTGCATGGTCATCATGATCATGCGGGCGATCCAGAAGAAGATGATGTCGAAGCCGGACACCATCACGCTGGTTGGGTGGAACTGACGCAGCGCGTCGGTGTTCTCCGGCCAGCCCAGCGTGGAGAAGGTCCACAGTGCGGAGGAGAACCAGGTGTCCAGTACGTCTTCGTCCTGACGCAGGGCGACATCGGCACTCAGGTTGTTTTCCTGACGAACTTCATCTTCGCTGCGGCCAACATAGACGTTGCCTTCGCTGTCGTACCAGGCCGGGATACGGTGGCCCCACCACAGCTGACGGGAGATACACCAGTCCTGAATATCACGCATCCAGGAGAAGTACATGTTTTCATACTGCTTCGGCACGAACTGGATGTCGCCGTTCTCAACCGCTTCAACAGCCGGTTTCGCCAGCACGTCGGCGCGCACGTACCACTGGTCGGTCAGCATTGGCTCGATAACAACACCCCCACGGTCACCGTACGGCACGGTCAGATCGTGAGGTTTGATCTCTTCCAGCAGGCCGAGTGCATCCACTGCAGCGACAATCGCTTTACGCGCGGCAAAACGTTCCATTTTCTGGAATTCAGCCGGAATGTCGCTGGAGTAAACGTCGGATTCGTTACCTTTGGTGTCATACACTTCCGCGCTTTCACGGATATCACCGTCGAACGTCAGAATGTTGATCATTGGCAGGGCGTGACGTCGGCCCACTTCGTAGTCGTTGAAGTCGTGTGCCGGGGTGATTTTCACACAGCCGGTGCCTTTTTCCATGTCGGCGTGTTCATCGCCCACAACGGGAATGCGGCGGTTAACCAGCGGCAGCACCACGAATTTACCAATCAGATCTTTATAACGCGGATCTTCCGGGTTAACGGCCACGCCGGTATCGCCCAGCAGGGTTTCCGGACGGGTGGTCGCTACCACCAGGTAATCTTTACCGTCTGCCGTTTTAGCGCCGTCGGCCAGCGGATAGCGGATATGCCACATGGAGCCTTTAGACTCACGGTTTTCCACTTCCAGGTCGGAGATAGCGGTGCGCAGTTTAGGGTCCCAGTTTACCAGGCGCTTGCCACGGTAAATCAGGTCTTCCTTGTACAGACGGACAAACACTTCTTTAACGGCGTTGGAAAGGCCTTCGTCCATGGTGAAGCGCTCGCGCTCCCAGTCCACGGAGTTGCCAAGACGGCGCATCTGACGGGTGATGGTACCGCCGGATTCTGCTTTCCACTGCCAGATTTTATCGATGAACGCGTCGCGACCGTAGTCGTGGCGGGTTTTACCTTCTTCAGCGGCAATTTTACGCTCAACCACCATCTGGGTCGCGATACCCGCGTGGTCAGTCCCCGCCTGCCACAGGGTGTTTTTGCCCTGCATGCGGTGGTAGCGGATCATGGTATCCATGATGGTTTGCTGGAAGGCATGACCCATATGCAAACTGCCGGTGACGTTCGGCGGTGGGATCATGATGCAGAAGGACTCTTTGCTTTCATCGCCGTTAGGCTTGAAATAGCCCTGCTGTTCCCAGTGCTCGTAAAGCGGCTGTTCGATATCGCGTGGGTTATATGTCTTTTCCATTATTTCCAGGTTGCCGTATTCAGGTTAAAACCAGCCAGGCGGTACGCTTTATAGCGTTCGCGCGCCAGTTGTTTCAAAGATTCTTCGTAAGGGACAAAGTCTACCACTTCTGTGAAAGCGGTGGCAAAATCTGCAAAATCTATCCGCAGGCTAATCAGAATATCGCGCGCGCTGCTGTTGCGCTTTTGCGGCCAGGCAATCTCTACCGGTGCGCCGCCACGAGGGCCTTCGCCAGACAGATTATGCGGAACAAAACTCTCCGGCGGGCGTGCCCAGAGTGCTTCGTCAAGGCGGATGGCCTGCTGCTCATCTTCGCAGGCAATCAGAACGCGTTTACCTGCGCGCCAACGTTCTGCGGCAATTTCACACACCAGCTGTTCAACTGCGCTGAGGCCGTCCTGATGGGTGTCGTTGTCCAGAAGGTAGAACGTTGCATTCTTCATATATGGGGCTTCTTGTTGTGGATTTAAATGCAAGGCCGGGCTGAGCCGGCCTACAAACGGCATCTTTCCGTAGGCCCGGTAAGCGTAGCGCTACCGGGCATCTGACGGCAATTACTCTTCGCCGTTAAAACCCGCACGATTGAGCAGGAACTGCGACAGTAACGCGACCGGACGACCGGTTGCGCCTTTGGCCTTACCGGAACGCCAGGCGGTACCTGCGATATCCAGATGCGCCCAGTTGTACTTACGGGTAAAGCGCGCCAGGAAGCAGCCCGCAGTAATTGCCCCGCCAGGACGACCGCCGATGTTCGCCATATCGGCGAAATTAGACTCCAGCTGTTCCTGGTACTCGTCACCCAGTGGCAGACGCCATGCGCGGTCGCCGGCCTGTTCGGACGCGCCAATCAGCTCGTGCGCCAGAGGATTGTGGTTCGACATCAGCCCGGTGATGTGATGGCCCAGCGCAATCACACAGGCACCGGTCAGCGTGGCCACGTCAATGACCGCTTCAGGCTCGAAGCGCTCAACGTAGGTCAGCACGTCGCACAGCACCAGACGGCCCTCGGCGTCGGTGTTCAGCACTTCAACGGTCTGGCCGGACATGGTCGTCAGAACGTCACCCGGACGGTACGCACGACCGCCTGGCATGTTTTCACAGCCCGCCAGCACGCCAATGACGTTTATCGGCAGCTGAAGTTCCGCCACCATACGCATCACGCCATACACTGCTGCTGCACCACACATGTCGTACTTCATCTCGTCCATGCCTTCGGCAGGCTTGATGGAGATACCGCCGGAATCGAAGGTCAGACCCTTACCAACCAGCACAATCGGACGCGCATCTTCAGACGGGTTACCTTTGTACTCGATAACCGACATCAGCGACTCATTCTGGGAGCCGTTGCCGACTGCCAGATAGGAGTGCATTCCCAGCTCTTTCATCTGCTGTTCGCCGATGACGCGGGTGATGACATTCTTACTGTAGGCGTCAGCCAGCTGACGTGCCTGAGAGGCCAGATACGCTGCGTTACAGATGTTAGGCGGCATATTGCCCAGATCTTTTGCGGCTTTAATCCCGGCAGCAATTGCCAGACCGTGCTGGATAGCGCGTTCACCGCTGGTCAGCTCGCGACGGGTCGGTACGTTAAAGACCATCTTACGCAGCGGACGACGTGGCTCGCTTTTGTTGGTTTTCAGCTGGTCGAAGCTGTACAGGCTCTCTTTTGCCGTTTCGACCGCCTGACGCACTTTCCAGTAGGTGTTACGGCCTTTGACGTGCAGCTCGGTCAGGAAGCAAACGGCTTCCATTGAGCCGGTATCATTCAGCGTATTAATCGTTTTCTGAATAACCTGCTTATACTGACGTTCATCCAGCTCGCGCTCTTTACCGCAGCCAATCAGCAGAATACGTTCAGACAGTACGTTTGGAACATGGTGCAGTAACAGCGTCTGCCCAGGTTTGCCTTCCAGTTCGCCACGGCGCAGCAGGGCGCTGATGTAGCCATCACTGATCTTATCGAGTTGCTCGGCGATCGGGGAGAGTCGGCGTGGTTCAAAGACGCCCACAACGATGCAGGCACTCCGCTGTTTCTCCGGGCTACCGCTTTTTACACTGAACTCCATGCACTACGCTCCTGAATCTTAAAGACAACAGCGGCTGCTACAGATAGAATTGAAACCTTTCGTAACTCATGTCCGCTGTTGTGGTGACTTCGTGTTAATCTTACGTTACTACGGTTTCGACACGTCAGAAAAAGTCCTGAAGCGTGAATCCGCCGGATGTTTTAATCTTAGCGATGATTTCGACGACTCAAGAGAATAAATGACGTTTAAGCCATGAAACAAGCGATTTTCCAGCAAAGAGACGGGTTTTTACGGGCGTATTTAAAGTGATAATCATAAGATATCTGGTGCGGGAGACGCTCAAAAGCCAGCTGGCGATCCTCTTCATCCTGCTGCTGATTTTTTTCTGTCAGAAGCTGGTCAGGATCCTCGGTGCGGCCGTTGACGGCGAAATTCCTACGAATCTGGTGCTTTCCCTGCTTGGTTTAGGGATCCCGGAAATGGCGCAGCTTATCCTGCCGCTAAGTCTTTTCCTCGGTCTGCTCATGACGCTCGGCAAGCTTTATACCGAGAGTGAAATCACCGTGATGCACGCCTGCGGCTTGAGTAAAGCCGTACTGGTGAAAGCCGCTATGGTTCTGGCGCTTTTCACAGGTATTGTTGCGGCGGTGAATGTGATGTGGGCGGGCCCAACGTCTTCCCGTCACCAGGATGAAGTGCTGGCAGAAGCCAAAGCAAACCCGGGTATGGCCGCACTGGCGCAGGGCCAGTTCCAGCAGGCGACTGACGGGAATTCTGTTCTCTTTATCGAAAGCGTGGATGGTAGCCGCTTTAACGATGTGTTCCTTGCGCAGCTCCGCACCAAAGGGAATGCCCGTCCTTCAGTCGTGGTGGCCGATTCGGGTCAACTGTCACAGCGTAAAGATGGCTCTCAGGTGGTGACGCTCAATAAAGGCACGCGCTTCGAAGGCACTGCGATGCTGCGCGATTTCCGCATCACCGATTTCCAGAACTACCAGGCCATTATTGGTCACCAGACCGTGGCGCTCGATCCAAGTGACACCGAGCAAATGGATATGCGTACCCTGTTCAATACGGACAACAACCGTGCGCGTGCCGAACTGCACTGGCGTATCACGCTAGTATTCGCCGTATTTATGATGGCTCTGATGGTCGTTCCGCTGAGCGTGGTTAACCCACGTCAGGGACGCGTGCTGTCAATGTTGCCAGCCATGCTGCTGTACCTGGTGTTCTTCCTGTTGCAGACCTCAATTAAGTCTAACGGTGGTAAGGGTAAAATTGACCCGTTCGTCTGGACCTGGGTGGTCAATGGTCTGTATCTGCTGCTGGCGGTGGGACTCAACCTGTGGGATACGGTGCCTGTGCGCCGCATTCGTGCCCGCTTCTCGCGTAAAGGAGCCCTCTAATGCAGGCGTTTGGCGTTCTTGACCGCTATATCGGTAAAACTATTTTTTCCACCATCATGATGACGTTGTTCATGCTGGTGTCGCTCTCCGGCATTATCAAATTTGTCGATCAGTTGAAAAAAGCCGGGCAGGGGAGCTATGACGCGCTGGGTGCGGGCATGTATACCCTGCTCAGCGTGCCAAAAGATGTGCAGATCTTCTTCCCGATGGCGGCCCTGCTGGGGGCGCTGTTGGGCTTAGGGATGCTGGCACAGCGCAGTGAACTGGTTGTTATGCAGGCTTCGGGCTTCACCCGTATGCAGGTTGCGCTGTCGGTGATGAAAACCGCGATCCCGCTGGTTCTGTTGACCATGGCAATTGGCGAGTGGGTGGCACCGCAGGGTGAGCAGATGGCGCGTAACTATCGTGCGCAGGCGATGTACGGTGGCTCATTGCTCTCAACGCAGCAAGGGTTGTGGGCAAAAGATGGTGACAGCTTCGTCTATATCGAACGTGTGAAGGGCGATGACGAACTGGGAGGCGTGAGTATTTACACCTTCAATGACGATCGCCGTTTGCTCTCCGTGCGTCACGCCTCTTCGGCCAAGTTTGACGCCGAGCATAAGCAGTGGCGGTTGTCGCAGGTGGATGAGTCAGACCTGACCGATCCAAAACAGATCTCCGGCTCTCAGACGGTGTCGGGCATGTGGAAAACCAAACTCACGCCGGACAAACTCGGCGTGGTGGCGTTGGATCCTGACGCTCTCTCCATCAGTGGTTTGCACAACTACGTGAAATACCTGAAGTCGAGCGGACAGGACGCCGGACGTTATCAGCTCAACATGTGGAGCAAAATCTTCCAGCCGTTGTCCGTGGCGGTGATGATGCTGATGGCACTGTCGTTTATCTTTGGCCCGTTGCGTAGCGTGCCGATGGGCGTGCGCGTGGTGACCGGGATCAGCTTCGGCTTTGTATTCTACGTTCTCGATCAGATCTTCGGCCCGCTGACGCTGGTTTATGGCATTCCGCCTGTTATCGGCGCGCTGCTGCCGAGCGCCAGCTTCTTCCTGATCAGCCTCTGGCTGATGCTGAAACGCTCCTGACAGACCTCTCCTCGCTTCCGGAGAACCGGAAGCGAGGCTAATCTCCTGTTTCACCCCGCACTTTTTCTCACAACCTTCAACGCCCCGCCGCGAATTTGAGTATTATTGAGCGATAAAGTCGTGAAGGGATCCTCTATGAAGCAAATTCGAATGCTGGCCCAGTACTACGTCGATCTGATGATGAAGCTTGGGCTGGTGCGTTTCTCCATGCTGCTGGCACTGGCGCTGGTCGTTCTGGCCATTGTCGTGCAGATGGCCGTAACCATGGTTCTGCACGGTCAGGTCGAGAGTATCGACGTGATCCGCTCCATCTTCTTTGGCTTGCTGATTACACCCTGGGCGGTCTATTTCCTCTCCGTGGTGGTTGAACAACTGGAGGAGTCCCGTCAGCGCCTGTCAAAACTGGTCGATAAACTGGAAGAGATGCGCGACCGCGATCTGAAGCTCAACGTTCAGCTAAAGGATAATATCGCCCAACTGAACCAGGAGATTTCGGATCGTGAGAAGGCGGAGGCTGAGCGCCAGGCGACGCTGGAGCAGCTGAAAATCGAAATGAAAGAGCGCGAGGTGACGCAGATCCAGCTTGAGCAGCAATCCTCTTTCCTGCGCTCGTTCCTTGATGCATCACCGGATCTGGTTTTCTACCGTAATGAAGATAAAGAGTTTTCCGGCTGTAACCGGGCGATGGAACTGCTGACCGGGAAGAGCGAGAAGCAGCTGATTCACCTGAAGCCGCAGGACGTATACTCCGAAGAGGCGGCCGCCAAAGTGATGGAGACGGACGAAAAAGTGTTCCGTCATAACGTTTCGCTGACCTATGAACAGTGGCTGGATTACCCCGACGGGCGCAAAGCCTGCTTTGAGATCCGTAAGGTGCCGTACTACGACCGCGTGGGGAAACGCCACGGTCTGATGGGGTTTGGCCGTGATATCACCGAACGTAAGCGCTATCAGGATGCCCTTGAACGTGCCAGCCGCGATAAAACCACCTTCATCTCCACCATCAGCCATGAACTGCGTACGCCGCTTAACGGAATTGTCGGCCTGAGCCGCATTCTGCTGGACACCGATCTCACCGCAGAACAGGAAAAATACCTTAAAACCATCCATGTCTCAGCGGTCACGCTGGGGAATATCTTCAACGATATTATCGATATGGATAAGATGGAACGCCGCAAAGTGCAGCTTGATAACCAGCCGGTTGATTTCACCGGTTTCCTTGCCGATCTGGAAAACCTGTCGGGTTTGCAGGCGCAGCAGAAGGGTCTGAGCTTTGTCATGGATCCCACGCTGCCGCTGCCGCACAAGGTGGTTACCGACGGCACGCGTCTGCGCCAGATCCTGTGGAACCTTATCAGCAATGCGGTCAAATTTACCCAGAAGGGGCAGGTCTCGGTACGTATTCGCTATGACCAGGGCGACATGCTGCACTTTGAGGTGGAAGACTCCGGCATTGGGATTCCGCAGGAAGAGCAGGACAAAATCTTTGCGATGTACTATCAGGTGAAGGACAGCAACGGCGGCAAGCCCGCTACCGGCACAGGAATTGGTCTGGCGGTGTCTAAACGCCTTGCGAAGAGCATGGGCGGTGATATTACCGTCGCCAGCCATCCGGGCAAAGGCTCAACCTTCACGCTGACGGTGCACGCGCCGGCGGTGGCGGAAGAGGTGGAAGATACCTTCGAAAACGACGATATGCCGCTGCCTGCGCTGCATGTCCTGCTGGTGGAAGATATTGAGCTTAACGTAATTGTCGCACGCTCTGTCCTGGAAAAACTGGGCAACAGCGTGGATGTGGCGATGACCGGTAAAGCCGCGCTGGAGATGTTTAAGCCGGGTGAATATGATCTCGTTCTGCTGGATATTCAGTTGCCGGACATGACCGGGCTGGATATTTCCCGTGAACTGACGAGCCAGTACGCTGCCGACGAACTGCCGCCGCTGGTGGCGTTGACGGCGAACGTGCTGAAAGATAAAAAAGAGTACCTCGATGCCGGTATGGATGATGTACTTAGCAAGCCGCTGGCGGTGCCTGCCCTGACCGCCATGATCAAGAAGTTCTGGGATACCCATGATGAAGAGGAGAACGCCATGACGTCTGTGGATAGTGCGAAAGCCCAAACGATACTCGATACCGCGATGCTGGAGCAGTACATCGATCTGGTTGGTCCAAAACTGATTACCGACGGTCTGGCGGTATTTGAAAAAATGATGCCGGGCTATCTGAGCGTGCTGGAGTCAAATCTGACAGCGCGGGATCAGAAAGGCATTGTGGAAGAAGGGCATAAAATCAAAGGTGCGGCCGGCTCGGTCGGCTTACGTCACCTGCAGCAGCTGGGACAACAGATTCAGTCACCTGATTTACCTGCCTGGGAAGATAACGTAGGTGATTGGGTTGAAGAGATGAAACAAGAGTGGCAGAACGATGTGGCGGTGCTTAAAGCCTGGGTGGACGCCAGAAAAAAATGACCCCGGCTTAACCGGGGTGCGCGAATACTGCGCCAACACCAGGGAAATTGTGGCTGCGCCTGTTTTTTTGTGTTGTTTTCGTATGGACGCCGCCTGAAAATTTAGGCCGCACGCAAATAAGATAGCAAATCTTAAATGGTTTGTTACAGGAATCAGTGAAATGTGTGAAGCATAGCGTTTTAATCAAAATTAATTATGTGCTTCAGCGAGTTGCAGAGAAGGATCGTCATGATGAAAAAGATTGGTGTCGTACTGAGCGGATGTGGCGTTTACGATGGTTCTGAGATACACGAAGCCGTCATCACATTGCTGGCCCTGGCAAGAGAGGGGGCTGAAGTCATTTGCTTCGCGCCAGACAAAAATCAGGCTGATGTCATTAATCATCTGACCGGGGAGCCGATGGCGGAAACCCGTAACGTCCTGATTGAAGCCGCGCGTATTGCGCGTGGCGATATTCATCCTCTGATTCAGGCGGACGCCGCAGAGCTTGATGCGTTAATTGTGCCGGGTGGGTTTGGGGCGGCTAAAAATCTCAGCACGTTTGCCACGCAAGGCGCCGGGTGTCAGGTTGATCCGCATTTAAAAGCATTATCACAGGCCATGCATGCGGCGGGTAAACCGCAGGGCTTTATCTGCATCGCTCCGGCCATGCTTCCGACAATTTTTGATTTCCCGCTGCGCCTGACCATCGGGACCGATATTGATACAGCGGAAATCATCGAGGAGATGGGGGGCGAGCACATCCCTTGTCCGGTGGATGACATTGTGGTGGATGAAGACAATAAAATCGTCACCACACCTGCGTATATGCTGGCGCAGACTATCGCGGAAGCCGCTTCAGGCATTGAAAAGCTGGTGGCCAGAGTGCTGGTGCTGACTGAATGAGGCGTCAATTCGCCGCAGGCGCCTGGGTAAAACGTATTCTTTGGCGTGCCGTGCTGGCGCTGGCGGTGTTCTGGGGCGGCGGACTGGCATTATTCAGCATTCTGCCGGTTCCGTTTTCTGCCGTGATGGTTGAGCGTCAGCTGAGCGCGTGGTTCACCGGTGACTTCAGCTATGTTGCCCACTCTGACTGGGTGAGCACAGATGAAATCTCCCCGTGGATGGGGCTGGCGGTGATAGCGGCGGAGGATCAGAAATTCCCGGAGCACTGGGGGTTTGACGTGGCGGCAATCGAGAAAGCGCTTGCCCATAACGAACGCCATGAAAACCGCGTGCGCGGCGCATCGACGCTGTCACAACAGACGGCCAAAAACCTGTTTTTGTGGGATGGTCGTAGCTGGGTGCGAAAAGGGCTGGAAGCCGGATTGACCCTGGGGATGGAAACGGTCTGGAGCAAGAAACGTATTCTGACGGTCTATCTGAACATTGCCGAGTTTGGTGATGGCGTGTTTGGTGTCGAAGCCGCGTCGCAGCGATATTTCAATAAACCTGCCAGCCGGCTGAGCCTTTCTGAAGCTGCGCTGTTGGCCGCGGTCTTGCCTAACCCAATTCGCTTTAAAGCCGATGCACCCTCAGGCTATGTGCGAAACCGACAGGCGTGGATCATGCGCCAGATGCGGCAGCTGGGAGGGGAAGGGTTTATGGCGAGAAATAAATTGATGTAAGGCGGGTAAGCGTAGCGCTACCCGCCATGAAAGAGGGGTTAGTCTTCGTCAAACCCGGCGTTAAACAGCGCAATCACCGCCGCCAGCGCTTCCTCTTCCTGTGGACCGGTAGCTTCTACTTCAATCTGGCGGCCTTTGGCTGAGTCCAGCATCAGCAGCGCAATCACGCTGTTCGCTTCCGCCTCGGTACCTTCATCGTTACGCAGCAGAACTTCTGCATCGAAACCCTGCATCAGCTCAAACAGTTTCATCGCCGGACGTGCATGCATGCCCAGCTTATTGGTGATCTCAACGGTTTGTTTTACGGTCATGTTTTACGTTTTTCCAGCGTGCGATGACGGGACTGAACGTTCTTCCCGCGTGAGCGGAAATAGTCGGCCAGCTGTTCGGCGATATAGACCGAACGATGTTTACCGCCGGTACAGCCAATCGCCACGGTCAGGTAGCTACGATTGTTTGTCTCCAGCATAGGTAACCATAGCTCAAGGTAGCTTCGCGTCTGGTAGATAAAATTGTGAACTTCTGTGTGTCTGTCGAGGAAGGCCGCGACGGGCTTATCGAGACCGGTCATTGGACGCAGCTTCGGATCCCAGTGCGGGTTCGGCAGGAAGCGCACGTCGAAAACATAATCCGCATCGATAGGAATACCGTGCTTAAAGCCAAATGACTCGAACACCATCGTCAGTTCACGCTCGCGTTTGCCCAGTAAACGGGTACGCAGCATTTCCGCCAGCTCATGCACGGACATTTCGGACGTATCGACAATCAGGTCAGCACGGGAACGCAGCGGTTCCAGCAGATCGCTCTCTTCGTCGATAGCACTTTCCAGTGAGAGGTTCTTGCTGGAAAGCGGGTGCAAACGACGGGTATCGCTGTAGCGACGGATCAGAGTATTGCGGTCTGCATCGAGGAACAGCAGCTGAGGCGAGAATGAATCAGGCAGGTTGCTCATTGCCTGTTCAAAAATTTCTGGCGATTCAGGCATGTTACGAACGTCGATACTGACGGCGGCAGAGATTTGCCTCTCCGCAAGTGTGCGTGCCAGGTCTGGCAACAGCACGACCGGCAGGTTATCTACGCAGTAAAACCCCATGTCTTCCAGCGCGCGCAGGGCCACGGATTTCCCGGACCCTGAACGGCCACTGACAATCATCAGCACCATGTTCCGTTTCTCCTCAGGACAACAGATGTGAAGGCCATCTCCTGGTTATGCATCATCCTGATTGCCTTCTGCTTCAGTGATAATTTGATATAGCTCTTCATCACTTTGGGCTGCGCGCAGTCGACGGCAAATGGTTTTATCGGCCAGGCGTTTTGCGACCAGCGAAAGCGTATGCAAATGGGTTTTCGTCTGGTCGGCAGGCACCAGCAGCGCGAAGAGGAGATCGACGGGCTGATTATCGATGGCATCGAAGGCGATAGGCGTCTCCAGCTGCACAAACACACCGACGGCACGCAGGGTGTCCTCTTCCAGTTTGCCGTGCGGGATCGCGATGCCGTTGCCGATGCCGGTACTGCCCATTTTTTCACGGGTCAGGATCGCTTCGAACACGACCTGCGGCGGCAGGCCCAGCTGTTTTGCGGCCAGTTCACTGATGATCTCCAGCGCACGTTTTTTGCTCTGGCAGTGAACAGCACTGCGCGTACATTCCTGGTTAAGGACATTGCTCAGTTGAAGAGCGGAATCGTTGTTCATCATAATTTCACCTAAGCGCTAACTGTACAAACGGCCTGTTGTGTTTCACAACAGGCCTTCCTGCACCCGTTAACTGCCCGGACAATTAGTGTTGTTTCAGTTTGTCTTTATGTTTATTGAGCTGTCGTGCAAGCTTATCAATCAAGCCGTCGATAGCAGCGTACATGTCTTGCCCTTCCGCACTGGCATGGAGCTCACCCCCGTTGACATGCAGGGTCGCATCCGAGATATGAGTCACTTTCTCCACTTTCAATACAACATAGACCTGGTTGATCCTTTCGAAATACTGCTCGAGTTTCGCGAATTTAGCATTCACAAAATCACGTAAAGCCTCAGTAATCTCGACGTTATGTCCTGTGATATTGAGCTGCATAGTGTCTTCCTTATCGGTTGTGTCAGACCAGCTGTTTACGCTGGTTAGACGGCGGAATGGATAAAGACTCTCGATACTTCGCAACAGTTCGGCGTGCCACCATAATACCCTGGTCGGACAGTATGGTGGTTAACTTACTGTCGCTCAGTGGCTTCGCGGGGTTCTCCGCGGCGATCAACTTCTTCACCAGGGCGCGAATGGCCGTTGACGACGCTTCACCGCCGCCCTCGGTATTCACATGGCTGGAGAAGAAATACTTAAGCTCAAAAATACCGCGTGGACTGTGCAGATACTTCTGCGTGGTCACGCGGGAAATGGTTGATTCATGCATCTCGACGGCCTGGGCGATATCCGCCAGCACCATCGGTTTCATATACTCTTCGCCCTGCTCAAAGAACGCCTGCTGCTGTTCGACAATACAGCGGCTTACGCGGAGCAGCGTATCATTTCGGCTCTCCAGACTTTTGATCAACCATCGCGCTTCCTGCAAATTGCTACGAATGTATTGATTATCGGAGTCGTTACGCACGCTGGTGCACATGGAGGCATACTGCTGGTTGATTTGCAGGCGAGGAATGCTGTCTGAGTTCAGTTCAACGACCCAGCGGTCATTGTGTTTTCTGACCAGCACATCCGGGATGACGTACTCGGGTTCGCTGGTCTGAATGGACTGACCGGGGCGCGGATCGAGGGACTGAATCAGATTGACCGCCTCTTTCAGCACCTCTTCTTTCAGGCGCGTGACGCGCATCAGGCTGCGGAAATCGTGATTGGCCAGAAGATCCAGATGGTCGCTGATGATCAAGCGGGCTTCATCAAGCCATGGCGTCTCTTTGCTGAACTGAGAAAGTTGGATAAGCAGGCAGTCGCGCAGATCTTTTGCGGCCACCCCAACCGGATCGAAACGCTGAATGCGCTTCAGAACGGCTTCTATCTCCTCGAGTTCAATCTCTTCGTCACCCATGCTTTCCAGAATTTCGTCCAGCGTGACGGTCAGATAACCGGTGTCATCCACGGCATCGACAATGGATGTCGCTATCGCGCGGTCAGTATCGGAGAAGGGGGTAAGTTCCACCTGCCACATCAGGTAATCCTGCAGTGACTGGGTAGTTTCACCCTGATAAACCGGTAGCTCATCGTCCTGGTAGTCTGCACGCGTACCGGAAGGGGTTCCGGCGGTGTAGATTTCATCCCAGCTGGCATCCAGCGGAAGCTCGTCCGGCATCTCTTTTTGTTCGAGCGCATCGGCGGTGTCGAGTGCTTCAGTATCCTGCGACTGCTGGGTATCTACCTCTTCATGAAGATCGGCTTGCTCCAGCAACGGATTGCTATCCAGCGCTTGCTGGAGCTCCTGCTGGAGTTCTAAGGTGGACAGTTGCAACAGGCGAATCGCCTGCTGTAGCTGCGGCGTCATCGCCAGTTGTTGGCTGAGCCGTAATTGCAAACCTTGCTTCATGTTCAGAGCATTTTTCTCCGGTTCGGCGTTACATTACCTCTACCCTATCAGAGTCTGAAGTCTTCCCCAAGGTAGACACGCTTAACATGATCATCTTCGAGGATCTGCTGCGGCGTACCGTGGGCGATCAGATTGCCCTGGCTCACGATGTATGCGCGTTCGCACACGGCCAGCGTTTCACGGACGTTATGGTCAGTGATCAGTACGCCAAGCCCACTGTCGCGCAGATGCTCAATGATACGTTTAATGTCGATAACGGAGATGGGGTCAACGCCTGCAAACGGTTCATCCAGAAGGATAAATTTCGGGTTTGCAGCCAGCGCACGCGCAATCTCAACGCGACGGCGTTCACCGCCGGACAGCGCCTGACCGAGGCTGTCGCGCAGATGTTCGATATGGAACTCTTCCATCAGCTCGTTAGCCCGGTCCTGACGCTGTTCGCTGGTCAGATCGTCACGAATTTGCAGGACGGCCATCAGGTTATCGAAGACGCTCAGGCGGCGGAAAATGGAGGCTTCCTGCGGCAGATAGCCGATACCGCGACGCGCACGCGCATGCAGCGGCAGAAGACTGATATCTTCATCATCAATGACGATGTTGCCCGCATCGCGCGACACGATACCAACGACCATGTAGAAAGTTGTGGTTTTGCCCGCACCGTTAGGGCCAAGCAGGCCTACAATTTCGCCGGAGTTGACGGTCAGACTGACATCTTCTACGACACGGCGGCCCTTATAGGCCTTCGCGAGATTTTTTGCAGTTAATGTTGCCATAACGAATTAGTTACTCTTCTTCTGTGCCGGGGCCTGACCCTTACCTTTGTCCTGCAGCTGCGACGGAACCAGCACGGTGGTTACGCGTTTGCCTTTCTCGCTGGAGGCCTGCATTTTTTGCTCTTTCACCAGATAGGTGATCTGGTCGCCGGTGATGTTGCTGTCCAGCTGTTCCAGATAAGCGTTACCGGTCAGGATGACCAGGTCCTTCGCCAGCTCATAGTGCATATGCGTGGCGCGGCCTTTCACGGGTTTGCCGTTATCCTGCATCTGGTAGAAGGTTGCCGGGTTGCCATAGCCATCAATGATCTCTTTGCCTTGCTCGCCACCGGGACGGGTAACGACCACTTTGTCGGCGTTGATTTTGATGGTGCCCTGGGTCATGACGACGTTACCGGTAAAGGTAACGACATTGCCTTGCATATCAAGCGACTGCGTGTCGGACTCAATATGAATAGGCTGGTCAGTATCGCCCGTTACAGCAAGCGCGGGAAGACTGGTCGCCAGCATCATACTGGCGATAATTACTTTAAGGCTGAGTTTGTTTGTTTTGAATTTCATAGGAGGTTCTAACCTTTTCAATCAGCTCGGCGTTTTTGCTGCGTAAGTTCCCGCGCATTCTTAAACCGCTGGAATTAAATGTTGTGCCATACAGTGTGACCAGATCCTGCGACGTCACGTCCTGGGTCACGAGGTTGATCTGTGCATTATCCGTCGTGATTTTGCGCAGTTGTGAGTCAGCGGTCAGGGCGTTGACTTCAACGTGGCCATACAGATAAAGCATACGGTCATTCGTCAGTTTTGCCCGGTCAGATTTAATCGACCACGTCGGCACTTTGTCTTTATCAAACGTGGTCATGACAGGCTGGGTAAACCACGAAATACCGTCATCTGAAAAATATTCAACATGCTGGGCAATCAGGCGATAGTTCAGCGCACCTTCCGGGCTGTAGACCACGGTGTCACTGTGATCGCTTTTATAGGTTGGCTCGCTCGTATTGACCACTTCCGTCTGCGTATCGTCGCGATCGGCAAGGTTCACGCCAATCAATACCAGTGCGACAAGCGAAAGCAGAATGATAACCCAACGTCTGGTTTTACTCATATCGATTGCCCTTTGGCCTCATCAAGCTTGCCCTGCGCCAGCAAAAGCAGATCGCAGACTTCACGTACGGCACCACGGCCACCGTTAATATGGGTGACATAGTCAGCGCGCGGGATCAGCAGCGGATGCGCATCGGCCACGGCGATACTCAGACCGACTTCAGCCATCACCGGCCAGTCAATCAGATCGTCCCCGACATAGGCCACGTTTTCCGGCGCGACAGCCAGTTTACCCAGTAAATCGTTGAACGCCGCCATCTTATCGGACTGACCCTGATACAGATGGGTAATGCCTAACGTTTCACAACGGTCTTCTACCAGTTTAGCTTTCCGACCGGTGATGATAGCAACGTCGATGCCTGATGTGAGCGCACAACGAATACCGTAGCCATCGCGAACGTTAAACGCTTTCAGCTCTTCACCATTATTGCCCATGTAAATCAGGCCATCAGAGAGTACCCCATCCACATCCAGGATGAGCAGGCGAATGTTTTCCGCCTTTGCCATCATATGGGTACTGACCGGACCATAACAGGTTGCAAGGGATGCACCCGCATTACTCATTGTCTTATCCTTCATTACACTACGCCTGCGCGCAGCAGATCATGCATATGTACCACACCCAGCAACTGGTCGCCATCGGCAACCATCACTGAGGTGATATGACGGGACTGCATCAGGTTCAGCACATCCACCGCCAGCGTACCCGGACGAACACGGATACCGCCGGACGTCATCACATCAGCGATGCCCAGCGTGCGAACATCAACACCCATGTCGAACACGCGGCGCAGGTCGCCATCGGTGAAGATCCCCTGGATCTTCATCAGGTCGTCGCACACAACCGTCATACCCAGATTCTTGCGGGTGATCTCCAGCAGCGCATCGCGCAGGGAGGCCTCTTTACTGACGTGAGGGATCTCATCGCCAGTGTGCATAATATCGTTAACCCGAAGCAGAAGCTTACGCCCGAGCGCGCCGCCTGGGTGGGAAAGCGCGAAATCTTCCGGCGTAAAACCGCGGGCTTCCAGCAACGCAACGGCAAGCGCATCGCCCATGACCAGCGCAGCGGTCGTACTGGACGTTGGAGCAAGACCCAGCGGGCAGGCTTCTTTAGGCACTTTCACGCACAGGTGAATATCCGCCGCGCGCGCCATGCTACTTTCCGGGCGGCTGGTCATGCAAATAAGCGGAACCCGCAGCCGCTTCAGCACGGGGATCAGCGCCAGGATCTCATTAGACTCACCGGAGTTCGACAGCGCGATGACGATATCCTGCGGCGTTACCATGCCCAGATCGCCGTGCGCGGCTTCCCCCGGGTGTACAAAGAAGGAAGAGGTTCCGGTGCTGGCAAACGTTGCCGCCATTTTGCGCCCAATGTGACCGGACTTGCCCATGCCCATCACCACGACTTTACCGGCACAGTAGAACATCTTCTCACATGCCAGACTAAAATCCTGATTAATGTACTGATCTAACTGCGCCAGACCTTCACGTTCAATCTCCAGAACCTCTTTGCCTGCTTTCTGAAAGTCAAAACCCGGCTGCAATTCTATTTGCGACATAATGCGTTTCCGTTTACCCAGAGAGAAGAGGCGAAAGCCAGTACAGCATCGCCATCCATACGATAAATCCACCCGTCAGCAGCGCCCCTGCGCCTTTGCCGATCTGTCGTTGCCGCCGCCAGCAGAGCAGGGCAAAAATGACGCTGACCAGCAACATCACCCCGTAATCGCGTGAGAATGCCAGGGGGTTAAAAGGCCCGGGCGTTATCAGGGCTGGCAGGCCCATCACGATGGCGATATTAAAAATGTTTGAACCGATAATATTGCCTATGGCAATGTCATCTTCACCTTTACGTGCCCCTGCGATAGCGGTGGCCAGTTCTGGCAGACTGGTGCCAATGGCAATGACCGTCAGGCCAATGGTGAGCTCACTCATGGCGAAATAGTTCGCCAGCACCGTGGCGTTATCGACGACCATGCGCGTGGCCATCGGCATGATGATCAGCGCGACGCCGAGCCACAGCAGCGCCACAGGCAGCGTGCCTTCACGCGGGAGTTCGGCGACCTGTTCTCGCGTCAGGCTGTCCTGGCCCTGTTTTTCTGCCAGACGGGCGATTTTAACACTATACAATAGCCAGATAACGGCCAGCGCCAGCAAGAAAATGCCGTCACCGTAGCTCAGTACGCCATCATAAAATACGCACCCTGCCAGCAGGCTTACGATTAACATTAGCGGCAATTCACGGCGCAGAACATCAGAATGCACGCGAAATGGATGGAGCAGGGCCGCCAGGCCAAGGATCAGCAAGATATTGACGATGTTGGAACCAATCGCGGTGCCGACGGCAAGGTCTAACTGACCATGCAGTGATGCCGTGACAGAGACGATGATTTCAGGAAGCGAGGTTCCGACGCTGACCACGGTCATCCCGATGACGACAGGCGGTACGCCAGTCAGGCGGCACAGGATAGATGCAGCAAATACCAAACGGTCAGCACTGTAGACCACCAAAAGTAAACCAATTATTAACAGTGCTGTTGCTAAAAGCATCAAAAGTCCTTTCTTCAGGTATACTCGTCGGTCCATCGCGCAGGAATGGAATGGCAGGACTGCATACAGTCTGAGGCGTAACGAATTCCTAATTTTGACTTTATGCGCCGGAAAAGTAAAACAAATGCCAGCTTTCGCTAACCTCAACGGCTAATATTCTGTAAAAATGCTGAGTTTAGGGCTGATTCAGTCTGCATGCTTAACGTGAGCAGGGTAAGAAAGGAACCATAAATGAGCCAAACTATGGCGAATTTAGTTGATGTCCGGGGTGTGAGTTTTTCTCGCGCCAACAGATTGATATTCGATGATATTTCGTTGACCGTACCGCGTGGCAAGATCACTGCCATCATGGGGCCGTCCGGGATCGGTAAAACGACCCTGCTGCGCCTTATTGGTGGCCAGATCCCACCCGATAGCGGTGAAATCCTCTTTGACGGCGAAAACATCCCCGAGATGTCACGATCGCGCCTGTATACTGTTCGTAAACGCATGAGTATGCTTTTCCAGTCGGGAGCGTTGTTCACGGACATGAACGTCTTTGATAACGTAGCCTATCCGCTGCGCGAACACACCAGTCTGCCGCCAGAGCTGCTGAAAAGTACGGTGATGATGAAGCTTGAGGCTGTGGGGCTGCGAGGGGCTGCAAAACTGATGCCCTCAGAGCTATCCGGCGGTATGGCACGCCGTGCCGCGCTGGCACGCGCCATCGCCTTAGAACCCGATTTAATCATGTTCGACGAACCGTTCGTTGGGCAGGACCCTATCACGATGGGCGTGCTGGTGAAGCTCATCTCTGAACTGAACAGCGCGCTCGGCGTAACCTGCATAGTGGTTTCTCACGATGTACCGGAAGTGTTGAGCATCGCCGACTATGCCTACATTGTGGCAGACAAAAGGATCGTCGCGCATGGCAGCGCTCAGGCGTTGCAGGAAAACTGCGATCCGCGTGTACGGCAGTTCCTCGACGGCATTGCGGATGGGCCTGTGCCGTTCCGCTACCCGGCGGGCGACTATCGTGACGATTTACTGGGAATAGGGAGTTAAGCCACTGATGCTGTTAAATGCATTGGCCGCTCTTGGACACCGTGGCATAAAAACCATCAGGACGTTCGGGCGTGCCGGATTGATGTTGTTCAACGCGCTGGTCGGCAAGCCGGAATTTCGTAAGCATGCACCGCTACTGGTGCGGCAGCTCTATAATGTCGGCGTGCTGTCGATGCTCATCATCATTGTCTCCGGTCTGTTTATCGGCATGGTGTTGGGGCTGCAGGGCTACCTCGTTCTGACGACCTACAGCGCCGAAACCAGCCTCGGCATGCTGGTGGCGCTGTCGCTGCTGCGTGAACTGGGGCCGGTGGTGGCGGCGCTGTTGTTCGCCGGGCGTGCAGGGTCAGCATTGACCGCTGAAATTGGCCTGATGCGTGCGACCGAGCAGCTTTCCAGCATGGAGATGATGGCGGTCGACCCGCTGCGTCGCGTGATCTCGCCACGCTTCTGGGCGGGGGTGATTTCCTTACCGCTCCTGACAATTCTCTTTGTCGCCGTGGGTATCTGGGGCGGCTCGCTGGTTGGCGTTCACTGGAAGGGCATCGATGCGGGCTTCTTCTGGTCGGCCATGCAGGACGCCATCGATCTGCGAATGGATCTGGTTAACTGTCTGATTAAAAGCGTGGTATTTGCCATTACGGTCACCTGGATCGCCTTGTTCAATGGCTATGATGCGATCCCGACCTCGGCGGGCATCAGCCGTGCAACTACACGTACTGTCGTACATTCGTCGCTGGCCGTACTGGGTCTGGATTTTGTGCTCACCGCACTGATGTTTGGGAATTGAGTTCATGCAAACGAGAAAAAATGAAATTTGGGTCGGCGTGTTCCTGTTACTGGCGTTGCTGGCCGCGCTGTTTATCTGCCTGAGAGCGGCGGATATCACGTCTGTGCGCACCGAGCCGACTTATCGCATTTATGCGACCTTTGATAACATCGGCGGGCTGAAGGCGCGCTCGCCGGTACGTATAGGCGGGGTGGTCATCGGGCGCGTCTCTGACATTACGCTTGATGAGAAAACCTATCTGCCGCGCGTGTCGATGGATATTGAAGAGCGTTACAACCATATCCCGGACACCAGCTCGCTTTCTATCCGCACTTCCGGCCTCCTGGGTGAGCAATATCTGGCGCTTAACGTCGGTTTTGAAGACCCGGAGCTGGGAACGACTATCCTTAAAGACGGTAGCGTAATCCAGGATACGAAGTCCGCGATGGTTCTGGAGGATATGATTGGTCAGTTCCTTTATAACAGTAAAGGAGATGATAAGAAGTCCGACGCTGCCCCTGCGCAGAGCGAAGATCCTGCCAGTGTCGCACCGACACCAGGCACGACGAATTAATTTCAGGAGAAGTCATTCATGTTTAAACGACTGTTAATGGTTGCCATGCTGGTCATTGCCCCTCTCACCGCGGCGCATGCTGCGGATCAGAGTAACCCGTACAAACTGATGGATGAGGCTGCGAAGAAGACCTTCGACCGGCTTAAAAACGAACAGCCGAAAATTCGTTCCAATCCTGATTATCTGCGCGACGTGGTTGATCAAGAGCTGCTGCCGTACGTGCAGATCAAATATGCGGGTGCGCTGGTTCTGGGCCGTTATTACAAAGACGCGACCCCGGCGCAGCGCGATGCCTATTTCGCCGCGTTCCGTGAATACCTGAAACAGGCTTACGGTCAGGCACTGGCGATGTATCACGGTCAGACCTATCAGATTGCACCAGAGCAGCCGCTGGGCGACGCGACTATCATTCCTATCCGCGTCACGATTATCGATCCTAACGGCCGTCCGCCAGTACGCCTGGACTTCCAGTGGCGTAAAAACAGCCAGACCGGTCACTGGCAGGCCTATGACATGATTGCGGAAGGGGTGAGCATGATCACCACTAAACAGAACGAGTGGAGTGACCTGCTGCGCACCAAAGGCATTGATGGCCTGACCGCACAGCTGCAGTCTATCTCGCGTCAGAAAATCTCTCTGGACGAGAAGAAGTAATGTCGGATCAACTGAGCTGGTCGCGTGAGGGTGAGACGTTGAAGCTGACGGGTGAACTCGACCAGGATCTGCTGAACCCGCTCTGGGACAAACGTTTTGAAGCGATGCAGGGCGTGACGGTTATCGATCTGAGCGGCATTTCACGGGTGGACACGGCAGGCGTCGCGCTGCTGGCCCATCTTGTTGCTGTGGGGAAAAAGCAGGGGACAAGCGTTACGCTGCACGCGGCGAGCGATAATGTGGTCACCCTGGCCCAGCTCTATAATCTCCCTCAGGACGTACTGCCTCGTTAATATTTTCAGTGCGTTACTTCTGAAAGCCCTGACAGATTCATCGTCGGGGCTTTTTGCTTGTTTAAGACGACGCCACTTTGCTCTAAGATGTTGGGCTTGTTTTCACTATCAGATGATTAAGAACCCATGGAAAATCATGAAATCCAGACAGTGCTGATGAATGCACTCTCCCTTCAGGAAGCCCACGTCACTGGCGATGGCAGTCACTTCCAGGTTATTGCTGTGGGTGAGATGTTCGACGGTATGAGCCGTGTGAAGAAACAGCAGGCTGTATACGCGCCGCTGATGGAATACATTGCGGATAACCGCATCCACGCCCTGTCGATTAAAGCGTTCACCCCTCAAGAGTGGGCACGCGATCGCAAACTAAACGGTTTTTGAGTTGTGGGCGACACGCCCGCAGCACGGTTGAATTTATAAGAGAGCACACAATGGATAAATTTCGTGTACAGGGGCCAACGCGTCTCCAGGGCGAAGTCACAATTTCTGGCGCAAAAAATGCCGCGCTGCCCATCCTCTTTGCTGCGCTGCTCGCGGAAGAGCCGGTAGAAATTCAGAACGTACCGAAGCTGAAAGATATCGACACCACCATGAAGTTGCTCAGCCAACTGGGCACCAAAGTTGAGCGTAACGGTTCCGTCTGGATCGACGCCAGCAACGTAAACAACTTCTCTGCACCTTACGATCTGGTAAAAACCATGCGCGCATCCATCTGGGCGCTTGGCCCGCTGGTGGCACGTTTTGGTCAGGGTCAGGTTTCCCTGCCGGGTGGCTGCGCAATCGGTGCACGTCCGGTTGACCTGCACATCTTTGGCCTGGAGAAACTGGGCGCCGAGATCAAACTCGAAGAAGGTTATGTTAAAGCGTCTGTGAATGGCCGCCTGAAAGGTGCGCACATTGTCATGGACAAAGTGAGCGTTGGTGCTACCGTCACCATCATGTCTGCGGCAACGCTGGCAGAAGGTACTACCATCATCGAAAACGCCGCGCGTGAACCGGAGATTGTGGATACCGCGAACTTCCTCGTGGCGCTGGGTGCGAAGATCACCGGCCAGGGCACCGACCGTATCACCATCGAAGGCGTTGAGCGTCTGGGCGGCGGCGTGTACCGCGTCCTGCCAGACCGTATCGAAACCGGGACGTTCCTGGTTGCTGCCGCGATTTCAGGCGGGAAAATTACCTGCCGCAACGCGCAGCCAGATACCCTGGATGCGGTGCTGGCGAAACTGCGTGACGCAGGCGCTGATATCGAAATCGGTGAAGACTGGATCAGTCTGGACATGCACGGTAACCGTCTAAAAGCGGTAAACGTGCGTACAGCTCCGCATCCTGCTTTCCCGACTGATATGCAGGCGCAGTTCACCCTGTTAAACCTGGTGGCGGAAGGGACGGGGTTCATTACCGAGACCATCTTTGAAAACCGCTTTATGCACGTACCGGAACTGATCCGTATGGGCGCACATGCTGAGATCGAGAGTAATACCGTGATTTGCCACGGCGTTGAGAAACTGTCTGGTGCTCAGGTGATGGCAACCGATCTGCGTGCATCTGCAAGCCTGGTGCTGGCGGGTTGTATTGCGGAAGGGACGACGGTCGTTGATCGTATTTATCACATCGATCGTGGCTATGAACGTATCGAAGATAAACTGCGCGCGCTGGGTGCGAATATCGAGCGTGTGAAGGGCGAGTAATCGTTCCGGCAGCCCCCTGCCAGAAATGACCGGGGGGTTGCTGTTCCTGTCAAAAAAACCGCTATTCCTGCGGGTCTTTCTTCACTTTCCTCTGGCGGATCATGCGCGATCTGTCGATAAATTCATGGGTAATGGGATCGTGGTAACGCGAAGGCCAGATCACCCACGGATGCGTATCCAGCGCCGTCGCAATGATCAACTCTCCCTTCGGCCAGGGGCGCGTCAGGGCATTTGCCAGGGTTGAAGAACTCAGGCCATGGCGGCGAGATTCCGCAGCCAGTGATGTGCCTTTTTTGCGCAGTGCCGCAATGATATCTGCTGTGTGCCAGTCGATAAATTTCGTGTCCATAACGCTGTCCTTAAGTTCGGATTCACTTACGCCATTTCGTCTGAAACGACTGGCCTTACTATACCCATTTCAATTTCTTGTTCTAAAAAGTTCGCGTTACTGGTAGGGATATTCAGAATAAGGCATGGCTTTATTCATGCGGTCTGTAAACCGGTGCGTTTACGTGAAAGAGGAATATACAGGTGTGTACTGGAATCTCCCCGCGAGGGCCGCGGGGAGGGGAGAGAAGGATTAACGGTCGCGCTGAACGGCGATATGGGCAAGGCCAATGAGCGCATCGCGCCATGGGCTATCCGGGATGACCTGAAGTGCGGCGATGGCTTTATCCGCCTCTTCTTCGGCACGCTGACGCGTCCAGTCCAGCGATCCGCAAATGGCCATTGTTTCCAGCACGGGTTCCAGAAGATGACGACCATTTCCCTGCTCGATCGCTTCACGGATCATTTTCGCCTGGTCGGCTGACCCGTTGCGCATCGCGTGGAGTAGCGGCAGCGTCGGTTTGCCTTCGTTCAGGTCATCACCCACGTTTTTGCCGAGCGTTTCGCCGTCTGCACTGTAATCCAGCAAATCATCAATCAGCTGGAACGCGGTGCCCAGATAACGGCCATAGTCCTGCAGCCCTTTTTCCTGGGCTTCGCTACAGCCAGCCAGAATGCCGGAACACTGTGCAGCCGCTTCAAACAGGCGCGCAGTTTTGCTGTAAATCACGCGCATGTAGTTTTCTTCGGTGATGTCAGGGTCGTTGACGTTCATCAGCTGAAGCACTTCGCCCTCAGCAATCACGTTAACGGCTTCAGACATGACCTCCAGCACTTTCAGCGAACCCAGGCTGGTCATCATCTGGAAGGCACGGGTATAGATAAAATCCCCCACCAGGACGCTGGCAGCATTGCCAAAGGCGGCGTTGGCGGTGGCTTTACCCCGGCGCATGTCTGATTCATCCACAACATCATCATGAAGAAGCGTCGCAGTGTGAATAAATTCGATCAGTGCCGCGATCGTGACGTGAGCATTTCCCTGATAGCCGACGGCTCGGGCAGCCAGGATGGCAATCATCGGGCGAATGCGTTTACCGCCGCCGCTGACGATGTAATAGCCCAACTGATTGATCAGCTGAACGTCAGAATTGAGTTGCTCCAGGATTGCTGCATTCACACCCGCCATATCTTGCGCGGTTAACTCGTTGATTTTTTCTAAATTCATCGCAAAAGCCGGGCTTTTTATCCTGTTTATCCCATCTTCAATGGGGTAACGAAGGGTTAGGTTTATCAATAGTAGTGCTGATTGTACTGAAAAAACGGCTCAGATAAACGTTACCTTACGCGTTGTGTTTTTTTTCTTCATGTATTGATGGTAGCACTTGTCAAAGGCTCGCGTTTTGCGTAATATTCGCGCCCTATTGTGAATATTTATAGCGCACTCTGATTCATACGAGGATGTGCGCGGAAGCGGAGTTTATATGTACGCGGTTTTCCAAAGTGGTGGTAAACAACACCGAGTAAGCGAAGGTCAGACCGTTCGCCTGGAAAAGCTGGACATCGCAACTGGCGAATCTGTTGAGTTCGCAGAAGTTCTGATGATCGCAAACGGTGAAGAAGTCAAAATCGGCGTTCCTTTCGTTGATGGCGGCGTTATCAAAGCTGAAGTTGTTGCTCACGGTCGTGGCGAGAAAGTTAAAATCGTTAAGTTTCGTCGTCGTAAACACTACCGTAAGCAGCAGGGCCACCGTCAGTGGTTCACTGATGTGAAAATTACTGGCATCAGCGCCTAAGACCTGAGGAGAGATTTAAATGGCACATAAAAAGGCTGGCGGCTCCACACGTAACGGTCGCGATTCAGAAGCTAAACGCCTGGGCGTTAAGCGTTTCGGTGGCGAATCCGTTCTGGCGGGTAGCATCATTGTTCGTCAACGTGGCACCAAATTCCACGCTGGCAACAACGTAGGTTGCGGTCGTGACCACACTCTGTTTGCTAAAGCAGACGGTAAAGTGAAATTTGAAGTTAAAGGCCCGAACAACCGTAAATACATCAGCATCGTTGCTGAGTAAGGTTTTCTCGGTCCGGTAACGGATTAAAGCCCCGCAACCTGTTGCGGGGCTTTTTACATTGGAAACCCGGTAATTTTTTCTGTAGGGAAAACGGGCATGAAGCAGCAGGCCGGCATTGGTATTCTTTTGGCGCTCACGACCGCAATGTGCTGGGGTGCGCTGCCAATTGCAATGAAGCAGGTACTGGAAGTGATGGAGCCGCCAACGGTGGTGTTTTATCGCTTTCTGATGGCAAGTATCGGCCTTGGGGCCATCCTCGCGATCAAAGGTAAGCTTCCGCCGTTGCGTATCTTCCGTAAACCGCGCTGGCTGGTGTTGCTGGCTATCGCGACGGGTGGCCTGTTCGGTAACTTCATACTGTTCAGTTCTTCCCTGCAGTATCTTAGCCCCACGGCGTCGCAGGTGATTGGTCAGCTTTCACCGGTCGGCATGATGGTCGCCAGCGTCTTTATCCTCAAGGAGAAGATGCGTGGCACGCAAATTATCGGGGCGAGCATGTTGCTCTGTGGTCTGGTGATGTTCTTCAACACCAGTCTGATAGAGATTTTTACCCGACTGACGGATTACACCTGGGGTGTGATCTTCGGAGTGGGAGCAGCAACGGTTTGGGTGAGCTATGGCGTCGCGCAAAAGGTGTTATTGCGTCGTTTGGCCTCACAGCAGATCCTCTTTTTGCTGTACACTTTGTGTACACTAGCATTATTGCCGTTAGCAAAACCGGGTGTGATCACCCAGCTTAGCGACTGGCAACTGGCGTGCCTCATTTTTTGTGGGCTGAACACGCTGGTCGGTTATGGCGCGCTGGCCGAAGCGATGGCGCGCTGGCAGGCAGCACAGGTGAGCGCACTCATTACGCTTACCCCGCTGTTTACGCTGTTATTTTCAGATTTGTTATCAATGGCCTGGCCCGATGTCTTCGTCAGACCGATGCTCAACATGTTGGGCTATCTCGGTGCGTTTGTCGTGGTTGCGGGCGCGATGTATTCCGCCATTGGTCATCGTCTTTGGGGGCGTTGGCGCAAAAATGAAGCGGTCGTAGTAGTCCCCCGCTCAGGCGAATGAGTTACGGAGAGTAAAATGAAGTTTGTTGATGAAGCGACAATCCTGGTCGTGGCAGGTGATGGCGGCAATGGTTGCGTGAGCTTCCGCCGTGAGAAATATATTCCACGTGGCGGTCCTGACGGCGGTGACGGCGGGGACGGCGGTGACGTGTGGCTGGAGGCGGATGAGAACCTCAACACGCTGATCGACTACCGTTTCGAAAAATCCTTCCGCGCTGAGCGTGGACAGAACGGCCAAAGCCGTGACTGTACGGGCAAACGCGGTAAAGACGTGACCATTAAGGTTCCGGTCGGTACGCGTGTGATTGACCAGGGGACGGGCGAAACCATGGGCGATATGACCAAACACGGTCAGCGTCTGATGGTGGCGAAAGGCGGCTGGCACGGTCTGGGTAACAGCCGTTTCAAATCGTCCGTAAACCGTACCCCGCGTCAGAAAACGATGGGTACGCCGGGCGACAAGCGCGATCTGCAGCTGGAGCTGATGCTTCTGGCCGATGTCGGGATGCTGGGTATGCCAAACGCCGGTAAATCGACGTTTATTCGCGCGGTCTCTGCAGCCAAGCCAAAAGTGGCGGATTATCCGTTTACCACGCTGGTACCAAGCCTGGGCGTTGTCCGTATGGATAACGAGAAGAGCTTTGTGGTTGCTGATATCCCGGGTCTGATTGAAGGTGCTGCAGAAGGTGCCGGTCTGGGTATCCGCTTCCTGAAACACCTTGAGCGCTGCCGCGTACTGCTGCATCTCATCGATATCGATCCAATCGACGGTTCCGATCCGGTAGAAAATGCCCGCATCATTATCGGCGAGCTGGAAAAATACAGCGAAAAACTGGCGAACAAGCCACGCTGGCTGGTCTTTAACAAGATCGATCTGATGGATAAAGCCGAAGCGGAAGCGAAAGCGAAAGCCATTGCTGAAGCGATGGGCTGGGAAGATAAATACTACCTGATCTCCGCGGCAAGCCAGGTTGGCGTGAAAGATCTGTGCTGGGATGTGATGACCTTTATCATCGAGAACCCGGTTGTTCAGGCTGAAGAAGCGAAACAGCCAGAAAAAGTCGAATTCATGTGGGATGACTACCACCGCCAACAGCTCGAAGAGCTGGAAGTGGAAGAGGAAGAAGACTGGGACGACGACTGGGATGAAGACGACGAAGAAGGTGTCGAGTTCATCTACAAGCACTAATCGCAGTTTAAAGCCCCCGGAAGGGGGCTTTTTTATTGCAGGCTGGACGGCAGCCAGCAGCTGGCGATTAAGCCGCCCTCAGCACCATTCTCCAGCGTCAGCTTGCCGTGGTGGAGCTGCACGATACGTTGCACAATGCTCAGCCCCAGGCCGCTGCCACCGTAGCGCTGGTCAAGACGACGGAACGGTTCAGTAATCGACTGGCGGTGCGCTTCATCTATCCCCGGCCCCTGATCGATAACGCTGACCTGTGTTCCCCCGTCAACGTCGACCAGAGTCACGCGAATCGTTGTGCCTGACGGACTGTAGCGCCCGGCGTTCTCAAGCAGATTGCGCAGCATCAAACGCAGAAGCACCGCATCACCCTGCACCGTGAGCGGACTTTTGTCCGGCCATATCACCGTATGCTCTTTGGCTTCATGTCCAAGACCGAGCGGCATGATGATATCGTCTGTCCAGTTGACGGTTTCATAGTGACCGCTCGCCATCGCCTGTCCGGCACGGGACAACATCAGCAGTTGCTCAACCGTGTGCATCAGCTGATCGATACGGGTAATTAACGTCGTGGCCTGTGGAGAGCCAGACTGTGCCATCAGTTCCAGATGCAGTCTGATCCCCGCAAGCGGCGTTCGCAGCTCGTGAGCGGCGTCCGCGGTGAAGAGACGTTCCTGTTGAATGGTGTGATCCAAACGGGCGAGGAGCTGGTTGAGCGAGGTTGTGACGGCACCAATTTCTTCCATGTCGGAATAGACAGGGAGTGGGGTTAAGTTATCCGCCGAGCGGTTCGCCAGGCTGACGCGCAGTTGATTCAGCGGCCGGGTTATCCAGGTGACCGCCCAGAATGAGAAGCACAGCGTAAAACCGACCATCACCAGAGAGGGGACCAGCAGCGAGGCAATCGCTTCACGGATCTCTTTCTCGACATGATTATTGCGCGATTTCGCTGAGAGTGTTTCGTTGACCAGAAAACCAATCTGTTCACGGCTTTCATGCCAGAGCCAGATCACGCTTATCAGCTGGAAAAATAACAGAATGACCGCCAGCAGAACCATTAATCGCCGACGCATGCTGTTCATTTCTGGCTCTCCAGACGGTAGCCTACGCCACGGACAGTTTTAATCCGGTCTTTACCCAGTTTGCGACGCAGATTGTGAATATGCACTTCGAGGGTATTTGAGCCGGGATCGTCCTGCCAGGAATAAATATCCTGCTGCAGGGTTTCGCGGTGTACCGTTTGTCCGCTGCGCATAATCAGGCGCGTCAGCAGCGCAAACTCTTTTGGGGTTACTTCAACCGGCAGGGACTGGCACAGCACCTGCTGGGTTTGCAGATTCAGCGTAATATCGCCGTCGGTCAGTAAGTTATCGCTGTGTCCCTGATAACGACGAATCAACGCCCTTACCCGCGCCTGAAGCTCCGCAAGGGCAAACGGTTTCACCAGGTAATCATCAGCGCCAGAATCGAGGCCGTTGATACGATCTTCAATGGCATCCCTTGCCGTCAGGATCAATACTGGATTGGCGATACCCCGGCGGCGCCACTGGCTTAGCTGCGTAGCGCCGTCTTTATCCGGTAAGCCTAAATCGAGGATCACCAGACTGTATTCGCCGCTCTGGATCAGGGCATCCGCCTCAGCCGCCGTGGCGGCGCAGTCGAGGGCATATCCTTCATTGGCCAGCGCCAGAGCCAGCCCTTCCTGCAATAACAGATCGTCTTCAACTATGAGTAGTTTCATCGCTAGTTATTCTGGTAGATGTCCTTATAAAGCCTGCTTTCGAAGCGAACCAGTGGAATACGACGATTACGCTGGTCGGTCGGTTCGACGGCATAGCCGGAAAGATACTGCACGAATGCCATGCGTTGCCCGCTGGCGGTAGTGATGAAGCCTGCAAGGTTATAAACCCCCTGCAGTGAACCTGTCTTGGCTGAAACTTTTCCATCCACCCCGGCCGCATGAAGGCCGGCACGGTACTGGAGTGAACCGTCATGCCCGGCGAGTGGCAGCATCGAAATAAAGTTTAGCTCAGTGTCATGTTGTGCAATGTACTGAAGTACTTGCATCATCGTTGCCGGGGAGATCAAATTATGTCGCGATAACCCGGAGCCATCGACGGCAATGGTGTTGCCAAGATCGATCCCCGCCTGTTGGCGCAGGATCTGACGCACGGCGTCGGAACCCGCACGCCAGGTTCCTGGCACGCCGAAACGCGCGTGACCAATCATGCGGAACACCGTGTCAGCAATCATGTTGTCAGACTTTTTCAGCATAATCCGTAGTAAATCGTGCAGCGGCGCAGATTGTTTGCTGGCGATGACCGTACCGGGTTGATTAACCTGCGTCTGGCGCAGCAGGGTACCGGAATAGGTTATTCCCGCCTGCTTCAGTTCATCCTTGAGAATGGCACCCGCATAGCTTGCGCCATCCTGTATCGCAAAGGCCAGCGGCAATGGGTCGGCGCGCTGTGTCAGGCACCCGGTCAGCGTGAAGCGGTTGAGATCGCCTGGCACCACGTCCAGCTCGCAATACTGCGCATCCGGGGAGCCTTTTGCGAGGGTACGAACCTGGCTGAACATCGTCACCGGGTAGTAAGACGCCACGCGAATAAACGCTAAATCATCCGGTTTTGGCGCGCTGTAAAGTGAAATGGAGAAGCAGTTACGATCCACAATCGCGGCGGCTGGCGGAGCGCTAAAGCACTGCGTCATGTCGTTCCACGGCCATCCTGGCGCTTTATCGTGGCTGGCAAAAATAGAGATGTCGATTAACACATTGCCATCAATCTTCTGCACGCCAGATTTTTTCAGCGACGCGACCATGTTGCGGATATCCTGGCGTTTAAACGTAGGATCTCCCCCGAAACGAGCGATAAGATCGCCTTTCAGTTCGCCACCCTCGATGTTGCCTTTGGTCTCGAGCGTGGTGGTAAAACGGAAGTCAGGTCCAAGCTGAAGCAGGGCGGCGAGTGCGGTGATCACCTTCTGGGTACTGGCAGGCAGCGCCATCTGTTGACTGTGATAGTCAATCTCTGGCGACTGCGCCCCGACCTTCTGCACCATCAAGGCAAGGTTGGCACCTGCGGGGAGCTGATTAATGTACTCGTCAACATTCGCGGCCTGAACGCTGAACGCTATACTGGTAGTCAATCCGATGATAAATCTGGAAAATCGCATAATCTCGCGCTAACAACCCGAAAACAAACCGTCATACTACGGTGCATAGCACTGCAAAGTAAACGATGACCCATAGTGAACTTCGCGGTAAAATGCGTATCAAATTGAAAATTGTTGCTGACCTGGGGCTTCGCTCCCGGGTCGGTTTTCTTTTTGCTTCTGGCCCGCTCATGGGGGCCGGGGCAGGGAACACTGCTCCCAACAGGAATGTTTAAGAGGTATAACAAATGCAAGCTATTCCGATGACCTTACGTGGTGCCGAAAAACTGCGCGAAGAGCTGGATTTTCTGAAATCCGTTCGTCGCCCTGAAATCATCGCCGCTATCGCGGATGCGCGTGAGCATGGCGACCTGAAAGAGAATGCTGAATACCACGCGGCGCGTGAGCAGCAGGGCTTCTGTGAAGGGCGTATTAAAGATATCGAAGCAAAACTGTCCAATGCGCAGGTTATCGATATCACCAAAATGCCTAACAATGGCCGCGTCATTTTTGGTTCAACCGTTACCGTGCTGAACCTGGACAATGACGAAGAGCAGACTTATCGCATCGTGGGTGATGATGAAGCGGACTTTAAACAGAATCTGATTTCGGTGAACTCCCCGATTGCTCGCGGCCTGATTGGCAAAGAGCAGGATGATGTTGTCACTATCCGCACCCCGGGTGGTGAAGTGGAATACGAAATTATTAAGGTTGAATACCTGTAATTCGCATCTCGACTAAGATGTTGATACATTGTAAAGAAAAGAAAAAGGCCGCATAGCGGCCTTTTATCAACTCAAGGAGCGTGGCATTTTGCTCACCTGCTGACAGAAATCCCTCGTTTTACACAGAAAATGTGTTCGATTCAGGATATCCTTAGCGTGGCAGCGAGATTTTACGCTCTTTAGATGGGCGATAGAGCACCAGCGTTTTACCGATGACCTGTACATTACAGGCACCCGTTTCACGCACGATGGCTTCCACGATCAGGTTTTTAGTGTCTCGGTCTTCAGAGGCGATTTTCACCTTGATCAGCTCGTGGTGTTCCAGCGCTTGTTCAATCTCGGCAAGCACCCCTTCGGTCAAACCATTGTTGCCAAGCATGACTACAGGCTTGAGCGGATGTGCCAGACCTTTAAGGTGCTGTTTTTGTTTAGTACTCAGATTCATCGTATATTTTTGCTTACGTTGGGATTGAAAACGGTTCATTCTACCGCCATCTCCCTTATATCGCCAAATAGCTGCGTAGAAATTTACGTCACAGGCAAGTAACGATGAACCAGGACGGAAATGTTAAATGACAGGTAAAAAGCGTTCTGCCAGCTCCAGCCGCTGGCTTCAGGAACACTTTAGCGATAAATATGTTCAACAGGCACAGAAAAAGGGGTTGCGTTCCCGTGCCTGGTTTAAACTTGATGAAATACAGCAAAGTGACAAACTTTTTAAGCCGGGAATGACGGTTGTCGATCTCGGTGCAGCACCTGGCGGATGGTCCCAGTATGCGGTTACGCAGATCGGCGGAACGGGCCGAATCATCGCATGCGACCTTTTACCAATGGATCCCATCGTCGGTGTCGACTTCCTTCAGGGCGACTTTCGTGATGAATTAGTGCTGAAAGCGCTACTTGAGCGTGTAGGTGATAGTAAGGTCCAGGTTGTCATGTCAGATATGGCACCAAATATGTGTGGAACACCGGCGGTGGATATCCCCCGCGCCATGTATTTGGTGGAGCTAGCGTTAGAAATGTGTCGTGATGTACTAGCGCCTGGTGGTAGTTTTGTTGTGAAGGTGTTTCAGGGCGAAGGTTTCGAGGAGTATCTTAAGGAAATTCGCTCCCTGTTTGCGAAGGTTAAAGTTCGTAAGCCGGACTCTTCCCGGGCCCGTTCCCGAGAAGTGTATATTGTAGCGACCGGGCGAAAATGATAACCCGCGTCTTTCAGACGAAAGTTTGAATGACACGGGATATAGAGTATCCTGACGCTGTTTTTAACACAGTTGTAATATGAGGTTAATCCCTTGAGTGACATGGCGAAAAACCTAATACTCTGGCTGGTCATTGCCGTTGTGCTGATGTCAGTATTCCAGAGCTTTGGGCCCAGCGAGTCGAATGGCCGCAAGGTGGATTATTCTACCTTCCTGCAGGAGGTCAATCAGGACCAGGTTCGCGAAGCGCGTATCAACGGACGTGAGATCAACGTTACCAAGAAAGATAGTAACCGTTACACGACTTACATCCCGGTGAACGATCCTAAGCTGCTTGATAACCTTCTGACCAAAAACGTCAAGGTGGTAGGCGAGCCGCCAGAAGAACCAAGCCTGCTGGCTTCTATCTTCATCTCCTGGTTCCCGATGCTGCTTCTTATTGGCGTCTGGATCTTCTTTATGCGCCAGATGCAGGGCGGCGGTGGCAAAGGTGCCATGTCGTTCGGTAAGAGCAAGGCGCGTATGCTAACGGAAGATCAGATCAAGACCACATTTGCCGACGTTGCAGGTTGCGACGAAGCAAAAGAAGAAGTGGGCGAACTGGTTGAATACCTGCGCGAGCCGAGCCGTTTCCAGAAACTGGGCGGTAAGATCCCGAAAGGCGTTCTGATGGTAGGGCCTCCGGGTACCGGTAAAACCCTGCTGGCGAAAGCCATCGCGGGTGAAGCGAAGGTGCCGTTCTTTACTATTTCAGGTTCTGACTTCGTTGAAATGTTCGTGGGTGTTGGTGCATCTCGTGTGCGTGACATGTTCGAGCAGGCCAAGAAGGCAGCACCGTGCATTATCTTCATCGATGAAATCGACGCTGTAGGCCGCCAGCGTGGCGCAGGCCTGGGCGGTGGTCACGATGAACGTGAACAGACGCTGAACCAGATGCTGGTTGAGATGGATGGCTTCGAAGGTAACGAAGGTATTATCGTTATCGCGGCGACTAACCGTCCGGACGTTCTTGACCCTGCGCTGCTGCGTCCAGGCCGTTTCGACCGTCAGGTTGTGGTTGGTCTGCCGGATGTACGTGGTCGTGAACAGATTCTGAAAGTTCACATGCGTCGCGTACCGCTGGCACCTGATGTCGACGCGGCGATCATCGCGCGTGGTACGCCGGGCTTCTCCGGTGCTGACCTGGCAAACCTGGTCAACGAAGCTGCACTGTTTGCTGCTCGCGGTAACAAACGCGTTGTGTCGATGGTGGAGTTCGAGAAAGCGAAAGACAAAATCATGATGGGTGCTGAACGTCGCTCCATGGTGATGACGGAAGCGCAGAAAGAGTCCACGGCTTACCACGAAGCCGGTCACGCGATTATCGGTCGCCTGGTGCCGGAACACGATCCGGTGCATAAAGTGACGATTATTCCGCGCGGTCGTGCGCTGGGTGTGACGTTCTTCCTGCCGGAAGGCGATGCCATCAGCGCCAGTCGTCAGAAGCTGGAAAGTCAGATTTCAACCCTTTACGGCGGTCGTCTGGCAGAAGAGATTATTTACGGCGCGGAACATGTTTCGACCGGTGCGTCCAACGACATTAAAGTCGCGACCAACCTGGCGCGTAACATGGTGACCCAATGGGGCTTCTCCGAGAAGCTGGGTCCCCTGCTGTATGCGGAAGAAGAAGGCGAAGTGTTCCTGGGCCGCTCCGTGGCGAAAGCGAAACACATGTCCGATGAAACCGCACGTATCATTGACCAGGAAGTGAAGCTGCTGATCGAGCGTAACTACAATCGCGCCCGTCAGATCCTGAACGATAACCTGGACATTCTGCATTCGATGAAAGATGCGCTCATGAAATATGAGACCATCGATGCTCCGCAGATTGACGACTTGATGGCTCGCCGCGAAGTGCGTCCGCCAGCGGGTTGGGAAGACCCAGGCGCTTCCAACAATTCTGACAACAATGGCACACCGCGTGCGCCGCGTCCGGTCGATGAACCGCGTACGCCGAACCCGGGCAACACCATGTCAGAACAGTTGGGCGACAAGTAAGTCACTGCTGTTGAAGTCTATGTTTGCACCTCAAACCCTGGAGCTTGCTCCGGGGTTTTTCTTTTCTGTAAAACCATATTGATACCAGGGATTTGACCATGAAACTATTCGCCCAGGACTCACATCTCGATCTCTCACATCCGCATGTGATGGGTATCCTGAATGTCACGCCTGACTCCTTCTCTGACGGCGGCACGCATAACACGCTTATCGAGGCTGTGAAGCACGCAAATTTGATGATTAACGCGGGCGCCACCATCATTGACGTAGGTGGGGAATCGACGCGCCCTGGGGCGGCAGACGTTTCGGTGGAAGAAGAACTGGCGCGCGTGGTGCCTGTGGTTGAAGCTATCGCACAGCGGTTCGAAGTGTGGATCTCCGTCGATACGTCTAAACCTGAAGTGATCCGTGAAGTCGCGAGAGTGGGTGCTCACATCATCAATGATATTCGCTCGCTGACGGAGCCTGGCGCACTGGAGGCGGCCGCGGAGACCGGGCTACCGGTTTGCCTGATGCACATGCAAGGACAGCCGAAAACCATGCAGGAAGCGCCAAAGTATGACGATGTTTATGCCGACGTAAATTGCTTCTTTATTGAGCATATTGCACGTTGTGAACGTGCGGGTATCGCAAAAGAGAAATTGCTGCTCGACCCGGGGTTCGGTTTCGGTAAAAATCTCTCTCACAATTATGAGCTGCTTGCGCGCTTATCGGAATTCCATCATTTCGACCTGCCATTGCTGGTTGGTATGTCGAGAAAGTCGATGATTGGTCAGTTACTGAATGTAGGGCCGAGCGAACGTCTGAGCGGAAGCCTGGCCTGCGCTGTAATTGCGGCGATGCAGGGCGCGCACATTATTCGTGTCCATGACGTTAAAGAAACAGTAGAAGCCATGCGTGTAGTGGAAGCTACACTGGCAGCGAAGGAAAACAAACGCTATGAGTAATCGTAAATATTTTGGTACCGATGGTATTCGTGGGCGCGTGGGTGATGCGCCAATCACCCCTGATTTTGTACTGAAACTGGGCTGGGCAGCGGGTAAAGTCCTTGCGCGTCATGGCTCCCGTAAAATCATCATTGGTAAAGATACCCGTATCTCCGGGTATATGCTGGAGTCAGCGCTGGAGGCCGGTCTGGCTGCCGCGGGGCTTTCCGCTTCCTTCACTGGCCCAATGCCAACGCCTGCTGTGGCATATCTGACGCGTACTTTCCGTGCTGAAGCAGGGATTGTGATTTCGGCCTCGCATAACCCGTTTTATGACAACGGCATTAAATTCTTCTCCATCGACGGCACTAAGCTGCCGGATGAAGTGGAAGAGGCGATCGAAGCGGAGATGGAAAAAGAGATCACCTGTGTCGACTCCGCCGAGCTGGGTAAAGCGAACCGCATTGTCGATGCCGCGGGTCGTTACATCGAATTCTGCAAAGGTACTTTCCCGAATGAACTGAGCCTGGCCCATCTTAAAATTGTGGTGGACTGCGCCAACGGTGCGACCTATCACATTGCGCCGAATGTTTTCCGCGAACTGGGTGCGAACGTGATTACCATCGGCTGTGAGCCTGATGGCCTGAATATTAACGAACAGGTGGGTGCGACTGACGTTCGTGCTCTGCAGGCGCGCGTTCTGGCGGAAAAAGCCGATCTGGGCATCGCACTGGATGGCGACGGCGATCGCGTGATCATGGTCGATCACGAAGGTAATAAGGTCGACGGCGACCAGATCCTCTATATCATTGCGCGTGAAGGTCTGCGTCAGGGCCAGTTGCGCGGCGGTGCAGTAGGCACGCTGATGAGCAACATGGGTCTGGAGCTGGCGCTGAAACAGCTGGGTATTCCGTTTGTCCGTGCAAAAGTGGGCGACCGCTATGTGCTGGAAAAACTGCAGGAAAAAGGCTGGCGCATCGGGGCTGAAAACTCAGGCCACGTGATCCTGCTGGATAAAACCACCACCGGAGACGGTATCGTCGCTGCGCTGCAGGTTGTTGCCGCCATGGCGCGCAACCATATGAGCCTGCACGATCTCTGCAGCGGCATGAAAATGTTCCCGCAGATCCTGGTGAATGTGCGTTTCACCGCCGGTAAAGGCGACCCGCTGGAAAATGAAAATGTGAAAGCGGTGATGGCTGACGTTGAAGCCGCGCTGGGCAACCGTGGGCGTGTGCTGCTGCGTAAGTCTGGAACTGAACCGCTGATCCGCGTAATGGTGGAAGGCGAAGACGAGGCGCAGGTGAATGAATTTGCGCACCGTATTGCGGATGCCGTAAAAGCTGCATAGTTTTTCACGTTAAGTGATTAAAAAGGCGGCGCTTGCCGCCTTTGTTTTGAGCAATTGATGGCTTTTTGCTGTTTTTTTCCGCAGTTGATACAATGCGTCAAAATTGCCCTTGCGAAGCACATTCGCTTTGGTTAGTATTCACACCCGCTTCAGTGGGAAACAAAAATCCTGCTAATTGGTCGAAGCATTGGTATGCGGCAAATCCGCAAGGAACAGGTTGATTATGTACGAAGCTCTTTTAGTTATTTTCCTTATTGTAGCCATCGCTCTCGTAGCGCTGATCATGCTGCAGCAAGGTAAAGGCGCTGATATGGGAGCCTCCTTCGGAGCAGGCGCTTCCGGTACGCTGTTCGGTTCAAGTGGTTCTGCGAACTTCATGACCCGCACAACGGCGATTCTGGCTACGCTGTTCTTCATCATCAGTCTGGCGCTTGGCAATATCAACAGCAACAAGACCAGCAAAGGAAGCGAGTGGGAAAATCTGAGCGCGCCAGCGAAAACTGAGCAGACTCAGCCAGCTGCACCGGCTAAGCCGACCAGCGATATCCCGCACTAAGTATTCAGTACCGAGGTGGTGGAATTGGTAGACACGCTACCTTGAGGTGGTAGTGCCCTAACGGGCTTGTGGGTTCGAGTCCCATCCTCGGTACCAATATTCCAGAAGAAAGACGTCGAAAGACGTCTTTTTTTTCGTCTGTAGATTTCGTCTGTAGAAGGAGCGTTTTCGTCGGCGGGTACGTTCGTGCCAGCGGGACCGGTTCTGCAGCGATCGTAAAAAAGGCGCCCACTGGGCGCCTTTTGCATTTCTGCGTAAGCCTTACTTCTTAACGCTGTGCTCCAGGTTTTCAACCTGCGGCAGGCCATTACCGGCGCTTGCGGAGAGCAGGCCATTCTCAACGTAGTTGAACAGCTTCTCACGGGTATCGGTGATGTCCAGGTTACGCATAGTCAGCTGGCCAATACGATCGTCCGGAGAGAACACGGATTCACCTTTCTCCATGGTCAGACGTTCTGCTTTATAAGTCAGGTTGTCGGACACGGTGTTCAGAATCGAGTAGTCATTCCCGCGACGCAGCTCCAGCGTCACTTCGCCGGTGATCGCGCTTGCCACCCAACGTTGCAGTGCATCGCGCAGCATCAGGGCCTGTGGGTCGAACCAACGGCCCTGGTACAGCAGTTTACCGAGCTGACGACCATGAGAGTGATACTGCTCGATGGTGTCTTCGTTGTGAATACCGGTCAGCAGACGCTCATAAGCGATGTGCAGCAGCGCCATCCCAGGGGCTTCATAGATGCCACGGCTTTTTGCTTCAATAATACGGTTCTCAATTTGATCGCTCATGCCCAGACCGTGACGGCCACCGATACGGTTAGCTTCCAGCATCAGTTCCACATCGTCAGAGAAGGTCTTGCCGTTCAGGGCAACCGGATGGCCGCGCTCGAAACGAACGGTGACTTCTTCCGCCTGGATTTTGACGTTTTCGTCCCAGAACTTCACACCCATGATCGGGTTAACGATCTTCACGCTGGAGTTCAGGAATTCCAGGTCTTTCGCTTCGTGCGTCGCACCCAGCATATTGGAATCGGTAGAGTAGGCTTTCTCAACGGACATCTTATAGTCAAAGCCGCAGGCGATCATAAACTCGGACATTTCATGACGGCCGCCCAGCTCGTCGATAAAGTCGGTATCGAGCCACGGTTTATAAATCTGCAGCTCGGCGTTGGTCAGCAGGCCATAACGATAGAAACGTTCGATATCGTTTCCTTTATACGTACTGCCATCACCCCAGATGTTTACGCCATCTTCTTTCATGGCGGCAACCAGCATGGTACCGGTCACTGCACGGCCCAGCGGGGTGGTATTGAAATAGGTCAGGCCGCCGGTGGTATTATGGAAAGCACCACACTGAATAGCAGCAATACCTTCAGCGACCAGTTGCTTACGGCAGTCAATCAGTCGCGCGTTCTCTGCGCCATACTCTTTTGCACGACGAGGGATTGCATCATAATCGTCCTCATCCGGCTGACCCAGGTTCGCAGTATATGCATACGGAACCGCTCCCTTCTGGCGCATCCACAGCAGTGCAGCGCTGGTATCCAGGCCGCCTGAAAAAGCGATGCCAATACGTTGTCCTACCGGAAGATGCTTGAGAATCGTCGTCATAAAATAAAACCCTGCTTGATTGACTGATTAAGAGACCGCTTTCGCTCTCGATGCATGTTTATGCAAAATAAGTGAGTATTCATTTAATCATCTTTTGTCGATGACCGGAAGAGACTCGTGCGTTTTTTGTAAAATTTTCCCTTTGTTTGACCTGGCGGAAACTGGCTTGACAGGTGGGGTTCACTATCAATATACTAAACGCCGATTTTACGTCCCGTCTTCGGTACCAAATCCCAGCATTATTTGCAAATTCTCTCCAAAACGCGTAGAATTTGCCACGTTTCAGGCGCGGGGTGGAGCAGCTTGGTAGCTCGTCGGGCTCATAACCCGAAGGTCGTCGGTTCAAATCCGGCCCCCGCAACCACTTTCCCATAAAGTTCTTTTTCAAATATACTGTGAAGACTTAGAGCCTTCGTAGCTGGATTTGAAAAAATTCTTTCGGAGAGTGCTCCAGGCCGCAGTTGCGGCTATAGGGTTCAGTTATCTAAAGCCCCGATTTATCGGGGTTTTTTGTTATCTGACTACAGAATAACTGGGCTTTACGCCCTTTTTTTATGTCTTGGGGGTGGGCTTGTCCACATTAGAGCAAAAATTAACAGAGATGATTACTGCACCGGTCGAAGCACTGGGCTACGAACTGGTCGGCATCGAATTCGTTCGCGGCCGTACATCGACGCTGCGCATCTATATTGATAGTGAAGATGGCATCAATGTTGATGATTGTGCTGATGTTAGCCACCAGGTGAGTGCGGTTCTTGATGTTGAAGACCCGATTACCGTTGCGTACAACCTGGAAGTTTCCTCACCCGGCCTCGATCGCCCGATGTTCACGGCCGAGCACTATGTGCGCTTTACCGGTGAAGAAGTGGCTCTCGTTCTGCGTATGGCCGTACAGAACCGCCGTAAATGGCAGGGAATTATCAAAGCCGTTGATGGTGAAATGATCACGGTTACAGTCGAAGGCAAAGATGAAGTGTTCGCGCTGAGTAATATCCAGAAGGCGAACCTGGTTCCCCACTTTTAACAGTCTGGATTGAGGTGAAAAGCCCGCGATGAACAAAGAAATTTTGGCTGTTGTTGAAGCCGTCTCCAACGAGAAATCACTGCCGCGTGAGAAGATTTTCGAAGCGCTGGAAAGTGCACTGGCTACAGCAACCAAGAAAAAATACGAACAAGAGATCGATGTTCGCGTAGAAATCGATCGTAAAAGCGGTGACTTCGATACATTCCGTCGTTGGGTAATCGTTGAAGAGGTGACCCAGCCGACGAAAGAGATCACCCTGGAAGCGGCGCGTTTTGAAGACGAAAGCCTGAACGTGGGTGACTATGTTGAAGACCAGATTGAATCTGTCACCTTCGACCGTATCACCACGCAAACCGCAAAACAGGTTATCGTCCAGAAAGTCCGTGAAGCTGAGCGCGCGCTGGTTGTCGATCAGTTCCGCGATCAGGAAGGTGAGATCATTACCGGCGTGGTGAAGAAAGTAAACCGCGACAACATCTCTCTGGAAATCAAATCTGAAGGGCTGCCAGGTAACGCTGAAGCCGTTATCCTGCGTGAAGACATGCTGCCGCGTGAAAACTTCCGCCCGGGTGACCGTATTCGTGGCGTTCTGTATGCCGTACGCCCTGAAGCGCGTGGTGCACAGCTGTTTGTGACCCGTTCCAAGCCAGAGATGCTGATTGAACTGTTCCGTATCGAAGTACCGGAAATCGGCGAAGAAGTTATCGAAATTAAAGCGGCTGCCCGCGATCCGGGTTCACGCGCGAAAATCGCGGTGAAAACCAACGACAAGCGTATCGACCCGGTCGGTGCTTGCGTAGGTATGCGCGGTGCGCGTGTTCAGGCGGTTTCTACCGAACTGGGCGGCGAGCGTATCGATATCGTCCTGTGGGACGACAACCCGGCGCAATTCGTGATTAACGCAATGGCTCCGGCGGATGTGGCGTCTATCGTTGTTGACGAAGACAAACACACCATGGATATCGCTGTTGAAGCGGGCAACCTGGCGCAGGCAATCGGCCGTAACGGTCAGAACGTACGCCTGGCGTCACAGCTGAGCGGCTGGGAACTCAACGTAATGACCGTTGATGACCTGCAGGCTAAGCATCAGGCTGAAGCCCATGCGGCGATCGATACCTTCACGAAATACCTGGATATTGACGAAGATTTCGCCACTGTTCTGGTTGAAGAAGGTTTCTCTACCCTTGAAGAACTGGCCTATGTGCCAATGAAAGAGCTGCTGGAAATCGACGGTCTTGATGAAGCCACCGTTGAAGCCCTGCGTGAACGCGCTAAAAACGCACTGACCACCCTGGCACTGGCTCAGGAAGAAAGCCTTGGCGATAAGAAGCCGGCTGATGACCTGCTGAATCTGGAAGGTCTTGATCGTGCGATTGCGTTCAAGCTGGCTGCCCGTGGTGTTTGTACGCTGGAAGATCTCGCTGAGCAAGGCGTTGATGACCTGGCCGATATCGAAGGTTTAACCGACGAGAAAGCCGGCGAACTCATCATGGCCGCACGTAATATTTGCTGGTTCGGCGACGAAGCGTAATAAACTGTAGCAGGAAGGAACAGCATGACTGATGTAACTGTAAAATCGCTGGCTGCCGAGATTCAGACCTCCGTGGACCGCCTGGTACAGCAATTTGCTGATGCAGGGATCCCGAAGTCCGCTGATGACTCGGTGAACGCGCAAGAAAAACAAACCTTGTTAGCGCACCTGAACCGTGAACACGGTTCGACGCCTGACAAGCTGACGCTGCAGCGCAAAACGCGTAGCACGTTGAATATCCCTGGTACCGGTGGTAAAAGCAAATCGGTACAAATTGAAGTCCGCAAGACACGCACCTTTGTAAAACGTGATCCGCAAGAGGCAGAACGCCTTGCTGCGGAAGAGCAGGCACAGCGTGAAGCGGAAGAACAAGCTCAGCGTGAGGCAGAAGCGACTGCCAAACGTGAAGCAGAATTAAAAGCTGAACGTGAGGCCGCAGAAAAAGCGAAACGCGACGCAAGTGATAAAGTGAAGCGTGAAGCTGCGGAAAAAGACAAAGTGAGCAATCAACAGACCGACGAAATGACAAAAACCGCCCAGGCTGAAAAAGCCCGCCGTGAAAATGAAGCTGCCGAGCTGAAGCGTAAAGCGGAAGAAGAAGCCCGCCGCAAGCTTGAAGAAGAAGCTCGCCGTGTAGCTGAAGAAGCGCGCCGTATGGCTGAAGAAAACGAGAAGAACGGTGTGAACCCTGCTGAAGCGTCTGAAGACACCAGCGATTATCACGTCACCACTTCTCAGCATGCGCGCCAGGCAGAAGACGATAACGACCGTGAAGTTGAAGGTGGTCGTGGCCGTACTCGCAGCACCAAAGCTGCTCGCCCAGCCAAAAAAGGCAACAAGCACGCTGAATCTAAAGCTGACCGTGAAGAAGCACGTGCAGCGATCCGCGGTGGTAAAGGCGGCAAGCGTAAAGGTTCCGCACTGCAGCAGGGCTTCCAGAAGCCAGCTCAGGCTGTTAACCGTGACGTAGTGATTGGTGAAACCATCACCGTTGGCGATCTGGCCAACAAAATGGCGGTTAAAGGTTCTCAGGTCATCAAAGCGATGATGAAACTGGGCGCAATGGCCACCATCAACCAGGTTATCGACCAGGAAACTGCGCAACTGGTAGCCGAAGAGATGGGCCACAAAGTTATCCTGCGTCGTGAAAACGAGCTGGAAGAAGCAGTAATGAGCGACCGTGACACCGGTGCAGCGGCAGAACCGCGCGCGCCTGTAGTGACCATCATGGGTCACGTTGACCACGGTAAAACCTCTCTGCTCGACTACATTCGTTCGACGAAAGTGGCCTCCGGTGAAGCGGGTGGTATTACCCAGCACATCGGTGCGTACCACGTAGAAACCGACAACGGCATGATCACCTTCCTGGATACCCCGGGCCACGCAGCGTTTACCTCTATGCGTGCTCGTGGTGCTCAGGCAACGGATATCGTTGTACTGGTTGTTGCTGCAGACGACGGCGTGATGCCACAGACCATTGAAGCTATCCAGCACGCGAAAGCGGCGCAGGTGCCTCTGGTGGTTGCAGTGAACAAGATCGATAAGCCTGAAGCTGACATGGATCGCGTTAAAAACGAACTCTCCCAGTACGGTGTTATGCCGGAAGAGTGGGGCGGTGAAGCACAGTTCATCCCAGTATCTGCGAAAGCCGGTACCGGTATCGACGACCTGCTGAACGCTATCCTGCTGCAGGCTGAAGTTCTGGAGCTGAAAGCGGTTCGTAAAGGTATGGCGAGCGGCGCGGTTATCGAATCCTTCCTGGATAAAGGTCGTGGTCCGGTTGCAACCGTTCTGGTTCGTGAAGGTACGCTGCATAAAGGCGATATCGTCCTGTGTGGTTTCGAATACGGTCGTGTTCGTGCGATGCGTAACGAACTGGGCCAGGAAGTTCTGGAAGCAGGTCCGTCCATTCCAGTGGAAATCCTGGGCCTGTCCGGTGTGCCGGCTGCGGGTGATGAAGTGACCGTCGTACGTGACGAGAAGAAAGCGCGCGAAGTTGCACTGTATCGTCAGGGCAAATTCCGTGAAGTTAAACTGGCTCGTCAGCAGAAATCTAAACTCGAGAACATGTTTGCGAACATGACCGAAGGCGAAGTTCACGAAGTGAACATCGTTCTGAAAGCCGACGTTCAGGGTTCCGTGGAAGCGATCTCCGACTCCTTGCTGAAACTGTCTACTGACGAAGTTAAAGTGAAGATCATCGGTTCTGGCGTAGGGGGTATCACCGAAACCGACGCCACCCTGGCTGCTGCATCCAATGCAATCCTGGTCGGCTTCAACGTACGTGCTGACGCGTCTGCACGTAAAGTGATTGATGCTGAAAGTCTGGATCTGCGTTACTACTCCGTCATCTATAACCTGATCGACGAAGTGAAAGCAGCGATGAGCGGCATGCTGTCTCCAGAGCTGAAACAGCAGATCATCGGTCTGGCTGAAGTGCGTGACGTGTTCAAATCACCGAAATTTGGTGCGATCGCGGGCTGTATGGTTACCGAAGGTATCATCAAACGTCACAACCCAATCCGCGTACTGCGTGACAACGTGGTTATCTACGAAGGCGAGCTGGAATCCCTGCGCCGCTTCAAAGATGACGTTAACGAAGTCCGTAACGGCATGGAATGTGGTATCGGCGTGAAGAACTACAACGACGTTCGCGTTGGCGACATGATCGAAGTGTTCGAGATCATCGAAATTCAGCGTACGATTGCTTAATCATCGATGCAGGCCGGGTAAGCAAAGCGCCACCCGGTAATAATTTTAAAAGGGGCTTTTTGCCCCTTTTTTGTCTGGAGAATTTATTATGGCGAAAGAATTTGGTCGCCCGCAGCGCGTAGCGCAAGAAATGCAGAAAGAGATCGCCCTCATCCTGCAACGTGAAATTAAAGATCCACGCGTGGGTGTGATGACCACCGTGTCCGGCGTGGAAATGTCCCGCGACCTGGCGTATGCCAAAGTGTTCGTGACCTTCCTGAACGATCAGGACGAAGCCGCGGTAAAAAACGGCATTAAAGCGCTGCAGGAAGCCTCTGGCTACATCCGCTCTCTGCTCGGCAAAGCGATGCGTCTGCGTATCGTGCCTGAGCTGACCTTCTTCTACGACAACTCTCTGGTCGAAGGTATGCGCATGTCCAACCTGGTGACCAGCGTGGTGAAACATGACGACGAACGTCGTGTTAACCCAACGGACGACAGCAAGGAGGACTAATGAGTCGTCCTCGTCGTCGCGGTCGCGACGTGCATGGTGTGCTGCTGCTGGATAAACCCCAGGGCGCTTCCAGCAACGACGTGCTGCAAAAAGTTAAGCGTATTTTTAACGCCAACCGTGCGGGCCACACGGGCGCGCTCGATCCGCTGGCGACCGGCATGTTGCCGATCTGCCTGGGGGAAGCGACAAAGTTTTCCCAGTACCTGCTGGACTCCGATAAGCGCTATCGGGTCATCGCCCGATTAGGCCAGCGCACGGACACCTCCGATGCCGATGGTCAGGTGGTAGAAGAGCGTCCGGTGACCTTCAGCGCAGAGCAACTTGATGCCGCGCTGGAAAGTTTCCGTGGCGACACGCTGCAGGTACCGTCAATGTATTCGGCGCTGAAGTACCAGGGTAAAAAACTGTACGAATATGCACGCCAGGGCATTGACGTTCCTCGTGAACCCCGTCCGATTACCGTGTACGAACTGCTCTTTATTCGTCACGAAGGCGATGAGCTGGAGCTGGAAGTTCACTGTTCGAAAGGCACCTATATTCGTACCATCATTGACGACCTGGGTGAAAAGCTGGGTTGCGGTGCGCACGTGATTTACCTGCGTCGCCTGGCTGTCAGCACGTACCCGGTTGAGCGAATGGTGACCCTTGAACATCTGCGCGAGTTGGTTGAGCAGGCGGAAGCGCAGGAGATTGCGCCGGCCGATTTGCTCGATCCGCTGCTGATGCCAATGGACAGCCCGGCGGCCGATTTCCCGGTTGTTAATCTTCCTTTAACATCCTCCGTTTACTTTAAGAACGGAAACCCGGTTCGTACCACCAGTGCTCCTTCTGAAGGTCTGGTGCGCGTGACCGAGGGGGATGAAGGTAAGTTTATCGGCATGGGTGAAATGGATAGCGAAGGGCGCGTCGCGCCGCGTCGCCTGGTCGTTGAGTATCCGGTTGAAGCCTGATAGCGATAACGGCTCGCCTTGCGATAAGCAGGGGAGACGAGTAGAATATCGCGGCTTAACGTTCGGCAAATTGTTTAACATATTGCGGGACGTATACTGGGATTGCTGAATTAGAGATCGGCATCCTTACATTCTTTATATTCTGGAGTTTGAAAATGTCTCTAAGCGTTGAAGCTAAAGCTAAAATCGTTTCTGAGTTTGGTCGTGGTACTAACGACAGCGGTTCTACCGAAGTTCAGGTTGCACTGCTGACTGCACAGATTAACCACCTGCAGGGTCACTTTGCAGAGCACAAAAAAGATCACCACAGCCGTCGTGGTCTGCTGCGTATGGTTTCTCAGCGTCGTAAACTGCTCGACTACCTGAAACGTAAAGATGTTGCACGTTACTCCGCGCTGATCGAGCGTCTGGGTCTGCGTCGCTAAGTCTTGCGAGTTTCAGAAAAGGGGGCCTGATGGCCCCTTTTTTCAACCAGACGGCAGCAATTCACTGGAAACTATTGTATTGTTGCTATAAATGATCTTCATTGCAGAGGTTCGCGCGGCTAATGAGAGGCTTCACCCATGGGGGTGTTGGTTGTCATTAGTCGCGAGGATGCGAAGAAGGTCGGGTTAAAACGTCAGCACACCGGTGGTGTGCTGTCATACATTTAAGAAAGGACAGAACTTTGCTGAATCCGATCGTTCGTAAATTCCAGTATGGTCAACACACCGTCACGCTGGAAACCGGCATGATGGCACGTCAGGCTACTGCTGCCGTTATGGTAAGCATGGATGACACTGCGGTATTCGTAACCGTAGTTGGCCAGAAAAAAGCAAAACCAGGTCAGGACTTCTTCCCACTGACCGTTAACTACCAGGAGCGTACCTACGCTGCCGGTAAAATTCCGGGTGGCTTCTTCCGTCGTGAAGGCCGTCCAAGCGAAGGCGAAACCCTGATTGCGCGTCTGATTGACCGCCCGGTTCGTCCGCTGTTCCCGGAAGGCTTCGTGAACGAAGTGCAGGTTATCGCGACCGTTGTTTCCGTTAACCCACAGGTTAACCCGGATATCGTTGCGATGATCGGTGCTTCTGCAGCCCTGTCACTGTCTGGTATTCCATTCAATGGCCCAATCGGTGCTGCACGCGTTGGTTACATCAACGACCAGTACGTGCTGAACCCAACGCAGGAAGAGCTGAAAGAAAGTAAGCTGGACCTGGTTGTTGCTGGTACTGAAGCGGCTGTGCTGATGGTTGAATCCGAAGCTGAACTGCTAAGCGAAGACCAGATGCTGGGCGCGGTGGTCTTTGGCCACGATCAGCAGCAGATCGTTATTCAGAACATCAACGATCTGGTTAAAGAAGCGGGCAAACCACGTTGGGACTGGCAGCCTGAAGCCGTCAACGACGCGCTGAATGCACGCGTTGCTGCGCTGGCTGAATCTCGTCTGAGCGATGCTTATCGCATCACCGACAAACAGGAGCGTTATGCTCAGGTTGACGTGATCAAAGACGAAACTATCGCAACGCTGATTGCTGAAGACGAAACGCTGGATGCTAACGAGCTGAGCGAAATTCTGCACGCTATCGAGAAAAACGTGGTTCGTAGCCGCGTCCTGGCGGGTGAGCCGCGTATCGATGGCCGCGAAAAAGACATGATCCGTGGTCTGGACGTGCGTACTGGCGTTCTGCCACGTACTCACGGTTCTGCACTGTTCACCCGTGGCGAAACGCAGGCGCTGGTTACCGCGACCCTAGGGACAGCACGTGACGCGCAGAACATCGACGAACTGATGGGCGAGCGTACTGACAGCTTCCTGTTCCACTACAACTTCCCTCCATACTCCGTAGGTGAAACCGGTATGGTGGGTTCGCCTAAGCGTCGTGAAATTGGTCACGGTCGTCTGGCGAAGCGTGGTGTGCTGGCAGTGATGCCGGATGCTGACAAATTCCCGTACACCGTTCGTGTGGTTTCTGAAATCACCGAATCTAACGGTTCTTCTTCCATGGCTTCCGTGTGTGGCGCATCTCTGGCGCTGATGGATGCAGGCGTGCCAATCAAAGCCGCCGTTGCGGGTATCGCAATGGGCCTGGTGAAAGAAGGCGAGAACTTTGTTGTTCTGTCTGACATTCTGGGCGACGAAGACCACCTGGGCGATATGGACTTCAAAGTTGCGGGTTCCCGCGACGGTATCTCTGCGCTGCAGATGGATATCAAAATTGAAGGCATCACCAAAGAGATCATGCAGGTTGCGCTGAACCAGGCTAAAGGTGCTCGTCTGCACATCCTGGGCGTGATGGAACAGGCGATCAACGCGCCACGTGGCGACATTTCTCAGTTCGCTCCGCGTATCCACACCATCAAGATCAATCCAGACAAGATCAAAGATGTTATCGGTAAGGGCGGTTCCGTTATCCGTGCTCTGACCGAAGAGACTGGCACCACTATCGAAATCGAAGATGACGGTACGGTGAAAATTGCAGCGACCGACGGCGAGAAAGCGAAATTCGCTATTCGTCGCATCGAAGAAATTACTGCAGAAATCGAAGTGGGCCGTATCTACAATGGTAAAGTGACCCGTATCGTTGACTTTGGCGCGTTCGTTGCCATCGGTGGCGGTAAAGAAGGTCTGGTTCACATCTCTCAAATCGCTGACAAGCGCGTTGAGAAAGTGACCGATTACCTGCAGATGGGTCAGGAAGTCCCGGTTAAAGTTCTGGAAGTTGACCGCCAGGGCCGTATCCGTCTGAGCATTAAAGAAGCAACCGAGCAGTCTCAGCCGGCTGCTGCGCCAGAAGCATCGGCAGCAGAACAGCAAGGCGAGTAAGTTGCATTTGCCCTCCGCTTCGGCGGAGGGCCTATTATCAGGCAGGACGCCTTGTTAAGCCGCCGGGGGACAGGACGTTCATCCAATAGTTGTCTTCGGGAGTGGGAAATGAAGCCTTTTTTGCGCTGGTGTTTCGTTGCGACAGCTTTAACGCTGGCAGGATGCAGCAACTCTGCCTGGCGTAAGAGCGAAGTCCTCGCAGTGCCATTGCAACCGACTTTGCAGCAGGAAGTGATTCTGGCACGCATGGAACAAATTCTTGCCAGTCGGGCTTTAACCGATGACGAACGCGCACAGCTTTTATATGAGCGCGGAGTGTTGTATGATAGTCTCGGTCTGAGGGCATTAGCGCGGAATGATTTCTCACAAGCGCTGGCAATCCGACCTGATATGCCTGAAGTATTCAATTACTTAGGCATTTATTTAACGCAGGCAGGCAATTTTGATGCTGCCTATGAAGCGTTTGATTCTGTACTTGAGCTTGATCCAACTTACAACTACGCGCACTTGAATCGCGGTATCGCCCTGTATTACGGCGGTCGTGATAAGTTAGCGCAAGATGATCTGCTGGCGTTTTATCAAGACGATCCTAATGATCCTTTCCGCAGTCTGTGGTTATACATCGTTGAGCAGAAGCTCGATGAGAAGCAGGCAAAAGAAGCACTGAAACAGCGCTTCGATAAATCGGATAAGGAACAGTGGGGATGGAACATTGTCGAGTTCTACCTGGGCAACATTAGCGAAGCAACGCTGATGGAACGCCTCAAGGCGGACGCAACGGATAACACCTCGCTCGCTGAGCATCTCAGTGAAACCAACTTCTATTTAGGTAAGTACTACCTAAGTCTGGGGGATAAGGACAGCGCTACGGCACTGTTCAAATTAGCGGTTGCTAACAACGTACACAACTTCGTTGAGCACCGTTATGCATTGTTGGAATTATCGCTCTTGGGCCAGGAGCAAGACGACCTGGCAGAATCGGACCAGCAATAGCTGACGACATAAACATCAGCCCGTAATCTTTTGATTGCCATCACCTTAACTGGTGAGGGCGTTGTTGTTCGTCAATACATCTACTTTGAGCCGGTTCACACTTTTCAATGAAAATTGCTAATCATTTTCACGATGAGCTAAGTAGACTGGCCGCCATTGACATTGAGGCACTCGTACTACATGGCTGAATTCGAAACCACTTTTGCAGATCTGGGCCTGAAGGCTCCTATCCTTGAAGCCCTTACCGATCTGGGTTACGAAAAACCATCTCCGATCCAGGCAGAATGTATCCCACATCTGTTGTCTGGTCGTGACGTGCTGGGCATGGCCCAGACTGGTAGCGGCAAAACCGCAGCGTTCTCGCTGCCGCTGCTGCACAACATCGATCCGGAACTGCGTGCACCGCAGATCCTCGTCCTGGCTCCAACCCGTGAACTGGCTGTTCAGGTTGCAGAAGCTATGACTGATTTCTCTAAACATATGCGCGGCGTAAACGTGGTGGCCCTTTACGGTGGCCAGCGTTATGACGTGCAGTTACGTGCCCTGCGCCAGGGTCCACAGATTGTTGTCGGTACGCCGGGCCGTCTGCTGGATCACCTGAAGCGCGGTACCCTTGACCTCTCTAAACTGAGCGGTCTGGTACTGGATGAAGCAGATGAAATGCTGCGTATGGGCTTCATCGAAGACGTAGAAACGATTATGGCGCAGATCCCGGAAGGTCATCAGACCGCTCTGTTCTCTGCAACCATGCCAGAAGCGATTCGTCGCATTACCCGCCGCTTCATGAAAGAGCCGCAGGAAGTGCGCATTCAGTCCAGCGTGACCACTCGCCCGGACATCAGCCAGAGCTACTGGTCTGTATACGGTATGCGTAAAAACGAAGCGCTGGTTCGTTTCCTGGAAGCGGAAGATTTTGATGCGGCGATTATCTTCGTTCGTACCAAAAACGCGACCCTGGAAGTGGCTGAAGCGCTGGAGCGTAGCGGCTACAACAGCGCAGCGCTGAACGGTGACATGAACCAGGCTCTGCGTGAGCAGACGCTGGAGCGCCTGAAAGACGGTCGTCTGGATATCCTGATTGCAACCGACGTGGCAGCACGTGGTCTGGACGTTGAGCGTATCAGCCTGGTTGTTAACTACGATATTCCAATGGACTCCGAGTCCTACGTTCACCGTATCGGTCGTACCGGTCGTGCGGGTCGTGCAGGTCGTGCGCTGCTGTTCGTTGAGAACCGCGAGCGTCGTCTGCTGCGTAACATTGAACGCACCATGAAGCTGACCATTCCAGAAGCGGAACTGCCAAATGCAGAACTGCTGGGCAAACGCCGTCTGGAAAAATTCGCCGCGAAAGTCCAGCAGCAGCTGGAAAGCAGCGACCTGGACCAGTATCGTGCGCTGCTGGCACAGATTCAGCCTACCGCTGAAGGCGAAGAGCTGGATATGGAAACGCTGGCCGCAGCACTGCTGAAAATGGCACAGGGCGAACGTACCCTGATCGTGCCACCAGATGCACCGATGCGTCCTAAGCGTGAGTTCCGTGACCGTGACGAGCGTTTCGAACGTCGTGGCGACCGTAACGATCGTGGTCCACGTGCTGACCGTCCAGAGCGCAGTGGCGAAGAGCGTCCACGTCGTGAGCGTCGTGACGCTGGCGAAATGGAACTGTACCGCATTGAAGTGGGCCGTGATGATGGTGTTGAAGTTCGTCATATCGTTGGCGCGATCGCTAACGAAGGCGACATCAGCAGCCGTTACATCGGTAACATCAAGCTGTTCGCATCTCACTCTACTATCGAGCTGCCAAAAGGCATGCCGGGCGAAGTACTGCAGCACTTTACTCGCACCCGCATCCTGAACAAGCCGATGAACATGCAGCTGATGGGCGATGCCCAGCCACGTACTGACCGTGGTGGCGAACGTCGTGGCGGTGGTCGTGGTTTCGGTGGCGAACGTCGTGAAGGCGGTCGTAGCGAAGGCAACCGCGCTGGCGCAGGCGAAGGTCGTCGTTTCTCTGGTGAGCGTCGCGAAAGCCGTGGCCCACGTCGTGAAGATGGTACCGCTCGTCGTCGTTTCGGTGACGCGTAAGACTTTCGTTTCTGACGTAAAGTAATCTATACAGCCCCGATAAACACTGTCGGGGCTTTTTTTATTCCTTTTGTACTCTTGTACTGGTACAGTGCTGCGCATGAACATGCATAACCGCATTATTGACTGGAGAAAAGGCTGTATGGCGACACTTACCACCACCCAAACGTCACCTTCGCTGCTTGGCGGCGTGGTGATCATCGGCGGAACCATCATTGGTGCCGGGATGTTCTCCCTGCCTGTGGTTATGTCCGGTGCGTGGTTCTTCTGGTCGCTGGCGGCACTGGTGTTTACCTGGTTCTGTATGCTTCATTCCGGGCTGATGATCCTCGAAGCCAACCTGAACTACCGCATTGGCTCCAGCTTCGACACCATCACTAAAGACCTGTTAGGCAAAGGCTGGAATCTGATAAACGGCCTCTCCATTGCCTTTGTGCTCTACATCCTGACTTACGCGTACATCTCAGCGAGTGGCTCCATTCTGCATCACACATTCTCGGAGTTGTCGCTGAACGTGCCGGCAAGAGTGGCGGGCTTGTGCTTCGCGCTGGGCGTCGCGTTTATCGTCTGGATGAGCACCAAAGCGGTGAGTCGCATGACGGCGATTGTGCTGGGCGCGAAGGTGATCACCTTCTTCCTGACCTTCGGCAGCCTGCTTGGACACGTTACGCCGGCCACGCTTTTCAACGTGGCGGAGACGAATACCGCTTACACGCCGTACCTGCTGATGACCCTGCCGTTCTGTCTGGCATCATTTGGTTACCACGGTAATGTGCCGAGCCTGATGAAGTATTACGGTAAAGATCCACGCACGATTGTGAAGTGCCTGATCTACGGCACGCTGCTGGCGCTGGCGCTGTACGTGATTTGGCTGCTGGGGACGATGGGCAATATCCCGCGTCCTGAATTTATCGGCATTGCGCAGAAGGGCGGTAACATTGATGTACTGGTACAGGCGCTAAGCGGCGTACTGAACAGCCGCAGTCTGGATCTGTTGCTGGTGGTATTCTCTAACTTTGCCGTTGCGAGCTCTTTCCTCGGCGTGACGCTGGGCCTGTTTGACTACCTGGCCGATCTGTTTGGTTTTGATGATTCTGCCATGGGGCGCTTTAAAACCGCGCTGCTGACTTTCCTGCCACCGATTGTTGGCGGTCTGCTGTGGCCGAATGGTTTCCTCTATGCCATCGGCTATGCCGGGCTGGCGGCGACCATCTGGGCGGCGATTGTGCCTGCGCTGCTGGCACGCAAATCACGTAAACGCTTCGGCAGCCCGAAATTCCGCGTCTGGGGCGGAAAGCCGATGATTGCGCTGATTCTGGTGTTCGGTATTGGCAACGCGCTGGTGCATGTTCTGTCGAGTTTTAACCTGCTGCCGGTGTATCAGTAACACCACCTGTCACCCTCTCCCGACGGGAGAGGGGAACAAATCGCGCTAACCTGACACTTCCTCTTTCACCTGCATCGCCAGGTCAAACGAATGCAGGCGTGCCTGATGATCGAAAATCTGGCCGTTAACCATAATTTCATCCGCCTGCGTCTCACGCAGCACCGCCTCCAGCCCGTGACGCACTTTTGCCTTATCCCCCACCAGCGACATGCTCAGCGCCTGCTGAACGCCATACTGTTCGGATGCCGACCACAGCTGATGCATATTCTCCACCGGCGGCGGCAACTGACCGGCCTCACCGCGACGCAGCTTCACAAAAGCCTGTTGCATGGAGGTGAACAGGAATTCCGCATCGCGATTGCTGTCGGCGGCAACGATGTTAATGCACACCATCGCATACGGTTTTTCCAGACGCTCTGAAGGTTTGAAGTTTGTGCGATAGAGGTGAAGCGCCTGATGGAGCATATCTGGCGCGAAGTGTGAGGCAAAGGCGAACGGCAGCCCCAGCTGAGCGGCAAGCTGCGCGCTGTAAAGGCTTGAGCCCAGCAGCCACACCGGGATCTTCTCACCGTAGCCTGGCACCGGGCGCACGTGCGGGTTAGGGTCACGCGCGTCAAACCAGTCCACCAGTTCAGCCACATCGCGCGGGAAGTTATCGATGTCGCCGCTCATATGGCGACGCAGGGCGCGCATGGTCGGCTGGTCGCTGCCCGGCGCACGGCCAAGACCCAGGTCGATACGGCCAGGATAGAGGGTATTCAGCGTACCAAACTGCTCGGCAATCACCAGCGGGGCATGGTTCGGCAACATCACGCCACCGGAGCCAAGGCGCAGCGTGGTGGTGTTCGCCGCCAGGTAACCAATCAGCACGGAGGTCGCCGCACTGGCGATACCAACCATATTGTGGTGCTCAGCCAGCCAGTAACGGTGATAACCGCGTTTTTCTGCCAGGCGAGCGAGATCGAGAGAGTGGGTAAAGGCTTCTCGTGCTGAGGAGCCTTGAGGGATCGGCGCCAGATCCAGCACCGAAAACGGAATGGTTTTATCAGTCATAACAGCTCACTTTGTCGACGGTGAATCTTTTAATAGTGCATTAAAATTTAATAACCGTTGTTAACAAAGTGAGCTTTTACATTTCTTCTTCAGCCCTGTAACACCAGCCCAGGGAGGCGTTTCCAGTAGCCGTTACAGTCGCTGCTAGCGGTTAACGGCAGCGGAGCATCACCGTTTTCATTGGCGCGGAAGGCATCCAGCATGGCGAATACGCCCGTATCCACCGGTGACAGGCGCACCATGTCGACCAGACCGTTCATCGACGCCAGTTCATTGCCGAGGTTATACACATAGCCGCTCATGGTCTGGATACCGTTCAGGACGAACACCTGCTGATTTTCCTGCGACAGCATGCTGCGCCCGTTCGGGTACTTGATGCAGCAGGTTTCACACTCGTCTTTCGGACGGTCTTCAGAGCGGGCGGTGAAGCAGCGGGCAGAATAGGCCAGCGGCAGATGACCATAGCTCAGCACTTCCACCTCAAACTGATTGCGAATGCCCAGCGTTTCGCACTGGTTGAGCAGGTTAGCCAGCCAGTCGCGCGAGAGTTCGACCGGCATGCACCAGCGCGTCATTCCCTGTTTAAGCAGCAGGCGCAGCGTCACGGCGTTATAGCAGTTCAGCGCATGGCCTGCGACAAACGGCAGCCTGCGTTCGGCGCACATGTTCACTACGCCCAGATCGCTGGCTTCCAGCAGGAATTCACCGTTCTCTACGTAGCGTTTGAGTTCACCCAGTTCGGAGGAGGCCTGGACGAGGGCGAGCGTTGAGAGCACCACCTGTTTACCGCTTCCGGCGAGGCTTTTCGCCATATCCAGCCAGTCGCCCACTTTGGTGGCGCGGCGCTTGCTGCATACCGCTTCACCGAGGTAAATCACATCTGCGCTGCTGGTCGCGGCCTGGTGGTAAAAATCTTCCAGCGTCTCTTTTGGCCAGTAGTAGAGCACCGGCCCTAATGAATATTTCATGATTATCTCACTGCCATTTACGGTGATATGCGCCAAGCGTGGTTTGTGTACCCTCGGACATCGCACCGAGTGTCTCCATCCACGCCGGTTGCGGTGCGTAGTTCTGCGGGTCTGCCATGCAGCGATCGATAGCCTGGCGCCAGACTTTCGCCACTTGGCTGACGTACGCCGGGCTGCGCTGGCGGCCCTCAATTTTCACCGAGGCGATATTGGCGGCCAGCAGTTCTGGCAGCAGTTCCAGCGTATTAAGGCTGGTTGGCTCTTCCAGCGCGTGGTAACGCTCGCCGTCTACCAGATAGCGGCCTTTGCACAGCGTCGGGTAACCGGCATTTTCGCCGTCCTGATAGCGGTCAATCAGCACGTCGTTCAGGCGCGATTCCAGCCCCTGCGGCGTTTGTTGCCAGCGAACAAAGCGGGCGGGCGAGCAGGCCCCAACGGTATTGGGGGACTCGCCGGTTAAATAGGAAGAGAGATAGCAACGGCCTTCGGCCATGATACACAGGCTGCCAAAGGCAAAAACTTCCAGTGGTACTGGCGTGACGCACGCGAGTTGCTTAACCTGATGAATAGAGAGCACGCGTGGCAGCACCACGCGGGCAACATCAAAGTGACGATGATAAAAACGCACCGCCTCTTCGTTAGTGGCAGATGCCTGAACGGAGACGTGACGCTCAATATGGGGATAGCGTTTTGCCGCATACTCAAGCATAGCGAGGTCGGCGAGGATCAGCGCATCGGCGCCCAGCTGTGCTGCCATATCCACCGCGCGTTGCCAACGGGCGTAGCCATCAGGATGGGCGAAGGTATTGATGGCGATATGCAGTTTGCGGCGGTGCTGGTGGACGAAGGTAACGGCTTCCTGAAGCTTTTTCTCCGTAAAGTTGAGGCCAGCAAAATGGCGGGCGTTGGTATCATCTTTCAGCCCGATATAGACCGCATCGGCCCCATTTTCGATGGCCGCCTTAAGCGCCGGAAGATTTCCGGCTGGGCAGAGCAGCTCCATAATTTATCCTGAAGTAGTCGATCGCAAATTTGTTAACGAGCTGGGATTTTAATTAACCCATACGCGACAATTTTTGATTTAAGGCAGCTAATGGCGTATTGATGGCACCAATAATGAGGTACACCTGACGACAGTTTGTTGATTTACGCCGCTATGTTGTGCTTCGGATATGGCAAAATAGCAGGACTATAGCTATCAGGGAGTAAAGCTCGTGCTGGATAAACTGCGTTCACGTCTCGTACAATTTGGTCCATCAATGCTGAGCGTGCCGGTAAAACTGGCCCCGTTCGCGCTTAAACGCCAGGTGCTGGAGCAGGTGCTGAGCTGGCAATTCCGCCAGGCACTGCAGGACGGTGAGCTGGCGTTCCTGGAAGGGCGCTGGTTAAGCATTGACGTCCACGATATCGGGCTGCGCTGGTTTACCTCTGTTGAGAATGACCAACTGATCGTCCGTGAGTCCGCCGACGCGGATGTGAGCTTTAGCGCCAGCGCCAGCGATCTGCTGATGATCGCCGCGCGTAAGCAGGATCCGGACACACTCTTCTTCCAGCGCCGACTGGTTATCGAAGGCGATACGGAACTTGGTCTGTACGTGAAGAATTTAATGGATGCCATTGAGCTGGAGCAGATGCCGAAAGCGCTGCGTGTGATGTTGATGCAAATGGCAGATTTCGTTGAGGCGGGGCTGAAAACCCCGCCGGAAAGTAAACACACTTCAGTAGGTGAGCCATGCTGATTCGAGTCGAAATTGGGATTGATGCACCGGGAATCGATGCGTTGTTACGCCGCTCTTTTGCGCGGGATGACGAAGCGCAACTGGTCCACGATCTCCGCGAAGACGGCCTGATTACGCTGGGGCTGGTTGCCACCGATGACGAAGGTCAGGTGGTGGGCTACGTTGCCTTCAGCCCGGTTACCGTTCAGGGCGAAGAGCTACAGTGGGTAGGAATGGCACCGCTGGCGGTTGATGAACACTACCGCGGCCAGGGGCTGGCGCGCCAGCTGGTTTACGAAGGGCTGGACTCGCTCAACGAATTTGGCTATGCCGCCGTGGTGACGTTGGGGGATGCTACGTTCTATGGCCGTTTAGGCTTCGAACCGGCAGCGCATTACGATCTCCGCTGCCGCTGGCCGGGAACGGAATCCGCCTTCCAGGTGCACCGTCTGGCGGATGACGCGTTTAACGGCGTGAACGGTCTGGTTGAGTACCACGACCATTTCAATCGCTTTTAATCAGGCTGTCGCGAAGCGCCTCAAAGGAGCCGTCTCCGGTGACGAGGCGCTCTTTCTGACGCTTCGTCAGTTGCTTAATGCGGTATTCCATTCTGAGCGCCAGCGATCTGTCGCCAACGGGCGCTGAAAAGGCGAGCTGTAATTCCCCTTTCCCCCGCAGCGCTTTGGCACCTTTCCCCGTTTGATGTTGCAGAAAACGCCGCGCCACATCGGTAGTGATCCCGGTGTACAGGGCGTTATCGGCGGTACGAACAAGATAGAGAAACCAGCACACGGTAAACAGATTCAGTATGTTAAGGTGAACGCACCTTAGCATGAGAGAGAGCGAAAATGGAAACTCTGACCACCATTAACCGCTGGCTGGCAAAACAGCATGTCGTCACCTGGTGCGTGTATGACGAAGGTGAAATGTGGTGTGCAAACGCGTTTTATTACTACGATCCCGAGCGTGTCGCCTTTTATGTCCTGAGCGAGGATAAAACCCGTCATGCGCAAATGTCGGGTCCGCAGGCGAAGGTAGCGGGCACGGTGAACGGCCAGCCTAAAACGGTTGCGCTGATTCGTGGCCTGCAGTTTAAAGGGGAGATCCGCCGCCTGGACGGAGAAGAGAGCGACGCGCAGCGAAAACGCTACACGCGCCGCTTTCCGGTTGCCATTGCGCTAAAAGCTCCGGTGTGGGAAATCCGCCTTGATGAGCTGAAATTTACCGACAACACCCTGGGCTTTGGCACAAAGCTTCACTGGCTACGCGCCGAGCAGGCGTAGCGCTTCACGGTTAAACGCGGGCAGATCGTCCGGGGTCCTGCTGGTGATCAGCTGGTCTTTGTCGTTCACAACCTCCTGATCGTAAAACTCAGCCCCCGCATTTTTCAGATCGATAACGATCGGTTTTACGGCCGTGAGTTTACGCCCGCGCACGACATCTGCGCTGATGAGCAGCTGCGGACCGTGGCAGATGGCAAAGACCGGTTTGCCCGTCGAGACAAAGTCTCGCGTGAAGGTCACGAACCGTTCATCCCCACGCAGGGAATCCGGTGAATGACCGCCGGGTAACAGCAGGGCATCGAAATCTGACGGGCTGACGTTATCGATGGTTTCATCGATGGTCACGCTGGCTTCGCCCTTATGGCCTTTCACCGTTTTACCCGCCTCTTTCTCAATGGTGATGACCTCATGTCCTGCCTTGCGAAAAGCCTCGGCTGGCGAGGTGAATTCTGAATCTTCAAACTCGTCGGTGATCAAGACTGCGATTTTCTTGCCCATGCTTCCTCCGTTGTTTTGGCTTCAGACAGATTTTTCTCCGCTTGTGGTAAATACTTACCTGTAACAGACTTCTAAGTGTGGTCGACGACGCTGAGTTCGCAAACGGACAATTCTGTAAAGGGGAGATGAGATGAGTCAGGTACTGATTACCGGCGCGACCGGGCTGGTGGGCGGACATCTGCTGCGGCTGCTGCTTCAGGAGCACCGGGTTAACTATATTGCCGCCCCGACGCGTCGGCCTCTCGCGGATATCTCTGGCGTCTTTAACCCCCACGACCCACAGCTTACCGATGCACTGGCGCAGGTACAGGATCCTGTGGATATCGCCTTTTGCTGCCTCGGTACAACGCTACGTGAAGCGGGCAGTAAAGAGGCGTTTGTGCATGCGGACTACACGCTGGTGGTCGATACGGCGCTGACGGCTAAAAAGCTGGGGGCAACACATTTTGTGGTGGTCAGTTCGCTCGGTGCCAATGCCGGGTCACCTTTTTTCTACAACAAGGTGAAGGGCAAAATGGAAGAGGCGCTGATTGCCCAGAAGTGGGAGCAACTGACCATTGTTCGCCCCTCCATGCTGCTCGGGCACCGGGATGAACGCCGTTTTAACGAATCGTTTTTCGCGCCTCTGTTCCGCATCCTGCCGGGTAACTGGAAATCCATTGAGGCAGCGGACGTGGCGCGTGCGATGCTAAAAGAAGGGCTCTCGCCATCGCAGGAGGGCGTGAATATCATCCCGTCGGCAAAACTGCGTGAAATCGCACAGGGCGAGGCGTAAACTCCCCCGGCTAATAACCTACTACTCTCCGGGGAATGCTATGGCTGGTCAGTCTTCATCTCAGGCGGCTTCACCTGTTCAATGGTGGAAGCCCGCGCTCTTCTTTCTCGTGGTCATCATCGGCCTCTGGTATGTGAAATGGCAGCCGTACTACGGTAAAGCCTTCACGGCCGCCGAAACGCACAGTATCGGAAAATCTATTCTCGCTCAGGCTGATTCCAGCCCGCTTCAGGCGGCGTGGGATTACGCCATGGTCTATTTCCTTGCCGTCTGGAAAGCCGCGGTACTGGGCGTCCTGCTGGGCTCGCTGATTCAGGTGCTTATCCCGCGTCACTGGCTGGTGAAAACCCTCGGTCAGCCCCGCTTTCAGGGTACGCTGCTGGGGACGATTTTCTCCCTGCCGGGCATGATGTGCTCGTGCTGTGCAGCGCCTGTGGCCGCCGGGATGCGTCGTCAGCGCGTCTCAATGGGCGGTGCGCTTGCTTTCTGGATGGGGAACCCGTTGTTAAACCCGGCGACGCTGGTGTTTATGGGCTTTGTGCTGGGCTGGCATTTCGCCTTTATTCGTCTGGTGGCCGGTCTGCTGACGGTGCTGGTTGTGGCGACCCTGGTGCAACATCTGGTGAAAGACAAAACCGTAGCACCTGCGTCAGTTGACGTGGATATCAGCGAACCGCAGGGCGGCTTCTTCGCGCGCTGGGGCAGGGCGCTGTGGCAACTTTTCTGGAGCACCATCCCGGTCTATATCCTGGCGGTTCTGGTGCTGGGCGCGGCGCGCGTCTGGCTGTTCCCGCATGCGGACGGGGCTATCGACAACACGCTGCTGTGGGTCGTTGCAATGGCCGTTGCCGGTTGCCTGTTCGTGATCCCAACGGCCGCTGAAATTCCCATTGTTCAGACCATGATGCTGGCCGGGATGGGCACCGCGCCTGCACTGGCGCTGCTCATTACCCTGCCTGCAATCAGCCTGCCGTCGCTTGTCATGTTGCGTAAGTCATTCCCGGCGAAAGCGCTGTGGCTGACCGCGGGGCTGGTGGCGCTGAGCGGGGTGCTGGTAGGAAGTATTGCACTGGTATAAAAAAAGCCCGGTAGCGTTACCGCTTACCGGGCTTTCTGTCAGACGTTCTGGTTACTTGATGTAGGTGAAGGCGGTGGTGACGTGTTTCACGCCGCTCACCCGGCTGGCGATATCGGCCGCCGCTTTCCCTTCACGGTCGGTGACCAGACCCAGCAGGAACACTTCGCCGTTTTCCGTTGTCACTTTTACGTTTGAGGATTTCACCTGGTCCGAGCCCAGCAGCTGGGAGCGAACTTTGGTGGTTATCCAGGTATCAGACGACGCGGTACCCAGGCTGATTGGCTGCCCCTGACGGATTTCATTGAAGACTTCCGTGGTGCCCTCAACGCCCATTGCGATCTGTTTTGCGCGGCTGGAGAGTTCGGTATTCGGCGACTGGCCCGTCAGCAACACTTTGCCCTGATAGGCCGTGACGTTGATACGCGCTTCTTTCTTGATTTGTTCGTCTTTCGACAGCGCACTGTTGACGCGCAGCTCCAGCGTACCGTCATCGACCTGTGTCCCTACGGAACGCGGGTCGGTTGCCGCTTTAGTACCAACCGCGGCGGTACCCACGACAGCCGCAGCGATACATCCCTGAAGCAGTAATGCAGACATAAGGACTGCGAGGGTCGATAAAGCCTTCATAAGAACTCCTTAATCATCCTGGTGAGGGAAAAGCGTGTTATCGATCAAATCGCATAAGCAGTTCACCGTAAGCATATGCATCTCCTGAATGCGCGCGCTACGGTGAGAGGGAATGCGGATTTCCACATCCTGCGGCCCAAGCAAACCCGCCAGCTCACCACCGTCATAGCCTGTTAAGGCAACGATAGTCATGTCGCGGGTGACGGCGGCTTCAACGGCTTTGACAATGTCCCGGCTGTTGCCGCGCGTGGAGATTGCCAGCAGAACATCTCCGGCATGACCCAGGGCTCGCACCTGCTTTGCGTAAATCTCATCATGCAGACGATCGTTAGCAATCGCTGTTAAGACCACATTATCGGTATTAAGTGCAATGGCGGGTAAACTCGGTCGTTCTGTTTCAAAACGATTGATCATGCTGGCAGCAAAATGCTGTGCGTTGGCGGCTGAAGTGCCATTGCCACAACAGAGGATTTTGTTGCCGTTGAGCAGGGATTGCACCAGCGTCATGGCGGCACGAGAGATAGCGTCCGGAAGGGCTTCCGCCGCTGCAATCTGAGTCTGGATGCTTTCAGTGAAGCACACTTTAATTCTTTCGAGCACGTTATCCCTTTTAAATCTTAATTATGCGTCTTCGCCAAAAGCGTTTTTCAGCCATTCGATCGCATTGCCGGTGAAGGCTACCACATCGAACCGGCAATCCACAGTATCAAAACTCCCATTATGGCGGGCAAGCCACAAGTGGGCAGTCTGTAATAATTTATGTTGTTTGGCGAACGTCACGCTGGCGGCAGCGCCGCCAAAACGGGAAGACTGTCGGTAGCGAACTTCTACAAACACGATGACCTCACCGTCTTTCATGATGAGGTCGATTTCGCCGCCACGTCCGCGAACGTTAGCGGCGATAAAGTGCAGTCCTTTGCCTTCAAGCCAGCGACGCGCTTTTAATTCCCACGCGTCACCGGTCTCTTTACGGCTTAACTGGCCGGGACGATTTGCCCCTGCTGGTATTTGAGCCATGATAACTTCCTGTTAATCACACAATCCTGAGTGGCCGTCAGATCGCCGGTATTGCCGTTAAGCTCAAAGCCCGGCACCTGACGCATCTGGGTAAAGTGGTTCGCCAGCGCCCAGGCATCGACACCCATGGCATACAGACGTGCCAGAGAGTAGTCGTTGCGGACGGTGCTCAGCGCCTGCTGCATCAGTGCCGGGTTGCTGCCTGCGAGCATGGGAATTTCGCTGTACTGCAGGCCGTCCATCTCCAGACGGAAATCCGGGCCGGCGGTACCTTGCGCGCTGCGTGAACTGGCGTACAGCGTTGCGCCGCTCTGGCTGCCGTTACGCATTGCAATCATCGGTTTGATGAAGGCGATTTCCTGCGGGGTGGCAACGATATACGCTGCATCCACTTTACCGCCACCGCTGATCTGCGCGTCAGTGGGTGGCGCAGGGATCGACAGACCGCCAATGGTCACACTCTGCTGCTGCGGCAGGCTTGCGCTGACCGGGCTGCCGTTGAGGGCAATGCCCGCTCCGCCATTGACGCCCGCGCGCAGTTCAGACGCGGAGCCGAATTTCTGCTGCAGCACAATACCGCCGCCCAACTTCTGCCACTCATCGGCAAAAGCATTAGCAACGCGATCCCCCAGCGTACTGCGTGGGATGAGCAACAGCGGAGCCTGTTTACCCTGCTCGTGAATATGACGCGCCGCATCGCGGGCTTCATCTTCCGGCGACAGCGCGAAGTAGCAAATATTGGCACGGTTCTGAACCTGCTCTGGCTGGTTGAGTGCCAGCACGTTCAGCGTGGTATTGCTCTTCATCAACTCTTCGACATTGTTTTTCAGCAGCGGGCCGACAACGATGCTCGCACCATCCTGTTGAACCTGCGCCAGTACCTGGTCAAGCGGCTTCGAACTGGTGTCGTAGATTTTCAGCTCAGCACCCGGGTTTGCGCTGGTGGTGGCCACCGGCGGTGTTTGCGCGGCAGGTTGTGCCGTTTGTTCTGCGGGCTGTGCAGGTTGAACGTTCTGCGGTTGAGGTTGTTCAGACGCGGTGTCAGTCGCCGGGGCTGCTTGAGTCTCAGCCGGCGCCGGCGTGGTAGGCGGTGCAGGCTGAATGTTCTGCGGTTGAGGTTGTTCAGACGCGGCGTCAGTCGCCGGAGCTGCTTGAGTTTCAGCCGGCGCTGGCGTTGTTGTCGCAGGCGTCGTAGGGGCCGTTACCGGGTTCTGCATCGTTCCCTGTGCCGGCGTCTGCGCGGTGGTCAGGTCACTGGTTTCAGCGGCGGAAGGGCTGACCACATCGTTCACGTTTGCCGCCTGTGCCGCCTGGGTCGGCACTGCGCTGCCCGTCACTGGCGTCGTGCCGTTTTTTGCGGCTTCAAAACCTTGTTGAATAGTGCGACCGAATACCGCCGCCTGACCGTTTAAGGGCAGAAGGAGTGCAATCTTGCTGGTCGAGGCCGGCTTAAAGTTCTGCACGTTTACCAGCTGCGTCGGCAGCATTTTCGCGCCCGGATTCTGCGGGTAGCGGGTCTGCCAGTCAGTGATACCGGCTTTCAGCATCTTCGGATCGTTGCGGTTGTTAAACCACATCTGCTGCAGATCCAGCCAGCCCTGCAGGACGTTTTCATCTGCATTGATCACCAGTGCTCGCGCCTGTTCCTGCGTCATAGAGGCCAGCGCCTGCCACGTGGCATCGATATTTTTCTGCTTATCAGCCCCGCCGAGCAGAGGCTCCTGGGCGATTAGCGCACGGAGCAGCGTCAGGGAAGGGCGGCCCTGTTCAGCGGTAATGCCCGCCTGCCAGAAGCGAGCCTGCTGATTTTTGTCCAGCGCGCTCACGTCGATATCCCCGAGGATCTTTTTCGCGGCATCGTAATCTTTCAGCGCGACTTTCAGCTCGGCAGAGAGCAGGCTCTGCTCACGACGCTGAACATCATTCAGATCTTTTGGCAACTGGTTGAACAATTCGGCAGCCTGCTGGGTTTTACCCTCTTTCAGCAGTGCACGAATGGCGAGTAATTGCCAGTTGGTCTTGGTATCATTTGAGCTCTGCGACATTTGTTGCAGATAAAAGCCAGAGTCAGCCTGAGCAGAACCCTGCAAATGGGCGGTGCTCTGGTCGGGTGCCTGGGTGCCACAGCCTGCAAAGATAAGGGCTGCCAGCAGGAGCGGCACGCTGCGCGTGGCTTTTTTTCGAAGAAACGTTAACGGTACCATACTGTATCCAGTGATTTTTTTTACGCAATGCTCAATATTAAATCGGCAATACGGACGAAACAATGAAACAACACGAAACGGCAGATAATTCTCAAGGCCAGCTCTATATTGTACCTACTCCTATCGGGAATTTATCTGATATTACCCAACGTGCGCTTACCGTATTGCAGGCTGTTGATTTAATTGCCGCTGAAGATACCCGACACACAGGCTTACTGCTCCAGCACTTCGCCATTAGCGCGCGTTTGTTCGCGTTACACGATCACAATGAGCAACAAAAAGCCGAAACGCTGGTGGCGAAGCTGAAAGAGGGGCAGAACATTGCCCTGGTCTCCGATGCGGGTACGCCGCTGATTAACGACCCCGGCTACCATCTGGTGCGTACCTGCCGTGAAGCCGGGATACGCGTGGTGCCGCTGCCTGGCCCATGTGCGGCTATCGCGGCGCTGAGCGCTGCGGGTCTGCCTTCCGACCGCTTCTGCTATGAAGGTTTCCTGCCTGCCAAATCCAAAGGCCGACGCGACGTGTTAAAAGCGCTGGAAGCTGAACCACGCACCCTGATTTTCTACGAATCTACGCATCGCCTGCTGGAAAGCCTGGAAGATATGGTGACCGTCTGGGGGGAAGCCCGCTACGTGGTGCTGGCACGCGAGCTGACCAAAACCTGGGAAACCATTCACGGCGCACCGGTAGGAGAACTGCTGGCGTGGGTGAAGGAAGACGAAAACCGCCGCAAGGGCGAGATGGTGCTGATTGTCGAAGGACATAAGGCGCAGGAGGACGCATTGCCTGCCGATGCGCTTCGTACACTTACTCTGCTGCAGGCTGAACTGCCGCTCAAGAAAGCGGCTGCGCTGGCGGCAGAGATCCACGGCGTGAAGAAAAACGCACTGTATAAATATGCGCTGGAGCAGCAGGGGTAATATATCGGCCCGGCAATCACGCCGGGCCAGTTTATTTTACTTCGCGGGAATGGCCTCGTACACCAGCGTTTCCAGCGGCTGCAGCGTAATCACCACGGCCTTTCGATACTCCCCTGGTACGCTTGTGTTACTGCCGTACACGGCGTTCAGACTGAACTGCGCCATGTCCCCTGTCGGGATTTCAAAGTCTTTTGCCAAATCCAGATAATAGCTTTGCGGCTTATCTGACGGGTTTCGCAAGCCCAGAATGGCTTTGTCTTTGCTCCAGGAGGCCCAGCCGTAAACCTCAAGCGCCGTCGGGTCGCCACCGATCCAATGCGTATCCACCAGCACGCTGGCGTTATTTCGCGCCCATTTTGCTGCCTGCGCCAGAGTGTCCCATTTCACCTTATTCAGCATTGATGGCGTGATATATAACTCCTGCAGTTGCGTCCCTGTGGCGAAGTAGCTCCAGACCTGATCGGCAAAATCGCTGTCCGTTTGCACCTTCTCCAGTCCGTAATAGGCATTTTCCGCGCTGACTATCCCGTGGTACATCAGCGAGTTCAGCGGGAACAGTGGGCCTTTACGCACAATAGAGCGGTATGTTTCAGCATCGCGGTAGGTCATCCATTGCTGTACCGGCGTGCCGGGGCCGTAAAGGTTGATGTCATCCCCCTGACGCCAGATGGAGTCGGCATAGAACAGCCAGGACGGGCTGGCGTCGGTACCGGTTGTCAGGTTGATAAACAGATTGGGGTTTGCGCTGCGCATGTTATGCAGCAGGGCGATAGACGCATCAAAATCGGACGCGAACTGGCTGCCAGTAATATGCGAGTTGGCGTTGCCCATCCCGTCGAGCTTAAACGAGGTGATATGTTCGTTTTTAATCAGCTTGATGATCTGCTCATTGAAGTTTTTGAAGTAGCGCGGGCCCGAGAGAGCCAGCTTCCCGTCTACCGTTTCGAAGCCGTACTCTTTGGCGTGGGAGACGCGAATATCGCGCGGCTTATTATAACCTCCCCACGGTGAGAGCCACAGCCCGACGGAGCTGTGCAGACTGTCCGCTTTTTCCCTGACCTTACCAAAGCCGTGGCTGAAGGCCGGGCCAAACAGCCAGCGTCCGGTACGATCGTCCCAGCCATCGTCCAGCAGGAACGCATCCAGCGCCACGCCGCGTCCGGTGGTAAATTCTTTATTCCACTCATCCATCCGCCCCAGCACATCCTGTTCGGTGTAGGGGTTAAAGAAGCCGATATCCATCCAGCTGTTGTAGTGCAGATAGGGTTTGTACGCCCGTGGACGCACGGCGTCGATAAACTGGTTTACGCTACGGCGCAGCTGGCTGGTTTCCGGGAACGTGCCAAAGTAGGTGGTAAAGCTGACCGGCGCGTCAGGCTGAACCGGCGTTTTCAGCTCCACGTTCAGATTGGTCGTCGCTTCATAGGCATACGTATTAACGATTGGCTTATCCGGCAGGATAAAGAACGAATCAGCAATAATGGGCGAGCTGTTGATGGAGCCATCAACGTACGGCGCCTGAGACTGTTTTTTCGTCGGGAAGAAGGTGATTTTCGCCACCTCTCGCGGCTGGCCGACGGCCGCAATGGTGTAATCAATACTGGCATATTTTCCCTTCACCAGATTCAGCTTCACCGTCACGTTAAAATCCGGACGGGTGAAATCAATGACAATCGCGTTGTCCTGTTTTTCTACATGCTTAATTGTAAAGTCTGCAGTATGAATTTTGGTTTCATCCGGCAGGGTCAGAAAGAACAGCTCCTGCGGCGTAAGCGGATGGTTAGCCGTTTTGTCTTTCACTACCACCGTTGAACTGGCGTCATCAAACGAGAGGGCAATGGAGTCGTTATCGAGCGCGTATTGCGCTGCCGCCGCGCCATGAGAAACACACAAGGCAAGCATCGAGAGTGTGAGCACTTTTTTCATCAGGGTAAGATCCTTATTAGTAATGCTTCAGCATTCGGGTGATGGACTGCTCCAGCCAGTAGCGCTGGGTGCCGAAATTAATGCGCAGGTAGTGTTCGCCGTTTTGGACGTAGTGGCTGCCATCTTCGAGGACGACGCCAGCCTGATGGGCGAAATGTCGGGTCAATTCAGTGGCGCTACGTTCATCTGCGCTGACGTCAACCCAGGCCAGATACGATGATTCCGGGTTCATCATTTTCCAGGCCGGAAAGTGGGTCTGGATGGCCTCTGCCAGATAGCCAGCGTTACGGCGCAGATAACCGTTCAGCGCGTCGAGCCACGGCAAACCATGCTGGTAGGCAAGAATAATTCCCCATATCCCGAATATATTGGGTGAGGTGATGGCATTCTTCTCAAGCTGGTGGCGAAAGCGCTGGCGCAGGGTGGCATCCGGAATGATGGCGTAGGAGGTTTTCAGCCCGCCAAGGTTGAACGCTTTATTCGGGGAGGTCAGCAGGATCAGATTGTCCTGCGCCGCGCAGCCGGATGCCAGACAGCTGACGAAATGACCGTCCAGAATATGTTCGGCGTGGACCTCATCAACCACCAGAAGGGTGCCGTAGCGTTGACAGAGGTCTGACACCTGGCGTATCTCATCGGCGTGCCAGATCCTGCCGGAAGGGTTATGCGGCGAGCAGAAGAACCACAGTTTTGGACGGTACGTTCTGAGCTGTTCTTCCACCAGATTAAAATCAAGCTGGTAGCGATTTTCTTTCACGCACAGTGGGTTTGCCAGTATCGCTACCCCCTGACGCTGGGCGGCCATGGCAAACGGATCGTACACCGGTGTGTTCATCATCACCGTGTCGCCAGGTTTACAAAACGCCTGAACCGTATAATGCAGCGTGGAGACGGTACCGTACGTCAGCGTGATCCATGATTTATCGACGTCAACCTGATGTCGTTCGCGCTGAAAGGCGATAACCGCATCGTAAAATTCGTCAAAGCACCAGGTGTAGCCGAAGGTGCCATGCTCCACGATGCGCTGGAAACCTTCTGTCACGGCAGGTGGGGAGGTGAAATCCATATCGGCAATCCACAGCGGGATAAAACCTTCAGGCACATCACCAAAGCGCGAGCGGACAAAGGCGTGATCCCATTTTCGACACCGGTCGCTTTTACGCTCAATGATTTCGTCAAAATTAAACACCACAACCCCCTGTTAAATTAAGGCTTCAATGCCGGTTTTTACGCTTTGCACCTGCGGGCCGATGATCACCTGGACGCTGTGCGCATCCAGCACCACAACCGACAATGCACCGGCCTCTTTTAACGCCTGCTGGTCGATGAGACTCATGTCTTTCACCACCAGACACAGCCGGGTAATGCAATTATCAAGCGACTCGATGTTCTCTTTACCGCCGAGCGCACGCAGGATAAGCCCGTGATCGTATTTCGATTTTCCGCGTGCCCGGGTATTGGCCTCGACGGCCTGCTGTGCACCCTGGGTGTCCACTTCACGGCCCGGCGTTTTAATATCGTGTTTGAGGATGTACCAGCGGAAGACGAAGAAGTAGAGGGCAAACCAGGCAATGCCTACCGGGAATACCAGATACCATTTGGTCGACATCCCTTGCATGGCCCCGAAGATAAGCAGGTCCAGAATGCCGCCGTCGGTGTTGCCGATGGTCACCCCCAGCAGAGCCATGACCATCAGGGCCAGGCCCGACATCACAATATGGAAGGCGTAAAGGGCAGGAGCGATAAACAGGAACAGGAATTCAATTGGCTCGGAGATCCCGGTGACGACGGAGACCAGCACGCCGGAGAGCAGCAGGCCTTTAATCACCGGGCGGTTTTCCGGGCGGGCCGTGCGATAGATGGCGTATGCCACCGCCGGTAAGCCGAAGATAAAGGTCGGCATAAAGCCCTGCGACAGGAACGCGGTAACGTGCGGGCTGAACGGCAGACCCGCTTTCAGTTCGGCGTAGAAAATGTTCAGCGCCCCGGCGACTTCATGACCATTGACCATTTCAATACCGCCCGCGGGCGTGAAGCGCACCATCGCCAGCAAAATATGGTGCAGGCCAAAGGGTTTGAGCAGTAGTACCCCTACGCCGTAGAGGAACGGGCCGAACACGTTGGTGCTCTGGATAATATGGCCAATCCCGGTAATGCCCAGCGCAACGTACTCCCACAGCAGGGGAATAAACAGCCCCACCAGTGAGAGGGTGAGGGCGGTGATAATCGGCACAAAACGAATGCCGCTAAAGAAGGCGAACGCGTCGTGTAAAACGGTATCCTGAAAACGTTCGTGCAGGAAAAAGGTAATGACCCCAACCACGATACCGCCCAGCACACCCATCTCCAGGGTTTGAATGCCCAGCACCATCGATTGCCCGACTTGTCTCATGGAGGCGGCATCGGCAAGCTGGTGGGTCGCAATCAGGTAATAATTGATGCTCATGTTCATCAGCATATAGCCAACAAACCCGGCAAAAGCGCCCACTGCTTTGTTGCGTCTGGCCAGCCCCATTGGGATCGCCATGGCAAACATGAGGGGAAGATAGGTAAAGGCGAAGCCGCCGACCATGGCAATAAAGCCAAAGGTGAGCTGAGTTAATTCGCCGCCCAGAAAGGGGAAACTTTTGAGGGTGGAGGGGCTGGTAACAGAACTACCGATACCCAGCAATAACCCCATAAAGGCCAGAAGGGAGACCGGGAACATAAAGGTCTTTCCCAGGCTCTGAAAAAACTCCCACGCTTTCGATTTAAACGACTTTTCCTGTGTCATGTAGGGACTCCTCGGAATTATTTATCGTAATGGAAGGCGCTGTCTGGCTTAAGGACGCGCCTTCATATTTGCGAGGCTTATAGTTATTTTTGAGATACTGATGTTCTATGCGATGAGATCAGGCTTCCGCCGTGAGCAGCAATCGGTTCGCCGAGCCGCACACGGTGATTTTGCTTCTGACCACGTCTTTCATGGCATCCATGCCAACCCGCATGTAGAAACGCGGATCGTTGCCCTGCGGGTTCTCAGCAAACCAGGCCTTAACGGCGCCAGAGAACGCAATTTTTAGCTCGGTTGCCACGTTCACTTTGCAGACGCCCAGCTCTATGGTGCGGCGAACATCGTCATCCGGCACATCACTCGCCCCGTGCAGCACCAGCGGTACGCTCACCACGTCGCGGATTTCAGCCAGCCGTCGAAAGTCGATTTTTGGCCGTTTGGTATAAAGACCGTGAGCGGTTCCGATGGCCACGGCCAGGCTGTCGACGCCGGTCAGCGCAACGAAGCGTTTTGCTTCCTGCGGGTCGGTCAGGAACGCGCTTTCAGCGTCCACGCTCATGTCATCTTCCACGCCGCCCAGGCGGCCCAGTTCGGCTTCAACGCTGCAATCGTTGAGGTGGCAGAAGTCGACCACTGATTTCACCAGCTTTACGTTTTGCTCAAACGGATAGTGGCTGCCGTCGATCATCGCGCTGCGCACACCCGCGTTAACTTTGCGACGAATGTCGTCGAGCGATTCGTGATGATCGAGGTGCAGCGCCAGCGGCATGTCGTAAGTGGTGGAGTACGCGCTGCACAGGGCGTAGATCTCTTCCAGGGCAATGTGCTTAAAGGTGCCCGGCGTGCCCGCGAGGATCACCGGCGATCGCATTTCACTACACACTTCGAGGATCGCCTGGATCGTCTCCGCGTTATGGATATTGAACGCCGGTACGGCGTAGCCTTTCGCCTGGGCGTCCAGCAGAAGATATTTTGTCGAAATAATACTCATGATCGGATCCTCTCAAGCCTGCCACGGATGAATAACGACGCCCTGCACGACACGGTTAACCGTGCCGCTGGCGGACGGTGTATCCGGGGTATTGCCCACACGAAGTGACTGGGACAGGGCAAAGACCTGGGCGTACATCAGGAAGCAGAAGGCCTGCTCCATATCGATAAACGTGCGGGCAGGGGGCAGCAGGATATGCGGGCCAGCCTCAACGACCGGATCGGTTTCGGCGGCAATGGCCACCACGCGCATGGCCTGACGATCGCGGCGCAGCTCAGCAAGCAGATCCAGATCGTACTGCCGCGTATAGGGGTGGCTGGAGACAAACACCACCACCAGCGTTTCGCGATCCACCAGCGATTTAGGGCCATGACGGAAACCGGTTGGGGAATCGTAGAACGCCGCCAGCTTGCCTGCCGTCAGCTCCAGCACCTTCAGCGCCGATTCACGAGCGGCCCCCTGCAGCCCCCCGCTTCCCAGATAGACGATCCTTTTCCACGGATCGTTGCCAAAGACGCTCTGGCTGAAATCGCCCAGTGACGTGAGGATCGTCTGGCAGCGATCGGCCACATCTCGGAAGGTGTGGCTGTTGATCGTTTCCGGGGCGAAGACTGCCAGGCAGCTTGCCATCATGGTGGTAATGCTGCTGGTCATCGCGAACCCGCGATCGTGTGTTTCGGCAGGCATCAGCAGCGCATACGCGTTATCGCTGTTTATCGCGGTCTGATAAAGGCTTCCCGCCTCATTACAGGTGATCGACAGGTGGTAGCACTCCGGCACACACTGGTTTGCCAGTTCAACGGCGGCTACGCTTTCCGGACTATTGCCGGAACGGGCAAACGACACCAGCAGCAGCGGGTGTGCGGCGCTCAGGTAGTCCATCGGATTCGTGACCAGATCGGTCGTCGGTACGGCGGTAATGTTTTTCCCGGTGTGGCTGGCGAGCCAGGGCGAAATGATGTCGCCGATAAAGGCCGAGGTGCCTGCCCCCGTCAACACGATCCGCAGCTCGTGCTTGCGCAGCAGCGGCGTCAGGAAGTTATCGATCGACGCTCGCAGGTTATCGATATTGTTGAGTGAGCGGATCCAGCTGGCAGGTTGCTGGCGGATCTCTTCTTCGGTCCATGTGCCGGTGGTGGCGGTAGTGTTGGTTTCTGACATAACTCAGTCCTTAGTCGTGTGAATTCCACATCAGACGCTGGCAAACGTGTCGCTATCTTTCGTTTCGTTTCACTTGTTCACTTAAGCAGTTAAATAAAATCTATAGAAAAGAAATCGAAAGTTCAATGAAAGAAAAGAAATAAAACGAAAAGTGTGATCGGCAAAGAAAAGGCAATGATTAAGGAAAGGAAAAGAAAGACCTTGCGATCGCTTGCCGCAAGGCCCAATAACGGGACAATGAAAGGTCTAAAGGGGGAGAGCCAAACCCTGGATCCAGATCTGCTGAAGGTGGAAACCTTCATCCAGCGCAATCATATTGGCACGCTTGCCCGGTTTTAATGAACCGAGCTGGTGATCAATACCCAGCAATCGGGCAGGGTGCAGCGAGGCCATATGGATCGCATCCGCTGGCGTTATTCCCGCCTGCGCCACCATATTGCGCACGGCGGCATCGAGAGACAGCGTGCTGCCTGCAAGCCCACCGGAAGCGGTGCGTACCACCCCACCGTGCATGTTGACCTCGTCGCCACACAGCCTGTAACGTCCGTCGGGCATCCCTGCGGCCTGCATGGCATCGGTAATCAGAACGATCCGCTCTTTGGCGCAGCAGGCGCACAGCCGCAAAGCGCCCGGGTGAACGTGATGCCCGTCGGCAATCAGTTCCAGCCATGCCCGCGGGTCCGTCAAGCCTGCACCGACCATACCGGGTTCACGATGATGGAGCCCGGTCATGCCGTTATAACAGTGCACCAGCCCATCAGCGCCCGCCTCAAAAGCGGCAAGCGTTTGATCGTACGTCGCCGCGCTGTGGCCCAGCATGACCCGTATCCCACGCTGCTTAAGGTAGCGAATGGCCTGCAACGCACCGGGTTTCTCCGGTGCCAGCGCGACAACCCTGAGGGTGTGTTGCGATACTTCTATCAGCGAGTCCAGTTCGCTGACATCCAGCTCACGAAACAGCGCAGGCGGATGTGCCCCTTTGTTCTGTGGCGTAAAGTAGGGACCTTCAAGATAGCTGCCCAGTATCTGCGCGCCGGGACCCCCGGACATACAGCGCCGGGCGATGCGTGCGAGCGCCCGGTGAATAGTCTCCAGCGGTGCGCTGACGGTCGTCGGTAAAAAAGCCCCTGTGCCTTCACGCGCTTTATGCATCGCCAGCGTGTCCAGCACCTCTGGGGCATCATCCATCACGTCCACACCCGCGCCACCGTGAACGTGGGTATCGATATACGCCGGGCAAAGCTGGTCGGCATCCCGGGCATGCACGCCACCTGGAATCGGCTCGATGGCGGTGATAATTCCGCTCTCCATGCGTAGCTGGTGATCGTCCAGCCAGCCCTGCTCGGTCAGCAGACGACGCGCGCGCAGCACCTGACTCATATCCCTTCCTCAGCGGGGGCTTCCTCACGACAGCGCCCCAGCTCATCCACCAGGCTGGTCAGGCCGCGATGCCCGCATTCCAGGGCCTGCAGACGAAAGGCTTCGCTGCTTAACCCGTCGCGCTCCAGTACCATCTCAAGCAACAGCTGCAGGTTTGTACCGGTAATCACTTCGCTGCCGGGTCTTTTCATGGCGAGTGTTGATGCCACCCGGAACGGCGTCCCCCCGAGCAGATCGGTGAGAAACACAATATCGTGCTGCCCGTCCAGTTCACTGACTGCCTGTTCAAGCTGCGCGGTCAGCCGCGCGGTGGTGGAGCTTTCAGGAAAATCGATGGCGATAAACTGCGGCTGCTCGCCGAGGATTTGTTTCATCGCCTGTTCAAGCCCGCTGGCAAACCCGCCGTGACCCGTCAAAATAATGCCTAACATTGCGACCTCTTTGCTTTACAGGAAGTGACAGAACTTACCGACAACCCCCAGCACCACGGTGATACCGATCAGGCGCAGTGGGGTCCAGCCGCGACGAACCAGCCAGAACATGGTCAGGGTATAGACCAGCGGCAGGAAAGCGGGCATCAGTTTGTCGATAACGTCGGCTTGCAGCTTGACCACCGCATCCCCGGCCTTGATTTCAAGCGTGGTGTTGAGACGTACGTAGGTTGCCACCAGCGCGCCAATGACCGTCATCCCCACGATGGAAGCCGCATGGCCGACCTTTTTGGTATTGGCTTTAATCAGCGGGATGGCTGCCACACCCATCCGGTAGGCGTAATGTGCCAGGCCAAAACGCAGGCCAAGATGCACTACGTTAAACAGCACAATAAAGACCACCGCACCCAATATGGAGCCTTGCAGGGCAAGGCTTGCGCCGATCCCGCCGCAAATTGGCAATAGCGTTAGCCAGAACATGGCATCGCCAATGCCGCCAAGCGGTGCCCCCACGGCGATCTTGGTGCTCTGGATACTGTTGACATCCTGCTTGGAGCGCTCCATCGCCAGGATGATGCCAATGACAAATGTCACCAGAAACGGATGCGTATTGAAGAAGCCCATATGGCCTTTCATGGCGCGGGCCAGATCCCGCTTGTTGGTATGGATCTTTTTCAGCGCGGGCAGCAGGCCATACAGCCAGCCGGAAGCCTGCATACGTTCATAGTTAAACGAGGCCTGCAGCAGCATCGAACGCCAGGCGACACGGTTAATATCCTTTTTCGTCAGCTCGGCACCAATATGTTGATCTTCATAGACGTTTTCATTCATGCCCGTGAGCAGCGTCTCTTCGTGGTCAGAAACGCCAGGCAGCGTAGTTTGATTAGATGCCATCTTCGAATTCCTCTTTCTGGGCTGCAGGTGTCGCCGGTTCAGGCGATTTACGCATCAGGTCAATCAGCGCCATTGCCAGCGCGGCCGCGGCAATCGCCAGCACCGGCAGTTTCAACCAGGCTGCGGCAACAAAGCCGATGATAAAGTAAGGGATATAGACGTTTTTCATCATGATTTTCAGCAATACGGCGAAGCCAATCGCGGGCATGATGCCGCCGGCGACGCCGAGGCCGTCAATCAGACGTTCCGGCAGCACATCAATGGCGGTTTTCGCGTGTTCAGCGCCAAAGCAGATCGGCAGGAAGGCACACAGAAAATAGAAGATACCGAGCGCCAGCAGTGCCAGATAGTTGACCCTTTCGATGCCGTTCGTGTCCGCATTGGCTGCCATGCGGTCACAGCGGGACATCACCCCGGACATGACGGAGAACAGGAAAGTGATCCCCATCTGTACCGCAACCGCAAACGGGACGGCGACCCCAACGGCGACATCCGGCTTCACACCGGTGCTGATCGCGAAAGTAGTGCCGACAATCGTGCCGATAATGACGTTTGGCGGTTGCGCGCCGGCCAGCGGAGCCAGCCCCATCCAGACCAGCTCCAGCGTACCGCCCGTTAAAATACCGGTGTGCAGATCGCCCAGAATGAGGCCAACCAGCGGCCCGAGCACCACCGGGCGGTGCATGTGTGTTAACCCGTTAAACATATCCAGGCCCGCGATAAAGGCGAGAATGCCCAGCGCGAATGCCTGCAAGAGACTAATTTCCATTGTGAATCCCTCAGAGCAGTTTAAAGAGATCCAAAGCAGTCTCAGTCGGAACACCCTGAACGAAGCATTCCACTCCGGCGGCTTTCAGGCCGTTAAATGCGGCGATATCGTTCGCATCGACAGAGACCGTTTTGGCAATTTGTTTTTTGCCACTGGCGTAATGCAGGTTTCCTACGTTGATACGGGTGATGGGCACGCCGCCTTCGACCAGCGTCAGAAAATCCGCGGGTGATTTGCAGACCAGCAGAATTTTCTGGCGCTCGGCAGCGCGATGAATGTTGTCGATCACTTTTTGCAGCGACCAGAAACGCACGGCGATCCCTTCTGCGAGCACCATCTCCATCAGGTTTTGTTGAACCGGATCCTCAGCGACTTCATCATTAGCGACCAGCACCAGGTTGGCCCCCGCAAACCCAACCCATTGCACACCTACCTGACCGTGGATCAGGCGTTCATCGATGCGGCATAAGACAATGTTTGGCATAGCGCTTTCCTCTTTTTAATTATGCGTTTTGAGTCGTTACGCCTTCGCAGGCGGCATGGTACTGCTGGAGTATGTCCTGAATGTGGTCGAGGATGAGGTCCCGTGGTGTCGACTTGAGAGCACCCTCGCGAACTTTGCTGTACTGCAACGGCAGGTACTGGCTGATCAGCGGCAGCGGGATCGGTTCGTCTGCCAGGTTGCGTACCAGTCGCGCAAAGGCTTCGTCAATCTGGCTGTCCGGCCAGTAATAGCGCACCCGATCGGAGTAGCTATACCCGCGTGCCAGGCGTCGCGCATTGCCATCACCGTGATAATGGCTTTGCCAGTATTCGGGGCGATCGAGCATCACGTTTTCCAGGACATGACGCAGGCCCGAACAGGCTTTTGCAGGCAGCAACTCTTCTTCAATGGCGGCCAGCGAGAACAACGCTTCACGCAGGGCAAAGGTCAGTGCCGGGCCAACTTTGAGGATGACGAAGTGATCTTTCACCAGCTGGCGCAGCGCCTGCGGTGTCTGGTAGTCGGTAGAGTGCGCTTCAAATATCAGCGTGTCGTAAGCTTCAACCATATGACTCAGGGCGACGGCGTTTTGCGGTTGATAGTCACACACATGTGCGTGGTCAAACTCAACGCCAGGCTGAACCACCAGGCCAATAATGCGTGGCCAGATGTCGCTTAACCCTTCTTTCTCGAACGCGTGGCGGTGAGCTTCAAGGGTGGCACGCGCGGCTTCTGGGGTCGTGACGGCAAGCTCGGTGAGCGTTTCATGCGCGCCGCCCGGAACCGGCACTTCCGTACCGATGACATAGACCAGGTCAGCGACATCAGCGTGCGCCAGGCTGGTTTTCTCCGCAATTTTCGCCAGGCGCGCCGCGCGCTCGGCAACGATGGCGTCGGTTAACGGTACTGGATCGTCTTCGCAGGACATGCTGCAGTCGAGGTGGATCTTTTTAAACCCGGCGGCGACATAGCTTCTGATCAGATCTTCGGCATTCGCCATCGCCTGCCGGGCAGGCAGGTTTTGCCAGCGGTTTGGCCCTAAATGATCGCCACCGAGGATCAGTTGCGATGTCGGGAAACCAAGGGATTCCGCCAGCTTACAGACGAACCCGTGAAAATCGGCGGGCGTCATACCGGTGTAACCGCCAAATTGATCCACCTGATTAGAGGTGGCTTCAATCAGCAGCGGCGTGTGATGCAGTTGGGCGTAACGAATTGCGGCTTCAAGTACCAGTGGATGTGCGGAACAAACGGCATAAATCCCGTTCGCATTCCCCCGTTTATGTTGTTCCACCATTTCTGTCAGATGTTTCACTTTCCTCTCCATTTCGGATGGTGATGGTTTTCATCTTTCGTTTTGTTTCATTTAATCCTGCATCATGGTGGTATAAAAATAAAACGAAAGATAATAGTTTTCCGATCTGTTTCACAAAAGAAACATAATGAAAGGTTTCAGCGACGAGAGAGTGCGCTGACTGGAAGCAGGCAGGGCTTGCATTCCCATAAAAGAAAGGCGTTAATAGACAAAACGAAATGAAACGAAAGACCATTTATTAAGGAGCTCGCATGAGCAGCACCGATTCATCCGCGGAGAAGCGCGTCACCGGCACCAGTGAAAGGCGAGAGCAGATCATTCAGCGGTTGCGGGCACAGGGAAGCGTGCAGGTTAACGATCTTTCTCATTTATATGGCGTTTCCACGGTGACGATCCGTAACGACCTGGCGTTTCTTGAGAAGCAGGGCATTGCCGTTCGTGCTTATGGCGGAGCGCTGATTTGTGAAGGCAATGCGCCTGGCACTGAACCCTCCGTGGAGGACAAAAGTTCGCTCAATACTGCAGTTAAGCGCAGTATCGCGCAGGCGGCCGCCGCGCTGGTGAAGCCGGGTCATCGCATTATTCTGGATTCCGGAACGACGACGTTTGAAATCGCCCGTATGCTGCGTCAGCACACGGATGTTATTGCCATGACCAACGGAATGAACGTGGCGAATGCATTACTGGAAGCGGAAGGGGTGGAGCTGCTGATGACCGGTGGGCACTTGCGCCGCCAGTCGCAATCCTTTTACGGCGACCAGGCAGAGCAGTCCTTACAGAATTACCACTTTGATCTGCTTTTTCTGGGGGTCGATGCCATCGACCTCGATCGCGGCGTCAGTACCCACAATGAAGATGAAGCCCGACTGAACCGGCGGATGTGCGAGGTGGCAGAGCGTATTATCGTGGTCACTGACTCCAGCAAATTTAACCGTTCGAGCCTGCATAAAATCATCGATACCCAGAGAATTGATATGATTATCGTCGATGAAGGGATTCCGCCTGAGAGCCTGGAAGGGCTGCGTAAGAGCGGGATAGATGTGGTGTTGGTGAAGGGATAAGTTGCCCCCTCTCTTCGGGAGAGGGGGAGAACGGTCACGTCACCGGTGCCGGGTTAAACACCGCCAGCTGGTTATGTAATCCCCATTGATCGGAGAACGTCTTCTTACGGCCGCTTGCCACGTCCAGAATGAAGTGGAACAGCTTCCAGCCGACATCCTCGATACTCTCTTCGCCAGTGGCAATGGTGCCCGCGTTGATGTCCATTAGGTCATACCAGCGGTTTGCCAGCTCGGTACGGGTGGCCATTTTAATCACCGGTACCGCCATCAGCCCGTACGGCGTGCCGCGCCCGGTGGTAAAGACCTGTACCGTAATGCCGGACGCCACCTGCTGTGTGCCACAGACGAAGTCGCTGGCAGGGGTCGCGGCGTAAATCAGGCCGCGTCTGGTGGGGCGCTGGCCCGGGGAGAGCACTTCAACTATGGCGCTCTGGCCGGATTTGGCAATCGAGCCGAGGGCTTTTTCCACCACGTTCGCCAGACCGCCTTTTTTATTGCCCGGAGAGGGGTTGGCGCTGCGATCGGTTTGTCCCATGTCGAGATAGTTATCGTACCAGGCCATCTCCTCAAGCAGGCGTTTGCCCACCTCTTCATTGATGGCGCGTGGGGTGAGCAGATGGATGGCATCACGCACTTCGGTCACTTCGGAGAACATCACCGTGGCGCCACAACGGACAAACAGATCCGAGGCATAGCCCACCGCCGGGTTCGCCGTGACGCCTGAAAACGCATCGCTGCCGCCGCACTGAGTGCCTATCACCAGTTCTGACGCCGGGCAGGTCTCGCGCTGGCGCCGGTTCAGTTTTTCCAGATGGCGCTCCGCCACCTGAAGGATATCGTCAACCATTGAACGGAATCCGACGTGATGCGCATCCTGCAAACGAACAATGCTGGCCTCGTCGACCGGAATGGCATTCACATCTTCGGTGCCCTGCAGCAGACGCTCTGGCTGCAGCTTTTCGCAACCGAGACCAATGACCATCACTTCGCCACCGAAATTCGGGTTCAGGGCGATATTATGGATGGTACGAATCGGTACCACGGCCGCCGGAGCATTGATGGCCACGCCGCAGCCGTACAAATGGTTCAGACCTACCACGCCGTCGACATTCGGGTATTTCGGCAGCAGGTCGCGCTCAATGATTTTCACCACGTAATCCACCACGCCTGCCACACAGTGCACGCTGGTGGTGATACCGAGCAGATTCTTGGTGCCTACGCTGCCGTCCGCATTCCTGTACCCTTCGAATGTGTACCCTTCCAGCGGGGGCAGTGGCTCAGGAACCCGGGTGGCCAGGGGGAGCGTGTTCAGCGGCGGCGCTTCGGGTAGCTCAACCAGCGACTCCTCAATCCAGCTCCCCTGAGGAATGGCGCGAACCGCATACCCGATAATTTCGCCATACCGCACGATTTCACCGTGGGCCGGGATATCCACCAGAGCGACTTTATGCCCCTGCGGAATATGTTCAGTCAGCTCCAGCCCATCCGGGAAACGGGTGCCCGCTTTTAGACCGTTGTCGTTAACAATTATCGCCACATTATCCGTGTCGTGAACTTTGATATAGAACGCCGTCGGCGACGCTTGTCGAATTTCAATGTCGGCCATTGTTCAATATTCTCCAGCAAAATGTCTGATAGTAAATGCAGCCAGGGGATGTTTATTTTCTTATCGCAGAAATAAAGACGCGGCTTGAGTCAATAAAGAATGTCAGGAGACGAGATATCAAAATGTGATCCCGATCGCTCCTTAAACCCGGCGCAGATGCCACCCGGCCAGCAATGCCTGATTCTGTGCATCAGCGCCCATCACGTTGTGCATATGCTCAAAATATTATCAAAACACGCCGCAATGCTTGAGCATTAAAACAATGTGCTGTCATGACGTGAGGATTATACTGAATGACGATTTTATAACGCCTAAATTATGTCAGGAAATAAATATAACGCTGACGCTGCGTCTGAAAATATAAATATGAACCTGAATAAGACTGCGGAATTAAAAAGGTAAACGTGATGAATAATGATATCTTCCCGAATAAGTTTAAAGCGGCCCTCGCGGCGCACCAGGTCCAGATTGGTTGCTGGTCCGCGCTGGCAAGCCCCATCAGCACCGAAGTACTGGGCCTGGCCGGTTTCGACTGGCTGGTGCTGGACGGCGAACATGCGCCGAACGATATCAGCACCTTTATTCCGCAGTTAATGGCGCTCAAAGGGAGCCATAGCGCGCCGGTGGTTCGCGTCCCGACCAACGAGCCGGTAATCATCAAACGTCTGCTGGATATTGGGTTCTACAACTTCCTGATCCCGTTTGTGGAAACGGAAGAGCAGGCGGTGCAGGCCGTGGCGTCAACACGTTATCCGCCGGAAGGGATCCGCGGGGTCTCCGTTTCCCATCGTGCCAACATGTTTGGCACCGTCCCGGACTACTTCACACAGTCCAACAGCAACATCACCATCCTGGTACAGATTGAGAGCCAGCAGGGGGTCGATAACGTCGACGCTATCGCTGCCACTGACGGTGTGGATGGCATCTTCGTTGGCCCAAGCGATCTTGCTGCGGCATTCGGCCATCTGGGCAATGCGGGTCATCCGGCGGTGCAGCGCGCTATTCAGCACATCTTTGCCCGTGCCAACGCGCATGGCAAACCGTGCGGCATTCTGGCGCCGGTTGAGGCTGATGCCCGCCGCTATCTGGAGTGGGGCGCGACCTTCGTTGCCGTCGGTAGCGACCTCGGCGTATTCCGCTCGGCCACGCAGAAGTTAGCGGACGCCTTTAAAAAATAACCATCATTGAGGAAACGAATTATGACGCTGAAAGTGGGTTTTATTGGCCTTGGGATCATGGGTAAACCCATGAGTAAAAACCTCATCAAAGCAGGTTACTCCCTGGTGGTTGCAGACCATAATCCGCAAGCCGTGGCCGAGGTGATTGCCGCAGGCGCAGAAACCGCAGCAAACGCCAAAGCGATTGCTGAGCAGTGTGATGTCATTATCACCATGCTGCCAAACTCCCCGCATGTGAAAGAGGTGGCCCTGGGGGAGAACGGCATCATTGACGGTGCCAAACCCGGCCTGGTGGTGATTGACATGAGTTCTATCGCGCCGCTGGCAAGCCGTGAAATCAGTGAGGCGCTAATCGCTAAGGGCGTCGATATGCTGGATGCCCCGGTCAGCGGCGGAGAGCCCAAAGCCATCGACGGCACCCTGTCGGTGATGGTTGGCGGCGACAAAGCTGTTTTCGACAAATACTACGACCTGATGAAAGCCATGGCGGGATCCGTGGTGCATACCGGCGATATCGGGGCGGGTAACGTCACCAAGCTGGCAAACCAGGTGATTGTGGCGCTGAACATTGCCGCAATGTCGGAAGCGCTGACGCTGGCCACCAAAGCGGGCGTTAACCCTGATCTGGTGTATCAGGCGATCCGTGGCGGCCTGGCGGGCAGCACCGTGCTGGATGCTAAAGCGCCCATGGTGATGGATCGTAACTTCAAGCCCGGTTTTAGAATCGACCTGCACATTAAAGATCTGGCGAATGCCCTGGATACCTCCCACGGCGTGGGCGCGCAGCTGCCGCTGACCGCCGCCGTCATGGAGATGATGCAGGCCCTACGAGCGGATGGTCTGGGCACTGCCGACCACAGCGCGATTGCGTGCTACTACGAAAAACTGGCGAAGGTGGAAGTCTCTCGCTAATAAAAACGGACGCGGGAACGCGTCCGCTATTTTTGCCGAGTGCGGTAACAGGCGACAACTATGAAAATCGTAATCGCGCCAGATTCCTGGAAAGAAAGCCTTTCTGCCTCCGGGGTTGCTCAGGCGATTGAAAAAGGATTTCGGGAAATTTTCCCCGACGCACTTTATGTTTCGGTGCCGGTTGCTGACGGCGGGGAAGGTACGGTTGACGCGATGATCGCCGCCACCCAGGGCACAGAACAGTATGCTCGGGTCACGGGCCCGTTGGGTGAACAGGTAAACGCCCGCTGGGGTATGTCCGGCGATGGCCGCACGGCATTTATTGAGATGGCCGCCGCCAGCGGTCTGGCACTGGTCCCGGCCACCCAACGTAACCCGCTCGTCACCACGTCCCGCGGTACCGGGGAGCTTATTCTTAGCGCGCTGGATAAAGGTGCCCGACATATCATTATCGGCATTGGCGGCAGTGCCACCAACGACGGCGGCGCCGGAATGATGCAGGCGCTGGGGGCCACGCTCTGCGACGCCAACGGCACTGAAATGGGTTATGGCGGCGGCAGCCTGATGGCGCTCAACAGCGTCGATCTCTCTGGCCTCGACGCCAGGCTAAAAGATTGCACAATCCACGTCGCGTGCGACGTCACGAATCCGCTGGTTGGCGAGAGAGGCGCTTCCCGTATCTTTGGCCCGCAAAAAGGGGCGACAGAGGAGATGATCCTCGCTCTCGACGCTAACCTCAGCCACTATGCCGATGTGATAAAAAAATCTCTGCGAATTGACGTGAAACAGGTTCCCGGTGCGGGTGCCGCGGGGGGCATGGGGGCGGCCCTGATGGCCTTCCTCGGCGCGGAACTGAAGAGCGGTATTGAGATTGTCACCCAGGCACTTAACCTCGAAGAACATATTCACGACTGCACGCTGGTACTGACGGGCGAAGGGCGCATTGACAGCCAGAGCATTCAGGGCAAAGTGCCCGTCGGTATCGCCCGTATCGCCAAAAAATACCATAAGCCGGTGATCGGCATTGCCGGCAGTCTGACCCGGGATGTGGGGGTCGTGCATCAGTATGGCATCGACGCGGTATTCAGCGTGCTGAGCCGCGTCGAGTCGCTGGAAGAGGCTTACCGTGGGGCGTTTGACAATATTTACCGCGCCTCGCGCAATATCGCCGCCACTTTGCAGATAGGGATGCACGCCCAAGGGTGACAGCGGGGCACAAACCCTCTATACTGCGCGCCGAAGCTGACCAGACAGTCGCCGCTTCGTCGTCGTCCCCTTTCGGGGGGAGACGGGCGGAGGGGAGGAAAGTCCGGGCTCCATAGGGCAGGGTGCCAGGTAACGCCTGGGGGGGAAACCCACGACCAGTGCAACAGAGAGCAAACCGCCGATGGCCCGCGCAAGCGGGATCAGGTAAGGGTGAAAGGGTGCGGTAAGAGCGCACCGCGCGGCTGGCAACAGTCCGTGGCACGGTAAACTCCACCCGGAGCAAGGCCAAATAGGGGTTCACATGGTACGGCCCGTACTGAACCCGGGTAGGCTGCTTGAGCTAGTGAGCGATTGCTGGCCTAGATGAATGACTGTCCACGACAGAACCCGGCTTATCGGTCAGCTTCACCTTCTTCTAAAACAATACGTTGGTGTATCTCAGGCGCTCAGAAGCAGAAATGAGATACATAATGGGATACACCAACGGTTGCACCATCCCCCATACACTCCGCCGCCACGACATTTACTATGTCTACTAACTTTCCGTGTCGGTACTCATTCCTTTGGTGGCGCTAGCGCTGATGGACTTGATGGCTCTATCAATGGAGTTCGTTCCATCATCTGAAAGTACATGGTCGCAACTGGCTGTAACAAGCGTTTTGACATAAGCAGACAGGTAATCAGGATATGGCTGGATTTCGCCCGAGACCGCTCCACTAGCTACGGATGAGAAAGCGCAGATAAACAGAGGTAACACAATAATTTTTTCATACTTCTTCCTGTATGCAGACTTGACCGTTAAAATTGATAATAGATTTTATCGATTGAAATTATATTATCAATCGCTTGTGTGGATCAATGACTGAGATGCATCCTACATACACTGCTTGCAGGAAGGCGGCAGAAATCAACTGCAATGGAGGTTTATAGATGGTAAGAAGAGTGTTGTTGATGGGATTTATTCTTGCTGCGTTCAGTGCCAATGCCGGGCGTATAACTATGAGCAACCCGGAGCAGTCAACCACGGCGAACGGGCAAACCTTGTGTGTCTATTCCAGCAGTATTTACACCTTTACCTTCACCACCAGATCGAAAAAATGCCCGTACAGCAAGACGTTCGACACCGACGACAGCAAATGAAATTTCGTAGCCAGAATTGTGTTTACCGAATGTTACGAAACGTGATTTCACTTAAGTCGAATACTTGTTGTGCCTGTGGTTATTGTTTGTAAAATGACCGCTGTGATTATTTCTATAGCAAGTAGAGGGACTTATGAAGCAGTACACCAACGAGATCACACCTGAAATTCGTGAAGCCCAATCAAAACCGCCTTACGACGAAGAGCTTTTGTCACTCTGCGATGACAAAACCCGGAAAGAACCTGAGGAAATTAATAAACAGTATTTAAGCCGCCCGTTAGCTCATATTTTCCGGTTTGCAGTCGTTGGAAGTCTGACCCGTCGCGGTGGAGTCATTCGCCATGCTTCAGGCGGTGCGACTACAGGAGGATTACAACTTGCTCGGGTTGGTGACAAGGTTGTATATGCCGATGGCAGTGAAGCCACGATCATTTCTGGGGCAGGTAAGGCCCGTGTTATGCAAGGGGTATCAGCGGCACTCGTTGGCAGTATGCTTGATAATGGTGATGAAATAATCTCTACCCCACAATCATGCAGCAAACTGGTTTTTCATGAAGGCCGCGAATTCCCGGAAGGATTCCTGACCATACCAGGGAATAAGCACTGATGGCGGTTAAAGGATACTATTTATTCAGGGGTGATAAAACTCGATGTGGTGGTGTTATCACTGAAGGATGGACCGACCACCAGCACTTTGACAGAGATATGGCCTGCGAAGGGCATAAAGTCACTTGTGGTAAGCATCCTGGGCTTTATCGTATCTGTGGTGGTCTGGATGACGACATTCACGGTAAAAGGATTGCCGGAACGCTGCATAGTTATAGTTCGTGCCCCTGCAAATCCAAATTCCTCCATTCAAATTGGGATGATGATTATGAGTTCGCCAGTGAGTCTGCTGTAACTGAAGTTGGGCAAACCCAACTTCCCGAATTTCCCAAACTCCCGGAACCAATTGAACCAGAACAACACGCACAAACGGCGAAAAAGAAAACGGGCATTGATGCGGGTTTTGCCATTATCCCCTACGGCGGTACTACAGAAGCCTGGCAGCGCCTGCTATTCACTGAGAATCCACCAGCAGGAGCCAAAGAACTATTTGCAACGCTGAACGGCCCGGATGAAAGATACAAAGCCGGTTCTATTATGATGGTGGTTGACCCTAATAAGCAGGACAGCGAACAGATTGCACATATGCAGGCTGCGAAAGCGCGAGTTGATGCAGCGTTAGCCCCTCTTTCCATTCAGCAAGCCAACTTCCTTTTCAAACACAAAGACACCATTGAGATGTTCGCCGCTGCTGCCAGTACGGCGAGCGATACTTATGGATACTCAGGACAAGCAACCGAAGCCGCGAAAGGGTATTTCGAACAGGTAGAAAAAATCCTTGTCGAGATCGAGAAGACCTACAAAAACCAGTACATCACCAGCGGCACACTGATTGGCGAACAATTCTTCGTTGAACGCCGCCGCTTGTTTGGTCAGCTTGATAGCGTTCTTAAGATGTTCATGAAACATCGCTTCATGTTCAACGAGTACGCAGATCTGAAAAGTGCCCTTGGCCTCTCAAGCCGTTCAATCACACACCGCTGGAACGAGACAGGCGTTAGCGATATTGAAGGTTACGCAACCCATATCGAGAAGCTGGCGAAGTACGTTAAGTGGATGGAAACAGCCGGGAAGATCGGCATTGGTCTTTCTGCTTTTGATACCGCAGCGAAGATCACCGAAGCCTGCACTGTAGGCAGGGATTGCGCCAAAACCTCGTTTACTTCCATCGGTGAATTTTCAGGTGGCCTAGTAGGTGGAGCTGTGGGAGCTAGGATTATTGGCGCTGGCGCAGCTAATACTATTTGTGCTGTGGTTCTGGGGGCTGCAACCATAGAGGCAGGAGGAGCGGGAGCGCTGCTTTGCACGCTCATTGTATCTGGCGGAATTGCATACGGAAGCGATAAAGCTTTTAGCTGGTCTGTTGGAAAAGCGAGCGAATCCATTGGGGAGGCCCTCGGTCTTTATGAGGTTACCAGTGATGATTAGTATAAAAATGGTATCGGTTATAGCCACACTTACAGGATTGTTATTAGGTGTCTTGAGCATCGTCGTGTCCGTCTTAAACCGTAAACGGTTTAGCGAAATTTGCATCCTGTACAAAAAAAAATATGGCAGCCTTCCTGATGCCGTCTTGCTGTTCGAAAACGTCAACACGCTTTACATCAACATAGCCTATAGCACGAAAGTGCAGTTCATCTACATCCCTCTATTATGGAATCGCAGTTCAATCCTGACCAAAAACGATGACAAGGACTTCATCAGAGGACTTCCCAAACGACTTATCGGACCTTTCTACGTCGAGATATTTCTGGCTGTCGTCAGTCTAATCTTCTTTATCATTGGGGGGCTACTGATGGTAGCGATAGAGCGCGGTTGGGTGTGAAAGGTGCGTCCCTTAGCAGGCTTTACTCTATAACACTAAGTGCGATACAGTCTGCGACACAAGACAATTTCAGCGCTGTAGATGCCTGACGTACAGTTTAACGAAGCCGCCTTATCGGTCAGCTTCAACTTCTTACAAAACCCCGCTACGGCGGGGTTTTTCTTTTATCGGCCTTAGAAATTGCAAGCAAGTGCCACCCGATGCATCGCTCACACGACATCAATTCTCATATTTGCGACATTAAGCACATTTCACTGCTTTCACCCCTTCAGTCTCTTTTTCGCATCTGCTGGCGATCGTAATCACAAAATTTCGCGCTAAAGAATCCTGATTCTGCAGTATTGTTAATTTGTTATGAATGTTGCTTTTATGATCGTGAATGTTTTCTTATTTGATATATGTATATTGAATTCAAAAACATTTAGCTCATGAATGTGTGATGCATTCCACTGTTTCCCGAAAGTCAGCAAAATCACCCCAGACAAATTTGATAAATTGAAAGAATGTTTTAAACGAATTACGGTTATTTATTAATCTTTAATTGCCTGAAAGATAGTCTTTATCGATTTTTTTAACGCCGAAAAATTTACCTGTGTTATCGCCATAAAATAAATTCATTACTGCTCTTTTTGTTGATCAATATCAGCGTTATGGCGTATTTATTTTAATGTAACTTATTGATAGCAAGGTGTTTTAAAGGATTGTCGTTATGCTGATTAAGGGTGTGAAAAAGCAAATTGTGAGTAACAGCACATACCCCCGTCAGCCATATTGAGTAGAATCCACCCCGTCATAGGGAAATAAGCGCAGAATATTATGAACACTATTATTCTACCGAAAACACAGCACCTCGTGGTATTTCAGGAAGTCATTAAAAGTGGCTCCATTGGTTCTGCTGCAAGACAACTGGGCCTGACGCAACCTGCCGTCAGCAAAATTATCAGCGATATCGAATCTTACTTTGGCGTTGAAGTCATGGTGCGCAAAAACACCGGCGTTAAACTGACTGCGGCAGGCCAGGTATTACTCTCGTACTCTGAGTCGATCACCCGTGAGATGAAAAACATGGTGAGCGAGATTAACAGCCTCAGTTTCAGTACCGTCATGGATGTCTCCTTTGGTTACCCGTCGCTCATTGGCTTCACCTTCCTGTCCGAAATGATCAAAAAATTCAAGGAAGTGTTCCCGAAAGCGCGCGTCTCGATGTACGAAGCTCAGCTGTCCTCTTTCCTGCCGGCCATTCGCGACGGCCGGCTGGATTTTGCCATCGGCACATTAAGTGATGAAATGCTGCTGCAGGATCTTCATGTCGAGCCGCTGTTTGAGTCTGAGTTTGTCCTGGTGGCCAGCAAATCACGAACGTGCACCGGCTCGACTACACTGGCATCACTCACGGATGAACAGTGGGTGATGCCGCAAACCGATATGGGCTACTACAAAGAACTTCTGACCACCCTGCAAGACAATCACATCAGCATTGAAAACATCGTCCAGACCGATTCCGTCGTGACCATTTATAACCTTGTCCTGAATGCCGATTACCTGACGGTTATTCCCCGCGACATGATTGCGCCATTCGGTTCCGACCAGTTTATTGTACTGCCGGTGGAAGATGAATTACCCATAGCGCGTTATGCCGCGGTGTGGTCAAAAAATTACAGAATTAAGAAATCGGCGTCAGTATTAGTCGAACTGGCAAAACAATACGCGTCACTGACCAGTGAAAGACGACGATGATTAAATAACCCTCTGATAACGCGTTAACCTGTTTAAAAACACCCAGAGCTTATTTTATCCGTGCTCTGATACCCTGACTTTGCCTGAAGAAAATGATTATTATAACGAGGATATTATGCATATTACCTACGATCTCCCGGTGACAATTGAAGATATTCAGGACGCCAGAAAACGACTGGCAGGCAAAATATATAAAACCGGCATGCCGCGCTCAAATTATCTCAGCGAACGCTGTAAAGGTGAGATATTCCTGAAGTTTGAAAATATGCAGCGTACTGGCTCCTTCAAGATCCGCGGTGCGTTTAATAAATTAAGTTCGCTGACCGAAGCTGAAAAACGTAAAGGCGTGGTCGCCTGTTCTGCAGGCAACCACGCGCAGGGCGTGTCGCTCTCCTGTGCAATGCTCGGTATCGACGGCAAAGTGGTCATGCCGATGGGCGCGCCGAAATCTAAAGTCGCCGCCACCCGTGACTACTCGGCTGAAGTGGTGCTGCACGGCGAAAACTTCAACGACACCATCGCCAAAGTCAGCGAAATCGTGGAGCTGGAAGGGCGCATTTTTATCCCGCCGTATGACGATCCGAAAGTGATTGCCGGCCAGGGCACCATTGGTCTGGAAATTCTCGAAGATTTGTATGATGTGGATAACGTGATTGTACCCATCGGCGGTGGCGGTTTAATTGCCGGGATTGCAACGGCCATTAAATCCATCAACCCGACCATTAATATTATCGGCGTGCAGTCTGAAAACGTACATGGAATGGCCGCATCGTATCAGGCAGGAGAAATCATTAACCACCGCGTTACCGGTACATTAGCCGACGGATGTGATGTGTCTCGCCCGGGTAAATTAACCTTCGAGATTGTTCGTGAATTAGTCGATGACATTGTGCTGGTCAGCGAAGACGATATTCGTAACAGCATGATTGCCCTCATTCAGCGAAATAAAGTGGTTACAGAAGGTGCTGGCGCACTGGCCTGTGCGGCGTTATTAAGCGGCAAGCTTGATCACTATATTCAGGGGCGTAAAACCGTCTGCATTATTTCCGGCGGCAATATCGATCTCTCCCGCGTATCCCAAATTACCGGCTTCGTTGACGCATAAAGGATGACCTATGAGCAACACAGAAAGCATTATCGTTGGCCAGACAAAAACGTCCTCCTGGCGTAAGTCTGATACCACCTGGACGCTTGGCCTGTTTGGAACCGCCATTGGCGCAGGTGTGCTGTTCTTCCCGATTCGCGCAGGCTTCGGCGGCTTGATTCCTATCCTGCTGATGTTGGTTCTCGCTTTCCCGATTGCGTTTTATTGCCACCGGGCGCTGGCACGCCTGTGTCTGTCCGGCAGTAACGTGTCTGGCAACATCACCGAAACGGTGGAAGAGCATTTTGGTAAGACCGGTGGGGTGGTGATCACGTTCCTCTACTTCTTCGCCATTTGCCCGCTGCTGTGGATTTACGGCGTCACCATTACGAACACCTTTATGACCTTCTGGGAAAACCAGCTCCAGCTGCCCGCGCTTAACCGCGGCGTGGTGGCGCTGTTCCTGCTGCTGCTGATGGCCTTTGTTATCTGGTTTGGTAAAGACCTGATGGTGAAGGTGATGAGCTTCCTGGTGTTCCCGTTTATCGCCAGCCTGGTGCTGATTTCCCTGTCGCTGATCCCTTACTGGAACTCGTCGGTGATTGACCAGGTCAATCTGAGCGATATCGCGTTTACCGGGCATGACGGCATTCTGGTGACGGTCTGGCTGGGGATCTCCATCATGGTCTTCTCCTTCAACTTCTCGCCCATCGTCTCCTCGTTTGTGGTCTCTAAACGTGAAGAGTACGAACCCGAGTTCGGTAAAGCGTTTACCGAGCAGAAATGTTCCAAAATCATCGGTCGCGCCAGCTTGCTGATGGTCGCGGTGGTGATGTTCTTCGCCTTTAGCTGCCTGTTCACGCTCTCGCCGCAGAACATGGCCGATGCCAAAGCGCAGAATATTCCCGTGCTCTCTTACCTGGCGAACCACTTTGCGACCATGTCAGGCACTAAATCAACGTTTGCCACGGTGCTGGAATACGGTGCCTCCATCATTGCGCTGGTCGCTATCTTCAAATCCTTCTTCGGCCACTATCTGGGCACGCTGGAAGGGCTGAACGGCCTGATCCTGAAGTTCGGTTATAAGGGCGATAAGAAGAAAGTCTCCGTAGGCAAACTGAACACCATCAGCATGGTATTCATCATGGGGTCGACCTGGGTCGTTGCCTATGCCAACCCGAACATTCTTGACCTTATCGAAGCCATGGGGGCGCCAATCATCGCCTCTCTGCTGTGCCTGTTGCCGATGTATGCCATTCGTAAAGCGCCGGCAATGGCGAAATATAAGGGCAGACCCGAGAACATCTTCGTCACGGTTGTGGGCCTGCTGACCATCCTGAACATCGTCTACAAACTGTTCTAAACCCTGGCTCAGGAAGAGCGGAGTAACACCATGATTGAGTTTCCGGTTGTATTGGTTATTAACTGCGGATCGTCCTCTGTTAAGTTTTCAGTACTCGATGCCAGCAGCTGTGATGCCCTGATGACGGGCATTGCAGACGGGATTAACACTGAAAAAGCCTTTATTTCCGTGAATGGGGGTGAGCCAGCCAGACTGGCTCACCATGACTACGAAGGGGCGCTGTCAGCCATCGCCCTGGAGCTGGAGAAGCGTGACCTGATGAGCAGCGTGGCCCTGATTGGCCATCGTATTGCGCACGGCGGCGACCTCTTCAGCGAGTCGACCCTTATCACGGAACAGGTTATTGAGCAGATCCGTCAGGTTTCCTCGCTGGCGCCGCTGCATAACTACGCCAACTTAAGCGGCGTCGAGGCAGCCGAACGCCTGTTTCCGGGCATACAGCAGGTGGCGGTGTTTGACACCAGCTTCCACCAGACGCTGGCCCCGCAGGCCTATCTGTACGGGCTGCCGTACCGCTATTTTGAAGAGCTTGGCGTGCGGCGCTATGGCTTCCACGGGACGTCCCACCGCTACGTTGCCGGGCAGGCGCATGCCTTGCTCGGGATTTCGCCTGAGGACAGCGGGCTGGTGATTGCCCATCTCGGCAACGGGGCATCCATCTGCGCGGTACGCAATGGTGAGAGCGTGGATACCTCCATGGGCATGACGCCGCTGGAAGGGCTGATCATGGGGACCCGCTGTGGCGACGTTGATTTCGGCGCCATGGCCTGGATAGCCCAACAGACCGGACAGTCATTTGAGGATCTGGAACGCGTCGTCAATAAAGAGTCCGGCCTGCTGGGGATCTCGGGAATATCCTCCGATCTGCGAGCCCTCGAAAAAGCCTGGCATGAGGGACATCAGCGGGCACAGCTGGCGATCCATACCTTTGTTCACCGTATCGCACGGCATATTGCCGGGCACGCGGCATCGTTACACCGCCTGGACGGTGTGGTGTTCACCGGCGGGATTGGTGAGAACTCCAGACTGATCCGCACGCTGGTGGCGGAACACCTGGCCGTCTTTGGCATCACCCTCGATGAAGCCAAAAATGCCCTGCCGTGCAGCGCAGGTGAGCGTGTGATCACTACCGATTCGTCCCGCGTGGCCTGCGCGGTGATCCCAACCAACGAAGAAAAAATGATCGCGCTGGATGCCCTCCGTCTTGGGAAGGTCACTCCGGCTGCGGCTTATGCCTGACAGAGCGAGAAATTCATGAAAGTAGCAATCGATACGCGCGTTGCCCCTTACAGCGACGCATGGGCCGGGTTTCGCGGTGAAGAATGGAAAGACACCGTCAACGTGCGCGATTTTATTCAGCATAACTATACCCCTTATGAAGGCGACGAAACTTTCCTCGCGCAGGCGACGACAGCAACGACGGCGCTCTGGGAGAAGGTAATGGTGGGCATTCGTCAGGAGAATGCCACCCATGCGCCGGTGGATTTTGACACCAACATTGCCACCACCATCACGGCCCATGGACCGGGCTATATTGACCAGCAGCTGGAGACGATAGTCGGCCTGCAAACCGATAAGCCGCTCAAACGTGCGCTGCATCCGTACGGCGGGATCAATATGATCCGCAGTTCATTCGAAGCCTATGATCGTGAGATGGATCCGCAGTTCGAATATCTCTTTACCGAACTGCGCAAAACCCATAATCAGGGTGTCTTTGACGTTTACTCCCCCGAGATGATGCGCTGTCGTAAATCAGGCGTGCTGACCGGGCTACCGGACGGCTACGGACGCGGGCGCATCATCGGCGATTACCGCCGCGTGGCGCTGTACGGCATCCGCTATCTGGTGCACGAGCGTGAGCGCCAGTTCGCGGATCTGCAGGGCAAACTCGAACGGGGTGAAGATCTGGAGGCGACGATCCGCCTGCGTGAAGAGCTGGCGGAACACAAACGCGCACTGCTGCAGATCCAGCAGATGGCAGCGAACTATGGCTTCGATATTTCTCGCCCGGCGATGAATGCGCAGGAAGCGGTACAGTGGGTTTACTTTGCCTATCTGGCCGCGGTGAAATCCCAGAACGGCGGGGCGATGTCGCTGGGACGCACGGCCTCGTTCCTGGATATTTATATCGAACGCGATATCGAGGCGGGTCGCCTGAGTGAGATCCAGGCGCAGGAACTGATCGATCATTTCATCATGAAGATCCGCATGGTGCGCTTCCTGCGTACTCCGGAGTTCGACACGCTCTTCTCCGGCGATCCTGTCTGGGCCACCGAAGTGATTGGCGGAATGGGGCTGGATGGCCGCACGCTGGTCACCAAAAACAGCTTCCGTTACCTGCATACCCTGCACACGATGGGACCTGCACCGGAGCCAAACCTGACGATCCTGTGGTCCGAACAACTGCCCGTCGCATTCAAGAAGTACGCTGCACAGATGTCGATCGACACCTCGTCGCTGCAGTATGAGAACGACGACCTGATGCGCGTGGATTTCAACAGCGACGACTACGCCATTGCCTGCTGCGTCAGCCCGATGGTGATCGGCAAGCAAATGCAGTTCTTTGGCGCCCGCGCTAACCTGGCGAAAACGCTGCTGTATGCGATCAACGGCGGGGTGGATGAGAAGCTGAAGATCCAGGTCGGGCCGAAAACTGCGCCGCTGCTGGATGAGGTGCTGGATTACGACACCGTGATGGCGAGTCTGGATCACTTTATGGACTGGCTGGCGGTGCAGTACATTAGCGCGCTGAATCTCATTCATTACATGCACGATAAGTACAGCTACGAAGCCTCGCTGATGGCGCTGCACGACCGGGACGTTTACCGCACCATGGCCTGCGGTATCGCCGGGCTGTCGGTGGCGGCGGACTCGCTGTCCGCCATCAAATACGCCACGGTAAAACCCGTACGCGACCATACCGGCCTGGCGGTCGATTTTGTGATTGAAGGGGACTACCCGCAGTACGGTAACAATGATGACCGCGTGGACAGCATTGCCTGTGACCTGGTGGAACGCTTTATGAAGAAAATTCAGGCGCTGCCGACCTACCGCAACGCGGTGCCGACCCAGTCGATCCTGACCATTACGTCGAATGTGGTCTACGGCCAGAAGACCGGCAATACGCCGGACGGACGCCGCGGCGGTACGCCATTCGCACCGGGCGCGAACCCGATGCACGGACGAGACAGGAAAGGGGCGGTGGCCTCGTTAACCTCCGTCGCTAAGCTGCCGTTCACCTATGCGAAAGACGGGATCTCTTACACCTTCTCCATCGTGCCTCAGGCGCTGGGCAAGGATGAGAGGGTGCGCAAAACCAACCTTGTCGGGCTGCTGGACGGGTATTTCCACCACGAAGCGGCCATTGAGGGGGGACAGCATCTCAACGTTAACGTCATGAACCGGGAGATGCTGATGGAGGCGATTGAGCACCCGGAGAACTATCCCAACCTGACCATTCGTGTCTCAGGGTATGCGGTGCGCTTTAATGCGCTGACGCGCGAGCAGCAGCAGGACGTGATCTCAAGGACGTTTACCCAGGCACTGTGATCGTCGTCTGAAACAGGCCCCCTTTGGTTAAGGGGGCTTTTTTGTCCGCGGAACATACAAAAATGTTTATATAATTACTCACACATCTTCATCCGCTTCTGAAAAACAATGCGCCTGCTTTTCCCCTGAAACAGTATGTAAGGACAGTAAGATGATGAAAATGACCCGTATCACCCTGGTTGCTGCCTCGCTGGTGGCGTGCAGTTTTGCCGCACAGGCCGCTGACGTTGAAGCTGCCCCCTCTCCGGCGCAGGATCCGCTGGTGCAACACCTCAAGCTGAGCAACGATCAGATTAAGAAGATCGACGCACTGCATCAGACGCTGGAACAAAATGTCAGCAAGATCCCGATGACCGGCGTGAAAGACGGGGCGCTGATCGAGATGTTCCAGACCGGGAAATGGGATGAAAGCACGGTGAAAAACCAGCTTGCCGCGTTCAGCAAAATTGAAGAGCAGACCCGCTATTACCGCGTCAAATACTACTTTGATGTCAGCCAGGTTCTGACAGCGGAGCAGCGTAAACAGGTGAAAACCGATATGGCGAACGCGCTGGCTAACTGATGACACACCCGCGCATGTCGCGGGTTTTTTATTTCTTGATCGGCATCACTTTTAGAAAAACACATCGATTATTCATCATATCAGAGTATTTATTTCTCTCGCTTGCGAAAAGCCTTATAAATATTGTGACTTTTTTCTCCCGCTCTCCACGTATGATTTGTCCATTCCAATAACACACACCTGCAGCAGTCTGGCTCATTATCGCTGGTGGTCAGAATCCCATAAAAACAACTGGTTACCCTACAAAATAAGCGAGTGCCTTATGGATACGGCAACAAACAGCAGTGTGATTGTGAACGATTCACCCGCGGCAAAGCGGGCAGGGATGAGTGAAAGCGAGTGGCAGGAGGCCATTAAATTCGACAGCACCGATACGGGCTGGGTCATCATGAGTATCGGAATGGCCATCGGCGCGGGGATTGTTTTTCTCCCGGTACAGGTGGGGCTGATGGGACTGTGGGTGTTTCTGCTTTCGTCAGTGATTGGCTATCCGGCCATGTACCTGTTTCAGCGGCTGTTTATTAACACGCTGGCAGAATCGCCAGAGTGCAAAGATTATCCGAGCGTCATCAGCGGCTACCTTGGTAAGAACTGGGGCATCTTATTGGGTGCGCTCTATTTCGTGATGCTGGTTATCTGGATGTTCGTCTACTCCACCGCCATCACCAACGACAGCGCTTCCTATTTACACACCTTCGGCGTGACGGAGGGGCTGCTCTCTGAAAATCCGTTCTACGGTCTGTTCCTGATCTGCATCCTGGTGGCGATCTCCTCCCGTGGCGAGAAACTGCTGTTTAAAGTCTCCAGCCTGATGGTGCTGACGAAGTTATTTGTGGTGGCGGCGCTCGGGTTGTCGATGATTGGCCTCTGGCATTTAGCCAACGTGGGCATGCTGCCACCCGTGGGGCTACTCATTAAAAACGCGATTATCACGTTGCCGTTTACCTTAACGTCGATTCTGTTTATTCAGACATTAAGTCCGATGGTGATCTCCTATCGTTCACGCGAAAAATCGGTTGAAGTGGCGCGCCATAAAGCGCTGCGGGCGATGAACATCGCCTTCGCGATCCTCTTCGTGACGGTCTTTTTCTACGCGGTCTCGTTCACCCTGGCAATGGGGCATGATGAGGCGGTCAAAGCCTACGAACAGAATATTTCCGCACTGGCAATTGCCGCGCAGTTTATCAGTGGCGACGGTGCCGGCTGGGTCAAAATTGTCAGCGTTATCCTGAATATTTTTGCCGTCATGACCGCGTTCTTCGGCGTGTACCTGGGCTTTCGTGAAGCGACGCAGGGCATTGTGATGAATATTCTGCGCCGCAAAATGCCGGCAGAGAAAATCAACGAAAACACCGTACAGCGCGGCATCATGCTGTTTGCCATTCTACTGGCATGGAGCGCGATTGTGTTAAACGCGCCGGTACTGAGCTTCACCTCTATTTGCAGCCCCATCTTCGGCATGGTGGGGTGTTTGATTCCGGCGTGGCTGGTCTACAAAGTGCCGGCGCTGCACAAATATAAAGGCGTGTCGCTGGTGATCATTATCATCACCGGTCTGCTGCTGTGTGTTTCTCCTTTCCTCGCGTTTTCTTAAGGGCAAACAAGGTCGTAACGATGTCAGAGCAAACTCAATCTTTATGGAATCAATTTATTCGGGCGGTGCAGGAGGAAGTTAAACCTGCACTGGGGTGTACCGAGCCGATCTCTCTGGCGCTGGCTTGTGCGATGGCTGCGGAGCTTCTGCAGGGTGACGTCACACAGATTGAGGCGTGGGTTTCACCGAATCTGATGAAAAATGGCCTTGGTGTGACGGTACCTGGCACCGGGATGGTCGGGTTGCCGATTGCGGCGGCACTGGGGGCCATTGGCGGCAACGCGCACGCCGGGCTGGAGGTACTGAAAGATGCCACTGCCGATGCGCTGGTGCGTGCCAAAGCGCTGCTGGACGCTGACCAGGTGCAGGTCAAGCTGCAGGAGCCGTGCGATGACATCCTCTACTCCCGCGCCTGCGTTCACGCCGGACAGGCCTCGGCGATGGTGACCATCGCCGGTGGGCATACGCGGGTGGTGGAGATTGTCTGTCAGGGCGAAACCCGCTTTACGCTTGATTCTCAACCCGACGAGAGGAATGACGATCCACTGGCGGTACTTTCAAACGCCACGCTATCGCAGATCCTTGAGTTTGTGGAGCAGGTGCCGTTTGACGCGATCCGCTTTATCCTGGCTGCCGGACAATTAAATGATGCGCTCTCCCGTGAAGGTTTAAGCGGAAAATGGGGGCTGCACATTGGCGCGACGCTCAATAAGCAGCGCGCTCGCGGATGGATAGCGCAGGACCTGGGCTCGGACATTGTCATTCGCACCAGCGCGGCCTCGGACGCCCGAATGGGCGGGGCGACGCTGCCGGCGATGAGCAATTCCGGATCGGGCAACCAGGGGATCACGGCCACCATGCCGGTTGTGGTGGTGGCGGAACATGTCCAGGCGGATGATGAACGCCTTGCCCGGGCGCTGATGCTTTCACACCTTTCGGCTATTTATATCCACGCCCAGCTTCCGCGCCTGTCAGCGCTGTGTGCGGCTACCACGGCGGCGATGGGGGCGGCGGCGGGCATGGCCTGGCTGATGGGCGGAAGCTATCAGACGCTCTCAATGGCAATCAGCAGCATGATTGGCGATGTCAGCGGGATGATCTGCGATGGCGCGTCCAACAGTTGTGCCATGAAGGTCTCAACCAGCGTCGGCAGTGCCTGGAAAGCGGTGATGATGGCGCTGGATGATTCGGCTGTAACGGGCAATGAAGGGATTGTGGCGCACGATGTGGAGCAGTCGATCGCGAACCTGTGTTCGCTGGCGTGCCGCGCCATGCAGGCGACGGACCGGCAGATTATTGAGATTATGGCACGTAAAGTGTAACGGTTTCCTCTCTCCCCGCCGGGGAGAGAGGATTATCGGGTGTTAAACCGGTAAATCAATTAACAGCGCGCGCAGCGGCGAATCAGCAACCAGCGTGATATTCGCTTCGTCGCGAATAAACGCCCCGTCGCCGCAGGTGAGCGCTTCTTTCTCTTCCGTATGCGTCACCGCATGCACCGTACCGTGAATCGATTGCAGATAGGCGCGCGGACCATGAAGCTGGAAGCTCGCCTGTTCCCCTTTCTTCAGTTCGATATGGTGCAGCCACACCTGCTGGCGCAACTGCAGGCTGCCTTGACTGCCGTCCGGGGAGGCTATCAGCTGCTGCCTGTCGCCCGTCAAATCTAACTTCTGTACCAGCGGGTTTTCCCGCTCAGGGCAGGCATCCAGCCACAGCTGCATACGGGTCAGCGTTTTATCTTTGCTGAGGTTATGCTCGCTGTAACTGATGCCCGGCTGCGTGGAGATTAATAATGCTTCGCCGGCCTTCGCCTGGACATGATTGCCCTCGCTGTCGCGGTATTCTGCTTCGCCTTCCAGGATCAGGTTCAGGATATCGACTTTCGGGTACGTACGCGGCTGGAAGGACGCGCCTGGGGCGAGCACTTCCTGATTCAATACGCGCAATGAAGCGTAACCGAGCAGTTTAGGGTCAAAGTAGTGTCCAAAGGAAAAGGTGTAGCGGGCCTGCAGCCAACCGAAATCGGCTTGTCCGCACTGTTTAGCTGTTCTTGTCGTAATCATAAACTTGACCTCTCTTTACACTAAACAATGGTAAAGGTATGGACGCTTCATTGTTAGCCAGATATTCTGCCCGGTATGTTCAAATTTCCTGAATGAGAACGAGATGGCTAAAGAGAGAGCATTGACGCTTGAGGCGCTTCGCGTCATGGACGCAATTGATCGGCGTGGCAGTTTTGCCGCGGCGGCAGATGAACTGGGGCGCGTTCCGTCTGCGCTCAGCTATACCATGCAGAAGCTGGAGGAAGAGCTGGACGTGGTGCTCTTTGACCGCTCCGGTCATCGAACAAAATTCACTAACGTCGGACGGATGCTGCTGGAGCGTGGTCGCGTCCTGCTGGAAGCGGCGGACAAGCTGACGACGGACGCCGAAGCGCTGGCGCGCGGCTGGGAAACCCATCTGACGCTGGTGACGGAAGCGCTGGTGCCCACCGAGGCGCTGTTCCCGCTGGTGAACCGGCTGGCCGACAAAGCAAACACCCAGTTATCGATCATCACCGAGGTGCTGGCCGGGGCCTGGGAGCGACTGGAGACGGGCAGGGCGGATATCGTCATTGCCCCGGATATGCACTTCCGTTCCTCATCAGAAATCAATTCCCGCAAGCTCTACAGCGTGATGAACGTCTATGTCGCCGCACCCGATCACCCGATTCACCAGGAGCCGGAGCCGCTCTCGGAAGTGACGCGGGTGAAATACCGCGGGGTCGCGGTCGCAGATACCGCACGCGAGCGTCCGGTGTTAACGGTGCAGTTGCTGGATAAACAACCGCGTCTGACCGTCACATCGCTTGAAGACAAACGTCAGGCGTTGCTGGCGGGCCTGGGCGTGGCAACGATGCCGTATCCGTTTGTCGAAAAAGATATTGCAGAAGGGCGGCTACGCGTGGTCAGCCCGGAGTACACCAGCGAAGTGGACATCATTATGGCGTGGCGGCGCGACAGCATGGGTGAGGCCAAATCGTGGTGCCTGCGCGAAATACCCAAGCTCTTTGCCCATCACAACAAATAAAAAATCGAGCCCGGTACGCGAAACGCCACCGGGCTTTGTTTTATGCGTTGAGTTTTGGATCGGGCCCGAAGCGGTTTTCGCCCGGCGTGCCGGCCTGACAGTTGAAGACCAGAATGACCAGCCAGCCCACAATCGGGATCAGCAGCAACAGTAACCACCAGGCTGAACGATCGGTATCGTGTAGCCGTCGGAACAGTACGGCCCATGAGGGAAGCAGGACCAGCAGGCCGTAAATCGTGGTGAGAACACCTTCACCGCCGGCTCGTTCCCAGCCGAGAATTTTATCGATAATGCCCAGCACCATGATGAGGATGAAGTTCACCAGAACGAACATCCAGTACTCTTTACGGCGAGCGCGGCCACCAAATCCAATGTAGTTGCGCAGTACTTTTAAATACCAGTCCATTTTCCTTGCCTCATTAGTCAGTCAATCACTTGTTTTTTAAGCGATCGAGGTAAGGATAGATGGAGATTGTGAATTAAAAAAGGGCATCAATTGATGCCCTTGATATTTATCCGAAACGCACGTCGCGACCATGCGGTTCATTCAGGTCCTGCCACGGACCCACAGAGATAATACCCGTCGGGTTGATGGTCTTATGGCTGCGGAAATAGTGGGTGCGGATATGGTTGAAATCGACCGTTTCAGCAATGCCCGGCATCTGATAAATATCGCGCAGGAAACCGTACAGGTTCAGGTAATCGCTGATGCGGTGTTTATCACACTTGAAGTGGGTGACATACACTGGATCAAAGCGAACCAGCGTTGTCCACAGACGAATGTCTGCTTCCGTCAGGCGGTCGCCCGTCAGGTAGCGATGCTGGCCGAGGATCTGCTCAAGACGCTCCAGAGATTCAAACACTTTTCCCACTGCGTCGTCATACGCTTCCTGGCTGGTGGCAAAGCCGGCCTTGTAGACACCGTTATTCACGTTGTCGTAAATCCAGCTGTTCAGCTCATCAATCTTATCGCGCAGCTCAACCGGATAGTAATCCCCGGCGCGGGCCCCGTGGGCATCAAACGCGGTGTTGAACATGCGGATGATCTCTGCGGACTCATTGCTGACAATGGTCTGGTTTTTCTTGTCCCACAGCACGGGTACGGTCACGCGTCCGGTGTAGTGCGGATCGGCGCGCAGATAGAGCTGGTAGAGAAAATCGTGGTGGTAGAGGTCATCACCGGTGGCGGCCGGGAAATCACTGTCAAACGTCCAGCCGTTTTCCAGCATCAGGGGGTTGACTACCGAAACCGGAATTAAGGATTCGAGTCCTTTCAGCTTGCGCACAATCAGCGTGCGGTGCGCCCACGGGCAGGCCAGAGAAACATAGAGATGATAACGGTCTTTCTCAGCCGCAAAGCCGCCTTCGCCGCTTGGGCCCGGTGCGCCATCGGCGGTTAGCCAGTTACGGAAGGCCGAAACAGAGCGCTTGAAGCGTCCCCCGGTGGATTTGGTGTCATACCAGACATCCTGCCAGACGCCGTCTACGAGTTGTCCCATTTTTTACTCCTCCGTCAATAAGCAAAAGCGAGGAGATATCTCCTCGCTTTGTGTTCATTCAGTATAGCGTGCTTACCACTTCTTATTCAGAACGCGGTCGATGCTGTATGCGCCTGGGCCAGTGATGGCCAGCAGCAGGAAGCCACCCGCGATGGTCAGGTTTTTCATGAACATCAGGGAGTTCACGCCTTCCGCAAAGTTGCTGTGGAAGATGAACGCCGTCAGCAGGGTGAAGCCTGCGGTAAACAGTGCCGTGGTGCGGGTCAGGAAGCCGAACAGTACCGCCAGGCCGCCGCCGAACTCAAGGAGAATAGTCAGTGGCAGCAGGAACCCGGGAACACCCATGGCTTCCATGTATTGCTGCGTGCCCGCATAACCGGTGATTTTGCCCCAGCCTGCGGTGATAAACAGAACCGGCATCAGAATACGCGCTACCAGAACACCAACATCTTCTAATTTTTTCATTTTACTCTCCAGGAGACCACATCAGCGGCTGAACTTTATTTGTGTGCAAATTCGGGTAGATACCGCGTCTTTGCTGTCGATGGAGAGGAGTGTAAACGGGGCAGATGGGAATTGTTAGCAAGGAAAACTGTCAATCTTCTTCAAAGATATTGAGTAACGGGGAAGGGGGAAAGTGTGCCGGGTAAGCGAAACGCTACCCGGCATAAGAACTAACGCAGCTGTTGTTGACGAATCGTCGCTTTCACCAGACGCCAGGCGCTCCAGGCACCAAAGCCGCGGCGGGCCCAGCGGATCAGCATATTTGGATGACGAACCGTCCAGATAGCCATCACGCTGCTTCCGACCAGCGCCCATGAGCGCAGGCTCAGGAAGGTATTCCAGCCCCGGTCAAAACGACGCGTCGCGTCAACCCAGTCGCGACGACTGGCAGACAAATCCAGCCGTTGCTGCTGGATCTGACTGAGCAGGAATGCTTTTCGCTTCTGACGTTCGGCTTTATCGCTCACGGCTTGTCATCCTCCAGCAGGGCGCGATCGTTGGCCAGTTCCTGGCGCGTATGGCGCAGGAAAGTGGATTTGCGTGCTTTACGCATCGTCCATATGCCGCCAATCAATGCCGCAACCAGCAGAACAACGGTGGTGGCAATCATCGCGTTGAGTCGATATTGCGGGTCAATGGCCCAGATGATTAACACCATCAGGCTCATCAGACCAAACGCGGCGAAGAGCATGGTAAGCCCGAGCATCAGCAGCATCTGGAAAAGGTTCGCTTTCTCCTCTTCCAGTTCAACCACTGCCAGTCGGACGCGCGTTTCGGCAATCCCGACCAGCGTCGTCAGAATACGCTGGCCGATGCCGAGGACGTTATTAGCAGGCCCTTGTGCGTGACGAGGATCTTCCATATTAACGACGCGTCAGCAGGACACCCAGTACCACACCTACCGCGGCACCAATCCCTACACCCGTCCACGGATTATCGCGAACATATTCGTCCGCGCGAGCTGCCGCTTCGCGGGTCTGTTTCGCCAGTGCATCACCGGTTTCACCCAGGCGATAACGGCTCTCTTTCAGCGCCTGCTCAGCTTTGCTGCGCAGTTTGCTGACCTCTTCTTTTGACTTATCTGCAGAGGAGTTCAGCACCTCTTCCAGGGTATCGGCCAGGGATTTCAGTTCAGCGCGCAGATTTTCAGACGTCGTATCTTTTGACATGATTCTCTCCTGTTGAGATTTCCGTTAACTCAATAATCGCGAGCTTCCAGCGCTTTCAGGTCGTCCTGCGCTTCTTTCAACTTCTTCTCGCGCTTAGCAATTTTTTCCGCATCCCCTTTCTCTTTCGCTTCCTGCAGGTCGTGACGGCGCTCGGCTATCTCGTCCTTCTGTTCAGCGATTTTTTTCTGGTGATCGGCACGTAGCTTGCTGTCAGAACAGTTCGCTTTCACTTCGCTCAGCGCTTTTTTGAGACCCTCAACACGATGCTGATTGTTATGCTTTTCGGCATAACTGATCTCACGCTGAATATCCTGTTCTTTCTCCTGACAGAGAGAGTTGGCGAAGGACGCTGTGCTTAAAGAAAAAAGGGCCAGAGCCAGAGTAATGCGGAATTTCATTATCGAAACCTTCCATTGTGTTGCGGCGTGAGCCGCTATCCAGAGTCAAGCGGAGTACATTCATGGGGTGCTCCGCGTACTTAAGCATAGTAAGTAAACGGGGGATTCACCAAAGTGAGTGAAAAGATTCGGAATCCTGGTAATTATCCAAATCTATGCGACGAATCGCGAATCAGTGACAGCCAGGCTGCAGGCTGGTTGTCATCTTCCTGCTGGGCAATGATATAACCGTGCGGCAGCGTACGGTCGAGCACCACTTTCGCGGCGGCACTCTGCGCGCGGGAATCAAACTTAATCAGTAAAACATCGTCCTGCGGGGTGATGCTCTTAAAGCGGATGCCGTTGGCATCAAGATGATGCCACACCGAAAAACCGTCAGGCACGCTGACACCCTGACTCACCGGGCGAATGGCCAGCGTCGATTCCTGATGCGAAAGCGTCGTCCAGGCCAGGAACATGAGGCTGAGCAACCCCAGGGCAATCATGGCCACGGCAAAACGGCGCACGGCGAGCGGTGAGATAACCATCGTTAACCTCTGGCCCCGTATTTCTTCTTCCACAGCACCACCAGCGAGCCGACCAGACCAAAGACCAGCAGAACCACCGGTAACAGCATCAGGCAGGACATGAGCTGATCTTCATATTTCATGAAGACCGGCGTTTTGCCCAGCGCATAGCCCAGCGTGGTCAGGATCAGAACCCACAGCAGGCCGCTCATCCAGTTGAAGAACTGGAAGCGGGTGCTGCTTAATCCGGAAAGACCCGCAATGGTAGGCAGCAGGGTGCGTACAAAGGCGATAAAGCGGCCGATCAGGAGCGCGGAAAGCCCGTGCTTATGGAAAAGATGGTGCGCCCGCTGGTGATAATGCGCAGGAAGGTGGGAGAGCCAGTTCTGCACCAGGCGCGTATTGCCCAGCCATCGTCCCTGGATATAGCTCACCCAGCAGCCAAGGCTGGCGGCGATGGTCAGTAATAAAATGGTTTGCGGAAAGGCCATTGCCCCTTTGGCACACAGCACGCCGACGAGCACCAGTAAGCTGTCGCCAGGTAAAAAGGCGGCAGGCAGTAAACCGTTCTCAAGGAACAGAATCATAAATAAGACGAAGTAGAGCATGCCAATCATGGAAGGGTTGGCCAGCGTTTCAAAATCCTGCGCCCAGAGGGCATGCAGTAGTTGGGTCAAAAGTTCCATTCAGTGTTCCTGGAAATCGGTTAACGTCACGCCTGTTATCCGGGACAAACAGCACGGCGACATTGTTGTGATTTCATTATGGTCGCTCGCGGACACATTGAGGTGTGGCCAACACTGTTCCCTGTTAATTGGCTGGTTAGCAAGCACTAACTTACAAAATAACGAATTGAATCCAATTGTAACAAAGCCCAAGGTTCTGCGTCACAGAATTTGCAGGGGTGAGATGATTTTGGCGTAAGCCATGGAGGGGAGCGAGGGGATTTACAAAGGCTGACACTATATATGTTTTGCTTACCCACCTTTGCCAGAAGGCGCAGCGAAGCGCCTGCCAGCGAAAAGGTAAACTATTTTGCCGCACTGGCTGCCGTATCGAGATGAACGACAGGATTATCGGCAAAAAGATAGCGGTCAGCGTTAAATTCGAAGTCATCGCTGGTTTCATTGAACAGCATCTGCTTGGTGTTTTCCAGGTGCTGCCACATCGCCAGTTTTGCCGCATGGGGATCTTTGCGAATCAGCGCTTTAAGGATCTGATCGTGATCGTCGCACCAGTTATCCACGGTGCGGGAATCGATGTGATCGTGCAGTTTTTTCCAGTACGGGTTGTGAACGCGCTGAGTCCACATTTTTTCCACGATTGCCGCCAGCGCCGTGTTTTGCGTTGCCAGCGCGACCTGAACGTGGAACTGCAGATCCCACTCTGAATCACGGAAACATTTTTCCTTGCGCGCGTTTTCCTGGATTTCCATCAGCTTCATGATGTCCTGCTTGGTCACCTGAGTCGCTGCAAATTCCGCAATATTGCTTTCGATAAGCTGGCGCGCCTGGAGCAGTTCAAACGGACCGTAGCTGGCGAATTCGAGACTTTCGTCGGCGACCGGGGAGTGTTTCGGCTGATTAGAAATCACGTGAATGCCGGAGCCTTTGCGAACTTCAACGTAGCCTTCCACTTCCAGCATGATAATCGCTTCACGCACCACGGTGCGGCTTACGCTTTTTTCATCAGCGATAAAGCGCTCAGCGGGGAGTTTATCACCGACAAGGTAGACACCTTGCTCGATGCGATCTTTCAGCTCGGCAGCAAGTTGTTGATATAAACGACGTGGTTCGGTGATTTCCATATGCGCTCCAGGCAGGGTACGGCGGATTATTTGTTATACCACTTTTGCGTGCCAGTCTCCAGATTTTGCCATGAAAAAAGCCGCCCGGAGGCGGCTTCTGTGACATCAGGAGGGGCGCTAACTTTGCGTTGCCGGTCCCCCCAGGGACTCTTTTAGCACCTCTTCTGCCGACTTACTTTTCAGCACCGTCCAGATAACCACTGCACCCATCAGGTCGAAGATAGCCAGTACGGCAAACAGCGGGCTGAAGCCGATGGTGTCCGCCAGTGCACCGACCACCAGAGCAAACAGGGTGCTCGCCGTCCAGGCAGCCATACCGGTCAGGCCGTTAGCGGTAGCCACTTCGTTACGCCCGAAGACGTCAGAAGAGAGCGTAATCAGCGCACCGGACAGTGACTGGTGAGCAAAACCACCGATGCACAGCAGGGCGATTGCCACATACGGGCTGGTGAAGAGGCCGATCATGCCCGGGCCAATCATCAGCACTGCGCCCATCGTCACGACCATTTTACGGGAAACGATCAGGTTCACGCCAAACCAGCGCTGGAATAGCGGAGGCAGGTAACCGCCAACTATACAGCCCAGATCGGCAAACAGCATTGGCATCCACGCGAACATCGCAATCTCTTTCAGGTTAAAGCCGTAGACCTTAAACATGAACAGCGGGATCCAGGCGTTGAAGGTCCCCCAGGCGGGTTCGGCGAGGAAGCGCGGCAGGGCGATACCCCAGAACTGACGGGTACCCAGAATCTGCCAGACCGTCATTTTTTTGCCGTTGTTGGTCTGATGCTGAGCTTCCTGACCCCCAATGATGTATTCGCGTTCGTCTTCAGACAGTTTTTTCTGATCGCGCGGGTGTTTATAGAAAATCAGCCACGCCATGGCCCACGCAAAGCTCAGTACACCAGAGATAATGAACGCCATCTGCCAGCTGTGCATCACGATAGCCCACACCACCAGCGGTGGTGCAATCATCGCACCGATGGAAGAACCGACGTTGAAATAGCCGACGGCAATAGAACGCTCTTTCGCCGGGAACCACTCAGAGCTGGCTTTCAGCCCGGCCGGGATCATTGCCGCTTCCGCTGCACCTACCGCACCACGTGCCAGCGCCAGACCGCCCCAGCTGCCTGCCAGCGCCGTGGCGCCGCAGAAAATAGCCCAGGCGATGGCGAAGAAGGCGTAGCCGATTTTGGTCCCGAGAATATCCAGAACATAGCCTGCGACAGGCTGCATGATGGTGTAAGCCGCGGAATAAGCAGCAATGATGTAGGAATATTGCTGAGTGGAGATATGCAGCTCTTCCATCAACGTCGGGGCTGCGGCTGCCACGGTGTTACGTGTCAGGTAGCCCAGCACGGTGCCTAACGTCACCAGTGCGATCATATACCAACGTAACCCTTTAATTTTACGCATCTAAAACCTCATCGTTATGTTAATTCCGTGCCTTGCACGGCAACCTCTCGACCGTGTCCGGGAGCGGTTGTGTAACGGGAGGGGCTTAACCGGGAGATGTCCCGGAACGGCCCGAACCTTGCCATAAGTAAGCGTGCATAAGTCGGTATCCGTACCGTTAAAACCGATGTTTTCACACCGGGAATGCATTCCGTCGGCTTAGTGTTTGCGACGGCGAAAAGATAACTTGTCATACAACTTTAAAAGGTGAGTGACATCACAAATGCATGATTATTTGTAGGGACATTATGTGTTACGGATAAAGCCAGTTCTGGCGCGGCCTGGCGAAGGGTTTACCTCATTTGAGGTAATTAATTTGTCTGCGTTTATTGATCTAACTCACGAAAAAATGTTCTGTCTCTGGAAATTGGTGTGATAACTTTGCAGCATCTGAGCATAAGCTTTCTGACGCTCTCGTTACGAGGAAGACGATAATGACACCGTTTATGACCGAAGATTTTCTGTTAGATACCGAATTTGCTCGCCGCCTGTACCACGACTACGCCAAAGACCAGCCAATTTTCGACTACCACTGCCATTTACCGCCGCAGCAGGTTGCCGAAAATTACCGTTTCAAAAACCTGTATGACATCTGGCTGAAAGGTGACCACTACAAATGGCGTGCGATGCGTACCAACGGCGTGGCTGAGCGCCTGTGTACCGGTGATGCAAGCGACCGCGAGAAGTTTGACGCCTGGGCGGCGACCGTTCCGCACACCATCGGCAACCCGTTATATCACTGGACGCACCTTGAGCTGCGCCGTCCGTTCGGCATCACCGGAAAGCTGCTCTCCCCGGCTACCGCCGATGAAATCTGGGATCGGTGCAATGAATTACTGGCGCAGGATACCTTCTCCGCCCGCGGCATCATGAAGCAGATGAACGTGAAGATGGTGGGGACCACTGACGATCCCATTGACTCCCTGGAACATCACGCGGTGGTCGCCCGCGATACCTCGTTTGATATTAAAGTGCTGCCAAGCTGGCGTCCGGATAAAGCCTTTAATATCGAACAGGCGACGTTCAATGATTACATGGCGAAGCTCGCGGAAGTGTCTGACACCGACATTCGTCGTTTTGCAGACCTGCAGAGCGCGCTGACCAAACGTCTGGACCACTTCGCGGCACATGGCTGTAAAGTCTCTGACCACGCGCTGGATGTGGTGATGTTTGCGGAATCAAATGAAGCTGAGCTTGATAGCATTCTGGCACGTCGCCTGTCCGGTGAATCCCTGAGCGAGCACGAAGTGGCACAGTTCAAAACGGCGGTGCTGGTCTTCCTCGGTGCGGAATATGCTCGTCGCGGTTGGGTGCAGCAATACCACATTGGTGCCCTGCGCAATAACAACCAGCGTCAGTTTAAACTGCTGGGCGCGGACGTGGGCTTCGACTCCATCAACGATCGCCCGCTTGCGGAAGAACTTTCTAAGCTGCTGAGCAAACAGAACGAGCAAAATCTGCTGCCAAAAACCATCCTCTACTGCCTGAACCCGCGCGATAACGAAGTGCTGGGTACCATGATCGGTAACTTCCAGGGTGAAGGTATGCCAGGCAAGATGCAGTTCGGTTCCGGCTGGTGGTTCAATGACCAGAAAGACGGGATGGAGCGTCAAATGACGCAGCTGGCACAGCTGGGTCTGTTAAGCCGCTTTGTGGGCATGCTGACCGACAGCCGTAGCTTCCTTTCTTACACGCGCCACGAATATTTCCGCCGCATTCTGTGCCAGATGATTGGCCGCTGGGTGACCGCGGGTGAGGCCCCTGCCGATATTCAGCTGCTGGGCGAAATGGTGAGAAACATCTGCTTTAACAATGCGCGCGACTACTTCGCCATTGAACTGAACTAAGGCCGTTTGAGGTTGATATGCAATACATCAAAATCCATTCGCTGGATAACGTTGCCGTCGCGCTGGCGGATCTGGCCGAAGGTGAAGTTGTCACCGTTGATAACCAGACGGTAACCCTGCGTCAGGCGGTGACTCGCGGGCATAAGTTTGCCGTGAAGCCGATCGCCCAAGGAGACAACGTTGTTAAATACGGTCTCCCGATTGGTCATGCGCTGGCGGATATTGCGCCGGGTGAGCATATTCATTCCCACAACACCCGCACCAATCTGAGCGATCTGGACGAGTACAGCTATCAACCTGATTTAGCGGCAGAAGAAGCGCAGGCGGCGGATCGCGAGGTACAGATCTACCGCCGGGCGAACGGTGAGGTGGGGATCCGCAACGAGCTGTGGATCCTTCCCACCGTCGGCTGCGTGAATGGGATCGCGCGTCAAATCCAGACGCGTTTCCTGAAAGAGACCCACGACGCCGAAGGTACGGACGGTGTGCACCTGTTCAGCCACACCTACGGCTGTTCTCAGCTTGGCGACGACCACATCAACACCCGCACCATGCTGCAAAACATGGTCCGCCACCCGAACGCGGGCGCGGTGCTGGTGATTGGCCTGGGCTGCGAGAACAATCAGGTGGATGCGTTTCGCGACACGCTGGGTGAGTTTGACCCCGAGCGCGTGCACTTTATGGTGTGTCAGCACCAGGATGATGAAGTGGAAGCGGGCATTGAGCACCTTCACCAGCTGTATGAGGTGATGCGTCACGACAGGCGTGAGCCGGGCAAGCTGAGCGAGCTGAAGTTTGGCCTGGAGTGCGGCGGGTCTGATGGCCTGTCCGGGATCACCGCGAACCCGATGCTGGGCCGCTTTTCAGACTATGTGATCGCCAACGGCGGTACGACGGTGCTGACAGAAGTGCCGGAAATGTTCGGTGCTGAACGTATTCTGATGAGCCACTGTCGCGACGAAGAGACGTTTGAGAAGACCGTCACCATGGTGAACGACTTCAAACAGTACTTTATCGCCCACAACCAGCCGATTTATGAAAACCCGTCTCCGGGTAACAAAGCGGGCGGGATCACCACGCTTGAAGAGAAGTCTCTCGGCTGCACGCAAAAAGCGGGTGCCAGCCCGGTGGTTGATGTTCTGCGCTACGGTGAACTTCTTAAAACGCACGGTCTGAATTTGCTCAGCGCACCGGGTAACGATGCGGTTGCGACCAGCGCGCTGGCCGGCGCCGGCTGCCACATGGTGCTGTTCAGCACCGGGCGCGGGACACCGTACGGTGGCTTTGTGCCGACGGTCAAAATCGCGACCAACAGCGAGCTGGCAGCGAAGAAAAAACACTGGATCGACTTTGATGCAGGCCAGTTAATCCACGGCAAAGGGATGCCGCAGTTGCTGACGGAATTCGTGGATACCATTGTGGAGTTTGCCAACGGCAGACAGACCTGTAACGAGAAGAATGACTTCCGCGAACTGGCGATCTTCAAGAGTGGCGTGACGCTGTAAGTGTGGTGCGGGTGATGCCCTCACCCCTGTGGAGAGGGTCAAATACTAAAACGGCAACCTTCGGTTGCCGTTTTGCTTTACGTTTTGTCACCGGGTTTTTGTTTACCCGCGTAACGCGTTCTTCGCTAAACGCGCGTCTTCCGCCTGGCATGCCGCTGCGGTGAACAGCACGTCCGTTGAGGAGTTCAGCGCGGTTTCGCAGGAGTCCTGCAATACACCGATGATAAAGCCGACGGCCACTACCTGCATGGCAATCTCATTCGGGATACCGAACATATTGCACGCCAGTGGGATCAGCAGCAGCGAACCACCCGCCACACCCGATGCACCACACGCACACAGCGACGCCACCACGCTCAGCAACAGCGCCGTGGGCAGATCGACCGGAATGCCCAGCGTATGCACAGCCGCCAGCGTCAGCACGGTAATGGTAATTGCCGCACCCGCCATATTCACGGTCGCACCCAGCGGGATGGAAACCGAGTAGGTGTCGCGATCCAGATTCAGCTTCTCCGCCAGCGCCATGTTAACCGGAATGTTTGCCGCAGAGCTGCGGGTGAAGAATGCATACACACCGCTCTCGCGCAGGCAGGTTAACACCAGCGGATACGGGTTACGGCGGATCTGCCAGAACACCAGCAGCGGGTTAATCACCAGCGCAACCAGCAGCATGCAACCAATCAGTACCACCAGCAACTGCGCATAGCCCAACAGTGCGCCAAACCCGGTGGTCGCCAGCGTGGAAGAGACCAGACCGAAGATCCCGATTGGCGCAAAGCGAATCACGATTTTGACCATAAAGGTCACGGCGTTCGACACGTCGTTGACCAGGTTTTTCGTTGTTTCGTTGCCGTGACGCAGGGCAAAGCCAAGACCGATCGCCCAGACCAGGATGCCGATGTAGTTAGCGTTCATCAGTGCCGTAATCGGGTTAGAGACCATGCTCATCAGCAGGCCGCGCAGCACTTCCACAATACCGGATGGCGGGGTGATATCACCCGCAGCGCTGGTCAGGTGCAGCGAGGACGGGAACAGGAAGCTGAAAACTACGGCTGTTAAGGCTGCAGAGAAGGTGCCCAGCAGATACAGGAACAAGATAGGGCGAATGTTGGTTTTTTGTCCGTGTTGATGATTGGCAATTGACGCCATGACCAGCATCAGCACCAGCACCGGTGCCACGGCTTTCAGTGCGCCAACGAAAATGGTGCCAAGCAGCCCCGTCGCTTCCGCAGCCGGTTTTGACGCCATTGCCAGCAGAATCCCCAGTACCAGCCCTACCAGAATTTGTTTAACGAGACTGCCTTGCGCCAGGCGCGCAAAGAGACCAGTTGATTGTGTGCTCATAAAAATTCCTAAGTGAAATTGCGTTCCATCCTTTATGTGCTCTAAGTCACATTTATGTCCGGATGTAAGAAAATGTTTGCCTGGTTGAGTATAGGGAAACCGGATGCGGAGGGAAGCGTAAAATGCTGCATTTTACGTGTTGCGTCATAGTTTTTAACTATTCATTTACAAAAGTGTGCTGGCCCTCTCCCTGGGGGGAAGAGGGCCAACGTAAAGGCAGCAGGAAGGACCGTAATTACTCCACCTGTTGCTTCTTATCGTGCTGACGATTAACCCAGGTATTGATAAGCAACGTCACGATCAGAATGCCAAACACCACACCGAGCGAGATAGCGATAGGGATGTGGTAGAAATCGACAATCAGCATCTTGATACCGATAAACACCAGGATCACCGACAGACCATATTTCAGCATTGAGAAGCGCTCAGCCGCGCCTGCCAGCAGGAAGTACATGGCACGCAGACCGAGGATGGCGAACAGGTTAGATGTCAGCACAATGAACGGGTCAGTGGTGACCGCGAAGATAGCCGGAATGCTGTCTACCGCGAAAATCACATCGCTCAGCTCAACCAGAATCAGCACCAGCAGCAGCGGCGTGGCAAAAAGCAGGCCGTTCTTACGCACGAAGAAGTGCTCGCTCTCGATCTTGTCGGTCATGCGCAGATGACCACGGATCCACTTCACCAGCGGACGGTCGCCAATGGCGGAGCCATCTTCTTTTGCCAGCGCCATTTTGATCCCGGTGAACAGCAGGAATGCGCCGAAGACATACAGCAGCCATTCGAACTGCGTAATCAGCCAGCTTCCGGCGAAGATCATAATCGTACGCAGGATAATCGCACCCAGCACGCCGTACACCAGCACGCGACGCTGCAGGGCCGCAGGCACGGCAAAGTAGCTGAACAGCATCAGCCAGACGAAGACGTTATCGACCGCCAGGGCTTTTTCAATCAGATAGCCGGTGAGGAACGCGAGCGCCTGAGGATCGGCAACCGCGCGGCCTTCCGTTGAGGCCAGGTACCACCAGAAGGCAGCACAGAAGAGCAGGGAGAGGGTGACCCACACCAGTGACCAGGCCGCAGCCTGTTTCATGGTCATGCCATGTGCGCCGCGACGCCCCTGCAAAAAGAGGTCGATCGCCAGCATGATGAGCACGACAACCGCGAATCCGCCCCACAACATGGGAGTGCCGACAGAATGCATACTATTTTCCTTACACATAAAAAACAAAAACGGCCATGGTCAGAAGACGATAGCCGTTAGCTTTTTATGCATAGACCTCGCCTTCCGGCAAGGTCTCACTTACAACCAAAAAGACGGGCTTTTTGATTGCCCGGCGACCGGATGCGGTTTTGCACGCATCGTAATGACGATCCACCGGCAAGGAAGTTACTCCCCTTTGCAGGTAACAAAATATGTCAGACCAGTGATTTCGTCAATGGTCTGCACCGTTTCATTACACAGCTTTACGCGATAGCTTCTGCGCCCACGCCATCTGCAGGGAAGACCACGCCGGTTTGACGGCGGATCTCGGTTTGCAGTTTCGCCGTGGTGCGGCTGACCGCCAGCCCTGGGTGATTCACTTCATTGTCTTCCACCAGACGGGCGAAGACCTCTGCCTCATAGAGCATAGTGTTAATATGCTGAGGCTGCGTCAGCTCCTGCGCTTTGCCGCCGCGTGGGACAATGCTCAGCTTCTGACACTCGGAAATCTTCTCGATAACCAGTGAGCCCGCTTCGCCCTGAATTTCGCTGGGCAGAACGGAATCGCTCACCTTGGAGTGCTGCAGCGTAACGCTGAAATCACCGTAATCCAGCACCACAATACCGTGCGCATCCACACCGCTTTCCAGCAGGCTGGCCGTGGCGGTGACGCCGTGCGGCTCGCCCCACAGCGCCACGGCAGAGGCCAGACAGTAAAAACCGATGTCCATAATCGAGCCGTTAGAGAAGGCCGGGTTAAAGGTGTTCGGGTTTTCACCGTCCAGATAACGCTGATAGCGCGACGAGTACTGGCAGTAATTAATAAACGCTTTACGCACTTTGCCAATCTTCGGCAGAGACTGCTGTAACAGCAGGAAGTTTGGCAGGCTGGCGGTTTTGAACGCTTCGAACAGCACCACCTGATTGTCGCGGGCAAGCTGAATCGCGGCTTCCACTTCCTGAATGTTCGAGGCCAGCGGCTTCTCGCAAATCACATGTTTTTTATGGCTGAGAAACAGCGACGTTTGCGGAAAGTGCAGGGAGTTTGGGCTGGCGATGTAGACCGCGTCAATGGCGTCACTTTGCGCCATCTCATCGAGCGACGTGAACAGATGTTCAACCAGATAGTCGTTCGCAAAACTCTGCGCCTGCTCCAGGCTGCGGGAATAGACTGCGGTGAGCTTAAATTTGCCGGTTTCATGGGCGGCGTCGACGAACTGGCGGGTGATCCAGTTCGTGCCAATAACTGCGAAACGTATCATAAACGTTTACGTACTCCGTAGCAGGGAACCTTTAGCCACTGTAGCACGTGATTATTGCAAAACCAGTGCGCTACTGCGCATTACTCTTTAACGATAAATGCGTAAGCCATAAACGGGTATCGAACTCCAGCTGGTGGTACTGCGGCTCCATATGGCAGCACAGGGAGTAGAAGGCCTTGTCGTGCTCTTTTTCCTTCAGGTGTGCCAGCTCATGCACCACGATCATCCGCAAGAACGCTTCCGGCGCGTGACGAAACACGGTAGCAACGCGGATCTCCGCTTTCGCTTTGAGCTTGCCGCCCTGAACACGGGAAACGGCAGTGTGCAGGCCGAGCGCGTTTTTCAGCACATGGATCTTGTTGTCGTACATCACCTTATTGATGGGTGGCGCGCTCTTCAGATAGGTGTTTTTCAGATCCTGGGTATACTGCCAGAGCGCCTTATCGGTCGCGAAGTCATGCGTCCCCGGATAGCGTTTTTCCAGCACCGCGCCCAGCTTTTGCTCGGCAATTAAGCTGCGAACCTGAGAAAGTAAGTTCTCCGGGTAGCCCTGGAGATAAGTTAGTTGGTTCATCAACGCCCCAATTTGACAATAAAACGGGTATACTCACGCACCCTTTTCAGGGATAACGCCGAAATTTTACCATTCAGGAGGGCCGATGAGCCACTTAGACAACGGTTTCCGTTCACTCAACCTTAAACGTTTCCCGGAAACGGACGACGTTAACCCGCTTCAGGCGTGGGAAGCGGCGGATGAATATCTGCTGCAACAGTTGGATGACACTGAAATCAGCGGCCCGGTTTTGATCCTGAATGACGCGTTTGGCGCGCTGGGCTGTGCTCTGGCAGAACACACGCCTTACAGCATCGGTGATTCCTACTTGAGCGAGCTGGCGACGCGGGAAAACCTGCGCCACAACGACATCGACGAATCCAGCGTTAAGTTCCTCGACAGCACCGCGGACTACCCGCAGGAGCCGGGCGTGGTGCTGATCAAAGTGCCGAAAACAATGGCGCTGCTGGAACAACAATTGCGCGCACTGCGCAACGTCGTAACCCCACAAACGCGTATTATCGCGGGGGCCAAGGCGCGTGATATCCATACCTCAACGCTGGAACTGTTCGAGAAAGTGCTCGGCCCAACCACCACGACGCTGGCCTGGAAAAAAGCGCGTCTCATTAACTGTACTTTCAGTGCCCCCGAACTGGCCGACGCGCCAGAAACCCTGAGCTGGACGCTGGAAGGCACTGACTGGACAATCCACAACCACGCGAACGTATTCTCCCGCACCGGCCTTGATATCGGGGCGCGTTTCTTTATTGAAAATCTGCCGGATAACCTGGAAGGCGAAATCGTCGATCTGGGCTGCGGTAACGGTGTGATTGGCCTGACGCTGCTGGCGAAGAACCCTGACGCGAGCGTTGTATTTAGTGATGAGTCGCCGATGGCGGTGGCCTCCAGTCGTCTGAACGTTGAAACCAACATGCCGGACGCGCTGGATCGCTGCGAGTTTATGATTAATAACGCGCTGTCGGGCGTTGAGCCGTTCCGCTTTAATGCCGTGTTCTGTAATCCCCCGTTCCACCAGAAACACGCCCTGACGGATAACGTCGCCTGGGAGATGTTCCACCATGCACGCCGCTGCCTGAAAATTAACGGCGAGCTGTATATCGTGGCGAACCGTCACCTGGACTACTTCCACAAGCTGAAGAAGATCTTCGGTAACTGCACCACGGTTGCCACCAACAACAAGTTCGTGGTGCTGAAATCCGTCAAGCTGGGTCGCCGCCGCTAACACGGGGCGCTGAGTTTACACCGGCCTGCCTCGCGTGCAGGCCCGGTGAGCGTTGCGTCACTCAGAGACTCAATGCCAGCGTTGTGCCCTGCGCAATGGCGCGTCGCGCATCCAGCTCCATCGCCACGTCGCATCCGCCGATCAGGTGCACCGTTTTTCCCGCCTCACGCAGCGGATCCACCAGATCGCGCTTCGGCTCCTGACCCGCACACAAAATCACATGATCCACCTGCAGCAGCTGCGGCTCACCGCCGATCAGCACGTGCAGCCCCGCGTCATCGATCTTCTGATAGCTCACCGACGGTATCATCTTCACCCCGCGAGAGAGCAGGGTTGCGCGATGGATCCAGCCCGTGGTTTTGCCCAGGCCTTCACCGGGTTTGCTGGCTTTACGCTGCAGCATGACGATCTGACGCGGGCTTTTCGGCAGCTGGGGTCCTTCCGGCCGCAAGCCGCCGGACTGGTTAAGGCTGGTGTCGATACCCCATTCCACGCAGAAGTCGGCAATGTTCTGGCTGGTGGGTTCGCCGGGCTGACTTAAGTACATCGCGGTATCGAACCCGATCCCGCCGCAGCCGATGATCGCCACTTTTGCCCCCACCAGCGCTTTGTCACGCAAAACGTCCAGATAGCTCAGGACTTTCGGATGATCGATGCCCTCGATCGCAGGCCTGCGTGGTGCGATCCCGCTTGCCAGGATCACCTCATCGTACTCCATTACATCCGCCGGGTTTACAAACTGATTGAGGCGCAGATCCACGCCCGTCAGGTCGATCATTCGGCGGTAATAGCGCAGGGTTTCGTAAAATTCTTCTTTGCCCGGGATCTGTTTGGCGATATTGAACTGCCCGCCAATCTCAGCGGCGGCATCGAATAACGTCACGCTGTGGCCGCGCGAGGCGGCATTCACCGCAAACGCCAGACCCGCCGGGCCGGCACCGACCACGGCCAGGCGTTTTTTATGCACCGCCGGGAAAATCGGCATTTTGGTTTCGTGGCAGGCGCGGGGGTTGACCAGACACGAAGTGACCTTGCCAACAAAAATCTGATCCAGACAGGCCTGATTACAGCCGATGCAGGTGTTAATCTCATCTGCACGCCCGCTCTGCGCTTTGGAAAGCAGCTCGGCATCTGCAAGGAACGGACGCGCCATGGAGACCATGTCGGCATCACCGGCGGCGATCACATTTTCCGCCACTTGCGGGTCGTTAATGCGGTTAGTGGTCACCAGCGGGACAGACACTTTCCCTTTCAGCTTGCGCGTGACCCAGCTGAACGCCGCGCGTGGCACCGGCGTGGCGATGGTCGGAATACGCGCCTCGTGCCAGCCGATGCCGGTATTGATGATGGTCGCGCCGGCGGCTTCAATCGCCTGCGCCAGCTGCACGGTTTCGTCGAACGTCCCGCCGCCTTCCACCAGGTCGAGCATCGACAGGCGGTAGATAATAATAAAATCCGCCCCGGCACGTTCACGCACGGCACGCACCACTTCCACTGCAAAGCGCATGCGGCGCGCGTAATCGCCACCCCACTCATCGTCGCGCTGGTTAGTGCGGGCCGCGAGGAATTCGTTGATCAGGTAGCCTTCCGAGCCCATCACCTCAACACCGTCATAGCCCGCTTCACGCGCCAGTGCCGCACAGCGGGCGAAGTCGTCAATCAGCGTCAGGATCTCATCGTGGCTGAGGGCATGGGGCGTAAAGCGGTTAATCGGGGCCTGAATGGCCGACGGTGCGACCAGATTCGGTTGATAGCTGTAACGCCCGGTGTGCAGGATCTGCAGGGCAATTTTCCCGCCTTCCCGGTGAACGGCGTCAGTGACCACGCGATGATGCGGCAACTGGTTGGCGTCGTTCAGCATCGCACCGCCTTCCATCCCCACGCCAGAAGGCGCAGGGGCCACCCCGCCGGTAACAATCAGCGCCACCCCGTGACGTGCACGCTCGGCATAGAAGGCTGCCAGACGTTCGGCCCCGTCCGGATGTTCTTCAAGCCCGGTATGCATTGAGCCCATCAGCACGCGGTTTTTAAGGGTGGTGAACCCCAGATCGAGGGGGGCAAATAACGACGGGTAGTGGCTCATAGTCTCTTCCAGTGTAAAATTATTGTTATGTGGTCGGATGAGTTACTAATTTAGCCAGCGATGAGTAAAAGGGAAAAGGGGAATGCGGCGATTGTGATGGGATTCAAATATTGGTGTGGCCTGACACCCTCTCCCTGAGGGAGAGGGGGCATTATAGCTCTCAGGGAGAGGGGGCGTTATAGCTCTCAGGGAGAGGGGGCACGTACTAAGCCCGGTGCCTGCCACATCGATGTCGTCAGTCCGCTGTCCACCAGCCCAAGCTGGTCGGCATAAACGGCCTGCCACTTCTGCATCATACCGTCATACAGCTCCCGGTGCGCCGGGTTCGGCGTGAACTCGCGGCTCCATTTCACCAGCCGCTCGCCTGTCGCCGCCATATCCGAAAACAGCCCGGCTCCCGTTCCGGCAGCAATCGCACAGCCCAGCGCTGTCGCCTCTTTCACTTGCGGGACGCGCACCGGCAGACCGGTCACGTCGCTTAAAATCTGGCTCCACAACGCGCCTTTCGAGCCACCGCCTGCAAACACCAGACCGTCGAACGTTACCCCTGAGAACCGTGAGATCTGCGTCAGGTTACACGCCGAGACAATCGCCGCGTTCTCTTCCAGCGCACGGAACAGCGTGGCTTTGTTGCATTTTTCCGGGTCGATGGAGAGGTTAATAAACGACGGCGCGGCGTGATACCACTGCTTGAAGTGCATAGCATCTGAGAAGATCGGCATAACACCGTGTGAACCGGCAGGCACGCGGCTGGCCATCTCCTCAAGCAGGGAGTAAGTGTCCATTCCCATCCGCTCCGCGATGAGTTTCTCTTCCGCGCAGAAGGCGTCACGGAACCAGCGCATGGTCAGGCCGGTAAAGAAGCTGATCGACTCCGCCTGCGCCATGCCGGGGATCACATGCGGATTCACGCGGATGTTCATCTCCGGGTCGGTGCGTACCTGCGGCAGGTTGACCACCTGCTGCCAGAAGGTACCACCCAGCACGGCCGTTTGCCCGGCCCGCACGACGCCTAACCCAAGACAGCCAAGCTGCACGTCGCCACCGCCCATCACCACCGGCGTGCCTTCGCGCAGGCCGCTCTGTTGTGCGGCATCTTTGGTGATCGCACCGAGCACGGTGCCGGTCTCCTTCACCGGAGAGAGGATATCGGCACGCAGCCCGGCCATGTCGAGCAGCGCCGGACGCCAGTCGCGGGAGAAGAGATCCAGCATACCGGTAGTCCCGGCATTGGACGGATCAACGGCCAGCTCGCCGGACAGTTTTGCCGCCAGCCAGTCGCTTATCATGGTGATCGTGGCGGCTTTGCGATAGATGTCCGGACGATGGTGCGCCAGCCACAGCAGGCGCGGCATGGCGCTCAGGGCCAGGGTCTGGCCGGAGACGTCATACACTTCGGATTCAAAACGGTAGTCGTGGATCTCTTTGAGTTCGGCTACCTCGCGGCTGGCGCGGGCATCGACGTTGGCGCACGCCCAGATGGCGTCGCCGTTGCGGTCATACAGCACGATCCCCTCGCGCATTGAGCAGCAGGCCACGGACTGGATATCCGCTGCGCTCAGGCGGGCGCGCTCCAGCGCCTGATGAATACACTGGCAGGTGAGTCGCCAGTTAATGTCGAGATCAAACTCCATCGAGCCCGGCACATTCTCCACGCTCAGGTGTTTCCACTCGGCCTGGCCAACGGCAACCTGGTTGCCCTGCAAATCGAAAATTACGGCGCGAACGCTGCCTGTCCCTGCATCTAACGCTAAAAGGTAACTCATGAGCATGCCTCGTGTCAGGCGCAGGACAGGCTCTTAGCTCGCCAGAGCCAGCACCGCGCGGGCTGTCGTCTCCTCCGTCACCAGGCCATTAATACGGCGGCCTTTGAGTGCGGCATAAATCGCATCGGCTTTCTCTTCACCTCCGGCCACGCCAACGATGGTGGGCAACTGTGCCAGTTCATCGAGCGTGACGCCCAGTAATTCCCGGTGGATCTCCAGCTCGTGCACGCATTCCCCTTCGGCGTTCAGGAAATAGCCGAGGATATCGCCCACCGCCCCTTTGCGGGCGTACATCAGCTGTTCACCTTCGCTGATATAGCCGGAGCGCAATATGGTGGCATCCCGGCGCTGGTTCACCGAACCAATGCCTACCACCGCCACATCGGCCGCGGCGGCGGCGAGGATCACGTCCCGCACGCTGGATTCGCGTTTTAGGATCCCGGCCACTTCGGCGGAGGAAACGCGAAGCGGGGCGGGGATCATGCTGACGCTGCAGGCGGCATCAAGCTGACCGATGCCCGTCATATACGGCCCAACGCCGCCGGAGAGCGTCACCAGGCGGATCTGCTGCGAGCTGATAAAACCGCTTAAGTGCTGCAGGCTGCTCATGGTGGTTTCACCAAATCCCACCGCCAGCAGCTGGCCGGGCTCCAGCACGCCCATCAGCGATTGCGCTGCGCCAATGCCCAGCCGGACATTCATGGGCGGGGTATTCAGGGCCGGCAACACGCGAACCAGCTTGAGCCCGAAGCGCTGCTGCAGCTCGGTTTCCAGCGCCAGACACCCCTCATAGCGGGAGTTGATCTGCACGCGGATCACCCCGGACTGGCGTCCTTTCTCCAGCAGACGCGAGATCTTCAGGCGCGGCAGTCCGAGCCGCTCGCCGATGTCGTTCTGGGTTAATCCGTCGTGGTAGTAGCACCAGGCGACGCGGGCAACCAGCTCTTCTTCCGCCAGTGCCAGCCCGGCAAAACGACCTTCTTCCGCAGTGCGTTTATCGCTCATAATTGAACTCTTATAAAAATTTAGATCATATGTTCGTGATCGCGCAGAAAGAAAGTGTGAACCACGCGACAAAACAGATCTTTTAGATTGATTTGTGTCTGTGTGGATCTTAATCGATAAATTTGTGATCCCTGCACGGTTCTAAATATAGTTCACCGTCTACGCTTTTGAACATTATTAAATCTAAAAATCATTTGTTCAATAGCGGAGCGATAATGACGCCACTTATCGAAGCACGTGATATCAGCAAGCAGTTCTCCGGCGTACCGGTCCTGAAAGGTATTCATTTCACGCTGCTTGCGGGTCAGGTGCATGCGCTGATGGGCGGTAACGGCGCGGGAAAATCAACGCTGATGAAAATCATCGCCGGGGTGGAAACGCCGGACAGCGGTGAACTTTCGGTTGACGGCCACGCGTTTGCGCGGCTTTCGCCCGCGCAGGCCCACAGGCTGGGGATTTATCTGGTGCCGCAGGAACCCCTGCTTTTCCCCAACCTGACGGTGCGGGAAAACATCCTTTTCCGCCTGCCGCGTGAGGCCGGTATGGGGGAACGGCTGGCGGAGAAACTCCAGCAGCTGCAGTGTCAGCTCACTCTTGATGCCACCGCCAGCACCCTGGAAGTGGCGGATCAACAGATGGTGGAGATCCTGCGCGGCCTGATGCGTAACGCGAAGATCCTGATCCTTGATGAACCCACGGCGTCGCTCACCCCGGGGGAAACCGAACGGCTGTTCCGCCAGATCCGCGCGTTGCAGGCGCTGGGCGTCGGCATTGTTTTTATCTCACACAAATTACCGGAGATCCGCCAGCTGGCGAGCCACGTTTCGGTAATGCGCGACGGCGCGATCGTGCTCAGCGGTGAAACTGCACAGTTTGACGATAACGCCCTGATTGCCGCCATGACGCCGGTGAGCCGCGAAAAAGGATTAAGTGATGCGCAAAAACTGTGGCTGGCGCTGCCGGGCAATCGCCGCACGCAGCCGCAGGATTTCCCGGTGCTGCGGGTGGAAGAGCTTACCGGTGAGGGGTTTATCGATCTCAGCATGGAAATCTATGCCGGGGAAATAGTTGGCCTCGCCGGGCTGGTCGGCTCCGGGCGCACCGAGTTTGCGGAAACGCTGTATGGGCTGCGCCCGGTGCGCGGTGGGCGAGTCTGGCTGGAAAATCAGGAAATAACCGGCGAACCCGTGGCGGCACGGCTGGAGAAAGGGCTGGTCTACCTGCCAGAGGACCGACAGGTTTCCGGCTTGTTCCTGGATGCGCCGATTCGCTGGAACACCGTGGCACTGAATGAGCCCTCGGTCTGGCAGCAGCGCAAACGGGAGTCGGCGGTGGTGGAGCGCTATCACCGGGCGCTGGGGATCAAGCTTAACCATGCGGATCAAACCGTGCGCACGCTCTCCGGCGGCAACCAGCAGAAGGTGTTGCTGGCGCGCTGTCTGGAGGCGAATCCGCTGCTGTTGATCGTCGATGAACCGACACGCGGAGTGGATGTGTCGGCGCGGGCCGATATCTATCAGCTCATCAAAAGCGTGGCGGCGCAGAACGTGGCGGTGCTGATGATCTCAAGCGATCTGGATGAGTTCCCCGGGCTTGCCGATCGCGTGCTGGTGATGCACCAGGGCGTACTCAGCGGCGAGTTGTCCCGGCACGCGGTCAGTCTCGACAGAATGATGGCGCTGGCATTCGGAGGGCAGTCATGAAGACCTTACTGAAAAATCGCGAACTGAGCGCGTTCATCGCCATTCTGGCGTTGTTCGCGGTGCTGGTGGGGCTCAATCCGGCCTATTTCAGCCTGCAAACGCTGGGGATGATCTTCGCCAGTTCGCAAATCCTGATCCTGCTGGCGCTCGGCGCCGCGCTGGTGATGTTGACCCGCAATATTGATGTTTCCGTCGGCTCTACCGTCGGGCTGTCTGCCATTGCCGTGGGGGTGGCCCTGAACAGCGGCTACACCCTGCCGGTATCGATCCTCTTTGCGCTGTCGATTGGCGCACTGGCGGGAGCATTTAACGGTTTTCTGGTGGTGGGGCTGCGTATTCCGGCAATTGTGGCCACCCTCGGCACGCTGGGCCTCTATCGCGGGGCGATGCTGCTGTGGACGGGAGGAAAGTGGATTGAAGGGCTACCGCCGAGCCTGAAATCGCTCTCTGAACCTGCCGCTATGGGTATTTCACCGCTCGGAATGGGCGTGGTGTTTTTAGCCGCAGTCGGCGCATGGACGTTGTCGCGCACTGCCTTCGGACGCGATTTCTACGCCGTGGGCGACAACCTTGCCGCCGCACGCCAGCTGGGCGTGGCGGTGAACCGGACGCGAATGATCGCTTTTACGCTGAACGGCATGCTGGCCGCGTGTGCGGGGATTGTCTTCGCTTCGCAGATTGGCTTTGTACCAAACCAGACCGGCAGCGGGTTGGAGATGAAAGCCATTGCCGCCTGCGTACTCGGGGGGATCTCTCTGCTGGGCGGTACCGGGACGCTTATTGGCGCCTTCCTGGGGGCTTTTTTCCTGACTCAAATCGACACCGTGCTGGTGCTGTTCAGGCTGCCCGCGTGGTGGAATGACTTTATCGCCGGGCTGGTGTTGCTCGGTGTGCTGGTGCTCGACGGGCGCTTGCGCCAGGCGCTGGCCCGGCATCAGCGCGCACTTAAGTACAGCCGCTTCCAGCCCGGTAACAAAGGGGGGAAGCATGTCACCCCGTTTACGAAACACAAAAAAGAGGTGGCGTAAATGAAGCTTAACTGGGAAAGCGCGCTGCTGATATTACTGGTGCTGGAAATCCTGCTCTTTGGGGCCATCAATCCGCGCATGCTCGATATCAACATGCTGCTGTTCAGCACCAGCGATTTTATCTGCATTGGCATTGTAGCGCTGCCGCTCACCCTGGTGATCATCAGCGGCGGCATTGATATTTCCCTCGGTTCGACCATCGGCCTGTGTGCCATCGCGCTGGGGGTGATGATGCAGGCGGGTTGGCCGATGGCGCTGGCGATACCGTTGACGCTGCTGCTCGGCCTGCTGTGCGGTCTGGTCAACGCTGCGCTGATCCACTACACCGGCATCAGCCCACTGGTTATCACCCTCGGCACGCTCTATCTCTACGGCGGTGGCGCACTGCTGCTCTCCGGCATGGCGGGGGCGACCGGTTACGAAGGCATCGGTGGCTTCCCGGACAGCTTTACCGCGTTCGCTAACCTCACGTTCCTGGGGTTGCCAATCCCGCTGGTGCTGTTCGCCGTGATTACCGTCTTCTTCTGGCTGATTACCCATCGCGGACGCTTTGGCCGCCATCTGTTTTTGATTGGGCAGAACCCGCGCGCGGCGCGCTATGCGGCGCTCTCGGTCAACGGGATGCCCTACGCCCTGTATGGCCTGGTGGGCGTCGCTTCGGCCATTGCTGCGCTGGTGATGGTCTCCTATTTCGGTTCGGCGCGTTCGGATTTGGGACGCGATTTACTGATGCCTGCACTGACCGCAGCGGTCCTCGGCGGCGCCAATATCTATGGCGGTTCGGGGTCGGTAATCGGTACGGCCCTGGCGGCGTTGCTGGTGGGGTATCTGCAGCAGGGTTTACAGATGGTCGGCATCCCCAACCAGGTGTCGAGCGCGCTGTCAGGGGCGCTGTTGGTTGTGGTGGTGATGGGACGTTCACTGAGTTTGCACCGTGAATGGGTGCGCTCTCTCCTCACAAAACATACCCGGAGCGTAAGATGAAAACAAAACTGATAGTCCTGGCGATGGCACTCAGCTTCGCGTCGGCACAGGCCGCGGACCGCATCGCCTTTATCCCCAAGCTGGTGGGCGTTGGCTTCTTTACCAGCGGCGGCAATGGCGCGAAAGAGGCGGGTAAAGATCTCGGCGTGGACGTCACCTACGACGGCCCGACCGAGCCCAGCGTCTCAGGCCAGGTGCAGCTCATCAATAACTTCGTTAACCAGGGCTATAACGCCATTATCGTTTCGGCGGTGTCGCCGGATGGCCTCTGCCCGGCGCTGAAGCGCGCGATGCAGCGTGGCGTCAAAGTACTGACCTGGGACTCCGACACCAAACCGGAATGCCGCAGCATCTACATCAACCAGGGCACCCCGGCGCAGCTCGGCGGCCTGCTGGTCGACATGGCCGGTAAACAGGTCACCAAACCGAATGCCAAAGTGGCGTTCTTTTACTCCAGCCCGACCGTTACCGACCAGAACCAGTGGGTGAAAGAGGCGAAGGCCAAAATCGAGAAAGATCATCCGCAGTGGCAGGTCGTGACCACGCAGTTTGGCTATAACGATGCCACCAAATCGCTACAAACCGCCGAGGGGATCTTAAAAGCGTATCCGGATCTGGATGCGATCATCGCCCCGGATGCCAACGCCCTGCCGGCGGCGGCGCAGGCGGCGGAAAACCTGAAGCGAGAAGGGGTGGCGATTGTCGGCTTCAGCACGCCTAACGTGATGCGTCCGTACGTAGAGCGCGGCACGGTGAAAGCCTTCGGCCTGTGGGATGTGGTGCAACAGGGCAAAATTGCGGTCAATGTCGCCGATCGGTTGTTGAAAAAAGGCGATCTTAACGTTGGCGACAGCGTGGAGGTGAAAGATATCGGTACGCTGAAGGTCGAGCCGAACAGCGTGCAGGGCTACCAGTATGAAGCGAAGGGCAACGGCATTGTGCTGCTGCCGGAGCGGGTGGTGTTTACCAAAGAGAACATCAACAAATACGATTTCTGACGGGGGAGCAAATGGCTGATTTAGACGACATCAAAGACGGCAAAGATTTTGGCATCGGCACACCGCAGCAGAACGTGCCGTTTACCCTGAAGGGATGCGGCTCGCTGGACTGGGGAATGCAGTCCAGGCTGGCGCGCATCTTCAACCCAAAAAGCAACCGCACGGTGATGCTGGCCTTTGATCACGGCTATTTCCAGGGACCGACGACCGGCCTTGAGCGTATCGATCTCTCTATCGCCCCGCTGTTTGGGGAAACCGACGTGCTGATGTGCACCCGCGGTATTTTGCGCAGCCAGGTGCCTGTCGCCACCAATAAACCCGTCGTGTTGCGCGCCTCTGGCGGCAATTCGATTTTAGGAGAACTTTCCAACGAGTGCGTGGCGGTGGCGATGGAAGATGCGCTGCGCCTGAACGTCTGCGCGGTGGCGGCGCAGGTGTACATCGGCAGTGAGTTTGAACATCAGTCGATCAACAACATCATCAAACTGGTGGATGCCGGTGCGCGCTATGGCATGCCGACCCTGGCGGTAACGGGCGTTGGCAAAGAGATGGCGCGCGACGCGCGGTATTTCTCGCTTGCCAGCCGTATCGCGGCCGAGATGGGGGCGCAGTTCGTCAAAACCTATTATGTCGACGAAGGGTTTGAAAAAGTAACCGCCAGCTGCCCGGTGCCGATCGTGATTGCCGGAGGCAAAAAGCTGCCGGAGCACGACGCGCTGGAGATGTGCTGGCGGGCGATTGACCAGGGGGCGTCCGGGGTGGACATGGGCCGCAATATCTTCCAGTCCAGTGCCCCGCTGGCCATGCTGAAAGCGGTGAAAAAAGTGGTACATGAGAACATGAGCGCGCGGGACGCGTTCCAGTTCTGGCAGGAAGAGAAACAGGGAGAAGCAAAATGAACGTGACATTAGTGGAAATCAACATCAAACCCGAGCGTGTCGATGAGTTTCTGGAGGTGTTTCGCGCTAACCACGAAGGGGCGATTCAGGAGCCGGGCAATCTGCGCTTTGATGTTTTACAGGATCCGCGCGTGAAAACCCGGTTCTTTATCTACGAGGCCTACAAGGATGAAGAGGCGGTGCTGGCGCACAAGAAAACCCCGCACTATCTGGCCTGCGTGGATAAGCTTGAGGACCTGATGTCAGAGCCGCGCAAAAAACGCAGTTTTGTCGGGTTGTTGCCGGCGTAACAGACCGCCGGGTAGCGCTTACGCTAGCCCGGCGATGCTCAGGCGAGGGCCAGTTCCGCCAGGATCGCCGCCAGCGTTTCGCGCGGTTTCCCGCTCAGCGACGCAAGCGGGAACGGCAGTGCAGGCGCGGCCACTTTCCCTGACATTTCTGCTGCTGCGGCCATCACCCGCAAACTGCCGTACTGGCGGAACAGCGCCCACAGCGGTGCCAGCCGGTCAGAGGCTGCGGTGTCTTTGGCTCGTGCAATCGCCAGTGCCGTCTGCGGATACAGCCCTGCGATAACCGAATACCAGACATCAAACCCGGCCTGCAGGGCTGACGCCGCCCGCCAGTCGCCGCTGATGCCCAGGGTGACGTTTTCAGGAAGACGGGCGCGCATGTGGGCGATATCGTACGGTATGCGCCCGAGCTTGACGGATTTGACGTTCGGTAGCGCCGCCACGGCATACAGCAAATCGTCGTTAAACTCGAACCCGGTGGTGGCCGGGTTGTCGTAAATGCACAGCGGAACAGAGATCCGGTGGGTCACCGTCTCATACAGGGTAAACACTTCCTCTGCCGTCAGGCGCTGGTACGACACGGGGGCCAGTAACACCCCGCGGGCGCCGGCACTTTGCGCCTCATCCGCCAGACGGAGAATATCGTCGAGGCGAAGCGCGCCAATACTTACGCTCACCGGAATGTTGTCGGCATGCGCCACGGCGCAACGGGTGATATGCGTGCGCTCTTCAGGCATCAGATACGCGTAACTGCCCGTCGAACCGAGGATCCCCAGCGAATCGACACCGGCATCCACCAGCGGGCGCAGCAACTGCACAAACGCCTGCTCATCAAATTTCCCCTCTCGCAATGGCGTCAGAGGGAATGCGCTTAACCCGTGAAACATCCGCTTATCCTTTTAGAGTTCAATCAGTTGAAGGTGAGCAGTGGAGCCCGGCATCAGCCGCTGCAGGTTGCTGACTAACTCATCGCCAGCCTCCTGCAACGCCGATAACGGCATCGACGGCAGACTTTCGAGAATAAACCACATGTGTTGCGCCTGGCTATCGAGACGTGTACGCACGCCCTGGCGCCAGTTCCAGCGACGGCAGGTGACGCCGATATCATCGCGCCAGATAACTTCGCCCGCATCCGGGTATTCGATAACCGGCTGACCTTCTTTCAGGGTATCAAACGGTTCATTACCTTCGGCAAGCGTCAGACGCGGTGCGCCTGCATAAGCGGCAAGGTTCTCACCCCCGACGGGAATGGCGTAACGAATGCTGATGGCATTGTAAATATCGACCACTGGATCGAGCGGGGGCAGTGCGCCCTCTTTCAGCACTCGCTTACGCAGGGCCGATGCCGAGCAGGGCGTGCGTTTCGGTTTCGCACCAAACGCCCTGAACACGTCATCCCAGGCGCTGAGGTGCGCTTCCGCCCAGGCAACATCATCAGTGAGGACCTGCTGGCAGGCCTGTGCCAGCGCGGCAGAGGCCACATCCGGCTGGGTTATCGGGGTGGCTTTAACCAGAATGCTCAGCGCCCGAAAGCCGGGGGCAATCCCGGTAAGACGCGGGTCTATTGACGGCGTAACGAGAGACATAAATAATCCTGTATTGACTGTTTTATACTATGGTAGTGACCAATGACTGATAAAGTCAATATAATGACCGATTCGGGTGCCGATATCGCCCAGGTAAGCCTGGCCGTCGCCACCCGCATTCGCAACTGGCGCAAAGAGAAAAAACTGTCGCTGGATGAGCTTTCACGCCGCGCCAGCGTCAGCAAAGGCATGCTGGTGGAGATTGAAAAAGGGGCGGCGAATCCCAGCATTGCCATTCTCTGCAAGCTGGCTGCCGCGCTGGGCGTTTCGGTGGCGGATATCGTTAACGTCTCCAGCGAGCCGCGGGTGCACGTCATAGAAGAAGCGGCGATCCCGGTTTTGTGGCAGGGCCCACAGGGCGGATATGCCCGGCTGCTCGCGGGCACGTCTGGCCCGGATATGATTGAACTCTGGCAGTGGGTGATGCATCCGGGGGAGCGTTTTACCTCGCCGGGGCATCCGGCGGGAACGTTTGAGCTGCTGCATGTTACTGAGGGAGGATTGACCCTGACGGTGGAAGAGACGGTGACGCAGGTGGCGGCAGGCGCTTCGGCGGTGGCGAAAACGGAAGCGGCACACGGCTACGCGAATGAGGGCGAAAATGTGTTGCGGTTTACCATGACGGTGGCGGAGTTTCACCGCTAAAAACGCCCCCTCCGTCAGGAGGGGGAGGGGATATCACGCTTCTTCCACACTTACCCGCAGGGCTGCCAGCGCTTTACGCGCCGCTTTCAGCACCTGCTCACACTGTTCAACCGTTAGCGTCAGCGGCGGTTCAATGCGAATGGTCTTCGAGTTGTTGAGCGTTCCGGCAACCAGGACACGCTGGCGGAACATCTCGCTCGCGAAGCTGTAGCCGATTTCGTTGTCGACAAACTCAATGGCCATCAGCAACCCTTTACCCCGCGCATCCTGCACCAGATCCGGATATTCCCGGCCCAGCTGGCGGAAACCGTCCAGCAGCATATCGCCTTTCTGTTCCGCCTGTGCAGGCAGGTTTTGATCCAGCAGCACGTTGATGGTCGCCAGCGCGGCCGCGCAGGCCAGCGGGTTACCGCCAAACGTAGTGGTGTGCAGGAACGGGTTGTCGAACAGCACCGAGAAGACCTCTTCGGTCGCCACCGTCGCGCCAATCGGCATCACGCCGCCGCCCAGCGCTTTTGCCAGACAGAGAATGTCCGGCTGGACGTTCTCATGCTCGCAGGCAAACATCTTGCCCGTACGCCCCATCCCGGTTTGGACTTCGTCGAGGATCAGCAGTGCGCCAAACTCATCGCACAACTGACGCACGGCAGGCAGATAGCCCTGCGGGGGCAGGATCACGCCGCCCTCACCCTGAATAGGCTCCAGGATCACCGCTGCCACGTCGTCGCCGGTTTTACGGCATTCGCTCAGCATGGTGCGCATAGCGCTAATGTCACCAAACGGCACGTGGCGGAAGCCCGGCAGCAGCGGCATAAACGGTTTGCGGAAGGTGGATTTGGCGGTAGCCGACAGTGCGCCCAGGGATTTTCCGTGGAACGCGCCGCTGGTGGCGATAAACGTGAATTTGCCGCGCGGCGACTGGTACGCTTTGGCGAGTTTAATCGCCGCTTCGACCGATTCCGTGCCGCTGTTGCTAAAGAAGCTGTACTTCAGTTTGCCGGGCGTTAAGGCCGCGAGCGTTTTCGCGAGCATAGCGCGAAGTGGATCGAGCAGTTCCTGGCTATGGAGAGGTTGTTTCGCAAGTTGATTCTGTACGGCGGAAACCACAACTGGATTACGGTGCCCCACGTTGAAAATTCCAAAACCACCCAGGCAATCTATAAACTCCTGTCCCTGGGTGTCGACAAGCGTATTAAGACTTCCCGCTTGCCACTCTACGGCTCCGTAATCCCCGCCGGCGGTAACAGATTTGCGATACTCCAAAAACCCTGGATTGACATGCTCTTTAAAGTAATCGATGACCTCTCGGTTAAGTTGTTTCATCTCCTCATGATCAAGCGTTCGCTTCTCAATGAGATTCAGTGCGTGCGCGGTACAGGCAAGAGCCGAGGCGCTGGAAGGTAACCTGTTCAAAATGTGCTCCCGGGGATCGCGTATCACATGATACTGGATTAAGTATTGCAGGGATTACGCCACTTCAGATGCCTTAACGAAAATCAGGATAAACACCAGGTTAACATTATGTTGCGCAAAATTTAATCATGCCGATATAACCGATACGGGATTTAGCGGTACGGCGGAAAAGGCCTGGGGAGGTGCGATTAAAAGGCCATTGCACTTATAGGGTGCAGACGCTGCGACTTAAGTGGGCGTTAACGCGTCATACTCTGCAGGTAATTTCTTTACGAAAGTATTTGAAATCAATGAATTATAAAATCTCACAAAAAGTGCGGTTTAAGTGAAATCTGCGATCTCTATCAACTTTAACAACTAAAGATAAATTCTTTACCGCCGAAAAAACATTAATCCACAAAATTAACATTCAAATAACCTGCAAGGGATGCTCACGATGTCCGCTCCAACCTTTGTCACCCAGAATGAATATCCTCTGGACGATGACACCACCTTAATGTCGACCACCGATATCCACAGTTACCTGACCCACGCCAACGACACCTTTGTGCAGGTGAGTGGCTATCAGCTTGATGAGCTGATGGGCCAGCCGCACAATCTGGTGCGCCACCCCGATATGCCAAAAGCGGCGTTTGCCGATATGTGGTACACCCTGCAAAAGGGCGAGCCGTGGAGCGGCATTGTCAAAAACCGACGTAAAAATGGCGACCACTACTGGGTGCGCGCCAACGCGGTGCCGATGGTGCGTCACGGGCAGGTGACGGGCTATATGTCGATTCGCACCAAAGCCACGGCAGAAGAGATTGCTGGCGTGGAGCCGCTCTATCGGGCTCTGAATGACGGGCGCTGCAAGAAACGTATTCATAAAGGACTGGTGGTAAGGAAAGGCTGGCTGGGGAAACTTCCAGAAATGCCGCTGCGCTGGCGCGTGCGAAGCGTGATGGCGGGGCTGTTTGCGGTGCTGGCTGCCACGCTGGTGGCCACCTCAGCGGGTGCGTACCCGCTGGCTGCCGCCGCGGTAGTTATGCTGCTGGGCACGCTGCTGTTTGAGCAGCAGATTGTTCGTCCGATCGAAAACGTGGCGCGTCAGGCGCTGAAAGTCGCCACCGGCGAGCGCAACAGCGTGCAGCACCTGAACCGCAGCGACGAGCTGGGGTTGACCCTGCGTGCGGTAGGGCAGCTGGGGCTGATGTGCCGCTGGTTGATTAACGATGTGTCAAGCCAGGTGGTGAGCGTGCGTGATGGCAGCGACAGGCTGGCAAAGGGGAATGAAGATCTGAACGATCGGACGCGTCAGACCGTGGCCAATGTGCAGCAGACCGTGGCGACAATGAATCAGATGGCCGCCTCCGTGCAGAGTAATTCAGAAACCGCCGCCGAAGTGGACAAGCTGTCAGTGGCCGCCAGCAGCGCGGCGACCAAAGGCGGAAACGCGATGCAGACGGTGGTGAAAACCATGGATGACATCGCGGATAGCACGCAGCGGATTGGCTCGATTACCTCCCTTATTAACGACATCGCGTTTCAGACCAATATTCTGGCGCTGAATGCGGCGGTGGAGGCAGCAAGAGCCGGTGAGCAGGGAAAAGGCTTTGCGGTTGTCGCCGGCGAAGTGCGCCATCTCGCCAGCCGTAGCGCCAGTGCAGCCAACGATATTCGCAAGCTGATTGATGCCAGCGCCAGCAAGGTGCAGTCCGGCTCTGATCAGGTTCATGCCGCCGGTCGTACAATGGATGATATCGTCGAGCAGGTGAAAAACGTGACGCAGCTTATCGCGCAGATCAGCCACTCCACCTCTGAACAGGCTACCGGCTTGTCAGAGCTCACCCGTGCGGTGGCCGAGCTGGACAGCATCACGCAGAAAAATGCCGATCTGGTTGAGGAAAGTGCCCACATATCCGCAATGGTGAAGCATCGCGCCGGGCGTCTTAAGGATGCGGTCACCGTGCTCCATTGAGCCAGTAAGGTTCCAGCAAGCCGTTTATTTCATCAGGAATAAGCGGCTTTATTTTTTCTGAATGTAATTATCAATGTCTTTTATTGTTAATTTTATATTAAGTAACTAAAGAAAGCACATCAGATATTTACCCCAGCCTAAGTCCGTTTTCCCCGATGCTATTTTGAAAATGCCTCATCAGAGGGTGACGTAACGATCGATTTACGGATATTAATAGCCTGCACCTATCCATTGTTGTGGTTATGAAATAAAAAAACGATCAAAGTCATAAAGTTAGCGGTTTCGTTACCGATAACGGTGATCGTCTGAGAAATAATCACATCGATGGAGAAAATATGTTCTTACATGACGTAAAGATCGGCACGAAATTATTTCTGGCGTTTGGATTCTTTATTGTTCTGATGGTGGTCAGTGCGAGTTTATCCTTGCTAAGCCTGAACCGGGCGAACAACGGAATGCAATCCATCATTACCCGTGATTATCCGACCACGGTAAAAGCGAACCAGTTAATCGACAACTTCCAGGAATTTATTGGCACTCAGCAGCTGATGTTACTGGATGAACAGGGAACGTATACAGCGCAGTCACAGCAGCGTCTTAAAGCGATCAGCGAACAGATTACGGTGATCCTCGGCGAGCTGAATACTGCGCTGCAGGATCCAGAATCACAGCGGGTTCTTGCTGAGATACGCGGCGTGCGTCAGCAGTATCTGGACTCGCGTTATCGCATTTTGCAGGCGGTGCAGAATAACGATCGGGCGGGCGCTATTCAGGAGATGATGACCAACACCCTGAAGCTACAGCAGGCCTATAAAGCCAACGTGCAGGCGCTGATCGCGATTCAGAACCAGGAAATGCAAAGCGCAGGAGTGCAGGTCGAGGGCGATTTCAAATCGAACCGCCTGCTGCTGATCCTGATCACGCTCTTTAGCGTCGCGACCGGCAGCCTGATTGGCTGGTTTATCGTGCGCTCAATCACGCGTCCGCTGGGCCAGGCAGTGGATTTTGCAAAAGCCATTGCTGAAGGCGATCTGACCGGCAGCATCACGCCGCATGGTAAAGACGAAACCGGCCTGCTGCTGCATGCGCTGATGGAGATGAAAACGCGTCTGCTGGACATTGTGCAGCAGGTCCAGACCGGTTCGGAGAATATCTCGAGTGCCGCCGCGCAGATTGTCGCGGGGAACCAGGATCTTGCCGCGCGCACCGAAGAGCAGGCCAGCTCTGTTGAACAGACCGCCGCCTCGATGGAGCAGATCACGGCGACGGTAAAAAACACCGCCTCACACACCGGAGAAGCAACTCACCTCTCGGCGGACGCCGCCATGGTGGTCAAAAACAACGGCGAGATGATGAAGCAGGTCACCAGCAAAATGCGCCTGATTAACGAGACCTCTAACCGGATGTCCGACATCATCGACCTGATCGATGCCATCGCTTTCCAGACCAACATTCTGGCGCTAAACGCGGCGGTGGAAGCGGCACGAGCGGGCGAGCACGGTCGTGGTTTTGCGGTGGTGGCGGGCGAAGTGCGTCAGCTTGCGCAGAAGAGTGCGTCATCTGCCAGTGAAATTCGTCAGCTGATCGAAAGTTCTACCAGCCAGACGCAGGACGGGATGAACCTGGTCGAGAAAGCGAGCGAGTTGATTAACGGTATGGTCGGCAACGTGGAAGAGATGGACGTTATTCTGCGTGAGATCCGCCAGGCCAGCCATGAGCAGACGGAAGGGATCTCGCAGATTAACAGCGCGATTGGCCTGATTGATGCCACCACGCAGCAGAACTCCGCCCTGGTGGAGGAGTCTGTCGCGGCGGCAGCGTCCCTGAACGAACAGGCGATGCACCTGAAAGATCTTGTTCGCGTCTTCCGCGTGAGCGATCGCGTACTGGCTTAATCCAGCTGGGAGATCTCCAGCGCTGCGCGGTCGATCACGCCGATGATCTGCTTAAGCTGCGCATCGCTGAGTTCGCCCTGGTTCACCTTCAGGTCTAGTACCGCTTTGAAGTTATCCAGAGCCCGCTTCATTTGCGGGTTTTTTCTCAGCTGGAAGCCGACGGATCGCGCTTTGATACGCGCCTGAATTTGCGCCAGCTGCTCCTGATTTTCATCCAGCCACTGCTGACCGGCCACGGTAATCGCAATTCTCTTGCGGCCATTCTCTTCTTCGGTGATGGTGATATAGGTCTGATCCTGAAGGTAATCGAGGGTCGGGTAGATAACGCCAGGGCTTGGGGTGTAGTTCCCCTGCGTCATGTTCTCGATCGCCTTGATCAACTCGTAGCCATGGCTCGCGTTGCGGGTCAGGATATCCAGTATCACCAGACGCAGATCGCCGTGACCAAAAAAGCGTGGTCGGCGTCCGCCGCCGTCGTGTTCGTTTCGCATACTCATTCCTTCAAATTGATATATCTAAACTATATCTTAGATATATTCAGATGCAATCTAAAAGATCTTGCATTCTTGCTGATTAGCAATCATTATCATTTAAAATTGATTTAGATATATCGTATTCACCTGAGAAGGGGCTCACCATGACATCCACCCGTTACCCACAACGTGTTCGTAATGATCTCCGTTTTCGCAAGCTGGACGTGCTTCGCGTTGAGCGTGTCAGCGCAGGTTTCCAGCGCATTGTTTTAGGCGGCGAGGCGCTGGAGGGCTTTAGCTCTCGCGGTTTCGACGACCATACAAAAGTGTTTTTCCCGACCCCGGGGGCGACCTTTGTACCACCGGTTGTTACCGATGAAGGTATCGACTGGGGCGACGGTGTGCGTCCGCAGGCGCGAGACTATACACCTCTGTACGATGCCGAACGGCATGAGCTGGTGCTCGATTTCTTCATACATGATGGCGGCGTTGCCAGCTACTGGGCGACAGAGGCAAAAGTGGGTGACACGCTCACGATTGGCGGCCCGCGCGGTTCGCTGGTTGTGCCGGAAGATTATGCCTGGCAACTGTACGTGTGTGATGAATCCGGCATGCCCGCGCTGCGCCGTCGCCTGGAAAGCATCGCAACACTGCCGGTTCGCCCGGACATTCATGCGGTGGTGACGGTCGGTGATGCGTCGTATCAGGACTATCTGGCCCATCTGAGCGCGTTCAACATCACCTGGGTTGTCGGCCACAGCGAACAGGCGGTGGCCGAGCGTCTGGCGGCGTTGACGGTGCCTGCGGAAGATTATTTTATCTGGCTGACCGGGGAAGGAAAGGTGGTGAAAAACCTGAGCCGTCAGTTTGAAACCGACGCAATCGACCAGCAGCTGGTGCGTGCCAGTGCATACTGGCACGCTAAATAATCAGGCTGCGGACTCCAGCTGCGCTTCGCTCACCTGATGTTCGAGCGAGGCGCGAACGTCGTGCAGCGCCTTCTCCTGCTGGGCAAAGTAGGCTTCCATATTGCTTAGCGACGAGACCAGCAGCCAGGACTCCTCTTTCTCCAGCTCCGCCAGCTCGTTCACTAACGTGTCAATCTGCTCGCGAACCTGCGCCATTTTTTTGCGGATACGTTCCAGATCGTTCAGCCTGTCGCTGGCCATCAGCGGCTCAAAGCCCTGCTGCAGACGTGCCACCAGCGAACGAATGGCTTTAACGTCACCACGCTGTTTGGCCTGGTTGAGTTGCACCATCATCGCGTTGGCTTCTTCTTTCAGATCGTCAGCGACCAGGTCCGGATGGCAGAGCTTGCTCGCCTGACGCCAGAGACGCTTCAGTTCGTTCTGATCTTCCTCGGAGAGGTTCTTGCCTTTACGCAGACGCATTTCGGCATCGTGATGCTGCTCGCGGTATTTCTCGTACTCTTCATTGGCCTCGTCGCGCGCCTGACGTGCAGGCTCTTCTTCGCGCGTTAAGCCACTCTCCAGCTCCAGCGCTTCGGCCAGCAGGTTAGCAATCAGATTGCTTTGCTGCTGCAGTTGCTTACGCGCCTCGGCGGCCTGTACGGAATCCGCAGGCAGATCGCGCCAGCGCTGGGTCAGCATCGCCAGCACCTCCACCGCCTGCGCCATATAGCGCTGGCAGCGACGGTAGTCTTCCTCACGTCGACGCGCCTCCGCCTGCTGACGTCGCAGGTTCAGCTCCGCCAGCGTTTTACGCAGGGCGAGGATCTGCTGCATCAGCGGTCCGAGGCGGGAGAAATAGAGATCGTTGAATTCATCGAGCTGTTGCACGCGGGCATTGCGACGGTCAATCAAATCCCTGAGGCGCTCTTCCAGCGCTTTTAGCTCCATCTTGCTGGCCGCCACCTGCGGGTCACGCCATTGCGTCATGGCGCGCTGGCCCTGTAGCCAGGCAGCGATCGCCGCCATGGCAACGGTATAGTTTTTCTGCTCAAGCGCCGCGACGATTGCCTGTAGCTCATCGTCAAACGCTTCATTTTTCAGCCGTGTCAGCTGGCTCTGGATGATGTCGTCGTCTTCCAGTTCAATCGCATTTTTTATGATTTCTAGCCGTTTGATCGGTGTGCTCATGATGCCTTTCGCTTTGGCGCTTAAGTATTTGAGTTAAGGTTAATTGTTGTAAACGCTACAGGAAATAATACACACGGATGATGATCGGCGCGATGGGGGATTTCTTTAGTTTTTAGGGTTTGTGAAGAAGAGTGGCACGAACAGGAAGCCGAAAGGCTGGCGGGGGAGCGTTGGCCCCGGTTCTTGTTCTGCCAGTCCTGAAGGAATACCTAAGGCTGAATGCCCTGCATAGCGAAATCGAATGATGCCATACGAACCATACGTACCATACGACCCGCCATCAGTTCACCTCGCTGTAGATGCCCACCACACGGCCCAGTGTTTTTATCTCATCGATACCGCATTCAAAGGGGACTTTGCCGCCCGCGACGTGGAGTTTTTTCCCCGGCAGCAGGGTTAAATCACGAAGACTGATAGTGCCTTCAATCTCAACCAGCCATAGCCCGTCGGTTAATGACGCCCCTTTTTCAACAAAGTGGAGCTTTGCCTCAGACCGGACTGCGATACCGCGAGTGAGCGGTTTGCTAAAGAGATGTGAATCGATACTCAAAGTGGAATTTTCTTCCAGCTGACCATCACTGAGAGTGAATGTAACAACAGCAACGGGATCGCCAGGCGCAGGGTTACCTTCAAACTGGGCACCCTGTCCGGTCATTAACCAGCGCAGGCTGGCCCCTGTGTCCAGTGCACACTGTACCGCGAAGTCGTAGGAGATGGTGCCGCGCGCGTAGCGGTTCTGAAGGGAACTGGCGGCAATATTGAAGTGCCGGGCCAGCTGGATTTTTTGGGTAAAACCATATACCTGACAGATTCTATCGAGTAACTCTTCATTATTCACTTGAGAATCTAAAATCAAAATATATTCCTTTGGGTATTTACTAATACCCAATTGGGTATTAGTATCAATGCGAATTCGGGCAATCAGCGGCAGACGTTGGCAAACAGAGGCTAATGATTGCAGACATTATCAAAATGGGAATCATGCAACATGGCTTCTGAAATCGCAATCATCAAAGTGCCAGCCCTGTCGTTAGGCTGGCGCAGTTCGCTGCGCTGGAAAGCGGCGTAACGCGTAGGCCAATCCCGTTTTCAGCCCGTTACGGGTGAGTAATTCACACAGTGTGAATCAACGCGAGGGACGTTATGGCAATAGAAGCGACACGTGCAACGGTCCCACTCAAGGTGGGGGCACGTCTTTCCGGGCTTAATCACGTGGCCGAACTGCGTGCCAGGTACTGGGGCGATAACGAGAAAGCGCTGGCGCGTTTTTTGGCCGAGATGCGCGATAAGCGCGATCCCTGTTTTGAAGAGAATAACAGGGCGCTGGCGGCCATCTTTTTCCTGGCTAAATTACCCGCCGCCCGTCACGAATGCGGTATCAATGAGCTGACGACTGAGGAGAAAAGAGCGCTTATCGGAGCCATGAATCATTTCCGTGCAGTCGTGAGTTTATTTCCTGAACGGCTGACCATGCCGCTTTAATCCACCCCAAAACGTAATGGCGTAAACCCGCCGGGCATTTTATTGCCTGAATTAAGGAGAATGAGTGATGCGAAATAGCGAAAACCGCACTTTTCTGAACGGGCGCGAGGAACTCCAGCACCTGCTGGTGCAGGCGAAGATGGAGGAGCGCAGGGCACTCGCACTCGCCGTCTCCCTGCGTCTGGAGGCATTAGCCAGTCACATCTATAAAACCGGAATGTGTGGCGAAGACGCAGCGGAACTGCTGTGTCACGAGGTTGCCCGTTACGAACGCGAATCCCAGGAGCTGCACTGATGGCTGATTTTATCGATCTGGCGCAGGAGCGTGAGCTTGAAGATCGCGAACGTCATATTAATAGCGCCCGCCAGCGATGCGCATCGCCCTCGCGTTTTACCTGCGAGGAGTGCGACATCCCCATCCCCGAGGCGCGGCGAAAGGCGTTACCTGGAGTGGCCTTATGCGTCACCTGCCAGGAGATAACGGAGCTGAAAAACAAACATTTCCGGGGAGGATAAGTTGGTGATGTCATTTGCTTATCCGTGGAATGAACCCCGATCGGCTATTGCCAGCCCCTACCTGACTCACCCCCAATTACAGCGTCGCGACCGTCTGTTCGCGGCGCTGCAGCAAGCCAGAAAAGCGCTCGCTCTGCAGCCTGACTGCGTGCGTTTTGACGTCTGGAGCACGGTTGATGCTCTTGATCTCCATCAGGGCAGCCTGCGAGCCAATGCCTTTTTGATTCGGTTCTGCAACAGGGTATTACCACGTCTGCAGCAGGTCTCGGCACGGTATGCCTGTTCAGGTGTTGACCGTAACGTCTCCACCGCCGTTTTTGGTGGGCACTTCGACACGCCGCTTTCGCAATATCTTGCATCGCGGATGGTTACGCTGATTGCCCGCTTCAACCGTCTCCCGGATATGTCCCGCGCCGATATTGATTTGCTGGCCGCTGACATCGCTGGCTTTATTCGTTCCGAGCTGGCGAATATCAATGACGCTGGCCTCGGCGAATTTCAAACCCTTCATGTCTGGTATCAGCGCGCTGGATTAATCACCCGCCAGTTCAATGTACTGCCTCCTCACTGGGAGCGCGTGTCGAAGATACTCTTTAACAAAGAGGACATTGCGCCAGCGGTGATCCGCATGTTTTCCGAAGACTGGTGGCGTGGACGACTGCGTCGCATGGCGGCCGCCTGGCGTGAGCATGTGCAGATTGCACTTGGAAACGTCAGCAAAAAGAAGTCTGCCTATGCGAGTAAACGCTGCATCACTGACTGGCGTGAACAGAAGCGGCGCACGCGTGAATTTCTTAAAGGTCTGGAACTGGAGGATGAAGAGGGCAACCGTATAAGCCTGATTGCCAGGCACGATGGCTCGGTGGCCAATCCCGCGATACGTCGCTGCGAACTGATGACCCGCATCCGCGGGTTTGAAAATATCTGCCATGAGCTTGGCTATGTGGGCGAGTTCTATACCTTAACCGCGCCGTCGAAATATCACGCCACCCTGAACACCGGCTATCGTAACGGTAAATGGAACGGGGCGAGCCCTGCGGATACACAAAGCTACCTGACAAAACTGTGGGCGCGGATCCGGGCAAAACTCCACCGGCAGGCGATTCGTCTGTTTGGCATCCGCGTTGCTGAACCCCACCATGACGGTACGCCTCACTGGCACATGCTGATGTTCATGCTGCCCGAAAACGTTGAGCGCGTTCGCCGCATTATGGAGGAATACACACAGGAGGAAGACGCTTTTGAACTGCAAAGCGATAACGCCAGAAAAGCTCGCTTTCACGCTGAAGCTATAGACCCGCAAAAGGGCAGTGCCACCGGTTATATCGCTAAATACATCTCCAAGAATATCGACGGCTATGCCCTTGATGGCGAGACTGATAACGAAAGCGGCGAGTTGCTTAAAGTGACTGCATCTGCTGTTTCGGCCTGGGCGGCGCGCTGGCATATCCGTCAGTTTCAGTTCATCGGCGGTGCACCGGTGACCGTCTACCGTGAGCTGCGCCGTTTGACTGATACGCAGGCCGCGCACGGTCTGAGCGTAGAATTTGCGGCAGCGCATGACGCCGCGGACGCCGGAGACTGGGCAGGATACGTCAATGCACAGGGAGGACCGTTTGTCCGTCGGGATGCGTTGCAGGTGCGCACGCTGTATGAGCCCCGTGCCGAATACAATCAGTACGGCGAAGAACGAGTCTGTATTCGCGGCGTTTACGACGCCGCACTCGGCCCGGGCTCGCCGATTTTGACCCGGCTCACGCAGTGGAAAATTGTGCCGAAGCGTGCCGTTGATTTGGCCGTTGACCTTAACGTCACCGCTGCGCGTTCTTGGAGTTCTGTCAATAACTGTACGGTGAGCGACGTCTCTCAACCCCTCAGCCGGCGTGCGAGACGCGCGTTAGCCGCACGCATAACCCTCCCCAGACCGGTTGCAAAGACTCCCTTTGTCTATGACAAGGATCCGCAGAACGGAGTGGCAGAGAGAGTGATTGATGAGATACGGCTCGCCACCGGAATATCGATCAGCCGGGGGGAAGCCCTGCATCTTATGGCGGGGGGCATTAGCCGTTTTAACGACAAATGGTGCCGGGGATCTGCAGACGGATCGCTATTTCCTGCGGCACCGTCTTATCAGCAAAAGGCCCGGAAAATCCTTGAACGTATGAGGTATTTAACGCATCTGATAAGCAAAGGGATTCGCTAATCTTCATCGATATCATGTACATACCTCGCATGGTTCTGATTTTTTGCTTCACTCTTTTTATGAATACATGCTACTGTATGTTTATACAGTATCTCGTGGTGGAGGTTGTGTGGACAGAGAGTTGAACGAGCAAGTCATGATTGAACGCGTCGAGATGATTGCGCGGCTGACGACAGAAGGAACGTGTCAGGAAAGAGATCGTGAAATTGCCCTGAATTTGATCGCTGAGATTGCGAGAGGAAATTTAATCAGGAACAACGCGTTTACCGTGGTTTTCTCGGCATCACCCGTTCCGGACAGAATCAAAAAAGAGGCCAGCGTGCGGGTGAACATTACCCTGGATAAGGATCAGCTTATTGGTCCGTCCGTCGTGGAGGCGTTTCAGGACGAATTAACCCGCAGGATAAGATCCGTGTTTCCGTCAACGCTGGTTACCGTCAAAAAAGGATCCATGACCGGAGTGGAGTTGCAGGGGATTGAAAGAGAGGCCGATCGCGAAGCGCTGGACAATATCCTCCGGGAAGTCTGGGAAGACGAGAGCTGGCGCTAGGCCCTCTGCCATCTCGCGGGCAGTCTGTTGTGTCCGCGATTGTCCATCCTGCAGTGATAGCAAAAAGGGCGCCAGCGCTGGAAACTCAACGGTACCTGGAAATCCGGATGTTGGGAGCGTCTGATGAAAATCTATGCAATGCAGGGGGACACGCTTGATGCCATCTGTGCCCGTTACTATGGGCGCACGGCAGGGGTGGTTGAAACCGTTCTGAACGCCAATTCTGGCCTCGCGGAGTTGGGGGTCATCTTACCTCATGGCACGCCGATAGACATGCCAGAGGTTGATAGCGCACCGACTAAAGAATCAGTGAACCTATGGGACTGAGTCTTGAGAAAATCACCACGTTTATCGCCTACTGGCTGGCCGTAGCGCTGGCCTGGTTCGGGGCGATGTCTCCTGAAAAAGTCGCGCTATACGTGGGAAGCCTCTGCGCCATTTTTACCGCGCTGACGAATTACTGGTTTAAGCGGAAAACCTATCGCTATCTGACCTCTCTTGGACTCGATAAGAAGAGTATTCGTGAACTCAATCATTAAGCGTTGCAGCGCCGCGGGCGTACTGGCCCTGGCGGTGCTGATGCCTGACTTCCGGTTACTGAACACCTCACCGGAGGGGTTGGCGCTCATTGCTGATCTCGAAGGGTGTCGCCTGTCGCCTTATCGTTGCAGTGCGGGCGTATGGACATCAGGCATTGGCCATACGTCAGGCGTCGTGCCGGGACGGGAAATTACAGAGCGTGAGGCGGCAGCGAACCTTGTTGCCGACGTGATGAACGTTGAAAGACGGCTGGCGGTATGCGCACCGGTGGAGATGCCGCCCCGTGTCTATGATGCGCTGGTGAGTTTTGCCTTTAACGTTGGAACAGGGGCTGCCTGCCGTTCCACGCTGGTGTCATTCATTAAGCGTAAACAGTGGCCGCAGGCGTGCAATCAGCTTACCCGCTGGGTGTACGTCAATGGGGTCAAAAATGCCGGACTGGAAAACCGTCGAGCTCGTGAGAAGGCCTGGTGCCTGAAGGGGAAGCCATGAAACCTCTTCTGCTGGTACTGGCCGTTCTGCTGGCCATCACGCTGTGGTTTCGTCATGACAACGTGAACCTGTCCCGCTCTCTTGCTAAAGCCAACCAGAGCGCCCGCGATCAAAAAAACACTATCAACACGCTGCTTCAGCAGTTATCCGAAGCACAGCGGATTGCCAGGTCGAACGAAGATGCGCAGGTCAGGCTCCGCGAGGATCTTGTTGCCGTCGGCGAGGAGATGGCACGACGCGAAGCGGCTATCGGGAAATGGGTAAATGAAAATGAAGAGTTACGCCGCTGGTATAACGCTCAGCTGCCTGATGCTGTGCGCAGGTTGCACACCCGCGCCGCCTGCGCCTCCGCAGCACATTGTTTACAACGCCTGCCCGAAGGTGAGCGCCTGTCCGATGCCGGGCAGTGAGCCCATCACCAACGGCGATCTCAGTGCTGATATTCGTCGGCTTGAGCATGCCCTTATCGCCTGCGCGCTGCAGGTCGAAACCATAAAAGACTGTCAGGATAAACTCGATGCACAAACTCAACAGCCTGCGTCAGGCATTAATTGACGCCGTTCCGCAACTGAACGCTCACCCTGATCATTTGCAGATGTCGGTGGGGAGCGGAAATATTGACGCCCGCCTCGCGTCCTCGCTCTCCTTTGAAAAAAAGTATGAACTGAAAGCGAATATCAGTAGCTTCGCCGGCGACAGCGAGGGGGTCTTCGTCCCGGTACTCGCCTGGCTGCGTGATAACCAGCCAGATATTTTTACCCTCGATGACGGGCGAAAAAACGGGTTTCTCTTTGGCGTCACTTTCAACGACGATAGTACGGTGAATATCAGCTTTAGCCTGCAGCTCACCGAGCGCATTCTTGTTTCGCAGGAGCAGGGAACGTTGCATGCTACCTATTCCCCGGAGCCGCCGTTGCCAGAGCCCGTCACACGTCCGCTGGAGCTGTATATCAACGGTGAACTGGTCAGTCAGTGGAAAGCGTAAGTTCACCACGCTGATGGCTGTCCAGCCATCAGCGTGAACGATTGTTGTTTCATCCCGCATAAAACCCCGTCTCGTTGCTGCCGATCCCCCTGAAGGGCATTCTCTTCTCATGAATACACTCACTTCCATGCACGGTATCGCTCGCGCGATCCGTAACCTGATTCGTATCGGTGTTGTCACCGATGTTGACCTCAACAGAGGGCTCTGCCGCGTCCAGTCCGGAGGGATGAAAACCACCTGGCTGAACTGGCTGACCTGTCGCGCCGGCCGTTCGCGCGTGTGGTGGGCGCCGTCCGAGGGAGAACAAGTGCTGCTGTTGGCCATCGGCGGTGAGCTTGATACCGCCTTCGTGCTGCCAGGTATCTTTTCCGATGACCACCCGGCGCCGTCAGGTTCCCCTGATGCACTCCACGTCTCGTTCCCTGATGGGGCGGTTATCGAGTACGAGCCCGGGAGCGGAGCACTCATGGCCGCAGGCATTAAAACGGCTGACATCACAGCCTCTGAATCACTCACCGCCACCGTACCGGTGGTCCTGGTGAAGTCTGAGACGCGCATCACCCTGGATACACCTGAGGTGGTGTGTACCAACAAGCTAATTACCGCCTCTCTTGAAGTGCAGAAGGGCGGGGTAATGGCCGGCAATATTGAGCATTCCGGCGGTAAATTCACCTCCAATGGGGTGCAGGTGGACAACCATGCTCACGGCAGTGTGCAAAGCGGCGGAAGCTGGACTAAGGGGACGCAATGACGGAGCGCTACAGGGGAATGAACAGTCAGACCGGGCTCAGCATTTCAGAGGCTGAACATATCAGACAAAGCGTGCGGGACATTCTGGTCACGCCGATTGGCTCGCGGGTGATGCGCCGCGAGTACGGTTCACTGCTGGCGGCAATGATCGACAGGCCGCAGAGTCCGGCGCTGCGCCTGCAAATCATGGCCGCATGTTACTCCGCTATCCAGAAATGGGAGCCGCGGATCAGCCTGACGGCCATCACTTTCGAACGTTCGGAGAATGACGGGACGCTGTATGTCGATCTCACCGGCACCCGCCAGACCTCCGGACATTCCTTTTCTATCACTATTTCATTGAGTTAAACGCTATGGCTATTGTTGATCTGAGCCAGCTCGCCGCGCCGGATGTCGTGGAGGAGGTGGATTACGAAACGCTGCTGGCAGAACGAAAGGCCACTTTTGTCTCGCTCTATCCCGAAGAAGAGCAGGAGGCAATTGCACGAACGCTGACGCTTGAGTCAGAGCCGATTGTGAAACTGCTGCAGGAGAATGCGTATCGGGAAGTTATCTGGCGCCAGCGCGTTAACGAGGCCGCGCGTGCGGTCATGCTGGCCTACGCCACCGGTAGCGATCTCGACCAGCTTGGAGCTAATGCTAACCTTGCGCGTCTGGTGATAACACCTGCTGACGACACGACGTTTCCGCCCACACCGGCTGTGATGGAGTCTGACACCGACTTTCGTTTGCGCATCCAGCAAGCCCCGGAAGGGCTGAGCGTGGCGGGATCGACGGGGGCTTATCAGTTCCATGGCCGCAGCGCGGATGGCCGGGTGGCGGACATCTCTGTCATCAGTCCTCAGCCTGCGAACGTTACCGTCTCCGTGCTGTCTCGGGAGAATAACGGCGTGGCGTCTGAAGAGCTGCTGGCCATTGTGCGCAACGCGCTGAACGATGAGGACGTCAGGCCCGTTGCCGATCGTGTGACCGTTCAGTCCGCCAGCATTGTCGACTACCGCATTGCGGCTTCTCTTTTCCTCTTCCCAGGTCCCGAAAGCGAGCCAGTGCTCAACGCGGCAAGGGCCCGGCTGCAGGCCTATATAACGGCACAGCACCGGCTCGGGCGGGATATTCGTAAGTCCGCCATTTACGCTGCACTGCATGTTGAGGGTGTACAACGCGTCGAACTGACCGCGCCTGCGGCCGATATTGTGCTTGATGAAACCCAGGCCTCATGGTGCAGCCAGTACAGCGTAACCGTTGGGGGAAACGATGAGTAATGCCCGATTGTTACCGGTGGGGGCGTCGCCGCTTGAGGTCGCGGCGGCGCGCGCCTGTGCCGACATTGAGAATACCCCCGTCCCGCTTCGTCACCTCTGGAATGCCGACACCTGTCCGGCAAATCTGTTGCCCTGGCTGGCGTGGGCGTTTTCGGTTGACCGCTGGGATGAAAACTGGCCGGAGGCCACCAAGCGCGATGTTATCCGCAATGCATGGTTTATCCATGCACACAAAGGAACGATCGGCGCAGTACGCCGCGTGGTGGAGCCACTTGGCTATCTGATCAACGTGACGGAGTGGTGGCAAACCAACGACCCGGCAGGCACGTTTCGCCTGGACATTGGCGTGCTGGAAACCGGCATCACCGAAGAAATGTATTACGAAATGGAGCGGCTTATTGCTGATGCAAAGCCTGCCAGCCGACATCTTATCGGCCTCAATATCATTCAGGACGTTCCGGGCTATCTCTATACCGGTGCCCTGAGCTATGACGGCGACATCATCACGGTTTACCCCGGATAAGTGAGAGCACAATGACAGTGAAGTATAAAACGGTTATCACCAAAGCCGGCGCCGAAAAACTGGCTGCCGCAACCGTCCCGAACGGGAAGAAAGTGAATTTTACGGCGATGGCGGTGGGTGATGGCGGCGGGCAACTCCCGACGCCAAATGCCAGCCAGACGAAACTCATCAATGAGGTCTGGCGTCATGCGCTGAACAAAATCAGCCAGGACAAAAAGAATCAAAATTATGTCGTGGCGGAGCTGCTGATCCCTCCGGAAATCGGCGGATTCTGGATGCGTGAAATGGGGCTCTATGATGATGCCGGGACGCTGATTGCTGTCGGCAATATGGCTGAAAGTTACAAACCTGCACTCGCTGAAGGATCGGGACGTGCGCAGACTGTGCGTATGGTCATCATGGTGAGTGATATCGCCTCCGTCGAGTTGACGATTGACACCTCAACGGTGATGGCGACGCAGGATTACGTCGACGACAAACTTGCCGAGCACGAGCAGTCCCGACGCCATCCTGATGCTTCTCTGACGGCAAAAGGTTTTACTCAGCTCAGTAGTGCGATCGACAGTGTCTCTGAAGTCGTTGCCGCGACGCCAAAAGCGGTGAAGGTCGCGTATGACCTGGCTAAAGGGAAATATACTGCTCAGGATGCCAGCACGGCACAAAAGGGTATCGTCCAGCTCAGTAGTGCGATCGACAGCGTGTCTGAGGTGCTGGCCGCAACGCCTAAAGCGGTAAAGGCCACCTATGACCTGGCCAAAGGGAAATATACGGCTCAGGATGCCAGCACGGCACAAAAAGGTATCGTCCAGCTCAGCAGCGCCATTGACAATGTATCTGAGACACTGGCCGCGACGCCGAAAGCGGTGAAGACAGCTTATGATCTTGCTAAAGGAAAATACACCGCTCTGGATGCTACTACGACACAAAAGGGTATCGTTCAGCTTAGTAACGCAGCCGACAGCGCATCTGAGGCGCTCGCCGCCACTCCGAAAGCCGTCAAAACAGCTAATGATAACGCTGTAGCCGCAAATCGTAATGCCAGCGAACGCGTAAGTAAATTTGGTGACAGCATGAGCGGTACGCTCAATCTTGATGGCGTAAAGCAAGGAGTTTATCTGCAATCTGGACTGAGTAATGGCATGCGCGGTGAAAAAAACTACCTACGAAAAATGCGTGGTGGGGAAGGTGATACTATCTGGCATGAGACGGTACAACAGGGAAATTGGCGTCTTGCAACTGGTTCGACAGACGGTCAGGAGGAAATCAATCTCAGTACTGCAAACGGGTTACGTGCACGACTCGAAATCACCTCCTTGAATGCAAATGGTATGCGTATTGCTTACGGTGACTATGGCACCTTTTGGCGCAATGATGGCGCAAACCTATATCTCATGCTAACGAACAAAGGTGATAAATTTGGTGGCTATAATTCGCTGCGCCCTTTGTGGGTGAGCCTTGAAACCGGTGCGCTAAATTCCGCTTCGCCGCTATCTGTTAATAATACGATTTATGCTGGAAAAGAAATTACGGCGGGTTATAGCGGAAATTATGCATGGGTCGAGCAATATAATACTAAAGCGCCATTTTTCAATTTATACAGTACAGCCGGGACAAGCGAATATCACCCAGTTTTAAAACAACAGGCAACCATTCAGGGGGTAAACTCTTGGGCATTTTCAATGGGCTCCCTGGTAAGCAGTAGCGTTCTTTCATGGCATTTACATATGAAAGGGAGTGGAGGTCAGGACGTTAATTATAAATGGGATACTAGCGGTAATTTTATTGCACCAGGACAGATTATTCCAGGGAGTTTTACTAATTTCGACTCCCGTTATTACACCAAGGGACAAAGTGATGCCGGTTATATGGCAAAAACTTCTGCCTATACAAAAGCCGAAAGCGATGCGCGGTACAATCTTAAAAATACAGCCAGCAAGGCGGCGAGTGGTTGGGAGAAAGATAACTCGACAGGAATTATGAAGCAATGGGGTGTGGCAACACGGAGTGCGGATTCAACACGTATCGCTTTCCCTACGGCATTTCCTAATGCTTGTTTGAGTGTGCAGTTAACACTGCTTTATACCAATGGATTCCACGATCAGAATATTTATGTTCAAAACCCTGATAAATCAGGTTTTACCTACGTTGCTGGCAGTGGTGAGGTTAAAGTTTATTTCGAGGCGAGAGGCTATTAATATGAGTTATGTTTATTGTCCCATTACCCGGGCTTTTTATAACGATACTCTTGAGGCAGACTATCGTTCCGCCGGCACCTGGCCAGATGATTATGTAAAAGTGGTCGATGAAGATTATGATTCGCTTATGGCCGGGCAAACCGAGGGAAAAGTGATTGTCTCAGATAAGAACGGCTATCCCGTGCTTGCGGAACCGCCAGCACCCACGCATGAAGATCGTGTTGCTCTGGCGAATTCTCAAAAAACATCCTTAATGCAAGCGGCAAATGACATTATCACTCCGCTTGAGGATGCCTCCGAGCTAGGCATTGCTACCGAGGAAGAAGCTGCCGCGTTGTTACGCTGGAAGCGGTACCGGGTAATGCTAAATCGGGTTGATGTTACCACCGCCCCGGATATTGAATGGCCAGAACGCCCTGCCTGACCCAAACCCTCCATCCGGAGGGTTTTTCGTTTGTTGTGTAATCCTTTCTCCAACCCCAATGCGTCGCATCAATCGTGCGCTCCACAGACAATAGCCTCACCACTAAACGAAGGAGTTAAACGGATGGGCGACTATCATCACGGCGTGGAAGTCATCGAAATCAACGATGGCACCCGCACCATTTCCACCGTCTCGACGGCAATCATCGGCATGGTCTGTACGGCCAGCGATGCGGACGACAAGACATTTCCTTTAAACGAGCCTGTGCTCATTACCAACGTGCAAACTGCGATTGCGAAAGCCGGGAAAATGGGGACGTTGTCCGCTTCCCTGCAGGCGATTGCCGATCAGTGTAAACCGGTTGTTGTTGTCGTGCGTGTCGCTGAAGGCACCGCTGATACCGCTGAGGAAGCACAGAAAGAGACTATCTCTAATATCATCGGTACAACCGATGAAAACGGTAAATATACCGGTCTGAAAGCGCTCCTTACCGCGAAAACGGTCACTGGCGTTAAGCCACGTATTCTCGGTGTTCCGGGGCTGGATTCTCAGGAAGTGGCGACCGCGCTGGCCGCCATGTGCCAGAGCCTGCGCGCGTTTGGCTATGTCAGTGCATGGGGTTGTAAAACCATTTCAGCCGCTATCGATTACCGCAAAAACTTCAGTCAGCGCGAGTTGATGGTGATTCACCCTGATTTTCTGGCGTGGGATACCACCACCAACACGACGACCCACGCCTGGGCCACCGCACGTGCTCTCGGCCTGCGCGCCAAAATCGACCAGACGATTGGCTGGCACAAAACCCTGTCCAACATCGGCGTTAACGGTGTCACAGGTGTAAGCGCCTCCGTGTCCTGGGATCTGCAGGAACAAGCGACCGATGCGAACCTGCTTAACCAGGCCGGCGTCACCACGCTTATTCGTAACGACGGCTTCAAATTCTGGGGCAACCGTACCTGTTCAGACGATCCGCTCTTCGTCTTTGAAAACTACACCCGTACCGCGCAGGTGTTGGCCGATACCATGGCCGAAGCACACGCATGGGCAATGGATAAACCCATTACGCCAACGCTCATCCGCGACATCGTTTCCGGTATCAATGCCAAATTCCGTGAGCTGAAAACCAACGGCTATATCGTTGATGGCACTTGCTGGTATGACCCGGAATCCAATGATGCATCGACCCTGAAAGCAGGGAAATTGTACATCGATTACGACTACACCCCTGTCCCGCCGCTGGAGAACCTGACCCTGCGCCAGCGCATCACCGATACCTATCTGGCAGACCTGTCCGATTCGGTTAACAGCTAAGGAGCTGAAGCATGGCGTTACCACGCAAACTTAAATATCTGAACATGTTCAACGATGGCCTGAGTTATATGGGCGTTGTTGAGTCTGTCACCTTACCGAAGCTCACCCGCAAACTGGAGAAGTATCGCGGCGGCGGTATGCCGGGCTCGGTCTCTGTCGACCTCGGCCTGGACGATGATGCCCTGGCGCTTGAGTGGACCATTGGCGGTCTGCCGGACGTCGCGCTGTGGGCACAGTATGCCTCTCCGGGCGCGGACAGCGTGCCTCTGCGCTTTACCGGCTCCTTCCAGCGTGACGACACGGGCGAAATCTCCGCCGTCGAAATCGTCATGCGAGGCCGTCATAAAGAGTTTGATGGTGGTGAAAACAAGCAGGGCGAGAGCGGCACCACCAAGATGTCCACCGAGTGCGCTTACTACCAGCTGACCATCGATGGCAAAGAGATCATCGAAATTGACATCATCAACATGGTGCTGAAAGTCGACGGCGTCGATCGTCTGGCGGAACACCGTAAGGCGATTGGCCTGTAAACCTTTAACCGGCCGGGACTGCCGGCCGGTAAGTTAACTTTCTGAAGAGTAACCAAATGGAAAATATCAACGAGACCGTCATTAACGAAAGCGAAAACCCGAACACCATTACGCTCGACACCCCCGTTCTGCGCGGCGAGCAAAAAATCGAAAAGGTGACCGTCGCAAAACCCAACGCGGGGACCCTGCGTGGGGTATCGCTGGCGTCGCTGGCACAATCTGACGTCGATGCGCTGATTAAAGTGCTGCCGCGAATGACCTCGCCGGCCCTGACCGAGCATGAGATTGCGCGTCTGGATGCTTCCGACCTGCTCTCTTTTGCGGGCAAGGTGATCGGTTTTTTGTCACCGGCTTCGGCTCGCTAAAATTTCCCGAAAACCTGTCGGTCGATGATCTGATGGCGGATATCGCGGTGATCTTTCACTGGCCGCCGTCAGAGCTGTACTCGCTGAGCATGACCGAACTCCTTATATGGCGCGAAAAGGCGCTGCAGCGAAGCGGAAACTACCATGAGTAATAATGTCAGACTTCAGGAGTTGCTTAAGGCAGTCGACCGGGCAAGCCGACCGCTTAACGCTATCCAGAACGCCAGTCTCTCTCTCGCGGCCAGTATCCGCGATTCTGAGGCGGCGTTGCGCGCGCTTGATGAACAGGCGGGCCGCATTAACGGCTTCAGAAAAGCCAACGAACAGCTCGCCGTGACGGGGCAGTCTCTTGCCCGGGCGAAACAGCAGACCGCGGAGCTGGCGCTCCAGCTCAAAAACACCCAGAACCCAACCCGTGACCAGGCGGATGCGCTGGCGGCAGCCCGCCAATCTGCCGCTGCGCTTAAGCTTGAGTACAACAATTTACGCCAGTCAGTGCAGCGCCAGCGCGGTGAGCTGGCGCAGGCAGGGATTAATACGCGCACGCTGTCGTCAGATGAGCGTCGTTTAAGACAGGGTATCAGCGAAAAAACGCTACAACTAAATCGACATAAAGAGGCGCTTGCCAGGGTCAATCAGCAACAGGAGCGGCTTAATACCGTCCAGAACCGCTACGAGTCTGGCAAACGTGTTGCCGCGGGTGTGCAGCAGTTTGCTAATGCGAGCGCAGGAATGGCAAAGGTGGGCTTTAATCAGACGTCCCGCTTTATTGCCCCAGGCATCCGTTTTGAAAAGCAGATGTCTGCCATACAGGCAAGCCTGGGTCTGCAGAAGGGGGATACCAGGCTGGAGGCCATTCGCCAGCAGGCACGGGATGTCAGCGTCAGTACAGGAACCTCTACAGATGTGGTCACCCGGGCGCAGGGCGAGCTGGCCCGGTCAGGCTATGACGCCGACGGGGTGGTGGCCGCCACTGTGCCGACGGTCAACCTCAGCCTCGCTGGGAATATTGATGCCGCCAAAGCGGTCGACATCATCCGCAGCACGCAGGCCGCGTTCAACCTGGCGAATATGGATGTTGAACGCGTTGCAGATGTCCTTACCCGCGGTTTCACTGCGTCAAATACCAGTCTCACCGAACTGAGTACCGCCGTTGCATCCGCCGCACCTGCCGCCGGAGAAGCCGGCGCCAGCCTTGAGGAGACCACCGCGCTGCTTGGTATTCTGATGGAAAAGGGAATGAAAGGGGCAGATGCCGGCGCAGAGGTTAGCGCCATGTTGAGCCGCCTGCAGACGCCGGATGGGCAGCGTTCTGCAGCGCTGAATGAACTGAAGGTGCAAACACGGGATGGCGAGGGTAATCCACTACCGACAGAGAATATCCTCAAGGCGATCTCTACCTCATTCGAAAACAGCAAAATCGGTGCGGCTCAACAAACGGAATACCTGAAGGCCATTTTCGGTGCGGATGCGATGCAAGGCGCAGGCGTACTGGTTTCAGCGGCTGGGAATGGAACACTGGATAACAAGCGCCAGACGCTCCAGGGCGCGAGGGGGAGCACCGCGCTGACAGCCTCGGTTCAGGGCGATAACCTCGAGGGTGATATCAGCAAGTTCCAGGCTGCATTAAACGGCCTGAAGATTGATGTCTTTGATAAGGCCGATGGTGCCCTGCGCACGCTGATCTCAACCGCGACCGGATGGCTTAGTACGCTCTCTCTCTGGATCAACGCTAACCCTGCACTGACGCAAGCCCTGGTCAGCGTGGTTATGGGCGCACAAGCCTTTGCCGGTGTCCTGGGCACGCTAGGTATGGTGGTCGCCCCCATTGTGTCAGGCCTGAATCTGGTGATAACCGCTGCCGGGATGCTGGGCACGGTATTCAGCGTAGTGGGGGGGAGCATCATGACGGTGCTGGGCGCCCTGAGCTGGCCCGTTATTGCTCTCGGAGCGGCAATTGCCGCCGGCGCTTTACTGATTCTTAAATACTGGGAGCCCATTAGCGCCTTCTTTGGCGGGGTGATTGAGGGGCTTTCTGCGGCCTTCGCGCCGCTGGGCGAGCTGTTCTCTCCGCTGTTACAGGCCTTTGGTTTCATTTCAGAAAAACTGGGCGGGATCTGGCAGTGGTTCATCGATCTGATTGCGCCGATTAAGGCGACGCAGGAAACGCTCGACAGCTGCAAAAATGTCGGCGTGGCGTTCGGTCAGGCGCTGGGAGATGCGCTAATGGCGCCGCTAAATCTCTTTAACAGCCTGCGCGGCAAGGCCAGCTGGCTGCTGGAGAAACTCGGCGTCATAAAAAAAGAGTCGGGCAATATCGACTCGGCTGTACCGAAAGAAGGCACCTCCTCTGCTGACGCCGGCAGTGCCTGGGACCCGGCGTCACCTGTTTACAGCGGCTTCATGGGATACCAGCCGATGGCAGCAGCGGGAGGACGTTCTTACATCGATCAGAGTAAAAGTGAATACAACTTCACGCTGCAGGGGAGCGCAGCCTCCGGAACGGATCTGACTCGTCAAATCCGGGAGGCTATAGAGAGCAGTGAGCAGGAAAAAGCGAGACGGCAGCAATCCAGCTTTATGTATGGTTAAGGAGAGAGAAAATGTTAATGGTGCTGGGTCTGTTTGTCTTTGAACGACGAACCTTACCGTATCAGTCAATGGTATTTACAAAAGACTACCGCTGGGCATCCAACGAACGCATCGGGAAACCCAAAGCCTGGCAGTACCTTGGCGAAGGTGAGACATCCTTTAACCTTTCCGGATTACTTTACCCGGAGCTCACGGGAGGGCGGCTTTCTCTCAAGGCGGTTGAGCTGATGGCGAATGAAGGGCGGGCATGGCCGTTGATAGACGGTACCGGCATCATTCACGGCATGTTTATCATTGAGAAAGTCACGCATACGCATTCGGATTTTTACAGCGATGGCACTGCCCGGAAAATTGATTTTACCCTGGTACTGAAACGCGTGGATGAATCGCTGATGACGACGTTTGGCGACCTGAGAACGCAGGCCTCAGAGCTGGTGGAAAGCGCACGTAATAGCATTGGAGGGCTGGTGGGATGATCACCGAAATGAATATCCGGGCGGGTGGGAAAATCGCCCCTGATTTTATGCTTAAGCTTGACGAGCGCGATATCACGCAAAATTTCAGCCATCGTCTTATTAGTTTGACCATGACCGACAAACGTGGGCTGGAAGCCGATCAGCTGGATATTCTACTGGATGATTCCGACGGGTTGTTAGACCTGCCTGCCCGGGGGGCAAGAGTGTCCTTATGGCTGGGATGGGAGGGAACACCGCTCCAGCCGAAAGGGGAGTTTACGATAGATGCGATTGAATTCCGGGGCACGCCGGACACGCTGACCATCCGGGGATGCAGCGCCGATTTTCGTGGGAAGCTCAACGTGCGGCGCGAACAGTCGTGGCATGACACGACGATCGGCGCGATAGTCAACACCATTGCTCAGCGTAACCAGTTTACCGCCAGCGTCGGGGCGGGACTTGCATCCATCGCCATTTCTCATATCGATCAGTCTCAGGAGACTGACGCGGCGTTTCTCTCCCGCCTGGCCGAACGTAATGGTGCATTTGTTTCAATCAAAGCCGGGAAGGTTATTTTTATGAAAGCGGGCCATGCCGTGACGGCCAGTGGCACACCGCTTCCCTTAATGATGATTGAACGTGGGGATGGCGATCGGCACCTTTTTTCCGTCGCTGACCGTGAAAATTATTCCGGCGTGACGGCCAAATGGCTGCAAACGCGTGACCCAAAACAACAAAATACTCAATTGAGCATTGCTCGTCAGCCCGGGGGGCAGCCGACAGAAGGACTACAGCACCCGGATGCCGCTACACCGGTAGCGGGAGCAGGAGGCAAGGCAGAGAAGCCGCAAGAGAGGCTGGTGGGATCGGCGGAAAACGTTTTTGAACTCACCACGGTTTATGCCTCTGAAGAGCAGGCGCTCAGGGCTGCGGAGGCGAAGTGGCGCGCGCTTCAGCGGGGTACCGTGAATTTTTCCATCCAGCTGGCGCTGGGACGTGCCGATCTGTATCCCGAAACGCCGGTGCTGGTCAACGGCTTTAAACGGGTCATTGACGAGCAGGCGTGGATTATCAACGAAGTGGTTCATACCCTCAGCGAGAGTGGATTTACCACGCAACTTAAGCTTGAGCTGAACGTCGCTGATGAAAAATTTTCTATCGCAAATGAGTAATGTATTTGCTATTGGTTTCTTTTTGGGTATTATCAATTCACAAATTGTGAATTATGTGGGGGTACATGTTTCATTGTCCTAAGTGCAAGCATTCCGCGCATGTGCGTACCAGTCGCTATTTAAGTGAAAATACCAAAGAGCGCTATCACCAGTGCACCAATGTGGACTGCAGCTGTACGTTCGTGACGATGGAGTCCGTGGAGCGTCTGATTGCGACACCTGGCGCCGCTGAGCGTGTCCGAACGGCTTCGCAGACCCACGGTTAGCGACTGCGCCACCGGCTCAAAAAAACCAATAAAAAAGCCACTCAATCGAGTGGCTTAATCATTTGATTCTACAGCTAAATTTGGTGGCCCCTGCTGGACTTGAACCAGCGACCAAGCGATTATGAGTCGCCTGCTCTAACCACTGAGCTAAGGGGCCGTGGCGGTGAATTATAGAGGAACTCCCTTCAGCAATCCAGCCATTCACACCTGCCTGCTGTTTTTATAAACAATGCATAATCAATCCTTTATACTTCCATAAGGATGTATCAATGGGAGTCGAGATGATCAACGATATTCTGGCCCCGGGCTTGCGGGTGGTGTTTTGCGGGATTAACCCTGGGAAGTCCTCGGCGCACACCGGTTTTCACTTTGCCCATCCGGGGAATCGCTTCTGGAAGGTTATCTATCAGGCCGGGTTTACCGACAGGCTACTGAAGCCTGAAGAGGAGCAGCACCTGCTGGATACGCGCTGCGGGATAACCATGCTGGTTGAGCGGCCCACGGTTCAGGCGAGTGAGGTGAACCTGCATGAACTGCGCAGCGGTGGGCGGGAGCTGATTAAGAAGATTGAAGATTATCAGCCGGCAGCGCTGGCCATCCTGGGCAAGCAGGCTTACGAACAGGCGTTCAGTCAGCGCGGTGCGCAGTGGGGCAAACAGGCCATCACCATTGGCGTCACGCAGGTGTGGGTGCTGCCAAACCCGAGCGGGCTTAACAGGGCAACGCTGGATAAGCTGGTGGAGGCGTATCGGGAACTGGATGAGGCCCTGGTTGTGCGTGGGCTGTAGGGCGGTGTTTCCTTGTCCCTGAGGGGCGGAGAAAATGCAAAAAAAAAAGCTCCCCAAAGGGAGCTTTTTCACTGACAGGATCGATTAATCGTCCAGGAAGCTACGCAGTACTTCAGAGCGGCTTGGATGGCGCAGTTTACGCAGCGCCTTCGCTTCGATCTGACGGATACGTTCGCGGGTAACGTCGAACTGTTTACCCACTTCTTCCAGCGTATGGTCGGTGTTCATATCGATACCGAAACGCATACGCAGCACTTTTGCTTCACGGGCGGTCAGGCCAGCCAGAACGTCGTGTGTTGCAGCACGCAGGCTCTCGGTCGTCGCAGAGTCCAGCGGCAGCTCGAGGGTGGTATCCTCGATGAAATCACCCAGATGCGAATCTTCATCATCACCGATTGGTGTTTCCATGGAGATTGGCTCTTTGGCGATCTTCAGCACTTTACGGATCTTGTCTTCCGGCATCAGCATGCGCTCAGCCAGCTCTTCCGGCGTTGGCTCGCGGCCCATCTCCTGCAGCATCTGGCGGGAAATACGGTTGAGCTTGTTAATGGTCTCAATCATATGCACCGGAATACGGATGGTACGCGCCTGATCCGCGATAGAGCGGGTGATAGCCTGACGGATCCACCAGGTAGCATAGGTGGAGAACTTATAACCACGACGGTATTCAAACTTATCAACCGCTTTCATCAGACCGATATTGCCTTCCTGAATCAGATCCAGGAACTGCAGGCCACGGTTGGTGTACTTCTTGGCGATAGAGATAACCAGACGCAGGTTCGCTTCAACCATCTCTTTCTTCGCACGGCGGGCTTTCGCTTCACCGATGGACATACGACGGTTGATGTCTTTAACCTGCTCAATGGTCAGGCCGGTCTCTTCTTCAATCTGATGCAGTTTCTGCAGGCCGCGGAACACGTCTTCTTTCACGTCATGCAGTTTTTCAGACCACGGCTTGTTCATCGCGATAGCCGCGTTGAACCAGGTTTCGCTGGTTTCGTTGCCGGTGAAGAGGGTGATGAAGTTCTTCTTCGGCATTTTGCACTGCTCAACGCACAGTTTCATGATGATGCGTTCCTGGGTACGTACGCGATCCATCATCACGCGCATGCTGTTAACCAGGTAGTCGAACTGTTTAGGCACCAGACGGAACTGTTTGAAGACTTCAGACAGTTTCAGGATCTCTTCCTGTGCGGCTGCGTGGCTGCGACCTTTTGCTTTGATGGTGTCACGCGTGACTTCGTACTGGGTACGCAGCTCGGCAAACTTCTCGCGCGCCAGTTCCGGATCGATGCTGTTGTCATCATCGGCGGTGTCGTCGTCGGCATCTTCCTCATCTTCGTCTTCGTCATCATCCATCTCTTCCTGAGACAGTTCAGAACCCACGTGAGTGGCGGTCGGTGCCATATCTTCTTCAGCGTTCGGGTCGACAAAACCGGTGATCAGGTCAGACAGGCGCGCTTCTTCCGCTTCAACACGATCGTACTGCTCCAGCAGATAGGTGATCGCTTCCGGGTATTCGGCAACAGAGCACTGAACCTGGTTGATCCCGTCTTCGATGCGTTTCGCGATGTCAATTTCGCCTTCGCGGGTCAACAGTTCAACGGTACCCATTTCGCGCATGTACATGCGGACCGGGTCAGTGGTACGCCCGATTTCAGATTCCACGCTGGACAGGACCTGTGCAGCAGCTTCTTCCGCATCTTCGTCAGTGTTGTTGGAGGTTTCAGCCAGCAACAGATCATCGGCATCAGGTGCTTCTTCCATCACCTGAATACCCATGTCATTGATCATTTGGATGATGTCTTCGATTTGATCTGAATCGACGATATCTTCCGGCAGATGGTCATTGACCTCGGCATAGGTCAGATAGCCTTGCTCCTTACCGCGTTGGACAAGAAGTTTCAGCTGTGACTGCGGGTTTTGCTCCATAAGACGGTATCCACACTTAATTCGTTTGATTGGTGTCGGCGATGGGGCTGCCAACCTTTAAAGCGAGGGCGTACTTATATTTGTGCCGCTGCCTCTCAGTGCGGCTGCCGGGGGCTTCCCGATCGATATTCGGCACTTAAGCCGTTGAATTCATTTTTTTGCCAGCTCCTGGTTCAGCATCCAGAGTTCCCGGCGTTCTTCGCTGCTTAAGCCGTGTGTGCGCTCGCGAGCTATCAACTCTTCCTGGCGCAGCTCAAGCATCGAATCAAACATATGGTTGAGTGAGTCGGTGAACGTTTTTTCTGCAATGTCCTTATCTGCTATATCGTCCCACATCGACAGTTTTTCAAGGGTAGCAGCCTCTTTTGTGCCGCGATAATGTTCTAAAAGTTGTCCGGTGGTCAGACCTGGCTGAGACAAACAAGTGTTGACCAATTCTGAAAATAAGCCAAGCCCGGGCAATTTTTCGTGGTTCAAACCCGCCAGCGATGGCACTTGCGGAGCAAGTTCGGGGTTTTGAACCAGTAACCCTATCAGTATACGCATGGTTGTGCGTTTTAGCTGAGGCGCGGGACGAACCGCACCGTTTTCAGACTGTTTAGGCATTAAACGTTCAAGCTGGCTGTCATCCAGAATGCCGAGCTTGTTGCCTAGCTCCTGACGCAGATAGATGCGCAGCGTTTCGCCGGGCACCTGACTGATTAACGGCAGCGCCAGCGTGCTGAGCTGCGCGCGCCCGTCAGGGGTACTCAAATCGACCTGCGGCATCAGGCTGTTAAACAAAAACGTGGAGAGCGGCTGAGCCTGCTCCATCCGCGCTTCAAACGCCGCTTTGCCCTCTTTACGCACCAGCGTATCCGGGTCTTCACCGTCGGGCAGGAACATAAAGCGTAACTGACGCCCGTCGGTCATATAAGGCAGTGCGGTTTCCAGCGCACGCCAGGCGGCGTCGCGCCCTGCACGGTCACCGTCGTAACAGCAGATGACATTGTTAGTCACCCTGTACAGCAGCTGAATGTGATCGGCTGTGGTCGAGGTGCCCAGAGATGCAACCGCATAATTGATGTCGTACTGCGCCAGCGCGACGACATCCATATAGCCTTCGACGACCAGAAGGCGCGGAGGTTCCGCGTTATCCTTCAGCGCCTCATAAAGACCGTAAAGCTGGCGGCCTTTATGAAAAATATCGGTCTCCGGGGAGTTGAGGTACTTCGGCAGGGCATCACCCAGCACGCGACCACCAAAACCAATCACCCGGCCACGCTTGTCGCGGATCGGGAACATCACCCGTTCGCGGAAGCGGTCGTAGCTTCGTCCCTGGTCATTGGTGACCAGCATGCCGGCATCGATAAGAGACTTACGATCTTCGCTATTGCCGCCAAAACGCTTTAACACGTTGTCCCAGCCGGGCGGGGCGTAACCAATAGCGAAACGCGCAATCACATCGTCACTCAGTCCGCGCGCTGTCAGGTACTGACGCGCAGGCTCAGCAGCAGCGTGCTTAAGAGACTGTTGATAAAACGAGTTCAGACCATCCATCAGTTGGTACAGCGTCTGCCGTTGATGGCGCTCGATCTGGCTTGGTCCACTGCCTGCTTCATACGGCACTTCAAGGTTGTGCATCGCCGCCAGCTCTTCGACGGTTTCAACGAACTCGAGCTTGTCGTAGTTCATTAAAAAATCGACAGCATTACCGTGAGCACCACAGCCGAAGCAATGGTAAAACTGCTTTTCACCGTTTACGGTGAAGGAGGGGGTTTTTTCGTTATGGAAAGGACAGCACGCATGGTAGTTCTTGCCCTGCTTTTTCAGCTTTACCCGCGCGTCGATGAGATCGACGATGTCGGTTCTGGCTAGCAGGTCATTGATGAATACGCGTGGGATTCGTCCGGCCATATGCCCCAAAAATTTTAGTAACTCATAAACGAAAACAAGCCGCGCATTCCTTCCGGAAGCACGGCCTTACGACTACAACTCTGTCTGTCATTGAGGGCTGAGGCCCTCAATTGATTAGTACAGACGAGTACGGCGTGCGTTTTCGCGAGCCAGTTTCTTCGCGTGACGTTTCACAGCAGAAGCTTTAGCGCGCTTACGTTCGGTCGTTGGTTTTTCATAGAACTCACGACGACGAACTTCAGCCAGAACACCTGCTTTCTCGCATGAACGTTTGAAGCGACGCAGTGCAACGTCGAACGGCTCGTTTTCACGTACTTTAATTACCGGCATGTAACTCTCACCTTTGATAAATTCGGTTTGCCGCTGGCATCAACGCCAGCTTATTTCAAAATGGTGCGGAATTTTACTGCAAATGCTGCTGCTTTGTAAAGCACCGACGCGTTTTTGAAAGGGACTTTAATAAGGGTGAGGAGTATACACGAGGCTTCTTCCTGGGGCGAACAAAGTTTTACATCAATCCGCATTGGCCCTACACTGCGCGGTATTGAAACGAGGTAAAACAAGTCATGCGTGTACTGGGTATTGAAACATCCTGCGATGAGACCGGCATCGCCATTTACGACGACGAAAAAGGGCTTCTTGCCAACCAACTGTATAGTCAGGTGAAATTACACGCTGACTACGGCGGCGTCGTGCCTGAACTGGCTTCTCGTGACCACGTGCGTAAAACGGTTCCCCTGATTCAGGCGGCGCTGAAAGAAGCCGGGTTGAGCTCTACTGATATTGATGCTGTAGCGTATACCGCAGGCCCAGGCCTGGTGGGTGCGCTGCTGGTCGGCGCAACGGTGGGCCGTTCGCTGGCATTCGCGTGGGATGTGCCGGCCATTCCGGTTCACCATATGGAAGGGCATCTCCTGGCGCCGATGCTGGAAGATAATCCGCCTGCGTTTCCTTTTGTGGCGCTGCTGGTTTCAGGTGGCCATACCCAGCTGATTAGCGTAACGGGGATTGGCAAGTATGAGCTGCTCGGCGAGTCCATTGACGACGCAGCCGGTGAGGCTTTCGACAAAACGGCCAAACTGCTGGGCCTGGATTATCCTGGCGGTCCGATGCTCTCGAAAATGGCATCGCAGGGCACGGAAGGGCGTTTCGTCTTCCCGCGTCCGATGACTGACCGTCCAGGGCTGGATTTCAGCTTTTCTGGTCTGAAAACCTTCGCGGCCAATACCATTCGCAATAATGACGATAGCGAGCAGACCCGTGCTGATATCGCCCGTGCGTTCGAAGACGCGGTGGTCGATACCCTGATGATCAAATGCAAACGCGCACTGGAAAAGACCGGCTTTAAGCGTCTAGTGATGGCCGGGGGCGTCAGCGCCAACCGCACGCTGCGTGCAAAACTCGCGCAGATGATGCAAAAGCGTGGTGGGGAAGTATTTTATGCCCGTCCGGAATTCTGTACCGATAACGGGGCGATGATCGCCTATGCGGGCATGGTGCGTCTGAACGCTGGCGCGACCGCCGATCTGAGCGTCTCTGTACGTCCACGCTGGCCGCTGGCGGAGTTGCCGGAGGCGTAATGTCTGACCCTCTCCCGCCAGGGAGAGGGGATTTATACGGTTACACCCGCAACATCCCTTTCTCTTCCAGAAATGTCACGATCGTCGCCAGTCCGTCGCCCGCCTTCAGATTGGTGAAGGTCCACGGGCGCTCGCCGCGCATGCGGTTGGTGTCACGCTCCATCACCTCCAGTGAGGCCCCCACATAGGGTGCCAGGTCGGTTTTGTTGATCACCAGAAAATCGGATTTGGTTATCCCTGGGCCGCCCTTACGCGGGATCTTCTCCCCTTCAGCGACGTCAATCACATAGATTGTCAGGTCAGCCAGCTCCGGGCTGAAGGTGGCGCTCAGGTTGTCACCGCCGCTTTCAACGAAGATCAGGTCCAGATTGCCGAACTTTTCGCTTAACGCTTCCACTGCCGCCAGGTTCATTGAGGCATCTTCGCGGATTGCGGTATGCGGGCAACCGCCCGTCTCCACGCCCACGATGCGCTCTGGCTCAAGGGCGCCCGCTTCGGTGAGAATGCGCTGATCCTCTTTGGTGTAGATATCGTTGGTCACCACTGCCAGGTGATAGGTGTCGCGCATTGCTTTGCAGAGTGCTTCCAGTAACGCGGTTTTGCCCGACCCCACCGGGCCGCCCACGCCCACGCGCAGGGGATGTTTGTAATCAGCCATGTTGTCTCCTCAGGAACGGAATAATCGTGAATATTGTGTTTCGTGGCGCGCAGAGGCGATGGCCGACAGCGGCGTTGCCGCACCCAGCGCGTCGTCGCCACGCAAAAAAGCCGGTTCAAGCCCGGCGGCAAAGTGGTCGCTCAGGTCGATAATCAGCTGCTGCGCCGCCTGTTGCCCGAACGGCACCAGCTTGACGCCTGCCATGACCGCGCTCTCAATCCAGCTGTAGCCCAGGCTCAGGGCCAGCTCATGGGCGCTAATGCCCCAGCGTACTCCGAGCCATGCCATGCCGCTGAGCTGGCTTTGCATAAACAGCGTCCGCCACTCTGCCGGACAGTCCGGCTCCCAGCTTTTGAGCAGGCGCGTAAAGGCCGCCCCGCGGTTGCGTTCCTCTTCACGCAGTTCACGCGTTTCCCGGCAGGCGAGAAGGTAGGCCGTCCAGCGTGTTGCCGTCGCCAAATCGTTTTGCTCGCACGCCTGATAAAGTCGGGAAAACAGCGGCAGATCGACACAGAAAAAGCTCTGCTCCATCTGCAGGATCTGCCAGTTTTTGAACGCCTCAGCATCGGGGACCCAGCCTGCTTCTACGGCCCACTCCAGCCCCTGCGACCAGGTGAATGACCCGACCGGAAGGCTGCTGCTGGAGAGCTGCATCAGGCGCAGCCGCTGGCGGACGTGCTCCATCAGCCCATCAGCGCCAGCAGCGCAGAGACAATCAGCCCGCCACCAAAGGTTTTACGTAACCCGTCGTGACGGCGCAGCAGCAACCCGGCGGCGAAGCTGGCGCACAGCACCGTGGCACTGGCAAACATAAAGCCGCTGGTGAAGAGCCAGAAGTTGTGGCCAGACATCTCTACCCCGTGCGCCCAGCCGTGGAACATTGCCAGCGCCGGCACGGCCAACAGCAGGCGATTTTCGGTTTTAAACATCATCGCGCCGCAGACCGCCAGCGAGGCGATAATCAGCATTTCCATGCCGCTAAAGCCGCCAAGCAGGCTGCCTGCAACGGCCCCGGCCAGCATCATGCCGAGAGTGGCAAAGGGCAGCAGCAGCTTGCGCCCGCTCAGGGCCGAAAGTACGCCCGCACCGGTTAGCATCAGCAGATGATCAAGACCCGTCAGCGGATGGAAAAAACCGGCCTGAAAGCTGTCTGTGCCGTGTCCGGGATGCGCCAGGGCAGGAAGAGAAAAGGCCAGCAGTAGCAGAGGTAAAAACGTACGCATGATGAATCCTTAATGTGAATGAGCGTGAGAGTGACTATGGCTGTGGGCATCGCTGGTATACGCCCCTGCTTCCGGTTCAAACGGGAGGGTGGCAAATGTCACCTCGAGCCCGAACTGGCGCAGCATGTCATCGAGCACATGATCGTGGTGGTAGCGCAGCTCGCCGGGCATGATCTGCAACGGCACGTGGCGGTTGCCGAGGTGGTAGCAGGCGCGGGCGAGCAGGAACGGATCGTCGCAGCGCACCACGGAGACCGATTCCGGCGCGGCGATCACCTCGATCACCTCGCTGCCGTCGTCAGTGGTCAGCAGATCTCCCCCGCGCAGCAGCAGGCCGCGCGGCAGCATCAGCCCGGCTTCGCGACCGTCATTCAGCGCCACGCGGGCACGGCTTTTCACCCGGACATCAATCGGCAGCGTGACGCTGGCGGTTATCGGATGGGCATGGTCAAGGCGTTGGGTCAGGTAGATCATCGTCACTCCTTAAAACAGGAAATAGCGTTGGGCCATCGGCAGAACGTCTGCCGGCTCGCTGGTAATGAGCTCGCCATCAACGCGAACCTCGTAAGTTTGTGCGTCAACGGTGATGTTGGGCTGCAGACTGTTGTGGATCATGTCGGCCTTTTTCACCGTGCGGCAGCCTTTTACGACGGCTATGCCGCTCTGCAGACTGAGCTGGTGCGAAATGCCCTTCGCATCGGCAGCCTGGGAGACAAACGTCAGCCGCGTCGCATGGCGTGCGGCACCCAGCGAGCCAAACATCGGACGGTAACGGACCGGTTGCGGCGTTGGGATAGAGGCGTTGATATCCCCCATCGGGGCGCAGGCGATCATCCCGCCTTTCACAATGGTGGCGGGTTTGACGCCAAAGAACGCGGGGGACCAGACCACTAAATCCGCCAGTTTCCCGGCCTCAATCGAGCCCACTTCATGAGCAATCCCGTGGGTCAGCGCCGGGTTAATGGTGTATTTGGCGATATAGCGTTTCACGCGGTAGTTATCGTTGTTCCCGGTCTCTTCCGGCAGTGCGCCGCGCTGAACCTTCATACGGTGCGCCACCTGCCAGGTACGAATAATCACTTCGCCGACGCGACCCATTGCCTGGGAGTCGGACGAGGTCAGCGAGAAGGCACCGATATCGTGAAGGACATCTTCCGCGGCGATGGTCTCCCGGCGAATGCGTGATTCAGCAAAGGCCACGTCCTCGGCGATATCCGGGTCGAGGTGGTGACACACCATCAGCATGTCGAGATGCTCGTCGATGGTATTCACCGTGTAGGGCAGCGTCGGGTTAGTGGAGGAGGGCAGAATATTCGGGTGCGCGCAGGCAGTAATAATATCCGGTGCATGTCCGCCGCCCGCCCCTTCCGTATGGAAGGTGTGAATGGTCCGTCCGCCGATAGCCGCCAGCGTGTCCTCAACAAACCCGGATTCGTTCAGCGTGTCGCTGTGCAGCGCCACCTGAATATCCATCTCCTCCGCCACCGCCAGTGAACAGTTAATGGCGGCCGGCGTCGCGCCCCAGTCTTCGTGGATCTTCAGCCCGATGGCACCCGCTGCGATCTGCTCGCGCAGGGCATCAGGGTTGGAACCGTTACCTTTGCCAAGCAGGCCGATATTCACCGGTAGTGTATCGGCCGCCTGCAACATTCGCGCGATATACCAGGGCCCCGGCGTACAGGTCGTGGCGTTGGTGCCTGCCGCAGGGCCCGTGCCCCCGCCAATCATGGTGGTGACGCCAGAGACCAGCGCCTCTTCCGCCTGCTGCGGGCAGATCCAGTGGATGTGCGTGTCGATCCCGCCGGCGGTGACAATTTTCCCTTCGGCGGCGATCACTTCTGTCGCTGCGCCAATCGGGATCGTGACCCCGGGCTGTATATCCGGGTTGCCGGCTTTACCCACGGCAAAGATCCGCCCGTTTTTTACGCCAATATCGGCTTTAACGATCCCCCAGTGATCGATAATCAGCGCGTTGGTCAGCACCAGATCCACGCAGCCGTCGGATGTCATCTGCCCCTGGCCCATACCGTCGCGGATCACCTTCCCGCCACCGAATTTGACCTCTTCGCCGTAGACCGTGAGATCGTTTTCCACTTCAACCCACAGCTCACTGTCGGCCAGACGCACTTTATCGCCAGTGGTGGGGCCGAACATATCGGCGTAGGCCTGGCGTGAAATTTCAGCCATTTTTCACCTCTCCCATCACCTTGCCGCGAAAGCCGAAAATACGCTGCGCGCCGCTGACCTGAACCAGCGTCACCTCGCGCTTCTGTCCGGGTTCGAAACGCACGGCGGTGCCTGCCGGAATATTCAGCCGATAGCCTTTGGTGGCTTCCCGGTCGAATTTCAGCGCCGGGTTAATCTCATAAAAGTGGTAGTGCGATCCCACCTGGATCGGCCTGTCGCCATGGTTTTCGACGATCACGTTTTGCGTGTCTCGCCCAACGTTGATCGCAATGTTTCCGGATTGGATCTGGTATTCGCCTGGGATCATCACGCGCTCCTTATACGATCGGGTTATGGACGGTGACGAGCTTTGATCCGTCCGGGAACGTCGCTTCCACCTGAATGTCGGGGATCATCTCCGGTACGCCTTCCATCACCTGGTCGCGCGTCAGGACGTGACGGCCCGCTTCCATCAGTGAGGCGACGGTTTCGCCATCGCGGGCGCCTTCCATAATAAACGCGCTGATCAGCGCGACTGATTCCGGGTAATTCAGTTTTACCCCGCGCGCAAGGCGGCGTTCGGCAACCAGCGCAGCGGTAAACAGCAACAGCTTGTCTTTTTCTCTGGGGGTCAGTTCCATAACGTTTCTCTTATGTCTGCCAGATACGCGGCGAACAGGCGGTTTTGGGGGTTAAAAGCGGGCGAAGCGACTGCCAGATATCGCGCATCACCCGCTGGCAAATCAGGTTGTCGTGGGAGAGAAAACGCACCGACAGCAGATCGTCTGTGAGCGTTGCCCCGGCAAAATGGCTCAGCGGCGTCAGCAGTTCGCGCACCGTTTCGAGGTGCGCTTCCCTGGCCGGAAAGAACAGCAGCGTGCCGACCCACGGGAGACCTGCAACGGGCGTGAGATCGCCATTGCTGAGGTGCTGACGTTCAATCAGCCGTGGCTCATCGTCGACCCAGATCTCAAGGCGGCTTTCCAGCGTGCCGTGGCTGAAGGTTTCGCCGATCACCGGGCGACCCAGACAGTACAGCTCCCACGCCAGCAGCGTACTGGAGGCCTTCAGATGAAAAACGGAACGCAGGGCGGCATTCGCACCGGGAAAGATAATGGTGTCCTGCGGCAGCCACTCCAGCGTAGCCTCATCACCGAGCCAGAAGTGCTGATTGAGACAGGCCTGCGGGCCGCTGCTGCGATAGAACTTGCTCGCGCCGGGCATGGTGATCAGCGCATGGCTTTTCGCGTCCAGATGCACCGAAATATCCAGCGTATCGCCGCCGACTATCCCGCCTGGCGGGTGCAGTAAATACAGGTGACAGGTGTCGCCTTCGGGATAAAAAGGTCGCTGTACGGTGAGGGGCCCGATGTGATGAGCAGCGTGCAGGAGGGTTTTCTCAGGGGTATAACAAAACTGCAGGGCAAGCGATGCCTGCCAGCCTTTGTAAGAATTATCAGTGACCTGAGCTGCTAACATGCTGCATCCATCTGCTCATCATCGGGAGACGTTTCAGTATGCCCTGGCAGAAATGAAGGCTGTCATATGAGTCGCTTATGGATAAAAAAACCGGCTCAAGGAGCCGGTTGAGAAGGTTATCGATAATCCTCTGCATCCACATCATAGCCGGACGGCTCCCAGCGGATTGCCAGCAGCGAAGCCAGCCCGATAAACGGTGCCAGGGCGATCACCCAGAACACGGCGGTATCAAGAGAGGCCACCAGCAGAGGGAACAGAAACAGCGAGAGCGTAGAACTGCTGCGCATCAGCGTCTGGTTAAGGCCCACGCCCACGCCGCGCAGAGAGGTGGGATAGCTCAGGGACGCAAACGTCATGGTATGGGCACCGGGCCCAAATCCCTGACCGAACAGGAACAGCGCCAGCATCGCGACGGCGATAACGCCTTCCGATACGCCTTCCGGACGACCAATCAGCGCCAGCCCCAGCAGAGCAATAAGCTGACAGGCGTAGCCCGCCAGCGACATCCGCCACGCGCCGAAACGCGGAACATAGCGCACTGCCAGCAATCCGCCGACGAAGGCAAACAGCAGGTTTAGCACCAGCGAGATCAGAATAGTGGTCAGCATCGACTGCACAAAGAAGCTGGAGATAATGACCGGCAGACCAAATGCGACGGCGTTATAGGCGAAAGACGACACCACCGAGAGCAGGGTAGCGAGCGTGGTACGTCGCAGATAGACGCCACGGAACAGGTTCAGATAATTTGCCCACTTCGCCTTGTTGACCACCGGTGCCGGTTGGTTAAGCGCATCCTGCGGCACGTGGGCGTTGATGTTATACGATTGCCGCAAGATAGCGGCCGCCTCTTTCAGGTTGCCCTGATTCGCCGCCCAGACCGGGGACTCGCTCATGTAGCGGCTACGAATGGCGATAATCATCAGCGCAGGCACCGCGCCAAACCCCAGGATTAAGCGCCACAGCCAGTCGCTGTGACTTTCTGGCAGTACGGCGTAGAAGAATAACACCAACAGGTAAGAGATGCTGATTGCGGCATACCAGGTTGGGCACCACATTGCCACGCTGGAGGCCTTGTTTCCGGGGCCTTTGAGCCTGGCGAACTCGCTAAGAAACGCCATCGCCACCGGCAGATCGATCCCCACGCCGAGGCCCATCACAAAGCGTGCGCCCGCCAGCGCATATTCGTTGGGTGCCAGTGCACAGGCGATGGCCGCTACCACGAAGAACAGCATATCGGCCATAAAGACGCGGTAGCGCCCGATCTTGTCCGTGAGATAGCCACCCAGCAGCGCCCCGACAATCGCGCCAAAGGTAATGGCCGAGGCCACCATGCCGGTACCGGCGGGGGTGAGATTAAATTCGCGGGTGATGTCTTTGATGCCGAACGCCAGCGCACCAAGGTCGTACGCATCAAGGAAAATACCGCCCAGCGCGATACCGACTACGATGCGGGCGTTGGCCCGACCCTGAGAACCGTCGTTGACCAGACGTGAAACGTCAGAGGCGTTACGTACCCACTTGATGTCGCCATCAGGCGAATGTCCTGCCGTTGAAAGGGGAGTTGTGTCTGTAATGTCTGCCATTTTCGTTTTGTGTGGTTGTGTTGTGTCATTAACAGTTACCACAGGCAGAGGGTGACCAAAATCACATTTGGTTATAAGGCATAACTAACCCCTTACGGGGCGTCTTTTTTCTTTCTCTTGAGCTTCGACCAAATTTTGGTCTCCTGGCGACGCCACAGGCGCTGAATATTATCGTGATGGCGCAGCAGGATGAGGCAGGAGAGCATCGACACCGGGAAGGTAAACTGCGGTTTGAACCACCAGACATAGAATGGCGCGATCAGCGCGCTGACGATGGCGCCCAATGATGAGTAACCGCTCAGCAGAATGGTCAGTAGCCAGGTGCCGGCCATCACGCCGGTTAAGTCCCAGCCGATAGGGGCAATAGCACCAAAGGCGGTGGCGACGCCTTTACCGCCTTTAAAACCAAAGAATACAGGCCAGATATGGCCGACACAGGCGGCGATAGCAATGAGCCCCAGCCAGAACGGCGTGACGCCCAGCGCATACGCTCCCCAGACGGGTAACATTCCTTTCAGAACATCAAAAATCAATACCGCTACGGCTGCTCCCTTGCCGCCAATTCGTAGTACATTGGTCGCCCCCGGATTCCCGGAACCACTTTCGCGCGGGTCAGGTAACCCGGCAATGCGGCAGACCAGAATGGCGCTGGAGATTGAGCCGCAAAGGTAGGCGAGGAGGATCATTCCAGGCGCGATTGCACTCATAACGCTGTTCCGTTTTGAAAATGTATCTGTATTCTCAGCATCTGTGGATAATACGCATAATTCGCCGGAAGTGGTATCCGGTTTAGCCAAAAAGCAGGCAGGTCGTGATGGATATTGTATTTATAGAGCAACTTTCGGTAATCACCACTATTGGTGTTTACGACTGGGAACAGACCATTGAGCAGAAACTCGTGTTCGATATCGAAATGGGCTGGGATAACCGCAAGTCAGCAAAAAGCGACGACGTGAATGACTGTCTGAGCTACGCCGATATCAGTGAAACGGTCGTGGGCCACGTCGAAGGGCAACGTTTTGCGCTGGTGGAGCGTGTGGCAGAAGAGGTGGCCGAGCTGCTGCTGAGCAAGTTCAACGCACCGTGGGTACGCATCAAATTGAGCAAACCGGGTGCCGTGGCGCGTGCCGCTAACGTCGGCGTGATCATTGAGCGTGGCACAAATCTGAAAGGGAAGATTTAACGTCATAATAGCTAAACCATTTTAGGTTATACCGGTCTTAAAGCTGTATCTTTCACGGTTGTCCGCGTGGGACACCGTTTTTTTATATCTTTTTAGGGGTTTATAGATGAGCGATATGCACTCGCTGCTGGTGGCGGCAATACTGGGTGTGGTCGAAGGATTGACGGAGTTTTTGCCGGTTTCCAGTACGGGCCATATGATTATCGTTGGCCATCTGCTGGGCTTTGAAGGTGATACCGCAAAGACGTTTGAAGTTGTCATTCAGTTGGGGTCTATTCTGGCGGTCGTTGTGATGTTCTGGCGTCGTCTGTTCGGGCTTATCGGTATCCACTTTGGCCGTCTTCCTCAGCGCGAGGGTGAAAGCAAAGGTCGCCTGACGCTTATCCATATTCTGCTTGGCATGGTTCCGGCAGTGGTTCTGGGCCTGGTTTTCCACGACACCATTAAATCGCTGTTTAACCCGATTAACGTCATGTATGCGCTGGTCGTCGGCGGTTTCCTGCTGATCGCGGCAGAACTGCTGAAGCCGAAAACGCCACGCGCGGAAGGTCTGGATGACATGACCTACCGTCAGGCGTTTATCATCGGTTGTTTCCAGTGTCTGGCGCTGTGGCCGGGCTTTTCACGCTCAGGCGCGACCATCTCTGGCGGGATGCTGATGGGCGTTAGCCGTTATGCTGCGTCGGAGTTCTCGTTCCTGCTGGCGGTGCCGATGATGATGGGCGCGACCGCACTCGACGTCTATAAAAGCATTGGCTTCCTCACCACGGGTGACATTCCGATGTTCGCCGTGGGCTTTGTCACCGCCTTTATTGTGGCGCTGATCGCCATCAAAACCTTCCTGCAGTTGATTAAACGTATCTCGTTTATTCCGTTCGCGATCTATCGCTTTATCGTGGCGGCTGCGGTTTACGTGGTCTTCTTCTGACCGACGGCCCTCAGTCTTTAGGCTGAGGGCAATGCTTTTCCTTCCAGTCCGACACCGCCTGAATTCGACGTTTCGTCAGCTCTTCCCGGATTTCCGGTCCCTTGAAGCCCGCCTCGACAACCGCTTTAGTCGGTACCGCTTTTGCCACGTCCCACGCTGCGCGTAACAGCCGCCCCTGCGGATAATCGCAGGCTTCAAAACCGGTGCGGCCACGTACGTCGGCTTCGCTGGTCAACGCGATCTGCTCGACGCGCTGGGGTTTGCGCCATGCGTCGATGTTATCAAACAGCTTAACGATGGTGGCCGGTTTGAGGATCGGGAAGGTGTGGATCAGGTCGTGAAATTCCGCCACCAGTCTGGCGAGATCGCGAATCTCATTGGGTACCCGCAGGCGCTGGCAAAGCCCTTCGACCAGCTTCACCCCGGCAGGACCGTGGCCATGGTGGCGCGGCCACATGGCTTTTGGCGTTAATCCTTTGCCGAGATCGTGGCACAGCGTTGAAAAACGCACATCCACCTCGGGGCTGAGCATGGCAGCCATACTCAGGGTCATCAGGGTATGCACGCCGGTATCGATTTCCGGGTGCCATTTCGCCGGGGCGGGCACGCCGAACAGCGCGTCAATTTCCGGGAACAGCACTTTCAGTGCGCCACAGTCACGCAGTACCTGGAAAAAGACCTGCGGGTTGCGGGTAGTAAGGGCGTTTTCCGTCTCTTTCCAGACGCGCTCTGGCGTGAGGTGGGCCAGTTCGCCCGCCTCGGTCATGGCGGTCATCAGTGCCAGGGTCTCATCGGCAATGCGGAAGCTCAGATGCGCGTAACGCGCCGCAAAGCGCGCCACGCGCAGCACGCGGAGCGGATCTTCAGAAAACGCCGGGGAGACGTGACGCAGCAGTCGATTACGCAGATCGTCCTGACCGCCATACGCGTCAATGATCTGGCCGTCTTCGTCCTGCGCCAGCGCGTTGATGGTGAGATCACGACGCAGGAGATCTTGCTCCAGCGTGACGTCCGGTGCGGCATAGCAGGTGAAGCCGGTATAACCCGAACCGGATTTCCGTTCGGTACGCGCCAGGGCGTACTCCTCACGACTTTGCGGGTGCAGAAACACGGGAAAATCGCGGCCTACCTGCTGGTAGCCCGCGTTAAGCATCTCTTCAGGTGTGGCTCCCACCACCACCCAGTCTTTATCTTTGACCGGCAGACCTAACAACGCATCACGTACCGCACCACCGACCAGATAACTCTTCACGCCCTGTACTCCCGTTTTCTCTTTTCGCAAGATAATACGTAAGTCTGGCAGAGAAGACGAATTAGTTCATCCAGCGGTCTTTACGCTTACGGCTTGGGATCAGGTGAGGAAGCACCAGACCCAGCACCAGGCCAACGCCCAGCACACCGCCACCGTACATAAACCACTGCATGATGATGGTACGTTGTTTGTCATCAAGTTGCAGATTGGCGGCGTTCACCTTCTTCTGCGCGACAATCAGCTCGTTTTTCAGTTTCTGATTCTCGTCTTTCAGACCGTTAATCACGCTGTCGCTCTGGGCCACTTTCTGCTGCATTTCCGCGGTACGCTGGTTCCAGGTACCGTCGATATTGTTCAGCTTGTCGGTCAGCGTTTTCACCTGATTTTCCAGATCCGGCACGCGGGTGCGCAGGCTTGGCACCGCGCTCAGCTCTTTCAGTGGGATCCAGGACGTGCGGCCGGTACTGTCGCGAACCTGACCATAATTGGTCTCCGCGTTGGTCTGTAACAGCGTCACTTCCTCGCCGGCATTGACCGTACCCACGAGGCGATAATTATCTCCAGGGCCACTGCGTACCCAGGTGTTCAGTTCGTCAGAAACGTAACGCTTCTCTTCAGCGTGCACGGCGGTTGCGGCGCTAAAAGCGAGGAAAGTAAGTCCAATCAGGCGTAATTTAAGCATCATTAGTCGTTATTTTCATAAATAGTGGAACGATAGTAGTGGCAACAGTGTCTCTACGCAAAGCATTCGTCAGCAATCAGAATCATCTGTGTCACGACCCTAAACATTTACGCCCGTCAAATTGCTCATTGCGTGGCAATTTGGCGCAAAATACTATGTACTGACAAACAAATGGCGAGGAAGTTCGCCCTCATTGACGCGTCTGTGACGCCTGCAAAAGTACAAGGCTATGGCTCAAGAAATCGAATTAAAATTTATCGTCGAAAAAGACAGCGTTGACGCACTCCGTCAGCATCTGCAGACCCTTTCCGGCGAACACCATGAACCGGTACAACTGCTTAATATCTATTACGAAACGCCAGACAACTGGCTGCGCCGCCATGATATGGGACTGCGCATCCGTGGCGCGAACGGGCGCTACGAGATGACGATGAAAATCGCTGGCCGCGTGGTCGGCGGTTTGCATCAGCGCCCGGAATACAATATCGACATCAATCAGCCAGAACTTGAGCTGGATCGTTTCCCGGCAGAAGTCTGGCCGAACGGCGTGCTGCCAGAAACCTTATCCGCCGAGGTGAAACCGCTGTTTAGCACCGATTTCTGGCGTGAAAAATGGCTGGTAACGGAAGGGAAAAGCCGCATTGAAATCGCCCTCGATCAGGGTGAGGTAAAAGCGGGTGAGCTTCAGGAGCCGATTTGCGAGCTGGAGCTTGAACTGCTGGAAGGTGAAGTCCAGGACGTACTGAAGCTGGCGCGTAAGCTGGTAAGTCAGCCGGGCCTGCGTCAGGGCAGCCTGAGCAAAGCGGCGCGGGGGTATCATCTGGCCGCCGGGAATGCGCCGCGCCTGCTGAAAGAGACGACTATTTTGCACGTGCCACCGAAAGCCAGCGTTGAGCAGGGCATGGAGGCGGCACTGGAGCTGGCGCTCTCACAGTGGCTTTATCATGAAGAGCTGTGGGTGCGTAATGTGAAAAACGCAAAAGCGCACGTGTTAGCGGCGATGAGCCTTGTGCGTCATACCCTGGCGCTGTTCGGCGGCATCGTACCTCGTAAAGCGAGCGCTCACTTACGTGACCTGCTGACCCAGACCGAAGCGCTGCTGCTCTCTGACGTATCCGCGCAAACGGCGCTCTACAGCCCGCAAAACGCCGCCGCCAGGCTGGCGCTGACCGAGTTTCTGGTGACGCGCAGCTGGCGTGCCTTCCTGGATGCAAAAGCGCAGGCCAAAATTGAAGATAACTTCAAACGTTTCGCGGATATCCATCTTTCACGCCACGCGGCGGAGCTTAAAACCACCTTTGCGTATCCGCTGGGAGACCAGTATGGCGATCAGCTGATCCGCCTGTCGCGCAATATCGACAGCATGCTGCTGCTGTCGGGTGCCTATGACGGCCCTAAAGCGCAGGCCTGGCTGGAGAACTGGCAGGGGCTGAAACATGCTATCGAAACCCGTCAGCACATAGAGATTGAGCATTTCCGCAATGAAGCCATTTCGCAGGAGCCGTTCTGGCTGCACAGCGGAAAACGTTAACTCTGGCAAGGAACCCTATAATGCCGCTTTCTTCGCAGTTACAGCAGCAGTGGCAGACCGTTTGCGAACGTCTGCCTGAGTCATTACCGGCGTCATCGTTAAGCGAGCAGGCCAGGAGCGTGCTCACCTTCAGTGATTTTGTGCAGGAAAGTATCACCGCTTACCCGGACTGGCTGGAGGCGCTTGAGAGCACCCCGCCGCAGGCAGACGAGTGGCGGCATTATGCGGGCTGGTTGCAAACCGCACTTGAAGAGGTCGCGGATGAAGCGACACTGATGCGCGTCCTGCGCCAGTTCCGCCGCCGGGTCATGGTGCGTATTGCCTGGGCTCAGGCGCTGGAACTGGTCAGCGAAGAAAGTACCCTGCAACAGCTGAGCGAGCTGGCACAAACGCTGATTGTTGCCGCACGGGACTGGCTCTATGCCGCCTGCTGTAAAGAATGGGGCACGCCGTGCAATGAGGATGGGGTTCCTCAGCCACTCTTGATTCTGGGCATGGGCAAGCTCGGGGGCTGCGAACTGAATTTCTCCTCGGATATCGACCTGATTTTTGCCTGGCCGGAGAACGGCTCCACACGCGGGGGCCGTCGTGAACTGGACAATGCGCAGTTCTTTACCCGTCTCGGGCAACGTCTGATTAAAGCGCTGGATCAACCTACCCAGGATGGTTTTGTCTATCGCGTGGATATGCGTCTGCGCCCGTTTGGCGACAGCGGTCCGCTGGTGCTGAGCTTTGCGGCACTGGAAGATTATTACCAGGAGCAGGGGCGCGACTGGGAGCGTTACGCGATGGTCAAAGCGCGGATCATGGGAGACAGCGACGATGCCTACGCCAACGAGCTGCGCGCCATGCTGCGCCCGTTCGTGTTCCGTCGCTATATCGACTTCAGCGTTATTCAGTCGCTGCGCAACATGAAAGGAATGATCGCCCGTGAAGTGCGTCGCCGGGGTCTGAAGGACAACATCAAGCTCGGCGCGGGCGGCATTCGCGAAATCGAATTTATCGTTCAGGTCTTCCAGCTGATCCGCGGCGGACGTGAGCCTTCACTGCAATCCCGTTCGCTGCTGCCGACGCTGTCAGCCATAGAGCAACTGCATCTTCTGCCGGAAGGCGACGCGCAGATCCTGCGTGAGGCCTATCTGTTCCTGCGCCGCCTGGAAAACCTGCTGCAAAGCATCAATGACGAGCAGACACAGACTTTACCAGGCGATGACCTGAACCGGGCGCGGCTGGCCTGGGGGATGCACGTCGACGACTGGTCAACGTTGACCGGGCAACTGGATGCGCATATGGCCGGCGTGCGCCGTGTCTTTAACGCGCTGATTGGTGACGATGAAAGTGAATCGCAGGACGATACGCTCTCTGAACACTGGCGCGAATTGTGGCAGGACGCGCTGCAGGAAGATGACACCACGCCGGTGCTGGCGCACCTGAGCGACGACGATCGCCATCGTGTGGTGGCGTTAATTGCTGATTTCCGTCTCGAACTGAATAAACGGGCCATTGGTCCGCGCGGTCGTCAGGTGCTGGATCATCTGATGCCGCACCTGCTGAGCAACGTCTGCTCGCGTGCGGATGCGCCGGTCCCGCTGTCGCGCATGATGCCGCTGCTGAGCGGCATCATCACCCGTACGACCTATCTTGAGTTGCTGAGCGAGTTCCCGGGCGCGCTCAAGCATCTGATTACGCTTTGCGCCGCCTCACCGATGGTGGCCAACAAGCTGGCGCGGTATCCGCTGCTGCTGGATGAGCTGCTCGATCCCAATACGCTCTACCAGCCGACGGCAACGGACGCCTACCGTGACGAGCTGCGTCAGTATCTGCTGCGCGTACCGGAAGAGGACGAAGAGCAACAGCTGGAGGCGCTGCGTCAGTTCAAGCAGGCGCAAATGCTGCGCGTGGCGGCGGCAGATATCGCCGGAACGCTGCCAGTGATGAAAGTGAGCGATCACTTAACCTGGCTTGCAGAAGCGATCATTGATGCGGTGGTGCATCAGGCATGGATTCAGATGGTGGCGCGCTACGGCCAGCCGAAACACCTTGCTGACCGCGAAGGCCGCGGTTTTGCCGTTGTGGGTTACGGTAAGCTCGGCGGATGGGAACTGGGATACAGCTCGGATCTCGATTTAATCTTCCTGCATGACTGCCCGGCAGACGTCATGACCGACGGCGAGCGTGAAATCGACGGGCGTCAGTTCTACCTGCGTCTGGCCCAGCGCATTATGCATCTGTTCAGCACCCGCACATCATCCGGCATTTTATATGAAGTGGATGCGCGTCTGCGTCCTTCTGGCGCGGCCGGCATGCTGGTGACCTCAACGGAGTCCTTCGCTGAGTACCAGAAGAATGAAGCCTGGACGTGGGAACATCAGGCGCTGGTGCGTGCCCGCGTGGTGTACGGCGATCCGTCGCTGAAAACGCAGTTTGATGCCATTCGTCGGGAGATTATGACAACCCCGCGTGACGGCAGCACGCTGCAGACCGAGGTGCGTGAGATGCGCGAGAAAATGCGCGCGCACCTGGGCAATAAGCATCGCGATCGCTTTGATATTAAAGCGGATGAGGGCGGCATTACCGATATTGAATTTATTACGCAATATCTGGTGCTACGCCATGCGCACGCTAAACTGAAGCTGACCCGCTGGTCTGATAATGTGCGTATTCTGGAACTGCTGGCGCAAAACGACATTATGGATGAGCAGGAGGCGCAGGCCTTAACGCGCGCCTACACCACGCTGCGCGACGAGCTGCACCACCTGGCCTTACAGGAGCAGCCTGGCCACGTCGCGCTGGACTGTTTCGCCACTGAACGCGCGCAGGTCACCGCCAGCTGGCAGAAGTGGCTGGTGGAACCGTGCGTAACAAAACAAGTGTGATATTATCGCGCGCAAATTGTGAATCTTTCTGGAGTCAGGAATGAAAGTAACACTGCCAGAGTTTGAACGTGCTGGAGTTATGGTTGTCGGGGATGTCATGCTGGATCGCTACTGGTACGGGCCGACCAGCCGCATCTCTCCGGAAGCACCGGTACCGGTAGTTAAGGTCGACACCATTGAAGAGCGTCCTGGCGGCGCGGCAAACGTGGCGATGAATATTGCCTCTCTGGGCGCGCAGTCGCGTCTGGTTGGCTTAACCGGCATTGATGATGCGGCGCGCGCGCTGAGCAAGTCGCTGGCGGACGTGAACGTGAAGTGCGACTTCGTTTCGGTTCCGACACACCCGACGATCACCAAACTGCGCGTTCTGTCGCGTAACCAGCAACTGATCCGCCTCGACTTCGAGGAAGGCTTTGAGGGCGTTGATCCTGAGCCGCTGCACGAGCGCATTAACCAGGCGCTGAGCACTATCGGCGCGCTGGTGCTGTCCGACTACGCCAAAGGTGCGCTGGCAAGCGTACAGCAGATGATTCAGCTCGCGCGTAAAGCCAATGTGCCCGTGCTGATCGACCCGAAAGGTACCGACTTTGAGCGCTATCGTGGCGCAACGCTGCTGACGCCAAACCTCTCTGAGTTTGAAGCGGTGGCGGGCAAATGTAAGACGGAAGAAGAGCTCGTTGAGCGCGGCATGAAGATCATTGCTGACTTCGAACTCTCTGCGCTGCTGGTGACCCGCTCCGAGCAGGGGATGACGCTGCTGCAGCCTGGCAAAGCGCCGCTGCATATGCCGACCCAGGCGCAGGAAGTGTATGACGTGACCGGTGCCGGCGACACGGTCATTGGCGTTCTGGCGGCGACGCTGGCGGCAGGGAACTCTCTGGAAGAAGCGTGCTACTTCGCTAATGCGGCAGCAGGCGTGGTCGTCGGCAAGCTGGGGACTTCCACCGTTTCGCCGATCGAACTGGAAAATGCGGTGCGCGGTCGTGCCGATACCGGTTTTGGCGTGATGAGCGAAGATGAGCTGAAAGTGGCCGTTGCCGCCGCCCGTAAACGCGGTGAAAAAGTGGTGATGACCAACGGCGTGTTCGACATCCTGCATGCCGGTCATGTCTCTTATCTGGCCAATGCGCGTAAGCTGGGCGACCGTCTGATTGTGGCGGTAAACAGCGATGCGTCGACGAAACGTCTTAAAGGTGAAACGCGTCCGGTGAACCCACTGGAGCAGCGCATGATCGTACTGGGTGCGCTGGAAGCGGTGGACTGGGTGGTGTCGTTTGAAGAAGATACCCCGCAGCGCCTGATTGCCGGTATTTTGCCGGATCTGCTGGTGAAAGGCGGCGATTACAAACCGGATCAAATCGCGGGCAGCGAAGAGGTCTGGGCCAATGGCGGTGAAGTGATGGTGCTCAACTTTGAGGACGGGTGCTCAACCACCAACATCATCAAGAAGATCCAGAAAGACAGCAAATAAAGTCAGCCAATAAAAAACGGGCCATCTGGCCCGTTTTTTTCACCCTCTCTTTGCAGGAGGGGGGTATCTTCGCAAACAGCCCGTTATACGCGGCTGTTATTCTGCTTCATCAACCGGTGGAATGGCCGGTGCCGGTTTTACTTCCGCTGGCGTATTGCGGTTTTCCAGCTCGTTCAGACGCTGCTCCAGCAGGGCCAGCTTCTCGCGGGTACGCAGCAGAACCTGCGTCTGCACGTCAAACTCTTCGCGGCTGACTAAATCAAGGCGAACCAACTGCGCCTGCAGCGTCTGGCGGATTTTCTTCTCTACGTCATCTCCAAACTCACGGATACCTTTTGGCATAGACTCATGAACCTGACGCGCAATTTGCTCAATTTTCTTCGGGTCAATCATTGTGGCTTCCCTTGATAAGACGGTGTTAATGAACATTGTAGCGCGTCATGCCCCAGGATAAAGGAGATTTTATGTCTGCGCATTGCCCAGGGTAATCAATCGCGTTATAGTTATCTCGCTTATTCTCAGGGCGGGGCGAAATTCCCCACCGGCGGTAAATCAGCGTAACGCTGAAAGCCCGCGAGCGCTTTGGGTCACCACTCAAAGGACAGCAGATCCGGTGTAATTCCGGGGCCGACGGTTAGAGTCCGGATGGGAGAGAGTAACGATCAAGTCGGGCCTGGCCCGCTCACGTTATCTTTTTGCCGCTTATACGGCGCTCCTAAGACTGCCCTGATTCTGGTAACCATAATGTTAATGAGGTTTTTTTACCATGAATCAGACGCTACTTTCCTCTTTTGGCACTTCTATTGAACGTGTTGAACATGCACTGGATGCACTGCGCGAAGGCCGCGGCGTGATGGTGCTTGACGATGAAAACCGTGAAAATGAAGGCGACATGATTTTCGCCGCCGAAAACATGACCGTTGAGCAGATGGCGCTGACCATCCGTCACGGTAGCGGCATCGTGTGCCTGTGTATCAACGAAGACCGTCGTAAGCAGCTCGACCTGCCCATGATGGTTGAAAACAACACCAGCGCCTTTGGAACCGGTTTTACCGTGACCATCGAAGCGGCACATGGCGTGACCACCGGCGTGTCGGCGGCTGACCGTCTGACCACCGTACGTGCCGCGATTGCCGATGATGCGAAGCCATCAGACCTGCATCGTCCAGGCCACGTCTTCCCGTTGCGTGCGCAGGCCGGCGGTGTATTGACCCGTGGCGGTCACACCGAAGCGACCATTGACCTCGTGACCCTGGCAGGCTTTAAACCTGCGGGCGTACTGTGTGAACTCACCAACGACGATGGCACCATGGCGCGTGCGCCGGAGTGCATCACCTTTGCCCGTCTGCATAATATGCCCGTGGTGACGATTGAAGATCTGGTGGAGTATCGCCAGGCGCACGCGCGCAAAGCCAGCTGAAAGGGCTGATGTGAAAAAGCCGGGGAAACCCGGCTTTTTTGTTGTGAGACGTTAATGCGCGATTGTTTTAGCCGATCCCTGCCGTTTGCAGCAGCACCAGGCTCAAGCCCATCACCGACATGCCGCACAGCACGCCATAGCTCGGGTTATTATTCGGATCGATCTCTTTCGCCAGCGGCATCAGCTCATCCACGGAGAGCGCCACCATTATCCCGGCCACGGCGGCCATGATAGCGGCCATCACCACAGGCGAGACCAGGCTGCCCAGAATCAACCACGCCAGCACGCCGCCGAGAATTTCGGCCATCCCCGAGATCCCCGCCCAGAAGACCGCGGTCCGTTTCGAGCCCGTGGCGGCATAAACCGGCCCGGCCACCGCCAGTCCTTCAGGAATATTGTGCAAAGCGACCGCCAGGGCGATACCAAAGCCCATCTCCAGATTGCTGCTGGCGGTGACATAGGTTGCCACGCCTTCCGGGAAGTTGTGCAGGCTTATGCCGAGCGTTAACAGAATGGCCGTGCGCTTAATATTGCGCGGCATCGGGGTCACGCTTTTTTGCATTAAATCCTGCGGATGCGCGTGCGGCAGCATGCGGTCGAGGGCAAAGTAACCAAGCAGGCCGAATACAAACATGCCATATCCCAGCACCGGAGACATGCCTTCGGTGCCCAGTGCGGCAGGGAGCATCTCCATCAGAGAGATGAGCAGCATGATCCCGGCAGCAAAGCCCAATGAGAAGGCCAGCACGCGGTTAGACGGCTTTTGACCAAGCACACCGAGAATGGCACCGATGAACGTTGCGGCGCCCGCCAGTATAGTCAGGATCAAGGGGACTGGCATGCATTGCTCCTTATGATAATGATTATCATTAATATTAATGGTTCATTTCGGTCAAAGCGAGAGGCGAAACCCTGCTTTACACATTCCTTACATTCAAATTTCCTGATGATGATCTTCACGCTTATCAGCGTTCATCCGGGCGAGATTGCGCGTAATGTAGAACCATTAAATTGACACCTTCTGTAAGGATATCACCATGACTTCTTCCCGTATGCCAGCACTGTTTTTAGGCCACGGTAGCCCAATGAACGTTCTGGAAGACAACGTCTATACCCGAGTATGGCGTCATCTGGGCGAGACGCTACCGCGTCCGAAAGCGATTGTGGTGGTGTCTGCACACTGGTTTACCCGGGGCACGGGCGTGACCGCAATGGAAACGCCAAAAACCATTCATGATTTCGGCGGCTTCCCGCAGGCGTTGTACGACACGCACTATCCGGCACCCGGCTCGCCAGCGCTGGCCCGACAGCTGGTGGAATTACTCGCGCCTGTGCCTGTGGCGCTGGATAACGAAGCCTGGGGCTTTGACCATGGCTCGTGGGGCGTACTGATAAAGATGTATCCCGAGGCGGACATCCCAATGGTGCAGTTGAGTATCGACAGCACTAAACCGGCGGCCTGGCACCTGGAGATGGGGCGAAAACTGGCGACCTTACGCGACGAGGGTATCATGCTGATCGCAAGCGGCAACGTGGTACACAACCTGCGTACAGCGCGCTGGCACGGTGAGAACACGCCATACCCGTGGGCGACGTCTTTTAACGATTACGTGAAAGCAAATCTGACCTGGCAAGGGCCGGTTGAGGAGCATCCGCTGGTGAACTATCTGGATCACGAAGGCGGTTCACTCTCTAACCCGACGCCGGAACACTTCCTGCCGTTGCTGTATGTACTGGGCGCGTGGGATGGTCAGGAGCCGATCAGCATACCGGTCGATGGCATTGAGATGGGAAGCTTAAGTATGTTGTCGGTGCAGATTGGATAACGTATGCGTGCCTTTCCCAAAGAGAAAGGGCCGGGGTGAGGGCTTCCACTCGCACCCCGGCACACTCGATCACTCGACGAAAATGTGCGGATAGAACCGTGACAGATCCTGCGTGATCAGCGCGCGATCTTCGCGGATGCCAATCCCGGCTGGCTGATCGTTGATGAGCCAGCTGCCAATCAGGGTATAGCTGTCACCAAACTTCGGCAGTTGATAAAACGCCTGGACGATCATTCCTTCCTCGCCGTAAGGCCCTTCAACGGCTTCCAGCGTTTTGCCATTTTCAATAATCAACACGTTCGCCCCTTCGCGGGAGAAGATCGGCTTAACGACGTATTTCTCCATCGGCGGGTGATCGTCTTCCGCAAAGTAAGCCGGCAGCAGATTCGGATGGTTCGGGAACATCTCCCACAGCATCGGCAGCAGGGCTTTGTTGGAGATGATGCTCTTCCACGCCGGCTCAAGCCAGCGCACGCCGGCGTCTTCCAGCTTGGTGGAGAACATTTCACGCAGCATGTATTCCCACGGGTAGAGCTTGAAAAGGTTGCTTATCACCTGATCCTGCAGGTCAGTAAACTGACCCTTCTCACCCAGGCCGATATCTTCGATATAGAGGAACTCGGTCGCCACTTCAGCTTCGGCCGCGCAGTCCTGCAGATATTGCACCGTGCCACGGTCTTCTTCCGTGTCGCGGCAGCAGGCAAGGTGCAGCAGATTAAAACCATGCTGTTCGCGCAGTTCGGCGAAACGCTCAATCAGCTTTTCCTGCAGGCTGTTGAACTGGTCGCTGCCTTGCGGCAGGTTGCCGGCATTGTCCTGGTCTTCCAGCCAGATCCACTGGAAGAACGCCGCTTCGTACAGCGAGGTTGGCGTATCAGCATTGTTTTCCAGAAGCTTAGGATCGCCCACGCCGTCCCATGCCAGATCGAGACGTGAGTAAAGCGAAGGCTGGTGGGTTTTCCACGACTGGCGGACGAAACTCCAGGTGTGCTTCGGAATGCGGAACTTCGCCATCAGCGCGTCGCTGTCGATGACTTTATCCACCACTTTCAGGCACATCTGGTGCAGCTCGGCGGTCACCTCTTCCAGTTTCTCCACCTGGGCAAGCGTGAGCTTGTAGTAAGCGTCTTCACACCAGTATGGCTCGCCGTACATGGTGTGGAAGTTAAAACCGTATTCGGTCGCTTTTTCGCGCCAGTCCGGGCGCTCGGTGATACTGACTCGTTCCATGATCAGCCGCCCATTGAGCGAGTGGACGTGCCTGACGCGCTACGCTGCATGCTGGTCTGTTTCGCCACAGACTCACCGAACCCGCCACGGGTAATGGTGCTGGTGGTCGCGGGTTTCGGAGCCATCGCCGTTTTCGGTACGGTTACGGAGCGGCCAGGGGTGGCTGCGCCATAGCCTTTGCCGCTGGCATCGGTATATTGACCATAAGCCGGGCTGGCCGGGTTTTTCGAGCTAAACAGCGGCTGCTGCTGGTAACCCGCACCACCACTCATCAGGCGGCCCATCATGTAACCTGCCATCAGCGGCATCCAGAAACTGCCGCTGGACTGGGCCTGAGCCTGGTTTTCAGGGGCTGTGCCTGCCTGAGCCGGCGCCTGCTGACACTGACCTTCACCGAACTCTGCCACGCAGTCTTCACGTGAAGCATATTTCGGCGCAGTACGTTCCGCCTCTTTAAGGGCGTTGGTATACGCCGTTTTACACTCTGCGGCGTTGCCGGTTGCAGCAGAGCAGTCGTCCGCGTTTTGATAAAGCGAAACTGTTTCATCGCTTTTCTCACAGCCTGCCAGCATAAAGACTGCCGTGACGGCCAGCGCAACAGGGGTGAGATGACGCGCGTTCCAGCTTTTGCGGAACGAAGCGTGATTGATAGATTTTGTCCGTTTCATCGTTGTCTTCCTGGACCCAGTGGTAATAACGCTCAGGATAGAGGATGAGTGGTTGAAAATGAAGCGATGATGGCCGGAATGAGGGGGATCTTTACGTTGGCTTACGTTCAGGTGTGATTTGCGTACGCCCTCTCCCGAAAGGAGAGGGGTATGGCGAAGGCATCAGGCCGCAGTGGGCCCGATGACATGCTTAATTGCGGAACGGATTGTTACCGCTGCTGGCGGGGGCAGTCGTACGTGCGGCAGCTGGCTGCGCGGCAGGTGCAGCACCGTTACCGTTGAAGTTATCAACGGCGGCAACCTGCTCAGGGTTCTCTGGCGCAACATTTTCCGGAGAAGTAGAGACAGGTTTACCCAGGGTGCTGTTCAGCATCTGCAGATCCTGCTCGTTCAACGTACCCAGCGCCTGTTTGATGTTCAGCTGGTTAATCAGGTACTGATAACGTGCGCTGGAGAGCTGCTGTTTCGCGTTGTACAGCGTGGTGGTCGCGTCCAGGACGTCAACGATGGTACGCGTACCCACGGAGTAACCCGCTTCCATGGCATCAAGAGAGCTCTGCGCAGACACGACGGCCTGTTTATAGGCGTTGATGCTGCTGATAGAGGCATTCACGTTGTTGAAGGACGAACGGACGGTCTGTACCACGTTGCGGTGGGCACTTTCCAGCTGTTCGCTCGCGCCAACAAAGTTGTACTGCGCCTGTTTCACCTGAGAGGTCACCTGGCCGCCCTGGTACAGTGGCAGCGAGAAGTTCAGACCCACTTTGTTCTGACCCATGTTGCTGTCGTCGTACTGGGAGGTGTTCGTTTTAGAACCACTGTAAGTGGTATCAGACACGCCGGTAGACGCGCTCAGGCTCAGGGTCGGCAGGTGGCCGTCCTGTGCCTGACGGATTTGCTCGCGGGCCAAATCCTGGCTCAGACGCGCCTGCAGTAACGTCAGGTTGCGGTTTTCCGCTTCTTTCAGCAGGGCGTTAACGGCCTGCGGTTTATCCGTTTTGAAGCTGTCGACGTTCAGCGACGCCAGCTCAGGGTAGTAATTCCCGGTAACCTGACGCAGGGATTCCAGCGCGTTATCGAGGTTGTTACGTGCGGTCACTTCGTTGGCCAGGACGCTATCGTATTGTGAACGGGCGTTCTGAACGTCAGTGATTGCCACCAGACCCACGTTGAAACGCTGGGTGGTTTGATCTAACTGGCGGTAAATCGCCTGTTTCTGCGCTTCGGTGTAGGAGAGCGAGTCAATTGCGCTCAGCACGTTGAAGTATGCGGTGGCGGTGTTCAGGATCAGCGTCTGCTGATCGGTCTGATACGTCACATCCTGGATGCCCGCGCTCTTTTCCTGCAGGGTCAGGGCACGCCATTTGGACATATCAAACAGCGTCTGTGTTAATTGCAGTGAGGCGCTGGTAGCATTGGAGTTAACGCCATTGGCGTCGCGGAAACCGTTGCTGTAGGTATAATCTGCACCTAAACCTAACTGTGGCAGCAATGGGCTACGCGCTTCGTTAATCTTTTCAAACGCAGCATCACGATCGGCCGCTGATTTACGTAAATCAGGGTTGCCCAGACGTGCCTGCTGGTAGACCTGTAACAGGTTTTCCGCCTGGCTCATTGCACTGAAGCCCGTCAGGCTCAGGCCGATAAGGATGGGGAGCAATTTCTTCATTTGCATTCCTTGTTGTGAAGCAGTATTAGCGCTGATCTAATTAAAAAATAATTGCCGATTCTAACAGAATCTTCCATACCAAAAGGTTGGCGTTACGTGCCATCTGGCGGTAATTTGCACCAATCTACCATATAGCCTTACAAACGGCAGCCAAACAGCCTTGAAATTCATAATTTCATCACCATTGCTACCAGGACTCGACTCATGCAAAAACCAGAAAACTTGCCCGTGACATTCGCGAAAAACGATGTAGAAATTATTGCACGAGAAACGCTTTATAGCGGTTTTTTTTCAATGGAACTTTACCGTTTCAGGCATCGCCTGTTTAACGGCGAAATGAGCGGTGAAATCAGACGCGAAATTTTTGAGCGCGGGCATGCGGCAGTCTTGCTACCCTTTGACCCAGTGCGTGATGAAGTCGTGCTGGTGGAGCAGATCCGTATTGCCGCGTATGACGTCAGCGCTAGCCCCTGGCTGCTGGAGATGGTGGCCGGCATGATTGAAGAGGGCGAATCGGTCGAAGACGTTGCCCGCCGCGAGGCGCTGGAAGAGGCGGGGCTGGTGGTTGGCCGGACAAAACCGGTGCTGAGCTATCTGGCAAGCCCAGGCGGCACCAGCGAGCGCTTGTCCATTATGGTGGGCGAAGTGGACGCCACGACGGCGGAAGGGATCCACGGTCTGGCAGATGAAAACGAAGATATTCGGGTTCATGTGGTGAGTCGGGAGCAGGCTTATCAGTGGGTAGAAGAGGGGAAAATCGACAACGCAGCGTCTGTCATCGCTCTGCAATGGCTGCAACTGCATTATCAGACTTTACGAAACGAGTGGAAAAAATGAAGCGTTATACACCTGACTTCCCAGAAATGATGCGCCTGTGCGAAACCAATTTCGCACAATTGCGTCGCCTGCTGCCGAAAAACGACGCACCCGGCGAAACGGTGAGCTATCAGGTGAGCAACGCGCAGTATCGATTAACGATAACAGAATCAACGCGCTACACTACGCTTGTCGAAATTGAACAAACGGCGCCCAGCATTAGCTACTGGAGCCTGCCGTCGATGACGGTGCGCCTTTACCATGACGCGATGGTCGCTGAAGTGTGTTCAAGCCAGCAGATCTTTCGCTTCAAAGCGCGGTATGATTATCCGAATAAAAAGTTGCATCAACGCGACGAAAAGCATCAAATTAACCAGTTTTTAGCCGACTGGCTAAGATATTGTTTAGCACATGGAGCAATGGCGATTCCGGTTTGTTAGCGTCATAAACCTACCTAAGGACACCATTTGGAAAGCCTGTTGAACCTGACTGTTGCTGGTGGGGCACCAGTCAGGATATTACAAATCACCGATACCCACCTTTTTGCCGAAAAGCATGAAACTCTGCTTGGGGTGAATACCTGGGAGAGCTATCAGGCGGTACTTAGCGCCATTCACGCTGAAAATCGCCCATGCGATCTGATTGTCGCGACGGGCGATCTGGCGCAGGACCAATCCTCCGCGGCCTACCAGCATTTCGCTGAAGGCATCGCGAGTTTTAGCGTGCCTTGCGTCTGGCTACCGGGAAACCACGATTTCCAGCCTGCCATGTACAGCTCGCTGCAGGATGCAGGGATCTCTCCGGCAAAATGTGTTTTTGTGGGTGAGCACTGGCAGATCCTGCTGCTGGACAGCCAGGTCTTTGGCGTCCCACACGGTGAGTTAAGCGACTTTCAACTCGACTGGCTTGAGACCAAACTGTCTGCCGAACCTGAACGTCATACGCTGCTGTTGCTGCATCATCATCCTTTGCCGGCAGGCTGTAGCTGGCTTGATCAACACAGCCTGCGCAACTCTGCCGCGCTGGACAGAGTGCTGGCGAAATTCCCGCGGGTGCAGAATCTCCTGTGCGGACACATTCATCAGGAGCAGGATCTCGACTGGAATGGCCGCCGACTGCTGGCCACGCCCTCGACCTGCGTTCAGTTCAAGCCGCATTGCGCAAACTTTACCCTGGACACCATCGCACCGGGCTGGCGCTGGCTCGAACTGCATCCCGATGGCCTGCTCACCACGGAAGTCTGCCGTTTAACCGGCGCAAAATTCCGCCCGGACACCGCTTCAGAAGGCTATTGATGTCTACGCTCCTCTATCTGCACGGATTCAACAGTTCGCCACGTTCTGCGAAAGCGACGCAGTTTCGCCAGTGGCTGAGCGAACATCACCCGCACGTTGAGATGATTATCCCTCAACTGCCGCCTTACCCGGCGGAAGCCGCAGAAATGCTGGAATCGGTAGTGATGGAACACGGCGGCGAATCGTTCGGCGTGGTCGGTTCTTCGCTGGGCGGATATTACGCCACCTGGCTCTCGCAATGTTTTATGCTGCCTGCGGTGGTGGTTAACCCGGCGGTTCGGCCATTTGAGCTGCTGCGGGACTTTCTCGGGCAAAACGAGAACCCCTACACCGGCCAACAATATGTGCTAGAGTCACGCCATATTTACGATCTCAAAGTTATGCAGGTAGACCCGCTTGAAGCGCCCGATCTTATCTGGTTGCTGCAACAGACGGGTGATGAAGTGCTGGATTACCGCCAGGCAGTGGCGTATTACGCATCCTGCCGCCAGACTATAGAAGAAGGCGGAAACCATGCTTTCACGGGCTTTGAGAATCATTTCACCCAGATTGTCGATTTTCTTGGACTGCACAGCCACTGACAATCAATGCGAACTGCTAGTTTAAATCATGACGCAAACCTATAACGCTGATGCCATTGAGGTACTCACCGGGCTTGAGCCGGTTCGCCGCCGCCCTGGGATGTACACCGATACGACACGCCCAAACCATCTGGGCCAGGAAGTTATTGATAACAGTGTGGATGAAGCGCTGGCTGGCCATGCCAAACGCGTCGACGTCATCCTCCATGCCGATCAGTCGCTGGAAGTCATCGACGACGGACGCGGCATGCCGGTGGATATCCACCCGGAAGAGGGTGTGCCAGCCGTTGAGCTGATCCTCTGTCGTCTTCATGCGGGCGGTAAGTTCTCCAACAAAAACTACCAGTTCTCGGGTGGTTTGCACGGCGTGGGGATCTCCGTGGTTAACGCCCTGTCCAGACGCGTGGAAGTCAACGTCCGCCGCGACGGTCAGGTGTATAATATCGCCTTTGAAAACGGCGAGAAGGTGCAGGATCTGCAGGTCGTCGGCACGTGCGGCAAGCGCAATACCGGAACCAGCGTCCACTTCTGGCCTGACGAAAGCTTCTTCGACAGTCCTCGTTTCTCTGTTTCACGCCTGACGCACCTGCTGAAAGCCAAAGCGGTACTGTGCCCTGGCGTAGAAATTACCTTTAAAGATAACGTCAACAACACCGAACAGACCTGGCGCTATGAAGACGGTCTGAACGACTATCTGTGCGAAGCCGTTAACGGCCTGCCAACCCTGCCGGAAAAACCGTTTGTCGGTAATTTCACCGGTGATACGGAAGCAGTGGACTGGGCGCTGTTGTGGCTGCCGGAAGGCGGCGAGCTGCTGACCGAAAGCTACGTCAACCTGATCCCGACCATGCTTGGCGGTACGCACGTCAACGGTCTGCGTCAGGGGCTGCTGGATGCAATGCGCGAGTTTTGCGAATACCGCAACATTCTGCCCCGCGGCGTGAAGCTGTCGGCGGAAGATATCTGGGATCGCTGCGCCTACGTCCTGTCGGTGAAGATGCAGGATCCGCAGTTCGCCGGTCAGACTAAAGAACGTTTGTCCTCACGTCAGTGTGCGGCGTTCGTCTCCGGCGTGGTCAAAGATGCTTTCACCCTGTGGCTGAACCAGAACGTGCAGGCCGCCGAGATGCTGGCAGAAATGGCCATTTCCAGCGCCCAGCGTCGTCTGCGTGCCGCCAAGAAGGTGGTGCGTAAAAAACTGACCAGTGGCCCGGCGCTTCCGGGCAAGCTGGCGGACTGTACCGCGCAGGATCTGAACCGCACCGAGCTGTTCCTCGTGGAAGGGGACTCGGCAGGGGGCTCTGCCAAGCAGGCGCGCGATCGTGAATATCAGGCGATCATGCCGCTCAAGGGTAAGATCCTGAACACCTGGGAAGTGTCGTCGGATGAAGTGCTGGCCTCGCAGGAAGTGCATGATATCTCCGTTGCGATCGGCATCGATCCGGACAGCGACGATCTGAGCCAGCTGCGCTACGGTAAGATCTGTATCCTCGCGGATGCGGACTCCGATGGTCTGCACATCGCCACGCTGCTGTGCGCGCTGTTTGTGAAGCACTTCAGGACGCTGGTGAAAAACGGTCACGTCCACGTGGCGTTGCCGCCGCTCTACCGTATCGACCTCGGCAAAGAAGTTTACTACGCGCTGACGGAAGAGGAAAAAGCGGGCGTACTGGAACAGCTCAAGCGTAAGAAGGGCAAACCGAACGTGCAGCGCTTTAAAGGGCTGGGCGAGATGAACCCGATGCAGTTGCGCGAAACCACGCTGGATCCAAACACCCGCCGCCTGGTGCAATTGACCATCAGCGACGAAGACGAACAGCAAACCAACGCCATGATGGATATGCTGCTTGCCAAGAAGCGTTCGGAAGACCGACGCAACTGGCTGCAGGAAAAAGGCGATATGGCGGATATTGAGGCCTGATATTGAGGCCTGATGCCCTCTCTTTACCCCTCTTCCACCGGGAGAGGGGATGGAACGAAGGCCCGGTAGGCGCTAGCGCCGCCGGGCTTTTTTACATCAAAATTCCATCTTCACCGTAAACTGCACTTCACGTGGATCGCCTGGCTGGTTGCCGAGGTTATTGGTCGCAATCGACGAGGTGTAGTAGGTCTTATCAAACAGGTTCTTCACGTTGACCTGCAGCGTCACCGGATACTGTAGCTTCATTTTATAGGCCGCAAAGGCATCAGCAACTACGTACCCTGGCAAATAATAATCCGCACCGTTGGTCGCGGAGCGACGGCTCACGCCGTGTCCACCGCCGCCAATTGTCAGGGTATTCCCGCCGATGACGTTGTGAATATCGTACGTCAGGAACAGCGAACCGGTATGGCGCGGCACGTTTGGCAGTGGTTTGCCGGCATAATCCGGGTCTTCCAGCACTTTCGCATCGGTGTAGCCATAGCTGGCAATAATATTGGTGTTCTCGGTCAGAGAGCCTGCCAGATCCACTTCCACGCCCTGCGAGCGCACGCGGCCAGCGGTTTTAGCAATGTTTTCACCCGCCACGCTTTCGGTGTACAGCACGTTGCGCTTGTGGATATCAAACAGCGCGATGTTGGCGGTAATACCGTTGAACAGGTCAAATTTAGCGCCGACTTCGTAGGCATTGGACGTTTCTGGTGGCAGGTCGCCAATGTAGCTCGCGATGGACGATTGCGGCATAAACGTCTGGGCGTAGTTCGCAAACAGCGAGACGGATGGCGTGAGCTTGTAGACCAGCCCCAGCTTTGGCGTCCACTGCTCGTCGCGGCTGTCGGTATTGACGTTGAACGGCCGGCCCTTGCCCGCGTACTGGGTGTAATACTGATAACGCAGCCCCGCGACGGCAATCCATTTATCCGTCAGGTACAGGGCGTCCTGAGCATAAGCGGAGTAACTCTCCTGCTTGAGCATCTGATCGCTGTCCGCGGCGGAAACGGTCGTACACTTGCTTAGATTGCCGTAAGACGGATGGTAAATATTGAAATCTTTTACATTCTTACAGCGAATCATATCCGTGCGCAGCAGGTCGTAATTCTCATACGACACGCCGGTCAGGATCTCATTGTAAAAGCCCGCGATATCCACGTTCCCCTGCAGGTCTGCACGGGTGGAATGCATGCGCTGCGTTGAGCCTTGCGTCGCATCGACACGACGGGTCAGGTTGCCGGTTTTCGCGTCATAGGCCATCACCCGCGCCTGGTTATCGCTGTATTTATCCTGGCTGTAGCTGTAATCGAACTTCGCCGTCCACTGGCTGTTAAGGCGGTATTCCGCGTTGAGCTGCGCCAGATCGGACTGGCCATCGGTAATGTTGAACGGCTCGTCAAACCGGGTTTTACGGTCAACATTCACCGGCTGTTTGGTCGTGAGATCGAAGATCGTGCCGCGATCGAACGGCGTCTTATAATCACGATGTGAATAGAGCACGGTCACGGTGGCGTCATCACCAAACCAGGTCAGCGAGGGCGCGATAAAGGTGCTGCGCGCCTTGCCGAAACTTCGCCAGTAATCTTCGTCCTGGTACTCGCCCGTCAGGCGGTAAGCCAGGCGCGTTCCTTCAATGGGACCCGTGACATCGAGCTGGCCGGTACCGCCGCCAAAACTTGAGGAGGTGCCCGAGATCGAACCGCCAAACTGTTTTTCCGGGCGTCGGGTGACCACATTGATAAGCCCTCCCGGATCGAGGATGCCGTACAGCGTTGAGGCCGGTCCCTTGAGGACTTCCACACGCTCGGTGGCCGCGTTAAAGCTGCGCGGCAGCACGGTGCGCAGGCCGTTGGTCATGATTGAGCCGTCGCGGTTCGCGCCAAATCCACGGCGTACAAACGCATCCTGCGTGCCGCCCAGCGTGTTGGTCTGCACCACGTTACTGACGTTATAGAGGGCCTCATCCAGCGTGGTAGCGTGCTGATCTTCCAGCACTTTATCGCTGACAGTATTTACCACCTGCGGGATATCCAGCATCGGCATGTTGGTCAGCGTGGCGGTGGAGGTGTTCAGCGGCTGATAGCCGTTGGTGGCATCGGCCACGGCATTAGGATCGGCGGTGACGGTAAGCGTTTCGCCGTCCTGAGCCGCGGTGTTGTCTGCTGCCTGCACCAGCGGCGTCATAAACAGCAGTGAAAAGAGCGCGCGCCCTTTTACCCCAGAGAGTGAAGGAGTGAACGTAGCCATTACATCTGTTTTCCCGAAATATCCCGCGAATGAAGCGTCACGGAAGAATGTGTGAGTCATTGCCCTTTACGGTCTGCTCGTTAGCCATCGCTGGCATCGAACATGTAATTGAGAATCATTCAATCATGCGCTGATGTAGTAGTAAATGGAAAAAAGCAAAAATCGACTACAGCAGCATGTCCCCTCTGATACTTAGCGTGGTAAGTAATTAACTTGTTGAAAATAAACTAATTAATGCGTTTAGCGGTTTTCCCATTTCTGCACGATAACCCTGGGGTTTTAAGGGTGTTTCTTCTCTTGACTACTACATGGCGCAGCGGCAAACTCTCAAAAGAGAATGAGTTTTATTTTTATTTGTTAGTTTTTTATTAAGTTGGCGTTCACGTGGCTCACAACACGAATAAGTCAGGGCTGGTTCTTGAGAACCTCTCTGCTGGCTATCAGAAAAAAATCATCGTCGATGAGATCTCGCTTGCGATCCCCCCACAGAAAATAACCGTTCTGGTGGGCGCGAACGGCTGTGGAAAATCCACGCTACTGAGCACGATCGCACGTTTGCTGCAACCTCTCGGGGGAGCTGCGCTGCTGGATGGCAAAGCCATTCACCAACAGCCAACCAAAGCGGTCGCCCGTCAGCTGGGCATTCTGCCGCAGTCACCGCTGTTGCCGGAAGGGTTAACCGTGTTTGAATTGGTTTCGCGCGGGCGTTTCCCCTGGCAAAATTTTATGCGCCAGTGGAGTGACGAAGACGAGCAGGCCGTGGAAGAGGCACTGCGCCTGACCGGTGCGGCGGAGTTTGCCCATTTGCCGGTGGAAAGCCTTTCCGGCGGCCAGCGTCAGCGCTGCTGGATTGCGATGGCGCTGGCACAGCAAACGCCCTATATCCTGCTCGACGAGCCGACAACGTTTCTTGACCTCCGCTATCAGGTGGAAATCCTTGAACTGCTGCATACGCTGACCCGTCAGCACGGGCGCACCGTCGTGGTGGTGCTGCACGATCTTAACTTCGCGGTGAACTACGGTGATTCCCTGGTCTTTTTACGCCAGGGGAAAGTCGAGGGCGTGCTTCACGAGGGCGATACCTGTACGCCGGAACTGATCAAAGCGGTGTTTGAGGTTGACGTACATATGTCAGTTAATCCGCTCACCGGCAAACCGTTCTTCATGCCGTTTCGCCAGGTCGCAGAAAAATCATGATACGAACGTCACTGGCTTTTCTGCTCTTTGCGTTACTGCTGGTGATGGGCGCAATTGCACACCTGGGCACGGGCGCGCGCGTTATTTCTCCCCTGACGGTCGTGCAGGCTTTTGTCGATTTCGACCCGCGCAATTTCGACCATAACATCATTATCAGGCTGCGCCTGTTACGCCTCCTTGCGGCCATGCTGACCGGCGCTGCACTTGGCGTGGCAGGCGTCTTGCTGCAGTCCGTTATCCGTAACCCGCTGGGTGAGCCACATATTCTGGGGCTGAATGCCGGTGCCGCGCTGGCCGTCGTGCTGACAAGCGCACTCGGGTTCACCCTGCCGTTTGGTCGCCCGCTGATTGCCGCCGCCGGCGCCGCCGCGCTGTTTCTGCTGGTCCTGATGCTCTCCTCTTCGGGACGCACCGGGTTAACGCCGATGAAAGTCACCTTGTGCGGGGTGGCGATGTCGGTGTTCGCCTCCTCGATTACCGCCACGGTCCTGATCCTCGATGAGCAGACGCTTCTCGCGTTACGCACCTGGCTGGCGGGGGATTTGGCCGGGATAACAGAAGGGACGCTTCGCAGCGCTTCGTGGGCCGCTGGCGCGGGTTTTGCCCTTGCGCTCTGGCTGTCGCCGTCACTCAATATGCTGGCACTGGGGGACCGGATGGCCCAGGGGCTTGGCGTATCGCTTCTCAGGACGCGCCTGTTCGCGCTGCTGGCAATCGCGCTGCTGTGCGGCGCGGCAGTCTCCGTTGCCGGGCCGATTGGTTTTATTGGCCTCGTGGTGCCACAGCTGATACGGCGTCTGGTGACGGTGGATCTGCGCGTGATGGTGCCGCTTTCAGCCCTGTGTGGAGGGTTGGTTTTGCTGCTGGCGGATCTCGCCGCCCGCACGCTGTTTACCCCTTATGAACTGGCGACCGGCATTATGACCTCGCTGGTCGGTGCTCCCGTCTTTATCTTTATGGCCTCGAGGGCGTTCAAATGAGCCGGGCCGGACTGCGCGCGTTGCGTATTGGCACCTTTTCTACGCTGGTACGCCCGAGGGCGCTGGCCTGCCTTGCGTTGATTTCGCTCGCGGCCTTTATCCTGCTCGGGTTTGGCCTGATGCACGGCTCGCTGCCGATCCCGACGTCGGCCATCGGACGGGCGCTGCTGTATCCGCAAAGTCTGGAGGCGGATACGCGCTACATCGTGATGGATATCCGTCTGCCGCGTCTGCTGATGGCGGTGTTATGCGGTGCCATGCTCGGCATGGCGGGGGCAGCGATGCAGTCTGTCACCCGTAATGGCCTTGCCGACCCGGGGCTTATCGGCGTGAAAGAGGGATGTAGCGCGGCGGTGCTGGTGCTGATTTTTCAGTTCCCGGCGCTCAGCCTGGCCTGGCGACCGCTGGCGGGAATGGCGGGGGGCATACTCACCGCGCTGCTGGTGGTGGCGCTGGCGCGCGATATTTCGCGGCCGCGATTTATCCTGACGGGGATCGGCGTTTCCTGGGCGTTTGCCGCGGCAATGGGGGTCTTTATGACCACCGCCGACGTGCGTGACGTGCAGACGGCGATGCTGTGGCTGGCGGGAAGCCTGCATGCAGCAAACTGGACGCTGGTGGTCATTGCGGCAGCCTGGACGCTGCCGGCATTTGCGCTATTGCTGTTGACCGCGCGCGCCGCAGACGTGGCCCTGATGGGCAACCCCACCGCAACGGGGCTTGGCGTACACACCTCACGGCTGGCGCTGCTGCGCGTACTTGCCCCGGTGGTGCTGACCGCGGCCTGCGTCTCCTGCGTGGGCAGTATCGGTTTTGTGGGACTGATTGCGCCACATATGGCACGCCTGCTGCTGCGCGGCGGACAAACCGCGCTGCTGGCGGGAAGTGCCGTGCTGGGTGCGCTGCTGGTTCTGCTGGCAGATAACGTCGGACGTCTGGCTTTCCTGCCGCTGCAGCTGCCGGCAGGCGTAGTCATTTCATTGATTGGCGGACCGTTTTTCCTGCTGCTGCTCTGGCAGCGACGGGACAGATTTTAGGGGATGGTGATGCGTATACTTTTTTCGATGTTGTTGCTGGTGGGGTTTACCGTGAGTGCGGCGGAGCCGACGCAGACGTTTACCGACGATCTGAACCGCAAGGTGACTGTGCCCCTTCACCCAAAGCGGATTGTCTCGCTGCACGATCTGGATATCACCATTCCGCTGATTGAGCTCGGCGTGCCGCCAGTGGCAAGCCACGGGCGCACGCGGCCGGACGGTAGCCATTTTCTGCGCGCCAGCGGCATGCTGACGGGCGTTGATTTTGATAACGCCGACATCAAATTTATCGGCTCCGCGGATATCGACATCGAGGCCATCGCCGCTGCAAAGCCGGATCTGATCATCACCGAACCGACCCGTAACACGCCGGTTGAACAGCTGGAGAAAATTGCCCCGACGGTGAGTATCGATCATCTCAATGGCGGCGCGCCGGAGATCTACCGCAAGCTGGCACAGCTCACGGGCACTGAAGCCCGGCTGAAGATCCTTGAACGTCGCTATCAGGAGCAGATTAACGCCCTGAAAGCGACCATCGACACCCGCAACATCACCGTGTCGGTGATACAGGCCAACCAGGGCAAAATCAACGCCATGCACAGCTACCACTCGCTGGGGCGCGTGCTGCGCGACGCAGGATTCACATTCCCGCCGCTGATTGAGTCCATCCCTGACGGCGGTCGAATTGACGTCAGCGCCGAGCGTCTGCCCGAGCTGGATGCAGATTTTGTCTTTGCCACCTGGCGCGGGGATACCGGCGGCAAACCGCAGGATGAGCTGGCAGCGATGGATGCCGTGATGCCTGGCTGGTGTCAGTTCCTCAATGCCTGTCGCACCGGCCACTACATACTGATCTCCCGTGAAGAGGCCATCTCGAACTCCTTTGCCTCCTTAGGCCTGATGGCCGCCCAGGTGCAGTCGCAGATTGCCGGTCGACCGCTGCCGGAGGCGTCACAGTGATCAGAAAAGACAAAGCCCGGGTTGATGTCTATGGCGACCGCTTTCGCTCGCGGGGGCACCAGCTCACGCCGCGCCTGCTGCAGGTTGCGCGTTACATCAATGAAAACCGCGAAGCGGTGATGGAGCAGACGGCGATGGAGATTGCCGCGTTGCTGAAAACCTCGGACGCTACGGTGGTACGCGCCATTCAGGCTCTTGGCTTTGCCGGGCTGCGTGACCTGAAGCAGACTCTGGAGCAGTGGTTTGGGCCGGTGGTCTCCTCCAGCGAAAAAATGTCCACCACGGTGAATACGCTCACCAGCGACGTGAACGCGAGCATCGATTTTGTGCTGGAAGGGCATCAGCATACCTGTGACGTGCTATCCGAGCCGCACAACCGCTACGCAATGGCGCAGGCGGTGTCGTTGCTGGCGCAGGCACGTCAGGTCGCGATCTTTGGGATTGGGGCTTCCGGCATTCTGGCCGAGTACACTTCCCGGCTGTTCAGCCGTATCGGCCTGCCCGCTATTGCACTCAACCGCACCGGCATTGGTCTGGCAGAGCAGTTGATTGCCTTACAGCGCGGCGACGTGCTGGTGATGATGGCGCAAAAATCGGCCCACCGGGAAGGACAAACCACGCTGCGTGAAGCGAAACGACTGGGTATTCCCACGATATTGCTGACCAATGCTACGGACTCGCGCTTCAGCAAAGAGGCCAGCGTGGTGATCCACGTTCCGCGCGGCGGTGAAAAGGGCAAAATTCCGCTCCACGGCACGGTGCTGCTGTGTCTGGAGATGATCATTTTATCTGTAGCGTCAACGGAGCCCCAGCGCACCATCAGGTCGATGAAGCGCATTAACGAATTTCATCGCGGGTTAAAACCGGGCAAGAAGAGCGGGTGAGGGGTTCACGCCGCGCCATGATTTTTCCGGTACTGCAGCGGCGTCTCGCCAATCCCTTTTTTAAAGGCGCTGATAAACCACGTCACGTCGGAAAATCCCACCCGCGCGGCAATCTCACGCACGCTGGCATTGCTGTGCAGCAAGTACTCGCAGGCTTTTCGCAGCCGTAGCGTATTCAGATAGTCGTGGATCTTCTCGCCTGTTTCCGCATGGAATTTTCGCGATACATAGCTGCGTGATTTTCCCAGCTCAGCCGCCAGCGCATCCAGGCGAAATTTCTCCCGATAGTGCTCATCCAGCCAGAACATCACCTGGCTTGCCACGCCCTGACTGCTCCCCGGGGCACCGTCGTTATCATCTGGCAGCATGGCAAACAGGCTAATCAACAGCCCGGCAATGTTTTCGCTGTTCAGCGGCGGCTGATAACAGCCAAGAAGATAATCGATATGCTTCTGGCAATGCGCCAGGTCAGCGACCCAGGCCTCGCCACCACGACGAGACAGCTTCTGCAGACGCTGCTGAGCCTGCGGAAAATCACGCAGGGTTTTCAGTACGGCATGCTGGTCGAGATGAATAATGGTGCGCCTGTAAAGGGCCTCTGCCTTCTCGTCCACCATCACCTTATGCAGGGTAAACGGTGGGAAGAAAAACAGCCGCCCGGGGCGCATGGTGTAGTGACGGTTATCGACAATCGCCACGCCAAAGCCTTCTTCCACATAGAGAATTTCCAGACACTGATGCCAGTGGTGGTAGCGCACCGTATTGGCGAACAGGCGGCTAAACGACACCACGGTGTCATTTAAAGTAATCAGCTCCAGATGATCGGATGTTGGCGTGTCGCGCATAGTGCAATAAAACTCAACTTTTTCCCGTCAGAATCTCTTTATAAACCACCTTTTTAAATTTTCTTAACTGTGGGTTTATTCATCGCTCTTAGCTGTGACATGGCTAACATTTCTGCCCCGTGTGGATTCACTATGCTTTGCCGCAGTTGATTACGAGGGTGAGCGTATGTGGGCGGCAAATAAAGAAAAATCAAATCCGTTGTCTTCACGCCAGGATATCGTGGCGTCACTGAATACTCTGTTGAGTGCGCTGGATAAAGCGTTTGCGCCGGGCAGTTCACGATTTTCGCTGGGTGAAACCTGTGCGCATTACAGCACGGATATCGCGCAGATGGAGGGACTCTCACGTGCGCTATGGGGGCTGTTTCCGCTGCTGGCATCCGGCGATGCCAGCCCCTTTTGCGAAAAATACCTTACCGCGATCAAACTCGGCACCGATCCGCACAGTGACGGTTACTGGGGCGAAACCGGCCCCTACGATCAGCGTCTGGTCGAGATGGCGGCCTACGGTCTGGGGCTTGCCCTGCTGGGGGATAAACTCACCGCGCACTTCACCGGGCGCGAGGTCATAAACCTGCACGCATGGCTCAACCAGAGCGCCCATGCGCAAATGCCGGACAGCAACTGGAACTACTTTGCCATTATGGTGCAGCTCGGTTTTAAGCGCGCCGGGCTGCCGTATGACCAGACGGCGATTGACCGACGGTTTGCGATGATGGAGGCCTATTACCTTGGCGATGGCTGGTATTCCGACGGGCCGGGGCGGCCGAAAGACTATTACATCTCGATGGCATTCCATTTCTACGGCCTGATTTACGCCACCCTGAGCGGTGACGAGGAGAGGGCGCAGGTGCTGCGAGCGCGTTCGCGTCTGTTCGCCGAAGACTTTATCTACTGGTCAGCCGCCGACGGTGCCTCGGTACCGTTTGGTCGCAGCCTGACCTATCGCTTTGCAATGGTCGCCTTCTGGAGTGCCGTCGCCTTTTCCGGTCTGGAGGTGTTCACGCCGGGGATTGTGAAGGGCATCGTGCTGCGCCATCTGCGCTGGTGGCAGCAACAGCCCATCACCGATCGGGACGGCATTCTGACCCTCGGTTTTGCTTATCCGAACCTGGCGATGTGTGAGGACTATAACGCCCCCGGCTCGCCATACTGGGCGCTGAAAACCTACCTGATTCTGGCTATGCCGGAGGACCATCCGTTCTGGCAGGCTGAAGAGCAGCCGCTGCCCGCGCTTGCGGAAAAACGCGTCATCCCGCATGCACAGCAGATCCTGATGCATGCCGGTCAGTCGCAGCACGTCACTATGCTTACCGCCGGGCAGCTTGAGCTGAATAACTATGTGAATACGGAAGCCAAATACACCAAATTTGCCTACTCCAGCCGCTTTGGTTTCACGATTGAGCGCGGACGGTTTGGCCTGAAACATGCCGCCTGCGACTCCATGCTGCTGCTGGCAGACGGGGATAACTATTTCCGCGGGCGCCGCGAATGTGAAGCGGTGCGGATCACTGACGATTATCTCTACTCACGCTGGTCTCCGTGGCATGACGTCCATATCGAAACCTGGCAAGTGCCGTTTGGTGAGTGGCACCTGCGCCTGCACCGTATCAACAGCGCCCGTCGACTGAATACGGCGGAGGGCGGTTTTGCGGTGATGAACACCGAACCGCAGATCCGTGAGAACGGATGCTGGCTTGTCGCCGGTAACGGCACCAGCGTGCTGGTCGATCTCTCTCCGGTGGTTAACCGTGAACCGGACAGCATCGTCACACCGCCGAACAGCAGCATTATGTTCCCGGAATGCGCTGCCATTCCGCTGTTGAAAACCACGCTTGCGCAGGGGGAGAGCTGGCTCTGTTGTGCCGCCGTCGCCGGCGAAAGCCAGCCGGTTATGGCAGTCCCACAACTGAATATCAGCGAGAACCGGGTTGTTATCCGCGAGCCCGGCAGTGAGCGACAGCTGTCGTTCTCATTATAAAAACTCTGACCCTACACGTCGGCGAGGATGATATGAAAAAGACCGCTACAACAAACAGAACTGAATATTACAAAATCAGCAGTTTTATATTTCTCTATTTCTTTACCTGGTCTGCCAGTATTGGCCTGCTGGCTATCTGGTTAGGCCAGAAAGCGAACCTCAGTGGTTCGGTGATTGGTACCGTATTTGCGGTGAACGGGATTTTCTCCGTCATTCTGAAGCCCATCTATGGCTATATTCTCGATAAGATCGGCATGAGCAAATACCTGCTCTATTTTGTGGTGGCAATGTCTGCCCTGATGGCGCCGTTCTTTATTTATGTCTATCAGCCGCTGTTAATGTCCAACACGCTGCTGGGGATTATTATTGGCGCACTCTATTTAAGCTTTGCCTGGTATGCGGGCGTGGCGGCGTGCGAATCCTATTCTGACCGTTTTAGCCGTTTAAACGGTATGGAGTTTGGTCAGATCCGGATGTGGGGCTCCCTTGGCTGGGCAGTGGCGTCCTCCTTCTCCGGCCTGCTGTTTAATCTCTCGCCAGCGTATAACTTTATTATGGGCAGCGTGGCATCGGTGGTGATGTTGATTGTCCTGTTGAGCCTGAAAGTGAACACTAACTCCGCACATGCCGGCGAAGTGCTGACGAAAGAGAAAATTGCCCCGTCAGACGTTTACGCGCTGCTGCGTAACCGTAAATTCTGGGCCTTCTGTCTGTACGTGGCCGGTGTGGCGTGGATGATGTTTATCGCCGAGCAGCAGTTTTCGCGCTATTTCGTGACCTTCTTTGATGATATTCACCAGGGCAATGCGGTGTTTGGTTATCTGGGGACCGTGCAGTCGGGAATGGAGTTTGTCATGTATATGGTGATCCCGCTGCTGGTGAACGCTATTGGCGCCAAACGTGGGCTGTTAATTGTCGGGCTGGTGGTCGGTGCGCGTCTGATTATTTCCGGTCTGTGTGATTCACATCTGTTAATTTCCATTCTTAAGCCGCTGTACGGTCTGGAAATTTGTCTGCTGCTGGTCTCCGTCTTTAAATATATTGCCGAACATTTCGATAAGCGCGTTAACGCCACCATGTATTTGCTGGGATATCAGGCGATGCTGTATGTCGGCAATGTTGTGGTCTCGTCGCCTGCCGGCTATATGTATGACCGCATTGGTTTCGAGAACACCTATATCATCATGGGCGCCACGGCGCTGATCTTCACGTTTATTTCTGCCTTTACGTTATCTGCCTGCCAGAGTAAATGGCGCGGCCCCCGCGCGCTGAACGTAGCAGAACCCTCATCACGATAATTAAGCCGTCAAAGAAGGAACCGAAATATGTTAAGTCGTATCGCAGAGGAACGCCTGCCCGCTATCCCCGTGCCCGTTGATTCGCGCGTATTCCGCGATGAACTGAGTTCAGCGCGCGACCATGTCCTCGCGCTGATTAGCCGCCATTTAACGGCGTTTGGTGAGCAGTTCCCGGCGGAAACCTGCCAGCAGGGTTTTTATCCGCTGACCGACAACGTGGAGTGGACCACCAGCTTCTGGACCGGGCAGCTGTGGCTGGCGTGGGAGATGAGCGGCGAAGCGAAATTCCGCGCGATGGCGGAAAAACATGTGCGCTCGTTTGGCCTGCGTATCGCCGGGCGCCACGACACTAACACCCACGATCTGGGCTTTTTGTATACGCTCTCCTGCGTGGCGGCCTGGCGACTGACCGGTAACCGTGAGGCGCGTGGCTTCTCGCTGCTGGCGGCGGAGGCGCTGCTGGAGCGCTTCCACGAGAAGGCAAAAATTATTCAGGCGTGGGGCGATCTGGCTGACCCGGAACAGGCCGGGCGGATGATTATCGACTGTAATATGAACCTGCCGTTGCTCTACTGGGCGAGCGAACAGACGGGCGATCCGCGCTTTGCCGATGCCGCCAAAGCACACGTGATGCAGGCAGCGAGGTACCTTATCCGTGAAGATGCCTCAACGTTCCACACCTACTATATGGATGTGCACACCGGCGCGCCGCGCTACGGCAATACTCAGCAAGGCTATGCCGATGACTCCTGCTGGTCGCGCGGGCAGGCGTGGGGAATTTACGGCTTCCTGTTGAGCTACATCTATACCGGTGATGCGACGATGATTGCCCTGTCGAAACGGCTGGCGAACTACTTCCTCAACCGTCTGCCGGAAGATTACGTCTGCCACTGGGATCTGGCGCTGGTCGGCACGGATGCGCTACGCGACGCGTCCTCGGCGGCGATTGCGGTATGTGGCCTGCTGGAGCTGGTGAAGCACCTGCCGGTGACCGACCCGGATCGCGAGCGGTATTCTGAATGGGCAAAAGGAATGATGTCGTCACTGACGAAACACTACCTGATGGGCAAAGATGAGAAGGGCACTGGGCTGCTGAAGCACTCCGTTTATCATCTGGCAAGCAATAAAGGCGTGGACGAATGCGCGAGCTGGGGAGACTACTTCTACGTGGAGGCGTTGGTCAGGTTTACCCAAAGCTGGAAGTTGTACTGGTAATATGCCTCCCTGACCCTCTCCCGGAAGGGGGAGGGCAGGAATCAGGAACAGGGTAAACTTACACCCCTTGCTCCAGAATGCGGATATGCGTTTCCAGCACATCGCCCTTCACCGCGTCGCTCCACGCTTTCATGTGCGCGGTCTGCAGGTGGGCTTCAAGATGGGCCACGGTTTCCCACTGCTCAATCATAATGATCGAGTCTGGGGCCGTAGCCTGGAAGCTGGCGGTAGTGGTGGCGTCGACCATCGGCGCGTAGCCGTGGCAGCCTTCTTCCTTCAGTACAGTGGGGATAATTTTCACGAACTCATCCAGCACCGCCTGGCGGTGATGTTGGCCTGGACGAGTACGGATTTCAGCAATAACAGTAAGCATGGTTAACTCCTTCTAATTCCAGGTTACCAGTTAAGCAAAAATTTCCGCGAGATGCTTGCGATATTCTGCGATATAGCGCGGGACGTCAGGCATTTTGATGACGTCGTTCACGATAAAGGTTGGCAGCGGCGTCATTCCGAGGAACTGGTTAGCTTTGTGGAACGGCAGATACGCGCCGTCAACGCCCACCCCTTCGAAGAACTGATCTTTCTCGGTGAACGCTTCCAGTGGTGCGTTCCAGGTCAGGGAAAGCATATATTTTTTGCCCTGAATCAGGCCGCCAGAACCGTATTTTTTGGATGCGTCGGAGCGGGTGCGACCGTCGCTGGCGTACAGTGCGCCATGGCCTTCGGTGAAGACATCATCCATGTATTTTTTCACGGTCCAGGGGGCGCCCATCCACCAGCCAGGCATCTGCCAGATAATCACGTCAGCCCACAGGAAATTCTGCACTTCCGCGTTGACATCGTAATCGCTGTCCGCGCGCACGACCTTAACATCATGCCCGGCGTCGCGCAGAAAACCGTCCGCGACCTCGGTCAGGGTGTCATTCAGTTGGCCTTTAGAGTGCGCAAATTCTTTTGCACCGTTGATAATCAGAATGTTGCTCATGAGGTGTCCTCGAAGATGAAAGTATGGCGAGGATTTTACGCGCGCGAGCGATGCGGTTAAATGAGCAAAATGTGCAAAGTCTTTTGCATTAAACGCAATAATCCCTTACCAGCTGACCTTCACTTCGAAGCCACCTTCTGCCGCATTGCCCAGCGCGACGCGCATACCATGCAGGGCGGCAATGCGCCTGACGATAGATAACCCCAGGCCGCTACCCGTTGCATCCTGTCCCGGTGGGCGATAAAAACGCTCGCCAATACGCGCCAGCGCATCGGTGGAAACGCCGGGGCCGGTGTCACGCACGGTAAAACGCCGGGTGTCCAGCGTGACGTCCACCACGCTGCCATGCGGGCTATAACGCACGGCGTTGTCCAGCAGGTTACGCACCAGCAGGCTCAGCAGCAGCGGCTGGCCCTGACGTGTGACCTGTGGGGCATGAATGTTCAGACGAATATCAATCCCGGCCTGCTGTGCCGGATGCCAGATATCCAGCACCGCCGACTGCAGGAGATCGGCCATCACGATCGGTTCGATATCGTCGAGGTTATCCAGCGAGTCCAGACGCGACAGCGTAAGGAGCTGATCCACCAGCCGGGATGCGCGATCGATACCCGCATGCAGCTGCGCCAGCGCTTTTTGCTGCGCCTGCGGATCGTCCTGATACAGTTGCGCCACGTCGGTTTGCACCTTCAGGGCCGCGAGAGGGCTGCGTAGCTCGTGCGCGGCATCTGAGGTAAAACGACGCTCGCGGGTCATCATCTCCTGGGTTCGCGTGAACAGATGGTTCAGCGAGTCGAGCAGCGGGCGCACTTCAGTGGGAACCCCCTGAGTCGGGAGCGCGTCGGTGGCATCCGGTGAGCGGGAGCGCAGGGTCTGCGCCAGTTTTTTTAACGGTTTCAGTTCCCGGCTCAGCAGAACGATCAGCAACAGCAGCATCAGAGGCAGCGCCACCAGCCACGGGGTCAACTGGGAGCTGACCACATCTACCGCCATCTCCTGGCGATACTCCCACTCCTGGCCGACCACCACGCGGTACTTCCCGTCGGGTGAGGTGAGCCATAAAAAACGCCACTCGTCGTTGTCGCCCTGTAGCCGTCCATTATCAAACCCGTCACGGCGATAGTGGTACGGAATGTCCCGCCCGTTTTCGCCGTCATTTAACATCATCTTGCCGTCGGTGGCGTAGATGGCGAAGGCCAGCGCGTCGTCATCCAGACGACCATGCTTCGCTTTTTTGGGGATCTCACGCATCCGTTCGGGGGCCCGGATCTCATCCAGATCCATGGTCAACAGCCGTTTGGCAAACAGCATCTGCTGCGTATCGAACAGCTTATCCAGCGTGTGGGTGGTCTGCTGCCAGGCGACCAGGCTTGCGGCAAACCACGCCGTCAGCGACAGCACTAAAAAGAGGAGCGTCAGGCGCAGCTTCAGGCTCAGGCGTTGGGTCAGTTTCATGCGTCACCCAGGGTATAGCCGATACCGTGCACGGTGCGGATAAATTCGCTGCCCAGTTTACGACGAAGATGGTGGACGTGGACTTCAACGGCGTTGCTGGAGACGTCGTCGTCCCAGGTGTAGAGCTTTTCCTCGATCAGCTTGCGCGGCAGCACGCGGCCCGCGTTACGCATCAGCAGCTCCAGCAGGGCGAACTCTTTCGGCTTGAGCGTCAGCGTTTCGCCGTCCAGCGTGGCCACGAGACTGGAGGGATCGAGCGTGACCTTTCCGTGGTGCAACTCGCTGCGGGTCTGGCCGTGGCTTCGGCGCACCAGCGCCTCAAGGCGGGCAGCCACTTCGATCAGTGCAAAGGGCTTGCACAGGTAATCATCCGCCCCCAGACGCAGCCCTTCGACACGCTGGTTCAACGCATCCCGCGCCGTCAGAATCAATACTGGCTCGCGGCGTCCGCTTTCGCGCCAGGCGCGCAGAATATCCAGTCCGTCGATTTCCGGCAGCGTCAGATCCAGCACTACGGCATCATACGGTGCAGAATGAAGCGCGGTCTGGCCGGTTTTTCCGTCGGTGAACCAGTCCACGCTAAAGCCCATTTTGCTTAACCCCGCTTTGATGCCATCGCCGATCAACTTGTCGTCTTCAACCAGTAAAATGCGCATGTTCCCTCCTTGATAACGTCAGTAAACCCTCTGCATCAGCCTGCTGTACAGTAATAATAAATAAATTTTTCCCTTAAGAAGTTGTTAAGGTTTACCCTGTTAAATGGACTGCGAAACCACATTAAAGGGAGAGTTAATATGAAAAAATTCGCTGCGATTGCCGCCATCATGATGATGACCACTGCCCCTGTTTTTGCTGCACAGGGCGGATTTAACGGCCCCTCTGCCGCACAAACCCAGGCCCAGACGCAGGCGGGCGGTTTTGTCGATAATGACGCGAACCTCACCACCGCGGTGAAAGTGAAGGACATGAAGGACGACAGCTGGGTGAAGCTGCGCGGGAACATCACTCAGCGCCTGTCTGATGACCGCTACACCTTCCGCGATGAGACCGGTACGGTTAACGTGGAGATTGACCACAAGCGCTGGAACGGCGTGACCGTAACCCCGCAGGATAAGGTGGAAATCCAGGGTAAAGTCGATAAAGAGTGGAACGATTTTGAAATCGACGTGAAGCAGGTTATCAAACTGAACAAATAACCCCGAAAGGGCCGCGGATGCGGCCCTTTTTCTTTGTGACTCAACACGCCAGATAAGGTAGTATCTGCGGCAATATTGCCTGAAACCTTTCGGTTTCTGAGTTGAGGAATCACACATAATGAGCGATATGGCAGAGCGCCTCGCGCTACATGAATTCACGGAAAACGCCTACCTGAACTACTCCATGTACGTCATCATGGACAGGGCGTTGCCGTTTATCGGGGATGGCCTGAAGCCCGTTCAGCGCCGCATCGTCTATGCGATGTCCGAGCTGGGGCTGAATGCGACCGCCAAGTTCAAAAAATCTGCCCGTACCGTCGGTGACGTACTGGGTAAATACCATCCGCACGGCGACAGCGCCTGTTATGAAGCGATGGTGCTGATGGCACAGCCGTTCTCTTACCGTTATCCGCTGGTGGATGGTCAGGGGAACTGGGGGGCGCCGGACGATCCGAAATCCTTCGCAGCGATGCGTTATACCGAATCCCGTCTCTCCCGCTATGCTGAAGTGCTGCTGGGCGAGCTGGGTCAGGGAACCGTGGACTGGGTGCCAAACTTCGACGGTACGATGCAGGAGCCGAAAATGCTGCCTGCGCGTCTGCCGAACATCCTGCTGAACGGCACTACCGGTATCGCGGTGGGTATGGCGACGGACATTCCGCCGCACAACCTGCGTGAAGTGGCGAAAGCCGCCATCACCCTGATTGAACAGCCGAAGACCACGCTGGACGATCTGCTGGATATCGTGCAGGGGCCGGACTACCCGACCGAGGCCGAAATCATCACCTCGCGCGCGGAAATCCGCAAAATCTACCAGAACGGTCGCGGCTCCGTGCGCATGCGTGCGGTGTGGACCAAAGAGGACGGCGCAGTGGTCATCACCGCGCTGCCGCACCAGGTCTCCGGCGCGAAAGTACTGGAGCAGATTGCCTCCCAGATGCGCAATAAAAAGCTGCCGATGGTGGATGACCTGCGCGACGAATCCGACCACGAGAACCCGACGCGTCTGGTGATCGTGCCGCGTTCCAACCGCGTGGACATGGAGCAGGTGATGAACCACCTGTTTGCCACCACCGATCTGGAAAAAAGCTACCGCATCAACCTGAACATGATCGGCCTCGACGGTCGTCCGGCAGTGAAAAACCTGCTGGAGATCCTGAGCGAATGGCTGACGTTCCGCCGCGATACCGTTCGCCGCCGTCTGAACTATCGACTGGAAAAAGTGCTTAAACGCCTGCACATCCTTGAAGGTTTGCTGGTGGCGTTCCTCAATATCGACGAAGTTATTGAGATAATCCGTTCCGAGGACGAGCCGAAGCCGGCGCTGATGTCGCGCTTTGGCATCAGTGAAACCCAGGCCGAAGCAATCCTTGAGCTGAAACTGCGTCATCTCGCCAAACTCGAAGAGATGAAGATCCGCGGTGAGCAGAACGAACTGGAAAAAGAGCGCGATCAGCTGCAGGCGATCCTCGCGTCCGAACGCAAGATGAACAACCTGCTTAAGAAAGAGCTGCAGGCTGACGCCGATGCATTCGGTGACGACCGTCGTTCTCCGCTGCATGAGCGCGAAGAAGCGAAGGCGATGAATGAGCACGACATGCAGCCATCAGAGCCGGTCACCATTGTGCTGTCTCAGAGCGGCTGGGTGCGCAGTGCTAAAGGTCACGATATCGACGCGCCAGGGTTGAGCTACAAGGCGGGCGATAGCTTTAAAGCCGCCGTGAAAGGTAAGAGCAACCAGCCGGTCGCCTTTATCGACTCGACGGGGCGCAGCTACGCCATCGACCCGATCACGCTGCCTTCTGCCCGCGGACAGGGCGAACCGCTTACCGGTAAGCTGACGCTGCCGCCGGGTGCGACGGTTGACCATATGCTGATGGAAGCCGATGACCAGAAACTGCTGCTGGCGTCTGACGCGGGGTACGGCTTTATCTGTACCTTTAACGATCTTGTTTCCCGCAACCGTGCCGGTAAGGCGCTGATCAGCCTGCCTGACAACGCGCATGTGATGCCGCCGCTGGTGGTGGAAAACGATAGCGATATGCTGCTGGCGATCACTGCCGCCGGACGTATGCTGATGTTCCCGGTCAGCGACCTGCCGGAATTGTCAAAAGGCAAGGGCAACAAGATCATCAGCATCCCGTCAGCGGAAGCGGCGAAAGGGGTAGATGGTCTGGCGCACCTCTTTATTCTGCCGCCGCAGAGCACGCTGACCATTCATGTCGGCAAACGTAAAATCAAGCTTCGTCCGGAAGAGTTGCAGAAAGTGGTGGGCGAGCGCGGTCGACGCGGCTCGCTGATGCGCGGCCTGCAGCGTATTGACCGCGTGGAGATTGACTCTCCTGCGCGCAGTACCGCGGGCGACAGCGAAGAGTAACGCCGTTATCTCCCCCTCTGTTCCGGAGGGGGAATTTCAATAAAATTTCCCGTAAAATCGTTGTTAATTCGTGCGTTGCGATTAACAATACGCGCTCGTAATAAAGTCCTTACCTGGCCACAGGTGAAGTATAATTGTCAGCTGTCAGGGCTTCAGAGGTCGCTATGCTATTCATTGTTCGTTTAATTCTTACCATTATTTACTGCATTCTGGTCTGTATTTTCGGCTCTATTTATTGCCTGTTCAGTCCGCGCAATCCGAAACATGTCGCCACCTTCGGCCATATGTTCGGCCGCCTTGCGCCGCTGTTTGGCCTGAAGGTTGAAAAACGCCTGCCGGAAGGGGCTGAGAACTTCGGTAACGCCATCTTTATCGCTAACCATCAGAACAACTACGATATGGTGACGGCCTCCAACATTGTTCTGCCACCGACCGTGACCGTCGGCAAAAAGAGCCTGCTGTGGATCCCTTTTTTCGGCCAGCTGTACTGGCTGACCGGTAACCTGCTGATTGACCGTAACAACCGCGCGAAAGCGCACAGCACTATTGCTGAAGTGGTTAATCACTTCAAAAAGCGCAGGATCTCAATATGGATGTTCCCGGAAGGGACGCGCAGCCGTGGCCGTGGCCTGCTGCCGTTCAAAACCGGTGCGTTTCATGCTGCAATTGCGGCAGGTGTTCCAATTATTCCTGTGTGTGTTTCCAATACTTCTAATAAGATTAATCTTAACCGCCTGAATAACGGGCTGGTGATTGTCGAAATGCTGCCGCCGGTGGATACCAGCAAATACGGTAAAGATCAGGTTCGCGAGCTGGCAGCACACTGCCGTGAACTGATGGCTCAGCATATTGCGCTGCTCGACAAAGAAGTCGCAGAGAGAGAAGCCGCCGGTAAGAAGTAAGCCGGCGTTAAAAGGGAAAACGAATTCCCGCGTTGTTAGTCGTTTCAGATGGAGCTTATATGTCATTCAGTCGGCGTCAGTTTATTCAGGCTTCCGGGATCGCCCTTTGTGCGGGTGCGCTGCCGCTGACAGCCAACGCCGCCGGGCAGCAACAGCCGCTGCCCATTCCGCCGTTAATAGAATCCCGTCGCGGGCAGCCGCTTTTCCTGACGCTACAGCGCAGCCACTGGTCCTTTACCCAGGGCACGCGTGCGCCGGTGTGGGGCATTAACGGGCGTTACCTTGGGCCGACCATACGCGTGTGGAATGGCGATGACGTTAAGCTGATCTACAGTAACCGTACGACAGAAAATGTCGCCATGACCATCAGTGGTTTACAGGTGCCTGGCCCGCTGCTTGGCGGCGCGGCACGCATGATGTCGCCTAACGCTGACTGGGCGCCCGTTCTGCCAATTCGTCAGAGCGCGGCGACGCTCTGGTATCATGCCAATACCCCTAACCGCACGGCCCAGCAGGTGTATAACGGCCTGGCCGGCATGTGGCTGGTGGAAGATGAAATCAGTAAATCCCTGCCAATCCCGAACCACTATGGCGTGGATGATTTTCCGGTCATTATTCAGGACAAACGGCTGGATAATTTCGGCACGCCGGAATACAGCGAGCCGGGCAGCGGTGGCTTCGTTGGCGATACGCTGCTGGTTAACGGCGCGCAAAGTCCGTATGTCGAAGTGTCGCGCGGATGGGTACGTCTGCGTCTGCTGAACGCCTCTAACTCGCGCCGCTACCAGCTGCAAATGAGCGATGGCCGCGCGCTACACGTCATCTCCGGCGACCAGGGCTTTTTACCGGCCCCGGTTTCCGTGAAGCAGCTGGCGCTGTCGCCAGGCGAACGCCGCGAAATCCTTATTGATATGACCAACGGTGATGAGGTGTCGATCACCTGTGGCGAAGCGGCCAGCATTGTGGACCGCATTCGCGGTTTCTTTGAGCCGTCGAGTATTCTGGTCTCCACCCTGGTGCTGACCCTGCGTCCTACCGGCCTGCTGCCGTTGGTGACCGACAGCCTGCCGATGCGCCTGCTACCGCAGGAGATCATGAGCGGTTCGCCGGTGCGCAGCCGCGATATCAGCCTGGGCGACGATCCGGGGATCAACGGCACGCTGTGGGACGTTAACCGTATCGATATTACCGCGCAGCAGGGTACCTGGGAGCGCTGGACGGTTCGCTCGGACATGCCGCAGTCGTTCCATATCGAAGGGGTGAGTTTCCTGATCCGCAACGTCAATGGCGCGATGCCGTTCCCCGAAGACAGGGGCTGGAAGGATACCGTCTGGGTGGATGGGCAGGTCGAACTGCTGGTCTACTACGGACAGCCTTCGTGGCCGCACTTCCCGTTCCTGTTCCACAGCCAGACGCTGGAGATGATGGACAGGGGTTCCGTCGGCCAGATGCTGGTCAACCCGGCACCCTAAACCACGATACGATTCCCGGTTCGCCGGGAATTTTTATGCCCGCCAGAAAAAGCGTGAGCACAGGATCAGTACCGGATAAATTTCCAGACGCCCCATAATCATCGCCGCACACATCAACAGCTTGGCCTCGTCTTTTAGCGTTCCGAAGGTTGACGCCGTTTCGCCGAACCCCAGCCCCATATTGTTAATACAGGCCGCAACGGTGGCAAATGACGTGAACAGATCGTATCCCAGCAGGTTCAGCGCCCAGACGAAAAAGCCCGTTATCATCACGTAGAGAAAAAAGAAGCTCCACACCGAGCGCAGAACGCGTTCATTCACGACGCTTTTGCCGACCTTAATACTCAGCAGCGCGCGCGGATGCGCAAGTTGATTCATCTCCTGAATACACTGCTTAAACATGATGAGAAAACGCAGCGCTTTGATCCCGCCGCAGGTAGAGCCGACGCAGCCGCCAAAAAAGCTGGCGCTCAACAGCAGGAAAATGGTGTGGGGAGGCCAGTGAGCGTAATCGGCCGTCGAAAGACCGTTGTCGGTCATCATGGAGCTGGCCAGAAAGAAGGCATGTACCAGGCTGTCGGTACCGTTGTACATCCCCGCGTGCCACACCTGCCAGGCGGTGATGGCGATAATGACGGTGGCGGCACCGAGAAAGAATTTCACCTCCGGGCTGCGCCGAATCGGTTTCAGCGTGCGGCGCGCGATGACGACATACCAGAGGGTAAAGTTAAACGCGGAAAGCAGTGAAAAAGCCCCGGCGACAAGCTCAATCGCGTGGCTGTCGTAAAACCCGATGCTCTCACTTCGGGTTGAAAACCCACCCAAGGAGACGGTGGAAAGCCCGTGACAGACGGCGTCAAAAAAGGGCATGCCCGCCAGCCAGTACGCCAGCGTGCAGACCAGTCCCAGCGCCAGATAGGTTACCCACAGCGTACGCGCGGTATCGGCGAGTCGGGGCGTCAGGCGTTCCTCCTTAAACGGCCCAGGCATTTCCGACTGATACAGCTTCATGCCACCGATACCGAGCAGCGGCAGGACCGCGACGGCCAGTACGATGACCCCTAATCCGCCAATGAAATTGAGCTGAGCGCGGTAATAAAGGTACGACTTCGGCAGGGCACTGACGTCTCCAATCACCGTCGCCCCGGTGGTGGTGATCCCTGAGACCCCTTCAAAGAGCGCATCGGAAAAGGAGAGTTGCAGACCGTCATCCATCCATAACGGCATGGCGCTAATCAATGAAAACAGCAGCCAGAACAGAACGATAATCACGAAACCGTCACGGGTGCGCAGCTGTATACCGGAATGACGTGTTGCCCGCCAGGTGAGTCCGCCAAGGGTGAAAAAGGTCAAAAAGGTGGTTAAAAAAGCAAAGTAGGTTCGCTCTTTATTCAGCAGGGCGATAACCATCGGCGGCAGCATGGACAGGCTGTACAGAAGAACCAGAAAACCGCAGAGGTGAAGCACAACCCGCAGCTGGGACACATGTAACGAATCGTTGAACTTCACAAAGAAACTCCGTGCCAGAATGCATCCCGGTAACTGATTACCGCAAGATATAGTGGATATTATGATCCAAAATTAACAGTGCGCTGTATTTTAACGGCTTCCTGGATTTTCTGTTTACTTCTTGCATCCTTTTCTTCAAATCCGGCGGACTAACAGCGTATAATCCCGCTCCTTTTGTCTATTTTTTCTTCGGAAGCACTATGAGCGCAATTTCCCTGATCCAGCCGGATCGTGACCTCTTCTCCTGGCCCCAGTACTGGGCGGCCTGCTTTGGACCGGCGCCGTTCCTGCCGATGTCCCGGGAAGAGATGGACCAACTGGGCTGGGACAGCTGCGATATCATTCTGGTGACGGGCGATGCCTATGTCGACCACCCGAGCTTTGGCATGGCTATCTGTGGCCGTATGCTTGAAGCGCAGGGCTTCCGTGTGGGGATCATCGCCCAGCCTGACTGGAACAGCAAAGACGACTTTATGCGTCTGGGGAAACCCAACCTGTTCTTCGGCGTGACCGCAGGCAACATGGACTCGATGATCAACCGCTATACCGCCGACCGTAAGCTGCGTCATGACGATGCCTACACGCCGGATAACGTCGCGGGTAAACGTCCTGACCGCGCGACGCTGGTCTACACCCAACGCTGCAAAGAAGCCTGGAAAGACGTGCCGGTTATCCTGGGCGGCATCGAGGCGAGTTTGCGCCGTACCGCGCACTACGACTACTGGTCAGACACCGTGCGCCGTTCGGTGCTGGTGGATTCCAAAGCCGATATGCTGATTTACGGTAACGGTGAACGTCCGCTGGTGGAAGTGGCGCACCGTCTCTCACAGGGTGAGCCGGTGAGCAGCATCCGCGACGTGCGCAACACGGCGATCATGGTGAAAGAGGCGCTGCCGGGCTGGAGCGGGGTGGATTCCCGTATCATTGATATGCCGGGTAAAATCGACCCGATCCCGCACCCGTACGGCGACGATCTGCCGTGTGCGGATAACAAGCCGGTAGAGCCAAAGAAAGCCGAAACGAAAGCTATCGTTGTTCAGCCACCGCGCCCGAAACCGTGGGAAAAAACCTACGTGCTGCTGCCTTCCTTTGAGAAGGTCAAAGCCGATAAAGTGCTCTACGCGCATGCGTCCCGTATTCTGCACCACGAAACCAACCCGGGCTGCGCGCGTGCGCTGATGCAAAAGCACGGCGAGCGCTTTATCTGGATCAACCCGCCGGCAATCCCGCTTTCCACCGAAGAGATGGACAGCGTCTTCGCGCTGCCGTACAAACGCGTGCCGCATCCGGCATACGGCGAGAGCCGAATCCCGGCGTATGAAATGATCCGTTTCTCAATAAACATCATGCGCGGCTGCTTCGGCGGCTGCTCCTTCTGTTCCATTACCGAGCATGAAGGGCGCATTATTCAGAGTCGCTCCGAAGATTCGATCATCAATGAGATCGAAGCCATTCGCGATACCGTGCCTGGCTTCACCGGGGTGATCTCCGATCTGGGCGGCCCGACTGCGAACATGTACATGCTGCGCTGTAAGTCACCGCGCGCGGAACAGACCTGCCGTCGTCTGTCGTGCGTGTACCCGGATATCTGTCAGCACATGGATACCAACCATGAACCGACGATCAACCTTTATCGTCGTGCACGTGACCTGAAAGGGATCAAGAAGATCCTGATCGCTTCCGGGGTGCGTTACGATATTGCCGTGGAAGATCCGCGCTACATCAAAGAGCTGGCGACGCATCACGTGGGTGGCTACCTGAAAATTGCCCCTGAGCATACCGAAGAAGGCCCGCTGTCCAAGATGATGAAGCCGGGTATGGGCAGCTACGATCGCTTTAAAGAGCTGTTTGACACCTACTCGAAGCAGGCGGGTAAAGAGCAGTATCTGATCCCATACTTCATCTCCGCGCACCCTGGCACGCGCGATGAGGACATGGTGAACCTGGCGCTGTGGCTGAAACAGCGTCGCTTCCGTCTGGATCAGGTGCAGAACTTCTATCCATCACCGCTCGCGAACTCAACGACCATGTATTACACCGGCAAGAACCCGCTGGGTAAAATTGGCTATAAGAGTGAAGATGTGGTGGTGCCGAAAGGGGATAAACAGCGCCGTCTGCATAAAGCACTGCTGCGCTACCACGATCCGGCTAACTGGCCGCTGATCCGTCAGGCGCTGGAAGATATGGGTAAAAAGCATCTGATCGGTTCGCGCCGCGACTGCCTGGTGCCTGCGCCTACGCTTGACGAGATGCGTGAAGCGCGCCGCCAGAACCGCCATACGCGCCCGGCATTGACCAAGCACACGCCGATTGTGCATCAGCGTTCAAACGGTAACGCTACTGCGAAGAAACCCGTGAAACGTAAAGCGTAAAAAATAAAAACCCCGGCGAGCCGGGGTTTTTTTATTCACCCGCCAAACTGATCGGGATCAGGGCCTAAACGCTTGCCCTTGTCCAGCTTCGCAATTTCACTCAGTTCATCTTTATCCAGGCGGAAATCCCAGACGTCGAAATTCTCAGCGATACGCGATGGCGTGACCGATTTCGGGATCACCACCAGGCCGTTATCCAGATGCCAGCGAATAACGATTTGCGCCGGCGTCTTGCCGTATTTATCCGCGAGATCGCGAATAATTTTCTGGTCGAACACCCCTTCACCGCCCTGTGCCAGCGGGCTCCAGGACTCGGTCTGGATCTTGTGCGTGGCGTTCCAGGCGTGAAGCTGACGCTGCTGCATCAGCGGGTGCAGCTCAATCTGGTTGATAACCGGCGCGACGCCCGTCTCGTCAATCAGGCGCTGCAGGTGGTGAACCTGGAAATTACACACGCCGATGCTTTTCACCAGCCCTGCCTGCTGTAGCTCAATTATCCCTTTCCAGGCGTCAACATAGTGATCGATAGCCGGGACTGGCCAGTGCATCAGATAGAGATCGACGAAATCGAGCTGGAGTTTGTCCAGACTCTCCTGCAAGGCTTCGCGGGGGCGTTTTTGATCGTCGTTCCACAGTTTGGTGGTAATGAAAAGGTCGTCGCGGGACATGCCAGCGCTGGCCAGTGCCTTACCCACGCCGTCCTCATTTTTGTACGCGGCGGCGGTATCAATCGACCGATAGCCGACTTCCAGTGCTTTATGAATGGCGGAGACGACCTCGTCGTTACCGGCTTTCCATACACCTAGCCCCAGTTGGGGCATCACGTTGCCATCCTGCAGCTTGATTACGGTTTGGTTTGCCATTTTTCCTCCTTCAGGTGCTCATCGTCGGAGGGAACCCCCGACGATGTGATGTGCATTAAGTCTGGACGAAATGTCAAAAAACGAAAGGCGGGATGTCAAAAACGCTTAGCGTGCCGCTTCGTAGATACGACGGCTCACTTCCAGCGTAATGTCGCCGTGCTCACCCAACTGGGTCATACCGTGTTCTTCAAGTTTCGCCAGCAGGGCAGGGATGGAGCTGCCATCCAGACCATAGCCGGACAGACGCGTTGGCACGCCCAGACCTTCAAAGAAGCTGCGGGTTGCTTCGATAGCCGCGTCGATACGCGCATCGTCAGAACCTTCGGTGATGTTCCACACGCGCTCAGCATACTGCAGCAGTTTGGCGCGTTTGGTATCACGTTTTTCGTTCCACAGTGCAGGCAGGACGACGGCCAGCGTTTGCGCGTGATCCAGACCGTGCATGGCCGTCAGTTCGTGGCCCAGCATATGGGTTGCCCAGTCCTGCGGCACATCGGCACCGATCAGACCGTTCAGCGCCTGGGTTGCCGCCCACATCACGTTGGCGCGCACATCGTAGTTTTCCGGCTCTTTCAGCGCTTTCGGGCCGTCTTCAATCAGCGTCAGCAGAATGCCTTCCGCGAAGCGATCCTGAATTTTGGCATCTACCGGGTAGGTAACGTACTGCTCAACGGTGTGCACAAACGCATCGACCACACCGTTCGCGACCTGACGTGCAGGCAGGGTGTAGGTGTAAACCGGATCGAGGATGGCGAATACAGGCTGAACGTGATCGTTCATAAAGGCCTGCTTATCACCCGTGGTTTTACGGGAGATAACGGCACCTTTGTTGGATTCAGAACCGGTCGCGGGCAGGGTCAGCACGGAACCCATTGGGATCGCGCTTTTGATATCGCTGCCGCGGGTTTCCAGAATGTGCCACGGGTCAATACCGTCCGCGTAGTGCGCCGCAGCGGCGATGAATTTGGTGCCGTCCAGGACGGAGCCGCCGCCGACTGCCAGCAGGAAGGTGACTTTTTCATCACGGGCGATTTTGACCGCGTTCATCAGTGTTTCATAAGACGGGTTAGGCTCGATACCGCCGAACTCACGCACGTCCAGACCTTCCAGCGCGCTGTAAACCTGATCCAGTACGCCGGTTTTTTTCACGCTGCCGCCACCGTAGGTGATCAGTACGCGGGCGTCAGCAGGGATCTGTGCGCGCAGGTCGGCGATAGCGCCTTTACCAAACAGAATGCGGGTTGGGGTGTGGAGATTAAAATTATTCATTGCTCGTTCCCTTATGTGGGTGAAAAACCGTGGTGGCGCTGAAGGCTACCTGATGCTGCACATTGTGGCCGTCCGGGGCTATCCTCTCAATGCACATTCCTGCCGATGTCTTGCCCATTTCTACAGAGCGCTGGAGAAAACACGGTAAACTGCGCACACTGTTAACGTCGGAAACCGTAGCCGGAGTAACGTAAAATGAACCGTGAAGCGATCTGCCTTCAGCTTACTGCGCAGATTAAAAGACTGATTGATAAAGAAAATGGCGTCGGTGACATGTTGCCTGACATTCGTCTTCTGTATGGGACGCAGCCAGGGACACGCACACCGGTCATGTACCAGCCGGGCATCGTTTTTCTCTTTTCAGGCCATAAAATTGGCTATATCAATGAGCGCGTGTTCCGGTATGACACCAATGAATATCTTCTGCTCACAGTACCTTTACCCTTTGAATGTGAAACTTTCGCGACAGAAGCGGTACCGCTGGCGGGCATTCGTTTAAATGTTGATATCCTACAGCTGCAGGAACTGCTGATGGAGATTGGCGAGGACGCATTGTTCCGGCCGTCGATGCCCGCGAGCGGGATTAACTCCGCGACGTTATCCGAGGAGATCCTCTGCGCCATTGAGCGTCTGCTCGACGTTATGGAACGGCCGCTGGATGCACGCATCCTGGGCAAACAGATTATCCGCGAAATTCTTTACCATGTGCTGCTGGGGCCGGGCGGTGGGGCATTACTCGCGCTGGTCAGCCGCCAGACGCACTTCAGCCTGATTAGCCGGGTGCTCAAGCGTATCGAAAGCCAGTACACGGAAAACCTGAGCGTTGACCAGCTGGCGGCGGAAGCAAACATGAGCGTCTCGGCGTTTCATCATAATTTTAAGTCGGTGACCAGCACCTCGCCGCTGCAGTATCTCAAAACCTATCGGCTGCATAAGGCTCGTATGCTGATGATCCACGACGGCATGAAGGCCAGCGCGGCGGCGATGCGGGTGGGCTATGAAAGTGCGTCGCAGTTTAGCCGGGAGTTTAAGCGTTACTTCGGCGTCACGCCGGGGGAAGATGCGTCGCGCATCAGAATGATGCAGGGGACCTGAGGGGAGAGCCCAGCCGGGTAAGCGTAACGTCACCCGGCTTTTTTATATCACGCGCTGCAGTATTTCTTCTTAATCACGACCGCAATCGTCCCGAGCAGTCCCGCGACCAGCAGGAAAAGCGGGAGGATCATCAGGAAGGTCATTACCTGGTCTTCGTGGTGTTTCACAAAGGGGATCATATTCAGCGCGTAGCCAAGCGTGGTCACCACGCCTACCCACAGCAGGGCGCTCAACCAGTTGAAGAACTGGAAGCGGCGGTTTGACAGCCCGGAAATGCCTGCCATGGTCGGCAGCAGCGTGCGAACAAACGCCAGAAAACGCCCGGCCAGCAGCGCCAGCAGACCGTGGCGGTCAAACATGCAGGTCGCACGTTGATGATATTTATGCGGTAACTGCGCCAGCCAGCCTTTCACGACGCGCGTATTGCCGAGCCAGCGGCCCTGCAGATAGCTCAGCCAGCAACCGAGGCTGGCAGCGGAGGTGAGTATGACCATCGTCGGCGTGAAGTCCATGACGCCTTTACCGATTAACGCCCCGGCCAGTAAAAGCAGGCTGTCACCGGGTAAAAATGAGGCTGGCAGTAATCCATTTTCCAGAAACAGGGTTGCGAACATCACGAAATAGACGATACCTACAACGTGAGGGTCCGCCAGCGCGGCAAAATCGTGTTGCCAGAGTGCCGCAATAATATCTTGAATAACAGCCATGGACTTTCCTGTGGAACAGCAGATGCAGATATAGCGCTATTGTACTCCCTAATTCGCCCGTGGGGTTTGATCGCGGGCGCAACTAATGCAGACTTTTCTGGTGGCAGTGTTCACAAAAGCGTCCAGGGAGTACATTTTCAGCATGCACTCTACACGATACGTTCAAACCCTGCCGCTAAATCCGCAATTAAATCGTCAACATCTTCTAAACCAATATGCAGTCGGATCAGCGTGCCGCTGAAATCCACTTCTCCACCGGGGCGCAGGGCCGCAATTTGCTCCGGCTGGTTAGGCAGGAGCAGGGATTCAAACCCGCCCCAGGAGTAAGCCATGCTGAAAAGGGTAAAATGATCCAGGTAGTTCGCCAGTTCGTCGTTACTGAGCCGTTTTTTAAGAACAAATGAGAACAACCCGCTACTGCCCGTAAAGTCACGTTGCCAGAATTCATGGCCTTTGCTGCCCGGAAGCGCCGGATGGTTAACGCGCTCGACCTGCGGGTGCCGGGCCAGCCATTCGGCCACCTTCAGACTGCTTTCATGGTGCTGACGCAGGCGTACCCCCAGCGTACGGATACCGCGGCTGGTCATGTAGGCCGTATCCGCATCCACCATCTGGCCCATCAGGTAGGCATTCTCCCGAAGTTGATCCCAGCAGCGCGCGTTCGATACGGCAGTACCGATCATGCCATCAGAGTGGCCAATCAGATATTTGGTCGCTGCCTGAATAGAGATATCAATGTCGAATTCCAGCGCCCTGAACAGCACGCCCGCCGCCCAGGTGTTGTCGATCATGATGATTGCCTCGGGGGCTTTGCTGCGCACTGCTTTCACAATAGCCGGGACGTCGTGCACTTCCATGGTGATAGAGCCTGGGGATTCCAGAAATACAATGCGCGTGTTCGGCTGAATAAGTTCAGCGATACCTTCGCCAATCAGCGGATCGAACCAGCCGGTGGTCACGCCGAGCTTGCTGAGGATTTTGGTGCAAAAATCCTGGCTTGGTTCATAAGCGGTATTGGTCATCAGGATATGGTCGCCCTGTTCCACAAACGCCAGAATGGTATTGGCGACTGCCGCCGCACCACAGGGGAACAGGGCGCAGCCCACGCCGCCTTCCATTTCGCACATGGCTTCCTGAAGTGAAAAATGGGTTAGCGTGCCACGACGGCCATAGAACAGCCCGCCTTTGGCGCGGTTGCGCGTGGCGATTTTTTTATCCTCGACGGTATCAAATACCAGTGAGGAGGCGCGTTGAATCACGCTGTTGACCGATCCCTGAGTGTATTTTTTGCTGCGTCCTGCCTGTACCAGCGTGGTATCAAGATGCTTCTTTATCATGTTCGCTAACCCTGTTTTTATACGTCTGGACGTCCAGACTACCACGATTGTAAAAATCTGCACCCGGGGGCTTATCGAATAAGCAGAAAATATTAGCAAAAATACGCATAAGAAATTTTTACTGCGTAAGCGCAAGGAAAGTGAACGAAAATTACGGCAGTATGTAAATACTAATGAGAACTACTATCAATTCGACGACGTTTTGATATTATTACGGTCAGATTTTGTGATTTGCGTCCTGGAGATACAGAGTGGGTAATAATTTGATGCAGACGGATCTCTCCGTCTGGGGCATGTATCATCATGCTGACATCGTGGTTAAGATTGTGATGATCGGCCTGGTTCTGGCGTCCGTGATCACCTGGGCTATCTTCTTCAGTAAGAGCGTCGAACTGCTGTCGCAGAAGCGTCGCCTCAAGCGGGAACAACAGCAACTGGCTGAAGCCCGCTCCCTGGATCAGGCCTTAGACATGACCTCATCCTTCCATGGAAAAAGCCTGACCACCCTGTTAGTCAACGAAGCACAGAACGAGCTGGAACTCTCCGCAGGCAGTGAAGATAACGAAGGCATTAAAGAACGTACCGGCTTCCGCCTGGAGCGTCGCGTTGCTGCCGTTGGCCGTCATATGGGCCGCGGTAACGGTTATCTGGCCACTATCGGGGCGATCTCACCGTTCATCGGTCTGTTCGGTACGGTCTGGGGCATCATGAACAGCTTTATCGGCATTGCGCAGACGCAGACCACCAACCTGGCGGTGGTTGCGCCAGGGATTGCCGAAGCGCTGCTGGCGACCGCAATCGGTCTGATCGCGGCCATTCCTGCGGTCGTCATCTATAACATCTTCGCGCGTATGATTGGCAACTATAAAGCCACGCTCGGTGACGTCGCCGCGCAGGTGCTGTTGCTGCAAAGCCGCGATCTTGACCTCAATGCCAGCTCCGTTAAACCGGTGCATGCGGCGTCTAAACTGCGCGTAGGTTGATTGTATGGCGATGCGTCTTAACGAAAATCTGGACGATAACGGCGAAATGCATGAAATCAACGTGACGCCGTTTATCGACGTCATGCTGGTTCTGCTGATTATCTTCATGGTGGCTGCGCCGCTGGCGACGGTCGATGTGAAGGTGAATCTGCCTGCCTCTTCCAGCCAGCCGCAGCCGCGTCCTGAGAAACCTGTCTATTTGTCGGTGAAAGCGGATAAATCGATGTTCCTCGGCAACGACCCGGTGACGGATCAGTCTGTTATCCCGGCGCTGGATCAGCTCACCGGCGGCAAGAAAGACACCACGGTCTTCTTCCGTGCGGATAAAACCGTCGATTACGAAACCATGATGAAGGTAATGGACACGCTGCATCAGGCGGGTTATCTCAAGATTGGGCTGGTCGGCGAAGAGAAAGCGGCCGCGAAATAACAAAGAAGCTGGCGAAAGCCGGCTTTTTTTATGCGTGTCGGGCGATCAGTTCTTTGTCTCAGTGGACGCAGGTGCAGGCGCGTGGGACGCCAGCGCGTCTTCATCAAGCGCAACGCAGGTGACGTTTGACGTGCGGTACTCGCCGTCAGACAGTTTGCGCGTCAGGCGCAGGGTGGCCACTTCTCTGGCGAGCAGATACTGATAATTGGCCTCCAGACGCCCGAGAAGCTTCTCTTTCAGCTCAGGCCGCTGTTCGATGAGGGTATTCATCACCGCGCCGTATATCTCTTCCTTCACCTGCAGAGGATAAATCTCGCGGCGATTATGCCATTTCAGGCGTACCAGCGTCGCCGGGATCGATACCAGGTCCTGAGTTATTCGCGTCATCTCGGCATTTTTTGTGTTTCGCAGTGCATCGAGATTTTGCTTTAAGATAAATTCATCACTTTTTTTGTTATCTAAAGCCAAATAAACGTCGTTATCTTTAATTTCTTTCACGTTACTCTTCCCCCAGGTTATAAAGAATAGGGTTATTGGTTTCACGCGTAATTAGATTAAGCCAAATTTCATTGCCGGCTTCGTTTATTTCTTTGGTTTTTTCCGCGATTATTTGACTTAGTTTCTGAGCATCTATTTCACCTTCGGCCTGCAGGTCATTCAGCAGGTGGACAAAGGCTTCTATTTTAACGGCGCGAAATAACCGGTCCTTTATATGACGGTCGTGCTCTTCCAGTAACATATTACGGGATTTACCGGTGCGAGAAACGCCTATTAATATGTCAGACTCGTAATCAGAGAGCTTTCTTTTCCCCTGAGTGAAATTAGCCTCTTTTTCTGCTTCCGTCGTTTGCTGTTCCACAGGCGCAATGTGGTACTTAGCCGGGACGAGGTAGTCGGGCAGCATTTTAATTTCCTTTAATTACAACAGGGTGGGGTTGGTAAAGGCGTGAGATTCGTTGACAATATCATGAGGCAATTTTAAAATCAAAAAAAATGGAGCCTACCCATGAACAGCATTTTTTTTACGGTCATCACATTACTATTACTGACCGCTGGTGTTCTTTTATTGATGCAGGAGTTCAATAAAACGCAAGTGTCGAAAGACGCCAGTGAACCTCCGCTACCTGAGCTGATGACAAAAGAGGAAGGTGAAGACCATTTCTCCGTATTGATGAACTCGGTTACACCGGTTTGGTACTGGCGGGTGAACCATGAATATATCGACTTTTTGCACGCGACAATTAAGCGAATGAAAATGTCGGAAATTAATGACACGCCTGGGTTGTTTGAAGCGCAGCGCCGCTGCAGCGACCTGAATTCCGCGGTGTATAAATATTATGACAATATCAAAAAGCGTTGCCTTAACGGTGAGAAGGTCTCCTGTTCCGATCTGGACGTATTAAACCTGCGCCAGTGTTTTCGTGAGTTCAGCCTGGAGGCGTATCCGGAACTGGTGGTGCTGGTCTGGCCGGAGTATGCGCGCCCGGACGTTAATCCTGACAATGTCTGAACGTACAACGAGTGAGTTGTTGCAAACAGTCAGCGCCGTTGAGATATACTGGGCGCTGGTTTCGTTTGCAGACAGGACTTTATGGAACGCTTCTTTGAAAACGCGATGTACGCCTCTCGCTGGATACTGGCACCCGTCTATTTTGGCCTTTCGCTGGCGCTGATTGCGCTGACGATTAAGTTTTTCCAGGAAATCTTGCATGTTCTGCCGAACATCTTTTCCATTGCCGAAGCAGATTTGATTCTGGTTCTGCTTTCGCTGGTGGATATGACGCTGGTGGGCGGATTACTGGTGATGGTGATGTTCTCCGGCTATGAGAACTTTGTCTCTCAGCTCGATATCGACGAGCGCAAAGAGAAGCTCAACTGGCTGGGCAAAATGGATGCCTCGTCGCTGAAGAATAAAGTGGCCGCGTCGATTGTGGCGATCTCATCTATCCACCTGTTACGCGTATTCATGGACGCCAAGAATGTCCCGGACAACAAACTGATGTGGTATGTGATTATCCATCTGACGTTTGTGCTGTCTGCGTTCGTGATGGGGTATCTGGATAAGATCAGTAAGAAGTAATTTCCCCCCCTCTTCCCAAGGGAGAGGGGGGCGTGAGCGCGACAGACCGCGCTATTTATCCGACGATGCCTGCCACAAATTCAATTCCCCATCCGCAACATGCTGGTCAATCCTTTTCAGCTCATCGTCGCTAAAGCGCAGGTTATTCAGGGCTTGCACGTTCTCTTCGATCTGCTCCGGACGGCTCGCACCAATCAGTACGGACGTCACGCGTTCATCCTTCAGCAGCCAGCTCAGCGCCATTTGCGCCATCGTCTGACCACGGGCCTGTGCCATCTCATTCAGTAAACGCAGGCTGTTCAGGTTGGCTTCAGTCAGCATGTTCTCCGACAGACCGCGCACCTTCTTGCCTTCACGCTGCATACGAGAATCTTCAGGAATACCGTTCAGGTATTTTCCGGTCAGCAGACCCTGCGCCAGCGGCGTAAACGCAATGCAACCCGCCCCGTTTTTCTCAAGCGTATCCAGCAGGCCGGTGTGATCGACCCAGCGGTTGAGCAGGTTGTAAGATGGCTGGTGGATAAGCAGCGGGATCTTCCACTCACGTAACAGGTCCGCCATTTTCTGGGTGCGCTCCGTGGAGTAGGAGGAGATACCGACATACAGCGCTTTACCGCTCTGCACAGCCTGGGCCAGCGCAGCGGCGGTCTCTTCCATCGGCGTATTTTCATCCACGCGGTGAGAATAGAAAATATCCACATACTCCAGCCCCATGCGCTTGAGGCTCTGATCGAGGCTGGCGAGCAGGTATTTGCGCGACCCGCCCGACCCATACGGCCCCGGCCACATGTCATAGCCTGCTTTGGTTGAGATGATCAGTTCATCGCGATACGCGGCAAAATCTTCCCGCAGCAGACGACCCATGTTTTCTTCCGCGCTTCCCGCCGGCGGGCCGTAGTTGTTGGCAAGATCGAAATGGGTAATGCCGAGGTCGAAGGCTTTATGCAACAGCGCCCGCTGAGAGTCGAGAGGCTGTACGTGGCCGAAACTATGCCACAGACCAAGCGACAGCGCCGGCAGGCGCAGGCCGCTTTTTCCGCAGTAGCGGTACTGCATATTTTCGTAGCGGGCGGGGTAAGGGTGCCAGGACATGATGTCTCCTTTCTTGTCGATGAATTTTCGAAACAACGTTTTCATTCTGTGCTTATCAAATCACAAATCCTGTTGATAAGCGATGACATGCCTGATCACCCTGAATGATTAAAGCCCGGCAGCATCAGACTGACCGGGCGTTCACTCGTCAGAAGCTGTAGCTCATCCCCGCCTGCACGCTGGCATCGTTGTCCACGTCACCGGTGCCGACATACACCCCGGTATTGAGCGTGAAGTTATGCGCGATGGTTGCATTGATGCCTGCTCCGAAGATCCCCATCGTGTTGTTATGGCCGGAGGTGGTGTGGTAATCCGCCGCCTGAATATCAGTATCGTCTCTGAACTCTTTCTGGAAGCGTGCGTCGATCCACGGCATCATCTGCACGTTCTTGTTCAGATCGCGAAGCGTTGTGGTGAGTCTCAACCCGACCCCACTGTTCCAGGAAGAGACCTGACTGTCGGCGAAGGTCACTTCACTGTCGGAGAAGCCGTTTGCTTTGGTTTGATCCCAGCCTAAGGTGGCGTAAGGTTGCAGCAGGGTTTCACCTGGCAGCAACACGTTCACACCGGTACGCGCCTGCGCCATATACAGGGTGCCATCCGTCGAACCGTGCAGTGCTTCGGTCATGCCGCTGGTATTCCCCGTCACGTTATTCGCAGACAGGGTGTACCGCATATCGCCATAGCTGAAGCTACCGTCGGCAAACATACCCCATGTTCTGCCGTTAAGCGCCTGCTGCCAGCCACCGTACAGGCTGTAGTAATTTCCGTAGACGCTGTCATTAAAGCTATCAGCGCCGTCATGGGTATCCTGCACGCGGCTGCGTGTCCATGCCAGTGCAATACCGCCAGTGACGCTATCACCGTTGTCCAGATGCGCCGTCCAGTCCACGCCACCCTGAGCGCCCTGGGTGATGCTCTTATAGTCAACATCATTGCTGAAGTTGCCATTCTGATAGAGGAAATCACCCCAGACCTGCGCACCTTCCTCCTGCTTGCCGAGCAGGTTAGCCAGATGCACCTGATTCATATGGTTGCTGATATCATCAGCCACCTGATGTCCGGCCTGCTCGGCAGCGTCCAGACCGGCAACAAGGCCCTGAACGTCGCTCGCGAGGCTGCCCTTCTGGCTGTTAAATTCGATATTCCACGACTGCGTATTATCGGCGGTAAGGCGTGTCTGCGGCGCGGTATCTGCGGCCACAATATTCAGGCTGTTGTCATAGTTATAAGCGCCGCTACGGTTTTCAACATTCTGTTGGCCATTTGTGAAGGTGGCCGCCGCATAATTTTGCGGGGTGCTGGTGCCTGAAGTGGTGAACGTACCCAGAATCACGTTCTGCTGATTTTGTGCCGAAGGAGTAATGCTGTTGACGACAACGGCATTATTAACCCCGGTGATATTGCCGAAATCAACAAAGCTGTCGGTGCTCATATTTACCATCGCATTACTGCCGGTGGTAGTAGCGACAAGCGTTGAGCCATTTTGTAAACTCCAGCTGGTGGCATCGTTAATTTTATCAATGGCGATGCTGTTATTGCTGGTCGTGTTCACCGTCTCGAACTGACTAATTTCACCAGAAACAGAACTGCCGTCATCCATTGACAGCGTGTCGCTACCGTCACCGCCATCAACATTGCCGTTAACATGAGAATTATTGGTCAGCACTACCGTATCATCGCCCGCACCGGTTGTAATATCACCATTTACAGTGGCATTGTTTTGCAGCGTGATGGTGGTATTGCCGCTGTTTTGACCGGTATTTACCGCACCATTAATGGTGCTGTTATCCACCAGAACAGAATTCGCTGAACTGCCGTTCAGGGTAATATTGCCATTCACGACGCTCTTATTAGTAAACGTAAGTGATGTCGACCCCTTTTCATTAATAACGCCAATATCGCCAGTGACGGTACTGTTATTCAGGGCCAGGGAATCGGCCTGGGTGCCGTACATGGCGATGGCTAGATCGCCCACGCCATCCAGGTTGATGTCACTGAACGGCTTATACTCGCTGAGTTTTTCGGCCAGGTCGCCCATGTTCTGCGCGATTTCACTCTGCGAGGCATCGACGGTGGCTCCGGTCAGCGTAATGCGGGTATCCGATTGATCGCTCCCTGCATAAATACCGCCCTTATCCATTGTACTGTTGCTGAGGGTAATATCCTGTTCGCCAGCGCCGGCGCTTACAATGCTGCCATGCAGCGCGCTCCCGTTCTCAATATTGACTGTGTGGTAGCCTTTATCCAGTGGATCGAGATAAATCGCTGAGCCCATCATATAGGTTTTATTACCCTGGTAATTGCCTGTGCTGTTTTCACCGTTCAGCGTCGCGCCATCAACCGTCACGGTGGAATTGGTGGTCGCGCCTCCGCTACCGACTTCAATCATATCGGCCGTAGCGCCGTTATTCAGGGTGATATTCGCGGTACCGCCGTTGCTTCCCTGGATATAGTGGCCTGACATATCCGTTCCGGATACCGTTAATGACTGCGTGTCGCCATCCCCTCGATGACCATCCATGAAAATATTATTCGCCGTGGCGTCGGCCATAACCGCATTTGTCACACCGGGATTTTGATAAAAGCTGTCATCGGTATATTTCGTTAATCCACAGGTTTGCGTCGTCACGCCATCCTCACACGGTGTCGCTGCCGTCATTGCTGCCTGGGTACCGAAAGAGGTTAAAGCCATTAAGACACACTGCGAAAGCAATGTGCGGTTCATAAATTTACGCATCTGAAACTCCGTTAATAAAAAATCGTCGACATCCTTGTAAAGGAATTTATTTAATTTAAGGAATTTCTCATAAGTAAAGGATGTAATGAAATTTAAAAGATAAGGAGTAAGTTATTGGGGTATTTAAATCAGGAAATCTGATAATTAGGTGTTAATATATTTGTGTGATAAATAAAACTGAATAGTTACCCTGCAAATTAAGCGGGTTTTCGCGAAAGGGTAGCGCTATTGATTGACGCAACCTGTTGATGAGGTACTCCTCAGGAGGTATGGCCGTTAATTTAATGCGCTGCAGTTTTACATTTATTTATCCACTGACAAAGTAAAACACATTCTTAGCAGGGTAATTTTCCCCTTCGAAAATGTCTCTTTTTTCTGAATGAACGCAGGGGCAGTAAAAATTTTAATAAAAATAATGCGTGAAAGGTGATGAATTTGCTCATTCCTGCCGATAACGAGGGTAAGACTCGCCTCTGGGCGAATTCACCCTCACGGCAAGGAAGACTTATGAATATGTTGCGTAATTTCACGATCCGTTTCGTCATGCTGACGATTCTCGGGATCTTTTGTTTAATGTGGGCGGGCGTGGGGCTTTACAGCACCTGGTCTCTGTCACGGGTATCAGAGGGCAATGAGGTGGATCGCCAGCTGGTCAAACAGATGACCATACTCAGTCAGGGTAACGATCAGTATTTTCGCTTTGTAACCCGGTTGAGTCGCGCGATGGAAGTGAAAGCCGCGGGTGGCACACCGGACCTGGCCCCTGCCCAGCAGGCGCTGGACAATATGGGGAAGAAACTGGCTGAGATGAAGGCAATCTCACCAGGACCGATGGATGAGCAAGTTTCAGCTCAGGTGATCGGTAGCTGGCAGGCTTTGCTTGAGCAGGGCGTAACGCCGCAAATGCAGCAGGCGAAGCAGTCCTCTCTGGAGGGCTACCGTCAGCAGGCGAATAACATCACCCCTCCGCTGAGTCGTGCGTTTGGTGCTGCTGCGGAGAACTTTAACAACGCGGCTGCCCGGGCACTCGACAGCACCCGAGTCGTCGTAGACAGCCTGACCAGTATGACCCGCACGGTGATTATCACCGCCACGATTATTGGCCTGTTAATCCTGCTCTTCACCGACCGTTACCTGATGGCGATGCTGGTAAAACCGCTGGCTCGCATTCGCCAGCAGTTCCGCCAGATTGCCCAGGGCGATCTCAGTCAGCCGATTGAACCGTTCGGTCGCAACTGCGTGGGGCAACTGGTTCCCCTGCTGAGCGCGATGCAGGATAGCCTGCGAGAAGCGGTGAGCTCTATTCGCTCCGGCAGCGAGAATATCTGGCGCGGCGCGACGGAGATCTCCAGCGGTAATAACGATCTCTCGTCTCGTACCGAAGAGCAGGCCGCCGCACTGGAAGAGACGGCGGCCAGCATGGAACAGCTGACCGCCACCGTGAAGCTGAATGCGGAAAGCGCGCGTCAGGCCAGCCAGCTGGCGGATGTGGCGTCAACAACGGCCAGCCGCGGCGGCTCGCTGGTGGAAGAGGTGGTGACCACCATGAGCGGTATTTCTGAGAGCTCGAAGAAGATTGCTGAAATCACCAATGTGATCAACAGCATTGCCTTCCAGACCAATATCCTGGCGCTCAACGCTGCCGTGGAAGCGGCGCGCGCGGGCGAGCAGGGACGTGGGTTTGCCGTCGTGGCCGGCGAGGTGCGTAACCTGGCAAGCCGCAGCGCCAACGCGGCAAAAGAAATTGAGGGATTGATTACCGATTCCGTTTCCCGCGTTGAGCAGGGCGCAAAGCTGGTGGGCGACACGGGCACCACCATGGATGCCATTTTGCGTGATGTGACGGAAGTGACGACCATCATGAAGCAAATCGCGTCTGCGTCTGAGGAGCAAAGTAAGGGGATTTCGCAGGTGGGTATTGCTATCACGCAAATGGATGGCGTGACACAGCAAAACGCCTCGCTTGTGGAAGAGGTCTCGGCAGCGGCCTCCGCGCTTGAACGTCAGACCGAAGAGCTTCAGCGGTCGGTGCAGAAATTCCGCCTCTCGGCATAAACACTGCTAAAAGGCCGCCGTGTGCGGCCTTTTTTTCGATTAAATGCAGGCGAGCCAAACGGAGCGCCGCCCGCCGCTTATCAGTGGGTGGCTTCACCAATCAGTGCGCCAGAGCCGGCACCGACGGCGGCCCCTTTCAGTACGCTGTTGCCTGTTACCGCTGCAGCACCTGCGCCCACCACGGCGCCCACCGCGCCGCCTTTACGCGCAGCTTTACCTTTGTCGCCGTTTTTGAACATCGCACCGGTACCCGCGCCAACGACCGCACCGCCTACCGTGGATTTCAAATCTTTGCCCGTGGCTGCGCCAATTGCCGCACCGGCCACTGCACCGGCGGCGGTTTTATCTATCGCCATACCAGAAGTGGAAAAGATCAGGGTGCTGATAATCAGCGCTGTTTTCATCAATTTCATAACAAATCCTTTGTGACTGCTGTCGGTTGAGTCCGCTTTTCTCGTCATCTGACCTGAGAAAAACGTCCGCATAGTGCCAGTAATACCGGCTCAACCCTTAAGCAAATCATGCCCCTGGCAGGGATCCCTGTTGCCGGGCGGTGGTCCGCCCGGCAGAGCATTACGCCTGACGCTTGTCTTCCGTATTGGTCTCGAAGTCGCTTGCCGCGTGGCGTTCGTGGAGCTGCTCGTTGAGCTCGCCGCTGGTGCGGTTAACGATACGCCCGCGCTTCACGGCAGGGCGGTGTGCCACATCTTTCGCCCAGCGCTGAACGTTGGTGTACTTCTCAGCGTCGAGGAACTCGGCGGCGTTATACACGCTACCCAGCGCCACGCAGCCGAACCACGGCCAGACCGCCATATCGGCGATGGTGTACTCTTCACCGGCCACGTAGCGGCTACGCGCCAGCTGTTTATCCAGCACGTCGAACAGGCGTTTGGCTTCCATCGTGAAGCGGTCAATCGCGTACTCAATCTTCACCGGTGCGTAGTTATAGAAGTGGCCGAAACCGCCGCCGAGGAACGGGGCCGCGCCCTGCAGCCAGAACAGCCAGTTCAGGGTTTCCGTACGTCCCGCCGGATCTTTTGGCAGGAAATGGCCGAACTTCTCTGCCAGATAGAGCAGGATGCTGCCGGATTCAAATACGCGCGTGGGCGGTGTCGTGGAGTGGTCACGCAGCGCCGGTATTTTCGAGTTCGGGTTCACTTCAACAAAGCCGCTGGAGAACTGGTCGCCTTCACCAATGCGAATCAACCATGCATCGTACTCGGCACCCGTCACGCCAAGCGCCAGAAGCTCTTCCAGCATGATGGTCACTTTCTGCCCGTTTGGTGTGCCCAGAGAATAGAGCTGCAGCGGATGCGAACCCACGGGTAACTCTTTCTCATGCGTCGCACCGGAGATCGGACGGTTAATATTGGCGAATGCGCCGCCGCCGTTCTTTTTCCATTCCCACACTTTGGGTGGCTGATAGGTATTTTCGTCTGACATGTTGGCCTGCCTTTTTTGTGATGTGTTGAGGGAGTGTAGCAGGAGTTCATAGGAGGGTTTAGCGAACTGAGCGCAATACATTTCCCCTTCGCGCCACACTACACAGACAGCGGAACGGGTGTATGATAAATCCCACCTCTGTCAGGTTAATTACAACGTGCAGACGACGACAACCCTTTCAACATTGCCGCCTGCCCGTCTTAGGTTGGATACATGCGTAAAGGAAAGTTAAGCAGTGACGCGCCATTCGGGACGTTATTAGGTTATGCGCCGGGTGGCGTGGCGATTTACTCTTCAAACTACGGCAGTCTCGATCCGCGTCGTTATCCGGAAGACGCGGATTTTCGCAGCTATATTGGCAATGAATACATGGGCCACAAGTGGCAGTGTGTTGAGTTCGCCCGCCGTTTTCTGTTCCTCAATTATGGATGTGTTTTCACCGACGTCGGTATGGCGTGGGAGATCTTCTCTCTGCGCTTTTTGCGCCAGGTCGTGAACGATAACATCCTGCCGCTTCAGGCCTTTGCCAATGGGTCGAAACGCGCGCCGCAGGCCGGGGCGTTGCTTACCTGGCAAAAGGGCGGGGAGTTTCATGAGACCGGCCACGTTGCTGTGATCACGCAACTGTTGGACGATAAGGTGCGCATTGCCGAGCAGAACGTTATTCACTCTCCGCTCCCGCTCGGGCAGCAGTGGACGCGCGAGCTGCGAATGACCGTTGAGAACGGTACTTACACGCTGCATGACACCTTTAACAATACCGAAATTCTCGGCTGGATGATCCAGACGGACGACACGGAGCACAGCATCCCGCAGCCGGAACTCGACGGTGAACTGCTCAAAATCAGCGGTGCGCGGCTGAAGAATAAACGTCAGTTTGACGGGAAATGGCTCAACGAAAACGACGCCCTGCAGCAGGCATATGTCCGCGCAAACGGCCACTTTATCAATAAAGATCCCTGCCAGTATTTTACCATTACCGAAAGTGCCGAGCAGGAGCTGATCAAAGCGACCAATGAACTGCACCTGATGTACCTGCACGCGACCGACAAAGTGCTGAAAGACGATAACTTACTGGCGCTTTTTGACATCCCTAAAATCCTCTGGCCGCGTCTGCGCCTCTCATGGCAGTGGCGTCGTCACCATATGATCACCGGTCGTATGGATTTCTGCATGGATGAGCGTGGCATCAAGGTTTACGAGTACAACGCCGATTCCGCCTCCTGCCACACGGAAGGGGGATTAATCCTCGAAGAGTGGGTGAAGAACGGTTACCGCGGTAACGGCCACAATCCGGCGGAAGGTTTGCTGGAAGAACTTACCGGCGCGTGGAAGCACAGCCATGCGCGTCCGTTCGTGCACATCATGCAGGACAATGACGTCGAAGAGGATTATCACGCGCTCTTTATTCAGCGCTCTCTGCTGCAGGCCGGGTTTGAAACCAAAATTCTGCATGGGCTTAACGCTCTCAGCTGGGATGCGGCCGGGCAACTGATTGACGACGAAGGCCGTCACGTTAACTGCGTGTGGAAAACCTGGGCGTGGGAGACGGCGATAGAGCAGATCCGCGAGGTGAGCGAAACCGAATACGCCGCCGTGCCGATCCGCACTGGGCATCCGGCAGGTGACGTACGGCTGATTGACGTCCTGCTGCGTCCGGAAGTGCTGGTGTTCGAACCGCTGTGGACGGTTATTCCCGGCAACAAGGCGATCCTCCCGGTGCTCTGGCAGCTGTTCCCGAATCACCGTTATTTGCTCGATACCGATTTCGAGGTTAACGACCTGCTGAAACAGACCGGTTACGCCATCAAACCGATTGCCGGACGCTGCGGCAGCAATATCGATCTGATTAGCGCGGGGGATGAAGTGCTGGATAAGTCGAGCGGCAAGTTTGTCGATCGCAAAAATATCTACCAGCAGCTGTGGTGCCTGCCGAAGGTGGATGGCAAGTATATCCAGGTCTGTACGTTTACCGTGGGCGGTAACTACGGCGGAACCTGTCTGCGCGGGGATGATTCGCTGGTGGTGAAGAAAGAGAGCGACATCGAACCGTTGATTGTGGTGAAAGACAAGTAAGCTGTTCCGGCTGTCAACACACACCCGCAAGTGTTCCTTGCGGGTGTTTTTCGTTTTCTGGCGGCTCAGGGATGCTCGTCGTGCTGCTGACTTATCTTCAGGTCAATGATGCGGCCGATCTGGTCATGATAGACCGTCAGCAAATTGTACTGACTCATCTCTGAAATGATTTGTGGGGGGACGTTAAAGCTTCTCGCCAGCTCATCGTGACGCCAGGCATCGGGACGCCGCCGCCTTACCTGGGCGCGACGGCGATTGTACTGATACCACAGAATGAGCAACCAGCCGTTAAGCGCGGCGATCAGCAAATAGATCAGCACCGTATTAAACGAGGCAATAATAATGCCCCAGCGGTAGTTGCTCTCCTCGGTTACCTGCATCCACAGATTGGCATAGAGAAAAAACAGAAAACCTCCCCATGCCAGCAGCGTCAGCACCGCATCAAAAAGACGGGGCAATAGCCGATGTTCAGTCAGAATTAGCGTATTTTCGTTCATTGAATGCTTCCTTTTCCCCGGTCCGGATTGATCCAGCGCGCACGTGCACGCTGACGTTTAAGCATGACTTTTGGAAAGGCGACGAGGGTGGTGAACAGACCAATCATCCAGTACACCATCGGGAACCAGATCACCCAGAAAAGTGAACTCGCCACGTTTCTTTCATAGCGTCGCTCGATATACAAACTGACGAGGAATTGCATCAGACACATGACCCCCAGAAGCAACCCGGTAAATTCAGGAGGAAACAGGCTCTCGACGGTCAGGTTTGTGGGTAACGTAATGATATGGCTGACAATGAACAGCAACACGGTCACCGCATAGGCGAATGCCCACAGCGTTGACAGCGCGTACTCTAAAAACAGCGGCCACATGCGATGATGTTCCCAGCGCACGATCTTGCGAAGGTTAACCAGAAAGACCTCCGCACCGCCCTGCGCCCAGCGTAAACGCTGTTTCCACAGACCTTTTAACGTCTCTGGCATCAGGATCCAGCACAGCGCCCGCGGCTCAAAAAAGATATCCCAGTGTCGAAGCTGAAGCTTCCAGCTGATGTCGATATCTTCGGTGATCATATCCGGGCTCCAGTACCCCACATCTGCCAGCGCCTGCCGGCGAAAGGCCGCAATAACCCCGGAGACGGTAAAGACCCTGCCGTAGATCCGCTGTGTCCGTTTGATGAGACCAATAATCGATGAGAACTCGCCTACCTGAATACGGCCAATCAGCGTTGATCGTGTGCGAATACGCGGATTCCCGGTGACGGCCCCGACGTGGGGATACTTAATCAGCGGCTCTACCAGATAGGCTGCGGTATCACGATCGAGCAGGGCGTCGCCATCAATACAGACCAGCAGATCGCCGCGCGCCGCCGCCGCGCCGGCCTTAAGCGCCACCGCCTTACCCTGGTTTTCTGCGAGGTGAATGACGCGCAGGCGCGGCTGTTCCTGCGCCAGCTGCTGCAGCACCTCTGCGGTGTTGTCAGAAGAACCATCGTTGATCGCGATAACTTCGATATGGGGGTAGCGCTGATCCAGCGCGGCGCTAATGGTCTCCCGGGCATTTCTTTCCTCGTTGAAACACGGGATCAGGATTGAAATTAACGGATCGCCGTCTAACGTGGGAGCAGGCGTCTGCTTATCCCATGACCAGTGCCGTTCAAGCTGAAACCAGAAATAGAGCCCCCCGGTTATCCAGAGCACGGACATGAACAGTGGCCAGAAGAAGACAAAATCCAGAATCAGTTCTCCGGTAAAGAGGGCAGCCACGCCCAGAGGCAACCCGAATACCAGGCATAAAATAGAGAATGCGATAATGCGATCAGTCATTGTCAGGGTACCAGTACGAAGAGAATTCAGGCCTGATGCGTGAAATATCAGGTTGGTTGTTGATGAAATCGTCGGGGTAGTAACCATAATTTTTGATGCCGTTCAGCTGGAGTACGCGCATCCACTGCGCCAGACGCGTGTCGGGCACGGCACGTTGAGGTTTCTGCTCCCAGTCCCGGGCCTGTAGCTCGAAAATGGTTTTATTGAGCGCACCGGGCCGTGCGGCAACGGCGGCGATCAACCGCGTGAGCCAGGCATCGCTTTCCTCTGCCGGAACGGATTCCATCAGCGGCATAGCCATCGGAACCGTCCAGTCGTAGGTCATCAGAAAATCATCCAGATTTTGTGCAAACCACGCTTCGCTCTCGGGCTGCAGGATGGGCAGGGCGAACATATTCCGCGCAGTTTTAATCTGCGGGCCGCGTATGTTTTTTACCGCCTGGCTAAGGCTGCGGGTAAAGCCGATGAGCGTCTGACTTTTAAAGCGACTCCAGGCATGAAGGGCGGCCGGATCGTGTTGCATCGCGGCGATGCTGCGGTTATTCCAGGCGCGCAGGGCATCCGGGCCGGCATCTTCAAAGTCTGTCAGCACCGCATCGTCGTGAAATAAGATCCCATTGAAGCTGGCGTAGCGGGCAAGATCTTCATAGATTTCCGTGACCTGCTGACGAACCCCGGGGTTCCACGGGGAGAGGCGGATGTAGGGGTCGGTAGCCTCGTGCAATTGGCCCGTTTGACGATCCCAGCGCTGTACCCGCGGAAGTGCGGGTGAGAGATCGAAAGAGAGCACCGGCATCCACGCATAGACTTTTACGCCTGCACGGGTTTGCAGCTGCCAGGCGACAAAATTAAACAGATCGGCGCGCACCGGAAGCCGGCTGTTAGGGAAGTAGAGCGCTTTGATCGTGCCATCGCCCAGCGGATCGGAAAACGCCTGCAGGAAAACATGACTGATTTTCATGTCGTAAACCCGCTGGACAAGTTTGTTGATGTTGTTGGTTTGCTGGGCCGGATCGGGATCGTAAACATAATCGAGATCGACATGCATGACGCGCACGGGATCGGCCTCCTGAATCTGGCTGACCGTGCTGGCAAAGGATTTGAGCGAGGGATTTCCGGAAATCAAAAGACGCGGAATATTGCCGAGATCGCGCACATCCGCCAGCCCATCCTCAAGGGTAAAGGCCAGTTGATAACCCTGCTTTCTGGCGATGGCGAGCGATGTGCCGTTCGCGGCGCCATAGGGCCAGACCCAGGCGCGGGGCGCTTTTCCCGTCACCCGGGTAATTTTGTCGGTAACTTTGCGCACGTCATCAGCGATCCGCTGGTTGAACTGCCGATCGGTTTCATAACGCCCCGTCGCTTTATCGTAAAAGCGGTTGGCGATGGCGGGTTCACGGCTTCCCTGTGGGTTAGCCGGTATGCCGTAATGCGAAGCCCAGGTATGCGAGCCAATCTCAACCAGCGGAGACTGGCTTAGCTCCCGCACCATATCCCAGGTTGCAAAGCGCTCGCGGGGCGTCATCAGTCCGCCGAAATTGACCTGCTGATTCGCTGGCGTATCTACCCAACTGCCCACCGGTGCCCACAGCGCAGGGACGTTCCAGGCCTGAAGGAGTGGCCAGACGCGGGTGTAGAAACTGCTGTAGCCATCATCAAAACTGAGTAAATAGGCTCTGGGCGGCAGCGTTTTTTTGCCCTCATGCGCATCCAGAATATCCTGCACGCTAATAGCGTGATAACCGTGATGCACAAGCCAGCCGATCTGCTCGTTTAGGGCGCTGGTACGAACGGACAGGTAGCGCTGATCGGCTGCATCATCTTCAACGTCATGGTAGGCCAGAACCAGAAAATGGTTCTTTGGCCAGGGTTTACTCGCCTCAGGCTGTGGCCGTTCCTGGGGGGGCGTAAACGAGAGGGCCTGAGCGCAGACGCTCGCGCTGAGGCATAACCAGCCGATAATTATCAGGCTCACAGAAAAACGTTTGTTCAGCATATTCATCCTTAAAAGCGTAAATTCGCATCAAACGTGACGGAGAGATTGCTTTCTCGTTTACCGTCGAAAGGGCGCTTGTCCCAGTTCAGCATCACGCCGCTATCAATGACGTTGTTCCATTGAATGCGTTGCCCGTAACCCAGCAGGGCGATGGCACCAGCGGGCTGATTTTTCTGCCAGTATTCCCCGCCGCCGAGAACGACCTGCTGGCTCCAGAGCGTGTCGTAATGGCGGTACATCTGATGATCGACGGACAGGGCCGCCGTTACGGAGAGATCCCGCTCCGGGTTGTAATAGAGCGTGTCCCGCAGGGTGTTGGTACTCGCTGAAATACCCGGTTCGAGATCCAGCGTCAGGGTGGGTGTCTGCCACAGCCGCTCTTTACCCGTAAGGGCGAACTCCTGGCGGCGGTTATGGTCGGAAAAGTGGCTGGCAGAGGCGTTAAACTGGTACTCACGGCGTTCGTTTTGATACCAGCGGACCCAGCCTTCTCCCCGGTTTGCGCTGACGCCATTACGCAGTGCCCGTAAAGGCGTCGTGCGTGAAAGACGTTCAAGGTTTCCGCCCACCTGCCAGCTATCGTTCAGGCTGTACGCCGCCGAGAGGCGAGCACCGGGCTTGTTTGCACCGTGATAATGGTTACCGGAGAGTTCTGCTTCGACCAGAAGGTCGCGAGGCCGCCATTCGACGCCGGCAAACAGGTGGCGGCTGCTGCCTTTGCCTTCGTCGAAATTGCCTTGCGCAAATCGGGTTCCACCAAACAGCCGCCAGTTATCCGCGACGGGCGGACCGTAGAGCGTGGCATCCCAGCTCAGATCGTGTGTGCCGCTGACGGGGTTATCAGAGTGCAGTCCTTTGCCCGCGTTCAAACGCAGTTCGGACAGATGATGGACGTCTCTGAGCCTGTCCAGACGTCGGGCGCTCCCGTCGACAGGCGCGCGGGCGATAACGTCATCGGCCAGTAAATCCATCTGTCGCCACTCCTGCAGATCCATTGCGACGTAGGCCTGCTGCCGTTCCAGCTCGATATTGGATGGCTCCAGCGTCTCGGCCATTTTGAGCTTTTGCTCCGCCGCCCGCGGCAGACCCCGCGCCTGAAGTAAGGTGGCGTAATCAATCTGTAATCCCTGATTTCCCGGCGCTGACGCAGCCAGACGTTGCGCCAGCTTTTCGGCTTGCGGAAGGGCATTGGTCATCAGCAAATAGTTAAAGGTGAGCGACTGCCCGATGAGCCATTGATCGTTGGGTTGCGGGGTTGGCGAACCGAAATCATAGCGGGTCCAGGGCGTGTTACGGGTTATCTTCTCAACATACTGGCGAGCGGCCTGATACTGCCCGGTATCCAGCCAGGCGTAGAAAAGCGCATGATCGTCGTCCTGCGGATCCGGCGCATAGTCTGGATAACGTTTGAGAAGCGAGAGGGCGGCATCGGCATTTTTCTCCTCCAGATACGCGGAGATAACCCAGCCAATTGCCCAGGTCGGCACGGGATGCTGAGCCGACGTTAACGCCTGATATTCCCTGATGACCTGTGGATAATCACCGTGGGCGTGAAGCGCGCCAAGCCGATCGACACGGGCCCGGATAACGTCCTCCGCTGCCTGAGGTTCGTTTTGCCAGCGGGACAGCAGTTCGTCATAGCGGTTCAGCGCCGCTTGCGCGAGCTGCAAACGCTCTGTTTCAGTACGGGCAGGCACATCGGCAAGGCGTACCATTTCAGCGGCGGCGTTGAGTGCCAGACGGCGGCGTTGCGCGGGGGGCAGCGTCACCGTTTGTGAAAGCCGCAGGGCAGGCGTGTCGGCCCGGTTGTCTGTTAACGCATCAATCAACTCAGTACGAAGGGCGTCATCCGCTGGCGCACTATTCAACGCGCGGATGTCTGCCAAAAGCCGCTCCTGGTTTTTCCCCTGACGTGAATAGACATAAGAGAGCGTCTGGAGGTGAGCCAGAGAGGGCTTTTCCGCCACCCGTTGCCGGGCTTCCTGCAGAGCCAGTGTATCCATGCGGGCGTCGGCGAGGGTTTTGATGTAGCCGATGCGATAATCGTCGTTATCCGGTGCAAGGTTACACGCCTCCTTCCAGAGCATTAACGCAGGTTGCCACGCCTTTTGGTTTCGCCTTGCCTGAGCAGCAGCAGCCACGCCACGGGCAGGAAGAGCCATATAGACCTTGTAACGCAGCCAGACCTGAATAACGTCGTCATCACGACCCGCCCAGGACGCCACCTGCAACCAGTCCGCAACCTGCTCAGGCGTCAGGGCATGTTGCTGCTGATAACGCTGAAGATATTGCAGAAAAGGAGCGTAATTACCGTTACGCGCCTGCTGAATCTGTTGTTCATATACTGATTCTGCTGCCTGAACCAGAAAGGGGAAAAGTAATAACAGAAACAATAAAGCGGGAGTGCGGTAAAAGAATAACGTATTGAAGCGAAGTGATCTTTCCATATCTATTTGCCATTTGTTTATCATAAATCCATTGCATAACACGGCCGCCTTTAAGCACGGGGTTAAAGGCCATAAATGAGAACGTTTAATCTGAATGCAGTTACGTTATGGGGTACTTACTTAAAGGTAATTATGGGTCCTTATGGTCAGGGCTAAGTGGCTGGTAATGTACACCCGATATGTTGGCAGATAAATATGTTGAAAAGCAGGGTGGTTGTTTTGAGATAATTCTGTAATGAGCTGTCCTAAACGATTATTTTGAAATGAGTTTATATTTATAACTTTATGATTTTATTGGTTTTTATTTATATTGTGACAAATTTGTTTATATTTTTAATGTGCCTTATTGGTGTGAATTAAAGTACTTTCCGGTGCATGTTTGGGAAGTTTCATGACAAAAATTCTTAATATCCATAAAAGTGACTTTTCTGAGATTGTTTTTTACTTATAATTAATGGCAGCCATTGAATGATAGTCTATGGGAAGACGGGTGATGCTGCCAACTTACTGATTTAGTGTGTGATGGTGTTTTTGAGGTGCTCCAGTGGCTTCTGTTTCTATCAGCTGTCCCTCCTGTTCAGCTACTGACGGGGTGGTGCGTAACGGCAAAAGCACTGCCGGACATCAGCGCTATCTCTGCTCTCACTGCCGTAAAACATGGCAACTGCAGTTCACTTACACCGCTTCTCAACCCGGTACGCACCAGAAAATCATTGATATGGCCATGAATGGCGTTGGATGCCGGGCAACCGCCCGCATTATGGGCGTTGGCCTCAACACGATTTTCCGCCATTTAAAAAACTCAGGCCGCAGTCGGTAACCTCGCGCATACAGCCGGGCAGTGACGTCATCGTCTGCGCGGAAATGGACGAACAGTGGGGATACGTCGGGGCTAAATCGCGCCAGCGCTGGCTGTTTTACGCGTATGACAGGCTCCGGAAGACGGTTGTTGCGCACGTATTCGGTGAACGCACTATGGCGACGCTGGGGCGTCTTATGAGCCTGCTGTCACCCTTTGACGTGGTGATATGGATGACGGATGGCTGGCCGCTGTATGAATCCCGCCTGAAGGGAAAGCTGCACGTAATCAGCAAGCGATATACGCAGCGAATTGAGCGGCATAACCTGAATCTGAGGCAGCACCTGGCACGGCTGGGACGGAAGTCGCTGTCGTTCTCAAAATCGGTGGAGCTGCATGACAAAGTCATCGGGCATTATCTGAACATAAAACACTATCAATAAGTTGGAGTCATTACCGGGAAGACGTATCAATGAATGTGCGAATTGAGGGTCAATCAAAGCCAGAATACATTTATCGTTAATATAAAAGCGCTATAAAACGAAGGCGGACTTCTTTCCGAAGGGTCGTTCTTGCTTTAATCTAAAAGGGATGGTTAGTGGCAACTTCAATAGTGTTAGTGACACAGGATCGCTACCTTGTCAGGGGGATGAGGATATTTTTTCCGGATATAATCCTGCTGGACTCCATTGACAGAAAGATATTTGATAACGGCGCAGATGAATATTCTGTATTGATTGATAGCCGTGCACCGCTGCGTTTATATGATTACCTGATACGCCATCCGGCCAGAACGAAAAAAACAATCTGCTGCGTTATGCTCGATATGCGGCATCGCGAGGAGAATCTGCTCAGCATGAAGTTGTTTATGAACACGTCGCTCACGGCACCCGATATGGCGTCGTTATTCAACCTGGTGCTCAACATGAAGGGCAAACGTCTGACAACAAAGTGGCTGCTGAACTTACGACTGAGCACGCATGAAGCCATTATGCTGCGGTTGCTCAGGGCTGGCATGGCGATGGAAGAGGTGGCACAGGAACTGAATACGTCGATTAAAAGCCTCTACCGTAAACGGACCGCGCTTTCAGAACGGCTGGGGGCAGAGAACTTCAACGAGGCTTGTTTGTTTATCTTTAAAAATAAACTGCTGGATTCGGATGGGAACGATCCCTAGCTTTGCTTTACCCCAAAAGCAAAAACCCGCCACGAGGGTGCGCTACATTATAACTTGTTCCGTTAGTTTGAACCGGAGGTGGGGGCATTCCATCTCGCAGAATTCAATTAGGTCACGTGGAAGGTTGAACCAGGCTTAAGGTGTACTATGTGTTCCATGAACATACTTTGGACTCTTCAGAGCATACAAGCATTTGAAAGTGGACTCTGATTTTGAACGAGTGTGACAAGGCAAATACCCCGGTGTAGCGGAGCAAGTTCGATCGCTAAGATATCGTAAATTCAAATGGTTATCGCCTAAAGGGAGGGCGTGGCATCATGGTGACACCCCTCGGCACTGTAGTAAGCAAATTTTAATGATCATAAAAGCTACCATAAAATTTACCATCCTGATGGAGCTGGGGGTCGTAATAAATGGGGTGGCGGGACGTCCTGCAGAAAATAGTGGAGGTTTAAATGATTGTCATTAATGGTTTTAACGAATTGCTACAAATGAAAGATGGTTTGCCTGATGTAGGTTGGTTGTATGTTTCGCCATCGTTCAGCCTTTCTTCAGAAGAAGATATAGTCAATGGTCGTTATTATATTGCTGAAAACGAAGACGAAGAAATGGATTTTGAAGATAACTACGGCACTTTCCTTGAAGCGCCAATCTTTAAGGCGATCATTGACAATAAGCTAGAGCATAATCCTGCCTCAGGGAGTGGTGAGCTTCTCTACGCGGTTCGTTATTACCTGGAAAACGATGATTTTCAGGACTGAAAACCGAAAACCTCTTTAATCGTATAAAGACTTCTTTGCAGGCTTGCTAAGCCCGTCGTAGCACCCCGTGTGGATTCTATCTATGCGGGAGTGCTTGTCATAGAAATCAGCACGTTGCTGACGGTGTTCCCTCGGTTGATGCTGGCACGGTACCTTGTACCGATTCTTACCTTCCCCTGAGGGACTGCTTGGCGGATATACTAAGCGCCGTTTCGGTATTTGGTGGGTTTTGTCATAACGCCCATTTTGTACCACCGGGAAGTGGAGTTGGGGGAGAGGTAAGGGTGTTTACTTCTGGTGAACCAACAAGTTGTTGGCTCAGAAAGCAAAAACCCCCGCCGAAGCGAGGGTTATAAATGAGTGGTGCCCGGACTCGGAATCGAACCAAGGACACGGGGATTTTCAATCCCTTCAAAAAAGACCAAACGATCCATCAGCACTAACAGTTTTTTACTGGTTTACCTTGAGAAAAATGTTTAAGTTTGGTTCTTCATGACTTAAGTATTGCTTAAATACGGCGTTTCGAAGCTACCATAATCCTACCATCAAATTGCCTTGGTTTAAGATGGCCCATCTTCGTATCCCAGTTCTAACAACTATATTGCATTAGGTGAGAGTACTTCATAATGAGCAAGCTAAAGCAATTAGCTCTTCAGAGATATCTGGGCTGATTCTGGTTGTTATGAGCTGCAACATCTGACGTCCTCAGGTTAAGGTTTACTAAGATAAGTTTGTTTTCTTCGAAAGCTCTTGATGTTTCATGACATTGGCTAGATCGTGAACATATTGAAAGTTCGAGATAGTCACGGTAAACCTCACTTAAAGCAATTACAGTAACTAAGGTTACTACTACGTGGAGCAATTTTGATATAGTTGGAGAGAATAAAGAAGAGTTCTGTTGTTCCAGGCTCTTGGTCTCGTTGAAGCACAAAAGGATAGGGTGTGAACAAAATAAAAGCTGACTCAGATTTTCTTGTTAGTCATAAAACTAAAACATTGATTGGTATGACTTTGTTCGTACTTAAGGCAAGCCCTAATGTTCCGTTTACCGCCAGGCAATTGGCAATCAAAGTTTGCGAAAGCTTTCCTGAATACGCAGAAAAGAAACTTGCTTCATCAGAACATCTTTCGAGTGTTGAAGACCTAATCTCCCAGGTAGCGGCAGAGATAGGCGCCCAAAGACCTTCGCTGGTTAAGAGAAATGCTCATATTAATGTGACGGCAGGAAAACCTAGAAAGTATCTTTGGTCAGATGATGAGGCAAAGGGCATACAATTAAATAAAGATATCTTTGTCACGGATGATGCTGACGTTTCTGATCCCCATGGCGAATTTTATTCTGAGCATGAATTATATCCTCTTCTAAGCGAGTATACTTCGAGTTCATTAAACGTGCTTGTTCGTCGTGTAGATGAAAAGAAATCCAAAAAGGGAGCCTTCAAGAGTAATAAGTGGGTACATCCAGATGTTATAGGGGTCCAGGATATTGGTCATAATTGGTCGTCCTTGACTAAGGATGCGGTTTCAATTCTTGGTGGTAAACGTGCTTTTCTTTGGTCTTTTGAAGTAAAAAAATCTTTAGTTATTTCGAACGTTAGAGAGGCATACTTTCAGACCGTTTCTAACTCATCATGGTCTCACTATGGCTATCTTGTAGCTGCAAGCATTGAGAATAACTGTATTGATGAGTTAACTGTTCTGAATGCGGCACATGGTATTGGCGTTATCCTCCTCGATGTACATAATCCGTCTGAAAGTCAGATTCTTCTTCAAGCAAAAGAAAAAATAAGTTTAGATTGGCATGACCTGCCCCCACGATTAGATACAACACTCAGTTAGTAACGTCGGAATCTTCATTCTCAGAATGACCCTTTCTCCAGCCCGCTGCAAATTCAGACGGTGTCTGATAATTCAGCGTGGAGTGCGGGCGGCATTCGTTATAATCCTGCCGCCAGTCATTAATAATTTTCCTGGCATGAACGATATCGCTGAACCAGTGCTCATTCAAACATTCATCGCGAAATCGTCCGTTAAAGCTCTCAATATATCCGTTCTGCGTTGGCTTGCCCGGCTGGATTAAGCGCAACTCAACACCATGCTCAAAGGCCCATTGATCCAGTGCACGGCAAGTGAACTCCGGCCCCTGGTCAGTTCTTATCGTCGCCGGATAGCCTCGAAACAGTGCAATGCTGTCCAGAATACGCGTGACCTGAACGCCTGAAATCCCAAAGGCAACAGTGACCGTCAGGCATTCCTTTGTGAAATCATCGACGCAGGTAAGACACTTGATCCTGCGACCGGTGGAAAGTGCGTCCATGACGAAATCCATCGACCAGGTCAGATTGGGCGCCGCCGGACGGAGCAGCGGCAGACGTTCTGTTGCCAGCCCTTTACGACGTCTTCTGCGTTTTACGCCCAGGCCACTGAGGTGATAAAGCCGGTACACGCGCTTATGATTAACATGAAGCCCTTCACGGCGCAGCAACTGCCAAATACGACGGTAGCCAAAACGCCTGCGCTCCAGTGCCAGCTCAGTGATGCGCCCTGATAAATGCGCATCAGCAGCCGGACGGTGAGCCTCATAGCGGCAGGTCGACAGGGATAAACCTGTAAGCCTGCAGGCACGACGTTGCGACAGACCGGTCGCATCACACATCAACATCACGGCTTCCCGCTTCTGGTCTGTCGTCAGTACTTTCGCCCAAGAGCCACCTGAAGCGCCTCTTTATCCAGCATGGCTTCGGCAAGCAGCTTCTTGAGTCTGGCGTTCTCTTCCTCAAGCGACTTCAGGCGCTTAACTTCAGGCACCTCCATACTGCCATACTTCTTACGCCAGGTGTAAAACGTGGCATCGGAAATGGCATGCTTGCGGCAGAGTTCACGGGCGGGTACCCCAGCTTCGGCTTCGCGGAGAATACTGATGATCTGTTCGTCGGAAAAACGCTTCTTCATGGGGATGTCCTCATGTGGCTTATGAAGACATTACTAACATCGGGGTGTACTAATCAACGGGGAGCAGGTCAGGCAAACTATTAATCGTCTTATTGAATTGAATCCAGACTTTAAAGAATATATTGATTTGATAAACCAATTCTCGTTAAATAAAAAACTTAAAATAAACGAATGGGGTATTGAATATGAATAGGTTTTTTCTCTTAATCAATTGTAAACGTTAACTAATAAAGGTCTTAGGAGATAGTTATGGCTTATGATTTGACTAATACTCTGGTCATTGGTATTAGTTCAACAGCACTTTTCAATATGCAGGAATCAGATAATCTTTTTAAGGAATTCTGTTCCAGCAATCCAGAAAAAGCAATTGAGCAATACAGAGACTACATGCTTTTGCATGAGAATGATGAGTTGCTTCCTGGAACTGGATTTCCCTTGGTAGAGGCTTTGCTGGGGCTAAATAAGTATAAAAAAGAAGCTGATAAATCTCCTCTTGTTGAAGGTAATGACTCCAACTTATTGATAGTGTTTTATGTTCAGATAATGCCCGATGACTTTGTCATGCAGCTCCACCGATTTTGAGAACGACAGCGACTTCCGTCCCAGCCGTGCCAGGTGCTGCCTCAGATTCAGGTTATGCCGCTCAATTCGCTGCGTATATCGCTTGCTGATTACGTGCAGCTTTCCCTTCAGGCGGGATTCATACAGCGGCCAGCCATCCGTCATCCATATCACCACGTCAAAGGGTGACAGCAGGCTCATAAGACGCCCCAGCGTCGCCATAGTGCGTTCACCGAATACGTGCGCAACAACCGTCTTCCGGAGCCTGTCATACGCGTAAAACAGCCAGCGCTGGCGCGATTTAGCCCCGACGTAGCCCCACTGTTCGTCCATTTCCGCGCAGACGATGACGTCACTGCCCGGCTGTATGCGCGAGGTTACCGACTGCGGCCTGAGTTTTTTAAATGGCGGAAAATCGTGTTGAGGCCAACGCCCATAATGCGGGCGGTTGCCCGGCATCCAACGCCATTCATGGCCATATCAATGATTTTCTGGTGCGTACCGGGTTGAGAAGCGGTGTAAGTGAACTGCAGTTGCCATGTTTTACGGCAGTGAGAGCAGAGATAGCGCTGGTGTCCGGCAGTGCTTTTGCCGTTACGCACCACCCCGTCAGTAGCTGAACAGGAGGGACAGCTGATAGAAACAGAAGCCACTGGAGCACCTCAAAAACACCATCATACACTAAATCAGTAAGTTGGCAGCATCACCCTTGTTGAAGTAGTGGTTATGTCAAGAAATAGTCCTGATACAGGACTTATGATACTGAACAATATAAGAAAAAAAGGAGTAGATATAACAAGTGACCTGCTCCCCGTTGATTAGTACACCCCGATGTTAGTAATGTCTTCATAAGCCACATGAGGACATCCCCATGAAGAAGCGTTTTTCCGACGAACAGATCATCAGTATTCTCCGCGAAGCCGAAGCTGGGGTACCCGCCCGTGAACTCTGCCGCAAGCATGCCATTTCCGATGCCACGTTTTACACCTGGCGTAAGAAGTATGGCGGTATGGAGGTGCCTGAAGTTAAGCGCCTGAAGTCGCTTGAGGAAGAGAACACCAGACTCAAGAAGCTGCTTGCCGAAGCCATGCTGGATAAAGAGGCGCTTCAGGTGGCTCTTGGGCGAAAGTACTGACGACAGACCAGAAGCGGGAAGCCGTGATGTTGATGTGTGATGCGACCGGTCTGTCGCAACGTCGTGCCTGCAGGCTTACAGGTTTATCCCTGTCGACCTGCCGCTATGAGGCTCACCGTCCGGCTGCTGATGCGCATTTATCAGGGCGCATCACTGAGCTGGCACTGGAGCGCAGGCGTTTTGGCTACCGTCGTATTTGGCAGTTGCTGCGCCGTGAAGGGCTTCATGTTAATCATAAGCGCGTGTACCGGCTTTATCACCTCAGTGGCCTGGGCGTAAAACGCAGAAGACGTCGTAAAGGGCTGGCAACAGAACGTCTGCCGCTGCTCCGTCCGGCGGCGCCCAATCTGACCTGGTCGATGGATTTCGTCATGGACGCACTTTCCACCGGTCGCAGGATCAAGTGTCTTACCTGCGTCGATGATTTCACAAAGGAATGCCTGACGGTCACTGTTGCCTTTGGGATTTCAGGCGTTCAGGTCACGCGTATTCTGGACAGCATTGCACTGTTTCGAGGCTATCCGGCGACGATAAGAACTGACCAGGGGCCGGAGTTCACTTGCCGTGCACTGGATCAATGGGCCTTTGAGCATGGTGTTGAGTTGCGCTTAATCCAGCCGGGCAAGCCAACGCAGAACGGATTTATTGAGAGCTTTAACGGACGATTTCGCGATGAATGTTTGAATGAGCACTGGTTCAGCGATATCGTTCATGCCAGGAAAATTATTAATGACTGGCGGCAGGATTATAACGAATGCCGCCCGCACTCCACGCTGAATTATCAGACACCGTCTGAATTTGCAGCGGGCTGGAGAAAGGGTCATTCTGAGAATGAAGATTCCGGCGTTACTAACTGAGTGTTGTATCTAATCGTGGGGGCAGGTCACAAGGTCAGTATTCACAGGTGGTGAAACGGTGGTTGACTATCTCGAGGCTTTCAATGTGGATCTCTTTCTTACAACCAGTATTGATGATGCACAGCGCGTTATCGACTCTAATGCCTGTGCAGTTGCTATTTTAAAGGAACCGCCAAAAGAATCTATAAAATATCCGCAAGATCAGGTAAGAATTGCCTTTGATGGTGATGCTGTCTTATTCGATGAGTCGAGTGAGATTGTCTATAAAACGAAAGGAATTAACAGTTTCCATGCACAAGAAAATGCCAAGCAAAATGAACCTTTGGCGGAAGGTCCTTATGCAATGCTGCTAAAAAAAATAGCGAGATTACAAGACCGATTACCTGCAAGAGTTGATTATTCACCGATAAGAATTGCTCTTGTTACAGCAAGAAATAGCCCATCCGAGCTACGAGTTATAAAAACATTAAGAGCTTGGGGGATAAATGTTGATGAGGCATTCTTTCTGGGTGGGGTCGAGAAAACAAAAATACTTAAAGCTTTCAATCCTCATATATTTTTTGATGATCAAGATGTCCACCTTGAGCCAGCATCAGTATATGTCCCTTCAGGCCGAGTACCTTATGCTTCTCGCTCACCATTATATCAGCAAATATTGTCAATCAAGCCAGCTTAATTTATGTCAATGTCATTGCCCCGATGAGTCGGGGCGGAACTATCATCATGGTCACGAATTTTTCTCAGATGACAGTTATCTGCCGAAGATAGTCTTGCAATAAAATCTATCGTTTAAATAAACTATGGGCTTCGGTATTTTTTTTGATGTAAAAATAAAAAGATAATATCATAAATGTTAAACCTCAAAATAGCCGAGCAGCAAACGCCAAAACAACAATACTGACATTACCATTAACTGTCGCGATGGTTCTGAGTCGGTCGTCTTTAAGTGTTTTACCATCAAAAGTTGCGATGGTGCGGAGTCGATCGTCTTTCAAGGTCTTCCCATCAAATGTTGCGATGGTGCGGAGTCGGTCGTCTTTCAGGGTTTTACCGTCAAAGGTAGCGATGGTGCGGAGTCGGTCGTCTTTCAGGGCTTTACCATCAAACGTCGCGATGGTCCTCAGTCGATCATCTTTCAAGGTCTTGCCATCAAAGGTCGCGATAGTCCTGAGTCGATCGTCTTTTATAGTTACGCTCATAAGTATTCTCCTGTGATACATCTATTCAGTACTTTACCATCCAAAATCAAGCAGTGGTTTCTGTGAGTTCTGGACGCTAATTGTTTGAATGTGCGTTAAAAATTCATCCAGTTAGCATTAACATTAACCAGCGCTTCATCGATCATACAGGTCTGACGCAGTTTAAAAGATACAATCTTACCTATAAATTGCGGTGGCGCATTGTTCTTTTATCTGGCTACTAGAGGTGTCCACCAACCCCTTTAAATTTTTCGATAAACGCCCCAATTTTCTGGAATACAGTCTGCTTTTTCGTTTTGTACTGAGGATTCAACGGACTGAGCTTTGGTAGCGTCTCGTTTAACTCCGTCCCATTTTCGGTAGCATATTCCCGTTTTAGTGATGTGCGGATATAGCGCCTTGCAGCCTCTTCATTGAGGTTTTCTTCCTTAATCAACGCCTCTGCTTCCCGTTGCTGTTCACGCTGAGCATAGGTAAAGAATGCATCAATGATACTGGCCTTGTCCGGCATGTCATCAAGGTTAGTTTGCTGAATAAAGTCAACAATCAGACCTTCTTTGGCACGGTTGCCCAGACTTGAGCGGATTAAGCGTCTGACCTCTTCAGTCAGGGCTTCTTTACCTTTTTTCTGACGATTGTGGTCGAAAATCAGACCAAGGATGTAGTCCAGGTTAATTTCCTGCGACTTCAGCAGGTCAATTTCAAACACCACGTCATCCCAGTCTGTGGTTGATTTATCCCTGTCGTTTGCTGCTTTTTCGCGTCGCTGCCAGTCCCGGATATCATTGTATGCTGAGCGATAGTCCTGAACTTTACGTTCTGCCGGGAGACGAATGGTTTGTAATTCAGCAAATTTTTCATCATCCACATAGTGCTCTGCTTTAAAGGTTTCTACCGCTTCCGGGTCACTAATATCAACCTTCTGCAGGGCTTTCAGCGTGGCAAATTCATCATAGTTTTGAAGGATGTTTTCTGCCCGCAGATATTCACCAAACAGTTTGACGAAGGCTTTTTTCTCTTTTTCACTGTCGATACTGGCAGGGTCAGGGAAGCGCTGCTCCAGCTCCGAAACAACAGCCATAAAACCTCGTTTAGCCTCACCGGTTGCCGCATCGGTAAAGCCCTGCATGTACTCTTCGTAGCTTTTTTCCAGCACCACATTCTTGGTGTTTTTGTCGCCAAAAAGTGTGATGGCATCAATGGTCGGACGCTCCAGGTCCCTGAACGTCACGATATTGCCGAAGGTTTTGGTGGCATCATAGATACGGTTTGTGCGGGAAAATGCCTGCATCAGGCCGTGATAACGGAGGTTTTTGTCAACGAAAAGAGTGTTAAGCGTCGGGGCATCAAAGCCGGTTAAGAACATTCCCACCACGATGAGAAGGTCGATATCCTGATTTTTCACTCGTTGAGCTAAATCGCGGTAGTAGTTCTGGAAGCCGTTACTGTCGGTACTGAAATTGGTTTTAAAGTGGTTGTTATAGTCATCAATGGCTGAATCCAGGAATTCCTTCGCGCTGCTGTTCATTGCGCTGGTATCAAAGCTTTCGTCAGTAATATCACCAATGGCGCTTTGCTCTTCATTTGCAGCAAAGGAGAAGATGGTTGCAACCCGAAGGCGTTTATAGCTGCCAGATTTCTTCTCCGCTTCTTCCTGTAGCATTTTAAACGTCGTGTAATAAGCTTTTGCCGCTTCCACGCTGCTAACTGCTAACATGGCGTTAAAGCCCTTAGCTCCCGGGAAGGTTCGGTGTGTTTTCTGCCGGAAGTTATTGATAATGTATTGCGTTATTTCCTGGATACGCAGGGGGTGCAAAAATGCCTGTTGGTTTTCAGCCGCGCTGAGTTTTTTCTCATCAGTTTCCGTTTCAAGAGACTTAAACTGTGGGCGGACATCGTTATAGTCCACCTTAAACTTCAGCACTTTTTCATCACGAATCGCATCAGTAATTACGTAAGAATGTAATTCACGCCCGAAGACGCTGGCGGTGGTTTCTGCCCCCAGTGCATTTTCCGGGAAAATAGGCGTACCAGTAAAACCAAACTGATAGAAGCGTCTGAATTTCTTTTTGAGGTTTTTCTGGGCCTCACCAAACTGGCTGCGGTGACACTCATCAAAGATAAACACCACCTGCTGTTGATAGACGGGCAGGTCAGCTTCGGCTTTCATCAGGTTATTGAGTTTCTGAATGGTTGTGACGATGATTTTGTTATCGTCCTTATCCAGGTTTCTTCTGAGGCCTGCTGTATTATCCGAACCATTCACACTGTCCGGAGAGAAGCGCTGATACTCCTTCATGGTCTGGTAATCGAGGTCTTTCCTGTCGACCACGAAGAAGACTTTATCAATAAAGTCCAGCTCGGTTGCCAGTCGTGCGGCCTTAAAGCTGGTCAGGGTTTTACCTGACCCGGTGGTATGCCAGATAAACCCGCCGCTTTCGGGTTTTGACCAGTTCTTCATTTTAAATGAGCTGTTAATTTTCCAGAGGATTCGCTCAGTGGCAGCAATCTGATAGGGGCGCATGACGAGCAGCGTCTGGCTGCTGTCAAACACGCTGTAATTAAACAGAACATTCAGCAGGGTATGCTTCTGGAAGAAAGTGGCGGTAAAGTCCTTCAGGTCCTTAATCAGAGTGTTATCCGACTTCGCCCAGTTCATGGTGAAATCAAAGCTGTTTTTATCCCGCTTAGTGGTACTGGCAAAGTACCGGGTATCGGTTCCGTTAGATATCACAAACAGTTGCAGGTATTTAAACAGGGAGTTGTCGCTGTTAAAGCTTTCCTTGCTGTAACGGTGTATCTGGTTAAAGGCTTCACGAATAGCCACGCCGCGCTTTTTGAGTTCGATTTGCACCAGTGGCAGGCCGTTAACCAGAATGGTGACGTCATAACGGTTAGCGTGTGAGCCGGTCTGTTCAAACTGCTGAATGACCTGCACCTTATTGCGCAGCAGGTTCTTTTTATCTATCAGATAGATGTTTTCCAGACGACCATCATCAAACGTAAAATCACAGATATAGTCGATATGAATTTTACGGGTTTTGTCCAGGCTACTGTCACTGGGGCTGTCGAGATACTGCTCTGCGAAACGCCGCCATTCACTTTCGTTAAACACCACACCATTAAGACGCTGAAGCTGGTCCCGCACATTCGCCAGCATCGCTGTCGGTGACTTAACGGAGATAAACTCATAACCCTGATTAAGAAGGTCCTGAATCAGTTCCCGCTCAAGGTCCGATTCGCTCTGGTAGCTGTCACCGGTCTCCAGAACTTTGGTGTATTTATCAAGGACGATAAAGTTATTGGATTCAGCAATGGTGTGTGTCTGTTGTGTCATGGTGCATCCTGTGCGTCATCTGGCAAAGTCCGGAAGGGTATCAGAAGCATCTCCCGGTATTCCTAAAGCCTGATACCGGGCGGGTGAAAGCATACCCTAACGGTATCAATGCCTGTTAGTTGCTGGCGGTTTCTGGTTTCGGGAAACTGAACAGTAAATCACGGTAGTACTCGTATTGTTTCTGGCGCAACTCGATTTCACGCGGGAGACCTTCGGTGATGGAGTTAGTGAGGGTATCAAATTTATCGAGAATGGATACTATACGTTCCTGTACCGCCATAGAAGGGACAGGAATTAATATTTTAGATAAATTATCAGCATTTACACGCCGAACTTTTGCGCCAGTAATATACTGTCTTTTTTGATTTTGGAATTGTTCTGTTTGAAAATAATATGAGACATACTTAGGGTTCAAATTATGTTTATAAATACAGGCATCACTGCTTACTGCTATATCATCACTGCCTAACCATGCAACAGCTTTACATACATCCTCATCATTCTCACTGGTGGTTGCGATAATCAAATTTCCCTTTTGAGCCTTCTTGCATTTTTTTGCAAGTGCGGCTGAAATATGTGTTTTTGTTTTTTTTGTGTATGTTCCGTAATACGTATAGATTTGACCATAGTGTATGCATCCTACACCTGCATCCATAAAGTCTTTTTTCTGAAAAGTACCACCCCGGATAAACTCGCCAATATCCTTTTGCCCCATAGGTAAATGTGGAACATCTTCGTTATCAAAACTCAGCAACTGGTCTCGATAGTAGTTGTACTGTTTTTTACGCATGTTAAGCTCAGCGGTAAGCTCAGCGGTAAGTGCAGTAAATTTATCCAGAATCCGGACGATTTCAGACTGGATGGCAAGAGATTTTTCCGGATTGTTAGGGCAAGGGATGGGGATGCTCAGTTTTTTTACATCAGATGCATTCATATTTGGAACGCTACTACTCTTGCTGTTAATAGTTTGCGATGACAAATAGTGGAATAAATATCTTGGTAAAAGCCAACTATGCTTAGGAATTACAACTTTCAGCCTTATTATTGGTGTAAAGAATGCCTTTCTAAAATAAATGGTTCCTGTATTGGCACCAATGGAGGATATGGTTACAGCATCTTGACCAATCCTGTAGCTATCAGCATAACCATAGATTTCAGCGCCATTGCCATAAATGGGGTATTGGTAATCACTTGTCGGAGTATCTCCCTTGATATGTTTTTGTGGAGCCTCCCCTCCGGTGAATATATCACAAAGATTTCCCAGGTTGCTCCACTCAACCTCAACCCCATCCAGCAATTTTTCCAGATAACTCAACTCGCTCATTTCTGCACCTCGCAGCCTTCAATTTCAGCCACAATCGCATCAATATCTTTACGCAACTGGTCGATTTTGCTGACCGTAGTTTTCAGTTCTGCATTCAGCTCAGCAATATTGATTATTTCGCGGTTATCTTTCGCTTCCACATAGCTGCTCACTGACAGGTTATAGTTATTGGCAGCAACTGTTTCTTGAGGTACGGTTTTCGCCAAATGGTCAACGTCTGTTTTGCTGGCAAAGACCTGCATAATCTGTTCAATATGACCATCAGTCAGGATATTGTTATTGGTTTCTTTCTTAAACAACCCGCTGGCGTCAATAAACTGAACACTTGTGTCGGTTTTGTGCTTGGACAACACTAGTATGTTAACGGCAATGGTGGTGCCGAAGAACAGATTTGGTGCCAGAGAAATCACCGTTTCAACATAGTTGTTGTCGACCAGGTACTGGCGGATTTTCTGCTCTGCTCCGCCACGGTAGAAAATACCGGGGAAGCAAACTATTGCTGCACGCCCTTTAGCTGACAGGTAGTTTAGTGCATGTAGCACAAAGGCGAAGTCAGCTTTTGATTTGGGGGCCAGAACGCCAGCCGGGGCAAAACGCTCATCGTTAATCAGAGTCGGGTCATCGCTGCCAATCCACTTAACCGAGTACGGCGGGTTAGAGACGATCGCGTCAAACGGTTTTTCATCGCCAAAGTGAGGCTCAGTCAGAGTATTTCCCAGTCTGATATCAAATTTGTCGTAGTTGATGTTGTGCAGGAACATGTTCATACGCGCCAGGTTAAAGGTTGTATGATTTATCTCCTGACCATAAAAACCTTCTTCAATGATATGGTTATCAAAGTGCTTCTTCGCCTGAAGCAGCAGTGAGCCAGAACCTGCGGCAGGGTCATAGATTTTGTTGACGTGAGTCTGACCGTGCATCGCAAGCTGAGCAATCAGCTTAGAGACGTGCTGAGGTGTGAAGAACTCCCCTCCAGACTTACCGGCATTTGCCGCATAGTTAGAAATCAGGAACTCGTAGGCATCACCAAACAGGTCAATCTGGTGCTCGTTAAAATTCCCCAGGTTAAGCCCTTCAACGCCTTTCAGAACGGCGGCAAGACGGCTGTTTTTGTCTTTAACTGTGTTACCCAGTCGATTGCTGGTTGTATCGAAATCGGCGAACAGGCCTTTGATGTCGGCCTCCGACGGGTAGCCGTAGGCTGAGCTTTCAATAGCGACGAAGATACTGTTTAAATCAGCATTCAGCCTGTCGTTGGTGTTAGCTTTAGCGGCAACGTTGCAGAACAGCTGGCTCGGGTAGATGAAATAGCCTTTAGTCCTGATGGCATCGTCTTTGATGTCATCGGTAATGATGCTGTCATCAAGTGCTGCATAATGTATGCTCTCATCCCCTGCTTCCATGTAGCTGGAAAAATTCTCACTGATGAAGCGGTAGAAAAGTGCACCGAGTACATACTGTTTAAAATCCCATCCATCTACGGAGCCTCTGACATCATTGGCAATGGCCCAGATTTGACGGTGTAGCTCTGCACGCTGCTGAAGGCTTGTCATTTTGTATCCTGTTGTATGATTCTTAAGTACTGCTATTGGCCCGATTTTATCGCAATTTCATTCCGTTGGCAGGCTTTGCATGTCATGCGTTGTACTGAGTGTTCGTTTGCCCGGTTATGTAACCAACGCTCTTTCAGTCAGGCCAGTAGAAACGTTGTGCTGACAATAAATACTGAGGCCCCAACACTTTCGGGGCTTAAGATCAGTCAGTGAGAATTTCTTCATCCGTATCCATTGTGGATGGTGATGAATCTATTTTTGTTGTAAGAAACACCCGACTCAGTAGTCTTTGCTTCAGGGCGTTTCTTCGCTCATTGTAGAATTCCGGGAAGCGACTGAACTCAATATTTTCATCTGAAACTAACAGCATTGATGGCGAATAGTTGTTTGATGGCTGAGATAGCCATTGTTTCAGGGAAGTATCCTGTTTACTTATATTCTGAGAGTGATTCAGTAAATGAAGATTCGGTATGGTGTCCCAGTATTCCGGATTTTCATAAAAGCTGAGCTTCTCAGGTGAATTCGCAATATAATCTAGTTTTTCAAGATATTTCTTTGAAAAATGATTTCTTGGGTGAAGGTGATCAATATGAAACACCTCGGTTGGATTCATTTCAGGGAACAGAAGATGCAATAGTGCGCGGCAACGACCTTCGCCATATCTGATATTGAGAAGGCTTTCGATGTATTCGTCGTCAAATCTAAGGTCTTTATTCGAGCCTTTATATCTGTCAATAATCTTCTCAAGAGGGAAATGAATATCTGAAAGACTATTTTTCATTACATCTCTGATGCTCGTGAGTAGCGCATCGGCCTGGCTTCCAAAGATCCCTTTCAGAAGTACCATGTAAAACCACTGGCTAATTACTGAGCGTTCATTGTGGTTTTTATTCAGGAGGTTAATCGTTGTATATAATGGATGTCCACTGGTTTGCTTTTTGTAAAGCCAGTAGGCCACAGGAATGACTGCATTTTTAGATATCAAAGACTGTGGATTGATGCCGAATCGCCTGATAAGAATAAAGGTCTCCTTGATACAGGATTTTATTTCAGACCATTGTTGTTGTATCTTACCGACCTCCTCTGAAGTGAAGTTTTTTACTTTGAACCGGACGTCAGAGTCAATAAGCATCAGGCTGGTTTTTAAGAACCAGTCTCTTTCAATATAAAACCCCATTTCGTTGTTCTGATAAATATTTTTTGTCAGTTCATCCAGTTCTCTTCTGAAATCACCCTGCCAGTGCGCTACCGCTATTGACATCAGTAAGTCGGAGAACTCAAGTTTTGTCCCCCCGCTGTTCGTGCGTATGAAAACATCCAGCACATGGTCAATATCCTGACTGCTCTCATTGAAGTAGTGGATGATGTTCTCAGTTCTTATTTTTGTATAAAGTCTCAGCAGAGTTTTTCTGGAAAACTCACTGGAAATGAGATCTCTTTTTTCAAGTTCTGGTACGACAACGTTAAATAAAATATCATCAGGGGAATCATACTGCTCGTATTTGAATATTTCGTGCAGGCAGAACCAGTGATGTTTGTTGTCTGTAAGTGAATCAGTGTATTGCTTGTCGGTCAGGAACCTGAAGTTATACTTCATCATGAGCTCATCGTCTGAATTAAGTGGCGCTGTTAAATCGACGTAAAGCTTTCTTGGCGGCAGGATGCGATCATCCTGTGCCGAAGGCCACCACACCCGGGGCTGTTTATACGCATACGTTCCACACAATCCAATATATAATGATGTGAGACGTTGCTGACCATCAATCACCGCCTTGAAATCATGAAATCCAGCATTTGTTGCTACGCAGGGGTTTTCTTCATTAAATCGCTGACAGTATTCTTTCAGGAATTCATAGAATTTGTAATCATTTTTAATACTGGCACTACGGATATCCCACATCATGAAAGAGTTTATCGGATAGTCTCGCATGATGGAATCAAACAGCAAACATATTTGACTGCTGCTCCAGACGAACTTCCTCTGAATTGCAGGCAGAAGATAGTGGCGTAAATTAATCAAATCTATCGCTTGTTTTATCGTTATTGCTTTTTCATACTGGCCAGCCATCATAAACCTCATATGTTATATTAGCTGACCTATTTTAATTTAAAGCGTGTCGGTAGTACAGTCTTTGCACAAACTAATTTATGCAATGGAAAAGCTGACGGCTCGGTTTGTGTTTTTCATTCGGGTAGACTCGCATTGCGGATGCACAAAGTGATGAAACCTGTCTTGCTATATTTTTACCGAAGTTAACAAGAAGGCCGTGCTTTATTTTTTCACCCTCTGCCCTGATGCTGATGATAAAGCTGAACTGATATACGATTACCTCAATGAGGTCATTGCCAAATGTTATAATGGCGGCGTTGTTTATTTCATGTTCATAATCCCTCAGGTCAGTGTTAAGTCTTGCTGTTGCATCTACAAGTGCGTATTCTTTATCGATAATCATAATTTTCTCACTTATCATGTTAATGTGATTTAATCATCACTAATAATATGTTGTGATTTTAATTACGATTATTCGTCTGTTTACTCCCGTAATGCATTATCTGATGAATAATGTTCATGTGGGGTAAGGCTTCCATAAAGTCAGACTGTTCAATCAGCGAAATGAGTGTGTTATCGATCTCAAACGTTGTATCCGGTAATACCTCAACCAGCCTGATTCGGGACAGGGAAATAACGAACACGCCCGATGACGTACATCCGGCAAGAAACCACTCCGCATGGCTGCAAAGCAGACGGTAGGGATGAACGGTATGGCTGACGTTTTCGTCGGTTCTGATACGCACCTGGGTCTGGTTAAGTATGGCGAGCGTCAGTCTGCTGAAATCACCGAAAAGGGTGGGTTTCTGGCGCGGCTCCGGTAGCATAATCCTGTATGGCGAGGGACGTTCCCCGTCAAGCATCAGGCTCAGCAGTTTGGCATCCATCGCGGGTAACAGACGGTCAAGATGCAGCAACCTCGCCAGTATCTTCATATCCCGTTCCGTGCGGCGACGAAAGTAATGTGAGGCAAGCTGATACACGCCGTTGCTCTGTTCAATATCAAGGTACGTCAGACGGACGTTGAAATCCCGTCGCAGCGTTCGCGTCGTCACTCCAAATTCTTCTGCCAGCGTCCCGATATGCAGCTTTTCACCCTGAAACAAACGGCTCAGGATGATGGAAAGGCGGGTTGCCAGTCTGTCATGTTCGTTTTCTTGTGTTATCAGCGTCATACATCATTTCCGAATTTAGCCGGGAAATAATGCCAGCAGTAGCGGACAGGATTTGTCCGCCCTCTGAAGTTTTTTAAAGTCTGAATACCTTAAATGTAAGTGCTAAACGTCAGTATTCTCAGGTGAATAAAGATGCTTCTGGCGCATGTAGGCAATAAAAATGCAGGATGGTAGCGTCACCCGGTATGCGGGACCGGCTAAATCTATCAGTAGCCAGAGAGAACTGAGCACCCAGCCCACGGGACCGGCAAAAGCGCCCATAGTCCGTGTCAGCATGGCATTTCCTGCAACGGTCAGCCCTCTGCCTAACAGGGCTTTTGCTACGCCATTTGTGACAACAAGCGCCATCTGATAGGCCGCAAATCCGGATGTTTTTATCCCCGCCTGGATTGCCATGGTCAGCAGCTCCGGCGTGGGATTGCTGTAGCCTGTCTGCAATTCTTCCGCCACAGTCTTTAGCTGGTCGGGCGTCATCTTCTCAAGACTTTTCTCCAGAATCTTCATCAGCAGATTCATTTCAATGGTTTCAACACTGGATTTGCTGTTGTAGTTCACCTTCATTTTATCGCAGGCATCGGTAAGAATTTCCCGGTACAGCACCCCTTTCCCCCAGCGGAGCAGCGTGGCAAAGCTGTTCGCCCCAAAGGTCTGAACTTCGGCGGCAATGGCATCCCAGTAGCGCGGGTGGTTGGGCTTGTGTTTTTTATACTGAGGATCGTAAGTCAGCGTTTCCGTGATGCGTGCCAGTCCGTCTTTCGGATCGCAGATAAGCACAGAAACCAGTAAATCCAGATCGTCACGATGGCAGTGGCGCAGAAACTCAAGGTCGGGGTCGTGTCGGTAGGTAGCCATATTTCACCTCATTGCAGATATTGGACCTGACAGTTTAAGGAAGCCCCCGGACAGGGTTTGTCCGCCTGAAAAACAAAAAAGTAAAAAAAAACCTGCCCGAAAGCAGGTTTCTGTTCACCGGATGGAGGTATAACGCGTCGGGATTACTTTCCGCGCCATTCCTTTTCCACTTTATCCGCAAAGGCATCGCACTGCCGGGCATATTCCGGGTTATAGAGCAGCTCCGACTGCGAAAGCTGCATGGCGGTCATGCTGCCGTTACGGGCATTTGATTCGAGCCAGGTTCTGCCATAGGTTTTGTTCATCACCTGAAGTACCCGGTTGAATACCGGTCCGTTGAAGCGGGCATTGAGATTAACGCCTTTTACCTGAAGGCCGCTGTCACTGGTCTGGGTCAGGCGGGTGGAGTACATCGCGCAGAAGGTCGAGTTGGTTATCATCTGAGCGTCAGCCTGCTCGTCGGCGAACGCGCTGTGGCTGAAGGCGGAAAGCAGAATTGTGGCGGTTAACAGTTTTAAAATTTTCATCATGTTCCCTTATGGATTGAAAAGCGGAGACAGCCTGCCATACGGGGTGGTCAGGAGATGTCCGGCAGAGAAAAAAGTCAGGGTTTCAGCGAGGGAGCCAGTCGCCAGCGGTGAGGGCCAGCGGATTCCAGCACAAAGGCCAGTTGAGCGAGGTCCCGTCTTGCGGTCCGGGGAGATACGTCAAACTGCCGGATGATGTAGCGAACAGATATTGTCTGACCGTAAAACAGGGCCATGGTCAGCCGGATAAGCCGTTCTCCCTGTCCGGTGACACGTTGCCTGCAACGGCTGGCTTTCATCGTTGCCATACGCGCCATCGGTCCCCTTTCTGAAAAGAATCGAGGTGTCTGGCAAGCCAGATATCAGGGCACGAATCGCCGGTAACGCAGCGGGCAGTAAACCGGTGGCAGTTAAAGTCGAGCAGGCTATAAGGATAGCGCTGACCCACTGCCGCCTTTGCCCGTTCAGCGGCCTGCGCACAACCCTGAGGCGTCAAATCCATACAGTCGGTATACACCGAGATAGCGGAGTTCCAGCCATCGAGCCGGTCAAGAAACCCTTTAGCCTTACTTTTGATAACGGTTCCATCGCCATCAAGATGAACAATATCGCCGTTACCCACATAGATACCGCTGTGTGCGGCAAGGCCAAAAAGCAGTTCGCACTGCACGATACCACCGTAAGCCGGTTCATCGACGCAGGAGAGAATGCAGTTATCGATAAATGAATCCACGAAGTTCAGCAGCAGAAGCCGGTACATAACATTCAGTTCCTTACTACGGGGGAGAGGGGGGATGCGGGGGAAACGTTGTGAACACTCAGCTTTCCCACAACGTACGGACCGTGAAAACCCCCATATCGTGGTAAGCCATAAAGTTACTTTCCCATAGCGACCAGAACTCACGGGCGTCGACATGAGAGATATCGCCACAACGGGAAAGCCACGTGTATTGTTGCGTCCAGCTCACATCGACATCTTTTTCAAGCTCAGGCCATGGATGCCCTGCATAGTGAAAATCGGTGACGTAATCGAGCTGCCAGTCTTCTCCGGCAGGGATGAGGCGTATTTCGACCGGATGCCAGCCGCCCTTTTCCGGTGAGTATTCAGGGTCACGGAAGTTAATGGTTAATCCGGTGATGGGGTGACGATGAGGCGGTTTTTGCGCAACGATACCCAGAAGCAGTTGGGTGAACGACCGGGAGAGCGGCAGCACATAGCCGCCCTGCAATATTACGGGTGATGACATAGTGAATTTCCTGATTTTTGGTTAACAGAACACAGAAAAAGCGGGGTTAGTCCTGGCTGAGCGTAGCAAGCTGCGTCATACGATGCTGCCAGTCGGCATAGCAGCGGTGCATAAAGAGTCTGCTGCTGTCCGCTTCGATAAGGCAGATATCCGGACTTCTGAGCACAGCAGCAAGAAAACCTGCGTTATTGGTGCTGCCCTGACCAAACAGTGGGCGAAATACACGGGATGGAAAGCTGTCTGGCTGCTGTTCCAGAATGGCGTGAATCGCATCAAGCGCTATCCATTCACGGGAGAACAGGCCCCCTTCGCCATTGGCGGTTAAGCGCAGGGCAAGACTCCCGGTTTCACCCTCTTTACCCAGCTCATACGTCAGCAGTCCTTTACTGTGGGGGCTGATTTTCTCGGCTTCACCCCTGTAGAACACGGTATAGCTTTCGGTGACGGCGGCTTCGGTAGCGTTTTTTTTCTTACTCATGGTTCTGCGCCTCAATCAGGTTCCGGAGTTGAGTGATAACGGTCGTGTCCGGGAACACCAGATAGATACCCTGTCCGTTATCGCAGACGATACCGAGCAGGAGATACCAGCCATCATCAAGCGCGGTGACGTATTCCGGGTTAGCCAGTGCGACTGCCAGCAGCGGGTCTTCGGGGAGGGTGTCATCGTGGTTGAGATGCCAGAGCAGGGTTCCCGTTTCGTTCCAGAAGGCGGTAAACAGGTTGATATCATCGACAGGTCCAAGGATTTCATTTCTGAGGGCTTCCAGCGCGGAGGTGGGCAGGTTGAGAAGGGGAAGACTGGTGGGGGTAGTGAGTTTAAACATGGCTTTCTCCATATATTACTGATATTCCATGAAATAATATATTTTCCATGCTGCTGCCATTACGGAGATTGATTCGCCGGATGACTTTTACCGGGGGCTGGTAAAAAAGATGAATATTCTGGAGGCCTTATTTTCGGAAAACGAACACGATCCGTTTTGGCAAGGTTCTTCAGGGCGAAAAAGATCTCACAATGGTTTCCCCCCCGAACTTCAGGTAATTTATACGGAAAATAAATTAACTATCTGATTTTAATGGATAAGTTGTTTGTGGCATTAATTATCATTTAATTTTTTTGTTCTGCTGTTTGAGGGTTTTTGTAGTTGCTCTCGGTATATTATGCTGTGGTGGCAATTTGCTGTAGCAATTAATCATGGATAGTATTGGAACATCGCTGGCCAGCGTCTCTTGTAATTTGTTTCTTATTATTTTGAAGAGATGAACGCGATATGAAGTTATATCCCTCCACAAAAAAGGCTAATCAGCCATTAACTAAATCCGTGATTGCGGAAAGCTGTGCCCGTGCATTGCATGAGGGCCGGACAGTCGAAGCCAGTGATAGTAAACTGACGGGGCTAAAGATAATTGCCTCTCCTGCTAGCCCTGATGGAGCCACTTTTATCGTTCGCAAAAGTATCTGTGGCGAAAATATCTACAAGCGTATTGGACGATATCCTGAATTGTCTGTTGCAGAGGCTCGTGAAATTGCGTCTGAAATTATCACCGGCCTGAAAGAGAGCGCTAAAAAGCACGGTAAAGATTACCGTAAGATTAAAAAAATGGACTTTAATGGCCTGCTGAAAACATACGTTGAAGAGGTTCTGAACAAAGGTATTAAGCGTTCAGCAAGGACAGACCTGTCTAAAATTCACAAGTATCTACTCCCTCGTCTTGGCGATAAAAAAATCGCCGATATGACGGAGGCGGACATTGTGGCCTATCTGCATGATCTCGATCTCAAGCCTGCCACCCGCAACCGCCATCTGGCACTCATTAAAGCGGTGTTTACCTGGGCTATCCGCATGGGATATATCAGCCGCTCTCCGGCGCTTTATATCAAAGCGCTGCCTGAAGTGACGTCAGATAGACGCGCCATGGATGACTCCCAGCTTCAGTGCTGGATGGATGTCTGTGAGCGCTGGCGTAATGGTAATCCCGATCATGAAGCTCTTGCTCTGCTCATGTTCCTTGCCCTGACGGGACTGCGTCTGGGGGAAACCCGTCATCTTCGCCTTGAGGATGTGGACTGGAGCCGAAAGGTTATCACCCTTCGCCACACCAAAAACGGCAAACTCCGCCGTGTACCGGTATGTGATAAGGCTTTCGTTCTTCTGACAGAACAGCGTCAGCATCTGGGTGATGAAGGCTGGGTATTTCCGGGCAAGGGGACCGATAATCCGGTTTCTGAGCCGCGTCGCCTGCAAAAACGGCTTTGTGAGGCTGCGGGTATTCCACCGTTCACCATCCATGAGATGCGACATACCTTTGCGACAAAGCTCATTGAGAGCGGGGCCGACATTCACACCGTCAAAGACTTACTGGGCCACAGCACTATCAAAGTAACGGAGCTTTACTTGCACGCTTCCCCGGCGCGTTACCACGAAGTCGTTAACCGGGCGATGGGGTAACAACCTTCACTCAACGGTATGGTTTTTAACTATGGTTCTGATGCACCCGTTTTCTGACGGTGGCGTAATTTGATGGTAATACACATGAATAAAAAAGTGACAACTAATGTTCCTAAGGTTTCCGGGATTAAGCGTATTCGCGTTTTTGCTGACCGCGATAAAAATTTCACCAAAATGTCGGAGGCAATTATCAGGCGTGCTGAAAAGACTGAAGTCGGTGAAGATGATATCGCTTCACTCGGTATTAGTGATGGGCTGCCACGGCATTATGTGAATACGGCTGATGGCCTTTTCTACATCGGTGGACAGAAACCTGTGCTGGTTTGCGGTACGCCAGTTGTGCCTGTCGCCCTGTTTTGCGGGAAAGATAAGGAGTCCAGTCTTGGGATTCGCCTGATGACCGGTAACGGGCTGGGTAAGTATGTTAAGGCCCTGGTGCGCTTTGAGGATATTGTTCAGAGCGGTGCTCAGGTAGTAGGCAAACTGGCAGATCGTGGATTTTGTGTTGGCTCCTCTCCACAGCAGTTTGCCCTTTTTGACCGTTTTCTTCAGCGCTGCCGGAGTTTACCGCTGCCTGTCTATCTGATGGCAGATGCGATGGGATTCGTTTCGGAGGATATGGCCTTTTTACATGGTCATGAGCCCGTTGTGACCTCTCTGACCGGGTTTGATTATCTGCTGCCGGGATTCCGCGTGCGTCCCGGACTGCACAAAGGTGGGGCTCTGGAGGAGTGGATTAACCTCATCCGGGAAAATGTCCATGGCTGGGCGCAGACCTTTGCGCTGAGTGCGTCCTTTGCTTCGATGCTTCTGGTTCCTGCCGGTATGGATGTGGGCATGTTTCATTTTCACGGCGTATCCACCACCGGTAAAACGCTTCTCCTGATGCTGGCTGCATCGGTCCATGGTGATGGCAGCGAGCCGGGCAGTGGGGGGAATGTAAATATTATTCGCTGGAATACCACGCCTAACGCGATGGAGCGCCTTCTCGCTGACTATTCCGGTCTGGTCGCCTGCGTCGATGAACTGGGTGCGAGTAATCATAAGCAACTTTCCTCACTGCTTTACAACATTACGTCAGGTACGGCAAAAGAGCGCCTGAACCGTGGCCTGACGGCAGATGAGCCGTTTAAATGGCGCATGTTTATTCTCTCCACCGGTGAGATGTCAATCTCCGAAAAGCTGGCTGAACAGAAAGCCGTGTTACAGGGAGGGCAGGAGCACAGGGCCATCAGTATGGAACTGTTGCCTGAGGATGCTCAAAAACCGGATGAACCGGTATCAGAAACACGTGCCCGTGCAGATGCACTGAAGACGGGGCTGGCAGAGGCTTATGGTCATGCCGGGCCTGCATTTATCGGCAAACTGTTATCCGGGAAAAATACGGCTGGCGGTCTTCGCACCTACGCAGAGTTTTCATCCTGGCTCCAGGAACAGACAGATGATTGCTGTAACGCACTGGAAGAGGCCCTGAGGGATGAGGGGCGTGATATTACCCGCGTTCAGCGGCGCGGACTGAAAAGATTTGCGCTGGTATGGCTGGCAGGAGAGAAGGCGCTGAAATATGGCCTTTTACCTTTCGAAAGCGATGCGGTGGCTAAATCCGTTATATCCGCTGCACGACGCTGGCTGGATGATAACCAGAATCAGTATAACCCGGTGCGTAACATGCTGGAGGAGCTTCAGCTGACGCTGGTGACAAAAAGCAGCAGGCACTTTATCACCCTGCGTGACGAACATGCCCGATGCCCGGGAGATATGTGGGGATTCGTCCATTACAAAACCGGCGACTTCCTGATTTATGAATCGGTGTTTGAAAAGCTCTGTTCTGAAAAGGGACTTAAGACCGTTGATGTGGCCAGACCGTTAGAGCGTTCCGGTTATCTGCTTGGCGAAAGTGCCGGACACTATAAAAAAAGAGCGCTGAAGACGATGGCGCAGTCTTACTACCAGGTCAAAAAAGCGTTTCTGAAATGCAATGTGATGACCGAATTTTAACCCTGAATAAAACCATTTTGACTGAATAACAACGAATAGAAGGTGATGTATGATTTTTGAATCAGACCAGTACTATGACGGTTTTCCTCACGCTATCAGCAGCGAAAATGAAGAAAAAACCTCATTCAATGATTACGCTCTGGTTAACACACTGGCGGAGTGCCTGTATCACGACATTTCTCGTGAAATCTTCGATGGCAGTGAGCCGGCGCTCCGGGCCGTCATTGCCAACGGTAAGATTAAATTCCTGGCTCGTTATACGCTTCAAGGGGCCTGCTATTATGAACCCCTCGGCACATTTCCACGTATGCCCGTTAACGTCGCGCGTGAACGAGCACGTGAACTCTATAACAGATTTGATGATCACCGGGTGCCGGATGAAGAATATGGGGCCATCCCGTTCTGACTGATGGCTGAACAGTAAAAAAAAGCAGGGGCATTTGCCTCTGCTTTTCATTTATCGCAAGGACGGTAGCTGAGCCGTTATCCTTTCCGCCAGTAGCTGGCTGGTGTTTTGTAAACGCTGAGGATGAAGATGCGCATACCGTTGTGATGACTGACTGCTGCGATGCCCCAGTTGAGCCTGAACGTCATACAGTGTTCCGCCGTAGGACACGATGAGGGCGGCAACCGAATGGCGGCAGGTATGAATACACACTTCCTTGTCGAAAATTCCCGCCCGACGAACGATACGCTGAAAGGCCTTAACCGGGTTACTCAGCGGCATCCCCGGTTTTTTGCCTATAAACAACCACGGATTTCCCCGCTGCGTTGGCAGCGTTCTGATTACGTCCATCGCCAGTGAGTTAAGGTGAACAATCCGTCCATAGCCATTCTTGGTTTCAGGGAGCCACAGGGTGCGTTTAACCGGGTCAACATGCTCCCACTTTGCCAGACGCAGCTCATCGCGGCGAAGGCCGGTCAATAACAGCAGTTTGACATAGCGGGCAGCTACAGGGCTGGTATCGTTATCGGCGGAGAGAAAAATACGACGAATTTCGTCCTCGGTAAAATAACGCTGTCGGGCGTTGTTTTCCCTGAGAAGCTGTACCACCCTTGCCGGATGAACAGAGGTAAGGCTTTGTCTCCCGGCCCAGGTAAACACCGCTTTAATGAGTACGATGACACGGTTACAGGTGGCTGCTGACAGTGACATACTTAGCGTTTGCTGAAGCCGAAGAACGGCGCTGGGTGTGATATCGCTCAGCAGCATCTGACCAATGGCGGGGCGGATATGATCCCGGTAGCGCTGAACATCCTTGCCCCAACTGCGTTTCGCGGATTTTGCCCAAACCAGATAATGCTGGTTAAAGAGTTCATCAAATGTCATCTCTTGTCTCTTGTTTTCACGTTCCTGCTTAGGGTCAGTCCCGGTGGCAAGCGAGCGTTTATGCTCTATGGCAATCTTGCGTGCTAAGGTGACATCGACCTCAGGCCAGTGGCCAATGGCGATGGCGCGTTTTCGTCCATGATAGAGGTAGCGGAGCAAGAATTTTTTACGTCCTTCACCTTTGCTGACCAGACACTTCAGACCCGAAATCTCGGTATCGCTGTATTCGGCATCGGTACTGCGTGAATCTGATGAGTTTGGGGGAAGGGATTTAATGAGCTGACTGGTAAAACGGAAACGTTTCGGACTGGACATATTAGCTCCTGTGACTGGTGTAAAGAACGTCAGGGTTGACCCATCCCCGGCACGGCGCTGTTAATGGCTGAGTTGATTTTCTGGTGTGGCGAAGGGAATGCTGGTGCCACATGGGATGAATGAAGATGGGAGATGCAGAGAGAGCAGGCTTTACGGTCTGCTTCTGGTCTTAAGGAGAAAAATTGCCGTTGGGGAAAAGTTCACAGAAATAATATGTGTTTCAGTCGGATATAATTACATGTGATAAGGGCAAAGAGCGTGCTTTGCTAAAATTTGACATGTTGAAGTCCACTCTTTTTAACGATGTCGTTATGGACGACATGGCGAGTCTTGCTTAGATAATTAATCAAAATACTGTGACTTTGGACCCACGTTTACCACATTTCGAGCACTTGAGCCGAGTTTTAAGGTCTTCTAGAGTTACTCCCATTGCAACATACTGCTTAAGGTCGTTCAAAGTAAGGATTGTGGGGAGACGACAAAAAAATCCAGAGGCGCAACATACCAGCATCTCCGAGCCGTTTTTTAACCAGTCCTCAAGATTATCGTGCGATCTCGTTAGTCGTTCGATATCCGCTCTCCACTGCTGGATTTCATTACCGTTCCAGTCGATATTTAGCTCGATTTGTTTGGCAACGAACCGGTGTTTACCTCTGTTAACTGTGGGTTCATAGTCCTTACGTTGATCTTTGATGAGATCAGCCTCATAGAGGAAATCATCGTTTTTGTTGTCGGTATAATCAAAAATTACCTTAATTAAATCAATATCAACGTTTTGTTTTTTGATGAATAAACCCTGTGTTCCGCTTCCGTTCAAGTCCCGGCTAAAGTTAATGTTGAGATGGCGGCGGAGTGAGAAGAAATAGCTGTGGCCGTGCATAGCCAATGCAAGTCTGGCTATGTCATTGCAGTTGTAGGGTGTATGTGTATCCATGATGTTACCTTTAATTCATATTCGGTCGAGAGCGCCAGGAAACTATCCTAATATACCTTTTTTCTACACCAGTATTTGGATCAATTTTCATCCCTTTGGCCTGCTTCTTGTTGATTAACTCTCAGCGATGTTTGAAATAGGCCATCAGTGGTCAGAATCATTTTTTACTTCCACTTTTTGCTCAGATTTGACCCTAAGGTCTAAGTTCCAATACGTTTCGCTCAATTACTATCACCCCTGATAAATTATTCTATGATGACGTGGAGGGCGGGAGATTCAGGCAATGTTAAGAAATGAAAGGTTTAAATGCGAATATTACAGGTGGAGGAGATGGTGGATACCCCCGACTGACAAGGGGAGTTGATGGCGCTGAGTTCACCCCCTTGCCTGAAGAGGAGTCTCCCCGGTCTTCCCCCGGGGGTGATGGCAGGTAATCTGTTGTTAAATAAAGTAAATTATGAAATCCCCCATTTCCCCCGTATTCTCTGCTTCATTATGAATAATCTTAGAGAAAGGAACCGTAAAGGACCGTAGAAAGACCGTAGCTGTGAGGTGAGGGAAGGCACATCAGAGGGTGTTGAGGTGTCTAAAAGTAACGAACATCTGCGAAAATGGCGAGAAATCCAGCAAACAAATAACGTGTTGCAACGACCAGAAATCTACCGTAGCCAGAAAAGGAAAAAGCCCCGCTTTGCAGCGAGGCCCTATGAATATTGGTGCCCGGACTCGGAATCGAACCAAGGACACGGGGATTTTCAATCCCCTGCTCTACCGACTGAGCTATCCGGGCAACGGGGCGCATTAAACCTGATATGCCCTCTGCCGTCAACGAAATTTGTTGTTTTCGTAACGGACTGCACACTCTCTCACCAGTTCGCCGTAAACTTAAGCAAAAAAGTGCGTCCAGAGCGCGGATAGCGGCATTGCAATCAACAACGCGGGCAGCATATTCACCACCGCAAACATCTTTATTCCGCATATCCGCAGCCCTGTCGCCAGCAGCAGCAGGCCACCGACGGCGGTGAAGTCGGCCATCATTGCCGGCGTGGTGAGAGGAAGGATCAGTGTGGCGCAGGTAGCGAGGGCCAGCTGGATAAGCAGCATGGGCACGCAAATCGCGGCGACGGCGATGCCGAGGGTCGTGGCGAAAATGGTGGCCGTGAAGAAATCAAGAAACGCCTTCGCAATCAATATGCTGGGGTCGCCAGTCATGCCTTCCTGCATTGAACCGAAAATGCCTGTGCCGCTGGCGCAAAAAAGAATAATTATCGCGACGTAGTTCTGAATAAACGACTCGTGAGTGCCGTTTTTCGCCTTGCCCGGGTGGGCAATCAGGTTTTTGGCTTTGCTGACCGCATTGTTAATACCCTTTTCCAGATAGCAGAACTCGCCAATGAGCGCGCCGAGCAGGGTAGCAAGCACCATCACCGGCAGGTTGGCGCACTTAATCACCAGCAAAATGCCGATACCTAACGAGGCCAGGCCGAATATTGAGGGCATGGAAGAGCGAATACGCTCCGGCAACCGCTGACTTAATACGGCGCCAAGTACGCCGCCCAGCAATACGGCACCGGCATTGATAAAGGGTCCGATAACCACCGTGAACTCCTGTTAGTTAATCATGGGTATTGCAGGATTATGACACGCCAGGGGCCTGTTAAGCTTAGGTTTAGGCGGGTTAACGCATACTGATTGCTTCTTGCACCTCAAAATAAAAGGTGACATGATTGCGCGAAATTTCTCCTTCCTGTGTACGGAGCCGCCAATGATGATGTTGTCTGTCGCTGCGCGAACGCTCACCCGTATCGATATTATCTACTCCTGTCTCACCGTTCGGTGAGGGTAACTGCACTTATGAAAACCATGAAAATCGCCGTCAGCCGCGAGCTGGTCTCTACTGTGTCTACGCACCGCGAAAAGGTGACGCTGGATAACACTGATTTTACGGATGTGGCGGCAGTCGTCATTACCCCCGCGGAAAGTTGCAGCGGCGTTCTGGCATTGCTTAAACGCACGGGCTTTCAGCTTCCGGTGTTTATTTACTCGCAAGAGCCGTCAGACGTTCCTGATGGCGCAACGGCAGTGATATCAGGTAAAGCTCAGGAGTTTCTGGAACTGGAGACGGCGGCCAGCCGGTATGAAGAGAATCTGTTGCCGCCATTTTTTGACACCCTGAGCCAGTACGTGGCGATGGGCAACAGTACTTTTGCCTGTCCGGGACACCAGCACGGTGCATTTTTTAAAAAACACCCTGCGGGACGGCAGTTCTATGAATTCTTCGGTGAGAACGTATTTCGCGCCGATATGTGCAATGCCGATGTGAAACTGGGCGATCTGCTGATCCACGAAGGCTCCGCCAAGCATGCCCAGAAGTTCGCGGCAAAAGTCTTTAATGCTGATAAAACCTACTTTGTGCTGAACGGCACCTCCGCTGCAAATAAGGTGGTCACCAATGCGCTGCTGACCCGCGGTGACCTGGTGCTGTTCGATCGCAACAACCATAAGTCCAACCACCACGGTGCGCTGATCCAGGCGGGTGCCACGCCGGTTTATCTTGAAGCGGCGCGTAACCCGTTTGGTTTTATTGGCGGGATTGACGCGCAGTGCTTTGACGACGCGTACCTGCGAAATCAGATCCGTGAAGTTGCGCCGGAAAAGGCCATGGAGAAACGCCCGTTTCGTCTGGCGATCATTCAGCTTGGTACCTACGATGGCACGATCTACAACGCCCGTCAGGTGATCGACAAGATCGGCCATCTTTGTGACTACATCCTGTTTGATTCGGCCTGGGTGGGCTACGAGCAGTTTATTCCGATGATGGCGGAAACCTCTCCGCTGTTACTGGATCTGAACGAGAACGATCCGGGCATTTTCGTGACGCAGTCGGTGCATAAACAGCAGGCCGGGTTCTCGCAGACTTCGCAGATCCATAAAAAGGATAATCACATTCGCGGCCAGGCGCGTTTCTGTCCGCACAAGCGCCTCAACAATGCGTTCATGCTCCATGCCTCGACCAGTCCGTTCTATCCGCTGTTCGCGGCTCTTGATGTGAACGCGAAAATCCATGAAGGGGAGAGCGGGCGCCGGCTTTGGGCGGAGTGTGTTGAGCTGGGCATTGAGGCCCGCAAGGCGATCATTGCCAACTGCCATATGATCAAACCGTTTATTCCGCCAATGGTGGCCGGGCGTCCGTGGCAGGATCATCCCACACACGCCATCGCCAGCGAGCGCCGCTTCTTCAGCTTTGAGCCGGGGGCTAAATGGCACGGGTTTGAAGGCTATGCCAGCGAGCAGTATTTCGTCGATCCGTGCAAGCTGCTGCTGACCACGCCGGGTATTGATGCGGAAACCGGGGAATATACCGAGTTTGGCATTCCGGCGACCATTCTTGCGCACTACCTGCGTGAAAACGGCATTGTGCCGGAGAAGTGCGATCTCAACTCGATCCTCTTCCTGCTGACGCCTGCCGAAAGCAGTGAGAAGCTGGCGCAGCTGGTGGCGATGCTGGGTCAGTTTGAACAGCATATTGAAGACGATACGCCGCTTGCTGACGTCCTGCCGACCATCTACCAGAAATACCCGGTACGGTATCGCGATTACACCCTTCGCCAGCTCTGCCAGGAGATGCACGATCTCTACGTGAGCTTTGACGTGAAAGATCTGCAGAAGGCAATGTTCCGTAAAGAGAGTCTGCCAGAACGGGCGATGAATCCGCAGGATGCGAATCAGGCGTATATTCGCGGGAAGGTGGAGCTGGTGCGCATTCGTGATGCCGGCGGACGCATTGCCGCCGAGGGCGCGCTGCCCTATCCCCCTGGCGTACTGTGCGTGGTGCCGGGTGAAATCTGGGGTGGGGCGGTACAGCGTTACTTCCTGGCGCTGGAGGAGGGCATCAACCTGCTGCCAGGCTTCTCGCCGGAACTGCAGGGCGTTTACAGCGAAAAGGATCCCGATGGGATTAAGCGACTGTACGGGTATGTATTGTCATAGTCGCCGTCATCCGTAATACTGGCCCTCTCCCCTAAAGAGAGGGTCAGGGCTCACACCGCACTTCTCTTATACATCCTCCGCGGATGCCCAATCTTCCCGTACAACATCTCTACGCTCAGAAACCCCGCCTCCACGCAGTGCTCCAGATAGCGTCGGGTGGTGGTTTTACTTAATCCTGTCTCCTGCACGACCTCGTCGACGGAAAAACAGTGTGTCGCCTTGTCGTTAAACAACGCCTGCACCCGTGCCAGCGTATTCTCCTCAATGCCTTTGCTGCCGTTATCCAGACGGTAGTTTTTCGCCTGCAGCTGGTAGAGCGAGTCGACGTTCTGCTGGTCGACAATCTTCCAGACCCGCTGTTGTTCGGCAAACTGCACAAAGCGTTCAAGCGACTGGCTGAGGCGTTTCCAGGAGACCGGCTTCAGGATGTAATCAAAGGCGCCATTCCGGATGGCCTGGCTGCAGGTGTCCATGTCGCTGGCAGCAGTAATGAAAATCACCGAACAGTTGGCGCGGGTGAGCATGGGGTCATTGATCAGTGTGATCCCTTTACCGTCCGGCAGATAGTTATCCAGCAGCATAAGCTGCGGCTGTTTGCTTTCAAGCTGGACCTGGGCGGCAGCGAGAGACGAGGCGATCCCTACCAGCCTCAGGCGCGGATGTTTACCGATAAGTTCCGCGTGCAGTTGCGCCAGTTCGTTCTCGTCTTCAACAATCAATACGTCGATAAGTTCATGTTGCATAGTCGGTATCTTCCAGTTGCTGGGCGGGACGCCGGGCGGGAATAAACAGTGAGAAAATGGCGCCGCGCGGGGTGTTATCGGCAATTTCTATCGCGCCGCCAGCCTGCGTAACATAGCTTTCGATCAGATACAGGCCAATCCCGTGATCGCCGCGTGTTTTGGTGGTGATGCCGCGTTCAAATATCCTGTCACGGATCTCCGGTTTGATGCCAACGCCCTGGTCGGCCACTTCGATAATCAGCTCCTGCTCGCTCAGTTTGATCAGCACTTCGACCGGTGCATGGGGGAGCGGTGAGCGCTGCGTTGCTTCGATGGCGTTATCCAGCAGGTTGCCGATGATTGAGATCAGCTCTTCTTCAGCCAGCGACGGGAACGGCCTGTCCAGCCGGCAGGCCGGGTCAAAACTGAGTTCGACCCCTTTCTCCCGCGCGCGGGCGGCTTTACCCAGCAGCAGGCCACACAGGGTCGGGGAGCTGAAGCGGGAAGAGATAAAGTCCAGCAGCTCCTGAGCGTGTTCCGACTGCGCCTGAATATAGCCAATCGCCTCTTCATAGCGGCCCATGTGCAGCAGGCCGGACAGAGTGGTCATGCGGTTCAACTGCTCATGACGCATGATGCGCAGGTTATCGACATAGCGTTTAACCTGGCTGAGCTGGGCGCTAAGCGAGTCAATTTCATTCCGATCGCGGAAAGTGATCACCCAGCCCTGCAGCGAATCCTCAAGCATGATGCGCACCCGGCTGGCAATCACCGTGAGGGTGTTAAAACGGCAAATTTCATCATGGGTATCTTTTGCCAGCATCGTCTGCGTCGAGAAGAACGGGACAGGGTCGATAACCTGGCTAATCAGCTGCCCGCGCAGTTCACGGGCTGGCTGGCTCAGGCCAAGCAGCTTGCGCGCCGCCTGGTTGATCACCTCGATGCGCAGCTCATCATCAATGGCGATCACCCCTTCATAGATAGACTCCATCATCGCCTTTTGCTGGCGCACCAGCAGGCCGATTTCTCGTGGCTCCAGGGAGAAGATTTGCTTCTTAATACTGCGGGTAAAGAACCAGGAGAAGATAAAGAGCGCAATCAACAGCAGCACGGCGGCCAGCAGGATATTGACCACTTTGCTGACGGTAATGGTATCAAGGTAGCTGGTGAGATAACCCACCGAGACAATCCCCACCACTTGCCCCGCATCGTTGAAGATGGGCGCTTTGCTGCGCAGCGAAATACCCAACCCCCCTTTGCGGATGGTGGTGGTGCTTTTTCCCTGCAGGACCTCCTCATTGTCTCCACCGATAAGCGTCTTGCCCACTCTGTCGGCAAAGACCGAATGAAAAAGATGCAGACCTTTATTATCCCCAATCACAATAAAGCTGGCATCACTGTGAGCGGCAATTTTCTGCATAAAATCATGGATGGCTTTGATATCTTTTTGTTCAACCTCATCACGTAATGAGGGAATAAGTGCGATCTCTTCCGCCTGTATTTTGGCACGTGCGCTCATTTCCTGATAAAGCTGCTTGCCGACATCGACGTAATAATATCCGCCCAGTAACGCAAAAAGTACTGAGAAAAAGGCGACCAGCGAAATAAACAGCTTAATCTGAAACGATACTTTCATAACTATCACGCGAGGTAGCAGCAAAGATTGCCAATATATCATCTTTTTTCGCGCGGATACCCGGTTTGCCGAAAACTTGTGATCCCTTGCACAGCAGGCCCTGTAAAAGAATTTTCCGAATAGCCTATGCGCCTGAAGCCGTCTGGAGAAATGTTATTTGATTGTTCGTTTTAGAAAAGAAACCATAAAAACCACGGCAATAAATAAGGCGTAAATCACATTAAATAAAAGAAACCATTAAAACCATAGCTGCCATAAAAACTTCGCTTTTAATATGCCATTCCTCACATAAAGTAAGCCTTTGTGACTCTAAGCTGAACGCACAAAATAACTAAGGGGCTTATTATGAGCACAACTGACGATTCTTTCTCTGTTACCCACGACCCGATTGATATTCAGCGACCATCACTCAAAGAGCGCTGGTGGCATATTATGGATACGTGGAAAATCGGAATTATCCCTCTGCCACTGTTTGTCCTGGCCGGCGCGCTGATTGCCATTGATTGCCTCGGCGGCAAACTGCCCAGCGATATCGTGGTGATGGTCGCCACGCTCGCGTTCTTCGGCTTTGCCTGCGGTGAGTTTGGCAAGCGCCTGCCGATTGTCGGTAAACTCGGCGCGGCGGCGATTTGCGCCACCTTTATTCCTTCGGCACTGGTCTATTACGGCCTGCTGCCGGATGTGGTGGTGGAGTCCACCACGAAGTTCTACAAATCCACCAACATTCTGTATCTCTACATCTGCTGCATCATTGTCGGCAGCATCATGAGCATGAACCGCACCGTGCTGATTCAGGGCTTCCTGCGCATCTTCTTCCCGATGCTGTGCGGCGAAATTGTCGGCATGATTGTTGGCATGGGCGTAGGGATAGCGCTGGGCCTTGAGCCATTCCAGATCTTCTTCTTTATCATTCTGCCGATCATGGCGGGCGGTGTTGGGGAAGGGGCGATCCCGCTCTCCATCGGCTATGCCACCCTGCTGCATATGGACCAGGGCGTGGCGCTCGGTCGCGTTCTGCCTATGGTTATGCTCGGCGGTCTGACGGCAATCATCATCTCCGGCTGCCTCAATCAGCTCGGTAAACGTTACCCGCACCTGACCGGCGAAGGCCAGCTGATGCCTAACCGTGCGAATACCGATGAAACCACCGCACAGCCTGCGTTCTCCGGTAAAGCAGACGTCACCACGATCGCTTCTGGCGCACTGCTGGCCGTTCTGCTCTACATGCTGGGGATGCTCGGCCACAAGCTGATTGGCCTGCCTGCGCCGGTTGGCATGCTGTTTATGGCGGTGCTGGTCAAGCTTTGCAATGGTGCTTCTCCGCGTCTGCTGGAAGGCTCTCAGGTGGTGTATAAATTCTTCCAGACATCAGTAACTTACCCCATTCTCTTCGCCGTGGGCGTGGCCATTACCCCCTGGCATGAACTGGTCGCCGCATTCACGCTGACCAACCTGCTGGTGATTGTCAGCACCGTCTCCGCGCTGGTGGCGACCGGTTTCTTCGTGGGCAAAAAGATTGGCATGCACCCGATTGATGTCGCCATCGTCTCCTGCTGCCAGAGCGGCCAGGGCGGTACCGGTGACGTGGCGATTCTGACCGCAGGCAACCGTATGAGCCTGATGCCCTTCGCCCAGATTGCTACCCGTATCGGCGGCGCGATTAACGTCTCCATCTCTCTGCTGATACTGGGCAACTTCCTCGTTTAAGTTTTCAGGAAAGAACAATGAAACTCGCAAGCTTTTTATACCAGGGAACACGCAGCTACGGCATCGTTCAGGCCGAAGGTGTGATTGATTTAGGTCGCCGTCTCGGCGACCGCTACAGCGACCTCAAAGCGCTGCTGCAGGGCAACGGGCTGGCCGAGGCCACCCGTTATCTCAACGACGCCGTGGATGTCCCTCTGAATGCCATCACCTTCTTACCGGTGATTGAGCAGCCGGAAAAAATCCTCTGCGTGGGCATGAACTACGCCGACAAACGCAAAGAGTTTGACCAGCACAACCCGGCGCCGACGCTGTTTGTCCGCTTCCCGGATTCACAGACCGGCCACAACGAACCGGTGCTGAAGCCGCGTCACTCCAGTGAATTCGACTACGAAGGAGAGCTGGCGGTCATTATCGGCAAAGCCGGAGAGAACATCAGCCGTGATGAGGCGCTGCGCCATGTGGCGGGTTACAGCTGCTACATGGACGGCTCCGCCCGCGACTGGCAGCACACCTGGTTTACGGCGGGCAAGAACTGGCGTCAGACCGGAGCGTTTGGCCCGTGGATGGCGACGGCTGATGAGATCCCGGACCCGCACCAGCTGGCGATCCGCACCTGGCTTAACGGCCGTATGGTGCAGGAAGACAACACCAGCAGCATGATCCACAAGGTCGCGGAGCTTATCGAATACATCAGCACCTTTACCCGCCTCAGCCCGGGCGATGTGATCATCACCGGCTCCCCTGGCGGCGTCGGCAAAAAGCGCAACCCGCCGCTGTTCATGAAAGAGGGCGATCGCATTGAGGTGGAGATCGAGCATATCGGTCATCTGAGCAATGTGATCATGGAAGCGCCCGCCACCGGGCTTGCGGCAGCACACTGAGTAAAACGGCATGAACAGTCAACCCACTATTGATTTTCGCCACACCCTTGTGGCGAAACACCCGGAACGCTTAAGCCAGATCCGTTACCTGCTGGCAGACAGCGGCCTTGGCCTGGACAACGACATCACGCTGTTTGTCGAAGCCTGGTCCGGCACGCAGCTGGTGGGTTGTGCCGGGCTTGCCGCTAACGTCATCAAGTGCGTGGCGGTAAACGAGCAGCTTCGTGGGGAGAACCTCAGCGCACGGTTGCTGGCAGAGGTGGAAAATGCGGCGCTGGAGCGCGGTCATTTTCACCTCTTCCTCTGCACCCGTCCGTGCAACAAGGAGCGCTTTGGCCGCAGCGGCTTCTGGCCGATTGCCCAGAGCGGGAACAACGCGGTGCTGATGGAGAACACCCCGCAGGGGATCCAGCGCTACTGCCGCGCGCTCAAGTGTCAGCGCAAGGCCGGGAAGAAGATTGGCGCGATCGTGATGAATGCGAATCCGTTTACCCTCGGCCACCGGCATCTGGTCGAGCAGGCCGCGGGGCAGTGCGATGCGCTGCATCTGTTTGTGGTGCGCGAGGATGCCTCGTTCTTCCCGTTCAGCGCCCGGCTAGAGATGGTACGGGCGGGCGTGGCGCATCTGCCGAACGTGATTGTGCATGAAGGATCGCAGTACATCATCTCCCGCGCCACGTTTCCGGCCTACTTCCTGAAAGAGACCGGCAAAGTACAGCAGGCGTGGAGCGAAATCGATGTGCTGATCTTTCGGGACTTCATCGCCCCGGCGCTGGGTATTACGCATCGCTTTATCGGTTCGGAGCCGTTTTGCGATATCACCCGTCAATACAACCAGACGCTGCACGACCTGCTGGCCTCGCAGATTGACGTGGTGGAAATGCCGCGCATCAAGGTCACCGGCAACGCTATTTCCGCGTCGGAAGTCCGCCGCTTGCTGAAGACACAGCAGTTTTCCCGGATCCGGGAGATTGTCCCGGACTCCACCTTCGCGCACCTCGAAACGCATTACCGTGCGAGTGCGGAAGTCGCATAACTATCAGGAATTTATCATGAAAATTGTAAGGGAGGCGCTGGCCGGTACGCAGGAGTCCAGCGACCTGATGGTAAAAATTGCCCCCGCTCAGGGTGAGCTGGAAATTATCATCCACAGTGAAGTGATTAAGCAGTTTGGCGAACATATTCGCCAGGTCGTTAACGACACATTGCGCGCCATGAACGTGCACCAGGGATTAATTATTGTTGAAGACAAAGGGGCGCTGGACTGTGTGATCCGCGCCCGCCTGCAAAGCGCGCTCCTGCGCGCAGCCGATGAGCCGACACTCAACTGGGGGGCGCTGAAATGAGCAAACTCCGCCGCAGTATGCTGTTCCTGCCGGGCGCAAACGCCGCCATGCTCTCTACGGCATTTATCTACCGCCCGGACTCCATCATGTTTGACCTTGAAGACGCCGTCGCCCTGCGCGAGAAGGATACCGCGCGCATGCTGGTGTTTCATGCCCTGCAGCACCCGATGTATCAGGATATCGAAACCGTGGTGCGCATTAACCCGCTGAGCACGCCGTTTGGCTTGCTGGATCTGGAAGCCGCCGTGCGGGCAGGGGTGGACGTGATTCGATTGCCGAAAACCGACACCCCAGAGGATATCGATGAGCTGGAAGGGCATCTGGCGCGTATCGAGCGTGAATGCGGGCGCGAGCCGGGCTCGACCCGCGTCATGGCGGCTATTGAATCGGCGATTGGGGTGATTAACGCCGTGGCCATTGCCCGCAGTTCTCCGCGCTTAATCGGGATCGCGCTGGCTGCCTTTGATTATGTGATGGACATGCAGACGGAACGCGGGGATGGCACTGAGCTGTTTTATGCCCGCTGTGCCGTGCTGCACGCCGCCCGCGCCGCGGGTATCGACGCTTTCGACGTGGTGTGGTCGGACGTTAACGATGAAGCCGGCTTCCTGCGCGAGGTCGATTTGATCCGCAAGATGGGCTTTAACGGTAAATCGCTGATTAACCCACGTCAGATTGACCTGTTACATAACGCCTATGCCCCAACCCAGCAGGAAGTGGATCACGCGAAACGGGTGATTGAAGCGGCAGAAGAGGGGGAGCGTAACGGCCTGGGCGTCGTGTCGCTCAACGGCAAAATGGTCGATGCCCCTATTATTAACCACGCGCAGATGGTGCTGGAACGCGCGGCGGCCTCCGGCGTGCGTCGTTAAGGATTACACAATGAATCAGACAGAACTTCTCCATGTGAATTTCCCCCATCTGCGGGACTTAAAACCGTTTGATGCCGCCCACAGCGCAACGCCATGGCTGAACAGCCCTGACGAAAAACACACCCGTAAGCTCTGTGCTTCGGTCGAAGAGGCGGTGTTACGCAGCGGGTTACAGGACGGGATGACCGTCTCCTTCCACCATGCGTTTCGCGAAGGCGACCGGGTGATCAATACCGTCGTGGCGCTGCTTGCGCGTATGGGCTTTAAAAACCTGACGCTGGCTTCCAGCTCGCTGATGACCTGTAACGACGCGCTGATCGAACACATCGAAAGCGGCGTTATCACCCGGATTTACACCTCCGGTATGCGGGGCAAGCTGGCGGACGCTATCTCACACGGGTTGATGGCCGAGCCGGTACAAATTCACTCCCACGGCGGGCGCGTGAAGCTGTTGCAGGACGGCGAGCTGAATATTGACGTGGCGTTTCTTGGCGTGCCGTGCAGCGATGAATTTGGCAACGCCAACGGCACGCACGGGAAATCGTGCTGCGGCTCGCTTGGCTATGCAATGGTGGACGCGCATTTCGCCCGCAAGGTGGTGCTGCTGACCGAAGAACTGGTGCCGTTCCCGAATATGCCCGCCAGCCTGGTGCAGGATCAGGTGGATTACATTGTGCAGGTGGAGAGCGTGGGTGACCCGGCGAAAATCAGCGTCGGTGCAGCTCGCGTGACCAGTAATCCGCGTGAGCTGATGATTGCCCGCTACGCGGCGGATGTGATTGAACATTCAGGCTATTTCAAACCCGGTTTTTCCATGCAGACCGGCTCCGGTGCGGCGGCTACCGCCTGTACCCGCTTTATGGAGGAGAAAATGGAGCGCAGCGGCGTGAAGGCGCGCTTCGCGCTCGGGGGCATTACCGGCAGCCTGGTGGATCTGCACGAGAAAGGCCTGATCGAAAAGCTGCTCGATACCCAATGTTTCGATGGCCAGGCCGCGGCCTCGCTGGCACGAAATCCGAATCATGTGGAGATCTCCACCAACGTTTATGCCAACCCCGGCAGCAAGGCAGCAAGCTGCGACCAGCTTGATGTGGTGATCCTCAGCGCCCTGGAAATTGACGTCGATTTTAACGTCAATGTTATTACCGGCTCTGACGGCGTAATGCGTGGGGCATCCGGCGGACATTGTGATGTGGCCGCGGCGGCGAACCTGACCATCGTGGTCGCCCCCCTGCTGCGTAGCCGTATTCCAACCGTCGTGAAGCGGGTGACCACCCGGCTGACGCCCGGGGAGAGCATCGACGTGCTGGTTACCGATCACGGCATCGCGGTTAACCCGGCACGCCCGGAAATCCGCGAACGACTGCTTGCCGCAGGCCTCAACGTTGTCGATATCAACGCGCTTTTCGAGCGGGCGATATCACTGACCGGCGTACCAAAACCCATTGAGTTTACCGACAAAATCGTCGGTGTGATCCGCTACCGCGACGGCAGCGTTATCGACACCGTTCGACAGGTGAAGGAGTAATGATGACTGTAGCGACACCCGTGCGGGCGGGTGTCAGCCTGGAGGAGCTGCTGGCGGCGAAAGAGCGCCGTGCAGCACGCCAGACTGACTGGCTCACGCACTATCAACAACCGGTGATTTCTCTCACGCTCGTCACCCCCGGGGAGATCAAAGACAGCCTGCGCTATCGCAATACGATGGGCGTGGCATTGCAGATGTGCGACCAGCTGCTGTGGGAAAACCGCTGGCAGGTGCTGGACCGCCAGGTGTTGTGGCTGCCCACCGGGCCAGAAGCAATCTGGTGCGTGGCGCATCCGGCGGCGGAAATCAAAGCGCACTGTGCGGATCTGGAGCAGACTCACCCGCTCGGCAGGCTGTGGGATTTGGATGTGATCTGCCCGGCACAGGGGCATGTGGGGCGCCAGTCTTTAGGGGCACACCTCCGGCGCTGTCTGGTATGTGATGAGCCTGCCCACGCCTGTTCCCGTTCGCGTAAGCATCCTGTAGAGCAGGTGGTGGCTCGCGTGGAGAAGATGATCGATGACTGGTTTGCTCGCGACTAACCCGCAGCCATGCGATGTGCCAGGGCTCGCCGAAGAGGCGTTATGGCAGGAGCTGGCGTTGACGCCCAAGCCGGGTCTGGTGGATAAGCTCAACAACGGTGCACACCGCGATATGGACCATGCGCTGTTTACCCGCAGTATTGCGGCTATCACCCCGTGGTTTGCGCGCTTTGCAGAGCTGGGTCATACCCATGCGGATAAACCCGCGGCGGAACAAATACGGATCATTCGCCCGATGGGCATTGCCTGTGAACAGGCAATGTACGCTGCAACGTGCGGGGTGAATACGCATAAAGGCGGCATTTTTGCCCTCGGTTTGCTGTGCTTTGCCGCCGGACGTGTGGAACACGCCACGGCTGAGAGCCTCTGTAGTGAGGTGAGTCACCTCTGTCGCGGGCTGGTGGCGCGTGAGCTGGCGGCCCGCAGTGGACAGGCGACGGCAGGGGAGCGGCAGTTTCAGCAGTATGGTTTAACCGGCGCGCGGGGCGAAGCGGAAAGCGGTTTTGCTACGGTGCGTGCAGCGCTGGCGCAATGGAACGGGCACGCGCTGCATGACCTGCTGCTGCGCCTGATGGCGATGAATCAGGACAGTAACCTGGTGTCGCGCGGTGGTATGGAAGGGCTGCGCTATGTGCAGGGTTATGCGCGGGCATTACTGACGCGTGGCTGGGATCGTGATGCATTAATACAGATGGACAATGCGCTCATTAAACGGAATTTAAGCCCGGGGGGCAGTGCGGATTTATTGTCGGTAGGATGGGTGTTGGCGAAATTACCCCTCTCCTGAAAGGAGAGGGGATAATCATTAATGCGCGATAGGCTGCGCAGCGTGCGGTTCGCGTACGTGCTTGTACTTGAACAGTGCGATAAACGCGAAGAACAGTACCAACGAGTACGCGGCGAAGATAAGCCACACGGGCTGCCAGTTGGTGATGCCGTTAGTGGTGTACATCTCAACCACTTTACCGCTCACCACCCCGCCCAGAATACAGCCGAAGCCGTTGGTCATCATCAGGAACATACCCTGAGCACTGGCGCGAATTTCAGGTTTCACCTCTTTTTCCACAAACACCGAACCAGAGATGTTGAAGAAGTCGAAGGCGCAGCCGTAAACAATCATCGACAGAACCAGCAGCACGGTACCGAACGGGCTTGGGTCGCCGTAGGCAAACAGACCGAAGCGCAACATCCATGCAGCGATACTGATCAGCATGACGTTCTTGATGCCGTAGCGGCTCAGGAAGAACGGGATGGTCAGGATGAACAGCGTCTCAGAGATCTGAGAGATGGACATCATCACTGACGCATGTTCAACGATAAAGCTGCCAGAGAACAGCGGGTTATTGTCGAAGCTGTGCAGGAAGGTGTTGCCGAACATGTTGGTGATCTGCAGTTCCGCACCCAGCAGCATGGAGAAGATAAAGAAGATCGCCATGCGTTTGTTTTTAAACAGCGCAAAGGCGTCCAGACCGAGCATGGTGCTCCAGCTTTGGTTTTTCTGCTGGTTAGACACCGGAATATGCGGCAGGGTCAGGGTGAACAGCGCCAGCACCACGGAGAGTGCCGCCCCGATGTAGAGCTGCATATGGCTCAGTTCGAAGCCTGCGAAGCTCACGCCCCACATTGCCATGATAAAGCCGATGGTGCCCCAGATACGGATTGGCGGGAAATCGGTGACGATTTCCATACCGGCAGATTTCAGGCGGTAGTAGGAGATGGTGTTGATCAGGCCAAGCGTTGGCATGTAGGCCAGCGAGTTAAACAGGATCACCATGAACATCGCCCCCGGCGTGGTGACCTGGGCTGCCATAAACAGCGTCCCCGCACCCACCAGATGGCAAAGCATGTACAGCCATTTCGCACTTAACCATTTATCCGCCACGATACCCAGCAGCGTTGGCATAAAGACAGCCGCAATACCGAGCGAGCTGTAGACGGCACCGATAGACGCACCATCGAACTTGAGCGTCACAAACATATAGGAGCCGAGTGTAGTCAGCCAGCTACCCCACAGGCAGAACTGCAGAAACGACAATATTTTAAGCTGCAGCTTAAGGTTCATGTTACTTTCCTCACAAGTGAGCGGGAGATATGTTGTTATAGGAACATTCAGGGTTGTTATTTGATGCAATTCTATCAGCAGGCGAGGTTATGTTTTGTTACCTCCCGCAAAAAAATGCAATCCACATTAATTTGCAGTTTGGATTGTGATGCAAATAACATTTTCGTATGGGTGGGAGCGGGGAGGGCGCGGTCTGATGTCCTCACCTGGCCCTCTCCCACAGGAAGAGGGCAGAGTAAAGGGTTTAGCGTCGACGGTAGTTTTTTTGCGCCGTGTTCACTTTATACAGATAACGACGGGATTCCGCAGACGGGTGTCGGGTGGTGAGCGTGGAATAGACATCCCCCGGCGCCATACTGTTGATGATATTTGCCGCCTGCACTTTGTCACTCGAGAAGACGCGCAGGACGCTGCCCGCACCGCCGTTATACGCGGTGATCACCGCATAGCGACGTGATGTCGGGTTATCAATTCCACCCAGGTAGACATTGTTGAGCATCGCCAGGTAGGCGGTACCGGTATCAATGTTGCTTTGCGGATCGAACAGATAACTGCGGCTCGGCGTACCGGATTTACCCTGAGCGCGGAAGACGTCTTTACCTGCGCTGTGCTGCACGACCTGCATCAGCCCCAGCGCGTCGGAACGGCTTACCGCGTACGGGTTAAACGACGATTCGGTCTGCATGATCGCCAGGATCAGCGACTCATCCACGCCGTACTTACGCGAGGCCTGACGCACCATGCCAATGTACTTATGCGCACGTTTGTCGAGGTGGTTCGGCACGAGGTTGATGGTGACGCTGTAGATGATCTTCAGGCCGTTAGAGCGGCTTTTCAGGCGCGTCTGCAGCAGATAATCGGCAAATTTTGTGGCACGCCCTTCCCAGCGGATGGCCTGTCCGGTCTGATCGACAACCTGGCCGTACAGGAACGGTTCTTTGGAGATGGTGATGTCATCGGCGTCGGAGTAGAGATCGATTGAGCCTGGATCATCACCCATCAGCAAGGTTTTCACGATCGCCTGACGTAACCGTGCGGCAGGTTCGGTGCCTGCGATGGTTTCAACCGTGATAGTCCCCTCATCAAAGTTGATGTGGCTACGGGTCTGATAGGCGTCGGTGTACTTAACGTAGTCCTTAGGTCCGGCAATAAGAACTTCGTTAAATCCCCATATATTTTCGATGTTATGGGCAAACTGCCCCATCAAAATGTCAAAACCGTTGGTGTCCTTTATCCAGGCTTCGTTGTAATCATCGCCTTTTTTGGAAGAACAAGAGACAAGCAACGGCGCAACAAGGGCTAGCGCTAAAAATTTTTTCATCATTCCGGGAGTGCGTGTTGTGTTTGCTTGTACGGCGGAGTTGCCCCCGCACGCTGTTATTTTTCCGGCGGCGTATAGCCTTCGATGTGGACGTCTTTGCCTTCGAACAGGAAGTTCACCATCTCCTGCTCAAGCAGTTTGCGGTGCTCCGGGTTCATCATGCTGAGTTTCTTCTCGTTGATCAGCATGGTCTGTTTTTTCTGCCACTGTCCCCAGGCTTCTTTGGAAATTTCGTTATAGATGCGCTTACCCAGTTCGCCCGGATAAAGCTGGAAATCCTGGCCTTCAGCGTCACGCTGCAGGAAAGTACAAAAAATAGTTCTGGCCATACTCATTCCTCTGTTGGTGGCTGATGCTAAACCATTGCACCGGCACGTAATTGCTGTAACAGGCGCTCCACGGGAGCCGCCAGCCCGACTGATGGCGGTTGCGCTAAGTTATACCAGAGAGCCGTTCCTTCATCCATGCAGGCGGTGATTGAGGACACGGGAAGCCACATCGGTACAATATCCAGATGGAAATGGCTAAAGGTATGACGAAACGCGGTCAGCTGCGTCAGGTTATCGGCAGCGATGCCGCGCTGTTTAAGCCATTCCCGTAACAATTCTTCATCTTCAAACTGTGGGAAGCAGTATAGACCACCCCACAGGCCGCTCGGCGGCCGCTGCGCCAGAAAGACGCCATCGCCATGCTGCATCAACAGCATGTAGCCGGTGCGCTCTGGCAGCGTCTGCTTTGGCTTTTTGCCCGGATACTGCGCCCATGCGTGGTTCGCATAAGCCACGCAGAGATTATTGACCGGGCAAAGTTCGCATTTCGGTTTTGATCGCGTGCAGACCATGGCCCCCAGGTCCATCATCGCCTGGTTAAAGCGCTCCACGCCTTTTGCCGGGGTAACCGCTTCGCTGATCTCCCACAGCCGTTTTTCGACCTCTTTTTTTCCCGGCCAGCCGTCAACGGCATAGCATCGTGCGAGGACGCGCTTCACGTTGCCGTCGAGGATCGGGAAATGTTTACCTAAAGACAGGGAGAGGATTGCGCCAGCGGTTGAACGTCCGACGCCGGGCAAATCAGCCACTTCATCGAAGGTTTCCGGAAATGTGCCGTGGTGTCGGGTCGCCACCTGCTGCGCGGCTTTATGCAAATTGCGCGCACGGGCGTAGTAACCGAGACCGGTCCACAAATGCAGCACCTCGTCTAATGGCGCATTGGCCAGGTCGGTCACCGTTGGGAAACGTGCCATAAAGCGCTCGAAGTAAGGAATCACCGTGGCGACCTGCGTTTGTTGCAACATCACTTCGGAGAGCCATACTTTGTAAGGCGTTTTTTCAATTTGCCAGGGCAGGGTTTTACGCCCGTATTTGTCGTACCAGTCCAGCACCTGGGCTGAAAATTGAGAGGCTTGCATGGTCATCGATTCGCATAATCAGGGACGCCGATTGCAGCACAGCGTCAATCTGCTGTAAACCGGATCTTTCCCATGCTTGCATAGAAGCCTTAACTTTGGATAATGCCCGTTTCCCGAACATTCTCACAAGCAGACAACTCTTTTATGAAAAACGACGTCATTTCACCGGAATTTGATGAAAACGGTCGCCCGCTGCGCCGTATTCGCAGCTTTGTCCGCCGTCAGGGTCGCCTGACCAAAGGGCAGCAACATGCGCTGGACAACTACTGGCCGGTGATGGGCGTTGAGTTCAGCGAGCAGCCTCTGGACTTTACCGAGCTGTTTGGTCGCGACGCGCCGGTAACACTGGAGATTGGCTTCGGTATGGGGTCTTCACTGGTTACCATGGCCCACGCGCGCCCGGAGCAAAATTTCCTCGGTATTGAGGTGCACTCGCCAGGCGTAGGCGCATGTCTGGCAACGGCTCATGAAGAGGGCGTTGAGAACCTGCGCGTTATGTGTCACGACGCGGTTGAAGTGCTGCACAAAATGATTCCTGACAATTCTTTGACCATGGTTCAGCTCTTTTTCCCTGACCCGTGGCACAAAGCACGGCATAATAAACGCCGTATCGTTCAGGCGCCGTTTGCTGAGCTGGTAAAAAGTAAGCTGAAACTGGGCGGTGTCTTCCATATGGCGACCGACTGGGAACCTTATGCGGAACATATGCTGGAAGTCATGTCGTCTCTGGACGGGTATAAAAACCAGTCTGCAAGCAACGACTATGTACCGCGTCCGGATTCACGTCCGGTGACAAAATTTGAACAGCGTGGCCATCGTCTTGGTCACGGCGTATGGGACTTAATGTTCGAGAGGGTGAAATAATGGCAAAGAATCGTAGCCGTCGTCTGCGTAAAAAAATGCACATCGAAGAATTCCAGGAAGTGGGCTTCTCCGTTGCGTGGCGTTTCCCGGAAGGCACCAGCGTAGACCAGATCGATCAGGACGTAGATGCGTTCATTAATGAAGTGATCGAGCCAAACAAGCTGGCCTTTGATGGTAGCGGTTACCTGGCATGGGAAGGTCTGATCTGCACCCAGGAAGTCGGTAAATGCACCGAAGAACATCAGGCGCTTGTGCGCAAATGGCTTGAAGACCACAAACTGGAAGATGTCCGCGTCAGCGAACTTTTTGACGTTTGGTGGGACTAATTAAGCAGTAAGGGGCCAGCATTAGCTGGCCCATTTTGTCTGAGGGAGTGTTTAAGATGCGCAAAACGTTGCTGGCTGTTGCCTTAATGGCAACCGGATTCACCGCTCATGCGGAGTATAAATGTAGCGTCACCCCGCGTGATGACGTGGTGTTAAGCCCGCAAACCGTGCAGGTCAAAGGCGAGAACGGTCATCTGGTGATTACGCCGGACGGGAACGTCACATTTAACGGTAAACAGTACAACCTGACCCCCGCTCAGCGTGAGCAGGCGAAAGACTACCAGGCCGATTTGCGTACCGCGCTGCCGTGGATTGATGAAGGTGCCCTGACGCGCGTAGAGAAGAGCCGCGTCGCGCTGGATAAGATCATCACCAAAGAGGTGGGTGAGAGCAGTAACATGCGCACCCGCCTGACGAAGCTCGACAAACAGCTGAAAGAGCAGATGAACCGCATTATTGAGCATCGCTCCGACGGCCTGACGTTCCATTACAAGGCAATCGATCAGGTTCGTGCCGACGGTCAGCAGCTGGTGAACCAGGCAATGGGTGGCATCCTGCAGGACAGCATTAACGAGATGGGGGCTAAAGCGGTGCTGAAAGGCGGCGGTAACCCACTGCAGGGCGTGCTCGGTAGCCTGGGTGGGCTGCAGACCTCGATTCAGAACGAGTGGAAGAACCAGGAAGACGATTTCCAGCAGTTCGGCAAAGACGTCTGTAAACGCGTGGTGTCGCTGGAAGATAGCCGTAAGGCGCTCGTGGGAACGCTGAAGTAATTTCCCCTCACCCTAACCCTCTCCCCAAAGGGGCGAGGGGATGGTTTGCTCCCTTTCCCTTTTAGAGAGAGGGCCGGGGTGAGGGTTGCAGCATTTGCAGTGTTTCAAGGATCTTTTCTAACACCGCTTCTTCGTTATTACAGAGTTCGTTGTTCCAAAATCGAATGACATACCAGCCTTTCTCGTTAAGCCAGCACGTTCTTTGACGATCGTATTCCTGCTTTTCATCAAGTTGCCTGCCATCCAGTTCAATAGCCAGATGAGCCGCACAGCAGGTGAAATGCAGAATGTAGTGATCTACAGGATGTGGTCGACGAAATTTATAATTTTCGAAGCGGCGGCTGCGCAGTAGATACCAAAGCCGTCTTTCTTCTTTTGTCAGCTCCCGTCTGAGCTGTTTTGCATCAGTACGAGTAATATCCATCCCCACACTCTGCCAGCCTTTCCCTCAGCCGGCAGAATGGGGTGCAAAATCCTGAATCAGCCTTCAGGAATCTTCTGCGAGGAACAACTCAAGCAGGGAGTTTAAAAACAGTTTGCCGTGCTCGGTGATCTGCCAGTAATCCTCACACTCGGTGAGATATCCCTGCGCCAGCGCCTCGTCAATCTGCGGACGAATCGTGGCTTCCGGCAATCCAGTATAACGCGCAAACTCCGCACGTGGTGCGGGTTCCAGCAAGCGGAAGCGGTTCATAAAGAACTCAAACGGTTTATCCGCCGCCTCAACATCATGCTGACGTTCAAGGTAGCGGCCTTCCATGTAACCACGCGGATGACGCGTTTTGGCGGTACGCAGGATGCGCCCGTCAGGGAAGGTCACTTTACCGTGTGCGCCACAGCCAATCCCCAGATAATCACCAAAGCGCCAGTAGTTCAGGTTGTGCTGACACTGGTAACCCGGCTTCGCGTATGCGGAGGTTTCGTATTGCTGATACCCTGCCGCGGTCAAAAGCTGATGACCTTGCTCAAAGATATCCCACAGGGCGTCATCATCCGGCAGCACCGGCGGACGGGAACCAAACAGCGTGTTTGGCTCAATAGTCAGCTGATACCATGAGAGATGCGGTGGGTTAAGCGCGATCGCCTGACGCAGATCGTCCAGCGCTTCCTCCAGCGACTGGTCCGGCAGACCGTGCATCAAATCCAGGTTAAAGCTGCGCAGGCCTAAGCCAGTGGCCAGGTTTGCCGCGCGCTTTGCCTCTTCCGGGCCGTGAATGCGTCCCAGACGTTTCAGCTTCGGCTCGCTAAAGCTCTGGACACCGATCGAGATGCGGTTTACGCCTGCACGTTGATAATCGACAAAACGGTCGGCTTCAACGGTGCCGGGGTTGGCTTCCATTGTTATTTCAGCATCCGCGGCCAGGTTCAGGCGCGCACGCACGCCGTCCAGCAGCGTTTGCATCGCCGGGCCAGAAAGCAGGCTCGGCGTACCGCCACCAATGAAAATGGTCTTAACTTCACGTCCCTGTGCGTAAGGTACATCGGCATCCAGGTCGGCCAGCAGATGCGCAACATAGTCATCATGCGGCACTTCACCTTTCAGCGCGTGCGAGTTGAAATCGCAGTACGGGCATTTCTGCACGCACCACGGGATGTGAATATAAAGACTCAGAGGCGGCAAATTAGCCATTACGCAGTGCTTCCAGTAACAGTTTCAGGGCGCGTCCACGGTGGGAAATCGCGCTTTTCTCTTCGCGGGACAGTTCCGCAGCGGTTTTGCCCTCAGACGGGACAAAGAAAACCGGGTCGTAGCCAAAGCCACCACTGCCTGCCGCTTCACGGGTAATCACACCCGGCCAGCTGCCGTGGCAGACGACTGGTGTAGGGTCTTCGGCATGACGCAGATAGACCAGTACGCAGTGGAACTGAGCCTGGCGTTTATCATCTGGCACGTCTTTCAGCGCGACAAGCAGCTTTTCCAGATTCTGCTGGTCGGTGGCATCGATACCTGAATAGCGTGCGGAGTAGATACCCGGCGCACCGCCAAGGGCATCTACCGCCAGACCGGAGTCGTCGGCAATCGCGGGCAAACCGGCAATCTGTGCGGCATGGCGCGCTTTCAGGATCGCGTTTTCGATAAACGTCAGCCCTGTCTCTTCGGCGGAATCCACACCCAGTTCGGTCTGTGCAACGACATCCAGTCCAAAATCATTTAATAGCGAGGCCAGCTCGCGCACTTTACCGGCGTTACCGGTAGCGAGAACAACTTTCTGCATGGTTTAATCCTGCTCTGTCAGCGCCGCGACTTCCGTCGGGATAGATTGCGGGTTGAGAATTTTTACCTGTTTATGCCGCCCAAGTTCACCTTTCTCGATGATCACCTGGCTTTTGGCGACACGAAACTGTTTTGCCAGATATTTGGTCAGATGCGCATTCGCCTGGCCATCAACCGGTGGGGCAGTGATGGCGACTTTTAGCTCGTCGCCATGCAGTCCAACAATACTGTCACGGCTGGCTTTCGGCTGAATATACAGCCGTAAAACCAGCCCGTCAGCGCAGGTGCTCACTGCACTCATAGCGCCATCCACAGCCCCGGCAGCAGCATATCGCCCGTGGACTGTAACAGCTCAGCGATCCCCATATTCACGACGTACAGCAGCAGAACCAGGATCATCGGAGAGAAATCGATGCCGCCCATAGACGGAAGCAGGTTACGGATTGGACGCAGCAGCGGTTCAGCCAGCTGAATTAACGCGTACTCCACCGGGCTACGGCCCTGGCTCACCCAGCTCATGATCGCCATGACCAGCAGTACCCAGAAGATCAGCAGACCGACGGTTTTTATCAGGATCAGAACAGCGGCAATCCAGATTATCGGCTGGAAGGTGATAACCATAAACAGCACAATCGCTTTGATAACGCTCAGAATAAACGCGACCAGCAGAGAAGCACTGTCAATGGGGCCCATCGCCGGAATGACGCGACGCAGCGGTCCTACGATAGGTTGCGTGATTTTCACGACAAACTGCGAGAACGGATTGTAAAAATCACAGCGGGCCCACTGCATCCAGACGCGCAGTAACAGCGCCATCGTATACAGCTCAATGACCGTTGAAAGCAGGAAAGTCAACGTCTTCATGGCGTTCCTCAGGTTTCCTTATTATTGGGTGTAATCGCGCGCACCGAAAATTGCCGTGCCGATGCGTACCATAGTGCTGCCTGCCGCGATGGCGGCTTCCATATCATCCGACATGCCCAGAGAAAGCGTGTCTACCGTTTCATAGCGCGCTTTAAGCGCCTCAAATGCTACAGCCATTTGCTGTGCCACGGCAAACTGCCTTTCATAACTTGACTCCGGTGCCGGGATGGCCATTAACCCGCGCAGGGTTAAGCGCGGCAGTGCCGCGACGTCTGCTGCCAGCGCATCCAGTTCTTCCAGCGCTATACCGGACTTGCTGTTTTCGTCACTGATGTTGACCTGAATCAGCACATTCAGCGGCGGTAACGCTTCAGGGCGCTGGTCGTTCAGACGCGAAGCAATACGCAAACGGTCAATGGTATGGCACCAGTCGAAATGTTCAGCGACCAGACGGCTTTTGTTCGACTGCAAGGGGCCAATAAAGTGCCATTGCAGATCCGTCTTCCCCTGTTCCTGGAAGAAGCGAATTTTATCCACGCCCTCCTGCACGTAGTTTTCACCAAACGCATGCTGACCCGCCGCAATCGCATCTGCGATGGCGCTCGCAGGCTTGGTTTTACTCACTGCAAGTAACGTAATTTCTTCTGAAGCACGACCGCAACGTGTTGCTGCAGCTGAGATTTTGTCCCGGACCTGTGCCAGGTTGTGCGCAATGTCGTTCATTTTCCGAGGAGTATTGTATGGATGTGGAAGAAATTGTGGCCCTTAGTGTAAAGCATAATGTCTCCGATCTACACCTGTGCAGTGATTCACCACCGCGCTGGCGCAGAGCAGGTCGTCTTGAACCCGCGCCGTTTCCGCCTCCCGAAGTCGATACGCTATTAAAGGCGTGGCTCAACGATGAACAGCAGGGAACGTGGTGGGCGAACGGGCAGGTGGATTTTGCCGTTACCCTGGCGGGCAATCAGCGCCTGCGCGGAAGCGTGTTTAAACAGACAAGCGGCGTCTCAATGACGCTGAGGCTGTTACCCGGGGTCTGCCCGCAACTCTCCGCGTTGGGGGTGCCACGGGTTGTTCCTGAGCTGTTATCCAGTGACAACGGGCTAATTCTGGTCACCGGGGCAACCGGCAGCGGTAAGTCCACTACGCTGGCAGCGATGGTGGATTTTCTTAATCACCATACTGACGGGCATATTCTGACGCTCGAAGACCCGGTGGAGTTTCTGTACCAGAGCGAACGGTGCCTGATCCAGCAGCGCGAGATTGGCCAACACAGCCCGTCATTTGCCGACGCGCTGCGCGGGGCGTTACGCCAGGATCCTGATGTCATACTGCTGGGTGAGCTGCGCGACAGTGAAACAATCCGCCTCGCGCTGACGGCGGCGGAAACCGGACATCTGGTGCTCGCGACACTGCATACCCGCGGGGCAGCGCAGGCGATTGAGCGGCTGGTCGATACGTTTCCGGCGCAGGAGAAAGATCCGGTGCGCAATCAGCTGGCTGGCAGCCTGCGGGCAGTGCTGGCGCAAAAGCTCCTCCCCGATGCACAGGGCGGGCGCGTGGCGCTTTATGAGCTGCTGGTGAATACTCCGGCGGCGGCGAATCTCATTCGCGAAGGAAAAACGTGGCAATTGCCCGGTATTATTCAAACCGGCCAGCAGTCGGGGATGCAGAACTTTGACCAGAGCCTGGCTGAAAGACGGGCGCAGGGGCAACTCCAGGCCCCGGCGCTCAATAACCCTGTTCGAAATAGCTTTCGAGAATGATGACAGCAGACGCGGAGTCAACGCTGCCTTTGTTGAGAGCCCTGAAGCCGCCGTGTTCAAAAAGACCTGCGCGTGCTTCAACGGTGCTCAGACGCTCGTCGTGGAGCTTCACGGAGACGCCAAAGCGGCCATGGATTTTATTGGCGAACTTACGCGCTCGGGCGGTAAGCGGTTGTTCAGTGCCATCCATGTTCAGCGGTAACCCAACGATGACGTCATCCGGCTGCCACTCTTTTAGCAGGCGCTCGATGAGGTTCCAGTCCGGTGTGCCGTCACTGGCCTTCAGGGCCGTGAGCGGGCGTGCGGTACCCGTGATTCGCTGACCCACGGCGACGCCTATGCTTTTGGTGCCAAAATCGAAGGCCAGAAGTGTTCCGCTCATCAGGCATGCCCCGCTACGCCAGGCATAGTCAGGATATCAATGCCGATCAGTTTCGCGGCGTCACGCCAGCGATCGGCAATAGGGGTTTTAAACAGAATGTTCATGTCCGCAGGCGCGGTCAGCCAGGCGTTATCGAGGATCTCTTGCTCAAGCTGGCCTTTCTCCCAGGAGGAGTAGCCCAGCGCCACCAGCACTTCCGACGGCTGCTCAGCGGTACCCAGCGTTTCGAGCACGTCGCGAGAGGTCGTAATGACGGTGTTGTCAGAGATGCGAATACTGGAAGAGAAGACCGGCGGCGTATGCAGGATAAAACCGCGATCCTCTGCGAGTGGCCCGCCCAGCATCACCAGTTTATCAAGCCTGATTTCCGGCAGACGCTCTTCAGCCGAAATTTTCAGCTTGTCCAGAATCCCTTCAACCTGCAGGTTTTCCAGCGGTTTGTTGATGATAATGCCCATCGCGCCGTCTTCATTGTATTCACAAATATAAACCACGGCGCGGCGAAAAATCGGATCCTGGAGAGCAGGCATGGCAATAAGAAAGTGATGCTGTAAATTCATTGTCAGAGGTACTGTTTCCTGGTTTAAAAAGCGACAGCCCCAGTATGCGGACAAACCGGGGTGCTGTCACTAATAGTATTGAAAGGTTATTTCTGTAAACGTTTCTCGATGGCGTCCATCAGCATTCCGGTGATCGAAATTGGGAATTCCGCTTCGATTTCACGAATACAGGTTGGGCTGGTCACGTTCACTTCGGTCAGACGATCGCCGATGATATCCAGGCCGACAAAAATCAGGCCCTTGGCTTTCAGTGTCGGGCCAACGCGGCGGGCAATTTCCCAGTCGCTTTCACTTAACGGGCGCGGCTCACCGCGGCCACCGGCCGCCAGGTTACCGCGGGTTTCGCCGCCCTGCGGGATACGCGCGAGGCAATACGGCACCGGTTCACCATCCACCACCAGAACGCGTTTATCGCCATCTTTAATGGCCGGGAGGTAGTTTTGTGCCATGCAGTAACGCGTGCCCAGCTCGGTCAGCGTTTCGGCAATCACCCCAATATTCGGGTCGCTCTCCTTCACGCGGAAAATAGATGCGCCACCCATGCCGTCCAGCGGTTTCATGATGATGTCGCCGTGTTTCTGCCAGAACGCTTTCAGCTGTGCCTTGTTGCGGGTCACCAGCGTTTCAGGCGTCAGGTCAGAGAACCATGCAGTGTAGAGCTTCTCGTTACAGTCGCGCAGGCTCTGCGGTTTGTTGACGATCAGCGTTCCTTTCTCTTCCGCGCGCTCAAGGATATAGGTGCAGTAGATGTATTCGGTGTCGAACGGAGGATCTTTACGCATCAGAATGACATTGAGGTCGGCAAGGGCAATATCCTGCTCGGTGCCGAATTCATACCATTTGTCGTAATTCTGCTCGACGTTAACGATGCGGGTGCGTGCGCGGGCTTCACCGTTGATCAGGTAAAGATCGTTCATCTCCATGTAGTGGAGTTCATAGCCGCGACGCTGCGCTTCCAGCAGCATCGCGAAGCTGGAATCTTTCTTGATGTTAATGTTTGCGATGGGATCCATCACGATGCCGAGCTTGATCATTTTCATCTCCGTTAAAAGCCTGAGGGCTCAGGCTTAGCGTTAACCCAGATCGCCAAAACGCACCTGTAGCGCGGTAATGGCTGTGAGTGCCGTTGTCTCAGTACGCAGAACGCGAGGTCCCAACAGAATATCAGTAAACTGGTAACGCGCCGTCATGGCAATTTCGTCAGCGGACAAGCCGCCTTCCGGACCAATCAGCAGACGAACACGTTCAACGGGTAGCGGCAGCGTATTGATGCTGGCGCTGGCGCGTGGATGGAGATTGAGCTTCAGCCCGCTTTCCTCTTCAGCACACCAGTCCTCCAGATCCATCGCCGGGCGGATCTCCGGAATACGGTTGCGGCCACTCTGTTCACAGGCAGCAATGGCAATTTTCTGCCACTGCTGGATCTTTTTATTCAGACGTTCCGCATCCAGTTTAACGCCACAGCGCTCAGAAAAAAGTGGCGTAATGAGGCTTACACCCAGTTCAATGGATTTCTGGATGGTGAATTCCATCTTTTCTCCGCGCGACATCACCTGTCCCAGGTGTATGTGCAGCGGAGATTCACGGTCATCCACTTCGCCGCGCAATATCGTTACATGCACGCTTTTTTTATCAGCACGCGTAATTTCCGCGTCGAAAACCTGATTAGAACCATCAAACAGCTGAATAGCTTGTCCTGCTCCCATGCGCAGTACGCGACCAACATGGTTGGCGGCATCGTCAGAGAGGGCAATTTCGCGGCCGACGGTAATCAGCTCAGGGTGGTAGATGCGAGGAATGCGCATAGTCAGAAATTCCATATGTCATGCGGTGTAAGCGAATTGCCGCTAGTGTAGGTTAGCTCTTTTGCGCCTGGCAAGCCCGCTGGACGTAAGGGTTGTGATTACCCTGAACTTTCGCGATGCGCGCGTCACGCTGGCATTCCCATTCCGTCACCGGATATTGCTTGTCCCATGCGTTGAACAACTGCGTCTGCTGGCGGGAAAGGTTGAGGTCGTAACGGTCACGCATATAGAAATAGGTGCGGGCGATACTGCCGCGCGCGCGGGCCGGAGGCTCAGCGACTTTCTCTTTAAAATCAACCTTCATGCCGCACTGGCCGTACTGACCCTCTCCGCCGTTCCACTGGCTGTACATAAAGTTGCCGCGATCGCCATTCACCTCGCCAACCGCGGGTTGCAGGTTGTGCATATCGCTTTCCATCTGGCGATAGACCGGATCTTTGGCGCAATTTTTACGACCGCCATCCTGCCAGCACTGACGCTGGTGGCCAAACTGCCATGCCGGCACCACGTGTTCCCACTCGATGCGGCTGGCGCGGTTTTCATTCTTACGCACTTTATAGCCGCAGGATTCGAGATCAACGATCCCTTTTTTACCCTGCCAGTTAATCTTACAGCCGCAATAAAAATCACCGGGAACATCCGCGTTGACCTTTACGCCTGCTGCTTTTGCCTGGGAGAAACTGTTAATACCGTCGGCCAGAGCATGGCCGGAGAGTGCTGTCGCCAGAAAAGCGACCGCGAGAGAAAAATTACGGGACATCTTACACTCCGTGTCAAAACGAGCCCGCAACGTAACGAATGTTGTTCCTGTATGCAATCAGTCAGATCAGGAAAGTTCCTGAAAGTTCAGTTGGTTATTCCGCGATCAGCGGTTCACCACATTTGACGCAACGGTAGGTGGCCTCGCCGCGCACCACGCGATTATGACGGCGAACGGTAAGTTGATGCTGCTGACACTGGCAGCGGTAGGGGAAGGTATTGCGGCGTACCGACTCAAGTTCAAACTGATGGGTTCTGCGTGCCGGAACGCCCAGCACGGCTTCCATCATCCACTTCCACTCTTTGCCGTGGGGTGCCACGCGGCCAAAGTGTTTCCATACCAGCAGGTGCGCCAGCTCGTGCGGCACCACTTCCTCAATAAACGCCTGCTGATTTTCCAGCATCAGCACCGGGTTCAGACGGATCTCATAGGATTCGAGCCACGCCGTGCCCGCCGCCGTGCCACGCTGTTGGTAGACGAGTTTCGGCTCAGGGTAATTCCGGCCGAGTTTCAGGTTGGCCTGGGCGAGTTTTTCCCGCAGGCTGCGCATAACGGCTTGCTGAAGGGCGATGGGGAGACGGGGTGCTTTCATAGGGGCAGAGCATAAAGCGCGAAGCGGGGAGGTGCAAGAGGCACCTCCCGCCAGAGAATTAGTCGTGTGCGCCAATCTCGCGCAGTGGACGACCTTTCATCAGGTTACGTTCAATATGTTCCAGTGACACGTGTTTGGTTTCAGGAACCAGCCACAGCGTCAGAACAATAAAGAAGATGTTCAGGCCGGAGTAGACCCAGAAGGTGTTCGCATTGCCCAGCGTATTGAGCATGGTCAGGAACGTCGCACCGACAATCATGTTGGCAATCCAGTTGGTCGCGGTGGAGCAGGTGATACCGAAATCACGCCCTTTCAGCGGCTGGATTTCAGAGCACAGCACCCAAATCAGCGGACCGGCGCTCATCGCAAACCCGACGATAAACATCAGCAGCATCCCCACAGCGAAATACTGGGCGGTTGGAGAGTGAATCCCCACGTGCATCATCGTGCCGAGAACACCCATACCGGCGGCCATCACCAGGAAGCCCAGCGTCAGGGTCGGCTTACGGCCCCAGCGGTCCACCAGACCGATAGCAATAAAGGTCGCCAGAACGTTGGTCAGCCCAACGATGACGGTCCCCCACATCTGCTCGGTGGTATTGGTATACCCCGCCAGTTCAAAGATTTTTGGTGCGTAGTACATGATGACGTTCATCCCGGTGAACTGCTGCATCACCTGCAGGAGCACGCCCAGGAATACCGCACGACGGAAGTTACTGTTCTCTTTAAACAGCGCCCAGCCTGACTGTTTTACCTTCAGGCTCTCGCGGATCTCTTCCAGTTCGTTTTTCGCTTCCGCGCTGGTATCGCGCAGTCGCAGCAGCACGCGTTCGGCATCGACGAAACGACGCTTCGCTGCAAACCAGCGTGGGCTGTCCGGCAGGAAGAAAACGCCAATCAGCAGCAGAATGGCAGGGATAATGATCACGCCAAGCATCCAGCGCCATGCGCCGCTGTAGCTGAACGCGGTATCGGAAAGGTAAGCTCCGAGGATGCCGATAGTGATCATCAGCTGGTACATCGAAATCATACTGCCACGGATTTTCTCGGGTGCGATTTCAGAGAGATAGAGTGGGGCGGTATACGACGCCACACCCACGGCCAGACCAAGCAGCACGCGAGAAAGCAGCAATACCTCAACGTTTGGAGCCGCTGCTGAGAAGAGCGAACCGGCAACAAACAGGATTGCACCGATCATCAGGCTCTTTTTGCGGCCCAGCCTGAAAGAGAGCCAGCCGCTGCCCACGGCACCCACGGCCGCACCAAACATCATGGAACTTACTACCCACTCCTGGGTGTGAGCGCTTATCTGGAACTCTTCAGTGATAAAGGGTAACGCACCGGCAATCACGCCAATGTCCAGGCCAAAAAGTAATCCTGCCAGGGCGGCGAGGAAGCAGACGAAAAATGTCATCGCCTTATTGGACGTACGCCCCTGTTTTTTATTGTCAGGCATTATGCCCTCCAGTTGGGTTATCAGTTTTATCGATGTTAAGGGTAAGTGAGCAACCCGTATAAATATGTGAGATAAATCACATTGGTGTAATCGGTTACACTGGTGTGCAACCGTAAATAAAATTAAAGCTTTGAAAATATAGAGGTAAATTAGTTGATGTGCATCGCGTTTGAATGAATTTCAGACTTAACTGAAAGGAAATGTAACAGCATAAGACATGCGATCATGCAAAGAGATTATTCTGAAAGCGATGTATATCGGGTGGGGTGTAATCGGTTTCACGCAAAGCGCAATGTCAGGCTATCTGGCTGACAAAAGCAAAAGGCCAGCACGGGGCTGGCCTTTTTTAACATTCGCTGTCAGTTGATTATTTCAGACCGGCAGCTTCACGCAGCAGAGCGGCTTTGTCGGTTTTTTCCCATGGGAAATGTTCACGACCAAAGTGACCGTATGCAGCGGTTTCTTTGTAGATTGGGTGCAGCAGATCCAGCATCTGAATCAGACCGTATGGGCGCAGGTCGAAGAACTCGCGCACCAGCAGTGTCAGTTGCTCGGATGGCACTTTCTCGGTACCAAAGGTTTCAACCATGATGGAGGTCGGTTCAGCCACGCCGATAGCGTAGGAAACCTGAATCTCACAGCGGTCAGCCAGGCCAGCAGCAACGATGTTTTTCGCAACATAACGCGCAGCGTACGCAGCAGAACGGTCAACTTTAGACGGGTCTTTACCGGAGAAGGCACCGCCACCGTGACGCGCCATGCCGCCGTAGGTATCAACGATGATTTTACGGCCGGTCAGACCGCAGTCACCCATTGGGCCGCCGATTACAAAGCGTCCGGTTGGGTTGATGAAGTATTTGGTTGCGGAGCTCAGCCATTCAGTTGGCAGAACCGGCTTGATGATCTCTTCCATCACTGCTTCCTGCAGGGATTTCTGGTCGATCTCTTCGGAATGCTGAGTAGACAGAACGACCGCGTCAATACCGACGATTTTGCCGTCGTCGTACTGGAAGGTCACCTGGCTTTTCGCATCAGGACGCAGCCATGGCAGGGTGCCATTCTTGCGCACTTCAGCCTGACGCTGCACCAGACGGTGTGCGTAGGTCACTGGCGCTGGCATCAGCACGTCAGTTTCGTTGGTTGCATAACCAAACATCAGGCCCTGGTCGCCCGCGCCCTGTTCCAGCGGATCGGCACGGTCAACGCCCTGGTTGATGTCCGGAGACTGTTTGCCAATTGCGCTCAGTACCGCGCAAGAGTTGGCATCAAAGCCCATATCAGAATGGACATAACCGATCTCACGAACCGTGTTACGGGTGATCTCTTCGATATCCACCCATGCGCTGGTGGTGATCTCACCGCCAACCAGAACCATGCCGGTTTTGACGTAGGTTTCACACGCGACGCGCGCTTTTGGATCCTGCGTCAGGATCGCATCAAGCACCGCATCGGAGATTTGGTCAGCAATTTTATCTGGATGTCCTTCTGATACGGACTCGGACGTAAACAGGTGTTTTGCCATGTTTTATTTCACCTAAAAGGAATTTGTTTAGCTCAAGCTGCTGTGTGGAATAGCCAAAGGAGATAATTCTACCAAGGCCTGCAGGTTAATGACACTGGCAGTCTGAGTGTTAATCAGTATGGATGGATTAACATCTGGATGGCTATTTTAGGTCAGTTCTTCGCCCGATTTCCAGTTTTTTTTGACTAACCTCTCACTGAGTTGAATTCGCTGCTGGAAATTTTTCCTGACGGCGCTGGCAACCCGCGCATTTATCTTTTGCAATTTACCCCTGTTCTCGGTATAAAACGCGGCGCGCGGCTCATACCAATAAGCGCTCGATGAACTCATCGTGTCGCCACTTCCAGCCGGGTTAAGCAGTGAACTTTTAGCTTTGGCTTGTGGTCCGTTTCAGCAGGAGCGGCCGTGGAGGTGATACGAGATAATGAACCAGTGTTTTCCGCTAATTCAGCGCAGCCGTTCTGGCGCGTATTTGATTCCCGCAACCCGCATTTCTAATCTGCAAACCTGCCGATGTTATACCCATCTCGGGGCTTCTCAGGATTCCAGGGCCGGTCACGCTTTGTGAAAACTGAACAAGGGCGCTCTTGTTAAGACAAGAGTTTTCTCGTGGTTTCGCCGAACGTTGTCATAATTAAGTTCGGACACGTGTTTACAATGATATGAATATGAAACCGGTCGCACGGTCTGGTTTTCAGCATAGTCTGCTGGGAAATGGATCCGTTTATGGGTTGTTATCGCCGTATAACGCTGCGATAGTAGTCAACTGTTTTACACTTAATACAAAGAGTTGAGGTTCGCTATGTCTGACGACATGTCTTCGCTTTCGCCTTCGTCAGCGGGCGAACAGGGTGTACTACGTTCCATGCAGGAGGTTGCGATGAGCTCCCAGGAAGCCAGCAAGATGCTGCGCACTTACAATATTGCCTGGTGGGGCAATAACTACTACGACGTCAACGAACTGGGCCATATCAGCGTTTGCCCGGATCCTGACGTTCCTGAAGCGCGCGTGGATCTCGCCAAACTGGTGAAAGCACGCGAGGCGCAGGGCCAGCGTTTGCCTGCACTGTTCTGCTTCCCGCAGATCCTGCAACATCGTCTGCGTTCCATTAACGCCGCGTTTAAACGCGCGCGTGAATCTTACGGCTATAAAGGCGATTACTTCCTGGTTTACCCTATCAAGGTGAACCAGCACCGCCGCGTGATTGAATCCCTGATCCACTCCGGTGAACCGCTGGGCCTGGAAGCGGGTTCCAAAGCGGAGCTGATGGCCGTGCTGGCACATGCTGGCATGACCCGTTCGGTGATCGTCTGCAACGGTTATAAAGACCGTGAATACATTCGTCTGGCGCTGATTGGCGAAAAGATGGGCCACAAAGTCTATCTGGTTATCGAGAAGATGACAGAGATCGCTATCGTGCTGGAAGAGGCGGAGCGTCTGAACGTTATCCCGCGTCTGGGCGTGCGTGCGCGTCTGGCGTCGCAGGGTTCCGGTAAATGGCAGTCCTCAGGCGGCGAAAAATCCAAATTTGGTCTCGCGGCGACCCAGGTTCTGCAGCTAGTTGAGATTCTGCGTGAGCGTGGTCGTCTGGACAGCATTCAGCTGTTGCACTTCCACCTCGGCTCGCAGATGGCCAACATTCGCGACATCGCCACCGGCGTACGCGAATCAGCACGTTTTTACGTTGAGCTGCACAAGCTTGGCGTAAACATTCAGTGCTTCGACGTGGGCGGTGGTCTGGGCGTGGATTATGAAGGTACCCGCTCGCAGTCCGACTGTTCCGTGAACTACGGCCTGAACGAATATGCCAATAACATCATCTGGGCGATTGGCGATGCCTGTGAAGAGCACGGCCTGCCGCACCCAACTGTGATCACCGAGTCTGGTCGCGCGGTTACCGCACACCACACCGTGCTGGTATCGAACATTATCGGCGTTGAACGCAGTGAAATTTCCGAGGTAACCCCACCGGCTGAGGACGCGCCTCGTGCACTGCAAAGCATGTGGGAGACCTGGCAGGAGATGCACGAGCCGGGTACCCGCCGTTCGCTGCGCGAGTGGCTGCACGACAGCCAGATGGATCTGCATGATATTCATGTGGGGTATTCATCGGGCACGTTCAGCCTGCAGGAACGCGCATGGGCAGAGCAGCTTTATCTGAACATGTGCCACGACGTACAGCAGCAGCTGGACCCGAGCAACCGTGCTCACCGTCCGATTATTGACGAACTGCAGGAGCGCATGGCGGACAAAATGTACGTCAACTTCTCGCTGTTCCAGTCGATGCCGGATGCCTGGGGTATCGATCAGCTGTTCCCGGTTCTGCCGCTGGAAGGGCTGAACCACGCCCCGGAACGTCGTGCGGTGCTGCTGGACATCACCTGCGACTCCGACGGCGCTATCGATCATTACGTCGACGGCGACGGTATCGCGACCACGATGCCTATGCCAGAGTACGATCCGGAGAACCCGCCGATGCTGGGCTTCTTCATGGTTGGTGCCTATCAGGAGATCCTCGGCAACATGCATAACCTGTTCGGTGATACCGAAGCGGTTGACGTGTTTGTCTTCCCTGACGGCAGCGTGGAAGTTGAGCTGTCCGACGAGGGGGACACCGTGGCGGATATGCTCGAATACGTTCAGCTGGATCCGAAAAAGCTGCTGACCCAGTTCCGTGACCAGGTGAAAAATACCGGTCTGGACGATGCGCTGCAGCAGCAGTTCCTGGAAGAGTTTGAAGCGGGTCTTTACGGATACACCTATCTGGAAGACGAGTAAGTAAACCTGCCTCTCTCTGTTGGAGAGGGGCGGCGTGAGGGCAAGGGGCAGTACCCTCGCCTATACTCACTTGAACCCGTATGAATTAGCGGCGATAATTCGCCCCAATAAGCGATTTACAAATCAATCCCTTCCTCGTCGGGTTTAACGACGCGGAGGGGATTTTTTTTCATCTGTTTTTAATGTATCGACTTTAAAGAGGTCAGGACATGAGCACTTTAGGCCATCAGTACGATAACTCTCTGGTATCTAACGCGTTTGGTTTTTTACGTCTCCCGATGAACTTCCAGCCGTACGACAGTGACGCTGACTGGGTGATCACCGGCGTGCCGTTTGATATGGCCACGTCAGGCCGTGCTGGTGGCCGTCATGGTCCGGCAGCTATTCGTCAGGTCTCCACTAACCTGGCCTGGGAGCACAACCGCTTCCCGTGGAACTTCGACATGCGCGAGCGCCTGAACGTGGTTGACTGCGGTGACCTGGTGTACGCCTTTGGCGACGCGCGCGAGATGAGTGAAAAACTGCAGGCCCATGCCGAAAAACTGCTGGCTGCCGGTAAACGCATGCTCTCCTTCGGGGGTGACCACTTCGTCACGCTGCCGCTGCTGCGTGCTCACGCGAAGCACTTCGGTAAGATGGCGCTGGTGCATTTTGATGCCCATACCGACACCTACGCGAACGGCTGTGAATTCGACCATGGCACCATGTTCTTCACCGCGCCAAACGAAGGTCTGATCGATCCAAACCACTCTGTGCAGATCGGTATCCGTACCGAGTTTGATAAAGACAACGGCTTCACCGTGCTGGATGCCGGCCAGGTGAACGATCGCGGCGTGGATGACATCATCGCTCAGGTAAAACAGATTGTCGGCGATATGCCGGTTTACCTGACCTTCGATATCGACTGTCTGGATCCGGCGTTTGCCCCGGGCACCGGCACGCCGGTGATCGGCGGCCTGACCTCTGACCGCGCCATCAAACTGGTGCGCGGCCTGAAGGATCTGAACATCGTGGGTATGGACGTGGTGGAAGTGGCTCCGGCTTACGACCAGTCAGAGATCACTGCTCTGGCAGCGGCCACCCTCGCGCTGGAAATGCTCTACATCCAGGCCGCGAAAAAAGGCGAATAAGCCTTACGCCCGGATTGCTGCTGCGCGACGCATGCGCAGCAGCAACATGCCTCCTGCCAGCAGGGTGATAACCTGCGAGACGACCAGCACCGAAAAACCGGAGCTGACTGAACCCACCGATTTCATCACCATCCCCATCAGCAGCGGAATAAACGCCGCGCAAATATTCCCAATCCCGTTGATGATCCCGTAGGCACTGCCAACGGCTTCCCGCGCCGCATGATGCTGGATAACCGCCGGAATGGCCGCCCCCTGAAGTCCCCAGAAAATATTGGCAGAGAGCATAAACAGCGCCAGCCAGCCGGGCTGGTGGCTCAGCATCAGCATGACGACGGAACTCGCCGTTAAGATCCCGCCCACCACAAACAGCAGCGGTGCCTGGTCCGGGCGCATTTTGTCGAGCAGCACACCGCCCAGAAACTTTGAGCCAAGACTCAGCAGGAAGGGGATAGCCGCGAGAAAGCCGGTCGCGTGCAGGGAGAAGTGGTGTTCATCGCGCAGCCAGGCCGGAAGCCAGGCGCTGCTGCCCCAGAGATAACTCAGCGTGGCGATTTCAACCAGCAGGATCCAGCCCAGAAGCGGCGTCTGCCAGGCAAGCGTAAAGGTCTGTACAAACCCGGACGTTCGGCGCTTTTCCGAATGTTGAGGGGCCGGCAGGAAACGCCAGATTAACCCCCCACCCAGCGCCAGATTGATCGCCGCGAGGGCATAAAATGAGCCCGCCCAGCCAAGGTGTGCCATCAGCCAGGTGATCAGCGGAAAGCCTACCGCCAGCCCCAGTGAAACGCCCAGCGCGGTAACGGCGTTGGGCTTACCAATTTCCCCGGCGCTAAAGTTATCGCTGATAAAGCGTGTTTTCAGTGAAAAGAGTGGGCCTTCGGCAATGCCCAAAATCAGTCGGGCGATGAGCATGCCCATCAGCGACCCCAGCAGTGGCGAGATGGCGCAGACCACGGCCCATATCGCAATGCTGGTTAACAATCCCTGTCGGTAATGTAATTTGCTTTCGATAACTGGGGTCAATAATAAAGCGGAAAAACCATAACCCAGCAAAAAGCAGGTCATGAGCATTCCTTGTAACATTCTGTTTTCATTTAGCTGAAAATGTTCGGCAAATTCAGGGTTTAAAATCATCACCGAGATATTTACGCGGTCAACGTAGGAAATAATAATGAGCACCAGAAGTGCCACCGTGCCTTGCCATCTTGCCGTCATTTAACCCGCCTTAATCGTGCTGTCTGTTTATATTTTTTATGAACGTTATTGTCACGTAACTAAAATGATTCACCTGTGAAACTCATTGTTTTAATAAGATAAATTAAATTAAAGTTTCACAGGTGAAACGCCAGAGGTATGTGCGCATATAATTTTTAAGGAATAAAAAGAAAAGAAGTCAATCTCTATTTTAAAAAATAAAAGATCATCAAAAAAATGTATTCATTCACGCCTGAATAATGAAAATTTCATATCGCTGCATTTTTTCGTGATCGCTTGCACACTTAGCTAATTAAATCTCGTCCGATTAACAAATTCGTCACATTCGCGCTTGACGAAACATTCATCGCTTTTATATTGACCGTATTAAATAAGAAACAGAGTTTCATATATGAAACAAAAGCCTGGAGGATCGTGATGAGCTGGATAGGCGTATGTGACGCAGAACAAGTACAGGAAGATTTCCCTTTTAGCGGTAACGTCGAGGGCAAAGAGATCGGCGTTTATTTGATTGATGGCGAATATTACGCGCTGGAAGACGTATGCCCGCACGCTTACGCGCTGCTGAGTCAGGGTTTCGTCGAGGACGGTAAAGTGGAATGTCCGCTGCATGAGGCGGTTTTCGATGTCAAAACCGGCCAGTGCCTGCACGGCCCCGGCGGACGTAACCTCAATCGTTACCCGGTTCGGGTATTTGAAAACCAGATCCAGATTACCTTCGTCGAGGAGACAGTGGCATGAGCGAAAGTCTGAACTTCAACCCGGCGCTGCCGGAAAGCCGTCAGTTTACCCCTCCGGCTGAGGGCGGTAACGGCGCCATCCATAAGCCCGGTGATTACCAGAACCTGATCTGGCAGACCCGCAGCCGCGTACCGGAAAACTGGGAAATCACGCTTATCTCCACGCTGGAAGACCTTTTCGAACAGGGCGCTGAAACCGTGCCGGAACTGGTCAGCGGGCTGAACGCGGTACGTATGCACGATCAGCAGGGCGAGCCATGGAGCGATGCCAGCTTCCAGGCTTTCTTACAGGTTAACGGCTACTGAGGGCAATGCGATGACGACTACCGTACAAAACTATCTTGATAAAGGTCTGCGCGGCCTCTGGTACCCGGTGCTGGCCAGCTGGGAAGTTCAGTCTGCGCCCGTGGGGATCACTCGTCTGGGCGAACAGATTGTGGTCTGGCGCAACAAAGATGGCCAGGTGCAGGCGCTGGAAGATCGCTGTCCGCACCGTGGCGCGCGTCTGTCGATGGGCTGGAATCTGGGCGATCGTATCGCCTGCTGGTATCACGGCGTGGAAGTGGCGGGTAACGGCGAAGTGAAGGATGTGCCTGCGGTGGACAAATGTCCGCTGGTCGGCCAGCAGTGTGTGCGCAGCTACAACGTGCAGGAAGTGCACGGGGCCATCTTCCTCTGGTTTGGCGTTACCGCCGATCAGCAACCCGACGAACTGAGCTTCCCGGACGAATTGGCTGACACCGACGCCTACAGCAATTTTCTCTGCACCGCCGCGTGGAAATGCAATTACCAGTACGCACTGGAAAACGTGATGGACCCGATGCACGGCACCTATCTGCACTCTTCGTCGCACTCCATGGCGGAAGGGGATCGCAAAGCGGATATGGTTCTGCAGCCAACGAAAACCGGGTTTATCTTCGAGAAAAAAGGCCAGAGCGGCGTCAACTTCGACTGGGTTGAGCTGGGCAACAGCGGCACCTACTGGATGCGTTTGTCCATTCCTTATAAGAAGCGTTTCGGGCCGGGCGGTCACTTCTTCATTGTTGGCATGGTGGTGCCGGAAGATAACGATAACTGCCGCGTCTTCTTCTGGCGTATCCGCCGCGTGCAGGGCTGGCAGCGCGATATGTGGCGTTTCATGTACCGTAACCGTCTGGAAAAACTGCACTGGGAAGTCCTTGAGCAGGACCGCGTGGTGCTGGAGAGCATGGCCCCAGATGCACGGGAACACGAATACCTTTACCAGCATGATGTGGGCCTCTCGCGCCTGCGCCGCATGATGCAAAAAGCGGCGAAAGAGCAGTTGGCGGCGCGTGAAGCTCAGCAGGGAGCTGCCTGATGAATGGGCTGCTGAACGGGAAACGCATCGTGGTGACCGGTGCCGCGCGTGGGTTGGGCTTTCATTTCGCGAAAGCCTGCGCAGAGCAGGGCGCGGCGGTGGTGATGTGCGACATCCTTCAGGGCGAGCTGGCTGAAAGCGCGCATGGCTTAAGTGAGAAGGGCTATGCGATTGAATCACACGTTATCGATCTGGCCGATCCGCTCTCCATTTCGCGGGTGTTCAGCGCCATTGGCGAACAGGGACCGATCGACGGTCTGGTCAATAACGCGGCGATGGCGACCGGGGTCGGCGGCAAGGACATGCTTGATTACGATCCGGATCTGTGGGACCGGGTGATGAGCGTTAACGTCAAAGGCACCTGGCTGGTTACCCGGGATGCGGTACCGCTGCTGCGCGAAGGGGCAGCCATTGTCAATGTGGCTTCCGATACCGCGCTGTGGGGCGCGCCGCGTCTGATGGCCTACGTGGCCAGCAAGGGCGCCGTGATTGCCATGACCCGTTCAATGTCACGTGAGCTGGGTGAAAAACGCATTCGTATTAACGCCATCGCCCCGGGCTTAACCCGCGTCGAAGCGACGGAATATGTCCCTGCAGAGCGGCATCAGCTTTACGAAAACGGCCGGGCGCTCACCGGGGCGCAGCAGCCGGAAGACGTCACCGGCAGCGTGGTCTGGCTGTTAAGCGATCTGTCGCGGTTTATCACCGGCCAGCTGATTCCGGTCAACGGCGGTTTTGTCTTTAACTGAGGTAAAGCAAATATGGCAAGCGATCACGAAGTGAAGTACCTGGTGCCGGGGCTGGAGCGAGGCTTACAGCTGTTGCTGGCCTTTGGCGAGCAGCACCGTGAACTGACCTTTGCCGAGCTGCACAGGCTGGTCGATATGCCGAAAGCCACCGCCTACCGCGTGGTACAAACGCTGGAATACATGGGTTTTCTGGAGCGCAACACGCGAACCAATACCTTCTCGCTTGGCATGAACGTCCTGCGTCTGGGCTTTGAATACATCGCCTCACTGGATGTGGCGCAGGTCGGTCAGCCGGTCATCGAGCAGCTGCGTGACGTCAGCCAGTGCAGCAGTCATCTGGCGATCCGCGACGGGCGCGACATCATCTATATCGCCCGCGTCAGCGCCGCCGGTTCTCGCATCAATCAGGTGAGCATTGGTACCCGTTTGCCGGTGCACTGCACGTCGCTGGGTCGCATGCTGCTGACCGATATTTCGCGAGCCGATTTCGAACAGCTGTTCCCGCACGAACGTCTGCCGGGCAACACGCCGGGCCAGATCCACGACCGTGAAGCGTTGTGGCAGATGGTGCAGCAGGACAAAGCACGCGGCTATGTGATCGGCGAATCCTTCTTCCGTCATGGCATCTCCTCCATCGTTTATCCGGTGTATGACCGCAGCGGAAGGGTGGCGGCCGTGGTGAGCATTCTGGTGCCTTCGGAGGAGATCCCGCAGACCGATCGCGAGCGCCTGCAAAACGATGTCCGCATGGCGGCGGATAAAATTTCTGGCTTCTTAGGGTATTTGTCGCAGGCCAGTTAAATCAGCAGGTTAACGCCAGGCGCTTCATTGCGTCGGGCATGTTTTACGCCCAATCTGGGCCAGACGAGGCAACGAACGATGTGTATAACCGGAATTGAAAAGCTGGAATTTGGCGTCGAGAACCTGACGCACTGCGCCAAATTTATGCGTGATTTTGGCCTGACGGGCGATGCCAGCGGCCAGCGTTTTACTACCCTGAGCGGCGCGCGCGTGGAGCTTAATCCTGTCGACAGCCCTGACCTGCCGCCAGCGTTTGAAGCAGGAAATACGTTGCGCCGGATGACCTGGGCAGTCGCCACCCGGGACGATCTGGAGGCGCTGCGCCCGAAGCTTGAGAAGCAGCCCGGTTTTCGTGAGGTGGGCGACGCGCTGGAGTGCCGCGATCCGAACGGCATGACCCTGCGCGTACAGGTCAGCCATCAGGTGCCGGTGGAGCTGAACGTCGAGCCGATTAACCAGTGGGGCGATGCCCGCCGTATCGACACGCCAAGCCCGGTCTACGATCGCGCCCAGCCTATTAACGTGGGCCACGTGGTGTTCTTCGTGGAGGAACTGGCGGCGGTGGAGACGTTCTACCGTGAGGTGCTTGGGTTCCAGGTGTCTGACCGCTACATCAACCGTGCGGTGTTCCTGCGCTGTGGCGTGCGCGGCGGGCATCACAACCTGTTCCTTCTTCAGCTGCCTAACCGTAAGCGGGGTCTGAACCACGTGGCCTTTACCGTACGCGACATTCACGAGGTGATCGGCGGTGGGATAGCGATGAACAAAAACGCCTGGAGCACCTTTATTGGCCCGGGGCGTCATCCGGTCTCCTCGGCCTATTTCTGGTACGTCAACAGCCCAACCGGCGGGGCGTTTGAATACTACACCAACGATGATTACCTCACCGAAAACTGGCAGCCGCGCGAGCTGGAACATTCGCTGGTGTCGTTCACCGAGTGGGCGGTTGAGGGTGGGATTGACCACGACACTCGCCGTCAGCAGAAAAAGCCGGAGGCGGTATGACCTCGCGCATTGTCATTATTGGCGGCGGTCAGGCAGGTGGCTGGGCGGCGAAAACCCTGCGTGACGAAGGCTTCGACGGCGAGATTTGCGTCGTGGCGGAAGAGGCGTGGGATTTCTACGAACGCCCGCCGCTGTCCAAGGCTGCGTTACTGGAGCCGGACGCGCCGCTACCGCGTCTCTTTCCTGAAGCGGCGCAACAGGCATTGGACCTGACATGGTGCCGGCCGGTGCGCGCGGAATCTCTCGATCGTCACGCGAAAACGGTGCGCTTAAGCAACGGTGAATACCTTAGTTACAACATTCTTTTAATCGCTACCGGTGGTCGGGCGCGTCTGCCGGGCGATGCATGGGCTGCCCACCCGCAGGTCTATACCCTGCGCCACTGGCAGGACGCACAGCGGCTGAAGGCGCGCCTGGCAGAGAGTCAAAACCTGGCGATTATCGGCGGAGGCTGGATTGGCCTGGAGATTGCGGCCTCCGCGCGTAAATGTGGCGTCGACGTGACGCTGTTTGAGCAGCAGCCCGCGCTGTGCATGCGTTCGGTGAGTGCCGAGGTATCGCAGCAGCTGGAAACACTTCACCGCGAACAGGGCGTGGATATCCGCACCGGCTGCGGAACGCTGGAGCTTGAAGATAACAATGGTCTGCCGGTCATTCACTGTGACGGCAAGCGTGAAACCTTTGATGCCGTGGTCGTCGGGATCGGTGTTGATCTCAATCTGGAGCTGGCGCGCGATGCGGGTCTGCAGACTGAGCGCGGGATCGTGGTGGACGCTCAGGGGCGAACGTCGGATCCGTTTATTTTTGCTGCCGGTGATGTGGCCCAGCACCATCACTATGGGCTGTGCATTCAGTCGTGGGCCTTTGCCCAGAATCAGGCGGTTGCCACGGCAAAGGCGATGCTCAATCCCGATGCCCCCGGCTATGACGACGCGCCGTGGCTGTGGTCGGATCAATACCAGCACAACATTCAGATCCTCGGTATTCCGCAGGCCGGCTGCACAACCATTGCCCGGGATAATGCGCTGTTTTTCTCACTGGATGAAAACGGACGGCTGACCCAGCTGGTGGCGTTCAACGATGCGCGTACCGTCAAGCTGGCGAAGCGCTGGATGGCTGCCGGAAGGGATCTGTCCGATGTGCCGCTGGCTGACCCGACTTTTTCACTGATGTCATTGCGATAGCTAACCCGCACCCGTAGGGGGAGACATGACCACATTTGAGACTAACACCGCGCCGGTTGAGGCAAGCGGTGAGGGCACCCGCACGCCCGAAAAAGCGGTGCGCTGGGCCATCCCGCTGTCATTGCTGGCCTGCGTGCTGCTGGCATTTTTCGACAAAATCAGCATTGCGGCGCTCTTTTCCGACAGCCATTTCCAGCAGGCGATGGGCATTGATTTTGACACCACGCGCCTCGGCATTCTGATGAGCGCCTTTCTGCTGAGCTACGGCTTCTCATCGGTCTTTTTAAGCGGACTGGGGGACAAGATTGCGCCGCTTCGCCTGCTCACCGGCATGATGGTGGTGTGGTGCGTGCTGATGGTGGCTATGGGGTTTACCCATAACTACACGGTCATGATCGTCCTGCGCATTTTGCTGGGCGTGGCAGAAGGGCCGCTGTTTCCACTGGCGTTTGCCATTGTGCGGCATAACTTCCCGCAGCATCTGCAGGCGCGAGCGACCATGTTGTGGCTGCTGGGTACCCCGGTAGGCGCGGCGATTGGCTTCCCTCTTTCTATCTGGCTGCTGAATGCCTTCGGCTGGCAGAGTACCTTCTTTGTGATGGCGATGCTCACCGTGCCGGTGCTGGTGTTCGTGCGCATCGGTCTGCGCGGGATCCGTCTGGGTGCCAAACCGGCTGCGGATCGCGAATCACAGGATGAACGACGTGCCGCGCGGCGCGAGCTGTTTGTCAGCCCGCACTTCTGGATTATCTGCATCTTTAACATCGCGTTTCTCACCTACCTGTGGGGGATCAACGGCTGGCTGCCGGGCTATCTGATTAAAGGGAAAGGCATTCATCTTGAACACGCCGGCTGGCTGTCGTCGATGCCGTTTATTGCCATGCTGGCGGGCGAGGTGATTGGCGCATGGCTTTCTGACCGGGTCGATAAACGCGCGGTGGCCTGCTTTATCTCGATGGCTGGCGCGGGGTTAGGCCTGACGGCGGTCATGCATCTTGATACCCCGCTGGCCGTTATCGCGGCGATGAGCTTTAGCACCTTTATGTGGGGCACCGGTGCGCCGAACATTTTCGCACTGCTGGCGAAGGCTACCCATCCCCGGGTGAGCGCGACGGCGGGCGGTATTTTCAACGGGCTGGGAAACTTTGCAGGCGCGCTGTCGCCGGCGGTGATGGGCGCGTTGATCGCCTTCACCCACAGCATGGATTCCGGGCTGATTTTTCTGGCGGTGATGGCGGCGGTGGGCTGCGTCCTGTTACTGCCGCTGCTGAGACGTTACTGAGGAGAGTGTCATGACTGATTCAACCGTAACTGCAAAACCAGGCATTAAACCTGACCATCTGACCATGGAAGAGTGGGTCGAGTCGCGCATTGCGCGCTTTGAAGGGCGTAAATATGACTGGAACGCGCTGAAGTTCCAGGCCGATTTCGATCCTAAATATCGCCGTGCGCAGATGCGCTACATCGGTACCGGGGCGACGGGCGTGGCAAGCGATACCAATACCGTGCCGGCTGAGCACTTTACCTTCTCTACCATGGTGCTGCCGTCGAAGTGCGAGGGACCATTGCATCTGCATGACGACGTGGAAGAGGTGTTCTTCATGCTTAAAGGGCAGATCACGCTGATGATCCAGGACGGCGATCACTACACTGAAACCGTGCTGCGCGAACGCGATCTGATCTCCGTTCCGCCGGGCATCTATCGCGGTCTGTTCAATCATGGTGAAGAAGAGGCGCTGATGTGCGTGATGCTCGGCACCAACAAGCCGGAAATCCCGACCTATCCGGCCGATCACCCGCTGTCGAAAGTGAAGCGGAACTAAGGGGGCGCGATGACGGGCTTTCGTGAACAGGGAAGCGGCATCCCGCTGATGCTGCTCCACGGCATCAGCTCCGGCGCTGCCTCCTGGCATAAACAGATGGCGCTGAACGGTTTTCGCGTGCTGGCGTGGGACATGCCCGGTTATGGCGAAAGCCCGATGCTGGCAGTTGAGCGCGCCAACGCGGGGGATTACGCCGACGCGCTGGCGGCCATGCTGGATCGCGCGGGCGTCTGGCAGGTCGTTCTGGTCGGGCATTCGCTTGGGGCCCTGGTGGCAAGCGCCTTTGCGGCGAAGTATCCCGAACGCGTGCTGCATCTGGTGCTGGCCGATGCCGCGCAGGGTTACGGCCAGGCCGAGCCGGCGCAGCGCGAGCAGGTCTGGCGTAACCGGGAGCAGCAGATGGCGCTTGGGGGCGAGATCCTGGCGCAAACCCGGGCCGCTAAATTATTACGTCCGGGCGCGCGTGAGGACGATATTGCCACCGTTGCGGCGGGCATGCGCAAATTGCGCCCGGAAGGCTACCTCGCTGCCGCATGGATGCTGGCACATGACGATATTCACGGCTGGCTGAAGCGTTACGCCGGTGACTTTGAAGTCTGGTGCGGCGAGCAGGACGCCATTACCCAGCCTGAGCTGGTTCAGGGGCTGGCGCTACGTTACGGCATGCCGTTTACCGCGATTCCCCTGGCCGGGCACGCCAGCTATCTCGATAACGACGCGTTTTTTAATCAACAGCTTTTACGTATCAACGAAGAGGTGCGCGATGAATGCACAAATTGACGGGCGCGTAGCGGTAGTCACCGGCGGTTCTTCTGGCATTGGTTTTGAAACGCTGCGCTTGCTGCTGGGCGAGGGGGCAAAAGTGGCGTTCTGTGGCCGCGACCCGGACCGGCTTGCCATCGCGCATGCGTCGCTGCAAAACGAATTCCCTGATGGCGAGATTTTCTCTCACCGCTGCGACGTGCTGGACGCAGACCAGGTTCAGACCTTTGCCCAGGCCGTTAAGTCCCGCTTTGGCGGGACAGACTTGCTGATTAATAACGCCGGACAGGGGTATGTGGCGCACTTCAATGACACCCCGCGCGAGGCCTGGCTTCATGAAGCCGAACTGAAACTGTTTGGGGTGATTAACCCCGTGCAGGCTTTTCAGCCGCAGCTGGAGCAATCGGATATTGCCTCCATTACCTGCGTGAACTCGCTGCTGGCGCTGCAGCCAGAGGAACACATGATTGCCACCTCCGCAGCACGTGCCGCGCTGCTCAATATGACGCTCACGCTCTCGAAAGAGCTGGTGAGTAAGGGTATCCGCGTGAATTCCATTTTGCTTGGCATGGTGGAATCCGGTCAGTGGCGGCGTCGCTTTGAGAACCGGGCGGATAAAAGTCAGAGCTGGCCGCAGTGGACGGCGGATATTGCCCGCAAACGCGGCATTCCGATGGCGCGTCTCGGTAAGCCGCAGGAGCCTGCGCAGGCTCTGCTGTTCCTCGCGTCGCCGCTGGCTTCGTTTACCACCGGTGCGGCGCTGGACGTTTCCGGCGGCTTCTGCCGTCATCTGTAAGGACACATCATGAAAAAAATCATGTTAATCGGCTACGGTGCCATGGCGCAGGCGGTCATTGAGCGTCTGCCCGAGCAGGTTGCCATCGGCTGGATCGTGGCGCGCGAGACGCATCATGCTGCTATCCGCCAGCAGTTTGGCGATGCGGTGGTGGCACTGACCTCGCCCGCATTATGTACGGATACTCCCGATCTGGTGCTGGAATGTGCCAGCCAGCAGGCGGTAGCGCAGTACGGGGAAGCGATTTTACGCCGTGGATGGCATCTGGCGGTGATCTCCACCGGCGCGCTGGCAGACAGCGCGCTGGAACAGCGTCTGCTCAACGCAGGCGGAAAGCTGACGCTGCTCTCCGGTGCGGTGGCGGGCATTGATGGCCTGGCGGCAGCAAAAGAGGGCGGGCTTGAGAAGGTGACCTACCAGTCGCGTAAAAGCCCGGCCAGCTGGCGCGGCAGCTATGCCGAACAGCTTATCGATCTTAACGCCGTGTCCGAGGCGCAGATCTTCTTTGAAGGCAGCGCACGTGAAGCGGCACGACTGTTTCCGGCCAACGCCAACGTGGCGGCGACCGTGGCACTTGGCGGCGTGGGGATGGATGATACCCGTGTGCAACTGATGGTGGACCCGGCCACTCAACGCAATACCCACACGCTGCACGTCGAAGGGATGTTTGGCGAGTTCCATCTGGAGCTGAGCGGGCTACCGCTTGCCCGCAACCCCAAAACCTCCACCCTGGCGGCACTCAGCGCGGTTCGCGCCTGCCGTGAACTGACGCAGCGCTGAGGAGCGACGATGGACGATCTTAACATTTTCATTGGCGGCAACTGGCGGCGTGGCGGCGGTAACCTGATGCAGAGCCATTTCCCGGCAGACGGTGCGGTGAACGCCACGCTCCACGCGGCAAGCCTGGACGATCTGCAGGAGGCTATCGACGCCGGAGAGCGCGCGTGGCGCGATCCTGCCTGGCGTAACAGCCTGCCGCATACGCGTGCAAAGATCCTGCATAAGGTGGCGGATCTGATTGAGTCCCGCGTCGATGAACTGGCCCGCATGCAGAGTCGCGACAACGGTAAACCGCTGGCGGAAGCGCGAGGGTTGGTGATGAGCGCGGCAGGCACGGCGCGTTATTTTGCCGCCGCCTGCGAGCTGCTGGAAGGTGAACTGCCGACCCCACGCCAGCCTGATGTGCTTACCCTCAGCCGATATGAACCGCTCGGTGTGGTGGCGGCTATCACGCCCTGGAATTCCCCCATTGCCAGCGAAATGCAGAAAGTGGCGCCGGCCATTGCTGCCGGTAACGCGGTGGTTCTAAAACCAGCCGAAGCCACCCCGCTGATGGCGCTGGAGCTGGCGCGTATTTTTGAGCAGGCAGGCTTACCCGCCGGGCTGCTGAGCGTGCTGCCGGGCAAAGGCTCGGTGATTGGCGATGCGCTGGCGCGTCACCCGAAAGTGCGAAAAATCTCCTTTACCGGTGGCACCACCACGGGCCGTCATCTGGCGCACGTGGCGGCGGAAAAATTGATCCCGGCCTCGCTGGAACTGGGCGGTAAATCCCCGACCATCGTGCTGGAAGATGCCGACGTTGAGCTGGCTGCGCGCGGGATCTGCTACGGCATTTTCAGCTCTGCAGGTCAGGCCTGTATTGCCGGTTCGCGGCTCTTTATCCATGAGCGCCTTTACGCCCCGCTGATGGCGAGGCTGCTGGAATTAACGCGCGGCCTGCGGGTCGGGCATCCCTTTACCGACGGCACCCATGTGGGACCGCTGATTAACGACGCGCACCGCAAGAGCGTGCAGGCTTACGTTGAACTGGCAAAGCGTGAAGGGGGCCGCGTGCTGTGTGGCGGGGAGAGTCCTGCCGATCCACTGCTGGCAAACGGCAGTTACTTCCAGCCCACCATCATTGAAGGCCTGACCAACAGCGCGCGCGCCTGTCAGGAGGAGATCTTCGGCCCGGTGCTGGTGGCGATGCCCTTTAGCGATGAAGCCGCGTTGATCCGTGAGGCGAATGACTCCGTTTATGGCCTTGCCGCCGGGATCTGGACGCGGGATACCGGGCGCGCCCTGCGGCTGAGCGAGCAGCTTGAAGCGGGCACGGTGTGGATAAACACCTACAAAGTGTTTGCGATTTCGACCCCGTTCGGGGGCTTTAAAGAGAGCGGTCTGGGCCGCGAAAAGGGCATTCAGGGGCTGAAAGCCTGGATGCAGCAAAAGAGCATTTATCTGGCGACGGGTAACAGCGTCAACCACTGGTGCGACTGAGAAAGGGTGAGTAATGAGCGAAATGATAACCGTCGGCGACGCCATCGCCAGAACGCTGGAGCAGTATCAGGTTGAGGCCATCTACGGCGTCATCTCCATCCACAATTTACCCATCGCCGATGCGGTAGGGCAGCGCGGGAATATTCGCTTTGTACCCGCACGTGGCGAAGCGGGGTCGGTCACCATGGCCGATGCCCACGGCCGTTTTTCCGGGCTCGGCGTGGCGCTGACCAGTACCGGCGCCGGGGCGGGTAACGCCGTCGGCGCGCTGGTGGAAGCCATGAATGCCTGCACGCCGCTGCTGCATATCACGGGCCAGGTGGAAAAAGCCTGGCTGGATGCCGACACCGGTTTTATCCACGAAACCCGCGACCAGTTGACCTTCCTGAAGGCCAGCTCAAAACGGGCATACCGCATCAGCAACGCGAACCAGGCGATAGCGATCCTTCACAAGGCCATTCAGGAGGCGCAAACTCCGCCGTGCGGGCCGGTCTCCGTGGAGATCCCGATTGATATTCAGGGGGCGAAAATCCCCGTGTCGCTGATCACCGCTCCGGTGAAACCGACGTCGGTTTCCGCGGTTGATACGGCAGTGGTCGACACGCTGTGGGCGCAGCTTAAACAGGCCAGACAGCCGCTGCTGTGGCTGGGTGGCGGAGCGCTCGGTAGCGCTGATGCGGTAAAAAAACTGGCGGATGCGGGAGTGACGGTTATCTCCAGCACCCACGCGCGCGGCGTGCTGCCGGACAGCCATCGCGCCAGCCTGCGGGCGTTTCATAACTCGCCGTCAGTTGAGGCGTTGATCGCCCAGTGCGACTTTACGCTGGTCGCCGGCTCACGCCTGCGCAGCAACGAAACCCGCTCGTGGACGCTTGAATTACCGCATCCCCGCGTCCAGATCGATATCGACCCCGCGGCGGCGAGCCGCAACTATCTGATGGACACAACCCTTGTGGCGGACTGCGCGGCGCTGTTAACCGCGCTGGCGGCTAAAGCGCAGGGGCGGGAATGGGGCGATGCACAGTGGGATACACAGGTGCAGCAGGCGCTGGCGAAAGCCGTTGCGGGACTGCGTGAGCAGTGCGGTGCTTATGCGAAGCTCAACGACGCCATCGAGAACGCGCTGCCGCAAGATGGCCTACTGGTTCGTGATATCACCGTTTCCGGAAGCCTGTGGGGCAGCCGTTTGTTCCGCGCCAACGGACCGCTGATGAACATTCACTCGCTGGCAGGCGCCATCGGCATGGGGCTACCGATGGCGATTGGCACGGCGATTGCCAACCCGCAACGCAAAGTGGTGGGGCTGGTGGGCGATGGTGGCGTAAGCCTGAATCTGGGCGAGATGGCAACGCTGGCGCAGGAGAAGGCCAACGTGACGCTGCTGGTGATGAACGACGGCGGTTACGGCGTCATGCGCGGCATTCAGGACAAGTATTTCGGCGGGCGTCAGTATTATAACGAGCTGCATACCCCGGACTTTACGCAGCTGGCGCATGCGATGGGGTTACAGGCGTGGAGCGTCGAACGGGCGGAGGATTTTGAGGCGGTGATGACCGAAGCGCTTGCCATGCCAGGACCATCGGTAGTGGAAGTGCGGATGGGACAGATTGGCGCGCTGAAGTTTGCCGGGCCGCCGCAGAAGACGTTGTACTAAACGTGTTTACCCTCACTCGCGCCCTCTCCCTTAGGGAAAAGGGCGGGTGAGGGGCTTAATCAGAACACGTTAAACGGGTATTCCACGTACGCGCGGATCTCATCCCCGCCCACGTTATAGTCGCTGGCGTTGCTGGACACGCGCAGGACGGAGTAACGGAGTTTCAGTTTCAGATCTTTAGCCGGGCCGTCCTGCACCTGATACTGGATCTGGTTAAACCACTCATGCTCTTTACCGTTGCTGGTTTCAGAGGTCTTGATGTTGTCGCCACGCACGTAAGCTGTGGTCCAGCTCAGGCCTGGTAAACCCAGACCGCCGAAGTCCAGCGCGTAAGAAGCCTGCCAGGAGCGCTCGTCTTCGCCGTTGAAATCAGACCAGTAAGAGTTCGCCAGCCAGATGGTATTGCCGCCGTCACCTACGCCACCCTGATCGCGATAGCTGCCATAGTGATAGCCGGTGCTGCCGCTGCTCTGCTGATACGCCACCTTGAAGGTATGAATATCCCAGATGTAGCTTGCCGCCAGGCTCCAGATGCTATTGCTGCGTCCGGTATCAAGGCTGTCTGCGTAGCGCTGATCCAGGCGTGAGTTATAGCCGTTGAAATCGAGCACCAGTTGTTGCCCGGTGCTGAACGGCTGTTTGAAGTTCATTCCCAGGTACTGCTTGTTCATCACCTCTTCCACATGAGAGGCATACAGCGCACCGCTGAACTGGTCGTTGAACTGGTAGCTCGCACCGCCGAAGGAGAGGCTCTTCAGGCCGCTGTCGTGGCGGTCGTCACTTTTGCGCTGCTCATCGGTGAAGTAACCGGCGTTCACTTCCAGACCCGCGATCTCTTTTGAGGTCAGCATGGTGCCGGTAAAGCTTTCAAACAGCAGACGGGAATTGTCGGCATTAACAATCGGTAATTCCGGACGCTGGTTACCGTAGCTCAGCACGGTATTGGAAATACGCATTTTTGCTGTGGCGCCAAATTTCGCCAGATCGGATTTAGCCCGGCCATCGTCTTCCTGTTTAAAGAAGTCAATGCCGCCCGCGCCGCTCTTTCCACGACCGCCGTCCAGACGCACGCCATACTGGGCAATGCCGTCCACACCAAAGCCAACCAGCCCTTCGGTATAGCCTGATTCAAACGTGGCAACGATACCCTGACCCCATTCGGCTTTGTCCTGCTGGCCCTGATGATAATCACGGCTGATATACGCATTGCGTAAAAACAGATCTAAATGGCTGTCGTCAACAAAGCCTTTGCTGTCGGATTGCTGGCTTGCAACGGCGGGTAATGCGGCGAATAAACTTAACGCAATTAATGATAATTCTTTTTTCACGGAGGGAACGTCTCTGTCTTAATATTGTAAATTGAATTACTGCGAGCTCGATAATTACCCGAATGGTAAATGATTGCAATAATTATGTGACGAGACGTTTCAGGGCGATAAGCCAGTGTTTGCGCGGCTTAGAAAGGTACTCAAGTACTATTACCGATATGTGCGGTTAAATTAACAATTCATGCGAAATAAAAAGGAGGCAAATATGCCTCCTTTCGAATTATTTAATTCCGTCTGCGGCCATACGGTCGCGAATATGCTGTGCGCGCTCTTCTGACGCCGGGTGGTCATCAAACATAGAGCTCTGGCGACCGGCTTCCAGTTTGGCCAGTTTTTCGAAGCTGGTGGCTAAACCTGATGGATTAATGCCGCGTTTGCGCAACAGATCGTAGGAGTAGTCATCCGCTTCGGATTCCTGACGCTGCGAGAACTGAGAGTTAACCAGTTTTTCACCCACATCGCCAAGCTGCGACTGTGACAGGCTGCCGACGATACCGCCCGTAGACGCCGCCGCGGCGCGGATGGCGTTAGTGCCTAACGCAACCTGCATGCCTTTCTTCACGTGGCCAAGTGCAACGTGGCCCATTTCATGGCCGATAACCGCTTCAACTTCGTTGTCGGTCATCATATCCATCAGCCCGCTGTAAACGCGGATGCAGCCGTTCGCCATCGCGAAGGCGTTTACATCTTTGGCCATGTACACCTTATAGTTCACCGGCTGGCCGTTAATGTTATCACCCAGCGCGGAGGCTATCTTATTCAGACGCTGCGTGTAGGTACTATTGGCCGGGGCAAGCGTGGCTTTTCCGTCCATATCTTTACAGGCCTGGTCGCTCAGCGCTTTAACCTGTGCGTCGCTCAGGGAGTAGGCCTGAAAGGCTTCTGCGCCTGAGGACATCAGGCCGTTAGAATCCATATTCTGACAGCCGCTCAGCAGGAGCGTTGTACCCAGGGCCAGCACTATTGCACGCATTTTCATGATGTCGCTTCCGTACTCGTTAATCTGAATAAAATCTGAAAAGTGCACCGGCAACGAAGCCGGGGTCGGGCTAAGTATAAGGAATATCTACGGGGCCGGGCGAGCAGATTGCGCAACATGCGAGCATGATCCAGAGATTTCTTAAGCTGCAAAAGAATGCTCCATGTACATGACATGCCGCTTGGGTTACATTGTTGGCACTTTTTTCCGGCGTAGCCCAAAACGCGCTGTCGTCAAGGGCATGGCCTTTAACAGTCCGATCTGGAGTTAAAATGTCCTCACGTAAAGAGCTTGCTAATGCTATTCGTGCGCTGAGCATGGACGCAGTACAGAAAGCCAAATCTGGCCACCCGGGCGCCCCAATGGGTATGGCTGATATCGCCGAAGTCCTGTGGCGAGATTTCCTGAACCACAACCCGCAGAACCCTTCCTGGGCTGACCGCGACCGTTTCGTGCTGTCTAATGGCCACGGCTCAATGCTGATCTATAGCCTGCTGCACCTCACTGGCTACGATCTGCCAATTGAAGAGCTGAAAAACTTCCGCCAGCTGCACTCCAAAACGCCAGGTCACCCGGAAGTGGGTTACACCGCAGGTGTAGAAACCACCACCGGCCCGCTGGGTCAGGGTATTGCTAACGCGGTGGGTATGGCGATTGCCGAGAAAACCCTGGCCGCGCAGTTCAACCGTCCAGGTCATGACATTGTTGACCACTTCACCTACGCATTCATGGGCGACGGCTGCATGATGGAAGGCATTTCTCACGAAGTGTGCTCCCTGGCAGGTACCCTGAAGCTGGGCAAACTGGTTGCGTTCTATGACGACAACGGCATCTCCATCGACGGTCACGTTGAAGGCTGGTTCACTGACGACACCGCGAAGCGTTTCGAAGCTTACGGCTGGCACGTTGTGCGTGGCGTTGACGGTCACGATGCTGACTCGATTAAACGTGCAGTAGAAGAAGCGCGCGCTGTGACGGACAAGCCGTCACTGCTGATGTGCAAAACCATCATTGGTTTCGGTTCCCCGAACAAAGCGGGTACCCACGATTCCCACGGTGCGCCACTGGGCGACGCGGAAATCGCACTGACGCGCGAAGCGCTGGGCTGGAAATATCCTGCTTTCGAAATCCCATCTGAAATTTACGCGCAGTGGGATGCTAAAGAAGTGGGTCAGGCGAAAGAATCCGCATGGAACGAGAAGTTCGCTGCCTATGCGAAAGCCTTCCCACAGGAAGCGGCTGAATTTACCCGTCGTATGAAGGGTGACATGCCGTCTGACTTCGACGCCAAAGCGAACGAGTTCATTGCTAAACTGCAGGCGAACCCATCCAAAATCGCCAGCCGTAAAGCCTCTCAGAATGCGATTGAAGCGTTCGGTCCGCTGCTGCCAGAATTCCTGGGCGGCTCCGCTGACCTGGCGCCATCTAACCTGACAATCTGGTCTGGTTCTAAAGCAATCAACGAAGACACTGCCGGTAACTACATCCACTACGGTGTGCGTGAATTCGGTATGACCGCGATTGCGAACGGTATCTCCCTGCACGGTGGTTTCCTGCCGTACACCTCTACCTTCCTGATGTTTGTCGAGTACGCGCGTAACGCCGTGCGTATGGCTGCGCTGATGAAACAGCGTCAGGTGATGGTCTACACCCACGACTCCATCGGTCTGGGCGAAGATGGCCCAACTCACCAGCCGGTAGAGCAGGTGGCTTCCCTGCGCGTGACGCCAAACATGAGCACATGGCGTCCATGCGACCAGGTTGAGTCCGCCGTGGCGTGGAAATACGGTGTTGAGCGTCAGGACGGCCCAACCGCACTGATCCTCTCCCGTCAGAACCTGGCACAGCAGGAGCGTACTCCAGAGCAGCTGGCGAACATCGCCCGTGGTGGTTACGTGCTGAAAGATTGCGCGGGTCAGCCAGAGCTGATCTTCATCGCGACCGGTTCTGAAGTTGAGCTGGCTGTTGCCGCATGGGAAAAACTGTCTGCCGAAGGCGTTAAAGCGCGCGTGGTTTCCATGCCGTCTACCGATGCGTTCGACAAGCAGGATGCCGCCTACCGCGAATCCGTACTGCCTAAAGCCGTTACCGCGCGCGTGGCAGTAGAAGCGGGTATCGCTGACTACTGGTTCAAATATGTGGGCCTGAACGGCGCAATCGTCGGCATGACCACCTTTGGTGAATCTGCTCCGGCAGAGCTGCTGTTCGAAGAGTTCGGCTTCACCGTTGAAAACGTTGTCGCGAAAGCAAAAGAACTGCTGTAATTGTTTGTAGGGGAGGGGCGCGAGCCCCTGTCCGTGCTCTCGCTGAGAAGAGGGCGCAAACACCCTAAACGGTAACCTTTGGGTTACCGTTTAGTTTTTTTCACGCAATCCGCCTTATATGTCCACTATTCCTCAAACATGTAACGTTCCTGTGAATTATTCCATCCAAAATGTGACGCAAGTCATATAGCGCGCTTATTGCTCTGGACAGACATTCCTTTTATTCCCTGATTCGCTTATTCTAGCTGAAGCGTTTCAGTCGATTAAATGTTCGACAATTGACCAATCAATCGCAGTTTGTGACAGCAAGGATTCCCCTTCGGGCGTAGCTGGATTACTCTTTCAGCCACCTCAAACTCAGGGATAGCTTTGCAGGAGATCTATGACCGTACGCGTAGCGATTAATGGCTTCGGTCGCATCGGGCGTAACGTGGTTCGTGCTTTATATGAATCCGGGCGTCGGGCGGAAATAACCGTGGTGGCTATCAACGAACTGGCGGATGCTGCGGGCATGGCGCATTTGTTGAAATATGACACCAGCCACGGACGCTTTGCCTGGGATGTTCGCCAGGAAAGAGATCAGCTGTTTGTCGGCGACGATGCCATCCGCGTGCTGCATGAGAGCAGTATTGCCGGGCTACCGTGGCGTGAACTGGGTGTGGATATCGTACTTGACTGTACTGGCGTATACGGTAACCGCGAGCATGGCGAAGCGCATCTGACAGCAGGTGCGAAAAAAGTCCTGTTTTCCCATCCTGGCAGCAACGACCTCGACGCGACCGTCGTATTTGGCGTGAATCAGCATGAGCTGCAAGCCGAACACCGCATTGTTTCCAACGCCTCCTGCACCACCAACTGCATTATTCCGGTCATCAAACTGTTAGACGATGCGTATGGCATTGAATCCGGCACCGTAACCACGATTCATTCAGCGATGCACGATCAGCAGGTGATTGACGCCTATCATCCGGACTTACGACGCACGCGAGCCGCGAGCCAGTCAATCATTCCGGTGGACACAAAACTGGCGGCAGGTATCACCCGTTTTTTCCCGCAGTTTAATGATCGTTTTGAAGCAATTGCCGTACGTGTACCGACGATTAACGTCACCGCAATTGACCTGAGCGTGACGGTGAAAAAACCGGTAAAAGCCTGTGAAGTCAACCTGTTGCTGCAAAAAGCAGCACAGGGGGCATTTCATGGTATAGTTGACTATACGGAATTACCGTTGGTCTCAGTAGATTTTAACCACGACCCGCACAGCGCCATTGTCGATGGCACTCAAACGCGCGTCAGTGGCGCACACCTTATCAAGACGCTGGTCTGGTGTGATAACGAATGGGGCTTTGCTAACCGAATGCTCGACACCACGTTAGCAATGGCCGCTCAAGGTTTCAGGTAAGACGCATCGTGCGTCTGCAAAACTTTAAGAATCAACGAGAGGATTCACCATGTCTGTAATTAAGATGACCGATCTGGATCTGGCTGGTAAACGCGTTTTCATCCGTGCTGATCTGAACGTACCGGTTAAAGATGGCAAAGTGACCAGCGACGCGCGTATCCGTGCATCTCTGCCAACCATCGAACTGGCTCTGAAGCAGGGCGCTAAAGTGATGGTGACCTCCCACCTGGGTCGTCCAACTGAAGGCGAGTACAATGAAGAGTTCTCTCTGCTGCCAGTTGTTAATTACCTGAAAGACAAACTGTCGAACCCGGTTCGCCTGGTAAAAGATTACCTGGACGGCGTAGACATCGCTGCCGGTGAACTGGTTGTTCTGGAAAACGTTCGCTTCAACAAAGGCGAAAAGAAAGACGACGAAGCGCTGTCCAAAAAATACGCTGCACTGTGTGACGTATTCGTGATGGACGCCTTCGGTACTGCTCACCGTGCGCAGGCTTCAACCCACGGTATCGGTAAATTCGCAGACGTCGCGTGTGCCGGTCCTCTGCTGGCTGCTGAGCTGGACGCACTGGGTAAAGCGCTGAAAGAACCTGCTCGTCCAATGGTTGCAATCGTTGGTGGTTCTAAAGTTTCTACCAAACTGACAGTACTGGATTCCCTGTCTAAAATCGCTGACCAGCTGATCGTTGGCGGTGGTATCGCGAACACCTTCGTGGCGGCACAAGGCCATAACGTCGGTAAATCCCTGTACGAAGCGGATCTGGTTGACGAAGCAAAACGTCTGCTGACCACCTGCGATATCCCGGTTCCAACGGATGTTCGCGTCGCGACTGAGTTCTCTGAAACAGCGACTGCGACCCTGAAATCTGTTAACGACATCAAAGATGATGAGCAGATTCTGGACCTGGGCGACGTTTCTGCACAGAAACTGGCTGAAATCCTGAAAAACGCAAAAACTATCCTGTGGAATGGTCCTGTTGGCGTGTTCGAATTCCCGAACTTCCGCAAAGGTACTGAAATCGTTGCTAACGCTATAGCAGACAGCGAAGCGTTCTCTATCGCAGGCGGCGGTGATACGCTGGCAGCAATCGACCTGTTCGGTATTTCTGACAAGATCTCCTACATCTCCACTGGTGGCGGCGCATTCCTCGAGTTCGTGGAAGGCAAAGTACTGCCAGCAGTAGCAATGCTCGAAGAGCGCGCTAAGAAGTAAGCCATTCAAGGGCAGGGAAACCTGCCCAATTTTCAGCGCGCTTTATGAGCTCGCACCTTTTCTAACGGCCGAAGATACAGGACTAAGCAACATGTCTAAAATTTTTGATTTCGTAAAACCTGGCGTGATCACTGGTGATGACGTTCAGAAAGTGTTCCAGGTAGCTAAAGAAAACAACTTCGCTCTGCCAGCAGTTAACTGCGTTGGTACCGACTCCATTAACGCCGTACTGGAAGCTGCTGCAAAAGTTAAAGCACCGGTTATCGTTCAGTTCTCTAACGGTGGCGCAGCATTCATCGCTGGTAAAGGCGTGAAAACTGACGTTCCTCAGGGCGCGGCAATCCTGGGCGCAATCTCTGGTGCGCACCATGTACACCAGATGGCTGAACACTACGGTGTTCCGGTTATCCTGCACACTGACCACTGCGCGAAGAAACTGCTGCCGTGGATCGACGGTCTGCTGGACGCGGGTGAAAAACACTTCGCAGCGACCGGTAAGCCACTGTTCTCTTCTCACATGATCGACCTGTCTGAAGAGTCCCTGCACGAAAACATCGAAATCTGCTCTAAGTACCTGGCGCGCATGGCCAAAATGGACATGACCCTGGAAATCGAACTGGGTTGCACCGGTGGTGAAGAAGACGGCGTGGACAACAGCCACATGGACGCTTCTGCACTGTATACCCAGCCAGAAGACGTTGATTACGCTTACACCGAGCTGAGCAAAATCAGCCCACGCTTCACCATCGCAGCGTCCTTCGGTAACGTACACGGCGTTTACAAACCAGGTAACGTGGTTCTGACCCCAACCATCCTGCGTGATTCTCAGGAATACGTTTCTAAGAAACACAACCTGCCGCACAACAGCCTGAACTTCGTCTTCCACGGCGGTTCCGGTTCTTCTGCTCAGGAAATCAAAGACTCCGTAAGCTACGGCGTAGTGAAAATGAACATCGATACCGACACCCAGTGGGCAACATGGGACGGTATCCTGCAGTACTACAAAACGAACGAAGCTTACCTGCAGGGCCAGCTGGGCAACCCGAAAGGCGAAGACCAGCCGAACAAGAAATACTACGATCCACGTGTATGGCTGCGTGCTGCGCAGACTTCCATGGTGGCGCGTCTGGAGCAGGCTTTCAAAGAACTGAACGCGGTTGACGTTCTGTAATTTAAGCTCCTCATAGCATCAGAAGGCCCGCGAATGCGGGCCTTTTTTTATGCTTTTTCAATGGTCTGCCCGGCCCGTTTATGTGATCTGTTTGGCAAAACCGGTCCTTTTTGTTTACCCTTTACTGACCTGCCTGTCTCCATGGGGGATGGATTTTGTGTTTTGGGATAACAAAAGGAAGACTAAATGGAACAACTCGATGTTGTAGACAGCATCAATAATGCCGGTAACTGGCTGGTGCGCAACCAGGCGCTGCTGCTGAGCTATGCCGTTAACATCGTCGCGGCGATTGCCATCATCATCGTCGGGATGATCGTGGCGCGTATCGTATCAAACGCCGTAAACCGCGTGATGCTGGCGCGTCACATTGACGCCACTGTGGCTGACTTCCTCTCTGCACTGGTGCGCTACGGTATTATTGCCTTTACGCTGATTGCTGCACTGGGGCGTGTTGGCGTACAGACTGCCTCGGTGATTGCTGTTCTCGGTGCCGCCGGTCTGGCCATTGGTCTGGCGCTGCAGGGGTCGCTCTCGAACCTGGCAGCGGGTGTGTTGCTGGTAACCTTCCGTCCGTTCCGCTCTGGCGAGTACGTTGACCTGGGCGGTATTGCCGGCACCGTACTGCAGGTGCAGATTTTCTCAACCACCCTGCGAACTGTTGATGGCCGTATCGTAGTGGTACCGAACGGGAAAATCATCGCGGGCAACATCATTAACTTTTCCCGCGAGCCGGTACGTCGTAACGAGCTGATTATCAGCGTGGCGTATGATTCTGATATCGATCAGGTGAAATCGCTGATCGCCAATATCATTGCCTCCGACGATCGTATTTTGAAAGATAAAGAGCAGACCGTTCGCCTGAACGAGTTGGGGGCATCCTCCATCAACTTTGTCGTGCGCATCTGGAGCAAAAGCAGCGATCTGCAAAACGTTTACTGGGATGTTCTGGAACGTATCAAACGTGATTTTGATGCCAACGGGATCAGCTTCCCGTATCCACAGATGGACGTGAACCTTAAACGCGAGAAAGAAGCCGAGTAATCCTCTTCCTCAGCAGGCCCGGTGAGCGGCAACGCCACCGGGCCTTTTTATTAGCAATACTAATCACCAATTAATATTATCAATTTCCTCTAATAAGATTCTCGCAGTATAGTCAGCTCCCAGGACAACTTGCTGAGAATTTATTCATGTTATCTTATTATTTTCAAGGTCTTGCATTAGGTGCGGCCATGATCCTTCCCCTTGGCCCGCAGAACGCGTTCGTGATGAACCAGGGCATTCGCCGTCAGTATCATCTCATGATTGCCCTGCTGTGCGCGGTGAGCGATTTGCTGCTGATCTGCGCCGGAATCTTTGGCGGCAGTGCGCTGCTGATGCAGTCTCCCTGGCTTCTGGCGCTGGTGACCTGGGGTGGGGTAGCGTTCCTGCTGTGGTATGGGTTTGGCGCGCTGAAAACGGCAATGAGCAGCAATCTCGAACTGGCGAGCGCCGAGGTCATGAAGCAGGGCCGCTGGAAGATTATCGTCACCATGCTGGCGGTCACCTGGCTCAACCCGCACGTTTATCTGGATACCTTTGTGGTGCTGGGCAGCCTGGGTGGGCAGCTCGACGTTGAGCCAAAACGCTGGTTTGCCCTGGGTACCGTCAGCGCCTCATTCCTGTGGTTCTTCGGTCTCGCGATTCTGGCGGCATGGCTGGCCCCGCGTCTGCGTACCGCTAAAGCCCAGCGGATCATCAACACGCTGGTGGGCGTGGTGATGTGGTTTATTGCCTTTCAGCTGGCAAAAGAGGGGATTCATCATGTTCAGGAATTGCTCAACTAAGCGTTGTCTTATGGACAACTGAGCGAGAGCCGCTAAGCTTGCTGGCATGCGCCCTGTTGTTGGGCACTCTTCGCAACATGGAGGAATGACAGTGAAGTTTAAAGTGATGGCCCTGGCGGCATTAGTGAGTTTAGGTACGGTGTCGGTGCAGGCAAGTGAATTGCCTGATGGCCCGCACATCGTCACTTCAGGCACCGCAAGCGTGGATGCGGTACCCGATGTTGCAACGCTGGCAATTGAAGTGAACGTGGCCGCGAAAGATGCCGCTTCTGCCAAGAAGCAGGCTGACGATCGTGTTGCGCAATATCTCTCTTTCCTGGAGCAGAACGGTGTCGCTAAAAAAGACATCAGCTCTGCCAACCTGCGTACCCAGCCTGATTACGACTACCAGAACGGTAAAAGCATCCTGAAAGGCTACCGTGCCGTGCGCACCGTTGAAGTAACCGTGCGTCAGCTCGATAAACTGAACTCGTTGCTGGATGGCGCGCTGAAAGCGGGTCTGAACGAAATTCGTTCCGTCTCACTGGGCGTTGCGCAACCGGAAAAATACAAAGACCAGGCGCGTAAAGCCGCCATTGATGATGCAATCCATCAGGCGCAACAGCTGGCGTCCGGGTTCAACAGTAAGCTCGGTCCGGTATACAGCGTGCGTTACCACGTCTCAAATTATCAGCCAAGCCCGATGGTACGGATGATGAAGGCCGACGCGGCGCCGGTGTCTGCTCAGGAAACTTATGAGCAGCCGACGATTCAGTTCGACGATCAGGTTGATGTGGTATTCCAGCTGCAGCCGACCCAAAGTCAGCAGACTGAGCCGGCAAAAGCGCAGTAATCTGTCTTCACGATCCCCCTCTCCCGTCAGGAGAGGGGAATTGTTCCTTAATCCTGTCTCAACACCTTATGCCCATACGCCAGCAGCGCGTCGGTGACGTTGCGCATCATGCGGCTTTCTGGCGCAAAACGGTGCCAGTAGAGCATCCGGCGCTGATATAGCCCCGGCGTTAAGTCAATCAGCTCACCGCTTTTCAACTCTTTCTCTATCTGCAGGTGCGGGATCATACAGCAGGTGGTGCCCTGACGTGCGAGCTGCACAAACGCTTCAGACGAGTTCACGATATGACATGGCACGCTGCCCGGCGGCAGATCGAAGTTTTGCTGCAGGAAGGCCTGATGCATATCGTCCAGATGGTCGAACGCCACCGCAGGGGCTTTCAGCAGCGCGGCGCGGGTGACGCCGTTCGGGAAGTAGCGCTCGGCAAACGCTTTTGAGCCGACAAACAGGTAGTCCAGTGCGCCCAGCTGATCGACAAGACAGCTCGGCAGCGCCTGAGGCTGGATACTGACTGCCCCAACCACTTCACCGCGACGCAGGCGCTCCTGCGTACGGGTTTCATCTTCAACCTGCAGATTCAGGCGAATCGGGGAGTCCGCTAACACCGGCGCAAGGGCCGGCAACAGCCAGGTTGCCAGACTGTCGGCGTTCACCGCCAGCGAGAGCAGCAGCGGCGTTGAGCCGGTCTGTTCGTCGCCCAGCCACTCATCTTCGAGCAGTTCAACCTGGCGCAGCAGGGCGAGGAGCTTTTGCCCTTGCTCCGTTGGACGCGGTGGAACGGTACGTACCAGCAGAGGCTGCCCGAACATGTTTTCCAGCTGCTTGATGCGTTGTGATACGGCGGACTGAGTGATACAAAGCTTTTGCGCTGCGCGCTCAAAACCGCGTTCACGAATAACTGCATCAAGTGCCTGTAGTGTTCTGTAGTCCGGACGTTTCATTGCTCTGGCTGACTCCTTAATTTTGCTTAATCTGCACTATGACACAATTTTCCCTTCGTGGCAGACGAAATCCACCCGACGTGTTCTATAATGCGGCCTACGTTTTCACACCACAGGCTAAACGATCATGACGCAGGATGAACTGAAAAAAGCAGTAGGATGGGCCGCTCTCCAGTATGTGCAACCGGGTACCATTGTCGGTGTTGGTACGGGCTCGACGGCGGCACACTTTATCGATGCGCTGGGCACGATGAAAGGGCAGATCGAGGGCGCAGTTTCCAGCTCCGACGCTTCCACGGAAAAGCTGAAAAGCCTTGGCATCACCGTTTTCGATCTGAATGAAGTTGACCGTCTTGGCATCTACGTTGATGGCGCGGATGAAATCAACGGCCATATGCAGATGATCAAAGGCGGCGGTGCGGCGCTGACGCGTGAAAAAATCATCGCCTCCGTGGCGGATAAATTCATCTGTATCGCCGATGCGTCAAAGCAGGTTGATATCCTGGGTAAATTCCCGCTGCCGGTAGAAGTGATCCCAATGGCGCGTAGCGCTGTGGCGCGTGAACTGGTGAGACTGGGTGGACGCCCGGAATATCGTCAGGGCGTCATCACTGATAACGGCAACGTGATCCTCGACGTTCACGGTCTGGAAATTCTCGACGCCATTGCGCTGGAAAATGCCATTAACGGTATTCCAGGCGTAGTGACTGTAGGGTTATTCGCCAACCGTGGCGCGGATGTCGCGCTGATCGGCACGGCAGATGGCGTGCAAACCATCGTAAAATGATCTGATGGGGGGAGACCTCCCCCCGCTAAAAAAATTTTGAAAAGCTAAATTTGGTGACTTGTGTCACGCTTTTTACCTCTCGTTTGCCGATCCTGCCGCATTCGCAAATTTCTACAGCATTTTCCTCTGTCATTTTGCTCTGTATGACTTTTCTTCAGAGTGCCGACGCAAACGTTCATATTGCTGCAATAGTTTTTTTTGATATGTTGGCTACAGCGGATTTAAATCCAGCACAACATCAGTTCAGACAAAAACAGGGTCGGGTAAGGTAAATGGCAAAGGTATCACTGGAGAAAGACAAGATTAAATTCCTGCTGGTTGAAGGCGTGCATCAAAAAGCGCTTGATAGCCTTCGTGCAGCAGGTTACACCAACATCGAATTTCACAAAGGCGCGCTGGACACCGAAGAGCTGAAAGCGTCCATCCGTGATGCCCATTTCATTGGCCTGCGATCCCGTACCCAACTGACTGAAGACGTGATTGCCGCGGCGGAAAAGTTGGTTGCCATCGGCTGTTTCTGCATCGGTACCAACCAGGTTGACCTGAATGCCGCCGCAAAACGCGGTGTGCCTGTCTTTAACGCCCCGTTCTCCAACACCCGTTCCGTGGCGGAGTTAGTGATTGGCGAGCTGCTGCTGTTGCTGCGTGGTATTCCGGAAGCTAACGCCAAAGCGCACCGCGGCGTGTGGAACAAACTGGCTGCGGGTTCATACGAAGCCCGTGGTAAAAAACTCGGTATCATTGGCTATGGCCACATCGGTACTCAGCTGGGGATCCTGGCTGAATCCCTGGGGATGCATGTCTATTTTTATGATATCGAAAGCAAACTGCCGTTGGGCAACGCCACTCAGGTTCAACACCTCTCTGACCTGCTGAACATGAGCGACGTGGTCAGCCTGCATGTGCCGGAAAATGCGTCGACGAAAAACATGATGGGTGCTGAGGAACTGGCGCTGATGAAGCCGGGGTCACTGCTGATCAACGCCGCGCGCGGTACGGTTGTCGATATTCCGGCGCTGTGCGATGCGCTGAAGCGTAAGCATCTGGCGGGGGCGGCAATCGACGTCTTCCCGACTGAGCCTGCTACCAACAGCGATCCGTTCACCTCTCCGCTGTGCGAATTCGACAACGTGATCCTGACGCCGCACATCGGCGGCTCGACGCAGGAAGCGCAGGAAAATATCGGTCTGGAAGTCGCGGGCAAGCTGAGCAAATACTCCGACAACGGTTCTACGCTCTCTGCCGTGAACTTCCCGGAAGTGTCTCTGCCGTTGCACGGTGGCCGTCGTCTGCTGCACATCCATGAAAACCGTCCGGGCGTGCTGACTGCGATCAACCAGATCTTTGCCGAGCAGAGCGTCAACATTGCCGCGCAGTATCTGCAAACGAACTCTCAGATGGGTTACGTGGTAATTGATATTGAAGCGGACGAAGATGTAGCGGAAAAAGCGCTGCAGAGCATGAAGGCCATTCCGGGTACCATTCGCGCCCGTCTGCTGTACTGATTCTGTTTCTGTGAGCATAAAGCCGGGTCGCTACCCGGCTTTATTTTACCAGCGCCAGGTTTTGCCCGGCGTCACTACCGCAGGCAGCGGAATATCCCACTTCTCTACCGGCAAGGCTTCCACGCCCTGACAGTCATGTGCGTACCCCACAGGCTGTAAATGATACTGCTGCCAGTTTTGCAGCGTCCTGTCATAAAAACCGCCACCCATCCCTAAGCGCTGACCCTGCTCATCAAACGCCACCAGCGGCGTGATCAGCACATCCAGTTCTGATAGGGGGAGGACGTCGCGGACGTCGAGTTTTGGTTCGGTGATTTTCAGACGATTCACCACCAGTTCGCTGTGCGGATGGTAATGTAAAAACAGCAAATTTCCCCGGCTAAACGGATGCAGCACCGGCAGGTACACTCTTTTCCCGGCGCGCCACAGCTGTTCTATCAGCGGTTGAGTATTCAACTCGCCATCAAATGAGAGGAACAGGGCGACGGTACGCGCCATCACAACAGGGGGATAGGCCATCATACGGGCTGCGCCTTGCTGGGCAAACTGTGCTTGCTGTTCGGGAGTTAACGCACGACGGCGTTGACGCATGAGCTGACGGATGTCCTGGCGTGAGGAAGAGACTTCAGGGAGTTGGGTCATGGTAGTCGGTAGAAGAAAAAGAGAGGGAATCTCCGAGATGCCGCCGCAGGCTGTAACCCTTGAACCCTTGGTTCAAGGTGAATGTGTCGTCATAGTTTTAAGGCTTCTCGGACGAACCGAGCATGCTCACCAACCATGGAGCGCCACATTCTTGTGGTATGAAATATCGGCTCAGGGGACTGGCCCGCTTGCGAACATCTCAGAGAAATTTTGTCTTCACAGTTACTCTACCATAGTCAACTGAGAAGTGTTATTCAAACTTTGGTCCCGGTCTTTCGGGATTGCGACCTTGATCAAGCAATGCCTGTTCAATGGTCTGCTGGAGCATTTTAATGCGCTGCTCCATGCTTGCCGCGTAATCGCGGGTCTTCGCTTTTTCCTGAGTCAGTTCATAACTGATGTTCAACGCGGCGATGAAAACCAGCTGCTCAGTATTTGTGACTCTAGTGCGTTCTTTGAGATCTTGCAACCGCTGATTCAAATCGTCCGCAGCCTGATTCAAGGCATCCCTTTGTTCAGGCGGACAATTCACTCGCAGTGAACGGCCAAAAATCTGGAGATCGACGGGTTGTGCAGACATGCCACCTTCCTGCTGATTGACTGCGCTGCCTTCGCTTACTGCCCCGGGGGCTGCGAAGGGGCGACACTATAGCTACCCTGATGTGAAGATACAAGCCCTTTTCTGGTATCACCAGGGTCCAAAGTGGTAGCATATCATGAATATTCCTCCCAACGATGACGAATGCGCATGTCTATACAGAACGAAATGCCTGGTTACAAGGATTTAAACCAGTTACTGAACCAGCAGGGAGTCGGTTTAACCTCTGCGGAAATGCACGGTCTGATCAGTGGCATGCTGTGCGGCGGAAACAGCGACAGCTCATGGCAGCCGCTGATCCACGACCTGACGAACGAAGGGCTGGCGTTTGGTCACGAGCTGGCGGAAGCCGTGCGTAAAATGCACTCCGCGATCAGCGATTCGCTGGAAGACGATGGCTTCCTTTTTCAGCTTTATCTGCCTGAAGGCGATGACGTCAGCGTCTTCGATCGTGCCGATGCGCTCGCAGGTTGGGTTAACCACTACCTGTTGGGGCTGGGCGTCACGCAGCCGAAACTCGATAAAGTGACCGGCGAAGCGGGTGAGGCGATCGACGATCTGCGTAACATTGCGCAGTTGGGCTACGATGAAGACGAAGACCAGGAAGAGCTGGAAATGTCTCTCGAAGAGATCATCGAATACGTTCGCGTTGCAGCGTTGCTGTGCCACGACCACTTTACGCGTTCGCAGCCGACCGCACCGGAAGTCCGTAAGCCAACCTTACATTAAGAAAAATAACGCACAGGAGGGTGTCATGGTTATCTCAAATCAAGAGTATTCGCGCCGTCGTCAGGCGCTGCTGGCCAATATGCAGCCGGGCAGCGCCGCGCTGATTTTTGCTGCGCCAGAAGTGACGCGCAGCGCCGACAGCGAATACCCCTATCGCCAGAGCAGCGATTTCTGGTACTTCACCGGCTTCAACGAGCCGGAAGCGGTACTGGTGCTGATTAAGAGTAATGACACCCACAACCACAGCGTGATTTTTAACCGCGTTCGCGTTCTCACAGCCGAAATCTGGTTTGGCCGCCGCTTAGGGCAAGAGGCTGCGCCAGAGAAGCTGGGGGTGGATCGGGCACTGGCATTCAGTGAAATCAACCAGCAGCTCTATCAACTGCTGAATGGCCTGGATGTGCTTTACCACGCGCAGGGCGAGTATGCGTATGCCGATGAGATTGTCTTTACCGCTCTGGATAAGCTGCGCAAAGGTTCGAGGCAGAATCTGTCCGCGCCAGCCACCCTGACGGACTGGCGTCCGGTGGTGCATGAGATGCGTCTGTTCAAATCGCCGGAAGAGCTGGACGTGATGCGCCGCGCGGGTGAAATCAGCGCGCTGGCACACACCCGTGCCATGGAGAAATGCCGCCCGGGAATGTTTGAATACCAGCTGGAAGGGGAGATTCATCACGAATTTAACCACCACGGCGCGCGTTATCCTTCATACAACACCATTGTCGGCGGCGGTGAAAACGGCTGCATTCTGCACTACACCGAAAACGAAAGTGTGCTGCGCGACGGGGATCTGGTGTTGATTGACGCCGGATGCGAATTCCAGGGGTATGCGGGCGATATTACCCGTACGTTCCCGGTGAACGGTAAATTCACCCCCGCACAGCGCGCGGTGTATGACATCGTCCTCGAATCGCTCGAGACGGCGCTCAGGCTGTACCGTCCGGGCACGTCCATTCAGGAAGTGACCGGCGAAGTGGTGCGCATCATGATCACCGGTCTGGTGAAGCTCGGTATCCTGAAAGGTGACGTGGATACCCTGATTACCGAGAACGCGCATCGTCCGTACTTTATGCACGGCCTGAGCCACTGGCTGGGGCTGGATGTGCATGACGTGGGAGCGTACGGTGTCGATCGTTCCCGCGTGCTAGAGCCAGGCATGGTATTAACCGTTGAGCCGGGGCTGTATATCGCGCCGGATGCCGACGTGCCGGAAGCATACCGTGGGATTGGCATTCGTATCGAAGACGACATCGTCATTACCGAAACCGGCAACGAAAACCTGACCGCCAGCGTCGTGAAAAATGCTGACGATATCGAGGCGCTGATGGCAGCGGCACGCGTATGAGCGTGATTATCGTTGGCGGCGGGATGACCGGAGCCACGCTGGCACTGGCCATCTCGCATTTTACGCAGGGAAAACTGCCGGTGCATCTGGTGGAGGCCGTTGCGCCAGAGGCCTCTGATCACCCCGGTTTTGATGCCCGCGCCATTGCACTGGCGCAGGGTACCTGTCAGCAACTCTCACGCATTGGCATCTGGCAGGCGATAGCCGACTGCGCGACGGCGATTAACACCGTTCACGTCAGCGATCGCGGTCATGCCGGTTTCGTTACCCTGGATGCGCATGATTACCGTATAGATGCGCTGGGCCGGGTCGTGGAGCTGCACGACGTCGGGTTACGCCTGTTCCGCCTGCTTAAGGATGCGCCAGGCGTGACCCTGCATTGCCCGGCGCGTGTGGCCAGCTTTAGCCGCAGTGACGCGTCGGTCAACGTGGTGCTGGAAAACGGTACCGTCCTTGAAGGCCAGCTTCTGGTAGCGGCAAACGGTTCGCGCTCTTCGCTCGGCACGCAGTGCGGCGTGGAGTGGCGACAACAGCCCTACGGGCAGGTGGCCGTCATTGCTAACGTTTCGACAGCGGGCGCTCACAACGGCCGCGCTTTTGAGCGTTTCACCCAGCATGGCCCGCTGGCGATGCTGCCCATGTCCCACGATCGCAGTTCGTTGGTGTGGTGCCATCCGCAGGACAACGCGGCTGAGATACAAACCTGGTCTGACGAACGTTTTTGTACCGAGCTGCAAAAAGCCTTTGGCTGGCGGCTGGGACGTATTACCCACGCGGGAAAGCGGAGCGTATACCCGTTGTCGCTGACCACCGCCTCGCAGTCTATCTCCCATCGCATGGCGCTGGTCGGCAATGCCGCGCAGACATTGCATCCCATCGCCGGGCAGGGGTTTAACCTCGGGCTTCGCGACGTGATGAGCCTGGCAGAAACGCTTTCACAGGCGTGGAGCGAGCAAAAAGACTGTGGTGCCTGGTCGGTGCTCAGCCATTACCAGAAGCGACGCCGGGCAGATAAAGAGGCGACGATTGGTGTGACGGATGGTCTGGTGCACCTGTTTGCCAATCGCTGGGCACCCCTGGTTGCAGGCCGCAATCTTGGGCTGATGGCGATGGAATTATTCATTCCGGCACGTGACGTGCTGGCGCAGCGGACTCTTGGTTGGGTCGCGCGTTAAGGAGTTATCACCGTGCAAAATGTTGATGTCGCCATCGTTGGCGGCGGAATGGTAGGACTGACGCTGGCCTGTGGTTTACAGGGCAGCGGCCTGCGCGTTGCGGTACTGGAGCAAAACGTGCCGCAGCCTGTCGCGCAGGACGCGCCGCCGGAACTGCGCGTCTCGGCAATCAATGCGGCCAGTGAAAAGTTGCTGACGCACCTTGGCGTCTGGTCAGAGATCGTGGCGCAGCGTGCCAGCTGTTATCACGGCATGGAAGTGTGGGACAAAGACAGCTTTGGTCATATCGCGTTTGATGATGAAAGCATGGGCTACAGCCATCTGGGACACATCATCGAAAATGCCGTTATCCACCATGCTCTGTGGCAAAAGGCGCAGTCCTGCAGCGATGTCACGCTGCTGGCACCGGCGCAAATCCAGCAGGTCGCCTGGGGAGAAAACGACGCCTTTATCACCCTGCAAAGCGGTGACATGCTGACCGCGCGACTGGTTGTGGGCGCTGACGGTGCCAACTCCTGGCTGCGTAACAAGGCGGATATTCCGCTGACGTTCTGGGACTATCGCCATCATGCTCTGGTGGCAACGATTCGCACTGAAGAGCCGCACGGTGGGGTGGCGCGCCAAATCTTCCACAATGACGGCATTCTGGCATTCCTGCCGTTGAGCGATCCGCACCTGTGTTCGATTGTCTGGTCTCTGGTTCCTGATAAAGCGCAACAGATGCAGGAGGCGACTCCCGAGGCGTTTAACCAGGCGCTGTGCGTCGCGTTTGATAACCGTCTTGGGCTATGCACCCTTGAGAGCGAGCGGCTGGTGTTCCCGTTAACCGGACGCTATGCGCGTCAGTTTGCGGCGCACCGTCTGGCGCTGGTGGGTGACGCGGCGCATACGATCCATCCGCTGGCCGGGCAGGGCGTGAACCTTGGCTTTATGGACGCGGCAGAGCTGGTAGAAGAGTTGCGTCGCCTGCATCGCGAAGGCAAAGATATCGGCCAGCATCTCTATCTGCGTCGCTACGAACGCAGCCGTAAGCACAGTGCAGCGGTGATGCTGGCAGGCATGCAGGGTTTCCGTGAGCTGTTTGCCGGCGCGAATCCAGCGAAAAAACTGCTGCGCGACCTCGGCCTTAAACTTGCCGATACCCTTCCGGGCGTAAAACCTCAACTCCTTCGCCAGGCGATGGGTCTTAACGACCTGCCGGACTGGCTGCGCTAATATAGACCCCCGTCACACTTTGTTTTCCCGGCCTCTGCGCCGGGGAAATTCGCTCGTTTGAAATAATCTAATTTCACCGCATTTTTCGCATTAGAAAATCTAATCTTACTATTTTTATGCTACGGAAATTCCGCCCGTTTTTCCGCATGAAATATCACCATCTGCTAAATCCTGTTAGAGCAATGTTAATTTTATGCGGGTTTAATCGCAGTTTGCCAGTGAATAACTCTGTAAGCTTTTTCGTGTTTTTAGGTCATAAGCTAATGTGATGGCCCGTTTTACCTTATGGTTAATCGCCGGTTTCGGTGGTAAGTTCAGGTAAAAGAGAACGTTTGCGTCGGGGTCCAGAAAGCGATCGCGGCGCCGGGTTTCGTGGCACTGTTCAGGTGTGCGAAACGCAAGACAGCCCTGCTTATTCAACGAGGAAAAGATGGCTCAACAGACTCCTTTGTACGAACAACACGTGTTATGCGGCGCACGCATGGTGGACTTCCATGGCTGGATGATGCCGCTGCACTACGGCTCGCAGATTGATGAGCACCACGCGGTGCGCACCGATGCCGGTATGTTCGACGTGTCACACATGACGATTGTCGACCTGCATGGCAGCCGCACCCGGGAGTTTTTACGTTATCTGCTGGCAAACGACGTCGCCAAACTGAAGACGCCAGGCAAAGCGCTCTACACCGGCATGCTGAATGCCTCCGGCGGCGTAATTGATGACCTCATCGTCTATTACTTCTCTGAAGATTTCTTCCGCCTCGTTGTAAACTCCGCCACCCGCGAAAAAGACCTCTCCTGGATTACCCAACACGCTGAACCTTACGCCATCGATATCACCGTCCGCGATGATCTGTCGCTGATCGCCGTGCAGGGGCCGAACGCGCAGTCTAAAGCCGCCTCTCTGTTCAGCGATGAGCAGCGTAAAGCCACCGACGGCATGAAGCCGTTCTTCGGCGTACAGGCGGGCGATCTGTTTATCGCGACCACCGGCTACACCGGTGAAGCGGGCTATGAAATTGCCATGCCGAATGAGAAAGCCGCCGATTTCTGGCGTGCGCTGGTGGAAGCCGGCGTTAAGCCGGCAGGTCTGGGCGCGCGCGATACGCTGCGTCTGGAAGCCGGTATGAACCTCTACGGGCAAGAGATGGATGAAGGCGTGTCACCGCTGGCGGCCAACATGGGCTGGACCATCGCCTGGGAACCGGCTGACCGTGAGTTTATTGGCCGTGAAGCGCTGGAAATGCAGCGTGAAAAGGGCACTGAACAGCTGGTTGGCCTGGTGATGACCGAGAAAGGCGTGCTGCGCGGCGAGCTGCCGGTGCGTTTTACAGATGCTGACGGCAACCCGCGTGAAGGCGTGATCACCAGCGGTACCTTCTCCCCGACGCTGGGCTACAGTATTGCACTGGCGCGTGTTCCGGCGGGCATTGGCGAAACGGCAGTGGTGCAAATCCGCAACCGTGAAATGCCGGTCAACGTGACCAAACCGATTTTTGTTCGCGCCGGTAAGCCGGTCGCCTAATCATTTTTATCAGGAGAACTTCAATGAGCAATGTGCCAGCAGAACTGAAATACAGCAAAGAACACGAGTGGCTGCGCAAAGAGGCGGACGGCACTTACACCGTAGGGATCACCGAGCATGCGCAGGAGCTGCTGGGCGACATGGTGTTTGTTGACCTGCCTGAAGTCGGCGCATCCGTGGAAGCAGGCGATGACTGCGCCGTGGCCGAGTCCGTTAAAGCGGCTTCTGATATTTACGCCCCGGTAAGCGGTGAAATTGTTGCCGTGAACGACGCCCTGAGCGACTCCCCGGAGCTGGTGAACAGCGAGCCTTATGAAGGCGGCTGGATCTTCAAGATCAAAGCCAGCGACGAATCGCAGGTCGCCGCGCTGCTGGATGCCACCGCGTACGAAGCGCTGTTAGAAAACGAGTAAGCCTTAGCCCTCTCCCCTTTGGGGGGAGGGTAGGGTGAGGGGAACAGACGACACCCTCACCCCAGCCCTTTCCCTCCGGGAGAGGGAGAAAACACATTCACTGCACGTTTCAGGAACCATCGCTCATGACACAGACTTTAAGCCAGCTTGAAAACCGTGGCGCCTTCATTGAACGTCACATTGGGCCGGATGCTCAGCAACAGCAGGAGATGCTGAAGACAGTTGGCGCGGATTCATTAAATGCACTGATCGGCCAGATTGTGCCAAAAGACATCCAGCTTGCCACGCCGCCTCAGGTGGGTGAAGCCACCACTGAATTCGCCGCTCTGGCGGAGCTGAAGGCGATTGCCGGCCTGAACAAGCGCTATAAGTCTTACATTGGCATGGGCTACACCAACGTGCAGTTACCCCCGGTTATTCTGCGTAATATGCTGGAAAACCCGGGCTGGTACACCGCCTACACCCCGTATCAGCCAGAAGTTTCTCAGGGCCGTCTGGAAGCGCTGCTGAACTTCCAGCAGGTTACGCTGGATTTGACCGGCCTGGATATCGCGTCCGCTTCACTGCTGGATGAAGCCACCGCCGCCGCCGAAGCAATGGCAATGGCGAAGCGCGTGAGCAAACTGAAAAATGCCAACCGCTTCTTCGTGGCAGCGGACGTGCATCCGCAAACGCTTGATGTGGTTCGTACCCGTGCCGAAACCTTTGGTTTTGACGTGATTGTCGACGACGCCGACAAAGTCCTCGATCATCAGGATGTGTTTGGCGTGCTGCTGCAACAGGTCGGCACCACCGGTGACGTTCACGACTACAGCGCACTGATTGCTGAGCTGAAAGCCCGCAAAGTGGTTGTCAGCGTCGCGGCTGATTTTATGGCGCTGGTCCTGCTGACGGCTCCAGGTAAACAGGGCGCGGACATTGTTTTCGGTTCTGCACAACGCTTTGGTGTCCCGATGGGCTACGGTGGCCCACATGCGGCGTTCTTTGCCGCAAAAGATGAATTCAAACGCTCCATGCCTGGCCGTATCATCGGCGTTTCAAAAGATGCCGCCGGTAACACCGCGCTGCGCATGGCAATGCAGACTCGCGAGCAGCATATTCGTCGTGAGAAAGCGAACTCCAACATCTGTACCTCGCAGGTCCTGCTGGCCAATATCGCCAGCCTGTACGCTGTCTTCCACGGTCCGGTTGGCCTGAAACGTATTGCCAGCCGTATTCACCGTCTGGCGGATATTCTGGCCTGTGGTCTGCAGCAGAAAGGCCTGAAACTGCGCCACGCCCATTACTTTGACACGCTGTGCGTTGAAGTGGCTGACAAAGCCGCGGTGCTGGCTCGTGCTGACGCGGCAGAGATCAACCTGCGTAGCGACATCCATAACGCGGTAGGCATTACCCTGGATGAAAGCACTACCCGCGAAGATATCGTTAACCTGTTTAACGTCTTGCTGGGCGATGCGCACGGCCTGGATATTGATACGCTCGATAAAGATGTCGCGCTCGACAGCCGCTCTATCCAGGAAAGCATGCTGCGTGATGATGCGATCCTGACTCACCCGGTGTTCAATCGCTACCACAGCGAAACCGAGATGATGCGCTATATGCACTCTCTGGAGCGCAAAGACCTGGCGCTGAACCAGGCGATGATCCCGCTGGGCTCCTGCACCATGAAGCTGAACGCTGCGGCAGAGATGATCCCAATCACCTGGCCTGAATTTTCCGAGCTGCACCCGTTCTGCCCACCAGAGCAGGCGGAAGGTTACCATCTGATGATCAACCAGCTCTCCGACTGGCTGGTGAAGCTGACCGGTTACGATGCACTCTGCATGCAGCCAAACTCCGGAGCGCAGGGGGAATACGCGGGCCTGCTGGCAATTCGTCACTATCACGAAAGCCGCAATGAAGGGCATCGCGATATCTGCCTGATCCCAAGTTCTGCGCACGGCACCAATCCGGCGTCTGCCCAGATGGCGGGTATGGAAGTGGTGGTAGTGGCCTGCGACAAGAACGGCAACATTGACCTGGCCGATCTGCGTGCGAAAGCCGAGCAGGCGGGCGAAAAACTCTCCTGCATCATGGTGACCTACCCGTCCACCCACGGAGTGTACGAAGAGACCATCCGTGAAGTGTGTGAAGTGGTCCATCAGTTCGGCGGTCAGGTTTATCTCGACGGTGCGAACATGAACGCACAGGTTGGCATTACCTCTCCGGGCTTTATCGGCGCGGATGTGTCGCACCTGAACCTGCATAAAACTTTCTGTATTCCACACGGCGGTGGTGGTCCGGGTATGGGCCCAATCGGTGTGAAAGCACACCTGGCGCCGTTTGTCCCAGGCCACAGCGTAGTGCAGATTGAAGGCATGTTGACCCGTCAGGGCGCGGTCTCTGCGGCACCGTTCGGTAGCGCCTCAATCCTGCCCATCAGCTGGATGTATATCCGCATGATGGGCGCGGAAGGGCTGAAGCAGGCAAGCCAGGTGGCTATCCTCAATGCTAACTACATCGCAACGCGTCTGAAAGAAGCGTATCCGGTGCTCTACACGGGCCGTGATGGTCGCGTGGCGCACGAGTGCATCCTCGATATCCGTCCTTTGAAAGAAGAGACAGGTATCAGCGAGCTGGATATTGCTAAGCGTCTGATTGACTACGGATTCCATGCGCCAACCATGTCGTTCCCGGTGGCGGGTACGCTGATGGTTGAACCCACCGAGTCTGAAAGCAAAGTTGAGCTGGACCGCTTTATTGACGCGATGCTGGCTATCCGCACTGAAATCGACCGCGTGAAAGCCGGTGAGTGGACGCTGGCTGATAACCCGCTGGTTAACGCACCGCACACCCAGAATGAGCTGGTCTCCGGGTGGGAGCACGGTTATACCCGTGAGCAGGCGGTGTTCCCGGCTGGCATAGCAAACAAATACTGGCCGACCGTGAAACGTCTCGATGACGTCTACGGTGACCGTAATCTGTTCTGCTCTTGTGTGCCAATGAGCGAATACCAGTAATCGTTTCGCGGTTATAATGTGTACAGGCCGGGTCAGCGTTAACGCTACCCGGCTTTTTTTATAAGGAGACATAGATGGCAATTGCACTGGTCACCGGCGCCAGCCGCGGTATCGGTAAAGCCACCGCGCTGCAGCTGGCGCGCGAAGGCTACACCGTGGCGGTGAACTATCACCACAACATTAAAGCCGCGACGGATGTGATCACGATGATTACCGACGCGGGGGGCACCGCGTTTGCCGTGCGTGCAGATATCAGTGATGAAGCTCAGGTGCTGGCAATGTTCGACAGTATCGATCGTGAAGCCGGACCGCTTACCGCACTGGTGAACAACGCCGGGATCCTGTTTGAACAATCCACGATTGAACACCTCTCCGCTGAACGGATCAACCGCGTGTTAGCCACGAACGTGACCGGTTATTTCCTCTGCTGCCGCGAAGCGGTAAAACGCATGTCGTTCAGACATGGTGGTAAAGGCGGCGCGATCGTGAACGTGTCATCCGCGGCATCGCGCCTCGGTGCTCCGGGTGAATATGTGGATTACGCCGCGTCCAAAGGTGCTGTTGATTCGTTGACGACGGGATTATCGCTGGAAGTGGCAGCGCAAGGGATCCGCGTAAATTGCGTGCGTCCCGGGCTGATTTACACCGAGATCCATGCATCTGGCGGTGAGCCGGGCCGGGTGGATAGGGTCAAATCCATGCTGCCTATGCAGCGTGGCGGTCAGCCGGAAGAGGTGGCGCAGGCGATTGTCTGGCTGCTGAGCGAGAAAGCCTCGTATGTGACGGGAAGTTTTATTGAACTGGCGGGTGGGAAATAAACATCTCCTCTCCCCATCGGGGAGAGGAGAAAAGCGTTAAAGCGTCTCGCCGTTGCTGGCAATCACGTCTTTGTACCAGTTAAAGCTCTTTTTCCGCGAGCGTGACATATCGCCGGTACCGTCGTCGTGCTTGTTCACATAAATAAAGCCGTAGCGCTTGCTGTACTGGCCGGTAGTGAACGACACGCAGTCGATGCAGCCCCACGGGGTATAACCCATCAGATCCACGCCATCATACGTGACGGCTTTCATCATCTCTTCCACGTGCGCACGCAGGTAGTCGATGCGGTAGTCATCGTTGATGCTGCCGTCTTCTTCTACTTTGTCGTAGGCGCCAAAGCCGTTTTCCACGATAAACAGCGGTTTCTGATAACGCTCGTACAATTCGCACAGGGAATAGCGCAGACCCACCGGGTCAATCTGCCAGCCCCAGTCAGAGGCTTTCACATGCGGGTTCGGTACGCTGCCTTCAAAGCCTGAGATAGCATCGCCAGTACCGCCTTCCGCTTTCACGGCGTTGGTCATGTAATAGCTGAAGCCCAGATAGTCACAGGTGCCTTCACGCAGGATCTCCTCGTCACCCGCTTCCATATGGATGGTGAAGCCACGGCGTTCCCATTCATTAAGCACATAGGATGGGTAGTAACCGCGCAGCTGGACATCGGTAAAGACATAGCGTTCACGCATGGATTCCTGTGCAAACATCACGTCCTCTGGTTTACAGGAGAACGGGTAGAGCGCCACCATTGCCAGCATACAGCCGACTTTCATTTCCGGGTTAATGCGACGCGCCGCTTTCACCGCCAGCGCGCTGGCAACGAACTGGTGGTGCAGCACCTGGTACATGGTCTCTTCCGGATTGTCATGCTCGGTATAAACCACGCCTGAGCAGCAGTAGCCAAACAGCGGCGCACGCCAGTTACGCTGGTTGTTGATCTCGTTAAAGGTCATCCAGTATTTGACCTTATTTTTGTAGCGCTCAAACACCACTTCCGCGAAGCGCACAAAGAAATCCACCACGTTACGGTTGGTCCAGCCGCCGTACTCCTGCACCAGGTGGAGCGGCATTTCGAAGTGGGAGAGGGTAATGACCGGTTCAATATTGTATTTCAGCAGCTCATCGAACATGTCGTCGTAGAACTTCAGGCCTTCTTCATTCGGCTGTGTTTCATCCCCTTTCGGGAAGATACGCGTCCAGGCGATAGAGGTGCGGAAACATTTGAAGCCCATCTCAGCAAACAGCTTGATGTCTTCTTTGTAATGGCCATGGAAGTCGATAGCTTCGTGGTTAGGATAGTATTTCCCCGGCACGACTTCCTGCGTGATTTCGCGCGGCACGCCGTGCGCACCGCCCGTTAAGACATCGCAGATGCTCGGCCCTTTACCGCCTTTGTTCCAGCCGCCTTCAACCTGGTGAGCGGCCACTGCACCGCCCCATAAAAAGTCTTTTGGTAGGGTAAGTTTTTTCATCGCTGCTATTCTCAGTAAATGACATATTGCGTTCGAGTCTAGCAAAGCGGAATTAAATGTCACGATATAACAATTCGCTGAAAATGTAATTTGTCACATCGAAAAAACAGGGTGTTTTATTCTGTCAGTTTCTTCGCCAGTTTCCGGCCAAGCGATTCGAGAATATAGATGACGGGTATTTGTGTGGTGATATCGTACACGCCGCCTATCCGCATCTGAGGGACATGCCAGGAGAGGTTAAAGTCCGCGAGCTTTGCCAGGCGCGAGTGCTCGTGGCTGGTAATGGAGAGCACTTTGCAGCGATGCAGGCTAAACTGGCTGGCAAAGCGCAGGATCTCTTCGGTTTCACCGGATACCGACAGCACAATCGCCAGCGCGTTTTTAGCCATATCATTGGTGACCGGGAAATAAGGATCGTCGATGTGGTTGCTGAATTTACCGATATTCGAAAAGAAGCGTGCGCCATATTTTGCCAGCGAGCCAGACGTGCCCGCGCCGACAAATATAATACGTTCGGAAGATAAAATAATATCGACCGCCTCATCTAATAAAGCATCGAACTCTTCGTTATTAACGCCTTTAAAGAAGCTGATAATTTCACTGGCACCAAAATTTGCCTGCTGAGGTTCGTTCTGCTCTAAATAGAGCTTAAAGCGCACGCGGAATTCAGAGTAGCCTTCGCAGTTGAGTTTGCGGCAAAAGCGCAGGATAGTGGTCGTTGAGACGCCAGCCGCATCCGCCAGCTCGCGGATGGTCATGTACATGACTTTGTCACGATTTTTAATGACATAGTTGTAGACCATCATTTCCAGATTATTGAGACTGGCAATGGCGGCGTGGGTGAACATACTCACAATGGCGAAACTCTCATTCAGACATCCTTTATCCATCATAACATGCAGCAAGTCGGCAGGATCCAATTTTATGCCCTTGATTCTTAATGATTAAATTTTAATGTGAACAAATGTTAGGTGAATAGTTTGTTTATGTTCATGATTTATAGATAAAAATTATGTTTGTGAAATTATTTTAGCTAACAGGTGTTCACTGGAATCATTCTCAGTTAGCATAGACAGGTGATGAATATTCATCGTTAGTTTTCCCGGAGTTTTGTATGGTGAGCAGACCATTAATTGCACAGGGATATTCGCTGGCTGAGGAAATAGCCAACAGTATTAGCCACGGTATTGGCCTGGTTTTTGGGATTGTCGGTTTAGTGTTATTGCTGGTGCAGGCGGTGGATACGAATGCCAGCGCAATGGCCATTACCAGCTACAGTCTGTATGGCGGGAGTATGATCCTGCTGTTCCTGGCGTCGACGCTGTACCACGCTATCCCGCATCAACGGGCCAAGATCTGGCTCAAGAAATTCGACCACTGCGCTATCTATCTTCTTATTGCAGGTACCTACACGCCTTTCCTGCTGGTGGGTCTTAACTCGCCGCTGTCGCGTGGCCTGATGATTGTTATCTGGAGCCTGGCGCTGCTGGGGATCCTGTTTAAGCTGACCATTGCCCACCGGTTTAAGGTGCTGTCGCTGGTGACCTATCTCACGATGGGCTGGCTTTCGCTGATTGTGGTTTATCAACTGGCGATCAAGCTGGCGGTAGGGGGCGTGACGCTTCTGGCCGTTGGGGGCATCGTCTACTCGCTGGGCGTCATTTTCTATGTCTGCAAGCGTATCCCGTACAATCATGCTATCTGGCATGGGTTTGTGCTGGGCGGTAGCGTGTGCCACTTTTTAGCGATTTATCTCTATGTGGGGCAGGTTTAATTTCAGAACGTTGATCTTCTTGCCCCCGCCCTCTCTTCGTGAGAGTAAGCAAAAAAAACGGTAACCGTCAGGTTACCGTTTTTTATCTCGTCGCCGGGCAATGACGCCTTACTCTTCCAGCGAATACGGCAGTGGCTCAATGCTCAGCGTATTGGCATCGTCACGCACGCGGAACACGCTGTCGGCTTCCATATCGTTGTTCATGACGGCCTGAACCAGAAGGCGGCCATCATCCAGTTGAACTGCGGCTAACACCGTGCCGGTACGGCGCCAGTTCTCGCCCATCTTCAGCTCTAAATCTTCACCAGCGTCAGGCACGCGGCTGGCGTGGCCCGCCAGGGTCCACAGTGCGCGTTTGTTGGCTCCGCGGAATTTGGCGCGTGCCACCATCTCCTGGCCGGTATAGCACCCTTTCTTAAAGCTAATGCCACCCAGCGCCTGCAGGTTGGTGGCCTGAGGAATGAACTGCCCGCTGTTTGCGGCGTCAATCACCGGCAGACCAGCTTCAATGTTCAGCGCCAGCCACTGTTGGCTGTTATTAAACTGGGCTTCACCACGCAGCGCCTCGGTGACGCGTTCGGCGGTCGCGGTATCCGTGACTAACAGAAAGCGTTCCGCCGGGTGTTCAAACCACAGGATAGACGTTGCGCCTTCGCTGACGACCTGTTTCTGGGCATCCGGGAGCTCACTGAACAGATTTTTCAGCGCCGCACGGGCCTGGAAGCCTGCCACGCCCAGCAGAACGTGTTCATCATCCGCGGCGATAGTGACTTTTGAGAAGACCGCGTATTTTTTCAGCTCGGTGAGCTGCGCGTCCCGCAGGCTGCGGCGCTCAATAAAGGCAAAACCCTCCTGGCGACGGAACAGGCGCAGGTTGCTCCACATCTTCCCTTTTGGATCGCAGTGTGCGACCAGCAGATGCTGGTGTTCGTCCATCTGGCTGACGTCGGCGGTTACCTGGCCCTGCAGGTATTTTTCGCTGTCTGCACCGGTGAGTGTCGCCAGCGCCCAGTCATCAAGAGTAATAAGCGTCAGCGGCAGACGCGCAGAGGCGGCGGGCTGGCGAGGAGAAAATGGTGTAAAGGCCATAACGATATCCTGAATTGCTTAACGCTTTGATAATGCCTAATGGTAAAAGAGCCTGCTGGCATTGCAAGCGCTTTCAACAGGCCATTTGTGCCATAACCCGGTTATGCGTAGCGCCACGCAAAATAGTGTAATCCGCTGTCTTTATAGGGTTTATTGTGGAAGCGCGCTCGTGGTTCGCAATATTCCAGTAAAGAAACGGTCAAAAACACGTTACACTAGCTGGTGTCCCCGCAGAGAAATCAAGAACACTGGACGGGGTGCCGACTGTGCCAAACGTAATGCAGGAAACAGAACATGGATATTAACAACAAGGCCCGTATTCACTGGGCGTGCCGTCGCGGCATGCGTGAACTTGATATTTCCATCATGCCTTTCTTCGAATATGAGTATGACAGCTTAAGCGATGATGATAAGCGTCTGTTTGTTCGCCTGCTTGAGTCTGACGATCCTGATTTATTTAACTGGCTGATGAATCACGGCAAACCCGCCGACACCGAGTTGCAACGGATGGTGCAATTAATTCAAACACGGAATCAGGAACGTGGTCCTGTGGCAATCTGACCTTCGCGTCTCGTGGCGCTCGCAGTGGATGTCGTTGTTGCTCCACGGACTGGTCGCGGCCTTTGTGTTACTGATGCCGTGGCCGCTTAGCTATACGCCTCTGTGGCTGCTGTTGCTGTCGTTTGTGGTGTTTGACAGCGTGCGCAGCCAGCGCCGCATTCATGCCCGTCAGGGGGAGATCAAATTACTGATGGATTCCCGCCTGCGCTGGCAGGGAAAAGAGTGGGAAATTCTCGGTATGCCCTGGATGATCGCTTCCGGCATGATGCTGCGGCTACGTAGCGTGGACAGCGGGCGTCGCCAGCATCTGTGGCTGGCCGCGGACAGTATGGATAGCGCTGAGTGGCGGGACCTGCGTCGGATGTTATTACAGCAGCTGACGCAGGAGTAATTCGCGTTAGCTGAACTGTTCTGCCATTTCGCCCAGAATCTGCTCACACCAGCTTTGCAGGCGCTCATCGCTGAGATCGTACTGGTTGGTTTCATCCAGTGCCAGCCCGACAAACAGCTGCCCATCGGCAATAATCGGTTTCTTACTGGTGAACTCGTACCCTTCGGTTGGCCAGTAACCGATAAACGTGACGCCCTTCGGTGCCAGTTTGTCGTGCAGCATGCCGAGTGCGTCCAGGAACCACTCACCGTAACCCAGCTGGTCTCCCATGCCGTACATGGCAATGATTTTGCCGTCGAGGTTAAGCGTATCAAGCTGGTCCCAGATGGCTTCCCAGTCTTCCTGTATTTCGCCGAAATCCCAGGTCGGGATGCCGAGGATCAGCACGTCGTACTGCTCCATCAGCGTAAGCGCGTCATCTTTCAGGTTATGCAACGTCACCAGTTCCGGGCCAATGATGTCCCGAATTTTCTCTGCCGCCATTTCGGTGTAGCAGGTGCTGGAACCATAGAACAGACCAATATTCATCGCGTGACTATCTCAATTCTTGCTTTGACTTTGCGCGTAGTGTACCAGAAACCGGTAGCAATCAGGCATAATGGCCTGACTGCAGAATCAAAGGGGCTGATGTGGAAAAGGATCTCGCACTCATCGAACAGTTTCTCGATGCACTGTGGCTGGAGAAGAACCTGGCCGAGAATACGCTCAGTGCCTACCGGCGCGATCTCACCATGCTGGTGGAGTGGCTGGCGCACCGCGGGCTGTCGCTGGCGAACGCACAAAGCGACGACCTGCAGGCGCTGCTGGGCGAGCGGATGGAAGGGGGCTACAAGGCCACCAGTTCCGCACGTTTGCTCAGCGCAATGCGTCGGCTGTTCCAGCATCTCAACCGTGAAAAAATTCGCGAAGACGATCCCAGCGCGCTCCTGGCCTCCCCGAAACTCCCGCAGCGGCTGCCGAAAGATCTCAGCGAAGCACAAGTTGAGAGATTATTACAGTCACCCGCAGTTGACCTGCCGCTGGAGTTACGCGATAAAGCCATGCTTGAGCTATTGTATGCTACCGGTTTGCGTGTTTCTGAACTGGTCGGCCTGACGATGAGCGACATTAGCCTTCGTCAGGGCGTAGTTCGCGTAATCGGTAAAGGAAACAAGGAAAGGCTGGTGCCGCTGGGTGAAGAGGCGGTGTACTGGCTGGAAACCTATCTGGAGCACGGTCGTCCATGGTTGCTTAATGGCGCTTCAATCGACGTCTTGTTCCCCAGCCAGCGCGCACAACAGATGACGCGGCAAACGTTCTGGCATCGCATCAAACATTACGCCACACTGGCGGGTATCGACAGTGAAAAGCTTTCGCCACACGTTTTGCGTCATGCCTTTGCGACGCATCTGCTGAACCACGGCGCCGACCTGCGCGTGGTGCAGATGCTGCTGGGACATAGCGATCTTTCCACGACCCAAATTTATACCCATGTCGCGACGGAACGGCTGCGGCAGCTACACCAACAGCACCACCCACGAGCGTGAGTGCCGACGAATTAGGATCTTATATGAAAAAGTCTTTCGCGCTGTTCACCCTGCTGGCAGCCTCATTTACCGGTTTTGCCCATGCGGATGACGCCGCTATCAAACAGTCTCTGGCGAAGCTAGGCGTCACCAGCAGTGATATCCAGTCTGCACCGGTTGCCGGCATGAAAACGGTTCTGACGAACAGCGGCGTGCTGTACGTGACCGAAGACGGAAAACACATTATTCAGGGGCCAATGTACGACGTGAGCGGTGCACAGCCGGTCAACGTAACCAACCAGCTGCTGATGAAAAACCTCAACGCGCTCGAAAAAGAGATGATCGTTTATAAAGCGGCGCAGGAAAAACACGTCATTACCGTCTTCACCGACATCACCTGTGGCTACTGCCATAAGCTGCATGAAGAGATGAAAGATTACAACGCGCTGGGGATCACCGTGCGTTATCTGGCCTTCCCGCGCGCGGGCGTTGAGAGTAAGCCAGAGCAGGATATGAAAGCTATCTGGTGTGCGAAAGACCGCAACAAAGCCTTTGATGACGCGATGAATGGCAAAGGCGTGCAGCCTGCATCCTGCGACATTGATATCGCTAACCACTACGCGCTGGGTGTGCAGTTTGGCGTGAACGGTACGCCAGCGATTGTCCTGAGCAATGGCTATGTTGTTCCGGGTTATCAGGGACCTAAAGAGATGAAAGAGTTCCTCGACGCGCACCAGAAACAGTTTGGTGGTAAATAATTCGCGTGAAAGCCCCAATAAAACTGCGCCGCCGCGAGGCGGTTGAACTTGCTGATTTGCCTGACGACCTCCCGCCGCTGCTAAAGCGGCTTTACGCCAGCCGTGGCGTGCGTACCGCTGCCGACCTTGAGCGCAGCGTTAAAGGGATGTTGCCATGGCAGCAGTTAAACGGCATCGAAAAAGCCACAGAAATACTCTACAACGCGCTGTGTGAAGGTACGCGCATTGTGGTGGTGGGGGATTTTGATGCTGATGGCGCAACCAGTACCGCGCTGAGCGTGCTGAGCCTGCGCGCGCTGGGCTGCGACAACGTGACATATTTGGTGCCGAACCGGTTTGAAGATGGTTACGGCCTCAGCCCGGAAGTGGTCGATCAGGCCCATGCCCGCGGTGCACAGCTGATCCTGACCGTAGACAACGGGATCTCTTCCCATGCGGGCGTCGATCATGCGCATCAGCTGGGGATCCCGGTGCTGGTTACCGATCACCACCTGCCGGGTGAAACGCTGCCTGCCGCGGAAGCGATCATCAACCCGAACCTGCGCGACTGCGATTTCCCGTCGAAATCACTCGCAGGCGTCGGCGTGGCATTTTATCTGATGCTGGCGTTACGCACGCTGCTGCGTGATAAGGGCTGGTTCGACGCCCGCGGTATTGCCGTGCCGAACCTGGCCGAGTATCTCGACCTGGTCGCACTGGGGACCGTCGCAGACGTGGTGCCGCTCGATACCAATAACCGTATTCTGACCTGGCAGGGCTTAAGCCGCATCCGGGCGGGCAAATGCCGTCCCGGTATCAAAGCGCTGCTTGAGATTGCTAACCGCGATCCGCTCAAGCTGGCGGCAAGCGATCTGGGCTTCGCCCTGGGGCCTCGCCTGAACGCGGCCGGCAGACTGGACGACATGTCCGTTGGCGTCGCGTTGCTGCTGTGCGACAACATTGGTGAAGCGCGCGTGCTGGCTAATGAGCTGGACGCCCTGAACCAGACCCGTAAAGAAATTGAACAGGGAATGCAGGTTGAAGCGCTGACCCTGTGCGAAAAACTGGAACGCAGCGGCGATACGCTGCCGGGCGGCCTGGCGATGTATCACCCTGAGTGGCATCAGGGCGTGGTGGGCATTCTGGCTTCGCGTATTAAAGAGCGTTTCCACCGCCCGGTCATTGCGTTTGCACCGGCTGGTGATGGCACCCTCAAAGGCTCCGGGCGTTCGATTCAGGGGCTGCACATGCGCGATGCGCTGGAGCGTCTGGATACCCTCTACCCGGGTCTGATGCTCAAGTTCGGCGGTCATGCCATGGCGGCAGGTTTGTCGCTGGAAGAGGCGAAGTTCGACGAGTTCCAGCGTCTGTTCGGCGAGCTGGTCACCGACTGGATTGACCCGGCCCTGCTGCAGGGCGAAGTGGTTTCCGACGGCGAACTCACGCCGGTTGAGATGACGATGGAAGTGGCACAGATGCTCCGGGATGCAGGGCCGTGGGGGCAGATGTTCCCGGAACCCCTGTTCGATGGCCGCTTCCGTCTGCTGCAACAGCGCATTGTCGGTGAGCGTCATCTGAAAGTGATGGTCGAGCCTGTAGGCGGTGGCCCGCTGCTGGACGGTATTGCCTTTAACGTCGATACCGCTGTCTGGCCGGACAACGGCGTGCGCGAAGTTGAGCTGGCATACAAACTGGATATAAACGAGTTCCGCGGTAACCGCACCCTTCAGATCATCATCGACAATATCTGGCCAATTTAGCGGCAGTAATCTCTATAAAAAAGGGCGTGGATTCGGTACAATCCCGCTCTTATCACCGCATTTTGACAAGTCCATAAAAGAAAACAGACCATGTTTGAAATTAATCCGGTAAAAAACCGTATTCAGGACCTCACGGAGCGCTCTGACGTTCTTAGGGGGTATCTTTGACTACGATGCCAAGAAAGAGCGTCTTGAAGAAGTAAACGCCGAGCTGGAACAGCCGGACGTCTGGAACGAACCTGAACGCGCGCAGGCGCTGGGTAAAGAACGTTCCTCTCTCGAAGCTATCGTAGATACGCTGGATCAAATGGCTCAGGGGCTGGAAGATGTTTCCGGTTTACTGGAGCTGGCCGTCGAAGCTGACGACGAAGAAACCTTTAACGAAGCCGTGGCTGAACTCGACGTGCTCGAAGAGAAGCTGGCACAGCTTGAATTCCGTCGCATGTTCTCCGGTGAATACGATAACGCTGACTGCTATCTCGATATTCAGGCAGGTTCTGGCGGTACCGAAGCCCAGGACTGGGCCAGCATGCTGATGCGCATGTATCTGCGCTGGGCGGAAGCCCGCGGCTTCAAAACCGAAATCATCGAAGAGTCTGAAGGTGAAGTGGCCGGTATTAAATCTGTCACCATCAAGATTATTGGCGATTACGCCTACGGCTGGCTGCGTACCGAGACGGGGGTTCACCGCCTGGTGCGTAAGAGCCCGTTCGACTCCGGCGGCCGTCGTCACACCTCCTTCAGCTCCGCGTTTGTCTATCCGGAAGTTGACGAAGATATCGATATCGACATCAACCCGGCGGATCTGCGTATCGACGTTTACCGCGCATCCGGCGCGGGTGGTCAGCACGTTAACCGTACGGAATCTGCGGTGCGTATCACCCACATTCCAACCGGGCTGGTGACGCAATGCCAGAACGACCGTTCCCAGCATAAGAACAAAGACCAGGCCATGAAGCAGATGAAAGCGAAGCTTTATGAGCTGGAGATGCAGAAGAAAAATGCTGAGAAACAGGCGATGGAAGATAACAAATCTGACATCGGTTGGGGCAGCCAGATCCGTTCTTACGTCCTTGATGACTCCCGCATCAAAGACCTGCGTACCGGGGTTGAAACCCGTAACACGCAGGCGGTGCTGGACGGCAGCCTGGACCAATTTATCGAAGCAAGTTTGAAAGCAGGGTTATGAGGAACCAACATGTCTGAACAACAAGCACAGGGCGCTGACGCGGTAGTCGATCTTAATAACGAACTGAAAACCCGCCGCGAGAAGCTGGCAGCACTGCGCGAGCAGGGCGTGCCGTTCCCGAACGATTTTCGTCGTGACCATACCTCAGACCAACTGCACGCTGACTTCGACGGTAAAGAGAACGAAGAGCTGGAAGCGCTGAACATCGAAGTGGCCGTTGCTGGCCGCATGATGACCCGTCGTATCATGGGTAAAGCCTCCTTCGTGACGCTGCAGGACGTTGGCGGCCGTATTCAGCTGTACGTCTCCCGTGACGACCTGCCGGAAGGCATCTACAACGAGCAGTTCAAGAAGTGGGACCTGGGCGATATCCTGGGGGCGAAAGGTAAGCTGTTCAAAACCAAGACCGGTGAGCTGTCTATCCACTGCACCGAACTGCGTCTGCTGACCAAAGCCCTGCGCCCGTTGCCGGACAAATTCCATGGCCTGCAGGATCAGGAAGCGCGCTACCGTCAGCGTTACCTGGATCTCATCTCCAACGATGAATCCCGTAAGACCTTCAAGATTCGCTCTCAGATCATGGCCGGTATCCGCCAGTTCATGGTTAACCGCGACTTTATGGAAGTGGAAACCCCAATGATGCAGGTGATCCCAGGCGGTGCGTCTGCACGTCCGTTCATCACCCATCACAACGCCCTCGATCTGGACATGTACCTGCGTATCGCGCCGGAACTGTACCTGAAGCGTCTGGTCGTCGGTGGTTTTGACCGCGTGTTCGAAATCAACCGTAACTTCCGTAACGAAGGCATCTCCGTGCGTCATAACCCAGAGTTCACCATGATGGAACTCTATATGGCGTATGCGGATTATAAAGATCTGATCGAGCTGACCGAATCACTGTTCCGTACCCTGGCGCAGGACATTCTGGGCACCACTAAAGTGCCTTACGGTGAAGAAGTCTTCGACTTCGGCAAGCCGTTTGAAAAACTGACCATGCGCGAAGCGATCATGAAATACCGTCCAGAAACCAACATGGCCGATCTGGATAACTTCGACTCTGCGAAAGCGATCGCGGAAAGCATCGGTATCAACGTTGAGAAGAGCTGGGGTCTGGGCCGTATCGTGACCGAGATCTTCGAAGAAGTGGCCGAAGCGCACCTGATTCAGCCGACCTTCATCACCGAATACCCGGCAGAAGTTTCTCCGCTGGCACGTCGTAATGATGTGAACCCGGAAATCACTGACCGCTTTGAGTTCTTCATCGGTGGCCGCGAAATCGGCAACGGCTTTAGCGAGCTGAACGATGCAGAAGATCAGGCTCAGCGCTTCCAGGATCAGGTTAACGCGAAAGCGGCGGGCGATGACGAAGCGATGTTCTTCGACGAAGACTATGTGACTGCGCTGGAGCACGGTCTGCCACCAACTGCAGGTCTGGGGATTGGTATCGACCGTATGGTTATGCTGTTCACTAACAGCCACACCATCCGTGATGTGATCCTGTTCCCGGCGATGCGCCCGGTGAAGTAAGCCGTTAAGACAATAAAAAAGCCCCGAAAGGGGCTTTTTTATTGCGCCGCGAAGGCCCTGAGCGCGTCGCGGGCGACCGTCGCTTCCTGCACCATCCACGGGCTAAAGCTCCAGGGGGCAGCGTCCAGTGCGCGGAACAACGCTTCCAGCTCGACCCATTCATACTCCATCACTTCATCGTGATTAATATGCAGTTCGCTGGTGACGCGTGCTGCGAATACCGGGCAAATCTCGTTCTCCACGATCCCCGAAGGATCGGCTTCACGATAACGGAACTCAGAGGCGATGGGAGTGATATTGGCGATCTCCGCGCCAACCTCAAAGCGGCAACGGCGGATGATAGCCTGTTCCGTCTTTTCACCAGACTGAGGATGTCCGCAAACGGAGTTGGTCCAGACGCCTGGCCAGGCTTTTTTGCTTAAGGCACGTCGGGTAACCAGACACTCACCTCTGGCGTTAAAAAGCCACGATGAGAAAGCCAGGTGCAGCGGGGTGTGGGCGGTGTGCGCGGCGTACTTTTCCTGAGTGCCAATCACCATTCCCTGGTCATTTACCAAAATAACGTGTTCTTGAATACTCATTGATGCTCCAGTGCCAACGATGCGGATGGCTCAGCACCATCAGCAGCTGCATTATACTGCATTCCTCCATGCGCCGTTTGCTCTCAAGAGCGGAAAAGGGCTGACCCATATCAGTCTGGGCTGGTATCATAGTGCGCCATTCACGCTGACCGAGGATCTGTTTTGTTTGCAGGAAGCCTGACGAGAAATCCCATTACCGCCGTTTTTTGTCTGACGCTGACGCTATTACTGGCAGGCTGTTCAGGAAGCAAGTCGTCGGATATGGGCAGCTATTCCGGCGCGGTCTATACCGTTAAGCGCGGGGATACGCTGTATCGGATTTCGCGCGCAACGGGGACCAGCGTGAAGGATCTGGCGCGTCTGAATAACATCTCTCCACCCTACACCATCGAGGTGGGGCAGAAACTGAAGGTTAACGGTGGCGCGTCTTCAACGAAGAAATCCTCTAAAGGCAAAACAGCTAAAGTGACGCCGTCTTACGCGGTGCCGCAGTCCTCATGGCCTCCGGTCGGCCAGCGTTGCTGGGTCTGGCCTGCCAGCGGCAAGGTCGTGTTGCCTTACTCCTTGTCTGAGGGGGGCAATAAAGGCATTGATATCGCTGCTGCGCGCGGCACGCCAGTCTATGCATCAGGGGCAGGGAAGGTGGTCTACGTCGGCAACCAGCTGCGCGGTTACGGTAACCTGATCATGATTAAACATGGGGAAGATTACATCACTGCCTATGCCCACAACGATACGATGCTGGTGAACAACGGGCAGAATGTGAAGGCTGGGCAGAAGATTGCCACCATGGGCAGTACCGGCACGGACTCGGTGAAGTTACACTTCCAGATCCGTTATCGTGCTACAGCCATCGATCCGCAGCGTTATCTTCCGGCGCCAGGCAGTAAGCCAAAGTGCTAAGTGATTATATAATCGCCATTTAGTTGCAAAGAGGCTTGTATGAAGAGGCGTAAGGTCTATAATGCCTTACGCACCTCAAAGCGGGCGTAGTTCAATGGTAGAACGAGAGCTTCCCAAGCTCTATACGAGGGTTCGATTCCCTTCGCCCGCTCCAGAATCTACCCTTGTGGAACCGTTCGAAAAAAATCCGGTACTTTCAGCATGTTACGCAATAGTGCTTACTAACATGCTTAGGCGTTCTACCATAGTTCACTACTTTGAAACTTGTCACGAATGGTTACTCGGTGAATTGAGAGTGTAGCCAATCGTCGGCGGTGGTTTCCGCGATAGTCCAACAATGAACGCAAAGCCTCTCCTGTGGCATAGTAACATCTCATTGGCAGCAGAACGGCAACAACCTTAGCGCGGGATAAACACGCGTAAAGATGGGACTAACCTGATCGGTAAAGAATCAGGTTCTACCACGGCTTCGATCACCGGAACATAACGATCACCTGATTACCGTTGCCACTGCTGAAAACCTAATGATCTGCCTACGGCGCTTTCGTTGATGTACCCATCACGGCGCTTTATGGCTTCTATTGCCTAAAATCGAGGGAAGGGGAAAAGGCTGAAGGCTTCCAGCCTTTGGCGGTCATCTTACTTTTTTGAAGATGATCAGGATCAACACGGTAGAAATGATGTAACCGAAGAGAGAAACATCAATCAGTCTGTCGTAATACTGTTCAAAATCAGCCCCCACAGCATTACAGGCTTCAATAGTGATCGTTTTTTCGTTGAGTATGTCAGTGTATTTTCTCGTTATCCCATAATCTAATACATTGACCAAAATGGATGCTATGTAGAGGAAAGAGATCGTGATTATGCTTCCCCATCGGATGAAACATTTTGTTCTATTCGTCATCGCTACGTGGCTCTCCAAATCATCTCACCTTTTTGAAAATGAGCAGGATCAGCGGTACGCAGATAGCGAAACCAACAATAGAAGCTAACGCTGAGTCAGAGTGATTTTGCGATAGCTCCTTAACAAACCAGGTGCATTGAGAAGGCGTAAACTCCCCGCCCTGGCTCATTGTCTCTGAAAAGTTAAGCGCGAAGACCAGAGCGAAATATAGCACGATAGCGTAATAGGCTACGCAGAGCAGCGCGATACTCACCCACCTGATCCAGAACTTATTATTTATCATCTTACTTTTTTAAAGATGATCAGAATAAGAGGCACGCAGATCATAAAACCAAAAAAGGCGACATTAAAAACATCATCAGTGGCTTGCATGATCGAGTCTATCGAAGCATGGTACTCTTTTAGTGGGATTGGGCCTGAAAGCCGCATACTTTCACTCTCGCTGAATGCGGAAAAAGAGAAGGTAGATAGCACCAGTGCGATAAAGTAGCAAAGCGATACAATGACAATTCCACCCCATCGGAAAACAGTTTTGCTTCTATTCGTCATCGCCATAAGTTCCCCCTAATACACCACCTACAGTGCCGCCGGAATACGGGGACAATGAATTACCAGTGGCAGCACCTTCCGCTGCAACATGCTGAACTACACCACCGCGAGTTTCCTGGAATGGCTGCAAGTTGCCTGAATTAGGGTATTGTTCTTTGAATACTCCCGTCATCTCAACGACAAGCATTGAGGACATGTCTCCACCTTTTGTGATGAGAAATCTTTGCAGCGATACCGGAACGGTGAAATCTTCTTCGGCTTCAATAGGTAGTTGTGTCGTCGTAGATGTATAACCGTGCTCAAATACCCTTGATCCAGCAAACTTGATCCCCGCAACTGAATGTGTGGTACAGTTGCTGCTAGTAACATCATAGTCATCAATGGTACGGCCTCTCCTTCTTGTAGTTTCTGGCATTTTTGATGTTTGTATGGCTGGTTTACTGCTGTTCCATAGGTCTTCGAAGAACGTTCTTGTCTTCACCGGGTCAGCATCGTCTATGCGGAAAACACGAGCACCCATCTCATAGAGTTCAGAACGATAGTAAACCCTTGCGTCTTCATCTTGCAGGAAGTTAAGAATACCATCTCCCGTAAAGCCTCCACGATTGGTTCTGCCGTAGCGACCATAAGTGTAAAGATAGACATTGTTATTCTCGTGCACTGAAACGAAAGCATGACCTGCGTTTTTGGTTTCAGTCCAGATGTAAACGCCGTTCAATAGCGGGTTATCTTCTGGCTTGCAGGTGTCAGCAAAGCTATCAATTTTAGGATCTGCAATCGGGCCAGGGAGAACGGGAAATTCAACAATGTGAGATTGGGTGGTGTCGGCTTTCACTCGCTCTTTAGAAAATTCGTAAGTGTCGAAGATAGAGGGAATGAAACGTGATTTGCAGGGGCAGGAGCTACGGCTGTGCAGTGTTCCTGCAACCCTTTTACCATGTATTTCATCGTTTTCAAGCCCTCCCACTATGCGGAATCTACCCGCATGTTTACCACATGTCACTTTATGCCCTTCACAGGCCATGTCTTTATCGAAAAACTGATGATCGGTACATCCTTCAATAATCCGACCACCGCAAGCAGTCTTATCGCCCCTGAATAAGTAGTGGCCAATAGCCATTTATTTTTGTCCTTGTATTGGTTTGAAATCCTTAAGTGAAGTGTAGGCTTTTGGTGTTGGCGAGTAAATGAGCAGTTGTAACAAAGTGATAGGCGATTAGCAGGTATGAAATTTTGGTTAAGTTGACCTGCTCCCCATTCATTAACACATCACAATGTAAGTTATATCTGTATAAACCACGTGAGGACATCCCCTTAAAAAAGTGTTTTTTACAAACACATCACCTGTATCCTCCGCCAGACCGAACCGGGGTTTTGCATTGAAACGCTGTCTTAAGGATGCTATTTAAGACGCCATCTTCTGGAACTGATGCAAGAAGTCTGGCGGTATGGAAGTACCCGAAGTGAAGCGGGAAGCCGTGGGCGTTATGTCTGAGTGAGCACGGATTCAGCGATATTTTCATGCCCGGAAAATCATAAATGGCTTGCGGCAGGGCTATAACGAGTACAGACTTCATTTATCGCTTAATGACCAGACTCCATCTTAATTTGTCGCAGGACTGATTTTTAATCAAAAAAAATAGGGGGTAAATTCTTACCGCCTGGTAATAACTCCACCCCTTCAAAAAAATCAGGACTGTTTTGCCGCTTTACTCTGTGGGCAATCGTTGCCGCCCTGCATCACAACTTTTTCACTGCGCGAAGCATCGCCATACATGCATAACGTACCTTCATCGGTATGAATTTGCTCTTTCAGCGGCAGGGACGTTTCCTGGGCGATGGCATAGCAGGAGAGCGCCGGGAAAAGGGTGAGGGCACTTATGAACAGAAAGGTTTTCATCATCTCGCTCCAGAACAGGGATAACGTTTATTGTGTTATCACACCCTTAAGCCGGCAATCGCTGCGTACCCGCTAGCTTTTTTCCATCACCGACTGGCGAGGTGTGAGTTTACCAATCACGGGGGAGAGCTCTGACGTGCGAACAGGTCGGCCATCCACCAGGCTTTTAATGCGCTCAACGCACTGAGTGAGCAACTGATCCATTGGCCACGAGATACAGGTCAGCTGTGGATAGAGCTGGGTTGCCAGAGGCGAATCTTCCAGACTCAGCAGCGATACTTCCTGCGGAACGGAAATGCCAAATTCCCGGAACAGACGCATCGCTTCAGCGGCATAGGCATCACGTTTAACCACAATGGCGGAAAACTTGCTCAGGCTGTTGATAAGCGTCAGCAGCGCCTGTTCAACATCTTCATTCGCCGTTAACACCAGCTGGCGATTAAACGGCAAAGAGTAGTTTTGCAGGACGTTGCGATAGCCTTCCACCATCTTTTTACTGTTGTCATCGTGTTCGCTGTCAATCACCAGTGCGATATTGCGATGGCCCTTGCCCGTCATGTAACGACAGGCGCTTTCCGTCGCAAAGGCAAAGTCATATCCCTGAGGTTTCGCATCCACCACGGGACGATCGAAGGAGATAACATTCTCTGCGCTACCGGCCGCAACCGGCCCAAAGACTACGACAGCAACGCACTGGCGCTGAAGATCATCAACGGTGACAGCCTGCTCAACAGGGTCGTTTACGTACTCTACGATGAGCGTTTTATTCAACGCTTTCATGGCGCGGGAGAGCGCAGGCAGCAAACGTGCTCCGCTGCTTTCATCCTTCGCAGAGAGAACCAGACCAACGTAGCTTGATGACTGACTTGCCAGGTTTTGCGCGGCAAAGCTTGGGCGATAATTAAGCTCTTCTACGGCGCGCAGCACGGCTTCACGGCTCTCTTCGCGCACGCCGCGCGTCCCCGTCAACACGCGTGAGACGGTTGCTCGTGAGACATTGGCTAATCGTGATACATCGTCAATCGTTGGCATAGCATTTTCTGCGTGGTGGGTTTTGGTTATCTTAACATAACCCACCTTAAGAATCTTAGCGCCCCCCACAGGCGGTTTCACGTCTGCGCGGCGTGCAAACCCGGTAGCCACGCCGCGCCACGCACGCCACTGGCGTCGCCGTAACGGGCCGGGACGATACGGGTACGGCAGCTTTCCGAGAAGATGTAGGGCCTGATGGCGGCCGGAAGTTCGTCGTACAGCTGGCTGACATTTGATAACCCACCGCCCAACACAATAACCTGCGGATCAAGAATATTGATCACCGAGGCCAGACTGCGGGCAAAGGCGTCGATAAAGTGGCGCCAGTGGGCCCGCGCGGTCAGGTCTCCCTGGGCCGCCGCTTCAATGATGGCCTGCGCGCTCAGTTCGCTGGGATAACGGCGGGCAAAGCCGGTGCCAGAGATAAAGGTTTCGATACAGTTATGTTTCCCGCAATAGCAGGGCTGCGCCGGACCATCCGTCTCGGGGGCATAGCCAGGCAACGGGTTATGTCCCCATTCGCCAGCGATGGCGTTTGGCCCCTGAAGCAGACGCTTATGTACCGCCACGCCACCGCCGCATCCGGTACCGACAATTACGCCAAAGACGGTATCTGCTTCTGCGCCTGCGCCATCAACCGCTTCAGACAGCGTGAAGCAATCCGCGTCATTGGCTATCCACACGGGCTGATTGAGCTGCTGTGCTAAATCATGCTTCAGGTCGTGACCGTTGAGTACCAGGCAGTTGCAGTTTTTAATTAGCCCGCTCTGTGGGTCGATGGCCCCCGGCAGGCCAATACCGATACTGAATGGCACTTCACTTACCGCGCGCGCTTCGCCGATAAACGCTAGCAGATGGTGCATAAAGGCGTCATAACTTTTTTTTTGCGTCGGACGACGCTCACGCCAAAGGCATTCGCCCTGAGGCGAAAGCAGGATGGCTTCCATTTTTGTGCCGCCAATATCGAGTCCAAGATAGTGCATACGTTCCTCGAAAAGGAGAGGCCAGCGCCTCTCCTGAATGGTTATGCCTGACGAGTGCGGTACAGTTCGATCAGCTCCGTCACCAGTTCTTTCGCCAGAATCGAGGTCATCAAATGATCCTGAGCGTGCACCATCACCAGCGTCATTTTGGTTTTGCCTTCCCCTTCGTCAGCTTCGATCAGTTGGGTTTGCACCAGATGCGCTTCACGGGCGAAGTGCGCCGCCTCTTTCATCCGCGCGTCGGCTGAAGCAAAGTCACCTTTTTTTGCGAAGCCAAGCGCTTCGTAGCAGAGACTGCGTGACTGACCGGCATTGATAATAATGCCCATGACCTGTTCTTCTAATTCCATCAGTAACCTCTGTGTTTTTACTATCAGGCGGACTGTGCCGCTTCTTCAGATTGTTCAACCGCATTTTCATGCTCTTGTTCCAGCAGCTGCTTCTCGTACGCTTTGAGGAACGGGAAGTACATGGCCGCTGAGGTCACCATGCACAGCAGGCAGAGGATCACCGGGCTAAAGCTCCAGTTGGCCGCCCAGGATGCGCCGATAGGGGCAGGCGTTGTCCACGGTGTCATCGAGACCACGCGACTGACCAGATCGAAATCAAGGGCAAAGTAGGCGAGGGTGGCATTGACCATCGGAACCAGCACGAACGGCAGGAAAAAGAGCGGATTCATGATGATAGGGGCACCGAATAAAATCGGTTCGTTGATATTAAACATCCCCGGCACCACGCCCATACGCCCAATGGTACGCAGATGTACCGCTTTGCTGCGCAGCAACAGTAACGCCAGCGGCAGCGTAGAGCCGACCCCGCCAATCAGCAGGTAGTGATCCCAGAATCCCTGAACGTAAATGTGTGGGATCGCCTGACCGGCAGCCATTGCTGCCTGGTTAACCGACAAGTTCGCCATCCAGAATGGGTTCATAATTCCGGTGACAATCAGCGCGCCGTGGATGCCCGCAAACCACAGAACCTGGCACACCAGCACCGAGAGCAGAATGGCAGGCAGCGTATCGGAGGCGGCAACCAGCGGTTTCACCAGCGACATAATCGCTTCCGGAATAATCATGCCGAGCTGAGCCTCAATGAAGAGGTTGAGCGGGTGCAGAGTGACAACAATTGCCAGCACCGGGATCAGAATTTCGAACGAACGCGCAACGCCCGTAGGCACTTCTGGCGGCAGGCGGATGGTAATATTGTGACGCTTCAGGAAGGCATACAGCTCGGTAGAGTAGATAGCCACCAGAATGGCCGTGAAGATCCCTTGCCCGGAGAAATAGGCGGTAGAAATCTGCCCGTCTTTTAACGGCGCAGCCACCAGCAGAAATGCCATCAGCGACAGCATGCCGGCGGTAAGGGCATCCAGATCGTGATGTTTGGCCAGGCTCGCGGCGATCCCGACTGAAATGAAGATCGTCATGATCCCCATGCTGAAGTTGAACGGCAGCATCAGGGCTTCACGGTGATCCAACGAGAATTGCAGCCATGCCCGGGCGAAACCCCAGGACGTGTCGGGTGAGAAGGGCGGGAAAATAAACACCAGCATAAAGGAACCGACGATCATGAACGGCAGGGCGGTGATAAAGCCGTCACGAATCGAGGTCACATACTTCTGCTGCCCGACGGCGCCTGCCATCGGGGTAATTTTCTGTTCAATGACCTGGATAAGTTTCGCGTACAGAGAGCTCATGGGTTTTCCCTTCGTTATTTGTTATCTATCAGGGAGAGGGCGAAATCGAGAACGGCGCCCCCTTTTTGCATGCCGTAATCCATCATGTTGATAGGCTCAACACGGATCCCGTATTTATCAGCTTGTTTCTGAAGATCGCTTTGCATGTACTTCACCTGCGGTCCAAGCAGCACCACCTGATAGTGACCGACCTGCTCGGCGAATTCGGCCACGCCAAACGCTTTGATCTCCGCTTCCAGGCCACGCTTTTGCGCTTCGTCGACCATTTTTTTCACCAGCAGGCTGGTGGACATCCCGGCAGAACAACACAACATGATTTTTTTCATAACGTCTCCTTTGAACTTATGGCTGGAATATAGTCATCATGGAACAAAACGGAAAGCGCTTTCCATTGGTGGATAAGGTAATTGTGACCGCGATCACCTGAGGGAATCTTTCACTTTGTCCGGATGTGCGAGATCATCGCGGCTATTCACGAACTATTAAGGTCGAGTTATGAACATTCATTTGATGAATGTTGCTGTGGATTTGATCGAGCAACGTCTCACGCCAGCAGCCAATATAATCACCAGAAATCAACATATTACCGCGATGCGGGACGGCTTTTCCCTCGCCATGCCTTTTGTGATTGTGGGAAGCCTGATGGTGCCGCTGCTGTTTCCACCGTTCGCCATTTCAAGTGCATCGCGCCTCGGACACGTCTATCTGCTGCTGCGTCCGATGCTGTTGCCAACCTTTGAGCTGACGCTCGGACTGGTGGCGCTGATTGTCGGGTTTGGTGCCAGCGCCAGTCTGGCCAAGCAGTATCAACTGCCGGAACGGCTGTGTGGGCTCACCGGCTGCCTCTCCTTTTTGCTGTTCATTGGCTTTCGGGATAACGGTGCAACGAATATTTTTCTGGGTGGGATGGGGCTTTTCACTGCGCTCATTTCAAGCGCTTACTCTATTGAAATAATAAGGTTTTTCTACAAAAGAGGGTGGTGCATTCGTCTGCCGGAGGAGGTGCCGGTGATGACGCGAAATGGTTTCCAGCTGCTGATGCCGCTGCTGGTGATCATGCTCTCCATTAGCGTAATGAATGCCGTGATGCTGCAGACGACCGGACAAATTTTGCCGCAGCTGATTGGCGAGGCGTTACGCCCGCTTATCGTGGCATCCGATACCCTTACGGCGGTGCTTATCTCCTTGTTTCTGTGTAATCTTTTATGGTTCGTCGGTATTCATGGCGCCCTGATCATTACGGGCATCATGAACCCGTTCTGGCTCACCTATCTGTTTGAAAACCAGCGGGCCCTGGCCGCCGGGGAAGCCGTGCTGCCCCATATTTATCTGCAGGGATTCTGGGATTTTTATCTGCTGATTGGCGGTATCGGCTCTACGCTGCCGCTGGTCTTTATGGCGACGCGAAGCCGATCCCGGCAGTTGAAGAGCGTCGGGAAAATTGGCCTTCTGCCGTCGCTGTTCAACATTAACGAGCCGATATTGTTTGGTTTCCCCGTCATCATGAACCCGGTTTTTTTACTGCCCTTTGTGTTTGTACCGCTGATAAATGCCTGTATAGCTTGGTATTTAACCCAGCTGGGCGTGCTTGATAGAGCCGTCGCCATGCTGCCCTGGTCTATGCCTTCACCGCTGGGCGCAGCCTGGTCGGCGAACGGCAGCTGGAAAAATATGTGCATGTGCCTGTTCGCCTTTTTCAATGCATGGATGCTCTATCGCCCCTTCTTTAAGGTTCATGAACGCCAGTTGATGCAGCTGGAAAAATAATCCCCGCCTCCCTGCTTCTGCCCGTTCCTGATGGGCAGAAGATTATTTCGTGACATTCTTCACAAAAATTTTCTCTTTGATCTTAAATTTGTGATTCAATCCGGCAAACATGGAAAGCGCTTTCCGTTTGTGGATGTACATTTCCAGATTTGATCCTTACATTTCCCCTGCACGTTTAACCGTGAAAATAAAAATTCAAAGGGAACCTATGCAAACGTTAATGAAATCAATACCTCTGTCCTTGATTGCTCTTACTGTCATCAGCGGTTATGCCAGCGCCGATGAGAAATATGATTTCGCCCTCCATGGCTATTTACGCTCGGGTATTCTTGCCAATAGCGATGGCAACCGGGTCGATTCGGTGGGTCTGATGCCTGACGGGAAATGGCGTCTGGGTAACGAAGAAGATACCAAAATTGAGCTGATCCCGACGGTAACGCTGAAGTCGGATTCAGGCGCAGTCGCACGTATTCAGGCCAACCTGACGCACCAGACCAAATGTACCGCCGACTGGAACTGTACTGACGATGATGGCAAAGAGACCCAGTTCCGCGAAGGGTTTGCTGAATTAACGAATCTCGATTTTGCCCCGGACATGACCTTCTGGGCCGGTAAACGCTACAGCAGCTCCAACCTTTCCAGCCACCAGTTCGACTGGGAGTACATTCAGTACAACGGAACCGGGGGCGGGTTCGATAACCTGGACTTAGGCTTCGCGCGCTTTGATGCGGGTGTGTATGCCTTCTCGACCACCGACGAAGCCAAAGCTTATCCGGTAGATCTGGGGGATCAGGGCTATCCGGACGACTATTCGCTTAACCTGTGGTTTAAAAAGATCGGCGGCACCGGGCTCGACGTCGAACTTATCGGCCACCACATGAACCGCAATGAAAACCATCCTACCTCGGCTGAGAAGGGGTACGGCGTGACCGCGCTGTACAACTTTGACAGCTTCTACGGCCTGACCAACGGATACTCCCGCATCGCTTTCCAGTATGGCAAAGGCCTGGCCGCCGCGGATTCGCTGGGTAAAAACGGCTGGGGCTGGGCAAACCTTGAGGATACGCAATCCTGGCGCGTCGTGCTGGACAGCATGGCCAACCTGGGTGACGTGGAAGTATCGACCTTTGCGTTTTATCAGAAAGACAAAAACTACCGCTGGTGGACCAACGACGATGACGGCTGGGGACGTTCCATGTGGGTCGCGGGTATCCGTCCGTATCATCAGATAACCAAAAACTTCGCCATGCAATATGAGGTGGGCTACGAATATCTGGATGATAAAAACTACATGGGCGTAAACGGTAAAGGGAAAGGTGGCCTGACCAAGGTGACCATTGCGCCGACCCTGACCTTTGATTCAGGTTTCTGGAGCCGTCCGCAGCTGCGCTTCTTTGCCACCTACGCAAAATGGGATAAAGGCGTCTCGGATGCGATGGACAGAAATTACGACTGGAGCACTGGCACCCTGAGTCCGGGGGGATATTCACGTAGCGGCGATACCGATACGCTGAATTTTGGTGTGCAGGCTGAAGTCTGGTTCTGAGGAGAAAAGAGATGGCTTTCCCGATTCGAAAACTGCTTCTCGTCTCCTTACTCTCCGCGCTGGGAAGCGCGGGGGCTCTGGCGGCCGAGCAATCCCATTTTGAACACTTTATTACTCGCGATGGCGCAGCGTTAAAAGATGGCGATTGTAGATTCAATCTGTCAATGCAACACCCCTTTCAATTATCTCTTTCGGTGTTTTGAACTTCAGTGTCTTTCTCGGTCTGTTGTTTAGCTGAGCAGCAACCAGATCTAGTTCATGTTGAGTATATTGGGCAAGACATGTCTTTTTAGGAAAGTACTGCCGAATTAGCCCATTTGTGTTCTCATTTGTTCCCCGCTGCCAAGGACTCTGAGGATCGCAGAAGTAAACTTTAACGCCGGTGCTGACAGTAAATTCTAGATGTCTGGCCAGTTCCATTCCTCTGTCCCATGTCAGTGATTTTCTGAGTTCTGACGGTAAACTCAGGAATTTGTCGGTAAGAGCCTGATTTACTGAGACAGAATCTTTGCCCCTGAGTCTAAGGATGATCGTATAACGTGATTTTCGGTCTACAAGTGTGGCTATATGAGAGTTTTTTGTACCTGAGACTAAATCGCCCTCCCAATGCCCCAGAGAGCGTCTGTTATCGATATTTCGGGAACGTTCGTGAATTGGTGTTCCGTTCACTATGTTAATCGTACCTCTTTCGCCTTTGCGGGTATGACGCCTGCCATGGCGAAGGCTATGCGACCGTCGCAGATGCTGTATATTCAGGTGGTGTAGCGCTTCACGGCTACGAAAGTACAGCGTTTTATAAATTGTCTCAGGTGATATTCGCAGCGTTTTTTGACGTGGTTTTGTTCGCCTTAACCATCCTGATATTTGCTCTGGAGACCATTTCATCTCCAGCTTTTCCAGAACAAGCTTTCGCAATGGTAAATTTTGATCCAGTAAGCACGGTTTTGGCCTTTTCGCCATTCTGTTGGCTCGGTTATTAGCATCAACAGCTTTGTAATAGCGTCTGCCCCGATTACGCTGAACTTCACGTGAGATCGTCGAAGGACTGCGATTCAGCGCAGTAGCTATCGCACGAATGCTCATTTTGGCTGACAAACCAGCTCGTATCTCCTCGCGCTCAGACAGTGTCAGGTGAGCTACAGCCCGCTTACGCTCATGGGGTTTTATGCCGCCAGTATCCCTTAACATAGTGAAGATCGTTCCGGGTTTTGAACCCAGGATATTCGCTATTTCACTGAAGCCTGTTCCGTTCTTCCATAGTTCAAAAACAGAGGCTTTTTCCTCTGCTGTAAATGTTCGTCTCATTCAAAAAACCTCCGCAACCCCATGTTTTCACATAACTGTTGCGTTGACCAATTGAATCTACAATCGCGTCTTTCGCTTCGCCGGGATCCACGCCCCGGAGCTGCATCGTATAGAAGATGACGCGCGCGGAACCTGTAAGGCGGATCCGCGCGGCTGGGGGCAATACTTTAGATGGCCGACTGCTGAAGAGCAGGAGAACTGGATCAAAGCGCTGGTGCAAACCGGTGCTAAAGCACAGCGCGTATATGTGCTTTCCGTGCAGCAGGAAAATGATGCTGCCTGCGGACGTGAGACACATATTCTGGCACCGGCAACGCCGGACGGCATGCCGCGGCTGAATGAAACGGCCATGAAAGTGTATGACAACATGATTGCCGAGGCGGATAAGCAGGGGCTGCGCCTGATTCTGCCGTTTATTGACCACTGGTGGTGGTGGGGGGGACGCGAACAGCTGGCCGCGTTTTATCATGAAAAGCCGGAAGATTTTTATCGAACCGACAGTAAAACCTACCGTGCTTATCAGGATGTGATCCGTCAGGTGATTACCCGTACCAACACCATTACGGGACGCCATTACTACGATGAAAAGGCGATCATGGCCTGGGAAACGGGTAATGAGCTGGAAAACACCAACGCTGATTTCCTGCAGAAAACGTCGGCCTGGATCCGCAAGTGGGCGCCCCATCAGCTTGTCGTCGATGGTACCTATAAAAAGGTGAATGATTTCGCGCTCAACGATCCGAACGTCGACATCATCAGTAACCACTATTACACCAATGCCGAGAACAACCACCCCGAGCAGGTTCGCAACGATCTGGAGGCGATTGGCGGCAAAAAGGTCTATCTGGTTGGCGAATTTGGTCTGCTCGATCAAAAAGACCTTAACACTATCATGCAGGCCATTGTGCATACCGAGGTCAATGGCGCGCAGGCGGCGGGGGGCTTTATCTGGGGCTTCCGTGGTCATCGCCATGATGGTGGTTTTTACTGGCACAAAGAGTTTACCGGGCACTACAGCTACCATCTGCCTGGCTTCCCGGTCGAGGGCAAAGCAAACCAGGAGATGGAGGTCGTCAATCTGGTGCGAACCGCCTCGGCGCAAATGGCGGGGCTGAGCAAGGCGCCGGCTCTGCCGGTCCCGGAAGCGCCTAAGCTGCGCGAGAGCAACTCACCGTTTGCCATTAACTGGATGGGGTCTCCCGTCGGGCGTTATTACGATGTGGAGAGAGCGACTCAGCCACACGGCCCGTGGACCCGCGTTGGTCAGGATATCTCTGACGGCAAAAATGAGTGGGATCCGGCAAAAATGGATCTCTTCCGTGATGACTATCGCAGCCTGACGCTGGGCCAGACTTACTACTACCGGGTGATCGCAAAGAACGAAAGCGGTCAGTCTGCGCCTTCAAACGTGATTCGCCTTGAGCATACGCAGAAAAACCTGCCGCCGGTCATCACTCTGCAGGAGGCGCTCTCTACCACCGTGGATAAAGGCGTTCAGCTCACCGCGGCCTGGCAGGATGACAATCTGCCGGAGCCGAAGGTCAGCGTGGCATGGCATCACGAAGGCAAGGATAACGTCCACTTTTGTGACAGCACCAAAGCGGAAACCCGTGCCTGGTTCTCGGCTCCCGGTGACTATGCGTTGACCTTTACCGCTGACGATGGACTGCTGAAAAGCAGCAAGACGGTAAACGTTAGCGTGAAGGCCGCGGCGGGACCCGTGCCGGCGGACTACTGTCATTTTGGCGGCGGAACGCTGGACGTCAGCAAGGGGAAACTGAACATCACCAAGAGCGATAAAGATACGTTAGCGATTGGTGAAGACGGTTTCCTTGGTCCTTTTGCCAATGACGGAGACAGCGTGACCTGGCAGGTTAACGCCCCCTGGGACGGTAAGTTTGCCCTGCACGTGAAATTTAACGGCAAATGGGGGAGTAAGAAAAACTCGTTCATTGTGAACGGCGGAACGCCGGTGAGCATTGAATTCCCGCAAACGGATGAGAAAGGCCAGACGATGATCGTACCGGTCACGCTCAGGGCAGGGGACAACACCATTAGCTTTGGCAAGTTCTCTGGCGACTGGGGATATATGTTCATCAAATCAATTGAAGTCACTGCAGAGTAGTTATTTGGCTGCCCTGTTCGGGGCAGCCCTTTTTTTCATTCAGGAGGCGTTATGAACCGGTATCAATTCCCGGAAGGTTTTTTTTGGGGCGCAGCGGCATCAGGTCCGCAGACGGAAGGCATAGCCAATAAGCCGCACCGTTCTGTCTGGGACAGCTGGTTTGCCGAACAACCGGAGCGTTTTTTTCAGCAGATTGGTCCGCAGCACGTTTGTGAAACCTACAGTAAATATAAAGAAGACGTAGCCCTGATGAAGCAAACGGGGTTTAACTCGTTTCGAACCTCTATTCAGTGGTCGCGTCTGATCGATGATTTCAAAACCGGACAGCCAAACCGCGACGCCGTCCGCTTCTATAATGATTACTTCGATGAAATGATTGCCAACGGCATCGAGCCCATCATCAATCTTTACCATTTTGATATGCCCGAGGCGCTGCAAAAAGCATATGGCGGATTTGAGTCATCCTACGTAACCGAGCTTTTTGCCCGCTTCGCCCGCACCGCGTTCGAGCTGTTTGGCCATAAGGTGAAATACTGGATAACCTTTAATGAGCCGATCGTACCGGTGGAAGGCGGTTATTTATATGACTTCCATTATCCGTGTAAAAAAGATGGCAAACTGGCGGCTCAGGTCGCCTTTAATATTATGCTGGCGCACGCCAGGGCGGTGAATGTCTACCGTGAAATGGGCTTGCCGGGTGAGATTGGTGTCGTGCTCAACCTCACGCCTTCTTATACCCGCAGCGACAGCGAGGCCGATAAAAAAGCGGCCTGGTATGCCGACCTGCTGTTTAACCGCAGCTTCCTCGACCCGCTGGTTAAACATGAATTCCCCAAAGAACTGTGCGAAATCTTAACCGCAAACGGCTGCTTACCAGAGGTTTCACGGCAGGATGTGGAGACGATCCTGCAGTCGAGAATTGATTTTCTGGGGGTGAATTATTATGTGCCGAGAAGGGTGAAAGCGCGGGAAAGCGTTTACGCGCTCGATTACTTCACGCCGGAAGTTTATTTCGAAAATTACATCGATCCTCAGGGACGGTTTAACCCTTATCGCGACAATAACGAGATCCACCCGGAAGCTATCTATGACATTGCCTGCAATATTCGCGATAACTACGGCAATATTAAATGGTATCTGGCGGAAATTGGCATCGCGATGGATCTGCAGTCCGAAGGGCCGGTGCAGGCCGATGGCGTGATAGATGACACCTTCCGTATCGCTCTGATGGAGGAACATCTGGCTCAGCTGCATCGTGGTATTGCTGACGGCGCCAACTGTTTTGGTGTTCATCAATGGACCTTCATTGATAACTGGTCCTGGATCAACAGCTTCAAGCGGCGATATGGCTTCTGGCGTCTGGATTTAGCCACCGGGGAGCGACAAATCAAACGTAACGCGTTGTGGTTTGCGCAGCTGGCGGCTGAAAATGGCTTCACCCCTGGCGAATGTGAAAAGGATACGCAATGAGTCAGCCTTTTTACCGGATGCGTAACGGCATCAAAAATTACGCCTGGGGGAGTCGCGTAGCGCTTAATCATCTTTTTGGCCTGCTCAACCCTGACGATCAACCCCAGGCCGAGGTCTGGATGGGAAGCCACCCCGCAGGCTGCTCGGAGATTGAAACCGATACAGGGTTACGCTCTTTACAGGACCTTATTTCACAGAGGCCGGCAGAGATGTTGGGCGCGTGCGCGGGAGAAACTGCGGGGCAGTTGCCTTACCTGCTGAAGTTGCTGTCAGCGGAGCGCGCACTGTCGCTGCAGGTACATCCCAATAAGCGCCAGGCAGAAGAAGGGTTCGCCCGTCAGGGCAACCTGCCCGGAGAGGATTACACCGATGCGAACCATAAGCCCGAGCTGGTTTTTGCCCTGACGCCTTTTATGGCCATGAACGGCTTCCGGCCGTATCAGGAGATTGCCAATCACTTTTTGCGCCTGGATGCCCCGGCCCTGACGTCCGCACTGTCGCTGTTTCGCAACAACCTGCATGCTGAAGGGCTTAAGGCCTTTTTTACGCGTCTGATGGCGCTTGAGCCGGCGGAAAAAGAGGGCGTGCTGACGTGTCTGGAAGCGCGACTTGCATGCGGGGTGTTTGCTCCGGTAGCGCCCTTTATCGAACGGCTACTGCGAGACTACCCGGGGGACATCGGGGCTCTGGCCCCGCTGTATCTGCACTGCATTACGCTTGCGCCGGGTGAGGCGATGTTCCTGCGCGCCGGTACGCTACATGCCTATGTGAACGGTACGGCGGTAGAGGTCATGGCCAGTTCTGACAACGTGCTGCGTGCGGGCTTAACCCCCAAGAACATCAACGTGGCAGAATTGGTGCGCTGTACGGTGTTTGACGAAACCCCAGCCGACCGCCTCAGGATGCATCCGCACCGGGAAGAGGGGATGCAGCAATACCCGATCCCGGTAACGGATTTTCGCTTTAGCGTTATTGAACATTGCGAGCAGCAAAGCATCGGGACAGACCGTGCGCAAATTCTGCTGGTGCTGAAGGGGAGTGCCACGCTCAGCCACGCCGAGGGTGCCACCATGACGCTGAACGCCGGTCAGTCTGCGTTCATCCCGGCGGTCACAACCTTATGGACGTTGACTCAGCGCGGGCAGTCTTGCCTGGTAAGCTGATGACGTAAGGCTTTCACTGCCGAGTGCAGGCAGTATGTCGGGCATAAAAAAGGCTGCTTATCGCAGCCTTTTTACATTTAGTTTTTCGGGAAGATCCACACGTGCTTTTCAGGCAGCGAAAGGTGGCAGTGCAGCGGGTCCCGGGCCTCGTGACCATAGGCGCGAATGACAAAATCATCCCCCGGCGTGCGGAAAAGGTATTCCCAGCGGTCGCCGAGATACATGCTGGTCAGTAACGGTAGCGCCAGCTGGTTTTCCCCCGGCCCTTCGACCACCGCCACGCGCTCGACGCGGATCACCGCGGTGGCATCTTCACCGCTTCGTACCCCTTCACCGGCCTGGCCCCACAGCACCCAGCCTTTGCCTTCGATACGCGCTTTGCCGTCGCGTACTTCCGTTACCTTGCCGTGCAGGCGATTATTGCTGCCCATAAACTCAGCGGTAAATAGCGTTTTCGGCGAGCCGTACATCTCCTGCGGTGTGCCCTGTTGCTCGATTTTACCGTTGTTAAGCAGCAGGATACGGTCGGAAATCGACATCGCCTCATTCTGGTCGTGCGTTACCATCAATGCGGATAAGCCCAGCTTGATAATCAGTTCACGCAGGAATACGCGAGCCTCTTCACGCAGCTTAGCGTCGAGGTTAGAGAGCGGTTCATCCAGTAAAATGACCGGCGGGTTGTAGACCAGCGCCCGGCCAATTGCCACGCGCTGCTGTTGTCCACCGGAGAGCTGGTGCGGGTGGCGTTTGCCCAGATGGCCCAGCCCGAGCTGGTCCAGTACGTCCTGTACGCGCTGCTGGATCTCTTTGGCCGGAACCTTGCGCAGCTTAAGCGGATAGGCCACGTTTTCAAAAACGGTTTTGTGCGGCCACAGCGCATACGACTGAAACACCAGGCCCAGGTTACGCTCTTCCGCCGGGATCTCGCTGCGCGGCGTGCCGTCATAGACTTTGTTTTTGCCAATGATAATCGAGCCCTGAGTCGGTTTTTCCAGGCCCGCCACCGCACGCAGCAGGGTGGTTTTCCCGCTGCCGGAAGGACCCAGCAGGGAGACCACTTCGCCGCGGTTGAGGTTCATGGAGACCCCTTTTAAAACAGGATTGTCACCGTAGGTCAGGTGCAGATCGTTAACCGCTAATTCAATCATGTATTTTGACTCCGAAACGAAGGGCAATGCCCAGACCTACTACCACCAGCAGGATGTTAATAAAAGAGAGCGCCGCCACAATATCAATGGCTCCCGCGGCCCAGAGGGATACCAGCATCGAGCCGATGGTTTCCGTGCCGGGTGAAAGCAGGTACACACCCGTTGAATATTCGCGTTCAAAAATCAGGAACATCAGCAGCCACGAACCGATAAGGCCGTAGCGGGAGAGCGGGATCGTGACATGGCGGGTGATCTGGCCACGCGTAGCCCCCGTACTGCGGGCGGCCTCTTCAAGCTCCGGCGCAACCTGCAGCAGGGTGGACGAGATGAGTCTCAGCCCGTACGCCATCCAGACCACCGTATAGGCCAGCCAGACGCTGAATATGGTGCTGCGCAGCGAACGTAGCCAGACAATCAGGTTTTCACGCATCCAGTCGCTCCAGGCGAACCCGGAAAGCCAGCCCGATTTCAGCGAGTTATCCAGCCACATCGGCAGGAACAGGAACACCCAGAGAAAGGCCAGACCCGCGAGCAGGCCAGGCACGGCGCGCGGCACCAGGACGCTGTAATCCAGGAAACGCGTGGTATTGTCCGGTTTGCGGTGCATGGCGATACCGACAAACAGGTAGCACGCCACGGCCAGCGCGCCGCCAATGACCCCAATGGACATGGAGTTGACGATGGCACGCAGCAGGTTCGGCTGCGCCCATATCGTGCGAAAAGTACTGAGGGAAAGCTCGTCCCACAGCGAAACGCCCACGCCCCAGTTTGAGATAAACGCGCGTAACACCACGCCGAGCAGGGGAACGCCGATCGTGACGGTAAGCCAGAAGGCGACCACCGCGCCCGCCACCCAGCGCCATTTACCCAGAGGTAAAGCCCGGGCCTGAGACGCTTTGCCTTTCATGGTCACGAAACGGTTGGCGGTGCGCATCAGGCGACGCTGCAGCATGACCAGCGGAATGGTGATACAGATAAGCACCACCGCAACCGCCGCCATCAGGTGGTAGGAAGGGGTACCAAGCTTGTTGGTCAGCTGGTACAGGTAGGTTGCCAGCACCATGTTGCCTTCCGGATCGCCGAGGACCAGCATCAGACCAAACACTTCAAGACCGAGGAAGAACAGCAGAACGATGGCGTACAAAATGGACGGTCGCACCATCGGCAGGCTGACCGAGGTCATCACCTGTAACGGCGACGCGCCCGCGGTACGTGCGGCCTCTTCCACATCGGAACCGACGCTTCGCAGCGCGGACGAAATATAGAGATAGGCATGCGGAACATGCGTCAGGCCAGCAATGACCACGATGCTCGACATGTCGTAGATATTCCACGGTACGAAACCAATCAGCGCCTGCGCCCAGAGGGATAAAAAGCCCACCGGACCGGCGGCCACCACGTAGCCGAATCCCAGCACCATTGGCGACACGAAAACCGGCACGAGGATCAGCGGTTCAATCAGGCGGCGGCCGGGCAGATCGGTACGCACCATCAGAAAGGCCAGCACGCCCCCTAACGGAATGGCGATGATGACCAGCCCGAAAGCGAGAATAAAACCGCTTTTCAGCGCCTTATAGAAATCAGGGTCGGTGAAGATAAAACCAAATGATTCAAGACTCCACTCTTTTGCCGGTGAAAAGAACGGGGCGGACAAGAAGCTCTGTATCACGATAAACGACAGCGGCGTGTAGATAACCAGGGCGGTTATCAACACGACAATACCGCGCGGCAGGCTTTGCCACTTTCTGCGTAATGTATTCATGGGGTATCCCTGGTGTTGCAGCCCAGCAAAACGAACTCAGGTAACAGGAGCGCGACGACCCGCGTCGCGCTCAGACGCTTATTTGGCGGCGGCGGTACGCCACTGTTTGATGTACTCCAGGCGTTTTTTCGGCTGCAGATACTCCAGCAGGCTTTCATCAACCGGAATAGGTTTCAGCGCATTGCCGAGCACTTTCGTCAGGCCGTCGATATCATTTTTGCCGTCGATATCGTTACGAATGGACGGGATATCCGCCTGGCTTGCCAGAATACTTTGTCCTTTTTCAGACAGGACGTAGTCCAGCCACAGTTTCGCGGCATTGCTGTTTTGCGCCTGCTGGCTGATGAACGACACGCGTGATAACACCAGGGTGTAATCTTTTGGATAGGCGATCCCCAGCGACGGATCGTTCTTCGCACGCGCTTCCGCGTAGGATCCGAGGATATTAAAACCGATCAGGTTTTCCCCTGATGACACCCTCTCCATCATGGTGCCGGTTGAAGACTGAACGGCTAGGCCCCCTTTGGCGATATCGGCCAGGGTTTTGAAGTAGTTAGGATCGGCCTTGTGATCCTGCACCGAGAGCATAAAGCCCAGACCCGATTTTTCGATGTCGTAGGTAGTGACTTTGCTCTTGAATTTATCCGTCTGGCTGGCAATAAGCTTAGCCAGCGCCGCATGGGAATCAGGCACGTCGCCCGCCGGGATCAGCCGTTTGTTGTAGATAAACACGACGGGCTCATAGGTGGTACCGTAGGCCTTATCTTTCCAGACCGCCCATTTCGGCAGCTGGCTTTGCTCCGGTGATTTGTACTCCATGGCGTAGTCGGTAGCGAGCTTCAGCCCGGTGTCCATGGAGGAGCTCCAGACCACATCGCCGCTTCCGCCACCCGAGGCCTGTTCGCTGATAAAACGGTTGTACAGCTCGGTGCTGTTCATGTCGTTATATTCAACTTTGATGCCCGGATAGGTTTTTTCGAAGCCCTCAATCAGCGGCCCGGCAGCTTTGGTGTCGGTGGTGGAGTAGATCACCACTTTGCCCTCTTTGGTCGCGGCATCGACCATTTTTTGATAGTCAGCAGGGTAGCCCTGCGGCAAAGCAGACAGTGCGGAAGCAGAACACAGTACGGTAGCGGTAATCAGAGAAATTCGGAAAATGTTCGACATTATAGTTAACCTTTTAGTTACATTTGAGGAACTAATTGTCAACATAGCGCATGGCTCCGCGCCGACAATAGGGGGGCGCGGGTTGCGGTTCCGAAGTGTGATTGTCGGCGTCGTTTCAGCAATTAACACCATAAAATCCGCGACGCTTAGCAAACGAACGGTTACGGATTACGTTTTCTCTGCCGCTTTGCGGTAAAGCCTTCTGGGATGTCCGATATTGCCATACAGCATTTCGATGCTGATTAACCCACTTTCCACGCAGTATTCCAGATAACGGCGGCCCGTGGTTTTGCTGATCCCGACGTATTCCACCACCTCTTCCACCGACATTGTTTTTTCGGGGTGTTCCGCAAATAAACGCTTAATACGGTCCAGGGTGTGGGGCTCAATACCCTTTGTGGACGGGGTCTGCGAGGTGTCCGCGGCGGGGAGGTTAAACAGGCGATCCAGCGCATGCTGGTCGACAACCTTCACCTGCTGCACGGTGTGGATGAAACGCATAAAACGCTCCAGCGAGGCGTGCAGACGCTGGAAAAAAACAGGCTTAATCAGGTAGTCAAACGCGCCGCTGCGCATGGCATGGCTACAGGTCTGCATATCGCTGGCTGCGGTGATAAAGATCACCGAGCATTCATAGCTTTTCAGGAGCGGGTTATCGATTAACGCCACGCCTTTACCGTCCGGGAGATAATTATCCAGCAGTATCAGCCTCGGCTGATGCTGGCGTATCAGGTTACACGCCTGCTCAATCGACGCGGCAATGCCCACCACGCGCAAATGGAAATTTTGCTCGATATACTCGCGATGCAGTTCCGCCAGGTGCGGCTCATCCTCAACAATCACAACATCAAGTGCTCGGGTCGTGGTCATGCGTTAGCCCTGTCGAACGGGGAGTGGATTGGGAATAAACACAGAGAATATCGTGCCTTGAGGAGCGTTATCCGTTATCTCAATGCTGCCGCCCGCCTTGTTGATATAGCCTGCCACCAGAAACAGGCCAATACCGTGCTCTGTGCCCACAATGTCGTTCTCGCTTTCCGGCTTACTGCTGAATCCCTGGCGAAAGAGATGCGGTTTCATCGCCTCATCCACCCCGCAACCCCGATCGGCCACCTCTATCAGCAACTCCTGGTTGCGATCGGAAATGTAAAGCTCTACAGGTGCGGGAACCGGGGCTTTCAGGGTAGCGTCAACGGCGTTATCCAGCAGGTTGCCAATCACCGAGACCAGCTCCATTTCCGTGATACAGGTAGGCATGCGGGTGAGCTGGCAGGCGGGATCAAACTGCAGTTCAACGCCCTTTTCCCGGGCGCTGACATATTTCCCTAGCAGCAATCCGCACAGGGCCGGCGAGACAAAATGGGCTGAGACGAAGTCCAGCACGCGCTGCGCCCCTTCTGACTGTGCCTGGATGTAACGGATCGCCTCGTCATAGTGTTTCATCTGCAGCAACCCCACCAGCGTGGCGGTCCAGTTCAGTTGTTCATGACGCATAATGCGCAGGTTATCCGCATAGCGTTTAATCTGGCTTAGCTGGCTGCTGAGAGTGTTGATATCATTCTTGTCGCGAAAGCTATAAACCCAACCGCTTTCAACACCAGGTTCAACCTCAATCGCCACGCGGTTCACAATCACCTCGCGCTGGTTAAGCACCGCAATCTGGTCGTGGTTACCGCGGCTAACCGAGGCGTAGCGCTGAGATAAAAAACCGGGGGACGTTTGCAGAACGTCTTCCAGCGGTTTGCCGATAAGCGCTTTCTCACTTTGATGAATATCCAGCATCTCTCTGGCGGCACGGTTAATTAAAATCAGCTGCTTTTCTTCATTGACGGCAAATACCCCTTCATACATTGCTTCCAGCAGCGCGCGTTGCTGTAAGACCAGTTGCGCAATATCTTTTGGCTCAAGGCGGAACATCTGCTTTTTAAGATTGCGGGTAAACAACCAGGAAAAAATAAACAGTAACAGCAACAGACCCATACCGTATAACCCGGACTGCCAGAGAATACGCGCATTGATATTCGCAATGTACGACGTCAAATAACCGACCGAGACAATCCCAATCACCTGATGCTGCGCATTAAAGATGGGCGCTTTGCTGCGCAGTGAAACCCCAATCCCACCCTTACGCACCGAAATAATTGTTTTGCCTTGTAATACCTCCGCATTATCCCCGCCGATCATCGGTAAATTGATGCGTTCCGGTGATTCTGAATGATAAAGATGCTGTTCCCGGGTATCGCCAATGACAATATAACTGGCATCACTTTCGGCCCGTATAGGCTGAATTAAACGGGCGATGGCGGGGATATTTCTGGCCGCGACGTTTTCCGCCAGCCCCGGCATCAACGCGATTTCGCTGGCCTGAACCCGGGCGCGCTGGCCGAGATCGTGATGCAATTGCCGGTCAATAAAATGAAACAGGATGGTTCCCAGCAGAACTAACAGCAGGCAGGAGAAGCACACCAGCGCTAAAAAAAGTTTTACCTGAAAAGAGAGTCTGCGTTTCATACGACCTGACGCGGGGAGTCTGATTAGAGCGGTCTGCGCAGACTGACATGAGGAAATGGGGGATGCAATCTGGCGAAAACAGAGTTGTGACCTGGCTTTTCGTTTTGGGGGTTATAGCTATCAGGATCGCGTAAGGCTATGCTTCATTCAGCACCCGAATAATTACAGAGGCAATGTCGTGGATAAAGCGCTACTGGATGCAGGCTACCGGGCCTATACCGGAGAGAAAATTGACGTTTACTTCAACACCGCGATCTGCAAACACTCAGGAAATTGCGTGCGCGGGAGCGCTAAGCTCTTCAACCTGAAACGTAAACCGTGGATTATACCGGATGAAGTGGACGTCGAAACGGTTGTACATGTGATTGATACCTGCCCGAGCGGTGCGCTGAAGTATCGCCAAAAATAAGCGAGGAACCATGGATATTCTGGAAGGCCATAACAAGTTTTACGTCAACGATGCTGACGGTAACCAGGTTGCAGAGATTGTCTTCGTACCGACCGGTGAGCATCTGAGCATTATCGAGCACACCGATGTGGATCCGAGCCTGAAAGGGCAAGGTGTGGGTAAACAGCTGGTGGCAAAAGTGGTCGCAAAGATGCGCGGTGAAAATCGAAAAATTATCCCGCTATGCCCGTTTGCCAAACATGAGTTTGATAATACGCGGGAATATGACGATATTCGGGCGTAGAAACACACCGGCAATGGCCGGTGTTTTTTCATCTGATCTGTTCAAACAGCAGCACCACCGCAATCACTACCATCATTCCCCCTGATGCTCTGCTCACCAGACGCGCGGCCTGCGGGCGGGTGGCCAGGATGGCTTTTGAACCGTATCCCACCAGCAGATAGACCAGCGTACAGGTGATGAGGTGTAGCAAGCCCAGCGCGGACATCTGCATCGCAACCGACCAGCTTCCCTTCGGGTCAGTAAATTGTGGAAGCAGGGCAAGGAACAGCAAAAAAACTTTCGGGTTAAGGCCGCTGATACATAATCCCTTCACCGCCCACTGTTTCCAGTTTGCCGCCGAGGTTGTGGCGCTTTCCGGTGCGCCAGGAGCGCGTAACAGTGAGATACCAAGCCACAGCAAGTAAAGTGCGCCCGCTATCGTCAGCCCGGATAATGCCAGCGGATGTTGCGCCATCATGACGCCCACGCCCGCGACCACAATCAGTGTCGCCAGCAGATGCCCGGACATGAGGCCCATCACTGCGGGTACCACGCGCCGCCCGTGGATGCCGGCGCTAATGGCGTAAGCCCAGTCGGCGCCCGGCGTCATGATGAGCAGGAAAGACACCACCCAAAACCCGGCCACAATACTCATTTCCATCGTCTGTAAAACTCCAGAATTTCACCCGTCAACAGAGAGAAAGCATATCGGTATCCGGACGAAATGAGTTTTCAATGTTATGCTCAAAAGACGGTGAAATTGACAAAATCTTCCACATGGACAGCATCGATCGAAAAATTCTTGCGCAGTTGCAGGCTGATGGCCGTTTATCTCTTACGGAGCTGGCTGAACGGGTGAACCTGAGCCTCTCGCCGTGTCACCGGCGCGTGCGGGCACTGGAGCAGAGCGGGGCCATTACGGGATACCGGGCCAGTCTCGATCCCGCCAAAATGGGGTTTAACTTTCTGGCGATCGTGTTTGCGACGCTGAAAGAGGGCGACAGAAAGGCGGTGAGCGCCTTTGAGGAGGCGGTGGAAGAGATCCCGCAAATTGTGCTGGCGCAGCGTTTATTTGGCGATCCTGATTATCTGATGCACGTTGTGACCCGCGACCTGCCGGCTTTTCAGAAACTCTATGATGAGAAGCTCTCTGCGATGCCCGGCGTTCAGCATCTTCGCTCAACGCTGGTCATGAAAACGGTCGTGCAGGACAGGCCGTTTCCGCTCGACATCTCAGGGCGTGACGAATAACGCGCCCGGCAGAACGCCGGGCGCAGGGGCGTTTAGCCTACAAACATCACTGACACGCACAGTACGCCAACGATCAGCGTCAGCAGGTTGCCGACAGATCGGTACGGTTTCAGGGACGGGATCAGGTACGTCGACAGCGTCGGCATGATAAACAGGATCATGGCGATAAGCGGACCGCTGATGGCATAAATCATCGAAATGGCATTCGGATTAATGCAGCACACCGCAAAGGTGATTAACGACACCCCCATGATGGAGATCGCGCGGTTAAAGGCGCGGCTCTTTTTCACGCCCACCTGGTTCAGCGATGACTTCACAATCTCCGTCGCCCCTTCGATCACCCCAAAATAGGTGCCGAGGAACGATTTCGACATGGCGATAATCGCCACAATAATCCCGGAAATCCCCAGCCATGCCGGAGAAGAGGGCATCATCGACAGCGCCGACAGAATGGTTACCCCTTCCTCTTTTGCCGAAACGATATAGGACGGTGGAATAGAGAGCAGGCAGCTGAACACGAAGAACAGCACGCTCAGGCAGATAATCAGGTACGCCACCTTCATGATTTTCTTGCACTTGTCCATGGCGGCGTCGCCAAACTTCTCACGGCGGTCAACGGCAAACGTCGAGATAATCGGCGTATGGCTGAAAGCGAATACCATCACCGGGATCGAAATCCAGACCTGATGCAGCGTATGGCGGTCAAATGCCATCTGGCTTGTGAGCAGCGCGGGTTGCCAGCTTCCGGTCAGATAGAGCGAGACAAACAGGAAGTAGGCGATCAGCGGAAACACCAGGAAGCCCATCACTTTTATGGTGATATGCCGTCCCATCAGGAAGATCAGATTTAACACCAGCACCACGCCAAAACTGACCAGCACGCGAACGGCGGTATCCACCGTCATGTGTTTTGCCAGCTGCTCAGTTAACGAGTTGGTGATGGCCACTGCATAAATCTGCACCACCACGAAGAAGGCGATGAAATAGAGCGTGGTGATCAGGTTGCCTATCTTCCTGCCGTAATAATGGGAGACGGCGCCGGTGATCCCTTCATTGCCTTTTGTTTTCGACGACAGGATGAATTGTGCCAGCGCGCGGTGCGGCCAGTAGGTTAATGGGTAGGCCACAAGGGCAGTGATAAACAGGACGATAGCGCCTGCGGAGCCCAGCTGAATGGGCAAGAACAGCGTTCCTGCGCCCACGGCCGTGCCATAGAGAGCGAAACTCCAGAGAGTCTCATCTTTTGACCAAATTTTCGACATTAGAGCAACGTATCAACTATCAAACCAACAGAATGGAGCGCAATTTACCATAATTATGGGTTGAGAGCGCAGTTGCTTCGAAGGAGTTTGGCCGGAGCGGGCGTCCGGCCAGAGGGAATTAGCCTGCGAGGGCGCGTCGCTGCTGGCGACGTTTAAGGAATTTCTCGCGCAGCGTATCGTAAGCCCAGTTATAGAACATGGTGTACGGCAGGAAGAACAGGAAGAAACCAATTTCCAGTGTGAATGCCTGCAGCAGCGTGACGCCCAGCACCGCGGCGACTATCGACACGCCGATCACAATAAACCCGCACTCGAATCCCAGCGCATGCAGTGCGCGGATTTTTGCCGTGCGTGTGATGCGGTGAACCGGCCAGAAACGGTCGAAGCCGACGTTATAGATAATGTTCCAGAGCATGGCCGTGGTTGCCAGGATAATGGTCAATCCACCCATCTCCACCACGGAACGTTGCATAAGCCACGCCGCCGTCGGGGCGAGGATCGCCGTGGCAATCCCTTCGAAACAGACGGCATGAAAGATCCGCTCCGGCAGTTTACGTTGGAGTGCATCCTGATGTTGCATAGTTTTAGACCTCGTGAATACGCATTTTGGCGTTGATGCGGCCTATTGTTATCGCTAAAGGTGATATATTAAAGATGGTATCCATCGATAAAGTAGATAGTGCATGCGTTATTCTCCTGAAGCCCTTACCGCATTCGTTGAGACCGTCGCGGCGGGCTCTTTTTCTGCCGCCGCGCGTCGGTTACGTAAAAGCCAGTCGACCGTGAGCACATCCATCGCCAATCTTGAAGCCGATCTGGGCTTCGATCTGTTTGACCGTTCGGCCCGTCAGCCGGTGTTAACCGCGCAGGGCGAACAGGTACTGGGTTATGTGCAGGCGATCCTCGCGGCCAGCACGCGGCTTGACGAGCTGGCGGTGTCGTTAACGGCACAAACGGAGGCGCGCCTGACGTTTGTTCTTTCCGATACCCTCAACCCGGACGTGCTGGAAGACCTGATGAACCAGTTCGACCAGCGCTTTCCCCATACCGAATTTGAATGCCTGATTGGCGAGGAAGAGGACGTTATCGATCTGCTGCAGAAGTCGCGTGCGCAGGTTGGTCTCACGGAAGCGCGTGACAGTTATCCGACCGATATTGGTTTTACCCGGTTGCCGATACAGACCCGGATGGCAATCTATGTCGCGACCAACCATCCTCTGGCCGGGCAGCAAGTAATCCAGGCCGATGAGCTGCACGGCTGGCGGGAATTGCGGCTCAGCACCTATCTGGAGCGGGAGGCAACGCTCGCACGCGGACCCGTCTGGTCGGCACCCAACTACCTGTTACTGCTGAGTATGGCGGTGCAGGGATTTGGCTGGTGCGTGCTGCCGTGCGCGCTGGTGGATGAATTTGCCGCCGCGAAATCGCTGGTGCAGCTGAATGTCCCCGGGTGGCCACGGGCGATCGGTATCGATCTGCTCTGGAATAAACGATCCCCGCCCGGCGTTGCCGGAAGCTGGCTGCGGCAGTATCTGCAGGATGCGCGCTAATCCTTGTGATTAAACTCACTATTTTTAAACAATTAAGATAATTGCCAATAACAATCCACTACTATCGTCATGTCATTTAACACAGAGGTTGTGATGAAAGATGTCGTTATAGTGGGTGCGTTGCGTACGGCTATCGGCTGTTTTCAGGGGGCGCTTTCACGCCACTCGGCTGTTGATTTGGGCAGCGTAGTGGTGAAAGCGCTGGTGGAACGCAGCGGGATTGCAGCACATGAAATTGATGAGGTGATCCTGGGACAGGTGCTGACCGCCGGTGCCGGGCAAAACCCTGCCCGTCAGGCGGCGCTCAAGGGTGGCCTGCCCAATACCGTCTCCGCTATCACCATCAACGACGTCTGTGGCTCAGGGTTAAAAGCGCTGCATCTGGCGACGCAGGCCATTCAGTGTGGTGAAGCGGATGTCGTGATTGCCGGCGGACAAGAAAATATGAGCCGGGCACCACACGTGCTGACCGACAGCCGTACCGGCGCGCAGCTGGGCAACAGCCAGTTGCTCGACAGTCTGGTGCATGACGGTCTGTGGGATGCGTTCAATGACTATCATATGGGCGTGACGGCGGAAAATCTGGCACGTGAGTATGGTATCAGCCGTGAGTTGCAGGACGCTTACGCGTTAAGCTCGCAGCAAAAAGCGCGCGCGGCGATTGATGCCGGGCGCTTTCGGGATGAAATCGTCCCGGTCAGCACGCAGCGTCAGAACGGTGAGGTTGCCGTGGTGGATACCGATGAGCAGCCGCGCACCGACGCCAGCGCTGAAGGGCTGGCGAGGCTCAATCCTGCGTTTGAAACTCAGGGCTCAGTGACGGCGGGAAACGCCTCCTCCATTAATGATGGCGCTGCGGCCGTGATGATGATGAGTGAAAGCAAAGCCCTCGAGCTGGATCTGCCCGTTCTGGCCCGCATTAAGGCATTTGCCAGCGTGGGTGTTGATCCTGCGTTAATGGGTATCGCCCCGGTTTATGCCACCCGTCGCTGCCTGGAACGCGCAGGGTGGCAACTCTCTGATGTGGATCTGATTGAAGTCAACGAGGCCTTTGCCGCACAGGCAATCTCGGTTGGCAAAATGCTGGAATGGGATCCCCTGCGGGTAAACGTGAACGGTGGGGCAATCGCACTGGGTCATCCTATCGGCGCGTCCGGTTGTCGAATTCTGGTATCGCTGGTGCATGAGATGAAAAAGCGCAATGCCCGCAAAGGCATTGCGACGCTCTGTATCGGTGGTGGACAAGGTGTCGCCCTCGCCATTGAACGCTAAAATCCCGCCCGCATAAAAGAGCCTCCCTTCAGGAGGTTTTTTTTTACATAACGTATGACGAATTAACCGTTATTAGCACATTCTCACTCTGTTATTGAATAATTACGGCCTTAATTATTATCGTTGTTAATGTCTTAGTGTGATCCCCCTCCGATAATTTCACGCTAATACACCCTGTTTGTTGATGGGTGTCACGTCCATCTTTGCCAAAAAAAATGAAACAAATAATTACGATCTTTGTCACTAAAATAATGTTCTTTAAAAAATAAACTGCAGTTTCATAAATAAGAAACATTATTTCAGTTGAGGGTTTTTTCATGTTTAAGAAATCTCTGGTCCTTACTTCCCTTATCGGTACGTCCTTCATGGCTCAGGCCGTTACCGTCGATCTGCGCCATGAATATATCGACAGTGGTGCCAATGCTGACCGTGTCTCGGTCTCACATCGCTTTGCTAACGGGGTCGGTTTTTCTGTAGAAGCTAAATGGAAATCCGGCGGTGATAAAGCCGACCAGCCGTTTGCGGATGTGGTGGGTAACGGGCATGAAGATCAAATTAGCTGGCGCTGGAAAGCGACTGATAATATTGCACTGACGCCGGCGTTTACCCTTGAAAGTAACGACAGCCGCACAATATATAAACCGAATCTGCATCTGCAATATAGTTTCGACAACGGCTTCTACGTTGCCGCGCGTTATCGTTATGAATATACCCGCTACCCGTCAAGCTCGAATAAAGATGACGACAAAGTTAACCGTGGTGATGCCTGGGTTGGCTGGGTAATGGGTGACTGGCGTACCGAACTCAATTATGTTTATGCGAAGAGTTCTGAAGGTATGGTTCGTAATAATAACAAAGATTATTCCAACGAATATAACGCCAAGCTGGCGTATAAATGGGATAAAAACTGGGCACCGTATGTTGAAGTGGGTAACATCGGCGTGAAAGACACCGATGAACGTCAGACCCGCCTTCGTTTAGGCGTGGCCTATTCTTTCTGATATCACGTTATTCCGCTGAACATTGCCGGGTAGCGCCAGTGCCTACCCGGCTTACCCATGTCTGATAAGCGCCGCCCAACGGGCAAAAGCCCACTGAAAAAAAAGCCCTCCGAAACGGAGGGCAAGGCCAGTTACAGAAACACAAACTCAAATCATGCATGCAACATTTCAGGTTGCTCAGGAAGTTTCGCGATATAGAGGGCGGGTTGACCGTCTTTATCGGAACTGAACAGCACCGCTTTCTCATCCGGAGTAAAGGAGGGATGCGGGTGGGTGACCTGGCGGCTATTTGCCACCGTTGCCCAGGAGGTGTCGTGACGGGCAATGCGGAAGTAGCTTTTTTTTGCCACGTCAAAGGCGTACAGATAAGGATCGTTATCAATGGTGTAACCGTGCGTATCCTTCACATCAACCGGCGTGCCTGAACCGTCGCCCACCAGCAGGGAGCCGTCAACGTTGCTCATCAGATGGGAACAGGCGGGCATTGGCATGACTGCGTCATTGACGCCCGTATCCGGATTGAAGCTGCAGATGGTGCGGCCCTTTTGGCCCTTCAGATAAGAGACATACACAAGGGCAGAACCGTTCGGCACCCAGAATTCATGGGTACAGCTTTCGCCTTCCGCATGCGTTTTCACTTTGCGCACGTGCGTACCATCTTCGTTGACCAGCCACATGCGGGCGTCGACCAGGTCGTGGGGCCCTTCATGGCAAAACGCCACCGTGTTGTCATCGAACGGACGATAGATAGGGTGGCCAAGCCAGTTTTTCTCTTCGTGGATTGTGGTGCTTAAACCGGTTTTCAGATCCACCCGCAGCAGTCGACAGTGCGGCCCCTTATGGAAGAAGTCGTGGAAAATTTTCCAGTCGTTGAGCGGCGTCCAGTCACGTCGGGCGATTTCTATCCCAACCAGTTTGGTGCAGTCGCTGTTGGCGACCCAGGTACCGTAACCGACCCAGTCATCGGGGACACGGTACACCTCGCGTTCTACCAGGGTATGGAGATCCACCTCCAGCAGCGTGCGGTCGTTCTTCACATAGTAGAAGGATTTATCATCCGGAGAGAGGAACCCGCCAAAGGTATTATCCCCCGCGCCTTCCGTCAGCTGTACCGCTTCGGCCTTCTGCAGATCCAGCAGGTAGTAGTTCCAGTGACCGTCAAACGCCCCAGCGAACAGCAGGTGGCTGCCATCATTAAAGAAGCACTTCTGGTAGAAGTAGTTGCGGTGACAGGTCACGTCGGGTGGGGTCAGGCGGGTGACTTCCACGCCTGTATCCGGATCGTGGCTGACCTCGTAGTTCAGCTTGACCCGCATACCTTTAGCCATAATGCACTCCTTTGAACGATAAAAGTAGATTAAAAAGTAAGTATTAAATTATCAAAACAATGTTTCATTATGTGTGACTGATGGCGCACTTTGTCTGTTTAATTGGCGAGATTAATGTCTGGCTCTCTTTATCGTGATCCGAACGCCATTTCTGGTATAAACAAACAGAAAAAATGAAACGTTGTTTTAAATGTAATTGAAAACCCCCTTCTCTGGGGCTAGACTGTGCTCATCATGAAAACGGAACGTCGTTTCGTTAATTTTCTGCCTGCGGGCACGATCATTTCTGGAGGTTACGGTGGACGTCAGACAAAGCATCCACAGTGCGCACGCCAAAACGCTGGATACTCAGGGGCTGCGCAATGAGTTTTTAGTCGAGCAGGTGTTCGAGGCCGATAAGTACACCATGGTCTACAGCCATATCGACCGTATTATCATTGGCGGGATTATGCCGGTGACGCAGACCGTCTCCGTGGGCGGTGAAGTGGGTAAACAGCTTGGTGTGAGCTATTTCCTTGAGCGTCGCGAGCTGGGCGTGATTAACATCGGGGGCCCCGGCACCATTACCGTAGACGGACAGTGCTATGAGATAGGTCATCGCGACGCGTTGTATGTCGGTAAAGGGGCGAAAGAGGTCGTGTTCGCCAGCATCGACAGCGGTAAACCGGCGAAGTTTTACTACAACTGTGCGCCCGCACATACCCCGTATCCCACCAAAAAAGTGACCCCGGCGGATGTCGCCCCGGTGACGCTGGGTGACAACCTCACCAGCAACCGTCGCACCATCAATAAATACTTTGTTCCGGATGTGCTGGAAACCTGCCAGCTCAGCATGGGGCTGACCGAGCTTGCTCCGGGCAACCTGTGGAACACCATGCCGTGCCATACCCACGAGCGCCGTATGGAAGTGTATTTCTACTTCAACATGGACGAGGACGCCTGCGTGTTCCACATGATGGGGCAACCGCAGGAAACGCGCCATATCGTGATGCATAACGAGCAGGCGGTGATTTCGCCGAGCTGGTCTATTCATTCGGGCGTAGGCACGAAAGCGTACACCTTCATCTGGGGTATGGTCGGTGAAAACCAGGTCTTTGATGACATGGACCACGTCGCGGTTAACGATCTGCGCTAGCCGCAGGCAGTTAAGCATAAACCTGCCTGTTGGTGACAGGCGCTGAAAGATTAAGGAACAAACATGATTCTGGATGCATTTTCTCTGCAGGGTAAAGTGGCTGTGGTGTCCGGTTGTGACACCGGACTGGGCCAGGGTATGGCGTTAGGGCTGGCGGAAGCGGGCTGCCATATCGTCGGGATTAACATTGTTGAGCCTACTGAAACCATCGAGCGCGTCACCGCGCTGGGTCGTCGTTTTCTGAGCCTGACCGCCGATCTGCGTAAAATTGACGCCATCCCTGAACTGCTGGATCGCGCGGTGGCGGAATTCGGCCATATCGACATTCTGGTGAACAATGCCGGACTGATTCGCCGTGAAGACGCGATTAATTTCAGCGAGCGCGACTGGGACGACGTGATGAACCTGAACATTAAGAGCGTGTTCTTTATGTCCCAGGCGGCGGCGAAACACTTTATTGCCCAGGGGAAAGGCGGCAAGATCATTAATATCGCCTCTATGCTCTCCTTCCAGGGCGGTATCCGCGTGCCGTCTTATACCGCATCCAAGAGCGCGGTGATGGGCGTTACCCGTCTGCTGGCAAACGAGTGGGCGAAGCACAACATCAACGTCAACGCGATTGCGCCGGGGTACATGGCGACGAATAATACTCAGCAGTTGCGTGCTGACGAACAGCGTAGCGCGGAAATCCTCGACCGTATCCCGGCGGGCCGCTGGGGCCTTCCGGACGATCTTAAGGGGCCGATCGTGTTCCTGGCCTCTCCGGCATCCGATTACATCAACGGCTATACCGTGGCGGTCGATGGCGGCTGGCTGGCGCGTTAATTGCGTATTCCGTCTTAAACCTCTGCCGGTGGGTGGAGGTTTTTTTTGCTCAAAAATTGCCATTATCCATATGGCTCAAGACGAAAAATCCATACTAAAAAATCATAAATGATATGCATCACAGTTTTATTGCTTAAAAATTAAATGATTAATAAAAACTGGCGGTAATTCATCGTTAGTTGAAATTGTAATGTCCATCACAGATCGCTATGCCACAGCGAAATAATCCATATCTTCGCGAATTACGGCCTGACACTTTTCCGCGCTATCTCGTAATTTCAGTTAACGAATTTCGCTGTTCAGGCAGGAAAATATGACATCTATAAATGACTCTACCCTTATGCCCGCCGCGTTGCGTGATACCCGACGCATGAATCAGTTTGTCTCCATCGCGGCTGCAGTGGCCGGTTTACTGTTCGGTCTGGATATTGGCGTGATCGCCGGGGCGCTGCCCTTTATCACCGATCACTTTACGTTGAGTAACCGCCTGCAGGAGTGGGTGGTCAGCAGCATGATGCTGGGTGCGGCCATCGGCGCGCTGTTTAACGGCTGGCTTTCGTTCCGCCTCGGGCGAAAATACAGCCTGATGGTGGGGGCGATTCTGTTTGTCGCCGGCTCTATTGGGTCAGCATTTGCCACGAACGTGGAAATGCTGCTGCTCTCCCGCGTGCTGCTCGGCGTGGCGGTGGGGATTGCCTCTTACACTGCGCCGTTGTACCTCTCCGAAATGGCGAGCGAGAACGTGCGCGGCAAGATGATCAGTATGTACCAGCTGATGGTGACGCTGGGCATCGTGCTGGCGTTTCTGTCTGACACTTATTTCAGCTACAGCGGCAACTGGCGTGCGATGCTGGGCGTGCTGGCGCTCCCGGCGCTGGTGCTGATTGTTCTGGTGGTTTTCCTGCCAAACAGTCCGCGCTGGCTGGCGCAAAAGGGCCGTCATGTGGAAGCGGAAGAGGTGCTGCGGATGCTGCGTGATACCTCAGAAAAAGCACGTGAAGAGCTGAATGAGATCCGCGAAAGCCTGAAGCTGAAGCAGGGGGGCTGGGCGCTGTTTAAGATCAACCGCAACGTACGTCGCGCGGTGTTCCTCGGCATGTTGCTGCAGGCGATGCAGCAGTTCACCGGGATGAACATCATCATGTACTACGCGCCACGTATCTTCAAAATGGCGGGGTTCACCACCACGGAACAACAAATGGTTGCCACGCTGGTGGTGGGGCTGACCTTTATGTTCGCCACCTTTATCGCGGTGTTCACCGTGGATAAAGCCGGACGTAAACCGGCACTCAAGATTGGCTTTAGCGTCATGGCGCTCGGTACGCTGATCCTTGGCTACTGCCTGATGCAGTTTGATAACGGCACGGCCTCAAGCGGTCTTTCCTGGCTCTCTGTTGGCATGACCATGATGTGTATTGCCGGATATGCGATGAGCGCTGCGCCGGTCGTGTGGATCCTGTGTTCCGAAATTCAGCCGCTCAAATGCCGTGACTTTGGCATCACCTGTTCCACGACCACCAACTGGGTGTCGAACATGATCATCGGCGCGACCTTCCTGACGCTGCTGGATTCAATTGGCGCGGCAGGAACCTTCTGGCTCTATACGGTTCTCAACGTCGCGTTTATCGGGGTCACGTTCTGGCTGATCCCTGAAACCAAAGGCGTCACGCTGGAGCATATCGAGCGCAGGCTGATGTCCGGCGAGAAGCTGCGTAATATTGGCGTGTAATCTGTTGCCGGGTGGCGAAGAGGCCACCCGGCTTTTCGTTAGCGCATCGCGCGTTTCAGAATACGTTCAGCCTGACGCTGGAAGTCAGCGGCGGTCTCTTCCACGGATTTCTGTCCATAATCGATGTACTGCAGAGAGGTGCCGAACTGGGCCACAATCTGCGGATCGTCAAAGTAAGGTGACACGGAAAGTTTGGCCGGCAGAGACTGCGCCAGACGCAGCCCCGCAACCGACGGATCGCTCTCTTTGATGGTGCCGTCTTCGGTCAGGAACTGCACCGCGGCTTTACTCAGCGGCACGCCACGCTCCAGACCCAGCGTATCTACTCCCTCTTTGCTGTTCAGCAGGAAGTTAATCAGTTTCGCCGCCGCTTCCGGGTTTTTGGTGGATTTACCAATCGAGAGCATCTGCGCCGGTTTGAAGAAAAGGCCCGCATCGGTTGCGCCCGGCAGCATCGGGTAACTGCCCAGCACCAGTTTTGCCGGTGGCTTCAGGTTGTCGGAATACTTGTTGATGGTGGAGTTCCACATGTAGGTTCCCGCCCATTCCCCCTGGATCCACGGCTTCATCTCATACATGTTGCTCTTACCAAACGACGCATAGTATTTGGTGTCCGGCATGACGTGGCTATCCACCAGCGTTTTGTAGGTCTGGAAGAATTCCACCCACTGCGCTTTGCTGTAGGCGAACTTCTTGGTTTTCTCGTCCACGGCAGGGATGTTGTACTTCTGAATCATGTACGAGTTCAGCAACGCCAGCGTGTCCTGATGCTCCAGCACGACCGGGTAGTACTGCTTGCCGAGTTTACTCTCGAAGGTTTTACCCGCCGCCATCAGCTCGTCCCAGGTTTTCGGGTATGCAATACCGGCTTTTTTCCAGGTCTCGTCGTTGAAGTAGAACACGCGTGCGGTGACGGAGATCGGAATGCCGTTCAGCTTGCCGTTGATGGTGGTGGACTGAAGTTCTTTGGGATCGAACTGGGTCAGGTCGATCACGTCTTTCATTTTGTTCAGGTCGTAGAACCCGTCGCCGGTTTTCGAGAAGATTGGCAGCCAGTTCCAGTTGGTCTGCATCACATCCGGCTCGGTGCCGCCCGCAATTTGGGTGGTCAGGCGGGAGAGGTGCCCATCCCAGCCGGTGTACTCTGCTTTAACGTTGATATCCGGGTTCTGATTATGGAATTCCTCCAGCGCTTTCAACGTCACCTGATGGCGGCCATTACCGCCCCACCAGGACATGCGTAATTCGACATCTTGCGCCATCGATGGCAAAGCGGTAAGGCCCAGCGTCGCGGAGATTGCTGCGCTTAAAAGCACTTTTTTCATTTTTATAAACTCCATCAGAGAGAGAGGTTCTGTTCAGTTTTTGCGTCAAAAATATGACATTTATTCATATCAAATTTGAAATACACCTTGCGATGAAGGCCTTTATCAATCATTGGCTTAGCTTCATCGGATGGAATTCTGGCGGTCAGTTCGTAGTCCGCAACCTTCAGATAGACGAAGAATTCGTGGCCCATGTTTTCCACGCGAACCATTTCGCCACTGCAGCCCCCGTCAACGAATGGTGCGTCGGAGAGGGAAACGAATTCCGGACGTACGCCGTAGTAAATGGCCTGCCCGGCATAAGCGGAGACTTTCTCCTGCATCCCGGCGTTCAGCGGCATGGTTTCATTGCCGATGGCGATGTGCAGTTTCCCGGCGCTTTCCACCAGCAGGCTTTGACGAATGTTCATCTCCGGCGCGCCGATAAAGCCTGCCACGAACATGTTTTTCGGCTTGTGGTAGAGGTTGTCCGGGGTATCAACCTGCATGATGTGGCCGAGCTTCATCACGCAGATGCGGTCGCCCATGGTCATCGCTTCGGTCTGGTCGTGGGTGACGTAGACGGTGGTCGCCGGTTTACCGGATTTCTTCAACTGCTTGTGCAGATCGGAAATACGAATGCGCATTGAGGCGCGTAGTTTGGCGTCGAGGTTTGACAGCGGTTCGTCGAACAGGAATACATCCGGCTTTTTCACAATCGCACGGCCTACCGCCACGCGCTGTGCCTGGCCGCCGGAAAGCTGGCGTGGCAGGCGGTCGAGTAACTCTTCCAGCTCAAGGATTTTGGCCGCTTCGTTGACCTGAGATTCAATCTGATCTTTTGGCAGTTTGCTCAGCTTCAGACCAAAGGCCAGGTTTTCGCGCACCGTCATGTGGGGATAGAGCGCGTAGTTCTGGAACACCATCGCAATCCCGCGCTCTTTTGGCGCGAGGTTGTTCACAATCTTATCGCCGATGCGGACTTCACCCCCGCTGATGGTTTCCAGGCCGGCCAGCATGCGCAGGGTGGTGGATTTGGCGCAGCCGGAGGGGCCGACGATCACCATGAACTCTCCTTCAGCGATTTTCAGGTCAATGGCATGTACCGCTTTAAAGCCGTTGGAGTAGACCTTTTCCAGTTTGTTGAAGATAACTTCAGCCATAATATTTCCCTCTTAACCTTTAATTCCGCTGCTGGTGACGCCCTGGACGAAGTAGCGCTGTGCCAGGAAGAAGACAATGATGGATGGCAGAATGGAGATGCTCGCCATTGCCAGAATTTCGTTCCACGGCGCCCCTTCGGTGACGTCGATGGACATTTTCAGCGCCAGTGCTATCGGGTATTTATCCACGCTGTAGACATAAATCAGCGGCCCGATAAAGTCGTTCATTGACCACATGAACTGGAACAGGGCGACGGAGATAATGGCCGGTTTCAGGATCGGCACCACCACGTACCACAGCACCTGAAGCGAGTTACAGCCGTCAATTTGCGCCGCCTCCTCCATGTCACGCGGCACGCCGCGCAGGAACTGGATAAGCATGAAGACGAAGAACCCCTGGGTGGCGAAGGCCAGCGGCAGGTACAGCGGCATATAGCTATTGAGCATGCCCATTTCACGGAACATCAGGTACTGCGGGATCAGCAGCACGGTGCTGGGGAGCAGCATGGTGGTGATGAGGGTGGCGAACCAGAATTTCTTCCACGGGATTTCAAAGCGCGCAAAGCCGTACGCCACGATGGTGGAGGAGATAATGGTCAGGATCACTTTCGGGATCACATACTTAAAGGTGTTCAGCATGTAATGGCCGAAGTTGTATTCGGTACCGGTTTTCCAGCCATTCACAAAACCGTCCCAGGTCGCATGGGCAGGCCACAGGCTGAGAGTGGTGAAAATCTCGTGGTTCGGTTTGAACGACGCCGAGAACATCCACACCAGCGGATAAAGCATCAGCAGGCCGACAAACAGCAGGATCACGTAGCGCACAGCGGCGTTAATTTTCTCTCTGCGCAGCGTGCGGGCGACTTCACGCTCGGCAATCGTCCTCGCCGTGGAAAGTTGTTGGATATCAGCCATTTTTGCCTCCTTTATCGGCGGAGTAGAACACCCAATATTTCGATGACTTAAAGGCGATACCGGCAAAAATGGCCACCACCAGGAACAGGATCCACGCCAGTGCTGCGCCGTAACCCATGTCAAAGTATTTAAACGCGGTGTCGTAGATGTAGAGTGAGAACAGGTAAGTGGAATACGTTGGCCCGCCGCCGGTAATGACATACGGTCCAGTAAATTCCTGGAACGCTTGGGTGGTCTGCATAATGAAGTTGAAGAAAATCACCGGCGTGATCAGCGGCACGGTCACTTTCGTGAACATCTGCCATTTGGATGCCCCATCGATCATCGCCGCTTCATACTGCGACTGCGGTACGTTTTGCAGCGCGGCCAGGAAGATGACCATCGCGGAACCGAACTGCCAGACGCGCAGCAGGGTGACCGACATCAGGGCCAGCGAGGGCTCACCCAGCCAGTTCACCGGGTCAAAACCAAATACGCCAATAAAGCTGTTCAGCAGACCATCAATGGCAAAGAGCGCGCGCCACAAAACAGCAATGGCCACGGAGCTGCCGAGGATCGACGGAATATAGTAGGCGGTACGGAAGAATCCAATACCGCGTAATTTAAAGTTCAGAACAAACGCAATCCCTAATGCAAAGGCGAGCTTCAGGGGGATAGTCAGAAATACATACGCAAACGTCACTCCCATTGATGTCCAGAAGAGCGTGTCTTCCGTAAACATGTAGCGATAATTTTCAATGCCGTTAAATACCGGCGGGCTCATCAGGTCATAATCCGTAAAACTCAGGAAAAACGATGAGACGAAGGGGAAAGCCGTAAAGAGTATCAACCCAATGATGTAGGGTGATATCCACGCGAGCCCCAGCAGCTTGTTTTCATTCATACTTACCTACCTGGTAATCAATGGTTTAAAACGGAATCTGCATCTGTAACAACCTTTCAGGCTGTCGAAACCGAGCCTGAACGGCGATGTTCTGGGTAATACGTGTCACGGTTACTTCATTTAACTTTGTTTTATAAGACTTTTTTCTATTTCATCGTTGAGCCAAACGCCTGGGTTTCAATACGGTAGAACTCGTGTTCCTGGATAATAAAACGCCGTTTTATTTTATATTATTGCTATTTGTTTCTGCGTCATTCGCTTAATAGCGGAAATGTGATCAAAGTCGAAACGGTGTTTCAATAAGGTGATGAGGATGGCATTTTTGCGCTATTTCAGGCGTTCAAAGAAGAGAGAGGAGGTCGGGCGGAAAGAACCGGATGATTAATAAAGACAATACCGTGGAGAAACTAACTACTAATTCTGATAGCAGGTCTACAGCTGGATCATTCTTTCGTTCAGATAATTCTTACTTTCTTGTATCATCGGACCACTGTAACCAATCAGGCAGAAATGGTCTGCACCCTCAAAAGAAGAATGGCTATGTCAGCAATGGATTTCAAAAAAAATACGGATCTCGACTTCCCCCATTACGCGGCCCCGGCAGTCAGTTCCAAAGAAATTGACCTTCTGGGACTGTTAGAAGTTCTTCTGGCGGCAAAAAAACGTATCGTCGTGATTGCCTTCGCATTCGCACTGGTTGGACTGGCCATCGCGTTCTTACTGCCACAAAAATGGACCAGTAAAGCGGTGATCACACCGGCGGAACAGACGCAGTGGAACCCGCTGCGCCAGATGATGGTGGCCCTGCAGGTGCTCGACGTGGACGTGAAAATTACCCGTCCGGACGTGTTTAACCAGTTTATTAAAAAGTTCCAGTCGCAGTCGTTGCTTGAGGAGTACATGAAATCCTCACCTTACGTGATGGCACAGCTGGAAGGCACTGACGTGGATCCGCTTGAGCTGCATCGTGCGGTGGTCAATATCTCCGAAAAGATGAAAGCGGTAGATAACACCCTGGCAAAAGACGCGGATAAAGCGCCGTACGTCTCGTGGACATTGAGCTTCACCGCGCCGACGGCGGGGGATGCGCAAACGGTTCTTAAAGGTTACGTGGATTACATCTCGCAGATTGTTGAGCAGGAAACCATGGAGAATATCCGTAACCAGATCACCCTGAAAACCAAAGTGGTGGAGCAACAGCTGGAGCTGGATCGGGTACGTCTGACGAATGTGCACAACACCAATCTGCAGCGTCTTAACTATTCTCTGGAAGTGGCCAACGCGGCGGGTATCAAAAAGCCGGTCTACAGCAACGGTCAGGCGGTTAAAGACGATCCGGATTACTCCGTCGCGCTCGGTGCCGACGGTATCGCGCAAAAACTGCAGATTGAAAAAAATCTCAAGGACATCGCTGAGCTGAACGCAGACTTCCAGAACCGGGAATACTACCTGGCGCAGCTGAAAAAGCTGTCTGTCGAAGACGTCAAACTTGAACCGTTCAAGTATCAGCTCTCTCCATCCATGCCGGTGAAAAAAGACGGTCCGGGCAAAGCCCTGATTGTGATCCTGGCGGGACTGCTGGGCGGGCTGTTTGCCTGTGGCAGCGTATTACTGCGTGAGGCCATGCTCAGTCGCAATTCTCTGGTCGAGCCTGTAACGGAATAAAAAACGCAGACGAGAAGGGCGCTGTTATCAGCGCCCTTTTTTTATTTCAAAAAATCCTCACGTACCGGCGTGAAGGTATCCAGCAGCGTGCCGGGTTTAAGACACACGCAGCCGTGCATCACATGTGGCTTTTTGTAGAGGGTATCCCCGGCCGTCACCACATGTTTTTCGTCTCCAATCGTGAACTCAAACTCGCCGGACAGCACATAGGTTAACTGTTCATGAGGATGGTTATGCAGTGGGCCTGTCGCGCCCTGTTCAAAATTCACCTCCACCGCCATCATTTTACCGCCATGGGCAAGAATACGGCGCGTCACACCGTTCCCCAGATCGTCAAGCATGGTCTCGTTGTGGAAAATAAACATATCGTCACCCCAGAATGTATTAAAACAATGTTTCATTTAATTTATATCACCAGAGGTTAAAAAGAAACGACGTGACAAAGAACTGGAAACACGATCACAAGTTTGCTTCACTGGGATAAACACATAAGGAGGGATGATGAAAACGATCGGCCTGTTAGGGGGGATGAGCTGGGAATCGACAATCCCCTATTACCGCCTGATTAATGAAGGGGTGAAGCAACGTCTGGGGGGCCTGCATTCTGCCAGCCTGCTGCTGCACAGCGTAGATTTCCATGAAATCGAAGCCTGCCAGTCGAGCGGTGAATGGGATAAAGCCGGGGAAATACTGGCCGAGGCCGCGCTGGGGCTGGAGCGTGCGGGAGCAGCGGGGATTTTGCTCTGTACCAACACCATGCATAAAGTCGCGCCCCATATCGAAGCGCGCTGTTCGCTGCCCTTCCTGCACATTGCTGATGCAACCGGGCGGGCTATCACCGCAACCGGATTACGTCGTGTGGCGCTGCTGGGAACGCGCTACACCATGGAGCAGGATTTTTACCGCGGTCGGTTGAGCAGCCAGTTTGGCATTGAAAGCCTGATCCCGGATGAGGCAGACCGGGCCCGCATCAACCAGATTATCTTTGATGAACTCTGCCTCGGCACCTTTAGCGAATCATCCCGGGCATATTACGTTAACGTGATTGAAAAACTCGCGCAGCAGGGGGCGGAAGGGGTGATCTTCGGCTGTACGGAAATCGGTTTACTGGTGCCGGTTGAGCAAAGCCCGATTCCGGTCTTCGATACCGCCGCGATTCATGCCGCCGATGCCGTGGAGTTTATGCTGTCATAAACTTTGCCGATCGGATAAACGAAGCGCCACCTGACGGGCATGGGCTATCAGGTGCTCCGTAAACGCCTCCACCAGCGCTGAGACCGGGCGATGGAGGGGGCGGATCAGACTCACGGTGAACGGGACTGACAGGCTAAACGGGCGGATGACAATATCGCGCCCGGCGTAATCCAGCGCCGTCAGTGGATTCACCACCGAAACGCCCACCCCGGCGCGCACCATGGCGCAAATGGAGGCCGCACTGTGGGTCTCGACCACCATCCTGCGCTTCACCTGATGCTCGGCAAACAGTGAATCCAGCAGCTGCCGGTAGCTGTCGGTTTGTGACAGGCTAATGTAGTTTTCACCGTGAAAATCCGCTGGCGTCAGAATCTGCTTGCGGGCAAGCGGGTGCCCGGCTGGCAGCACGCACACCTCATCTAAAGAGAGCAGTTCCGTGCGTTCCGTTCCCGCGGGCGTAGAGAGGGTTTCGGTCAGGCCTAAATCATGGCGCTGTGCGGAGAGCCACTCCTCGAGCAGCGGTGACTCCTGCGGGACAATCGTGAGATTCACCTCCGGATATCGGGCCAGAAAAGGCTGGAGCAGCGTCGGCAAAAAAGACTGTGAAAAGACGGGCAGGCAGACAATCGATAGCTCGCCCTGCCGAAACTCGCGCAGGCTTTCCGCTGCACTGACAATGCGGTCCAGCCCGTACCATGAGCGCTGCACTTCCTCGAACAGGCGCAGCCCCTGTACCGTTGGGTGAAGCCTGCCCCGTGTGCGTTCGAACAGCTTCAGTCCCAGCACTTTCTCGAATCGCGCCAGCTCGCGGCTGACCGTTGGCTGCGAGGTATGGAGCATCTGCGCAGCCTCGGTGAGGTTGCCCGTGGTCATCACGGCGTGAAAAATCTCGATATGGCGTAAATTGACGGCGGGCATAGGTCACCTGAATACAGAGAACTGTCCATATCATTTTTGCATAGACTCGCGATAAAACGATATTTTTTATTCTCTTCCTGCTGTGGCGTAATCATAAAAAAATGTCACCCCGGAGAAAGACCATGCCACGCCCGCTTAACCAGACTGATACCGATTTGAATGCCGAAAACCTGCTACGCCTGCCTGCCGAGTTTGGCTGTCCGGTGTGGGTCTACGACGCGCAGATCGTTCGCGAGAAGATTGCTGCCCTGCATCAGTTTGACGTGGTGCGTTTTGCCCAGAAGGCGTGCTCCAATATCCACATTCTGCGTCTGATGCGTGAGCAGGGTGTGAAGGTCGACTCCGTCTCCCTGGGGGAGATTGAGCGCGCGCTGGCGGCCGGGTTTGATCCGAAAACCGATCCTGACGCGATTGTGTTTACCGCCGATGTGATCGACGACGCCACGCTTGCTCGCGTCCATGAGCTACAGGTGCCGGTAAACGCCGGGTCCGTGGATATGCTGGAACAGCTTGGGCAGGTTTCTCCGGGCCACCGCGTCTGGCTGCGCGTGAACCCTGGCTTTGGTCACGGTCATAGCCAAAAAACCAATACCGGCGGCGAAAACAGCAAGCACGGTATCTGGTATGCCGATATGCCCGCTGCCCTGGACGTACTGCAGCGTTACAATCTGAAGCTGGTGGGGATTCATATGCACATCGGCTCCGGCGTGGATTACGCGCACCTTGAGCAGGTCTGTGGCGCGATGGTACGCCAGGTGGTCGAGTGTGGTCAGGATCTGGAGGCGATCTCCGCCGGGGGCGGTCTTTCCATTCCCTACCGTGAAGGGGAAGAGGCAATCGACACCGATCACTATTACGGCCTGTGGAGCGCCGCGCGTGACCAGGTCGCCGCGCATCTTGGTCATGCCGTGAAGCTGGAAATTGAGCCGGGTCGTTTCCTGGTGGCTGAATCCGGGGTGCTGGTGGCGCAGGTTCGCAGCGTGAAAGAGATGGGCTCGCGCCACTTTGTGCTGATTGACGCCGGCTTTAACGATCTGATGCGCCCGTCAATGTACGGCAGCTATCACCACATTTCGGCTCTGGCTGCCGATGGCCGCGATTTAACTCACGCGCCGCGTATCGAGACGGTTGTCGCGGGCCCGCTGTGTGAGTCTGGTGATGTCTTTACCCAGCAGGAAGGGGGGAAAGTGGAAACCCGCGCGCTGCCGGAAGTTAAACCAGGCGACTATCTGGTGCTGCACGATACCGGTGCGTACGGGGCGTCAATGTCCTCAAACTACAACAGCCGCCCGCTGCTGCCAGAAGTGTTGTTTGATAACGGCAAGGCGCGGCTGATCCGCCGCCGCCAGACCATTCAGGAACTGCTGGCGCTGGAACTCGTCTGAGTGAAGTACGGCCCCGTCGTGACCGAGTCGCGTAATACCAGCGTACCGGTGAACGGCGGGATCGCATCGACCGGTTGGTTTTTTGCCAGCCGGATCGCCTGATCGATAGCCGTAACGATCATATTGTCGATAGGCAGATAAACCGACGAGAGCGCTGGCTCCAGCCATTTCGCGCATGGGGCATCGTCAAAGCCAAACAGGGAAATATCCTGTGGGATCCGCAGCCCCGCCTGGTGTAGCGCCTTGGACGCACCCAGCGCCATATCATCGTTACAGGCAAACAGAGCGCTAAACGCTATACCGTCGGCAATCAGCTCTTTGCAGAGCTCATATCCTCGCGTCATTCCCGCATCGCCATACTTAATCCGCCGCTCGTCCAGACGAATGCCGTGCTTTTCCAGCGCCTTACGGTAGCCCATCAGCCTCGCTTTCCCGGTTGGCGTGTGGATCGGGACGGTGATACAGGCGATCTCCCGGTGGCCCTGGTTGATCAGGTAATCCACGGCCTTAAAGGCGGCATCCTGCTGTTCGAAGAACACGCAGCGATCGGGCGCCTGGCTGACTTCACGGTTGATGACCACCAGCGGGGTTTGCACCGAATGGATCAGCTTCATAATCGCTTTTTCGCTCATGTAGCGGGTGTAAAGCACGATGGCATCGCATTTGCGATCGGCCAGCATTTGTACCGCCTGCTCTTCCTGCTCCGGGGCGTCGTGACCATCCGTGACGATCAGCTGTTTGCCGTGGGTTTCCGTCTGCCGGGAGGCCTGCTGAAGAAGACGACCAAAGTAAAAACCATCAAAGGTAGAGACCACCAGACCAATGCTGTTGCTGGTCTGGTTTGCCAGCGAACGCGCGAGAAAATTTGGGCGGTAGCCCAGCTCTTCCATCGCATTAAACACCTGCTGACGCGTACTCTCTTTAACCTGACCTGTGCCGTTCAGCACGCGCGATACCGTGGCTTTCGACACGCCCGCGCGCAATGAGACATCCAGCATTGTTGCCATTAGACATTCCTGATTCCACGTAACGATCTGCAGTTTAACACAGACCATCCGGTGCATAAGCGATGCGGGAAGGGCAAAACTTCCAGCACGATCACGCTTTTAGGTAACGATCGGTCAGTTCGAAATACAGGGTTTTAAGTGGTATGCCAAAATCGATATAAACCGCATTTTGGAATACCTGTTACGTCGTTGAGAGCTTAATCACAGAACAAAACCCGACATGAAGCTATTTTTGGTATGCCAATAGTATCCGGCTGTACACCTTATCCAATAAAAGCCCTTTTACTGAGGTATTACCCTATGGCATTACAGGAAAAACTGATCGACGCTCTGGGCAGTTTTGCCACAAAATTCAACAGTTATCGCTATATCATGGCGATCAAGTCTGCCTTTATTACCTTAATGCCGGTCATCATCGTTGGGGCATTCTCTGTCTTGATCTCCAATATGGTACTGGATCCGAAAAATGGCCTGGCGAGCTTCCAGTCCCTCTCTTTCCTCGCCACGCTAAAACCCATCACCAGCGCGCTCAATTACGCCACCCTGAATTTCCTTAACATTGGCGCGGTGTTCTTAATCGGTATCGAACTGGGCCGCATCAACGGGATCAAATCGTTATTCCCTGGCCTGCTGGCGGTGATCTGCTTTATCTGCGTGACGCCAACAACCGTCGAGATGCTGGTGGATGGTGAAATGCACGTGGTGAAAGACGTGCTGCTGCGTCAGTTCTCTGATACCCGTAGCCTGTTCCTCGGCATGTTTATCGCGATTCTGTCGGTAGAAATTTACTGCTGGCTGGAAAACCGCAAGGGGCTGAAGATCAGGATGCCGGACACCGTACCGCCAAACGTGGCGGCATCGTTCTCCGCGCTGATCCCGGCGATCATCACCACTACCGCGATTGCCACATTGGGTTTCGTCTTCCATCAACTCACCGGCATGTATCTCTATGACGCGGTCTATCAGGTGGTGCAACAGCCGCTGGAGCGCGTGGTGCAAAGCCTGCCGGGCATTCTGCTGCTGATGTTTGTCGCACAGCTTTTCTGGGTGATTGGTATTCACGGCAACCAGATGATCAAGCCGATCCGCGAGCCGCTGCTGTTAGGCGCCATCACCGTTAATATGAGCGCCTTTGAGCAGGGCAAAGAGGTGCCGAATATCATCACCATGCCGTTCTGGGATGTGTACATGAGCATCGGCGGGTCGGGGCTGACCATCGGCCTGCTGATCGCGGTCATGATTGCCACCAAACGCAAAGAGATGAAAGAGATCGCCAAGCTTTCCATTGGTCCGGGGCTCTTTAACATCAACGAGCCGGTGATCTTCGGCATGCCAATCATGCTTAACCCGATCCTCGCCATTCCTTTCATTATCACGCCGCTGGTGACCGGCTCTATCGGTTACTTTGCCACTGTGACCGGCTTTGCCGGTAAAGCCGTGGTGATGGTGCCGTGGACCACGCCGCCGCTGATCAACGCCTGGCTCTCCACTGCCGGATCGATGGGGGCGGTCATCACTCAGCTTATCTGCATCGTGACTGCCGTCATTATCTACCTGCCGTTTGTGAAGATTGCTTCACGACGTGCCGAACAGGCCGCGCTGCAACAGGCGACCGACAATGCATGAGGATGTGATGACGACAAAACAGATAACCATTCCGCAGGATTTCATTCTGGGCGCGGCCGCGTCAGCCTGGCAAACCGAAGGCTGGTGCGGCAAAAAGGCGGGGCAGGATTCGTGGATCGATCTCTGGTACAAAAACGATCGCCACGTCTGGCACAACGGCTATGGCCCGGCGGTGGCGACCGACTTTATCAACCGCTTTCGCGAGGATGTGGCGCTGATGAAGCAGGCAGGGCTGACGCACTACCGAACCTCGATTAACTGGTCACGTTTTTTAACCGACTATGAAAAAGTGACGGTGGACGAGGAGTACGCCGCCTATTACGACGCGTTGTTCGATGAGATACACCGTCAGGGTATTGAGCCGATGATCTGCCTCAAGCATTACGAGCTGCCGGGCGTGCTGCTTGACACTTACGGCGGCTGGGCTTCAAAGCAGGTTGTTGACCTGTTTGTCCGCTATGCGGAAAAAGTCTTTGAACGCTACCACGGTAAAGTCACCCGCTGGTTTACCTTCAATGAACCGATCGTGGTACAGACCCGCGTTTATCTCGATGCGCTGCGCTGGCCCTACGAGCAGAATACCGGTAAATGGATGCAGTGGAACCACCATAAGGTTCTGGCGACGGCAAAGGTTGTACAGCTGTTTCGCGCCAAAGGGTACCCTGGCTCGGTTGGCTGTATTCTCAACCCCGAAGTCACCTATCCTCGCTCGTGCGCGCCGCACGATGTTAACGCCGCAGAGAAGTACGATCTGTTCTATAACCGCGTATTTCTCGATCCGCTGGTGCACGGGCGCTACCCGCCAGAACTGTTTACGCTGCTGGAACAGCATCAGGTGGCGTGGGACTACACCGCAGAAGAGCTGGAACTGATTGCGCAGAACACCGTCGATGAGCTGGGGATAAACCTCTATTACCCGCATCGGGTGAAAGCGCCATCTCGTGCCTGGCACCCGGAGACACCGTTCCACCCGGCGTACTACTACGAACCGTTCGAACTGCCAGGACGGCGAATGAATAAATCCCGCGGCTGGGAAATCTACCCCCGCATTATCTACGATATGGCGATGCGGATAAAAAATGACTACCGCAATATCGACTGGTTCGTGGCGGAGAGCGGGATGGGCGTGGAGAACGAAACGCAATTTCGCAACAGTGACGGGGTCATTGACGACGAGTACCGCATTGCGTTCATTCGCGAGCACCTCTATTACACGCTGCTGGCGCGGGAGGAGGGGGCAAACTGTCATGGCTATATGCTGTGGGCCTTTACGGACAACGTATCACCGATGAACGCCTTCAAAAACCGCTACGGGCTCATTGAGATCGATCTCGATAACAATCGCGCCAGGCGGGCGAAAAGGTCGGCGAGCTGGTTCCGGCAGCTGCGCGATGCGCGCGTGCTCACGCTCCCGGTCGATGATGAATGGAAGTAAGCGAAAACCATGCTGGTTCTGGTAAAATAGCGCACAAACTGGCCGGGAGGACGCCCGGCCTGCGCATTAACTGAAAAAACAGGTGAAAACGTGGATAAGGCTGTCATCCTGCCGGAAAAAAAACAGTACCAGGAAATTGGCGAGGATTTACGGGCGCAAATTATCCAGGGGCACTATCCCGTAGGTTCCCGTCTGCCGCCCGAGCGTAATATTGCTGAGAAGTACGGCGTAAGTCGTACCATCGTGCGTGAGGCATTGCTGATGCTGGAGCTGCAGGGCACGGTGGATATCCGCCAGGGGTCTGGCGTTTATGTGATGCGTATTCCTGAAGAACACGAAAACGAAGAAGAACGTTTTCTGAACAGCGACGTCGGCCCCTTTGAGATCCTGCAGGCGCGCCAGCTCCTCGAAAGCAACATCGCCGCGTTTGCTGCCAAAATGGCGACACGCGCAGACATCGACAATCTGCGACGTATTATTGAGCAGGAGCAGCGTGCCATTGCCGCCAACGATAACAGTCAGGACAACAATAAAATGTTTCACCTGGTGCTGGCGGGGGCAACGCAAAACCAGATGCTGCTGGCAACGGTAGAGAGTATCTGGCACCACATGGACAGCAGCCCGCTGTGGCAGCAATTCAATGGGCATATCGCCAGCCGTGCATACCGCCTGAAATGGCTGGGCGACAGGCAAACTATCCTCGCGGCGCTTCGTCGTCGTGACGTGATGGGCGCCTGGCAGGCGATGTTCCAGCATCTGGAAAATGTGAAAAAGAGCTTACTTGAACTCTCCGATGAAGATGCGCCGGATTTTGACGGTTATCTTTTTGAATCTGTGCCCGTGTTTCAGGGGAAGCTGGTGTGACTATTCTGCCTCTCTATGCCGCGCCTCAGTATGCGGAACAGGTAACTGACTGGATCTGGCAGGCGTTCGGTGACGGGCTTACGCGGGCGTTTTTCCAGAGCATCGTTGAACACAGCCAGACGCCGGGCGCGTTACCGTTGACCTTTATTGCTCTGGAGGGCGAACAGCTTCTGGGTACGGTCGGGATCTGGCGCTGCGATTTAATCACCCGACAGGATCTTTGTCCGTGGCTGGCTGCGCTGTACGTTGATGAAGCGGCGCGTGGTAAGGGACTGGCGGGAAAACTGCAGCAGCATGTTATCGCCTATGCCGCGCAGGCCGGGTATCACGAACTGCATCTGTGGTCTGCCTGCCGCGACTTCTACGAACGTTACGGCTGGCAGTACATTGGCGATGCGCTCGAATACCCGAACAAAACGGTACATCTGTATCGCTATTCCTCTCCCGCTTCTGCTGGCGAACCTACAGAGTGACGGCGGACTAAGGTGGGGCTGAACAGGTGGGTGATATCCGGTGGCTGGCGTTGTTCGGCCAGCGCCAGTGCCAGCTCCGCAGCCTGCGTTGCCATTGTGATAATCGGGTAACGTACGGTGGTCAGGCGGGGACGCACGTAGCGGGACACCAGCACATCATCAAAGCCAATGAGTGAAATTTCTCCCGGCACCTCGATTCCATTGTCATTTAACACCCCCATTGCCCCGGCGGCCATCGAGTCGTTATAGCTGGCAACCGCCGTGAAATTCCGTCCACGCCCCAGCAGCTCTGTCATTGCCTGTTCGCCGCCACTCTCATCCGGCTCGCCGTAGGCCACCAGCCGGTCATTACACGGCAAACCGTTTTCGCGCAGGGCATCGTAGTAGCCCTGCAGGCGATCTTCGGCATCGGAAATCGGGTGATTGGAGCAGAGATAACCAATGCGGGTATGGCCCTGCTGAATCAAATGGCGGGTAGCAAGCCAGGCGCCGTAGCGGTCGTCGAGTGCCACGCAGCGTTTCTCAAAACCGGGAATAATTCGGTTGATGATCACCATGCCGGGGATCTGCTTCATCAGATGAATGAGTTCAGCATCGGGGATCATTTTGGCGTGAACAACCAGCGCAGCGCAGCGGTGGCGCATCAGCTGTTCGATAGCCTGGCGTTCTTTTTGTTCGTTGTGATAGCCATTGCCGATCAGCAGAAAATTGCCGGTCTGATAAGAAACCTGTTCAACCGCTTTTACCATGGCGCCGAAAAACGGGTCAGACACATCGCCCACCACCAGTCCGATGGTTTCAGTAGACTGTTGGGCAAGGGCGCGGGCGTTGGCATTCGGATGGTAATTCAATGATTCCATGGCGTTTTGCACCGCCTGGCGTGATGCGTCACTGGCTTTAGGGGAGTCGTTAATCACGCGCGAGACGGTCGCCACTGAAACACCAGCCAGACGGGCCACATCCTTTATTGTCGCCATTACATACCTTCTTAGTGGGGGTAAGCGTTTACACACGAAATAGTGTTGCGGAAAAGCGCCGTGCATTCAAGGGGCGCGGGGTTTCGCCCTCCACAAACGTGACGCAGCACAACCCTGGCCGTGTAATCGTTACACGGCCAGTCATGTCTGAATAATGTCAATCTGAACCTTTAGTTACACTTTGCCTCAGGCTGTTGCGATTGTCCGATGGCGAGGATGAGGGGGAGATTGATAGAGTCGAGATCCCAGAGGTATTGATTGGTGAGAATTCTTAGTACGGTTTCGTACTCTTCTCTTGCACCAACCTGCGCGGATGCGCAGGTTTTTTTTCGCCTCAACTTTGCAGTCGCTCCCGTATCACTTCTCGTGTAATCTGCCACCATTTACTATCAACCCTTCACACTGGCTGGCAAAGGGAGTTGAGATGCTTTTTGGGTTCTTCCGTACACTCTTCCGTATTCTCTTTCGCATTCGCGTCACTGGCGATGCTCAGGCGCTTCGCGGCGAACGCGTTCTTATCACACCAAACCATGTTTCCTTTATCGACGGCATTCTGCTGGCGCTATTTCTGCCCGTGCGTCCGGTGTTTGCGGTTTATACCTCCATCAGCCAGCAGTGGTACATGCGCTGGCTCACGCCGCTGATTGATTTTGTGCCGCTCGACCCGACCAAACCGATGATGATTAAACATCTGGTGCGTCTGGTGGAGCAGGGGCGTCCGGTGGTTATTTTCCCGGAAGGTCGCATCTCGGTGACCGGTTCACTGATGAAAATCTACGACGGCGCCGGGTTTGTCGCGGCGAAGTCAAAAGCAACCGTGGTGCCACTGCGTATTGAAGGAGCGGAGCGCTCCTATTTCAGCCGTCTGAAAGGGCTGGTAAAGCAGCGCGTGTTCCCAAAAATTACGTTGCATATCCTGCCGCCAACGTCGTTACCGATGCCTGACGCGCCCCGTGCACGCGATCGCCGTAAAATTGCCGGAGAGATGCTGCACCAGATTATGATGGAAGCGCGTATGGCGGTCCGCCCGCGCGAGACGCTGTATGAATCCCTGCTGTCGGCACAGCACCGTTACGGCGCGAAGAAAAACTGCATCGAAGACATCAACTTTACCCCGGATACCTATCGCAAGCTGCTGACCAAAACATTGTTCGTGGGCCGTATTCTTGAGAAGTACAGTCAGCAGGGCGAAAAGATTGGCCTGATGCTGCCCAACGCAGGCATCAGTGCGGCGGTGATTTTTGGAGCCGTTTCCCGTGGCCGTATTCCGGCGATGATGAACTACACGGCGGGCGTGAAAGGGCTGACCAGCGCCATCACGGCAGCGCAAATCAAAACCGTCTTTACCTCCCGCCAGTTCCTCGACAAAGGCAAACTGTGGCATCTTCCTGAACAGCTTACCCAGGTACGCTGGGTCTTCCTGGAAGATCTTAAAGCGGACGTGACGACGGGCGACAAACTGTGGATTTTTGCTCATCTGCTGATGCCGCGTCTGGCCCAGGTGAAACAGCAGCCGGAAGACGACGCGATTATCCTCTTCACCTCTGGCTCTGAAGGCAACCCGAAAGGCGTCGTCCACAGTCACAAGAGTATTCTGGCGAACGTTGAGCAGATCAAAAGCATTGCCGACTTTACCGCGAAAGACCGGTTTATGTCAGCGCTGCCGCTGTTCCACTCTTTTGGTCTGACGGTGGGGCTTTTCACGCCGCTGCTGACCGGTGCCGAAGTCTTCCTTTATCCAAGCCCGTTGCATTACCGTATTGTGCCGGAGCTGGTGTATGACCGTAACTGTACCGTGTTGTTTGGAACCTCAACCTTCCTCGGAAACTACGCGCGTTTCGCCAACCCGTATGACTTCTTCCGCGTGCGCTACGTGGTTGCGGGCGCGGAAAAACTGCAGGAGAGCACGCGACAGATCTGGCAGGACAAATTTGGTCTGCGCATCCTCGAGGGGTATGGCGTGACAGAGTGTGCGCCGGTGGTCTCTATCAACGTGCCAATGGCGGCGAAACCGGGGACAGTAGGCCGAATTCTGCCTGGGCTGGATGCTCGTCTGCTGGCGGTGCCTGGTATTGAAGACGGCGGCCGTCTGCAGCTGAAAGGGCCAAACGTGATGAACGGCTATCTGCGCGTGGAAAACCCCGGCGTGCTGGAAGCACCGACCGCAGAAAACGTTAATGGCGAGATTGAAACGGGCTGGTACGACACCGGCGATATTGTACGTTTCGATGAGCAAGGCTTTGTGCAGATCCAGGGGCGTGCAAAACGCTTTGCCAAGATTGCGGGTGAAATGGTCTCGCTTGAGATGGTTGAACAGCTGGCATCGGGCGTCTCCGCCGACAAGATGCATGCCACGGTTGTGAAGAGTGATGCAAGTAAAGGCGAGGCGCTGGTGCTGTTCACCACCGACAGCGAGCTTAAGCGCGACCAGTTACTGAGCTATGCCCGCGAGCACGGCATCCCAGAGCTGGCGGTACCTCGTGATATTCGCTACCTGAAACAGCTTCCGGTGCTCGGCAGCGGTAAGCCCGACTTCGTGACCCTCAAGGGCATGGTTGAACAGGCGGAACAACATAATGCGTGAGTCAGTACACACTAACACCTCTCTGCGCTCAAAAGGCATGATGGCGGTGATTGCCGCCCAGTTCCTTTCCGCCTTTGGCGATAACGCGCTGCTGTTTGCCACGCTGGCACTGCTCAAGGCTGAGTTTTACCCCGACTGGAGTCAGCCGGTTCTGCAGATGGTGTTTGTGGGCGCTTACATTATCTTTGCACCGTTTGTCGGACAGGTTGCGGACAGCTTCCCGAAAGGCCGGGTAATGATGTTTGCCAACGGCCTGAAACTGCTGGGAGCCGCCAGCATTTGTTTTGGTTTCAATCCGTTTATTGGCTATACGCTGGTCGGCATTGGTGCCGCAGCCTACTCCCCGGCGAAGTATGGCATCCTCGGGGAGCTGACCACCGGTGATAAGCTGGTGAAAGCCAATGGGCTGATGGAGTCCTCCACCATTGCGGCAATCCTGCTTGGCTCCGTCGCAGGCGGTGTCCTCGCTGACTGGCACGTGCTGGCGGCCCTCGGCGTGTGTGCCGTGGTGTACGGTGGCGCGGTAGTCGCTAACCTGTTTATTCCGAAACTGCCGGTGGCGCGTCCGGGGCAATCCTGGCGCTTTAAGCCGATGACCGGCAGCTTCTTCAATGCCTGCCGCGTACTGTGGCGTAACGGTGAAACGCGATTCTCTCTGATGGGCACCAGCATGTTCTGGGGCGCTGGCGTTACGCTGCGCTTCCTGCTGGTGCTGTGGGTGCCGGTGGCGCTGGGGATCACGGACAACGCGACGCCAACCTACCTTAATGCGATGGTGGCGATCGGGATTGTGGTGGGCGCGGGGGCAGCGGCAAAACTCGTGACGCTCGACACCGTTGCTCGCTGCATGCCGGCAGGGATCCTGATTGGCGTTGCGGTGCTTTTTTTCGCGCTGCAACACGCGTTATTGCCAGCCTACGTACTGCTGATCCTGATTGGTATTCTGGGGGGCTTCTTCGTGGTGCCGCTGAATGCGCTTTTGCAGGAGCGTGGCAAGCAGACGGTCGGGGCGGGCAATGCTATTGCGGTGCAAAACCTCGGTGAAAACCTGGCGATGCTGCTGATGCTGGGCCTGTATTCGCTGGCGGTTAAAGCCGGCGCGCCTGTGGTGGGGATTGGCGTCGGGTTCGGTGGACTGTTCGCGCTGGCGATTGCCGGCTTGTGGGTCTGGCAGCGCCGCCGCTGATTCGGGTCGTCTTCAGCGCCTTTTCACAAGCGGGTGCAAACATTAAAAACGGCAACAGAGGTTGCCGTTTTGTTTTTTTACGGTGCCGGATAGGTATAAACCTGATGCACCGCGTCAATCTCCGCCAGCACGTCCTCGCTCAGGTCCAGATGGAAACTCTCAATGTTGGTTTTCAACTGTTCCATCGTCGTTGCGCCCAGCAGGGTGCTGGCCACAAACGGCTGACGGCGTACGAAGGCCAGTGCCATCTGGGCAGGATCGAGCCCGTGACGCTTCGCAATATCAACGTAGGCCGCGACGGCTTTCTGCGTCTGCTCGCCGCTATAGCGGGTAAAGCGGCTGAAGAGCGTATTACGCGCGCCGGCTGGCTTCGCACCGTTCAGGTATTTACCCGTCAGCGTACCAAAGCCCAGGCAGGAATAGGCGAGCAGCTCAACCTCTTCATATTGCGTCACTTCGGCCAGACCCACTTCGTAACTGCGGTTGAGCAGGCTGTAGGGGTTCTGGATAGTGACAATGCGCGGCAGATCGTGTTTATCAGCCAGGTGCAGGTAGCGCATAACGCCAAAAGCCGTTTCGTTAGACACGCCGATGTAGCGGATTTTGCCCGCTCGCTGGCATTCGGTCAGCGCTTCCAGCGTTTCAAGCAGCGTAACGGCGGGAGCGCTTTCGTTCCAGCTGTAGCCGAGCTTACCAAAGCAGTTGGTTGGACGCTGCGGCCAGTGTACCTGGTAGAGATCAAGATAATCGGTTTGCAGGCGCTTCAGGCTGGCATCCAGCGCGGCACGGATATTCTTGCGATCGAGGATCTGGTTTGGGCGGATCCCGGCATCGCTGTTACGCGCAGGGCCGCTGACTTTCGAGGCGATAACCAGTTTTTCTCGGTTGCCGCGTTTTGCCAGCCAGTTGCCGACGTAGGTTTCGGTAAGCCCCTGCGTTTCCGGGCGTGGAGGAACAGGGTACATCTCTGCGACATCAATCAGGTTAATGCCCTGGCTGACGGCATAATCGAGTTGTGCATGGGCATCGGCTTCGCTGTTTTGTTCACCAAATGTCATCGTGCCCAACCCCAGTTGGCTTATCTCCAGAGAGCTGTGGGGGATACGGTGATAATGCATAGCCGGCTTCCTTCAATAGACATGTAGACCGCGTCAGGAACCTCCCGACAAAGGAATATAAACATGGCAGAGGGGAAGCAAAAGGGGAAGAAAAAAATCAAAAAGGCCAGCAAGGTACTGACCTCTCTCTGTTTATCGCTCGATAATTTGCGAGACTTCGTCGCGATTGATCTGCATTTTATTCCCGGACTGATCGCGGTAGCTGACCAGACCGGTGTCATCATCGACTTCCGGCTTGCCGTCTGTCAGGATCATCCGGCCATCTTTTGTCGCCATCACGTAATCGCTGCTACAGCCCGATACTGCAAACGCTAATCCGACTGCTGAAATTAACACTGCCCATTTTTTCATCGTTATCGTCCTCACCTGGCTCGTATCAAATCATAGTGTAGTAATAACCCGTTATTTCGACAGGAGGAAGCGGTAAAATCTTAAAAACCAGGTGATTATGTTTGAGAGCTCTCAAAATAAGTAAAAAACTACGTTTTGAGTAAGAAATGGCGAGCAAGGAGCGCCCCGGTAAAGTTCTTTTTGAGATAAAAACCGCGTGGCAATGTCAGTATCGGCTCGCCCCGGGCACCGATTGCCTCCGTGAGCGCTTTACTGTTCGCCGCCTTTGGCCGCAGCTGTAACACCTCTCCGTGTCGGGCGGTGATGCGCTCAACCTGACCGAGGACAATCATATCCATCAGCTCTTCCCAGTCCAGACGCAGCTGATGCTCTTCATCTTCATCCGGACTCCACAACAGCGGTGCGCCAACCCGGCGTTCAGCCAGCGGGATCTGACGTTCTCCTTCTACGGGGACCCAAAGCACGCGCTTCAGTTTATGGCGAACGTGACTGGTTTCCCACGTCACACCGGTATTCCCGGTTAACGGTGCAACGCAGACAAATGTCGTTTCCAGGGGCTTCCCAAGGCTATCGATGGGAATGGTTTTTAACTCTACGCCCAGGGCGGCGAAATCCTGCTCCGGTTTACTCCCTGCGCTTGCACCCAGCCACAGCTCCAGCAGCATGCCGATCCAGCCTTTATCCCGCTTCAGATCCTGAGGGATCGGCAGGCCAGCCATTGCCGCCAGCTCGCCAAGCGAAAAGCCAGCCAGACGCTGCGCCTGCTGTAGCAACTGGGTTTCGCTGGACGGCGGTGAAAGCAAGGGTAAAAGCGAATGCATGAAGGTAACCTTTTGATTAAAAAATACACTAAGAAATTGTCCCCTGTGGATAGAGTTTAACTTTTTCTGTACGAATATGCCATGTGCATGATTTATAGGTTTTTTTAGTACACTAAAAATGGATGGCGAGGGACAAAAATTCGGTTGTTCAATTCTGGTCACTGACAATGAACAGGATCTTACACCATGTTATCCACAGAAAAGTGGGATAACTGGGCATAACCCTGACTACTGTTTCAATTTACAGCCTTGACGTGCGACGAAAATCCAATTTTCAAACAAATTGTGCCTAACTTATTGGCACAATCTGTGGATAAAACCGACGCTGTTCGATCTTTCATCAGCACAACGATCCCTGATGTGACGATCGTCACGATTAAGCGGTGTGGGTTGGTTTTATGACGATTAACTTTATGAAAATAATGATTTTATTTTTTATTGGTAATGGAGGGAGATTGACGGCGGCTGAGGTTGTTCATCGGTAATCAGACACTTCTTCACAACTATATCCACAGAAAAGGTGAATAAAATTCCCCTCAGAGCCACTCATCTGTTTATAACTCTGCCTGTATTTGTGAGTTATTCAAATGTTATTAGGTTGCAGCCCTGTAAGAGAGTGGTTTACCGCCTCCCTGTAGTGTGAAACAATCATTCATATATAAGGTTTAGTTTGGGGTAGTCCGGTGATTGATGACGATGGCTACCGCCCGAACGTAGGAATAGTAATTTGTAATCGTCAGGGCCAGGTGATGTGGGCCCGTCGATATGGTCAGCACTCCTGGCAGTTCCCGCAAGGCGGGATCAACCCGGGAGAGTCCCCAGAACAAGCGATGTACCGGGAGCTGTTTGAAGAGGTTGGTTTAAGCCGAAAAGATGTTCGCATCCTGGCTTCGACCCGCAACTGGTTGCGTTACAAGTTACCGAAACGTTTGGTGCGTTGGGACACAAAGCCGGTTTGTATCGGCCAGAAACAAAAATGGTTTCTACTGCAGTTGGTGGGCAACGATTCAGATATCAATATGCAAACCAGCAGTACGCCGGAGTTTGATGGCTGGCGTTGGGTGAGCTATTGGTATCCTGTTCGTCAGGTCGTGTCATTTAAACGCGATGTTTACCGTAGGGTGATGAAAGAGTTCGCAAGTGTTGTCATGCAGCTTCAGGAGATCCCGCCTAAGCCGCAGAGCGCACCTGCCTGGCGACGTAAAAGAGGTTAAGCTACGCAAATCATGCTCACCCGCTTGCGAGAAATAGTCGAGAAGGTGGCCAGTGCGCCGCGTCTGAATGAGGCGCTGAACATTCTGGTTACCGACATCTGTCTTGCGATGGAGACCGAAGTCTGTTCGGTGTATCTGGCCGACCACGATCGGCGTTGCTATTACCTGATGGCGACCCGTGGTTTGAAAAAGCCACGTGGACGCACCGTAACGCTCGCGTTTGATGAAGGTATCGTTGGTCTGGTTGGGCGACTCGCCGAACCTATCAACCTTGCCGACGCGCAAAAACACCCCAGCTTTAAATATATCCCCTCCGTAAAAGAAGATCGTTTCCGCGCCTTCCTGGGTGTGCCGATTATTCAGCGCCGTCAGCTGCTTGGTGTGCTGGTGGTACAGCAGCGTGAGTTGCGTCAGTACGATGAAAGCGAAGAGTCTTTCCTCGTCACGCTGGCCACGCAGATGGCCGCGATCCTCTCCCAGTCCCAGTTGACGGCACTGTTTGGTCAGTATCGTCATACGCGTATTCGCGCGCTTCCGGCGTCGCCGGGCGTTGCTATCGCCGAAGGGTGGATGGACGCCACTCTGCCGTTGATGGAGCAGGTGTACGAAGCCTCAACGCTTGATGAAGCGCTTGAGCGTGAGCGTCTCACCGCCGCGCTGGAAGAGGCGTCGAATGAGTTTCGTCGCTACAGCAAGCGCTTTGCCGCTGGGGCGCAAAAAGAGACAGCGGCCATTTTTGACCTCTACTCGCACCTTCTCTCCGATGCACGTCTGCGCCGCGAGCTTTTTGACGAAGTCGACAAAGGTGCGGTTGCGGAGTGGGCGGTTAAAAAGGTCATCGAAAAATTTGCCGAACAGTTTGCGGCACTGACCGACGGTTACCTGAAAGAGCGGGCCGGTGATTTACGCGCCCTGGGGCAGCGTTTACTGTTCCATCTTGATGACACTATTCAGGGCGCGAATGCCTGGCCAAAACGTTTTGTGCTGGTTGCCGATGAACTCTCCGCGACAACGCTCGCTGAACTGCCTCATGACCGCCTGGCGGGCGTAGTGGTACGCGATGGCGCGGCGAACTCGCACGCGGCCATTATGGTGCGTGCGCTGGGAATTCCCACCGTTATGGGGGCGGATATCCAGCCATCGGTGCTGCACCGACGTACCCTGGTGGTCGACGGTTATCGCGGTGAGCTGTTGGTTGATCCTGAGCCGGTTCTGCTTCAGGAATACCAGCGCCTTATCAGCGAAGAGAATGAATTAAGCAAGCTGGCAGAGGATGACGTTAATCTGCCCGCGCAGCTCAAAAGCGGCGAGCGAATCAAAGTCATGCTCAACGCAGGTTTAAGCCCCGAGCATGAAGAGAAGCTCGGCAGCCGCATCGACGGTATCGGCTTATACCGCACCGAAATCCCGTTCATGCTGCAAAGTGGCTTTCCCTCTGAAGAGGAGCAGGTCGCGCAGTATCAGGGCATGCTGCAGATGTTTAACGACAAACCGGTCACCCTGCGCACCCTTGATGTCGGGGCAGATAAACAGCTGCCGTACATGCCGATCAGTGAGGAAAACCCGTGCCTGGGCTGGCGTGGGATACGCATTACGCTCGATCAGCCTGAGATCTTCCTGATCCAGGTGCGTGCCATGCTGCGCGCGAATGCGGCGACGGGTAACCTCAGCATTTTACTGCCGATGGTCACCAGCATTGATGAGATTGACGAGGCGCGGCGTCTGATTGAGCGTGCCGGCCGTGAAGTCGAAGAGATGATTGGCTATGCGATCCCCAAACCACGAATTGGGGTGATGCTTGAAGTGCCGTCAATGGTCTTTATGCTGCCGCAGCTGGCTAACCGTGTCGACTTTATCTCGGTCGGTACCAATGACCTGACGCAGTATATTCTGGCCGTCGACCGTAACAACACGCGTGTTGCCAGCATCTATGACAGCCTGCACCCTGCGATGATCCGGGCGTTAGCGATGATCGCGCGAGAAGCCGAACAGCACGATATTGATTTGCGCCTGTGTGGTGAAATGGCCGGGGATTCGATGTGCGTTGCAATCCTGATTGGGCTGGGGTACCGCCACCTCTCCATGAACGGCCGTGCGGTTGCCCGCGTGAAGTACCTGCTGCGGCATATCGATATTGAGGATGCCCGCGAGCTGGCTGAACGCAGTCTTGAAGCGCAGCTGGCCGCCGAAGTGCGTCATCAGGTGGCTGCTTTCATGGAACGACGCGGTATGGGCGGCCTGATTCGCGGCGGTCGCTAATACGTACTTTTCACCTCACTCCGTCCTCGTCCTTTGTGACAGGGCGGAGGTGAGGATATAACACACTCCTCTATACACATCTTTTACATCTCTGGCGCATCCTCCGCGTCCGCCTTATGCTATGATTCGCAACTTTGGAGCCTCTGCTAACAGCAGAATCGCATTTCTACCGCTGTCCACTTTCAGCGGAATAACAACATCTTGTGGTGACAGATGAACAGTGGTTATCTGCATTTTCCGGAATTTGATCCGGTCATTTTCTCAATAGGACCTGTTTCGCTTCACTGGTACGGTCTGATGTACCTGGTCGGCTTCATTTTTGCCATGTGGCTTGCTGGCCGTCGCGCCAGTCGTCCCGGCAGTGGCTGGACCAAAAACGAAGTCGAGAACCTGCTGTATGCAGGCTTCCTTGGCGTGTTCCTGGGCGGCCGTATTGGGTATGTTCTGTTCTATAACCTCCCGGTATTCCTGAACGATCCACTCTACCTGTTCCGCGTCTGGGATGGCGGCATGTCCTTCCACGGCGGGCTGATTGGTGTGATCCTGGTGATGGTGATTTTTGCCAAACGCACCAAGCGCAACTTCTTCCAGGTGTCAGATTTTATCGCGCCACTGATCCCGTTTGGTCTGGGAGCAGGACGTCTGGGCAACTTTATCAATGGTGAGCTCTGGGGGCGTGTCGACCCGAGTGTCTCCTTTACCATGCTGTTCCCGGGCTCGCGTGCAGAGGACATGGCGCTGCTGCCGTCTCATCCTGAGTGGCAATCCCTGTTCGATACTTACGGTGTTCTGCCGCGCCATATGTCTCAGCTTTACGAGCTGGCGCTGGAAGGCGTGGTGCTGTTTATCATCCTGAATCTCTTTATCCGTAAACCGCGTCCGATGGGGTCTGTCTCCGGTCTGTTCCTGATTGGCTACGGTGCATTCCGTATCATCGTCGAGTTCTTCCGCCAGCCGGATGCACAGTTCACCGGCGAATGGGTACAGTACATCAGCATGGGGCAGATCCTCTCCATTCCGATGATTGTCGCGGGTGTCATTATGATGATTTGGGCGTATCGTCGTCGTCCACAGCAACAACTTTCCTGAGGAACCATGAAACAGTATCTTGAACTGATGAAAAAAGTGCTCGATGAGGGCACGCCGAAAAATGACCGTACCGGTACCGGCACGCTCTCCATTTTTGGCCACCAGATGCGCTTCAATCTGCAGGAAGGTTTTCCGCTGGTGACGACAAAGCGCTGCCACCTGCGCTCGATCATTCATGAACTGCTCTGGTTCCTGCAAGGCGATACCAACGTTGCGTATCTGCATGAAAACAACGTCTCTATCTGGGATGAATGGGCAGATGAAAACGGCAACCTGGGCCCGGTGTACGGTAAGCAGTGGCGCGCATGGCCTACGCCGGATGGCCGCCATATTGACCAGATCACCACCGTGATGAACCAGTTGAAAAACGATCCGGACTCGCGCCGTATTATTGTTTCCGCCTGGAACGTCGGCGAGCTGGACAAAATGGCACTGGCACCGTGCCATGCGTTCTTCCAGTTCTATGTGGCAGACGGTAAGCTCTCCTGCCAGCTCTATCAGCGCTCCTGCGACGTGTTCCTCGGCCTGCCGTTCAACATTGCCAGCTATGCGCTGTTAGTGCATATGATGGCGCAGCAGTGCGATCTGGAAGTGGGCGATTTCGTCTGGACCGGTGGGGATACCCATCTCTACAGCAACCATATGGAACAGACGCATCTCCAGTTGACCCGCGAACCGCGCGCCTTGCCTAAGCTGATTATCAAACGCAAACCGGAATCCATTTTTGATTACCGCTTTGACGATTTTGAGATTGAGGGTTATGACCCTCATCCAGGCATCAAAGCGCCCGTCGCTATCTGAGGCCGTCAATCGTGACATAACCGGTGCTGTTTAGCGCCGGTTTTTTTTCGCCTTCTTCCCGCTTTCCGACGCGTTATCCAGAACGTATGCAACGCACTGCAACCGCTTAACTTTCCTTGATAAGGGCTCGTAAAACGGTCATCCGTAGCTCGTCAATTCCAGGCCATTTCGCCACACTCCCGGCATGAAAAAAGAGAACGGTTTTACGCTTATCGAAACCCTGGTGGCTATCTCGCTGGTGGTCATTCTCAGCGCCTCCGGGCTATATGGCTGGGACAACTGGCAACGGCAGCAACGGCTCTGGCAAACCGCCGGGCAGGTGCGTGATTACCTGGTCTTTCTGCGTAATGACGCAAACCGGCACAACCGTGACCACCAGGTCACACTGCGACGCGACAGGGGCGTCACCTGTCTGATGAGCGCATTCGTGCAGGGCTGTGATAAGGGCAGTCCGTTTGTATTTATTCCCCTGTGGCCGGAGGTCACGGTAAGTGAAATAACGCCGTTATTTGGCTTCTATGGACTCAGGGATACGGCATGGGCAGGGCGAATACGCCTGCAAAGTCGTGCAGGAGAATGGCTCGTCATTGTCTCGAATGGAGGGCGAATCAGGATGTGCAATGTCACAGGAGAAGGTTCATGTCCCTAAACCAGCAGGGTTTCTCACTGATGGAAGTTCTGATTGCCACGGCGATCAGCAGTCTGTTACTGATAAGCGCCTCGCGCTTTTTACCGGGCTTGCAGCGGGCTGTTTTACAGCAGTCCGGTCAGCGGGAGCTTGAGGAGGAGGTGTGGCAACGCCTTTTTTCCCTCGGCAAACAGCTTCAGCGTGCGGGGTATTGCGCCGGAAACTGTGCGGGGCAGGGACTGACGATCGGCAGGCAAGGTCGCTGTGTCATTGTACGGTGGGATGCAAACAGTAACGGTAACTGGGATAGCTCGTCTTCGGAAAACGACAGCACAGGTTTTCGTCTGGAATCAGGTGCACTGGAGACCCTGCATGGGGCGACCTCGTGTGAGGGTAAGGGATGGGAGAAACTCACTGACCCCAACAGGCTTCTCATCCAGCACTTTGTGGTGAGTCAAGTTGAGCATGCGGGGTTTGCCCCCCAGTTGAATATTGAAATGACCGCCCTTCGTCAGGGCGAGCAGGGGGCGCCCTGTCAGGCTTTTTATGGCGTCACGGGGTACAACCTGTGAACCGGCAGCGCGGAATGTCCTCGCTGGCGCTGGTATTACTTTTACTGGTGTTGGGCACGCTGATCCTCACCGGCCTCAATCAGCAGCTGACCACGTTTAGCGCACTGGTGGGCGGTGAGAGCCGCTCGGTTCAACAGCAGGCATCCGTGCAGTCAGCGCTTGAATGGGGACGCGTTCAGAGCTGGTTATCTGAGCCTGAGATCCAGTGCAAAAAGGTATCGGCGTGGCGAGTTTGTCTGCGGCTACTGAATGAAGCGCGTGTGCTGCTTATCGCCGGGAGTGATGACCTGCTGCTATGGCGCAGAGGCGAAATCATCGACGGCAAGATCCATTTCTCGCCACACGGCTGGAGTGATTTTTGTCCGCTTAAGGAGAGTGTGTTATGCCAGCTGCCGTGAGCAGAGAAAAAGGCTTTAGCATGGTTGAGGTGTTACTGGCGATGATGCTGCTGGTGATGATTGTCACGGCACTGTCGGGTTATCAGCGGGCACTGGCGACGCGGTTCTCCATGTTTAATCAGTATCGTCAGCTCTGGCACCATGCCTGGAATCAGTCTCAGCTTTCAACAATTGCTCTCCCGGCAGGCTGGCAGGTCAGTCGGGGGCAGACAACACTCTCTGGATGTGTCAGCATCACGGTTACACTTATTTCTCCTCTGGGGCGGCGCGGCGAGATGACGCGTCTGCATTGCCCGGTTAGCCAGTAGTCGGGAGCGTCTATGTTAAGGGTCTACCACTCAAATCGTCTGGATGTGCTGGAAGCGCTGATGGAATTTATCGTTGAGCGCGAGCGGCTTGACGATCCTTTTGAGCCAGAAATGGTGCTGGTGCAGAGCACCGGTATGGCGCAGTGGCTGCAGATGTCGCTTTCGCGTAAATTCGGCATTGCCGCAAATATCGATTTCCCGCTGCCCGCAAGTTTTATCTGGGAGATGTTTGTCCGCGTGTTGCCGGATATCCCGGAGCAGAGTGCCTTCAACAAGCAAAGCATGAGCTGGAAGCTGATGGCATTGTTGCCGGACATGCTGCAGCATGATGAATTCGTCATGCTACGCCACTACCTCAATGACGACACCGATAAACGCAAGCTGTTCCAGCTGGCATCGCGCACCGCCGATCTCTATGACCAGTATCTGGTGTATCGCCCGGAATGGCTGACTCGCTGGGAAGCGGGCGAGCGGGTCGACGGGTTACCGGAGGCGCAAGTCTGGCAGGCACCGCTCTGGAAAGCGCTGGTGGAACACACTGAGAAACTCGGCCAGCCGAAGTGGCACCGTGCAAACCTCTACCAGCGGTTTATCTCCATACTGGAAAACAGCGCTGAGCGACCAGCCCGGCTGCCCTCTCGCGTGTTTATCTGCGGCATCTCGGCGCTGCCACCGGTGTATTTGCAGGCGCTGAGTGCGCTGGGTAAACACATCGACATACATATCCTCTTTACCAATCCGTGTCGCCAGTACTGGGGCGACATTCAGGATGAACGCTGGCTTTCGCGGCTGGTGTCTCGCCAGAGACGACGCCTGTTTGAAGAGCGTACCGTGCCACTGTTTAAAGACAGCGCGTCTGCCGCACAGCTATTTGATGAGCACGGCATTCAAAACCTGCCGAACCCGCTGCTTGCCTCTTGGGGAAAGCTGGGCCGTGACTACATTCACATGCTCTCAGACATCACGTCGTCAGGCGAAGGGGATGTGGATGCCTTCGTCGAGATCGCTCCGGATAGCCTGCTGCATAATATCCAGCTCGACATTCTGGATCTCGAAAACCGCGCCGTCATGGGCGTTACGGCAAAAGAATTTGAACGCAGCGACAGTAAGCGCAAGCTGGACGGCGACGATCGCAGCGTCACGATCCACGTTTGCCACAGCCCGCAGCGCGAGGTTGAAGTCCTTCACGATCAACTGCTGGCGATGTTGCAGGACGATCCTGAGCTGACGCCACGTGACATTGTGGTGATGGTGGCGGATATCGACAGTTACAGTCCCTTTATTCAGGCTGTTTTTGGGAGTGCGACGGGTGAACGCTACCTGCCGTACGCCATTTCTGACCGACGGGCCCGCCAGTCTCATCCGGCCTTGCAGGCCTTTATTACTTTGCTTTCATTACCGGATAGCCGGTTTATCTCCGAAGATGTCCTGGCATTACTGGATGTCCCAGTCCTGGCCGCACGTTTCAATATCAATGAAGAGGGGCTGCGTTACCTTCGTCAGTGGGTTAACGAGTCCGGGGTACGCTGGGGCATTGATGATGACAACGTTCAGGCGTTCGAGCTTCCTCCCACCGGCCAGCACACCTGGCGGTTTGGCCTGACGCGTATGCTGCTGGGCTATGCGATGGAAAGCAGCCAGGGCGAGTGGAATGAAGTCCTGCCCTACGATGAGTCCAGCGGGTTGATCGCTGAGCTGGTCGGTCATTTAGCTTCTCTGCTGATGCAACTTAACCGCTGGCGGCTTGAGTTGATGCAGCCGCGTCCGCTGGATGCGTGGCTCCCGGTTTGCAGGGCATTGCTCAATGATTTCTTCCTGCCGGACAGTGATACCGAAGCCGCTATGGCGCTCATTGAAACGCAGTGGCAGGCAATCGTCGAAGAGGGCGTGAGTTCCCACTATAACGAGGCTATCCCGTTGTCATTGCTGCGCGATGAGCTGACGCAACGGCTCGATCAGGAGCGAATTAGCCAGCGTTTCCTGGCAGGCCCAATCAATATTTGCACCCTGATGCCAATGCGTTCTATCCCGTTCAAAGTGGTGTGCCTGCTCGGAATGAATGACGGTATATACCCACGCGCCCTGGCACCACTGGGTTTTGATCTGATGAGTGCGAATCCAAAGCGGGGCGATCGTAGCCGTCGCGACGATGACCGCTATCTCTTCCTTGAGGCGCTCATTTCGGCTCAACGTCAGCTGTATATCAGCTATATCGGCCGTTCTATCCAGGACAACAGCGAGCGCTTTCCTTCTGTTCTGGTGCAGGAACTGGTGGATTATATCGGGCAGAGCCACTATCTGGCGGGGGATGAAGCCCGTAACTGTGATGAAAGTGCGCAGCGAGTGAAAGCGCATATCACCCGCTTCCATAGCCGCATGCCGTTTGACCCGGTGAACTACATGGTCAGCGATCATCAGAGCTATGCCCACGAATGGCTGCCTGCGGCGAAAAAAGAGGGGAGGGCGCATACCGATTTCATTCAGGAGCTTGATCCTCGCCCGATAGACACCCTGACCTTTGAACAGCTTCAGCGGTTTTGGGGGCATCCGGTACGCGCTTTCTTCCAGCAACGGTTGCAGGTCAATTTCCGTTCTGAAGAGAGTGAAATTCCTGATGCAGAGCCGTTTACGCTGGAAGGGCTGGAGCGGTATCAGTTAAACCTGCAGTTGCTGAACGCGCTGGTTGAAGAGGAAGATGCCGACAAGCTTTACCGCCGCTACCGTGCTGCGGGGCAGTTACCCTACGGGGCGTTCGGAGAAATTGTCTGGGAGGCGCAGCGCCAGGAGATGGAAGCTCTGGCAGAACGCGTGAGGGAATGCCGGCAACCCGGAACCAGTATTGAAATCGATCTCAACTGCCAGGGTGTGCAGCTCACGGGCTGGCTAACTCAGGTACAGCCGGATGGGCTCCTGCGCTGGCGTCCTTCCATGCTTAGCGTTTCACAAGGTTTGCAACTCTGGCTCGAACATCTTGTCTACAGTGCTGGCGGCCATAAAGGCGAAAGCCGTATTTTTGTCCGCAAAGAGGGCGAATGGCGCTTTCCGCCGATGGACGCAGAGCAGGCGTTACGTTATTTATCCTTGTACGTTGAAGGCTACCTGCGGGGAATGAATAAACCGCTCCTGCTACTGCCCGAGAGCGGTGGCGCCTGGATAAAAGCTTGTTATGACGCACAGAATGATGCCATGTTAACGGATGACGCTTCACTGCAGAAAGCACGGAGTAAATTCATGCTGGCGTATGAAGGTAACATGATGGTGCGCGGCGAAGGTGAGGATGTCTGGTATCAACGTTTATGGCGAACGCTTGAGCCTGAATACTTCGAGGCTATCACGGAAGAAGCACAACGCTACCTGTTACCGTTGTTCAAATTTAATCAGTCCTGAGTGCTGTATAAAAATTGCGCAGCATGGGGTGTTCATTTATGATGCACTTCTTATCACGGACTGATGTACCCAAAGAAAGAGATGTTGGTGAGTCCAGCACGCAGTTTGTTAATGATGTAGCCGTGATAAAGAGGTCGTAATGCCAGGCAGCACCTTGTTCAAAGCGTTTGTTTTGTTTGTCGCCCTTTGGGCACCTTTCACTCAGGCAGGCTCCGGTTGGCAACCCATTCAGGAAACTATCCGTAAGAGCGAAAAAGATACCCGTCAGTATCAGGCTATTCGCCTTGATAACGGGATGACTGTGCTGCTGGTTTCCGATCCGCAGGCGGTGAAATCCCTGTCGGCACTGGTGGTGCCGGTTGGGTCGCTGGAAGATCCGGAAGCCCACCCTGGGCTTGCACACTATCTGGAACATATGACGCTTATGGGTTCCAAAAAATACCCACAGCCAGATAGCCTGTCCGAATTTCTCAAAATGCATGGCGGCAGCCACAACGCCAGCACGGCGCCGTACCGTACAGCCTTCTATCTCGAAGTTGAGAATGATGCGCTGGGAGGTGCAGTGGATCGTCTGGCGGATTCTATCGCGGCTCCCCTGCTGGATAAAAAATACGCTGACCGCGAACGCAATGCCGTTAATGCTGAACTGACCCTTGCCCGTACGCGAGACGGGATGCGCATGGCGCAGGTGAGTGCAGAAACCATTAACCCGGCGCACCCGGGATCGCGTTTTTCCGGTGGTAACCTGGAGACGCTGAGCGATAAACCGAACAGCCCGGTGCTGGATGCCCTGCATGCCTTTCGCGATAAATACTACTCCGCCAATCTGATGAAAGCGGTCATCTACAGCAACAAACCGTTGCCTGAGCTGGCAAGCATGGCGGCACAGACGTTTGGCCGGGTACCGAATAAAAATATCGACCTGCCGCAGATAAACGTTCCTGTGGTCACGGACGCGCAAAAAGGGATCGTTATCCACTACGTTCCTGCACTGCCGCGTAAAGTGTTACGCGTTGAGTTCCGCATTGATAACAATACGGCGCAGTTTCGCAGCAAAACCGATGAACTGGTCACCTACCTGATTGGCAACCGTAGCCCGGGTACACTTTCTGACTGGCTGCAAAAACAAGGGCTGGTGGAAGGTATTCGTGCCGACTCCGATCCGGTTGTGAACGGCAACAGCGGCGTGCTGGCGATCTCCGCCACCCTGACTGACAAAGGTCTGGCTCACCGTGATGACGTCGTGGCGGCTATTTTCAGCTACCTCTCTTTGCTGCGCGATAAAGGCGTCGATAAACGCTACTTTGATGAACTGGCGCACGTGCTGGATCTCGATTTCCGTTATCCGTCCATTACCCGCGACATGGATTACGTTGAGTGGCTGGCGGATACCATGATCCGTGTGCCGGTGGAACATACCCTCGACGCGGTCAATATTGCCGACCAGTATGACGCCGACGCGGTAAAAGCCCGCCTGGCGATGATGACGCCGCAGAATGCCCGCGTCTGGTATATCAGCCCGAACGAACCGCATAACAAAATGGCCTATTTTGTCGATGCCCCTTACCAGGTGGATAAAATCAGTGACCAGACCTTCGCCGACTGGCAGAAAAAGGCCGGTGAGATCGCGCTTAAATTGCCGGAGCTGAACCCCTACATTCCGGATGATTTCTCGCTGATTAAAACCACGAAAGCCTATCCGCACCCGGAACTTATCGTTGATGAGCCGACGCTGCGTGTGGTGTATACGCCAAGCCGCTATTTCGCGAGTGAACCGAAAGCCGATGTGAGCGTGGTTCTGCGTAACCCAAAAGCAATGAACAGCGCTAAAAATCAGGTGATGTTTGCGCTCAATGACTATCTTGCCGGTATCGCACTCGATCAGCTTAGCAATCAGGCGGCCGTCGGCGGGATAAGCTTCTCGACCAACGCCAATAACGGTCTGATGGTCAATGCTAACGGCTACACCCAGCGTCTGCCGCAGCTGTTCCAGGCGTTACTGGAAGGTTATTTCAGCTATACCCCGACGGAAGAGCAACTTGAGCAGGCCAAATCCTGGTATGCGCAGATGATGGATTCTGCCGAGAAGGGTAAAGCGTATGACCTGGCGCTCATGCCGACGCAAATGCTTTCGCAAATTCCCTATTTCCAGCGCGAAGATCGCCGGGCGCTACTGCCCTCTATCACCTTAAAAGATGTGCTGGCGTATCGTGATGCGCTGAAAACGAACACGCGTCCGGAGTTCCTTATCGTCGGAAACATGAGTGACGTACAGGCCAAAACACTGGCAGAAAATGTCCGTACGCAGCTTGGTTCGAAAGGTGACGAGTGGTGCCGCAACCAGGACGTACTGGTTGAGAAAAAACAGAATGTGATTTTTGAAAAGGCGGGTAACAGCACGGATTCAGCCCTGGCTGCTGTGTTTGTACCCACGGGTTATGATGAATTCACCAGTACCGCGCAGAGTGCGGTGCTGGGGCAGATTATTCAGCCGTGGTTCTACAACCAACTGCGTACAGAAGAGCAGCTTGGTTACGCGGTCTTTGCCTTCTCCATGAACGTGGGTCGCCAGTGGGGGCTGGGCTTCCTGCTGCAAAGCAGTGATAAACAGCCTGCTTATCTCTGGCAACGTTATCAGGCATTCTTCCCACAGGCGGAAGCGAAGCTGCGGGCGATGAAGCCGGAGGAGTTTGCTCAGATTCAGCAGGCCGTCATCGCGCAGGTGATGCAGCCGCCGCAGACGCTGGGTGAAGAAGCATCACAACTGAGCAAAGATTTTGATCGCGGTAATCTGAAATTTGATTCGCGTGATAAAGTAGTGGCCGAGATAAAACAGCTGACGCCGCAGAAGGTTGCTGATTTCTTCCACCAGGCGGTGGTTAAACCGCAGGGAATGGCGATTCTGTCGCAGGTTTCCGGTAGTCAGAACGGGAAAACGGACTACGTTAACCCGAAAGGCTGGACGATCTGGAAGAGCGTCAGCGCGCTGCAGCAATCTATGCCCTGGAGTAAGAAAGAATGACCGATACCGCTGAGCCCCTTAATCCCTTACGTTTACCTCTACAGGGTGAACGATTGATTGAAGCCTCAGCGGGAACGGGAAAAACCTTCACCATTGCCGCGCTCTATCTGCGTCTTCTGTTAGGGCTTGGTGGTAACGCCGCTTTTCCACGTCCGTTAAGCGTGGAAGAGCTGCTGGTGGTCACCTTCACCGAGGCCGCTACCGCTGAGCTGCGCGGTCGTATTCGTGCCAATATTCATGAGCTGCGCATCGCCTGCCTGCGCCAGACCACGGACAACCCTCTCTACGCCAGCCTTCTTGAAGAGATTTCAGATAAGCAACAGGCCGCCCAGTGGCTGCTGTTGGCGGAACGGCAGATGGACGAAGCGTCCGTTTTCACCATTCATGGTTTTTGTCAGCGCATGCTGAGCCTGAATGCTTTTGAATCCGGAATGCTGTTCGAACAGCAGCTCATTGAAGATGAATCTGTGCTTCGCTATCAGGCCTGTGCGGATTTCTGGCGTCGCCACTGTTACCCTTTATCGCGCGATATCGCTGAAGCGGTCCATGCGTTGTGGAAAGGTCCCGAAGAGCTTCTTCGCGCTATCGACCGTTATCTTCAGGGCGAAGCGCCGGTTATCAAATCCCCGCCACCTGCAGACGAAACGCTGGCTTCACGGCATGAAAAGATCGTCGGAAAAATTGCTGCGCTCAAGCAAAAATGGAATGAGTCCGTCGGTGAGATTGAGGCGATCATCGAAAACTCCGGGATCGACAGACGTAAATTTAACCGCGGCAACCAGGGTAAATGGATCGAGAAGATCAGCGCCTGGGCGCAGGAAGAGACGCGCGGTTATCACCTTCCGGACGCACTGGAGAAATTCTCGCAGCGTTTTTTGATTGAGCGGACTAAAGCCGACGGCATTGTGCCTGAGCATCCCCTGTTTGTTGCGATTGAATCGCTGCTCGCTGAGCCACTCACGCTCAATGACCTGATGATCACCCGCGCCATGACGGAAATTCGCGAAGCCGTATCACGTGAGAAACGTCGCCGTGGCGAACTGGGTTTTGACGATATGCTGAGCCGCCTTGATGCGGCGCTGTGCAGTGAAAACGGCGAAGCCCTTGCCTGCGCGATCCGCACCCGCTTCCCGGTAGCCATGATTGACGAATTTCAGGATACGGATCCTCAGCAGTACCGTATTTTCCGCCGCATCTGGCGACAACAGCCCGACACAGCGCTGTTGTTAATCGGCGATCCGAAACAGGCCATTTACGCCTTCCGCGGTGCGGATATTTTCACCTACATGAAGGCCCGCAGTGAGGTAGAGGCGCATTATACGCTGGATACCAACTGGCGCTCTTCCCCGGGCATGGTGCAAAGCGTCAATGCGCTGTTTAGCCGCATGGATACGGCGTTTATGTTCCGTGAGATCCCCTTTCAGCCGGTAAAGTTTGCCGCAAAAAACAGCTCGTTGCGTTTCGAATTCAACGGGGTGACGCAGCCCGCCATGAACTTCTGGCTGCTGGACGGTGAAGGCTGTGGCGTCGCGGACTATCAAAACGCCATGGCTCAGCATTGTGCCGCGCAGATCCGTGACTGGCTCAGCGCTGGTGCGCGTGGCGAGGCGCTGTTGTGGAAGGAAAATGAGTCAGCCCCCGTGAAGGCGTCTGATATCACGGTGCTGGTGCGCAGTCGTCAGGAGGCGTCGCTGATCCGCGATGCGCTTACCCTGCTGAACATCCCGTCCGTGTACCTCTCAAACCGTGACAGCGTTTTTGAAACCCTGGAAGCACAGGAGATGCTGTGGCTGCTTCAGGCCGTGCTGTCCCCGGAGCGCGAAAGTACGCTTCGCAGCGCACTAGCCAGCGCAATGCTCGGTCTGAACGCCCGTGACATTGATGCACTCAATAATGACGAAGCCGCATGGGATGCGGTCGTCGAAGAGTTTGTTCACTACCGTGAACGATGGCAGAAGCGCGGTGTGATGGCGATGGTGCGCGAGCTCATGGCGAAGCGACACCTTGCGGAGAATATGCTCGCGACAGCAGGCGGTGAACGCCGTCTGACCGACATTTTACATATCAGTGAGCTGTTGCAGGAGGCGGGCACGCAGCTTGAAAGCGAACATGCTCTGGTGCGCTGGCTGGCGCAACAGATTGCCGACCCAAACAGCAACGCCTCCAGCCAGCAGATGCGTCTTGAGAGTGATAAACATCTGGTACAGATCGTCACGATTCACAAGTCGAAAGGCCTGGAATATCCGCTGGTCTGGCTGCCGTTTATCGCCAATTACCGCGTGCAGGATCAGGCCTTTTACCACGATCGCGAATCGTTCGACGCGGTGCTCGATCTCAGTAAAGCGGAGTCCAGCGTTGAGCTGGCCGAGGCCGAACGTCTGGCGGAAGATTTACGCCTGCTCTACGTGGCATTGACCCGTTCGGTCTGGCACTGCAGCCTGGGCGTGGCGCCGCTGTTCCGCCGTCGTGGCGACAAGTCTGGGGAGAGCGATTTCCACCTGAGCGCGCTGGGGCGACTCATTCAGCTCGGCGAGCCCAAAGATGCTGCCGGGCTGCGCCAGTGCATCGAGTCGCTGTGCGGCGAGCATGTTGCCCTGCACATTCCGTCGCCACCCGATAACAGCCGCTGGCAGATGCCGGACTGGCGGGAATCTAAACTGGAAGCCCGGCAGATTCTGCGCACCATTGCCGACGACTGGCGCGTTACCAGCTACTCCGGGTTACAGCAGCACGGGCAGAGCATTGCGCAGGATCTGATGCCAAAGCTGGATATTGATGCCGCCGGAGCCGGTAGCGTACCGGTTGAGCCTGCGCTTACGCCGCATCAATTTCCACGCGGCGCGTCACCGGGAACCTTTTTGCATAGCCTGTTTGAAGAGCTGGATTTTACCCAGCCTGTCTCTGACGAATGGGTCCTGAAGATGTTACAGAGTGGGGGCTATGATGCACAATGGCAGCCGGTCCTCACCGAGTGGATCCGCGCTATTCTGCACGCCCCGCTCACGGCAGAGGGCCTCTCTCTCAGCCAGTTGACCGCCAAAGATAAACAGGTGGAGATGGAGTTTTATCTTCCCATCGCCAGCCCGCTGCGGGCTGACGCGCTTGATGCGGTGATCCGCGAGTATGACCCGTTGTCCGCCGGTTGCCCGCCGCTGAACTTCCGCCAGGTGCAGGGGATGTTAAAAGGCTTTATCGACCTGGTTTTCCGTCACGAAGGGCGCTACTACCTGCTGGATTACAAATCAAACTGGCTGGGTGAGAACAGCGAAGCCTACACCCAGCAGGCGATGGCATCCGCCATGCAAATGCATCGCTACGATCTGCAGTACCAGCTCTATACTCTGGCGCTGCATCGTTATCTGCGCCATCGCATTGCTGACTACCGTTACGAAGAGCACTTTGGTGGGGTGATTTACCTTTTCCTGCGCGGTGTGGATGCGGCTGACCCGCGTTCAGGCATCTTTAGCACACGCCCGCATGCGGCACTGATTGAGAAAATGGATAACTTATTTGCAGCAAACACGGAGGAAGTGGCATGACGATGCAGGAATTGTTGCTGGAAGCGGTAGAACAGCGACTACTGCGCCACCTGGACGTACAGTTCGCCATGATGGTGTCAGGTGATGAGCCTGCCGTGATGCTCGCCGCTGCCATCCTGAGTAAAGACGCAGGGGAAGGGCACGTTTGCCTGCCGCTTTCGCGTCTGGCGATGGATGAGAAAATGCCCGCGGCCCTGCAGTCCTGCTTTGCTCTGCTGGGAGAATCCGTGGACTGGCCGACGGTATTGTACCGTTCGCCTGCCGTCAGCGCAGCCGATAGCCAGACCCCCATGATCCTGACGGGCGATCGTTTGTATCTCAACCGACTGTGGCGTAATGAACTGGCGGTCGCGCGTTTTTTCAGCGAGACCAATGCGCCTCTTCCCTGCGATGAAGCCCAACTGCGGCAAACGCTGGATACCTTGTTTACCTCTGTTGAGGCGACAGACTGGCAGAAAGTGGCGGCGGCCGTGGCCTTAACACGGCGGATCTCCGTCATCTCTGGCGGCCCGGGAACCGGTAAAACCACCACCGTGGCCAAACTGCTTGCCGCCCTGATTCAGTTATCGGGTGAGCAAAAGTGCCGTATTCGTCTGGCGGCCCCTACCGGCAAAGCGGCTGCGCGCCTGACCGAGTCGTTAGGTGGTGCGCTGCAGAAGTTGCCACTCACCGGGGAGCAGCTTGCCCTTTTCCCAAACGAAGCCAGCACGCTGCACCGGCTGCTGGGCGCTCAGCCGGGAAGCCAGCGTCTGCGTTATCACGCCGGTAACCCGTTGCACCTGGATGTGCTGGTGGTGGATGAGGCGTCAATGATCGACCTGACGATGATGTCGCGGTTGATTGATGCTCTGCCAGCGCACGCCCGCGTCATTTTCCTTGGCGATCGCGACCAGCTTGCCTCGGTGGAAGCTGGGGCGGTGCTGGGAGATATCTGCACTTATGCAAGCCTGGGATATACCGCTGAACGCGCTGAGGAGCTGTCCCGTCTGACCGGCTGTTCGCTCGCCAGTGAAAACCATTCCCTGGCGGGGGCGCTGCGCGACAGCCTGTGCCTGCTGCAAAAAAGCTACCGTTTCGGCAGCGACTCGGGCATCGGTCAGCTGGCTTCGGCTGTGAACAGAGGCGACCGGCACACGACCTGTGCGGTATTTGACGGTCAATTCACCGATATCGAGAAAAAATCGCTGCAAACCGGGGAAGAGTATCAGGCGATGCTTGATGACGCCCTGCAGGGGTATCAGCATTTTCTGACGGGTGTACAACAGCAATGCACGCCGGCACAGGCGCTCGCCGCCTTTGGCGAGTATCAGCTACTGTGTGCACTGAGGGAAGGGCCATTTGGCGTGAGCGGTCTGAACGACAGGTTCGAACAGCTGCTGGGCCAGAAACGCAAAATCCACCGCACCCCACACTCGCGCTGGTATGAGGGACGCCCGGTGATGATCGCCCGTAACGATAGCGCGCTGGGGTTGTTTAACGGGGATATCGGGATTGCCCTCTATCGTGGACTGGGGCTGCGCGTCTGGTTCCAGATGCCGGATGGAAGCGTGAAGTCCGTTCAGCCCAGTCGTCTGCCTGAACATGAAACGGCCTGGGCAATGACGGTGCATAAGTCTCAGGGCTCCGAGTTCAACCATGCGGCGCTGATCCTGCCGACACAGCTTTCGCCCGTCATTACCCGCGAGCTGATTTATACCGCCATTACGCGCGCGCGTCAGCGCCTGTCGCTGTATGCTGATGAACGTGTGCTGCTACAGGCGATTGCCACCCGCACGGAACGTCGAAGCGGCCTGAGCGCGATATTTGAAGCCCTTTAAGCGATAGCCCCCACCGGGTGGTGAGGGCTTCGTATTATCCCAGATCGGCCATCAGCACTTTTGACCGGCGCTGATAGTTGTACATCTCTTTCTTACTCTCCGGCAGTGATTCAATGTCCACCGGTGTAAATCCGCGCTCCTGGAACCAGTGAATGCTGCGCGTAGTCAGCACGAACAGCTTGTTCAGCCCCATCTGACGCGCCTGAGCCGCCACGCGCTCAAGCAGCATTTCACCCCGTGAAGAGCTCCGGTAGTCAGGATGCACCGCCACGCAGGCCATTTCTCCGATCTGCTCTTCCGGGAACGGGTAGAGAGCGGCGCAGGCAATGGTCAGGTTATCGCGCTGAATAATGGTGAATTTGTCGATCTCCATCTCCAGCTGTTCGCGGGAGCGCCGAACCAGAATGCCCTGCTGTTCCAGTGGGCGAATCAGCTCCAGAATTCCGCCGATATCATTGATGGTGGCGCGACGGATCTGCTCCGCGCTCTCCATCACAATCTGGGTGCCGATACCATCGCGGGAGAACAGTTCCTGCAGCAGGGCACCGTCTTCCTGATAGCTGATCAGGTGGCTACGACGCACGCCGCTGCGGCAGGCCTTCACGGCACCGCGCAAAAAACGCACGGTACCCGAGTGGTAATCCCCTTCGGCTTCCAGCGCTTCCACGCGAGCCTGGGCCTCATTCGGGAAGAGCTCTGGCACAATCACCCCTTCATCATTCACGACGCCCTGGGAAGAGCAAAACCCAATCATTTTCTCCGCCTTCAGCTTGATGGCCAACTGAGTGGCAATCTCTTCTGAGGTGAGGTTAAAGCTTTCACCGGTCACGGACACTGCTACAGGCCCCATCAGCACGATGGCACCGCTGTCCAACTGGCGGTGAATGGCCTCTTCATCGATACGACGAATACGTCCGCTATGGCAATAGTCCACGCCATCGTCCACGCCGAGAGGCTGAGCGATGATAAAATTGCCGCTCACAACGTTGATGTGCGCGCCCTGCAGCGGTGTGTTGTTAAGGCTCATCGACAGGCGAGCGGTGATATCCAGCTGCAGCAGACCCGCCGCCTGTTTCACCAGCTCAAGGGTTTTCGCATCCGTGACGCGGGTATGTTTATGGTAAATCGGCTCGTGGTGATGCGCGGCCAGGTTGGCATCAATCTGCGGGCGCGCGCCATACACCACAACCAGGCGGATCCCGAGGCTGTGCAGCAGGCCAATGTCATTGACGATGCTGGAAAAGTTTTCATGCTCAATGGCTTCGCCGCCGAGCATGATGACAAACGTTTTTCCCCGATGGGCGTTGATATAGGGAACAGAATGGCGGAATCCCTGGACCAGTTCGGTTCTACGTTCCTTCACCATGACACAACCCTTAATGAATGTTTATTCGTAATTTCTGTATTTTTATTCGATTGTGGCCGTGTGTGCAAGCCTAAATTTTCTGCGACCCACAGAAATTGATAAGTAATCCGTGCGTTAGCGTATGAATGTTTACCCTTTTATAGATGACAGTTTATGCGTCATTCGTTAAAGTTTTCGGTCAATTTAGCGATTTTGTAAATCAGTCACTTTTCTTGCTCGGGAGAAGCATGTCGGGATCCAATTCAGCAATAAGCCGCCGCCGGTTGTTAAAAGGGGCAGGGGCGATGTGGTTGCTTAGCGTCAGCCAGGTGGGTCTTGCCGCCACCAGTCAGGTGGTGGCGGTGCGCGTCTGGCCGTCGTCGACCTATACACGTGTCACGGTAGAATCCAATCGGGTGCTGAAATATAAGCAATTTGCCCTCAGCAATCCTGAGCGTGTGGTGGTGGATCTCGAAGGTGTTAACCTCAACTCTGTGCTTAAGGGAATGGCGGCGCAGATCCGCGGCGACGATCCGTTTATCAAATCGGCGCGCGTGGGTCAGTTTGATCCGCAAACCGTGCGCATGGTGTTTGAGCTGAAGCAAAACGTTAAACCGCAGCTGTTTGCCCTGGCACCTGTTGCGACGTTTAAAGAGCGTCTGGTCATGGATCTCTACCCGGCGAATGCGACGGATATTCAGGATCCGCTGCTGGCATTACTGGAAGACTACAACCAGGGCAACCTGGAGAAGCAGGTGCCACCGGCCCAGAGCGGTCCGCAGCCCGGAAAAGCAGGGCGCGATCGCCCGATTGTGATCATGCTGGATCCTGGCCATGGCGGCGAAGACTCGGGCGCAGTGGGGAAATATCGTACCCGGGAAAAAGATGTGGTGCTGCAAATCGCCCGCCGGCTGAAGGCGCTGATCGATAAAGAAGGCAATATGCGCGCCTATATGACGCGAAACGAAGATGTCTTTATTCCACTGAAAGTCCGCGTGGCAAAAGCCCAGAAGCAGCGTGCAGACTTGTTCGTCTCAATTCATGCCGATGCGTTTACCAGCCGCCAGCCGAGCGGTTCGTCGGTGTTTGCGCTCTCGACTAAAGGGGCAACCAGCACCGCCGCAAGATTCCTGGCTGACTCTCAGAACGCCTCGGACCTGATTGGCGGCGTGAGCAAAAGTGGCGACCGCTATGTCGACCACACCATGTTTGATATGGTGCAGTCGCTGACCATCACCGACAGCCTGAAATTTGGTAAAGCGGTGCTGGGCAAGCTAGGCAATGTTAATAAGCTGCACAAAAACAGCGTTGAACAGGCCGGGTTCGCGGTGCTGAAGGCCCCGGATATTCCGTCGATTCTGGTCGAGACCGCGTTTATCAGTAACGTGGAAGAGGAGCGTAAGCTCAGGACGGCAAAATTCCAGCAGGAAGTGGCAGAGTCGATTCTGGCAGGGATCCGGGCGTATTTCTCAGATGGGGCGACGCTGGCAAGGCTTGGGTAGTTGAGTGCGCCGGGTAAACGCCCGGCAGTTTCACACACCGCAGATACAAAAAAACACCCTAAAGGGTGTTTATTGTTTTAGAAGTGTTGGTTGCGGGGGCCGGATTTGAACCGACGACCTTCGGGTTATGAGCCCGACGAGCTACCAGGCTGCTCCACCCCGCGTCCGTCTTTCTACTCTTGTAGAAACTTACTTCTTCAAATTTGATTGGTTGCGGGGGCCGGATTTGAACCGACGACCTTCGGGTTATGAGCCCGACGAGCTACCAGGCTGCTCCACCCCGCGTCCGTCTTCCTACTGTCGTAGAAGATACTTCATCAAATTTTAATTGGTTGCGGGGGCCGGATTTGAACCGACGACCTTCGGGTTATGAGCCCGACGAGCTACCAGGCTGCTCCACCCCGCGTCCGTGGAAGCGCACTATACTCGGTTAGGTTTGTGATGCAACCCCTTTTTCACATAAATCATTAACTTTGTATGTAAATTGAACGGCGTTGCGATATTTGGACTATTTTTTGCTCAGAATTTGCCAAAGGGCATGTGATTCCGTTTCTTTAGAACAGTGGGTTTGTTATCTTCATCACGCGGTAATGGGCAACTTTAAGACGAGATATAATGAAAGGACGTTGGGCGAAGTATCTAATGACAGGGGCAATGGTAGCCATTCTTGCGGCCTGCTCTTCTAAACCGACCGATCGCGGTCAACAGTATAAAGACGGGAAGCTATCCCAGCCTTTCTCTTTAGTTAATCAACCTGATGCCGTTGGCGCACCGATCAACGCCGGAGACTTTTCCGAGCAGGTTTACCAGATCCGCAACGCGTCGCCACGTCTGTATGGCTCACAGAGTAGCGTTTATAACGCGGTACAGGACTGGCTACGCGCGGGCGGTGATACGCGCAATATGCGCCAGTTTGGTATCGACGCCTGGCAGATGGAAGGGGCGGATAACTATGGCAACGTCCAGTTTACCGGTTACTACACCCCGGTTATCCAGGCGCGACACACGCGTCAGGGCGAGTTCCAGTATCCCATTTACCGAATGCCGCCTAAACGCGGTCGTCTGCCGTCCCGCGCTGAGATCTACTCCGGTGCGCTGAGCGAAAACTACGTTCTGGCCTACAGCAACTCGCTGATGGACAACTTCATCATGGATGTTCAGGGCAGCGGCTATATCGACTTTGGCGATGGCTCCCCCCTGAACTTCTTCAGTTACTCCGGTAAAAACGGTCATGCCTATCGCAGCATTGGTAAAGTGCTGATCGACAGAGGCGAAGTGAAAAAAGAAGACATGTCGATGCAGGCGATCCGCGAGTGGGGTGAAAAACACAGCGAAGCCGAAGTGCGTGAGCTGCTGGAACAGAACCCGTCGTTTGTCTTCTTTAAACCGCAAAACTTTGCGCCAGTGAAAGGGGCAAGTGCCGTTCCACTGATTGGCCGCGCCTCGGTAGCTTCGGATCGTTCTATTATTCCTGCGGGTACCACGCTGCTGGCGGAAGTGCCTCTGCTGGATAACAACGGCAAATTTAACGGTCAGTACGAGCTACGTCTAATGGTCGCGCTGGATGTCGGCGGTGCGATTAAAGGTCAGCACTTCGATATTTATCAGGGCATTGGACCGGATGCGGGGCACCGTGCAGGCTGGTATAACCACTATGGGCGCGTATGGGTGCTCAAGGCAGCCCCTGGCAGCGGTAACGTATTCAGCGGCTGATTGTGGTATTCTGAGTCGTACTGAATTAACAGAGAAGGGTGAGGAATAACCTCACCCTTTTGACATCTGAGGTTTTATGTCTGTAGTAATCAGCGATGCCTGGCGTCAGCGTTTTGGCGGCACGGCACGTCTATATGGTGAAAAAGCCCTGCAGCTGTTTGCGGATGCGCATGTCTGCGTCGTGGGGATTGGCGGTGTTGGCTCCTGGGCGGCGGAAGCGCTGGCGAGAACCGGCATTGGCGCGATCACGCTGATTGATATGGATGACGTTTGCGTCACCAACACCAACCGTCAAATCCATGCCCTGCGCGATAACGTCGGGCTGGCGAAATCTGAGGTGATGGCGGAGCGTATTTGCCTGATTAACCCGGAATGCCGCGTGACGGTGATCGATGACTTTGTGACGGCAGATAACGTCGCCGAATACATGAGTAAAGGCTACAGCTATGTCATCGACGCGATTGACAGCGTGCGTCCAAAAGCGGCGTTGATTGCCTACTGTCGGCGTTACAAGGTTCCTCTGGTTACCACCGGGGGGGCTGGCGGGCAAATCGATCCCACGCAGATTCAGGTGGCCGATTTGGCAAAGACGATTCAGGACCCGCTGGCGGCCAAGCTGCGCGAGCGCTTAAAAAGCGATTTTAACGTCGTGAAAAACAGCAAAGGCAAGCTGGGCGTTGACTGTGTCTTTTCGACTGAAGCCCTGGTCTACCCGCAGGCTGACGGTTCGGTGTGTGCGATGAAAAGCACGGCGGAAGGGCCAAAAAGGATGGATTGCGCCTCAGGCTTTGGCGCGGCCACCATGGTGACCGCCTCTTTCGGCTTTGTAGCCGTCTCTCACGCCCTGAAGAAAATGATGGCGAAGGCGGAACGTCAGGCCTGAGCCTGACGCGCGGCATCCTGTACCGCCTCACTGAGTGCGACCAGGCCCTGACCGCGCGAGGCGCTGAGCTGCGCCCGTAGCCCCAGTTCATCGAACAATGCCAGCGGCGAGTGCGTCAGCAGCTCCGCCGCGCTTTTCCCTTCCACGGCGGTTAACAGTACCGCCAGCAGCCCGCGAACGATACGTCCTTCGCTGTCGCCAAAGAAATGCAGTTTTTCACCGGATACCGTGCATCCCAGCCAGACGCGGTTCTCGCAGCCGGAAATCTCTTTCGCCTGCGCTTTGCGTTCGTCTGACAGCGCCGGCAACTGCTTGCCGAGCAGGATCAGCTGGCGATATTTGTCTTCCCATTGCAATAGCGGGGCAAAAGTCTGTTTTAAGGTCTCTTCTGTGATAACCGTGCCAAACGGATGTTCGGCTAAGGCTGAACTCGTCATTAATCCACCAGTATTTCAAGGGCGCGGTCAACGGCATCAACCAACGCATCCACATCGCTTTGCGTATTATACGGCGCAAACGATGCACGCAGCGTACCGCTAACACCCAATGCGGCCAGTAATGGTTGCGCGCAGTGCTGGCCGGCACGCAGGGCAATGCCATACCCGGCAAGCAGCGTAACCATATCGCTATGATGAACGCCGGCAAAATCAAAGGCCAGCAGGCTTGAGTCCTGCACGCGGAACGATCGAAAACCCGGACGTTTCTGCAGCGCTTCTTCTGCAAGCGTCGCCAGACCCCGGCTCCAGCGTTCTGCCTGAGCGATATCTGTTTCAGCCAGCCATTCAAGCGCGGCGCTGAGGCCGATGACGCCTGCGACGTTCGGCGTTCCGGCTTCCAGACGGTAAGGAACATCCTGAGTTTTAAAGCCCTCAAAGGACACCTCGGTGATCATTTTGCCTCCCCCAAGCCACGGCGTCATTTGCGCCAGCAGGGCCGGTTTTCCGTACAGCACCCCGATCCCGGTTGGGCCGTACAGCTTATGTCCTGAGAAGGCATAAAAATCAATATCCAGCTTTTGTACATCAGCGGGGAAATGCACCACGCCCTGGGCACCGTCGACCATCACCACCATGTCGTTAGCGTGGGCCACGTCGATGGCCAGAGCCAGATCCGGGCAACCCCCTGTGACGTTCGACATTTGTCCAAGAGCCAGAATGCGGCTGCGGGGGGTAATGAGCTCAGATAAGCGCGCTACGTCTGGCAGAAGATCTGCACCCAGCGGCAGTTTCACAATGCGCGCGCCCGTTTGCTCAGCCACCATCAGCCACGGAACCAGGTTGGCGTGGTGTTCTGCCTCGCTGACAATAATTTCATCGCCGGGCTTTAGCCGCGGGCGCGCATAGCACTGGGCCACCATGTTAATGGCTTCAGTTGTGCCTCGCGTCCAGACGATGTTTTTCCCGCTTTCGGCGTTGATCAGGCGTGCGACCTGATCGCGCGCGGCTTCATAGCGCGCGGTTAATCGCTGTGCTTCGGCAAACTGGCTACGGTGCACGTTCCCGGCGCTCAGGCTGTAGAACTGCTGCGTCGCCTCAATGACTGCCTGAGGCTTAAGGGCGGTGGCAGCGCTATCAAGATAAATACCGGCATCGGCCAGCGCCGGGAACTGTGCGCGAAACTGCGCGGGACTGAAAGCGTTCATGGAATTCCTCATCTCAATAGTGAGATCGTCGCGCAATTTCATCGGCAGGGCAAGAAGGTTGATATCTATCAGATTTGTCTGCTAATCCTCACTTATCCTGGCGACTCTGAAAAAGCAGGTTATGCTAAATAAGGTTAGGTGAATGTTTAAGCCTGTTATAAATCGATGTTTGAATAGCATTAATTGCTAAAGGAGAATAAGCATGAAAAAGACAGCCGCCATTATTTCTGCCTGTGCGTTGACCTTTGCCCTGAGCGCCTGTTCCGGTAACAACTACGTAATGCATACTAACGATGGCCGTTCTATCGTCTCTGAAGGGAAACCGACAACCGATAACGACACCGGTATGATTTCGTATAAAGATGCGAACGGGAACAAGCAGCAGATTAATCGCACTGACGTGAAGGAAATGAAAGAAATCGAGCATTAATCGATCGCAGGCGAAAAAAAAGCACCGCAAATTGGCGGTGCTACATTAATCACTATGGACAGACAGGGTAAATGTACAGGAAGTGAAAAATTGGTAGCGTTGCTACCGTGGTCTGAATCGCAGACCAATTGCAAACACAACAACACAACATCACAACCGTAAGCCAAAAGCCCTTCAGAACACGCATTCCGAAAAAAGCTCTTCGTTCCGGCTCAGGAAGTGCCGCCACTATAGGTATTTGCTGGTAGTTCCTCAACGGACAAATTATAATGGCTCAGATAAAAAAAACTAATAGGTTAAACATTGTTTCCTGTTTGTTAAATCTCGTTAACATCTAAGCCAGATAACCATGTCGAAGCGATTGCCACCCCTAAATGCATTACGTGTTTTTGATGCAGCAGCACGTCACCTGAGTTTCACGCGCGCAGCCGATGAGCTTTTTGTGACACAGGCCGCAGTAAGTCACCAAATCAAGTCTCTGGAGGATTTCCTGGGCCTTAAGCTGTTCCGTCGGCGCAACCGTTCATTACTGTTGACCGAAGAGGGGCAGAGCTATTTTCAGGATATTAAAGAGATTTTTTCCCAGCTCACGGAAGCCACGCGCAAGCTGCAGGCCCGCAGTGCAAAAGGCGCGCTGACGGTAAGTTTATTACCCAGTTTTGCCATTCAGTGGCTGGTGCCAAGACTCACAAGCTTTAACTCAGCTTATCCGGGAATCGACGTTCGAATCCAGGCGGTGGACCGTCAGGAAGACAAGCTGGCCGATGATGTGGACGTCGCCATTTTTTATGGCCGCGGTAACTGGCCAGGCTTGCGTGTGGAAAAATTATACGCAGAATATCTGCTGCCGGTCTGTTCACCGCTGCTCTTAACGGGCGAAAAGGCGCTGAAGACCCCCGCTGACCTGGCACGACATACGCTTTTACATGATGCTTCTCGCCGTGACTGGCAAACTTATACCCGTCAATTAGGTCTTAATCATATAAACGTGCAGCAGGGCCCCATTTTTAGCCACAGCGCAATGGTGTTACAGGCTGCCATTCACGGGCAAGGCGTGGCGTTGGCGAATAACGTCATGGCGCAGTCCGAAATTGAGGCAGGCCGTCTGGTTTGTCCATTTAATGATGTGCTGGTCAGCAAGAACGCGTTTTATCTGGTTTGTCATGACAGTCAGGCAGAACTGGGTAAAATAGCCGCTTTCCGACAGTGGATTCTGGCGAAAGCGGCGAGTGAGCAAGAAAAATTCCGCTTCAGGTATGAACAGTAACTTTTGTGTGCCGGGCACGCATCACTTTAGGATTTAAACATGACCAGCCGATTCATGCTGATTTTTGCCGCGGTGAGTGGCTTTATTTTTGTTGCACTGGGCGCCTTTGGCGCACATGTATTAAGCAAGTCGTTGGGGGCGGTAGAAATGGGCTGGATCCAGACCGGCCTTGAATACCAGGCATTCCACACGCTGGCGATTTTTGGGCTGGCGGTGGCAATGCAGCGCCGCATCAGCATCTGGTTTTACTGGAGCAGCGTATTCCTGGCGTTAGGCACCGTGTTGTTCAGCGGTAGTCTGTACTGCCTGGCGCTTTCGCATTTACGCCTGTGGGCGTTTGTTACACCTGTCGGCGGCGTCAGCTTCCTGGCAGGTTGGGTATTAATGTTTATCGGAGCCATCCGTCTGAAACGCAAGGGCGTTGTTCATGAATAAGGTTGTTTTATATTGTCGCCCGGGGTTTGAGAAAGAGTGCGCCGCGGAAATTACTGATAAAGCGGCGAAGCGCGAAGTCTTTGGCTTTGCACGCGTTAAAGATAATGCCGGCTACGTCGTATTCGAGTGCTATCAGCCTGAGGATGCGGATAAACTCGCGCGTGAGCTGCCGTTCAGCTCACTGATTTTCGCTCGCCAGATGTTTGTTGCCGGTGAACTGCTAAAAGATCTTCCGCCGGAAGACCGCATCACGCCGGTTGTGGGTATGCTGCAGGGGGTCGTGGAAAAGGGTGGCGAGCTGCGTGTTGAAGTCGCGGATACCAACGAAAGCAAAGAGCTGATGAAGTTCTGCCGTAAGTTCACCGTACCGCTGCGCGCTGCACTGCGTGACGCAGGCGTGCTGACAAACTACGAAACGCCAAAACGTCCGGTGGTGCATATATTCTTTATCGCCCCTGGCTGCTGCTACACGGGTTACTCCTACACCAATAACAACTCTCCCTTCTTCATGGGCATTCCGCGTCTGAAATTCCCTTCAGATGCGCCAAGCCGTTCTACCCTGAAGCTGGAAGAGGCGTTCCACGTGTTTATCCCGGCTGATGAGTGGGATGAGCGTCTGGCGAACGGCATGTACGCGGTCGATCTCGGCGCGTGTCCGGGCGGCTGGACCTATCAACTGGTGAAACGCAACATGTGGGTCTCTTCGGTTGATAACGGCCCGATGGCCCAGAGCCTGATGGATACCGGACAGGTCACCTGGCTGCGTGAAGATGGTTTCCGCTATCGTCCCACCCGCAACAACATCTCCTGGATGGTGTGCGATATGGTTGAGAAGCCGGCAAAAGTGGCCGCGCTGATGGCCTCCTGGCTGGTGAACGGCTGGTGCCGTGAGACTATCTTTAACCTCAAGCTGCCGATGAAAAAGCGCTATGAGGAAGTCTCGCAAAACCTGGCCTATATCCAGGCGCAAATGGATGAGCACGGCATTAACGTGGAGATTCAGGCGCGCCAGCTGTATCACGACCGCGAAGAAGTGACGGTGCATATTCGTCGCTGGTGGGCTGCTGTCGGCGGACGTCGCGACGAGCGATAATACGCGTTACATTGCCCGGTGGCGTTTTGCTTGCCGGGCGATTCATCTGAAAACGATTTAACGTTCTAAGCGCAACTGCTGCAAGTTCCCGTCCAGCTGTAAATCCGTCTGTAACGTCGCCACATCCCGGCAGATAAAGGCCATCTCTTTATGCGCCTCCAGCTTTTTGCGCCATTTTTCCGGGACCTCGTCCAGCCTGGCGTAAATCCCTTCCAGACTCTGAAAATCCGTCAGCAGTTGGGCGGCACTCTTCGGCCCGATGCCTGCCACTCCCGGAACCTTCGAGCTACTTATTCCGGCCAGCCCCCAGTAGTCAGGAAGTTGTTCCGGCGAGACGCCAAACTCACTGGCGATAAAGGGGGCATCAAGCCAGCGCTTCTGGAAGTAATCGCGAATGCGGACGGTGGGCGAAAGCAGCTGGCAGTAGCCTTTATCGGTTGAGACGATGGTGGCCTGATGTCCGGCGCTCGCGACCTTGACGGCTAACGTGGCAGCCAGATCATCGGCTTCATTGCCATGGGCTCCCCAGCAGGGAACGCCGCGCTGTTCAAAGGCGGCGCGAATGGCCGGCATTTCGGCATGCAAATCGTCAGGCATTGGTGCGCGCCCGGCCTTGTAGTCGGGAAGGCGCTGGTGTCGCCAGCCGCTGTTACGCGCTTCGTCATCAAAAACGGCAACCACATGGGTCGGTTCGCTATGGCGGATAAGTTGCTCCAGCGCGTGCAGACACGTGTCCTTACAGGGCGTACCTTGCACCGCATGGATCCGGCGAATGAGGTTGAGCGCATCGACGATAAGCAAATGAACAGCCACAGATAATCTCCCTTCTGTTTAATGGGGGAAGGGTAACATTGTCAGCGGTGGGAAACTATGTGCGGTGGGGAAAACAGGAAGAAGCCTCGCAAAACGAGGCTTCCTGAAAGGCTTAATCGCAGGTCACGATCTTCATCGCCAGGCCGCCGCGAGATGTTTCGCGGTATTTGGCGTTCATATCTTTACCTGTTTCGTACATGGTTTCGATAACTTTATCGAGGCAAACGCGCGGTTCACTGGTCCGACGCAGCGCCATACGTGCGGCGTTGACCGCCTTCACGGAGGCGATGGCGTTACGCTCGATGCAAGGCACCTGTACCTGTCCGGCAACCGGGTCGCAGGTCAGTCCCAGGTTATGTTCCATGCCGATTTCAGCCGCAATACAGACCTGTGTCGGGCTTGCGCCCAGCAGTTCTGCCAGACCCGCCGCAGCCATGGAGCAGGCGACGCCAACTTCACCCTGACAGCCTACTTCTGCACCGGAAATAGAGGCGTTCATCTTGTACAGTGAACCAATCGCACTGGCGACCAGCAGGTAGCGTGCCAGCGAGTTGGCGTTCACTTCGCGGATAAACTTGTCGTAGTACGCCAGTACTGCCGGAACGATACCGCAGGCGCCGTTAGTCGGTGCTGTCACCACGCGGCCACCCGCAGCGTTCTCTTCGTTTACCGCCAGCGCGAACATATTGATCCAGTCAACGACCGCCATAGGGTCCGTGGTCGTTTTGTCGGTGCTCACGAGCATCCGACGCAGCGCTGCCGCACGGCGTGGTACGCGAAGCTTACCGGGCAGAACGCCTTCGGTAGTGATCCCGCGTTCGATACCGCCGCGCATGACTTCCCAGACGCTGGTGAAGTGCTGCTCCAGTTCCGCTTTGCTGTGCAGGGCCAGCTCGTTTTTCATCATCAGGCCGGAAAGGGAGAGCCCCGTTTCCTGGCAGTGACGCTGAAGATCCGCCGCGGTTTTGTACGGATAAGGCACGTCAACGGAAGATGTGCTGGTTTCACCAAAGTGGTCTTCGTCGACGATAAACCCGCCGCCGATAGAGTAGTAAGTCTGGCTGTATACCGCTTTGTCACCTGCCAGAGCGGTAATACGCATTCCGTTTTCGTGCAGTGACAGGTTGTCTGCATGGAAATTCATGCAATGATCAACCGGGAATTCCACTTCATGTTCGCCATTTGCCAGCAGCAGGCGACCGTGGGTATTGACGTCCTGGATGAAACCAGGGATCGCATCAATATCAACGGTATCCGGCAGGTTTCCTGCCAGGCCCATGATAATGGCGATATCGGTATGGTGGCCCTTACCTGTCAGGGAGAGAGAGCCGTACACATCGACAACCACGCGGGTTACGTCGTGCAAAATGCCGCGCGCAATCAAGTCATCCGTGAACTGCTTACCGGCTTTCATTGGTCCGACGGTGTGAGAGCTGGAAGGACCAATACCGATTTTGAAAATATCGAATACGCTAATCATGATGCGTCCATTGCTTTCAGTCAGAGGGGGAGGAGTGCGCCGTCCTGAGACGGCGCGGGTGATAATCAGAACATGGTGTACAGGGAGTAGAAGATTGCGGAGATAGCGATAAGCCCCATGATAACCACGAAGATATTGCTCATCTGACCGCTGTACTTGCGCATGGCAGGTACTTTCTGAATCGCGTACATCGGCATCAGGAACAGAATCATCGCGATAACCGGGCCGCCCAGGGTTTCAATCATGCCCAGGATGCTTGGGTTCAGCGTGGCAACTGCCCAGGTGGTGACCAGCATGAACAGCGCGGTCATCTTGTTCAGTTTGTTGACTTCAATGCTCTTACCTTTACCGCGCAGAGATTTAATCACCATACCGTTGAAGCCTTCACGTGCGCCCAGGTAGTGGCCGAGGAAGGATTTGGTAATGGCGATGATCGCGATGATAGGTGCCATCCACGCGATGACCGGTGCGTTAAAGTGGTTCGCCAGGTAAGACAGAATGGTGATGTTCTGCTCTTTCGCTGCCGCCAGATCCGCCGGGGAGAGGCTCAGTACACAGCTGAAGACGAAGAACATAACGGTCAGCACCATCATGATGTGCGCACGCGCCAGGATGCTGGAGCACTTCTTCTCTGCACCGTCGCCGTACTCTTCACGCTTCGCCACGGCGAAGGAGGAGATGATCGGTGAGTGGTTAAAGGAGAATACCATCACCGGGATCGCCAGCCACAGGGTCATCAGCAGGCCGTTACCGGTTGCAGATGCGCTGCTCAGGGAGAGCGTTTCCAGCGCGGCACCGTGCCACTGTGGAATCAGATACAGCGCCAGTACCATCAGTGCAGCCACAAACGGGAACACCAGGATGCTCATCGCTTTCACGATCATCTGCTCACCGAAACGGACAATGGTCATCATGCCCACAATCAGGATCAGAGACAGAATGGCACGCGGTGGTGGCGTCATGTGCAGCTGGTGCAGCATGAAGCTTTCAACGGTGTTAGTGATTGCAACGCTGTAAACCAGCAAAATGGGGTAAATCGCGAAGAAGTAGAGCAGGGTAATCAGTTTACCTGCGCCCACGCCAAAATGTTCTTCAACGACTTCAGTAATGTCTTCGCCAGGATTTTTACCGGACAGCACGAAGCGGGTCAGGCCGCGGTGCGCAAAGTAGGTCATCGGGAAGGCAATGATAGCCATGATGATCAGCGGAATCAGACCGCCGACGCCTGCGTTAATAGGAAGGAACAATACACCAGCGCCGATAGCTGTGCCGTAAAGGCCAAGCATCCACATGGTATCTGATTTGCGCCAACCACTTCGGGATTCAATCGAAGCAACGGTGCTGGTTTGAGTGGTTTCCATCTGTATCTCCTGGAGGAAGCAAATTGTCAGGTTTGTAGTCAAATCCGATGAAAAAGTGCCTGACGGTAATATGAAATTCGTTCAGTGACGGTTTTTTAATAATTTTCGCCCGTAACTATTGGCGGGCGGAAAGATACATTCTCGTTATGAATCTATCAGTGATCCCGATCCCAATTGCAATAATCCACTTTTGATGTGGGCATCTTTAGACCATTTATCTATTAAAAAAACATCGAATAGGATTTACGGGCGCGAAGGCTACCATCAACAACATGTGAGCTAAAAGAGCACCCGCGAAGATAGGTGTCTTACGCTGTAAAGAAATGGGTTTTTAGGATTTTCTGGCAGGTAATTTAGTTTAAGGCTGATAATTTACGGTTGTAAAAACGAGGTAATCGTTTGCGTGGCATCGGAGTTTGTAAAAGGTATAAGCAATATCTATGAGTTGTTTCGGTAATAAAAAAGCCGGGCCCCACAGCATCGTGGCCCGGCTTTTATCAGGAGAGTGAAAATGTTACGTGCAGATTTCGTAGCAAGGAATGTACGCCGACCCGGGTAGCTTCATGCGGTGCTGGGCAACAAAGCCCTGCAGCATGTCATCCATGCGGCGCATCATTTCGCGATCGCCATGGATCTTATACGGACCATACTTCTCGATAGCACGGATACCCATCTCTTTCACGTTACCCGCCACGATGCCGGAGAAGGCGCGTCGCAGGTCGGCTGCCAGGACTTCTACCGGCTGGTCCGGGTACAGTTTCAGGTTGGCCATGTTTTCGTGCGAGGGTTCGAACGGGATCTGCAGGTCCGGCGCGATGCGGATTGACCAGTTAAAGCTGTAGGCATCTCCGGTGTCGCGACGGTTCTCTTTTACCAGCGGCATCGCTTTTTTCATCTGACGCGCCACTTCTGCCGCATCGTCAATGATGATGCGATAGTGACGACGCGCGGTTTCCCCCAGCGTATGCACGATAAACTCGTCCAGTACGCGGAAGTAGTCAGCGCTCTCTTTCGGCCCGGTCAGGATCAACGGCAGAACCTGATCTTTGTTAGCCGGGTTCATCAGAATACCCAGCAGGTAGAGCAGCTCTTCTGCGGTTCCCACGCCGCCCGGGAAGATGATTATCCCGTGGGCGATACGGACAAACGCCTCAAGGCGTTTCTCGATATCCGGCATAATAATCAGTTCGTTAACCAGCGGGTTAGGTGGCTCAGCGGCGATGATCGACGGCTCGGTCATGCCGATAAAGCGCCCTTCTTTGTAACGCTGCTGAGCGTGTCCCACTGCCGCGCCTTTCATTGGCGCTTCCATCGCCCCGGGACCACAGCCGGTACAGATATTCAGCTCACGCAGGCCGAGCTGGTTTCCCACCCGACGGGCATAGAGATATTCGGTTTCGTTAATCGAGTGACCACCCCAGCAGACGACCATATTAGGGGCTTCGCCCACGTGCAGGGCGCGGGCGTTACGTAAAATGGAGAACACCAGATTGGTGATATGTACCGAGCTTTCCAGGTCGAGATGCTGGAAGCGGCCTGCGTTGTGGATCTGCCCGTTAACAAACAGGATGTCACGCAGCACGGCAAACAGGTTGGCCTGAAGGGAGCGAATGATGCGCCCGTCCACAAAGGCCTCTTCCGGCGGGTTGATCACTTCAAGTTTCACGCCACGCTCGCGGCGCAGCACGTTGATATCAAAGCTTTCGAAGCGGGACAGCAGCTCTTTACTGTTGTCGGTCAGGCTTCCGGAGTTCAGTACGGCAAGTGAACAGTTACGAAACAATTGATAAAGATCGCTGCTGGCCGTGCGTTTAAGCATGTCCACTTCCAGCTGCGACAACATATCCATTGAGCCAAGAGGGCTAATATGTGTAATCAAGTGAGCTCCTTACGGGACGATTATCGTCTTTCCCTGTTGATTACAATAGCCCTGGCTTACGACGTTTCACAACCTAAAGCGCGGAATAGACCGCGCATATTGCGAAAATATTTAGGTTACTGGCGTACAAGACGGCCGGTGGCAGGCACAAAGTCCGTGTTGGTGCGCCATGGATTGATATCCAGACCACCACGGCGGGTGTAGCGCGCATAAACGCTTAACGTTTCGGGATGACAGAAACGCTGAATATCATTAAAGATGCGCTCCACGCACTGCTCGTGGAATTCGTTGTGATGTCGGAACGACACCAGGTAGCGCAGCAGTTTTTCCCGGTCAATCTTCGGACCGCGATACTGGATCTGCACGGATCCCCAGTCCGGCTGATGGGTGATCAGGCAGTTGGATTTCAGTAAATGACTGACCAGCGTCTCTTCAACGATCTTTCCGCTCGCCGCATTTTCGAGGTAATCGGTACTGAATTCGTAATTATCCACTGCGATATCCTGATCGTCGATGCAGGTGCCGTTGAAGTGGGCAACAGGCTGCCCTTCCAGCTCATTCAGACGATAGAGTGACACGCTCACCTTGCCCTGTGCGCAGGCGCTTAAATCCCGCTCCAGGGTATGCTGAACCTCTTCCTGACTGTCGAATTTGGTCTGGTTAAAGCTGTTGAGATAGAGCTTAAAGCTTTTGGATTCCACCAGGTTCTGGCTGGCATAATCCAGTTCAACATGGCCCACTGCGACCTGCGGCAGACCGCGGGCGTTGAGCCAGGAAAGCTCGTAGAGCGTCCAGATATCACCGCCAACAAACGGCAGCGCGTCAGCGCGCAGGCCCAGAGGATCGCGATTCAGACTGCGCGGTACGCCCTGCAGCAGGCTTGCATCGTAGGTGTCGCGGTAATCGGTCGATTTACCCAGCGTTAAGCCCGTTAACGCCTGATGATTTTCGTAAGACATGTTTCATAGCCACTTTACAGGTACACTTATGGGCTGAGTTTATCCTGTCTTACAAGAAGAGAGAAATCGGTGGACATCGAAACTGCAAATGCCCTCACTGCCTTCACGACCCGCTATTGCGATGCATGGCATGAAACGCACGGCACTTGGCCGCAAAGCACTGACTTATATGGTGTACCTTCGCCATGTATTATCTCTTCTCCGGATGATTACGTTATCTGGCAACCGCAATCCCCGACGGGTGAGCAAAATGTAAATGCGGTTGAACGGGCAATGGACATTGTGGTACAACCAGCGGTTCACGCGTTTTATACCACGCAATTTGCAGGGGATATGCCTGCGCGATTTGCTGATATCACGCTGACGCTGTTGCAGACCTGGAGTGAAGACGATCTGCAGCGTGTTCAGGAAAACCTGATTGGTCATCTGGTCACGCAAAAACGCCTTAAGCTTTCTCCGACGCTCTTTATTGCCACGCTGGACAGTGAACTGGACGTTATCTCAGTCTGCAACCTGTCTGGTGAAGTGGTTAAAGAGACCATCGGTACCCGCAATCGCGAGACTCTCGCCCCCTCACTTGCGGAATTCCTCACCCGACTTGAGCCACTTCTGTAATCCACGATGCTATCGCACGTGTGAGAGATCTCTTACAGAGTTGTGAGAGATCGCTGGATCATTCAGTATTGCCTTATTTAATTAAGATTAACATTACTCTATTTTTCAATATGTTAATGAGGTGTCGCCGCGTCCAGGGGGGCACGGGACGGCTTACAGCGCTGCCAGCATGGGTTGTAAGACGAAGCAGAATAGCGGATTCTAGTTGTGTCGACAGGATGCCGACACGAGAAACGAACATCAGGATGATGGCGTTTCTCACCAGGAACACGTCAGGATGACGCTGCAGGAAGGCTTCAGGATGAAGCAAAAGGATCGCGCAGGATGCGTAAGGGACACCTCCAGGAAGGGAGAATGAGAGCCGGTCATGATGGTCGGTGGGTCAGGATGGCCAGGACGTTTCAGGATGAAACAAACACATCAGGACGATGTGAGCAGGATGCACAAGGTGAAGGATGACCAGGCCTTCGGGCTTCAGGAAAAGTTGTCACGGATGAGCAGGGAGCACGAATTGTAGCTGGATTGCTGCGGAACGAACCGGGAGCACTGTTTTTACAGTGCTCCCTTTTTTTATTTCTGTCTCCTGCAATGCTATGCTGCGCGCCGTTCACTTTTTCAGTTGAGGTTACTATGACGCAACACGATAGCGTTCGTGCCCGGTTGCACGCCATCGAGGCATTATTGCGCCAACATCAGCTGTGGCAGGAGACCGCGCCGCAGCCAGAAGCCTTCGCAAGCTCTCAGCCGTTCTGTCTGGATACGCTGGCACCGTTCGAATGGCTCCAGTGGGTATTAATTCCGCGCATGCACGCGCTGCTCGACGGCGGCCACCTGCTGCCGCAGGCGTTCGCTGTTGCGCCTTATTATGAAATGGCGCTGGACGCGACCCACCCTGCGCGCGATGTCATGCTGATTGAGCTGGAAAAGCTGGATGCTGTGTTTGCCGGTGAAGATGCATGACGCTTGAGATCCTCTATCAGGATGAGTGGCTGGTCGCGGTAAACAAACCGTCTGGCTGGCTGGTGCACCGAAGCTGGCTGGACCGCGATGAAAAAGTGGTGGTGATGCAAACCGTGCGCGACCAGATTGGTCAGCACGTCTTTACGGCTCATCGTCTCGACAGGCCAACCTCCGGTGTGTTGCTGATGGGGCTTTCCAGCGAAGCGGGCCGCCTGCTGTCGCAGCAGTTTGAACAGCACCAGATCCAGAAACGCTACCACGCGATCGTTCGTGGCTGGCTGACGGAGAGCGCCACGCTCGATTATCCGCTGGTGGAAGAGCTGGACAAGATTGCCGATAAATTTGCCCGCGATGACAAAGGCCCGCAGCCTGCCGTGACGGATTACCGCGGCATGGCGACCACGGAAATGCCGGTGGCAACCAGCAAGTTTCCGACCACCCGCTACAGTCTGGTTGAGCTGTTGCCCAAAACCGGGCGCAAACACCAGCTCCGCCGTCACCTGAAACACCTGCGTCATCCGATTATCGGTGACAGCAAGCACGGCGATTTGCGCCAGAACCGCAGTGCTGCCGAACATTTTGGCTGCGACCGCCTGATGCTGCATGCCAGTGAACTGAGCCTGACGCACCCGTTTACCGGCGAACCGCTTACTCTCCATGCGGGGCTGGACAACGTCTGGATGCAGGCGCTGTCACAGTTTGGCTGGCTGGGGCAACTCCCCGAAAATGAAAGGGTTGAGTTTGTATCGGGCAACGTTCAGGATGAACAGCAAGCGCAATAATCAAGGAAATACATCATGGCTGAAGTGGGCATTTTTGTCGGCACAATGTACGGCAACTCGCTGCTGGTAGCAGAAGAGGCTGAGGCGATACTCGCAGGTCAGGGCCATAAAGCCACGGTCTATGAAGACCCGGAACTGGCAGACTGGGAAAAGTACAAAGATAAATACATTCTGGTGGTTACCTCCACTACCGGGCAGGGCGATCTGCCGGACAGCATCGTGCCGCTTTTCCAGGCAATCAAGGATCAGCTTGGCTATCAGCCGGATGTTCACTACGGCATCATTGCTCTGGGCGACAGTTCTTACGCCAATTTCTGCGGCGGTGGTAAGCAGTTCGATGCGCTTTTGCAGGAACAGAGCGCGCAACGCGTCGGTGAGATGCTGCTGATTGATGCAGGTGAACACCCTGAGCCAGAGAGTGAATCGAACCCGTGGGTTGAACACTGGGCAACGCTGCTTAAATAACCCTCTGGCCGGGCAGCCCTTCGCATACCCGGGCCCCGCGCCCACGTGGCGCGAGCGCAAACACAAAACGGTAACGTCGGTTACCGTTTTGCTTTTCTCCCGCCTTCCGGCGAATTCCGTGAACTACCTTCCACTGCTTTGGGCTTATGCCCCAAACAACTTCTCATTGACCCCTCAATGTTGTGTTCATGCACGGTGAGGGACAGAGGCACTTCTCCCTATACTTTTCCGGTCAGTCATCAAAAAGGCAGTGCGCACTATAAAACGGCATCAAGCCGTACCAAAACTGCCAAATACTAACCCTCATTCTGGTTACCCTACCGGTGCTGTACAGAATGAACTGGCGAGAGCCTGGATTCAGGAGTGCAACAATGAGTACATTAAGCCACGCGGCGAGCAGCGCTGAGAAGCGCACAAATGCGCGCTACTGGATAGTGGTGATGCTGTTTATCGTCACATCCTTTAACTATGGTGACCGTGCCACGCTGTCGATTGCCGGTTCTGAAATGGCAAAAGACATCGGTCTTGATCCGGTTGGCATGGGCTACGTTTTCTCCGCATTTTCATGGGCCTACGTTATCGGCCAAATTCCTGGCGGCTGGCTGCTTGATCGTTTTGGCTCCAAACGCGTCTATTTCTGGTCCATCTTCATCTGGTCGGCATTTACCCTGTTGCAGGGCTTCGTCGATGTGTTCAACGGATTTGGCATCATCGTTGCGCTCTTCACCCTGCGCTTCCTGGTGGGCTTAGCCGAAGCACCTTCCTTCCCCGGTAACAGCCGTATTGTGGCGGCGTGGTTCCCGGCGCAGGAGAGGGGAACGGCGGTGGCAATTTTTAACTCTGCGCAATACTTTGCGACAGTGATCTTTGCACCCATTATGGGCTGGCTGACGCATGAAGTGGGCTGGTCACATGTCTTCTTCTTTATGGGTGGGCTTGGGATCATCATTAGCTTCGTCTGGCTGAAAGTGATCCATGAACCGAACCAGCATCCCGGCGTGAATAAAAAAGAGCTGGAGTACATTGCTGAAGGCGGGGCGCTGATCAACATGGATCAGAAATCGGCAAAAGCAAAAGTGCCGTTCAGCCAGAAATGGGCGCAGATCAAACAGCTCGTCGGCTCGCGCATGATGATCGGCATCTATCTGGGCCAGTATTGCATTAACGCCTTAACTTACTTCTTCATCACCTGGTTCCCGGTTTACCTGGTGCAGGCGCGCGGGATGTCGATCCTGAAAGCGGGCTTTGTGGCGTCAGTCCCGGCTATCTGCGGTTTTGTAGGGGGGGTGCTGGGGGGTGTGATTTCCGACTGGCTGATGCGTCGTACAGGCTCTTTGAATATCGCGCGTAAAACGCCGATTGTGCTCGGCATGCTGCTCTCCATGACCATGGTGTTCTGTAACTACGTCAGCGCTGAGTGGATGATTATTGGCTTTATGGCGATGGCCTTCTTCGGTAAAGGGATTGGTGCCCTCGGCTGGGCGGTCATGGCGGATACCGCACCGAAAGAGATCAGCGGCCTGAGCGGTGGACTGTTCAATATGTTTGGCAACATCTCCGGGATTGTGACCCCCATTGCCATCGGCTACATCGTGGGAACCACCGGCTCCTTCAACGGCGCGCTGATTTACGTTGGCGTACACGCGCTGGTGGCGGTCCTGAGCTACCTGGTTCTGGTGGGTGATATCAAGCGCGTGGAACTTAAACCTGTAGTGGAGCGCGGCTGATGACGACTCAATCAAGCCCGGTGATTACCGACATGAAGGTCATACCGGTAGCCGGACAGGACAGTATGCTGCTCAACATCGGCGGCGCACATAACGCCTGGTTTACCCGTAATATCGTGGTGCTGACGGATTCCGCGGGCCACACCGGCGTTGGGGAAGCGCCGGGTGGCGAGGTTATCCACCAGACGCTGGTAGACGCCATTCCGCTGGTCGTCGGGAAGGAGGTAGCTCGCCTCAATAACGTGGTGCAGCGGGTGCACAAGGGCAACCAGTCGGCAGACTTTGACACGTTCGGCAAAGGCGCCTGGACGTTCGAACTGCGCGTCAACGCTGTCGCCGCGCTGGAGGCTGCGCTGCTTGATTTACTGGGTAAGGCGCTGAAGGTCCCGGTCTGCGAACTGCTGGGGCCAGGAAAACAGCGCGACGCGGTGACGGTGCTCGGTTATCTGTTTTATGTTGGCGATCGCAACAAAACCGACCTGCCTTATCTGGCGCATTCCCCTGGCGACCACGAGTGGTATCACCTGCGTCACCAGGAGGCGCTTTCCGGTGAGGCGGTGGTTCGGCTGGCGGAAGCCGCGCAGGATCGCTACGGATTTAAAGATTTCAAGCTGAAAGGCGGCGTATTGCCCGGCGAGCAGGAGATTGAAACTGCCCGCGCGCTCAAAAAACGCTTCCCGGATGCGCGCATCACGGTGGATCCGAACGGTGCATGGCTGCTGGATGAGGCCATTGCCTTATGCAAAGGGCTGGATGACGTGTTGACCTACGCGGAGGACCCGTGCGGGGCTGAGCAGGGCTTCTCTGGCCGTGAAGTAATGGCGGAATTCCGGCGTGCCACCGGTCTGCCGGTGGCCACCAATATGATCGCCACCAACTGGCGTGAAATGGGCCACGCGGTGATGCTGAACGCGGTCGATATTCCACTGGCGGACCCGCATTTCTGGACACTCTCAGGTGCCGTTCGCGTCGCACAGCTCTGCGACGACTGGGGACTGACCTGGGGTTGTCACTCCAACAACCATTTCGACATTTCGCTGGCGATGTTTACGCACGTTGGCGCGGCGGCTCCGGGCAACCCGACCGCCATTGATACCCACTGGATTTGGCAGGAGGGAGAAGCCCGCCTGACGAAAGAACCGCTGGTAATCAAAAATGGCAAGATTGCCGTACCAGATGCACCGGGGCTGGGCGTTGAGCTTGACTGGGATCAGGTTCATCACGCGCATGAGGCGTATAAAAAACTGCCAGGCGGCGCGCGTAACGACGCGGGGCCGATGCAGTACCTGATCCCCGGCTGGACATTTGATCGTAAGCGCCCTGTTTTTGGACGTCACTGATAAAAGGATTGAACGATGAGTACTTTTACTACCCCTGTAGTCACTGCCATGCAGATCATTCCGGTCGCCGGCCATGACAGCATGTTGATGAACCTGAGCGGAGCGCATGCGCCGTTTTTCACCCGCAATATTGTCATTATCAACGATAACTCCGGGCATACCGGCGTGGGTGAAATCCCCGGTGGTGAGAAGATCCGCAAAACGCTGGAAGAGGCCGCTCCGCTGGTGGTGGGAAAAACGCTGGGCGAATATAAAAATATCCTCAATACCGTGCGGAGCACCTTCGCTGACCGTGATGCCGGCGGTCGTGGTCTGCAAACCTTCGACCTGCGAACCACCATTCACGTGGTCACCGGTATCGAAGCCGCGATGCTGGATCTGCTGGGCCAACACCTGGGCGTTAACGTTGCGTCGCTGCTGGGCGAAGGCCAGCAGCGCAGTGAAGTGGAAATGCTGGGCTATCTGTTCTTCGTTGGCGACCGCACGCTGACGCCGCTGCCGTACCAGAACCAGGCGGATGAACAATGTGACTGGTACCGACTCCGCCACGAAGACGCGATGACCCCGGATGCGGTGGTGCGCCTGGCGGAAGCCGCGTACGAAAAATATGGCTTCAACGATTTCAAACTTAAGGGCGGCGTGCTTGCGGGTGAACAGGAGGCGGAAGCCATTACCGCACTGGCAAAACGTTTCCCGCAGGCGCGCGTCACGCTCGACCCGAACGGTGCCTGGTCTCTGGATGAAGCTATCCGCATTGGTAAACAACTGAAAGGCGTGCTGGCGTACGCGGAAGATCCGTGCGGGGCTGAGCAGGGCTTCTCGGGCCGTGAAGTGATGGCGGAATTCCGTCGCGCCACCGGTTTACCCACCGCGACCAATATGATTGCCACTGACTGGCGTCAGATGGGGCACACCCTGTCGTTACAGTCTGTCGATATTCCGCTGGCAGACCCCCACTTCTGGACGATGCAGGGGTCGGTGCGTGTGCCACAGATGTGTCATGAATTTGGCCTGACCTGGGGCTCGCACTCCAATAACCACTTTGATGTCTCGCTGGCGATGTTCACCCACGTGGCCGCTGCTGCACCGGGCACGATCACCGCTATCGATACTCACTGGATCTGGCAGGAAGGTAATCAGCGTCTGACCAGAGAGCCGTTTGAGATCAAAGAAGGCATGGTGCAGGTGCCAACCACGCCGGGTCTGGGCATTGAGCTGGATATGGATCAGGTGATGAAAGCCCACGAGCTGTATCAAAAACATGGTCTTGGGGCACGCGATGATGCGATGGCCATGCAATATTTGATACCTGACTGGAAATTCGACAATAAACGCCCGTGCATGGTACGATAAACGCATTGGGACCGTTCCCATGAGCGGTCGTTTACGTGGTGTATGCTTAACGTAATGACTATGCGTAAGGATGGCTTATGAAGATTGTTATCGCACCGGATTCGTATAAGGAAAGCCTGAGTGCCCTTGAGGTAGCCACCGCGATTGAGCAGGGTTTTCGCGAGATTTTCCCCGCGGCTGACTTTGTGAAATTGCCGGTCGCCGATGGTGGAGAAGGTACCGTAGAAGCTATGGTGGCGGCGACGCAGGGGCGCATTGTCCATGCCTCTGTCTCAGGCCCGCTGGGTGAGCCTGTGGACGGGTTCTATGGCATCTCCGGTGACGAACAGAGCGCGTTTATTGAAATGGCGGCGGCAAGCGGTCTGGAGCTCGTCGCGCCTTCGCAACGCAATCCCCTTCTTACCACCTCCTGGGGGACCGGCGAGCTTATCCGGCACGCGCTGGATGCGGGCGTTAAGCATATTATTATTGGTATTGGCGGCAGTGCCACCAATGACGGCGGTGCCGGCATGGTGCAGGCACTGGGGGTAAAGCTGCTGGATACCAACGAGCAGCCCCTTGGACAGGGGGGCGGCGAGCTGGCAAAACTGGCCCGTATAGACCTGAGCGGGCTGGATAAACGTCTGGCGGAGTGCCGGATTGACGTCGCCTGTGACGTCACTAATCCGCTCACCGGAGACGAAGGGGCATCCGCGGTCTTTGGCCCGCAAAAAGGCGCCACGCCGGAGATGATTGTGACCCTGGATAACGCCCTGGCGCATTACGCGCAGGTCATTGCCCGGGATCTGGATATCGACGTCATCAACCTTGCCGGCGGCGGTGCGGCGGGTGGGATGGGGGCGGCACTCTACGCTTTCTGCGGTGCGCAGCTTCGTCAGGGGATTGAGATTGTCACCGATGCGCTGCATCTGGCAGAGCAGGTGGCTAACGCCGATCTGGTGATTACGGGAGAAGGGCGCATCGACAGTCAGACGATCCACGGCAAAGTGCCGGTGGGCGTCGCGAAGGTGGCTAAACGCTTTAATAAACCGGTCATCGGTATTGCGGGTAGCCTGACGGCGGATGTCGGGGTGGTACATAATCACGGCATCGACGCGGTATTCAGCGTGATTTATACCATCTGTTCGCTGGAGGACGCGCTGGAAAATGCCAGCGACAATGTGCGGATGGCCGCACGCAATATCGCTGCAGTGCTGAAAGTGGGGCAGGCGTTCAGGCTCTGAACGGCGGGCAATCCTGTTTGCCCTCTCCCGGCGGGAGAGGGCAACGCTAGTTACCTAACACCTTCATGGCTTCCCGCGTCACATTATCCATCTCGTCCAGCAGCTCCAGAAATTCCGGTTCAAGCTCTGTTTCCGGCGTGCCCGCGCGAAGCTGTTGCTCCAGCAACTGGCAGAGATTCTTCAGCCGCGGCACACCGCTGTAGCCGCAGCTACCGTGCAGCTTATGAATGGCTTCCAGCAGATCTTCCGGGTTTTCACCCACCAGCTGCTCTTCGACCTTATTACGAATTTCCGGCAGAAACGCGACCAGCATTTGCAGCATGTCGCGGGCCAAATCAGGCTTACCCGCCGCCTGGCGCAGCGCAAGCTGCCAGTCAAAGGTGGCGTTTTGATTGACGCTGATTTCCACCGGTTCGGACGATACCGTGTACGTTCCGCCGATATGCCCCGGCTTATAGCGTAACAGCAGGCTATGCAGCTTCTCTTCGTCGATAGGTTTGGCCAGATAATCATTCATTCCGGCACTCAGCAGCTTCTCTTTCTGACCGGCCATCGCGTGGGCGGTGACCGCAATCACTGGCGTTTGCTGCTGATGCGGGAGCTGACGGATCAGCTCGCAGGCACGAATGCCATCCATGCCGGGCATCTGAATATCCATCAGAATTAAATCGAACTGCATCTGTTTCGCATGCTCAACCGCCTGCGCACCGCTGGCACACAGCTCTACGTGCTGAACCTGATCTTCAAGCAACACGCCAATCAGCTTCAGGTTGGCCGGATTATCATCCACCGCCATTACGCTCATCGGCAATTTTTGCTCATCGTCAATCAGCGGCAGAGCGTGCTGGCTCAGACGACAGTATTCCGTCAGTGCTGGCAGCAGGCGGGTCGCGGTAAGTGGCTTAAGCAGGCAGGCGGCGGCCCCGTCATTTTTTAACTCTTCTGCATTGATCTGGGCATGACACGGCAGGGCCAGCAGCAGGTAGTCGGTCATCGATGCGGCTTTCGCCAGCCGTTCCTGTTGCATGGTGAGCTCGCCGGTAAAGGTGACCGGGACCCCCAACAGCAGGATGTCGTAATGCTCCACGGCAAGCGCTGAGAAGGTAGGGCTGTAGATCACCTCCAGCGGCGTGGTGCTTAAGATATCAAGCGTACACTGCGCCGCTGCGGCGTTCGGCTCAACGTAGGCAAGGCGCATTCCTTTCAGGCAATTGGTTACCGGACCGTCGGTGAGCACGTTCGGGTTAAGGTCCAGATTGATATGGAACCAGAACGTGGAGCCCCGGTTTGGCTGGCTGTGGAAAGAGATATCTCCCCCCATCTCCTTAACCAGTTTCTGTGTGATAACCAGACCCAGCCCCGTGCCGCCATGACGTCTGGAAATACTTGCATCGGCCTGACGAAACGCCTGGAACAGACGGGACTGATCCCGCTCCGGAATACCGATGCCGGTATCGCGGATCTGAACTTCAATCTGAACCTTGTTATTACTGATGGAGCGCTTTTCCACCAGAATATCAATGTTGCCGCTTTCGGTGAATTTGATGGCGTTACCGACAAGGTTTGTAATCACCTGCTGCAGGCGCAGCGGGTCGCCAATGACGTTATCCGGCACGTCATTTTTAATGTTGAGCGTCAGCTCCAGGCCTTTATCGTGCGACGAGTGTGCGAGCAGCGTCACCACTTCATCGAGCGTGCTGCGCAGCGGGAACGGGATGCTCTCCAGGATCAGCTTGCCGGCTTCCAGCTTGGAGAAGTCCAGCACGTCGTTAATGATCGCCAGCAGGTTGTTGGCCGAGCGTTCAATGGTATGCAGATGATCGCGCTGGGTTGGGTTCAGCTCGCTTTTTAGCGTCAGACGGGTAAAGCCAATCACGCCATTGAGCGGCGTACGCAGCTCGTGGGACATATTCGCGAGGAACTCGGATTTGATACGTGCGGCTTCTTGCGCGCGTTTTTTCGCCAGATCCAGCTCAACGTTCTGAATCTCCATCTGCTCCAGGGTTTCGCGCAGGTCAGAGGTCGCCTGGTCGACGTTGTGCTGCATCTCTTCGTGATACGCTGCCAGCGACATCGCCATCGAGTTAATGCCGTTTTTGAGCATATCGAGCTCGCCCAGCATAAACCCTTCCACCCGGCTGTCGAGCTGGCCCCGGCGAATGCGGTCGACGGTGTTAACCATGTTGCGAATGGGCCCCGTCACGTCACGCATCAGGCGCCAGCCGAAGATAAGTGCTATCCCGATACAGAACAGCATCATAACGCCGGAGATGAAAATTTCTTTGTACTGCTGCAGACGCACCGACTTGAGATCCAGCTCCAGCGCCACATATCCGAGCATATTGTCGCTGGATTTGGCGTCAGACTGGGCGGATTCATCGGGTGAATAGCTTTCCGAAATAATCGGGGTGCGCAGGATCATGATATCGCCGCGGCGCAGCACGGTGAGGTGGCGCGGGAAGGGCGTACCGTCAGGAATTTTCAGGGCCGCTGGATCCAGATGAAAATTCGAGGTGACAAAGAGGCGGTTATGCTCGTCGTAAACGGAGATGGCACGCACGATATCCGAATGACGGCGGTGCAGCACGCTGATTAACTGACCTATCGATTCGCGGTTTTGCAGGTTCATCCCATACTCACTGGAGACGGCCAGCGGTTCGATAATGCTGGCACCGGCATCTTCCAGTTGCCGCTGCAAATCGTTATAGCGGTGCACCACAAAAAAGATACTCAGCAGCAAACCGATGAGAACGGTGGGGGCGAGGATCAAAATCATCATGCGCGCGCGCAGGCTGTAGTTGGTCATGGCGTTCCGTTATGGGACAATTAGGATAATTATGTTTATGTGAGAAAAATCTCGGCGATGGCGCAATTCTACTCTGCAAAGCGACGCGTGACGACGCGTCAGATCATAACTGTTGAAGCCACTGACCTCGATCCCTTTGGCCAGGGGGTTGCGCGTCATAATGGTAAGACACTGTTTATAACAGGTTTACTGCCAACAGAACGAGCAGAAATTACGCTGACGGAAGATAAACGCCAGTTTGCACGCGGGCAGGTTAAGCAGCGTCATAACGATAGCCCGGACCGCGTGAAGCCTCGCTGCCCGCATTTTGGCGTCTGCGGTGGCTGCCAGCAACAGCATGTCAGCACAGAATTACAGCAAAAAAGTAAAAGCAGCGCCCTGGCCCGCCTGCTTAAGCACGACGTCAACGAGATCATCGCCGACCAGCCCTGGGGCTATCGTCGTCGCGCGCGTTTGAGCCTGAGCTATCAGCCAAAAACTGAGCGGCTGGAGATGGGGTTTCGCAAAGCCAGCTCCAGCGATATCGTCGATATCAGGCAGTGCCCCATTTTGGTGCCCCGTCTTGAGGCATTGCTTCCTGACGTGCATGCCTGCCTCTGCGGACTGGACGGCGTTCGCCACCTCGGGCACGTCGAACTGGTCATGGCCAACAATGGCCCGCTGATGGTGCTGCGCCACACCGCGCCGCTGTCGAAAAAAGATCGCGAAAAACTGGAACGCTTTTCGCATTCCCACGAGCTGGCGCTTTTCCTTGCCCCCCAAAGCGAGATACTTGAGCAACTGACAGGTGAAGCGCCCTGGTATGCGTCAAACGGGCTACGCTTAACGTTCAGTCCGCGAGATTTCATTCAGGTAAATGATGGCGTCAATCAGCAAATGATTGAGAAAGCGCTGATGTGGCTCGATGTGCAGAAGAGCGATCGGGTACTTGACCTGTTTTGCGGAATGGGCAATTTCACGCTGCCTTTGGCCCGGCAGGCGGCAAGCGTTGTGGGTGTCGAAGGCGTTGAGGCGCTGGTGGCTAAAGGGCAGGAGAACGCACGACAGAACGGCTTGCAAAATGTGACATTCTTTCACCAAAATCTTGAGGAAGATGTGACACAGCAGCCGTGGGCGACGCAGGGGTTTGACAAAATTCTTCTCGACCCGGCGCGCGCAGGTGCACCGGGTGTAATGCAACATATAATTAAACTCGCGCCCAGGCGCGTGGTCTATGTTTCCTGTAACCCGGCAACGCTTGCCCGAGACAGTGAGGCATTAATCCGTGCGGGTTACCAGATTCAGCGTCTGGCAATGCTGGACATGTTCCCGCACACTGGGCATCTGGAATCGATGGTGTTGTTTGAGCACATCTAATTAGTTTGGCTTGTCGACTTCGACAGGCCCTGGTCCCTAAAGGAGAGGACAATGGTTGCGGTAAGAAGTGCACATCTTAATAAAGCTGGGGAGTTTGACCCACAAAAATGGATAGCAAGTCTGGGGATTTCCAGCCAGCAGTCGTGTGAACGCTTAACCGAAACCTGGGCCTACTGTCAGCGCACCACTCTGGGGCATCCTGACGCCGAACTGTTATTGTGGCGCGGCGTGGAGATGGTTGAAATCTTATCCATGCTCAACATGGATATCGAAACGCTGCAGGCCGCGCTTTTGTTCCCTCTTGCCGATGCGGATGTCGTCACTGAAGACGTGCTGCGCGACAGCGTCGGGCAATCCGTCGTGGCGTTGATCCACGGCGTACGGGATATGGCGGCAATCCGCCAGCTCAAAGCCGCACATACCGATTCCGTCTCCTCTGAGCAAGTTGATAACGTTCGCCGGATGCTGCTGGCCATGGTGGACGATTTCCGCTGCGTGGTCATCAAGCTCGCTGAACGCGTTGCCCACCTGCGCGAAGTAAAAGATGCGCCGGAAGACGAGCGCGTACTGGCCGCGAAAGAGTGTACGAACATCTATGCACCGCTGGCGAACCGCTTAGGGATTGGTCAACTGAAATGGGAGCTGGAGGATTACTGCTTCCGTTACCTTCACCCGGCAGAATATAAGCGGATTGCAAAACTCCTGCACGAGCGCCGCATTGACCGCGAGCACTATATTGAGGAGTTCGTCAGCGGATTGCGCCAGTCGATGAAAGAAGAGAATGTGCGGGCCGAAGTCTATGGTCGACCCAAGCACATCTACAGCATCTGGCGCAAAATGCAGAAGAAACATCTCGCCTTTGATGAGCTGTTTGACGTGCGCGCCGTGCGCATCGTTGCGGAGCGTCTGCAGGATTGCTACGCCGCGTTAGGGATAGTACATACTCACTTCCGCCATCTTCCGGATGAATTCGATGACTATGTCGCGAACCCGAAACCTAACGGCTATCAGTCTATTCATACCGTGGTGCTGGGGCCTGGCGGCAAAACGGTCGAGATTCAAATTCGTACCAAACAGATGCACGAGGACGCTGAGCTTGGCGTCGCGGCGCACTGGAAATACAAAGAGGGGACGTCAGGTGGCGTGCGCTCTGGTCATGAAGACCGCATTGCCTGGCTGCGTAAGCTGATTGCGTGGCAGGAAGAGATGGCGGATTCCGGCGAAATGCTGGATGAAGTGCGAAGCCAGGTCTTTGACGACCGGGTCTACGTCTTTACGCCGAAAGGTGACGTGGTCGACCTGCCAGCAGGCTCCACGCCGCTGGACTTTGCCTATCACATCCACAGTGATGTGGGGCACCGCTGTATCGGGGCGAAAATCGGCGGGCGTATCGTACCGTTTACCTATCAGCTGCAGATGGGCGACCAGATTGAAATCATCACGCAGAAGCAGCCTAACCCGAGCCGTGACTGGCTTAACCCGAACCTGGGTTATGTCACCACCAGCCGCGGGCGCTCAAAAATTCACGCCTGGTTCCGTAAGCAGGATCGTGACAAGAACATTCTTGCCGGTCGCCAGATCCTCGACGACGAGCTGGAACATATCGGCATAAGCCTGAAAGAGGCCGAGAAATTCCTGCTGCCGCGCTACAACTTCAACGAGCTGGATGAACTGCTGGCAGCGATTGGCGGCGGTGATATCCGTCTTAATCAGATGGTGAACTTCCTGCAGGCGCAGTTCAACAAGCCAAGCGCGGCGGAGCAGGATGCGGCGGCGCTAAAGCAGCTGCAGCAGAAAACCTATGCGCCACAGCAGCGCAGCAAAGACAATGGCCGCGTTGTGGTGGAAGGGGTGGGTAATCTGATGCATCACATTGCCCGCTGCTGCCAGCCAATCCCGGGTGATGATATCGTTGGCTTTATCACTCAGGGACGCGGGATTTCCATTCACCGTTCAGACTGCGACCAGCTTGCCGAGCTGCAGTCGCATGCACCGGAACGTATTGTGGAAGCAGTCTGGGGCGAGAGCTACTCGGCGGGGTACTCGCTGGTGGTTCGCGTCACTGCAAACGACCGCAGCGGCCTGCTGCGCGATATTACGACCATTCTCGCGAACGAGAAGGTCAACGTGCTGGGCGTGGCCAGCCGCAGCGATACGCGCGAGCAGCTTGCCACCATCGATATGACCATCGAAATCTACAACCTGCAGGTGCTGGGCCGCGTGCTTGGCAAACTGAACCAGGTCCCGGATGTGATTGACGCACGTCGTCTGCACGGCGGGTAAGCCCACCTTTCTGTAAGCCGGGTAAGGCGTAGCCTTTACCCGGCCTTTATTTTTAATCAGGACAGAATTATGACCCAAATCGACCGCCTGCTTGGCATCATGAAACGCCTGCGCGATCCGGAAAACGGCTGCCCGTGGGACAAAGAGCAGACTTTCGCCACCATCGCCCCGTACACCCTCGAAGAGACCTATGAAGTGCTGGACGCCATTTCACGCGAGGATTTTGACGACCTGCGTGGTGAGCTGGGTGACCTGCTGTTCCAGGTGGTGTTCTATGCGCAAATGGCGCAGGAAGAGGGGCGTTTTAACTTCGACGACATCTGCGCAGCCATCAGCGACAAACTGGAACGCCGTCATCCGCATATCTTTAGCGATGCCACCGCAGGCGATAGCGCGGAAGTACTGGCGCGCTGGGAACAGATTAAAAGCGCCGAGCGCGCGGAGAAATCCCAGCACTCGGCACTGGATGACATTCCCCTGAACCTGCCTGCGCTGATGCGGGCGCATAAAATTCAGAAACGCTGCTCCGCGGTTGGCTTTGACTGGACGTCTCTTGGCCCGGTGCTGGAAAAAGTGCATGAAGAGATCGACGAAGTGATGCACGAAGCGCAACAGGCCGTGGTAGATGAAGCAAAGCTTGAAGAAGAGATGGGCGATTTGCTGTTCGCGACCGTCAACCTTTCTCGCCATCTGGGTGTAAAAGCCGAAACCGCCCTGCAAAAAGCCAACATTAAGTTCGAACGACGCTTTCGCGAAGTTGAGCGGATTGTGGCCTCGCGCGGCCTGGAAATGAGCGGAATTGACCTCGATGCGATGGAAGAAGTCTGGCAAGAAGTAAAACGCCAGGAAACTGATCTCTAACGAAATTTTGCGATCAAGCGCAATTTGTGTGATTTTTTAAATGACAAGCGCTTGATTTGCGTCAAAAACATTTACCCAAAAGGGGCTATTTTCTCACTCCTTATGTTTGTCATTGGCTGGACAGGAGACGGAGAATGAAAGTTTGTGGCGCTCGCCGTGTTCGGGTATACTACTTTCCCGTCCTGGTTATTCCATCGTTTCACCCTAACTTCTCAGGTTCAGCATGACAACGAACTATATTTTTGTGACCGGCGGGGTCGTATCCTCTCTGGGTAAAGGCATTGCCGCAGCCTCCCTCGCAGCCATTCTTGAAGCCCGTGGCCTCAATGTGACCATGATGAAACTGGATCCGTACATCAACGTCGATCCGGGTACCATGAGTCCAATCCAACACGGGGAAGTGTTCGTTACTGAAGACGGCGCTGAAACCGATCTGGATCTTGGCCACTACGAGCGTTTCATCCGCACTAAAATGACCCGTCGTAACAACTTCACGACAGGCCGCATCTACTCCGACGTTCTGCGTAAAGAGCGCCGTGGTGATTATCTTGGTGCTACCGTTCAGGTTATCCCACACATCACTAACGCTATCAAAGAACGCATTATTGCGGGCGGCGAAGGCCACGACGTGGTGCTGGTTGAAATCGGCGGTACCGTGGGTGATATCGAATCCCTGCCATTCCTGGAAGCGATTCGTCAGCTGGCGGTTGATATTGGCCGTGAAAACGCGCTGTTCATGCACCTGACGCTGGTGCCTTACATGGCAGCCGCAGGTGAAGTGAAAACCAAACCTACTCAGCACTCTGTTAAAGAGTTGCTCTCCATCGGTATTCAGCCAGACATCCTGGTTTGCCGTTCCGATCGCGCGGTTCCGGCGAACGAACGCGCGAAAATTGCATTGTTCTGTAACGTGCCGGAAAAAGCCGTTATTTCAATGAAAGATGTCGATTCCATTTATAAAATCCCGGGCCTGTTGAAATCACAGGGCCTGGACGATTATATTTGTAAACGATTCAGCTTGAACTGTCCGGAAGCTAACCTGTCTGAATGGGAACAGGTTATTTACGAAGAAGCGAATCCGGCTGGCGAAGTGACTATCGGCATGGTTGGCAAGTACATTGAACTGCCGGATGCCTATAAGTCAGTTATCGAAGCGCTGAAACACGGTGGTCTGAAGAACCGCGTCTCCGTTAACATCAAGCTGATTGATTCGCAGGATGTTGAAACGCGTGGCGTTGAAATTCTGAAAGATCTGGATGCGATCCTTATCCCTGGCGGCTTCGGCTACCGTGGTGTAGAAGGCAAGATCGCCACCGCACGCTATGCGCGTGAAAACAATATTCCATACCTCGGTATCTGCCTGGGTATGCAGGTTGCGCTGATCGAATTTGCGCGCAACGTAGCGGGAATGGAAAACGCGAACTCTACGGAATTTGTGCCAGACTGTAAGTACCCTGTCGTGGCGCTTATCACTGAATGGCGCGACGAAGAAGGTAACGTCGAAGTCCGTACCGAGAAGAGCGACCTGGGTGGCACGATGCGTCTTGGCGCACAGGCCTGCCAGCTGTCCGACGATAGCGTCGTTCGCAAGCTGTATGGCGAGCCGGTTATCACCGAACGTCATCGTCACCGCTATGAAGTCAACAACATGTTGTTGAAACAAATTGAAGCTGCGGGTCTGCGTGTTGCGGGCCGCTCCGGGGATGATCAGTTAGTCGAGATCATCGAAGTGCCAAACCATCCGTGGTTTGTCGCCTGCCAGTTCCACCCGGAATTTACTTCAACGCCACGTGACGGGCATCCGCTGTTTGCAGGCTTTGTGAAAGCCGCCAGCGATTACCAGAAGCGTCAGGCGAAGTAAAAAAAGTTAGAACGGCAACGCGTACCCCTGGTACGCGTTGTTTGTCTGGAGTTTTAGTTTAACTTGTACTGAGGAAAATCTAATGTCCAAAATCGTTAAAGTCATCGGTCGTGAAATCATCGACTCCCGTGGTAACCCGACCGTTGAAGCCGAAGTTCACCTGGAAGGTGGTTTCGTCGGTATGGCAGCTGCTCCGTCAGGTGCTTCTACTGGTTCCCGCGAAGCGCTGGAACTGCGCGATGGCGACAAATCCCGTTTCATGGGCAAAGGCGTACTGAAAGCTGTTGGCGCCGTAAACGGCCCTATTGCTCAGGCAATCATTGGCAAAGACGCTAAAGACCAGGCTGGCATCGACAAGATCATGATCGATCTGGACGGTACTGAAAACAAATCTAACTTCGGTGCTAACGCAATCCTGGCCGTTTCCCTGGCGAACGCCAAAGCTGCAGCGGCTGCTAAAGGTATGCCACTGTTCGAACACATCGCTGAACTGAACGGCACTCCAGGCAAATACTCCATGCCTGTACCGATGATGAACATCATCAACGGTGGTGAGCACGCAGACAACAACGTTGATATTCAGGAATTTATGATTCAGCCAGTTGGCGCGAAATCCCTGAAAGAAGCAGTACGTATGGGTTCTGAAGTGTTCCACAACCTGGCTAAAGTTCTGAAAGCTAAAGGTATGAACACGGCTGTTGGTGACGAAGGTGGCTATGCGCCAAACCTGGGTTCTAACGCAGAAGCACTGGCTGTTATCGCTGAAGCGGTTAAAGCAGCAGGCTACGAGCTGGGCAAAGACATCACTCTGGCGATGGACTGTGCAGCGTCTGAATTCTACAAAGACGGTAAATACGTTCTGGCTGGCGAAGGCAACAAAGCGTTCACCTCTGAAGAGTTCACTCACTTCCTGGAAGACCTGACCAAACAGTACCCAATCGTTTCTATCGAAGACGGTCTGGACGAGTCTGACTGGGATGGCTTCGCATACCAGACTAAAGTACTGGGCGACAAAATCCAGCTGGTGGGTGACGACCTGTTCGTAACCAACACCAAGATCCTGAAAGAAGGCATCGAGAAAGGCATCGTTAACTCCATCCTGATCAAATTCAACCAGATCGGTTCTCTGACCGAAACGCTGGCTGCGATCAAAATGGCGAAAGACGCTGGCTACACCGCTGTTATCTCTCACCGTTCTGGCGAAACTGAAGACGCTACCATCGCTGACCTGGCTGTTGGTACCGCGGCTGGCCAGATCAAGACCGGTTCTATGAGCCGTTCTGACCGTGTTGCTAAATACAACCAGCTGATTCGTATCGAAGAAGCTCTGGGCGAAAAAGCACCATACAACGGTCGTAAAGAGATCAAAGGTCAGGCATAATCGCTAAGCCTTAAAAGGAAAATGCCAGTCGCAAGACTGGCATTTTTTTTGGCTATTTAAAATCGACCGCCATTTGTTCCGGAATGGTCAGCCCCTGAGTGGTTTGCACGCAGCGGGCAATATAGTCCGTAAAGCGGGGTGGCTTAGGCATGCCCATGCTAAGCAGCTTATCATTGCTGAAGCGCACGTTGAGTGTGGCAAAAGCACCGTATAAACGCATTGCTTTCAGCATCAGGCGCTCGTTGCACGGCCCAAAAATATCCTTCAGTTCGCGGCGCATTCTGACCAGCGTTTCGTAACTTACCTGAGCGTATCGATCTCCGACAGGGGCTTTCTCCAGCGCCTGCGCCATTGCCTTATCAATATCAGCAAAGCGAACGCTGTTCTCTTCCCCGGCAGAAATATGTACCACCTCCCCTGAACATGCATCACTGGTAAGCAGCATTAACAGCGCGTCGGCACAATAATCCACCGGAACGACATCGATTTTGTCTTCCATCGAACACATGAATTTTTGCAGCATTAACCCCATGCTAAAGACCCAGAAAATACTGCTTGAAGGTGTGCAGCCGTGACGGGTATGGCCGACGACGATAGACGGGCGGGCGATGAGCAGCGGCAGGTCAGGACAGTGCTGGCGCATCAGCTGTTCAATGGTGGATTTCGAATAGGTATATTCCACCAGATGCTCGGCGTTCTCTCTGAATTCTGCACTTTCGGCGACCAGCGAATCCTGCTCCGGCGTGCAGGACATCGCCGTGCCAACGTGCAGGAAGCGCTGTAGGGTCGACACCCGTTTCATGCGGCGCGCCAGCGCCAGGGTTCCCTCGACGTTCACCTTCCAGATAAGCGGATTGTTTCCAAATGACGCGACGGCCGCGCAGTTAACGACATGCGTCACCTGTTCAAGGCGCGGATCGTTCAGGAAGACTTCCGGCTGGCTGAGATCGCCAATGAGGATATTCTCCACGCTCAGCGAGGCCAGTGCATGCTCAGGCACGTTGAACTTACGCATATTCTCCTGCACTCGCGCCAGCCCACCTTGCGGGTCGCTGGCGCGCGCAAGCAGAAGTAAATTTACGGCGCTCTCGCCGGTCAGGATTTTTTCAAGTACTGCACCACCCAGAAATCCGGTCACGCCTGTAATCAGTAAGGTTTTCATTGATACCGTCTCATTATGATTGATGAGGCGGATTGTAGGCGGGCGAAAGTAAACGGCGTTTAAATAAAAAAATGGCCAGCCTTACCGTTTCTTAAGCTTATTTTAAGGTAAGGAATTCAGGGGATGAGATTGGACATTGCAGGAGGGAAGAAAATTCAATTTATCAAGATATTTATTTTAACTTACTGATTTATATATTATAAATGTGCTTACTGTATCGTGATGATATTAAGTCAAAATGTAATTATAAAAATACTTTGTAACATCATTCATTGATGCGGTAAATAATTTAACGGATGCTTAAGAACACTTAAAATAACGAACTCGCAGGCTATTGATATATAGCCTGCGAAGGTTTTTTACAGCAACAGCGGAAGCGTTGCGCTGGCGGTTTGTTGGCTGACCTCGCCGTAATGACCGTCTATTGCAATAAGGGAGTGGGTAAGCAACTCGACCAGCAGCATAACGCCCACTTTGGCATTGAGTGCGCCTGCGCTAAGCGGCCCCTCGGGTTTGGCTGCAACCAGTAGCATATCGCTAAGGGACGCCAGCGGGCTACGCGGCGTATTGCTGAGCGCCAGCACGGGGACGCCACGTTTGCGCGCAAGTTTTACGACGTGAAGTAAATCCCGCGTTGAGCCTGAACTGGAGATGGCTACCACCAGCGACGCTTTAGAGAGGGTGGTCGCATTCATGGCTGCACGGTGCATATCGCTGAAGAGCTGCACAGGTTTGCCCAGGCGCAACAGCTTATAATGCAGATACTCACCGAGGATCGCACTGGCAGCGACCCCATAAATCTGGACTGACTGCGCCTGATGCAGCGCCTGCGCCGCCTTTTCCAGCAGCGCTCTGTCGAGCAGTCTGGCGGTATCCTGCAGAGCCTGTACAGACTCTTCCACTACGCTATCAATTTCATCCCCGGCCTGACGCTCTGGCTGACCCTGCTGAATGTCCAGCGCAAGTGCCATTTTGAATTCCGTGTACCCCTTACAGCCCAGCGTGCGGCAAAGACGCGTCACGCTGGCTTCGCTGGTATGACTTTCGCGCGCCAGCTCAGTGATCGTCAGGTAAAGCACCCGGGCAGGATCGTTGAGGACAAACTCACCCAGTTTTCGTTGCGTTGGGCTGTATCCGGAAGCCTCCTGGCGTAGCTTCAGCAGCAGGTTTTCATGGTCTGACATGCGAGATCCTTAATGCATTCTTCTGTCGACTAGTGTGGCGGAAAGCGGGGGAAAGATGCCAGTCATTTCGAAAAAGTATGATCGTCCTCCTGGTTATTGATGATAATTTTCACTATTAATAATTAATATGGTAAAAATTTTCATCCATACACGAGGGGATGAAAAAATGATGCAAATGTTCAGTGGGGCTTCTTCTGGCGGATGGTTTGAGAAAGCGCAGCGCTTTGGCAAATCATTTATGTTGCCCATCGCCGTCTTGCCCGCGGCGGGTTTGTTGCTGGGGATTGGAGGCGCGTTATCAAACCCCAATACCCTCACGGCCTACCCGTTTTTAGATGTTGCGTGGCTGCAGGCCATCTTTACCATTATGAGCAGTGCCGGTTCGATTGTGTTCGCCAACCTCTCGGTGCTGTTTGCTATCGGGGTCGCCGTCGGGCTGGCAAAAAATGATAAAGGAACCGCGGGGCTGGCGGCATTGCTCGCTTTTCTGGTGATGAATGCCACCATCAATGCGCTGCTGATCCTGACCGGAAAACTGGCGCTTGAGAACCCGGGTGCCGTAGGGCAGGGAATGACGCTGGGGATCCAGACGCTGGAAACCGGCGTATTTGGTGGCGTCGTCATCGGGCTTGTGACCTGCGCGTTACATCATCGGTTCAATAAGATCGCGCTTCCGCAGTTCCTGGGTTTCTTTGGCGGTTCACGTTTTGTACCGATCGTCAGCTCGCTGGCGGCAATACTTGTCGGGGCATTAATGACCGTCATCTGGCCGCATTTCCAGAAGCTGATCTTCGGTCTGGGCGGGCTTGTGGATGCCACCGGTTATCTGGGGACGATGCTGTACGGTTTCATTTTGCGCATGCTCGGGCCGTTTGGTTTACACCACATCTTCTATCTTCCCTTCTGGACGACCGCGCTTGGCGGCAGTGAGATCGTTAACGGTCAGCTGGTAGAAGGTACGCAGCGGATCTTCTTCGCCCAGCTTGCCGACCCGACAACACGCCAGTTTTATGAAGGCACGTCGCGTTTCATGTCCGGACGCTTCATCACGATGATGTTTGGTCTGCTGGGGGCCTGCCTCGCGATGTACCACACGGCAAAACCGGAGAACAAAAAACGCGTCGCGGGGCTGTTACTTTCGGCGGCATTGACCTCGTTCCTGACGGGGATTACTGAACCTATTGAGTTCTCATTCCTTTTTGTTGCACCGGTGCTGTACGTCATTCACGCCCTGTTTGACGGGCTGGCGTTTATGCTCGCCCATATTTTACATATCACTATCGGGCAAACCTTCTCAGGCGGTTTTATCGACTTCGTGCTGTTCGGCATTCTCCAGGGCGAGGCCAAAACCCACTGGATGTTCGTACCGCTGGTAGGGGTGCCGTGGTTCTTCCTTTATTACTTTACGTTCCGTTATCTGATTAATCGCTTTGATTTTGCCACGCCGGGGCGTGAGAAAGAGGCGATGGCGGATGAAGTGACCTTTTCGCAGAGCGAGCGTGCCGTTGCGGTGATCGCCGGGTTAGGTGGCAAAGACAATCTCGAAGAGGTGGACTGCTGCGCGACGCGTCTTCGCGTCACGGTGAAGGATGGCAACAAAGTGAATGAATCGGCGCTGAAAGCGACCGGCGCGCGCGGCGTTATCGTCCGCGGCAACGGTGTTCAGGTCATTTATGGGCCGCATGTCACGATTATTAAAAACGAAGTGGAAGAGATCTTATCGTAATGAAAACTGTACTGGATAACCTGAAGGGAAAATTGGTCGTCTCCTGCCAGGCGCTGGAGAATGAACCTCTGCATAGCGCGTTTATTATGTCACGAATGGCGCTGGCCGCCGCGCAGGGTGGGGCGGCAGCGATCCGTGCCAATAGCGTGGTGGATATCGAAGCCATCAGGCAGCAGGTAGCTCTGCCGGTTATCGGCATCATCAAACGCGATTATCCGGATAGTGAGGTGTTTATCACCGCCACGATGAAAGAAGTGAATGAGCTGATGACGGTTTCTCCGGAAATCATTGCCCTGGATGCGACTGCGCGACAGCGCCCTGGCGGCGAAGACCTGGCGACGCTGGTCGCGCATATCCGCACGCGGTACCCGTCGGTACGCCTGATGGCGGATATTTCCACAACAGAAGAGGCCGTGACGGCGCAGGCGCTGGGTTTTGATTGTGTGGGGACCACGCTTTACGGTTATACGACAGAAACCGCAGGCCATGCGCTACCGGACAATGACTGCGCGTTTCTGAAAGAGGTGCTGGCTGCCGTCGACATTCCCGTGGTGGCCGAAGGCAACGTTGACACACCTGAACGGGCGGCGAGGTGCCTGGAACTTGGTGCCTTTATGGTCGTTGTCGGCGGGGCCATCACCCGTCCACAGCAAATTACTGCGCGGTTTATGGCAGCGATTGGCGCTCAAAGCACCGATGGAGCATGACCATCTGACGGGGATCTGCGATACTTATCGTTTATCCCCTTAACTGAGATGACTATGCAGTACCCGATTAACGAGATGTTCCAGACCCTGCAAGGCGAGGGTTACTTTACCGGCGTTCCCGCCATCTTTATTCGATTACAGGGATGCCCGGTTGGCTGTGCCTGGTGTGATACCAAACATACGTGGGATAAACTCGCAGATCGGGAAGTGTCGCTGTTTAGCATTCTGGCTAAAACCAAAGAGAGCGATAAGTGGGGCGCGGGAAGTGCAGAAGATCTGCTGGCGATCATTGGCCGTCAGGGCTGGACGGCGCGCCACGTGGTGATTACCGGGGGTGAACCCTGCATCCACGACCTGACGCCACTGACCGAGCTGCTCGAAAAGAACGGCTACAGCTGTCAGATTGAAACCAGCGGCACGCATGAAGTGCGCTGTTCTCACACCACCTGGGTGACGGTTTCGCCGAAAGTTAACATGCGCGGCGGCTACGATGTACTCTCTCAGGCGCTGGAGCGTGCTGATGAGATTAAACACCCGGTTGGCCGCGTGCGTGATATCGAAGCGCTGGATGAACTGCTCGCCACGCTGACGGATGAAAAGCAGCGGATCATCGCGCTGCAGCCTATCAGCCAGAAAGAGGATGCCACGCGCCTGTGTATTGAAACCTGTATTGCCCGCAACTGGCGGCTGTCGATGCAGACGCACAAGTACCTGAACATCGCCTAAAAAAAAGCCCGGATATTCCGGGCTTTTTTTACTCACCGCGATAGATACAGCCTGCGGTGCAGGTCTCTTTGATCATCACCGCGCTCAGCAGAGGCACCTGCGGTTTCATCTGATCCCAAATCCATTTAGCCAGCACTTCACTGGTCGGGTTTTCAAGGCCCGGGATATCATTCAGATAGTAGTGATCCAGACGATCGTAGGTCGGTTTGAATGCCGCCTTCAGCTCGGCAAAGTCCATGATCCAACCGGTATGCGGATCGACGTCACCGGTTATCTCAAGACGCACCATAAACGAGTGCCCGTGCAGACGGCCACATTTATGCCCTTCAGGAACATGCGGAAGGTGGTGGGCGGCTTCGAAGGTGAAATCTTTAAACAGTGTGGTGGACATTATTGCTCTCAGTAATGCGGAAAAAACCGCCGCATAGTACCGGAAAGCACAATTTTTATCATTAACTAAAACGGCTCTGTTGCCGCAACGTGGTGCATACGAGAAAGGACTACTGTTTTGTGATTAAATTTCAATGGGTTAGTTAATCGTTTTTATCGTTAAGAACGATAACTAAAACAGGTTAGTCCATTTGGTTATTTATTATTTCCATCCCTTCTTTAATTGTTATTATCCTCGCCGTTAACCTTATCTTCAGTTTGGATTTATTCGCTTAAAGTCCGCTTGGCTACTGGAACATAACGACGCATGACAACACAGGCCCCACCTTCAAATTTGCTTCCCCTGAACCCGGAGCAACTGGCGCGCCTTCAGGCTGCCACTTCTGATTTTTCTCCCACCCAGCTTGCCTGGGTCTCCGGCTATTTCTGGGGAATGCTTAACCAGCAACCGGGCGCTGTGGCTGCTGTACCGGCAACTGCGGTAGAAATTCCGGCGATTACGCTGATTTCTGCCTCGCAGACGGGCAATGCTCGCCGTGTGGCCGAAGCGCTGCGCGACGACCTGCTGGCCGCCAAACTGAACGTGAACCTGGTGAACGCCGGGGACTATAAATTCAAACAGATCGCGTCCGAAAAACTGCTGGTGGTGGTGGCTTCAACCCAGGGTGAGGGTGAGCCGGCTGAAGAAGCGGTGGCCCTGCATAAGTTCCTGTTCTCGAAAAAAGCCCCAAAACTGAACGGGACGGCGTTCGCCGTGTTTGGCCTGGGTGACACCTCCTACGAATTTTTCTGCCAGTCCGGTAAAGATTTCGACAGCAAACTGGCGGAACTGGGCGCTGAGCGCCTGCTGGACCGCGTTGATGCGGATGTGGAATACCAGACTGCAGCCGCTGAATGGCGTGCGCGCATCGTTGACGTGCTGAAAGCACGCGTGCCAAAAGAAACGCCAGCGCAGGCTGCCGTCACCGCGGCGGGTGCAGTCAATGATATTCACACCAGCCCGTATACCAAAGAGGCACCGCTGGCAGCGAGCCTGGCGGTTAATCAGAAAATTACCGGTCGCGCCTCTGAGAAAGACGTGCGGCATATTGAAATCGATCTCGGTGATTCCGGTCTGCGTTACCAGCCGGGCGATGCACTTGGGATCTGGTACCAGAACGATCCGGCGCTGGTTAAAGAACTGGTCGAACTGCTGTGGCTGAAAGGCGATGAGCCTGTCACCGTCGACGGTAACACGCAGCCGCTCTCTGAGGCGCTGCAGTGGCATTTCGAGCTGACGGTCAACACGCCAAACATCGTTGAAAATTACGCCACCTTAACGCGCAGTGAATCGCTGCTGCCTCTGGTGGGGGATAAGGCGAAGCTGCAGCATTACGCCGCGACGACGCCGATTGTCGATATGGTGCGTTTCTCTCCGGCACAGCTGGATGCGGATGCGCTAATTGGCCTGCTGCGTCCGCTGACGCCGCGCCTCTACTCCATTGCCTCTTCGCAGGCCGAAGTGGAGAGCGAAGTGCATATCACCGTGGGCGTGGTGCGTTATGACATCGAAGGCCGTGCCCGTGCGGGCGGGGCATCAAGCTTCCTGGCCGATCGCGTGGAGGAAGACGGTGAAGTGCGCGTGTTTATCGAGCACAACGACAACTTCCGTCTGCCTGCGAACCCGGAAACACCGGTCATCATGATTGGGCCGGGTACCGGTATTGCACCATTCCGCGCCTTTATGCAGCAGCGCGCTGCAGATGAGGCGCCGGGTAAAAACTGGTTGTTCTTCGGTAACCCGCACTTTACGGAAGATTTCCTCTACCAGGTTGAGTGGCAGCGTTACGTCAAAGAAGGTGTCCTGACGCGCATCGACCTGGCCTGGTCCCGCGATCAGCAAGAAAAAGTATACGTACAAGACAAACTGCGCGAACAGGGCGCAGAGCTGTGGCGCTGGATCAATGACGGTGCCCACATTTATGTCTGCGGCGACGCCAATCGCATGGCGAAAGACGTTGAGCAGGCATTGCTGGAAGTGATTGCCGAATTCGGCGGTATGGATGCCGAAACGGCGGATGAATTTTTAAGTGAGCTGCGCGTTGAGCGCCGTTATCAGCGAGATGTCTACTAATGAGCGAAAAACATCCAGGGCCACTGGTGGTCGAAGGTAAACTGACAGACGCCGAGCGCATGAAGCTGGAAAGCAACTATCTGCGCGGCACCATTGCTGAAGATCTGAATGACGGTCTCACCGGCGGCTTTAAAGGCGACAACTTTCTGCTGATCCGTTTCCACGGTATGTATCAGCAGGATGACCGTGATATCCGCGCCGAACGTGCAGAACAGAAGCTGGAGCCGCGTCATGCGATGCTGCTGCGCTGCCGTCTGCCGGGCGGGGTGATCACCACGAAACAGTGGCAGGCGATCGATAAGTTTGCGGGTGAAAATACCCTTTATGGCAGCATCCGTCTGACCAACCGTCAGACCTTCCAGTTCCACGGCATTCTGAAGAAGAACGTGAAGCCGGTACACCAGATGCTGCACTCTGTCGGGCTGGACGCGCTGGCCACGGCCAACGACATGAACCGTAACGTGCTCTGCACCTCGAACCCGTACGAGTCCGAGCTGCACGCCGAAGCCTATGAGTGGGCGAAGAAGATCTCTGAGCACCTGCTGCCACGCACCCGCGCCTATGCGGAGATCTGGCTCGATCAGGAAAAAGTGGCCACCACCGACGAAGAACCGATCCTCGGCCAGACCTATCTGCCGCGTAAGTTCAAAACCACCGTGGTGATCCCGCCGCAGAACGATATCGATCTGCACGCCAACGACATGAACTTCGTGGCGATTGCCGAAAATGGCAAGCTGGTGGGCTTTAACCTGCTGGTGGGCGGCGGTCTCTCCATCGAACACGGTAACAAGAAAACCTATGCCCGCACCGCAAGCGAGTTTGGTTTCCTGCCGCTGGAGCACACACTGGCCGTGGCTGAAGCGGTAGTCACCACGCAGCGCGACTGGGGTAACCGTACGGATCGTAAAAACGCGAAAACCAAATACACCCTGGAGCGCGTGGGCGTAGAGACGTTCAAAGCGGAAGTGGAGCGTCGCGCGGGGATTAAGTTTGAGCCGATCCGTCCGTATGAATTTACGGGACGTGGCGATCGTATTGGCTGGGTTAAAGGCATCGACAACAAATGGCACCTGACGCTGTTTATTGAAAACGGCCGTATTCTTGATTATCCGGGCCGCCCGCTGAAAACCGGTCTGCTGGAAATTGCGAAGATCCATAAAGGTGAATTCCGTATCACCGCTAACCAGAACCTGATCGTTGCCGGCGTGCCGGAAAGCCAGAAAGCGAAGATTGAGAAACTGGCGCGCGACCATGGGTTGATGGACGCGGTGAAGCCGCAGCGTGAAAACTCAATGGCCTGCGTGTCGTTCCCGACCTGCCCACTGGCGATGGCGGAAGCAGAACGTTTCCTGCCGTCATTCACCGATAAGGTGGAAGCGATTCTGGAAAAACACGGTATTCCGGACGAGCATATTGTTATGCGTGTCACCGGCTGCCCGAACGGCTGTGGCCGTGCGATGCTGGCCGAGCTGGGTCTGGTGGGTAAAGCGCCGGGTCGCTATAACCTGCACCTTGGCGGCAACCGTATCGGAACGCGTATTCCGCGCATGTTCCGTGAGAACATCACCGAGCCGGAAATTCTTGATTCTATCGACGAGCTTGTCGGGCGCTGGGCGAAAGAGCGCGAAGCGGGTGAAGGCTTCGGCGACTTTACGGTGCGTGCGGGCATTATTCGCCCGGTGCTCGATCCCGCAAGGGATTTCTGGGAGTAAACACGAGAGGTAATTATGTCCGTACTCGATCTAAACGCCCTAAATGAACTGCCAAAAGTCGATCGCATTCTGGCGCTGGCAGAAACCAATGCGCAGCTTGAAAAGCTCGACGCCGAAGGCCGCGTGGCATGGGCCCTGGAAAACCTGCCGGGTGATTATGTGCTCTCGTCGAGTTTTGGTATTCAGGCAGCGGTGAGTTTGCATCTGGTGAACCAGATTCGTCCGGACATTCCGGTGATCCTGACCGATACCGGCTACCTGTTCCCGGAAACCTACCAGTTTATCGATGAGCTGACGGACAAGCTCGGGCTGAACCTGAAAGTCTACCGCGCGGAGCAAAGCGCGGCCTGGCAGGAGGCGCGGTATGGCAAACTGTGGGAACAGGGCGTTGAGGGCATTGAGAAATACAATGAGATCAACAAGGTCGAGCCGATGAACCGGGCGCTGAAAGAGCTTAACGCGCAGACCTGGTTTGCGGGGTTACGCCGCGAGCAGTCCGGAAGTCGCGCCACGCTCCCGGTGCTGGCGGTTCAGCGCGGGGTGTTTAAAGTGCTGCCGATCATCGACTGGGATAACCGTACGGTTTACCAGTACCTGCAAAAACACGGACTGAAATACCACCCGCTCTGGGACCAGGGTTATCTGTCCGTGGGCGATACCCATACCACGCGTAAATGGGAACCGGGCATGGCGGAAGAAGAGACGCGATTCTTTGGACTCAAGCGCGAGTGCGGATTGCACGAAGGGTAAATTCTGTTCCCTTTTCCCTCACCCTCTAACAAAGGGTGAGGGAAATGTTCTGTTCTACGCTTTCCCTGCTTTTGCCAGCTCTTTCACCAGCGGCAGCATCACTTTAACCACATCCCGACTGCGGTGTTCAACTCGCTGCGGCAGTGCGCTATCAATATGCTGCTGATTATCCAGTAGCACGTTATGCCAGCTCGTCCCGTCCGGGAAAGCCTTCGATTTCACCCGCTGCTGATAACCGTCTTTCTTACCCAGCATCCAGTTAGTGGCTTCCACGTACAGAACAGGAATGCCCGCTTTATCGAACACTTCACCATCATTACAGCAGCCGGTTCCGCGAGGATAACCGGGATTCCCGCCCGGGTTGCTGGTGGCATACACCCCATGGCTGCGGGCAATCGCCAGCGCGCGGTCGCGCGTCAGTTTACGCACGGTACCTGGCGTACTCTGTCCGCTGTTGAAATAGAGCTTATCGCCGACGATCAGATTATCGAGGTTAATCACCAGCAGCGTATTTTTCCTCTCCTCGGCACTCATGCGTTTCAGGAGATTCTCCGCGCCAAGTTTTCCCTCTTCTTCACCGCTGGTGGCAACGAAACGGATCCCGTATTGGGTTGGAATGTCTTTCATTCGCTCTGCCAGTTCGAGCATCACGCCCAGACCCGCCGCGTTATCGTCCAGTCCCTGTAACGTCAGCCCGCCGAGATTATTGTCGGTATCGGCGTCGCTCATTGGCGCGTAGGTGTCCAGGTGCGCCATGATAATGATCTGTTCCGCCGCGCTACCTTCATGCGCCGCAATGACCGTACTGCCGGTCACGTTATGCCAGTTTTTTGTTTTATTGCGCGAGGTATAGACGTAGCGGCTGTGAAACGATCGGATATCGCTCTGGTAACCCATGTCAGCAAATTGCTGGCGAATATAATCGGCGGAAAGCATTTCCGCTGGCGTGCCGGTCATACGACCCGGAAAGACGGTCGCAATATGCCGCGCCTGCATATTCGCGATTTCACCATAGGGCTGATTTTTTGCCTGGGCCGGAAGGATAAAGCAAACGCCGAGCGCCAGGGCAGCGATACGGTGGCGCGTTGCGGAAAACATAGTGAGTCCTTAAAAACAGAGCAAAATTTTAACCCGCCTAGTATGAAACTGTGATCGACCATACACAATTTGAATTGCTCTTAAATGCCCGAAAATTCGCGTGTTAAGCACTTTTTGATCTTTGCTTTTCCACGGCGTTATTCCATTGAGTAACTACTCATTCCAATTCGTAATTTCATTCGATCTAAGCCGCCCCCTATAGTCCCACTATTCCTTGTTGTTAGTGAGTTGTAGCTTGTGGACTATCTGCCCCTTTTTGCCGCGATAAAAGACAGACCTGTGCTGGTAGTCGGCACCGGTGAGGTTGCCGATCGCAAAATCGCGTTTCTGCAGCGAGCGGGGGCGCAGGTACGGGTAGTCGACGAGGCGGATTTCGACGAGTCGCAAATCGACACCGTGGTGCTGGTGATTGCGGCAACCGATAACCGTGAGCTCAACCGCCGTATTTCAGAGGCGGCTCAGGCCCGTCACCGTCTGGTGAACGTGGTGGACGATCGGCCGCTGTGTTCGTTTATCTTCCCGTCGATTGTTGACCGTTCGCCATTGCTGGTGGCCATCTCCTCCGGCGGGACCGCGCCGGTGCTGGCACGCGTGCTGCGGGAAAAAATCGAAGCGCTTTTGCCTACCAGCCTTGGGCGGATGGCGGAGAAAGCGAGCTTCTGGCGTAACCATCTGAAAACGCGCCTGACCAGCGTGACGGAACGCCGTCGCTTCTGGGAGCGCGTGTTCCGCGGCCGATTTGCCAGCCTGATGCATGCCGGAAATGAAACGGCGGCGCAGCAGATCCTCGAAGATGAGCTGGATAACCCTGGCAGTAGCGGCGGCGAGATCATTCTGGTCGGTGCGGGGCCGGGTGATGCCGGGCTGCTGACCCTGCGCGGCCTGCAGGTGCTTCAGGATGCCGATGTGGTGTTCTACGACCATCTGGTCACCGACGGGGTGCGCGAATTGATTCGCCGTGACGCAGAACAAATCTGCGTTGGCAAACGGGCGGGCGAGCACTCTGTACCGCAGCATGACACCAACCAGATGCTGGTGGCGGCGGCAAAAGCGGGCAAAACGGTGGTGCGGCTTAAAGGTGGCGACCCGTTTATCTTTGGTCGCGGCGGGGAAGAGCTGCAGGCGGCGGCTGAAGCGGGCGTGCCGTTCCAGGTCGTCCCGGGTATCACGGCGGCTTCCGCAGTGACGGCCTACGCCGGTATACCGCTTACTCACCGCGATTATGCCCAGAGCGTGACCTTTGTCACGGGCCATTACAAGGCGGACAGCACCCCGTTTGACTGGTCGCATCTGGCCCAGAGTCGTCAGACGCTGGCTATCTATATGGGCACGATGAAGGCGGCGGACATCAGTGAACAACTTATTCAACACGGTCGAGAGGCAACCACGCCGGTCGCCGTAATTTCTCGCGGCACGCGCGTCGATCAGCATGTGGCTATCGGTACGCTACAGGATCTTGCCACCCTGGCGAAAGAGGCCCCTATGCCCGCGCTTATCGTGGTAGGGGAAGTGGTGCACCTGCACAGCACACTCGCCTGGTTTCAACATACAACAGACTCAGAGGGGTTTGGCTCCTCTGTGGTGAATCTGGCTTAAGGAACGGTTATGGACCAAAAACGACTTACTCACCTGCGGCAGCTCGAAGCGGAAAGTATCCATATTATCCGCGAAGTGGCAGCCGAATTCTCCAACCCGGTGATGATGTATTCCATCGGTAAAGATTCCAGCGTGATGCTACACCTGGCGCGTAAAGCGTTTTACCCGGGTACGCTGCCGTTCCCGCTGCTGCACGTTGATACCGGCTGGAAGTTCCGTGAAATGTATGAATTCCGCGACCGTACGGCAAAAGCCTACGGCTGCGAACTGCTGGTGCATAAAAATCCGGAAGGGGTGGCGATGGGCATTAACCCGTTCGTGCACGGTAGTGCCAAACACACTGACATCATGAAAACCGAAGGGCTGAAGCAGGCGCTGAACAAATACGGTTTTGACGCGGCCTTCGGCGGCGCACGTCGTGACGAAGAAAAATCCCGTGCGAAAGAGCGTATCTACTCTTTCCGCGACCGCTTCCACCGCTGGGATCCAAAAAACCAGCGTCCGGAGCTGTGGCATAACTACAACGGCCAGATCAACAAGGGCGAAAGCATTCGCGTGTTCCCGCTCTCCAACTGGACCGAGCTGGATATCTGGCAGTACATCTATCTGGAAAATATCGAGATCGTGCCGCTGTACCTGGCCGCTGAACGTCCGGTGCTGGAGCGTGACGGCATGCTGATGATGATCGATGACGATCGCATCGACCTGCAGCCAGGCGAAGTGATCAAAAAACAGATGGTGCGTTTCCGTACCCTCGGCTGCTGGCCATTGACCGGTGCCGTGGAGTCCAGTGCGCAGACGCTGCCGGAGATCATTGAAGAGATGCTGGTGTCGACCACCAGTGAGCGACAGGGCCGCGTGATTGACCGCGACCAGGCAGGCTCCATGGAGCTGAAGAAACGTCAGGGTTATTTCTAAGGAGCCGCCATGAACACGACCATTGCTCAACAAATTGCCAATGAAGGCGGCGTAGAAGCTTATCTGCACGCGCAACAACACAAAAGCTTGCTGCGCTTTCTGACCTGCGGCAGCGTCGATGACGGGAAAAGCACGCTGATCGGCCGTCTGCTGCACGATACGCGTCAGATTTACGAAGATCAGCTCTCTTCCCTGCACAACGACAGTAAACGTCATGGTACCCAGGGCGAAAAACTCGACCTGGCGCTGCTGGTGGACGGCCTGCAGGCCGAGCGCGAGCAGGGCATCACCATTGATGTGGCGTATCGCTATTTCTCCACCGAGAAGCGTAAATTTATTATTGCCGACACCCCGGGGCACGAGCAGTACACCCGTAACATGGCGACCGGTGCGTCTACCTGTGAACTGGCGATCCTGCTGATTGACGCCCGTAAAGGGGTACTGGATCAGACTCGTCGCCACAGCTTTATCTCCACGTTGCTGGGGATCAAACACCTGGTGGTGGCGGTCAACAAAATGGATCTGGTGAACTTCAGCGAAGAGAAGTTTGATGAGATCCGCCAGAGTTACCTGACGTTTGCTGAACAGCTGCCGGGTAACCTGGATATTCGCTTTGTGCCGCTCTCTGCGCTGGAAGGCGACAACGTGGCTTCCCAGAGCGCGAACATGCCGTGGTATAGCGGCCCGACGCTGCTCGAAGTGCTGGAAACCGTGGAGATCCAGCGCGTGGTCGACACCCAGCCGATGCGCTTCCCGGTTCAGTACGTTAACCGTCCTAACCTTGATTTCCGCGGTTTCTCCGGCACTATCGCGTCGGGCACCGTGGCGGTCGGTCAGCGCGTTAAAGTTCTGCCGTCTGGTGTGGAATCCACCATCAGCCGTATCGTCACCTTTGATGGCGATCTGCCGCAAGCCGGCGCGGGTGAAGCGGTCACGCTGGTATTGAAAGATGAAATTGATATCAGCCGCGGCGATCTGCTGGTGGACGCTCAGGAGACGCTGGCAGCGGTGCAGGGGGCTTCCGTTGATGTGGTGTGGATGGCTGAACAACCGCTGACCGCCGGTCAGAGCTACGACATTAAAATCGCGGGTAAGAAAACCCGTGCCCGCGTGGACGGTATCCAGTTCCAGGTGGACATCAATAACCTGACCCAGCGCGACGTCACCGAGCTGCCGCTGAATGGCATTGGTCTGGTCGACGTGACCTTTGACGAGCCGCTGGTGCTGGATCCCTACCAGCAGAACCCGGTAACGGGTGGGCTGATCTTTATCGATCGCCTCTCCAACGTGACCGTGGGTGCCGGTATGGTGCGTGAGCCAAATGAACAGGCTACGGTGGCCTCTGAGTTCAGCGCTTTTGAGCTGGAGCTGAATGCGCTGGTGCGTAAGCACTTCCCGCACTGGGGTGCGCGCGATCTGCTGGGAGGCCAGTAATGGCCGCCCATGATGAGAACGTCGTCTGGCATCCTCATCCGGTCACCGTCGCGCAGCGCGAGAAACTTCACGGTCATCGTGGCGTGGTACTGTGGTTTACCGGGCTATCCGGCTCTGGTAAATCCACGGTAGCGGGCGCGCTGGAAGAGGCGCTACACCAGCAGGGGGTCAGTACCTACCTGCTGGATGGCGACAATGTGCGCCACGGCCTGTGCAGCGATTTGGGCTTCAGCGACGACGATCGTAAAGAGAATATTCGCAGGGTGGGGGAAGTGGCCAGCCTGATGGCGGATGCCGGGTTAGTGGTACTGACCGCGTTTATCTCACCGCATCGTGCCGAACGCCAGATGGTGCGCGAGCGCGTCGGGCAGGATCGCTTTATCGAAGTGTTTGTCGATACGCCGCTGGAAATTTGCGAAGCACGCGATCCCAAAGGGCTGTATAAGAAAGCGCGCGCGGGAGAGCTGCGAAACTTCACCGGGATTGACTCGGTGTACGAAGCGCCTGAATCGCCTGAAATTCACCTGGAAGGTCAACAATTGGTAACAAATTTAGTAAGCCAATTATTAGACCTGCTCAGACGGGACGATATTATCAGATCCTGAGACGGTATCGTTCGGGAGCTGTCTTCCCGAACGATGAGTCACGGTCACAGGATCAGCTATGCGCAACAGTGAGAACTACATTATTACCACCGGGTCGGAGCCGTTAGCGACCGACGACGAGACGACCTGGTCCTTTCCTGGGGCCATAGTCGGCTTCGTCTCGTGGTTGCTGGCCCTGGGCATCCCTTTTCTTATCTACGGCGGTAATACGCTGTTCTTCTTTCTCTATACCTGGCCTTTCTTCCTGGCGCTGATGCCTGTGGCGGTTGTCGTCGGTATTGCGCTGCACTCGCTGCTTAATGGCAAACTCCTTTACAGTACCGTGGTCACGATTGTGACGGTGGTTCTGATGTTTGGTCTGTTATTTTTGTGGCTCATGGGCTAACTTCAGCCATAATTCAAACCGTAAACAACTGTGTGACGATATTGAGCAAGGCGATTCTGCGGAAAAAATGTGGTACATTTGCCCGCGATGTTGCGGCATCTCTGTTACCCCGGCAAAGAGATCTGGGGGCGTTTTGGGATGATGATGCCGTTTTTCAGGGGGCAGGATGGGTAAACTAACGCTGCTGTTGCTGGCTTTGCTGATCTGGCTGCAATATTCGCTGTGGTTCGGTAAAAACGGACTGCACGACTATAGCCGGGTAAGCGATGACGTCGCGGCTCAGCAGGCAACAAACGCCAAACTTAAGGCGCGAAACGATCAACTCTTTGCTGAAATTGATGACCTCAATGGCGGGCAAGAGGCGATTGAGGAACGCGCACGCAATGAACTCAGTATGACTAAGCCGGGCGAAACTTTTTATCGTCTGGTTCCGGATGCGTCTAAACGCAATCAGGGCTCAGCACAAAACAATCGATAATCAGGCCCAGGATTACGACATGGCAGTAACTTTTTCGGACGTATGCGCCGTGGTGCCGGCTGCGGGTTTTGGCCGGCGCATGCAGACAGAATGTCCCAAGCAATACCTCTCTATTGGCGATAAAACGATCCTCGAACACTCCGTGGCGGCGCTGCTGGCGCATCCGCGGGTGAAGCGCGTGATTATCGCTATCAGCCCGGGTGATGCGCGTTTCGCGCAGTTACCGCTGGCAAATCATCCGCAGATTACCGTTGTTGACGGCGGCGCCGAGCGTGCCGATTCCGTGCTGGCGGGCATTCAGGCTGCCGGTGAGGCACCATGGGTTCTGGTCCATGACGCTGCCCGTCCGTGCCTGCATCAGGATGACCTTGCGCGCCTGCTGGCGCTTAGCGAAACCAGCCGGGTAGGCGGTATTCTTGCCGCCCCGGTACGCGACACCATGAAGCGCGCTGAGCCGGGCAAGCAGGCTATCGCACACACCGTTGAGCGCGTCGATTTATGGCACGCGCTGACCCCCCAATTTTTCCCCCGCGAATTACTCCACAACTGCTTAACGCGTGCGCTTAAAGAAGGTGCGACCATCACGGACGAAGCCTCGGCGCTGGAGTATTGCGGTTTCCATCCTGAGCTGGTTGAAGGACGCGCTGATAATATAAAAGTGACGCGTCCGGAAGATTTACAGCTCGCGGAATTTTATCTTACCCGTTCGACCCATCAGGAGAAGGCATAATGCGAATTGGACACGGTTTTGATGTACACGCCTTTGGCGGAGAAGGCCCAATTATCATTGGCGGCGTACGCATTCCTTATGAAAAAGGGCTGCTTGCGCATTCTGATGGCGACGTAGCATTACATGCCCTGACCGATGCATTGCTGGGTGCTGCGGCACTGGGCGATATCGGTAAGCTGTTCCCGGACACTGACCCGTCCTTCAAAGGCGCGGACAGCCGTGCGCTGCTGCGTGAAGCCTGGCGTCGTATTCAGGCGAAAGGCTACACCCTCGGCAACGTGGATGTGACGATCATCGCTCAGGCCCCCAAAATGCTGCCGCATATCCCGCAAATGCGCGTGTTCATTGCAGAAGATCTCGGTTGCCACATGGATGATGTTAACGTCAAAGCGACGACGACAGAGAAACTGGGCTTTACCGGTCGTGGTGAAGGGATTGCCTGTGAGGCCGTGGCGCTGCTGGTGAAGGCAAGCCAATGACGGACTTCGACAACCTGACCTGGCTACACGGTAAACCGCAGGGGAACGGGCTGCTGAAAGCCAGCCCTGAAGATTTTGTTGTGGTGGAAGACCTGGGATTCGCACCGGATGGCGAAGGCGAACATATCCTGGTACGCATTCTGAAAAATGGCTGCAATACCCGTTTTGTGGCCGATGCGCTGGCAAAATTCCTCAAAATTCATGCCCGCGAAGTGAGCTTTGCCGGGCAGAAAGATAAACACGCCGTCACCGAACAGTGGCTCTGCGCGCGCGTGCCGGGTAATACGATGCCTGATTTAAGCAAATTTGAGCTTGAGGGCTGTAAGGTACTGGAATACGCACGCCATAAGCGCAAACTGCGTCTGGGCGCGTTGAAGGGCAACCATTTTACGCTGGTACTGCGTGAGATTTCGGACCGTGACGATGTGGAAAAACGCCTGAACGCTATCAACGCGTGCGGCGTACCAAACTATTTTGGCGCACAGCGCTTTGGTATCGGCGGCAGCAACCTGCTCGGCGCACTGCGCTGGGCGCAAAGCGATGCCCCGGTCCGCGACAGGAATAAACGCAGTTTTTGGTTGTCGGCGGCCCGCAGTGCGTTGTTTAATCAGATTGTGAGCGAACGGCTGAAAAAACCGGACGCGAATCAAGTTGTTGTCGGCGATGCGCTACAATTAGCGGGACGCGGGAGCTGGTTTGTGGCGACGGCTGAAGAAATGGCCGATGTGCAGTCGCGCGTGGATACTCAAACGCTGATGATTACCGCAGCCTTGCCCGGCACGGGCGACTGGGGTACGCAGGGCGATGCGCTGGCTGCTGAGCAGTCTGCCGTCGCTGATATGCAGGCATTACAAACACTGCTGGTGCGGGAAAAAGTCGAGGCGGCACGCCGTGCGATGCTGCTCTATCCGCAACAGTTGAGCTGGAACTGGTGGGACGACGTAACCGTCGAGTTACGCTTCTGGCTGCCGGCAGGTAGCTTTGCCACCAGTGTTGTCAGGGAACTTATCAACACGTCGGGTGATTATGCGAATATTGCTGAGTAACGATGACGGGATCCATGCGCCGGGTATACAGACCCTGGCGAAACACCTTCGCGAATTTGCGGAAGTGCAGGTCGTGGCACCCGATCGTAACCGCAGTGGAGCGTCTAACTCTCTGACGCTGGAGTCGTCGCTTCGCACCTTTACCTTTGAAAATGGTGATATCGCCGTCCAGATGGGCACGCCGACCGACTGCGTTTTTCTGGGCGTGAACGCGCTGATGCGCCCGCGCCCGGACATCGTCGTCTCCGGTATTAACGCCGGGCCCAATCTTGGCGACGATGTGATTTACTCCGGAACCGTGGCCGCCGCCATGGAAGGGCGCCATCTGGGGTTCCCTGCACTGGCCGTTTCGTTAAACGGCCACACGCACTACGACACGGCGGCAGCGGTGACCTGTTCTCTCCTGCGGGCGCTCAATCGCGAGCCGCTGCGTACCGGGCGCATCCTCAATATTAACGTGCCGGATCTGCCGCTGAGTGAAATCAAAGGCATTCGCGTAACGCGTTGCGGAAGCCGACACCCGGCTGACCAGGTGATCCCGCAGCAGGATCCGCGTGGCAATACGCTTTACTGGATTGGTCCTCCTGGCGACAAGTGTGACGCCGGACCGGATACCGACTTTGCCGCTGTTGATGAAGGATATGTCTCGGTTACGCCGCTGCATGTAGATTTAACCGCGTATAGTGCGCATGATGTGGTGTCGGGTTGGCTGGATCGCGCAGGAGTGAACGCGCAATGGTAAGCAAACGTGTACAAACTCTTCTGGAACAGCTACGCGCTCAGGGGATCCGCGACGAGCATGTGCTCGACGCGCTCGCCCAGGTGCCGCGTGAGAAATTTGTAGACGAGGCGTTTGAACACAAAGCGTGGGAAAACGTGGCGCTGCCTATCGGGCAGGGTCAGACGATTTCACAGCCTTACATGGTGGCGCGTATGACGGAGCTGCTGGAGCTCACGCCCCATTCGCGCGTGCTGGAAATTGGCACCGGGTCGGGGTACCAAACCGCGATCCTGGCGCATCTGGTGCACCATGTTTGCTCCGTTGAGCGTATTAAAGGTTTGCAGTGGCAGGCGCGTCGTCGCCTGAAACAACTTGATTTACATAACGTTTCGACACGACACGGTGATGGATGGCAGGGTTGGCAGGCACGCGCCCCGTTTGACGCGATCATCGTGACGGCTGCTCCACCTGAAATTCCCGCTGCTCTGTTATCGCAGCTGGATGAAGGCGGCATTCTTGTTCTGCCTGTCGGGGACGAGCAACAGCTCCTGAAGCGCGTTCGTCGGCGTGGCGGCGAGTTTATTATCGATACCGTGGAAGCCGTGCGCTTTGTTCCTCTGGTAAAGGGGGAGTTGGCCTGAGACTCAGAATTATCCAGGGTTATTAAGGCAAATTCAGCGTATGGTGTGGCGCGAAAGATTCGTGTCATCACGGTAAATTTTAAGTCACTGGTAGTTAACACATTCCTGGGGGATAAATGAGCGCGGGAAGCCCTAAATTCACCATCAGCCGTGTTGCGGCATTATCACTGGTTTCGCTCTGGCTGGCAGGCTGTACAAGTTCTAATAATGCACCTGCGCCCGTCAGTTCCGTGGGGGGATCCAGCAGCTCGGGTAACACGTCCAGCGGAATGTTGATCACGCCTCCGCCTAAAATGGGCACTGCTGCGGCACAACAAAATCCGCCCATTCAGCCAATGCAGCCTCCTGTTACGCAGCCAACACAGGTTCAGCCAGTGGAACACCCTGTGCAGACTCAAAATGGCCGCATAGTGTATAACCGCCAGTATGGGAACATTCCGAAAGGTAGCTATACCGGTGGGAGCACCTATACCGTAAAACGCGGCGACACGCTGTTCTATATTGCGTGGATCACCGGGAACGATTTCCGTGACCTGGCGCAGCGTAATAACGTCCAGGCCCCGTATGGTCTGGAAGTCGGCCAGACACTCCAGGTGGGCAATGCGACGGGTACGCCGCTCACGCCTGGCAACACCGTTTCAGCGGCCGATGTCACTGCGCAAAATAACAGCGTTAAGCCTGCACAAAAATCCACCACGGTGGTTGCTTCACAACCGGTAATTACGTATTCTGAGGATTCAGGTGATCAGACTGCTAACAAAATGTTGCCGAATAATAAAGGGACTGCGACTGTTGTCACAGCACCGACTACGGCACCTGTGGTTAGCTCTACTGAACCGACTGCCAGCAGTATGACCTCCAGTTCGCCAATTTCTGCATGGCGCTGGCCAACTGACGGCAAGGTTATCGAAAACTTCTCTTCCTCCGAGGGAGGAAATAAAGGGATCGATATCGCAGGGAATAAGGGACAGGCTATTATCGCGACCGCAGACGGTCGTGTGGTATATGCCGGTAACGCTCTGCGCGGTTACGGTAATCTTATTATCATCAAACATAACGATGATTACCTGAGTGCCTACGCCCATAACGACACAATGCTGGTCCGGGAACAACAAGAAGTTAAGGCGGGGCAAAAAATCGCTACCATGGGTAGCACCGGCACCAGTTCTACACGCTTGCATTTTGAAATTCGTTACAAGGGGAAATCCGTAAACCCGCTGCAGTATTTGCCGCAGCGATAAGTTGACGGGGCATGCCAGCCAGGGTGTCTCGTTCAGGGATCACGGGTAGGAGCCACCTTATGAGTCAGAATACGCTGAAAGTTCATGATTTAAATGAAGATGCGGAATTTGATGAGAACGGAGCAGAGGCTTTTGATGAAAAAGCCTTAGTAGAAGAGGAACCCAGTGATAACGATTTGGCTGAAGAAGAGCTGTTATCGCAGGGCGCCACACAGCGTGTACTGGACGCGACTCAGCTTTACCTTGGGGAGATTGGTTACTCCCCACTGTTAACGGCCGAAGAAGAAGTCTATTTCGCACGTCGTGCTTTGCGTGGTGATGTTGCCTCGCGCCGTCGCATGATTGAAAGTAACTTGCGTCTGGTCGTGAAAATTGCCCGTCGTTACGGCAATCGAGGTCTGGCTCTGCTGGACCTGATTGAAGAGGGCAACTTAGGTCTCATCCGCGCAGTTGAGAAGTTTGACCCGGAACGCGGGTTCCGTTTCTCAACCTACGCGACCTGGTGGATTCGTCAGACCATCGAACGGGCGATTATGAACCAAACCCGTACGATTCGCCTGCCGATTCACATCGTCAAAGAGTTGAACGTCTATCTGCGTACTGCGCGCGAGTTGTCCCATAAACTGGACCACGAGCCAAGCGCGGAAGAGATCGCCGAACAACTTGATAAACCGGTTGATGACGTAAGCCGTATGCTGCGTCTCAACGAGCGCATTACCTCCGTTGACACCCCGTTGGGTGGCGACTCCGAAAAAGCGCTGCTGGACATCCTGGCCGATGAAAAAGACAACGGTCCGGAAGACACCACGCAGGACGATGACATGAAACAGAGCATCGTCAAATGGCTGTTCGAACTGAACGCCAAACAGCGTGAAGTGCTGGCACGTCGTTTCGGTTTACTGGGGTATGAAGCTGCAACACTGGAAGACGTCGGCCGCGAAATTGGCCTGACCCGTGAACGTGTTCGTCAGATTCAGGTTGAAGGTCTGCGTCGCCTGCGTGAAATCCTGCAGGGACAAGGTCTGAATATCGAAGCGCTGTTCCGCGAATAAGCAATCTTTCATCAAAAAAGGCCCGTCGTGAGACGGGCCTTTTTCTTTTGCGTTACGGTTGTGCCGTTTCGTGCAGCAAACGCCACGTTATCTTGCCATCCTTCTGATTGAGCACGGCGGTTGACCAGCGCACATTGACGGGCTGATCCGGGCGAGTTTGCGTTTCCCGGTAGTGAAGCACTGCGCCGTTGGCCCACGTCTGTAGCGTCGTTATCTCATCAAGAACAATTTCCAGACCAGGACGGCTGCCGCGCTGAAGGTCCAGGAAACCGACAAGCGCGTTATAGTCAAAATGGACGCCACCTGGGGTGAGCATCATAAAATCCGGCTGAAAGTGGGCAAGCAGGGCGTCAACATCCCCTTCGCCCTTACCCAACCAGTTCTCCAGCATAACGTGAACGTCGATAATGTCCTGTTCGAAATGGGTCATGGTTTCTCCTGTTGCACCTCTGAAAGCACCTGCGTGTTGTTAAGACGAAAGACGTACACGACGGGAAGTAATGTGATGGCCGCAGCAACACTAAACATCCAGTGCCATGCGGCGAGCGGCGTGAAAAACGCCAGTGTCAGGTTCAGCACCTGCGAGAGCAGGAATGCCCCGGCAAAAAAACTGATCTGACGATTAAGATTCCATAGCGCGCTGGCGTCAGGCATATCGTCGCGCGCCGTCGTTAAAAATGCGCTGCTTTGCGCCGTACTGCTGCAAAGACTGCCGCCCGCGCCCATTAACGTAAACGCGACGCCAGGTAACAACACTGTGGTAGTCGGGCTGACGTTAAGCAGCAGTAAAACGCCCAGCGCCTGTAACAGGCAACCCACGACAATGAGAGGCCGGGGACCCACGCGGTTAAAATAACGTCCGGTCGCGGTGATCGCCATAAACGAGGCCAGAGACCATGGCAGCATCAGCATCCCCGTTGCGGCAGGTGTCATGTGCGCCTCGCTCTGAAGATAATACATCCCCGTGACGTTCACCCCAATAAACATGCCGGGTACGCACAAATAGACAAGCATGGAGAAACGCAGCAGCGGGTCGGCCAGCAGGGGCAGGTTTAACAGCCTGCTCGCTTTCACGGGGGACCTCTCATTCTTAAGCCACACGCAGGCCAGGAAAAACGTCACGGCGGCGACAGGCGTTGTGGCAAAGAATATCCATCGCCAGCTGAGTGCCTGAACCAGCACTCCCCCCACGGTGGGTGAGCATGCAGGCGCAAGCAATGCAACCAGCATGACCGCTGAGGAGAGCCTGGCACGCTCATGGGGTTTAAACTGTTGCCAGGTCAGCGCTTGTCCGACCGGGATCAGTAACCCCCCTCCCATGCCCTGCAGCACTCGCCAGGCAATCAGGCTCTCAAGTGAGGACGACAAACCTGCCGCAACGGAGGCGGCGCTAAAGAGAAAAAGCGAAAGCAGAATGACATGCTTCGGCCCGAGCCTGCGCGTCAGCAGGGTGCTGAAGGGGATGACGAGCGTCAGACCGGCAATATAGCCGTTACTGACCCAGGCAAGCGATGAGGGCGTGGCGTTGAACGCCTGAGCCATTGCCGGGAAAGCGACGCTGGCGATAAACATATTAATTAAATCAAGAAAAAAGCCCAGCAGATAGACAACGGCGACTTTGCTGCGATACGACATGGCGGCACCTCCAGTGAGGGGCGTATCGTATCGGGCAGGGAGGTACGGATAAACGTTATAAAGCGCGATATACTGTCAAAAAATTTTTGACAGTAATAGGGCTGACAATGATTAATTTGCAGCGTACCGCGATGTTTGTCGCCGTCGCAGATACCGGGAGTTTCACCGCCGCAGCAGAGGCAATGGGGCTGACAAAAGCGGTGGTCAGCTTCAATATCCGCCAGCTGGAAGATGAACTGGGTGTCACCCTGTTGCTGCGTTCCACCCGTCGACTGACGTTAACCGAGGCAGGGAGGCTTTTCCATCAACGGAGCGTCGCGCTTTTAAAGGACGCGGAACGCCTGAAGGACGACGTCCGTGCAAACCATGCAGGTCTTACGGGGGAGTTGCGGATCACCACCACACCGGAGTACGGCTCGCAGGTTGTGGTCCCGTTACTGGCTGAGTTTAGCCAGCAACACCCGGACCTTCGCGTGCGTCACGTTTCGTCTTCACTGCATGCCGATCTGATTTCAGAGCGCTTTGATGTCGCCATCCGGCTGGGAACCCTTGCCGATTCACGCTACCACGCGGCATTGATAACGCAGTTCACTATTTTCCCCGTAGCGACGCCCGGCTGGCTGCGTAACCATCCTGTAGAATCGCTTGAACAGCTGGCGAAAGCTGACTGGATTATTCATGAGCGCTTAGCCTCGCCGCTGCGCTGGCAGGTGAACGATGCCAGCGGTGAGCCCGCCACGCTGGAAATTAAAAAAGCACCGCGTTTGTTTGCGGACAGTGCTCAGGCGCTGATGGCTTTTGCGCTCGCGGGATGTGGCGTGGCGCTGTTGCCGGCGTGGCTGGTGCGCCATGCGCTTGATGACGGCAAGCTGGTGTCGGTTTTACCGGAATATACCTTTGCGCGGCAGGGCATCTATGCGGTTTATCCCGATGCCACGCATGTGCCTGCGAAAGTGCGCACCTTTATCGACTTTATGCGCACCCGGGTTAACTAGTCGCGCATCATTTTTTTGACGAGTGCGGAGAATTGCGCCCGCTCGTCGTTGCTCAGCCGCCCTAAAAACGCCTCGTCCACGTCATTGCCGAGCGGTTTACAGCTGGCAAGCAGCGCTTCACCTTCCGGCGTCAGGAAGACGAAACGACGGCGCTTGTCCGCCGGATCGTGCTCGCGTTTTACCAGTCCACGCGCCTCCATGCGGCTCAGCATCTCCGCGAGCGTCGCCTTTGTGCTGACCGCCACTTCTGTCAGAGCAACTTGCTCAATCCCCGGATTTTCGGCAATAGACCGCAATACCGCGTACTGCGGTTTGGTCAGTTCCGGCAATGCATGTTGCCAACGGGCAGTATGCTGTTGAAAAAGCTGGCGTAACAGGTGAAACGCCTCTTGTCTCAGTTCCATGAACACTCCGACGAAAAATTCTCTCCCTATGATAGCCGCTCTTGCCCAGGATTTTAACGCGGCAATTTTTAGCAATTAATGTGATCGTGTACGAACAATATTGTCAGAAACAGGATCCGGGAGTAACGTATTTAATATGTTCGTATGCGAACGAATTAATTGAGGTGCTGAATGAGATTGATAGTTGGAATGACGGGCGCAACGGGAGCGCCGCTGGGCGTAGCGTTGCTGCAGGCATTACGTGACATGCCGGAGGTGGAGACCCATCTGGTCATGTCGAAATGGGCAAAAACCACCATTGAGCTGGAGACACCCTACACCGCACAGGATGTGGCTGCGCTGGCCGATGTTGTCCACAGCCCAGCCGATCAGGCTGCCACTATCTCATCCGGCTCGTTTCGCACCGACGGCATGATCGTCATTCCCTGCAGTATGAAAACCCTGGCAGGCATTCGTGCAGGCTATGCCGAAGGGCTGGTGGGCCGTGCGGCAGATGTGGTGCTGAAAGAGGGGCGCAAACTGGTGCTGGTTCCTCGTGAAACCCCACTCAGCACCATTCATCTCGAGAATATGCTCGCACTGTCCCGTATGGGCGTGGCAATGGTGCCGCCGATGCCCGCGTATTACAACCACCCGCAGACCGCCGACGATATCACCCATCACATTGTGACCCGCGTGCTCGACCAGTTTGGTCTGGAGCACAAAAAAGCGCGCCGCTGGAACGGGTTGCGGGAAGCAAAACATTTTTCACAGGAGAATAAAGATGGCATTTGATGATTTGAGAAGCTTCCTGCAGGCGCTCGATGAGCAAGGGCAACTGCTGAAAATTGAAGAAGAGGTGAATGCAGAACCGGACCTGGCCGCGGCAGCCAATGCCACAGGCCGTATTGGTGACGGCGCACCGGCGCTGTGGTTCGATAATATTCGCGGGTTTACCGATGCCCGGGTGGTAATGAACACCATTGGTTCCTGGCAGAATCACGCTATTTCTATGGGACTGCCCGCGAACACCCCCGTCAAAAAACAGATTGATGAGTTTATTCGCCGCTGGGATAAATTCCCCGTCACGCCAGAGCGCCGTGCAGATCCCGCCTGGGCTCAAAATACGGTGGAGGGTGAAGACATTAACCTTTTCGACATCCTGCCGCTGTTCCGTCTGAACGACGGTGACGGCGGTTTTTATCTCGACAAAGCGTGCGTCGTTTCGCGCGACCCGCTTGATGCGGATAACTTCGGCAAGCAGAACGTCGGTATCTATCGCATGGAAGTGAAGGGAAAACGCAAGCTGGGTCTGCAACCGGTTCCGATGCACGATATCGCCCTGCATCTGCATAAAGCGGAAGAGCGCGGTGAAGATCTGCCGGTCGCGATTACGCTTGGCAATGATCCGATTATTACACTTATGGGCGCGACGCCGCTGAAATACGATCAATCTGAGTATGAGATGGCCGGTGCGCTGCGCGAAAGCCCCTATCCCATTGCGACGGCACCGCTGACCGGCTTTGATGTACCGTGGGGATCTGAAGTCATTCTGGAAGGGGTGATTGAAGGCCGCAAGCGCGAAATCGAAGGACCCTTTGGTGAGTTTACCGGGCACTACTCTGGTGGCCGTAACATGACGGTGGTGCGTATTGATAAAGTGTCTTACCGCACAAAACCCATTTTTGAATCCCTCTACCTCGGCATGCCGTGGACCGAAATTGACTACCTGATGGGCCCGGCTACCTGTGTACCGCTCTACCAGCAGCTGAAAGCAGAATTTCCGGAAGTGCAGGCGGTCAATGCCATGTATACCCACGGTTTGCTGGCGATTATCTCCACCAAAAAACGCTACGGTGGCTTTGCCCGTGCAGTCGGCTTACGTGCTATGACCACGCCGCACGGCCTGGGCTATGTGAAGATGGTGATTATGGTGGATGAAGACGTTGACCCGTTCAACCTGCCGCAGGTGATGTGGGCGCTGTCCTCGAAGGTGAACCCGGCGGGCGATCTGGTGCAGTTGTCGAATATGTCGGTGCTTGAACTGGACCCGGGCTCCAGCCCGGCAGGCATTACCGACAAACTGATTATTGATGCCACCACGCCTGTTGCACCCGACAACCGGGGCCACTTCAGCCAGCCGGTACAGGATTTACCTGAAACCAAGGCCTGGGCCGAAAAACTGACTGCGATGCTGGCTGCACGCCAATAAGGAGGAAAAGATGATATGTCCACGTTGTGCTGATGAGCATATTGAGGTGATGGCAACATCACCGGTGAAAGGGGTCTGGACTGTCTATCAGTGCCAGCATTGTCTGTATACCTGGCGTGACACGGAGCCGCTACGCCGGACCCACCGCGATCATTATCCGCAAGCGTTTCGCATGACGCAGAAGGATATCGATGACGCACCACAGGTGCCGACGATCCCGCCGTTACTGGCCGACGATAAGCGCTAAAAAAAAGCCGGGAGGCGGTTTCGCCTTACCCGGCCTGTTTGTTTCAGATACCGCTACTTCCCGGCAGGCCCGGTAAGCATTGCGCCACCGGGTGCAGACTACACCAGGCTTTTCAGGCGATAAATCCACTCCAGCGCCTGACGCGGCGTGAGCGAGTCCGGATCGAGATTTTCCAGTGCCTCAACGGCCGGTGACGTCTCTTCTGCCGGGGCTAGCAATGACATTTGCGTGCCATCAATCTGCGTGGCCGCGGCATTCGGTGACAGGCTCTCCAGCTCACGCAATTTCTGGCGCGCACGTTTGATCACCTCTTTGGGAACCCCCGCCAGCGCGGCCACGGCCAGGCCATAGCTCTTGCTCGCGGCACCATCCTGTACGGTGTGCATAAAGGCGATGGTATCGCCGTGTTCCAGCGCATCGAGGTGGACGTTTGCCACGCCTTCCATCTTTTCTGGCAACTGTGTCAGCTCGAAATAGTGGGTTGCGAACAGCGTCATTGCCTTGATCTTATTGGCAAGGTTTTCAGCGCAGGCCCATGCCAGTGACAGACCATCATAGGTTGATGTTCCGCGCCCGACTTCATCCATCAACACCAGGCTGTATTCGGTCGCGTTATGCAGAATATTGGCGGTTTCGGTCATCTCCACCATAAAGGTTGAGCGGCCGCTGGCCAGATCGTCCGCTGCCCCGACACGGGTAAATATACGGTCGATAGGGCCAATCTCCACTTTTTGCGCAGGAACGTAGCTGCCGATATAGGCGAGCAGGGCGATAAGCGCCGTCTGGCGCATATAGGTACTTTTACCGCCCATGTTTGGACCGGTAATGATCAGCATTCTTCTCTGTGGCGACAGGCTTAGCGGGTTGGCGATGAACGGCTCGTTCAGCACCCGTTCCACAACCGGATGACGGCCTTCGGTAATACGAATACCGGGTTTATCGGTAAAGGCCGGGCAGGTGTAGTTCAGCGTTTCAGCGCGTTCTGCCAGGTTGACCAGCACGTCCAGCTCTGCCAGCGCGCTGGCGCTTGACTGCAGGTCTGCAAGGTGCGGCATCAGCATGTCGAACAGCTCTTCATACAGCTGTTTCTCCAGCGCCAGCGCCTTGCCTTTCGAGGTGAGAACTTTGTCCTCATACTCTTTCAGTTCAGGGATAATGTAACGCTCAGCGTTTTTCAGCGTCTGGCGGCGCACGTAGTGAATGGGGGCCAGATGGCTTTGTCCGCGGCTGATCTGAATGTAGTAACCGTGAACCGCGTTATAGCCCACTTTGAGGGTATCGAGCCCAAGGCGTTCGCGCTCGCGAATTTCCAGCTTATCCAGGTAGTCCGTGGCACCGTCGGCCAGCGCACGCCATTCATCCAGCTCTTCGTTGTAGCCCGGGGCAATTACGCCGCCGTCACGCACCAGAACCGGAGGTGCGTCAATAATGGCGCGTTCGAGCAGCTCGCGCAGCTCGCTAAATTCACCCATGGTTTCACGCAGTTTCTGCACCGGCGCGCTATCCACATCGGCGAGCAGGCTGCGCAATTCCGGCAACTGCTGGAAGGCATGACGCATGCGGGCGAGGTCGCGCGGACGTGCCGTACGCAGCGCCAGACGCGCAAGAATACGCTCCAGATCGCCGACCTGACGCAGCACGGGCTGCAGTTCACTGTAGCGATCCTGTAACGCGGCAATCGTCTGCTGACGACAGGTAAGCGTGTCGGTATCGCGAATGGGCATATGCAGCCAGCGTTTTAACATACGGCTGCCCATCGGCGTCACCGTGCTGTCGAGGACGGAAGCGAGGGTGTTTTCCACGCCTCCGGCCAGATTCTGGGTGATCTCCAGATTTCGACGCGTCGCGGCATCCATAATGATGCTGTCCTGCTGACGCTCCATCGTGATCGAGCGGATATGCGGCAGGGTGGTGCGCTGAGTATCTTTGACGTACTGCAGCAGGCAACCCGCGGCACACAGTCCGCGCGGGGCGTTTTCCACACCAAAGCCAATCAGATCGCGGGTGCCAAACTGCAGATTCAACTGCTGGCGCGCGGTATCAATTTCGAACTCCCACAGCGGACGACGGCGCAGACCGCGGCGGCCTTCAATCAGCGCCATCTCGGCAAAATCTTCGGCATAGAGCAGTTCTGCCGGGTTCGTGCGCTGCAATTCAGCCGCCATCGTTTCACGATCTGCCGGTTCACTCAGACGAAAACGTCCGGAGCTGATATCCAGCGTCGCATAACCGAAACCTTTGCCGTCCTGCCACAGTGCCGCCAGCAGGTTATCCTGGCGCTCCTGCAGCAGGGCTTCGTCGCTGATCGTACCAGGCGTGACGATGCGCACGACTTTGCGCTCAACCGGCCCTTTTGAGGTTGCCGGATCGCCGATCTGTTCGCAAATGGCGACTGACTCACCCTGATTCACCAGTTTCGCAAGGTAGTTTTCTACCGCGTGATGCGGAATACCGGCCATGGGAATGGGCTCGCCTGCAGATGCGCCACGCCGGGTCAGCGAGATATCGAGCAGCTGCGACGCACGTCTGGCATCGTCATAAAATAGCTCGTAAAAATCGCCCATTCGGTAGAACAACAAGATTTCCGGATGCTGTGCTTTCAGCTTCAGGTACTGCTGCATCATCGGTGTATGGCTAGAGAAGTCCTTATCAATGTCTTCATTCATATTGATTTTACTCATTATTTAATTCTTTCAAGTGCTCATATGGCCCTAGGTAAAACCCCTTTAAACCCATATAAACCAATAAATTTGTAGCTCAATTGTAGCTCAAGGTGTGATAGATTAGTTTTACTCCTTCTCTGGGCTACAAATGGTGGTGATGCTTTGAAAACAACTCTCAATCAGGCTTTTATTATCAATAAGTTAAGTATTAATGTTAAGCCTGAACTCAGTAGTTCTGGAAAAGTCGTTTTCGAAGCCAACCCTGACCAAAAACCTTACATAGTTTTTGACGATCATCGAGATTCACCCGTTGGCTTCGGTGTGAAGGTCAGTTTGACGAAAAAAACCTATGTAATCCAGCGAAGAGTAGCCTCGTCAGATCGTAATGTCAGTGAGGGTAAGAAGCCAAGCTCTGTCTTGAAAGTAAAGGTTGGGAATGTGTCCGATTTTCCGAGTATCGATCAAGCCCGTGAGGCAGCTCGGCAGTTGGTTCAGACAATGATTGCAACAAAGAGAAATCCCAACAAGATTAAAAGGGAACTCGATCTGGCTGAATTGACTGTGAGTGAAGCTTTTGCCCAATACAGGAGTCACTTACTTGGCAGAACCAAACCTGCTAAACCAAACACTCTCAATGTGTTAAACAAAGCTGAGAATCGGTTGAAAGAATGGCAAAACCTTCGAATCAAGGATCTTACTGGTAATGAAATCCTTCGGAAGTTTGACGAGCTTGCTTCAAGAGCCAGAACAGCAGCAGAACAGACTTTTAGGTGGGCCAATGTTGCTGTAAAACACGCAATCGAGATTGAAGCTGGGAATGCTCAGACCCAGCAACGACAACCTTCGTTGTCCTACAACCCTTTTTCAATTTTAAAGGTACAGAAGAAGTTCAGAACACGATCTGAGCTGGAAGATAGCTATCGTGCCAAGGGCGTTCGAAATCCATTGTCCCCAAAAGATACTTTGGGACGGTTCTTAACTGCATTACACAATAAGCGAAGTTTTAATCGCTTGGGTTGTGATTATCTGTTGCTGACCATTCTGACAGGAGCCAGGAAGGAAGAAACAGCAACACTGTGCTGGCGAGAGGCCCTGACACAAGAAGAGGCTAGAACGACCAGCTATGTCGATCTCGAAAATCGAGTGATTCGCTTTTACGACACGAAGAATCGTAATGACCATGAGCTTCCAATCTGCGATGCGACAAAGCGAATTCTGGAAGACCGGCGAGATATCGTCAATGATACCGAAATACGCGCAGATAAACGCAAATGGGTTTTTCCGGCTCGTTCGTCGCGGAGTAAGGTTGGGCACTATTCTGATAGTAAAAGCTTACGCGAGTATATCTGTCTGGAAGCCGGAATAATAAAGTTGGGAATGCACGATCTACGAAGAACCTTTGGTCGAGTTGCAGAAGGGCTTACTTCGTATGCAGTGGTGAAAAGATTGCTTAACCACCGTAATACCACAGACCCTACTGAAAGATATGCTGAGCCTGATAAAGAGCGGGTATTTGAGGCTCTTCAACTGATTGAGCTTCATATGCTGATGACGTCACCAGAATTGTATAATACACTTTTGGCTTCAGCGAAGTATCCACCATTGCCAGTAAATCAGGAGAACAAGGAATGAGTACTATTGATACTTTAAGGGAATACGCCGAAGTATGGCGGCTATTTGGTAGTATGCCAGATGATGCAACCCTGAGTGCTGAAGTTTCGGCCCTTTATCTTGGTGTAAGTGTCAAAACATTGGCTCGTTATCGCCAGACTGGTAATGGTCCCGCTTATATTCAATACCAGGCAGAAGACAGCAAGGCAAGGAATCAACGAGTAAATTATCTTTTAGGTGATTTAAGAACATGGCGGGATCATCATAAAGTGAACAGCACAATGGAAGCAGCACAGATCCGTGGGTTGGCTTTTGCTTCTTTGACTGATTTTACCAAGCCAGAGCCTTTCTGGACTATTGATAATAAAATCTATTCTCATGCTCTTACTGTATCTGACGAAGTATTCAAGGAGCTATTAAATACCTCTCGCGCAGAAGTTATTTGGATCTCTCTTGAAAAAGTGTTGTTTGAGAACTGGCATACTTCGAGAGAGCGTCAGAAATGGAATGACGTTTTTGTTAGAGTACTAAGTGGGATGATTAAATCATGTGAAGTTGAACAAGAACGTCATATACTTAATGATATCTTATGATTAGTTTTATTCCCAATATAAAGTTGAATTTGTATTGGGAAATAGTCATTTGCGGAAGTATAAATTGTTCAACAGCATTATTTATTATTTTAATCAAATGGAATGCCGTCTGTAGGATATCTTCTTTTGGGATTTTTAACCGGCTTTGTTTTACTCCCTGCACGATAAAAGTTAAACGAATTGGCAAAGTCTTCTGTCTCCAGTCTGGACTTTCTAAATTTATCCATCAGATCTTCATTGAAACGACGAGGGATTCCTTTAACACACAAGTTTGAATTAAGGTATACTTGGTTATCTATGGCGTCACGAATAAGTATTTTTCTCTCAAATAACTCTTTGAATGCGCGTGAGACATTTGATTTATTCAGCCCAAGATCTTTGGCTATACGTGACTGTGAAAAATCAGGGATAATATTTCCATAATCAATTACTGAGAAGAGATAAAGCACAATTCTAAACGCTGTGGGCGTCAAATCCATCCTGGCGAGTGTGGCCATATTGCCTTTGAATATCATTGAGAAATCGTCTCTGAATGACGTTTTTTTATAGCTATTTGCTTTAATCTTTATTTCTTCCAGATCTTCAGGCATAACCTCTAATGCTTCTGCAATAATGGACTTTTGTTCTTTAGTTAATACAACGCTTGTGATTGACATGATGGCTCCTTTTTTATTGTTGTGATTACATATATGGCACATTTAATTTATTTGTCAACTTTGGTGGTAGCATTATTTAATTGTATTTACTTTGAGATTTTACGGTTGTTATTTAGCGGGAGATGGTTGGTTATCAAATTTAAAACAAGGGGTGCTAAATTTCACCATCACCTGTTATGTAATTAATGATTTTTGGTGCTGAAGTTAATAACGACAGGGTTTGTTTAATTAATTGATTTTATTGGTTAATTTTCAAATGTGTTCTGCAAGATAAAAGAGTGATAAAGAAATAAGAAACCACAGTTTTGCATTAGAACGATAATCAAGGCCTTGGTGTACCTGATGAAAATACTTTTATTATTGTTTTTCTTATATAATATCATTTCTTAAGGGAAGCATGCGCAACTGTGTGTTGCGCCATTGGGCTTCAGAACATTACTACAGTATTTTCTGTAAGTATAAATACGCTTCGCGCACGAGTTCATAGACCTGAGGTTAACTGTCATTACAAATACGCTTCGCGCAAAAAATCAGGAGGCTGAGTTGATCGGGAAAGCGAACACAGATACATGATTTGCCCATTTGCTGAGTACGGCTCACGCCGGGACCCTTCGGAAAAACCCTTTCTGCTTCAGCGAGTGAGTGCTGTGGGCACTCAGCGGCGCTGCCAGGGAAACAAAATTATGGTTTTCACCGGTTTGGTAAAAATAATTAACATTTATCGGTAGTCGGGGCGTAAGCCAGTGCGTAGCACGCTCTCAAAAATATTCCTGTGGTTTTTTTATCTGAAATATGGAAATGACTCAGATAATTGAAATATGAAATAGTAATGCAATCTGGAGGACTCAATATCTCCACAGTGAAAGCTGTTTTAAGTGAGAATAGAATAAATATTGTTTTATAAAAATATTTTTAAATTACTATTGATTTTACTTTTTGAAGATGATAGTACTTAATTATAAAAGTAAAAAATGGAGAAAATTATGAGTGCTATTGATGTTTTATCTCAGGAGGAAAAGTTTATACATGTTGTTGATAAATTTATAACCCATCATCACAACAGCGTTAATAACAATGTCTTTTACAAAAAACTTTATGTTCTCTTCGCCGGGTATCATCTGAAGTATTTTTATTCACGGGCGCAGTATCGCAATTCATGTTATCACGTTGATAATATTATGCAGATGTTTACAGGAGTCGTTTCAACCCTGAACACAACTCTGCTCAGGAAGCTTGCAAACAGCAATACATTGCTGCATTGCCTGAATTCACTTGTGAATTATATTTCAGGCAATCTGGACGAAGCAGAGCATATTTATGCTGATTTGCTGGCTCAGTATGAAAAGAAACGCATTGCAGGCTCTCTGGCTTATACTCCGCCAGGCTCAGTGATCAGGAAAAGACTTTGATAGCGGCAGCAGCGTGTACAAGGAATGGGATGCTGAATGGTGGAGAGAAATGGAGCTGGCGTTTCCGGCAGGTCATAATCGAGTATTAAAAAGGCAGGAGCCACCCAGTTGGCGTCCCGCCTGTCGTGATGGCTTTAAGGTGGGTTTACTTATCAACGACCTGCCAGCCATCATCCGTTTTGACAAGGGTTACAGCAGCAGTACGCTTTTCGTTATCGACAATAGCCGTCACATTGCATTTATAACTTTGATCAGAGACTTCTACGCAGTCATGCTTTTTGACTGATTTTAATTCGCGCAGTGCGTCTTTTGGGACATCCTTGCCTGCTATAGATTTCACGAAAGCATTCGCCTGCGCAACGACCTTATTCATGGCAGTGTAAATATCCTGTTCGGAAGGTTCGCTGTTACAGCCACTCAGCAACGATGCAGCGGTAACGAGTGTGATAACGGCATAAGTTTTCATAAATAATTCCCTGGCTGTAACGTGAGTTATTGAATCAGACCTGTATTCATTCTGCTTTTATTTTCAGAGAACGAGCATTTGCTGACCGTTTCTCCTTTAAATTCGATTTCCAGCGTTTTGGCCTGCGTCTGTGAGCCCCCCGTCAGCAGCCCAACAACGGGAATAAATGTGGTGGCATCAAACTGATTGTTATCCATCGAATAAGTCCATTCTTCATTTCCACTATCAAGTGTAGTCTTGGTTTCGGGCTCACCTAATGCGGTAATGATTTCTGATTTCGTTGTTTTATTTTTGATGATTTTAGACTGCAGACTTTGTGATGTTTCTTTTTTCAGTTGCTGATTGCCTGATGTTGAACAACCAGAAATAAGGAAAGAAGAAATAAAAAACACAGAAATCATGAATCTGTTCATAAGTTATCTCATATTAGTTTTTTATGTTTGCGGTAGTGTGAAATTAATATCACCGTATAAAAATAACTCTATCTGCATATTTCTTTTTAATAATGCAGATAAGAATAATGACGCTGGCAAAAAACGTAATGACTGAGACAGGAGTGCTGCCGGTTAATGAAAATACTAACCAGGCGATAGCTAATGCCACGAATTGAAACAAGAATGCCACACTGAGCGGGCTTTCACCATAGGCCACTTTTGCATGACAGCCTTTGCAAACCCGCACACCATGTGGGCTTTGTGTAAAGCAGAAGGGGCAGCTAATCGTTTTATTATCCATCGTGACTCCAAGGACTGATTTAAGATGATGTATTTTTGAACATTTTCGATGAATGACCCGCTTTAGTAAAATTGCTTGTACCGATCGATGATTACTTCGTGATAGCTTATGGCTATCATAACTTAATTATCGATCTATACAAACGATCAATTATTCATTGACTATTGTTTCGTTATGGACTAGCACACCTTATGGTGTGTGGTGCTGGTTATTCCTAACTGATTGTTCCTGAGGAGAATGACTGGCTGTGAAAGGAACGGGTGCTAACAGGTGCAGATGAAGAATCTTGCGGAAAGGATGTGTTGTGGCATGCAGCAGTGACATTCCCCTGCGCCTTAGAAGTACAACAATTTGGTTGAGTAATAAAAGCCACACCTTCAGGCGACGCTGGCGGGGTATCTGACGGGTTGTATTGTGCAGCTTGCTCCTGAGCTGAATGATACCCACTGTCTCCTGTTGTCTTTCCAGACGAATTTTTTCTTCAAGCTGATGGATTTTCTCCAGAATCGTTTCCCGGTTTGCAGCCTGTTCTTCAGACTCGCATGATGGCACTGGCACTGGCACTGGCACTGGCACTGGCACTGGCACTGGTGCAGGTAGTATTGGCTTTTGTGCTTGTTTCAGTAAAGTCAGATGTTCCGGTACGAAATCAATCAGCGTTTGCAGGTAAGACCAGCCATATTTCTTACCCAACTGAGATGCTTTAAAGGCAATGCCCTGATACTGAAATGAAAAGCCGTTCATTTTTCCCGTTAAGGCGATATTGGGTTTACAGTTCACGCCTTCCTTTTCCAGCATAGTGATAAAAGTCAGCAAATCAGGGCGGCCGGTTAACGCATTATCAATCAGGCTCTGCAGAGTGGACTTGGGGCAGAGAGTTGTCGTTCGTTCAGCCATCATCAGCTCATTGCGGGAAGGCTTTCTTTTCTCCTGACGATGACCACTGTTTGCAGGTGTAGTTTGAGTGAGTTTGTGGACTTTCTCCAGTTCGCTGATAATCCGGGTACTGATGAGGTTTTCATTTTTACCAAGGTATAATTTCCCACCGACCATGTTAATTCTGTTAGCTATTATATGGATATGCTGCCCGTCCGAATCATCGTGCATGATATAGCAGCGAAGATGGGTTTCAGTGAATCCCATCCGGGTCATATAATCGTCAGCGAATGCCGCCCATTGTCTGACTGACAGTGTTTCTCCCTTTGGCAGGCGAAGCGAATTATGCCAGACAGGTTTGGCGACACCGGGGCGCAGTAGTCTTGTGCCTTCAAATTCACTGATAAGTTCAGCAGCAGTGCTTCCCGTCATGTTGCCACCGATAATATAAGGCGTGATTTTGTGGTGAGATCCTGGCTTAAGGCTATAGAGAACCACACCTGCAAACTGTTTACCCCGCTTTATTTTCTGCATGCCTTTCACTGGTCTTGCTCCAGAAAGGTTGATGGAATAAGGTGATCCCTGAGAGTTTTGATTTGTCTGCGCAGGGCGAAGAGTTCTGTACGGGTCAGTTCGCTGTCAGGGCTTTTGCTGTCGAGATGATTCAGCAGGCGGTTTAAATCCTGTGAAAGGTTGCCGAGTTTAATCCATGCTTCACGATTGATTTCAGGTAATACCGGTGGGAGTTTGTTGAGGGATGCCATTCTTAGCCATTCCCCTTTTTTATAAGGGCCTCTTTTACTATCGAGAATAGATAATTCTTCTTCGTTTAACCGAACGCTGACGCAGTGAGTTCGAACTTCATTAGGTGAATATTTTGCTGTATGGAATTTACCTCTTCTTGAGCTTCTTGATAGATCTTCTTTACTTTCATTTTTATGCATATCTAACCTTTTTTAAAATGTGTTCATGATCTACAGTTAGCGCATTGGTAAAATAAGTCAAGGCATTGTCGAAATTTATAAATAAGAGAGGTGGAGCAGATTGCTAATTAGGTAATCTGCTCTGGGTAAAAATAGGGTTCATATTAAATTCATTATGACAGTGAGGAGGGGCGGAGGTTACAATCTACGTTTTACTGGCATTAAAGAGATTGTTTGTTTCATAATTTCGCTAAGTTTCTTTCTCTCATGTTCTGCTATATATTTACAAATCTCATCATGTCGAATATGCTGTTCCAGTTGTTTTTTATCTATTTTGATATCATTGCGGATAAACCATTTAATGGTTTCAATGTCCCCGCGTAAATCATAACCTCGCAGTACAATATGGCGAAAATGTGTGTTGCTGATATCTGTCTTCTTCTTTAGTTCACTGAAGAAAGAGCTCATTTCATTTTCATTGGCACTTAGATAAACCTGGCAGTTATCAGAGATAGTAAAGTTAAGGTTTTTCTTCTGAAGCAAATCCATTATCTGCAGACTTTCGCTGTTGAGGTAGTTGAAAATTACTGGACTGCTATCCTTCATACTAATATGACGAATGAGCATTTTGGCTTTGAAATCGCCTAATGAATAGCAAATTTCAAAAATACCATGACCCTGGTTATCTCTGTGGTTTATATCGCAACCGGCCTGTACCATCAAATCAAAGATAGAGTGATTTTTTACGTAAAAAAGTATTGTTCTTCCGCATTTATCCACATTGTTGACATTAATTCCAGCATTGATCAGGGTTTTGCAACAGGATATATTATCAGCTAACGAGCATAAACAGGTTTGGCCGAGACCATTTTTGTGGTGTATATCTACGCCGGAATCAATCAATTTTTTCAGTATGTGAGGATTTCGCTGGTTAAACAAAACATTGTGACCATAGTTGTCAACATGGTTAAAATCTATTCCTGCTTTAACCAGAGTGTCAATCATTCTTGGGTTTTTACAGTAAAACAGTATATTTCTTCCAAACGAATCCAGTGTATTAATATCGGAGCCTGCAGTAATGCAAGCCTGAATGTCTTTTGGAGTTTTACAAGAGAGTAATGCATTTATTGCGTTGTTATTCATAATTTTTCTCCTCTGTTAAGCGACTAATCTGATATAGTTTTCATGGTTGGTTTTATATTCCTTTATTTTTTTAATGTCTTCGTAAATTCGAGCGAGTGAAAACCATGAGATCTCTTTCAACATGTTTTTGTTGCTTACATACAAAATGTTACCACCGCGAAATGAAAAAGCATTATGGAATGTACTTTCATTCGTCGTTTTGAGAAATCGAATGAAATTTTTTATTGTCTCTTTTTTGTTCATGTTATAAGAGGTGAATGTATAGATAGAGAATACGGTTAAAATATTTCTCTTCGAGACCATATGTCTTGAGAAATAATCGAAATAAAATCTTTGCTCCTGAGTGTCACTTTTGCAGAAAAAAGAAAATTGTGGATTATATAATCTATAAAGATCTGCGTTCTTTTTTGTTTTGGCGAGATAGTTAGTCAGGCTTGGATAGTTTGTTTTATTCATTTTAGTTCTCCTTTATTTAATTAACAAATGAAATATATATTATTAAATAAACAAAATGCAAATATATTTTTATATTTATTTAATTAAATAGTTATATTTTTATTATATTTCATATAAGGTGTTGTTTTTCATTGTTATATTATTTTTATCAAAAAGTGCTGTGTTTTATTTGATTGATTTGGTTTGAGAGTAGTGATTGATATTGTATGAATTGGCGATGAGGGTGTTTTAAAAAATAAATTTATCAAAGTGCTAAGGTGCAATGTGGGGCTTTGTATTAAATTAATGATGTTAGCGCCCCTTGGCTATCTAACTAAAGGTTAAAGCCAAGGGGAGAGTGTTCAGGCAGATTCAATTCATAATCTTTTTTTTGTAATTGCTTTACAGGTAACTGGTTGAAGCGTTGTTCGTAAAACCTTTTGCTCTCTCTGTGATTTTTCCTGGAGGATTTCTTCATAGAAGTAGCGTTCTTTTAGTGATTCTATATCAACTTTTATATCATTACGTATTAACCATTTAATTAGCAGTCTTCCTGCATAGTGCGTCAGTAGATATGTACTGCTTATGTAAAACCAAACATGACTAATGTCTGTCAGCTTCTTTAGTTGTAAAATTAATTTTTTAGCGTCGGCATTTGTTGGTGTTATGATACATTTATCACTTATCTCAAATTCATTTTTTTGTTTTATAAGCAATGACAACAGCTCAATTGATTTAAATGTAATGTTCTTGAATACAATTTTTGAACTGTTTGTAAGGTGAATATTACGGATAAGGAAGCGCATGTAGTTATCATTTTTAGATTCCCAGTGCGTATATTTACCAACTATGCTATTATTTTCTGACTGCCAGTGATCGAATGCTGTCTGTCCACTTATATTTTTATGATTAATGTCGCAACCAGCCTCAATTAGTGCATCGTACACATATCCTTCAAATGGAATGAAAAGAAAGGAATTGCCATAGCTATCTTTGGCATGGATATCTAGTCCTGCTTTGATAAGATATTTTATTAACCCAGGTGAAACATTAATATGCTGTATGGCAAGGGTGCCTGACTTGTTTCTGTGGTTTACATTAATTCCATTGCTGACAAGAAGTTCCACCGTCTCTATATTTTGAGCATAAAACAATGCATTGTTTCCGTCATTGTCTAAGTGGTGAATGTCAATGTCAGCGTCAATCATTGCCTGTATAGCTTCGGGTACATTACAGGTAAAAAGAGCAGTTTGACCTTTACTATTGCACATATTTATATCCATGCCAGCCTTGAGGCAACGAAGGACACCATTTTTAGACTTTACACGGAATAGGTTATTTTTATTATTTTCTCTTGATATCATTGTTTATCTCCTTTTTTGTTGTTTTCAAGATATTAATGACACCAGATTTTACGGTATTCAAATTTATTTTTGTTTTATTAGGGGGTATCTGATTTGGTTTGCTTGAGGTTATTCTTAACTTAATGGAACATAGGGACGTTAAGGTTATCCTATGTGATGTGGATTAACCATTTTCACAAGAATATTTATCCATATTGGAACTAATTTGTATAAAGGAGATAATTAGAGGCTCAGATATTAATAATATAGAGAGTAATGCTATAGGATATGGAAAAGATCATGTAATATAATGGTGGTTATTAATGTTCTTCTTAATTTTGGAAATTAAATGAGTAGTGTTTTTTATGAGGTTTTTTTCTGTTGATAATTCTTATTAAAATTTGAAGAGCATCCTTTAAGTTATTCGGCTTGAGGATGCTCATTTAAAATTTAAGCAGCGGAGTCTTTTTCAACAGCCAGGAAGGGGTGATGCTGCCAACTTACTGATTTAGTGTATGATGGTGTTTTTGAGGTGCTCCAGTGGCTTCTGTTTATATCAGCTGTCCCTCCTGTTCAGCTACTGACGGGGTGGTGCGTAACGGCAAAAGCACTGCCGGACATCAGCGCTATCTCTGCTCTCACTGCCGTAAAACATGGCAACTGCAGTTCACTTACACCGCTTCTCAACCCGGTACGCACCAGAAAATCATTGATATGGCCATGAATGGTGTTGGATGCCGGGCAACCGCCCGCATTATGGGCGTTGGCCTCAACACGATTTTACGTCACTTAAAAAACTCAGGCCGCAGTCGGTAACCTCGCGCATACAGCCGGGCAGTGACGTCATCGTCTGCGCGGAAATGGACGAACAGTGGGGATACGTCGGTGCTAAATCACGTCAGCGCTGGCTGTTTTACGCGTATGACAGGATACGGAGGACGGTTGTGGCGCACGTCTTCGGTGAACGCACTCTGGCCACACTGGAGCGTCTTCTGAGCCTGCTGTCGGCCTTTGAGGTCGTGGTATGGATGACGGATGGCTGGCCGCTGTATGAATCCCGCCTGAAGGGAAAGCTGCACGTAATCAGCAAGCGTTACACTCAGCGCATTGAGCGACATAACCTGAATCTGAGACAACATCTGGCAAGGCTGGGACGGAAGTCACTGTCGTTCTCAAAATCGGTGGAGCTGCATGACAAAGTCATCGGGCATTATCTGAACATAAAACACTATCAATAAGTTGGAGTCATTACCCAATTCTTGGCTAAATTTGCGATCCTACCTCAGAATGCAAATAGCCGATTATAAAAGCTCCCGTTCGGGAGCTTCATTTCAATAGTTAATCAATCTTAATCACCCACAAATTGCCAGCCGTCATCTGTTTTTAGGAGTTTAATTGATGCTGCTTGTTTTAAACCACTAATATCCATCACTACATTACATTTATAGCTTTTATCTGATTCTTTCGTGCAATCTACTTTTTTCACTGAGGTCAGTTGGCTTCCCGTCCATTTACTTAAAGCAGAATAAATATCTTTTTCAGAAGGTTCGGAATTACAGGCTGTTAATAGAAAAGTAGAAAGGATAACTGCGAGAATTGAGTATGTTTTCATTTTCTTATTCCGGAAACGATTAATTAAGAATGCCAGATTTTGTATTGTTATTATCAGTAGAGAATGTCCATTTGCTTACGGTTTCTCCATTGAAGTCGATTTCGAGAGATTTAGACTGAGTCTGGGAACCGCCAGTTAGCAAACCGACAACAGGGATAAAAGTCGAGGCATTAAACTGATTGTTATACATGAAATATCTCCATTGCTCGTTGCCATCGTCAAGAGTCGTTCTGGTGTCAGGCTCACCAAGTTGAGCAAGTAGCTCTGCTTTAGTTGTTTTGTTTTTAATTATTTTTGATTGTAGACTTTGAGCAGTTTCATTTTTAATTTTTTGGTTCCCTGATGTTGAACAGCCAGAAATTGAAAATATTGCAATAAAAAATGATGTAACAATAAATTTATTCATTTTATCATCCTTATTATATTTGGCCGGGGTTAGCTTTTATGTGTGAAAATGGCTCTGTGTGAAAATTTCTTACGCAAATAAAATCTTAAAAAAATTGCCGAGGCAAAATAGATAACGACAGTTAATATAAAACTTTGACTGATAGCAAATATGAAGAAAGCAATTACTAACAGCACAATTCCTATGAGTAAAGCTAACCAGGATGAAACGGCTCCATATTTGATAGTCGAATGACAGCCAGTGCAGACACGAACACCGAACGGACTCTCTTTAAAACAAAATGGGCACTTTATTGTTTCGTTCTTCATGGTAACCCCAGGGTAGAAGATTTACTGCGTGTTTGTAGGGATTCTCGATGACTCGTTGGCTTTAGTAAAATTGATTGCACCGATCGATTATCGGTAATTGATAGGTGATGACTATCATAGATAGATTATCGATCTGTAATAACGATCAATTTATTATTGACTTATCCTAAATTTACTACTATCAAAATGATTTTACTGTCAGGGGTAAGCAGTAACTTGTTGTCTATAAATGAATTTTTTTCCTTTGCGTAGAGGCCCTGTGGCATAGAGTTTTGAGAATCCAGGGAGGGGCTTATGAAGAATGCTCTTACCATAGCTTCGGAGAAGCTCTGTAAACCTTCTAAGAAATGGAAGCCAGCCGATAAGCCTGAGATGCTTTTGCTGTTTGACGGCATTCTTTTGAAGGATCTTTTCTACGATTTCGTTCCGTTTGTCTTCTCTGAGCCGTAATTCCAGTTCTGCAATTTTTCCACCGATACTTTCCCTTCTCTCAGTTGTCCTTAAAATCGTTGCAGGAGCAGGAGCAGGAGCAGGAGCAGGAGCAGGAGCAGGAGCAGGAGCAGGAGCAGGAGCAGGAGCAGGAGCAGGAGCAGGAGCAGGAGCAGGAGCAGGAGCAGGAGCAGGAGCAGGGTAATGCTGCCAACTTACTGATTTAGTGTATGATGGTGATTTTAAGGTGCTTGCGTGGCTTCCATTTCCATCAGATGTCCTTCCTGCTCCGCTACTGAAGGCGTGGTGCGTAACGGCAAAAGCACTGCCGGACATCAGCGCTATCTCTGCTCTCATTGCCGTAAAACATGGCAGCTACAGTTCACTTACACCGCCTCTCGGCCCGGTACACACCAGAAAATCATTGATATGGCCATGAATGGCGTCGGATGTCGCGCCAGTGCACGCATTATGGGCGTTGGCCTCAACACGGTTTTACGACACGTAAAAAACTCAGGCCGCAGTCGGTAAACTCACGCATACAACCGGGCAGTGACGTCATTGTTTGCGCGGAAATGGACGAACAGTGGGGTTACGTCGGCGCTAAATCACGCCAGCGTTGGTTGTTTTACGCGTATGACAGGATACGGAGGACGGTTGTGGCGCACGTCTTCGGTGAACGCACTCTGGCCACACTGGAGCGTCTTATGAGCCTGCTGTCACCCTTTGACGTGGTGATATGGATGACGGATGGCTGGCCGCTGTATGAATCCCGCCTGAAGGGAAAGCTGCACGTAATCAGCAAGCGATATACGCAGCGAATTGAGCGGCATAACCTGAATCTGAGGCAGCACCTGGCACGGCTGGGACGGAAGTCGCTGTCGTTCTCAAAATCGGTGGAGCTGCATGACAAAGTCATCGGGCATTATCTGAACATAAAACACTATCAATAAGTTGGGACCATTACCAAATAGTTTATATGCTAAAAATTTAGGGAATCATTTTCCTAATTCTCCAGCTAAAAGTTCAGCCTGCTTCAAAACAGTCTCTGTGGCGAGCAATGACATATCAGGCGGATAACCATATTTTTTGAGCAGACGTTTTACCACCACGCGAATTTTTGCTCTTGCTGCTTCTTTCACTGTCCAGTCAAGACTGACATTGTTGCGGATAGCCTCCGTAAGTACGACTGCCAGTTCTCGTAGTTTTTCCTTTTCCATTAACTCGCGAGCACTGTCGTTATCTGCAACAGCAGAATAGAAGGCATATTCATAAGCGCTGAGGTTTAACTGGCTGGCAAGGCTGTCAGATTCCTGGATAGTCTTGGCAAGCTTGATTAGCTCATCAATTACCTCCGCTGCGGTCAGTACCTTGTTCTGGTAGCCATTGATTGCAGAGGTCAGCATATCAATCAGTTTTTTGCCTTGGGTGATACTTTGATTCGAGCGAACCTTGATCTCGTCAGAAAGCAGTTTTTTAAGCGTTTCCAAAGCAATATTTCTGTGTTGGTAATCCTTCATTTCCTGAAGGAATTCTTCAGAAAGAACGGAAATATCAGGTTTTTGTATCCCAGCAGCGTCAAAAATATCAACAACTTTATCGGTAACCAGAGCCTGATCGATAGTCTGTTTTACCCGAACTTCGAGACTGTCATTGTGTTCTTCTTCTGATCCGTCTGAGTTTTCAGTAAATTTATTCAGTCTGGCTTTTACTGCCTGGAAGAATGCTACTTCGGGTGCCGCTTCCATTGCTTTATCGTGCGGTGTCGCCAATGCAAATGCCTGCGATAAGGCTGCAACCGCAGCGAGGAAACGCATTTTACCTTTACCGTTATCCAGCCCTAAAACATGGTTTTCTGATTCAAGAATAATTGTCAGGCGTTGTGAGGTAGTTGCGGCAAAGTAAGCTTTGTAATCGTAGCCATACATCATGCCTTCTAGGATTTCCAGCTTTTCCTGCATGAGCGTTACGGCTTCTTCCTGAACCTCAGCAGGATCTCCACGTCCACCTGCATCAGAGTAAAAGGAGAGGGCTTCTTTTAAATCAGAGGCAATGCCCAGATAGTCAACAACCAGACCGCCTATCTTATCTTTATACACACGGTTCACACGGGCAATTGCCTGCATGAGGTTGTGGCCTTTCATTGGTTTGTCGATATACAGCGTATGCATGCTGGGAGCGTCGAAGCCGGTTAACCACATATCACGCACTATCACCAGTTTCAGCTTGTCGTCGTCATCCTTCATACGGTTAGCCAGAACCTGACGTTCTTTTTTTGTGGTGTGGTGTTTAGCGATTTCTGGCCCGTCAGCAGCAGAAGAGGTCATGACGACTTTTATTATACCGTCATTTAAATCATCGCTGTGCCATTCAGGCTTTAAGGCTATGATTTCTTTATATAGTTCAGCAGCAATACGTCGGGACATGGTAACAATCATGCCCTTGCCATGATAGGCATTAGATTTTAAGCGCTGTTCAAAGTGTTGAACCATATCCGCCGCAATGGCTTTAATACGTTTTGAACTGCCAATCAGACCTTCGATTCTGGCCCATTTAGAACGTTCTTTCTGGGTAAGCGTCAGTTCGTCTTCGTTAAACTCATCGTCAAACTCTTCAATAAGCTGTCGGCCTTCATCACTGATGGCAATTTTCGCCAGACGGCTTTCATAGAAAATACGCACGGTTGCACCGTCTTCAACGGCCTGTGAGATATCGTAGATATCAACGTAGTTACCAAAAACAGCAGGCGTGTTGACGTCCGTTTTTTCTATGGGGGTTCCGGTAAAGCCGAGATAGGTCGCATTAGGTAAGGCATCACGCATATATTTGGCAAAGCCATAAACAGTGCGCTTACCTGTAACGTTGCCTTCACTGTCTTTCACGTCAACTTCTTTGGCGCTGAAACCGTATTGTGAACGGTGGGCTTCATCAGCGATAACGACGATATTGCTTCTGTCTGACAACAACTCATAGATATTGCTGCCATCATCAGGCTGGAATTTTTGAATAGTAGTAAACACCACACCGCCAGAGGCGACACGCAAATATTCTTTGAGTTCTTCCCGGTTGTTGGCCTGTTTTGGTGTCTGACGAAGTAGCTGGGTCGCGGAAGAGAACGTACCGAATAGCTGATCATCTAAGTCGTTACGGTCAGTAATCACAACAACTGTCGGATTATCCAGCGCCAGCACAATTTTCCCGGTATAAAACACCATCGAAAGCGATTTACCGGAACCCTGAGTATGCCAGACTACGCCCGCTTTGCGATCTCCGGTTTTTTGCGCATTAACAAGATCTTTACTGTTACGTCCCTGCTGGCGCAGTGCCACTTCGGCAGAGGGGGAGTCCGCATTCACCGCTGAGGCACGAATAGTGGAAAGAACTGCTGCATTTACCGCGTAGTACTGGTGATAAGCCGCCATTTTTTTAACAGTACGGATACTGATAATCCCTTTGCTGTCTTCATGTTTGCTGGCCTCAAACACGATAAAGTGGCGGATCATATCCAGCAGCGTTACAGGATTAAGCAACCCCTGTAATAAAACTTCGAGCTGTGGTTGGGTACTGGTAGCTGGCGTTTTACCGTTTGCGGTTTTCCACGTCATATAACGACTGAAATCAGCAGAAATCGTCCCCGCCTTGGCATCCAGTCCGTCAGATATCACATTAAACACATTGTACGTAAATAGGCTGGATATTTGGTTCTGATAGGTTTTAATCTGGTTATAAGCGCCTGATAACGTGGAATTTTCGTCAGCAGCATTTTTGAGTTCAATAACGACTAACGGCAGACCGTTGATGAACAAAATAAGATCCGGCCGGCGGGTATGGTTGCCTTCTTTGATGGTGAGCTGATTAATGACCAGAAATGCATTATTAGTGGGATCGTTAAAGTCGATCAGGCTGGCCAGCTCCCCTTGTGTATTACCATCCTTGCTGACTTCGATATTGATTCCTTCGGTCAAAAGGCGATGAAAGGTTAGATTGTTTGCCATTAGGTCAGGTGAGCTGATCTGCATCACCTGTTTTAGAGCTTCCTCACACTTCTGCTCACTAAGGTGCGGATTAATTCGTTGCAATGCTGTACGCACTTTATCTTCAAGGATAACCTGCTGATAGCTACGTAACGGATTGATTCCACTGGGTTCAATGTCCGGGCCGTAAACATACTCATAGCCCAGCCCTTGCAGGTGCTCAATTGCCATTACTTCAATATCGGATTCGGTCATCTTTGCCATGCGTACTGTCCTTATTGCCGCTTAACCAGAGAGCGGGCTGTACACCCGCATAATTATTTTATGCTACTGATGCGATTGCTTCTTCTGCATACTGAACCCGTACTTCACCGCTCATCAGTTTGGGAAGTAAGGTATCGCGGAGTTTTTCTAAGCTATCAATTTGTTTTGAGTTGTTAATAAGTTTACTTTCAAATGAATCTAATAACTCATTAATTATACGTAGGGAAGCTTCTGTTGGCAGATTAACATTGAACTTCTTAAGATGATCCAAGTTAACTCGTTGTCTGCCAGTTGAACCTTCCATACAGCTTTCTGCATATTCTTTGAAGTCCGGGTTTCGGCACATGATATATGAGATAAAAGGATGGATTTCTTTTTTAGGACGCATAACTATGAATTCGGTAGAACCCCATCCAGTTTCATTGTCGTCTAAAAAATCAATATAGGCCGCTTTCCCATTTTCTAAACATGGGGTAATTCTGGCTAGCAAGGTATCTCGTTTAGTAAATTTAGTTCCTGAAGAAAATGGACGTCTGTAATATCCATTTGCACGAAAAATAACAGTGCTCAGTCCAGCCATGTCCAAATAAGTAGCGTCTTGGCTTTTAATTAAAGTTCGCTTTGGATTAAAGTCAATTATCTGATCTATACTAACTGATACACCAGTGCTATCTAAAATAAACCACTGCCTAAACAGGGTTTCGGCCATGGATTCCAGAGTTTTATTCTGGCGATGAAGCAGGTCTATTTTGTCATCAAGAGAGGACAGTACAGAGGCGATGGCTTTTTGCTCTGGCAGTGAAGGTAATAGGATCTCTTGACTATAAGCGGTATCCCTGTTTAGTCCAGGAACAGCGCTATCTTCGTTCAGTTCTTCCAGCCCTAATGTTTTCAACAAATAGAATAAAAAAACAAAATCATATTTCGAAGGGTTAGGTAAAATATAATAAGCAGTATCAATACACCAAAATGGTCCATAAGTTAAGTACGCTTTCCCAACATTTCCTTTACGACCAATAATAATTCCTTGTTCGTTTATTAATGCTTTGTTATGCCAACCAGTTAATCCACCTGAACTATATACAGGTATAGAGCCAGCATTCCTATCCTGTGCCTTTAATGCTTTACCATAATTAAGAATGACAATCTCACCAAGTTTAGTTTTTATCCACTGACTCATAAAACCACCTTCGCCAGACTCTCAGCGATAGACTTATTCAGATGCGCTTCTTCTTCCAATTGTGCTTCAAACTCCGCTTTAAGAGCCGTAAAACGTTCTTTAAAGTCAAAATCGTCTTCTTCGTCAGCAAGGCCAACATAACGACCAGGTGTCAGCACATAATCAAGTTTAGCAACTTCATCAATGTCTACTGACGCACAGAAACCCGCAATATCTTCATATTCGCCACCTTTGTTACGCCAGTTATGGTAGGTGTCTGCGATGGTTTTAATATCGTCGTCAGAAAGCACTTTGGTACGACGATTAATCAAATGACCAAGATTACGGGCATCGATAAACAGAATTTCTTTACTGCGATCACGATATTGGCTGCTATTTTCACGATCACGACGCATAAACCATAACGCCGCAGGGATCTGGGTGTTCAGGAACAGTTTTGCAGGTAAATTAACGATACAGTCAATCACATTGGCATCTTTTACCAGTGCGGCACGGATATCACCTTCACCAGAACTTTTAGATGTTAAAGCCCCTTTTGCCAGTACAACACCAGCCTGACCTTTTGGCGACAGGTGATACAGAAAATGCTGCATCCAGGCAAAGTTAGCATTCCCGGTAGGTGGGATACCGTATTGCCAACGGGCATCGCCACGAAGCTGCTCACCGGACCAGTCAGACACGTTAAACGGTGGATTGGCAATGATAAAATCAGATTTCAAATCTTTATGAGCATCGTTAAGGAAAGAACCTTCACTGTTCCAGCGGACGTGTTCTGAATTGATACCCCGGATAGCCAGGTTCATTTTTGCCAGACGCCAAGTGGTCTGGTTGGATTCCTGACCGTAAATCGAAATATCGTCAATATTTCCCTGATGCGCTTCAACAAATTTTTCTGACTGAACGAACATACCACCAGAACCACAGCAGGGATCAAAGACACGGCCTTTGTAGGGTTCCAGCATGTTAACCAGCAGGCTAACAATGGATTTTGGTGTATAGAACTGACCGCCTTGTTTACCTTCTGCCAGTGCGAATTCACCAAGGAAGTATTCGAATACGTGGCCTAATACATCAGCAGAACGCGCTTTGGCATCTCCCAGTGCAATGTTGCCAATCAGATCTATCAGTTCACCCAGCACAGTGGCGTCGAGGTTCTGGCGAGCGTAGACTTTCGGCAGCACACCTTTTAGCTGTGGGTTACCCGCTTCGATAAGCTCCATAGCATCATCAACCAGCTTACCGATTTCGGGTAGCTTGGCCTTAGATATTAGATAGTTCCAGCGTGCAAGCTCAGGGACAAAGAAAATGTTGTAAGCGGTGTACTCGTCTTTATCTTCCGGGTCAGCGCCTGCGAACTCGCCTTCACCAGCCTTCAGCAACTCATAATGAGATTCAAAAGAATCAGAAATATACTTAAGGAAAATGAGGCCCAGCACGACATGCTTGTACTCGGCTGCATCAATGTTCTTACGTAGCTTGTCAGCCGCTTTCCACAGGATGACCTCTAACGGGTCTGTTTTGATTTCTTTAGGTTTTCTGGCCATTAGCGTAACTTTGTGAAGGGGGGAGATGGCTCTATTTTGCCTTAAAGTTCCGCTCGTTACGAGCTTATACAGCGATTAATTATTATCTGGTTTTAGTGTGTTCGTGTAGCTCAGCAAGTGCAATGACTCATGGAGTAAATGCTTTGTAGCGGGATTGTAGATGTCAGGTCATTGCCGTCAATGGAGCCACTGTCATTGGCATAATTGCTGCACAGCCGATGCCACTCGCACATTCGCCAGTTCACTGGGGTTCATCGTGAGTACTACACCAGTACGCAGTCCGGAAAGTAACGGCATGGCAGAATCGTTTGTAAAGACGTTCAAGTGAGATTACGTGTATGTAAATGATCTGCCGGATGCAGTCTCAGTGATGGAAAAATGGCATAATGGATAGAGGATTATAATAATCTGCATCCACACAAGAGGTTGAACATGAAATCGCCACGCGAATATCGTGATGCCATATTAGCAGTTAATTAACCGTGTCCGTTTTAGCAGGGGCAACTCCAGTATTCAAAAAAACTTTCTTAGTGCATATGCATGAGGTGAATAGATGTACAGGCTATGACAAACCATAGTTATAATTTTTAATGTTTAAAATTCTCCGTTACAGTAGGACATTCCTTGTACATTAAATTCCATCTAAGGTTGAATTTTTAATTTAATAAGGTAGCAATCTAAAATAATGTGTGTGGGTTATTTGTAAGATGATTTTTCTATTTTTGATAGTGGTAGTTAAGGAGGGGGGTATCTATTCAAAAATATAGATATTCAAGGTTGGTAGCGGTTTGGTTTCTTTTCTAACCGAAGGGCAGAAAAGCAAGGGGAACTCGAAGAAGCAAGCGCAGCGGCTTCGCAGAGTTAGCCCTTGCTTCATTTCGTATAATCATAAAAATCGGAGTGGCTGATATTTTTATGTAAATATATACAGCTTCACTTGTATTTGTTTTAAATATTCTGTTGCAGCTCAGGAGATGATAAAATTTACGCTTCGGTTGCATAGATGACACAGTATTGTGTTTGTAATTTAAAATATTCACTCATGCAATTCTTTTTAAATAATTTTTATTTGTTTTTGGACAAGCGTTGACATTTCTTATTTAAATGATAGTGATAATGTTATATCAATTAAAAATAAGGAGTTAAATATAATAAGGCTTTAGATGAAGTAGAGTTGCTTATGAATGAAATGCTTGGTAAATTAAATATAGCATTGAATGAAACGAATTTATATCCAACTAATGATATGTTTCGGATAATTGTGCGTGAGATTGATGTTGAAAATTTAAAAATACTGTCTTTTATTTATAACGAAGGATCTCAAGAGGTTATAGACGATATGACTCCCGTAATAAAAGAATTCATGTACTGGTAGGGCGATAAATTAGATTTTGGAACTATTAATATCCAATCTCTAATTGCAAAAAAAGAAGAAAAAGTAATTTCTTCAATCATATTAGAAAATTCAGATAAAGGTAAAGACATAAAAAGAATTTAATGGTTAATTGCAATCCTAACAATCTGCCCTCAGGGCTATTTTTAGAGGGGTGATAACTATCCTCAAACTGAGGGGCCGTTGCATTCCCTCTTATGAATACCTACTCATAGAGGCTGTCTGGCACAAGCGAAGCTCTTTGATCTGTTTATTGACTGCGAAGATCTCTGTTTTAGTTAACTCACTATTGCTACTTTTTGCATTAAGATGGTTTGTAAGGCAGTTCAGCTTTTGGGATATGTTAGAGAGTGATTTCCAAGCTTCAACATTGATAGCAGGAACGACCGGAGGAAGCCTATCAAGAGAGCTTCTTATACAATAGGGAAGATAAAAGAATCTATTAACTCTCAGCCTAATGATTCCAGAATAGATTTTATTAAACTATATCATTAGGATATGATATTAGTGGATTCACTCTTGAGCAAGAGTGAATCCACTTCTGAAATTAACTTTTACTCCATTGTTCAATTATCTTATCAAACTCCGAATCTACCCATTCTTTTCTCCATTCATCAAGATATTTGATGTCAATTGACGATGGGGGTATTGTACATTTTTCTATTTTTACAATCGAAGGTATTGATATTGAATCCCCCATGATTAAGGCCTCACCTTCTTTGAGCGATGGTAGGAGGTTTGTAATATCACCTACTGTATCCGGGAGTAATCGCTTAACATAATTTTGATCGTCTGGGTTAGTTAATCGCATTGAGATAAAAGTATTACACTGAGAAAATATTGTTTCTGAAATTTCAGAAGGTCTCTGACTTGCAAGGAGAAGGGTTACTCCGTATTTTCTACCCTCTTTTGCAATCCTCTCAATTGCTTCTTTGGATGTCCTGTATTTGCTCAGATCACTTTTGGGAGCATATTTATGTGCTTCTTCGTAAACAATTAATATTGGGATATCTTGGTTTTCATTAGATTTTCTTTTTATTTTTTTTGAATGATAGCCAAATTCAAAAATTAATCGAGATATCAATGATACACATATGCTAAGTACTTCAAAAGGAACACCGCTTACATCAAGTATTGTTATGTTTGATTTATCTTTTCCATAGCTTATTAAAGTTTCTAATGTTTCTTTAAATGTTACGGATTTGCTACCTTCACCCAGAATAAAATCTAATCTCTTATCAAATATTTTACTTTGTAATCGATCAACAAAATTGAGAAGTTTTCCATTTAAAGCACCGGCTGAACTTCCATCAGGAGTTACATTCTCTTTGAATAACCTATGAGCATTTTCATTGTCAAACTTGAAATTTCCTTCCTCATCTGACCAAATATGTTCATTATCTTTATTTTTTCTTTCATTATTTCTATTGTTAATATAATTGATGACTTCATTAATGTCGAAATAATATGGCGAGTGAAAGCTTATTATTTCCTTTGTGGCTGGATCTCCTTGAAAATGTATCTTTTTATTTAATGTTATTGCCTGACGGAACACATTTCTTTGATTGTGATCATTTGCTTCCGTGTCAAGAAAAAGCTCTTCTAACTCGTCACCATTTAATAGCCAATATGGAAGGGTTAATGTATCTACATTTAATACATTTGAATTAGGGAATGCATTTTCATATTCAGAATGTATATCAAAAATAATTATATGAGAATTGTTTAATCCCTTATAACCTTCTTGCTTTTCATCTACGGCTTTTTGAAGTATTTTTGCAACAGTGTGGGATTTACCTGAACCCGTTGAACCTACGATAGCGATATGTTTATTGAAAAATCTATTCCCATTCACAGGTACGGATACTTTGGTATTAAGCGATAAGCTTGAAAAAGTAAAACGGTCATTTATATCTATACTATCTGAGTATATGGATATTATTTCGTCTAATTTCGCTGGTTCCACTTTTTTAGGAGGAAGTGCAAGTGAATCTCCACCGCGATAGAATTTTCCATTTTTAACAAGACCTATTGGACTTGCTTCTATCATGTATTTCTGCTTTTGGCTTTCTTTAACTTCAATAGAAAAATTATCTATGATCGCCAGAAGAGCAACATCTTGATTATCTGAAACCCTTAAATAAGATCCTACACCTAATTTTTCTTCTGCTATCTTAAATTCTTCAAGATCGTCTACGGAAATTTTTAATTTATTTGGCGATACCGATACTACTTCTGCATTAATATCATTATTCCTGCTCATTACACTATCTCCTTTATGTCGGCAAAGTCTTTAACTTGTATGTTTACCTGGGGTAGTTGGGATGGGATATCAAGGCAGTTTTCCGTATAAAACTGGTAAACTTCTTTTCTTATATTAATACTGTTCAGTGTTTCATTGAAATCATCTATGTCGTTGATAAATTGGAAGTGGATTTCTTTATTTGAAAAACCTTCGATTAACATCTTGGGGGTAAATACACTTCCTTTAAAAGGGTACCCATCAGTGAAAATTAGATCTTCATTGAATAATTGATTCTTTAATTCGTATAAATTGGCATCGCTGGTGCCATGAAAAAGTAAAAAAGGAGAATATGGTCGATCTGTTCTTTTAGATAAATTAGACCAATTTGATTGTATTTTATATATACAGTCTTTAACTGTTTTTATATCAGTTTTGTCTTGAAATTCTAAGATGAAAAAACGAGCATAAGGTGAGGTGTTTACACTTCTGCGTATGAAAGATTCTTTTAATTTTCTTAAATATTCTTTTCTTCCTTCATATTGATAAAACCATATGTTAAATAAGACTTTTGATTTGTTGATACTTTCAACAAAATCAGATTTTTTTATCCTTCTATCTTTTTTATTACAAGAGATATCATATGTTTTTCTGAAAGCATTAGAATAAAGATAATGCTCTGCCTCATAATCTTCACATTGGAAATGGTTTTTTATTATTTGTATAGTTTCTTTTTTTTGATCATCAAATGATTTTGCATTGATATTTATAACTAACCGATCCAAAAAGGCTTGTAGATCCTCTTCGGTAAGCCCATTTTCAATATGGTATTCATGTTTGATTTTTTTTTCGGTGTAGGTGAGGAAATTAGATTTGAAAAAGTCAACTTTTAATGGGAGTGTTAACTTTTCTTGACCGGATTTATAATGCCCATAAAGATAATAATTAGCCCCTTTTTCTTTATTGTCCTTAAAGTGTGACAACATTAATCTTATGGGCTTTGATATAACGGAGTGGTTATAATCGGTACTTTCATAATATTTGCATTGTATCGCAGTTAAATGCCCATCGTTGTAGACATCAACATCTTCAATGCACTCTATATCAATCGAGTCATCCATTTGTGGTAACGAAAAAATCTCAATAATCGTTTTATCAACCTGATAACAATACCCACGAATTGTATCAACCGCACTTCTGTCCACTTTGTTATCCTTTTTGAGGTAAGGTGTTAAAAGTATATAAAAATATGCTGTGTTAATAACAATGCAATGATTGCATAGCTTTATGATTCTGCCACAAAGACAAGCCATTGACATGTACAAAGAACCAAAAACATTAAATTTCAATGCTAATTATTAAGATGTGAATAATTTGATGGCGTTAATAATTTTTAGTTTCTTGCCTGAAACCCCAAAAAGTAGCTTATGTGTAACCTTTTGTTATATGGCTATTTTAAATTTTCAATACAATCAGTTGGATATGTTATATTTTTCAATACTGCTGCATCATCGGCGTATGTGCGTCGAAATTGTCGATTGTGCTCATGGAGTTATGATGTCCATTTCTTTGAAAATAATACGCTTTGGGCGGCTCAGTGGCCGTTAGTTCCTTCTATTGTCGCATGAAAAAAAGGTACGGCGCAGAAAAATGTCGCGGCATTACGAGGTGCCTTCCTGCACTAACTCAATGACAATTTTTCCATGCTCAACCCCCACTCTGACCTGCGAATGGGTGGTAAACCCCGCTTTTTCAAGCCAGTCGCCCTTTAAGCTCAGCGCCGCATGCACGCTGTAGCGTTTGGGTATCTTGGTGTTACGGTCTTCATGACGCTTTCTGAAATACCCCACTTTCAAATGACGATAGGATTTGGTGATAGCGATCTTGTGCATACGGCCTCCGGACAACGTGGACAAGGGTCATTCCTGATGCTGTATAAAATACCAGTGATTTACTGCAGGTGTGGGCTTAATACTGGAATCAGCCTTCAGAAAACAGAATGCAACACCTGAAATCAGTAGCTGAAAGGCGTATTATAAATGCACTTTATTATCTGATGAGCCGTTATGTCCGGAAAACGCATTACACGTGAGAAAGAGACGATCGCGAAAATGATCGCACTGTATGAAACACAGTGTCCTCAGGCTTCGCAGGAAGAGGGGCATTATCAGGCGCTGAAAGCGTATGCCAATAAGCGCCTGGATAAATGCGTTTTTGGTGAGGAAAAACCCGCCTGTAAACAGTGCCCCGTTCACTGCTATCAGCCTGCCAGGCGCGAAGAGATGAAGCAGGTGATGCGCTGGGCTGGCCCACGCATGTTATGGCGTCATCCCATCCTGACGGTACGCCACCTGATGGATGACCGTCGCCCGGTACCGGAATTACCGGAAAAGTATCGCCCGAAAAAGTAACCGTTCAGGCGCTTCGCTGACAACCGTATCCCAACGCCTGCATGCGGGACCTCAGCCAGAATGACGCTACACCAGACTCTCTTTATCAATCCCGAGACGTTTCATGCGCGAGAGCAGCGTGGTGCGTTTTAGTCCCAGACGTTGGGCGGCACCTTTCGGCCCGGCCACGACACCGTTAGTCTCTTTCAGCACGCGCATGATCAGCTGATATTCGTCTTCACCTTCCTGCGCCACGTCGGTGGCTGTAACCGGGGTTTCGGGCAGGGAAACTTCGGGCAGGGAGAGTTGCAGTACGTTACCGCGCGTCAGCAATACCGCACGTTCAATGACGTTTTCCAGTTCACGGACGTTACCCGGCCACTCCATCGAGGAGAGGGTACGTAGCGTCTCGGCGGGGATACTGTCGATGTTGCGGCCCATCCGGCGGGCTATTTTGGCGGTAAACGCTTTGACCAGCAGAGGGATATCTTCCGGCCGTTCACGCAGGGGCGGCAGGCAGATTGGGAAGACGTTCAGGCGATAATAGAGGTCGCTTCGAAACTCGCGGTCGGCGACCATTTTTTTCAGGTCGCGGTTGGTGGCGGCAATGAGCCGCACGTCAGTCTGGATAAGTTTGTTACTGCCAAGACGTTCAAACTCCTGCTCCTGCAGGACGCGCAGCAGTTTGGGCTGCAGCTCCAGAGGCATGTCGCCCACTTCATCAAGGAACAACGAGCTTTTGTCCGCCAGCTCGAAACGGCCCAGACGCTGGCTGCTGGCACCGGTAAACGCGCCGCGTTCGTGGCCAAAGAGATCGCTTTCCAGCAGGCCTGCGGGCATAGCGGCGCAGTTCATCTTCACCATGCGGCGGCTGTTACGGTTGCTGAGGTTGTGGATCGCACGGGCAATCAGCTCTTTACCGGTGCCGGTTTCACCGAGGATCAGCACCGTACTGTCACTTTGCGCCACCATCTCCACCTGTTTCAGCACGCTGTACATGGCATCGCTGCGGCCGATGATTTCGCCAAACTCGCTGTCCACGTTGTTAAGCTGTTCCGTCAGCGCCAGGTTTTCATCCACCAGCCGTTCTTTCAGACGGTGGATCTCCTGATAGGCCAGCGCGTTATCCAGTGCGATGGAGATACGCTCGGCAATCTGGCGCAACAGTTTCAGGTTGGCGGTGGTAAAGACGCCCTCTTCACACTGCGCCAGCTTCAGGACACCAAGCATAGTATTGCCGGACATCAGCGGCAGCAGGCACAGCGTCTGGATTTTATTCCCCCAGGTGTTAAACAGCATCCGCTCATAAGGCGCGAGCGCATCCTGCTCGTTGAGGTTGAGCAGCAGGATCTCTTTGCTTTTAAATACCCGCTCAGAGAGCGTGCCCGCCTCATCCACTTCACTCTGTTCGTGGGCGGGGTTTGCCTCATCAAGATAGTGGGTGGAGTAGATGTTCAGCTTGCCTTTCCGGTGCCCCCGGAGCGCAATACTGATGGCGTCGATTTTGAAATAGTGGTGGATCTCTTTTGAGACTTCGCTGACCAGCTCATCCATATCGAGGCGCGAAAGCACCGCGTTGGTGATGGCCACCAGGATCCGGAAATTGTCACGTTCGCGGCTCAGCAGGTCGTAATCCACATTATTGGTGACGCGGCTTTGAATTTGCTCCGCGACCACGGCCACAATCTGGGTGAAGGTGTGCAGACGCTCGTATTCCGCCTCGCTCCACGGCTGGTCGGTGTGACGAATAAACTCGCAGCCGCCGAAGATATGCCCTTCCACCGCCAGTGGCAGCAGGCTGTAGTGGCCGAAAGGCGGGTATAACTGACTCTGCGCCAGCATCGGCCACGCTTCGCGGAATTCCTCAAAATTGCAGTGCAGCGCCTCCGGGCGGGAAAGAATACGCCGGACAGGACCATGAGCGAGGTAGGTTTCATCCTCGTACTCAAACGCTTTGCCATTGTCGCGCGTTGAATAGTAGCTCGCGCGATGGCTTGCGCTATGCCAGAGCACAATTGCGGCGCTGTCTGCCAGCGCTGATTGCCTGACCAGCCGCGTCAGGGCATCGCTCAGCGCGCCAAGATCGGGCTGCTGTAAAAGTGTGCGCGTAATGTCAAACAGGCCCTGCTGTCCAAGATCGCTCATCGGTGTATACGGCATATTGCTTTCCAATAGAAACTGGCAAAAAAGAGAAAGTCAGTGCTGACCGCTTTTGGCGCGGTTCTAGCAAATGCGGGGTAAAGGTTCCGCGTGCGGCAGATCCAGCGTCCGCTTGACGCCATACAACCCGGTCAGGCGCACCCCTTTGCGCTCAACCACTTCACCAATCAGCGCGGCCTCTTTCCCGAAAGGATGTGCCCGCAGCTGTTCGAGTACGGATTCGGCCGCCGCGCGCTCCACGCCAATGACCAGCTTGCCTTCATTTGCAAAGTTTAGCGGGTCGAGCCCGAGGAGTTCGCACAAGCCGCGAACGGCAGGCTTAACGGGCAGCGCGCGTTCAGTGAGTTCGATACCCAGACCGCAGCGCGCCGCGAACTCATGTACCACGGCGTTAACCCCGCCGCGTGTCGCATCGCGCAGGGCTTTCACGCCTGGAAGGGAACGCAGGGTCTGGATAAGCGGGGTCAGTACCGCGCAATCACTGCGTAATTCTCCGCCCAGCCCCAGGCCTTCACGCAGGTTCAGGATCGTCGCCCCGTGGCAGCCCAGCGATCCGCTGACGATCAGCACGTCGCCGACGGCAAGCTGCTGCGCGCCCCAGTGAATGTCGGCAGGGATCGCCCCCATGCCGGCGGTATTGATGAACAGTTTGTCGGCTGCGCCACGCTGGACCACTTTGGTGTCGCCGGTGACGATGGCGATACCCGCCTCGCGTGCCGTATGCGCCATGCTGCGGACAACCGCAGAGAGCGTCTCCATCGGCAGCCCCTCTTCAAGCATAAAGCCGCAGGAGAGAAAGCGCGGAACAGCGCCGCTGACGGCCACGTCGTTTGCCGTGCCGCAGACCGCGAGCTTGCCGATATCGCCGCCCGGGAAGAACAGCGGGTCAATCACGTAGCTGTCGGTGGAAAAGGCCAGCCTGTCGCCCTGCGCGGTCAGGGTGGAGAGGTCAATGCGGGCCTGATCCTCCTGCTCCGCCAGCCAGGGGTTATCAAACGCGTCCATAAACAGACGGTTAATCAGCTGCTGCATCGCCAGGCCGCCGCTGCCGTGTGCCATTTCAACCGTATTCATGCTTCAGACTCCTGATTGCGATACTGATACCACGCGGCACACGCCCCTTCGGAAGAGACCATCAGCGCGCCAAAAGCCGTTTGCGGGTTACAGGTGTTGCCAAATAACGGGCAGTGATGGGGTTTGCATTTGCCGGTGAGCACTTCGCCACAGCGGGCCCGCGGGTCGTCACACACCTGTTGCGGCTGCGGGCGGAAGTGGGCTTCGGCGTCGAACGACCGGTAGGCTGGCGTCAGGCGCACGCCGGACTCTGCAATCAGCCCCAGACCACGCCATTCGCTGTCGCCCTCGACGCTAAATACCTCGGCTATCGCCTGCTGGGCCACCACATTTCCACTGTCGGGGACGACACGGCGGTACTGATTTTCTACTGCACACTGGGCTGCTATTTTCTGCTCAACCAGCATGGTCACGCCTTGCAGTAGATCAAGAGGTTCGAAACCAGCCACCACTAAAGGCCGTTCGAACTGTTCAGCGATAAACCCGTAGGCCGCCGTCCCGATAACCATGCTGACATGGCCCGGCGCCAGGAAAGCGTCAATTCCGTTGTCCGGCTCTTCAAGCAGGCTGCGTAACGTCGGGATGAGCGTAATGTGCTGGCAAAAAAAGAAAAAGTTATCAATGTTGCGGGCTTTGGCCTGCTGCAGCGTGATGGCCGTGGCGGGCATGGTGGTTTCAAAACCAAGCCCGAAAAAGACGACCTTGCGGCCGGGGTTATGGGTGGCCAGCGTCAGGGCGTCCATCGGCGAGTACACGATCCTGATATCCGCCCCCCGGGCTTTTGCCTGCAACAGCGAGCCGTTTTTGCCCGGCACGCGCATCGCATCGCCAAAGGTACAGAAAATCACGTCAGGCTGGTGGGCTATCTCAAGGCAGGCGTCGATGCGTCCCATCGGCAGGACGCACACCGGGCAGCCGGGGCCATGGATAAACTCGATGTTTTCCGGCAGAAGCTGGTCGAGGCCAAATTTAAAGATGGCATGCGTATGCCCGCCGCAGACTTCCATAATACGCAGCGGCTTTTCGGCGGTATAGCTCAGCCGTGCCGCCCGTGTTTTCAGATGTTCAATCAGCTGCATCACCTGCTCAGGCGCGCGATATTCATCAACGTAGCGCATGGTTTACCGCTCCTCGCCGTACAGCAATGCCCCGACGTCCGGCTCCACGTCGAACATATTCTGAAGGGCATCGAGCGTGTCGCGGGCCTCCGCTTCGTTGATGATGCTCATGGCAAACCCCACGTGCACCAGCACCCACTGACCGAGGCGTGAGGCGCCGGTTTCGTCGGTGCTGCCGACGAGCGTCAGGTCGACGTCGCGCAATATGCCACACACCTCAACGCGGGCCTGATTCCCGTCAATGGCGTGAATTTGTCCGGGGACGCCTATGCACATCGTTCGCTCTCCAGCCAGTTCAGCCAGGCGTCCATCCCGTCACCGCGGGTGGCGGACACCAGCATGATGTCAATATCCGGGTTCACTTCACGGGCATAGGCCATGCATTTGTCCACGTCGAAATTCAGGTACGGCAGCAGGTCAACTTTGTTCAGCAACATCAGCGAAGCGGCGGCAAACATATGCGGATATTTAAGCGGCTTGTCTTCACCTTCGGTCACCGAGAGCACCGCGACCTTATGTCGCTCACCGAGATCGAAGCTGGCCGGACAGACCAGGTTGCCCACGTTCTCAATAAACAGGATGCCGTTGTCCGCAAGCGGCAAGCGCGGCGTGGCGTCGGCAATCATTTGTGCATCCAGATGGCAGCCTTTACCCGTATTAACCTGAATGGCGGGCGTGCCGGTTTCGCGAATACGCGCGGCGTCGTTCACCGTCTGCTGATCGCCTTCGATCACCGCGCAGGAGATGCGTCCGTTCAGGCGGTGGAGCGTTTGTGTCAGCAGCGTGGTTTTGCCGGAGCCGGGGCTGGAGACCAGGTTCAGGACCAGCTGTTTACGCGTGGCAAAGCGGGCGCGGTTGCGTGCTGCAATCTGGTTGTTTTTATCCAGAACGTTGATTTCCACCTCCAGCATCTGACGCTGGCTGAGCCCCGGCGCGTGGGTACCGGCGATGCCATGCCCGTAATGCAGGTCGCCCGCAGCGGAGTGTCGGGGGGCGAAGGTGATACCGGTTAATGCCGCTGCAGGGCGAGGGGCAGGTGAAAAGGGTGCGGAGCGAAACGCGGCGTGAGGACGGTGTTCATCCCCTTCTATATACAGGTTGCCTTCAGCGCAACCGCAGGTACTACACATATTTTACTCCTTCTCGATTTCGAGACGTTGGATCTGCATGCCGTCATCCGCCACGATGCGAAGCTCGCTGCTCTGGCACTGCGGACAGCGCTGAACCTTCGATGAAAGCAGAGTGACGTATTGCTGACACTGCGCGCACCAGCACTCCGCCTGCTGTTCTTCAATATGAAGTTCACAGCCTTCCGCCAGCGTGCCGCGGCACACCAGCTCAAAGCAGAAGGTCAGGGCGCTGGTTTCAACGCAGGAAAAGGCCCCGACCTGTAGCCAGACACCGGTGACGCGTTTTGCATTGTTTGCCCGCGCCTGCTGTTCAATTAACTCGACGGCCCGCTGGCAGAGGGTGATTTCGTGCATGACGCCTCCTCAATGAATTGCCCCGATAATGCAATAACGGTGCCAGCTTGATTTTTGTTAAGGCGTGACGATGTCAATGCTGTCGAAATGACACGTCGACACGGCGCGATTGACACGCTTCTTTTGATTAAAATAGTTAAAAATCAATGCATTAAAAACTGGCATGGAATCTGCTTAATAGCCGCTATCTCCATTAACCGGATACCTTTTATGACTATTTGGGAAATTAGCGAAAAAGCGGATTACATTGCGCAGCGCCATCAGCAGTTACAGGAGCAGTGGCACCTTTACTGCAACTCTCTGATTCAGGGCATCACCCTGTCAAAAGCCCGTCTTCACCACGCCATGAGCTGTGCAGCGCAGGGGGATATGCGCTTTGTGCTCTTCGGCCATTTCACGATAAACGTCACCCTGGCAGACACCTTCAACAGCCACACCATCGAGTACTACGTCGAAACAAAAGAAGATGAAAAACAGTGTATTGCGAAGGCGCAGCTGATGGCCGACGGGATGGTCGATGGTCACGTCAGTAACCGCGATCGCCAGCAGGTGCTGGAGCACTATCTGGAAAAAATCGCGCCGGTTTATAACGGCCTGTACGCCGCTGTTGAACACGATCTCCCGGTCAACCTGAAACAGCTGATGGATGGAAATATCTCAGCGAACGTGGCCTGACCATTGCGTGTCGAGAAGTGTCGACAAGACAGTTTTTCGTCAAAAATGACTATCACCAGAGGATGACCCGGTGAACCGTTTTGTAATTGCTGACTCGACGGTCTGTATTGGCTGTCGAACCTGTGAGGCGGCCTGTTCGGAAACGCACCGTCAGCACGGGCTACAGTCCATGCCGCGCCTGCGCGTCATGCGTAATGAAAAAGAGTCTGCGCCGCAGCTCTGCCACCACTGTGAAGATGCCCCCTGCGCGGGAGTCTGTCCTGTTAATGCCATCACCCGTGTCGAGGGGGCGGTGCAGCTGAATGAAAGTCTGTGCGTGAGCTGCAAACTGTGCGGCATTGCCTGCCCGTTCGGCGCGATTGAATTTTCCGGCAGCCGTCCGCTGCATATCCCGGCGAATGCCAACTCCCCGAAAGCGCCGCCAGCGCCACCTGCGCCGGCGAAGGTGAGCACGCTGCTTGACTGGGTTCCCGGCGTGCGTGCCGTTGCGGTCAAATGCGACCTGTGCAGCTTTGATGAACAAGGGCCAGCCTGTGTGCGCACCTGCCCGACGAAGGCGCTGATTCTGGTCAATATTCGCGACATCGTTCGCACCAGTAAACGTAAGCGTGAGCTGACCATTAACAGTGATTTCGGCGATCTTTCTCTGCTTCAGGCGCTGAACGAGGGGGCGAAATGAACGCGGTGATGATGATTACCAGCGCGGTGGCCTATTTTGCCGCCGCCGCTGTGTTGGCCTTGATCTTCTCTTTCCATAAAACCCTGAGCGGCTGGATAGCCGGTATCGGCGGGGCGGTTGGCAGCGTGATGACGCTGGTGGCCGGTGGCCTCGTGTTAACAGGCGGACAATCTGTCGAAGCGGTGATGCCGCTGATACGGCACACCGTTGAAATTACGCCGCTGAATGCCATCTGGCTGGTGACCTTTGGTCTGTGCGGCGTGTTTATCAGCCTGTTTAATATTGACTGGCACCGTCATCAGCACACTCAGCCCAACGGTCTGCTGGTCAATCTGCTGATGGCTGCGGCGGTCTGTACCGTGACTGCCAGCAACCTCGGCGCTCTGGTGGTGATGGCCGAGATCATGGCGCTGTGCGGCGTATTCCTTACGGGCTGTAGCACCTCCGGCAAACTGTGGTTTGCGCTGGGGCGTCTTGGCACGTTGCTGCTGGCACTGGCCTGCTGGCTGGTGTGGCAGCGCTTCGGCACGCTGGACTTCTCCGCCCTTAACGGTCAGTCGCTCGGGAATGATGTCTGGCTCCTTGGCGTGATCGGCTTTGGCCTGCTGGCCGGGATTATCCCGCTGCACGGCTGGGTGCCACAGGCACATGCACATGCCTCCGCGCCTGCCGCAGCGCTCTTCTCGACGGTTGTCATGAAGGTTGGTCTGTTCGGCATTCTGACGATAACGCTCACCGGTGGGCAGCCACCGCTGTGGTGGGGCGTTGTGCTGCTGGTCGCCGGGATGATCACCGCCTTCGTCGGCGGCCTGTACGCCCTGATGGAGCACAATATCCAGCGTTTGCTGGCGTACCACACCCTTGAGAACATCGGCATTATCCTGCTGGGTATTGGCGCAGGCGTTACCGGGCTGGCGCTCAATCAACCGGCGCTGATTGCGGCCGGCTTTATCGGCGGCCTGTATCACCTGATCAACCACAGCCTGTTTAAAAGCACCCTGTTCCTCGGGGCAGGTAGCGTCTGGTTCCGCACCGGTCATCGCGATATCGAAAAACTCGGCGGCATCGGCAAAAAAATGCCCGTTATCTCTCTGTGCATGCTGGTGGGGCTGATGGCAATGGCTGCGCTGCCGCCGCTGAACGGCTTTGCCGGCGAGTGGGTTATCTATCAGTCCTTCTTCGCACTCGGTCAGAGCGAGGTGTTTATCGCCCGGTTGCTCGGCCCGCTGCTGGCGGTTGGGCTGGCGATAACCGGTGCGCTGGCGGTGATGTGTATGGCTAAAGTCTACGGCGTGACCTTCCTGGGTGCACCGCGCACGCGTGAGGCCGAAAACGCCTGCTGTGCGCCGGCATTGATGGGGGCGAGCGTTGTCGCGCTGGCGCTGTGCTGCATCGCGGGCGGGGTGGCTGCCCCGTGGCTTCTTCCGCTGTTGGGTAACGCCATTCCTCTGCCGCTCACCACGGCGCATACCACGGTGTCCCAGCCGATGATTGCGCTGCTGCTGATTGCCGCGCCGCTGCTGCCGTTCGTGCTGATGCTGTTCTTCAGACGCGACCGCCTCTCCTCTCGATCACGCGGTACCGCCTGGGCTTGCGGTTACGCACACGAGCAATCCATGGTGATCACAGCGCACGGCTTTGCCATGCCGGTCAAAGAGAACTTTGCCGCGGTGCTGAAACTGCGGGACTGGCTTAACCCGGTGGGGTGGGTGCCGGGCTGGCAGAGCGCTGCCGTGCCCGTGCTGTTCCGCCGACTGGCGTTGATCGAACTGGCGGTACTGGTTGTGATTGTGATTTCACGAGGAGCCTGACATGAGTCTGTTACTGGCAATACTTCAGGCGCTGGTGCTATTTGCCATGGCGCCGTTGCTCTCCGGGGTGAGCCGCGTGGCGCGTGCCCGGATGCATAACCGTCGCGGGCCTGGTGTACTCCAGGAGTACCGTGATTTGTTCAAGCTGATGGGACGTCAGAGCGTTTCCCCGGACGCGGCAGGATGGGTCTTTCGCCTGACACCGTTTGTGCTGGCTGGCGTCATGCTCACCATCGCCACGGCGTTACCGGTCGTCACCGTCGGATCGCCACTGCCGGTGCTGGGCGATCTCATTACGCTTATCTACCTCTTCGCCATCGCGCGTTTCTTCTTCGCGATTGCCGGCCTCGATACCGGCAGCCCGTTTACCGGGATTGGTGCCAGCCGCGAGGCCATGCTCGGCGTGCTGGTTGAGCCGATCCTGCTGCTCGGCCTGTGGGTCGCTGCGCAGGTCGCGGGGTCAACCCATATCAGCTTTATCACTCATACCGTGTATCACTGGCCCGTGGACCGTTCCCTTCCGTTGCTTTTGGCGCTCTGCGCCTGCGCATTCGCGACGTTTATCGAGATGGGCAAACTGCCGTTCGACCTCGCGGAAGCGGAGCAGGAGCTGCAGGAAGGTCCGTTGACCGAGTACAGCGGTTACGGCTTTGCGGTGCTGAAATGGGGCATCAGCCTCAAACAGCTGGTGGTGCTGCAGATGTTTGTCGGTGTCTTCTTCCCGTGGGGGCAGATGACGCACTTTTCCGCGGCCGGCCTGGTGCTGGCGGTGGTCGTTGCCGCGCTCAAGCTACTTGTCGGCGTGCTGGTGATTGCCCTGTTTGAGAACAGCATGGCGCGTCTGCGTTTTGTGGCGACGTCGCGCATCACCTGGGCCGGTTTTGGTTTTGCATTTTTAGCGTTCGTCTCCTTGCTGGTGGCGTGATTAAAGAGAGTTTTTATGTCTGAAGAAAAGAAAGGTCAGCAGTATCTCGCCGCGTTGCACCAGGCCTTCCCGGGCGTGGTGCTGGAGGAGTCCTGGCAAACCAAAGACCAGATAACGGTGACCGTGAAAGTGAACTACCTGCCGGAAGTGGTGGAGTTTCTCTACTACCAGCAGGGTGGCTGGCTGTCGGTGTTGTTCGGCAACGACGAGCGTCAGCTGTGCGGAAACTATGCGGTTTACTACGTGATGTCGATGGAGCAGGGCGAGAAGTGCTGGCTCACCGTGCGTGTCGAAGTGGATCCCAACAAACCGGAATACCCGTCTGTCACCCCGCGCGTGCCCGCCGCCGTCTGGGGCGAGCGTGAAGTGCGCGATATGTATGGTCTGGTCCCGGTTGGGCTTCCGGATGAGCGCCGTCTGGTGCTGCCGGACGACTGGCCAGACGAACTCTATCCCCTGCGCAAAGACAGCATGGATTACCGTCAGCGTCCGGCCCCGACCACCGACAGCGAGACTTACGCGTTCATCAATGAGCTCGGCAGCAAAAAGAACAATGTGGTGCCGATAGGCCCGCTGCACGTCACGTCTGACGAGCCGGGCCACTTCCGCCTGTTTGTCGACGGCGAGAATATTATTGATGCCGACTACCGCCTGTTCTACGTGCATCGCGGGATGGAAAAGCTGGCGGAAACCCGGATGGGATATAACGAAGTGACGTTCCTCTCTGACCGCGTGTGCGGCATCTGCGGGTTTGCCCACAGTACCGCCTACACCACCTCGGTGGAGAACGGCATGGGGATTGTGGTGCCGGAACGCGCGCAGATGATCCGTGCCATCCTGCTGGAAGTGGAGCGTCTGCACTCGCACCTGCTGAACCTCGGTCTGGCCTGTCACTTTGTCGGTTTTGACTCCGGCTTTATGCAGTTTTTCCGCGTACGTGAAGCCTCCATGAAGATGGCGGAAATCCTGACCGGGGCGCGTAAAACATACGGTCTGAACCTGATCGGCGGGATTCGTCGCGATCTGCTGAAAGATGACATGATCCAGACCCGCCAGCTGGCGCAGCAGATGCGTCGCGACGTTCAGGAGCTGGTGGATATGCTGCTCAGCACGCCGAACATTGAGCAGCGTACCGTCGGTATTGGCCGGCTGGATCCGCAAATCGCCCGCGATTTCAGTAACGTTGGCCCCATGGTTCGCGCCAGCGGCCACGCCCGCGATACCCGCGCCGATCATCCGTTCGTCGGCTACGGCCTGCTGCCTATGACCGTGCACAGCGAGCAGGGCTGCGACGTTATTTCGCGTCTGAAGGTGCGTATCAACGAGGTCTTCACCGCGCTGAACATGATCGACTTCGGTCTGGATAATCTGCCGGGCGGTCCGCTAATGGTCGAGGGCTTCACCTACATTCCAAACCGCTTCGCGCTGGGGTTTGCCGAAGCCCCGCGTGGAGACGATATCCACTGGAGCATGACCGGTGACAACCAGAAGCTCTACCGCTGGCGCTGCCGTGCGGCAACCTACGCCAACTGGCCAACCCTGCGCTACATGCTGCGCGGCAATACGGTATCCGATGCGCCGCTGATCATTGGCAGCCTCGATCCGTGCTACTCCTGCACCGACCGCATGACGGTGGTGGATGTGCGCAAGAAGAAAAGCCAGGTGGTGCCGTACAAAGAGCTGGAGCGCTACAGCATCGAGCGTAAGAACTCGCCGCTGAAATAGGGGATTTTGTGCAGGCTGATGCCCTCACCCTGACCCTCTTTTTGATGAGAGATCCGGGGGGCGGAGCACAGGCAGCACATAAGCAGGAGTCAACATGTTTACCTTCATTAAAAAAGTGATCAAAACCGGGACGGTGACCAGTCGCTATCCGCTGGAGCCGATGCCGGTCGATAAAAACTTTCGCGGCAAGCCGGAGCACAACCCGCAGCAGTGCATCGGCTGTGCTGCCTGCGTTAACGCCTGCCCGTCAAATGCCCTGACGGTGGAAACCGATCTGAAAACGGGCGAGCTGGCCTGGCAGTTCAACCTCGGGCGCTGCATTTTCTGCGGCCGCTGCGAGGAGGTTTGCCCGACGGTGGCGATCCGTCTTTCGCAGGAGTACGAGCTGGCGGTCTGGAAGAAAGAGGATTTTCTGCAGCAGTCGCGTTTCGCGCTGTGCAACTGCCGTGTCTGCAAACGCCCGTTTGCCGTACAAAAAGAGATCGACTACGCCATCGCGCTGTTGCAGCACAACGGTGATGCCCGCGCGGAGCATCATCGCGAAAGCTTTGAAACCTGCCCGGACTGCAAGCGGCAGAAATGCCTGCTGCCGTCGGATCGCATCGATATTACCCGTCATATGAGAGAGGCCAGCTGATGGAAAACCTGATCGGCCCACGCGACGCTAACGGCATTCCGGTGCCGATGACGGTGGAGGAATCCATCGCCAGCATGAAGGCCTCGCTGCTGAAAAACATTAAACGTTCGGCCTATGTGTACCGGGTGGACTGCGGCGGCTGCAACGGCTGTGAGATTGAGATCTTTGCCACGCTGTCGCCCCTGTTCGACGCCGAACGCTTCGGTATTAAAGTGGTGCCTTCGCCGCGTCATGCGGATATTTTACTGTTTACCGGTGCCGTCACCCGCGCCATGAGATCGCCAGCATTGCGTGCCTGGCAGTCCGCACCGGATCCAAAAATCTGTATCTCTTACGGTGCCTGCGGAAACAGCGGCGGCATCTTCCATGACCTGTACTGCGTCTGGGGCGGCACCGATAAAATTGTTCCGGTGGATGTCTACATTCCCGGTTGCCCGCCAACGCCTGCGGCCACGCTGTACGGTTTTGCCATGGCACTCGGGCTGCTGGAGCAGAAAATACATGCCCGTGAACCGGGTGAACGCGACAACCAGGCTGCCGCAATTCTGCACCCGGATATGGTGCAGCCGCTGCGCGTGAAGGTCGATCGCACGGCGCGCCGGCTCGCGGGGTATCGCTATGGTCGCCAGATTGCCGACGATTATCTGCGTCTGCTGAGCCAGGGCGATCATCAGGTCACGCGCTGGCTGGAGGCGGAAAACGATCCTCGTCTTAATGAGATCGTCGCGAACCTGAATCAGGTGGTGGAAGAGGCGCGTATCCGATGAGTGAAACGGTGGTGTTCAGTCAGCTGAGCCGTAAGTTTATTGATGAGAACGATGCCACGCCGGATGCGGCGCAGCAGGTGGTCTATTACAGCCTGGCCATTGGGCATCACCTCGGAGTGATAGATTGTCTCGAAACGGTATTAAGCTGCCCGTGGCCTGACTATCTGGCGTGGATCGCCACGCTGGCGGAGGGCAGTACGGCGCGCCGCAAAATGGAAGGCGTGCCGAAGTACGGTGAGATCGTTATCGACGCCAACCACATTGCGATGCTCGCCAGTGCCTTCGACGCCGCGCTGAGCGTGCAAACCCCGCAGCAGCAGGCCTGGAGCAAAATTTTGCTCAGCATGCTGCATGATATTCATCAGGAGAGTGCCATCTACCTGATGGTGAGGAGATTACGTGACTGATGTTTTACTGTGTGTCGGTAACAGCATGATGGGCGACGACGGCGCGGGCCCGCTGCTTGCACAAATGTGTGCCGCGCATCCGCAGGGTGAATGGGTGGTTATTGACGGCGGCAGCGCACCGGAAAACGATGTGGTGGCGATCCGTGAGCTGCACCCGGACAGGCTGCTGATTGTGGATGCAACCGATATGGGACTTAATCCGGGGGAAACCCGCCTGATTGATCCGGATGACATCGCCGAGATGTTTATGATGACCACCCACAATATGCCGCTGAACTATCTGGTCGATCAGATTAAAGACGACGTGGGGGAGGTATTGTTTCTGGGCATTCAGCCGGACATCGTTGGGTTTTATTATCCGATGACGCCGCCGGTGAAAGAGGCCGTTGAAGAGGTTTACTCCCGGCTTGCCGGATGGCGTGGGGACGGCGGTTTTTCCCGACTGTGAGCAGTGCCGGGTGGTGGTAGCTTCCACCCGGCCTGGACACCTCCTCGCCCGAATCCTGTGGGAGAGGGTGGGGGAGAGAGCAACAGGCTACGCCAGATCCGCGCCGTTACTTGCAATGACCTTCTTATACCACCAGAACGATTTCTTACGCGTTCTGTCCAGCGTACCGTTGCCCGCGTCGTCGCGGTCAACATAGACAAACCCGTAGCGTTTGCTCATCTCGCCCGTGGATGCGGCCACCAGGTCAATGCAGCCCCAGGTGGTGTAGCCCATCAGCGGCACACCGTCTTCTATGGCATCGCCCATCGCACGAATATGTTCGCGCAGGTAGCTGATACGGTAGTCGTCATTAATCTCACCGTGTTCATCCATGACGTCTTTCGCGCCGAGGCCGTTTTCCACCAGGAACAGCGGCTTCTGATAGCGGTCGTACATCATGTTCATGGTGATGCGCAGCCCCAGTGGGTCGATCCCCCAACCCCATTCGCTGACCTGGATGTGCGGGTTGCGCAAGGATTTCACGATATTCGCCGCATTGGTATTACTGGCGTTCATGTCCGCCGACGCGCAGCGCGAGGCGTAATAGCTGAACGACACAAAATCGACGGTATTTTTCAGCAGTTCATCGTCGCCAGGGTCTTTGACAATCACCACCCCTTTTTCGCGGAACACGCGGGCAGAATAGGCCGGGTAGCTGCCGCGCGCCTGCACGTCGATAAAGAACAGGTTTTCGCGGTCTTTCTCCAGCGCCATCCACACGTCTTCCGGTTTGCAGGAGTAGGGGTAGAAGTTGCCGCCGGCCAGCATACAGCCGACCTGGTTTTCCGGGTTCACCTCATGGGCGATTTTGGTCGCCAGGGCGCTTGCCACCAGTTCGTGATGCGCGGCCTGATATTTCACCTGATCTTCGTTCTCACCCTTTTCAAACACCAGGCCCGCGCCGGAGAACGGGCTGTGTAGCATGATGTTGATTTCGTTGAAGGTGAGCCAATACTTCACCAGACCGTTAAATTCTTCGAAACAGGTACGGGCATAGCGGGCGAAGAAATCGACCATCTTGCGGTTGCGCCAGGATCCATACTCCGTGACCAGATGCATCGGTACGTCGAAATGGCACAGGGTGACCAACGGTTCGATGTTGTATTTTTTGCACTCTTCGAACACTGCGCGGTAGAAGGCAATCCCCTCTTTATTGGGCAGCGGCTCATCGCCGTTCGGGTAGAGGCGGCTCCAGGCAATTGAGGTACGAAATACCGTAAAGCCCATCTCCGCCATCAGGGCGATGTCTTCTTTGTAGCGATGGTAAAAATCAATCGCCTCGTGGCTCGGGTAAAACTCGTCGTCACGCAACGTAAAACGTTTTTCCTTACCGACCTTCACCGCCAGACGATTCGCGCCGTGGGGGATCATATCGACCGTCGTCAGTCCTTTGCCGCCTTCACGGTAAGCCCCTTCACTCTGGTTGGCGGCAAGCGCGCCGCCCCATAAAAATCCTTGTGGAAAAACAGACATCTTTACCTCGCTATAAATTTAGACTTGTGCTGCTTTGGCCTGAACCGGAGCGCTCTGCAGGGCGCGTGCTTTCTCAGCGTCGTCTTCGACCGGGATATCTTCAAAACCTAAAATCAGGGTCAGAACAAACGAGAGCACAACCGCCAGCGCCATGACCCCGAATACCCAGACGATGGTCATCGGGTTGGCCGGATCGAAGAACTGTACGCTGGTAAACAGCCCCGGCGCCGCCATTGAGTGGCTGGCAAGACCGGCTATGCCAGCCACTGCCCCGCAGATGAAGCCGCTGATAAGGCTCGCAATCAGCGGGCGTTTCAGGCGTACCGCCACACCATAGAGGGCAGGTTCTGAAATGCCTGCCATGATGGCAGAAGCCGCTGCCGCCAGCGCCGTCTGGCGCAGTTCCGGGTTTTTCGTTTTCCATGCCACCGCCAGCGATGAACCGCCGAGCGACAGGTTGGCTCCGATTTCCGACGGCATAACCATTCCCTCTTTGCCCGTCTCGGCAATGGTCTGAATAATCGTCGGCGTAAATACGCGGTGCATCCCGGTCATCACCAGCAGCGGCCAGAGGGCGCCCATAATGGCCACGGAGAGCCAGCCCAGATAGCCGTGAATAGTGTAGACCAGCGCTGAAATCGCGCTCCCGATCCAGATCCCGAGCGGCCCTATCAGCACAATGGCGAGCGGGGCGGCAATCAGAACGATCAGCATCGGTTTAAGGAAGTTTTTCGTGACCGCCGGCGTAATACGATCAACCCAGCGTTCGATGTACGACAGGCACCAGGTCATCACCAGCGCCGGGATGACCGTGTAGGTGTATTTCACTGCCGTCACCGGAATAAAGGCGAATTCAACGTGCTCGCCCTGTGCGGCTTTCGCCATCAGTTCGATAAAGCCCGGGTGTACCAGCACGCCCGCGATGGCAATCGCCAGCGACATGTTGGTTTTGAATTTCACTGCGGCAGAGGCGGCGACCATCAGCGGCAGGAAGAAGAACGCGCCATCGCCAATCAGCGTCAGAAGGGTGAGCGTCGGTGCCCCTTTTTCCAGGGCGCCGGTCATCTCCAGGATCATTGCCAGCAGTTTGACCATTGAACCGCCGATGATCGCCGGGATCAGCGGTGACATGGTGCCGATCAGCGCATCGAGGATCCCGGCACCGATGCGGCGCAGGGTCATTTTCTGCGGGCCTTCCGGTACGGCAGGCTGCAGGTCGGTGGGCAGCAGGCTTACCACTTCGCGGTAGGCCTGAGACACGGTGTTGCCAATGATCACCTGGCACTGGTTGTCGTTGCGGACCACGCCGAGCACGCCGTTAATGCTTTTCAGGCGCGGGGCATCGGTGAGGCTTTCGTCTTTGAGGACGAAACGCAGTCGCGTCATGCAGTGGGTGACGGCGACGATGTTGTCTCTGCCGCCGAGCGCGCTGACAACGTCATTCGCCAGCGCAGCGTAATTTTTGGCCATCGGATGTAATCCTGTTATCGTTGTGAGAAATGTAGGAAACCGGTTCCACATAATCATCAATAGTTTCTTTGAATGAAACAAGATCACATTTTGTGCATTTTTTCATTTCGTGATGATGATCACCTGGAGGGGTAAAAAGCGTGATATCGCCGCTGCGACAATTTTTCTGCAGTGCAGTACACTGCGCCCTGGTAGTTTCAAACGGAAGATTACGATGACCACGATGCTTGAAGTCGCGAAGCGGGCAGGCGTTTCGAAAGCGACGGTTTCCAGGGTATTGTCGGGCAATGGCTACGTCAGCCAGGAGACCAAAGACCGGGTGTTTCAGGCGATTGAAGAGAGCGGCTATCGCCCGAATTTGCTGGCACGAAATCTGGCGACCAAACGTACCCAGACGCTGGGTCTGGTGGTCACCAACACCCTTTATCACGGCGTCTATTTTAGCGAACTGCTCTTTCACGCCGCCCGCATGACGGAAGAGAAAGGGCGGCAGCTGATCCTGGCGGACGGTAAGCACAGTGCGGATGAAGAGCGCGAGGCCATTCAGTATTTGCTCGATATGCGCTGTGACGCGGTGATCATTTACCCGCGTTTCCTGAGCGTGGATGAGATGGACGATATCGTTGAGAAATGCGAACAGCCGATTATGGTCCTCAACCGCCGCTTACGGAAAAACAGCAGTCACAGCGTCTGGTCAGATCATAAAGCCTCCTGCCAGGACGCCGTGTCGCAGCTTATTCAGAAAGGGCACCGGGAGATTGCGTTTATCACCGGTTCGCTGGATTCCCCCACGGGCGTTGAGCGTCTCTCGGGCTACAAAGACGCCCTGGCACAACACCAGATCCCGCTGCGCCCGTCGCTGATTGCGCAGGGGAAATGGAACCCGGCCAGCGGTGCGGCGGCGGTGTCTGAGCTGCTTTCGCGCGGTGAAACTTTTTCGGCGCTGGTGGCGAGCAATGACGATATGGCGATTGGTGCCATGAAACAGCTGCATGAGCGCGGGATCGCCACCCCGGATGCCGTGTCGGTGATTGGCTTTGACGATGTGGCCATCGCCCCCTACATCGTCCCCTCGCTCTCCAGCGTGCGCATTCCGGTGACGGAGATGATCAAAGAGACCATTAGCCGCCTGATCTTCCTGCTGGATGGCGGTGAGTTTAAGTACCAGCAAACCTTCTCCGGCGAGCTTATCCTGCGTGACTCGGTTATTGACGGGCCTCACCGCTGATGTCGACAGCTGTCATCGTCAGAAGTGACGATGACAGCCCTGCTGTCATTTTATAAACCGCAGAAAATCAACAGGTTAATAATTGGCACGGTTTATGTATATCTCCGCGCAGGACTGTAATGCTGGAGAAGCAGATGAACCGTTTTATTATGGCCGATGCCAGTAAATGCATTGGCTGCCGTACCTGTGAAGTGGCGTGTGTGGTTTCCCATCAGGCGGAGCAGGATTGCGCATCGCTCACCCCTGATACCTTTTTACCGCGGATCCACGTCATTAAAGGCGTGAATATCTCCACTGCCGCTATCTGTCGCCAGTGTGAGGATGCGCCGTGCGCTAACGTCTGCCCAAACGGGGCCATCAAACGTGAGAAAGGATTCGTGCATGTGATGCAGGAGCGCTGCATCGGCTGCAAAACCTGTGTGGTTGCCTGCCCGTACGGTGCGATGGAAGTCGTGGTGCGTCCGGTTGTGCGCAACAGCGGCATGGGGCTGAGCGTGCGCGCGGAAAAAGCGGAAGCCAATAAATGCGACCTCTGCTACCACCGTGATGCCGGCCCGGCCTGTATGGAGGCCTGCCCGACGCACGCCCTGGTCTGCGTGGATCGCGACAAGCTTGAGCAGATGAGCGCGGAAAAACGCCGTCGTGCCGCGTTCGACACGTCATCGTCACTGCTGTTTTAAGTCGCGATGGGCGATAACGGCGTACTGTTGCGGGTGCGCGGCAAGGTGCAGGGGGTAGGGTTTCGTCCCTTCGTCTGGCAGCTGGCGCATCAGCTACAGCTGACGGGTGACGTTTGTAATGACGGAGAGGGCGTGCTGGTGCGTCTCGCGGGTAATGGGGGGGCCTTTACCGCGAGGCTGCATCAGGACTGCCCACCGCTGGCACGTATCGATGCTGTCGACAGCCAGCCGTTTACCTGGGCAACGGTGCCGCAGGCGTTCACCATTCGCCATAGCGCGGGCGGAGCGATGGACACCCAGATTGTGCCGGATGCCGCTACCTGCCCGGCGTGCCTGGCTGAAATGCGCGATCCCCGAGCGCGGCGTTATCGCTATCCGTTTATCAACTGTACCCATTGCGGTCCACGTTTTACCATCATTCGCGCCATGCCCTATGACCGCCCGGCCACGTCAATGGCGGCATTTCCCCTCTGTGAGCCGTGTGAAACCGAGTACCGCAATCCCGCTGACCGCCGTTTTCACGCGCAGCCGGTAGCCTGTCCGGATTGTGGACCCGAGCTGGAATGGCGCGCGGGCGAGGCTGTTGCCACCCGCGAGTCTGCGCTGAGTGCGGCGGTCCACATGCTCAAAAATGGCGGGATTGTCGCCATCAAAGGGCTGGGCGGTTTTCACCTTGCCTGTGACGCATCCAACGCGCAGGCGGTGGCAACCCTGCGGGCGCGCAAACAGCGCCCGATGAAGCCACTGGCGGTCATGATCCCGCAGGCGGAGGGAGTGCCGGAATCAGTGCAAACGCTGCTGCGCTCGCCTGCAGCGCCCATCGTGCTCACGCCAAAAGCATGGTGTCCTCCGCTTCCTGACGCGATCGCGCCAGGGCTGGACACCGTTGGCCTGATGCTGCCCGCTAACCCGCTACAGCATGTGCTGATGATGGACTGTCAGCGCGCGCTGGTGATGACCTCCGGCAACCTCAGCGGGCGTCCGCCGGCCATCACCTGCCAGCAGGCACTGGATGAACTGGGCGACATCGCTGACGGATTCCTGCTGCACAACCGCGACATCCTGCAGCGTATGGATGATTCCGTGATGGATCAGGACGGTATGATGCTGCGCCGCGCGCGCGGTTTTGTGCCGGATGCCATCACGCTGCCCGCCGGTTTCAGCGCTGTCCCGGCGATGGTGTGCACCGGTGCTGATATGAAAAATACCTTCTGTCTGGTGCGCGGTAACCAGGCGGTACTGAGTCAGCACTTTGGCGATCTGAGTGACGACGGTGTCGAGGCCCAGTGGCGTTCTGCGCTGTCGATGATGCAGCAGATCTATGCGTTTCAGCCGCAGCGCGTGGTATGCGATGCCCATCCGGGCTATCACGCCCGACAGTGGGCGCAAGCCCAGGCTTTGCCGATCGACACCGTGCTTCACCACCACGCTCACGCGGCGGCATGCATGGCAGAAAACGGCTGGCCGCTTGAGGGCGGAGATGTCATTGCCCTGACGCTGGATGGGATCGGCATGGGCGAAAACGGCGCGCTGTGGGGCGGGGAGTGCCTGCGGGTAAGCTATCTCGACTGCGAACGTCTGGGCGGTCTGCCTGCGGTTGCGCTGCCGGGCGGGGACAGGGCGGCCATGCAGCCGTGGCGCAATTTACTCGCCCACTGCCTGGCGTTTGTGCCGGACTGGCAGCAGTACCCGGAAACGCGTGACGTTCAGCGGCAAAACTGGCCGCTGCTGGCTACGGCCATTCAGCGCGGTTTAAACGCGCCGCTGGCCTCATCCTGCGGCCGTCTGTTCGACGCGGTGGCCTGCGCGCTCGGCATCACGTCAGAAACCCAGAGCTATGAAGGTGAGGCCGCCTGCCGGCTTGAAGCGCTGGCCGCGCAGTGCCACGACGTTCAACATCCGGTTACGCTTCAGGCTGATAACCTTACGCGCTTCTGGCAACAGTGGCTGAACTGGCAGGCGGAACCCTGCGAGCGGGCATGGGCGTTTCACGATGCGCTGGCGAAAGGGCTGGCGGAGCTTGTCACCTCCCATACCCGGCGACTGGGGCTTTCCACCGTATGCTTCAGCGGCGGCGTGTTACATAACCGTCTGCTGCGCGCGCGACTGCGCCATTACCTCTCAGACTTCACGCTGCTTTTTCCTCATCATCTGCCGTCAGGTGACGGCGCTATCTCCTTCGGGCAGGCGGTGGTTGCTGCCGCCCGGTCATGTTCACAAAGGATGTAAAATGTTACGACTCTTACGCAATGAACCCCGCGCGGCGTTTCTGCTGCTGGCTCTGGTAATGGCTAATCTTCTGGCATGGGGCTGGGCATGGCAAACCTTCAGCGGCAGTACGGCGCTGATGGCCGCCAGCCTGCTGGCCTGGTGTTATGGACTCCGTCATGCGGTGGATGCCGACCACATCGCGGCCATTGATACCGTCACGCGTAAGATGATGCAGCAGGGTAAACGCCCTTCCGGCGTGGGGGCATGGTTCTCTCTGGGACACTCCACCATTGTGGTGCTGGCCTCCATTGCCATTGCGGCCACCGCCACGGCGTTTCAGAAGAATATGGCATGGTTTCATGAAACCGGCAGCCTGATTGGCACCGCCGTTTCTGCAACGTTTCTGCTGGCGATGGCGCTGGTCAATCTGGTGATTTTGCGCGGCGTGTGGCGTAATTTTCAGGCGCTGAAGAACGGTCAGGTCACGCGTGACGACATCCCGCTTCCGGCATCAGGCGGAGTCATGAACTGGCTATTTGGCGCAACGTTCCGCCTGGTGAACAAGAGCTGGCAGATGTACCTGGTCGGTTTCCTGTTTGGTCTGGGGTTTGATACCGCGACGGAAATCGGTGTGCTTGGGATTTCAGCCGCCAGCGCGTCAAACGGGATGTCAGTCTGGTCCATCATGATCTTCCCGGCGCTGTTTGCCAGCGGTATGGCGCTGGTCGATACCCTCGACAATCTGCTGATGGTCGGCGCTTACGGCTGGGCGTTTAACAAGCCGCAGCGCAAGCTTTACTACAACATGACCATCACCGGTACCTCTGTGGTGGTGGCGCTGTTTATCGGCGGGCTGGAAGCTCTGGGTCTGTTGATGGATAAGTTTGCCCTCAGCGGAGGCCTCTGGGATCGCATTGGCGCAGTTAATGACAACCTCGGTAACGCCGGGTTCGTGGTGGTCGGGCTGTTCGTTGCCTGCTGGCTGATTTCCATGATCAACTATCGCTGGCGCGGCTACGATGCACTTGTCGTACGTTCCTGACGCGGCGTCTGAACATCATTGTCGTTATCTGGCTAAACGACGTTGAAAAAAAAGCCCCGGGACATCGGGGCTGTGGACCATAAAATCCAAAGGTTACGTTAGCGTGGCAGGCGAATCAGCGTTAAGCGGGTAATGATTTCAGCAGAGCGAAAGCCTCCTTCATCCGGTCTTCGCTCACCACAAAGGCGCGCATTTGTCCTTCGCTGTCGCACCCACGAGCCACCATTCCCTGAGGTTCAATGGTGAGTTGCCAGTGCAGATCCGGACGCTCGGTTTCGCCTGCCAGGTGTAGCGGGAGTGCCGGCGTTTTTACTTTTACCAGCATGGCGGGTAATTTCAGTGGCGCACTGCCGCCAGACAGGTTTTTCGCCAGGTACATCGCGCTCAGTTGAATGGGCTGCAGGAAGGGCAGGACCTGTCCGTTAATTTCAGCGCAGTCACCCAGGGCGTAAATATCGGGCTGCGTGGTTTGCAGGTAGCTGTCTACCTTCACGCCACGGCCTGTTTCCGCGCCGGCGCGATGCGCCAGCGCCGTTTCCGGACGCAGGCCCGTGGCGGCAACCACCACATCCACCTCAACGCTGCGGCTGCGGTCGAGCGTTGCATGAATCCCACTCCCGGTTTTCTTCAGGCTTTGCAGCTGGGATTTCAGCAGCAGATGTACGCCCATATCGGTCAGACGATGCTGTAAGCGACTACTTACTTCTGCGGGCATCAGCGCCGACAAAATGCTTGCCGCATGGTCGACCAGGGTGACGGATTTACCCGCCCGGCTAAAATCCATCGCCAGCTCTGTGCCAATCAACCCTGCGCCGACAATCATCACCCGCTTCGCGTCACGCAGCAGGGTTTCACTGGCCTGATACGCCTGCTGGCTGTTGAGGGTGATCATCAGTTCCCGGCCTTCCACCGGCGGCACAAAAGCAGACGCCCCTGTCGCCAGCACCAGTTTGTCGTACTGCCAGGTTTTGTCTTTTGCTTTTACCACATGGGCGGCGGCGTCGATATCGGTTATCCAGGTGTGCGGAAATAACCGCAGACTAAACTGTTCCGCGAACGCCCCTGCGGTCTGGCGGGTGAGGTCTTCGGCTCGCTGATTCTGGCTGATAACGTGGCTTAAATCAGGCTTGTTGTACTCGTCCATGCTGTCGGCGGCAATGAGCGTCAACGGCACGCTGGCGTCTTGTTTGCGAATGTTTTTCACCAGCTGGCGGGCGGCAAAGCCCGAGCCGATGATAACGATACCGTGGTTCATTGTGCCTCCGTCGCCAGTTCGTCAAAGACCTCTTTTCCCAGGGAACATTCCGGGCAGAGGAAATTGTCCGGCACGTCGCACCAGGGGGTACCGGGGGCAACATCCTGCAGCGGCTCGCCCTGTGCCGGGTCGTAAATCCACTGGCAGACGCTGCACTGCATGCGAGGGCCAAAGTCAGCGACCGCTGCGGCGCAGGCTTGTTGCGGCGCGGGGTTTTTGGCGTTCATGTCGGGGAGCGGCGCGAGCGCCCACTGACGCGCAATGTCACGGCCATGCTGGCGGCACAATTCAAGCGCGTCGATGTCCGGACGCCATTTCGCCTTCAGGCTCATGGACATCTCAAAACCGGCATCCTGCAAACGCGTGGAGAGCCGGTCTACTGCGCCGCCGCTCCAGCCGTGGGAGCCAAATGCGCTGGCCCGTTTATTACGAAAGCGCAGGCCGGTCATCTCTTCCACAAGGCCTGCAATTTTCGGCATCATCACGTTGTTCATCGTGGAGGTGCCCACCAGCACGCCCTTGGAGCGGAAGACGTTGGTCAGGATCTCGTTTTTATCGCTACGCGCCACGTTGAAGATTTTCACCGCCACGTTCGGGTCGACTTCGTTAATACCCTGCGCAATGGCGTCCGCCATCATGCGGGTGTTATTAGACATGGTGTCGTAGAAAAGCGTGATACGGTCTTCCTGATAATCCGCGGCCCATTTGAGGTACAGCTCCACGATCTGGGTGGGGTTTTCGCGCCACACCACGCCGTGAGAGGTGGCTATCATATCCACGGGCAGGTTAAAGCCGAGGATTTCGGTGATTTTTGGCGTCACCAGACGGCTGAACGGCGTCAGGATATTGGCGTAGTAGCGCTGACACTGTTCGAATAGCTCAGTTTGATCCACTTCGTCGTTAAATAGGCGCTCGTCACAATAGTGCTGGCCGAAGGCATCGTTGCTGAACAGCACCGCATCGCCGGTCATGTAGGTCATCATACTGTCGGGCCAGTGCAGCATCGGGGTTTCAACGAAGATCAGCTGTTTGCCGTTGCCGATATCCAGCGTGTCGCCGGTTTTGACGGTGTGGAAATTCCACTCCGGGTGGTGGTGATGGCCGTTAATCGAGTCGATGGCGTTGGTGGTGCAGTAAATCGGGGTGTCGGGAATGCAGGACATTAACTCGGTCAGCGCCCCGGCATGATCCTCTTCCGCATGGTTAATGATGATGTAGTCGATATCCGCAAGATCGATTTCACTGCGCAGATTTTGCACGAACTCCCGGCTGAATTTGTGATCGACGGTATCGATGAGCACGTTTTTGCCTTCACGGATGAGATAGCTGTTGTAGCTGCTGCCGCGCAGCGTTTTGTACTCCGTTCCGTGGAAGTCACGCACTTCCCAGTCACGTTGGCCAACCCAATGAATGTTATTTTTAACCAGAATAGACATAGCAACCTCAATTAATACGGCGTTTTTCAAATAAGATGACTAGCCTTTATCAAGTTGCGTGCCAGTTTTTCATGTTGCTGTTTTTTAAGGTTTTTAAATTTTATTACTCGTAATGGGTAGTCAATATGACTATCTGATTTATGGTCATTGTGACAATATGAATGGTCAAAATGACAGTGAGGCGCAGATGAGCTTTTCCGTGGACGTACTGGCAAAAATTGCCATTGAACTGCAAACCGGTATCGGTCATCAGGACCGTTTTCAGCGGCTGATTTCGACGCTGCGCCACGTGCTGGCGTGCGATGCGTCGGCACTGCTGCGCTACGACGCCCGGCAGTTTATTCCGCTGGCTATCGACGGGCTGGCGCAGGACGTTCTTGGGCGACGCTTCTCCCTGGAAGGCCATCCGCGTCTGGAAACCATCGCGCGGGCCGGTGACGTGGTGCGCTTTCCGGCGGACAGTGATTTGCCCGACCCTTACGACGGGCTGATCCCGGGGCAGGAGAGCCTGAAAGTTCATGCCTGTATCGGCCTGCCGCTGTTTGCCGGACAAAACCTGATTGGGGCATTAACCCTCGACGGCCTGTCGCCGGATCAGTTCGACACCTTTAGCGATGAAGAGCTGCGGCTGATTGCCGCGCTGGCCGCCGGTGCGCTGAATAACGCGCTGCTGATCGAACAGCTGGAGAGCCAGAACATCCTTCCCGGCAGCCCGTCGGCGTTTGAACCGGTGGCACACACGGAGATGATTGGGCTGTCACCGGGGATGGTGCAGCTAAAAAAAGAGATCGATATCGTGGCGGCCTCGGATTTAAACGTGCTGATTTTCGGGGAAACCGGCACCGGTAAAGAGCTGGTGGCGAAGGGCATCCACGAAGCCTCGCCGCGCGCGGTCAACCCGCTGGTGTACCTCAACTGCGCCGCGCTGCCGGAAAGCGTGGCGGAAAGTGAGCTGTTTGGTCACGTCAAAGGGGCGTTTACCGGGGCGATCAGCAACCGCAGCGGCAAATTCGAAATGGCGGATAACGGCACGTTGTTCCTCGATGAAATTGGCGAACTGTCGCTGTCGCTTCAGGCCAAACTGCTGCGCGTCCTGCAGTACGGCGATATTCAGCGCGTCGGCGACGATCGCAGCCTGAGAGTCAACGTGCGTGTGCTGGCGGCAACCAACCGTGACCTGCGCGAAGAGGTGTTGGCCGGGAATTTTCGCGCTGACCTGTACCATCGTCTGAGCGTGTTTCCGCTTACCGTGCCGCCGCTACGCGAGCGCGGTGACGATGTGGTGCTGCTGGCGGGTTTTTTCTGCGAGCAATGTCGGTTACGAATGGGCCTTTCCCGCGTGGTATTAAGCCCCGGCGCGCGAGCCCATCTGATGCGCTACGGCTGGCCGGGTAACGTACGCGAACTGGAACATGCGATTCACCGCGCCGTGGTGCTGGCGCGGGCGACACGTTCGGGAGATGAGGTGGTGATCCACGCGCGGCATTTCGCATTGCACGATGACACCGCTTCGTTCGTTACGCCTGCCGCGCCGGAAATGGCCCATGAGAACCTGCGGGAAGCAACAGAAGCGTTTCAGCGTCAGACGATCGCCCGCGCGCTGGAGCAGAATAACCGCAGCTGGGCGGCGTGCGCGCGAGCGCTGGAAATGGACGTCGCCAACCTGCACCGGCTGGCGAAACGTCTGGGACTCAAAGGTTAAATAATCCCGGCCTGGTAGAAATCCTGCAGGTTGATGGCGCCGCACAGCGTGCCGTGCTCATCCACCACCGGCGCGGCGGTGATTTTGCGTTTCATCAGCACCTCTTTGGCTTCGATGGCGCGGCTCTCGGCGTTCAGGGTCAACCCGCCCCGGGTCATCGCTTCCGAAACCTGGGATTCCAGCTTGCCGCCGCCCACCAGCCAGCGGCGCAGGTCGCCGTCGGTAAACACGCCTTTAACGCTACCGGTTTCATCGCACACCGCTACCAGACCCAGCCCGGTGCGGCTCAGTTCCAGCATCGCATCCATTACGCTGGTGTTGAGTTTGACCTGCGGAATGGCCTCGTCGGTCCGCATCAGATGATGAACTTTATTGAGCAGTCGCGCACCGAGCGCGCCCGCCGGGTGCGAGCGGGCAAAATCTTCTTCGTTAAAGCCGCGTGCCTGCATTACCGCCATTGCCAGCGCGTCGCCCATCATCAGCGTATTTACGGTGCTGGAGGTGGGAGCGAGGTGCATCGGGCAGGCTTCGCGCTCAACGGAGATATCAAGCGTAGCTTTGGCCGCCAGTGCCAGCGGTGAGCGGGATTTACCGGTCATCGCCAGCAGCGCGACCGATTTTTCCTGCAGACGCGGGATGATGAGATCCAGCTCTTTGGCCGAACCGGAGTAGGAGATAAACAGCATCACGTCGCGGCTTTCAATCATCCCCAGATCGCCGTGCAGCGCTTCAGCCGGATGCACGAAGAACGCCGGTGTGCCGGTGCTGGCAAGCGTAGCGGCAATCTTTTTGCCGATATGACCGGACTTGCCGATCCCGGAGACCACCACTTTACCTTCGCACTGGATAATGGTGTTTGCCGCGCGCACAAAATCCTCGCCCAGACGTTCCGGCAGGCGGCTGGCTTCCTGCAGCTCCAGCATCAGGGTCTGGCGGCCTGCGTTTAACAGAAAATCACTCATCTCTCTCTCCGGTTACAATCACGTCGATCCCTTTCTCTTCCAGCGCTTTTTTGAACGCCGGGTCGATACCTGCGTCGGTAATGAGCTTATCGACGCTTTCAAGGCTGCAGACTATGTTGGGACTTTTACGGCCAAACTTCGACGAGTCTGCCATCAAAATCACTTCGCGCGCGGCGTTGCACATCGCTTTGCTGACGCTGAACACCTCGTTAAAGGTCGTCACGCCGGCGTTCAAATCGATACCGTCCGTGCCCATAAAGAGTTTATCAAAGCTGAAGTGTTCAAAGGCGTTTTCCGCCAGTTGACCGTGAAACGACGCAGATTTTTTACGGAACGTCCCGCCGGGCATCAGAATGGTTTGCTCGCTGTCGAACTCCGACAGGGCGTTGACGATGTGCAGACTGTTGGTCATCACCGTGATGTTGTTAAAGCGGCTGAGCATCGGGATCATCTGCAGCACGGTGCTGCCTGCATCAAGGATAATGGAGTCGCCATCATGGATAAATTTTACGGCGGCCTCGGCAATCAGCGCTTTCTGGTGAGTATTGATCAGCGTTTTGTGATCGATAGGCGGGTCGGCTTCATCTTTGTTGAGCATCACGCCGCCGTAGGTTCGGATGACTGCACCAGAGTTTTCGAGCAATACCAGATCCTTTCGTATTGTCGTGCCGGTGGTGTCAAAGTAGTGGGCCAGTTCTTCTACCGAGCATTTTCCCTGCTTTTGCAGATGCTCCAGAATGGCCGCCTGACGCTGACGTGGTTTCATAGGCGCTCAATTCCTTAGGTTGCGAAATGATAATTTCGCAAGCTTATCGCGTTCACAACGAAATTATCCATGTTTCAGATTAAGCGCTAATGATAGAGCATTCTGACAGAGCGAATCATGGGGAAAGATCACATCGGGTTGTAATTCCTGCAGCGATATCCCGTTAATCGCCTGGATTTTCGCCGGGCGGGCAAAAACGGTCATCCCGCGCATGATGAGGGAATCGCAGACCGTATTGTGTTCGTCCAGCGCAATGGCAACCACCACGCGCGGTTTGAAACGCCCGCCGGAACGCCCGACGCCCACGCGCCCTTTCTGACACAGGGCATCAAACGCGCGGTTAAACTGGCGGATTTGCCAGCCGCCAAAGATCAGCTGGCACATCCAGGCGATGGCGGCAACGGTAATGAGTGCGGTAACCATACGAGCTCCTTGTTGTTCCCTCTCCCGAAGGAGAGGGGGATACGGGCATCAGCGTGTTCGATCAGAACATCACCTGCCCGCCGGTGACATTAATGGACTGCCCGGTGCAGTAAGAGGCTTGGGGGCTGGCATAAAACAGCAGCATGTTCAGCACGTCCTGATAATCGCAGCCGCGCTTCAGCGGCACTTTGTCGATGTAATACTGCTCCACTTCCTCCTCTTTCAGCCCGAGCTTGGTGGCATATTGCGGCAGCAGGGACTGGAACATCGGCGATTTCAGCAGGTTGCCCAGCATCAGCGAGTGAACGGTAATGCCATATTCGGCCAGATCGAGGGCCAGAGATTGCGTCAGCCCTACGCCGCCAAATTTCGCCGCGCTGTAACCGGAGTTGTGTTTGCTGCCCACTTTGCCCGATTTCGAGTTGATCTGGATGATGCGCCCCTGAATGCCATCGCGGATCATCAGACGGGAAAACTCGCGTGCGCAGAGGAAATAGCCCACCAGGTTAACCTGCAGGGAGCGGTCGAAGTCCCCCAGTTCGAAATCGCTGATAAAGGCCGCTTTGGCTATCCCTGCGCTGTATACCAGCAGGTCGGTACGGCCAAAAATCTCGTCCACGCCGCGGGCCAGCGCCATCACGCTCTGCTCGCTGGTGGCATCAGCACCAAATCCGTAGGCCATTCCTTCACCCAATTCGGTGTTGATGGTGTCCGCCACGCGTGCGGCTTTTTCACTCTGAATATCCACTACCGCCACGCGGTAACCCTCTGCAGCAAGCCCACGGCAGAGGAACTCGCCTAAGGTTTGTCCCCCACCAATGACAACGGCAACCTGACTCATATCTTTCTCCTTAAATTACGCAACAAACTTCAACGTGCAGCCTGGGGTGACAGCCTGCGGAACCGGGCCATCCACATGAACCGTACCGGGATATTCCGCCTGCGGCTGGCCATCAAAACGCAAAGTGATATGGCCGAGCTCCCGCAGGTTTTGTCCGGCCACGTCGCCGACGGCGGTCACGGCGTAGCGCGCGTCGCCCAACTCCAGCTGGCTCCCGGCCTTCAGCTCGCCGTTCATCTTGCCGTGACAGTGGATAAAGCAAAACTCTTCGATATCCGCGGGCGCACCTTCGCGGAAGGTAATCAGCATCTTGTCGCTGAGCGCATCGGCCGCGCTCTGGCCAATGCGGGTGATGGTGGTCTGGTAAATTACGGTCATCACAGGAACCTCTTATTGGTAAATAAAGCCGGAGACAAACCAGGCAATCAGCACCGTCGGTGCGCCGGTCAGGAAACGGCTGACCAGTACAGACGGCACGCCAACGCGCACGGTGTCCTGGCGCGCTTCTGCCAGCGACAGCCCGACAGGAATGAAATCACACGCCGCCTGGGCGTTAATGGCAAACAGGGCGGGCAGAGCCAGATGCGGGGGAATGTTGCCAAGGCCAATCTGCACGCCAATCAGCACGCCGATAACCTGCGCAATGACCGCGCCCGGGCCGAGAAACGGCGACAGCAGCGGGAAGGAGCAGATCAGCGCCAGCGTCACCAGCCCGAGCGGGTGGCTCGCCAGCGGGGCGAGGCCGTGGGCAATCCAGTCGCCCAGACCCGAGGCCATGATGATGCCGATCAGCGCCGAAACGAATGCCATAAACGGCAGAATGGTTTTCAGCACCGTGTCGATGGTGTCGCGCCCGGACTGGAACAGCACGGCCACGGCAGAGCCCATCCCCATTCCGACTTTTGCCAGCAGGCCGTCACTCTGTTCGGTGATTTTTTTACTCGTGTCGTAATCGCGCGGGGCCGCTTTCTGAGGGGCAACAGACCCTTGTGCCAGGTGAATGTTTTCCTCCTTCACGCCGGAGACATAAATGTCCTCCAGGATGTACTGCGCCAGCGGACCTGATTTACCGGTGGAATGGATATTCACGGTAGGAATACGCCGCTTGGGGTAGATGCCGCAGCGCAGCGTGCCGCCGCAGTCGATCACCGCCACACCAATTTCCGGTTCAGGCGGTTCGCCCTCTTTGAAGCCGTCGACCGCTTCCCAGCCGGTCAGCTCACGCAGTTTGTCGACAATGGCCGGACGTGTACCTGCGGTGATATAGACGATTTTTTTGCCTTCAGTGGCGTCGAATTCCAGCGGGCCGCCCCAGCCGCCCGTTCCTTTTTCAATGCGAATACGGCTCATGCTGCGGCTCCTGAAAGATGGACTTTCTGTTCAAGCTGGATACCCATTTTCTTCTCGAAAATGGCGGTGGTGAGGTCCGTGACCCAGCCGCGGAAAAAGTTGGTGACCAGACCGACCAGCAGATAACTCACCGCCAGCGGACCGAGCGGCAGGCCAAGCGTGGTCAGGCCGCTGGCAATGCCCAGATAGACAAACAGCTCGCCGGGGTTGATATGCGGGAACAGGCCATTCATGGAGTGGCAGCTGTAGGAGGCTGCGGCGTAATAGCTGGGTTTGTACTTTTCAGGCATAAAGCGGCCGAGGCTCAGCGTCATCGGGTTGCAAAAAACAAACGTACCGATGAAGGGCAGAACCAGGTAACGGGACAGCGGATTGCCGGCGCAGCGCTGGGCAAAACGTTCAATGCGTTGCTGGCCGATAAAGTTAATCAGCGCGTTCATGATGACCAGCAGGCTAATCAGCAGGGGCAGGATCCCGGTCACCATGCCGGTGAACACTTCTCCGCCTTTCTGAAACAGCCCGATGAACCACTCGGCGCCGTGGGTGATGGTTTCTATCATTCTTCTCTCCTGTGGGGCTTTTTTGTTTTTGTATAACCGAGGCTAATAATAATCACTTTGAAAGGTTTTAAAGTGTTAATTAGATCTCACAATGAAAGAAAAATGGATTATTTTGAAAGTTAATTGCCAATGAGAGTCTTGTGTGGATGAAAATTGCACAGATTTGCGATGGGGAGCGTAAAGATTTGGTGGGGGAGGTGCGTACCACTTCCTTGAGGTGTTGCGGATGCTTTACCATACTGGGTTCTTATCGAACCCGTTAAATGGATGTCACATGTTCAAGCGTCGTTATGCAGCGTTGTTACCTGCGCTTATTCTGCTGTCTGCCTGTAGTAGCAAACCCAAGACCGAAGCCGTGCAGCAAACGGCTGGCGCGCCTTCCGGAGGATTCCTGCTGGAGCCGCAGCATAATATGATGCAAATGGGAGGCGACTTTGCGAATAACCCGGCGGCCAAGCAGTTCATCGATAAAATGGTGAGCAAACACGGTTTTGACCGCCAGCAACTGCATGAAATTTTGTCGCAGGCGAAGCGACTGGATTATGTTCTGCGTTTGATGGATCGCCAGGCACCGACGGCTCAGGTACCGACCGGGCCAAATGGCGCATGGCTGCGTTATCGCAAACAGTTCATTACGCCGGATAACGTGCAAAATGGCGTGGTCTTCTGGAACCAATATGAAGATGCGCTGAACCGTGCGTGGCAGGTGTATGGCGTACCGCCTGAAATCATCGTCGGGATTATCGGCGTGGAAACCCGCTGGGGCCGCGTGATGGGCAAAACCCGTATCCTCGATGCGCTGGCGACGCTCTCCTTTAACTACCCGCGTCGCGCTGAATATTTCTCGTCTGAGCTGGAAACCTTCCTGCTGATGGCGCGCAATGAACAAGATGACCCGTTAGATCTCAAAGGCTCGTTTGCCGGTGCGATGGGCTACGGCCAGTTTATGCCGTCCTCTTATAAGCAATATGCCGTCGACTTTAACGGAGATGGCCACATTAACCTGTGGGATCCGGTGGATGCCATCGGCAGCGTGGCGAACTACTTTAAAGCGCACGGCTGGGTGCCGGGCGGTCAGGTGGCGGTGCAGGCTAACGGCCAGGCACCAGGGCTTGAGAACGGCTTTAAAACCAACTACAGCGTTTCGCAGCTGGCCGCTGCAGGCTTAACGCCAACGCAGCCGCTGGGAAATACGCAACAGGCGAGCCTGCTGCGTCTGGATGTCGGTACGGGTTATCAGTACTGGTACGGGCTGCCTAACTTCTACACCATCACCCGCTATAACCACAGCACTCACTATGCGATGGCCGTATGGCAGCTGGGGCTGGCGGTGTCACAGGCGCGCGTGCCTGCCGCGTCGCCGTTCAGTCAGTAACGCTTGATGCTCGACCCTCTTCCGCCGGGAGAGGGTCGGGCTGATATCCAGAAACATTTCGCCACACTCCCGTTAATCTCCGCTCATTTACATCCGCATTATCTTTCATTATTGTTATGTTATAACATTTGATGTGGTGATGAGATGTCTACTTCCTTTTTTTCTCTGTCTGCGCCGGTCCGGCTTCTGATGGCGCTGGCGCTGATTGTCTTTATCGGGCTGGCCGTGTGCTGGGCGGTGGCATTGCCATGATTGTGATGAGTCAACTCACGGCGGGTTACGACCGCGAGCCGGTCACGCGTCCTCTTTCCGGGGTGATTGAATGCGGGAGCATGACCGCCATCCTCGGGGCCAACGGCTGCGGTAAATCAACGCTTCTGAAAACCCTCGCCGGGTTTATCCCGCCGGTAAGCGGCCGTTTTCACTGGCAGAAAAAACGCCCGGTAATGGGCTGGCTGGCACAGCGTCATGCCCTAGAGGCGCAATTTCCGCTAACCGTGCAGGATGTGGTCAGCATGGGCTGCTGGCCTGAAGCGTCGCTTTTTTCTGGCCTTCGCCGTGAAATGCGGCTGCGCATTGCCGGTGCGCTTGAGCGGGTGGGGCTTGGAACGATGGCGCTAACGACCATTGATGAGCTCTCAGGCGGTCAGTTTCAGCGCATGCTGTTCGCGCGGGTATTAGTGCAGCAGGCGCCGCTGGTCATGCTCGATGAGCCCTTTACCGGCGTTGATGAAGCTACCTGTAATGTGCTGATGGACCTGATGCTGGAAATGTATATGCAGGGGCAAACGGTGCTTGCGGTGTTGCACGACAGCGAGCGTGTATCGCGCCACTTCCCGCAGACGTTACGGCTGGACGCTGACATGCCCCAGTGGAAAACCGAGCGGGTGAGGGTGGCATGATCTGGCATATCTTTTTTCAGCCTTTTATTGAGTATGGCTTTATGCGCCGCGCGCTGGTGGTTTGCCTGGCGTTGTCCGTCAGTACCACTGCTCTGGGCGTTTTCCTTCAGCTGCGCCGGATGAGTCTGATGGGCGATGCCCTCTCTCACGCCATTTTGCCCGGTGTCGCGGTGGGGTATTTGCTCAGCGGTATGTCGCTGCTGGCCATGAGTGTGGGAGGCTTTATTGCCGGTATTACCGTGGCGCTGGTGGCCGGGCTGGTCAGCCGTCGAACGCCGCTTAAAGAGGACGCCAGTTTTGCCGGGTTCTATCTTGGCTCGCTGGCGCTGGGCGTCACGCTGGTATCACTGCGCGGTTCGAGCGTCGATCTTCTGCACCTGCTGTTTGGCTCCATCCTGGCGGTGGATAACGATGCCGCGCTTTTTGTGGCAGGCGTTTGCATGTTCACCCTTATCACGCTGGCGATTTTCTACCGTGGGCTGGTGACCGAGGCCTTTGACACCGCCTGGCTGCAGGTAAACGCCCGCCATGTTCCCGGCTTATTACACGGCCTGTTTCTGGCGCTGCTGGTGCTTAATCTCGTTGCCGGTTTTCAGGTGCTTGGCACGTTGATGGCGGTCGGGCTGATGATGCTCCCTGCGGTAGCGGCACGCTGCTGGGCACGCACCTTACCCGGACTGCTATTGATGGCGGGTATCAGCGGTATTTTCTGCGCGTGGCTCGGACTCAGTCTCTCCTGGGCCGCCAGCCTGCCCGCGGGGCCGTCCATCGTGCTTACCGCCAGCGCGCTGTTCTTTATTTCCATTTTATTTGGCACGCGCAGCAGGCTGGCTGGCAGCCTGCGTGCGCTTTTTTAACGCAAGGGGAAACGATGAAACGTACGGGATTCGTAGTGGCGCTCGCGCTGGGGATGATGTCGCAAACGGTGATGGCGAAAACGCTCAATGTGGTGACCAGCTTTTCCATACTGGGGGATATGACCCGGGAGGTGGGCGGTGACCATGTGAACGTCACGACGCTGGTGGGGCCGGACGGCGATCCGCATACCTTCGAGCCCTCGCCAAAAGATAGCGCGGCGCTAAGCAAGGCAGATGTTGTGGTGGTCAATGGTCTGGGGCTGGAAGGGTGGCTGGATCGCCTGGTGAAAGCCTCCGGGTTCAAAGGCCAGCTGGTGGTGGCGTCGCGTGGTGTGCAGACGCATACCCTCGAAGAAGAGGGCAAAACCGTCACTGACCCGCACGCCTGGAACAGCGCGGCGAACGGGGCGCTGTACGCGCAAAATATTCTCAACGGGCTGGTGAAAGCCGACCCAGAAGATAAAACCGCGCTGGAAGCGACCGGAGAACCGTACATCGCGCAGCTTAAGCAGCTGGATAGCTGGGCCAAAACGCGTTTTAGCCAGATCCCGCTGGTGAAACGTAAAGTGCTGACCAGTCATGACGCGTTCGGCTATTTCAGCCGCGCCTACGGGGTGACGTTTATGGCACCCCAGGGGTTGTCGTCAGAGAGCGAGGCCAGCGCGGCACAGGTCGCTGAGATCATTAATCAGATTAAAGCGGACGGCGTGAAAACCTGGTTTATGGAAAACCAGCTCGACCCGCGGCTGGTTAAACAGATTGCTACAGCCACCGGCGCGCAGCCGGGAGGCGAGCTTTACCCTGAAGCGCTCTCGGCAAAAGGGGGCGTGGCAGAGACCTACGTTATGGCGTTCCGCCACAATGTGGATACCCTCGCTGACAGCATGAAATAATCCTCGCCACCGCCGGTGCGCTCGCATCGGCTTTTTTCTGAAGCCCCCTCGTAAATCCTGCAGCGCATCCCCATATCTGACGAGAAAGTGCTATCTTGTGCTGCATGTTTTTCTAAGGCCTGGAGCGAGAATGACTGACCATGAATTGATGCAGCTTAGCGAAGTGGTAGGGCTGGCGCTTAAGCAACGCGGGGCGACCCTCACCACCGCGGAGTCCTGCACCGGCGGCTGGGTGGCGAAAGCGATTACCGATATTGCCGGCAGTTCCGCCTGGTTTGAACGTGGTTTTGTGACCTACAGTAATGAAGCTAAAGCGCAAATGATCGGCGTGCGGGAATCTACGCTCGAACAGCATGGCGCGGTCAGCGAGCCGGTGGTGATTGAGATGGCTATTGGTGCGCTCAAAGAGGCGCGCGCGGATTATGCAATATCGATTAGCGGCATTGCGGGCCCGGACGGGGGCAGTGACGTGAAGCCTGTCGGCACCGTCTGGTTTGGTTTTGCTACCGCCAGAGGTGAAGGGATCACCCGCCGGGAGTGCTTTAGCGGCGATCGCGAAAGCGTGCGTCGTCAGGCAACCGTTTATGCATTAAAAACGCTCTGGCAACAATTTCTACAAAATACTTGATACTGTATGACCATACAGTATAATTGCACCAACAGAACAGAAATCCACGGTGAAGCACAGTCGCTTCTCCCGGCATGACAGGAGTAATAATGGCTATCGACGAAAACAAACAGAAAGCGTTGGCGGCAGCACTGGGCCAGATCGAAAAGCAATTCGGTAAAGGCTCCATCATGCGCCTGGGTGAAGACCGTTCCATGGATGTGGAAACTATCTCCACCGGTTCGCTTTCTCTGGATATCGCGCTGGGCGCTGGCGGCCTGCCAATGGGCCGTATCGTAGAAATCTACGGGCCCGAGTCCTCAGGTAAAACAACCCTGACGCTGCAGGTTATCGCTGCGGCACAGCGTGAAGGTAAAACCTGTGCGTTTATCGATGCCGAGCACGCGCTGGACCCTGTTTATGCTCGTAAGCTGGGCGTTGATATCGACAACCTGCTGTGTTCTCAGCCGGACACCGGTGAGCAGGCGCTGGAAATTTGTGACGCGCTGGCCCGTTCCGGTGCGGTTGACGTTATCGTGGTCGACTCCGTTGCTGCTCTGACGCCAAAAGCTGAAATCGAAGGCGAAATTGGTGACTCTCACATGGGCCTCGCGGCACGTATGATGAGCCAGGCAATGCGTAAGCTGGCCGGTAACCTGAAGCAGTCCAACACGCTGCTGATCTTCATCAACCAGATCCGTATGAAAATTGGTGTGATGTTTGGTAACCCGGAAACCACTACCGGTGGTAACGCGCTGAAATTCTACGCGTCTGTCCGTCTGGATATCCGCCGTATCGGCGCGGTGAAAGAGGGTGAAAACGTAGTGGGTAGCGAAACCCGCGTGAAGGTTGTGAAGAACAAAATCGCAGCGCCGTTCAAACAGGCTGAATTCCAGATCCTCTACGGTGAAGGTATCAACTTCTACGGCGAACTGGTTGACCTGGGCGTGAAAGAGAAGCTGATTGAAAAAGCGGGCGCATGGTACAGCTACAACGGCGACAAGATTGGTCAGGGTAAAGCAAATGCAATCTCCTGGCTGAAAGAGAACCCGGCTGCGGCGAAAGAAATTGAGAAGAAAGTGCGTGAGCTTCTGCTGAACAACCAGGACGGTACGCCTGATTTCGTGGTGGATAACGCGGGTGCTGAAGAAACCAACGAAGATTTCTAATTCTCTCGTTTAAAGATGAAGGGCTGCTAATGCGGCCCTTTTTGCATTTCTGAATCAGCAGGTTTTTTATGAGTGAATCGACTTCACGCCGCCCTGCCTATGCACGCTTACTGGACCGTGCGGTGCGCATTCTTGCCGTCCGTGACCACAGCGAACAGGAGTTGCGGCGAAAACTGTCGGCCCCCGTAATGAGTAAAAACGGGCCGGAAGAGATTGATGCGACTGCGGAAGATTACGACCGCGTCATTGCCTGGTGCTATGAGCACCTCTATCTGGATGACGAGCGTTTCGCTTCCCGGTTTCTTGCCAGCCGTGGCCGCAAAGGATATGGCCCCGCGCGTATCCGCCAGGAGCTGAACCAGAAAGGGGTCGCCCGTGAAACCATTGAAAAGGCCATGCGCGAATGCGACACAGACTGGTGCGCGCTGGCAAAAGAACAGGCCATTCGCAAGTACGGCGAACCCTTGCCACGTGAATTTTCAGAAAAAGTTAAAATCCAGCGCTTTTTGCTCTACCGCGGCTTTCTGATGGAAGATATTCAGGATATCTGGCGTAATTTTGCGGATTGAATGCATGCGGGATTTTACTTCCCACTAAAGAAAACTTATCTTATTCCCACTTTTTCCAGTAGCTGGTCTGTCCAACGTTTTACCGATACAGGCTTGCTACGACATTTCGTTAGCTTGATTTCAGGATAATTATGAGCAAGAGCACCGCTGAGATCCGTCAGGCGTTTCTCGATTTTTTCCATAGTAAGGGACATCAGGTAGTTGCCAGCAGCTCCCTGGTACCGAACAACGATCCGACTCTGCTGTTTACCAACGCCGGGATGAACCAGTTCAAGGATGTGTTCCTTGGTCTCGACAAACGTAATTATTCCCGCGCCACAACCTCACAGCGTTGCGTGCGTGCGGGCGGTAAACACAACGACCTGGAAAACGTCGGTTACACCGCGCGTCACCACACGTTCTTCGAAATGCTGGGTAACTTCAGCTTCGGCGACTATTTCAAACACGATGCCATTCAATATGCGTGGGAACTGCTGACCGGTGAAAACTGGTTCAACCTGCCGAAAGATCGTCTGTGGGTTACCGTCTATGAAACCGATGACGAAGCCTACGAAATCTGGGAAAAAGAGGTTGGTATCCCGCGCGAGCGTATTATTCGCATCGGTGATAACAAAGGCGCACCTTATGCGTCTGACAACTTCTGGCAGATGGGCGATACCGGTCCTTGCGGTCCGTGCACCGAGATCTTCTACGATCACGGCGACCATATCTGGGGTGGTCCTCCAGGCAGCCCGGAAGAAGACGGCGATCGCTACATTGAGATCTGGAACATCGTCTTCATGCAGTTCAACCGTCAGGCTGACGGTACGATGGAGCCGCTGCCGAAACCGTCCGTTGATACCGGTATGGGTCTGGAGCGTATCGCGGCTGTTCTGCAGCACGTTAACTCCAACTACGAAATTGACCTGTTCAGCACCCTGATTAAAGCCGTTGCGCAAGTGACGGGTGCAACCGATCTGAACAACAAATCGCTGCGCGTTATTGCAGACCACATCCGTTCCTGTGCGTTCCTGATTGCCGACGGCGTGATCCCGTCGAATGAAAACCGTGGCTATGTGCTGCGTCGTATCATTCGTCGTGCTATCCGTCACGGCAACATGCTGGGCGCGAAGGACACCTTCTTCTATAAACTCGTTGGGCCACTGATTGGCGTGATGGGCGCAGCCGGTGATGAGCTGAAACGTCAGCAGGCGCAGGTTGAGCAGGTTCTGAAAACGGAAGAAGAGCAGTTTGCTCGTACTCTGGAGCGCGGACTGGCGTTGCTGGATGAAGAGCTGGCGAAACTTAAGGGCGATACGCTGGACGGCGAAACCGCTTTCCGCCTGTACGATACCTACGGTTTCCCGGTTGACCTGACGGCGGACGTTTGCCGTGAGCGCAACATTAAAGTGGACGAAGCAGGCTTTGAAGCCGCAATGGAAGAGCAGCGCCGCCGTGCGCGCGAGTCCAGCGGTTTTGGTGCTGACTACAACGCGATGATCCGCGTTGATGGCGCATCAGAATTCAAAGGCTACGAAAATCTGGAACTGACTGGCAAAGTGACCGCCCTGTTTGTTGACGGTAAAGCCGTAGACAGCATCAACGCGGGTCAGGATGCGGTTGTCATTCTGGACAAAACGCCGTTCTACGCAGAATCCGGCGGCCAGGTTGGCGATAAAGGCGAACTGAAAGGCAACGGTTTCAGCTTCAGCGTAAGCGACACGCAGAAATACGGTCAGGCGATTGGCCATCAGGGCAAACTGACTGCCGGTTCTCTGAAAGTGGGCGAGGGTGTCCAGGCGAACGTTGATGAAGCTCGTCGTGCGCGCATTCGTCTGAACCACTCAGCTACGCACCTGATGCACGCTGCCCTGCGTGAAGTTCTGGGAACGCACGTTGCACAGAAAGGTTCTCTGGTTAACGATAAAGTGCTGCGCTTCGACTTCTCTCATTTTGAAGCGATGAAGCCGTCAGAAATCCGCGCGGTGGAAGATCTGGTGAATGCGCAGATCCGTCGTAACCTGCCAATCGAAACCCATATCATGGATCTCGAGGCGGCGAAGAAGAAAGGCGCGATGGCACTGTTCGGCGAGAAATACGACGACCGCGTTCGCGTGCTGAGCATGGGCGACTTCTCGACTGAACTCTGCGGCGGTACGCATGCCTCCCGTACCGGCGACATTGGTCTGTTCCGCATTGTTTCCGAATCAGGAACGGCGGCGGGCGTGCGTCGTATTGAAGCGGTAACCGGTGAAGGCGCGATTGCCAGCCTGCATGCGCAGAGCGATCAGCTGCACGACATCGCGCAGTTGATGAAAGGTGATAGCCAGAACCTGGGCGAGAAAGTGCGCGTTGCGCTGGATCGCACGCGTCAGCTGGAAAAAGAGCTGCAGCAGCTGAAAGAGCAGGCTGCGGCGCAGGAGAGTGCAAACCTCTCCAGCAAAGCTGTAGACATTAAGGGCGTCAAACTGCTGGTCAGCGATCTGGCGGGCGTTGAGCCTAAGATGCTGCGTACTATGGTCGACGATCTGAAGAACCAGCTCGGTTCCACAGTTATCGTGCTGGCGACAGTGGCAGAAGGTAAGGTTTCTCTGATTGCGGGCGTCTCTAAGGATGTGACCGACCGCGTAAAAGCAGGGGAACTGATTGGTATGGTCGCCCAGCAGGTGGGCGGTAAGGGTGGCGGTCGTCCGGACATGGCGCAAGCCGGTGGTACGGATGCGGCGGCACTTCCTGCGGCATTGGCCAGTGTTGAAAGCTGGGTGAGCGCGAAACTGTAATAACTACAAAGCACAAGCAGACGCCATAGCGGTAACGTTATGGCGTCTTGTTCACTGCGCTATCGATAACGATAAAGTCAGGTTGAGTTTGTGTATATCGGCTAAACTTACGTTTAACAGAATGTGATGCCGTGACTGCTTACACTTTACGTGTTTGTCATCGCTTACTTTTTGGCGTTATATGATGGATAATGCCGGGATACAAGAGACCCGACTCTTTTAATCTTTCAAGGAGCAAAGAATGCTGATTCTGACTCGTCGAGTTGGTGAGACCCTCATGATTGGGGATGAGGTCACCGTGACAGTTTTAGGGGTAAAGGGTAACCAGGTACGTATTGGTGTAAACGCTCCTAAAGAAGTATCTGTCCACCGTGAAGAGATCTACCAGCGTATCCAGGCTGAAAAATCCCAGCAGTCCAGTTACTGATATTGTCGCGTCTCGCTGTCGGGCGAGACGCAACCTCTCCCGCCATTTTTCCTGCTTAAAGTTACCGTTTAATTTCAATCGCTCTGTTTTTAACCACTCTCTTACCCTTAACTCGCCTTAACATCACTATTCTGTCATCAGTTTTCTGAGAAGATGCCTGCAAAATCCGCTTATAAAACACCCTCTTTGCAGCTTTTGCATGCGAATTGCGTGTGATTTGTGCAAACGATAAAAGCTTTTGGAAAATTGTTTGACTTATAAGTCCCAGAAAGTAATATATGCGCCACGCAGCGACGAGAAGCTCTTAACGAGTTACTCGAAGCACTCGAAAGAGGCGTTGTGTGGTGAGGTGGCCGAGAGGCTGAAGGCGCTCCCCTGCTAAGGGAGTATGCGGTCAAAAGCTGCATCCGGGGTTCGAATCCCCGCCTCACCGCCATTTTGCATCCGTAGCTCAGCTGGATAGAGTACTCGGCTACGAACCGAGCGGTCGGAGGTTCGAATCCTCCCGGATGCACCATCTATTACTTCATATTCCTTTCGAAGTGATATGAATATCGAGTAGTACAATAGTAAATCCCGATGCATCCGTAGCTCAGCTGGATAGAGTACTCGGCTACGAACCGAGCGGTCGGAGGTTCGAATCCTCCCGGATGCACCATCTTCTCCGAGATAACAGCAAAGCTGTTGTTTCAAGGTCTGCGGGTTAGCCGCAAGCACCAGGGAGGATAACGTTGCTTTAGCAACGGCTCGAAGGGCGAGGCGCAGCCGAGTAATCCTCCCGGATGCACCATTTACTATTTCTGAAAGCAGTACCCTGATGCATCCGTAGCTCAGCTGGATAGAGTACTCGGCTACGAACCGAGCGGTCGGAGGTTCGAATCCTCCCGGATGCACCATCTATTACTTCATATTGCTTTCGAAGTGATATGAATATCGAGTAGTACAATAGTAAATCCCGATGCATCCGTAGCTCAGCTGGATAGAGTACTCGGCTACGAACCGAGCGGTCGGAGGTTCGAATCCTCCCGGATGCACCATCTTCTTTTCTGTACCACTCTCTTTCTCCCTGGTTATTCCTTCGACGTTCCGTCAGCAATCATTTCTCTTTGAGCGACAAAAACCACCGTTTACGATAAAGTAATGCTTTGTTAATCGTTTAGCGAGAGCACGATGTACGCACAGTATGACGGTTTGATCTTCGATATGGATGGCACTCTCCTGGATACCGAACCCACGCATCGTCAAGCCTGGACTGATGTCCTTGCTCGTTACGGTATGCGTTTCGATCTTCAGGCGATGATCGCCCTCAACGGAGCCCCAACCTGGCGTATAGCGCAGGCCGTGATTGAACGTAATCATGCCGATCTCGACCCGCACCTTCTGGCCCGTGAAAAAACCGATGCGGTAAAAGCGATGCTTTTAGATACCGTGCGTCCGTTACCGTTAATTGACGTCGTAAAAGCATGGCACGGGCGTCGTCCTATGTCCGTTGGCACGGGCAGTGAAAGCGCTATTTCGGAAGCGCTGCTCACCCATCTTGGCCTGCGCCATTATTTCTCTGCGGTGGTTGCCGCCGATCATGTTCAAAATCACAAGCCCGCACCGGACACCTTCCTGCGTTGTGCAGAATTGATGGGTGTGCCTGCGGTGAAATGTGTTGTGTTCGAAGATGCTGATTTTGGTATTCAGGCCGCGCGCGATGCCGGGATGGATGTTGTGGACGTCCGCTTACTGTGAGTGACGCGCTGTCACTTTTATCATTATTCGCCAGCAGTTTTTTAAGCGCCACGCTCTTGCCGGGAAATTCGGAAGTGGTGCTGGTGGCGATGCTGTTGTCTGGCGTGAGTCAGCCCTGGTTGCTCGTGTTAATAGCAACAATGGGTAATAGCTTTGGAGGGCTGACTAACGTTATTCTTGGGCGTTTCTTTCCGCTGCGTGAAAAATCGCGCTGGCAGGAAAAGGCAGTCGGCTGGCTAAAACGCTATGGCGCTGCCACGCTGTTATTAAGCTGGATGCCTGTAATAGGTGATTTACTGTGCCTGCTGGCGGGATGGATGCGCATCTCCTGGGGGCCAGTGCTCTTTTTTTTGTGCCTTGGCAAGGCGTTGCGCTATGTTCTCGTGGCATGGGCAACACTACAGGGTATGACGTGGTGGCACTAATTGGTGGAATGAATACGCGACCTTCAATCGTCAACCATTACAATTATGCTGAGTAACAATACTTTGACAGGCGGGAGGTCAATTTGATCCCGGACGTATCTCAGGCGCTGGCCTGGCTGGAAAATCACCCTCAGGCACTGAAGGGTATTCAGCGTGGTCTTGAGCGTGAAACGCTGCGCGTTAACGCGGACGGTAGCTTAGCGACAACGGGTCACCCGAAGGCGTTAGGCTCGGCGCTGACACATAAATGGATCACAACCGATTTCGCTGAAGCGCTGCTGGAATTCATCACGCCAGTGGATGGTGATATTGATCATATGCTAACGATTCTGCGCGACATCCATCGCTACACTGCCCGCAATCTGGGTGATGAGCGTATGTGGCCGCTCAGCATGCCGTGCTATATCGAACAAGGCCAGGAGATTGAACTGGCGCAATACGGCACGTCAAATATCGGTCAGCTGAAAACGCTCTATCGTGAGGGGCTGAAAAACCGCTACGGTGCGTTGATGCAGACCATTTCTGGCGTGCATTACAATTTCTCTTTACCCATGGCGTTCTGGCAGGCGAAGTGCGGCGAAACGGATAAAGACGCGATCTCCGCGGGTTATTTCCGCCTGATCCGCAACTACTATCGTTTTGGCTGGGTCATTCCGTATCTGTTTGGGGCATCGCCTGCGATATGCTCGTCATTCCTGCAGGGGAAACCGACCACGCTGCCGTTCGAGAAGACAGAGTGTGGAATGTACTATCTCCCGTACGCCACCTCCCTGCGTCTTAGCGATCTGGGTTATACCAATAAGTCGCAAAGCAATCTCGGTATTACGTTTAACGAATTGCACGAATATGTGGCAGGATTGAAGCGGGCGATCAAAACGCCGTCGGAAGAGTACGAGAAAATCGGCCTCGAAAAAGACGGTAAGCGCCTGCAGATTAACAGCAACGTGCTGCAGATTGAAAATGAACTGTACGCGCCTATTCGTCCGAAGCGCGTCACGCACAGCGGTGAAACCCCGTCGGATGCACTGCAGCGCGGCGGGATTGAATACATAGAAGTGCGCTCGCTGGATATCAACCCGTTCTCACCCATCGGCGTTGATGAGCAGCAGGTTCGCTTCCTGGATCTGTTTATGGTCTGGTGCGTACTGGCGGATGCGCCGGAAATGAGTTCAGAGGAACTGCTCTGTACCCGTACCAACTGGAACCGCGTGATTCTGGAAGGGCGCAAGCCGGGTCTTACGCTGGGTATTGGCTGCGAGACAGCGCAGTTCCCGCTGACGAAAGTCGGCAAGGATCTGTTCCGTGACCTGAAGCGTGTTGCCCGAACCATGGACAGCATTGACGGTGGTGAAGCCTATCAGAACGTGTGCGACCAGCTGGTTGAATCGTTTGATAACCCGGAACTGACGTTCTCAGCGCGTATTCTGCGTTCTATGATTGATCAGGGTATTGGCGGCACCGGGCGTTCGCTCTCTGCGGAATACCGCGAGATGCTGAAGCAGGAGCCGTTAGAGATTCTGAGTGAAGCCGATTTTGTGGCAGAACGAGACGCGTCTGTCGTGCGTCAGAAAGAGGTTGAAGCGGCGGATACGGAGTCGTTTGAGGCGTTTCTGGCGAAACAGGCTTAACAGAAAAGAAAAAGGCCACATCGCTGTGGCCAAAATATACATCTCTGAATTCAGGGATGATGATAACAAATGCGCGTCTTTCATATACTCAGACGTGCATTTTGTAGAAGAGTTCAGTTTATTTTAAAAAAAATCACTATCGGAGGTGACGTATGCCGTTATTAGATAGCTTTACTGTCGACCATACCCGTATGGAAGCACCTGCAGTACGTGTGGCGAAGACCATGCACACCCCGCACGGCGACACGATCACCGTATTCGATCTGCGCTTCTGCGTGCCTAACAAAGAAGTGATGCCAGAGAAAGGCATTCACACCCTGGAGCACCTGTTTGCCGGGTTTATGCGCGACCACCTGAATGGTAATGGCGTGGAGATCATCGATATCTCTCCGATGGGTTGCCGTACCGGTTTCTACATGAGCCTGATTGGTCAGCCTGAAGAGAAACGCGTCGCGGATGCCTGGAAAGCGGCAATGGAAGATGTGCTGAAGGTGAAAGAGCAGAACCAGATCCCTGAGCTGAACGTATATCAGTGCGGAACTTACCAGATGCACTCTCTGGAAGAAGCCCAGGAGATCGCGCGTCATATCATCGAGCGTGACGTTCGCGTAAACAGCAACGAAGAGCTGGCGCTGCCAAAAGAAAAACTGCAGGAACTGCACATCTAGTGCACCTTTTCCCTCTCCCTCAGGGAGAGGGTAGGGTGAGGGGCGTTTAACCTCATGACCACAACCTCAACCTTCTCCTTTACCCATCGCCCACTTGTTCCTTATGCCCATGATTACCTTCATGGCGACAGCGAGCCGTGGCATCAGCACGACTGCGCGCAATTGCTGCACACCCTGAGTGGGGTGGTGAGAGTCGATACCGCATCAGGTTGTTGGGTGGTGCCGCCCGGACGTGGCGTCTGGCTACCCGCGGGCACTCCGCACTCTTTGCGTATTACCGGCAACGTTGCGGCGCGCACGTTGTTTATCGATCCCCTGGCGCGAGCCGATCTTCCGGCAACCTGTCAGATAGTCCAGATCTCCGGTCTGTTACGCGAACTTATCCTCACCTCGCTGACGCTTGAGGCGTCCTACTCGCCAGGCAGTCGTGATGAGCGCGTATATGAGCTCATTCTGGATGAAATCCGCACGATGCGGGTGCTGCCGTTTCACCTGCCTGAGCCGGAAAGCGAGCCGTTGCGTACCCTTTGCCAGCAGATCCGGCTGTTGCCGGGGGAAAGCTGGGGCAGCATGCAGGCCGCAAACACGCTTGGTATGAGTGAACGTACGATGAACCGCCATTTCAAGCAGCAGACGGGGTTAAGCTACGGTGAGTGGCTAAGAAGGGCGCGCCTGCTGGAAGCGCTGCTGCGCCTGGGACAAGGTCAGCCAGTGCTACGTGTGGCGCTTGATCTGGGCTACGGCAGCCACAGTGCCTTTACGGCGATGTTTCGCCGGGTGATGGGGATATCACCCAGCGATTATTTCAAAGACAGCTAGCTGACAGCATTGAACAGGGCCTGAAGAGACGCGCGGGCCACGTCGCTGTCAATGCCGACGCCCCAGCGGCTGCTACCATCCTGAAACAGACAGCGGATATACGCCACCGAGCGGCTGTCGCTGCGCTCCCCAAGCGTATGTTCGTGATAGTCCTTAATGACAAACGGGGTCGTGACCCAGCGGCTTAGACCATTGGCCGCCGCGGATAAAAGCCCGTTGCCTTGCCCCTCCAGCTGGCGCATCCCGCCCTGCGTCGTGACGCTTGCCGTCAGATGTAACTGCCCGTCCTGCTGGCTGTCGCTACGGTAAGCGTGCAGGGCAAAGCCCGGCGTCTCTACCAGCCCATAACGGGTGCGGAACAGTTGCCACAGCGCATGCTGCGTCATCTCTTTACCGTGCTGGTCGGTTTCCTGCTGTACGTGCTGGCTAAAGTCCTGCTGCAGGGCGCGGGGTAATTTCAGACCATGATTTTGTTCAATAAGCCACGCGCTGCCGCTTTTCCCTGACTGGCTGTTAACCCGGATCACCGCTTCGTAGGTGCAACCAATATCCTGCGGGTCAACCGGCAGATAGGGCATTTCCCAGCGTTCGTCAGGCTTGCGGGCATCAAAGCCTTTCTTGATGGCATCCTGATGTGAACCTGAAAATGCGGTATACGCCAGCCGTCCTGCCCACGGATGGCGCGGATGCACCGGCAGCTGATTGCAGGTTTCTACCACCTCCACCACGTGATTCATGTCGCTAAAGTCCAGATTCGGGCTAATCCCCTGGCTGTAGAGGTTCATCGCCAGCGTGACCAGGCAGACGTTACCGGTTCGTTCGCCGTTCCCAAACAGACACCCTTCGACACGGTCTGCACCGGCCATCAGGGCCAGCTCCGCGCTGGCGACACCGGTGCCGCGGTCGTTATGCGGATGGACGCTGATGCAGACATCGCTGCGGCGGCTGAAATGACGGCAGAAATACTCAATCTGATCGGCATACACATTCGGTGTACTGACCTCAACGGTGGCCGGTAAGTTGATCACCATCGGGCGTTCGGCGCACGGCTGCCAGATGTCTGCCACGGCTTCGCAAATCTCCAGCGCAAAGTCCGGCTCGGTAAAGCAGAAAGTTTCCGGAGAGTATTCGTATTGCCAGCGGGTGGCGGGATTCTCTTCGCACAGCGTGCGGATAAGACGCGTGGAACGGGTCGCCAGCTCAACGATTTGCGCTTTCTCCATGCCGAACACCAGGCGGCGGAACAGCGGGGCGGTGGCGTTATACAGGTGTACGGTGGCCTGCTTCGCCCCGCGCAGCGACGCAAAGGTACGCAGGATAAGGTCTTCTCGCGCCTGGGTTAATACCTGAATGGTGACGTCATCGGGAATGCGGTTTTCGTCGATCAACTGACGCACAAAATTGAAGTCCGTCTGTGAGGCAGAGGGGAAAGCGACTTCGATTTCTTTGAATCCGCAACGCAGTAACAACGCCCAGAACTGCAGTTTGCGGTTGCTGTCCATCGGCTCGGCAAGGGCCTGATTACCGTCGCGTAAATCGGTGGAAAGCCAGCGCGGCGCCTGCGTGAGGCGTTGCTCAGGCCAGCGGCGATCGGGCAGGGAAATAGCAGGTTGAGGTTGGTATTTGTCGGAAGGTGTTTTCAGCATGGTGCGCTCCTGTTGTCTTTTCACTATCGTGAATCGATTTCAGGAGCGCTGCTTTATCGTTACTGACAATCGCTGTCGCGATCTGGACACCGCACGTTAGTGCGCACCGCCGCCACCGCCTCCGGCGCCAAACGGTGGTCGGGCAAACCATACCAGTCCCAGCAGGATGATAAAGATCCCCGCCGATATCCAGAATATCTCGTTTGCCGAGATAATCAGGCCCTGGTTGGTGATCTGCTGGGCGATCCAGCCGGATGTCTGCTGCTCCGTCATCCCCATTCCCTGAAGCTGACTGTACATCTGCTGCGAGTTAGGGTTAAACGGGTTCACCGCTTCGGTCAGCTGCGCATGGTGCATCGACTCGCGATTGGTCCAAAGGGTCGTGGTGATCGACGTCCCGATGGAGCCTGCCAGCGTACGCGTAAAGTTCGACAGGCTTGATGCCGCCGCCATGCGCTCTGGCGGCAAGCCAGAAAGCGTAATGGTCGTCAGCGGCATAAAGAAGCACGCCACGGCGAAGCCCTGAATGAACTGCGGCCATGCGGATGCGCCAAAGTCCATGCCCGGCTCGAACGTATACGCGCGCCAGTAGAAGCACACCGCGTACATAATAAAGCTGAAGGTCACCAGTCTGCGCATGTCGAGCTTGTGAGCGAAGCGGCCGATAATCGGCGACAGCAGGACCGGAATTAACCCCACTGGCGCAGAAGCCAAACCTGCCCAGGTTGCGGTGTAGCCATATACCTCCTGCAACAGCTGCGGCAGCAGAACGATTGCGCCGAAGTAGAGCATGTAGGCCAGGCTGATACACAGGCAGCCGATGGTGAAGTTTCGCGACTTAAACAGCGAGAGATCGACGATTGGGTTATCGTCTGTCAGCTCCCAGACGATCAGGAAGCTCAGCGATATCACCGCGACAACGGTCAGGATGATAATCTCTGTCGAGTTAAACCAGTCCAGCTCTTTACCCTGATCGAGCATCACCTGCAGGCTACCGATCCCGACCACCAGCAGCGCCAGACCAATGGCGTCAATTCGCCGCTGCTCTGTTCGGGTTTCGCGACCGCGCAGCGTTTGCAGGGTCAGCATCACCACCAGCGCCCCAATCGGCACGTTGATGAAGAAGATCCAGCCCCAGTGGTAGTTGTCGCTGATATAGCCGCCGAGGATAGGCCCGCAAATCGGTGCGACAATCACCGTCATTGACCACAGCGCCAGCGCGATAGAGCGCTTAGCGGGCGGATAGTTGTTCAGCAGCAAACTCTGCGACAGCGGAATCAGCGGCCCGGCCACAATCCCCTGAATGACGCGGAAGATGATCAGCATCGTCAGGCTGTTGGACATGCCGCACGCCCAGGAGGCGAGCACGAACAATACCGTTGACCACAGGAACAGCTTCACTTCACCGACGCGCTTCGCCAGCCAGCCGGTGATAGGGATGGAGATGGCGTTTGCCACCCCAAACGAGGTAATGACCCAGGTCCCCTGGCTCAGTGACGAGCCAAGGTTACCGGCGATGGTCGGGATCGCCACGTTTGCGATGGTAGAGTCCAGCACCTGCATGAATGTCGCCAGCGACAGCGCAATGGTCATGATAACCAGTTGCGCCCCCTCCAGCGGTTTTTGCGGCTTTTGCTGTTGCATAATGCTCACCTTCGGATTAACCGGCGTTTGCCTTCACGATGTCATCGATCAGTTTATTGACCGGATCGAGGCTAATTTCACGGGCGTTACTTTCATAAGCCGGGGTGCTGCGCACCTGACTTGCCAGGATCTGACCATCGCGGTTGGCGGTATCAACCGTTACCAGCGTAGAGAGGCCAATACGCAGCGGATGGTCCGCCAGCTGTTTTGCATCCAGTTCAATACGTACAGGCAAGCGCTGAACCACTTTGATCCAGTTCCCGGTGGCGTTTTGCGCTGGCAACAGGGAGAAGGCACTGCCGGTCCCCATATCCAGGCCGACCACTTTCCCGGTGTACTTCACGTCATCACCGTAAATATCGCTGATCACCGTCGCGGTCTGGCCGATACGCATATGGGCAAGCTGCGTCTCTTTAAAGTTCGCATCAACCCACAGGTTGTCCGCCGGAACGACCGCCATCAGCGGCGTGGTTGGGCTAATTTGGGCGCCAGGCTGGACGGAACGACGAGAGACGTAGCCGGTCATCGGGCTGACAATTTTAGTACGCTGCAGGGCAAGCCACGCGTTGCGCACGTCGGTGGCAGCCTGTTGCACGGCAGGCTGGTTTTCCAGGCTGGTGCCCAGCACCATCGCCTGGTTGGCGTTGTACTGTTGAATCGCCACGTCCAGCTGCGCCTGTGCGCTGGCAACGGCATCACGCGCGTGCTGCAGCTCTTCACGGCCAATCAGGTTGGCAGTGCCGAGGGGAACGCGACGGTTCAGGTCGCTCTGCGCCTGCGCCAGTGCGGTTTTCTGCACGTCGATGTTGGCCTGCAGCTGCTTGCTGTTGATCATCAGCTGGCGGGTCTGACGGACGCTGGAGGCCAGCGCGGTCTGGGCTTTTTCAAAAGCCTGTTGGGCGTCGGTCGGATCGAGCGTGACCAATACATCCCCTTTTTGCACAAAATCGGTGTTATCAGCCCAGACTTTCGTCACGCTGCCCGATACCTGCGCCATAATTTGTACCTGGTTCCCTGCCACGTATGCATCGTCTGTCTCTTCAGCATGACGCAATACTAAAAACCAATAGATCCCATATGCCACGGCAATAATAATAAAGAGCAATGTCAGTACAATAAGGGCGCTTTTGCGTTTGCCCTTTTTATTGACCGGTTGCTGCGGGGTAGTGCTCTCCGCATTTGCGCTCATTGTTGTTCTCCACGATCTTCTTATTTTCACATCGGCTGAGCCGAGCTGTTGTCAGAAAGGCCAGCAGTGTGACGTGCTGGCCTGTCGGTTTTCTTATGAGTCTGGGATTGTTGAGCGTGTTGTCGCGTTAGCGCAGCGCCTCTAGAACAGCGCCGTCTTCATCCATCTGGTCCAGACGGGTCAGCAGCTTACGAGTAATGTGCTCAAGCTGGTCGCGCTCGGTGGTGCTGAGGGCAGACCACAGTTGATGCAGGCAATTATGCTGAGGTGGCAGCACCTCACGCAGGAATTGGTGACCTTTGTCGGTCAGCTGCAGATGCAGGCAGCGGCGATCGTTATCGCTTTCACGGCGTTCAATCCAGCCGCGTTTTTCCAGTTCATCGGCAATACGGGTGGCATTAGTACGGGATGAACCCAGCGCGCAGCTCAGCTCTGACGGCTGAATGCTGTGATTTTCCTGAGACTCCAGCGTAATTAACGCCATAAACAACGTCTCGTTAATCCCTTGAGCTTTCAGCATCTTATTACGATTTTCCAGTAGCTTACCCTGCATGTGCATGCACAGGCGGGTCAGCAGGATCTCCTGATACGGGAAGTCCTCATGACGACTGGCGCGGAATTTAAGCATTTGTTCAATGGGCGTAAACGAACTATCCATTTGGGCATAACCTCATTAATTACAGCCGATATAGTAACGATAGTGACAAATAATGTAAATGAATTATTTGTGCGGTTATATCCGCCAAACTTATGTCACCATCAGAAAGCGCCGGGTAAGTCCGTGACCCGGTGAGCACAGAGAGCGTTGGGAGTGAACCCGCGGAAGAGAGGATGTGAGGACGGGGGTCTGAACTATTCATGCCGGTAGAAAATATGTCACCCACATTAAAATTTCTGGGATAAATGATTACGTTTACATTAACAGACTGCAGGGCCCCTTTACACCCTAAGAGGCCCAAAGCAATGTAAAACTTAGTTAATTACGTCCTGGCGATGGTACCCGCGCCACCATACTAGCAGATTCAGCGCGGCGACGATTGCCCCTATCCCGCACACGCCTGACCAACCGGCATGCTGCCACGCCGAGGCTGAAATTAACGAACCCGCTGCGCCGCCAATAAAATAGCTGGTCATGTATCCGGCCGTGAGGCGGTTACGCGCCTCTGGCTTCACGCGGTAGATGACGGTCTGGTTAGTGATATGCACGCCCTGTACGGTCAGGTCGAGTACCAGAATACCGACGATCAGCGCCAGCACAGAGGTATGGCCATACCAGATGGCTGCCCAGGAGAGCAGGAGCAGAACCAGCCCGGCAGAGGTCGTCAGATGGGATTTGCCTTTATCCGCCAAGCCGCCCGCCGGACGCGCGCCCAGGGCTCCCGCAGCGCCCGCCAGACCAAACAGACCAATCACCGCTTCGGAATAATTGAACGGCGGTGCGGCCAGCAGAAACGCCATTGAGGTCCATAAGATGCTGAAGTTGGCGAAGGTCAAACAGCCCAGCAACGCACGCGTACGCAGCAGTTTATCGTGTGTGAAGAGGCTGAAAACGGAGGCGAGAAGCTGCGGATAATTAAGGTGATTTTCCTGCTTCACCTTTGGCAGCCCGCGCCACAGGGCAAGCGCCATCACGGCCATCAGTACGCTCGCCACCCAATACACGGTACGCCAGCCACCAAGACTCGCCAGCAGCCCGGCGACGGTCCGCGCCAGCAAAATCCCCAGCAGCAGGCCGCTCATGATTGTTCCCACCACCTTGCCGCGCTTTTCCGGTGAGGCGAGAGTGGCGGCGAGCGGAACCAGAATCTGCGCCACGACGGAGAACAGACCCGTTAACGCGGTGCCGATAATCATCATCGTTAACGAGTGGCTGCTGGCGGTGATCAGCATCCCGCCTGCGGCCAGCAAGGTCATGGAGACAATCAGCATCCGACGCTCAAACATATCGCCCAGCGGCACGAGGAAAAGCAGCCCGGCGGCATAGCCAAGCTGCGCGGCGGTGACAATAAAGCCAGCGGAGCTGGCAGAAAGGTTAAATGCGCGGGCGATGGTATCGAGCAGTGGCTGCGCGTAGTAGTTACTGGCGACTGCCAGACCCGTTGCCACGGACATTAAAAGGATGAGTGCCGGGCTAAGCCCTTGAGTTGTTTTAGTCATCAGGTTCAGGAATCGTGAGTTAAGTGATTATTTTTCCGTGAACCATAATAGCGAATGATTGTGAATGTGGTGGGATTGTTACGTGCTGGATTGTGCGGTTTAGGGGAGTTCACCCTCTCCCGTGGGGAGAGGGCAGGTCTGAAGGGCTCTTATGACTTCTGCGCGTCCATCGCTTCTTTTACCCAGCCATCAAACTGCTGCTGGTGGGCTTTGATCCAGCCATCCACGTGGCCTTTGATGTCAGCTTCGGACGATTTCCCCGCGTGCATCATTGCGTTCTGGGCGTTGATGTCCGCCAGAGGCAGTTTCATCACCGAGAACAGCTTCGCTGCCGCCGGGTTTTTCTCAGCCCAGGTTTTGTTAGCAACGATATGCATCGTGTTTACCGGGAAGCCATAGTTCATGCCGTTTGGCAGTTTGGTGTCGATATCTTTCTGCTCGCCCGGCAGGGAAGAGAAGGGCACCTGCAGCCACACCACGTCTTTCCCCGGCTTCAGCACGTCGCTCACCCAGTACGGTGTCCAGGTGTAATAGATAACCGGTTTACCCTCTTTGAAGCGGGCAATGGTGTCGGCCATCATCGCCGAGTAGTTACCGTGGCTGACGTCGACCGTTTTCGCCAGGTCAAAGGCTTTGTTCTGGTGATTAATCACCGCCTCACAGCCCCAGCCCGGCGAGCAGCCCATCATGTCAGCTTTGCCGTCACCGTTGGTGTCGAACAGTTTGGCAATCTTCGGATCCTTCAGCTGCTCAATATTGGTGATGTGGTACTGGTCGGCTGTTTTCTTGTCGATCAGGTACCCCTGCGCCGCACCGGTCACGAAGGTGCCTTCACGGTAGAATTTTTTATCCCCGCCGGCGGCGGCATACATGTCGTCGTGCAGCGGCTGCCAGTTGACGGCGGTAAAGGTGGCATCACCGGAGGCAATCGAGGTGTAGCCCACGTTGTAATCCACTTCACTTGGGGTGTTGACCGTATAGCCCAGTTTTTCCAGCGCGCGGCTGACTAACAGCGTCTGGAAGGTCTCTTCTGAAATGGTGCTTTGCACCGGTTGCACGGTAATGCCTTTGCCCGGCAGGTCTGCTGCAAACGTGCTGGTGGAGACAAGGGTGGCAAACGCTGTGGCAAAAAGTACGCGATGTCGCATCGTTGTTCCTTATTTTCTGAATGGGCGGGTGATTAACCCGACAGGGCCGGTGCTATACCAGCGACGGTTGCCGCGACTGCGTGAATCACGACCGACAGCCTGCGTCAGGCGGTCAAGGATAATGGCGAGGATCACAATGCCGACGCCGCCCACGGTGGCCAGTCCCATATCAAGACGACCAATGCCGCGCAGCACCATCTGACCCAGTCCGCCGACGGCGATCATTGAGGCAATCACCACCATGGAGAGGGCCAGCATCAGCGTCTGGTTGACACCCGCCATGATGGTTGGCATCGCCAGTGGAAGCTGAACTTTAAACAGCATCTGGCGCGGGCTGGCACCAAATGAACGCGACGCCTCGATAAGATCGGCCGGTACCTGGTTAATCCCGAGTATCGTCAGACGAATGACCGGCGGCAGGGCGAAGATAATGGTCACCACGACGCCCGGCACGTTGCCGATACCAAACAGCATCACGATCGGCACCAGGTAGACAAACGCGGGGGTGGTCTGCATCGCATCCAGCAGCGGACGAATAATCTTCGCCGCCCGCGGACTGCGCGCCAGCCAGATCCCCATCGGCAGGCCGATAGCGACGCAGAAGAGCAGTGCGGTGAGCACCAGCGCTAAGGTGATCATTGCCTGTGACCAGGCGCCAATCGCGCCGATGGCAATCAGTGAGATCAGCGTGGCGACACCCATGCCAGCGCTGCCAAACTGCCAGGCAATCAGGGAGAAGAGCACAATAGCGACCGGCGCGGGCATGCCGAGCATCAGCTGCTGGAAACCGTTCAGGATGTAATCCACCGGTACGCGGATCCCCTGGAAGACCGGACGGAAGTGAGTCACTACCCAGTCGATCCCCTCCGTGACCCAGCTATCCAGCGGGATCAGCGTCTTATGAAACGGATCCATAATATTGAAGTGCTCTGGCGCAGGGGCCGGTGCACTGTTGAGCCAGTCCGCCGCGCCGCCATCGGTTGGCGCAGGCGTGGAAGACCCCCACGCATCGGCAGATTGAGCAGCGCTGTCCGCCGCCTCGGTGGTTCCCCACGGGTTAGATTGATCAGCCATTGTTTGTCCCCTCGCGATCTAAAGCCTGCAGCAACATGCGTTTTGAGATGATGCCGACGTACTGTTGTTCCTCACTGACTACCGGTACGGCACATGGGGCCTGACCAACGTGAGAGAGCAGCTCGCTGAGCGGCGTTTCGGCGTCTACGGCAAGCGGGGAGTCGATAACCGCCGCATCAATGCCCTGATTTTCGCTGAGTGCGGTTTTCAGGGAGTCGATGGAAACAATGCCAACAAATTTATTACCGCGTTCGATCAGATAACCGTATTCCCGATCTTCATCCTGCAACAGTTTCAGTGCAGAGCGCGGACCAAAGCCCGGTGTTTTGCGGATAAGACCGTTCGGTGAACGACGGGCGATATCTTTCGCACTAAAGACCTGGCTAATATCCACGCCGCGGAAGAAGGTGCGCACATAATCATTGGCCGGATTATTCAGAATTTCATCCGGCGTGCCGACCTGCACCACTTCACCATTTTGCATAATGGCAATACGGTCACCAATACGCATGGCTTCATCAAGATCGTGGGAAATAAAAACAATAGTACGTTGATGTTTAGCCTGTAATTTTACCAGCTCATCCTGCATCTCGGTGCGAATTAATGGATCGAGTGCCGAGAAAGCTTCATCCATTAATAAAATGTCTGGGTTAATGGCTAATGCGCGGGCTAATCCGACACGCTGGCGCATCCCGCCAGAAAGCTCATCCGGGTAGGCATGCGCATAATTCTCGAGGCCCACCTGACGTAATGCATCCAGCGCTTTTTCCTGACGTTCATTAGCGGTAACGCCCGCTAATTCCATGCCAAAGGCGGCATTATCCAGCACCGTCATATGCGGCATCAGCGCAAATGACTGGAACACCATTGCAATCTTCTTTCTGCGCACCTCGCGAAGTTCAGCCTCTGATATTCTGGCGATATCAACGCCATCAATCAGTACCTGTCCACGGGTGGGTTCAATCAGGCGATTGAGAAGGCGAACCATAGTGGATTTACCCGAACCGGATAACCCCATGATGACAAAAATCTCGCCTTCTTCAATGGCCAGACTGGCGTCTTTAACGCCAAGCGACAGCCCGGTTTTTTCCAGAATTTGCTCTTTTGAAAGGCCTTTCTCAATATATTTGAATGCGCGCTGAGGATGCTCGCCAAATACTTTATAAAGATTTTTCACTTCTAATTTAATTGCCATGCAATAGAGAGTGTCCTGTTATTTGTTTATGTCGATATCATTACCATGGTAAATAGTTAACTGGCATTACCCTAACATACTGAGAATCTGAGACAACCCTGGGTTTGCTTATGGCAGGAATTTTGCCGTAAGCGAAACGGCTGAATTTCCCATGAGTAAAGGGCTGAGCGTGGTTTGAATTTTTCTGAATTTTTTGCTTTTGCACAGCGAAATTTCGCCTGAATCGGAGTGATTCAGGCGAATATGAACGGGGAATTACAGTGTAGTTGCCCGTAAAATATTAGGGAGGAAGTTGTTAGATTTATATTAAATTAATGAACGTTAATCCGCTCATTAAAAATCCCAGTCCTCATCTTCGGTCTCCACCGCTTTGCCCATCACATACGACGAACCAGACCCGGAGAAGAAATCGTGGTTTTCATCGGCGTTGGGTGACAGTGCCGCCAGGATCGCCGGGTTCACGTCGGCCATTTCCGGTGGGAAAAGCGCTTCGTAGCCGAGATTCATCAGCGCTTTGTTGGCGTTGTAGCAAAGAAACGCTTTTACCTCCTCCTCCCAACCGGTACCGGCGTACAATTCTTCGGTATAACTCAGTTCGTTCTCGTACAAATCCATCAGCAAATCGAGGGCAAAACCTTTTAACGCTTCGCGCTTTTCTTCGCTGACGTTCTCCAGCCCTTTCTGATATTTATAGCCGATGTAGTACCCGTGTACGGCTTCATCACGAATGATGAGGCGAATTAAATCGGCGGTGTTGGTCAGCTTGCCGCGGCTCGACCAGTACATCGGTAACCAGAAGCCCGAATAGAACAGGAAGGATTCGAGAAACACGCTGGCAATTTTTTTCTTCAGCGGTTCGTCGGCCTGATAATACTCCTGCACCAGGCTGGCCTTTCGCTGCAATGACTCGCTTTCTTCGCTCCAGGTGTATGCCGCGTCCACATCTTTGGTCTGGCACAGCGTCGAAAAAATCGAGCTGTAGGAGCGGGCATGGACCGCCTCCATAAAGCTGATGTTCGACATCACCGCCTCTTCGTGAGGCGTCAGCGCGTCGGCCATCAGCGCAGGGGCACCGACGGTATTTTGAATGGTGTCCAGCAGCGTCAGACCGGTGAACACACGGATCGTCAGCTGCTGTTCGGCGTGGCTGAGGGTTTGCCAGGCCGGAATATCGTTTGAAAGCGGGATTTTTTCCGGCAGCCAGAAGTTGCTGGTCAGGCGGTTCCACACCTCCAGGTCTTTATCATCCTGAATTTTATTCCAGTTAACGGCACTCACGCGTGACAGTTTCATCCTTTCTCCTTACAGCGCGCAGGACACGCAGCCTTCAATTTCGGTACCTTCCAGCGCACGCTGGCGCAGGCGAATGTAGTAGAGGGTTTTGATCCCTCTCTTCCAGGCGTAAATCTGTGCCCGGTTGATGTCGCGCGTGGTGGCGGTGTCCGGGAAGAAGAGCGTCAGCGACAGCCCCTGATCCACGTGTTTTGTCGCCTCGGCGTAGGTATCAATAATTTTCTCAGGACCAATCTCATACGCGTCCTGATACAGGGCCAGATTGTCGTTGGTCATAAACGGGGCAGGATAGTAAACGCGCCCGGTCTTACCTTCCTTGCGGATCTCAATCTTCGACACAATCGGGTGGATACTCGACGTGGCGTGGTTAATGTAAGAGATTGACCCGGTTGGCGGTACGGCCTGCAGATTCTGGTTATAGATGCCGTAACGCATCACATCGTCCCGCAGCTGCTGCCACATCTCGCGGGTAGGCAGGAGAACCCCGGCATCGGCAAAAAGCTGGCGCACTTTGTCGGTTTTCGGCTGCCAGTCTCCTTCCAGATATGGCCTGAAGTACTCACCGCTGGCGTAACGCGACTGTTCAAAGCCCGCAAAGCGCTGGTTACGCTCGCGCGCCAGCATCATTGAGGTATGCAGCGCATGCCAGGTAATGGTGTAAAAATAGAGGTTGGTGAAATCCAGTCCTTCCGGGCTACCGTAGGCGATACCTTTCCGCGCCAGATAGCCGTGGAGGTTCATCTGCCCAAGGCCGATGGCGTGCGAGGCGGCATTACCGGCTTCAATGGACGGCACGCTGCGGATGTGGCTCATGTCTGACACCGCGGTCAGTCCGCGAATAGCGGTCTCCACCGTGCGACCAAAATCGGGGGAGTCCATGGTGTGGGCAATATTCAGCGACCCGAGGTTACAAGAGATGTCTTTGCCGATGTCGGCGTAGTCCAGGTTTTCGTCATACGTGGATGCGCTGTTCACCTGCAATATCTCGGAGCAGAGGTTGCTCATATTGATTCGCCCGGCAATCGGGTTCGCACGGTTGACCGTATCTTCATACATGATGTACGGATAGCCGGACTCAAACTGAATTTCGGCCAGCGTCTGGAAGAAATCGCGGGCGTTAATGTACTTCTTACGAATGCGATCGTCGGCCACCAGATCGTGATACAGGGCGCTTATCGCCACATCACCAAACGCTTTCCCGTAAATACGCTCAATGTCGTAGGGCGAGAAGAGCGCCATCTCGGCATTTTCTTTGGCGAGCGCAAAGGTGATATCCGGAATCACCACCCCAAGCGACAGGGTCTTAATGCGGATTTTTTCATCGGCGTTTTCACGTTTGGTATCCAGGAAGCGCAGGATATCCGGATGGTGTGCGTGGAGATAGACCGCCCCCGCGCCCTGACGCGCCCCCAACTGGTTGGCATACGAGAAAGCATCTTCCAGCATTTTCATGACCGGAATCACGCCGGAGGACTGGTTTTCGATGCGCTTAATTGGCGCACCGGCTTCACGCAGGTTCGACAGCAGAAACGCTACACCGCCGCCGCGTTTAGAGAGCTGCAGCGCCGAATTCACCGCGCGACCAATCGACTCCATATTGTCTTCGATGCGCAGCAGGAAGCAGGAGACCAGCTCGCCGCGCTGAGCTTTTCCGCAATTGAGAAAGGTCGGTGTGGCGGGCTGGAAACGGCCGGAGAGCATCTCATCCATCAGGCGTTCTGCCAGCGTTTCATCGCCCTGCGCGAGCGTCAGGGCAACCATCACCACGCGGTCCTCGAAGCTTTCAAGATAGCGTTTGCCGTCGAACGTTTTCAGGGTATAGCTGGTGTAAAACTTCCATGCGCCAAGAAACGTCTGGAAACGAAAACCGCGGCTATGGGCCTGCCCGAACAGCGTCTCCACAAAGGCACGATCGTACCGGGCCAGCACGCGCTCTTCGTAATAGCCTTCCTTGACCAGATAATCGAGACGTTCATTCTGGCTTGCAAAGGTCATGCTGTTGGGGCGGACGTGGGTGGCGATAAACGCCTCCACCGCCTCATGATCTTTGCCAAACTGAATGTGCCCCTCACGGTCATAGAGGTTCAGCATCGCGTTTAATGCGTGGTAATCCGGTGTCGCCTGAATTACACGTTCTGCGGTTGTCGTTGCCAAAATTCGTTCACTCCTTTACGCACGTTCTCTACGTCCTGCTGTGTCCCCATCAGTTCAAAACGATAGAGATACGGCACGCCGCATTTTTGAGAAATGACATCACCGGCACGGCCAAAGGCATCGCCGAAATTGCGATTGCCCGCCGCGATAACGCCGCGAATAAGCTGTCGGTTGTGGGGATCGTTGAGAAAGCGGATCACCTGGCGAGGCACGGCCCCCGCGGTGCCACCTCCACCATAGCTCGGGACCACCAGAATGTAGGGTTCGTCTACCCGGATCCGTTCCCGCTCATTAAGCGGGATACGTATCGCAGGCAGCCCGACGCGCTCAATAAAGCGGAGCGTGTTTTCCGAGCTGCTGGAGAAGTAGACCAGCCCACTCATGCCCTGGCGGCCTGGGCGGCGAGGCGGTTAATCATGTCGGGGCGAAAGCCGGACCAGCTGGTCTCCCCGGCGACGACGACCGGCAGCTGGCGAAAACCTTGCGCCCGCAGGGTATCGGCAGCTTCGGGCTGCAGGTCAATATTCACCATCTCAAAGGCCACTCCACGGCTTTCCATTGCACGTTTTGTCGCGTGGCATTGAACACAATCGTTACGAGTGTAAATAATAATGCTCATGATTCGTATTTCCATTTAAAATGAGAGAGCGGCGCGAATCATCGCGTCAGGTTGTGTGTATCTTGCTAAAGGGAATACTAGATGTAGTTGTCTTAAGATTCAACCATACAAGATATGGGAATTTCAGATTAATATGGCCCCGATGATGAGCACAGCGGGGCAGGGCGGGCTGTACGGCTTTTTCAGGCGCGCAGGCAAAGAAAAGCCCCGGGGGCTGACGCGACCGGGGCGGATTCGGACAGGCTGAGACGACTATTTGCGCAGGCTAAGCAGCGCCCCCACGAAGATACCCACCGCGGCTACCGTACCAAGCGTACAGAGGGGTTTTTCGCGAACGAAGGTATTGGCGCAGCTGATGGCATCGCAGGCAGCCTGCGTGGTGCGCGAACGCCCATTCATGCGGGCGCGGGTTTCACGTAGCAAAGACTGAGCCTTACGTTTTGCGGCATCCGCTTCGTCCTTCGCACCGGAACCCCAGGATTTCAGCACTTCTTCCAGCGAGTCCGCTAATTGGCTGACATCGTTACGAATATCCTGTGTGTCGTCGTTAATATCGTTTCGGTTCGGTCTGTTAAACATACGATCCTCCGTAATTTTGCGTTCCCGTTTAGTTTAGTCCAGAAATTTAATATCTGAAGCGCGTCACGCGTTATCTGGCAGTTTATGGAATATTCTGAAAGCCCTGCTAATGCTGAATACTGTAAGGTTGCCGGGCAGGAAAAGATAACGAGGAAAAGATATGTATTTACGACCTGATGAGGTGGCGCGCGTTCTTGAAAAAGAGGGATTCACCATGGATGAGGTGACATCAAAAGCGTATGGATATCGCCGTGGCGAGAATTATGTTTACGTTAATCGTGAAGCAAGAATGGGACGTACCGCTCTCATTATTCACCCGACGCTGAAAGACAGAAGTTTGTCATTTGCTGAGCCTGCCTCGGATATTAAAACCTGCGATCATTATCAGCAATTCCCACTGTATTTAGGTGGTGAAACGCATGAACATTATGGTATTCCGCATGGCTTCAGTTCGCGTATGGCGCTGGAGCGGTTTTTGAAGGGACTGTTTGGCGACGTACAGTAAATCTGCGACTGGCATTCGCCAGTCGCCTCACATCATGCTTTGGCCTGGCTGTACTGGCTGACCTTAAACAGGCGGCGACAGTAGTCGAGAAAATAGCCATACACCGCACCCATCAGCATTGAAATCACGATATTTGAACTGACCGCTGCGACGATTTGATGCCAGTCTGCGCCCACTGTCAGCAGAATAGCCACGTAAACGGGTGACTGGAACGTCACGTATGCCAGAACGTCGGCGAGGTTTTTCACCCACCCTGACGGGCTAATACGACGCGCAAAGCGCATGACCGCATCGCGGTATAATCCGTAAGGCCACGCAATAATAATGTTGACCGGAATTGCCACCAGACGAGAAGAAAGTGACTGCTCAAAGGACATTCCGGAGAGGAAAATTTCGATCAGCATGTTCACGACGGAACAGTAAACAACCATCGCGAAGGTATCCGCTACCGCATGGCGCAGGCGAGATTGCGGTGAGAACATGTCTGAACTCCTTGAGAAGAACACAATAGAAACGATTTTCCCTCAGCGGTTAGTGCTTTAGGTTGGTTTGTCAGTCGTGTATAGCGTATATCTCTGCATTTGAACTAACAACTAGTTATTAATTTTTATTTAGTCGCGTTTTGTCCACAAAATTCTCTAAAATTGCGTGTTTTTTGTTCGGTTCGTTATAATCTGTCCCTGTCGTCAGTTTTTGTATGTAAATCAATCTGTTGATCTTGAGCGTGCCGAAGCGAATGTTCTGCCCGAACGACGGCAGTGCGGCATGCTTTGATTTGGATTAAATCTAACCGTTTATACTGAGATAAAGATTGAATCCGGCGGTATCGACAGTTATCTGCCGATATTATTAAACGCGATATTTTAAAACATTTACATTTTTAGCAAGACGTGCCCGCGGGTAGATATTCCAGGCGAAATGAATTATTCTCTTGTCGATTTTTCGATTTACCCTAAAGAAAAGGTTTTCAAATATATGTCTTTGACGTTACAGAATCTTAATAATATCCGAACTCTGCGTGCGATGGCGCGTGAATTATCCCTGGACGTTCTTGAAGAAATGCTGGAAAAAGTCAGGGTCGTTGCTGAAGAGAAACGGAGTGAGTTGGCGGAATTAGAGCAACAACGCGCTGAGCAGCAGGAAAAAATTAATGCCCTGCTGGAACTGATGAAAGCTGATGGTATTTCACCGTCCGATCTCCTCGGTTCAGATATGGCGCAGGCCGGTAAGCCAGCGAAAAAACGTAAACCGCGTGAAGCGAAATATCGCTTTATTGATCTCAACGGTGAAGAGAAAACATGGACCGGTCAGGGGCGTACGCCAAAGCCTATTGCCAATGCACTGGCAAATGGTAAATCACTGGATGATTTTCTGATTTAATCCATGAGCCGGGCGGAAGACACCGCCCGGTTGCCTGTTTAGCAGACGCCGAAATCACCCTCTTCGGTATACAGGGCCAGGTCTGCGGCCTTCAGGGTAAATTTCTCGCCTTGCTCATTGCTGGCCTGAACCGCCACAACGCTATCGCCGTTCACTTCGAGTACTTTCAGTTTTGGGCCGCCTTTACGCGGTTGCACATAATCACCGACAGAAAACATACTACCTCCTCATCGTTTCAATGATCTTCACCTTAGCCCACGTCTGATGCCGGGTACAGCGTATTTCACCGATTACTGCTTACGAGGTACGCCGGTTCCAGGGCATCACTTTCAGCAGTCTCGCCATTCCGCAAAACCCGGTCAGCCCGGCAAACAGCAGCCCGGCCCCCACAAAGCCGCTCAGCAGGAAAAAACCGCTGGAGAGCGTAAAGCCCAGCACGACCCCGCACAGGGTGAGCAGCCCGGCGGCAATTTGCACCTGGCGCATCAACGGCAGCGGCTGTGACGTGTCTTCCTGCGTGATCAACCCAGCCTGCTTCCACCCCTGAATTCCGCCTTCAACGATAAATGCCTGAGCAGGCGCGGCAGCCTGAGCAAGGCGGGCTGCGTTCGAGGATGTCCGGGCGCCAGACTGGCAGTGAAAAATCACCGTTTCGCCCGCGTGCGTCTCAAGCCCGCCGGGTAAGGTGTCCAGCGGCACGGACCGGGCGGCGGGAATATGCTCGCGGGCATATTCGTCGGGATCGCGAATATCGATCAGTTTTGCACCTTCAGCAACGAGCGCATTGGCCTGCTGGGGTGAAATGAGCGGTAGTGACATGGTGGCTCCTTACGGGCAATAGAGGCTTTTCAGGGTGCTGATCAGCTGATGCACCGCATCGTTTTTAATGAAATACAGGATGCGCTGCGCTTCACGGGTGCTGTCGATAAGCCCCTCTTCACGCATACGCGCCAGATGTTGTGACGTGGCGGATGGGCTAAGCCCCGTCGCCCGCGCCAGATCGCCCGCGCTGGTACCCGGTGTACCGCACAGCATGCAGAGGATCAGCAACCGACGCGGATTGCTCATCGCTTTTAACAGGGCTGCGGCCTGTCCGGCGCTGGCCTGAAGTTGTTCGAGTTCAGTCATATTAGTTTAGTCTTTACTTAATTAAGGAAACCCTAAACTAATGGGGAGGATTAAGCCAGTGTCAAAAGCGTAAAAGAGGGTAAAAGGGCGATAAAGAGATGGTGCAGGCCGTTAAACTGGCTACGCTTAGAGAATGTTCTCTTTTTTATTTTCAATTGGTTAGCTTGCACGGAGTCGTTATGGGTTTTTGGCGTATTGTCTTTACTATTATCCTGCCACCGCTGGGCGTGCTGCTCGGCAAAGGGTTTGGCTGGGCGTTTATCATTAACATCGTTCTGACCTTACTGGGCTACATCCCTGGTCTTATTCACGCGTTTTGGGTGCAAAGCAAAAACTAAGCGCGCCACAATAGATCGCTGTATATCCCGGTCAGCACGCCCTGTGGACCAAACTGCTGTTTGATCCAGCGCGTGACCTGGCCGGTCGCCGCATGCTGCGTGGCAAGCAGCATGCGTGAATCCTGACGCGGATTATTGATTCGCCGCGTGACCAGCAGCCCGTCCTCCACCGCCTCGCGGGCCATATACTCCGGTAAAAAACCAATCCCGTCCCCAAGGATCTGACACTGGCATTTGGTGTTGAAGTCGGGCACCAGAATCGCCTCCTGGCCGTGCAGCAGCCAGCCGACCTTCTTGTTTATGGTGTGCGCCGTGTCTTCCACCATGATGTTGGGGTACAGACGCAGCTGGCTTTCGGCTATCGGCTCCGGCACGAAGGCCAGCGGGTGTTCCGGCGCGATGGCGAATACCCAACGGATGGCACCGATCTCGGTGTAATCAATGCCGCCGCCGTCGAGCAGCGTATCCGGTGCGCCAATCGCGATATTGGCCTGGTTGTTGATGATGGAGTCCCAGACGCCGTTGTAGACCTCGGTCGTGACGGTGATCTGGCAGGTAGGAAACTGTTTTTTCAGCACCTGCAGCAGCCGTGCCGTATGGCGTGGGGTGTACAAAAGCTGGTTGATGCAGATGCGGACCCGCGCCTCAATGCCCTGCGAAATGGTGTCTATCCCGCGCTTAATGGCATGAAAATCATTCAGCAGGTCGGTCGCTTTACGGTAAAAGTAAAACCCCGACTCGGTCAGCTCAATGCTGCGCGTATTGCGTACAAACAGCACCACATCCAGCCCGGTCTCCATTCGCTTGATGGTGTAACTGATGGCAGAGGTGGTTACGCCAAGCTCGGTGGCGGCTTTGCTGAAGCTGCCAAAGCGTGCCGCCGTGGTGAAGGCCAGCAGGTTCTCTTCAGTAAAGATGGAATTCATATTACGGCTCCTGTTAGCCATCAGTTTTGAACATATTTTAACAGCGCTGTTACAACGCATATGACGGCGGTCACAGTTCTGATTATTCGCGCCGAGCCGCGTCATGTCAGGCTTCATCAGGCATAAGCAGAATGCTGTCTGAGGCGAATAAAAGCGCTAAAACATAAGTAAAACATTGCACGGCTGCACATTTTGGCTGAATTGTTGAATTTAACTCAATAATGAATTGACTGTCGATGAATGATTTTTAAGCGGATTCTTTTCTCACCAGGCTGTTGCTATTCTCAGGTCATGAGCAATACATCATGGGGAGTCTGAATATGTCTGCGAACGAACTCGTTACTGAATTTTTGCTGGCGGCAGAGCAGGGCAATATTGACGGGCTAAAAGCCTGCCTTGAAAAAGGTGTCGATATTAATGCCACTCAACGCCAGAAAAGAACGGCCGTTATTATTGCCAGTCTGAAAAAACATTATGACTGCGTGGCATTTTTAATTGCCGCCGGAGCAGATATTGATCAACAGGATCAGACCTGTTTTAACCCCTTCCTGATTAGCTGCCTGACAAATGATTTAACCCTGCTGCGGATAGTCTTACCCGCCAATCCGGATCTTGATCGCCTGACCCGCTTCGGTGGTGTCGGCATTACGCCTGCCAGCGAGAAAGGGCACGTTGAGATTGTGCGCGAGCTGCTGGAGAAAACCGATATTAACGTCAACCACACCAACTTCGTGGGCTGGACGCCGCTGCTGGAAGCGATTGTCCTCAACGATGGCGGCGCGAAACAGCAGGAAATTGTAAAGCTGTTACTGGATAACGGCGCAAATCCGCACATGACCGATAAATACGGCAAAACCCCGCTCGAACTGGCGCGGGAAAAAGGCTACCACCAGATAGCAGACCTGCTGCTGGCTGCAGGCGCGTAATTCCTTCGGCCAGCCTTTTCCGGCTGGTCGCTCATTCAGACAGTATTTTACCGACGTGCCTATTGCACGACGGCGGCCCCCTTTTATCCTCATTCAGGAGAAAATAATGCCCACCAAAATCGTCATAAAAAAGAATACCTATTTTGACTCGGTGTCATTGATGTCGGTTTCTACGAAGGCCAATAAATTGCCGGGCGTTGAGCAGGCTTTTGTGGCTATGGCGACAGAAATGAACAAAGGCGTATTAAAAAATCTCGGGCTATTAACGCCGGAATTAGCGGATGCCAAAAACGGCGACTTAATGATTGTGATTAAAGGCGAGGCGGCGAATGACGAAACGCTGGCAGCCATCGAAGCGCTTTTCACCCGCAAGGAGAGCGGCGGGAGCCATGAAGCGCGTTATGCCACCCTTGCCAGTGCGAAAACCCATCGTCCTGAGAGCAACCTGGCGGTGATTTCGGTAAACGGCACGTTTGCCGCCCGCGAAGCACGTCAGGCGCTGGAAAACGATCTCAACGTCATGCTCTTCTCCGACAACGTCAGCCTTGATGACGAGCTGGCGCTGAAGCAGCTGGCACACCAGAAAGGGCTGCTGATGATGGGGCCGGACTGCGGCACGGCCATTATCAACGGTACCGGGCTGTGCTTCGCCAATGCGGTGCGCCGCGGACCGATCGGTATTATCGGGGCGTCCGGGACCGGCAGCCAGGAGCTGAGCGTGCGGATCCATGAATTCGGCGGCGGCGTGTCGCAGCTGATTGGCACCGGCGGGCGCGATCTGAGCGAAAAGATAGGTGGCCTGATGATGCTGGATGCCATCGCGATGCTGGACGCTGACGACGCCACCCAGGTGATTACCCTCATCTCTAAACCGCCTGCGCCGTCGGTGGCAGAAAAAGTGCTGGCCCGCGCCCGCACCTGCCGCAAACCGGTGGTGGTCTGTTTCCTCGGTCGTCATCAGCCGCCGGCTGATGAAGGCAACCTGCAGTTCGCCCGTGGCACCAAAGAGGCGGCGCTGAAGGCCGTGCTGTTAACGGGGGTGAAAAAAGAGTCTCTCGACCTGCATCCGCTGAACTGGCCACTGATCGAAGAGGTGCGTGCCCGGCTGACACCCCAGCAGAAATACATCCGCGGCCTGTTCTGCGGCGGCACCCTGTGCGATGAGGCCATGTTCGCCGCGCTGGAAAAGTTCGACGACGTCTACAGCAACATTCAACCCGACCCGGCGAAACGGCTGGACGATATCAACGTCAGTAAAGCCCACACCTTCCTTGATTTTGGAGATGACGATTTCACCCACGGCAAACCGCACCCGATGATCGATCCGACCAACCGCATCAGCCGCCTGTTGCAGGAGGCGCGTGACCCCGAGGTGGGCGTGATCGTGATGGACTTTGTTCTGGGCTTTGGCGCGCACGAGGATCCGGTTGGCGTGATGCTTGAGGCCATAAAAGAGGCGCAGGCGACGGCGAAAGCCGATAACCGCCCGCTGGCAATTCTCGGCTATGTGCTCGGAACCGACCAGGACTCACCGTCCCTGGCACAGCAGTGTCAGCTTCTGACCGAGGCAGGGGTGATCTGGGCGAGCAGCAGCACCAACACCGGATTACTGGCACGTGAATTTGTCTTTAAAGGGGAGACTGCCTGATGACGACCTTATTTAACCAGCCGTTGAACGTGATTAACGTCGGTATCGCGCTGTTCAGTGCGGATCTCAAAAAGCAGCATATCCCCGTGACCCAGCTCGACTGGACGCCGCCGGGGCAGGGGAATTTGCAGGTTGTAGAAGCGCTGGATCAGCTGGCCCTTGCGCCACTGGCTGACAAAATCGCCGCCGCCAATAAGATTGCCCTTGAGCGCATTATCCAGTCCCATCCGGTGCTGGTGGGCTACGACCAGGCGATCAACGTTGTGCCGGGCATGACCCGCACCACCATTCTGCACGCCGGTCCGCCCGTCAGCTGGGAAAACATGTGTGGCGCAATGAAAGGGGCCGTGACCGGGGCGCTGGTGTTTGAAGGGCTGGCACGCGATATCGACGACGCGGAGCGCGTGGCGGCGTCAGGGGCGATCACCTTCTCGCCCTGTCACGAGCACGACTGCGTAGGCTCAATGGCGGGCGTCACTTCGGCATCGATGTTTATGCACATCGTTGAGAACAAAACCTACGGCAACCGGGCGTTCACTAACCTTAGCGAGCAGATGGCGAAGATCCTGCGCATGGGCGCCAACGACCAGAGCGTTATTGACCGCCTGAACTGGATGCGTGACGTGCTCGGCCCGATGCTGCGCGATGCCATGAAAATCATTGGTGAAATCGACCTGCGCCTGATGCTGGCCCAGGCGCTGCACATGGGCGACGAGTGCCATAACCGCAACAACGCCGGCACCACGCTGCTGATCCAGGCGTTGACGCCCGGGCTGATTCAGGCCGGGTATCCGGTGGCACAGCAGCGTGAGGTGTTTGAGTTCGTCGCCAGCAGCGATTACTTCTCCGGCCCGACGTGGATGGCGATGTGTAAAGCCGCCATGGATGCCGCACACGGTATTGAATACAGCACCGTGGTCACCACCATGGCGCGTAACGGCTACGAGTTCGGCCTGCGCATCTCCGGGCTGCCGGGGCAGTGGTTCACCGGCCCGGCGCAGCAGGTGATAGGGCCGATGTTCGCGGGCTACAGGCCGGAAGACTCCGGGCTGGATATTGGCGACAGCGCCATTACCGAAACCTACGGTATCGGTGGTTTTGCGATGGCCACAGCCCCGGCGATCGTGGCACTGGTGGGTGGCACGGTGGATGAAGCCATCGATTTCTCCCGTCAGATGCGCGAGATCACCCTCGGTGAAAACCCGAACGTCACCATTCCGCTGCTCTCATTTATGGGCATTCCAACCGCCATCGACATCACAAAAGTCGCGGGCAGCGGCATTCTGCCGGTCATTAACACCGCCATTGCCCACAAAGACGCAGGTATTGGCATGATTGGGGCGGGCATCGTTCACCCGCCGTTTAGCTGTTTTGAAAAGGCGCTGTTGACCTTCCGCGATCGCTACTTTTTATAAGGCATGCATCCATGAAAAACATGAAACTGGAGTGGAAAAGAGGTGACTGGGCGGCGTATTTCGGGTTGATGACCAACAACCTGACCAATTTGCTGACCATGATGGGGCTGCTCATTTTTGTCGTCGGCATCCCGAAGGAGATTGTTTATGGACGCATTGCGCCAGCCTTCGGGCTGGCGGTGCTGGTCGCGAGCGTCTGCTACGCGTGGTTTGGCCTGCAGATGGCGCGCCAGACCGGGCGTACGGATGTCACCGCGCTGCCGTCTGGCCCAAGCGCGCCGTCAATTTTCACCGTGACCTTTCTGGTGCTGATGCCGGTCTACCAGCAAACCGGTGATGCGGATTTCGCTATCCAGATTGGTCTGGTGTGGTGCTTCGTGGAGGCGATGATTCTGGCGGGCGGTTCGTTCCTGGGGGAAACCATCCGCAAGATGATCCCGCGTACCGTCCTGCTGTCGTGCCTGTCCGGGCTGGGCCTGCTGCTGCTGGCGATGAACCCGATGCTGCAGGCGTTTGAGGCGCCTACCGTGTCGTTCATCGTGCTGCTGCTGATCTTTATTAACTGGTTTGGTAAAAAGCCGATCTTCGCCAAAATCCCAACCGGCCTGCTCTTGCTGATTGCCGGTACCGCGCTGGCGTGGATCTCCGGTCTGCAAAGCCCGGAGGCCATCAAAGCCTCGATGTCGTCGTTTGGCTTTAACCCGCCGGAAGTGCATGTCGACAGCTTTATGCAGGGACTGCCGCACGCATTACCGTACCTGGCCTCTGCCGTCCCGCTGGGTCTGGCGAACTACATTTTTGACCTGGAAAACATCGAAAGCGCCCACGCGGCGGGGGATGAGTACCCGACCCGCAAGGTGATGCTGGCAAACGGGCTGGCCTCCATGCTCGGGTGTCTGATGGGTAACCCGTTCCCGGTGACGGTTTACGTCGGCCACGCGGGCTGGAAAGCGATGGGGGCCAGCATTGGTTACACGCTGGCCTCCGGTGTGACCATGTTTATCGTGCCGCTGTTCGGGCTGGGGGCGTTTATGCTCGCCATCATACCGATGACCGCCATCGTGCCGATTCTGGTGTTTATCGGGGTGGTGACCGCCAACCAGGTAGTAAGGGAAACGCCCAAAGTGGAGGTTCCCGTGATCTTCATCTGCCTGTTCCCGTGGATCGCCAACTGGGCGCTGACCATGATGAACAGCGTGATGGGCGCGGCGGGGACCAGTGCGGCGAAAATTGGCACCGACGTGCTGCACAGCAAAGGGATCTACTACCAGGGACTGGTGCATCTGGGTAACGGCGCACCGCTCGCCAGCATGCTGTGGGGCTGCATCGCTATCTTCGCCATCATCAACAAACCGCTGCGCGGAGCCGTGGCCGCCGCCGTTGGGGCGTTGCTGGCGCTGTTCGGCGTGATCCACGCGCCAGTGGTTGGCTTTGCTGAAGGCAGTTCGCTGATGTTTGTCACGGCCTACCTGATGATGGGGGGCATGTTTGTGGTGAAGCATTTTCTTGATAGCCGCGACGTGGTGAGCGCGGCAGCGCCGGTTTCGGAGTCCTGATAATGGCTGATGTCCTCACCCCGCACCATTTCAAAGGAAACACTATGAAAGAGCTCATGGTCGTCGCCATTGGCGGCAACAGCATTATCAAAGATAACGCCAGTCAGTCCATTGAACACCAGTCACAGGCCGTGAAATTGGTTGCAGAGTCAGTGCTGGAGATGCTGGCGTCTGACTATGACATCGTGCTCACTCACGGTAACGGCCCCCAGGTGGGGCTGGATCTGCGCCGCGCTGAAATTGCTCACGAGCGGGAAGGACTACCCCTCACGCCGCTGGCAAACTGCGTGGCGGATACCCAGGGCGGTATCGGCTACCTGATCCAGCAGGCACTCAATAACCGCATGGCCGCCCACGGCGAGCAAAAAGCGGTCACGGTCGTCACGCAGGTGGAAGTGGATAAACACGATCCGGGTTTCGCCCATCCCACCAAACCTATCGGCGCGTTTTTCAGTGAGACGCAGCGTGATGCGCTCCAGCGTGCCCATCCTGACTGGCATTTTGTTGAAGACGCCGGGCGCGGTTATCGCCGGGTGGTGGCCTCACCGCAGCCGCTGCGTATCGTTGAAGCGGAGGCTATCAAGACCCTGACGCAAAAAGGCTTTGTGGTGATCGGGGCGGGCGGTGGTGGTATTCCGGTGGTGCGCACAGCGCAGGGGGATTACCAGAGCGTCGATGCGGTGATTGATAAGGATCTCTCGACCGCGCTGCTGGCCCGCGAGATCCATGCCGACGTGCTGGTGATCACCACCGGGGTGGAGAAAGTGTGCATCAACTTTGGTAAGCCAGACCAGCAGGCGCTGGATACGGTGAATGTGGCGCAGATGAAACGCTACGTGGCGGAGGGGCACTTCCCGGCGGGCAGCATGCTGCCGAAAATCGTCGCCTCGCTGGCGTTTCTGAACGACGGCGGCAAGCGCGTGATCATCACCTCGCCGGACTGCCTGCCTGCGGCGCTGAGCGGTGAGACCGGTACCCACATTGTGAATGCGTAAGTAAAAGGAAGAGAAGATGAGTGAGAATAAAAGCCGACGCGAGTTTATTAGCCAGAGCGGCAAAATGGTTACCGCCTGCGCCCTGTTTGGCACCACTGGCTCCGTCGCGTATGCTGCAGAGACTGCGAAACCACGTTGTGAGACAGGCAAACCGATGAACATTACCGCCAGACACTACTACCTGGATAACGTGCTGCTGGAGGCCGGGTTCAACGTTGACGGCGGCGTGGCGATAAGCACCCGCACCGAACTGAAAACACTCGAAATTAATGACGGCAAAATTGTCGCCCTGCGTGATAACAAAAGCCATGCCGATGCCACGCTGCCACACTATGATGCAGGCAGTAAGCTGATGCTGCCGGCGATGCGCGACATGCATATCCACCTGGATAAAACCTTTTACGGTGGTCCCTGGCATTCCCTTAACCGCCCGGCGGGCACGACCATTCAGGACATGATCCGTCTTGAACAAAAATTGCTGCCAGAGTTACAGCCCTACACGCAGGAGCGTGCGGAAAAGCTTATCGATCTGATCCAGTCGAAAGGCTCCACCCTCGCCCGCAGCCACTGCAATATTGAGCCGACATCTGGCCTGAAGAATCTGGAAAATCTCCAGGCCGTCTTAGCGCGCCGCAAGCCGGGGTTTGACTGTGAAATTGTCGCCTTCCCGCAGCACGGCTTGCTGTTGTCGCACTCCGAAACGCTGATGCGCGAGGCCATGCAGGCTGGCGCGCACTACGTGGGCGGTCTGGATCCGACTAACGTGGACGGTGCGATGGAAAAATCCCTCGACACGATGTTCCAGATTGCGCTGGATTATGACAAAGGGGTGGACATCCACCTGCATGAAACCAGCCCGGCAGGCGTCGCGGCGGTGAACTACATGGTAGAGACCGTGGAGAAAACGCCCGCGCTGAAGGGCAAACTGACCATCAGCCACGCCTTCGCGCTGGCCATGCTCAACGAGCAGCAGGTCGATGAAATCGCCACCCGTATGGCGGCGCAGCAGGTGACCATTGCCTCTACGGTGCCGATTGGCACCCTGCATATGCCGCTGAAGCAACTCCGTGACAAGGGGGTGTTCGTCATGACCGGCACCGACAGCGTCATTGACCACTGGTCGCCGTATGGGCTGGGCGATATGCTGGAAAAAGCCAATCTTTACGCCCAGCTCTATATTCGCCCGAATGAACAGACGCTCTCCCGCGCGCTGGGTATCGCCACCGGTGATGTGCTGCCGTTGAACGACAAAGGCGAGCGCGTGTGGCCAAAAGCGCAGGACGATGCCAGCTTTGTGCTGGTGGACGCTTCCTGTTCCGCCGAGGCCGTGGCGCGGATTTCACCGCGTACCGCGACCTTCCATAAGGGCCATCTTGTGTGGGGCACCGTCTCCTGACGCCACGTCGGGGTATTGCTACAGGTGATACCCCGACAGACGCAGCTCGCGATCAATCCATTCAACAAACTGCTGGATCTTCCAGGTGCGCTCGTTCATGTGCGGCATCACCAGATGATGCGCATTAATGGCGATCCCCGTTTCATCTGGTAGCACCTGCACCAGGGAGCCATCGTTCAGGTGATCGGTGGCCATCATCTTGCTTTCCAGAATAAATCCCAGCCCCATGCGCGCGGCTTCAAAGCTCATGTAAGAACGATCAAAACTCAGGCTGAAGTTGAGCCAGGGGCGGTCGATATTGTGCCAGGCAAACCATTTTTCCCAGTTGACCAGGGTGCTGGTCGACGAGATAAGCGCCTGTGAAAGCAGGTCCTGCGGCGTGTTGACGGGATGTGCACGCAGATATGCCGGTGAGGCCAGCACCACCAGCGCATCGTTTTTAATGGTCATGACCCTGTAAGCGTCCCAGTCCGGGATGCCGTGGCGAATATCAATATCGATGTTATCGCGTGCAAACTGCAGGTTCTCATAGGAGCAGGAAAGATTGACCGTAATATCCGGGTATTCACTGCGAAATTTGCCGAGCCGGCGCAATAACCACGTCAGGCCAAACGTTGGTGAAGAGTGAACGCGCAATACCGGATTATCGGCCTCTTTCATCACCTGTTCGGTTGCACGGCCGATGGCGCTCATCGCTGCGGAGACGTCGCGCAGATATTTTTCCCCCGTCGGGGTCAGGGTCACGCCTTTGCCGCTGCGGATAAATAACTTCTTCCCCATCCAGGATTCCAGCGAGGCGATCTGATGACTGACGGCTGACGCGGTGACGTTAAGCTGTTCGGCCGCCAGATGGATACTGAGAGAGTTGGCCACGGCGATAAAGGACTGAATATTTCGCAGCGAGGGTATGGGGAGGGTCTGGCGATCCTGCGCGGGCATGGCCCACTCCTTTTAAACGAGACAATTTTAAAAAACATAACATTGCGGCATCGCGTCAGCAATTTTTACCCGGCTGAATGGATTAAACATGATCCTGTTCACAGTGTTTTATCGATGAATATTGATGAGGGTTACATTTTATTTTTATGACCTGCATCGCGTATCAAATTTATCTCAGCAATAAATGAGTTTTATTGAATGGTGTTTCGTTCGATAGCCGATATATTGACGTTGAACGCATAAATAAAACGACTCACGTTGTTCGAATAATGAGGTAAAACATGTCTCGTATAGAACAAGTTGCCCCCTACATAGCGACAAAGAAAACCAATTACCGTTTCGTTGTGCTGGCATTAATTTTTATTGTGTATGCCATTAACTATGCCGACCGAACAAATATTGGTGCTGTACTTCCTTTTATCATCGACGAGTTTCATATCAATAATTTCGAAGCCGGTGCGATCGCCAGTATGTTCTTTTTGGGATACGCCCTGAGCCAAATACCGGCGGGCTTTTTTATCGCCAAAAAGGGCATTCGCGGGATGGTGGCGCTGTCGATATTTGGCTTCTCGGCGTTTACCTGGTTGATGGGGACTGCGACCTCAGTGCTGGGCCTGAAGTTTATCCGCCTCGGGCTGGGGTTAACCGAGGGGCCATGCCCGGTGGGGTTGGCATCAACGATCAATAACTGGTTTCCACCAAAAGAGAAGGCCATGGCGACCGGCGTCTATATCGCTGCCACCATGTTTGCCCCCATCCTGGTGCCGCCGCTGGCAGTGTGGATTGCCATGACATGGGGCTGGCGCTGGGTCTTTTTCTCTTTTGCCATTCCGGGGCTGGTCATTGCTGTCCTGTGGTATTTACTGGTACGTACCCGGCCTTCCGAGAGCCCTTTCGTGTCAAAGGGCGAACTGGAGACCATTACCGCAGGTCAGGCGACACCGGATGCCAGACGGGAAAATATCGTGATTTCCCCCGGCTTCTCCCGCCTTGACCGTCTGATCCGCGTACGGGATCTGTCGCCCATCAGCACGGTAAAAGGTCTGTTCACATCGAAAAATATTCTCGGTGACTGTGTGGCCTACTTCATGATGGTCAGCGTGCTGTATGGCCTGCTGACCTGGATACCGCTTTATCTGGTGAAAGAAAAAGGCTTTACGTTCATGAGCATGGGCCTCGTCGCGAGTATGCCGTGTATCGGCGGTTTTATCGGCGCGATTTTTGGCGGCTATGTCTCCGATAAATGGCTCGGGCGCAGGCGTAAACCGACCATGATGTTTACAGCCATCAGCACCGTACTGATGATGGTCATCATGCTGAATATCCCGCAAAGCACCGTTGCGGTTTGTGTCGGCCTCTTTTTTGTTGGTCTCTGTCTGAATATAGGCTGGCCCGCCTTCACCGCTTATGGAATGGCCGTTGCGGACAGCAAAACGTATCCCATCGCCGCATCAATTATTAATAGCGGCGGTAATCTCGGCGGATTTGTTTCGCCGATGCTGGCAGGTTATCTGCTGGATAAAACTGGAAGCTTTAATTCTGTCTTTATTTATTTCGGTATTTGCGCAGCAATTGGATTAGTCATGATTATCTTGCTGGAAGAACCGAAATAATAAATAAAACCTCTCTTACAATACTGGAGAAATATATGCTTCTGAAAGATAAAGTCGCCGTGATTACCGGCGCGGCTTCTGTGCGCGGTTTGGGTTTCGCCACGGCAAAATTATATGCCGAGCAGGGCGCGAAAGTGGTCATTATTGATTTAGATGCCGAGGCCAGCCAGCGTGCGGCTGCATGTCTGGGTGAAGGGCATCTGGGGCTTGCGGCAAACGTCAGCAACGAGTTGCAGGTGAACGCAGCCATTGAGCAGGTTCTGGGTAAATATGGGCGCATCGACATTCTGGTGAATAACGCCGGGATAACCCAGCCGCTCAAACTGATGGATATTAAGCGCGACAATTACGATGCCGTACTGGATGTCAGCCTGCGCGGTACGCTGCTGATGTCCCAGGCGGTGATTCCCACTCTGCGCGCGCAGAAGTCCGGCAGCATTGTCTGTATCTCTTCAGTTTCGGCACAGCGCGGCGGCGGTATTTTTGGCGGCCCGCACTACAGCGCTGCAAAAGCCGGCGTGCTGGGACTAGCCAAAGCCATGGCCCGTGAGCTTGGGCCGGATAACGTGCGCGTGAACTGCATCACCCCGGGGCTTATCCAGACGGACATCACCGCTGGCAAGCTGAGCGATGAGATGAAAACCGCCATTCTGGCGGGTATTCCGCTCAACCGTCTTGGTGATGCACAGGATGTTGCCCGTGCCGCGCTGTTCCTGGGCAGCGATCTCTCTTCTTATTCCACCGGTATCACGCTCGACGTGAACGGCGGCATGCTGATCCATTAAGGGGAGACGAGAATGACGAATACGACAGTTCAACAGGTTGCCGCGGCCGCGTGGCGCATTCGCCGCTACGCGCTGCGAATGGGCGAAGTACAAGGTCAGGGCTATATCGGTCAGGCGCTGGGCTATGCCGACGTGCTGGCAACTGCGTTTGCGCACGGTATGACCTTCAGGGCTCAGGAGCCGGAGTGGGAAGGCCGCGACCGCTTCCTGCTCTCCCACGGACATTACGCCATTGCGTATTATGCGGCGCTGATCGAGGCGGGGATCGTTCCTGAAGAGGAACTTGAAACCTACGGCTCGGATGACAGCCGCCTGCCGATGTCCGGCATGGCAACGTATACACCCGGCATGGAGATCTCCGGCGGTTCTCTGGGGCAGGGACTCAGCATTGGTGTGGGAATGGCGCTGGGGCTGAAACATAAACAGAGCACGGCGTGGGTAATTAACTCCATGTCTGACGGTGAGCTGGACGAAGGTTCAACCTGGGAAGCCGCCATGTCAGCCGCGCATCATGGGCTCTCGAACCTGATTGTGCTGGTGGACATTAACCGGCAACAGGCGGACGGTAATTCACATAACATCCTCGGTTTTGAGCCGCTGGAAGATAAGTGGACCTCCTTTGGCTGGTATGTACAACGCGTTAACGGTAACGATATCCCCGCGCTGGTGTCGGCGTTTGATAATGCCAGACGCTATCCCGAACAACAGCCGCGCGTCATCTTGTGCGACACGCTGATGGGCAAGGGCGTGCCTTTCCTCGAGCAGCGTGACAAGAACCATTTTATTCGCGTGGATGCCGATGAGTGGCAACAGGCGCTCGCCGTGCTCGATGCGAATAAACCAGAAGGAGTCCTGTAATGAGCCAGCCCGTCGAAAATAAACCGCGTTTAACCACCTCCGCCATGATTGCCTCAATTGCAGAGGAAGGGCAGGAAACCCGGGCCGCGCCGTTTGGCCACGCGCTGGTGAAACTGGCGGCTCAGCGCCAGAACATTGTCGGCATGACGGCAGATTTATCGAAATATACCGACCTGCATATCTTTGCTCAGGCATACCCTGAACGTTTCTTCCAGATGGGAATGGCGGAACAGCTGTTAATGGGGGCGGCAGGTGGGATGGCTAAAGAGGGCTTTATTCCCTTTGCCACCACCTATGCCGTGTTCGCCACCCGCCGTGCCTACGATTTTATTCATCAGGTCATTGCTGAGGAACACCTCAACGTCAAGATTTGCGCCGCGCTGCCGGGGTTGACCACCGGCTACGGGCCAAGCCATCAGGCAACGGAAGATATTGCGATCATGCGCGGCATTCCGGGCATGACCATTATCGATCCTTGCGATGCGATTGACACCGAACAGGCGGTGCCTGCCATTGCCAGCCACGAAGGGCCGGTTTATATGCGTTTGTTACGCGGTAAGGTTCCGGTGGTGCTGGATCAGTACAATTACCGGTTTGAAATAGGCAAAGCCGCGCTGCTGGAAGAGGGCAGTGATGTGCTGATTATCGCCTCAGGGCTGATGACCATGCGCGCACTGGAGGCGGCAAAGCAGTTGCGCAAGGATAATGTCAGCGTGGCGGTACTTCACTCACCCACGATTAAGCCCCTGGATGAAGCGACCATTCTGGCGCAAGCCGCGAAACCCGGACGTCTGGTTATTGTGGCTGAAAACCACAGTAGCGTTGGCGGGCTTTGTGAAGCCGTGGCGTCGCTGTTGATGCGCCATCGCGTTAACGTCGACTTTGACACCGTTGCGTTGCCGGATGAGTTCCTTGATGCGGGTGCGCTACCGACCCTTCACGCGCGTTACGGGATTTCGACTGCCGCCATGGTGGAGAAGATCCGGCGCAGGCTCTGATTTTCAGACGGGTATGTTGTCAACGGGCGAGGGGTGTTTTACCCTCGCCTCTGTTGCGATAAAGGAGTCCGTCATGGCACAAAACATCTACGACAACCCGGCGTTTTTTGAAGGCTATGCCCGGCTACCGCGTTCGGTGCAGGGTCTGGACGGCGCACCGGAATGGCCTGCGCTGAAAAGCATGCTGCCACCGTTATCCGGCAAGTCAGTTATCGATCTTGGCTGCGGTTACGGTTGGTTCTGTCGCGCTGCACGCGCGCTGGGGGCGGCAGAAGTGACCGGCGTTGATCTCTCCGAAAAGATGCTCGCCCGGGCGGCTGAACTGACGGACGACGTGCAAATACAGTATCAGCGCAGCGATCTGGCATCTCTGGCGTTACCTGAGAACAGCGTTGATTTGATCTACAGTTCACTGGCGCTGCACTACCTGCCGGTGCTGGAGACCCTGTTTGAAAAAATCCGGCGGGCGCTTAAACCCGGCGGCAGCCTCGTCTTTTCAATGGAACATCCGATTTACACCTGCGCCTCACGTCAGGGCTGGCTGACCGACGATAACGGCGAGCGTTTCTGGGGCGTTAATCGCTATCAGGATGAGGGCGAGCGCGTCAGCAACTGGCTGGCGGACGGGGTGATCAAATATCACCGTACGCTCGGTACCACGCTCAATGCGCTTATTAAGGCGGGGCTGACAATAACGGAAGTGAACGAATGGGGACCAACGCAGGCACAAATTGATGCATGGCCCGCGCTGGCCGAAGAGGCGGAACGTCCGATGCTGGTCCTGATTTCTGCCGCTAAGGCTCAGTAACCCACTTTATACACTCGTCCATTCTGCACTCCTTCCACGCTGCGACGATAGGCCTGCGCCACCGTTGCGGCGGGAACACTTTCAAAGCCCGGGAAGAAGCCTTCGTACGCTTCCGCTGATTCGGTAAGTACCGTCGGGCTAATCAGGTTGATGCGGATCCCGCGCGGCAGTTCACAGGCCGCAGCGCGGACAAACCCTTCCAGAGCGGCGTTCACCGTGGTGGCATTCACCCCCTGAGCGATAGGCTCATGCGCCACGATCCCGCTTATCAGGGTGATGGAGCCGCCTTCATTGAGGTAATGCTGGCCGGTCAACGCCAGACGAACCTGTCCCAGCAGCTTATCCTGCAAGCCCTGGTTGAAATCGCTGTCTTTCATGGTCGCGAGCGGGCCGAAGTGCAGGCCGCCACTGGCAGAGACAATCGCATCCACCGCACCGATGTTTTCAAACAATGCCTGGACGCTTGCCTGAGAGGTGATATCCACCTGGTAGTCGCCCTGGGTGCGACCCACGCGGATCACGTCGTGGCGACGGCTCAGCTCTTCTGTTACCGCACGACCGACCGTACCGCTGGCACCAATAATCACGATTTTCATAGCTGACTCCTTAGGTTGTGAGCCTTCATTCTTTAATAAATCAAAACTCAGATAAACTGGGCTAAAGTTAGAGGATTGCTAACCAGGGGTTTGGAATATGGATAAGCTTCGCAGCATGGAGACCTTCATTGCTGTCGTTGAGAGCGGCAGTTTTACCGGCGCGGCAGGCCGGCTGGAGATGTCGGCGGTGATGGTGGGGAAGTACATTGCGTTGCTGGAGTCTCAGCTCGGCACCCGGCTGCTGGAGCGAAACACGCGGCGTCAAAGTCTGACGGACGCCGGGCGGGTCTATTTCGACGAGGCGAAGCGGGTGCTGGAGCAGGTCTCTATCGCCGAAAGCGCGGTTGAGCGACTGCGTGCCGCCCCAGCCGGGACCTTGCGGGTCACTGCGCCCACCTCGTTTGGGGGTTGTGTGATAGCCCCCCTCACGGCGACCTTTTTGCAGCGCTACCCGGACGTGCGCGTGGAGTTGGATCTGACCAACCGGATGGTGGATCTGGTGGATGAAGGGGTCGATCTGGCCATTCGCATTGGTGACATTCATAACGACGATCTGGTGGCGAAATACCTCTGCCCGTACCGAATGGTGATCTGCGCGGCCCCGGCGTATCTGGCGCGTTACGGCACGCCGCGAACGCCTGCCGATCTGGCGGATCATCTCTGCCTGTCACACACGGTGTGGACCGCGCGTAACGAATGGCGGCTGCCGGGGGTTGAAGGTGAGATGCGCTGGAAGCGCGATGCCATTCTGCGCTGCAACGATGGCTATGGGCTACGGATGGCGGCGAGAGCGGGGGCGGGATTATTACTGCAACCCGAAGTGCTGGTGGCAGAAGAGCTGGCGAGCGGCAGACTGGTGCAGGTACTGGAGAACTACACGCCTGCGCCACGACCGGTACATTTGCTGTGGCGCCAGGATTTACGTCCGCTACCCAAGCTCACGCAATTTGTCGCGCATATTCTGCAGGGCGCGGAATATTTCGGCCATGCAGTTGAAGAAAAGTAATTATCAAAGCCGCAGACTTATGCTACTAAGATTAGGCACATTATAAAAAAAGAAGGTAAGCAAAGAATGTCTGTGAATAAACTCGCCAGCAGCGCACAGGGCCTGCAATCATCTGCCATCCGTGAATTATTAAAACATAGCAAAATGGCCGGGGTGATTTCGCTGGGTGGCGGTATTCCTAACCCTGCACTGTTCGATCATGAAGGCCTGAAAATTGCCGCTGATGCCGTATTATCACAGCATTTTGGTGAAGCTTTTCAGTACGGTCTGACCGAAGGCATCCCGGGGCTGCGTGAAGAAATTAAGCTCATCTGTGAAGGCCGCGGGATCTCCTGCAAGGCCGATGACGTGGTCATTACGTCCGGTTCGCAACAATCTCTCGATGTGCTGGCGCGGGCGTTAATTAACCCGGGCGATACCGTCGTCGTCGAACGTCCAACGTATCTAGCGGCACTGCAGGTATTTGGTCTGGCACAGGCCAAATTTGAATCCGTGGGCACCGATGGCGACGGAATGAAAGTGGATGAACTTGAAGCACTGGTGGCGAATAAAACCATCAAGGCGGTTTATATTGTTCCGACATTTGGTAACCCGGGTGGGGTAACGCTTTCTGAGGTGCGTCGTAAACAGCTGGTGGAATTATCGAAGCGCTATGACTTCGTTATTATCGAAGACGATCCGTACAGTGAAATTAATTATACCGATGAAGTGTTCCGCCCGTTAATTGCCCATGCCAAAGATATCGGCAATGAAGAGAACGTCGTCTATACCTCGACCTTCTCCAAAATCCTCGCGCCGGGCACTCGTGTGGGCTGGGTGCTGGTACCGGAGTGGCTGAAACGCGCGGTGGTTAATCTCAAGCAAACCACCGATCTGCACACCAGCACGCTGTCACAGCTGATGACCTACGAGTACCTGAAAACCGGTCGTCTGGCCGATCAGATTAAAATGATCCGTGAAGCCTACCGCCAGAAATACCAGACCTTTGCAAATGAACTGGAGGCGGAACTGGGTGATGTCATGTCGTTCCATAAGCCGAAGGGCGGAATGTTCCTGTGGGCCAAAATGAACAATGGCATCAACACCACGCGCTGGCTGGAAAAAACGTTAAGCAACGGTGTGGTTTTTGTGCCGGGTGAGTTCTTCTATTGCAATGAGCCAGACCATACGACGCTGCGCATGTCGTTTGTCACGCCAACCGATGAAGAGCTGAAAGAGGCGGTTCGTCGCCTGAAAAAATCGCTGTAACAGACCTGCGCATAATGGCACCTGTGCTGTTATGCGCATTACTTGTGCAGTGCGGCCAGCGCCGCAAGCGTTCATGGTGAATCCCATGTTTGAATTTCTGATCGGTATCCTCACGCACACCCCCGTCTGGGTGTGGGTTCTGTTTATCTTCCTTATCTCACGCGGCCTCAATGCCCGTAAGCCTGCCACCGTTACGCTGGAAAGGCTGGCCATCATTCCTGCCATCTTTCTTATCTGGGATATCTACGATCTGTTGGTCTATCGCGATCTTACTCTCGCGACGGTGGCCCTTTGGGTTGCGGGGATTGTGGCGGGCGCGGCGCTGGGGTATGTGCTGATTAAGCAGACGGTCATCACCCGCACCGACGCGCCGCGCACCCTTTATCGCCAGCCGGACTACACGGCACTGCCGTTTATGATGCTGGCATTTGGGGTGAAATACGTGCTGGGGGTGATGAACGCCCTCTCTCCCCAGACGTTGCAGCAGCCCGCCATGAGCGCGCTGGCGATAGTCTCCGGCGGGGTATTTGCCGGGGTGTTTATCGGGAAGTTTACGCGCTATGTGAGTGTGTATCTCAGCGGCGCACCGCAACCGGCTGAGTAACGTTAGCCCGTTGCATGGGCCAGCGCGCGAGCAGAAGCTTCACCGTTGGCTACTCGCGTGACTTCGTGGATCCGGCAGATTTTTCCTGCGCACAGCGTGGCAAACATATAAACCTCTATTTCAGCCTGATGGCCTTCGGGATACGTGACGGTCACGATATGCCGGTCAGCCAGCAGTGTGTCATGACACCCTATCTGTTCCACGCGGAAGGCGATATCGCGGATCTGCGAACGCACGTGCTCCAGGTGCTGAATAAAGCCAGAATAATCAAGAGAGTGACCGTCCGTGATCTGCTGATACTCTGGCGAAAAAACGTCTTTCGGATCAATCTCGCCTTTAAACAGGCGGGTCAGTAAACGGGACATTTCCTCACGCAAAATAGCATTGTCAGACTGGGTAATCAGGCGGGTGATGATGTTCATGGTGACTCCTCGTTGCGTTGAGCCGCCATTATCCTTGACAGACAGAGACTTAGTTTCTGTAATAAGCCAATGAATACCGATTTTCGGCCAAATAACGTGGTCAGCTTCGAGACACTTTTGCATCCAGGTGGATACCATACGCCGTGGCACAGCCATCAGGCCGGTCAGCTCTGGCGGATTACGACGGGTCTGCTGGTTGTCGAAACAGCGTCTGGGCGTTCGGTTGTACCGGCGCAACATATCGGCTGGATCCCGCCCGGTCAGGAGCATGCTGCCTTTTCCGGGAGTGCGATTGACGGTCGTGCGATCTATCTGGATCCCGCAGGGTGTGAAGCGCTGCCCGGTGAAACGACGCTTTTCGAACCCGACGAGCTCACCAGCGCGCTGTTTTCACGCTTAAACGCTGAAGGAAGCGGGTACGATCCGCGAAAGCTCACCCTGCTGCTGGATGAACTGGCGCGGGGCCGTCAGGTGCGCTATCTGCTGCCCATGCCAGCCGATCCCCGATTAAAGAAGGTAGCCAGCCATCTAATGCAACGTGTGGACGACAACCAGACGGTTGAGCACTATGCCTCCCTTGCGGGAATGAGCGTGCGGACATTCCACCGTCGGTTTAGCGCGGAAACGAGAATGAACGTTGTTAACTGGCGGCAACTTGCCCGCGTAATGCGGGCAATGGAGTGGCTGGCAGCAGGTAAACCGGTTGGCTGGATCGCGCTGTCGTGCGGCTACAACAGTATCAGCGCGTTTATTGAGGTTTTCAGGGCCTTTACCGGCAAAACGCCCGGGCAGTGGGCGCTTAAAGAAGCCCCTTCTGTGCGAAGGTAATGCGCGTGGCTTCGTTCAGATCCAGTGCTTTAATTGCTTCCGGGCGGACCCAGGCAACCTCCTGAAACTCGTCGTTAAACGTTACCTGCCGATTTGTGCTGATGCAGTCGAAAATCAGGTAAATCATATAAATCTCTTCCGTGGTGCCATCGGCATAGGTTTTCACCCGAATGTCATCGCGAAACGCCCAGGGTTTGACCTCCGTGATCTCCAGCACGTCGCCCAGCTCTTCGCGAATTTCACGGCGCAGCGCCTGCTCCATGGTTTCTCCCGGCTCCATCCCGCCGCCCGATAACGCCCACTGGCCGGGAAATACGCCGCGGTCATCGGCCATTTTGCACAGCAGATACGCCCCGTCGTTCTGAATGATGGGGCAGACAATAGTTCGTTGACGCATGGTTTCTTCCTGAAAAATGAGTTTGGGCTATTTTAACAGAAGGCGGAAAGGGAAAAGGTAAACGAGGTCAGACTTTCGCCGCTGGGTTAAGCGGTATTGTTGCGGGTTACGGATGCCATGACTCCGGCCCTCTTCCACGGGCAGAGGGCCGGACAAACAAACCGCCAGTGATTAGCGCTCTCGCAGCGCCTCTTTCGCCCGGTTGAACGGCTTGATCATGTAATCCAGTACCGTTTTCTCACCGGTTTTAATGTCCACCGTCGCAATCATCCCCGGCACGATTGAGAAGTGCCTGCCTGCTTTATTCACCAGGTAATCCTGGCTGGTGCGGATAAATACCCGGTAATAGAACACTTCCGGCTTGGCTTCGTCCTGAATAGTGTCCGGCGAAATGGTTTCAACCACGCCGTGCAGTCCGCCATAAATGGCGTAATCGTAGGCGGTGATTTTTACCAGCGCTTCCTGATTCGGGTGGATAAAGGCGATATCGCGCGGGGAGAGGCGGGTTTCGATCAGCAGGTGATCGTCCACCGGTACAATCTCCATCAGCTCGCCGTTAGGCGGGATGACGCCACCGATGGTGGTGACTTTGATGTTTTTCACGATCCCGCGCACCGGAGATTTCACCGTTAAGCGGGTCACTGAATCCTCGCGGCCTTTGAGGATCGCCGAGACCATATCCACTTCAGCGTTGGCCTTGGATAACGCCTCGCGGGCCTGAACATAGTACTGGGATCGCACGTCGGTGAGTTTCAGCTCCAGATCGCTTTTCTGCCGCTGCAGGCGCAGTACCTCCACGTGGCTGGCGGCGCCGGTTTTCACCAGACGCTGAGTGATCGCCAGCTCCTTATTCGCAAGATCCAATGCCGCACGCAGCTCCCGCTGGGTATCTTCCAGCTGCGCACGGCGTGAATTATAGAGCCGGGTTTCGGCAGCGGTCAGATCGGTCCACTTCGCCAGCGAAGGGGGAAATTTCAGCGGCAGATCGTTTACCTCGGCGTACAGTCGCACGCTGGAGGCCAGCGAGGCACGGTAGCGCGCCGCGCTTTCACCAACGTTAGATTCTGAACGCGTGGGATCGAGTCGCGCCAGCACTTGTCCGGCCTGCACCTGGTCACCCTCATGGACGTTCAGCTCGGTGAGGATCCCCCCGTCGAGCGACTGTAAAACCTGCTCGCGCGAACTGGGGATCACTTTGCCCGTGCCGGTTGAGACTTCATCCAGCACGCCAAACCACGCCCAGACGCCAAGTACCACGAACATCAGTAAAGAGAAGATAACAATCCGCCGCGCACCGGTGTAGCCGCTTTCGGAGTCGAGCGCATTGTCCAGGTCGTCCATTGCGGCGACGTCACGCTGACTGATTTTCATTTTTCCACTCCCGTCCGGTTGCTGCCTGCTGCTGCTGTTGCTGCATGCGGCTGTTGTTCAGCGCCTGCGCTTTCGGCGCGTCCATCACCAGCATTCCCTCTTTGAGCACCACGACCCGCTCCACCAGTTCCAGCACCGGCACGCGATGCGTGGCGACAATCAGGGTGCGGTTGCCAAGCCAGGCGCTCAGACGCTGGATAAATTCCCGCTCGGTGTGCTCATCGAGCGACGCAGTCGGTTCATCCATCAGCACAATATTGGGGTCGCGAAGCAGCATGCGCGCCAGCAGAATGGATTGCCGCTGGCCGCCGGATAACCCCACGCCGTTCTCCATAATTGGGTAGTCCAGACCCTTCGGCAGTTTCTGCACAAAGCCCGCAGCGCCGGTTAACTCCAGCACCTCGAAAATCTCCTCATCGGTGGCGCGCGGCATGCCGAGGGTGATGTTTTCGCGCAGGGTGCCGTAAAAGAGCCGGGCGTTCTGGGTCATAAAGCCGACGTTGCGCCGGACATCGGCGACATCGAGGTGCGGGAGGCTGAAGTTATCGAGCCGCAATTCACCGCCGGCGAGATCCATTCCGCCCGCCATCGCCTGCAGCAGGGTCGATTTTCCGGCGCCGTTACGCCCGAGGATCGCCACTTTTTCACCTGGCTTAATCTCCAGACGGTTAATGCGCAGGGCCATGCGCGGATCTTCCGGGTGATAGCGGAACTGTGCCTGCTCGAAAAGATAGTGACCGCGCAGTACATCCTGGCGGATCGGCGTCTCCTCACGCTGGTTTTCTGTGGGGAGCTGCATGATGCTGTCCAGTCCCTCTTTCGCCGCTTTGACCTGCTGCCAGCGCGCCAGCACGCCGCACAGGGTGGCCATCGGAGCGATCATGCGCGAGGCCAGCATTGAGGCGGCGACCACCGAACCGGTCGTCAGCGTGCCGTCGATCACCATCGGCGCACCGACCACGATCACCCCGGCATAGACCAGGCTCTGAATCGTCATTCCCCAGCTGATCAGGTTCTGGGTCAGTTCACGGGTGCGCAGGCCAGATTCAGCGGTGATCTGGATGTAGCTGTTCCACTGCTGCAAAAAGCGGTTTTCCGCCTGCATCAGCTTTATGTCCTCCAGCCCCTGCACGCTCTCCACCAGCACGGCATTGCGCAGGGTGGATTCGTGCGCCGACTGCTTCGCGAGCTCTGCCAGCTTTTTCTGCAGCAGCAGACCGGGCAGGACCATGATCACCGCGGCGACCGGTGCGATCCACGCCAGTTGGGGAGCGATGATTGCCAGCACCACCACGAACAGGAAAAAGAAGGGCAGATCGACAATTGTGGAGATGGTGGAGGAGGTGACCATCTCGCGGATCTGCTCCAGCTCGCGTAGCTGGGAGATAAAGCTGCCGGTCGAGCGAGGGATGGCGCTGTTGCGCAGCCGCAGGGCGTGACCGAAGACCCGATCCGATACGCGCAGATCGGAGCGTTTACCCAGCAGATCCATAATGTGCCCGCGTGCCACGCGCAGCACAAAGCCAAACAGGGTGGCGATCAGCACGCCGATAGTCAGGACATACAGCGTCGGGTAGGACTGCGCGGGGATCACCCGGTCATACACCTGCATGGAAAAGACAATCCCCGACAGGGACAGGACGTTAATGAACAGCGCGGCGAGCATCACCCAGCTGTAGGGGCGCAAGTCGCGCATTACCAGCCGGTAAAGCCAGTCCGGACGGTATTTCGAAATATAGGCATCCACGCGGCTGTCTTTCAGCGCGGCCAGTGGGCGCAGGGCAATGACGTGGCGGATGGCGGGCAGCATGGCGGTCATCGAAAGCCGGTTGGTGTAGGTCTGATCGTCGAAAAAGCTGACCTCCAGCGTATCGTCGCCATCGAAATGTTCGATCACGCCGATCCTGCCGTCGTTCATTGCCGCCACGACCGGCAGACGCCAGCTGTTGATCGCCTGCTGATCCGCCGTCAGCAGCTGAAACGACAGCCCTGCTTCACGGGCCAGCTGAGTCAGTGCAGGCACCATCGGTTTGCCTTTTAGCCACGGCGCGCCCGCGAGCAGCGCACCGGGGGAGCAGGCGACGCGGTAGCGCGTGGCGACAAAACCAAAGGCCTGCGCCCACTGCGCCAGGGCCTCATCCGTCATGGTCTCACCTTGCGGGATATCGCGTTGCTTCATGGCTGGATCTCCACGGTCTGGATGGTGCGGTTATCAAGATCGAACGCGTGACGCAATTGCCCGGTGTTATAGAGGCAGTTGAGCTGCAGCTGGTGCAACTGTCCGAGGGTCTGCTGCTGGGTAAAACGCGCCTGATAGACCTCCTGCTCGGCGTTAAGCACATCGAGCAGCGGGCGCGAACCCAGATCGAGATATTGCTGCTGATAGAGTTCACGGGTGCGGGCGCTGAGCGCCTCCTGACGGCCCTGAATCTGCAGCGTGCTCAGCAGGCTTAATACCTGGCTGCGCGACTCCAGCAGTTTCTGGCGTACCTCGAGGCGGGTACGCTGAATGGTGGACTGTGCGGCTTCTACCGCGTGGCCTGCGGCGTTACGCCGGGCGGTGAGGCCGCCGCCCTGATAGAGCGGCATCTGCACTTTCACCCATGCAGAGTATTGGGTGCGATCCCGCGTTTCGTTACCCGCATAGCGTTCGTTCAGGTAGTGGCGCACCTCCGGCTCCAGCGAGACGGTCGGTGTCATCTGGGCGTCGGCGTAGTCGAGATTGGCCTGGGCGACGTTAGCCTGCGCCCAGGCGGCTAATACTGCCGGGACCAGACGATCGTCCGGCTCGGCAATGTCGCAGCTGCGGGCCAGCTTTTGTGGAAAATCGTTGCTGATCGTGTTGAGGGTGTTCCAGCCAAGGAAGCTCATCAACGTGGCACGGGCGCTGTCGAGGCTGGCCTGGTACTGCATCAGCTGGGCGCGCGCGCCTTCGATACGTGCATCGGTCTGCACTACGTCAGAGAGTGAGGTGGCCCCTTCGTCATTACGCTGGCGGGTGAGGGTACCAATCGAAGAGAGCGCCTCAAGCTGCTCTTTGGCGGTGTCGACCATTTGCTGCCAGGTTTGCACCTGCACCATCGCGATGGCGGTATCGTGAGCGATGGTGTCGATGCTGACCAGCACGTTGGCCTGCTGCTGGGCGACGCCGGCACTTTCCGCACGCACTTGGCTTGCCACCTTGCCAAAGTCGTACAGCATTTGTGAGAGGGAGAGCACCAGCGACGGAGTAAAGCCATTATCGTCGCCGTCGTGGGTATAACCGTTATCCATGCCGGCATTAATTTGCGGATAGTATTTCGATTTGGCGACGTCCACCTCTTCGCTTTGTTGGTAGAGTTTCCCCACGGCTTCACTGATGGCCGGGTGCCAGGTGACGGCGCGGTTGACGGCTTCGCCAAGCTGCAGCGTGCCGGGGGCAGCCTTGCCGACGACAGGTGCCACGCGGCCATTCAGAGAGGGGAGTTCCTGCGTTTCACGGAGTTGTCCGGTATTGATCATCGCCGCCGGCGTCGCGGAGAGGGCGGGCACAGATATCAGGCAGCACGAGAGCCACCAGTAAGGCATCTTCATTCCCATGTCTTATCCCTAATAAAAATGTACTGCTTTATTGTTTATGCCCGGGCGCTGTGCGCCCGGGTCATTTGTGCAGGTGCTATCAGGTAACGATGTGTTGCTGGTTCACTAACTCGTCGTAGGTGGTCTGGACGTTATCCAGCGTCACGAGCGTCGTATTAGTGTAGGTGCTCCCTGAACCATCACGGTCGATGGAGATCACGGTATTGCCATTACTATTAGTAACATGCAGATAATTACCGAGCGTTGAGCTGCTCCCGTTCCAGCCCACCAGCAGATCGCCGATATCGATTTTGTCCCCCTGCGTGAGCGAGAAATTGGTCCAGTGATCGCCAGCAGTGCTGCTGACGTTGCCCGCGGTGGCGTTGCCTGCGGTGGCGTTCAGCACCTGGTAAATCAGGGTGTCGCCGTAGGCGGTGCCGGTAATGACGTCGTTATGTTCCGAACTGATGAACTGCGGCGCCATATTGATGGTCAGCGTGGCACTGTCTGTTTTCCCGTCGGCATCGGTCAGGGTGTAGTTGAAGGTCTCCTTCGAGGTGATGGTTGAGAGCGACACCCCGGTGTTGAGGGTGTAGGTGTAGTGGCCGTCCGCGCCAATTGCCAGCGTGCCGTAATGGCCGACGACGTTGACCGTTGCGCTGCCGGTGTACGGATCCAGCGTGGTGGTCACGCCGTCGTAGCCGGTCACGCTGAGGCGGGTATCCACCGAGTGCAACTGATCCAACACGCCGCCAGAGTCGGGGCCGTCAAAGATATTGCCGTTCACGCTGTGGCTGCCGGTGACGTCGAAATCACTCAGCGAGTAGGTGGTGCCGTTCACGCTTGGGGTGATCGTAATATTCCCCACACTCAGCCCCGGTACGCTACCGGTATAGCTCAGCGTATAAGTTCCGGCATTCAGATCCAGCCCGGTCAGCGGAACGTCGATATTACCGCCCAGCAAAGAGCCACCACTGAAGGAACCACTACGGATAACGCCTGTGCCATCACTAATTGACCAGTTCACCGTCAGGCCGCCCAGAGCCAGCAGCGATGCCACGTTAAAGTGCAGCGACGCGTTATGCAGCGCGGTGTTCGGATCCACCACGAAGGTTCCGCTCCCGCTGCCCTGGGTTGATGACAGCAGCGCGGTTGTCCAGCTGGCCGTCCCGACGGTGGTATCCGAGTAGGTTGTCGTGTGATGCACCGAGGTGACGTCCATCACGGTACTGACATCGTTGACCGCATCCATCGCTTGCGCGGTTGGGGTGATGTTGAGCGATGCTGTATCCTTTGTCCCGTCTGGCGCGGTGATGGTATAGACAAACGTATCCGGCGTGCTGATATGGTCCGCACCCACACCGGTTTTCAGGGTGTAGGTGTACTGTCCGGACGCATTGATGCTCAGCGTGCCGTATTCCCCCTGGATGTCGGTCAGGCCGCTGCTGTTCACCGCCACGCCGTTCACTTCTGATACCACCGCGCCGGTTGCGACATCGTTGTCCAGCACATCGCCGGTGGTGGTCTCGCCAATGCTCGATACGCTGTAGACATGATCTTCCAGCACGTTCAGCGTGTAGGCGGTCAGGGCGGTGATCCCTGCAGCCGTATTCAGCAGGAAGAGGTACTCCCCGGCAGGCAGGTTCAACGTCAGCTGAGACGAGGTACCGCCCAGCAACGGCGCACGCAGCCAGCCCGGTTCGACGCGCATCTGCTCGAAGGTCTGCGTCGCGTTATTGAACTTGTAGACATACAGGTCGAATACCGACGCCAGCGCCACACCGCCCACGGAAGCCTGAATGGTCATGGTGCGGGTAGTGCCTTCCTCCACGTTATAGATAATGGGGTTGGTCATGTCGTCCAGCAGGTTCAGCCCCAGCGTGTTGCCGAGATTAATACCCACCAGGGTAAAGCCGCCCTGCGACGAGGTGCCGTTATTAATTTCACTCACGGTCGTGTCAAAGGTCAGCGAGGCCGTGTCATCTACCGCCACAATACCGTTGACGAGAGTGCCTTCACCCAGCGACAGCACAAGGTTCGCCGACGCGCTGACGCCGTTATGGGTGATGGTGTAGGTGAAACTCTCTGTGCGACCAATGACCGCTGCGCTGGTGTCGGTCAGGTTGTAGGTGTAGCTGCCATCGCGGTTAATGGTCAGCGTACCGTACTGGCCCTGAACAACCGTGCCGTCGGCGTTCACGCTGGTGGTGACACCCAGCGCGTTGGTGACAGCAGAGACCGTGGTGCCTGCCGGGGCGTTGTCGCTGCCCGCGGTCGGGTCGGCGTCGAGAATTACGTTACCGTTCAGGCTGGTGTCGCCCGTCACGGTACCGGCGCTGGTTTCTTTCACCGCCACATCGAGGCTGGTGTAGGAGCCGGTCGCCAGCAGGTTGGTGTTGTAGCTCAGCACCCGGTAATCGCCATCAGCCAGCCCGGTCAGGTTCAGCGATACGCCGGTGGCTCCGAGGGTCAGCAGATCGGCAAACTGCGGTTGTCCGGTATCCACAACGGTGGTCCAGACACCGTTGACGTTATGTTGAACCACAAGTTCAAGGGTGTTGAGCAGAGAGAGTACCGCGCCCGTGGCGTTGGCGTTCACCACAATATCCGCGCTGCCACCGCTGCCCACCGTGAAGTTCACCTGGGCAGTATCATTACCCAACAACGTGAGAACGTTGCCTACGGCACCCACCAGCAGGAAACCGTAATCACTGTACTGGCTGTTGGTGACGGTGGCCGTGGTGCTGAGGTTCAGCTCTTCGACGTTATTGCTGGCGGAGAGCGGAACGACCGGCGCAAGTACGGAGCCAGGCTGTGAGGTATTGCCCGCGACGTCACTGGCGGTGATCTGCAGCGTCTGGCCTTCGGTCTGTTTGTTCGTAAAGGTGTAACTGTACGTGCCGTTGCTGTCCGCCGTGGCAGTCACCGTGGAGCCATCTGCAAGGCGAATAGCAACGGTGCTGCCTGCTTCCGCGTTACCAGTCAATACGCTACCGTCAGCGTTAAAGGTACCGGTTGGTGCCGTGGGGGCGGCAGTATCAACAATAATCGTCGTCACGGTTGAAGCCGCGCTGATGTTGCCCGCCGCATCGGTGGCCGTAGCGGTGAAGTTATGCGTGCCTTCCGTCAGTATGGTGCTGGTTTGTGGCAGGGTCCAGTTGCCGCTGGCATCGGCGGTTACCGTGCCGACAACCGTTGCCCCGTCATAGATACGCACTGTCGCATTGGCTTCGGCGGTTCCGTTCAGCGTTGGACGTGTGTCGTTGGTCGGGGTGGTGCCGATAACTGGCCCAGTGACGCTACCGACATCATCGACAACCGAGCCGATAACCGGGGCGATTGGCGCTATGGCATCCACGTTGATCACATAGGGGGTGGTGGGTGCGCTGGTATTGCCCACCGCATCGGTGGCGGTAAACGTCAGGCTGTGCGACCCGTTGCTCAGCGCCGGAGAAGGGGTAAAGCTCCATGCCCCGCCGGTCGCGATCGCGCTACCAATCTGGACGCCGTTATCGAAAATGTTCACTGTGGCCCCGGCTTCCGCTGTACCGGTGAGGGTTGGCTGCGCGTCGTTGGTCAACCCTCCGTCGGTGACTGGTGTAGCCACGTTACCCACATCATCCACAATGCTGCTCAGCACCGGCAGGGCTGGCGGCGTCGTGTCGATAGTCAGGCTAAAGGCCGCTGACGAAACGCTGGTATTACCCGCTGCATCCGTGGCCTGCGCCGTGAAGCTGTGCGCGCCCGTGGCTAAGGTGGTCGTGAGCAAGATACTCCAGTTGCCGCTGGTATCCGCGGTGCCCGTTCCGACAAGCGTTGTACCTTCGTAGATATTCACAGTCGCAAACGGCTCACTGGTCCCGACAAGCCGTGGCACGGTGTCGTCGGTCGTCTGTCCTGAACTGAGCGGGCCGGTGATGCTGCCCGCATCGTCAACGGCCTGGCTGATAACCGGCGCATTGGGGGCGCTGGTATCAACAACCAGCGTAAAGCCAGGCGAAGCCGGGCTGACGTTCCCCGCCGCGTCGGTCGCGGTCGCGGTCCAGGTATGGCTGCCATTGCTCAGCGCTGATGACGGCGTAAAGCTCCATGCTCCGGCGCCATCCGCCAGCGCGGTGCCGACCGGCTGTCCGTTCTCATAGATGGTCACCGTGGCGTTGGCTGCCGCGGTGCCCGTCAACGTTGGCGTGGTGTCGTCGGTACTTTGCCCGGAAGTCAGCGGCGTCTGTACGCTGCCTGCGTTGTCTCCCGCGGTCGTGATGGCCGGTGCCGCCGGTGGTGCCGTATCCACCGTCAGGTTAAACGGTGCCGTTGTGCTGCCGGTGTTACCAGCCGCATCGGTGGCATTGAAGGTGATAGCATGAGGCCCGTCGCTCAGGGCGGTGTCAGGCGTGTAGGTCCAGTTCCCCTGGGCATTAACCACCGCGGTGCCAATCTCGTTGCCATCCACAATGATATGCACTGTGGCACCTACTTCACCCGTACCGTTGAAGGTCGGACGCGCGTCGTTGGTGCTGTTGCCGGTGGTGAGCGTACCGGTGACCGGGCCGACGTCGTCAATCACACTGCTGACCAGTGGCGCAGCAGGACCTGTTGCATCCACGGTAAAGGCAAAGACCGACGAGTTTGCTGACGCATTCCCTGCCGCGTCCGTTGCATAGACGCGAAGAGCGTAGCTGCCATCGCCCAGTGGCGTGCTCGGGGTAAAGGTCCAGTTACCACTTCCGTCGACGGTCGCAAGACCAATCTCCGTACCATTATTCATGATATGGATTGTACTGCCCGGTTGTCCGGTGCCGCCGATCGTCGGGGTGATGTCGTTGGTGACTTGCCCGCTGGTGAGGTTGCCGGTCACGCCGCCAGGGGCATTGTCGTTAACCGTATCCAGCGTTGGAACCGTTGGCGCCGTCAGGTCAACCACGACGTTCCAGCCGTTAGACACCTGGCTGACGTTGCCCTGTGGGTCGGTGGCGGTAACGGTGAAGGCGTGAGGCCCTTCGCTGAGCGCGGTGTCAGGGGTGAATGTCCAGGCACCGGTGCCGTCAGCCGTGACCACGGCAATCTGGGTACCGCCGTCGAAAATTTTCACCACGCTGTTCGCTTCCGCCGTCCCCGAAAGGGTTGGCGTCGCGTCGTTGGTAGGGTTACCGCTGACTACCGTGGTGGCGGCGTTACCGACATTATCCGTTACGTTGGTGATCACCGGTGTGGTGGAAACCGTATCAACGACGATGGTGAAGCCTATCGACAGACCACTTTCATTGCCCGCGGGGTCGGTCTCGCGGATGGTCAGAACGTTATTGCCCTCCGCCAGCGCGGGCGGTGTGAAGACCCAGGTCCCCGTATTGCCGACCAGTGCGGTGCCCAGCAGGGTTCCGTTGCTGTAAACGGAGATGGTATCGCCCACCGTGCCGGAGCCGGTAAGGGTAGGCTGGTTATCGTTGGTGGTCTGCCCGTTGGTGAGCGGACCGGTGCCTGGGTTGACGTCATCAATTACCGCGCCGATAGTCGGTGTGCCCGGTGCAGTCAGATCGACGGTGACGCTGGCGGCCGGAGAGCGGCCGCTGGTCGCGCCATTGAGGGTCGCTGTGACCTCAAAGGTATGCAGCCCTTCGCCAAGCACGGTCGGGGTATAGCTCCAGTTGCCGCTGCCGTCGGCGGTGACCGTCGACACGGCTGTAACGTCACCGTCCTGATAGATGGTAATCAGGCTGCCCGCTTCGGCCGTGCCGGTGAGAGTAGGGGTAGTGTCGTTGGTGGTTTTGTCTTTCACATCGCCGGTGACCGGATCGACGTCATCGACGATCGCTGTGATAACGGGCACCTGCGGCAGGTCGAGCGGCGAATCAACGACGTTAAACGTCGCGCCTGGGCTGGCATTCCCTGCGGCATCAGTAGCGCTTACGGTCAGGGTGGTCGGATCCAGCTGTGCCGGACTCAGCGCAATGGAGAAGCTGCCGTCGCCGGCGGCAGTGCCGGTACCAATGACGGTACCACCGCTATTTTTCACGGTAATGGTACTTCCTGCCTCGGCAGTACCCGTCAGAGGCGTTCCCTCCTGAGCAAGAGCCATGTTGATCGGGTCGGCCGGCGCGGCGGTATCCACCGTCACGCTCAGCGGCGCAGAGCTTCCTGAAGCGTTACCGGCCGGGTCGACTGACGAGACGGTGAAGGTATGCGTGCCTTCCGCGAGCGTGCTGTCGGCGGTCCAGCTCCAGTTGCCATCCGGCTGTACCGTTACCGGCACCGTGGATGCTGTACCGTCTACGGAGACGATAACGGTGGTACCCGGTTCGCCGGTGCCCGTGAGGGTCGGCGTGCCGTCACGGGTATAAAGCACATTGCTTGTGAGCTGGCTGTCAGACACCGTATTAATCAGCGGGATTTCTGGCGCAGTGGTATCAACGGTGACGGTGAAGACCGGGCTGAGGCCGCTGACGTTACCCGCAGCATCGACTGCCGCAACGGTGATGTTGAGTGGGCCATCAGTCTGGGTCGGAAGATCGAGAGACCATTCGCCATTGCTGCCGATTTCGACGCGTCCTAGTTCAACGCCATTGTTATAAACGATGACCGTTTCGCCCGCAGGGCCGGTACCGCCCACACCGGGGGTAGTATCCGTGGTAACACCACCGTCTGGCTTACCGCCAACGGCGCTAATGACAGGCGTATCAGGTGCCACGGTATCAACGGTGATAGTGATCCCCGGTGACGCCGCCGAAACGTTACCGGCTTCGTCGGTGGCGGTGGCGGTAAATTCGTGGCTTCCCTCATCAATGCTGGCGTCAGGGCGCCAGCTCCAGTTGCCGTTGCTGTCTACGGTGACGCGACCCACTTCGGTGGCAGGCTGACCATTAATGCTGTCATAAATAATAACCACATCGTTCGCTGTGCCGGTGCCACTCAGGACCGGACGCGGATCGTTCGTGGTTTCCCCGTCGGCAACCGGTCCGGTTATCTGGCTGACGCTGTCCGTAATCACCGGTGCTGCTGGCGTAGCTGGTGGGTCGGTATCAATGGTGATGGTCACCGGCTGGGACGGGGCGCTTTCGTTCCCCGTGCCGTCCACGTTGGTGACGGTCAGGGTGATGTCATAGGTACCGTTGGGCAGTGGGGTTGTCGGTGTCCAGGACCAGTTGCCGGAGCCGTCCACTACGGCGTCACCTATTTTGACGCCGCCGTTGTAGATCGTCACGGTATCGCCGACCATGCCGGTACCGCTCAGGGTTGGCGTGGTGTCACGCGTGGTTTCACCCGGATTCAATGGCGTTTGCGTTGCACCGCCGTCAGGATTCACGGTGATGTCCGGAATATCCGGTGTGGCTGGCGCAATGGTATCTATCGTTAATTCAAACGGGCTGGAGATGGTGGTATTTCCGGCGGCATCCGTGGTGTGAACCGTCAGCGAATGCGTGCCGTCGGTGAGTGGGGTCGTTGGCGTAAATTGCCAACCGCCACTGCCGTCGAGGGTGGCTGTGCCGAGCAGGGTCGTACCGTCATAGACGGTGATAATCGTATCAGCAGGCGCGGAGCCCTGCAGCAGCGGCAGGGTGTCATCCGTGGTATCACCGCTACTGAGCGGTCCCTGAACGCCGCCAACGTCATCGGTGACGGTGGCGATAGTTGCAGCCACTGGCGCGGTGGTATCGACGATAAAGGTGAAGTCGTTTGACGGCAGGCTGGTGTTACCCGCCGCGTCGGTCGCGACGACAGTAAAGGTATGAGGACCCTCGCCAAGCGGCACGGTGGGGGTATAGGACCACGTGCCGCTGCCGTCGACCGGGATCGTGACAAGATCGGCGCCATCCAGGCGGATGGTGACCGTCGAGCCCGGCTCAGCCGTACCGTTGAGCGTCGGGGTAGTGTCGTTAGTGCTGCCGTTAGGGGAGAGTGTACCGAGGCCCTCCGGGACATCATCCACCACCTGGGTAATGAGCGGGGCGGCAGGTGCCACGCTGTCAATCGTAATGCCCCAGGTGTTGGAAATCCCACTGATGTTGCCTGCCGCGTCGGTTGCGACTGCGGTCAGGGCATGCTGCCCCTCGCTAAGCGGTGTGGAAGGGGTAAAGATCCACGCACCGCCGCTATCGGCAACGGTTGTACCAATATCAACGCCGTCCATGCGGAGGGTGATCGTCGCATTTGCTTCGGCAGTCCCGCTGAGCGTCGGGGATGCGTCATTGGTGGTCTCATTATTACCGATCGTACCAGTGCTTCCGGAAACATCGTCCACGACTTGTAATATCACCGGAGCGGTTGGTGCCGTGCCGTCAACGTTGATTGTCCAGGTGTTTGATGGCCCGCTCTGATTACCCGCGGCGTCCGCCGCAATTGCCGTTAGCACATGGGTTCCATCTAACAGTGGAGAAGGCGGTGTAAAACTCCACTGGCCGGAAGACGGAACGACCACCATCCCGATAATATCGCTGTCGCTGGAAAAGGTGATGGTCGAGCCGGGTTCGCCCGTTCCGTTTAACGTTGGGGACCGGTCGTTAGTCAGTCCACTCTGCTCGACTGGTCCGGTGGTGGCAAGGACGTCATCAACCACTGAAACAATGACCGGGGCCTGCGGTGGGGTAATATCCGGTGCAACAACGGGCGCTGTCGGACCCGTGTTGCCTGCCGTGTCGGTGGCTTCTGCGGTTAGGTTTTCGCCATTGATCTTCGGCGGGTTCAGCGGCAGGGTAAAATTGCCCTGGCCATCAGCCACAGTATCACCAATGAAGACACCACCTTCACGGATGGTTACTGTGCTCCCGGGCTCTGCGTTGCCGCTGATGGTGGTGCCATCAGCCGAGACAACCACGTTTTCAGGAGTAAGCGGCGGCGTAGTGTCCACAGTGAAGGTGATAGGTTGCGATGTTGTGCTCTGGTTTCCTGCAGCATCGGTTTCACTGACGGTTATCGAGTGTGTCCCTTCCGGGAGCGGATTGTCTGGTGTGACACTCCAGGTGCCGTTGGGCTGCACCGTCGTGGTCCCAATCGCCACGCCATTGTCGTAGATGGTGATAGTTCCACCAGGCTCGCCAGTCCCTGCCAGGACCGGCAGGGAAGCATCGGTGGGCACGCCCGAGGTAATGGTTCCTCTAATTTGGCCCGTGTCGTCGGTTAGCACAATCGTACTTGGTGCATCCGGCGGGGTAATGTCGACCGTGAGGGTGAATACCGGTGAGACTGGACCGGAGTTACCGGCGGCGTCGGTTGCCTGCACGGTAATCTGGTGGGTGCTTTCACTGAGGTTTACTGACGGTGTGAAGGTCCAGGTGCCATTGCTGGCCACGACCACACTCCCAATCGCGATACTACCGTCATAAATCGTCACGGTGGAGCCCGCTTCGGCAGTGCCGGTAAGCTGTGGACGCTGATCGTTGGTGCTACCGCCGTTACTGATTGTCCCCGTCTGCGGGTCAATATCATCTGTTATGCTGGTGATGGTCGCTGCATCAGGCGCGGTGGTGTCCGGTGCGATTACATTCGTGCCCTGGCTGGTATTCCCGGCGGCATCCGTTGCTGTGGCGGTAATTTGCTCACCATTGGTCAGTGGCGTCCCGAGGGATACGATAAATGTGCCGTCGCTACCGGTTTGACCTGTACCGATCACATTCCCGTTCATGTCTTTCAGCGTAATCGTACTGCCGGGTTCGGCAGTACCTGTGACAGTTTTACCATCCGAAGAAAACTGAAGACTGGAAGGCGCATTTGGCGGTGTGGTATCCGGATCGGAAGGATTGCCCGGCGTGCCGGGGTTCGTATTGTCATCATCATCGTCGCCACCCCCTCCGCCGCCGCTGCTTGCCGCGACAGCGATCCCGCCTGCGACAGCAAGACCACCGAGTACCCATGGCCAGATGGCTGCGCCACCGGTATCACCGCCTGAGGCCGCCAGTAATACGTCCGTGGAGGCGATAGATTCGTAGGTAGCAGCCCCGGTAGGATCTTCAATCCACCACAGCGCACCGTCACTCTCTTCCAGGACCAGCTGACTCACCCCCTCCGCGTCGGTGACGTAGAAATTCTTCAGGGTAATGACCTCGCCAGAGTGCAGCGTGACCACCAGATCGTTACCACTGCGGGCGAAGTGGGAGACATCGGCTCGCTCTACATGAAGCTCAACGATAGAGGAATGGCTCAGCGTAACCTGTGTGCCTTCCGTGGTAGTTTCCACGCCAGTAAGTTTCGATATAACAGAGATTTGGCTCATTTAGGTATTACTCCAGCAGAGTTGTCGTGAACGGCGTGCAAGATGCGCCATCTCTGCGGAAGGTAAAGCACGCCCCCGGCGGAGTTGCTGTTATTTACGCAGCACTCACCGTTATTTTTTTTAGAGCGAACGATGCCCGCCATAATCCAGAGTGGCAACATCAGAGCGAATCTAATTACTCATGAGAGAGAATGTCGTGTATTTGTATTTTTGTGTTGTATAAAACCCTGTAATTAATAGAGGTATTGGTTTTGATGATATAAAAATGATATAGCCAGAAAAGTCTGAATGTGCAAATCAAGCATCTGTAAACACTGTGTGAAGCGTTGAAGGGGGCATTAATTCATAGCTGGCTATTATAATTTAAAAAATACAAGGTATTGTTTTTATTGTATTTTTATTTATTTGTAAAATGTGGTTTTTTATCATTTCGCCATGAATAAATATTTAACAGGGGAGTTTTTTTAGAATGGCGTTAAACGCTATTGTTTATGTCGGCTTAATGTGCATTTAAGTTAGGGTAACGTTTTTGATATAACATATATTATGTTGGTAATTAATTAAAAATATATTCTTGTGCGGTGCCGGGATTCTGCTACTGAGAGAAAAATAATAACTAACAGGGAGTAAAGATAAAATATCCCGCTCAACATTTAATGGGGATACGACGTCAACATGATTCTGAGAAAAAAAGAGGGGCCCGGTAATGAATAAAATGCATCGCTCACGCGTTCACTGACGTCATTCCCATTCACCCTGGAGCCTTTTATGAACACCACCTCTGTGCGTTTGATTCCGGTGCTGATTTTTTCCCTGTTGTCTCCTCTCGCGCTGGCGATGGGCGATAATAGTACCGAGAGTAAAACACCCGACTGTCCGTCCGGACAGGTGTATGACAGTGCAACTCAGAAATGTGTGTCCGATAAGAGCAGCAGCCTTAGCGATCAGGACAAAACCAACTATGCCTATCACCTTGCTAAAAAAGGCGAGTACCAGGCGGCGCTGAACCTTCTTGATTCGCTAAAAAATAACAACACGGCTGAAGCATGGAACTATCGCGGGTATGCCACCCGCAAACTGGGTCGTACGGATGAAGGTATCGGTTACTACCAGCGTGCGCTGGCTATCGCCCCGGATTATGCCAAAGCCCGTGAATACCTGGGCGAGGCGTGGATGGTCAAGGGACGTCCGGATTTGGCCAAAGAGCAACTGAAAGTGATTGCCGGTATTTGCGGCCAGTCCTGTGAAGAGTACCGTGACCTGCAGGCTGCCATTAACGGACATCCGGAATCCTGATTTTCTCGTGGAGGGAAAACACATCGCTACCCGTGAGGTTCGCCAACAGTTAGCCGCACACCTCTCACGTCTCTGGCGTTATGGGCTGGTGTTGTCGCGAAACAGGGATGTCGCCGAAGAGCTGGTTCAGTCCACCTGCGTCCGCGCGCTTGAAAAAAGCAGTCAGTACATGCCCGGTACGCGTATCGACAGGTGGCTGTTTGCGATATTGCACTCCATCTGGATCTCTGAGCTTCGGGCATGCCATGTTCGTCAGGGGCAGGGGTTTGTCGCCAGCGACGAGCTTCTGGCGCCGGATACCCGTGAACAGGATGAGACGCACCTGCATTACCTGAAGGTGATGCAGCGTGTCAACATGCTTCCGGAAGCCCAGCGCAACACGGTTTTTTTGGTGTATGTCGAAGGTTTTACCTATCAGGAAGCCGCGAACACCCTGGCGGTGCCGATCGGTACCGTAATGAGCCGACTGGCGACGGCACGGGCAACGCTGGCAGCGTCTGCCGATGCCTTGCCCCCGGTTAAGGAGAAACGCTCTTGAACGCGCACCGTTTTACAGCGCCCTATAACGATGAGGCTATCGTGGCATGGATAGATGGCGAGATGTGTCATGCCGACGCGCAAAAATTTGAAGAAGAGTTGAGACGTGACGAGCGCCTCTCCGGGCGGACCGCCGAGTTAATGAAAAGCAATGCGGATTACCCCGGCGCGTTTGCCGCTATGCTGGATGATGCTCCTCTGGAGAAGATGCAGGCCCGGCTGGCGGAACTGCCCGATCCGAAGCCCGCTACCCCGGCTGGCGTAAGCCGGCGCGCACTCATTGCCGCGTCGGTCAGTTTCCTGGTGGTCGGTTCCGGCGTGGGATATGGGTTGCGACCCGCTTTCGCACCGTCTGATGAAAACGCCCATATTCGTGACCTCGAAGCGCAATACATGTCGCTTTACAGCGTCGAGACATTGCTGGATATGGACAGCGCGCCGCATGTTCTGCAGCGTGGGCTGGAACGGGCAGCGCAGGATATCGGCCTGCAACTTCAGGCGTCACAGCTTATCCTGCATGGAGCAGAGCTTAAAATGGTCCGCATGCTGCGCTATGAAACCACCTCTATCGCGCAAATAGCCTGGATAAATGCCGACTACGGCCCAATGGCGCTGTGCATCTCCCCGACAGAGCAGACAACGACAGCCGCTCAACAGGAACAGCGGCACGACATGAACCTGGTGTGGTGGCAGAAAGCGGGATATCAGTTTGTGCTGATCGGCCGCAACCCGCTCCCACAGTTGCGGGGCAGTGCAGAGCAGCTGCAAAGCCTGATTTCAGGATGACGGGATACCGTTAGCCTGAATTGCAATGGCAATGGCAATCCTGTCATCAACGACCAGCGCAAATTTATCCATGCCGTAGGCCGCGCGCGAAATGCTCGTTGTCGCATCCAGCGTGAGGACCGGCGCGTGCGGATCTTTCACGACGGCGTCCAGAATGACCGGGCGGGCAATATCGCGTACGGTCAATGTTCCGAACACCCTGAACGTTCCTGAACCCTGAGCGACCACGCGTGAGCTGATAAATTCGATAACAGGATAACGTTCAGATTCAAAAAACATGTCGCTTTTCAGTTGCCAGGTGAGCAGGCTGTTTGAGGCAACCAGGGTGGCCACGGGAAGGGTGACATGAATATGGTCATCGATATCCTTATCCGGGTTAAGCGTTACGGAACCCGTGACGCCACTGAATCTGGCCCAGGAGAGGATCCCCCCGAAGGCGTGCCAGGATAACCGTATGGCGGTGTTTTCAGTATCAATGGTATAGCTCTGCGGGGCGGCCTGCGCCAGCGGACAGAGCAACACGAACAGAATAACCAGGCGTCGCAGCATCTCAGGATCTCTTTAGGGGTGGCAAGGCGTTAACGCGCAACCCCGGGGATCTATTCGGCTTTTAGGCGTCAGGACGTCTTAATAATATCCACCGAGATCTCGACGGCGGTTACCGGACCCCGGTTTTCCAGCCAGTGGACCGTGTTGTGATCTTCCGGCCAGCCGACACCGGGACCGTAATCAGTCGCAATACCGTTACGATGATCGGTGATGGTTCCTTCAAGGATAAATACGGTGCCGGGCCTGTCGATATGATTATGCACCGGACCAAAGACCGCGCCGGGAGCGAGAGTGACCCTGCGCATGCGAAGCTGGCGCCCGGCCATGCCCGCTATTTCCGGACCCAGATCGACGACGGAGAGTAATTCAACGGTAACGCCCTGGGTTTCAGGTGCGGTGTGTTCGCTGTTCATGATGGAGTCCCCCTGAGACAAGTTTAGTCTTCAGGAAGCAGGGCAGGAGGGAATAAAAAAGGCCGCGTCTGCGGCCTTTCGAAGGGATTACTCAGTGACTTTCTTTTCCAGCTCGCTGGCACCTTCTTTGGTTTTATTCCAGCCTTTCTCAGCACCTTCTTTGGTGGCATCCCACCCTTTCTCGGTGCCTTCTTTGGTTTTATGCCAGGCTTTCTGGGAATCTTCGCTGACCTTGCTGCCTAAGTTTTCGGTTTTACCCTCTGCAGCATGCTTCTGTTTCAGCTTCAGCTCTTCGCCTTTATTCTGCTCTTCGTGCAGTTTTTGCTTCGCGTCGTTGGCGTTTGCCTTCGCCGCAGCGACGGTATCGTCAGTTGCATGTGTGGTCGCAGCAAATACTGGGGAAGCCAGCAGAACGGCAGATAATGCGATAATTGTTTTTTTCATAATATCCTCATTTAACGTTATCGGTTATGAGCGTGATTCAGCATGGCACAGACGAAGCGGTGTGGCTTTAGGAAAAAACTGTAATGTTATTTTGGCGTTATACCGTGAAGCGTATTTAGTTACGCAGAGGAATTAATTATTTTCAGGTTCAATGCCGTGTACCAGGGGCGTGCATATCCCTATTACGGGTGGCTTTTGGCCATGAGTAAAGTTAATTAACTCACTGAGCTTCGCAAAATATATTTTGACTCTCCCCGCTTGTTGGGGAGAGTTCGCAGAACAGTTTCACGTTGTCGCTCCTGGAATAGCCTGAAAAAGGCCCGCCAAAGCGTCGGGAGGTGTAAATATCGCGTTTTTGTCCCTGAGGGTCGATTGTTGTCAGTGTCCAGCTACTCAGGCGATCTTGCGGTCCGACGGGTATAAAAACATGCCAGTCTCCCTGCGGTACGAAAGAAAAATACCCATTATTATCCGTTTGTGTCGTGGCAATTTGTCGGTCGAATTCTACTAACGAAACGGTTACCCGGGGCAGCGGTTTCCCTGCGTTATTCAATGTGCCCTCAATACGAGGGGAGGGATAATCATGGTAAACGCAGCCGCTGAGCAAAAACGTGAGAGCCACGATAGCCTGGCTTGCGATGCGGTTTGAGGACGCTGTCATGGGTGCGAATCCTTTTGCGTTCAGGTATTTTTCGATGGCGTGAATGCAGTATACGCGGGTGGCGTAATTTCGGAACTGTAGATTCTGTTAAGGATGTTGATTTACTGAGTTTTTCCAGACTTATGCCTGGATAAATAAAGTGTGTGAATGGATGCGTGCAGAATGTAGCTTTACGAGCTACATAATAAGAGGTCTTGTCGGTGCCTTTACAATGTTAACGCAACTGACGTTGCGCTTTGCAGAAAGTCGCATCAACGAACTTTCTCTGGCGCAGGAGTGGCTGAAATCGTCATGTATTTTTTCAGACAAACCTCTCGTTTTACCCCCTTGGGGTCTGAATTAAAAGGAAGCCTTAAGCGCGAGGAGTCGACGGTGTTGACTGTCCAGAGAAAATTACCAATGAATCTGAAATTGATACTAGCTACTGTAACGGATAATACTTCAAAACTCCCCATCGAATACTCATTACCCAAACGGACGATTTCTTTAACGCCATCCTTAACATCGATAAGAGCAATTGTCAGTGACTCCTCGAAAATAATGTCATCCGTTAAAAAAAGATATAGCGATGATCATTAACCTTAACAGCTGCTTCCAATATTTGCCCTGGTACAATAATGCCTGTGCTATTGCCATTGATCACTACGCTAGACTGCGCCTGGGATAAATCTGTCGCTTCCTGACCCTTTACCAGAGATATTAAATTAACCTGTTTCATAATCAATTCCACACACTCCCCATTTCCCATACTGCAAGAGCACCGCTGACAAAACCACCAATAAGTACACAAACAGGTGCATCTGGCCCACACATCAATCCCGCCATTACGCAGCCTGCGGCGTTTAGCGCTATTTGCCGCCCCGATTCTGAGACCTTATTCTCAGCGGTATAAATTTCGTAAACAGAAATTGCAACAGTGGGTACGACGTATAGATGCTCAAGGTATTGAGAGTGATTGTAAGCTCTCCTGGCTTAGTTAGTATCGACGTGCGCTAGTGCAGCTTCATCACGTCATGAGGAAATTCTTTCTCATTAAGAATTATTGAAGTAATAGATTTCATATCATGAACCACCAGCAGATCTTTTAAGCCCATACGTTTTGATGGTATATTGGGTGCTTAAAATTTAACCGGTTCAAGCGGCATATGATAATCAGAAAACATTATTGATTATCATAGGATAAGCAACATCATTTGTCAGAGTCGCCATTCAGATGCAAACATCCTGTAACATATTAATTAAATGGTGTATCCTCATTTCTATAGGAAAAATCCGCTTTACAGTGGTTGCTGATTGTGATTATTAGTTTTGTGAGGCAATGGCAATGTGCGAAAGGATATTAAAAAAAGATGTTTATTCTGAATGGGTTATACGCAATACCCTGTACTGGATGACTTCGCTTACTCAGTGGAAGTTTTGTGAAGATATATCCTCCTGGAAAATCTCTTTTGAAAACGATAGTCCCGAATGCCTCTATGAATTCGAGAGGCTGCTGAATGATTACGCTTTGCGAGAAAAACTACAGCATAAAACAGGGGCGTTGAGAGATTCTATTGTCCATAAAGTGCTTCGCAGTGTCGATGAAAGGCTTTCGTAATGGAATTGATGCCATTCAATTTTGACAGATTGCCTAATGGACAGGTGTTTATAAGCAACCTCGCTGGTTTTCATCATTTCATTGATGAGCAAGAGTTGCTTGATCTTTCTGATGAGCAAATCAATGCGGAACAATCAAACGCACTCGAAAGCAAGCTATTCATAACCAACGAAAGCTCATCGGCTATAACGCCCTATGCTTTAAGTTCTGCTTTTGCAAAACGATTGATGAATGAACTGGCTATCAGGCCAATTTTCATGATTGTGCCCACACTACGTTGCGACCATACCTGCAAGTATTGTCAGGTCAGTAGAGCTTCAGTGAATGCCTCTGGTTATGATCTAGATCCCGATCTCATCCCTGATATCATTTCTACTATCAAAAAACTATCGACACCACCATACAAGATAGAGATACAGGGTGGAGAGCCACTCTTGCGGTTCGATTTAATTCAGTCTATCTATGAGCAATGTGCTGAAACGCTGGGAGGTATCGATTTTGAGATGGTGATAGCATCAAGCCTGTCTGTCTTGAATGAGGATATGCTTGAATGGTCGAGAGATAGGAACATAACGTTCTCTACTTCGCTTGATGGTGAGGAAGTTGTTCACAACAGTAATCGAATTCTTGGTCATGGGCTTGCGTACAGTAGAACAGTGTCAGGAGTAGAGGCTATTAAACGGTCTTTAGGCGCTGGGCGAGTTGCAACGGTTACCACAGTTACTAAAGATCTTATCAGGCATCCTGAATCGATTGTCCATGCTCACTTGTCTCTTGGCCTCAAGGACATGTTTATCCGACCTGTTAGTCCCTATGGGTTTGCACAAAAAGCATCGTTCACCTTTTCTATGGATGAATACTTCAGTTTCTATGCCTCGTTGATAGATGAAATCCTTAAGATCAATAATGAAGGGATAAGGGTTGTGGAACATTCGGCCTCCATTCATCTGAAAAGGATCTTCAATCCCGGCTTTAGTGGTTACGCAGATTTAAAGTCGCCAAGTGGGGTTGTGCTTAACAGTATTCTTTTCAATTATGACGGTCGAGTATATGGTAGCGATGAGAGCCGTATGTTGCAGAAGGTGAATCCTGAAACGGAGTTCAGTGCGGGTGAGGTTAAGACGCTACAATTTTCTAAGAGTCCTTACTATAACGCAGTATTAAGTTCATCGTTCAATTTTGCTCTACCAGGTTGTGATACATGTGCATATCAACCATTTTGCGGTGCAGATCCATGCCAGAACATAAGTGTACAGGGTGAGCCTGTCGGTGATAGGAGTCGTTCAACGTTTTGTCAGTATCACAAGGGGATGTTCAGGTATCTGATGAACTGCATCTCAGAAGGTGGTCCGAAGGCTGAGATGCTAAAAGGATGGGCATATGTCTGAGGTTATCAGGAACGATATCTTTCATTTTGCTTCAAAAGAGACTGTGCCCGCGGGGTTCTATCGGTTATGCAAACAAAAACCAGTGAACCCTTTATTCTTTTTGCCCAATTTGCTGGTAGTTGCTGAAAGCAATAATGATGTCATTCTACCATGCTTTGATTACTCTGTTATTAGCACTGAATTATTTGAGTCAATTGAAGATGGAGATATTGGGATAATCAACAATGGCTATATGATACGCGTTATTCTGTCCCGAAAAGCCAATCATAATACTGTCTTAGTAACGGAACGTTGCAATAACTTGTGTCTGTTTTGTTCGCAGCCACCAAAAAAATCAAATGATGATTGGCTTCTTACCCAATCAGCTCTTGCTATAGCTTCATTTGGTTTGAATGGAATTGTTGGGGTCAGCGGTGGTGAACCTTTGCTGTATGGAGATGATTTCCTTCACTTCATTGATTTTATCATCGAGAATTCACCAGATACTGCTTTGCATGTTTTAACAAACGGACGCAAATTTGCTGATACCAACTTTACTCAGGAAATGGCAAAGCGAAGCAAAAAGATCAAAATCACCTTTGGTATCCCGCTCTACTCATCAAGACCACTTGTGCATGATCATCTGGTAGGGAGTGATGGCGCATTTAATGAAACAGTCAAGGGGTTAATCAATGCAGGAAACTCAGGGATTAATATCGAACTTAGAGTTATTCCGACACTGGCTAACTATACAGAACTGGATGACATCGTAGAGTTCGTCGGCCGTGTGTTCTCCAACATCAATCAGATTTCCCTTATGGGGTTGGAATCTATCGGGTGGGCACGAAAAAACTGGTCATCAATCTTTATCGAGCATGATAACTATCGTGAGAAAATCCTCTCTGTCATAGACACTGCGCAAAGGTCAGGCATCCCTCTAACAATCTTCAATTACCCATTGTGCCATCTTCCTGAAAAAGCCAGAGGGTTTGCTACCCAGTCAATTTCTGACTGGAAAAATTACTATCCCAAAGAATGTGATGAATGTACTCAGAAGTCTTCCTGTGCTGGTTATTTCAGTTCGTCAAAAGGCCGTTTTCATCAACCTCCGAGACCAATTTTATGAAAAAAATTAATTTCGCTTCCCTGCTTCCGGGATTTTTGGCACTCAATAATTCTGTATGGGCAAGTGATTCCTCTACTGGAGCAAGTGATTTGCCCGGTATGACTCTTAATGAGCATGATTTAGTGATAGCACCACTTAACACGGAAGTCCCATTCTACATTGCAGGGCATCGCAGCCATAGCTCCCATCGGAGTCATAGTTCTCACAGATCCTCATCAGGTGGCGGGTACTATGGTGGCAGCACTCCTTATTATCCTAAAACATACAGTTCACCAAGCTCATCTGGCTCTTCAAGTTCAGGGACAAGTTCCTCATCGTCATCTGTTCGTTCGCTTCGCTCTAATGACATGGATGCCTCTACGACTACAAACTCTGCTGGAACGAATGGAACTACCCGTGCAACTAGTGGGCTGACTTCTGATACTGAAAAGCGTAAACGTTTAATCATGCGAGTGCAGTTTGCATTACTGGATAAAGGTTTTTATAACGGTAATATTGATGGAAGTATGGGACCAGCGACACGAGCTGCTATCAAAGATTATAGAGTTGCAAATGGGCTTCCTACTCCAGTAAGAGAAACATTAGATACTCAGTTATTGAATTCTTTAAATATACTGGCCCGTTAAAAATATCTGGTTAAATAGAATGAACATAAAACTCGCTATTTGAAGGATGTAGCTAATTCTGGGACAGGACATTCAGACGCCGCAGGACAGATCATGCATACAAAAAAGCCCGCAGGGCTTGCGCCGTGCGGGCTCTTAGGACTTCATCGGATGACTCTGGTAATCACCGATGGAGAATTTTGGTGGAGCTGGCGGGAGTTGAACCCGCGTCCGAAATTTCTACATCCTCGGTACTACATGCTTAGTTTGTCTTTACATTCGCACGCCAGCTGCGAACAAACACGCCACTAACGTACTAGCCTGATTAGTTTTAACGCTTCAACCCCAGGCAGGGCTTCCACGCGATCTCTTTTGGGTTTGACCTCTCTTGAATCCCCGTCTTAAGAGCGGAAGCTAGGGAGAGAGGGCTCAGAGCAGGTTATTAAGCTGCTAAAGCGTAGTTTTCGTCGTTTGCGACTATTTTTTTGCGGCTTTTTACGAGGCAAACCGCCCCTCGGCATGCACCTTGGGTTTCGCAAATCCCGTCGAATCCAGAATCAGCCCCAATAGTGTTGAACTGAGTATACCAGATTTTAGATCCTGGATACCAGCCCGGAACGCTAACTTATTGAATAGTACAATAAGTGCGCAGAATCAACGTCCTGCGTTTTTCATAATACGTGCTTTGTCGAGCTGCCATTCGCGCTCTTTCAGATCGGTACGTTTGTCGTGCTGTTTTTTACCCTTCGCGACGCCAACTTTCACTTTGCACCAGGCATTTTTCCAGTACAGCGACAGGGCAACCACGGTGAAGCCTTCACGGTTAATGCGCCCATAAAGGGACTCCAGTTCACGCTTGTTCAGCAGCAGCTTACGGGTACGCGTTGGGTCACACACGTAGTGTGACGAAGCGACGGTCAGCGGCGTGAAGTTGGCACCGAACAGGAAGGCTTCGCCATCTTTCAGGATCACGTAACTATCACCGATATTGGCTTTCCCGGCGCGCAGCGATTTTACTTCCCAACCCTGCAATGCAAGGCCAGCTTCGAATTCTTCTTCAATAAAATACTCGTGGCGAGCACGCTTGTTGAGCGCAATGGTCGCCGAGCCTGGTTTATGTGCTTTTTTCTTCGTCATAAGTATCGTAAAGCCATCGGTAATCTGATTTCAAAAAGTCACCTCATTGCGTCCTGTGAGGTCTAACGCGCTATATTAGCACGAGATGAGGCTTAGCGTTTTTTTAACAGGTGATAAATGTTATTATTTGTCGGTTGTGTGACCATGGGAAATGCTATGCCTCAGATTAGCCGTACTGCGCTTGTTCCATACAGCGCGGAACAAATGTATCAGTTAGTGAACGACGTTCAGTCTTATCCAGAGTTTATTCCGGGATGTACCGGGAGCCGAGTGCTGGAGTCTGGCCCGACGCAGATGACGGCGGCGGTCGATGTCTCCAAAGCGGGGATCAGCAAGACGTTCACCACCCGCAATACGCTGACGAGCAATCAGAGTATTTTGATGCATCTGGTAGATGGTCCGTTTAAAACCCTGATGGGTGGCTGGAAGTTTACCCCCCTCAGCGCTGATGCCTGTCGCATCGAGTTCCAGCTGGACTTTGAGTTTACCAATAAACTGATTGAGCTGGCGTTTGGCCGCATCTTTAAAGAGCTGGCCTCGAATATGGTTCAGGCGTTCACGACCCGCGCCAAAGAGGTTTACAGTGTCGCATAAGATAGCTGTCGAGGTGGTGTATGCGCTGCCGGAGAAGCAATATCTGCAGCGTGTGATGCTGGAAGAAGGTGCGACCGTTGAGGCGGCTATTCGCGCTTCTGGCATCCTTGAGCTTCGTCGTGACATCGACCTGGCGAAAAATAAAGTCGGCATTTACAGCCGTCCGGTCAAACTGGCTGATGTGGTGAATGAGGGTGACAGGGTCGAAATTTATCGCCCGCTGATTGCCGACCCGAAAGAGCTGCGTCGCCAGCGTGCGGAGAAATCGGGTAAGTAGTTCGCTCTTCACCTTAAGCCTGATCTCAAAGGGGCGAGGGGGATGAAGGAAAACAAAAAAGGTGCTCATTGAGCACCTTTTTGCGTCACTGACACCTGATTATTTGGTCAGGGCAGGCTTGTTGTCGATGTTGGTCAACACACCGGCGCTGCTGAAGGTCAGCGTCAGGGTCTGCTGGGACGCGTCTTCATGGCCCGGCTGCTGACGGAATACATAGAACCAGGTGTTTGTGCCGAACGGATCGGACATCATTGGGGTTCCAAGTGCATAAGCGACCTGCTGTTGTGTCATCCCCACACGGATTTTGGACACATCGTTAGGGGTAAGGTAGTTCCCTTGGTTGATATCAGGACGGTAAACCACTTTCTCCAGAGTGGAACAGCCTGCGGTCAACATCAGAAGAACCGCTGCGGCAGCGGTCAGCATTTTACAACGCATAGTGATTTGATTCCTTTTCGGGCCCGAGCAGAACGCGGCTCATATGTTATATGCCGATGATAATAGACCTTGCCCCACTTTGAAACCGGTCTGGCGGCGTTTTTGTTGTTCTCTATGACCCTGAGATCCCGAAAAAGTTTATGCCGCCAGCAGTTCTTTCGCGTTCGCGAGCGTATTTCGCGTGACTTCACTGCCGCCCAGCAGGCGTGCCAGCTCCTGCAGACGTGCGCGTTTATCCAGTGGCTTCATGTGCGTTTCCGTCATTTCACCGTCAGTTTCTTTGCTGACGATAAAGTGATGATGACCACACCCGGCCACCTGCGGCAGGTGGGTAACACACATGACCTGCGTTGATTCACCCAACTGGCGCAACAGTTTGCCGACGACTGCCGCTGTTGGGCCGCTGATCCCCACATCCACTTCATCGAAAATCAGCGCCGGGGTTTCCATTTTACGTGCGGTAATCACCTGAATCGCCAGCGCGATACGCGACAGTTCACCGCCGGAAGCCACTTTAGAGATGGGCTGCAACGGCTGCCCCGGGTTGGTGGTGACGCGGAATTCGATACGGTCCGCACCTTCCGCCGTCAGATGGTTCTCTTCGAAACGGACATCAATGGTGAATACGCCGTGCGGCATCGCCAGCGTGTGCATGCTGTCGGTGATGTGCTGGCTCAGTTCCTGGGCGTAATGTTGACGGATCTCATGCAGCTGTTTCGCCGTCGTCAGCGCCTGTTCATGGTGCAGGTTCACCGCCAGTGACAGGGTTTCCAGCGAGTCAGCCTGATCGTCAAGCTGCTGTTGTTCATCAAGCAGGGACTGATAATAGCCAGGCAGCTCTTCTGGCGTAACGTGGTGCTTGCGCGCCAGCGAGATCTGACGGGAGATGCGTTGCTCCAGCTCAAACAGACGGTTCGGGTCGAGATCCAGACGTTCACAGTAGTGGCGCAGTTCGTCACTGGCTTCTGAAGTCTGAATCGCGGCCTCTTCCAGCATATCCAGTACGCCAGAGAGTTTGCTGTCCATGCCGGCCAGCTCGGTGATGAGCTGACGAACATTATACAGCTGGCTCTGCAGGTTCACGTCTTCACCGTCAGCCAGCATGTTAAGGGCATTCTGGCTGGTTGAGAGCAGGTGACCGCTGTTAGCCAGGCGCTTGTACTCTTCGTCGATAAGCTCAAATTCACCCGCCTGCGGGCTAAATTCGTTGAGTTCTTTAAGCTGGTATTCCAGAAGCTCAGCGCGGGCGGCACGCTCCTGGCTTTGCTGCTGGTGCTGGGCAAGCTCACGACAGCTTTGATGCCACTGGCGATAGTGCTCCGCCATGCGCTGAGTAAGTGCGTACTCACCGGCATAGCCATCAAGCAGCGCTTTCTGCTGCTCCGGTTTAATGAGTTGCTGGTGCGCGTGCTGGCCGTGGATCTGAATGAGTAACTGGCCGAGTTCGCGAAGCTGGGAAAGCGGGACTGCAGTGCCGTTGATAAAGCCGCGGGAACGACCATCGCTGCTGATAACGCGACGAAGTAAACACTCACGTCCGTCTTCCAGCTGGTTCTCTTCGAGCCAGCGCAGGGCGGCAGGGGTATCTTTCAGGGAGAAGCGAGCGCAGAGATCGGCACGGTTTGCACCCCTGCGCACCATGTCACCTTCTGCACGGCCGCCGAGGCACAAGCCGAGGGCATCTATGGCAATGGATTTACCCGCACCGGTTTCCCCGGTGATCGCCGTCATGCCGCTGTGGAAATCGATCTCAAGCTCACGAACTATGGCAAAGTTGCTGATGGTCAGTTGTGCCAGCATAATTGTTTTCCTGTATGAAAAACCATGACTGTGTTTTCATACAGTATAAACTGGTTTTATATACAGTAAAGTACTGGATGCAAAATCAGAACAATTTTTTTGACCAGCCAAGCTTCGAGCTTAATGTATTGAAATAGCTGTAATCTTTCGGGTGAATAAGATTCAGGTGGTAATCACACCGACGAATGAGAACATCTTCACCTTCCTGAATAGGCAGCGCAATCTGGCTGTCGCAGCTGATCTCCAGATCGTTACGGCGGTGCGAGAAACGCAGACGGATGGTGCTGCTGCTGTTGATCACCAGCGGACGCGCCGAGAGCGTGTGCGGGAACATCGGTACCAGGGTGATGGCATCCAGTGAAGGGGTGAGGATCGGACCACCCGCAGAGAGCGAGTAGGCAGTCGACCCTGTCGGCGTGGAGATAATCAGCCCGTCAGAACGCTGCGAGAAGGCGAAGATTTCGTCGATATAGACTTCGAACTCAATCATGTGCGCCACTTTGCCGGGATGGAGCACCACTTCGTTAATCGCGGTGCTGATGCGCTTCTGGCAGTCCTGCTGACACACCTGCGCTTCCAGCAAAAAGCGTTTTTCGCTGATATAATGACCTTCCAGCACGTCGGCCAGCTGCTGCTGGGCGTTGTCCGGATCGAGGTCGGTCAGAAAGCCGAGATTGCCGCGGTTGATACCGATGACCTTGATGTCATAACGCGCGAGCGTTCGGGCCGCGCCGAGCATATTGCCGTCGCCACCGACCACCACGGCGAGATCCGCCTGCTGGCCAATTTCCGCCAGCGTGCCGGTTTTGACGCTCTTCAGCTGCAGCTCCTGGGCAATCTGCTGTTCGACCATCACTTCATAGCCTTTGCTACACAGCCAGCGATACAACATTTCATGTGTCGTCAATGCGGTAGGGTGACGCGGATGCCCGACGATCCCAATACACCTGAAATGATTATTCATTTTCTGGAGGTCCTTGTGCCTGATGAATGATGACAATCTGTCTTGTTCCCTTGAATCCCGGAAACTGATCCCCATAATAAGCGAAGTTAGCGATATGAATGCAGAAAAACGCGGAGAAATTCATGAGTAGTAAAGAACAGAAAACGCCTGAGGGGCAAGCCCCTGAAGAAATTATCACGGAACAGCACGATGATGTTGAGGCTGTAGAGCCGGACGCATCTGCTGAGCAGGTGGACCCGCGCGATGAAAAAATTGCGAATCTGGAAGCTCAGCTGGTAGAAGCACAGAATCGCGAACGCGACAGTGTTCTGCGCATCAAGGCGGAAATGGAAAACCTGCGCCGTCGTACCGAGCAGGACGTTGAGAAGGCGCATAAATTTGCGCTGGAGAAATTCATCAACGAACTGCTGCCGGTTATTGATAGCCTGGATCGCGCACTGGAAGTGGCTGATAAAGCTAACCCGGACAACACCGCGATGATCGAAGGTATCGAACTGACGCTGAAATCCATGCTGGATGTGGTACGTAAGTTTGGCGTGGAAGTGGTTGGCGATACCAACGTTCCGCTGGATCCAAACGTGCACCAGGCGATTGCGATGGTGGAATCAGAAGACGTTGAAGCCGGTAAAGTGCTTGGCGTGATGCAGAAAGGTTATACCCTGAACGGTCGTACCATTCGTGCTGCAATGGTTACCGTGGCGAAAGCGAAAGCGTAATTTGCCATCTGTAGCGCCGGGTGGCGGCTTGCGCCGTACCCGGCCTACTCTCTACTCAGCAATACTTTCCCGAATCGGTTTTACCGGCAGGACTTTCACCTGCTTAATCATATTGTCCTGCACGTCCAGGATATCAATATCGTATTGCTCAATGCGCACCCGCGTGCCCGCCGCCGGGATCTCTTCCAGTGCTTCCAGTATCATCCCGTTTATGGTGCGTGCTTCATCTTCCGGTAAATGCCAGTTAAAGGCTTTATTGAGCTCGCGAATGTTCGCGCTACCGTCGATCAGCACCGAGCCGTCGTTTTGCGGGGTGACTTCTTCCGCAAGGGAAGGGGACATTGAGGTGGTAAAGTCCCCGACAATCTCTTCCAGAATATCTTCAACCGTCACCAGCCCCTGAATATCCCCGTACTCATTGACCACCAGGCCGACCTTCTTCTTGTTACGCTGGAACTTCACCAGCTGGGTGCTGAGCGGCGTTCCTTCCGGCACGTAATAAATTTCGTCGGCGGCGCGGAGCATCACCTCTTTGGTGAACTCTTTTTTCTCGGTCATCAGACGATAAGCTTCGCGCACGCGCAGCATGCTGATGGCATCGTCCAGAGAGTCGCGGTACAGCACGATGCGCCCGTGCGGGGAGTGGGTCAGCTGGCGGACGATGGCTTTCCAGTCGTCATTGATATCAATGCCGACGATCTCGTTACGCGGCACCATGATGTCGTTAACGCTGACCTTTTCCAGATCCAGTACCGACAGCAGCATGTCCTGATTACGCCGGGAGATCTGCGAGCGTGATTCATGCACGATGGTGCGCAGCTCTTCTTTGCTGAGCGCGCTGCTGATGGTGACGTCTGCTTTGATACCGATCATCCGCATCAGAACACGCGTCACCATGTTCAGTAACCAGACCAGCGGCATCATCAGGATCAGCAGCGGTGCCAGCAGGAAGCTGCTGGGGTAGGCCACTTTTTCCGGGTAGAGCGCGGCGATGGTTTTAGGCAGCACTTCTGCAAACACCAGCACCACAAACGTTAGCACACCGGTGGCAATGGCGACGCCGGCGTTGCCGTACAGGCGCATCCCAACGATGGTACCGAGCGCAGAGGCAAGAATGTTGACGAGGTTGTTACCGATGAGCACCAGACTGATCAGACGATCCGGTTGACGCAGCAGTTTTTCGACGCGACGGGCGGCACGGTTACCCTGCTTAGCACGATGACGTAACCGGTAGCGGTTTAAGGTCATCATGCCGGTTTCCGAGCCGGAGAAATAGGCGGAGATGACCACCATGACGATCAGCGTAATGATCAGCGTGGTGGTAGAGATGTGTTCCAGGGGGAACTCCTTTGTTACTTAGCCAGCAAATTGCTGTATGAAGCGGCTGCCAAAATAGGCAAGGGTGAGAATGCCCGCGCCCGCGACGTTGAACCAGACCACGCGACGACCGCGCCAGCCTTCATGATAATGGCCCCATAACAGGACAATATAGACAAACCACGCGATGATGGAGAGGACCGCTTTATCGATATTCTCCACGCTGAACAGGTTTTTCATATAAAACAGGCCCGTGCACAGCGTTAACGTCAGCAGCACGACACCGACCTGGGTGATGTGGAACATCTTACGCTCAATCACCATCAGCGGCGGCATCTCATGGTTAAAGGCCAGCTTTTTGTTTTTCAGCTGGTAGTCAATCCAGGCGAGCTGCATGGCATAGAGCGCGGCGATAATCAGCGTTGCGTAAGCGAAGAGTGACAGGCCGATATGCACCAGCATTCCCGGCGTCGCTTCCAGATGCGTAATAAACTCATTGGGCATAAACGTGGCCAGGGCCAGGTTGATCAGCGCGAAGGCATACACAATCGGCAGTAGCAGCCAGCCGCGGTTTTTAGAGGCGACAATGGTCATCACCGTACAGATCATCAGGCTGACCAGCGAGCCGACGTTGAGCACGCTCAGGTTCTGTACGCTGCCATCGCCGGGGATAATGCGCGATTCCAGCGCGAACGCATGGCTTATCAGTGCGATCACCGCCGAAAGAATAGCCATGCGTCGCCAGCCGCTGTTTTTTTGCAGCAGTCCAGGAATGATCAGCGCGAGGCTGACAGAGTAGGCAACAAGGGCGATCAGTGCGAAAACAGGCATATAGGCATCGACAGTTGTCTTAATAAGAAAGAGAAGCAGTATAACGTTACGTGACGCCTGCTCCAACCGTTGCATAACAACAAAGCCGCCTTCATGTTATACTCCGGCAAAATTCTGTGTATGTGTCGCTGCCAGCGACCCAACGTTTCTACTCAGGCGAGAGACAATGTTTGATAATTTAACCGATCGTTTGTCGCGCACGCTGCGCAACATCAGCGGCCGCGGACGCCTTACCGAAGACAACATCAAGGAAACGCTGCGCGAAGTGCGCATGGCGCTGCTGGAAGCAGACGTCGCGTTGCCGGTTGTTCGTGATTTTATCAACCGCGTTAAAGAGAAGGCGGTTGGTCATGAAGTTAACAAGAGCCTGACCCCGGGTCAGGAGTTCGTCAAAATCGTCCGTAACGAACTGGTTTCGGCGATGGGCGAAGAGAACCAGGTGCTTAACCTGGCGGCACAGCCACCGGCCGTCGTGCTGATGGCAGGCCTGCAGGGTGCGGGTAAAACCACCAGTGTGGGTAAGCTGGGTAAATTCCTGCGTGAAAAGCACAAGAAAAAAGTGCTGGTCGTTTCTGCGGACGTCTATCGCCCGGCGGCGATTAAACAGCTGGAAACCCTGGCGCAGCAGGTCAGCGTGGATTTCTTCCCGTCTGACGTTGCCCAGAAGCCTGTCGACATCGTTAACGCGGCGCTGAAAGAGGCGAAGCTGAAATTCTACGACGTGCTGCTGGTGGATACCGCCGGTCGTCTGCACGTTGACGAAGCGATGATGGATGAGATCAAACAGGTGCATGCCGCTATCAATCCGGTAGAGACCCTGTTTGTTGTTGACGCCATGACCGGTCAGGATGCGGCGAACACCGCGAAAGCGTTTAACGAAGCGCTGCCGTTAACCGGCGTAGTGCTGACCAAAGTGGACGGTGACGCCCGCGGCGGTGCGGCGCTTTCGATTCGTCATATCACCGGCAAGCCGATTAAATTCCTCGGTGTGGGTGAGAAAACCGAAGCGCTGGAGCCATTCCACCCGGACCGTATCGCCTCCCGTATCCTCGGCATGGGCGACGTGCTGTCGCTTATCGAAGATATCGAGAGCAAGGTTGACCGCGCCCAGGCTGAGAAGCTGGCCAGCAAGCTGAAAAAAGGCGACGGTTTTGACCTGACCGATTTCCTTGAGCAGCTGCGTCAGATGAAAAACATGGGCGGCATGGCAAGCCTGATGGGCAAACTGCCGGGCATGGGCCAGATCCCTGACAACGTAAAAGCGCAGATGGATGACAAGGTGCTGGTGCGTATGGAGGCGATCATCAACTCGATGACCCTCAAGGAACGTGCTAACCCGGACATCATCAAAGGGTCCCGCAAACGCCGTATCGCAGCCGGTTGTGGCATGCAGGTGCAGGACGTAAACCGCCTTCTGAAACAGTTCGACGACATGCAGCGCATGATGAAGAAAATGAAGAAAGGCGGCATGGCGAAGATGATGCGTGGCATGAAGGGCATGATGCCGCCAGGATTCCCTGGCCGTTAATCGCCTGGCTGTTGGCTATTTTGATGCCGGGGTGTGCCCGAAAAGCGCACCCTGGCCGTGTTTTGCAGCAGAGTTTTAACTGCTGATTGCATTTTCCCCAGAAATCAGTAAAATTTTCGGGCTTTTAATATGACACCCGGGCTCCGTTCCTCGATGGGGCCCGGTTGTTTTATTCACACAAGAGGATGTTATGGTAACTATTCGTTTAGCACGTCACGGCGCTAAAAAGCGTCCGTTCTACCAGGTTGTTGTTACTGACAGCCGTAATGCACGCAACGGTCGCTTCATTGAGCGCGTTGGTTTCTTCAACCCGATCGCTTCTGGTTCTGAAGAAGAAACCCGTCTGGATCTGGATCGTATCGCTCACTGGGTTGGCCAGGGCGCTACTGTTTCCGATCGCGTTGCTACGCTGATCAAAGCAGCAAACAAAGCAGCTTAATCTGTCACGGTGGTCATGATGAGCAATAAAGCACCTGTTGAACCGATTGTATTGGGCAAAATGGGTTCTTGCTACGGTATTCGTGGTTGGCTCAGAGTGTTTTCCTCCACTGAAGACGCTGATAGCATTTTTAATTACCAGCCCTGGTTTATCCAGAAAGCCGGTAAGTGGGAAGAAGTCGAGCTGGAAAGCTGGCGTCACCACAATCAGGACATCATCATCAAGCTGAAAGGCATTGACGATCGTGATGCCGCGAATGCACTGACTAATTGTGAAATTATCGTGGATTCGTCGCAGTTGCCGCAGTTGGAAGAGGGCGACTACTACTGGAAAGACCTTATGGGTTGCCAGGTGGTCACCACTGAAGGTTATAGCCTGGGGAAAGTCATCGACATGATGGAAACCGGGTCAAATGACGTTCTCGTCATTAGGGCAAACCTGAAAGATGCATTTGGCATCAAGGAGCGGTTGGTTCCGTTCCTCGATGGACAGGTTATCAAGAAAGTCGATCTCGCTACTCAAACGATTGAAGTAGATTGGGATCCTGGTTTTTAAATTCTCCGGATAAACGGTAAAAGACGGCGCTATGTGGATTGGCATAATTAGCCTGTTTCCTGAAATGTTCCGCGCGATTACCGATTACGGGGTAACTGGCCGGGCAGTAAAGAATGGCCTGCTGAACATCCAGAGCTGGAGTCCTCGTGACTTTACGCATGACCGGCACCGTACCGTGGACGATCGTCCTTACGGCGGCGGACCGGGGATGTTAATGATGGTGCAACCCTTACGGGACGCCATTCACACAGCAAAAGCCGCGGCAGGTGAAGGCGCGAAGGTGATTTATCTGTCACCTCAGGGACGCAAGCTTGATCAAGCGGGCGTCAGCGAACTGGCGACGAATCAAAAATTGATTCTGGTCTGTGGTCGCTACGAAGGGATAGATGAGCGCGTAATTCAAACCGAGATTGACGAAGAATGGTCTATCGGCGATTACGTACTCAGCGGTGGTGAGTTACCAGCGATGACGCTGATTGACTCCGTTGCCCGGTTCATTCCGGGTGTACTGGGCCATGAAGCTTCGGCAACGGAAGATTCCTTTGCTGATGGGTTGCTGGACTGTCCACACTATACTCGTCCTGAAGTGTTAGAAGGGATGGAAGTACCGGCGGTGTTACTGTCAGGAAACCATGCTGAGATACGTCGCTGGCGTTTGAAGCAGTCGCTGGGCCGAACCTGGCTTAGAAGACCTGAACTTCTGGAAAACCTGGCTCTGACTGAAGAGCAAGCAAAGTTGCTGGCCGAGTTCAAAAAAGAACACGCGCAACAGCAGCATGAACATGATGGGAATGCGTAATACGCTCCCGAATATCAGTTTACCCAGGATAAGAGATTAAATTATGAGCAACATTATTAAGCAACTTGAACAAGAGCAGATGAAGCAGGACGTACCTTCCTTCCGTCCAGGTGACACCGTGGAAGTGAAAGTATGGGTTGTTGAAGGTTCCAAAAAACGTCTGCAGGCATTCGAGGGCGTGGTTATCGCTATTCGTAACCGCGGTCTGCACTCTGCATTCACTGTTCGTAAAATTTCCAACGGCGAAGGCGTTGAGCGTGTCTTCCAGACTCACTCTCCGGTAGTTGACAGCATTGCTGTTAAACGTCGTGGTGCTGTACGTAAAGCTAAACTGTACTACCTGCGTGAGCGTACTGGTAAGTCTGCTCGTATTAAAGAGCGTCTGAACTAAGATTCGCTTAAGCGACATCCTGTTAAAAAGGGCTGGCCGAAAGGCTGGCCCTTTTTTATTCCATCGCACCTCTCGCATTAACACTTTCGTCATAAATCATTTACAATGCTGGCCTCTTAACGGGAGGGAAAGTGGATAACGTACTGCATCGGCATAACTGGAAACGCGCAGCGGCTTTGACCGCGCTGTTTGCGATCCTGCTGATCGTGGTTGCGCCGCTTATCTCCATCTCGCTGCAAAAAGATCCCATGAGCGCCATGCCGGGAATGCATCATGACATGAGCATGATGTCGATGGATGAGCACCATGGCGATATGCCGCACTCGATGCCCGTCGACCATGCGGAAGCGTGTGGCTACTGTGTACTGTTAGCGCATGTGCCGGGCATGATGCTGGCGCTGATTGTACTGCTCAGTGTGGTACTGCAAAGGAGTCGCGTTACACCGCCGCAACCGCCGGTCAGCCACTGGTACTTTTTCCCCTGGCTCTTTCCTGATACCCGCGCGCCGCCGCGGCAGTCTGCTTTTTCCCTTTAAAAAAAATCGATAACTTTTTGCCTTAAAAAGGAAAAGTATGACTACCTGCACTCCGCGCGCGGCATGGGGAAACCTGCTGCGTCGACTCCATTTCTATGTCGGGCTGTTTGTTGGCCCGTTTATCTTCTTCGCCGCGCTGACCGGTACGCTGTATGTGGCGACGCCGCAACTGGAAAACGCGCTCTACCGGCACGCGTTGCACACGGATTCGGTGGGAGAGGCGCAGCCTCTGGCCGAGCAGATTGCCGTGGCGGAAAAAGCCGTGGGTTCAGATCTGCGCCTGCATGCCGTTCGTCCGGGGCTGGTTGACGGTGATACTACCCGCGTGATGTTCGCTGACCCGGCGCTTGGCCCGTCGGAGAACCGCGCTATCTTTGTGGATCCCGTGAGCCTTGAGGTGCGGGGCGATATGACGGTGTACGGCACGAGTGGCATTCTGCCGTTGCGCCAGACCATCGATTATCTGCACACCTCGTTGATGCTTGGCGATGTCGGGCGGCTCTATAGCGAGCTGGCCGCCTCCTGGATGTGGGTTGCCGCGCTGGGGGGAATCGCCCTGTGGTTTTACACCCGACCAAAACGTCGGATGAACAACCGTTTCCAGAACCGCCGTCGTGTGCATGTGGCACTGGGCTGGGTGTTGCTGGGGGGAATGTTATTGTTCTCAGCGACAGGCCTGACGTGGTCTCAGTGGGCGGGCGGTAACGTGGATACACTGCGTGCCCGGATGAACTGGCTTACGCCGCAGGTCAATACTACGCTCTCCGGTGTGCCTGCCATCATGGACGAGCACGCTGAGCACCGGGGGCATCATAGCGGGATGATGATGCCCGCGATGGTGATGGATCCGACGCTTTTTGATGACGTCCTGCATGCCGCCCGCACGGCGGGTATAGATGCCAGCAAGCTCGAAATCCGCCCGGCGAAAACGGCTGAACAGGCCTGGACCGTGACGGAAATCGATCGCAGCTGGCCGACTCAGGTCGACGCGGTGTCGGTCGATCCGCACGCCATGCACATTCTGGACAGAACCCGGTTTGAAGATTTCCCCTTAATGGCAAAACTGACCCGCTGGGGCGTGGATTTCCACATGGGGATCTTGTTTGGGCTGGCCAATCAGCTGTTGCTGATCGCGTTCGGTATTGCCCTGTGCGTGCTGATCGTCTGGGGATACCGGATGTGGTGGATGCGTCGTCCGGCGCAATCGGCCGTGAACCCGGTTCAGACGCTCTGTCAGAGCTGGCTGGCGCTATCGGGATGGGGAAGAGCCGTCACGGCGATGGTGAGTGTCCTGCTGGGGCTGGCGATGCCGGTGATGGGGGTGAGTCTGGCCCTGTTTGTGCTGGGCGACTGGCTGCGCTGGCGAGCGGCAACAGGCGTGTCGCTCGCAGAATCATCGGTTAAATAACCTTATGGCGTGCTGATAACCACCGCAACCCGGCGGTTTTCAGCGCGCCCTTTTGCAGTACTGTTGCTCGCAACAGGGTATTTTTTGCCTAACCCCTGCGTGGTGAGGTTGCTGCGCGGGATATTGGCTCCCTTCGCCCAGGCGTCGGCTACCGCATTTGCACGTTTCAATGACAGCGCTTCGTTGTAGCGCTCTTCGCCGTAGTTGTCCGTGTGACCGTCCATACGCGCGTGGTTCAGGCCGGTTGCCGCGAGGCGAGAGGCCATGGTCTTGATCTGCGTTTCACTTTCCGCACGCAGCCTGGCGTCATTTTTATCAAACAGGATGGTATCTGACAGGCCAAGAGACCAGTCGCCGTTCAGTTCGTTAAAACCGTAAGACTTCATCGCCGCAATTTGCTCAGGAGTGAACTTGCCTTGCGGCGGTGACTGGCAACCTGCCAGCACGACTGAGGCTAATAACAACGGCGCGAAGTATCGCTTTAACATATCGTTTCCCTTCTAATTTATCGTTTTTGTACGCTGGTTTTTAACCAGGTACATATTGCGGTCGGCTTTCTCCAGTAATGCTTCCACAGAACCATTTTCCCACGCCAGAGCAAAGCCAATACTGAGTGACATTGATGCTTTTTGCCCGTTATGCAATTCGAACGGGCGGATAAACTGCTGCGATAAGGCAGCACAAAGATGTTGAACCTCAGGCTCTGAATGGACGCCGTACAGCACCATGGCAAACTCGTCGCCGCCAAGGCGGTATGACTGATGGCGCTTATCACCGAACTCGACCATTCTTCTGGCGACTTCAATCAGCACACAGTCTCCTGCCGCGTGTCCCCAGGTGTCATTAATAAACTTAAAATTATCACCGTCGAGGAAGAGCAGGGCCGAGTTTGTTTTTGCTGAGGGGTCATTCATTAATGCCGCGATGCTGTTACGAAACGCCGCACGGTTGGCAAGACCCGTCAGCGGGTCGTGCATGGCGGTGCGTAATAGCTGGGCGTTTTTCGCCTGCAGTTTAAGCTGCCACTCCTCCATTTCATCCAGAAGGCTGTTGAAGTCCTCGCCAAACTGGTGAAATTCTTCAATGCGCCCGTCTTTCACCCGTCGGGAGAAGTTACGGTTAGTGCGTACGTCATGAACGACGTCAGTAATGTTTTGCAGCGCTGTAACCATGCCGTGATGCAAGGATTGCGTAATGGTCAGTGCGACCACCGTCGCAAACAGAATACAGCCGGTGAGAACGGCAAACGACATCCAGATGAAGTGGCTTATCAGGCTGTCACGCGCGGTAAGGCGTATTTCGCCAATCGTTGAGCCGTTATGGAATACGGGCTGGGAAATCGGCTCGGGGAAAAGCCAGCGGCTGACCAGTGCGCCCAGAGTGTCGTTGTTATCCGCCGGGTTCCACGACCAGTACGCAAAGCGTTTTTTGTGCACGTTGAGGACTTCAGCCACGGCAAACTGGCCCTGTTTGCCAAGGGCGGCAAGCGTTTCATTGGCTGCCACTGAATCGTTGAACACCAGGGAGGCTTCAAGGCTGTGGCTCATGGTGGCGCCGGTTAATTCGAGATTCTTTTGTGCGTATTGCTTTAATGTCACGACGGAGGCAAAACAGAGGAGCAGCCATATTAATGTCATCGTGATGATGACGCTTATCATGCTGATTCGTCTGAGTGTTCTTTTAAACGTCGGACGTGGCGCTGAAGTGAAATCTTTATCCATGCTGCTTATTCCGTGCGAGCATTAATACATCCGGATTGACTCTCACGCCACTGCGAGTCAGCGCATCCAGATTGACGGAAAACCGGACATGGTTGCGATCAATTATCAGGCAAAAGGCGCTGCCAATAATACATTCCGGATTTTGCTCTGAGATTAATAGCAATGCTCTGCCCTGATACTGACTTATTAATTCACGTTGTTTTACGGGGGATTCCGCCCCGAAATAAATAGCATCACACGTCGCGGACAGGGTTTCCTGATCGTTACGCACAATAACGGGGGTATAAGGTAATTCGCTTTGCCCGTCCTTGCTGGTGAGTGCATGCGTGTAGTGAGAAGAAGCATAAACACAGAGTTTTGGCTGGCCGGAAAGTGACGGCCATCGGGTGTAGCTCACAATACCTGAAACGATCGAACGTACCGATTTATCGGTTTCGGTGAACGTGCCTGCCGCTGCTGGGCCCACCATAAGGAACAGCATTAGCACCAGAGTGAGTCGGAAAAAAGAGATCAAGAATAAATTTCTCACCAGAATCCGCCACTTCGCTCCGGAAATAGATGTCCTTAAGAGTTGTGGGCAGAATACCATTGTTTATCAGAGCCGTCATTATGTCAGAATTTTCCCTGCCTCGACCTAAGCTAAATCCTACACTTTGTTATATTCCGGTGAATAAAAAGAGGCTTAATTAAGTCTGCTGGAGCGCATGCTTTCATCCATGCCTTTTTGCCATGACTCGTGCAGTTTTGCTGCATTTTCAGCAGTATCGCAGCTGGCAGGAAAAGATTTGCCCGCTAATCCCCAGGCGTGGAGAAAACCTTCTTCACACACTTTCTTCTGTCCGTCTGCATATCCCCGGAGATATTCACTACGATCAACATGCGGATCATTAAAATTATCGGCCAGCGTCTGGTTATCTTTAACCGGCAGACCATTCATGGCGTCTTCTTTACCTGCATCAAACCAGCTGGGGCTGGTCCAGTCCGGGTGGAAGGTATAAGGATTGATTTGGCAACCCGATAAAATGAGCGACAACAGCACCAGAGCAATTGAACGCATAGCCATTCTCCTTTTTTCTTCAGCATAGCCTGGTAACGGAAAGTAAGTGGTGTAATTTAAAGTTTACGGATCTGGCGGCTGATTTTTGCAATAAATTGGCATTCGTAAAGAAAAGTGTACGTATTTTGGATTGAAATCTTTACTTGTTATGGTATCGTTGTTTCACCTCTTCGAGGAAAACAACTATCGCAAACGAGCTTTACAGGATCGCAATCATGCAAAAAGACGCGCTGAACAACGTACACATCACTGACGAACAGATTTTGATTACTCCGGATCAACTGAAAGCGGAATTCCCACTGAGCGTCGCGCAGGAGGCTCAAATTGAGCACTCGCGTCAGACCATTTCAGACATTATCGCTGGCCGCGATCCGCGCCTGCTGGTGGTATGTGGTCCTTGTTCTATTCACGATCCTGAAGCCGCCATTGAGTACGCTCGTCGATTTAAAACATTAGCGGAGGAGGTCAGCGATAGCCTCTATCTGGTAATGCGCGTCTATTTTGAGAAGCCACGTACCACCGTTGGCTGGAAAGGGTTGATTAACGATCCGCACATGGATGGCTCGTTTGATGTGGAAGCAGGGCTGAAAATTGCGCGTCGTCTGCTGGTGGAGCTGGTCAGCATGGGGCTGCCGCTGGCCACTGAAGCGCTGGATCCGAACAGCCCGCAGTACCTGGGCGACCTGTTTAGCTGGTCTGCCATTGGGGCACGCACCACAGAATCACAAACCCACCGCGAGATGGCGTCTGGTCTGTCGATGCCGGTTGGTTTTAAAAACGGTACCGATGGCAGCCTGGCCACCGCAATTAACGCCATGCGTGCCGCGGCAATGCCGCACCGTTTTGTTGGCATTAACCAGGCGGGGCAGGTTTGCCTTCTGCAAACGCAGGGTAACCCGGATGGTCACGTGATCCTGCGCGGTGGTAAAGCACCGAACTACAGCCCGGCAGATGTGGCACAGTGTGAAAAAGAGATGGAGCAGGCGGGACTGCGCCCGGCACTGATGGTAGATTGCAGTCATGGTAATTCGAATAAAGATTACCGTCGTCAGCCTGCGGTTGCGGAATCTGTGGTGGCACAGATAAAAGATGGCAACCGTTCTATTATCGGTCTGATGATTGAGAGCAATATTCATGAAGGCAATCAGTCATCTGAACAACCGCGCAGCGCAATGAAGCACGGCGTATCCGTCACGGATGCCTGCATCAGCTGGGAAACCACCGACGCGCTGCTGCGTGAGATCCATAAAGATTTAAGCGGCCAGCTGGCGACGCGTCTGGCTTAAGAGGGTAGTTATGGTTGCTGAATTGACCGCGTTACGCGATCAAATTGATGAAGTGGATAAGGCGTTGCTGGACCTGCTGGCGCGCCGTATGGCTCTGGTTGCCGAAGTGGGTGAGGTAAAAAGCAAATACGGCCTGCCGATTTACGTCCCGGAGCGTGAGGCATCCATGCTGGCCTCGCGGCGCAAAGAGGCCCAGGCGCTGGGCGTCTCGCCGGATCTGATTGAAGATGTCTTGCGTCGCGTAATGCGGGAATCCTATTCCAGCGAAAACGATAAGGGCTTCAAAACCCTCTGTCCGTCCCTGCGCCCGGTGGTTATTGTGGGTGGTGCGGGCCAGATGGGGCGTCTGTTTGAAAAAATGCTGACGCTTTCTGGTTATCAGGTTCGCATTCTGGAAAAAGAGGACTGGGAACACGCGCCAGCGCTGATGGCCGATGCGGGGATGGTTATCGTCAGCGTGCCTATCCACGTGACGGAGCAGATCATCGGCAAGCTTCCACCGTTGCCGAAAGATTGCATCCTGGTTGACCTTGCATCGGTCAAAAATGGCCCTCTGCAGGCGATGCTGGCGGCGCATACTGGCCCGGTGCTTGGCCTGCACCCGATGTTTGGTCCGGACAGTGGCAGCCTGGCGAAGCAGGTTGTGGTGTACTGCGATGGTCGTCAGCCGGAGGCCTATCAGTGGTTCCTGGAACAGATCCAGGTATGGGGTGCCAGGTTGCACCGGATCAGCGCGGTAGAGCACGATCAGAACATGGCGTTCATTCAGGCGCTGCGCCACTTTGCGACCTTTGCCTACGGTTTGCATCTGGCGGAAGAGAATGTGCAGCTTGAACAGCTGCTGGCGCTCTCTTCACCGATCTATCGCCTGGAGCTGGCGATGGTCGGACGTTTGTTCGCTCAGGATCCACAGCTTTACGCCGACATTATTATGTCCTCTGAGAACAACCTGGCGCTTATCAAACGTTATTACCAGCGGTTTGGTGAAGCGATCACCTTGCTGGAGCATGGCGATAAACAGGCGTTTATCGACAGCTTCCGTAAAGTCGAGCACTGGTTTGGCGATTATGCGCAACGTTTTCAGAGTGAGAGCCGCACGCTTTTGCGTCAGGCAAATGACAGTCGCCAGTAATGCGATGATGTATATACTAAAAGCCAGCAATGCTGGTTTTTTTTCATTTTGGGGAACTGTTATGGCCGAACCGCTGCCGCTGTTGAATTACACCGGGCATCTGCCCGAATGTCCGACGTGGAGTGCCGAAGAGCATGCGCTCTACTGGGCAGATATTCTGGAGGGGGAGATCCACCGTTATCATCTGCCTACCGCGGAACACACGGTACTCTCTTTCCATGAAGAAGTAGGCTGTTTCGCTCTGCGTGAGCGTGGCGGCTTTATCGTCGCGATGCGCAATGGCATCTGGCTTGCTGACAAGCACGGTCTGCTTCAGCGCAAGGTGTGTGATAACCCCTCTAACCCGCAACTGGCGCGTTTTAATGATGGAGGTACCGATCATCATGGACGGTTCTATGCGGGAACCTTCTGGGGGCCGGGGGATTACAACGGCGCCATGCTGATGCGTATCGATAATGACCTGACGCCGAAAGTGATCCAGTGTGATATTCACGGGCACAACGGTCTGGCATTCAGCCCGGACAAACAGTGGATGTTCACCTCTGACACGCCAAATGGCGTTATCTACCGCACGCCGCTTGATGAGCAAGGTGAGCCGGGGAAACGCGAGATATTCCGCCGCTTTAAAGAGGGGGAGGGCATACCCGACGGTGCTGCGATGGATGAAGAAGGCTGCTACTGGAGCGCAATGTTTGATGGCTGGCGTATCGCACGCTTTTCACCGCAAGGGGAACAACTGGAAGAGCATCGCATGCCGGTTCGTTGTCCGACGATGGTCTGCTTTGGCGGCGAGGATATGAAGACCCTGTTTATCACGACCACGCGGGAAAATATGGATGCGGATGAAGTGGCGCAGTATCCGCTCTCCGGCGCCATCTTCACCCTGCCCGTCAGCGTGGCAGGGATGAAGAAAAGCCGCTTTATCGAACGTTAAGCGGGGTCAACCGGCACGACGTTTTCGCTCGGATAGCAGCCAAGCACTTTCATTGAGCGGGTGATTTCACCCAGTTCACGCAGGGCTTTCTGCATGGATGCAGATTCCAGGTTGGCCTGGATATCCAGATAGAACATCTCTTCCCACGGATTACCATGAATCGGGCGAGATTCCAGCTTCGTCATGATCAGGTTGTGGTTACGCAGTACCAGCAGGGCCTCAACCAGCGCACCCGCCTGCTGCCCGGTCGCCATCAGCAGTGTCGTTTTAGCCGGAACCTGCTCAGAGACATTGATGGCTTTACGGGCCAGTACCACGAAGCGGGTGATATTTTGCGTCTGGTTCGCCAGGTTGCGTTCCAGTACCTGCAGGCCATACAGCGCTCCGCCCGCCTCGCTGCCAAGCGCGGCCACCGTCGGGGAATTGGCCTGCATCACTTTTTCCATCGCCGCAGAAGTGCTTTCGGTGTACTCAATTTTCCAGTTCGGATAACGGTTGAGGAATTGACTGCACTGCTGGAACGGTTGTGGGTGACTGTACACCGTCTCGATTTGGCTCAGGTCGGTTGAGCCAGAGACCAGTACGCAGTGATCGATAGGGATGGTCATCTCGCCAACCAGCGACAGCGTAGTGTGCTGCAGAAGATCGTACACGTCGTTAATGGCGCCTGAGCTGGTGTTTTCAATCGGTACGACGGCGTAATCCGCCTGTCCGGTTTCGACCTGATTGAAAATATCAGCAAATTTTGCGCAGCCGCTTTCAATAAACTCTTCGAAATGACGCGCTGCGTACTGGCGTGCGGCAAGGTGAGAGTAAGAGCCTTTTGGGCCGAGGAAGGCGACACGTGCAGAGTGCGGGTTCGTTTTATTCAGATGCTGCTGGAGTAGCGCTTGCTGGGTCAGAACGGAGTCTTCGATGATGAGCTGGAACAAACGGGTGATGTAATGGGCGTCGAGGTGGTGCGCTTTGCCAAGCTGAATCAGGCGTTCCAGCAGGTCGCGTTCACGGTCGATATCACGGACCGGCCGATGGGAGTCCAGCTTGGCTTTTCCCACTTCGATGGCGAGTGTGCGACGTTCTGCCAGCAGGGCCAGTAATTTTTCGTCCAGTGCGCTGATTTTCACTCGCAGGTCCAGTAACGGGTTTTCCGGTGTCATAGTGTTGCCTGTCTCGTTTATCGTTATTAATAAAAAAGGCCTCCCGGTGTGGGAGGCCTTGTTGTTCGTCTTCGCATTCTTTATCACACGACGAAACGCCTCCCAATCAGGGGAAGGTAAAAAAGAATGCGAAGAAAAACGGTGTGTGTTTCATGAAATCATCCTGTCGTTGATACCGTTAAAGTACCCGTACTGTTTTCACGCTGTCAATAAAAAACGCGCCCGAAGGCGCGTTGGCGGTAAACTCAATTTAAAGGATTACTCTTCTTCAACTTCTTCCGCGAAGCTGGCGTCTTTCACCGACGTTGCGGCGCGACGGGCTTCACCTTTGTGTTGCACTTTATTGAGCTGCCGTTCCAGCTTGTTGATCAAATCGTTAATAGCGGTGTACATATCCTCATGTTTTGCGCTGGCGACCAGATGGCCGTTTGGAGTATTGATAGTTGCGTCAGCGATGAAACCTTGCGGCTCCTTGGACAGGATGATATGTGGGTTAATCAAATGTGTTTGCCATTTATCCAGTTTGGCGAGACGGTCTGCGACGTGTTGGCGGATTGCCGGAGTAATTTCCATTTGTTTACTGGTAATGTTCATTGTCATAAATTTTACCTCTTGTCTTTCCGTCTTGGTGATTCCAGCATACCTGTCCTAATGTCAAAATGTGTGATTTAGATCACGTTATTTTGTCGGTTTTTGTCAGGGAATGTTTTTTGTGAGGCAGGGCAGGAAGAGGTGATATTTACCTTGTGGAAGGCCCAATTTGCGGTCATAGTTGATAGGATGTGTTGAGGCTAAACCGCTTCAGCTGATCTCTGAACGCATAAACAAACGGCAGCCCGAAGGCTGCCGTTTCGCATTGAGGCAATATCAGGTGTTGCTGCTGTTCGCGGCGATGATTTTTGCCACTTTGTCAGCCTGTGCGGTCATCTGCATCTGACGGTAAGCATTTTCCATCAGCTTCAGGCCATCACGCGTTGCCTGTGTATCCGGATAATCACGCAGCATACCTTCTACACGATTAACCACGGCAACCCATGCGCCACGGCGGGTATAGTATTCCGCAACGGAGTATTCGTATTTCGCCAGACGATCTTTCAGGAACACCAGACGTTTGGTCGCGTCAGTGACGTACTGGCTGTTCGGGTAGCCGCGCACCAGTTTAGAGAAGTCGTTGAAAGCATCACGCGCATGCTGCGGGTCACGGTCAGAACGATCCACACCGAAGAAACCTTGCAGGGCACTGTCGTCCAGCGCCATGTTGGTAAGACCGCGCATGTACATGACGTAATCGATGTTAGGATGAGTCGGGTTCAGACGCATGAAACGATCGATGGTTGCCTGAGCCAGCGGCAGATCGGCATTTTTATAGTAGGCATAGATGAGATCTAACTGTACCTGCTGCGAATACGGACCAAATGGATAGCGATTATCCAACGCTTCCAGTTGCGTTATCGCCTGTTTCCAGTTACCGTCCTGCAACTTTTGTTGTGCAGTCGCATAGATTTCATTCGGCGGATTGTCAGGGACCTGTTCATTTGAACCGGAGCAGCCCACCAAAGCCAGGCTCAACGTGGCCGCTGCCACCAGATATTTCATGCGCGTCATGACGTTTTGACTTTCCTCAAATGTTTGTCCGGGAGAAACTCTGTTCCTGCTCCCGATTAAGACCAGCTACAATAGCACACTATATTAAACGGCAAAGCCGTAAAACCCAACGTTAAACGAAGAAGCAGTTTATGGCACAACGAGTAGAACTCACCGCAACAGTCTCCGAAAATCAGCTCGGTCAACGCTTAGATCAGGCTTTGGCCGAATTGTTCCCTGATTATTCGCGTTCACGCATAAAAGAATGGATCCTTGACCAGCGCGTGCTGGTAAACGGCAAGATCTGGGACAAACCAAAAGAGAAAGTGTTAGGTGGGGAAGCCGTCGCCATCAATGCTGAAATCGAAGAGGATATCCGCTTCGAGCCGCAGGATATCCCGCTGAACATCGTCTATGAAGATGATGACATCCTGGTGATCAACAAGCCACGTGACCTGGTTGTTCATCCGGGCGCGGGGAACCCTGATGGCACAGTGCTTAACGCACTTCTCCATTATTACCCGCCTATCGTGGATGTTCCACGCGCCGGCATCGTTCACCGTCTGGATAAAGACACCACGGGTCTGATGGTGGTGGCAAAGACCGTTCCAGCTCAGACACGTCTGGTGGAATCTCTGCAGCTGCGTGAAATCACCCGTGAATATGAAGCGGTGGCCATTGGTCATATGACCGCTGGCGGCACGGTGGAAGAACCTATCAGCCGTCACCCAACCAAACGTACCCATATGTCGGTGCACCCGATGGGTAAGCCTGCGGTAACGCACTACCGCATTATGGAACACTTCCGCATTCATACGCGTCTGCGTCTGCGTCTGGAAACCGGTCGTACTCACCAGATCCGTGTTCATATGGCGCACATTACCCATCCGCTGGTGGGCGATCAGGTCTACGGTGGTCGTCCGCGTCCGCCAAAAGGCGCATCGGATGAGTTCATTAGCGTACTGCGTAAGTTTGATCGCCAGGCGCTGCACGCAACGATGCTGCGTCTTTACCATCCTATCACCGGTATTCAGATGGAATGGCACGCGCCGATCCCACAGGATATGGTCGACCTTATTGACGCCATGCGCGTTGATTTTGAAGAACATAAAGATCAAGTGGACTGGTTATGACCAAACTGATTGTCCCGGAGTGGCCACTGCCTGAGGGCGTGGCTGCCTGCAGTTCAACCCGTATCGGCGGTGTGAGCCAGGGCGCGTGGGAATCTTTGAATCTCGGCGCACACTGTGGTGACAACCTGGAGCACGTTGAAGAAAACCGCAAACGCCTGTTTGCTGCCGGGAATTTACCGTCGAAACCGGTCTGGCTGGAACAGGTTCACGGTAAAACGGTACTGCCGTTAACGGGCGAACCCTATGCGTCTAAACGGGCCGATGCGTCTTACAGTGATACCCCGGGAACGGTATGTGCGGTAATGACTGCCGATTGCCTGCCGGTTCTGTTCTGTAACCGTGCCGGTACCGAGGTGGCAGCAGCGCATGCGGGCTGGCGTGGTCTGTGTGAAGGTGTGCTCGAAGAGACCGTCGCCTGCTTTAAAGATGACCCTGCGAATATCATGGCCTGGCTCGGCCCGGCCATTGGTCCTCGTGCGTTTGAAGTGGGACCCGAGGTCCGCGAAGCCTTTATGGAGAAAGATCTGCAAGCCGCGGATGCTTTCCTTCCTGCCGGTGAAAAATATCTGGCCGATATTTACCTGTTGGCCCGCCAGCGCCTGAATAATGTCGGCGTGACGCAGATCTTCGGCGGCGATCGCTGTACCTTCACCGAAAAGGGTGATTTTTTCTCTTATCGCCGCGACAAGACGACAGGTCGTATGGCAAGTTTTATTTGGCTGATATAACCTAAAGAATCAAGACGATCCGGAACGTGCCGTTTTCTTTTCACATAATTCAGGTCATTAACCTTGAATAATTGAGGGATGACCTCATTTAATCTCCAGTAGCAAATTTGACCTGTTATGGGAGGAGTTATGCGTCTGGATCGTCTTACTAATAAATTCCAGCTTGCTCTCGCCGATGCCCAGTCCCTTGCACTGGGGCACGACAACCAATTCATCGAACCTCTTCATTTAATGAGCGCCTTGTTGAATCAGGAAGGGGGATCGGTACGTCCGTTATTAACGTCTGCCGGCATTAATGCTGGCCAGTTACGCACCGCCATCGATCAGGCTCTGAGCCGTTTACCCCAGGTAGAAGGTACCGGTGGCGACGTTCAGCCGTCTCAGGATCTGGTGCGTGTGCTGAATCTTTGCGACAAGCTGGCGCAAAAACGTGGGGACAACTTTATTTCGTCAGAGCTTTTCGTTCTGGCGGCGCTTGAATCACGCGGTACCTTGACCGACCTGCTGAAATCTGCCGGCGCAACCACCGCCAATGTGACTCAGGCGATTGAGAAAATGCGCGGAGGTGAAAGCGTGAACGATCAGGGAGCCGAAGACCAACGTCAGGCTTTGAAAAAATTTACGGTCGACCTGACCGAGCGTGCCGAGCAGGGCAAGCTTGACCCGGTGATCGGCCGTGATGAAGAGATTCGCCGTACTATCCAGGTACTGCAGCGTCGTACCAAAAACAACCCGGTGCTGATTGGTGAGCCGGGGGTCGGTAAAACCGCCATCGTCGAAGGTCTGGCGCAGCGCATTGTGAACGGTGAAGTGCCGGAAGGGCTGAAAGGTCGTCGTGTACTGGCGCTCGACATGGGTGCGCTGGTGGCTGGGGCGAAATACCGTGGTGAGTTCGAAGAGCGTCTGAAAGGCGTGCTTAACGACCTGGCGAAACAGGAAGGCAACGTCATTCTGTTTATTGACGAACTGCACACCATGGTCGGCGCAGGTAAAGCGGACGGCGCGATGGATGCCGGTAATATGCTGAAACCAGCCCTGGCACGTGGGGAACTTCACTGCGTAGGGGCTACCACGCTGGATGAGTACCGTCAGTACATCGAAAAAGATGCTGCGCTGGAGCGTCGTTTCCAGAAAGTGTTTGTTGCTGAGCCAAGCGTTGAAGATACAATCGCGATTTTGCGTGGGCTGAAAGAACGTTATGAACTGCACCACCATGTGCAGATTACTGACCCGGCGATTGTTGCAGCGGCCACGCTTTCGCATCGTTATATCGCTGACCGTCAGTTGCCCGATAAAGCAATCGACCTTATTGATGAAGCGGCCTCGAGCATTCGTATGCAGATTGACTCGAAACCGGAAGAGCTGGACAGGCTCGACCGTCGCATCATCCAGCTCAAACTGGAACAGCAGGCACTGAAGAAAGAGTCTGATGAAGCCAGTAAGAAACGGCTGGATATGCTCAACGAAGAACTGGACGATAAAGAACGTCAGTACTCTGAGCTGGAAGAAGAGTGGAAAGCGGAGAAAGCTTCACTCTCGGGTACTCAGACAATTAAAGCTGAACTGGAACAGGCGAAAATTGCCATTGAGCAAGCGCGTCGTGTGGGTGACCTGGCGCGAATGTCTGAACTGCAGTACGGCAAAATTCCTGAGCTTGAGAAACAGCTTGAGATCGCTACACAGTCAGAAGGCAAAACGATGCGTCTGTTACGAAACAAAGTAACGGATGAGGAGATCGCTGAAGTGCTGGCTCGCTGGACCGGTATTCCGGTTGCGCGCATGATGGAAAGCGAACGCGACAAACTGCTGCGCATGGAGCAGGATCTGCATCAGCGCGTGATTGGTCAGAACGAGGCGGTTGAAGCGGTCTCTAATGCGATTCGCCGTAGCCGTGCAGGGTTGTCTGACCCTAATCGTCCGATCGGTTCGTTCCTGTTCCTGGGGCCTACGGGGGTCGGTAAAACCGAACTCTGTAAGGCGCTGGCTAACTTCATGTTTGACAGCGATGACGCGATGGTGCGTATCGATATGTCCGAGTTTATGGAGAAACACTCCGTTTCGCGACTGGTTGGTGCGCCTCCAGGATATGTGGGTTATGAAGAAGGTGGCTACCTGACAGAAGCGGTGCGCCGTCGTCCTTATTCCGTCATCCTGCTGGATGAAGTGGAAAAAGCGCATCCGGATGTGTTCAACATTCTGCTGCAGGTTCTTGACGATGGACGGCTGACTGACGGACAGGGGAGAACGGTCGACTTCCGTAACACGGTAGTGATCATGACCTCGAACCTGGGTTCCGATTTGATTCAGGAACGTTTCGGTGAACTGGACTACGGCCATATGAAGGATCTGGTGATGGGCGTGGTAAGCCATAGCTTCCGTCCAGAGTTCATTAACCGTATTGATGAAGTGGTAGTGTTCCATCCTTTGGGTGAGAAACATATTGCGTCGATTGCGCAGATTCAGCTGCAGCGTCTGTATAAACGTCTGGAAGAGCGTGGATATGAAATTCACATCTCCGATGATGCGCTGAAGCTCTTGAGCGCAAATGGGTACGATCCGGTTTATGGGGCGCGTCCGCTGAAACGCGCAATTCAGCAACAGATCGAAAACCCACTGGCGCAGCAGATACTCTCCGGGGAGCTGATTCCGGGCAAAGTTATCCGTCTGGAAGTCAACGACGACAAAATTGTGGCAGTGCAGTAAGTCACAAAACGCAAAAACGGGCCGCTTGCGGCTCGTTTTTGTTTAAAAACCAGGCCAGAATTGAGGTCTGGGATGCAAATTGCCTGGAAAGTGAGCAGTCAGTAAATAATTTTCACTTTATCCTTGCAGCTTCAGAATTACCCCCTATAATGCGCCTCCACTGACACGGAACAACGGCACACACGCCGCCGGGTCAGCAGAGATAAGCGAAAATAAATGCTTGACTCTGAAGCGGGAAAGCGTAATATGCACACCCCGCGCCGCAGCGAAAACGAAGCGGCACTGCTCTTTAACAATTTATCAGACAATCTGTGTGGGCACTCAAAGTGACATGGATTCTTAATGTCTTCGGACACTAAATGAATACCAAGTCTCTGAGTGAACATACGTAATTCATTACGAAGTTTAATTCACGAGCATCAAACTTAAATTGAAGAGTTTGATCATGGCTCAGATTGAACGCTGGCGGCAGGCCTAACACATGCAAGTCGAACGGTAGCACAGAGAGCTTGCTCTCGGGTGACGAGTGGCGGACGGGTGAGTAATGTCTGGGAAACTGCCTGATGGAGGGGGATAACTACTGGAAACGGTAGCTAATACCGCATAACGTCGCAAGACCAAAGAGGGGGACCTTCGGGCCTCTTGCCATCAGATGTGCCCAGATGGGATTAGCTAGTAGGTGGGGTAACGGCTCACCTAGGCGACGATCCCTAGCTGGTCTGAGAGGATGACCAGCCACACTGGAACTGAGACACGGTCCAGACTCCTACGGGAGGCAGCAGTGGGGAATATTGCACAATGGGCGCAAGCCTGATGCAGCCATGCCGCGTGTATGAAGAAGGCCTTCGGGTTGTAAAGTACTTTCAGCGGGGAGGAAGGTGTTGTGGTTAATAACCGCAGCAATTGACGTTACCCGCAGAAGAAGCACCGGCTAACTCCGTGCCAGCAGCCGCGGTAATACGGAGGGTGCAAGCGTTAATCGGAATTACTGGGCGTAAAGCGCACGCAGGCGGTCTGTCAAGTCGGATGTGAAATCCCCGGGCTCAACCTGGGAACTGCATTCGAAACTGGCAGGCTAGAGTCTTGTAGAGGGGGGTAGAATTCCAGGTGTAGCGGTGAAATGCGTAGAGATCTGGAGGAATACCGGTGGCGAAGGCGGCCCCCTGGACAAAGACTGACGCTCAGGTGCGAAAGCGTGGGGAGCAAACAGGATTAGATACCCTGGTAGTCCACGCCGTAAACGATGTCGACTTGGAGGTTGTGCCCTTGAGGCGTGGCTTCCGGAGCTAACGCGTTAAGTCGACCGCCTGGGGAGTACGGCCGCAAGGTTAAAACTCAAATGAATTGACGGGGGCCCGCACAAGCGGTGGAGCATGTGGTTTAATTCGATGCAACGCGAAGAACCTTACCTACTCTTGACATCCAGAGAACTTTCCAGAGATGGATTGGTGCCTTCGGGAACTCTGAGACAGGTGCTGCATGGCTGTCGTCAGCTCGTGTTGTGAAATGTTGGGTTAAGTCCCGCAACGAGCGCAACCCTTATCCTTTGTTGCCAGCGGTCCGGCCGGGAACTCAAAGGAGACTGCCAGTGATAAACTGGAGGAAGGTGGGGATGACGTCAAGTCATCATGGCCCTTACGAGTAGGGCTACACACGTGCTACAATGGCGCATACAAAGAGAAGCGAACTCGCGAGAGCAAGCGGACCTCATAAAGTGCGTCGTAGTCCGGATTGGAGTCTGCAACTCGACTCCATGAAGTCGGAATCGCTAGTAATCGTAGATCAGAATGCTACGGTGAATACGTTCCCGGGCCTTGTACACACCGCCCGTCACACCATGGGAGTGGGTTGCAAAAGAAGTAGGTAGCTTAACCTTCGGGAGGGCGCTTACCACTTTGTGATTCATGACTGGGGTGAAGTCGTAACAAGGTAACCGTAGGGGAACCTGCGGTTGGATCACCTCCTTACCTTAAAGAACCTGCCTTTGTAGTGCTCACACAGATTGTCTGATGAAAAGTAAATAGCAAGGCGTCTTGCGATTGAGACTTCAGTGTCCCCTTCGTCTAGAGGCCCAGGACACCGCCCTTTCACGGCGGTAACAGGGGTTCGAATCCCCTAGGGGACGCCACTTGCTGGTTCGTGAGTGAAAGTCACCTGCCGACATATCTCAAAACTCATCTTCGGGTGACGTTTGAGATATTTGCTCTTTAAAAATCTGGATCAAGCTGAAAATTGAAACGACACACATGTTATGTGTGTTCGAGTCTCTCAAATTTTCGCAAACCGGTGATGAATCGAAAGAAACATCTTCGGGTTGTGAGGTTAAGCGACTAAGCGTACACGGTGGATGCCCTGGCAGTCAGAGGCGATGAAGGACGTGCTAATCTGCGAAAAGCGCCGGCGAGGTGATATGAACCTTTGACCCGGCGATGTCCGAATGGGGAAACCCAGTGTGTTCCGACACACTATCGTTAACTGAATACATAGGTTAACGAGGCGAACCGGGGGAACTGAAACATCTAAGTACCCCGAGGAAAAGAAATCAACCGAGATTCCCCCAGTAGCGGCGAGCGAACGGGGAGCAGCCCAGAGTCTGAATCAGCTTGTGTGTTAGTGGAAGCGTCTGGAAAGTCGCACGGTACAGGGTGACAGTCCCGTACACGAAAGCACACAGGCTGTGAACTCGAAGAGTAGGGCGGGACACGTGGTATCCTGTCTGAATATGGGGGGACCATCCTCCAAGGCTAAATACTCCTGACTGACCGATAGTGAACCAGTACCGTGAGGGAAAGGCGAAAAGAACCCCGGCGAGGGGAGTGAAAAAGAACCTGAAACCGTGTACGTACAAGCAGTGGGAGCCTCTTTTATGGGGTGACTGCGTACCTTTTGTATAATGGGTCAGCGACTTATATTCTGTAGCAAGGTTAACCGTATAGGGGAGCCGAAGGGAAACCGAGTCTTAACTGGGCGTTAAGTTGCAGGGTATAGACCCGAAACCCGGTGATCTAGCCATGGGCAGGTTGAAGGTTGGGTAACACTAACTGGAGGACCGAACCGACTAATGTTGAAAAATTAGCGGATGACTTGTGGCTGGGGGTGAAAGGCCAATCAAACCGGGAGATAGCTGGTTCTCCCCGAAAGCTATTTAGGTAGCGCCTCGTGAACTCATCTTCGGGGGTAGAGCACTGTTTCGGCTAGGGGGCCATCCCGGCTTACCAACCCGATGCAAACTACGAATACCGAAGAATGTTATCACGGGAGACACACGGCGGGTGCTAACGTCCGTCGTGAAGAGGGAAACAACCCAGACCGCCAGCTAAGGTCCCAAAGTCATGGTTAAGTGGGAAACGATGTGGGAAGGCACAGACAGCCAGGATGTTGGCTTAGAAGCAGCCATCATTTAAAGAAAGCGTAATAGCTCACTGGTCGAGTCGGCCTGCGCGGAAGATGTAACGGGGCTAAACCATGCACCGAAGCTGCGGCAGCGACACTATGTGTTGTTGGGTAGGGGAGCGTTCTGTAAGCCGTTGAAGGTGTCCTGTGAGGGGTGCTGGAGGTATCAGAAGTGCGAATGCTGACATAAGTAACGATAAAGCGGGTGAAAAGCCCGCTCGCCGGAAGACCAAGGGTTCCTGTCCAACGTTAATCGGGGCAGGGTGAGTCGACCCCTAAGGCGAGGCCGAAAGGCGTAGTCGATGGGAAACAGGTTAATATTCCTGTACTTGGTGTTACTGCGAAGGGGGGACGGAGAAGGCTATGTTAGCCGGGCGACGGTTGTCCCGGTTTAAGCATGTAGGCGGAGGTTCCAGGTAAATCCGGTTCCTTGTTAACGCTGAGGTGTGATGACGAGGCACTACGGTGCTGAAGTAACAAATGCCCTGCTTCCAGGAAAAGCCTCTAAGCATCAGGTAACATCAAATCGTACCCCAAACCGACACAGGTGGTCAGGTAGAGAATACCAAGGCGCTTGAGAGAACTCGGGTGAAGGAACTAGGCAAAATGGTGCCGTAACTTCGGGAGAAGGCACGCTGATATGTAGGTGAAGCCCCTGCGGGTGGAGCTGAAATCAGTCGAAGATACCAGCTGGCTGCAACTGTTTATTAAAAACACAGCACTGTGCAAACACGAAAGTGGACGTATACGGTGTGACGCCTGCCCGGTGCCGGAAGGTTAATTGATGGGGTTAGCGGTAACGCGAAGCTCTTGATCGAAGCCCCGGTAAACGGCGGCCGTAACTATAACGGTCCTAAGGTAGCGAAATTCCTTGTCGGGTAAGTTCCGACCTGCACGAATGGCGTAATGATGGCCAGGCTGTCTCCACCCGAGACTCAGTGAAATTGAACTCGCTGTGAAGATGCAGTGTACCCGCGGCAAGACGGAAAGACCCCGTGAACCTTTACTATAGCTTGACACTGAACACTGGTCCTTGATGTGTAGGATAGGTGGGAGGCTTTGAAGCGTGGACGCCAGTCTGCGTGGAGCCAACCTTGAAATACCACCCTTTAATGGCTGGTGTTCTAACGTAGACCCGTAATCCGGGTTGCGGACAGTGTCTGGTGGGTAGTTTGACTGGGGCGGTCTCCTCCCAAAGAGTAACGGAGGAGCACGAAGGTTAGCTAATCCTGGTCGGACATCAGGAGGTTAGTGCAATGGCATAAGCTAGCTTGACTGCGAGAGTGACGGCTCGAGCAGGTGCGAAAGCAGGTCATAGTGATCCGGTGGTTCTGAATGGAAGGGCCATCGCTCAACGGATAAAAGGTACTCCGGGGATAACAGGCTGATACCGCCCAAGAGTTCATATCGACGGCGGTGTTTGGCACCTCGATGTCGGCTCATCACATCCTGGGGCTGAAGTAGGTCCCAAGGGTATGGCTGTTCGCCATTTAAAGTGGTACGCGAGCTGGGTTTAGAACGTCGTGAGACAGTTCGGTCCCTATCTGCCGTGGGCGCTGGAGAATTGAGGGGGGCTGCTCCTAGTACGAGAGGACCGGAGTGGACGCATCACTGGTGTTCGGGTTGTCATGCCAATGGCACTGCCCGGTAGCTAAATGCGGAAGAGATAAGTGCTGAAAGCATCTAAGCACGAAACTTGCCCCGAGATGAGTTCTCCCTGAGACTTTAAGTCTCCTGAAGGAACGTTGAAGACTACGACGTTGATAGGTCGGGTGTGTAAGCGCAGCGATGCGTTGAGCTAACCGATACTAATGAACCGTGAGGCTTAACCTTACAACGCCGAAGATGTTTTGGCGATGAGAGACGATTTTCAGCTGATACAGATTAACAGAATTTGCCTGGCGGCTTTAGCGCGGTGGTCCCACCTGACCCCATGCCGAACTCAGAAGTGAAACGCCGTAGCGCCGATGGTAGTGTGGGGTCTCCCCATGTGAGAGTAGGGAACTGCCAGGCATCAATTAAAAGAACCCCGTACCGTATGGTGCGGGGTTTTTTGCTTTGGGTTTTTCCCGCCATCGGAGATGGCATCAGTCTGCACACCACCACACCAGCCAACTACCCTTAGTCTTTATCCTATAACTTACCTTGCTAACAGAAAATGTGATCTTACTCTCAATGTTATTTATAACAAAATAATAACATTTGCTTTACAAGATCGTGAGTTCTCAGGACTCAGCATGCCGTTTTTATGGCAGGAGCATAATCACAATGACAGAAAGCATAACATCGAACGGGACGCTGGCTGCCAGTGATTCCCGTAGAAGGGTATGGGCAATCGTCAGTGCCTCTTCAGGGAACCTGGTTGAATGGTTCGACTTTTACGTCTACTCATTCTGTTCACTTTACTTCGCACATATCTTCTTCCCGTCCGGCAACACCACCACACAGCTTCTGCAAACGGCTGGCGTATTTGCTGCGGGCTTCTTAATGCGCCCCATTGGTGGATGGTTGTTTGGACGGATCGCAGACCGTCGAGGACGTAAGGCATCCATGCTGATTTCGGTCTGCATGATGTGCTTTGGCTCGCTGGTGATCGCCTGTCTCCCCGGTTATGATGCTATCGGGACATGGGCGCCGGCTCTTTTGCTACTGGCTCGTCTGTTCCAGGGACTTTCTGTTGGAGGAGAATACGGTACCAGCGCCACTTACATGAGTGAAATTGCCCTTGAGGGCCGGAAAGGATTTTACGCCTCTTTCCAGTACGTCACGCTTATTGGGGGTCAGCTTCTGGCCATTCTGGTGGTGGTTATTCTGCAGCAGGTCCTTACCGACAGCCAGCTTCATGAGTGGGGATGGCGAATTCCTTTCGCGATGGGCGCTGTACTGGCGGTCGTCGCACTCTGGTTGCGTCGTCAGTTGGATGAAACCTCGCAAAAAGAGGTCCGGGCGCTGAAGGAGGCGGGGTCGTTTAAAGGGCTGTGGCGTAACCGCAAAGCTTTCCTGATGGTTCTCGGGTTCACCGCGGGCGGTTCTCTCAGCTTTTACACCTTCACCACCTACATGCAAAAATATCTGGTGAACACCACGGGCATGCACGCCAACGTCGCCAGCGCTATCATGACCGTCGCGTTGTTCGTCTTTATGCTGATTCAGCCACTTATTGGCGCGCTCTCCGATAAAATAGGGCGTCGCACGTCAATGCTGATCTTTGGCGGCATGTCCGCGTTATGTACTGTTCCCATTTTAACTGCGCTTCAGCACGTTTCCTCACCGTATGCCGCCTTTGGTCTGGTCATGCTGGCGATGGTCATTGTCAGTTTTTACACATCGATCAGTGGGATCCTGAAGGCTGAGATGTTCCCGGCACAGGTACGCGCTTTGGGGGTAGGGCTTTCTTATGCGGTCGCCAATGCGCTGTTCGGTGGCTCTGCGGAGTACGTCGCGCTGTCGCTTAAATCATGGGGTACGGAAACAACCTTCTTCTGGTACGTGACGGTGATGGGGGCACTGGCCTTTATTGTCTCCCTGATGCTGCATCGAAAGGGTAAAGGTATTCGTCTCTAATAGCGTGCCATCTGCCATACGGCATAGCCGGTCGTGGCGCCGGCTACGTCCCAGGCAAAGTCTTTCCAGCTCCAGCCGCTCCCCGCGGAGCGGCTATCCCACAGCTCTTTTGAAGCCCCAAGGCTTACAGAGAACATCAGGCCGATTGCCGCACTACGATCCCGACTGTACCCCTGATGTTGTGCATACTCATTACCGGCAGCGGACAATATCGCGGAGGCGAGAAAGTGTTGCGCTTTATCCTGCCCGGACCAGCTATCGTTAGCCATATGGCTACAGCCACTGAGAAAGAGAGCACTCAGCAAGAGAAGAATACGCATTAGCGGACTCCAAAAAAAAGCCCTGTCGCTGACAGGGCCTGGACATCACAGAATACGGCTGATAAGTCTGTCAATACGGATTCGACGCAGGCGACGAATAAGCTTGCGGACTTTCACCGGGTAATCGGCAATGCTCTGCAGTTCACGGTAATGCTGAACCACAGTGGTATGCGTGCGAATAAGCTCGAGCTCACGTTCACGACTGGTCGCTAACTCATGTTTCGGGTCATGGATCAGGATGGCATTTTCGAGATCCAGACGCCAGGCGCGAGGGTTGAGGTTATTGCCCGTAAGCAGCATCCATTCATCGTCGACCCACATCCCTTTCAGATGATAACTGTTGTCTTCATCTTTCCACAGACGCACGACCAGCTGGTCAGTGTTAACGTAATACTGTAAACGGCTCAGGAAACGGCGCAGGTTAATCTCATAGAGATAAGGGAGGGCACCGATAATCTTGAACGGTTGATCTTCAGGAATAAAGAAGTCGTTAGCCGTTTTGTCACCGACGATAATTTCAACTTTTTTACCATCACGCAGCAGCTGAATGATATTACGCACCAGCACGGCGGGAAGGTTGAAGTAAGGGGTGCAGATGATGAGTTTCTGCTCCGCACACGGCATCAGGTGGAAAATCGTTTTGTTCAGCAGGCTTGATTTGCCTAACCCCACCAGCGGTGTAACGGATAGCTCTTCGTTATTGGCATCGCCCTGGAAATGGTAGACCGCATCACGCAGTTCCTGGCGGAACGCGCGGATATCATTTTTAATTTCCGGGCTTTTAGGACGGTGTGGATCGTCAAGACGATTTACGCCGCGACCCTGTACTAAGTTCTTATCAACCCAATTAAACATGATATCCGCCATCTGCGGATTACGAACCAGATGGTAACGGTCATATCGATATTTATCGAGCTGATGAAGGTAAACATCATTCAGGCTCGCGCCGCTGTACAGCACGCTATCATCAATGATGAACCCTTTGAAATGAAGGACGCCGAGCGCTTCTCGGGTATTTACAGGTACGCCGTAAACGGGCACATCGACGCCAGGATTTTCCTGCGCCGTGCGGCAATACCAGTCAGCATTGGTGTTTGAAGCAGCAGCGCCTATACGGCCACGCTGAGCGCGGTGCCAGTCGACCAGCACGCGAATATCCAGTTCCGGACGTTGACGCTTGGCTTCATAGAGCGCATTTAAGATCGCGCGCCCACCTTCATCTTGTTCAAGATACAGGGCCACAATGCAAATGCGACGCGTAGCGCCGGCAATCTTTTCCAGAAGCATCTCCCGAAAATGGGCGGGAGCGTAAAAGAACTCTACATCATCAACTGACTGAGAAATCTTCGGTAGTTGAGCAAGGTGTTGTTGATGTTTATTACGCTTAAATTTTGACAACATCACAGTGCGTTTCTTCTCTGTTCATTGAAGGGTTGTCTGTACCATGCAAACAACATAAGCGGACAATGATACCACCAGTCCCGTCCAAAGTGGGTAACATTTCCAGTAGCTTACTCGGCTTTATCCGCTGATATCAGGCTCAGGGATAAGGCCACAATACCTTCGTCCAGCTGAATATCAACGTCAAATCCAAGTTTTCGCGCCAGGGTCACCATACCGCGATTGTTAGGCATAGTAATGCCATTGAGGCGTAACAATCCGTGATCTCGCGTATAACTGATGAGTTTTTCCAGCAGCCGTCGCCCCAGACCCAACCCTTTCAGATCGGAGCGCACCAGCACAGCAAACTCCGCATCAACATTATCCGGGTCGGAAATAGCACGCGTAACGCCGAGGATCTCATCGCCCTTATCGGAACGACGGACGGCGACAAATGCCATTTCTCGATCGTAGTCGATCTGGGTCATATTGGCTAAATCATCGTGGGTAAATTCGTTGATTTCGCTAAAATAGCGATAGTAAAGATCCTCTTTCGTTACCTGAGAGATGAACGTGCGCAGCTGCGGTTCATCTTCCGGCAGGATAGGGCGGAACAACGCGCGCTCCCCGTTTTTCATCTCCACCCACTCCTCCAGCTGCAGAGGATACGGGCGGATCGCAAGGCGGCTCTCTCTGTCACCCTCGAAAGGCGCGATATCCAGCGTGACGTCCAGAGCCGTAAACTCACTGCCGGAGGCGAGCAGCGGGTGGATGTCCAGCCGCTGGATCTCCGCGCAATCAACAATCAGATTAGACACCTGCACCAGGAACTGACTCAACCCGGCAATATCAAGAGGGCGCAGCGCGCTTCGGCCCCGGATTTTTTTGCTTTTGATGGCCTGAATGATCAGATAACGCGCCAGGTTCATGTTCAGTGGTGGCAAAGCCACGACCGCCTGCTCCTCAGGACGCCACTCGACGCCGCCTTCCCCCAGCATGATAAGCGGGCCAAAGACAGGATCGTATTCAACCACCACGCGCAACTCCTGAGCGCCAGCGCGATTAGCCATGCTTTGCACCAGCAGTCCGTGGATCCGCGCCTGAGGCCAGGCCATTTTGACCCGGTCGAATATGGCATCAGCGGCTTGCTGTACCTCGGTCGCAGTCCGCAGGTATAACATCACCCCCTGGACATCAGACTTATGCGGGATATCCGGTGAGCGAAGCTTGAGGGCAACGGGATAGCCAATTTGTTCGGCAATATGCACGGCTTCGGCGCTGTCGCCGGCAATCCAGGTGGGCAGGGTTTGCATCCCGTAACTGCCCAGAATCGGCTGCACTTCGTGCGTATCAAGCGAGGTGGCTCCCTCTTCGATAGCCTGCTGTAAAAGCCGGTGAACATCGGCGGTGTTCGCCGTCAGGTTACCCGGTAAAGCCGGGGTTTCACGGAGCTGCTTCTGGTTGCGGCGATACTCCACCATATGCATAAACGCCGTAATCGTGCCTTCCGGAGTGCGGTAGGTGGGCAGACCGGCTTCACTGAACAGGCGTCGTGCCTCCTGGGAAGAGAACTCACCGCACCAGTTGGTCAGCAGAGTGACATATTTACCACGCGGATGGTTCCGGACGGCGTCAATCAGTGCGCGCGCGCTTTCACTCCCGGGAGCGACCGCGCTGGGGGAGTGAATAATCATCAGCGCGTCGAAATCCTGGCTATCCAGTAAAAGGGAGATCGCCCTGATATAGTGATCGCTACTGGCGTCATCGCGCAAATCGAGGGGATTGCCTGGGCTAACGCTTGCCGGCAGCGCCTCTTTCAGGCGTTGTAGCGTCTCCTCACCCAGGGTGGCCAGCTTGCCATTGCGCAGCCACAGTTCATCCAGTGCAAGTGCGGCAGGAGCCGCGCCATTACTGACAATCATTAACTTCTCACCGCGTAACGGACGCATATGGCTTAACGTCTCGACGGCGGAAAAAAGCTCGTGTGTATCCTGAACCCGTAGCAAACCCGCGCGTTGAATCGCGGCATCCCAGGCGGGATCCATGCCGGAATGCGACTGCAGCAGACTCTGGGCGGCGGGGCTACGCCCGCTTTTGATCACCAGAATCGGTTTGTTACGGGACGCGCTACGGGAAGCTGATACAAAACGACGGGCGTCGCTCAGGTGCTCAAGATAAAGAAGAATGGCGCTGGTTTTGCTGTCGCGAGCCAGAAAATCGAGCAGTTCATCAACGTCGATGTCCAGGCTGTCACCCAGAGCAATGAAGTAGGAAAACCCCATCTCACGCTGTTGCGCCCAGTCGAGGATAGTGTTCGATACCGCAGCCGATTGCGAAATAAATGCGAGTTTGCCTTGGCGGATAGGGACCGGGGAGAAGCTGGCATTCAGCCCTTGCCACGGGGCGAGCAGGCCCAGACTGTTTGGCCCAAGAATGCGCATCTGGTAGCGACTGGCGCATGCCAGAAGCTCCGGCTGCTGTTCGGGCGGAGACGAGAGAATAATGCAGGTTTTACATCCTTTCCTGCCGAGCGACTCCAGCAGGGCTGGATTACGTTTCGCATTTGTACACAGGATGGCAAGGTCCGGTATGAAAGGCAGGCTCTGCACGTCCGGCCATGCCAGCACCCCCTGAACAGCCTTATAGGCAGGCGTCACGGGCATGACGGGGCCATTAAATCCGCCGGCCAGCAGGTTACGCATCATCAGATAGCCTGCGCGATCCGGTTTCATTGATGCGCCGATAACGGCAATGGATTTAGGACGAAGTAGCGCTTCTAACCCTCGCTGGCTCATGCAGGCCTCCTGTGAATGCAAGCGACCTGATGATTTTAAACGTTTTCTGTCTCAGTTGCTGTGACGCTGCCCTTATGAACGGTTTTTCCTGCCAGGTAACGTTCACGAAAGCAGGAGAAATGGCTCCCCAGCGCACCTGCCGCGACGGTATCTCCCGCTAAATCCAGAAGGGCAATCGCCACTTCAGCGGTACAGTATTGCCCGTCAGCATGCGCTTCTCGCAGGCGGTAGGCCGAGACGCGTGAAAGGTCGACCGAAATCACCGGCAATGAATCGAGATAAGGACTTTTGCGGAACATTTTTCGCGCTTCGGTCCAGGTTCCGTCCAGCATAATAAACAGCGGCGGTTTACCTGATGGCGGTGCCGAAAGCACCTGGCGATCTTCGCCAGCATACGAGGCCGGAAATACGACCATTGGCTGATAGTCCGGGTTTGCTACTAAGTCGAGCAGGGCTTGAGGCGGTTCCGTGCGTGACCACTGAAATGCCGCGGTATCCGGCAGAATGTCGGCAATAAGGCGTCCGGTATTGCTGGGTTTCATTGGTTCGGTATCGAACATGACCAGGCAAAAACGACTCTTCGCCGTGCTCGGCGCAAGGGTCTCGCACAGACAAACTTTTAGCGGCAGCAGACAACGCTGACAGCGGCGAATACGATTGCCGCGGGCAAGAAAAGGGCGAGTCGCGCGGGCCAGGCGTGCGGCGCGCAGTTGAAGAACAGAATTATCAGTCATGGGCGAAGTGCAGGAAAAACCCTATTTTCGCAGAGGAAGGAACGGGGCACAAGATGCGCCCCGTTAATGTTACAGCGATTCATTTAACCAGCTATCAAACGGTGCTTTAGGAACGGCACCGTTAAGCATGTCGATCACTTCACCATTTTTGAAAATCATGATGGTTGGGATGCTGCGAATGCGAAAGCGTGCGCTCAGCTCACGTTCTGCTTCGGTATTGACCTTAACAAAACGCATTTTGCCGCTACGTTCTTCGGCAACATCTTCGAAGACTGGCGCGAAACTACGGCACGGACCACACCACGGTGCCCAAAAATCGACAACCACCGGAAGATCGTCCTTGAGGAGTTTGTCCAGCGTAGCACCCGTAGCGTTGATAACATCGCCATCAAACAGTTCATGGCCACAACGCCCGCATTTCGCACCATCTTCAATCCGATCGTCCGGAATGCGATTAAGAGCCTGACAGTTGGCACATACGGTATTCATAACTAACCTCTGATAGAGCCGTGGGACAGCGGCAGAATGCCGATAATGTTTCTAATATGTTACATATTATCATTCAGCCTGTTTGAAACGACAATGCGTTTTATTCAATGAGAACAATAGTCACAGGCTTTTGTACGAATTTATGGCTATGAGCTTGCACATCGGGTAATCTGCGCGCTTCGCGCAGCGCTGGTGGAGAAAAGCATGAACGACGAAATGAAAAACAAAAGCGGCAAGGTCAAAGTGATGTATGTCCGCAGTGATGATGACTCTGATAAACGCACCCAAAATCCGCGTACCGGAAAAGGTGGCGGGCGTCCGGCGTCTTCTCGTGCAGACGGTGGCCGTCGCCCCGCCCGCGATGACAGAAATAACCGCGGTGATGACCGCAAACGTGATGACCGCAAGCGTGACGATCGCAAACGCGATGATTTCTCGCGCGAGGGTTCATCCCCCTGGCGTACCGTTTCTCGCGCCCCTGGTGATGAGGCGCCTGAAAAAGCCGATCACGGCGGCATCAGCGGGAAAAGCTTTATTGACCCGGAAGTGCTGCGCCGTCAGCGTGCAGAAGAGACCCGAGTCTATGGCGAGAACGCCTGCCAGGCGCTGTTCCAGAGCCGTCCTGAGTGCATCGTTCGCGCATGGTTTATCCAGAGCGTAACCCCGCGCTTTAAAGAAGCGCTGCGCTGGATGGCGGCAAACCGTAAAGCCTACCATGTGGTGGATGACGCTGAGCTGACGAAAGCATCAGGCACTGAACACCACGGTGGCGTGTGCTTCCTGATCAAAAAACGTAACGGGACTACCGTACAGCAGTGGGTTAGCCAGGCGGAAGCCGATGACTGCGTGCTGGCACTTGAAGATGTGGGCAACCCGCATAATCTGGGTGCAATGATGCGTAGCTGCGCGCACTTTGGCGTGAAAGGCGTGCTGTTACAGGATGCCGCGCTGCTGGAATCGGGTGCCGCGATCCGTACCGCAGAGGGCGGGGCAGAGCATGTTCAGCCGATCACCGGCGACAGCGTTCTGGATGCTATTGAGCAGTTCCGTAATGCGGGATATGCCATCGTCACAACCTCCAGCCATGCCGCTACGCCGCTGTTTAAAGCGACACTGCCGCGTAAAATGGTGCTGGTGCTGGGTCAGGAGCGTGATGGCCTGTCGGATGCTGCGCTTTCCAGCGCGGATCTGAGCGTCTCTATCGACGGTACAGGCAATGTTGAAAGTCTGAACGTTTCCGTTGCGACTGGCGTACTGCTGGCGGAATGGTGGCGTCAGAATAAAGCATAAGACTGTGCGTCGGATGTGCCCGCTAACGGGCACATCCGATGCGTTACTCACTCTCAGCCGGTAACACTGGCATCCAGTCAATTGGCGTTTCGCCACGTTTTTCCAGCCACTCGTTCGCCAGAACAAAATGATTACAACCAAAGAAACCACGATGCGCTGACAGCGGTGACGGATGCGGTGCCTTCAGGACATGATGACGCTGCCTGTCGATAATCGCCCCTTTCTTCTGCGCGTGGGAACCCCACAGTAAAAACACCACCCCTTCACGATGCTCGTTGATAAGGCTGATGACTTTATCGGTAAAGGTTTCCCAGCCCAGGCTGGTGTGAGAATGTGCCTGACCGGCACGTACGGTGAGTACCGTATTCAGTAACAGCACGCCCTGGCGCGCCCAGCTTTCCAGATAACCATGCGTGGGCCGGGTAAACCCGGGCACGGTCTTTTCGAGTTCTTTGTACATGTTCAGAAGCGAAGGGGGAATAGCAACCCCAGGACGTACAGAGAAAGCAAGCCCGTGAGCCTGTCCCGGTCCGTGGTAAGGATCCTGGCCGAGGATAACAACTTTCACATCGCTGAGTTCGGTATAGCGAAACGCGTTGAAAACATCTTTTTGTGGCGGATAAATCGTCTGGCCAGACTGCCGCTCTGCCGCAACGGTGCTGAGGGTGTTAATAAAATAGGGCTGCTGTTTCTCTTCTGCCAGCACATCGTGCCAGGTCAACGGTGTCGTCATCTCGCTCTCCTGCGAATCACATTCTGCGCCTAGCTTAACCGCTAAAACCCGGGGTGCAAAATCCCAGGCATAAAATCACCGTAAGTCACTCAATTTATTTTGAATAGATGCGAAAGGAGTTGAGCTGGCAAAGCAATGAAATTGATCTGGAACAATAAAATCAAACCACACTCTTTGTGTGGTTGGTGTTTTTGTTGATTTAAATCAATAAATGACCGGGGTGCGAGTGATATATATACACACAAGAAACAATGGTTTTACCAATTGGCCGCGCGAGGCCGACACCAGTTAATGTAGCCTAAGGGAGGCAACACATGATTACAGGTATCCAGATTACTAAAGCTGCAAATGACGACCTGCTCAACTCTTTCTGGCTGCTGGACAGCGAGAAAAATGAAGCGCGCTGTGTAGTAGCAAAAGCGGGTTTTGCTGAAGATGAAATCGTTCCGGTGAACAAACTGGGCGAAATCGAATACCGTGAAATCCCAATGGAAGTAAAACCGGAAGTGCGCGTTGAAGGTGGTCAGCACCTGAACGTGAACGTGCTGCGCCGTGAAACGCTGGAAGATGCGGTTAAGCACCCGGAAAAATACCCACAGCTGACCATTCGTGTATCAGGTTATGCAGTACGTTTTAACTCTCTGACCCCGGAACAGCAGCGCGACGTTATTGCGCGTACCTTTACTGAAAGCCTGTAAGGTTTCAGTCTCGGGGGTGGAATAAAAAAGCCGGGGTTTTCCCCGGCTTTTTTTTACTCTTCAGTTTTCGTCTCTGGTGCGGCAGAGCTTGGTTTACGGCGCTTACCAATATTCTTGGTATCGCGGTGGCGCTGCTTCACGCGCGGCTTCTCTTTTTCTTTCTCTTTTTTCTCAGCACGTTTTGCGAGCGCTTTTTTAGACGGTTTGCCCGTCATTTTTTCACTTGGTGCACGAGTGGTCGGACGAAGCTCATCAATAACGCGTGCTTTCAGTGGCTCATCGACGTAGCGGCCAATTTTCTGCAGCAGCAGGTAGTCATGCGCTTCGACCAGAGAGATCGCGATACCTTTGCGTCCGGCACGGCCGGTACGGCCAATGCGGTGCAGATAGGTGTCGCCGCTGCGTGGCATATCGAAGTTAATGACGTGACTGACGTCCGGTATGTCGATCCCGCGTGCAGCAACGTCTGTTGCGACCAGCACGTTCACGCGACCATCAGTCAGACGTTTAATCCCTTCGGTACGCTTAACCTGCGCCATCTCGCCTTCGAGATAGCAGTTATTGATTCCGGCATTACGCAGCATTTCAGCCAGTTCATGCACACGCTCGCGCTTACGTACAAAGACGATGGTACGGGTGGCATCGTCCTGCTTCAGCAGGTGCTTAAGTAACTCAACCTTGTGTTCAAGGTTATCTGCACGGTAATACCACTGGTGGATCTTCTTGCGCTCGCGCGTGGACGGCGTCGCGGAAACTTCCACCGGATCTTCCAGCAGGCGCTCTGCGAAGTCTTTGATCGCGTCCCCTTCAAGGGTGGCAGAGAACAGCATCGTCTGGTTACGCCAGCGTGTCTCACCCGCGATATGTTCGATATCCTGCGCGAAGCCCATGTCCAGCATACGGTCAGCTTCGTCCAGAATCAGTGTTTCTACCGCGCGGCAGTCGAAGTTCTCTTCTTTAATGTACTGCAGCAGGCGACCGGTCGTCGCAACGACGATGTCCTGGTTTTCGCTGAACACTTCGGCGTGGTTCATATACGCAACGCCGCCAGTGATCGTGGCGATATCCAGATGGGTATTGGCCGCTAGCTCTCGGGCGTGATCGGCAACCTGCATCGCCAGCTCGCGCGTCGGCGTCAGAATCAAAATACGCGGCGGGCCTGATTTTTTACGTGGAAAATCGAGCAGATGCTGCAACACAGGCAGCAAGTAAGCTGCTGTCTTCCCCGTGCCGGTTGGCGCAGAACCGAGCACATCGCGGCCCTCAAGCGCAGGCGGAATGGCCGCTGCCTGAATGGCGGTCGGGCGTGTAAAGCCTTTGCTCTCAAGTGCATTGAGCAGGCTTTCATCGAGTTCAAGTTCGGAAAAAGTCGTTACAGTCATGTTCTACCTCTGTGTGGGGCGCTGATTATAGACGTTACGGCTGTAATCTTCATCTGTTTGTATGGATATCGCTTTGCGGCCACTTCGCTTTCCCCTATGCTACTCCAGTTTCACTTAGAAGGTTGCCCTGACATGTCTCAACTCAAAGCGCAGTTGCGCCGCGATGGTTTTACGTTTAAACAATTTTTTGTCGCTCACGATCGCTGTGCCATGAAAGTCGGTACAGACGGTATTTTACTGGGTGCCTGGGCACCTGTCGCAGGTGTAAAGCGTATTCTGGATATTGGGACGGGCAGCGGGCTGTTGGCGCTGATGCTGGCGCAACGTACCGAAGCGCATGTCACCATAGATGCGGTGGAGCTGGATGCGCAGGCGGCGGAGCAGGCGAGTGAAAATGCGGCTGAATCTCCGTGGGCCGCCCGGATTAACGTTGAATGTGCAGATGTGCTCGACTGGACGCCGGAACAAACCGCGCGTTACGACCTGATTGTCAGCAATCCTCCCTACTACGCGCCCGGAGTTGAGTGCGGAACGCCTGAGCGTGAACAGGCCCGTTATACCGGCTCCCTCGACCATAAGGCGCTGCTGATCAGTGCCGCAGAGCTTATTTCAGAAGAGGGGTTTTTCTGCGTGGTTCTGCCAGAAAGCACCGGCAATGCGTTTATTGGCATAGCGCAAGAGATTGGCTGGAAATTACGTTTACGCACCGATATTGCGGATACCGAAGGGCGATTGCCGCACCGCGTGCTGCTGGCGCTCTCACCTAAAGAAGGTGAATGCTTTAACGACCGAATGGTGATCCGTGGGCCAGACCAGCGTTATTCCGAAGATTACACCGCTCTGACCCAGGCGTTTTATCTGTTTATGTGAACCTGCGGGGAGAGGATCGACGGGCCGGACTCGGCCAGCTGATCGGGGTAGTCGAGGGTATAGTGCAAACCGCGGCTCTCTTTGCGCATCATCGCGCAGCGAACAATCAATTCGGCAACCTGAACCAGATTGCGCAACTCCAGCAGATTATTGGATACGCGGAAATTGGCATAATATTCATCGATTTCCTGCTGCAGCATCGTGATACGGCGTAATGCGCGTTCAAGACGTTTCGTGGTCCGCACAATCCCGACGTAGTCCCACATAAACAGCCGCAGTTCGTGCCAGTTATGCTGAATAACGACCAGCTCATCCGGGTTCTCCACGCGGCTTTCATCCCAGGCAGGCAGATTTTCTGTCTGACGGGCGTAAGGCATGCGCTTCGTGATATCTTCCGCGGCAGACCAGCCGTAAACCAGACACTCCAGCAGTGAGTTCGACGCCATCCGGTTCGCGCCATGAAGCCCGGTATAACTTACTTCACCGATAGCATACAGGCCATCCACATCGGTGCGACCATGATCGTCAACCATTACGCCCCCGCAGGTATAGTGGGCGGCAGGCACGATGGGCACCGAATCGCGGGTTAAATCAATCCCCAGACCCAGCAGCTTTTCGTAGATCATCGGGAAATGCTGGCGGATAAACTCTGCCGGCTTATGGCTGATGTCCAGATACATGCAGTCTACGCCAAGACGCTTCATTTCATGGTCGATGGCGCGGGCAACGATATCACGCGGTGCCAGCTCGCCTCTGGGGTCAAAGTCCGGCATAAAGCGGGAGCCGTCAGGGCGTTTCAGGTATGCGCCTTCACCGCGCAGGGCTTCCGTCAGCAGGAAATTACGCGCCTGAGGATGGAACAGGGCGGTCGGGTGAAACTGGTTGAATTCAAGGTTTGCCACGCGACAACCGGCGCGCCAGGCCATGGCGATCCCGTCTCCGGAGGCAATATCGGGGTTGGTTGTATACTGATACACTTTGGATGCACCGCCAGTCGCCAGCACTACGGCCTTCGCCTGACAGGTCTCAACCTTCTCTTTATTGCGATTCCAGACCCAGGCACCCACGACACGACGCGTACCCGGAAGGCCAATCTTGTCGGAAATAATCAGGTCAACGGCATTGCTGCGCTCAAGGACCCGAATGTTAGGATGGCTGAGGGCTTTGCTGACCAGCGTGGTTTCGACTTCTTTACCGGTAGCGTCTGCGGCATGCAGGATACGGCGGTGGCTATGCCCGCCTTCGCGGGTCAGGTGGTAACTCTCTTCACCGTTTGGCTGCACCTGTGTATCAAATAATACGCCCTGATCGATTAACCACTGCACGCAATGACGGGCATTACTGGCCACAAACTCTGCGGCATGCGCATCCACGATCCCGGCCCCGGCAATCAGCGTATCGTCGACATGCGACGCAATGCTGTCTGTCTCATCAAACACGGCGGCAATACCGCCCTGGGCATAAAACGTAGAACCTTCACTTATCGGCCCTTTGCTCAGAACGATAACGCTCTGATGTTCGGCCAGACGCAGTGCCAGGGAGAGACCGGCAGCGCCGCTACCGATGATCAGTACATCACAATGCAGTTCAGGTGTTGTGTTCATGATTTTTGTTTAATTTACTAAACAGTGTTTGGTCAGAATAGCATCCGAATGCGAGATATCGCACGTTTTTTTTGATGTGGGTTGTAACCGCTAAACTCGAGGCGGAGGATCAAAACCACGTAAAAGAAAGAAAATATTTTGCGAAGCAGATCGTTAGCGTCAGATTTTGTGGTGAAATAAAGACTGGGTTGCGTTACTCTTCTGGCGGGAAAAGAGATGTTTCTTGTCATAAAGTGGTGCGTATCGTGAACAGACTTATAATGAGAGAAAATGAACAGTCTGCGGCGCGATGAACAAAAACAAAGGCGTTACGGAACTTATTGAAGATCAGACACTCTAATTCGGTGCTTGCTCAAAGTGCGGTTTTTTAAGAGTGGCGTTTCGATAACGCGTGGAATTTAGGTTTGGGGAGACATTACCTCGGATGAGCGAGCAGTTAACGGACCAGGTCCTGGTTGAACGGGTCCAGAAGGGAGATCAGAAAGCCTTTAACTTACTGGTGGTGCGCTACCAGCATAAGGTGGCGAGCCTGGTTTCCCGCTATGTACCGTCAGGCGATGTGCCTGATGTAGTACAAGAGTCTTTGATTAAGGCCTATCGCGCGCTGGATTCATTCCGGGGAGATAGTGCTTTTTATACCTGGTTGTACCGTATTGCGGTCAATACGGCAAAGAATTATCTGGTCGCTCAGGGCCGCCGTCCGCCTTCAAGTGATGTGGACGCAATCGACGCCGAAAACTTTGAAAGTGGCGGTGCGCTGAAAGAAATTTCGAACCCTGAGAACTTAATGTTGTCAGAAGAACTGAGACAAATCGTTTTTCGCACGATCGAGTCGCTCCCGGAAGATTTACGCATGGCAATTACGTTACGGGAGTTGGATGGTCTGAGCTATGAAGAGATAGCCGCCATCATGGATTGTCCGGTCGGCACGGTACGTTCACGTATTTTCCGTGCGCGAGAAGCAATTGATAATAAAGTTCAACCGCTTATCAGGCGTTGACGATAGCGGGATACTGGAAAAGGTATTAGGCATGCAGAAAGAAAAACTTTCCGCTTTAATGGATGGTGAAACGCTGGATAGTGAGCTGCTCAACGAGCTGTCTCATTCTCCCGAAATGCAAGAGACCTGGGAGAGTTACCATCTCATCCGTGACACCCTTCGCGGTGACACCGGCGAGGTTCTCCATTTCGATATCTCAGCTCGCGTGATGGCGGCCATTGAAAATGAGCCTGTCCGTCAGACCACTCCGCTGATTCCTGAAGCTCAACCTGCGCCTCACCAGTGGCAGAAAATGCCGTTCTGGCACAAGGTGCGTCCGTGGGCCAGCCAGCTCACCCAAATGGGTGTGGCTGCATGCGTATCGCTTGCAGTTATCGTTGGCGTCCAGCACTATAATACTCAGTCTGAAACTAATCAGCAGCCAGAAGCGCCAGTGTTCAACACACTGCCGATGATGGGCAAAGCCAGCCCGGTAAGTTTGGGTGTTCCGGCTGATGCATCCGCCAGCGGCGGCCAGCAACAGCAGGTTCAGGAGCAACGCCGTCGCATTAATGCGATGTTGCAGGATTACGAGTTGCAGCGTCGTCTGCACTCTGAACAGCTTCAGTTTGAGCAGGCACAAACCCAGCAAGCGGCTGTGCAGGTGCCCGGAAACCAAACTTTAGGAACGCAATCGCAGTAATGAAGCAACTTTGGTTCGCCATGTCTCTGATGGCGGGTAGCCTGTTCTTCTCTGCCAACGCCTCGGCTGATGTTTCATCCGGGGCGTTGTTGCAGCAAATGAATCTGGCCAGCCAGTCACTCAATTACGAGTTGGCATTTATCAGTATCAATAAGCAGGGCGTCGAGTCGTTACGATACCGCCATGCCCGTCTTGATAACCAGCCGCTCGCCCAGCTTTTACAGATGGATGGCCCGCGTCGGGAAGTTGTCCAGCGTGGTAACGAAATCAGTTATTTCGAACCCGGTCTGGAGCCTTTCACGCTGAATGGCGATTATATCGTCGATTCTCTGCCATCGCTTATCTACACCGACTTCAAACGTCTTGCGCCTTACTATGATTTCATTTCAGTAGGGCGTACGCGCATTGCGGACAGACTGTGTGAGGTGATCCGCGTTGTTGCCCGTGACGGAACGCGCTACAGCTATATCGTCTGGATTGACGCCGAAACCAAGCTGCCAATGCGTGTAGACCTGCTTGACCGTGATGGTGAAACGCTGGAACAGTTCCGCGTTATCTCCTTTAGTGTGAACAATCAGGTGGGTAATAGCATGCAGAATCTGGCGAAAGCCAGCCTGCCGCCGTTGCTTTCGGTACCGGCGGGTGATTCCGTCAACTTCAACTGGGTTCCTTCCTGGATCCCGCAAGGGTTTAGCGAAGTCTCCAGCAGCCGCCGACAACTGCCAACCATTGAAACACCGGTTGAATCGCGTCTTTATTCCGATGGTTTGTTCAGTTTCTCGGTGAACATTAACCGCGCATCGGCAAACAGTTCTGAACAAATGCTTCGTACCGGACGTAGGACGGTCAGCACCACGGTTCGCGATAATGCAGAGATCACCATTGTGGGTGAATTACCGCCACAAACGGCGAAGCGTATTTCCGACAGCATTAAATTCAGGGCTGCACAATGATTAAAGAGTGGGCTACGGTCGTATCGTGGCAGAATGGCATTGCGCTGGTGAGTTGTGATGTTAAGGCCTCATGCAATAGCTGTGCTTCCAGAGCCGGTTGCGGTAGCCGCGTGCTGAATAAGCTCGGGCCGCAAACCTCGCATACCATTTCCGTGCCAAGCGATCGGCCGCTGATGGTGGGGCAAAAGGTGGAGCTGGGAATTGCAGAAGGTAGCCTGCTCACGTCCGCCATGCTGGTTTATCTCTCTCCGCTGGTGGGGCTGTTTGTTATGGGCGGCGTATTCCAGATGCTGTTTGGTACCGATGTGGCCGCCATGTGTGGTGCTGCATTGGGCGGCGTAGGGGGATTCTGGCTGGCCAAAGCTCTTTCCCCGAAGCTTGCCGCACGCGAAGAATGGCAGCCTGTTATTCTCAGCGTAGGGCTAGCACCCGACCAGCTTCGTGTTGAGACGCTCTCTTCTGAGGCCCGGTGATCCATCGGGCTTTGTCCTTTTTTACGTCCTAAAACAGAAAACGCCATTTCTTCACGCTATACCTGGCGCTAAGTACATTTCCAGGTAACGGGGATGTAGTGTAGAATGCGGCGTTTTCGCACTGAAAAACGTCAGGCTAAGAACAGCGGCCTCCAGGAATTCGTAAGGCATAATTATTTAACTATATGAAGAACATACGTAACTTTTCGATCATTGCTCACATTGACCACGGTAAGTCGACGCTGTCTGACCGTATTATCCAGATTTGCGGTGGCCTGTCTGATCGTGAAATGGAAGCCCAGGTTCTGGACTCCATGGACCTGGAACGCGAACGCGGTATCACCATCAAAGCGCAGAGCGTTACGCTTGATTACAAAGCGGCTGATGGCGAAATCTACCAGCTGAACTTTATCGACACCCCAGGCCACGTTGACTTCTCCTATGAAGTTTCACGCTCGCTGGCGGCCTGTGAAGGCGCGCTGCTGGTTGTGGATGCCGGGCAGGGCGTTGAAGCCCAGACCCTGGCAAACTGCTACACCGCGATGGAAATGGATCTCGAGGTTGTGCCGGTTCTGAACAAAATTGACCTGCCAGCTGCCGATCCTGAGCGCGTAGCGGAAGAGATTGAAGATATTGTCGGCATCGACGCGACCGATGCGGTGCGCTGCTCCGCTAAAACGGGCGTGGGCGTGACCGACGTGCTGGAACGCCTGGTGCGTGATATCCCGGCACCAGAAGGTGACCCGGATGCCCCGCTGCAGGCGCTGATCATCGACTCCTGGTTTGATAACTACCTGGGCGTTGTCTCGCTGGTGCGTATTAAAAACGGCACCATGCGTAAAGGCGACAAAATCAAGGTAATGAGTACTGGCCAGGTTTACAACGCTGACCGTCTGGGTATCTTCACGCCAAAACAGGTTGACCGTACCGAGCTGAAATGTGGCGAAGTAGGCTGGTTGGTCTGCGCCATTAAAGACATCCTCGGCGCGCCAGTGGGCGATACCCTGACCGGTGCACGTAACCCGGCAGACAAAGCGCTGCCAGGCTTTAAAAAGGTTAAACCGCAGGTTTACGCGGGTCTGTTCCCGGTCAGCTCTGACGACTATGAAAACTTCCGTGATGCGCTCGGCAAGCTGAGCCTCAACGATGCTTCCCTGTTCTATGAACCAGAAAGCTCCACGGCGCTGGGCTTCGGCTTCCGCTGCGGCTTCCTTGGTCTGCTGCACATGGAGATCATCCAGGAGCGTCTGGAGCGTGAGTACGATCTGGATCTGATCACCACGGCACCGACCGTTGTGTACGAAGTGCAGACCACCAACAAAGAGATCGTCTACGTCGATAGCCCGTCCAAGCTGCCGCCGCTGAACAATATCGAAGAACTGCGCGAGCCCATTGCAGAGTGTCATATGCTGCTGCCGCAGGAGTTCCTGGGTAACGTTATTACGCTGTGTATTGAGAAGCGTGGCGTACAGACCAACATGGTGTACCACGGTAATCAGGTTGCGCTGACGTACGAAATCCCTATGGCGGAAGTGGTCCTCGACTTCTTCGATCGCCTGAAGTCTACCTCTCGTGGCTATGCGTCACTGGATTACAACTTCAAACGCTTCCAGGCGTCTAACATGGTGCGTGTGGACGTGCTGATCAACGGCGAGCGTGTGGATGCGCTGGCACTGATCACTCACAACGACAATGCGCCATACCGTGGCCGTGAGCTGGTTGAGAAGATGAAAGAGCTGATCCCGCGTCAGCAGTTTGATATCGCGATTCAGGCCGCCATCGGTAACCACATTATTGCCCGTTCTACTGTGAAACAGCTGCGTAAAAACGTTCTGGCGAAATGCTACGGCGGTGACGTCAGCCGTAAGAAAAAGCTGCTGCAGAAACAGAAAGAAGGTAAGAAGCGTATGAAGCAGGTCGGTAACGTCGAACTGCCGCAGGAAGCATTCCTTGCCATCCTTCATGTTGGTAAAGACGGCAAATAACCCTAAGGAGTTGGCATGGCGAACATGTTTGCCCTGATTCTGGTCATTGCTACCCTGGTGACAGGTTTGTTGTGGTGTCTGGATAAGTTTATTTTCGCCCCAAAACGCCATGAACGTCAGGCTGCTGCACAGGCAGCCACTGGCGATGGGCTGGACGCGAAAACCCTGAAGAAAGTCGGCCCGAAACCGGGCTGGCTGGAAACCGGGGCATCGGTATTTCCGGTGCTGGCGATTGTGCTGGTTGTCCGCTCGTTTATTTACGAGCCGTTCCAGATCCCGTCTGGTTCAATGATGCCAACGCTGCTGATTGGCGATTTTATTCTGGTTGAGAAGTTTGCCTACGGGATTAAAGATCCGATCTACCAGAAAACGCTGATCGAAACCGGTCATCCAAAACGTGGCGACATCGTGGTGTTTAAATACCCGGAAGATCCGCGTCTGGATTACATCAAGCGTGCCGTGGGACTGCCGGGTGACAAAGTCACCTACGATCCGGTGGCGAAAGAAGTTACCGTTCAGCCTGGCTGCAGCTCCGGTACCGCGTGTGAAAACGCGCTGCCAATCACTTACTCAAACGTTGAGCCAAGTGATTTTGTGCAGACCTTTGCTCGCCGTAACGGCGGTGAAGCGACCAGCGGTTTCTTCCAGGTGCCCAAAGGCGAGACCAAAGAGGACGGTATTCGCCTGGTAGAACGTAAAGAGACGCTGGGTGATGTGACCCACCGTATCCTCACCGTGCCAATCGCGCAGGATCAAGTGGGGATGTACTACCGGCAGCCGGGCCAACAGCTGGCCAGTTGGATCGTACCACCGGGACACTACTTCATGATGGGTGATAACCGCGATAATTCCGCGGACAGCCGTTACTGGGGCTTTGTGCCGGAAGCGAATCTGGTAGGTAAAGCGACCGCTATCTGGATGAGTTTTGAGAAGCAGGAAGGCGAATGGCCGACCGGCGTTCGCCTGAATCGTATCGGCGGGATCCATTAATTCTCATTAAATGAACGCGTAGCCGCGTTAATTAGCGGCTACGTGAATTATTTCAGCGATAAATCTCTTTGGACTAACGACATCCCCTGTCGTTGTGTATAGAATATTCCCCCGAAGTTTAAGGTTGGCCCTGCAAGGGTGCCACGGCACACGAAACCGCGTTGGTCTTCTCAGGTCGGTTTCGTGTGCTGCATTTTTGACGCATTCATTTACTGGTATCGCATGAACCCCATCGTAATTAATCGGCTTCAACGGAAGCTGGGCTACACTTTTCATCATCAGGAGTTGTTGCAACAGGCATTAACCCACCGCAGTGCCAGCAGCAAGCATAATGAGCGCCTCGAGTTCCTGGGTGACTCTATTTTAAGTTTCGTGATCGCGAATGCGCTTTATCATCGTTTCCCACGTGTGGACGAAGGTGATATGAGCCGCATGCGCGCGACGCTGGTTCGGGGTAATACCCTGGCGGAAATCGCTCGTGAATTTGAACTGGGCGAATGTCTGCGACTTGGGCCGGGTGAACTGAAAAGCGGCGGCTTCCGTCGTGAATCTATTCTTGCCGACACGGTCGAAGCATTAATTGGTGGTGTGTTCCTGGACAGCGATATTCAGACCGTAGAAAAGCTGATCCTTAACTGGTATCAAACCCGTCTGGACGAAATCAGTCCGGGCGATAAACAAAAAGATCCGAAAACGCGTCTGCAGGAATATTTGCAGGGTCGCCACCTCCCGCTGCCATCCTATCTGGTGGTACAGGTGCGGGGCGAAGCGCACGATCAGGAATTTACCATCCATTGCCAGGTCAGTGGCCTGAGTGAACCGGTGGTCGGCACAGGTTCTAGCCGTCGTAAGGCTGAACAGGCTGCCGCCGAACAGGCGTTAAAAATGCTGGAGCTGGAATGAGCGAAGAAAAAACGTATTGCGGGTTTATTGCCATCGTCGGACGTCCGAACGTTGGCAAATCTACCCTGTTGAATAATCTGCTTGGGCAGAAAATTTCCATTACTTCCCGTAAGGCGCAGACCACGCGTCACCGCATCGTCGGTATCCACACGGAAGGCGCCTATCAGGCGATCTACGTTGATACCCCGGGCCTGCACATGGAAGAGAAGCGCGCCATCAACCGCCTGATGAACAAGGCGGCGAGCAGCTCGATTGGCGACGTAGAGCTGGTGATTTTCGTGGTGGAAGGCACCCGCTGGACGCCTGACGACGAAATGGTGCTGAACAAACTGCGCGACGGTAAAACGCCGGTGATCCTTGCGGTCAACAAAGTGGACAACGTGCAGGAAAAAGCCGATCTGCTGCCGCACCTGCAGTGGCTGGGAAGCCAGATGAACTTCCTTGATATCGTCCCGCTGTCTGCCGAGACCGGTCTGAACGTCGATACCATCGCAGGCATCGTGCGCAAACATCTGCCGGAAGCGATTCATCACTTCCCGGAAGATTACATCACCGATCGTTCTCAGCGCTTTATGGCCTCTGAGATCATCCGTGAAAAACTGATGCGTTTCCTTGGCGCGGAACTGCCGTACTCCGTAACGGTTGAGATTGAACGTTTTCAGACCAACGAACGCGGCGGCTATGACATCAACGGCCTGATCCTCGTTGAGCGTGAAGGGCAGAAGAAGATGGTGATCGGCAACAAAGGTGCCAAGATCAAAACCATCGGCATTGAAGCGCGCAGAGACATGCAGGACATGTTTGAAGCCCCGGTTCACCTTGAACTGTGGGTGAAGGTGAAATCAGGCTGGGCCGATGATGAGCGTGCATTGCGCAGCCTCGGTTACGGCGACGACGTCTAAGACTGAACATCGTGGATGGATGGCAGCGTGCCTTTGTCCTCCATAGCCGTCCGTGGAGCGAGACCAGCCTTATGCTGGACGTTTTCACGGAAGAGTCGGGCCGTGTGCGCCTTGTTGCTAAAGGCGCACGTTCCAAACGCTCCGGCCTGAAGGGCGCCTTACAGCCTTTCACTCCGCTGCTGGTACGCTTCGGCGGGCGTGGGGAAGTCAAAACCCTGCGCAGTGCCGAAGCCGTCTCTCTGGCGCTCCCCCTTTCTGGTATCACGCTGTACAGCGGTCTCTATGTCAACGAACTCATCTCACGTGTTCTGGAGCATGAGACTCGCTTCTCTGAACTTTTCTTTGATTACCTGCACTGTATCCAGGCGCTAGCCGGCGCTACCGGTACGCCCGAACCTGCCCTGCGTCGTTTTGAACTGGCGCTGCTCGGACACCTGGGCTACGGGGTCGATTTTTTGCATTGTGCAGGGAGCGGAGACGAGGTAGAGGATGCGATGACCTATCGCTACCGTGAAGAAAAAGGCTTTATCGCCAGCGTCGTGATAGATAACAGCACTTTTACCGGGCGACAGCTTAGAGCGCTGTATGCGCGCGAGTTTCCCGATCAGGATACCCTTCGCGCAGCAAAACGCTTTACCCGGATTGCGCTCAAGCCGTATCTTGGCGGCAAGCCCTTAAAGAGCCGCGAATTGTTCAGGCAGTTTATGCCGAAACGTTAACGTATCAGACCCTCGCTCCAGCCCTCTCACTGAGGGAGAGGGAGGCAGGGACACGAACTAAAATACCGAGGATTGTCATGGCTGAATTACTGTTAGGCGTCAACATTGATCACATCGCCACGCTGCGTAATGCACGCGGCACGGCTTATCCCGATCCGGTTCAGGCGGCGTTCATCGCTGAGCAGGCTGGCGCCGATGGCATTACCGTTCACCTGCGTGAAGACCGCCGTCATATTACCGACCGCGATGTGCGCATTCTGCGTCAGACGATGGACACCCGCATGAACCTGGAGATGGCGGTCACGGAAGAGATGCTGACGATTGCCTGCGAGACGAAGCCGCATTTCTGCTGCCTGGTACCGGAAAAACGTCAGGAAGTGACCACCGAGGGGGGCCTGGACGTGGCGGGTCAACGCGACAAAATGCGTGATGCCTGCAAGCGTCTGGCTGAGGCGGGAATCCTGGTCTCTCTGTTCATCGACGCCGATGTAGCACAGATCAAAGCGGCTGCCGAAGTGGGCGCGCCCTATATTGAAATTCATACCGGCTGTTACGCTGATGCGAAAGACGAAACTACGCAGGCCAAAGAGCTGGAGCGTATCGCCAATGCGGCCACCTATGCCGCGAGCCTGGGGCTGAAAGTTAACGCCGGGCATGGCCTGACCTACCATAACGTCAAGGCCATTGCAGCCCTGCCAGAAATGCATGAGCTGAATATCGGCCACGCTATTATTGGCCGTGCGGTAATGAGTGGCCTGAAAGAGGCGGTCTCAGAAATGAAACGCCTGATGCTGGAAGCGCGTCAGTAATGGCTATTCTGGGCTTAGGCACCGATATCGTTGAAATAGCCCGCATTGAAGCGGTGATCGCCCGTAGCGGCGATCGCCTGGCACGACGCGTGCTGAGCGATAACGAATGGGCCATCTGGGAGACGCATCAGCAGCCGGTACGTTTTCTGGCCAAGCGCTTTGCCGTCAAAGAGGCGGCAGCGAAAGCCTTCGGCACCGGTATTCGTAATGGTCTGGCGTTTAATCAGTTTGAAGTGTTTAACGATGAGCTGGGTAAACCGCGCCTGCGTTTATGGGGTGAGGCGCAAACGCTGGCAGAGAAACTCGGCGTAAATCACATGCACGTGACGCTCGCCGATGAACGCCACTACGCCTGCGCGACGGTGATTATCGAAAGTTAAAGTTTGTCCGCGTGATGCAGCAGGACAAACTTATCCCAAAGCTGCTCTTCGCTCTCGACGTGTGCCGGATCTTTCAGGATGGTATTGGGGATTGGGCACACTTTCTGACAGGTCGGCGTTTCGTAGTGGCCGATGCATTCAGTGCAGCGGTCGCTGTTAATCTCATAAATGCTCTCGCCCATCGAAATCGCCTGGTTCGGGCATTCCGGTTCGCACATATCGCAATTGATGCATTTTTTGGTGATTAACAGCGCCATCAGGAAATTCTCAGAAACAACACAAACAGGGCGGGCATTATACGCTCATTACCTGTTCAAACCAGTTTTTTTACCAGCTCTTCACTGTGCCGGATACGCTCTGGCGCGTGCTCCAGATCCTGTTGCACCAGGGCCATAAACAGCAGGTCGGTCAACATCATTTGCGCACTTGTCGAGGAGATCGCCGCGCTGCGCGTAGCCTGCTCTTCCGCGATAGTATATAAACAGCGCGTAGCCCGCTGCTGCAGCGCGTTGGGAGTAAACCCGGTGATGGCCAGAATCTTACCGCCTACGCGTAAGGCTTCATCGGTAGCCATATTGATCTCGCGGCGTTCGCCGGAATAGGAGATCGCCAGCAGCAGATCGTTAGCATCCATCGCCTGCACGGTCGCCAGCAGGGCGTGCATATCCTGCTCGACAATGGCGTTGTAACCTATTTTTGTCAGCTTCCAGCCAAAGTTACGTGCCACCAGTCCGGACGCGCCTATCCCGGTCAAAATAATACGTCGCGCTGCACGCAGCATCGCCACGCTTTCCAGTAATTTTTCTTCGGTATTCACATCAAGGGTGGCATGCATGGCCGCGACATTCTCTTTGATGAGCTTCTCTCCCACCAGACGCATCGGGTCATCGCCACGAATCTGATTATGCACCGGCATCGACTGCGGATTGGGGTTACTCACCAGCGCTTCGCTAATCGCCAGCTTGAGAGCCGGGAAGCCTTTAAAGCCAATCTTCTGGGCAAATTTCACCACGCTCGACTGACTCACTCCGGCCTCACTCGCCAGCTGCTGCGAGCTGAGATGGCGGGCATGGTCGGGCTGAGAGAGCAGAAAATCCGCCAGCTTTTTGTCGCTTTGAGCAAAGCCTGCATAACGCTGGCGAATGCGAATTAAACAGTTCATAGGTTCTCCTGGCGAAATTGTGATTGTCTGCGCAAATACGAATTTTGCTCGCCTGAATGAATTTTATATTCCATTATAGTGAGATTATTATGAATTAAAAATTCTTGAGGTACAAAAGATGAATCTTGGCTCACTTGTTTCTGAAACGCGTAACCCACAAACCATGGATCTGGATGCGCTCAGCACCCTGGAGCTGGTTAACCGTTTTAATCAACAGGATACGCTGGTCGCGCAGGCAGTGAAAGAGACATTACCCGAGGTGGCGAAAGCCGTCGATGCTGCGGCGGAAGCACTGAAGGCCGGTGGTCGCATTATCTACATGGGCGCCGGAACCAGCGGGCGTCTTGGTGTGCTGGATGCCTCTGAATGCCCTCCAACGTTTGGTGTGCCGCACGGTCTGGTGGTCGGGTTGATTGCTGGCGGCCCTGGCGCGCTGCTGAAAGCCGTGGAAGGAGCGGAAGACAACAAACAGCTCGGCGAGAATGACCTGAAGGGGCTAAATCTGACCGCTCAGGATCTGGTTGTTGGGCTGGCGGCTTCCGGGCGTACGCCGTACGTTATCGGCGGTCTGGAGTATGCCAACAAGACGGGCTGCACCACGGTGGCGATTTCCTGTAATCCTGGCTCGCCGATTGCGCAGGTCGCTGCTATCGCTATCTCTCCGGTTGTCGGCCCGGAAGCGTTAACCGGCTCTACGCGTCTGAAATCCGGCACCGCGCAAAAGCTGGTGCTCAACATGATCTCCACTGGCGCGATGGTGAAGTTTGGCAAGGTTTATCAGAACCTGATGGTGGATATGCAAGCGACCAACGTCAAGCTGGTGGACAGAGCCTGCCGTATGGTTATGGAGGCGACGGGAGCAAGCCGCGAAGAGGCGGAAGCGGTACTGAAACAAACCGATCACGATGTTAAACCGGCCATTCTGATGATCCTGAGCGGACTGGACGCTGCGGCCGCCAGAGCAAGGCTCAATGCCCATAACGGGTTCTTACGGGCGGCATTAGAAAACTAACAGAGGCGTGTATGGACAAAACAGCAGCGCTCGCCAGCGATATCCTGCAGGGGATCGGTGGGGAAAAAAATATTCAGCGTCTGGAAAACTGCATGACGCGCGTGCGCGTCGAGGTGCATAACGACGAGCAGCTTGATGTGCCGCGTCTGAAGCAGCTTTCCGGCGTGAGTGGTTACGTTAAACAGGGGCAACAGCACCAGCTGATTGTCGGGCCGGGAAAGGCGGCGCAGGTTGTGGATGCCATGCGTGCGCTGATGGTCGGCGGCGAGAGCGTGGCGATCGACGACGTCGAACGTACGAAGGCGCAGGCAAAGGCCCGATACAAAGCCCCCATGAGCGATGCGCTGCGACAACTGGCCAACGTCTTTATTCCGCTGATCCCGGCGTTTATTGCCTCTGGCTTAATCACCGGGATCATCAATATTCTTAAGCGTCCGGATATCGTAGGGGACTTCGCGACCCAGTATCCTAATTTATTAGGCATTCTCGGGATTTTCGGCAGCGCCGTGTTTGCCATCATGAACATTCTGGTGGGGGTCAACACCGCGAAGGTCTTTGGCGGCTCGCTGGCCATGGGCGGGGTGATGGCAGGTATTCTGTCCAGCCCACAACTGGCGCAGATAACCCTGTTTGGTGAGGCGCTCCAGCCTGGCCGCGGCGGGGTGATTGCCGTGCTGCTGGTGGTCATCCTGATGTGCTGGATCGAGAAGAAACTGCGCACTCTCCTGCCTGGATCAATTGAGCTGATCCTCAATCCACTGTTAACGACGTTAATCACCGGCAGCGTGGCTATTGTGGCGTTACAACCGCTGGGGGGCTGGATCTCTGAGGCCATCGCCCATGGCGCATCGCTGGCTATCGATCGCGGCGGTCTGTTAGTGGGTGCCGTGCTGTCAGGCACCTTCTTGCCGCTGGTACTGACCGGTCTGCATCAGGGGCTGGTGCCTATCCACGTCGAGCTGGTGCAGGCGCACGGTTACAACGCGCTGCTGCCCATCCTGTCGATGGCTGGCGTGGGGCAGGTCGGGGCGGCGATTGCCGTACTGATGAAAACCCGCAACGCGCGGCTGAAAAAAGTGATCAAAGGTGCGCTGCCGGTCGGATTACTCGGAATTGGCGAGCCGCTGATTTTCGGCGTCACGCTGCCGCTGGGGAAACCGTTCCTCGGTGCCTGCCTGGGAGGGGCGGTAGGCGGAGCGCTGATCAGCTACTGGAAAGTGGCAACGGTGATCACCTTTGGGATCTCCGGGCTGCCGCTGGCGCTCACCATCGTGACCGGAAAAGTTATGCTCTATCTGTTAGGCTATCTGGTAGCGGTGATCGCCGGGTTCCTGTTTACCTGGCTGTTAGGATTCAACGATCCAGAGGAGTAAGGTTTGGCAAATCACGAGCGTCGCGTTGTTTTTTTCGACCTGGACGGTACGCTGCATCAGCAGGATATGTTTGGTACGTTTATGCGCTACCTGCTGCGGCGTCAGCCTTTGAATGCGCTGCTCGTATTACCACTCTTACCCGTTATTGGCATTGCGCTGTTGCTAAAAGGTCGGGCAGCGCGCTGGCCAATGAGCCTGTTGCTCTGGGGCTGTACCTTTGGACGCAGCGAAGCGCGGCTTAAACAGCTTCAGCAGGATTTTGTGCACTGGTTTCGCGGGCATGTGACCGCGTTTCCGGTTGTTCAGGCAAGGCTCACCAGCTATCTCGACGCGAACGATGCCGACATCTGGTTGATTACCGGATCCCCGCAAGCGCTGGTGGAACAGGTCTATTATGATACCCCGTGGCTGCCGCGGGTGAATCTTATCGCCACGCAAATTACCCGCGGCTACGGTGGATGGGTACTGACCATGCGCTGCCTGGGACATGAAAAGGTGGTGCAACTGGAGAAGCGAATCGGTACGCCACTGCGTCTTTACAGCGGCTACAGCGACAGCAAGCAGGACAACCCGCTGCTCTATTTTTGCCAGCATCGCTGGCGCGTCACGCCCGCAGGCGAACTTCAGCAACTCGAATAGTCTTATCTATAGCGGGTGTGTATAATGCCGCCCGCTTTTAGACTGGAGTATCAACCGTTGTGCAACCCTGAACGCGATCATGAATACTGGATGCGCCATGCGCTTACGCTTGCCCAGCGCGCCTGGGACGAGGGGGAAGTGCCCGTGGGTGCTGTGCTTGTCCACAATAACCAGGTGATAGGGGAAGGGTGGAACCGCCCGATTGGCCGTCACGATCCGACTGCGCACGCTGAAATCATGGCCCTTCGTCAGGGCGGGATGGTGCTGCAAAACTATCGTCTGCTTGATACCACGCTGTATGTCACGCTTGAGCCGTGCGTTATGTGTTCCGGCGCGATGGTGCATAGCCGTATCGGCACGCTGGTCTTTGGCGCGCGGGATGAAAAAACCGGAGCGGCCGGTTCGCTGATGGACGTACTGGGACACCCGGGGATGAACCACCAGGTGCAGACTATCGGTGGGGTACTTGCACCAGAGTGTGCGGGGCTATTAAGTGATTTCTTTCGAATGCGCCGTCAGCAGAAAAAGCAACAAAAGGCAGAATTGAAGTTGTCGGGCGAGTAAGTTCGTCCGGTGCCACCACCGGATAACTCTGGGCCAGCTGATTTGCCTCTGCCGCCTCTTTTTCCTTCTCCAGCAGATAACCCACCAGGCTAATCTGATATTTACGGATATTTTCCACGTAGGCGTAGGCTTCATGCCCGCGCGCGTAACCGTAGGTCAGCTTGTTGTACCACGGCTTCTGGCTCAGCAGCGGCAGGCGCTGTTTTACGTCTGACCAGCTGTCCGGGTTACCTTTCGTTTTCGCCGTCAGCGCGCGCGCGTCAAGCATGTGCGCATAACCCATGTTGTAGGCTGCCAGCGCAAACCAGATCCGTTCCTCTTCAGGCACCGTCTCCGGCACTTTGCCCATCATATCCTGCAGATACCGTGCGCCGCCGCTGATGCTCTGTTCTGCATCGGTGCGGTCGGTCAGCCCAAGGCTCTGAGCGGTATTTTTAGTGAGCATCATTAAGCCGCGAACGCCAGTGGGCGAGGTGGCCTGAGTATCCCAGTGGGATTCCTGATAAGAGATCGCTGCCAGTAATCGCCAGTCGATCTCCTGGGCATACTTCTCAAATAACGGCTGCAGGTCTGGCAGCACACTATCGACTGCGCGCAAGAAGCTTCGGGTGTCGACGTAATCAAAATCGTCACCGTGGCCGAGGTATTTCTCTTCCAGACGCGCCAGCGTACCGTCTTCATTGATGGTGTTGAAGAAATCGAGCATCGCCGCAGAGAGGGTCTGATCGTCATCAAGCTGGCTAAACCAGGTCACCGGCTGTTCGTCTGTCACGTCCAGCGCCACCGCGATTTCGGGGTGCACGCGCTGGAAAAGGCTGATCGCGACCGAATCAGCGATGGTGTAGGGCAGTTTTTTATCTTTTACCTGGTCCAGCAGCTCAGTCGTGCCGAGCTTAGGATCAACCGTCCAGCTCAGGTCCGGGAATTTCTTCTCCTTGAGCTCACGCAGATCGTCAATCACGACGTGACCCGGGGCGATGGTCAACTGTTGTGCATTAATCGCCGCCAGCGTTCGCGGGCGCAGGCTCCCGACCCGGTAGACCAGCTGTTGCGAAACGGAGTAGTAGGTTGGGCCTGGCTGATAGTTCTTGCTGCGCTCGCTGTTGTACACCAGCCCGGCCGCAAGGATATCGGCATCGTTGTTATCCAGGTCATCAAACAGCTGGCTGATATTCTGACGGACGGTAATTTTGAGCTTCACGCCAAGATAGTCGGCAAACTGCTGCGCCAGTTCATAATCCAGGCCAATCGTTTTGCCGTTAATGTCGCTGTAAATCAGCGGCGAGTTGAGGGTACTGACGCGCAATTCCCCCCGCTCCTGTATGGCGGCGATACGGTTTTCGGCTTTACCGAACCAGGGGATGGAAGGCCAGAGGGCCACTGCCAGCAGCAACGTTACAATGCCGATGAGCAGATAATTAATCTTTAATTTTTTCAATTAGTTAATTCTCTGCGACGCCGGGTGCCTCAGTATGCTGTAGCCATGTTAAGAATAAGGTTTGCCATTGAATGAGCGGCATTTTGCGTAAAGTTACGCCACTTGGCAACAAATTAGAGAGAGAGGTCACATCTATTGTTAAACGTAAACGTTGATTTTATTTCGACGCAAACGGTTTCGTCGACGCTCAGGATTCTCTATAATGACGCCCGTTTTCCCCCCTTGCGCACACTGTAAGCGCCCCGGCGCTTCGAAGACGAGAGACTTATGATGGAAATTCTGCGTGGTTCGCCTGCACTGTCTGCCTTCCGTATCAATAAACTGCTGGCACGTTTTCAGGCAGCCGACCTTCCGGTAAGCAATATTTACGCTGAGTATGTCCATTTTGCTGACCTGAATGCACCCCTGAATGCAGAGGAGCGAGTACAGCTGGAACGCCTGCTCAAATATGGTCCAAGCCTGAGCAGCCATACGCCAACCGGCAAACTGATCCTTGCGACGCCTCGTCCAGGCACCATCTCCCCCTGGTCTTCCAAAGCCACCGACATCGCCCACAACTGTGGTCTGAACCAGATTAACCGTCTGGAGCGCGGCGTGGCGTACTACGTTGAAGCCTCTACCCTGACCGATGCGCAGTGGCAAACCGTTGCCGCTGAGCTGCACGACCGCATGATGGAGAGTGTCTTTGCCTCTCTGGACGATGCGCAGAAACTCTTCTCCCACCATCAGCCTGCGCCGGTACAGAGCGTCGATTTGCTGGGGCAGGGCCGTCAGGCGCTGATTGACGCCAACCTGCGTCTCGGTCTGGCACTGGCAGAAGACGAAATTGACTACCTGCAGGATGCGTTTGTTAAGCTGAACCGCAACCCGAACGACATCGAACTTTACATGTTCGCTCAGGCAAACTCTGAGCACTGCCGTCACAAGATTTTCAACGCCGACTGGATTATCGACGGTGAAGAGCAGCCGAAGTCGCTGTTCAAAATGATCAAAAACACCATGGAAAAAACGCCTGACCACGTGCTGTCTGCCTACAAAGACAACGCCGCGGTGATGGAAGGTTCTGACGTGGGCCGCTTCTTCGCCGATCGCGAAGCAGGGCGCTATGATTTCCATCAGGAGCCGGCGCATATCCTGATGAAAGTCGAAACGCATAACCACCCGACGGCGATCTCGCCGTGGCCGGGTGCGGCGACCGGGTCTGGCGGAGAAATCCGCGACGAAGGCGCAACCGGACGGGGTGCTAAACCAAAAGCCGGTCTGGTCGGTTTCTCCGTCTCCAACCTGCGCATCCCGGGCTTTGAACAGCCGTGGGAAGAAGATTTCGGCAAGCCGGAACGTATTGTGACCGCGCTGGATATCATGACCGAAGGCCCACTGGGCGGGGCGGCGTTCAACAATGAATTTGGACGTCCTGCGCTGAACGGTTACTTCCGTACCTACGAAGAGAAAGTGGAGAGCCACAACGGCGAAGAGCTGCGCGGCTATCACAAACCGATCATGCTGGCTGGCGGGATCGGTAACATTCGCGCCGATCACGTGCAAAAAGGCGAGATCGTAGTCGGTGCGAAGCTGATCGTTCTGGGTGGCCCGGCAATGAACATCGGCCTGGGCGGCGGGGCTGCCTCCTCTATGACCTCCGGTCAGTCTGATGCGGATCTCGATTTTGCATCCGTACAGCGTGATAACCCGGAGATGGAACGCCGTTGCCAGGAGGTCATTGACCGCTGCTGGCAGTTGGGTGATGCCAACCCTATCCTCTTTATTCACGACGTAGGCGCGGGCGGTCTGTCCAACGCCATGCCGGAGCTGGTCAGTGACGGTGGTCGTGGCGGTCGTTTCAATCTGCGCGACATCCTGAGTGATGAGCCAGGCATGAGCCCGCTGGAAATCTGGTGTAACGAATCCCAGGAACGTTATGTTCTGGCCGTCGCTGCCGATCAGCTGCCGCTGTTTGACGAGCTGTGCCGCCGCGAGCGTGCCCCGTATGCCGTCATCGGTGAAGCGACCGAAGCGCTGCACCTGTCCCTGAGCGACACCCATTTCGACAACCAGCCGATCGATCTGCCGCTGGACGTGCTGCTCGGTAAAACGCCGAAGATGACCCGCGACGTTGAGACCCGTAAAGCGGCTGGCAAAGCGCTGGATCGTCAGGGCATTACCGTGGCTGACGCGGTCAATCGCGTTCTGCACCTGCCGGCCGTGGCGGAGAAAACCTTCCTGGTCACCATCGGCGACCGTACCGTGACCGGTATGGTGTCGCGCGATCAGATGGTTGGCCCGTGGCAGATCCCGGTGGCTAACTGTGCCGTCACCACCGCGAGTCTCGACAGCTACTACGGTGAAGCGATGGCGCTGGGCGAACGTACCCCGGTCGCTCTGCTGGACTTCGCCGCGTCTGCTCGCCTGGCCGTTGGTGAAGCACTGACCAACATTGCCGCAACGCAGATTGGCGACATTAAACGTATCAAACTTTCCGCGAACTGGATGGCCGCAGCGGGCCACCCGGGCGAAGATGCGGGCCTGTATGAAGCCGTGAAGGCGGTGGGTGAGGAGCTCTGCCCGGCACTCGGCCTGACCATTCCGGTGGGTAAAGACTCCATGTCGATGAAGACCCGCTGGCAGGACGGTAACGAGCAGCGCGAGATGACCTCTCCGCTGTCGCTGATCATCTCCGCGTTTGCCCGCGTAGAAGACGTGCGCCATACCGTGACGCCACAGCTGGTGACTGAAGATAACGCCCTGCTGCTGATTGACCTGGGTAAAGGCCATAACGCGCTGGGAGCGACCGCGCTGGCGCAGGTTTATCGTCAGCTGGGTGATAAGCCGGCAGATGTGCGTGATGTGGCGCAGTTAAAAGGTTTCTACGACGCCATCCAGGCCCTGGTGGCACAGCGTAAACTGCTGGCCTACCACGACCGTTCCGACGGTGGCCTGCTGGTTACTCTGGCTGAGATGGCCTTCACCGGCCACTGCGGCGTCGAAGCGAACATCGCGACGCTGGGCGAGGATCGTCTGGCGGCGCTGTTTAACGAAGAGCTGGGCGCGGTGATTCAGGTGCGTGCCGCAGATCGTGACGCGGTTGAAAGCGTACTGGCTCAGCACGGCCTGGCAGACTGCGTGCATTATCTGGGTAAAGCCGTGCAGGGCGACCGCTTTGTCATTGAAGCGGATGGCCACGCGGTGTTCAGCGAGAGCCGTTCTACCCTGCGTATGTGGTGGGCTGAAACTACCTGGCAGATGCAGCGCCTGCGTGACAACCCGGAGTGTGCCGATCAGGAACACAACGCGAAGGCTAACGACAACGATCCTGGCCTGAACGTGAAGCTCTCCTTCGACATCAACGAAGATATCGCCGCGCCGTACATTGCGACCGGCGCGCGTCCGAAAGTGGCCGTACTGCGTGAGCAGGGCGTCAACTCCCACGTTGAGATGGCTGCTGCCTTCTACCGTGCGGGCTTTGATGCCATCGACGTTCACATGAGCGACCTGCTGGCCGGGCGTACCGGTCTGGAAGATTTCCAGGCGCTGGTGGCCTGCGGTGGTTTCTCTTACGGCGATGTGCTGGGGGCAGGTGAGGGTTGGGCGAAGTCCATCCTCTTCAACAGCCGTGTCCGCGACGAGTTTGAAACCTTCTTCCACCGTCCGCAAACGCTGGCGCTGGGCGTATGTAATGGTTGCCAGATGATGTCCAACCTGCGCGAGCTGATCCCCGGTAGCGAAGCCTGGCCGCGCTTTGTGCGTAACCAGTCTGACCGCTTTGAAGCGCGTTTCAGCCTCGTGGAAGTGACCCAAAGCCCGTCTCTGCTGCTGCAGGGCATGGTAGGGTCGCAGATGCCAATCGCCGTTTCCCATGGCGAAGGCCAGGTTGAAGTGCGCGATGCAGCTCATCTGGCTCAGCTTGAAAGCAAAGGTCTGGTGGCGCTGCGCTTTGTCGATAACTTCGGCAAGGTGACAGAATCCTACCCGGCTAACCCGAACGGTTCGGTGAACGGTATCACTGCGGTGACCAGCGAAAGCGGTCGTGCGACCATTATGATGCCGCACCCGGAACGAGTGTTCCGTACCGTGAGCAACTCCTGGCACCCGGAAAACTGGGGCGAGGACAGCCCGTGGATGCGTATCTTCCGAAATGCGCGTAAACAGCTAGGTTAAGCGTACCGCTACTCCCACAGCAGGCCCGGTGCGCGAAAACGCCACCGGGTTTTTTTGTGCCTGTCGCAAAACCGCGACAATCCGCTATTCGTGGTGTCTCCAAAAGGAGACATTTAACTCATTGAATTCTATAGGGTGTGGTGGGTTGTCGTTAAGGTGTTGCTTTTTAGCGACACTTAGCCTGGAAATCATTCAGCGGGCAATTAACGGCATAATTGCATAAAATAGATAAATATCAACAAGATAATTTATTGTTTTGCATTATGGCACGAGTGTTGCATAATATTAATCAGTGGCTCATTCACCTTCTTATGTCAGCCCCTTCGGGACGTGCTACATAAACTTCGAATGACGCACAAAAAGGTGCCTGCCGTCCAACTACTGATCATAGCGTTGCTTTATCAGGCCAGGGCGAAACGTCGAGTTAGGCACCGCCTCATTCCATGACAAAGCCGGGTTTTTACCCGGCTTTGTTGTATCTGAAGGGCAGACTCAGTTACGCTCTCCTCAAACCCCGATAAAGAGAGTAATGCGTTGAAACGCTGGCCCGTTTTTCCTCGTTCCCTGCGACAGCTTGTCATGATGGCCTTTCTGCTGATCCTGCTGCCTTTGCTGATCCTGGCATGGCAGGCGTGGCAGAGTCTCAACGCGTTGAGTGCGCAGGCGGCACTGACTAACCGCACGACGCTGATCGACGCCCGACGCAGTGAAGCGATGACTAACGCCGCGCTGGAGATGGAACGCAGCTATCGCCAGTACTGCGTGCTTGACGATCCTACTCTGGAAAAGGTCTATCAGAATCAACGTAAACGCTACAGTGAAATGCTGGACGCCCATGCAGGGGTGCTGCCGGACGATAAGCTTTATCAGGCGTTACGTCAGGATTTGAACGATCTGGCGCAACTGCAGTGTAAGAACAGTGGCCCGGATGCTGCAGCGGCTGCCCGTCTGGAAGCCTTTGCGAATGCCAATACCGAGATGGTGCAGTCTACCCGCACGGTTATCTTCTCGCGCGGGCAACAGCTGCAGCAGGAGATTGCGGAACGTGGCCAGTTCTTTGGCTGGCAGGCGCTGGTGCTGTTCCTCGTCAGCCTCGGTCTGGTTCTGCTCTTTACCCGCATGATCATCGGCCCGGTGAAGGGTATCCAGCGCATGATTAACCGCCTGGGCGAGGGGAAGTCTCTCGGGGATACGGTCGCCTTTAAAGGTCCGCGCGAGTTGCGCTCCGTTGGCCAGCGCATTATCTGGCTTTCTGAACGTCTGGCATGGCTGGAATCCCAGCGCCATCAGTTCTTGCGCCATATTTCCCATGAGCTTAAAACGCCGCTTGCCAGCATGCGCGAAGGAACGGAACTGCTGGCAGATGAAGTGGCGGGGCCGCTTACGCCCGAACAGAAAGAGATTGTCGACATCCTGGATGCCAGCAGCCGCAATCTGCAAAAGCTGATTGAGCAACTGCTCGACTACAACCGCAAACTGGCGGATGGCGCGGTGGTGCTGGAAAACGTCGATATTGCGCCGCTGGTGGATATGGTGATCTCCGCCCATAGCTTGCCAGCAAGAGCTAAAATGATGCATACCGGGGTGGAGCTCAGTGAGCCAACCTGCCTCGCGGAACCGATGCTGTTGATGAGCGTTCTGGATAATCTTTACTCCAATGCGGTGCACTATGGTACTGAATCCGGTAACATTTATATCCGAAGTTATACGAATGGTTCACGGGTGTTTATTGACGTCGCTAACACCGGCATTCCAATCCCTGATGACGAAAAAACCATGATCTTTGAACCCTTTTTCCAGGGAAGTCATCAGCGGAAAGGGGCGGTAAAAGGAAGTGGGCTGGGCCTGAGTATTGCCCGGGACTGCATACGACGCATGCAGGGTGAGCTGAAAATTGCCACGGACGAACGGTCAGATGTTTGCTTCCGTATTGAACTGCCCCTGAGCCGGAAAAATCAATGAAATGAATCTATGCCTGGTGAGTATGTCACACGTCTTTTCCCGCGCCGTGCGCGCGGTGTTTTCCAGCAATATGTTTCGCCTGAGCCTGCCCTGTTTATTTCTGGCGGGCTGTGTTTCCCATGTGCCGCAAAGTGCGATTAGCGATAAACAACAAGATAAATGGCCAGATAATCAGCTGGCAGATTTTCTGTCGACCCGCTGTGACGACATCTGGAACCTGTCGGGGCATGACGTCGAGAGCAATCCGCTGTTCTGGCTACGTGGAATAGATTGCGCCCAGCGTCTGGCGCCGGTTGAGGCGCGCTCGCAAGCGGCGATGCTCAGTGACGATACCTGGCAGGACGCGTTCAAGCGTGGAATTTTACTCGCGGATGCGAAAATCACCCCCGTTGAGCGTCGCACCAACGTCACGCGGCTGGACACGTTTGTCGGAAATCTTCCGGCGCAGGTGCGCCCGGTGTATCAGCTCTGGCGTGATGGTCAGGCGTTACAACTGCAGTTGTCTGAAGAGCGTTTTCGCTACAGCAAATTACAGCAATCCACCGACAGCGAGCTTGATACGCTGCGCCAGCAGGAGCAGCACTTACGTGCTCAACTGGATACCACGACGCGCAAGCTTGAAAACCTGACCGACATCGAAAGGCAGCTCTCGACGCGTAAACCGGCCGGAAATTATCTGCCTGATGCGCCAAAAGGGTCAGCCGTGACGCCAGACGGTGATGCGCAGAAACAAGAGGATGTGAAGCCATGACAAGCCGAAAACCTGCCCATCTCTTACTGGTGGATGACGATCCGGGGCTGTTAAAGCTGCTGGGGATGCGTCTGGTCAGTGAAGGCTACAGTGTGGTGACGGCGGAAAGCGGGCAGGAGGGGCTGAAAGTCCTGAGCCGCGAGAAGGTTGATCTGGTGATTAGCGACCTGCGAATGGATGAAATGGATGGCCTGCAGCTGTTCGCGGAGATCCAGAAGCAGCAGCCTGGCATGCCGGTGATCATCCTGACGGCGCACGGATCGATTCCGGATGCCGTTGCCGCGACGCAGCAGGGGGTATTCAGCTTTCTCACCAAGCCGGTAGATAAAGATGCCCTCTATAAGGCTATCGACAGCGCGCTTGAGCACGCGGCTCCGTCGAATGATGAAGCGTGGCGGGAGTCTATCGTCACCCGCAGCCCGATTATGCTGCGTCTGCTCGAACAGGCCCGGATGGTGGCGCAGTCAGACGTTAGCGTGCTGATTAATGGCCAGAGCGGTACCGGGAAAGAGATCCTTGCCCAGGCTATCCATAACGCTAGCCCGCGCAGCAAAAACGCCTTTATCGCGATTAACTGTGGTGCGCTCCCTGAACAACTGCTTGAGTCTGAACTGTTTGGTCATGCCCGCGGGGCGTTCACCGGGGCGGTGAGCAGCCGGGAAGGGCTTTTCCAGGCGGCAGAAGGCGGCACACTTTTCCTGGACGAGATTGGCGATATGCCGGCACCGCTGCAGGTCAAATTGCTGCGTGTTTTGCAGGAGCGAAAAGTGCGCCCCCTCGGCAGTAACCGCGATATCGATATTAACGTGCGTATCATTTCGGCCACGCACCGCGATTTACCAAAGGTCATGGCGCGCAACGAGTTTCGTGAAGATCTCTACTACCGTCTGAACGTGGTGAACCTGAAAATTCCGGCACTGGCCGAGCGGGCGGAAGATATTCCGCTGCTGGCAAACCATCTTTTGCGCCAGGCGGCCGATCGGCATAAGCCTTTTGTCCGGGCGTTTTCCACCGATGCGATGAAACGGCTGATGGCCGCAAGCTGGCCGGGCAACGTGCGCCAGCTGGTGAACGTTATTGAACAGTGCGTGGCGCTGACCTCGTCACCCGTCATTAGCGACGCACTGGTGGAGCAGGCGCTGGAAGGGGAAAACACCGCGCTGCCGACGTTTGCAGAAGCGCGTAATCAGTTCGAACTGAACTATCTGCGCAAGCTCCTGCAGATAACCAAAGGCAACGTAACCCATGCGGCGCGTATGGCCGGGCGCAACCGTACCGAGTTCTACAAGCTGCTCTCCCGCCATGAGCTGGAAGCAAACGATTTTAAAGAGTAGTACCGCAAAATCTGAATGAGTATGATACTGTGAGCAACCGATTACGAAGCAGCTTACAGGCAAGAGTTTAAGGACCCACCATGAAAAAGATTGATGCGATTATTAAACCTTTCAAACTGGATGATGTGCGTGAAGCGCTGGCGGAAGTGGGCATCACCGGGATGACAGTGACGGAAGTGAAAGGTTTTGGTCGCCAGAAGGGCCACACCGAACTTTACCGTGGCGCAGAGTACATGGTGGACTTTCTGCCAAAAGTGAAAATTGAAATCGTGGTGAGCGACGATATCGTGGATACCTGTGTGGATACCATTATCCGTACGGCGCAGACCGGCAAAATTGGCGACGGTAAAATCTTCGTCTTTGATGTGGCACGCGTGATCCGTATCCGTACCGGTGAAGAAGACGACGCCGCGATTTAATCGTCAGTACCTGATTCCTGATTCAGCCGGGTGGCGCTATGCTTACCCGGCCTGCAAAACCTCACCGGCCGGGAAAGTGTAGCGCCATCGGGCGATTACAGTACTTTATGCGGCCCGAAACATTCGTAATGAATGTTGTCTTTATTCACACCCAACTCCACCAGCTGCTTCGCGGCATACTGCATAAACGCGACCGGTCCGCAGACGTAAAACTGCATCTCCGGCGCGCTGAATGCCCCTTCGTGCTGACTCAAATTCATCAGACCTTCGCTGTCAAAGCGTGCGGCTGCACGGTCGGCATCCGTCGGCAGACGATACCAGGTATGGGCGGTAAAGCGTGGCAGACCGGAAGCCAGCGCATTCACTTCATCGGCAAACGCGTGCACTTCACCGTTCTCGGCCGCGTGGAACCAGTTTACCTGCGCGCTGTGGTTTGATTTAGCGAGGGTATCGAGCATCGCCAGCATTGGCGTCTGACCCACCCCGGCTGAGATCAGGGTGACCGGCGTATTCGCCTCAACCGCCATAAAGAAATCGCCCGCAGGCGCGGCCAGATGAACCACATCACCCACGTTAGCCTCGTTATGCAGCCAGTTTGATACCTGGCCGCCATTTTCGCGTTTTACGGCAATGCGATAACGTTTACCGTCTGGTTTGCGGGTCAGGGAGTACTGCCGAATCTCCTGGTGCGGGAAACCTTCAGGCTTCAGCCACACGCCCAGATACTGCCCCGGCTGATAATCAGCGACCGGCTTGCCATCCACCGGCTCGAACTCAAAACTGGTGATGAGCTGGCTGCGCGGCGTTTTCTCGACGATGCGGAAAGCGCGGGTACCTTCCCAGCCGCCAGCCTTACTGGCGTTTTCGCTGTAGATCTGTGCTTCACGGTTAATGAACACGTTTGCCAGCACGCCGTAGGCTTTTCCCCACGCGTCCAGCACCTCCTGACCTGGGCTAAACATCTCATCCAGTGTGGCCAGCAGATGGCCGCCGACGATGTTGTACTGCTCGGGTTTGATCTGGAAGCTGGTGTGCTTCTGCGCAATTTTTTCCACGGCAGGCAGCAACGCCGCCAGATTTTCGATATTACTGGCGTAGGCTGCGATGGCGTTGAACAGAGCTTCGCGCTGATCGCCGTTACGCTGGTTGCTCATGTTGAAAATCTCTTTCAACTCCGGGTTATGCGTAAACATACGATCGTAGAAATGGGCGGTGAGTTTCGGGCCGGTTTCGACCAGCAGGGGAATAGTGGCTTTAACTGTGGCGATGGTTTGAGCGTCGAGCATAGCAGCGTCCTTCAGTGGTGTTTTTAATGATGTATTTTAAATGCATCTTATAAAAAATACCCCTGCGTTGTAAATGGTTCTTTGCAACGTGAAAAATATGCATCACAAACCTGAAAAGAAATCCGTTGAAAATGATGAGGGCTTTATTCCTCAAACCCTTGCGTGGCGGGTAGGAAAACGTTTGCGTAAAATCGTTTGTCAAGACCTGTTATCACAGAACTAATCAGTTATACTGTTGCCCGTCGTCCAACAGGACTGCCTTTTCAGGCCAAAATTTTATTGTTAGCTGAGTCAGGAGATGCGGATGTTAAAGCGTGAAATGAACATTGCCGATTATGATGCCGAACTGTGGCAGGCTATGGAGCAGGAAAAAGTACGTCAGGAAGAGCACATCGAACTGATCGCCTCCGAAAACTACACCAGCCCGCGCGTAATGCAGGCGCAGGGTTCTCAGCTGACCAACAAATACGCTGAAGGTTACCCGGGCAAACGCTACTACGGCGGTTGCGAGTACGTTGATATCGTTGAGCAACTGGCCATCGATCGCGCTAAAGAACTGTTTGGCGCCGACTACGCTAACGTACAGCCGCACTCTGGCTCTCAGGCTAACTTCGCGGTCTACACCGCGCTGCTGCAACCGGGCGATACCGTTCTGGGTATGAACCTGGCGCAAGGCGGCCACCTGACTCACGGCTCTCCGGTTAACTTCTCTGGCAAACTGTACAACATCATTCCTTACGGCATTGATGAGTCCGGTAAAATTGACTACGAAGACATGGCGAAGCAGGCGCAGACCCACAAACCGAAGATGATTATCGGCGGTTTCTCTGCTTACTCCGGTATTGTTGACTGGGCAAAAATGCGTGAAATTGCAGACAGCATCGGTGCTTACCTGTTCGTTGACATGGCGCACGTTGCCGGCCTGATTGCTGCAGGCGTTTATCCGAACCCGGTCCCGCATGCTCACGTTGTGACCACCACCACGCACAAAACCCTGGCGGGCCCACGCGGTGGCTTGATCCTGGCAAAAGGTGGCGACGAAGAGCTGTACAAAAAGCTGAACTCTGCCGTATTCCCAAGCGCGCAGGGCGGCCCACTGATGCACGTTATCGCGGCGAAAGCGGTGGCGCTGAAAGAAGCGATGGAGCCAGAGTTTAAAGTTTACCAGCAGCAGGTTGCTAAAAACGCCAAAGCGATGGTGGAAGTCTTCCTGAACCGCGGTTACAAAGTGGTTTCCGGTGGTACTGAGAACCACCTGTTCCTGCTGGACCTGGTTGATAAAAACCTGACCGGTAAAGAAGCTGACGCTGCCCTTGGCCGCGCCAACATCACCGTGAACAAAAACAGCGTGCCAAACGATCCGAAGAGCCCGTTCGTGACCTCCGGTATCCGTATCGGTTCTCCGGCTGTTACTCGCCGCGGCTTTAAAGAAGCGGAAGTGAAAGAGCTGGCAGGCTGGATGTGTGACGTTCTGGACAATATCAATGACGAAGCGGTTATCGAGCGCGTTAAAGGTAAAGTTCTGGAAATCTGCGCACGCTTCCCGGTATACGCATAATCTTTCTGTTTGCAGAAATAAAAAAGGCCGCGATTGCGGCCTTTTTTTATGGGTTAACGCCGGTCAAGGGAGAGGGCTCCCGGTCCCACTATCGCCAGTAAAATAAACGCTCCGGCAATACTGATATTCTTGTAGAAGTTAATCATATTCGGCATGACGGCATCACCGGTCATATCCCAGTAGTGGTGGCCGATAATCGCGGTACCCAGCGTGTAAAATACAAAGAGTACGGCAACAGGGCGGGTGAAAAAGCCCAGCACGATCAGGATGGCGGCAGGCACCTCCATTACCACCGCAATAATGGCCGCCAGCATGGGCATGGGTGTACCCAGCGACGTCATATATTGTACGGTCCCGCTAAATCCCGTCAGTTTTGGATAGCCGAAGATAATAAACAGTACGACAAGCGCGATACGACCTATTAACAGCAACAGGTGACGTGCCTGGCCGAAATCTAAATAGCGAAGTGAGTTCATGGCAGAAATACCTCTGCAAGTGGAGTAATTTAAACGTAATACACATTTTCATTCCCTGCCATAAGTCAGATGACTGCACAATATGTTAAATTTTCGTTAATTTATAGCAGGCTATCGACTTGCTTAATTTTTGTATTCTCGCCAGACTATGGCCTCCATTTCGGGAGGGATTCATGGTCTTGCATTCCACGCGCTGGCTGGCGCTCAGTTATTTCACCTATTTCTTTAGCTACGGTATTTTTCTGCCTTTCTGGAGCGTCTGGCTCAAGGGGATCGGCCTGACGCCCGAGACCATAGGTATCCTGCTTGGCGCTGGTCTGGTGGCACGTTTCCTGGGAAGCCTGCTGATCGCACCGCGCGTCAGCGATCCCTCCTTGCTGATTAAGGCGGTACGCATTCTGGCGCTGTTGACGCTGGTCTTTGTCGCCTGTTTCTGGGTGAGCCACCAGTTTGCATGGCTGATGGTGGTGATGGTCGGCTTCAACCTCTTTTTCTCGCCGCTGGTTCCGCTGACGGATGCTCTGGCAAACACCTGGCAAAAACAGATAACGATGGATTATGGCCGCGTGCGGCTGTGGGGCTCAATTGCCTTTGTCATCGGCTCTGCATTGGTGGGTAAACTGGTTAGCCTTTACGATTACCGTGCGATCCTTGCGCTGCTGAGTATCGGCATTGCCTCCATGCTGCTGGGGATGCTGTTGCGTCCATCAGTAATGCCGCAAGGTGAGAGCCGTCATCAGGAAAGCGCCGGCTGGCCGGCCTGGCGAAGCCTGGTGGCACAAAGCTGGCGTTTCCTGGCCTGCGTCTGTCTGCTGCAGGGCGCGCACGCGGCGTACTATGGCTTCAGCGCCATCTACTGGCAGGGGGCTGGGTACTCCGCATCTGCAGTGGGTTACCTGTGGTCGCTCGGTGTGGTCGCTGAGGTGATTATCTTCGCGCTGAGCAAAAAGCTGTTCCGGCGCTTCGGCGCGCGCGATCTGCTCCTGCTTTCTGCCGTCTGTGGTGTTATACGGTGGGGCATTATGGGCTGGACGACGGAGCTGCCGTGGCTGATCGTGGCGCAAATTCTGCACTGCGGCACCTTCACGGTATGTCACCTGGCGGCTATGCGCTATATCGCCGCGCGTGAAGGCGGGGATGTCATTCGGTTGCAGTCGGTTTATTCGGCAGTGGCGATGGGCGGCAGTATTGCGGTGATGACGGTCTTTGCGGGCTTCCTTTACCAGCATCTGGGACACGGGGTCTTCTGGGTCATGGCGCTTGTCGCCCTACCGGCGATGTTCGTTCGCCCTAAAGTCGCCGCGCGCGCGTAGCTACGATTCCAGCATGGCGCGAATATGTTCTTGCTGCTGCGTGTTCAGCGTCTCAACGGCGTGGATCAGCGGTGGTGAGAACAGGGGCAGGGCGGTCGGATAAGGGGTGATGACCAGCGCCGCTTCGCGCGGTGCCCCCTCTTTCTGATAGGCCTGCAGCGTCTGATATCGAATGTTGAGCGGCAGCAACGTCAATTCGCGCAGTTGCTGCTCTATCACGTCCTCACAGGATTTATCCTCTCCCGTCAATAACACCACCTGCTTCTCATGCAGATCGGTCTCCTGCATCAGCCAGGCGCCGAAAATGACCGCCACCAGGCTCATCTCTTCATCAGAAAAACGCAGCCCGAATTCCGCTTCCAGCTCAAACAACGCCTCTTTGGTGGTGCGTAACAGGCGGGGGTAGAGACGATGGATCTCTTCCGGCAGGCTATTGTCGATGCCTATCTCAAACAGCGAACGGTCCAGCGCCTGGGCCAGATGAATATAAAGCTGGTCGGTCAGCCCCTGTTCATCGCTAAAGTTCATCCCGGTTTGCGCCCGAAAACGGGCGACCATGCGCACAATTGCCCGGCGCAGACGCTGATCCTGCTGATGCTTATCAAGCACAGGGTCAGGGGTGCGCAGCATCATAAACAGCAGCGCGAGAAAAAGTTGTTCATCGCTGTGGGTCCCTTGTGGCACACGGCGTTTCCAGTGACGAACAATCTCCTGAGCGGTGAAATATTCCCCTCTTGATTGCGTCCAGTTACGCTGCACCGATGAAAACTGCGGGGTATTCCCCAGATGATGCTGCATCAGGCAATACTGCAGATAGAGCTGCAAAAACTGTACGTCCCGGCAATCAAACGGGCGCTGAAGCTTGCGCGAGCAGAAGCTGATCAACGCCCGCAGGTTGGTATCATCATAGAGAGGCCGGGCAATGCCCTGCTGTTTAAGCGCGGTTTTCAGCGCGGGGGTAAACTGATGCGAAACGAATTGCGGACACAGCCGCATAGCCCTGCGCAGCCAGTGCAGCAGGCATAAACGTTGATTCAGGGCTGAGCCTTCAATCCGGTAGCTGCCGTCATGGTACGTGACGATGTCGAGCCGGTGATAGCGCTGGATTTCATCGCGCGTCTCGGCTATATCTTGCCGTGCCATAGCGTCGTCCACGCCATTGGCAGCGATAATGCTCTGTGCGGTAACGGCAGCATCGGGCAGGTAAAGCATTAAAAGCACCTGGCAGCGGCGCTGCGAACTGGAAAGCACAGATGGAATTTCAAGCGTCGTCATCATCTGTCGGGTATCCAGTGGGAATGTTTGATAAGAATAGCTAAAGGATGGGCGCTGAAAAGCGCGCCGGCAGGCCTTTCACTCAGGATTGCTGGCGAACATCACAGAATTTATGACGTGAGGAATTGATGCAAACAGTTAAACAAAGCGCAATGGCGTTATTTTTGACGGTGATCCCCTTTGCTGTCGTCGCGCATCCTCACAGTTTTATCAGCCTGAAAACCGAGCTGGTAACGGACGGAACGCAGCTCAGTGGCCTGAAAATGCGCTGGACGATGGATGAAATCACCTCGGCTGACCTGCTGTACGATGCCGGGAATGCAAAACCCGGGGATGAAATCTGGAAAAAGCTGGCGGCGGAAGTGATGGCCAACGTGCTTGGTCAGCACTATTTCACCGAGTTCTGGCATAACGGACAAAAAGTGAAATTTATGAATCGGCCGACGGAATATGGCATGACCCGCGACGGACATCAGGCGGTACTGACGTTTGTCCTGCCGCTGGCGCATCCGCAACCGCTGGCTGGGCAGACCTATACGTTTTCCACCTTTGATCCCACTTACTATGTCGATATGCATTACGCAGAGGAGAGTGATGTGACGCTACCGGCAGCCCTGCAAAAAACCTGCACGATGGCACTGCACACGCCAAAACCGAGCGAAGAGACGCTCAATTTTGCGGTCTCTCTCGATAAAGAAGATGCACCACCCGAAGACATGGAGCTGGGTAAACAGTTCGCACAGCAGGTGACGTTGCAATGTCAGTGATCGCATCTCCGGCACGAAAATCACGCCGCTGGCTTCATCTCTGGCCGCTGGCGCTCTTTTTGCTGCTGGCCGTGTGCGGCGCGTTGTGGCTATGGCACGCCTGGCCGCAGGTGATGATGAAAAGCATTGTCTGGCAGCGCGAGGTCAACCAGCAGATGAGTGGCTTACTGAAGGCGGTGGCGGAAAACCCGACGAAGGCAGGCGGTTCTCTTCTGGCCTTCAGTTTTCTCTACGGTGTCCTGCATGCGCTGGGGCCGGGACACGGCAAAATCGTGATCGCGACCTGGCTTGCGACCCATCCGTCCAGGCTCAAATCAAGCATTGGGTTGACCCTCGCATCTTCGCTGCTTCAGGGCGGCGTGGCGATTGCGCTGGTGGTGGTCGTCCTGTCGTTATTACGCCTTCCTGCTCGTCAGCTGCATATCAGCAGTTTCTGGCTGGAGAAGGGCAGTTACGCGCTGGTCGGTGTGCTGGGCTTGCTCCTGTGCTGGCGGGCACTGAAAAAACTGCGGGCTTTACTGCACAAACCCCAGTTCAGGGCTTTTACGCCGCACCATGAACACACTGCGAACTGCGGCTGTGGGCATCAGCATCTGCCGACGCAGGCGCAGCTACAGAACGGTGATGACTGGCGAGCGCGGCTGATGGTTGTGCTCTCAATGGGCATGCGTCCGTGTTCAGGGGCAATCATGGTGCTGCTGTTCAGTAAGGTGATGGGTGTATTTGGCTGGGGAATGCTCTCGGCATTGGCCATGGCGGCCGGGACGTCACTCACGATTTCGTCACTGGCACTGCTGGTGCACAGTTTCCGTCAACTGGCGGTCAAACTCAGCGGCAATAAAACGCCGGTGCTGTGGCGGCAGGTCGGATGGACAACGCTCGCGCTGGCGGGCGGGATGATTCTGCTGGTGGCTGCGGTAACGATGTGGATGAGCGCGGTGCCGGTGGGAAGGGGATTAAGGCCGTTTTAGTCAGGTACAGCATGGTGCCCTTTCCCGGCGGGAGAGGGCACCGCAGGCTGGATTAACGCTTCAGCGCGTCGCTCAGCTCATCACGCATGTTTGCCAGCATGGCTTTAACAACACGTGGGTTACCTGCAACGATGTTGCCGGTCGTCAGATGGTTGTGTCCGCCGGTGAAATCGCAAACAATGGCGCCTGATTCACGCGCGATCAGCTCGCCCGCTGCAAAATCCCACGGCTTCAGTGACAGCTCAAAGTAACCGTCAACGCGACCGGTAGCCACATAGGCCAGGTCCAGCGCGGCAGAACCGGTGCGACGGAAGTCCGCGCATTCGGTGAACAGTTTGCCCAGAATATTCATGTAAGTGGTTGCGTGCTGCTTCGCCTTGAACGGGAAGCCGGTCGCCAGAATGGTACCGTCGAGGTCGCGTGCATTGCTGCAGCGCAGACGGTAGCCGTTCAGCTGCGCGCCCTGACCGCGGGTTGCGGTGAACAGTTCGTTACGCATTGGATCGTAAACCACGGCGACTTCAGTACGGCCTTTAATGCGTACTGCGATAGACACGGAGAAGTGTGGCAGACGTTTGACGAAGTTGGTGGTGCCATCCAGTGGATCGATAACCCATTGAACATCCTGATCGGTACCTTCAAGTTCACCGCTTTCTTCGGTGATGATGGTGTGCTGCGGGTAAGATTTGCGGATGGTATCGATAATAATCGCTTCAGCGGCTTTATCGACGTTGGTTACGAAATCATTGCTGCCTTTCTGGCTGGTTTCAACAGAATCTGGCGTTTCGTAGTGTTTGGCAATTACATTACCCGCCTTGCGCGCTGCGCGCACGGCGATGGTCAGCATCGGATGCATCGGTCTCTCTCACTGGATGTTAAAGAACGGGAAAATCGGCGCAGAGTATAGCAGCGAGATCGGAATATGTCTCTCGTTTATGATAATATGGCCGAATATTCTTCAGACACAGAATCCAGACATTAAAACTATGCTGCAAAACATTCGAATCGTGCTGGTCGAAACATCGCACACTGGCAATATGGGCTCCGTAGCCCGCGCTATGAAAACTATGGGCTTAACGAACCTGTGGCTGGTTAACCCACTGGTGAAACCCGACTCACAGGCTATCGCTCTGGCTGCGGGCGCCAGCGATGTCATTGGTAACGCGCAGATCGTGGATACTCTGGACGAAGCCCTGGCAGGGTGCAGTCTGGTGGTCGGGACCAGCGCCCGCTCCCGTACACTGCCGTGGCCGATGTTGGATCCGCGTGAATGCGGTCTGAAAAGCGTCTCTGAAGCCGAACAGGCTCCTGTAGCGCTGGTGTTTGGCCGTGAACGCGTGGGCCTGACCAACGATGAACTGCAGAAGTGCCATTACCACGTGGCCATTGCCGCTAACCCGGAATACAGCTCCCTGAACCTGGCAATGGCCGTTCAGGTGATTGCCTATGAAGTGCGTATGGCGTGGCTGGCGACGCAGGAAAAAGCAACGGCAGAGCCGCAGGAAGAGGCCGTCTACCCGCTGGTGGACGATCTGGAGCGCTTCTATGGTCACCTGGAGCAGACCCTGCTCTCTACCGGTTTCATCCGTGAAGGTCACCCGGGGCAGGTAATGAACAAGCTGCGCCGCCTGTTTACCCGTGCACGTCCGGAAAGCCAGGAACTGAACATTCTGCGCGGGATTCTGGCGTCGATTGAGCAAAAGAATAAAGAGTAGTGCCCATCCTGGTGATACGGCACGGAAGGTTAAATACCTGACTAAAACAGTCAAGTAAATAGTTGACCATTTTAGTCAGGAATGTCAGACTTGGCCCTGCTATGCAATACCCCCATTTTACTATAAAAAACCCCGGGCAGGGGCGAGTTTGAGGTTAAGTAAGACATGAGACTGACATCTAAAGGGCGTTATGCCGTGACCGCGATGCTGGACGTTGCGCTCAACTCCGAAGCGGGCCCGGTTCCGTTGGCTGATATTTCTGAACGACAAGGGATCTCCCTCTCCTATCTGGAGCAGCTGTTCTCCAGACTGCGTAAAAATGGACTGGTTTCCAGCGTTCGTGGCCCAGGCGGCGGTTATCTGCTGGGTAAAGACGCGGGCAGTATTGCAGTTGGCGAAGTGATCAGTGCCGTTGACGAATCCGTTGATGCGACCCGTTGCCAGGGTAAAGGCGGCTGCCAGGGCGGCGATAAGTGCCTGACCCACGCGCTGTGGCGCGACCTGAGCGATCGTCTGACCGGCTTCCTGAACAACATCACCTTAGGTGAGCTGGTAAATAACCAGGAAGTTCTGGATGTCTCTGGCCGTCAGCACAGCCAGGACTCCCAACGCAGCACCCGCGGCCAGGACGCGATCGACGTCAAATTACGCGCGTAATAAAAAGATAAGTATTTCAGAATCAGGCCGGAGCGTTCGCTCGCTCCGTGTACTCGGTCGTACATCCAGCCGGTTGCCTGATTCCTTGCATTGAAGCGATGTACGGAGTTTATAGAGCAATGAAATTACCGATTTATCTCGACTACTCCGCAACCACGCCGGTGGACCCGCGTGTTGCCGAGAAAATGATGCAGTGTCTGACCCTGGACGGAAACTTTGGTAACCCAGCTTCCCGTTCACACCGTTTTGGCTGGCATGCTGAAGAGGCGGTAGATATCGCCCGTAATCAGATTGCTGACCTGGTGGGTGCCGACCCGCGTGAGATTGTATTCACCTCCGGTGCGACCGAATCCGATAACCTGGCGATCAAAGGTGCGGCCAACTTTTATCAGAAAAAAGGCAAGCACATCATCACCAGCAAAACCGAACACAAAGCCGTGCTGGACACCTGCCGTCAGCTCGAGCGTGAAGGTTTCGACGTGACTTACCTGGCACCACAGAGCAACGGTATCATCGACCTGAAAGAGCTCGAAGCGGCCATGCGTGATGACACCATTCTGGTTTCCATCATGCACGTAAACAACGAAATCGGCGTTGTGCAAGATATCGCGACCATCGGCGAAATGTGCCGTGCGCGCGGTATCATCTACCACGTAGACGCCACCCAGAGCGTGGGCAAACTGCCTATCGATCTGAGCCAGCTGAAAGTGGACCTGATGTCCTTCTCCGGCCACAAAATCTATGGCCCGAAAGGTATTGGTGCACTGTACGTTCGTCGTAAACCGCGTATCCGCATCGAAGCACAGATGCACGGTGGCGGTCACGAGCGTGGTATGCGTTCCGGTACGCTGCCTGTTCACCAGATCGTGGGGATGGGCGAAGCTTACCGTATTGCGAAAGAAGAGATGGAAACCGAGATGGCGCGCCTGCGCACGCTGCGTAACCGTCTGTGGGATGGCGTGAAAGATATGGAAGAAGTGTATCTGAACGGCGATCTCGAACAGGGCGCACCAAACATTCTCAACGTCAGCTTCAACTATGTTGAAGGTGAATCGCTGATTATGGCGCTGAAAGACCTGGCGGTTTCTTCCGGTTCTGCCTGTACGTCTGCAAGCCTGGAGCCATCCTATGTGCTGCGCGCACTGGGCATGACTGACGAGCTGGCACACAGCTCTATCCGTTTCTCTTTAGGTCGTTTCACTACCGAAGAAGAGATTGACTACACCATCAAGCTGGTTCGCAACTCCATCGGTCGTCTGCGTGACCTTTCTCCACTGTGGGAAATGTTCAAGCAGGGCGTGGATCTGAACAGCATTGAATGGTCACATCACTAATCGGTACATAAGGAGAATTCAACATGGCATACAGCGAAAAAGTTATTGATCATTACGAGAACCCGCGCAACGTTGGCTCTTTTGACAACAGCGACGAAAGCGTAGGTAGCGGTATGGTCGGTGCGCCAGCGTGTGGCGACGTGATGAAGCTGCAGATTAAAGTCAACAATGAAGGTATCATTGAAGACGCGCGCTTCAAGACCTACGGCTGCGGTTCTGCTATCGCCTCCAGCTCCCTGGTCACCGAATGGGTGAAGGGCAAGTCTCTGGACGAAGCACAGGCAATCAAGAACACGGATATTGCTGAAGAACTCGAACTGCCACCCGTGAAAATTCACTGTTCTATCCTGGCAGAAGACGCGATCAAAGCCGCCATTGCGGATTACAAAAGCAAACGTGAAGCAAAATAATTGAGGTTTGAGTATGTCGATTACCCTTAGCGACAGCGCTGCCGCGCGAGTAAGCTCTTTTCTGGCGAACCGTGGTAAAGGCTTTGGCCTGCGACTGGGCGTACGTACCTCCGGCTGTTCTGGTATGGCTTACGTACTGGAGTTTGTTGACGAACCGGCGTCTGATGACACCGTATTTGAAGACAAGGGCGTGAAGGTGGTGGTCGATGGCAAAAGCCTGCAATTCCTCAATGGCACTCAGCTGGACTTTGTAAAAGAAGGCCTGAACGAAGGGTTCAAATTCACGAACCCGAACGTCAAAGACGAGTGTGGTTGCGGCGAAAGCTTCCACGTTTAACCGCGCGTTATCCGAAACCCCACCGCAGGACTCCTGTGCGTGGGGTTTGTTCTAACAGGCTACCCCTGAGATTGTTATGGATTACTTCACTCTCTTCGGACTACCCGCTCAATACCCGATTGATCTGCAGGCGCTGACGATCCGCTTCCAGGATCTGCAGCGTCAGTATCATCCGGATAAATTCGCCAGTGGTACTCAGTCAGAGCAATTGGCTGCGGTATCGCAATCTGCGACCATCAATCAGGCCTGGCAGACGCTGCGCCATCCACTGTCTCGCGCTGAGTATCTGCTCTCGCTTCATGGCTTTGATCTGGCGAGTGAACAGCACACCGTGCGTGATACGGCGTTTTTGATGGAACAGCTGGAACTGCGTGAAGAGCTGGATGAGATTGAACAGGCCAAAGATGAAGCGCGTCTGGAAAGCTTCATCAAGCGCGTAAAAGGCATGTTCGATACCCGCCATCAACTGATGGTGGAGCAACTGAACAACGAGACCTGGGATGTGGCGGCAGACACTGTGCGCAAACTCCGTTTTCTCGATAAACTGCGAAGCAGTGCTGAACAACTCGAAGAAAAGCTGCTCGATTTTTAATTTCGGAAGCAATTATGGCCTTATTACAAATTAGTGAGCCTGGCTTAAGTGCCGCACCGCACCAGCGTCGTCTGGCGGTAGGTATTGATCTGGGCACCACCAATTCTCTCGTGGCGACCGTGCGAAGCGGCCAGGCGGAAACGTTGGCTGACGAGCAGGGCCGTCATCTGCTGCCTTCCGTGGTCCACTACCAACAGCAGGGCCACGCGGTTGGCTACGACGCACGCGCGAACGCCGCGCGCGATCCGGCGAACACCATCAGTTCCGTAAAACGCATGATGGGCCGCTCCCTCGCCGATATTCAGACCCGTTATCCGCATTTGCCGTATCAGCTGCAGGCCAGTGAAAACGGCCTGCCAATGATTGCCACGGCAGCGGGGCTGCTGAACCCGATCCGCGTTTCTGCTGATATCCTCAAAGCGCTGGCGGCGCGTGCTACGGCAACGCTCGGCGGCGATCTCGATGGCGTGGTCATTACCGTTCCGGCCTACTTTGATGATGCACAGCGTCAGGGCACCAAAGACGCGGCGCGTCTGGCGGGACTGCACGTTCTGCGCCTGCTGAACGAACCGACGGCGGCCGCCATTGCCTACGGCCTGGACTCCGGTCAGGAAGGGGTGATTGCGGTTTACGATCTGGGTGGCGGGACCTTTGATATTTCTATCCTGCGCTTAAGCCGTGGGGTGTTTGAAGTGCTGGCTACCGGCGGTGATTCTGCGCTGGGTGGCGATGACTTCGACCATCTGCTGGCCGATTTCATTCGCGAGCAGGCGGGTATTCCCGATCGCAGCGATGCACGCGTGCAGCGTGAACTGCTGGACGTGGCCATCGACGCGAAAATCGCGCTGAGCGATGCGCAGTCTGTCACCGTCAACGTGGCGGGCTGGCAGGGGGAAATCACCCGGGAACAGTTTAACGACCTGATCGCGCCTTTGGTGAAACGCACCCTGCTGGCCTGCCGTCGCGCACTGAAAGATGCGGGCGTTGAGGCTGACGAGGTGCTGGAAGTGGTCATGGTTGGTGGCTCCACGCGCGTACCGCTGGTGCGTGAACGGGTGGGTGAATTCTTTGGCCGCACGCCGCTGACGTCCATCGACCCGGATAAAGTGGTTGCCGTGGGCGCGGCTATCCAGGCGGATATTCTGGTCGGCAACAAGCCGGACAGCGAGATGTTGCTGCTGGATGTTATTCCGCTCTCCCTGGGTTTAGAAACCATGGGGGGACTGGTGGAGAAAGTCATTCCGCGTAACACCACCATTCCGGTGGCGCGCGCGCAGGAATTCACCACCTTCAAAGACGGCCAGACCGCGATGTCCATCCATGTGATGCAGGGCGAGCGCGAACTGGTGCAGGACTGTCGTTCACTGGCGCGCTTTGCGCTGCGCGGTATTCCTGCGCTGCCTGCGGGCGGTGCGCATATTCGCGTTACCTTCCAGGTGGATGCGGACGGCCTGCTGAGCGTCACGGCGATGGAGAAATCCACCGGCGTTGAGTCGTCTATCCAGGTGAAGCCGTCCTACGGCCTGACCGACGGTGAGATCGCCTCCATGATTCAGGATTCAATGAGCTACGCCGAACAGGATGTGAAGGCGCGTATGCTGGCAGAACAGAAAGTTGAAGCCGCACGCGTGCTGGAAAGTCTGAACGGTGCGCTCGCTGCCGACGCCGCGCTGTTAAGCGCCGCTGAGCGTCAGGTGATTGACGAGGCTGCCGCGCGCTTAAGCGCAGTGGCCGAAGGCAATGATGCTGATGCAATAGAAGAAGCCATTAAAAACGTTGATAAACAAACCCAGGACTTTGCTGCTCGCCGCATGGACAAATCTGTCCGCGTCGCGCTGAAAGGCCAGTCCGTGGACGAGGTTTAATATGCCAAAGATTGTTATTTTGCCTCATGCGGACCTCTGTCCGGATGGTGCTGTTCTGGAAGCGAAGACCGGTGAGACCATTCTCGATGTTGCCCTGCGTAACGGTATCGAAGTGGAACACGCCTGTGAAAAATCCTGTGCCTGCACAACCTGCCACTGCATCGTGCGTGAAGGTTTTGACTCTCTGGCCGAGAGCACCGAAGATGAAGACGACATGCTGGATAAAGCATGGGGTCTGGAGCCAGACAGCCGTTTGAGCTGCCAGGCTCTGGTGACCGATGAAGATCTGGTCGTGGAATTCCCACGCTACACCATCAACCACGCACGCGAGCACTGATATGGGACTGAAGTGGACTGACAGCCGTGAAATCGGCGAAGCGCTCTACGACGCTAACCCGGATCTCGATCCTAAAACCGTACGCTTCACCGATATGCATCAGTGGATCTGCGATTTAGACGATTTTGACGACGATCCAAACGCATCCAATGAAAAAATTCTGGAGGCGATTCTGTTAGTCTGGTTAGATGAAGCAGAATAAATCACCTTACGGGCTGCCTTCAGGCGGCCCGTTTGCTAATAAGGATAAATAAAATGACCGAAGCGATGAAGATTACGATCTCGAATCAGCCTGCTGACGCGCGCTGGGGCGAGAAAGCCACCTACAGTATCAACAACGACGGTATTACCCTGCACCTGACTGGCAACGATGATTTGGGTCTGATCCAGCGCGCGGCGCGCAAAATTGATGGTCTGGGCATTAAACATGTCACCCTGGATGGCGAAGGCTGGGATATCGACCGCAGCTGGGCATTCTGGGCGGGTTACAAAGGACCGAAAGGCAGCCGTAAAATCGAGTGGGCGACGTTCGACGAAGCGGGTCAGAAAGAGCTGGAAAGCCGTCTGACCATTATCGACTGGGTGCGCGATACCATTAACGCCCCGGCAGAAGAGCTGGGTCCTGAACAACTTGCGCAGCGCGCCGTTGACCTGCTGTGCGGCGTGGCCGGCGACAAAATGTCTTACCGCATCACCAAAGGTGAAGACCTGCGCGAGCAGAACTATATGGGGATCCACACCGTGGGTCGCGGTTCCGAGCGTCCTCCGGTATTGCTGGCGCTGGATTACAACCCAACCGGTGATAAAGCAGCACCGGTATTTGCCTGCCTGGTCGGGAAAGGCATCACGTTCGATACCGGCGGTTACAGCCTGAAGCAGAGCGCGTTCATGGACTCCATGAAGTCCGATATGGGCGGTGCAGCAACCATCACCGGCGCGCTGGCGTTTGCCATTACGCGCGGTCTGAACAAGCGCGTGAAGCTTTACCTGTGCTGTGCGGACAACATGGTGAGCGGTAATGCCTTTAAGCTCGGCGACATCATTCGCTACCGTAACGGTAAAAACGTGGAAGTCATGAACACCGATGCGGAAGGTCGTCTGGTGCTGGCTGATGGTCTCATCGACGCGTCTGCGCAGAAGCCAGAGCTGATTATCGACATGGCGACCCTGACCGGTGCGGCGAAAACCGCGCTGGGCAACGACTACCATGCGCTGTTCAGCTTTGACGACAAACTGGCAGCCCGTCTGCTGGCAAGCGCGGCCGCGGAGAACGAACCGTTCTGGCGTCTGCCGCTGGCCGAATTCCACCGCAGCCAGCTGCCGTCTAACTTCGCCGAACTGAACAACACTGCGAGCGCAGCCTATCCGGCGGGTGCGAGCACGGCGGCCGGCTTCCTGTCTCACTTCGTTGAGAACTATCACGAAGGCTGGTTGCACATCGACTGCTCCGCAACCTACCGTAAAGCGGCCGTTGAGCAGTGGTCTGCAGGGGCAACGGGACTGGGCGTGCGTACTATCGCGAACCTGCTGACTGCCGAGTAATTGTCTTTGTCCGGCGGCGCTGTGCTTGTCCGGGCCTACGGTTTTGTAGGCCTGTTAGCCTTGCGCCAGCCGACATTATCTTGAAGTAGCCAAACTATGTCTGAAACGAAAAACGAATTAGAAACTCTGCTGGAACAGGCGGCGACCGAACCTGCCCACCGTCCGGCATTTTTCCGCACGTTGCTGGAGTCCACCGTCTGGGTTCCGGGTACCGCAGCGGAAGGCGAACAGGTTGTTGAAGACAGCGCGCTGGACCTGCTCCACTGGGAGAAAGACGACGGCACGTCGGTGATCCCGTTCTTCACCTCGCTGGAAGCGCTGCAGCAGGCCGTTGAAGACGAGCAGGCGTTCGTGGTGATGCCGGTGCGCACTCTGTTCGAAATGACGCTGGGCCAGACCTTGTTCCTCAACGCCAAACTGCCAACCGGGAAAGAGTTCACCCCGCGTGAAATCAACCATCTGATTGGCGAGGAGGGCAACCCGCTCAGTACGCAGGAAGTGCTGGAAGGGGGCGAAACGCTGCTGTTGTCTGAAGTAGCCGAACCCCCTGCGCAGATGATTGATTCGCTGACCACGCTGTTCAAAACCCTCAAACCCGTGAGGCGCGCGTTCCTCTGCTCTGTTAAAGAGAGCACGGATGAACAGCCGGTACTGCTGATTGGCATTGAAGCAGACGGCGATATCGAGGAGATTATTCAGGCTGCGGGCAGTGTTGCCACCGATACGCTGCCGGGTGATGAGCCGATCGATATCTGTCAGGTGAAGAAGGATGAGAAGGGCATCAGCCACTTTATTACCGAGCACATCACGCCGTTTTACGAGCGTCGCTGGGGCGGATTCCTGCGCGATCTCAAAACCACCCGCATTATCTGATTACGCGGGGTGATTTTTCACCCCGTCGCTTCCAGCAGCAGTAAATCCATCAGCAGGACCAGATTCGACTCAAACGACGTCACGCCAGCGGCTTCTGCGGCGTAATGTACCGCCTCGTCATATAAGGCAAAGTGTAAATCTGCCATTCCCGCCAGCGTATTGGCCGAAGCGCGCGTAAAAGCCACGACCGTCATCCCCACGTTTTTCGCGATCCGCGCTTTATCCAGCACCTGTTCGGTTTCACCGCTGCGTGAGACGGCGATAAACACCTGATACCGCGCAGCGTTGCTGAGGAAAATGTTCCGGCTATCCCCCGGCCCGGAAATAAACGCCGTTTTGCCCAGCACCTGCAATTTCTTGGTGAGGTACTCGGCGAAGAGATAAGAGAAGCCGGCGCCATAAAGAAAGAAACTCTCTTTCTGGCGCAGTAACGTCGAAAATTGCGCGCGCTTCTCCTGCGTTACCCACTGAAAGGTGTGCTGATAGTTCGCGATAAATTGACTGAAAAGCGCCGGCAGTTCGGGGCGCTGTTGTGCCTGCGCAGCGATATACGGCGTCTCGGTTAACAGCTGTTTGCAGTGCCAGATAAATTCGCTGAAACCGCTGAAGCCTAATTTCTGACACAGACGCATAATGGTGGCGGTTGAGACGAACGTCGCCTGCGCCAGTTCGCGCACCGTAATATTGCCCACCAGCAGAGGATGCTCTGTGAGGTGGGCCAGCACGCGATATTCCGCGCGGGTCAGTGACGCCCCGCGCGTTAACAGCGTGGCCAGACGGTTATCCATTATTTGGCCGGTTCAACGGGCAAATCGTCTCGTGCACCCCATTCACTCCAGGCGCCATCATAGAGCGTCACGTCGTTTACACCGAGTGTGGCGAGCGCCAGAATCACCACGCAGGCCGTGACGCCGGACCCGCAACTGGCAATAATGGGACGATGCAAATCCACGCCCTGACGATCAAAAATGGCGCGCAGCTCATCGGTCGTTTTTAATTCACCTTCAAACACCAGATCGCCCCACGGCACATTCAACGCGCCGGGAATATGGCCGCGCTTCAGCCCCGGACGCGGTTCATCCGCCTGGGCGTTAAAGCGCGCTGCAGGGCGGGCATCGACAATTTGCGCCGTTTTTTCATGGCTGACCACCAGCACGTCGGTCAGACGTTTTACCTGATGCGCGTCAAACGTCGCGTCGAACTCGCCTTCCGGCAGCGTCACGTCGCCTTGCTGCAATGGCAGTTCATCACGCTTCCAGCCCGCGAGGCCGCCTGCCAGAATTGAGACTTTCTCCACGCCAAAGTTTTTCAGCATCCACCAGGCGCGCGGTGCGGAGAAGAGGTTACCTTCATCGTAAACCACGAGGTGTTTGTCACGATTAACGCCAAGTTCGCGCATCGCCACGGAGAACGCTTCCGGGCGCGGCAGCATGTGCGGGAGAGGGGAGTTATGGTCGGACAGGGCTTCAATATCAAAAAATACCGCGCCCGGCAAATGCCCTGCGCGGTATTCTGCGACCATATCGCGAAGATGTTCCTGCCCGGCAGGTGCCATACGCGCGTCAATAATCTGTACTTCCGGATCGTCACCGTGCTCAATCAGCCAGTCGGCGGCGACAAAATATGAGGTGGACATGGGTTGCCTCCATTCTTTTCCGTAAAAAAGGATTGTCGGTGTTTTTTCTGACACCGACAAGCAAACCACGTTCAACTCGCGAGCACGACCCTATTTTTTCACCGCTTCACCGTTCTGCCAGGCTTTTTGCAGCGCAGGCCAGTAGTCACGGTTGGCGTCAATCATGTCATCGAGAATCGCTTTTGCGTGCTCCATGGTGGGCACGGTGCGGTTCAGGGTGAACGCCTGCAGTGCTTTTTCGTAGCTGCCTTCAATGGTCGCTTCCACCAGCAACTGTTCAGAGGCGAGCTGCTGCTGTAGCAGCGTCTGATGGAACAGCGGGACCCGACCCACGCGGATAGGCTCTGGCCCTTCAGAGGTGATGTAGGCCGGGACTTCCACCACCGCGTCGTACGGCAGATTGGTTATCGCCCCGCGGTTTTCCACCATTACCAGATGGCGCTGACGCAGGTTAAATGCCAGCGAGCAGGCGACATCGACAATAAACTCGCCGTGGACGCCCACGTGGAAGGCATCCGGTAAAATCCCGGTACGCTTATACTCTTCTGCGGCGGCAAACAGCTTTTTCTCACGCCCGTTCATCACTTCGTTCGCGCGGGTATAGTCCGGGTTCTGATGCTCCACAATCTGGTTTGGCATCAGGTAGTACTGCAGATAGGGGTTTGGCAGATATTCCGGGAAGTTATCCATGATGGGCTTGATGTTGCGCCAGGTTTTCACCCACGACGGATCCGAGTGCTGCGGATCGGTTTTGGCCGCATCTTCCGTCAGCAGGCCGAACCTCGCGATATGCCGACGCAGTTCCGGCAGCTTGTCCTCGCCGTCTACCCGCACGCGGGTAAACCAGCCGAAGTGGTTCAGACCAAAGTAGTCCACCTCCAGCTTGTGGCGGTCCACACCCAAAATGGCCCCCATGTTACGCATCGCCGCCACTGGCATATCGCAGATATTAAGCACGCGGGCGTCCGGTCGCAGGCGGCGCACCCCTTCCGCAACGATCGCTGCCGGGTTGGAATAGTTCACGATCCAGGCTTTTTCATGCGCGTAGCGATCCACCAGATCGATCAGCTCGACCATCGGCAGGATCGTGCGCAGGCCGTATGCCAGCCCGCCAGGACCGCAGGTTTCCTGGCCCACCACGCCGTGGCGCAGCGGGATCTTCTCATCCTGCTCACGCATTCTGTACTGGCCGACACGCATCTGGGCGAAGACAAAGTGCGCCCCGCTGAACGCGACTTCCGGGTCTGTGGTCACGGTGAAGGTAATGCTCTGGCTATGGTCGCGAATGACCTTCTCCACCACCGGTGCAATGGTGTTCTGGCGTGCTTCGTCGATATCGTAGAGGCGAATCTCGGCCAGCGGGAAGTCCTGCAGGCGTACCATCAGGCTTTTCACGATACCTGGCGTATAGGTGCTGCCGCCACCGGCAATCGACAGAATAAAAGGGGGTGTAAACATCTTTAGCTCCTCTCAGAGAAACGTCTCAACGGCTTCTCGCATTTTTTTGACATGCAGCCCGTAGACCACCTGAACGTTGTTACCTTGTTTGATAATCCCTTTCGCGCCGGTCGCTTTCAGGCGCGGCTCGTCGATGATGGAGACATCCTTCACCGTGACGCGTAAGCGGGTGTAGCAGTTATCCACTACCTCAATGTTTTCCCGACCTCCCAGTCCCACCACGATGGATTCACCCAGCCCGTCATTGTTCCCCTTCGCCTGATACTCCTGTTTGCTGTACAGGCGCGTCTCCTGATCGTCATCCTCGCGTCCCGGCGTCTTCATGTTGAAGCGCAGGATCAGGAAGCGGAACACCACAAAATAGAGCGCGAACATGATGAGCCCGACCACGATGTACATCGGCCAGTTGGACTTCTCCGTGCCGAGCGGCAGGTTATAAAGAATAAAATCGATAATTCCGTTAGCGCCGATGGCATGAACACCGAACAGGGAGAAAAGCATCATGCCGATGCCGGTCAGCGCCGCATGTACCACAAACAACAGCGGAGCGACGAACAGGAACGAAAACTCAATCGGCTCGGTAACGCCCACCAGCAAAGAGGTTAATGCTGCCGGGATCAGGATGGCTTTGGCTGCCGCTTTGCGCTCCGGCCTGGCGGTCATGTACATCGCCAGCGCCGCCGCGGGCAGGCCAAACATTTTGCTGATGCCGCGCGCGTCCCACACTACCGTGCTGCTCAACTGCTTCACTTCCGGACAAGCCATTTCGGCGAAATAGATATTGCGTGCGCCCTGATAAACCGTGCCGCATACCTCTTGCGTCCCCCCAAGTTCGGTATACAGGAAGGGGGTATAGACCAGATGATGCAGGCCGGTCGGCACCAGAATACGTTCCAGGAAGCCGTAAATGGCCACCCCAAAAGGCCCGGAACCTTTGATCGCCAGCGCCAGTGCGCTGATGCCATGCTGGGCAAATGGCCACAGTTCGCTCATCACGACGCCGAGCAGCATTGAGACAGGAAGCATGACGATGGCGACGAAACAGTGGCCGGAATAGATGGCCATCGCGCCGTTAAACTGTACGCCGGAGTATTTGTTGTACAAGTATCCGGACAGCGCCCCGGTCAGGATCCCGGCGAAAACGCCCATCTCCAGCACCTGCACGCCCAGCACCATACTTTGCCCGGCGGCTTTCATCTGGTCAGCGGGGGCCAGTTCGCCCTGGAGCTGCAGCGTAACGTTCATCGCGTTAATGAAAACAACAAAGGTCACCAGGCCGATCAGGGCCGCATAGCCTTTATCACGCGTGGCCAGGCCAATCGGTATCCCGACGGCAAACACCAGCGCCAGGTTAACCAGTACTGACACGGCCGATTTCGCGATAAGCTGACCAACATGCTGAATCAGCGGATGGCCGAGAAACGGCACATACTCTGCGAGGTTACCGTTCCCCAGGACGTTACCGAATGCGATAAACAGACCGACGATCGGTAAGATAAGTACCGGTCCGTACAACGATTTTCCGAAATTTTGTAGGGCGTTCACGGCTCGTTTCATGACTGTCTCTCTTAGTGAACCGCGCACTCGGGGTGCGTCTTGAGCTTAAAGCTAGCAGGCTAAAGGCGAGGTAATCCAGCTATCTTCTTGTTTTAAAAACAAATGACGTAAAAGGTAACATGTGACGTTTGCGACTGTGATCGGCATAGCAGTGCCTGAGTAAAGGCGTCGTCGCTCTGCGAGGTGCTTTCCAGATTCTAAAATTAGACTTTTTGTATTAATGAAACTTGCGGATAATACTTATCCGGAAGACGACCAACAGGCTCCATGGGCCAGGGACAAAGGATGACACCGTTTCGCTTAGCCGCGATTTCTCTCGCGCTGCTTACCACATTTTCGCTTGTCGGCTGTGATAACAGCGACGATAACTCTCAGGTTGCGGCTCCCGCAGCATCCACAGCAACGACACCGAAAGCACCGAAAGCACCGGAAAAGCCGGACGCTGAAAAGCTGGCAACGCTGGCGGCACAGAGTCAGGGCAAAGCGCTCACCCTGCTGGATACCTCAGAGGTGCAGCTTGATGGCGCGGCCACGCTGGTGCTGACCTTCTCTGTTCCGCTCAATCCCGATCAGGATTTCGCCAAAACAGTGCATGTGGTGGATAAAAAAAGCGGCAAGGTTGACGGGGCGTGGGAACTCGCACCTAACCTGAAAGAGCTACGCCTGCGCCATCTGGAGCCCAACCGCAATCTGGTTGTCACCGTTGAACGTGATTTGCAGGCGCTGAACAAAGCGACATTTGGTATCGATTACGAAAAAGCCCTGACCACCCGGGATGTTGAACCGACGGTCGGTTTTGCCAGCCGTGGCTCGCTGCTGCCGGGCAAGGTGGTGGAAGGTCTGCCGGTAATGGCGCTCAACGTCAACAATGTTGACGTGAATTTCTACCGCGTGAAGCCTGAATCCCTGGCCTCCTTTGTCAGCCAGTGGGAGTACCGTAACTCCCTGACCAACTGGGAGTCCGATAATCTGCTCAAAATGGCGGACCTGGTGTATACCGGCCGGTTTGACCTCAATCCGGCACGCAACACCCGTGAAAAACTGCTGTTGCCGCTGCGGGATATTAAGCCGCTCCAGCAGTCAGGCGTGTACATTGCGGTCATGAATCAGGCCGGGCACTATAACTACAGCAATGCCGCGACGCTCTTTACCTTAAGTGATATTGGGTTGTCCGCTCACAGTTATCATAACCGTCTGGATATTTTCACCCAGAGCCTGGAAGATGGCGCGGCGCAATCCGGCGTTACCGTCACCCTGTTGAATGATAAAGGGCAGACGCTTGCCGAAGCGAACAGCGATGCTGACGGCCACGCAAAGCTTGAGACTGACAAAGAAGCCGCGCTGATTCTGGCCAGCAAAGACGGACAGACCACGCTGCTTGACCTCAAGCTTCCGGCCCTCGATCTGGCGGAGTTTGATATCGCAGGTAGCCCAGGCTACAGCAAGCAATTCTTTATGTTTGGCCCGCGCGATCTCTATCGCCCTGGCGAAACGGTGATCCTCAATGGTTTGCTGCGTGACAGCGACGGTAAACCGCTTCCTGCCCAGCCGGTTAAACTCGACGTACTGCGCCCGGACGGACAGGTGGCACGCACGGTTGTCGTCCAGCCTGAGAACGGCCTCTATCGCTTCAATTATTCCCTGGACGGCGGGGCGCAGACCGGTATGTGGCATATCCGCGCCAATACCGGTGATAACCAACAGCGCCTGTGGGATTTCCACGTTGAAGATTTTATGCCGGAGCGTATGGCGCTTAATCTGACGGGACAAAAAGCGCCGGTTTCCACCGAGGATAACGTCGACTTTAACATTGCGGGTTATTACCTGTATGGCGCACCTGCCAACGGAAATTCCCTGCAAGGCCAGCTTTTCCTGCGACCGCTGCGCGAAGCCGTCGCTGCACTGCCGGGCTTCCAGTTCGGTGATATCGCCGAAGAGAACCTGAGCCGCAGCCTGGATGAAGTTCAGCTAACCCTTGATGAACAGGGGCGCGGACAGGTCTCGACAGAAAGCCAGTGGAAAGAGGCGCATTCACCGCTGCAGCTGATCCTGCAGGCCAGCCTTCTGGAATCGGGCGGTCGCCCGGTGACGCGCCGTGCTGAGCAGGCCATCTGGCCGGCGGCCGAGCTGCCGGGTATCCGTCCTCAGTTTGCCAGTAAGGCCGTTTATGACTACCGCACTGACACCACCGTCAACCAGCCGATCGTGGATGAAAACGGCAATGCCAGCTTTGATATCGTCTATGCCGATGCCAGCGGGGCAAAAAAGGCGGTTTCCGGGTTACAGGTTCGCCTGATCCGTGAGCGCCGTGACTACTACTGGAACTGGTCAGAGAGCGATGGCTGGCAGTCACAGTTTGATCAGAAAGACCTGGTGGAGGGCGAGCAGGAGCTGACCCTCAAGGCCGATGAAACCGGTAAAGTGACCTTCCCGGTGGAGTGGGGCTCGTACCGTCTGGAGGTCAAAGCGCCGGACGATATGGTCAGCAGCGTGCGCTTCTGGGCCGGCTACAGCTGGCAGGATAATAGCGACGGCACCGGTGCCGCTCGCCCTGACCGTGTGACCATGAAACTGGACAAGCCTTCCTATCAGCCGGGAGATACCATCCAGCTGCATATCGCTGCTCCGGCGGCGGGTAAAGGCTATGCGATGATCGAGTCCAGCGAAGGGCCGCTGTGGTGGAAAGAGATCGACGTACCGGCCAACGGACTCGATCTCTCAATCCCGGTGGATAAGGCCTGGAAACGTCACGATCTCTATCTCAGCACGCTGGTGGTACGCCCTGGCGATAAATCCAAATCAGCGACGCCGAAACGTGCCGTCGGGTTACTGCATCTGCCGATGGGCGATGAGAATCGCCGCCTGAATGTCGCGCTGGAAAATCCGCAGAAAATGCGGCCAAACCAGACGCTGTCCGTGAAGGTGAAGGCCAGCGTCAAAGAAGGCGCCGTTCCGCAGAAAGTGAATGTGCTGATCTCGGCAGTGGACAGCGGCGTGTTGAACATCACCGATTACGTTACCCCGGATCCGTGGGAAGCGTTCTTCGGTCAGAAGCGCTACGGCGCGGATATCTACGATATTTATGGTCAGGTCATTGAAGGGCAGGGCCGCATGGCTGCACTGCGCTTTGGTGGTGACGGCGATGAGCTTAAGCGCGGCGGTAAACCACCGGTGAACCACGTGACTATCATTGCCCAGCAGGCGCAGCCGATCGAGCTCGATGCTAACGGTGAAGGGACCGTGACGCTGCCCATTGGAGACTTCAATGGCGAGCTGCGTCTGATGGCGCAGGCCTGGACGGAAGATGATTTCGGCAGCAGCGAAGGTAAAGTGATTGTCGCCGCCCCAATCATTACCGAACTGAACACGCCGCGCTTCCTGGCAAGTGGCGATACCTCACGCCTGACGCTGGATGTGACCAACCTGACGGACCAGCCGCAAACGCTGAACGTTGCTTTTACCGCTACCGGCAAGCTGTCGCTTGAGGGCGCACAGCCGCAGCCCGTGAAGTTACCGCCGGGCGCGCGCAGCACCCTGTTTATACCGGTACGTGCGCTGGATGGCTACGGTGATGGTGAAGTGACCGCTCAGGTGACCGGCCTGAAGCTGCCGGGCGAGACTTTCGCTGCACAACAGAAGAGCTGGAAAATCGGCGTTCGTCCGGCATTCCCGGCGCAGACCGTTAACACCGGTGCCATGCTGAATCCCGGTGAGTCGTGGAGTGCACCGGCGCAGCACCTTAATGGCTTCTCTCCTGCCACGCTACAGGGACAATTGCTGCTGAGCGGGAAACCGCCTCTGAATCTGGCGCGCTATATTCGTGAGCTGCAGGCATATCCGTATGGCTGTCTGGAGCAAACCACCAGTGGTCTGTTCCCGTCGCTCTACACCAACGCGGCGCAGTTGACCGCGCTTGGCATCAAAGGGGATACGGATGACAAGCGCCGTGCGGCCATTGATATCGGGATCTCCCGTCTGCTGCAGATGCAGCGTGATGACGGAGGTTTCGCGCTTTGGGATAAAAACGGTCCGGAGGAGTACTGGCTCACCGCCTATGTCACTGACTTCCTGGTTCGCGCAGGCGAGCAGGGCTACAGCGTGCCTGCTGAGGCGGTTAACAACGCCAACAGCCGCTTGCTGCGTTACCTGCAGGACCCGGGCATGATGTCCATCCGCTATAGCGATGATACCCAGGCCAGTAAATTTGCGGTGCAGGCCTATGCCGCGCTGGTGCTGGCTCGTCAGCAAAAAGCCCCGCTTGGTGCGTTGCGTGAAATCTGGGAACGTCACGGACAGGCCGCTTCCGGGCTGCCGCTGATGCAGCTGGGGATGGCGCTTAAATTGATGGGTGACGCACCGCGCAGCCAGCAGGCGCTGGGTCTGGCCATCAAAACGCCGCGTAACGACAGCAAAAACTGGATGGCCGATTATGGCAGTGCGCTTCGTGATAATGCGCTGATGCTCTCTCTGCTTGAGGAGTACAAGCTTCTGCCGGATGCGCAAAATACGCTGCTGAACGCCTTGTCGGAACAAGCTTTCAGCCAGCGCTGGCTCTCGACCCAGGAGAGTAACGCCCTGTTCCTGGCCGGACGCTCGCTGCAAACTTTGTCCGGTGCATGGCAGGCGCAAACGTCTCTGGCGGATACCGCATCAGGCGGTGATAAAGCCCTGGTACAGAACGTGAACGGCGACCAGCTTGGCGCGCTGCAGGTGACCAATACCGGTAGCACACCGCTGTGGGTACGACTTGATAGCACCGGTTATCCGGCATCTGCACCTCAGCCATCGTCTAACGTGCTGCAGATTGAGCGCCATATTCTGGCAACCGACGGCAGCACAAAGTCGCTCACGTCACTGAAGAGCGGCGAGCTGGTGCTGGTATGGCTTGAAGTGAAGGCCAGCCAGAACGTGCCGGATGCGCTGGTTGTCGATCTCCTCCCGGCGGGACTGGAACTGGAAAACCAGAACCTGGCGAGCAGCAGCGCCAGCCTGCAGGACAGCGGCAGCGAAGTGCAGAACCTGCTCAGTCAGATGCAGCAGGCGGATATTCAGCATATGGAATTCCGCGACGATCGCTTTGTGGCGGCGGTGCCGGTTAACGAAGGGCAGCCGGTCACGCTGGTTTATCTGGCGCGCGCCGTGACGCCGGGAACCTATGAGGTGCCGGTCCCGATGGTGGAGTCTATGTATGTTCCGCAGTGGCGGGCAACAGGTGCGGCCAGTGGCCCGCTGATTGTTGTACCGTAATATGCGGCTTGTACGTCTGATACGCTCCCGCTGGCTGTGGCTGGCGGGAGCGCTTCTCGTTTTATGGGGGCTGATCCTGGCCGCTGATCGCCTGTGGCCGTTGCCTCTGAAAGAGGTCAACCCCGCACGGGTGGTGGTGGACGAAAAAGGCACACCGCTTTGGCGTTTTGCCGACAGCGAAGGGATCTGGCGCTATCCGGTCACTCTCGAAGAGGTTTCTCCCCGCTATCTTGAAGCCTTGATCCAGTATGAAGATCGCTGGTTCTGGGACCATCCAGGCGTGAATCCGTTCTCTGTGCTGCGCGCCGCCTGGCAGGATCTTACCTCCGGGAGGGTTGTCTCAGGCGGCAGCACGCTCACTATGCAGGTGGCGCGCCTGCTGGATCCGCATCCGCGCACTTTTGGTGGCAAAATTCGTCAGCTCTGGCGAGCCATGCAGCTTGAGTGGCACCTCTCTAAGCGCGACATCCTCACGCTTTATCTTAACCGCGCCCCGTTTGGCGGTACGCTGCAGGGGATTGGTGCGGCAAGCTGGACCTATCTCGGCAAACCGCCTTCGCAACTCAGCTATTCCGAAGCGGCGCTGCTCGCCGTATTGCCGCAGGCGCCAAGCCGGTTGCGTCCTGACCGCTGGCCGGAACGTGCAGAAGCGGCACGCAACAAAGTGCTCGATCGGATGGTGACGCAGGGCGTCTGGTCGGCAAGCCAGGTTAAGGAGTCCCGTGAAGAAGCGGTATGGCTGGCGCCCCGGCAAATGCCGCAGCTGGCACCGCTCTTTTCGCGCATGATGCTCAGCAAAAGTCGCGATACTAAAATTGTGACTACCCTGGATGCGTCCTTGCAGCGGCAGCTTGAAGAACTGGCGATGAACTGGAAATCCCGCCTGCCGGCACGCAGTTCGCTGGCAATGATCGTCGTCGATCACACGGATATGAAAGTGCGTGGCTGGGTGGGATCGGTCGACATTAACGATGACACCCGGTTTAGCCATGTGGATATGGTGAATGCGATCCGATCGCCGGGATCGGTGCTCAAGCCCTTTATCTACGGTATGGCACTGGACGACGGTTTGATCCACCCGGCATCGCTGCTCCAGGATGTTCCAAGAAAAACGGGGGATTATCGCCCGGGTAATTTCGACAGTGGATTCCATGGGCCGGTGAGTATGAGTGAAGCGCTGGTACGTTCCCTTAATCTGCCCGCCGTGCAGGTGCTCGAGGCATACGGACCAAAACGTTTTGCTGCGATGTTGAGTAATGCAGGTTTGCCGCTGATTTTACCTGCTGGCGCACAGCCGAATTTATCGCTGATCCTGGGCGGGGCAGGGGCGCGGTTGGCCGATATCACCGCGGCCTATAGCGCGTTCGCCCGACACGGTAAAGCGGGCCGGCTGCGCTTACAGCCAGGCGATCCCTTGTCAGAGCGGCCGTTGTTATCCCAGGGGGCGGCGTGGATCATTCGCCGTATTCTGGCCAATGAGGCGCAGCCGCTGCCGGACAATGCGCTGCCGCAGGTGGTACCTCTGGCATGGAAAACGGGAACCAGCTATGGCTACCGTGACGCATGGGCGGTAGGGCTGAATGCCCGTTACGTTATTGGGATCTGGACCGGACGACCGGACGGCACGCCTGTGGCGGGTCAGTTTGGGTTTGCGAGCGCGGTACCTCTGCTTAACCAGGTGAATAATGTACTGCAGTCTGGTTCAACGCTCGATCAGGCGCGTCTGCCACGCGACCCGCGCCCTGACGGTGTGGGACGCGGCGTCATCTGTTGGCCGGGCGGCCAGTCGCTGCCGGAAGGGAGCGAAAATTGCCGTCGTCGCCTGGCGACCTGGCTGCTGGACGGCAGCGAGCCGCCGACATTGCTCCTACCGGAACAGGAAGGTATTCGCGGGATCCATTTCCCGGTCTGGCTGGATAAAGAGGGCAAACGCGTGGCGGCAGACTGCCCGGATGCGATCGAGAAAGTTCTGGATGTCTGGCCGCTGCCGCTGGAACCCTGGCTGCCTGCAGCCGAGCGGCGCTCAGCACGGATCCCTTCGCCATCGGCTACCTGTCCGCCCTTGTCGCAGGACTCACCTGCACCGCTGATGTTGACTGGTGTGCGTGAAGGCGCGGTTATCAAGCGCCTGCCGGGGGAATCCCGCGTCTCGTTACCGCTACAGGCTACCGGCAATAGCGGTGAACGCTGGTGGTTTTTGAATGGCGAACCGCTGGCGGTGAAGAGCCGGGTTTACACCTTGCAGCTTGATAAATCAGGCGATTATCAGGTGCTGGTGATGGATGAAGCGGGGCAGGTGGCAACGGTGAATTTCACGCTGCAGTAGCGTTAAACGTCTCTTCTGCTGTGAGCTGTTGCTAATCTTCGTCTCATTTTAAAAAAATGTTACCTGAATCCATAGGCAATGGCGCTATTGCTCATTATAATCCGCGCCACACCATACTCAGGTATGAAAAACAACAGAACATTTACAGAGGTTATCATGGCTATTGAACGTACTTTTTCCATCATCAAACCGAACGCGGTGGCAAAAAACGTTATTGGCAGCATCTTTGCTCGCTTTGAATCAGCAGGGTTCAAAATCGTTGGCACCAAAATGCTGCACCTGACCGTTGAGCAGGCTCGCGGTTTCTACGCTGAGCACGAAGGTCGTCCATTCTTCGACGGCCTGGTTGAGTTCATGACTTCTGGCCCGATCGTTGTATCCGTACTGGAAGGCGAAAACGCAGTACAGCGTCACCGTGACCTGCTGGGTGCGACCAACCCGGATAACGCACTGGCTGGTACCCTGCGCGCTGACTATGCAGACAGCTTCACCGAGAACGGCACCCACGGTTCCGATTCTGTTGAATCTGCCGCTCGTGAAATCGCGTTCTTCTTCGCTGAAGGCGAAGTGTGTCCACGTACCCGTTAATTTAACGGTTTCGTTTACACATTATTTTCGTAAATGCCGCGTGCAGACGTGGCATCCCTGCGCCAGACTTTGTACAATGCAACGCCCCGGACGAGCAGACTGCTTTCCGGGGCGTTTCTTTTCAACCCTCCATGGGCCATAACGTGTAACAACGAGGCCGGAAAAAATTATGTCTGAATTAGTGAATACCTCCGAAGTCGCCATTCCTGCGGTTCCAAATAAAAATGGAAAAATTAACCTGCTGGATCTGAACCGTCAGCAGATGCGCGAGTTCTTTAAAGAGATGGGCGAGAAGCCGTTTCGTGCCGATCAGGTCATGAAATGGATGTACCACTATTGCAGCGACAACTTTGATGACATGACTGACATCAACAAAGTGCTGCGCAATAAGCTCAAAGAAGTGGCTGAAATCCGTGCACCAGAAGTGGTGGAGGAGCAGCGCTCTGCCGATGGCACCATCAAATGGGCGATTGCCGTTGGCGATCAGCGCGTTGAAACCGTCTACATCCCGGAAGAAGACCGCGCCACGCTGTGCGTCTCCTCTCAGGTGGGCTGTGCGCTGGAGTGCAAGTTCTGCTCAACCGCTCAGCAGGGATTCAACCGTAACCTGCGCGTGTCTGAAATTATCGGCCAGGTGTGGCGTGCGGCGAAAATCGTCGGTGCGGCGAAAGTGACCGGGACCCGTCCAATCACCAACGTAGTGATGATGGGCATGGGCGAGCCACTGCTGAACCTGACCAACGTCGTTCCGGCGATGGAAATCATGCTGGATGACTTCGGCTTCGGTCTGTCCAAGCGTCGCGTAACGCTGTCGACGTCAGGCGTAGTGCCTGCACTGGACAAGCTGGGCGACATGATTGACGTTGCGCTGGCGATCTCCCTGCATGCACCGAACGACGAAATCCGTGACGAAATTGTACCCATCAACAAAAAGTACAATATCGAAACTTTCCTCGCCGCCGTGCGTCGCTACCTGGAGAAATCCAACGCGAACCAGGGCCGCGTGACGATCGAGTATGTCATGCTCGATCACGTAAACGACGGTACCGAGCATGCGCATCAGCTGGCTGAACTGTTGAAAGATACGCCGTGCAAAATCAACCTGATTCCATGGAACCCGTTCCCGGGCGCGCCTTATGGCCGTAGCTCGAACAGCCGTATCGACCGTTTCTCCAAGGTGCTGATGGAGTATGGTTTCACCACTATCGTGCGTAAAACCCGTGGTGATGATATCGATGCTGCATGCGGACAGCTGGCAGGTGATGTGATTGACCGTACCAAACGTACCCTGCGTAAACGCATGCAGGGCGAGACGATTGCGGTCAAAGCTGTTTGATTCTTATGCACTCACGGCGCATTATTTGCGCCGTGAAGCATAATCTTACTGAATAATCAGTCAGATTCGTGATGACTGATCAATAATTACGGTGCGTTTCATCCGACTTTCGGGCAGTATGTAACGACGTAACAACAGTTTATCCTGACGGGCAGGGCTGTGCTGTCATCTCCGGGCTGACAGTCTTATACTGTCTGTTCAAGGTTAACTGATCAGAACTTTCGCGGTGCGGGTGGCATTGTGACTTACCGGCACCTGAACCCTTTTTTTTCACGTACCAGTAGTTGTAGCGAATGAATACTGAAGCCACTCACGACCAACATGAAGCACTCTCCACTGGCGTTCGTCTTCGCAACGCCCGTGAACAACTCGGACTCAGCCAGCAAGCCGTTGCAGAACGCTTATGTCTGAAGGTTTCCACGGTTCGCGATATTGAAGAAGATAAGGCTCCGGCCGATCTGGCTTCAACATTTCTGCGTGGTTACATCCGCTCTTATGCAAAACTGGTGCATATCCCTGAAGAAGAATTACTGCCAATGATGGAGAAGCAGGCACCGGTCCGCGCAGCAAAAGTTGCGCCGATGCAGACCTTCTCCCTGGGAAAACGTCGTAAAAAACGTGATGGCTGGCTGATGAGCTTTACCTGGCTGGTGCTGTTTGTGGTGATCGGCCTGACGGGCGCATGGTGGTGGCAAAACCACAAGGCGCAGCAGGAAGAGATCACCACCATGGCCGATCAATCCTCCGCCGAGCTCAATCAGTCCGGAAATGACAACGCTCAGAGCGTGCCGCTGAATACCGACGGTGCTGCCACCTCCAGCGAGCCGCAGACTGCCGCGACCGATGCGCCTGCAACCGATGCCGGGCAGGCACCCGCCGCAACGGCTAATACCCCTGCGCCTCAGGCTCAGGATCCAAACGCGGTGGTTGCCCCTTCTCAGGCAAACGTGGATACCGCGACCAACGCGCCAGCGGCCACTCAGCCTGCGGACAACGGTGCTGCGTCACTGCCAACCAACCCGGCCGGAACGGCTGCGCCGGCGGCGGACCCAAATGCGCTGGTGATGAACTTCTCTGCTGACTGCTGGCTGGAAGTGACCGATGCAACAGGTAAAAAACTGTTCAGCGGTCTGCAGCGTAAAGATGGCACGTTAAACCTAACCGGCCAGGCACCGTATAAACTTAAAATCGGCGCTCCGGCAGCAGTACAGATCCAGTATCAAGGAAAACCTGTCGACCTGAGCCGCTTTATCAGAACTAACCAGGTTGCGCGTCTTACCGTTAATGCCGAACAATCAGCAGCACAGTAACAGACGGGCAACGCGGGAGATTTTTCATGCATAACCAGGCTCCGATTCAACGTAGAAAATCGAAACGGATTTACGTTGGTAATGTGCCAATCGGCGATGGGGCTCCTATCGCCGTCCAGTCGATGACCAACACGCGCACCACAGACGTGGAAGCGACGGTCAATCAGATCAAAGCGTTAGAGCGTGTAGGCGCGGACATTGTTCGCGTCTCCGTGCCGACAATGGATGCCGCTGAGGCGTTCAAACTGATCAAACAGCAGGTCAGCGTTCCGCTGGTTGCTGATATCCACTTCGATTACCGCATTGCGCTGAAAGTTGCTGAATATGGCGTCGACTGCCTGCGTATTAACCCGGGCAACATCGGTAACGAAGAGCGTATCCGCATGGTGGTGGATTGCGCCCGCGATAAAAATATTCCTATCCGTATCGGCGTCAACGCCGGTTCCCTGGAAAAAGATCTGCAGGAAAAATACGGTGAGCCAACGCCGCAGGCGCTGCTTGAATCCGCGATGCGTCACGTTGATCATCTTGATCGTCTGAACTTCGATCAGTTCAAAGTCAGCGTAAAAGCCTCAGATGTGTTCCTGGCAGTAGAGTCTTATCGCCTGCTGGCAAAACAGATCGATCAGCCTTTGCACCTCGGGATTACGGAAGCCGGTGGCCTTCGTAGCGGTTCCGTTAAATCGGCGATCGGTCTGGGACTGCTGCTCTCGGAAGGGATCGGTGACACCCTGCGCGTTTCGCTGGCGGCCGATCCGGTAGAAGAGATCAAAGTCGGTTTCGATATCCTCAAATCACTGCGTATCCGCGCACGTGGGATCAACTTCATTGCCTGCCCAACCTGTTCACGTCAGGAGTTTGACGTGATTGGCACGGTGAATGCGCTTGAGCAACGTCTGGAAGATATCATCACCCCGATGGACGTCTCCATCATCGGGTGCGTGGTGAACGGTCCGGGTGAAGCCCTGGTGTCAACGCTCGGCGTCACCGGCGGTAACAAGAAAAGTGGTCTCTATGAAGATGGCGTGCGTAAAGATCGTCTGGATAATAGTGACATGATCGACCAGCTTGAAGCCCGCATCCGTGCCAAAGCAACAATGATGGATGAAGCGCAGCGCATCAGCATTCAGCAGGTTGAAAAATAACGTGATGGGAAGCGTGGCGCTTCCCATGTATGATTGAACCCATTCTTTGGGTTCTTTTTTGTATATAGAAAGAGAATAAACGTGGCAAAAAACATTCAAGCCATCCGCGGCATGAACGATTATCTGCCTTGCGAAACCGCCATCTGGCAGCGCATTGAAGGCACACTCAAACAGGTGCTCGGCAGCTACGGTTACAGCGAAATCCGTTTGCCGATTGTAGAGCAGACCCCGTTATTCAAACGCGCGATCGGCGAAGTGACCGACGTGGTTGAAAAAGAGATGTACACCTTTGAGGACCGCAACGGCGACAGCCTGACACTGCGTCCGGAAGGTACGGCGGGCTGCGTACGCGCCGGCATCGAACATGGTCTCCTGTACAATCAGGAGCAGCGCCTGTGGTATATCGGCCCGATGTTCCGCCACGAACGTCCACAGAAAGGTCGTTATCGCCAGTTCAACCAGCTGGGTGTGGAAGTCTTTGGCCTGCAGGGCCCGGACATTGACGCCGAACTGATTATGTTGACTGCCCGCTGGTGGCGTGCGCTCGGCATTGCTGAGCATGTCTCACTGGAACTGAACTCCATCGGTTCTCTGGAAGCACGCGCGAACTACCGTGACGCACTGGTTGCGTTCCTGGAGCAGCACAAAGAGAAGCTGGACGAAGACTGCAAACGTCGTATGTACAGCAACCCACTGCGCGTGCTTGATTCCAAAAACCCTGACGTACAGGCGCTGTTGAACGATGCACCTGCATTGGGCGACTACCTGGACGAAGCGTCACGTGAGCACTTTGCGGGTCTGTGCAAACTGCTGGAAGCCGCGGGCATTGCTTATACCGTGAACCAGCGTCTGGTGCGCGGTCTGGACTACTACAACCGCACCGTGTTCGAGTGGGTGACATCCAGCCTCGGTTCCCAGGGCACCGTGTGTGCCGGCGGTCGTTATGACGGTCTGGTTGAGCAGCTTGGTGGTCGTCCAGCCCCTGGCGTTGGCTTCGCCATGGGTCTTGAGCGACTTGTTTTGCTGGTTCAGGCAGTTAATCCGGAATTTAAAGCAGATTCCGTTGTCGATATATACCTGGTAGCCTCAGGCGCGGAAACGCAGCCTGCGGCAATGCAGCTTGCGGAACGTGTGCGTGATGCACTGCCGGACGTGAAGCTGATGACCAACCATGGCGGCGGCAACTTCAAAAAACAGTTTGCTCGTGCCGATAAATGGGGCGCAAGTATTGCACTGGTGCTGGGCGAGTCCGAAGTGGCTAACGGCGAAGTGGTTGTGAAAGACCTGCGCTCTGGTGAGCAGACAACGGTAACGCAGGACGGCGTTGCGGCGCACTTGCGCACTCTATTGGGCTAAGGAGAAGGACTGCGTGGAAATTTACGAGAACGAACACGATCAGGTCGACGCGATTAAACGCTTCTTTGTCGAAAACGACAAGGCGCTGGTTGTTGGGGTTATTTTAGGTGTCGGTGCGCTGGTAGGCTGGCGTTACTGGAACAGTCATCAGGCGGACTCCGCGCGTGACGCGTCGCTGTCGTATGAAAATACCGTTAGCGCAATCCGTGCCGATCAGCCGCAAACGCTGACGGCGGCAGAGAAATTTGCCGCTGACAACAAAAACACCTACGGTGCGCTGGCCGCACTGGAAGTGGCGCAGCAGTACGTTGATAAGAACGAACTGGATAAAGCCGCTAGCCTGCTGTCACAAGGGCTAACCGCCGCCAGTGATGAAAATCTGAAAGCGGTAATCAATCTGCGCCTGGCTCGTATTCAGGTTCAGCAGAAAAAAGCTGACGATGCGCTGAAAACGCTCGATACCATCAAAGGCGAAGGTTTTGCTGCCATTGTTGCCGATCTGCGCGGTGAAGCACTGCTGAGCAAAGGTGACAAAGCGGGCGCGCGTAAAGCGTGGCAAGCTGGCGTAGAGAGCAAAGCTTCACCTGCGCTGAGCGAAATGATGCAGATGAAAATAAATAATTTGTCCGTCTGAGAGGGACCCGATGCAATTGCGTAAATTACTTCTGCCAGGACTGCTTTCTGTTACGTTATTGAGTGGCTGTTCACTGTTCAGTGGCGAAGAAGACGTTGTGAAAATGTCCCCACTGCCGACTGTTGAAAACCAGTTTACCCCGTCCACCGCGTGGAGCACCTCCGTGGGCGATGGTATTGGTGATTTTTATTCCAACCTGCACCCGGCTTTTGCCGACAGCGTTATCTATGCGGCTGACCGCAAAGGTACCGTGAAGGCGGTTAATGCCGATGACGGGAAAGAAGTGTGGTCGGTTAACCTGGCGGAAAAAGACGGCTGGTTCTCTCGTAAACCGGCACTGCTTTCTGGCGGTCTGACCGTTGCCGGTGGGCATGTGTACGTGGGTAGCGAAAAAGCCCAGGTCTATGCTCTCAACACCAGCGATGGTTCTGTTGCATGGCAAACCTCCGTGGCCGGTGAGTCTCTGTCTCGTCCGGTCGTGAGCGACGGCATGGTACTGATCCACACCAGCAACGGCCAGCTGCAGGCGCTGAACGAAGCCGATGGTCTGGTGAAATGGACCGTGAACCTGGATATGCCTTCCTTGTCCCTGCGCGGTGAATCTGCGCCGGCTACCGCCTTTGGTGCTGCCATTGTTGGCGGTGACAACGGTCGTGTAAGCGCGGTACTGATGCAGCAAGGCCAGATGATCTGGCAGCAGCGTATTTCCCAGGCGACAGGCTCAACGGAAATCGATCGTCTGAGCGATGTCGACACGACCCCGGTTATCGTAGACGGTGTGGTTTACGCACTGGCCTATAACGGTAACCTGACCGCGCTGGATCTGCGCAGCGGCCAGGTCATGTGGAAACGTGAACTGGGCTCGGTAAATGATTTCGTGGTTGATGGCAACCGTATCTATATGGTCGATCAGAACGACCGTCTGCTGGCGCTCAGCACCGAAGGTGGTGTTACGCTGTGGACGCAAAGCGATCTGCTGCACCGTCTGCTGACCGCACCAGCACTGTATAACGGTAGCCTGGTGGTGGGTGATAGCGAAGGGTATATGCACTGGATTGACCCGGACAACGGTCGTTTTGTTGCTCAGCAAAAAGTCGACAGCTCAGGTTTCCTGACGGAACCGGTCGTGGCTGACGGCAAACTGCTGATTCAGGCAAAAGACGGCACGCTGTACGCGATCACGCGTTAATTACCCAGCGGTTGTAGTATACTAAACGGCTCCTGTTCACTCAGGAGCCGTTTTGACATTTTTAAAAACGCCGCAAATGCGACGTTTATTTGAATTTTATGAGGCTTCAAACATGGTACCTGTGGTCGCGCTTGTCGGGCGCCCTAACGTTGGAAAATCCACTCTTTTTAACCGTTTAACACGCACCCGTGATGCGCTGGTTGCGGATTTCCCGGGGCTGACGCGTGACCGTAAGTACGGTCGTGCAGAAGTAGAAGGACGCGAGTTCATCTGTATTGATACCGGTGGTATTGACGGGACAGAAGATGGTGTTGAAACCCGTATGGCGGAACAGTCGCTGCTGGCGATTGAAGAAGCTGACGTGGTTCTGTTTATGGTGGACGCTCGCGCAGGCCTGATGCCGGCGGACTCCGCTATTGCGAAACATCTGCGCTCGCGTGAAAAACCCACTTTCCTGGTGGCGAACAAAACTGACGGTATTGATGCAGACCAGGCGGTTGCGGATTTCTGGTCCTTAGGTCTGGGCGAAATCTACCCGATCGCGGCATCTCATGGCCGTGGCGTGACCAGCCTGCTGGAAACCGTTCTGCTGCCGTGGGTTGATGAAGTTAACCCGCCGGAAGAGATCGATGAAGATGCCGAATATTGGGCGCAGTTCGAAGACGGCGAAGCGGGCGAGGAAGAGCCTGAAGACGACTTCAACCCGCAGGATCTGCCGATCAAACTGGCTATCGTGGGCCGTCCAAACGTAGGTAAGTCTACACTTACTAACCGTATCCTCGGCGAAGAGCGTGTGGTCGTTTACGACATGCCGGGCACCACCCGCGACAGTATTTATATCCCGATGCAGCGCGATGAGCGTGAGTATGTGCTCATTGATACCGCAGGCGTACGTAAGCGCGGGAAAATCACCGATGTGGTGGAAAAATTCTCCGTTATCAAAACCCTGCAGGCGATTGAAGATGCCAACGTGGTCATGCTGGTCATCGATGCGCGTGAAGGTATCTCCGATCAGGACCTTTCTCTGCTCGGCTTCATTCTGAATAGTGGGCGCTCACTCGTTATCGTGGTCAACAAATGGGATGGCCTGAGTAATGAGGTGAGAGAGCAGGTGAAAGAGACGCTCGACTTCCGTCTGGGCTTTATCGACTTTGCTCGTGTGCACTTTATCTCTGCGTTACACGGCAGCGGTGTAGGTAATCTGTTTGAGTCCGTGCGTGAAGCGTACGACAGCTCCACCCGTCGTCAGAGCACCGCCATGCTGACCCGTATCATGAACATGGCAGCAGAAGACCATCAGCCGCCGCTGGTGCGTGGTCGTCGCGTGAAGCTGAAATATGCTCACGCCGGTGGTTATAACCCACCAATCGTGGTGATTCACGGCAACCAGGTTAAAGACCTGCCGGATTCCTACAAGCGCTATCTGATGAACTACTTCCGTAAATCACTGGACGTAATGGGCACGCCAATCCGCATCCAGTTCAAGGAAGGGGAGAACCCGTTCGCCAACAAGCGCAATACCCTGACGCCAAACCAGATGCGTAAGCGTAAGCGTTTGATTAAGCACATTAAGAAAAGCAAATAAGCTTTGCCGTTCTTTCTGAAGCCCGCGTTAATCGCGGGCTTTTTTTCGCCCGCTCATACCGCCAGTCCACTCTGTGTGATGTCAATCACTATTCACTTTTAACCAAGTTTAAATCTAAGAAAGTAGACAATCATCGAATTTTCATCTTAAAGTCCAGGGTCCGGTACTAGACAAAACTAGCGACTGGTTATCAAATGGTTAACTAACTTTTCGCCGCATGTAAAAAATCGGTCAGATACGTAACTGGCCGGCGTACATGCTGGTGTTTACAAGCACGACACATACCTTCCTGGGAGAATTATGCAATCCTCTGTTAATCAAAAAGAAAGCCGAACGTTCTTCGGCCACCCTTATCCGCTCGGTTCGCTGTTCTTTACCGAGATGTGGGAACGTTTCTCGTTTTACGGCATTCGCCCATTATTGATCCTGTTTATGGCCGCCACCGTGTATGACGGCGGGATGGGGCTGGCACGTGAAAACGCGTCGGCAATTGTGGGCATCTTTGCCGGCACCATGTACCTGGCCGCACTGCCGGGTGGCTGGCTGGCGGATAACTGGCTCGGCCAGCAGAAAGCCGTCTGGTACGGATCTATCCTGATTGCGCTCGGCCACCTGTCGATTGCGCTTTCGGCCATCATGGGCGATAACCTGTTCTTTATCGGCCTGATGTTCATCGTGCTCGGTTCTGGTCTGTTTAAGACCTGTATCTCGGTCATGGTGGGGACGCTGTACAAAAAAGGCGATGCGCGTCGTGACGGTGGTTTCTCGCTGTTCTACATGGGCATCAACATGGGCTCGTTTATCGCGCCGTTGATTTCCGGCTGGCTGATTAAATCTCACGGCTGGCACTGGGGCTTCGGCATTGGTGGCATCGGGATGCTGGTTGCCCTGATCATCTTCCGCGTGTTTGCCGTTCCGGCAATGAAACGCTATGACAGCGAAGTGGGGCTGGACTCGACCTGGAACAGCCCGGTGGTGAAAAGAAACGGCGTGGGCGCATGGTTGCTGGCGCTGGCTGTGGGTGTGGCGGTTATCGTTACGCTGATCGCGCAGGGTGTGATTGTGATTAACCCGGTTGCGGTAGCCAGCGTGCTGGTTTACGTGATTGCGGCGTCCGTTGCCCTCTACTTTATCTACCTGTTCCTTTTTGCGGGCCTGAATCGTAAAGAGCGTGCCAGACTTCTGGTCTGTTTTATTCTGCTGGTCTCCGCCGCGTTCTTCTGGTCCGCCTTCGAGCAGAAGCCAACGTCATTCAACCTCTTTGCCAACGACTACACTAACCGCATGATCGGTGATTTCGAAATCCCGGCAGTATGGTTCCAGTCGATTAACGCCCTGTTCATCATCCTGCTGGCACCGGTATTCAGCTGGGCCTGGCCGAAACTTGCCAGCATGAACATTCGTCCGAGCAGTATCACCAAGTTTGTTATTGGTATTTTGTGTGCCGCCGCAGGCTTTGGTCTGATGATGCTGGCTGCGCAGAACGTACTGAATAACGGTGGCGCGGGCGTGTCGCCATTCTGGCTGGTGGGGAGCATTTTGATGCTGACGCTGGGGGAACTGTGCCTGAGCCCGATTGGTCTGGCGACCATGACGCTGCTGGCACCGGAAAGAATGCGTGGGCAGATGATGGGCCTGTGGTTCTGCGCAAGTGCGCTGGGCAACCTGGCGGCAGGTCTGATTGGCGGTCACGTGAAGGCCGACCAGCTGGATATGCTGCCGGATCTCTTCGCACGTTGCTCCATCGCGCTGCTGATTTGTGCCGCGGTGCTGATCGTCCTCATTGTTCCGGTACGTCGCATGCTGGAAAATGCGCAGACTAAACCGGCCACTAACGCCTGATAACGCCTTGCTCGTCAATACCGGGGCAGGCGTTTGCCCCGGTAATTTACTCGACGAGGTAGAAGATGCTGTTAGGGTTTGTTGGGCTTGGCGCGGTGGTGGAAACCGCTTATTTACCCGCACTACACAATCTGTATGGCGATTCACTGCACTGCCTGGGTTTTGATGTTCAGCCTGGCAGGTACCCTGAAGGCGTAACGCGCTGCGCCTCTCTCACCGAACTTCTCTCGCATCCTCTTGATACCCTGTTTATTACCACGGTTTCTCTGCAGCATCTTGAGGTGCTGGAGTACGCCCTGGCGTCTCCTGTGGCGCGGATCGTGGTTGAAAAACCCATCGTCGCCACGCTCTCGCAGCTCGAAAAACTGAACAGACTGCTGGCGTTGCCCGGTGCGGCGTCCCGTGTGCTCGCACTTGACCACTGGATGGCGCGCCTCGCAACGGTTCAGCTTGGGCTGATCGGGACTTTTGCTGATATCGCCAGAATTGACGGTTTTTTGCAGGAACCGAGCGGGTTTAACGCAAAAGGAGAACCTGTCGCGCTTAACTTCGCGACGGGTGAAGTGGACACTCGCACGCTTCGCCATCCTGACGGCGTTATCCTGGACATCGGCACGCATGTGCTGGCGATGCTGCGTGAAACGGTGCGTTATCTGGGGGGCGGGGATGATATGACGCTGCAGGTGGTGGCCGCTACTGACCGGCTTGGGCGTGAGATCAAACAGGGCGATCTCACCACGGCAGAGGGCAGCGCTCATCTTCGCGGGCAGCTTAGTGGCATTCCGGTGGAGATTTGGCTCAACAAATATGCGGGACCGTCAGGCGGGCAAAAAGGGTTACGGCTGTATCTGCATGACGGGCGCGTCATAAGCCACGATCGTCTCGGAGCAGAAGATGTGCTCGTGCTGACGGACGGCGATCGGGTTCAGCGCTGGCATATTCCAGGAACGATTTATATGCACTGCCTGGCAGAGCGCATTCTGGGGCAGAAAAGTCTGTTCGAATGTGACCCGGAAGAAGTGAGCCGGACGACACGCCGTCGAATGGCGGAAGTAGAACTGCTGCTGACCTTACACCAACAGCTGCGTGGCCCCCACTGAGTGCTGCGTGTTAATATCAACGTATTACAGAATGCCCAGCAAAGGAGTCATCATGTCGATTACCTGCCCGGATTGCCACGCAGAGCTTGAAGTGCAAAATGGCGTCGCCCACTGTGAGCACTGCGATAAGGATATCGCGCTCGAAGCCCGCTGCCCGGAGTGTCATCAGCCACTCCAGGTCTTAAAAGCCTGCGGTGCGGTGGATTATTTCTGCCAGAACGGCCACGGCCTGATTTCGAAAAAGCGCGTGGAGTTTGTCCCGGCTGAAGCTTAATCACACACGCAGCCTTCGCCTTTCTGCCACAGCTCGACCAGCGACTCAGGGGCTTCCTGCTCAGGCACCAGCACAATCATATCGGTGTACTGGGCCTGATTATGCTGAGTCCAGATTATCTGGATGCGAAAATAACGCTGATCGCCACTCCCCGGCGAGGTGGGTTCACCCGGCGGCTGGCCGCGTGGAAATGCCTGCTCCAGGATGTTTACCACGCGCTGACGCTGGGCCTCATTGAGTGACGAAAGCGTAATGGTGCGTTGGCCGCTTAGCTTAGGGATAAAAGCGACGCCGCCTTCCCGGGCCAGCTCAACGACGGCGTCATCTGTGAGTTCCGGAACCTGCATTTACAGCACTCCCACCTGTTCCCAGGCTTGTTTTATCGCAGCTGCCACGTCACCACCGGACCGTTTCTCGCCGTGGGCAACCGTCAGTTTTGCGAAGGCCTCAAAATCGGCATCTTGCGCCAGGTGACGGTCGCAAACTGTGTCGTACCAGGCATATCCCGCTTTTTCCCAGGCATGACCCCCAATCGCCTTCGCGGCCAGATAAAACGCCCGGTTGGGAATACCTGAATTCAGGTGTACGCCGCCGTTGTCTTCGCGCGTTTTGATAAAGTCTTTCATGTGCCCAGGCTGCGGGTCTTTACCGAGCAGAGGATCGTCATAGGCGGTGCCGGGCGCTGACATGGAGCGCAGCCCTTTGCCGTTAATACCGTCTGCCAGAAGCCCCTCACCAATCAGCCAGTCGGCTTCATCGGCGGTCTGTTTGAGATGGTACTGTTTGACCAGCGAGCCAAACACATCTGACAATGATTCATTCAGTGCGCCAGACTGCTCAAAATAGATAAGCCCGGCTTCGGTCTCGGTGACACCGTGGCTTAGCTCGTGGGCCACGACGTCAATGGCAATGGTAAAGCGGTTAAATATTTCGCCGTCGCCATCACCAAAGACCATCTGCTGACCATTCCAGAAGGCGTTCTGATATTCCCGGCCATAGTGCACGGTACCGGTCAGGATCAGGCCTTTATTATCAAGCGAATCGCGCTGATACATTTTCCAGAAGAAATCATGGGTGACCCCCAAATAATTGTAGGCTTCATCAACGACCACATCGCCATTTGACGGCTGGCCCTCATAACGCACCTGGGTACCCGGCAGCTCCTGCGTCTGTCTGGCGTCGTAAATATCACGCTCCAGTTGACCGGCTTTATTGACGTGCGGCGCGGCGGGTTTGCCCGGCATATGCGCCATGAGCGTTTGCACATGCGTTAACGTCTGACGGGCGCAGCGCTGCTGCGGCTCAGAACCACTTTCGATAATGCGACGAAGAATATAGGGGGGAATGACGCTGTGAAGATAAGACATGCTGCTCTCCTTAGTTCGGGCAAGGCCAGATAAAAGGGAATAGCAGCAGTATAGTTTGTAACCGACGAAGAATTATCCGGTTTTTCGCTGGCGTGTTTTTTTCACCGGTTTAATCTCTTTCACTTCGCTCTCAACCCAGCCGTCTGACAGACGGGTGGTGAGAACATCTCCGGCTTTCACCTGCTTCGTTTGCTTCAGCACTTTACCGTCGGTGGCGGTCGTTACGCTATAGCCTCGTGCCAGCGTCGAGAGCGGGCTGACCGCCTCGAGGTGGGTCACCACGTTGCCAAAGCGTTCACGTGCGGTGCTAAGACGTGCGCGGATAGTGTCTGCCAGTCGATACTCAAGCTGTTGGATACGCGTTTGCGCGCGATAAATCTTCGGCTGTGGGTTCTGCTGGTTCAGGCGCTGAGTAATACGCTGCTGGCGCGAGACCGCGCGCTTGAGCTGAATATCCAGTGCGACGTTCATTCGCTGACGCAGACGCTCCAGCACGGTTTGCTGACGGGCCAGCCGCAATTGCGGGTGCTGCTGTTGCAGGCGATGATGAAGCTGGGTAAACCGGCGCGTCCGATTGGCCAGGAAATAGTCCATCGCCATTTCCAGACGTTGCTGACCATTCTGCAGCTGACGCAGCAGCTCCAGCTGATTGCGGCTCACCACTTCCGCGGCTGCGGAGGGCGTTGGCGCGCGTAAATCCGCCACAAAATCAGCTATCGTTACGTCCGTTTCGTGGCCGACGGCGCTGACGACCGGGATCTGGCTTGCGAAAATGGCCCGTGCCACACGTTCGTCGTTAAAGCTCCACAGGTCTTCCAGCGAACCGCCGCCACGCCCGACAATCAGCACGTCGCATTCCTGACGTGCGTTTGCAAGTTCAATGGCGCGGACAATCTGACCCGGTGCGTCATCACCCTGAACAGCGGTCGGGTAGATGATAACGGGCAGGGACGGGTCGCGGCGTTTGAGGACATGAAGAATATCGTGCAGTGCCGCCCCGGTTTTTGACGTAATCACCCCAACGCAGTGGGCAGGTGAGGGGAGCGGTTTTTTGAACTGCTGATCGAACAGACCCTCTTGCGAGAGTTTGTCTTTTAGCTGCTCGTACTTCTGCTGCAACACACCTTCGCCCGCAGGCTGCATACTTTCGACGATGATTTGGTAATCGCCGCGCGGCTCATACAGGGTGATATTGGCGCGAACCAGAACCTGCTGACCATGCTGAGGGCGAAACGTCACGCGGCGGTTGCTGTTGCGGAACATTGCACAGCGCACCTGAGCGGTGTCGTCTTTTAACGTGAAGTACCAGTGACCAGATGAAGGCTGCGTGAAGTTAGAGATTTCACCGCTGATCCAGACCTGCCCCATTTCCTGCTCAAGCAGCAAACGAACCGTCTGATTAAGGCGGCTGACAGTAAAAATTGAGGGGGATTGAGTGGATAACATGTGAGCGGGATCAAATTCTAAATCAGCAAGTTATTCAGTCGATAGTAACCTGCTGAGAGGGGAGTGCAAGGTTTTTTTATAAAAAAGTGTGGATGCAATCGGTTACGCTCTGTATAATGCCACGGCAATATTTAACCACCCACCAGGTCAGAGATATTGCCCATGCTACGTATCGCTAAAGAAGCACTGACGTTTGACGACGTCCTCCTCGTTCCCGCTCATTCCACCGTTCTGCCGAATACTGCCGATCTCAGCACGCAGTTGACGAAAACGATTCGCCTGAACATTCCTATGCTCTCTGCGGCAATGGACACCGTGACTGAAGCGCGCCTGGCTATCGCCCTGGCACAGGAAGGTGGCATCGGCTTTATTCATAAAAACATGTCTATCGAGCGTCAGGCTGAAGAAGTTCGCCGCGTGAAGAAACATGAATCCGGCATCGTGTCTGACCCACAGACCGTTCTGCCAACCACCACCCTGCACGAAGTGAAAGCCCTGACCGAACGTAACGGTTTCGCCGGTTACCCGGTTGTCACCGAAGATAACGAACTGGTGGGCATCATCACCGGCCGTGACGTGCGTTTCGTGACTGACCTGAACCAGCCTGTCAGCGTATACATGACCCCGAAAGAGCGTCTGGTAACCGTCCGTGAAGGCGAAACCCGTGACGTCGTGCTGGCTAAAATGCACGAGAAGCGCGTTGAGAAAGCACTGGTTGTGGACGCGAACTTCCACCTGCTGGGCATGATCACCGTTAAAGATTTCCAGAAAGCAGAACGTAAACCTAACGCCTGTAAAGACGAGCATGGCCGTCTGCGCGTAGGTGCTGCCGTTGGCGCGGGTGCAGGTAACGAAGAGCGTGTTGACGCGCTGGTGGCTGCGGGTGTTGACGTACTGCTGATTGACTCCTCTCACGGCCACTCCGAAGGCGTTCTGCAACGTATTCGTGAAACCCGTGCGAAATACCCAGACCTGCAGATCATCGGCGGTAACGTTGCAACGGGCGCAGGCGCTCGCGCACTGGCTGAAGCAGGCTGCAGCGCGGTGAAAGTCGGTATCGGTCCTGGCTCTATTTGTACCACCCGTATCGTGACTGGCGTAGGCGTTCCGCAGATCACCGCGGTATCCGACGCGGTTGAAGCGCTGGAAGGCACCGGTATTCCGGTTATCGCTGACGGCGGTATCCGCTTCTCTGGCGACATCGCGAAAGCGATCGCTGCAGGTGCTGCAGCCGTCATGGTTGGCTCCATGCTGGCCGGTACTGAAGAATCCCCGGGCGAAATTGAACTCTACCAGGGCCGTTCTTACAAATCATACCGTGGTATGGGCTCCCTGGGCGCGATGTCCAAAGGCTCTTCCGACCGTTACTTCCAGAGCGATAACGCCGCTGACAAACTGGTACCGGAAGGTATCGAAGGCCGCGTTGCCTATAAAGGCCGCCTGAAAGAGATCATTCACCAGCAGATGGGCGGCCTGCGCTCCTGTATGGGTCTGACCGGCTGTGGTACCATCGACCTGCTGCGTACTAAAGCGGAATTCGTACGCATCAGCGGTGCGGGTATCCAGGAGAGCCACGTTCACGACGTGACGATCACCAAAGAGTCCCCGAACTACCGTCTGGGCTCCTGATAAATTTCCGCGCCCGGCTCATGCCGGGCGCTCTGTATTTGTTTCACTTGCCTCGGAATTAGCGTCAATGACGGAAAACATTCATAAACATCGCATTCTCATCCTGGACTTTGGTTCTCAGTACACTCAACTGGTGGCGCGTCGCGTGCGTGAACTGGGCGTTTACTGTGAACTGTGGGCATGGGATGTCACGGAAGCACAGATTCGCGAATTCAATCCAAGCGGCATCATCCTGTCCGGCGGCCCGGAAAGCACCACCGAAGAGAACAGCCCACGCGCACCGCAGTACGTGTTTGAAGCGGGCGTGCCGGTATTCGGCGTTTGCTACGGTATGCAGACCATGGCCATGCAGTTGGGCGGCCACGTAGAAGGGTCTAACGAGCGTGAGTTTGGCTACGCGCAGGTTGAAGTCGTCACCGACAGCGCGCTGGTTCGCGGTATCGAAGATTCCCTGACCGCAGACGGCAAACCGCTGCTGGACGTGTGGATGAGCCACGGCGACAAAGTCACCGCCATCCCGTCTGACTTTGTGACCGTTGCCAGCACCGATAACTGCCCGTTTGCGATTATGGCGAACGAAGAAAAACGCTTCTACGGTGTGCAGTTCCACCCGGAAGTGACCCACACCCGTCAGGGTATGCGCATGCTGGAACGCTTCGTGCGTGATATCTGCCAGTGTGAAGCACTGTGGACGCCAGCAAAAATAATCGACGACGCCGTTGAGCGTATCCGCCAGCAGGTTGGCAATGACAAAGTGATCCTCGGCCTGTCCGGCGGTGTTGACTCCTCTGTCACCGCGATGCTGCTGCACCGCGCAATCGGCAAAAACCTGACCTGTGTATTCGTGGACAACGGTCTGCTGCGTCTGAACGAAGCGCAGCAGGTTATGGATATGTTCGGCGACCACTTCGGTCTGAACATCATTCACGTGGAAGGCGAGAAGCGCTTCCTCGACGCGCTGGCCGGCGAGAACGATCCGGAAGCGAAACGTAAAATCATCGGTCGCGTCTTCGTTGAAGTGTTCGATGAAGAAGCGCTGAAGCTGGAAGACGTTAAATGGCTGGCGCAGGGCACCATTTACCCTGACGTGATTGAATCTGCGGCTTCCGCAACCGGTAAAGCACACGTCATCAAATCTCACCACAACGTGGGCGGCCTGCCGAAAGAGATGAAGATGGGCCTGGTTGAACCGCTGCGTGAGCTGTTCAAAGATGAAGTACGTAAGATCGGCCTGGAACTGGGTCTGCCGTACGACATGCTCTACCGTCACCCGTTCCCGGGTCCAGGTCTGGGCGTGCGTGTGCTGGGCGAAGTGAAGAAAGAGTACTGCGACCTGCTGCGTCGCGCGGACGCTATCTTCATTGAAGAGCTGCACAAAGCTGACCTGTACAACAAAGTGAGCCAGGCGTTCACCGTGTTCCTGCCGGTGCGCTCTGTCGGCGTGATGGGCGATGGCCGTAAGTACGACTGGGTTGTTTCCCTGCGTGCGGTAGAAACCATCGACTTCATGACCGCGCACTGGGCGCACCTGCCGTACGACTTCCTGGGCCGCGTCTCTAACCGCATTATCAACGAAGTGAACGGTATCTCCCGCGTGGTGTATGACATCAGCGGTAAGCCACCGGCTACGATTGAGTGGGAATGATTTTCCCCTGATATCACCCCAAACCCTCTGCTTGCGCAGGGGGTTTTTTTATTCTCCGTTACTTCCCTTCGCCCAGCCGATATGCCAGCGCTACCACCAGCGACTGTACGAGGCACAGCGTCGCCGACTGCGAGCGAAACGCGTCAACCTGCGCCTCTTTCACCACAAAACAGAGATCGCTGAAGGTGGCCAGCGGGCTTATCTGGCTGTCGGTGATCACAATCTGCCGTGCGCCGACGCTGGCGGCGGTTTCGCTGACCATCACCGTCTCTTCCGCATACGGCGAGAAGCTGATCGATACCACGATGTCCTGCGCCTTGATGCGGTTGATCTGCTCACGCAGCATCCCCCCCATTCCGTCGAGCAGAATAGGGCGGCACTCCAGGTGGCTCAGGGCGTAGGTCAGATAGGCGGCGACGCTAAACGAGCGGCGTAACCCGGCGATATAGATTGTGTCGGCTTCGGCCAGCAACTGCACGGCGCGCTCCAGCATCTCCGGCTCGGCGCGGGCGGCCAGCTGCTGGAGGGCCTGCGCATTTGAACGGGCGAACTCCTGAAGGATATCGAGCGGGGTTTCCGGGACGGCCTGACTTTCCATTTCGCGAAACAGCCGGGCGCGGTCACTGTAGCTGGCGGTCTCTTCCACCAGGTTCATGCGAAACAGCTGTTTCATCTCGTTGAAACCGGTGAAGTCAAAAGCATTGGCAAAACGGATCAGCGTTGACGGCGGCACATCGGCACGCTCGGCAATGACGGCGACCGTATCAAAGGCCACGCTGTTGGTATTATCCAGCACATAGCGGGAGACCTGCTGCAGCCTCTTGCTCAGGCTATCGTAGCGATCGCGGATTTGCTGCTGCAGCTCATTCAGGCTGGTTGCTGTGGTCATTTTACCCCCTATGCATAGTTTTATGATTCTAAACGCAAAACCGCGTCTTTTAAATGCCGGCCGTCCATCTGGCCTCAAAAATGAAACAGAAGCTTCACGCTTTTCAACGCATGAAATGCCTTAATAGCGCAGGCTGCACCGGCGATGGTGGCTGTTAACATAAAAATCCATCCTTGATCACAATAATCATCATTTATTTTATTTCAACTTAAAATGGAATATTTGTTTCATATATAGTGTTCAGGTAACAGTCACGTATCAACAGCGAGAGGTTAAGGATGGAGACGGTAGCGAATTTTATTCACGGCGAGTGTGTCACCGGTTCAGGCCAGCGCGTTCAGGCAATCTTCAACCCGGCCACCGGAGAGCAGATCCGCCAGGTGGTGATGAGTACGGCACAGGAAACCGAACAGGCGATTGCCGCAGCACAGCAGGCTTTTCCTGGCTGGGCGCGTCATTCTCCACTTAAACGCGCACGCGTGATGTTCCGCTTCAAAGCGCTGCTGGAAGAGAACATGGAGCGCCTGGCCCGCATCATCAGCGAAGAGCATGGCAAAGTCTTCTCCGACGCGGTGGGCGAGCTGACCCGCGGCCTGGAAGTGGTGGAGTTTGCCTGCGGCATCCCGCATCTGCAAAAAGGTGAGCACTCCGCTAACGTCGGCACCGGTGTCGACAGCCACTCGTTGATGCAGCCGCTCGGCGTATGTGCCGGGATCACGCCGTTTAATTTCCCGGCAATGGTGCCGATGTGGATGTTCCCGATTGCGCTGGCCACCGGCAACACATTCGTGCTGAAGCCGTCGGAAAAAGATCCCTCTCTGGCGCTCGCGCTGGCAAAACTGCTGAAAGACGCCGGCCTGCCAGACGGCGTGTTTAACGTGGTGCAGGGCGATAAAGAGTCGGTTGACGTGCTGCTGACTGACCCACGCGTGCAGGCTGTGAGCTTTGTCGGTTCAACGCCGATCGCCCAATACATTTACGAGACCGCCTCCGCCCACGGTAAACGCTGTCAGGCGCTGGGCGGGGCAAAAAACCACTGCATCTTAATGCCGGATGCCGATATGGATATGGCGACGAACGCGATTATGGGCGCTGCCTTCGGCGCGGCGGGAGAACGTTGCATGGCACTGTCGGTGGTGCTGGCGGTGGGGGATAACACCGCTGATGAACTCTGTTCCCGGCTGGAAAAACAGATTGCCGCGCTGCGCGTCGGGCCGGGTCTGGACCAGACGCCCGAGAACGAAATGGGGCCGCTTATCTCCTCGGCACACCGTAACAAAGTGCTGGGCTATATCGACAGCGGGGAAACTCAGGGAGCCCGCCTGCGCGTGGATGGCCGTGGGTTCAGCGTGAAAGGCCACGAGCAGGGCTATTTTGTCGGACCAACGCTGTTCGATAACGTCACGCCGGAGATGACCATCTATAAAGAAGAGATTTTCGGGCCGGTACTTTCTGTGGTGCGTGTTGCAGATTACAGCAGCGCGGTGGACCTGATTAACCGGCATGAATATGGTAATGGCTCGGCAATATTTACCCGTGACGGTGGCTGCGCGCGCCGCTTCTGCGAAGAGGTGCAGGCGGGGATGGTTGGGGTGAACGTGCCGATCCCGGTGCCGATGGCGTTCCACAGTTTTGGTGGCTGGAAGCGTTCGATCTTTGGTGCGCTGAATGTCCACGGCAACGACGGCGTGCGTTTCTACACCCGAATGAAAACCATCACCGCACGCTGGCCGGAAATGCAGCAGGAGACTGGCGCTGCGTTCTCCATGCCGACGCTGGGCTGACAGGAGGTTTTATGCAAACCGAACGTATGACCATGGCTCAGGCCCTGGTCAGATTCCTTAATCAACAGTATGTCTCCATTGATGGGCACGAAACGCCCTTCGTGGAGGGCGTGGCGACCATTTTTGGTCACGGTAACGTGCTGGGTATAGGCCAGGCACTGGAGCAGGATCCTGGCCACCTGCAGGTGATGCAGGGGTGTAACGAACAGGGCATCGCCCATATGGCGACCGGATTCGCCAAACAGCATCGCCGTCGGCGCATTTTTGCCGTCACCTCATCCGTCGGGCCCGGCGCGGCGAATATGGTGACGGCCGCGGCGACCGCCACCGCGAACCGCATTCCGCTCCTGCTGTTACCGGGGGATATCTATGCCAGCCGCCAGCCCGATCCGGTTTTGCAGCAAATCGAGCAGTACCACGATCTCAGTATCAGCACCAACGACTGCTTCCGTCCCGTTTCACGCTACTGGGACCGCATTAACCGTCCGGAACAGTTAATGAGCGCGATGTTAAATGCGATGCGAACGCTTACTGACCCCGCAGCGACGGGGGCTGTGACCATTTGCCTGCCGCAGGACGTACAGGGCGAAGCCTGGGATTATCCCCTGAGCTTCTTTGCGCGTCGCGTGCATCACATTGAACGCCGTCCGCCTGATCCCCAGCGTCTGGCCCAGGCACAGGCGTTGATTGCCCGTAAACGCCGTCCGCTGGTGGTGTGTGGCGGGGGCGTGCGTTATTCCGGCGCGCATGAGGCATTTCGGGAATTTGTCGAGACGCTGCAACTGCCGTTTGCCGAAACCCAGGCCGGAAAGGGGGCGCTGGTAAGCGATCACCCCCTTAATCTGGGAGGGATCGGTGTGACGGGCGGAATGGCCGCTAACCAGCTTGCACCCAGGGCGGATTTGGTGATTGGCATCGGCACGCGCCTGACGGACTTTACCACCGGCTCCAAAGCGCTCTTTTCCCATCCGGACGTCGAGTTCCTGCTTTTAAACGTCGCCGAGTTTGATGCCGTGAAACTGGATGCCACGGCGCTGATTGCCGATGCGCAAACCGGGCTACACGCTTTAACGCAGGCGCTCCCGGCGTACCGAAGCCACTGGGGAGAGGAGATCGCTCAGGCGAAATCTGCCTGGCATGCGGAGTGCCAGCGCTTATGGGGCCGTCAGTGGCATCCCGACGATGCGCCTGAAGTGGCAGGGCACCTTGATGCGCAGCTGGCGGAATACGGTGAGGCGCTCAACACCCGCCTGACCCAGACGCGGGTGCTGGGGCTTATCAATCAACATATCGAAGATAACGCCATCGTCGTGGGTGCGGCCGGATCGCTGCCCGGGGATTTACAGCGCCTCTGGCAGGTGAAGACGCCGGACAGTTATCACCTGGAGTACGGCTACTCCTGCATGGGGTATGAGATTGCGGCGGCGATAGGCGCGAAGCTTGCCAGCCCGCATCAGCCAGTTTATGCCATGGTGGGGGATGGCTCCTACATGATGCTGCACTCCGAGTTACAAACCGCGGTGCAGGAGGGGATCAACGTCACCGTCCTGCTGTTTGATAACGCCAGCTTCGGCTGCATTAATAACCTGCAGATGGGGCATGGGATAGGGAGCTTCGGTACGGAAAACCGTCATCGAAATCCAGATTCAGGCCGGCTTGACGGACCGCTGGTGAAAGTCAATTTCGCCCAGAACGCGGAAAGCTACGGCTGTCGCGCGTGGCGGGTCCACGACGAGCAGAGTCTGCTGGCGGCGCTGGCGGCGTCGCGGGCGCATCCTGGCCCAACGCTGCTGGATATCAAAGTGCTGCCGAAAACCATGACCCATGATTACGCGTCATGGTGGCGAACCGGTGATGCGCAGGTCGCGGGATCGTCTGCGGTGCGCAAAGCCGCCGAGCAAACTCAGGCGCAGGTGAAAAAAGCACGCCAGTATTAAGTTTTCCCGCCGTAACGAAATTTTCATTTCATTTTCCCCTCACCCTAACCCTCTCCCCAAAGGGGAGAGGGGATGGTGTGGTGCACTCTTTTCTCCCTCGCCCCTTTGGGGAGAGGGCAGGGGTGAGGGGCTAGTAGCACCTTCTTCCATGTTGTGAGATTGATAACAAAATTTATCTCAATCATCTCAAAAGTGTTAACCCGCACTCAAAAATATAATTTTCACTATTTATAAAAATGAAATAAATGTTTTATTTAAGGGGTCGTTAGTTCACAGCATTCACCAACACCGGGAGCCGTTATGTTTAACATTGCTTTACTGGGCGCTGGCCGAATTGGCCAGGTACATGCAGCTAACATCGCCAGCCACAGTGAGACCACGCTCTGGTCTGTGGTCGACCCGAATCAGGAATTTGCCACCCGCCTCGCCACGCAATATCAGGCTCGTCTGCAGAGCCTGGAGGACGCGATGAGCGACCCAAACGTTCATGCCGTGCTGATCGCGTCTGCGACGGACACCCACGCGGATCTGATTGAGATGGCCGCCCGCCACGGCAAAGCGATCTTCTGTGAAAAGCCGGTACACCTGGATCTTGCCCGCGTGCGCGACTGCCTGAAAGTGGTTAACGAGTACAACGTACCGCTGTTTATCGGTTTTAACCGCCGCTTTGACCCGCAGTTTCGCCGGGTCAAAACCGAGGTGCAGGCCGGGCGGATCGGTAAGCCCGAATCGCTGCTGATTATCTCCCGCGACCCGTCCCCGCCACCGGCGCAATATGTGCGCGTTTCCGGCGGTATGTTCCGCGACATGACCATTCACGATTTTGATATGGCGCGCTTCATCATGGGCGAAGAGCCGGTGTCGGTGTATGCCCAGGGCAGCAATCTGGTGGATCCGGCGATTGGCGAGGCGGGGGATATTGATACCGCGTTTATCGTACTGAAGTATGCCTCCGGCGCGATGGCGACCATCGTCAACAGCCGCCGCTCTTCTTACGGCTACGACCAGCGCCTGGAGCTGCACGGCTCAGAAGGCCTGCTGTGCGCGGGCAATATTCTTGAAAATCAGGTGCAGCACTACGGCAAACAGGGCTGCACCGGCGCGCTGCCGGAACACTTCTTCCTGCAGCGCTACAAATCCGCTTACGCCGCGGAATGGGAACACTTTGTTGCGGTGCTGCGCGGCGAAGCGACGCCTGACTGTAGCGGCGATGATGGTGAACGTGCGCTGTACCTGGCGGATAAAGCGCTGGAATCCCTGCGTAGCCAGCGTGAGATCGTCCTCTAAACACAACAACCCTACACAGAGAGACATAATAATGAAAAAACTGATCTTAGCCGCCCTCATCGCCATGACCGCCGGGGCAGCAATGGCCGAAAACGAGCAAATAGTTTTCAGTACACCAAACCTGGCGATGCCGTTTGAAGTTCACATGCAGCGTACTGCGGTAAAAGCCGCAAAAGAGATGGGCGTAAAGCTTCAGGTACTGGACGGGCAAGGCAGCTCGCCGAAACAGGTCGCTGACCTGGAAAACGCCATCACCCGTGGTGCGCAGGGGTTCATCGTCTCCCCGAATGACGTCAATGCCGTCTCCAGCGCGGTGGATGAAATTCAGGATGCGAATCTGCCCGTTGTGACGCTTGACCGCTCCGTCGACAGCCAGAAGAAGGTGCCGCATTTTGGTGCCAACAACTACAAAGGCGGCCAGGCGATTGGCGACTTCGTTAAAAGCAAATTCCCCAACGGGGCAGACATTATTCTGCTCACCGGCCAGCCAGGTTCCTCCTCCAACATTGAACGTACCAAAGGGATCCGCGACAGCCTGAAGGCGGGCGGGGACAAGTACAAGATCGTTGCCGATCAGACCGGCAACTGGATGCGTTCTGAAGGGATGCGCATTGTGGAAAGCGTTCTGCCGTCACTGCCGAAACGCCCACAGGTGATCCTCTCCGCCAATGACGACATGGCACTGGGCGCAATTGAAGCGCTGCAGGGCCAGGGCGTGAAGCCTGGCGAAATTCTGGTGACCGGATTTGACGCGGTCCCTGAGGCGCTGGCGCGCGTGCGCGACGGCTGGCTGGCGGTCACGGCGGATCAACGCCCGGGCTTCGCGGTACAAACGGCGATGAGCCAGCTGGTGGCCAACGTGCGTGAGAAGAAAGCCATCACCGGCGCGGACTACCCGCCAACGCTTATCACCAAAGAAAATCTGCAGCAGGCTGAGCGCATCAGTGAGGCCGGTAACTGATTTATCCGGAGCCGCCGCGCAGGTGGCGGCTCACTATTAAGGAGGAGCAGACCGATGTCGCAACCCTTACTGAAAGTGGCCGACCTGGCAAAAAGCTTTTCTGGCGTCTGGGCGCTGAGCAGCGCACAGCTCACCGTCGGTGCCGGGGAGATCCACGCGCTGCTGGGTGAAAACGGAGCGGGGAAATCCACGCTGCTGAAAGCCCTGGCGGGCGCACAGCCGCAAACGCGCGGGGATATCTGGTTCAACGGCGACACGCTGCCGGTGGACGATTCACCGGTTGAGCGGCAGAACAAGGGCATTATCACTATCTATCAGGAATTTAACCTGCTGCCCAATATGACCGTCGCGGAAAACATGTTTCTCGGGCGCGAGCCGCGTAAACGTAACCTGATTGTCGACGAAAAAGCGGTGAATCAGGAGGCGCAGGTGATCCTCGATTATCTGCAGCTGAACGTTGCGCCAACCACGCCTGTCGCCCGTCTGAGCGTAGCCCAGCAGCAGATGGTCGAGATTGCCCGGGCGCTAACGCTGAACGCCAGGCTGATCATCATGGATGAACCCTCCGCGGCGCTGAGCGACAGCGAGGTGGAAAGCCTGCACCGCGTGGTGCGCGAGCTGAAAAACCGGGGGGTGAGCATTATTTACGTTACCCACCGACTGCACGAAGTTTTCCAGCTTTGCGATCGCTTTACCGTTTTCCAGGACGGCCGTTTCACCGGCAGTGGCGCCGTGGCGCAAACCAATGTCGAGCAGCTGATCCGTCTGATGGTGGGGCGTGACGTGGCCTTTAATCGTCGTCCCGCCAGCGAAACCCATCATGAAAACAAGCCGGTCCGCCTGGCAGTAAAAGGGCTGAGCCGCGAAAAACCGCCGCTGGATCCGCACGGCATTGCCCTGCATGACATTAGCTTCCATGTCCACGCCGGAGAAGTACTGGGCATTGCCGGCCTGGTGGGGGCAGGGCGTACCGAAGTGGCGCGCTGCCTGTTCGGGGCGGATGCCTTTACCTCGGGCAGCTTTGAACTGGACGGCGTCCCGTATCAACCGCGCGACCCGATGTACGCCCTTGAGCAGGGCATCGCGCTGGTCCCGGAAGATCGCAAGAAAGAGGGGGCGGTGCTGGGGTTATCGATTCGCGACAACCTGTCGCTCTCCAGTCTTTCTTCTCTGATGCAGTGGCGCTGGTTTGTGAATACCCGCAAAGAGGACGATCTGATTGAGTCCTACCGCAAGGCGCTGCAGATCAAAATGGTCAACAGCGCGCAGGAGGTGCGCAAGCTCTCCGGCGGTAACCAGCAGAAAGTTATCCTGGCGCGCTGCATGGCGCTGAACCCTCGGGTGCTGATTGTCGATGAGCCGACGCGCGGTATCGACGTGGGCACCAAGTCGGAAGTGCACCAGGTGCTGTTTGATATGGCCAAACAGGGCGTGGCGGTGATCGTGATCTCCTCCGATCTGCCTGAAGTGATGGCGGTATCCGATCGGATCATCACGCTCAGTGAAGGCCGGGTGACCGGTGAGATCCACGGCGACGACGCTAACGAAGAGCGGCTGATGACGATGATGGCCATCAACCACAACGCCCTCAACGCGGCATAACGGAGTTTTCCATGACGCAGATGATTTCTAAAACGCAGGTTCCGGTGAAACGCAGCGGACGCCTCGATCCCATCGCCTTCTTCGAGCGCTTCGGGGTACTGATTTTCATGATCCTGCTGCTGATTTTCTTTCAGTCGCAGAACAGCAATTTTTTCTCTGAACGCAATATTTTCAACATCCTGACCGAGGTGTCCATCTACGGGATCATGGCCGTGGGGATGACCTTCGTCATTTTGACTGCCGGTATCGATCTTTCTGTCGGCTCCATCCTGGCGGTCTGCGCCATGACCGCCGCATACGTGATTAAGGGCGACAACTTCACCACCGTTGATCCGAACGCCTGGGGCGGCATGAGCTGGCTGATTGGGCTGGGGATTTGTCTGGCGATGGGCACGGCGATTGGCTTCCTGCACGGCCTGGGCGTAACCCGACTGCGCCTGCCGCCGTTTATCGTCACGCTCGGCGGGATGACCATCTGGCGTGGCCTGACGCTGGTGATTAACGACGGCGCGCCCATTGCAGGTTTCGACCCGGGTTACCGCTGGTGGGGACGCGGGGAGCTGCTTGGCATCTCCATTCCAATCTGGATTTTCGCCATCGTGGCGCTTGGCGGGTATCTGGCGCTGCATAAAACCCGCTGGGGACGCTTCGTCTATGCCATCGGCGGTAACCCGGAGGCAGCGCGCCTGGCGGGGGTCAACGTGAAGCGCGTGCTGGTGAGTGTCTATGTGCTGATTGGCTGTCTGGCGGGACTGGCGGGCTTCATTCTCAGCGCTCGTCTTGGCAGTGCGGAAGCGGTCGCCGGGATCTCCTTTGAACTGCGCGTTATCGCCTCGGTGGTCATCGGCGGCACCTCGCTGATGGGCGGCTACGGGCGCATTGGCGGCACCATTATCGGCTCCATCATCATGGGCATTCTGATAAACGGCCTGGTGCTGATGAACGTCTCGGCCTATTACCAGCAAATAATCACCGGATTAATTATCGTTCTGGCGGTGGCATTCGACACCTATGCCAAGAGCCGTCGCGGCGCATTGTGAGGATCAGGATGAAAGAGGTTCGTATTGGATTGATTGGCACCGGGTATATCGGCAAGGCGCATGCCATCGCCTATGCCCAGGCGCCGACGGTATTTACCCTGCGCGGCAAACTGGTGCGCGAGATGGTGGCGGAAGTGACACCCGCGCTGGCGGCAGAGCGGGCGCAGGCCTTTGGCTTCAACCGCTCAACCGGCGACTGGCGGGCACTGGTGGCTGACCCGGCGATTGATGTCGTGGATATATGCTCGCCCAACCATCTGCATAAAGAGATGGCGCTGGAGGCCATTCGCCACGGTAAGCATGTCTACTCGGAAAAGCCGCTGGCGCTGAATGCCCATGACGCACGTGAAATGGTGGACGCCGCGAAGCGGGCAGGGGTGAAAACGCTGGTGGGTTTTAACTACATGAAAAACCCGACGGCACAACTGGCGAAAGAGATCATCGCCCGCGGCGAGATTGGCGAGGTGATCCACTTCTACGGTACCCACAACGAAGATTATATGGCCGACCCGCTTTCTCCCATTCACTGGCACTGTTTTAAAGAGACCGCCGGGCTGGGTGCACTGGGGGACCTGGCGGCGCATATCGTCAACATGGCGCAGTATCTGGTCGGGGACATTCAGCAGGTCTGCGGTGATTTAAAAATTGTTGTGCCTGAGCGCCCGGCGCAGGCCGGTTCGTCGCAAAACGTTGCGGTTGAAAACGAAGATCAGGCGCACGCGATGGTCCGTTTCGCCGGCGGAGCACAAGGGGTGATTGAAACGTCCCGCGTCGCCTGCGGGCGCAAGATGGGACTGTCGTATGTGATAACCGGCACCAAAGGGGCCATCAGTTTTACCCAGGAGCGGATGGCGGAACTGAAGCTCTATCTGCATGACGACCCGGTAAACCGCCAGGGATTCCGCACGCTGCTTGTGGGTCCGTCACATCCGGACTATGGCGCGTTTTGCATGGGGGCGGGCCATGGTATCGGCTTTAACGATCAAAAAACGGTGGAAGTACGCGACCTGGTCGACGGTATTGCCGCTGATGTGCCGATGTGGCCGGACTTTGAAGAGGGCTGGAAGGTTTCGCGGGTGCTGGACGCCATCGCACTCTCGCACCAGGAAGGCCGCTGGCTGAACGTGAACGATATTGTCTGATGAGGTATCAATGTGGAAAAGCAGTTTGATGTGATATGCATGGGCCGCGTGGCGGTAGACCTCTACAGTCAGCAAATTGGTGCCCGTCTTGAAGATGTGTCGAGCTTCGCGAAATATCTCGGCGGCTCGTCCGGCAACGTGGCCTACGGGACGGCGCGTCAGGGGCTGCGCTCATCGATGCTGGCACGCGTCGGTGATGAACATATGGGACGCTTCCTGCGAGAAGAATTACACCAGGTGGGCTGCGATACCAGCCATCTGATCACCGACAAAGAACGCCTGACGGCGCTGGTGCTCCTCGGCATTAAAGACCGGGACACCTTTCCACTGATTTTTTATCGCGATAACTGCGCGGATATGGCCATCACGGCCAGCGATGTGGATGAACGCTATATTGCCTCCGCACGGTGCCTTGCCATCACCGGGACCCATCTCTCGCACCCTCAGACCCGTGACGCGGTGCTGACGGCGCTTAACTATGCCCGCCGTCACGGTGTTCGCACGGTGCTGGATATCGACTACCGGCCGGTACTGTGGGGGCTGACCTCATTAGGGGACGGGGAGACGCGCTTTATTGCCGCGGAAAACGTGACCCGTGAGCTGCAGGAGGTGCTGCACCTTTTCGACGTCATTGTCGGCACCGAAGAAGAGTTCCATATTGCAGGTGGCAGTACCGATACCCTGCAGGCGCTGGGTCGCGTGCGCGCCGTGAGTAACGCTACGCTGGTTTGCAAGCGTGGAGCGCTTGGCTGTTCGGTGTACACCGACGCTATTCCGCCCCGGCTGGATGAGGGTCTGACGGTGACCGGCGTGCGCGTTGAGGTGCTGAACGTGCTCGGTGCGGGCGACGCGTTTATGTCCGGCCTGCTGCGCGGCTACCTTAACGACGAAGGCTGGGAGCAGGCCTGCCGCTATGCCAACGCGTGTGGGGCGCTGGTGGTTTCCCGCCACGGCTGTGCCCCGGCGATGCCGAGCAAGGCTGAGCTGGACGACTACCTGTCGCGTGCGGCGTCGGTGCCGCGTCCCGATCTTGATGCGCGCCTGAACCATCTGCACCGCGTCACCACCCGCCGCCGCGAGTGGCCGGAGCTGTGCGTGATGGCCTTCGATCATCGCAGCCAGCTGGAAGATATGGCGTTGCAGTGCGGGGCATCCCTGAAGCGCATCCCGGCGCTGAAGCAGCTTATTCTGCAGGCCAGCCGTGAGGCGGCCAGCAGCGCAGGGCTTGAGGGCAAAGCCGGCCTGCTGTGTGACGGTACTTTTGGTCAGGACGCCCTGAACGCGATTACCGGTGAAGGGTGGTGGATAGGCCGCCCTATTGAGCTGCCGGGCTCCCGGCCGCTGGAGATGGAGCACGGTAACATCGGCACGCAGCTCATCAGCTGGCCGCAGGAGCATGTGGTGAAATGCCTGGTCTTTTTCCATCCGGAAGATGCGCACGGCCTGCGTCTGGAGCAGGAGCAGAAAATCGCTGAGGTCTACCACGCCTGCTGCCAGTCCGGTCAAGAACTGCTGCTGGAGGTGATCCTGCCTGCCAGCATGCCGCGCAGCGATGAGCTTTACCTGCGCGCCATTTCGCGTTTTTACAACCTGGGGATTTATCCCGACTGGTGGAAACTGCCGCCGCTCTCTGCCGATGGCTGGACGGCGCTGAGCGAGATGATTGAACGTCGGGATCCGCACTGCCGTGGCGTGGTGATCCTCGGGCTGGACGCCCCGGCTGAGCAGCTTCGCGCTGATTTTAAAGCCGCCTCGGGACACGCGCTGGTGAAGGGCTTTGCCGTAGGACGCACGCTGTTTGGCGATGCGTCCCGTGCATGGCTGAAACACGATATTGACGATGCGCAGCTGGTGGCACGCATCCGGGACAATTACCTGCAGCTTATCGCCTGGTGGCGCGAGCGCGGACACGCATAATTCAGGAGACGACAATGAGTGTGCAATTAGGCATTAACCCGCTGACATGGACGAACGACGATCTGCCTTCACTCGGCGCGGAGACGCCGCTGGATACCTGTCTGAGCGAAGGGAAAGAGGCCGGTTTTGCCGGTTTCGAACTGGGCAATAAATTCCCGCGTGAGGCGCGCCTGCTTGGCCCCATTTTGCAGCGCCACGATCTGCAGCTGGTCTCCGGCTGGTATTCAGGGCGTCTGCTGGAGCGTAGCGTGGAGGAGGAGATTGCCGCCGTGCAGTCACACCTGACGCTGCTGCGCGAACTGGGGGCTAAGGTGCTGGTATTCGCCGAAGTGAGCGGCTGTATTCACGGCGAGCAACAGACGCCGGTTCATCTTCGCCCGCGCTTCCCGCACGGGCGCTGGAAAGAGTACGGTGAGAAGCTGACCGCTTTTGCCCGCTACACGCAGCAGCAGGGGGTGCAGATTGCCTACCATCACCATATGGGAACGGTCATTGAGTCCGCTGAAGATGTCGATAACCTGATGACCCATACCGGTGAAGAGGTGGGCCTGCTGCTGGACACGGGCCATCTGACCTTTGCCGGGGCTGATCCGCTGGCGGTGGCCCAGCGCTGGGCATCGCGCATTAACCATGTTCACTGCAAAGACGTGCGCGCCGACGTGCTGGCGGACGTCAAAAACCGCAAAACCAGCTTCCTTGATGCGGTGCTGAGTGGGGTCTTCACCGTACCGGGTGACGGCTGCGTGGGCTATCCGCCCATCATGCGGCTGCTGAAGGCGCAGGATTATCACGGCTGGCTGGTGGTGGAGGCGGAGCAGGATCCTGCTATCGCTCACCCGCTGACCTACGCCCGTCTGGGGTATAACAACCTGAGCCGTCTGGCGCGCGACGCCGGGCTTATCTGAGGAGGTGACATGTCACGTCTGTTATCACGCTGGCAACCGCCGAGTGCGGAGGGCCGTACCCAGTCCGTCACGCCGGAACGCGCGGGCTGGGGATACGTTGGCTTTGAAGCGTATGAACTGCAGGAAGGGCAGACGCTGACGCTGCCCGCCGTCAGCGAAGAGCGCTGTCTGGTGCTGGTGGCCGGACGGGCCTCTGTCAGCACACCTACCGCGCAGTTTACTGACATCGGCGAGCGGATGAGCCCGTTTGAGCGCATAAAGCCCTGGGCGGTCTACGTCACGCCGCAGGAGACGGTGCAGATTAAGGCGCTGACGACGCTGGAGCTGGCGGTCTGTGCCGCACCCGGCAAAGGATCCTTCCCGACACGGCTTATCGCTCCGCAGGATATCGACGCGCAGGCGCGCGGCAAAGGCCATAACCAGCGCTACGTGCACAACATTCTGCCGGAAGATCAACCCGCCGACAGCCTGCTGGTGGTTGAGGTCTGGACCCACGAAGGCTGCACCAGTTCATACCCGAGCCATAAGCACGATACGGATAATCCACCGCAGGAAACCTACCTGGAGGAGACCTACTATCATCGCCTCAATCCCGGGCAGGGGTTCTGCATGCAGCGGGTCTATACCGACGACAGGTCGCTGGATGAGTGTATGGCCGTTTATAACCGCGACGTGGTGATGGTGCCGAAGGGGTACCATCCGGTGGCGACGCTGGCTGGTTATGACAGCTACTATCTCAACGTGATGGCCGGTCCGGTGCGAAAATGGATGTTCACCTGGGAAGACGATCACGCGTGGATCAACCGCGACTATCCACGTTGACGTTGCAGAAGCCCGCACCCCGCGGGCTTTTTTTATCAACATTATCCTGTCTTGCGCGTTACCCACCAGAACACCAGCGCCACCAGGCTCACCGCTGCGCCAGTCAGGCAGACGCCCTGCCAGCCCGCGATGGCATACGTCATCGTGGTGCTCAGCGCGCCCAGACCGCTGCCGACAGCATAAAACAGCATATAAAGCCCGACCAGCCGGCTATGCGCCTCGGGGCGGGCACGAAAGATCAGGCTCTGGTTGGTGACATGCAGCGCCTGCCCGCCCAAATCGAGCAGCACGATGCCAATGAGCAAAATGCCGAGCGAACGGTCCATCAGTGAAATCGGCCACCACGCCAGGAGTAACATGACCAGTGCAGCCGCGCTGGTGCGCCGGGCATATCCTCGATCGGCCCACTCTCCGGCCCGGGTTGCCGCTAACGCGCCTGCCATTCCGGCCAGGCCAAAAGCACCAATGGCGGTATGCGATAAGTTATAGGGTGGGGCACTTAACGGCAGCACCAGGGCGCTCCAGAAAATATTGAACGCAGCGAACATCAGTAAAGCCAGTACGCCGCGCACCTGCAGGACTTTTTCTTCCCGCAGCAGGATCAGCATTGAGTGAATCAGGCGCGGGTAACTCATCGTTTCAGGCACCGCAGGCAAGCGGGGCAGCCTCCACCACAGCGGAAACGCAATAATGACCATCAGCCCGGCGGCAGAGAGATACACGCCACGCCAGCCCGCGATATCACTGATGCCTCCGGAGACGACGCGGGCCACTAACAGGCCCATAAATACCCCGCCTTGTGCCGCACCAATAACGCGGCCTTGCTCATGCGGCGACGCGGCGTTGGCGGCATAGGCGATTAGCCCTTGCGTCATGGCCGTTCCTGCCATGCCGGTGGCGAGCATACCCACCAGCAGCATCGTTGACGTCTGCGCCATGCCGACCGTGACCAGTGCGGCGACCAGTACGACAAGTTGTAGCGCCATCAGGCGCCGGCGATCCACTTTATCCCCCAGAGGAACCACGAACAGCAGAGCCAGAGCACAGCCAATCTGCGTGGCGGTGACCACGCCGCCAATGGCACCATGGCTGATGCCAAAGTCTCTGGACAACGCGTCAAGCAACGGCTGTGCGTAATAGACGTTGGCCACGCTTAAGCCGCTGGCGAGGGCGAACAGCCACACCAGGCTACGCGGCATGTCGCCTGAGCGGACGTGCCCGGTTTTTCGATCTGACGGTAGTGGTGACGCGTGTGACATGTTCAAATCCTCGCCCTGGGTAATGTGGTTTTAAAAAGAAACCAGTTGAAGGCTAGGCTATGCAGTTTTAAAATGCAACCAGTTATTATTGACTGACCTGCCGGGGTAACGCTGTGCCGTCTCGTAAACCGATTGAACAGGAATTTTGTCCCGTTGCCCGCAGCGTCGATCTGATTGGCGATCGCTGGTCGCTTCTGATTGTGCGTAATGCTATTGACGGCATGCGCCGTTTCGGGGATTTTCAGCGGGATCTCGGGGTTGCGCGTAACATTCTGGCTGACCGACTGCGCAAGCTGGTCGACGCGGGCATTCTCGCGATGCAGGGGGCGTCAGACGGTACGTCGTATCAGGAATATGTCCTGACGGACAAAGGCGAAAGCCTGTTTCCCATCGTCGTTGCGCTTCGCCAGTGGGGAGAGCAGCATCTGTTTGAGCGCGGGGAGCGCCACTCGCTGTTGATCGACAGGCGTACCGGCAAGCCGGTTCCCCTGATGGCGCCAGCAGCGCAGGATGGAACGGCGCTGAAGGCGCAAGATACTGAGGTGCAGAAAGTGACGTAACCCGACGCTCTGCAAGCCCGCGCTACGCGGGCTTTTGTTGCATTCTTAATGGTTTATTATTGCCTGCTCAATCGTGCGGGCAATATCATCCGGTTGACTCACCATCGACACGTGGCTTGCTGCCACTTCCGTGGTTTTCGCGTGGATCGTTTTCGCCATCGCACGTTCAAGCTCCGGGTTAATCATCCGGTCATTTTTGCTGACCACAAACCAGCTTGGCTTTTCATGCCAGGCCGCATGGCTCACTTTTTCCGCAAATGCGTCGGCCTTGATCGGCCCCTGAGTGGCTGCAATGGTCTGCTGTTCAACGGCGCCTGCATCCGGTGCGAAGTCTTTCATCACGGCTTCTGGCGGGAGATACAAATACCCGTCTGCCGTTTTTGCGATATCCGCACTCCCCGCAGGCGGTGGGTAACTTCCCGCCAGGTCCGCCGTCGACTGGCCGGAATCAGGCGCAAAGGCCGCTACGTACACCAGGGATTTTACCCGTGCATCGTTGCCCGCTTCGCTGATCACCGTTCCGCCCCAGGAATGACCTACCAGCACCACATCGCCCTGCGCCCGTGCAATGGCGCGCCGGGTGGCGGCAACGTCATCTTTAAGCGACGTGAGCGGCAGCTGGACGGCGATCACCTCGGTATGCTGTTTTTGCAGCCGGGTAATGACCTTGTTCCAGCTGCTGCCATCGGCAAACGCGCCATGGACCAGCACCACGCTAGTTTTGCTCTCAGCAAAGGCGCTGGCTGAAAGCGCCAGCAGACCCGCCGTCAGTACAGTGCGTGCTTTCATTGTCTGGCTCCTTAAAAATGATGGACCGTTGCGTGAGGCGGTACGGTGAATTCAATGGTTTTATGGTCGATGGGTTTATGCGTGGGGTCGGCCAGAATTATGGTCACTTTATGCTTCCCGGCGGGTAACCCAACCAGAATGATTGGCTCTCCGCTGGTATCGGCCCAGTGCCAGGGGGCGTCATCCACCACGACATGGATATGGCCGATACGTGGTGTGACCTTCAGCGCATCGGGCCCGAATACCGGCTCGATGCGCAGGTTTTCAGCCCGGTATTGAATAAAGACCGCCCCCTTGCTCAGCGGGCCGGCAAGCGGTGGATCGACAATCAGCTTAGCGGCCGGCTGTGGACGTTCCAGCGGGGCAACAGCGGCAGGGCCGTTGACGTCGGCAGCGCTGAGGTTATCCAGCGGTGCGGCCCAGGAGCAGGTTGCTGACGCCAGAACAAGTGCAGGGAGCAGTAAATAACGACGGATCATCTGAGTCTCTCCTCAATCGGTTTCAAATTCGGTTTCAAACAATGACAGACACAGAAAACCATTTTTATGTATCCGGGATGTTTGCGGGGAACGGCGTTTTGTACCGGCTTGTCAGCGTGGCGCTCCGGATACAGTGGGATACATTTCATCATTCCGCGCGGGGTCGGCACTGCGCACAATCGCTATCGCCAGCCCGGCAATCACCAACGTCAGCGCGGTGGAAACCCACATTGCGCCGGCGATCCCCAGCGTTTTATTTAGCCATGCATAGGCAAACGGCGATGCCGCGGCCATAAGCTGTGCGGGAATGAGCAGCATGCCGGTGCGGCGGGCATAGCTTTCGGCGCTGAAAAGCGTCAGCGGCAGGGTGGCTTTTACTATCGTCATCAGCCCGTTGATGGCGCCGTAGCCCAGCACAAAACCGGCGGCACACCCGACAAACAGCGAGCTGCTTAACCCGATCACAAAGCAGAGCGGCATGGCGAGGGCGGTCAGGAGCGTCAGGTTGAGCGGGGTTAAGCGTGCACCCGCCAGCACCTCCGTGGCGCGTGCGCCCGTCTGGCCAACTCCCCACAGCATGCCGATGGCGACCGGCAGGCCAAAACTGGCAATAAACTCTGGCAGATGGGTGGACGTGCCGTTAGAGACAAAGGTCATGAGGGCAATAAACGTGGCATACCGCCAGCCGTTACGCCGTTCCTGGCGCACGGGCGGCGCGGTAACGTGCGGGGGGGCCGCCAGCCGCTGGTGGGGAAGCGTGCGAATCAGCACCGCACTCAGCAGGCCAAAGAGGGCGTAGATCTGCAATGCGTGTTGCCAGCTCATCACTTTCAGCAGCCCATCACCCAGCGGCCAAAAAACCGCTGAGGCCAGCCCGCCTGCGAGCGTGATGCGCGAGATCGTTCTGCGTGCCTGCTGGCCGTACAGGTTCACCAGCGCGGCGAACAGCGCATCATACAGCGACAGCCGCATCCCGATACCGGCAACCAGCCAGGCACCGTACCAGCCGAACAGCGTCTGCGTATATGCCATGCCCGCGCAGCTTGCGGCAATCAGTAACGTTCCGCTCATCACCACGTTCTGCCCGCCAGCGTACGCCAACAGTCGGGCGACAAAAGGGGAGACCATCGCCATTACCAGCATCGCCAGCGTCAGGCCGAGGTAGAGCTGCGGTGATGACCACCCCCGGTCGGCCACAATCGCCTGGGCAAAGGTCCCGGGCATATAAAACGAGATCCCCCAGTTGATAAGCTGATGACAACCTGCCCGGAGGGCGAGGTGACGGGGAAGGACAGGTGTTTTCATTGTTTTTCATTACGTTATGCAGTTGTCCTGAGCATAGCGAGCGCGCTATTGTGCTGGCAGGTCAGCCACCTTATGCGCTGTATAAGAGAAACTTTGAATGACAACGCTCAACCTAGGCTATCTCGCGACGTTCCGTCTGGTTATCCAGCGCGGCAGTTTTTCCGCGGCGGCGGACCTGCTGGGCATTTCCCAGCCGGCCGTCAGCCTGCAAATCCGCCAGCTGGAGCAGTTTCTGCAAACCCGGCTGGTAGAGCGTACCGGGCGGGGTATCAAACCCACGGCTGCCGGGCAGGCGTTGCTGGTGCACGGGGAGCGTATTCAGCAGGCGGTGGATGAAGCCATTCGGTCCGTGAGTGAGTTCAGCCACGACGTGAGTGGCACCATTACGCTAGGCACGGGCGCAACGGCCTGCATTCATCTTCTGCCGCCGCTGTTGCAGCAGCTCGGGCGTGACTATCCGCTTCTCAGAGTGGGCGTGACGATCGGCAATACGCTCGACATCGTCCGGGCAATTGAAGAAAACCGACTTGATATGGGGCTGGTGACGTTACCGGTGAGCGGAAGAGCGCTCGACGTTACGCCGGTGATGGACGAAGAGTTTGTTTTTATCGCGTCGCTGGACCAGCAGGACGGTTTTCAGTCGTTGACGCCGGCTGCGTTGCACGCGCAGCCATTCATTGCTTTTGAATCAGGCAGCGGAACCCGGGCGCTGATCGACGACTGGTTTGCGGCCGAGGGGCGAATCCTCACGCCGGTGATGCAGCTGGGCAGCATCGAGGCGATCAAGCGGATGGTACGTGCGGGGCTTGGCTACAGTATCGTGCCGCGTATGGCCGTAGACCTGGCGGCTGACCGCGAAGGGCTATGCATGATGTCGCTCACGCCCGTGCTGCAGCGACAACTGGCTGTGGTGATGCGCCAGGATAAAATCCTGAGCAAAGGAATAGCAGGGATAATTCGGATATTACAAAATCCTTCGACGCGTTAGCGATCGGCTGAATCAACGGTCAGGCTGGATTGCTGTGACTGGGCTTTGTCCTGATGGTGATACCAGGCGCCAATAGAGGAGTAAACGAAGCGGCCGAAGAAAAACAGGAAGCTGATAAGCAGTATGATGCGGGTCATCCGGGTGTTGAACTGATGTCGTTTTCGCATACGCGTGACCTGACTCACTGTGTTTTTCCTGGGCATGCCCTTTTGGGCGACAGGGATATTAAGGCACAGCGGGAAGAGAGGGTCAATTCGCAAATGTGTAAATAACCGTCAATAGTTACATTAATTAATGTTATTGAAATTAATAATTGCATTTACCATATTGATAATATGAAGAAAACTATTTCAAAAAAATGTAAGAAAGGATCGTTTGAGTAAATTAGTTTGATTTAAGTCAACGGTTTCCCTGGCCTGGTATTTAAAATCCCACCTCCATACTGTTCGCCCCGCACGTTGTCGGGCGGCAGGTACGTCAGGTTGGATGCCTGTCTTCATTTCCCTCTGGAGCGAAAGGGGTTTAAACGGGCATCTATGAACTTTATTTCTTTCCTGAAAAACAATAAAGACCGCTGGTGGGCTTTACCGCTTATTTTACCGGTGGGTTTACTGCCTGTATTAAGCGTTGCCAATACCTTTACCCGATTGGGCGATGGTCTGGTGGCACTCTATTATTTACCTCTCTCCTTTCTGCTTTCGGTGATGATGTTTTTTGGTCTGGAAGCGCTTCCCGGCATCGTATTGTCATTGTTCATCCGCTACTACCCGTCGGTTGGGTTGTTCGAAACCATCGCCGGCATTTTTCATTTTATTGTCCCCGTTGTGCTCAGCTGGGGAGGGTATCGGGTGTTTGCGCCCAGACGCAGCATGACGGCTTACGGGGATGTCAGACTGATGGCGCAGCGTATCTTCTGGCAGGCCTTTTGCCCCGCGACGCTGTTTCTGGTGCTGTTTCAGTTTGCCCTCTATCTGGGGGTGTATGAGAGCCGTCAGAGCCTGGAGGGGTTGACCCCGCTTAATATTCGCACGCTGATTAACTATCAGGCGCTGCTGGTCAGTGGGCTGACGGGCGTGCCGTTAAGCTATTTATTGATCCGTCTGATTCGCCATCCGCGGTATATCAGAAGTCTTGTCTCGCAGGTGCGAATGCAGATAGACAAAAAGGTGACGGTCATTGAATTTCTGCTGTGGGCCATTGCGCTTGGCGGGCTGCTTACCCTCCTGCTGCTCCCGATGAATGAAAACAGCTCGATTTTCACCACCAACTACACCCTGTCGTTGCTGATGCCGGTGATGTTGTGGGGAGCGATGCGGTTTGGCTATAAGCTGATGTCGCTTATCTGGACCCCGGTGCTGCTGGTGTCCATCCACTATTTTTATCGTTATATCCCTCAACAGTCCGGGTATGACATTCAGCTGGCAATTACCTCTTCCAGCTATCTGGTCTTTTCGTTTGTGGTGATTTACATGTCGATGTTGGCCACCTGCCAGCGCACCGCGAATAAACGTTCCCGCAGGCTGGCGCTACTCGACCCGGTTGTCCATATGCCGAATCTGCGGGCCTTGTCGCGCGATCTTGCCAAAAACCCGTGGTCGGCGCTCTGTTTGCTGCGCATTCCGGAGCTGGAGGTGCTGGGCCGAAATTACGGGGTGTTGTTGCGGATCCTGTATAAACAGCAGCTGGCGCAGTGGGTCAATGGCACCTTGCAGCCCAGTGAGCGGGTCTATCACCTCACCGGCTGTGACCTGGCGGTTCGCCTTAACGCGGAATCGCACCAGCAACGCATTGAGGCGCTGGACGAGCATATTAAACAGTTCCGCTTTGTCTGGGATGGGATGCCGCTACAGCCTCAGGTGGGCGTGAGCTACTGCTATGTGCGCTCACCGGTGACCCATCTCTATCTGGTCCTCGGTGAACTGGGGGTAATTGCCGATCTGTCGATTTCGACCAACCATCCGGAAAATCTGCAGCAGCGCGGTGCTGTCCATCTCCAGCGTAGCCTGAAGGACAAGGTTGCGATGATGAGCCGTCTGCAAAGTGCGCTCGACAGTAACGCGTTTACTCTGCTGGTCCAGCCGGTTTGCGGCGTGCGGGGCGATTGCTACCACGAAGTGTTGCTGCGGATGGCGGATGCAAACGGGGCGTTGCTCTCTCCCTTGCAATTTCTGCCCGTCGCTCAGGAGTTTGGTCTGTCGTCGCGGGTTGATTTGTGGGTACTGGAGAACACGCTACGCTTCCTGGCAGAGCATCGGGTACATCTGCCCGGCCAGCGTTTTGCCATTAATCTGGGCCCTTCCACCGTGTGCCGTGCGCAGTTCCCGGCTGAGGTGAGTCGTCTGCTGGCGAAATACGCCGTCGAACCCTGGCAGCTGATATTTGAAGTGACCGAGTGCAGCACCTTCGGCAGTGGTGAGCAGGCGTTACATACCCTCAGGCAGTTGCAAAAAATGGGGGTACGCATTGCGATTGATGATTTCGGTACCGGCTATGCGAGCTACGCGCGGCTGAAAAGCGTGGACGCCGATATCCTTAAGATAGACGGAAGCTTTATCCGCAATATCGTCAACAACAGTCTGGACTATCAGATAGTGGCCTCGATTTGCCATCTGGCGCGAATGAAGAAAATGCTGGTGGTCGCGGAGTATGTCGAAACAGAAGAGATACGTAGCGCGGTCCACGCGCTAGGTATCGATTATGTGCAGGGTTATCTGATTGGCAGACCGGTGGCGCTTGAGTCACTGCTGGAAGCAGAGGCGTCGCCGGTCAAGACCTGAGCCGTTACGCCGCGACGTCTGAGCTCTCTTCTTCGATTTTGAGTAGCCAGCCGGTGACCGCTTCCCAGTACTGCTGCTCTTTTTCCAGATCCAGCAGCACCAGCGCATTCTGGCTAAACCAGTCTGGCGGGAAGCTCAGGGTCCAGTGGTTGTCATCCGTTTTGAGCTTCAGCGTGGGCGGGGTAGTCGTGGCCTGACGCTGGTTATTGAGCAGGACGCCGAGACGCAGCAGCTGGATAAGCGGCAGGAATTGCTTCTTCTTAAACAGCGTGAAGCGCGGCAGATCGTCAAGCTTGATGGCTTTACGATGGTAGCGCACCAGGGTCGCCATCATGGTTTGCTGCTCCTGGTTGAAGCCAGGCAGATCGCTGTTTTGCAGGATATAGGCTGAGTGGCGGTGCATTCCGCTGTGGTTAATATTCAGTCCCACTTCGTGCAGCATCGCTGCCCATTTCAGCAGGGCGGCAAGCTGCGGATGCGCCAGCTTAGGGTTCTGCTCCTGCCACTGGTCGTATATCTGAACGGTTGTTTCCAGCACGCGCTTCGCCTGTTCACGGTCGATATTGTACTGGTTTGCCAGGCTTTGTGCGGTGCGGCTACGAATATCCTGATGGCGGAAACGGCCTTCCATTTCATACAGCACACCTTCACGCAGCGCGCCGTCGGAAAGACGCAGCTCTTTAATTGCCAGCGCATCAAATACGCCGCACAGGATAGCCAGCCCCGGTACGAATACCGCTTTGCGCTCGTCGGAAAGACCCGGCAGGCTTAAGGCGTCAAAGCTTTTATGTTTCAGCACCTCTTCGGTCAGCAAGGTCAGGCGCTCTGGGGTGATAAACCCATCTTTTTCACCCATCGCCAGCAGCACTTCATGTGCCGCTTTGATGGTGCCCGATGCGCCCAGCGCTACGTTCCAGCCCTGAATACGGTACTGCCAGGCCAGGTTCTCCAGTTTCTGGATAGCGGCCATGCGCGCGCGCTGGAAGTTTTCGCGGCTGATTGCGCCACCCGGGAAATACATCTGCGCAAAGCTGACGCAGCCCATACGACGGCTTTCGACCAGACGCGGCTCAAAATCTTCGCCGATCACCAGTTCTGTAGAGCCGCCGCCGATGTCGATGACCAGCTTGCGTCCTTTTTCCGGCTGAGTGTGTTCAACACCCATGAAAATCAGACGGGCTTCCTCGTTACCGGAGATGATCTCAATGGGGTAGGGGATCACTTTTTCGGCCCGCTTGAGGAATTCAGGCGCGTTCAGCGCCTGGCGCAACGTGTGGGTGCCTACAATGCATACGCTGGAGGGCGAGAAGCCCTGCAGGCGTTCAGCAAATAGCGACAGGCAGTTTAAGCCTCGCTCCATTGCCTCTTCGCTGAGCATGCTGCGCTCATCAAGACCATCCGCCAGGTGTACACGCTGCTTCAGACGACCGATGATCTGCAACGCGCCATCCACCTCACGGGCGATGACCATGTGGAAACTGTTAGAACCAAGATCGACCGCGGCGAATTCCTGCGGGCGTGGGGTCTTATCATTTATCGGCATAGGTTAATCGGGTTGCTCGAGTGATTTGATATAGTCGTAAATCGCCAGTTGCGACCGCACTTTACGGCGATTGCCGCGCGGTACATAGCGGTTACTGAGTTCTTTGTCGATATAGCGTGCTTTCACCGTATCGCTGAACAGAATCTCGATGATATCGAGGATCTGCTGTTTCAGCCGCGGATCCAGGAGCGGTGTCGCGACTTCAATTCGGTAGTCAATATTGCGCGTCATCCAGTCTGCAGAGGAGAGATAGACCTGTTTATCACCCGCATTATCGAAAATATAGACCCGATCGTGTTCCAGGTAGCGGTCAACAATGCTGATCACGCGAATATTGTCGCTGATGCCTTCGAGTTCAGGGATCAGCGAGCACATACCGCGTATCAACAGATTGACCGGAACGCCGGAGCTGGACGCCGCATACAGACGATCCACCAGCCCTTTGTCGACCAGGTTGTTGAGTTTCAGCGTAATGCCCGACGACAGCCCTTTCTGGGCATTGGCGATCTCTTTATCGATCATGTCGTACAGCAGGCGGCGTGAGTTCTGCGGCGAGACCAGCAGATAATCGAAGCTGACCGGGCGGTACGGGTTCTCAATAAAGTTGAACACCCGGCGAACCTCGTTAGTGATGCGCGCATCGGCAGTCAGCAGCGAGTAGTCGGTATAAATTCGCGCGGTTTTTTCGTTAAAGTTCCCGGTCCCGATGTGGGCATAACGCACCACGTCCTCCCCCTCTTTACGGGAGATAAGGAACAGCTTGGCGTGAATTTTCAGCCCAGGTGCTGAGAAGATAACGTGGACACCGGCTTCCGTCAGACGGCGCGCCCAGTGAATGTTTGCCTCTTCGTCGAAGCGTGCCTGCAGCTCAACCACCACGGTCACTTTTTTGCCGTTGTGCGCCGCATGGATCATCGCATCGATGATGCGGGAATCTTTTGCCACACGGTAGATGTTGATTTTGATCGCCAGTACGTTCGGGTCGAACGAAGCCTGACGCAGCAGTTCCAGCACGTGTTCAAACGTATGATACGGATAGTAGAGCAGGACATCGCGCTCGCGAATGGCGTCGAAACCGTTGCGGAATTTATCGAACCAGAGATGGCGCAGACGCGGCAGCGGTTTGTTCACCAGATTGGCCTTGCCGACGTTCGGGAAGCCAATAAAGTCTTTAAAGTTATGGTAACGACCGCCCGGCACGATGGAGTCATAGCGAGAAATGGTCAGCTTGTCGCGCAGCATTTCCACCATGGCATCTGGCATATCGCGCTGATAAACAAAGCGCACCGGCTCCGCCGTCAGGCGCTGTTTCAGGCTGGATGACATCAGCTCCATCAGGCTGGCTTCCATCTCGTGCACCAGATCGTATTCGGCGTCACGGGTCATCTTCATGGAGTAGGCGTTTAACGCGTCGTAATCGAAGAAGCCCTTGAAGATGTCGTCCAGGCAGTAACGCAGGATGTTATCGAGCAGGATCATTGGCTTGCGTCTGCGCGGGGTTTCCGGCGGCAGGTTCACAAAGCGCGGCACCTTATCGGACGGGATCTCAAGCAATGCGTAACGAATCGTGTCGCCACGAATAATTTCCACCGCGAGGTAGGTGTAGTCATCTTTCAGGAACTGCACCAGATCGGTTTCGCGGTTGATCAGAATAGGGGTAATGTGCTGGCGCAGGTAATGTTTGAAATAGTGACGCAGCCAGGTTTGTTGGTTAACAGAAAGCTGACGCTCGTTAATCAGGAAGATTTGATTGCGTGCCATTTCCAGCAGCAGTTCGTTATACAGGCCGTCAAACTCCTGATCGGCTTTCAATACGCGCGACTGAATTTTGCCCAGCAGATGGCGCGAGTGAGAGTTTAAGCCCTGTTCTTCGCTGATGATGATTCGCCGTTTCAGTTCGGCAAAGCGAACCTTGTAGAACTCATCCAGGTTGTTGGAATAAATCCCCAGAAAACGCATACGCTCGATAAGCGGGTTACTTTTGTCTGCCGCTTCCTGGAGTACACGTTCGTTGAATGCTAACCAGCTTAGCTCTTTCTCGATATATAACTTTTCCTGACCCATTACAGCTCACACTCCAGTTCAATCACAGGACGTGGTAAATCCGTCTCGTCCTTATTATGGCGAGCATTTCCACGATATGTCCAACAGTGCCAGAAAAGTATGACAGTTATTTTTTTTCTGGGGGATTTTAGAGGGTTGGGGGAAGGGCATGTCGGGAAGCGCGGTGCTCACCCGACAGTGAAGACCACAGGCCCGTGCAGGCGTCGCGCCGCCGGGCACATCAAACAAACTACTCGTCAGCGGCATAACCCTGTGCAGGGAGCCTGACGCCGTCCAGCCAGGCGGCACCGTCGCGCATCTGAAGACGCCCGTCAACAAACCAGCTTACCACCAGAGGATAAATGGCGTGTTCCTGCGTCTGCACGCGTTCGGTAACGTCGTCTTCGCTGTCACCTTCAAAGACCGGCACCTTTGCCTGCAGGATCACCGGCCCGCCGTCCAGCTCGTCGGTAACGAAATGCACGGAGGTACCGTGCTCTTCATCGCCGTTTTCCAGAACCTGACGATGGGTGTGCAGGCCGGGATACTTCGGCAGGAGAGAAGGGTGGATATTCAGCAGACGACCAGCGTAGTGCCCGACAAAGGCCGGGCTCAGGATACGCATATACCCCGCCAGCACGACAACGTCAGGCGCGTAGGCATCAATCTCCTGAACCAGTTCCCGGTCAAACGCTTCACGTCCGGAGAACTGGCTGGCTTCCAGCGCGTGCGCGGGAATGTTCTCTTCCCGGGCGCGTTCAAGGCCGAACGCGTCGGCCTTATTGCTGAATACTGCCCGAATGGTGCCGTTGATTTTCTTCTGTTTGCAGGCGTCAATTATCGCCTGCAAATTGCTTCCGTTACCGGAAATGAGCACCACAATGTTTTTCATTCAATGACCACACGCTGTTCGGAATCGGATGCTTTGATGATACCGATTTTCCACGCGTTTTCACCTTTGTCAGTCAGCAGCGTAATCGCCTTATCCGCTTCGCTTGCTGGCAGCGCGATAACCATGCCCACGCCACAGTTAAAGGTGCGGTACATCTCGTGTGAGCTCACGTTGCCCGCAGTCTGCAGCCAGTTAAAGACGGACGGCCACTGCCAGGACGATTCGTCAATCACCGCCTGAGTGTTGTCCGGCAGTACGCGCGGAATGTTTTCCCAGAAGCCGCCACCGGTCAGGTGGGCAATGGCGTGAACGTCAACCTTCTCGATCAGCTCCAGCACGTTTTTCACGTAGATGCGGGTCGGCGCCAGCAGATGGTCAGCCAGTGGCTTGCCATCAAGCTCGGTGGTCAGTGGATCGCTGCCGCTCACGTCGAGGATTTTACGCACCAGAGAGTAGCCGTTCGAGTGCGGGCCGCTGGAGGCCAACGCGATCAGCACATCACCATCAGCCACTTTACTGCCGTCGATAATTTCTGATTTTTCTACTACGCCAACGCAGAAGCCTGCGACGTCATAATCTTCGCCGTGATACATACCGGGCATTTCGGCGGTTTCACCACCGACCAGCGCACAGCCAGACTGCAGACACCCTTCGGCAATGCCATTAATGACGCTTGCTGCGGTATCCACGTCCAGTTTTCCGGTCGCGTAGTAATCCAGGAAGAACAGCGGCTCTGCGCCCTGAACCACCAGGTCGTTAACACACATCGCGACCAGATCGATACCGATCGTGTCGTGACGTTTTAAATCCATCGCCAGGCGCAGTTTCGTCCCTACACCATCAGTACCCGAGACCAGAACAGGTTCACGATATTTTTGCGGCAGCGCGCACAGTGCGCCGAATCCACCCAGACCACCCATCACTTCCGGGCGGCGGGTTTTTTTCACCACACCTTTGATTCGGTCAACCAGCGCATTACCTGCGTCAATATCAACACCGGCATCTTTGTAGCTGAGAGAAGTTTTGTTGGTCACGGCTCAAGTCCCCACGCGATTGCATAGCTAGTAAGAAAAATCGGCGCAATTCTAACAGTCCAGGCAAACGTTTGCGAGCCTATTCTCGGCGAGAGGATTTTTTTTTCAGCAGGCCCTGCGAATGCGCCTAAAGTTGAGTCTGTTCACGAAAATGAAACCGGTTTCGGTTTTCTCCTTGCAACAGAAAGCCCCTTTGCACATCATCAGAATGAAACCGGTTTCTGTAATTGTTTTTGCAGAAAATAACGCAGAATGAGGGAAAGTGTATGTCTGGATTCAAAGCAGATTTTCTGTGGGGCGGTGCGGTCGCAGCGCATCAGCTGGAAGGGGGCTGGAACGAGGGCGGTAAGGGGATCAGCGTTGCCGATGTGATGACGGCCGGCGCGCACGGCGTGCCGCGTGAAATCACCAACGGCGTGCTGCCAGGGAAAAATTACCCTAACCATGAAGCCATCGATTTCTACCATCGCTATAAAGAGGACATCAAACTCTTTGCCGAGATGGGCTTCAAATGCTTCCGTACCTCCATCGCCTGGACGCGTATCTTCCCGAAAGGGGACGAGCTGGAGCCTAACGAAGCTGGCCTGAAATTCTATGACGACCTGTTTGACGAGTGCCTGAAGTATGGCATCGAGCCGGTTATTACCCTTTCCCATTTCGAGATGCCGTTCCACCTTGTCACCGAATACGGTGGCTGGCGTAACCGTAAGCTGATCGACTTCTTTGTTCGCTTTGCGGAGGTTGTGTTCAGACGTTACCAGCATAAAGTGAAGTACTGGATGACCTTTAACGAGATCAATAACCAGGCTAACTTCCACGAAGACTTTGCACCGTTTACCAACTCCGGCCTGAAGTACGAGCCGGGCGAAGACCGCGAACCGGTAATGTTCCAGGCGGCACACTATGAGCTGGTGGCCAGTGCCCTGGCGGTGAAGGCCGGGCGCGACATTAACCCGTCGCTGCGGATCGGCTGCATGATTGCCATGTGTCCAATCTATCCGCTGACCTGTGCCCCGGACGATATGATGATGGCGATGAACGCCATGCACCGTCGCTACTGGTTCACCGATGTCCACGTGCGCGGCAAGTACCCACAGCATCTGCTTAACTACTTTGCTCGTCGCGGTTTCACGCTGGATATCACAGAAGAAGATAACGCGGCGCTGACGCAGGGGTGTGTCGATTACATCGGCTTTAGCTATTACATGTCTTTCGCCACCAAAGCGACGGCGGATAACCCGGAGCTGGATTACGACGAAAGTAAGAGCCTGGTCTCCAACCCGTACGTGCAGAAATCTGACTGGGGCTGGCAGATTGATCCGGTGGGCCTGCGTTACTCCCTGAACTGGTTCTGGGATCACTATCAGTTGCCCCTGTTCATCGTGGAGAACGGCTTTGGCGCCATCGACGTGCAGGAGAGCGACGGTTCGGTGAATGACCAGTACCGTATTGATTACCTTGCCGCGCACATCCGCGAAATGAAAAAAGCGGTGGTCGAAGATGGCGTTGATCTGATGGGGTATACCCCGTGGGGCTGTATCGACCTGGTGTCTGCCGGAACGGGTGAAATGAAAAAACGCTACGGCTTTATCTTTGTCGACAAAGACAATGAAGGTAACGGCACCCTGAACCGCAGTAAGAAGAAGTCGTTTGACTGGTATAAGCAGGTGATAGCCAGCAACGGCGACACTCTTTAATTCCAGCAGAGTAAAAACGCAAAAAGCCGGAGCTTGCCCTCCGGCTTTTTTGCCTCTAAAACACTTTGCTTGATGTACGTCAAGCAAGTTGGGTATGGTGCAATCCGAAAAAAGCGGTATAATCCCGCGATTTTTTTGCGGTTGCCCCCTCAGAGGAGAAAGAGAATGAAGATTGTGGAAGTGAAGCACCCACTCGTTAAACACAAGCTGGGCCTGATGCGTGAGCATGACATCAGCACGAAGCGTTTTCGCGAACTGGCTTCTGAAGTCGGCAGCCTGCTGACCTATGAAGCGACCTCTGACCTGGAAACGGAAAAAGTGACCATCGAGGGCTGGAACGGCCCGGTTCAGGTTGAGCAGATCAAAGGTAAGAAAATTACCGTTGTGCCCATCCTGCGTGCCGGCCTCGGCATGATGGAAGGCGTGCTGGAGCACGTGCCAAGCGCGCGCATCAGCGTGGTCGGGGTTTACCGCGACGAAGAGACCCTGGAGCCGGTACCGTACTTCCAGAAGCTGGTGTCTAACATCGACGAGCGTATGGCCCTGGTGGTTGACCCGATGCTGGCGACCGGCGGTTCAATGATTGCCACCATCGACCTGCTGAAAAAAGCCGGTTGCAGCAGCATCAAAGTGCTGGTGCTGGTTGCCGCACCAGAAGGTATCGCGGCGCTGGAAAAAGCGCACCCGGACATCGAACTCTATACCGCGTCTATCGACCAGGGGCTGAATGAGCACGGGTACATCATCCCGGGGCTTGGCGATGCCGGCGATAAGATTTTTGGTACTAAATAATCGAATAACGATAATGAAGCCGACTTTGATAGTCGGCTTTTTTTTGAATAAAACGCCAACAACAATACTACTCAGAGGAAAACACTATGACGCGCCGTGCTATCGGGGTGAGTGAAAGACCGCCGCTTTTACAGACAATCCCGCTTAGTCTGCAGCACCTGTTCGCCATGTTTGGCGCAACCGTGCTGGTGCCAATCCTGTTTCACATTAACCCGGCTACCGTGCTGTTGTTCAACGGTGTGGGTACGCTGCTCTACCTCTTTATCTGTAAAGGCAAAATCCCTGCCTATCTCGGCTCAAGCTTCGCCTTTATTTCACCGGTTCTGCTGTTGCTGCCGCTGGGGTATGAAGTGGCGCTGGGCGGCTTCATTATGTGTGGCGTCCTCTTCTGCCTGGTCTCTTTCATTGTGAAGAAGGCCGGTACCGGCTGGCTGGACGTTATGTTCCCGCCTGCCGCAATGGGGGCCATTGTCGCCGTCATCGGTCTGGAGCTGGCGGGCGTAGCGGCCAATATGGCTGGCCTGCTGCCTGCTGACGGGCAGTCACCGGATTCCAAAACCATCATCATCTCGATGGTGACACTGGGCGTAACGGTGTTTGGTTCCGTGCTGTTCCGCGGTTTTATGGCGATTATCCCGCTCCTGATCGGTGTGCTGGCGGGGTACGCGCTCTCCTTCGTGATGGGTGTTGTTGATACCACGCCCATTGCTGAAGCGCACTGGTTCGCACTGCCAACCTTCTATACGCCACGCTTTGAATGGTTTGCCATTTTCACGATCTTGCCCGCGGCGCTGGTGGTTATTGCTGAGCACGTAGGTCACCTGGTGGTGACGGCAAACATCGTTAAACGTGACCTGATCCGCGACCCGGGTCTGCACCGCTCGATGTTTGCCAACGGCCTCTCTACCATTATCTCCGGTTTCTTTGGTTCTACGCCTAACACCACCTACGGTGAGAACATCGGCGTGATGGCGATTACCCGTGTCTACAGTACCTGGGTCATTGGCGGCGCGGCAATCATCGCCATCCTGCTCTCCTGCGTGGGCAAACTGGCGGCGGCTATCCAGATCATTCCGGTACCGGTAATGGGAGGCGTCTCTCTGCTGCTGTACGGTGTGATCGGCGCGTCCGGTATTCGCGTGCTGATTGAATCTAAAGTGGACTACAGCAAAGCGCAAAACCTGATCCTCACCTCCGTGATCCTGATCATCGGCGTGAGCGGCGCGAAGGTGCACATCGGTGCGGCTGAACTGAAAGGCATGGCGCTGGCGACCATCGTGGGTGTGGGCCTGAGCCTGATCTTCAAACTGATCTCCGTCCTGCGCCCGGAAGAAGTGGTGCTGGATGCTGAAGACAGCGAAAAAGCGTCACATTGATCGTAAAACCGGGCGGACGATCCGCCCGGTTCTCTCCTTGCACGTTCCGTGCTAAACTCACCGCCGATTTTATGTAAGATCTGGTTGAGGTACTTCTGAACGGACCGGCACAGCTCTCTCTGCCACTCTATCTCCCTGACGACGAAACTTTTGCGAGTTTCTGGCCGGGTGATAACCCCTCTTTACTGGCTGCACTGCAAAACGTGCTGCGTCAGGAACACAGCGGATACATCTATATCTGGTCACGCGAAGGCGCGGGGCGCAGCCACCTGTTGCATGCCGCCTGTGCGGAGCTTTCCGCGCGGGGTGATGCGGTAGGCTATGTGCCGCTGGATAAACGTACCTGGTTTGTGCCTGAAGTCATGGAGGGAATGGAACATCTCTCACTGGTCTGCATCGATAATATCGAATGTGTGGCGGGGGATGAGCCATGGGAAATGGCGATCTTTAACCTCTATAACCGCATTCTGGAGTCGGGGAAAACCCGGCTGCTGATCACCGGCGATCGTCCGCCGCGCCAGTTGAATCTGGGGCTGCCGGATCTGGCTTCCCGTCTGGACTGGGGGCAAATCTACAAGCTGCAGCCGCTGTCGGATGAAGACAAACTTCAGGCGTTACAGCTGCGCGCAAGATTGCGCGGCTTTGAACTCCCGGAAGACGTGGGGCGTTTCCTGCTCAAGCGCCTGGACCGGGAAATGCGCACGCTCTTTGATACGCTCGATCAGCTCGATCGCGCTTCGATTACCGCGCAGCGCAAGCTGACCATTCCTTTTGTGAAAGATATTCTGAAGCTGTGATGCGATTTTCTCCCTCTGCCTGGCGCAGAGGGAGAACCAGTGCCACTGGCTAAAACTCACCTGTCTTCCAGCAAATGCTCAACCAGAAGTGGAATGGGTCTGCCCGAGGCCACGCTTTTTCCGTTCTCACGCCACAGCGCCGTGCCGCTAATATCCAGATGGGCCCATGGAATGGTCGGCGGGCAAAAATGGTGTAACAGCCAGGCCGCCGATGCGCTGATCGCCGCATTATTGGGTGGGGTATTGCACAGGTCGGCGATGGCGCTGTCGGTCTGTTTTTTTAACCGTGCATCCAGCGGCAGGGACCACACCTCATCACCGCTCCGTTTCCCCGCGTGGGTGAGCGCCTGACGCAGCGCTTCGTCCTGCGTCATTAACCCACTCAGCTCGTACCCCAGCGCTTTCACGACGGCACCGGTTAAGGTCGCCATATCAATAATATAGCGAGCCTGCGGATGACGCTGGCTGGCCCAGGCGATCGCATCCGCCAGTACCAGCCGGCCTTCGGCATCGGTATTGTTGATTTCAACCGTGATACCGTTGCAGGCGCTGGCCACCATGCCCGGCTGCATTGCATCCGGTCCTATGGCGTTTTCCGCCAGCGCCAGTACGCCCATAATACGAACCGGCAGGCCGAGTTCTGCCACGCTCAGCATCAACCCGAGCACGTTCGCTGCCCCGCACATGTCATATTTCATGGTGTACATGCCCGCGCCTTCCTTCAGCCACAGGCCACCGGTATCAAACGTTATGCCTTTGCCCACGTAACAGCGTACCGGGCCATCAGCGATGCCGTTATAGTGAATGGCCAGCAGCCGCGGTGGACAGGTCGCGCCTTTACCGACGGCATGCAGAAGCCCCAGTCCCTGTTCAATAATTTGCTTTTCATCAAGCACTTCACACCGCAGGGCGGGGAAGGCGGCGCACAGCTTTTGCGCTTCGTCGACGACATACTGCGGCGTACAGCGATCGGACGGCATATCCGCCAGACGTCGCGCGGCGACCATTCCTCGGGCAATGGCCTGCTGTCGCTGGAAGAGAGCGTCCAGCCTTTCACGCTGTTGCGGATGACACAGGGCGGTGACATGGCGAAGGCGAACGCTTTTGCCATCGGTTTTCTTAAGCTGCAGATCGCGAAGGTCATGCGCCTGGTTAAAGAGAAAACGCAGAACCTGCGTCAGCACCACCTCGTCAATATCCGTGACATCCAGTACCACATCGGCGCTGACCGGGGCTGCCAGCAGTGGACGGAGGGCGGCGAGTAACCCTTCTGTCAGACTGTCCTGCCAGAGCGCATCCGGCAGCAGCGTGATTCTGGCAAACGGGGCACAGCCAAAGCGGGTATCCGCGACGGCGTTTTGTTCACGCATTTCAGCGATGAGTGCGGTGTCCGGCAGTAACGCGCAGGCGGCCCGGGCAATAAGATGACTCTGGGGCTTTGCGTCTGCAAGGGCGGTGATAAGCTTAAAGGTAATCATTGTGACTCCTCAACTGGCGCGCGGATCCGCGCGGCATAGGCCTGCATCCATTCCTCATCCACGGGCTGATAGTGCGTTTTTTCCCGCAGGCGCTCGGCGCGAAATACGGTGAGAGGCTGGCGGGCCGTTGCCACCACAAATGAGAAGGTTTTGATGTTGGTTGCGGCGCCGAATTCGCCTTTATTATTCATGCACACCACCGAGAGATCGCCCGCGCGGCCAAAGCGTGACATCAGTTTGTCTTCCAGTTCGAAGACCACCGAGTCCGCCGCCTGCTGCGGTGACATGCCCTGTGCCATGCGGCGAACAATCTCGTAGCTGGTGCAGCCTTTCATCAGGTCTTCCCCCACGCCGGTGGCGGTGGCGGCACCGGTTTCACTGTCGCAGTAAAAGCCGGAGCCGATAATCGGCGAGTCGCCAATACGGCCGCGCTTTTTCATAAACAGACCGCTGGTGGAGGTCGCCACGCTCATCGACCCCCTTTTGTCGAGGCCAATAATCCCGACGGTGTCATGCCCATCGTACGGGCTTAAGCCTTTGTCCAGCGTCTCCCGGCAGCGCTTACGGTAATGCTGCATCGCGCGGTCGGTAAGCATGGTTTTGTTGGCAAACCCCTGACTCAGCGCCCATTCGCGCGCGCCCTGGCCGACCAGCAGGCTGTTATAGCGCTGGCGGCTTAGCGCATGGGCGACACGCACCGGGTTCGCAATATCAACCAGATCTCCCACGGCCCCAAACGCAAGCGTATCGCCATCCATATACGCCGCGTCCAGTTCGACTTCGCCATTTTCGGTTGGCAGCCCGCCGTAGCCGACGGATTTATACAACGGGAAGTCCTCGACGGCAGCAACGGCATCGACCACCGCTTCTGCTACCGGTTTCCCCGCAGCCAGCGCAGACGCAGACTCCGTGACCCCTTCAAGCGCCATTCGCCAGGTTGCGATAATTCCCCACATGCTTTACTCCTGTTTTGCAAGGGTTGGGTCGGTTTGCGTCACGGTGGCAATCTCCGCGGCGCGGTATTGTTTATCCACGATACGCATGAAAGGCAGATACAGCATGGCGCCAATCAGCAGGTTGATAAGCTGCATCACGCTGCCGCTGAGATGCCCCGTGACGATAAACCCGCTGATCACCGGCGGTAACGTCCAGGGGATAAACACCCCGGTGGTCACAGCGACGGCACCCATTTTCATCGCAGCATATTGCACGGTAACCAGGACCAGCGGCACCAGATTGAACGGGATCAGCATGATGGGGTTCATGATAACCGGCAGACCAAACAGAATCGGCTCGTTGATGTTAAACACCGAGGCCCCCGCGCCGAGACGCGCCACCTCGCGCATGTTTTTGCTGCGGGCAAAAATCAGCATCGCAATCACCAGCGAGAGCGTTGCCCCTGCGCCACCCATCCAGATCATGTCAAAAAACTGTTCGGTGATAATGTGCGGCGGCGTCGTACCCGCCTGGATGGCGGCGATGTTATCGGTCTGGTTCTCCATCCACAGCGGGCGAATGATGCCGTTGATCATTGAGCCTGAGTTAATGCCCACAGACCACAGAATGGTGATGCTGAACACCGTCATCAGCGCGCCGAAATAGGAGGTCCCGTAGTGGCGAACCGGCGTGGCGACCACCTCGTAAATAAACTGGTGAATGGTGTTGTAGTGGGTGTTTTCGAAAATGATGCGGATAATAAGCACCAGAATCATTACCAGCAGGGCCGGGATCAGCGCGGCGAACGATTCCTGCACCGCCGGCGGCACGCCATCAGGCATTCTGATGACCAGCTTTTTGCGCTTCAGCCAGCAGAACAGCTCCGTCCACAGCAGAGAGCCAATCATCGCCACGAACAGCCCTTTGCTGCCAATCCACTCCACCGGCATGACCGTGATACCGCCGTTTTCGGCCACTTTGATAAAAGGTGTCAGGATTAAAAAGGCGACCAGAGCCAGAATGCCGCAGGAGATGCGATCTTCGCCGTAGTGTTCAGCCAGGCGAAACGCCACCAGGAAGCTGATAAACAGCGACATGGTTGAGAACACCGCGTTGAACGGAATTTCAATGATGGCACTCCAGCTTTCACCAAATGCCTGAGACATAAACTGCTGATAGGTTTGGTTCGGAAAAGAGGAGATGACCAGCAGAATCGAGCCGACGATGATAAACGGCATGAAGGAAACATAGGCCCCGCGTATGGCGCCCAGATGCCGCTGTTGCGCGGTTTTGGCCGCCAGCGGCATCAGTTTTGCTTCAAGAAATCCCAGAACATTGTTCATTGTGAACTCCGTACAAGATTGAGGGGTGTTGTTATGTTATGTCTGTGGATTATCAGTGAAGCGCGGTGGCTGAAAGGTGAAACAGGTCACAAAGCACTCGCTAAGATATTATAAATCTCATGATATTGGTTATGGAGTTACAGCGATGGAAATCAAATTGCACGCCAATGCCACCACCACGCCGCGGATCCGTCGCTATCTGCAACAATCCGACAAAAGCGACAGAGAACTGGCTATAGAGCTGGGTATTTCCGTGACGACCGTGCGGCGATGGCGCAATCGCGATCGGGTTTCTGACAACCATACGACCCCAAAAGTGATACACAAAGCGATGAGACAAGAGCAGGTTGACCTCGTTAATGCGCTGCGTGATATCACGGGCGCACCGCTGGATGAACTGCTGCTGCTGGTTAACGAGGTGCTGGGGATTTCCGTTTCGCGGGCGACACTGAACCGTTATCTCCGTCCCGCTTCTGCGAAACGCAAGGGCGTTGAACTTCAGGGGAAAAAAGCGCTAAAGGCAGGCGTTTTACCCACAAAACTGCTGGTGCATCACCAGCCTTTATCGCTGCATATGGATGATGGCGGGGAGCAGCATTTGCTGTGGGGGTGCGAACCGGTGAGCGGCTGGTGTTATGCCCGGCTCTATGCGGGAATTTCATCACAGCTGCTGAACAACTGGATGTGTGAGTTGCTGAACGCCTGTCCGGCTGATATCCAATCTGTTGAGACTTTCGGTTTTGAACCCGACTTACCCGCGAGTGAACCTGTCGTAAAAGTACAGTCGACCAGGCACAAGGCCGTGCAGGTTGCGGTACCGCTCGGCGACATCATTCCACGAGTGAATGCTGTTCCGTTAGGGCAGGTGTTGATCGAGATGTGCGAGTTTTACAATCGGGGCAAAGCGCAGAAAAAGCTGGGAGAGAGCACGCCGCAGGCCTTTCTGGAAGCGCTGCGGCGTAAGGATTAGAGAATCTCGAGCACATCTTCCGGCGGGCGTCCAATACGCGCCTGACCGTTTGCGACCACAATGGGGCGCTCAATCAGTTTCGGATTTTCAACCATCGCCTGAATCAGCTCAGCCTCGGTTAGACGACTGTCATTCAGATTGAGCGACGTATACAGGTCCTCTTTCTGGCGCATTAGCTCTCTGGCACTGCCCATTCCCAGCATGTGCAGCAGCTGACGAAGCGTCTGTGCATCTGGCGGTGTCTCCAGATACAGCACCACTTCCGGGTCAATGCCGTTCGACTTCAGCAGGCTAAGGGTGTCGCGGCTCTTCGAGCAGCGTGGGTTGTGGTAGATTTTTACCGCGTCTGTCATGACCTGAATTCTCCTTTATTACATCTTCTCGTACGGCTTAAAGCGCTGCTGCAGACCGCGAAGCTGATCGATACGTGCATCGTAGCGGGCCTGTTGCAGACTGCCGAGCTTAACCTGGGAACTGGCACTGCTCAGGAGGGAAATCGCCTGGTCAAGTCGTCCCACTAGGGCAAAGCCTTCGGCGCGTGCCGCAAGCTCCTGATCGCGGTTGCCCAGCTGCGCTTCTGCCTGGGCAAGCAGATCCCAGCCGTTCTGATCGTCTTTATTGTTAAAGGTGTAGCGGTTCAGAATGTTCGCCGCTTCAGCAGGCTGACCACCCTGTAAGTAAGCATTCGCCAGGTTAAGCTGCAGCACCGGGTTAGTCCGCACCTCTTTTGCCCCTTTCAGGCGATTAATCGCATCGGTGGCTTTTTTCTGCCCCAGATCGATATCCGTGGCGAGATCGAGATACCACGGGTTATTCGGATCGGCGGCGAGAAGTGGCTGCAGCGTTTTACGCGCTTCGTCATATTTGCTGGCTTCCATCGCCTGTAACGCCTGGCCATACTGAGCCGCGTTTTTCTCACGCACGTTGCCTTTCGCCAGCGCATCCAGCAGGTCGCTGGTCAGCTGGTTACGCCCGGAATTGTACATTCCAAGCGTTCGCACTTTTGCCATGTAGAAATCCTGCGACGACTGTACCACGACCGGGCGCATCTGGTTCGCACGGTTACGCGCATCCGACAGACGGCTTTCCGGTAAGGGGTGCGTCAGCAAAATTTCCGGTGGACGGGAGGAGTAGCGCGCCTGGTCGAGCAGCTTTTCGAGGAAGCTCGGCATGGCCTGCGGGTCAAAGCCCGAACGTTGCAGCACCTGAATGCCAATACGATCCGCTTCCTGTTCGTTTTGCTGGGTGAAACTGATCATCCCCTGACGTGTTCCCGCCAGCGTACCGGTTAACGCCGCCATCCCGGCCTGCGGGCTGGCCATTGCCAGCAGAATGGAACCCAATGCGCCAACCCAGGTCAGCGGAGCGTTACGCTTCTGGTCTTCCATTGCACGGGCAAGGTGGCGCTGGGTGACGTGAGAGATTTCGTGCGCCATGACCGAGGCCAGCTGACTTTCGTTATCAGAGTAGCGGAATAACGCCGAATGCAGCACCACGTTGCCGCCAAAGAAGGCGAAGGCGTTGATTTCGTCATTATTGATTAAATAGAAGTGGAAGGGGGTTTTTACCGAGTTGGCGTGCGCGACCAGGCGCATGCCCAGCCCGTTAATGTACTGAACCAGCAACGGGTCGTTAATCAGCGGCGCGCTGCCACGCAGCTGACGAACGTAATAATCCCCCATCTGCATTTCCTGCCCAATGGAGAGCGTGCTTCCTGCTGTAGTGCCCATGTCCGGCAATGAATCGGACGAGTCAGCGAAAGCTGGCAACACCTGACCGACCGTCAGTGCGGCAATCAGTGTCGCAACCAGTGTTTTTCTCAACTGCCTGAACATAACCACTGTCCTGTATTTGGGATGTGCTAATTTGACCGATGAACCGGCATATCGTTCATCTCCACTGCCCTGCGAGTGTAGCCGTGTTGAGGCATGAAGAAAATCCCATTCATCAGGGTTTTGCGGATCGTGGCAGGGAGACAAAAAGCGAAAGTCTTTTTTGTGACAGTTAGATACAATTCACGTTCTCACTCCCGCCATCCGATTCAGGGAAGGGTTGTATGCTCGAAATGTTAATGCAGTGGTACCGCCGTCGGTTTAGCGACCCGGAAGCCATTGCTTTGTTGGTTATTCTGGTCGCCGGGTTCGGCATTCTGTTCTTCTTCAGCGGTCTTCTCGCCCCCCTGCTGGTCGCGATTGTGCTGGCGTACCTGCTGGAGTGGCCAACGGCACGTCTGGAAAATATAGGCTGTTCCCGTCGCTGGGCGACCAGTATCGTCCTGGTGCTGTTTGTCGGCATTCTGCTGTTAATGTCGTTTGTCGTTATGCCTGTGGCCTGGCAACAGGGGATTTACCTTATCCGCGATATGCCCGGCATGCTGAATAAGCTTTCTGATTTTGCCGCCACGCTGCCGCGCCGATATCCCGCCCTGATGGATGCCGGGATCATTGATGCGATGGCCGAAAACATGCGCGCCCGCATCATGACAATGGGCGATTCCGTGGTGAAATATTCCCTGGCGTCGCTGGTAGGGTTGCTCACGCTGGCCGTCTACCTTGTCCTCGTTCCGTTAATGGTTTTCTTCCTCGTCAAAGATAAAGAGCAGATGCTGAACGCGGTGCGGCGCATTCTGCCGCGTAATCGCGGGCTGGCCGGGCAGGTGTGGGAAGAGATGAACCAGCAGATCACCAACTACATTCGAGGCAAAGTGCTGGAGATGATTGTGGTGGGTGTGGCTACCTGGATTGGTTTTTTAATTTTCGGGCTTAACTACTCGCTGCTGCTGGCGGTGCTGGTGGGGCTGTCGGTGCTCATTCCCTACATCGGTGCCTTTGTGGTGACCATTCCGGTTGTCGGCGTTGCGCTGTTCCAGTTTGGTCTGGGGACCGAGTTCTGGAGCTGCTTTGCGGTGTACCTGATCATTCAGGGACTGGATGGCAACCTGCTGGTGCCGGTGCTGTTCTCCGAAGCGGTGAACCTGCATCCGCTGGTGATTATCTTATCCGTGGTGATTTTCGGCGGGCTGTGGGGATTCTGGGGCGTGTTCTTTGCCATTCCGCTGGCAACGCTGATCAAAGCAGTGGTTCACGCGTGGCCGGATGTGCCTGCGGTTGAGGATAAGTAGATAGTTGTGCGGCCTGATACCCTCTCCCGTGGGGAGAGGGGCAAATATCAAAAACGGTAACCTGCGTTACCGTATTGCATTTACCGCGTAGGTCGGGTCAGGCGAAGCCGCGGCCCAACGATCAGGCGCTTTGTTTGAGCCAGTTCAGCACCACGTCGTGGTGGTTGCTGGTTTTGAAGTCATCAAACACATGTTCAACTTTACCGTCAGCGTCAATCAGGAAGCTGATACGGTGAATGCCGTCGTAGGTTTTGCCCATAAAGGTCTTCTCGCCCCAGACGCCAAACTGCTCGCATACCTGGTGGTCTTCGTCAGAAAGCAGCGTGAAGTTAAGCAGCTCCTTTTCAGCAAATCGTGACAGCTTTTCTGGCTTATCGGTGCTGATACCCAGCACTTCCACGCCGACTTTTTTCAACTCGTCCATGTTGTCGCGTAAGCCGCAGGCCTGTACGGTGCAGCCCGGGGTCATGGCTTTCGGGTAAAAATAGACCAGAACACGCTGTCCCTGGAAGTCGGTCAAATTTACTTGCTCACCATCCTGGTCAGGTAAGCTAAATTTCGGTGCGATGTCACCGGCTTTCAGTGGGTTCATTACTCAACTCCATCCTGTTCATGCTGCGAATAATTGACGACGCTTATACTGCCTTGCGCGTTTAATTCTGTACAGAGGGCTTTGAACGCTTGCTCGATATTTGACGCATCCTGCGAGGCAGGGCTGTGCGCGGTAATCTGAATAAAAAGGGTGGGAATGGCGCTGCCGTCACCCGGCTGCGTTCGGGAAACGAGTTCGGCAATATTCATCTGATGGCTGTCAAATAACGCGGTGAAGCGCTCAATCAGATGGGGGGAATCGGGGACTTCAACCTGCACCCAGACGGTCGCGGGCAGGGCCGGACGTGGGCGAGCAGTGGTGCGTTTCATCACGATCAGCAAATCCAGCTCCGCACCTTTGAGCGGCAGGGTCGATTCGATAAGGGTAATGGCATTCCATGTCCCGGACAGCAGCATAATAAACGTGAACTCTTCGCCCAGCATAGCCAGACGACTGTCCTCGATATTACAGCCGCAGCTGCTCACATGGCGGGTGATGGTGTTCACGATACCCGGCCTGTCAGCACCCAGCGCAGTGATAACCAGGTAATGTTGTGATGAGGTTGTCAAACCTGTTCTTCCTTTGCATGGTTAAGTCTTCCTAAGGAAAGCATAAAAATAACATGCATACAACCGCCTGAGGGCCTCACGTCGCTTGCTTTTATTACAGTTCCAAACGTACCATTGAGGCTCTTGTTCGCACAGAGGATGGCTCATGTTCACGGGAAGTATTGTCGCGCTTGTTACACCGATGGATGAAAAAGGTAATGTCTGCCGGTCAAGCATGAAGAAGCTGATTGATTACCATGTCGCCAATGGAACCTCGGCGATCGTTTCGGTAGGGACTACCGGTGAATCTGCAACGCTAAGCCACGAAGAGCACGGCGATGTGGTGATGCTGACCCTGGAACTGGCTGACGGGCGTATCCCGGTCATCGCAGGGACAGGCGCTAACGCCACGGCAGAAGCTATCAGTTTGACCAAACGTTTTAACGACAGCGGCATCGTGGGCTGTCTGACGGTGACCCCTTATTACAACCGTCCTACTCAGGAAGGTCTGTTCCAGCATTTCAAAGCCATCGCAGAACATACTGACTTGCCACAAATTCTGTATAATGTGCCGTCCCGTACTGGCTGCGATATGCTGCCGGAAACCGTTGGTCGTCTCTCGAAAGTAAAAAATATTATCGGGATTAAAGAGGCGACAGGGAACTTAAGCCGCGTTCATCAGATCAAAGAGCTGGTTTCAGACGACTTTATCTTGTTGAGCGGCGATGATGCGACCGCACTGGACTTTATGCAGCTCGGTGGCCATGGCGTGATCTCCGTAACGGCGAACGTTGCGGCCCGCGATATGGCTGAAATGTGCAAACTGGCGGCTGCCGGTCACTTTGATGAAGCTCGCGTGATTAATCAGCGTCTGATGCCGTTGCATAATAAATTATTTGTCGAACCCAATCCGATCCCCGTGAAATGGGCGTGTAAGGAGTTGGGACTTGTAGCAACCGATACGCTGCGTCTGCCAATGACACCGATTACCGACCACGGTCGTGAAATTGTCACAGCAGCGCTGAAGCATGCCGGTTTGCTGTAGAGTTTAGGGAGATTTGATGGCTTATTCAGTACAGAAGTCGCGCCTGGCGAAGGTTGCGAGTGTTTCGCTTGTTATGCTGCTCGCTGCCTGTAGTTCAGACTCGCGCTACAAGCGCCAGGTGAGCGGTGATGAATCCTATCTGGATGCGACCCCGCTTGCTGAACTTCACGCACCGGCTGGTATGATCCTGCCGATTCAGAACGGCGATTACAATATTCCCGTGACCAACGGCAGCGGCCTGGTCGGTAAAGCGCTCGATATTCGTCCGCCAGCACAGCCTCTGGCGCTGGTGAGCGGGGCGCGTACCCAGTTCACCGGTGATACGGCGTCGCTGCTGGTTGAAAGCGCCCGCGGTACCACCCTGTGGCCGCAGGTTGTGAGCGTCATTCAGGCGAAGAACTACACCATCGATAAACGCGATGATGCCAGCCAGACCTTAACCACCGACTGGATCGAGTGGAACCGTCTGGACGAAGATCAGCAGTACCGTGGGCGTTATCAAGTCTCCGTTAAACCTCAGGGGTATCAGCAGGCAGTTACCGTTAAGCTGTTGAACCTGGAGCAGGCGGGTAAACCGGTTGCGGATGCCGCATCAATGCAGCGTTACAGCACTGAAATGCTGAACGTTATTGCCGCGGGTCTGGATAAGAACGCCAGCGACGCCGCTAACGCAGCGCAGAGCCGCAACGGCGCGACATTTGACGTTCAGAGCGGTGCGGATGACACCGGTCTGCCAATGCTGGTTGTGCGTGCACCGTTTAACCAGACCTGGCAGCGCCTGCCAGCGACGCTGGAAAAAGTGGGCATGAAAGTGACCGACAGCACCCGTTCAACCGGTAGCATGACGGCAACCTATAAGCCGCTGTCTGACAGTGCATGGCAGGAACTGGGCGCCACCGATCCACAGCTGGCTTCCGGCGACTACAAGATTCAGGTCGGTGACCTCGATAACCGCAGCAGTCTGCAGTTTATCGATCCGAAAGGCCACACGCTGACCCAGTCGCAGAACGATGCGCTGGTGGCCGTCTTCCAGGCGGCATTCAGCAAATAAATACGAGGGCTGGTTAATCCAGCCCTTTTTATTTTCGTGCTACGCAAACGTGTGCGTGGCATAATATCCCCAGTTTTGAACACCAATCATCACACCAGGAGTAATGAAGATGCAGAAGCAAGCTGAGTTGTATCGTGGCAAAGCGAAGACCGTATACAGCACGGAAAACCCGGATCTGTTGGTGCTCGAGTTCCGCAATGATACGTCAGCAGGGGATGGCGCACGCATTGAGCAGTTCGATCGTAAAGGCATGGTGAACAACAAGTTCAACCACTTCATTATGACCAAACTGGCCGAAGCGGGTATCCCGACCCAGATGGAAGCACTGTTGTCCGATACGGAATGTCTGGTGAAAAAACTGGATATGGTTCCGGTTGAGTGCGTCATTCGTAACCGCGCAGCAGGCTCCCTGGTGAAGCGTCTTGGTATTGAAGAAGGTATTGAGCTGAATCCACCGCTTTTTGACCTGTTCCTGAAAAACGATGCCATGCACGATCCGATGGTCAATGACTCTTACTGCGAAACCTTCGGCTGGGTGAATAAAGAGAACCTGGCGCGCATGAAAGAACTGACCTACAAAGCCAACGACGTGCTGAAAAAACTGTTTGATGACGCGGGTCTGATCCTCGTCGACTTCAAACTGGAGTTCGGCCTGTTCAAAGGCGAAGTGGTTCTGGGTGATGAGTTCTCTCCGGACGGCAGCCGTCTGTGGGATAAAGAAACGCTGGATAAAATGGACAAAGACCGTTTCCGTCAGAGCCTGGGTGGCCTGATTGAAGCGTACGAAGCGGTTGCTCACCGTTTAGGCGTTAAGCTCGACTAACTCCCTCATCGCCAAAGGATATGTATATCCTTTGGCGTCTTACCCTTGTTTCCTATGGTAATCTTGCCGTTAACCGCCTACGATCATAGCTATTATTAATGGAATAGTTCGAGGTGGTTATGCGCTGGCAAGGGCGTCGTGAAAGTGACAATGTAGAAGACAGGCGCAGCGATAGCGGCGGCGGTCCTTCAATGGGTGGGCCTGGCTTCCGGTTACCCAGCGGAAAGGGCGGGATTATTCTGCTGATTGTGGTGCTGGTCGCGGGGTACTACGGTGTCGATCTGACCGGTTTAATGACCGGCCAGCCTCTGCAGCAACAGCAGCATTCTGAGCGCTCAATCAGCCCGAACGAGGATGAAGCGGCCAAATTTACCTCCGTTATTCTCGCCACCACAGAAGAAACCTGGGGTCAGCTGTTCGAGAAAATGGGGCGTACCTATCAGCAACCCAAGCTGGTGATGTACCGTGGCGCCACCCGTACCGGATGCGGCACCGGACAGTCGGTTATGGGGCCGTTCTACTGTCCGGCAGACAGCACCGTCTATATCGATCTCTCTTTCTATGATGACATGAAACGCAAGCTTGGCGCTGACGGCGATTTTGCCCAGGGCTACGTCATTGCGCATGAAGTCGGGCACCATGTGCAAAAACTGCTGGGGATAGAACCCAAAGTACGCCAGCTTCAGCAAAACGCCTCTCAGGCTGAGGTAAACCGTCTTTCCGTACGCATGGAACTGCAGGCGGACTGCTTCGCGGGCGTCTGGGGGCACAACATGCAGCAGCAGGGCGTGCTGGAATCCGGTGACCTGGAAGAGGCGCTCAATGCCGCGCAGGCTATCGGTGACGATCGTCTTCAGCAGCAGAGCCAGGGCCGCGTCGTGCCGGACAGCTTTACTCACGGCACGTCACAACAACGATACAGTTGGTTCAAACGCGGTTTCGACAGCGGTGACCCGGCGCAGTGTAATACCTTCGGCAAAGCCATGTAATGGTGGCGTTTGAACATCTGATTCGCGGGCTTGAGCACAAAGGTCATCGTCGGCTGGTGGTGCTCAGCGGCGATGAGCAGTGGACATTCACGCAGGCATCAGCCCTGCGTGATGCCTTGCCGGGAGACTGGCTGTGGCTGGCGGATAACGCGTCCAGAGCCATCAGCGGGCTGCTGGGACGCGAGTTCCGGCACGCAATTTTTGATGCCCGCGCCGGGTTTGACGTCTCAGCCTTTGCGGCCCTGAGCGGGACGCTGCGTGCCGGTAGCCTTCTGGTGCTGCTGGTACCGCCCCCTGACGTGTGGGCGGTACAACCTGACAGCGATTCACTGCGCTGGAGTGACAGCGCCGAACCCATCGCCACGCCAAATTTTATTCACCACTTTTGCCGGACGATTGCCGAGGATCCCGAGGCGATAGTCTGGCTTCAGCACCAGCCTTTATCGCTTCCTGCACGATCCGACGCCCCTGACTGGCAGCCTGCCAGCGGTGCGCCGCAGCGCGAGCAGGCTGAGATCCTGGCAGCACTCCTGGCCATGAAACGCGGCGTTGTGGCCGTTACGGCCCCGCGCGGACGCGGGAAGTCTGCGCTGGCGGGCATGCTGTTGAGCCGCACGCAGGGCAGTGCCATTGTCACCGCGCCATCAAAAGGTGCGACGGAGGTTATCGCCCGTTTTGCCGGCGAACGTTTTCACTTTATGGCCCCGGACGCGCTGCTGGCCTCTGAAGAGCAGGCCGACTGGCTGATTGTCGACGAAGCCGCCGCCATCCCCGGACCGCTGCTTGAAAAGCTGGTTGACCGTTTCCCGCGCGTCCTGCTGACCACAACGGTGCAGGGTTACGAAGGAACTGGAAGAGGCTTTCTGCTTAAGTTCTGTAGCCGGTTCAGCGGGTTGCAGCGGTATACCTTATCAACCCCGGTACGCTGGGCTGCAGGATGTCCTCTTGAGCGGGTCGTCGCCAGCGCACTGCTGTTTGACGATACGCTTATCGATCGCAGCCCAACAGGCGCCATACAGTTGACCTCTCTGGCCCCGGAAGCCTGGACGAGCAACCCGGCGCTGGCGGCGAGTGTGTATGAGCTGCTTTGTGCGGCACATTACCGCACCTCACCGCTTGATTTACGCCGCATGATGGACGCGCCCGGCCAGCACTTCGCCGTCGCCCAAACGGACTCTGTCATTGCCGGGGCGCTCTGGCTGGTGGAAGAGGGGGGATTAACGGCACAGCTCAGCCGTGCCGTCTGGGCGGGGTTCCGCCGTCCTCGCGGGAACCTGGTGGCGCAGTCCCTTGCCGCGCATGGCGGCTCCCCGCTGGCGGCGACGCTCAAAGGCCGACGGGTGACCCGAATAGCGGTACATCCTCGTCGTCAACGGGAAGGCATCGGACAGGCACTGATCCGCAACGCAAGCGGCGAGGATTACCTGTCGGTGAGCTTTGGCTATACCGATGAACTGTGGCGTTTCTGGCAGCGATGCGGCTTTGTGCTGGTGCGCATGGGCAGCCATCGCGAAGCCAGCAGCGGCTGTTATACCGCAATGGCCTTGCTGCCCCTCAGCGACGCGGGGCGACAGCTGTGTGAGCAGGCGCATCAGCGACTGCGCCGCGATGCGCGCGTGTTATCGGCCCTGAACGGTGAAAAGATCCCGGTGGACGATGGCTGGGAGGCTACCCTTAATAGTGACGACTGGCTGGAGCTGGCGGGCTTTGCTTTTGCCCACCGCGCGTTTTCTACCTCCGTCGCGGCGTTAACACGGTTGCTGCTAAGCGTGGACATGCCGCTGCCCGCCCTGCGCGGGAAAGTGGAGGCGAGAAGTGATGACGCCCGGCTCAGCGCTGAACTGCTTCTTTCGGGGCGAAAAGCGTTACTGGCCAGGCTTCGCAGTGAAACGGCGCAAGCGCTTGAAAGCCTTGAACCTGCACGCTGTCAGCAGCTGAAAGACGACATTTTGCAATGGCAATTTTTTCAATGACTTCTTCAGTAAAGTGGCATGGTCATTCCTCCTGAGAGGCGTAGAATCCAGGCCATCAAATAAGGAGACCGCCATGAAACACGATCATTTTGTTGTTCAAAGCCCTGATAAACCGGCTAAACAGTTACTGCTTCTGTTTCATGGTGTTGGCGATAACGCCGTCAATATGGGCCAGATTGGCAGCTGGTTTGCCCCGGTATTTCCGCAGGCGCTGATTGTCAGTATTGGCGGAGTGGAGCCGTGTGGTCCGAACGGACGGCAGTGGTTCTCCGTTCAGGGCGTAACGGAAGAGAACCGTCAGGCACGTATTGACGCCGTCATGCCTGTCTTTATCGACACCGTGCGTTACTGGCAGCAGCAGAGCGGCGTTGGTGCCGATGCGACCGCGCTGATTGGCTTTTCGCAGGGGTCTATCATGTCCCTGGAGAGCGTAAAAGCGCAGCCAGGCCTGGTGTCGCGTGTGATTGCTTTTAACGGTCGCTTTGCGACGTTACCGCAACGCGCGACGACGCAGACCACGATCCATCTGATCCACGGTGGTGAAGACCGCGTGATTGAACTTTCGCATGCGGTTGCCGCGCAGGAAGCGCTTATCCGCGAAGGCGGGGATGTGACGCTGGATATTGTAGACGATCTGGGGCACGCGATTGATGACCGCAGCATGCAGTTTGCGCTTGATCATCTGCGTTATACCGTACCGAAGCACTACTTTGATGAAGCGCTCAGCGGCGGCAAGCCAAATGACGATGATATCGTCGAGTTTATGTGATGTAGCCCCCTCTCCCACAGGAGAGGGGACAGAGAATCACTTCTTCTGGTCTTTCTTCGGCCAGTCGTCATCATCGTCCCACTTATCGTTAAAATCACGATGCGGTGGAAGATCCGGTTTGTTGGCGAGAAACTTTTTGTGATCAACACGCTTAAGATCTTTAATGACGTTAAGTAACACGCCGACCAGAAACACTAACACCAGAATCCACCAGTACTTTGAAAGCCAGTCCATTCGCTATTCCTCTCAGAGCGTTCGTCAGGCGACGAGTTGCTCCATAATTCGTTGATACATACGGGCCAGCAGCTGCAAATCAGCAGCATTCACACATTCATTGATTTTATGAATGGTTGCGTTCACCGGCCCCAGTTCGACAACCTGGGCCCCCATCCGGGCAATAAAGCGTCCGTCTGAGGTGCCACCTGTCGTCAGCAGTTGTGGCTTAATTTCATTATAGTGCTCGATGGCGTTCACTACCGCATCCACCAGTTTGCCGCGCTGGGTCAGGAACGGCTGGCCGGAAAGCCACCAGTCCACGGTGTAACGCAGATTATATTTTTCCAGCAGCGCGATAACGCGCGCTTTGATCATCTCATCGGTCAGTTCAGTGCTGAAGCGGAAGTTAAACTGGACAAAGAAATCACCCGGGATCACGTTGTTGCTGCCGGTACCGGCCTTCAGGTTTGCAATCTGCATGCTGGTCGGCGGGAAGAACTCATTGCCTTTGTCCCACTCAATGGTCACCAGTTCGTTCAGCATCGGTGCCGCGCGATGGACCGGGTTATCGGCCAGGTGTGGATAGGCAACGTGCCCCTGAACGCCATGAAGGGTCAAATTGCAGGTCAGCGAACCACGGCGACCATTTTTGACGACGTCTCCCACCACTTCCGTACTGGACGGCTCGCCGACCAGGCAGTAGTCGAGACGCTCATTACGGGCCATCAGCGCCTCAACGACCTTCACGGTGCCGTTATGGGCGCTGGCTTCTTCGTCAGAGGTGATCAGAAACGCGAGGCGGTTTCTGTGGTTCGGATGTTGGGCAACGAAGCGCTCTGCCGCCACGACCATCGCCGCCAGCGAGCCTTTCATGTCTGCCGCACCGCGCCCGAACAACATGCCATCGCGGATGGTCGGTTCAAACGGCGGGTTGATCCAGCGATCCGCATCACCTGCGGGAACGACGTCGGTATGTCCGGCAAAGGCCAGCGTTTCGCCCTGACCGCGCCACGCCCAGAAGTTCTGGGTGTCGCCAACGTCCATGCGTTCAACGGTGAAACCGATGGCACGCAGGCGCTCAATCATTAATGCCTGACAACCTGCGTCGTCCGGGCTAAGGGAGGGACGGCGAATAAGCTGCTGAGTCAGCTCAATGACCGGGCATGACATAAACTACACCTCAACGAAAAAAGTCGGAATAAAGGGTTTCACTGAAACCCAGCAGCATAGGCTGCCCGGGCGCGCAGAGCAATGGGCGTTTGATGATTGCCGGCATTTCGAGCATCAGTTTGGCGGCACTGTCGGCGTCGTTGATGCCAGCCCGGACGGCTTCATCCAGTTTACGCCAGGTGGTACCACGGGTATTCAGCAGCGCCTCCCAACCCAGTTCCTTGATAGCGGTATGCAGAAATTCTGCATCAAGCCCGTCAACGCGATAGTCATGGAAACGGTACTCCACGTTGTTCGCTTCCAGCCACCGGCGTGCTTTTTTGATGGTGTCGCAATTTTTAATGCCGTACATCACAACCATGGTGAATCCTTTTGTTCTTATGATGATTAAATGTTCAGTAATTTCGAAGATATATCCTTAAGTGGAATATAACACATTCAGGAATTGTCTTGATTTACACTTCTTCTTAATTCAACTCACAACTGTACGCTGAATATTCTTTCATCATTTAAGCATAGATGTCCATAAGACCGAAAATGCTAATGAACTCAGGCGGTAATTTAAATCTCACCTGCCTGTATGGTTATTTCAAAATATTGCTGAGCGTCACACAAAATTTAAGGCCCTGCGTTCATATTTATCACAAATCCCTGACAGTAGCGGGGTACAATCACAGCGATAGGTTAGACGGTCTTCACAATGATGATACGTTTTCGTAGAATGCGCATAATAATAAGAGAGGTAGTTATGATTGAACGTGAACTGGGGAACTGGAAAGATTTTATCGAAGGCATGCTTCGTAAATGACATTCAGTAAGAATTGCAAGAGCACTTAAATAAGTAAAATAACCATAGTGTGAATTAATCACACACCCTAAAAGGCGGCCCTGAGAGCCGCCTTTTTTATTACGTACTGTTATTCAGGACGTTCCTTTAGCGGGAAGCGGCGACGCACCAGCACAAAGAACAGCGGTACAAAATAAATGGCCAGGACGGTTGCCGAAATCATGCCTCCCATCACCCCTGTACCTACCGCATGCTGGCTGCTGGAGCCCGCACCGGTGCTGGTTGCCATAGGTAATACCCCAAAGACAAATGCCAGCGACGTCATCAGGATCGGACGCAAGCGCTGACGGCAGGCATGCAGTGTGGCCGCCATCAGCTCGTGACCTTTGGCATTCATCTCGTTGGCAAACTCAACAATCAGGATCGCGTTTTTCGCCGACAGGCCGATCACGGTGAGCAGCCCTACCTGGAAGTACACATCATTCTCCAGACCGCGCATCCAGGTCGCCAGCAGCGCACCGATGACGCCAAGCGGCACCACCAGCATGACCGAGAACGGAACGGACCAGCTTTCATACAGCGCGGCAAGACAGAGGAAGACCACCAGCAGGGAAAGCGCGTAAAGCGCAGGCGCCTGTGCCCCGGAGAGCCGCTCCTGATAAGACATCGCCGTCCACTCCAGCCCAAACCCGGCAGGCAGCTGTTGCACCAGTTTCTCCATGGTGTCCATGGCGGTACCGGTACTGACGCCCGGCGCGGCTTCACCGACGATTTCTACCGCCGAATAGCCGTTATAGCGTTCCAGACGCGGCGAACCACTCTCCCAGTGCGACGAGGCGAACGCCGAGAACGGCACCATCCCGCCTGCGTTATTACGAACAAACCAGCGGTTAATATCATTCGGCAACATACGGAACGGCGCGGCGGACTGGACATACACTTTTTTCACACGCCCACGATCCATAAAGTCATTCACATAGCTTGAGCCCCAGGCCGTCTGCAGGGTGTCGTTAATGTCGTCGATGGAAACACCCAGAGCCTGCGCCTTACGCTGATCAATATCCACCTGCAGCTGCGGGCTGTCATCCAGGCCGTTATGACGAACGCGGGTCAGGTCAGCGTCTTTGCCCGCCAGCGCTAACAGCTTATCGCGCGCCGCCATCAGCGCCGTGTGGCCTGCACCGGCGTGATCCTGCAGTTCCATGTCAAACCCGGCAGAACTGCCCAGCCCGCTAATGGCCGGTGGGCTGCTGGCAAAGACGCGCGCTTCGTTGATCTTCGTAAACGCGTGGGTTGCGCGTTCAATGATGGCCGACGCGGTCCCCGTTTTTGTGTCGCGCTCGTCCCAGTCCTTCAGGCGTACAAACATACGGGCAACGTTCTGCCCGTTACCGCCCGGGCCAGAGCCCACGGTGGAGAAGACCGACACCACATTATCTTTCTCCTGGGTGAAGAAGTACTGTTCGACTTTTTCGACCACTTTTAGCGTCTGCTGCTGCGTCGCGCCGCTCGGAAGTTGCACGGAGGTGGTGAACATTCCCCGGTCCTCCATTGGCAGGAACGAGGTAGGCAGATGCAGGAATAGCCAGACCATTCCGCCCAGCAGCACTACGTAAATCAGCATCCAGCGCAGGCTGCGGTGCAGCACTTTACCGACGGCGGATTCATAACGCGCGGCATTGCGGTTAAACATGCGGTTAAACCAGCCGAAGAACCCTTTCTGACCATGCTGCTCGCCTTTGTGCAAAGGCTTAAGAAGGGTAGAGCAGAGCGCAGGGGTCAGGATCAGCGCCACCAGTACAGAAAGCACCATTGCCGAGACGATGGTTATCGAGAACTGGCGGTAAATGGCGCCGGTTGTGCCGCCAAAGAAGGCCATCGGGATAAAGACCGCCGAAAGCACCATGGCGATGCCGACTAACGCGCCCTGTATTTGCCCCATCGATTTACGCGTGGCCTGGCGCGGGGAAAGGCCTTCCTCGCTCATGATGCGCTCGACGTTTTCAACCACCACGATGGCATCATCCACCAGAAGGCCAATTGCCAGCACCATTGCAAACATCGTCAGCGTGTTGATGCTATAACCAAACGCGTAAAGCACCGCGAAGGTGCCCAGCAGGACCACGGGGACGGCTATGGTCGGGATCAGCGTCGCCCGGAAGTTTTGCAGGAACAGGTACATGACCAGGAAGACCAGCGCGATGGCTTCCAGCAGGGTCTTCACCACATCCTCAATCGACGCTTTAACGAAGGAGGTGGTTTCGTAGGCGACTTTGTATTCAAGGCCGTGAGGGAAATAGTTCGACAGCTCGTCCAGGCGGTCTAACACCAGTTTCGCCGTCGCCATTTCATTTGCGCCGGAGGCCAGTTTAATCCCCAGGCCGGAGGCGGGATTACCGTTAAAGCGGCTCAGGTAGTCGTACTTTTCCGCGCCCATTTCCACCGTGGCGACATCGCCCAGCCGCACTTCTGAACCGTCCTGATTCACGCGCAGGGTGATGTTGCGGAACTGGTCCGGAGTCTGAAGCAGCGATTGCGAGTTAATGGTGGCATTCAGGGCTTGTTTTTCGACGGAAGGCGTTCCTCCCAGCTGCCCTACGGCAATCTGGGCGTTCTGCGATTTGATGGCGTCCGTGACGTCAGTCGCCGTCATCTGGAAGCTGTTCAGCTTGTCAGGATCGAGCCAGATGCGCATTGAATATTGTGACCCGTAGGCGTCGATATCCCCTACGCCGTTAATACGGCTGAGCGGGTCCTGAATGTTACTGGCAACGTAGTCCGCAATGTCCTGCTTATCCATGGAACCATCGGTGGAGACAAACGCGATGGTCAAAATATTGGTATCCCCCGTTTTACGTACGGTAACGCCCTGATTTTGCACTGCCTGCGGCAGTTTTCGCATGGCTGACTGCAGCTGGTTTTGTACCTGCTGCACCGCTTCATCCGGGTCAGTCCCGGCCGTAAAGCTCAGGGTCACCGTCGCCTGGCCCGTGGCACTGCTTTGCGAGGACATGTACATCAGGTTATCCAGACCCGTCATGTTCTGCTCGATAACCTGCGTCACGGTATTTTCCAGCGTCTGTGCCGAGGCGCCGGGATAGTTTGCTGTGACACGCACGTTAGGGGGTGCCAGATCGGGGTATTGCTCAACGGGAAGTGAAGTAATGGCCAGGACACCTGTCAGACACAACAGAATGGCAAGTACCCAGGCAAAAATGGGGCGATCGATGAAAAAATTCGCCATGAAAAATTGACCTCGTTTTGCTGCACGTCATTATTGTTTATTGCCCGCACCACTTTAGCGGCAAGACGAAGACCAAACGTGGAGAAATAAAGGAGATAATGTAAATTATCATGCGCGTTTCTCTGCGCTGCCCCCTTTACGGTTATTTACCTGTTAACGCCAGCGACGAAGGGAATGTCACGCTCACCTGTGTTCCCCCATTTTGTGGCTGCGAAAAGTGCAGGGTACCGCCGAGCCGTTCCGCGCGTTCACGCATAATATTCAGCCCGTAATGTCCCGGCGGCTCGCTGGCTTCGCCAATCCCGATGCCATTGTCGCGAATGCTCACGCTGTGCGTGCCGTCCACGGCGGTGATACAGCTTACGGTGATCTCGCTGGCCTGCGCGTGCTTGATTGCGTTCAACACCGCTTCACGCACGATCTGCAGCAGATGCACCTGCTTTTGTGCGTCAAGGGCCAGCGAGGAGAGGCGACAGTCAAGATGCAGCTTTGCCTGTGTCTGGCTCTGCAGACCGTCGAGTGACTCCTGAAGGGCCGCCGGCAGGTTAGCGTGGTTGAGCGTCAGGCGGAAGGTGGTGAGCAGCTCGCGAAGCTGATGCCAGGCATTGTTAAGCTCGCGGGAGAAGTCGGTGATGATGGTCTGCGCCGGGGCATTCTCTTGCGGTACGGCACGCTTAAGCAGCGCAAGCTGGATCCGCAGATACGACAACACCTGCGCGAGGGAATCATGCAGTTCGCGGGCAATCGTCGCGCGCTCCTCCATCAGCAGCAACTGCTGGTAATGCTTTTGTGCCTGGTTGAAGTAAAGCCCGCGCCCGAGCATTGTCGCCACGCTTCTCATCAGCGGAAGCGGGACGCTGTCCGTCTCGCTCTGCCAGCGTAGCTCGCCGTAGAGCGTGTCCTGCATCAGCACCGGCAGGTTTTGCAGCGGCATGTCGACTGCCTCACTCCCTTCACACAGACGCCAGTCGTCGCTGGTCCGTAACTCCAGATAATTCATCCGGGTGTATTCATGGACGATTTGCAATATATGCCGGAAACAGTGGCTGTCTATCTGTCCGGTGTTGAGCGCCTGCGAACATTTGAACAGCATTTCGAGCTGCTGATGCGCCTCGTTCAGGTGCCGGGTCTTTTCCGCAACCGAATCTTCAAGCGAGCGATAGAGGGTGTGTAACTCCGCCGACATATGGTTAAAGGCCCGGGACAGCTGACCGAGTTCATTCGGCAAAGCGGTATCCGGTGCCGGGGTATCAAATTGTCCCCGTTCAACGCGTTCGCTTGCGGCGACCAGATTGTTGAGTGGCAAGACCACCTGACGACGGATGCGTCGCAGGGTAAACACCGTCAGCAGCAGGATCCCCAGCGCGCCAGCCAGCGAGAGCAGGGTCACTGTCTGAATTTTATGTTCGGTATAGTGCTGAAGGGCGAGCACAAAGGCATCAATACGGCCAACAAAATCTTCGATATGGGTTTGATACCACGCGAGATCGCCGCGGGCGATGTGCGTATCCATCTCCTGCCAGGCCAGATGCAGCTGCTGGTAGCGCTGTTTGACATCGTCCGGCACGTACCAGCGGTTCAGCTTTTGTAGTGCAGGTGCGCTCAGGGTGTGTTGCCAGTGTTGGCGATGCTGTGTCAGGGAAGGGCTATTGCGCTGCATCTCATAGCCCAGCCGGTAACTCTGCATACGCAGTGAACCCGCAATATTGATGGCTTCGGCGTCACGCTGGCTGCTGGCAAGCGTCAGCAGCGCGACGGTGCTGGTCAGAACGGATAACACAATCATCGAAAAGAAAGCCCAGGCCAGGCTTGCGGAAACAGGGCGTTTAACGGTCACAGAACGGCTTCCTGAATAAAATTGATCTGCCACAGGTTCACTGGAAATAGTTTGGCATTCCGGGCAATTGAACATTGCCTGACGACGCTGTGATGAGTAAATACCATATTCATACAAAGAATAAGGTTATTGAACCAAAAACAGGTGTCGTTATGAATCGTTTTATTATGGCTAACAGCCAGCAATGTATTGGGTGCCATGCCTGCGAAGTTGCCTGCGTAATGGCGCATAATGATGAGCAACATGTCCTGAGCGAACGCCATTTCCATCCCCGTATTACGGTCCTTAACTCTGGCGCGCAGAACAGCCCCGTCACCTGTCACCACTGTGAAAATGCCCCGTGTGCACTCAGTTGCCCGAACGGCGCCATCAGCAAACGCGATGACAGCGTACAGGTGAATCAACAAAAATGCATCGGTTGTAAAGCCTGCGTGGTTGCCTGTCCCTTCGGCACAATGGAGATTATCGTTACGCCGCTCGACAACGGCAGTGCAAAAGCCGCGGCGTATAAATGCGATCTCTGCCTGACCCGCCCGCAGGGCCCGGCCTGTATTGAAAATTGCCCGGCAGATGTGCTGACGCTGGCGACGCCTGACGTGCTGGATAACCTGGCAAAATCGCGCCGTCAGCGCACCGCCAGGCTGGAGGCGCAACCCTGGCACAGTGAGGCAGTCAGCGAGGAGACGGCACCCACCAAACTGCAGCAGATGCACAACACACCGCCACGCGGCGAGCCCGACAAACTGGCTGCCGAAGAGCGGGTTGGCCATTTCAATGAAATATACCTGCCGTTTCGGACCGAACAGGCCAGACGCGAGGCATCGCGCTGCCTGAAATGCGGGGAGCACAGCATATGTGAATGGACCTGCCCGCTGCACAACCACATTCCGCAGTGGATTGAACGGATTAACGCCGGTGACATCCTCGGCGCGGTTGAACTTTCTCATCAGACCAACTGTTTACCTGAAATTACTGGCCGGGTCTGCCCGCAGGACAGGCTATGTGAAGGTGCCTGCACCGTGCGCGATGCATCAGGGTCGGTGACCATTGGCAACCTCGAGCGCTACATCTCTGACCAGGCGCTGGCGCTGGGCTGGCGACCGGATATGTCTGACGTTTCTTCGGTGGGAAAACGCGTCGCGATTATCGGCGCGGGGCCTGCCGGACTGGCATGCGCGGATGTGCTGGTGCGCAGCGGGGTGAGCGTAACGGTCTATGACAGGCATCCCGAAATCGGCGGCTTGCTGACCTTCGGCATTCCGGCCTTTAAGCTGGATAAATCCCTGCTCGCACGACGCAGAGAGATTTTTACTGCGATGGGGGTTCACTTCGAGCTGAACTGCGACGTGGGCAGCGATGTATCGTTGTCTCAGTTGCAAACAGATTACGACGCCCTGTTCATTGGCGTGGGAACCTATCGTTCGATGAAAGCGGGCATCCCCCATGAAGATGCGCCGGGCGTCTACGATGCACTGCCGTTCCTAGTGGGGAACACGCGCCACGTCATGGGGCTGGACGCGACGGCCAACGAACCGTTTATCGACACCCGTGGGCTCAACGTGGTGGTGCTGGGCGGGGGCGATACCGCAATGGACTGCGTGCGCACCGCGTTACGTCACGGCGCGGCAAAAGTCACCTGCGCCTATCGCCGGGATGAAGCCAATATGCCGGGCTCGAAAAAAGAGGTGAAGAATGCGAAAGAAGAGGGAGCCGCATTTGAATTTAACGTCCAGCCCGTTGAATTGACCCTTGCTGCTGACGGCAAGGTTAACGGCATCCGGATGCTGCGCACCCGGATGGGAGAGCCGGATGCGCAGGGGCGTCGTCGACCCGTCCCGGTGGAGGGCAGCGAGTTTGTCATGCCGGCCGATGCGGTGATTATGGCTTTTGGCTTTAACCCACATGCCATGCCCTGGCTGGAAAGTCAGGGCGTCAACACCGATGACTGGGGGCGAATCATTGCCTCGGTGGAAAGCCGCTATCGTTACCAGACGTCTAACCCGCAAATTTTCGCCGGCGGTGATGCGGTGCGCGGCGCTGATCTGGTGGTGACGGCGATGGCGGAAGGGCGTCATGCGGCGCGGGGGATCCTCGACTGGCTTGAGGTCAGTGTGCCGAAAATGCACTAAACCAGGCGGGCGACAAAGCGGGTTTCACGGCGTACTATAGGAAGACTCATTGTGTCGTGGAGCCCGTATGACCCTGAAAATTGACGTTATCAAAGACAAAATCCTTTCTGAAAACTACTTTGTCCTGCGTAACATCACTTACGATTTAACCCGTAATAACGGTGAAGTGATCCGCCATAAACGCGAGGTCTATGACCGCGGCAATGGCGCCACCATTTTGCTCTATAACCGTGAAAAGCAGAGTGTGGTGCTGATCCGTCAGTTCAGGGTAGCAACATGGGTCAATGGCAACCCTGACGGAAGGTTGATTGAAACCTGTGCGGGCCTGCTTGATGACGACGAGCCGGAAGTGTGCATCCGCAAAGAGGCCGTCGAAGAGACTGGCTTTGAAGTGGGAGAGGTCAAAAAAGTCTTCGAGCTGTTTATGTCTCCTGGCGGCGTGACGGAAATCGTCCACTTCTTCATCGCGGAATACAGCGATGCGCAGCGTACTCACCGCGGCGGTGGCGTGGAAGATGAAGATATTGAAGTGCTGGAGTTGCCGTTTTCCCGGGCGCTGGAGATGATGCATGCCGGGGAAATCAGGGATGGTAAAGCTGTGATATTACTACAGTATCTTCAAACGACCGGGCTGATGAACGCCTCTTTCGAACGGTGATAGAATGTATTTCGGATAAATCTATCCGATAAATCCGATTGAGCAACCCGGGCGGGAACACGAAGATACAGCCCAGTTAAGCGTTTTCGTTCCGGGATTGTGCCATTCATGCGCTATTGCGTCTCTCTTCTCTGCCTGTTTTGCGTGCTCACCTCCTCGCAGGTGTGGGCTGCGCCTGCCCAGCAATTATTTTCTGACTGGCAGGTGACCTGCAATAACCAGAATTTTTGCCTCGCACGCAATACCGGTGAACACCGGGGGCTGGTCATGACGCTCAGCCGCAGTGCCGGCGCGAAAACCGACGCTACGCTGCGTATCGATCTCGGCGGCCTTGCTGACCCTGCCGTGAAAGAAGCGGATATTGCGCCGCGGTTGTTGCTGGATAAGGTTCCTCTCAAGCTGGATCGACAGCACTGGCAGTTAACCCCGTGGCATCTGAAAAGTGATGATGCCGCCACCATCACGGCGTTTCTGAAAAATATCCAGGAAGGAAAAGCCCTGACCTTGCGTGGCGGTGACCAGGTTATCTCTCTGAACGGCCTGAAAGCCGCGCTGTTGTTTATTGACGCGCAGCAGAAACGTGTCGGGAGTGAAACGGCCTGGATTAAAAAAGGTGACGATCCGCCGTTAAGCGTGCCGCCTGCACCCGCCTTAAAAAAGGTGGCGGTAGTCAATCCGACGCCGACGCCGCTCTCCCATGCCGAACTGAATGACCTGCTGGATTATGGCACCTGGCGGATGAACAACAGCCAGTGCTCGCTCGATCCTAACCGCCGGGAAGTGCGCGTCACCGCGTTAACCGATGAAAAAGCATTGCTGATTATTAGCTGTGAGGCAGGGGCGTATAACACGGTCGATCTGGCCTGGCTGGTATCGCGCAAAAAGCCGTTTTCTTCCCGCAGCGTAAGGCTGCGTCTGCCTTTCACCCCTGCAGACGATAGCAGTGAAATCGAATTGATGAATGCCCGCTTTGATGAGAAAACGCGCGAGCTGACGACGCTCGCGCTGGGTCGCGGTATTGGCGATTGTGGGGTCCAGACGCGCTGGCGTTTTGACGGCCAGCGTTTCCGCCTGGTGCGTTATGCAGAAGAGCCCAGCTGCGATAACTGGAATGGGCCAGATGCCTGGCCCACGTTGTGGATCACGCGCTAAATTACGCTCAGCGCCTTCTCAACCACATTCTCAACGGTAAAGCCAAAATACGGGAACAGCTTGTCGGCAGGCGCCGACTCTCCGTACCCACGCATCCCGACGATAGCGCCTTTCAGCCCGACATATTTGTACCAGTAGTCGGCGATACCCGCCTCGACGGCCACACGGGCTGCGACGTTAGAGGGCAGGACCGATTCACGGTAGGCCTCATCCTGAGCATCAAAAATGTCGGTGGACGGCATGGAGACCACGCGTACCGCATGACCTTCGGCGGTCAGTTTTTCCGCGGCCTTCACGGTAATTTCCACCTCAGAACCGGTAGCAATCAGGATGACATCCGGTTTGCCGCCGCTGTCTTTGAGGATGTACCCGCCGCGGGCGATATTTTTTACCTGCTCCGGCGTGCGTTCAATCTGGGCCAGGTTTTGCCGCGACAGAATTAATGCCGTTGGCCCCGTGTGGCGCTCAACCGCCAGCTTCCAGCCAACCGCCGCTTCGACCTGATCGCAAGGACGCCAGGTGCTGAAGTTTGGCGTCAAACGCAGGCTCGCCAGCTGCTCAACGGCCTGGTGCGTGGGACCGTCTTCACCCAGACCAATCGAATCGTGGGTGTAGACCATGATCTGCCGCGCTTTCATTAATGCCGCCATACGCGCCGCGTTACGGGCGTACTCAACGAACATCAGGAAGGTAGCAGTGTAGGGCACAAACCCGCCGTGATGGGCGATGCCATTGGCAATGGCGGTCATCCCGAACTCACGCACCCCGTAGTGGATATAGTTCCCGGCAATATCCTCTTTCAGCGATTTTGAGCCAGACCAGATGGTCAGGTTACTTGGAGCCAGATCCGCGGAGCCGCCCAGCAGTTCAGGCAGGAGGGGGCCGATGGCGTTCAGGGTGTTTTGCGAGGCCTTACGGGTGGCAATTTTCGCCGGGTTAGACTGCAGATTTTCAATCAGCGCCTGGGTTTTCGCATCCCAGTCCTCCGGCAGGCCACCGCTCATGCGGCGCGAGAATTCAGCGGCCAGTTCCGGGTGGGCTTTTTGATAGGCGGCAAATTTTTCATTCCACGCGTGCTGGGCTTTTTCACCCTCTTCGCGGGCGTCCCACTCGCGGTAGATCTCTTTCGGGATCTCAAACGGCGGGTATTTCCAGCCCAGTTTCTGCCGGGTCAGCGCCACTTCTTCTTCACCCAGCGCCGCGCCGTGGGCTTCCTCTTTACCCGCTTTGTTCGGTGAGCCGAAACCGATGGTGGTGCGACAGATGATCAGGGACGGTTTGTCATTCACGCTTTGCGCTTCCTGAATCGCTTTTTTCACCGCTTCTGGGTCGTGGCCGTCAATTTCATGCACTACGTGCCAGTGGTAGGCCTCAAACCGTTTTGCCGTGTCGTCGGTAAACCAGCCTTTGGTCTCCCCGTCGATGGAGATACCGTTGTGATCGTAAAATCCGATCAGCTTGCCCAGCCCCAGCGTGCCCGCCAGCGAACAGACTTCGTGAGAAATCCCCTCCATCAGACAGCCGTCACCCATAAACACATAAGTGTAGTGATCGACAATCTCGTGGTCTGGCTGGTTAAACTGCGCCGCCAGCGTGCGTTCGGCAATCGCCAGCCCGACCGCGTTGGCTAACCCCTGGCCGAGCGGCCCGGTGGTGGTCTCCACACCCGGCGTATAGCCTATCTCCGGGTGGCCCGGCGTTTTTGAGTGCAGCTGGCGGAAGTTTTTTAACTCGGATAGCGGCAGGTCGTAGCCGGAAAGGTGCAGCAGGCTGTAGAGCAGCATGGAGGCGTGGCCGTTAGAGAGAATAAAACGGTCGCGATCGTACCAGCTGGGGTCGTTCGGGTTGTGCTTCAGGAAATCATTCCACAGCACTTCGGCAATGTCAGCCATGCCCATGGGGGCGCCAGGGTGGCCGGAATTGGCCTTCTGCACGGCATCCATGCTGAGGGCGCGAATGGCATTGGCTAGCTCTTTACGGGACATAATTCACTCCGTGGCAAGGTTAAAGTTTGGCGGCAAGAAGATCTTCAAGTTTGCGCTGGTCGACGGCGAACAGGCGGATGCCTTCCGCCAGTTTTTCGACGGCCATTGCGTCCTGATTGTGCTCCCAGCGGAATTCCGCTTCGGTCATGGCTTTAGGTTTGGGGAGGACGGTTGATGTGGGCACCAGTTTGCGGATAACCGTCTCCTCTTTGTCCTGCAGCTCTTTAAGCAGGTTAGGGGAGATGGTCAGGCGGTCACAGCCTGCCAGGGCGAGGATCTGCTCGGTACGGCGGAAGCTGGCACCCATCACGATGGTTTCGTAGCGGTGCTGTTTGTAATAGTCGTAGATATTACGTACCGATTTCACGCCCGGGTCCTCATCCACCACGTACGGATCCATCGGCTGTTTAGCCTGATACCAGTCATAGATTCGCCCGACGAACGGAGACACCAGGAAGACGCCAGCTTCGGCACAGGCGCGCGCCTGCGCAAAGGAGAACAGCAACGTCAGGTTGCAATGGATCCCCTCTTTTTCCAGAACTTCCGCCGCGCGGATCCCTTCCCAGGTTGAGGCCAGCTTAATCAGAATGCGCGATTTATCGATGCCCTGCTCCTGGTAGAGCTCAACCAGGCGGCGGGCTTTCGTGATGCTCTTCTCCTGGTCGAAGGAGAGGCGGGCGTCCACTTCGGTAGAGACGCGTCCCGGGATGCTTTTCAGAATTTCCGCACCGAAATTAACGGCCAGCTTGTCGCTCGCTTCGGCGACCTGCTGCTCCTGTGTTTTACCGCGCTGTTTACCGTAGTCGATAGCGTCATCAATCAGATGACTAAAATGAGCAAGACCGGCCGCTTTGAGCAGCAGCGAAGGGTTAGTGGTCGCATCTTCGGGCTGATAGTGGCGAATCGACTCGATATCACCGCTGTCGGCGACCACGGTAGTGAATTGTTTGATGCCGTCTAGTTGGTTCATAAATAATTACTCCTTGGAAATAAAAGAGTTACTCGAGTGCGTTAGTTCACACTTCTGCGAAAATCATGATGGACTTAACAAAAAAGCATAGCAGACGGGGGAGGCATTGCTTTCTGAGACGGGTAACATGGCTGTTATAAATTGATAACAATTTTTATTCTGCAATGGTGAGAGTTTGGCAGCCTTCAAAGTTTATGTGGCTGCCTGCGGCGATACTAGGCGGCACACCAGGGTGTGCTTCAGGATCGCAAACGTCACCCTTTTGACCGATACGTGAAAGGAAAAATAAGATGGATGATCAGTTAAAACAGAGTGCTCTCGATTTCCACGAGTTCCCTGTCCCAGGTAAAATTCAGGTCTCCCCGACAAAACCGCTGGCGACTCAGCGCGATCTGGCGCTGGCCTACTCGCCCGGCGTCGCGGCGCCGTGCCTCGAAATCGAAAAAGATCCGCTGGCAGCCTATAAATACACCGCGCGTGGCAACCTAGTCGCCGTGATCTCTAACGGGACGGCGGTGCTGGGATTAGGCAATATTGGTGCGCTGGCCGGTAAGCCAGTGATGGAAGGCAAGGGCGTTCTGTTCAAGAAATTTGCCGGTATTGACGTGTTTGATATCGAAGTGGATGAGCTCGATCCTGATAAATTCATCAATGTGGTTGCCGCGCTGGAACCAACCTTCGGTGGGATCAACCTCGAAGACATCAAAGCGCCGGAATGTTTCTATATCGAGCAGAAACTGCGCGAGCGTATGAACATTCCCGTGTTCCATGATGACCAGCACGGTACCGCGATTATCAGCACCGCGGCCATTCTGAACGGTCTGCGTGTGGTTGAGAAAAACCTCTCTGACGTCCGTATGGTGGTCTCCGGCGCAGGCGCGGCGGCAATCGCCTGTATGAACCTGCTGGTGGCGCTGGGTATGCAGAAGCACAACATTGTGGTCTGCGACTCCAAAGGCGTTATTTACAAGGACCGTGAGCCGAACATGGCGGAAACCAAAGCGGCCTACGCGGTAGAAGACGACGGTAAACGCACGCTGGAGGACGTAATTGACGGCGCGGATATCTTCCTTGGCTGTTCAGGCCCGAAAGTGCTGACCCAGGAGATGGTGAAGAAAATGGCGCGTGCGCCAATGATTCTGGCGCTGGCAAACCCGGAACCGGAAATTCTGCCGCCGCTGGCAAAAGCCGTGCGTGAAGATGCCATTATCTGTACCGGTCGTTCCGATTACCCGAACCAGGTAAACAACGTTCTCTGCTTCCCGTTCATCTTCCGCGGGGCGCTGGACGTGGGTGCGACGGCGATCAACGAAGAGATGAAGCTCGCGGCCGTTCATGCCATTGCGGAACTGGCGCACGCCGAGCAGAGCGAGGTGGTCGCCTCGGCGTATGGTGACCAGGATCTGAGCTTTGGCCCGGACTACATCATTCCAAAACCATTCGACCCGCGTCTGATTGTCAAAATCGCCCCGGCGGTTGCTAAGGCGGCAATGGACTCCGGCGTGGCGACGCGCCCCATCAAAGATTTCGATGCTTACGTCGATAAGCTCACCGAGTTTGTCTACAAAACCAACCTGTTTATGAAGCCCATTTTCTCCCAGGCGCGTGCCGACGCGAAACGCGTGGTGCTGGCGGAAGGGGAAGAGGCGCGCGTTCTGCATGCCACGCAGGAGCTGATCACCTTAGGTCTGGCGAAGCCAATCCTGATCGGTCGTCCGAGCGTTATCGAGATGCGTATTCAGAAACTGGGTCTGCAGATCAAAGCGGATGTGGATTTTGAGATCGTTAATAACGAATCCGATCCGCGCTTTAAAGAGTACTGGAACGAATACTACGCGATCATGAAACGTCGCGGGATCACCCAGGAGCAGGCGCAAAAGGCCGTGATCAGCAACACGACGGTGATCGGGGCGATCATGGTCCATCGCGGTGAAGCGGATGCGTTGATCTGCGGCACGATCGGTGATTACCACGAGCACTTCAGCGTGGTGCAGGAGATCTTCGGCTATCGCGAAGGGGTCCACACCGCCGGGGCGATGAACGCGCTGCTGCTGCCAAGCGGCAACACCTTTATTGCCGACACCTACGTTAACGACGATCCGAGCCCGGAAGAGCTGGCGGAGATCACCGTGATGGCGGCAGAAACCGTGCGTCGCTTTGGGATTGAACCGAAGGTAGCGCTGCTGTCGCACTCCAACTTCGGTTCGTCAAAATCAGCGGCGGCGTGCAAAATGCGCCAGACGCTGGAGCTGGTTCGTCAGCGTGCGCCGGAACTGATGATTGACGGCGAGATGCACGGTGATGCTGCGCTGGTAGAGAGCATTCGTAACGAACGCATGCCGGACAGCCCGCTGAAAGGTTCTGCAAACGTGCTGATTATGCCGAACGTGGAAGCGGCCCGCATCAGCTACAACCTGCTGCGTGTCTCCAGCTCTGAAGGGGTCACCGTAGGACCGGTGCTGATGGGCGTGGCGAAGCCAGTGCACGTGTTGACGCCGATTGCTTCGGTGCGTCGTATCGTGAATATGGTGGCACTGGCGGTGGTTGAAGCGCAGACGCAGCCGCTGTAAGCGCTGCGCCTGCCGGTATTACACCCAGTCCCGAATCGTAATAAAGTCTTTCAGGGCAGCCTCCGGGCTGCCTTCTTTTGGTTCGTAGCTGTACTCCCAGCGAACCAGCGGCGGCATTGACATCAAAATGGACTCCGTGCGCCCGCCGGTCTGCAGGCCAAACAGCGTGCCGCGATCCCATACCAGGTTGAACTCTACGTAGCGCCCACGGCGGTAAAGCTGGAACTCGCGCTCGCGCACGCCGTAGTCGGTATCTTTACGCCGCGCCACGATCGGCAGATAGGCCCCGGTATACCCTTCACCTACCGCCCGCATAAAGCTGAACGCGGTATCAAAATCTGGCGTGTTGAGATCGTCAAAGAACAGCCCGCCAATGCCGCGCTGCTCATCGCGGTGCTTCAGATAAAAATAGTCATCGCACCATTTTTTAAATTTCGGGTAGATGTCGTCCCCAAACGGCTGACAGAGATCGCGTGCGGTGGTGTGCCAGTGCACGGCATCTTCTTCAAACCCGTAGTAGGGCGTTAAGTCAAAACCGCCGCCAAACCACCAGACCGGATCGGCCCCGGGTTTTTCAGCAATGAAAAAGCGCACGTTGGCATGGCTGGTCGGCACATACGGGTTGTGCGGATGAACCACCAGCGATACGCCCATTGCTTCGAAGCTGCGGCCTGCCAGTTCTGGTCGATGAGCCGTGGCGGAAGCGGGCATCGCGTCTCCGTGGACGTGGGAAAAATTGACGCCAGCCTGCTCAAAGATGCCACCGTTACGCAGCACGCGGCTGCGTCCGCCGCCACCGGCTTCGCGCTGCCAGCTATCTTCCTGAAATTCACCGCCATCTGCGGCGGCCAGTTTCTGGCAAATCTCATCCTGCAGCTGCAGCAGGAATGTTTTTACCAGCTGTGCATTGGGTTTCATCAACGTTTCCTGGAGTGCGCTTTCTGGTTATCGAACCAGTTGAAGTAACTGATTATGCCTGAGGCGATGGCGTTGGCGATCTTCTGGCGAAACGCGGTGGTGCCGAGCAGGCGCTCTTCCTCCGGGTTGGTGATGAACGACGTCTCCACCAGTACGGACGGAATTGATGGCGACTTAAGCACCACGAACGCCGCCTGTTCGGTGCTCCTGCTGTGCAGGCGATGCACCGGTTTAATCTTCTTCAGAATATGCGAGCCGAGCGTCAGGCTGTTTTTAATGGTGTCCGTCTGAACGAGGTCAAACAGCACCTGCTGTAACAGATGATCTTTGTCGGTGGCTTTTTTCCCCGCAACCTCATCCGCCCGGTTTTCACGATCGGAGAGATATTTCGCCATGGCGCTACTCGCCCCACGGTTGGAGAGGGCGAACACCGAAGCCCCCGCCGCCGACGGGTTGGTAAAACCGTCCGCGTGAATCGACATAAACAGATCGGCACCGTGCTGGTGGGCGATCTCTACGCGGTCGTACAGCGGAATAAACGTGTCGCCAGAACGCGTCAGGCGGGCGTCAATGCCATTGCTGCGTAAAATTGCGCGCACATTTTTTGCAATCGCTAACACGACATGCTTTTCTTTCGCACCGTTTTTACCAATAGCGCCGGTATCAATTCCGCCGTGACCGGGGTCCAGCATGACCAGGCGCTTCGCGCCCGGCTTTTTCGATTTCGGTTTACTGTGTCCGTTACTGGTTTTGAGCGTGCTCTCTTCTTTAGCCTGAGCCTGCTGTGCGATGCCCGTTAACGTTAAGGCCGCCAGCCCCGCTTTGAGAACCTGACGACGCGATGTGAGTGCTTTTAATGGTTTGAATGTGCTCATGCGGCCTGAATTGTAAAAATTGGGGTCCTGGTGTTATATCGTATCGTGATTAGCGTTACGACAGTCCTTATTGAGAATTGTTTTACTTTTCATTTCAATACGTGACAAAGTGACATTATGCCAAATTTTGGCGAGTTTTTCCCCGGTTATTGGCTAAACGCGATGTTCACGCCATAATCACTGTTTTTAAACCCGAAAAGGCGGTTAATACCATGGAGATACGCGTTTTTCGCCAGGAAGATTTCGAAGAGGTGATCACCCTTTGGGAGCGCTGCGATCTGCTGCGTCCGTGGAACGATCCGGAAATGGATATTGAACGTAAGCTGAATCACGACGTCAGTCTGTTTCTGGTGGCAGAAGTCAACGGCGAGGTGGTGGGAACAGTGATGGGCGGGTACGACGGCCATCGCGGCTCGGCCTATTATCTGGGCGTGCACCCGGAATTTCGTGCGCGCGGCATCGCCAATGCGCTGCTCAATCGGCTGGAAAAGAAACTCATTGCCCGCGGCTGCCCGAAGATTCAGATCATGGTGCGGGAAGATAACGACGTGGTGCTGGGCATGTATGAACGCCTGGGTTATGAACACGCGGACGTACTGAGCTTAGGTAAGCGCCTGATAGAAGATGAAGAGTACTGAGATCCATCCGGCAGATTATGATGCGCAAGGGCGTGTCAGGCTGCCCTTTTTGTTCTGGTGCGTTCTGCTGCTGCAGGCCCGTACCTGGGTGCTGTTTGTGATGGCCGCCGCGTCGCGCGGGCAGGGCGATACGCTTCTGACGCTCTTCTATCCCGATCACGATGCCTTCTGGCTCGGCTTGCTGCCGGGCGTGCCGGCGGTGGTGGCGTTTTTATGCAGCGGGCGACGGCATACGATCCCGTGCCTGTGGGGTGAGCTTCGCTGGCTGCTGATCCTTGCTCAGCTTGCGCTGCTCGTCTGGCAACCGGTGCTCTGGTGGAGCGGTGAACCGCTTACGGGGATCGGTATTGCGCTGGTCGTGGCGGATATCGTGGCGCTGCTGTGGCTGCTGACGAATCCCCGCCTTCGCGCCTGTTTTACGCATCAGGAAGATTAACCTGGCACTTTTTGCCGATACCGCACTCCAACAAGCGTTGATTTAACATGTAAGGACGTTTCAATGAAATCGCTGCGTTTACTTTTATGCGCTCTCCCGCTGGCGTTAACCGGCTGTTCAACGCTCTCATCAATTAACTGGTCTGCGGCCTATCCGTGGAACTGGTTTGGCTCTTCAACGGAAGTGACCGAGCAGGGCGTGGGTAAAATTACCGCCGCGACGGCGCTGGATCAGGACGCCCTTCAGGATGCACTGGGTGGCGGTTATCGCCTGCGCAGCGGCATGAAAACAGAAAACGGCAATATCGTGCGTTATTTCGAAGCGCTGAAGGGTGACACGCTGGCGCTGGTGATTAATGGTGATAAAGGCACGGTAAACCGCATTGCTGTGATGGACGACGACATCCCAACCGAAAGCGGTGTGAAAGTGGGAACCCCGTTTAGCGAACTCTATAAACAGGCCTTCGGCAACTGCACCAGTGCCCCGTCTGACGACGGCGTGGCGGTGGAATGTAAAGCGCAGGGCAGCCAGCACATCAGCTATCTCTTCACCGGTACCTGGAGTGGTCCGGAAGGTTTAATGCCGTCTGACGACACGCTGAAAAGCTGGAAAGTGAGCAAAATTATCTGGAAGCAGTAATTTGCGCCTGGACAAACCGTCTCGCTGAAATACGGGTATAATAGCCGCCATCAAATGCCACGCTGACGTGGCATCTTTATTTCAGGAGGAGCGATGTCTCAGGTTCAGAGTGGCATTTTGCCAGAACATTGCCGCGCGGCGATTTGGATTGAAGCCAATGTTAAAGGGGATGTGGATGCCCTGCGTGCGGCCAGTAAAGCGTTCGTTGATAAGCTGGCCATCTTCCAGGCCAAATTCCCGGACGCCCATCTGGGCGCGGTCGTTGCCTTTGGTCATAACGTCTGGCGTCAACTGAGCGGTGGCGAAGGCGCCGAAGAGCTGAAGGATTTTATCCCTTACGGTAAAGGCCTGGCACCCGCAACGCAGTTCGACGTGCTGATCCACATTCTCTCGCTGCGTCATGATGTGAACTTCTCCGTTGCCCAGGCGGCGGTTGCGGCTTTTGGTGACAGCATTGACGTTCAGGAAGAGATCCACGGTTTCCGTTGGGTGGAAGAACGCGACCTGAGCGGCTTCGTTGACGGAACTGAAAACCCGGCGGGTGAAGAGACGCGTCGTGAAGTGGCAGTGATCAAAGACGGCGTCGACGCGGGCGGCAGCTATGTGTTCGTCCAGCGCTGGGAGCACAACCTCAAGCAGCTGAACCGCATGAGCGTGCATGACCAGGAGATGATGATTGGCCGTACGAAAGAGGCCAACGAAGAGATCGACGGCGATGCCCGTCCTGTCACCTCTCACCTGAGCCGCGTTGACCTCAAGGAAGACGGGAAAGGTCTGAAGATTGTTCGCCAGAGCCTGCCATACGGCACAGCAAGCGGTACCCACGGTCTTTACTTCTGTGCGTACTGCGCGCGTCTGCATAACATCGAACAGCAGCTGTTGAGCATGTTTGGCGATACCGACGGCAAGCGTGACGCCATGCTGCGCTTCACCAAACCGGTGACCGGCGGCTACTACTTCGCCCCGTCCGTCGAGCGTCTGCTGGCGCTGTAAGTGCTGTCCACCCTCTCCCGCACGGAGAGGGCTGGGGTGCGGACCACGACGGGCTGCACCCTTATTCTCTTTTCTGCTTGTAAATCACCAAACGGTATATAAAACCGTTACTCCTTTCGTCCTCGTTATAAATATTATGACTATAAGATAGTCATCACATTTATAAGGGTGCGCAATGGCCGTTACTGTACTGAAAAAAGGATCGCTGGCACTGGCAGGTTTGCTGCTGGTGGCACAGGCGCAGGCTACTGAGCTGCTGAACAGTTCGTATGATGTTTCCCGCGAGCTGTTTGCCGCCCTTAACCCACCGTTTGAACAGCAGTGGGCGAAAGACAACAACGGCGACAAGCTGACCATTAAACAGTCACACGCAGGGTCGTCCAAGCAGGCGCTGGCCATTCTCCAGGGGCTGAAAGCGGATGTGGTGACCTATAACCAGGTCACTGACGTGCAGATCCTGCACGACAAAGGCAAGCTGATCGCCGCTGACTGGCAGAGTCGTTTGCCGAACAACAGCTCACCGTTCTACTCCACCATGGGTTTCCTGGTGCGTAAGGGCAACCCGAAAAATATCCACGACTGGAATGACCTGGTGCGTTCCGACGTGAAGCTGATTTTCCCGAATCCAAAAACCTCCGGTAACGCGCGCTATACCTATCTGGCAGCGTGGGGCGCGGCGGACAAAGCTGACGGTAACGATAAAGCGAAAACCGAGCAGTTCATGACCCAGTTCCTGAAAAACGTCGAGGTGTTTGATACCGGCGGTCGCGGCGCGACCACGACCTTTGCAGAGCGCGGCCTGGGTGATGTGCTGATCAGCTTTGAGTCGGAAGTGAATAATATCCGCAAACAGTACGATGCGCAGGGCTTCGAGGTCGTTATCCCGAAAACCAATATCCTCGCCGAGTTCCCGGTAGCGTGGGTAGATAAAAACGTGCAGTCCAACGGCACAGAGAAAGCGGCAAAAGCTTACCTTAACTACCTGTACAGCCCACAGGCGCAGACGATCATTACCGATTACTACTACCGCGTGAATAACCCGGATGTGATGAACAAACTGAAGGATAAATTCCCGCAGACCGAGCTGTTCCGCGTGGAAGACCATTTCGGCTCCTGGCCTGATGTCATGAAAACGCATTTTGCCAGCGGCGGTGAGTTAGACAAATTGCTGGCGGCGGGGCGTAAGTAATGTTTGCAGTCTCTACCAGACGCGTGCTGCCGGGCTTTACCTTAAGCCTCGGGACCAGCCTGCTGTTCGTCTGCCTGATCTTATTGTTGCCGCTCAGCGCGCTGGTAATGCAGCTTGCGCAAATGAGCTGGGCGCAGTACTGGGAAGTGATAACCAACCCGCAGGTCGTCGCAGCCTATAAGGTGACGCTGCTGTCGGCGTTCGTGGCGTCCATTTTTAACGGGGCCTTTGGCCTGCTGATGGCGTGGATCTTAACCCGATACCGTTTCCCGGGCCGTACGCTGCTCGACGCGTTAATGGACCTGCCGTTTGCGCTGCCGACGGCGGTGGCGGGCTTAACCCTTGCCTCGCTCTTTTCCGTGAACGGGTTTTACGGTGAGTGGCTGGCGAAGCTTGATATCAAAGTGACCTATACCTGGCTCGGTATCGCGGTCGCGATGGCCTTTACCAGCATTCCTTTTGTTGTACGCACCGTGCAGCCAGTGCTCGAAGAGTTAGGCCCTGAATACGAAGAAGCAGCGGAAACGCTGGGTGCCACGCGCTGGCAGAGCTTCCGCAAGGTCGTCCTGCCTGAGCTTTCTCCGGCGCTGCTGGCCGGTATCGCGCTGTCGTTTACCCGTAGCCTCGGTGAGTTCGGCGCGGTTATTTTCATTGCCGGGAACATTGCGTGGAAAACCGAAGTCACCTCGCTGATGATTTTTATCCGCTTACAGGAGTTTGATTACCCGGCGGCGAGCGCAATTGCCTCGGTCATTCTTGCCGCATCGCTGCTGCTGCTCTACTCAATTAACACTCTGCAAAGTCGCTTTGGTCGACGCGTGGTAGGTCACTGATGGCGGAAGTTACTCAATTGAAGCGATACGATGCTCCCCGTATCAACTGGGGAAAATGGTTTCTGATTGGTACGGGCGTGCTGGTGTCCGCCTTCATTCTCGTCGTGCCGACGATTTATATTTTTGTTCAGGCGTTCAGCAAGGGGTTGATGCCCGCGCTGGAAAACCTGGCGAACCCGGATATGCTGCACGCCATCTGGCTAACCGTACTGATTGCGCTTATCACGGTGCCGGTCAACCTGGTGTTCGGTACGCTGCTGGCCTGGCTGGTAACGCGCTTTAACTTCCCGGGACGTCAGCTGCTGCTGACCCTGCTGGATATCCCGTTTGCCGTGTCGCCGGTAGTGGCCGGTCTGGTTTATCTGCTCTTCTACGGCTCTAACGGCCCGCTGGGCGGCTGGCTGGATGAGCATAACCTGCAGGTCATGTTTGCCTGGCCGGGCATGGTGCTGGTCACGGTGTTTGTAACCTGTCCATTTGTGGTGCGCGAACTGGTCCCGGTGATGTTAAGCCAGGGCAGCAACGAAGACGAAGCGGCAATTCTGCTGGGCGCATCCGGCTGGCAGATGTTCCGCCGCGTGACGCTGCCGAATATTCGCTGGGCGCTGCTCTACGGCGTCGTGCTGACCAATGCCCGCGCCATTGGCGAGTTCGGTGCAGTTTCGGTCGTCTCGGGCTCTATTCGCGGCGAAACGCTGTCGTTACCGTTACAGATTGAATTACTGGAACAGGACTACAACACCGTCGGTTCCTTTACTGCCGCAGCGTTACTGACGCTGATGGCGATTTTGACCCTGTTTTTGAAGAGTGTGGTGCAGTGGCGTTTAGAGAACCAGGAAAAACGTCAGCACCAGGAGGGAAATCATGAGCATTGAGATTGCCAATATTAAGAAGTCTTTTGGTCGCACCCAGGTGCTGAATGATATCTCGCTGGATATCCCTTCCGGACAAATGGTGGCACTGCTCGGGCCGTCTGGCTCGGGTAAAACCACGCTGCTGCGCATTATCGCCGGGCTTGAGCATCAGACCAGCGGACATATTCGTTTTCACGGTACCGACGTAAGCCGTTTGCACGCCCGCGACCGTAAAGTGGGCTTTGTGTTCCAGCATTACGCGCTGTTCCGCCATATGACCGTGTTCGATAACATCGCTTTCGGTCTGACCGTCCTGCCTCGCCGCGAGCGTCCGGATGCGGCCACCATCAAAGCGAAAGTGACCAAACTGCTGGAGATGGTACAGCTTGCGCATCTGGCTGACCGCTTCCCGGCGCAGCTTTCCGGCGGCCAGAAGCAGCGCGTCGCGCTGGCGCGGGCCCTGGCCGTTGAGCCGCAAATTCTGCTGCTGGATGAGCCGTTTGGCGCGCTGGATGCGCAGGTGCGTAAAGAGTTACGCCGCTGGCTGCGTCAGCTGCATGAAGAGCTGAAGTTTACCAGCGTCTTCGTCACCCACGATCAGGAAGAGGCGATGGAAGTCGCGGACCGCGTGGTGGTGATGAGCCAGGGGAACATCGAGCAGGTTGATGAGCCAGAGCAGCTCTGGCGTGAACCGGCGACCCGATTTGTCCTCGAGTTTATGGGCGAAGTTAACCGGCTGCAGGGCACCATCCGCGGTGGGCAATTCCACGTGGGCGCACACCGCTGGCCGCTGGGATACACCTCCGCACATCAGGGGCCGGTCGATCTGTTCCTGCGTCCCTGGGAAGTGGACGTGAGCCGCCGGACGAGTCTGGATTCACCGCTGCCGGTGCAGGTGCTGGAAGCTAGCCCTAAAGGGCACTACACCCAATTGGTGGTACAACCGCTGGGCTGGTATACCGAGCCGCTGACGGTGGTGATGCGTGATGACGAGCCGCCGTACCGGGGCGAACGCCTGTTTGTTGGGCTGCAGCATGCCCGTATTTATCATGGCAATGAGCGCATAGAGACGCGCGAGGATATTGCTCTGGCGGAGTCAGCCTGATAGGTTAATGACACGTAGTTTGACCGGAGGCGCTGCGCTTAGCCGGTCTGGAATATGATCTCCGTATGCCCGGAGCGCTGCGCGCCACCGGGCTTTTTATTGGACAGCGATCTTGAACACATTAGAACACACCATCGGCAACACCCCTCTGGTCAAACTTCAGCGCATGGGGCCGGACAACGGCAGCGAAATCTGGGTCAAACTCGAAGGCAATAACCCTGCCGGTTCGGTGAAGGACCGGGCTGCGTTGTCCATGATTGTGCAGGCCGAAAAACGCGGTGAAATTCAGCCCGGCGACGTGCTGATTGAAGCCACCAGCGGTAACACCGGTATTGCGCTGGCAATGATTGCCGCGCTGAAAGGCTATCGCATGACGTTGCTGATGCCCGATAACATGAGCCAGGAGCGCCGTGCGGCGATGCGCGCCTATGGTGCCGAACTGATTCTGGTCTCTAAAGAAGAGGGGATGGAAGGGGCGCGCGACCTGGCGCTAGCCATGGCCGAACGCGGTGAAGGCAAACTGCTCGATCAGTTTAATAACCCGGATAACCCGTACGCTCACTACACCACTACCGGTCCGGAAATCTGGCAGCAGACCAACGGGCGCATCACTCACTTCGTCTCCAGCATGGGCACGACAGGGACCATTACCGGCGTATCCCGTTTTCTGCGCGAGCAGGAAAAGGCGGTAACGATTGTGGGTCTGCAGCCGGAAGAGGGGAGCAGCATACCGGGTATTCGCCGCTGGCCGGCGGAATACATGCCGGGCATTTTTAACGCCCAGTTGGTGGATCAGGTGCTGGATATTCATCAACGCGAGGCGGAGAATACGATGCGTGAACTGGCCGTGCGTGAAGGTATCTTCTGCGGGGTCAGCTCGGGTGGCGCGGTAGCGGGAGCATTGCGTGTTGCGCAGGCACATCCCGGGGCTGTCGTGGTGGCGATTATCTGCGACCGCGGCGATCGCTATCTTTCTACCGGCGTCTTTGGTGAAGAGAGTTATACGCAGGGGGCGGGGATTTAAGCGTCATGGAGATGATTTTATTCCGGGATAACACCCGGGCGCAGCAAACCGATATTGTCGCGGTACAGTCGCAGGTGGTTTACGGCAGCGTGGGGAACAGCATTGCGGTGCCGAATATTCGTACCCACCGGCTGACCGTCACCGCCGTGCCGACCGTGCTGTTCAGCAACACGCCGCACTACGATACCTTTTACGGCGGCGTGATCCCCGATGAATGGTTCAGCGGGTATCTTAAGGCGCTGGAAGAGCGCGAGATCCTGCGCGAGCTTAAAGCCGTTACCACGGGCTACATGGGCAGCGCCAGCCAGATAAAATGCCTGGCGCAGTGGCTCACCGCGATCAAAGCGCAGCATCCTGACCTGCTGGTGTTGGTTGACCCCGTTATTGGCGATATTGACAGTGGGATGTATGTGAAACCTGATATCCCTGAAGCGTATCGGGAGTACCTGCTGCCACTGGCGCAGGGGATCACGCCTAACGTCTTTGAGCTGGAAGTGCTAAGCGGCAAACCGTGTCGTACGCCTGAAAGTGCTATAGCGGCAGCGCAGGGGTTACTTTCCGACACGCTGAAATGGGTGGCCATCACCAGTGCGCCGGTGGCGGACGATCCGGAGAATATTCACGTGGTGCTGGTTACCCGAGACGGTGTGACCGTCAGTGCGCATCCGCGTGTTGAAACGGACCTGAAAGGCACGGGCGACCTCTTCTGTTCAGAGCTGGTGAGCGGGATCGTTGAGGGCAAAACCGTTGCCGATGCGATTCGCATGGCAGGAGACCGCGTCACAGACGTGATGATTTATACGCAGTCGAAAGGCTACGACGAGCTTATCCTGCCCGCATAAACAAAAATGGCGCCCGAAGGCGCCATTTTTCTGTGCGGCAAGAATTACTTCTTGATGCGGATAACCGGGGTTTCACCCACGGTGACGCTGCCAGACAGTTTGATCAGTTCTTTGATTTCGTCCATGTTGGAGATAACAACCGGCGTCAGGGTAGACTTGGCTTTTTCTTCCAGCAGTGGCAGATCGAATTCAATGACCGGGTCGCCAACTTTAACACGCTGGCCTTCTTCCGCGATACGTTTGAAGCCTTCGCCTTTCAGTTCAACGGTGTCGATACCGAAGTGAACGAACAGTTCGATACCGCTATCAGATTCGATAGAGAACGCATGGTTGGTTTCAAAAATTTTACCGATGGTGCCGTCAACTGGAGCAACCATTTTGTTGCCAGTTGGTTTGATAGCAATGCCATCACCAACGATTTTCTCAGCAAACACTACATCCGGCACGTCTTCGATGTTGACGATCTCGCCGGAGAGCGGAGCAACAATCTCAATAGTTCCGGAGTCTTTCTTATCATCAGAAACCAGAGATTTCAGTTTATCGAACAAACCCATGATCTTCTCCTAAGCAGTAATTTGGGCCGCATCTCGTGGATTAGCAGATTGTTTTTTCTTCAATGAACTTGTTAACCAGCGTCATTAACTCGTCCGTTGTCGGTTGAGCAAGAGCCTGCTCTGCTAACACCTTCGCATCTTCGAAGTTCGTGTTACGGATAATCTTCTTAATGCGCGGGATGGAAATGGCGCTCATAGAGAATTCGTCCAGACCCATACCCAGCAACAGAAGTGTAGCACGTTCGTCGCCTGCAAGCTCACCACACATGCCAGTCCATTTACCTTCTGCATGAGAAGCATCAATAACTTGCTTGATCAAGTTCAGTACGGACGGTGACATTGGCTGGTAGAGATGTGAAATCATATCATTACCACGGTCAACTGCCAGGGTGTACTGCGTTAAATCATTGGTACCGATACTAAAGAAATCAACTTCTTTGGCTAAATGACGCGCAATGGTCGCCGCCGCAGGTGTTTCCACCATCACGCCGATCTCAATTGACTCGTCAAATGCTTTACCTTCGTCGCGCAGTTCCTGTTTGTAGATTTCGATCTCTTTCTTCAGTGCACGCACTTCTTCAACAGAGATGATCATCGGGAACATGATGCGCAGTTTACCGAAAGCAGACGCACGCAGGATAGCGCGAACCTGATCGCGCAGGATCTCTTTACGATCCATCGCGATACGAATCGCACGCCAGCCCAGGAACGGGTTCTCTTCTTTCGGGAAGTTCATGTACGGCAGCTCTTTGTCGCCACCGATATCCATGGTACGGACGATAACCGCCTGAGAGCCACACGCTTCAGCCACAGCTTTGTACGCAGCAAACTGTTCTTCTTCAGTTGGCAGCGCGTCACGGTCCATGAACAGGAATTCAGTACGATAGAGACCCACACCTTCCGCGCCGTTGCGCTCAGCGCCATCGACGTCACGTACGGTACCGATGTTTGCGCACACTTCAACCTGATGACCGTCCAGAGTGATGGCAGGCAGGTCTTTCAGCTTAGCGAGTTCCGCTTTTTCAGTCGCAACCTGCTCCTGAACCGCGCGCAGTTTTTCGATCTCTTCGTTAGTTGGGTTGACGTAAACCACGTTGTTTACGGCATCCAGAATCAGATAATCGTCGTTTTTGACCTGAGAGGTGACGCTACCGGTACCCACAATGGCAGGCAGTTCCAGAGAACGCGCCATGATAGAGGTGTGGGAGGTACGCCCGCCCGCGTCAGTGATGAAACCGAGGACCTTTTTCAGGTTCAACTGTGCGGTTTCAGACGGGGTCAGATCGGCGGCAACCAGGATGACTTCATCCTGAATAGCGCTCAGGTCGATAATGGCCAGACCCAGGATGTTGCGCAGCAGGCGCTTACCGATGTCACGTACGTCAGCCGCACGCTCTTTCAGGTATTCATCATCCAGTTCTTCCAGGGCAGTTGCCTGACCTTCGATAACTTCATGCGCAGCAGCGTCTGCCGTCATGCTTTTATCTTTAATCAGGGCTATGATTTCCTGCTCCAGCTCCTCATCTTCGAGCAGCATGATGTGCCCTTCGAAGATGGCTTCTTTTTCTTCACCGAAAGTTTCGCCAGCTTTAGTCTTGATTGCTTCCAGTTGCGCAGATGCCTTGGCACGACCGCTCAGAAAACGTTCAACTTCCTGATCAACCTTGTCGGCAGAAATTTTTTTCCGGTCGATGACGATCTCGTCTTCTTTCAGCAGCAGTGCTTTGCCGAAAGCGATACCCGGGGATGCTAAAATGCCTGAAATCATAACCCTACCTTACTTGTGACTGATATTTAAAAGAACCCGGAAACTTACTCGAGCTCAGCCATCAGTTTTACCAGATGCTCAACTGCTTTCTGCTCGTCTTCACCTTCAGCAGAGATGGTGACAACGGTACCCTGAGTCAGACCCAGAGTCTGCAGTTTGAACAGGCTTTTTGCGCTGGCGCTTTTGCCGTTGGAAGTCACAGTGATTTCAGAAGTGAAGCCTTTCGCTTCTTTAACAAACTGAGCAGCAGGGCGGGTGTGCAGACCGTTCGGAGCGGTAATGGTAACTTCTTGCTGGAACATTGTATTTCCCCAACTTATAGGTTTAGTGTTGTGGAACTAAAGTCTAGCCTGGCGACTTAACTTTAGCCTGTATTGTTAGCGCTGACGTTTCGATCGTCATTAAACATTATGCAGCGAAAGCAAGACTTGAACCAAATCATAAAATCGATTCAGCAAGGCTATTTCGTTCACTGATTAATTTCACGCATCAAAATAATTGCTGGTTTAAATACCAGACCCAACGGGGTGAATCAATGCCAGGAGGGGTAAAACTTTGAAGCAGGCCACAAAAAAGCACCCAAAAAGGTGCTTTTTTACGCGTTATTAACATGCTGGCATTACTGTTGCAGTTCTTTTTCAGTGAACAGATCGGCAAACAGTGCGGTGCTCAAGTAACGCTCACCCGATGAAGGCAGGATAACCACAATATTCTTGTTGGTAAAGGCCTCATCTTCCTGAAGTTTGAGCGCTGCCGCAACAGCAGCACCGGAAGAGATGCCCGCCAGAATACCTTCCTCGTCCATCAGGCGACGTGCGGTAGAGATAGCTTCTTCGTTGGTGATGGTCACCACTTTATCAATAAGCTTCAGATCCAGGTTGCCCGGAATGAAGCCGGCACCGATCCCCTGAATTTTATGTGGGCCGGGTTTGATCTCTTCGCCCGACAGCGCCTGGGTGATCACCGGCGAGTCGGTTGGTTCCACGGCAACGGTAATCAGGTCTTTTTTACCTTTTGTGCCTTTTATATAGCGCGACACGCCAGTCAGGGTTCCGCCGGTGCCTACACCGGAGATAAATACATCAACCTGACCGTCGGTATCTTCCCAAATCTCCGGGCCGGTGGTTTTTTCGTGAATTTCCGGGTTCGCTGGGTTGCTGAACTGCTGCAGCAGCAGATATTTCGCCGGATCGCTGGCAACAATCTCTTCTGCTTTCTGAATCGCACCCTTCATGCCTTTGGCACCTTCGGTCAGCACCAGGTTCGCGCCCAGCGCTTTCAGCAGTTTGCGACGTTCGATGCTCATGGTTTCAGGCATGGTCAGCGTCAGTTTATAACCGCGCGCCGCCGCAACATAGGCCAGTGCGATACCGGTGTTACCGCTGGTCGGTTCAACCAGCTCAACGCCTGGCTTCAGCACGCCACGTTTTTCAGCATCCCAAATCATATTTGCACCGATACGGCACTTCACGCTGAAGCTCGGGTTACGTGATTCGACCTTCGCCAGAATGCGTCCATTACCGATACGGTTCAGTCGAACCAGGGGCGTATGACCGATAGTCAGCGAGTTGTCTTCATAAATCTTACTCATGGCCTGTCCTTAACTGTATGAAATTGGGATACCGTCCCAGCATACCTGTTGAACAGGTAGGGGGAAGTAAGGAATTCGCATATCTATATACTGCAAGGAAATAATGGGGATCAGTATGGAATAAGGGGCGGCATAAGCCACCCCCTTTTTACACATTTTTGCATTACTTCCATAACGCGTGCTTAGCACGGTAGCAGTCAACCCACATCGCCGTTGCGCCGCAAACGGCGACCGGCATGATGAACAGGTTGAGCACCGGGATCATGGTGAACAGACTGGTCAGCGCCCCGAACTGCATATTCGCGACTTTTTGCGTACGCAGGGCGCTGCGCATCGTTTTGAACGGCACCTTGTGGTTATCGAACGGATAATCGCAGTACTGGATTGCCAGCATCCAGGCGCTGAACAGGAACCACAGCACCGGGGCCACCGTCTGACCGACGCCAGGGACAAAATAAAGGATAAGCAGCACAATGGCGCGGGGAAGATACCAGGCAAACTTCTGCCATTCGCGCTTCATGATGCGTGGGATATCTTTCATGATCCCCAGCATGCCCGTATCCGGCGGCGTTGCACCGGTAAGACGTGCTTCCAGCTGTTCTGCCAGGAGGCCGTTAAACGGCGCAGCTATCCAGTTTGCAATCGTCGAGAAGAAGTAGCCGAACACCAGCAGCACGGAGATGACCGCAACCGGCCAGAGCAGGTAGTTCAGCCACTGCAGCCAGTCCGGCACATGGCTCATCAGCGAAGGGATCCAGCTCTCCAGTCTGATGAACAGCCACCAGAACGCGCCGCCCATCAGGATAATGTTAATCAGCAACGGCAGAATGACGTAGCGACGAATCCCCGGCAGTGAGACCAGTTTCCAGCCCTGAGAAAAATACCAGACGCCGCTGCGCGGGGGAGAAGATGATGTTGAAACCATAACCAGGCTGTACTCCTTTTTTCACAACCAGTGGAATTGCCCGCCTATATTATCCACTTACGGACCAATGACCAGTTCGGAAATGTTCGAAAAAACAGCAAAAAGCACGATTTAGTTCATCTTTATGCTGTGAATGCTCTGCACACACTTGCACTTGACGTAAACGGCAAATACTCTTAGTGAGTAAATGTTTGCCGTGGTGGCAAGGTGTTAGAACAACAGAGAATATAATGATGCAGGATTTGCGTCTGATATTAATCATTGTTGGCGCGATCGCCATAATCGCTTTACTGGTACATGGTTTCTGGACCAGCCGTAAAGAGCGTTCCTCTATGTTTCGCGATCGCCCACTGAAGCGCATGAAGTCCAGTCGTGATGACGATGACAGTGAAAATGACATCGACGGAAGCGACGACGACGGCGTGGGTGAAGTTCGTGTTCATCGGGTCAATACTGCGCCCGGCGCGGCTCATGGGGAGCATGAAGCCCCTCGTCAGCCTCCGCAGCACCAGTATCAACCGCCGTATGCTTCTGCACAGCCGCGCCAGCAGGCGCCGCAGCCTGGAGAAGAGCCGGTGCGTCAGCCGCCGCAACAGCCTGTCCATCAGCAGCCTGCTGCGCCACAGCCGGTTCAGCAACAGCCTGTGCAGCAACCCGCGCCACAACAGCCTGCGCAGCCGGTACACCAACCGCAGCAGCCTGTTCACGTGCAGCCTGCACCTCAGCCTGCGCCGGCCCCGCTCGTTGAACCAGAGCCCGTGGTTGAGCCAGAACCGGTTGTTGAAAAACCGCAGCGTAAAGAAGCGGTCATCATCATGAACGTGGCTGCGCATCATGGCACCCACCTGAATGGCGATGTCCTGCTTAACAGCATTCAACAGGCAGGTTTCAAGTTTGGCGACATGAATATTTTCCATCGTCACCTGAGTCCTGACGGTAGCGGTCCGGCGCTGTTTAGCCTGGCCAATATGGTTAACCCTGGCACCTTTGACCCGGAAATGACCGGTGATTTCGTGACGCCGGGTGTCACTATCTTCATGCAGGTGCCGTCCTACGGTGATGAACTGCAAAACTTTAAGCTGATGCTGCAGTCCGCGCAGCACATTGCTGACGAAGTCGGTGGTGTGGTGCTCGACGATCAGCGTCGTATGATGACGCCGCAGAAACTGCGCGAGTATCAGGACCGCATCCGCGAAGTTAAGGAAGCCAACGCGTAATCATCGCGTTTACATCGACTCCTCCTCAACCCCCGCATGTCGGGGGTTTTTTCTCATTGATGGTGTGATATGGACTCAATCGAACAACAACTCACTGAACTGCGAACCACGCTTCGCCATCATGAATACCTCTATCATGTTATGGACGCGCCGGAAGTGCCGGATGCGGAGTATGACCGTCTGATGCGCGAGCTGCGCGAGCTAGAGGCGCAGCACCCGGAATTGATTACGCCCGACTCACCCACGCAGCGCGTGGGTGCGGAGCCGCTGGGTGCTTTCAGTCAGGTACGTCATGAAGTGCCAATGTTGTCTCTGGACAACGTCTTTGATGAAGAGAGCTTCCTCGCGTTTAACAAGCGCGTGCAGGATCGCCTCAAAAGCAGCGACTCCCTGACCTGGTGCTGCGAGTTGAAGCTGGATGGTCTGGCGGTCAGCCTTCTCTATGAAAACGGTGTGCTGGTGCGTGCCGCGACGCGGGGTGATGGTACGACGGGTGAAGACATTACCACCAACGTACGCACCATCCGTGCGATCCCGCTGAAGCTGCAAGGGGATAATATTCCAGCCCGTCTGGAAGTGCGCGGTGAAGTATTCCTCCCGCAGACGGGCTTTGAGAAAATCAACGAAGAGGCGCGCCGTACCGGCGGGAAAGTGTTTGCTAACCCGCGTAATGCGGCGGCAGGCTCCTTGCGCCAGCTTGATCCCCGTATCACCGCGAAGCGACCGCTTACTTTCTTCTGCTATGGCGTCGGGATTCTGGAAGGCGGTGAACTGCCGGATACCCATCTTGGACGTTTATTGCAGTTTAAAGCGTGGGGCCTGCCGGTGAGTAACCGTGTTCAGCTGTGCGACTCCCCGGAAGCCGTGCTGGCGTTCTACCACAAAGTGGAAGAAGACCGCCCGACGCTTGGTTTTGATATTGATGGCGTGGTTATCAAGGTTAACTCACTTGCGCTGCAGGAGCAGTTAGGCTTTGTGGCGCGCGCGCCACGCTGGGCAGTGGCGTTTAAATTCCCGGCGCAGGAGCAGATGACCTTTGTCCGTGACGTGGAGTTCCAGGTGGGCCGTACGGGCGCGATTACCCCGGTTGCCCGTCTGGAGCCGGTGCAGGTTGCCGGCGTGCTGGTGAGTAACGCCACGCTGCATAACGCCGATGAAATTGAACGTCTCGGCCTGCGCATTGGTGACAAAGTGGTGATTCGTCGCGCGGGCGATGTTATCCCGCAGGTGGTGAACGTGGTTGAGTCAGAGCGTCCTGACGATACGCGCGCCATCGTGTTCCCGACGCATTGCCCGGTATGCGGATCTGACGTTGAGCGCGTTGAAGGTGAAGCGGTGGCTCGCTGTACGGGTGGCTTAATCTGCGGGGCACAACGTAAAGAGTCACTGAAGCACTTCGTTTCCCGTCGGGCGATGGACGTCGACGGAATGGGCGACAAAATTATCGATCAGCTGGTAGAGAAAGAATATGTTCATACGCCTGCAGATCTCTTTAAACTGACCGCGGGTAAACTCACGGGTCTTGATCGCATGGGACCGAAGTCGGCCCAGAATGTGGTTAATGCCCTGGATGCTGCCAAAGAGACGACTTTTGCCCGATTCCTTTATGCGCTCGGTATTCGCGAAGTGGGCGAAGCCACGGCGGCGGGGCTGGCGGCGTATTTCGGTACGCTGGAAGCTCTGGAAAAAGCGAGTATTGACGAGCTGCAGAGAGTCCCGGACGTGGGAATTGTCGTCGCGACGCATGTCTTTAACTTCTTTGCCGAAGAGAGCAACCGCGAGGTGATCGGCAAGCTGCTGGAAGAGGGCATCAGATGGCCGGCTCCGGTCGTGGTCAACGCTGACGAGATCGACAGCCCGTTTGCCGGCAAAACGGTCGTGCTGACCGGCAGCCTGAGCCAGCTTTCCCGTGATGATGCTAAAGCGCGACTGGTTGCGCTGGGCGCAAAAGTGGCAGGCAGCGTGTCGAAGAAAACCGACCTGGTTATTGCCGGGGAAGCCGCCGGTTCGAAGCTTGCTAAAGCTCAGGAGCTGGGCATTGAGGTTATCGACGAAGCGGAAATGATGCGCCTGTTAGGAGAGTAACGTGGAGAAAGAGCAGCTCGTTGAGATCGCCAACACGGAGATGCCATTCGGTAAATATAAAGGCCGCAGGCTGATTGATTTACCGGAAGATTATTTGCTGTGGTTTGCCCGCAAAGATGGGTTCCCGGCTGGACGACTGGGTGAGCTGATGGCTATCACGTTACTGATTAAAACCGAGGGGCTGACGCAGTTGGTTCAGCCCCTGAAACGTCCTTAAGCTTTCGCGGCGCGGGTCTCTTCCTGCGCCTGTTTTTCCGTCTGGCGTTTGTAACGACGCGCCAGCACCGCGCAGACCATCAGCTGGATCTGATGGAAAATCATCAGTGGCAGTACCATCATCCCTATCATTGAGGTCGGGAAGAGAATGTTTGCCATAGGAATGCCGTTCGCCAGGCTCTTCTTCGAGCCACAGAAGACAATGGTAATTTCATCGGCTTTGTTGAAGCCGCACTTGCGGGCCACAAAGACGTTTACGCCAATCACAATCGCCAGCAGAACAAGGCTGACCACCACGATAAACAGCAGCGAGCCTGCGCCCACCTTATGCCAGATGCCATTCACAACCGCTTCGCTGAAGGCCGAATAGACCACCAGCAGAATCGACGACTGGTCGGTTTTTGAGATCCATTTTTTGTGCTTTGCAACAAACGCGCCCGTCCACGGACGAGAGAGATGACCCAGCACAAACGGCAACAGCAGCTGCAGACAGATTTTACCTACCTGTTCCAGGTTACCTTCCGCGCCGTGCATGTTCATCAGCAGACCCACCAGCAGCGGCGAAACGAAAATCCCTAACAGGCTGGATGCCGACGCTGAACAGACTGCGGCTGCGACGTTACCGCCCGCCAGAGAGGTAAACGCGATAGCGGACTGCACGGTGGCCGGCAAAATGCACAGATACAGGAAGCCGGTATAAAGGGCCGGGTCGACATTCACCGGCGCCCACCATGCGAACAGCACGCCGAGTACAGGGAAGAGGATGAACGTGCTGCACATCACCCACAGGTGCAGTCGCCAGTGGCTCCCCCCCGCAATAATGGCTTCGCGCGAGAGCTTTGCGCCGTGCATAAAGAACAACAGCGCGATGGCCGCGGTCGTCAGTCCTTCAAAAAAAGGAACGAACCCGCCCCGCGCAGGGAAGAAGGAGGCCAGTAATACCGTGACAACCAGAGTAAGCGTAAACGGATCAAGAATACGAAATAGTTTCATAATGACTCCTGAAAACAGATATCGCTATTGTGCTTTTTTCTGTTTGAGAAATAAAATTGATTTATTGCATCCATTCATGAATTAAACAGATGAATTATTCCTTACGCCAGCTTCGCATCTTCGTCACCGTAGCCCATGCCCGCAGCTTCAGTCGGGCAGGGGAGATCATCGGCCTGAGCCAGTCCGCGGTAAGCCACAGCGTGAAAGAGCTGGAGAGCCAGACGGGTGTCCGGCTGCTTGATCGCACCACGCGTGAAGTCGTGCTCACGGAAGCCGGACAGCAGCTGGCTCAGCGCCTTGAACGGCTGCTGGACGAACTCAACAGTACGCTCAGAGATGTAGGTCGACTGGGGCAGCAGCTGTCGGGTACCGTGCGGGTTGCGGCCAGCCAGACGATATCCGCGCACCTTATCCCGCAGTGTATTGCAGAGGGTAATCATCGCTATCCGGATATCGATTTTGTTTTGCATGACAGGCCGCAGCAGTGGGTGCTGGAGAGCATCCGTCAGGGTGATGTGGATTTTGGTATTGTTATCGATCCCGGTCAGGTGAGTGACCTGGAATGTGAAATTGTGCTTTCTGAGCCGTTTCTGTTGCTTTGCCGGGACGACGATCCGCTAGCCGCGCAGCCGTCTGTTCACTGGCAGGCGCTGCAGGGAGCGAACCTGGTATTACAGGATTATGCCTCGGGCAGCCGTCCGCTGATTGATTCTGCGCTGGTGACGCAGGGCGTTGAGGCGACCATTGTGCAGGAGATTGGACACCCGGCAACGCTGTTTCCCATGGTGGAGGCCGGCATAGGGATCAGTGTATTACCCGCCCTGGCGCTCCCTTTGCCGCAGGGAAGCCGTCTGGTCGTGAAGCGACTGACGCCTGCTATTGAGCGAAAACTGATGCTGGTACGGCGAAAAAACCGTTCGCTCTCCGGGGCTGCGCAGGCTATCTGGGAAGTGGTGCGTATCCAGGCGCAACGATTAACCGAGGCCCGTATACGCGATCCACTGTTTAACTCAACAGAGCGTTAGACGTAAATGTCTATTTGATGATTGTCTGATGCGTTCTTCGGACCTTCCACGTTGACCAGACTTTGCTCTTGTTTCTTCTGGGTTTCTTCCGCCTGCTGGCGCTGCAGCTGTGCGAGCTGTGCCTGCAGCACTTTGATTTGCACCTGGATAAGCTCCTGCTGCTTCTTCTTCTCTTCCGCACTGCCGGAACCGTTCGCAACCTCTTTTAGCTGTTGAGTCAGCTTGGTTATCTTGTCAGTGATGCGGCTGATTTGGGCAGCGATATCGTTGCCGCCGGAAGAACGACTCCCGCCACCGCTGGTTTGAATGGGCTGGGTTGTAGCCTGAATGGTCGTCATACTTTTTCCTCTCGCTGTAAAACAGAGGTATCGGCGCCAACGCAATTAGCTTGAGCAAAACTGCCATATCTGGCAGGGAAAGGTATTGATACCAAATCAGTATTGATGGTGCAGAGAAAGTGTATTGGAGGTAACCCGCAGGCTCCAGATATAAGACTAAGGTCATGCGATCGGTGATATCGCGATCTTAATTCTCAAGGAGCTTTTATGACCCTCTCGAATAATCCCTGGTTCTCTGCCGACATCATTCGTGCCGCTAAACCTGATTTCACTCCGCGGGTTGCGTTTATTCTCGGCTCAGGTCTTGGCGCGCTCGCCGAGCAGATTGTTGACGCTGTGGTACTGAGCTATGAAAAACTGCCGGGCTTCCCGGTGAGCACCGTTCACGGTCACGCCGGTGAGCTGGTGTTGGGGCATCTTGCCGGTGTTCCGGTCGCCTGTATGAAAGGGCGCGGTCACTTCTATGAGGGCCGCGGCATCGCCGTCATGACCGATGCAATCCGCACCTTCAAACTGCTGGGCTGCGAACTGCTGTTCAGTACCAATGCCGCCGGTTCATTACGTCCGGAGGTTGAACCGGGAAGCCTGGTTGCCCTCAGCGACCACATCAACACCCTGCCGGGTACCCCGATGGTCGGGCTGAACGATGACCGTTTTGGCGACCGTTTTTTCTCGCTGGCCAATGCTTATGACGCAGATTGCCGTGCCCTGCTGCAGACCGTGGCGAGCGAGAAGGGCTTTCCATTGCATGAGGGGGTGTTTGTCTCTTATCCAGGCCCTAACTTCGAAACCGCGGCTGAGATCCGCATGATGCAGATCATCGGCGGAGATGTGGTGGGAATGTCAGTGGTGCCGGAAGTGATCTCGGCGCGCCACTGTGGCCTGAAGGTGGTCGCCGTTTCGGCCATAACCAACCTTGCTGAAGGTCTGAGCGATGTAAAACTGTCGCATGAACAAACGCTTGCCGCAGCCGAACTCTCTCGCCAGAACTTCATCGATCTTATCTGCGGTTTTCTGCGCCAGCTTGCCTGAGCGAAACAACACCGTGGCCCGTGAGGGCCACTCTGCTATAAGGAATCGGGTATGAACATCACGACGCGCTTAAAGATGATGTCCTTTATGCAATATTTTATCTGGGGAAGCTGGCTCGTTACTCTCGGCGCTTACATGATTAACACCCTGGGTTTTTCCGGCTCTGACGTGGGTATGGTCTACAGCTCGAAGGGGCTTGCCGCGATCGTGATGCCCTCGCTGGTGGGCATTATTGCCGATAAGTGGCTGCGGGCAGATCATGCATACGTGATTTGCCATCTCGTCTGTGCCGTTGCGCTTTGCTATGCCGCGCAGGTCAATGAACCGGGGCTGATGTTCTGGGTCATGCTGGTTAATGCCATGGCCTTTATGCCAACCATTGCGCTTTCGAATACCCTTTCCTACTCCTGTCTTGAGCAGGCAGGGCTGGACACGGTGACCCATTTTCCAACGGTGCGGGTCTATGGCACGGTAGGCTTCATTGTGGCGATGTGGGCCATAAGCCTGATGGGGGCAGAGTTAACTAACATTCAGCTCTACATTGCTGCTGCCGCGTCGCTGGTACTGGCGCTCTATTCACTGACGTTACCGGCCATTCCGGTGGCGAAGAATAAAACCTCATCGACGCTGGCAAGCAAACTTGGCCTGAATGCGTTCGTCCTGTTTAAACAGCCCCGAATGGCGGTGTTCTTTTTGTTTGCGATGCTGCTGGGCGCCGTGCTGCAAATCACCAATACTTTCGGTAGCCCCTTTCTGCATGATTTTGCGCGTAATCCGGCGTATGTGGAAAGCTTTATCGTTAAATACCCTTCTATTTTGCTCTCCGTCTCGCAGATGTCAGAGGTGCTGTTCATCCTGACCATTCCTTTCTTCCTCCGACGTTTTGGCATAAAAACCGTGATGCTGATGAGCATGGTGGCCTGGATGCTGCGGTTTGGACTCTTTGCGTATGGCGATCCTTCCGCGACAGGCGTCGGCCTGTTGATGCTGTCAATGCTGGTCTATGGTTGCGCGTTCGACTTCTTCAACATCTCCGGCTCGGTGTTTGTCGAACAGGAGGTAAGCGCTGATATCCGCGCCAGCGCGCAAGGGCTGTTTATGACGACCGTTAACGGTATCGGTGCTTATTTCGGATCGGTATTGAGCGGCGCGGCGGTAGATTATTTCTCCGTGGACGGGGTGAAAGACTGGCAGACCATCTGGCTGGTATTTGCGGCGTATGCGTTGGTGCTCGCCGTGGTGTTTTATTTCAGCTTTAACTATCGCCACATCAGTAAAAACAGCGAGTTGCGCACAGTTGCGCATTAAAGTTTTCCCGGCAGGCGGTGAAAGGCTTTAAGGTGGGAGCATAAGTGTTATCGCCAGGATATGTGTTGATGGAACGCGTCTACCGAACCGACCTTAAGCTGCTGCGCTATTTTCTGGCCGTCGCTGAGGAACTTCATTTTGGACGGGCTGCGGCCCGTCTCAATATGTCGCAGCCGCCGTTGAGCCTGCATATAAAAGAGCTGGAGAGTCAGCTCGGTACCTTACTGTTTATTCGCCACTCACGAAGTGTCGCCTTGACCCATGCGGGTAAAGTATTGATGGAAGAGTCCCGTCGACTGCTTGCCAGCGCAAACCAGGCACTGGCGCGGGTCGAACAAATTGGACGGGGTGAGGCGGGGCGGATTGCGCTGGGCATTGTCGGTACCGCCATGTGGAGCGAAGTGCGCACGGTCATGCGCACATTTTTGAAAGAGCATCCGAACGTTGATGTTGTCTTTCGCGAAAAGTCGCCGGTAATGCAAATGGCGCTGCTGGAGCGTCGGGAGCTGGATGTCGGGATCTGGCGAATGGCAACCGAGCCCACTGCAGGATTTACCAGTATCCGCTTACGGGATGCGGCATTTCTGGTTGCGCTGCCGGAGGATCACCGGCTGGTGGGGGAAAGCGCAATTGCGCTCACCGAACTGCAGAATGAGTACTTTGTTACTATGCCGTCTGCGCATTCTGACTGGTCGTTCTTACAGCGAGTGTGTCAGCAGGCCGGTTTTTCACCGATGATAGTGCGTGAAGCCGATGAACCGCAGACGGTGCTGGCAATGATCAGCATGGGAATGGGGATTACGTTAGCTGCTGACAGCTATGCGCAAATGCAGTGGCCCGGTGTGGTATTTCGTCCATTACAGGTACGTATACCGGCAGATTTGTATGTGGTGTATGACGAGAAGCAGGCGACACCGGCGATTAAGTCGTTGATAGCAACGTTGACGGAAGAGTGATGTTATACCGCAGATAGCAAAAAAGCGCCTTTAGGGCGCTTTTTTACATTGGTGGGTCGTGCAGGATTCGAACCTGCGACCAATTGATTAAAAGTCAACTGCTCTACCAACTGAGCTAACGACCCGAAATGGTGGGCGATGACGGGCTCGAACCGCCGACCCCCTCCGTGTAAAGGAGATGCTCTACCAACTGAGCTAATCGCCCATTTCGGAACTGCTGCGATAAGATGAGAATGGTGGGCGATGACGGGCTCGAACCGCCGACCCCCTCCGTGTAAAGGAGATGCTCTACCAACTGAGCTAATCGCCCAATCTCAATACTTATCTACACTGCGAGTCTACTTAAGTAGATGGTGGGTGATGACGGGCTCGAACCGCCGACCCCCTCCGTGTAAAGGAGATGCTCTACCAACTGAGCTAATCACCCCCGCTGTGTGGAGTCGCATTATAGGGAGAGTTGAAAATGAGTCAACGCATTTTCTAAAGTTTTTATTCGTTCGTCGTAAAATTAAACAAAACGATCGCGAAACGGGCGATGGCGCATGATTTCTAAACAAAAATCGCAAACTCCCTCACGATAAAGGGATCAACATTGAGGAATCCCCCCACAGTGATAGAATATTGCCCATTGTTTTTTTCCCAGGATTTGCCGATTGCCGGCATCTTTATAACGTAAGGCCATTTCATGAAAATCAAAACTCGCTTCGCGCCGAGCCCGACAGGCTATCTGCACGTCGGTGGTGCACGTACCGCTCTCTATTCCTGGCTTTTTGCACGCCACAACAAAGGTGAGTTCGTACTGCGTATTGAAGACACCGATCTCGAGCGCTCCACGCCGGAAGCAATTGAAGCCATTATGGATGGTATGAACTGGCTCAATCTGGAGTGGGACGAAGGCCCGTATTTCCAGACCAAACGTTTTGACCGCTACAACGCCGTGATTGATGAGATGCTGGTCGCGGGTACAGCGTATAAATGCTATTGCTCCAAAGAACGCCTTGATGCGCTGCGTGAAGATCAGATGGCGAAGGGTGAAAAACCGCGTTATGACGGCCGCTGCCGCCATGACCATAGCGAGCATGCTGCTGATGAACCGTGCGTGGTGCGTTTTGCTAACCCGCAGGACGGCTCGGTAATTTTTGACGACCAGATCCGTGGCCCGATCGAATTCAGCAACCAGGAGTTGGACGATCTGATCATCCGCCGCACCGACGGTTCCCCAACCTATAACTTCTGCGTTGTGGTTGACGACTGGGATATGGAAATCACGCATGTTATCCGTGGCGAAGACCATATCAACAACACCCCACGTCAAATCAACATCCTGAAAGCGCTGAACGCCCCTGTTCCGGTCTATGCGCACGTGTCCATGATCAATGGTGACGACGGCAAAAAACTGTCTAAACGCCACGGTGCAGTCAGCGTCATGCAGTATCGCGACGACGGCTATCTGCCGGAAGCGCTTCTGAACTATCTGGTGCGTCTGGGCTGGTCCAGCGGCGATCAGGAGATCTTTAGCCGTGAAGAGATGATCAATCTGTTCTCTCTGGGCGCGGTGAGCAAATCTGCGAGCGCGTTTAACACTGATAAGCTGCTTTGGCTGAACCACCACTACATCAATACTATGCAGCCGGAATATGTGGCGACATACCTGCAGTGGCACATCGAGCAGGCAAACATTGATACTCGTACTGGCCCTGAACTGGCGGAACTGGTGAAACTGCTCGGCGAGCGTTGCAAAACGCTGAAAGAGATCGCTGAAAGCTGCCGCTACTTCTATGAAGAGTTTGACGAGTTCGATGCAGACGCGGCGAAGAAGCACCTGCGTCCGGTTGCGCGTCAGCCACTCGAAGTGGTGCGTGACAAACTGGCGGCGATGACTGACTGGACTGCCGAGAATGTGCATCATGCCATTCAGGCGACGGCAGATGAGCTGGAAGTTGGTATGGGCAAAGTGGGTATGCCACTGCGTGTGGCAGTCACCGGTGCGGGTCAGTCTCCGGCACTCGATGTTACCGTTCATGCCATTGGTAAATCACGCAGCGTAGCGCGCATTAACAAGGCGCTGGATTTTATTACTGAGCGCGAAAACCAGCAGTAATAACGCCTGAACCATGAAAAACGGCAGGGAGACCTGCCGTTTTTTTATGCATTAAATTCAGCAATGCCGAGACGTGCAAGAAAGCCGCGTATCCCTTCACGCTTTAGTAAGGCATCCAGACGCTCCTGCTCAAGGTGCGTCATATTCTCCAGCGTCTCGATGATCCCAGGACGCAGAGTAGAGGAGGGTTCACTGTACAACGATGTCACCTCCGCCAGATGGTACACCGCCTGACGGTTACGGACAGCCGGGAGGCTCATGATGTGCTCCTTCACGCGGGCATCAATGTGAATCAGCCGTGCACGTCCGCCTTTCACCCCATTGACGCCCTCGGTTTTCCATCCCTGCTGGCGTATCCAGCGGTTCACCGTTTGCCGTGCAACACCCAAATTTTCTGCCAGCTCTTCGGTGGTCATTTTGCTACGGAATCTTTTCATATCAGTTCTGGTCGCGTATCCCTAAACGTTGCAACAATCCGGTAATCCCTTCCCGCAGTAACAGTGATGTCATCTGCCTTTGCTCTTCCGGCGTCATTTCATTTGCCAGCGTCAGGAGCAGGGAGTGAAGCGAGCCATCATGGCTGGCACTTTCTGGTATCTCAGCCGTTTCACTTGCCCGGCGTGCGCTGCGGATAAACTCACGCACTTTTTCATTAACGTGCACCAGACGCGCTTTGCCGCCCTGGACTCCTGGTTTTGGCGATGTAATCCAACCCTCTTTGCGTACCCATTTATTGATGGTCTGGCGGCTATAGCCAGTGAGCAGGGCTAACTCTTCTGGCGTCATTCGTTCCTTGATCATGCAATTTCCTGAATATTCGTGGGGTTAATTAACGGCTCATTTTATAGCACCGTTTTAGAGGAAAATGTGACAGGCTTAACTCATGACTGCGAGCAGACTCGCAAAGTGATTCATTTGCATGATTTTTCGGCGATTGAACCGCCGTCATTGATTTTGCCGTTGACACTCCGCAGCGGAATTCATATTATGCCGCCCGTCAACATGACAGCTTTACGATGGGGCTATAGCTCAGCTGGGAGAGCGCTTGCATGGCATGCAAGAGGTCAGCGGTTCGATCCCGCTTAGCTCCACCACACTCTGAACCCAACAGAGTGCGGTCAGTAAAGTCAACATGTGGGGCTATAGCTCAGCTGGGAGAGCGCTTGCATGGCATGCAAGAGGTCAGCGGTTCGATCCCGCTTAGCTCCACCAAAATTTGAACCCTCGTCGAAAGACGGGGGTTTTTTTATGCTTTTGTAAAACTCTTCACCCTGATTTGTTGCTGAAATAGAGGTATTTTTGTACCTCACCTCAATCAAAATCAATAAAGCGGTCTATAAATAGACTTCAACTTGATTCGCGCAATTAATAAACCTATTATCCATCCGGTCAATGATACGAATGGAAAATAGATTATCTAACTTAATGAATAGAAAAACTTACAATAATGTAAAGATATTTATAACTGCCCTGGCGCTTTGCCTGGTTGCGGTGCCATTCTCCCGTTATATCTCTCCGCGCGCTGTTGTTAATGGTCATGACGTATATTTAGCATGGCTGCCTTTAAGCGTAATGCTGGCGGTTATTCTGGTATTTGGGCGTCGGGCGGTTATTCCTGTTCTGTTAAGTTTTACTATCACTAATATATTCAGCATTGATTTAGCACCGCTACAATATTCAGTTTTATTGTTCTGTCAGACGTTCTCGGTGTTTGCGGGGTGCGGCATCCTCAGGATCATACTGGGCAAGCGCTGGCGCTACTGCGTGCCGAGCCAGCATATTGGGTTACGGATATTTTGGCTCGGCTTTATGGTACCGATAGGCATAAAAGTGTCGATGTACCTGGCAGGTTATTTGTTCCATTTCCCGGTTACTATCTCAACCTTCTTCGGTGAAGGTACCGCAATTTATAACGTAGTCGATATACAAAGTCTGATCTGCGCGGCGTTGATATTTACCATGATGTTCTATTACCCGTTAAGAATGATAATTAATCCACGTTATGCCATCACCTTCTGGCGACGCAGTGTGAAGCCCGTGTTTTTTCAAAAGAAATCGCTATATATATTAGTCTGGCTGATGCTTTTAATCGTCATCCTCGCAATTTTATGTGCTCCTTTTGAGTCACCTATTATTGCGGGCTATTTAATGCCAGTGATTTTTATTCTCTTTACGTTAGGGATCAGCCGCCTGAGCTACGCGCTCATTTCTCTTTTCTGGGCGGCATCCGCACTTCTGCTGTTGACCTATAACTATAATTTCCTCAATGGCGTGGAGTCAGGCCATTCGCTCTCCTTTATTTTGTCTGTCCTTATCTCTTTCGCCATCTGTTTGCTCTACATGTCGCGGATTTATCAGCGCAGCGAGTGGCTGAAGCAGGACTGGCAGGACAGGGCGCTAACCGATCCGCTGACCGGTTTACCGAACATTCGTGCACTGGAAGATTTTTTGCAGGACCACCCTGATGCCAAAGTGTGCTGTCTGCGAATGGACAACCTCGAGTTCTTGAGTCGTCACTACGGCATTCTTATGCGGGTGCATTGCAAACGGATGGTGACCACCTCGCTGCAGCCATTTTTGCAAAAAGATGAGCGGCTTTTCCAGCTCCCGGGCAGCGAACTGGTGCTGGTATTGCTGGGGCCGGGAACCGCTGAGCGCCTGCAGCATATGGTCGATCAGCTGAACAGCCGTAAGATTGTCTGGAACAACACCGGGCTGGATATTGAATTTGGCGCTTCCTGGGGAATGGTTGAAAACGGTGAGAAGTTACACCATACGCTGGGGCAGCTCAGCTGGCTGGCTGAGCAATCTTGCGGAGCGCATAATGTACTGGCGCTCACCAATAGCCTCGAGGTGGCATCAGGACAAACAACCGAGCGGGTTTTGATGTTAGCGCGCATTAAACATGCTCTGGATGCCGGACAGTTTCATTTATACGCCCAGCCAATCCAAAAGGCAGATGGTAGCGGGTATTACGAAATACTGACGCGCATGGAAAGCGAGGGCGAGATCATCACCCCAGACCGCTTTATACCGCTGATTGCCCAGTTTAACCTGAGCCACCGCTTCGACATGTGTGTGATGGAAAAATTACTGGTGTGGCTGCGCGATCATCCAGCGACGCATGCCGGAGTGCGTTTTTCTGTCAATCTGATGCCCCTGACGTTGATGCAAAAAGAGGTGGCCATCGAGATTTGCTCGCTCTTTGAACGCTATGGCGTAGCACCACAGGCGGTGGTGATTGAGATCACCGAAGAGCAGGCTTTCTCTAATTCGGGCAGCAGTATCAAAAACATTCAGCAGTTGCGGGACTGCGGTTTCCGGATCGCGATTGATGATTTCGGCACCGGATATGCCAACTACGAACGTCTCAGACGTTTGCAGGCGGACATCATCAAAATTGACGGGTGCTTTGTGAAAGATATCTGTACCGACGATATGGATGCGATGATCGTGCAGTCGATTTGCAACCTGGCGAAGACGAAATCACTGAGTGTGGTGGCCGAATATGTTGAAACGCCGGAACAGCGGGAGAAGCTGTTTCACTTCGGGGTCGACTATCTGCAGGGTTACCTGATTGGCAAACCCAAACCGCTTAATGAATTACGGACATAAAAAAACCGGGAGCTGAGCTCCCGGTTTTTATTTCGCTGCAGGTGTTACAGTACCAGTGCCGCAATAGAGGCAGACAGTACGCTCACCAGCGTAGAACCGTAAACCAGCTTCAGACCGAAGCGAGAAACCACGTTACCCTGTTCTTCATTCAGACCTTTAATCGCACCGGCGATAATACCGATGGAAGAGAAGTTAGCGAAGGAGACCAGGAACACGGACAGGATGCCTTCCGCGCGTGGCGAGAGCGTGCTGGCAATTTTCTGCAGATCCATCATCGCAACGAATTCGTTAGAGACCAGTTTAGTCGCCATGATACTGCCTACCTGCAGCGCTTCATGTGCAGGAACACCCATCACCCAGGCAACCGGGTAGAAGATGTAGCCCAGAATGCCCTGGAAGGAGATACCCAGAACCGCTGCGAACAGGGCGTTCAGAGCAGAAATCAGGGCAATAAAGCCGATCAGCATCGCCGCAACGATAATCGCCACTTTGAAACCAGCCAGAATGTACTCACCCAGCATTTCGAAGAAGCTCTGACCTTCATGCAGATTTGCCATCTGCAGGTTTTCTTCGCCTTCGTCAACACGGTACGGGTTGATCAGAGAGAGAACGATAAAGGTACTGAACATGTTCAAGACCAGCGCGGCAACCACGTATTTAGGTTCCAGCATCGTCATATACGCACCCACGATAGACATGGAGACGGTAGACATTGCGGTGGCTGCCATGGTGTACATGCGGTTGCGGGACATCTTACCGAGGATGTCTTTATAGGCGATGAAGTTCTCAGACTGACCCAGGATCAGGGAGCTGACGGCGTTGAACGATTCCAGTTTACCCATGCCGTTAACTTTGGAGAGTACGGTACCAATGGCGCGGATAACGACGGGCAGCACACGAATGTGTTGCAGAATACCGATCAGCGCAGAGATGAAGACGATAGGGCACAGTACCTTCAGGAAGAAGAACGCCAGACCTTCGTCGTTCATTTTACCGAAGACAAAGTTCGTCCCTTCGTTGGCGAATCCGAGCAGTTTTTCGAACATTTCGGAGAAGCCTTTTACGAAGCCAAGCCCCACGTTGGAGTTCAGGAAGAACCACGCGAGCAAAACTTCAATAACGAGAAGCTGAACAACAAAGCGGATGCGGATTTTTTTACGGTCATGGCTGACCAGTAACGCAAGCGCAGTAACGACAACGAGTGCCAGGACAAAATGAAGGACGCGGTCCATATTTGCTCCAAATATGAGGCAGGTTTAATTTTCGTGCACATTCTATGTAACAAGCGAAAAGAAAACGAGATCAAGGACACACTATAGTTACATCCTGTGACGAGTCTCAAAATTAGTGATCCACAATACATTTTTGTTATGTTAGGTAAATGCGTGAAAAGTTAAGTTTGTGTGCTAGTCTTCACAAAAGCGTGCGCGATTGCAGGTTTTGTTAGATCGCCCCACCTTACCCGCCCGTCTATTGTTCAAAGCTATCAGAGAAATCACTATAAACTCACTAAATGATCTTGATAATCATTCTCATTTTGATAGCATTAAACATAGCAAAGGCTATATTTCCAGAGGCAGAAATGACAAACAGTCGCGTAGAGGGTAGCAGTGGCAGAGCAGCGCGCAAGTTGCGGTTCGCGTTAATGGGACCTGCGTTCATTGCTGCCATCGGCTATATCGATCCAGGTAACTTTGCGACCAATATTCAGGCCGGGGCCAGCTTCGGCTATAAGCTGCTCTGGGTGGTCGTGTGGGCTAACCTGATGGCCATGTTGATCCAGATGCTGTCTGCGAAGCTGGGGATTGCCACGGGCAAAAACCTGGCTGAACAAATTCGCGATCATTATCCGCGTCCGGCGGTATGGCTTTACTGGGTTCAGGCGGAAATTATCGCCATGGCAACCGACCTCGCCGAATTCATCGGGGCCGCGATTGGTTTTAAATTGATCCTCGGCGTCTCGCTGCTTCAGGGCGCGGTGCTCACCGGGATTGCCACTTTCCTGATCCTGATGCTGCAGCGTCGCGGTCAAAAACCGCTGGAAAAAGTTATCGGCGGGCTGCTGCTGTTTGTGGCGGCGGCCTATATCGTCGAGCTGATTTTCTCTCAGCCGAATCTGGCACAGCTCAGCAAAGGGATGATTATCCCGAGCCTGCCAACCTCTGAAGCGGTGTTCCTGGCCGCCGGGGTGCTGGGCGCAACCATCATGCCGCATGTCATTTACCTGCATTCCTCGCTGACACAGCACCTGCACGGTGGGACGCGCAAAGAGCGTTACTCTGCGACGAAATGGGATGTGGCGATCGCCATGACCATTGCCGGTTTTGTGAACCTGGCGATGATGGCGACCGCTGCCGCCGCTTTCCATTTCAACGGTCACACCGGTATTGCCGATCTCGACCAGGCATACCTTACGCTGGAGCCGTTACTGAGCCACGCTGCTGCCACGATATTCGGGCTGAGCCTGGTGGCGGCCGGTCTCTCGTCAACGGTTGTGGGGACGCTGGCAGGGCAGGTGGTGATGCAGGGCTTTGTCCGTTTCCACATTCCGCTTTGGGTTCGTCGCTCCGTGACCATGCTGCCCTCCTTTGTTGTGATTCTGATGGGGCTGGATCCCACGAGAATTCTGGTCATGAGCCAGGTACTGCTGAGTTTTGGTATCGCGCTTGCACTGGTGCCGCTGCTGATCTTTACCAGTGACAAAAGCCTGATGGGCGAACTGGTGAACAGCACGCTGGTGAAACGAACCGGTTGGGTCATTGTGGCGGTAGTGGTGTCGTTGAACCTGTGGCTCCTGGTCGGCACTGCTCTGGGGTTATAGCGTCGCGTTGAACGAAAGAAAAAGGAGCCGGGAGGCTCCTTTTTGCATTACTGATGATGCATTAGTGATGACGCATTAGTGATGATGGCCGTGACCACCGTGTCCTCTGCCACCGTGACCCCAGCCACCGCGGCGGTCGTCACGATCGTTCCAGCCTTCACGGTAACCACGCTCATAGGCGTTGTTTTTGTACCAGCCGCGATGCAGGCCATTATCATGTCTGCGCCAGCGGTCGCCGCGCCACTCATAGTGACGGTTCCAGTAATCACGGTCGCGCCAGTAGCCACCGTCCCAGTATCTGCCGTAGTCGTCACGATCGCCAATTTGTAATTTAACTGATGGCAACAGGGTGATTTCGCCCGCAGTGGCGATCAGCGGGGCCGAAGCCAGTAATACCGCTGCAAGAATCAGTGACCTGAACATACTCTTTCTCCTTCACGATCGGGGCCTTTGTGGGCCTGTTAACGCAATATTACGAGTTGGTAAAGGCTCGTTTCATCGCCTCAACTCCTAATTCATGAATGAGAGCACTTTTTGCTAAAAGTGATTTTATTTTGAGCTGTTCAGGATCCCATCAATGATTGCCAGTTCTTCCGCCGAGAAATGGCGGTTTTCCAGCATTGCCACGGCATCGTCAATCTGGGCAGTTTTACTGGCCCCAATCAGCACTGACGTTACCGACTCGTGGCGTAAAATCCAGGCCAGGGCCATCTGTGACAGTTTCTGGCCGCGGTTTTCCGCCAGCGCGTTCAGTTGACGAACCTTCTCCAGCTTCTCTTCGGTGATCTGATCGGGGCTAAGGAACTTACTGCCGCTTGCCGCACGCGAGTCTGCAGGAATACCGTTCAGGTAGCGGTTAGTCAGCTGTCCCCCCGCCAGCGGCGAGAAGGGAATGCAGCCGACGCCTTTTTCCAGCAGCACGTCCAGCAGGCCTTCCTCTGGCGCACGTTCAAACATCGAATATTTCGGCTGGTGGATCAGACACGGCGTCCCAAGGTCATTCAGGATATCGATAGCCTTGCGGGCCTGTTCTGCAGGGTAATTTGATAACCCGACGTAAAGGGCTTTTCCCTGGCGCACCACATGGTCAAGCGCTTTCATGGTTTCCAGCAGTGGCGTTTGTGGGTCAGGACGGTGATGATAGAAGATATCCACATATTCCAGCCCCATACGCTTCAGGCTTTGATCCAGGCTGGCAACCAGATATTTGCGTGACCCCCAGTCGCCGTAGGGGCCATCCCACATGGTATAACCCGCTTTGGTCGAGATGATCAGCTCGTCGCGCCATGGCAGGAAATCTTCCTGCAAAATGCGACCGAAGTTACGTTCGGCTGAGCCGGGAGGAGGACCGTAATTATTGGCAAGGTCGAAATGCGTAATACCCAGATCGAACGCGCGTTGTAAAAGTTGACGGCTGTTTTCGACAAGCGTGGCGTCGCCAAAATTGTGCCACAACCCGAGTGAGATAGCGGGCAACCTGAGTCCGCTTTGCCCGCAGCGGCGATACTGCATTGTCTGATAACGATTTTTGTCCGGCTGGTAACCCATTCTGATGCCCTCTGGCGCTGAAAGGAAAAATCAGTGTATACGTTTACATTTACATGAAAAAAAAGAGCATAGCGCAGCCTTTTTTGTAAAGCATTCTTTCCATGCCCTTCTTACGACCAATTCTGGACAGCCATCACGCTTCTTTAATACTCAAAGTGAGGTCAACGTCAGAAGGACACCTGTTATGCGAACCCCATACTGCGTCGCCGATTACCTGCTGGACCGTCTTACAGATTGTGGTGCCGATCATCTGTTTGGCGTGCCGGGCGACTATAACCTGCAGTTTCTCGACCACGTAATAGACAGCCCGGATATTTGTTGGGTGGGCTGTGCCAATGAGCTGAACGCATCCTATGCCGCTGACGGATACGCCCGATGTAAGGGCTTTGCCGCGCTACTGACCACATTCGGCGTTGGGGAGTTAAGTGCCATGAACGGCATTGCCGGCAGCTATGCCGAGCATGTCCCGGTTTTACATATTGTGGGGGCGCCGGGTACGGCGGCACAGCAAAGGGGAGAGTTGCTGCATCATACGTTGGGGGATGGGGAGTTCCGTCACTTTTATCATATGAGCGAGCCGATCACCGTCGCACAGGCGGTCCTTACCGAACAAAATGCCTGTTATGAAATCGACCGTGTGTTGACAACCATGCTTCGGGAACGCCGCCCCGGTTATCTGATGTTACCCGCCGATGTGGCAAAAAAAGCCGCCACGCCGCCTGTAAACGCTCTCACTCATAAGCAGGCTCATGCCGATAGCGCCTGCCTGAAAGCGTTCCGGGATGCTGCTGAGAACAAACTGGCGATGAGCAAACGTACCGCGCTGCTGGCCGACTTCCTTGTTCTGCGCCATGGCCTGAAACATGCGCTACAGAAGTGGGTGAAAGAGGTACCGATGGCCCATGCCACCATGCTGATGGGGAAAGGGATATTCGACGAGCGTCAGGCGGGTTTTTACGGCACATACAGTGGTTCAGCCAGCACTGGCGCGGTAAAAGAGGCGATTGAAGGGGCTGACACGGTATTGTGTGTTGGCACGCGTTTTACCGATACCCTGACGGCCGGGTTCACGCACCAGCTTACCCCGGCGCAGACCATTGAAGTTCAGCCGCATGCCGCACGCGTCGGGGATGTCTGGTTTACCGGCATCCCAATGAACCAGGCGATTGAGACGCTGGTCGAACTCTGCAAACAGCACGTGCATGCTGGCCTTATGTCGTCATCATCCGGCGCAATACCGTTCCCGCAGCCGGACGGTTCGCTTACCCAGGAGAATTTCTGGAGAACGTTGCAAACCTTTATTCGCCCGGGGGACATTATCCTTGCCGACCAGGGAACTTCGGCCTTCGGCGCGATTGATCTGCGTTTACCGGCTGATGTGAACTTTATCGTCCAGCCGCTGTGGGGCTCGATTGGTTACACGCTGGCGGCGGCGTTTGGTGCACAAACCGCATGCCCGAACCGGCGCGTGATTGTGCTGACGGGGGATGGCGCGGCCCAGCTCACCATTCAGGAACTAGGCTCGATGCTGCGTGATAAACAGCACCCCATTATTCTGGTGCTCAACAACGAAGGATACACGGTTGAAAGGGCTATCCATGGGGCGGAGCAGCGGTATAACGACATTGCTTTGTGGAACTGGACGCACATTCCGCAGGCGTTGAGCCTCGATCCTCAGTCTGAGTGCTGGCGGGTCAGTGAAGCGGAACAGCTGGCGGACGTACTTGAAAAAGTGGCGCACCACGAGCGGCTCTCGTTGATTGAGGTGATGCTCCCGAAAGCGGATATCCCGCCGCTGCTCGGGGCGCTTACCAAAGCTCTGGAAGCGCGTAATAACGCCTGATTACTTGTCGTTTCGCCAGGCCATCATCATCGGTTTGCCCGCCAGCAGGAGCCAGGCGGGCAACATCACGATACAGAGCAGGGGGAAGAGCGTTGAATCCGGCACCACTACCGCCGCCATAAACAGGCTCAGCCACGCATCGCGCGTCACCACCAGCACCAGCCCCAGAATTGAGCAAGAGACCGTTATCGCTGCCGGCACCGCATCCACATGCTCATGCAGCATCAGCCCCAGCGCCACGCCGATAAACACCGCCGGGAAGATACGCCCACCGCGGAACCCACATGCTGCAGCCACCACCAGCGCCGCCAGTTTAACCAGCGCAAACAGCAGGTAATCAGACACGCTGAACACCTGGCTGAAAGCCAACTGCTGCATTTCATCAAGGCCTTTAAACAGCGTTACTGTTCCGCCGATAGCCCCTAATACGCCCAGCATCAGACCACCCGCCCCCAGAATCAGCACCGGGTGCTTCAGCCGGTGCACCAGACGGTGCAGGCGCGGAAGGCACCATACCGCAATCATCCCGAGTGCAATGGCGATCGCGACGACGATGGCACCGCTGAAAATATCGGCAATATGCATCTGACCGTAGTGGGGCAGAGAGAGTGAGAAATGAGGATGGAAAAACAGACTGGTCGTGAGCGCACCAGCCGCAGCGGCCATCAGCGGCGCAAAGAGTTTATCCCAGAGCGGGACGTCGTTATTGCTGGTAAGCGTCTGAGAAAAAATAAGGGCGGCGGCAACGGGCGTGCCGAAAAGCGCCCCGATGGTGCCTGCAGAGGCGAGGATGGTCCAGTCCAGCGCACCGACCCGGGGTAAAATGCGCGAACCGAGAAAGACCGCCATACCAATGTTTACCGCCATGATGGGGTGTTCAGGACCAAGGCTGACACCGCCCGCCAGACCCAGGATCAACGCGATAATCAGCCCCGGCAGCGCCGAGGGGGGAACGGGCGCACCGATCAGTGGCTCAAGCGCCGGGTCCGGCCCGGCGTGCCCGGGGCTAAAGCGGATCACCAGACCCACCGCAACGCCGGTGAGCGTCAGCATCAACATGATCCATCCCGGCGAATCCACGCTGACGCCCAGTTGTGCAGGAAGCGCCGTCCATAACATCGCCTGCAACACCGACGCGACTTTCATCACGACAATGAGCACCAGACTTGAGGCAACGCCAATAATCAGCGCCGGTATTGCCAGTAAGAGCATGGTTCTGGCTCGCGGATGGAGCATGATGATTTCCTTGTACAAAACGCTATTACGTTACTTTGCACAATCAGCTTTATGGCAATAGTGCAAAAGGTGCTGAAACGGTAAAGTTATTCTGTGACGAAGATCGATAATCCACGGGCATTCACCTTCCGGTCGTTGTTGTTATCACGCCTTGAACTTACAGTGTCCCAAAGATTTATTCTGACTTTAGCGGAGCAGTAGAAGAATGACAAAGTATGCTTTGGTAGGCGATGTGGGCGGCACGAATGCTCGCCTTGCCCTATGCGATGTAAATAGCGGTGAAATTTCCCGGGCGAAAACCTATTCAGGGCTGGATTATCCAAGTCTTGAGGCCGTTGTTCGGGTCTATCTTGAAGAGCAACAGGTGAGCATCGAAGACGGATGTATCGCCATTGCCTGCCCGATTACCGGTGACTGGGTGGCGATGACCAACCATGTCTGGGCATTTTCCATCGCTGAGATGAAAAAAAACCTGGGTTTTTCGCATCTTGAAATCATCAATGACTTTACTGCCGTGTCCATGGCGATCCCGATGCTGAAGCCAGAGCATCTGATTCAGTTTGGCGGTACAGCGCCAGTAGAAGGTAAGCCGATTGCGGTCTACGGTGCCGGTACCGGTCTTGGCGTTTCACATCTGGTTCACGTCGACCAGCGTTGGGTAAGCCTGCCGGGTGAGGGCGGTCACGTGGACTTTGCGCCCAACAGCGAAGAAGAGGGCATTATCCTCGAAGAGCTGCGTGCTGAAATCGGCCACGTCTCCGCCGAGCGCGTGCTTTCCGGTCCGGGTCTGGTGAATCTGTACCGTGCGATTGTAAAATCAGACGGCCGTCTGCCGGAGAATCTGCAGCCAAAAGATGTGACCGAACGCGCGCTGGCGGACAGCTGCATCGACTGTCGCCGTGCGCTGTCGCTGTTCTGTGTGATCATGGGGCGGTTTGGCGGCAACCTGGCGCTGACGCTGGGCACCTTCGGGGGAGTTTATATCGCGGGCGGGATCGTACCGCGTTTCCTTGACTTCTTTACAGCCTCAGGCTTCCGCGGTGCGTTTGAAGACAAAGGTCGCTTCAGAAGCTATGTGCAGGACATCCCTGTGTACCTGATTGTGCACGATAACCCAGGCCTACTTGGCTCGGGCGCGCACCTGCGTCAGGTACTGGGTCAAATCCTCTGACGACTATCCCTCTCCTGCGGGAGAGGGGATTTTTACAGATGCATCAGCTGGCGGAACTCTTTCACCTTGCTGCGACTCACCGGGACCTGAAAATCAAGATCCTTCAGACGCAAAATATAGGTGTTGTTAAACCACGGTTCGATCTCGCGGATCTTGTTTAGATTGACGCAAAACGAACGGTGGCAGCGGAAAAAGTGCGCCGCCGGCAGTTTGTTGCAAAACTCGGTGATGTTCATTGCCATCACGTACGATTCACGCCGTGTATAGACAAACGTCATCTTCTCGTGCGCTTCGGCATAGTAGATATCGTCGATAGGCGTCACGATGATGCGTTCATCCTTGACCAGGTTTATGGTGTCGTTTTCACGTATCGCCGGGCTTGCGTTAGCAGGCGTGGCCTGTTGTTGCCATGCGGCTTCCAGCTTTCGCAGCATGCTGACAATACGCGATTCCTGGTAAGGCTTCAGAATATAGTCAAACGCTTCCAGTTCGAAGGCTTCTACGGCGTGCTCTTTCCAGGCGGTAACGAAAACAATAAACGGCTTATGAGCAAACTGATTAATATTTTGCGCCAGTAATACGCCGTCCAGTGATGGAATGTTGATATCCAGAAAAATGGCGTCGACCCGGTTGTGCTGCAAGAACTTGAGCACGTCCAGACCATCCTCAAAGGTACCCACAATCTCCATCTGGCTGTGCGTTTTGATAAGCCAGCTCAGCTCCTGTTGAGCCAGAATTTCATCTTCCACGATGATGACTTTCATTGATTACTCCGGCCTATGGCAACAGTGATGTCGCCGCATGAACGGGGGAGCGTTCATTCGGGACGTAAAAAGCAATTTCGGTACCGGGTTCGAGACGGTGAATGTGCAGTCCGTCGCCGAACAACAGCTTGACCCGATGGTGCACGTTCAGCAGTCCAATTTTATTGCCCGGCATTTCGTTAGACTCCACGCGCTCAATGACTTTTGGATCAATACCGTGGCCGGTATCGCGCACGGCAATGCGCACGCGGTTACCGCTTTCGGTTACGCTGATGGTGACCACGCCTTTACCTTTACACGGCTGAATGCCGTGAACAATCGCGTTTTCCACCAGCGGCTGGATCAGCAGGCTTGGGATCACACAGTTGACCTCTTCATCGATATCGTAAATCACCGTGAGCTTGTCGCCAAAACGGGCCTGCTCAATCGCAATATAGTCCTTGATCTGATACAGCTCTTTTTTGATGTCGATCTGCTCGTCATCGTTCAGTTCAATGTTGTAGCGCAGGTAGCGCGACAGATTGAATATAAGCTGACGCGCGGTGTCCGGATTCATCCGGATGGAGGACGAGATGGCGTTCAGCGCGTTAAACAGAAAATGAGGATTGATTTTGCTCTGAAGCGCGCGCAGTTCTGCCTTATTTGCCATCTCGCGCAGCTGTTCTGCACGGGAAACTTCCAGCTGGGTAGAGATAATTTGCGACAGGCCGATGGCCATCTCCTGAAGCGTGGAGGTGATCTGGTGCGCGTGGCAGTAGTAGATTTTTAGCGTGCCCGTTACCACGCCTTTTTCCCACAGCGGAATCACCAGCATGGAGTGGATTTCCGGCGTTCGGTGAGCTTCATCATTGTTCTTAATGATGATTTTACCGTAGTTGATCGCCTGTCGGGTGGTGGGGCTAATGGTATCGTCATTATCGCGGTAATTGTGTTCCCCGACGCCGACGTAAGCCAGTACGTGGTCGTTATTGGTAATGGCGACCGCATCGGCATGAATATCGCGGCGGATAATATCGCAGACCTGACGTAACGACTCCGCGTTCACATGGCGGAAGAGTGGCAGCGTTTTGTTGGCGATATCCAGCGCCAGCTTGGCCTGACGCGCGGCACTGGCCTCTTTTTCTCCCTCAACGCTTTGTACCAGCAGCACGATAAAACCGATGCAGACGCTGCCGAGGATCATGGGAATACCGATTTTCGAAACGATATCCAGCCCCAGTGCGATAGTGGGGGCCCACACCACCACCAGGATCATGGTCAGCGTTTCGCACACCATGCCGGCGATGATCCCGGCGCGCCAGCGCTGCTTTTTTGTGATCTTGCGGTTAATCCATCCTGACAGTACCCCGGCAATAATACTGGTAATAAAACAGGGAATTGCCGTCACGCCACCGATATCAATCAGGTAACGGTGCGTACCGGCAATCAGTCCGGTGATGACGCCGACCCACGGGCCAAACAAAATCCCGCCGGACATGACGGCAATGATACGCACGTTAACCAGCGATCCCTCGACCGGCACGCCGGACCAGGTGCTGAACAACGCGAACAGCGAGAAGATCGCGGTGACGGCCAGCAGCTCTTTTGGCGAGTGCGCAGACTTGTGCAAAAGCTCGCGGAACAGGCGAATGCGGATAAGGAAAAACAGGCAAATCAGCATTAATGCCGCGCGGTCAAAAACCGCCAGCAGCATATTGAATATTTCGTGCACGAGTAGACCAGGGAAAACGGGAAAGAACCATGATAAAAAACCTGGCGCGTATTGACCAGCTATCCGTCAGGTTTATCAAATGGGGAAAAACCCTGTTTTGCAAAGGGGATTATCAGGAGAGGGCTGAAGTCTCCCGATTTTTTTGTGATAACGCCTGAGCAGGTAACGGTTTTGATATCATCGTGTTACACAACAGATATCAGAAAGAGGCTGTCACTTCGGACGCTTCCGCTTTTCAATACAGCAGGGTTCCGATTTTAGCGCGCACTCTTTTTTTTCATTTCCCTCTCGACAGCATGATTTTTTTCAGGTTATTTTCTAAACATGCCACATCGGTGGCAGCGTCGCTCGGACGGTCCGGGCGCTAACGTTAATCTGAGGAATCTATGGCTGAATTCAGTCCTGAACGCCGTTTTACGCGTATCGATCGTCTCCCCCCTTATGTATTCAACATCACTGCTGAACTGAAAATGGCTGCGCGTCGGCGCGGTGAAGACATTATTGATTTCAGCATGGGTAACCCTGACGGCCCAACACCGCCGCATATTGTTGAGAAATTATGTACGGTTGCTCAGCGTCCGGATACGCACGGCTACTCTACCTCTCGCGGTATTCCTCGATTACGTCGTGCAATTTCTCGCTGGTATCAGGATCGCTACCAGGTCGATATCGACCCTGAAAGCGAGGCGATTGTCACCATCGGCTCAAAAGAGGGTCTGGCGCACCTGATGCTGGCGACTCTGGATCATGGTGATACCGTACTGGTGCCCAATCCGAGCTACCCGATTCACATCTATGGCGCCGTGATTGCCGGAGCGCAGGTTCGCTCCGTACCACTGGTGGAAGGGGTCGATTTCTTTAACGAACTGGAACGTGCGATTCGCGAAAGCTACCCGAAACCTAAGATGATGATCCTCGGTTTTCCGTCGAACCCGACGGCGCAGTGCGTAGAGCTCGATTTCTTTGAAAAAGTGGTCGCCCTGGCTAAACGTTACGACGTGCTGGTGGTGCATGATTTAGCCTATGCCGATATTGTCTATGACGGCTGGAAAGCCCCTTCGATTATGCAGGTTCCTGGCGCACGCGATGTGGCGGTTGAGTTCTTTACGCTGTCGAAAAGCTACAACATGGCTGGCTGGCGCATCGGCTTTATGGTGGGCAACAAGACGCTGGTGAATGCCCTGGCGCGCATCAAGAGTTATCACGACTACGGTACCTTTACCCCGCTTCAGGTCGCGGCTATTGCAGCACTTGAAGGCGATCAGCAGTGTGTGCATGAGATTGCTGCGCAGTATAAGCGTCGCCGTGATGTGCTGGTCAAAGGGTTGCATGAAGCGGGCTGGATGGTGGACATGCCGAAAGCGTCCATGTACGTCTGGGCTAAAATTCCGGAGCCGTATGCGGCAATGGGATCGCTGGAGTTTGCCAAAAAGCTGCTGCAGGACGCGAAGGTATGTGTCTCGCCGGGCATTGGCTTTGGTGATTATGGCGACACCCATGTGCGATTCGCTCTGATTGAAAACAGTGACCGCATCCGCCAGGCGGTGAGGGGCATCAAGAGTATGTTCCGCGCCGATGGACTTCTCTCATCGAAAAGCGTCACCGAACCTCACGCGTCATCATGACATAAAAAAACAGGAGCCATCGGCTCCTGTTTTTTTGACTGCATGTTCTTCACTAGATCATCAGGGCAAACGTTCCGGCCCAGACTAAAACAATCACCGAAATGCCCATAAAGAAATATTTCACGTTTCATCGCTCCGCGTATCTTGTGGTACGCATTTAAAAACAGAGTCCACCTGATTATAGAGAGCTGAAGTTGGCTTATAGCGGAAATAAGATTTTTCCCGTAATACCGCCGACTCCCGCTCAGAATTCTGTGCTTTCCTGTTGCCAGACGGCGCTAATGTACGCCTAAAAATGGGGGGTGACAAGAGGGATTTTTTTAAATAATTTCCGTCACTTACGGGTGTCGTGGAACGGCGACAGTTTGATTTCAGAACGCAATAAATTCACTTTGAGCGACGCAAAGAAAGACAGTACACAGGGTGATTACAGGTCATTGAAAAGGTTAGTTTCTTAACGAAACTAACCTTCTGGAATTTAGATATACAGCGAGGCTTCGCCAAGAGGGCGTGTTTTGAAACGGCGATGCATCCAGAGATATTGCTCAGGCGCACGCATGATTTCCATTTCGATAACTTTATTGATGAACGTAGCGGCTTCGCCTTCGTTTTCCGGATAGTTAGCCATCTCAGGGGAGATATGCAGGCGATAGCCTGATTTATCCGCTTTTCTGACCATCGTGACGGTCAACATGGAGGCACCGGAAAGACGTGAAATCACAAAGGTACCATTGGTCGTGGCGACATCTTTCACCGCAAAGAACGGAGCGAAGCTACTGCCTTTACGCCCATAATCCTGGTCCGGTGCGAACCAGACGGCCTCACCTTTTTTCAGTGCGCCAACCATGCCGCGCAGGTTGTTACGGCTGATCATCGCCTTATTCGAGCGCATACGACCACGTGTCTGCACCCATTCCATCACGGCGCTGTTGTGCGGACGGTAGGTTGCCATCATCGGCTGGCAAAGCCCCATGACGCGACCCCCCAGTTCCAGAGACATAAAGTGAACGCCGACCACCATCACGCCGCGGTTTTGTAACTGGGCACGTTTCAGGTTATCCAGGCCTTCCACATCAAACCATTTACGAACACGTTCATCAGACCAGAACCATGCCATACCGGTTTCAAGCAGAGCCATGCCGATAGATTTAAAGTTTTCAGCAATCAGTTTTTCGCGCTGTTCCGCATTGTACTGTGGAAAGCAAAGTTCGAGATTTTTACGCGCAATAGACTCACGACGTTTAAGGAAGTGGCGCGATGCGCTGCCAAGCCTGGAGCCCAGAATGCGGATTACGGGATAAGGAAGCTGAACCAGTAACCAGAGCACGCCAAGACCAAACCATGTGAACCAGTAACGCGGGTGCAGAAACGCGCGTTTGAATTTGGATTGTGACAAAATAATGGGAACCTATATAAAGTCGGTGAAAGTCACGCATTGCGTAACCACGTACCTGTTAGACCGTAGTACAAGGTCATGGTTGCAGGCTTTACCGATCTTTACGGCGTTGCCTGGCCATTGCTGACGTTGGGTGGGCGGTATAATGTAGCACCCTTTATACGGTATGTGCTATTACTCGTTCTTGATTAAAAAAGCGGCAATTCGAAAGGTCTTTGATTTTTCTGTTTTTATAAACCAGAACAGATGCGCGACGGCATCTGTTTGGATATTTTGAAAGCAGTCGTTATGCTTTCCAGGCCGCATCGCCAGGCTGTACCTGTTTATACCATGCCATCAGCGCGGCTGTACCGGGCTCTCCCTCGGCGGGGGCCCAGGTAACGAAATCCTCATCAGCCACCGGTTGATAGCCACCGTGTTTAACTTCAAAAATAACGCCGCCATGATCCAGTGACAGTACGGCATGCCAGGTTCCCGCCTCCATCTCCAGCGCCATACACGCTTCACCTAATACGACGCGACGGGTGACGACGCCCTGGTCGTCAAAATTCAGCACGACAAAACGCCCGCGAAGGGGAAGTAACAGCTCAAAGGTATGCGGATGACGATGAGGGCGAACATAGGTGCCAGGTTCCATCGCGATGGCCAGTCGCTGAACCGGGTCGCTCAGTTCAGGATGAAAGTTACGATGCGCGCGTAAACGCGGGGCGTTAGCCGCCGCTTCACTTTGTTGCGTCAAATCGGAGAGCGTGATTTGTTTCATGATGGTTGCCTGAAAGAGAAGAGGGTCTGTGGAGCAAAGCAGTGGAATTGTAATACGGAATAACATAACCCATATAAATGAGGGTTCAATCACTGCACATCACCTCTGGAGCATAATAACCTGTGCTGCTAAATTCTCTTTAGCGGCTAAAACGTGACTGACAGGGAAAAGCGGGTGACAGAGCAAATCGATTATCAGATTGAAAAATACAGATTTACCGAGGCGAATGAACCTCCGCGTCTTACCCGTCAGTGGGCCGACGTTTTAAGCGAGTGCAAGGCGATCCAGGCCGGGGCCGAGGCGCGTCTGCGTATTGCCCTGACCAATGTCGATTACGTTACCAGCTTTGAGCTGCCTTTCCGCCTGTTGCTCGTGCGGACACCTCAGTTAATTGCCGGCTTGCGTGATGAACTGCAGCTCAGCCAGAAGAATGTCATTTTTAACGGGAAACGGTTTGGCTGTGTCTGGAGCGTGAAGTCCGATTTGAGCGATGTACCTGACGTTTTTCAATATCATCTGTCCACACGTATACGGCGAATGGAAGCGACACAATTGACCGCGGAACCTTTTCTGCAGATAGCCAAAGAAATTAAGCCCCCCACGGAACGTCTGAAGCGTGCTCTGTTAAGTGGTCTGGAGGTAACCGCGCTTGATGCGCTGTTCTGGTTTGGGATCCAGCGGATTGCTGCTGAGGTGTCGCGTCTGAGAAAGGCCGGAATGAGAATTACCACTGCGGAAAAACAGGTATTTGATAATCTTACCGGAACCACTCGCCTTGTGCCGGTGTATCGGCGCGCCGATGAGAGCATGGTGTCCTCTGCAGGAATGCAACGGCAGGAATGACCCTTTATTATGTAAAGTGAGAGCATGCTTTGGGTTACAGAGGGGGCCCGGTTAAGGGCGTGATGATATCTTTCAGGAAAGTTAAATCAACAACGTTGCACCAGACGGTGTTATACAGATTTCAAAACCAACTTTAATGACGTCGTGTCAGCGTCGTCCCCTCTGTATCCCTGGAACCCTGATTTTAGCAACAAGATAGGGTTGTTGTTCAAGGTTGTGCCCACTCCTCGATTGATGCCTGAGATTTACCTATGGAAGGTGCGAATAAGCAGGTCATTTCTTCCCAAGCTGACTCGCTGATTAAAATTTCGCGGATCTGGGCCGATTTTTTTCCCGCAAACACATCGAATCAGCCTATTTAGGCTATTTTTTCCACCATTTCTGGCGTTATTTCCGGTTTTTACTGAGATCTCTCCCACTGACGTATCATTTGGTCCACCCGAAACAGGTTGGCCAGGGTGAATAACATCGCCAGTTGGTTATCGTTTTTCAGCAGCCCCTTGTATCTGGCTTTCACGAAGCCGAACTGCCGCTTGATGATGCGAAACGGGTGCTCCACCCTGGCACGGATGCTGGCTTTCATGTATTCGATGTTGATGGCCGTTTTGTTCTTGCGCGGATGCTGCTTCAAGGTTTTTACCTTGCCGGGACGCTCGGCGATCAGCCAGTCCACATCCACCTCGGCCAGCTCCTCGCGCTGTGGCGCTCCTTGGTAGCCGGCATCGGCTGAGACAAATTGCTCCTCTCCATGAAGCAGATTACCCAGCTGATTGAGGTCATGCTCGTTGGCCGCGGTGGTGACCAGGCTGTGGGTCAGGCCACTCTTGGCATCGACACCAATGTGGGCCTTCATGCCAAAGTGCCACTGATTGCCTTTCTTGGTCTGATGCATCTCCGGATCGCGTTGCTGCTCTTTGTTCTTGGTAGAGCTGGGTGCCTCAATGATGGTGGCATCCACCAAAGTGCCTTGGGTCATCATGACGCCTGCTTCGGCCAGCCAGCGATTGATGGTCTTGAACAATTGACGGGCCAGTTGATGCTGCTCGAGCAGGTGGCGGAAATTCATGATGGTGGTGCGATCCGGCAGGGCGCTATCCAGGGATAATCGGGCAAACAGGCGCATGGAGGCGATTTCGTACAGGGCATCTTCCATGGCACCGTCGCTCAGGTTGTACCAATGCTGCATGCAGTGAATACGCAGCATGGTCTCCAGCGGATAGGGCCGTCGGCCATTGCCCGCCTTGGGATAAAACGGCTCGATGACAGCGGTCATATTCTGCCATGGCAGAATCTGCTCCATGCGGGAGAGGAAAATCTCTTTTCGGGTCTGACGGCGCTTAGTGCTGAATTCACTATCGGCGAAGGTGAGTTGATGGCTCATGATGTCCCTCTGGGATGCGCTCCGGATGAATATGATGATCTCATATCAGGAACTTGTTCGCACCTTCCCTAACGCGGTGGCCAGTTTTTGTTGACCACTTCAGTCGAAGATTCTATTATACCCGTGGCGATTCAGATGCTTGATTTTTTTTAGAATCAGGATCATGTTACGAACCATGAAAATTACACTGACTCCTCAACAGAAACTGCAACTCGAACAAATGCACGATATTGAACGTGATAGTCGAGTTTGCGACCGTATTAAGGCTGTTTTGCTGGCTTCTGAAGGCTGGAGTCAGACCATGATTTCACAAGCTCTTCGGATTCATGAATCCACCGTTGCACGTCACCTTAGCGACTACGTTCTTTCTGAAAAACTTAAGCCTGAAAATGGCGGAAGTCAAAGCAAGCTTTCTGCAACTCAAACCATGCACCTAATCGAGCATTTGACTGAGAGAACCTATCCTCATACTCATCAAATTGTCGCCTACGTTAAAGAGACTTTTGGACTTGATTACACTGTCTCTGGTATGAACAAATGGCTTCACCATAACGGTTTTAGCTACAAGCAACCGAAAGGCGTTCCACATAAGTTTATTTTCAGGTTCTCAAGCCTGCATCTTCAAGTTGATTCGGTATAGCAGTGGCATAAATCAGCATCGCCTGATGTTTCTGGTTCTATGCGAATTCACAGTGTGCTCATTGATTCACAATTCACTCTGACAAGGAAATGGCAATGAAAAAGGTTCTTCTCTCTGCAGCAATGGCAACCGCGTTTTTTGGCATGACTGCTGCCCATGCAGCTGATACCACTGTTGGCGGCGGCCAGGTTAATTTCTTCGGTAAAGTTACCGATGTATCCTGTACTGTTTCCGTTAACGGCCAGGGCAGCGATGCGAACGTTTACCTGTCTCCGGTAACCCTGACTGAAGTTAAAGCGGCAAAAGCGGATACTTACCTGAAACCGAAATCTTTCACCATTGACGTCTCTAACTGCCAGGCTGCTGATGACACTAAACAGGATGACGTAAGCAAACTGGGCGTGAACTGGACCGGCGGTAACCTGCTGGCTGGCGCAACCGGCAAACAACAGGGCTACCTGGCGAACACCGAAGCTTCCGGTGCTCAGAACATCCAGCTGGTGCTGTCTACTGATAACGCTACCGCGCTGACCAACAAAATCATCCCGGGTGACAGCACTCAGCCGAAAGCGGAAGGCGACGCTTCCGCTGTAGCTGATGGCGCGCGTTTCACCTACTACGTAGGCTACGCCACCAGCGCGCCGACCACGGTAACCACCGGTGTGGTTAACAGCTACGCGACTTACGAAATTACTTACCAGTAATTCCGTCAGAAAATAAAACTGCCCCGCGATGGGGCAGTTAATAACAATAATAAAGCGGCAATGTCCGCCGCTTGTATTTTTATTCTGAGGTCAGCATGAAGCGTATTGCCCTTTTTTTCTGTTTCATTTTTAGTTTTGCGGCCCATGCCAACAATATTATTGTTAACGGTACCCGCTTTATTTATCCAGGAAATGAAAAAGAAATAACGGTACAGCTTTCAAATAACGCCGACCGTCCGGCGCTGGCGCAGGCCTGGCTGGATAACGGCGATGCCGATGCCACACCGGATACCATTACCACCCCGTTTATTATCACCCCGCCGATTTCGCGCGTTGACGCCAAGAGCGGCCAGACGCTGCGTATTAAGCTCGGTAGCAGCGCCGGTCTGGCGAAAGATAAAGAGACGCTGTGGTGGCTGAATCTGCTGGAAATTCCGCCGGTGGTGGCCAATCAGAAAAATGAAGGCCAGAACGTGCTGCAGCTGGCGATCCGTTCGCGCTTTAAATTTATTTATCGTCCTGCCGGACTGGGCAACCGCGATGCGGCGGCCGAGAAGCTGACCCTGACCGCCAGCGGCAGTAGTCTCGCCATCAACAACCCGACGCCGTTCTACATTACCGTCAGCCGTATTTCCCGCGACGGCGGTAAAGCCCTGAACAGTAAAACCGTGATGCTGGCGCCGCAGTCCAGCCAGACGGTGGCGCTCTCCTCCGCCGTCAACCGCGGCGAAACCCTGACCGTTAACAACATTAATGACTATGGCGCCGATGTCGCAGTGAAAGTGGCCGTTAAATAAGGGAAAAGCTAATGAAGCAGAGGTCATTCTGCCCGGGAAGATTAAGCACCGCGATCGCCATCGCGCTGTGCTGCTTTCCGCCATTTTCCAGCGGACAGGAAAACCCGGGAACGATCTATCAATTTAACGATGGTTTTATCGTCGGCAGTCGCGAAAAGGTCGACCTGTCGCGCTTCTCGACCAGCGCTATCAGCGAGGGCGTCTACTCCCTTGATGTCTATACCAACGGCGAATGGAAAGGGCGCTACGACCTGAAAATCACCGCCGGTAAAGACGGCAAAATGGGCGTCTGCTATACCAAAGCGATGCTGATGCAGTATGGGATTTCGCCGGAAAAATTAAATCCGCAGCTCAGCGAAAAAGAGGGCTTCTGCGGACGCCTGCAGGAGTGGCGTCACGAAGATAACGTCAAAGACACGCTGATTCAGTCCTCCCTGAGACTGGATATTGCCGTACCGCAAATCTACGAAGATCAGCGCCTGAAAAACTTTGTCAGCCCGCAATTCTGGGATAAAGGCGTTGCGGCGCTGAATTTAGGCTGGATGGCCAACGCCTGGAACAGCCATATCTCCTCGGCCAACGGTTCCGATAACAGCAGCGCGTATCTTGGCGTTAACGCGGGCCTGTCGTGGGACGGCTGGCTGCTCAAGCATATCGGTAACCTGAACTGGCAGCAGCAGCAGGGGAAAGCGCACTGGAACAGCAACCAGACCTATCTGCAGCGGCCGATTCCGCAGATTAACTCGATAGTCAGCGGCGGGCAGATTTTTACCAACGGCGAGTTCTTTGACACCATCGGCCTGCGCGGGGTTAACCTGGCGACCGATGACAATATGTTTCCCGACGGCATGCGCTCCTACGCCCCTGAAATTCGCGGCGTGGCGCAAAGCAACGCCCTGGTGACGGTGCGCCAGGGCAGCAATATTATCTATCAGACCACGGTGCCGCCGGGGCCGTTTACCCTGCAGGATGTCTATCCTTCCGGCTACGGTAGCGACCTTGAAGTGTCGGTTAAAGAGGGCGATGGTTCGGTCGAGGTATTCAGCGTACCTTACGCCTCGGTAGCGCAGCTGCTGCGTCCGGGGATGACCCGCTACGCGCTCTCCGCCGGTAAAGTCGACGATAGTTCGCTGCGTAATAAACCGATGCTCTACCAGGGAACCTGGCAGCATGGTTTAAATAACCTGTTTACCGGCTATACCGGCGTCACCGGATTTGATGACTATCAGGCGTTCCTGCTGGGGACCGGGATGAACACCGGCATCGGCGCGCTCTCCTTCGACGTGACTCACTCGCGGCTGAAGAGCGATACCCTTGACGAGCACGGTCAAAGCTATCGCGCCACCTTTAACCGCATGTTTACCGAAACCCAGACCAGCATCGTGCTGGCGGCGTATCGCTACTCCACCAAAGGCTACTACAACCTGAACGACGCCCTCTACGCCGTCGATCAGGAGAAGAACTACAACAGCAACTACACCGTGTGGCGCCAGAAAAACGGGATGACCTTTACCGTCAACCAGAACCTGCCGGACGGCTGGGGCGGTTTTTATCTGAGCGGTCGGGTGGCGGATTACTGGAACCGTTCGGGGACGGAAAAGCAGTATCAGTTTAGTTACAACAACATGTACGGTCGGCTCTCGTGGTCGGTCAGCGCCCAGCGCGTCTATACCCCGGATAGTTCCGGCCACCGCCGCGACGATCGAGTGTCTCTCAACTTTAGCTACCCGCTGTGGTTCGGTGAAAACCGCACCGCTAACCTGACATCGAATACCGCGTTTAACAATTCGCGTTTCGCCAGCTCGCAGATTGGCGTCAACGGTTCGCTGGATAGCGAAAACAACCTTAACTACGGCGTGTCGACGACCACCGCCACTGGCGGCCAGCACGATGTGGCGCTGAACGGCAGTTACCGTACCCCGTGGACGACGCTGAACGGCAGCTATAGCCAGGGCGAAGGCTATCGCCAGAGCGGCGTGGGCGCCAGCGGGACGCTAATCGCGCATCAGCACGGCGTCGTATTCTCGCCGGAAACCGGCACTACTATGGCGCTGATCGAAGCGAAAGATGCCGCGGGCGCGATGTTGCCCGGTTCGCCGGGTACCCGCATCGACAGCAACGGCTACGCCATTCTGCCGTATCTGCGGCCTTACCGGATAAATTCCGTTGAAATTGACCCGAAAGGCAGCAATGACGATGTCGCCTTCGGCAGTACCGTGGCGCAGGTGGTGCCGTGGGAAGGGAGCGTGGTCAAGGTCTCCTTCGATACCACGCTGCAGAACAACATCACTCTGCGGGCGCGCCAGGCTAATGGCCTGCCGTTACCGTTTGCCGCCACGATATTCGGTCCGTCCGGGAAAGAGATCGGCGTGGTGGGGCAGGGCAGCATGATGTTTATCAGCGACGCCAGCGCGCCGAAGGCCACGGTTAAGTGGAGCGGCGGACAGTGCTCGGTGGAATTAAGTCAGGAAAAAACAAAGGAAACGCTATGTCGCTAATGAAAAAACTGACGCTTTTTATTGGCTTAATGGCGCTGGGGACAACGTCAGCATGGGCATCATGTTGGCAATCTAATAGTGCCTATGAAATTAATATGGCTATGGGGCGCGTGGTTGTTAGCCCGGACTTACCAGTAGGGAGTGTCATTGCAACTAAAACATGGCCAATGCCGGATAATAATACGATTTATGTTACATGTGATATAAATACTACTCTGAAATTCGATGCGAAAGTTGTTGCTGCTGGTTTGGTTCAGGGGGCCAATAAAGTCTATTCAACTGCAATTCCTGGAATTGGTTTACGTTTCTCACGTAAAGGGGCGATCAGTATGATCTACCCTGATAGTTATACCACGACAGGTTCCTCCTTTAGACTCGCAGGTTCAACATTCACATTAGATATAATTAAGACCAGTACCACAACAGGGAGTGGAACCATAGCCAGTGGGCCGTATACAGAGTACGGACCAGGATTTACAATCCTTAAAACCAGCCTTAATGCTGATGCCATTACAATTGTTTCACCTTCTTGTACCATTTTAGGTGGCAAAAATATGAATGTCGATATAGGCACGATTAAACGAGCTGATTTAAAAGGGGTGGGGACCTGGGCTGGCGGTACACCATTTGATATTAAACTGGAGTGTAGTGGGGGAGTCAGTGTCAGTGGTTATGCAAATATTAACACCTCATTTTCTGGAACATTAGCTACAAATACATCAGCGAATCAAGGTGTTCTACTAAACGAAAAGACCGGAAATTCTGCTGCTAAGGGCGTTGGTGTGCAGGTTATAAAGGACAACACTCCTCTGGAATTCAACAAAAAATATAATATTGGTACATTACAAAACCAGGAAACTCGTTATATCACCCTGCCTCTCCATGCGCGCTTCTATCAATATGCGCCGACTACCAGTACCGGTGAAGTGGAGTCGCACCTGGTCTTTAACCTGACGTACGATTAATGCGGGAGGCGGGTATGAGTGATTCAGCAAAGTATAAAAATAGCACACGACTCATTCAGTTGGCCCTGATAAGCGGGACGCTTATTGCCTCCTCGGCGTGGGGATTCGAGACGAATTACGATCGCGGACGGGTCGATTTTGCCGGGCGGGTGACGGATATTTCCTGTAGCATCGCGCTAAACGGCGGCCAGCATGCCGGCAGCGGTAATGTCTGGCTGGCGCCGGTCAGCCTGGCGGAAGTCCACGATCGCGGTGCCGGGGCGTTTATGAAACCGCAGCCGTTTACCCTGGCACTGTCAAACTGCCAGCTGCGCCATGATGGTGGGGCAGCCTCGCAGGATGAGGTGCGTCGGGTCAGCGTGCGCTGGGTCGATGGTTTTTTACTGACGGCGGTCGGTAACGAAAACGCCGGGTATCTGGCCAATACCTTGCCGGATGGAGCGCAGAATATTTATCTGGCCCTATCGACTAACGATAATAATACTCTGGATAAGAGTAATAAAATTGTCCCGGCGGACCCGCAGCAAAATCAGGTGCGTTTGCAGGAAAGCGCGGTCAGCGGCGGCCTGTTCACCTATTACGTTGGCTATGTTTCGCCAACGCCGAAAAGCGCCACCAGCGGGCCGATTACCAGCTGGGCAACGTGGGAATTAGTTTATAATTAAGTGACGTTAAAAAGCCGGGAATTCCCGGCTTTTTTTACATGGCAATATCATCGGCGACCAGTTGTTCAATACTGACTTCCCGCCAGTAATGTCCCTGGATAGCAAACCACTCCATTCCCTGCAGCCATTCTTTATGGGCTTCGCTTTCGACACCTTCAATAATCACATTATGATGGTTGCGCGATAAAAAGGTCACCAGCGCATCCATCAGCTGGCGGCCGAACTCTTTGCGCATCAGGTGCCAGAAAAAATCCTTATCAATTTTCACATAGTCAAAGTGATAACCGCGAATAGCGTTAATTCCCGCGTAGCCGGAGCCGAAGTCGTCGAGCCACAGTGAGGTATCCTGTGGGCTCTGCCAGGCGGCAAGAGAATTATGCAGCAGATTCTCGGCGTTTTCGGTTACCTCGAAATGGACGCAGGTCAGGGCGGCGATTTTGGCTTTTATATCCTTCTGGGGGTCCGCTTGGAATTCGGAAATTATCCTACGTTAAGATTTTCAAGCTTAACGGGTGATTTCGTTCCATTGATCGGAAACCCCTGACCGCAAGGGATGTACGGAACTGTCAGGCTGTCCGTTTCTGGTTTTGCCTACTTTCGGACAGATCAACGGCATGGTGTACGTAATCGTTCGGTTTCGGACGTTTAAGTCACATGCACGTTAACTGTCGGTATTCATCGCCTCACTAGTACTACTCTGCTAGTTCATCATGTTCTTCTGACCTGCTCCCCGTTGATTAGTACACCCCGATGGGTAATGGTGCCAACTTACTGATTTAGTGTATGATGGTGTTTTTGAGGTGCTCCCGTGGCTTCCATCTCCATCAGTTGTCCCTCCTGCTCAGCTACTGACGGGGTGGTGCGTAACGGCAAAAGCACTGCCGGACATCAGCGCTATCTCTGCTCTCACTGCCGTAAAACATGGCAGCTACAGTTCACTTACACCGCTTCTCAACCCGGTACGCACCAGAAAATCATTGATATGGCCATGAATGGCGTCGGATGTCGCGCCAGTGCACGCATTATGGGCGTTGGCCTCAACACGATTTTACGACACTTAAAAAACTCAGGCCGCAGTCGGTAAACTCACGCATACAACCGGGCAGTGACGTCATTGTTTGCGCGGAAATGGACGAACAGTGGGGTTACGTCGGGGCTAAATCACGCCAGCGCTGGTTGTTTTACGCGTATGACAGGATACGGAGGACGGTTGTGGCGCACGTATTCGGTGAACGCACGTTGGCCACGCTGGAGCGTCTTCTGAGCCTGCTGTCGGCCTTTGAGGTCGTGGTATGGATGACGGATGGCTGGCCGCTGTATGAATCACGCCTGAAGGGAGAACTGCACGTTATCAGCAAGCGATATACGCAGCGCATTGAGCGGCATAACCTGAATCTGAGGCAGCATCTGGCAAGGCTGGGCAGGAAGTCACTGTCGTTCTCAAAATCGGTGGAGCTGCATGACAAAGTCGTCGGGCATTATCTGAACATAAAACACTATCATTAAGTTGGAGTCATTACCGGCCAGAGCAAGGAAAATAATTTAGAGGAAGAGCTTTACCTAATAGTTGCAAGTTGACTCTTTCGTATGTTCACTGCACTTAAAAAACCGTATAGCTTTTGCTATACAGAATCCATATGATATGCTTGTAAAGCAATCGCTATACAAGGAGCGCACTCATGAAATCAGATGTTCAGCTCAACCTTAGAGCTAAAGAATCTCAAAGAGCACTTATTGATGCTGCAGCAGAGATTCTCCATAAATCACGCACGGACTTCATCCTGGAAATGGCATGTCAGGCTGCGGAGAATGTGATCCTCGATCGTCGCGTATTTAATTTTAACGATGAGCAGTATGCAGAGTTTATCGATATGCTCGATGCACCGGTTTCGGATGAGGCGGCTATTGATAAACTTCTGGCAAGGAAACCTCAGTGGGACGTGTAACAGCACCAGAACCATTATCCAGCTCCCATCAACTAGCAGAGTTCGTCAGTGGTGAGGCAGTACTTGATGACTGGCTTAAACAGAGGGGATTAAAAAACCAAGCTCTTGGTGCAGCACGAACGTTCGTCGTTTGTAAAAGAGACACTAAACAGGTTGTCGGTTTTTACTCTCTGGCCACCGGCAGCGTTAACCACGTGGAAGCAATGGGAAGCCTCAGGCGCAATATGCCAGATCCAATTCCCGTAATCATACTTGCTCGCCTGGCAGTTGATGTTTCATACCGTGGCCAAGGGCTCGGGGCCGATTTACTGCATGATGCAGTTCTGCGCTGTTACCGTGTAGCTGAGAATATTGGAGTCCGTGCGATTATGGTTCATGCACTGACTGAAGAAGCCAAAAACTTTTATCTTCACCATGGCTTTAAGGCATCACAAACTCAGGAACGGACATTGTTTTTAAAGTTACCACAGTGAGGTTTGAGGAAGAAAGGGGCTTGTTCGATATTTAAGATATTGATTTATAATGATTTTACCATTGAATTTAACTATTCTGGGTTTGAGGGAAATACATAATTTAATTTATAATAAAAAACTTTGCAACCCACTGTAATTAAATAATTTTTTCTCATCGAGCAATCAAAGCATGCACTTATGAACTAAGTTTTGGTTCATAACTGTGCAAGTAGCTGAACACAAATCATACGAATTTTCTACCATTGGTTCATGAACTGGTTTTTCTGATTTTGTGATGAACATCAGGTTTTAGTATTCAGTTATTATACCTTTTAGTTGGTAACCGAATGCGTACTGAAAAATCCAATAAAATTCCTTAAATATGCGAGCGTGATAATGGCACTGACCCCGGCTCAAATACGCTACCTCAATCAATGTGAACCAGGCGAACCTGTGTCACATGCATTGTCCGAGCTACTATTCAATGATCATGATCTACTCAGTATTGATGCTAACGAACGGTCCATTACCTTTCGCTTTGCGATGTACCTCCAGCTATCTTTCCCCGGTTGGAATGTAGATTGCGAATATAACCGGGATGGTGTAGAACCTAAACGGCTCAGACATTTGGAGCTTTATCCAGACAGCGAAGACGTTGAAGCAAAGACAGTATTTCCTGATGTGATCGTGCATCGGCGAGGTACACAACAGAATCATCTGGTCTTAGAATTTAAAAAATCAACGAGTCGCGTCGATAGACGAATCGATCTACTGAAACTTCAAGGTTATAAGCAGCAGCTTGGCTACGATCACGCTTTGTTTATGGAGGTCGGTACTGAGGGACAATCGATTATCACGGCGCTCGAGTGGGTCTGAAAGGTGATAAAAAGGTAATTTATGATACGTATTCCATTATTCAACTCTCAGCACCTTGAGGCCGCTTGTCGCGTTCTTGCTGATACCGAACGTGGCTTGAGTGGGGCGCAGATCGAGCGACTCCTACAAGAAATCAAAGTTGCCGACACATCGCCAAGCATGACAAAATGGAAACGGCTGTATAATGCGCTCGTAGGTGCGCAGAACCAATATCAGGTCGGCAACCATCTCATAATGTTCATTAACCGTGCGATGAATCCGGTAAATTACGCTCGTGATCCAGCAGTATTTACCTGGAGGCGTGATGAACTCAATGTTGTCCTAGCTTTTTCCGGCTTTTATGTCCGCGAAGATGGTAAGGTCACGAACGCTACTAAAGCAACAACACTCGATTCAGCCAGAGCCCGCGCCGGGCGACTTAAGGCTGCACTCGAAAACCGTGCTGTGCATGCAGAAGTTTTGAACTATTGTCGTGCAGAACTTCTGGACGAAAACTATTTTCATGCCGTCTTCGAGGCGACGAAAGGGGTTGCGGAACGTATTCGTCAGTTGTCTGGGTTGAGCGGCGATGGTGCTGACTTGGTGAACAAGGCATTTACCGGACAACAACCAGTTCTGACCTTGGGACCGCTCACTACCGACTCAGAAAAGAGTGAACAAAAAGGTTTTGCGAACCTACTCATTGGTCTATTCGGCGCTGTGCGCAATCCACTGGCCCATTCGCCTAAGAAGAATTGGCCCATGTCTGAATTGGATGCGCTGGACATCCTTACGTTGGTTTCGCTTATTCATCGCAAGCTGGATGGCACACAGAAAAAAATATAGCCATATTATTGGGGAGTTGCATGAGCTACGCGGACTGGCGAGTTTATCAGGAGGCCACAGCTGAAGTATTTCGACGTCTTGGATGTAATGCTTTGGTTGATTATCGAGCCAAAGGTGTTCGAGCGACCCATGATATTGACGTCTACGCGACCTTCCTTCGATCGGGTATCCTCTGTACTTGGGTAATCGAATGCAAAGTGTGGAAAACTCGCGTTCCTAAGGAAAAGGTGCTTGCTCTCAAGAGCCTCATTGATGACCTTGGTGCCGATCGAGGAATCATGGTCAGTGAGGTTGGTTTCCAACCTGGAGCACAGGATGCGGCACGAGGGTCGAACATCACTCTGGTCACATCCTTGGATGATTTTGCCAAGACTGCACAGGCAGCAACATCAGAAGCCTCTCTTATTCTAGACAGTAGTGATGATGGAGCCCCAATTTATAAATTTCCAAGCCGCTCTGAACCACATGACATTCTCCTGCATAACAACTTCCTGATAACTGCAAATTGGGCTGGATGCAGCATTTCAATCGTTAATCCATCATCCAAATCAATCATACGTACCATCGACCTGGATAAATATGAGTCGATCTCCCCGCAAAACGGTGAAAGAGAGATTTTGAGCCATCCTCCTGGTAGCTTAGTTATTGCAGATGGCCGTTTGTTTGTCGGCCAGGTTTTTTCGGACTTTGTGCTCGTTATTGATTTGGCTACGCATGCTATCGTTAAAAGAATAGTGTTACCTGGGGGCGGTAACGGACAATTAGCAGTGTCACAAAACGAAAAAGAAATCTATTTCGCAAGCAATCGAGTCAACCAGTTCTACATCATTGACAGTGCCACATACGTTGTAAAGACAGTAGCATATCCCGAAGGTGGCCGAGGCTGCATGTCGCTGCTACGACATCCGACACTGCCATTAATTTACATTGGCATTCAACGCGGCGGACGCAGCCACGGGCTGAGTTATCCACATGCTAACTGATCTTACCCAGCAATAGTGGACACGCGGCTAAGTGAGTAAACTCTCAGTCAGAGGTGACTCACATGACAAAAACAGTATCAACCAGTAAAAAACCCCGTAAACAGCATTCGCCTGAATTTCGCAGTGAAGCCCTGAAGCTTGCTGAACGCATCGGTGTTACTGCCGCAGCCCGTGAACTCAGCCTGTATGAATCACAACTCTACAACTGGCGCAGTAAACAGCAAAATCAGCAGACGTCTTCTGAACGTGAACTGGAGATGTCTACCGAGATTGCACGTCTCAAACGCCAGCTGGCAGAACGGGATGAAGAGCTGGCTATCCTCCAAAAGGCCGCGACATACTTCGCGAAGCGCCTGAAATGAAGTATGTCTTTATTGAAAAACATCAGGCTGAGTTCAGCATCAAAGCAATGTGCCGCGTGCTCCGGGTGGCCCGCAGCGGCTGGTATACGTGGTGTCAGCGGCGGACAAGGATAAGCACGCGTCAGCAGTTCCGCCAACACTGCGACAGCGTTGTCCTCGCGGCTTTTACCCGGTCAAAACAGCGTTACGGTGCCCCACGCCTGACGGATGAACTGCGTGCTCAGGGTTACCCCTTTAACGTAAAAACCGTGGCGGCAAGCCTGCGCCGTCAGGGACTGAGGGCAAAGGCCTCCCGGAAGTTCAGCCCGGTCAGCTACCGCGCACACGGCCTGCCTGTGTCAGAAAATCTGTTGGAGCAGGATTTTTACGCCAGTGGCCCGAACCAGAAGTGGGCAGGAGACATCACGTACTTACGTACAGATGAAGGCTGGCTGTATCTGGCAGTGGTCATTGACCTGTGGTCACGTGCCGTTATTGGCTGGTCAATGTCGCCACGCATGACGGCGCAACTGGCCTGCGATGCCCTGCAGATGGCGCTGTGGCGGCGTAAGAGGCCCCGGAACGTTATCGTTCACACGGACCGTGGAGGCCAGTACTGTTCAGCAGATTATCAGGCGCAACTGAAGCGGCATAATCTGCGTGGAAGTATGAGCGCAAAAGGTTGCTGCTACGATAATGCCTGCGTGGAAAGCTTCTTTCATTCGCTGAAAGTGGAATGTATCCATGGAGAACACTTTATCAGCCGGGAAATAATGCGGGCAACGGTGTTTAATTATATCGAATGTGATTACAATCGGTGGCGGCGGCACAGTTGGTGTGGCGGCCTCAGTCCGGAACAATTTGAAAACAAGAACCTCGCTTAGGCCTGTGTCCATATTACGTGGGTAGGATCAATCGGTCGTTGCCGATTTTTGCGAACATTTCTGCTACGTCGAATCAGAGTTCGGGTTCACTTTGATCGAAGCACTTATCCCGGCCATCGCCGATCGACTGCGTGCCGCTCCGCAAGAGTCTTTCCACGAACTAAACGATATCGTGTGGAACGCGTTGCGGCTCTACGATCCGCTTAACATCTATGTTGGCAAGTTGGCACCGTCCCGAAGAATGCGGCAGGTGGGGCGAAAAATCTGCCGTTGCTGGTCGCCTAAGGATCTCGCGATCTCTTTGTCGCGCAGTACGCAACGAAACTTCCAAGCTGCCGCAGGGCTTCTTAGCTTCATGCATAAGGCCTCGCCAAAGCAGTTCGAGGAGACGGTATTAGCACTCAATTGGAGCGAGATCGACCAAGCGATAGGCTCGGATTGGGCGGAAAATATCGGCGATGCGAGAATGCTGCTCGGAGTTGCGCACATCGTACCAGCAGCGAGACTCGCAATTCAGGAGATGATTGCGCGCAATGAGCCGCGTATCGTCAACATGTCGACGCATCTCGCAGCCATCGCGCCGGCTAGCGCGTTACGTCATATAGCCGCGGGCAGACGCATTGCACTCAGCCATTGGGGTCATGTCGATTGGCAACTGGGAGCATTAGTTTTGGCGAGGATTGCTCAGTCGGAGCCAACACTGGTTTCTACATTTCTTGAACCGCACTACAGTGGGCTAGCAGAGGCGTTATCTCAGCCCAGCCCCACTTTTTACAATGAGGCTCTGATGTTTCTTTGTCTCCTCGTGCAAGTCCAGCCTTCAGGCTTAATTCGAGTGCTGGATCAAATTGATGTAAACAGGGCAACACTGGGGTGGCGTAATGCACTTCGCGGGCAGGATAATAGTCGTGAGCCTGGCGCAAAGGCTCAGGTTCGGCAGGTAGCGTCTTTGCTAGTCCATCATGCGATGGATCGTAGTGATGCATTGGGAGAGTTAGCCCGCCGACTGCGACGTGACTTTCCCCGTCAATCTATACCTTTAGCAAAGACTATTGAGTTCATTGATTTAAGCGAGCCGATTGAATGAACATGCATTAGCAGCTGCCGGATCGTATTGGTGTAATCAGGCAAACTGGAAGAAGGTAGCGAGGTGATTACCTTACTTAACGCTATTCTCAAAAAGATAAGACTCGAATTTGAGTTCACTATGATTTACTGATAAAACGAAGATATTATAAAACCATTGCATTTAAGGATGAAGTAAATGAAAGAGACTTACATTTTTAGGTTCCGTGATCTAGGAAAAAGTGAAGGATTTACCATCGAACAGCATAACCAAATTGCTCGTGAGGAAGGGGATGTTTGGTGGGGATGGTGGGCAAAATCTGGTGAGGTGTTTCCATCACAAGAACTAAGAATTGCTGCCGAAAATCTCACCAAAATATATTTTTTTGATTCAGGGCGACTAAAGTTCTATAGGGCCGAATTAAAAGAAGTCTGCTCCTCAGCTGCTGGGGATAGCAAGAAGAAGGCTCCTGATAATGGTAGAAAAACACCAAGGTATTATAATGAAGATGAGTTGTTAGGTTGGTTAAAAGTTTCTGAAATTTGTGAAATTCATGATAATGATGATGTTCTCAAAACCTTATCCTATATTCCATTAGATTCATTATTCACCACCTCAAAGGATTTAGATGAACAGCTTTTCAATAAAGTTGTTTTTTCAGTAACTGAATTAAAAGAACAAGATAGAACAATTTGGAAGGTGAGACCTGCTATTGATTCTGATCTTCAGCATGAATTATTAGCATCCCATTATATTCCTTATAATTTCAACCAAAAATATAGCCAAAAAAAAGGGGAGTTTATAATTTGGCTTTCAGATATTCATTTCGATAACGGAAAAGGCAAGCATGCGTTTCCAGCGCAAGATAATGATCAACAGAAATGTTTATCTTCTCGTGTAGTAGAGTTGGCAGACAAATATAGCAATGGAAATAAATGTGCCGGATTGGCTATTTCAGGTGATTTGACTTGGCAATCACAGGTTGAGGGATTTGAGCTGGCTTCGAAATTCATCAAAGATGTTAGTTCTTCTCTTAGCCTTACACCGGATGATATAATTATTTGCCCAGGGAATCATGATGTTGGTTTGGTTTCTAAAGAACAATATTTTGAAATAATGGGAAAGCCTACTACTGATACTCCATGGGCAACTCTAGCAGAAAACTATCATAAAGGAAGCAAAGAAAACTATATAAAATTTTATAAAGATGTTTTCCAAAGAAAACCTGAAGAAGATCTCTCGCAAGGAAGAAAATTTTTATTGGGAGGGCACAAAGTAGTTGAAGTGGCGGCCTTGAACTCATGTGTTTTACAACAAGTTAAAGATTCATTTTTGGGTATGGGGTTTATCGGTGAGAAACAACTCAGTAACGTTGCGGAATCTATGGGATGGATGAACAAAAGTGGGGAGTATATATCTAAAAAAAGGGGGGTCACAAGAATTGCTATGCTCCATCATCACCTAACTTCAATTAATGAGGCCGAAGATGCCTATTTGGATTCAAAATATAGTGTTACACTAGATGCGGAGAGATTGTTGCGTTGGGTGGTGAAACATAAAGTTGACTATATTCTTCATGGGCATATGCATAGAAGTAGTTGTATTACAATAAAAAAAATACTATCTCCATTAGAACCAGTCTCGGCTTCAAATCCTGAACATACTTTTCAAATTATTTCTTTGGGAAGTTCAGGGGTTGCTAGTTCAGAATTGCCAAATCAAGATTGTGCTAACTATGCATGTATAATGGATTTTTCTGGTGAAAAGCTAGCGTTCAAATTTTTCAAGCTCGATAGACAGAACGGAGCAAATGAAACGGCAACCTATGCTATTGAAGGTTTATCATGAAATTACTTATCACCGATTTGGATAATACACTGTACGATTGGGTAAGTTTTTATTCCCAATCATTTAGTGCTATGGCTGAGGAACTATCAAAGGAGATAAATGTTCCTTTAGATATACTTTTGTCCGAGTATAAGGTCATTCATCAGAGGTTTGGTAATTCTGAAAAACCGTTTGCTACTCTAGAGTTGCCATCTGTTATTTCTTATTTTGGGACCAATGATAAGATTTTATTACAAAAAAAACTCACGCGAGTATTTTCTGCTTTTAGCTCAAAGCGCAATCATACATTGAAATTATACCCTACTGTCAGGGATACTTTAAATATTTTAAGGGAGCGTGGTGTTAAGATTGTCGGTCATACTGAATCTTTAGAATATAATTCTTTGTATCGCCTTTATAAGCTTGATGTCATTGATTTTTTTGATCACCTCTACACAATTGAAGACAATCACAATCTCCACCCCAATCCTAAAAACGCAAAAGTTATTTCAGTAAAAGATGATTTTATTATAAGGTTATCTAGTGCTGAATCTAAGCCTAACCCAAAACTCTTGGAGCACATTTGTCTCACTGAAAATGTAGATATTAAAGATGCGGTATATGTTGGTGACTCTATTACTAAAGATATATCAATGGCAAAGTCTATTGGAATGAAAGCTGTTTGGGCTCGCTATGGTCGTCAGTTTGCTCCCGAGCTATGGGAAATTTTAGTGAAAATAACACACTGGACTGATAAAGATGTTGAAAGAGAAGAGCAACTGAAGGAATCATTTTCAAGAGTTAAACCGGATTATTCAATTAATAGTTTTGCAGAAATTTTGGATCTGATGTGATTTTCATTATGGTTCCAAGATCTTAAAGGATTTTGGAACCACTTTATACTGGCTTTATTATCACAAAAGTGATTGGCCTGGCCCCCATTTTATAAGATATCTCAATTTTCGAAAGGCACCATAATCTGAATCGACACTTCTTAGTTTCAGGAGTATCTCCTACCAGTAAAATCGCAGCAAGGATTGATAGGGGCCTGAGAGATATTCATCCCTGATTTTGTGTAGCTCAACAGCCAGTCCAATGTATGGCACAGTTTAATTCACGTCACCGATTCTATATGTATAGGATTTCCTTACGATGAAAGTGTATCTTGTACAAGTTTCAGCTAGTTTCATCTACGGACACGGGGGTACCCAAAACAGAGGGAGGAGCAAAAAACGCATAAGACAATGATTTTTTTCGACAATCGTAAAAGTATTGGGAGATCACTGCCTATTAGGCTTACAAACTGTTAAAATTCCCATCAATTTTTCATTGACTGGGGCAGCGGACGAATTAACTGACGGTTATACCCGGGTCTCAGCATACGACTAAAACCTACATTTGCAGAAATGTTACACCCAACTTCCAAGGTGCAATCGCTCTACGAATGGTTGTTAGTGAAAAAAGGGTCATCGCATGAAGTCTAACCTTTTTCGAATTAAGGAGTAGGGTATGGTCCCGTTCTATGATTGGTGCGACTCGGCTGACATGCCATTAGGTAATCACCATGTTCGAGTCATGACGGGCCGGCCAGGAGATATTGCGACTGGCATTCAGATGACAGCTAGGGCTATCCCCGCCCACTACACTACAGAGGAGCGGATTGCCGCCGCGCTTGCGAAGTTAGGTAAGACAGCAGCTGCTCAAATGCTCAACGATCTCCTTCCGCAAACTGCGCATATTAGGTCGGGTGACCTTGGCGAGATCTATGCAACAGAATGGATTGATGCGTACAGCGGTTATCGAGCGCCTATCAAAAGACTGCGCTGGAAGGATCATCGAAATATGGCAATGCGCGGCGATGATGTCATCGGTATGCTTCTCGACGCTGAAACACAGCGACTCAGCTTCCTGAAAACAGAAGCTAAAAGCCGTATTAACCTGCGCGCTCAAACGCTTGAGGAGGCTCGGAGCGGCTTAGATAAGGATAGCGGCCTTCCCTCGTCGCATGCGTTATCTTTTATCTCGGCCAGACTTATGGAGATAGGCACCGATGCACCGCTCGTAGACGCAATCGACGAGGCACTCTACCGGCACGGTATCCCGCCCGAGAGCGTTAAACATCTACTCTTCACGTTTTCAGGTAACCCACCACAGACGCTCCTAACACAGGCGCTACAGGCCTATCCTGGCCCGATTGGACAATGGGGTGTCGGTTTGCATATCGACAACCATGCTGCTTTTGTCGGAGCCGTCTACGATCGAGTAATTGCCGATGCCAACAACCCCTGATGCTATCATTGCTGCTATAACGGACGCGGCGACGGTCGGCTTTCGCGGCAGGCTAATTGCACGAGGTCAGGCACGTGCAATGATCTGGCGTGACGGTGTTCTTCCTCCTGGTGCGCCGGATTTCTCGGCTCAACTCAGCTTCGATCTTCACAGTTACGCGTATGGTTTGCTTGGACTAGGTCTGCGCCTTTTAGAGTCAGATGGCGACCCGAATCAAGCACGGATCGCATTCGAACAGGCGGCGACAGCGCTTGAGTCGGTCATGGCCAACGGCAATCGCGAAGAAGCTGATCGCGATTTCCATTTTCTCCTTGCAGCTGCCAGTTATCACCTCGCGCACCTTTCTGCCCGGGCCTATTCCCTCCTCGCAATTGTGGCCGATGAAGCAAATTTCTCGCCGATCGAGCATGCGCTAACTCTGTTGATACGCCGAGATATCAATTCGCTGCGTACACGCGTATATACCTTTCGTCTCGATGGTCGTGGATCTGATGCGACCATTACGACATTCTTACAGCAGCATCTCACCGAGTCCATCGTTGCCGATGCGGCGGAACGAGATGGAAAGGACTTTCTTTTCGAAGGCCTGAATCTCGCACTGACAGATGTTTTCTTCGGTGCCTTTTCGATGTTCCTGCTCGCCCTAGATCGCGGTGAATATACTCTTCTCGAAAAAGCGATCGCCCAGCTTCGTGAAAACCTCGATATCTGCGGGGAGCTGAACCTTATACCGCAATGGTGGGTGCACCGGATTGCTATCCATCTGCTTAAAGATTTCTGGTCGAACACCTTCCACGAAAAAGTTCCGCTGCTTCCCGCTGGCGGCGTTGCCCCTTCGTGGCCTGTCCTTCGTGAACTCTTTATTGGCTTGCTCGCTCGACGCCCAAGGGCAGAGGTCGACTTGTGGCCGTCGCAGATTGAAGCGGCATCGCGAGCTGTCAACCAGACCGACAACCTCGTTGTTTCGTTGCCGACCAGCGCAGGTAAGACCCGCATCGCTGAATTGTCTATTCTGAGATGTTTAGCCGGTGGGAGGCGTGCCATTGTCGTGACCCCGCTTCGCGCTCTATCTGCGCAAACCGAAGCCACACTTCAGCGTACCTTCGGGCCACTCGGCAAGACCATTTCTGCCCTTTATGGCAGTATCGGAGTGTCCGGCTTCGACGAAGATGCCATCCGCGGGCGTGATATTGTTGTCGCAACCCCAGAGAAGCTCGATTTCGCCTTGAGGAACGATCCGTCACTGCTCGACGATGTGGGCTTGCTCGTTTTCGATGAGGGCCATATGATTGGTTCAGGTGAGCGCGAAGTTCGTTACGAGGTTCAGATTCAGCGCCTCTTACGTCGTAAGGACGCAGATCAACGCCGCATAGTCTGTCTATCGGCAATTCTTCCGGACGGAGATCAAATGGAAGACTTCTCGGCGTGGCTACGGCGCGATCAACCGGGAGGTCCCATTAAGAACGATTGGCGTCCGACGCGTTTGCGGTTCGGCGAGGTCACTTGGAATTCGCCGACAGCGCGCCTAAATCTTCGCGTTGGTGAGGAAAGGCCATTTGTGCCCAGATTTCTGACTGGTGCGGCACCGCCGCTGTTCGTACCACCGAAGAAGCGTCGCAACCGACTCTTTCCGGACAATCAGCAGGAGTTGAGCCTTGCAACCGCATGGCGTCTAGTCAGAGATGGTCAGACAGTGTTGATCTATTGCCCAGAGCGTCGCAGCGTCGAACCATTTGCCAAGGTCATCGTTGACTTGCACTCGCGCGGTGCACTCGAGTCTTTGCTAACAGTCGAATTGACCACTTTGCAGATCGCTATAGCACTCGGTGAGGAATGGCTTGGGACAGACAGCTATATTCTGAAATGCCTTCGGCTTGGTGTGGCTCTTCACCATGGTGCCTTGCCGACAGCTTATCGCAAGGAAATCGAGCGCCTTCTGCGAGAAGGTATACTCAAGGTCACGATCTCATCGCCGACTCTGGCGCAGGGACTCAATCTCTCGGCGACAGCGGTCGTCATGCACTCGCTCTACCGGCACGGTGAAATGATCAAGGTTTCGGAATTCAAGAATGTCATCGGCCGAGCAGGCCGTGCTTATATTGATGTAGAAGGCCTTGTTCTCTATCCCATCTTTGAAGATGTGAATAACAGGAAGCACAACAAATGGGTCAATCTGATAGAAGACCACGGTGCTCGTGAGATGGAAAGCGGGCTCATCCAGCTCATCTTCTCGCTGCTGAGCCGCATGCACTCTCACATTGGCGGTGATCTCGACCATTTGATCGACTATGTTGTCAATAATGCTGCTGCGTGGGTCTTCCCAGAGGTTGCCGGTGAAAAGGTTGATGAGCGAGAGCAGGCGCTGAAAGAGTGGGATCGCCATATGGCGACACTAGATACCGCCATTCTCAGTCTCATTGGTGAGGCCGATGTACCCGATGACCAGATCGAGACCGCTCTCGACAGTATTCTCCAATCTTCACTCTGGCAACGCCGCCTGCTGCGTGTTAACGACGAATCACGGGCTGCCTATCGCACCGCGCTGTTTACTCGGAGCCGTTATATCTGGGCGAATTCGACTGCCGTCACACGGCGTGGTTATTTTCTGGCTGGGCTTGGCCTTGAAGCTGGACGTGCGCTGGATGCAATTGCACCGGAGGCGAACAATCTGCTCATGCAAGCTAATGCAGCCTTGGTTGTATCAGATCATGAGGCTGCAATCACTGCGATCACAGATATCGCCGAACGCGTGTTCACCTTTTATCCGTTTGAACCAGACACGCTCCCGGCGAATTGGCGTGAAATCCTCAGAGGTTGGCTGCTTGGGCATCCGTTGGCAATGATGATCGCCGGAGAGGAGGTAGACGCATTGCAATTTATTGAGGGCGGTCTGGGCTATCGTCTTCCTTGGGCTATGGAGGCGTTGCGGGTACGTGCCGCCGCCAACGGTGATACCGTTGGCATGCCAGCACTAGCGTTGGAAGATTATGAACTCGGCCTTGCTGTTCCAGCTGTCGAAACGGGGACGATGAACCGCTCAGCCTCAATACTGATCCAGGCGGGTTTTAATTCACGACAGGCGGCCATCAAAGCCGTCACCGATACGGCTGCTAACTTCACGAACGGGGCGGAATTGCGCGATTGGTTGCGTTCACCTGGTCTCGCTGTCTATTCGGCACAACCAAACTGGCCAACGGCCGAAGCTCGGACTATATGGCTCGAATTCATCCAGGAATTTGCTCCGTCAGACAACCTTTCTTGGGCGCGGCGAGATTATCTTGGAAACGTCAATTGGTTCGATGTTCCGGTGCCTTCCGGAACTCCAGTCGGTCTCTTTCATTGGAACGGACAACCGCTAGTGCTTGCACCAGATGGGCACGCGATTGGTCTGCTACAACACCCTCTTAACCTTAATCGGCGAGGACTTGTGCGAGCGACGGTCGCTATGAATAACGGCCAGATCAATCTGAGCTATCTCGGCCCTGATGATTTGTGGGTAGTTGCGAAGCCACATTAAGATATACTGCTATAAAGGAATTAGCTGGGGATCCCTGTGGTAGATCACTGTTTTCACCATATGTTCAAACACGTTAGGATTTAAATTTTAAACCACGCCACCCATAACCGCGCTATCATGCCATTTTGCGGCAACTGCTGGGATAATGCGGTGGCCGAATCGTTCTTCAGTTCGCTGAAAAAAGAACGGTTCAGGAAACACATATATATAACATGTGATATGGCCCGGGAGTATATCTTCGATTACATTGAAATGTTCTACAACTGGGCCCGACGCCACAGTCATCTCGGCGGCGTCAGTCCTGAGGCCTTCGAATAGGCCTCGTCGTGAAGACACAATTTATCTACGGGCGTGGGGGTAGCCCAATGGACCGAGAATTCTGAATACTGACGTGGCGGATAACAGCCATGTGGCGTTCCTTCGAAATTCACGAAAGTTGCATTTACATCGAAGTTACAGGAATTATGACACACACTTTCTGATTTAAATGTGATGCAATAGGTATCAAGGTTTGATTGAAGAAACATTTAGATGAGGTCCTAAAGCTTCTTCACCCATCGTTTTGCATACGCGCAACTATCACCAATCTTCACTCCTTGCCGGTAAATCAAACTCTTTTTCTACAAATTTTGAAGTTCTTGCATCCGTTAAAATAGGCGCAGAATTAAGGGACATCTCCACTCCTAAAATATTTAACACTTTGTAGAGTCGCTGAAAACTTGCCTTTGAAGGATTTGCCTCAAGACGAGCGTAAGTCTGCTGAGTCACACCCAATCTGGCAGATAATTCTCTTTGAGTTAATCCTTTCGATTTACGAAAACCAATTAAAAGCGGGCGTAACTGACTGAGAAGTTTAACTGGAAATGCAGTATCCATAAGTAGGTGACCATGTTGATTAGTTTAAAATATGTTCAATAATTGTAAAAAAACAGCCTGTAGGGAGTTTTTTTACTTTACAGCTTATAAGGTGTAATGATGAACTCGTTGTTTAATGAGTAGCAGTGCAGATTGAAAGGTTGCATATGGGGTCGGCTGGGATTATATTTATTACGGACTAGCATATAGTGGTACGTGCTGTTAATGATCATTTTTATGATGATTTATCAGTGCATGAGATGGAGAGGGCAAGGCTTTGCCCTCTCTTCTTCATGGTTCCATTTAGCTTCAAATAGTTATAAACACTCATTGCTTTATCGAAACAGATTCATTAACGATACTAATTAATGTGTTTATTTTTTCATTTATCTTAATGTGTTTTTTTTCTTGTTCAAAGGAAAGTTTCCTAAATTCATCCTCTCTACTCGGCACAGCAATGATTAATTCTTCATAAATCTCCTTTGCTCCTGTTACTTTTGCCAACTCACTGCTGTATTTTTCAATAAGAGACTCTATTTTAATGTTTACGTTGCTGTTTTCATTGCTGGTTGCATTTGAAACAAGTTGACAAGAAGAACTTGATGTTGCCTCAATTAAATCCACACTTTCTATTGCAACATTAAATTCAGATGTTCTTGAGTATGAATATTGATATACGCCTACTTTTCGTACTTTACTTAATAATCCATTTCTAACCAGACGTTGAATCTGGTTATAAGTAAAAGCTTTTGCCTTAAAAAAAGTTTTTTGAAATGAAAATCGCTCGATAAGAATTTTCGCTACATCGTTACTGGTGAAGTTATCCTTCCCAATATAAATGATTGCAGAAAATATGTACGACTCAGGGTTGGTTACTCGACTATTCATAGGGCTAAAACAAGGCTGTTAACTTAGGATTGCTAAGTATACAACAATGGCAGATACTTAGACAATCTAAGCATTCGAGGCCAATGAAGATGAATCAGTGTCTGAAAAAAATCCGATACCAGAACGACTTAAGGAAGCGAGATGCAGGGCGGGTTTATCACAGCGCTCACTGGGCCTCCTTGTTGGGTTTGATCCCGCTTCGGCTAGCAGTCGTATGAATCATTATGAGAAAGGGCGGCATGTCCCCGATATTGATACGCTTCGACGGATGGCGTCAGAGTTAAACGTGCCGTTAAACTACTTTTTTTGTGATGATCAGACCACAGCAGAACTTGCATTACTCATATCCCGGATGACAGAGGAAGAGCGAAGTAATCTTATCGAAGCACTCAAAACGTCTTCAGGTGTAAAACATGGTGGTAACAACTGATGTTCTACAAAAGGCTATTGATCTTTTAGAAGGTAATAAAGTGCAGCATTAAACTGGTGTAAAGAGCCAAATCGCCATTAGAATGGAAGACTCCCTTCGACATAAAGGACATAGAAGAGGGAGTATTGATAATTAGCGCGCTAATTTTACGAATAGAGTAGGGCGTTTACTCATTAGCTCATTCTTGAATTTCTTTTGCGCTCAGCAAGTTCTCGAATGAGATCGTCTGCAAGCATGTCCTCAACTTTGATAGGAGTTGCGTTGTCGATATACTCAATGATGTCGGCGAGCGCCAGTACATTTCGTTCATATTTAGCTTTCAATGCTATAATTTCAGCATCAAGACGATTTGCCTTACTTATATAAGCAGCGCCGGTTCGCCCCATAGCCAATTTAGCCTTTTCATCTGTTGTCAACTCTCGTTTACCATCTTCATAGTTGTTATGCTGACGAAGCCTGTAATTATTGATGATAATTTTTCGAGAGGTGAGGGTACTAATGCCACCTTTAACTATTCCTTTGGCTTTAAGACGGGCATGTAACGTGGATGGCTGAATTGGGGATTTTTCCAGTCCCTCTTGCACCATGGCTTGTAGCTCGGCTTTGATGTAAGCATCAAGTTCCTTACCCTGAATGACTTTATCGTCTGCATTGCGACTGCGTGGGGTCTTAGCCATTATTATTTCTCTCTATACGTTTCTGTTCAATAAAGAAAAGATCAGCTAGGGTTTTTGGGGTTTTGCCAATTAGCATTTGTTTATTAATTCGCTCAATAACTTTATATAATGGGTTGTTCAGATCATCAGAAAACAGGGAAACCAGTTTTTTCTCGCCTTGAACCTTTATAGCATCAGCTTCAAGAGCCTCGAGCACGATGAGAGCTTCTTCCTGTTCTTTTAAAGCCAGCATGAAGCCTGGATTCACTATAGTCAACTTACGGAGTTGAATGATTTCTTTTCGCTTGTTTGATAAACGTCGTGATGCTTCTTCCGCTTCGCCAAGACGACCTGTAAGAGTGAAGTAGCCACAAGGTAGACCAGACTGACACTTAAGCGCATGAGGACAACCCCAGCGAGCTACATCTCTCGTACAGGCTCCAAATCCAAGAGGATGCAGTTTTGCATGGCGTTGAAGCAGTGATTTCGCCTTATCAGCCAAATTTTGTTGTACTAACTTGTCATGTGCACGTTTTAGTTCAGGCAGAAACTTATCGGACATTGTGCCAGTTATATAGTCCACAACCTCAGCAGTTGTTTCACCAAAAGTCTGCATGTTCTGCTTCAGATTATGCTCGGTATTGAGCTCAGGATTTATCATTAGTGAGGTTGTTAATTTAACGTTTCCAACACCTGTGTTTTTTACCGTCTTGGAAGACCGTGATAGAGCTGCCATTCTGCGGCTAACCTCAGTTCTGGGGGAGGGTAGGTTGACCGGAATGCAGGGCTTCTGCTGCGTAGTAAAGAGTGATAGCTGGAAACTCTTCGTGAGAGCTTGATTGTTCTCATCATAAGCCTTTTCCAGCATATTGATTGCTAGAGAAGCGGTCTGATAGGACTGTGATTCGGCCTGATGCTGATAGTGTTTATTCTGGGTGATATCAACACGCCCCATTAGGATGGCCTGAATATGATCCGTCACTCCAGCGATTGCCAAGAATGTATTTATGTTATGTCTCGGTACATGCTTTTTGATAATGACACGGGACCCATCATCTTCAAAAAGATTAAAGTGATCAAAGATAGATTTTCGGTTTTGTGTTCCGCCTAACCAAGCTTCTATTGAGTTTTCATCAAGTGGAAAAATATGTTGCAATGAAACAAAATCTTTACCAATTCCAAATGCACCTTCCGGCATGATGAACATCAGGTCTTCATAATTGAAGTGTTCCCAGTCACCATTGTTTTTGGCTGAAATTATGCACTGGTGCCCAGGCTCAAAGTTTTTTGCTTGAGCGTAACGCTGATAGACATAATCATTCAACTGTTCTTTAGTGAAGTACCAGCTGTTCTTCTGTTTATGAACGGGTATTACCTTAGGTTTATGTCCGCTAAAGTTCGCAATGGAATTCCGAATACTCTTTCCAAGATCATTCCTGGAGCCACCAGAACCACTAAACATGATGTCTTCAAGATAATTTTGCTCAATCCATTCATCAGGAAAATCAGCGATCTTACCTGGGAGCATATTAGTGAAATTAGAATCTCTGAAGCCCTGAATCGTTTTACGGAACCCAGAGGTCAATTCTCGAACAGATTTATAAATCATCTCAACGACAGAATAAGTGCTTGGCGCCAGCCAATGGATCCGCCATCCAGCCTTTTTTGCACCAAGATACTCAATACCCAACCTGTAAGTAGGCCAGTCTTGATCTATTGCGTGCTGACGTTTATCTTTATCCGTAATTTCTCGCTTAACCAAAGAAGTCATTTTCAGCAACATTATTTCCTGGAAACGGAAACCGCAAATAATTGTGAGTAACAACATATTGTAAAAGATACGCTGATAACTATTCTCAGCTAAAGCGATCAACTCAATAACACACATAAATGCACGGATTGATATGAGTCTTTCATCATCAGTTTGATCAGGGGTGGCTTCTTGCGCTTTCTTCCTTTCTTTAGTGCTGTTAGAACCATTTCGATAAGGATACTTATTTTTGACTTCAATATTAACTAAGAAAAGATCATATTGACGTAGTAAAGCAATGGCCTTTACTGCAATATCGCAATAGTCACTGACATTATCAGGACTGTCAGAATTCTCATGATGCCGCTCCATCGCTGCATGAATAATATCGGAAGTCAGGTACATTGGATGCGTTTGACCTGTTTTATTTACCATTTCCCAATACCAGCGCTTCATGACCTGTAATGGTTTGTCTAGTGTAGAACCTGATGGTAATCCGCCAATGATACACACCAGATGCATGTGATAAGCTCGCATAAAATCCTGAAATTCCGAAGAAATATTCATTTGTGAGAGCCCCTTAATACGACTAGAAACTTCGTCCCACTTAAAGCCGCGATCTTTTGTTTCTTTAAGCCATGCAACACCTTTCTCACGGCTTTGTTGAATAAATAAGATTTCTTGCGAACGACCCTGTAGCTGGCTGGATTTTCAGGCAATACGCACGCTTTCTGGCATCCCAGCCTTTGTCATCCTGTTCAACGCACGCACCATGGCCATAGCTTCCGCTACCTGACCATCGTAGTCACGCAGCGTCAGTGAATCTCCCAACAACTGCTTCATTCTGTACATTGCCGTTTCCGCTATCGAGCGACGGTTATATTCCGTTGTCCATTTCCACCGTGCATTGCTTCCGCTCAGCCGCTGATTAGCAACGGCACGGTTGCGGTCTGCGTACTCACCGGGCCAGTAACCTGCTCCTTTTCGGGGAGGAATAAGCGCGCTGATTTTTTTGCGGCGCAGTTCATCGTGACAGAGCCGGGTATCGTAAGCCCCGTCTGCCGCGGCTGCCCTGATTTTTCTGTGAGTCTGCCGGATAAGGCCCGGGAAGGCTTCTGAGTCCGTGACGTTATTCAGCGACAGGTCTGCACAGACAACTTCATGTGTGTTGCTGTCAACAGCAAGATGCAACTTTCGCCAGATACGACGGCGCTCTTTGCCGTGCTTTCTGACTTTCCATTCGCCTTCACCAAAGACCTTCAGCCCGGTGGAATCAATCACCAGGTGTGCGATTTCACCCCGGGTGGACGTTTTGAAACTGACATTAACCGACTTTGCCCGCTTACTGACACTGGTGTAATCCGGGCAGCGCAACGGAACGTTCATCAGGGCAAAAATGGAATCAATAAAACCCTGCGCAGCCCGCAGGGTCAGCCGGAATACGCGTTTAATCACCAGAACGGTGGTGATGGCGAGATCAGAATAGCGCTGGGGCCTTCCTCGTGATGAAGGCGTTGCCGACTCATACCAGGCCTGAATCGCCTCATCATCCAGCCAGAAAGTGAGGGAGCCACGGTTGATGAGAGCTTTGTTGTAGGTGGACCAGTTGGTGATTCTGAACTTTTGCTTTGCCACGGAATGGTCTGTGTTGTCGGGAGGATGCGTGATCTGATCCTTCAACTCAGCAAAAGTTCGATTTATTCAACAAAGCCCTTTCTCACCAAAACGCCAGGAACCGGCATTCCACTCCAGTTGTCCAACAGCATTGTAGGCAACAAGACGCTCTTCAAATTTTGCTTTATATTTCTCTATATAAATAAGAAGATTATCCGCCTGTTTATTACGTATTGTTATTTGTGTAGTCATCGATTAAATAGTCCTCCGGCCTTTGCCATTTCAATGCGAGCCATAACCTGATTTACATGCTCTTTCCGCCGCACTAATTCCTTGAGAAGTGGATGATTTAAAATGCCAGCATCATCGGCAACATCACGAACATTTTGGATTTCATCATTCAGCGAAAGAAATACTTTTTTGTGGTTTCCATCTATAAATGGTTTGAAATACAGGCAACCGTAACATCCACGACCCTGTGCAAAGGGGCAAATGTCTTCTTCATAATTACATCCACCGAGATGGTAATGAAGTTGCCCACCAATTGACCCTGCAACATTGCGACCTTCCCATTCGCTGCTGTGAACTAAATTCCCAGTCAACATGAGTGCCATCATGTTCTTAAACACAGGGTTGCGACCCAAAGCTGCCTCACGAATATCAGCCAGCTCAGGGGTGGCTGCAATGTATCGATCTGCAACAACATAAGAGGATTGTCCCAATATATAAGCTATCTCAGGAGCACTGGCACCACTCATTGCCATTGAGTGACCAACGTTGTGACGAAAGAGGCTTGCGGTATATACAGGTAGTTGATAATCATCGTTTTTTACTGCCTCCTGAATCTCTTGTGGTGAAAATCTGAAAAGCATTTTCTTTAATGACGCTTCCACCATCTTCATTGAAGATACTATGATGGAAAATATCGGGTCGGTATCACCAATTCCAACTAGGTACTTATACAGTAAGATTAACTTTCCAAGTTCTTCCGGAATTGCAACTCGAACTCGATCGATAGTTAGTTTTGACTTTTTGGCATATGGCACAAGTACTGAATAACGCATCCCGTACTTATTCTCGGTATCAACGATAAAATCGCCTCCGGAAAGTTTACCGATCTGTACAGGTCTGGCCCCAATGTAATAAACTATGCCAATAATAATGCAGTCCCGTAATGTATCAATTTTAATGGTTTTCCTTACAGTTTCCAGATGAATGTTTTTATTTTCTTCAACATCAATTTTTGGACATAGCTTAGATGCCCAACGTTGAATGCCATTTTCTATCATTAGGCATACTTCTTCTGGTATAACGAGGTCTAGGTTTTGGTAGCGAGCCCAGTTATTGTTCCTAGGGCGTGGCACTTCCAGCAATAGATCTTCCAGCTCATCACTGTCATCCTTACTTTCGAAGAATCCATTACGATCAAGTTTTCGTAATGCATAGAGGGTGTAATAGAACTGACTGCTGTCTGAGTGATTTCGCTCAGTCTTCGCAACTAGCATTTGCATTTTTTCAATAAGGCTTTCGCGAGTGATAACCTCAATTTGTTTGAAAGTTGTTGCGACAAACTGAGCAAATTTATCAGCAACACTTGCCGAGTTCTCATTAATGTACGCGATCGTTAAGTATTTCAAGAGCTTGAGTGAAACTGGTGATAAATCACAAAAGTATTTACCAGTAGAGAATAATATAGCCAAATTATTACCTGAGAATCTGTAACGCCAATCATCATGTAGATATAAATATCGGTCATCAAATTCTGTTGCACTTATTAAAAACAATCGTTTAGGGAGCTGAATATTTTCAATCCATTCAAGCTGTTCTTTTGTAAAGTGAAGGGGATGGGTTTTAAAAAAACCACCCCCGGTGATACCGCTCTCAGTTGAATAGATCTTTGAATGTGAAGTCTTCGTCATAAACATTATCTTCTAGCAAGTTGGAGGTTTTTCTTTGCGAAATGTTTGTTTCTGGGGAAGCTAAATGCATATCTGAATGTTTCGTACGCTTATAGTTGCTCTGGTTACTCACCACTTCAATAAACCGCTTGGCATATCTTAATGGAACTTTACTGGTCAGTGACCAGCCGCCTAAAGCACGAAGTTGTTCAATAGCTGGTTCAAGTACTCCATTCATCCTTGCTCGAATACCATAGTCTTGCGCCAGTATTAGTGATTCACTCAGGAGACTATTGTAAATAAACTCAAGAGTGATATTAGCCCAAGTATGCCGCCCAACGTGTGGTGTTATATTAACCATATTATTAATATTTTTATTACTTTTCGTACGATAATGAGGGAATAGGGCAATGAATGCCGGATCAATTTTTTCCTTATAAAATGTTCGAATTGCATCGTAAGTTAATGGAGTTAACCTACCTGAGCCTTTAATAAAAACAAACTCATGGTCAACAATTTTTTTCTCTTCAAATAATGGGGACCGATATTGCTCCATATAAATGGTAAACATAATGAAGTCATCTTCGGTTAGTTCGATTTGTCGCTGTGAATGCTCAGTCTTGAGTGAAGGTTGTTGTTTCCTTGGGTCAACTACATCATCTCGTAGATTTTGTACAATCAGGATGAAACGAATGTTACCTCGTGAGTCTGGAAGGGTTGGCCCCACGCAATCCTTCATCAACAATTGAACTTCACCAACACGTAAGCCATAGTTAAACATTAACCGGTGAATAAGGTAGTTACGGTATTGTTGAAATCCTGAATCGAATGGGTTTTGGGGATTAACCACGGCCGTGAATAGTTCGCCGGTCTCGATATCTGAAAATTCAGGAGTGGAGGGGATTAACATGTTCGTTAGTTCGACACTTTGCTGGCTGGTGATACTTTTGTATCGGTGAGCTGGTTCGTTCCTGGATACTTCAACTCTATTGAAGACCTTAATTCTGGCAGCGAGATCTCTATGGTTCGCCTGGTTAATCTGGTGAGCTTCAGTAGGTGACATATCTTGGTATGCCAGATTCATATATCTATAGTTGAGATACTTAAGGAATCGGCCAACGTTTCTGACGTGGTTACCATAGGTGGACTTGTTGGTTCTGGAGAGTGCCGAATGTAAAAACCCGTTAGAGATTATGTCGGTCTCGTCACTCAGGTGCTGCTTCCCGAGCAGATAAGTAAAGAAGCCATCAAGCTCCCTGATAAAACAGGAGATATTGTAGCCAGACCGATAGAAATCGTAGTCAAATGTTTGTTTATGCTTCTTATAGTAATAGACGTAAAAGAAACGCAGCGAACACAAAATGTTTTCTTGAGTCCCTAGGCTTTTCTTGCTCAGTTCATTCATTCCATAAATTGTGGCGAACATGACCGGTAGGGTAGTCACATCATCAACTATGAGATGAGTTCTCTGGTTGTTCCTCGATAAATGTAAGATGGTATATGCCATGAACTTAGCGGATGCCCCGTAATTTTTGTGTTATGAAGTCATCGTAAGTCCACAACTAAACTTTGGCAACTGACTGATTCATCGGTAAGTTCCTGAAAGAGAGGGACTCATGAACTTAAGAGCAAACCCACCATATTTAACATAATCTTTGTTATGCGCACCTGTATTGTCAGCACAAAGCGTTATTGTCGTCTCAGCACAATTCACACGCGTCGTGTACGCTAAGCCTTCATTTTGCTCAGCACAGGACCGCGATCTTATGTTGGTGACTATGACAGACAAAGAACTTTACCGGCTTGGCATCATTCAGCGAGTATTTGACCGGGCTTTGCTTCAGCGCGACGCAGCAGACATACTTAAGCTCAGTGTTCGTCAGGTGCAGCGTCTTGTGCGTCTGTACCGGACAGATGGAGCAACCGCATTTGCATCTTCCCGCCGTGGACGTCCTGCAAACAACCGGATCGATGAAGAAACACGCTGTAAAGCCCTGGATTTGATCCGGTGCCACTATTCAGATTTTGGCCCAACGCTCGCAACCGAAAAACTGGCTGAACGCCATCATATTTATCTCTCCGTTGAAACCATCCGTAACTGGATGACAGCCGACGGTCTCTGGCGTCCTCATTCCCGCCGGCGAACCCGGGTTTACCAGCCGCGCTATCGTCGCGACTGTCTCGGCGAACTGGTTCAGATCGATGGCTCTCACCATGACTGGTTCGAAGGCAGAGCCCCAAAATGCTGTGTTCTGGTCTTCATGGATGACGCCACCGGTCGCCTGATGCACCTGCGATTCTGTGATTCAGAAAACGCGTTTGACTACATGATGGCTACCCGGCAATACATTGATAAACATGGTAAACCTGTCGCATTTTACAGCGACAAGCATGCGGTGTTCAGGGTCAGCGGACCCGAAAGCCGACGTACCGGCACAACCCAGTTCGGACGGGCTCTCCGGGAACTGGCGATCGAATTGATTTGTGCCAACAGCAGCCAGGCAAAAGGTCGCGTGGAACGGGTAAATAAAACGCTCCAGGATCGCCTGATTAAAGAGATGCGACTGCAGAACATCAGCTCGGTTGCTGAAGCCAATCAGTGGATTGAACATTTCATGTCTGATTTTAACCGTCGTTTCTACCGGCCGGCAAAATACCCTAAAGATCTGCACCGTGCGGTCACACAGAGTCCACTGGAGCTGAATGATATCTTCGCCTGGCAGGAGCTGCGGACCTTATCGAAAGCACTGACTTTTCAGTATGATAAAGTGATGTATATCATTGAACCCACCGAACAAAATACGCGCATAGCAGGTGAAAAAATTACCGTTTATGATTACCCTGACGGAAGCATTACTTTCCGGCATCAGCACCGGCCACTGGGTTATAAGATTTTCGATAAACTGACCTGCGTTGATCAGGGGGCGGTTGTTGATAACAAACGACTGGGTGCCGTTCTGAGGCTGGCACAGCAGAAACAGGAAGAGCTGGAGGCTGAAGGAAAGCGAATGCGCAGTACAAAAATGCCCCGCAGGCGCGCTCAGGAACGTGCACTGGAAGAGCTCAGGGCGATCAACCCGGTGCTGGCCAGTCCGCAGGATTTTATCCCCAGCCTGAAGCGATAAGCCCTTCCCTCACCTGCGGATCTGATATGGCCGACAGATGAGAGAAAAATGGACGACAACAAACCAGTGCTCCTGACACTTCACGAAGCGCTACGCCTGGATTTGATTGAAGCCTATATGGCGGGGGAAATTACGCTGGCAGAAGTGGCTGAGTCCATGGAGCTCACCCGTCGTCAGTGCTCCCGCCTGATTAAACGCTACCGCGAGCTGGGGTCAGCCGGTCTGGTCAGCCGGCGTCGTGGAAAGCCAGGCAATCATCAGTTAAACACCACCATCAGAGATCAGGCACTGCAGCTTATTCGCTCACGCGGCCGGGATATGAATCCGTCAGCCATCTGGCGAATTCTGACCACAGAATACGGTGTCCGGATTTCAAAAGAGACCGTACGTAAACTGATGATAGCCGAGAAAACCTGGCAACCACGTTCTTCCTCCAAAGCCTGACTCAACCTTAAAAAGGCATTGTCCAGACTCTCCACTGACGTCAGGTCAGCTTTGTTTTCAGCACGACATTTCAACATTGGCTAGACATGTATTGTCAGCACAAAGCGTTATTGTCGTCTCAGGGGCTGCGGATGTTTTCCTGGACTGTTATGTTGTGATCCCAAGATGCTGCCGGTACTTCACAGGACTCATTGCACCTAATGATAGCTTGATACGTTTCTCGTTATACCAGCGTATGTACCTGTCCAGGAAGCAGATAAATTTTTCCAGCCTGATACCCGCCCAGTCTCTGCCATAGAACATTTCGTTTTTGATACGCCCGAAGAAGCCTTCACACGCAGCATTATCCGACGAGCATCCTTTGCGCGACATGGACCTTATAAGTCCGGAGGTGTTGATACGCTCGAGCCAGCCCGGCCACCGGTAATGGCCACCACGATCGCTGTGTATCACTGGTTTATCATGTTCGTTGAGCGTATCGAGTGCGTCATCGAGCATCGTATTCACCAGCGTCGCGTCCGGGCGTGTTCCTATCGACCAGCTTACAACCAGGCCATCAAAGCAGTCGATAACCGGCGACAGATAGACTTTTCCAGCCGGAAGCTGGAACTCCGTAATATCGGTCAGCCACTTCTCATTTGGCCTGCAGGAACTAAAATCCCGGGCGAGTAAATTTTCCGGTGCCGGGCCGATTTCGCCACAGTAAGAGTTGTATCGTCGTCGCCTGGTGCGCTTAACAACGAGCTGCTCTTCTGCCATCAGTCTGCGGACAACCTTTTCAGAAATAACCCTGTTGTTACCGCGAAGCATCGCGTGAAGGCGCCGATAGCCGTAACAGCGGTAATTCTCCTCAAAGATATCGGCCATGATCACGCGTATTTCCGCATACTTATCGTACAGACGTTTTGGTAAAAATAACAGCTGCGGGCAAGTTGCAGAACGCTTAGCAACTCAGCAACGGGGTACTTTTTCTTAAGGGCATCAACTATCAGGGTTTTCTCCCTGTTTTTCAGTTTCAGAAAGCTGACGCCCAGATCTTTTTTTATCAGTTCATTCGCCTTTGTCAGTATGTCACGTTCGAGCTGCAGCTGATGAATCTGCTTCCTGAGATGCTGGATTTCACCGAGTAAAGCATCCTGATTTTTATCCTGAGGGGCTGACTTTCGTTTGCGCATGGATTGATAAGCCTCGTCACTGATAAGGTCTTTCTTCCATTTGTACAGGACCGGGACGCTGACGCCTATGCTTTGTGCAACTTTACGCGCGGTTCCACGTCGGTTACAGAGCTCCCGGACGGCCTGAGACCTCTCTTCCGGGCTGAAGCATTTGTTTCGTGGGGACTGAACCAGGCTTCGATGGCGGGCAGGAACTGCCACAGCAGCATGAGTGCGGCGATGCAGCCAGTGATGACGAGCCAGCGCCGGATGAATCGATCCGGCGCCGGGCGGCTGTAGGGGTCGGGTAGGTCACGTCATTCTCCATGTTGAAATCAGCGCCAAAGGCCGCCAGTGCGCCAGCGTGGCGGACGTGGTGATACGGTCACTTCGGGGTCGAAACGGGCCGATGGAAACGGCGGCATCGCGGGCGGCGGAGCAAGTTCCAGCAAGCGCTCAATGCGTTCAGCCGTCGCTGGATGCGTGCGCAACCAGGAGGGTTCCGGATTGCCCCATCCGGGCAGCAGCCAGGCGCGCCAGGAGCGGCTCACCCGCTCGATCTTGGCGAGCGCTGAGGCCAGCCCGTGCGGGTCGCCGGTCAATTCGGCAGCGAGCCGGTCGGCGTCGAATTCGCGCACCCTGGACAAGCCCAACTGAGCCAGCAAGGCCAGCTGTGGCGCGACCGCAAGTAGAAGCAACGCGGGCCAATTGACTTCCGTGACTCCAAGCAATAGCGTTGGCAAGCTGAGCACGATCGCAAGCTGCCCCAACAAGGCCAGAAGATGGGTGAGCCGGCTGATGGAATCGGCCAAGCCCATGACACGCAAATCCTCGTTCGCAATATGCGCGATTTCGTGGCCGAGCACGCCGGTCAACTCGCGGGGCGTGAGGCTACGCAGCAGGCCGTCGGTCAGCGCGATGGCCGCGTGATGCTTCGAACCGGTGGCGAAGGCGTTGACGACCCCGCTGGGCACGTAGTGCGGTACCGGCACGGTAGGCAGCCCGGCCCGCGCCGCCAGTTCGCGCAACACAGCCCAAAGATCGGGCGCTTCATCCGGGTGCAGGGGGCGTGCGCCATACAGCCGCAAGGTCAGCCCGGAGGCGGCCGCCGGTTCAAGCAGCAGGGTGAACCCCGCAGCCGCAAGCGCCAGCCAAAGCCCGCCGTCACCCAACAGCAGGCTGCCAGCGACGGCGGCAATTCCGAGCAGGGTCAGCACCAACAGCACGGTTTGCAGGCGATTGTGCCAGCGATGCCGCGCGCCGACATTCTGCGCGTGGCGCAGATCACGACTGATCATCTGAGCTTTCCCCGGCTGTCCGGTCATCGCGCTCGCGCAGCAGCCAGTAAGTCGCCCCGAGGGCCAGTGTCGCGCCTGCAAGCGCCGCGACCTTGGCGGGGCCGGTCTCCGGGTCGAGGATCACGAATTTACGCGCCAGGGCGATCAGCCCGATCAGGATCACCGTCTTGACCTGGATGATGCTGTCGCGCCGCAAGGCCACCCTCACGATGGAATGCTTGAACTCCATGGCAATGAGCAGCGTCATGATCATGCCGAACACAGTCTGGAAGACCTTGTGATCGAGCGGATTGAATGCATCAATGATCAGCAGGCTGAAGACGATCGAGATCAGCTGCAGCAGCGAGACCACGATGATAACGGCAATGATTGCGGACAGCGCGAGCGCGATCACCTGTTCAAAGCGCTCGTAGAACGTCATCACTGCCCATTGGGCGCGAAATGTTTTGATCGGGTCTGCTTGCTTTTCCTTCATCGCCACTCCTCTCAATTCTGAAATACTTGTGCGCCCACAACTTGGTTGCACCCTCGTCTTTTTTGCCTGGTAGAGCGCGCTGTCCGCCTGCAGCATCACCTGCTCGACAGAGTGCAAACGGGGGTCAAGGAGAGCCACCCCCATGCTGGCGCTATAGCTGATCGACACCTCTCCACACACCACCGCTGTCGCCGCAGTGTCCTGACGAAATCGCTCCGCCCATACTTGGGCGCCTTCTATCGATACCGCTTCCAACAACACAGCGAATTCCTCCCCCCAATCCGGGCAGCCATGTCGGTTGCGCGAACATGTTCCCTCAACCGTGAAGCAAAGGGGTCGGTGATCACCATACGCAGCAACTGCTGCTCTATTTCCTTGCGAGAAGAGATGTCGAACAGAGTACCGACTATCAGTTGCCTGCCCGCGTCACCCAGCCATGGGCCTTGTTCCTCGAAAGTCGAGTTGCCAGAGGATCAGGTGAACAGATGGGCCGCGCCGTCACGCGAACGGATGGCCAGCGAGCGGGAGGGCAGTGCCGCCGCTGATGAGCAGTCCCCACGGCGTGGCCGACTGCTCATCACGCTTGTAGACGCCCGCGTGACCTGCGGCCACGACCGCCACCGCGATCGAGGCCAGGGAGGCTGCCCATGCCAGTGCCAGGCCGATGGGGTCGGACACGGCAGCCTCGCCCGCCATCAAGATGCGTCGCTCGCCTTCGCGGCATCCGGCTGCTCCGGCTCGGCCGGGGTCTGCGGTGGCTCTTTGCGTTCGAACACCACGCGTTCGGCCTTGTCGTCCCAGCGTGCGCTGGCGTGATCGCCCTTGCCGATACCGCCGCCGAGCATCTCGCGCGCCAGCGCAGTTTCCAGCTCGCTGCGGATCAGGCGCTTGAGTTCACGCGCACCGAACTCGGGCTTGTAGCCTTCTTCCGCGAAATGGTCGATCAGCGTCTGATCGAAAGTGAGCGTCACGCCCTGGCTGGCGGCGCTGCGCGCCACGCGATCGAGCTGCAGGCCGACGATGTGGCGGATCTCCTCCTTGCCCAGCGCATGGAAGACGATGATCTCGTCGATGCGGTTGAGGAACTCGGGCCGGAAATGGCCGCGCAGCACGTCCATGACTCCGGCCTTGGTCTTTTCGTACTCCTCGCCGGCCGCCCCGCGCGCCTTCAGCCGTCGCTGGATGATGTCCGAACCCAGGTTGGACGTGGCGATGATGATGGTGTTGGTGAAATCCACCACCCGGCCCTTGCCGTCGGTGAGGCGACCGTCGTCGAACACTTGCAGCAGGATGTTGTATACGTCAGGGTGTGCCTTCTCGATCTCGTCGAGCAGCAGCACGCTGTAGGGCTTGCGCCGCACCTTCTCGGTGAGCTGACCGCCTTCGTCGTAACCGACATAGCCCGGAGGCGCGCCCACCAATCGCGCCACGGTATGGCGTTCGCCATATTCCGACATGTCGATGCGCAACAGGGCGTGCTCATCGCCGTAGATCGATTCGGCCAATGCCTTGGCGAGCTCGGTCTTGCCCACCCCGGTCGGGCCCAGAAACAGGAAGGTAGCCACCGGTTTGCTGCCTTCACGCAGGCCGGCGCGGGACAGCCGCACGGCATCGGCCACGGCACGGACCGCCTCGTCTTGTCCCACCAGGCGCTCGTGCAGCCGTTGTTCCAAGTGCAGCAGCTTTTCGCGCTCTTCCACCGTCAACTCGTTGACCGGGATGCCGGTCAGGCGCGAGACGATCTGCGCCACGTGTTCCGCCTTGACCTCGGCACTGCCGGAGGCCCGCTCCCGCTCCCAGTCCTCGACGAGCTTCTTGAGCTCGGCCTCCTTGGCTTCGATGCGCTTCCCGAGCTCGGCGGCCTGGTCGTACTGCTTGCGCGCGGCCACGTAATCCTGTTCACGCCGCAGCTGGTGCAGTTCGGACTCCAGCTCCTGCACGGCCACCGGCCGGGCCGTGGCCGACAGCTTCACGCGCGCGGCCGCCTGGTCGAGCAGGTCGATCGCCTTGTCCGGCAGGAAGCGCGCCGTGATGTAGCGGTCGGACAACTCGGCCGCCGCGATGATCGCGTCCTCGGAGATGCTGACCTTGTGGTGCGCCTCGAAGGTGTCGCGCAGGCCGCGCAGAATCATGATGGCCTGGGCCACCGTCGGCTCGGGCACCGTCACCGGCTGGAAGCGCCGCTCCAGTGCAGCATCCTTCTCGATGTATTTCTGGTACTCGTTCAGCGTCGTGGCGCCGATCAGGTTGAGTTCACCGCGCGCCATCATCGGTTTGAACACGTTGGCCACGTCCAGCCCGCCTTCGCCACCGCCCTGGCCGGCACCGACGATGGTGTGCACCTCGTCGATGAACAAAATCAGCTCGCCCTGGTGCTCGGTCACCTCCTTCAGCACCTTCTGCACGCGCTCCTCGAACTCGCCGCGATATTTGGCGCCGGCCACCATGGCGTTGATGTTGAGTTCCACCAGGCGCTTGTCGCGCAAGGTCTCGGGCACTTCACCCGCCACCATGCGCTGCGCCAGCCCTTCGACGATGGCGGTCTTGCCCACACCCGGCTCGCCGATCAGCACCGGGTTGTTCTTCTTGCGCCGGGCCAGCACCTCGATGGTGGTTTCGATCTCCTGCGCGCGGCCGATCACCGGGTCGAGCTTGCCGTCGCGCGCCATCTTGGTCAGGTCGCGCGAGTACTTGTCGAGTTCTGGCGTGTTGGTCGGCGTCTCAGCGCGGCCATCCTCGGCGCCCTTGCCGACCACCTTGCTGACCTGTTGGCGCAGCGCCTGCGGCGTCAGGCCGTAGCGGCGCAGCAGGTTGGCGGCCAGCCCTTCGCCTTCCTCGGCCAGACCGATCAGGAAATGCTCTGGACCGACATAAGAATGGCCGAGTTCATTGGAGGCCACGAAGGCGCGGCTGAGCGCATCCTTCACGCGCGGCGACACGCCGATCTCGCCCTCGAAGGGCTTGTCCCCGCGCTTGGCCTCAGACTCGATCTGCCGCTTGAGGTCATCGACCTTGATCTTGAACTGACCCAGGATGGTCTTGACCACGTCGCTGTCGGCCAGCGCCAGCAGCAGATGTTCGGTATCCACCTCGGAGCGGCCAAATTCGGCAGCGTGTTTGGCGGCCTCCTGCAACAAGGCTTCCGACTGTTCGCTGATGCGGCTGGCCAGCCCACTGCCGCGACGGCGCGGCGCACCCGAACCTGCGGTGGCGGGCTCGCCAAACGAGGCATCGACCACGTCATCGGTATCGGCGGCAACTGGCGTCGCGTCTTCGCCGATGCGGAAGAAGTCACTGCCGAGGAAGTCCTCGAACAGGCCGCTGCGCGAGCCGAACAAGGCTTCCAGCGGCGAAATGGTGCGCTTTTGCTGGCGCACTAATTGCCGGTAATGGTCGTCGCACAACAGCATGGTGCTGTTACGACCGTTGAGATTGGCTTCCACCCGCACGGTGGCGGGTTGGCCGCAGACCTGGCATTGTTTTCTGGCCATGCTGATGCTCCTGAGAAGGTTGACAAGGTTGAGGAGACGAGGCATCGCGAGCCGCGACTCCTCGTCTCGTGCCGGGTTTTTCTTGTGACGAACGAGCCGGCGACGTCAGCCGTTGATCGGGATCGAGCGTCCCTGCTTCGGCGCGCTGACCTCGCGCTTGTCGATCGTGACCGTGAGCACCCCGTTCTTGAACGATGCCTTGATCGAATCCTGGTTGGCGTCGTCAGGCAGGTTCAAGGCACGCTGAAAGCTGCCGTAGGAGCGCTCCACACGGTGGAAGCCACCTTCCTTCTTCTCCTGTTCCTGGCGCTTCTCGCCACGCACCATCAGCACGTCGTTGTCGAGAGTTATCTGGATGTCCTTCTCCTCGACACCGGGCACTTCCAGGGTAATCTTGTACTGCTTGTCGGTTTCCTGGATGTCCAGGGCCGGCTTCAGCATGCCCGACCAATCGGATGGCCACTGCGGCATGTTCAACGCCGGAAAACCGAAGCCCCGGAATGCGTCATCGAACAGCCGGTCGATTTCCCGATGCAGTTGCAGGATCGGGCTGACTGGCCCGCTCGCCGCTGGCAGGTCATTGCGCTGCACCGGCAGGGAAGAGGCGGTCTGCTGCTCTTGCTGCTCGTTCTTGAACCAGTTCCAGGGAGCCAACTTCTTGAAATCGATGTCCATGTCATACCTCCAGAAAAATTGGAAAACGAGTTACTCAAGCCCTTTGCCTGCTGTGACGGGCAGTGCGCCCAGGCGACACGGGCTGCTCGGATGACTTCTGCTGTTCACGCTTGCGCATCACCTCCTTCTTTGCTGCGGCTCGGGTCTGATCATTGATCCACTGATCGATTTCACTTTGAGGAAACCGCCACGTCCCGCACACCTTGAAAGCCGGAATTTCCCCGTGCGCGGCGAGCCGATAAAGCGTCCGCTTGCCGACTTTCAAGTACGCAGCCAATTCATCGAGCGTGAAAATCACCTGTAGGTGCGCTTTCATCCCTGTAGGTGCGCTTTCATCTCACCCTCTCCAATCGCGTCGCTTTGCGGTTCCGGCCAAGGAAATCCTTGTAATACTTTGTAAGATATTACGCTTACCATGACAGCCTTCAAGAGTCAATGTACAGCGTTCTCCCGCCCCATTGATGCAGGTCAACTGCTCAGGCAAGGCGCAGCGGGGCGGTCTGATCAGGCAATGGACAGCGCCTGGCTCGTCAGCCTGCGTGTACCACAGGCGCCTCGATCAAACACCGATCCTCACGTTGTAGCCGAGTGCCCGCAGCCCCTTGCTCGTCTGCATGTTCCTTGACGGAAACTCGTCTGGGCGCGCCCAGACGACGATTTCCCCGAGGCTGCTCAGGCTAACGTGCGGAATTGCCCAGTCGTCGCTGCGGATCGCGTTCCAGAGTCGGGCCGAAACACTTCCGTTGCCCCAGACAACGTAGTTCAACAGTATCCGTCCGGCCAACACACCTTCCCGACACCGCCGCCGAAGGCCATGGCCCATCAAGCGGATTTTCCATGCGCCCTCAGCGCCGTACCTACAGCAAATCTTTCAAGGCTCAGGTCATTCAGGAGTGTTCTGAACCCGGTGCCTCCATCGCAAACATCGCCTTGGGCTACAGCCTCAATGCCAACCTCGATCACAAATGGATTCGGCTGCCTACCCAGAAAACCACGGCTATCCAGCCAGCGTTCATCCCGTTGCCTTCTCAAATGCTCGGCGTGGGTTCGCATACTCAAGCGCGCTGCTGCGATCATGAGTTTGATCCAGTCGGCCCGTAATAATGGGCACGATCCGTATGCCTATCTCAAGGATGTGCTGACACGGTTGCCGTCCCTGTAACAGCCTGAAGTTGACCTGGGTAATCAAATACCGGTGTAGTGATTAGGAAACAGGGCTCGGATAACATCATGGCGCAGGTCACCCTGATCTTGACCCTCCATCTCCGAACAGCTTTTGTATCTTAAGTTAACGATGTCCGCTGCCGGTATTCCCTCGGGGAGTGATATCCCAGCGCGCTGTGCGGGTGGCTTCCATTTCCATCAGATGTCCTTCCTGCTCCGCTACTGAAGGCGTGGTGCGTAACGGCAAAAGCACTGCCGGACATCAGCGCTATCTCTGCTCTCACTGCCGTAAAACATGGCAGCTCCAGTTCACTTACACCGCCTCTCAGCCCGGTACACACCAGAAAATCATTGATATGGCCATGAATGGCGTTGGATGCCGGGCAACCGCCCGCATTATGGGCGTTGGCCTCAACACGATTTTACGTCACTTAAAAAACTCAGACCGCAGTCGGTAACCTCACGCATACAACCGGGCAGTGACGTCATTGTTTGCGCGGAAATGGACGAACAGTGGGGTTATGTCGGCGCTAAATCACGCCAGCGCTGGTTGTTTTACGCGTATGACAGGATACGGAGGACGGTTGTGGCGCACGTATTCGGTGAACGCACGTTGTCCACGCTGGAGCGTCTTCCGGGCCTGCTGTCGGCCTTTGAGGTCGTGGTATGGATGACGGATGGCTGGCCGCTTTATGAATCACGCCTGAAGGGAAAGCTGCACGTTATCAGCAAGCGTTACACTCAGCGCATTGAGCGACATAACCTGAATCTGAGACAACATCTGGCAAGGCTGGGACGGAAGTCACTGTCGTTCTCAAAATCGGTGGAGCTGCATGACAAAGTCATTGGGCATTATCTGAACATAAAACACTATCAATAAGTTGGAGTCATTACCCTTTTTTCAACTTCTGATGGATGCGAGTGATTGAACTCATACATTAATGTTTTCCCACGAAGTCTTTTTTCAGGTAAGCCTTCGCACATATCGGTAAATAGCTTGCCTGCTTTTATTTTTTCTGTCATCGACATGTTCATTTTTAACATTCCGTCCTGATAAGTTGGTCGGATAAGGCGCTCGCGCCGTATCCGACATTAATTTCTTAAGCGACTTCATTCACCTGGCGACGCAGCAGAGAAAGTGGGCCGGGGCCGCTAAGCGTGAACACGGAAATTAAGGTGAAGCCCAGCGCCACCAGACCCAGCACCAGGTAAGCGCCCTGGAAACCGATGCTTTCATACATATTGCCCGCCAGAATAGACATAAAAATCATCGCCAGTTGCTTAAAGAAGCAGAAACAGACCAGATAAATCGTCGCTGAAAAACGCACTTCAAACTGGCTGGTAATATATTTAAAGCAGCCCACCAGCAGGAACGGTACTTCAAACATATGCAGCGTTTTCAGAATAACCACTTCCAGTGCTGAGGTAGCGAACGATGAGCCAATAATACGTACTGACATAATAGTGCCAGCCAGCAGCAGGGCGTTTTTCCCACCGATGCGATTAATGATCAGTGGCGCAAAAAACATAATCGAGGCGTTAAGTAATTCGCCCATTGTCGTTACGTAGCCAAATACCCGCGTACCCTGTTCACCGGTAGCAAAGAACGAAGTAAAGAAATTAGCAAACTGTTGGTCAAAAACATCGTAGGTGCAGGAAACGCCAATAACATACAGTGACAAAAACCACAGTTTTGGCTGTCTGAACAGTTCCAGCGCCAGCTTAAGGCTAAATGCCGAATGGTTGGCACCTACCGCATTGGCAACCGTGGCAGAAGAGGGCGCATCCGTTTTGGCGAAAAAGAGTAAAACGGCGAGGATGAATGCACAGCCAGAACCCAGCCAGAAAACAAACTGATTATTGATGGTGAACATGATGCCGACAATCGAGGCACACAGCGCCCAGCCAACACAGCCAAACATCCGCGCGCGACCATATTCGAAATTACTGCGACGGCTGACTTTCTCGATAAATGCCTCTACTGCTGGCGCACCGGCGTTAAAACAAAAGCCTAGATAAATACCACCAACAATCGATCCTACTAAAATGTTGTATTGTAACAGTGGCCCGAAGATAAAAATAAAGAACGGCGCAAACATCACTAACATGCCGGTAATAATCCACAGCAGGTATTTGCGCAGCCCGAGTTTGTCAGAAAGCAGACCAAACAGCGGTTGGAATAATAGCGAGAACAGAGAAATAGCGGCAAAAATAATACCCGTATCACTTTTGCTGATATGGTTGATGTCATGTAGCCAAATCGGGAAAAACGGGAAGTAGGCTCCCATGATAAAAAAGTAAAAGAAAAAGAATAAACCGAACATCCAAAAGTTTGTGTTTTTTAAATAGTACATAATGGATTTCCTTACGCGAAATACGGGCAGACATGGCCTGCCCGGTTATTATTATTTTTGACACCAGAGCAACTGGTAATGGTAGCTACCGGCGCTAAGGTGGAATTCCGCCGACACTGACGGGCTCCAGGAGTCGTCGCCACCAATCCCCATATGGAAACCGTCGATATTCAGCCATGTGCCTTCTTCCGCGTGCAGCAGATGGCGATGGCTGGTTTCCATCAGTTGCTGTTGACTGTAGCGGCTGATGTTGAACTGGAAGTCGCCGCGCCACTGGTGTGGGCCATAATTCAATTCGCGCGTCCCGCAGCGCAGACCGTTTTCGCTCGGGAAGACGTACGGGGTATACATGTCTGACAATGGCAGATCCCAGCGGTCAAAACAGGCCGCAGTAAGGCGGTCGGGATAGTTTTCTTGCGGCCCTAATCCGAGCCAGTTTACCCGCTCTGCTACCTGCGCCAGCTGGCAGGTCAGGCCAATCCGCGCCGGATGTGGCGTATTGCTCGCCACTTCAACATCAACGGTAATCGCCATTTGACCACTTCCATCAATCCGGTAGGTTTTCCGGCTGATAAATAAGGTTTTCCCCTGATGCTGCCACGCGTGGACCGTGGTAATCAGCACCGCGTCGGCAAGCGTATCTGCCGTGCACTGCAACAACGCTGCTTCGGCCTGGTAATGGCCCGCCGCCTTCCAGCGTTCGACCCAGGCGTTAGGGTCAATGCGGGTCGCTTCACTTACGCCAATGTCGTTATCCAGCGGTGCGCGGGTGAACTGATCGCGCAGCGGCGTCAGCAGTTGTTTTTTATCGCCAATCCACATCTGTGAAAGAAAGCCTGACTGGCGGTTAAATTGCCAACGCTTATTATCCAGCTCGATGCAAAAATCCGTTTCGCTGGTGGTCAGTTGCGGGATGGCGTGGGGCGCGGAGGGGAGTGTCACGCTGAGGTTTTCCGCCAGACGCCACTGCTGCCAGGCGCTGATGTGTCCGGCTGCTGACCATGTGGTCGCGTTCGGTTGCACTACGTGAACCGTTAGCCAGAGTTGTCCGGCGCTCTTCGGCTGCGGTAGTTCAGGCAGTTCAATCAACTGTTTACCTTGTGGAGCGACATCCAGAGGCACTTCACCGCTTGCCAGCGGCTTGCCATCCAGCGCCACCATCCAGTGCAGGAGCTCGTTATCGCTATGACGGAACAGGTATTCGCTGGTCACTTCGATGGTTCGCCCGGATAAACTGAACTGGAAAAACTGCTGCTGGTGTTTTGCTTCCGTCAGCGCCGGATGCGGCGTGCGGTCGGCAAAGACCAGACCGTTCATGCAGAACTGGCGATCATTCGGCTTATCGCCAAAATCACCGCCGTAAGCCGACCACGGATTGCCATTTTCATCATATTTAATCAGCGACTGATCCACCCAGTCCCAGACGAAGCCGCCCTGTAAACGGGGGTACTGACGAAACGCCTGCCAGTATTTAGCGAAGCCGCCAAGACTGTTACCCATCGCGTGGGCGTATTCGCAAAGGATCAGCGGGCGCGTCTCTCCAGGCAACGAAAGCCATTTTTTGATGGACCATTTCGGCACAGCCGGGAAGGGCTGGTCTTCATCCACGCGCGCGTACATCGGGCAAATAATATCGGTTGCGAAGGTGTCGGCTCCGCCGCCTTCATACTGTACCGGGCGGGAAGGATCGACAGATTTGATCCAGCGATAGAGTGCGTCGTGATTAGCGCCGTGGCCTGATTCATTCCCCAGCGACCAGATGATCGCACTCGGGTGATTACGATCGCGCTGCACCATTCGCGTTACGCGTTCGCTCATCGCGGGTAGCCAGCGCGGATCATCGGTCAGACGATTCATTGGCACCATGCCGTGGGTTTCAATGTTGGCTTCATCCACCACATACAGGCCGTAGTGGTCGCACAGCGTGTACCACAGCGGATGGTTCGGATAATGCGAACAGCGCACGGCGTTAAAGTTGTTCTGCTTCATCAGCAGGATATCCTGCACCATCGTCTGCTCATCCATGACCTGACCATGCAGAGGATGATGCTCGTGACGGTTAACGCCGCGAATCAGCAACGGCTTGCCGTTCAGCAGCAGCAGACCATTTTCAATCCGCACCTCGCGGAAACCGACATCGCAGGCTTCTGCTTCAATCAGCGTGCCGTCGGCGGTGTGCAGTTCAACCACCGCACGATAGAGATTCGGGATTTCGGCGCTCCACAGTTTCGGGTTTTCGACGTTCAGACGTAGGGTGACGTGATCGGCATAACCACCACGCTCATCGATAATTTCACCGCCGAAAGGCGCGGTGCCGCTGGCGACCTGCGTTTCACCCTGCCACAAAGAAACCGTCACCCGCAGCTCATCGCGCAGCTCGCCGTACATCTGAACGTCTGCCTCCAGTACAGCGCGGCTGAAATCATCATTAAAGTGAGTGGCTACATGGAAATCGCTGATTTGCGTGCTCGGTTTATGCAGCAACGAGACGTCACGGAAAATGCCGCTCATCCGCCACATATCCTGATCTTCCAGATAACTGCCGTCACTCCAGCGCAGCACCATCACCGCGAGGCGGTTTTCTCCGGCGTGTAAAAATGCGCTCAGGTCAAATTCAGACGGCAAACGACTGTCCTGTCCGTAACCGACCCAGCGCCCGTTGCACCACAAATGAAACGCCGAGTTAACACCATCAAAAATAATTCGCGTCTGGCCTTCCTGTAGCCAGCTTTCATCAACATTAAATGTGAGCGAGTAACAACCCGTCGGATTCTCCGTGGGAACATACGGCGGATTGACCGCAATGGGATAGGTCACGTTGGTGTAGATAGGCGCATCGTAACCGTGCATCTGCCAGTTTGAGGGGACGATGACAGTATCGGCGTCAGGAAGATCGCGCTCCAGCCAGCTTTCTGGTACCGCTTCTGGTGCCGGAAACCAGGCAAAGCGCCATTCACCATTCAGGCTGCGCGACTCTTGGGAAGGGCGATCGGTGCGAGCCTCTTCGCTATTACGCCAGCTGGCGAAAGGGGGATGTGCCGCAAGGCGATTAAGTTGGGTAACGCCAGGGTTTTCCCAGTCACGACGTTGTAATACGACGGCCAGTGAATCCGTAATCATTGTCATAGTTGTATCCTGCGTGAATTGTTATCCGCTCACATTTTCGCATAACATACGAGCCGGACACATAGAGTGTAAAGCCTGGGGTGCCTAATGAGTGAGCTGACTCACATTAATTGCGTTGCGCTCACTGCCCGCTTTCAAGTCGGGAAACTTGTCGTGCCAGCTGCATTAAGGAATCTGCCAACGTGCGGGGAGAGGTGGTTTGCGTATTGGGCGCCAGGGTGGTTTTTCTTTTCACCAGTGAGACGGGCAACAGCTGATTGCTCTTCACCGCCTGGCCCTGAGAGAGTTTCAGCAAGCGGTCCACGCTGGTTTGCCCCAGCAGGCGAAAATCCTGTTTGATGGTGGTTAACGGCGGGATATAACACGAGCTGTCTTCGGTATCGTCGTATCCCACTACCGAGATATCCGCACCAACGCGCAACCCGGACTCGGTAATGGCGCGCATTGCGCCCAGCGCCATCTGATCGTTGGCAACCAGCATCGCAGTGGGAACGATGCCCTCATTTAGCATTTGCATGGTTTGTTGAAAACCGGACATGGCACTCCAGTCGCCTTCCCGTTCCGCTATCGGATGAATTTGATTGCGAGTGAGATATTTATGCCAGCCCGCCAGACGCAGACGCGCCGAGACAGAACTTAATGGGCCCGCTAACAGCGCGATTTGCTGGTGACCCAATGCGACCAGATGCTCCACGCCCAGTCGCGTACCGTCTTCATGGGAGAAAATAATACTGTTGATGGGAGTCTGGTCAGAGACATCAAGAAATAACGCCGGAACATTAGCGCAGGCAGCTTCCACAGCAATGGCATCCTGGTCATCCAGCGGATAGTTAATGATCAGCCCACTGACGCGTTGCGCGAGAAGATTGTGCACCGCCGCTTTACAGGCTTCGACGCCGCTTCGTTCTACCATCGACACCACCACGCTGGCACCCAGTTGATCGGCGCGAGATTTAATCGCCGCGACAATTTGCGACGGCGCGTGCAGGGCCAGACTGGAGGTAGCAACGCCAATCAGCAACGACTGTTTCCCCGCCAGTTGTTGTGCCACGCGGTTGGGAATGTAGTTCAGCTGCGCCATCGCCGCTTCCACCTTTTCCCGCGTTTTCGCAGAGACGTGGCTGGCCTGGTTCACCACGCGGGAAACGGTCTGATAAGAGACACCGGCATACTCTGCGACATCGTATAGCGTTACTGGTTTCACATTTACCACCCTGAATTGACTCTCTTCGGGTGCTATCATGCCATACCACGAAATGTTTTGCGCCATTCGGAGGGGGCACGCCGAAGTGAGATTCAAAATGCCGACGTCAGTTCACAGGTGGGTAATGATACCAACGTGTTGATTTCGTATTTTCACTGACACCAGGATCATCCTGATGTTACAAGGATTGAATGACTACAGATTAAAATAGTCATCAACAGGTTGACAGCATTACCGGTAACCCGTTTCAGCTCTTTCTGGAGACGGCGGATCTCGGCCTGAGCATCTGACTGTTCTTTATTAGTGGAAGAATCCGGACCGTACTTCTTTATCCATGCATAAAGGCTGTGGGTGGTGATATCGAGACGTGTTGCAACGCTGGAAACAGAATAACCGCGATCAACAACCTGTTTGACTGCTTCAGTTTTAAACTCTTTGAATCGCCACGGATAATCTAGACACTTCCGAGCCGTTGATGGACTGACCCCACCCCAGTAGACGATCCTGCCCTATAGTTTGAGTATAGGGGGAGCATATGGGCACACCACGATTTACACCTGAATTTAAGGAAGAAGCCGTCCGACAGATAACGGAACGCGGTTATTCCGTTGCCGAAGTATCTGACCGTCTGGGCGTTTCTGCCCACAGCCTCTACAAGTGGCTACGGGCTATCAAACCGGATAACAGCGAGCAGCATGCCCGGGATTTACTGGAAGCCAAAAGCGAGATCCTGAAACTACGGGCGCAGCTAAAACGTACCGAAGAAGAACGGGACATCCTGAAAAAGGCCGTTGTAGATTCAATCTGTCAATGCAACACCCCTTTCAATTATCTCTTTCGGTGTTTTGAACTTCAGTGTCTTTCTCGGTCTGTTGTTTAGCTGAGCAGCAACCAGATCTAGTTCATGTTGAGTATATTGGGCAAGACATGTCTTTTTAGGAAAGTACTGCCGAATTAGCCCATTTGTGTTCTCATTTGTTCCCCGCTGCCAAGGACTCTGAGGATCGCAGAAGTAAACTTTAACGCCGGTGCTGACAGTAAATTCTAGATGTCTGGCCAGTTCCATTCCTCTGTCCCATGTCAGTGATTTTCTGAGTTCTGACGGTAAACTCAGGAATTTGTCGGTAAGAGCCTGATTTACTGAGACAGAATCTTTGCCCCTGAGTCTAAGGATGATCGTATAACGTGATTTTCGGTCTACAAGTGTGGCTATATGAGAGTTTTTTGTACCTGAGACTAAATCGCCCTCCCAATGCCCCAGAGAGCGTCTGTTATCGATATTTCGGGAACGTTCGTGAATTGGTGTTCCGTTCACTATGTTAATCGTACCTCTTTCGCCTTTGCGGGTATGACGCCTGCCATGGCGAAGGCTATGCGACCGTCGCAGATGCTGTATATTCAGGTGGTGTAGCGCTTCACGGCTACGAAAGTACAGCGTTTTATAAATTGTCTCAGGTGATATTCGCAGCGTTTTTTGACGTGGTTTTGTTCGCCTTAACCATCCTGATATTTGCTCTGGAGACCATTTCATCTCCAGCTTTTCCAGAACAAGCTTTCGCAATGGTAAATTTTGATCCAGTAAGCACGGTTTTGGCCTTTTCGCCATTCTGTTGGCTCGGTTATTAGCATCAACAGCTTTGTAATAGCGTCTGCCCCGATTACGCTGAACTTCACGTGAGATCGTCGAAGGACTGCGATTCAGCGCAGTAGCTATCGCACGAATGCTCATTTTGGCTGACAAACCAGCTCGTATCTCCTCGCGCTCAGACAGTGTCAGGTGAGCTACAGCCCGCTTACGCTCATGGGGTTTTATGCCGCCAGTATCCCTTAACATAGTGAAGATCGTTCCGGGTTTTGAACCCAGGATATTCGCTATTTCACTGAAGCCTGTTCCGTTCTTCCATAGTTCAAAAACAGAGGCTTTTTCCTCTGCTGTAAATGTTCGTCTCATTCAAAAAACCTCCGCAACCCCATGTTTTCACATAACTGTTGCGTTGACCAATTGAATCTACAGCGCGGTACTTTGCAAGGGAGCCCGACTGAAGTACCGCTTTATCAATGAGCACCGCACTGTATGGGGTGTGATGACAATGTGTCGGGTACTGGATGTCGCCCGGGCCGGGTTCTACGCGTGGCTGCATAACCCGGTCTCGGCACGTGATAAAGATAATCAGCGTCTGCTGACGCTTATCCGTGACTCCTATTCACTGAGCGGAGGCGTATACGGTTACCGGCGGGTTCATGGCGACCTGAACGAAATCGGGGAAACCTGCGGTAAAAACCGGGTGGGCCGTATTATGCAACTGAACCGGATTAAAGCCGTGCGCGGCTATAAAGCGCCGCGTCGTATCGCTGGCAGACCTTCAGTGGTTGCCCCTAATCGCGTGCAGCGGCAGTTTACTGTTGTCCGGGCCAATCAGGTCTGGGTCACCGACATTACTTATAGTGTGCCCGGAGTTCAGGGCGGGCATGGATGCTTAAATGAACCGCGAGTCTGTCTGGAATATTGAACCGGTAACTCACGATGAGAAACCCAACAATCCCACCGGGTGTGACGGTGGAGAACCTGAGCGGCAGTGACCTGCGGCATGCCCGCAGGGTGATGTAACCCGCTGACAACGGGGATTGAGGCGAGATCACTAAGCCGAGATGATCCTCAAGGTTAAGTACTGAAAGGCTGAAGAACATGAACCCGTTAATCCGCCTCTGTGGGTTGAAAACGTCACCACGGCCTACGTGATCTGACAGGCCGTGCAGGAGGAACTGGCAGTGATACGTAAGCACTGCCGGTCGAAGGTGTTTTGACATGTATGCGAAACACCGGGGCAGCAGCGTCTATCACGCTTGCGTTGCTGACTTCTGCCAACTTGCGGCAAGCAAGGATAAAGAGTGCGACGGGCAGCCTCCTCAGTATGCCTGAGTCCAGGCAGGTAAACCGGGGAAGGTCAGCGACGGATGTTAAGGGGGCATGGCTCCGATGACGCGCTGGCTGGCGGAGCTTCCGTAGTAGTCCGCGATGGGGAAAGCCCATTACATGGCGAAGGGAAGCAGTTTGAATGTGTTTGCGACGTGAATTAACTGACCTAACGAGGTGAAGACCTTTGATAATCAGCGAAATGCAACGCAAGCTTGCCACATGGGCAGCCACCGATCCGTCCCTACGGATTCAACGGCTGCTGCGTCTGATAACACAACCAGAATGGCTGGCTGAAGCGGCGCGGATCACGCTTTCATCAAAGGGGGCCCATACCCCCGGCGTTGATGGCGTGAACAAAACAATGCTACAGGCCAGACTGGCTGTTGAGCTGCAAATCCTCAGGGATGAATTACTCTCAGGCCACTACCAGCCCTTGCCCGCCAGACGGGTTTACATCCCTAAAAGCAACGGCAAACTGCGACCACTGGGTATCCCCGCGTTGCGGGATCGTATTGTTCAGCGGGCCATGCTGATGGCGATGGAGCCGATATGGGAGAGTGATTTTCATACGCTCTCATATGGCTTCCGGCCTGAGCGCAGTGTCCACCACGCGATCCGCACGGTGAAATTACAGCTCACAGACTGTGGTGAAACCCGGGGACGCTGGGTGATTGAAGGCGACCTGTCCAGTTACTTCGACACCGTACATCATCGACTGCTGATGAAGGCTGTACGCCGCAGGATCAGTGACGCACGTTTCATGACTCTGCTGTGGAAAACCATCAAGGCGGGACATATCGATGTCGGTCTCTTTCGGGCGGCCAGTGAAGGTGTACCACAGGGCGGTGTTATATCGCCGCTATTATCGAACATCATGCTGAATGAGTTCGATCAATACCTGCATGAGCGCTACCTGAGCGGGAAAGCCAGAAAAGATCGGTGGTACTGGAATAACAGTATCCAACGGGGCCGAAGTACGGCGGTCAGAGAAAACTGGCAGTGGAAACCCGCGGTGGCGTACTGCCGCTATGCCGATGATTTTGTCCTCATCGTCAAAGGCACCAAAGCACAGGCGGAAGCCATCAGGGAGGAGTGTCGGGGTGTGCTCGAAGGCAGTCTGAAACTCAGGCTGAACATGGATAAGACTAAAATCACCCATGTTAATGACGGCTTTATCTTTCTGGGGCACAGAATCATTCGCAAACGCAGTCGTTATGGCGAGATGCGAGTGGTCTCAACGATCCCGCAGGAGAAAGCCAGAAACTTCGCCGCATCGCTGACAGCACTGTTATCAGGCAACTACAGTGAAAGCAAAGTCGATATGGCTGAACAACTCAACCGAAAACTGAAAGGCTGGGCTATGTTCTATCAGTTCGTTGATTTTAAGGCCAAAGTCTTCAGTTATATCGACCGTGTCGTGTTCTGGAAGCTGGCTCACTGGCTGGCCCGCAAATACCGTACAGGTATCGCTTCCCTGATGAGGTGGTGGTGTAAATCACCGAAACCGGGTCAGAGCAAAACGTGGGTTTTATTTGGTAAAACCAATCACGGCAAGCTCAGCGGCGAAATACTGTACCGGTTGGTGGGGCAAGGCAAGAAGCTGTTCCGCTGGCGGCTACCCGAAGGTAATCCCTATCTGAGGACGGAGACCAGAAACACGTATACATCGCGCTTTACAGAAGTGGCAATGGCGTTCGCCAGCATTTAAATGGAGAGCCGGATGCGCTGAAAGGTGCACGTCCGGTTCGGGGAGGAGAGGCAGGGAAATAGTCCGACTACGCCCTGCCTCTTACTCTACTCCGCACCTGGCAGGGCTGGCTGTATCTGGCGGTGGTTATCGATCTCTTCGCCCGTAACGTGGTGGGCTGGTCGATGAAGCCCACTCTCTCACGCGAACTGGCGCTGGATGCACTGATGATGGCGGTCTGGCGACGTAAACCCGGCGGCGAGGTCATCGTGCACTCAGACCAGGGAAGCCAGTACGGCAGTGACGACTGGCAGCGCTTCTGCCGGGCTAATAACCTGGTCCCGAGCATGAGCCGGCGTGGCAACTGCTGGGATAATGCGGTGGCCGAATCGTTCTTCAGTTCACTGAAAAAAGAGCGCATCAGGAAGAGAATATACAAAACCCGGGATCTAGCCCGGGCGGATATCTTCGATTACATTGAAGTGTTCTACAACCGGGCCCGGCGCCACAGTCACCTCGGCGGCGTCAGTCCGGAGGCCTTCGAACAGGCCTCGTCGTGAGGACAGAATTTGTCTACGGGCGTGGGGTCAGTCCACTTCGGGATAACGCTTACCGCTCATGGGCACCTCTCTTTAAGCCATCTTAAATGACTCTGAGGTGTCTGTTAAACCCGTGGCGATTCATTTTAGGCATAAAAAAAAGACCTCAGTTGAGGTCTATTTACATACTGTTGGTGCGAAGGCCGAACTCGAATCGGCTCTTCATTAACTAACTCTGGCAACGTTTCCATCCAATCGCAATCCATCCAAATAGTCCCCATACCACTGCATCATCTCTTTCCTCCCTTCAAGATACTGCGCATGGTTATAGGTCCCGCGAATCGCGTTCTTGTCCACATGCGCGAGCTGGGTCTCAATCCAAGCAGTGTTGAATCCTTCCTCATGCAAGATTGTGCTCATGGTGTGACGAAAACCATGTCCGGTTGCTCTCTTATCGTAACCAATCCTTTTAATAACCATATTGATGCTGGCTTCGCTCATTGGTTTATTAACATCGTTTCGACCTGCAAAGATAAACTGGTAAGTACCGGTCAATTGCTTTAGTTGCCGAAGTGCTGCTAAGGATTGAGCAGAAAGGGGCACTATGTGGGGTCGCCTCATCTTCATTCTACTTTTCGGTATTTCCCAGATATGGTTTTCGAAGTCGATTTCACTCCATTCTGCCATACGTAATTCGACGGTTCGTAAGCCCGTAAGCATGAGTAGTCGGGTCGCCAGAAGCGTTACTAGACTGCCGGTGTATTGTGAAAGCTTTTGTAAAAACTCGGGTAGCTCAGCAGCAGTAAGAAAGGGATAATGTTGTTTCTCGTACCCCTGTAAAGCACTACCAAGATCAGCCGCAGGGTTGTACTCGGCTCGGCCAGTAACAATAGCGTAACGGAACACTTCGCTACAACGTTGGCGCACTTTACTGGCAAGCTCCGGCGCACCTCGCTTTTCCATACGCTGCAATACAGACAGAAGCTCCAGTGGCTTTATCTCATTAACCGGCTGCGATCCAACAAAGGGAAATACATTGTTTTTGAAGGCCCGGTTAACATAGTCAGCGTAGTTTTTTGACCAGCCAGAAACTTTTGCGTTGTACCACTCAACCGCTATCGCTTCAAAAGTATTCGTAACCGATAGTTTTTGGGCAAGTAGTTCGGCTTTTTTAACTTCACCGGGATCTTTATCATTTGCCAATGTTTTTCTCGCTTCATCGCGCTTAGTGCGGGCTTCCGCAAGTGAGATGTCAGGATAGGTTCCGAACGAGAGTTTTTTCTCTTTACCGGCAAATCGATACTTCATTCGCCAGTACTTTGAACCGTTAGTATTGACCATGAGATAGAGCCCTCCGCCATCAGCGAGTTTATAGGCTTTATCTCTGGGCTTTGCAGTCTCGACCTGACGAGCATTCAGTGGCATTTGGGGGCCTCATTTTCCGTTGAACAGGATAAGCCCCCACTTAGGCCCCCAAACGTTTATTGATTCACGTAGATATGGGTAGACTTCAGTTGACGTCGCATAGCCTGAGAAGAGGGGTTATGGCTGATTATAAAAGGTTTTTATTGAATTCGGTAGACATCAGGAGAGTTATATCTGGTGTCCCCTGCAGGAATCGAACCTGCAACTAGCCCTTAGGAGGGGCTCGTTATATCCATTTAACTAAGGGGACAAGGCGGCACGAGTATAGCCTCATTTACACTTTGCGTTAAGCTCATCGCCGCCTGACTGCTCAAAGAGTCACCATTCAGGTCGATTTTTTTGCAGATTTATCATCGTTTTCCCGCGCTTTCTGTTCGGCCTTGCGCTTATTAGACATGTCGTTACGGATTTGCGCATGGCTTAACAGTGCGAAGATAAACGTTCCGCCGCAGATATTGCCTGCCAGCGTCGGCAGGGCGAACGGCCAGAAAAAATCGCTCCAGTGAAGCGTACCATTAAAGACCAGATAGAGGATTTCAACGGTTCCAACCACGATGTGCGTGGTGTCAGCCAGCGCTATCAGCCAGGTCATTAATATGATCACGACAATTTTGGCACTGCCCGCGGAAGGAAACATCCACACCATGGTCGCGATTATCCAGCCGGAGATGATGGCATTCGAGAACATTTCGAACGGCGTGTTTTTCATTACGTCCATACCGATTTTCACGAAGGCATCCCGGGTGGGCTCATCGAATATCGGCATATATTCAAAAGCCCATGCCGCCACGCCTGTACCGATGATATTCCCCAGCAGCACCACGCTCCATAAACGCATCAGTAAACCGAAATTACCGAGGGTAGGGTTTTGCATCACCGGGAGAACGGCGGTAACGGTGTTTTCAGTAAACAGCTGCTGGCGCGCCATAATGACAATCACAAAGCCAAAGGTGTAGCCGAGATTTTCAAGTAAAAATCCACCGGGTACCCCTTCCAGTTGCACATGAAATATGCCCTTGGCGAGGAGTGAGGCACCCATCGACAAGCCTGCCGCGATGGCCGACCAAAACAGAGCCATGGCATCACGCTCCATCTCTTTTTCGCCATCCTGTCGGATATGTTCATGGATCGCCATCGCACGGGAAGGAAGGCGATCTTCATTGATTTCTATCTCCTCACCGCGCTCTTTTTCCTCGCTTTCAATTTCAATTTCCTCATTACTCTCGCCAATTTTTTCTTCGCCCACTTCTTTCATAGCCACTCCAACACGATGATCTTTCTATAAAGCGTAGCGGCTTTTAATGAGATGCCCGTGGGGATGCTCTTAAATTGGCGGCAATGGCAACAAAGGCGATACATCTCATTAAAAGACATTATAAAATTGCCAGCGAAACGAATTCTAAAAGCCAGGCTATGCTGAGATCAGAGTGACGGTGGTTACTGCCCGTAATTGTGCTCGTAGACATCGGTAAACGTGCTGTTACAATCACTTGCACGTTTACAGGCGGAGCAACCCATGCTCCGTTACGGATGGCAATCAACGATAGCCATACTGAACAGGGAGATATTTATGAAACTTCGGCTGTCGGCGCTTGCACTGGGCGCGACGATGCTTGTGGGCTGCGCCAGCTCTGGAGAGCAAACGGGACGCTCCGATCCTCTCGAAGGATTTAACCGCTCAATGTACAGCTTCAACTACAACGTGCTGGACCCGTATGTGGTTCGCCCGGTGGCAGTTGCATGGCGTGATTATGTTCCACAACCTGCGCGTAACGGGTTGAGTAACTTCACCAGTAACCTGGAAGAACCTGCGGTGATGGTGAACTACTTCCTGCAGGGCGATCCGTATCAGGGTATGGTGCACTTTACCCGCTTCTTCCTGAACTCATTGCTGGGGATGGGGGGCTTCATCGATGTTGCCGGTATGGCGAACCCGAAACTTCAGCGTGAGCAGCCGCACCGTTTCGGCAGTACGATGGGGCATTATGGCGTGGGTTATGGTCCGTATGTTCATCTGCCATTCTACGGCAGTTTCACCGTACGTGATGACGGCGGCGACATGGTGGATACGCTGTATCCGGTTCTGTCGTGGCTGACCTGGCCGCTGTCGGTAGGGAAATGGACGGTGGAAGGGATCGAGACGCGCGCGCAACTGCTTGATTCGGACGGTCTGCTGCGTCAGTCTTCTGACCCGTATATTATGGTCCGCGAAGCTTACTTCCAGAATCACGACTTTATTGCCAATGGCGGCAAGCTGAAGCCGGAAGAGAATCCGAACGCGAAAGCAATCGAGAACGAATTAAAAGATATCGACTCGGAATAAAGATATCGACCCGGAATAAAGAAAAAAGGTGAGCCATGCTCACCTTTTTTAATCCCTGCGCGATTAGAACGCGTAGTTGAAGTTCATGCCATACAGCCAGGCTTTACCTTCAGAAGAGAACTCATACGGCCCCTCCTTAAAGTTAACTTTTTGACCGTGCATGTAAGAGATGCCCGCATCGATAGAAGCATCTTTATTGAAGGCATAGGTTGCACCTGCGCTCAGCCAGAAGCGGTCCTGGTCCGGAATGGAGATGGAACGCTTGTCAGCCGGTACCGGACTATCATCGAAGGCAATACCGGTACGGAATGTCCAGTTGTCATCCATATAGTAGGTGGTACCCAGCGCGATACGGTAGGCATCGCGGAAGCTTTCATCTTTATAGAAGAGCGTGTCACCATTGCTGTTGGTCGCTTTCAGCTCCTGGAACTGACTCCAGCTGGTGTAGGTCAGGCTATAGTGAACCGCCCACTGCGGTGCCACTTTGTTATAACCCGACAGTTCCCACATTTCTGGCAAGTGCAGGCTCAGAGAACCGCCAGTGGTACGGCCGTCGGTGCCCATTGGCAGGCCGAAGCTACCCAGAATCTGGTTATAGGCTGAAGGCAGGCTGCTCTTATAATCGCCATCGAAGTCAATTTTCACTTCGGAACGGTAGGTTAAACCGTAGCGGTTATTTTTATCGATTTCATAAAGGATACCGGCGTTCCAGCCGAAGCCCCATTCGTCACCCTTGAGGTAAGCAATCTGGGTATCTGCCGGAATACCTGCAACCTGCTGTGCCAGACCCGGAATCGGCGGCAGAGCGCCTGAGCCAGCAACGACTTTACCCAGGTCACCCGCGTAGCGCTCGATCTTCGCTTTAGCATAAACCGCATCAAAGCCGACGCCGAAGCTCCAGTGGTTGTCCAGACGGTAAGCACCGCTCAGGTTCAGGTTCAGGGTTTCAAGGTCGGTTTTACCGCCATACGCCCCTGCGGCGTAGTTATTATTAAACTCGGTAGCCAGACCGTAGTTAGACGTCACGGAAGCGCCCCAGCCGAACTGGTCATTAATTGGCGCAACGAAGTGGAGGTTTGGCACCCAGGCTGTTGGCGCGATGTTGTCTGCCTTCAGGCTGGCGCCTGTTGGCGAGCGGCCCGAGATATCAACACCCGGATCAACAAAGATTGCACCAGCAGAGAAGGTCGGACGATCGAACATCATGATCAGTGCAGGGTTACGACTCGCGTTGCCCGCATCATCAGCAATTGCGCCTTCCCCGGAATACGCACGGCCAAGGCCAGAGGAAGAAAATTCGTTTAACTGAAAGCCCGCGGACCAGGCGGACGTAGAGACGATTGCCACTGCGACTGCCAGCGCAGTCTTTTTGAACAGGGTTTTCTGGCTCATGACCATAACCTCATTGAGTTATTTTTATTCAATAATTGTTACATACCGTAACAGGAGCGCGAAGTGTAGGGTCTGAGGTATGACATACAAATCAGACCAGTGGCGAGAGTATAGGTCTGACCAGCCAGAATGTTGCAAGTTTGTTTATTAATATTTTCAAACATGTTTCTTGAAACGAGATCTGGTTGGCAAAATTGTGACCATTGCGAATCGTCTGAAAGGGTGATTTTTGTTCTAGATCATTTTTTAGTGTGATATTGGTCACTTATCCGCTTTTGCGCCATTAACGGCTGGAGAGAGCCAGCCCCGGGGCGTAAAATAGCAGCATCGTGTTTATCTCGCGCCTTGCGCGAATACAGAGGAAATTGAGCTATGAGTAAATGCAGTGCTGATGAAACCCCGGTTTGCTGCTGTATGGATGTTGGTACCATCATGGACAACTCCGATTGCACCGCCTCTTACAGCCGTGTATTCAGCAACCGCGCCGAAGCGGAAGAAACCCTGGCCGCGCTGAGCAAACGTGCACGTGAGGTCGAATCCGATCCGTGCGAAATCAAATCCACCTTTACTGACGTGGACGGCGGTGTGAAGCTGGATATCGACTTTGTGTTCGCCTGCGAGGCGGAAACGCTGATTTTCCAGTTGGGTCTGCGCTAACCTCAACGGCGTAATGCCCTCATCCTGGCCCCTCTCTCACAGTAGAGGGTGCACACTAAAACGGTAACCTTCGGGTTACCGTTTTGCTTTTGTTTTCGCAGAGACATTTTCTTTTTCTTCTCTGTGCCTTAGCTCGCACTTTTTCGTTTCCCTGATTGGCTGAATGTAAAAAAATGGTTAAGACTGTTATCAGGTCAGACCACTTTATGTTTGAGTAAAAAATTTTACAGGGGAAGGTTATGAGTCAGGCGTTACCGCTTATTACCCGTCAGGGCGATCGCATTGCCATTGTCAGTGGATTACGTACGCCATTTGCACGTCAGGCGACAGCGTTTCATGGCATACCGGCTGTCGATCTGGGGAAAATGGTGGTGGGGGAGATGCTGGCTCGCAGCGAAATTCCGCCTGAGGTCATCGAGCAGCTGGTTTTTGGCCAGGTTGTGCAGATGCCTGAAGCACCCAATATTGCACGCGAAATCGTCCTCGGTACGGGGATGAACGTCCACACTGATGCCTACAGCGTCAGCCGGGCATGTGCTACCAGTTTCCAGGCGGTGGCTAACGTGGCTGAAAGCCTGATGGCAGGTACCATTCGCGCTGGGATCGCCGGCGGGGCGGACTCCTCTTCGGTTCTGCCGATTGGGGTCAGTAAAAAGCTGGCCCGGATCCTGGTTGACGCCAACAAAGCCCGTACCGTCGGTCAGAAACTCAAACTTTTCTCACGCTTACGCCTGCGTGACCTTATGCCTGTACCGCCCGCAGTGGCGGAGTATTCCACCGGTCTGAGAATGGGCGATACCGCCGAGCAGATGGCAAAAACTTACGGGATCACCCGTGAGCAGCAGGATGCGCTGGCTCATCGCTCACATCAGCTGGCGGCGAAAGCCTGGTCGGAAGGCAAACTGGCTGATGAAGTCATGACGGCGTACATCCCGCCATACCGTGAACCGCTCTCAGAAGATAACAATATTCGCGGCAGCTCGACGATGGCGGATTACGCCAGGCTCCGTCCGGCATTTGACCGCAAACACGGTACCGTCACGGCCGCCAACAGTACTCCGCTGACGGACGGTGCCGCCGCGGTGATCCTGATGACGGAATCCCGTGCCAAAGAGCTGGGCATAAAACCGCTGGGCTACCTGCGCAGCTACGCCTTCACGGCGATAGATGTGTGGCAGGACATGTTGTTAGGGCCGGCGTGGTCCACACCGCTGGCGCTGGAACGCGCGGGACTGACCCTCGCGGATTTAACCCTCATTGATATGCACGAAGCCTTTGCTGCACAAACCCTGGCAAACATACAACTGCTGGCGAGTGAATGTTTCGCGCGCGATGTTCTTGGCCGGGCGCATGCCACTGGCGAAGTGGATCAGAGCAAATTTAACGTCCTGGGTGGCTCCATCGCCTACGGTCATCCATTTGCGGCGACGGGGGCGAGGATGATCACTCAGACATTACATGAGTTACGCCGCCGGGGCGGTGGTTTTGGTCTCGTAACCGCCTGCGCAGCGGGTGGTCTGGGCGCGGCAATGGTTCTGGAGGCTGAATAATGGATATGCCATCTGCATTTAATCTGACGGTACGCCTCGATAACGTCGCCGTTATTACTATCGATGTTCCCAACGAGAAGATGAACACCCTGAAAGCCGAGTTCGGCGTTCAGGTGCGCGCGATGCTAAAGCAGATCCGCGAGAACAAAGCGATTCGCGGCCTGGTGTTTATCTCAGCGAAACCGGACAACTTTATTGCCGGAGCCGATATCAACATGATTGCCAGGGCGCAAAACGCTCAGGAAGCCGAAGAGCTGGCGCGTCAGGGGCAACAGGTCATGGCGGAGATCCATGCGCTGTCTATCCCGGTCATCGCGGCGATCCACGGTGCCTGTCTGGGCGGTGGGCTGGAGCTGGCGTTGGCCTGTCACAGCCGCATTTGTACCGACGATGCGAAAACCGTTTTGGGCCTGCCTGAAGTACAGTTAGGCCTCCTGCCAGGCTCCGGCGGGACGCAGCGTCTGCCGCGTCTGGTTGGGGTCAGCACTGCGCTGGAAATGATATTAACCGGCAAACAACTGCGTGCCCGTCAGGCGCTGAAAGCCGGCCTGGTCGACGAGGTGGTTCCTCACGCCATTTTGCTTGAGGCGGCGGTTGAACTGGCGCTCAAAGGACGGCAGGCAAAACGTCCTCTGCCGGTGCGTGAGCGCGTGCTGGCCGGGCCACTGGGCCGCACACTCCTGTTCAGCATGGCGGGCAAGAAAACCGAACAAAAAACCAAAGGTAACTACCCGGCGGCGAAACGTATCCTTGAGGTTATTGAAGTGGGCTTATCTCAGGGCAGCAGCAGCGGCTATGCCGCAGAAGCAAAAGCCTTTGGCGAGCTGGCGATGACGCCGCAGTCTCAGGCGCTGCGTAACATCTTTTTTGCCAGTACAGAGGTAAAAAAAGACCCCGGCAGCGAGGCGCAGCCTGCCCCGCTGCATGCCATTGGCGTACTGGGTGGCGGGCTGATGGGGGGCGGAATATCTTTTGTTACCGCCAGCAAAGGCAAATTGCCTGTACGTATCAAAGACATCAATGCGAAAGGAATCAATCACGCGCTGCAGTACAGCTGGCAGAACCTTGATCAAAAGGTTAAACGCCGCCATATCAAGGCCAATGAGCGTGATAAAACCCTGGCACTGATCTCCGGCACGACAGATTACAGCGGTTTTGCCCATCGCGATCTGGTGATTGAAGCGGTGTTTGAAGACCTGGCGCTTAAGCAGCAGATGGTGGCTGACGTTGAGCAACATTGCGCACCCCATACCATTTTTGCGTCGAACACCTCGTCATTGCCCATTGGCGATATTGCGGCCAGAGCCCAGCGTCCGGAGCAGGTGATTGGCCTGCACTATTTCAGTCCGGTTGAAAAAATGCCGCTGGCGGAGGTTATCCCGCACGCCAGCACCAGCCCACAAACCGTTGCTACCGTGGTTAAACTGGCCAAAATGCAGGGGAAAACACCGATAGTGGTGGCGGACAAAGCCGGCTTTTACGTTAACCGCATTCTGGCGCCTTATATAAATGAAGCGATGCGGCTTCTGACGGAAGGGGAGAAGATCGAACACGTCGACGAGGCGCTGGTGAAGTTTGGGTTCCCCGTTGGCCCAATCCAACTTTTGGATGAGGTGGGAATTGACACCGGCACTAAAATTATACCTGTGCTGGAAGATGCTTATGGAGATCGTTTTAGCCCGCCTGCAAACATTGTTTCTGCAATTTTGAAGGACGATCGCAAAGGCAGAAAAAATGAACGCGGTTTCTATCTTTACGGCGCGAAAGGGCGTAAAAGCAAGAAACAGGTCGACCCTTCGGTTTATGGGCTTATTCCGACAACCGGTCAGGGAAAACTGTCATCCGTTCAATGTGCTGAACGGTGTGTGATGATGATGCTTAATGAAGCGGCACGCTGCTTTGGTGAGCAGGTGATTAAAAGCGCGCGCGATGGTGACATCGGTGCGGTATTTGGCATTGGTTTCCCGCCGTTCCTCGGCGGCCCGTTCCGTTACATGGACACTCTCGGTGCGGGTGAAGTGGTTGCAATCCTGCAACGTCTGGCCTCGCAATACGGTCCGCGGTTTACACCGTGTGACGAATTATTGCAGATGGCGGAACGGGGCCAGACATTTTGGCCTTCAAGGGAAACTGTCCTCGTAAGTTGAGGTCAAAAAAGGGTAAATCCTGAAGTGTATGAACCTGTTTTGGCGATTTTGTAAACAGAGATTGACTATACTTACGCCATTGAGGTAAAAAACAGCGTTTCATTCACCGAATGGATCAGGCACAATGCCCGACCATCGGGTTTTCTACCTCGGAGCGGTAATCGCGGGTAGTCAACGCCGGTGATTCTGGTTAACAAAAGCGGTGCAATATGCAAGTTTTTATCATGCGTCACGGCGACGCGGCACTCGATGCCGCCAGTGACTCAGTACGTCCTTTGACCGTCTGTGGCTGCGACGAATCTCGTCTGATGGCGACCTGGCTTAAAGGTCAAAAAGTGGACATCGAACGCGTTCTGGTGAGTCCGTTCCTGCGTGCAGAACAGACGCTGGAAGTGGTGGGGGAGTGTATGAACCTGCCAGCCAGTGTGGATGTTCTCCCGGAACTCACTCCGTGCGGTGATGTCGGCCTTGTCAGCGCTTATCTTCAGGCGCTGTGCAATGAAGGTGTCGCTTCCGCGCTGGTCATTTCCCACCTGCCACTCGTTGGCTATCTGGTATCTGAGCTGTGCCCGGGCGAGACGCCGCCGATGTTCACGACTTCCGCCATTGCCAACGTCGCTCTCGACGAAACGGGCAAAGGGGTCTTCAACTGGCAAATGAGTCCGTGCAATCTGAAGATGGCAAAAGCTATCTGATGTGACGTGCGATATGGCGGGGAGCAGAACATGCCTCCCGCCGTCCTGTCAGGGTAATTCTGGCGGCTGCCACTCTTCTACTTCAATCAACACCAGTAATGCGGCATCTCCGCCGTACTCTTTGGGTGCCTGATGAAACGCCATCACGTGGGGATGCTGAGCCAGCCACAGCGGTGTTTGTTGCTTCAGGATATGTTTGCCGTGGCCGTGCATCACGCAGGCGCAGAAAACATGTTCGCGACGACAGGCGGCAATTAACGCCCCCAGCTCCTGCTTCGCCTGCATCTGCGTCAAACCGTGCAGATCAAGAAACAGTTCGGGCGAGTAATCCCCCCGGCGTAATTTTTTCAGCTCAAAGTGGCTGACATCTTCCCGTACGTACTTCACCGCGCCCTGCGTATTGAGCAGCGGCTGAAATTCATCTGAAAAATAGTGGCTATTATCCGCCTGCTCCTGGAGCAATCGCTTGACCGGGACTTCCGTGATTTTTTTGCGCATCGGACGGTGGACAATGATGTCCTGCTTGATTTGACGCGTCCCGGTCATCAGCTGACGGAAGAGCGCCTGATCCTCCTCGCTAAGGGATGTTTTCTTTTTCATGGGTCATTCTCATCTCGTATTTCCGACAGTGTACCCGACTAAACGCATTTTTTAACCTCAAGCGCGACGCGTCATTGCTGATTTATCGCCGTCTTCATGGCAAACTAGCCGCCGAAAATTATGCGAGCATGCCCTGGAGGAAAGAGTGGATAAAATTTTTGTCGATGAAGCAGTAAACGAGCTGCATACCATACAGGACATGTTGCGCTGGTCGGTTAGCCGCTTCAGCGCCGCAAATATCTGGTACGGGCACGGTACCGATAACCCGTGGGATGAGGCCGTTCAGCTGGTACTGCCGTCCCTCTACCTGCCGCTCGATATTCCGGAAGACATGCGTACCGCACGCCTGACCTCCAGCGAAAAGCACCGTATCGTGGAGCGTGTTATCCGCCGCGTTAACGAGCGCATTCCGGTTGCCTATCTGACCAACAAAGCCTGGTTCTGTGGTCACGAGTTCTATGTTGATGAACGCGTTCTGGTGCCGCGCTCGCCGATTGGCGAACTGATCAACAACCACTTTGAAGGCCTGATTAACCATCAGCCAGAGCATATTCTTGATATGTGTACCGGCAGCGGCTGTATCGCGATTGCCTGTGCGTACGCCTTCCCGGAAGCGGAAGTGGATGCCGTGGATATCTCCACCGATGCGCTGGCTGTGACCGAGCACAATATTGAAGAGCACGGTCTGATCCATCATGTTACGCCAATCCGCTCCGATCTGTTCCGCGATCTGCCAACGCTGCAGTACGATCTGATCGTCACCAACCCGCCGTATGTAGATGCGGAAGACATGTCCGATCTGCCAAACGAATATCGCCACGAGCCGGAGCTGGGTCTGGCGTCAGGCTCTGATGGCCTGAAGCTTACCCGTCGCATTCTGGCCTGCGCGCCGGATTATCTGACCGACGACGGTGTTCTGATTTGTGAAGTGGGCAACAGCATGGTACATCTGATAGAGCAGTACCCGGATGTGCCGTTCACCTGGCTTGAGTTCGATAACGGCGGTGACGGCGTCTTTATGCTGACCAAAGCGCAGCTGCTTGACGCGCGCGAATACTTCAGCATTTACAAAGATTAATCCAGCGGGCTTCGGCCCGTTTCACAACGCTCAAACACAAATAACGACATCGGAGCCGTGATGGCAGGAAACAGTATTGGACAATTATTCCGGGTGACCACCTTTGGTGAATCGCACGGGCTGGCACTGGGCTGTATCGTTGACGGCGTACCGCCAGGCATCGAACTGACCGAAGCCGATTTACAGCACGACCTCGACCGTCGTCGTCCGGGGACTTCTCGCTACACCACGCAGCGTCGCGAGCCGGACCAGGTCAAAATTCTTTCCGGCGTTTTCGAAGGCCGCACCACCGGCACCAGCATCGGGCTGCTGATTGAAAATACCGATCAGCGCTCGCAGGATTACGGCGCCATCAAAGATGTGTTCCGTCCTGGACATGCCGATTACACCTACGAACAAAAGTATGGCTTCCGTGATTATCGCGGCGGCGGACGTTCGTCTGCCCGTGAAACCGCGATGCGCGTTGCGGCAGGGGCTATCGCCAAAAAATACCTGCAGCAGAAATTTGGCATTGTGATCCGCGGCTGTCTGACCCAGATGGGCGATATTCCACTGGCTATCAAAGACTGGGATTTGGTCGAGCAAAATCCGTTCTTCTGTGCCGATGCAGATAAGCTGGAAGCGCTGGACGAACTGATGCGTGGCCTGAAAAAAGAGGGCGACTCCATTGGTGCCAAAGTCACCGTCGTGGCTGATGGCGTACCGCCAGGCTGGGGTGAACCGGTATTTGACCGTCTGGATGCGGACATCGCTCACGCGCTGATGAGCATCAATGCGGTGAAGGGTGTAGAAATTGGCGACGGTTTTGACGTCGTTGCGCTGCGGGGCAGCCAGAACCGCGACGAAATCACCAAAGACGGTTTCCAGAGCAACCACGCGGGCGGCATCCTCGGCGGTATCAGCAGCGGTCAGCAGATTATTGCCAATATTGCGCTGAAACCGACCTCCAGCATTACCGTGCCAGGCCACACGATTAACCGCTCTGGCGAAGAAGTTGAGATGATCACTAAAGGACGTCACGATCCCTGTGTGGGGATCCGTGCGGTGCCGATCGCAGAAGCGATGCTGGCGATCGTACTGATGGATCACTTCCTGCGCCAGCGTGCGCAGAATGCGGATGTGACGACCACCATTCCACGCTGGTAAACATGAAAAAAACCGTCATTGCTCTGCTGGCACTGCTTGCCAGTGGAGCCAGTCTGGCCGCGACGCCATGGCAGAAAATCACCCATCCTGTGGCGGGCAGCGCGCAGTCTATTGGCGCGTTCTCGAACGGCTGTATCGTTGGGGCACAGGAACTTCCGCTGCAGTCCGATACCTATCAGGTGATGCGTACCGACCAGCGTCGTTATTTTGGCCATCCGGACCTGGTGCTGTTTATCCAGCGTCTGGGAAACCAGGTGCATAACCTGGGGCTGGGCACGATGCTGATTGGCGATATGGGGATGCCTGCCGGCGGTCGGTTCAACGGCGGGCACGCCAGTCACCAGACCGGTCTCGATGTCGATATCTTCCTGCAACTGCCGAAAGCGCGCTGGAGTTCAGCCCAGTTGCTGAAACCGCAGGCGCTGGATCTGGTGGCGCGCGACGGTAAAAACGTCGTGCCATCGTTGTGGACGCAGGACGTCTTCAGCATGATTAAGCTGGCGGCGAAAGATAACGATGTCACGCGGATTTTCGTTAACCCGGCCATCAAGCAGCAGCTTTGCCTGGATGCCGGCACCGATCGCGACTGGCTGCGTAAAGTGCGCCCGTGGTTCCAGCATCGTGCACATATGCACGTTCGTCTGCGCTGCCCGGCAAACAGCCTGGAATGTGAAGATCAGCCGTTACCCCCGCCAGGCGATGGCTGTGGTGCGGAACTGCAGAGCTGGTTTGAGCCGGCAAAACCTGGAACCTCTAAGCCTGAGAAGAAGACACCGCCTCCGTTGCCGCCTTCCTGCCAGGCGCTACTGGATGAGCATGTACTTTAATGGATAATTTCGTCGAACTGTTTATGGTGTCGCCGCTTCTGCTGGTGGTGCTTTTCTTTGTGGCGATGCTGGCCGGGTTTATTGATGCTCTGGCGGGCGGCGGTGGTTTGTTAACCGTACCGGCGCTGCTGGCCGCGGGCATGAACCCGGCACAGGCGCTCGCCACTAACAAGCTTCAGGCGTGCGGCGGCTCGCTCTCCGCGTCGCTCTATTTTATTCGCCGTAAGGTCGTCAGTCTGGCTGACCAGAAGCTCAATATTCTGATGACCTTTATTGGCTCGACCTCGGGTGCACTGCTGGTTCAGCATGTACAGTCCGATATTTTGCGCCAGATCCTCCCCATTCTGGTTATCTGCATCGGTCTCTACTTTTTGTTGATGCCAAAGCTCGGGGAAGAAGACCGGCAGCGTCGTCTGCATGGCCTGCCGTTCGCTCTTATCGCGGGTGGCTGCGTCGGGTTTTACGATGGCTTCTTTGGCCCCGGAGCAGGCTCGTTCTATGCCCTTGCGTTCGTGACGCTGGCCGGCTTTAACCTCGCTAAATCCACCGCCCACGCCAAAGTGCTCAATGCGACGTCAAACGTCGGCGGCCTGCTGCTGTTTATCATTGGTGGCAAAGTTATCTGGGCAACCGGATTTGTGATGATGGCAGGGCAGTTTTTAGGCGCACGTGCGGGCTCGCGTCTGGTATTAAGCAAAGGACAGAAGCTCATTCGCCCGATGATTGTTGTCGTCTCAGCGGTCATGAGTGCCAAACTGCTTTATGACAGCCATGGACAAGAGATCCTCACGTGGCTGGGAATGAATTAATGAACACAACCCATAAATACGAACAGCTGATTGAGATTTTTGATGGCTGTTTTGCTGATGATTTTAATACCCGTCTGATTAAAGGCGACGACGAACCGATCTATCTTCCTGCTGATGCGGACGTGCCGTATAACCGTATCGTGTTCGCGCATGGCTTTTACGCCAGCGGGTTACACGAGATTTCGCACTGGTGTATAGCGGGGAAAGCGCGTCGTGAGCAGGTGGACTTCGGCTACTGGTATTGTCCGGACGGCCGTGACGCCACCACGCAGAGCCAGTTTGAAGATGTGGAGGTGAAACCGCAGGCGCTGGAATGGTTATTCTGTGTGGCGGCAGGTTTCCCGTTCAACGTCAGCTGTGACAACCTCGAAGGAGAGGTCGAGCCAGACCGTATTGTCTTCCAGCGCCGCGTTCATGCGCAGGTGATGGAGTATCTTGAGAAAGGCATCCCGGAACGTCCGGCACGTCTGATCGAGGCCTTACAGAATTATTACCACACGCCGGAGATCACGGCGGAATGCTTCCCTTGGCCGGAAGATCTTTAACAGAGGAAAGAAGATGATCGCAGAATTTGAATCACGCATTCTGGCGTTAATTGATGACATGGTGGAACACGCCAGTGATGATGAGCTGTTCGCCAGCGGTTATCTGCGTGGTCACCTGACGCTGGCTGTCGCTGAGCTGGAAGCAGGGGACGATCACTCTGCCGAGGCCATTCATGATGAAGTGAGCCGCAGCCTGGAGAAAGCGATCCAGGCAGGGGAACTCTCTCCGCGCGACCAGTCATTAGTGCTGGGTATGTGGGACACCCTGTTCCAGCAGGCAAAAGCCAGGTAGTCATTTTCCTCCCTCTCCCGGTGGGAGAGGGAGGACATCGGCCCGCACGTTACTTCACCCTTTTTCCTTTCAGTAACTTCCGTACCCACAAACGGTTGGGATTGAGTCCCGCAAGCGTAACGCTGTCCAGCGGAACGGGCTCATCACTCATCTGTGCCGCCAGCACTTCGGCCAGCAACGGCGCTGAGCATAATCCCCGTGAACCGAGCCCCCCAAGCATAAACAGCTGCGGATAAACTGGCGCACTCACCGCGGTATCACGGTTTTCAGCAAGATCCTGATAGGCCTCAAGCGTTGCTTCATAGTCAGGCACATTTCCCGCCATCGGCAGATGGTCCCGGGTGGCACAGCGTACGCCACAGCGCGCGTCACCGGCGCTGATATCAACCTCTTTTGCCCAGTCGGCCTGCGGGAAGCAGTTGATCAGGCGCTGGCGGTTTTGCTGCTGATCGTCTTCGCTGTAGCGCATGTCGGTCTCACCGCGATGGTAGCTGGCACCAATGCAGTGGTGGCCGTTGGACGGATTTTGTGGCGTCAGATAGCCGTCGTAGCAGAGTACCTGCTGCAGTTTTTCCAGCACTGGCGAGGTGGGGATATGGCTGACCTGGCCGCCGACAGGGTAAAGCGGCAGCTTTTCCGTCTGGTTGAACTGGCTGATAGGGTGACCGTTGGCCAGCACTACGCAGGTATGCTGCGCCTCTTCGCCCGTGGTGAAATGCAGGTTCCAGTGCTCCGTGTGGTGAAGTGAGGCGACCTGGCGGGAATAGTGCACCGTCAACCCGCGCGACTGCGCCAGCGCAATGGCTGCCGTCGTCAGATCTGCCGGACACAGCCAGCCACCGAGCGGATAGTGGATACCGTCGCAGCCCGTATCGACGCCCGCGGTTTCGGTTATCTGCTGCGCATTCACCGCCCGGGCAATTTCGAGCGGCAGACCCAGCGACAACATGTGCGCGATTTTTTGCTGGCTCTTCTCATCCCAGCCCAGTTGCGTAACGCCACACCAGTCGTGGTCAAACGCCACAGGCAGGGCATCATACAGGCGCCGGGCAAAGGTAAAGGCTACCGGGAAAAACTGGCTCAGCGCCGGATCGTGAGCGCTTAACAGTGGGTAGAGCGCCCCCTGGCGGTTGCCGGAAGCGCCCTTTGCCGGCGCGTCGTCGGCGCAGTAGAGCGTTACCTGCCAGCCACGGTGTAAAAGCGCGAGCGAAAGCAGGGCGCTGGCAATCCCGCCGCCGACAATTGCTACCTCTCGTGATGTGCTGGCGCTGCGTGAAAACCAGGGCGTCTGAGCGGGGATCTCCAGCGTCTGATCCATTCTTCCGACCAGCATGTCGCGCTTGCGACCAAAACCTTTGGTCTTTTGCATAGTAAAGCCGGCCTCCTGCAATCCGCGGCGGACAAAGCCTGCCGAGGTGAAGGTCGCGAGCGTTGCGCCAGGACGCGCCAGGCGTGCCATTGCGTTAAACAGATGCTGGCTCCACATGTCCGGATTCTTGGCGGGGGCAAAACCATCAAGGAACCATGCGTCCACTTTCTGATTCATTGAATCATCAAGCTTATCGGTCAGTTCATTGATGTCGCCGAGCCACAGATCCAGCGTGACGCGTCCGCCGTCCAGCAGCAGACGATGACAGCCGCCGAGGTGCGGCGGCCACTGCGCCTGAAGCTGCTCCGCCCATGGCGCAAGTTCCGGCCAGTGCTGATGGGCGAGACGAAGGTCATGCGCGGTGAGCGGAAATTTTTCAAAACTGATGAAATGTAATCTTTGCAGTGTAGCGTCAGGGTGAGCAGCGTGAAACTGATCGAACATCTGCCAGAGGGTGAGAAAATTCAGACCGGTACCAAACCCGCTCTCAGCGACCACGAACAGACTGCGCGGATGCGTGGGGAAACGGGCGTTTAACTGGTTTCCGTCGAGGAAAACATAGCGGGTTTCTTCCAGTCCGTTATCATTAGAAAAGTAGACGTCATCAAAATCTCGGGAAACAGGTGTACCCTCAGCGTTGAATTCGAGGTTGGCGGGTTGTATAGCGTTTTGTTTCACGTAAGTTACTCGTCTGACAGGCAGTGACACGATCTTAACGATGTGCGTCCATCGGTGCAAATTTCCGCAGAAAATGTCTGATCGGACTTGTTCGGCGTACAAGTGTACGCTATTGTGCGACTCGAAACTTAATATAGTGCGACTTACAGAGGTATTGAATGAAACGTGCAGTGATTACTGGCCTGGGCATCGTTTCCAGCATCGGTAATAACCAGCAGGAAGTCCTGGCATCTCTGCGTGAAGGACGCTCCGGGATCACTTTCTCTGAAGAGTTTAAAGATTCAGGTATGCGTAGCCACGTATGGGGTAACGTCAAACTGGACACCACCGGTTTGATTGACCGTAAAGTGGTTCGTTTCATGAACGATGCCTCTATTTATGCTTATCTCTCCATGCAGGAAGCGATTGCGGATGCGGGTCTGAGCGCGGAAGTTTACCAGAACAACCCACGCGTAGGTCTGATCGCCGGTTCCGGTGGCTCATCTAAAGCGCAGGTCTTTGGTGCCGACGCAATGCGTAGCCCACGTGGTCTGAAAGCGGTAGGTCCTTATGTTGTGACTAAAGCTATGGGTTCAGCGGTTTCCGCTTGCCTGGCGACCCCGTTCAAAATCCACGGCGTTAACTACTCCATCAGCTCTGCCTGTGCGACCTCCGCACACTGCATCGGTAATGCGGTTGAGCAGATCCAGCTGGGTAAACAGGATATCGTGTTTGCTGGCGGCGGCGAAGAACTGGGCTGGGAAATGGCCTGTGAATTCGACGCAATGGGGGCACTGTCCACCAAATATAACGAAACTCCGGATAAAGCATCCCGTACCTATGATGCGCACCGTGACGGTTTCGTTATCGCAGGCGGCGGCGGTATGGTTGTGGTTGAAGAGCTGGAGCACGCGCTGGCGCGTGGTGCGCACATCTACGCTGAGATCGTGGGCTACGGTGCAACGTCTGACGGCGCTGACATGGTGGCTCCATCCGGTGAAGGCGCAGTGCGCTGCATGAAGATGGCGATGCACGGCGTTGACACACCAATCGACTACCTGAACTCCCACGGTACCTCTACTCCGGTAGGCGACGTGAAAGAGCTGGGTGCGATCCGTGAAGTGTTCGGCGACAACAGCCCGGCTATCTCCGCGACCAAAGCCATGACCGGTCACTCTCTGGGTGCTGCTGGCGTTCAGGAAGCGATCTACTCTCTGCTGATGCTGGAAAATGGCTTTATCGCCCCAAGCATCAACATTGACGAAATGGACGAGCAGGCCGCAGGTCTGAACATCGTGACCCAGCCTAAAGAAGCGACACTGACTACCGTCATGTCCAACAGCTTCGGTTTCGGCGGTACTAACGCCACGCTGGTGATGCGTAAGTACAACGCATAAGTTCTGACTGATTCAAAAGGGGAGCCTGACGGCTCCCTTTTTTTATGCATTGACAAGCGGCTGATCTCGCAGGCAAACTTCCTACCTCAACATTATCCTCACGATAATGCGTAAGCGTTCAACGTCAACCAACGCACCTAAATCCTGGTTATCAGGAAGAGGGGGCGTGGTTTTTCCCCGCCTTACTCTTCATTTCGGAGTAAAGCATGACTGCAGTCACTCAAACAGAAACAACCTCTTCAGCGAACGTCTCGCTGTTTCGCATCGCGTTTGCGGTGTTCCTGACCTATATGACCGTCGGCCTGCCGCTGCCGGTGATCCCGCTGTTTGTTCATCAGGAGCTGGGCTATGGCAACACCATGGTCGGCGTCGCTGTGGGTATTCAGTTCCTGGCTACGGTATTAACCCGCGGTTATGCCGGACGTCTGGCGGATCAGCACGGGGCAAAACGCTCGGCGTTACAGGGCATGTTTGCCTGTGGTCTGGCGGGAGGTGCATGGCTGCTGGCCGCTCTCCTGCCGGTTGACGCTGCGTATAAATTTGCGCTGCTGATCGTGGGGCGTTTAATCCTGGGCTTTGGTGAAAGCCAGCTCCTGACCGGTACGCTGACATGGGGTATGGGACTGGTGGGGCCTGCACGCTCCGGCAAAGTCATGTCCTGGAATGGCATGGCCATTTATGGCGCGCTTGCCGCAGGCGCCCCGCTCGGGTTGCTTATCCACAGCCACTTTGGCTTTGCCGCGCTGGCAGCGACCACCCTGATGCTGCCGCTGCTGGCATGGGCATTCAACGGTCCGGTGCGTAAAGTCCCTGCCCATAAAGGGGAGCGCCCGTCTTTGTGGAGCGTGGTGGGTCAAATCTGGCAGCCGGGCCTTGGCCTGGCCCTGCAGGGCGTCGGTTTTGCGGTAATTGGTACGTTCGTCTCGCTCTACTTTGTGAGCCGCGGCTGGGCGATGGCAGGTTTTACGCTGACCGCCTTTGGTGGCGCATTTGTCTTAATGCGCGTGCTGTTCGGCTGGATGCCGGATCGTTTTGGTGGCGTGAAGGTTGCAGTGGCATCACTGGTGATTGAAACCCTGGGTCTGCTGTTACTGTGGAGTGCACCCGTTGCGTCCGTAGCGTTGTTAGGCGCGGCATTGACCGGCTGCGGATGTTCGCTTATTTTCCCGGCGCTGGGCGTGGAGGTGGTAAAACGTGTCGCCCCACAGGTGCGTGGCACGGCGCTTGGCGGCTATGCGGCGTTTCAGGATATCTCATACGGGGTAACTGGGCCGCTGGCAGGTCTGTTAGCGACATCGTTCGGGTATCCGTCTGTTTTCCTGGCGGGCGCGGTTGCAGCGGTTGTGGGCATTGTGGTGACGCTGGTGGCGTTTCGTCAGTCTTAGCGGTTAAGTGCCGGGGCGGCAAGCCTTCCCCGGTATGCTGTCGGCCCGGCAGGCGTAGCGCCACCGGGCGAAACCGTTATGCGACCAGCCAGAAAATCGCCAGTGCAATCATTAACGCAATAAACATCAACCCTGGACGGGCAGAGAGGGTTCTGAACGTTTCCATCACCGGCGCAAACAGCGGATTGTAGATTGGCTGAATGTTTCGTGCTTCCGGCACGCCCCCTTCGCGTTCGGCGCGGCGAACGAAAATCTGATTGAGCACATCCTGCACCTGCGCGGTGGTCAGTACCGTTTGCGGTGTGGCCTGCCAGGTTTGCTGGGCGTAATCACGAATGGCGTCAAATTCGTTCGGCTCCAGCGGCTGCTTAAGTGCCGCCTGAACCGTGTGCAGGGTTGGAGCGGTCTGGGTGCTGAGCGTCTGACGCGCCTGTAGCCAGGTCACCAGATGCGTAAACTGTTTCGCCGGGATCAGCTCGCCCGCTTTTACGCCGGAGAGTTCCAGCATTGATTGCCAGATAAGCTTCGTCGGTTCGCCGGTGGCGGCGGCCAGCTTGGTCACCATCTGCTTGAGCGTATTGTGCTCGGCAGGCAGCAGCGGACGCTCGGTCGCAGGGCGTTGCTGAGGCTGTGGAATTGACAGCTGATTGGTTTGCAGCAGCGTCAGTACGGTTTTGAGCTGTTCCGGGGTCAGCTGGCTCAGGGCGGTCTGACCAAACTGCTGGCGAATAAAATCACTCACCGCCTGGCGGTTATTTCCCTGGCCCAACAGCTCGGTCAGCTGCGAGACAATCTGGCGTGTGCTGTGATTCTGCTGTGCAGTATCAATCCGCTGGTTCAGGTTTTGCTCGGCAGCAGGGAAATGGCGCGACTGCAAAGGTGCGTCGTTCCTGACACCTAAATCGTGCTTTACCCCAGCCCAGACTTCCGCGTTTTGTTGCGACGTCAGCGCGATCAGGCGCGTGATCAGTCGCTCCAGCACGGTGCGCTGTTGTGTGGATAGCGGTTGTTCGCCTGCAACGTTTGGCGTAACAGGGCCTTCACCCGGAGGGCGCGGCGGCGTACCTGAAATGGGCTGCATCGTCAAAAAATCCTTAAAGTCAAAACTCAGCGTAAACCTGGCAGACGTATATGCCTGGCGGCCAGATTATGGCACACTTGATGGGTTTTCTTCCTCTCAAACAGGTACTCAGACGTGAAAATCCTCGTTGATGAAAATATGCCTTATGCCCGCGAGCTCTTTAGCCGCCTCGGCAACGTTAAGGCTGTCCCGGGTCGGCCGATCCCGGTAAACGAGCTGGATGATGCAGACGCGCTGATGGTGCGCTCGGTAACCAAAGTAAATGAGGCGTTGCTCTCCGGCAAAGCGGTGAAATTTGTCGGGACCGCAACGGCAGGGACGGATCATGTGGATGATAAATGGCTTAAGCAGGCGGGGATCGGTTTTTCAGCCGCGCCGGGCTGCAACGCCATTGCGGTCGTGGAATATGTTTTCTCCTCCCTGCTGATGCTGGCAGAGCGCGACGGTTTTGCGTTGCAGGACCGTACCGTCGGGATTGTTGGTGTGGGCAACGTGGGCGGGCGCCTGCATAAACGTCTTGAGGCGTTAGGCATTCGCACCCTGCTGTGCGATCCGCCGCGTAAAGACAACGGTGATGAAGGCGACTTCCGTTCGCTGGATGAACTGGTTGCACAGTGCGATGTGATCACTTTCCATACGCCGCTGTTTAAAGAGGGGCCTTATAAGTCGCTGCACCTTGCTGATGAAGCCCTGATCCGTCGTCTGAAGCCTGGCACTATTCTGATAAATGCCTGCCGGGGTCCGGTGGTCGATAACCTTGCGCTGCTGAAATGTCTGGAAGAGGGGCAAGCGCTTAGCGTGGTGCTGGACGTCTGGGAGCCGGAGCCTGAGCTTAACGTTGCGCTGCTTAACAAGGTGGACGTCGCAACGGCGCATATTGCCGGTTATACCCTTGAAGGAAAAGCCCGCGGCACGACGCAGGTCTTTGAGGCCTATAGCGCCTTTATCGGCCATCCACAGCAGGTGGCGCTGGATACCTTACTGCCTGCGCCTGAATTTGGCCGCATTACCCTGCACGGACCACTCGATCAGGCAACGCTGAAACGACTGGTCCATTTGGTGTATGATGTGCGCCGCGATGACGCGCTGCTGCGTAAAGTGGCGGGTATTCCGGGTGAGTTTGATAAGCTGCGCAAGAACTATGTTGAGCGCCGCGAGTGGTCTTCCCTGTATGTGATTTGCGATGACGCAACGGCTGCGACGCAGCTGCATAAACTGGGTTTTAACGCCGTTCATCACCCGGCACATTAATGTCTTCTTAATGCTCCCTGTTGGATACTCCGACAGGGACGCTTTTTTATTTCTGGAGTAAACCACCATGTCTGAAGGCTGGAACATTGCCATTTTAGGTGCCACGGGTGCCGTGGGTGAAGCCCTGCTCGAAACCCTTGCTGAGCGTCAGTTCCCGGTGGGTGATATCTATGCGCTGGCGCGTACAGATAGCGCGGGTGAACATCTGCGTTTTGGCGGTAAATCTGTCATGGTTCAGGATGCGGCCGGGTTCGACTGGACTCAGGCGCAGCTGGCGTTTTTTGCAGCCGGTGCTGAGGCTACGGCGTCTTACATTGAAGAGGCCACCAACTCGGGTTGTCTGGTGATTGATTTAAGCGGCTTGTTCGCGCTTGAGCCGGATGTGCCGCTGGTGGTGCCGGATGTGAACCCGTTTGTGCTGGCAGACTACCGTAACCGCAACGTTATCGCCGTACCGAACAGCCTGACCAGTCAGCTGCTTACCGCGCTGAAACCGCTGATCGACGAAGGCGGCCTGTCGCGTATCTTCGTCACCAGCCTGCTGTCTGCGTCTGCCAACGGCAAGCAAGCGGTTAACGCACTGGCCGGGCAGAGCGCGAAATTGCTGAGCGGCGTTCCGATTGATGAAGACGACTATTTTGGTCGCCAGCTGGCGTTTAACATGCTGCCACTGCTGCCAGATCGCGAAGGCAGCGTGCGCGAAGAGCGCCGTATTGTCGATGAAGTCCGCAAAATCCTGCAGGATGACGGCCTGATGATCTCTGCCAGCTGCGTGCAGTCTCCTGTCTTCTACGGCCACGCGCAGATGGTCGGTTTTGAAGCGCTGCGCCCGCTCGCCGCAGAAGAAGCGCGTGACGCGTTTGGTCGCGGTGAGGATATCGCCCTCTCCGAAGAGAGTGAGTTCCCGACGCAGGTTGGTGATGCGACCGGTAGCGCACATCTGTCTGTTGGCTGCGTGCGTAACGATTACGGAATGCCTGAGCAGATCCAGTTCTGGTCAGTTGCCGATAACGTTCGCTTTGGCGGCGCGCTGATGGCGGTGAAAATTGCGGAGAAACTCGTGCAGGAGTACCTGTACTGATGTCAGAAGTGGATCACAAGCCCGTTCATAAAATTGCCCTCGGTATTGAGTACGATGGCAGTAAGTATTATGGCTGGCAGCGTCAAAATGAGGTGCGCAGCGTCCAGGAAAAACTGGAAAAAGCGCTCTCTCAGGTGGCGAACGAACCGATAAGCGTTTTCTGTGCCGGGCGTACGGATGCCGGCGTTCACGGCACGGGGCAGGTGGTTCATTTTGAAACCACCGCTGTGCGAAAGGACGCTGCATGGACGCTGGGGGTGAATGCGAATTTACCTGGAGACATTGCGGTTCGTTGGGTTAAAGATGTTCCCGATGATTTTCATGCGCGTTTCAGCGCCACCGCGCGCCGTTACCGCTATGTCATCTACAATCAGCGTCTACGTCCGGCGGTGTTAAGCCAGGGCGTGACGCATTTTTATGAACCGCTTGATGCTGAACGTATGCATCGTGCGGCGCAGTGTCTGATTGGTGAAAATGACTTTACCTCGTTCCGTGCGGTGCAGTGCCAGTCCCGTACGCCGTGGCGTAATGTCATGCACATAAACGTCAGCCGTTATGGCGCGTATGTGGTGGTGGATATCAAAGCCAATGCCTTTGTACATCATATGGTGCGGAATATTGTGGGCAGCCTGATGGAAGTGGGTGCCGGACACCAGCCGGAGAGCTGGATTGCAGAACTGCTGGCAGCGAAGGACAGAACGCTTGCGGCAGCCACGGCGAAAGCGGAAGGGCTGTATCTGGTCTCGGTAGACTATCCGGATCGGTTTGACCTGCCGAAACCGCCAATGGGCCCGCTGTTTTTAGCGGACTAATCAAAGGTGCAATTAAGGCTTAGACAAAATGGACGTAATACGTTTTTTGATTGATTTCATCCTGCATATTGATGTTCACCTGGCGGAGCTGGTCGCGCAGTACGGCGTCTGGGTTTACGCTATTCTGTTCCTCATTCTGTTCTGTGAAACCGGTCTGGTTGTCACCCCGTTCCTGCCGGGGGATTCACTGCTGTTCGTGGCCGGCGCGTTATCCGCGTTACCGACTAACGATTTGAATGTGCATCTGATGGTTGTGTTGATGGTTATCGCCGCGATTATTGGTGATGCGGTGAACTACACGATTGGACGGGTGTTTGGTGAGCGGCTTTTCAGCAATCCGGACTCGAAAATTTTCCGTCGCAGCTATCTCGACAAAACCCATGCGTTCTATGAACGTCATGGCGGCAAAACCATTATCCTTGCCCGTTTTGTGCCTATTGTTCGTACATTTGCACCGTTTGTGGCGGGAATGGGGCATATGTCCTATCGTCACTTTGCGGCATATAACGTTGTTGGCGCGCTGCTGTGGGTGCTCCTGTTTACCTATGCCGGCTACCTGTTTGGCGATCTCCCGGTGGTCCAGGAAAACCTTAAGTTACTGATTGTAGCGATTATTGTGCTTTCGGTACTGCCTGGGGTTATTGAGATTATCCGTCACCGACGTGCGGCAGCAAAGCAAGCGAAGTAAATGCATACTGGCAGTTCGACCACTTTTTTATCCAAAGTTTCGGGCTGTTATGTTTTAATGTGCAACATTCATGGTCTGTTGGAGGCAAAAATGGCATTATTCGCCTCTTATAGCAAAACTGGCATACGACCAGGTTCAGGCAGAAAGGTTATCAATGAGCTGGATTGAACGAATTAAAAGCAACATAACCCCGACTCGTAAAGCGAGCATTCCTGAAGGGGTATGGACGAAGTGTGATAGCTGCGGCCAGGTTCTGTACCGCGCAGAGCTGGAACGCAATCTTGAGGTGTGTCCGAAGTGTGACCACCATATGCGTATGACGGCGCGTAATCGCCTGCATAGCCTGCTGGACGAAGGTTCTCTGGTAGAACTGGGTAGCGAGCTTGAGCCAAAAGACGTGCTGAAGTTCCGTGATTCCAAAAAATACAAAGACCGTCTGGCCTCTGCACAGAAAGAGACCGGCGAGAAAGACGCGCTGATCGTCATGAAAGGCACCCTGCACACGATGCCGGTGGTGGCTGCCGCGTTTGAGTTCTCCTTTATGGGTGGCTCAATGGGCTCTGTCGTGGGTGCGCGCTTCGTGCGTGCCGTTGAGCAGGCGCTGGAAGACAACTGCCCGCTGATCTGCTTCTCCGCCTCCGGTGGTGCACGTATGCAGGAAGCGCTGATGTCGCTGATGCAGATGGCGAAAACCTCTGCTGCGCTGGCGAAAATGCAGGAGCGCGGTTTGCCGTACATCTCCGTGCTGACCGACCCGACGATGGGTGGCGTTTCCGCAAGCTTTGCCATGCTGGGCGATCTGAACATCGCTGAGCCGAAAGCGCTGATCGGTTTTGCGGGTCCACGCGTCATCGAACAGACCGTACGTGAAAAACTGCCGCCGGGCTTCCAGCGCAGTGAGTTCCTCATCGAGAAAGGCGCTATCGACATGATCGTCCGCCGTCCGGAGATGCGCCTGAAACTGGCAAGCATCCTGGCGAAGCTGATGAATCTGCCAGCGCCGAACCCGGACGAGCCGCGCGAAGGCGTGGTGGTACCGGATCAGGAACCCGAGGCCTGATAACTGAAAAGGGCAGGGCCGGATGGCGCTGCCCTTTTGCTTTCTCAACTGTTAATGACCGGGCATCATGGAAAATAAAAGCATTCCCCAAGCCACGTCGCCCCTGGCCGCGTGGCTTTCTTATCTGGAAAACCTGCACAGTAAAACCATCGATATGGGGCTTGAGCGCGTAAGCCAGGTTGCCGCGCGTCTCGACGTACTGAAACCAGCGCCGTTTGTGTTCACCGTTGCCGGAACGAACGGTAAAGGCACGACGTGCCGCACGCTGGAATCTGTCCTGATGGCAGCAGGCTATAAGGTTGGCGTTTACAGCTCTCCACACCTCGTGCGGTATACCGAGCGGGTGCGTGTGCAAAATCGCGAGCTGCCGGAATCAGCGCATACCGCCTCTTTCGCGGAAATTGAAGCTGCGCGCGGTGAAATTTCATTAACCTATTTTGAATACGGCACCCTGTCGGCACTGTGGTTGTTTAAGCAGGCGCAGCTGGACGTGGTGATTCTGGAAGTCGGCCTCGGCGGGCGTCTTGATGCCACCAACATGGTGGATGCGGATGTGGCCGTCGTGACCAGCATTGCGCTGGATCATACCGACTGGCTGGGGCCGGATCGCGAAAGCATTGGTCGCGAGAAAGCCGGGATTTTCCGGGCGAATAAACCTGCCGTGGTCGGCGAGCCGGATATGCCGCACACCATTGCAGAGGTGGCGAATGAGACGGGTGCGCGTCTGCTGCGCCGTGGCGTAGAGTGGCAGTATGAGGTTCAGGCACACGGCTGGCGCTTTAGCGATGCGCAGGGCGCACTGGACAACCTGCCATTGCCGCAGGTGCCGCAGCCTAACGCGGCAACCGCGCTGGCGGCACTGCGCGCAAGCGGTCTGGCGGTGAGCGAGCAGGCGATTCGCGAGGGCATTGAGCGGGCGATCCTGCCCGGGCGTTTCCAGATTGTCAGCGAGTCACCGCGCCTGATCCTCGATGTGGCGCACAACCCGCATGCCGCGGCGTATCTCGCGGGACGTCTCAAATCGTTACCAAAAACCGGGCGCGTGCTGGCGGTTATCGGTATGCTTCATGATAAAGATATTGGCGGTACGCTGGCCTGCATGGAGAGTGTGGTCGATAGCTGGTATTGTGCTCCTCTGGAGGGGCCACGCGGGGCGACCGCTGAGCAGTTGATGGAACATCTCGGCAAAGGCGCAATCTATAATAGCGTGGCTCAGGCCTGGCATGCCGCGATGGCGGATGCTAAACCAGAAGATACCGTGCTGGTGTGTGGTTCGTTCCACACGGTGGCACATGTCATGGAAGTGATGGACGCGGGGAGAACCGGTGGCGAGTAAGTTTCAGAACCGTTTAGCAGGAACAATAGTGCTGGTGGCGCTGGGAGTCATTATTCTCCCGGGCCTTCTCGACGGGCAGAAAAAGCACTATCAGGATGAGTTTGCAGCCATTCCACTGGTACCGAAACCGGGCGATCGCGACGAGCCGGATATGCTGCCTGCGGCGACACAGGCCCTTCCTGCTCAGCCGCCAGAAGGCGCAGCGGAAGAGGTTCGCGCGGGCGATGCGGCTGCGCCGTCTCTTGATCCGTCTCGTCTGGCGGCGAGCAACACCAACGATATCGATCCTGTACCGGTTCCGGTCGTGCAGCCTAAACCGGCTGAGAAACCGAAGCCGGTCGAAAAAACGCAGCCGAAACCGCAGCGGGATAAAACGAGCGAACAGCTTGCCGCAGCGACAGAGACACCGCCTCCGGCGAAACCGGCTCAGCAGGAAGCCGCACCGACGGGCAAAGCCTACGTCGTGCAGCTGGGTGCGCTGAAAAATGCCGATAAGGTCAATGAGGTGGTGGGTAAACTGCGCAGTGCGGGATATCGTGTTTACACTTCACCTTCCACGCCGGTACAGGGTAAAATTACCCGTATTCTCGTGGGGCCAGAAGCGTCCAAAGATAAGCTTAAAGGATCGCTGGGTGAGCTGAAGCAGATCTCCGGCCTGAGCGGTGTGGTGATGAGCTACAGCGCGAACTAACCCCTCCCTCACCCTTATCCTTTCTATGAAGAGAAGGTGGGGGGGAAGAGTGACGGCAGACGTCCACAGAGACGTAAAAAGCCACGGCGTTGAACATTTTTTCAGCGCCTTTTTTATTTACGCGTGGGAAGGAAATCCCTACGCAAACGTTTTCTTTTTCTGTTAGAATTCGCCCCGAACTGGATGACAGGGCGTTAAATCGTGGGACACATATGGTCTGGATTGATTACGCCATCATTGCGGTGATTGGTTTTTCCTGTCTGGTTAGCCTGATCCGTGGCTTTGTTCGTGAAGCGTTATCGCTGGTAACCTGGGGTTGTGCTTTCTTTGTTGCCAGTCATTACTACACTTACCTGTCTGTCTGGTTCACGGGCTTTGAAGATGAACTGGTCCGAAATGGAATCGCTATCGCGGTGCTGTTTATCGCGACGCTGATTGTCGGCGCTATCGTAAATTACGTGATAGGTCAGCTGGTCGAGAAAACCGGTCTGTCAGGAACAGACAGGGTACTCGGGATCTGTTTCGGCGCACTACGAGGCGTGCTGATTGTGGCCGCGATCCTGTTCTTCCTGGATACCTTTACCGGGTTCTCCAAAAGTGAAGACTGGCAAAAATCGCAGCTCATTCCAGAGTTCAGTTTCATCATCAGATGGTTCTTTGACTATCTGCAAAGCTCGTCGAGTTTCTTGCCCAGAGCGTAATGCGCTCTGAGATGTGGCTTAACGAGGAAAAGACGAATGTGCGGTATTGTCGGTATCGCCGGTTTCATGCCGGTAAACCAGTCGATTTATGACGCGTTAACGGTGCTTCAGCACCGTGGGCAGGATGCTGCGGGTATCATCACCATTGATGCAAACAACTGCTTCCGTTTACGTAAGGCGAATGGTCTGGTAAATGATGTGTTTGAAGCCCGCCATATGCAGCGTCTGCAAGGTAATATGGGGATCGGTCACGTTCGTTATCCTACTGCTGGCAGTTCCAGCGCCTCTGAGGCTCAGCCTTTCTACGTCAACTCACCGTATGGCATCACGCTTGCCCACAATGGCAACCTGACCAACGCGCACGAGCTGCGTAAGAAGTTGTTCGAAGAGAAACGTCGCCACATTAACACCACCTCTGATTCTGAAATTCTGCTCAATATCTTTGCCAGCGAGCTGGATAACTTCCGTCACTACCCGCTGGAAGCAGACAACATTTTTGCCGCCGTTGCCGCGACTAACCGCCAGATCCGTGGTGCGTATGCCTGCGTGGCGATGATTATCGGCCACGGGATGGTTGCCTTTCGCGATCCAAACGGCATCCGCCCGCTGGTGCTCGGTAAGCGCGATCTCGGTGATGGTCGTACCGAATACATGGTTGCCTCTGAAAGCGTGGCGCTGGATACCCTGGGCTTCGAGTTCCTGCGTGATGTTGCGCCTGGCGAAGCGGTCTATATCACTGAGAAGGGCCAGCTGTTCACCCGCCAGTGTGCTGACAACCCGGTGAGCAATCCGTGCCTGTTTGAATATGTTTACTTCGCCCGTCCGGACTCGTTTATCGACAAGATTTCCGTTTACAGCGCGCGCGTGAACATGGGGACAAAACTTGGCGAGAAGATTGCCCGCGAATGGGACGATCTGGATATCGACGTCGTTATTCCTATTCCGGAAACGTCCTGCGATATCGCTCTGGAAATCGCCCGCATTCTGGACAAGCCATACCGTCAGGGGTTTGTGAAAAACCGCTACGTTGGTCGTACCTTTATCATGCCGGGTCAGCAGCTGCGCCGTAAGTCCGTACGTCGTAAACTGAACGCAAACCGCGCTGAGTTCCGCGACAAAAACGTCCTGCTGGTGGATGACTCCATCGTTCGCGGCACCACCTCAGAACAGATTATTGAGATGGCGCGCGAAGCGGGTGCGAAGAAAGTGTATCTGGCCTCAGCCGCACCGGAAATTCGTTTCCCGAACGTGTACGGCATCGATATGCCAACCGCCAATGAGCTGATCGCTCACGGTCGTGAAGTGGACGAAATTCGTCAGATCATCGGTGCCGACGGCCTGATTTTCCAGGATCTGAACGATCTTATCGACGCAGTACGCGCTGAGAACCCGGATATTCAGCAGTTCGAATGCTCCGTGTTTAATGGCGTCTACGTGACGAAAGACGTTGACCAGCAGTACCTCGACTACCTTGATTCGCTGCGCAACGACGATGCGAAGGCCGTCCAGTTGCAAAACGATCTCGAAAGTTTAGAGATGCACAACGAAGGTTGATGTCTGTGTAAGTGAGGGCATTTGCCCTCACTTGCAACTCCCCGCAAAATCCTGCACAGTCTGCCCTGAAATCAGTTAGGGCGAAAATCATGAAACGACTCATTGTTGGGCTCAGTGGTGCCAGTGGCGCGATTTACGGCGTACGTCTGTTACAGGTGCTGCGCGACGTGGCAGAAGTGGAAACGCATCTGGTCATGAGCCAGGCGGCACGTCAGACCCTCTCTCTTGAAACCGACCTCTCACTGCGTGATGTCCAGGCACTGGCGGATGTGGTTCACGATGCCCGCGATATCGCCGCCAGCATCTCCTCTGGCTCGTTTAAAACGGCCGGCATGGTTATCCTGCCTTGTTCCATTAAAACGCTCTCCGGCATTGTAAACAGCTATACCGACACGCTGGTGACCCGCGCCGCGGACGTGGTGCTGAAGGAGCGTCGTCCTCTGGTTCTCTGCGTGCGGGAAACGCCGCTGCACGTGGGACATCTGCGTTTAATGACTCAGGCTGCTGAACTCGGCGCGGTGATCATGCCACCGGTACCGGCGTTCTATCACCGGCCCGTTTCACTGGATGATGTGATTAATCAGACGGTTAACCGCGTTCTCGATCAGTTTGATATCGACCTGCCTGAAGACCTCTTCACCCGCTGGCAGGGTGCCTGAATCTGTGCACTCACAGCGTGCATGAAAAGATAACGTGCCCTGTTTCAGGGCAATTATGCAACGGCGATCATATCCTCGACATTTAATTCGCTTTTTCCCTTTTTCTCTTTCCGGTTCGTTCGGCAGACCTGCTATCTTTCACCATTAAGGCAATATCGCAACGTTTTATTAACATATTTAACGTCGAACTTTTCACCAGACGGCAATGTGGCATAAGACCTGCAAGAGAAGCCTGCAACACAACACACAACACAATACATAATAAAATCACGGTACTTGAGGGTAAATGTATGAAGAAGACGGTTCTGGCTCTGTCTTTGCTGGTGGGGTTAAGTGCGGCAGCAGGTAGCTACGCAGCGCTTCCACAGACAGTTCGTATCGGTACAGACGCAACCTACGCGCCATTCTCTTCCAAGGATGCGAAAGGCGATTTCGTTGGGTTTGATATCGATCTGGGAAATGAAATGTGCAAACGCATTGCGGTGAAATGCACATGGGTGGGCAGCGACTTTGATGCGTTAATCCCGTCGCTGAAAGCCAAGAAAATCGACGCCATTATCTCTTCTCTCTCTATCACCGAAAAACGTCAGCAGGAGATTGCCTTCTCTGACAAGCTTTACGCTGCAGATTCACGTCTGATTGCCGCTAAAGGCTCCCCGATTCAACCCACCATCGACTCACTGAAAGGCAAGCATGTCGGCGTGCTTCAGGGCTCAACGCAGGAAGGGTTTGCCAATGCGAACTGGCGTGAGAAGGGCGTCGACGTAGTGGCGTACCAGAACCAGGATCTGATCTACTCTGACCTGGCGGCAGGCCGTCTGGATGCGGCATTCCAGGATGAAGTCGCTGCGAGCGAAGGCTTCCTGAAACAGCCAGCGGGCAAAGAGTACGCTTTTGCTGGCCCGTCCGTGAAAGACAAAAAGTACTTTGGTGACGGTACGGGTATCGGCCTGCGTAAGGACGATACCGAGCTGAAAGCCGCCTTCGACAAAGCGTTTGCTGAGCTGCGTAAAGACGGTACCTACGACAAACTGGCGAAGAAATACTTCGACTTCAACGTCTACGGTGACTAATACCTGACGACAATGCACTGCTGAGGTGCATTGTCGGGCGGGATGATCCAATATGGTGCAATTAATGCACTGTATTGGATCGCTGTGTGCATACTTACGCATTTATAATGCAAAAAATCCCGGATCAAAGGCATTATTCTTTGCCTGACGGAGGGGATTGATGGCACATTAGCACCACCCCGTCGTCGTAAAAATCCCGTATGTAGACAGTTTGTTGAGGACAGATATGAAAAAACTAGTATTGTCACTTTCTCTGGTGCTGGCCTTTTCCAGCGCCACCGCGGCATTCGCAGCAATTCCGCAGAAAATTCGAATCGGTACCGATCCTACCTATGCACCGTTCGAATCGAAGAATTCTAAAGGTGAATTGGTTGGTTTTGACATCGATCTGGCCAACGAACTGTGCAAACGCATCAAAGCGCAGTGTACCTACGTTGAGAACCCACTGGATGCGCTGATCCCGTCGCTGAAAGCGAAAAAAATCGACGTGATTATGTCCTCGCTCTCCATCACTGAAAAACGCCAGCAGGAGATTGCTTTCACGGACAAACTCTACGCGGCAGATTCACGTCTGGTCGTCGCCAAATCTTCCGACATTCAGCCCACTCTCGAGTCGCTGAAAGGCAAACGCGTGGGTGTGCTGCAGGGGACTACTCAGGAAACCTACGGTAACGAACACTGGGCGCCGAAAGGGATTGAAATCGTCTCTTATCAGGGCCAGGAAAATATCTACGCTGACCTGACGGCAGGTCGCATTGACGCGGCGTTCCAGGATGAAGTCGCGGCGAGCGAAGGCTTCCTGAAGCAGCCGGTCGGCAAAGACTATAAGTTTGGCGGTCCATCCATCAAGGATGTGAAGTTGTTTGGTGTAGGCACCGGTATGGGCCTGCGCAAGGAAGACAACGAACTGCGTGAAGCGCTGAACAAAGCGTTTGCCGAAATGCGCGCTGACGGCACGTACGAGAAAATTGCGAAAAAATACTTCGATTTCAATGTTTACGGCGGCTAATCGCCCCGTCAAATAACGTGCAGCCCCTCCCACTGTGGGAGGGGAAAAGACACGGTTCCACCACTCACGATACGACAGGGCTCGCGGTATGCTGTACGGATTTTCTGGCGTTATTTTACAGGGCGCGCTTGTCACCCTTGAGCTGGCTCTCAGCTCCGTGGTGCTGGCGGTGCTGATAGGTCTGGCGGGCGCAGGGGCGAAGCTTTCGGCTAACAAGCCGCTGGCGCTGATTTTTGAAGGCTATACGACGCTGATTCGCGGTGTTCCCGATCTGGTGCTGATGCTTCTGATCTTTTACGGTCTGCAGATTGCGCTTAACAGCGTGACGGACGCAATGGGTATGGGACAAATCGATATCGACCCGATGGTGGCCGGTATTATTACGCTCGGTTTTATCTACGGGGCCTACTTCACCGAAACCTTCCGCGGCGCGTATATGGCTGTGCCGAAAGGCCACATTGAAGCGGCAACCGCATTCGGTTTCACCTCCTCACAGACGTTTCGTCGAATCATGTTCCCGGCCATGATGCGCTATGCGCTTCCAGGTATCGGTAACAACTGGCAGGTTATTCTTAAGGCAACCGCGCTGGTCTCTCTGCTTGGCCTGGAAGATGTGGTGAAAGCGACCCAGCTTGCCGGCAAAAGCACCTGGGAACCGTTCTACTTTGCGGTGGTATGTGGCGTAATCTATCTGGTCTTTACGACCGCCTCCAATGGTGTGCTGCTTCTGCTCGAACGTCGCTACTCCGTGGGTGTGAAGAGGGCTGATCTGTGATTGAGATTATTCAGGAATACTGGAAATCGCTGCTGTGGACAGATGGCTATCGCTTCACCGGCGTCGCCATTACGCTCTGGCTTCTGATCTCCTCCGTGGTGATGGGCGGCATTCTGGCGGTATTTCTTGCCATTGGTCGTGTGTCGAACAATAAATTTATCCAGTTCCCAATCTGGTTGTTTACCTATGTGTTTCGCGGTACGCCGCTATACGTGCAGCTGCTGGTGTTCTATTCGGGGATGTACACGCTTGAGATCGTAAAAGGCACTGAAATGCTCAATGCGTTCTTCCGCAGCGGTCTGAACTGTACGGTGCTGGCATTGACGCTCAATACCTGCGCCTATACCACCGAGATTTTCGCAGGGGCGATTCGCTCTGTCCCGTACGGTGAAATTGAAGCGGCGCGTGCGTACGGCTTCTCCTCCGTGAAGCTTTACCGTTGCATCATTCTGCCGTCGGCGCTGCGTATTGCGTTACCGGCGTACAGTAACGAAGTGATTCTGATGCTGCACTCCACGGCGCTGGCCTTTACCGCCACGGTGCCGGACTTACTGAAGATTGCCCGGGATATTAACTCGGCAACCTATCAGCCGTTTACCGCATTCGGTATTGCGGCAGTGCTTTATTTGATAATTTCATACGTCCTGATTAGCCTGTTCCGTAAGGCAGAAAAACGCTGGTTGCAGCATATAAAACCTTCTTCGACGCACTGAGAATGATGATGGCTGAGAACAAATTAAACGTTATTGATCTGCACAAACGCTACGGCGAACATGAAGTGCTGAAAGGGGTGTCGCTGCAGGCAAACGCGGGCGATGTCATCAGTATTATCGGCTCATCCGGCTCCGGTAAAAGTACTTTCCTGCGCTGCATTAACTTCCTCGAAAAACCGAGCGAAGGCTCAATTGTGGTGAGCGGGCAGAACATCAATCTGGTGCGTGACAAAGACGGCCAGCTGAAGGTGGCGGATAAAAATCAGCTACGTCTGTTGCGTACGCGCCTGACGATGGTTTTCCAGCACTTTAATCTCTGGAGCCATATGACGGTGCTGGAGAACGTAATGGAAGCGCCAATCCAGGTGCTGGGTCTCAGCAAACAGGACGCCCGCGACCGTGCGGTGAAATACCTGGCGAAAGTGGGTATTGATGAGCGCCAGCAGATGAAGTATCCGGTACATCTGTCCGGCGGGCAGCAGCAGCGTGTATCCATTGCCCGCGCGCTGGCGATGGAGCCGGAAGTCTTGCTGTTCGACGAACCGACTTCCGCGCTGGACCCGGAACTCGTTGGCGAAGTGCTGCGCATCATGCAGAAGCTCGCCGAAGAGGGCAAAACGATGGTGGTGGTGACGCACGAGATGGGCTTTGCCCGGAACGTTTCTAACCACGTCATCTTCCTGCATCAGGGTAAAATCGAAGAGCAGGGGCATCCCGATGAGGTGTTAGCGAACCCGCAAAGCCCGCGTCTGCAGCAGTTCCTGAAGGGGTCTTTGAAGTAGGTTTAGCCTTTCCCCTCTCCCTGTGGGAGAGGGCCGGAGTGTGGGCATCAAACCGCACCACACTCCAGTCGATACACCCAGTCGTCATACCGCACACCGTTAATCTCATACGCTTTTTCCAGCACCTGCGTGCGCACAAAACCCGCTTTCTCCAGTACCCGGACTGACCCGCCGTTGTCTGCCAGCACATATGCGTTAATCGCCTTTACGCCCGTATGGTTAAATGCGTAGTCACACACCGCGCGCAGTGCCTCACTGGCGATGCCCTGGCCCTGCGCGGCAGGCACGACCGTATAGCCGATATCCGCCTCTTCACGATTTTCAGCGCTGATTTGCAGGCCGATATCGCCCAGCGGGGTCTCTTCATCGCGTAAGCGGATAACGAACACATGCGCTGCCGTCAGACGTGCGGCAAACAGGCGTCGGGTCTCTTTTTCCGGGGCGATAGCGGCCATATACTGCATGATGGCGCGATCCTCGCGCAGGGCACGGAAAAAAGGCCAGTCAGTGGGTTCGAAGGGGGTGAGATGGAGCCGGGGAGTGGTAATGGTTGCCATAGATATGCCATTTCGTCGGAACATGGCATATCACTGTAACATTATCTCACCACATCCCCCAGCGCCTCTTCTAAGTCATACCAGCGGAACGCAAACCCGGCCGCTTCCAGCCGTTTTGGCAGGGCCCGTTGCCCGCCTAATACCAGCACGGACGCTTCACCCATCATCAGGCGGATCACCGTAGCAGGCACGCGCAAAATCGCCGGGCGATGCAGGGCATGTCCGAGAGCATGGGCAAACTGTTCGTTACGCACCGGGTAGGGCGCAACCATATTAAACGGCCCGCGCAGATCGTTATCCAGCAGCCAGAGAATACCGTTGACCATATCGTCGATATGGATCCATGCCAGATACTGACGGCCATTGCCGATTGGCCCGCCAAGACCGAGCCTGAAAGGGGGGAGCATCTTCGCCAGAATGCCGCCTTTCGGGGCAAGGACTACACCGGTGCGTAGCAGGCAGACGCGGGTATGATCGCTTTGCGCAGCACAGGCGATACGCTCCCACTGGGCGCAAAGTTTATGGGTGAACTCGTTGTGGGGCGGCTCTTCTTCCGTTACCACCACCTCGCCGAGATCGCCGTAATACCCTACGGCAGAACCCGAAATGAGAACCGACGGCGGGGTATGACTGTTGCGGATAAGCTCAACCAGCTTCTCGGTAAGGGTCCACCGGCTGCTGCACAGGAGCTGTTTTTGCTCTTCCGTCCAGCGCTTATCGGCGATCGGTTCGCCTGCCAGGTTGATGACGGCGTCAAATCCGTCCAGATTCTGCTGCTCGGCGAGATTTCTCCAGATGTCGATACCTGCGCCCAGCACCTGGCGCGCTTTCTCTGGACTGCGCGTCACCACGGTAATGTCGTGATGCAACGCCTGCAGACGCGCAATGAGATGGCGGCCAATCAGGCCGGTACCGCCGGTCAGCAAAATCTTCATACAACCTCCAGGGTTACGCCTGGCGTTGCCAGCTTAACGTCATCGAGACGGAATCGGCGTAACGCAGGGCGTGAAGTTTATCGATCTCTACTTCAGCATAAGTGACCCAGTGATGATCGCGTGCGATGTCGAGCACATCCTGAGTTAATTTTTCCAGTAAAGAGAAGCGGTTGTTTTCCACGTACTGGATGATTTTTTTGGTTATCGTGCGGTAGTTCAGCGCATCATTAATATCTTCGCTGGCCCGCGCTTTATCAGCCGGGTAGTGGATAACCACATTAATCACGATATCCTGACGGTTGGCGATCTCTTCCTCTTTGATACCGATGAAGGTGCGTAGGCGTAAATTTTTTATACGAATAATAGCGTCATGCTGTGACATTGCAGGTCTTCTCCGTGTCAGAATTTCCTTCACATAATACATGAGAGCCTCTCCGGCACACACCAGCCACCGGCTTAAATTTGCTGGATTTTTTGCATGGCGCGTTCGGTGGCCGGACGCGTGCGGATTCGTTCAAACCAGTTGTTCACCGCCGGGTAAGACGCCAGGTCAATGCGGTGCTTTTCATGGGTATTCACCCAGGGCCAGCAGGCAATGTCGGCGATGCTGTAATGATCCCCGCCGAGCCACGGTGCTTTCTCCAGCCGACGGTTCAGAACGCCGTATAACCGCTGGGTTTCCACCTGATAGCGTTCGATAGCATAAGGAATCGGCTGCGGCGCGTAGGCAGTAAAATGGTGGTTTTGTCCGAGCATCGGCCCCAGACCGCTCGTCTGCCAGAAAAGCCACTGCAGCGTGTGGTGACGCTCGCGCAGCTCTCCGCTCAGCAATTTGCCAGTCTTCTCTGCCAGATAGAGCAATATTTCTCCGGATTCAAACAGGCTCAACGGCTTGCCCCCATCGGCAGGATGGTTATCAATAATGGCCGGGATTTTATTGTTTGGCGATATAGCCAGAAAGAGAGGACTGAACTGATCGCCTTTGCTGATATCCACGCGAATGATCCTGTAATCCAGTTCGGCTTCCTCAAGAAAGAGGGTGATCTTATGGCCGTTCGGGGTGGGGGCATAATAAAGGTCGATCATTCTCAACTCCTGTCAGTGAAAATAGTGACGCCATGAAAAATGAGTATAGGTGGTTGTTGTAAATCGTGAGTTTTCATCAAGTGACAGCGAGGCAAAGAGATTATATGTTGAATGAAAACCGATCAGCCGATGAGGATGTTATGAACCAGCCCGTAATCACGTTATGGTCCGATGCAGATTTCTTTTCTCCCTATGTTCTGAGCGCGTATGTGGCGCTGGCCGAAAAAGGACTGTCATTTACGCTAAAGACGGTGGATCTGGACGGCGGTGAACATCTGAAACCACAGTGGCAGGGCTACGCCCTGACCCGTCGCGTGCCGGTGCTGGACATTGATGGCTTCGCGCTGAGTGAATCGTCGGCGATCGATGAGTATCTGGAAGATCGGTTCGCACCACCTGAGTGGGAGCGCATCTACCCACACGATCTGCAAAAACGTGCCCGCGCACGTCAGATCCAGGCGTGGCTGCGCAGCGATCTGGTGCCGATTCGCGTGGAACGCTCCACGGATGTGGTGTTTGCCGGGGTGAAAAAACCGGCGCTGAGTAAAGACGGTGCGGACAGTGCCCAAAAACTGATCGATACCGCGTCTTCTCTGCTGGCTCATGGTAATCCGAATTTATTCGGCGAGTGGTGTATTGCCGATACCGATCTGGCGCTGATGCTGAACCGTCTGATCCTCAATGGAGATGAGGTGCCTCAGCGGCTGGTGGATTATGCCGCGTTTCAGTGGCAACGCGCCTCAGTGCAGCGCTATGTGGCACTCTCCGCTAAGCGAGCGGGCTGATATAGCCTGACGCTTCAGGTATGATAGGGCAGTCTGATTTCCAGGGAGTGACTGATGAAACTGATGTTTGCGTCTGATATCCATGGTTCGCTGCCCGCGACCGAGCGTGTTCTTTCTCTGTTTGCTCAAAGCGGGGCGCAATGGCTGGTGATTCTGGGGGATGTGTTAAATCATGGTCCACGCAATGCGCTGCCGGAAGGCTATGCACCGGCGCAGGTAGCGGAAAAACTCAACCAGTATGCTTCGCGCATTATCGCCGTTCGCGGTAACTGCGACAGTGAAGTGGACCAGATGCTGCTGGATTTTCCCATCACTGCCCCCTGGCAACAGGTGCTGATGGAAAATAGCCGTCTGTTCCTGACCCATGGTCATCTTTTTAGCCCGGAAAATCTCCCGGCACTGGCGGCTGGCGATGTCCTGGTTTACGGTCATACTCATATTCCGGTGGCAGAAAAACGCGGCGAGATGTATCACTTTAACCCCGGTTCGGTCAGCATACCGAAAGGTGGAAATCCAGCAAGCTATGGCATGCTCGATGAGAATACGTTAAGCGTAATCGCACTTAATGATCAGCAAGTTATTGCGCAAATAGCGATTAATCCGTAAGTTACACCTCAACTGCAAACGCGCCGAAAGAGCGCTTAGACGAGAAGGTTTCCCGATGGTGGAGCAGAGTCATTTGGCAAGTACAGAGTGGGTTGACATTGTCAACGAAGAGAATGAAGTGATCGCGCAGGCCAGCCGCGAACAAATGCGCGCGGAGCGTCTGCGTCACCGTGCGACATACATCGTTGTGCATGACGGGATGGGCAAAATTCTGGTCCAGCGCCGCACGGACACCAAAGATTTTCTCCCTGGTATGCTGGATGCAACTGCAGGCGGCGTTGTTCAGGCGGATGAAGTTCTGCTGGACTCCGCGCGTCGTGAAGCGGAAGAAGAGTTAGGGATTGCCGGCGTGCCGTTTGCCGAGCATGGTCAGTTCTATTTCGAGGACGAGCATTGCCGCGTCTGGGGCGGGCTGTTTAGCTGCGTTTCCCATGGCCCGTTCGCCCTGCAGGAAGAAGAAGTGAGCGAAGTGAACTGGATGACGCCGGAAGAAATTACCGCGCGTTGCGACGAGTTCACCCCGGATTCGTTAAAAGCGCTGGCGCTGTGGATGACCCGCAACGCTAAAAACGAATCCACGAAAGCGGAAAAAGAGGAAGAGGCGGAGTAAGCCTCAACAGCTCTCCCGCAAACACAGGCTGGACGCGATGGGTTTATGGTCGCGCCAGTCTCCATCATTCAGACGTTCCAGTAACGCGCGTCCCGCTTCAATCCCAATCTTACGATGTGGCACTGCCATGGTCGTCAGCGGTGGCTGACAGACCCGGCTGACGTCGCTATCGCCAAAACCCACCACGGCCAGATCGTCCGGTACTTTTATACGCCGACGCTGGCATTCATAAAGTGCCCCGCAGGCCAGTTCATCCGACACGCACACCAGTGCATCCAGCTCTGGCCACGCCAGCAGGAACTCCGGCAGTTGCGCCGCACCCGTGGAAAAACTCGGTGGCATGGCGGCGTTAATCACCCGGTTTGGTGACATATGGTGGCGAAGCATCGCTTTGTACCAGCCCTGTAAATGCTGCTGGAAAATCCACTGCTCCTGGTTAGCGCACAGCAGGCCAATATTCTGGTAGCCGCGCTTAATAACCATCTCCGTCAGTTCGTACATCGCCGCGACGTTATCAATCCCGATATTCATATCAATAGGATCGGCGCGCATGGCCCCCATCTCCATGACCGGAATGGACGCGTTTTTCAGCCAGTGGCGGACAGTATCGGAGTGTTCAACACTGAGCAAAATCGCAGCGGCAATGTTCGACGCCAGCAGCGTCTCCAGCAATTTTTCTTCCTGCTCGAGTCGATGCTGTGATTCGGCCAGCATGATCTGGTAGCCGGCAGGCTGCAGCACCTGCTGAAGCCCGGCGAACATCTCCGAGCAACCGGATTCGGAGAGATTAGGAACGACCATCGCAATCGTCCATGACGATGCCGAGGCCAGCGCGCTCGCAGCGAGATTAGGCATGTAGCCCAATTCCTGTACAGCGGCTTCTATTTTTTCTCGCAGTTTATCGGAAACCTGTTCAGGCGTGCGGAGTGCACGGGACACGGTCATCGTGCCCACCCCGGCAAGCTGTGCGACATCGGCGAGTGTCACTTTACCGGTACTGCGCCGTTTTCGGGTTAGAGACATACACCTTCCTGCTGACCAGACGCGTTTTTATTATCATCCTTCGTTTCACGTGAAACGCAGTATACGCCTTAAATCCCTTTTTTTGCTGTGAATTCACACCATGATTACAATTTGATAGCGCTATCACACTTCTGAATGTTAGCGATTGGTAGCGCTATCTTTGTGATCCCGATCGCAGTCAATAAGGGATGTGTTGAATAAAGTTTGCTCATCTTTTGCATTGTGGCGGGACGGAGAAATGCTGAAAAAGTGGATATATGATACAACCATCACGCTGCAGGAGAGCGTGGAAAGCTGGCCTCAGGCGCTGGAAATATGTGCGAAACCGTTGCTGGATCTGCAGGTGATTGGCCCGGAATACGTGACGGCCATCATTGAGCAGCATCATGCACTAGGACCTTATTATGTGCTGGCACCAGGGCTGGCCATGCCTCATGCGCGGCCGGAAGAGGGGGCTAAAGGATTAGGCCTCTCATTATTAAAACTGAAAAAGGGAGTCTCTTTTGGTGCCGGTGAGTTCGATCCCGTGGATGTTATTATTATGCTCGCGGCGCCGGAGAAACACAGTCACATCGACATGATCTCTGCCCTCGCTGAATTATTTTCCAGCGACGACGATATGGCTGAATTGCATCAGGCGAATACCCTGGAGGACATTAAAACGATTATTGACCGCTTCTGATTTAATTCTCTCATCCGATTTATCACAACATTACGTTTAGCGTGATGGGGCGTGCTCTACTCAAAAAAAAGGGGACAACAATGAAAATTATGGCTATTTGCGGTTCAGGCCTGGGCAGTAGTTTTATGGTCGAAATGAATATTAAAAAGGTGCTCAAGAAGCTGGCCATTGACGCCGACGTTGAACACTCCGATCTCTCCTCGGCAACGCCGGGTGCCGCCGATCTTTTCGTGATGGCGAAGGACATTGCCGCCAGTGCCAGCGTGCCGGAAAGCCAGCTGGTGGTGATCAACAACATCATTGATATCAACGAACTCGAAGCGCAGCTCCGCGCCTGGTTCGACAGACAATAATCCTGATAAGGCGAGGTGGATATGTTTATCCTTGAAACGCTGAATTTCGTTGTTGATATATTAAAAGTCCCGTCGGTTCTGGTGGGCTTAATAGCCTTAATTGGCCTGGTCGCTCAAAAGAAATCTTTTTCTGATGTGGTGAAAGGGACCATTAAAACCATACTCGGTTTTATTGTGCTTGGCGGCGGGGCTACGGTGCTGGTTGGGTCATTAAATCCGTTAGGCGGAATGTTTGAACACGCCTTTAATATTCAGGGCATTATTCCCAATAACGAGGCAATTGTTTCTATTGCGCTAGAGAAATACGGTGCCTCTACCGCGCTGATTATGGCATTCGGTATGGTGGCAAATATCATTGTCGCCCGCTTTACGCGTCTGAAGTATATCTTCCTGACCGGGCATCACACCTTCTACATGGCATGCATGATTGGGGTCATCCTCACCGTGGCGGGCTTTGAGGGCGTTGGTCTGGTCTTTACCGGGTCGCTGATCCTCGGTCTGGTAATGGCCTTCTTCCCGGCGCTGGCGCAGCGTTACATGAAGCGCATTACCGGCAACGATGACATCGCTTTTGGTCACTTCGGTACCCTGGGCTATGTTCTCTCCGGCTGGATTGGCAGCAAGTTCGGCAAAGGCTCTCGCTCGACTGAAGAGATGAACCTGCCGAAGAACCTGAGCTTCCTGCGCGACAGCTCTATCTCCATCTCGCTGACCATGATGATCATCTACCTGATCATGGCGGTGAGCGCCGGGCGTGACTACGTTGAGGCGACCTTTAGCGGCGGTCAGAACTACCTGGTCTATGCCATCATCATGGCCATCACGTTCGCCGCGGGGGTGTTCATCATCCTGCAGGGTGTGCGCCTGATTCTGGCGGAAATCGTCCCGGCCTTTACCGGCTTTTCTGAAAAACTGGTGCCGAATGCACGTCCGGCTCTGGACTGCCCGGTTGTCTATCCGTATGCGCCAAATGCGGTGCTGATTGGCTTCCTGTTCAGCTTCCTTGGCGGGCTGGTGGGTCTGTTTATCTGTGGGCAGTTCAGCTGGGTGCTGATTCTGCCTGGTGTGGTGCCGCACTTCTTCACCGGCGCTACCGCGGGCGTGTTTGGTAACGCCACCGGGGGACGTCGTGGAGCGATGATTGGTGCGTTTGCCAACGGCCTGCTGATCACCTTCCTGCCGGTTCTGCTGCTGCCGGTGCTGGGGGCAATTGGATTTGCCAATACCACGTTCTCGGACGCTGACTTTGGCGCTGTCGGGATCGTGCTGGGTAACCTGGCGCGCTTCCTGTCGCCGCTTGCCATCACCGGCCTTGTTGTGGCGTTGTTCGCACTGCTGGTGGCGTACAACGTGTTCGCTAAAAACAAATCTGCGGGCGATAACGCGCAGGAAAACACCGGAGCCAAATCATGAATGAGAATGAGATAACCCATCTGGCGCGTCAGATCCGCCTTGAAACGCTGAAAATGCTGACCCAGCTGGGCTTTGGTCACTACGGCGGCAGTATGTCGGTTGTTGAAACCCTGGCCGTGTTGTACGGCGCAGTGATGAAAATTGACCCGGCCGACCCGGACTGGCCAGAGCGTGACTACTTTGTCTTGTCAAAAGGACATGCTGGTCCCGCGCTGTACAGCACCCTGGCGATCAAAGGCTACTTCCCGATGGAAGAACTGAGCACGCTGAACCAGAACGGTACGCGTCTGCCGAGCCATCCGGACCGGCTAAAAACGCGCGGGGTGGATGCCACCACCGGCTCGCTGGGGCAGGGGATTTCCATCGCCGGTGGAATGGCGCTGTCGCATAAGCTGGCGGGACGCCCCAACCGGGTTTTCTGTATCGTCGGCGACGGCGAGCTGAACGAAGGGCAGTGCTGGGAAGCGTTCCAGTTTATTGCACACCATCGCCTGAATAACCTGACGGTATTCGTTGACTGGAACAAACAGCAGCTTGATGGCGAACTCGACGACATTATCTGTGCGTTCGATCTGGAAGGAAAATTCCGTGCCTTCGGGTTTGACGTGGTGACGGTGAAAGGAGATGACATTCCGGCACTGCTGGAGGTGACATCGCTGGTTCCTGCGGCGGATGCTCGCCCGCTGGTGGTGATCCTCGACAGTATCAAAGGGCAGGGCGTGCCGTATCTGGAGCAACTGAGTAACTCGCACCATCTGCGATTAACCGCCGAGAGCAAGGCGGCCCTCAACGAGACGATTCGCCAACTGGAGGCTTCACATGATTAAGGTTGCACCTGCAGGTCAGAAAGACGCCGTTGAGATGCGTAAAGTCTACGCGGGGTTTGTGGCACAGCAGATTGAAGCCGGGAGCGACATTATCGCCCTCGAGGCGGATCTGATGAGCTCAATGGCGATGGATGGCGTGGCACGTGATTATCCGCAGCATGTGATTAACTGCGGCATCATGGAAGCGAACGTGATGGGGACGGCGGCGGGGCTGTCGCTGACCGGACGCAAGCCGTTCGTGCATACCTTTACCGCCTTCGCCAGCCGTCGCTGTTTCGACCAGCTGTTTATGTCCCTGGACTACCAGCGTAACAATGTGAAGGTCATTGCTTCAGATGCCGGCGTGACGGCCTGTCATAACGGCGGCACGCATATGTCGTTTGAAGATATGGGCATCGTGCGGGGGCTGGCCCATTCGGTGGTGCTGGAAGTGACGGATGCGGTGATGTTTGAAGATGTACTGCGCCAGCTTATTGACCTCGAAGGTTTCTACTGGGTGCGTACCATCCGTAAGCAGGCCCCGAGCGTGTATGCGCCGGGTTCGACATTTACGCTTGGCAAGGGCAACGTACTGCGCGAAGGCAGTGACATCACCCTGATTGCCAACGGCATTATGGTGGCGGAAGCGCTTGAAGCGGCGCGTCAGCTCGAACAGGAGGGCGTCAGCGCCGCGGTGATCGACATGTTTACCCTTAAGCCGATTGACCGGATGCTGGTGAAAAACTACGCCGAGAAAACCGGACGTATCGTGACCTGCGAAAACCACAGCATTCATAACGGGCTGGGATCGGCAGTGGCGGAAGTGCTGGTGGAAACCTGTCCGGTGCCGATGCGTCGGGTGGGCGTGAAGGAGCGTTACGGCCAGGTGGGGACACAGGACTTCCTGCAGAAGGAGTATGGCCTGACGGCACACGACATTGTGTCGGCGGCGAGGGAGTTGTTGTAAATAAAAAAGGCGACCCTCGGGTCGCCTTTTTAGTCAGTAACGTATTACTGCTGTTGTGAAGACTGGATCGCGGTCAGAGCGATGGTGTAGACGATATCGTCAACCAGCGCGCCACGGGACAGGTCGTTCACAGGTTTGCGCATACCCTGCAGCATTGGCCCGATGGAGATCAGGTCTGCAGAACGCTGTACCGCTTTGTAGGTGGTGTTACCGGTGTTCAGATCCGGGAAGATGAACACGGTAGCGCGACCCGCAACCGGTGAGTTCGGTGCTTTGGATTTCGCAACGTCAGCCATAACCGCAGCATCATACTGCAGTGGACCGTCGATCATCAGGTCAGGACGTTTTTCCTGCGCCAGACGTGTCGCTTCACGGACTTTCTCTACATCGCTACCTGCACCAGAAGTACCGGTGGAGTAGGAGAGCATTGCCACGCGAGGTTCAATACCGAAGGCAATCGCGGAATCGGCAGACTGAATAGCGATCTCAGCCAGCTGCTCTGCAGTTGGATCCGGGTTGATCGCACAGTCACCGTAAACGTAAACCTGTTCAGGCAGCAGCATGAAGAACACGGAAGACACCAGAGAACTGCCTGGCGCCGTTTTGATCAGCTGCAGCGGTGGACGAATGGTGTTCGCCGTGGTGTGAACCGCACCGGAAACCAGACCGTCAACTTCGTCCTGCTCCAGCATCAGCGTGCCCAGCACAACGTTGTCTTCAAGCTGCTCACGCGCAACGGCTTCGGTCATGCCCTTGCTCTTACGCAGCTCAACCAGACGTGCAACGTAGCTTTCGCGAACCACTTCCGGGTCGACGATTTCAATACCTGCACCCAGCTCAACGCCCTGAGAGGCAGCAACGCGGTTAATTTCATCCGGGTTACCCAGCAGCACACAGGTCGCGATGCCGCGCTCTGCACAGATGGCAGCCGCTTTAACGGTACGTGGTTCGTCGCCTTCTGGCAGAACAACACGTTTGCCCGCTTTACGCGCCAGCTCGGTCAACTGGTAACGGAAGGCCGGAGGAGACAGACGACGGCTGCGCTCGGAGGTCGCCGTCAGGGATTCAATCCAGTCTGCGTTGATGTAGCCCGCAACGTATTCCTGCACTTTCTCGATACGCTCATGGTCATCAACCGGCACTTCCAGGTTGAAGCTCTGCAGGCTCAGAGAGGTCTGCCAGGTGTTGGTGTTCACCATAAAGACTGGCAGGCCAGTGGCGAACGCACGCTCGCACAGCTTGCTTACGCGTGGATCCATCTCGTAAGCACCGGTCAGCAGAATGGCGCCGATTTCCACACCGTTCATCGCGGCCAGGCACGCAGCAACCAGCACGTCAGGACGGTCAGCGGAGGTCACGAGCAGGGAGCCTGCGCGGAAGTGTTCCAGCATGTGCGGAATGCTACGCGCACAGAAGGTCACAGACTTCACGCGGCGGGTGTTGATGTCGCCTTCGTTAATCACGGTAGCGTTCAGGTGACGCGCCATGTCGATTGCACGGGTAGCAATCAGGTCGAAGCTCCATGGCACCACGCCCAGTACTGGCAGCGGGCTGGAATCCTGCAGAGTTGCCGGATCAACTTTAACCACTTTCGCTTTAGAAGAGTCATCGAAGATTTCGGACAGGTCAGGACGGGTACGACCTTGTTCATCAACCGGTGCGTTCAGTTTGTTAACGATAACGCCAGTGATGTTGGTATTTTTCGCGCCGCCGAAGCTGCTGCGGGTCAGTTCGATACGCTCTTTCAGCTGTTCCTGGTTATCGGTACCCTGGGACATGACGAACACGATTTCCGCATTCAGCGTTTTCGCGATTTCGAAGTTCAGAGACTGAGCGAACTGGTGTTTGCGGGTCGGGACCAGGCCTTCAACCAGCACCACTTCCGCGTCTTGCGTGTTAGCGTGGTAGTTGGCGATGATCTCTTCCATCAGCACGTCTTTCTGGTTGCTGGACAGCAGAGATTCAACGTGGCTCATCTTCAGCGGTTCAGCCGCTGGCAGATTGGAGTTCTTACGCACGATGGTGGTGGTCTGGTCTGGCGCATCGCCACCGGCACGAGGCTGGGCGATAGGCTTAAAGACGCTCAGACGAACGCCTTTGCGTTCCATAGCACGGATAACGCCAAGGCTGACGCTGGTCAGACCGACGCTGGTTCCGGTAGGGATCAGCATAATAGTACGGGACACGGTTTATCCTCTTTCGTTACCGCCGACAGGGGGCGGGCTACAAAACAGCACCGCCAGCATTGCTGGCGGTGTGGAATCAGGCAGTCAGGCGGTGCGCGTCTTGCGCGATGACCAGCTCTTCGTTAGTTGGGATAACGATAGCCGGACGGGTGCCTTCTTTGTTGATGAAGCCAGACTTGCCGAAGCGGGCAGCCAGGTTACGCTCGTGGTCAACTTCGAAGCCCAGAACGCCCAGTTTACCCAGGGACAGTTCACGAACCATTGCCGCGTTCTCACCGATACCACCGGTGAAGATAACCGCGTCCAGACGACCGTCCATCAGCGCAGTGTAAGAGCCGATGTACTTCGCCAGACGGTGGCAGTAAACGTCCATTGCACGTTTAGCGTCTGCTTTTTCTGCGTAGTTGTCTTCAACATAACGGCAGTCGCTGGTGACTTCGGTCAGACCCAGCAGGCCAGACTCTTTGGTCAGCATTTTGTTGATCTGATCAACGCTCATGCCCAGGGTGTCGTGCAGGTGGAAGATGATAGCCGGGTCGATGTCACCGGAGCGGGTACCCATCACCAGACCTTCCAGCGGGGTCAGACCCATGGATGTATCAACACATTTACCGTTGCGGATAGCAGAAACAGAACCACCGTTGCCCAGGTGGCAGGTGATGATGTTAACTTCTTCAACCGGCTTGTTCAGCACTTTAGCGGCTTCCTGAGTCACATAGAAGTGGCTGGTGCCGTGCGCGCCGTAGCGACGAACGCCGTGCTCTTTGTAGAGGCTGTACGGCAGGGCATAGAGGTAAGATTCTTCCGGCATGGTCTGGTGGAACGCAGTGTCGAACACAGCCACGTTTTTGTCTTTCAGCTGCGGGAAGGATTTCAGCGCTTCAGCGATACCGATCAGGTGAGCTGGGTTGTGCAGCGGTGCGAAAGAGGCAGAGTCTTTAATGCCCTGGATAACCGTTTCGTCGATAACGACGGAACTGGTGTATTTTTCGCCGCCGTGGACGATACGGTGACCAATCGCAGTCAGCTGAGCAGACAGTTCTGGTTTTTGTGCCAGAATAGTGTTAACGATAAAGTTCAGCGCTTCACTGTGAGCGGCGCCTGCACCTAAAGCCGCTTCCTGTTTGCTGCCGTCCATCTTCCACTTGATACGTGCTTCAGGCAGATGGAAACATTCGGCCAAACCAGAGAGGTATTCGTCACCGTTGAGCGCATCGATGATGGCGAATTTCAGTGAGGAGCTACCGCAGTTCAGAACCAGTACTAACTTACTCGACATGGAAGTACCTATTATTGATACGTGGCTAAAAAAACGTCAGGGAGTCTAAAAGCGTAACGCATAATGACTCAGACATTTATGATTAACATCATGCCAAACGAACATTGTGGCATGATGGAAGAAATACATATGATTTTATGCCATTTTGAACATTTTTCAGCCAATGGCATAATATGCGATAATTTGACGAGTTAATGGTTCTCGTCTAAGGGCCAATCAGGCTGGCACAGAATACCCGATACGGGGTGCTGATGACAAAATATTTTGAACGTTGTCATAGCCTGTTGTGGTTTTGCACGAAAATTTTAATTTTTATATGTGAAGTTGAGGTACAGCCATGTCGACACCAGAGAACCCGTCCGTGAATTTTTTCAGTCTGTTTCGTCGGGGACAGCATTACGCAAAGACGTGGCCAATGGAAAAGCGCCTTGCGCCCATGTTTATTGAGAACCGCACGATCCGCGCCACGCGCTATGCGATTCGCTTTATGCCACCTGTCGCCATCTTTACGCTCTGCTGGCAAATCGCGCTGGGCGGGCAGCTTGGCCCGGCCGTTGCGACGGCACTTTTCGCGTTAAGTCTGCCGATGCAGGGTCTGTGGTGGTTAGGTAAACGTTCTATCACGCCACTCCCGCCTTCTATTTTACACTGGTTTTATGAAGTTCGCGGGAAACTGGAGGAAGCCGGGCAGGCGCTTGCCCCGGTCGAAGGCAAGCCCGATTACCAGGCGCTGGCCGACACGCTCAAGCGCGCTTTTAAGCAACTCGACAAAACATTCCTCGATGACTTGTGATTGATCATCGAAACGACGAATAAAAGAAGGCACAGTAACTCACCGTTACCGTGTCTTTTTTTTACAGTGCAATGCGCTACAGGAGTCGAAAGATGGAAATGACCCATGCTCAACGTCTGATTTTGTCCAACCAGTACAAAATGATGACTATGCTTGATCCCGATAACGCTGAGCGCTACAGCCGCCTGCAGACAATCGTCGAACGTGGCTTTGGTTTGCAGATGCGTGAACTGGACCGCGAGTTTGGTGAGATGAAAGAAGAAACCTGCCGCACCGTGATCGACATTATGGAGATGTATCACGCCCTGCATGTTTCCTGGACCAATCTCAAAGATCAGCAGTCCATTGATGAACGTCGCGTCACCTTCCTGGGCTTTGATGCCGCAACGGAAGCGCGTTATCTGAGCTATGTGCGTTTTATGGTCAACACGGAAGGGCGCTATACCCATTTTGACGCGGGCACGCACGGCTTCAATGCGCAGACCCCAATGTGGGAAAAATATCAGCGCATGCTGAGCGTCTGGCACGCCTGCCCGCGCCAGTACCATTTAAGTAACAATGAGATTCAACAAATTATTAATGCCTGACGGAGGTGCTTGTGCAGTGTAGAGGTTTTCTGTTTGATTTGGACGGTACGCTGGTGGATTCGCTGCCGGTTGTGGAGCGTTCATGGTGCCATTGGGCGGACAGACATGGCATTGACCATCAGGAAGTACTGAATTTTATCCATGGCAAACAGGCCATAACCTCATTGCGGCACTTCTTAGCAGGACGTTCTGAGGAAGAGATTCAGGCGGAGTTCAGCTATCTTGAGCACATTGAAGCCACCGACACGGATGGCATCACAGCGCTGCCGGGGGCGCGTGAACTGCTTGAACATCTGAACGAAGCCCAAATCCCGTGGGCGATCGTCACCTCCGGCTCGGTGCCCGTTGCCCATGCCCGCCACAAGGCCGCAGGGTTACCGACGCCCGAAGTGTTTATCACGGCAGAGCGCGTGAAGCGCGGCAAGCCTGAACCGGATGCCTTTTTGCTCGGTGCCGAACTGCTTGGCCTGGCACCAGCCGATTGTGTGGTGGTGGAGGATGCGGCAGCAGGCGTCCTGGCGGGGTTGAACGCCGGAAGCCACGTCATCGCCGTTAATGTTCCGGCGGGTTCACCCCGCCTGAACGAGGCGGATCTGGTGCTTAACACGCTGACGGCGATTAACGTTGCGAAGGCACCGGACGGAGTTGTAACCGTCTCGCTTAAAATGTAATCCCATGATATAGCCCCACATTGTTGGGGCTTTTTTATGGCAAAATTTTGTCTCCTCCACTGACAAGGATATGTTGTGAACGGTGAACTGATTTGGGTCCTGAGCCTGCTTTTAATCGCCATCCTTCTCTTTGCCTCAGGCAAGGTGCGCATGGATGCCATCGCCTTGTTTGTCATCGTTGCCTTTGTGCTGAGCGGTACGCTCACGCTGCCGGAGGCTTTCTCCGGATTTAGTGATCCCAACGTTATCCTGATTGCCGCCCTGTTTATTATTGGCGACGGGCTGGTGCGCACCGGCGTGGCGACCATTATGGGGTCGTGGCTGGTCAAGGTGGCCGGCAACAGCGAAACCAAAATGTTGATCTACCTGATGCTGACGGTTGCCGGGCTGGGGGCGTTTATGAGCTCCACGGGCGTCGTCGCCATCTTTATCCCGGTGGTGCTGAGCGTCTCCATGCGGATGCAAACCTCGCCGTCGCGCCTGATGATGCCTCTGAGCTTTGCCGGTCTTATCAGCGGGATGATGACGCTGGTAGCGACCCCACCGAACCTGGTCGTCAACAGTGAGCTAATCCGCGAAGGGTTTGAAGGCTTTAGCTTTTTCAGTGTGACCCCACTTGGACTGGTGATTCTGGTGCTGGGTGTAGTCTACATGCTGTTAACCCGTTTTGCGCTGAAGGGGGAAAAACAGGATAAAAGCAAAGACGGCTGGAAACGACGGACCTTCCGCGATCTGATCAAAGAGTATCGTCTGACCGGGCGAGCGCGCCGTCTGGCTATCCGCCCCGGCTCGCCCCTCATTGGCCAGCGTCTTGACGACCTGAAGCTGCGCGAGCGCTATGGCGCGAACGTGATCGGCGTAGAGCGCTGGCGTCGTTTTCGGCGGGTGATTGTTAACGTCAACGGGGTGTCGGAATTCCGTGCACGCGACGTTTTGCTGATTGATATGTCCACCGCCGATGTCGATTTGCGCGAGTTTTGCAGTGAACAGTTGCTGGAACCCATGGTGCTACGTGGGGAGTATTTCTCAGACCAGGCGCTGGATGTCGGCATGGCCGAAGTGTCGCTGATCCCGGAATCAGAATTACTGGGTAAAACCGTGCGCGAAATCGGCTTCAGGACCCGCTATGGGCTAAACGTGGTGGGCTTAAAGCGTGATGGCGTGGCGATGGAAGGGGCGGTAGTGGATGAGCCTATCCTGCTCGGTGATATCTTCCTGGTCGTCGGCAACTGGAAACTGATCGGTCAGCTCGGGCAGAAAGGCCGCGACTTTGTGGTACTTAATATGCCGGTTGAAGAGAGCGATGCTTCTCCGGCGCACAGCCAGGCACCGCATGCGATTTTTTGCCTGGTGTTGATGGTCGCACTGATGCTGACTGACGAAATTCCAAACCCCATTGCGGCCATTATCGCCTGTCTTCTGATGGGGAAATTCCGCTGTATTGATGCCGAAAGCGCCTACAAAGCCATTCACTGGCCGAGCATCATTCTGATTGTCGGGATGATGCCCTTTGCCCTGGCGTTACAAAAAACCGGTGGGGTGGATTTGATCGTCAAGGGACTCATGGACGCAGGCGGTGGATACGGGCCTTACATGATGCTGGTCTGCCTGTTTATCATGTGCGCCACGATAGGCCTGTTTATCTCCAATACGGCCACGGCAGTCCTGATGGCACCCATTGCACTGGCGATGGCGAAATCAATGGGGGTTTCGCCGTACCCGTTTGCCATGATCGTCGCTATGGCGGCATCTGCAGCGTTTATGACTCCGGTCTCGTCACCGGTCAATACGCTGGTGCTTGGCCCGGGAAATTACAAATTCAGTGATTTTGTGAAGATAGGCGTGCCCTTCACCGTGCTGGTGATGGTGGTGTGCGTGATACTGATTCCCGTGCTGTTCCCGTTTTAAACCCTGATGCCGGGTGGCGATGTCGCGACCCGGCATACCGTCAGAGAGGGGAGTCCTGACTGATCTCGTCCAGCGACAAATGGAAGCTCGGCACAAACACCTGCATGAAATAATCCATCTCTTCGCTGCGGCGTGATTCCAGCGTTTTTTCCAGACGCGTTTTCGCCAGCAGAAATTCGTTATTCCCCGCGGACAGCTCTTCCAGACATTTCAGGTAAGCGCATAGCGCATCCGCCTGCTTAACCAGCAATTTTTCCTCTTCCGTGTACTGATGCTCATCAATCAGCGGCTCAAAAATATCGCGCAGCTCGTCCGGCACCATGTCGATCAGTTTCTGCTGAGCAATCTTCTCAATGGCCTTATATTCCTGGGCTATCTGCGAGTTGAAATATTTCACGGGTGTCGGTAAATCCCCGGTCAGCACTTCCGAGGCATCGTGATACATCGCCAGCAGGGCAATACGTTCAGCGTTAACCTGCCCGTTGAATTTCCGGTTTTTAATGGCAGCCAGAGCGTGAGCGACCATCGCAACCTGCAGACTGTGCTCCGACACATTCTCGGTGCGGACATTGCGCATCAGCGGCCAGCGGTTGATCAGTTTAAGGCGGGAGAGGTGGGCAAAGAAATGACTCTGACTCATAGGTTACCTTTTGTCTTCACTGCGACAGACTTCATTGTGCGGGGAGGGGAGGCAAGATGCAAATCAGGCTACCGAAGTAGCCTGATTTTAAGATTACTGGTGGTAACCTGAGAGGAAACGTCCAAAGCGGCTGATGGCCATCTCGAGGTCATCTTCACGCGGCAGGGTAACGATACGCACGTGATCCGGCCACGGCCAGTTAAAGGCGGTACCCTGCACCAGCAGCACTTTTTCCTGCAGCAGGAAATCGAGCACCATCTTCTGGTCGTCATGAATATTAAAGCGTTTCGCGTCGATTTTCGGGAACATGTAGAGCGCGCCGTTCGGCTTCACGCAGGAGACGCCTGGAATATCGTTGATAAGCTCCCACGCGCGGTTACGCTGCTCATATAAACGCCCGCCCGGCACGATAAACTCGCTGATGCTCTGATAGCCGCCGAGTGCGGTCTGGATAGCATGCTGCGCCGGCACGTTGGCACATAAACGCATAGAGGCGAGCATTTCCAGCCCTTCAATATAGCCTTTCGCATGTTTTTTCGGGCCGTTTAAGACCATCCAGCCCTGACGGAAACCGGCCACACGGTAGGTTTTAGACAGGCCGTTAAAAGTCACGGTCAGCAGGTCCGGAGCCAGTGCGGCGATAGAGTGGTGCTGCGCCGCGTCATACAGGATCTTGTCGTAAATTTCGTCGGCAAAGATGATCAGGTTGTGCTGGCGGGCGATCTCCACGATCTCCATCAGCAGCTCTTTTGAGTAGACCGCGCCCGTTGGGTTGTTCGGGTTAATAATGACGATGCCGCGCGTGCGTGGGGTAATTTTCGCACGAATATCATCGAGATCCGGGAACCAGTCAGAGGACTCATCGCAAAGATAGTGCACGGCTTTACCGCTGGACAGGGATACGGCCGCCGTCCACAGCGGATAATCCGGCGCGGGAACCAGCATTTCGTCGCCGCTGTTCAGCAGCGCCTGCATGGCCTGCACGATCAGCTCAGAGACGCCGTTGCCGATATAGATATCTTCAACGGTAACATCACGCATATCGCGCGCCTGGTAGTGCTGCATGATGGCTTTTCGTGCGGAGTAAAGTCCTTTTGAATCGCAATAGCCTTGCGCAGTGGGCAGGTTGCGGATCACATCAACCAGAATCTCATCCGGCGCTTCAAAACCAAATGGCGCAGGGTTACCAATGTTGAGTTTCAGAACCTTATTGCCTTCTTCTTCAAGGCGTTTAGCCTCTTTCAGAACCGGGCCACGGATGTCGTAACAGACGTTATCTAGCTTGCTGGATTTTTCGATAGGGGACATGAACCTTTAACCTTTTCGCGATTGTTGCCACTCCCTGCCGTGGAAGTCAGCACGGAATAATGTACTCCCCCCTCGCTTCGTTTTGAAGGGCGGGCAGGAGAAGATTTTGTGGAGTGAATGAAAATAGAGTGAATCTTTTTCGCTATCAGCGAACAATTTAACTGACGTAAAGTAAGGTTAATGGTGTGAAAGTAGGTTTATTGTGCTGTTAAATAATATAAGTGTTGTATATTGTGCTGATAAAAATAAATAATATCCGCAACCTGCGTGGCAGTTACGCTGAGTGACCTTTCGTAAAACCTGAATGCTTCGTTACGTGGCGTTGTAATAGTGTGCATTGGCTAAAAGTTACTCATGTGAAATTAATGTTAAGTGTTATTAATGAATGGCCTTAATCTAAATTAAAATTTATTTATTATTAACCGACAAAATGCAACTTTAGTTAATTTTAATAAAATTAGTTGAGAAGCTTAACAACCCTCATAAATCCGCAATATTGCAATAAGACTTATAAATAAAGTGGATTTGGGTTAAGATGTCTTTCAGGAAAGCTGGGCACAGATACATATGTTTTGTATTTGTGGAACAGGTTTTCTGAATTAATTGATTGTTATTGTTAGAGTTATCTCTGGCCGGAATGGGTTAAACATCTCCTGCTACGTTGACAGCACTGCGAGAAAGATGGCAGAAAGGGTGTATCACCCTTAATGGAATTTACATAAACCTGCAAACATCTAAATATCCTGAACGTTTAAGAGAATAAAAATAACGTCATGAAACGTGCTTTCTGACTGTTGATATTAAAACAGCACAATAACTATCTGTCAGGCAGTCTGCCGGGCCGGGATGCGAGGGAAAACCTTCAGAGGGAATTGCTTAACTGTTACACACACAGCTTCAACCCGGGCAGCTCCGCACGAGCAACCTGAAAGTGAAAAGATATGATAAATGCAAATCGTCCGATAATGAATCTCGACCTCGATCTGCTGAGAACGTTTGTTGCGGTCGCCGATCTCAACACTTTTGCAGCTGCTGCTGCCGCCGTTTGCCGAACCCAGTCCGCCGTTAGCCAGCAAATGCAACGGCTGGAACAACTGGTTGGTAAAGAGCTCTTTGCCCGTCACGGGCGTAATAAGCTCTTAACGGAACACGGTATTCAGCTTCTGGGTTATGCCAGGAAAATACTTCGCTTTAATGACGAAGCATGTATGTCATTAATGTATAGCAACCTGCAAGGGGTGCTAACGTTAGGTGCGTCTGATGAGTCAGCAGACACAATATTGCCATTTCTTCTCAATCGAATTAGTTCGGTTTATCCGAAGCTTGCGCTGGACGTTAGCGTAAAACGAAATGCTTTTATGATTGAGATGTTAAATGAGAATAAGGTCGATCTGGTGGTGACCACGCACCGTCCAGGGCAATTTAATTGCCTGACGTTGCGCACGTCTCCGACCCATTGGTATTGCGCTGCTGAATATGTGCTGCAAAAAGGTGAGCCAATTCCATTGGTATTACTGGATGATCCGAGTCCGTTCCGCGATATGGTGCTGGCGGCGCTCAATGAGGCCAATATTCCATGGCGTCTGGCTTATGTGGCTTCCACATTGCCAGCGGTACGTGCTGCCGTGAAAGCGGGGCTTGGGGTAACGGCCCGTCCGGTAGAAATGATGAGCCCGGATCTGCGCGTACTGGGTAAATCAGATGGTCTTCCTGCTTTGCCTGATACGGAGTATCTGCTCTGCCACAATACGTCCAGCAATAACGAACTGGCGAAAGTCGTGTTCGAGGCGATGGAAAACTACCATAATCCATGGCAGTTCGAACATGTTACCTCCGAAGGGGGGGATGATTCCCTGATCGTTGAAGGGGACTTTGAGTGATCGACAGCTCAAAATTCTGGTAACAATTTGTAAATGTAAAAAAAAGCCACTCACGCGATTTTCGCCTGCAGTGGCTTTTTTTTGGTAGTAATACCCGCGATCACCGCGTGGATTTTTAGGATAGTGTCTATTTATCAGTGAGATAAATGCTTTTGTTCAAATGTTGTGCGTTTCCCGTTCAGTCTCCCTCCAGTTCGCCCCGATGTTAATAAAACAGGAAATATGTTGCTGGTTTTTTGGGTGAATTAACAAAAGCGTGTCTCAGATCAAGAAAATACTCCTCTTTGGGGGGAGGAATCGTTGGCAAATCCTGTCAAAATAGGAGGGTTATTTTTTTTACTTCCAAAACGGACACGATTCAACAACATGCATTTGACGTAAACTCAGGTACCCACCAGGGTTAAAGGGCACCAAATGTTAATGAGAATCGCTCGATGTAATTTAATGTGAAGAAACCTTTGTTAAAGTTGACAAAAGGTTATAGAAAGGAGTAAAAAACCCCATCATTTTGCTGTCTACGTCTCATTTCTGACAGTTAGTGTAAGGTTTTTCGTTCCTCCCCATGAATCGATGTGATGCCCATCTGCCAGCAAGAGCAGTGTCGTAGGTATCACTTTTGATGAGTAAGCAATGAGTATGTCAACATCCACAGAAGTCATCGCTCATCACTGGGCATTCGCAATCTTTCTTATTGTAGCCATTGGCCTGTGCTGCCTGATGTTAGTCGGCGGCTGGTTCCTGGGCGGTCGCGCCCGTGCAAGGCACAAGAACACACCTTTCGAATCAGGTATTGATTCAGTAGGTTCCGCTCGCTTACGCCTGTCTGCCAAGTTCTATCTGGTAGCCATGTTCTTCGTCATCTTTGACGTGGAAGCGCTTTACCTTTTCGCATGGTCAACTTCCATCCGCGAAAGTGGTTGGGTGGGCTTTGTCGAGGCCGCAATTTTCATTTTAGTGTTACTGGCCGGTCTGGTTTATCTGGTGCGTATTGGCGCGCTTGACTGGACGCCTGCGCGTTCACGTCGTGAACACATCAACCCGGAAAACAGTATCTCTAATCGTCAGCAGTAACAGCGAGGCAATAAGATGGATTATACGCTCACCCGCATAGATCCTAACGGTGAGAATGACCGTTACCCCCTGCAAAAACAGGAGATCGTAACCGACCCCCTGGAGCAAGAAGTCAATAAAAGCGTGTACATGGGCAAACTCGAGCATGCCATGCACGATATGGTCAACTGGGGTCGTAAGAACTCCATCTGGCCTTACAACTTTGGCCTTTCTTGCTGCTACGTTGAAATGGTGACGTCATTCACTGCGGTGCATGACGTTGCGCGTTTTGGGGCAGAGGTACTGCGTGCTTCCCCACGTCAGGCTGACCTGATGGTGGTGGCAGGTACATGCTTTACCAAGATGGCACCTGTTATTCAGCGTCTGTATGACCAGATGCTGGAGCCAAAATGGGTTATTTCCATGGGCGCATGTGCAAACTCTGGCGGTATGTACGACATTTATTCCGTCGTACAGGGCGTAGATAAGTTTATTCCAGTGGATGTTTACATCCCGGGTTGTCCGCCGCGTCCGGAAGCTTACATGCAGGCGCTGATGCTGCTGCAGGAGTCTATCGGTAAAGAACGTCGTCCGCTCTCCTGGGTGGTTGGCGATCAGGGTGTTTACCGCGCCAACATGCAGTCTGAGCGCGAGCGTAAACGCGGCGAACGTATTGCAGTAACCAATCTGCGTACGCCTGACGAAATTTAATTTGCGCCTGTGGGCATGGAGTAAACCTTCGCATATCACTACTCAAATAGCGCGAAGCCACGCCCTACAGTCACCACGGACCATTTGCAATGGTGAACAATATGACCGACTTAACCGCGCAAGAAGCCGCCTGGCAAACACGGGATCATCTGGATGACCCTGTCATTGGCGAACTGCGCAACCGTTTTGGGCCGGATGCCTTTACTGTTCAGGCGACCCGCACCGGGGTACCCGTTGTTTGGGTGAAGCGTGAGCAATTACTGGAAGTGGTCGATTTCCTCAAGAAATTGCCAAAACCTTACGTCATGCTGTTTGACTTACACGGCATGGATGAACGTCTGCGTACGCACCGCCAGGGTCTCCCTGCTGCGGATTTTTCCGTTTTCTACCACCTGATCTCAATAGACCGTAATACGGATATCATGCTCAAGGTGGCATTGTCTGAAAACGACATGCATCTGCCGACGATCACTAAACTTTTCCCGAACGCTAACTGGTATGAGCGTGAAACCTGGGAAATGTTCGGGATGACCTTCGACGGCCACCCGCATCTGACGCGCATCATGATGCCGCAGACGTGGACCGGCCACCCGCTGCGTAAAGACTACCCGGCACGTGCGACTGAATTCGACCCGTTTGAGCTGACGAAAGCCAAGCAGGATCTGGAGATGGAAGCGCTGACCTTCAAGCCGGAAGACTGGGGCATGAAACGCGGGACGGAAAACGAGGACTTCATGTTCCTCAACCTCGGTCCAAACCACCCCTCTGCGCACGGTGCTTTCCGTATTATTCTTCAGCTTGATGGCGAAGAGATTGTCGACTGCGTACCGGACATCGGTTACCACCACCGTGGTGCTGAGAAGATGGGCGAGCGTCAGTCCTGGCACAGCTACATTCCGTATACCGACCGTATCGAGTACCTCGGCGGTTGCGTAAACGAAATGCCATACGTGCTGGCCGTTGAGAAACTGGCAGGGATCACCGTACCGGATCGCGTTAACGTCATCCGCGTGATGCTCTCCGAACTGTTCCGTATCAACAGCCACCTGCTGTATATCTCCACGTTCATTCAGGACGTTGGCGCGATGACACCGGTCTTCTTTGCCTTTACCGATCGTCAGAAAATCTACGATCTGGTAGAAGCCATCACCGGTTTCCGTATGCACCCGGCCTGGTTCCGTATCGGCGGTGTGGCACACGATCTGCCGCGCGGCTGGGAGCGTCTGCTGCGTGAATTCCTCGACTGGATGCCAAAACGTCTGGCTTCTTACGAGAAAGCCGCACTGCGTAATACCATCCTGAAAGGCCGTTCCCAGGGCGTTGCAGCCTACGGTGCGAAAGAAGCGCTGGAGTGGGGTACGACAGGTGCGGGTCTGCGCGCAACCGGTATTGATTTCGACGTGCGTAAAGCCCGTCCTTACTCTGGCTATGAGAACTTCGACTTCGAAGTCCCGGTTGGCGGCGGTGTTTCCGACTGCTACACCCGCGTGATGCTGAAAGTTGAAGAGTTGCGCCAGAGTCTGCGCATCCTTGAGCAGTGCCTCAACAACATGCCGGAAGGCCCGTTCAAGGCGGATCACCCGCTGACGACGCCGCCGCCGAAAGAGCGCACGCTGCAACATATCGAAACCCTGATCACCCACTTCCTGCAGGTTTCCTGGGGTCCGGTCATGCCGGCGCAAGAATCCTTCCAGATGATTGAAGCGACCAAGGGTATTAACAGTTACTACCTGACCAGTGACGGCAGCACCATGAGCTACCGTACCCGCGTGCGTACACCAAGCTTTGCGCACCTGCAGCAGATCCCGTCCGCCATCCGCGGCAGTCTGGTCTCCGACCTGATTGTGTATCTGGGTAGTATCGATTTTGTTATGTCAGATGTGGACCGCTAATTATGCACGAGAATCAACAACCACAAACCGAGGCTTTTGAGCTGAGTGAAGCAGAACGTGCCGCTATTGAGCACGAGATGCACCACTACGAAGACCCGCGTGCGGCGTCCATTGAAGCGCTGAAAATCGTACAGAAACAGCGTGGTTGGGTGCCGGATGGGGCGATCTGTGAGATCGCAAAAGTGCTGGGCATTCCGGCAAGTGACGTAGAAGGCGTAGCCACGTTCTACAGCCAGATCTTCCGTCAGCCGGTGGGTCGCCATGTGATCCGCTACTGTGACAGCGTGGTTTGTCACATTACCGGTTATCAGGGCATTCAGGCAGCGATTGAGAAAAAGCTCAATATCAAGCCAGGCCAGACCACGTTCGATGGCCGCTTTACGCTGCTGCCAACCTGCTGCCTGGGGAACTGCGACAAGGGGCCGACCATGATGATTGATGAGGATACTCACAGTTATCTGACGCCGGAAGCCATTCCTGACCTGCTGGAGCAGTACAAATGAAAACTGTAATTCGTACTGCTGAAACTCATCCACTGACCTGGCGTCTGCGTGATGACAAACAGCCGGTATGGCTCGACGAATACCAGAGCAAAAACGGCTATGCCGGTGCGCGTAAAGCCCTGGGCGGCATGGCGCCGGACGACATCGTCAGTGCGGTTAAAGACGCTGGCCTGAAAGGGCGCGGCGGCGCAGGCTTTTCCACCGGTCTGAAGTGGAGCCTGATGCCAAAAGACGAATCCATGAACATCCGTTACCTGCTGTGTAACGCTGATGAAATGGAGCCGGGCACCTATAAAGACCGCCTGCTGATGGAACAGCTGCCGCACCTGCTGGTGGAAGGCATGCTGATCTCCGCGTTCGCGCTGAAAGCGTACCGGGGTTACATCTTCCTGCGCGGTGAATACATCGAAGCGGCTGAAAACCTGCGTCGCGCGATTGCCGAAGCCACTGAAGCGGGCCTGCTGGGTAAAAACATCCTTGGCACCGGTTTTGACTTCGAGCTGTTCGTGCACACCGGGGCAGGGCGTTATATCTGTGGTGAAGAGACCGCACTGATTAACTCCCTGGAAGGCCGCCGTGCGAACCCACGTTCCAAGCCACCGTTCCCGGCAAGCTCTGGCGTCTGGGGTAAACCGACCTGTGTAAACAACGTCGAAACCCTGTGTAACGTCCCGGCAATCCTCGCCAATGGCGTGGAGTGGTATCAGGGCATCTCGAACAGTAAAGATGCCGGTACCAAGCTGATGGGCTTCTCCGGTCGCGTGAAGAACCCTGGCGTCTGGGAACTGCCGTTTGGCACCACCGCACGTGAAATTCTTGAAGACTACGCTGGCGGCATGCGTGATGGCCTGAAATTCAAAGCCTGGCAGCCAGGCGGTGCAGGGACCGACTTCCTGACCGAGGCCCATCTTGATCTGCCGATGGAATTCGAAAGCATTGGTAAAGCAGGCAGCCGTCTGGGTACGGCGCTGGCAATGGCCGTCGACCATGAGATCGGCATGGTATCGCTGGTGCGTAACCTCGAAGAGTTCTTTGCCCGCGAGTCCTGCGGCTGGTGTACACCGTGCCGTGATGGTCTGCCGTGGAGCGTGAAGATCCTGCGTGCTATCGAACGTGGCGAAGGCCAGCCTGGCGATATCGAGACACTTGAGCAACTGTGTCGATTCCTGGGCCCCGGGAAAACCTTCTGTGCCCACGCACCAGGCGCCGTTGAGCCACTGCAGAGCGCGATTAAATATTTCCGCGACGAATTCGAAGCAGGCATCAAGCAGCCGTTCAGCAATACCCATGCCATCAATGGGATTCAGCCGAACCTGCTGAAAGCGCGCTGGTAAAACAGAATTTTGATTAACGCTCAGTTACGACTGAGCCAACTGGAAGCATGCTAATGGCTACGATTCATGTAGACGGCAAAGAGTATGAGGTCAACGGGGCGGACAACCTGCTGGAAGCTTGTCTGTCGCTCGGCCTTGATATTCCGTATTTTTGCTGGCATCCGGCGCTGGGCAGCGTCGGTGCTTGCCGCCAGTGTGCGGTGAAGCAATATCAAAACGCGGAAGACACGCGTGGTCGCCTGGTGATGTCCTGTATGACGCCAGCCACCGAAGGCACTTTTATTTCGATTGATGACGAAGAAGCCAAACAGTTCCGTGAAAGCGTTGTGGAATGGTTGATGACCAACCACCCGCACGATTGCCCGGTCTGTGAAGAAGGCGGTAACTGCCACCTTCAGGATATGACCGTAATGACCGGTCACAGCTTCCGTCGCTATCGCTTTACCAAACGTACCCACCGCAACCAGGATTTGGGGCCGTTCATCTCTCACGAAATGAACCGCTGCATCGCCTGCTACCGCTGCGTGCGTTACTACAAAGATTACGCAGACGGACAAGATCTGGGCGTGTATGGCGCGCATGACAACGTCTACTTCGGTCGTCCGGAAGACGGTACGCTGGAAAGCGAATTCTCCGGTAACCTGGTCGAGATTTGTCCAACCGGCGTCTTCACCGATAAAACCCACTCCGAGCGTTACAACCGTAAGTGGGACATGCAGTTTGCACCAAGCATCTGCCAGCAGTGTTCGCTGGGCTGTAACACCAGCCCGGGTGAGCGCTATGGCGAACTGCGTCGTATTGAAAACCGTTATAACGGTACCGTTAACCATTACTTCCTGTGCGACCGCGGTCGTTTCGGCTACGGCTACGTGAACCTGAAAGACCGTCCACGTCAGCCCGTTCAACGCCGTGGTGATGACTTCATCACCCTGAACGCTGAACAGGCGATGCAGGGCGCGGCAGATATTCTGCGCCAGTCGAAGAAAGTGATCGGTATCGGCTCCCCGCGCGCCAGCATCGAAAGTAACTTCGCGCTGCGTGAGCTGGTTGGGGCGGAAAACTTCTACACCGGTATCGCTCAGGGCGAGCAGGAACGTCTGCAGCTGGTACTGAAAGTGCTGCGTGAAGGCGGTATTCATACCCCAGCGCTGCGTGAAATTGAATCTTATGATGCGGTTCTGGTGCTGGGTGAAGATTTGACGCAGACCGGCGCTCGCGCTGCCCTGGCGGTTCGTCAGGCGGTCAAAGGTAAAGCTCGTGAAATGGCGGCAGCTCAGAAAGTGGCTGACTGGCAGATTGCGGCAATCCTCAACATCGGTCAGCGTGCTAAGCATCCTCTGTTTGTGACCAACGTCGACAGCACGCGTCTGGACGATATCGCGGCGTGGACCTACTGCGCGCCGGTTGAAGATCAGGCCCGTCTTGGCTTTGCGATTGCTCATGCGCTGGACAGCAATTCTCCGGCCGTTGAAGGTCTCGATCGCGACCTGCAGAACAAGGTTGATGTGATTGTTCAGGCCCTGGCGGGTGCGAAGAAACCCCTGATTGTTTCCGGGACTAACGCCGGTAGCGCGGAGATCATTCAGGCTGCCGCGAACGTGGCTAAAGCGCTGAAAGGCCGTGGTGCAGACGTTGGCGTGACCATGATTGCCCGTGCGGTGAACAGCATCGGTCTGGGAATGATTGGCGGTGGCTCTCTGGAAGCTGCGTTAAGCGAACTGGAATCCGGTGCTGCTGACGCCGTTGTGGTGCTGGAAAACGACCTGCATCGCCATGCTTCTGCCGCACGCGTTGACGCAGCGCTCTCCAAAGCGCCGCTGGTGATGGTTATTGACCATCAGCGCACCGCGATCATGGACAAAGCGCACCTGGTGCTCTCTGCGGCAAGCTTCGCGGAAAGCGACGGCACGGTTATCAACAACGAAGGCCGCGCACAGCGTTTCTTCCAGGTGTATGACCCGGCGTACTACGACAGCAACACCATAATGCTGGAAAGCTGGCGCTGGCTGCACTCTCTGCACAGCACCGTTCAGAGCCGTGAAGTGGACTGGACGCAGCTCGACCATGTTATCGACGCGGTCGTGGAAAAACTGCCTCAGCTGGCTGGCATCAAAGATGCGGCTCCTGACGCAAGCTTCCGTATTCGTGGCCAGAAACTGGCGCGTGAACCGCACCGTTACAGCGGTCGTACCGCGATGCGAGCCAACATCAGCGTTCACGAACCTCGTCAGCCGCAGGATAAAGACACGATGTTTGCCTTCTCAATGGAAGGGAACAACCAGCCGTCTGCACCGCGCTCTCAGGTTCCGTTCGCATGGGCACCAGGCTGGAACTCCCCGCAGGCATGGAACAAATTCCAGGCTGAAGTGGGCGGCTCTCTGCGCCACGGTGACCCGGGCGTGCGTCTGATTGAAGCTTCCGACACCGGTCTGGACTTCTTCACCACCGTGCCGGCGAGCTTCCAGGCGCAGGAAGGGAACTGGCGTATTGCGCCGTACTACCATCTGTTCGGCAGTGACGAATTGTCCCAGCGTTCTCCGGTATTCCAGAGCCGCATGCCGCAGCCGTACATCAAGCTTAACCCGGCAGATGCCGCGAAGCTTGGCGTTAACGCGGGTGCGAACATCGCCTTTAGCTATGATGGCCAGACAATCAGCTTGCCGCTGATTATCTCTGAAAGTCTGACAGCAGGGCAGGTGGGTCTGCCGATGGGTATGCCTGGCATCGCGCCGGTACTGGCGGGTGCGCGTCTTGATAATCTGCAGGAGGCAAAAGCATGAGTTGGTTAACGCCGGATCTTATCGACATCCTGCTGAGCATTCTGAAAGCGATAGTTATCCTGCTGGTGGTCGTCACCTGTGGCGCGTTCATGAGCTTTGGTGAACGTCGTCTGCTCGGTCTGTTCCAGAACCGTTACGGACCGAACCGCGTGGGCTGGGGTGGTTCACTCCAGCTGGTAGCGGACATGATCAAGATGTTCTTTAAAGAGGACTGGATCCCGCGCTTCTCGGACCGCGTGATCTTTACTCTGGCACCGATGATCGCCTTTACCTCGCTGCTGCTGGCGTTCGCGATTGTTCCTGTCAGCCCGACCTGGGTGGTGGCTGACCTGAACATCGGCATTCTGTTCTTCCTGATGATGGCAGGCCTCGCCGTGTATGCGGTGCTGTTCGCGGGCTGGTCCAGTAACAACAAATACTCCCTGCTGGGTGCGATGCGTGCTTCTGCGCAGACGCTGAGCTACGAAGTATTCCTGGGGCTTTCCCTGATGGGTGTGGTGGCGCAAGCCGGTTCATTCAACATGACCGACATCGTCAACAACCAGGCTGACATCTGGAACGTTATCCCGCAGTTTTTTGGTTTTATTACCTTTGCTATCGCGGGCGTGGCGGTGTGTCACCGTCACCCGTTTGACCAGCCAGAAGCCGAACAGGAACTGGCCGACGGTTACCACATCGAATATTCCGGTATGAAATTCGGTCTGTTCTTCGTGGGCGAGTACATCGGTATTGTCACCATTTCCGCGTTGATGGTAACGCTGTTCTTTGGTGGCTGGCATGGCCCGTTCTTACCGCCGTTCATCTGGTTCGCGCTGAAAACCGCGTTCTTCATGATGATGTTCATTTTGATTCGCGCAGCGTTACCGCGTCCGCGTTATGACCAGGTAATGTCCTTCGGCTGGAAAGTGTGCCTGCCGCTGACGCTCATCAACTTGCTGGTAACGGCGGCTGTCATTCTCTGGCAGCAGCCATAAGGGGCTATAGACCATGACCTTAAAAGAATTATTGGTAGGTTTCGGCACTCAGGTACGCAGTATCTGGATGATCGGCCTGCACGCGTTTGCCAAACGCGAAACCCGGATGTACCCGGAAGAGCCGGTATATCTGCCGCCGCGCTACCGTGGCCGTATCGTGCTGACGCGCGATCCGGACGGTTCAGAGCGCTGCGTTGCCTGTAACCTGTGTGCGGTAGCGTGTCCGGTGGGCTGTATCTCTCTGCAGAAAGCAGAGACGGTAGATGGCCGCTGGTATCCTGAGTTCTTCCGCATCAACTTCTCACGCTGCATTTTCTGCGGTCTGTGTGAAGAAGCGTGCCCAACCACGGCGATTCAGCTGACCCCGGACTTCGAACTGGGTGAGTATAAGCGTCAGGACCTGGTGTACGAGAAAGAGGATCTGCTGATTTCCGGTCCGGGCAAATACCCGGAATATAACTTCTACCGGATGGCGGGTATGGCAATCGACGGCAAAGATAAGGGCGAAGCAGAGAACGAAGCTAAGCCTATCGACGTCAAGAGCCTGTTACCGTAAGGAGAGGGCAATGGAATTCGCTTTTTATATCTGTGGCCTTATCGCCATCCTGGCTACGCTGCGAGTGATTACGCACACCAATCCGGTGCATGCGCTACTGTACTTAATTATCTCGCTGCTGGCTATTTCCGGGGTGTTCTTTGCGCTGGGCGCGCATTTTGCTGGTGCGCTGGAGATCATCGTCTACGCCGGGGCCATCATGGTGCTGTTCGTCTTCGTGGTGATGATGCTGAACCTGGGCGGCTCTGAAATTGAGCAGGAACGTCAGTGGTTAAAACCGCAGGTCTGGATTGGCCCGGCGATCCTGTCGGCCATCATGCTGGTGGTCATTGTTTACGCCATTCTGGGCGTGAATGATCAGGGCATCGACGGCACGCCAATCGGCGCTAAAGAGGTGGGTATTACGCTGTTTGGCCCATACGTCCTGGCGGTTGAACTGGCCTCTATGCTGCTGCTGGCGGGCCTGGTTGTCGCCTTCCACGTTGGCCGCGAAGAGCGTGCTGGTGAGTTGCTGAGCAACCGCACTGACGACCGCGCGAAAAGAAAAACGGAGGAACGCGCATGATCCCCTTAACACATGGACTGATCCTCGCTGCGATTTTATTCGTTCTGGGCTTAACCGGTCTGGTTATCCGCCGCAATCTGCTGTTTATGCTGATCGGTCTGGAAATCATGATTAACGCCTCCGCGCTGGCCTTCGTGGTCGCCGGAAGCTACTGGGGCCAGACCGATGGTCAGGTGATGTACATTCTCGCCATCAGCCTCGCGGCTGCCGAAGCGAGTATTGGCCTGGCGCTGTTACTGCAGCTCCATCGTCGCCGCCAGAACCTGAACATCGATTCAGTAAGTGAGTTGCGTGGATGAACATGCTTGCCTTAACCATTATTTTTCCGCTGATTGGCTTCGTGCTGCTGGCGTTTTCTCGTGGCCGCTGGTCTGAGAATCTGTCCGCCACCGTCGGCATGGGCTCTGTGGGTCTGGCTGCGCTGGTGACAGCGTATGCGGGTATCGACTTCTTTAACAACGGGCGTCAGGCCTTCAGCGTACCGCTGTGGACCTGGATGTCGGTCGGTGATTTCAACATCGGTTTCAACCTGGTGCTGGATGGTCTCTCTCTGACCATGCTCTCCGTGGTGACCGGCGTGGGCTTCCTGATCCACATGTTTGCCTCCTGGTATATGCGCGGTGAAGAGGGTTACTCCCGCTTCTTCGCCTACACCAACCTGTTTATCGCGAGCATGGTTGTTCTGGTGCTGGCCGATAACCTGCTGTTGATGTATCTCGGCTGGGAAGGCGTGGGTCTCTGCTCTTATCTGCTGATCGGCTTCTACTATACCGATCCGAAGAATGGCGCAGCGGCCATGAAAGCGTTTGTCGTGACCCGTGTGGGTGACGTCTTCCTCGCCTTCGCGCTGTTCATTCTCTACAACGAACTGGGCACGCTGAATTTCCGCGAAATGGTGGAACTGGCGCCAGCGCACTTCGCTGCCGGCAATGACATGCTGTGGTGGGCAACGCTGATGCTGCTGGGTGGTGCCGTGGGTAAATCCGCGCAGCTGCCGTTGCAGACATGGCTGGCCGACGCGATGGCAGGTCCAACGCCTGTCTCCGCGCTGATCCACGCCGCAACCATGGTTACCGCTGGGGTCTACCTCATTGCGCGTACGCATGGTCTGTTCCTGATGACGCCGGAAATTCTGCATCTGGTGGGTATCGTTGGTGCGGTAACGCTGGTGCTGGCAGGCTTTGCCGCGCTGGTGCAAACCGACATCAAACGCGTTCTCGCGTACTCCACCATGAGCCAGATTGGTTATATGTTCCTGGCACTGGGTGTTCAGGCATGGGACGCAGCCATTTTCCACCTGATGACGCACGCGTTCTTTAAAGCGCTGCTGTTCCTCTCATCCGGTTCCGTGATTCTGGCCTGCCACCACGAGCAGAACATCTTCAAGATGGGCGGACTGCGTAAGTCCATTCCGCTGGTTTATGTCTGCTTCCTGGTGGGCGGCGCGGCGCTGGCGGCACTGCCGCTGATTACCGCGGGCTTCTTCAGTAAGGACGAAATCCTTGCCGGTGCCATGGCGAATGGTCATATCAATCTGATGGTTGCGGGTCTGGTCGGTGCGTTCATGACCTCCCTGTATACCTTCCGTATGATTTTCATCGTATTCCACGGTAAAGAACAAATTCACGCTCACGCAGGGAAGGGGATTACTCATCACCTGCCGCTGATTGTGCTGCTGGTACTCTCCACCTTCGTTGGCGCACTGATTGTGCCACCGCTGCAGGGCGTACTGCCGGACACCACCGAGCTTGAGCACGGTCGCGTTCTGACGCTTGAAATTACCTCGGGTGTGGTCGCTATCGCGGGCATCCTTATCGCAGCATGGCTGTGGCTGGGCAAACGCACGCTGGTGACTGCCGTTGCCAACAGTGCGCCAGGCCGCCTGCTGGGGACCTGGTGGTACAACGCGTGGGGCTTCGACTGGCTGTACGACATGATCTTCGTCAAGCCGTTCCTGGGCATTGCGTGGCTGCTGAAACGCGATCCGCTGAACTCCCTGATGAATATCCCGGCGATCCTTTCCCGCTTTGCAGGTAAAGGCCTGCTGTTCAGCGAGAACGGTTACCTGCGCTGGTATGTGGCGTCCATGAGCATCGGTGCGGTTGTCGTGCTGGCGCTGCTGATGGTGTTGCGTTGATCGTTAAGTGAATTTTATTCGAATTCGTTGAAAATCAGGCCCCTGCTGGGGGCCTTAAAAAGGAATGTAAATCGCCATGTTACTACCCTGGCTAATATTAATTCCCTTCATCGGCGGCTTCCTGTGCTGGCAGACTGAACGCTTTGGCGTGAAGATGCCGCGCTGGATCGCGCTGATCACCATGGGATTGACGCTCGCGCTTGGTCTGCAACTGTGGTTGCAGGGTGGCTACTCTCTGACGCAGTCTGCGGGGATTCCGCAGTGGCAGTCTGAATTTATTCTGCCGTGGATCCCGCGTTTTGGGATAACCATTCACCTGGCTATCGACGGTCTGTCGCTGCTGATGGTGGTGCTGACGGGTCTGCTCGGCGTTCTGGCGGTACTGTGCTCCTGGCGAGAAATTGAAAAATACCAGGGCTTCTTCCACCTGAACCTGATGTGGATCCTGGGCGGCGTGATCGGCGTGTTCCTTGCCATCGACATGTTCCTGTTCTTCTTCTTCTGGGAGATGATGCTGGTGCCGATGTACTTCCTGATCGCGCTGTGGGGCCATAAGGCGTCCGACGGTAAAACGCGTATCACGGCGGCAACCAAGTTCTTCATCTATACCCAGGCGAGCGGTCTGGTGATGTTGATTGCGATTCTGGCGCTGGTGTTTGTTCACCACACGGCGACCGGTATCTGGACCTTCAACTATGAAGACCTGCTGAAGACCCCGATGTCTCACGGTGTGGAATACCTGCTGATGCTGGGCTTCTTCATTGCCTTCGCGGTGAAAATGCCGGTGGTTCCCCTGCACGGCTGGCTGCCAGACGCGCACTCACAGGCGCCAACGGCGGGTTCCGTTGACCTGGCGGGGATCTTGCTGAAAACCGCGGCCTACGGTCTGCTGCGTTTCGCTCTGCCGCTGTTCCCGAATGCGTCCGCTGAGTTCGCGCCAATTGCGATGTGGCTTGGTGTGATCGGTATCTTCTACGGTGCCTGGATGGCCTTCACGCAGTACGACATTAAACGTCTGATTGCGTACACCTCCGTTTCTCACATGGGCTTTGTACTGATTGCCATCTACACCGGCAGCCAGCTGGCTTACCAGGGTGCGGTTATCCAGATGATTGCGCACGGTCTGTCCGCAGCCGGTCTCTTCATCCTGTGTGGTCAGCTGTACGAACGTCTTCACACCCGTGACATGCGTATGATGGGCGGTCTGTGGAGCAAAATTAAATGGCTGCCAGCGCTCTCTATGTTCTTCGCGGTGGCCACGCTGGGTATGCCAGGCACCGGTAACTTCGTCGGCGAATTTATGATTCTGTTCGGCAGCTTCAAAGTGGTGCCGGTCATTACCGTGATCTCCACCTTTGGTCTGGTGTTCGCTTCCGTTTACTCGCTGGCGATGCTGCACCGCGCTTACTTCGGTAAAGCGAAGAGCGAAATTGCTGCAAAAGAACTGCCGGGGATGTCGCTGCGTGAGCTGTTCATCATCCTGCTGCTGGTCGTACTGCTGGTGCTGTTGGGCTTCTTCCCGCAGCCAATTCTGGATACCTCGCACTCCGCGATGGGGAATATCCAGCAGTGGTTTGTTAATTCTGCTTCTACTACAAGGCCGTAATTCGCCATGACAATAACTCCACAACAACTGATCGCGCTGCTACCGCTGCTGATCGTCGGATTGACGGTGGTGGTTGTGATGCTCTCCATTGCGTGGCGACGCAATCACTTCCTGAATGCCACGCTGTCGGTCATCGGTCTGAACGCCGCATTAGTCTCTCTCTGGTTTGTTGGCCAGGGCGGGGCGATGGACGTCACTCCACTGATGCGCGTTGACGGCTATGCCATGCTGTACTCGGGTCTGGTTCTGCTGGCGAGCCTGGCAACCTGTACGTTTGCGTACCCATGGCTGGAAGGCTACAACGACAACAAAGAAGAGTTTTACCTGCTGGTACTGATTGCCGCGCTGGGCGGTATTCTGCTGGCGAATGCGAACCATCTGGCTGCGCTGTTCCTCGGTATTGAGCTTATCTCTCTGCCGCTGTTCGGTCTGATTGGTTACGCCTTCCGTCAGAAACGTTCTCTGGAAGCGAGCATCAAGTACACCATTCTGTCTGCTGCCGCGTCGTCTTTCCTGCTGTTTGGTATCGCGCTGCTGTACGCACAGTCCGGAAACCTCTCTTTCATGGCGCTCGGCAAGAGCCTCGGCGACGGTATGCTGCACGAACCGCTGCTGCTGGCGGGTCTGGGCATGATGATTGTTGGCCTTGGCTTTAAGCTCTCTCTGGTTCCGTTCCACCTGTGGACGCCAGACGTCTACCAGGGCGCGCCTGCTCCTGTCTCAACCTTCCTGGCGACGGCGAGCAAAATCGCTATCTTCGGGGTGGTGATGCGTCTGTTCCTGTACGCGCCGGTGGGTGACAGCGAAGCGGTTCGCGTGGTGCTGGGTATCATCGCGTTTGCTTCCATCATCTTCGGTAACCTGATGGCGCTGAGCCAGACCAACATTAAACGTCTGCTGGGCTACTCATCTATCTCCCACCTGGGCTACCTGATGGTGGCACTGATTGCGCTGCAGAGCGGTGAGATGTCGATGGAGACCGTCGGTGTTTACCTGGCCGGTTACCTGTTCAGCAGCCTCGGCGCGTTCGGCGTGGTGAGCCTGATGTCCAGCCCGTACCGTGGTCCGGATGCAGATTCCCTGTTCTCCTACCGTGGTCTGTTCTGGCACCGTCCGATTCTGTCCGCCGTTATGACCGTAATGATGCTCTCTCTGGCGGGTATTCCGATGACGCTGGGCTTTATCGGTAAGTTCTACGTGCTGGCAGTGGGTGTGCAGGCACACCTGTGGTGGCTGACGGCGGGCGTGGTTATCGGCTCTGCAATCGGTCTCTACTACTACCTGCGTGTGGCCGTGAGTCTGTATCTGAGTGCACCTCAGCAGCTGAACCGTGATGCGCCGCGTAACTGGCAATACAGCGCCGGTGGTATCGTGGTACTGATCTCCGCGCTGCTGGTACTGATCTTCGGTATCTATCCACAGCCGCTGATCACCATCGTGCAGCACGCGATGCCGCTGATGTAATCACGTTGCTGTTTGACCGCAGTGAATAAAAAAACCCGCCTCGGCGGGTTTTTTGTTGGCTTGCGGCCTTGCCCTGTCGGGAAGGCGTGAGCCTGCTGAAAGTTAAGCCAGCTGTTTACGGCTAATCAGCGGACCGTCAATCTTCTTCATTGACCGATCCAGAACTTCTTCAATGACTGACGACAGTTCATTGAGTTCAAACTTTGCCACGTAACCGTCGGCTTTCACCTTACGAATATGATCTTCGTTAGCATTGCCGGAGAGGGAAGAGTGGATCACCACCGGAATATCTTTCAACAGCGGGTCGGTTTTGATTTTACGCGTCAGGGTAAAGCCGTCCATCTCCGGCATTTCCAGGTCGGTCAGCACCAGTGCGATCTTATCGGTAATCGGAACACCTTCAGCCTGAGCCTGTGCCGCCAGCACGCTAATTTTCTCCCACGCGTCTTTGCCGGTGATATGCAGCTGCGCCGGGATCTCCATCGCCTGCAGACCTTTTTCCAGCATCGAGCGTGCCACTTTAGAGTCTTCGGCGACAATCGCGACGGCACCGGGCTTGATGTGGAATTTCGTGGTCTTCAGATCCGTGGCATGCAGGTCGTGGTTGGCCGGGGTGATGTCATACAGGATCTGCTCAACGTCGAGCACCATCGCCAGCTCATTGGTATCGGTCTTCTCATCCAGACAAGCGATACTGGTGATGTACCGCCCGCTGACGGCAGTTTCCGCCGCGTGCACCTGCTTCCAGTCAAGGCGCATGATGTTCTCAACGGATTCTACCGCAAAAGCCTGCACGCTGCGGGCATATTCCGTGATCAGCAGGATGTTCAGCCCGGTGGTTGGCTTACAGCCCGCCACGGCAGCCAGGTCGATTACCGGGATAACCTGATCGCGAATATTCACCATGCCCATCAGCGGTGATTTCATCCCGGCGGGTTTCGTGAACTCTGGCATCGGCACAATTTCACGCAGCTTAAAGACGTTAATGCCAAACAGCTCGGATTTATTTGCGTTCAGAGAGGTGCCAAGACGGAACAGCAACAGTTCAAAACGGTTCGACAGGGTGAGATTCGCCCTGTCATCAATATCTTTCTGGAAATTATCCATTCTACCCTCGAGAGAAATGCTGACCTTTTAATCGTTATCGGCACTCTGAGAGAAAAATGAAGGACTAAACGCTGACCTTAGCGAAATCTTCGGCCAGCTCACATTCCTGGAACCGTTCACGGCACTCTGCCAGCAGGCGTTCACAGCCCCGGGCGTCGTAGCGCGAGCTGACATGGGTGACGATCAGTTTCCCGACGCCCGCGTCATGCGCAAGCTGCGCCGCCTGGTGCGTAGAGCTATGGCCCCGGCTGTTGGCTTTCTCTTCCATCGCCGCCTCGAGGGTGGCTTCATGCACCATGAGATCCACACCCTGCGCCAGCAGCAACGCCGCCGGGCACGGGGCCGTGTCGCCAAAAATCGCCAGTTTTTTCCCGGGCTGCGGGGCGGCGAGGTAATCCTGCCCGTTGATGACGCGCCCGTCTTCCAGCGTCACGGTTTCGCCCTGCTTCAGACGCTGGAACAGCGGCCCAGGTTTAATCCCGTCGGCCAGTAACGCCGACGCATTGAGCGCGCCGGGTTTATCCTGCTCCTCAATGCGATAACCATAGCACTCCACCGGATGGCTCAGGGGTTGGGCTGTCACCCGATAAACCCCGTCATCCAGCACCAGACCAGTGGTTATCTCCACCACCTCCAGGGGATAATCTGTCCATGAGCCGCTCAGGCGCAGCGTGGTGTCGACAAATTCCCGAATACCCGCAGGCCCGTAAATCGTCAGCGGGTTGGCATTGCCCGCCATTGAGCGGCTGCACAGCAGGCCAGGCAGGCCAAACAGATGGTCGCCATGCAGATGGGTAATGAAAATGTTATCCAGTTTTCCGGGATGATACGGGGTATGTAACAGCTGATGCTGCGTCCCTTCACCGCAGTCAAAAAGCCATAATCCACCCTGCGTCGGGTGCTGCAAATCCAGCAGAATCGCGGTCACATTTCGTGATCGGGTTGGCACTCCAGCGGACGTACCGAGAAAAATCAGTTCCATAACGTAATCAGCCCTTTGCCGAACGGGGAGGGGTTTAGTATAACGTGATGAACCCAGGAAGGAGACCGACATGATCCAGTGGCAAGATTTACACCATAGTGAGCTCACGGTAACGTCACTTTACGCGCTGCTTAAACTGCGTTGCGAAGTGTTTGTTGTTGAACAAACCTGCCCGTATCAGGATATCGATGGCGATGATCTTATTGGCGAGAATCGCCATATTCTTGGCTGGCGGGACAACGCGCTGGTGGCGTATGCGAGGATTCTGAAAAGCGAAGACGATTTTGAGCCTGTCGTGATTGGTCGCGTGATTATCAGCGGCAACGCGCGTGGTGAAAAACTGGGCTATCAGCTGATGGAAAAAACGCTGGAAGCGTGCCAAAAACAGTGGCCGGACAAGGCGTTATATCTGGGCGCGCAGGCGCACCTGCAACCGTTTTACGGGCATTTTGGGTTTACGCCCGTGACGGAGGTGTACGATGAGGACGGGATTCCACACATCGGCATGGCGCGGGAAGCGAAACAGGCGTAATGGCGAGTCGTTGGCTATAGTTAGCGGACTGGTGTACTAACATGGAGAAAAATATGTCATTTCAATCCTGGGATACCCGTATCGATGACGACCTGGCCTTGCTGAGCGAAACGCTGGAAGAGGTGTTACGTTCGTCGGGCGACCCTGCCGATCAGAAATATATTGAGTTGAAAGCCCGTGCCGAAAAAGCACTGGATGATGTTAAAAATCGCGTCAGCCATGCTTCGGACAATTACTACTACCGCGCGAAAAAGGCGGTATACCGTGCCGATGATTACGTCCATGAAAAACCATGGCAAGGCATCGGGGTAGGGGCAGCTGTCGGACTGGTGCTGGGGCTGCTTTTAGCCCGCCGTTAACGTTCCTTATACGGTTAACCACTCCCTATACGTGGGTACTGCTATTTATGGTCAGTACCCCGTATAATATGCGGCTTTAACAGGGAGAGGTTCGCGTGAATTCGATTTCCACCGCGCTGGAGCATCTGCGTAGCCAGCTTACGCAAGCGTTACCCACTGCACCCGGTTTACATCACTTCGACGTCTCTTTCCCGTTAAACGACGCCTTCGATCCCCTGGCCTGGCTAGGTGTTCAGCATTGCTATCCTCAGTTTTACTGGCAACAGCGTAACGGTGATGAAGAACTTGCTGCGCTTGGTGCCGTCGCGCATTTCTCCTCTCTGGCATGTGCCTCACAGTTTTTGCAGGCGCATGATGCGGTCCGCGACACGCGTATCTGCGGCCTGAATGCGTTTAATCCCGAGCAGGGCAGTCTGTTTTTACCGCGTCTGCTGTGGCGACGTACCGCCGGACATGCCACGTTACGCCTGCAGCTGTGGAGCGACAGTTCACTTCACGATGATGCCCGCGCCGCGCTGGATTTTCTCCAGCAGCTCGGTGAGGCGAGACCCATTCGTCCGTTGTCCGTTGAGGTTGTGCAGGAAAAGCATCATCCGGAACAACCCGAATGGCTGCGCCTTATCCGCAAGGCAACCCAGACCATCGCACGCGGTGATTTTGAAAAGGTGGTGCTCGCCCGGGCAACCGACCTGCAGTTTAAGCACTCTGTTAATCCTGTCGCACTGATGGCTGCCAGCCGCGCCCTGAACCTGAACTGCTACCATTTCTGCATGGTGTTCGATGCCAGCAACGCGTTTCTCGGCTCGACCCCCGAGCGCCTGTGGCGTAGACGCGGCAAGCTGCTGCGCACGGAAGCGCTGGCAGGCACCGTCGCCAGCCATACCGATGATAAACAGGCCGAACGGCTGGGCGACTGGCTGATGAACGACGACAAAAATCAGCGTGAAAATATGCTGGTGGTGGAAGATATTTGCCAGCGGCTCCAGCACCATACCCAGACGCTGGAGGTGCTGCCCGCCCAGGTTGTTCGGCTGCGTAAAGTACAGCATCTGCGTCGCTGTATCTGGACCGAGCTCAAACACGCTGACGATGCACAATGCCTGCATGTTCTGCAGCCCACGGCGGCCGTCGCCGGTCTGCCGCGTCAGGCGGCGCGCGACTTTATCCACCACAACGAGCCGTTCGACCGCGAGTGGTACGCCGGTTCTGCCGGGTATTTATCCCCTGAACAAAGCGAGTTCTGCGTGGCGTTGCGTTCTGCCCGTGTTTACGAAGACGCCCTGCGGCTGTACGCCGGGGCGGGAATTGTCAGCGGCTCTGACCCGGAGCAGGAGTGGCAGGAGATAGAAAACAAAGCGGCCGGACTGCGCTCTCTGCTCCTAAGGGATTAAGACTGATTCGCGCAATCCCGATTCATATCAAAATTCCAATTTTTTCTATTATTTATACTGTGTCGCATTCTTGATACCGGACAATCTCATGTCAGTAAGTTCTTTTAACCGACGCTGGGCGGCGGTGATCCTTGAAGCCCTGACTCGCCATGGCGTCAGGCACGTGTGTATTGCACCGGGTTCTCGTTCAACCCCGCTGACGCTGGCGGCCGCTGAAAACCGGGCATTTATTCACCACACTCATTTTGATGAACGCGGGCTTGGCCATCTGGCGCTGGGGCTGGCGAAAGTCAGCAACGAGCCTGTGGCGGTGATTGTGACCTCCGGTACCGCGGTGGCAAACCTCTATCCGGCGTTGATCGAAGCCGGATTAACCGGGGAGAAACTGATCCTGCTGACCGCGGATCGTCCCCCCGAGCTTATCGACTGTGGTGCCAACCAGGCCATTCGTCAGCCGGGCATCTTTGCCTCGCACCCTTCACAGGCAATCGCGCTACCGCGTCCTACTCAGGATATTCCGGCAAGTTGGCTGGTCTCGACAATCGATCATGCCATCGGGACACTGCGCAGCGGGGCGCTGCATATTAACTGTCCGTTTGCCGAACCGCTGTATGGCGAAATGGATGACACCGGTCTTGAATGGCAGCGCACCCTGGGGGAATGGTGGCAAAGTGAAAAGCCGTGGCTGCGTGCACAACCGCATCCTGAAAGCGCCAGACAACGTGACTGGTTCTTCTGGCGGCAGAAGCGTGGCGTGGTGGTTGCCGGGCGCATGAGCGCCGCGCAAGGCAAGCTGGTTGCGGAATGGGCGCAAACCCTTGGCTGGCCGCTGATTGGCGACGTGCTTTCCCAGGCCGGTCAGCCGCTGCCGTGTGCCGATCTCTGGCTGGGGAATGCGAAGGCGGTCACCGAGCTTTCGCAGGCGCAGATTATTGTCCAGCTCGGCTCAAGCCTGACCGGTAAACGGTTACTGCAGTGGCAGGCTACCTGTGATCCAGAAGAGTACTGGCTGGTGGACTCGCTGGAAGGGCGGCTCGACCCGGCGCACCATCGTGGTCGTCGTCTGGTCAGTGAGATTGACGCCTGGCTTGCACTCCATCCGGCTGAAAAACGCAAGCCCTGGGCCGTTGCGATCCCGGCGCTTTCGGAACAGGCCTGGGCGTTAACCCAGGCGAGCTGCGAAGCATTCAGTGAGGCCGGGCTGGCACACCGTATTCGTCAGTATCTGCCCGAGCAGGGGCAGCTGTTTGTCGGCAACAGTCTGGTGGTTCGCCTGATAGATGCCTTTTCAAAGCTGCCAGCCGGTTACCCGGTCTACAGTAACCGGGGGGCCAGCGGCATTGACGGGTTGATCTCCACGGCGGCGGGCGTACAGCGTGCCAGCGCGAAGTCTACGCTGGCGATCGTTGGCGATCTCTCCGCACTGTACGACCTCAATGCCCTGGCGCTGCTGCGTCAGGTTTCGGCACCGTTTGTGCTGATTGTGGTTAACAACAACGGTGGACAGATTTTCTCCCTGCTGCCCACCCCGCAGAGCGAACGTGAGCGTTTCTATCTGATGCCGCAGAACGTGCAGTTTGAACACGCCGCGGCAATGTTCAGCCTGAAATACCATCGCCCGGAAAGCTGGGAAGCGCTTGATGCGGCCCTGAGCAGTGCCTGGCGACAGCCCGGTGCAACGCTGATCGAGCTGGTGGTGAACGATGCTGACGGCGCGCAGAAACTGCAAAACCTGCTGGCCCAGGTAAGCCACCTGTGATCCTTACGGGCGTGCAGCAGGCTGGAAAGCCAGGTTATCCCTGGCTGGTCTTTTTGCACGGTTTTTCCGGGGATTGCCGCGAGTGGCAGACGGTCGGGGCGGCGCTGGGCGATTACCCGCGGCTGTATCTCGACCTGCCGGGGCACGGTGGTTCCGGCAATACTGGCGTGACCGGGTTCGAGGAGATGAGCGATTTGCTGACCCGAACCCTGCTTAGTTACAACATACTGAATTTCTGGCTGGTGGGGTACTCCCTCGGCGGCCGCATTGCGATGTTCCATGCCTGCCAGCAGCCAGAGGGGCTGAAGGGCATTATTGTGGAAGGCAGCCATCCCGGGCTACAGGATGCCGGTGAGCGGAGTGCGCGGCTGGCATCCGATCGCCGCTGGGCGCGGCGCTTTCGCACCGAATCGCTCGACGTGGTTTTCACCGACTGGTACCGACAACCTGTATTTGCTTCCCTGACGGACGTTCAGCGGCAGGCGCTTATTCGCCTGCGTAGCCAGAACAATGGCGCGACTCTGGCGATGATGCTCGAGGCCACCTCGCTGGCCGTGCAGCCTGATTTACGTCCGGCACTGAGCGCCTGCAACGTCGCTTTTGATTATTTATATGGTGAACGTGATGAGAAGTTCAAAGCCCTTGCGGCTGAACTGCATGCCGTACGCCATGCGATCCCCCATGCCGGACACAACGCCCACCGGGAAAAACCCGCTGCGGTTGCTGCGAGTCTGGCTCAGATACTGCGTCTTCGAATAAAGGACTCTCTATGATCTATCCTGATGAACACATGCTCTATGCGCCGGTTGAATGGCAAGACTGCTCCGAAGGTTACTCCGACATTCGTTACCACAAATCCGCAGACGGCATTGCCAAAATCACCATCAACCGCCCGCAGGTGCGTAACGCGTTCCGTCCGCTGACCGTCAAAGAGATGATTCAGGCGCTGGCAGACGCGCGCTATGACGACAACATCGGTGTTATCGTCCTGACCGGCGAAGGTGAAAAAGCGTTCTGTGCCGGTGGCGATCAGAAAGTGCGCGGCGATTACGGCGGATACCAGGATGACTCTGGCGTTCACCACCTGAACGTGCTCGATTTCCAGCGCCAGATCCGCACCTGTCCAAAGCCGGTAGTGGCGATGGTGGCAGGCTACTCCATCGGCGGCGGCCATGTGCTTCACATGATGTGTGACCTGACCATTGCCGCAGAGAACGCCATCTTTGGCCAGACGGGCCCGAAAGTGGGTTCGTTCGATGGTGGCTGGGGGGCTTCCTACATGGCTCGCATTGTCGGTCAGAAAAAAGCCCGTGAAATCTGGTTCCTGTGCCGTCAGTACACTGCTCAGGAAGCGCTGGATATGGGCCTGGTGAACACCGTGGTGCCAATTGCCGATCTCGAGAAAGAGACCGTGCGCTGGTGTCGTGAAATGCTGCAAAACAGCCCAATGGCGCTGCGCTGCCTGAAAGCGGCCCTGAATGCCGACTGTGACGGTCAGGCAGGTCTGCAGGAGCTGGCAGGTAACGCCACCATGCTGTTCTACATGACCGAAGAAGGGCAGGAAGGTCGCAACGCCTTTAACGAAAAACGCCAGCCTGACTTCAGCAAATATAAACGGAATCCGTAATGCGTCGCGCGCAGGTTTACCGCTGGCAGATACCGATGGACGCGGGCGTGGTGCTGCGTGAACGGCGGTTAAAAACCCGTGATGGCATGCTGGTGCATCTGCAGCAGGGCGAGCAGGAAGGCTGGGGCGAGATTTCGCCGCTGCCGGGCTTTAGCCTTGAATCGCTGGAGGACGCGCAGACGGTATTGCTGGCGTGGGCCAGTGAGTGGCGTGAGGGCGCGAACCCGGCGTTGCCGGAGGTGCCTTCCGCGGCTTTTGGTATTAGCTGCGCGCTGGCAGAGCTGGACGGTAGCTTGCCTGCAGAGGCTAATTACCGCGCGGCACCGCTCTGTACGGGCGATCCGGATGAACTGTTTGCGCTGCTCGCCGCCATGCCGGGCGAGAAAGTGGCGAAAATCAAAGTCGGTCTCTATGAAGCGGTGCGCGATGGGATGGTCGCTAACCTCTTACTGGAAGCATTGCCCGACCTGCATCTGCGTCTGGATGCTAACCGCGCCTGGACGCCGCTGAAGGCGCAGCAGTTCGCGAAGTACGTAAACCCGGCGTACCGCAGTCGTATCGCGTTTCTGGAAGAGCCGTGTAAAACTCGCGACGATTCCCGGGCGTTTGCCCGTGAAACCGGCATCGCCATCGCGTGGGATGAAAGCCTGCGTGAAGACGGCTTTGCGTTTGTCGCCGAACCGGGTGTCCGCGCGGTGGTCATTAAACCGACGTTGACCGGCAGCCTTGCTAAGGTACGTGAGCAGGTCGCGGCGGCCCATGCCGCCGGGCTGACGGCGGTCATCAGCTCTTCGATTGAGTCCAGCCTGGGGCTGACGCAACTGGCGCGCGTTGCCGCCTGGTTAACGCCAGACACTGTCCCCGGTCTCGATACGCTGAACCTGATGCAAAATCAGCTTATCCGTCCGTGGCCAGACAGCACGCTGCCGCTCCTTGACGTTGAGGGGCTGGAGCCGTTGCTATGAGTTTTACCGACTGGCCGTGGCGACACTGGTGCGCGCAGTATGCTGATAAACCGGCCCTGAGGCTGAACGATGAGACGCTCAGCTGGCAACAGCTGTGTGCGCGCATCGACAGACTGGCCGCAGGCTTTCAGCAGCAGGGTGTGCAGGAGGGCGACGGCGTACTGCTGCTGGCGCATAATCACCCGCAAACCCTGATGGCGTGGCTGGCATTGCTTCAGTGCGGGGCACGTATTCTTCCCGTTAACCCGCAGCTGCCGCATCCGCTGCTGGACGTGTTGCTCCCGCAGATGACGCTGCGCTTTGCCCTGGTGCTGGACGGCGTCTACGACGGGCTGGTGGCACTCAGCATGCGCGAGGCACCGGGTGGGTGTCGCGTGGCGTGGCAACCGTCGCGGCTGGCTTCCATGACGCTGACATCCGGTTCAACCGGTTTACCCAAGGCGGCGGTCCATACCTGTGCCGCCCATCTTGCCAGTGCACGCGGCGTGCTTTCGCTGATGCCCTACGGCGATGAAGACGACTGGCTGCTCTCCCTGCCGCTGTTTCATGTCTCCGGGCAGGGGATTTTGTGGCGCTGGTTGCAGGCTGGCGCGCGCTTAACCGTCCGCGAGAAGCAGCCGCTGGCGCAGGCCCTGCAGGGCTGTACGCATGCCTCACTGGTACCGACGCAGCTCTGGCGTCTGCTTAATGCACACCAGCCTGTCGCGCTAAAAGCCGTACTGCTTGGCGGGGCCGCGATCCCTGTTGACCTGACTCAGCAGGCGAGCCAGCGGGGGATCCGCACTTTCTGTGGCTACGGTCTGACGGAGTTTGCCTCAACGGTTTGTGCCAAAGAGGCGGACGGTGAACCGGACGTCGGCGCTGCGTTGCCGGGCAGAGAGGTGCGGGTGGTTGATGGTGAAGTGTGGATCAAAGCGCAAAGTATGGCCGCAGGTTACTGGCGGGACGGTGCATTGATTCCGCTGACCAATGCACAGGGCTGGTTTGCCACCCGCGATCGCGGGGAATGGCATGACGGGCGCCTGACGATCCTTGGCCGAATGGACAACCTCTTTTTCAGCGGGGGCGAAGGGATCCAGCCGGAAAGCCTTGAGCGGGTTATTGTCCGCCATCCGCAGATAAACCAGGCGTTTATCGTCCCACTCGATGACGCCGAGTTCGGTCAGCGTCCGGTGGCGGTGGTGGAGTGTGAACCGGGAACCGATATCACCGGCTTCCCGGCGTGGGTACAGGGTAAACTGGCGCGCTTTGAGCAGCCAGTGCACTGGCTGATGCTGCCGGCAGAGCTTAAAAATGGCGGGATTAAGATCTCCCGCCAGGCATTAAAACAGTGGGTCGCCCGTCTGTTGAAAGGATAATCAACCGATATCCGGTGCCGGTTTGCGCTGGCGGCGACGCAGCAGACGCAATACCGGCGGAACCACAATCACCAGAATGGCCATCGCTAACAGCACCTTCGTCACGCTGCTGTCCCACAGAATAGACATATTGCCGTTGCTGATGGACAAGGCGCGGCGCAGGTTCTGCTCCAGCATCTCTCCCAGCACAAAGCCTAAAATCAGCGGCGACATCGGGAAGTGCATCTTACGCAGGATGTAGCCCAGTACGCCAAGCAGCACCATCAGCACCAGATCGAAAGTGGTGCTGTGTACCGCATACACTCCCACCGCGGAGACGGCCGCAATAGCCGGCACCAGGAACCACAGGGGAATTGTCAGCATCCGGGTGAACAGACCAATCAGCGGAATGTTCATGACCAGCAGCATCACGTTGGCGATCAGCAGCGCTGCAATCAGCCCCCAGACAATATCCGGCTGCTCGGTAAACATGGCCGGTCCAGGCGTAATGTTATAGAGCGTCAGCGCGCCCATCATCACCGCCGTGGTGCCTGAGCCCGGCACGCCAAGGGTCAGCATCGGGATAAACGAACCGCAGGCCGAGGCGTTATTCGCAGCCTCTGGGGCCGCTACCCCGCGAATGTCGCCCTTGCCGAAGCTGTCACTGTTGCCGCTGAGCTTTTTCTCGGTCATGTAAGTGATGGCGCTGGCGATGGTGGCCCCGGCCCCCGGCAGAATACCGACGAAGAAGCCAATCACCGACGAACGCAGCGTCGCGCCGATACACTGTGCGCCCTCTTTGGCACTGAAAAGCATGCGGCCCGTTTTACGCACCAGCGTCTGTCCGCTGCTGGTATGTTCCAGCATCAATAAAATTTCAGAGACCGAGAACAGGCCAATCACGACCACGATAAACTGCACACCGTCGGAAAGGTGCACGCTGTCAAAGGTAAAGCGATAAACCCCGGTGTTGGCATCCACGCCGACGGTGGCTAACCCTAAACCAATCAACGCGGACAAAAACGATTTCAGCGGATTCTGCGCCATCATGCTGCCGAGACAGGCGATGGCAAAGACCATCAGCGCAAAATACTCTGCCGGACCAAACGCCAGCGACCACTGGGCCAGCGCAGGGGCAAAAAGAATGATACCGCCGATGGCAATCAGCGAACCACAAAACGAACTGACCGCGGAGATGGACAGCGCCACGCCACCGCGACCCTGCCGTGCCATCGGGTAGCCATCCAGCGCGGTCATAATGGCCGCCGCATCGCCAGGCACGTTCAGCAGGATGGATGAAATACGCCCGCCATATTCACAGCCGATATACACCGTCGCCAGCAGGATCAGCGCCGATTCCGCAGGCAGATGCAGGGCAAACGCCAGCGGGAGTAAAATGGCGACGCCGTTAATCGGCCCAAGGCCGGGCAGCAGACCCACAATGGTCCCGACAAAGCAGCCGATCAGGGCTATCACCAGGTTTTCGGGGGTCATCGCCACGGCGAACCCCTGCGAGAGATAAATCCAGGTATCCATAGCGTGCTCCGTTAATTAAACCATGCGCCGAGCGGTAAGGTCACATCCAGCAGGCGGTCAAAGGCAAACCACAGCAAGATCCCCATTACCGCGCCGGAAATCCCCGCCGCCGGGAGGGTGGCGTTAAACAGCATGCCGATCACCATCGTCAGGATGGCGGTTGCCACCGGAAAGCCGAGCCACTCAAAACCCCAGGCGTACATCAGCAGAACGATGACCATCACCAGCAGACGCTGCAGAATACGGCGCGGTGGCCACTCTACGGTATCCGGATGACGGAGCAGCAGGGCCACCGAGCAGAGCAGCATCAGTCCAACAATGCCCATCGGGAAGGGGCGCGGCCCCACCGGTTCATAGCTGTATTCGCTGTGGATCTGCCAGGCGACGAACATCCCACCGACGCAGAGCAGCAGCCAAATCCCGGCAAAAATACGATCGCTCATACCGCCTCCGGTTATTTGGCAAGGCCAAAGGCTTTCGCCTGTTCGCGATAGTCATTGACCTGTTTTTTGACGTACTCATCCAGCGGTTTGCCGCTCAGGTTGAACTCAAACAGCCCGCGCAGATCGCGCTGCTTTTTAAACGCTTCGGTCTGCTGGAGTTTATTGAAGGTTTCGACCCACCACTGATATTCGGCATCGGTCACTTTTGGCCCGACGAAGAAACCGCGGATAATCGGCCAGACCAGGTCATAACCCTGTTCTTTTGCGGTAGGGACGTTCGCCAGTTGGCCCGGCAGGCGGTTCTCAGAGAAGACCGCCAGCACGCGGATTTTATCGCCGTTCAGGTAGGGCACCATTTCACTGAGATCGCCGGATACCGCCTGAACGTGATTTCCCATCAGCGCCGTCACCGGTTCGCCGCCCCCTTCAAACGCCACGTAGCGCATCTTGTGAGGATCAACCTTCGCCTGCTGTGCCAGCAGGGCGGCTTTCATCCAGTCCTGGCTGCCGATGGAGGCACCGGCGCCAATCACCACGCTGTTCGGATCTTTTTCCATGGCGGTCAGCAGGTCTTTCAGGGATTTCCACGGTGAATCCGCGCGCACGGCAATCATGCCGTAGTCGGTACCGACGGTTGCCAGCCAGCGCACGTCATCCACGCCGTAGCGGCCAAACTTCCCCTGAGACAAGTTCAACAGCGAGCCACCGGAGAAAGCCACCACCGTGCCGGCTTCCGCAGGGCGTTGCGCGACAATCGCGTTGTACGCAACGGCACCCACGCCGCCGGGCATATAGGTCACACGCATGGGTTTTGCGATAGCGCCGGTCTCCAGCATGCTGACCTGAATGAGTTTGCAGGTGAGATCGAAACCGCCGCCGGGTTTCGCCGGCGCGATGCACTCGGTGCGGGACGGGGCATCCTGCGCCTGAACGACAGAGGCACTTATCATCAATACGCTTGCAGCAAGCGTCGAAAGTAGTTGTTTTTTCATCGTTTATCCTCACGCCGGAGTTCCGGGAGTACGGGTACGGGGCTTTTTTCTGATTATGTGAACCACCTTGTAGCGGTTCCGTTGCGTGATTGTTAAAACAATAACCTTTCATTTCCCTTTCAATGCGACACCAACTTTACAGGATGTGATATGCGTCTCTTACTCGCGGAAGATAATCGTGAGCTGGCTCACTGGCTGGAGAAAGCGCTGGTGCAGGAGGGCTTTGCCGTGGACTGCGTTTCTGACGGGCGCGCCGCCGACCATCTGCTGCAGGGAGAAAGCTATGCGGTTGCCATTCTGGACATCGGAATGCCTGGCTTTGACGGTCTGGAGGTCGTGCATCGTCTGCGTAAACGCGGTCAGACGCTGCCCGTCCTGTTTCTCACCGCGCGCAGCAACGTGGCGGACCGGGTGAAAGGGCTCAACGCCGGGGCGGATGACTATCTGCCGAAACCGTTTGAGCTGGAGGAGCTTGACGCGCGGCTGCGCGCCCTGTTGCGCAGAAGCGAAGGGCGAACGCAGGAGCGTCAGCGCCTTGGGGAGCTGGAATATGACGACGAAGGCTTTTTCCTGCTGCGCGACGAGCCTCTGTCGCTCACGCCACGTGAACTGTCGCTACTGAAGGTGTTGATGCATCGCCGGACCCGCCCCGTATCCCGGCAGCAGCTGTTCGATCAGGTGTTTAGCCTGAATGACGACGTTAGCCCGGAGAGTATCGATCTCTATATTCATCGTCTGCGCAAAAAGCTCAGCGGTAGCGGCGTGAGGGTCACCACCCTTCGCGGACTGGGTTATGTGCTGGAGTGCGGCGATGAGGTGGGTTAAGCCGCAGTCGCTTTACCTGCAGCTGCTGCTGTTTCTTGGGCTTCCGTTGCTGTTGCTGTGGGGGTTGTCGGCATTTAACAGCTATGTCAGCGCATTGCAGGCAGCCACGCAGGCTTACGACCGCACGCTGTTATCCTCTGCCCGAACAATATCGGAGCGGCTGGAGGTTCACGACGGCAGGCTGGGCGTGAATGTACCCTGGGTGGTGCTCGACAGCTTTGAACTCAATATGAACGACCGGCTCTATTATAAAGTGGTTGATCCCGACGGGCGGGTGATCTCCGGCTATGACGATCTGCCCCGGATGCCTCCGGCAACATCCCGCACCACGGTCTATCCGGCGCTGGCCTGGTTTTATCACACCGAATACCGCGGGCAGGCGATCCGTGTCGCGCGTCTGCTGCAGCCCGTCAATGAAGGGAATATCGTCGGCATGGCGGAGATTTATGTTGCGGAGACGCTCCAGTCCCGCCGCTATCTCGCCAGTCAGTTGCTCTTTTCATCATGGGTCTCTCAGGGATTGCTGGTGCTGCTGACCCTGGTGCTGACCGCGTGGTTGTTGCGTCGCGTACTGCGCCCAATGCGCCAGCTCTCTTCGCTGATGGTGCGCCGTGATCCAGGCCTGCTCGCGCCGCTGCCGGAGTTGTTGCCCTGGTCTGAGACCCGGCTGCTGATTGTGGCATTCAACCGCTATATCGACAGGCTGCGCGGCGTGCTGTCGCGTCAGGAACGCTTCAACGCGGATGCCTCGCATCAGCTCAAAACTCCGCTGGCGGTGCTGAAAACCCAGGTCTCCGTTGCCCTGACGCGTCAGGATCCCGCCCTGTGGCAGGAGAGCCTGCGGGCAATGAATGCGACCCTGGATGACACCATTGTACTGACCGAACGGCTGCTGCAGCTTTCCGCGGTGAAGCGTAAGGAGCAGGGGGAGGGCCAGTTTGCGCGGGTGGATTTGGTTCAGGTGGTGCAAAACTGCTGCTTCTCCCGGCTGGCGCAGGCGCGCAGTAAAGCGATTGACCTGGGCTATGACGGTCGGCAGCAGCCGATCATGATCGAAGGCGATGACGTGCTGCTGGGGGAGTTGTGCGCCAACCTGCTGGAGAATGCGATCAAATATACCCCTGCAGAAGGGACAGTGACCGTGTTCCTGCGAACAGATCAGGGCGCCGTTGAGCTGAGCGTGGAGGACAGTGGTCCGGGCATTGAAGAGGACCAGATCCAGCAGGCGATGCTGCCTTTCCACCGGCTGGATAACGTCGGAGATGCCGCCGGGTCAGGGATCGGGCTGGCGCTGGCCGCTGATATTGCCCGTCTGCACCGAAGCCCTTTGCAGCTGACGCGCAGCGAAACGCTGGGTGGCCTGAGCGTTAAAATGCGTTTTCTGCTGCTCACGTAAAAAAAAACATCGGGTATCAAATCGTTACAAACTACTCGCCTGCCGCACGCAGAGTGCTTGATCCCCGGGCGACTCAGGTTAAAATCTCGCGGTTTTGGGACTTCTCTATAAAATTGTGCGGGATCACGACAATGAAAAAAGTGGCATTAGTGGGCTTAGGCCTGATGGTTGTTTCTTCGGCGGCGAACGCCATCAGCTTCAACGGCTCGGCGGGTCAGGATTATACTCACCTCGGTTTTGGCCTTGGGACCGAGACCTCCGGTCTGGCGATGACCGGCGGCTGGACGCATAACGATGACGATGGCGATGCGGCAAGCCTCGGCCTGGGTCTGAACATTCCGCTTGGCCCGTTCCTGGCTACCGTGGGCGGTAAGGGGATTTACACTAACCCGAACGACGGTGATGAAGGTTACGCGGCGGCGGTAGGCGGCGGCCTGCAGTGGAAAATTGGCGATAGCTTCGGCCTGTTTGGCGAGTATTACTACTCACCGGATTCGCTCTCCAGCGGTATCGACAGCTATGAAGAAGCCAACGCGGGCGCGCGCTGGACCATCATGCGTCCGATTACGATTGAAGCAGGCTATCGCTATCTGAACCTGGCGGGTAAAGACGGCAACCGCGACAACGCACTGGCTGACGGCCCGTACGTGGGGGTCAGCGCAGGGTTCTAATCACGCCGGCGCGGCATTCTGTCGCGCCAGTTTCTCTCTTCTCCCGACATCCATTTGCGCTATAGTGTTTTGACCATATAAGCGGGAGAACACAATGATTAACGTGGAGATGTTATCCACCGGCGACGAAGTGCTGCATGGACAAATTATTGATACCAATGCTGCCTGGCTTGCCGATCTTTTCTTTGAGCAAGGATTACCGTTAACGCGTCGCAATACGGTGGGCGACAATCTTGAGTCACTGGTGAATGTGCTGCGCGAGCGTAGCGAACACGCCGACGTGTTGATTGTGAACGGCGGGCTCGGTCCCACCAGCGACGATCTCAGCGCCCTGGCCGCCGCGACCGCAAAAGGTGAAGGGCTGGTGCTGCATGAAGAGTGGCTGGCACAGATGGAGCGTTTCTTCTCCGAACGTGGCCGTGTTATGGCTCCCAGCAACCGCAAGCAGGCGGAAATTCCCGCCAGCGCCGAACTGGTCGATAACCCCGTGGGTACCGCGTGTGGGTTTGCCATTACGCTCAACCGCTGCCTGATGTTCTTCACGCCGGGCGTACCGTCAGAATTTAAAGTGATGGTTGAGCAGCAGATCCTGCCGCGCCTTCGCGAACGTTTTACCCTGCCTGAGCCTCCGCTCTGCCTGCGTCTGACCACGTTTGGCCGCTCCGAAAGCGATCTGGCCCAGAGTCTTGATCATCTCTCCCTGCCACCCGGTGTCTCAATGGGCTACCGCTCCTCCATGCCCATCATTGAACTCAAGCTGACAGGACCGGCCTCAGAGAAGGCGGCGATGCTGGCGCTCTGGCCGGAGGTGCAGCGCGTGGCAGGTGAAAGCCTGATCTTTGAAGGCACCGAGGGGCTGCCGGCGCAGATTGCGTCGCATCTGCAGTCTCGGCAACTGAGCGTGACCTTAAGCGAACAGTTCACCGGCGGCCTGCTGGCGCTGCAGCTGTCGCGCGCCAGTGCGCCGCTGTTGGCCAGTGAAGTGGTGCCGTTCCAGCAGGAAACGCTGGCGCAGACCGCGCGCTGGGCTTCGGAAAGAAGGGTGAAACATTTTGCTGGCCTGGCGCTGTTTGTGGGGGGGCTGGATGAGGAACATCTCAACTTTGCGCTGGCGACGCCGGAAGGCACGTATGCTTTGCGGGTTAAAATGAGCATTACTCGCCACAGTCTGGTGGTACGTCAGGAGGTCTGCGCCATGATGGCGCTGAACATGCTGCGCCGCTGGCTGAAGGGTAAAGAGGTGGCCAGCGAGCACGGCTGGATTAATGTTGTCGAATCGCTGTTTGTTGAGTGATGCCTTTGCCGGGGCATTTTGCCCCGGCACGGTTTAGCCCAGCGCCTTCGCCAGCAGAGTGATCGGATGCTCGCAGCGCTTGCTGGTAGACATCTCTATCTGCCACTTGCAGGTTTCGCAGTCGGTGACCACGATATCTGCGCCGCTCTCTTCAATCTGGCGAAACAGCGGGGCGCCGATCGCCTGTGACGTTTCGTAGTTTTCTCGCTTAAAGCCGTAAGTGCCCGCGATGCCGCAGCAGCGCGAGTCCAGCACCGTCAGCTCCAGCCCCGGAATGAGCCGCAACAGCTCAAGCGTATAGAGCGACCAGCCCATTTTCTCCATATGACACGGTGTGTGATACACCACTTTCAGCGGTAGTTCCCGCAGCGGCAGCGTTTGCCCGCTGTCCAGTTTGCGCCACAGGAAACGTGTCGCCAGCTCAATGTGCTCGCGCAGACCGGTGTTATCCACGTCCAGCAGGTGCGGATACTCATCACGCAGGGTGAAGGTACAGGTGGACGAGGTGGCCAGCACCGGAATCCCTTTATCAACGATGGCCTCGCGCAGGGACGTGACGTTGCTTTTGGCTTGTCTGCGCGCCTTATCGGTAAAACCGTTGGCAATCAACGGCACACCGCAGCACTTCTCTTTATTCAGGAGCTGCACGCCGGTCCCCATCGCGTTGAGTACCTTCAGCAGATCTTTTCCCAGTTGCGGGTGGTTGTAGTTGACATAGCAGCCGTGGAAGAACGCGACCTGATCGGTGTACTGCGCCTGTTCCGCTGCCACGGATGTATACCAGCGCCGGAAGGTACCGTGAGAGTATTTTGGCAGGCTGCGGTGGTGGTCTATCTTCAGCGTCGCATCCAGCAGTTTTCGCACCGGCTTGAGAGACGTTGCAGCATTCACCAGCGGGGCAAAAGGCGTGGAGACACTGCCCATCAGGTCGGTGTGACTCAGGATCGCATCGCGCAGGGACGGCTTTTGCGTGCTGTAACGCGCGCGGGCTCGCTGGATGATATCGCCGATCTTCACGTCCGACGGACAGGCCACTTCGCAACGTTTACAGTTGATGCAGTATTTCAGCGCCTCATCGTACAGCGCACCGTCTTTAAGACGCAGGCGCTCGCCGTCAGGTCCGGCCTGTTTCGGGCCCGGGTAGCGCGGATTCACACCGCTGACCGGGCAGACGGTGGTACAAACTGTGCATTTGATGCAGCTTTCAAACCGGGTATCGTTCATTGCTCAGCCTCCATGCGCTGGCCAATTTGCTCTGCCACATACAGCGCCGTGATGGCGCAGACCCCGCCGCCGCAACCCTGAGCGATGGGATCGTATCCCCCCAGAAGAGAGCCAATGGCATAGAGATTACTGACCGGCTGACCAGAAAGTTGCGGGTGCAGTTGCTTATCGACAATCACGCCGAACTGCTGCCAGGGTTGTGGGGTGAAGAAATCACTCTGATACCAGTCCGCGCGGGAGGGCGTTTGCCGGACATCCAGCCCCATAATTGCCTCCTGGATGCCGTCCCGACGGCTCAGCAGCCCGTTGCTGAAGAAACTGCCGCTTGCCAGCACCGTATAACGCGCGCGAAGCGGAATATCAGCGTGATTACGCGTCCAGACTTCGCTCACCGAGCCATCCGTCAGGGTGATTTTTTTCACCTCGTCACCCGCCATCCACACGCCACCCTGAGCGATAAACCGACGCTGAAGCTGGGTATGCAGGCGAATGCCGGGGACAGAAGGGGGAAGCGTCGGCAGCAGGCCAAGCGAGCAGGGCAGGCGATCCGAGAGCCAGCGCCAGAGCCGGTTGTCGCTTAAGCCAAAGCAGGCGGGCATAAACAGCGTGTCGCAACCTTCGGCAAGCGGCCGGAGCGCGGCATACAGCAGCGGCCATTTATCGTCGTTATCGAGAAAACGGGCAATATTCACCGCGCGAAACTCGCTCGGGTTGTCGCGCAGGACGTCAAGCTCAGGAAGCTCTATCTCAGCCGTGTGTGCGTTCACGCCCTGGCGACAGAGCGATGCCGCAGCGAGGTGGGGCTGGAAATCAAGAAAACCGCTAATACCCACGACCAGGACCCGTCCTGCGTTGAAGGGGGCAACAGGCACCTCTTCCGGGCTGAGCCAGGCAGAGCGCAGGGTGCCGAGCGGGGTAACCCGATGATGATTTTTCCGGGCGTTACCCTGCAGCCGTGCGCCACACTCGGCCAGAAGGGTTTCGGCTTCATGGGCGAGGCGGTCGACGGTGTCTCTGCCCGTCAGGTTATAGGGATGCTCTGGCGGCAGGGCATCGCGATACGCCTCATCCAGCAGATCCAGCGAACCCGACGAGAAGTGCAGTGCGCTCTGGCCCCGGGTGATGATGGCGCAGCGCAGCCCCTGCTTCGTTAGCCTGATACCACAGAGCAGACCCGCCAGCCCACCACCGACAATCACGGTATCAAATTTCATCCTGTTGCTCCTTCTCAAGACCGCACAGCCCCTGGTAGACCCAGCGGGTAAACTCGCTTTCACGCAGGGCATCACCCCAGGCGACAGGCTGAATGCCTTTCCAGCGTTCGTTCAGGAAATCACTGAGTTGTGCCAGCGACTGGGTGGCAGTGGTGGTATGAAAACGTTGTAACAACCCGGCGGCACGGCAGGCGCACAGCTCACCCTGGCAGGTGCCCATGCCCACGCGGGTGCGCCGACGTAAATCAAGCAGGCTGTTGACGGTCAGATTCTCCACGGCGTATTGCACTTCACCCGCCGTGACGGCTTCGCATTCACACACCAGGCTACGGCTCAGCCGTCCTTCCCCCAGCCAGACCGGCGTGCGGTCTCCGTGGCGGTAGATGGCGGAACCGCGCAGGGGGGCGGAAAGGGAGATGATTTTTTGCAGCGTTTTCTCGGTGGACTGACGCGAGCCGGGCAGAGGTTGCTCTGCGGTCACACACCGTTCGCTATTACCCAGCTTGCGGCAGACGGCATCGGTTGCCCACTCGGCCATCAGGCGGTAGGTCATCAGCTTGCCGCCGGTGATGGTGATAAACCCGTCCAGGCCATCGCGCGCGGCGTGGTCGAGCAGCACGATGCCACGGCTGACGTTGCGCCCGCTCGGGTCGTTATCGCTCGCCACCAGAGGGCGCACGCCGGCATAGGCGCGAAGAATTCGGGTCTGCGTCATCACGGGAGCCAGCTTTTCCCCTTCGCGCAGCAGGATATCCACCTCGTCGGCGGTCACGCGGTTGTAATCTATCTCGCTATAGTCCACGTGGGTTGAGGTGGTGCCGATAAGCGAAATGGTATCGCCCGGCACCAGGATGTCGGCATCAGAAGGTTTGCGGCAGCGGTTGATCACGTGGTTGTTAATGCGGTGGTCGAGGATCAGCAGCGAGCCTTTTGCCGGGAACATGCGCACAGACAGCTCGGCGTACTCCGCGATGCGTTGCCCCCAGATCCCCGCCGCGTTGACCACCACGGCGGCGTACAGTTCGCCATGCTCCTTATACTGCGTATCAAAAACACGTACGCCGCAGACGCGGTTCCCTTCCCGGATAAGCCCGGTCACTTCCTGCCCGGTCAGAACCTGTGCGCCGTGTTCACGAGCGTCCAGCATGTTCGCGGCGGTCAGGCGGAAAGGGTCAACCGTACCGTCCGGGACCTTCACCGCACCGATAAGGGCCGGGTTGACAGACGGTTCCAGACGACGCGCGAGTTCGGGGTCGATGACGTCAGCCTCAATCCCTGCAGCGCGGCAGGCGGTCACAAAGGTTGGCTGAAATGAGAGATCGTCTTCGGGAAGCGTAATGAACAGACCGTTGGTCGGTTCAATGCAGTGGCGGGCAATGCGTCTGAGGATCTGGTTTTCAGCAATGCATTCCCGCGCAGATTCGGGGTCGGTCACCGCGTAACGGGCACCACTGTGTAGCAGACCATGATTGCGCCCGGTTGCGCCCGTCGCAATGTCATGGCGCTCCAGAAGCGTGACGCTCAGCCCACGCAGGGCGCAGTCGCGTGCGATGCCGGCGCCGGTCGCGCCACCGCCAATGATAATCACATCGCTGTAGCGAGGATCGTGAATTGTCATTGTTATCCCTCTGTGTTCGTTTTTTACCATTTAGCCACATCAAAACTGTGGTTTGTTTGATTTCGAACATAAACGAACGAAATTCGAAAGTGAAACGTGATTCCATGCGCTTTTCTGCGCACATTGTCATATTTCTGTAACAATTTGTGCGTTGATTCACAGTAACAATCACCGTGATTTCTTAACATCGCCGCCTCTCTGGAGTGTGGGGCAGTTAAACCCCTGTAAATTCAATACCTGGCCACGGAGGCTGTCATGCTCAGTATCTTCAAACCTGCGCCGCATCGGGCGCGTCTGCCAGAGGCAGAAATTGATCCGCTATACCGTCGTCTGCGTTGGCAAATCTTCCTGGGGATCTTCTTCGGGTACGCGGCGTACTACCTGGTACGTAAAAACTTTGCGCTCGCCATGCCGTATCTGGTGGAGCAGGGCTTTTCTCGTGGCGATCTGGGGTTCGCGTTGTCGGGGATCTCTATCGCCTACGGTTTTTCCAAATTCATCATGGGTTCAGTGTCCGATCGCTCGAATCCACGCGTGTTCCTGCCTGCGGGTCTGATCCTGGCGGCAGCGGTGATGCTGTTCATGGGCTTTGTGCCATGGGCAACCTCCAGCATCGCCGTGATGTTCGTGCTGCTGTTCCTCTGTGGCTGGTTCCAGGGAATGGGGTGGCCGCCGTGCGGGCGCACCATGGTGCACTGGTGGTCGCAGAAAGAGCGTGGCGGCATCGTGTCGGTGTGGAACTGCGCGCATAACGTCGGTGGCGGTATTCCACCTCTGCTGTTCCTGCTGGGGATGGCGTGGTTTAACGACTGGAAAGCCGCGCTTTATATGCCTGCCTTTGGTGCCATTCTGGTGGCGGTTATCGCTTTCGCCCTGATGCGTGACACGCCGCAGTCCTGTGGCCTGCCGCCGATTGAAGAGTACAAAAACGACTATCCGGATGATTACAGCGAGCAGCATGAAGAAGAGCTGACGGCCAAATAGATCTTCATGAAGTACGTCCTGCCCAACAAACTGCTGTGGTATATCGCGGTGGCCAACGTCTTCGTGTACCTGCTGCGTTACGGCATCCTCGACTGGTCACCTACCTATCTGAAAGAGGTGAAGCATTTCGCGCTGGATAAATCCTCCTGGGCTTACTTCCTCTATGAGTACGCCGGGATCCCGGGGACGCTGATTTGCGGCTGGATGTCGGACAAAGTGTTCCGGGGTAACCGTGGTGCGACGGGCGTCTTCTTTATGACGCTGGTGACCATTGCCACCGTGGTTTACTGGCTCAACCCGCCGGGTAACCCGTCAATCGATATGGCCTGTATGATCGTCATCGGCTTCCTGATTTACGGCCCGGTGATGCTGATTGGTCTGCATGCCCTGGAGCTGGCGCCGAAGAAAGCGGCAGGTACGGCGGCCGGCTTTACCGGTCTGTTCGGTTACCTTGGCGGTTCGGTCGCGGCGAGCGCCATTGTGGGCTACACCGTTGACTTCTTCGGCTGGGACGGCGGCTTTATGGTGATGATTGGCGGTAGCGTGCTGGCGGTGCTGCTGTTGATTGTGGTGATGATTGGTGAAAAACGTCATCACGCCGAAATGCAGGCGCGTCGTCAATAAGGAGAAGGCTGATGAAATTAACTTACGTAGCAACGGGCCTGCTGCTGGCGGGCCTGATGACAGGCTCAGCGCTGGCTAACGAGAAAATGGTTATCGCCCATCGCGGCGCAAGCGGCTATCTGCCAGAGCACACGCTCCCGGCAAAAGCGATGGCCTATGCGCAGGGGGCAGATTATCTCGAGCAGGATCTGGTGATGACCCGTGACGACCAGCTGGTCGTCCTTCATGACCACTATCTTGACCGCGTGACGGACGTGGCTGAGCGTTTCCCGGCCCGCGCCCGCAAAGATGGTCGCTACTACGCCATTGACTTTACGCTGGATGAGATTCGTTCGCTGAAGTTTACCGAGGGTTTCGAGGTTGAAAACGGCAAGAAGGTGCAGGTCTATCCGGGACGTTTCCCGATGGGTAAATCTGATTTTCGCATTCATACCTTCGAAGAAGAGATTGAGTTTGTTCAGGGACTGAACCACTCAACCGGGAAAAACATCGGCATCTACCCGGAGATAAAAGCGCCGTGGTTCCACCATCAGGAAGGGAAGGACATTGCCGCGAAGACGCTGGACGTGCTGAAAAAGTACGGCTACACCAGCAAGCGCGACAAAGTCTATCTGCAGTGTTTTGACGCCGCTGAGCTGAAGCGCATCAAAACCGAGCTGGCGCCAAAGAGAGGGATGGATCTCAATCTGGTACAGCTGATTGCCTACACCGACTGGAATGAAACTCAGGAGAAACAGCCCGACGGCACGTGGGTGAATTACAACTACGACTGGATGTTTAAGCCGGGCGCAATGAAACAGATCGCGCAGTACGCCGACGGTATCGGACCGGATTACCATATGCTGGTGGCGGAAGGCTCAACGCCAGGCCACGTCAAGCTGACGGCAATGGTGAAAGAGGCGCACGCCAGTCATATGCAGGTTCATCCGTATACGGTGCGTGCGGACCAGCTACCGGCTTATGCGACGGACGTAAACCAGCTGTACGACGTGCTGTATAACCAGGCCGGGGTGGACGGGCTGTTCACCGATTTCCCCGATAAAGCCGTGCAGTTTTTGAAGTAAAAGAAAAAGGGCCGTAAGGCCCTTTTTTATGTCGCCCGGAGGGGCGGTTTACATCTCAATCTCTATATCGCCTTTTGCCCGGCAGCAGCAGGGCAAAATTTCACCTTCGTTGATGAAGGCCAGCGGTTCGGTCAGCCAGTCCACTTGTCCGGCGACTAAACGGCAGCGACATGATCCGCAATAGCCTGAGCGGCATTGATACTCCACTTCAACCTGATGCGCCTCAAGCGCAATCAACAGGGAAGGGTGTTCTTCCCGGCACAGCACTTCGGTACCGGAAAGGCTAAGCGTTACGCGGCTCATCAGAGCTGGAAGTCGCTCAGGTCGTCGGTATTAACTTCAGAGTCAATCTGCCCGACCAGATAAGAACTGACTTCCACTTCCTGTGGCGCAACCTGCACGTTATCGGATACCAGCCAGGTGTTGATCCACGGAATTGGGTTAGAGCGGGTCTTGAACGGCAGCTCAAGCCCGACCGCCTGCATACGGATGTTGGTGATGTACTCAACATACTGGCACAGGATATCTTTGTTCAGGCCAATCATGGAGCCGTCGCGGAACAGGTAGTCTGCCCACTCTTTCTCCTGCTGAGCGGCCAGCACGAACAGGTCATAGCACTCCTGTTTGCACTCTTCGGCAATCTCAGCCATCTCCGGATCGTCTGTACCGCTGCGCAGCAGGTTCAGCATATGCTGGGTGCCGGTCAGGTGCAGGGCCTCGTCACGGGCGATCAGACGGATGATTTTGGCATTACCTTCCATCAGCTTGCGTTCCGCAAACGCGAAGGAGCAGGCGAAGCTCACGTAGAAGCGGATGGCTTCCAGTGCGTTAACGCTCATCAGGCACAGGTAAAGCTGTTTCTTCAGCGCGCGCAGGCTCACGGTGACGGTTTTGCCGTTCACGGTGTGGGTGCCTTCGCCCAGCAGATGCCAGTAGCTGGTCATCTCGATCAGTTCGTCGTAGTAGTGCGCAATACCTTCAGCACGTTTCTGGATCTGCTCGTTAGTGACGATATCGTCAAACACCACCGCCGGATCGTTAACGATGTTGCGGATAATGTGGGTGTAAGAGCGAGAGTGGATGGTCTCAGAAAACGCCCAGGTTTCCACCCAGGTTTCCAGCTCCGGAATGGAGATCAGCGGCAGCAGCGCCACGTTCGGGCTACGGCCCTGAATGGAGTCCAGCAGCGTCTGGTACTTCAGGTTGCTGATGAAGATATGCTTTTCGTGCTCCGGCAACGCCTGGAAATCGATACGATCGCGAGAGACGTCAACTTCTTCCGGGCGCCAGAAGAAGGAGAGTTGCTTTTCAATCAGCTTTTCGAAGATGTCATATTTTTGCTGATCGTAGCGTGCCACGTTGACCGGTTGCCCGAAGAACATCGGCTCTTTGAGCTGGTCGTTTTTCGTCTGTGAAAAGGTGGTGTATGCCATGAATTGGAGTCCTGTCTTACGAAATAAAGGCGGGGATATCCCCGCCCTTCATTAGATCTTACATGCGCCGCTTTCGCAGCCATCGTCCTGAATTGACGGTGCCATGTCATCCTGAGCGTCTTCCGCACCATCACGGGTGTTGTGATAGTACAGGGTTTTCACACCAAATTTGTAGGCGGTGAGCAGGTCTTTCAACAGTTGCTGCATCGGTACCTTGCCAGACGGGAAGCGCGTCGGGTCGTAGTTGGTGTTAGCAGAAATCGACTGGTCGATAAACTTCTGCATGATCCCCACCAGCTGCAGGTAACCGTCGTTGTTTGGCATTTCCCACAGCAGCTCGTAGTTGTCTTTCAGCAGCTCGTAGTCAGGCACAACCTGACGCAGGATACCGTCTTTCGACGCTTTAATGCTGACGTGGCCGCGCGGTGGTTCAATACCGTTGGTGGCGTTAGAGATCTGCGAAGAGGTCTCAGACGGCATCAGGGCAGACAGCGTGGAGTTACGCAGGCCGTGAGTCTTGATGGATTCACGCAGCGCTTCCCAGTCCAGATGCAGCGGTTCGTTAGAAATCGCATCCAGGTCTTTCTTGTAGGTATCGATCGGCAGAATGCCTTTCGCATAGGTGGTTTCGTTGAACCACGGGCACGCGCCTTGCTCTTTCGCCAGCTCGTTGGAGGCTTTCAGCAGGTAGTACTGAATCGCTTCGAACGTTTCGTGGGTCAGGTTGTTCGCGCTGCCGTCGGAGTAACGCTTACCGTGTTTCGCCAGCCAGTAGGCAAAGTTGATAACGCCGATACCGAGGGTACGACGGCCCATTGCTCCACGTTTTGCCGCCGGGATTGGGTAGTCCTGGTAATCCAGCAGGGCATCCAGCGCACGCACGGCCAGCACCGCCAGCTCTTCCAGCTCTTCCAGGCTCTTGATAGCGCCCAGGTTGAAAGCAGAGAGGGTGCAGAGCGCGATTTCGCCGTTTTCGTCGTTAACATCTTCCAGCGGTTTGGTCGGCAGGGCGATTTCCAGGCACAGGTTAGACTGGCGCACTGGCGCAACCACCGGGTCAAACGGGCTATGGGTGTTGCAGTGATCAACGTTCTGAATGTAGATACGGCCGGTAGAGGCACGTTCCTGCATCATCAGGGAGAACAGGTCAACCGCCTTAACGCGCTGCTTACGGATGCTGTCGTCTTTTTCGTATTTGGTGTACAGACGCTCGAACTCATCCTGATCGGCGAAGAACGCGTCATACAGGCCCGGAACGTCGGATGGGCTGAACAGGGTGATGTCTTCACCTTTCAGCAGACGGGTGTACATCAGCTTGTTGATCTGTACGCCGTAGTCCATGTGACGAACGCGGTTGCCTTCAACGCCACGGTTGTTTTTCAGTACCAGCAGGCTTTCCACTTCCAGGTGCCACATTGGGTAGAACAGGGTGGCTGCACCACCGCGTACGCCGCCCTGAGAGCAGGATTTTACCGCGGTCTGGAAGTGTTTGTAGAACGGGATACAGCCGGTGTGGAACGCTTCACCGCCGCGAATCGGGCTACCCAGTGCACGGATGCGACCGGCGTTGATGCCGATACCGGCACGCTGGGAGACATATTTCACGATGGCGCTGGAGGTCGCGTTGATGGAATCCAGGCTGTCACCACACTCGATCAGAACGCATGAGCTGAACTGACGGGTTGGGGTACGCACGCCAGACATGATTGGCGTAGGCAGAGAAATCTTGAACGTGGAAACCGCATCGTAGAAACGCTTCACGTATTCCAGACGGGTGTCACGCGGGTAGTTAGAGAACAGGCAGGCGGCCACCAGAATATAGAGGAACTGGGCGCTTTCGTAGATCTCACCGGTCACACGGTTCTGAACCAGGTATTTGCCTTCGAGCTGCTTCACCGCCGCGTAAGAGAAGTTCATGTCGCGCCAGTGATCGATAAACCCGTTCATCTGCTTGAACTCTTCTTCCGTATAGTCTTCCAGCAGATGCGTGTCGTATTTGCCCAGCTCAACCATTTTCACCACGTGATCGTAAAGCTTTGGCGGCTCAAACTGGCCGTACGCTTTTTTACGCAGGTGGAAAATCGCCAGACGTGCAGCGAGGTACTGATAATCCGGGGCTTCACGGGAGATGAGATCCGCCGCAGCCTTGATGATGGTTTCGTGGATATCAGACGTCTTGATGCCATCGTAGAACTGAATGTGAGAGCGCAGTTCAACCTGGGAGATAGATACGTTATTCAGTCCTTCTGCTGCCCAGTCGAGAACACGATGGATTTTGTCCAGATTGATACGCTCGGTGGTACCGTCGCGCTTAGTCACCAGCAGACTCTGATTCATGTGGGTTTTACCTGTCCGTGAAATAAAAAATATCCCCCGCTTATCCACAGATCCGTCTTGTGACTAACTCTGTGGATAAATACTACATATAGGGGGTTTGCGATAAGAAAAACGCTATATGGTGAGTATTCTAGTATCGAATCTTTTCAGCACAAGGGTTGATTTTGACGTTAAATTGAGGTTGTCAAAGGGTAAAAAAGGCTAAGTCCTCGTACCGTAAGGCCTGGAAGAGATGTCAATAATTAAGAAAAAAAATTCAAAATTTGATCGAGTGCTGATTTCTTCAACGGGAGGTCAGAATTGCGCAACATGATGTCGCGCAATCTTTATAAGAATAATGGATGACGTCAGTCGTTTTTGGCGGTTGTATGCAACATATAGTTAACATCTACACCCGGTGCGAGTTTGAATTTATCGGTCAATGGATTGTAATGCAGACCGGTGATGTGCTGCTCCTTGAGCCACGTCTGATCAACCCAGCTCAGTAATTCAGCAGGCTTGATGAATTTCTTCACGTCGTGCGTGCCTTTTGGCACCATACGCAGCACATACTCCGCCCCGACGACCGCCATCAGCCAGGCTTTACCGTTTCTGTTGATCGTCGAGAAGAAGACCTGGCCGCCCGGTTTCACCAGTTTTGCACAGGCGTGAACCACGGACTGGGGGTCGGGAACGTGCTCCAGCATTTCCATACAGGTCACCACGTCGTACTGATGGGCATGCTTCGCCGCATGTTCTTCGACGGTTTCCTGCACATATTCCACCTGCACTCCGGATTCCAGCGCATGAAGACGGGCAACCTGCAGCGGTTCAAAGCCCATATCCAGACCGGTGACGGTAGCCCCTTCGCGCGCCATGCTTTCTGCCAGAATGCCGCCGCCGCAGCCGACGTCGAGCACTTTCTTACCGAACAGGCCGCCGGAACGCTCCGCGATATAGCCCAGGCGCAGCGGGTTAATGCGGTGCAGAGGTTTAAACTCACCTTCGAGATCCCACCAGCGGGATGCCACCGCTTCGAATTTGGCAATCTCTTCATGGTCAACGTTGTGAGCCACCGGGGATTTTTCGGCATTCATGGGCGCTTTTACTCCTTATTTTGCAAGACTTCGGAGTATATCAGCCCGCGCGGTTGAATAAAGCTTATTGGTTTACCTCAATCACCGCGGCTGTGTTATAATTTGCGACCTTTGAATCCGGGATACAGTAGAGGGATAGCGGTTAGATGAGCGACCTTGCGAGAGAAATTACACCGGTTAACATCGAGGAAGAGCTGAAGAGCTCCTATCTGGACTATGCGATGTCGGTCATTGTTGGCCGTGCGCTGCCGGACGTCCGCGATGGCCTGAAGCCGGTACACCGTCGCGTACTATACGCCATGAACGTATTGGGCAATGACTGGAATAAAGCCTACAAAAAATCTGCCCGTGTCGTTGGTGACGTAATCGGTAAATACCATCCCCATGGTGATTCCGCGGTGTACGACACTATCGTCCGAATGGCGCAGCCATTCTCGCTGCGTTACATGCTGGTAGATGGTCAGGGTAACTTTGGTTCTATCGACGGCGACTCCGCCGCGGCAATGCGTTATACGGAAATCCGTCTGGCGAAAATTGCCCATGAGCTGATGGCTGACCTGGAAAAAGAGACGGTTGATTTCGTTGATAACTATGACGGCACGGAACGCATTCCGGACGTTATGCCAACGAAAATCCCTAACCTGCTGGTGAACGGTTCGTCCGGTATCGCCGTCGGTATGGCAACCAACATTCCACCGCATAACATCACGGAAGTGATCAACGGCTGCCTGGCCTATATTGAGGATGAAGACATCAGCATTGAAGGGCTGATGGAACACATCCCGGGTCCAGACTTCCCGACGGCGGCGATCATCAACGGTCGTCGTGGTATTGAAGAAGCGTACCGCACCGGACGTGGCAAGATTTATATCCGTGCCCGCGCCGAAGTGGAAGCGGACGCCAAAACCGGCCGTGAAACCATCATTGTTCACGAGATCCCGTATCAGGTGAACAAAGCGCGTCTGATTGAAAAAATCGCCGAGCTGGTAAAAGAAAAACGTGTTGAAGGCATCAGCGCGCTGCGTGACGAATCTGATAAAGACGGCATGCGCATCGTGATTGAAATCAAACGCGACGCGGTGGGCGAGGTTGTACTGAACAACCTGTATTCCCAGACTCAACTCCAGGTCTCCTTCGGTATCAACATGGTTGCATTGCACCATGGTCAGCCGAAGATCATGAACCTGAAAGATATTCTGAGCGCGTTTGTGCGTCACCGCCGTGAAGTGGTGACTCGCCGTACTATTTTCGAACTGCGTAAAGCCCGCGACCGTGCGCATATCCTTGAAGCGCTGGCCGTTGCACTGGCAAACATCGACCCAATCATTGAGTTGATTCGCCGTGCACCAACCCCTGCGGAAGCGAAAGCGTCTCTGATTGCCCGTCCGTGGGATCTGGGCAACGTGGCCGCCATGCTGGAACGCGCTGGCGACGATGCTGCGCGTCCTGAGTGGCTGGAGCCTGAGTTCGGCGTGCGTGACGGTCAGTACTACCTGACTGAACAGCAGGCCCAGGCGATTCTGGATCTGCGTCTGCAGAAACTGACTGGCCTTGAGCACGAAAAACTGCTCGACGAATACAAAGAACTGCTGGAACAGATTGCCGAGCTGCTGCATATCCTGGGTAGCGCAGAGCGCCTGATGGAAGTGATCCGTGAAGAGCTGGAACTGGTCCGCGATCAGTTCGGCGATGAGCGTCGCACCGAAATCACGGCGAACAGCTCTGATATCAACATTGAAGATCTGATCAACCGCGAAGATGTGGTGGTCACCCTGTCTCACCAGGGCTATGTGAAGTATCAGCCGCTGACCGACTACGAAGCACAGCGTCGTGGCGGTAAAGGCAAATCGGCAGCACGTATTAAAGAAGAAGACTTTATTGACCGTCTGCTGGTGGCAAACACCCATGACACGATCCTCTGCTTCTCAAGCCGTGGTCGTCTGTACTGGATGAAGGTCTATCAGTTGCCAGAAGCGAGCCGTGGTGCGCGTGGTCGTCCAATCGTGAACCTGCTGCCGCTGGAAGCGAACGAACGTATCACCGCGATTCTGCCGGTACGTGAGTACGAAGAAGGCGTGAACGTCTTTATGGCGACCGCCAGCGGTACCGTGAAGAAAACCGCGCTGACCGAATTCAGCCGTCCACGTTCTGCCGGTATCATCGCGGTGAACCTGAACGACGGTGACGAACTGATTGGCGTTGACCTCACCTCCGGTTCCGATGAAGTGATGCTGTTCTCCGCCGCCGGTAAAGTGGTGCGCTTCAAAGAGAACGCGGTTCGTGCAATGGGCCGTACTGCAACAGGTGTTCGTGGTATCAAACTGGCCGGTGAAGATACCGTCGTTTCCCTGATCGTTCCGCGCGGTGAAGGTGCTATCCTGACCGTCACGCAGAACGGCTACGGTAAACGTACTGCCGAAAGCGAATACCCGACCAAGTCTCGTGGCACGCAGGGCGTAATCTCTATCAAGGTTACCGAGCGCAACGGATCCGTTGTGGGTGCGGTACAGGTAGACGATGCCGACCAGATCATGATGATCACGGATGCCGGTACGCTGGTGCGTACACGCGTATCTGAGATCAGCGTGGTTGGCCGTAATACTCAGGGTGTGATCCTCATCCGTACCGCGGAAGATGAAAACGTCGTGGGTCTGCAGCGTGTAGCTGAGCCTGTGGATGACGAAGAGCTCGACTCCATCGACGGTAGCGTCGCAGAAGGTGATGATGAAATCGCACCAGAAGCCGATACCGAAGATGATGCAGCGGATGACGCTGACGAGTAATGTCTCCTGATGCAAAAAGGGCCGGTTTCCGGCCCTTTTCTTTTGCACAAGCAGATAAGTGAACGTTGCGACAAGGCGCGTTTACCGCTACCTTAACCACATTCTTTTTGACCCCGACGGCGGAGCCTCGCCCCTTTGAAATACCTCGTCTCCTTTCGTACCACGCTGAAAGTCTCTCGCTATCTGTTTCGGGCGCTGGCGCTCTTGCTTTGGTTGCTGGTGGCATTATTGTCGGTGTTTTACATCGTTAACGCCCTTCATCAGAAAGAAGCGGAGATCCGCCAGGAGTTTAACTTAAGCTCCGATCAGGCCCAGCGCTATATTCAGCGAACGTCCGACGTGATGAAGGAGCTGAAGTACATTGCCGAGAATCGCCTGACCGCGGAAAACGGCATTCTTGCCATCCGTGGGCGTAATGACAAAACCGAAGTACCGAATTTCGAGCCGCTGTTTCCGGATTCCGATTGCTCTGCGATGGGCAGCACCTGGCGCGGTTCACTGGAGTCGCTCTCCTGGTTTATGCGCTACTGGCGTGACAACTTTTCCGCCGCCTATGATCTGAACCGCGTCTTCCTGATTGGCAGTGAAAATCTCTGCATGGCCGACTTTGGCCTGCGCGATGTGCCCGTTGAGCGCGATGATGCGCTGAAAAGCCTGCACGAACGTATTGTGAAATATCGCAATGCGCCGCAGGACGAGCGCGGGAATAACATCTTCTGGATAAGCCAGGGGCCACGCATGGGCGTGGGCTATTTCTACGCCCTCACGCCGGTCTATCTGGGCAATCGTCTGCAGGCGCTGCTGGGGATTGAACAGACCATTCGCATGGAAAACTTCTTCACGCCGGGCAGTCTGCCGATGGGCGTGACCATTCTGGATGAAAACGGACATACCCTGATCTCACTCGCCGGTCCGGATAATCGACTGAACGTCGATCCGCACTGGATGCAGGAGCGGTCGTGGTTTGGCTATACCTCAGGCTTCCGTGAGCTGGTGCTTAAAAAGAGCTTGCCGCCTTCGTCGCTGAGTATTGTCTATTCGCTGCCCGTGGATATGGTGCTTGAGCGGATCCGCATTCTTATCATGAACGCGATTTTGCTGAACCTGCTGGCCGGGGGGGCGCTGTTTACCCTGGCGCGAATGTATGAGCGCAAAATCTTTATACCCGCCGAAAGCGACGCCCAGCGGCTGGAAGAGCACGAGCAGTTTAACCGCAAGATTGTCGCCTCGGCGCCGGTGGGGATCTGCATCCTGCGCACGCAGGACGGGACCAATATCCTCAGTAACGAGCTGGCGCATAACTACCTGAACATGCTGACGCATGAGGACCGACAGAGGCTGACGCAGATTATCTGTGGCCAGCAGGTGAACTTCGTTGACGTGCTGACCAGCACGCACACGAACCTGCAAATCAGCTTTGTGCACTCCCGCTATCGTAATGAGAACGTGGCAATTTGCGTCCTGGTAGACGTCTCGGCGCGTGTGAAGATGGAAGAGTCCCTGCAGGAGATGGCGCAGGCCGCCGAGCAGGCCAGCCAGTCAAAATCCATGTTCCTCGCCACCGTCAGCCACGAATTGCGTACCCCGCTGTACGGGATTATCGGTAACCTTGATCTTCTGCAGACCAAAGAGCTGCCGAAAGGGGTCGATCGCCTGGTGACGGCGATGAATAACTCCTCCAGCCTGCTGCTGAAAATCATCAGCGATATTCTCGATTTCTCCAAAATTGAGTCGGAGCAGCTGAAAATTGAGCCGCGGGAGTTCTCTCCGCGCGAGGTGATGAACCACATCAGCGCCAACTATCTGCCGCTGGTGGTGCGTAAACAGCTGGGCCTCTACTGCTTTATTGAGCCGGACGTGCCGCTGACGCTGCATGGCGATCCGATGCGTCTGCAGCAGGTCATTTCTAACCTGCTCAGTAACGCCATTAAATTTACCGATATCGGCTGCATTGTGTTGCACGTGTGTCGGGCAGGGGACTACCTGAGTATTCGTGTGCGTGATACCGGCGTGGGTATCCCGGCGAAGGAAGTGGTGCGTCTGTTTGACCCGTTCTTCCAGGTCGGTACCGGCGTACAGCGTAACTTCCAGGGGACCGGGCTGGGTCTGGCGATCTGTGAGAAGCTCGTGAGCATGATGGACGGCGATATCTCCGTTGATACCGAGCCAGGCATGGGCAGCCAGTTTACTATCCGCATTCCGCTCTATTCTGCCCAGTACCCGGTAAAAGCGGTGGTGGACGGGCTGAGCGATAAGCGCTGCTGGCTGGCAGTACACAATGCCTCACTGAATGATTACCTGACGGCGCTTCTTACCCACAGCGGCGTGCGCGTGTCCCGCTATGAAGGGCAAACGCCGGATGTCGACGATGTGCTGATCACCGACGAGATGCTGGAACAACCCTGGCAGGGCAGAGGGGTGGTTCACTTCTGCCGTCGCCATATCGGTATTCCGGTCGAACGAGCTCCGGGTGAATGGGTGCACAGCGTGGCGACGCCGCATGAGCTCATGAGCCTGCGGGCACGTATTTACAGCGTGCAGCTGGAAGATAGCGATGGGGCGACGGAGTTGCCGTCACCGGATGCGCTGGCATCGCTGAATGACGATATGATGATTCTGGTGGTGGATGACCATCCGATTAACCGTCGCCTGCTGGCAGACCAGCTGGGTTCGCTTGGCTATCAGTGCAAAACCGCCAATGACGGCGTGGATGCGCTGAACGTGCTGAGTAAAAACCACATTGATATCGTTCTTAGCGACGTCAACATGCCGAATATGGATGGCTACCGTCTGACGCAGCGTATACGCCAGCTTGGCCTGACGTTGCCGGTCGTGGGCGTGACGGCGAATGCGCTGGCGGAAGAGAAACAGCGCTGTCTGGAGTCAGGGATGGACAGTTGTCTGTCGAAACCGGTGACGCTGGACGTCCTGAAACAGACGATTTCCGTGTATGCGGAACGGGTCAGAAAAGCGAGAGTATAAAAAAAGGCCCGTCAGGGCCTTTTTTGTTGTTTCCCTCACACGCCGGGAGGGGGAGGTGAGGCCATCAGGCCGCACACCCGGTCAACATCAATCCTTATCCGACGCGCTCAGCGTAACGGAGGAGAGATAGTTCAGCAGTGCAATATCGTTATCCACACCCAGTTTCATCATTGCTGATTTCTTCTGGCTACTGATGGTTTTAATACTGCGGTTCAGCTTCTTGGCAATCTCGGTGACCAGGAAACCTTCGGCGAACAGGCGCAGAACTTCGCTCTCTTTCGGAGACAGGCGTTTGTCGCCATAGCCACCGGCGCTGATTTTTTCCAGCAAACGAGAGACGCTTTCAGGCGTGAACTTCTTGCCTTTCTGCAGCGCAGCGAGCGCTTTTGGCAGATCGGTCGGCGCACCCTGTTTCAATACAATCCCTTCGATATCCAGATCCAGCACGGCGCTCAGAATGGCCGGGTTGTTGTTCATGGTCAGAACAATGATCGAGATGTCGGGGAAGTGACGTTTGATATATTTGATGAGTGTGATCCCATCACCGTATTTGTCCCCAGGCATGGAGAGATCGGTGATGAGCACATGCGCATCAAGCTTTGGGAGGTTATTGATCAGTGCTGTAGAGTCTTCAAATTCACCGACTACATTCACCCACTCGATCTGTTCAAGTGATTTGCGAATACCGAACAGTACAATCGGATGGTCATCGGCAATAATTACGTTCATATTGTTCATGTATAAGGCTACCTTGCTACAGCAAGCTTTTGACGTAGGCGTCAATGTCGCTGATGTATTTTTCAATGCCAGAGGCATCTTTCTCACGAATTAGATGTTCCAGCGTTTCACATAACTGCTTGCCGGGAACCAGATTAAGCATGGCAAACACCCCTTTAAGCCGGTGTGCTGTCTGTGCCAGCGCTGCAAAATCATTCGCAGCGGACTCAGTATACAACCGCTTAACATCATCTGGTACTGTATCAACAAAGAGTGAATAGTATCCGCTGGCGTGAAGCTCGGCATTTTCATTGCCGCCTAACGGTGATTCCGCTATCTCTTCCTGCGCCAGTTGCTCTTCTATTAGTTGTAGTACAGCTTCCTGCATCGCATTGCTTATATTAAAGTTGACGCGCAGCTGGCCTGGGCCGATTTTTCGCACGCCTGGCTCATCATCGCTTAAAAGCAAGCCGGAGGCAGTAAGATTAGACGGATTATCAGTTAAAAACAGATCAAATTCTTGACTTGAGAGTCTTTCATCCGGCGTTATGCAGGCCGCGCCCCAGTTTTCTAACTGACGAACCACAATATTGCGGATCTCGTTCGAGGTCACATCCACCATCACGACCACATCATCCAGCAGGCGTTCTTCGTCTTCTTCCTGTGGATTCGCCGCCATTTTAACGTGCAGCGAGTAACGCGTGCCAAGTGATTCGCGGGCCTTGATATTCAGATGGCCACCGAGCTTACGTGCCAGCTGATCGCACAGCCAGAAGGTCAGGGCATTGGCCTTGCCGTAATGATCGCTCTGGGTGTCATTCAGGAACGGGAAATGCAGATTATCGATTTCGCTTGTCGTTACGCCTTCCCCGGTATCCAGGATACGGAACGTCAGGCGATCTTCAGCCGACTCGTCGGTACTGACTTCCAGGGTGATCTTGCCGATCTGGGTGGTGGTGACGGCGTACTGAATAATCATCAGCAGAATGCGACGCAGCGCTTCGCGATCGCCATGACGTTCATCATTCGCCGGTAAATGGTTATTGATCAGCAGCTGCAGCCCTTTGCGCTTAATCACGGGCAGGACCTCAGGCACCACTTCATCGATCAGATTCTGGATAGAGAAGAGAGTCGGCGTTCCTTTCCAGAAATCATTTTCGAGCATATTCGCCAGCTGGATCTCATCTACCATGCGCACCAGCGAGTCGGCCTGGCAGGCAAGCTGATGGCTTTCAGATGTATTCAGCGCCGCCGCCTGGGTCGCCAGCATTTTTAACGGCTTCTTGAAGGCATCACCAATATTCTGCATAAAGGCAGCGCGCCCCTGCTGGTTTTTCTCATACAGACGTTGTGCCTGCTTGAGCTTTTTATTCACCAGCACTTCACGATCCTGATCGCGGATGATGAAGATCTGCGTGCGGGAGGCGATCTGGCTGCGGAACTGTCGGATCTCATACAGCTCGTTATTAATGGTGGCCTGAATCACGCCCTGATGTTGATCCGCCATAGCGGTGATGTTCTGCAGATTGAGATGAGGCAGCAGGTGGTCAGCAATTTTATTGCTCATCACCGTACGGTTGGCTTCCTGATCGTGAACCAGCACCCCAAGCGGCAGCACGGAAATAATCTCTTCATTCAGCGCGCGCAACACGCGCAGTTCGTTACTGGTTCCTGCCGGGACCGGGGCGGCATCGCTTTGACGCCCTGACTGGAAGCGGAACGTGCTGTAGCCAAACAGCGCCAGCGCCAGCAGGCCGATATTCAGCAGCAGGGGCAGCAGGATATTTTGCAGCGTATCAAGCAGCAGGGTGCCGAACGGCACTTGCCACACCAGACGCATACCAGTTGAGTTCAGCGAAGAGGCAATTTCGATTTTCGAGCCGTTAAAGGAGATCGATACGCTCTCTGCGGCCTCTTTGTCCGATGCGGCACGCATATTCTGAGTGCTGCTGTCCGGCTCCAGACGGAAGCTGTCGAGCGGCATATCCGGCGGAATCAAGTCATTGATGGGCAAATCAAAGGCCACTACCGTCGCCAGATGGCCTGGCTGGTTAAAAGTGGTACGCAGCGTAAAGTAATGGCCATTCTGCCAGGCGAGGCGGCGCAGAGATGAGAAGCTCTCACGTTCATCAAGGGCGTTCGCCTGCTGCAGCATTTCTGCCCGGCGGGAATCGACAATGCTGCCCACGGTCGTCTCTTTGAAACCGGAAGAGAGGTCTTTTAGCGGCAGGGTTGAGATCAGGATCATGCTGTTGTCCTGACCGTTCAGATAGTACATCGACCACGGCACCGTCTCGGCACCCCAAAGGGTATCAAGATAGGTTGAGATGCGCTGGGTCATCTCAAGCGTTGCGCTGTCATGAGAGCCGAAGATCAGCGCTTCGGTTTTGCGCTGTGGTTTTTCCAGATAATAGACGTCTTGCTTCAGGCGAGTCTCCTGAAGCCCGTCTCCGGAGGAGGTTGCTGGCGCGGCCGCGATGTTGTCGTAAATCTGCCAGGTTGCATAGCGCCAGGTATCAATGCGCTTGTGGACGGCGTGGGTGATATCAACAACCTGATAGCTTTTGTCCTTCAGCCAGGCGTTAACCGCGCTCTGAACCATAACCCCCATTGTGACTAGCAGCACAACGATCAAAAGAAGAAAGAAACGGGTGATGCTCCCGGGTAAGAGGGAGAATTTGCTCGGAGCGGTAGTTTCAGTCTGACTCATTGATATCTTTAACCCGTAATGGTCGTGCTCTATGGCGATAGGGCAGTATAAAGGGTAATACCTGAATTTCCAGCGTCACGCTCTTTGAACCCGCCACTTTTTCGACTGACAATATCGGAGAACGCCATTGCATGAAACATGTACAAAGCGAGTGAGAGTGTACAAATAAAAAACGATACATACCGGTAAATAGCACGAATTAACAAGAAATTGAGATTTGCAGTAATGACGCGGTTCTCGAGGAGAGAGGAAACGAATTTAGTTAATAGTCGTTACAATTTCAGTGCGGTAGCACAAAAAAACACATGCTACGTAAAGAAAGGTAAAAAAAAACCGAATGCCAGGCATTCGGTAGAATTAGGGATAAACAGACATTCAAATCTGAATGACGGTAATAAATAAAGTTAATGATGATAGCGAGAGTTATTTTAGAGATAACGGCCGATCTTGTTTTGTCATTCAGTGCTGTAAATATTTTTAATGTAGTTTACTGAATTTAAATGTTTTTTCTTCTCGCTTGATGATAAGTGCTAAATTCTTAAGCTTACTGTGCTTTGTAAAAGTTCCTTGATATTTACATTTTGAAACATGTTTATCGTGAAATGAAACATTTTCAAAGTTTTCGTATCATATTCCCGTTGGATTATTCTGTAATTTTGCGGAGAATGAAATTGCCGACTGGTTAATGAGGGTTAATCAGTAAGCAGTGGCAATTATAAGGCATATAACAGAGGGTTAATAAAATGAAAGTTAAAGTACTGTCCCTCCTGGTACCAGCTCTGCTGGTGGCAGGCGCAGCAAATGCGGCTGAAATTTATAACAAAGATGGCAACAAATTAGATCTGTACGGCAAAGTTGATGGTCTGCACTATTTCTCTGACGACAAGAGCAATGATGGCGACCAGACTTACATGCGTCTTGGCTTCAAAGGCGAAACCCAGGTTAACGATCAGCTGACCGGTTACGGCCAGTGGGAATACCAGATTCAGGGCAACACCTCTGAAAGCGACAACCAGTCCTGGACGCGTGTAGCGTTCGCGGGTCTGAAATTCGCTGACGCGGGTTCTTTCGATTATGGTCGTAACTACGGTGTGATCTACGACGTAACGTCCTGGACTGACGTTCTGCCAGAATTTGGCGGCGACACCTACGGTGCAGACAACTTCCTGCAATCCCGTGCTAACGGCGTAGCAACCTACCGTAACCAGGACTTCTTCGGTCTGGTTGATGGTCTGAACTTTGCTCTGCAGTATCAGGGTAAAAACGGCAGCGTAAGCGGTGAAAACGATTCCGGTCGTAGCACCCTGAAACAGAACGGTGACGGTTACGGCGCGTCTGTGACCTACAACCTGGGCGAAGGCTTCAGCATCGGTGGTGCGATGTCTTCTTCTAAACGTACTGCTGACCAGAACGACACCGCTAACCTGGCGCTGAAAGGCGAAGGCGATCGTGCTGAAGTTTACTCTGGTGGCCTGAAATACGACGCCAACAACATCTACCTGGCGGCGCAGTACTCTCAGACCTATAACGCAACCCGTTTCGGTAACTCTCAGAGCAGCAGCGACATTTACGGCTTTGCTAACAAAGCACAGAACTTCGAAGTGGTTGCTCAGTACCAGTTCGACTTCGGTCTGCGTCCATCCGTGGCTTACCTGCAGTCCAAAGGTAAAGACATCGAAGGTTACGGCGATCAGGATCTGCTGAAATATGTTGATGTTGGCGCGACTTACTACTTCAACAAAAACATGTCCACCTACGTTGATTACAAAATCAACCTGGTTGATGAAAATGAATTCACCCGTCAGGCGGGTATCGGTACTGATGATATCGTAGCGCTGGGTCTGGTTTACCAGTTCTAATCGCTTCATCGTGTGACAAAGGGGGCCTTATGGCCCCTTTTTCGTGCCTTTTCGGTTCTTACAATTCACCCTTTTGGTGTACTCTTGCCGCCCTGGCATGAGGATAATAATGAATGGACATGACTTTTTTACGCGCCAGCTTCCTGGCTATACTTTTTTTCCTGACAGCATGTGACTCTTCCACGCCTGTGGCCAAAACGGATGCTCCCGCGGCGACGGTGCTGGAAGGCAAAACGATGGGCACATTCTGGCGTGTCAGCGCGATGAATCTCGATAAGACACGCGCTGACGAACTTCGCAGCAAAATTCAGTCGCAGCTGGACGCCGACGATCAGCTTCTTTCGACCTACAAAAATGACTCTGCGCTGATGCGCTTTAACCTCTCTACCAGCACTTCCCTGTGGCCGGTGAGCGAAGCAATGGCCGATATCGTGACCGAATCAATGCGCGTGGGCTACAAGACCAACGGCGCGATGGACGTGACCGTGGGGCCGCTGGTTAACCTGTGGGGGTTTGGCCCGAACAAGCAGCCTGTCACCACACCTGACCAGGCGGCGATAGATGACGCCCGCGCCCGGACAGGGTTGCAGCACCTGACGGTGATCAACCAGTACGGGCAACAGTACCTGCAAAAAGATATTCCCGATCTGTTTGTTGATCTGTCGACGGTAGGGGAAGGGTATGCGGCAGATCATCTGGCCGCGCTGATGGCCCAGGAAGGTATTTCGCGTTACCTGGTGTCCGTGGGCGGTGCGTTAGTCAGCCGCGGCATGAATGCCAGCGGTAATCCGTGGCGAGTGGCGATTCAAAAACCGACCGACCAGCAAAACGCCGTACAGGCGATTGTGGATATCAACGGTCACGGTATCAGCACCTCCGGGAGCTACCGTAACTATTATGAGCTCGACGGGAAGCGGATTTCGCATGTCATCGATCCGCAGACCGGCCGCCCAATCGCGCATAATCTGGTCTCGGTGACGGTCATTGCCCCCACCGCGCTGGAAGCCGATGCCTGGGATACCGGGTTAATGGTCCTCGGTCCGGAGAAAGCCAAAGAGGTGGTCCGCCAGGAAGGACTGGCTGTCTATATGATCACCAAAGAGGCTGATGGCTTCAAAACCTGGAGTTCGCCGCAGTTCGACAGCTTCCTGGTGAGTGATAAGAATTAAAAAGCAAGGTTGCGGGTTTTTAATCAGTGGCACTCGGGCACGCTGTATGTATGCTTGTAAGAGGAGCTGATGATGAAAAACCCGACCTTTACTACCGATGACGATCGCTGGCTGGCCGTGCTGGCTCGCGATCCGCGTGCTGACGATCAGTTTGTCTTTGCCGTGCAAACGACGGGGATCGTCTGTCGTCCGTCCTGCCGTGCCCGCCACGCATTACGTAAAAATGTCCGCTTCTACCCCGATGTAGATCATGCCCTTCAGGCAGGGTTTCGCCCGTGTAAACGCTGTAAGCCGGACAAACGCGATCCGCAGGAACAGACGCTGGCAAAAGTTGAACATGCCTGCCGTCTGCTGGAGCGCGATCCCGCGTTAACGCTGGAAATGCTGGCGCAGCAGGTCGCCATGAGTCCTTTCCACTTCCACCGCTTGTTTAAGTCCGTTACCGGTATGACGCCTAAAGCCTGGCAACAGGCGGCGCGGGTACAACGCCTGCGTACCGCTCTTGCGCAGGGGGACAAAATTACCGATGCCGTGCTGGCCGCCGGGTTTCCTGATAGCAGTAGCTATTATCGTCAAGCCAACGCTGCGCTGGGCATGACGGCGAAGCAGTACCGGAAAGGGGATGTGGCCGTGCGTTATGCGATTGGTGAGTGTTCGTTAGGCCGTTGCCTGGTGGGTGAAAGCGAGCGCGGGATCTGCGCGATTCTGCTGGGTGACGACGATGAGACATTAACCGAGGAGCTTTTGACGCTGTTTCCAAAAGCAGAGCGAGAAACGCTGGAAGGAGAATTCGCCCGGCGTATTGAGCGGGTGATTAGCGCTATCGATGACCATACCGTGCCGCTGGCACTTCCGCTGGATATTCGGGGCACCGCTTTCCAGCAGCGTGTGTGGCAGGCGCTTCGTGACATTCCCCGCGGTGAAACGGCAAGTTATCGCCAGGTGGCGCAGACGATCGGTAGCCCAGGCGCTGTGCGTGCGGTGGCGGGAGCCTGTGCCGCAAATAAACTGGCCGTTATCATCCCCTGCCACCGTGTTGTTCGTCACGACGGTGCGCTTTCGGGCTACCGCTGGGGGACAGAACGAAAGGCGTTGTTACTGAAACGTGAGGCAAAGAACCCGGAGGGATAATGCTCGATCTTTTTGCGGATGCGGAACCCTGGCAGGAGCCCCTTGCGCCCGGCGCGGTGATCCTGCGCCGCTTTGCGCTTTCCCGCGCGGCGGCGCTGCTTGCCGGCATCGATGAGGTGGCGGCGGTCTCGCCGTTTCGACACATGGTGACGCCCGGGGGGTACACCATGTCGGTGGCGATGACGAACTGCGGAGAACTAGGCTGGGCGACAAACGCGCAGGGCTATGTATATGCCCCGGGCGATCCTGTAACCGGCCAGCCATGGCCGCCGATGCCTGACGTTTTTCGGGCGCTCTGCCATGACGCCGCCGTTGAAGCGGGCTATGCCGACTTTCGCCCGGATGCCTGTCTGATTAACCGCTACGCCGTGGGGGCAAAGCTCTCGCTGCATCAGGACAAGGATGAACCCGATCTGCGCGCGCCGATCGTCTCGGTATCCTTAGGCCTGCCCGCGGTCTTCCAGTTTGGCGGATTACGCCGTAACGATCCGCTGAAACGGCTCATGCTTGAGCACGGTGATGTGGTGGTTTGGGGCAGGGAATCGCGGCTTTTTTATCACGGCATTCAGCCCCTCAAACCGGGAGTACATCCTCAGACCGGCGAGTTCCGTCTTAACCTGACGTTCCGGCAGGCATCCCGTGGCCAATAAAAATAAGAATTATTCTTGATGTAACCGTCCGGCAGTTTAAACTGCTGGCTGATTTTTATTGCCCGGATTGCCTGCATGCAACTACTTCTCCTCGTCTGGCGTCAGTATCGCTGGCCCTTCATTGCCGTCATGGCGTTAAGCCTCGCCAGCGCCGCGTTAGGTATCGGCCTGATCGCGTTTATTAACATGCGCTTGATTGAAATGGTCGATACCTCACTCGCCGTCCTGCCGGAGTTTCTTGGCCTGCTACTGCTGTTGATGGCGGTGACGCTCGGCTCGCAGCTGGCGCTGACGGCGCTGGGACACCATTTCGTTTTCCGTCTGCGCAGTGAATTTATCAAGCGTATTCTGGACACGCAGGTAGAACGCGTTGAGCAGCTTGGAAGTGCCTCCCTGCTGGCAGGGCTGACCAGCGACGTGCGCGCCATTACCATTGCCTTCGTTCGTCTGCCGGAGCTGGTGCAGGGCATTATTTTGACCTTTGGTTCGGCGGCGTATCTCGCCTGGCTCTCCACAAAAATGCTGGCTGTCACTGCGCTGTGGATTGTTATCACCATCTGGGGCGGTTTTCTGCTGGTGTCGCGCGTCTATAAACACATGGCGGTGCTGCGTGAAACCGAGGATAAGCTCTATAACGATTACCAGACCGTGCTGGAAGGGCGTAAAGAGCTGACCCTGAATCGCGAGCGTGCCGAGCATATCTTTAACCATCTCTATATTCCCGATGCCCGCGAATACCGGCATCACATCATTCGCGCCGATACCTTCCACCTGAGCGCGGTGAACTGGTCGAACATTATGATGTTGGGCGCCATTGGCCTGGTCTTCTGGATGGCGAACAGTCTGGGATGGGCGGATACCAACGTCGCGGCGACCTATTCACTGACGCTGCTGTTTTTACGTACACCGCTCCTCTCCGCCGTGGGCGCATTGCCAACGTTGCTGAGCGCTCAGGTGGCGTTTAACAAGCTCAATAAATTCGATCTCGCACCGTTTAAAGCCGAATTCCCACGCCCGCAGGCCTTCCCGAACTGGCAAACCCTGGAGCTGCGTAACGTCATGTTCCGCTATCAGGACAACGCTTTTTCCGTCGGACCGGTAAACCTGACGATTCATCGCGGCGAGCTGCTGTTCCTGATTGGCGGTAACGGTAGCGGAAAATCCACGCTGGCGATGCTGCTCACCGGCTTATATCAGCCGCAATCGGGCGAGATTTTGCTGGATGGTAAAGCGCTGAGCGCGGAGAAACCTGAGGATTATCGCAAGCTCTTCTCGGCGGTCTTCACCGATGTCTGGCTCTTTGATCACCTGCTGGGGCCGGAAGGGCAGCAGGCTAACCCTGCGCTGGTGGAGAAATGGCTTGGGCAGCTGCAGATGTCCCATAAGCTTGAGCTTCAGGACGGTAAAATCCTGAACCTGAAACTCTCGAAGGGGCAGAAAAAGCGCGTGGCGCTGCTGCTGGCACTGGCTGAAGAGCGCGACATCATCCTGCTTGATGAATGGGCGGCAGACCAGGACCCGCATTTCCGCCGCGAGTTTTATCAGGTGTTACTGCCGTTGATGAAGGCCATGGGCAAAACTATTTTCGCCATCAGCCATGACGATCACTACTTCATTCATGCCGACCGTCTGCTGGAGATGCGCGAAGGCAAGCTCAGCGAGTTGACCGGCGAGGAGCGCGATGCAGCGTCTCGTGATGCGGTAGCGCGCACGGCCTGATGTCTCGTCTGACCCTCTCCGACCGGGAGAGGGGATAAAATCGCGGCCGATGTGCCGCTTTTTTATGCATCCCGTCCCGTTGTTTATTCTTATTTACATATCCCCGCGCTATGCTTAATGCCATCTCATTTCATGGATTTATGATTGATGTCGGTATTAAAGAAAAACAGCGCCCGGCAGCGTGACCAGGAACGTGCGCGTCTCATCTGGCTTCTCACGACCGATAAAGCGGTCACTTCTGCGTTACTGGGCAAACTGACCCTGGCTGAGCAATATGATGTCGGCACTTTAGCCGACGATATTGCTGAGGTAGGTGCACTGGTTGCCCATTTGCCTCCGCCCGACCTGGCGGATACCCTCGAAGCACTTCCCTCGGAAGAGCGTCACGCCCTGTGGCGTCTGGTGCAGGATCACGAGCGCGGGCAGGTGCTGCTGGAGGCGTCGGAAAACGTCTGGGATGATCTTATCGATGAGATGAGCGACCGGGCTATTCTTGATGCCCTGCAAACGCTGGATATCGACGAGCAGATTTACCTTGTTCAACACCTGCCGCGTAACCTGACCGGCCGACTGCTGGCCTCGCTGCCTGCCGATGAACGGGCGCGCGTGCGCCAGGTGATGCACTACGATAAACACAGCGTTGGCGCAATTATGGAGTTTGGCGTCATCACGGTGCGCCCGGACGTCACGCTCGGCACGGTGCAGCGCTATTTACGCCGCCTGGGCAGTATGCCCGACAACACCGATAAACTGTTCGTGACCTCGCGGGATAAAACCTTGCTTGGTGAGCTGGAGCTGAAAACGATCCTGCTCAACAGCACTCAGCGGCGGGTGAGCGAGGTCATGGAAAACGAGCCGATGGTCTTCTCGCCGGAGGATGACGCGGAAAAAGCCGCGCGTACCTTCGAACGTGACGACCTCGTGAGTGCGGCGGTGGTGGACTCGGTCGGCAAGCTGATGGGACGTCTGACAATCGATGAGATCGTTGACGTGGTCTACGAAGAGACCGATAACGATCTGCGTGCGCTTGGGGGGATCAGCGCCGAAGATGACGTCCATGCCTCCGTGGGCAAGGCGGTCAAAACCCGCTGGGCCTGGCTTGCCATTAACCTCTGTACCGCGTTTATCGCCTCCCGCGTGATTGATGGCTTCGAACACACCATTTCGCAGCTGGTCGCGTTAGCCTCGCTGATGCCGATTGTGGCCGGGATAGGCGGCAACACCGGCAACCAGACCATCACCATGATTGTTCGCGCGCTGGCGCTGGAGAACATTCAGCCGGGTAACTTTGCCTTCCTGATCTTCAGAGAGATGGGCGTGGCGCTGATTAATGGCCTGGTGTGGGGCGGAATTATGGGCGGCATTACCTGGTGGCTGTACGACGATATGGCATTAGGCGGCGTGATGATGCTGGCGATGGTGCTGAACCTGCTGGTTGCGTCGATGATGGGCGTCATCATCCCGTTGACGATGACAAAGCTCGGGCGCGACCCCGCAGTGGGGTCGAGCGTCATGATCACTGCCATCACCGATACGGGCGGTTTCTTTATTTTTCTTGGGCTGGCAACGCTTTTTCTTCTTTAACCCGACGCTTAATTCGGGCGGGAAGGAGTGCCATCACGATAATCCCGCCCAGCACGCCAATGGCCAGGTTACCGGTTGATACCGTGGCTGCAACGGTCACCAGCATCACGACCGTTTCCGCAAGGGGGGCATTTTTCACCGTCGCGGGCTGCAGGCTATGCCAGCTGAAGGTTTTGACGGCGACAATCGCCATAATCCCGGCCAGCACGGCCATCGGGATGCGGGCCATCACTTCACTCAGCGCCGTCACCAGCACCAGAAGCACCAGACCGGCCGCAACAGTGGAAATGCGGCTGCGGCCTTTGCCCATCTCCACGTTGACGATGGTTTGACCAATCATGGCGCAGCCTGCGATACCGCCATACCAGCCGGCCAGAATGTTACCGATGCCCAGACCAATGCTTTCGCGGCGCTTGCCGGAGGGGGTCGCCGTCAGCTCATCCACCAGTTTGGCCGTCAGCAGCGACTCCAGCAGACCCACAAATGCAATGCTTAATGCGCATGGCCAGATAATGCTCAGCGTATCGGTGTTCAGCGGGACAAGCAGCTGCGTCAGCCCGGGCAGGCCACCGCTCATGGTGCCTTCGTCACCCACGGTCGGCAGGATTTGCCCGGTGGTCACGGTAAACAGGGTTAACACCACAATGGCAATAAGCGGCGCGGGGATACTTTTGATAAAGCGGGGCACCCAGAGGACGATCAGCAGCGTCAGCACGAACAGGCCCACAATCAGCGGGCTTCGGCTCCAGAAATGGGGAACCTGGGCGAAGAAAATCAAAATACCGAGCGCGTTAACAAACCCGGTCATCACCGACTGCGGAATAAAGCGCATCAGTCGCGCCATACCGAGCACGCCGAAGAGGATCTGAATCACCCCGGCCAGCAGAACGGCCGGCAAAATGTACTGCACGCCATGCTGATGCACCATCGGGCCAATCACCAGCGCCACGGAGCCCGCTGCCGCCGTGACCATTGCCGGGCGGCCGCCGAGCACGGACAGGGCAAGACACAGCACCACGGAAGCAATCAGGCTGACTTTAGGATCAACCCCTGCCACGACAGAAAACGAAATCACTTCAGGAATAAGCGCCAGGGCAGTAATCACGCCCGCCAGCGTTTCACGCATCAGCAGCCGGGGAGAGCGTAACACCGAGGCGACATGGCCTTCATGGGGTAAAGAAGAATCGGGTAATGACATAACACTTCGCAGGTTAGGGCAGGCTTCCGTGCGCGCGATCACAAAACGCAACATACTAGCCAGAAAAGCCGCCTTTTGCCAGCCGCATAGGTAATCCCTCACAAACAATCCATCATTAAATTTCACAATTACAATAATTTCTTAACCTTTAAACACCATTTAAAAGTTGTTACCGTTCCCGCGCAGCTTTTTTCACCTGCAATTTCCACGCATCACGCACTTTTACACTAAGGCATAAATTATGAAAAAAATGACTGCCATGCTCTTGTCTCTGGCCGTGGGGCTGAATACCGTCTCAATGGCGGCAAAAGCTGACACGCCAAAAGAGCAGGAAACGGACGTCCTTTTAATTGGTGGCGGTATTATGAGCGCCACGCTGGGAACCTATCTGCAAGAACTGCAGCCGGACTGGTCTATGACCATGGTCGAGCGCCTCGATGGCGTGGCGCAGGAGAGCTCGAACGGCTGGAACAACGCCGGTACGGGCCATTCGGCACTCATGGAACTGAACTACACACCGCAGAAAAAGGACGGTTCCATTAGTATCGAGAAGGCGGTTGAGATCAACGAAGCATTCCAGATTTCTCGCCAGTTCTGGTCTCACCAGGTGAACAGCGGCGTAATGCACGATCCGCACTCCTTCATCAACACCGTGCCGCACATGAGCTTTGTGTGGGGCGAGCAAAACGTTAACTTCCTGCGTGCGCGCTATGCGGCTCTGCAGCAGAGCACGCTGTTCCGCGGCATGAAATACTCCGAAGATCACGCGCAGATTAAAGAGTGGGCTCCGCTGGTCATGGAAGGTCGTGACCCGAACCAGAAAGTTGCCGCGACCCGTACTGAAATTGGTACTGACGTGAACTACGGCGAAATTACCCGCCAGCTGGTAGGTTCCCTGCAGAAAAAAGAGAACTTTAATCTGCAGCTCAGCACCGAAGTGCGTAGCTTCAAGCGCAATGCGGATAACAGCTGGAGCGTGACCGTTGCCGATCTGAAACACAATGAAGAAGAGCACGTCATCAAGGCGAAGTTTGTCTTTATTGGTGCGGGCGGCGCGGCGCTGAAACTGCTGCAGGAAACCGGTATTCCGGAAGCGGACGATTACGCAGGCTTCCCGGTGGGCGGTCAGTTCCTGGTGTCTGAAAACCCGGAAGTGGTGAATCGTCACCTGGCAAAAGTCTACGGTCAGGCTTCCGTTGGTGCGCCACCCATGTCCGTTCCGCACATCGACACCCGCGTGCTTGACGGTAAACGTGTGGTGCTGTTCGGGCCATTCGCGACCTTCTCCACGAAGTTCCTGAAAAACGGTTCCCTGTGGGACCTGCTGAGTGCGACCACCACCTCTAACGTTAAGCCCATGATGGACGTCGGTCTGGATAACTTCGATCTGGTGAAATACCTGATTAGCCAGGTGATGCTCTCTGACGATGAACGCTTTGACGCGCTGAAAGAGTACTATCCGCAGGCGAAGAAAGAAGACTGGCGTTTATGGCAGGCGGGTCAGCGTGTGCAGATCATCAAACGCGATCCGAAAGAGGGCGGTGTACTGCGTCTGGGTACCGAAGTGGTCAGTGACAAAGAAGGCACCGTTGCTGCGCTGCTGGGTGCGTCACCGGGGGCTTCTACCGCTGCGCCAATCATGCTGCATCTGATGGAAAAAGTGTTTAAAGACAAAGTTGCCAGCCCGGAATGGCAGGCAAAACTGAAAACCATTATTCCTTCTTACGGCACTAAGCTGAACGGTAACGTTGACGCGACGGAACAGGAACTGGAATACACCAGCCGCGTTCTGCAGCTGCAATATGTGAAGCCGCAAGCTGCTGCTGACGCAGCACCGAAGGCAGAGCTGAAGCCTCAGGCGGAAAACAAACCGGTCGCGGATATCGCACTCTGATGTGAAAAAGCCGGGTAGCGTTAGCGCTTACCCGGCTTATTAAACCGCACAGTATCATGGCCGGGTCAGGCGTAATCGCCACCCGGCTTATCCTTAACGGACTTCTGCGGTGCCCGTCTCTTCTTCCGCCTTCCACACGCGATATTTCACTTCCACGTTTGCAGGCGTATAAACGACGATTGGCAGCTTGCTGTTATAGCGCAGCAGACTGTTGTCACCCAGATACGCGGTAACAAATTTCTTCTCTTTCTTGCCATCCGGGCAGGCCATCATGGTCGAAACCGGAGACGTCACTTTATCAAAGACGTAATAGTCGTAGCCCCAACCTTCCAGGGTTTTGCTTTCCAGCTGACCGCCCAGACGGTGCTGGTTGCAGTCCACTTCCAGCGTCTGGCCAATTAACAGTTCCACTTTGAAATTCGCTTCATCCTGCTGAGCGGGTAACTGAATGACCTGACGTTTCATCCCTTTTTCCGCTTGCGGATAAGGCGCTACTTTTTCCAGAGGCTGCGCTTTAGGGGTGTCGCTGGCGAAAGCGCTGGTGCTAACGCATGCGGCGGCAATCAGGGCAATGGCAAATTGAGGTGCTTTTTTCACAGTCATTCCTTTATGTCAAACTATCAGGCACAGGTTAACATAATGTTCGTGAATGGTTAGTGTAATTTACTTACATTTTCAATATTGGCAGCGTATAAAACTATATTCATGCGCAATGAATGGTTGTTTGTACTGCATTGGAGTCTGGCGGCAGATCGTGTTATTTTAAGCGCCACATAATGTTATTCATCTGTGAAGGGAAGAGAGAGATGGTACGTGCAAAACTGAAAACACCTGAAGGCCGCAAGTTCCTGTTGGCGCTACTGGTTGTGTTTATGATTGCTGCCGCGTGCGTTGGGCGGGCAACCATTGTTGGCGTTATTGAACAGTACAACATTCCTCTCTCTGCCTGGACGACCAGCATGTATGTCCTGCAATCAGCGATGATCTTTGTTTATAGCCTGGTGTTCACCGTGCTGCTTGCCATTCCGCTGGGCATTTTCTTCCTGGGTGGGCGTGATAAACACTAAACGCCTTTCCTGCGATAAAAAAGCCAGCCTGAGCGCTGGCTTTTTTATTGGCTCGTTGTTCTTCCTCAGGTTTTTAATCCGTCGTATCCTATTCTGTAAGCAGTCAGGCCACTGTTTTCAGAGCAGGAGTCACAGATGCTTTCCAGATTTACGGTACTCAGCCGGATCCCTCGTGGGGTCTGGGTAGTGGGTGGCGTCAGTATGTTGATGGACATCTCGTCAGAGAGTATCCACAGCCTGCTTCCACTGTTTATGGTGACTACGCTTGGAACGAGCGTGTTGGTTATCGGCCTGATTGAAGGGCTCGCGGAGGCTACCGCTCTCTTTATCAAAGTCTTTTCGGGGGCGATTAGCGACTATCTTGGCAAGCGTAAAGGGCTGGCGCTACTCGGGTATGGCCTCGGTGCGCTGAGCAAACCCTTTTTCGCCCTCGCATCCTCTTCGGGGATGGTTTTAGGCGCGCGCCTGATGGATCGTGCGGGGAAGGGGATCCGCGGTGCTCCACGGGATGCACTGGTCGCAGATATCACCCCGCCGGAACTGCGCGGGGCGGCATATGGCCTGCGTCAGTCTATGGATACCACCGGCGCATTTCTGGGGCCACTACTGGCCGTGGGGTTAATGCTGCTGCTACACAATGATTTTCGCGCGGTTTTCTGGATAGCCCTGATCCCCGGCTTTCTTTCGGTTGCGCTGCTGTATTTCGGCCTGAAGGAGCCGAAAACCCCTGTCGAACATAAACGCACTAATCCCATCAAAAGAGAGAATTTAACGCGGCTGGGAAAATCGTGCTGGTGGGTCATTGGCCTGGGGGCGGTATTCACACTGGCACGTTTTAGCGAGGCTTTTCTTGTCCTCCGTGCGCAACAGTCTGGCGTTCCCCTGGCCTTGATCCCGCTGGTGATGGTGGTGATGAACGTGATCTATTCTTTCTCGGCCTATCCGTTTGGCAAACTCTCTGATGGCATGAGCCATACCCGGCTTCTGCAGTGGGGGCTAGTCGTATTGATTGCCGCTGATATCGTTCTGGCCCTGAGTACCCACTGGACCGGTATTATTGTCGGCGTTGCGCTCTGGGGCATGCATATGGGGATGACTCAGGGGCTGTTGGCCGCGATGGTGGCCAAAACAGCGCCTGCGGATTTGCGCGGTACGGCGTTTGGTCTTTTCAGTATGGTCAGCGGGGTCGGGTTACTGATGGCCAGCGTGGGTGCCGGCGCTATCTGGGAACTGTGGGGCGCAGAATATACCTTTTATGCCGGCGCGGTGATTTGTTTGCTGACGCTGCTTTATCTGCGTAAAACGCCTGCCGAAGTGCGGTAAGAATACGGTCATTAAAATGCTTTTCTTTTTTTAGTCGTACGAATCAGGGCTGGACAGCATTCATGTTGATTCAACCAGCCCTGTCATCAATTGCAATAAATTCCTGCCTCTGTAATTAGACCCCCGCTATACCGCCATGTTATTCAATTATCACACCTCTTATCGCGTGAAATCCGGGCATGTATTCCTTTCTGCATTGCTGACGGTGTCTGGCTTGGGGCCACACCAGCTATGCAGGGACAGGGCGCTTTATCCAGAGGAGGGATGCTTTCGTTACGTCAATGCACGCGCACTGAAACATTATTTCACTTTTTTTTATGCAGGATAATGAACCGGAAAAATTCACCGTCTAAGTGTTATTCACTAAAAAAATGATTGGTTGCGATAACAATAGAGATGTTTTGAAGCGAATTAACAGGGAAATATAGTGGCTGAGTTGATTGTTATTTCTACGATTTGAATTAGGGATATTGATAAATATCAAATGTGTAATCGTTTACAGTCGTTATTATGCGCGGTTTGAAGTGCTTGTTTCGTTTGTTGAAAAAAGTCCCCGACATGTGCCGGGGTAGTTAATTGTTGTTTCTGTTTTCCCTTAACATAAATTAAAGGTAATTATTGTAATGAACCGCCATTCTATCATTTCTTTATCCGTAATAATTGCGCTTTCATGCGGAAGTGTGAACGCCTTCGCTTCTAATTTCATGACCATGGATGAAAAAGCCACTGCTATTCAGTCGATTCGCAATGAAGCCAATCAGGCCATGGAGGATAAGCAGGCTGCATTAAAGGCTTACAATGCCGACCGTTCACCTGAAAATATGGCCCGTTTAGGGGACATCGAAAACAGCTTACGCACTGCAGGCGATCGTATTAATGCAGTACAGGCAACTGAAATGGCTCCCGATGCGCCGCGACCTGTAACACAAAGAGCGCCGCAACTCCTGCAGCAGAAAACGCCACACATTACGGGCACGACTTACCGGAACGCTGTGATTTCAATGCAGCAAGTCACAACAGGGCCAGCCTTACCTGCTGGAACTGCCGTTAACCCCCCTGACGCCACCAAAACGTCTACAGTGGCTGCGCCACAAATCACAGGCACAACTTACCGCGCCGCAGTGGTGTCTATGCAGCAAGCGACAACAGGACCAGCCTTACCCGCTGGCACGGCGGTTACTGCGCCCTCGCTTACTCATACTCCAGCCACCACGAAAGCACCTGATAACGTTACAAGTGTTGCCATAACAAAAGACACGGGCTCGATTAACGTTGCTGTGTCCAGTATGAAGCCGGGGACGCCTGTGAATATCACGGTTAACGGTGTCACCACTACCACCACCGCAGGGGAGATCGCCAAAGTCGATCCGAATGTGCAAATCGCAGTTCCGCATGTAGACGCGTTGATCGTCTCTCAGCGTCAGGGAAGCGATCATAGCCGTAATAACTCACGACATGAGCATGGAACGGGAAACGGCAGCAACAATGCAGCCAACAGCAACAGCGCCCACGGCTTAGGCGGTGGCAATCATATTGGTGGTGGTAGCGCGCAGTCTGGCTCCAGAAACGTGGGTCACTGGTGATAGTCAATCTCTTGATGGGGTGGTTTTTGGGGGTTGTCAGTGGCTGGTGTATGGCTGGAATAGTGGCAAACCTGAAAGAAATCAGGCGACAACATGTCGAATTTGGGAAGTATTTTAAGTGAAACCCTTAAAAAAAGCGTTACTGATGAACAAGGCTCAGTGGATATTAATCATTCTGGCAGCGGTGACTACAACAGCATGTAGCATTGCTTCCCAACCCGAAACGGATGCATTAAGCACCCGGCCTTTCATGGGGGGAAATGGTAAACGTGTTGCGGCAATGTCAGATTTTCAAATCTGCGAGGCGTTGGGCTATGCACAGGCCCACCACGAAACGAAAGTTTACAACACGCTTTCCGCATTGTTGGAGCAACGCCAACATGCGGGCACGCTCAGGATCGCTCAGGGTGATTGCACCGCAGCAGCGTTAAACGTCATCAATGAGGAAAAGGCCAAAGTGAAACAGTAGCGCATCAGGGGGCCTAAACGGGCCCCTTTTTTCCAGTGAGTGACATGACACCCATTTCTCTTTGCAGAAATAAAAAAACAACCCGGAAGGGTCGGTTTTCAAGAATATGTTGGTCGGAAAAACGCTTCTTGGGGATGTCCTCATGTGGCTTATGAAGACATTACAAACATCGCGGTGTGTTAATCAATGGGGATCAGGGCAGGGTTAGATATGTATCAGCTCAGACTTGTTTTGGCAGTTTCAATACACCGAACCAAACCTAATAAGGCAGTAAACGCTCAATCGCGACGTAACAGATTTGGACTTACACTCGTAGCCCATCCACACTTACTCGTGGCAGATCAATTACTGTCTTAATGCTTGTTTCGATGCAGTCAATGATGGACTCACGAGGCCCGCAGCGCCAGTCTGCGCTCGCGTAGAAAGAATTAAGCACTGTATTCATATTTTCAATACTTTCAAAGGCTCGAATGAGATAGTAGCAATCAAGATCGTGCAGAGAGTGACCAAACGACACCACATCGATGCCGTGGCGTTGATGTAGGGGAACGCTAATTTCTGCCATGACGTTATGAAAAAATGCTCCGGTGCCTTTGTGTAAATTGTATTGCAGTATCTCGACTGTTTTCATCATCACTGCTCCAGACGTTGGTGTATCGCACTAAGTCGATTGTCCAATGTTATTGTGTTACACAAAGGAAAATTATCAGCTAAAGTCCGCGCCAGTACATTCGATATGAGGGCTTCAAAGAAATTTATTCATTTGTAAGCCACATATCAGACTCTTCAAACATATCCTCCAGCATGCGGTTCAACTTTTCACGATCGCTTTTACTGGCATCGCTATTGAGTCCGTTAGCCTGCATAGGCTTAACCTTCACTTCAGCATCAGGGAAGATGTTATGCACTCGCTTCGTAAGCTCGGCCAATATAATTTCTCTGGCTCCATCCAGACCCTGAACATTTCGCTTATCGTAAACCAATTCAACAAACATAAAACCTCCGTAATAACTTCAAGTGGGGGAGGTATTTTTACTGTAAAAATATACAGCGTCAAGCGTGGCGGAGTGTTTTAAGGGGGGTTGTCGACCGTTGGTGCTGAAACTACAGGTAATGATTCCCATCAGAAATGATGCAATAAAAAAACCAGCCATAGGTGGCTGGTTTTAAAGAGTATTTTTGGTCGGCACGAGAGGATTTGAACCTCCGACCCCCGACACCCCATGTCACTGCGTTAAAGCCGCTGCAACCCTTGTAAATACTGGTGCTACGGCATGTTTGACTGTATATGCAAACAGTGCATTTTTTGCAAAATCCGCACTATATACATCAATGAGTTACGTGTAGGTTTTTCCCCATACATCACCCGGCTTTAAAGACAATTTCAGCATGAGGAACTTCTACCCATTCAACATGGTTCTGGGTATAAATTTTTGTCGATTTTGCATCACTATGGGCCATCCTTGCCTGCGGATCGATACCTTGTCTTTCGAAAATATGAGCCGCCAGCGCTCTAATCTCGTGGAAAGTTGGTCTTTCTTTGATAGGTAATTCTGCCGCTACACCTATCCGGTCCCGCAGCTCTGAAAATGCCCTGCTCAAATAATCAGGGGCCACCTGTGTTGGGTGGTTAACTTCCTTGCTTATCGGATTGCTTCTCTTTTCCAGAAGCCGGTGAACAACATAAGGACTGGCCACATTGTCTCTGCTGTTGTCGATGATCTCTTTCAGGGCCCTGCCGATCGGAATTGCAACGTGTGAGGCCTCTTTGTGCTGCACTTTTTGCCGATGAATGTAAAGCGTTCCGAATATGCCAGCCTCTTCCTGATCTAACCATACACAGCCGCAAACCCCTTCTTGAGGTTCCTTGATCGAGTACCGGATTCGGGAAACTTCCAGGCGCGCTTGCGTAGTTTGTATTGCAAGGTCCATTGCAGTCTTCAGCCAAGGTTCAGCAGCTGCATGTATGGCCAGGAACTGTTCCAAAGTAAGTCGCCGGCGGACCTTTTTATCGACACGCCGCATTTTTTTCCGTGTTGCAGGGTTATCCATCATTAGCGATTCATCAACAGCATAAGAGAATAGCTTTTTCAGGAAGCTAACTTTTCGGTTCTGAACATTGGCCGAAGATTCAGAATGGTAATTTCGTATGTAGGCATTTACGTGCTCAAGCTCAATGTCGCATGCGGGTATGTTATTAAAAAATTCTTTAACCCTGATGGCATCATTATTCCAATCGTCAAGTGTGCTTTTAGAAGGCTGCTCATCTTTGATCGCTCTCTCCATAATGCGATCAACATGTTCAGAAAACGGGTGGGCTTCACCATTCACCCCTCCAGATTCCCGAATTAATGAATCTATCGATGGTGTATTTTCAGGGCGCATCCTCAGGTTATACTCTCGGGCGATGGCGATAGCCATTACTCGATCCGAACCGAGAGTTTTCTTTTTCCCAGTTATAAGCGTGAACTTATACACGCCACGATCTTTATCAAAAAAAAGATAATCAGGAAGGTGGCGGTATTCTTTTTTTCGTGGCCTTGCTGCCATGGTCAACCCTCAATTATTAACTGACGTACCGCCTGATTAACAATTGAGTCAACTCCCCACTTTTCGGTTTCATAGACAAAAACTGAACCATCTACAATCCTTCCCATGAGTAATCCGTTTTCGACCCAACGTTTAATTGTACGGTTGTCAGGAATGGAGTCTTTGGTAAATTCGCGCTTACTCCAGAGACTCGCTTTCATTAGCTTTGCCATGGTTTCCTTCTCCATAAAGCCCGGCTGCACCCGGGCTGAGTGGTTTACTCGTTGGTGCTGGTGGCAGGGATAAGTTTCTGCCAAATTGCTGACACATATTTTGCCTGATGGCGCGCATCAGCCAGGGCGTTGTGAACATCGCCAATGAAAGGCATGTCACGTTTCGGATCGAAACCAACACTGCGACCGAGGGTAACGATCGTGCGTACATCGTGATCGTTCCAAAATTCCCACGGGCAAATGCGCCCGGCGCGTTCGTAAGCTCCGCGCAGAATCACATTGTCAAAGGTGGCCCCGTTACCCCAGACCTTCATGTATTTGAGATTATATGCATGCCGGTGAATGAAATGGCTAAGTTCCGACAGTGCATCAGTGATAGGCATCGCGTCATCAACACAAATAGCTGAGCGTGCTTCCGGGCTTTGTTTTAGCCACCAAAGAATTGTATCTCCATCCGGTACCGCACCTTGAGCCATTGCGCTTTCAAGCGAGACGGCCGTGTAAAATTCTTGACCAAGTTCACCTGTTTGGGGGTTAAAAAAGACGGCACCAATTGAGACGATCGGCGCGTTTGGCTTTTTCCCCATTGATTCGAGGTCAATCATTAAGTCGTTCAACTGCTTTCTCCATTGCTAATTCTGCGATTAAAGCCGAGGGGACAACCACCGGCATTGGTACTCTGACGATCTGTGCTCGTACTCTATCGATTTCCCCTGCCAGCTCCAGCAGGCGGGAGCGGCAATCCTCTGCCTCTTCACGCCACCAGGCTACGTCGGCTTTAAGGCGGCGCAAGCGCCGCTGTTTGAGTTTACTGGGCATTAGGCCTCCGGTTTGGGCGCTGCTGCAATCATGGCTGCCCAGCACAGCTTCGCCCGGTGCGCTGCCTGCTGACATCCGCTCATGGTGTCGTATGCTTCCCAGACCTCCGCATCGCTAAAGCTCTCATCTGGCTCTGACTCGAAGCCATTGACGATCATGTCTTCTGTCGGCTCAATCGGCACCGCCACCCACCCCTCTGGCAACTTGTAAGCCGTCGTTACAGGTTCGGCACCCTGAAGCATGGCGGCGGCGCGTTCTGCGTCATACAGCCATGCATCAATCGGATTAAGCGAGTTTTCGATTGGTGTCCCGCCTGACTGGTACATCAGAGCCTTTGCACGTAAAAACAGCTCTTTCACCACTTCCAGATCAGCCACACGCTTCTCTGCTTCGTCAGCCTTCACAACGGGAACATGGCCGTAACCGGGGTCCGTGCTACCGAACTCCGCCGGATGGATGTAATAAGTTTTCATGCTTCATCACCTGCTATCGGCTTAATGCTGCTCAGAATCAAACGGCGTGATGTCATCGGTGCACCGCTGCGGCGGCCATCTTCTTTCCGGTAAGTTTCAGTGCGGCCAACACACCAGGTCGTTGGAGTCTCGCGCAACTGCACGGTTTTCTCGCCATCTTTGGTGATGATGGTTCCGGTATGGGTTTTTATTTTCTGGTTTATTGCCATTGTCGATTACCCCTTACGCTGCTTAATCATGAGCTCTAAAACTTCCTGGCAACTGGCGCACGTTTTGCAGCCAGGCATTGCAACCCGGCGCGCCTCAGGAATGTCCTCTTCGCATTCAGAACAGTGCTCTGCAGAGACTGCATTCTGATCTATACGGTGTTTTTGTATAGCCAGCTGCAGGCGGTGCTCTACCAGCTCGTTTGCCTGATCGATGATGTCTGAACTCATACGGCACGCTCCTGGCGAAGTAACGCATCGTGCAGCGCCATAGCACCCGCTTCACGGAGTGCAGCATCTTCATAACTGATGCCGTTCGAATCCATGATGCAGTCCCTATCAAGGCACTCCGAACAATCGTTAAGGGCAGATTTGATAGCGTGGGCACGCACTTCATCCAGTACAGCGTCGGTCACATTGCCTGAATGGTCTGGGTCGGTGAACTCGATAAGGACTTCATTTCCTCTCTGAAGAAGTTCTTCATCAGATGTATAGGGGAGTTCATCAGCAGTATTAAGGTGCCCATGATTATACCCAGCTGAATAAACCTGCCCGGCAGCCCATCGCACCGCCTGAACTTCCGCAGCCAGCGCATCTACCTGCTTCTCAGCGTTTGACAGTTGAAGCAGGAGTTCTTCAACTAACGTCACACGCATCACTACCTTCTGGCAGTCGTTGCGTTTAGCTCTGGCGATGGTGCCGCGCAGAGTCGCGTATTTGTTGATGGTCATTGGACGGACTCCTGACGAAGATGGTTAATTTCGGCGTCAAGGCTCATTCGCTGGTCCATCGATTCCGTCAAGGCGGCAAATGTCACGTCCAGGCGAGTGGCTACCTCACGCATTAGAGAGGCTTCTGCTGGTGGCAGTTTCCCCGCCGCAGCATGCGCTGCGGCTACCAGTTCTTTTATCTTCATGCGAGGCATGCGCGTGATTCCGTAAGCTCATTGAAACGGTTAATGAACAAGCCATATGCCTGGCCTGGGCGAAGAGGAACGATCTGGATAATGTCGCTGGCCGGAATACCTTCGAGGCGAGGCCAGAGTGAGCCGTCGTCGATATCCAGATCGCGGCGTTCCGTGGCAAGCATCACCAGATCGGCGTATTTCACTACCGCTGACATATCAGGGGTGATGCTGAATTTGGCCCGGATCAGCTGTTCTACCCGCTCTTCAATGCGACGGTAATCTGGAAGCAATGCTTTCAGGGGGGCAGGGATGTCCTGGCAATAGGCTTCAGCTGCGTCATGCATCAGAGCTTCAAAGGCAAACTCTGGCGGCACAATTTGGCTGCACAGTACCGAGTGCTGGGCCACGCTGTAAAATTCCGGCAGATGACCACTGAAGCGGCAGATGTGGGAAAGTGCGGTCGCAATATCCTCGATCTCTACGTCGTCAGTGGTTGAATTGAGGTAATCGAATTTCTTACCTGAAAGTGTCTGGATATAACTCATCGTATTTTCTTCTCCATATTTGGCAGCTGCACCTGCGCCAGTTTTGGGTTGTACGAATCCCTCGCCATTGGCGATTAATAAAGGGAATTACGCTTCAATAAATCCCCGCGGCGCCGGGGATTTAATGCAGAGAAATTACGCTTTAAAGTTACCGATAAAGGTTTCAACCGGCTTGTCGGTGAACTTCTCGATCAGCAGGTCCCGGAACTCGTTGGCGATAGCTTCTTCCTGGGCTTCCAGTTGAACGATGCGGAGTACAAACACCGGTTCCCCGCTTTTAAGCAGGCTGTTACGCAGGCTAAAGCGGCGTTCGCCCAGGCCTTCATATGGCACGCATTTGAACTCGAAGGCGACAGGCATCACGTCTTTACTGCTGGCTTCAACGCTCTGCATCAGGGACTTTCTGCCGCCAAAATCTTCGTCTTCATGAGCTGCTTCCGAGACTTGTTTGATATTGACGCGACGAACGGCACCAGCTGCCTGCGCGATGGACAACACATTCCCGTCGGCATCAAATGCGCTCAGGAAGTCGGCCCAGTCCTCCAGCCATTCAGCAATTTCCTTCTGGCCCAGTCGATCGCCATTTACCTGAAGTAGGGCTCGGAATGGCGCTGTCTTTTTGAGGGTGATTGAGGCGACGTTATCAGCATGGCCAGGGTTAGCCAGCGTACCGATATTGAACACGGAGCGTGCGGTCATGTTGTCAGCATCGATAAAGCATCGCGCTGGTTCAACTTCGTTGGCATAGCCAGCTGCATAACGCACAAAGTCAGGAATGCTGGTTGTGGTCATGGCACCGCGGAAACGAAAACGCTCCAGATCGAAACGCTCAAGGCTCTCTACGTTTACGCCATCAGGGAGGAGGGCAGTAGGGCATGCTGTTTCTTTAACTGCAGTGAGGTGATAACCGGAAAGAACAAGGTCTTTCACCTGTTGCAGGGCGTTGCCGTCTAAAATCTGGGACATAAAATTTCCTTAATATGTGATCAAATGGGTGTCAGTGATTTGTCTGCTGCGGATCACTGTGCCGCTTTAAGCTTTCCGTCAACGCCGCCGTTGATCCCGAACAGCTGCCCCTGATCTTCCTGCAGTATGGTCAGCTTGCCGCCTTTATTAACCCACATTGGTGTTTCGGTGGTGTCTTCTTCGGAGGCTTTACCGCGCGGGGTGGGGGTGACGTAGTTCAGCTTGTGCTTGATCTTGACGCGCTTCTCTTCGACGGAGTTACCCATACGCTCAATATCAAAGGTGAGGACTACTTTGCCTTTGGTACCGTTGTTCAGAACGCCAAGCGCGGTAGTGTTTAAAGCTGCCGCGATCTTGTTCATGAACACGCCGGCATCCAGTTCGCCCAGGAAATCGGGCACTACGGTCATGCGGTCACTACTCATGGTTTAACCCTCTCTGTGGCGGCTGCCACCGCCAGTGGAACTTCTCCATACACAACAGAAAAGGGCACCTGCGCTTCGGCTATGGTTAGGAGGTCCATTTCCATAGCGCCCGGGTGGATTGGGGAATGAGCCCGTCGCCCGGTGATGCCCTTGTCTCTTGTGTAAAAAAGGTGCCCACCGATGTGATGGGCAAAGACTACACACAGCAATGATGTTGTTGTGGCGGTGGTGCCTCCACCTGCCGGACCGGCCAGAACCGGCGACGCTACACCACAAGAAACGTATTCATTTCAAAAGTTGAAATAAAAACTTGTTGGCCTCGTCACGTGCGCAGAGCCGCATTACCACAACTGGAAGCGCACTCTTTCGGTAACAAACCTGCCCCCGCAGTGAAAGAGAGAAGGAGTGCGCTTTCACGTTGTGCCCTTAAAAAGCTGGCTGTCACCCTCAGGGTGAAAGTGAGCAGCCAGAACAGGGATCACTTCTTATTGCTTTGGCCTGCTTTTAGCCACATCAGGCGCGGTGGTTTGGTGTCGACAGAAAAAAATCTAACTTAACTTAGTTTGTTGGTCAAGTGAAAACATCAAACTAAACTTAGCTTGATGCTTAGGGGAAGAGCGGGAAGGGATTAGAGTTCGTACTGAACGCCTTTAACTACGCCAATAATGAGGCAGTTACCATTGATCGGGATGTTGGGGTAGCGAGGATTTAGTGGGACTAAAAATTTTTGAGGGCCATCAATGACCAGTTTTTTAACAGTCGCCTCGTTAGTGCCATCAATACGCGCAACAACAATCTTGCCATGAAGGGGTTCGGCATCTGGATCAACAATAACGGTAGCCCCTTCAGGGATTGTTGGGAGGCCATTTGGATTGGTCATTGAATCCCCTTTGACCTCTAAAGCGAACGAGCTGTCCCCAATGCGTAGTGATGTTTCAACCCATTTATCGACATCACTGAATAAATCAGCGGCCTTACATTCCGTAAACTGCCCAGCTTGAACCCAGGAAATCACGGGCACACGCCTCATTTTAGTTATGAGGGTACCTTCAAATTCAGTACCGTAAAGAATGTAATCTATTGATGTATTGAAGAATTTAGCCAGCTTAACCAGCGATTCTCCGTTTGGGATATTCACATCCTTTTCCCAATAACCCACCGCTACGTCACTAACCCCGCAGAACTTACCCAGTTCTTTTTGAGAGGTTTTTGTAACCCTGCGTAGGGCTTTAATGCGCTGACCAACCGTTTCCATGAAAGCACCAAATTTAAAAAAGACTAAGTAATCTTAGTTTTTATTGACCAAAGTTAGATTGGTTATTAATATCTAACCAAACTTAGCTAAGGAGGCTTCATGACAACCGACGAGATTGAACAACATTTCGGCAGCACTGAGAAAGTTGCCGAATTTTTTGGCATCACCAGTGAGGCTGTTTACCAGTGGCGTAATCGCCCCGGACGCTTAATCCCTAAAGGACGAGCTGCTGAAGCTGCGTATCGAACTGCTGGTGAACTGGAATTCAACCCAGAACGTTATGGCAAGAATACATCGCCTAACGATCAGAAATAACCACAGAAGGGAGGACCTAGCCGTGGGTATAGAACCTGAATGGAAAGTAGATAAGCAGCCAGCCTGGCTGGTGGCCGCAATCAAAAAAACGATCACCGAACTGCCTGGCGGGTATTCCGAAGCAGCTGAGTGGTTGGGTGTGACCGAGAACGCGCTGTTTAACCGGCTGCGTACCGATGGTGATCAGATCTTCCCGCTCGGTTGGGCGATGGTGCTTCAGCGTGCTGGTGGTTCAAACCACATAGCGAACGCTATTGCACGTCACTCGAACGGTGTGTTTGTGCCATTGGCTGATGTTGAAGAGATTGAGAACGGCGATATCAACCAGCGTCTCATGGAGTCAGTTGAGTGGATCGGCAGGCATTCGCAATACGTTCGTAAAGCTACCGCTGACGGCGTTATTGATGCTCAGGAACGCGCCCAGATCGAAGAGAACAGCTATCAGGTGATGGCTAAGTGGCAGGAACATTTGACGCTGCTTTTCCGTGTGTTTTGCGCGCCGGAAAAGAGTGACGCCCGCGAGTGTGCAGCTCCGGGCGTCGTGGCAGACAAATCTTGTATGGAGAAGTAATCCGCATGACCAGTTTAACGGCTTTTAACCGTTTACCGCAACTCAGGATGATCCCGGTACCGGGCGCTCCGTTGTTTCGGTATGAACGCAGAATAGCAAACCGCTGGGTGCCATGTAACCACAGTCGGGCGGTCGCAATTGTGGGGGTTTACTACAGGAAGGCGAAACGCTTATGCGCGATGTTAACCGAAGGTTCAAAAACCACAGAGGGATCCCCGTTCGGGTTATCAGGTGGGAGCCAGAGACTCAACGAGTTATCTACCTGCGGGATGGTTATAACCACGAATGTTTCAGCCCGCTCGAACAATTCAAGCGCAAGTTTACAGAGTTAAAGGACGACCATGAGCACTAAATTAACGGGTTACGTTTGGGACGCTTGTGCCGCTTCTGGCATGAAGCTGTCCAGCGTTGCCATCATGGCGCGTCTGGCAGACTTCAGCAGTGATGAAGGGGTTAGCTGGCCTTCCATCGCTACCATCGCGCGCCAGATTGGTGCCGGTGAGAGCACGGTTCGAACAGCCATATCTCAACTGGAAAAAGACGGGTGGTTAACCCGCCAGCAGCGCCGTAAAGGCAACCGCAATGCATCGAACGTTTACCAGCTCAATGTTGCGAAATTACAGGCTGCTGCCTTTTCTCACCTGTCAGATTCTGACGCATCAAAATCTGATGCCTCAAAAACCGACGCGTCAAAATCTGAGGCATCAAAAAACGATGAAAAAGGCGGTTTTCACCCGTCAGAATCTGGGGGGGATCCGTCAGTAAATACAACTACTGATCCATCAGATAAAAAACATTCTTGTCCGGTTGCTGCGCAACCCGACCCTGTGGTGGTTATCACCGATCAGGCGAAGCAGGTTTTATCACATCTGAACAAGACCACCGGATCACGGTATCAGGTCTGCAAATCATCCTTGGAAAACATCCGGGCTCGCCTGGCTGATGGGTTTACGCCCGATGAGCTGCTGTTGGTGGTGGATTACAGCGTCGAGAAGTGGGGCGAGGATCTGAAAATGGCCGAATATCTGCGCCCAACAACGCTGTTTTTGCCATCAAAATTCCCAGGTTACCTGCAATCCGCAAATAAGTGGAACGCAGCAGGACGTCCAGAACGACAGTACTGGGGCTCAATCCGTAAGCATGATCCGATGAAATTTGGTGGACCAGATAAAGCCATTCCAGCTGGCTTCAGGGGAGCGAAATGATGAGCATGAATGCTGATAACAAATATTGCCGCGCGCTGGCTCAACTGCGCTCTAAACCAACCCACGAGTTGAAAGAGGTCGGCGATCAATGGCGCACTCCGGATCTGTTGTTTTGGGGTATCAATGCGATGTTCGGCCCTCTGGTGTTGGACCTTTTTGCCGACGACAGCAACGCGAAGTGCCCAGCATGGTACACGGCTGAAGATAATGCCCTGACACAGGATTGGTCAGAGCGTCTGGCAGAACTCGGTGGTGCCGGGTTTGGCAACCCGCCTTACAGCCGCTCTCAGTACCACGACAAGCAGGCCGTTACCGGAATGACCCACATCATTAACCACGCTATGGCCATGCGAGAAAAGGGTGGTCGGTACGTTTTTCTCATTAAGTCTGCGACGAGTGAAACGTGGTGGCCGGAAGAGGCAGATCACGTCACATTCATCCGTGGCCGAATTGGTTTCGATCTTCCTACATGGTTCGTGCCGAAAGACGAAAAGCAGCAGCCCACCAGCGCATTTTTTGCTGGCGCTATCGTGGTATTCGACAAAACATGGCGGGGTGAGCGTTTCAGTTACATCAACCGCACCGACCTGGAGGCTAAAGGCCGTGCTTCGATGTCGCTGGCCCAGTTTGCAGTGGGAAGAACGCAAACTGATGCGGCGCCGGAGCTGGACGCTGAGGTAGTGCCGGAGAAATCAGAGGCAGAACTGCCGTTAACCCAAAAAGCCATTATGGAAACCAGTGGTGTTGAGGCTTGGGCCTGTGTTGTCGCGGCGTTCGGCGAGAAAGATGAGTACACCTTCAGCGAGTCAAAGTTTGGTCATACCTGGGCTGCCGACTCTCTGGAAAACCCTGAATTTACCAATGTTTCACCGCTGACGATCGACAGAGCGAAAAAGCTGATCAGCGAGAGCATCCTGGTGGGTGTTAATGCATGGCTGGAAACGTTGCCCTTTGATAGCGATGACGTGAAACAAGACATGTCAGAGCGGTTACGCACGGTTGCCGTTGAGTCTGCGAAAGAATACGGCATTAACCACAGTGAATTCATCGCGACCATGGAAAGCCTGGATAAAGCCAAATGGTCAAATATTCGGGGGATCCGCGCCTATGTCCGTGAGACGCAGGAATCAAAGGACAAGGCGTTAAACGAATCGCGCGTTTGGCCTCTTGAGGTTGGACTGGTGTTTAACCAGATTGAAGGGGCTGACGCTCTACCTGTTTCACAGCAGAACAAGCTGAAAGCCAATATCAACCAGCTGTGGCTCGAACGTATGCCGACGAGTGAAATTATCACGACCGCTGGTGGTCTCTTCAACAGCATGCAGGGGGCCGTCAATGCGTGAAATTATCGTTGATAACTTTGCTGGTGGCGGCGGCGCGAGTACCGGCATTGAACTGGCGATCGGGCGTAGCGTGGATATCGCTATCAACCACGACGAAAACGCTATTGCGATGCATAAGACCAATCACCCGGACACGCTGCATTATTGCGAGTCGGTGTTTGACGTTGACCCAAGCGCAGCCACCAGCGGTAAACCTGTCGGTCTGGCCTGGTTTAGCCCTGACTGTCGCCACTTTTCCAAAGCGAAGGGCGCTAAGCCAGTTAAGAAAGAGATTCGCGGGCTGGCGTGGATTGTCCTGCGCTGGGCGCTGGCAGTACGTCCCCGCGTCATGATGCTGGAGAACGTCGAAGAATTTAAGACATGGGGCCCGCTGCTGGATGAAGAATTACGCCCGGATCCTGAGCGTGCTGGTGAAACATTCGAGGCATTTGTCGGCATGCTGTCGACTGGTATCGCGGCGAATCACCCAGCACTGGCTGAGGTTTGTGAATTTCTTGCCATTGAGCCGCACGGCCAGCAGGCGCAACAGCTGATCGCCGGGCTTGGCTATGAGGTCGATTATCGTGAGCTGCGCGCTTGTGACTACGGCGCGCCGACGATCAGAAAGCGTTTCTTCATGGTCATGCGCTGTGACGGCCGCAAGATTCATTGGCCTGAAGCGACTCATGGGGATCCAAAATCACTGGAAGTACAAAGCGGCAAGCTGGCGCCATGGCGTACCGCGGCGGAGTGCATTGACTGGAACATCCCGGCCCGGTCCATCTTCGACCGCAAAAAGCCGCTGGCGGAAAATACGCTCAAACGTATCGCGCGCGGCATCCAGCGCTTTGTTATCGAAAGCGCATCGCCTTTCATCGTGAAGTGTAACCACACCACGACGAAAGGAGGTTATGACTGTTTCCGCGGGCAATCGTTGTTAGAGCCATTGCAGACCATCACTAAAAAGCATGGCTACGCGCTGGCGGTACCGCATCTTACTAAATTCCGCACCGGGGCCACCGGGCAGCCAGTGACCGAGCCGGTTCCAACTGTCACGGCTGGTACGTCGGCGCGCCCGGGCGGGAATGGGCATGCGCTTGGCGTAGTTGAGGCCGCCCTGACACCGTTCCTGGCTGGCAATGGCGGCAGTGAGTACCAGGCAAAGCCGCGCCCGCTGGATAAACCCGCTCATACAATCCTCAAGCAGTCCCGCGCGTGCGTGGTTGCGCCGGTCATCGCCCGCCAGTTTGGCGCCAGTGTTGGGCACAGGGCTGACGAACCGAGCGCGACGATTACTGCTGGTGGTGGCGGTAAGTCGCAGCTGGTAACTCCAACACTGATCCAGATGGGGTACGGCGAACGCCCAGGGCAAGAACCGCGTGTTCTTCAACTGAATAACCCGCTCGGCACGGTCACTGCTGGTGGTAATAAGTTTGCAACGGTGAGCGCGTTCCTGGCGAAGCACTATGGTGGGAATTACACGGGGCCGGGTGTTGGTATGGATGAGCCTGCCCACTCAGTCACTACTGTTGATCACCACGCGGTAGTTGCGTCGCACCTGGTGAAGCTACGCGGAACCTGCCGCGACGGTCAGACCATAGATACACCTATGCCGACTATTACCGCTGGTGGCCAGCACGTTGGCGAGGTCCGGACATTCCTCGAAACCTACTGCGGTGATAGCGAGGATGAATGGCTGGTGACGATCGAGGGGGTTAAGTACCAGATCGTCGATATCGGAATGCGCATGCTGCAACCGCATGAGCTTTATAAGGCGCAGGGCTTCCCTGACGGCTACGTTATCGATCAGGACTATCGCGGCAATCGTTACGCCAAAGACAAGCAGGTAGCGCGCTGTGGTAACGCAGTACCGCCGCCGTTCGCTCGTGCGCTGGTAGAAGCAAATCTTCCTGAATTATGTGCAAATCAAAAGGCGGGTGCAGCCGCCTGATATGGAGAAATAGCATGAATCAGTTAACCGCAAAGGGTGTTGTGACAATGTCCAGCCGTGAAATTGCCAGGCTGGTGCAGAGCAAACATGGTGATGTGAAGCGCTCAGCTGAGCGCCTTGCATCTGCTGGTATTTTAACCGCGCCGTTGGCGCACACCCCCTACACACACCCGCAAAACGGGCAAACCTACGAGGAGTATTGGTTCAACAAACGTGATTCTCTGGTGATCGTCGCCAGGCTGTCGCCAGAATTTACCGCCGCTGTTGTCGATCGCTGGCAAGAGCTGGAGAACAGTCAGGCCGTAAGTGTCCCGCAAACATTGCCGGAGGCATTACGTCTCGCCGCGGATCTGGCCGAGCAGAAAGAACAACTGGCCCAGCAGTTAGCCGCTGCCGCGCCGAAAGTTGAGTTTGTCGATCGGTATTGTACTGCTAAAGGCTCAATGTCTTTCCGCCAGGTGGCAAAGCTGTTGCAGGCTAAAGAGACCGATTTCCGCTTGTTCCTCATTGAGAGCGGCATTTTGTACCGGCTCAGTGGAGTGCTGACACCGCGGCACCAGCACATTGCAGCCGGGCGGTTTGAAGTGAAAACTGGCACCACGAGTGAAACAAACTACGCCTTTAGCCAGGCACGTTTTACACCCAAAGGCATCGAGTGGATCGGCGGCCTGTGGACGGCACACATCGCTAAGGGGCATGCCGCGTGAGAGGACTGTTTACAGCTGAGACTGTTCCGCGCCTGGGGCTTGTGGTGTTAAAGCCGGGTAGCGAACTGATGTCTCTGTTTCAACAGGGGCGTGTGCTGGTGGAGCCTCAGCCAAAAAGCATGGCTGGGCTTCCGTCAGGGCTCGTCCCTGATGCCAGGCAGCCGCTGGCAGAAGATAAGTCCCTCGATGAATTCTTCACCGACGAGAGAGTTATTCGTGCAGCAGGCGGTTTGTCCGGGTTGGAATCCTGGTTAGAGCGTAACGTGAAGGAATGCCAGTACCCGCACACTGATTATCACCATCCTGAGCTGGTAACAATGCGACATCCCCCCGGATCAATGTTGCTCTGTTGGCATTGCGATAACCAGCTGCGCGAGCAAACCACCGCGGCGCTGGCAGAACTGGCCCGCCGTAATCTCATTAGCTGGCTGATCAGTTCCATCCTGTCTTCGCTTGGCTACAACAACGAGCGTGAACTATCCCTCGGTGAATTGTGCTGGTGGGCCGTTTACTCAGGCATTGCTGATGCAATCACGGAAAGGATGGCCCAGCATGCGCTTCGCTTACCGGATGAGCCGTTTTTATCCGTTTATCGCGAAAGTGACATTGTGCCGATGCCCCCGGCAAAAAGCATTTTGCAGAAGAAGGTCACCCCTGCGGTCACGGCTGCGCAATTAAAGCATGGAACAAATCAGGAAGTGGCCTATGACCAGCCACAGGTTTTGGCTCTGCATGCGGATCCTGAATCCCCTGAATCCTTCATGTTGCGCCCAAAACACCGCAGGTGGGTGAATGAGGACTATACCCGGTGGGTTAAAACCCAGCCCTGTGAAGGTTGCCGGCGGCCAGCGGATGATCCACACCATGTCATTGGTCACGGCATGGGCGGTACCGCCACTAAAGCCCACGATTTGTTTGTGATCCCTCTGTGCAGAGAGTGTCACGACAAATTACATGCTGATGTTGCAGCGTTCGAGAAAAAACACGGTACCCAGCTGGAGCTGCTATTCCGGTTTATGAATCGAGCGCTGGCGATCGGCGTAATAACAAAAGCGTAATCGTATGGAGCGCTGAGCATAATGAATTTACAAGAACTGGAATATACGCGGATTGAACTGCGCCGCGCGCTGGCGGATTTATCAGGATCGACAAAAGGACAGCTGCAGGCGTTCAGTGAGCATCCACCAGCAGATAAGAATAAATACCCTCGGCACCATCCTGAAATCGTCATGGAGGGTGGGGAAGGTTGTGGATCGAAGGTTGTAAAAACTCTGGCCACTCCGCTTTATGTTCTGGAGACAAGAAGCCGTCGACGCCCATTACCCCCTATGAAGGATGCCGAGTTTGCGAGTTCTGCGTGGCGCCGCTCGGTAAATGGCCTTGGAGAGCATCTGCAGGCGTGGGTCAGGTATTGCTATGGATATGATCTGTCTTTCCGGTACCAGACGTTGATGTGCCAGTACGTTTGGGCACAGTTTCAGCATCAGCAGGGCCGTAAGAAGCTCCAGGACAGAGTCACAAAAAAATTAGTGGGGCTTGTCTGGCTCGCGGCCCAGGAAGTTGCAGCATCACGCAATAACGATACGTACCAGGAATATGCGGGGGCGGCACTGGCCCGCATGGTGAGCGTGGAGCGTTCAACCTGGCTCAGGGTATACGCTGCTCACTGGGCAGCATTTAAAGCAGCTTTCGTGGAAATGGACAGCCTGGCGTTACGTGAAAGCCTGGCGCGGTACGAAGAGTATGAAGAAGTGAAAGTGGTAGAAATGTGAAGTAAATTTCACTAACGTCTTCAATCAGGCTTGCAAAATGCAACAAAATAAGCGATATTTGAAGCTAATTTGATATGTTGCCAAAAGTATATAAACCCGCCACTGAGCGGGTTTTTTTATGGCTATTCTCCCGGTCTTCTCGGGATGTCGGATTTTCCATTCGGATAATTGAGCACCTCCAGATCCGGAGGCTTTCTGCTGTGAAAATGGGCGGCTGGTGGATGTTGGAGCACCCACCAGCCATCAGCTCATGCTTTCAGGTCACAAGCTAACCAAGGCCCACCGCTTTAGCGCAAAAGCATAGTGAGCCTATCAGAGTTACGCATACTGATCTATGAAAAATACTGTAATTATAAACAGTGTTGAGTTAGTCAACGCTGATAGCCTGCAATACATCGCCACTATCCCTGATAACTCCATTGACCTGATAGTCACGGATCCGCCGTACTTCAAAGTGAAACCCAACGGCTGGGACAATCAATGGAAAGGGGATGAGGATTATCTTCGCTGGCTTGATATGTGCCTCGCACAATTCTGGCGAGTGCTTAAACCTGCCGGCAGTCTTTATCTTTTCTCCGGTCACCGTCTGGCAGCAGACATTGAGATCATGATGCGTGAGCGGTTCAACGTCCTGAACCATATCATCTGGGCTAAACCGTCGGGCCGCTGGAATGGCTGTAATAAAGAGAGCCTGCGTTCTTACTTCCCTGCAACAGAGCGCATCCTTTTCGCTGAGCATTACCAGGGGCCGTTTAAACCAAAGAGCGATGGGTACGCTGAGAAGGGAAGCGAGCTGAAGCAGCATGTAATGACTCCCCTAATTTCTTATTTCCGGGATGCACGTGAAGCGCTTGGCATAACCTCAAAACAAATAGCCGATGCGACTGGAAAGAAGAACATGGTGTCTCACTGGTTCAGCGGTAGCCAGTGGCAATTACCGAATGAATCAGACTACCGGAAGCTTCAGTCCCTTTTCACGCAGGTAGCCATCGAAAAGCACCAGAACGGCGAACTGGCAACACCACACCACCAGCTGGTGGCTATGTGGCATTCGTTGAATCGCAAATATTCAGAGCTGCTCGAAGAGTACAAATCACTTCGGCGGCATTTCTCTGTTTCCGTATCCGTTCCTTATACCGACGTCTGGACACATAAACCCGTTCAGTTTTACCCAGGTAAACACCCATGCGAAAAACCCGCTGATATGTTGCGGCAGATCATCAGCGCCAGCAGTAAGCCTGGTGATGTGGTGGCTGATTTCTTCATGGGGTCCGGTTCGACCGTGAAAGTCGCGCTGGAACTTGGCCGCCAGGCTATTGGCGTTGAACTCGAAGAGGAAAGGTTTAATCAGACGTTGGGGGAAATACGGGCGTTGGCAGGGGAATAAACGTGAGGTCGCGATAGCGGCCTTTTTTATTACCTCAATAACACCCGCACACAGCGAGGTGAGAGACCATGAAAATGAATGATTCAGGGAACATCTTCACGCAGTTCTTTGCGTGGGTAGCAGCTCTGGCTTCTGCCATTGGATTTACCACTCAGGATCTGGTGTTCATGTTCTTTGGCGCTGCTGGTTTGCTTATCTCGCTTGCCTCCTACATCAACGGGCGTGTAGATGCACACCGCAGGCGTAAAGAGGATGAGAAGCGAACAAAAATGGTCAATGACTACCTGAAAGGCGTTGGTGACAAACCGCTTCACGAACGTCCTGCAGCTGCAAGCGTGGTCGTTGAGGCATTACAAAAGGAAGGTGAGTGATGGGAACCAGAGCAAAATTGAGTGCTGCTGTTCTGGGGCTGGTACTCGCTGGTGCGCCAGCATCCGTCATTCTCGATCAGTTTCTGAATGAGAAAGAGGGTAACAGCCTCACGGCGTACAAAGATGGCGGTGGTATCTGGACGATTTGCCGCGGCGCCACGATGGTTGATGGTAAACCGGTTGTGCAGGGCATGAAATTGACACAGGCCAAATGCAATCAGGTGAACGCCATTGAACGCAATAAGGCTCTGGCGTGGGTTAACCGCAATATCACGGTACCGCTTACCGAACCGCAGAAGGCCGGGATCGCATCTTTCTGCCCGTACAACATCGGGCCGGGTAAGTGCTTTCCTTCCACGTTCTACAAGCGCATCAATGCCGGTGACCGCCACGGGGCATGCGAGGCGATTCGCTGGTGGATTAGAGACGGTGGACGTGATTGCCGCCTGACTAAAGGCCAGAAGAATGGCTGTTATGGGCAGGTCGAGCGGCGCGATCAGGAAAGTGCGTTGACGTGCTGGGGGATAGACCAGTGAAACTTAATCTATTCCCAGTCGCGATTGTCATCATAGCTGGCCTGTCAGTCGCACTCGTTAAAAGTTGTTCAGACGCCAGCGGTCTGCAGAGTGATAACGACGTTCTGAGAAGTGACAACACTTTGCAGGGACAGGTGATCGCCACGCAGGCATTCAACTTTAATCGGTTCAATCAGGTAGCCGAACATGCCAACAGGCTTAACTCTCTGATAGACACCAGCACCGAAGAAACCGTAATCGAATACCGGGAGATTCTCCGCCGTGAAAAGACCTGTGATCTGCCTGTTCCTGCTGATGTCGCTGGTGGGCTGCTCGAATACGCGCACCGTTTACGTGCCAGCGCCATGCACACCGATACCAACAGACCTGACGCAGCCGATGATCGTTCCGCTGCCGCCAGCTCAATGACGTACTGCCAGGCTGTTTTGTGGATTAAGCCGCTGCTGGCTGTGATTGAGAAGGGCAACAATAACTTCGCGGGTATACGTGAAATAGAGCAAACCAGAGCCTCGCAATAGCGGGGCTTTTTTACGACCAAAAGAGAGAGAATGATGGAAAAAGAGCAAAACGGTTGCCAGATTCTGCCTGTAGCAAAAGATTTTAAATTCTGTCTGGGCCAGTTGGTTAATCTGCGCATCAGTGATGAATGGGGGGAAGTTCAGGCCCGGGCGCAGTATCTCAACGGTGAGAATCAGTACCTTGTTCACTATCAGGCAGCTGATAAATGCGCTACTGAGCGCTGGTACTCAGAATCGCAGTTGGTGGCGGTAGAAGACGAGCGATCTCCAGGTATGCCGGTGTTTGGCTGCGTTGATCTGCCGGAAGGTGCGACAGTCGAAGAGTAAGGCATTACAGCAGGCATTCACTGAGTGCCTGTGATAATGTCGAAACACATTAATCAGGTGCGCGAGATGTCGGGAAATACCGATCCGGACGAAGCGTGACGCTGCTATAAGCTGGAGGATGGTGCAGACGACCAATATCTTCTGGCTCAATGGTTCGAATCCATTCCTGATTGCCACACCCAAGCCACTGGCATCCGCTGGTGGCTTTTTTATGCGCATCGCAATATGGTCAGCGCTTACGAGAAGCAATAGACGTTTAGACGTCTAAATAAATGCCTTCTTATAGGTGCAAGTGATAATTATTATCATTTAATGGGTCCTCCCGGTGGGGTGGCCTGCCACGGGGCGGCTGGCGCGCGGAAAACGGCTAGTTTTTGCGATCTAGGGTCATCATCATCATTTATGCAGGTCTTTGATTTGTTTAAAGGCCGTTTTCGCAAGATGTCGAATCGTTTAAAAAGTGTTCACCATCATGGACCAGGAAATCGCCGCATTAAAACTGAATATCAACCAGCTTGCCGGGATAACCGGCGTACACCGTCAGACGGTTGCCGCGAGGTTGAAAAATGTCGAACCTGCGCCAGGCAGCAACAGCAAATTAAAGCTCTATCTGGTTACAGACATTCTGACTGAACTGATGATCCCCACCGTGTCGACGAATATCGACGATATGGATCCATCCGACAGGCTCGCTCACTGGAAAGCAGAGAACGAGAGGCTGAAGTTTGAACAAGATACGGGGCAGTTAATACCCGCTGATGAAGTGGCGCGTGAATTCTCATTGATGGCGAAAGCCGTCGTCATGGTACTTGAAACTCTCCCTGACATACTCGAACGCGACTGCGCATTAACGCCGACTGCGGTTTCCCGCGTACAAAACGTTATCGATGACCTGCGCGACCAGATGGCGGAGAGGGTGAAGGACGCTGAAACAGAGGAGGAAGAGCCAGAGGAGGACTGATGGCAAAGCGGGCATCCGCCAGGGGCATCCGCCGCGATGTTTCCGGTATTTTACGTGCCCCGCGTCGTATGCCGGTGGCCGATGCGGTCGGTACATATATGCGCGTGCCAATGGGGGCAGGAAACTCCGTTCCATGGGATCCGGATCTTGCACCTTATGTGATTGAGCCGATGAATTGCCTGGCCTCGCGTGAATACGATGCGGTTGTGTTTGTTGGCCCGGCGCGAACGGGTAAAACCATCGGGCTGATTGACGGATGGATTGTCTATAACATCGTCTGCGATCCGGCAGATATGCTCGTCATTCAGGTATCAGAGGAAAAGGCCCGCGAGCATTCAAAAAAACGTCTGGACCGTACTTTTCGCTGCAGCCCTGAAGTTAAAAACCGGTTAAGCCCGAGGCGTAACGATAATAACGTCTACGATCGTACATTCCGCGCCGGTAACTATCTGAAGCTCGGCTGGCCATCCGTCAATATTATGTCGTCCTCTGACTATAAAAGTGTGGCGCTGACGGATTACGACCGCTTTCCTGAAGATATCGACGGGGAGGGCGACGCTTTTTCACTGGCGTCGAAACGTACCACGACATTTATGTCCTCCGGGATGACGCTGGTTGAGAGTTCACCCGGCAGGGATATCAGAGACACAAAATGGCGGCGAACCACGCCTCATGAAGCCCCTCCAACTACCGGAATTTTATCACTCTATAACCGTGGCGACCGCCGCCGCCTTTACTGGCCATGCCCGCATTGTGGGGAGTATTTCCAGCCGGAAATGGACAATATGACCGGGTACCGCGACAGCAGCGATCCCGTGCTGGCCAGTGAAGCCGCGTTTCTACAGTGCCCGGCCTGTAAAGGCAGGATCACACCGGACATGAAGCGTGCGCTTAACATGAAATGTGTCTGGCTCCGGGACGGGCAAACCATCGACAGGAAAGGCCAGGTTAGCGGTGATGGCCGTCGTTCCCGTATTGCCTCCTTCTGGATGGAAGGTCCGGCAGCTGCTTACCAGACCTGGGCTCAGCTGATCTACAAATTCCTGACAGCAGAGCAGGAATATGAAACCACCCGCAGTGAGGAAACACTGAAGACGGTTATCAATACCGACTTTGGCCGACCTTATTTACCCCGCGCCAGCATAGAGCAACGCAAAAGTGAGTTGCTGGAGCAACGTGCTGAAGACGTGCCAAAACGCTCGGTCCCGGACGGCGTGCTGTTCCTTACAGCAACCGTGGACGTTCAGGCGGGCCGCAACAGGCGGTTTGTTGTCCAGATAACCGGTTACGGGAGTATGGGAGAGCGCTGGATAGTTGACCGCTACAACATACGGCAGTCCCTGCGATGTGATGGTAACGGAGAGAGCATCCAGATCGATCCCGCGAGCTACCCGGAAGACTGGGATCTCCTGCTTACGGATGTCTTCGAGAAAATCTGGCCACTGGCATCTGATCCGTCAAAAGGCATGAGGCTGATGTCGATGGCGGTTGACTCCGGCGGTGAGGATGGCGTCACGGATAACGCTTACAAATTCTGGCGCAAGTGTCGACGTGAAGGGCTGGGTAAACGGGTTTATCTCTTTAAGGGCGACAGTGTACGCCGCAGCAAACTTATTCAGAGGACATTCCCGGATAACACCGGAAGGTCCACCCGCCGCGCGCAGGCGACTGGTGATGTCCCGCTTTATCTTCTTCAGACCGATGCCCTGAAAGACCGGGTGAATAATGCCCTCTGGCGTGATTCTCCCGGGCCAGGATATGTTCATTTTCCCTCCTGGCTGGGCAACTGGTTCTACGACGAACTGACCTATGAGGAACGCTCAAATGAAGGGAAATGGAGTAAGCCTGGCCGCGGCGCCAACGAAGCATTTGACCTTCTCGTCTATGCCGATGCCCTCTCCATCCTTAGCGGGTACGAAAAAATCAAATGGCCGTCTGTTCCTGAATGGGCACGGCGGGAAACGTGGGTCGAGAGCACGCAGACGGAAACTGGCGAAGCGCCATCCCCGATACCTGCGGCGAAACCAAAGCCAAAACCAAAACGTGAGAAGCCCGTAACCAGCGAGGCGAATCCGTGGACAAACTCAGGAGGATGGGTGTGAATCAGGCAGATATTCAAAATATGATCGACCGCTATGCATCAGCAGAGCTTGCCGTTCTGGAAGGAAAATCCATCACCTTTAATGGTCAGCAGATGACATTCGAAAACCTGTCGGAAATCCGAAAAGGGCGACAGGAGTGGGAACGTCGTCTTACTGCACTCAACAACAAACGCTGTGGGAGACCCGGCTACAGGCTGGCGAGGTTTGGATGAGTCTTTTAGATGATGCAATAGGCCTGTTTTCGCCGGGCTGGAAAGCTTCACGCCTGCGTGCCCGTGCGGTAATCAAGGCCTATGAGGCGGTAAAGACTACCCGGACCCATAAAGCACAACGGGAGAATCGTTCTGCCGACCAGCTCAGCCAGATGGGGGCGGTTTCGCTTCGTGAGCAGGCCCGTTGGCTGGATAACAATCACGATCTGGTGATTGGCGTGTTCGACAAGCTTGAAGAGCGGGTTATTGGTAAGCAGGGGATTATTGTTGAACCGATCCCCCTACTGACCAACGGGAAAATCGCCAAGAAACTGGTAAAGGATATCCGTAGAAAGTTTGGTGAATGGTCTGTCAGACCTGAAGTGACTAACCAGTTTACCCGACCGATGCTTGAGCGCCTGATGCTTCGCACCTGGTTACGGGATGGTGAAGTATTTGCACAACTGGTTAGTGGTACAGGCAACGGCCTTCAACCAGTCGCGGGTGTGCCATTCTGGCTGGAAGCACTTGAGCCTGATTTCGTACCCATGAACAGTGATGCAGCCACCCAGCTTAATCAGGGCGTTTTTGTCGATAACTGGGGACGGCCCAAAAAATATCAGGTCTATAAAAGTCTGCCGGTGTCCGGGCGACAGTTCGATACGAAAGAGATAGATGCTGAGAACATGCTTCATCTCAAATTCACCCGCCGCCTGCACCAGACCCGCGGAACGTCTCTTTTGTCTGGTGTCCTGATGCGTCTGAGCGCGCTGAAAGAATATGAGGACTCGGAGCTTACTGCAGCAAGAATTGCTGCGGCGCTCGGCATGTATATCAAAAAAGGCGACGGACAGAGCTTCGATTCAGATTCCAGCAGCGATGACCGCGAGCTGATGATTCAGCCAGGGATGCTGTATGACGAACTGCAGGCCGGGGAAGAAATCGGGATGATTAAGTCTGACCGACCTAACCCTAACCTTGAGACGTTCCGCAATGGTCAGCTGCGTGCTGTTGCCGCAGGCAGTCGCCTCAGCTTTTCCAGCACTGCCCGCAACTACAACGGTACTTACAGCGCCCAGCGGCAGGAGCTGGTGGAGTCAACCGATGGGTATCTGATACTTCAGGACTGGTTTATCGGCTCAGTCACCCGACCGATGTATCGGGCCTGGCTGAAGATGGCAGTCGCCGCCGGAGAAATCAGCCTTCCACGCGGTGTTGACATGGATACGCTTTACAACGCTGTCTACTCAGGGCCGGTCATGCCTTGGATTGATCCTGTCAAAGAAGCAAATGCCTGGAAAACCCAGATACGCGGTGGTGCTGCAACTGAATCTGACTGGGTTCGCGCCAGCGGCCGTAATCCGGACGATGTGAAGTCACGCCGTAAAGCGGAAGTTGATGAAAACAAAGAAATGGGGCTGGTGTTTGACACTGACCCCTCCAATGATAAAGGAGGCACCAGTGCCGAAGTCAAAGAGCCGGGCGGTCCACCGTCCGAAAGCCAGCGTAAAAAGTAATTCGTGGTTCCGGATGCAGGCCAGCAATAACAATGCGGCCGAAATTTATATCTACGACGAAATCGGCTACTGGGGGGTGACCGCAAAACAGTTCGTTAATGACCTCAAAGCTCTCGGTGAAGTCAGTCACATTAACCTTCACATCAACTCACCGGGTGGTGATGTCTTTGATGGCATCGCCATTTTTAATGCCCTCAAACATCATGGCGCGTCAATCACTGTGCATATTGATGGTCTGGCCGCGTCAATGGCCTCCGTCATCGCAATGGTGGGCAATCCGGTCATCATGCCTGAAAACACCATGATGATGATCCACAAGCCATGGGGATTTGCCGGGGGTGATGCTAACGACATGCGCGACTATGCGGACCTCCTCGACAAAGTTGAATCAGTGCTGATCCCGGCTTACGCGCAGAAGACCGGAAAAACCACTGAAGAAATCGCGGCAATGCTGGAAGACGAAACCTGGATGGACGGCAACGAATGCGTCTCGCTGGGGTTTGCCGACCAGGTTACACCTTCCCTACAGGCGATGGCCTGTATTCACTCAAAACGTATCGAGGAATTTGAAAAGATGCCAAACAGCATTCGCAATTTGATCACCCCGCCGCGCAACTCTACCCAGCGTGACCAGGGAAATCAGCATAATCCATCCCAGCAGCCGAATCCCGCACCGGTCATCAACGAAGGTGATGTCCGCGCTCAGGTTCTGGCTGAGCAGAAGGCCCGTGTGAATGGTATTGGCGATCTCTTCGCCATGTTCGGTAACAAACACATGGATCTGCAAAACAAGTGCATTGCCGATCCTGAATGTTCCGTTGAGCAGGCTAAAGATTTACTACTGGCTGAGCTGGGTAAAACTGCCACCCCATCCAACAAAACCACTCAGGTTCATATTCATGCCAGCAACGGTAATTTCGTGGCCGATGGTATTCGCCAGGCACTGATGGCGCGTGCCGGCTATGAAAATCAGGAGCGTGACAACGTCTACAACGGTATGACACTGCGTGAATATGCGCGTATGGCCCTGACCGAAAAAGGTATCGGTGTGTCCAGTTATAACCCGATGCAGATGGTCGGGCTTGCTCTGACGCACAGTACATCTGACTTCGGCAATATCCTGCTCGATGTTGCAAACAAGGCTCTGTTGCAGGGCTGGGAAGAAGCTGAAGAAACCTTCCAGCGCTGGACCAAAAAGGGGCAGCTGTCAGACTTTAAGACCGCCCATCGTGTTGGCATGGGTGGATTCCCGTCGTTGCGTCAGGTTCGTGAAGGGGCTGAGTACAAATACGTTACCACTGGCGATAAAGGCGAGACGATCGCCCTGGCAACTTACGGTGAAATCTTCTCCATCACCCGTCAGGCTATTATCAACGATGACCTCAATCAGCTGACTGATGTGCCGATGAAGATGGGCCGCGCAGCCAAGGGTACCATTGGTGATCTGGTTTATGCCGTTCTGACCAAAAACCCTAAACTGTCAGATGGGAAAGCATTGTTCCATGCTGACCATAAAAACCTGTCATCTGGCGCGATCTCCGTCAGTAGCCTTGATGACGCTCGTAAGCTGATGCGCCTTCAGAAAGAGGGCGAGCGCTCCCTGAATATTCGTCCGGCATTCATGCTGGTACCGGTTGGCCTTGAAACACTGGCAAACCAGACCATCAAGTCTGCCAGCGTGAAAGGGGCGGATATTAATGCCGGTATTATCAACCCTATCCAGAACTTTGCAGAAGTTATTGCGGAAGCGCGACTGGATGATGCCGATGCAAAAGCCTGGTATCTGGCTGCCGCACAGGGCACAGACACCATTGAAGTGGCTTATCTGAACGGGGTCGATACGCCATACATCGACCAGCAGGAGGGATTCACCACTGATGGTATCGCCACGAAAGTGCGTATTGATGCCGGTGTGGCGCCGCTGGACTATCGCGGCATGACCAAATCAACTGGCCAGTAATAAACAGCCTCGATAACCAGACGCCCGTAAGGGCTTTTTTTATACCTGAAACCAGCCCCGAAAGGGGCTGAATGGAGCACAACATGGCGAAGAATTTTGTACAGGACGGTAAAACAATCTCTCTGGTGAATGGCGGGACGGATGACATTCTCAGTGGTGAACCGGTTGCAGTCGGAAAAGTAATTGCTGTGGCTATCACGGACATTGCAGCTGGCCAGAGCGGGGACGGTTTCACGGAAGGCGTGTTTTTGCTTCCCAAACTGGCCGCTGATGCAATCACTGCCGGGGAACAGGTTTACCTGAAAGACGGTAAAGTGCAGCTGACGGAAACCGATGCGGTCGTGGCCGGGGTCGCCTGGGAATCCGCAGGTGCAAACGTGACTGTGGTTGAAGTAAAAATCAATGGCTAATCCGTTTGAAAGGCTGGCGGGTCGTATGGACGCGGCCACGGTGAAAACCATGGGGAAAACTGTGCTGATCAATGGCGTGTCTCACGATGCCATCTCAGCCGACCTTCTGGAGGAGATGGGCCCGCTATCAGGGAATATTCATTCGCTGGTGGTGTTCAGTGCAGAGTATTCCCCGCGGCGAAACGACGAAGTGGAATGGGAGGGCAAGAACTGGACCGTTACCCGCCACGACACTTTTAACGGGAAACCACGTATCTTCATTGAATAGGAGGTGTTATGTCGATTAAAGGCCTGGAACAGGCAATCGCTAACCTCAACAGCATCAGTGAAAAAGCCGTCCCCCGCGCCAGTGCTCAATCTGTTAACCGCATTGCAGGACAGGCAGTCAATCGCAGTGTTTCAGTCGTTTCAAAGTCAACCCGTGTCCCCCGAAAGCTGGTTAAACAGCGTGCCCGGATCCGGCGGGCAACCGTCAGCAAACCCCGCGCTCTTATCCGCGTGAACCGGGGAAATTTACCCGCTATTAAACTTGGGACCGCCAGTGTTCGTCTGTCGCGCAGAAAACGCGATAAATCAGGAGCCAGCAGCGTGCTGAGGATCGGACCGTTTCGTTTCCCTGGCGCCTTTATTCAGCAACTGGCAAATGGTCGCTGGCATGTACTGCGGAGAACAACCCGCAACCGGTATCCGATCGAAGTGGTCAGCATCCCTCTGGCGGTACCGCTGACTGAAGCTTTCCGCGCAGAGCTGCCGAGACTGATGGATGAACGTATGCCTGAGGTGATGCGGCAGAATCTGCAAAACCAGCTGAGGTTGATTCTTTCACGATGAAACACCCACAAATCCGTGCCGCCGTTCTGGCGGCGCTTAAACGTAACATTATCGAACAGGTCACCTGGTTTGACGGTCGCCCTGGCTTCCTTGACGAAGAGGATCTTCCGGCAGTGGCGGTATACCTGACGGATGCGCGCGCCTCGGACGACAACATCGATGAAGATACGTGGTCTGCACTGCTGCATATCGAGGTTTTCCTGAAAGCGAAAGAGCCTGATTCCGCTCTGGATGCCTGGATGGAAGAGAAAGTGTATCCCGCTCTGGGTGATATCCCCGAGCTGCTTCCCCTCATCGAATTGATGAACGCAAGCGGTTATGACTATCAACGCGATGATGAAGCGATGATGTGGGGATCGGCCGATCTCAGCTACTCAATCAGCTATGTAATGTGAGGACTTTATGACCACACCAAACCCTCTGGCGCCAACGAAAGGCGCTGGTACAACGCTGTGGGTTTATGCCGGAAGCGGTGACCCATTTGCGAACCCAGTTTCGGATGTAGGCTGGTTCCGCCTGGCAAAGATTAAAGACATCCAGCCTGGCGAACTGACAGCAGAGTCAGAAGACGATACCTACGTCGACGATGACAATCCTGACTGGACTTCGACCATGCAGGGCCAGAAATCTGCCGGCGAAACCAGCTTCACTCTTGCCTGGTTACCTGGTGAGAGCGGGCAACAGGAGCTGGTGAACTGGTTCGATGAGGGCGCTGTTAAAGGGTACAAAATTAAGTATCCGAACGGCGTTGTCGATGCCTTTAAAGGATGGGTGAGCAGCCTTGGCAAGACCGTTACGTCTAAAGAGACGATGACGCGAACCGTAAAAATCACCAACAACGGTAAGCCGTCACTCGCTGAAGACAGCGGTTCGGTACCGATTGGCGTAACGGGGATCACCCTGGATAAAGCCACGGCTGCTGTTGCTGTTGGCGCGACCACTCAGCTGGTGGCATCGGTGCTGCCAGCCAGTGCTTCCGATTCCTCGTTCCGGATTGCAACCTCTGACCCGTCTAAGGCAACGGTCACCGTCAGCGGCAATACCCTGACTGTCACCGGCGTGGCGGCAGGTACCGTAGAAATCATCGTTATGAGCAATGACGGTAACTTTGTGGCGATCTGCAAAGTGACTGTTTCCTGATAACCGGGGCGTCAGCCCCGTTCCTGGAGTAGATAATGTTTCTAAAAAGCGAACTGCTTGAAAGTAACGGCAGCAGTGTCACATTGTTCCAGCTGTCAGCATTACAGCGTATTGAACACCTTGAATATCTGAAACAGATGGAAGCAGTTGAAGGGGGCGATATTCAGGCGGCCGTTACACTCACCGTGAAGAGTGGGGCTTATCTGGTGGCGATGTCTCTCTGGCATGGTCATTCCCTGAAAGGCTCTCAGGGCGATAATGCAGCGGCAGAAGTGGCAAAAATTCAGGATGAAGTCATGCAGACCTGGCCGGCTGAACTTATTGCCGAAGCTGAATATAAGGTAAAACTCCTGTCTGGCATGATTGCACCTGTAACGGATGATCCGGAAGAGCCTGGCGAAGAACAGAATGAGCCAGCCGAACCCGTTACGGCGGAAAAGCCCTCGCCAGCGAGCTGATATTTGCCATGAAACTGGCGCGTGAGTTCGGTCGCCCTGACTGGCGCGCCATGCTTGCTGGCATGTCTTCTACGGAATATGGCGACTGGAAAATCTTCTACCGGGACAACTACTTTCATGATGCGCAGCTGGATTCTCATTTCTCCGGCCTGCTCTACACCATATCAACCCTGTTTTTCGCCGATCCGGAATTAACCCCCGACAGTTTCAGCATTCTTTCTCCTGCATTGGATCCTGTCGATATCGATGGGCCTGGCGATGAGACGCTGATGGCAAAGGCAGCAGGAATTTCAGGAGGCGTACGCTATGGCCCAGACGGCAGTCGGTGATCTGGTCGTTAACCTTGACGTTAACTCGACGAAATTCACTGAACAGATCAGCTACGTTAAAAAAGAATTTAAGCAGACGGGTGATGCGGCAAATGATGCCGCGTTGCGAATGCAGCAGTCATTTACCCGCCAGGAGAGTGCCGCCCGTAAGGCCGGGATATCTGTCGGGCAATATAACGCTGCAATGCGTATGCTCCCGGCGCAGTTTACTGATATTGCGACCCAGCTGGCAGGGGGGCAGAGTCCGTGGCTTATCCTTCTCCAGCAGGGTGGCCAGGTGAAGGACTCCTTCGGCGGTATTATTCCAACGTTCCGCGCGCTGCTGGGCACTATCTCCCCGGTTATGGTGGGCGTTACGGCGCTTTCTGCCGCAACAGGGGCATTGTTCTATGCATGGTATGCCGGTTCGTCAACGCTGTCTGATTTCAACAAGACACTGGTGCTATCAGGGAATTCAGCGGGGCTGACCGCCGACAGAATGCTGGTTCTGGCACGAAACGGGCAGGCCGCAGGGCTGACATTCAACCAGACCAGCGAAGCGCTGACTGAGCTGGTCAATGCGGGTGTCCGTGCGGGTTCCCGCTTTGATGATATGAGCCAGGCGGTGGCGCGGTTTACTGATGCCTCCGGCGTGCCGGTGGAGAAAGTCGCGGCAGCCTATGGCAAGCTCGCAACTGACCCGACATCGGGCCTGATCGCGATGGCCCAGCAGTTCCATAACGTTACCGCTGAACAGATTGCCCATGTGGCGCAGCTGCAGCGTGCCGGTGATGAGGCTGGCGCACTGCAGGCGGCTAACGAGGCTGCAACAGCCGGATTCAACGACCAGACCAAAGCCATCCGCGACAATATGGGGACGATTGAATCTTCAGCGGACTCCCTGAAGCGCGCCTTCAAGTCGATGTGGGATGCAGCCCTCGATATTGGCCGACCTGACACCGCGCAGGAGATGGTGGCAAAAGCCGAAGCCGCATTCAAAAAAGCCGATGAAATCTGGAACCTGCGTAAAGGTGACCGATATGTCAATGATGAGGCCCGCGCCCGATTCTGGAATGATCGCGAAACGGCCAGGCTGGCGCTGGACATGGCTCAGCAGCAGGCGGGAATTGCCAGGGCGAATGAAGAGAATGCTTCGCGCGAAGCGGCTGCGGAATCGGATCGCCAGAAGTATGCTGCGCAGGCTCAGGCAAACTATGCCAAAACGCAGACGGCACTGGAGAAATACACGGCCAGGCAGAGCGAGCTCAACAAGGCACTGAAAGAGGGGCGAATCCTCCAGGCTGACTACAACATCAACCTGGCTGCCGCGAAAAAAGAGTACGAAGACACCCTTAAAAAGCCGAAGAAGACCCCGGCAATCAGAACCCCCGCAGGTGCCCGTGCAACCGATACGGCCAGCGCCCAGACGCTGGAGCTGCAGGCACAGTTGCGCACCCTGCAGGAGCATAAGGGGATAAATGACACCATCAGTCAGCAGCGTCAGGAGCTGTGGCGTCAACAGTCCCGGTTTACAGTTCTGGAAGAAGCCGCGAAGACCCGGACGCTTTCTGCTGAGGAAAAATCCCTGCTGGCCAGTAAAAGCGAGGTGCTTTCCCGTGCAGAGCTGAACGCGAAGCTTGGCGATCAGATAGTGGCGCAGGAGCGGCTTAACCGCCTGCAGGATACGTCCCAAAAATACGTCACGCAGATCGGCGAGAAAACCCGAGCCCTGGCGGAAAGTTCTGGTATGAGCAGTCGTGCAGCACAACGCCGCAACGAGGAGGCCCAGCTTCTTCAGGGGTGGAAAAATGGTGGAGGTTCCGAAAACGATGCCGGTTATCAGAATGAGCTGCAGGGGCTGCATGCGTATTACGCCGAGCAGGATAAGCTTCGGGGTGACTGGCAATCCGGAGCCAAATCCGCATGGGCAGATTATGTTGATTCTGCTTCTGATGCTTATGGCCAGATGAAGTCGTTTGCCAGCAGTACGTTTGATGGCATTGGGCAAAATATGGCTGACATGCTGACGCGCGGAAAGGCTGACTGGGCTGACTTCACCCGCTCCACGCTCTCCATGCTGACACAGATCCTGCTGAAACAGGCGATGGTAGGCCTGGTGGATTCAGCATCAACCGCGCTGGGATTTGCAGGTGGCGGTTATACCGGTTCAGGCGGGAAATATGAGCCAGCAGGTGTCGTTCACCGTGGTGAGTTTGTTTTCACCAAAGAGGCTACCAGCAGGATCGGCGTCGGCAATCTTTACCGGATGATGAAAGGCTATGCAACGGGAGGGTATGTCGGGGGCGGTGGTACAGGCCCGGCTGCAGCACCTTTCGGTGTCAGTGTGTATGCCCCGGTGACGGTCGAGAATGCTTCCGGTAACGCACAGCAGCAAAACGACGGAGACAGGCTGGGTAAGGCGTATCAGCAGGTGATTAACAAATCTGTCAACGAAGGTATCGCCAGGGCAATCCAGCCCGGTGGGCTTATCTGGAATGCGACCAATCGCAGGTAACAGTTATGACGATAGAAACATTCTCCTGGGGGATTAAGGTCTCCAGCCAGCCCACCGAAGGAAGCAAAGACACAGTCAGGAAGGTCCAGTTCGGCGACGGGTACGCACAGGTGAGCGGCTCAGGCCTGAATGATGAGATTCGCACCTATGAGTTTTCCTTTTCAGGGAATCCGACTACAGCGAATGAAATCCATGCCTTCCTTCGTCGGCATAAAGTGAAGTCATTTATTTTCACTCCGCCTTTCGGCGATACCGCGCTGTGGCGTGTAGAGGCTGACACGCTCAAAAAGGTGGTTAAAAACGTAAAAGTGATAACCGTAACCGCAACGTTTGAACAGGCATTTGCACCATGAGTCTTAATGCTGATTATCAAAAACTCGAGCCGGGCAATGAAGTCCGGCTTTTTTCTGTCGATGGCACAGCGTTCGGTATGTCAGATGTACTCCGCTTCCACGCACACAATATCGCACACACCCCGGAAGAGATTGAGGCTGCAGGCGGGGATGAGAATAAACTTCCGGCGAAGTCCATCTGGTGGCAGGGGGAGGAGTATAAAGCCTGGCCGTGTCAGGTTGAGGGTATTGAAGCGACCACGGACGGTACCAGCCCACAGCCAAAACTGAGAGTGGCGAACCTGGACAGTTCGATCTCAGCGCTCTGTCTGGCGTATGACGATCTGTTGCAGGCGAAAGTGAGTATCCACGACACGCTGGCACAGTATCTGGACGCCAGAAATTTTCCGCAGGGCAATCCCACCGCAGACCCGTCACAGGAAAAATTGAAGGTCTTTTATATCGATGCCAGAAGCACCGAGACGGATGAAGTTGTCGAATTTACGCTTTCCAGTCCGATGGATTTACAGGGCCAGATGATACCCACGCGGCAGCTGCATTCGTTATGCAGCTGGTGCATCCGGAACAAGTACCGGACCGGCGACGGCTGCGACTATGCCGGAACGCGCTATTTCGACAAAAACAATAATCCGGTTGACGATCCCTCGCTGGATGTCTGCAACGGCACGCTGACGGCCTGCAAGCTCCGGCACGGAGACAGCAACGAGCTGCCGTTCGGTGGTTTCCCCGGTACATCTCTTATCAGGAGCTGATATGCGCCAGAAAACCATTGATGCCATCATGGCACACGCTGCAGCGGAATATCCGCGCGAGTGCTGCGGCGTGGTGGCACAGAAAAGCCGGGTTGAGCGCTATTTTCCCTGTCGTAACCTCGCAGCAGAGCCGACCGAACACTTTCACCTGTCACCCGAAGATTATGCAGCTGCAGAAGACTGGGGGACGGTGGTGGCCATTGTTCACAGCCACCCTGACGCGACGACACAGGCCAGCGAGCTTGATAAGGCGCAGTGTGATGCAACACTGCTGCCCTGGCATATAGTGAGCTGGCCAGAGGGGGACTTACGCACCATTCAGCCGCGCGGGGAACTGCCATTGCTTGAGCGTCCGTTCGTCCTTGGCCACTTCGATTGCTGGGGCCTGGTAATGAGCTATTTCCGGCAGACCCATGGTATCGAGCTCCACGATTACCGGGTGGATTATCCCTGGTGGGAAAACGACTACCCGGACAATTTCTATCAGGATTGCTGGTATGAATGCGGATTCAGGGAGTTTGAGGGCCCGCCTCAGGAAGGTGATCTGGTCATCATGCAGGTGCAGGCCGATAAGTGGAATCATGCCGGGATATTGCTGGAGGGTAACATGCTGCTGCACCATCTTTACGGGCATCTGAGTCAGCGTGTGCCCTATGGCGGATACTGGCAGGAAAGAACTATGAAGGTTCTTCGCCATAAATCTCTGTGCTAATCTCTCATAAACATGAATGAGAGGATAAAGCAATGAAATATTTAATTTTAATACTTGGTGTTTTATTTTTGAATGGTTGTATTCCAAGGGGGATGGTTGACGGTGAAAAATACACAACTGAATACCGAGCAAGAGAAAAGTGTGCATTAGATTTTGAGGTGAGAAATAAATTTCATCAATTTGCTTCTGCCTCTAATTTTAAAGTGGTTAGGGTTGAGGGTGGTAATTATAAATGTATACAGGTTTTCGGCGATGAGTTAAAAAGGCAACAGATGGACTCAAATGATGAATATGAGGCCGACAGAAGTGGATTAACACTTAGCCAATATAGAGATAAAAAAGAAAGTGATTATGAATCATTGAAGAAAGCATACATCAACTACTATCAGGCTAAAGAAAGAGTTTACGAAGAATATCGTAAAGACGGGAAACTACACACTGATATTTCTTCAGGTCCAGATGGTGTCATTAGAGCAACGTCAATACAGGGGAATGCTCGTTGCGATACTGTTATAGGGAATACTGGAGGAACATCATCATGTGAATAATTGATTAATTCTATGAGAGTGATAAGAGTATGGCCGAAAGAATGACCCGTATTGAGCTTGGTGGCGTGCTTGGGAAAACATTCGGTAAAGTTCACCACCGCCTGATTTCCCGTGTGAACGAGGCGAGTGTTGCGCTGGCAAAGACTGTTCCTGGCTTTGAGCAGTTTATGATCTCCAGCCAGCGCCGTGGTCTCACTTATTCCGTATTCAAAGGGGAAAAGAATATTGGTGTTGATGATCTTGGTTTCCCGGTTACCGGCGATGTTATCCGCATTGTCCCGGTAATCATCGGGAGTAAAAAAGCCGGTTTGATTCAAACTATCCTGGGCGCAGTATTAGTGATTGCATCGATCTGGATGCCAGGTCTGAGTATAGCTGCCAGCAATATGATGTTTGCTGCTGGTGCGTCCATAACGCTGGGGGGTGTAGTTCAGATGTTATCCCCTCAGGCTACAGGGCTGGCCAGCAAACAGAGCTCAGATAACCGCGCCTCATACGCGTTCGGCGGAGTCACAAACACCGCAGCGCAGGGCTATCCGGTACCGCTTCTTTATGGTCGCCGACGCATAGGCGGCGCAATTATTTCAGCCGGGATTTACGTTGAGGATCAACAATGAAGAAATACTTAAGATTGACCATTTCAGGCCTGCATCGCGTTGATGACGGAATCCTGATCGGCGGAAATGCGACAGTAATAGTAAACCGTGGCGGAGGGGTTATTTGTCGCGAGACATTTCCTGGCAAAGTTTCCGATAAATATTCAAAGCTATATGAAGTTGAAGATACCGGTATTCCAGTATCAGTAACGTCGTCCAGTGATTGTCAGTTTTTCAAAGCAGAAGCTGATTTTGTAAACCCATTTAGCGAAACAAATATCTGATTAATTTTCTCTTGCAATAAGCCACCTCAGGGTGGCTTTTTTTATGGGCGCAATATGGCTACATCTACTCCGATTAGAGGCCGCAAGGGCGGCAGCTCAAGTTCCCGCACCCCGACTGAACAACCAGACGACCTCCAGTCCGTAGCAAAGGCCAAAATTCTTGTTGCGCTGGGAGAGGGGGAATTTGCCGGGCAACTGACGGCGAAAGATATCTATCTCGACGGCACACCACTGGAGAATGCAGACGGTTCGCAAAACTTCAGCGGCGTGGCGTGGGAATTCCGCCCGGGGACGCAGGCACAAAAATACATTCAGGGCATCCCCGGTACCGAAAACGAAATCAGCGTGGGCACCGAAGTTTCAAGCACCACCGCCTGGACACACACCTTTACCAACACGCAGCTGTCAGCCGTTCGCCTGCGCCTGAAATGGCCATCGCTTTTTAAACAGGAGAACGATGGCGATCTGGTTGGCTATTCAATTAACTACGCCATTGATCTGCAGACTGATGGTGGTACCTGGCAGACGGTACTTAATACCAGCGTAACCGGCAAGACAACTTCCGGCTACGAACGCAGCCATCGCATCGACTTACCACAGGCAGGCAGCACATGGACGGTGCGCCTGCGTAAGCTCACGGCGGATGCCAACAGCGCGAAAATTGGCGACACAATGACGCTGCAGAGCTACACAGAGGTTATCGACGCCAAACTGCGTTATCCAAATACCGCGCTGCTCTACATCGAATTTGACTCAAGCCAGTTTAACGGCTCTATCCCGCAAATAGCCTGCGAACCGCGAGGCCGTGTAATCCGCGTTCCGGATACGTATGACCCGGAGACCCGCACCTATAGCGGCACATGGACGGGGGTGTTTAAGTGGGCGTGGACGGATAATCCGGCCTGGATTTTTTACGATCTGGTGGTGAGCGACCGCTTTGGGCTGGGCAATCGCCTGACGGCGGCCAATATTGATAAATGGACGCTTTACCAGGTCGCACAATATTGCGATCAGCCGGTTCCCGATGGTAAAGGCGGTAGCGGCACCGAGCCTCGTTATACCTGCAACGTGTACGTGCAGGAGAGGAATGACGCCTATACCGTGTTACGTGATTTTGCGGCGATATTCCGGGGCATGACGTACTGGGGTGGCGATCAAATCGTTGCGCTTGCGGATATGCCCCGCGATGTGGATTACAGCTACACGCGTGCAAACGTGGTTAATGGCCGCTTTACCTATTCGGGCAGCACCACCAAAACCCGATATACCACGGCACTGGTTTCCTGGTCCGATCCGGGTAATGCCTACGCAGACGCGATGGAGCCGGTTTTTGAACAGGATCTCGTCGCTCGCTTTGGTACAAACCAGCTCGAAATGACAGCCATCGGCTGCACCAGGCAGTCAGAAGCTAACCGAAAGGGGCGCTGGGGTATTCTCACCAACAACAAGGATCGCGTTGTTTCGTTTGATGTCGGGCTGGACGGAAACATTCCGCAGCCAGGCTACATCATCGCCGTGGCAGACGAGCTGCTTTCCGGAAAAGTTATGGGCGGCCGCATCAGCGCCGTTAATGGTCGCGTTATCAAACTTGACCGCGTAGCTGATGCAGCACCAGGTGATCGCCTTATTCTCAACCTTCCCTCCGGAGCGTCGCAGAGCAGGACCATTCAGGCCGTGAACGGTGAATCAGTCACAGTCACCACGGCATACAGTGAGACGCCACAGGCCGAAGCTGTCTGGGTGGTTGAATCTGACGAGCTTTACGCGCAGCAGTATCGTGTTGTCAGCGTTTCCGATAACGATGATGGCACTTTCTCGATTACCGGCGCATGGCACGACCCGGATAAATATGCCCGTATCGATACCGGAGCCATCATTGACCAGCGGCCGGTGAGCGTGATCCCGCCGGGCAACCAGTCGCCGCCTGCGAACATCGTGATCAGCTCGTTTTCCGTGGTTCAGCAGAATATCAGCGTCGAAACGATGCGCGTGAGCTGGGACCAGGCGCAGAACGCTATTGCCTATGAAGCGCAGTGGCGCCGCAACGACGGGAACTGGGTTAACGTGCCGCGCAGCTCCACCACGTCATTCGACGTCCCCGGAATTTATGCCGGGCGCTACCTGGTGCGCGTGCGCGCAATCAATGCCGCAGAAATTTCATCCGGATGGGGCTATTCAGAAGAGAAAACGCTGACGGGTAAAGTGGGCAACCCACCGAAGCCGGTTGGCTTCATCGCTTCTGAAAACGTGGTATTCGGTATCGAGCTGAACTGGGGATTCCCGGCGAATACCGACGACACGCTGAAGACGGAAATTCAGTACAGCCTTACCGGTACCGAAGACGATGCGATGCTGCTGGCCGATGTGCCTTACCCGCAGCGCAAATATCAGCAGATGGGCCTTAAGGCTGGGCAGATTTTCTGGTACCGCGCGCAGCTGGTGGACCGCAGCGGCAACGAGTCCGGATACACCGACTGGGTGCGCGGACAGGCGAGCATCGATGTTTCCGACATCACCTATGTGATCCTGGAGGAGATTAAAGATTATGAGGTATTCAAGGATCTGATTGAGAGTGCCGTAGAAAGTAGCGAGAAACTGGCCGAACTTTCTGATGCGATTAAGGAGAACGCCGATGGTCTGGCTGCAGCAGTAGGTTCGAATAAGCAGACAGCAGAAGCAATCATTGGGAACGCCCTGGCTATTGCCGATGTTATCGTGCGCCAGACAGCCCAACAGGGCGCTAACTCTGCGACATTCGAACAGCTCCGGGAGGTGATCGCCACTGAGACGGAAGCGCGCGTCACGGATGTTACTCGCCTTGAGGCAAAAACTGCGCAGAATGAAGCCGGAATTACTGATGTTCGCCAGGCTTTAGCAACGGAAACTGAAGCGCGCGCTTCTGCTGTAAGCCAGTTGACGGCTGCCACTCAGGCCGCATCTGACAAAGCTGATTCAGCAGCTGCTGTAGGTGCTCAGAATACAGCATCAATCACTGACCTTAGCCAGGTTGTCACGGACCTCGATTCCTCAATGGTATCACGCCTGGAAGAGCTGGGTGCACAAACTGATAAGGCCAGCGGCGGTATTCAGAACAATGCTATCGCGCTGATCACCAGTACGCTCGCGCAGGTTAACCAGCGCAACCTCCTGAGCGTCCAGTATGGAGATAACAAAGCCAGTATCGATCGAGTAGACAATGTGATGGCCGACGCCAGTAAAGCTGTCGCTGAGTCGTTGCGTACTCTGGATTCCAGTTCCGGTGGAAACACGGCGAATGTCACCGACTTGTCGAAGACACTTGCTGATTTTACCCAGGCGTCTGCTACGCAAATCAATTCGCTAAAGGTCACGGTTAACGGTCAGTCTGCAGCGATTGTCCAGAACAGACAGGTATCAGCGGACATCAATAACAACCTGAATGCGATGTACAGCATCAAGGTCGCTGTTGATTCTAATGGTAATCAGTATGCAGCAGGGATGGGGATTGGTGTTCAGAATACGCCATCTGGAATGCAGACGCAGGTTCTCTTCCTTGCTGACCGTTTCGCGGTTATGACCCAGGCAGGCGGCGCCGTGACTCTTCCGTTTGTTATCCAGAACGGACAAGCCATCATCCGGGACACAGTAATTGGTGACGGGACGATCGGTAACGCTAAAATCGGCAGCTATATTCAGTCTTCAACCTGGGACGGAACCGGGAACGTCGGCTGGCACATCAACAAATCTGGTTATGCGGTTTTCAATAATGTGACGGTTCGTGGCGGGGTTTACGCTCAAAATGGGCAGTTTGGATTTACCAACTCAACAGGAGGAGTCACGATCAATAACAACGGTGTCACTGTCAATTTGTCGAACGGTGGGCGTATTGTTCTGGGGGAATTTTGATGGCCAGGGGGCTTTATATTGATTTGAATGACGGGCGTCCGGCAATGACCATCACTGCCGGAATGAAATGTCCGTCTTATGGTGGGGAGGCTGTGGAGGCGTGGGGCCAGCAGACCATGACTGTTCAGGGCTATGTTGCCGGAGCGACCCCTTTTTTCATTCCATCAAACTCTGTTGTGAATGTGACTCGCTCTCCGAATCTGATAACCACGATTATGGTTCTCGATGGGATAACCAATAACGGCAACGGAACCCTGACTCAGAGCGTCTGGTCATCAGATGGCTGGGGGAAAGATAAAACGTTTCCCGGCACAGTCTGGCAGATTTTACCCGCAGGGCAGAGTGGAAACCGTGGTTTGCTCATTGAGGATTCGACAGACTTTATTGCGATCACTGATGTCAGCCGTGTTGCTTCCTGTGTTTTCAGTGGAACGGTCAATGTAAATGGTACTTACGCACTTCCCGCCAAAGGGCTCGTTTTTGCCCGCTGGAATGACAGCGCAGCTACGCTTGAATGTGATGGTAATAATATTTACTCCCGGCAGGATTACACGGGCTATGACGATATTGCCCGTTCTGTGAATGTCGATATTGCGATTTTTGCGGTTCAGGCTCCGGTGCCAGGGAGGGGATTAAATTTCATCAACGCCGCTGGTCAGTGCACTTTTTCTACCACCCGCCGTCCATTTATATTCCGCAATCAGTTTTATTCACCGGGCAATAGCTGGGTCGATATTGGCAACAGCATGATTGCTCTTGGTTCCTATGGTTTCAACTCTTCAGTTGCCAGCGGGTGGTGCAACATGCGTTCTAAGGGACTGGTTATGAGCGGGAATTCTGTAAAAGGTGGAAATGGCCGTGTCCGTTCCCGATGGACCGACAGGTATTCTGTAACCGGCGAGAGATATACCGGAATGAGTATTCCCATCATCCCCGCAATGTACTGACACAACCTCACTAACAAGCCCCGCCATGGCGGGGGTTTTTATTCCCTGGAGAAAATATGATTTACACAACAGGCACCATTGCTATTAGTCGTAACAATGTCACCGGCACAGGTACTAATTTTACCGCCGCAGGTTCTCTGATCCGCAACGGCTGCACCGTTATTGCAATGACCAGCCCAGCGCAGGTTTTCCAGATTACCGCGATTGGAAGCGCAACCTCTCTCACCGTTACGCCAGCTGCTAACCCTGATATCCCTGCTGGAACCAAATATGCAATTCTTCTGAGCGACAGCCTTAGCGTTGACGGTCTGGCGCAGGACATCGCTGAAACCTTCACTATGTATCAGCGTTACATGAGCGGTTTCGCTGATGTGATGAACGGTACTACAGACGTCACTATCACGATTAACGGTGTGGCCGTCACAGTACCAGGCCAGAAATCACTGGCGAAGAAAGGGGCTAACAGCGATATAACCAGCCTAAGTGGCCTGACTACCGCACTCAGCGTTGGCCAGGGTGGCACTGGTGCGAAAACCGCCGCAGACGCTCGCACAAACCTTGGTTTAGGAACATCAGCGACAAAGGATACGGGCACATCACCCGGTCATGTTCTATTGGTAGGGTCAGCATTTGGTTTGGGCGGTGATTTAGCTGGGTACTCTTATTCACAACCAACAGGTTTTTATACTGGCCAACCCGATCCTCCAACTCCAGATTATGGCGGTGGGTGTCTACGCATGAGTGTTGGTGGTTATCAGTCAGAATGGTTTTCTCCGTTCGCTGGCACGGTGAGATTTTTTGCACGTAACATCAACTCCTCCACAGGCGGCAGCAATTGGGCTGAATTCTATTCTACTGCGAATACCACTAAGGCCAGCGATGGAACACTAAAAGCAGCCTCGCCGGTTGCACGCATTATTAAATCTCAAGAAGAAAACCAGCGAAGCGATATTGTTGATGATGGTTTTTTATGGTGCGGCTGTGGTGCGGCGAACGCCGAGGCAGAGGGCATTACTATTTCACGGCTTGATGTCGGCGTTTATGTTCTCACAGGTTCGGCAGGTCTGGCGTCTGATGGGTGGCAGTTACTGCCTCCAATGGACCCTGGCGGCATGGGAGAACTTGGCGTAGTTGAGGCAGTTAAAACCGATAACGGCGAACTGACAATCCGTCTGTTTAAGCGCAAATACATGCTGGGCGATGAAGGTGAGATTGTAAAAACAAAAGGGGAGCCGATCGACGTACCGGCTAACAGCTGGATTGATGTTCGCCTGGACATGCCTGAAAACAGCGTCTGGAATCAGCGCCAGAAAGAGGCGATGGCAAAAGAGACTCAAGAACCTGCTTCGTAAAGAAAACCGCTGCCCATCGTATGCAAGAATGGGCGGCGGCTGATTGCTCAGTATTCATGACCGAGCAAACGTCAGGAATATTACCCGACCAAAATTTATAGGCCAACCTGGCGAACGGTCGGGAACTCTGAAACCAGCCACATATCGGACTCTTCAAACATTTCCTCCAGCATGCGGTTCAGTTTTTCCCGATCGCTTTTGCTGGCATCGCTATTCAAGCCGTTTGCCTGCATCGGCTTCACCTTCACTTCGGCATCAGGGAAAATCTGGTGCACCCGCTTCGTCAGCTCGGCCAGAATGATCTCTCTGGCCCCTTCGAGCCCATCAACATTACGCTTGTCATAAACCAGTTCAACAAACATACCGATCCTCTTATAAGTGAAAAATGTCCTGTGCTTGATCTGTTTTTATAAAAATACTACTGTATATGCATACAGTCAACAAGCGAGTGAGGGTGTGTTCATGCCTCGTCAACCGGATATTCGTGCTGCTTTTATTGCGGCCATACAGCAAAACCCCAAGGGCTATCTCTGCCTGCATACAGACAAATTCATCGCTGAGCTGCAGGAGAGGCACTGGCACTTCAGCCAGGCGGATGCAAATTCATGGATCGAGCGATACCAGCCGGACTTCGCCGATAAGACGACAAACGGAAGTGAGAACCGATACTGGATCCTGCGTAACATGGGGAGGGTTTTCTAATGGGATTTCCATCGCCAGCCATGGATTACCAGGAGCAGCCCATGACAATAGATGTTATCTGCGATGTAGATAACAACTGCCGGGTTATTGAAACTTCATGCGGCTGGGCCGTTATTAACGTCAGTCTGAAGCCAGAAGGAGGGGACACGTTGCTGGTTAACATGGACGGGAGAAACCAGTTCGTGAAGCTAATGGGCCAGGCACTGATAACGGAAGAGGGTGAGGCGATCGAAGGAGAGGCCTTGGATGATGTCACAGTGCACGGCGTCCTTACGCATACACTTAACCAAGTCAAAAGTGATGAATCGCCAGCAATATAGGTGATAAGCCACCGGCTAAAGGCCGGTGGCACGACTTTTATTTCTTTTTACTCTTCGAGTTATCTGTAATGACATTTTGAGGTATATCCTCATCAACACGATGAGAAATTAAATCGGCCTTCTCAATGACTTGTTCCTCAGCCTGAGGAATGATGTTAATCAGCTGACCAGCAGAAACATGTCCATTTTCAGTTACTTCTAGATATGAAATCTCAAGTGGAGACTCAGTTGCTACTGCTTGTGAGAAAACTAAAAGCTCATCTGTTGAAGTAATATCAGCAGTTGTCTTGATGGTAAAACCTTCACCGTTTGATGCTCTTATCACAGCAATGCTTATGTCTTGGTTCGTAGCGCCAGAACGTGAAATTCCGCGAATGTAAAATTCGTCCTGTCTTGTATCTTTTTTCCGGTCAACAGACTGACGCTGGTTATAGGTGTTCAGCTGATCACGATTGATAACTTGCTCGCCCAATTTAACCGTGGTTACTTTAGGATCTTGGGCAATGCTTTTTAAGAACTTGTTACGGCCATCTTCACCATGGGCCAGAACTTCGCGACTGACTGTTGTTTGTCCTGTTTTTAGAAGCTCGAGTGTGGACTTCTGAGACTCAAGGACAGCACTGGTAGACTCTTTAACAAGAGAGATCTGATCAGAGGATGATTGGCGTTGGGTTTCCCAGTATTCATCCGCAACTTTCCAGCCAACTGTGCCGGCGGCAATAACAATAGCAACCAGGGCACAAAGCGCCTGTCTGCCATTCATTTTACCGATTGCTTCTTTGATCACTGATACTGCTCCATTAACAATTGCATCAGAATCACCATCTGCTTGGCTTGAACCTTCACTTATATGGTAAACAATATCAAGTAAATGTTTATCTGAGTTGGTAAGTTTTTGCCTGTTATGGGTGTCGTGCCTGATGACGGTAAACGCCTTCTGAATCTCGTTTGTGAGTTCCGCCATTCCGAATAGCATAGATGCCGTTAAAGACGAGCTATATCTTTTTTTGTCGCCCTTAACGTTGATGCTAATCGTAGGCCAGCCCTTAAACTCTAAGTCTGGAAAACAGAATTCGTCAGAGTCCAAATCCTTGCGACCCATCATTTTAGCGATGAAAGCTTCAAATTCGCTTTCATTTGTTATTAGAAATTTTTCTGCTGTGGCGGTCATGAAACCCTCTTCAAACCTCAATAGTTGTCCCAGAGAAACAGGGGTTTAGAGAGCCAATCATAGCCGCACACTATATGTTTTTATACATGTTAATATTTTCAGTATTCAAAGGGATAACAGCCTGTTGTGGCTGATTTTTTTGTCGGTATTTTTCCCCGGTTTTTCCCCAGTGATTCCCCGTACAAAAAGCACACAACAAAAAACCAGCCGTAAGAGGCTGGTTTTCAATGTGTTTTTGGTCGGCACGAGAGGATTTGAACCTCCGACCCCCGACACCCCATGACGGTGCGCTACCAGGCTGCGCTACGTGCCGACGCATAAAAAGAATACTACTCGATTCCGTTTTGAATGCAAGGGAATCTGTTGCTAACTGGTTTATAATTAATCAGTTAGCGATAAAGCGCTTCTCATCCGTCAGAACCTGCAGCAGCAGGCTCAGCTGCGGTTTTTGGTCTTTCAACCGCTCACCCTGCAGATTATACGTCTGATACTTCCCATTGTTGTTCAGCACCAGCGTCAGCGCTGGCGTAGTCACCACCAGCGTGCTCTCTCCGGCAGCCGTCACCCAGTTATGGCGGCGGGTGGCACTGAAGAGATCCTGCCCCTGTGAATATTCGTTTGCTGGCGTGCTGACGTGCAGCAGACGTTGCATCAGGGTCGTCATCACATCTTTATGTTCAGTCAGCATATTGATGCGCTGCGCCGGCGTTCCCGGCCAGTGGATCACCAGCGGAACATGCAGATTTGGACGCGACCACTCCATGCTCTTCGTTTCGTCACCCAACGGGATACCATGACCGGCCGTGACGATCACGACGGTGTTATCCAGCTTGCCAGACTCGCGCAACGCGTCGAGCACGCGGCCAATCTGTGCATCAACATCACCGGCAGCGCGGCTGTAGCGGCGCGCAAAGCCTTTCTGATTCGTGTCCTCAAGGTTGGTGCCGTTTAAGGCAACCCACGAGAACCAGCGGTTATCTTCCTGGGCGTAGCGTTGCAGCCAGCTTATCCACTGACTGGCGGTCTGTTCATCTGTCTGGCTCTGTGCCGCCGGCAGTGAGAAGTCTGACAGCAGCGCCTGGCGATAGAGCGCGCTGTTAAAGCCATCCGATGAGAATAGCCCTAACTGATAACCCTGCTGATTAAGCCCGGTGATCAGTGCCGCAGGAATACGGGCGGACAGCACGCCGTCTATGTATCCGGCTGAAATACCGTAGAACAGACCAAAGATACCCGCGTCGGTCGAGTTACCGGAACTCATATGCTGTGTAAACGTCACGTTCTTACTGGCGAAATCAGCCAGAGCAGGCATCTGCTTCTCGTAACGTGAATAATTCAGGCCATCGACGGTGATTAACAGGACGTTTTGCCCGCGGCCCATATCGCGATAGCGTAGTTCGCTCAGCGGATACTGAACGCTGACCGCTTCCGGATTACCCTGTTCGACCAGACGGCGCTGATACTCCTGCGCATCCAGCAGGCCGTGTTTTTCGAGGAAACGGCGGGCCGTCATCGGATAAGAGAGCGGCAGGTTAGCGCGCTGCATGGTAATAGGGCGATAGAAGTTCGCATCCGCCCAGATATACATGATGTGCGAGCTAATAAAGGAGACGAAAAAGAGCGTCGCAACGGGCTTCGCGTAATGGCGGCGCCGGGTCAGGCTGCGCAGTTTTTGCCAGCTCCAGGTGGCAAACAGCATCTCAATAAGCAGGATCACCGGAACGCTGATAAACATCAGCTGCCAGTCACGGGCCGTTTCGTTTTGATCCGGGTTGATCACCAGTTCCCAGACGATGGGGTTGAGATGCAGGTGAAAACGGGTAAAGACTTCGCTGTCGATAAGCAGCAGCGTTATCCCCGCCGTCGCGAGGATAGCGGACAAGAAACGCATGAGCCGCTGCGACATGACGATAAACGTCAGGGGGAACAGGATCAGCAGATAGGTGGCGAAAACCAAAAAGCTAAAGTGACCCACAACGCTCATCCAGGAGTAAATACGCCCGGTTAGCGTTGTCGGCCAGTCTGCGACAAACAGATAACGACAGCCAATGACCGTCGCTAACAGAATGTTGAACAGGGCAAACCAGTGTCCCCAGCTGACCATCTGGGAGACTTTTTCACGGTAGCGCTGACGATTCGTCACCATAAACTGTTGTTCGTTTCCCTTAATGGGCCTGGTCGTCGCTGACGGAGGACTGTAACGCCTGGGCGAAAGATTTGGCGATCGCCTGACGCTGAGCCGGAGCAACGCTGGTATTGATAAGGTTGGTGACCATATTTCCCAAAACCATCAGGGAGAGATCGGTCGGCGTTTTATGTTTTTCCAGTACGTTGACCAGCTCACTGAGCAGTTGTTCAACGTGTTCATCACTGTAGCGGGAATGTTGTGGCATAAATCAAAATCAGTTTGTTGATGAAAGGGCAACATATTACCGTAGCGACAGCTTTTTTTCCCCTTTTTTATCTGTTGTTGCACACATGACCTGGTGGTGGTTGAATACCGCCCGGTCTAAAAGGAGAGTTTATCATGAGTCTGGAAATCAACCAGATTGCCTTGCACCAGCTTATCAAGCGTGATGAGCAAACCCTTGAAGTGGTGCTTCGCGATTCGTTACTGGAACCCACGGCGACCGTTGTGGAAATGATGGCGGAGTTGCACCGCGTCTACAGTGCTAAAAATAAAGCCTATGGTCTGTTCAGCGAAGAGAGCGAACTGGCTGATAGTCTTCGTCTGCAGCGTCAGGGCGAAGAGGATTTCCTGGCGTTTAGCCGCGCCGCCACCGGACGTCTGCGTGACGAACTGGCAAAATACCCGTTCGCAGACGGCGGTATCGTCCTGTTCTGTCACTATCGCTACCTGGCAGTAGAGTATCTGCTGGTCACCGTGCTGAACAATTTAAGCAGCATGCGCGTGAATGAGCAGCTGGATATCAGCTCTACCCACTATCTTGATATCAACCATGCGGATATCGTGGCGCGTATCGATTTAACCGAGTGGGAAACGAACCCGGAATCGACCCGCTACCTGACCTTCCTGAAAGGCCGCGTCGGCCGTAAAGTGGCTGATTTCTTTATGGACTTCCTCGGCGCCAGCGAAGGTCTTAACGCCAAAGCGCAGAACAAAGGGCTGCTGCAGGCGGTTGACGACTTTACCGCTGAAGCGCAGCTCGATAAATCTGAGCGTCAGACCGTGCGCCAGCAGGTGTACAGTTACTGCAACGAACAGCTGCAGGCGGGAGAAGAGATTGAGCTGGAGTCGCTGTCAAAAGAGCTGGCGGGCGTCAGTGAAGTCAGCTTCCAGGAATTTACCGCTGATAAAGGCTATGAGCTCGAAGAGAGCTTCCCGGCGGATCGCAGTACGCTGCGACAGCTCACTAAATTTGCCGGTAGCGGCGGTGGGTTGACCATCAACTTTGATGCCATGCTGTTGGGTGAACGCATCTTCTGGGATCCGGCCACCGATACGCTGACCATTAAAGGCACGCCGCCGAACCTGCGCGATCAGCTTCAGCGCCGCACCTCTGGCGGGAAATAACAGGCATAAAAAAAGCCCCGCAGAAGCGGGGCTTTTTTTTCGACGTGTTTGCGATTACGCGCGAACGAAGTCGATGTGAGTGACTTTTGGCTTGAACGCGTGACGCTGAACAGCCTGAACTTTCACTTTTTCTTCTTTACCGCCAACAACGATGGTCAGAACTTCGCTGTAGAATTCAGGTTTGTTCTGCAGGTTCCACACTTTGTCGTGATCCAGTTCGATTGCAACTGGAGCAGCTTCGCCACCGTAAACGATAGCCGGGAACTTGTTAGCGTTACGCAGGCGGCGGCTCGCACCCTTACCCTGCACGTTACGTACTTCTGCTTCGATAGTAAACATTGATTTCTCTCTGTATTTTAAACCCTACTACAGGCGACCCAGCAGCAGGTGAGTGTTCTGCTTCACGGATATGAAGCGGGCGGCATTTTATACTCAAATGCCCCTCACATCAATGAAAAGTCCCCTTAACCGCGCAATTCGTTGGCGCGACGAAAACGGCCTTCGTAATCAAACACCTTTTCCCGAACCTGCCAGAACTGTCCTTTCATACGAGCCACAACAAAATCCGGGTGGCGCAGTAACACCTGCTGGCGCACGATATCGGCCACGGTAATCCAGCGCAGCGGTACACCGGGCGTACGGGTGTGCGGGCGAATAAAGAGTTGTTCGAAGGCCATACGCTGGGCAGGCGTATGTACCCTGAAGCGCTCGCTGACGTCTGCGCCGTCTTCATCGTAATAGGTGATTTTCAGCCACTCGCCTTTGTCATCCGCGCCGGGATGCAGTGCCATACCGGAACAGCGCAGCACCAGCGCATCTTTTAACTTCAGCGCTGCTTTTAGCATGTCATCAGGATCGACCAGAACCGTATCGCATTCGCGACAGCGACGGGCGGCAATATCGTTTTCCGCATTGCACTGCGGGCAGTTTTTAAAGCGGAAACGGAAATCGCACTGTTCCCGATGTCCTTCGTCATCTTCAAACCAGCCCTGACAGCGGCGGCCAAAATGTTCAATCAGCGTGCCGTCTGCGGTGGTTTTACCCCAGAAGGTGTTGGCAAAACCACAGGCAGGGCAAAAGACCTGAACGGGGACGTTGTCGCTTTTGCCTTTTGGCGTGCCGACTTCCGGAGAGTAGAGATCGTGCGGGTTACCGGCGTAATCCAGAATAAGACAGTCGGTTTTCCCGGGCGCCAGGCGCAGGCCGCGCCCCACAATCTGCTGATAAAGACTGACCGATTCGGTCGGACGTAAAATGGCAATCAGATCGACATGCGGGGCATCAAACCCGGTGGTTAACACTGACACGTTCACCAGATAGCGGAATTGTTGCGCTTTGAAGGCGTCGATCAGGCGGTCGCGCTCCGGCCCGGGCGTCTCGCCGGTGATTAAGGCCGCGTCCTCGGCGGGCAGCAGCCCGGTAATTTCTCGCGCATGCTCCACGGTGGCGGCAAAGATCATGACCCCTTTGCGCGTCGCGGCGAACTCTTCTATCTGGCTAATGATATGCGGGGTAATGCGCTTTTGCTTTTTCAGCTCCTGGTTCAACTCCGCTTCGCTGAATAACCCGTTGCTCTGCGCCTGTAATCGGCTGAAATCGTACTGCACCACCGGCATGTCCAGCCGCTCGGGCGGCGTCAGGTAGCCATGCTTGATCATGTAGCGCAAAGGAAGTTCATAGATACAGTCGCTGAACAGCGCTTTCTCGTCGCCGCGCACCATGCCGTGATAATGGTAGCGATAGATCCAGCCTTTACCCAGGCGAAACGGGGTCGCCGTCAGGCCAAGCAGGCGAAGGTGCGGGTTCACCTCTTTCAGGTGAGTGAGGATTTGCTGATACTGGCTGTCGTCGTCATCGCTGATGCGGTGACACTCGTCGACAATCAGCAGCGAAAACTCACTGCGAAACAGATCAAGGTTGCGGGCCACCGACTGTACGCTGCCAAAGACCACTTTGCCGTGGCTCTCTTTACGCTTTAGCCCGGCAGCGAAAATGTCAGCTTCCAGCCCGAGCGCGCAATACTTGGCATGGTTTTGCGCCACCAGCTCTTTGACGTGGGCCAGCACCAGCACGCGTCCGCGTGCCAGACGCGCCAGTTCGGCGATCACCAGGCTTTTGCCAGCACCGGTCGGAAGCACAATGGCCGCCGGTGCCTGGTGTTTACGAAACCAGGCGAGAGTGGCGTCAACGGCTTCCTGCTGATAAGGACGAAGTGTAAAAGTCATGGGGTCTCGGTTTAGTTATTTCGCATATAGTATGCCACGAAACTTTTTCCCTTGAGTGGCGCAACCAGACCATTATACTGAGCCATTCCAGACTGCTTCTTTTTCGGACCTGTTGTCCGACTTCCAGCACCATTAAGGCTAAAAAGATTTCATGCGACTTGATAAGTTTATCGCTCAGCAACTCGGCGTAAGCCGCGCTATTGCCGGGCGTGAAATTCGCGCCAGCCGCGTTACCGTGGATGGCGACATTGTGAAAGACACTGCGTTCAAACTCCAGCCTGACCATCAGGTTGAATATGACGGCAACCCGCTGACCCAACAGCACGGGCCGCGCTATTTCATGCTCAATAAGCCGGAAGGCTATGTCTGTTCTACGGACGATCCGGATCATCCAACGGTGCTTTATTTCCTCGACGAACCGGTCGCGCACAAGCTGCATGCCGCTGGCCGTCTTGATATCGACACCACCGGGCTGGTGCTGATGACCGACGACGGGCAGTGGTCGCACCGTATCACGTCTCCCCGTCATCACTGCGAGAAGACGTATCGGGTGACGCTGGAGTCTCCGGTCGCGGATGACACGGCAGAACAATTTGCCAACGGCGTTCAGTTGCATAATGAAAAAGATCTGACCCGGCCTGCCGTGCTTGAAGTAATCGCGCCTACCGAGGTTCGTCTGACCATCAGTGAAGGGCGCTACCATCAGGTGAAGCGTATGTTTGCCGCGGTGGGTAACCACGTTGTCGGTCTGCATCGTGAACGTATTGGCGCAATTGAACTCGATCCTGAGCTGGCGCCCGGCGAATATCGCCCGTTAACGGAAGAAGAGATCGCCAGCGTTGGTCTGCCTTCGCATTAATTTCAGGAGAATTCTGTGACCACCAGGCCACACTCGTCGTTCAAAATTGTCTTCATTCTTGGCCTGCTGGCCATGCTGATGCCGCTGTCTATTGATATGTATCTGCCTGCGCTGCCGGTTATTTCCGCGCAGTTTGGCGTACCGGCAGGCAGCGCGCAGATGACGCTCAGCACCTATATTCTCGGTTTTGCCCTCGGTCAGCTGTTTTATGGCCCGATGGCGGACAGCTTTGGCCGCAAGCCCGTTATTCTTGGCGGGACCCTGATTTTTGCAGGGGCAGCGGTGGCCTGTGCGCAGGCGCAAACCATCGATCAACTGATTGTCATGCGCTTTTTCCACGGTCTGGCGGCGGCAGCGGCAAGCGTGGTGATCAATGCCCTGATGCGCGATATCTACCCGAAAGAAGAGTTCTCCCGGATGATGTCGTTTGTGATGCTGGTGACGACGATTGCACCGCTGGTGGCCCCTATGGCCGGTGGTGCGGTACTGGTATGGTTCAGCTGGCATGTGATTTTCTGGATCCTGGCGCTTGCCGCGCTGCTGGCCTCGGCAATGATCTTCTTCTTTATTGATGAAACGCTACCCGCGGAGCGCCGACAGAAGTTCCACATCCGAACCACAATGGGGAATTTCGCCTCACTGTTTCGCCATAAGCGCGTGCTGAGCTATATGCTGGCGAGCGGTTTCAGCTTCGCCGGGATGTTCTCATTCCTGAGTGCCGGGCCGTTTGTCTATATCGAACTGAACCATGTTTCTCCGCAGCACTTCGGTTATTACTTTGCGCTAAACATCGTCTTCCTGTTCATTATGACCATCATTAACAGCCGCTTTGTCCGTCGAGTCGGGGCGTTGAACATGTTCCGCGCCGGGCTTTGGATCCAGTTTGTGATGGCTATCTGGCTGGTGCTGAGTGCTTTTACAGGCGTGGGCTTCTGGGCGCTGGTGGTGGGGGTTGCGGCCTTCGTCGGCTGCGTGTCGATGGTTTCCTCCAATGCGATGGCGGTGATCCTCGACGAATTCCCGCATATGGCAGGCACCGCCTCGTCGCTGGCCGGAACATTCCGCTTTGGCATCGGCGCCATCGTCGGGGCGTTACTGTCGATGGCCACGTTTAATACGGCCTGGCCGATGCTGTGGGCGATGGCGTTTTGTGCAACCAGCTCCATTCTTTTCTACCTCTACGCCAGTCGGCCGCGAAAGGTGGCCAGCTAACGCGCAAATAAGGCCCAGTCAGGGCCTTTTTTGTTGACGCACATCAACCAAAGCTGCGTTCGTTTACCCTGTGTTTGTTTCTTTTATGTAAAATCTATTTGTGTAAAAAGTCACATCATTGTATTTAAAAAGGTTGAGTTAGATCGCAGAAACGGGTACATATAGCGCCGACGCGAGCCTGAACACCTATAAAAAAGCGCCGAATAGTGCAGGCTGGCGATGATGTGTTACTATAAATGTAAATAAATTGTGAAGTAATTTTTGCTTCCGGGGAACGAACGTGAATACATTACAACTCTCCATAGTCCATCGCTTGCCCCAGAGCTATCGCTGGTCGGCGGGTTTTGCAGGTTCGAAAGTTGAACCGATTCCGCAAAGCGTCGCGGGTTGCGAGAATTGTCTGGTTGCACTTAAGTTGCTGAGCCCGAGCGACGAAAATGCATGGCGAGTCATGGAGCGTCTCAGCGAGGCCCTGACGGATATTGAAGTGGACAGCTCCGTACTGGAGTGTGAAGGTGAACCCTGCCTGTTCGTGAAAAGCCAGGATGAATTTGCCGCGACCTGCCGTCTGAAAAACTTTGGTGTTGCTATCGCTGAGCCTTTCTCGGGCCAGTATCCTTTCTGAGCGCTAGTCTGCGGACAACAGCTGGCGCGTGTAGCTCTGCGTTGGCGCAGCAAATACGCGCTGGCACTCTCCCTGCTCGACCACTTCTCCCTGTCGCAAAACAATCACCTGATGGCATAACGCCCGCACAACCTGTAAATCATGGCTGATAAAGATATAGGCCAGCCTGTGCTTTTCCTGCAATCCTTTCAGTAATGCCAGGATCTGAGCCTGAACGGTTCTGTCCAGCGACGACGTCGGTTCATCCAGAATGATCAGCTCCGGTTTGAGGATCAGCGCGCGGGCAATGGCGATACGCTGGCGCTGACCGCCGGAAAATTCAGCCGGGTAGCGGTGCCGGGTATCCGGATCTAAGCCAACTTCTGCCATAACGCGTATCACTTCTTCTTCCCGCTGCCGGGCGGTCAATGCTGGCTGATGAACGCGCAGACCCTCTTCGACAATCTGTAATACGTTCAGCCGTGGGTTAAGCGAGGAGTTTGGATCCTGAAACACAACCTGCATGCGGGGACGAACGGGCAGCATCTGGCGACGGTTCCAGTTGTGCAGCGGCATACCGTCAAAGAGGATCTCACCCTGCGAGGCGATTAAGCGCAGCAGTGCCAGGCCGGTGGTGCTTTTTCCCGAACCGGACTCGCCCACCAGCCCCAGCGATTCGCCCGGACGCAGGGAAAAATGGATATTTTTCAATACCGGATTCTGGTCGACGATGCGCCGCAGAATCCCTTTGCGAACAGGAAACGACACGCCCAGCCCCTCAACGCGCAGCAACGGCGCGCTGTTGGCCGGCAGGGGAACCGGGTCACCCGTGGGCTCGCTATCAAGCAGACGCTGCGTATAGGGGTGCTGAGGCGCTTTCAGTAGGGTGGCTGCGGTGTTCTGCTCGACGCAGCGTCCGTTTTGCATCACGGCGACGCTGTCGGCGAGCTTTCTCACAATGCTGAGATTATGGGTGATAAACAGCAGGCTCATGTTCAGTTCGTCACGCAACTCCCGCAGCAGCCGCAGAATTTGCGCCTGCACCGTCACGTCCAGCGCGGTGGTGGGCTCATCGGCAATCAACAGTTCGGGTCGCGTGAGCAGGGCCATCGCAATCATCACCCGCTGACGTTCGCCGCCGGAAAGCTGATGGGGAAAATCGTTCAGCCGTTTTGCGGCATTGCGAATGCCGGTTCGTTCAAGACAATCCAGAATCTCCCCCCGCGCCGCCTCTTTGCGCATGCCCCGGTGCAGGGACAGCACTTCATAGAGCTGTTTTTCCAGCGTGTGCAGCGGGTTAAGGGAGACCATCGGCTCCTGGAAAATCATGGCAATGTTATTGCCGCGAATTCCGCGCAGGGTTTTTTCATCGGCATGCAGCAGCGAGCGACCGTGAAACAGAATGTCGCCTTGCGGATAGCTGACAGGCGGAGACGGAAGCAGGCGCAGGATCGACAGTGCCGATACGCTCTTGCCAGAGCCTGACTCGCCTACCAGCGCCAGCGTTTCGCCGCGCTGGATCTGCAGCGACAACTCCGTGACCACGGTACGCGCCTCACCCTGTTTCGAAAAGGCAATCGACAGGTTATCAATACTGAGAAGGGGCTGCGTCATCTTATACCGCCTTGTTGGGATCAAAAGCATCGCGCACGGCTTCGCCAATAAAAATCAGCAGTGAAAGCAGCACGGCCACGGCAAGAAAGGCGGTGATGCCTAACCACGGTGCCTGCAGGTTGTTCTTGCCCTGCAGCAGTAGCTCGCCGAGCGACGGGGAACCGAGAGGGAGCCCGAAGCCAAGGAAATCAAGCGAGGTGAGGGTAGTGATGGAACTGCACAGAATAAACGGCAGGAAAGTGAGGGTCGCTACCACGGCGTTAGGAAGCATATGGCGGAAAATGATCCCGCGGTCGCTCACCCCCAGCACCTGGGCAGCGCGAATGTAATCGTAATTACGGGTGCGCAGAAATTCCGCCCGCACCACGCCTACCAGCGCCATCCAGCCGAAGATGACGGTAATGCCTAACAGCCACCAGAAGTTTGGCTGTACCACGCTTGAAAGCAGAATGATCAGAAACAGCGTCGGCATGCCTGACCAGACCTCAATAAAACGTTGACCCCACAGGTCGATTTTCCCGCCGTAGTAGCCCTGAACGGCACCTGCTACCACGCCCATCACGCTGGAAAAGACGGTCAGCATCAGCCCAAAGAGGATCGAGATCCGCGTGCCATAGAGGATGCGTGCCAGCACATCGCCGCCGTTGGCATCCGTTCCCAGCCAGTTTTGCGCGGAAGGCGGGGAAGGGAAGGGGGTGGTGGTCGCAAAGTTAATGCTGTTTGCGCCAAAACGCACCGGCGCCCAGAGTGCCCAGCCGTGCTGTTCAATTTGTTGGCGAAGCCACGGATCCTGATATTCAGCGGGCGTCGCAAACGGGCCACCAAAATCGCTTTCGCTGTATTGGGTGAGAACGGGCACATACCAGCGGTCGTTAAAGTGCACCAGCAGCGGTTTATCGTTGGCAATCAGTTCCGAACACATGCTTAAGACAAACAGGACGGCAAAGATCCACAGCGACCAGTAGCCGCGGCGGTTGTGGCGAAAACGGGCCCATCGGGCCTGGTTGACGGGGCTTAAACGCGGCATCAGCGGCCCTCAAAATCAATTCGGGGATCAACCAGCGTATAGCTGATATCGCTGATGATATTCAGCAGCAGGCCAATCAGGGTGAAGATATAAAGTGTGCCAAACATGACCGGATAATCGCGCGACACGGTGGCTTCATATCCCAGCAAGCCCAGTCCGTTGAGGGAGAACATCACCTCTATCAGCAGCGAGCCGGTAAAAAACATACTGATGAACGTGGCAGGAAATCCGGCAATCACCAGCAGCATGGCGTTGCGAAAGACATGTTTCCACATGATCTGCTTTTCGCCCACGCCCTTCGCACGGGCAGTCACAACGTACTGTTTACGGATTTCATCGAGAAAGGCGTTTTTGGTCAACATGGTCAGGGCCGCAAAGCCGCCAATGACGGTCGCAAGCACCGGCAACGTGATGTGCCAGAAATAATCGGTGATCTTCTTGTACCAGGGCAGGGTGCTGAAATCCGCTGACACCAGCCCCCGTAGCGGAAAGATATCGAAATAGCTGCCACCGGCAAAAAAGACAATCAACAGAACGGCAAACAGAAACGCCGGAATGGCATAGCCGATGATGATAAACGTGCTGCTCCAGACATCGAAGCGGCTGCCGTTGTGAACCGCTTTACGGATCCCCAGGGGAATAGAGACGAGATAAATAATCAACGTTCCCCACAGCCCCAGGGTAATCGACACCGGCAGACTTTGCTTAATCAATGTTAAAACTGACGCGCTGCGAAACAGGCTGTCGCCAAAATCAAAGCGGAGGTAGTCCCAGAGCATGTTGAAATACCGCTCGTGAAGCGGTTTGTCGAAGCCATAACGATGGGTGATCTCGGCGATGACTTCCGGATCCAGGCCACGTCCGCCGCGATAATGGCTTTCACTGATATTTCCCAGGCCGGTGCGGGCATGGCTCGCGCCCATTCCTTCGCCACCGCCGCCAGGCATGCCGCCGCTGTTGCCAAATTCAATGGCTGCAATAGCCTGGTCGACCGGGCCGCCGGGCGCGATTTGCACAATAAAAAAGTTAATCGTGATGATTGCCCAGAGGGTCGGGATAATCAGCAGGAGACGGCGGATCAGATACGCACCCATGATGATTCCTTATCGCCGCTCAGCGGGAAGTCTGGCGGCTTTGTTAACGTCATACCACCAGGTGTCGAAGCCCAGTGAATAGACAGGGCGTACGGCAGGCTCGGAGAACTTGTCCCAGCGCGCAAGCCGGTCTTCGCCCATATACCACATTGGCAGCATGTAGTAATTCCAGGTTAAGACCCTGTCGAGGGCGCGTCCCAGCGGCAGGAGTTTTTCTTTATCACCCTGCGCCGCCACAATTTTCGCAATCAAGGCATCAATCGCCGGGCTTTTCACCCCCGGCGCATTGTAGGAGGAGTCGATATAGCTGGATGCCCAGGAGATTTGCAGATCCGAACTGGGCCACGGCTGCGCGGGCCACAGGGTTTGCATCATGTCGTAATCACGGCTGCGTTTGCGGTTGGTGAGCTGCGCGTTGTCGACCTGGCGAATGTTCATGGTAATCCCCAGCCGTTCAAGATTGTGCTTAAACGGCAGCACCCACTGATCGTTGCTTCCGGACGCAAGCAGCAGCTCAAAGCTTAACGGTTTGCCCGTTCTGAAATCGACGCGTTTTTGATTCTTCAGTGGCCAGCCTGCGTCATCCAGCAGCTTGCTGGCTTTAAGCAGGTTGTCGCGATCGTAGCCGTCACCCTTTGACGCCGGAGGCTGAAATACCGTCGTGAACACCTCCGGTGGCAGTTCTGCTTTCAACGGTGCCAGCAGGACAAGTTCGTCCGCTTTTGGGTAATCGCGAGCGGCATATTCAGTGTTCTGGAAATAGCTATTTGCCCGGCTGTAAGCGCCGTAAAATAGCGCTTTGTTCATCCATTCAAAATCAAAGGCCAGGGTAATGGCTTCCCGCACCCGGCGGTCAGTAAATACCGGACGCTGAATATTAAACGCCAGCCAGCGCGTATCCTGAGCGGACGCGTTTTTATGCTCGTCTTTAACGATATACCCGTTAGCGAAGTTTTTGCCGATATACCGTGTCGCCCAGTTTTTAGCGCTGCTCTCCACGCGCATATCGAACGCACCGGCTTTGAATGCTTCAAATGCCACGTTATCGTCAAGGTAGTAATCGTAGCGAAGGGTATCGAAATTCCAGCGGCCCCGGTTTACCGGCAGGTTTGCCGCCCAGTAGTCTTTGACCCGGGAATAGACAACATACTGCCCCATGCGCCAGTCGGTGATGCGGTAAGGGCCACCCGCCAGCGGGGGCGTGGAGAGGGGGTCGCTAAGTTTGTGATTTTTCCAGAATGATTCAGGCATCACGGGCAGGGAGAACAGGCTGAGCATATTCTCTTTATTCGGCTCACTCAGCTCAATACGCACCGTGAGCGGGGCAATGGCTTTGACCGTAACGCCTTTGTAGACAATGCGGAACTGGGGAACGCCCTCAGTCATAAATTTGTGAAATGTGAAGGCAATGTCGCTGGCTTTGACCGGCGTCCCATCGTGAAAACGCGCCCGTGGGTTAATCGAAATTTCCGCCCACGCGAAGTTATCCGCGTAACGTACGTTGTCGGCAATCAGCGGGTAGTAACTGCCGGGTTCATCATCAGACGTAACAAACAGCGTATCGTAGAGCGATTCTGTTCGCGCTGCCGCCACGCCGCGCAGGGCGAAGCGGTTGAAGTTGTCGAACGTCCCTGTGGCGGAGAGGGTCACGTTCCCGCCTTTTGGCGCGCCAGGGTTGACGTAATCAAAGTGCGTAAAATTGACCGCGTACTTTGGCTCACCAATCACAGAGAACGCGATGTTCTCTTTGATGGTTTGCGCCTGGCTGGACAGGCTCGTTAATGCCAACAGCAGCAACATAAAGCGCATAAGCATCTCGCGGCGGCTCCCTTTCGACTGACCGGCTCAGTTAAGCTGAATAATAAGTGACGTCACGGGCAATGTGAAATCATTCAACGTTCAGGCTGCCATTGGCGGAACTGCTCCAGCGGCATCGGGCGGCTAATCCAGTAACCCTGAAGGAAAACAACGCCATGTTCGCGCAGCCAGGCTGCCTGCTCCGGCGTCTCCACCCCTTCGGCGACGGTCGACATATTCAGTCGTCTTGCCAGGGTGAGTACGGCATCAAGCACCGGGGAGGTCACGGTTTCCGTCCCGATCGCATTGACAAAACCCCGGTCAATTTTGATGTAATCCATGGTGAAACGCTCAAGGTAAATCAGCGCACTGTGGCCGGTACCAAAATCATCAATCGCAATTTCAAAGCCTTCATTGTGCAGCCATTCGAAAAGATTGTTGGCTTCCCGATGGTTAACCATATCGCGTTCGGTGATTTCCAGCACAATCTGGAAATGATCCGGCGGCATTAAGTCCAGGAAAGTGCGCATATCCTCTTTGAAGCTTTCCGCATGAAGATGCCCCGGCGCAATGTTAATGCCCAGTTTTGCGCCCGGTGGCAGAAGGGTCTGTAATACCGGCGCGTCGCGGATGATGAGGTCAAAGAGATGCAGCGTCAGCGGCACAATCAGCTTCTGCGCTTCGGCGAAGTTGATAAAGGCATCAGGCGGAATTTCCCCCATCGTCGGGTGTTTCCAGCGCATCAGGACTTCGACACCACGCATTTGCAGCGTCTCGGCATCCACAACAGGCTGATACACCACATAAAACTGACCGCGTTTAATGGCGCTCAGGATCTCTTTGCCTGGGTTAAGACGCGTGGTGAGGATATAGAAATTAAGCGAGCCGGCCGCGATCCCGCAGACCAGTCCAAAGAACACCGCGAACAGGATTTCATCGCTCGTCCACTCTTCGGCGTACAGTTTGATCGTCAGCGGAACCTCTTTTAGGGTCGCGGTGCGTGCCGGCGTTTCATGTAAATCCTGTGCCTTAACCAGTGTGGCGGACCTGGTCGACAACGCATTGTCGCCAATGATGATGGCAATGCCCGCGAACTCGTTCTGGCGTGCGGTGTAAAGCATATACGGAGTCAGGTTGATGTTTACCGAAGTAAACACGCCGCCATCCTTCACCAGCGGATTTCGATACCAGATGGCAATCGCGGGTCTGTGCGGCATCATCGGTGTACCCGGCAGTAACGCCATATCAATCTGTTTATCAATGTGCAGCTCGGGTATCAGTTCTTCCATCGGGACGTTCATCGGACCGGTGGCTGAAGAGCAGTACGCCAGTTTATCCCTGACCAGCAAAAAGGCGCGCACGTTAAGGCTAAAGGCCGCGCGAGAGGTCAGCTCAGCGTTGACGTCGTGGCAGCTGTTCAGCGTGAGCGGCTGAAGGAGATCGATAGAGCTTTTCAACTCATCGAAGTAGCTTTCCATGTAGATGCTCACGTCGTCAATCAGGGTGTCGAATCTGACTTCCCGCTTGTGGTAGCTCCAGAAAAATTGCAATGAACCCAGGAGCAGGGCTGTGATCAGGCCGGTGATAAGGCTGAGGAAAAGTATCTTGCGATTACTGGAGAAGTAGCGGGTGAACATAGACGTCGTGGTTCCTGGATTGCCGCTGAATGTATTCAGTGTAACGGGCAAAAAAAAACACCGCCGAAGCAGTGCTTTTTTTTATCATATCGCCGGCCAAGGGATAACCAACGATACAATGATTATTTTAACTGCGGGTCAGTACGCGGCGCGCTTCGTTATAGCGCTTCTTCCAGTAAGGTTCGTTCATGCTGGAAATGGTCACACCGCTGCTGGTGGAGGCATGTACAAACTGGTCATTGCCAATGTAAATGCCAACATGTCGACCTGTCGAACCCGCACGGAACAGGACTAAATCCCCGGTGCGCAGTTTAGTGCGTGAAATCGACTTGCCCATCTCCTGCTGTTCGTAAGTTGAACGCGGAAGGTCTAACCCAAACTGCTCACGGAAAGTACGCTGTACGAAACCGGAACAATCAATGCCTTTTTTGGTGCTGCCGCCAAGACGATAACGCACGCCTTTCCAGTCAGCATACTGGTCCATAATACGGGACTTCACGTCCAGATTACGTACCATATTTTCAAATTCATCCTGAGAGGCTTGCAGTGACGAGGAATCTTCCATTCCCACAACACGCGTCTCAGGATGCATATTCTTTGCGGTGTTCGATGTACTACATGCAGATAACAGTACCGCCACTGCTATCGCCGGGATCCCCCGTAAGATATATCTCAAAATCGGTTGAGATTTGACCATTTTGTTTATTATCCCTTGAAGTCCTTAACGACAAATATCGTTATAAAAAATGCCAAACGTGACGAGACTAATTATCTGTTCACAATGAGACAATTCTTTCTGATCACATTTGTGGCGTAGCGCACAAATTTATTCACCAGCGAAATAATTATCTCTATGGGGCAAAACGAGTTCGAGATTAACCGATTGCCTGGGGTATTGCGAGCAAAAAAAGCCTTTTTTTTATAAGAAATTGTGATACAGAAAGTAAAAATTGATAATTGTTCAAAAAACGCACGATCAAGGTTAAAAACCGTGCAACACATTCATTTTTATCACGAATATTGTGACGAAATGATGACGGGAGGGGGTGAAAGGGGAGAAAAGTGCATCAAGGATCAAAACGATCCCTGATGCATAGTGTTAATTAAGGTTAATTATTGGTTTCTGATTTGTTGCGTTTTGCCGGGGAGGTAGCGATCGAACACGGCTATTATCTTGTCGCTCAGCGGTGTCATCAGACACCACGGCAGCGCAACCAGCACAGAAGAGAGCGAACCGACTGCAATATCAGTAAACCAGTGAGCGCCAATCATTACCCGTGGGAAGGAAAAAACCACAAAAATAATCAGGGCTATCGCAAAGGCTTTTCGGCCGAAATAGCGGAGCATCACGCCGGAAAAAATAAGCAGCATCATTCCGTGATCGCCCGGGAAACTGGCCTTCGACGCATCTTTCGTTGGAATATGCAGCAGCTCGCTGACGCGATAAATATCGGGGAAGAAGAGCGTTGGGCTGGAACGCTTAACCGGAATAATGGCCGTTGCCAGCTGGTTAATTACCACCGCAAGCAGCAACATCATCAAACCAATAATCAGAATACGGCGGCGTCCTGTTTTGTCCTCTTTCAGCCAGAAAGAGAGCATCAGGCCGCCCATCGCCAGCAGCGAGCAGCCGTCAAAGGCGCGGTTATTCGTGATAGCTACCAGCCACAGGAAGGCTTCGCTCTTCACCAGTTCCTGGTTGAAGAAGTGAAAAATGGCAGAATCCAGCGGAAACCAGACACCATGATTCGCCGGGATATACCAGGAGAAAAAGAGCGCCAGACCGGCGACATTAAGCAGTAATATCAGGGGAAGTCGAGTCGTCATAACATTCAGCATAGAGTGAAATCTGGGGCAACGTTAGCCGCCCAAACTTAAACGAAGCTTCAACAGGCTGGACTGCAGGGCATTCCAGTCGGCATTAACCGCACTAATTAACTCTATTCGGCTATCAGGTGGCGCCACATTTTGCGTTTCGATAAAGAAATCTTCGCCCTGACGGTTGATCCGCACCAGCCCGTCCGGGGTGCGCATGATCCCTTTAACACGATCGACCGGAGCCAGTCTGGCCCATTCGAGTATGCCGATGGTGTCGAATACGGTATCCGCATCGAAAATCCATCCGCAGGCCTGATAGCCCTGGCCGCTGTTAAGGTTACGACGCCAGCGCTGGTGTTCCGGCAGACTCAGGGCAGCCAGACCCTGTTTTTGCGGATGGCTGTGGGCATGTTCCGCGCTTGTCGGGAGCGCCGCCAGGTTCAGGCGAGGCAGGTCAAGCAGGGCGTTATCAATTTTCCCCTGGGTGGTCTGCACCCGCTGACGGTTGCCACCGAAGTGCTGCCACCATGTCTCCAGCGCGGACTGGCTTTCCGCCGTTGCGCGATCCTCTTTATTGGCGACGATAATATCTGCCGAGGCGAGCTGGTCGCGGAAGTTCTCGTTGGTCACGGCTTTTTCGTCCAGCAGCTGACGGGGGTCCAGCAGGCACAGCGTGGCACGCAGATCGATCCACGGCTCGTAGACCGGCGCGGTCAGTAAATCGAGAATTTGCTTCGGATGACCCAGCCCGGTCGGTTCAATCAGCAGACGGTCTGGTTTGCCCTGACGCAGCAGCGTATTCAGCCCGACCTGCATCGGCAGACCATTTACGCAGCACATGCAGCCACCGGGGATCTCTTTGATCATCGCGCCGCTGTCTGCCAGTAATGCGCCATCAATACCCACTTCGCCAAATTCATTAACTAGGACGGCCCATTTTTCTGCCGGATCCTTATTGGCCAGCAGGTGGAGAATTGAGGTGGTTTTACCGCTGCCGAGAAAACCGGTAATGAGGTTGGTTTTGGTCACGTGCGCTCCAGTCGATAATTGTGATGCTATAACAATTATCCATCATCCTGGCGAAAAACGGGCGCAATGAGAAGGGGGAGGGCGAACGGAGGCAATCGCCGTTCGCCTTAAGCGCAATAATCGCTAAATATTTAACGTTTCGATAACAGCCTGACGCGCGCCATGGCGGGCGATGCGCTGATAGGCCTGGCTGATGGCCTCCACGAAAATGCTGTTTTGTGCGAGATCGTGACCAAAGATTTCACTCAGCCCCAGCAGGGCGTTGACGCGCTCAGCGTCGCTGCTGGCTGCAACAATGGTGCGGATTTTATCGCTCAGCGGATCGCGCACATCAATCGCGTCGCCACGCTCGTCGGTTCCGCTGACGTAGCGGATCCAGCCTGCAACGCCCAGGGCCAGCAGCGGCCACGCGGTTTTACGTTCAAGATGGATGCGGATCCCATCCAGCATGCGCTGCGGCAATTTCTGGCTTCCGTCCATCGCAATTTGCCAGGTCCGGTGCTGCAGTGCCGGATTGGCAAAGCGTTCAAGCAGACTATCGGCATAAGCCGTGAGGTCGACATCCTTAATACGCAGCGTAGGAGCCTGCTCATTCAGCATTAACCGACGTGCGGCTTCGCGAAAAGCGGTGTCTTCCATACATTCGTTGATGTGCGCATACCCGGCGAGGTAGCCCAGATACGCGAGGAAAGAGTGGCTGCCGTTGAGCATGCGCAATTTCATCTGTTCCCACGGCAGCACGTCCTGCACCATTTGTACGCCAGCCACTTCCCATGCCGGGCGTCCGGCAACAAAGTTGTCTTCCACTACCCACTGAATAAACGGTTCGCAGCTGATGGCACAAGGATCTTCTACTCCAAGCTCCTGCGTGATTTCTGCCAGCGACGCCTCGGTCGCGGCGGGGACAATTCGGTCGACCATGGTCCCCGGAAAGCTCACATGTGAATCAATCCACTCTGCCAGCGCCGGGTCGCGTTTCTGGGCCATCCCCAGTACCGCGTTTTTCACCACATGGCCGTTATCAGGGATGTTGTCGCAGGAGAGGACGGTAAAAGCGGACAAACCGCGTTCACGGCGGCGGTGGAGCGCCTCGACCAGGATCCCTGGCGCGGAGTGCGGTTCAGACGGGTTCTCCAGATCGTGAACGATCCGGGAGTTGTGCAAATCCAGATTACCGGTGGCGGGATCGATGCAATAACCTTTCTCTGTGATGGTGAGCGACACAATGGCGACCTGAGGTTCACAAAATTTCTCAATGATGGCAGGCAGAGAATCCAGTTTTGCGTTCAGACATTCATGGACGGCACCGACGATAATCGGCTGGTTTCCCTCCGCCCCTTTTTCCAGCACGGTGAAGAGATGATCCTGTGCGCGCAACTGGCTCATCAGCACGTCGCCGCTGAAGAGGCTAATCTCACAAATACCCCAGTCGCCGCCTTTCTCATTCAGCACCCGGTTTGTTAACAAGGCCTGATGCGCGCGGTGAAATGCGCCGAAGCCAAAATGGACGATGCGAGAGCGTAACTGCTTACGATCGTAGCGAGGGAGCTGGACATGGGCAGGAAGCGAGGTGGAGGCAATTGTCTTCATGAAATACACACCTGATTAACCATTAATTAACAACGCCAGTGTAAAGTTATATGACAGCAAATAAAATTGGTGAGCCGTAAATATCCCCGAAGTGTGAGTTTGATCAATCAATGTGTGGCGGTGTGTTGACCCTTTACGGCAAACATGTATGGTAGTCGTCATCGTAGTCATCCATATTGGTATAACAACTTTAGAGGTGAGGCAATGGAACAGACCTGGCGTTGGTACGGGCCGAACGATCCGGTTTCTCTTGATGATGTGCGTCAGGCTGGCGCAACGGGTGTCGTGACGGCGCTGCATCACATTCCTAATGGTCAGGTATGGCCGATTGAAGAAATCAAAAAGCGTCAGGCGCTGCTGGCGGAAAAAGGCCTGACCTGGTCTGTGGTGGAAAGCATCCCGGTTCACGAAGATATCAAAACCCATTCAGGTGATTATCAGACCTGGATTGCCAACTACCAGCAGAGCATTCGTCACCTGGCGGCCTGCGGTATTGATACTGTTTGCTATAACTTCATGCCCATTCTTGACTGGACGCGCACCGATCTCGAGTACACGTTGCCGGACGGCTCAAAAGCGCTGCGTTTCGATCAGATTGCCTTTGCCGCATTTGAGCTGCACATCCTGAAACGTCCTGGTGCAGAAGCCGATTACACGGCTGAAGAGCAGCAGCAGGCGCTCGCGTGGTTTAACGCAGCCAGTGACGCCGAGATTGAAAAGCTGACCCGCAATATTATTGCTGGCCTGCCGGGCGCTGAAGAGGGCTATACGCTGGATCAGTTCCGCGCGCGACTGGCGGAATACGGGAATATTGATAAAAACCAGCTGCGTGAAAACATGGCGTTTTTCCTGCGCGCTATCGTACCGGTAGCGGAAGAAGCGGGCGTACGCCTGGCTGTGCACCCGGACGATCCTCCGCGTCCTATTCTCGGTTTACCGCGTATCGTGTCCACGATTGAAGATATGCAGTGGCTGAAAGAGACCGTGGACAGTATCTATAACGGATTCACCATGTGTACCGGCTCTTACGGCGTGCGTGCGGATAACGATCTGGTGCAGATGATTGAAACCTTCGGCGATCGTATTCACTTCACGCATCTGCGTGCGACCTGCCGTGAGGATAATCCAAAAACCTTCCATGAAGCAGCGCACCTGGGCGGCGATGTGAATATGGTCGCGGTAGTGGATGCGATTCTGGCGGAAGAGGTACGTCGTAAGCACGCGGGTGACGTTCGTCCTATCCCGTTCCGTCCCGATCATGGTCACCAGATGCTGGACGATCTGCGTAAGAAAACGAACCCAGGTTATTCGGCGATTGGTCGTCTGAAAGGCATGGCGGAAGTGCGGGGCGTTGAGCTGGCGCTGAAGATGACGAAATACCCGGAACTGCTGTAACGTCTGTTGCCCGGTGGCGTTGTGCCACCGGGCGAATATCGCATTAGTCTGCGCGACCCATATAGCGTTTTTCTTCGATATGGATGCGGATTTTCTCGCCCGCGGAGAGGTATTCTGGCACCTGCACCACCAGACCGGTCGTCAGGGTTGCTGGTTTGTTGCGGGCACTTGCGGATGCACCTTTGATGCCCGGAGCCGTTTCCACGATTTCCAGATCCACGGTCTGCGGCAGCTCCAGCGCCAGCAGCACGCCATCCCAGGTCAGAACCTGCATGTCAGGCATCCCGCCTTCAGGAATAAAGAGGAGTTCTTCTTCAATCTGATCTTTGGTGAAGATATACGGGGTGTAATCTTCTTTATCCATGAACACGTATTCGTTGCCATCAATGTAGGAAAAATCAACATAGCGGCGGGTCAGGGTCACGGTATCAACGATATCGTCACCTTTAAAACGTTCTTCCACTTTCAGACCGGTACGCACATCGGCGAAACGCATTTTGTACAGCGTTGCTGCACCACGGGCGCTCGGGGCCTGAATATCGATATCTTTCACAATCAGCAGCTTGCCGTTGTAATTCAGTACCATACCTTTCTTAATTTCGTTCGCTCTTGGCATTGCAGTAATCCTGTTTACGGGTGGTAAAAAATATCGCGCCAAATTACTCGTGCTCGGCCTTTCAGGCAAGCGGAATTCGTGGCTTTTGCTATCAATACACAAAAGGTGTTACTGTGCGCGCAATGCCCGACTGCGCGGGCGTTCTTCAGCGAAAGAGAGCCTGTATGGATTGTCGTCCCGATTGTGGCGCGTGTTGTACCGCACCGTCCATTTCAAGCCCCATTCCTGGCATGCCGGACGGCAAACCTGCCAATACCCGCTGTGTGCAGCTTGCTGAAAATAACCTGTGCATGATCTTTGGTTCCCCGCTGCGCCCGAAAGTCTGTTCCGGCCTTCAGCCGTCCGCGGAGATGTGCGGCAGCACGCGCGAGCAGGCGATCACCTACCTTCTTGAGCTGGAAGCGCTCACCGCCCCTTAAACGTCCTTAATTCGCGCCAGACACCCTATCGTCAGCGTACACATCACCAGCGCAATCCAGAATACCGTGTGATAGCTCCAGATCTCGGCCACGATGCCGGCCATTGAGCCTGCAATAATCCAGCCCACGCGAGTGGTATTGGTATAAAGGGTGGTGGCGGAGCCTGCCTGGCCTGGCATCAGGTCCTGGAAATAGAGCATGCCAATCCCGGCGAGTATGCCGATATAAATGGCGTTGAGAAGCTGCAATGCCAGCAAGAGTCCTGGCGTGTGCACCGTCAGCATACCGATATAGAACAGCAGTCCTGCGACAGCCGCGATGCGCATTAAAAAACGCTTTCCGAAACGCTTCGCGTAATAGCCCGCGATCAGCATGGTCGGGATCTCAAGCCCGGCCGCGGTTCCCATCATAATGCCCGCCAGCTTCTCTGGCAGATGCAGCTCATCAATAATAAACAGCGGCATGTTGATAATATAAAGGCTGTTTGTTCCCCACATCAACGTACAGATAACAAACAGGAGCAGCGCATCACGACGGTTACGGCGCGGGGCTTCCAGTACGCCTGAAGCCACTTTGGGCTCTTTGCGCATCGACGGCAGGAAGAACCACACCATGGTGCCGCACACCACAAACGCGACAGCCGCACTCAGGTACATCACCGTAAAGCCAAACCCCATCGCCAGGGCATACGCCAGCGGCGGGCCAATGACCCATGCCAGCGACACCTGGGCACGCAGAATAGAGCTGAACATCACCGCTTCACGACCGGTATGGTCGGCGTGCTCGCGGGCGAGGGCGAACATCTGCGGGTTCGCCGTGGAACCGAAGCTGCTCAGGAACACCCCCACGAACAGCAGGATGAAATAGTTGCGGTTAAAAGCAAACAACACGCAGGCAAACACCCCGAGAAGGCAGCAAAAGACGATCAGACTTTTACGATCGCCTTTTCTGTCGGAACGCCCCGCCAGAAACTGACTCACCAGAATGCCGATGATGGCACTGCCGGTAAAAAAGAAGCCAACCATTGCCGGACGGGCGTGGACTTCATTGGTCAGAAACAGGCTCAGCGTGGGCGTCTGTAACGCCCCGGCAATGCCGGTAAGGAAGGCAACAATCAAAAACGCCGTGGACGTCAAATCAAAGGGTTTTGGCGAGGCGGCGGCAGGGGTGTTATGCATACTTTTAGTATCAGCAAGTCATAAAGAGACGCGGAGTGTACGACGCTTGTCAGAAAATAAACAGGTACTGCGGTCAATTTCGCCACGAAAAATCAAAATGCCATTTCAATTAATAGTCGCGGGCTGAACTTAGCTGAAACTGACTTGCTGAACGTCAGCAAGATTCAGCTGAGCGAAGAAGAAATGTGCTGTATCTCTAAATTCTGCATCGCCATTTGTAACTTTTCTTGCAAGGTTAAGCAGAAAGCGCAAGACTTTTTGAAACGTTTCAGCGCTATCTTGTTTTAACAAACGGAGCAGGCTAGCGCATTTTTTCTCATTTAAGCTGAAACGATTCAAGTTCAGCAGGAGAGGAGAACCATGTTCCAGTTATCTGTTCAGGATATCCACCCGGGCGCTCAGGCCGGGAACAAAGAAGAGGCCATTCGCCAGGTTGCCGCTGCCCTTGTGCAGGCGGGTAATGTCGCGGACGGCTACGTTAACGGCATGCTGGCGCGCGAGCAGCAGACCTCCACTTTCCTCGGCAATGGCATTGCCATTCCGCACGGTACAACGGACACCCGCGATCAGGTGCTGAAAACCGGCGTTCAAGTTTATCAGTTCCCTCAGGGTGTGGTGTGGGGCGACGGTCAGGTTGCTTACGTGGCAATCGGTATCGCTGCCAGCAGCGACGAGCACCTGGGCCTGCTGCGTCAGCTGACGCATGTGCTGAGCGATGATTCGGTGGCTGAACAGCTGAAGTCCGCGACGACGGCGGAAGAGCTGCGCGCGTTGCTGATGGGCGAAAAACAGAGTGAAGCGCTGAAACTGGATAATGAAACATTGACCCTGGATGTTGTGGCGAGCGATCTGGTCACGCTGCAGGCGCTGAACGCAGGCCGTCTGAAAGAAGCCGGTGCGGTAGACGCGTCCTTTATCACGCGCGTTATCAATGAGAAGCCGCTGAACCTGGGACAAGGTATCTGGCTGAACGACAGTGCTGAAGGCAACCTGCGCAGCGCTATCGCGGTGAGCCGCGCGGCCAACGCGTTTGACGTTGAGGGCGCGCACGCTGCGATGCTGGTCACCGTCGCGATGACCGATGAACAGCCGGTTTCCGCGCTAAAACGTCTTGGCGATCTGCTGCTGAATGACAAGGCTGAAAAACTGCTGAACGCTGACGCAAGCACGCTGCTGGCGCTGCTGACCAGCGATGATGTGCTGACTGATGACGTGCTGACCGCTGAGTTTGTAGTGCGTAACGAGCACGGCCTGCATGCCCGTCCTGGCACCATGCTGGTGAATACCATTAAACAATTCGAAAGTGAGATTACCGTGACTAACCTTGATGGCACGGGCAAACCGGCCAACGGCCGTAGCCTGATGAAAGTTGTCGCGCTGGGCGTGAAGAAAGGTCACCGTCTGCGCTTTACCGCACAGGGTGCTGATGCTGAACAGGCGCTGAAAGCGATTGGCGACGCCATCGCGGCAGGTCTGGGGGAGGGCGCATAATGAGCAGACGTGTTGCGACTATTACGCTGAACCCGGCATATGACCTGGTGGGGTTTTGCCCGGAGATTGAGCGCGGCGAAGTAAACCTCGTGCGTACCACTGGCCTGCATGCTGCAGGTAAAGGGATTAACGTCGCGAAAGTGCTCAAGGATCTCGGTATCGATGTCACCGTGGGCGGATTCCTCGGTAAAGATAACCAGGATGGTTTCCAGCAGCTGTTCAGCGAACTGGGGATTGCTAATCGTTTTCAGGTTGTTCAGGGCCGTACCCGTATCAACGTCAAGCTGACGGAGAAAGACGGCGAAGTGACCGATCTGAACTTCTCAGGCTTCGAGGTGACTCCGTCAGACTGGGAGCGCTTCGTGAACGACTCTCTGACCTGGCTTGGTCAGTTCGACATGGTCTGCGTCAGCGGCAGCCTGCCGTCCGGCGTGAGCCCGGAAGCGTTCACCGACTGGATGACGCGCCTGCGAAGCCAGTGCCCATGCATTATTTTTGACAGCAGCCGTGACGCGCTGGTCGCCGGCCTGAAAGCCTCGCCGTGGCTGGTGAAGCCGAATCGCCGCGAACTGGAGATCTGGGCTGGCCGTAAGCTGCCAGAATTAAAAGATGTGATTGACGCTGCCCATGCGCTGCGCGAGCAGGGTATCGCTCACGTGGTTATCTCTCTTGGTGCAGAAGGGGCGCTGTGGGTTAACGCTTCTGGCGAATGGATCGCCAAACCGCCATCGGTTGACGTTGTCAGCACCGTTGGCGCAGGGGATTCAATGGTTGGCGGTCTGATTTATGGCCTGCTGATGCGTGAATCCAGTGAACATACTTTACGTCTTGCCACCGCCGTTGCTGCCCTGGCCGTTAGCCAGAGCAATGTCGGTATTACCGATCGTACCCAGTTAGCCGCGATGATGGCGCGCGTTGACTTAAAACCTTTTAACTAACAGCAGGAGAGGAATAATGAAAACGCTGCTGATCATTGACTCCGGTCTCGGACAGGCTCGCGCCTATATGGCGAAGACCTTGCTGGGAGCGGCGGCGAACAAAGCACATCTCGAGATGACGGATAACCCGGGCGACGCCGAAATGGTGATTGTTCTGGGTGATAACATTCCCGCTGACAGTGCGCTGAATGGCAAAAAAGTGTGGCTGGGCGACATCAATCGCGCGGTGGCACACCCGGAGCTGTTCCTGAGCGAAGCGAAAGGTCATGCGTCTGTTTACAGCGCACCGGTCGCGGCGCCGGTTGCCGCGTCCGGACCAAAACGTATTGTGGCGATCACGGCCTGCCCGACGGGCGTGGCTCATACCTTTATGGCGGCTGAAGCCATTGAAACCGAAGCGAAAAAACGCGGCTGGTGGGTAAAAGTTGAAACACGTGGATCCGTTGGTGCGGGCAACGCAATCACCCCTGAAGAGGTGGCTGAAGCCGATCTGGTGATGGTTGCGGCTGACATCGAAGTGGACCTGGCGAAATTTGCCGGTAAGCCGATGTACCGCACGTCAACGGGCCTGGCGCTGAAAAAGACTGCTCAGGAGTTTGATAAAGCGCTGGTGGAAGCGAAGCCGTATCAGGCAACGGGGTCCACGCAAACTGCGACGGAAGGTAAGAAAGAGTCAGCTGGCGCCTATCGCCATCTGCTGACCGGCGTGTCTTATATGCTGCCGATGGTGGTGGCGGGCGGTCTGTGTATTGCCCTCTCGTTCGCGTTTGGTATTACCGCGTTTAAAGAAGAAGGCACGCTGGCTGCCGCCCTGATGCAGATTGGTGGTGGTTCCGCGTTTGCCCTGATGGTGCCGGTGCTGGCAGGCTTTATCGCCTTCTCCATCGCTGACCGTCCGGGCCTGACGCCGGGTCTTATCGGCGGTATGCTGGCGGTGAGCACCGGTTCTGGCTTTATCGGCGGTATCATTGCCGGTTTCCTGGCGGGTTACGTTGCGAAGCTTATCAGCTCGAAGCTGAAACTGCCGCAGAGTATGGAAGCGCTGAAACCGATCCTGATCATCCCGTTGATTTCCAGCCTGGTGGTGGGCCTGGCGATGATTTACCTCATCGGTAAACCTGTAGCGGGTATCCTGGCGGGTCTGACCCACTGGCTGCAAACCATGGGTACTGCGAATGCGGTACTGCTGGGAGCTATTCTCGGTGGCATGATGTGTACCGACATGGGTGGCCCGGTGAACAAAGCAGCATACGCATTCGGTGTTGGCCTGCTGAGTACCCAGACCTACGCGCCAATGGCAGCGATTATGGCGGCCGGTATGGTGCCACCATTGGCTCTTGGCCTGGCAACCATCATTGCACGTCGTAAGTTCGACAAAGCGCAGCAGGAAGGGGGGAAAGCCGCCCTGGTACTTGGCCTGTGCTTTATCACCGAAGGGGCAATTCCGTTCGCGGCGCGTGACCCAATGCGCGTGCTGCCATGCTGTATCGTGGGGGGCGCGGTAACCGGTGCTATCTCCATGGCGGTTGGCGCGAAACTGATGGCACCACACGGCGGTCTGTTCGTGCTGCTGATCCCAGGTGCAATCACGCCAGTGCTGGGTTATCTGCTGGCGATTGTGGCCGGTACGCTGGTGGCAGGTCTCTCTTACGCGGTGCTGAAACGTCCGGAAGCGGAAGGGGTCGCGAAAGCGGCGTAAGCGGTAAAACAATAAAAAAGCCGGGTGCTTATGCGACCCGGCTTTTTTTATGCCGCCTGTTCAGCGGTTTGCTGTGCCTTCAGCCAGGCAATCTCTTCTGCCCAGATGTCCGGATTAATGGTTTCCAGCACCATCGGGATACCGTCGAAACGGGCATCCTGCATAATAAAGCGAAACGCATCGTGGCCGATATTGCCTTCACCGAGGCTGTGATGGCGGTCCACGCGGCTGCCAAACGCGCTTTTCGCATCGTTCAAGTGCATTCCGCGCAGATACTTGAAGCCCACAATGCGTTCAAACTCATCGAAGGTCTTTTTCGTCTCATCAAGCGTTCGCAGATCGTAACCCGCGGCAAAGGCATGGCAGGTATCAATACATACGCCCACGCGGGATTTATCCTCCACGCCGTCAATAATGGCCGCCAGATGTTCGAACTTAAAGCCGAGGTTACTGCCCTGCCCGGCGGTGTTCTCGATGACCGCCGTCACGCCCTGGGTTTTATCCAGCGTGATGTTGATGGATTCGGCAATGCGCGCCAGACAGGCATCTTCGTCAATCTGCATCAGATGACTTCCCGGATGGAAGTTCAACAGCGTCAGCCCAAGCTGCTCGCAGCGCTGCACTTCATCAAGAAAAGCCTCGCGGGATTTCTCCAGCGCCTCCTGCACGGGATGGCCGAGGTTAATGAGATAGCTGTCGTGGGGAAGGATTTGACCCGGCCCGTAGTGGTATTTCTCACAGGCGGCTTTGAAATCATCAATCACTTCAGAGGTGAGCGGGGCGGCGCGCCACTGGCGCTGGTTCTTGGTGAACAGGGCGAAAGCGGTCGCCTCAATTTCGGCGGCGCGAATGGCGGCATTCGCAAGGCCACCTGCAGCGCTGACGTGCGCTCCAACATATTTCATAAAGGGACTCCTGTTAACCCGAAATACGTATGATAGCGGGTTAACAGGAGAAGGATGAAGTGGTTTATGCCATCAGGCTATGTACCGCGAGGTTAATCGCACCGCCGCCAACGATCAGCCAGATGAAGAGTACCAGCGCCATCAGCAGCGGTTTTGCACCTGCTTTTTTCAGCGCGCTCACGTGTGTCGTGACCCCGAGCGCCGCCATCGCCATCGCCAGCAGGACGGTATCCAGCGTGACCAGCATATCCACCACGGCTTTCGGCAGCAGGTGGAAGGAGTTAAATACCGCCACCACGATGAAAAGAATCGCAAACCATGGAATGGTGATTTTACTCTTCTGGCTGCTGCCTGCCGGCGCGAGTTGTTTTACGCGAGCGGCCAGGATAATCAGGAACGGAGCCAGCATCATGACGCGCAGCATTTTGGCAATGACCGCGGCATTTTCCGCATCCGGATTAATAGCGTGACCCGCCGCCACCACCTGAGCCACTTCATGCATGGTTGAACCAATATAAATGCCGTAGGTCTCCGGGCTAAACCAGTGCGCAACCAGCGGGTACATGGCCGGGTAGAGGAAAATCGCCAGCGTACCGAAAATGACGACGGTCGCGACGGCAACCGTCACTTTGCTGGATTCTGCCTTAACGACAGGCTCGGTTGCCAGTACCGCGGCAGCCCCGCAGATGCTGCTGCCGGCACCAATCAGCCAACTGGTTTGTTTATCCAGCCCAAACACTTTCTGGCCGATAAAGCAGGCCAGTAAAAAGGTGCTGGTCAGGGTCAGGACGTCAATAGCGATCCCGCTGACGCCGACGTCCGCAATCTGTGAAAAGGTCAGGCGGAAGCCGTAAAGGATAATCCCGAGGCGCAGCAGATGCTGTTTGGCGAAAATAACCCCGCCATCACAGGACTTCCAGATATGGGGGTAAACGGTATTTCCCACCACCATGCCGAGCAATATTGCCAGCGTTAAGGCACTAAAACCTGCCCCGGCGACGGCCGGAATACTGCCGCCCCATAACGCTACGCCAGTTACCACCGCGCTGAGCGCAAGACCCGGCACGAAGTGCCACAATGTACGTTGATGCTGTAAGGTGTGTTCTGACATAACCTTCTCCTTTATCTGGCTAAAAGGTTACGGCGTTGTGGCTTAAAAATAAAATTGATTATATACTTATAATCAATCTATATAAGTGGTAAGTAACCATGCACATTACGTTGCGTCAGCTGGAAGTTTTTGCCGAAGTGCTGAAAAGCGGGTCGACGACGCAGGCCTCGCAAATGCTGGCGCTGTCCCAGTCCGCGGTAAGCGCGGCCCTGACCGATCTGGAAGGGCAACTGGGGGTTCAGCTTTTCGACAGAGTGGGGAAACGGCTGGTCGTCAATGAACATGGCCGCCTGCTGTACCCGCGCGCGCTGGCATTGCTGGAGCAGGCGACTGAAATCGAACAATTGTTCCGCGAAGAGAACGGGGCCATCCGCGTTTACGCCAGCAGTACGATCGGCAATTACATTCTGCCGGAAGTGATTGCCCGCTATCGCCGGGATTTCCCGACCCTGCCGCTGGAGATGAGCGTTGGCAATAGCCAGGATGTCATCAATGCGGTGATCGATTTCCGCGTGGACATCGGTTTGATTGAAGGGCCGTGTCACAACGTCGATATCATTGCTGAACCCTGGCTGGAAGATGAGCTGGTGGTGTTCGCCTCGCCGGCCTCTTCTTTATTACAGGGTGAAGTGACGCTGGAACGGCTGGCTCAGGCGCAGTGGATCCTCCGGGAACAGGGCTCCGGTACCCGTGAAATTGTCGATTACCTGCTGCTCTCTCACCTGCCGCATTTCCGGCTGAGTATGGAGCTGGGCAACTCGGAAGCCATCAAACACGCGGTCCGTCATGGGCTGGGCATCAGCTGTCTCTCCCGGCGGGTGATTGCTGAACAGCTTGAGGCCGGCACGCTGGTCGAAATACCGCTCCCGTTGCCTAAACTGGTGCGCACGCTGTGGTGCATTCATCATCGTCAGAAACACCTTTCCAGCTCGCTGCAGCGTTTTCTGCGCTATTGCGACATGTAAACCCGCAATGCGGATCCTCTCTCCGTTGGGAGAGGGGAGATGCAGATGCGTGCTTTACTTATAATCCTGGCCGAGTCATGAAGCTCTCTTATAACTGAGCATTTCTGCCGGAAGGAACGCGTATCGTCTGCTACAATCGCGCCTCATTTGTTGAAGGGACAGCATTTTCACATGGTTTCAGAAATTAAAACCACAGAAGCGCCCGCGCTACGTCGCGAACTTAAGGCGCGTCACCTGACGATGATCGCTATCGGCGGTTCAATCGGTACAGGTCTTTTTGTTGCCTCTGGCGCAACAATTTCGGCAGCCGGCCCGGGTGGGGCACTTTTCTCTTATATCCTGATTGGCCTGATGGTGTACTTCCTGATGACCAGTCTGGGCGAACTGGCGGCGTACATGCCGGTATCCGGTTCGTTTTCGACCTACGGTCAAAAATACGTTGAAGAAGGCTTCGGCTTCGCGCTGGGCTGGAACTACTGGTACAACTGGGCCGTTACTATCGCCGTTGACCTGGTCGCCGCACAGCTGGTGATGAACTGGTGGTTCCCGGACACGCCAGGCTGGATCTGGAGTGCGCTGTTCCTGGCGGTGATCTTCCTGCTCAACTACATCTCCGTGCGTGGTTTTGGCGAAGCGGAATACTGGTTCTCTTTGATTAAAGTGGCAACCGTCATCATCTTTATCGTCGTCGGTGTGGCGATGATCGTTGGTATTTTCAAAGGCGCTCAACCTGCAGGATGGAGTAACTGGAGCATTGGCGATGCGCCATTTGCGGGTGGATTCTCGGCCATGATTGGCGTGGCGATGATTGTCGGCTTCTCCTTCCAGGGAACCGAGCTGATCGGGATTGCTGCCGGTGAATCCGAGAACCCGGAGAAGAACATTCCACGCGCGGTGCGTCAGGTATTCTGGCGTATCCTGCTGTTCTATGTGTTTGCGATTTTGATTATCAGCCTGATCATTCCTTACACCGATCCAAGCCTGCTGCGCAATGATGTGAAAGACATCAGCGTTAGCCCGTTCACGCTGGTCTTCCAGCATGCCGGTCTGCTCTCCGCCGCGGCGGTGATGAACGCCGTTATCCTGACCGCCGTGCTCTCAGCGGGTAACTCCGGCATGTACGCGTCTACCCGTATGCTCTATACCCTGGCATGCGACGGCAAAGCGCCACGCATCTTTTCTAAGCTGTCCCGTGGCGGCGTACCGCGTAACGCCCTGTATGCCACAACGGTGATTGCCGGTCTGTGCTTCCTGACCTCCATGTTTGGCAACCAGACGGTGTACCTGTGGCTGCTCAATACGTCCGGTATGACGGGCTTTATCGCCTGGCTCGGGATTGCTATCAGCCACTATCGCTTCCGTCGCGGTTACGTTATGCAAGGTCATGACATCAATGACCTGCCGTATCGCTCAGGGTTCTTCCCGCTGGGGCCTATTTTCGCCTTCATTCTGTGCCTGATTATTACGCTGGGACAGAACTATGAAGCGTTCCTTGCGGACCGTATCGACTGGGGTGGTGTAACGGCGACCTACATCGGTATTCCGCTGTTCCTGATAATCTGGTTTGGTTACAAACTGACGAAGGGGACGCGCTTTGTTCGCTACAGTGAAATGGAATTCCCGGGACGCGTAAAACAATAACCGCACTTCCTCTCTTTTAGCCCGCTCGGTTGAGCGGGCTTTTTTATTGGCGATCAGAAGCTGTAGGTCATGCCGACAGTGTAACGGCGGCCATCAAGTACGGTATCGTAAGTCTCGTAATCAATCTGTTTATCCAGCACGTTATACACGCCTGCGGTTACCAGCAGGTTCTTATTGGCGTTATAGCGCAGACCCACATCAACCTGCGTGTAAGACGGGCTGCCCTGTGACATTGAGGTTCGGCTGAGATACTCAGAAGATTTGCCGCGGAAGTTCAGGCGGCTCCAGAAGCCCACATCCTGCGTAGCCTGCCAGTCCACCGTGGTGTTGAACATATGCTTAGGCATTTTATTCAGCGGCTTACCGGAGAACTGACCGCTCTTCTGCTCGGATTCGGTATAGGTGTAGTTAGCCGTCCAGTTAACATCACGGGTGATTTTCCAGCCGAAAGTGGATTCCACACCGCGCATGTTGGCTTTGTCGACGTTGACCCGGTCGCTGACAAAATCGTAGGCATGACCGCCAATCGTACAGGCAGGGTCGGCACTGCTGTTACAGCGACGTACTTCAGTGATTTTGTTTTTGAAGTCGGTATTGAACAGCGTAACGCCGGCGTTAAGACTGTCATTGTTATCCCAGAGCAGGGCGATCTCTTCGCTCAGGCTCTTCTCCGGCTTGAGGTCCGGGTTACCCACGATCATGCCATCCAGCCGACCGCCGCCCGTTGCCTGACCCCAGTTGGCGGAGGACTGACGCAGATCCGGTGCACGGTAGCCGGCAGAAACGCCCCCTTTTAACGTCCACTGTTCTGCAAGGTGCCACACCCCATAACCGCGAGGCGTCCAGTTGGTGCCATAGTTCTGGTCTTTATCCATACGCAGACCACCGGTCGCCGTGAAGCTATCGGTCATCGCCCACTCATCTTCAGCAAACAGCGCCCAGCTCCAGCGCGTCAGTTTGTTGAGCCCGTCCGCCGCCTCAAGCTGGTTACCGTTGTCACGCAGCTTCTCATAGCGATATTGACCGCCGAGGGTCAGGGTATGGTCGCCGAGGAAGATCTGGTTCTGGTTGTTGAAAGTGGTGTTATACGAACGCATTTTGCGAACCGGGTTATTGGTCTCTTCCTGCTGGATGTAGCTGGTAGTGTTGAAGTCGCTGTAGTAACCGCTGTGGGTAAGGGAATAGGTCGTATGTTCGTAGCGGGTTTCGCTTTTGCTGTTTGGCGTGCAGGTTGCCCCGCGGCAGGTTTCAGTCGCTTTCGACTTGCCCGGCGTGCTGTTTCGGTCCTGAAGTTCGCGGGCAAAATCGAGGTCAAAATCGTTCTGCTCGTCCGGGGTAAAGTTCAGCGTGATCCCGCCGTTACGCATTTTCTGCTCATTGAAACCGTTCAGGATCTGATCTTCCGCGCGACGTGAGAGCAGGCCTGTCACTTTTGCACCGAGCAGTCCGTCAATTAACGGGCCGGAAGCGTAGGCGTTGGTCTGGAAGATATCCCCGGAATCATGGTTCTCCTGGAACGTGGCATCGCCGTGTAACGATCCGGTCCAGGCTTTGGTATTCGAGACTTTTTTGGTAATGATGTTGATTACGCCGCCCATTGCATCTGAGCCATAGAGCGATGACATGGGCCCGCGGATCACTTCGATGCGCTCGATAGACTCCAGCGGCGGTAGCCAGCCTTGCTCAATGCCCGAGTTATCGCTGTTCGGGCGCGTGCTGCGCGTGCTGACGCGCTTGCCATTGACCAGGAACAAGGTGTACTGGGACGCCATGCCGCGAATGCTGATATCGCTGCTGCTTCCGCCGCCCGTGACGACGACGCCCGGGACATCTTTTAGCGCATCGGTCACATCGCGGTAAGCCTTGTCTTCAATCTGCTGCTTTGAAATGACGGAGATAGAGGCTGGGGCATTCTGGATTTTTTGCTCAAAACCCGTGGCGGTCACCACCACGGTATCCGGGTCGGCTGCGTGAGCAAGTGGGGAGAGCATGGCGGCGCTGATGGCAACAGCCAGTAACGTAACGCGTGGTATTGTCATTTGAACATTCCATATCAAAAAGAAAAACACTCCATCGGGTAACCCTGAGAACTGTATGTATTTGTCTTGTAAGAACTCTTTGTGATGGAGAAGAGCCTGGAATTGTACAAAAGAATGTGAAATTGTAAACACAAATGATAATCGAAATCATTTGTGTTTTGATGTTGGTTGGTGAAACTGGCTTTTATTCAAAGGGATAGGGTTTTGAGGCCCGGCAGACGGAGCGCCACCGGGCAAGAAGGGAGGAACTTACTTAAACAGATGCGCCGCATGGAAGCGGAGATGATCTTCAATAAATGACGCCATAAAGTAATAGCTGTGGTCATACCCTGGCTGGATACGCAGCGTCAGCGGCCAGTCCTTCTGGCGTGCCGCTTCGGCCAGAACCGCAGGTTGAAGCTGACCGGCGAGGAACTGATCCGCATCGCCCTGATCGATCAGCGTCGGGATGGCGTCCCCCGTGTTGCTGGCCAGCATCAGCGCACAGCTGTCCCACGCCTGCCATTTATCTGTGTCACTGCCCAGATAATGGGTGAAGGCTTTCTGACCCCATGGCACCTGAGTGGGGTTCACAATCGGGGCGAATGCCGACACGCTGGTGTATTTTCCCGGATTTTTCAGCGCCATTATCAACGCGCCGTGTCCACCCATGGAGTGTCCGCTAATGGCGCAGCGGTCGCTTACCTCAAATTCGGCCTGAACCAGCGCAGGCAGTTCGTCACGAATGTAATCATACATGCGGTAATGACGTGCCCAGGGCTGCTCTGTCGCGTTCAGGTAGAATCCGGCGCCTTTGCCCAGATCGTACCCGGCATCATCGGCGACATCATCGCCACGCGGGCTGGTATCAGGCATGACCAGCGCAATCCCCAGTTCAGCCGCAATACGCTGCGCGCCCGCTTTGGTGGTGAAGTTTTCGTCGGTACAGGTTAAACCGGACAGCCAGAACAGCACGGGTGGCTTTACGCCCGTTTCAGTTGGCGGCAAAAAAATGCTGAACGTCATGGCACAGTTCAGTACGCTGGAGTCGTGCCGCCAGCGCTGCTGTCGACCTTCAAAACAACGATGCTCTTCGAGCAGTTCCATGCAGGGCTCCTTAATACGAATTGCTATTTACTCGGCCCATAATACAGAGTTTTCATTTACCTGTGAGCAACTTTCACTTTCGCAGGACGGTAAGATGCGGCATCATAAATTAACTTTTCTTTAACAATTGGAGCGATCATGGCGCTGCGTATCGCGCTCAGTGGGTTTGTGGTTCTGGTGGTAGCGATGGGGATAGGGCGCTTTGCTTTTACCCCTCAGGTGCCGCTAATGATTGCCGCCGGGCAACTCACGCTCACCAGCGCGGGCCTGGTGGCGGCGATGAACTATCTGGGCTATCTGGTGGGAGCATGGGATGCAATGCGTGCGCACCGCTTCGTTGAAACACGCCTCTGGTTGGGTATTTTTGGTGCAGTTGCGCTGACGCTGCTTTCCGCTGCGGCCGATAACGCCGTGGTACATGGCCTGCTGCGCTTTGTGATTGGCTGCATGAGTGGCTGGTCGATGGTGCTGATTGCCGCCTGGACCAACGAGCGGCTGGGACAACTGGGGAAACCGGGTCTCAGCGCCGCGGTATTTGCCGGGCCAGGTGCAGGTATTGCGCTCAGCGGGCTGCTTGCCGTCTATATCCAGGCTAAGGCGCTTTCCGCCGGTGCAGCATGGCAAATCTACGGCGTACTGGCGCTGGTGCTTATCGCGCTGGTGGCCCGGTATCTGCCGCGTGCGGGTCAACTTCACCGGCCGGGCAGCGCACCGGAACCGCTCGTCCTGACGAAGAATTTAAAGCGCCTGGTCTGGAGCTACAGCCTGGCCGGGTTTGGCTATATCCTTCCGGCGACCTTTTTATCGCAAATGGCGGCCGTGCGTTTTCCCGGCAGTCTGTTTGCCCAGTTTGTCTGGCCGATATTTGGTATTGCCGCCGTGGCGGGCATTGCGCTCAGCATCGTTTTACGCCACACCTCAACCTCAAACCGCAGGCTGGCTATCGTATTGTGGTTGCAGGGGGCCGGCGTACTGGCAGCCTGGCTGTTGCCGGGGATTGGCGGGTTACTGACCGGCGGCTTGCTCGTTGGGGGCGGGTTCTTGTGTGCCGTTCAGCTCTCTTTACTTTATGGGCGCGAGCTGGCACCAGATCACACGCGCTACATGGCGGGACTGCTTACTACCGGTTATGCCATCGGTCAGTTGATTGGCCCGGTAACGTCGGCGTTATCGACGTGGCTCACGCACCGACTGGAGCCTGCGCTGGGGCTGGCGGGCGTCGCGCTGTTCATCGGCGGCGCACTGGTCTGGGATCGTCAGGCCGAAAGGCAACAGCAATTGCAATAATTATCGTCGTGAATACTGGATTATGTGCGCCGCCTCACGCACAATGAGCGCACACTTTTGCCACAACGAGGGCAAAAGACGCCACACCTGCAGGAGAAAAGAATGCCATCACTCAGTAAAGAAGCAGCCCTGGTTCACGAAGCTCTGGTTGCGCGTGGTCTTGAAACGCCACTGCGTCCACCCGTTCAGGAACTGGACAATGAAACCCGTAAGCATCTGATTGCTGGGCATATGACCGAGATCATGCAACTGCTGAATCTCGATCTGAGCGACGACAGTCTGATGGAGACGCCGCACCGTATCGCAAAAATGTACGTTGACGAAATTTTCTCCGGCCTGGATTACGCCAATTTCCCGAAAATCACCGTCATTGAAAACAAGATGAAGGTGGATGAGATGGTAACGGTACGTGATATCACGTTAACCAGTACCTGCGAACACCACTTCGTGACCATCGACGGTAAAGCGACCGTGGCTTATATTCCTAAAGATACGGTGATTGGTCTGTCGAAGATCAACCGCATCGTGCAGTTCTTTGCTCAGCGTCCACAGGTGCAGGAGCGTCTGACGCAGCAGATCCTGACCGCGCTGCAAACGCTGCTGGGCACCAATAACGTGGCAGTATCTATCGACGCCGTTCACTACTGTGTGAAAGCGCGCGGCGTGCGTGATGCCACCAGTGCGACCACCACGACGTCGCTGGGCGGTCTGTTTAAATCCAGCCAGAACACCCGCCAGGAGTTTCTGCGCGCCGTGCGTCACCACAACTAATCTGACAGGGCAGGCTACATGGAGCGAAACGTCACGCTCGATTTTGTTCGAGGCGTCGCCATTCTCGGTATCCTGCTGCTTAACATCAGCGCCTTCGGCTTGCCGAAGGCGGCGTATCTCAATCCTGCGTGGTATGGCGACATCACCCGCAGCGATGCCTGGACGTGGGCCATCCTCGATCTCTTTGCCCAGGTCAAATTCCTCACCCTGTTTGCCCTGCTGTTTGGCGCGGGCCTGCAGTTACTGCTCAGGCGCGGCACGCGCTGGATCCAGTCGCGTCTGACGTTGCTGGTGATCCTCGGCTTTATTCACGGGCTATTCTTCTGGGATGGCGACATTCTTCTCGCCTATGGCTTAGTCGGGCTGATTTGCTGGCGGCTCATTCGCGATGCGCACAGCGTAAAAAGCCTGTTTAACACGGGCGTGATGCTTTACGTCATGGGCCTTGGCGTGCTGTTACTGCTGGGGATAATCTCCGGTGATGCGGCAAACCGTTCATGGATCCCCGATGCCGCCAACCTTCAGTACGAGCAGTACTGGAAGCTGAAAGGAGGCACGGAAGCGATAAGCAACCGTGCGGATATGCTTGGCGATAACCTGCTGGCGCTGGGCGCACAATATGGCTGGCAGCTGGCAGGGATGATGCTGATGGGGGCATCACTGATGCGCACCGGCTGGCTGAAAGGGGAGTTTTCCCTTCGCCACTATCGCCTGACGGGAGCCGGGTTAATTCTTCTCGGCGTGCTGATTAATCTGCCGGCCGTGATCATGCAGTGGCATCTGCACTGGAACTACCGCTGGTGTGCGTTTCTGCTTCAGGTCCCGCGCGAGTTGAGCGCGCCCTTCCAGACGATTGGCTATGCGGCACTCATTTACGGCTTCTGGCCACAAATGTGTCGCGCATGGATTGTCAGTGCCATTGCCTGCGTAGGCCGTATGGCACTCAGCAATTACATTCTGCAGACGCTGATATGCACCACGCTTTTCTATCGGTTTGGCCTGTTTATGAAATTCGACCGGCTTTCGCTGCTGGCGTTTGTTATCCCGGTCTGGATGGTTAACCTGGCGTTTTCTGTTCTCTGGCTACGTTATTTCCGCCAGGGGCCGCTGGAGTGGGTGTGGCGTCAGTTAACCGCACATGCTTCAGGGGTATCATTGAGAAATACATCCAGATAACGATCTGGATCACAATCATTAACAAAACGGATGTAAACGTTTTCATCTGTGTGAGCTTCTTCACGTAGTCCCCTTTCTCTCGCTGCCAAAATAGCCACCTTGCTAAACACAGGGGGTGTCTGTGAGTTGCTGCAATCCTTTGAAGGATGGTGAATATGATCACCATTCGTGACGTCGCCCGTCAGGCGGGTGTTTCCGTGGCTACCGTCTCACGCGTGCTGAACAACAGCGCGCTGGTCAGCCCTGACACCCGCGAAACCGTAATGAAAGCCGTGACCCAGCTGGGTTATCGCCCTAATGCCAATGCGCAGGCGCTAGCCACGCAGGTCAGCGATACCATTGGCGTGGTGGTGATGGATGTCTCTGATGCCTTTTTCGGTGCGCTGGTTAAAGCGGTAGACGTTGTCGCTCAGCAGCATCAGAAATACGTGCTGATTGGCAACAGTTATCACGAGGCTGAAAAAGAGCGTCATGCGATTGAAGTGCTGATCCGCCAGCGTTGTAACGCACTGATTGTGCACTCAAAAGCCTTAAGCGATGACGAAATTTCCGGGTTTATGGAGCAAATCCCGGGCATGGTGCTGATCAACCGTATTGTGCCAGGGTATGCCCACCGCTGCGTCGGGCTGGATAACGTCAGCGGGGCGATGATGGCCACCAAAATGCTCATCAACAACGGGCATCAGCGGATCGGTTTTCTGGCCTCCAGCCATCATATTGAAGATGATGAGCTGCGGCGCGAAGGCTGGCAAAACGCCCTTAAAGAACAGGGTATTACGCCGTCTGAAAGCTGGGTTGGAACCGGAACGCCGGATATGCAGGGCGGGGAGGCGGCGATGGTGGAGTTGCTGGGCCGTAATCTGCAGCTGTCTGCCGTGTTTGCCTATAACGATAACATGGCGGCCGGGGCGCTGACTGCGCTGAAGGATAACGGCATTGCGGTGCCACAGCATTTATCGTTGATTGGTTTTGATGATATTCCCATTGCCCGTTACACCGACCCGCAGCTGACCACCGTGCGTTACCCCATCGCCTCTATGGCCAAACTGGCCACTGAGCTGGCGTTACAGGGGGCGGCAGGGCTGCTGGATCCGGGCGCAACACACTGTTTCATGCCGACTTTAGTGCGTCGACATTCTGTCGCTGCCCGGCAAATTGTGGTTCCGATCACTAACTGATTACATCAGCTGATGTAACCGTTTTCAATCTGTGAGTAAATTCACAGTATCTTAACAAGGCGCTGACTATGATGTCAGCGTTTTAGGGGCTGAAACGCTATGTAACAGTGATTAATCACTTTCACCATAGCCAATGTGCCGCAAACAACGAATAAAACGCATTTCTGGAGCGTTACCGAACACGGAAGACAGAAATTTTATAAGTGAACTTCGGCTGTCAGTAACGTTTTATTAACACCTGCCTGCCGATCGTTATTCACAAGAACTACCCTGCATAAAAAAAACCGGAGATACCATGAATAAGAAGGTGTTGACCCTGTCTGCTGTAATGGCAAGCATGCTTTTTGGTGCAGCAGCGCACGCTGCGGATACCCGTATTGGTGTGACCATCTATAAATACGACGACAACTTCATGTCTGTTGTCCGTAAAGCTATCGAGAAAGATGCTAAAGCAGCGCCAGATGTTCAGCTGCTGATGAATGACTCCCAGAACGACCAGTCCAAACAGAACGACCAGATCGACGTTCTGCTGGCAAAAGGCGTGAAGGCACTGGCCATCAACCTGGTTGACCCCGCTGCGGCAGGCACGGTCATTGAAAAAGCGCGCGGCCAGAATGTGCCGATTGTCTTCTTCAACAAAGAACCTTCCCGTAAAGCGCTGGACAGCTATGACAAAGCGTTTTACGTCGGTACTGACTCCAAAGAGTCCGGCATTATTCAGGGCGATCTGATCGCTAAACACTGGGCGGCGAACCCGAACTGGGACCTGAACAAAGACGGCCAGATCCAGTTCGTACTGCTGAAAGGCGAACCAGGCCATCCGGATGCTGAAGCCCGTACCACTTACGTTATCAAAGAGCTGAATGATAAGGGCCTGAAAACCCAGCAGCTGGCATTAGATACCGCGATGTGGGATACCGCTCAGGCGAAAGATAAGATGGACGCGTGGCTGTCCGGCCCGAACGCTAACAAAATCGAAGTGGTGATTGCCAACAACGATGCGATGGCTATGGGTGCGGTAGAAGCGCTGAAAGCGCACAACAAATCAGCCATTCCTGTGTTCGGTGTGGATGCACTGCCAGAAGCTCTGGCCCTGGTGAAATCCGGTGCAATGGCCGGTACCGTGCTGAACGATGCCAACAACCAGGCTAAAGCAACCTTCGATCTGGCGAAAAACCTGGCCGATGGCAAAGGTGCGGCAGACGGTACGACCTGGAAAATTGAAAACAAAATCGTTCGCGTACCTTACGTCGGCGTAGACCAGTCCAACCTGGCTGAGTTTATCGGTAAATAAGTTATTTGAATTGTCTTCACTGGGCGCAACTTGTTGCGCCCTTTTATAACGCGATATGCGAGGCCAACAAGGTATAATTATGGTCAGCACAAATACTCAGTCATCTGGTGAATACTTGTTGGAAATGAGCGCTATCAACAAGTCATTTCCCGGGGTTAAGGCACTCGATAATGTTAATTTAAAAGTTCGTCCTCACTCTATTCACGCATTAATGGGTGAGAACGGCGCAGGTAAATCAACATTATTAAAATGTCTTTTTGGGATCTATCAAAAAGATTCTGGCAGCATTCTTTTTCAGGGGAAAGAGATCGATTTCCATTCAGCAAAAGAAGCACTGGAAAACGGTATCTCAATGGTTCACCAGGAATTAAACCTGGTGCTGCAGCGTTCTGTTATGGATAACATGTGGTTGGGCCGTTACCCGACCAAAGGTGTCTTTGTCGATCAGGATAAAATGTATCGCGACACCAAAGCGATTTTCGATGAACTGGATATTGATATCGATCCGCGCGCCCGCGTGGGAACGTTGTCCGTGTCTCAAATGCAGATGATCGAAATTGCCAAAGCGTTCTCCTATGATGCGAAAATCGTCATCATGGACGAACCGACATCGTCATTAACGGAAAAAGAGGTTAACCACCTTTTTACCATTATTCGTAAGCTCAAAGACCGCGGCTGCGGCATTGTTTATATCTCTCACAAAATGGAAGAGATCTTCCAGCTGTGTGATGAGATTACCATCCTGCGCGACGGCCAGTGGATTGCCACTCAGCCTCTCGAAGGGCTGGATATGGACAAGATCATCGCCATGATGGTAGGGCGCTCTCTGAACCAGCGCTTCCCGGACAAAGAGAACAAGCCGGGTGAAGTGATCCTTGAGGTTCGCAATCTCACCTCGCTGCGCCAGCCGTCTATTCGCGACGTCTCTTTTGACCTGCATAAGGGCGAAATTCTCGGTATCGCAGGTCTGGTTGGGGCAAAACGTACTGATATTGTCGAAACCCTGTTCGGTATTCGTGAGAAAGCCGCGGGCACCATCACGCTGCACGGTAAGAAAATCAATAACCACAGCGCTAACGAAGCCATTAATAATGGTTTTGCGCTGGTCACGGAAGAGCGTCGTTCGACCGGTATTTATGCGTATCTGGATATTAACTTTAACTCGTTAATTTCCAATATTCGCAACTATAAAAATAAAGTCGGGCTGCTGGATAACTCCCGCATGAAGAGCGATACCCAGTGGGTGATTGACTCCATGCGCGTCAAAACGCCAGGTCACCGCACGCAAATTGGTTCGCTGTCAGGCGGTAACCAGCAGAAGGTCATTATTGGGCGTTGGTTATTAACCCAGCCAGAAATCCTGATGCTGGATGAACCGACCCGCGGTATTGACGTCGGCGCGAAGTTTGAGATTTATCAGCTGATTGCCGAGCTGGCGAAAATGAATAAAGGGATCATTATTATTTCTTCCGAAATGCCGGAATTGTTAGGGATCACAGATCGTATTCTGGTTATGAGCAATGGTCTCGTTGCCGGTATTGTTGACACCAAAACGACAACGCAAAACGAAATTTTGCGTCTTGCGTCTTTGCACCTTTAAGATCAGGGGCTCCTCATGAGTGCGTTAAATAAAAAAAGTTTTCTCACTTACCTGAAAGAAGGCGGTATTTACGTTGTTCTTTTAGTACTGCTGGCTATCATCATTTTCCAGGACCCTACGTTCTTAAGCCTGTTGAACCTCAGTAACATCCTGACCCAGTCCTCCGTGCGTATTATTATCGCGCTGGGCGTGGCGGGACTTATCGTGACGCAGGGGACTGACCTGTCAGCGGGACGTCAGGTTGGCCTCGCGGCGGTTATCGCGGCAACGCTGCTGCAGTCGATGGAAAACGCCAACAAGGTGTTCCCGGAAATGGCGACCATGCCCATTTTCGTGGTGATCCTGATTGTCTGTGCGATCGGCGCAGTGATTGGTCTGATTAACGGCATCATTATCGCTTACCTGAACGTGACGCCATTTATCACCACCTTAGGTACGATGATCATCGTTTACGGTATCAACTCTCTGTACTACGACTTCGTAGGGGCGTCGCCAATCTCTGGCTTCGACAGCGGGTTCTCGACCTTTACGCAAGGGTTTATCGCGCTGGGCAGTTTCCGCCTGTCGTACATTACCTTCTACGCCCTGATTGCCGTCGCTTTTGTCTGGATCCTGTGGAACAAAACCCGCTTCGGTAAAAACATCTTCGCTATCGGCGGTAACCCGGAAGCGGCGAAAGTGTCCGGCGTCAACGTTGCCCTGAACCTGCTGATGATCTACGCCCTGTCAGGTGTGTTCTACGCCTTTGGTGGGATGCTGGAAGCGGGCCGTATCGGCTCTGCAACGAACAACCTGGGCTTCATGTACGAACTGGATGCGATCGCAGCCTGTGTGGTCGGCGGCGTCTCCTTTAGCGGCGGCGTGGGTACCGTGTTCGGCGTGGTAACCGGTGTCATCATCTTTACCGTGATCAACTACGGTCTGACCTACATCGGTGTGAACCCGTACTGGCAGTACATCATCAAAGGCGGCATCATCATCTTTGCGGTCGCCCTGGATTCACTCAAATACGCGCGTAAAAAATAATCGCCTCTGGCATTACCTGGCCCGCTCATCGAGCGGGCTTTTTTGTGCTTCACGCCAGACTCGACTCCTCCCGGGTGACAATGCTCTCGAACCAGTCGAGTTCGGAGAGTTTGCAGGCAACCCACTGTTGAGAAAAAGCCTCTCCCAGGCTGTCGGTAAGATACTGACAGCGTGCAAATGTCTCGATCGCCTCCTGCTGAAACAGCGGCAGATCCGGCCCGTCCTGCTGAGGTTCAGGTAAATCCTGCTCGTCAAAATTTTCCAGCCCGTACAGCATTCCGCTCAGAAGCGTTGCCGCCACCAGATACGGGTTTGCATCAGCCCCGGCCAGCCGGTACTCAATACGCCGGTTATGGTCATCAGAGCAGGGAATACGCAGCGCGGCGGAGCGGGTGTTATAGCCCCAGGAGTTAAATAGCGGTTCCGTGAGGTTTTTACGCAGGCGGCGGAATGCGTTAACGCCAGGGGCGAGAATGGCGAGGGAGGCGGGCATCAGCGCCAGCTGGCCAGCGATGCAGAGGCGCATCATGCTGTTCAGCGCTTCCACCGGAGACGCGAATACGTTTTCGCCATGAATATCGTTCAGGCTGAAATGGAAGTGCAAACCGCTGCCGGACTGCTGGCTGAACGGTTTGGCCATAAAGTTGGCCTGCAGACCCTGTTTCTCCGCAACGTAGCGGGTCAGGCGTCGCAGGGCCAGCACGTTATCGCAGACTTCAACGACGCGATGGCTATGCTTCAGGTTTAACTCGAACTGGCCAGATTCGGCCTCGGCCACGATCCCGGTCAGGGGGATACGCTGCAGGTGCGCCAGCTGCTCCAGCTCGTCAAACAGCGCCGCGTGTGCCGTTGAGGTATCCATATGAAAGCAGCCCTGATTTTGTGGATCCTGCGTGCCGCGTCCGGTCAGGTAAAACTCAATTTCCGGGGCAATCACCGGGAAGAGCCCGTGCTGATGGAAACGAGCCAGAACGTTTTGCAATATCACCCTTGGCTCAAGCGGGCACGGTTTGCCGTCGCTCTCTTTCATGGTCAGCAGGATCTGCGCGTTATGCTGAGGGTCTTGCGAACAGGGGCGTAGGGAACCGCCGACGGGAACGCAGAGCCGGTCGGGCTCATCATCAAGCGGGGCGGCTATTTTGCCTTTATGGTCCATGGAGTAGACGGAGAGGGGGAAGTAACAGCCTTTTTCCAGATTCAGCATGCTTTCCACCGAGAGCCGCTTGCCGCGCATAATGCCATTGATATCGTTCAGGTAAACGTCAATATGTTTTGTCTGCGGGTAACGTTCCAGGTAATCCGCCACTTCCAGCGAGACGTTGTGCTGCATGGCATCAAGTTTGTCATCAAGCCAGAGGCCAGCGTTGAGCGCCGTCGGGAGTGATAAACCCGGGAAGTTAAAATAGGGGCGGATATTTTTCAGGAAAAACGCATTCATTATTGAGTTCATAGTCATTCTTCAATGAAGCCGTAGCGGCAGTGAACTCAGCTTAAAAGGGGCGGCGTAAAGGCGGGATAAAAAGCGTTACGCCCGGTATAAAGAAAGTATAAAGGCGAGGCTATTTTTTCTCTTTTTTCTGCATATCAAGCAGTTGTTCTGGCGTGACGGCCGGGTAGCCCTGCGCATCTTCCGGCACTTCATGCATCGCCGGAATGGGTACCAGCGGGCCTAAAAAGCGCGGTTCACGTTTGAAGATGTACAGATCGGCAAGAGCGCCAAAACGCGCGCCAAACTCACGTACGCGGACGCTCAGCATATCTTTAGGCGACGGCACGGCGTAGCACTGCGCCTGGATACCCATATGCAGTGCGATAAACAGCGCCCGTTCGCAGTGGAAGCGTTGGGTGATGATGATGAAATCGTTGGTGTCGAACACCTTGCGCGTACGCACGATGGAATCCAGAGTACGGAAACCCGCGTAGTCGAGCACGATATCGGCCGGATCGACGCCAGCGGCAATCAGGTCTTTGCGCATGGTGACCGGTTCGTTATAGCTTTGCAGCGCATTATCGCCGCTCAGCAGCAGGTAATTCACTTTGCCGCTGTTATACGCGTTCAGCGCGCCCTGAATGCGGTAACGGTAATACTGATTAATTACCCCGGTGCGGTAATACTTGGCGGTACCCAGCACAACGCCGACCTGACGATAGGGCAGGTCCTGCAGGTCGTCAAAGATATACGGAGCCGTTTTCCAGCTCATCCAGCGATCAAGACCCAGCACGATCAACAGCAGTATGCCGACCAGGACAGACAGGCTGTAAAAAGCGCGCTTTAACATGCAGATGGCTCGTACCGAAGGTGAAATTTAACTCAGGCTACTTTACCCGCCTGGTTAGCGCAAGAAACAGCGAATCAACTGAGGGGTTTTTCAGCAAAGCGGCGGGCATTTCTGCCCGCCGGAGGCATTACGCAAGCAAAACACGGTCAATAGTTGAGCAGCCGAGCGCTTTCAGCGTTGCGGCGGTGGCATCCCACTGGATCAACGGCGCGTCGGCTTTCTCTGCCAGAATAGCGCGCTGAATGTCCGGGTAGTCATAGCCATTGAGGCTCAGCAAATTCAGGGCGCCCTGAAGCGGTGGCAGCGTCGGGTTAAAGGCGGCGTTTTCGGCATAGCTTCCGGTGAAGATGCGACCATCACGACACTGCAGCGCCACACCGCTTGGGGAGTGACTGTATGGCGTGTGGCTCTTGTTCGCCGCGCGAATCGCGGCTTCGCTCAGCGCATCGCCGGAAAGGGCAAAACCGTGATCCTGTTCATCCATCAGCAGCGTTTTGATGTCGAGATCTTTCGGACCAAACGCGTCAGGCAGGTAATCCCCGAGGGTATGTGGCGCACGGCCTGGCAGATTGATGCGTAACTCCAGCCCGCTGTTCAGCTCGTTCATGAACTGGCGGCAGTGGCCGCAAGGGGTGTAGTTAACGGTAATGGCGCTCAGCGCTTGTTCACCGCGCAGCCAGGCGTGGCTGATGGCGCTTTGTTCCGCGTGAACGGTCTGCTGCATGGTCGCGCCCAGGAACTCCATGTTGCCACCGAAGTACCAGGTTCCGCTTACGCCGCGTGCAATCGCACCGACGTTGAAATGAGAGAGATCGGCGCGGGCGCAGGCTGCCGCCAGCGGCAGCAGCGCGAAGGCCAGCGCGTCGTCGTCCAGCCCTGTGGCTTCTTTCAGTGCCGTGACGTGTTCAGCCGTCAGCAGGGCCGGGAAATGCTCATCCGCCAGAATCGGGGCCAGAGCTGATTGCACATTCTCTGCAAGCTGGGCGAAAGCAGCTTGAAAACGTGGATGCATGGCGTTTGCCTCATAAAGGTTAATGGATCGGTAGTTTACGGAGCCGCTGGGGCTTTATATGTGATCCACTTCTCATTATGTATGCAACTTATGAAAACAAAATGAAATTTGCGCGACGCATCGCAAATTTTAACCCATGACCGCCACAATCAGCGGGAAAATAAACGGTGCGAGCAGGGAGGTGATAATCCCGCAGATCACCAGTGCGAGTGAGCTAAACGCCCCTTCCTGATAATCCAGTTCAGCGCAGCGCGCGGTGCCCAGGGCGTGCGACGCGGTACCCATCGCCAGACCTCGTGCCGCTTTGGTGTGGATACGCATCGCATTCAGCAGGGTATGTCCAAAGACCGCGCCGAGGATCCCCACGAATATCACACACATGGCGCTGATGGCCGGAATCCCCCCCAGGCTGCCGCCCACGGCCATCGCAATAGGCGTGGTGACCGACTTAGGCAGAATAGAGGCCGCAATTTGCGGGGACGCGCCCATCAGCAGCGCCACCGAGGTGCCGGTGATCATCGCCACCAGGCTCCCGACAAAACAGATGGTAATGATGGATTTCCAGCGGGCGCGGATCTGGTGCAATTGCTCATATAAAGGAAAGGCGAGCGCCACCACGGCGGGCTGCAGAAGGTCGTTCAAAATTTTGCTGCCGGCAAAGTAGCGTTCATAAGGAATGCCGGTGAGAAGCAGGAACGGGATAATCACCACCATCGCCACCAGCAGCGGATTAAGTAACGGCATTTTGAAACGCGCGGCGAGTTTGCGTGCGGCGAAGAACACTGCCAGCGTTAACGGCAGCGACCACCAGATATTGGCCATCATTGTTTTGTTCCTTTCTGCCCAACCACTTTACGTTCGCCATGCACCAGATGCGAACTCCAGCTTACTACCAGGAAAACCACCAGCGTACTGACCGCGCAGGACACCACAATGGGTCCGAATTGCGCCTGGAGCAAATCAAAATACTGCATAACCCCGACGCCGATAGGCACGAACAGCAGCGCCATATAGCGAATAAGGACAAAGCAGCCAGGGTTAACCCATCTGGCAGGCAAAATTTGCAACGCCAGCAAAACAAAGAGGATCAACATTCCGATGATGCTGCCAGGAATGGTGATGGGAAGCAGGGATGCGATAAAGATTCCGGCATACAGGCAGGCGTAAATCAGGACGAATGCGCGAAGATATTGCCAGATAATGTTCAATGATTTTCTCATGGTGAAAGTCCTTGATGAAACGCATTCATCATACAATTAAACCTAAAAATGTGCCACGGATCACATCATGAATTTTGAGCATACCAGACATTCCGAAATGGAACGTCTGGTATAACCTCACCGGGTTAACCGCCGGGCTTTCCTCATGCCGGGAGAGCGGCTACTATAGCGCGTCTTTTTTCACAGGTACTGCTATGCGTGTTTTACTGGCCCCAATGGAAGGCGTGCTCGACTCTCTCGTGCGCGAGCTTCTGACCGAGGTGAACGACTACGATCTCTGCGTGACGGAGTTTTTGCGCGTGGTCGATATGTTGTTGCCAGTAAAATCATTCTATCGCCTTTGCCCGGAACTGCATCATCAGAGCCGCACCTCTTCCGGCACGCTGGTGCGCATTCAGCTATTGGGTCAGTATCCCGAATGGCTGGCGGAGAACGCGGCCCGTGCCGTAGAGCTTGGTTCCTTTGGGGTTGACCTCAACTGCGGTTGCCCATCAAAACTGGTGAATGGCAGCGGCGGCGGCGCCACCTTGCTGAAAGATCCGGAGCTGATTTACCGTGGCGCAAAAGCCATGCGTGAGGCTGTACCGTCGCATCTGCCGGTGACGGTAAAGGTGCGTCTGGGATGGGACAGCGACGCGCGGCAATTTGAGATTGCCGATGCCGTGCAGCAGGCCGGGGCCACTGAGCTGGTGGTGCATGGCCGCACCAAAGAAGATGGCTATAAAGCCGAACGTATTAACTGGCAGGCGATTGGCGAGATCCGCAAAAGACTCACCATTCCCGTTATTGCCAACGGCGAAATCTGGGATTACGAAAGCGCGCAGGCGTGCCTGAAAGAGACTGGCTGCGATGCGGTGATGATTGGCCGCGGCGCGCTTAACGTACCAAACCTCAGCCGGGTGATTAAATATAACGAACCACGTATGCCGTGGGCTGATGTGGTCACGCTACTGAAAAAGTACAGCCGCCTCGAAAAACAGGGTGATACTGGGTTATATCACGTCGCGCGAATTAAGCAGTGGCTCAGTTATTTACGCAAAGAGTACAGTGAAGCGCTGGAGTTATTTCAGGAGATCCGCACGCTGCAGACTTCCGCTGATATTGCACGGGTGATTCAGTCCAGGTAACGGAATTTGCCCGGCGCTGAGCCGGGCAATGAAATCAGAAAATCATCTTGAATACACCGGTTACCACCAGCAGCCCTATCAGAAATATAATTAAAATAACCCACAGTAATATTTTCATTCGTTTCTCCTGCGTCTGTTTGTCGAAAGTAAGTGTAGCAGTGAATTTATAATGAAGATGAATTCACTCATTTAATTCATTCTTATGATGAATAATTTTCTGAGTATGAAAATGTATGACAAATTGCGGGTTGCCACGCGTTACTAAAAAAAAGAGCGACGTCTGGCGTAAGTTGCGCCTTTATTTTTCGCGTGAATGGCGTAATGAAACCTTTATCTCTGAGTATTCCCCTGGTTTTTATTCTGGTGGCCTGCGCGCCGGAACATGCCTCGGTTTCCCCTGTAAATATGCAATCAACAATGGCTGCGGTGAATACTACGCTGAGCCATACCGCGTGGCCGAAAGATGCATGGTGGAAAACGTATAACGATCCTGAACTCAATTCGCTGATTGCGAAGGCGCTGAACGATGCGCCGGATATGCAAATTGCCCGTCAGCGCATCACGCTGGCGGAAGCGCAGGCAAAAGCCACCCTGGCCGCCGGGGGGCCGGAAATTGATTTCGCAGCGGATGCTGAACGGCAAAAAATGTCGGCCGAAGGGTTGATGGGGCCCTTTGCGATAACCGATCCGGCGGCGGGAACCACCGGACCGTGGTACACCAACGGTACTTTTGGTCTGAGCGCGGGCTGGGATCTCGATTTGTGGGGGAAAAATCGTGCACGGGTTGAAGCCCGAATTGGCCGGGTAAACGCGCAAAAAGCGGAGCTTGAGCAAACCCGACAACTGCTTGCCAGCAGCGTCGCACGTCTTTACTGGGCGTGGCAAACCCAGGCCGCGGTGGGGGATGTCCTCACGGAGATTAAACACCAGCAGGACACGATTATTGCAGCCGACCGCGAACTGTATCAGCATGGGATCACCTCTTCCGTAGAGGGCGTCGAGACCGACATCAACGCCAGCAAAACTGACGAGCAGCTGGCAGAAGTGAACGGAAAAATGAAAGCCATTGAGGCGCGTCTGAGCGCCCTGACGAACACCTCCTCAGTGACGCTTACACACCACGCCTTACCCACAGTAGAAGCCTCGCTCCCGGCCACGCTGGGGTATGAACTGCTGGCACGTCGACCGGATTTGCAGGAGGCTCGCTGGTATATCGAGGCCTCCATGAGTGACGTTGAGGCCGCCAGAGCAGCCTTCTATCCCGATGTGAATCTGATGGCTTTCTTACAGCAGGATGCCCTGCATCTGAGCGATTTGTTCCGCTCTTCTGCGCAGCAGATGGGCGTCACCGCCGGGCTGACGTTGCCCATTTTCGACAGCGGCAGGCTAAACGCCGAGCTGGATATTGCCCAGGCGCAGAACAATCTCTCCGTCGCGCGTTATAACAAAGCGGTGGTGGATGCGGTGAATCAGGTGGCGCGCACGGCCAGCGAAGTCGAAACACTGACCGCAAAAAACCAGCACCAGCAGAGTGTCGAAAAAGAGGCTGCCCGCGTTGTTGCACTGGCTCAGGCCCGCTTTCGCGCCGGCATTATCGCCGGCTCCCGCGTAAGTGAGGCCAGAATACCGGCCCTCAGGGAGCAGCTCACCGGGGTGATGCTCAAAGGCCAGTACGTTGACGCCACGCTGCAGCTGACCTCGGCGCTGGGTGGCGGCTATCATCAGGGCTAAAAAGCGCGATTATCTATACTTACCTCTTTGCAGCTTTTCTGGAGGTGAGTATGACCAAAGTCGCGATTGTTACCGCATCGGATTCCGGGATTGGGAAAACCACGGCCCTGATGCTGGCTGAACGAGGGTTTGATATCGGCGTCACCTGGCATTCCGACGAAAAAGGTGCGCTGGGAACCTGCCGCGAAGTCGAGGCGAAGGGGCGGCGTGCAGAGGCGGTTCAACTTGATTTAAGCACTCTCCCGCAGGGGGCGCAGGCCATTGAAACGTTAATTACGCGCTTTGGTCGGCTGGACGTGCTGGTCAACAATGCCGGGGCGATGACCAAAGCGCCGTTTCTCGACATGCCGTTTGAGGAGTGGCGGGGGATTTTTACCGTTGACGTGGATGGCGCGTTTCTCTGTTCACAGATCGCTGCGCGTCAGATGGTCAAGCAGGGAGAAGGGGGGCGAATTGTGAACATTACCTCGGTGCATGAACACACGCCTTTACCGGATGCCAGTGCGTATACGGCGGCCAAGCATGCCCTGGGCGGATTAACCAAATCCATGGCGCTGGAGCTGGTCGAGCATAACATTCTGGTGAATGCCGTTGCGCCAGGTGCCATTGCCACGCCAATGAATGATATGGACGACAGTGAAGTGAAGGCCGGTTCGATGCCCGCGATCCCGCTCGCGCGGCCGGGGCATACCAAAGAGATTGCCAGCCTGGTGGCGTGGCTGTGTGACGGTGACGCCAGCTATGCTACCGGACAATCATTTATTGTCGACGGCGGTTTTATGCTGGCGAATCCGCAATTTAAACCCGCCGGGTAGAAACTTTTCGCCCTCTCTTTCTGCGAGAGGGCGCCATTGCACTTACTCTTCATCCCGCGTCTTTTCCCGATGCTTCAGCCACAGCCGGACCGCAATTACCACCACGACAATCAGGATAACCCATGCCCAGTGCTTCAGATGCTGGTCAACATTATGCAGCCACGGACCAATCACTTCTCCACCCACATAACCGAGCGTGGTAAAGATCAGGGCCCAGGCAATCGCGCCAAGAATGTTCAGCGGCAGGAAAATTTTCGGCGGTAAATGGCTGGCGCCAATCAGTATTGGGCCGATAATCCGAAAGCCGTACATAAAACGGGTGCCAATCACGAACAGGTAAGGGTGACGCTGGATAAGCCGTTGGGCACGGTGAATTTTCTTGCGGTGCTTTGAAAAGCGCTTCAAAAGCGTGGGGCCAAAGCGCAGTCCCAGAAAGTAGAGCAGCTGATCGCCAATCATCCCGCCGAGTGCGACTGCGGCAACAACAAGTGGGAATTTGAGTAACCCCTGATGCGCGGCCACCCCGCCGAGCAGCGTGATGGTTTCTCCTTCCGCCACGCTGCCAACGACCAGTGCAGCGTATCCATATTGTTCAATAAGACTGTTGATATCCATTACGTCAATGTCATCTCCCTTATTATGCCTCGTTTAATCATATACCCCATGAATCAATAACGGGGCAATCAACGGAAATTTCCCACTGTACATAAAATAATCTCTGGCCTGCATTATACTTAAGATATTGCTGACGGGCCGACAACAAGGGGGCGTTATGAACCATGTCTGGGGACTTTTCTCCCATCCCGATCGTGAAATGCATGTCATCAAAACGGAGAACGAAACGGTCTCGCATCATTACACGCATCATGTGCTGCTGATGGCAGCGGTGCCTGTAATCTGCGCGTTTATTGGCACAACACAAATCGGCTGGAACTTTGGTGATGGCACCGTGGTTCAGCTTTCCTGGTTTACCGGTCTTTCACTGGCCATTCTCTTTTATGGCCTGATGCTGGCGGGTGTGGCTGTCATGGGGCGTGTCATTCACTGGATGGCGCGTAACTATCCGCAACGTCCTTCGCTGGCACACTGTATGGTTTTCGCCGGGTATGTCGCGACGCCGCTGTTCTTAAGCGGTATTGTGGCGCTGTACCCACTGGTCTGGTTGTGCGCGCTGATCGGTACTATTGCCCTCTTTTACACCGGTTATCTGCTGTATCTGGGGGTACCAACCTTCCTCAATATCAATAAAGAAGAGGGCCTGAGCTTCTCCAGTTCAACGCTCGCCATCGGCGTGCTGGTGCTGGAAGCGCTACTGGCTCTGACGGTTATTCTGTGGGGTTATGGATACCGTCTCTTCTAGGCTCACTGCATTGCTGGCGTAAATGCCAGCAATGCAGCATCTGTTCACGATTATCCTCTGGCGACAAAGCCCGGTGACCGCTATGATGCCGAAGCCAGCCTGCGTTTCTCCATCGACACAGGCGGTGTACGTCATAACGTGCGTGAATAATTATCAGAAGTCTCACCATGCTGAAATTCCGAGTCTCTTTACTTAGCCTGGCCCTGTTGCTGGGAGCGTCCGCTGCCGCGCCAGCGATCGCCAAAACGCCCGCCGTGACCACCGCTGCTGCCCAGCCGCAAATCGCTTCCGGCAGTGCGATGATTGTTGATCTCAACACCAATAAGGTGATTTACGCCAGCCATCCGGATCTGGTACGCCCGATCGCCTCGATTACCAAATTAATGACCGCGATGGTGGTGCTTGATGCACATCTGCCGCTGGACGAAAAACTGAAAGTGGATATCAGCCATACGCCGGAGATGAAAGGGATCTACTCCCGCGTGCGACTGAACAGCGAAATCAGCCGTAAAAACATGCTGCTGCTGGCGCTGATGTCTTCTGAAAACCGCGCGGCGGCGAGCCTGGCCCACCACTATCCGGGTGGCTACGACGCATTTATTCGTGCGATGAACGCAAAAGCCAAATCGCTGGGGATGACCAATACCCGTTACGTCGAGCCGACTGGCCTGTCGATTCACAACGTCTCCACGGCCCGCGACCTGACAAAACTGCTGATTGCCAGCAAACAGTACCCGCTGATTGGTCAGCTCAGTACGACCCGTGAAGAGATGGCGACCTTTGCGAACCCGGCCTATTCGCTGCCGTTCCGTAATACTAACCATCTGGTGTACCGGGATAACTGGAATATTCAGTTAACGAAAACCGGGTTTACCAACGCGGCGGGCCACTGCCTGGTGATGCGTACCGTATTCAACGGTAAACCGGTGGCGCTGGTGGTGATGGATGCCTTTGGTAAATACACCCACTTCGCGGATGCAAGCCGACTTCGTACCTGGATTGAGACGGGGAAAGTGCAGCCGGTACCGGCCGCGGCGTTGACCTACAAAAAGCAGAAAGCAGAGCAGATGGCAACCGCCCAGAACGACTGAGCCGGATTGCTGATGACTGTGTTTTCGCCCTCTCCCGCGGGAGAGGGCAACAGACCTCGCTGCGCCTTACTCCGGCAGCGTCCAGTCTCCGTCATTGAGTGAGCGCTGCATGATCACCGTATCCCGCCAGTCACCTTTCTTATACCCGACGCTGCGTAACTGACCGACGATTTCGAAGCCGTATTTCTTATGCAACCGTAACGAGCCGGCATTGTTGTTGCCATCCCCCACAACGGCAATCATCTGCCGCCACGGTCCTTGCTCGCAGCGGGCGATCAGCGCATCCATCAGGACGGAGCCAAAACCACGACCGGTAGTACTCGCATCCACGTAAATCGACTCTTCCAGAGTGTAGCGATAGGCATGGCGCGGACGGTAAGGCGTCGCGTAGCAGTAGCCTACGACGATGCCGCGATACAGTGCGACAAGCCACGGTAAGCCATTCTCGGCCACGCTTTTCATTCGCTGACGCATTTCATCAACGGTGGGGGGAACTTCTTCAAAGGATGCGCGCCCGTGAAGCACATGCCAGGCGTAGATAGCGGCGATAGCATGCACATCGTCGGGAAGGGCATCGCGCACTTCCACTTCGGTTTCGGATAAAATATCAACAGCCGACATGATGTGCCTGCTCCTCGTAACAGATGCCGGAGAAACGTTTCTCCGGCGACAGAACGCTACTCTAGTACGATTAAGGCGCGCTTAACAATCTCTCAAATTTGGCTGTGGGAATTAATCAGACGCTTGCGTCACGGGCTGCTCCGCGTCAGGACTCTCTTTCCAGTATTTATTCCGCGTTGTTTTACCAATGCCGGGGTTCATGCTGTTTGTGGGGTCATTCTCGCGATAAAACTGCTTAAGTGCGTCAGGAGCCTTATAAAGATGCCCCACGTTATGTTCCGCAGGATATTGTGCGCCTCGCGCGTGCAGCAGCGCGAGCATCTGCTCTTTCAGCGCGTGCGCATCCACCCCTTTCTTAACGATGTAATCCTGGTGGAAGACGTAGCACATAAAGTGGCCGTAATAGAGCTTGTGGACCAGCTTGCTGTCGATTTCCGGAGGCAGGTGTTCAAACCACTCGGTATCGTTGCGGCGAAGGGCGATATCCAGCGCCAGAATGTCTTCCACCTCGTCTGAATGCACCGCCTGATAACGAATGGCGGCACCCGCAGCGGCGAAACGGTGCAGGAAGGCTTTGCTGCCCTCTTCAGGGGTACAGGCAAAGAAATCGCCTTCGGCAGTTTTGAAGAATTCACTGAGCCAGGTTTGCGCTTCGGCAATTCCGTCCCCGGCCATTTTCAGCAGCAGGTGATGCTCGTACTTATCGCGCCAGGTTTTCATCCGCTCCGGCAGATGTGACGGGAAGACGTTGCCCAGTTTCTGCATAAAGCGGTCGGTAAAGTGGGGTTTAAAGAGCGGCACTTTTTCCAGCATCGCGTCGGTACGGCCCTTCATGGTGAAGAAGAACGGCATTTTATCGGTGCCGAGCTTGTCGATCATCAGGAACGTATCTTTGCCGTAGCGTTCCGCGATGTCGTAAATATCACGGTGCATGTACTCGCCCGCCACCGGCAGGTGAGCGAACTCGCCCAGAATATGACGACGGATCTCGGTCAGCACGTCCGGCTGATTGGTGCCGATGTAGAACACCTGCTGTTTTTTCTCGGCCGGGAAGGTGTCGAGGCGCACGGCAAAAACAGCCAGCTTGCCCGCACAGCCCGAAGATTCAAACAGGCGGTCAGGGTCGGCGTTGTAACGTGCCGGGGTATCCGCTTCGATATCCCGCACGCGGGTGATGTAATCGTGGTCGTGAGCATGACGACCGTCGTGTTGGACGTCTTCATCTTTCACCCGATCGTCGTCGAGCTTACTCAGGATCTGCTCCGGCGTAACGCCAAGATCAATGCCCAGATGGTTGACCAGGGTCAGCTTGCCGTTTTCGTCGATACGGGCAAAAAGTGACATCTCGGTGTAAGCCGGGCCGCGCTGCACCAGCGAACCGCCGGAGTTATTGCAGATCCCGCCGATCACGGAGGCGCCAATACAGGATGAGCCAATGACCGAATGCGGTTCGCGTCCCAGCGGCTTAAGCGCTTTTTCAAGGGAGTAGAGCGTCGTGCCAGGGAACGCGAGCACCTGCTCGCCTTTATCCAGCAGATGCAGTTTGTCGAGACGAAGGGTGCTGATGATCACGATGTCACGATCGTAATCGTTGCCGTTCGGCGTTGAGCCTTCAGTCAGGCCGGTGTTAGCCGCCTGCATGAGAATAATTTTGTCGGCGGCCACGCAGGCGCTCAGGACGCGCCAGAGTTCAAGCAGCGTGCCGGGAAATACCACCGCCAGCGCCTCGCCCTGACCGGAACGAAAGCCCTTACGGTAGCGGGCGGTTTTTGCCGGGTCGGTAAGCAGGTGAGAGGAGCCAACCAGGCGCGACAGTTCGTTAATAAACGTCGTGTTATCGTGAGTTCGAACAGAAGACATCTTCCACTCCTTGTGGTGGGGCAAATTTCTCGCTGTAAAGCATAGCGCGATTAACTGTTAAGCGGTCGAGTATTCACGAGAAAAATCAGAGAATAACCCTGCAACGTTCTGAGGGTTTGTGGCACACTGCGCTTTTCGCACGGTCTGGCCGAGTTCTTCCGGCGGTTATTGATGAGAGAGTAAAACGACATGAAATGGCTATGTTCTGTAGGTGTCGCCGTCAGCCTGGCGCTGCAACCTGCGCTGGCAGAGGATTTGTTTGGCAATCACCCGCTCACGCCTGAAGCCCGGGACGCGTTTGTCACGGAATTGCTCAAGAAAATGACGGTCGATGAGAAAATTGGCCAGTTGCGTCTTATCAGCGTCGGCCCGGATAACCCGAAAGAGGCCATCCGCGAGATGATCAAAGACGGGCAGGTCGGGGCTATTTTTAACACCGTCACCCGCCCGGATATCCGCAAAATGCAGGATCAGGTGATGGAACTCAGCCGTCTGAAAATTCCGCTGTTCTTCGCCTATGACGTGGTGCACGGTCAGCGTACCGTCTTCCCGATTAGCCTTGGTCTGGCATCGTCCTTTAACCTTGATGCGGTGAAAACCGTGGGGCGCGTTTCCGCCTATGAAGCGGCGGATGATGGCCTGAATATGACCTGGGCACCGATGGTGGACGTCTCCCGCGATCCGCGCTGGGGCCGCGGCTCAGAAGGGTTCGGTGAAGATACCTATTTAACAGCCACGATGGGGAAAACCATGGTGGAAGCGATGCAGGGTAAGAGCCCGGCAGATCGCTACGCGGTGATGACCAGCGTCAAACACTTCGCGGCCTATGGCGCCGTGGAAGGGGGTAAAGAGTATAACACCGTGGATATGAGCCCGCAGCGGCTGTTCAACGACTACATGCCACCGTACAAAGCGGGGCTGGATGCCGGCAGCGGCGCGGTGATGGTGGCGCTGAACTCCCTCAACGGCACGCCGGCGACCTCCGATTCGTGGCTGCTGAAAGACGTTCTGCGTGACCAGTGGGGCTTTAAGGGCATTACCGTCTCTGACCACGGCGCCATTAAAGAGCTCATTAAGCACGGTACCGCCTCCGATCCGGAAGACGCGGTACGCGTGGCGCTCAAGTCCGGCATTAACATGAGCATGAGCGACGAGTACTACAGCAAATACCTGCCGGGGCTGGTGAAGAGCGGTAAGGTGACCATGGCGGAGCTGGATGACGCCACGCGCCACGTGCTGAACGTGAAATATGATATGGGGCTGTTTAACGACCCGTACAGCCACCTGGGGCCGAAAGATTCTGACCCGGTAGACACCAACGCGGAAAGCCGTCTGCACCGCAAAGAGGCCCGCGATGTGGCACGCGAAAGCCTGGTGCTGCTGAAAAACCGCCTCGACACGCTGCCGCTGAAGAAATCCGGTACCATTGCCGTGGTGGGCCCGCTGGCTGACAGCAAGCGCGACGTGATGGGGAGCTGGTCTGCAGCAGGGGTGGCCGATCAGTCCGTCACGGTGCTGACCGGTATCAAGAACGCCGTGGGTGAGAATGCGAAAGTGGTTTACGCCAAAGGGGCGAACGTCACCAACGATAAAGACATTGTCACCTTCCTCAATCAGTACGAAGAGGCGGTGAAGGTCGATCCGCGTTCGCCGAAAGAGATGATTGATGAAGCGGTGAACACCGCTAAGCAATCTGACGTGGTTGTTGCGGTAGTGGGGGAAGCGCAGGGAATGGCGCATGAAGCCTCCAGCCGTACCGACATCACCATTCCGCAAAGCCAGCGCGATCTGATTGCCGCCCTGAAGGCGACCGGCAAGCCGCTGGTGCTGGTGTTGATGAACGGTCGTCCGCTGGCGCTGGTCAAAGAAGACCAGCAGGCCGACGCGATCCTGGAAACCTGGTTCGCCGGTACTGAAGGCGGTAACGCGATTGCCGACGTGCTGTTTGGCGATTACAACCCGTCAGGCAAGCTGCCAATGTCCTTCCCGCGCTCGGTCGGGCAGATCCCGGTTTACTACAGCCACCTGAATACCGGCCGGCCGTACAACGCCGACAAACCGAATAAGTACACCTCCCGTTACTTCGATGAAGCGAACGGCCCGCTGTATCCGTTTGGTTACGGTCTGAGCTACACCACCTTCAAGGTTTCTGACGTCAAAATGTCTGCGCCGACCCTGAAGCGTGACGGCAAAGTTACCGCAAGCGTCGAGGTGAGCAACACCGGTAAACGCGAAGGGGCAACGGTCATTCAGATGTACGTCCAGGATGTGACCGCCTCCATGAGCCGTCCGGTGAAACAGCTGCGTGGCTTCGAGAAGGTCAACCTGAAGCCGGGCGAAACCAAAACCATCAGCTTCCCCATCGACGTGGATGCGCTGAAGTTCTGGAACCAGCAGATGAAATATGATGCGGAGCCAGGCAAGTTTAACGTCTTTATCGGGGTCGATTCCGCCCGAGTAAATAAAGGCGAGTTCGAGCTGCTCTGACGTTTCCCTCCCTTGCATCCCCCGCTTTGCGGGGGATGCGTCTTACCTTATGTTAAAAAGGCATTTTGACGGTTAATTCCGCCGTTTTAAGCTACGCTTTTCTCTCAAGCCTCTGAAAAAGGCAGCAAAAAAATGAGGACAGTGGAATGACGATTGCAAAGGGGATGTTGGGTTCAGCGGTGTTACTGGCGGCGCTGAGTCTGCCATTACAGGCGGCAGAACCGGTAAAAGTGGGTTCCAAGATAGATACCGAAGGTGCGCTGCTCGGTAACATTATTCTGCAGGTACTGGAAAGCCACGGTGTTAAAACCGTCAATAAAGTCCAGCTGGGAACCACGCCTGTGGTACGCGGCGCGATTACCTCCGGCGAACTGGATATCTACCCGGAATACACCGGCAACGGCGCGTTCTTCTTCAAAGATGAAAACGATCCGGCGTGGAAAAATGCCAAAGCCGGGTATGAAAAAGTCAAAAAACTCGACGCTGAGCAAAATAAGCTGGTCTGGCTGACGCCGGCGCCGGCCAACAATACCTGGACCATCGCAGTGCGCAAGGACGTGGCGGAGAAAGGAAAGCTGACCTCGCTTGCGGATTTGAGTCGCTACCTGAAAGAGAAGGGTGACTTTAAGCTTGCGGCTTCCGCTGAGTTTATTGAGCGTCCGGATGCGCTGCCGGCGTTTGAAAAAGCCTATGATTTCAAACTGGATCAGGCCCAGCTGCTCTCTCTGGCGGGCGGTGATACCGCGGTGACCATCAAAGCCGCTGCGCAGCAAACGTCGGGCGTTAATGCGGCGATGGCTTACGGCACCGACGGCCCGGTCGCGGCGCTTGGCCTGCAAACCTTAACCGATCCAAAAGGCGTCCAGCCGATTTACGCCCCGGCACCTGTCGTGCGGGAAGCGGTACTTAAAGCGTACCCGGATATTGCTGAATGGCTCAAACCGGTCTTCGAAAAGCTGGATGCAAAAACGCTGCAACAGCTGAATGCCAGCATTGCCGTTGAGGGACTGGATGCCAAAAAAGTGGCCGCCGATTTCCTGAAACAACAAGGGCTTGTGAAGTAACAGGACAGGGCTGTGCCAATAAAATGTCATAACCGCGTACTGCTGCTGTTGGCCTGTGTGGCCATCGCGGCGGTCGCGTTACCGTTTGTGAATGTGGCCCCGAATCGCCTGATGTCGGGGGAGAGTCGCTCGCTCTGGCAGGTCTGGTCATTTACGCCGTGGTTGCTGGTGACGGCGCTGGGCGCGTGGGTTGCGTTGTCGCTCTGGCAAGGACGCACGGCTCAGTGGCTGACGCTGCTCCTTTGTGAAGGGCTGTTTATCGCCTTATTCTGGGGAGGCGGGCTTGCGGCAACACACATGACCTCGGCGGAAAGTCCGCTGGCAAGAACCTCTGTGGGTAGCGGTTTGTGGTTCTGGCTGGCGGTGTGTCTGCTGGCCTGCAGCGATGCTATTCGCCGTCTTATCTCCACATCCGTCTGGCGCTGGATACTCAATGCCCAGATATGGTGTATTCCATTGCTGCTGCTGTTTAGCGGTGAGCTGAATAATCTCTCGCTGTTAAAAGAGTACGCCAACCGTCAGGAGGTGTTTAATGACGCCCTGGCGCAACACCTCACGATCCTCTTCGGCACCCTGATCCCGGCCTTACTGCTCGGCATACCGCTGGGTATGTGGTGCTATCGCCATCCTTCACGTCAGGGCGGGGTGTTTGCCGTACTGAATGTAATTCAGACCATCCCGTCCGTCGCTCTGTTTGGCCTGTTAATTGCTCCGCTGGCCGGGCTGGTGAAGTCGTTCCCGGTGCTGGGAACGATGGGGATCGCCGGAACCGGTTTAACGCCAGCCCTTATCGCGCTGGTGCTCTATGCGCTGCTGCCGTTGGTGCGCGGCGTGGTGGCCGGGCTGAGCCAGGTCGCGCCGGACGTGCTGGAAAGTGCCCATGCAATGGGGATGAGCGCGAGACAATGTTTCTGGAAGATCCAGTTGCCGCTGGCTTTGCCCCTGCTGCTGCGCAGCCTGCGGGTGGTGGCGGTGCAAACCGTTGGCATGGCGGTGATTGCGGCGCTGATTGGCGCGGGCGGCTTTGGCGCGCTGGTTTTCCAGGGGCTGTTGAGTAGCGCCCTGGACCTGGTGTTATTGGGCGTGGTGCCCACGATTGCGCTGGCGGTTGTCATCGACGCGCTGTTTGCTTTATGGCTCGCGCTGCTCAGGAGAAGAGCCAATGATTGAATTTCACGATGTCAGTAAAACCTTTGCGGGTCGTCCGGCGGCAAGCCATCTCAACCTGAATTTTGCCGAGGGCGCATTTTCCGTGCTGATTGGCACTTCGGGGTCGGGAAAATCCACCACCCTGAAGATGATTAACCGCCTGGTTGAGCATGACAGCGGTCTGATCCGCTTTGCCGGAGAAGAGATCCGCAGCCTGCCTGTGCTGGAGCTGCGTCGTCGTATGGGGTATGCCATCCAGTCCATCGGCCTGTTTCCGCACTGGACGGTCGCGCAGAACATCGCCACCGTGCTGCAGCTGGAGAAATGGTCGCGGGCAAAAACTGCCGACCGGGTTGATGAACTGATGTCTCTGCTCGGGTTAGAACCTGCGCTGCGTGAACGCTACCCGCACCAGCTTTCCGGAGGCCAGCAGCAGCGGGTGGGCGTGGCGCGTGCGCTGGCGGCCAATCCGCAGGTGTTATTGATGGATGAACCCTTCGGCGCGCTGGATCCGGTCACGCGCGCCGCACTGCAGGCGGAAATGACCCGCATTCATCGCATTCTGGGGCGAACAATCATTCTTGTGACGCACGATATTGATGAGGCGCTGCGTCTGGCCGACCATCTGGTGCTGATGGACCATGGCGAGGTGGTGCAGCAGGGGACGCCGCTTGAACTGCTGACCTGGCCGAAGAACGATTTTGTGCGTGAGTTTTTTGGCCGCAGCGAGCTGGGCGTCAGGCTGCTCTCGCTGCGTACGGTCAGCGACTATATGCGTCGACAGGACGCGACGGTGAGTGGCGAGCCTCTGCAGGAACAGATGAGCTTGCGGGATGCGCTTTCGGCGTTTGTTGCCCGCCAGTGTGAAGTGTTGCCCGTTGCGGATGCCCGTGGCGCGCCAAGTGGCACCCTGCATTTTCGCGATCTGCTGGCAGGGGAGGTGACACGTGAAGGCACTTCGTGATCCGCTGCTCTGGCTGGTCGTGCTCTTTGTCGCTTTGCTGTTTCTGATGCCGCACAGCGCGGCGCTGTTTAGCACACTCTTCCCCGACTTGCCGCGCCCGGTGTATCAGCAGGAGAGTTTTATTAATCTTGCCCTGGCCCATCTCTGGCTGGTGGTGCTCTCAAGTGCCATCGCTATTGTACTGGGCGTGGGGGCGGGCATCGCGGTCACGCGGCCCGCGGGACGGGAGTTTCGCCCGCTGGTGGAGACCATTGCGGCGATTGGCCAGACGTTTCCGCCGGTGGCGGTGCTGGCGATTGCAGTGCCGGTGATGGGCTTTGGTCAGCAACCTGCCATCATTGCGCTGATTTTATACGGTGTGTTGCCCATTCTGCAGGGTACGCTGGCCGGTATTGCGGCGGTACCTGCGTCGGTACTGAGCGTTGCTGAAGGGATGGGGATGAGTCGCGCAGAGCGGCTGCGCAAAGTTGAACTCCCCCTGGCGGCACCGGTCATCCTTGCGGGGATCCGTACGTCGGTGATCATCAATATCGGGACGGCGACCATTGCGTCGACGGTGGGAGCCAATACCCTGGGAACGCCGATTATCATCGGCTTAAGCGGGTTCAATACGGCCTATATTGTGCAGGGGGCGTTGCTGGTCGCGCTGGCGGCAATCGTCGTCGATCGCGTTTTTGAGCGTCTGGCGCAGTATCTCAGCCGACACCGCCACGAACAATAAACGAATACCCGGCCAGCATCACGCCGCCGATACCGCTTACGGCCATCAGAACAAAAAGGGTAATTACGGCCAGTTTGGTTGCCTTCATCATGTGCTCCTGTTGTTAACGGAACAATTATACGGTGAAGCGCAGCTGTTAATGAACCATTAAATGCCGTTACGGCTCTTCCGGGCCAAGCGAGTAAACCGGGTAACCATGTTCACGCCATTCCGTCATCAGCTGTTGCTGCGAGGCGGAAGGCACTTCCCCGCACCAGACCAGCAGGGTCTGGCCGTCGAACAATTCAGGGCGAAATTGCGCCAGCGAGTGCACAAGGACATCAACGCGCCAGCCATTCTGGGTGGCAATCCAGGCCTCCAGCCACAGACGAGTAGTATCGTGCACGTTCCAGCCGACCACCAGCGCGTCTTTTCCGTGCTTGTTCTTCGCCGAGGCAAGGCAGACGGCAATGTAGTTGATCAGGACGCCGTCGAGCATACTCAGCAGCGCCTGCAGGGTGGTCTGCTGGCACTGCAGGCGTCGACGGAGCGGGATGAAAAGATGCGTGATCAGCGTTTGCGCGGGATAATCGCGCCCTTGCTCTTTTATCCATGCACGCAAGCGCTGCAGATTGCCCGCCTGCAGAAGGCGCAGCAACGTTTCCTGTTGTTCGCGCCAGAGAAGCTGCGTGTCAGGATCGTCATGGCTGAGCAGGGATTTCACTTTGCCAACTTGCACACCGTTATCGATCCAGCTTTTGATCTCGCGGATCCGGTCGATATCGGCATCGTTGAAGAGACGATGGCCTCCGTCCGTTCTCTGCGGTTTGAGTAATCCATACCGTCGCTGCCATGCCCGTAGCGTGACGGGATTGATATCACAAAGGAGTGCCACTTCACCGATTGTGTAAAGCGCCATATTCGCCCCCTGGCTTACGCGTCCCCAGCTTAACTGTAGTCCCTGTTTACTGAACCAGGAAGAAATGGTTGTTTTTTGCACGAATAATGCGAAGCAGGCGTTAGGTTCGGCAAAAGGTGTGATGCCGGGCACGAATTGCAGCTTTTTTGCCGCGCTTCAAAGAAAGTTTACCGCCAGCAGTGTATGTTACGCGTTTTGAGGGTGTGCGGTTTTGAGTATGTACGAGTTTAATCTGGTGCTGCTGTTGCTTCAGCAGATGTGCGTGTTTCTTGTCATCGCATGGTTGATGAGTAAAACGCGTCTGTTCATTCCGCTGATGCAAGTTACCGTACGCCTGCCGCACAAGCTGCTCTGCTACGTGACCTTCTCGATTTTCTGCATTATGGGAACCTATTTTGGTCTCCATATCGAAGACTCCATTGCCAATACGCGAGCCATCGGTGCCGTGATGGGCGGGCTGCTTGGCGGCCCTGTGGTCGGTGGGCTGGTCGGATTAACCGGCGGCCTGCATCGGTATTCGATGGGCGGCATGACGGCGCTGAGCTGTATGATCTCAACGATCGTCGAAGGGCTGCTCGGCGGACTGGTTCACAGCTACATGATTAAGCGTGGTCGTCCGGATAAAGTCTTTAGCCCGCTCACCGCCGGGGCGATCACCTTTGTCGCTGAAATGGCGCAAATGGCCATCATCTTGCTGATTGCCCGACCGTTTGACGATGCGCTCCATCTGGTGAGCAATATCGCCGCCCCGATGATGGTGACAAATACCGTGGGTGCTGCGCTGTTTATGCGTATTCTGCTCGACAAGCGCGCCATGTTTGAGAAGTACACCTCGGCGTTTTCCGCGACGGCCCTGAAGGTCGCCGCTTCGACGGAGGGGATCCTGCGTCAGGGCTTTAACGAAGAGAACAGCATGAAGGTGGCGCAGGTGCTTTATAAGGAGCTGGATATCGGCGCGGTGGCGATAACCGACCGCGAACGGTTGCTGGCTTTTACCGGCACGGGCGACGATCACCATCTGCCCGGGAAACCGATCTCCTCCGCCTATACGCTGCGCGCCATTGAAACCGGGGAAGTGGTGTATGCCGACGGCAACGAAGTTCCTTACCGCTGTTCGCTGCACCCGCAGTGTAAACTGGGCTCCACGCTGGTCATTCCGCTGCGCGGGGAAAACCAGCGGGTAATGGGCACCATCAAGCTTTATGAAGCGAAAAACCGTCTGTTCAGCTCTATCAACCGTACGCTGGGAGAGGGCATCGCTCAGCTGCTCTCCGCGCAGATCCTCGCCGGGCAGTATGAGCGTCAGAAAGCATTGCTGACGCAATCCGAAATTAAACTCCTGCACGCTCAGGTGAATCCGCATTTCCTGTTCAATGCGCTTAATACGCTCAAAGCGGTGATCCGCCGCGACAGCGATCAGGCCGCGCAGCTGGTTCAGTTCCTGTCGACGTTTTTCCGCAAAAACCTTAAACGTCCGTCCGAGATTGTAACCCTGGCCGATGAAATAGAACACGTTAATGCCTACCTGCAGATTGAGCAGGCCCGCTTCCAGACTCGTCTGCAGGTGTCGTTATCCGTCCCGGATGAGCTGGCGTATCAGCATCTTCCGGCCTTTACCCTGCAGCCTATTGTGGAAAACGCCATTAAACACGGTACGTCACAGCTGTTGGGGATTGGGGAAATCACCATTTCCGCCAGCCGCTTTAACCATCATCTGGTGCTGGATATTGAAGATAACGCCGGGCTTTACGTGCCTTCCACCTCAGGCGGATTAGGGATGAGCCTGGTGGATAAACGCCTGCGCGCGCACTTTGGTGATGACTGTGGCATTACCGTTGCCTGTGAGCCCGACCGATTCACCCGTATTACGTTACGACTGCCGCTGGAGGAAAACGCATGCTAAGAGTGCTGATTGTGGATGATGAGCCGTTAGCACGGGAAAACCTGCGCGTTCTGTTGCAGGAGCAGCCTGACATTGAGATTGTGGGGGAGTGCGCAAACGCCATTGAGGCCATTGGCGCCGTGCACAAACTGCGCCCGGACGTGCTGTTCCTCGACATTCAGATGCCCCGAATTAGCGGCCTGGAGATGGTCGGAATGCTCGACCCGGAGCATCGCCCCTACATTGTGTTTTTGACCGCCTTCGATGAATACGCCGTCAAAGCCTTTGAGGAGCACGCATTCGATTATTTACTGAAACCGATTGAAGAGAAGCGTCTTGAAAAGACCCTCAGCCGTTTGCGCCAGGAGCGCACCGTGCAGGATGTCACGCTGTTGCCGGAAAACCAGCAGCCGCTGAAGTTTATCCCCTGCACCGGCCACAGTCGGATTTACCTTCTGCAGATGGACGATGTGGCGTTTGTCAGCAGCCGTTTGAGCGGCGTATTTGTTACCAGCGCGCAGGGGAACGAAGGCTTTACCGAGCTGACGCTGCGGACGCTGGAGAGCCGAACGCCGCTCGTTCGTTGCCATCGCCAGTATCTGGTGAACATGGCGCACCTGAAAGAGATCCGGCTGGAAGACAACGGACAGGCAGAGCTGGTGCTGCGTGCCGGGCAAACCGTCCCCGTCAGTCGCCGCTACCTTAAGAGTTTGAAAGAGGCGATCGGCCTGTAAAACTGGTACACTGCGCCCCATTGCATCATCGACAGTTAAGTTAAAGGCACCCATGCTCAGTAATGATATTCTCCGTAGCCTGCGCTACACCCTGAAAGCAAACAATAACGATATGGTGCGCATTCTTGCGCTTGCTGGCATGGAGTCCACCTCTGCCGGTTTCGACACCTGGATGACAAAAGAGGATGAAGAGGGGTTTGTTCGCTGCCCTGACATTATCCTGTCTGGCTTCCTGAACGGCCTCATCTACGACAAGCGCGGGAAAGATGACTCAGCACCAGAACTGGCGCTTGAGCGTCGGGTGAATAACAACACGGTGCTGAAAAAGCTGCGTATCGCGTTTTCACTGAAAACAGACGACATTCTGGCGATTATGACAGAGCAGAAGCACCGCGTGTCGATGCCGGAGATCACCGCCATGATGCGTGCGCCGGACCATAAGAACTACCGCGAGTGCGGCGACCAGTTTTTGCGTTATTTTTTACGCGGACTGACTCACCGGGTGCATCACGCTAAGCCGTGAGTGGTACCGGGGCGTGAAGGATGAAGAGGCAAAAAAAAGCCGGAGATTATCTCCGGCTTTTTTATTATTTCACCTGCTGACCTGGTTTGGCGCCTTCATCAGGGCTTAACAGGAAGATATCTTTCCCGCCAGGACCTGCCGCCATCACCATGCCTTCCGAGATGCCGAAGCGCATTTTGCGCGGTGCCAGGTTAGCAACCATCACGGTCTGACGGCCAATCAGCACCTGCGGATCAGGATAGGCAGAACGGATACCGGAGAAGACGTTACGCTTCTCACCGCCCAGATCCAGCGTCAGGCGCAGCAGTTTGTCCGAGCCTTCGACAAATTCCGCGTTTTCAATCAGTGCGACACGCAGATCGACCTTGGCGAAATCATCAAAGGTAATGGTCTCCTGAATCGGATCGTCTGCCAGCGGGCCGGTTACCGGCGCAGCGGCAGCCTTCACCTCTTCTTTAGACGCTTCCACCAGGGATTCTACCTGCTTCATCTCGATGCGGTTGTACAGCGCCTTGAAGGTATTCACCTTGTGGCTGAGCAGCGGCTGCTGGATAGCATCCCAGGTCAGCTCGGTGTTGAGGAACGCTTCAGCGCGGGAGGCCAGCTGTGGCAGTACCGGCTTCAGCCAGGTCATCAGCACGCGGAACATGTTCAGGCCCATGGTGCAGATCGCCTGCAGGTCGGCGTCACGGCCTTCCTGTTTTGCGACAACCCACGGTGCCTGCTCGTCAACGTAGCGGTTAGCCACGTCAGCCAGCGCCATGATTTCACGAATCGCTTTACCGAACTCACGGCTTTCCCAGGCTTCGCCAACCGCCGCGGCGGCGTCGGTGAAGGTTTTGTACAGCTCAGGATCGGCCAGTTCGGCAGACAGCACGCCGTCGAAACGCTTGGCGATAAAGCCTGCGTTACGGGAAGCCAGGTTCACGACTTTGTTGACGATGTCGGCGTTCACGCGCTGCACGAAATCTTCCAGGTTCAGGTCGATATCGTCGATGCGAGAAGAGAGCTTCGCCGTGTAGTAATAACGCAGGCTGTCCGCGTCGAAGTGGTTCAGCCAGGTGCTGGCTTTGATGAACGTACCGCGAGATTTGGACATCTTAGCGCCGTTGACCGTCACATAGCCGTGCACAAACAGGTTGGTTGGTTTACGGAAGTTACTGCCTTCCAGCATCGCCGGCCAGAACAGGCTGTGGAAGTAAACAATGTCTTTGCCGATAAAGTGATACAGCTCGGCGTTGGAATCTTTCTTCCAGTATTCGTCAAAGCTGACGGTGTCGCCGCGCTTGTCGCACAGGTTCTTGAAGGAGCCCATGTACCCGATTGGCGCATCCAGCCAGACGTAGAAGTATTTACCCGGTGCGTTCGGAATTTCGAAACCGAAGTACGGTGCATCGCGGGAGATATCCCACTGCTGCAGACCGGATTCGAACCACTCCTGCATTTTGTTCGCGACCTGCTCCTGCAGCGCGCCGCTGCGGGTCCACGCCTGCAGCATTTCGCTGAAGGACGGCAGGTCGAAGAAGAAGTGCTCGGAATCACGCATTACCGGTGTGGCACCCGAAACAACAGATTTCGGATCGATAAGCTCGGTCGGGCTGTAGGTTGCGCCGCACACTTCGCAGTTATCGCCATACTGATCCGGTGATTTACATTTCGGGCAGGTACCTTTGACAAAGCGGTCCGGCAGGAACATTCCTTTTTCCGGATCGTACAGCTGAGAGATGGTGCGGTTTTTAATAAAACCGTTCTCTTTCAGGCGAGAGTAGATCAGCTCCGACAGCTCACGGTTTTCGTCGCTGTGCGTGGAGTGATAGTTGTCATAGCTGATGTCAAAGCCCGCAAAATCGGTCTGATGCTCCTGACTCATTTCGGCAATCATCTGCTCTGGGGAGATCCCCAACTGCTGCGCTTTCAGCATGATCGGCGTGCCGTGGGCATCGTCCGCGCAGATGAAGTTAACCTCGTGGCCGCGCATTCGCTGGTAACGGACCCAGACATCAGCCTGGATATGCTCCAGCATGTGGCCGAGGTGGATTGAGCCGTTGGCGTACGGCAGTGCGCACGTTACCAGAATTTTCTTCGCGACTTGAGTCATAGTAGGCATTACTTCTTTTAACTGTGAAAAGGGTTTTTGATATTACCAAAAGGGGCATTATTAAGTAAGCACAAACCACGGCCTTTCAGGTAAACTTGTTCATCTAAGGTCTTATTCACAAGAACAAAGGAGTCGGGATGAGTTCTCAATCCCAGGCCAAATCACCGGAAGCCTTAAGAGCAATGGTCGCCGGGACGCTGGCTAACTTTCAGCATCCAACCCTGAAGCACAATCTCACCACGCTGAAAGCGTTACACCATGTCGCATGGCTGGACGATACGCTGCACATCGAGTTGCAGATGCCCTTCGTCTGGACCAGCGCGTTCGACGCGCTGAAAGAGCAAACCAGCTCTGAGCTGCTGCGCATTACCGGCGCGAAAGCCATTGACTGGAAGCTGACCCACAGCATCGCCACCCTCAAGCGTGTGAAAAACCACCCGGGCGTTAACGGCGTGAAAAACATCATTGCCGTCAGTTCAGGCAAGGGTGGTGTGGGTAAATCCTCCACGGCGGTAAACCTGGCGCTCGCGCTGGCAGCCGAAGGGGCGAAAGTCGGTATTCTGGACGCCGATATTTACGGACCGTCTGTGCCTAACATGCTGGGCGCGGAAAACCAGCGCCCAACCTCGCCGGATGGCACGCACATGGCACCGATCATGGCCCACGGTCTGGCAACCAACTCCATTGGTTATCTGGTGACTGACGATAACGCCATGGTGTGGCGTGGCCCGATGGCCAGCAAAGCGCTGATGCAGATGTTGCAGGAGACAATGTGGCCCGATCTGGATTATCTGGTGCTGGATATGCCGCCGGGCACCGGTGACATTCAGCTGACGCTGGCGCAAAACATTCCGGTCACGGGAGCGGTCGTGGTAACCACCCCGCAGGATATCGCGCTGATCGACGCCAAAAAAGGCATCGTGATGTTCGAGAAAGTGGACGTGCCGGTGCTGGGTATTGTCGAGAACATGAGCATGCATATCTGCAGCAACTGCGGACACCATGAGCCTATCTTTGGCACCGGTGGGGCAGAAAAACTGGCTGCGCAGTATCACACCCAACTGCTTGGGCAGATGCCGCTGCACATCTCGCTGCGTGAAGATCTGGACAGCGGGAAGCCGACGGTCGTCAGCCGTCCGGACAGTGAATTTGCAGAGATGTATCGACAGCTGGCGGGGCGCGTTGCGGCGCAGCTTTACTGGCAGGGCGAAGTCATCCCGAGTGAAATTGCGTTTCGCGCGGTGTGAGTGCTTTAGTCTGAATTGCCGGGCGGCGTTTGCGCCTGACCCGGCCTAAGGAAATAACGTGTTGTAGGCCGGCTCAGCGAAGCGTCACCCGCGTTTAACGCTGTACGTAATGCATTAAAAAGTACTCGCCTTCCGGCGAGTCACCCTTCGCTTCAATATGCCAGCCATGGCGCTGGTAAAAGGCAACAGCCCTGTCATTCTTTACCAGACACTTCAGCGAACCCGTACTGGTGAACGCGTTTTGCACCTGTTCAAGGAGCAAATGACCGACGCCCAGACCTTGATACTGCGGATCGACAAACAGATTGTGCAGGAAATTGTCGTTCGTCCACACCGAAGCAAAACCCAGTCGATGCCCGTCCTGAACGGCCACCCAAATCACTTCATCGCGGGTTGCCGCGTCAAAGTCTTCAAGCTGCCACTCGGAACCGTCCAGCCATGGCCAGGCCTCGCGCCGCGCGTGGAGATAGAGTGTTCGCAAAAAGGGGCGATCGCTCTCCTGCCAGGGCCGGATTAAAATGTCATTAGCGGTGATAGAAGATATCTCCATTGTAGGCTTTGTAGATTTTGCCATCTGCATCGCCAATCAGGACGTAGTTCTCGCCCATATAGGTCCAGTGGGTACCCGCATCCGGGGCCGGCAGGTTACGCAGCTGGTACTGTTTAATGGTGTACTCAGGCGTTTGATACTGCGCCGGTGCGGTGTCGCCAATCTTGAATTTGGTGAAATCAGCGATGAACTCTTGTTCCTCATAGGCTTTAATGCCTGATGGCGCAGCGGCGGTTTGCGGGGCAGAAAACGCGGAACCCGCCAGAGACAGTAATACACCCAGAAGCAGCAATTTACGCTTAGCCATTTTTTCTCCAGTGATATCGTTACAGATACTTTTCGTCTGCGGGTTCATGGAACGCGAGGCAGACAGTCCATTTTAAGTACCAAAGCATGGTGTGTTTGAAAAAAAATGTAACAAAAATGGACGGTTTTGTGTAGTCGTAATGACGCGCGCAGTATCACTACAGTCAATATCTCCCGAATTTGATATTTCCAATATTTATTATTTCATTAATCAATTCTGAAAATACCTTCTCACTTCGCAAATGGACTGTTCAACGCATGCTTTCCCACGTAAGAACATTTAATATCGCCTCCGTATGACATCAATCTCTTTCCATTTTTTTCAAAAGAATGGGAACGATTTTGCTTTTTTTATCGCCAGGAAGGGAAACGTTGTCTGTTTTTTGTAATACGTCCGCTAAAACAATAACCCGTTGAAAATTTTAATGTAAATGAATTTATTTTTTATCTGTTTAACAACAAACACAACAATAAAAGAACTTTTTATATAAATGAAAAATACAACGCTATTTTCACTTTTATTTCTTTCAGTCGGCCAGTTAACTGGTTGCGTATTTTCGCCAGGTCAGGATCTCAGCATTACCGGGAAAAAAGTCATGGCTGACGGAGAAGCGAATTATCAGCTCGATCAACACGTGGAAATTTATCCCCTGACCCCGGTGCTCGTTGAAAGATTGCGACCGCCTGTCCTCAAATCTCAGGCAAATCCTACTCTGGATGAGCAGGTCAAAAACTGGGAATACCGCATAGGCACCGGCGACATCCTGACGGTCACCGTCTGGGATCATCCGGAATTAACCACGCCCGCAGGGCAGTATCGTACCGCGAGTGACGCGGGTAACTGGGTGAATGCGGATGGAACGCTCTTCTATCCCTACGTCGGAAAATTGCATGTTGCAGGCAAAACGGTCGCGCAGGTGCGTGAAGCAATCACCGCGCAACTGGAGAAGGTTATTGAGAGCCCGCAGGTGGATGTCAGCGTGGCGTCTTTCCGCTCACAAAAAGCCTATGTGACAGGAGAGGTGGCAAAATCAGGCCAGCAACCGATAACCAATATTCCGTTGACGGTAATGGACGCGGTCAACGCCGCAGGTGGGCTTTCAGCGGATGCCGACTGGCGTAACGTGGTTCTCACGCATAATGGCCAGGACGCGCGCCTTTCGCTCTATGCGCTGATGCAGCATGGTGATTTAAGCCAGAATAAGCTGCTGTATCCGGGCGATATCCTCTTTGTTCCGCGTAACGATGCCTTAAAAGTGTTCGTGATGGGCGAGGTGGTGAAGCAGAGCACATTGAAGATGGATCGTAGCGGAATGACCCTGGCGGAAGCCCTGGGGAATGCAGGTGGGCTGGATCAGAATATGGCCGATGCAACCGGGATTTTTGTTATTCGCTCGGTAGCGAAAAAAGGGGCGACGGACAAAATTGCCAATATCTATCAGCTCAATGCGAAGGATGCCTCCGCGATGGTACTGGGGACGGAATTCCAGCTTGAACCGTATGACATTGTCTACGTCACCACCGCGCCGTTGTCACGCTGGAATCGCGTGATCACACAGCTGGTACCTACCATCAGCGGTGTCCATGACCTGACCGAAACCGTCCGCTTCATCCGTTCATGGCCGCAATAATGTTCAACTCAATCTTAGTGGTTTGCACCGGCAATATTTGCCGTTCGCCGATGGGGGAGCGGCTGTTGCGACAACAGCTGCCCGGCAGACTTGTGACATCGGCTGGGATTTACGGATTTGAAGGACGCCCGGCGGATGCAACTGCACGGGAGGTGGCCCGGTGTTACGGCGTTTCGCTGGAGGGGCACGTGGCACGCAAGATGACGCGCAGCATGTTGCAAACTTCCGATTTAATTCTGGTGATGGAGCCGGAGCACCTGCGTTTTATTGCCGCTGTGTCGCCCGAATGTCGCGGAAAATCGCTGCTGTTTGGCCAATGGCTGGAAAACAGGGACATTCCCGATCCTTACCGCAAAAGTCGTGAAGCGTTTGAATATGTTTTCGGGCAGCTGGTAAAAGCCAGTCAGGAATGGGCTCGTCGTGTGGGTCAAAAAGGAATTAAGCATTAATGTCTTCTCATACATCAGACAAATACGGTGCTGCCGCACCGCACAGTAATGAAATCGATCTTATGCAGCTATTTGCTGAGATGATTGATCACCGCATGCTAATCGGGCTGGTCACGCTCCTGTTTACGGTGTGCGCGGGGCTCTACGCGTTTAGCGCCACGCCGGTCTACCAGGCGGATGCCCTGGTACAGATAGAAGCAAAGCAGGACAACTCGTTGCTTAAAAGCTTAAGCCAGTTTGGGTCTGACCTTTCACCCGACGCCGAACCTGAACTGTTGCTGCTTAAATCGCGCATGATCCTGGGGGGAACCGTTGATAATCTGGGGCTGACATATCAGGTAAAACAGCGCGTTCTCCCGGTTGTGGGGCGCCTCTGGGAACGTCTACGCGGCAGTAAACCGGGCAACATGACGATAGGTGAGCTTACCCTGCCCCAGCAGGAGGGAAAACCGCAAGTGGTTGTCCTGACCGTGCTGGAGCAGGGCCGGTATCGCCTGGAAGGGGAGACGCTTAAGGCTGACGGTAGGGTTGGCAAACGGCTGGTGAAAGACGGGGTCACGCTTCTGGTGACCTCGCTCAGCGCGGAGCCGGGGACCCAATTTACCCTTCAAGCCTTTACCAGGCTTGAGGCAATTAACGCGCTGCAGAAGAGACTCTTTGTCGCGGAATCCGGTAAACAGAGCGGTATGATCACCCTGACGCTGACGGGTGAAGACCCGGACAGGATAGCGGTGGTGCTCAATACGATTGCTGAAAATTATCTCAACCAGAATATTGCGCGCCAGGAGGCGCAGGATTCCCGAAGTCTGGCGTTTTTGCAGGAGCAGTTACCTAAGGTCCGTCACGAACTGGATGAGGCCGAAGCACGACTGAATGCCTATCGGGCGAAGCGCGATTCCGTCGACTTATCCCTTGAGGCGAAGTCCGTACTGGATCAGGTCGTTAACGTGGAAAATCAGCTCAACGAACTGACTTTTCGTGAGGCAGAGGTTTCTCAGCTTTTCAAAAAGGATCACCCGACCTATCGCGCATTACGGGAGAAGCGACAAACGCTCGAAGAGGGACGCGCGCGCCTGAACAGCCGGGTTTCATCTATGCCTTCTACCCAGCAGGAAGTGTTGCGCCTGAGCCGTGATGTCGAGTCCGGGCGTACCATTTACCTGCAGCTGCTGACACGCCAACAGGAACTGAACATTTCACGCTCCAGCGCCATCGGCAACGTGCGGATCATTGATACCGCGGTTACGCAACCTGAGCCAATAAAGCCCCGTAAAGCGCTTATTATTCTGCCTGGTGTGCTGCTAGGGCTGATGGTCTCCATGGGTTGGGTGTTGGTTCGTACTGCCTGTCGGCGAGGGATCACCTCGTCTGAGCAAATAGAAGAGCAGGGGATGCCGGTTCTGGCGACGCTGCCGCGCTCGGTCTGGCTGTGGAAAAAAACGCATTTGCGCCGAAAGCACTTTTTGGCGCCCCACGGGAAACACAAAACTTCGGATATCCCCTTCCTGCCCACAGACCGGCCAGCGGATATGTTTGTTGAAGCGATGCGCGGACTGCGTACCAGCTTGCATTTCACGATGATGGATGCCTCAAACCAGATCGTGGTGATTACGGGCCCCACGCAGAATTGCGGCAAAACGCTGGTCAGCACGTCACTGGCATCAATAGCGGCTCAGGCCGGAAAGCGGGTGCTCTTTATCGATGCGGATATGCGTAAAGGCTATGTGCATAATCTCTTTAAGCTGAACAACCATCACGGATTATCCGCTGTCCTTGAGGGAAATGTGGCATGGCAGGAGGCGATCCAGCGCGTTGATAAGGCGGGCTTTGATGTTCTGACCTGTGGTCCCCAGCCGTTACGTCCCGTGGAGCTGCTCATGGGAGAACGCTTCCAGGAGGTGATGTCGGGGATGAATGCACACTATGACGTTGTTATCGTTGATACACCGCCGGTGCTGGCCGTGACCGATGCGGTGCTGATTGCCAGAGTGGCCGCAACCACGTTACTGGTTGCCCGCTTTGGTAAAACCAACGTGAAAGAGACGGAAAACTGTGTAAAGCGTCTGCAGCAGATGGGTGTGCAGGTGAACGGTGCCATTCTCAATGATATCGTGAAATCTGCGGCGCTGTATTACAGCGCGGGGTATAGCCATTTCGATTACGGCTATACCCCGAAGGAAAAGCGGCGTGAGGGTTAGTGCTTCACCAGCGTGGCGAAGTAATACACCAGGGGAATGGCGAGGATCCAAAGACCGACGGGGATATCGCGCCATTTCCCGGCAATCGCTTTGATAACGATATAAAACAGCAGCCCGCCCGCAATACCGGTCCCGAAACTGTTGGCAATCAGCGTAATCATCACCATCATCAACACCGGCAAGCCGTCGGTGAAGTTCGCCAGATCAACCTTACGTAAACCGCTAAACATATTCAGCCCGATGAGGATCAGGGCGGGCGCCGTGGCTTCTTTCGGGATCATCAGCGCCACAGGGGTAAACAGCAGCATCAGCAGGAACATTACCGCCGCGGCCAGCGCGGTCATGCCGGTTTTGCCGCCGGCTTCCGCGGCTGCGGACGATTCAATCAGCGCCGTGGCGGCAGGAATGCCTACCCACGGGCCAATCGCGGCGGCAATGGAGTCCACCATAAACGGGCGGTTAATGTTTGGCATATTGCCTTCTTCATCCAGCAGCCCTGCTTCCCCGCCCACCGCCAGCGTTGTTCCCATGGTGGAGAAAAACTCGGAGGCGAAGAAGACAAACAGGAACGGCAGAAAGGCAATATTCAGCGCGCCCAGCATATCGACATGCCCAAGGACGGGAGTGATGGAGTGGGGCACATCGATAAAACTGGCGGGTAATTTCGTGACGCCCATCGGAATACCCACGAGGGTCGCGAGCAGGATAGCCCACAGGATCGCACCCGGAATACGACGAGCCTGCAGGCCGATAGCCAGGAACAGGCCGAGTAACGCCACCAGTGCACCGGGTGATAAAAAATCTCCCAGCATCAGTGCGTTCGTTTTGGCATTCGCCAGCACCAGCCCGGCGTTGCGGAAACCGAGTACGGCGACAAACAGCCCGATGGAGGCCGTCAGCCCCAGCTTGATGGACTGCGGCACCGAGCGGGTCACCACTTCACGCAGGCCAAACCGGGTCAGCAGGAAGAATAAAATCCCCGACCAGCAGGCGATACCCAGACCAATTTGCCAGCCAATGCCTTCACTGCCCGCAAGCGTCACCCCGACCAGCACCGAGCCACCAATTCCTGGCCCGACGATAAACGGCAGGTTGGCGTAAAACGCCATCAGCAGCGTCCCGGCAACGAAGACCAGAATGGTGCCCGTGGTCGCGGCGCCTTTGTCCATTCCTCCCACGGCCAGCAGCCCCGGGATCACCACCAGCAAATAGGCGGCGGCGAGAAAACCGGTGATACCCGCCAGGCACTCGGTGCGCACGGTGCTCCCGCGTGCACGGAGTGCAAAACGACGTTCAAGCCAGCGCCCTGGTGCTGGCGAATTAACGGTATTGTCGGCCATTATCCGGCTCTCCTTCGGTATTATTGTGTGTTGTCCGGGGTTTCCCGGTAAGAAATCAGCGGATCGACAATCTGGCGCGTGCTGCCATCGGTCAGTCCAAGATCGGTCAAATGTGGCCCGGCATTACAGGCAAGGCAGGTTCCTTCGATGGCCTTAAAGACCCGATACGGCGGTTCCCAGTCGGCAATCAGACTGCTGCGATCGCGCAGCGTCCTGAACTGCAGCGCCAGCTCGGCAGGTGGCAGTTCTGACAGCATGCCCGCAATCGGCATGGCAACGTGGGCAATCACGTCACCCTGTTGCGCCAGCGCCATGCCACCACCGCTGTTGATAAGCGTATTGGCAGCCAGCGCCATATCGTTCGGATCGCGGCCCAAAACCACCAGGTTGTGAGAGTCGTGCGAGTAGCTGGTGGCAATCGCCCCGCGCAGTTCCCCCCAGCCTTCAAGCAGGGCAATTTGCGGTTTTGCTGCATGACGGGCATGGCGATGCTGAACCCAGATCAGACTAAAACCGTCCGGGATCTGCACGCACCCGTTGCGCACCTGCACATCTGTTTCACCCCAGCGGGTAAAGCGCGCGCCGCAGATGTGGCGCAAGCGAGCCACGCCATGGTTCGCATTGCCAATGCGCATGCAAAAATCATCAGCGGTCAGGGCAGACAACCGTACGGTATCACGCGGCAACGTAAGAGACGTATCAGCAACAGGTTCGAGCGTTGCCCCGTCCCGGGCAATCAGCTTTCCGGCGACGTAGACCTGGCGCGCCGTCAGTTTATCCAGCGAGTCAAACACCACCAGATCCGCGCGACGCCCGGCGGCAATCAGCCCCAGGTCGTTACGCTGCAGGCGAATGGCCGCATTGAGCGTTGCAAAACGCAGTGCGTCGGTGGCCGCTAATCCATGTTCAATCAGCAGGTTCAGCAGCGCGATAATCCCGCCTTTTTCCATGAGGATGTCTGGCGGAACATCATCGGTGCAAACCGTGATGTGAGACGAAAGATGGGGGAGCGTTTTCAGGGCGCTGACAATATCGGGCAGCAGATAAGGGTGCGAACCGCGGATCTCCAGCGTCAGCCCGGCACGCAGTTTTTCCAGCGCATCGTCAGCCGACGTTAACTCATGGTCAGAAGTCACGCCTGCTGCAAGATAAGCCTGTAAATCAGCACCGCTGAGACCGCGGGCATGGCCTTCAATCAGCTTTCCGCTGTCGAGACCGGCCTGCATAATTTCAAGCATACGCTGGCTGCCATTAAGCACTCCGTGCATGTCCATCACTTCAGCCACACCGCGCACTTCCGGCCAGCCGAGCAGGGTGTTCATCTCGTCTCCGGCAAAATCCGCCCCGGACATTTCCAGGCCGGGCGTTGAGGGCACGCTTGAAGGCGCGGCGACCATCACCTGCAGCGGCAGATTGCGGCTGGCCTCAATGGCAAAACGGACGCCGTCAATGCCCAGCACGTTGGCCAGTTCATGCGGATCCCAGAAGACCGCCGTGGTGCCCTGTGCAAGCACAATCTCCGCGTAGCGGGCGGGCATAAGATGGGAGCTTTCAAGGTGGACGTGGGTATCCATCAGCCCTGGCGACAGAAACTGGTTGTTCAGCGCGTGGGTCTCATGTGCGTCGTTGCGGCTGCCGCGAGGATGGACACTGGCAATCAGTGATCCCACGATACCGACATCCGCTTCGCGGATCTCACCGGTGACCATATCCACAATACGGGTATCGGTGAGCAGCAGGTCAAAGGGCATTTCGCCTCGTGCAGCCTGAACGGCGCGGCGTCGGGTTTCAGCAGTCATGCAATTAACAGTTCCAGCATCAAAATAATGACGCTACTCTATGCACACGGCAAACGTTTGCCCAGCTGATAAAATTTATCGCCCGATAACCCCGGGTTATTCTGTGACGCGTGTAATGGATAATCATGACGGAACCCTGGCAGCGCTTGCCCGCGCTCTCTCTTCGACAGCTACAGTATTTTGTCACTCTGGCGCAGCTGCGTCATTTTACTGATACCGCCAGCAAACTGGCTATCAGCCAGCCGGCCCTCAGCAGTGCGTTGCGGCAAATCGAGACGGTGCTTGGGGGCAAACTGGTTAACCGGACCGCTTCGGCCGTGACGTTGACGGAGCTTGGCAATGCCATCCTGCCGCACGCGCAGCGGGTGCTCAGCGTGGCGCAGCTTGCGTTTGACGACATGCAGCACATTGTTCAGGCGGGCGGCGAAGGAACGGTGCGTATCGGGTTGATCCCTTCCGTGAGTTCGCTGCTGTTCCCCTTGTTGCCCCGGACGCTCGCGCAGGCTTTTCCCCGCCTCAGGGTGGAATTTCACGATCAAACCAACGATGCGCTGGTGGCCCAGCTGCTGAAAGGGCAGATTGATTTCGGCATTGGTGCGCTCGATAACTCTGTTCCCGGCCAGCTGAACGTGTTTCCCTTACAGGATGACCCGTTTGTCGCGGTCATTCACAGCGACGATCCGCTGGCCGCGTCGGCGCACCTGCCCTGGAAGCAACTGGCAGGGCGGGATATCGCCGTGTTCTCAAAAGGCAATATTCAGCGTCTGGTTGCGGCGCTCGCGGAAAGCCACCGTTTGTCGTTGCCGACACGCTATCAGGTGGACTACATCGAAACTTTGTACGGTCTGGTGCGCTCGAAACTCGCCGTGGCGATTTTACCGCAGCTCTATACCACGCACCTCCAGGACCCGCAGCTCAGGGTGGTACATCTTCAACAACCGGCCCTGGCCCGCACGGTGGCGTTAATGCGCGCGCCGCAGCCGCTTCCTCCGCTTATCGAATCCTGCTTTACGCTGATGGCCGACACGTTGCGAACGAAATGACCCGACACTTCTTTACAGCGTGATGGTGCATTGCTCGCTAAGATGACCGTCGATTCATCAAGAGGTCACAATGGAAAACCGCAAATTCAGTCGACTGCGCCGCTGGGCGCGGGAAGGGATCATCTTCTTTCTGCTCGCGCTGGCCGTAATGTGGGGTGTGGATCAATACCGCAAGCCCACACTCCCCGCCAGCTTTAGCGCTACACCGATGCACAGCATCGACGGAAAGATCCACGATATAACGGCACTCAGCCAGGAACGCCCGCTGCTGATATACGTATGGGCAACCTGGTGCAGCATCTGCCGGTTTACGACGCCCTCGGTCAATACGCTGGCAGAACAGGGTGGCAACGTCGTGAGTATCGCCATGCGTTCCGGCGACGATGCAAAGCTGGCGCGCTGGGTCGACAAGAAACAGCTGGTCATGCCGGTGGTCAACGATGCCAACGGTGCGCTGTCACAGGCGTGGCAGGTGAGCGTAACACCGACGCTGGTGATCGTGTCGAAGGGGAAAGTGGTCAGTACTACTACGGGGTGGACAAGTTACTGGGGAATGAAGCTCAGACTGTGGTGGGCAGGGCTGTAAAGAGAGCCCCTCTTCCGGCGGAAGAGGGGCTGGATATTACTTCGCCAGAACTTCCTGTGCGGTACGCTCAACCAGCGACAGCAGGACTTTAATGTCCTCCAGGGTCACGGTTGGGTTCAGCAGAGTCAGCTTCAGGCAGGTGACGCCGTTATGCTCGGTCACGCCGACGTTAGCACGGCCGGATTCCAGCAGCGCATCACCAATTTTCTGGTTCAACAGGGCGATACCCGCGTCGTCCATCTGTACCTGTCCACGGAAGCGGAACAGTACGCTTGCCAGCTGCGGCTGCATAACCAGTTCCAGAGCAGGCTGCTCTTTCACGTAAGCCGCAACCTGCTGTGCCAGCGTAACACCGTGATCGATGATCGCCGCGTATTGTTCCTGACCCAGCGCTTCCAGGCTCATCCACAGCTTCAGCGCGTCGAAACGACGGGTCGTCTGCAGAGATTTGGACACCAGGTTAGGCACGCCAGCTTCTTCATCGAACTCAGAGTTCAGATAGGCCGCCTGATAGCGCATCAGCTCATAGTGGCGCGCTTCTTTGAGCAGGAACGCACCGCAGCTGATGGTCTGGAAGAACTGCTTGTGGAAGTCCAGAGTAACGGAATCCACCAGCTCGATACCGTCCAGGTAGTGACGATACTGCTCAGACATCAGCAGCGCGCCGCCCCAGGCCGCATCAACGTGTACCCAGATATTCTGTTTCGCCGCCAGTTCAGCAATGGCACGCAGCGGATCGATTGCACCTGCATCGGTAGTACCGGCAGTGGCAACAATCGCCAGGATCTGCTCGCCGTTAGCATTGCACTGCTCAATTTTCGCTGCCAGATCGCTGAGATCCATGCGCGAAAATTCATCCGTTTTCACCTGCACGACGGACTGGTAGCCCAGACCCATCAGCGCCATGTTCTTCTGCACGGAGAAGTGTGCGTTTTCAGAGCACAGCACGCGGATTTTACGCAGATCGCCAACCAGGCCGTCCTGCTGAACGGAATGACCCTGACGCGCGAAGAACGCATCACGGGCCAGCATCAGACCCATCAGGTTACTCTGCGTGCCGCCGCTGGTGAACACACCGGCGTCGCCAGCCTGATAACCCACGCGGGTACGCAGCCATTCGATCAGCTTGATCTCAATGATGGTTGCGGACGGGCTTTGATCCCAGGAGTCCATGCTCTGGTTAGTGGCGTTAATCAGTACTTCCGCCGCCTGGCTAACCACCAGGCTTGGGCAGTGCAGGTGCGCCACACACTGCGGGTGATGAACGGACAGGCTGTCTTTCAGGAAGAACTCCACGGCGCGTTCAATCGCCGCTTCGTTACCCAGCCCTTTCGGGTTGAAATCCAGCTTAATACGGTCGCGCAGTTCCGCGACCGTTTTGCCCTGATACATCTCAGGCTGTTTCAGCCACTGCATCACAGCCTGAGTGCTTTGTTCAATCGCCTGCTGGTAAGCTTCAATGCTCTGCGCAGAGGAGAACAAAATTGGGTTTGAATCTGACATCGTGTTCAACAACTCCGGTTACGCCGGGCGAACGCCCGCAGCAAGCAGTGCCTGCTCGAATTTATCCAGGAAGACTTTCAGCTCATCATCGCTGATCAGCAGGGAAGGCAGCAGACGCAGAACAATACCGTTGCGACCACCGCGCTCCAGAATCAGGCCGGCTTCGAAGCACTTCTTCTGAATCAGTGCAGACAGCTCGCCATCACCCGGGTAGCAACCCATGTGGTCTGCCGCTTCGTGTGGCTTAACGATCTCAATCCCGATCATCATGCCCAGGCCGCGAACGTGACCGATAACCGGATAGCGTTTCGCCATCTCGTTCAGCTGGCCTTTCAGCCATTCGCCCTGTGCGGCCACTTTGCCCGCGATATTCTGGTCTTTCAGGATTTTCAGCGTTGTCAGACCGGTTGCCATTGCCAGCTGGTTGCCGCGGAAGGTACCGGTGTGGTGGCCTGGTGCCCACGCATCGAACTGTTTTTTGATGCCGAGTACCGCCAGTGGCAGACCGCCGCCAACCGCTTTAGACATCACGATGATGTCTGGCTCAATGCCCGCGTGTTCGAAGGCGAAGAATTTACCGGTACGGGCAAAGCCAGCCTGAACTTCGTCGAGGATCAGCAGAATGCCGTGTTCCTGAGTCACTTTACGGATGCGCTGCAGCCACTCAACCGGAGCCGGGTTCACGCCGCCTTCACCCTGAACGGCTTCAAGGATCACTGCCGCAGGTTTACGCACGCCGCTTTCAACGTCGTTGATCAGGTTTTCGAAATAGTAGGTCAGCGCTTTCACACCCGCTTCACCGCCGATACCCAGTGGGCAACGGTACTGGTGTGGGTAAGGCATGAACTGCACTTCTGGCATCATACCGTTAACCGCTTCTTTCGGAGACAGGTTGCCGGTAACGGCCAGTGCGCCGTGAGTCATACCGTGGTAACCACCAGAGAAGCTGATGATACCGCTACGACCGGTCACTTTTTTCGCCAGTTTCAGCGCTGCTTCAACGGCATCAGCACCGGATGGACCGGTGAACTGCAGGCAGTACTCTTTGCCCTGACCAGGCAGCAGAGAGAGCAGATATTCTGAGAACGCGTCTTTCAGAGGCGTAGTCAGATCCAGAGTATGTAACGGCAAGCCGCTGGTAATGACATTTTGGATGCTTTTCAGCACATCAGGATGGTTATGTCCAAGCGCAAGGGTGCCTGCGCCTGCTAAACAGTCAAGGTATTCTTTATTGTCTGCATCGGTGATCCACACGCCTTCTGCTTTAGTGATTGCTAAAGGCAGTTTGCGCGGATAACTCCTGACGTTAGATTCAAACTCGGCCTGACGGGCCAGATAGGTTTCGTTGCTTTTGTGGGCATCTACGGTGTCAATACGGACTTTATCCGTCATCATATCACTCCTACAACCGCCGCTTCGTTATGAGCAACGATTGAATAAAAAGTTAAAAAACAGATGGGGGCCTGAAAAAAACGCCGCCAATATAGAGCCTTTTGTCACGAGGCTCAATGGTTAATTTGTTTACTGTTTTATGACATGCGGTACGGGGGAGGGAATATCCTCATTTTAAGAAGAAAAATTGCGCTTTATGCCAAACAAAAACAGCCGGTTACGCGTATTTTGTCAGGACTATAAAAAGAGAGAAAAGTGTGTGACAAATCGTGCCATTGAGGGACGTTAAGGGGGGCAGATAGCCCCTTTAAGCGTATTATCTCGACATTACCTGCAAAATACCGGGGTCACGACAGGTTGTTTTTATTCCCGGACATAGCGGTTACAGGCTTCTCATTACATCTGATTGGTATAACAAAATCGTGAAAGCGAGAAATCAACAGGTCTTGCATCACTGGTACTCTTCCCCTAATCTGCCAAATGTAAGTGAATTCTTACCAATGACTCGGGGTGCCCTTCTTAAATGAAGGCTGAGAAATACCCGTATTACCTGATCTGGATAATGCCAGCGTAGTCTGGCTGTTATCCATTGAAAATAAAAAGAAATTTCTAGCTTCAACGTCCTGTTTTGATAGTTCATTACTCAATGAGGCTTTCAGAATGGGCCACAAAACCATACGTCACACCATCACACGTAACGGGATTTATTACGTTCGTTTCCGCCTGCCCGGTAATAAATATTTCCGCAAGTCGCTAGAGACTGACAGCCACACCCAGGCGCAGTTGCTTATGTCCTTTGCATCTCCTGTAATTCCTCTGGTTCAACGGGGAACCATCCAGCCGGGTCACTTCGGTAAGCGTCTTTCTGAATATGGCAATAGCCTGAAGCAGCAGAATGAACAATGGCTGGCGCACCAATTTCTGAATGATGAGCAGTGCAATATTCAGCCGATAGTTGCTCAGGAATACCGCGAGGTCGTCACTCCTTTGGGAGATGAGGAAGAACAAACGGAAGCACAACCAAAGGATGTGTTAACACTGGCTGGCGCTTGGAATATGTACAAAAAGGAGAAAGCCCAAAACTGGACGAAGGCAATTTCACAGGCCAATGAGCGCTTTATGGAAGTCATGTTCATTGTCCTTGGTGCATCAACAGATGTAATGACGATCACCAAACAGGACATCAAGCAGGTGATGGAAGTTGTTGAAAACTTGCCAAAGCGTGTTGTGCAGCCTTATCGGTCAATGACGGTTCAGCAACTGATCGAGTGTGATGATGTTCCGCCAGAAGATTTGGTTGGCGCTGAGTCTATCCACAAGCATTTGAAGATTTACAAATCGCTGTTCAAAACCTTCCTGACTGACAATAAAGATATTCTGGAGAAATCACCGACTGATGGTGTAGTCGCCGCACCGTCGAAAGCGAGGTTTGGAGCTTACAGTGCAGCAGAAATGAGAAAGTTTGTAGGGTGGGCGCTCAAGCAGCCTGATGGCTGGCAAAAATGGATCACTCTTTTGTTGGCGTATACGGGAGCCAGGAGAGGGGAGATCGCCAAGCTGGAGAAATCACAGATCAAATTTGATGAAGATAGCCAGCGGCACTATCTCCTGATCGCGGAAGGAGGGCAGGGTAAAACCGAGAACGCTACAAGGCAGGTGGCGATCCATCCCAAACTGATCGAGTGGGGGTTCCTCGATTTTGTAAATCGCCAATGGAAAGAGAAAATCTTCTCGCCTGTGTCGGGTAAGAACATGCCGAAGATCGGCAAAGTTTTAGCCGATGTCCGCGATCAACTTGGTATTCCGTACCTTGATGATTATGGGCAGCGGCGGCTAGTTCACAGTTTCCGGCATACCATGATTTCAACCTGTTTAGCTGGCTGGGTTGGTAATCTGGCACACCTGCAACAGGTGGTAGGCCATGAGAAAAGCGGCTCAGGGATCACTAGACGCTACCTACACACGTTCCCTTTATCAACGATCTGTTATGTGATTGATGGGTTGGGGTGGGAATAGCTGTTTATTAATAAAAGAAAAGCACTAGAAATATTTCCTTTAGTAAGTTTTGGGTATCATTCGCCCCGTAATGGGGCGAAATCAAAACTAGCTATTCGGAAGTGACTTGGCTTTGCTTTTTTATCGTTCTGGTTTTCAACATTTCAATCTGGCCAGCTTCGGTTAATGACCAGAAAGTATTCATGCTGCCATTGGTGGTTTTTAAATATTCAATTTTTATCAAACCATATGCCCTAAATTGCACTCCTATCGTTTTAAGGTCTTGAGAAGACACTTTTGCTGATGTGCCTCCCTTGCCTGCGACCTTTTGAGCGCTTTTGGCAATTGTGTATGATACGCTTGATTCAGTATAATATTGAGTGAGATAGGGGGATATTGAGTGAAAAATATCCTTCCATTTCATTTTCACGGACCAGTGTTTTGTTCCACCGGGATCATACCCGATTCGAGGAAAGGTGGACTCACATCTAAATTCAAAATCATCATCAAAGTCAGCCAGATCCAGATCAAGTGTTTGACTAAGATTACTTGTGGCCTTGGCTAGTTCACTTTTTAACCATTCATTCTCTTTTTGTAAATCAACCATAGCACGTAAATCAGTTTCAGAAGACGTTAGGTTGGCTCTTACCCATCCGATTGCAGGATAAGTTTTCATCGTTTTACTCATACTTAAAGCAACCAACCCGGGTAAATCTTTGGCTGTTGCCCATGTTTTCCTGAGACGATTGGTTGAGGCCTTCTCTATGAATGCAGCTAGCTTCTCTCTGAGTTCAGAATCTTTTTCTGATTTGGCTAAAGGTAGATTTTCCGGATTCTCATGTACCAAAACAACGACGCGTAAACCTTTTGAAACTGCGTAATCAAATTCCTTTTCGGTGTAACTTAAACCATCTTCCGCGACAGAGCCATAACGACCACCAATGATCAACAGATAATAATCACAGTCATCGATTACTTTTTTTATGAACTCCCATTGGCCTTCATCGATTGCTGGGAACAACTCCATGCCTGCTGGAATGCAATCCATTTCCATCAGAGTTTGTATGACGTGTTTTCGTTCTTCTTCTAAATCTGTAAAAGTTGAACTTACGAAAACCTGGTAACGTTTATCCATTTTTATCCCTTAAAAGAGGAAGGGGCCATAAGCCCCTTCATTCAACATTAACCAGCGTGACGGTAGGATTCACGCACACCATCACGATAACCATCAGCAAACGCTGCTTGAGGACTTTTGTGGCGAACGGTACCCGCCTGGCTATCAGGTAAGGCGGCTAAGTCTACCCAAACCTGACCTGTGCGAGCCAAGCCAGCGCGGTAACCCTGATCGTAAGCGCAGCCACAACATTTATGGCGACCCTCACCACCTTGATCGTGAGGTAAGCTAATGAAAAGAGTGTTGTAACGGTGTGATTGTTTACAAATAGTCATGCATTGCTCCTTATGAGCGTCATTTTATGGTTTACATGATCCTCTTTGCCTGGCACAATCAAGCCGTGAAAAATGAAGGCAAGGCTAAGATTCATACGAGTTTGGCGACTCGTATTGGTCATGCTTTGTAAGCCGGGTTCATGCAAATGAATCCGGTTTTTTTACGCCTAAAATTCAGGCGCGGCACTACATGTGGGGGTGGTCAATCAATAGCGGCCCCACATAGTCGATATTCTAGTGATGATTCTTTTCTGCACAAGGGTTGATTTTGACGTTAAATTGAGGTTGTGAAAGGGTAAAAATGCAAAACCCTACACAGCATAAGGCCTGGAAGACATGTCAATGATTAAGAAAAAAAAATCAAAATTTGATCGAGTGCTGATTTCTTCAACGGGAGGGCAGAATTGCGCAACATGATATCGCGCAATCTTTATAAGAATAATGAATGTGCCAGTGGTTTTGATAGTTGCGTGCAACATATAGTTAACATCAACAGTCCTTAATAGTCGATGGTCTGGAATACTTCTTCAACATCCTTATCCATGATCCCACAATACGCCAGCGTGACCGCCTGCGATGAATGCCCGTACAGCTTCGTGAGCGTCGGCAGACTTACCCCACGTTTTATGGCGTGATAGCCAAGGTTCTTACGTGGACTGTGCGCCGCAATGTGCAAATTGAGCATATCCCCGGCTTCTTTGAATTTGGCTGAGACCGTCACCCGGCTGATCGGTTTTCCTTTGGCCCGGTTGCTGTCCACTTCGAACAGGTATTCATGACCGGGATTGTCAGCACGACGTTGTGCAACCAGTTCAAGCGCTTTGGCAGTCAGCATGATCGAGCGGATTTTCCCTGTCTTCTGTTCCTTTAGGTTCAACACGTTCCCTTCGATGTGATTAAAGTCGGCATAACGCAACTTGAGAGCGTCACCAATACGCGCCGCTGTCTGATTCAGGAACACCCACAAATCACCGTAGATAGCGCTGCTGTTATGCTGACGCAGCAGTCTTTCAACCTCTGCGATCTTCTCTTTGTCTCTTACCGGTTCGACCTTCTTCATACAATTCCCCTATTGCTATCTCATTAAGTAAGTTACAAAGCAAATATTGATCATAAAATTATCATTGTAAAGGGTTTTTTATATGTTATTACACCAACTCCCACGCGGTGGAAAACGAAAGTTGGGGTTACTCTTCAGGTTCCAGAGTCGGAAAATATCCCTAGCAGCCTTTGGCTGTGAAGCGTGGCTTCATCCGGTTACGGACTCCCAGCACATGGGCTGATGTGCTGAACCCCCCTCCATGATGGTTCAATAAAAATGAAACATCATTTCAAAATATCGCGGGTGACTCTTTGCACACACAGCGCAGGTGCATAGAACGTGCATAGATGGTGCATAAGACAGCGTGTAGACGCTTCTTTGATGTTCATCCACAACACAACTCATAAGAATCAATGGCTTGCTAAGTTACACATGTACATTGTGTAAGTTAGATGTGAGTTCTTATACCTGCCAGCAGGCCACTACGTCAGCCTCCAACAGGCGAAATTCTTCCGCCCAGCAGGTCACGGATACGTACCTTTTCCCACACCAGCGCAAGCAGTCCCACCAATAGCCCCGTATGCTCCACCAGAAGCGCTACAGCGCGTCATCTCAACACAATTGTAAACTGACCCACCGATAGCACAGCGCCCCACTGAGAGGCTCTCACAGGCCCAGAAATGGAGGTTTTTTATTGTTTTTGCACGAGAAATTATTTTTTCGGTATGGAAGGGCGGATCGGTGATTGTGTTTAGCCACACCACGAGTGACAGATCTGCCGAGGCCGTGCCATTACTGGCTTCGTTGTATACCTTACACCATAACGATCAGCACATCCCACAGGCGAGCCAGTGAAACGAGGTTGTATTAACAGTGACATATGGTCCTTTAAAGGCGTATTTCAGGCTATTTATTCCAAGCGTTGCGATGGCGAGTCATCGGAGAGAGTGTTACTGCTACGGGGGTATACTGGTTATAACAGAAAGGGTTTACCGGTTATTACCGAGAAGGTACACCGGTTATAACAGGGGGGGTAATACTGGTTATTACCAGTAACAACTAGACCCGTACGAGATCCTTACAAAATCTTTCACAAGATCTAACCCCAAGACCTAAGACCTTAAGGTCAAAGGCAGGAATAGACATGCGTCTATTTTATTGTTGGTGTTGATGTTAAGTGAACAGGCCAGCCTGTTTACGCTCTGTGTGGAAGACAAGCGCAAGCGCGTCAGTTCAATGTGAACGACTGCGATGCAGTCAGGAGCTTTAAACGCGACGTAACTCCCCCCTTGGAGGGGCGGCGCTCCCCCCTCAATCTCGCAAGGCGATAACGGCCCTCTGATTCTGTGGCGATGCCATGATGCACAGCGGTCCTGTAACGCTCCCTGTCGCGTTCAGGGCGTCTTTCTCCTGTTGCTGGTCACTTTGTACCGCTTCGCTTACAGCGTTGAATCTGAAGCGTCTGAGAGCGTTTTGTGATGGTGGTACTTGACAAAGGAAATGGACATGTATATGGTGGCGGGGTGTTGACATAAAACACAGCCACTATTATATGTAAATAATGAGAATTGTATTGACAATCATTCTCATTTACTGTAAACTGTATATTATCAATTGAGATGATTTTTATGACTAAACAATAACTTAAATAGGAGAGATACATGGCGAAGCCTGTTCTGTTCGATTTCTCGAACGCCACTTCCTCAGAGATTGTCGCTGCAATCGATGCAAAAATTACCACAGCTCAAAACCTTCACGCTTTCCGCACTCGTATGGGCGGAGCCAAGAAAGCTGATAAGCTCTATCCAGCTACTCGCGAAGCACTGAACATCATCAAACGCCTGCGACAGCAAGCAAAAGACGCAAAAATCATCCGGGATATTCTTAAACCATACTCAGCAGAGTTGGCAAAAGGCCGTGATGTTATGGAAATCATTGAACCAGTGCTCTCTGCCTGGCGTGTCTATTACGCCTCTCATGGCATCGGTCTGATGAATGAGCAGATCCTTCTGCTTAAGATGATTGAGTCTGGCGGTGAACTCGAAGGCATTACCGGAAAAGCCATTCCCGAACTGACCACAACCGAATAACCATTCTCAGCTTTACTCCGTTGGCAGCAACGCCACCAAACGAAATCGCCGCAAACACGGCTCCTTACCCCTGATCAATTCCATGATCGCAGGGGCGCACCCGCATATCTAACGCATAGGAGAGATGATTGTGAAACTGTCACTAGACGATGAAACATATGCAATTTTACGCGAAGAATCTGACCGTTTGGGGATGCCGGTTCCGAGGATGATCCGGAACATGTGCCAGAACCTGGCGAAACACATTCAGAAACGCAATGAACAACCACTGACGAACCCACAGGGAGAACAACATGACCGAGACAGTAGAAGCTAAGCCTAATTTTGACCAAGCCGCCAGCCCGTTAAAAGGTATCAAAAACATCATTACACCTTCCGGAGTTGTAATGCGTGTCGCTGCTGTTGATCTACAGTGGTTCAATCACTTTTACACCTTCGAGGCGCAGGGCAAGAAATGTTACCAGAGCATTAAAACAATAGCTAAGGAGATGGGCCGAGCCGTCTCAGTAGCACAGGAGAGGATCGACAAACTGCAAGCGCTGGGCCTTCTGGAAGTAGGTAAAGAGCCATTCAAGGACGGTTGGCGCAATACGTACACCTGTACGCCGATTGATATCGTCGTGTCTCGCATGACTGATGCACCAGTGACACCCCAAGTTAAGCCGCTGAAAAAATCACAGCTCAATTCCTTACTGAAGAAGTCCGGACAAGTTGATCCCCATGCAGTTAACCGTGGGATCAAGGTGATGGCAAAAACTATCGCAAATCGTGATCTCTCTGATGAAGAGGTGATGCAATTTGCCTTTCAGATCGCGACTGAGAAATTAGCCGCGCTTGGGTGGAATATTGAAACAATCATTGAGGAGAGGAATGATGAAGACGAACAGCAACCTGTTACTGATGCCCCTGAGACTGCCGCGCCTGTTGCTGGACAAACCGGATCTTTACCTCCTGTGGATGCTGGTGATGATGTTGGCCTATCCTCTGATGCTGATGCGATGAATCAGATAACGATCTTCGATGAAGATGGTGTGGTTACTGAGGAGTTTATCAATTCCCTGAGCGGTGGCGCTGCCCCTAATCGTAATGCTGACGGTACGTTGCAGAGTTTCCGGTACGTGTATTGGGTTGCCCGACATTCACAAGATGAACGTGACGGTATACCTGTACGGACACGCGAGGAATACATGGAAGAAGCCAAACCAGAATACTTCCCTTTTCACTTACTGCCTGATGATGTACCCGCGCCTATAACAGAACCAGCGCCAGCAATGCAGCAGGTTAATGGGCCTGATGTGGACCACATCAACTGTGAAGATAGTGAAGAAACACAGGAAGAAGTGTTTGAACCCCCATTTTAACATTTGGAGGAAAATTGTGTGAGAACGTAACTGGCAACAGCCACTCTCTGGCTGACCAGAAAAAACCAGATTTAGAGCGTCTTTTTAAAAAGCGCCGCCGTGATGAGGATATTGTTAAAACCGCTAAGGCACTCCTTGTGCATGGCATGACCCCCGGCAAAGTTGCCTTGCTATTACGTCTTGATCCGGAGTTTGTAGCTGAACTGGCTAAGACATGGAATCCCAAGTTTCGAAAGGTGAAGTACACCAGTCAGTACGCAACTAAGCGAACTGTACGCCAATATTTTGACTCGGGTGCAATGCTCGAAAAAATCTGTGCTGACCTCCAGTTACCTCTATTTTCTGTGATCACGTTTCTTCAACGTGACGGAGTAAGCGATCAGGAAATGGCATCCCGAATGCCTGTTAGTGACGATCCGTTGTTCATTGAGTACCGGAAGACTATTTCACGCAAGCAGGCAGCGCCCCAACGCCGATCACCACGCCTGCATTATTAATACCCCAGCCGGGGAAACTTGACCCTATTTGAATATTTATCCTTTCTGCCGTTAACGGTAGCCGTATTTCTATGGCTTCGTGACGGCCTGGACCTCTACAGGAAACATAAAAATGAAAAACGTAAACGACATCCGCGCCGATATTCTCTCCGCAATGCAGGCCGCTGCCGAACCGGAGAGCGGAGATCTGAATAAAAGCGCCGATCAGGTGTTGGCTGATGCTATCGAGGGATATCTGACCGCTTCGACTGCAACAGCCAGCAAGTCAGCCCCGAAAGCAAAGACCATAAAGGAAAAAGGGATCGCGCTGTGCCACCAGGCCCAAGGTTATAGCGCTAATCTGCGTCCGGTCAGCCTCATGATGAAGGCAAGCCTTGATGAGCTAACACCTGAACAACGCGCCGCGCTTGAGCGTCTGGGCTACGTTATCAATCAGGGGGTGTGATGAGTAGTGGAGCAACCAACAAGATAGTGACGAGCACCGTCAATATCGTAAGCTGGGAAATTTCCCGCTCTAGTTACGAAGCAGCGAAGAAGAAAATTCTGTCACTTCAGCAATTAACTACCAAACCCGCTAAAGCGCTGGAGCAAGCTCAGAAGCGAACCGCCCAGAGTGAGGGTAAATCGGCTCTTGAAGCAGCCCGCGCTCAAACACAGCGCCTCAAAATGGCTCAAAACCTTTCGCTAGAGCAACAACGCCAGGCCCAAGCCCAGGCAAAGATCGCAAAACAGGAAGAGGCTCACGCCCGGAAAATGCAGGCTCTTAACGCCAGAGGGCAGGCTCAACAATTGGCAGATAGTGAACAGATCCGGAGACAAAACGCCCGTTTAGCCAATATATCCGCAAAAGTGCAGGCCGCAGCCAGATCACGAGCGATGACCTACAACCCTAACATGGGCGGTCAACATTACGATCCTGATGTTGTAGCCAGACAGAATGCGGCTATGAATCGCTCACATGGTGCTGTTGCTGCCGACATCGCAGCCACCAAAAGGGCTATGGCCTTAGAAGAGAAGCGCCAGCGTGAGAAAGAGGCCAGTCTGAAACGCCAGAGCACTGCATACGATACTCTACGCCGTGCCAGTTTAACTATCAGTCATATCGAAGGCGCTAGCCTGGCTGACAAAATGAAAGCGGTGCAGGCAATCAAAGAAGCTACAAAAGGCTACGCCGAGCAGCGTTATACCATTGCAGAGATGCGCCATGAACTTGCTAAAGCGACTCTGGAAACCAGACGCCAGGCAAGATTAAACCGCCAGATTGTTAAAGATAAAGCGAAAGCCGAGCGAGCAGGGCGCATCAATACTCAACGTCTGACCCGTGAACGTAGCGAACGTGGTTATGGTGGCCTTGCTGCCACTGGTGTAATTGCAGGTGGTTCCCTGATTGGCTCAATGGGAGTTGCTCGTGTTGGTCAGACCCTCCAGGGGAGTCTTGAACGCTCCAGAGAGGCGCAGCAATTAAGGCAGTATGACATTAGCCAGCTTGAATTTAATGCTATCCATGACGTTGTACAGAAGCGTACAGGGTACGACCTGACCGTAGATAAGTATGCGTCCATGAATAAGGATTACTTCGAGAAAGCAGGTGAGCTACTGAATACCGGTTCCTTTAAAACTAACAAGCAAGGGGTAACAACATTCAGCGGAGGTGGTGAACTTGCCGATCTGGTGAATGCAGTTCTTAGCAAAACCAACCAGCGAACAGCACAAAAAGTGATTGGCGAGCTTCAGAAATTGGACATGGGGACCTTCGTTACCTACGTGCGGCAGTTGGGTAAACAATTCGGCTGGACAGAGAATTCCATGCGTCATTTTTTGGAAGCGATCGATGACGGATCGGTCTTGATGGCGGGTATCAGTGGGGAAGGTGATGAAGTTATTGCCCGTATGCATCAACTCGCTTCTGAAGGATGGACCCTATCTGATGCACAGCAGGCCAACCTTGATAAGCTGGCAGCTTTGGGTGCTGAGTACAACCGAGTACAAACAAGTCTTGCGGATCACTTCTCAGCCTCGTTTGTTGAAGGCCTGGGGCAGTACGCTGCCAATACTGACACTCTACGTCAGAATATGACTGGACTGATCCCAATTTCCGATGCCCTCGGCGTTGCTCTTGGTGAGCTAACCACCAACATTCTTTCCTTCGCTGGTCGAGTCGGTGAAGAACTCAAGAAAGGCGCAACATTGCCGGATGCGGTTTATACGAGCGTGGTAGATGATTCAGCAAACGGTGCTGCCGATTGGATTAAGGAAAAGACAGGCTTTGATCCTCGAAGTATCGGTCAAACGCTCAAACAGATTTACCCGTGGCTGGATAGTTCCGCTTCGAGCAATATCGGCTCAGGCACGGCTTACAACGATCCAGCGCTAGCGTTGAATGTTCCTGGCCTGAACTATCTGACACCCCAGCAACCAACGTTCACGGTTCCGACAATTGATAGCATAGTTCAACGACAGCCGATTCCTGTTGCGGTCACTGGCGAAGCTGAGATTAAACTCTCACCGCTTGATATCAACGTTAATGATGGTGCGATTAACGGTCTAATTGATACAAAGCTGAGGGACTACGAACAGGCCCAAAACAACCTGATTCTTGGTGTAGCGCAGAATTAATATATAGGGCGGCGAATCTGCCGCTCATATATCAAATTTAGCGACAAATCAAAGATCTCTCGTGAAATTTGTTGCAAATGATAATCATTCGTGTTAAAATAATATGCATAGGGTGATGATTTAAATTGTATGTGCGTACAAAAGCCGTTGTCATTCTTTCTCCTTACGAAATATAAAGTGCCTGTGTGAACACCGTGCGGGCCTTTTCTCATACAGCCAATATCCGCACCCTCTCACGGTAAGGTTAGGCCATTGCCGCTGGCTGTATCAGAAAAGATTTCCACCTAAGGTGGATTTGCCAAAAGTCCTGTCCTCGGCGGGCTGTCAGCCGGACACTAACGGCATCAGGTGGCAACGTTTTTGGGTCTCCTTACCCATTCTTTGGAGCGTTGTCGCCTCCTTATTCCTGAAGCGTGACCCACCGATCATGCTTTCTAAATCTCTCCATCAGAAAACTACTGACCTACACCAGGCGGGATATTCTCGCCTTGGTCTTTTTCTGTATGGAAAACGAAGTGAACGAAGTCGCTGATAGCGGCTTTCTTTTCGCCCCTCAATGGCAAATTTGCCAGAGAAATAATAACGCCATCATTGGCGATGACCTGAATGGAGATTCAAGACTGTGAAACTGGAAGATTATCCAAAAACGTATAACAACGTGGTGAAGAATTCTGCAACGGCCAATTTTGACCGCAGAGCGATTGTATTCGCGACACTCGCACAGGCTGTGGAACCAGGTTCCGTGGTGACCTCTACCGGAACGCTTTACACCTCTGGGACTGATGCGCTTCTGTGCCTCTCCTACGCTGAGGCAGGTTCTGATGTTCCTGTCATCGTGGCTGACCGCCTGATTTATGTGTACCCAGAAGCAATCCGCGCCGTAATGGGTTCAGCAACAAATGCAGCACTAGCAGCATTGACCGCTAACGGAAACATTCGCCTGACCTCTGACGATGTTGTCATCGCAGAATAACTAACAAGAAAAGGACTTCAAAAATGGCTATTAAATCATTTGATTATGTTAATTACAGCAAGGTCTTCCGTACTCAGGTTCCACAGAGCAATTTACTGCTGACTCACCTTAATGTATTTGCAGACCGTCAGATCGCAGATTCCCACAAAGTTAGTATGGATCGTATCCAAGAGGCATCTATTGGTGTGGATGCGCCATTGATGCGTTTCAGTTCGGAGTGGGGGACTATCGAGAAGCCGACAGCAGGATCATATCTCTACGAGTTGCCTTGGGCGGGTGTGACTGACCGTGTGACTTCGGCAGATCTCAAAGGTTACCGTAAGCCGGGCAGCACTATTGAGCAGTCTCTTGATGAGATTGAGGCCAATAAGTTTATTCATATGCGTGCTAAGTTTGAACGCTCCCGCGAATACGCCTATTGGCAGACGCTGATCTTCAACAAGGTTGATGCATTTGGTACACAGCAGAGTGAGATCGACTGGGCTGTAGAGTTTGGACTGAACCAGCGAACCGCTGACCTTCATCAGGATGTTAGTGATGATCCGATGCGCGATATTGACGATCAGGTCAGTGCCACAAAAGCACTGATGGGTGGTTTGACTCAATACCTGCGTGGCTGGGTTCTGCTGTGTGGCTCTGATGCCTATCGTGCTGTGCGATATCATCCACAAATCCGCGAACTCCTGGTCTATTCAAACGGTCTGGTTGGTTCTGATGTGCTGTTCCCGTCTGACGTTCTGCCGGGCTTTAGTTCCTTTATGTTGGGTTCTGTACGTCTGATTGAGGTTAGCGATTCCGCATTTAGTGGAGTGAAAAGCAACGAGGCATTCCTCGTGCCTGTATTCGGCAACGCTCCGGTTGACCAAAGTCTGCCAATGGGACGTTTCGTTGGTCCGTGCGCCCGCCATCTGGAGATCTCCGCTTCTGGTGATATTGAAGATTGGTATGCCTACCGTGCGTTTGATGAACTTCGAAACCGCAACCTGTACTCAGAAAGTAGCCTTCTGGCATACAACTTCAGGCCGGATCTGGTCTGTAAGCTGACACTGCTACCAACGGCATAAAAAAGCGGTTTGTGGGAGCGCATTGCTCCCGCTGCCAGGCGAGGCAAAGGAAAGGAGATTTACATATGCACATGAAACTGTTCAATTCAAAGGGGCTGCCACTTCTGGCAATGAGTCTCGATAACCGATCCGATAAATGGCTGAACCTGTCAGCCATTGCTAGATACTTCAATGTTCCCCGTAGCACATTTCTACAGCGCGTGAACGATTACGGCTGGGAGTCAGCATTAGCTCACTTTGAGCAGCAGCGAAAGAAAAAACTGAAAGCATAAGAGCCGGGTTAATCCCGGCTTTTTTATAACAATTTTTCAACTTTGTGAAACGGGACCGATTTGAAAAGGTATCCTTGAACTCCCCAAATACCAACCTCCTGTAGAAGGTCGAGATACTGTCTGCTTTCTACGCCTTCCACCACTATCTTATCGCAGTACCGCTTTATATTTTTTATCAATAGAGGAAATGTGGGTTTATCAATTTGTTCATTAAAGAAATGACGGTCAATCTTCGCCACTTCGAAGTAACCCTCAAGTAGGCTGGCAACATTTGCATTTCCGGCTCCCAGATCATCCAGCCACAGGGAGTTAACACCCTGACATAATGATTTCAGAATCGGGCTTTTAAGCCCTTGTTCAAGACCAGGAAAATCTTCTGAAACTTCAAGTTTGATAAATGGCATGGAACTGACGGTTAGTTGTAACAAACCGTCATGCCTTAAGAGTGTCGCCATATCGTAGTCAACATTGAGCGAGCAGAACAACCCGTGATGCTCGAACCAGTCCTGCTTACTGGCTATGACCCCAAACTGTTTGTATAGAAAAAGTCGTTTCTGATCGAAATCCCATCCTGAAATGACAAACGCTGGGTGAAGGGGCCGTTTGGACTCTGAGATAAACCGCGTAAGAAGTTCGACTCCTAACAGCTTACCTTCAAGGTTCATGATGGGTTCAGCAACGAATTCAGAGTGCATGTTATGTTCCAGTTGAGTGATAACTGCCTGATAATGCACCTTTAAAAATTATTGATCAATAATAACGATCAATAATCAATTAATGATCGATAAAAACGATAACGCTATGCTGTTGATTTTGTTTGCTAATTTATTTTTAGGATTATTTTTGGGTTGGCGAGCGCTAACAGGTTTATTCATCACATGCATAGCTACGGGTTCGAAACAACGAAAGATCACAATTAAACGAGGCTGGGGCAACCCGGCTTTTTTGTGTCTGTAGTTTGCTATTGGGTCACTTCTTGGGCCGCGATGTGGAGCACATGCTGTTTTTGAGGGGGTTGTGTCTTTGGCTTCCCGCTGGCATGATCCAGAACAGGGATTAACGGGACGTTAATCGCAAGCTTTTGATTTTGATTTATTTGACTCGGGGTGCCCTTCTTTGTGAAGGCTGAGAAATACCCGTATTACCTGATCTGGATAATGCCAGCGTAGGGAAGTCAGATGCCTTCCCGGTCATCGCTTCTTCACGCACGGCAGGAGCGATACCATGCAGCCTGACCTGCTCGATTTACACGTTTTACATCAGTTTCGAACCCGTTCCCCGCTTACCCACTGTATGACCAACGATGTGGTACAGACCTTTACGGCCAATGTGTTACTGGCGCTTGGCGCTTCTCCGGCTATGGTGATTGAAGCCGAAGAGGCCGAGCAGTTTGCCGCGCTCGCAGATGCCCTGCTGATAAACGTCGGGACGCTGACGGCGCCGCGCGCCCAGTCGATGCGCCGGGCGATTGAGAGTGCAGTGACAGCAGGGAAACCCTGGACGCTAGACCCGGTTGCCGTAGGGGCGCTGACGTTCCGCACCCGTTTTTGCCACCAAATTCTCGCCCTGAAACCGGCGGCCATTCGCGGCAATGCCTCGGAAATTCTCGCCCTTGCCGGGATGAGTGCGGGCGGGCGCGGCGTCGATACCACCGACACGGCGGCGGCTGCGCTGCCTGCCGCGCAGGCGCTGGCTCGCCAGACGAATGCCATTGTGGTGGTCACCGGTGCACGGGATTACGTCACCGACGGGCAACGCACCCGCACGGTCGTGGGCGGTGACCCGATAATGACCCGCGTGGTGGGAACGGGATGCGCGCTCTCGGCAGTCGTGGCGGCGAGCTGCTCGCTTCCCGGTGACCGGCTGGATAACATCGCCGCCGCTTGCGGATGGATGAAACGTGCCGGAACGGCGGCCGTCGCCCGGTCTGGTGGTCCCGGCAGTTTTGCCAGCGCGTTCCTCGACGCGCTCTACACTCTGGAGGAACGGGTATGAAACGGATTAACGCCCTTACCATTGCCGGTACCGACCCAAGCGGCGGCGCGGGCATTCAGGCTGATTTGAAAACTTTCTCCGCACTCGGCGCATACGGCTGCTCGGTGATTACCGCGCTGGTGGCGCAAAATACGCGTGGCGTGCAGTCGGTTTACCGCATTGAGCCGGACTTTGTCGCCGCACAGCTGGATTCGGTTTTCAGCGATGTGCGAATCGACACCACCAAGATTGGGATGCTGGCCGAGACCGACATTGTTGAAGCGGTGGCAGAACGGCTTAAACGTTACCAGGTGCAAAACGTGGTGCTGGATACCGTGATGCTGGCAAAAAGCGGTGACCCGCTGCTGTCCGCCTCCGCCGTCGAGACGCTGCGAAATAAGCTGCTGCCGCAGGTTGCGCTTATCACGCCTAATCTGCCTGAAGCCGCTGCGCTGCTGGATGCGCCGCACGCGCAGAATGAGCGCGAAATGAAAGAGCAGGGGAATGCGCTCCTGGCGATGGGCTGCGGCGCCGTGCTGATGAAAGGCGGTCATCTTGATGATGAAGAAAGCCCTGACTGGTTGTTTACCCACGACGGTGCGCTGCGTTTCACGGCCCCGCGGGTACAGACCAAAAACACCCACGGGACCGGCTGCACACTCTCTGCCGCGCTGGCGGCTTTGCGCCCTCGTCGTGACAACTGGGGGGAGACGGTCCGCGACGCTAAAATCTGGCTCTCCGAAGCGCTGGCAAAAGCCGATACTCTCGAGGTTGGTCACGGTATTGGTCCGGTACACCATTTTCATGCCTGGTGGTAAGCCGTATACTGGCAACACACACCAGGCCTGAGAAAAACAGAGATGGAACAAGCGCATACCCGGTTAATCGACCAACTGAATGAACGCATTGCCGCCCCGGACAACACGCCGCTGTATCTGAAATTTGCCGAAACGGTAAAAAACGCGGTACGCAACGGGGTGCTGGAGCATGGGAATATACTGCCCGGCGAGCGCGATCTCAGTCAGTTAACCGGCGTGTCGCGCATTACCGTGCGCAAAGCGATGCAGGCTCTGGAAGCCGAGGGCGTAGTGACGCGCGCCCGCGGCTACGGGACGCAAATCAATAACATCTTTGAATACTCGCTCAAGGAAGCGCGCGGTTTTTCTCAGCAGGTGGTGCTGCGCGGCAAAAAACCCAACACGCTGTGGGTGAATAAACGGGTGGTGAAATGCCCGGAAGAGGTGGCCAGCCAGCTGTCAGTGCCGCCGGAGAGCGAGGTCTTTTTGCTTAAGCGCATCCGCTATGTGGATGATGACGCCGTATCGATTGAGGAGTCCTGGGTGCCGGTAGGGTTGATTCACGATCCGGATGCAATTGGGATTTCCCTGTATGACTACTTCCGTAGCCAGAATATCTTCCCGCAGCGCACCCGCTCGCGCGTCAGTGCCCGCATGCCGGACAGCGAGTTTCAGACGCATATCCGCATGGATGACAAAATCCCGGTGCTGGTGATCAAGCAGGTTGCACTTGATCAGCAGAACCGGCCCATTGAGTTCAGCATCAGCTACTGCCGTAGCGATTTATACGTCTTTGTGTGCGAGGAGTAACGCCTCGCGCCCTGGCGCGCAGTCGCCGCCGCGGTGGCTAACGACCCAGGCCGCCACTGCGTTGCCAAGCGTAACGGCATCAGCCAGCGACCATCCTGCCGCCAGCCCGGCAAGCGTGCCACCGGCGTGGCTGTCGCCCGCACCGATCGTGTCGACGACGGTTGCGGGAAACGCCGGAACGTAGCCCGATTTATCACCCTCATACCAGGCGGCACCGTCTTTATCGTGGCGAATAATCAGCGCAGAACTAAACCGCTGTAGCCACTGCGGGCCGAGTGTTTCAGCTTCCATGCCAAATCGTCCCGCTGCCATCTCCGCTTCCTGGCGATTAAGCGATACCATCGGCTTACAGGCCATGATCCGCGCCATCAGCGCATCAGGAATATCGGCAATGCGCGGCCCAAAGTCGATAAACGCGGTAACGTTTTCCAGGCCTTCCAGCCAGTCCGTCAGGAGCTCTCCGCACGGTGACGCCAGCTGATAGCCTGAGAGGTAGACCAGGCTTTCAGGCGGCACGTGCAGCGCATCCAGCCAGCGCTGTTGCCACTGGTTCTCCACGCCGCTAAACGACATAAAGGTCCGCTCACCGTCCGGTTCGACCAGCGCCAGACACCAGCCGTTGTCGCCCGTTTCTACTTCAACGACGCTGTGCAGATCCTGTTTTGCCATGGCGTTACGGATGATGTCTGCCCACACTCCGTGGCCGACGGGGAGCGCGTTTTGCGCGGCGATCCCGAGCCGTTTCAGCGCAATAGCAATATTCAGTGCACAGCCGCCGATATTGACACCCTGTTGTTTGAGTTCGATATCACACCCGCGCCAGGGCAGGGCATAGGCGTCGGCGATCACGTCGATGACCGCGGCACCCAACACCGTGACCGGGCGAGTGGCGTGCAGTGTTTCAAGGCGTGCAGCAAAAGCACTCATACGCCCTCCCTTTGCTCCCGGAAGTGCAGCAGTTTTTCACAGTAGTGGTTAAAGTCGAGGCGGTTTACGGCGTCGAGTTCCTCCTTGTACGCCGGGTCAATCGCCTGTACGCCGTGAAGCGCACCGCAGATTGCCGTCGCCATCGCGCCGATGGTGTCCGTATCACCGCCGAGGTTGGCACACAAAATGGCGCAGCGGTTCGGGTCGGTGCCTGCCAGTTCGACCATCGCAATCGCCGCTGGAACCGACTCAAGCGTGCTGGTGCCCGCGCCAATAAGCTGGTAAACCTGCTCGCTGGCGGAATCGATGCCGTTGGCTTCACGCACGGTCTTAAGGGCGAGCTCAATCCGTGCCGCCAGCGATGCGCTGAAGGTGGTTGTTTTCGCTTCCTGTGCGTAGCGGGCAATACCTGGCAGGGCATCGACGATGTTCTGCCAGCGTTCACCGTCAATGGCACGCGACACTGCCCAGGCTATCACCACCGCGCCGGCAATCGCGAGGTCGGATTTATGGGTCGGGCTGGAGGCCAGCGCCACCTCTGCGACAAAGTGCTCCAGACGCGTGGCCGGCAGCAGGCAGCCCAGCGGAGAGGCGCGCATCGCCGCACCGTTGGTGACGCCGTTGTTTTCCAGCTCACTGACCGGCTTGCCGTCACGAATAGCGTTAAGCGCAATCTTCGATGTCGGACCTAACACATTCTTGTTAAACGCATCGAACGACTCCGCCCAGTGCAGAATATGTTTGCCGATAACATCTGCGTTGATCTGCCCGTCGCATTCGATAATCGCATCCGCCAGGCATAACGCCATTGACGTATCGTCGGTGAATTCTGCCTGCTTAAAATAGCAGGCGGCGTTATTTTCAGCCGGTCCGGGTAAAAAACGGTCGATCCAGCCGAAGTGCGCTTTGACGCGCTTTCTCGGCCAAAGCTCCGACGGCATGCCCATCGCATCCCCTAACGCTTGCCCGTAAAGGGCACCGAGAACACGTTCTTGTTTCATTTAACTTCCCCTCGTGTCAGCGCGGTATCGCCTTCAACCACCTCAATTGCGGTGATCTCTTTGTCCGATTCGCGGAAAAACAGCATAAACAGCACGGCGATCACGGCAATCATGATCCCTCCGAATGCCCACATTCCGGCCCAGTTGAAGGTCAACCCATTCACCGGCTCTTTGTATGCGAACATTTTTTCCATCATCACGCCGCCCAGGCGGTAACCTAACAGGCTACCAAACCCCTGACAGCACAGCGTAATCAGGCCTTGTGCGGCGGTGCGCATATGCACCGGCGCTTTTTTATCCACGTAGATATACGCGGTCACATAGTAGAAGTCGTAGCTCACGCCATGCAGCAAAATGCCGAGGAACAGCAGGGCATAGGTGAAGTACTGGTCGGCACCACCGTAAACAAAGAAGCCATAGCGGATGGCGGCGGTGAGCAGGCCCAGCAGCAAGACCTTCTTAATACCAAAGCGTTTGGTGAAGAAAGGCAGCGCCAGCATAAAGAAGATTTCGGAGAACTGGCCGAGCGTCATCCAGCCGGTGGCGTTTTTCATCCCCACTTCGGTGAGATAGCCGTTGGCAAAGATGTAATAGAAGGCCAGCGGCATTGCGAACAGAAATGAGCAGAAGAAGAACACCAGGAAGTTTTTATCGCGCAGCAGGATCAGCGCATCCAGCCCCAGCATGACTTTGAAATCCATCTTGCCGGTACTCTTCGGCGGGGTGTTCGGCAGGAACAGCGCAAAGACACCGAGCAGGGCGGAGCTGCCCGCCGTCATCAGCAGCGGAATATTGGTATCGGAAATGTCGTTATAGCCCATCATCTGCGGCAGGAAACCGCACGCCAGTCCCGAGGCGATCCAGCCGAGGGTGCCCATCACGCGGATACGCGGGAAATCAGCCTCCACATCATCCACATTGGCGAAGGCAATACTGTTGGTCAGCGCAATGGTCGGCATATAGGTCAGGGAGTAAATCAGCAGCAGCGGGAAAAAGGTGCTGAACTGGGTTTGCTGTGCGGCGAAGTACATCACGATGGCACCGGCGAACATCAGTACAGCCAGTACTTTCTGCGCAGCGAAAAAGCGGTCGGTCAGTGAACCCACCAGAATGGGGGAGAGGATCGCGGCAATCGCGGTACAGGCATAAGACCAGCCAATTTCCCCGGCGGTAAAACCGCTTTTGCTCAGCCACAACCACAGCGGTACAAACCACGCGCCCCAGATAAACCATTCAACAAACATCATGAATGACAGTTGGACTTTCGTTTTCATTGTTTAATCCTGCATGTCAGAGAGGGTACGCCTTTAACATACCACCTAATAATACCTTTTAAATACCTTTGCGGTGATTGTTTGATCAATGTAACAGTTTTGTTGTACACGAATCGAGCCAGCAGATTGTGCTGAAAAAAAATGCAAATGGTGGAAAATCTGTTAAGTCGGTACCAGGCTTAGTCTGCCCATAACGCTATGGGTCTGGATAAACACTCACCGACATTACGTCGGGCTTACGGGAGCATCACATGACTGATATTGCGCAGTTGCTTGGCAAAGACGCCGACAGCCTTTTACAGCACCGTTGTATGACCATTCCAGCCGACCAGCTTTATCTGCCTGGCCACGATTACGTCGACCGCGTGATGGTTGATAACAACCGTCCGCCTGCGGTACTGCGAAATATGCAGACCCTCTATAATACCGGGCGACTGGGGGGAACCGGGTATCTTTCTATTCTGCCGGTTGACCAGGGCGTTGAGCACTCCGCGGGCGCCTCCTTTGCGGCGAACCCGCTGTATTTCGATCCGAAGAACATCGTCGAACTGGCGATAGAAGCGGGCTGTAACTGCGTGGCGTCCACCTATGGCGTACTGGCCTCCGTATCGCGTCGCTATGCCCACCGCATTCCATTCCTCGTCAAACTGAATCACAACGAAACCCTGAGCTACCCGACCGAATACGATCAGACGCTTTACGCCAGCGTAGAGCAGGCGTTCAATATGGGTGCAGTCGCGGTTGGGGCGACGATCTACTTTGGTTCTGAGCAGTCGCGTCGCCAGATTGAAGAAATTTCTGCTGCCTTCGAACGCGCGCATGAGCTGGGTATGGTCACCGTTCTGTGGGCGTATCTGCGTAACTCCGCATTCAAGAAAGACGGAGTGGACTACCACGTTTCTGCCGACCTGACCGGCCAGGCGAACCATCTGGCGGCAACCATTGGCGCGGATATCGTGAAGCAGAAGATGGCGGAAAATAACGGCGGTTATAAAGCGGTAAACTTCGGTTACACCGATGACCGGGTCTACAGCAAACTGACCAGCGAAAACCCTATCGACCTGGTGCGTTATCAGCTGGCGAACTGCTATATGGGACGTGCCGGGTTAATTAACTCCGGTGGTGCGGCGGGTGGCGACACCGATCTCTCCGACGCGGTGCGCACGGCGGTTATCAATAAGCGCGCGGGCGGTATGGGGCTGATCCTGGGCCGTAAGGCGTTTAAAAAATCGATGGCTGACGGCGTGAAGCTGATCAATGCCGTGCAGGATGTGTACCTGGACAGCAAAGTGACTATCGCTTAAGACTTTTTGTAAAACGCTGGCCGGGTCAGGCGTTACCGCCGCCCGGCCACACTGTCAACGCAGAAGCTGGCAGTCCGGTGGCAGCCGGCACTGTAGCGCGCCCGGTAACACCTCAATGCGGAACTGCTTCCCGCTCAGCGGCTCCCCGTCAAGATTAAACGTCATGCCGTGTGGGGCATTCACTTCAAACCACGCGGATTTACCGGCAATAATATTCGGGCTCTCCTCTGGCTGGGTCAGGGTGGTAAACAGTGCAGGCAGCAGGCCATCACCCGTGAAAATACGCAGCTGTAACTGACCATCATTGATCAGCGCCTCCGGGCATAACTGCTGTCCGCCACCGGCCTGACGGCCATTGCCGATACCAATCACCAGCGCATCACCCTGCCACTGAAAGTTCTCGCCGTGAATCTCACAGCGGTCCGGCTTCAGGGTATCCATGCGCATCAGGCCATGGATCAGATACGAGACGCCGCCCAGCGCTGCCTTCAGCTTTTCAGGGGTTTCGCTGGTAATGCGCGTCCCGAATCCACCGGTCGCCATATTGATAAAACAGGTTTTTTCATTCACCTGAGCAATATCCACGGCGGTGGCTTTGCCGAAGATAGCCAGCTGCAGGGCTTTTCCCAGTTCTTCCGGGATCCCGGCGCTGGTGGCGAAATCGTTGGCCGTACCGAGCGGCAAAATGCCCATCACCGGGCGGTCGGTTGCGGGAAGATCTATCAGAGCGCCGGCAATTTCATTAATGGTGCCATCGCCCCCGCCAGAAATAATGGTTTCGACTCCGAGCTTCAGGCCTTCGTCGATATAGCGTGCCGCATCACCTTTTTCCCACGTCACTCGCACGTGTATACGCGCACCGTCTTCACGCAAATCCGTCACTGCCTGGCGCAACAAATCGTTGCCCGCACTTTTGCCATTGAGAATCAATAAACTGTCTGGATAGATTGCCATCCGCGCTGCTCCCTTTTTTAGCGTTAGTAAGAGTGTATAGCAGGGAGGAAAAAAGCGGGTAAGAACAGGATGAAAGGGAAAAAATAAGCCCGCGTAAGGGAGATTACGCAGGCTAAGGAGGTGGTTCCTGGTACAGCTAGCATTTATGGGTTATGTTTTTCAGCGGGGGGATAATACCCGTATTGAACGAAGCGGTATGTGATCCGATTCTAAGAATTATCCCAGCGCGAAAAAATTTCCCTGCTTGACTATTTACTGTGCGGGTTACGGGTACTTTCACCGTTGAAATTACGCATCAGCAGCGCAAACTCCAGCTCCACTTCTTCGGGTACCGGCAGCCAGACGGTATGGCCGTTGCCTGGCGCCACGTCAATTGCTTCGCCTTTACCGTTTTCCAGATGTTCCAGGGTGAAGTTCATGTTGCCCTGCGGGGTCATTAACTCCAGGCTGTCGCCTTTAGTGAATTTGTTCTTCACCGCCACGGCGGCCAGCGCACCTTTGCGCTCACCGGTAAAATCACCGACAAACTGCTGGCGCTCGGAAACGGAATAGCCGTGTTCGTAGTTCTGGTAATCGTCATGGGTGTGACGACGCAGGAAGCCTTCGGTATAACCGCGATGCGCCAGGCCTTCCAGGGTTTCCAGCAGGCTGGTATCGAACGGCTTGCCGGCAGCGGCATCGTCGATGGCTTTACGGTACACCTGAGCAGTACGCGCGCAGTAGTAGTAGGACTTGGTACGGCCTTCAATTTTCAGGGAATGCACGCCCATCTGCGTCAGACGCTCAACGTGCGCAATCGCACGCAGGTCTTTGGAGTTCATGATGTAAGTGCCATGCTCGTCTTCAAAGGCGGTCATGTACTCACCCGGACGTTTGGCCTCTTCAATCATGAACACGCTGTCAGTTGGCGCGCCGATGCCTAAGGTTGGCTCCACGTTGGTCACCGGGATCGGCTCATGTTTGTGGACGATATTGCCGATGTCGTCTTCTTTGCCTTCCTGAACGTTATATTCCCAGCGGCAGGCGTTGGTGCAGGTACCCTGGTTCGGGTCACGCTTGTTGATATACCCCGAGAGCAGGCAACGACCGGAGTAGGCCATGCACAGCGCGCCGTGAACGAAGATTTCGATTTCCATATCCGGCACCTGCGTGCGGATCTCTTCAATCTCTTCCAGCGAAAGTTCACGAGACAGAATGACGCGGGTCAGCCCCATCTGTTTCCAGAATTTCACCGTTGCCCAGTTAACGGCGTTGGCCTGAACGGAGAGGTGAATATCCATCTCCGGGAAGTTCTCCCGAACCAGCATGATTAAACCCGGGTCCGACATGATCAGCGCGTCCGGTCCCATATCAACCACCGGCTTCAGATCGCGGATGAACGTTTTCAGCTTGGCGTTATGCGGCGCAATGTTGACCACCACGTAGAATTTTTTGCCCAGGGCATGTGCTTCGTTAATGCCGAGCTGCAGGTTCTCGTGGTTGAATTCATTGTTACGCACGCGCAGTGAGTAGCGCGGCTGGCCAGCATAGACGGCGTCAGCGCCATAGGCGAAAGCGTAACGCATATTTTGCAGCGTTCCCGCCGGGGAAAGGAGTTCCGGTTTAAACATGTTTGTTCTCGTTCTGATGACAGGTCAGATCCGCATGCACCAGGTGCAGCGGTAAGGGGAGATCCCCCACTTTAAGGGCGGGCATTGTAGCGCTGAGGGACAGGGAGGTAAAGCGCCGGGTCGTACCATCGCTAACCCGGCCGGAGGCGTGTCGTCAGGTATTGTCTTTTACCGTCTGGCTTGAACCGTTAGTTTTGACCGACGCGATGCCTTTATCTCGCGACTGTTCCGAGGCATACATCTGGCTGCTGCCAATAACCTGATGATTCCCGGCCTTCAGATTGAAGTGGAATTTACCGTTGGTGGCCACTTTCTTCTCATAACGTTCATCAGAAGGGCTATTGGTGCGAACGGAGGCGATACCGTTTTCGGCGGAATTTTTGGTGGTGTAAAGCTCACTGGTCAGGATCGTTTCTCCGTTTCCTGCTTTGAGAACAAACCTGAACTGACCATCACTGCTTTTGTTTAACTCGAACCAACCAGACATAGGAACTCCTTGAACGAAGTGGAATTATCTGCACCAGTTATCAATAAGCGAACCGGTAATGTGAGTATGGTTGATTCTTCGTTGCTTTCCAGAAATGAAAAACCCGCCAGCAGGCGGGTTCGGTAAACTAAATGCTCAGGCTATCCTGCACGCATCCGCTTCCCATCGGTAGCCCACGCCATACACCGCGCGGATAAATGACTGCTCCGCATCGAGCGATTCCAGCTTGCGGCGCAGGTTTTTAATATGGCTGTCGATGGTACGGTCAGTCACGACGCGGTAATCATCATACAGACGGTTCAGCAGCTGCTCGCGGGAGAAGACCTTCCCCGGCTCGTGGGAGAGGGTTTTCAACAGGCGGAATTCGGCGGGGGTGAGATCCAGCAGCTTGCCGCGCCAGCTCGCCTGGAAGCGGCTTTCATCGACGATAAGTGGGCTTTCCGCGTCCAGTACCTGCAGTTCACGATGGGGCTTACAGCGGCGCAGAATGGTTTTTACGCGCGCGACCACTTCACGCGGGCTGTATGGCTTGCAGATGTAATCATCCGCGCCAATTTCGAGGCCCAGCAGGCGGTCGATCTCTTCGATTTTCGCCGTCACCATTACCACCGGCACGTCCGAGAAGCGACGAATTTCCCGGCACAGGGTCAGGCCATCGGTTCCGGGGAGCATCAGATCCAGCAGGATCAGGTCCGGCGGCGTCTGGCGCACATAAGGCAGCACCTGATCGCCATGGCTGATAAGCGTGGGGGCATAGCTTGCCGCGCGTAAATAGTCGATCAGTAACTGCCCGAGCTTCGGCTCGTCTTCGACAATCAAAATGCGTGGCGTGTTTTCGTCAATCGGTAACTCGGTCATGCTTCTCTCGATAAATCCCGTTCCAGAGGTAACTCTACTGTAATGCTTACCCCGCCAAAAGGCGAATGGGCGGCGCGGATCGTGCCATTATGGGCCTCGACGATGTTTACGCAAATCGCCAGTCCCAGACCGGACCCGCCGCTGGCGCGATTGCGGGAGCCTTCGGTGCGATAAAATCGCTCAAACAGTTTTTCCAGCTGTGCATCCTGCACGCCGGGGGCGGAATCCGCAAAGGTCAGGGCAAAATGCCCGTTTTCTTGTTTGCCGGAAATATGCAGGCCACCGCCGCTGTCGGTGTAGCGCAGGCTATTTTCCAGCAGATTGTTGAACAGCTGCATCAGGCGGTCTTTGTCGCCAAACACCACGGCACTGTCAGGCAGTGAGAGATCGATTTTCAGGTTGCGGCTGGCGAAACGTTCGCGGAAGGCACCGCTTACCACCTCCAGCACGTTTATCACATCGACGGGCGCTTTCTGGTAGGCCAGCGCGCCTTCGTCCGACATGGAGAGCTGGTGGAGGTCATCGACCAGTTTGGTCAGCGTGCCCACTTCCGCCTGCAGCGAGGCCACCGATTCGGGAGTGAACTGACGCACGCCGTCCTGAATAGCTTCCAGCTCGCCGCGCAGCACCGCCAGCGGCGTGCGGAGTTCATGGGAAATATCGGCCATAAAATCGCGTCGCATCTGCTGGTTTTTTTCCAGGGTGCTGGCGAGCTGGTTAAAGTCCTGCGCCAGCTTGCCGAGTTCGTCCTGGCTACGGGTATCGACGCGGGTGGAGAAATCCCCGGCGGCCAGCTTATGCGTCCCTTCCACCAGCCGTTTAACCGGCGCGAGCAGGCCACGGGCCAGCGGGAAGGTCGCGAGCGCGGCCAGCAGGGTGGAGAGCGCGACAATCAACCAGCTGGTGCGGCGCTGCTGGCGATCAAAGTTGATATCGGTGTTACGCGTCAGGCGTTCAACCGGCGAGGCGATCACCCAGCCGACGGTAGCGTTATTCACTGTGATCGCCCGCTTTGTGCCATCCGGCGGAATGGGCGCGCGCGGGCCAACCAGTACGCGCATATCCTGGTCTATCACCCAGAACTGGGTGCGCCAGCCGTGCGGCGGCATCCCGGGGCCCGGGCGATCGTCACCGGTATCATGCTCAAGCGAGCGCAGGATCTGGAATACGAAGCGGTCGTTATTGCGCAGAAAACGCCAGTTACCGTGCAGGGCATACTGATCGCTCAGCGCATCGCTCAGCCCCTGTAAACGCTGTTCATTTCCATGCTTGATGTAATCAATAAAACCCCGTTCGAAACTGACCCGCACGGCCCAGTGCATGGTGACCAGCAGCACGATACAGGTGGCAAATATCGCCACAAAGAGTTTACCGGTAATGCCCGGACGCCAGAATTTCATGGTGCACTCCTTTTGCCGTGTCGGATAACGACGTTCTTACGGGTATCATCCGGCACTCTGGCGAAGATGAACGCGGGCAGGGCGATAATCACCGCCATGCTGAGATAGGTATACAAAAAGACCTGATGGGCGACCGGCGTGTCGACGCTGAGATGATGCTGTCCGTACATGCCGAGCAGTAAACCGGCAAGGGTCACCCCTACGCTCATGGAGAGCTGCATGATCATCGACAGCAGGCTGTTTCCGCTGCTCGCCAGGTCATCCGGGAGTGCTTTTAACGTCAGGGTATTCATTGACGAAAAGCGCACAGAGTTAATTATGCCCTGGCAGAACAGCACCAGCGGCAGCGCGTAGTACCAGCCCAGCAGCGCCACGGCCATAAACAGCAGGCTCACCAGGGCTAACCCAAGCGTCGCGGCAACCAGGACGTGGCGATAACCAAAACGGTTAACCACCTGCACCACGATGCGTTTCATTCCCATGCTGCCAAGTACCATCGGGATCATCATCAAGCCGGCGTGAAACGGTGAAAATCCCATTCCAATCTGCAAAAAGACCGGCGTCATAAAGGGCAACATGCCGCTGCCGACGCGCCCGGCAAAGCTCCCGAACAGGCCCAGACGATAGGTGGGGTTTTTAAACAGATCGAGCGTAAACAACGCGCTCTCGTTACCTCTGGCATGCCAGAGATACCACAGGATAGCGGTAATGCCGAGCGCCACCAGAAGGCCAAGCGTCAGGGCGGAAATCCCGAGGCCTTTTTGGCCATCAAGCGCGAGGGTGAGCATCGCCATCCCCGCCGCCAGCAGGATAAAACTCAGGAAATCAAAGCGCCGGGTCTGCATGGTGTAGTTAGGCATCAGCATCAGGGTGGCAATCGCGCCGATGATGCCCACCGGCAGGTTGATTAAGAAGATCCAGTGCCAGGAGGCATACTCTACCAGCACTCCGCCCAGCGCCGGGCCAAGCAGCGGGCCGACCTGGCCGGGCAGGGTGACGAAGGTCATCGCGGCCATATACTGCTCGCGGGGCACAATCTTCATCACCGTCAGCCGCCCGACAGGCACCATCATCGCCCCGCCAATGCCCTGTAACGCGCGGGCCATCACCAGCTGATCCAGCGTATTCGCCTGGGCGCAAAACAGCGAGCCTGTGGTAAACAGCACGATGGCGGTGAAAAAGATATTCCGCACGCCCACTTTGTCCGCCAGCCAGCCGCTGGCCGGAAGCATAACGGCTACCGTTAACACATAAGAGACAATCACCATATGCATGTGCAGCGGACTCTCCCCCAGGCTTTTTGCCATCGAGGGGAGGGCGGTATTGACGATGGTTGTATCCAGCGACTGCATAAAGAAGCCGAAGGCGACAATCCACAGCTGCCAGCGCACGTGACGTGGGAGGTCGGTCATTTATTCGGTTACCGTCGTTCTGTTTTTACGCGAAAAACGCACCCGCAGACGGTCAAAGAACAGATAGACCACCGGCGTGGTGTAGAGCGTCAGCAGCTGGCTCATCACCAGCCCCCCGACAATGGTGATCCCCAGCGGCTGGCGCAATTCTGAGCCGTCACCGCTGGAAATCACCAGCGGCAGCGCGCCAAACAGCGCCGCCAGCGTGGTCATCATGATCGGACGAAAACGCAGCAGACAGGCCTGGAATATGGCCTCTTCTGGCGTCAGGTTGCCATTTCGCTGGGCGTCCAGCGCGAAGTCCACCATCATGATGGCGTTTTTCTTCACGATGCCAATTAACAGCATGATACCAATCAGCGCAATCAGGCTGAAGGGCGCGCCGAACAGCGCCAGCGCCAGCAGCGCCCCGACGCCCGCCGACGGCAGCGTGGAGAGAATGGTCAGCGGATGGACGTAGCTTTCATAAAGAACGCCCAGCACGATATAGACTGTCGCAATGGCGGCCAGAATCAAAATCACCTGCGAATTCATCGTCTCCTGAAACACCTGCGCGGTACCGGCAAAACTGCCGCGTACCGTGGATGGCACGCCAAGCTGGGTCATCGCACGGTTGATTGCATCGCTGGCCTCAGAGAGTGACGAACCGGCTGGCAGGTTAAAGGAGATGGTCGACGCCGCCGAAAGGCCCTGGTGGTTCACCGACAGCGGCGCGTTCGCCGGCTGCCAGCTGGCAAAGTAAGAGAGCGGGATCGCCTTACCGTCGTTATTAATCACAAACATGTTGTCCAGCGCGCTGATGTCCTGGGTGTAACGTGGGTCCACCTCCATCACCACCTTGTATTGGTTCATGGGCTGGTAGATGGTGGAAATCTCACGCTGGCCGAAGGCATTGTTCAGCAGGCTGTTGGCGGCATCGACGTTAATCCCCAGACGTGACATGGTTTCGCGATTGTAGGTCAGCGCCATTTCTGCGCCGTTGTCCTGCTGATCGGAGTTAACATCCGCCAGCTGTGGCAGGGCGGCCAGCGCCTTGCGGATCTTAGGCTCCCACTCGCGCAGGGCGGCTAAATCGTCAGAGAGTAACGTGTACTGATAGCTGGCGTTAGCCTGACGCCCGCCGACGCGGATATCCTGAACGGCCATCAAAAACAGATTAGCGCCCGGCTCTTTGGCGAGCTTCACGCGCAGGCGATCGATAACCTGCTGGGCGGTTTCATTGCGCTCGTCACGCGGCTTCAGGGTGATAAACATCATCCCGCTGTTCACCCGTGAACCGCCGGTAAAGCCGGTTACGTTATCTACCGCTTTATCTTCGCGGATGATCTTCATAAAGTCCTGCAGCTTGCCGCGCATGGCCTGAAACGAAATACTCTGATCTGCCTGGATCCCGCCCATCAGCACTCCGGTGTCCTGCTCCGGGAAGAAGGTTTTGGGGATAGTAATGTACATCCAGACGTTGAGCACGATGGTGCCAATCAGCACCAGGCCGACAATGCGCGTATGCCTCAGCACCCACTTCAGGGACTTACCATAGCTCTCCTGCATCGCCAGCAGGAAGCGACCAAATCCCTTACGGCGCGGCTGAGAGTGTGGCTTGCTGCGTTTTAACATCCAGCCGCACATCATCGGCGTGAGCGTGAGGGACACGATCAATGAAATACCGATGGCGACCGAGAGCGTGACGGCAAATTCCCGTAACAGCCGGCCAGGGAGGCCGCCCATCAGCAGTAACGGCAGGAACACCGCCACCAGCGACAGGCTCATCGACAGTACCGTAAAGCCCACTTCACGCGTTCCCTGCAGCGAGGCCTGCAGCGGTTTCATCCCCGCCTCCAGATGGCGCGAGATGTTCTCCAGCACCACAATGGCGTCATCCACCACGAAGCCGGTGGCAATCGTCAGCGCCATCAGCGACAGGTTGTTAAGGCTAAATCCGCACAGGTACATCGCCGCGAAAGTCCCTATCAGCGAGACAGGCACTGCCACCGCGGGGATCAGCGTGGCCCGGCCTGAACGCAGAAACAGGAAGACCACCAGAATCACCAGCGCAACGGAGATCACAAGCGTCTGCTCCACCTCTTCGAGCGAGGCGCGAATGGTGGGGGAGCGATCCTGGGCAATCTGCAGATCGATCGCCGCCGGGATGGTCTGCTGGAGTTCCGGCAATCTCGCGCGGATACCGTTCACCGTCTCAATAATGTTGGCTTCCGGCAGCTTGCGTATCATCAGCAAAATGGCCGGTTTGGCGTTGGTCATCCCGGCGTTACGCACGTCCTGCACCGAGTCAGTGACGCTCGCGACATCGCTCAGGCGCACCGCCGCACCGTTGTTGTAGTGAATGATCAACGGCTGGTATTCCGCAGCGGTTTTCAGCTCATCGTTAGTCTGGATTTGCCAGCGGTGACTACTGTTCTCAATGGCCCCCTGCGGTTTGCGCACGTTTGCATTGCTGATGGCAGAGCGCACATCGTCCAGTGAAACACCCTGGTTAAACAGCGCCTGCGGGTTTAAGCCCACGCGCACGGCGGGCAGAGAGCTTCCGCCAACGCTGACATCACCCACGCCGTTAATCTGGGCGAGGGTCTGCGCCAGTTGGGTGGAGGCGAAATCGTACAGCTGCCCCTGCGAATAGGTGTCCGAGGTAAGCGTCAGGATCATGATCGGCGCATCGGACGGGTTCGCTTTACGGTATGTCGGACGGCCCGGCATCCCGCTCGGTAGCAGGTTCTGCGCGGCGTTGATCGCCGCCTGCACATCGCGCGCGGCGCCGTTAATATCCCGGTCGAAGCTGAATTCCAGAATGATACGCGTGCTGCCAAGCGAGCTGCTGGAGGTCATCTCGTTGACCCCGGCAATTCGCCCGAGTGAACGTTCCAGCGGTGTGGCAACCGACGAGGCCATGGTTTCCGGTGATGCACCGGGCAGCGAGGCGCTGACCATGATCACCGGGAAATCCACCTGCGGCAGCGGGGCCACCGGCAGCAGCCGGAAGCCCAGGACGCCGCACAGGGTGATGGCGAGTGAGAGTAAAATCGTCGCCACCGGGCGATAAATGAAGAGGGCGAAAAACTTCATTTACGCCTCCTCTTCACGTTTCGGGAAGCGGCTTTTCGTCCACAGCGCCAGACGGTCAAACAGCAGATAAATGACCGGCGTGGTGAACAGGGTCAGGACCTGGCTAACTAGCAGGCCACCGACCATACCAATCCCCAGCGGACGACGCAGCTCGGCACCAACACCGGTACTGAGCATCAGCGGCAGGGCACCTAGCAGGGCGGCGAGCGTGGTCATCAGGATCGGGCGAAAACGCAGCAGACAGGCCTGGAAAATTGCCTCACGCGGCGACATCCCCTGCTCGCGCTCGGCGGCAAGGGCAAAGTCGATCATCATGATGGCGTTTTTCTTCACGATCCCGATAAGCAGGATGATCCCAATGATGGCAATCACGTCCAGCTCGCTCCCCGCCAGCATCAATGCCAGCAGCGCCCCCACGCCCGCCGTTGGCAGGGTGGAGAGGATGGTAATGGGGTGAATGAAGCTTTCATACAGCACACCGAGCACGATATACATCGCCACCACGGCCGCGACAATCAGCCAGATGGTGTTGCCCAGCGCGGCCTGGAACGCCAGCGTGCTGCCCTGGAACTGGGTCTGAATATCAGACGGGAAGTTCAGCGTCTTCTCTGCGGCCAGAATGGACTCCACCGCTTCGCCCAGTGAATAACCGTCCGGTACGTTAAACGAGATGGTGGTGGACGGGAACTGATCCAGATGGTTAATCGACAGCGGTGTGTAGCGCTCTTCCACCGTCGCGATGGCGCTGAGGGGCACGATGCCCCCGTCTTTGCTGGTCAGGCGCACCGAATCGAGCGCGGCCAGGCCGGGCGTGTTTTCCGTGTTGTGTTCCAGCACCACGCGATACTGATTCGCCTGGGTATAGATGGTGGAGATCAGACGCTGACCGAATGCGTTATACAGCGCGTTATCCACGTCGGCCATGGTGATCCCAAGCCGGCTGGCGGTATCACGGTTGACGTTCACATATGCCGCCAGCCCTTTGTCCTGCCAGTCGCTGCTGACGTCCGAGAGCTGCGGCAGGGCGTTGAGTTTATCCACCAGTTGCGGTACCCAGGTGCTGAGCGCATCAAGGGTGGTGGCCTGCAGCGTGAACTGGTACTGGGTACGGCTCACCTGGGTATCGATGGTTAAATCCTGAATCGGCTGGAGGTACAGCTCAATACCCGGCACGCGCGCTACGGCAGTTTGCAGGCGGTCGATCACCGTCTGCACGCGGTCGTCGCGATCGTCAAGCGGTTTAAGGTTGATCTGCAGGCGGGCACTGTTCAGCGACGGGTTGGTGCCATCGACACCGACATACGAGGTCAGGCTCTCTACTGCCGGATCTTTCATGATGATCTCTGACACCTGCTGCTGACGCTGCGCCATGTTAGCGAAGGAGACCGTCTGCGGTGCCTGAAGCGTGCCCTGGATAATGCCGTTGTCCTGAATCGGGAAGAAGCCTTTCGGGATGAAAATCCACAGCATAACGCTGAGCGCCAGCGTACCAAGCGCCACGCCAAGGGTTGCCCATGGATGGTTAAGCACTTTCGCCAGCACCCGTCCGTAAGCGGCAATAATGCGTTCGAACATCCGCTCAGAGGCGCGCGAGAAGCGGTTTTGCTTGCGCAGGGAGGCGTGGCTCAGCATACGGGCGCACATCATCGGCGTGAGGGTCAGTGACACCACGGCGGAAATCAGAATGGCGACGGCCAGCGTCACGGCAAATTCGCGGAACAAACGCCCGACGATATCGCCCATAAACAGCAGTGGGATCAGTACCGCAATCAGTGAGAAGGTGAGGGAGATAATGGTAAAGCCGATCTCGCCCGCTCCTTTCAGCGCCGCGGCTAACGGTTTTTCGCCTTTTTCGATATAGCGCGAGATGTTCTCGATAACAACGATAGCGTCATCGACCACAAAGCCGGTGGCAATGGTAAGGGCCATCAGCGTCAGGTTGTTTATCGAAAAATCGAGGAACACCATGACGGCAAATGTTCCCACCAGTGAGAGCGGCACGGCGACGGCAGGAATGAGGGTCGCCGGGACGTTACGCAGGAACAGATAGATGATCATCACCACCAGCGCAATCGCCAGCATCAGTTCAAACTGGGTGTCAGTCACGGACGCGCGAATATTGGTGGTCCGGTCAGACAGCACTTTCACGCTCACTGACCTGGGCAGGCTTTCAATCAGCTGCGGCAGCATAGTGCGAATGCTGTCTGCGGTTTCAATGATATTGGCACCCGGCTGGCGCTGGACGTTCATCACGATTGCCTGCTGTTTGTTGGCCCAGGCGCCGAGCCAGCTGTTTTCCGCACCTTGCTCAACGGTTGCCACATCGCCCAGGCGCACCGGCGCACCGTTCTGGTACGCGACAATCAGCTGTCGATATTCATCCGCGGACTGCATTTGATCGTTCGCCGAAAGGGTCACGGCCCGGGTTGGGCCATCAAGTGAGCCTTTCGCCGAGTTGACGTTAGCGTTACTGATGGCGCTGCGGATGGTTTCGCTGGTGAGGCCCAGCGCGGCAATGGCCTGGGCGTTGAGCTTCACGCGCACCGCCGGACGTTGACCGCCGGCAAGCGTAACCAGCCCCACGCCAGAGACCTGTGAAATTTTCTGCGCCACGCGCGTTTCGACCATGTCTTCGACCTGAGTCATCGGCATGGCGGAGGAGGTGACGGCGAGCGTCATGATCGGCGGATCCGCCGGGTTTACTTTGCTGTAGACCGGTGGGTTGGGCAGGTCCGATGGGAGCAGGTTGGTGGCTGCGTTAATCGCGGCCTGTACTTCCTGCTCGGCAACGTCGAGTGAGAGCGTAAGCTGGAACTGCAGCGTCACCACGGATGCTCCGCCGGAGCTTTGCGAGGACATTTGCTTCAGGCCAGACATCTGACCAAACTGGCGCTCCAGCGGCGCGGTGATGGCCGACGTCACCACATCCGGGCTCGCACCCGGATAAAGGGTGACCACCTGGATGGTGGGATAATCCACTTCCGGCAGCGCCGAGACGGGCAGGAAGCGATAGCCAATAATCCCGGCCAGCAGGATCGCCACCATTAACAGCGTGGTGGCAACAGGGCGCAGAATAAACAGGCGTGAAGGCCCACCTGTAGAGCTCGGTGGCATAACCTGCATCAGGAAGTCGCTCCTTGCTTAGCAGGCTGTTGCTGGCCTTCTACCACTTCGACTTTCGCCCCCTCGGTGAGACGATCAATGCCGTCGGTAACCACGCGGTCACCTGCGGAAAGGCCGGCGCTGATCACCACCGTCTGGCTGTCCTGAATGCCGGTTTTCACCAGATGCTTGCTGACGTTATTCTCACAGTCAAGCACCCAGACAAAGTTCCCTTCGTTGCCCATCTGCAGCGCCGCCGTCGGGATAACGACCGCATTTTCCTGCGTTGCGACCAGCATCCGCGCATTCACGAACTGATTCGGGAAAAGCGCATCATCCTGATTGTTAAAGCGGGCTTTTAACTTGATGGTGCCGGTGGTGGTGTCAATCTGGTTATCCAGACTGAGCAGGGTGCCTTCGCTCAATTTTTGCTTGTTGGTGCGATCCCAGGCTTCCACAACCAGCCCTTTGCCGGCTTTCTGCGCCTGAACCACGGTTGCGATGTCGCTCTCCGGCAGAGTAAAGACTAAATCGACAGGATGCGTCTGGGTGATGACCACGATACCGGTGGTATCGCCGCTGGAAATCTGGTTGCCAATATCAACCTGCTTCAGACCGACGCGGCCGTCAATCGGGGCGGTGATGCGGCTCCAGTCGAGCTGTAACTGTGCGCTGGCCACGGCGGCTTCGTCAGCTTTAAGGGTGCCCAGCGCTTCGCTGACCAGAGACTGCTGCGTATCCAGTTCCTGACGCGATACCAGGTTGGTTTTCACCAGTTGCTGATAGCGTGCCAAATCGCGTCGGGCGTTCGCGAGCGTAGCCTTGTCTTTCGCGAGCTGGCCCTGCGCCTGCGCGAGGGTGACTTTAAACTGGCTTGGGTCAATTTCTGCCAGTAAGTCCCCGGCTTTAACCTGCTGGCCTTCCTGGAAGTGAAGCGCCATCAGTTGCCCGTCCACACGGCTGCGAACCGTAACGGTGTTGGCGGCGGTAATGGTTCCCAGCCCGGAGAGATAACGGGGCACCGCTTTATTTACCGCAGTAGCCGCCTGAACGGGAGCCAGCGCACCGCCGCGCATGCCGTGACGTCCGCCACTCGCGGAACGCTGTGATGGGCTGCTGGCACCTGCGGAAGTGTCAGAAGAGTGATTGTGCCAGAACCAGGCGGCGGCAAGAGCCACCACAATGATGCCAGCGGCGATTGCCCAGCGGGATTTGTTACTGCCTTTCATCGTTATACGTTCTCATCCTGAATACTTCGGGGAATGATACTAGTTTAGTCAGGCAACACGGCAGAAAAATGGAGGAAATATGGAAGACTGTCTGGATTTGTCTGATTGGCAGGGGAAGGGGCGCGGCGTGAGGCGGCCTTCAAGTCGGATCAATTGCCAGTGCATAATTTACCAGGAATATTCCCTGCCACCTGAAATATTCTTATTATTTATCTGCCGGGTGAGAAACGGAGAAAGATAACAATTGGTTTTATTATTTAATTTGTCTTTAGGAAAATTTCATTATTCATCATGTAAGGATCGGAATATTCTCTGTTATACCAATATTTTTCATCTTGTTATCAAATCATTAACAAACTAATGATTTTTTGCAATGTGACGTATTTATTTGATTTGAAATATATTTTTGTTATTCCTTTCGATGCACCACTTTTGATTTGTATCAAAAAGTTAAAACAGTTTAAATTACCTAAAATTGCGATAATTATAGATTTTTATTTTAAAAATGTTATTTAAATGGTTTTATGTTTTTATTTAAGCGATCTCGTCATGAATGATTATGAGAAAAATCCTAACGACGGAGGGTTTTTTCGTTATTCGATTGGTTGTCCTGAAACATAATTCAAATAATACTTTTTCGGCGCGGTAAATCCCGTTCGCATTTAAATGGAGCTTCCAGGTTATTTATTAAATGGCACCTGGCAGTACGTTTGTTCTCAGGAGATGAAAATGAAAAAATTATTACTGGTGGCCTCTCTGGTTTCTGTATTTGCTGCTGCAAATGCTATGGCTGATGTTACGGCATCTGCCACCGCATCATGGGATGCAACGGCAACGAAAGATACAACCAGCCTGCTGGTCGTGACCCCATTGAACTCGCTGACGTTCCAGTATGCAGAGGGCCTGAATGGGTTTAACACTCAGGATGGCGCTTTTGATGTGACGATTCAGGGACAGGAAAGTGCAACCGATTTTGAACTGACTGCTCAGGTCATCAGCAATACGCTGACCAATGCAAGCGGTGATGCATCTACCCTGAATGTGGGCGTGGCATGGAATGGTCAGGCGCTGTCTAACTCTGCCGAAACCGTTCTGGTGAATGCGGCTTCCACTTCAGGTCTGGAAAGCCTGCTGGCCGATGGAGCTTATAACGGCGCTGAGCGTGTAAGCGATCAGTCCAGCTTCAAATTCTCCATCGCTTCAGCGACTTCTGACGGTTCGACTGCTGTAACTGACTATTCTGCGCTGCCAGATGGTTACTGGACGGGTGACGTAAAAGTTCAGTTCAATGCAACCTGGACCACTCCAGCGTAATGAATATTAATTCGGGAGAGGCTCTCTCCCGAATTTCGCAGGAATGCACTGATGAAGAAATATTTGCCACTCGCAGCGCTGGCAGGGATGGTCGTATCCTTTTCCAGTCTGGCGATTAATGTGGGTGATATCACGTCGATAATGACGGCCGATCAAAACGCGTTATCAAAAGAAATTATCAATACCACTGATTCCGCCCGCTATGTGAGCGTTACCGTAAAAAGGCTCTCTTCACCGCTGCCTGACGGAACAGAAATGCAATTTGAAACGTCGGGAGAATTACTTTCTACACCGGCGAGCCTTATTTTACCCGGTGATGCAAAAGATGTTTTTCGCTTTTTCTATAAAGGGCCAGAAGATGATAAAGAACGTTATTACCGGCTGCAGTGGGTTGACGAACCCGTAAGCGAAAGCGCATCGACTAAGGCTGGCAAAGCCGCGATTGCGACAGCGTCGGCAGAAATCGGGACAATACTGGTCGTGGCGCCACGCAAGGAACGATTTGAATACGGTCGTGACGGGGATGTCATCACCAACAAAGGCAACGTCTCGTTTCGGGTCATTGCTTACGGAGCCTGCAAAGAGGCGTCACAGGATCGGGGACGCGGGTGTCGCGAGCGTTATTACGTCATGCCAGGCACAAAAATAAGATTGCAGAAAAGCGATGTGTCAAACAGTCGCACCCGCATTGGGATTTGGCATGGCAAGCAATTTATTACAGTGAAGTAATACACGGCGTCATTTCCGGTACCAGTAATAAAAATACCGAAAAGTAAGGATGCGTATGTCTTTTAAATATCTTATAGGAGGGAGTTTATTACTCTCTTATGCGCTAACATCAGGGGTTGCGCATTCTGCACCGGTTAAGATTGGTAATTATGTTATTCCAGGGGCATTCGCGCGTTCTCTTGAACAGGGGATGACGGTCCCTGTTTATATCCGCTACCAGGAGACGGATACAAAAAGCCAACAAAAAATTGCTGATGCGGTCATCTCGCTGGTTGAGGGAAATATCGTTGTAAAATCCATTATGATTGCCGATTTGCCCAATAACGCGGTGCTTTCAGAGAAAACGCGCGAGATGGTGGAAAAAATAGGCGATGCGAAATTTATCGACAATACCTCTCTTGCCCTTTCGCGAGACGCACGGCTGAAATTAAACGTCTCCTCTTTTCATCTGGAGATGATTGTCAGCCGGGATGCCCTGACTGAAGCGGTAGTCGCCCGCAGTTCATTGCTGGGACCGTCCAGCGTTGATCGACTATCTAATGTGCTGAATTACAACTTTGGCACCTATTACAATGACTACCGCAATGGCAGCAGCTCTCGCAGTTATTTAACCCTGGATAACACCACCTCGTTGAGAGAGCACCACCTCAATATCAATGGCTCGGTCTATGGTATTGGCGAGAGTAACCGCTCCAGCAAACTGTATCGTGCCATGTATGAGCGCGATTATGAGGGTTATCGTCTGGCGTTGGGCATGCTCGACACCTGGAACGTTCAGTCGATCGCCAGCCTCAATGCGCTGAATGGCGGCAAGATCTACGGCGTCAGCTACGGCAATAAAGGCAGTACGGTGGTTGAAAACACCTCCCTGTCCTTGATCCCAATAACCATATTTTTACCGTCTGCCGGCGAAGTGCATGTGTTTCGTGATGGGCGCTTGTTAAGCGTTCAGAACTTCAACATGGGCAGCTACGAAATTGACACCAGCCGGTTCCCTTACGGTGTGTATGACGTCACGGTGGATGTCGTGGTAAATGGCCGGACGGTGAACACCCGCGTCAGTCGGGTGAATAAAATATTTGCCCGCCAGCAGGCCGCAGGCCTGCATGAAGTCGCATGGCAAATTTTTGGCGGTTCACTTGATTACGACCGCGTGAGTTATAAACGCAATCATTACCGTGATGCCGGCAGTGAACAGACCTGGATTGCGGGTGGTGCGGCCTCGTTAACCCTGGCAATGCTCTCCGGGCTCACCCTGAAAACGACAGGTTATGGGTTTGATGACAATGCCGTCAATGAAACGGACATTACTCTTAACGTCAACGAATATGTCAGCGTCGGGACACAAACGCTGGTGGCGAACGACGGAACATGGCGCAACGTCAGCAGCGCCAGTCTTAATGCTCCAGGCGGGTTTGGATCGCTGTGGGCGTCGCGGGAAGACAGCAAAATCGGTAACCGTCTGCCGGTGCAGGAGCGGGATAACTATTCGGTTGGCGCAACATTGAATCTGAGCCGGTTTATTCCGCACGGTGGCACGTTAACGGTCAGCCAGACCGAAAACCGCTATTCCGGTAATACCTACCGGAACCTGGATTACAGTACCACCCTCTATGCGGGACGGTACGCTACAGTGGGGTTACGGGCCGGGATACAGCGCTATTACTACAACAATACGAATGATGACGGACGTCAGGAACGCTATGTCAGCCTGGATTTATCGCTGCCGCTGGCCTCGTGGATGAGTGTCGGGGTTTCACGCGATCGCTACGGCGCAACACAGGGCAATATCAGCGCGCGTAAACAATTTGAGGATAGCGTTATTACGTCTGCAGGCATTTCCGCCTCGACTCGCCTGAGTGGAGAGCAGAACTACGACAACAATTATGCTGTAAATGGCAACCTGAGTTATGACACCCGCTATAACGGCGGGACGGTTTCGGTGACCCGTTCAGCGGACAACTCGACCAATATGAACTTCTCCTCTCAGGGTTCCGTTGCCTGGGCGGGTGGGGATTTTGGTCTGAGCAAAGAGCGACAGCGCTCGGGCATTATTGTGAAAACCGATCTTGTGGGTGATGGAAAGCTGGCCGCAAAAATAAATAACCGAAATTATATTCTTAGCGGCAAATCGAGCTTTATTGCACTCCCGCCTTACGCGCAATACAAGCTGGAAATTATGAATGATAAAAACTCTGAAGACAGTTTTGACATTGTCTCGGGCCGTAAACAGGCGCTTAACCTTTATCCCGGTAACGTCGGCGTGGTGTCACCTGAGGTGAAAAGCATGGTGACCGTGTTTGGCCGGGTGCGATATCCCAATGGTGGACTGGCGTCAAATACGGACATCCATAACCACATTGGCAAAACGCGCACCGACGCGAAAGGTGAGTTCGCCATTGATATTGATAAGAAGTATCCCGTTATTACCCTGGTGTCCGCCAACGGTAATATCTGCGAAGCGGATTTAGATCTGGAAAAAGCCAGGGGCGCTGCGTGGGTAGGGGATGTTAAATGTGCACCGCAAACCACGATGGCGCAGAGATAATGCTATGAAAAAAAGTGCTTCCGTTTTTATTCCGCTCCTGTTTTTGGCGGGATTGATTCCCTTCACCGCAAGGGCACTGACCGCCTCATCGTCAGGGGCGATCAACAACACGTTTTTATTTATCGAGAACGACATTGACGGTGAGTATTTCATTACGCCGTCCGCGTTAGATCCCCGTTTCAGCGGCTCAAATACCTGGGTTAAATACGGCACATCCCAGGTCAGCCTCGGTTACCTGGGTTATGTCATTTGGACTGCGCCGGCCAATAATTATCAGGATATGTGGATTGATAATTCGCCCATTGATGCTCCTTTCACAGGAATACGCTGCTACCGAGGTTCGCAGTGTCCGACGACGGGCTACATTGCCGGACAGGGGGTGGATAACAATGGTTTTTACCACGCGCAGGTTGGATCCGTGGCGGGGGTTATTGGCGGAGCGTATGGCTTTGCTTCGCTGAGCAACTCAGCCTATGAGTATTTTCGTAATATGCCGACGGGTGGCAGCGAAACCTATGTTTTTAACCGCTGCTATACCTCGGTTAACTATGATTACGCCTCAGGACAACGCTGTAAGGATCAGACAACAGGTCGCTGGAATTACATCAATTACACGTTAAACAAGCGGGGACATCTGGCGCTGGAATCAACAAGTGCCTTTCAGGAGCTGTGGATCGCCAGTGATGGAACCCCAAGTATCACAAATGATTCCGGATCCTGTGAGCTGGGTGTCGTCAGTAACGTTGATGGCGTAATTTGTAAAATGGTCAAATACAACCTTGAGCAGACGCAAAATTTGACGGCATCGTTGACATTCAGAGCGTATATCGATTCTGCTGCGTTGGGTTTTACCCCTTCCGCAACCACCGTGAAATATTCAGGAAATGGCTCGACATGGTATAACTTCAGCGCCTCGACGGCGTATTACAACGTCTTTTCGACATCTGGCCAGTATATCTATGTCTTTTTGTCGAAAACATTCCTTAAGAATCTGGTGGATGCAGGCGTCAGTATTACCAACAGCCAGCCCTTTACGTTTGCGTTTACGAATGCATTAACCCCGGAGTCAGGCTATTACCAGTTTACCCCCTCTTTACAGCTCAATATTGTGCCGAAGGAGTATGGGATTAGCATTGTCTCATCGAATAATACGGCCTCTGCCAGTGGAAGCGGCACCATCGGAGATGACGCGCCGATCGAGATGGATTACGTCGTCACCGTATCGGGACCCCGTCAGGCTGACAGTATTACGGCCCAGGTTATCGGGGACAGCACGACAATCAACGATACCCCTTACTGCCTGTTTACGTCGGCCCAGGGGGGGATAAACGTGCCTGTCCCTGCCTATCTGCAATACAACACCGCGTCGGGAAGCCCTACTCAGGTGAGGAACAGCTGCAGTGAAAATGCCATTAGTCTGAACGATGCGTTATGGCAACAGGTGCCATGGGATGCCAACAACACGGATGATGGCAGCTTTTTCAGCACCAACTTAACGCTGCTGTTCCCGATGAATGATTCCCGCTCAGCACTGACGGTGGCTGGCGCTGACTGGGAAGGCGTGGTCAGCGCCAGTGGTGAAATCAAAGTCACCGCGAACTGGCTGGGAGTAACAAAATGATGCGCTGGCGGAAGGTCACGGAGGGTGTGGTGGGACTCTGCATTGCGCTTTACACGCTTTCTGCCCACGCGCTGTATCTGGACTCCACGATCTATGATATCCCCGCAGATCGGTCGTTCATTAGCAAACGTATTTACAACGACAGCCACAAACAGAATGTGTACAGCATTTCGGCGATTAAAATCGACCGTCCAGGACCGGGTGGGGAAAAGCGTCTGCCAATAGAGGACGGGGAGTTGCTGTTTACACCGCTCACGTTTTCGCTCGCCCCGGACGCCGGGGAGTATTTTAAGATCTTCTATCGCGGGTCCGAGGATGACAAAGAGCGTTACTACCGGATTCAGTTTCGCGAGATGCCGGTAACGCTGTTTGCTCAACGTCATTCAGGCAAAGCAAGTGAAGCTGTGCCCGCTATTGCATTGGATACGATACTGGTGGTCAGGCCCAGAAAGCTGACGCTAGGTTATACTCTGGATGAGCAAAAAGGGGCGCTGACAAATACCGGCAATACGTTTTTCAGGATCATCGTACACAAGGGATGCCAGTCAACCGATGACGAGGCGACGATGCGCTACCTGCTGCCTGGAGAGACCTACCGAAGCAGCGCGTTAAACACTAAAAATAAAAAATTCATCGTTGCGTTGAAAAAATATATACCGATAGGCGATGGTTGTTTTAAAAATAACAGTTAAAGTTTAAAGAAACAGTTCTTATATTGCTAACTGAACTCTGGGAATATATTCTGTACTGCGTGCTGGCATTGCCGCCGATAATAAAAGAGTTCCCGGATGAAAAAGATAATCAATGATCATATTGTATACGATTCAGAGACCAGAGCGCTAAGTGTACAGGGAGAAAGAGTGGTTCTGTCCGCTGCAACGGCAAGATTACTGGAGCTCTTTATTGCGAATAACCGCAAACAATTACATCGGGATCTGATTATAGAAGAAGTGTGGGGAAGGTATGGGTTGATCCCATCAGGTCACAGTCTGAATAAAAATGTCAGTATTTTGCGCAAAACGTTAGCAGAACTGGGAATGGATAATCTGATCGCAACTATCCCCCGAGAAGGATTTGTTTTTCAGGCGCAGATCGAAAACGTAAAAGAAGATGCGTTGCCGCATAGCATCACTGCATTAACCTCCGCCACCAAACCCGGGTTAAGGCGATACGGTAAAACGATCGTTGGCGGAATGTTAGGCATCAGCCTGGTGATATCTGGCTTTGTCCTTCTGCCAAAATTATTACGAGATACCGATGGTGTCGTGCATGTACAAAAATCCGGTTCCTGTGAAATATTTACGACAGATGATAATTCAGTTGAGAAAATATCCACTTTTTTGAATTCATCCCGATGGCAGCAATTCAAATCTATCTGTAAGGGAAGAAATAAGGTCATTGTGTTTTATGATGACAATGGATTGTCTACGGGTAATAAACTAAAGGAATCATTTTTCAGTATATGTACGTTAGGCTCCCGGGGAGTTGCACATGCGTGCGAAAATTATGTATTTTAGTCTTGCCGTAGCGCTTGTTATCATTTTTTTGTTTTTATTTAAACGTCATGAGGTTCCGGCAGCGCTGGTATGCTCAGCGAAGAACCATCTTGTGCTCAATACGCAAAAAACAGGTATGCACATCGAAGGGGAGGTATTGCTGGTTTTCAGGATATCATCTGCTGAAGAGGGGGTATTGTCACAAGTGGGCGTGATTAATGTTAATGGGAAAAGCTACGCCATTAACCGTTCCACGATGCTTAAATTTTTAGGTAATGATAGTGACGGCTACATACGTACCCAACGGGTTTCTGTGATCAAAAATGATAATGATGATTTGCCTGATGAGATCACGGGATTAATTATGTCTAAGCAACACAACTTCTATTATAAAATAATGCATATTGCGCACAATGTGTACGGTATACGCGATTTGCGACGCACCCTGTTGGTGTGTCGGGCAGCGTAATCCTCAGAATAGGGTATCGCCTTATTCTGAAATAATAACCTATGTGTCGCATTATTTATGGCTTTTTATTCTGTTAAAATCGGGTTTATTATCACTAAAGTTTGTCTGAATGTGAATATAAGCGCATAAGTTTGTACTCATTTCGGACCTCAGAATTCGCTACCGATACAGCAAGAATATTCTTATCATTCCCCTGCGCTCAGTTTTATTGTAAGGGGGATGAGCTACTACACACTATGCAACCTAAAGGCATTTTATTTGTTTTACCTTAAGTCTATGTGAATACCAGGTCAATTGTGAATACACTTTCCTGTTCGGGAAGGCTGCGTTTTACAATGAAAACGTGATGGTGATTATTATGAATAAGAAAAAGGTCTTCCTGCTCAGTTATGACATTTATCTTTTCGCCGGGCTTAGGGCTTTTTTGCCTAATCTGGTACTGGTCGACAGTCAGACATTTATATCAGAGTCAGACCTTTCTTTTCAGCAATACAACTCCTGTCTGTTAATTGTTGATAACCGGATGCCCTTTTTCCTGGTGAAGAAATGGCTACATCGTAACAGTAGCCAGTTTATCATGGTAAACAGCGTTGTTCTCAGGGTGAGCGAAAATGAGTGTATTAATCGAGGCTATGAATACAGTACCTCAATTGATGTAACACTGCATTATACGACCGTCATCAATATACTCACGCGTATACTGATGACCACCCCGCAACCGGAACCACGCGTAAAATCAGATGAGCTGGACGTTTTCGCGCTAACCGAATTTGAGGCAGACATGCTTAATGCCATGATGACGAAAGAGGGGCAGGCCGAATTCTGCCGGGCAAATTCATTGACCACAAAATCCCTGTATCGCTACCGGGATAAAATAACGCACAGGCTTGGTTTTAAAAATTTTATTGAATCTATTATTTTTCTTATCCGCAATGGTTTCCTGACTGAAAGGGATGTGGGGCAGAACAGTATGCTAATGCGCAAATCCACCGGGCGTAGTTATGATAATAATGATGCGGGGCGTCTGAGTCTGGCACTCAAAAATGATGAAATTTTACCTTATTATCAACCCGTTGTCGGTGCAGGCGGTGAGCTGTGCGGTATAGAGATTTTGGCCCGCTGGCCATTAGGGCATAATTACACGATTTCGCAGCGAGAATTTATTCCGCTGGCAGAAAGTTGTGGCCTGATTAACGAACTCACCAGCTATTTAATGCATAAAGTTGCCAGTGACTTAAAGCAAAAGAGCAACGGGTTAAATACACCGCTGTTTGTGGCGTTTAATGTCAGTCCAACCACGTTAAGTAACCCGGTGTTTTATTGGGAGTGCCTCAATTTTTTAGAGCTGACAGAATCGTTACCGGTGAAGCTCATGATTGAGATCACCGAAAATCAAACGCTGGCCGTGACGCCTGCAATAAAAGAACTGATCCGTTCACTGCGTAATCGCGGGGTGATGTTTGCTCTGGATGACTTTGGTACAGGATACGCGAATTTATGCTATCTGAATGAACTCGAGCTGGATGTCATAAAAATTGATAAGACCTTTATCAACGCTATCCAGGCTGATAACCAACCGCTGCCGATGCTGGAATCGATTATTAATCTGGCGATGATTCTGGGGCTTCGTACCGTGGCGGAAGGGGTGGAGTACGCTTATCAGCGAGAGTGGCTTATCAGCAAACAGGTGGATTACCTGCAGGGGTATCATTTCCTGCCCCCGGTGCCGTTCGCTGATTTCCGGCGATTTGTCGAGCAAAGCCAGCCGACGACACGAGAAGCGGCATGCAAAAAGGGCAGCGTGCTGCCAGGTAAAAAGGAAAATGTGCGTTTTAACGCGCTGTAAACGACGGAAGCCCTGCGCATTTCGAGGGCTTCCGTCGGGGCTTAACGGAACATCACCTGTGCCCAGCGGGCCAGACCTGCCGTTACGGAGCCAAAGTCATCGCCACCGGCAATCGGAATACCCGGAAGCTGTTCCGCCAGCGCTTTCTTGATAAGCGGTGAGCGGGCGCTACCGCCGGTCAGGTAAATCACATCCGGCTTCTCTTTACCATTCTCCAGCGCCAGTTGCACCTGCTCGAGGATCCGCTGCAGCGGCTGGGCGAGTGCCGTTTCCAGCCCTTCCTGCGATATCGCGGTCGCCAGCTCATCACTGATAAAAGGTAATGAGACAGCGTGTTCAGCACGGTCAGAGAGGGCGATTTTGCTCTCTTCAGCGGTACGCACCACGCGATAGCTGAGACGCTGACGCCACACTTTATAGAGCAGGGCGACTTTATCCGCGTCCTGCGCGTCGCGTACCAGATCGTTCAGGAAGCGCCCGTTCGCGGTGCTGTAAAAATCACTCTGCGCCGGAACGTCGTTGATGGCGATGGCGTTCCACCAGGGCAGAATTGGCAGGGCAATGCCTTTTTCGGTTTGTCCGCCCATGCCGAGCAGCGGCATCAGGCTTTTAAATGCCAGAGCAATATCCAGGTCGTTACCGCCTACGCGGCAGCCGCTGTGGCCCAACAGGCTGGTTTCGCGGTCACGACGCTGATGCCATTGTGGCCCCATCAGCAGTAAAGAGCAGTCGGTGGTGCCCCCGCCGATATCCACAACGAGCACGCGTTGCTCTTGCGTTAATGTGGCTTCAAAATCCAGCCCTGCCGCTACCGGCTCATACTGGAAGACCACGTCACGGAAACCGGCCCGGTGTGCGGCGCGCTCGAGGATCCCCTGCGCTTGCTGGTTAGCCTCTTCACCGCCCAGACCCTGGAAGTTGATCGGGCGACCAATAACGGCCTGCGTGATGGGATCGGGTACCTGGGTCTGCGCCTGGTTACGGATGTGCAGCATCATGGCGCACACCAGGTCTTCGAACATCGCCACCTGCTGTGGTTTTAATCCGCTGGCGCCCAGAAACGACTTCGGGGATTTAACGAAGTAAACCTCTTCCGGATCGTCAATATAATGGCCCAGCGATGAGAGGCCAAACTGCACGCTGGAAGGGGTCACGTCGATATCTTCGTCGCGGTTAAAACTGACCGCCCGGCGCAGCAGCGCCTGGGTTTCCGCCGCGGTAGCGGGCACCTGATGATGACGGAACAGCCATTCGCTGACCGCTTCGCGAGTGGGTGCGCAGAGCATTGATGGCAGCAGCGTGCTCTCTTTTTCCATCTTCAGGAGCTGTGGTTGCCCGTTTTGCATAATGGCAACCGAACAGTTTGCCGTACCGTAGTCAAATCCAATAAACACGATTAATCCCCATGCCAGTGAGAAGGGGCGAGACTTTAGCGAAATGTCTGCCTGGCGACAACAGGAATATGAAAGCAAGGCGAAACAAGGCCTTTCGGTTTATGCTGAGGGGAACAAAAAAGGAGCGATGATGTATACCCTGACCTGGCAACCCCCTTACGACTGGCAATGGATGTTTAGTTTCCTTAGCGCACGTGCGGTAGCGGGCGTAGAGACCGTCACGGACCACTATTACGAGCGCAGTTTCGCCTGCGAGGGGCATCAGGGGATATTTCGCGTTACGCCTGACAGCCAAACCCCTACGCTTACCGTGACGCTCAGCCCGGGCTTGATTCCGGTTGCGCAGACCTGTCTTGAGCGTATCGGGCGACTTTTCGATCTTGGCTGCGATCCTCAGGCGATCCGCTCGACACTGGGGGATCTGGGGGCCGCACGGCCAGGCTTACGGTTGCCGGGGGCGATGGATGCCTGGGAGCATGGTGTGCGGGCGATACTCGGGCAACTGGTTAGCGTGGCGATGGCGGCAAAATTGGCTTCCCGCGTTGTCGCCCTGTGCGGGGAGCCGGTTGAAGACGCCCCGGGTTATCTCTGCTTCCCGACCCCGCACGCGCTGGCCGCAGCGGACCCGCTGGCGTTGAAAGCGCTTGGAATGCCGGTAAAGCGGGCGGAGTCGATCGTTCATCTGGCTCAATCTGTGGTGGACGGGACGTTTCCGCTTTCCCCTCCTGCGGATATTGAGGCGGGAATGAAGGCCTTACAGCAGCGGCCCGGGATAGGACGCTGGACGGCAAACTACCTGGCCCTGCGCGGCTGGCAGGCGAAGGACGTTTTTCTGCCGGATGATTATCTGATTAAGCAACGTTTTGCCGGGATGACGCCTGCGCAAATTCGGCGCTACGCCCAGCGCTGGCAGCCCTGGCGCTCGTATGCGTTGCTGCACATCTGGTATACCGACGGCTGGGCGCCATCAGTTGATGGCGAAATAGCTGGTATTAAGCAGTAGATCCAACGGCTGCGGCTCGGCGATGGTGTCGCCGTAAATAAAATCAATGCCGATGCCGGAGAGCGTGTCCATCATGATGGGCTGGTTACACGGACCGGCGATGGTTTTCATGCCCAGGCGCTGGGCGTGCCCCTGAACGATCGTCACCATCATCTCATCCATCAGGTTGCCATAAACATTCGTCACCATTTCCGTATCAAGCATCAGATAATCGGCCATATTGGCGCTGAGGTGGCTAAAGACGTTCATATCGCGTCCCACCTGGCTGAGCACGACGCGGCAGCCAGCATGGCGAAGTTTTTGCAGGCCCTGCTGCAGGTTCTCATCCGGGTTACATACCACGTCGGCAGCGATAACCAGATGCAGCAGACGGCCCGGCATGGGGCTCTTCTCCAGCAGGTCGACAAGTTCATCAACCAGCGTGACGCTTGCTAAACCCGCTTCAGACAGCGGAAGCGCGACCCCCATGCCTTTGTGGGCGACCTGTGCGGCGGAGGTGCGGAAAAACTCGTTGAAGATACGTCTGTCAAGGGCGTGCAACAGTTCAGGCTCCGCAAGTCCGGAGCGGAACGCATGCTCTTCCTGCACTTCGCCCTGGCTGGTCCACAGGCGTAATGAAATCAGCCAGAAGTTGCAGCTTTCCGGTATCCGTGGAGACGCGACGCTGCGGGCAATCATCATCAGGTGATTGTCTTTAATCATGTGCCACTGCTCATCAAGCGACATCATGCTGCGCATGCCGTGGTCCCGTTCCTGCTGGGGTTCGTAAACCGTGACGACGCCGCGTCCGCTGTTTTTCGAGGCGTAACAGGCGATATCCGCCTGTGACATGATTTCCGAAGCCTGATGGTTATTTTCATCAATCAGAGTGATACCCGCGCTGGCGCCGATCCGGTGCAGACGTCCTTCCCACATAAAGTGATAGTCATTGATGGTGTTAATCAGGCGGCCGGTAATATAACGCGCGCTTTCGATATTGCAGTCCGGGAGCAACAACCCGAATTCGTCCCCGCCGAGACGAGCCAGCACGTCGCTGGAGCGGAGCATAGTCAACATTAATGACGAAAGCTCCCGCAGCAGAGCATCACCCGCCGCATGGCCTGCGGTGTCGTTGACGGCTTTAAAACGATCGAGATCGATAAACACCAGCGCATGACGCTGGCGTGTCTCCTGTACAGTCTGTAAGAGCCGTTTGAGGTGATTTTCGAAACTGACCCGGTTTGCGAGGTGGGTGAGGGCATCGTGCGAGGCACTGTAACTGAGCTGACGCAGCATTTTGCGCGATTCCGTCACGTCCTGAATCACGATCACGGAGCCAATGTTTTGCCCGTCCAGCGTACTGAGCGGGGTGATGCTGTAGTGGATATCGTAGTTGCCGCCGGTACGGCAGTTCAGCACCACGTCCTGGTCTATATCGGAACGGGACATATCGCCGCTGTGAATATTCTCCATCAGCGGTCCCTTTTCACCAAAGGTGATGTGCAACACTTTCAGGACAGGCTGCCCGATAGCCTCGGTCTGCAGCCAGCCGCTCATCTTCTCGGCAACCGGGTTCATAAAGGTGACATTCATGTCGATATCGGTACACAACACCGCTTCGCCGATGGAATCGAGGGTAATGTGCAAACGCTCTTTTTCCTGGAACAGCGCTTCGTTGAGTTGCTTCACCTCGGTCATGTCCATGTTGATGCCGAGCAGGCGTTCGACTTCACCCTGTTTGTTCAGTACCCGGTTCGCCAGAGAGCGTATATGGCGCATGTAGATTCAATTGGTCAACGCAACAGTTATGTGAAAACATGGGGTTGCGGAGGTTTTTTGAATGAGACGAACATTTACAGCAGAGGAAAAAGCCTCTGTTTTTGAACTATGGAAGAACGGAACAGGCTTCAGTGAAATAGCGAATATCCTGGGTTCAAAACCCGGAACGATCTTCACTATGTTAAGGGATACTGGCGGCATAAAACCCCATGAGCGTAAGCGGGCTGTAGCTCACCTGACACTGTCTGAGCGCGAGGAGATACGAGCTGGTTTGTCAGCCAAAATGAGCATTCGTGCGATAGCTACTGCGCTGAATCGCAGTCCTTCGACGATCTCACGTGAAGTTCAGCGTAATCGGGGCAGACGCTATTACAAAGCTGTTGATGCTAATAACCGAGCCAACAGAATGGCGAAAAGGCCAAAACCGTGCTTACTGGATCAAAATTTACCATTGCGAAAGCTTGTTCTGGAAAAGCTGGAGATGAAATGGTCTCCAGAGCAAATATCAGGATGGTTAAGGCGAACAAAACCACGTCAAAAAACGCTGCGAATATCACCTGAGACAATTTATAAAACGCTGTACTTTCGTAGCCGTGAAGCGCTACACCACCTGAATATACAGCATCTGCGACGGTCGCATAGCCTTCGCCATGGCAGGCGTCATACCCGCAAAGGCGAAAGAGGTACGATTAACATAGTGAACGGAACACCAATTCACGAACGTTCCCGAAATATCGATAACAGACGCTCTCTGGGGCATTGGGAGGGCGATTTAGTCTCAGGTACAAAAAACTCTCATATAGCCACACTTGTAGACCGAAAATCACGTTATACGATCATCCTTAGACTCAGGGGCAAAGATTCTGTCTCAGTAAATCAGGCTCTTACCGACAAATTCCTGAGTTTACCGTCAGAACTCAGAAAATCACTGACATGGGACAGAGGAATGGAACTGGCCAGACATCTAGAATTTACTGTCAGCACCGGCGTTAAAGTTTACTTCTGCGATCCTCAGAGTCCTTGGCAGCGGGGAACAAATGAGAACACAAATGGGCTAATTCGGCAGTACTTTCCTAAAAAGACATGTCTTGCCCAATATACTCAACATGAACTAGATCTGGTTGCTGCTCAGCTAAACAACAGACCGAGAAAGACACTGAAGTTCAAAACACCGAAAGAGATAATTGAAAGGGGTGTTGCATTGACAGATTGAATCTACACACGCCTTCTTTAACACGAATGCGGAACTCAAGCTTAAACGGCAAACGTGAAATGAGGGAATCCCGGAGCACCTTTTCAGCGTGAGCGCGGTCTTCCGGGAGCATCGTTTCGTGCCAGAGCTGCCAGGTGGGCTTGATGTGCGGTGGGATCTCATACAGCTCAAACATCCGCTTATCCCAGCTGATAATGTCTGGCTCTAGGGAAGGTGCGAATAAGCAGGTCATGTCTTCCCAAGCTGACTCGTTGATTAAAATTTCGCGGATCTGGGCCGATTTTTTTCCCGCAAACACATCGAATCAGCCTATTTAGGCTATTTTTTCCACCATTTCTGGCGTTATTTCCGGTTTTTACTGAGATCTCTCCCACTGACGTATCATTTGGTCCACCCGAAACAGGTTGGCCAGGGTGAATAACATCGCCAGTTGGTTATCGTTTTTCAGCAGCCCCTTGTATCTGGCTTTCACGAAGCCGAACTGCCGCTTGATGATGCGAAACGGGTGCTCCACCCTGGCACGGATGCTGGCTTTCATGTATTCGATGTTGATGGCCGTTTTGTTCTTGCGCGGATGCTGCTTCAAGGTTTTTACCTTGCCGGGACGCTCGGCGATCAGCCAGTCCACATCCACCTCGGCCAGCTCCTCGCGCTGTGGCGCTCCTTGGTAGCCGGCATCGGCTGAGACAAATTGCTCCTCTCCATGAAGCAGATTACCCAGCTGATTGAGGTCATGCTCGTTGGCCGCGGTGGTGACCAGGCTGTGGGTCAGGCCACTCTTGGCATCGACACCAATGTGGGCCTTCATGCCAAAGTGCCACTGATTGCCTTTCTTGGTCTGATGCATCTCCGGATCGCGTTGCTGCTCTTTGTTCTTGGTAGAGCTGGGTGCCTCAATGATGGTGGCATCCACCAAAGTGCCTTGGGTCATCATGACGCCTGCTTCGGCCAGCCAGCGATTGATGGTCTTGAACAATTGACGGGCCAGTTGATGCTGCTCGAGCAGGTGGCGGAAATTCATGATGGTGGTGCGATCCGGCAGGGCGCTATCCAGGGATAATCGGGCAAACAGGCGCATGGAGGCGATTTCGTACAGGGCATCTTCCATGGCACCGTCGCTCAGGTTGTACCAATGCTGCATGCAGTGAATACGCAGCATGGTCTCCAGCGGATAGGGCCGTCGGCCATTGCCCGCCTTGGGATAAAACGGCTCGATGACAGCGGTCATATTCTGCCATGGCAGAATCTGCTCCATGCGGGAGAGGAAAATCTCTTTTCGGGTCTGACGGCGCTTAGTGCTGAATTCACTATCGGCGAAGGTGAGTTGATGGCTCATGATGTCCCTCTGGGATGCGCTCCGGATGAATATGATGATCTCATATCAGGAACTTGTTCGCACCTTCCCTAGTACAAACAATTTACAATTCATATGGCGACTGCTCATAATTTGACATCATAGACTTATTAAATAGTTACTCGGTAAAAAATCCCCGACAAACGCTGAAAAAACGTGCGTTTAAATTTCACAAAGGGATCATTTCGTCGCTTTTCACCCTGTCTCGCAGAACCTGCGCTTTCGACTGGTATCATGCCCGCGAAATCCCTATAATTGCCGCGTTTGACGCTCCGGCGTCGTCCTTCCTTAACATCCAGGTTAATCAGGTCGCTAAATTTATGACTGATAAGTCTCATCAGTGCGTCATTATAGGCATCGCCGGCGCATCGGCTTCAGGTAAAAGTCTTATTGCCAGTACGCTTTACCGCGAACTGCGTGAACAAGTTGGTGATGAGCATATCGGCGTCATTCCCGAAGACAGCTATTACAAAGATCAATCCCATCTGTCGATGGAAGAACGCGTAAAAACTAACTATGACCATCCTAATGCGATGGATCACAGCTTACTGTTCCAGCATTTAGAAGCACTTAAAAGCGGCCAGGCAATTGAACTTCCCGTCTATAGTTATGTAGAACATACCCGTACGCAGGAAACGATCCGTATCGAACCGAAGAAGGTCATTATCCTTGAAGGTATTTTGCTTCTGACCGACTCCCGTCTGCGTGAATCAATGAACTTCTCGATTTTCGTCGATACGCCGCTGGATATCTGCCTGATGCGCCGCATTAAGCGTGACGTGAATGAGCGTGGACGTTCAATGGACTCCGTAATGGCGCAATACCAGAAAACTGTCCGCCCGATGTTCCTGCAATTCATTGAACCATCCAAGCAATACGCCGATATCATCGTGCCTCGCGGCGGTAAAAACCGCATAGCCATTGATATCTTAAAAGCGAAAATCAGCCAGTTTTTTGAATAAGCCGCGCGAATTGTGTACCGTTCAGGGATAACCTGGTTTTGCCCTGAGTCTTTATGGCTTCAGGGTACGATGCATGAAAGGAGAAAGTGCGATGCGTCTTTGTGATCGCGATATTGAAGCCTGGCTGGATGAAGGCCGTCTGTCTATTACACCACGTCCACCCGTGGAGCGTATCAATGGTGTGACTGTTGATGTGCGCCTGGGAAATAAATTCCGCACCTTTAGCGGCCATACCGCACCGTTCATCGACCTTAGCGGGCCGAAGGATGAAGTCAGCGCCGCACTTGATCGCGTGATGAGTGATGAAATCGTTATTGACGAGGGCGAAGCCTTTTATCTGCATCCGGGTGAACTGGCGCTGGCGGTGACCTATGAATCCGTGACGCTGCCTGCGGACCTGGTCGGCTGGCTCGATGGCCGTTCTTCTCTGGCGCGACTGGGGCTGATGGTTCACGTGACCGCGCACCGTATCGATCCAGGCTGGTCGGGCCGTATCGTGCTCGAGTTCTTCAATGCCGGTAAACTGCCTCTGGCACTGCGTCCAGGGATGATGATCGGTGCGCTGAGCTTTGAACCGCTAACCGGTCCGGCAGATCGTCCTTATAACCGCCGTCAGGACGCTAAATATCGCGACCAGCAGGGTGCGGTCGCGAGCCGTATTGATAAAGACTGATCGTTAGTCCACTGAGGATGCTATGAGAAGAGTTCTGACAACGCTGATGATTTTGCTGGTGGTTCTGGTTGCTGGCCTTTCGGCGTTAGTCCTGCTTGTTAACCCTAATGATTTCCGTGCTTACATGGTGCGGCAGGTCGAAGCGCGTAGTGGTTATCAACTGAAGCTTGATGGGCCGCTGCGCTGGCACGTCTGGCCGCAACTCAGCATTCTCTCAGGCCGCATGTCGTTAACCGCGCCGGGTGCCTCCCAGCCGCTGGTCTCTGCCGATAACATGCGTCTTGATGTGGCGTTGATCCCGCTCTTTTCACACCAGTTGCAGGTCGACCAGGTGATGCTGAAAGGGGCGGTGATTCAGCTGACGCCGCAAACTGAAGCCGTGCGTGACTCGGATGCGCCGGTCGCCCCGCGGGAAAATACGCTGCCCGACGAGCCGACGGATACGGGCTGGTCATTTGATATAGCCAAACTGAAAGTCGCCGACAGCGTGCTGGTTTTCCAGCATGAGTCCGACGAGCAGGTAACCGTCCGTAACATCAACCTGAAGATGGAGCAGGACGCCCATCATATTGCCTCGCTGGAGTTTAGCGGAAGGCTGAACCGCGATCAGCGCGATCTGAATCTGTCGCTGAACGCCAATGTGAATGCCTCAGATTACCCCCATCAGCTCACGGCGGATATTCAGCAACTGAACTGGCAACTGACGGGAGCCGATCTTCCTGCCCAGGGGATCACCGGTCAGGGAACGCTGCAGGCCGTGTGGCGCGAAGAGCAAAAACAGCTTGAGCTGGATAACCTCAATCTGCAGGCGAATGACAGCAGTCTGACAGGGCAGGCGAGCGTCACGCTTGAGGAGAAGCCGAAGTGGGTAATGAATCTGCAGTTTGACAAGCTCAATCTGGAGAACTTACTTCCGCCTCAGCCAGCGGGTGCAACCGACGGGAACGCCGCTCAGAATGGGCAAAGCCAGCCGTCCAAGCCGCGTCCGGTCATCTCCTCGAGTCTTGATCAGCCAGACTATAACGGTCTGCGCGGATTCACGGCCGATATCTTACTGAAAGCTAACAGCCTGCGCTGGCGCGGTATCGATTTTACCGACGTGAGCAGCCAGATGTTTAACCATAACGGCTTGCTGGTGATCTCCGAACTGAGCGGCAAAATGGGCGCCGGACATCTTTCTCTGCCGGGCACGCTGGACGTGCGTAAAGAGACGGCCAGCGCCGAATTCCAGCCGCGTCTCGACAACGTTGAGATTGGTACCATCCTTAAAGCCTTTAATTACCCGATCTCCTTAACGGGCCAATTGACGCTGGCGGGTGACTTCTCGGGGACGAAGATTGATGCTGAGGCTTTCCGCCGCGAATGGCAGGGGCAGGCCCATCTTGATCTGAAAGATTCCCGTATGGAAGGGCTTAACTTCCAGCAGCTGGTGCAGCAGGCGGTGGAGCGCAGCAGTGATGTTAAAGCCCAGGAAAACTACGACAGCGCAACGCGCCTCGACAGCTTTACCACTGACCTGACGCTGGACAACGGGCAGCTCACTCTCGACGGAATGCAGGGGACCTCTTCACTCCTGTCGTTAACCGGTGAAGGTAAGCTGGATCTGGTGAAAGAGACGGCGGATACCCGATTTAACGTGCGGGTACTTTCCGGCTGGCAGGGTGAAAGTAAACTGATCGACTTCCTTAAAGAGACGCCGGTTCCACTCACTGTCTATGGCAAATGGCAGGCGCTGAATTACAGCCTTCAGGTGGATCAGATCCTGCGCAAACATCTGCAGGACGAAGCGAAACGTCGTCTGAAGGACTGGGCGGATCGGAATAAAGATTCTCAGTCAGGGAAGGATGTGAAGAAGCTGTTAGATAAGCTTTGATGCCCGAGCGCCCGGTAGCGCACATGCTACCGGGCAAAACAACTCACTAAACCTCATAGTCCAGTTCTTCATCATCCCGCAGTGGAATGAGCTGCACCTTCTGTACACGGTGGCTCTCAACCTGCAACGTTTTAAGCAGATAGTCCCCCACCTGAACCTCTTCTCCCGGTTGCGGGATACGCTGCAAATATTCCATCAGCAGACCGGCAATAGTGTGGTATTCGCGTTTTTCATCCAACGGCAGCGGCACATATTGCACCAGGTCTTCCAGCGGCATATGGCCGTTCGCCGTCCACGACCCGTCGGCATTTTTCTGGATGTCGTGGCGCGCATCAATCTCATCCACCTCGTTGGGCAAATTACCGGCGATGGTTTCCATGACGTCGCTGAGCGTGACCAGTCCTTCAACGGAACCGAATTCATCCACCACAAAGGCAAAGTGAGTGCGCGCGTTACGGAACTGCTCAAGGGCAGAAAGCAGCTGCAGTCCTTCAGGGAAGACCAGCGGCTGGCGTACCAGGGCGCGCAGATTGAGTGCTTCACCGTGCAGCTGCTGTTGCAGCAGGTCGATGACGTGCACCACGCCCAGCAACTCCTCTTCCTCTTCACCGCCGGTGACAACCACGCGGGTGTGCTGGTTTTTATCCAGCAGGGCGCGAATGTGCTCCTCCGGTGCCGTCAGGTCTATATGCTCGATGTCATGCCGTGATGTCATGATGCTGCTGACCGTCCGCTGATTCAGATTGAGCACCCGCTCAATCATCAGTCGCTCCTGCGGATTAAAGATCAGCCCGTCACTGTGATCGGCAAGCATCGCGGCGGATTCCGCATCCAGTTCTGCATCCTCTTTTTTCCCGCTCAGCAGGCGCATGACCGTGTCGGCCGTGCGTTGACGTAACGTCTGATTCGCTGAGAGGAAGCGGCGACGGTTGAATATCGCCAGCTGGTTCAGCGCTTCAATCATTACTGAGAAACCAATGGCGGCATACAGATAGCCTTTCGGAATGTGGAATCCAAACCCGTCTGCCACCAGGCTAAAGCCAATCATCAACAGGAAACTCAGGCAGAGAATAACAATGGTCGGGTGGCTGTTAACGAACCGGGTCAGGGCTTTACTCGCCATCACCATCAGCGTAATGGCAATGATCACTGCGGCCATCATCACGGCCAGGTGGTCAACCATCCCGACGGCGGTGATCACCGAGTCCAGTGAGAAGACGGCGTCCAGCACCACGATTTGCGCCACCACAGGCCAGAATTTTGCCCCGCGTCGCTGGGTCGGGTTTTCACTGTCTTTGCCTTCGAGCCGCTCATTAAGTTCAACCGTCGCTTTAAACAGCAGGAACAAGCCACCGAAGAGCATGATCAGGTCACGGGCGCTGAAGCTCAGGCCGTGAACGGAGAACAGAGGCTGTGTGAGCGTGACCAGCCAGGAGATAGAGGCCAGCAGCAGCAACCGCATCACCATCGCCAAAAGCAGGCCCGTTACGCGAGCGCGGTCACGCTGAGAAGGGGGCAGTTTTTCGGCGAGGATGGCGATAAAGACCAGATTATCAATACCGAGCACCAATTCGATGACGACCAGCGTCACCAGTCCGGCCCAGATTGATGGATCGGCAATCCATTCCATAGTAATAGCAATACCTTCTGTTATATGACGAATGTCACACTTCGATCATGGATAAAGCGGCGGGAAATTGCAATGCCGGGCTGAGATTTCTCTTAATAAGGCCGAACAAAAAGAGAGCAATACGCTGGCGCTGTAAATAAGGTAATTACGTATATTTTATTACGCACAGTACATTTTAGGATATATCGCAATTAATGGTTTTTATTGTTGCTTTGTCAATATAAAGAAAATCCTAAAAGGTCAAAAGTTTGCTCTTAATATTAATCTTAAAAACAGTTATTAGGACAGTTGTCTCCTTGCCTGCTATTAGGTTAGCTGCAACAATTCCTCCAGCATCAAATGTTAAATCTCCTTGTTGCTATTATTGTTTCGGTCTTCAGGAATGGTTATTGATTATCCGTCGGGCGTTTTTGCGGCTGATATATTTCCAGAAGACCTTGTTCAAGAGGGTGTCTATCCATAACACATTGTTTAGTCAGTGGATTGGTAACTGAAAGCCAAGGGCGGTAGCGTGCCTGAAAGCGTGTGAATCAGCCTCGATTATTCTGTCAATAGCCAATGGATGAATAAGCTTTTTTTAGGACTGATGCCAGTTATATTTCTATTTGATTAACTGCATGCTGAAACCCAATACGACCCGGCTTATTTTAAATTGCACAGGATAATTACTCTGCCAAAGTGATAAATAATCAATGATGAAATCCAAAATGAAATTGATGCCATTATTGGTGTCTGTGACCTTGATGAGTGGTTGTACGGTCTTTCCCGGCAGCAATATGTCAACAATGGGTAAGGATGTGATCAAGCAGCAGGATGCCGATTTTGATCTCGACAAAATGGTGAATGTTTATCCACTCACGCCACGTCTGGTCGAACAATTACGTCCACGTCCGAATGTTGCTCAGCCGAATATGTCTCTGGATCAGGAGATTGCCTCCTACCAGTACCGCGTGGGGCCGGGTGATGTCATCAACGTCACCGTCTGGGACCACCCTGAACTGACCACACCAGCGGGCCAGTACCGTAGCTCAAGCGACACCGGTAACTGGGTACAGTCAGACGGCACCATGTTCTATCCCTATATTGGCAAGGTACACGTTGCCGGGAAAACGCTCGCCGAAATCCGCAGTGATATTACCGGCCGCTTAGCGCAGTACATCGCCGATCCGCAGGTGGACGTTAATATCGCCGCATTCCGCTCGCAAAAAGCCTATATCTCCGGACAGGTGAATAAATCCGGTCAACAGGCCATCACCAACGTACCGCTGACCGTTCTGGATGCCATTAACGCCGCTGGTGGTTTAACCGACGGTGCCGACTGGCGCAACGTGGTTCTGACGCACAACGGCAAAGAGCAGCGCATTTCGCTGCAGGCGCTGATGCAAAACGGTGACCTGACTCAGAACCGTCTGCTCTATCCGGGCGACATTCTCTACGTACCGCGCAATGACGATCTGAAAGTGTTCGTGATGGGCGAAGTTAAGAAACAGAGCACCCTCAAAATGGACTTCAGCGGCATGACCCTGACCGAAGCGCTGGGTAATGCAGAGGGTATTGATCTGACCACCTCCAACGCCACCGGTATCTTCGTGATCCGTCCGCTGAAAGGTGAGGGCAGTGCGAAAGGCAAGATTGCCAACATCTACCAGCTGGATATGTCCGATGCGACGTCTCTGGTGATGGCAACGGAGTTCCGTCTCCAGCCATACGATGTGGTGTATGTCACCACCGCACCGGTTGCCCGCTGGAACCGTCTGATCAACCAGTTGCTGCCAACCATCAGTGGCGTTCGCTACATGACGGATACGGCGCGCGACATTCATACCTGGTAATCCGCGATGTTTAACAAAATTCTGGTGGTATGCGTGGGGAACATTTGCCGTTCCCCCACGGCTGAACGGCTGCTGAAACTCTACCAGCCCGAACTGACCGTTGAATCCGCAGGGCTGGGTGCGCTGGTCGGTAAAGGTGCCGATGAGCGCGCAACGAGCGTGGCCCGCGATCATAACCTTTCTCTCGACGGGCACATCGCCCGTCAGGTCACCGGCCGTATGTGCCGGGAGTATGACCTGATCCTGACGATGGAAAAACGCCATATCCATGCGCTGTGTGATATCGCACCGGAGATGCGCGGCAAGGTGATGCTGTTTGGTCACTGGGACAATGAACGCGAAATCCCCGATCCATATCGCAAAAGCCATGAGGCCTTCGAGGCGGTATACACCTTACTTGACCAGTCTGCCCGTCAGTGGGCGCAGGCACTGAAAGCTCAGCAGGGATAACAATGACAGAAAAAACAAAACCTTCTGCCGCCCCGACTTCGGGCAGTGATGAAATCGATATTGGTCGCCTGGTCGGCACCGTCGTAGAGGCAAAGTGGTGGGTGCTTGGGATCACCGCCGTGTTTGCCGCGGCGGCCGTCGTCTATACGCTGTTTGCGACGCCAATCTACAGTGCTGATGCGCTGGTGCAGATTGAGCAGAATACCGGTAACTCGCTGGTGCAGGACATTGGCTCCGCACTGGCGAACAAACCGCCGGCTTCCGATGCGGAAATTCAGCTGATCCAGTCGCGCCTGGTTCTGGGTAAAACCGTTCACGACCTCGGCCTTGATATCTCCGTCACCAAAAATACCTTCCCGATCTTTGGTGCTGGCTGGGACCGTCTGATGGGACGCAGCAACGACACGGTCAAAGTGACTGACTTTGTGCTGCCAAAAGGAAGCGCGGATCAGACCTTTACCCTGACGGTGTTAGGCCCGAAACAGTACCAGTTGACCAGCGATGCGGGCTTTAGCGCGCGCGGTGAAGTGGGGCAGATGCTGACGAAACAGGGTGTCAGCATGATGGTCAGCGCGATCCACGCCCAGGAGGGCGGTGAATTTACCGTGACCAAATTCTCCACGCTGGGAATGATTAACAATCTGCAGAACAACCTGACCGTCACCGAAAACGGTAAGGACACCGGTGTCCTGAGCATGACCTTTACCGGTGAAGATAAGGATCAGATCCGCGACATCCTCAATAGCATCACCCGTAACTATCTTGAGCAAAACGTTGAGCGTAAATCGGCTGAAGCGGCGAAAAGCCTGGCATTCCTCGCCAGACAGCTTCCGGAAGTCCGCGCCCGTCTGGATGATGCCGAGAACAAGCTGAACGCCTATCGTCAGGATAAAGACTCTGTCGACCTGCCGCTGGAAGCGAAATCCGTTCTCGACTCGATGGTTAACATTGATGCGCAGCTTAACGAGCTGACCTTCAAAGAGGCGGAGATTTCCAAGCTTTATACCAAGCGTCACCCGGCCTACCGTACGCTGCTCGAGAAACGCCGCACGCTGGAAGAAGAGAAGGCGAAACTCAACGACCGCGTCACTGCGATGCCTAAAACGCAGCAGGAAATCGTACGTCTGACCCGCGATGTGGAATCCGGACAGCAGGTGTACATGCAGCTGCTGAATAAACAGCAGGAGCTGAAAATTACCGAAGCCAGTACCGTTGGTGATGTGCGCATCGTTGACCCGGCCATCACCCAGCCTGGGGTGCTGAAGCCGAAGAAAGCCCTCATCATTCTCGGCAGCATTATTCTGGGTCTTATCCTCTCCATCGTTGGCGTGCTGCTTCGCTCGCTGTTCAACCGTGGAATCGAAAGCCCGCAGGCACTGGAAGAGAGCGGTATCAACGTCTACGCCAGCATCCCGCTGTCGGAGTGGCAAAAATCGCGTGACAGCGTCAAAACCACCAAAGGCGTTAAGCGTTACAAACAAAGTCAGCTGCTGGCCGTGGGTAACCCAACCGATCTGGCCATCGAAGCGATTCGTAGTCTGCGTACCAGTCTGCACTTCGCCATGATGCAGGCCAAAAACAACGTCCTGATGCTGACCGGTGTCAGCCCGTCAATTGGTAAGACCTTTGTCTGTGCCAACCTGGCGGCGGTGGTGAGCCAGACCAATAAACGGGTGCTGCTGATCGACTGTGATATGCGTAAGGGCTATACCCACGAACTGCTGGGTACCAATAACGTCAACGGGCTGTCGGAAATCCTGCTGGGCAAAGGTGAGATTAGCCAGAGTGCAAAACCGACGACGGTGCCGAAGTTTGACCTTATTCCGCGTGGTCAGGTGCCGCCGAATCCATCAGAGCTGCTGATGAGTGAACGTTTTAGCGAGCTGGTGGAGTGGGCGAGCAAAAACTATGACCTGGTGTTGATTGATACCCCACCGATTCTGGCGGTGACCGATGCCGCCATTGTGGGCCGCCATGCCGGCACCACGCTGATGGTGGCGCGTTACGCGGTGAACACGCTGAAGGAAGTGGAAACCAGCCTGAGCCGCTTCGAGCAAAACGGAATTGAAGTGAAAGGGGTGATCCTGAACTCCATCTTCCGTCGTGCGACCGGTTACCAGGACTACGGTTACTACGAGTACGAATACAAGTCTGACAGTCACTAATCGTTAGCTTTCGGGGAAGACCATGACTACACAACGCCCTTTAGTTTCTATTTATATGCCGACATGGAATCGTCAGCAGCTGGCGATCCGCGCAATAAAATCTGTGCTGCGACAGGATTACGATAACTGGGAACTGATCATCGTTGATGACTGTTCTTCCTCGTACGAACAGCTGCAAAAGTTTGTGACTGACCTTAACGACCCGCGCGTGGTTTACACGCATAACGAGATTAACTCCGGTGCGTGCGCGGTGCGTAACCAGGCGATTATGCAGGCTAAAGGCCAGTATCTGACCGGCATCGACGACGATGACGAATGGACGCCGAACCGTCTGTCGATCTTCCTGTCGCACAAAGCACAGCTGGTGACGCATGCGTTTTTGTATGCCAACGACTATGTCTGTCAGGGTGAAGTTTACTCGCAGCCTGCCAGCCTGCCGTTGTACCCGAAATCGCCTTACTCACGCCGCCTGTTCTATAAACGCAACATCATCGGTAATCAGGTCTTTACCTGGGCGTGGCGTTTTAAGGAGTGCCTGTTCGATACCGAGCTGAAGGCTGCGCAGGATTACGACATCTTCCTGCGCATGGTGATGGAGTATGGCGAGCCGTGGAAGGTGGAAGAGGCGACGCAGATCCTGCATATCAATCACGGGGAGATGCAAATCACCTCGTCGCCGAAGAAATTCTCTGGTTACTTCCACTTTTACCGCAAGCACAAGGACAAGTTCGACCGTGCCAGCCGGAAGTATCAGCTGTTTACCCTCTATCAGATCCGCAATAAGCGCATGAACTGGCGCACGCTGCTCACGTTGTTGTCCGTGCGTAACGGCAAGCGTCTGGCTGATGGACTTCGGGGGAAATAATGTTTCTGGAAGATTGCCGCGCTAACAGCTGGAGCCTGCGCCCGTGCTGCATGGTTCTGGCGTACCGCATCGCGCATTTTTGCTCGGTGTGGCGCAAGAAAAATGTTTTAAACAATCTCTGGGCGGCACCGGTGCTGGTGCTGTACCGCATCATTACTGAATGTTTTTTTGGTTATGAAATTCAGGCCGCTGCCACCATTGGTCGCCGTTTTACCATTCATCACGGTTATGCCGTGGTGATCAACAAATTCGTTGTAGCCGGTGATGATTTCACTATTCGCCACGCGGTCACCATCGGTAACCGTGGGCCCGACAGCCTGGCCTGCCCGGTGATTGGCAATAACGTCGAGCTGGGCGCGAACGTGGTCATCATTGGTGACATCACGATTGGTAACAACGTCACGATAGGCGCAGGCAGCGTGGTGCTGGACAGTATTCCGGATAACGCGCTGGTGGTGGGTGAAAAAGCCCGCGTGAAGGTGATCAAATGAACATTCTGCAATTTAACGTCCGTCTCGCAGAGGGCGGGGCGGCCGGTGTGGCGCTGGATCTTCACCAGCGCGCGCTGCAAAAAGGACTTCAGTCTCGTTTTATTTACGGTTATGGCAAAGGTGGTAAGAAAAGCGTCAGTCACGATAACTACCCGCAGGTGCATAAGCACACGCCGCGCCTGACTTCCGTGGCCAACATTGCCTTGTTCCGCCTGTTTAACCGCGATCTGTTTGGCAATCTTAACACCCTTTATCGCACCGTGACGCGCTCCCAGGGGCCGGTTGTGCTGCATTTCCACGTGCTACACAGCTACTGGCTGAATCTGGAAGAGGTGGTGGCGTTTTGTCAGAAGGTGCAGGCCCACAAACCGGATACCCGCTTCGTCTGGACGCTGCACGATCACTGGAGCGTGACCGGTCGCTGCGCCTTTACCGACGGGTGTGAAGGCTGGAAAAGCAACTGCCAGAAGTGCCCGACGCTGAGCAACTACCCGCCGGTGAAAGTGGATCGTGCCCATCAGCTGGTGGCCGGAAAGCGCCAGCTGTTCCGCGACATGCTCTCGCTCGGCTGTACGTTTATCTCTCCAAGCCAGCACGTTGCCGATGCCTTTAACAGTCTGTATGGGGCAGGGCGCTGTCAGATCATCAATAACGGTATCGACGTGGCGACGGAAGCGATTCTGGCCGAACTTACCCCGGTTGCAGAAACCCCGGGTAAACCAAAAATCGCTATCGTTGCGCATGACCTGCGTTACGACGGCAAAACCAATCAGCAGCTGGTGCGCGACATGATGGCGCTGGGTGACAAGATTGAACTGCACACCTTCGGTAAGTTCTCGCCGTTCGAAGGGGCTAACGTGGTGAATCACGGGTTTGAAACCGACAAGCGCAAACTGATGAGCGCCCTCAATGGGATGGATGCGCTGGTATTCAGTTCGCGCGTGGATAACTACCCGCTGATCCTGTGCGAAGCGCTCTCCATCGGTGTGCCGGTGATTGCCACCCACAGCGATGCGGCACGTGAAGTGCTGGAAAAATCGGGCGGGACCACGTTTGCGGAGCATGAGGTGCTGCCCCTGGTGCAACTGCCGAAGGCGCAGATCGCGCAGGCCGTTTTTGGCACCGACCTGGAATCGTTCCGCAACCGCAGCCGCAAGGCCTACAGTGGACAACAGATGCTGGAGGAATATGTCTCGTTCTATCAGAGTCTGTAGTTATCTGCTGCTGCCGCTGATTTATCTGCTGGTCAACGTCAAAATTGCCCAGCTTGGCGAAAGCTTCCCGATAACCATAGTGACCTTCCTGCCCGTTCTGCTTCTGCTGTATGTCGACAAAATCAACCTCAAGAAGCTGATGATGGCCTTAGGGCTGGGCGTGGGTCTGACGCTATTTAACTACATCTTTGGTCAGTCTCTGGATGCCAGTAAATACGTCACCTCCACCATGCTGTTTGTTTATATCGTCATTATTATTGGCATGGTCTGGAGTATTCGCTTCAAGGTTATTTCGCCACACAATTATCGGAAAATCCTTAGGTTCTTTTATATTGCCGTTGCGTTAATTGTTATGCTTGCCGCACTGGAAATGGCGCAAATTATTTTGACCGGTGGCAGTAGCCTGATGGAGATAATTTCGAAATATCTCATTTACAGTAACAGCTATGTATTGAACTTCATCAAGTTTGGCGGAAAACGTACGACAGCCCTCTATTTTGAACCGGCGTTTTTTGCTCTGGCACTAATCTCAATTTGGCTCAGCATCAAACAGTTTGGTATCAAAACCCCTAAGACCGATGCTATGATTCTTGCAGGAATTGTTCTGTCAGGATCGTTCTCAGGGGTAATGACATTTATCCTGTTTTACCTGCTGGAGTGGGCGTTCCAGTACCTGAACAAAGATGCGATTAAGAAAAAACTGCCGCTGGCGATTATCTCTCTGACAGTATTTATGGTTGGCGTGATATTTGCCTTCCCATACATCTCAGAACGCCTGGGAGATTTGGGAACCGAAGGCTCGTCATCCTATTATCGTATCATTGGTCCACTGGTGATGGTGGGTTATTCCTTAACCCATATCGATGGTGTAGTAAGATTCGGCTCACTTTACGAATATGTTGCATCATTCGGAATCTTTAACGGTGCGGATGTCGGTAAAACCATAGACAATGGCCTGTATCTGTTAATTATCTATTTTTCGTGGTTCGCCGTACTGTTGACACTGTGGTATCTGTTTAAAGTTTTCAAAATGATGATTAACGCGTTTGGTGATAACCAGAACTTTCGCGTGCAGCTTTATCTGTTTACACCGGTGTCGTTGTTTTTTACCGGGTCAATATTTAGCCCGGAATATGCTTTCTTGATTGTCTGTCCGTTTATTCTGCGCAAAGCGCTTAATATTACGAACGTATGACGAAATGAGGTGATTTATGTTTCTTAGCGTCATTACTGTCGCTTTTCGTAATTACGAAGGGGTGGTAAAAACCTGGCGCTCGCTGCGCAACCTGGCGCGCGATCCAAGTCTCACCTTTGAGTGGATTGTGGTCGATGGCGGCTCGAACGATGGTACGGCGGAGTTTCTGGAAAAACTCAACGGTGAGTTCAACTTACGTTTCATCAGCGAGAAAGATAAAGGCATCTACGATGCGATGAATAAAGGCATCGACATGGCGCAAGGCCGTTATGCCATCTTCCTGAATTCCGGTGACGTATTCCATGAGGATGTGGCGTTATTTGCCCGTCAGCTGGCGCGCCAGAAAGAGGATGCGATGTACATTGGCGACGCGCTGCTCGATTTTGGCGATGGCCATAAAGTTTGCCGCAGTGCGAAACCCGGCTGGTATATCTACCACAGTTTGCCTGCCAGCCATCAGGCCATTTTCTTCCCGGTAAAAGGTCTGAAAAAACAGCCTTACGATCTGCAGTATAAAGTTTCTTCAGATTATGCGCTGACTGCCAGTCTGTATAAATCAGGTTACCCGTTCCGTCGAATTAAAGGGCTGGTATCTGAATTTTCAATGGGTGGCGTGTCAACGTCTAATAATCTGGAACTGTGCCAGGATGCCAGAAATGTGCAGCGTAAAATATTAGGCGTGCCGGGGTTCTGGGCGGAATTATCTTATTTATTACGTCTGCGTACCACGGGTAAAACGAAAACCTTATATAACAAAGCCTGAATATAAGGAAACGTAATGCAGGATCTTAACGGTTTCTCCGTGCCGAAAGGCTTTCGGGGCGGGAGCGGTATTAAAGTGCAGTTGTGGTGGGCCGTACAGGCCACCTTATTTGCCTGGTCACCGCAAATACTGTACCGCTGGCGAGCTTTTTTATTGCGTCTGTTTGGCGCAAGAATCGGAAAAAACGTAGTCATTCGCCCGTCGGTAAAAATTACCTACCCGTGGAAATTAACGCTTGGGGATTATGCGTGGGTAGGGGATGACGCGGTGTTATATACCCTTGGCGATATTACGATTGGTGCAAATTCGGTGGTTTCACAGAAGTGTTATTTGTGCACCGGCAGTCACGATTTTATGAGTCAGCATTTTGATATTACCGCCACTCCGATTGTGATTGGCGAAAAATGCTGGCTGGCGACAGATGTTTTTGTTGCACCTGGTGTTTCTGTTGGCGATGGCACGGTAGTCGGTGCCCGCAGCAGCGTTTTTAAATCGCTACCGGCAAATAAAATTTGCCGTGGCAACCCCGCAGTGGTGATACGCGAACGCGTTGAAACTGATTAAATTCATAAGTAGAGGAATATAAACATGTCTAAAGTCGCTCTCATCACCGGCGTTACCGGACAGGATGGTTCTTACCTGGCAGAACTGCTGCTGGAAAAAGGTTATGAAGTACACGGTATTAAGCGTCGTGCTTCTTCATTCAACACCGAACGTGTGGATCACATTTATCAGGATCCTCATGCGGCGAACCCGAAATTCCATCTGCACTACGGCGACCTGACCGATACTTCCAACCTGACCCGTATTCTGCAGGAAGTGCAGCCGGATGAAGTGTACAACCTGGGCGCGATGAGCCACGTTGCGGTCTCCTTCGAATCTCCGGAATACACCGCTGACGTTGACGCAATGGGTACGCTGCGTCTGCTGGAAGCGATTCGCTTCCTCGGCCTTGAGAAGAAAACCCGTTTCTACCAGGCATCCACCTCTGAGCTGTACGGTCTGGTGCAGGAAATTCCTCAGAAAGAGACTACCCCGTTCTACCCACGTTCTCCGTATGCGGTGGCGAAACTGTACGCGTACTGGATCACCGTGAACTACCGTGAATCCTACGGCATGTATGCCTGTAACGGCATTCTGTTCAACCACGAATCCCCACGTCGTGGTGAAACTTTCGTTACCCGTAAAATCACCCGCGCTATCGCTAACATCGCACAGGGTCTGGAATCTTGCCTGCACCTCGGCAACATGGATTCCCTGCGTGACTGGGGCCATGCCAAAGACTACGTAAAAATGCAGTGGATGATGCTGCAGCAGGAAAAACCAGAAGACTTCGTTATCGCAACCGGCGTGCAGTACTCCGTACGTCAGTTCGTTGAGATGGCTGCCGCTCAGCTGGGTATCAAACTGCGCTTCGAAGGTACCGGCGTGGAAGAGAAAGGCATCGTGGTTTCCGTAACGGGCCATGACGCACCGGGCGTGAAACCGGGCGACGTGATTGTACAGGTTGACCCACGTTACTTCCGTCCTGCTGAAGTGGAAACCCTGCTGGGCGACCCAACCAAAGCACACGAAACACTGGGCTGGAAACCAGAAACGACTCTGCAGGAGATGGTTTCCGAGATGGTTGCCAAAGATCTTGAAGCAGCGAAAAAACACTCCCTGCTCAAGTCTCATGGCTACGAGGTTGCCATCGCGCTGGAGTCCTGAGAATGACAAAACAACGTATTTTTGTCGCGGGTCATCGCGGAATGGTGGGTTCCGCGATTGTTCGCCAGCTTGAACAGCGCGGTGATGTCGATGTGATTGTCCGTACCCGTGACGAGCTGAACCTGCTCGACAGCAAAGCGGTACAGGACTTCTTCGCCAGTGAACGTATTGACCAAGTGTATCTGGCGGCGGCGAAAGTGGGCGGCATTGTTGCCAACAACACGTATCCGGCGGATTTCATCTACGAGAACATGATGATTGAGAGCAACATCATTCACGCAGCGCATCTGCACAACGTGAATAAGCTGTTGTTCCTCGGCTCATCCTGTATCTACCCGAAAATGGCGAAGCAGCCGATCGCCGAGAGCGAACTGCTGCAAGGTACGCTGGAAGCAACCAACGAGCCGTATGCGATTGCCAAGATTGCCGGGATCAAGCTGTGCGAATCCTACAACCGTCAGTATAACCGCGACTATCGTTCGGTGATGCCGACCAACCTGTACGGACCGCATGACAACTTCCACCCGAGCAATTCGCACGTGATCCCGGCGCTGCTGCGTCGTTTCCACGAGGCAACGGCCGAAAATGCACCGGATGTGGTGGTGTGGGGCAGCGGGACGCCAATGCGTGAATTCCTGCATGTGGATGACATGGCGGCTGCCAGCATCCACGTAATGGAGCTGGATCGTGAGGTGTGGCAGGAAAACACCGAACCGATGCTGTCGCACATTAACGTCGGTACTGGCGTGGATTGCACCATTCGTGAGCTGGCGCAAACCATCGCGCAGGTGGTGGGTTACAAAGGCCGCGTGGTCTTTGACGCCACCAAACCGGACGGCACGCCGCGCAAACTGCTGGACGTGACCCGTCTGCATCAGCTGGGCTGGTATCACGAGGTATCACTGGAGCAGGGGCTGGCAAGCACCTACCAGTGGTTCCTTGAAAACCAGCACCGCTTCCGGGGGTAATGATGTTTTTAAGTCAGGAAGATTTTGCCACGGTAGTGCGTTCCACTCCGCTCATCTCAATTGATTTGGTGGTGGAGAACGAACGCGGCGAGTTCTTGCTGGGAAAACGAACCAACCGTCCTGCACAGGGCTTTTGGTTCGTGCCCGGCGGGCGCGTGCAGAAGGATGAGACGCTGGAAAATGCTTTTGAGCGTCTCACTCTGGCGGAACTGGGCCTGCAACTGCCGATGGCGGCAGGCCAGTTTTACGGGGTCTGGCAGCACTTCTATGACGATAACTTTTCGGGCACCGGTTTCACCACGCACTATGTGGTGCTCGGTTTTCGCCTGAAGGTGAGTGAGGCAGACCTGCGTCTGCCTGATTCTCAGCATGACGACTACCGCTGGCAGACGCCAGAGGCGTTGCTGGCCAGTGACAATGTGCATGACAACAGTCGTGCCTATTTCCTGGCCGATCGTCAGTCCGGAGTGCCGGGCTTATGAAAATTCTGGTGTACGGAATCAACTATTCGCCGGAGTTAACCGGCATCGGTAAATACACCGGCGAAATGGTCGAGTGGATGGCGAGCCAGGGACATGACGTGCGGGTCATTACCGCGCCGCCATACTACCCGGAATGGAAAGTAGGTGAGCGCTATTCAGGCTGGCGCTACCGTCGCGAAGAGGGTGCCGCGACCGTCTGGCGTTGCCCGCTGTACGTGCCGAAACAGCCTTCAACGCTGAAGCGGTTACTTCATCTGGGCAGCTTTGCCCTGAGCAGTTTCTTCCCGCTGATGGCGCAACGTCGCTGGAAGCCGGATCGCATTATCGGTGTGGTGCCAACGCTGTTCTGCACCCCAGGTATGCGCCTGCTGGGCAAACTCTCCGGCGCGCGCACGCTGCTTCACATTCAGGATTATGAAGTGGACGCCATGCTCGGCCTGGGAATGGCCGGCAAAGGTAAGAGCGGGAAGGTGGCGAAACTCGCCAGCGCCTTCGAGCGCAGCGGCCTGCATAACGTGGATTATGTCTCGACCATCTCGCGCTCAATGATGAACAAAGCGCAGGAGAAGGGCGTACCGGCGGAAAAAGTGATCTTTTTCCCCAACTGGTCTGAAGTGGCGCGTTTTCGCGACGTAACAGACAGTGACGCTCAGGCGCTACGCGCTCAGCTCGGTTTGCCTGACGACCAAAAAATCATTCTTTACTCAGGCAACATCGGCGAGAAGCAGGGGCTGGAGAGCGTCATCGACGCCGCACAGCAACTGAGCCATCAACCCTGGATGTTTGTCATCGTCGGGCAGGGCGGCGGAAAAGCGCGACTGGAAAAAATGGCCAGCGAGCGCGGCCTGACGAACGTGAAATTTTTCCCGCTTCAGTCTTACGAGGCACTGCCTGCGTTGCTGAAGATGGGCGACTGCCATCTGGTGGTACAAAAGCGCGGCGCGGCAGACGCGGTGCTGCCGTCCAAGCTGACCAACATTCTGGCAGTGGGCGGTAACGCGGTGATCACGGCGGAAGCCGAAACAGAATTAGGCCAGCTGTGCGACAGCTATCCGGGGATCGCCGTTTGCGTGGAACCGGAATCGGTCCCGGCGCTGGTCACTGGCATTGAACGGGCACTTGCCATGCCAAAAACGAACACGGTGGCACGTGAATATGCCGAACGCACGCTCGAGAAAGAGAACGTGCTGAGCCAATTTATTGCAGATATACGGGGATAAATCATGAGTCAAACCACTTTGTATCCGGTTGTGATGGCAGGTGGCTCTGGTAGCCGGTTGTGGCCGCTGTCCCGCGTGCTCTATCCAAAACAGTTCCTCTGCCTGAAAGGGGAGCTCACCATGCTGCAGACGACGGTTAACCGCCTGCAGGGTGTGGAGTGTGAAAGCCCGGTGGTGATTTGTAACGAACAACACCGCTTTATTGTCGCCGAGCAGCTGCGCCAGCTGAACAAACTCACAGAAAATATCATTCTGGAGCCTGCCGGACGTAACACCGCCCCCGCGATTGCGCTGGCGGCGCTGGCGGCCAAACGCAGCAGCCCGGATTGCGATCCGCTGATGCTGGTTCTGGCGGCAGACCATGTTATTCAACAGGAAGAGTCGTTCCGCGAGGCGGTACGCGCAGCTATTCCTTACGCCGAAAACGGCAAACTGGTGACTTTCGGCATCGTGCCGGACCTGCCGGAAACCGGCTACGGGTATATTCGTCGTGGCAATGTGACCCCGGGCGAAGGCGACAGCGTAGCGTTTGACGTGGCGCAGTTTGTCGAAAAACCGAATCTGGAAACCGCGCAGGCGTATGTGGCCAGCGGTGAATATTACTGGAACAGCGGGATGTTCCTGTTCCGCGCTGGCCGCTACCTGGAAGAGCTGCGCAAATATCGCCCGGATATTCTGGACGCCTGCGAGAAAGCGATGGCGGTAGTGGATCCGGATCTCGATTTTATCCGTGTTGACGAAGCGTCTTTCCTCGCCTGCCCGGAAGAGTCAATTGACTATGCGGTAATGGAACGCACGGCCGATGCCGTTGTGGTACCGATGGATGCGGGCTGGAGTGATGTTGGCTCCTGGTCCTCCCTGTGGGAGATCAGCGCCCATACCCCGGAGGGTAACGTCCACCACGGTGATGTTATCAGCCACAAAACGGAAAACAGCTATGTCTACGCCGAGTCCGGTCTGGTGACCACAGTTGGCGTGAAGGATCTGGTGGTCGTACAGACGAAAGACGCCGTGCTGATTGCTGACCGTAATGCCGTGCAGGACGTTAAAAAAGTGGTGGAGAAGATCAAGGCCGATGGTCGCCATGAACACCATATCCACCGCGAAGTGTATCGTCCGTGGGGCAAATATGACTCCATCGATGCCGGTGAACGTTACCAGGTGAAACGCATCACCGTGAAACCGGGGGAGGGGCTGTCGGTACAGATGCACCACCACCGTGCCGAGCACTGGGTCGTGGTGGCGGGTACCGCCAAAGTCACGATTGATGGCGAAGTGAAACTGCTGGGCGAAAACGAGTCAATCTATATTCCGCTGGGAGCCACGCACTGTCTGGAAAACCCGGGGAAAATTCCTCTCGACTTAATTGAAGTGCGCTCCGGTTCGTACCTGGAAGAAGACGATATTGTCCGTTTCCAGGACCGTTACGGGCGGGTATAGCGCCGTCTCTAAAGCCGGATAGCGTTTCGCGCATCCGGCCTGCGAATGAATAAAAACAAATTTGCCTGTTAATCGGGCGGGCCAACTGTTGCCTGAAAAAGGGGTCATCATGGAAAAATTAACCTGTTTTAAAGCCTACGATATTCGCGGCAAGCTGGGCGAAGAGCTGAATGAAGACATTGCGTGGCGCATTGGCCGCGCATACGGCGAATATCTTAAGCCACAAACGATTGTCCTGGGCGGCGATGTGCGCCTGACCAGTGAGTCCCTGAAGCTGGCGCTGGCAAAAGGGCTGCAGGATGCGGGAGTGGACGTGCTGGATATCGGCTTGTCCGGCACCGAAGAGATTTACTTTGCCACCTTCCACCTCGGCGTGGACGGCGGTATCGAAGTGACGGCCAGCCATAACCCGATGGACTACAACGGTATGAAGCTGGTGCGCAAGGGCGCGCGTCCTATCAGCGGCGATACCGGTCTGCGTGACGTGCAGCGTCTCGCCGAAGCTAACGATTTCCCGCCGGTGAATGAAGCGAAACGCGGCAGCTATAAGCAGATCGACCTGCGTAAAGCGTACATCGACCATCTGCTGGGCTACATCAACGTTGCAAACCTGAAACCGCTGAAGCTGGTGATCAACTCCGGTAACGGCGCGGCCGGCCCGGTGGTGGATGCGCTCGAAGCCCGCTTTAAGGCCCTGAACGTCCCGGTAACCTTCGTTAAGGTCCATAACACCCCGGACGGCAACTTCCCGAACGGTATCCCGAACCCGCTGCTGCCGGAGTGCCGCGACGACACCCGTAACGCGGTCATCGAACACGGTGCCGATATGGGTATCGCCTTTGACGGCGATTTCGACCGCTGCTTCCTGTTCGACGAAAAAGGCCAGTTCATCGAAGGCTACTACATTGTCGGTCTGCTGGCGGAAGCGTTCCTCGAGAAGAACCCGGGCGCGAAGATCATTCACGATCCGCGTCTGTCCTGGAACACCGTGGATGTGGTGAACGCCGCGGGCGGCCAGCCGGTGATGTCCAAAACCGGTCATGCCTTCATCAAAGAGCGTATGCGCGAAGAAGACGCCATTTATGGCGGCGAGATGAGCGCCCACCACTATTTCCGTGATTTTGCCTACTGCGACAGCGGGATGATCCCGTGGCTGCTGGTGACCGAGCTGCTGTGTCTGAAAGGGCAGACCCTTGGCGAGCTGGTACGCGACCGCATGGCGGCCTTCCCGGCAAGTGGCGAAATCAACAGCAAACTGGCGCAGCCGGCCGAGGCCATTGCCCGCGTGGAGCAGCATTTTGCCCTCCATGCGCTGGAAATTGACCGCACCGACGGCATCAGCATGGCGTTCCCGCAGTGGCGTTTTAACCTGCGCTCTTCAAATACCGAGCCGGTGGTGCGCCTGAACGTGGAATCCCGCGCGGATACCGCGCTGATGGAAGCGCGAACGAAGGACATTCTGGCGCTGTTGAATCAGTAAATAGCTTTCCCTCTCACCCTGATGTGGGGTGAGGGGGCAGGTGTTGAACTAAAGGAACAACGATGACGAATCTAAAAAAACGCGAACGAGCGAGAACGAATGCATCGTTAATCTCCATGGTGCAGCGTTTTTCTGATATCACCATCATGGTCGGCGGATTATGGGTGGTGAGTTGGGTAAGCGGGCAATCCTTCTTCTACATGCATCTGCTCATGGCGCTGATTGCGCTGGTTGTGTTCCAGATGATCGGGGGGATGACCGACTTCTACCGTTCGTGGCGTGGTGTGAAAATGACCACCGAACTGATGCTGTTGCTGCAGAACTGGACATTAAGCCTGATCTTCAGCGCAGGTCTGGTGGCATTCAGCCATGATTTTGATAATCGCCTGGTGACGTATCTGTGCTGGTACCTGATTACCAGCGTCGGCATGGTGGTATGCCGCACCCTGATCCGTTTTGGCGCCGGCTGGCTGCGTAACCGCGGTTATAACCGTCGCTTTGTCGCCGTGGCGGGGGATTTGCCGGTAGGGAAGGTGCTTCTCGATAGCTTCCGCAAAGAGCCATGGTTAGGTTTTGAAGTGGTCGGGATTTATCACGACGCGAAGCCTGGCGGCGTGCCTTCAGACTGGGCCGGTAATTACGAACAGCTTATTGAGGACGCGAAAGCCGGCAAAATTCATAACGTCTACATCGCGATGCAGATGAAAGATGAATCCCGCATTAAGAAACTGATGCGTGAACTGGCCGATACCACCTGTTCGGTGATCCTGATCCCGGACGTCTTTACCTTTAACATCCTCCACTCCCGTATTGAAGAAGTGAACGGCGTGCCGGTCGTGCCGCTGTATGACACCCCGCTGTCGGGTATCAACCGCGTGCTCAAGCGCCTGGAAGATATCGTGCTCTCTTCACTGATCTTACTGCTGATCTCCCCGGTGCTGTGCTGCATTGCTCTGGCGGTGAAGCTGAGCTCCCCGGGCCCGGTTATCTTCCGTCAGACCCGCTACGGCATGGACGGTAAGCCTATCATGGTGTGGAAATTCCGCTCAATGAAGGTGATGGAGAACGACAAGGTCGTGACCCAGGCGACGCAGAACGATCCTCGTGTTACGCGGGTGGGGAACTTCCTGCGCCGTACCTCGCTGGATGAGCTGCCGCAGTTTATCAACGTATTTACCGGTGGCATGTCGATTGTCGGACCCCGTCCCCATGCCGTGGCTCACAACGAACAGTACCGCTCGCTGATTGAAGGTTACATGTTGCGCCATAAAGTGAAGCCAGGCATTACCGGCTGGGCGCAGATCAACGGCTGGCGCGGCGAGACCGACACGCTTGAAAAAATGGAAAAACGCATCGAATTCGACCTGGAGTACATCCGTGAATGGAGCCTCTGGTTCGATATCAAGATCGTCTTTCTGACCATCTTCAAAGGTTTCGTGAACAAAGCGGCGTACTAAGATGAGCTTACGTGAAAAAACCATCAGCGGCGCCAAATGGTCAGCGATGGCGACCATTGTCATCATTGGCCTCGGCCTGGTGCAGATGACGGTGCTGGCGCGCATTATCGATAACCACCAGTTCGGTCTGCTGACCGTCTCGCTGGTGATTATCGCGCTGGCCGATACGTTGTCTGACTTCGGCATTGCTAACTCGATTATCCAGCGCAAAGAGATCAGCCATCTGGAACTGACCACGCTCTACTGGCTGAACGTTGGGTTGGGGGTGTTCGTTTTCGTGCTGGTGTTCCTGTTGAGCGATACCATCGCCAGCGTGCTGCACAACCCCGATCTGGCACCGCTGATGCGTACGCTCTCGTTTGCTTTTGTGGTGATCCCGCACGGGCAACAGTTCCGCGCGCTGATGCAGAAAGAGCTGGAATTCAACAAGATTGGGATGATCGAGACCAGCGCCGTTCTCGCAGGATTTACCTTTACCGTGGTCAGCGCCCATTTCTGGCCGCTGGCCATGACCGCTATCCTCGGGTATCTGGTTAACTCTGCCGTGCGTACGCTGCTGTTCGGCTACTTTGGTCGCAAGATTTACCGTCCTGGGCTGCATTTCTCTCTCGCTTCGGTGTCATCCAACCTGCGTTTTGGTGCGTGGCTCACCGCCGACAGCATCATCAACTATGTCAATACCAATCTCTCTACGCTGGTGCTGGCACGCATCCTCGGGGCGAGCGTCGCGGGGGGGTACAACCTGGCGTACAACGTCGCGGTAGTACCACCAATGAAGCTCAACCCGATTATCACCCGCGTACTGTTCCCGGCGTTCGCCAAAATTCAGGATGACACCGAGAAGCTGCGCGTCAATTTTTACAAGCTGCTCTCTGTGGTGGGCATTATCAATTTCCCGGTTTTGCTGGGGCTGATGGTGGTCTCGAGCAACTTCGTGCCGCTGGTGTTTGGCGAGAAGTGGAACAGCATTATCCCGATCCTGCAGTTACTGTGCGTGGTGGGGCTGCTGCGATCCGTTGGCAACCCGATTGGCTCACTGCTGATGGCTAAAGCGCGGGTTGATATCAGCTTCAAATTCAACGTGTTTAAAACGTTCCTGTTTATTCCGGCGATTATCGTCGGTGGGCATATGGCCGGCGCCATTGGGGTCACGCTGGGTTTTCTGCTGGTGCAGATCATCAACACCGTTCTGAGCTACTTCGTGATGATCAAGCCGGTGCTGGGCTCCAGCTACCGGCAGTACATTCTGAGCCTGTGGCTGCCGTTTTATCTGTCACTGCCTACCCTTGTGGTGAGCTATGGACTGGGCATCGTGCTCACTGGCCATCTGCCGCTCGCGGCCATGCTGGCAATACAGGTCGCAGCAGGTGCACTGGCGTTTGGCGTGATGATTGTGCTGTCACGTAATGCGCTGGTGGTGGAGATGAAGCGCCAGTTTTGCCGTAACGAAAAAATGAAAACGCTGCTTCGCGCAGGCTAGTTATTTAAGAGGCCATTATGAAATTACTTATTCTTGGCAACCATACCTGCGGCAACCGTGGCGACAGCGCCATTCTGCGCGGTTTATTGGATGCGATTAACACCCTTAAGCCTGAGACTGAAGTGGACGTGATGAGCCGTTATCCGGTCAGCTCTTCCTGGTTATTGAACCGCCCGGTAATGGGCGACCCGCTCTACAGCCAGATGAAGCAGCACAACAACGCTGCCGGCGTAATGGGACGCGTGAAGAAAGTTCTGCGCCGTCGCTATCAGCACCAGGTGTTGCTGTCCCGTGTAACTGATACCGGCAAGCTGCGTAACATCGCCATTGCTCAGGGCTTCACGGATTTCGTTCGACTGCTGTCGGGCTACGACGCCATTATTCAGGTCGGCGGATCGTTCTTCGTCGATCTTTACGGTGTGCCGCAGTTTGAGCACGCACTTTGCACATTCATGGCGAAAAAACCGCTGTTTATGATTGGTCACAGCGTCGGGCCGTTCCAGGATCCGCAGTTTAACCAGCTGGCAAACTATGTCTTCGGCCACTGCGATGCCCTGATCCTGCGTGAGTCGGTAAGCCTCGATATGATGAAACGCAGCGAGATTGACACCTCTAAAGTGGAACACGGGGTGGACACCGCCTGGCTGGTGGATCATCAGGACGACAGTTTCCAGGCGAGCTACGCAGTGCAGCACTGGCTGGACGTGGCGGGGAAACAGAAAACGGTCGCCATCACCCTGCGCGAACTTGCACCGTTTGATAAACGTTTAGGCACCACCCAGGCGGCGTATGAGAAAGCGTTTGCTGACGTGGTTAACCGTGTGCTGGACAGCGGATACCAGGTGCTGGCGCTTTCAACCTGTACCGGCATCGACAGCTATAACAAAGATGACCGCATGGTGGCGCTGAGCCTGCGCAACCTGGTAAACGATCCGTCCCGTTATCACGTGGTGATGGACGAACTGAACGACCTCGAGATGGGCAAATTGCTCTCAGCCTGTGACCTCACCGTGGGCACGCGTCTGCACTCGGCGATCATTTCGATGAACTTTGGCACGCCGGCCATTGCGATTAACTACGAGCACAAGTCAGCCGGCATTATGCAGCAGCTTGGCATGCCTGAAATGGCCGTTGATATTCGTCATCTGCTGGATGGTTCGCTTGGCGCGATGGTGGGCGATACCCTGGGGCAACTGCCTGCCATCAATGAACGCCTGGCCGTCGCGGTGAAAGCCGAGCGCGAGAAGGGAATTGGGATGGTGAAATCGGTGCTCGACCGCGTCCGGGAGGGGAAATGAAGGTTGGTTTCTTCTTACTGAAATTTCCGCTGTCGTCTGAAACCTTTGTGCTGAACCAAATCACCGCGTTTATCGATATGGGATACGACGTGGAGATCATCGCCCTGCAAAAGGGCGATACACAAAATACCCATGCGGCGTATACGCAGTATGGACTGGAGGCGAAAACCCGCTGGCTGCAGGACGAGCCCTCAGGAAGAGTAAATAAGCTGCGCCACCGGGCCAGCCAGACCTTACGCGGGATCCATCGTGCGTCGACCTGGCGCGCGCTGAATATTTCCCGCTATGGCGCGGAATCTCGCAACCTGATCCTGTCCGCCATTTGTGGTCAAACGGCGCAGCCGTACCGCGCCGATGTGTTTATTGCTCACTTTGGCCCGGCGGGCGTGACCGCCGCCAAACTGCGTGAGCTGGGGGTGATTGACGGTAAGATTGCGACCATCTTCCACGGTATCGACATCTCCAGCCGCGAAGTATTGAACCACTACACGCCGGAGTATCAGCAGCTTTTCCGCCGTGGCGACATGATGCTGCCCATCAGCGACCTGTGGGCCGGGCGTCTGAAAAACATGGGCTGTCCGCAGGAAAAAATCACCGTTTCGCGTATGGGCGTGGATTTAGAGCGCTTTACCCGCCGCCCGGTCAAGGTGCCGGGAAAACCGCTGCAGATAATCTCTGTTGCGCGTCTGACGGAGAAAAAAGGTCTGCACGTCGCCATCGAAGCCTGCCGCCAGCTGCGAGCGCGCGGTGTGGATTTCCGCTATCGCATTCTCGGTATTGGCCCGTGGGAGCGTCGTCTTCGCACGCTTATCGAACAGTATCAGCTGGAAGATTACGTGGAGATGCCAGGTTTTAAGCCAAGCCACGAGGTGAAGGCCATGCTGGATGAGGCGGATGTATTCCTGCTGCCTTCCGTGACCGGCGCCGATGGCGATATGGAGGGGATCCCGGTTGCGTTAATGGAGGCGATGGCCGTCGGTATTCCGGTGGTGTCGACCCTGCACAGCGGGATCCCGGAGTTAATCAAGTCTGATTACTCCGGCTGGCTGGTACCGGAGAATAATGCGATGGCCCTTGCGGATCGTTTAGCCGAATTTAGCGGCATCGACCAACAGGCGCTGGAGCCTGTTATCCACAACGCCCGACAAAAAGTTGAAGCAGATTTTAACCAGCAGGTGATTAATCGCCAGTTAGCGAGCCTGCTGCAAACGTTGTAACGCCGAGGTTGTATGCTGAAAAAGATTACCCGACGCACCTTTGTCTCTTCTTTATCCGTCCTGGCGGCTACGCCGCTGCTGTCGTCCCGCATTGCGCGGGCGGCAACCGGAAAGACGGTCTCTGTTAACCAGTACAATAACAACGACTGGATCGCCGCCTTTAAGCAGGCGTTTAACGAAGGCGACACCGTTGTTGTCCCTGCCGGGCTCACCTGTAAAAACATCAATACGGGCATTTTCATTCCTGACGGTAAAACGCTGCTGATCCGCGGTGCGTTAACGGGCAATGGTCGCGGACGCTTCGTGCTGCAGGAAGGCAGTAAAGTGATTGGTGAAGGTGACGGCCGCACGGAGAACATTACGCTGGACATTCGCGGTTCAGACTGTGTGATTAAAGGGCTGGCAATGAGCGGCTTTGGACCGGTGACGCAGATCTACATTGGCGGCAAAAAGCCGCGCGTCATGCGCAACCTGCTGATTGATAACATCAGCGTAAGCCAGGCGAACTACGCCATCCTGCGCCAGGGATTCCATAATCAGATAGATGGCGCGCGCATCACTAACAGTAAATTCAGCCATCTCCAGGGCGACGCGATTGAGTGGAACGTCGCCATTAATGACCGTAACATCCTGATCTCCGATCATGTGATTGACAACATTAACTGTACGAACGGCAAGATCAACTGGGGCATCGGCATTGGTCTCGCCGGCAGCACCTACGACAACGATTATCCGGAAAGGCAAACCGTGAAGAACTTCGTGGTGGCAAATATCACCGGCAGCAACTGTCGTCAGTTAGTCCACGTCGAAAACGGTAAGCACTTTATTATTCGCAATATTAAGGCCAAGAATATCACTCCTGACTTCAGCAAGAAGGCGGGAATAGACAACGCCACGGTAGCCATTTATGGCTGTGATAATTTCATTATTGATAATGTCGATATGGTCAATAGTGCCGGCATGCTGATCGGCTACGGTGTAATAAAGGGCGACTATCTCTCGATACCTCAGAACTTTAAGCTGAACGACATTCGCCTGGATAATCGCCAGCTTGCGTACAAACTGCGCGGAATACAAATTTCCTCCGGCAACGCCACCTCCTTTGTGGCCATCACCAACGTTGAGATGCAGCGGGCTACGCTTGAGTTGCACAACAAACCGCAGCACCTCTTCTTGCGTAATATCAACGTGATGCAGGAAGCTGCCGTCGGCCCGGCGCTGAAGATGAATTTCGACCTGCGTAAGGATGTCCGAGGCAAGTTTATGGCTAAAGATGAGACCTTACTGTCGCTGGCGAACATCAAGGCTGTGAATGAGAAAGGGCAGAGCTCCGTGGATATTGACCGCGTGGACCAGCAGGTGGTGAATACGGAGCGGCTGAATTTTGCGCTCCCGCACAGATAATCGACAATTGTCTTTTTTTGCGACTATTCCTGGCACAGAAACGCGATCTATTCAGATTACAACTACTGTTTTTTGTGATGTGGTCCCCTAACATCATATAAGAATCACGGCAAATCATGCTGGCGAAAACAGGTTAAAGAGCTATAATTCGTCAACCATTTTAAGGTGGAAGAAATAATGATTAATTTGAAAGCAGTCATTCCGGTAGCAGGCCTGGGCATGCATATGTTGCCAGCCACAAAAGCCATTCCTAAAGAGATGCTGCCGATTGTCGACAAACCGATGATTCAATACATTGTCGATGAAATTGTTGCTGCAGGGATCAAAGAAATCGTCCTGGTTACGCACTCCTCCAAGAATGCGGTAGAAAACCACTTCGACACCTCTTACGAACTCGAAGCGTTGCTTGAGCAGCGCGTAAAACGCCAGCTGCTGGCTGAAGTGCAGTCTATCTGTCCTCCTGGCGTAACTATCATGAACGTGCGTCAGGCGCAGCCGCTGGGTCTGGGCCACTCCATTCTTTGCGCACGCCCGGTCGTGGGTGACAACCCGTTCATCGTTGTACTGCCGGATATCATTATCGACAGCGCATCTGCCGATCCGCTGCGTTACAACCTTGCGGCAATGGTGGCGCGCTTCAACGAAACGGGCCGTAGCCAGGTACTTGCTAAGCGCATGAAAGGCGATCTCTCCGAGTACTCTGTTATCCAGACTAAAGAAGCGCTGGAAACGGAAGGGCAGGTGAGCCGTATCGTTGAGTTTATCGAGAAACCGGATCAGCCGCAGACGCTGGATTCTGACCTGATGGCCGTCGGCCGTTATGTTCTCAACGCGGATATCTGGGCCGAGCTGGAAAAAACCGAGCCGGGTGCCTGGGACCGCATCCAGTTGACCGATGCGATTGCTGAACTGGCTAAGAAGCAGTCTGTTGATGCGATGCTGATGACCGGTGACAGTTACGACTGCGGTAAGAAACTGGGCTATATGCAGGCATTTGTGAAGTATGGCCTGCGTAACCTGAAGGAAGGTCAGAAGTTCAGAAGCCGGATTGAGAAGTTGCTGGCTAACGACTGATTCACATCTTTTCACTTTATATAAGCGGTAGTCGGTATTTTGGTGTTGTAACATAACCAGAATGCGGGCTACCGCTTTTTGTTATTAATTTGAGTGATAACAGAGAGTTATCTGATTTAAATCTCGACAAATTTGTAACGATTTGTGCTTGTTTCTGATGCCATTTAGGACGACAATTAACGCCAGTTTTTTGTCTGTATCCAGACAAGAAAAATCATTTAATCAAACATCGCTCAGTGCACTGGTAGCTTTCAAGCCAGGGGCGGTAGCGTGCTTAATTTCTGAAAGCGTTAATAAACGATCGGATTTCAGAGCGCCAGTATCCAGACATTTCCAACAGGCGGAATAGATAACGTGAAAATTCTTGTGACGGGTGGAGCCGGCTTTATCGGCTCAGCGGTTGTACGACATATTATTAAGAATACCCAGGACGACGTCGTCAATGTGGATAAGCTGACTTATGCCGGCAACCTTGAGTCGCTTAGTGAAGTCAGTGACAGCGAACGATATGCTTTTGAACATGCGGACATTTGCGACAAAGACGCCTTGGAACGTATCTTCGCAAAGCATAAACCGGATGCGGTAATGCATCTGGCTGCTGAAAGTCACGTCGATCGTTCAATTACCGGCCCGGCCGCGTTTATTGAAACGAATATCGTCGGCACTTATGTGCTGCTGGAAGCCGCTCGCGCGTACTGGTCAATGTTGGATGAGCAGGCGAAGAAAGCGTTTCGTTTCCATCACATCTCTACCGACGAAGTGTATGGTGATTTACCGCATCCTGATGAGCATCCGGCATCAACTGAGCTGCCACTCTTTACGGAAACTACCGCGTATGCACCTAGCAGCCCATATTCAGCGTCGAAAGCATCCAGCGACCATCTGGTTCGCGCCTGGCTGCGTACCTACGGTTTCCCGACCATTGTCACCAACTGTTCAAACAACTACGGCCCATACCACTTCCCGGAAAAGCTGATCCCGCTGGTCATCCTGAATGCGCTGGACGGTAAAGCACTGCCTATTTACGGCAAGGGCGATCAGATTCGTGACTGGCTGTATGTAGAAGATCATGCGCGTGCACTATATACCGTAGTCACTCAAGGGAAACCGGGGGAGACGTACAATATTGGCGGCCATAACGAAAAGCAAAACCTCGATGTGGTCCATACCATTTGTGATTTGCTGGATGAAATAGTGCCGAAAGAAGGTTCATATCGTGATCAGATAACTTATGTTAAAGATCGGCCTGGGCACGATCGTCGTTATGCTATTGATGCAACTAAAATTGGCAATGCACTAGGTTGGCATCCTCAAGAAACTTTCGAGAGTGGTATTCGTAAAACAGTTATGTGGTATTTATCAAATGAATCGTGGGTAAATAATGTTAAAAGTGGAGCATATGCTTCATGGCTTTCAAAACAATATGGAGATAATAAATAATGAAAGGCATTATTCTTGCGGGAGGTTCCGGTTCGCGTTTGCATCCGATTACATTAGGTACGTCTAAGCAGTTGTTACCTATTTATGACAAACCAATGATTTATTATCCACTGTCGGTGCTGATGCTTGCTGGTATTCGCGACATTTTATTGATTACTACACCGGAAGATCAGGCAAGCTTCAAACGTATTCTTGGCAACGGTAATCAGTTTGGTATCAATTTACAATATCAGGTTCAACCCTCTCCAGATGGGCTCGCTCAAGCATTCATTTTGGGTGAAGATTTCATCGGTGAAGATAGTGTTTGCCTGGTACTAGGTGATAATATTTTCTTTGGTCAGTCTTTTGGTAAACAACTTAAGCACGCAGTCGAAAATCTTAATGGTGCGACGGTCTTTGGTTACAAAGTTATGGATCCGGAACGTTTTGGGGTCGTTGAATTTGATAAAGATTTTAATGCAATCTCCATAGAAGAGAAACCAAAAGCGCCCAAATCAAATTGGGCTGTTACCGGTCTTTATTTCTATGATAACCGTGTAGTTGACATTGCTAAGAAAGTAAAGCCTTCAGAGAGGGGCGAGCTTGAAATAACAAGTGTTAACCAAAAATATCTTGAGATGGGTGAACTGAGAGTTGAGCAGCTAGGTCGTGGTTTTGCCTGGCTGGATACAGGTACGCATGACTCGTTACTTGAGGCATCACAATTCGTGCAAACTGTCGAAAAACGGCAGGGCTTTAAAATTGCGTGCCTCGAAGAAATTGCATACAACCAGGGATGGTTAGATAAAGAAACGATCAAGTCTATTGGTGACTCTTTATCTAAAACTGGTTACGGTAACTACTTGTTAAATCTTGTCAAATAAGAGTCCATTTCATCATGAATGTTATAAAAACAAAGCTGGAAGGTGTGCTGGTAATTGAACCCCGAGTTTTCGGTGATGAACGTGGTTTCTTCTATGAGACATTTCATGTAAAACGCTACAAAGAAGTGGGCATTAAAGAAGAATTTGTTCAGGATAACCGCTCTCGTTCAGCAGGAGGCGTGCTCAGAGGACTCCATTTCCAGAAAACAAAACCCCAGGGAAAATTGGTAACCGTTACCCAAGGGGAAGTTTTCGATGTCGCGCTTGATCTCCGTCCTGATTCAGCAACATTTGGGCAGTATGAAGCGATTATGTTAACCGGAGATAATAAAATTCAGTTTTACATCCCGCCCGGTTTTGCTCACGGCTTTTGCGTGTTAAGTGATAGTGCTGATTTCCAATATAAATGCACGGATTTCTATGACCCATCTGATGAAGGCGGATTAATCTGGAATGATACAAGTGTGAATATTGATTGGCCTATTAAAAATCCAATTCTTTCAGAGAAAGACAAAATTCTTCCTTCATTAGTTCAAATAACAAAAAATATTAAGGAGGGATGGTAAATATGGCTCAGTATACAGTCATTGGTGGACGAGGGTTCATTGGTAACGAAATCGTCGACCAGTTAAAAAAACTAAAACATGATGTTTGGGTACCTCAACGGGACGAACAAACCCTTTTTACAAAAGACCTGGGTATCGTTATTTATTGTGCCGGCAATGGTGATTGTCAAAACACACCATTTAATGTCTTTCAGGCAAACTGCGCACTTTTGTCTGATATTTTACAGCATTCGAAATTTAACCGCTTGGTGTTTATGTCCTCTACTCGTGTTTACATGAATGGTAATGACACACAAGAAAATGCTGATTTGGTTGTTTGCCAGGATGATGCTCGTCGTTTGTTTAATCTGACGAAACTGGTATCAGAAGAGCTATGCCTGAAAAGTGGGAAAGATATTGTCATTGTCAGACCGAGTAATGTTTATGGCGTAGCATTGAATAGCCCGTTGTTCTTACCATCAATTACTCGTAATGCAATTAATAACGGCCATATCGATATGTTTATTGATCGCCATTATGAGAAAGATTATGTGTCTGTTGAAGACGTAGCACTAGCTTGTATCAATTTATCTCAGTATAAGAATGCATCGGGTAAAATTTATAACATAGCCGCTGGGTATAATATTTCGGCAGAACAGATAGCTAATGTACTGATTCAAACGACGAATTGTACTGTAACATGGCACGAGTGTAATTTCCCACGTGAAGTTTTCCCGGTCAACGATATCAGTGCTCTTGAATCAGCGATCCCAAACTATAATCCAAAAAACGTACTTGATGATATTGACTCGATGGTGACTCGTTTTCGATCAGAAATGGTAAATTAAAATGAGTGGTTTCAATCGACTCATAAAAAATGCCATATCAAATGTAATAAACGGTTTTTCGAATGTGATTTTGGGGATAATTATATCCCCATTATTGATCAAAATACTGTCAATAAATGACTTTGCTATATGGTCGCTGGCTTTACAAGTTGGTGCTTTCTTCTCTTTGATCGGTTTTACAGGACAATTATCTGTTGCACGTTATATTACATTAGCAAAAGCACAACTTAATGAATTGCAAGTGCATCGTGTTATAAAGTATGGCTTAACTGTTTCTTCAATTGGAGTGCTGATCTCAATTGCGATACTTTTTATAAGTTATGTAAATTTTTATTCCATTTTTGAAGCCATTAATCATAATGACTCTCCATCTGCGCCTACTGTGTTCTTCATAGTTTCATTATCCTTTATATTGGGCTTAATCACGTCTTCTTTTAATGGATATTTTACAGGTGTAGAGAGGAATGAAATCCCCGCAATTATAAATTTTGTTTCGCGTATTATACTTGGCATCGGGATATATTTTTCAGCCAAACATAGTATGCTCACAATGGCGTGGGTTTATTTAACAATAAATATGCTGTCTTATATTATAATTTATTGTTTATATAGGAATTTCAGTATTACAAATAAAACGGACAAAAATCGACTTGACGATTCATTGTCAGGTGCTAGTTTTGGTTGTTTTTTGAATTATTGCTTAGGGGTCTTCGTTTTTAATTTGTCGACCTTTTTAATTGTTAATCTCAATAGTGTACTTGTCGGAAAGTTTGCCTTTAAAGAATATGCATATTATGCATTGTCAATAACTTTAGTTACTGCAGTAGTTGGCTTTCTCAATGCAGCGATCACCCCAGTATTGCAACCCTTAGTAAAAATGGTTCATGCGGATGATAAAAACAAACTCGACCGTTTTGTTTATATGTTATCACAGACGCTATTTTACCTTACTTTCTTTATTCTTATTGCAAATTTCGTCATTGGTGATTACATAATGAAATTGTGGGTAGGTGATAATGTGGCAATCATGACCTATCCTATCTTTTCTTTATTACTTCTTACTAACTTAACTCGCTTAATCAGTTCACCACTTGGACTTGTGTATCTTGCAAAAGGGAAACAGAATGAAATTATGTATTTACCTTTGCTAGAAGGCATAGTTAGTGTAGCCCTTACATATGCCTTTGTTAAAACGTATGGAATATATGCCTCCGCTATATCGTTAGGAATCTCGACTATTCTTATTATGCTTATTTATTCATTTAAGCTGATAGATATTTCTGCAATAGAAACCAGTAAAGGTCGTTATCGATTATTACTTGCGGGTGGGCCACTAATTCTATTTACTGTTATTACAGCGCTTGTCAAACTAAAGATGGAATTTATAGATTACGAAGAAAAGCAGTTATTTTTAATTTTTATGTTAGTAATATTGTTAATTATTGCAAATATGATTTATAAGAATGTAAAAATAATAAAGGCATTATTAGGGGGTTAATATGTTTAGCAGAATTAAAAGTCTATTTTATAAGATAAAATATCTATATTTTTTAGATCGAAGAGTTAAGATAGATAAGACAGCATTTATTCATCATGGCGCAACTTTTATTATCCGAGAAAATACTTCTGCAGTAATTGAAATCGATTCAGGTGTATATATTGGGCGATATGCTAATATTCATACCAATTCAAAAATTAAAATTGGCCAAAACTCAGTTCTAAGTGATTACGTTTTTTTAAGCACTCTGGCGCATGGGATGGAGCCTTCTGCTGGGCGTATCCTTTCGCAACCAGATATTGATAAAGGCGAAATAGTGCTTGGCGATAATGTTTTTCTTGGTTTTTCCTCGAAGGTTCTTCCTGGAATAGAATTGGGTAACTGGACAATAGTCGGCGCTGGAGCAGTTGTGACAAAATCTTTTCCCGATGGTTTTGTTATGATTGCCGGTAATCCGGCGAAAGTAATCAAACGTTACGATATTAATATCGGAAAATGGGTTACACCATGATTTTAATAAAAATCTATAATAAGATTTCTTACTTTATAGGTCAATTATGGTACAAGAGTATTATGGGTAAATTTGGCTCAGGGAGTCGTATCATACACCCGATGCTTTTGCGAAATACTTCTCGAATAGCAATAGGCCGAAATGTGTTAATCCGTAACGGTGCTAGAATTGAGGTAATAAAAAATGGTAAGAACATTGTAATCGAAATTGGTGATAATGTTAATATCGAACAAAATGTTCACTTAGTAGCTAAAGATAGCATCAAAATTGGTAATAATGTTTCTATAACAGGTTGTTGCTCTATTGTAGATATTATCCACCCTTTTGATGAGCAGTATGAAGTAGAAAAAATTGGTAATAGAATTTCAAGTAAAATATTACCCGTATCAATTGGCGATAATAGCTTTATTGGTTTTGGGTCACATATAAACCCAGGGGTTTCAATTGGCAGGAATTGTGTTGTTGGCGCTCGGTCAGTAGTTACAAAAAATATCCCTGATAATAGTATCGTGGCTGGAAACCCTGCGCGAATTCTTAAAACATTTAATGTTAAGAGCAACACATGGGAAGTTTATAATGATGAATAATCCCAAGATCGGATTGGTAACAGTATTATATAATTCACCAAATGTTTTACCAGATTTCTTTTCAAGTCTGGCACTCCAGGATTACAAAAATTATTGTTTATATATTGTTGACAATAGTTCATCACCTGAATCGAAAGAGTTAGCACTAAAGCTAGGTAATAATTATGGCATGTCAATCTATTTTATTGATAATCAAGGCATAAATGTTGGTGTTGCTGCGGGAAATAATCAGGGCGCGTGGGAAGCATATAACCAAGGGTGTGATTATATTGTCTTCCTTAATAACGATTTATTGTTTTCTGACTCAGAAATACTGATGAAATTGGTTACGACAGCGGAGGGCAATAAACTAGACATGATTGGTCCAACAATACTGAATTATCCAGAGAAAAAAATTTGGTATTGCGGTGGTCATTTTGATGAATTTAAAGCATTGGCACCACATGAAAATATTGATCAAGAATTTATCTGTTCGGATTTTCCTGAAATTCATCAACATACCTATGCGCCGACATGTTTCTTGATGATTACTCGACGATTGTGGGATGAAGTAGGTGAAATGGATGAGAAATATTTTGCTTACTATGATGATACGGATTTCCTTTATCGAGCCAATAAAGCTGGTTATTTGGTAAATGTTGTAACGAGTCTAATCATTTATCATAAGGTTGGTTCTAGTACTGGTGGAGATCTTTCTTATTTCGGCATGTACCATCTGACACGAAATCGGCTTTATTTTATTCGTAAAAATTTAAGAGGACTAAAGTGGTTCATTTCCCTGAGTTATGTGCTTTCGTCAAGAATATTTTTGTTATTAATGTCATCTAATAAACAAAAAAAGGCAATTTGGAAAGGGTTAATTGATGGCTTAAAAATGAAATGAAAATTAATATAAATGTGATTTATCAATCAATTATAGCTTTTATGGTGGTTTTTTTACCATCGCTATTAATGATATTTGCTCATCAGTCATCATTTACTGTTGGAATTGTCATAAGCTCACTGGCAATTATCCTCTATCGCGTACTTTTAAATAAGAAAAGAATTGTTTTTAAAAAAAGAGATATCACTCTCTTTGTTTTATTGTTTGTGTCTTTTTTATTTATTATTCTTCATTTTACACTGATCACTCTTTTCTATAGTGTTGATTTGGCTCCGCCAGATTATTTTAAATTCTTTTTAAGCTTCATTTTTGGTATCATCTGTGCTTGTGCAGCATATATTTTTAAAAACGCAATTGATGATGCTTTTGACTTTGATATACATTCAACCATAGTTTTTGTAATGTCGATTATCATGTTGAATGGAATGATCAGTCTTTCAAAAATAGACTTTTTCAATACTGGTTTAGAAAAACCTACTTTTTTATTTCAGGAACCTTCTCACTTTGCTCTGGCTTGCGCACCGTTTTTGATATACTTTTCTTTTACAAATATCAGAAACCGACTTCGTTTAAGTCTTTTGTTAGCCTTTGGGTTGTGGGGAGTATATATACAGAATTTCACTATGATTTTTGCAGTTATGTTGGCTTATTTAATTACAGCAAAAAATCTACTGCCTGCATTCATTATATTTTGTATAAGCGGAATACCAGTTTATATTTTTATCGAGAGTGACTTCTTTGTTTATTACCGTGAACGTTTAGATTTGTCTGGGGATACTAGTAACTTATCTGCACTTGTATTGATGCAGGGGTGGGAAAATGCATTTCTGACTTTACGGCAAAGTCTGCTAGGCGCAGGTTTTCAACAATATGGTATATCTACAGTATATGGTGATATATCTAATAAAATTTTTGGGATGATCAATATATATATCAATCAATTTGATGGCGGTGCAACCGCTCCTAAAATTATTGGTGAGTTCGGGGTGTTTGGCATTCTTATAATTATTTTATATGTTATAGGATGGTGTAAGGTTTTCATCGCTGCCAGGCGAAACCGTTTTACAGCAGACCGGAAAATATTATTGTTTTATAGTTTGTATTTAGCTAGCCTTCTAGAGTTTTTCATTCGAGGTGCAGGCTATTTTACACCGGGCATGTTCTTTTTAATTGTATCTATTCTTTATTTCATTTCTAATAAAATACCGCGGAAAGAGATATATTATGAAGCTAACCGTTGATGGGATTATTGAAAATTTACAAAATGGTGGAGGGTGTACAGTTTATTTTGAGCAGTTACTGTCATATTATCAACAAGATAATAATAAATTAAATTACATAAGATACAATGGCAGTCACCAGAACATTACACTGGATGGTGCTAATACAAAGCTCTATCAACGTGAGCAAAGGATTCAAGAACGTTGGCGTGATATTGATATCAATGGTATTGATCATGAGGCAATCTTTCATTCGACACATTATCGATTGCCTATAAATAAAAAATCGTCCAAAATTATTACTACTGTTCATGATTTTACTTATGAACTTTTCCGCAAGGGGCCTGCGCAATGGATGCATTCCTGGCAAAAAAACCGTGCAATTAATAATAGTGACGTGGTTATTTGCGTTTCTCATAATACAGCTAAAGATTTAATGAGGTTTTGTGCTGTATCAGAAGAGAAAGTGCGTGTTGTACATAATGGGGTTTCGGAGAAATATTATCCCATCCTTGATGTTAATAAAACTAACGAAGTTTTGTTTGTTGGTGCAAGACATGGATATAAAAATTTCTTAATGGCCGTTGATGCTCTTTCACTTTCTCCATCGCTTCGATTGAGTATTGTTGGTGGCGGTAAATTAACTAGCGCAGAAATAGCACTACTAGAAAATAAAATCCCTGGACGTTATAAGCACCTTGGACGTGTTTCGGACGAAGAACTTAATAGTATATATAACCGTGTTTTCTGCCTTCTTTATCCTTCTCTTTATGAAGGCTTTGGCATACCCGTGATTGAAGCAATGCGTAGTGGATGTGTTGTCATTGCTGTCAATGTTTCATCTATACCAGAAGTTGCAGGTGATGCAGCAATTTTGTTAGATGATCCACATCCTGCAGCTATAGCCCATGCTCTAAAAGAACTTGAAAACCAGTTGTTCTATAACAAATTACGCAATAATGGTTTCACTCAAGCAAAGAAATTTTCGTGGGAAAAATGCTATAAAGATACCTTGGCAATATACAAGGAGTGCTTGAAATAATGTCTCTTTTAAGTCATTACGGTTTTTTCGGATGCTTGCGCTTGGTTATTGATAAATTTTTAACTTTATCAATTAGTCGTCATGCTCGTATCATACGTCGTCCTTTTGATATCCGTGGTAAAGATAAAATAAAAATTGGAAAAGGTTTTACAACTGGACGATATTGCCGTCTTGAAGCATATGGAGATAAGCCATCTCCTGCTCTAATTATTGGAATTGATTGTCAAATCAATGATTCTGTACATATTGCTGCTGGGGAATGTGTTAAGCTTGGTGATAATGTTTTAATAGCCAGTAGAGTCTTTATAACAGATCTTAATCATGGAGCTTACGTTGGAGAAAATCAATCACATCCTGACTCTATTTGCCGTAATAGAGAATTGAGTACAGCTCCGGTATACATTGAATCAAATGTCTGGCTAGGCGAAGGAGTTGTAGTATTGCCAGGTGTTGTAATTGGTAAATCCTCAATTATCGGTGCTAATTCAGTGGTTACTAAAAGTATTCCTGAACACTCAATCGCTGTTGGAAATCCTGCTAAAGTTATCAAGCGATTTGATTACACTAAAAACATGTGGATAAAGTATGATAGCTAACACAATAAAACTTTTAGGAAAGAATTAGGGGAGTAGTTGAGTGTTTTATTCAAAAAAAGCCTTGGTTTTTTGTCCTAAATTTTTTTCTTATGATATTGAGATCAAAAAGGCAATCGAAAAACAAGGCTATACTGTTGAACTACATGATGAAAGGCCTTCAACAGATTTATTTGTTCGAGCCCTCATAAGATTTGGCTTAAATTCACTTCTGAAAAAAAAGATCGAAAATTATTATTTGAATATTCTGGACTCAATAAATGAAGTTGTTGACGTTCTAGTTATAATCAATCCAGAATCTATTACTCCATATTTGCTTAATAAATTCCGGGCAAAATGCAAAAATATAGTAATCTATATGTGGGATTCATTTAAGAATAAACCCCAGGCACAAAAGTTAATTTCGCATGCTGATTCATTTTATACATTTGACTTTAACGACTCTCAAATCTTTAATATCAGGTTTAAGCCATTGTTTTATTCGGAAGCTTACAATATCGATAAGTTGTCTAATTCTGCGAGATACGACTTGTCTTTTATTGGAACAGTGCATTCATCAAGATATGAGTATGTAAAAAAAATAAGCCATGGATTTAATTCATATATTTTCTTTTATTGCCCTAGTTTTTTGGTTTTTTTCTATAAAAAATACATTACTCGTGAAATCAAGAAAGTTGCCCTTAAAGATGTTTCATTTAAATCATTAAAAGAAGATGATGTTATTTCAGTCGTTGTAAATTCTAAATGTATCCTTGATATATCTCATCCATTGCAGCAAGGTCTGACAATGCGGTCTATTGAAACACTCGGTGCTAAGCGCAAGCTAATAACAACTAATAAAAGTATCATCAATTACGACTTTTTTGATGAGAACAACATTCTGGTTGTTGATAACACAGTTACGAAAAATCAAGTCGACGAATTCCTACAAAGAAAATACAAGTTATTAGAGGCGGAGATATATAATAAATACTCTGTTAATTACTGGGTTCAGGATTTTTTAAGAGAAAATTGATTTATGAATATTATTCCTGTCATTATGGCTGGTGGTAGTGGATCTCGTTTATGGCCACTTTCGCGTCTAACTTACCCCAAGCAGTTTCTAACGCTTGAGGGGGAGCAAAGTATGCTACAGCAGACAATTTCGCGACTTAACGACTTAGAGACTGCACCACCGATTGTAATTTGTAATGAAGAGCACCGTTTCATTGTTGCTGAACAACTTCGTCAAATCAATGCATTAAATGAAATCATACTTGAGCCCATTGGTCGTAACACTGCACCTGCAGTTGCGTTGGCAGCTATTAAGTCTTTAGACAATCTTCCTGATAATGAAGATACTCTTTTATTGATTTTGGCAGCAGACCATATAATTAAAGATGATATTTCTTTTATAAATTCTATTCGTATCGCTAAACCATATGCTATTAACGGTAATTTGGTCACTTTCGGAATTGAGCCGTCAACACCTGAAACGGGTTTTGGCTATATTCAGGCAGGTGAAGAAATAAGTAGTGGTGAAATTTCTGGTGCCTTCAAAGTCAATGCATTTATTGAAAAACCAGAACTGGCAGTAGCAGAAAAACTTTTGTCTGATGGTGGGTATTATTGGAATAGTGGAATGTTTATGTTTTGTGCTCGGAAATATCTTTCTGAGTTGCATAAATTCTGTCCCGATATTCATGATTCCTGTAATAAGGCGATGCAATCACCTGACAAGGATCTGAATTTTATCCGCATTGATCATGGTGTTTTCTCTAATTGTCCTGATCTTTCAATTGATTATGCTGTCATGGAACATACAGCCAATGCTGTAGTTGTACCGATGAATGCTGGTTGGAGCGATGTTGGATCATGGTCTTCATTATGGGAAATTAGTGATAAAGACGAACAAGGAAATGTTTTAATTGGTGACATCATAACTCATAATAGTTCCAATAATTATGTCCACGCTCAATCTGGTCTAGTGACTATGCTCGGTGTAGAAGATCTAATTGTTGTACAAACCAAAGATGCCATCTTGGTGACCAAACATGATGCAGTTCAGGATGTTAAAAAAATTGTTGAACACCTGAAAACTGCTGGGCGAAGTGAATATAGAATACACCGAGAAGTTTATCGTCCCTGGGGTAAATGTGACTCTATTAATACCGGTAGACGTTATGAAGTTAAAAGGATCGAAGTAAATCCAGGTGAGGGTATTTCTCTTCAGACTCATTTCCATAGAGCAGAGCATTGGGTTGTCGTTGCCGGTACTGCGAAAGTAACTCTCAATGATAAACAATTCTTATTATGTGAAAATGAGTCTGTATATATTCCCGTCGGAGCGCAACACTGCCTAGAAAATCCGGGCAAAATTCCGCTTGAAATCATTGAAGTACGCTCTGGTGCTTATCTTGGGGACGATGACATCGTCCGTATAGCTGATCGATATGGTCGAGTTTAATTTACATAATATGAACACATTATCTTGTTTTAAAGCCTACGATATTCGCGGCAAACTGGGCGAAGAGCTGAACGAAGATATCGCGTGGCGCATCGGTCGAGCGTACGGCGAATACCTGAAACCACAAACTATCGTGCTGGGCGGCGACGTGCGTCTGACCAGCGAATCCCTGAAGCTGGCGCTGGCAAAAGGGCTGCAGGACGCGGGCGTGGACGTACTGGATATCGGCCTTTCCGGGACCGAAGAGATCTATTTTGCCACCTTCCATCTGGGTGTAGACGGCGGTATCGAAGTGACGGCCAGCCACAACCCGATGGACTACAACGGCATGAAGCTGGTGCGCAAGGGCGCGCGTCCTATCAGTGGCGACACCGGCCTGCGCGACGTGCAGCGCCTGGCGGAAGCCAACGATTTCCCGCCGGTGAATGAAGCGAAACGCGGCAGCTATAAGCAGATCGACCTGCGTAAAGCGTACATCGACCACCTGCTGGGCTACATCAACGTTGCAAACCTGAAACCGCTGAAGCTGGTGATCAACTCCGGTAACGGCGCGGCCGGCCCGGTGGTGGATGCGCTCGAAGCCCGCTTTAAGGCCCTGAACGTCCCGGTAACCTTCGTTAAGGTCCATAACACCCCGGACGGCAACTTCCCGAACGGTATCCCGAACCCGCTGCTGCCGGAGTGCCGCGACGACACCCGTAACGCGGTCATCGAACACGGTGCCGATATGGGTATCGCCTTTGATGGCGATTTCGACCGCTGCTTCCTGTTCGACGAAAAAGGCCAGTTCATCGAAGGCTACTACATTGTCGGTCTGCTGGCGGAAGCGTTCCTCGAGAAGAACCCGGGCGCGAAGATCATTCACGATCCGCGTCTGTCCTGGAACACCGTGGATGTGGTGAACGCCGCGGGCGGCCAGCCGGTGATGTCCAAAACCGGTCATGCCTTCATCAAAGAGCGTATGCGCGAAGAAGACGCCATTTATGGCGGCGAGATGAGCGCCCACCACTATTTCCGCGATTTTGCCTACTGCGACAGCGGGATGATCCCGTGGCTGCTGGTCACCGAGCTGCTGTGCCTCAAGGGACTGACCCTTGGCGAGCTGGTACGCGACCGCATGGCGGCCTTCCCGGCAAGTGGCGAAATCAACAGCAAACTGGCGCAGCCGGCCGAGGCCATTGCCCGCGTGGAGCAGCATTTTGCCCTCCATGCGCTGGAAATTGACCGTACCGACGGCATCAGCATGGCGTTCCCGCAGTGGCGTTTTAACCTGCGCTCTTCAAATACCGAGCCGGTGGTGCGCCTGAACGTGGAATCCCGCGCGGATACGGCGTTGATGGAAGAGAAGACGCAAGAAATTCTGGCTTTGCTCAGGAAGTGAAAGTCTGCCGCCAGCGTATTTCTGGCGGCTGGACTGTACCTGGATTGTGCAATCAGTGTGACATAGGTCAGCAAAAGCTATTCATGTCACCTAATACTGAGTTAACATCTCAACCACATTTCAAGCCGCGCATAAGCCGTGGTGACCACACCTGACAGGAGTATGTAATGTCCAAGCAACAAATCGGCGTTGTCGGTATGGCAGTGATGGGGCGCAACCTGGCGCTCAACATCGAAAGCCGTGGTTATACCGTCTCCGTTTTCAACCGCTCCCGTGATAAGACCGAAGAAGTGATTGCTGAGAACCCGGGCAAGAAACTGGTTCCTTTCTATACGGTTAAAGAGTTCGTTGAGTCTCTGGAAACACCTCGTCGTATCCTGTTAATGGTGAAAGCGGGCGCAGGTACCGATGCAGCCATCGACTCCCTGAAACCTTACCTCGAAAAAGGCGACATCATCATTGATGGCGGTAACACCTTCTTCCAGGACACCATTCGTCGTAACCGTGAGCTGTCCGCTGAAGGCTTCAACTTCATCGGTACCGGAGTTTCCGGTGGTGAAGAGGGCGCGCTGAAAGGTCCATCTATTATGCCTGGCGGCCAGAAAGAAGCGTACGAGCTGGTTGCACCAATTCTGACTAAAATTGCAGCCGTTGCTGAAGATGGCGAGCCTTGTGTGACCTATATCGGTCCGGACGGTGCGGGTCACTATGTCAAAATGGTGCACAACGGCATCGAATACGGCGATATGCAGCTGATTGCAGAGGCATACTCCCTGCTGAAAGACGGCCTGAATCTCTCTAACGAAGAGCTGGCTGAAACCTTTAGCGAGTGGAATAAAGGCGAGCTGAACAGCTACCTGATCGACATCACCAAAGATATCTTCACGAAAAAAGATGAAGAGGGTAAATACCTGGTTGATGTGATTCTGGACGAAGCTGCGAACAAAGGTACCGGTAAATGGACCAGCCAGAGCTCTCTGGATCTGGGTGAACCGCTGTCTCTGATCACCGAATCCGTATTTGCGCGTTACATTTCTTCCCTGAAAGAGCAGCGTGTTGCGGCATCCAAAGTGCTGTCTGGCCCACAGGCTAAACCTGCGGGTGACAAAGCTGAATTTGTCGAGAAAGTTCGCCGCGCTCTGTACCTGGGTAAAATCGTCTCTTACGCGCAGGGCTTCTCTCAGCTGCGTGCCGCGTCAGACGAGAACAACTGGGATCTGAACTACGGCGAAATCGCGAAGATCTTCCGCGCAGGTTGCATCATTCGTGCGCAGTTCCTGCAGAAGATCACCGATGCTTATGCGGAAAACGCGGGTATTGCTAACCTTCTGCTGGCGCCATACTTCAAGAAGATTGCCGACGAATACCAGCAGGCGCTGCGTGACGTTGTGGCCTACGCTGTGCAGAACGGTATTCCGGTTCCGACCTTCTCCGCAGCAGTGGCGTACTACGACAGCTACCGCGCTGCCGTTCTGCCTGCGAACCTGATTCAGGCACAGCGCGACTATTTTGGCGCGCATACCTATAAGCGTACTGATAAAGAAGGTGTATTCCATACCGAATGGATGGAATAAGTTAAATAACGCGTTGTAATTAAGGCCCGGAGCTTGTCTCCGGGTTTTTTTTACGCAAAATTTGGCTCGCGATACTCGAAGTAGTCTGAATGTCATCCTGCGAGCAGGGATTACTCCTGGTTTGCCTTGACAGTTCTGTTGGCCAGGAGGTACAAAGCCCAACAGTCAGGTTTATCGCGATGGTCAGGCGGCCATCAGTACAGTTAACTCACAGAAGTCATTAGCGAATGAAAATAACAATCTCCGGAACAGGCTATGTCGGTCTCTCAAACGGCATTCTGATTGCCCAGAACCATGAAGTGGTTGCGCTGGACATCGTACAGTCCAAAGTGGATATGCTGAATCAGAAGAAATCGCCGATTGTAGACAAAGAAATCCAGGATTACCTTTCGAACAAACCGCTGAATTTCCGTGCTACCACCGATAAAGAAGATGCTTATCGTGATGCGGACTTTGTCATCATTGCGACCCCAACAGACTACGATCCAAAAACCAACTATTTCAACACTTCGACGGTTGAAGCGGTGATCAAAGACGTTATCGCGATTAATCCGAATGCAGTGATGATCATTAAGTCGACCATTCCGGTCGGTTTCACTAAATCAATCAAAGAAGAGTTGGGTATTGATAATGTCTTCTTCTCGCCAGAGTTTCTGCGCGAGGGCAGAGCGTTATACGATAACCTGCATCCATCCCGTATCGTCATCGGTGAGCGCTCTGAGCGTGCGGAGCGTTTTGCTGCTCTGCTTCAGGAAGGCGCAATCAAGAAAGATATCCCTGTGCTGTTTACCGATTCCACCGAAGCCGAAGCGATCAAGCTGTTCGCGAATACCTACCTGGCAATGCGCGTGGCTTACTTCAACGAGCTGGACAGCTATGCCGAGAGTCTGGGCCTGAATACCCGCCAGATCATCGAAGGTGTTTGCCTCGACCCGCGTATCGGTAACCATTACAACAACCCGTCGTTTGGCTATGGCGGCTACTGCCTGCCAAAAGATACCAAACAGCTGCTGGCGAACTATCAGGCTGTGCCAAACAATTTGATTTCAGCGATTGTTGATGCAAACCGTACGCGTAAAGACTTCATTTCCGATTCCATTCTCGCCCGTCAGCCGAAAGTGGTGGGCGTATATCGCCTGATCATGAAGAGCGGTTCTGATAACTTCCGCGCCTCTTCCATTCAGGGAATCATGAAGCGTATTAAGGCTAAAGGCGTTCAGGTGATTATTTATGAGCCAGCGATGCAGGAAGATGAATTCTTCCATTCCCGTGTGATTCGTGACCTGGATGCATTCAAACAGGAAGCGGATGTGATTATCTCTAACCGTATGGCGGAAGAACTGGCCGACGTGGCGGATAAAGTGTATACCCGCGATCTGTTTGGTAGCGACTGAGTCTCTGCTTAAGGCGCATAAAAAAACCGGCACTTGCCGGTTTTTTTGTTTTTATACTTTGTAGAAGTCGCGATACCAGTCAACGAAATTCTTCACGCCTTCTTTAACGGAAGTCTGCGGTTTGAAGCCAATAACGTCATACAGCGCTTTAGTATCTGCGCTGGTTTCTAGTACGTCACCCGGCTGGATTGGCATCATATTCTTTTCTGCCTCTATCCCGAGCGCCTCTTCAAGAGCCGTAATGTAATCCATCAGTTCAACCGGAGAGCTGTTTCCAATGTTATAGACGCGATAAGGCGCAGAGCTGGTTGCCGGTGAACCGGTTTCAACGGTCCAGTTTGCATCGGCCTGAGGAATAACATCCTGCAGACGGATAATGGCTTCGGCGATGTCATCAATATAGGTGAAGTCACGCTTCATCTTACCGTAGTTGTAGACATCAATGCTTTTGCCTTCAATCATCGCTTTGGTGAACTTAAACAGCGCCATATCCGGACGACCCCACGGACCGTATACGGTAAAGAAACGCAGGCCCGTCGTGGGCAGGTTGTACAGGTGGGAATAGGTATGCGACATCAGTTCATTGGCTTTTTTGGTCGCGGCATAAAGTGAGACAGGGTGATCGACCGAATCGTCAGTCGAAAAAGGCATCTTGCGATTCAGACCGTAAACGGAGCTGGAAGACGCATACAGAAGATGTTGTACCTTGTGATGGCGACAGCCTTCCAGCACGTTGAGATGCCCTATCAGGTTGGCATCTGCATAGGCATGAGGGTTTTCAAGCGAGTAGCGTACACCGGCCTGTGCGGCCAGGTGGATGACGCGATCAAATTTCTCACGGGCGAACAGTGCGGCCATGTCTTCACGGTCGGCCAGGTCAAGCTTGTGGAAGGCGAAACTGTCAGATGCCAGCAGATCTAGACGTGCCAGCTTAAGATTGACATCATAGTAGTCATTCAGGTTATCAATACCGACGACCTGATGACCGGCATCCAGGAGTCGTTTGCTGACATTTGCGCCGATAAAGCCTGCTGCACCCGTTACCAGAAATTTCATACCTTCCCTCATAAATATGTGTTCTTACTGATGCCATCACGCATCACATTGCGTCTATCATAGCGCGGCGGATGCCAGTTACATAACCCATCTTTCCGATTTAACTCATCGGATTCTTATAGAAAAATCCGTAGCAAAAGATACACTATGTGAACATGTTTAATTTTGCCCTTTATCATCTGTTTGGGATTGTATGACGCAGAACAACAATAACCTGGTCAGCAGAAGTAATGACCCGGAGCAAATTGATTTACTTGATTTAGTGCTGCAATTGTGGCGTGGGAAGTGGGTTGTTGGAGCTTTTGTTGCTGTATTTATCATATTGGCTGGGATCTACATCACTGTAGCAAAAGAGAAATGGACATCGTCCGCCATCATAGCCCAACCGGATGCCGCGCAGATTGCAACGTATGCAAACGCGTTGAATATCCTTTATGGTGGAGCAGCACCATCGATTCTGGATATCCAAACTCGTGCAATTAGTCGTTTTAATTCATCTTTTTCAGCATTAGCGCAGGCGCTTGAAAATCAGGAAATTCCGGAAAAGCTGACCATCGATACCACGGTTAAGGGACAAGCATTTCCATTGACCGTCAGCTATGTTGGTGAATCTGCTGAAGCAGCTCAAAAGCAGCTAGCCCAGTATATTCAACAGGTTGACGAGCAAACCGCGAAAGAGTTAACCGTAGACCTTAAAGATAACATTAAGCAGCAGATCACAACACTGAATGACTCGCTGGAAAACCAGGAGAAAGTCTCTCAGGAGCAAAAAGATCTGCGCATTAAACAGATTACGGAAGCGCTGAAGAACGCTGAAGCGGCTAAAATCACCTCTCCACAGATTCAGCAAACTCAGGACGTGACGCAGGAAACCATGTTCCTGCTGGGCAGCGAAGCGTTAAAATCGATGATTGAAAACGAAGCGTCTCGTCCGCTGGTGTTCTCAGGAGCGTACTACCAGACCAAGCAGAACTTGCTGGATATTGAGAAGTTGAATGTTAACCCGGACACCATTCATGTCTATCGCTATGTCATGAAACCGGATCTTCCTGTTTATCGCGATAGCCCGAAAAAAGCCATCACTCTGATCCTTGCTGTCCTGCTTGGCGGGATTATCGGTTCAGGTGTGGTGTTGGGTCGCAACGCGTTGCGGAACTACAAACCAAAATCGTGATTCTCATGAGATAAAAAACCGGGGAAATTCCCCGGTTTTTTTATTTATGTCTCTTACGTAGATTCTCAATCACCGCCGTTAAATCCAGCTCCTGATCCTGCAGCAGCACCAGCAGGTGATACATCAAATCCGACGCCTCGTTGGTCAGCTCCTCGCGGTCATGCACGGTCGCGGCCAGCGCGGTCTCAACACCTTCTTCCCCCACCTTTTGCGCAATACGTTTAGTCCCGCTGGCGTACAGCTTAGCCGTATACGAACTTTCAGGATCCGCCGTTTTACGCTCAGCGAGTAACTGTTCCAGCTGATACAGGAACAGCCACTGGTGGCTTGCATCGCCGAAGCAGCTGCTGGTCCCTTTGTGGCAGGTTGGGCCGATCGGATTCGCCAGCACCAGAAGCGTATCGTTATCGCAGTCCGGCGTAATGCTGACCACATTCAGGAAATGGCCAGAGGTTTCCCCTTTGGTCCACAGGCGTTGTTTGGTACGCGAGAAAAAGGTGACCTTGCCGCTGTCGATGGTTTTGGTTAGTGCATCCTGGTTCATATATCCCAGCATCAGCACTTCACCTGAGACGGCATGCTGTACAACCACCGGCAGTAATCCGTCAGTTTTTTCCCAGTCCAGTTGTGCCTGTTGTTGCTCTGTTAACATACCCTGATCTCCACGCCCTGGTCGGCCAGGTACGTTTTTAACTCACCAATATTGATAATCTGTTTGTGGAACACGGAGGCCGCCAGCGCGCCGTCAACGTTTGCATCGCGGAAGGCTTCGAGGAAGTGTTCCATGGTGCCTGCACCGCCGGAAGCAATCAGCGGTACGTGGCAGACCGCGCGGACTTTTTTCAGCTGCTCCAGGTCGTAGCCGTTACGCACGCCGTCCTGGTTCATCATATTCAGCACAATTTCTCCTGCGCCACGTTTCTGGACTTCCTGCACCCAGTCCAGCGTCTCCCATTGGGTGACGCGGGTCCGGTTTTCATCGCCGGTGTACTGGTTGACATGGTATTTACCCGTTGCGGCGTCATACCAGGTGTCAATCCCCACAACAATACACTGTACGCCAAAGCGATCGGCCAGACGGGTAATCAGCTCCGGGTCTGCCAAAGCAGGGGAGTTAATGGAAATCTTATCGGCACCAAAGGAGAGGATTTTTGCCGCGTCTTCCGCAGATTTAATCCCACCTGCCACGCAGAAGGGAATATCAATCACTTCTGCCACGCGCGCCACCCAGCTTTTATCCACGACGCGGCCATCGCTGGAGGCGGTGATATCGTAAAATACCAGTTCATCTGCGCCTTCTTCAGCGTAGCGTTTTGCCAGCGGGACGATATCGCCAATGATTTCGTGGTTGCGGAACTGCACGCCTTTCACTACCTGGCCGTCACGTACGTCCAGGCAAGGGATTATCCGTTTTGCCAGCATTGAATCGCCTCCGTCACAGTAAATTTACCTTCCAGCAGGGCCCTGCCCACAATCACGCCCTGTACACACGTTCCGCGCAGCGCGGCAATATCAGCGATATCACCAATACCCCCCGATGACTGGAAGGCCACCTGCGGATAACGCGCACAGACTTCTTGGTATAAAGAAACGTTAGAGCCTGCCAGCGTGCCGTCGCGGGAGATATCGGTGCACAGCACGTGCTTCAGGCCAACGGGCAGATACCTCTCGACCAGCTCTTCCAGCGTCACCCCGGAATTTTCCTGCCAGCCGCTGACTGCAACCTGCTTGTTACCCTGTTCGTCGATACGAACATCCAGCGCCAGCACCAGCGCGTCAGCGCCAAAGCGGCGGAACCAGGCTTTAACCTTTTCAGGATCGTTAACGGCAGTCGAGCCGACGACCACCCGCGCCACGCCAGCGTCCAGCAGCGCCGCAACGTCATCTTCCGTACGTACGCCACCGCCTACCTGGACCGGCACATCTACGCCGGCCACCAGTTTTTTAAGAAGTGGGATTTGACGTTTTGTCGGATCTTTTGCGCCAGTCAAATCCACCAGGTGCAGCACCTGCGCGCCCTGGGCTGCGTAATCCTGCAAACGTGGCAAGGGGTCGTTACCGTAGTCGCGTTGCTGCCCGTAATCGCCCTGATGGAGACGGACAACCGTGCCGTCGATTAAATCTAAAGCGGGAATAATCATTACATCTCCAGGAAGTTTTTCAGCAACTGTGCGCCTGCGGCACCCGAACGTTCCGGGTGAAACTGCACGCCGAAGAAGTTATCTTTCTGCACCGCCGCGGTAAATGCTTCGCCGTAATTGCACTGGGCAATGGTGTACGTATTTACCGGCATGGCGTAGCTGTGCACGAAGTAAAAATAGGCCCCGTCTTCAATGCCGCGAAACAGTCTGTCACCGGCTTTGGCATAAACACGGTTCCAGCCCATGTGCGGCAGAGGCAGACCGTGATCGGTCATTTTCGGCACGTCTTCGTCGATAATCCCGAGCAGATCAACACCGTTGCTCTCTTCACTGCGTCGGCCCAAGAGTTGCATGCCCAGACAAATTCCCAGCACCGGTTGAGTACAGGCTTTGATGAGACTCACCAGCTCACGCTCGTGGATCTGATCCATCGCCGCCTGCGCTGTCCCTACGCCGGGCAGAAAAAGCTTATCGGCGCGCAGTACGACGTCCGGGTCGCGACTCACGTCCGGCACATAGCCGTGACGGGCAATCGCCGATTTTACGGAGTTCAGGTTGGCGCATCCGGTATCCAGAATCACCACATTCATTACAGCACTCCTTTCGATGAGGGCAGGGCGTCACCTTCCACACGAATCGCCTGGCGAAGGGTACGGCCAAAGGCTTTGAACAGGCTTTCCACGCGGTGATGGTCGTTCTTGCCCTTGGTCTTGAGGTGCAACGTCAGGCCCATGGTGTAGGACAATGAACGGAAGAAGTGTTCAACCATTTCGGTGCTGAGGTCGCCCACGCGCTGGTAGGTGAAATCCGCTTTGTATTCCAGGTGTGGGCGCCCGGAGATATCCATTGCGCAGCGAGCCAGGCACTCGTCCATCGGCAGCACAAAACCAAAACGGTTGATGCCGCGTTTGTCGCCGAGTGCCAGCTTCAGCGCTTCACCCAGCGCCAGGCCGGTATCTTCCACGGTGTGGTGATCGTCGATATACAAATCGCCTTTCACGGCGATCTCCATGCGGAAACCACCGTGGGTCGCGATCTGGTCCAGCATATGGTCAAAGAAACCCACACCGGTGTGGATCTTGCTTCCGCCTTCGCGATCCAGCCAGACCTTAACGTCGATTTGCGTCTCTTTGGTGTTGCGCTCAACGTGCGAGTAGCGGTCACGCTGGGTCAACTGCTCACCAATTTTTGCCCAGTTAAGGGTGGAACGGTCATAGCGCAGCCCGGAGATACCCATGTTCTCCGCCAGCGTAATATCGGTCATGCGATCGCCAATAACATAGCTATTGGCTTTATCCAGCACGTCATCCGCCAGGTAGCGTTCGACCAGCTTTACCTTAGGCTTGCGGCAGTCACATTCATCGGCAGGCAGATGTGGGCAGATCAGCACCTCATCAAATTTAACGCCCTGAGAGGTCAGTACCTGCATCATCAGGTTATGCGGGCCGTCAAAATCCGCCTGCGGGAAACTGTCGGTACCCAGCCCGTCCTGGTTCGTGATCATCACCAGCTTATAGCCGGCTTTCTGCAGCTTGAGCAGCACCGGGATTACATCGGGTTCAAAAGCCAGTTTGTCGAAACGATCGACCTGAAAATCGGTTGGCGGCTCCGAAATAAGGGTACCGTCACGATCGATAAAGAGGGTCTTCTGGCTCATACTTTCTCCGCTTTCAGGGCGTCAATCACGCGCTGACTCTCTGCACGGGTGCCTACGGTAATACGCAAACAGCCGCTTAAGGATGGTTGTTTATTTTGGTCTCGTAAGATAATGCCCTGATCCCATAAAGATTTAAATACGGCACTCGACGCGGTAAAGCGTACCAGGATGTAGTTGGTTTCAGAGTCGAATACCTGCTCCACGCAGGGAATATCTTTCAGGGCAGTGATCAGATACTGCCGTTCTTCAAGAATTTGTGCCACGCGTTCGCGCATCGCCTTGATCCCCTGAGGGGCCAAAGCCTGCGCCGCAATGTCGGCAACCGGCGTAGAGAGTGGATATGGCGCAATCACTTTCATCAGCAGGTCGATGACTTCTTTATTGGCCAGCGTAAAGCCGCAGCGCAGGCCAGCGAGAGCGAAAGCTTTTGACAGCGTACGCAGTACAACCAGGTGCGGGTACTCCTCGAGCCAGCCAGCCAGCGTCGCCTGCGGGCAGAACTCAATATAGGCTTCGTCAGCCACCACCAGCGCTTTACCGCGCGTCATCTCCAGCAGGGTTCGAATGTCCTGCGGGTTGATAATCTGCCCGGTCGGGTTATTTGGACTGCAGACGAACACCACTTTCACGCCGTCAAGATTATCGGCAATCCCCTGCAGATCGAGCTGCCAGTCTTCCAGCGAAAGCACGTTACGGCACGCCACGCCAAAGGTTTCTGCGCTGACGCTGTACATTCCGTAGGTTGGCTGGCAGTACATCACCGCGTCTTTACCCGGTTCGCAGAAGGCTCGGATCAGCAGTTCAATGCCTTCATCTGCACCCCGGCTGACCAGCACCTGCTCAGGCTTTACGCCTGCGTACCGGGCGTAATTTTCGATAACCGTTTTCGGCTGGCATTCCGGATAGCGGTTCAGCGTTTGCTGCGACAGCTCGAACTGTACGGCCGTCGGGTATTCGTTAGCGTTCAGCCAGACATCACCATTGCCACCCAGACGACGAGCAGACTGATAAGGCGTCAGGCGACGGACATTTTCGCGGGCTAATTCTTCAATGCTCATGCTTGCTCCTTCAGGGCTGCAACGCGCAGCGTAACGGCGTTTTTGTGGGCGGTCAGACGTTCGGCGGCGGCCAGTGTCTCAATGGTGGAGGCCAGAGAGGCAAACCCCTCGCGGGACAGCTCCTGTACGGTCATGCGTTTCTGGAAATCCGCCAGCCCGAGGCTCGAACAGGTTGATGTATATCCGTAGGTTGGCAGAACGTGGTTGGTGCCGGAAGCGTAATCGCCGGCGGATTCCGGTGACCAGTCGCCAAGGAAGACCGAACCTGCGCTGGTAATGCTGTCAACCAGATCGCGCGCATTGCGGGTCTGGATAATCAGGTGTTCCGGGCCGTACTGGTTGGAGATGGCAATGCACTGCGCCAGATCGCGCGCCACAATCAGGCGGCTTGCTGAGAGTGCCTGGCGTGCCGTGTCGGCGCGCGGCAGGTCGGCAAGCTGACGTTCAACGGCTTCACCCACGCGTCTTGCCATATCCGCATCCGGCGTCAGCAAAATAACCTGTGAGTCCGGGCCATGTTCTGCCTGGGATAACAGATCGGAGGCGACGAAGTCCGGCGTTGCACCGCTGTCGGCAATCACCAGCACCTCAGAAGGACCGGCAGGCATATCAATTGCGGCACCGTCCAGACGCTGGCTGACCTGACGCTTTGCTTCGGTCACATACGCGTTGCCCGGGCCAAAAATTTTGTCCACTTTAGGAATGGATTCGGTACCAAACGCCAGCGCGGAAATTGCCTGTGCACCCCCCACTTTATACACCGCCTGTACGCCACACAGTTTTGCCGCATAGAGAATTTCATCGGCAATCGGAGGCGGCGAGCACAGTACTACTTTCTGACAACCGGCGATGCGTGCCGGGGTTGCAAGCATTAATACGGTAGAGAACAGCGGGGCGGAACCACCGGGGATGTAAAGCCCCACCGACGCAACCGGACGCGTGACCTGCTGGCAGCGTACGCCGGGCACGGTTTCCACATCGACCGCTTGCAATATCTGCGCGGTGTGGAAGGTATCAATGTTTTTCACCGCGACGGCCATCGCCTGTTTGATCTCGTCACCGAGGCGGTTTTCCGCGTCCGTGATTTCCTGTTCAGTTACCTTTAAAGCGCCAACCTCGGTTTTATCAAACTTTGCGCTGTATTCCCGCAGCGCATCGTCGCCACGGGCTTTGACGTTATCAAGGATCTCGGCCACGGTGCGGGTAATGCTTTCTGAGGCAGAAATCGCCGGACGCATCAGCAGCGCGCGCTGTTGTTCTTGCGAACAATCGTTCCAGTTGATGATTGTGTTAAAGCTCATGGCCATCACTCCATCATTTTCTCAATTGGCAGCACCAGAATTGAGCTTGCGCCTAGCGCCTTCAGTTTTTCCATGGTTTCCCAGAACAGGGTTTCGCTACTGACCATGTGCATGGCGACGCGCTGCTGGTCACCGGCCAGAGGCAGGATGGTCGGGCGCTCTGCGCCCGGCAGCAGGGCAATGACCTCATCAAGACGTTCGGTTGGCGCGTGCATCATGATGTATTTCGATTCACGGGCCTGAATCACGCCCTGAATACGGGTCAGCAGTTTGTCGATCAGCTGTTGTTTCGCATCGGCCACTTCGCCGTCGCGCTGGATAAGGCACGCTTTGGAGCGGTAAATCACTTCCACTTCGCGCAGACCGTTCGCTTCCAGCGTGGCGCCCGTAGAGACGAGGTCACAGATGGCGTCAGCCAGACCCGCGCGCGGCGCCACCTCAACAGAGCCGTTCAGCAGGCAGGATTTAAACTGCACGCCTTTCTGATCCAGGTAACGTTTTAACAGGTGAGGGTAGGAGGTGGCGATACGTTTGCCGTTCAGCGCGGCCGGGCCGTCCCAGGCTTCATCGACAGGCGTGGCCAGCGACAGGCGGCAGCCGCCGAAGTCCAGACGACGCAGGGTAAAATAGCGTGGATCTTCACCCTGGGCACGGCGGGTCAGGAGTTCTTCTTCCAGCACGTTTTCACCGATGATGCCGAGGTCAACAACGCCATCCATCACAAGGCCGGGAATATCGTCATCACGCACGCGCAGAATGTCGATGGGCATATTTTCAGCCAGGGCAATCAGGCGCTGGGTGTGCAGGTTGATTTTAATCCCGCAGCGGGCGAGCAGTTCGCGTGAATCATCACTCAAACGGCCTGATTTTTGAATAGCTATGCGTAAACGTGAGTTATCTAACATTCTGTTTTCCTCGTTAACCTGTTTTAACCTGTCTGAATTTGGTCCAAAAAAAAGCCCCCGGAAGAAGATCTTCCGGGGGCTTTTTCATGCGTTCATGCACCACTGGAAGATCCAAACGTCTTCCAGCACACATCGCCTGAAAGACTAGTCAGGATGATGGTGATGATGGTGGTGTTTAAATTGAACGCGTGTCATAAAATTCTCGATGAATGCTTATTCATTTGATGTCTTTTAACCTAAACCAGTTGTATGACTGATTGCAAGGGCTTTTTTTGATCATTAATTCATTTCATATTGACGCTATGAATTGTGTGTTCTGCCGGGCTGGCGTAGCCTTAAGAAAGACGAGTAAAAGTCAGGAGAATTCGCATGAAAAAGGTCGCGATTGTCGGTTTAGGTTGGCTGGGAATGCCGCTGGCGATGTCATTAGCCGCAAAAGGCTGGCAGGTGACCGGAAGCAAAACCACGGCGGATGGGGTAGAAGCGGCGCGCATGTGCGGTATTGACGGCGTCGAGCTGCGTCTGGAACCCGAACTGGTGTGTGATGCTGACGATCTGGACACGCTGATGAACGTTGATGCGCTGGTGATTACGTTACCGGCACGGCGCAGTGGCCCGGGCGAATCATTTTATCTGCAGGCGATGCAGGAGATTGTCGACAGCGCGCTGGCGCATCACGTCCCACGCATTATTTTTACCAGCTCAACCTCGGTCTACGGCGATGTTGACGGCGTGGTGAAGGAGACCTCTGAGCGTCATCCCGTTACCGCGAGCGGTAAAGTGCTGAAAGAGCTGGAAGACTGGCTGCATCATCTTCCCGGCACCCAGGTCGATATTGTACGGCTGGCAGGTCTGGTTGGCCCCGGACGACATCCAGGGCGCTTCTTCGCGGGAAAATCCGCGCCAGACGGACAACATGGCGTCAATCTTGTGCATCTTGATGACGTAATTGCCGCAATAGAACTACTCTTACAGGCTCCAAAAGGTGGGCACATCTATAATATATGTGCGCCTTCTCATCCAGCGCGTAGCACGTTTTACCCGCTGATGGCACGCCAGCTGGGTCTGGTTCCGCCTGTTTTTGGTGAAGCAAAGGACGAAAGTAAAGGCAAAATTGTTGATGGCAATCGCATTTGTCATGAGCTGGGGTTTGAGTATCAATATCCCGATCCGCTGGTGATGCCGATGGAATAAGTTTCTCAGCGGAAACGATCGCACACCGGAAGGGGGCGAACATGAAACCGCTGCTGGATGTTCTTATTATTCTGGATGCACTGGAAAAAGAGGGGAGCTTTGCCGCTGCTTCGGCAAAGCTCTTCAAAACCCCGTCGGCGCTGAGCTATACCGTTCATAAACTGGAAAGCGATCTTAATATCCAGATCCTCGATCGCTCTGGTCACCGCGCCCGTTTTACCCGTACCGGGCAGATGCTGCTGGAGAAGGGGCGCGACGTCCTGCATACCGTTCGCGAATTGGAAAAACAGGCCGTCAAACTGCACCAGGGATGGGAGAACGAACTGGTCATCGGCGTTGATGATACTTTTCCGTTTTCTCTTCTGACGCCGCTGATTGAGGCGTTCTATCAGCACCACAGCGTAACCCGATTAATCTTCATTAATGGCGTGCTGGGCGATTCATGGGATGCCTTAACTCAGGGCAGGGCAGATATTTTTGTCGGTGCGCTGCATGAACCGCCCCAGTTAAGCGATTTCGGTTTCGCCCGGCTGGGTGTGCTGGAGCAGGTTTTCGCCGTCGCGCCACACCATCCGCTCGCGCAGGAGCCGGAACCCCTTAACCGGCGCACGATTAAAGGCTACCGCGCCATTGTGGTCGGTGACAGCTCGCGTCCCGACTGTGCGGCCTCCACGCAGTTGCTTGATGAGCAGGAGGCGATCACGGTGTTCGACTATAAAACCAAGCTGGAGCTGCAAATAAGTGGCCTGGGGTGCGGCTATTTACCCCGCTATCTGGCACAGCGGTTTTTAGACAGCGGTGCGCTTGTTGAAAAACAGGTGCTTGCACAAAGCAGCAATGAATCGGTGTGGGTCGGCTGGAATGAACAAACTGCGGGGCTGGCAAGTGCCTGGTGGCGGGACGAAATTTTAGCAAATAGTGCTATTGCTGCCGTTTACTCGCAAAGCAGCATCGAGAAATCAGCCAGTTAGAAAAAAGAAAATCGCCCCGGGCGTTGCAAAGTATTGCCTTTTGTATCCGATGTGGGGCAAAATGCGCCGCTGCAACCAAATGAATAATCGACGATATAAAAGGCGTCGGTTATTTTTTTTTGCACGTATGAAACGAAACTAAAAACCAAGAGGCCGGGCTTCGTACCGGATAGATATTTACTAAAATCCGACAGTTGTTGTCGCTGAGGAATACAGAAATGGGGCAATTTTTCGCTTACGTGGCGGTTATCACCGTAAAGGAGAATAACTATGTCGCATAACGCAACTCCAAACACCTCTCGCGTGGAATTACGTAAAACCCTTACGTTAGTTCCGGTTGTTATGATGGGCCTTGCCTATATGCAACCAATGACGCTGTTCGATACATTCGGTATCGTATCAGGCCTCACAGACGGTCATGTGCCGACGGCTTACGCCTTCGCGCTGATTGCGATCCTCTTTACCGCGCTGAGCTACGGTAAACTGGTTCGTCGCTATCCGTCTGCCGGTTCTGCCTACACCTATGCCCAGAAATCCATCAGCCCGACCGTTGGCTTTATGGTGGGCTGGTCTTCGCTGCTCGACTATCTGTTCGCGCCGATGATCAACATTCTGCTGGCTAAAATTTATTTTGAAGCACTGGTGCCGTCGATCCCTTCGTGGATGTTCGTCGTGGCGCTGGTGGCCTTTATGACGGCGTTCAACCTGCGCAGCATCAAGTCCGTTGCGAACTTTAACTCCGTTATTGTTGTGCTTCAGGTCATCCTGATTGCCGTGATTCTGGGCATGGTTATCTTTGGTGTCTTCCACGGTGAAGGTGCAGGTACCCTGGCGAGCAGCAAGCCTTTCTGGTCTGGTGATGCGCATGTGATCCCGATGATTACCGGGGCAACCATTCTGTGCTTCTCCTTTACCGGTTTTGACGGCATCAGCAACCTGTCTGAAGAGACCAAGGACGCAGAGCGTGTTATCCCGCGTGCTATCTTCCTGACGGCGCTGATTGGTGGTCTGATCTTTATCTTTGCGACCTACTTCCTGCAGCTGTACTTCCCGGATATCTCTCGCTTTAAGGATCCGGATGCCTCTCAGCCAGAAATTATGCTCTACGTGGCGGGTAAAGCGTTCCAGGTTGGCGCGTTGATCTTCTCCACCATCACGGTACTGGCATCCGGCATGGCCGCGCACGCAGGCGTTGCACGTCTGATGTACGTAATGGGTCGTGACGGCGTATTCCCGAAAAGCTTCTTCGGCTACGTTCACCCAACCTGGCGTACGCCGGCGATGAACATCATCCTGGTCGGCGCTATTGCTCTGCTGGCGATTAACTTTGACCTGGTGATGGCAACTGCGCTGATTAACTTCGGTGCGCTGGTGGCGTTCACCTTTGTTAACCTGTCGGTTATTTCTCAGTTCTGGATCCGTGAAAAGCGTAATAAAACGCTGAAAGATCACTTCCAGTATCTGTTCCTGCCGATGTGTGGTGCGCTGACCGTGGGTGCGCTGTGGGTTAACCTGGAAGAGAGCTCCATGGTGCTTGGCCTGATTTGGGCGGGTATCGGCCTGGTTTACCTGGCGTGCGTCACGAAGAGCTTCCGTAACCCGGTTCCTCAGTACGAAGACGTTGCGTAAGAACTAAGTAAAAAAAAACCGGAGACCATCGCCTCCGGTTTTTTTTCGCCCAAAATCTGTCAGACGATTTCCTGTGCATACTGATACAGCGCTTTTAACAGCGCCTGCTTTTCAGCATTTCCTTCATACTGGCTATACAGCATCTCCAGCTCCTGCGCGTAGCTCTGCAGAAATTCCGGTGTAAACACATGACGACGATGCTGAAGCCAGCGCGCCTGTTCGGTTTCATCCAGCGTGCCAGGATAGTTGCGCGCGCGGTAATTAAACATCAGTTTTTCGATACGTGCGTCCGCGAAGGTAATATCCAGCGCGGGTAAGTTACGCGGTTCGGTTTGCAGAACAATATTCATTGCCGCACGGTCTGCGTCGCTGAAAAAGCCGTTGTACAATTGTGCATCGACGTTGTCTGACGGAATAAAGGGTTCGGCTTCGGCAAAGATCGCCACCGCTTTCTCACGCACCTGCGGGTTTTCACGCAGCACCTTGAGGTTATCCAGGCAACGCTGACGGTTAATCCCCAGCCTGTCGGCATCCTCTGCGCGCAGCGTATTGGCCTGGGCCAGGACCGGACATTTATTGATATGGACCAGTTTGACCGGCACCGCGGGCAGATCGCCAAGTTCATCTTTTGGGGTATAGAGCCGTTCGCGCAGCGTATCGCTGTCGAGATCGAGCAGCGGTGTAATATCACCGGCTAAATCCACCATAATCACGGCATTACGGTTATCCGGATGCCAGGCCAGCGGAGCGACCCAACTGGTATTGCCGCGCCAGGCGCCAAACATACCGGAGATATGTACCAGCGGTTTCATCTGCGGCACATCAATCAGCGTGGTGAGTTTGTGCTTGCTGCGGTGGCTCAGCAGATAGTCAAACAGCCGTGGCTGAGCGGTTTTCACCAGCTTTGCCATAGCAATGGTGGCATAGACATCGGCCATCGCATCGTGGGCATTACTGTGCTCAATACCGTTTGCGCGCGTCAGGTGTTCCAGTCTGAAACTCGGCAGCCCTTCATCATTCTCAGGCCAGTTGATGCCTTCCGGGCGCAGCGCATAGCAGGCACGCATAATGTCGAGCAAATCCCAGCGCGAGTTGCGGTTCTGCCAGCTCCAGGCATAAGGATCGTAGAAGTTGCGGTAGAAGATATTGCGCGTCACTTCGTCATCGAAACGGATGTTGTTGTAACCGACCACGCAGGTATTCGGGACGGTGAACAGGTCGTGAATGCGCCGGGCGAATGCGGCCTCGTTCACGCCTTTGTCCCGGGCTTCCTGTGGGGTGATCCCGGTGACCATTACTGCGCCGGGCTGGGGCAGGTAGTCATCGGCCGGCTTACAGTAAAAGACCTCAGGCTCGCCAATGATGTTGAATTCATCGTCGGTACGGATGGCCGCAAACTGTGCCGGTCTATCCAGCGCCGGGTGGGTGCCAAAGGTTTCGTAGTCGTGGAATAGGAAGGTAGGTTGTTTATCTGTGTCTGCCATTGTTTAATATTGTCCACAATAGTTAATTAACTGCCTGTTATCACTCGAAAAACAACCCTTTTCTCACCTGAGTTTGTCCACGAACGTTAAATATAGTTGTTTACTGTGTCTCGATGTCCATGTGATATTGCGTACCAGAAGTGTACCAAACCACTATTTCTGAGCGTACCAAATATTATTTATGGCTATCAGCGACACAAAACTGCGTACCATTCATGGTAAACCATATTCGGGCCCACAAGAAGTGGCTGATGCTGATGGCCTCAGCGTGCGCATTTCTCCAAAGGGGGTCATCCAATTCCAGTACCGGTATCGCTGGCATGGTAAACCTCATCGTCTTGGCATTGGCCGCTACCCGTCGGTATCTCTAAAGGATGCCAGGCAGATCACGTCTGATTTACGAAACCTTTATTTCTCCGGCACAGATCCGCGCTCCTACTTTGAGGAGAAGACGCAAAACTCTCTGACGCTCGCTCAGTGCCTCGATTACTGGTTCGATAATTACGTCTCTACAACACTCAGGGAAAAGACCCAGGCACTATACCGCTCAACGGTTATGAAGCGGATGCATGACGCTTTCCCGAATCGACCAGCATCCTCCATCACTGTGAAGCAGTGGGTGGATCTCCTCACCGAAGAGGAAAGGGATAATCCGCGCCGCGCGCGTCAGGTGCTCAGTCAGTTAAGATCGGCAATAAGTTGGTGCATGCGGCGTCAGGTGATAGATAGCTGCGCAATAATGAGCATCCAGCCCAGAGACTTTGGCTCCCGTGCTGCTGTGGGCGACCGCGTTCTGTCGTATAACGAGCTGGCTCAGATTTGGATGGCTATTGAAAGAAGCCGGGCGTCTACCTCAAACAAGCTTCTTCACCAGATGCTGATGCTATGGGGGGCGAGGCTCTCAGAGCTAAGGCTGGCAACCAAGACAGAATTTGACCTGCTGGACAACGTCTGGACCGTTCCGAAAGAGCACAGCAAGATGGGCAATGTCATCCGCCGCCCCATCTTCGAACAGATTATGCCTTTCCTCGAAAAGGCCATGACAACTTACAATGATGTGCTTTTCCCCGGGGAGGACATAAACGAACCGATCAGCATTGCGGCCGCCAACCGGTTCGTAAATCGAATAAGGGGAGGAATGGACCTTGGATACTGGCGAACCCACGACTTCAGGAGGACGCTGGTAACAAGGCTGTCTGAAATGGATGTCGAGCCCCATGTTACTGAGAGGATGCTCGGGCATGAACTTGGCGGGGTAATGGCCGTGTACAATAAACACGACTGGATAGAGGCTCAGCGCAAAGCGTATGAGCTTCACGCTGATAAGCTGTTCTGGCACATCAGGAACATTTCTGGTTAACGCCGCCATTGAGGATCCATCCATCAACAGCTTCCCGCAGGTACGCTTTCGGGTGGGTCCTGACTGGCTTGGGAAACCCGTGCCGGTTGGTGTAGTTCCAGATGGTCTGGCGTGATGAAACGCCAAGCTTGTTCATCACTTCTTTTTCTGGAATCAGGCTGGTATCGGTCATTGTGATCTCCTTACGCCATTTCTTTATACAGGCGTGGCCCATCGATTGTGGCCGCGCGTAATTCGTTTTCCGGATGCACTGAATAATCTCTGTCATCCCACCGCACCCAATACTGCGGATGGTCGCTGTCCGGATCCTGCAGGCTATCCACCACGCCATGGATTCCGCCGGTCTTCTTCTGGACTATTTCGCCCACATTAAAAGCAGCCATTGCACACCTTCCGGTTCGTGAAGAAATGAGATGAGAGCGCCTAGCGCCATAAGTGCGGCGATGAGCCAGTTCATGGGGTTTGATTGCATGGTAAACTCCCAAAAAGAATGCCCTCATAGTGGAGGGCAAAAGGGATAACGGAGCAGTGCTTTCGCACCCAAAAGCCAGCTCATAACTGGCTATCAGTTGCGTCATAACCGGCTGAGGCTTTTTTCCAGCCATTCAGGGTCGGGCACCATCTCATCACATACTTCTGGCTCTTCGAGAGCATCACGAAAAGCTGCTGCAACAATCTTCCCGCCCATAAATTCCATGCCAGCACTAACCGGCGGCTCTTTGCCGTCCTCATATTCAAAGACGAACGTCATTTTCCCCATCACATCCTCCCCGTCTTCATTCTTAATTCTTCATCCTGCTGGCACGACGCGCAGCGCTGGCAGCCCGGCACCTTCATTCGGCGCAGGTCTGGAATATCCTCGCCACAATCGGAGCAATGCGTTGCTGATACTGCGTTGTGGTCGATGAGATGAGCGGAAAGTGCAGCGTTACGCTGAAGCTCTTCAATCTCTGCTGCTGTGTCGATGATGTCGGCCATGGTCACTCCTTACCGAGGGCTTTGTTGATGGCCGAGCGGGCTTTGTTGATTACTCCGTACCATTCCGGGTATGTAACGTTTCGACCTTCTGCCATTGCTTTTTCGGTTAGCTGCAACGCTTCCAGCAATTCCGGTGCGGCGGCCATGAGCGCGCCGTTATCGTCTTCGGAGCCATTAATCAGTAACTCAGCGAGAAGGCCACCATCACCGCGTATTGTTCCGGTCTCTTTGCTGTATAACCAATTACCTTTAGTGCCTTTAAAATCTTCCATATTCACTCCGCGAACTGTCGGTTAATTCGGTTGAAGGTGAACGCAAGCAATAAAAAAGGAGCCTTAAGCTCCCGGGTGATTAGTGCATTCATGCTGCACCGCCATCATTCTTCTCGGCTTCGACTGCCATCTGCTCAAGCCGTCGAGATAGCTCGGCGGCCAGCGTCTGGAATTCTTCCTCGGTCGCCACCGGGATCGGCACAAAACGAATCCCGATGTGCGCCAGGTGGTTGGCTATTTCGAGGCTCTTCCTCAAATCAACGGGCGAGGCTCTGTTCATGCGGCACGCTCCTCTTCCTGGAAGATAATTTCCATTTCAAGCTTCTCGGCCAGCGCATTCTCCGCTCGGGCACCAGCGGAGTGCTCCCAGCCTTCAAGCATGTAGATAGCATCAGCACAGCGAAGCATAGACAGACAGATGTCCATGTACTCGGCCTGGGTTAATCCATCTGGTAGACGGGCGGGATTCAGAACAATATGGCCTTTCGACCAGAGATGAAAATGCGCATGGTTAAAAGCGGCACGGTTAAAATTAGGTAGGCCGCTCATTGGCCCAGCGATGTATATTTTCACTATTCAACTCCGAAGCGGCGATTAAGCCGCCCTGTGTATACGACGAACTCCAGGAGGCTAACTCCCAGAGCTTCTATTTTCTTGTGATGCTTGTTGATGATGGGAGGCACCGTTTCGTTCCAGTTTGGCTTTGGCTTCTTGCGCATGGCCTGCTGGATTTCCTCGGTGCATCGGCGGCAGGCGGCGCGGATAGCGTTGTCTGTTTCTGGCGTCATGCGGCCTCCCGACGGGCGAGAAGTTTCGCTCCGAAAGCCATAAGCTCGTCCCGGTCCACAGTTGCGAAGTGGCAGTGTGTACGCGGGTACGGTCGCCAGATGATGAGCATTGAGCCTTTGTTATTTCCCGAGACCGGCTTACCGGTGATCGGGTTGATAAATGCCAGTCGCCCGGCGGTAATGAAGCGAACCTCGCTGGCGGTCTGGATTGCCTCCTTAAACCAGCCAACCGAAGTGTCTGCCGGAACCAGCATGACGGTGCCGATCTGATTCTTGCTCTCCGCTGCAGCCTTCTTCACAAACGGCGTGATGTCGCTATAAGGTGGGTTCAACCAGCAGTAACCGGGAATAGTGAGGTAATCACCCCACGGCGTCTCAAGCGTGTTCTGCTCGGCGGCGATGAACTTGCGGCATAGCGTGTTGTGCGGCGCTGCGGCGGCGTCCAGTTGAAAGCAGAACTCAGCATCCAGCGCGGTGAACAGTGCCGGTGGTGTGCGCCACAAATCACGCTGATCTGCTGGCGTGTTACTTCCGGTGTAATCGGTCATGCCGCCTCCCACTTAGTCACCGCCTCGGGGTTATGTTTGTCCCACCCGTTGCGCTCCAGATTCACCTGCAGGCGCTTATCGCCCACCTCTTTGATGCTGCGACCGGTGAGGGCTGCAACCTCTTCGTTGTTGTGGCGCCACAGGAGCGCCAATTCCTCTTTCGTCCATTCACGCATAGACTTTCCTCCTGACGCTCGGGCCAGTGAATTCAGTTTCCATCGCACAGAGGGCACGGTTCGGCCTGTTGCCAGGGCTATCTCTTCCGGGGTGAATCGACCGAGTAGGAATAGCTCTGCCTGCGTCCATTCGCGACCGCGCGGCCTTACCATCAATGGCACTTTCAACAGGTGAGCCATGCTGATGATGGCCTTCTCGGTGCGTTCCAGCTTCTCGGCGATGACCGGGATCGGCATCGTGCTGCCGACCTCATACAAGAACAGCTTTTCCCACGACTCCCACAGGGCGTATTTCATCATTCACCCGCCAGTTCCTTTTTGCGTGACCCATAAACCTCAGTGAGTTTTTTATCGTGGTCAGGGAATGCTGCCAGTGCCGCCTTTGCCCGTCCGTAGGTGGTTTCCAGTGAAGCTAAATCAGCGGTGATCGCGTTTTCACTAAACCAGGTGAGGATTGTCTGCGGGTCGGTGATTTTTTTGGTCGCTTCTAGCTTTCTGACGCGATGCTCCTGCCGTTTACCGCGAGATACCGACAGCATCATTGAGAAGTCAGCCTCAACGTCACTCATTGCAGAAATCTTGATGCCGCCCACTGCAACGCCGCCGTATCTGACTGATGGGTCACCAACGAGTGTGAGGGAGCGACCAACCCACGAATGGCCATCAACGCCCCAGCCACCAATTAACACGCGACGCATCGATTTAGATGGCTTGTATGGGCGGCCGTCGAAGCCTTCTAGGTCAATAAAAACGGGTTGCTCAGAGTTACCGGCCCGGACAGATTTGATGGCTGCCGTAATGTTCAGGCTCTGAACATCTTCAAAGTTGAGCTGGTCTGATTTGGGGATAATTGTGCGTGAGAGATCCATCAGAGAATTACCTCGTCGTCGTATTCTTCATCCAGCAGATAGGCTGGAACGTTAATTTCGTTGGATGGCAGGACGATCCCTTCATATTTCAGGCCTTCGTCTTCCTGACATTCTTTGATTTTCCAGAGTGCTGAGAGCATCTGCTGGCGACCGAGCTCTAACGACTCCTCGCCGATGTAGTACATGCAGTTGCGATATGGCGCGGTGTTCTCGATGGCAAAGAATGCAAATTGGTTGCGTTCGATTCCGGTTGCCAGCTTGAGAACGTAGAGGTAGAAGGCGGCCTGAATGTGATAACGGTACTGGCCGAACGCGTTACTGAATCCGCGCTCTGTTGCGTCACGGCAGCTCTTAACGTCCAGCGGATATGGGGCATTATCTGACAGGCGGTCAAATCGGCATTTCAGCGCAAGACCCGTCTCTGGGCATGCGGCGAACATGGATAACTCAGATGCGCCAGGCGCTGCCAGATAATCCATGAAGTCGTCATTCATCCGTGATGATTCGAGCATGCGGGTTACAGTCTCTACTTCACTGCCGACCAAGATGTATTCCGGGTTGGTGCTTGCTGCTGCCGCCTTGTATTCCTTTGACGCTCTCGATGTCACGTCGGCCATCAGCAGGTAGTCTTGCCTGAACAATTCAGGCTCGAGCAGGGCAGAGTGAATGGCGCTGCCGAGGTGGGCAGACTTGCTGCCCTTGAATGGGTTGAAATAGAGATTGGCCGGGCTGTCGCTGACTGCCTTAACCGATGTTGATCCAATGGCCGGGTCGGCGTGGTAGTCCGCATTGGACATGCCGCGATAAATTCCTGCTTTCATGATTTATATCCTGCTAGAACGGGCAGCCGGTTCGGTATTCCCAGTCATGCTCTGCCTGGGCATAAGCCACCGCCGACACAAAGTCGTTATAGGCCTCAGTCGCCTTATCGTGGCGCAGGCCTTCATATGGGCTGGAGTCGATGGGAACTGAGAAGAGAAGCAAGCCGGTGGGGCTTGTTGGTAGCAGGGCGATAATCTCCTTTGCCCGGTCGTCGACCCACTTCTCCTTCTCGTCGGCGAGTTGCTGATCAACCCAGCGACGATCCTCTATGTGGTCGTAAGCGCGATACGCTGCCATGGTTCACCTCAGTAGTTAATTTCGACGCGGGGGATCAGGTCGTCTTTCAGCACGGTAAGCACTTCAATCGCCTGCTCGCGGGTGATGCTGGTATGTGCGGTCAGCGCGTTGACGATGGCGGTGCCGACTGTCTTGCGGTGGTTCACGTCAGCCTGCCGCGCTTCCAGTTCATCGGCGATGCGCTTCTCTTCTGCCAGGCGGGCCGCTTCCCTCTGGTCAGCCTCACGCTTAATGCGGGCTGCTTCTTCCTGTGCCTTGCGCTGCTCGGCGGCAATCGCTTCCTGCTTCTCGCGTTCTGCCCGCTCAAATGCTGCCTTCTTATCTGCTTCTGCCTTCTGCTCGGCGTCGATACGGTCACGTTCCGCCTGCTCTGCTTGTGACTTCAAAACATATTCACGGTGCGCCGCTTCAAGTCGGTCCTGCTCGGCTTTCACTTCCACTGCCCGGCGCGCGGCGTTCTCTGCCAGGCGGGTTAATTCCGCTTCGTACTCGATGCGTTTTCGCTCCTTCTCAGCTGCTTCTTCTGCCGCTGCCCGGTCGAAAGCGTCATTCATCAGCAGGGCCATTTCGTGGTCGGTTTCGATCTGCTTTTTGAGCGCCTCAGTCTTTGCCACGTCGAAAGCGGCGTTCATGCTGTCTGCTTCGTCGCGCATCAGGGAGTAAGCCTCTGCCGCGAGTCGGGCCTCTTCTTCCTGCTTGAGGCGTTCCTGTTCGGCTTCCCAGTCATCACGCGGTTTCAGGATGGCGTCACGGATAACGTCACACTCACGGGTAAAGCGGCGAAGTTCTTCCTCCGCAGGCTTAACCGCTTCCTTAAGGTGTTTAAGGTAAGCGCGGCCCGGATCCTCAATTGCCTTTTTGCTTGAGCCAACGGCGCGGGCCAGACTGCCTATGCGGTCGCGGCCTTTTTTGGTGGTTACGTCGGGCACTTCCTGTGATAACTGGCGGATCTGGTCGAGATAAGCATCAAGGCCGCCCGCTACGTAAAGCACTGGCGCCTGTTCCGGCTTTATTTCGATGACAGTTAAGTCCGTTACTTCACTCATGGTCTCTCCTGAAATTTGGTTGTGCGCTTCCCGTCTGCGATAGCTGGACGAGTAGGGGAATGGGGGATGTATTTGAAGCGGTATTAAATTTCGCGGATTAACTCGAAATCACCGCAAGAAGAATCGCTAACAACTGGGGCGCGGACTAATACAGCATCCATATCACCCCAATCTCTGCGTAATTGCTTATTTGATGGCAACTGTCTACCCAAAGCCTCAAACACTACAGCGCTGTCGAAATCGAATTTTGCACGACCATCCATAACGAAATATTCAAACTCTTGCATAACTACCCCTCAATGACTCAATCCACCACCAAGCCCACTGAGATAAACCTCAACGAGCAACTCTTTCGTATAAGTGCGCTCACATCCGCGATGGAGGTACAACTTCCCGCGCTTATGTGCTGATGCTGTCCATGTCGCATCTTTGTGCTTAACCAGCATTCCTGGCTGAACAGCACCACGGTTAACTTCCTGCGTTCCGTAATGATGTAGGCTCATGATTTACCCTCCACCTGCTGCAATAAACCGGCTAAATCCATCTACCAGCGGTTCATTGTGATTTTCTCGCGAGGTTTATCGACTGATGAGAGTTGCCACTCGTTGGCGTTGAGTTTTGATACGCGGTACTGCTTGCCGTTGTGAGTGATCGTCATGATGCCTCCCGAGCTTTGAGCATTGCGTCGGCCATTAAATATGCGTCAGCCGCAACTCCGTCTCTCCATCCATCCTGAAATCCTTCAACTTCCGCATGATTGATATATTGCGCGAAACACAAACCAACGGCCTTAGCTGCGAAGTAGTCACGCAGATTTGCCTCTTCCACGAACGGGATTGCCTTCTGCTTTCCGTTTTGCTCTGTAGTTTCGTTGCTGATCGTTGTATTTTTCACGGTTAGATTTTCTCCAGTTATTGATGGCTTCATCGCTGCATTTTTTGCAGTGCGACTTTGTTTTCAGCTCGCCAGATCTGCCGGCATCCACATAAAATTCAGATCGGCTTTTAGATGTTTTGCAGCAGGGGCAATATTTGTGGTCGGAGGGGATATCTCTGAAGCTATCTCCCTGCATGTAAGCGTGTCGGGTATTGCATGACCGGCACACTATTCCAAACGAACCATCCCTGTAGTGCTGAAGAGATGCCACTGAAGACATCCCATCCTCTGACAGCCAATTCATTAGCCTTCCGCAATCCGGGCAAATTAATCTTTCGTCGCACAGTCCATGCAAAACCTCATGTGAAGGAACTGCGAGACCTCTCCGCTTAGCTAAAACCCTCATCTGCCCGAACCGATAATGCTTGGCGCATAGAAATTGGTGACCTTGCTTTCTAACCGCCCCATCATTGCATTGAGATTTGCCACACCTTTTCGGTAAGCCATCAACAATTGAGCTAACCATAATCATCTCCGCGCTTAAGCCGCGCCGCTGAACGTTAAACAAGACTTCTGCGCTAATGGGCGGTGGATGGCCGCCGGTTGTCATAACTTGAGTCACTCGTAAATAACTCCAGGTATGAAAAAGGCCGCCTACCTGGCAGCCTCAACTTGAATGAGTGCCGGGATGTTTAGCCACGCCCGGCGCGTGATTTCCTTCACTTTCCACAGTCAAAGGAATGCCGTAGACTGGATATTCCACAGTCAATAAAAGGATTTCTTTATGTCCATGAATGTATTTGCAGGAAAGAGAACTGAGGAATCAGTGGCATATGATTTAGCGCTGGCGCTTGCAGTAAAAGACCCATCCGCCAACACGCCAGAAGCTTTAATTGAGCGCATTGCTGATTTGCTTCCTGCCTGTCGTGAAGCAGCAAAGGAAAAGTACAAAGCAGAAGCACCTACGCCTTTTGGGATCGCTATAAAACGATAACTGATGCCAGGGCAGTCTCCAGTGCTGCCTTTATCAAATTCTGCCGATACCTACGGTCATCTGATGCCCCTTTAACCGCTTCTTCAGCAGCAGCATAAGCTGCGTCAGCTGCTAAAATTACGCCATTGTTGCTTTTAAACATCGCTACTTCATCGTTTTTTATATCCATCACCATCACCTCAAATAAGTGGAGTAGATTTGCCGTCAGCCCCTCGCAAAGAGCTGCTGGTAAAGCTTCCCCGATGTTCGGGAACTGAGCAGCAAACCATTCCGGTGCGGAGTCCTCTTCGTGTGCTATACCCGCCACGCGTTACACACCTGCCTCAATCCCATTGGGCGCCATTTCAATTTGCCAGGAGCGCTCCGGGTGATTTGCTGCTTGACTGAATTCTTAATGAGCAGGCGACTTGGTGTCCGCCGCTGGCTAACTTCGCTCAGCTGTCGATGTTTCGTTTCGATGGGTTAAAGATAACCTTAGTTATGAGTGATGGCAATAACCTAATTTATAATATCAATCACATAAGTTATAAATTAATGATAACTAAATGAATTTATTTTTGTAAATCATGAGTGCTATGCTTAAAAAAACAGCAGGAGGGATGTGCATGGTTCTGGATGAAGAGCGTATAAGCATGAAAATTCAGGCGATGGGGCGGGCGGTGATGGAATTGTCACTGGCAGATTTACCTATGACCCAGCAAAACATCATCGACAAGCTGGAACGGTACCGGAAGGAAACGGGAAACGTGATAGGTAAGGGTGTGAACAGGGATGCAGCTGAGATAGTGCGGAAGGGTAAATAAAAACCCGGCGCGGTGGCCGGACTGCTGTGACTATAAAATTATTTCCTTTCAATGAGAGGCATGAGTTCTTTTAAGAATGCCAATGCCTCATTAAAATCTACAATGTCATAGTCTCCATATTCATCAGTCGTTATGCTGGAATTAAGGGATTTTTGATACTTGTCGCACAAGGTGCGGATCGTTTTTCTATCCCTTTCATATGCAACGTCTGCCAGGGTGTCAAATTCTTGTTGTGATATTTCTAAATACTCACCAGATGGATAGATGTTTTGCTCCATATGCCTCTGGTGTTCACGCAACTTATGGCGAATATTATCCGCAACTGCGTTAAATTCCTTACGGCGCTCACCTAAAATTGCGTATCTGTAACTTATGAATCCGCTTGCAGGAATTGCAATAAATGATACTGTTGTTGCTATAATTGAAAGAACCCTGTCAATCGTCATGAGGTTTCCATATGGAGAGCGTAAGCACATTAACTTGGATTGCTCTCGGTTTGTCCTGCACAAATCTTGCCGTGATACTCATCCAACTTTGGTTTTTGAGGCGGATTTAGCGCCAAATTTTCATCACCAAACCGTCTTTTCAGGCCACCATAAGCACGATCGCAACAACCGAGAGCAAAGTAACCACGCCTACTATCAGATATTCTCTTATCACCCAAACACCTCATCAGGCCACTGCTACAGTTTGTTGTAAGCTATCGATTCATGGATCAGCGCCTTTCCCATGATGTAGAGCTGGTCCTGATTCTCTTCTGTTACATACCAGTCTTTGTAAGCCGGGTTATCTGAAAGCACGGCTAACTGCAGGCCCTGCATCTGCAGGCGCTTGACATGGAAGTGCTGCCCGAAGACAAATGCGTATACTCCGTCAACCTTGAAGTTCCTCACCGAAACGTCAAAGAACAGGCGATCTCCCGACTGAATCGTTGGGCACATGCTGTCACCGTCTACGGTCATCACCTTCACATCATTTTGAGTGCGGTTCCCGAAAAGAGATCTGGCATGCTCAGTTGTGAACTCAATAGCATGCAGGACCTCAACAAATTCAGAAATCATAAAAGACCCCGGACCAGCGCTTACTTTCAGGTCTAAAACATCAACCCGAAAGACATCAATTGTTTCCGAGACTGGTTGGGCCGCCGATGGCACATTACCATCAATCCGCATTTCCCCCACTCCAGAACTAAGCCATTCCGGCCTTACACCCAGAGCATGAGCTAGCTCGACCATCTTACGGCTGCCGCTCGTTTTACCTGACGTCATCTTTTGAATTGCAGGCTGGGATATACCGACTTTATCAGCCAACTGTCCTTGAGATATGTCAGCGGCCGACATAGCCGCGTTCAGTCGTTCTGCAAATGTTTTCATCTTATCAATATATAACCGAGGTTATGTAGAGTAAAATAACAAAGGTTATGGACAATACCCATAACTTGGGTTATCTTTTCATTAATCCAGTAATCGGATAGGTAAAATCCATGAACAAAGTTATTCAACGAGCTTTAGAAATCGTTGGCAGCCAGAAGCGACTCGCAGATATTTGCGGCGTTAGCCAGCCAGCGGTTCACAAGTGGCTTAACGGTGGTTCCGTATCTCCGGAAAAAGTAACAGCCATCGTAAACGCTACTGGTGGCGAGATTAAGGCACACGAAATTCGACCTGATCTTCCCGACCTGTTTCCACACCCAGAGAACCATGCCGCTTAACGGCGGCCCTAACCACGAAAGGGAAAGCAATGCATTCACTTGCGTATCAACAGAGTACCGGACTTGAACAACGTCCGTTGATTTCGATTTATCAAAGTGTTCCGCGTAATAACCGTAAGCTAACTCGAATACGGGAGGCAGTTAAGGCCTGGCAAAAAGCTACGCCGGGCCAGTCTCAGGTTCACATTTCTCAGCTGGTTGCGAAAGAGTGGCTGGCGCGCGGCGGGAAGGGGTTGTTACTGGCAGGTTCTGAACACAACACGAAGCAGAACTTCTTCCGGATGATTAACGATCCGGGCCCGAAGAACGACAAGGGGTTGATGCTACTGATCCCCGTCATTATCGACGTGATGGCGCGGGATAACGAGAAAGTGGCGAGAGAGTTCGGTCTGGTCGCAAAGACTGAGGCCGAACTGATAGCCGAGGCCATGAAAGAGTGCACTGAAGCGCATCAGGCGAAGTTACTTGGTCAGCCGATACAACGCCTTGAGAAAGAGGTGAGAGAAGCTGCTGAAGCACTGCTGCGCTTCCTGCCAACTGAATCAATCGCTGCGGTGGTGACAAGTCTGGCCGCTATGGCGCCGGGAGTTATGTGATGGGTACTACCAAAAAAGCGAAAGCCCTTGAAGCGGTCACTTCAAAGGCCCTTATCACACTGTGTTACGCCAAGTAACGGGAGTAAGTATGTCAAAAACTCGCAAAAAGTACCAGGAAAAAGAGGAACGTCGCCATCCAGATTCACCAGATGGCCTGGTTGTCGCCGCCTCAAAAAACAGGGCGTTCGCTGAGCGCTTCGTTGGCATGGCAAGACTGGCACTGATTCAGGCAGGGGTGAAGCATGGGCGTCGTTAAGCATTTAGCAGACTACAGGCCGCCGCTGGAGGTCGTGGAGCATCGTGTGGCGCAACTGGAAGATGGGTTCACTCGCGTTGCGAATGAGCTTCTTGATGCCGTTATGGCTTCAGGTTTGAGCGAAACTGAGATGTGCATTGTGCTGGCAGTCTGGCGCAAGACATACGGCTTCAATAAAAAAATGGATTGGGTCAGCAACGAGCAATTGGAGCAGATGGTTGGTAAGCACCACACGCATTGCTCTACTGCAAAAAATATGCTGATCAGCAAGAAGGTATTCATTCAGGAAGGCCGCAAAGTTGGCATGAATACCAATGTTTCCGACTGGAAAACGAAGGTTAACGGATTCTGCAAAACATTAGCTAAACCTGCTAAGAAAACATTAGCGGAAGTTGCTAACAGAACTAAGCAGAAGGTGCTAACCACAAAAGACAATAATCAAAATACAGAAAGACAAGATCCCCCTAAATCCCCCAAGGGGGAAAACTCACTCGCTCAGGAAGTGATGGATTACTTCAACGAACTAACCGGTAGTCGTTGTGCTGCGCTGGCACCTTTTGAGAAAGCTCTCTCCACAGTGAAGAGCAAAGACCAGTGCTACACCGCTGAAGAGCTGAAGCTGGTTATCCGCTGGGCCCATGTGAACTGGGGGCACAGCTTCAAGCCAGAGAACCTGTGCCGTATGACCCGCTTTGATGGATACCTGTCAGACGCCCTGGTATGGGCAGATGGTCATGGAAGCAACCCGGCAGCCTGTCCGCACGAAGAGATCATCAAACTCTGGAATGAAAAATTCCCTTCGAAGGCCGTTTCACTGCATGAGTGGAACCGCCGCCGTCCGGCCTATCGAGACCTGGAAGCTGTGTGGAACGGCAAAACCACCCAGGGCAACTGGCGAGAACTGAAGCACATGGGAATGGCCTTCGAGCTGATTAGCAAGTCTTCCCTGTTCGGCACCAGAGGCGATCAGCCATGGCTGACTCTCGACTGGATACTGAATCCGAAGAACTGGGGATCTGTCTACGAGCAGGCCATCAACGAGCACCGTGAGCGCAAGGGAGTCAAAGCATGAGCCGTTTTATTGATTTATACGTTGAGCAGGCCGTCATTGGCGGAATAATGCTTGCAGCAGGTCGCGCAGATGGCGCCGACATGGCTACCGATGCGATTGAGGGTCTGACTGAGGACCACTTCACAGCAACGCCCCATAAAGTGGCTCTGCGGTCATATAAGCGACTCAACGAATCCGGTTCGAAGATAGACCTGCTTACGCTGACCAGCGATCTTGAGCAGCTCGGAGTGCTTGAGAGCGCTGGTGGTTTCGCTTACCTGGCTGAATGCAGCAAAAACACTCCGTCTTTCGCAAACCTGGCGGCCTACTGCGAAAAGCTTCGTGAAATGTACCTTGGTCGCCGCATGACCCTGGCGTTACAGGTTGGGATCCAGAAGCTGTCCGAACCAACTACCGAGGGTATCGCAGACATCATCGGCAACATTCAGGCCGACATCTCTGGAATTGAGCACAGCGCTGACTACGGAACTGAACACATCACCACTGGCATCGATATGTCGCTGGAAACAATCCAGGCGATCATCAATGGCGACATCTGGAAATACAAAACAGAGCTGGGTATGTCGACTATCGATAGCGCTTTCGGAGGATTCAACAATACGGATTTTATCGTCGTTGGCGGACGCCCTGGCATGGGGAAAACCATGTTTAGCACCACAGTGACAGAAACCGTAGGCCTGAAAAACAAAAAGCCGGTGCTGTTCTTCAGTCTCGAAATGCCAGTGGAACAAATCTCTGAGCGAGTCGCTTTCCACCGGGCGCGGGTAAGCAAAGAAGATCTGCTGAGCAAAGTTAGCGGGAAAATGGACGAGGCATGGGGGAAGGTTAGTCACTGCATGAAGGAGTTCATCGACTCTCCAATCTACATCAATGACAAGCCATCCCTGAGCGTTCACCAGGTGCGTGCTGAAGCGCGCAGAATGAGCAAGAAGCTGGGCGGCCTGGGCGTGGTCATCGTCGATTATCTTCAGAAAATGCGGATGTCAGACCCGGATAACATGAACCGCAGTGTAGGGGAGATCGCCACTGGCCTGAAGAACCTGGCGAAAGAATTGCGTTGCCCGGTCATCGCTCTGGCCCAGCTGAACCGAAACCTTGAACAGCGCGCTAATAAGCGTCCCGTTGCCGCAGACCTGCGAGAGTCTGGCGTCATTGAGCAGGAAGCAGATGTGATCTTCATGGTTTACCGGGATGAGAAGTACAACGAAAACACCGAACTGAAAGGCATCACCGAAATCATCTGTGTGAAGTCCCGCCATGCGCCGGGGGCAGAAAAGACCTACCACTTCAGCAGCCGCTACTCCGGCCTGGACCCGGTAGATTTCACCTACAGCGGCCAGATGCAACAGGAGGCTGACTATGAGTGCTAAGACGATGAAAGGCAAACAGGAAATTCTGCGTTATCTCGAAACGCACCGGACCTTCACCGCGAAGGATGTGGCCACAGAGTGCGGCATGACTATCAACTGCATCACGAAGAACGCTATCGACCTGGAGCGGGCCCGCAAGATTGTCCGGGTGAGCAAGGTCTGGCGAACGGTGACTTATCGCCTGGCGACGCCAGAAGAACAGGATGGCACCGCGCGCAGCTGCACCAACGGAATATTTCAGGAGTGCCGCAACAGTCCGGCGATGAAGCGAATTTTAAGCGTATATGGGGTGAGAGCATGAAACCGAGTTATGAAGAGTTAGAGCAGAAGCTCATCGAGTCAGAGCGCTACGGCCGCCAGACTGATATCACAATTGATAATCTGGAGATGCAACTTAAGACAGAGCGAGAAGCGAAGTTGGCGTTGGCTGCGGAGAATGCGGGGCTGAAGGGTGCGTTTGATAAGCCTCAAGCATATCTATCCTGGCACGCTATTCCACCAACCTGGGAAGACCCGCTCCCATGCGGTGAATATCTTGATGTTCATGACGAGGCAGGACACAAAAACTCCGATGGAACTGATTGCTGGCCGGTATATGCCAAGCCAGAAATCGAAACCCCAGCCACCGACGCTTTCCTGGCTGAAGTGCGGGCCGCCGCAGTAGATGAAGTTTGCCTGAAAATTAGCAATGCAATTGTTAATTGCTATCAGGACGAACAGGTCGGCCTTGATGCAGCGGAAACTATTTGCGGTGACTTCGCCGCCCAGCTTCGCAAAGGAGTGCAGTCATGAAAAACCGTAAAGCAAAAATCATCATTCTTCGCGCCCTGAAAAACTGCTACCCGCGCCAGTGGCTGAACGTAAGCAATCGTCGCATGGTTCTCTTCTCGCTTGGTGGTGTTAGTCGTGAAGGGCATCAATTCAAAAATAGCGCAGCACAGAATCGCTGGAAGAATCATGTGAGGTTCCTATGAGCAACATCGACAAACGCGCATTACGTGAAATCGCTGAGGCAGCAGTTGGTGCACATGAGCGCCTTAGTGTTATGCCGCCTGACGATATTTTCGACATCTCACTCGCAGAAGGAACTCAGCTTGATGCAGATATCACTGCCTTGAACGCGTTGAACTCCGCAGCAAACCCCACTACCGTGCTGGCGCTGCTGGATGAACTGGAAGCCGGAGAGAAGCGGATTGCTGAGCAACGCGAGTATTACGAGAGCGTCATCGCTGACGGTAGTATGCGCATCGCCTCGCTTGATGCCAGAACGCTCACCGTGAAGCTGCCGCAGCGCGCAACAGCAGGTAAATACGTTGACGAGGAATTTAATAATAGTGACCTCGCAGCCATCTACAACTCATGCCGCCTTGAATGTGAGGTGAAGTTTAAAGATGCCTGCGCCGCCGCTGGCATCAAATTGCAGATAGAGGGGGAGTGAGTATGAGAATGGGCGATCACATGCAAGAAGTCGTGGACCTTGTCAACGAGCTAACAGGCTGCGATACAGGCGCATCACTCAAGTTGCTGGCTTTGGTAGTCGGTGAATACATGATTAACGCAGATGCCACGGAGATGAGCGTTAATGCTGGCGTGATGAGTATCAATGTGGAAATTATCGTGCAGGCAGAGGACTAACCCATGACATTCACCAAAGAACAATTACAGCACATCATTGAAACCGATCACGTCCAGTGTGGTGATGCATCTGCATTGGCACGCATGGCGCTTGCGGGGATGGAAGCGGAGCCTGTGGCGTGGGCGCACAGATTAATCAACAAGCGTAACGGAGTCGTTCACCCTTGGGTTTACGGTAGCGCAGAGGCATGTCCAAGCGAGGGGGATATCTTCAATATTGAGGTAATGCCACTTTACACAGCCCCTCCAGCGCCGGTATCTGTGCCCGCTGCGATGGAAATGGATGATGACTTTGATAGCGCGTTTGAACACGGAAAAGCTGTCGGCTGGAACGCCTATCGCGCAGCCATGCTTCAGTCGTTCGGTAATTCCGAACAACTCAACTCTCCGGTGATTCCTGATGGTTGGGTGGCTTGCAGTGAGCAGATGCCTGAAGAGAATGCAGAACAAGAGGTTCTCGCATGCTTCAAGGGTGGTGACATATCAACTCTGTATTATTTCGAAGGCCGATGGGATGACGCATATGGAATCGTGCCGATTCGACAGGACGTTACCCACTGGATGCCGCTGCCATCAGCACCGCAGCAGGAGGCATGATGTACGACAATTACACCATCAACCGCTGCGACGCCATGGAGTGGCTTGCAGGGCATTACCCAACCTTCCCGGACAGGATGCCAGATGTGCCGCTTAAGGCCGACTGGTGTAGCGCCAGCCTATTCAGAGGGTGGAGTTTCGTTATCTTGCTCGATGGTTCACTGGTCTTTGCTGACTGCCTGTCACCTCCCATCCGGGCAGAAGACATGGCTGGCTTCAAACTGCCTGAGTTGACATAGCTACCATACAAGCGATATGGGAATCCCCATATCGAGAGCCATGGCCTCTTCGGAGGCCTTTTTCTCGCATTGATAATTCAGAATCAACCAGCCATAATATCAGTGCCGTCGGAGTTGAACGCCCGACGGTAAGACTTCTGCGCATTTGATGGGGACATTAAATGCGACCACAATCTGAACTCCTCACCTTGTCACAGATGCAGAAATGCACCTGCGATTTTCTGCATTCTGCGGTTTCCGTTAAGGAGGCCGTATGACTCTGCCAGTAGACGGTATCAAACTCCATCGTGGCAACTTCGCGGCCATCGGCCAGCAGATTCAGCCGTTGCTGGATGCCGGGCAATGTTTCCGCCTGCAAGTCAAACCGTGGCGCGAGAAGCGCAGCCTGTCTCAAAACGCACTCTTTCATCTTTGGATGGGAGAAATCAGCGGATACCTCATCAAATCCGGGCGTACCGACGCAACGCCGGAATGGGTTAAGCGCAACCTCAAAAAGACGTACCTCGGATGCGAAGAAGTCACCTATACCGACTTCATTACCGGTGCGAAAGAAACCTCATGGGAGCCTCGACACACCTCCCTCCTCGACACTGGAGAGATGCATATCTTCATGTGCAAGGTCGAAGCCTGGTGCGCCCAGTTCGGCCTGGCGCTGACTATCCCGAACGGTTGCGAATATCAGCAGCTGCGCGATAAGCAGGAGGCGTAATGGCTAGCCCTCTCGCTCGCATCATCACCAACGAAATCTACCGGGTCCGGACTCGCCGCAAGCGCAAGCCGGAACTCAAGCCATCTGAAATCCCAACCCTCAAGGGCTACACCGCCCGTCTCGTCGATCAGAAATGGCTGCGCCTGGCAGCAAGGAGAAATCATGCGTAAACCAGCCCGGCGTAAGTGTAAGGTCTGTAATGAATGGTTCCAGCCGGCGTACAGCAATGTCGTCTGGTGCTGCCCGGCTCACGGCGCTATCTACGCGCTAGATCTGCGTGCCAAAGAGAAGGTTAAGGCTGAGGCGAAGCGCATCAGGGAGAAGCATCAGGCCGAGAAAGAGAGTAGGGATCGCCAGGCTAAAAAACGCCTCGAGGTTAAGCCGCTAAGTTACTTCGCAAAGCAGGCGCAGCAAGCGTTCAATGAGTTTATCCGGTACCGGGATCGGCATCAGCCATGCATCAGCTGCGATCGTTATCATTACGGCCAGTATCATGCCGGCCATTTCCGCACGACTGGAGCTAACCCAGAGCTTCGCTTCAATGAAGACAACTGTCATCGCCAGTGCGCCCCCTGTAATAACCACCTTTCAGGCAACCTGATCGCCTATCAGCCAGCACTTATCGCCAAGATAGGCCAATCCCGCTTTGATGCCCTGATGGGGCCGCACGAATTACCGAAATGGAAGCGCGACGACTACATCCGGATCCGAGATGAGTACCGCGCAAAACTCAAAGAACTGAAACAGCAGGAGATCGCAGCATGAATAAAATCCATTACCCATGTGAAACAGCAGCGATCTTTCAGGACGTGCTGTTCGTCATGCGAGTTAACCATTACTCAGAGCTTCTTTGCGCAGCTGACAGAGCCGCAGAGTTCTATCTCAACTACTTCCCGTACGCGACGCTCGAAAACATCCGTGACGGCATCCTGTATAGCTTTGGCGGCCTGTATCTGAACGACTACGAGCTGATCAGGGAGGCGGCATGAGCTTTGAATTGATATTCAACCTCGCAATCTGGATGGGACTTTTATTTGGTTGGCTGCCCTATATGCACTTGAAGCACCTAAAGAGGATGAGGGCTTACAGAGCGATAAATAAGGGCCGGCGTTTTTCCGAAAAGTATCGGCTGCTGAAGAGGATTAGCTGACATGCGCCTCTCCGAGTTTCAGAAATACCAGGCCGAAAGCGTCATGCGCGCCAAGATGCCGCCAGTAGCAAAGCACAGCCAGACCAAAACCAATCAGCCACAGAAGGAAGCCGCATGAGAAACATTCAGCAAGTTTTAGAGCGTTGGGGGGCTTGGGCTGCCGATAACAGCGAGGATGTTTACTGGCCGCCGATTGCAGCAGGTTTCTCTGGACTCATACCATCGAAGGTGCGCACTCGCCTCCAGTGCTGTGATGAAGACGGTCTGATTATCTCAAACCTGATGGCAGGACTAAGGTCAAAGCATCCTGTGGCTCACGACCTGCTTTTTGATTACTACGTATTCGGCAAAACATTCATGCAACTGGCGAATGCGCATCATTGCTCTGACGGGCATATAGGCAAAAAGCTATCAAATGCAGAAGGGATCGTTGATGGCCTTCTTATGGCGCTGGAAATCAGGCTGGAAATGGACAGAGAGGTAAGGATTTTTCCGGCAGCATGAGCAGATTGCCCACTCAGGTGGGCTTTTTGTTATTTATGGTCCAAATATCCCATGCGGCGACCAAGTATCTCAGCAAGCCGCCTCGCGTGCTCTTCTCCCTCGCGAAGAATGTCTGCCGTGAACGGATCCTTTTTCGCAAGGTCACTTAGGAACTGCTCTTTCTCTTCTACTGTCGATGCGGCATTAAAAGCGGCTTGAGTTGAGTCGAAATCAACAAGGTCGCTTTCAGAAACAGCCTTATCGGTATCCAGCGTTTCTTGAAGTATCTGCACAATTTCAGAGTTCATCGACCTGCCATTGCGCTTGGCCCGCTCAGCTATAGCGTCACGCATCCCATCCGGGAAGCGTAGGTTGAACTTGTCGTAATCTTTTACTTGTTTTTCGGCCATTGCAAATCCCTCAAAAAAACAATGGTGCCATATTGCCATATCATTTCAATGGTGGCATTATGGCCTTGTGGTGTCATTATGGCCCCTAAGGAGATAAGAGTGGAAAAGAGTGAAGTAAAGACGACCCTGCGTTATCCGCAGAAGTTGAAAGAGGAGTTTAAACGCATAGCCGATGAGGAGGGGCTTTCAGAAAATGCAGCCTTGGTCCAAGGATTGGTTTGGTGGCTAAAGTACAGAGAGAAAATGCAACATGCGCTGTAAAAACAGCGAAGCCCCAATGGCTGCAACCATTGAGGCTTCGATATCAACAAATCTGATTGGGAAATATTGACATGACAAGTTTAGCAATTGCAGATCGCACAATCAACGTGCCTTTCTATGGTAATTCTCTTTTCGTTGTTGAGCATAACGGGGAGGCGTATACGCCGATGAAACCGATTGTTGAGGGTATGGGTATTACTTGGCAATCGCAACTGGAGAAGATTAAAAATCGCTTTTCCAAAGGTGTAACGGAAATCGTTATACCTTCCGCTGGTGGTTCACAATCAATGACTTGCTTAGCTCTGCGTAAACTGAACGGATGGCTTCAAACCATCAGTCCAAACAAAGTGAAACCTGAAATTCGTGACCGGGTCATCCAGTACCAGGAAGAATGCGACGACGTTCTCTACGAATACTGGACGAAGGGCGAGGTTAAAAATCCGCGCAAAGCCAAAAAGGCGCTCCCCGGCAAAATCACTGCCGAACAGCAGGAAGCAATTAAGCAGTTGGTAATGACTCGCGGTAAAGCCTTGCCGAAAGAATGCCAGGCCAAAGCGATGATCACAATGTGGTCATCCCTTAAATCCCACTTTGGTTGCAGCTACAAGGAAATCAGCGACGACCAGTTTACTGAGGCGCTTTCTATTGCGGCGCGAGTGCCGCTGGAAGGGGATTTCATCGGAAAGCAGGAGTCGCTTCCTGCACCGAAGCTTGACGTTAACCTGCCCATCCAGTGGTGGATCGACAATAATCCACTGGTACGCAGCGGTAATCTGTCGTTCGGAAATTCAAAGTGCGCTCCAGCCCTGGATGTAACTATGCCAATGTTGTGTGGAGACAATTCGACATCATCAGCAATTCGCCTGATTAATATTCTTGAGGCGGCGGGATTTGATGTATCTGCACCCAAGGCTGAAATCGTAGCGATGCGAAGCCATCTGGCTAATGTTGAATATGGAATGAAGGCCATTGCTGACGCTTGCCGTCGGGCGGGGAATAAAACCATCTCCTTCCGTGGTGCTAAAGCTGAGTTCGTAATCAACTAAATGCTTTACGTACGTAAAAACATGAATATCATGGTAAGAGTGGTCACTTCGACACGAACTTAAGAATTCAAGCCCGAGGTTAATGCCTTGGGCTTTTTTATTTGCGGTACGCCGCACACAGAACCCACTACCTGGGACCCTTCGGCCAGAGAGCCGACATTGCCTTACCCTCATCTTCCCGGCCTGTCGCCGGGTTTTTTATTTCAGGCTCCGGGAACCATCCTCGACATGCCTTCTTGTTAAATCGTCCCGAGGGCCTGACCCCTTTTAAACACACAGCCCCCGCTTTTAAGCCGGAGGTTAGAGACTATGAAAATGCATAACGATCCCCACTCCTGGACGGAGTTTATCGAACTACTCCACAGTTGGTGGCGTGGCGAAACGCCGATGGGTGCCGTCTTGCTATCGGTTGCCATGGCCGCATTACGAATCGCTTACGGCGGTGGCGGATGGAAGAAAATGCTACTTGAGGGGGCAATCTGCGGGGCTCTGACCCTTACTGCTGTGTCGGCTCTTGATTACTTCAACCTTCCGCAGTCCCTGTCGATTGCTATAGGTGGCGCACTCGGTTTTGTTGGCGTAGAGCAGGTGAAGGTTATGGCTGCACGGGTGTTTAATTCTCGCTTTGGAGGCGGTGATGCAAACCAGTGATAAAGGCATTGCCCTGATCAAGCAGTTCGAAGGCTGCAAGCTCACCGCCTACCAGGATAGCGTCGGCGTCTGGACGATCGGCTATGGCTGGACTCAGCCTGTCGACGGGAAACCAATCCGCGCCGGGATGACGATTAAGCAGGAAACGGCAGAGCGTCTGCTGAAGACCGGGCTGGTCAGCTACGAAAGTGACGTGTCCCGCCTGGTCAAAGTTGGAATGACTCAGGGGCAATTTGACGCCCTGGTGTCGTTCACGTACAACCTCGGCGCCCGGTCACTGTCGACATCTACTCTCCTGCGAAAACTCAACGCCGGAGATTACGCTGGCGCTGCCGATGAGTTCCTGCACTGGAATAAAGCTGGTGGCAAAGTCCTGAATGGGCTGACCCGTCGGCGTGAGGCGGAGCGCGCTCTGTTCCTGTCGTGATTGGCGCGCTGGTAAAACGTTACTGGCTGCAGTTGCTGGTGTTGGCGTTAATCTTCGTGCTGGCGTTCTTCGTGAACCACTACCGCGACAACGCTATCACCTACAAAGACCAGCGCGATAAGGCCATTGAGAAGCTCAGCCTAGCGAACGCCACCATCAAAGACATGCAAACCCGGCAGCGTGACGTTGCTGCACTGGATGCCAAATACACGAAGGAATTAGACGATGCTAAAGCTGAAAATGATGCTCTTCAGCGCAAGCTTGATAATGGTGGCCGGGTGCTCGTCAAAGGAAAGTGTCCAGTGCCAGCCTCAACAGAAACCGCCAGCACCACCGGCTTGGGCAATGATGCCACCGTCGAACTCTCTCCAGTTGCTGGACGAAACGTTCTCGGTATCCGTTCCGGAATCATCAGCGACCAAGCATCACTGAAGATGCTGCAGGAATACATCAACACACAGTGCCTGAAATGATGGACAACCCGCACTAAGAATAGAAGAGCTGACCTGCCCCCACGATTAGATACAACACTCAGTTAGTAACGCCGGAATCTTCATTCTCAGAATGACCCTTTCTCCAGCCCGCTGCAAATTCAGACGGTGTCTGATAATTCAGCGTGGAGTGCGGGCGGCATTCGTTATAATCCTGCCGCCAGTCATTAATAATTTTCCTGGCATGAACGATATCGCTGAACCAGTGCTCATTCAAACATTCATCGCGAAATCGTCCGTTAAAGCTCTCAATAAATCCGTTCTGCGTTGGCTTGCCCGGCTGGATTAAGCGCAACTCAACACCATGCTCAAAGGCCCATTGATCCAGTGCACGGCAAGTGAACTCCGGCCCCTGGTCAGTTCTTATCGTCGCCGGATAGCCTCGAAACAGTGCAATGCTGTCCAGAATACGCGTGACCTGAACGCCTGAAATCCCAAAGGCAACAGTGACCGTCAGGCATTCCTTTGTGAAATCATCGACGCAGGTAAGACACTTGATCCTGCGACCGGTGGAAAGTGCGTCCATGACGAAATCCATCGACCAGGTCAGATTGGGCGCCGCCGGACGGAGCAGCGGCAGACGTTCTGTTGCCAGCCCTTTACGACGTCTTCTGCGTTTTACGCCCAGGCCACTGAGGTGATAAAGCCGGTACACGCGCTTATGATTAACATGAAGCCCTTCACGGCGCAGCAACTGCCAAATACGACGGTAGCCAAAACGCCTGCGCTCCAGTGCCAGCTCAGTGATGCGCCCTGATAAATGCGCATCAGCAGCCGGACGGTGAGCCTCATAGCGGCAGGTCGACAGGGATAAACCTGTAAGCCTGCAGGCACGACGTTGCGACAGACCGGTCGCATCACACATCAACATCACGGCTTCCCGCTTCTGGTCTGTCGTCAGTACTTTCGCCCAAGAGCCACCTGAAGCGCCTCTTTATCCAGCATGGCTTCGGCAAGCAGCTTCTTGAGTCTGGTGTTCTCTTCCTCAAGCGACTTCAGGCGCTTAACTTCAGGCACCTCCATACCGCCATACTTCTTACGCCAGGTGTAAAACGTGGCATCGGAAATGGCATGCTTGCGGCAGAGTTCACGGGCGGGTACCCCAGCTTCGGCTTCGCGGAGAATACTGATGATCTGTTCGTCGGAAAAACGCTTCTTCATGGGGATGTCCTCATGTGGCTTATGAAGACATTACTAACATCGGGGTGTACTAATCAACGGGGAGCAGGTCATGGAGAGTTCAGCTGCAATGGCTAACCCTTCACAGAGGGGCTTCGATAATGACAAGCAGAGGTATCACCATGCGCCTTACCGTACTTGACGACGATCCCGGCATCAAAATTAACCCTGGTCGTGAGCGAATCACTGTTTACCTTGATGATGTTGAGGTGAGTCGATGCTTAACCGCTGACGATGAGAAGGGTGAGGTCATCGTTATTGCCACAACCAATGATGGGCAACCACTCATTGAGGATGGCGAGTTGGTGCATAAAACCCTTCACGGAAAAGTAAGGATTGAAAGACATGGCGGCTACCTTGCAACTAGAAATCAAAACACGGTGGTGGGTGAAGCTTTATATCAGGACACTCACATTATTCTGCCTAACCACACGACAAGAACCTGATTACGACAAGGTCGCAGGCTTTATTGTTCGCCATGGCATCAGCAAGAAGGTGAAAACATGCCCGACATCTACCAAATCACGCTAACCACCCAAACAGGCGAAAGCTTCACGGGCAAGATGTCCCGCCGTCAGCCTGAGCTGGTTAATGGCTTTGTGCCGCTGGCGACCGAGACGGGCGAGTGGCTGTATTTTACACCTGGCGACGTGAAGCGCGTGCAGTTCACACCAGTACCGGCAGATCAACCAGAACAGCCAGCAGAACAAGCGACGGAGTAACGAATGAGCAAACCGGACTGGGAGGCCATCGAGACGGCGTACCGGGCCGGAGTGATGTCCCTCCGAGAGATAGCATCACAACACGGCATAAGCGAAGGCGCTATCCGTAAGCGTGCCAAGCGTGATGACTGGTCGCGTGACCTGAATGCGAAGGTGAAAGAACGTGCTGACGATCTGGTACGCAAAGCAGAGGTACGCAAACAGGTACGCAGTGAAGTCACTTTTAACGAACGCGTACTCATCGAGGCGACTGCTGAAGTAATCGCCAACGTCCGCATGGAGCATCGCGGCGACATTAAGCGCGCCCGGCAGATAACCAACGCTCTGTTTGATGAGCTGGGCGCAGAGTGCGCAGACGTGGCCGCACTGGAGAGGCTCGGAGAGTTGATGTTCGACCCTGACGACAAAGGCCAGGACAAACTCAATGAGATTTACCACAAGGTCATCAGCATGCCGGAGCGGGTTAAGTCAGTGAAGGCGCTGAGCGACGCGCTGAAGAACCTGATTGGGCTTGAGCGCCAGGCCTACGATATCGACGGGCCGGAAGGCGACAATTCTGTTAAGCAACTCTCTGACCTGATGGATTCACTGTCTCAGGGGGCGTAATGAAACCTGAGCACATCAAGCTGCTGGCAGATAAAGACTGGCGGCTGAACAATCTTTACTGGATCACCGACAAAGAGGGAAAGCCAACGCGTTTCAGGATGACGCCTGAACAGCGGGAATACTTCGAGGGGATCCACACCCGCAACATTATCCTGAAGGCTCGTCAGCTAGGCTTCACGACCGAGGTGTGCATCATACAGCTCGACGCGGCTCTGTTCGAGTCGGCGAAGTGCGCGTTAATTGCTCACACGCTGAATGACGCAAAACGCCTGTTCCGCGAAAAGGTGAAATACGCATATGACAAGCTGCCGGCAGAGATAAAGGCTGCCAACCCGGCCAGCAATGACTCTTCCGGAGAGCTCGTCTTTAAGAAGGGCGGCTCACTTTACGTCAGCACGTCATTCCGTGGCGGTACGCTGCGTTACCTGCACGTTTCCGAGTTCGGGAAGATATGCGCCAAGTATCCTGACAAAGCCCGTGAGATCGTCACTGGTGCGTTTGAGGCGGTATCGACCGGATGCTTCGCTACTATCGAAAGCACGGCTGAGGGTCGGGCAGGTTACTTCTTCGATTACTGCCAGACGGCAGAGAAAGCGTTGCTGCAGGGGAAGCCTTTATCCGCGCTGGACTGGAAGTTTTTCTTCTTCTCCTGGTGGAAGAACCCACAGTACGCAATCGACCCGGTCGAAGCACTGCCGGTGCGCCTGCTGGAATACTTCGCTGAGATGGAAGCGAAGCATGGCGTTGTCGTAAACGAACGGCAGAAGGCCTGGTATTACGCCAAAGAAAAGACACTCGGCGATGACATGAAGCGCGAATACCCGACCATTCCGGCCGAGGCGTTCCAGCAGTCGGTCGAGGGCGCGTACTACGCCAAGCAGTTCCGCTGGCTCTACACCAACAAGCGGATCGGCCAAATTCCGGATAACTCACACCTGCCGGTGCACACGTTCTGGGATATCGGTGTGGGTGACTCCACGGCGATATGGTTCGTTCGTGAGGTCGGCGAAGAGTTCCACATCATCGACTACTACGAAAACTCCGGCGAGGGGCTGAGGCACTACATGAAGGTGCTGAAAGACCGCGGCTATGAGTACGGCGAACACTGGGGGCCGCACGACATCGAAAACCGCGAGTTCGCAGCTGATGCGAAGTCACGCAAAGAGCTGGCGCGCGAAGGGTACGAAATCGACGGTCAGATGTACTCACTGAATTTCAAAGTGGTGCCGAAAGCTGGCATCGATACCGGCATTGAGTCGGCGCGTGAAATCCTCCCGAAATGCGTATTCGATGAGGAGAAATGCTCGGAAGGTATCTCTCACCTTGAGGGCTACCGGAAGGAGTGGGACGACAAGCGCGGATGCTGGAAAGACAAACCTCTCCATGACGCCACTTCGCATGGTGCCGATAGTTTCCGTTACTTCGCTGTGACGAAGAACAACCGCAAGCAGGTTGGCACAGTATTCTTCTAAGGAGCATCGCCAGTGAGCGAACAAGATAACGGCCTTCAACTGGCTGTGAACAACCTCGCCACTGAAATGAGGCGAGCAAATTACCTGAATGCCATCGGCATCGGTGGCGGGAACACGAAGCGACCGACGCTTTACCAGGAATTTGGCTACCCGCGCACGATCACCTTCAACGACTTCTACAACATGTACCGCCGCAACGCCGCTGGCTTCGCTGTGGTGCATCGCCTGCTGGATGGTTGCTGGCAAGACTATCCGGTCATTGTTGACGGTGATGAAGCTCAGGAGGCGAAGAATACAAACGCCTGGGAAAAGAAAGTCACCAAGTTCATGAAGAAGCTGTGGCCGAAGGTGAAGGATGCCGATCGCCGCAATATGGTCGGGCGCTACTCAGCGCTTCTGCTGCAGGTCAAAGACAATCGGAACTGGGATCAGGAAGTCGACACTGCTTTAGTAAAACGACTCGGCGAGTCAGCGCTGGTAAAACTTATCCCTGTGTGGGAGCCGCAGTTAACCGTCGCTGAATGGGATAACGACCGTCAGTCAGAAACGTTCGGCCAGCCGAAGATGTTCAACTTCAACGAGCAGCCGGTTGGTGATGAGCCTTTTGTCGGTCCGATGCGCGGAGAACCGGTACATCCGAGCCGCGTTATCCTGTTCTGCGAAGGATCTGAAGACGACAACGTTCTGTCCGGCATCCCGCTGCTGGAGGCTGGTTTCAACAAAGGCCTCGATATCGAGAAGATTTCCGGCGGTGGCGCCGAGGGCTTCCTGAAAAACGCCAGCCGTCAGATCGCCGTCGAGTTCAGCAAAGAAACGGACATGGCGACACTGGCAGACCAGGCCAAGAAGGCTGGGTATGCCGATCTCGGCGAAGCTATGGGCGACAAGGTCAACAAGCTTAACCGCGGTACCGATGCGGCCGCCGTAATGCAGGCCGGGCAGATGCACGTTCTCAGCGTCACACCCGGCGACCCAGGGCCAACCTGGGAAGTCACAGCCAACGAACTGGCCGCATCCGTTCAGATCCCGTTCACCATCCTGTTTGGTCAGCAGACCGGGCGACTGGCGAGCGACGAGGATAAAACGGACTGGGCTATACGCCGCAACACACGCCGTAATGGTTTCCTGACTGACCGCATCACAGCGCTGCTGGAACGCTTCTGGACGCTTGGGATTATCGACCCACCGACTAAAGGCGAGGTCACCATCTCCTGGAGCGACCTGCTGGCGCCCGGCGAGAAAGAGAAGATCGAGAACGCTTCGAAACTGGCCGATATCGTGCAGAAAACATCTGGCTTCTATGGTGGCGAACCGCCATTCACTGCCAATGAGTTGCGCGAGATTGTTGGGCTCGACCCGCTTCCTGAGCCAAAAGAACCACCGAAACCGGACGAGAAGGTGACTACCGATGATCCACTGGCCGATGACACCAGAACAGACGGCAAAGGTGGGGCTGCCGATAGTTCCGCGCAGCAAGGTTGACCCGACACGCTCTGCAAAGCAGGTTTCCGCGATGTTCCGGGATATCGAGGAGCGGTATCTCGGCATCAAGCGCGCGCTAAAAGCACTGTTTGACCAGCGGCTGACCGGGCGAGAGCGTGAGGTAAATAGCCATAACTGGCACTTCCTGTGCCACGACCACGGCGAGGATATGCGGCTCTACCAGGTCAACGCCGGCAGGTTCATCTACGACATGTCGGCGCAGGAACTGGCTGACCTGCTGGAGGCAGTGCAGGGAATTCTCGACGATTACCTGCTTGATGGTGGCGAGCAAAACCTCTGGACCATGGATTTCGTCGTCGCAGAGGCGCAGCGCGGCACGCTGGAGGCATTCAACAACCTCTCGCAGCAGTCGCAGATGTACGCCAGCCAGACAACGCTACAGCAGCTTTTAAGTAGCCCAGGTTATCTGAACCAGATATCGGCGGCCAGGCTGACAACGTTCAATGACTGGAAGGTCATCAGCGATACCGCCCGAGGTGATCTGACCAATATCATTACCGATGCGGTCGCGCGTGGGGCGAATCCACGCGAGACGGCCAGCGTCATCAGCAAGCGCCTCGATGTGTCGATGTCGAAGGCGAAGACCATAGCGCAGACCGAGCAGGTAGGCGCGATGCGGCAGGCGCAATGGAATGAAACTGACTGGGCTGCTGACCGGCTGGGGCTGAACACCGGCTTGCTTTGGCTCTCAGCGCTAAAACCAACAACGCGCACCTGGCACGCCAGCCGTCACGGCAAGGTCTACACCACCGAAGAGGTGCGGGACTTCTACGCCGAGAACGGCAACCGGTACAACTGCTATTGCAGCCAGATTCCGGTGCTTCTCAACGACGACGGCAGCATATTCAACGAAGGGCTGGCGGATAAGTTGGCGAAAGAGCGAAAAATCTGGAATAAGACTCAATGATTATGAAAAACAGCCGATAAGGTATAGGGACATTTTCAAGGAGAATACTATGGAAAAATATATCGTAACTTATCGCGCTTTTGGAAATAACAACGTTCAATTGGGAGAAGGGCATACAGCTGTTGAGTATGCGGAAGGAAGTTTTACTGCGGTAGGTTTTTTGAAAGATGTTGAAGACGAGGCGCTAACTGATGCCCAGAGTCGCCATCAAAACGCAATCAGAATTATCATTAACTCTGTATTTAAGCTCTAGCCCATATAGTTGAACTAAACCCTCCTCCGGAGGGTTTTTTATTGCCTGAAATCCACCAATGAGGACGCAACGTGAAGCTATCCAGCATCCACGTTAAATCCCTCGCCATCAACGCCTCCAACATCTCAACGACCACCATCAACGGCCAGGAGCACTACGTCATTCGTGGTGCGGTCCCGATCGTCGATGACATCGTGATGAATGGCGGCCTGTATCCGGCGGAGGAGATTAACAACAGTTACCAGACGATGGAGCGCAAGTTAATGCCGATCGGCCACCCGATGGTGAACGGCAAATACGTCAGCGCCAACGACCCGCAGGCTGTCAACGATTACTACGCCGGGGCATGGGCTCAGAACGTCAGCAAGGCAAACGACAAAGTCGTGATGGACGTTTACGTCAATAAGGCTGTAGCAGACACCAAGCCTGACGGGAAGCGCCTTATTCAGCGCCTGGACGACATGATTTCCGGCAATAACGCCGACCCGATTCATGTCTCTACCGGTCTGCTGCTGAACAAAGAGCAAAAGGCAGGTGAGTCGAAGCAGAAGAAATACTCCTGGGTCGCTCACAACATGCAGTTCGACCACATCGCGATCCTGCTCGACGAGCCAGGCGCCGGTACGCCGGATGAAGGTGTCGGCATGTTCGTCAACGCTGACGGGCAAGAGGCCGATGTTGAAGCGACGAGCCTCATCGATGCAGCCAACAGCATGAAAGACGGCTGGTGGAACAAGGTGAAGTTCTTCATTAGCAACGCTTCAGAGATGTCCTTCGACGACATCTACCAGGCGCTGCGCATGTCCATCAGGCAGGACGACAAAAAGTGGCGCTACGTCGTCAGTGTCTGGCCTGACCATTTCGTTTACGAAGAGGATGTCGAAAACGCCAAGCCGAAGCTCTTCGACCAGAAGTACCTCATCTCTGACAAAGTCGTAACGCTTGTCGGCGATCCAGTAGAAGTCGTGCGCAAACCAACTGAGTACGAAGTCAAAACCAACGGAGAAACAAACCCGATGAAAGAGAAGATGATCGCCGCGCTCAATGCCGCAGGCGTTAAAACCGAAGGGCTGACCGACGATCAGGTCTGGGATGCCTACAACCAGCAGATGCAGAAGAAAGATGGCGGCGGCGACCCGGGCAAGGCTCAGATCAACTCTGATGTGATTACTGCTGCTGTTAATGCTGCGCTCACCCCGCTGAACGAAAAGCTGAGCAAGCTGGAAACTCAGCTGCAGGCGAACGCTGAGAGCGAGCTGAAAACCAAACGTGACGCTGTTAAAGCGAAATTCTCGTTCATGACCGAAGCAGCGGTTAACTCCCTGTCCGGTGACGCGTTGAACGACTTGTACTCACAGTGCCAGACCAGCACCGGTCTGAACCCTGCATTCCAGGGGAATGGCGCTCAGAGTGAAATCCTTAACATGGAGGCACCTGAATAATGGCTCTCGCACCTCGTTTCCATACGGTAATCGCGGGCACGGCCCGTAAGAATGACCCACAGGTCATTGAAGCAATCATGGCGGCGGCCGTGAAACCCGGCTCACTGGTGATGCTCGACAGCACGGGGAAACTGGCAGTTCACAATGTCGCTGGCGGTGCAGGCGTTGCCCTGGCTCTTCAGCACAACTACATCGGCGGTGGTGACATTCGCGACTCGGTTCCTGCAGGTGATACCGGCGCGGCCATCATGTGCGAAGACGATGTGGATTACCACATGCTGGTCAAAGCAGGCGAAGCGTTGCTGGAAAACGAAGGTCTGGTTTCTGCCGGTGACGGCACGCTGGCCAAGTCGACCACACCAGCCACCGACCAGGTCCTCTTTTATTCACGCGAAAAAATCACCGTTGGCGCAGAAGCTCAGCTCGTGAAAGTTCGCAAATCAGGGAAAGCAACCGCATGAGCATGATCGTATTCAACAAAAAGCTGGTTACTGAATATAACCAGGTAAAGCAGGCGTGGAATCAGCTGCTGATGCAGCGTGAGTCCTTCAACATCAACCAGAACACTATTTCCGCCCAGTATGGCGGCGCACTGGAAGTTAACCAGGCTGCGCTGATCTCCAAAGACTACTGGCGTGAAGTGGACAACATCACTACCCGAGTCTTCCGTAATGACGAAGGCAACGGCCTGCTGGATGATCTGCTCGGTCTCGGTACGCCGATCTCTATCGGCAAGACAGCGGCGCTTTACCGCGTCTCCAGTGACGCGGGCAAGGTTCATCGCACACTGACGGGCCACGTTCCGGAAGAACTGGATAAAGTCATCTACGACGAAGCTGGTGACCCAATCCCGATCTTCAATACCGGCTACAGCCGTGAATGGCGTGAGTGGAACGGCATGCAGTCAGAAAACCTTGACGCAATGGCCGATGACCAGGAAGCGCACGTTGCAGCCATCCGCGAGGATATGGCCGACTACATGCTGTCTGGTGACGCGAAAGTGAAGGTGAAGGGGTATGTCGGCGCAGGCATCACCAACCACGCCAACACCAACCAGGTGGATCTGAGTGCGTCCGGTCTGAATATCGACCTGACCACCGCCACCCCTGACGAGATGGTCGCATTCTTCACCGGCCCGTTCGCTAAGCTCCTGGACGATAACTACGTGCAGGAGAAGGTGAAGGTGTGGGTGTCGCCTGACATCATGCGCAACATGAGCAAACCATATTCCTCCGCTGCCGGCTTCAAAGAAGGCACCGTGCTGGAGTACATCCTGCGCTACGGCCGTATCGAGTCTGTTAACCAGACCTTTAAGCTGACGGGTAACCACTTCATCGCGTACGTGCGCAATTCGCAGTACATCAAGACGCGTATTGCCGCGCCGGTGGGCACCTTCATGATCCCGCGCCAGAATCCGTTCGACAACTACAACACTCTGGTCTGGAGTGCTGTCGGTCTGCAGATTAAGCGCGATTTCAACGGTCGCTCTAAAGTGTTCAACGCACAGGGTTAAGGGGCTTCGGCCCCTTTTCTTCAGGAGAGAGCATGAAAAAGTTAAAAGTCGAGAAGACTGGCTGCTGGGGAACGATTAACGGCGTATTCCAGCAACTGCCTTTGGGTCATGAGTTCGTTGCGGTTGATGTGCCACCTGCTTTCGCTGGCCGCGTCTCGGTCGTTGGCGAAGTTGAAGAGCAGGAACTTGAAGTTGCCACTCCTGGTGCTGACGATAAACCTGCAGAGCAGGCAGAGCAGGCAGAGCAGGCAGAGCAGGCAGAGCAGGCAGAGCAGGCAGAGCAGGCAGACAACACCGCTAAATCGAAAAAGGCGAAATAACCATGGCAACCCCGCTTACGCCAGAAGAAATTAAAGGCTTCCTCGCTGAGTTGGGGTACGCCATACCTGATACCTTGCTTACGCCGATCCTCTGCGTGGTGAACAAGATTATCCCGTGCCTCAATGGCGCCGGGTATGACGAGTGCACCGCGAAGCTGATCCTGATGTATGCCGCCGCGCTTATGGCTACGTCGTCCGGGGCTCGCCGCATCAAATCTCAGGGTGCGCCGTCTGGGGCGTCCCGTTCGTTTGAATATGGCGACGACAGCATAACCTGGTTGCGCGACTCTCTGGCCCGTCTCGATACCAGCGGATGCACCGGCGAGTTGCCGATCAGTGCCGGTAATAGCGTCGGCCTGTTCATGGTGGTCGGAGGCTGCTGATGACGTACAAATCAGTTAAGCACGGCCTCCCGCGCTCATTCGTCCGCGTCTGGGTGATGACCGACACCGGGCGGGAGACTACCGGCTACGTGAAATCGGATGGCGAGTGGTTCATCAACTGCCCGCGCATCCGGGCGACCGGCGCGAAGGTGCTGCGCTGGAAGGAGGGCTGATGTCGTCTACTGCTTCATGGTCATACAACAAGCCATGCACGATATGGCGCAAGGGAGCGGGCGGTAATGACGAGTGGGGCGATCCTGTCGACCCATACGAACCGCCTGAAACCATCATGTGCGACTACATCGGCGGCCTGTCTGCAAAGCTCGGCTCCATCGGTAAAGAGGTTGTCGTAAAAAACACCTTCTTTACTGCGTATGCGTTAGCTGATGAGGGCGATTACATCCTGATAGGTGTTAGCGCTGATCCGGATCCGGTCGTAGCAGGTGCTGATGAGGTTCGTCACGTGACGCGCTGGAACGACACTCTCGACGGTCTGGAAGATGACTGGGCGATAATTACGGGAGTGTAGCCATGGGCATCAAAGTGCGCGGCGTTAAGCAGTCGAAAGCCGGGCTCAACCGCATCATTAATGACGTCAAAGGGCGAAAGGTCGTCAGGGCGTTACAGTCAGCCATGATCATGGGTAGCTCTCAGGCTGCGTTATACACTCCTATCGACACTTCAACGCTAATCAACAGTCAGTACAGGGAAATAGTCATCAATGGCTCGCTGGTAACCGGCAGAGTTGGATATTCTGCCAATTATGCGATGTTGGTACATGATCCAAACGTTAAGCAGAACTTCCGACGTCCTACTGCGCAGAAAGAATTCCTGTCTAAGGGTTTTGAAGACACCAGAGGTCAGATCGACGCCTTGGTTAAAAAGGAGTTATCTGTATGAACCCTCCTATGTACGAGCGGGTAAAAAACCTTTTCCAAGATGCAGGGCTAACCACCGGTCGCATTGTTCAGTTGCTTTTTTTTGAAGACACTAAGAAGGCAACTGACGCATTTATCGTATTTGCGCCAAATAACGGCACACCAATCAGAAGCGATCTCGGTTCCGATCATTACGTAATGGTTAACGTCATCGGTCCAAAAGATAAGAGAGCTGCTACGGCTCAGGCTGCGCAGTCTATTGTCGATTACATTCAGGCTAATCCAATGGCTGATGAATGCGTTGGGTACATACAGAACATGGCAGGCATACCGCCGCCAGTACTGACAGAGGAAGGGCGGATCGTCTTTCGTCTGCAATTTTCCTGCACTTACGGCGAATAGCCATTCAAAACAAATAACCCGCTCAGGCGGGTTTTTCTTTTTAAGTCAAAGAGGAGTTTCACATGGCTAATTGCCAGAACTCGAACGAACGCCTGTTCGGTGGAGCGGTTGTGCTTGAGGTCGCCGATGGCTGCCCGGACGTCAAGCCACTTGAATCTGAGTGGAAGGCGCTGGCTGCTGGTACGTCGAAAGGCTTCGACTTCAACCCTAACACGGTTACCTCTGATGCGGATGACGGCGGCGGCTATGTCGAGACCATCATCACCAACAGTGATCTCACCTTCAGTTTTGAAGGTGAGGTGCGCAAAAAAGATAAGCTGGATCAGTACGGTGTCGGCAAGTTCATCAAGTATTTCTCAGGTGAGTTGAAGGCAAAGCGTCAGACAGGTATCTGGGTGCGAATGGCATATGGCCCCGTAGAATTTATCGGCTACATGAACATCACCGCGCTGAGCTCTGACGGCGGTACCAACGACATCGTCACGTTCTCTACCGAGTTCAAAGTCGGTGATGCGAGCACCATCGAAGTGAACGAGATCAGCGAGGTCGCAGTGACTGGAGTGACGGTAACACCGACAACCAGCACCGGCACGGCAGGCGGTACCAGCACCTTCACGGTTAACGTCGCACCAACCGGCGCAACCAACAAAGATTTCACTGTAGCGACTACCGATGCGACTAAAGCAACGGCCACCGCCTCCGGCAACACCGTTACCGTGACGCGTGTTGCCACCGGCAGCGCACAGATCATCATCAACACCGAAGACGGCAACTTTGTGGCCGTGCATACGGTTACCGTTACCTAACGGACATTCCAAAGGGCGGCGTGCTGCCCTTGATAATGACCGTTTACTGGAAGGCCTATGACCGCTTTAACCGATATTGGCGAACTCTCTATCAGCGACAGCCGCGAAGGCGGGAAAGATTACCTGCTGCGACCTTCATTTGAGGCCATGACCAGGATCGGCACTCCGGAAGAGATTGTGCAGGCGTACGCCACCATCCACGGCAATGATGTCACTCAGCTGATTGAGGTTTGCGCTGGCACGCTGGGACGCTTTCCTGAATGGCTGGCTCCATCATTCAACCGCGCTGCTGAGAAGCTGTTATCAACTAGCATGCTGGTGCTGCAGGCATGCTGCGAGGAAGACCTGACGCCAATGATTGGCGAGTGGAAGGGTTGGCGACACTGCGTTGTATATCGACCCGGCCAGATGCCTAAAAACGACATCATCGTACTGGCTCAGCACCTTATGCAGCACGGCGTCGTCGGCAAAGCTAAGATCCGCCAGTTGCAGCGCCATGAGACCGGCGAGAGGACGAGCGAGTTTAGGGCGCTGGATTACATCGTTGCCGCACAGACTCATTTCAGGATGAGCGAGGAAGAGGCGGCAAGGCTGACAATGACAAAATTCCAGATGCTGCTGGCGGCGAAATACCCTGACCAGAAAGGCTTCACTCGCGAAGAGTACGAAACCATTGCTGATCAGTACCTGGCTAAACAGGCGGCACGCAGAGCCAAAAGAAACAGCGAATAATATTGCCGGGAGAGTGTAATGGCTGAGAACGTCGGGAACATCTATTACGAAATTGACATGGATGTGCGCGGCATGCTCAGCGCGCAGCAGCAGGTTAACAGGCGTCTTGATTCTCTGGAGAGTGGGTTTGACAGCACGACTCGCGCTGTAGCCGGAACAGAGAGTTCAATGTCTGGTTTGTCGAAAGTCGCGCTTGCACTGGCTACTGCATTATCTGCTCAGCAGATCGGTGAATACGCTGACGCATGGGCTAACGTCAGTAACAAACTGGCGAACTCACTTCGGCCAAATGAGCAATTAATTGACGTCACTGAGCGCGTTTTTAACATCACGCAACAGACGCGAAGCAGTCTTGAAGCTACAGCGTCACTTTATTCACGCCTTGAGAGAGCAACCAGGCAGTACGGAACAAGCGCTGATGACCTTGCAAGACTGACTACCATCATCAATCAGGGTTTCGTTGTATCTGGTGCCAGCGCTCAGGAAGCTGAAAACGCAATTATTCAGTTGTCACAGGGGCTGGCATCCGGAGCACTACGTGGTGATGAATTCAACTCGGTGAATGAGAACGGTAACCGCCTTATGGTGGCACTGGCTGATTCAATGGGCGTGACAATAGGTCAGATGCGCCAGCTTGCCGCTGACGGAAAGCTGACTACAGAAGTCATCGTTAACGGTCTGCTTTCGCAGGGCGCAACTATCGGTGCAGAGTTTGCAAAGACAACTGCGACGATCAGTCAATCAATGCAAATTGCCGGTAACAACATCACCAAATTCTTCGGTGAGAATGCGACAGTCAAATCCGGCGTCGCGGTATTTAACGAAGCTATTATCACGGCAAGTGAAAATATCAGCCTGCTAAGCACTGTGTTAACCGGCGTTGCCGCCGTTATGGGTAGCCGCTTTGTTGGCGCATTAACCATGTCTGCGGCTGCACAGGTTCAGTCAACTTTTGCGGCACAGCGCCAGGCTTCGGCAAATAGCCAGGTGGCACAAACAGCTCTGGTGGCAGCTACTTCAGCGCAGCGCAAGGCACTTGCTGATAAAGAGGCAGCATTATCAGCCATGGCGCTTGCTCAGGCAGAGTACAACGTTGCCAGAGGTAGCGCTGCAGAGATGCTGGCAATGGATGCTCTGATCGCAGCGAAATCCCGCGCGACAGCCGCATCAATCACTCTGGCTCAGGCTGAAACAGCTCAGGCCGCAGCATCTGCTCGCGCAGCAACAGCTGCTCGTGCAGCGTCAGCTGCTATCGGACTTGCTCGCGGGGCGCTGGCGCTTATTGGAGGTCCGGCTGGAGCTGCAATGCTGGCCGCCGGTGCAATATTCTATTTCTGGCAGAAAGCGCAGCAAGCAAAAGAGGAGGCGATCGCCTTTGCTGACGGTCTGGATAAGCTAAATGCGTCAATGACGTCAATGAGTAACACCCAACTGCGCGGGACGATTGCAGATGCCAATAATTCTATACGAGCCCAGAAAGAGGCTGTAGCAGATCTGCAGAGTGAAGTTGACTCGCTGAGAGACAGGTATCAGAACTTTACCCCGGCAGCGCAGGAAGTTGCTGAATCTATGGGGCAAGGTGCGGATTTCGCCCGTCAGCAGGCTGAGGTGTCTGATGAGCTGGCTCGCAAGACGCGAGATCTTGAGGCCGCAAAGGATAAATTATCCCGGACAGAAGAAACCGCGTCAGAGGCGACACGCACGCTCACGAACAACATGCTTACGGCGATGGGAGTTCATGATCAACTCATCGAAAAATCCTGGTCTCTTGAGCAAGTTCAGGGTGCGGTAGCGAAAGCCTTTGGTGATACAGCTGATGAAATAAACCGGGCCAATCAGGCAGGGAAGAATTTTGATCCGAAAGCACTGCAAATTTCTCCGGCCACGAAAGAGGGCGATAAGCTTATCCTCAATCTTGAGGAGCAAAACGAACTTCTTAAAATTCAGGATGAGCGACAAAGAGCCGTTGTTAAAGCTCAAATGCAAGCCGCCAAGGTAACTGATAACAAGAATCAGATATCATCAGCTGGAAAGCTTGCTGGAGAAAACTACGACCTGCAAAAGGCCGAAGAAGCCAGAAAAAAAACACAGCGTGAAAGCGAACAGCAGGATAAACGTTCTGCAACATCCGCTGATTCTGTGGCTCAGAAACTGGCGAACCTGAAACAGCAAGCGGAACTGGCGGCGGGGTCAACTCAAGAACTCAGCAGAGAGCAGGCCATGCTTAATGCCGAGCAATCTCTTGGGAAAGGCGCGACTCAGGCCCAGATCGCAGAGGCCCGCCAGTATGCTGCAGCAAAATGGGATACGGCCAACGCTATCAAGGCAGAGTCTGCAGCTCAGAAGCTTCTTCCTGAGTCACGTGAGAACGCCACTTACAAGCAGGATGTTGAGGCTCTGAACACAGCTCTGGCCGCGAAGAAAATCAGCCAAGAGCAGTACAACGCTACGTCAGAACAACTTGAGCAGCAACATCAGGTTAATCTGGCGAAGATAAGGGCGCAGAAAATTGCAAATGTCACGCCCGTACAGGATGCGCAAGGAGGAATTGACTCAGTTCAGCAACTTGCCAATCAGCATGCAACCGAATTAGCCATGATTCAGCAATTCGAGTCTGATAAAGGAAAGCTAACACAGCGTGGGATAGAGCTTGCTAATGCAGCTAATACTCAATACGAACATCAACGGATAGCAGCGCAATGGGAAATATGGAAAAACCAAAATTCTGCGAATGAGTTATTGGCAGCCGGATTTGACTCTTTAGCTGGCAACGCTTCCAACGCTTTCACGGGGATCCTAACCGGAAGCATGTCTGCTCAGGAGGCCATGCAATCTCTCGCAAGCAACGCGCTGAATAGCCTCATCAATGGCTTTGTGCAGATGGGTGTAGAGTGGGTTAAATCAGCGATAACTGGCAGCACTGCCCAAATCGCTGCCACCACGGCCACAACCTCGGCAGCAGTAGCCGGTACAGCGACGACTACCGCGGCAAGCGTTTCCTCTGCTGCGGCCACGACCGCGGCGTGGACACCAGCTGCAATCGTCGCCTCCATCGGATCATTCGGTGGTGCTGCGGCCATTGGTATCGGTGCAGTTATTGCCGCCATGGCGATGGCTGGTGGTATCGCAGGTAAGCGTAAAAATGGCGGTCCTGTATCAGCAGGCTCTATGTACCAGGTAGGCGAGGGCGGCATGCCTGAAATCTACCAGGCCAGCAATGGCAGTCAGTACATGATCCCCGGAGACAACGGAAAGGTGATTAGCAATAAGGAGCTGACGAATGGGGGAGGTGGTGGTGTGGTAGTCAATATCAACAACTACACGTCGTCAAACGTAGATGCGCAGGCAACACCAGACGGAAATGGAGGGTGGACGGTGGATGCATTCGTTTATGACCTCGATAACGGCGGTCCTGCCAGTCAGGCCATACAGCGAAATCACCAGGCACCACGTAAGGCAAGGAGCTAACTATGCCAATTCCATATCCTGACTGGCTGCCCTTGGCGCAAAAAGGGAAGATACCCTCGACCGATACCGGTTTTCGGACGGACCAGCCGGCGGTCGGCGCGCCAATATTTCAGAAACTCACCGATGACCTGAAAACCACATTCTCTCTTACGTGGATTTTCACCCGGGATCAGCATCGGGCCTTCATGCAGTGGTTGCGGAGCCCGAACTACCTCGATAACTGCAATCAGTGGTTCACGATGCGCCTCGGGACAGGTACTGGTGACACAGGGATAGAGGTTCAGGAACTGCATTTCCTTTCCTGGCCGACATGGTCGCAGTCCGGATCCATTTTCACCTGGAGCGGTGATGTTGTCGCGCGAGAACTGGTTAACTCTGATGATGAGTATGACGACATTATTGTCGAGCTTCCGCCGCCGTGGGGTTCATGGCTCGATATTATCGTCACCGGTTATCCGGATGGACGCGATCCGGAAAGCCTTTCGAGGGTTCCGTAATGCCCACACTGAGAGAATTTCAAAGCCAGAGACCTAATCGGATACTGTACGAGACGATCACCTTCTACAACGAGACGTTTGGATATGTGCGTCTGGTGAACAACCAGATATTCCCAAAAACGTTAGGCGGCCAGGTGTTCACTCCATGCCGGATGGAGCTTACGGAGAGCCAGCAAAGCAATACGCCGGTACTCGACAGCACGGTTAAATTTAGCCGCCTGGCGCAGGACTTTAAGCAGAAGCTGAAACTCTGGAAGGCGCATTCGCGCATCACACCGATCTCTGCCACCTATCAACAATTTGACGCTGCAGACATGAGCACAGCCATCAAGTCATGGACGCTCTACGTCAATGACTGCTCGATGGATGACAAGGACGTCACATGCAGCCTCACGCGAATTAATCCGCTAAACCGGAACGTTGGCCGTCTGTACACCGTCGAAGAATACCCGGGGCTTCAGAATGCATAGAGACGAGTTTATTTCTCGAATTGAGGGCGTGCCATGGAGTAACCGGGCGTGCAGTTTCGACGCAGCAGACTGCTGGGGTCTGGTGGTGATGTATTACCGGCATGTTCTCGGTATCGAGGTACACCAGACTGCGGACTATGAATCCGGGCGCGACTTCATGACCTGCTATGACGCGGATGTCGTGTTCTGGCAGCGAAGCGAAACATTTTTCGATGAAGGGATCTTCGTGGCCTGGGTTGGCAGCCAGCCTGTGCATGTTGGCCTGATTGTTGACGGCCGGGCGCTGCACAGCCGCGGGGAATACGGGCACGTCAGATTTGACGCGATACGGACAATTCAGAAGCTATTCACCAGAGTGGAGTTTTACCAGTATGCCGGTAATCGAAATTCAGCGCGTCCCGGGGATGCCGAAGGACAGGGCGGAAGTTGAAGCAGGGACGGTGTTTTATGACTGGCTTGAGCAGGAAAGTTTTCACCGCGATATTCGCATCAACGTTAACGGCAAAGAGCTGGAGCCTGAAGAAGAACTGGGGTTTGTTCTTCAGAAAAATGACCGGGTAGTCATTTTTGACCAGCCTAAAAACGGCGGTCTGATTGGTACCATCCTGAACCCGCTCGAGCACCTCAACCCGATAAAATTTACTCAGAAAGTACTTTCCGGGCTGATGCCGAAAGCAAATGCGGGCGCTGCCGGCGGGAACAGTAAAACGTCGCCAAACAACAGTCTGAAAGGCCAGACCAACATTGCGCGTAATGGCGAAGCCAAGCCTGATAACTTCGGTCAGGTGCGTTCTTTCCCGGATCTGGCTCAGGAATCGCTGTTCGAATATATCAGCAACCTGAAATACATCACTGAACTGATGGTATTCGGGCTGGGTAAATACGACGTTACGTCTGTGCGTTTCTCAGAGTCAAATCTCGGTTCAATGGCAGGGGCCAGTTACACCATTTACCAGCCAGGTGACGTAATCCCGGTAGTGAATGAAGGCTACCATTTCGATGACGTTGACGGGCAGGAAGTGCCAGGGTTAAACGAGAGTGGCGATTTCCCGGTAGAAACGGCCACTGCAAACACTGTTATCAGCGGTGTCTATGCAGGGGGACAGATAGCGATGAAAATCGTGAAACAGGCAACCTTCGATTACTTTGCCGATCTGACTTTCCCGCACCCGGTGACATTCACCATTAATGTGACGTATCCAATCACTGGCGGTACCAGAACGGAAGACGTAACTCTTTCTGGCAGGCTGATACAGTTTCAGGAAACAAACGACGGAGCAGTGGTTAATCCGACCTATTACTACACCTTCACATTTGACCGTCTGAATGGCCCGGCTATCCCCATTCAGGATGCAACCATCAATACGACGAAGTTCATCCTGAATGATAACGCTGCGCTGATAGTGGGGCCGTTTTTCTCGCCGATTGCATCAAGCCAGTTGTGGCTTCACACGCAGTCCGGCCTCGGCGGTAATAGCGAAACAAATTGGAAGGTGACAATCTGGAAAGTCGACGACAGCAATAACCAGATCCCCGGAACCGAACAGGTGTTTACTTACCGTCAGACAACGCCTCATGACTACATGTCTGAGACGTTTAACCGGACGGACAAGCTTATTCCAACTGGCGGGTTTGGGCGCTATGCAATCACATTCCAGAGGACCGATAACAGCAGTGATGCCAGTAAGCTTCAGGTTGAAGAAATCCATGCGGTAAACGTGAGGACAAACGTCGTTCACGCTGAAGATTCGCTGGTAATGGTAAAGGTTCGGGCCACAGAAAATGCCACGAGCGGGCGCGACAGGAAATATAACGCGCTGATCACCCGCCATGTCATCAGCTACAACATGACGACGCAACAGGTCGACTATACGCTCAGACCATCGCGTAAATTCGCTGACATTGCGTTGTTTAACTGGCTGGTCGTCGGGCAGCAGCCGGAGTCGAGCATCGACATTTATGGCCTGTACCAGATACAGGCTGAAATCGACGCTATCGACCCGCGCCTCGGATACTTCGATTACACCTTTGATGATGAGGATGTGTCGCTCGGCTCGCGGATGGAGACCGTCTGTGACGCTGCCAGCGTGTCCGTTTATGACGATAACGGCGTGCTGTCATTCACACGAGACAGCAAGAAAACCTCTGCGGCCACGATATTCAACCGCTCAAACACAAAGCCAGACGGTTACTCGCTTTCTTACGACATGACGCTTCCAGGCGGCTATGACGGCGTTGAAGTGCAGTTCCGCAACCCGGACACCAATAAGCAGGACTTTGTCCGGTACCGGATATCGGGAAATTCCATCATTGAAGGATCGCCGACTAAGGCGAAAAAGTTCGAAATGCTGTACGTCAGAAACAGGTTTCAGGCGGACGAAAGGGCGCTGCGCGAGTGCAAGAGGCTGATCTTCTCCCGTATGACCATGGCCATCACAGCAATGGCTGACGGAGAATGGGTAAACATTGGCGATATGGTTCAGGTGCCGGATACATATGATACCAACCAGCAGGCCGGATACATCGTGTCACGGGTCGGCAATGACTTCGAGACGAGTGAGCGCATCAACTTCTCAGGAACCATGTTTGTACAGGTCACGGATACAACCGGCGCTACCACAGCCAGATATCCGGCATCTCCACGCACTGACACCGCGTTTGGCTTTACTGCTGCCATTCCAGACATTGACCTGAATCTGTTCGACGGCGTTGACGTCCAGTCTCCTTCCCGGTACGTCATTGCCACGTCACAGGAGCTTGATGCAGGGCAGTGGACAATAACAGCTAAGCAGCCAGACGGTAAGGGAAGCACAGCCTTAACCCTCGCTGAGTATAGCGACCTGATTTACCAATAAGACCTATCCCGACTAACCAGACCCGGCCTCTGCGCCGGGTTTTTTTATGGAATCAATATGGCTACGCAACCAACCAATCTCCCTGTTCCAAGTGAATCGCCTCGCGACCTGAAATTTAACGCAGGAAAAATCGACGAATTTGTTACGTCTGAAAGCCATGATTATGTTGACAGATTTGGCAATAAGCATCGTACAATTGAAGGTATAAATTACGATGCGAATCAGGCAATTCTGAATTATGGCTATATCACGAAGGATTCTTTTGAAGATGGCAGCACCCTTAGCCTTGCTAACGAGTGCTTACGCTGGGAAAGCAGCGGCGAATACTACAGATGGGATGGGACGCTCCCCAAAGTAGTTCCCCCTGGATCTACGCCTGATAGCACCGGTGGGATTGGGAAGGGGAAATGGGTAAGTGTAGGAGACGCTGCGTTACGGTCAGATTTAAAGAAAGACAATGGCACCAGCAACATACATGGCACAACTGACGCAACTGGATCGGTTGCTAGAGATTTATCAGACATCATATCTGATAATAAAAACTTGCTCAGTTTTGGCGGCATGGATGATTTTGATGGGACCAATGCATCTAGCGCAACAAATAATAAAGATGCATTTGCAAGATACTTTACTTATCTAAATTCTATTGGCGGTGGAGATTTACGACTCATCAAAACCACTGATGGCACCGGTAAGTATTTTATCAACGGTGACGATAACACGCCTGTAACTAGCCCTATCAGGATTGTTGCTGATGATGGTGTGTCTATTTATTTGACTTACTCTGGCGGTGCTCAAAACAGCCCGCTGGTTAATACCGGTCTGAAATCAAATATTCAGATACCTATTCAATATGTTAACTTTGGTTTTGGTTCCTATATTGGTGCTAATGTACAAAAACAATTAGGTGAGATACTGCCGACAGTTAACAATGGAGATGGTGTATATTCAAACCCAAAATCATTGAGCGGTACAAGTGATTTCAAAATCGTTGCATTAACTAATGTTAATGCATCCTTAGCGCCGTCTTCTGCATCAGCTGACAGTATTGTATATGCAGGAAATGGAGAGGCTCGAGGAGCCATTACGTCAGCTGTACCGGGTGATGAAGTGCATTCGTTAATTTCTTCATCTGTTTCAGGTGTTTTCTTTGCTGGCGTAATAACTGCGCAAGGATATGCATACATTGCCCAGGATTCAGGAACCCAAGCCGTAAAATTAGTAGATGGGACTAATGGTCTTCCAGGAGTCGTTCAAGGAGTTCCATACGCCCTGCTGAATCAGCAGCGTGACAATTTTAACAACTCATTGTTGACTGTGAAAGTTACATCGACTAGAACTTTCTCTGTCCTTGTTAACGGTTTAACGGTTTATAGCTATACAACCAGATCTAATATTCTGGGTATTTGCTTCGGAACAGAGAACATAAACAGCGATGTAAGTGTATCTCAAATGAGCAAGGTTTCTGGCAGGAGTTATGCTGGAGCGAAAGCCCTTAAAATTATTTTTTGCGGCGATTCAATTAGTGATCCATCAGTCCAGTATTCTCATGTTAAATATCTCCCAATGATTTTAGGTTCCGCTGGAATAAATATTGCGGAAATTAACAATTTAGCGGTAAGCGGAGAGAATGCTGCACAGCAATATTCCAGATTGCAAACAGTCGGGTCAGGTTATGATTTATGTTTGATTCAGATTGGTGTTAATGATGTTCAGTTGCAAACTAGTTTTTCGAGCTTTATATCAACCATTCAAGGGATGGTAACATACGCTAAATCTATTGGTGCTCAGCCAATAGTTGGTATCCCAACAGCCTTCTATTCAAAAGCTGAAGCGAACGCAAATGGTCAATCTGGCGGACAAAATACACTCCATAATGACACGCTTCATACGTATCGCGCACTTCTGATACGCGCTGTCGCGGATGCAGGCGGCCTTTTGAACATGGAGCCAATGAAGGCATATGGAGCCATGACAGCGAAATGGTTAAGCCTTACTCCATACTCTGTGAGTGATAAGATCGTAGTTGATAATATTCACCCGAGCCCCTACGGTTCAATGATGCTTTCACAGGGGTGGGCGCGCTCAGTGATTGGGTGGCTTTCACGCCCGGATATGACCAAGGACGAATCTTCAGAGGCGATGCCATCTGCCTGGCTTTCAAGCGGTTTTGGGTTATCATCTATTCCAAAGGTTAAGGGGCGTGAATTCTCAGGTATGCTTAGCCTCCATGCAACAAATAATAATGATGGTGCTGTAGCGTTTAAACTCCCACCAACATTCAGTATATCCAGTGTTGTCATGAGAACCGTCACAGCAATAAACGCATCTAATCTCCCTGTTGGAGTATGTAATCTGTATGTTGGGACTAATGGTAACTGTTATTTCTTTAACTTACCTGCAGGTACGACACAGGTTTCCTTAGATGGTGTGAAGTTATAAAAACAGCGGGGCTAAGCCCCGCTGTTTAATCAATCATGAAATGGTGTTTTGCTTTCCATTTCTAAAACTACTGCTCTGAAGTTCTGGTTATCATTGTAACCACCCTTACCATTAATAACAGTATTCAGGCATTCCCCTAAAAATGTTGATCTTATTAATGCACCATATCCATTAGTATGATAAGCAGAATCCATAAAGAATTTTCTTCCCAAGTTTGATGCGCTTGGCGAGCATTTTATCTCGAGCCCGCGATCATGCAGTAATGATTTTAGCCGAGTTAAGTTATCAGTAGTTGAAGCTATATCTGTGTCGAACAATGGGTTTCTCATCGTAACAGGCCAAGTCAGTACGAATGTGCCTCCATTTTCTTCGACAAAGGATTTTATATATTTTAGTTTATTTGCTGAATAGTCTGATATTGCACTTATGTTAGATGAATAGTCAAAGCTGCCTTTTTCTATATTATCAAATACAGTTTTTTCATTAGTGATGTAATTAATATCACCAAATTTGTCCATGCTTTTATAACTGTAGCCATTATATGAGCCGTCTGCTGTTTTAAACTTTTCGTATACTGAACTAATAGGTTCTACGTAACCTTTATCTGTGGCTGAAAAACCTTCCAGCATTCGTTTAGGTGTCACATTCATTAAAAATTTTATGTAATCATATGCAGGAAGTGAGGAAACATAATCATGCCCCCAGCCTGTCATATTGTTTACAAACCAGTCTGTTGGCTTTCCGCTAGAGGTATAATATTCATACTCGAGAGGCATGACTACAATGTCACCTTTCTTCATAAGCTTCTTAAGAATGTAAAAATGGTAGTTTAAGTCCAACCCCGCATGAGTAGCTAGATTAACTACAGGGAATCCAGTTTTTGATGAAATAGTATCAGCATTAATCGAAAAAAGGCTGTTCGACCCGCTCAGAACAATTATTTTCTTTGATTTTATGCTTTCAGCAGCCATCTCTTTAAACTGATAAGTGTTCACTAGCCACCACTCACCTACGTTCTGCTTTCCTTCCTGCATTTTGAATGCATAAATAAACGACCCTGCGGCAATCGCAAGTATTGCGAAGAATAAAGAGACGCTAAATTTATAGTTCACGTTTCGTCCTTAAAAATTAAAATAGATAAAGGAACCGGGAGCCGCTCCCCCCAATGAGGCAATAACAGCAACGCAAACCCCAAAAGCGCACAAACAAGGCGCAAGAAGGTTCCACGCAACCCCTCTCTTCTGCTCTTTAATCATTCCAAGGAACACATTAGAGTTAGCATTAACTAAGCATGCCATGATGGCAATGGCGCAAATCACTATCATATAGAAACCACCTTTTGATGCCTCATAGAGGAAGGAGTCTGCAAAAGGCTGAGTGAACTTAAATCCTGAAACCAAATAATCATAACCTGCAAACATTTTCTTTAGTAAACTAAATGCATCATTTAAGTTTTCAGTTCTGAAGAAAATCCAAGTAATATTTACGTAGTTAAATGTAACAAACCAACCAACCACATTAGGCATGCGAAATCCATTTTGTGACCAATACCTGTGAATAACAAGTCCAAATCCATGTAGTGCACCCCAGGCAATAAAATTCCATCCCGCTCCATGCCAGAATCCACCAATCAAAAATGTCAGGAATAGATTTAGATATGTGCGGAAAACACCTTTTCGGTTACCGCCAAGAGGTATGTAAACATAATTCCTGAGCCATGTTGAAAGGGTGATGTGCCAGCGTCTCCAGAAATCTTGAAGGTCTGTTGCAATGTACGGTGAGTTGAAGTTTATAGGCAGCACAACGCCAAACAGAAGAGCTGAGCCAATTGCCATATCAGTATATCCGGAGAAATCAAAGTACAATTGTATACTGTATGAAAGGCTTGTTATCCATGCTTCCAAAGCACCAAGAGATGTGATGCTAGCATAACCTTGATCCGCTATAGAACCAAAATATGAAGACATGACAACTTTTTTGAAAACTCCAACACTAAATATAAAAATAGCAGGAGCGAAATATTTACCTAAATACTTTTCTCTCGAATTAAGTTGACTTGTAATTACGTCGTAATTAGTTATTGGCCCTGATATAAGCTTAGGGAAGAACAAAATGTAGGAGCAATAATCAAGCATTGAAATGTTAGATACCTGCTTTTTATACAAACTAACTGACAATGAAATCTGCTGGAATGTATAAAAACTGATAGCTAGTGGGGCAATAACATTTAAGTGCCCTATATTCAAGTTTAAAAGACTTGATATGTTACTTGCAAAGAAGTCGCAGTATTTAAAGTACCCTAGAGATACGACGTTAAATATAATAGATAGCGATACATATAATTTTGCCTTTCTATCTCTTATCATATTTAATATGAAGTAATTTATTAACATGGAGATTAATAAAAAAGGCAAAAACTTAAACGTGAAGAATGTGTAGAAGTATAGGCTTGCGCAACAAACCCACACTTTAGAAATAGCTATGTTGAATTTTTTTAGGTAAAAGTATATCAATACAACTAGAGGTAAGAATAATACCGTATATTCTAAAGAGTTAAACAACATTCCTTATCCCTTATATAAGTAGCCAACCAAGCACATTTTTTATCTGAACACAAACCTTGCTTATAAACTTACCAACATTTGCAGCGCACTTTCTTAAACCCAGTGCGTCACAACCTTGCTATTAGCTGGAATCTTCAAAAATCAGTCACCTGAAGTTTACCATCACAGATAAATCTGATCATTACTTGATCGCAAGTGGGTAAGGCTATACTGTATTTATATACAGTGTCAATCGGAGGTGCATCATGGGTTTTCCATCGCCAGCAGCAGACTATGTTGAAGAACGCATATCACTTGATAAGCGTCTCATTGCCCACCCTTCAGCCACCTACATGATGGTAGCTGGCACGACATATCTGCGTGCGGGAATAATGAAGAGTGCCATGCTTATCGTCGACTCATCGCTGACGCCGAAAGACGGTTCTCTGCTTGTCTGTGCTGTTGATGGTGAGTTCAGGATCATGCGTTACAGGACGCTACCGCATCCTTGCCTGGAGAACCCTGAGGATGGAAGGAGGGAGCCGTTACCATCGAAGGATGATGTGTCTGATACTTCGCGGCCGGTATTTGGTGTGATCACCTACAGTATCAACGATGCGCGTTCGGGCGAGTTCGACGACTGCCAGGTGATGTGAAAAACGCGTTGTGTACCAAATTGCGTACCAAATGAAAATGTGCTGAGGTTGGTGGCTTTAATAGCGCGGGTTTCGTGGCTACTGCGCGTAATCGTGGAACAAAAATGTAGGGCGCGCGGCTGAATCAGACACCAGTAATACCATCCTGTTAAAAAATGACGTCTCTATGGTAAACGATCGTGCAGGTCAGTCCGAATAAAAAGCGCCATCACCGTGCAAATTTGCGAGGCCGCTTCAGCGTAAAATCTGCTTTCTGTCACATTTTTTTGCAATTAAGCCAGGTAACGACAACAGAACTCCCGTAAAAAGGTCATCGATTTTTAATGACCTGAGGATATACCGTTGAAACGCCGTCTGTTTATTGCTGTTTCTTTACTCGCTTCGAGTGTCTCTTCTGCCTTCGCGGCCGATCCGCTGGATTTTTCGCCGCAGCCTCCGGCCATTCAGGCGGGCTCCTGGGTGCTAATGGATTACACGACTGGTCAGATCTTAACGGCGGGCAACGAACATCAACAACGTAATCCGGCGAGTCTGACCAAGCTGATGACGGGCTACGTTGTCGATCGGGCCATCGACAGCCACCGCATTACCCCGGATGACATCGTTACCGTTGGCCGCGACGCGTGGGCAAAAGGGAACCCGGTGTTTGAAGGATCGTCGCTGATGTTCCTGAAAGAGGGCGAGCGTGTCTCGGTGCGCGACCTGAGCCGTGGTCTGATTGTGGATTCCGGTAACGACGCCTGCGTGGCGCTGGCGGATCACGTAGCGGGTGGTCAGCCGCAGTTTGTGAAGATGATGAACGACTATGTACAAAAGCTGAACCTGCGCGATACCCACTTTGAAACCGTCCACGGTCTGGACGCGCCGGGGCAGCACAGCTCTGCCTATGACCTGGCCGTGCTCTCCCGGGCTATCATTCACGGCGAGCCAGAGTTCTACCACATGTACAGCGAAAAGAGCCTTACCTGGAATGGGATCACCCAACAAAACCGTAACGGCCTGCTGTGGGATAAAACCATGAACGTTGATGGCCTGAAAACGGGGCACACGTCGGGAGCGGGCTTTAACCTGATTGCGTCAGCGGTTGACGGTCAGCGTCGTTTAATCGCGGTGGTGATGGGCGCTGACAGCCCGAAAGGGCGTGAGGAACAGGCCCGGAAGCTGCTGCACTGGGGACAGCAGAACTTTGATACGGTGCAGATCCTGCATAACGGCAAAAAAGTGGGAACAGAGCGTATCTGGTATGGCGATAAAGAGCAGGTGGAGCTGGGCACCGACCAGGATTTCTGGCTGGCCTTGCCTAAAACAGAAGTTCCTAACATCAAAGCCAAGTACGTGCTGGATAAAAAAGAGCTGGAAGCGCCGATTGCGGCTCATCAGCGGGTAGGGGAGATCCAGCTTTACGACCGTGACAAAGTCGTGGCGCACTGGCCTCTGGTGACGCTCGAAGCGGTGAATAAAGGCGGCCTCTTCTCCCGTCTGAGCGATTATCTGCATCACACGCTGTAACGGCCTGCGTTAAAGCACATGAGCAGACTGGCGCGGTTGCGAGTCTGCTCACATAATAAACACTCCTCGTTTGCTGAACAGTTAAAACCTGCTTTATAGTGTATAAATATACAGTAATAAAAGGAGGCAGCATGGACTACAGCATCAAGCAGCAACAGAAACGTAAAATCGCCGGCTTTCATCTGGTCGGGCCGTGGGACAAAACGGTAAAACAGGGCTTCGAACAGTTAGTCATGTGGGTGGATGGACGTCACATTCAGCCGCTGGAGTGGGTTGCGGTTTACTACGATAATCCGGACGAGGTCCCGGCAGAAAAATTGCGCTGTGACACGGCCGTAACGGTCCCGGACGATTTTGTCATTCCTGAAAACAGCGAAGGCGTCATGATGACGGAAATCGCCGCTGGAGAGTATGCGGTGGCGACGGCGCGCGTTGAGAACCATGACTTCGCGACCCCATGGAACCAGTTCTTTAATTCCCTCTTGCAGGACAACAGCTACCAGATGGCCCCTAAACCCTGTTTCGAGCGCTACCTTAATGATGGTAACGCGGACGGTTACTGGGACATCGAAATGTATATTGGTGTAGAGCACAAAGCCGGTTAAGCCTGGTTATTACAGGGTTTTTCAGCCGGGTGTGATCCGCCCGGCTGAAAACACAGTACAATTGTGATTTGCCGTGTAGCTGGAGAGCGGGTGTGCGTCCCGACAAATCATTAACCCCTTTTGAAATTCGTCTGTACAAACACTACCGCGTGGTACATGGGTGCCGTATCGCGCTGGCCTTTGTGTTGACGTTTGTGCTGGTTCGTTTGCTGGATGTTCCTGAGGGAACATGGCCGCTTATCACGCTGGTGGTCGTGATGGGGCCTATTTCGTTCTGGGGGAACGTTGTTCCACGCGCCTTCGAGCGCATTGGCGGTACCGTTTTAGGCTCTGCCCTGGGGCTTATCGCGCTGAAGCTTGAGCTTATCTCGTTTCCTGTTATGTTGATCTGGTGCGGTGCCGCGATGTTCCTTTGCGGCTGGCTGGCTTTAGGCAAAAGGCCCTATCAGGCGCTGCTGATTGGTATCACGCTGTCGGTGGTGGTCGGTGCACCGGCGGGGGATATGACGACCGCCTTGTGGCGAAGCGGGGACGTGATCCTCGGCTCACTGCTGGCTATGCTTTTTACCGGCATCTGGCCACAGCGTGCTTTTCTGCACTGGCGTATTCAGATGGCTAACTATGTCACCGCATTCAACCGTGTCTATCAGGCCGGATTTTCCCCTAACCTGGTTGAACGTCCGCGGCTGGAAAAACACCTGCAAACGATCCTCAACGATGTGGTCAGGATGCGTGGGCTGATTACCCCGGCCAGCAAAGAAACCCATATCCAGAAATCCATTTTCGAAGCCATTCAGACGGTAAGCCGCAATCTGGTATGCATGCTTGAGCTGCAAATCAACGCGCACTGGGCTTCTCGTCCCAGCCACCTTTTAATGCTCAACGCCCATACCTTAAAAGAGACGCAGCAGATGACGCAGCAAACGCTGCTCACCATCGCCCACGCGCTTTATGAAGGTAACCCGCAGCCCATCCTGGCGAACAGTGAACGCCTGAATGAGATCGTTGCGGAGCTGAAGCAGTTAATGCATGAGCGTCAGAGCGATAACGTCGCGGAAACGCCTATTCATGGTTATGTCTGGCTGAGCATGGAGCTAGCGCGGCAGCTGGAGCTACTGTCGCATCTCATTTGCCGGGCGCTGCGCAAATAAAGAGCAGCTATCTCCATATGTGACGCCTGCTGCTTCGATTCAGCATCAATTGGGGTTATGATAGCTTTAAACGATATACTCATTGTCATTCGCAGCCGCTGTCAGTAAGGTTATTGTTACAACGGTTGCTTTAACGAATCCGAATCTCACATTATCAGGGGTGTAAAAATGGAAACTACCAAGCCTTCGTTCCAGGATGTTCTGGAATTCGTCCGCCTGTTCCGCCGCAAAAACAAACTGCAGCGTGAAATCCAGGACGTTGAGAAGAAGATCCGTGACAACCAGAAACGTGTCCTGCTGCTCGATAACCTGAGCGACTACATCAAGCCAGGCATGAGCGTTGAGGCTATTCAGGGCATCATCGCCAGCATGAAGAGCGACTACGAAGACCGCGTTGATGACTACATCATCAAAAACGCTGAGCTGTCTAAAGAACGCCGTGATATCTCCAAGAAACTGAAAGTAATGGGCGAAATCAAAAACGGTGAAGCCAAAAGCGAGTAATCGCCGATGAATACAAAAAAGGCTCTCTGGTGACAGAGAGCCTTTTTTATTACGCAGTACGCGGCTGTAGCTGATAAATCCAGGCGTTGACCTGTTTTCCATCCGGCGTGGTCACATTGACCTCAACCCGATCGTAGCCGTCTTCAAATTCGTCCAGCATTGGCCAGTGTGCACTCAGGCTATCAGAGATAAACAGAAAGCCCTCCACGTGTGGGCCGTCCGGGTGCAGCACTATTCCCGGAAAATCTGCCGCCGCGCCCCAGCCATGTTCGTAAAACGTCCCGGTGACAAAACCGGCCTGCCATTCGCCACCGATGTTTTCAAGAATATGTGCATTCGCGTGACCCGGGCGTAGCGTGCCGTAGACAAACAGAGCGTTCATTTTCCCTCACCAGCAAAGCAAAAAGCCTGCTATAAAAGCAGGCTTTTTAAATTTGGCTCCTCTGACTGGACTCGAACCAGTGACATACGGATTAACAGTCCGCCGTTCTACCGACTGAACTACAGAGGAATCGTTGTGGAGGCTTATCTTAGCGGCGAAAAAAGTTTTGTCAAACCTGATCTTAGCGATTAGCGATCGATTGATGATTCTGTCGACAGTTTGTTGTAAATCCACACATCTTTTTATGGAAAATACTTTGCAGGTTTAGCATTTCTCCCCCATCATTTGAAATGGAGTTTCAACTTTCTCGTTAAGGTCCATTTTGAACGTCACTGCCCCCCTACGCCAGGCGATTATGCGCACGCCATGGTATGCAAAGCGTAAAAGCTATCGTGTTCTGTTCTGGCGTGAAATCACCCCCCTTGCCGTGCCTATTTTCCTGGAAAACACCTGCGTTCTGTTGATGGGGGTGCTGAGTACCTTCCTGGTCAGCTGGCTGGGTAAAGAGGCGATGGCTGGTGTCGGGCTGGCGGACAGCTTTAACATGGTGGTTATTTCATTTTTTGCTGCCATTGACCTCGGGACGACGGTTGTCGTCGCCTTTAGCCTCGGCAAGCTCGATCCTAAACGTGCGCGCGAGGCTGCCCGACAGTCGCTGATGATCATGACCATTTTCTCGATCGTGCTGGCGGCGGTGATCCACTATTTCGGCAGGGAAATTATCGATTTTGTCGCCGGTGAGGCCACAAATGAGGTTAAAGACCTCGCGCTGACCTACCTGGAAATGACGGTCCTGAGTTATCCGGCTGCAGCCATCGCGCTGATTGGCAGCGGCGCGCTGCGCGGGGCGGGCAACACCAAAATTCCGTTGCTGATAAACGGCGGGATGAACATCCTGAATATTATTATCAGCAGCGTGCTGATCTACGGCGTCTTCTCCTGGGACGGGCTCGGGTTCGTGGGTGCCGGGCTGGGGTTAACGATTTCACGTTATATCGGTGCTGCTGCCATTCTCGGGGTGCTGATGGCGGGGATCACGCCGTCACTTCGCCTTACGCTGAAGAGCTATTTCCGCCCCTTTAACTTCGCCATTATCTGGGAAGTGATGGGAATTGGTATTCCCGCCAGTATTGAATCCGTGTTGTTTAATGGGGGCAAGCTGCTGACGCAAATGTTTGTCGCCGGGATGGGGACCGACGTTATCGCCGGTAACTTTATTGCCTTCTCCATCGCCTCCCTGATAAACCTGCCGGGCAACGCCCTCGGTTCGGCGTCGACCATCATCACCGGTAAACGGCTGGGGAAAGGGCAGATAGGGCAGGCGGAACGGCAGTTGCGGCACGTCTTCTGGCTGTCAACCATTGGCCTGACGCTGATCGCCTGGGGAAGCGCCCCCTTTGCCGGGCTTATGGCCTCTTTTTATACCCACGAAGATGATGTCAAAGAGGTCGTTAAGATCTTGATCTGGCTGAATGCGGCCTTTATGCCCATCTGGGCGGCTTCATGGGTTCTGCCTGCCGGGCTGAAAGGGGCACGCGATGCACGCTTCGCGATGTGGGTGTCGATGCTCGGCATGTGGGGTTGCCGTGTGGTGGTGGGTTACACGCTCGGGGTCATGCTTGGCATGGGGGTAGTCGGCGTCTGGCTGGGGATGTTCCTTGACTGGGCGGTGCGTGGGGCGTTGTTCTACTGGCGTATGGTCAGTGGGCGCTGGCTCTGGAAATACCCGCGAATAAAACAGGAACCAACGACCACAGAATCAACAGAATGCCTGACAAATGCACGAAGTGGAGAATAATTCGGCAAACAGTCAGAAATATGCATTCTGCCTTTGACATCATCGGGGAGCATCGATAATATGCGCCCCGTTCACACGATTCCTCTGTAGTTCAGTCGGTAGAACGGCGGACTGTTAATCCGTATGTCACTGGTTCGAGTCCAGTCAGAGGAGCCAAATTTAAAAAGCCTGCTTTTATAGCAGGTTTTTTGCTTTTCTGCGTTCTGAAAAAGTCCGATGCGACGGGCTTACAGCCGGGTCAGGCGAAACCGCCGCCCGGCATCCACCTGATATTTCTAGTGGTTAACCCCAACCGGCATCGTCGCCTCAAGCAACCATTGCCGCGCGTCGCTGTCGACCAACGGTAACAGGGCCTCACGCACCTGCTGATGATACTCATCCAGCCACTGTTTTTCCTGTTCGTTCAACAGCTGTAACTCGACCTGGCTCAGGTCGATCGGGATCAGCGTCAGTGAGGAAAACGTGCAGAATCCCGGACGGCTTTCGACAATCTCCACCTGGTTTTCAATGCGGATCCCATGGCTGTCCGCCAGATAATATCCAGGCTCGATAGTCATGATGGTGCCGGCCACCAGGGGCCACGGGTTAACCTTTTTGGCAAGACGATGCGGGTTCTCATGGATAAGCAACTGATGTCCTACCCCATGCCCTGTCCCGTGATCGTAATCCAGCCCCATTTCCCACAGCGGGCGACGCGCGAAGGCATCAAGCTGATGGCCCTGGCTGCCGGAGGGGAACTGCAAGGTTATCAACGACAGAAACCCTCTCAGTACGGCGGTGTAGTGCAACTTCTGCTGTGGCGGCACGCTACCCCATGCCAGCGTACGCGTGGCGTCAGTGGTGCCGTTATGGTACTGACCGCCGGAATCATTAAGGTAAAAATGATGATGACCGATGGGCTTATTGCTGGCTTCGCTTGAGTGATAGTGGCACATCGCCGCATTACTGGAGGAGGCGGAGATGGTGGCAAAACTTTGCTCAATAAATCCAGGCTGCTGTTTACGGAACGCAAGCTGCTGCGCCTGCGCTTCCAGCTCCGTCAGCGGTTTTCCCGCCGCCTCACGCAGGGGGACTTCACGGCTTAGCCAGGCCAGGAAATTCACCCAGGCAGCACCGTCCTGGTGATGACACTCGCGATACCCGGCAAGTTCGACCGGGTTTTTAGTGGCTTTCATCAGAGTGATGGGATCGGTTCGCCAGACTATTTCGCCCTCTGGCTCAATGGCAAAGCGCAGGGCGACCGGTGCGGAATCGGCATCAACCATCACCCGCTTGCCTTGTGACAGGCGCTGGCAGCGTTCGATAAAGGCATCCTGTGGCGCAATCCTGAACGCGTTTCTCACGCTCTCGGGTAGCTCGCTGAGCTTATTGTCGTTAACAAACCACTCCACGCTACCGTCACGGTCAAGAAGGGCAAAGGAGAGGGGAACAGGACTGGATGGAATGTCAGTGCCACGCACGTTCAACAGCCAGGCGATGTTATCCGGCAGAGTCACGGCCAGATAATCGGCATCGTGTGCGGCCAGCACGGCGGCAACGCGCTGGCGTTTGGCGAGGCTGCTTTCGCCACTGACCTCCACCGGCATTTCTCGAATACGTCCCGCCGGCGCGGCAGGGCGATCGTGCCATAAGGTATCAAACGGCGACTGACTGAGCGGAACCAGTTCACAGGGTGTTGCAGACAGTTGCCCGAACTCCGTATTGGTCATCAGCAGTGCTTCAAACCCAATACGCATGCCGGCCCTGACGTTGGCTGTGAGCCATTCGGCCAGCGGTTCATTGTGCAGATGGTGGATTTCAATTTCATCCATATTGACCTGAAGGCGAGCCTGAACCTGATAGCGGCCATCGACAAACAGCAGGGCTGTGTTTTTCAGTATCAGCGCCAGACCTGCGGAGCCATCAAAGCCCGTCAGCCAGGCCAGCTTTTCATCGTACGGCGCGCAGTACTCACTCTGCCAGGCATCCGCGCGCGGCACGATCATGCCATCAAGATTGTTTTCCTGTAGCCACCGGCGCAGGGCCGATAAGCGTGCTGGGGTGTGCATGGTTATTCCTTGTTCTGGTTAGCGGAATGGCGGCTCGTTGAAGGTACGTAATTTACGGGAATGCAGCCTGTCGCCTTCCGCACGCAGCAAATCAATGGCGCGAATGCCGATTTGTAGATGTTCGGAGATTGCCCCTTCATAGAAACGGTTGGCCTGACCCGGAAGCTTAATTTCGCCGTGCAGCGGTTTGTCGGAGACGCACAGCAGCGTGCCGTAAGGGACGCGGAAGCGATATCCCTGTGCGGCGATGGTAGCGCTTTCCATATCAATCGCGACGGCACGGCTGAGGTTGAAACGCAGCGCGGAGGCGGAGTAACGCAACTCCCAGTTACGGTCATCCGTCGTCACTACCGTACCGGTACGCAGACGCTGTTTAACCTCTTCACCCGGCATACCGCTCACCTCTTTGGTGGCGTCATACAGCGCACGCTGCACTTCGGCGATGCTCGGGATAGGAATATCCGGTGGAAGCACAGCGTCAAGCACATGGTCATCACGCAGATAGGCGTGGGCCAGCACGTAGTCGCCAATCAGCTGGCTTTCACGCAGGCCGCCGCAGTGTCCAATCATCAGCCACACGTCCGGGCGCAATACCGCCAGATGGTCGCAGATGGTTTTGGCATTTGACGGACCAACCCCGATGTTAATTAAGGTGATCCCCTGGCCGTCAGCGGTGATCAGGTGCCAGGCAGGCATCTGGTGCTTTTTCCACGCCAGGTCGGAGATGGCCTGCTCGGGTGCCTCGGTTTCCGCGGTGATCCAGATCCCGCCGGCGCAGGACAGCGCGATGTAAGGGCTATCCGGGTCGAGGATCTGGCTACAGCCCCAACGGACAAACTCGTCGACATAGCGGGTGTAGTTGGTAAACAGTACAAAGGGCTGGAAATGGTCGACGGGCGTCCCGGTGTAGTGACGCAGGCGCGCCAGAGAGAAATCCACGCGGCGGGCATCAAAGTGCGACAGCGGTGAAAATTCTGCCGGGTGGTAGATACCATCCGCCGTCTCATCGCCAATCTGCGACAGCTCGGTGGTCGGGAAATGGCGCGTCAGTCCCGCGCTCATGGAGCGGTCGAGGGTTAATGCCGAACCGTCAATCACATACGGATACGGGATCTCATGCTGTGAGGGTTCAACGGCAATGTGCGCGCCGTAATCCTGATACAACAGCGTGAGTTGCTCTTCAAGATAAGGGCGGAACAGTGCAGGGCGGGTGACGGTGGTGCTGTAGCAGCCGGAGTGGGTAAAGCGTGCGTAGGCGCGCGTTTTCGGCGTGTTAGTCGCGCTGCCGTCCCAGGTGACGGAAAGCGATGGATAAACAAAAAGGCCCTTACTTCTGGCCTTTTCGTCGGGGAGTTTCCCTGTTTCGATATACTCACTGATGGCGCTGCGCAGCGCGTTGACGGACTGTTCATACAGTGCATCGAGTTTTTCCAGCGCCTGAGCCGGGGTCAGGCTGGAGCCCTTATTATTCATCTCTGTCTCCTTGTTCCACAGGTGTGCGACTCTACCCGATAGTATGTCACACGCCTGTGAAACAAAAGTGAGATCAGGTGTGGCTCGTCTCTTTCATCAATAGCGCCGTCGCCGCTGACAGCAGGCAACCGGCCAGCAGATAAAGTGCCACACTGTGCCAGTTGCCCCCGGAGAAGGTCACCAGCGCGGCGGCAATAAATGGCGTAAACCCGCCCCCGACCACGCTTGCCACCTGATAGCCTACGCCCGCGCCGCTGTAGCGATAGCTCGCCCCGAACAGTTCGGTAAACATGGGCTGCTGCACGCAGACCACCATATCGTGGGCGATGTTAGCGAGCATGATGGCAAAGAAGACAATCCAGAAGATCGACTGTGCCTCCAGCGCCATGAAGAACGGCCAGGCGCTGAGGGTGCCAATCAGCGCCCCAGTGATATAGACGCGACGGCGACCAAACCTGTCCGCCAGCCAGGCGAAGCAGGGGATAGTCAGGCAGCTGATCCCGCCGACCAGCAGGCCAATGTTCAGGAACAGCTCGCGGGGCAGACCGAGATTTTGCGTTGAATAATTGAGGGCAAACGCGGTCACGATATACATCGTCAGCAGTTCGCACAGGCGCAGGGCGATAATTTTCAGAAAAGCGCCAGGATGCCGGACAAGCGCTTCCATCACCGGCAGCCGTTTTCTGGCAACGGGCGGTTCTTGCCGCTGTTGTTCGAACTCAGCAGATTCCTCCATGCCGTTGCGGATCCACAGGGCAGCGACAACCAGCACGATGCTGAAGAGAAACGGAATGCGCCAGCCCCAGCTCAGGAATTGTTCATCGGTGGTGAAGTGGCTCATCAGCGACACCAGCCCGGTGGAGAGCAGCAGACCTACGCCATAGCCCACCTGCACGCCGCTGCTGTAAAACGCTTTCTTGTTCTTCGGGGCACTCTCAACGGATAACAGCGCCGCGCCACCCCATTCGCCGCCTACCGCGAAGCCCTGAATGGCGCGCAGCGTAACCAGCAGCACCGGCGCCCACCAGCCAATGGTGGAAAATGAAGGGAGAACGCCAATCAGCGCGGTGGCGATGCCCATCATCCAGACGGTGAGCATCAGCATGCGTTTGCGACCGAGACGGTCACCGAAGTGGCCGAAGATCACCCCGCCCAGTGGACGAAACAGGAAGCCGACGCCAAAGGTGGCAAACGCGGCGAGCGTACCCATTGCCGGGCTAATCTGGGGGAAGAATTCGCGGTTAAACACCAGCGCGGCAGTAATGCCGTAAAGCAGAAAATCATACCAGTCGACGACGGCACCCGCGAAGCTGCCGAGGGCTGCGCGGCGGGCACGATTGAGCGAAGGTGTCTCCTCGTTGGGATGTGTGGAGGTGAGAGTGGAGTCCATAGTTGTCCTGTCTGCACGTATTTCTAATTATTGGTATAAGAAAAGGTCACTCACATAGCCACCGTCATATAAACGGAACGTATGAGACTACCGCGCCAGGGCGCGTGTGCAAACTGATTTTATTTCCTGATGGGTAATGCAAAGCGGCTACGCTATGCTTAGCAAATCAAGGTGCGACTGAGGAAGGGAATATGTGTCGTATAAATGTGTTGAGTTGTCTTGCTGCATTACTTATCAGCCAGAGCGTTCAGGCGGTAAGTTATCCTTTACCGCCGACAGGCAGTCGGCTGGTGGGCACTTCGCAAACCATTACCGTGCCGGATCACAATACGCTACCGCTCGAAGCGTTTGCCGCGCAATACGGGCAGGGTCTGAGCAATATGCTGGAAGCGAACCCGGGCGTGGATCCTTTTTTGCCTAAATCCGGGACGCAACTGGTGATACCCCAGCAGCTGATTTTGCCTGACACCGTCCGCGAGGGAATTATCGTTAATGCGGCAGAAATGCGCCTCTACTATTACCCACCGGGAAGCAACACTGTTGAAGTGTTACCCATCGGCATTGGTCAGGCCGGGCGCGAAACCCCGCGAAACTGGGTCACAGCGGTAGAACGTAAGCAGGAAGGCCCCACCTGGTCTCCTACGCCGAATACGCGCCGTGCCTATGCGGCAGAGGGGAAAACGCTGCCTGCATTCGTGCCCGCCGGGCCCGATAACCCAATGGGACTGTATGCGATTTATATTGGCAGGCTGTATGCCATTCACGGGACAAACTCCAATTTTGGCATCGGACTGCGGGTGAGCCAGGGTTGTATTCGTTTGCGCAATAACGACATTAAATATCTTTTCGATAACGTCCCGGTAGGCACCCGTGTACAGCTTATCGATCAGCCCGTTAAAGTGACGACAGAGCCGGACGGCAGCCGCTGGGTTGAGGTGCATGAACCGCTATCACGGAACCGGGCGGAATTTGAATCGACCCGGAAAGTGCCTTTGCCGATATCTGCCTCGCTGCGAACCGAGCTTGTCAACGAGGGGGCGGGCGCGGAACTGGAACGTCGGTCAGGGATGCCGGTTAAGCTCGGCAACTGAGGGCAATTTTACCTGCCCCAGAAAAGCAAAAAGCCTGCTATAAAAGCAGGCTTTTCAAATTTGGCTCCTCTGACTGGACTCGAACCAGTGACATACGGATTAACAGTCCGCCGTTCTACCGACTGAACTACAGAGGAATCGTGTGAACGGGGCGCATATTATCGACGTCAGCCGGCCTTGTCAAAGGGTGGATCAACGCCTTTTGATCGTTTGCTGACAAAATCAGCAAAATGGCGTTTTTGACGCCGGAATGCACCGTAATGGTGCGCACATACCCCTAATGGGGCAGATCATAAACTGCTGTTTCAGTAATAAAACCGCTGCTTATGATTAGCTTTCCTTATTTTCAGCCGCTTAGCGACAAATCAGACCTCTTCGTAAAACTGGCATTCATATTGCAAAACCCTATCAACAATGAAAAGCCAGTACCGGCACAGCATTTCGAACAGGGGGCAAAATGAACTTAAGACGACTGAAATACTTCGTAAAAATCGTCGATATCGGCAGCCTGACTCAAGCGGCGGAAGTGCTGCACATCGCGCAGCCTGCGCTGAGCCAGCAGGTGGCTACTCTGGAAGGCGAGATGGATCAGCAGCTGTTGATCCGCACCAAACGTGGCGTGACGCCAACGGAAGCAGGCAAAATCCTTTATACCCATGCGCGCACCATCCTTCGCCAGTGCGAACAGGCGCAGCTGGCGGTGAATAACGTGGGCCAGACGCTGAGCGGCCACGTATCCATTGGGCTGGCTCCGGGAACGGCCGCGTCCTCTATTACCATGCCGCTGCTGCAGGCCGTCCGCGCAGAGCTGCCAGAAGTACTGGTTTACCTGCATGAGAACAGCGGTTCTGTGCTGAATGACAAACTTCTTAGCGGCCAGCTGGATATGGCGGTGCTGTACGACCGCTCACCGGTGGCCGGGATCATCAGCCAGCCGCTGTTGAAAGAAGATCTCTACCTTGTGGGCACCCGCGACTGTCCGGGGCAGAGCGTCGATCTGACGGCCGTAGCAGAAATGAATCTTTTCCTGCCACGTGACTACAGCGCGGTGCGCGTGCGTGTGGATGAAGCGTTCTCCCTGCGCCGCCTGACGGCAAGAATTATCGGTGAAATTGATTCCATCTCCACGCTAACCGCCGCTATAGCCAGCGGTATGGGTGTGACCGTCCTGCCTGAATCCGCAGCACGTTCGCTGTGCAGCGCGGCAAACGGCTGGATGGCGCGCATCACCACGCCTTCGATGAGCTTACCGCTGTCGCTGAATATGTCCGCGCGCGGATCGCTGTCACCTCAGGCGCAGGCGGTAAAAGAGATTCTGATGTCGCTGGTCAGCAAACCGTCTCTGGAGAACCGTGAGCTGCAGCTGGTGAGTTGATATTCCATAAAAGCATAAGATGCTGGTTTTTATTATTTGTTCTGCAGGTCGGCTGACTCTAACAATAGCGTTATGTCAGATGCGCCGGAGTGAATCGTGAATTTCCAGCAACTTAAAATTATCCGTGAGGCGGCCAGGCGGGACTACAACCTGACCGAGGTCGCCAATATGCTTTATACCTCTCAGTCCGGCGTCAGTCGCCATATCCGCGAGCTGGAAGAAGAACTGGGGATAGAGATTTTTATCCGTCGCGGCAAGCGTCTGCTTGGCATGACGGAGCCGGGAAAAGCCTTGCTGACCATCGCTGAGCGGATCCTCAACGAGGCCAGCAATGTGCGTCGCCTGGCGGATCTCTTTACCAATGACGCCTCGGGCGTCCTCACTATCGCCACCACCCACACCCAGGCGCGTTACAGCCTGCCGCCGGTGATTAAAGCCTTCCGTGAACTTTTCCCTGACGTCCGTCTGGAGCTTATCCAGGGCACACCGCAGGAAATTGACGTGCTATTGCAAAACGGTGGGGCAGATATCGGCATTGCCAGTGAACGCCTGAGCAACGATCCGCTGCTGGTGGCTTTCCCGTGGTTTCGCTGGTACCACAGTCTGTTACTTCCCGTCGACCATCCGCTGAATCAGGTTACGCCCCTGACGCTGGAAGATATCGCGAAATGGCCACTGATTACCTACCGGCAGGGTATTACCGGACGCTCGCGCATTGATGAAGCCTTTAACCGCAAAGGCTTAACGCCGGATGTGGTGCTGAGTGCACAGGACTCTGATGTAATCAAAACCTACGTCGAGCTGGGGCTGGGCATTGGTCTGGTGGCGGAACAGTCCGGTGGTGAACGCGAGACGGAGAACCTGGTACGACTGGATACGCGTCATCTCTTTGATGCCAATACCGTATGGCTCGGCCTGAAGCGTGGACAACTGCAGCGCAACTATGTGTGGCGCTTTATCGAACTCTGCAACGCCGGGCTGTCCGTGGATGAGATTAAACGTCAGGTGATGGAGCCAGAAGAAGTGGCGATTGATTATCAGATTTAAGCCCCTTATAGCACCCGTCCCCGTCGACAAGAAGCACAAGCCTGCAATTAAAGCAGGCTTTTTTATTGAAACCGTTTAATTTCCTGACCGCTTGTTCTCAATAATATCCTGATGAATAACGATACCCTGTGACGTCATAAGATTGCCTTATATTGAAATATTCCTCATATTTTCCATTGGGTTACATATAAGAATATATAAAGAAATATGATTCTTTTAGATGAGGATAATATTCCCGTGTGGCAAAAAAAAGGCTGAAAAGCCCCATAACACGCCGAGCGAAGCGTTAACTAAAAGGGTACTTTTTAAATGCCGCCTGGTTTTCGAAAACGTCGGCTACCGCTTGAATCTTTTTAAAATCCCCGGCGTTAACGACGTGAGGGATCATTGACTGAATAAATGTCCAGATAACCGTACTGGTAACAGCAACCTGATCGGCCACCGCGTTTTCCGGGCGCGCTTCCAGCAGCGCGTTCCATTCCCGACAGGCAGCCAGCAGCTGGACGGTAATACGTTCTATCCACGGATTATGTTGTTTCTCCGCCGGGCGCAGATTGTGTTCGTACACATTTTGCACAGCTTTCTCCGCGGCGGCGAGGATAAAGCCCAGCGTCTGGAGATCGTTCGCCAGTGCATCCTGCGTCACGGGCAGGAGTCACCGTTCAGGCGCGGCCTGAGCCTCAAAATAATTCAGTATGAGAGACGAGTCCATCAGACGTGTTCCATTTTCCAGAACCAGCGTTGGCGCTTTTACCGCAGGGTTAATCCGGGAAAATTCCTCAAATGTGCTGAATACGGACAACGGCTGGCTTTCAAACGCAACGCCATAAAGTTCCAGGGAGACCGCCACGCGGCGTACATAAGGAGAATCCATCATGCCAATCAGCTTTATCATGATTCCCGTTTTCCTGTCTGTGTGAAATAACGCTTCATTGAAGATGATAAACAGACATTACAATAAATTCGTTGTGGCGAATATCATCAGTATCTTACGGCCTGAGTGAGTATTACTGACAGATTGGCCGGTTAGTGTTTATCAGATTCAGTCTATGAGGGCGTGGTTTCATGTCGGATTTTCCTCCTATCGCAAGTTTGCGTAGTTTTGAAGCTGTGGCTCGCCTTGGCAGCGTAACGCTTGCGGCGAAAGAGCTTCACGTTACCCATTCCGCCATCAGCCAGCAGATTAAAGTGCTGGAGGAAATGGTGGGGGTGAAGCTGTTTATCCGTTATGGGCGAGGGGTGCAGATCAACGAAGAGGGGCGTCTCTACGCGTTACAGGTGCGCGAAGCACTGAATCATATCGCAGATGCCACCCGGTTAGTGCAGGTGAAACCGAGAATACTGGAACTGACGCTGGCGATGGTGCCGTCTTTTGGTTGTCACTGGTTGTTGCCGCGTCTGGCGCGGTTTTGGGAAAAATATCCACACATCACGCTGCGGATCCAGGCCAGTCTGACGATCACCCGCATGCAGCAGGAAGGGATAGATGTGGCGATACGCATGGGGAAAGGTAATTGGGAAGGAAGCGACTGCCATTATCTTTTTTCAGATGAACTGATTGTGGTTGCAGCACCCGGTTATAACGGCGGCGTCCTCCCGGCAACGCCAGCTGAGGTGGCGAAGAGTAAAATCATATTCTCCATGGAGTCGTGGAAAACCTGGTGTTTCAATGCGGGACTGGAAAAAGATATTGTGCCCGGCGGGTTATGCATTAACGACTCAAATTTAGTCCTTGAGGCTGTCAGACTCGGTAAAGGTATCGCGCTGGAGCGTCGCTCTCTGGTACAGGATGCCATCACCCGGGGCGAGTTGGTCCAGCTTACCCCTTTCACTGCACCTTATCCCTGGCCTTACTGGCTGGTGACATCGCAGTTAACGGAAGCGAAACCGGAGGTGGCTCTCTTTAGTGAGTGGATGGATGAGGAAGTGACGGCCTGGCGTCAGTTGACAGGGGCTGTGGAAAGTAACGGCTAACAGAAAAGCAAAAAGCCTGCTCTAAAAAGCAGGCTTTTCAAATTTGGCTCCTCTGACTGGACTCGAACCAGTGACATACGGATTAACAGTCCGCCGTTCTACCGACTGAACTACAGAGGAATCGTGTGAACGAGGCGCATAGTATCGGCCTCAGTTCGTCTTGTCAAAGGGGGAAAACGCACTTTTCGTTCGTTTGCCGACAATTTCAGCAAATCGCTGATTTTATAGCAAATTCGCGCTGAAATTACACAGTAAATTACGCCGCCCGCAGGCGGCGCGCAGGATTAGAACAGTACGGAGTAGTTCAGACCAAACGTACGGCCACGGCCTTTATAAGTATACAGACCTGGTGTACCGTAGGTTGGGCTATACAGCCCCGGCGCACGCTGACCCCAGGCGGTGGTGTAGTCTTTGTCCAGCACGTTTTCCACGCTGAAGCTCACTTTACCCACCGGCAGGTCGTAGCTGCCCAGGAAGTCGACCGTGTTATAGCCATCGATCTTCTTACCGTCGGCATCTGACACGTCAAAGGTCTGCGTACTCTGCACGCGCAGGGTCCAGTCGCCCGGTGCCCAGTTGACCCAGGCGCTGGCTTTCGACGGGCTGGCGCTGTCTACCGTCAGCTTCTCCCATTTACCGTTTTCGCGGGTTTCAGACTTAATGGCGTTAAAGTTCGCGCCGGTGCTCCAGTCGCTGTCGGTGAAGAAATAGTCCACCTGGCCTTCAATCCCGTAGATACGACGCTTGTCGTCTTCGAGGTTGATGGTCATGTCCGTCTTGTTGATGGTGATGGTTTTGTCCGAGAGCGAGTAATACGCCGCAACCTGCGTGCGCAGGTTATCGCCGGTGTAGCGCCAGCCCAGCTCATACGCGTTAACCTTAATGCCGTCCAGCGTCGAGTCGTTAACGTTCACGCTGTTCAGCAGGCGATAGTGCCCGTCGACAAGCTGGTAGGTACCGGAGCCGTAATACTTCGCCAGGTCCGGAATTTCGAAGCCCTGGGAGAAATTAAACCACAGCTGCTGCTGTTCGGTCAGACGGCCAAGGATCCCGGCGTTGAACAGGAAGTTGTTGTAATTGGTTTTCCCGCCCGGTACCGCATCAGCCGATGTGGCTTTCCCGTTAGCGATGGCCTGTTGCTGGGTATAACCAACGAAGTCATCCACCTTGTTTTCGGTGTACTGATAGCGCACGCCGCCGCTCAGGGTAATGGCATCAATGTCGTAGCTGGCCTGCAGGAACGGGGCGAGGTTGGTAATGCTGTAACCCGGGTAACGGCCCACGTTATAGGCGTTCTCCAGATCCATACCGCCGCTTGCTGCCGCTTTGTCCAGATTGAAGAACTGCTGGTTAGCGTCGAAGGTTTCGTGGTCAGCATCCACACCCCAGGTCAGCGTTAAATCATCCATCGGTTTGCTGTTCAGCGTCAGCTTGCCGCCGTAAAAATCGGTTTTCTGCTGCGACGCACCGATGCTGCTCACCACGCCTTTGGTCAGTGTCGGGAACGGGTAGTAGGTCAGGCTTTCGTCACGATAGTAAATCTGTGCGACCAGATCCTGGCCCCAGAAATCGGTGTTGGAGTACTGCAGGTTAATCAGATGCCGCTCTGTGCCCGGCAGGCGGTCAGAGTTCAGGTTGCCTTTATTGTAGGCTTTGGCATCACCCGTAACCGCGGAGAAGTTTTCCCCGAGGAACAGGCCGTGCTTCCCGTCAGACTCGCTCTTGTAGTATTGCGTCGTAAGCTGCAGCTGCTGGTGATCGTCGATGTTGAGGGTGCCTGTTCCCATCACATCCAGACGGTCGGAATATTGTAATCCGGTCTGGGTGTTATCAATAATCACCTCGTTGCCTTTGCCGTCGTACCAGCCGCCGTAGCGCTGATACGATACTGACAACCGGCCAGAGGCATTGTCGTTGCCGCCGCTCACCGCGGCTGACACGTTCTCATCGTGATCGTTATGGCTGTTAAAGCCACTCTTTGCTCCGGTCTGGAACTCCACTTCGGTATCAGGCTGGCCTTTTTTGGTCACGATATTCACCAGACCGCCGGTGCTGCCGCCGCCGTAGAGGGACGTGGCGCCGGAGATCACTTCGATACGGTCAATGTTGAACGGATCGATAGAGTCAAGCTGGCGGCTGTCGCTGCGGGACGAGTTAAGACGCACGCCATCCACCATCACCATCATCGAGCGGCCGCGCAGGTTCATACCGTAGTTGGTGCGGCCCTGGCTGCTGACGTCCATGCCCGGGATCAACTGCGCCAGGACTTCTTTAATCTCTTTTCCACCCTGAACCTGCTGTTCAATCTCAGCACGCTCAATAACCCAGGTAGTCTGCGCCATCTCCGCCACGCTGCGGTGCGCGCGGCTGGCGGAGACAACAATATTTTCTTCCTTTTGTTCTTCCGCCCACGCAGAGGTAGAAAGCATTGCAAGCAAGCAAGGATTTAAAACCCAAAGATGAGAACGTTTCATTGTTATGTAGTTCCTGAATGTGTGTGTCAGTACTCGGTGGTTCTTGCTAAAGATTGATAAACCTGGCTGCTGTCCGGGCGGGGAGTGCTTCGCCAGTGGATCACGCCAGGGGTGGTGGCCAGCTCAAACGGCTCGTCGTCGTGCGCGCGATTCAGAATTCGCGCGGCGCGCCAGGCCATCAGGCTGAGCTGGGGTTCGGCAATGCCAAGACGGTGCATCCCGGCATTCACGGCGAACAGGCGGTTGCTCTGCGGACCGTCCCATTCAAGGGTGAAATCATTGTTGATGCAGAAGGTTTCGTCGGCGTCCAGACGCAGGCGATGGGAGAGCGGTGCCAGAAACGCAGGCTGCACGGTGCGATAGCCGGTCGCGAAAATCACCACGTCGGTATCGAGTTGTTCACGGCCGCCGTCAAGGTGATGCTGTAACGTCAGGCGCTTGCCGTTCTCCTGCTGCGCGATCGCGGTGACCGAGCGAGAGGGCAGGAGGTGTGCCCACGGTTTTTCCCGCAGCACTTCGAAGCGGTGATACATGGCGCGATAAATCGCCAGCAGAGACTCCGTGGTGATGCCGTCGGAGGTCATCTTCTGCTCGTGCAGCATCTGACGACGCGCCTCTTCGCCAAGCGTGGAGAAGCTGTCTACATATTCCGGTGTGAAATACTCGTTGGCGAAAGCCGCTTCATCCAGCGCGTTATAATTGTTGCGTCGGGAAACCCAGTTCAGGCTCAGTGGCTGACCCCACTCCCCGCGGAAGATATTCAGAAACAGATCCGCACCACTCTGACCTCCGCCGACGACGGTGACGCGTTTACCCGCTAAATCCGGCGTGCGCAGCATCATCTCGCTGGCGTGGAAGCAGCTGTCATCCTGCGCCGGAGCGCAGTCAGGCAGGTTAATCTGTTTGCCAATTCCCACGCAGACGTGACGCGCCAGGAAGCGATCGCGCTGAGTCACCACGTCGAACAGACCGTTTTTTTCATCAAAACTGACCTGCTGTACCTGCTGGCTGAAGGACAGGTTAGTGAGATTTTCCGCGGCCCAGCACAGGTAATCGGCAAACTCTTCGCGAGAAACGGTACGCTGCTCGGTGGTCAGAAAACGATAGAACTTTTTACGCTGCACCAGATAGTTAAGAAAACTGTGGCGATTGGTGGGTTCCACGGCGCTCACCAGATCTTTCAGGAAGCTGGTTTGCATATGGCAGTCCGGCACCATCATGCCAGGGTGCCAGGAAAAATGCGGCTTGCGTTCAAGAAACAGCGAACTAAAACCGTCCAGTCCTTCAGCCAGTGCGGCGATGCTGAGGTTAAACGGGCCAATACCAATGCCGATGAAATCATACGTTTTCATTGCGCTGACTCCTGGGAGACCAGAAAAAGAGGGTTATCAAGATCGGTGACATAGTTCGGCAACATGCGGCTGCCGCCGTCGTGTTCGGAGAAGGTCAGTTTGACCGGGTTGAGGATCACGCGAATAATTTGCGGCTTTAACAGATCAAACTTCGCAAAGCGTTCGGCGAGATCGGGATGTGCGGCCATATAGCGGCGCAATACCTCGGCCAGGATCTGGTAGAAACGGGTTTCGCTGACGCCGCTTTGCAGGGTAAGGCGTGAAATAAACCGCAGCACCGTGACAAAGTTACCGGTTTGCAGATCGTGAATGATGTAATCCGCACTCAGGCGCGCCGTGACGGACTTCACCTGTTCAGGCAGGCTTGCTGCCTGCGGGAAATCTTCATCCACCAGGCGCATGTCCCCCTGGAAATCTTTCAGCAGGATGCGTTGCGGAATGGCGTCTTTCATCACCAGCGTCACGTTCTGGCCGTGGGCGATAAGCGCCACGCCGTAGCGGCAGAGCAGGTGATAGAAGGGGATAACCGTCGCGTCAAAGAGCTTTTCCAGCCAGGCTTCAGCGGTCAAACCGGATTGGGCGATCCATGCGTCAATCAAGGGGCGTCCGGCATTATCGCTTTCCATCAACGCAGCCATCAGCACCGCTTCTTCACCCTGCTGAAGATAACAGGACGGATTTTCGCGCCAGATAACCCCCAGCATCTCCTGATAACGGTAAGGCGCTTTCGGCAGCGCGGCGTAACCCGGGTGGGAAAGATACCCGGCCGCGGGCTCGCCAAGCACCTGCGCGCCACAGTGAATAAGCGTGGCATCGCTGGCGAACTGCTGCTGTAACCAGCGTGAGGCCAGCGGGCCAGCGGCAATGTACTTACCCGGAATACCGCGATAGCAGGAGGTGTTGTAAATGGTCAGCGGCAGCTTGATGTCAAACGGCGCGCGGCGGCTGGCATTGGTGAGGGTACGCAACGATTGCTGCGCCAGGTACTCGTCGCCAAACTCGCCCAGCTCAACCATTTCGCCGCGCGCGAGTTGCGCTAGGAAATGGACAGCAATCTTTTGTTGCCACTGCCACGGATGCAGCGGCACGGGCAGCCAGTTATCATCAAGATCCAGCGCCTGCCAGCGGGCATCAAACCGGGCGCGCTCGGCGTTATCCATGGCGCTCGCCAGCAGGGTATTGATATCGCAATCAACATCGCTGCTCCAGACCAGGTGCGCACGTTGCACGGCGACCCAGTGCAGGCGAAAACGGCCACGGTATTCCGGGGCATACTGGCGTAGCGCATCCAGCCCCCAGCCGCGGCGTCCCTTGTTAAAGATAAACTTAGGATGGCCGCTCATCAGGCACTGTAATTCGTCCGGGTCGAGATGAATGAGCGCATCAGCATCCAGCGTTTCGCGCGCCTGTAACAGCTGAATATCACCCCGCAGCGTGGCATAGAGATCTTCCAGATGCTCCGCGGTCTGCGCGTCGCTCATCTCCAGTACCGTCGCAAGCTGCAGCAGTGCAGTTTCTGCGTCCACTGCGTTACCGCTGACGGTGGTCAAGCTCTCGGGGTCGATATGCAGCCAGCCCCAGATCCCGCGCGTGGCCTGGAACTGCCAGGTCTCCGCGCCCATGGTGATTTGCCAGCGATTGTCTGCCAGCTGCCGGGCGCTCAGGGTGCGTTCATATTCCAGCTCGGCGAGGATTTTCGCCACCATGTCGCGGTTCACTTTCTGCCAGTACACGTTCACAGTCCCACCTCGCTGAAGAAGCGGTGACGCTGGTTCATGATGAGGCGCGAGCGTTTATGCGGGAAGTCGAACTCTTTCACGGTTTCGAAACCGGCAGACGAAAGATGGCGGAACAGGCGCTGGTTGTCGAAACGCGGCTCGGCAACGATGCGTGTTGTGCGTGGCTCATCCAGCCACAGATAATGGCTCAGACCGCGCAGCCAGCTGCGGATATACTGCGCGCCGCGCCAGTTTTCTTCCCCAACCAGCATGTGCAGGCCGCGGTCAAATGGCTGCCAGCGATAGTGACGGCCAATACGGTCTTCCGCCGCCCAGTAAATTTCAAAGTAGCCGAACGGCTGGTCATCAAAGCAGCCGATAAGCGGATAACAATAGGTCGAGTCGAGCTGACGGCGCAGGTAATTTTCCTGCTCCGCCTGCGGGCCGGCCATCTCCCAGAAGGCGTTAACGCGCGGGGTGTTCATCCAGCGGGTGAAACGTTCGCCGTCCTGCGCCACATCGGCCACGCGGAAACTCAGGGTGCGTTTAATCTGCGGGTCGTAACGGCGATAGACTTCACCTTGCGGGCGGTGAGGGCGCAGCGGGAAGTAAAGCTGACGGCTTTCATCGAACTGCATGCCGCCGTGGTTCTGGGGCCGTTCTCCCTGCAGCCACAGGGGTAACTGCCAGAACGTTTCGCGCGCCAGATAATCTCCGCTGGCAAGCGTAAACAGCGCCTGCGCCTGCGGTTCATCCTGCCAGGCAGACCAGGGGAGCGTGACGCCGGTCAGAGCCGGCGCGGCGATAAACAGCTGATCCAGCGCGTCGACTAACCAGCCTTCTGGCATACCACTCACGCGCTCAAGCACTGCGCTGCCGTCGAGACCTAACGTCAGGGGCAGAGTGTTCTCCGTTACGGTGCAGCGAAAGCCATAGCCAGAATGGACGATATTCGCGTTTGCCATCACGCCTTCTCCTTGTAAAACGGGTTGCTAAAGTCGAAATAGATCACTGCCGGATCGGCGATGGTGTTTTCGTTGCGATCGTGCAGATAGCAGAAAAAGTTGCCTTTACAGTTCCAGGTTGGGCTGTCGAGCACGTAGTCGAGGCAGCGGGTCTGTTTCGCTGTTTTGCGTAATTCGGCCAGTGCGTCACGCACCTGCGCCATCAGGCTCTCTTCGCTGTCGAAACCGGCGGCGGCGAGCGCGGCAGTCACGGCAAGCGTTGAGTTCAGCAGCAGGTAGTAGGGGAAGTAGCGCAGCAGCTGGCTTTCGCCAAAACGGTTTTCCACATCATGTTCACCCGCCTCTTTTAGCCATTCATCGGCCCCTTCGGTCCAGGCGCTGCCCTGGCAATCACGGTAGATCAGCCCGACGGGGAAATCCTGCTGCATCTCAACGAGGATATTTTGCTGGTGTGCCAGCAGAACCAGGCCGTAATCCGCTTCCGCGCTAAACAGCGGAAGTAAGACGCGATCGCAATACGCCTGCACCCAGCAGCGCGCAGCCTCGGCGAGGGGTAAATCCAGGCGCTGGCTCAGACGACGTACCGCCGCAACCAGCAGACTGTCACCTCCGTCCGGTGCCGCCTGCGTCAGGCTCACCAGTACGTTGGTCTGGCTGTCTGGCGTCTCAAACAGCAGGTTCACGCGCAGGGCCATCAGGCTCTCTTCCTGGATGACGCCATTTTCATCACGCAGCCCCGCCCAGCCGTCTTCCTGCATAACACGCAGGGTCGGGTAGCGTGCCTGTAAGGTCTGCCAGCGCGCTGTCTTAGCCAGACGCGCCAGGCGCATACCGCGTTTAACCTCTTTCACCGACAGCGTGCGCACGGAGTTGGTCAGGCGCACGCTGAGGGAAAACTTGATCATGTCGCTGTTGGTTTCGCTGTACAGCGAGCGCGAGGAGCTGGTGGGCAGCCACTGCACGCCCGCTTCGCCCAAATCCTGCAGGTCGCCGTTAGCCACAAGACGCTGGCACCAGGCCTGACCCAGCAGATGCTCGGCCTGCCACGGATGCATCGGCAGCAGCCAGCAGGTGTCGGTGAAGTGACCGAGGAGCTCAGGGGCACTCTGCGCTGCGAAGCGCAGCAGGCGTTCGCGAAGAGAGACGGCCAGGCTGTCGCCGGCAATCAATTCACGCTTAACCGCAAACCAGCGCAGCGGGAAGCGGGAGGCAAAATCAGGCAAATAGCGGCGCGCTTCACTTTCGTTAAACGGCTCGTGAGATTTGGGGGCCGGGTGAAACGCATGTCCCACCAGCAGCGCCTGTTCTGCTTGCGCAAAATTCAGCGGTTTGTCACGCAGGTTTGCCCAGTTGTGGCGCAAATCGATGGCCTGCCAGGTGTGGGCATGGCTTTCAAGGGCGCGTTGCTTAAAGCGAGCCAGCGTTTCGGTATCGAGTGAGCCTTTAACTGAAGGTTTTTCCAGAATTAAGTCAATCAGTTGCGTGAAAGTGACGGCGTCACCGCTGTCGCTGTCGCGCTGGATAAGCGTCGCCGGAAAGTGATACTGATGATGCTGAGTTGGAGAGAAATAGCGTACCGGAACCCGAATGGCCTGGGTTGAAGAGAGCGGAATATGAATCTGCGATAGCTCATCCGCAACGGTAGCGGGGAGATAGCGCCAGTCCTTCGTTTCACGCAACAGGGCGTTCAAAAAACACTGGGCCGCAACGTCTGTACCGGCGGAGCGGGGCAGAGTATGCATAGGTGTACCTCATTCCATGATTGATAATAATTATCGTTATGATATGCATTCTGTTTACAGCCGCAACTATTTTTGCAATATTTGTTTTCATAAACTTCATGATTTCCACACATTTATTGACACTATGTTCACATTCTCATGCGCACTTACCCTGAAACACTGACGGAAAACCTCACCCCGAAAGCGAACTGGCCACTGGCGTTATGCGCCGGATTGTTAGGCATTGGGCAAAACGGTTTGCTGGTCATGCTGCCGCAACTGGTCACCCTGACCGGGTTATCGCTCTCCGTCTGGGCGGGGCTGTTAATGTTCGGCTCCATGCTCTTTTTACCCGCATCGCCGTGGTGGGGACGCCAGAGTGAGCGACACGGCTGTAAGGTCGTGATGCAGGCCTCGCTAAGTGGCTATCTGGCGAGTTTCGTCGTGATGGCGCTGGTGGTCTGGGCGATGGCAAGCGGGATGATGAGTGCTGTCTGGGGGCTGGCGGGCCTGATCCTCTCGCGCACGCTGTACGGCCTGACCGTCTCAGGGCTGGTGCCCGCGGCTCAGACATGGGCCATTCAGCGCGCGGGTCTGGATAAACGCATGGCCGCGCTGGCGACCATTAGCTCCGGCCTCAGCTGCGGTCGTCTGCTGGGGCCGCCGCTGGCGGCGATGATGCTTAGCGTCAATCCGGTGGCTCCCCTCTGGTTGATGGCGATTGCACCGTTTATTGCTCTCCTGCTGGTCCTTCGAGAGGTCGCCGATCCGCCGCTGCCGCCGGTCGCGCATCAGGCGACGCGTGTGCAGGTTTCAATGCTGCCGTACCTTGTGCTGGCGTTGCTTCTGGCCGCACTGGTGAGCCTGATGCAGCTTGGCCTGTCACCGCATCTCAGCCCTCTGCTGGATGGTGACCCGCGAGAGGTAAGCCATCATGTCGCGCTGCTGCTGAGTCTGGCCGCGCTGGCAACGCTCGCTGCGCAATTTCTGGTGGTCCGTCCGCAGCATTTCAGCCCGGTGACATTGCTCTGCCTGGCCGCGGTACTGATGGTGACGGGACTGGGGCTAATGTGTATTGCCGGTCTGGTGTTGTTCTACGTGGGAATTGTCATGACGTCGCTGGGAGCCGCCATGGCGACGCCAGGATACCAGCTGCTGCTGAATGAACGGCTGACCACCGGAAAAGGGGCGGGAGTGATTGCCACCAGCCACACGCTGGGCTACGGGCTGAGTGCGCTGCTGGTGCCTGTCGTCACGCGTTTATTCGGCGAGGTATTTTTAACGCAGGCCGCCTGGGTGATGGCGCTGATGTTTCTGGTGATGAGCCTATGGGTACGGGCGGTCAATCGTACCCATGTCGACCCGTCTTAATGGAGCTGGTGAGATGAATTGCCGGCAGGATCCTCATTTTGCCGCAGACGCAGCAGAGGGTCTTGCTGATAAAACTGACAGAACCGTTGCCAGAGGGCCGGGAAACGGGGGGCGAAAAGCTCAGGCGCGCTAAAGAAATATTCTGACAGCACCGCAAAGCACTCCGCAGGATCGGTTGCTGCATAGGCATCGATGCTGGCGGCACTTTCGCCCACCAGATCTATCTCATCCTGGATATTATCCATTGCCGCATGCAGATCGTGTTCCCAACCCGCGACCTCACGAAGCGGGATCAGCGGTACACCGCTGGCGCGATCCCCGTTGCGGGTATCCAGCTTATGCGCCACTTCGTGAATGATCAGGTTAAAGCCTGATGCGTCGAAGGAGTCCTGAATATCAAGCCAGTTCAGAATGATCGGTCCTTGCTGCCAGCTTTGCCCGGACTGCACCACCCGCTGGTTATGCACCAGGCCGAAATCGTCCTGCCATTCATCGTCCACCACAAACGGTGCAGGGTAGATGAGTACTTCATGGAAGCCATCCAGCCACTCAATACCGAGTTCCAGTACCGGCAGACAGAAAAGCAGGGCGATACGCGCGTTTTTCAGGGGATCCAGCTCGAAGCCCTGCAGCGGAACCAGACGTTTTTGCTGCAAAAAGCGATCCGCCAGTTGAACCAGTTTTGATTGTTCATCCGGCTGAAGATTAGCCAGAACAGGGATCGCCAGCGCTTCATCCCACGGCAGCGCCATATTTCGGCCAGCGTCATTCGTTTTCCAGGGCCACTTAATCATCGCTTTGCTCGCAAACTCGTCACTTGAACAAAAGGGGAAGGTAAGGTTCTGTTAAAATGCCAGACATTCTGCCACCAGGGCAACTCCAAACAAGAGAGATGCGGAGGGGATCCTACACCTTTTCTGCATGCACGTTATCATTTAGGTCACGGAGTGGATAGTGCTTTGAAAAACTGACGTTCGTTTTGTGACTCTGGTCGTCAAGCGTAAGCGCAATGAACGTTCTCTGCGCCTGTCGTTGCCTTCACTTTGTCTCACAGGTGAGACGCTTTCCTCTGAAGCGCGGTCAATGCTAAAGAGGTTTATTATTATTTGTGTAAGTATTTAGCAGGCAATTTTATTCTACGGAAACTATTATTGATTCATTATAAATACACAAAACGTCCTGTATTTAAGGTTTCACTATAACGCATTAAAAGCCGTCATTTATGTGCGCTTAAAGGAATATTGATTCTATAGAGTGGGGCTGTTTTTATTGCTATGGTTTGACGGTCAGCAAAACGATATTGTTGATACCCATTATTCCTACCTGATAATTCACGGTGCTAACGCGCTACGTATATTAATGGAGAATATATGCTGTTCAGAAAAATCGCTTTCGTTGCTGTTCCTTTACTTTTTTCCTCCGTTGCATGGGCTGATGTTGGTGCGCCATGTTGCCCTTTCAGCGATGAAAATCTGAAAGAAAATATCAAGCCACTGGATCATTCTCTGGAAAAAATCCTCAAACTGAAAGGCGTTTCTTATACCTGGAAAGAGGATAAAACAGGGGATGTCGGCTTAATTGCTCAGGATGTTGAGAAAGTCTATCCGGAGCTGGTTAAAACTAAAGGTGAAATCAAACAGGTTGATTATCAAAAGCTTGTCGCGCCATTGATTGAAGCCGTACGTGAGCAGCAGAATGAAATCAACGCGCTGAAAGCAGACGTCGCGCAATGTGCACGTAAAGCAAACTAGTCGGTTTTTGGTGTGCGCCCGCCGTGTAACCATTGCGGGCATTTCTTGTGTCGCGTAAAAAAGACGGTCTTTTGGTGAGTAACAGGGTGAATGCCGGAAAAAGCTGACAGATCTGTGTGTATTATCAGGGTTAGAATTTATTCCTCTTTTAATTTCCTGAAGCGACCTATTACGTGCATTAGTTTTATCTTATTGCTCATTTGAAATAATGAACTTATTGATATTCTGAAAAAGACCTATTTTGTCTCGGCAGGAGAGTCGTCTCTTTCACCAAATTATCGACCTCGTCGAATGATGACATCCTGAACGCTATATTGATAAGATTATTTCTCTGGGAATTATGAATAATAAATTACTCACACAGTCTCTCATTGCCGCAGGTCTGATTGCGGCAATTCCTTACGCCAGCGCGTCCAGCAATAGTTTTGACGCACGTAGCTCCGCCATGGGCGGGGTCGGTGTTGCTTCGGCACACTTCGGTGCTGCCCCGCTGACCAACCCGGCGCTGCTGGCGACCTCCCGCGGGCAGGATAAAATCAGCCTGATTGCACCGTCAATCGGTGCGCAGGCCAGCGATCCGGCGAATCTGATTGATGGTTTTGATGACGTAACGACGGCATGGGATAACCTGGAAAACGCACTGGGTAGTGGCAATGAGGCGGAAGCTGCTGGCAAACTGGCTGATAGCGTAGCGGGCCTGGCGGGTGAACATGCCAACGCGAACCTGGGATTAAGCATGGTGCTGGCGGTGCCGGATGACGAATTACCGGTGGCCTTATCCGTCAACAGCTGGGCGAAAGGGCATGCACGCGCCCTGGTCAGCCAGTCTGATTTGGATTATCTGGATGATGTCGCCAAAGGTATTATCATTCCGGGAAAAGATGACCTTGATAAACTCACTTCCCGTGCGGAAGGCATGGCGGCGCTGGTGACGGAATATGGCGTGACGGTTGCGCATCCTTTTACGCTCGGCGAACTGCCGGTGGGTGTTGGGATCACGCCTAAAATCCAGCGTATTGAAACCTGGAACTATAACGTCGCCATTAATAATTATGATTCATCGGATCTGCGCGACGGCAACTGGCAGCATCAAACGATGAGCGCCAATATTGACGCAGGCTTTTTTGCCTCCGTCACGCCAGAGTGGATGGTAGCCCTTTCCGCGCAGAACCTGTTTGAAAACAAAGTGAAAACGCGAGAAATCAACGGCTATCAGCCGGCGTTTATCATTCGTCCCGAGCTGACGGCTGGTACGGCCTGGAATAACGAGCGCGTAACCCTGAGTGCAGATATCGACCTCACCCCGGTGAGCAATTTCCAGTATGTTGATAAAAACCAGTATGCAGCCTTTGGGGCAGAACTGCGTGCAGCGGACTGGGTGCAATTGCGGGCGGGCTACCGGCTGGATATGCGCGGTAACGATCGTCGTGTTGTCACCGGTGGGGTTGGCTTATCCGCCGGAGAGGCCATGCAGTTTGATTTAACGGCTATGGCCGGGCGAGATCGCACGATTGGCGGTGTCGCACAATTTACGTTCCATTTCTGATCGAATAAAGGCCACGGGAGTGGCCTTTATTCAGCTGTCATCATCCTGATTTACCCTACTTCTGTGATTTATTATTTCAGGTGGCTTACGTGAAAAAAGAAACAAATGATGGAATAAAAGTCTATACACCGCTCGCATTGAAATTCTATGACTGGTGGGTGTTAAACATATCGAATCGCTACGCCTGGAAATGCGCCACAGAGCGTCATCTTATTCCGTATTTCAGAAACAACATGAGAAATCATCATCTGGATATCGGGGTGGGAACGGGGTTCTACCTGAATTATGCCCCGTCCCTTTGCACTGTATCTTTGTTGGATTTAAACAGAGCAAGTCTCGATGCGGCAAATGCTCGCGTGGGCAGAGACAGGATCAAAGAATCTATTCTTCATGATGTTTTCAATCCCTTTCCATCTCATCTGCATGACCAGTTTGATTCTGTTTCTCTGTTTTATCTGCTTCATTGCCTGCCCGGCACGATGAAAGAGAAATTCCCGGTTATCCGCAACGCTGCTACTGCATTAACCGATGAAGGCTGCCTGTTTGGCGCGACCATCCTCGGCGACGATATCGGCCATAACGCTTTCGGGCGTAAACTGATGGGCGTTTATAATAAAAAAGGCATATTTTCTAACAGAACCGACAATATCGAGGATTTGCAGACGATCCTGTCAGAGGCTTTTCATCAGATTGACATTAAAGTAGAAGGTAAAGTCGCCCTGTTTAAGGCTGCGAATAAAAAACAGGCCGCATACCGGTGAGTTAATTTCAGTAAATTGTCTTTTTACCGATAAAAGATATGCGTTGATACCATTATATTAAGGGGAACGTTGGTTTCCGCGTCGCGTTCTAAACGGACAAAGGCTTTACCGGCTCGCCGGTAAAGCCTTTTTTAATGGCTGGAGCGATAACTCACCGTCAACTGATTGCTCAGTATGGTCACCGGGGAACGAAGCGTCCCTGCTTCAGAGGCATGATATTCAAACCGAAACGGTCCTTCTGGCGCAATCCCGGCCGGGAGGGGCATTTCTCCCGCCCACCCGGCTAATCTCACACAGCGTGCCGCGTTGCACAGTCGAATACGCAATCCTGAAGGCGTAAGGCCATCCGTTTTTATCTTCCAGTGAACAGTCGTCGCGCGTGCCCCAGGGGGAAGGGGAGAAGGGCTCTGGAGCGGTTTACTTTTTACAGACTGTTGGCCGCGCGTCATCGTACCGCCAAAGCTCTCACTGCTCCAGCTGCCGCCGGCGGCCAGCGCCCACGGCGAGATCAGAAGGAGTCCCGCCAGATACGGTTTACTCATCCTTTGCCTCCAATCAGGTAGGTCATACGCACGTTACGCTGGGTATTGATCTCCTGACTGGAGAGCACCGCCAGTTGAGGGAAGATGCGGCGCAGATAACGCGACAGCATCAGCCGCAGTGCGGGGTTCACCAGCAGTACCGGCGGTGCGCCTAATCCTTCCTGATGCAGCAGCGCTTTTTCTGTCTGCTTCATCAGGTTTTCGGCAATCCCCGGCTCGATGGCGCTGCCGCTCTGGGTGGCCTGTATCAACAACTGCTCCAGCGAGAGATCAAGGCCAATCAACTGAATATCGTCCTCGCCGGGGAACCATTGCTGTGTAATGGCACGAGAGAGGCGCGCACGCACGCGGGCGGTCAACTCATCAGCATCGCTTTGCGCGGTGGCAAACTCGGCCAGCGTATCAATAATGGTGCGCATGTCGCGGATCGGTACACGCTCTGAAAGCAGGTTCTGCAGCACTTTATGCAGGGTGGTGAGGCTAATGACCGCCGGGATCAGATCGTCAATCAGCTTCGGCGACTGTCTGGCGATTTGGTCGAGCAGCTGTTGCGCCTCCTGACGACCAAACAGCTCGTCGGTATGGGTGCTGATCAGATGGTTGAGGTGTGTCGCCACGACTGAACTCGGGTCGACGACCGTGTAGCCCAGCGTCTGCGCCAGTTCGCGATGGACTTCGTCAATCCACAGCGCCGGGAGGCCAAAGGTCGGCTCCGTGCACGGCGTGCCAGGCACTTCACCCTCGGCACAGCCTGGGTTGATCGCCATCCAGCGGTCCGGTTGTACCTCGCCGTGGCCAATATTGACCCCTTTGAGCAGAATGCGGTAATGCGTCGGGGCCAAATCCAGGTTATCGCGAATATGCACGGCAGGAGGCAAGAAGCCCATCTGCTGGGCAAATTTCTTGCGGATCCCACGCACACGTGTCAGCAACTGGCCCTGCTGCTCATGATCCACCATTGGAATCAGTCGGTAACCCACTTCCAGACCCAGCATGTCTTCCATTTGTACGTCGGACCACGTGGCTTCATTCACCTGGGCCACCTCGGCATCGGTAATGTCTGAATTCGCCTGCGCCGTGCTGGATTTGTTCGTCTCGCCTTCGCGGCCACGCAACCACCAGGCGATGGCCAGTAACGTCACGGTAAACAGCAGGAAGACAAAATTCGGCATTCCGGGGATCATGCCCAGCATTCCAATGACGCCTGCGGCGAGAACAATCACGCGTGGAGAGGTAAACAGCTGGCCAACCATCTGCTCACCCACGTCCTGATCGTTTGCCACGCGGGTCACCACCACCCCTGCGGCGGTAGAAATCACCAGCCCGGGGATCTGCGCCACCAGCCCATCACCAATGGTCAGCAGGGTGTAGGTTTCACCTGCCAGACCCACGGTCATATCATGTTGCATGACGCCGATCACCAGTCCGCCGATGATGTTGATCGCCATTATCAACAGTCCCGCGATAGCATCACCGCGCACAAACTTGCTGGCACCGTCCATCGAGCCGTAGAAATCAGCTTCCTGTGTGACCTCTTTACGACGGCGTTTGGCTTCGTCTTCTCCAATCAATCCGGCATTAAGATCGGCGTCAATTGCCATCTGTTTACCCGGCATTCCGTCCAGTGAGAAACGAGCACCAACTTCTGCGATACGTCCTGCACCTTTCGTGATGACCATAAAGTTAATGATGATCAGGATGACAAAGACGATGATCCCGATGGCGAAGTTGCCGCCCACCAGGAAGTGACCAAAGGCCTCCACCACCTGGCCTGCCGCTTCGGAACCGGTATGACCGTTCATCAGGATCACACGCGTGGAGGCCACGTTTAGCGCCAGGCGCAGCAAGGTCGAAAACAGCAGGACCGTAGGAAAAGCGGAAAACTCCAGCGTGTTCTGGGTAAACATGGCGACCAGCAAAATCATGATCGCCAGGACGATATTGAAGGTAAACAGCAGGTCCAGTACAAAGGTGGGCAGCGGCAGGATCATCATCGCCAGGATGGTCATGATCAGTACCGGCCCGGCCAGCACTTGCCACTGGGTTTCCTTCATATTGGGTAATCGTAACTTGGTGGCGATATTGGCCATCACTCTCTACTCTCTTGTACAAAATCCATCGTCGCGGGGACGGGAAGATCTTTAGGTGTCAGCGGACGTGAGCCATAGCCTTTACGCCAGCGCTTCAGGCCATAAACCCAGGCCAGCACTTCGGCCACCGCGCTATACAGCTCGGCGGGAACCGGCGTGCCCGGGTCACAATGGCGATACAGGGCGCGCGCCAGTGGCGGTGCCTCCAGCATGGGAACCCGGTTCTCTTCGGCCAGCTCGCGGATACGCAGGGCAATCAGCCCACTGCCGCTGGCAACCACCATCGGGGCGCCCATTGCACCCTCCTGGTACTTCAGGGCCACCGAATAGTGGGTCGGGTTGTTCACCACCACATCGGCGGTGGGAACATCGGTCATCATTCTTTGCTGCGCCATCTGACGCTGCAGCTGGCGGACTCGCGCTTTGATCTGCGGGTCGCCTTCCTGATTTTTGAATTCGTCTTTGATCTCTTTAAGGCTCATGCGCAGCTTCTTGAAGTTGCTCCAGAGCTGGTAAATCACGTCGAAGGCAACCATCGGGATAAGCGATAAAATAATGACCAGCATGCAGCCAATCAGCAGGGCGCTGATATCCGCAAGCGCCATGCCCAGAGGTTCAAAAATCAGGTTGATAAACTTCGCTTTGTTCAACCACAAAAACAGCCCGCCACCGATTCCCGCCAGCAAAACCTTCAGAATGCTCTTTACCATTTCCGACACCATTTGGCCGGAGAACAGACGCTTAATGCCGCTCAGGGGGTTGAGCTTCTTAAGGTTAAATTTGATGGCTTTGGCACTCATATTCAGGCCGCCAATAATTGACGGCGTGACGAGGGCAGTAATAAACAGCCCGCCGACGAACGGCAGGATCGCCAGAAACGCTATTCCCAGTAACGCGGCCGCATGGTGCAACATATGCTGAGGATCGCTGACCAGCAGCCGGTCGAACGTTAAGCCGTTATGCAGCAAATGCTGCAGTTGCTTTGCCAGGTAATTTCCGCCCACGAGCAGCAACCCCCATCCTGCCAGCAGCATGGAAAGGCTTGTCAGCTCGCGCGAGCGGGGAACCTGGCCCTCTTCACGCGCTTTTTGCTTTCGGTGGGGTGTGGGGTCTTCTGTTTTTTCGCTGTCGTTTTCTTCTGACATGGCATAAGCCCGGCGTGATTAGAAGCCGAGTGACTCCAGCAAATCGTCCACCTGCTCCTGCGAGGCGACAATACCTTCCACGCTGGTATCAATCTGTGGACCGTTTTTCAGATGATCGTCACCGTTTTCAGCATCGGCATCGCGCTCGGTCATGTTTTCAACCAGTACGCTGATAAGCTCTTTTTCTACCGTCTCGATAACCTGCATCAGGCTTTGCAGTACCTGGCCGGTCAGATCCTGGAAATCCTGAGCCATCATGATTTCGGTTAACTGACGGTTGGTCTGCTGAGTGATATCCGGCACGGTGTGCAAGAACGTACGGGTTGCTTTTACCAGTTCACGGGCCTCGTCAAGCGGCTGTGGCTCCTCGAACCATGCATCCCAGCGTTCGGTCAGTTGTGACGCGTTCTCGCTTAACCCTTCCTGAAGTGGACGCGCCACTTCTACGCTGGTGAGGGCGCGATCGGCGGCCTGAGAGGTTTTACCTACCACGTAGTTCAGGCGGTCGCGCGTGTTAGGGAACGCGTCAGCCACCTCCATGATGGCCTGCTCCAGCCCGAGGTTGGCCATGCTGTCGCGCAGCAGGCGGGTCAGTTGTCCGATACGTAAAAAGATATCTTTGGCGTTATCCGCCTGCATATTTAACGGGGTGCTCATCATCGTTACCCGAGTTTTTCAAAGATTTTGCCCAGCTTTTCTTCCAGCGTAACGGCGGTGAAAGGCTTGACGATGTAACCATTCGCACCCGCCTGAGCGGCCGCGATAATGTTCTCTTTTTTCGCTTCAGCGGTGACCATGAGCACGGGCAGTTTTGCCATGCCGGCATCGGCGCGAATGGTTTTAAGCAACTCGAGTCCGTCGACGTTCGGCATGTTCCAGTCGCTTACAACGAAATCGAAATTGCTGGCACGCAGTTTGTTGAGCGCATCCTGACCGTCTTCGGCCTCATCAATGTGCTTGTAGCCCAGATCCTGCAGCAGGTTACGTACGATGCGTCGCATAGTGGCGAAATCGTCCACCACCAGAAAACGCAGGTTTTTATCTGACATGGGTGAAACTCCTTAACGTCTGACATCCTTTGTGGATGCATTTTTATAATGAAAACTGTCCAGCAGGCACTGGCTGATATCGTCAAGGTCGACGACCTTTTTCGCGCCACCGAGGGCGATAGCTTCGCGGGGCATACCGAAGACCACACAGGTTGCTTCGCTTTGCGCCAGCGTAAACGCACCGGTTTGCCGCAAATGCAGCAGACCACGCGCGCCATCGGCGCCCATGCCGGTCAGGAGCGCGGCGCTGGCATGTTTGCTGGCCTGACGGGCCACTGAATCAAACAGAACATCCACCGACGGACGGTGGCGGTTGACCGCGGGCGCATCGCTGAGCCTCACCCGATAGCCATTGTCCTGGCCGATGATTTCCATATGCCGATCGCCTGGCGCTATCAGGGCCGTGCCGGGCAAGACGGGCTCACCGTCCTGCGCTTCGCGCACGGCTATCTGGCACAAGGAGTCAAGGCGCTGGGCAAACGAGTGGGTAAACCCTGATGGCATATGCTGGGCGATAACGATCCCCGGGGTGCTGACGGGAAGCGGCATCAAAACCTGACGCAGGGCTTCGGTACCGCCCGTTGATGAGCCGATTGCAATAATGCTTTGCTGGCGGACAGGTATTCCGGCCAGTATGGGACGAGTGCGCTGACTGCGCAGGTTCAGCTTCGCGCGAGCGGCAATGCGGATCTTCTCGACCACCTGTTGGCCCCAGCTCTCAATGTTTTCTGCGGCGCGATGTTCCGGCTTAGGCAGAAAGTCGACCGCACCATGTTCAAGCGCGTTCAGGGTGGCCTTTGATCCTCGCGTGGTCAGGGAGGAGATCATAATGACCGGCATGGGGCGCAGGCGCATCAGGCGGGAGAGAAACTCCAGCCCGTCCATACGCGGCATGTCAATATCCAGCGTCAGCACATCCGGATTCAGCTGTTTGATCAGCTCACGTGCAATAAACGCATCCGGCGCTGTTCCTGCCATTTCCATATCAGGCTGCTGATTCACAACCGCGCTTAGGGAAGGTGCGAACAAGTTCCTGATATGAGATCATCATATTCATCCGGAGCGCATCCCAGAGGGACATCATGAGCCATCAACTCACCTTCGCCGATAGTGAATTCAGCACTAAGCGCCGTCAGACCCGAAAAGAGATTTTCCTCTCCCGCATGGAGCAGATTCTGCCATGGCAGAATATGACCGCTGTCATCGAGCCGTTTTATCCCAAGGCGGGCAATGGCCGACGGCCCTATCCGCTGGAGACCATGCTGCGTATTCACTGCATGCAGCATTGGTACAACCTGAGCGACGGTGCCATGGAAGATGCCCTGTACGAAATCGCCTCCATGCGCCTGTTTGCCCGATTATCCCTGGATAGCGCCCTGCCGGATCGCACCACCATCATGAATTTCCGCCACCTGCTCGAGCAGCATCAACTGGCCCGTCAATTGTTCAAGACCATCAATCGCTGGCTGGCCGAAGCAGGCGTCATGATGACCCAAGGCACTTTGGTGGATGCCACCATCATTGAGGCACCCAGCTCTACCAAGAACAAAGAGCAGCAACGCGATCCGGAGATGCATCAGACCAAGAAAGGCAATCAGTGGCACTTTGGCATGAAGGCCCACATTGGTGTCGATGCCAAGAGTGGCCTGACCCACAGCCTGGTCACCACCGCGGCCAACGAGCATGACCTCAATCAGCTGGGTAATCTGCTTCATGGAGAGGAGCAATTTGTCTCAGCCGATGCCGGCTACCAAGGAGCGCCACAGCGCGAGGAGCTGGCCGAGGTGGATGTGGACTGGCTGATCGCCGAGCGTCCCGGCAAGGTAAAAACCTTGAAGCAGCATCCGCGCAAGAACAAAACGGCCATCAACATCGAATACATGAAAGCCAGCATCCGTGCCAGGGTGGAGCACCCGTTTCGCATCATCAAGCGGCAGTTCGGCTTCGTGAAAGCCAGATACAAGGGGCTGCTGAAAAACGATAACCAACTGGCGATGTTATTCACCCTGGCCAACCTGTTTCGGGTGGACCAAATGATACGTCAGTGGGAGAGATCTCAGTAAAAACCGGAAATAACGCCAGAAATGGTGGAAAAAATAGCCTAAATAGGCTGATTCGATGTGTTTGCGGGAAAAAAATCGGCCCAGATCCGCGAAATTTTAATCAACGAGTCAGCTTGGGAAGACATGACCTGCTTATTCGCACCTTCCCTAAGTAATAACAGCCATACCCACTTTAAGGTTATTAATCGGTGGTAAAATAACCTTGCTAATTGTCTGGTGAAGTGAATTTAATTTTAATCATATTAAAACCAATTGCTTACCTTTGGTGCGCTCAAGCCGCCAGGCGCAAGGCTTAGCTGGAGAGAGGTAATAAATGTCTTGAGTTAATAAAAATTAATATGACAAAGATTATTAATTGTAGGGAAGAGTGTATGGGAATGGTTGCGCAAGAAGACCATCAATTTATACTGTTGTAAACACATGTCATTGAATTTATTAAACAGTAAATATTTTACAAGGAAGGCTAATGTTCACTCTCACGCGTTGTTTACAGACGTCAGATACCTCTGCGATGTTGCCGGTCTTTATTTGCCGCCTGGTGATGGGGGTCTTTTTCTTTACGGCCGGGTTTAATAAGTTATTTGTTCCTGAGAACCAGTTGCTGATGCTGGATACCCTGCACGATGCCGGTATTCCTTTTCCTGCGGTGATGGCGGTGGTCGTGGCATTTCTTGAATGTTTTATGGGGTTGCTGTTAACGCTGGGTTTATTCACCCGTTTTAGTGCACTGACGCTGATGATAATCAGCAGCGTCGCACTGGTCACGATTGGTATTTACACTATTCCACCGGGGCTTAACCTGATAGCCTGGCTGAGCTGGCTCTTTTACCTGCCAGAAGCGCTTTATATCGTTCTGGGGCTGGTACTGATGAGCCTGGGCGGAACCTGCTATAGCGTCGATGGCTGGCTGGTTAAGCGCTGGCAGAGTGTGCGCAAAATTATTTTTATCGATGGATAACAGGAATGCGCTGTTATCAACGGTTTGAAGAGCATATTTCCTGACCCCCGCATAATAAAATAGCCCTGTTGAGGCAGCGTCGTGCTGCCGTTTAACGTACAGGCGCTAAATACATGGTTTTCACAGTCATACTGATCATTATCTTTATTACACTCCTGATTCTGGTGCAGACCGGCATTATGCCCTGGTTTATCCGCACCGAAGGGCAGCGCCTGCGCACGCAGGTTGATACCCTCGCGACCCAGTTACGTGAACAGCTCGATCGTGTTGAAGCACAGCAGCGCACGGTGACCGAAAGTGTCGTGACCCTGAAAAGCTTCGCCATGGACAAGGGGCCTCCGGGGGAAACCGACGTGGCGGAAGAGGCGGGGAGCCATCGTCAGTTCTTCAATGCGCTGGTTAAAGAGATGGGCGAGCGTCTGGGGGGCCGGGCCTGGATGGTGGAGGATACGGGACGCATTATTGGTGATGCCGCAGGGGCGCCCAATGTGCAATCCCTTAACGATACCGACCTGCCGATGGCAGTGCCGCTACGTTCGCTTCTGGCTCAGTCCGGAGAGGGGTTGCGACATACCCGTTTTCGTAGCGCCAGCGGTGAACATACGCTGGTGGTCGTGCCAATTGCTGATACGCCGTGGCAGCTGGCCATTGACGTACCCACCCGTCGCATGGGGGAACGACCAGGCATTCTCCTGCATAAGCCCTGGCCGCTGGCGGCCCTGCTGCTGGTTTCTACGCTCACGCTACTGCGAAGCCTCAACCTTCATCTTTCTCGTCTGAATGAAGAACTCCCCGCACAGTTAAAAAGCGATCAGGGAGCGCATTTACCACCGCTGATGAAAGATATCGGCGAGCAGGTGAATGTGATTGCACGCGCTGCCATGACCATTGCTCAGGAAAATGAGCGTTTGCTGCGGGTCCCTGAGGCCAATGCGAATACCCTGGCAACGCTGAGCGAAAGTGCGACCCATGTCGTCCAGGCGATGGGGGCGTTGAATGATGCTGCTCTGAACATTGCCAACAGCAGCGGCACGCTGGTACAGCTTGCCAGCCGGGCCTACAGCTACTCGATGGATAATGAAGAGAGTGTTTTTGCTGTGGAGTCACGCAATCTGGCCAGCCGTTGCGCGCGCTCTTCGAAAGAACTCAGAGCCTTAATTGACGATGCGATGATGCAGGCACAAAGCGGTGTGCCATCCGTTGCGCACAACAACAGCGTGTTGATTGAAGAAGTGTATACGGTGGCGAATGCGTTAACGCAGCGGGTGAAGGGCTAATTCTTGCCATCAATAATTCCACCTTAAATTTTTTCTTTTAGAGTTGTTATTTATGTTTACGTCACTTCAAAGTAGAGCCTTCTTACTGGTCTCTGCTTTCTTTTTATTGCTTACGGCACTCACCGTCTGGGTCGTGCTGAATTTTGTCGCCCCCCAATTGCTGAAAAACGAATACCGGCGCGTCCACCATGAAATTGGTGAGCAGGCTGCCGCCATTACGCAACTGATGTCTCGCGTAGAGGCGCAGCAGCGCACTATTACTGAAACCGTCTCGCGGCTGGATAGCGCGGATATCGATCGTTTGCTCCCTGCGCTGGTTGATCAGTACGGCGATGCCACTCTCTTTGGCGGCGGCGTGTGGCCGCTGCCGGGAAAGCGAGAGCCTGGTATCGAAAAGTACAGCACCTTCTTTGCCCGCGACGCGCAAAAAACGCTGCGTCTGAATACCACCTGGAATCAGCCTGATGCCCCGGCCTACTGGCAGCAGCCGTGGTTTAAGGCGGGGATGCGCGCGGCGAAAGGACAGTGCGCCTGGGCTGAGGCCTATATGGATGCGGCGAGTCCTCAGCCGCGCACCAACTGCGCGATGCCCATTTATCGTGATGGCCAGCTATGGGGAGTGGCGACGCTTGACGTCACGCTGGGCTTCTTCAATCAGCTTGCCCGTAAAATGGCTGAACCTCTGGAAGGTGGCGTGCTGATTGTAGAGGCCAGCGGCAAAATTGTGGCTTACAGCCGTGCAACGGATAATACGCCGGCGCTGAAAAACATCAGCGAGATCCCCGGCAAAGAGATTGCCCTGCTGCAGGCGATGTTAAGCCGGCAGGTGGACGGTCACAGTGAGCAAACCTATGACGCAGAGGATGGCGAACACACCATCTTTCTCTATCCGATTGCCGGCAGTCCGTGGTTTGTGGCGACCGATACCCGGAGCAGCGTGCTAAGCAAGCAGACCCGCGATATTTTAGTGCGTCTGGCGATGGTGCAGATCCCGCTTCTGCTTCTGCTGGCTGGCGTACTGCTCCTGAGCGTTCGCATCCTGATGCGTAATCTTCAGGGGGTGGGAGAGCGTCTCGCTGCGCTCTCTGCTGGCGGTGCCGATTTGACGCGCCGTCTTCCTGAGAGCGGTACACAGGAGCTGAACGCGATTGCCACCCACGTGAACACGTTTATGAATTATCTCCAGGGACTTTTGCAACAGGTCGGGGCCAGCACCCGGACCATTGCCGCGGCGTCGCACCAGATTGCCGACGGCAACCTGTCGCTTTCGTCGCGTACCGAAGAGCAGTCTGCTTCGCTCACGCAAACGGCAGCGTCGATGGAGGAGATAGCCGGTATCGTGGCCAACAATGCGGATAACGCGGAGCATGCCGACAGGCTGGCGACGCAGGCGGCAGGAATTGCCCGGCGCGGCGCAGCGCTAATGAACGCGGCGGTGGACAAAATGGGCCATATTGAATCGTCTTCAGCGCGGGTAGCGGATATTGTCGGCGTGATTGACGGTATCGCCTACCAGACCAATATTCTGGCGCTGAATGCGGCGGTGGAAGCCGCGCGTGCCGGTGAGCAGGGTCGCGGGTTTGCCGTGGTGGCCACAGAAGTCCGTAACCTCGCCTTGCGTTCCTCCAGCTCCGCGAAGGAGATCCGCGAGCTGATTAACGAGGCCGTGAGCGGCGTACAGGACGGCAGTCGCCTGGTGCAGGATGCCGGAGAGACGATGAATGCGCTGGTGACGTCCGTGGGTGAGGTCTCCACCCTGATGGAAGAGGTCAAGACCGCCAGCCGTGAACAGCGTGCGGGTATCGAACAGGTCAACGTCGCGGTTTGCCAGCTCGAAGGGGCGACCCAGCAGAATACGACGCTGGTAGCGGAACTGTCGTCGGCGGCGAAAGCGATGGAAGAGCAGTCCATGGAGCTGGAAAACGTGGTGAAGCGGTTTAACGTTTAATTTTCGTTATTGCCGGGCGGCGCTGCGCTTGTCCGGCCGACGAACTGCACCGAATACGCCCTCTCCCGTGAGGGTGGAAGTACAGCCTGGCACAGACTCCCCCTCTCCCTTGGGGGGAGGTACAGCCTGGCACAGTCTCCCCCCTCTCCCTTGAGGGAGAGGGCTGGGGTGAGGGGGAAAATGCAACGCCAGACTTCATGCTTTTCATCCCATTTGTTCGCTTTTCTGAAGACGCCTCGCAAGTTTAAATTTCTCCCGAATGACCCTCTGTTAATCCCTTATCGCCGGGCGTAATGTGCTCGCACGTCAGCCACAACCGACGTCGGGATTGACCTCCTGAAAAATGCACTGGGGACAACGCATACCATTTTCTGGAGGTTACGCTATGGCTTTACATCATCTCTTCACTACCCCGTTTGACCATCACACCGATTTCACTGATCTTGCCGACCACTGCGAGCGCTTTTGCGACGCGCTGTTGGAAGAGCGCGATCCCGTCGTAAAAGCGGCATTATGCGGTCGCTTAAGCGCCTGTTTGGCCCTACTTAAACCGACGCTAACCGATCCGGTTCCGCCCCATCTGGTGGACTTTTTGACTGTAGACAGTGAACCCGTAACGTACCCGGAATTTAACCCGGAAACCGATCAGCTTTGCCACTACTGCGAAGTGATTACCCAACAGCTGCTGGGGGGAGGGCTCTCTGACAATAGCGCGCGGGTGATGATGGATTTACTGCATGACCTGACCGGCTATTTTGCCGAACGACTGAAGTTCCCGCGCTGGATACGCACGCAAGAAGGGCGGGTGTTTATCGAATAAAAAAAGCCCTCCACCAGGGAGGGCAACCGCGCATGGAGGAGATGCGCGTAAGTGTTTGAGGGGGGTTACGCAGATTAACGCAGCAGGGACAGCACGTTCTGCGGAACCTGGTTAGCCTGGGCCAGTACGGACACACCAGCCTGCTGGAGGATGTTCGCGCGGCTCATGGCGGACACTTCCACGGAGAAGTCGGCATCCTGAATACGGGAGCGTGCTTCGGTGGTGTTGATGATGTTGGTGTTCAGGTTCGCAATGATGGAGCTAAAGCGGTTCTGAACGGCACCCAGGTCGGCACGGAAATCGGCGACTTTGGTCAGTGCGGCATCCAGGTCTGCCAGTAGGCCATCGGCAGCGGCTGCACCAAACTCTTTCAGAACAACATCAGCATCGGCAGGGCGAACGTCATTGGCAACCGCTGCATTACCAGCAGCACTATTAAAGGTGATTTCTTTCAGAACCTTAGCACCGCTAGTATCCTCGCCATACGCAAAGTAACGGTCGGTTGTGCCATCGTTCATCATGATCATTTTCATGCCAGAACTTTCAGGTGTTGAAGTAGCACCGAAGGCTGCTACAGCAATTTCGTTGAGTTTGGCAGCATCAAGAGCCATATCTACACCAGCCGTATTTTTAACGGTAGCCCCCTCTGCAAGTGGCGACGACGAGCCTTCAGTGAAGTCAGTCGGGCCTTTCAGCAGCATGTCCGTATCTTCAGCTCCGAGTTCTTCCAGGCCAGTTGCATTCACTGCAGTCACTTTAGCTTTTGTGTTATCGGTATCGTGCTCAGCGAATGTAATTGCAGTAACATCGACTTTATACATTTTTTTAGCAGCAACATCGTAAGCAAAAACTTCGCCATCGAGCTGATACACTTCAACAGCACCGGCAGGAGCTGCGCCTGATTTGTTTTCTATTGCCGTTTTGAATAAATCAGCTTCTGCAGCAGTGTATTTCCACTTGCCATTAGCTGGTGAGTCGATGTCAGTGACGAGATCAGCTGTAAGCTTAGTTGCTGCTTGACCATATTGGCTGCTCGCAATACCTGCCCCATTCATGGTAATGCCGATATCCGCGAAATCATCCATGAACTTATCCAGACCCAGGGTTTCCATGTCCAGTTTGTTGAGATTGATGTCGATGGTGTCACCGTCTTTATCGCCGATCTGAATAGAGATCTTGGTCTGAGAGCCGTCGAACACTTTCACCCCGTTGAAGTTGGTCACTTCCGCCACGCGGCTAATTTCTTCCAGACGGGTACCAATCTCTTTCTTGATGGAGTCCAGGTCACTGGTGGAGTTGGTGCCGTTTTTGGCCTGTACGGTCAGTTCGCGGATACGCTGCATGTTCTCGGTCACTTCTTCCAGCGCGCCTTCGGTGGTCTGCGCCAGGGAGATACCGTCGTTGGCGTTACGCGCCGCCTGAGTCATCCCGCGGATGGAAGAGGTGAAGCGGTTGGAAATCGCCAGACCTGCCGCATCGTCTTTTGCGCTGTTGATACGCATACCGGAAGAGAGGCGCTGAATCGCGGTACCCAGGGAAGACTGGGATTTGTTCAGGTTGTTCTGAGCCATCAGGCTCAGTGCGTTGGTATTAATGACCTGTGCCATTGTTTATATCCTTTTAAGTGATAATAACTGTATGTGCTATGCGTTCGTTGATGCGCATACTGAATTCATCGGGGGAAATAAAAATGACTAAATTATTTTTTTTAGGTTTTTTATAAACCAAAGAAATACGGTCACAACTGACATTAATTACACAAATAGCACAACGCAATAGCGTAATAAGCTCACAATTCTATTCTGGGGAAGGGTAATCATTGTTGACGTATAAATGAAAAATTAAACTTACGTCTCTATTACCCGATAGGAATAGTGACAGGCTAACCTATTTCAAGAGGAGCATTTTATTATGGCATCAACCAATTTCTTAGGCGTTGGTTCTAACCTGCCGTTCGACCAGTGGCTGGCGGTGGAGCGCGAGGGTATTAGCCAAAAGCTGAACCCCTATTTGCAAAAGCAAAGCACCTTTCAGGGGCAGATTTCCGCCTGGGGGTCTATCTCCAGCGCGTTGAGTACCATGAAGGACAATCTCGGTAAGCTTGAGAATGAAGGGTTCAACGGCGTCAGCGTCAGCGACAATAAAACCTTTAAGGCCACGGCAGGTAGCGGGGCGATCCCTAACAGCTATTCCATTGCGGTAAAGCAGCTGGCGAAAGCGCAGCAGCTGGCCGTTGAGAATGACACTCGCGATAAACCGATTGGTAACGCGGATGCGAAGGTGACCATCACCCTGAAAGAAGGGGAAAAACCGCTGGAGCTGGAATTAAAAAGCGATGAAACCTCGCTCGATCAGATTGCTAAGAAGATCAACGATCGGAAAGGTGACGTGGTTGCGGAAGTGATCACCATTGAGGACGGGAAGCATAAGCTGGTGCTGACCTCGAAAAAAACCGGTGAGGCCGGGGATATGGCTATCAGCGTGACGGGAAATTCGCAGCTCAAGAGCAAGCTCGAAGGTGCGACGGTTGAAACCGCATCGCAAAATGCCGAACTGTTTCTGAACGGAAAACCTATTACCCGCAGTTCAAACACCATCAGCGATATGATTACCGGCGTGACGCTGGAGCTACGGGAAGTCTCCGAGCTGAATGACCCTGACCTCGACCCGGACGATCCGTTGAGGTACAAAACAGAATCCCTCACCATCACCGAAGACACCTCAAAGGTGAAAACGCTGATTGAGGAGTTCGTTAAGAACTACAACAGCTATCTCAGCACCGTGGCCAGCGCGACCAAATATACCGCGCCGGATCGCGAAAGCCAGTCAACGACGCCCGATTCTACCAACGGCGCACTCTTCAGCGACGGCTCGCTGCGTCGCCTCACCAGCCAGCTTAAATCGACCGTTGGCGGTAACTATCCTGATGCGGATGCGCTTATTCAGTCTCTGGGCAGCATTGGTATTACTGTGAAATTTGACGGAAAGATTGGCGATGAACGTAGTGGCGCGCTGGGGGAGTTGTCTATTGATACCAAAAAGCTGGATGCAGCCCTGAAAGACAACCCTAAAGCGGTGGAAGCGCTGTTCCTGGGCAAAGACGGTAAAGAGGGTATCAAAGATCGCATGGAGGGTATTTTTGATACCTACCTCGGGGATAAAGACGCCATCACCAAAAAAGAGGGCGTGATCGAAACAGCCCTTGAGTCGCTGCGAGAGCAGGATAAACGTATCGGCAAACAAATCACGGCTATGGAACGGCGTATTGAAGAGGCTATGGCGCGCAAGGAAAAAGAGTTTCAGCGTCTCGACAAGGTGATAAGCGATATGAACAACATGAGCAGTCAGCTACAGGGTTCGCTGGCAGGGTTGATTTAATTTTTATCATAATCCGGGCAGGATACTGCCCGGCAGGATTTTACGATGTACACCAATAATGGCTATAACGCCTATACCGCTGTCTCGCTGGACAGCCAGATTGCGGGCGCCACACCGCATCAACTGATTGTCTTGCTGTATGACGGTGCCATTAACGCCATGCGCCGGGCGGAAATCTACTTTCAGTCCGGCAATATTGCCCGCCGTGGGGAGATGATCTCCCGCGCGATTAACATTATCGACAACGGCCTGCGTGCCGGGCTGGACCACGAAAAGGGCGGGCAGATTGCCGCCGAGCTGGAGAGCCTGTACGAATATATTTCGCGCACGCTGCTGGAGGCGAATCTCAACAAATCCGGTGAAAATCTGCCGCATCTGATTTCGCTGATGACGGAGATGCAGGAAACCTGGCAGGCCATCAACCCGGAAAACAAGCAGGTGAAACATGGATAACGCAGTACTGTCACTTATTGAGCAGATGCTGGTGAGCAATGCGACGCTCCTGCGACAGGCCGAAGACGGTGAGTGGGACGCATTTGTAGAGGAGTCGGCGGCCTATTCCATCGGCATGAGAACGCTGTGTGAAATCGATTTGACCCAGCTGGCACAACACAATAAACAGCAGGTGGTGGGGCAGCTGGGGCAGCTGCTGGATGTCGATGCACGCCTCTCGCGTGCCATTCAGGACCGCCTCTCCACGCTTGGCACCGAACTGTCCACCATGCGTAAATCCAGCGCCTCGGCGAAAGCGTATACCGCGGTTTAATTCCTCTCTTTGTTTCAAAAAACATGCACGGATGGCCTTCCCCTCCTTTGGGGGAGGGTCATCTGTTCCTGCTTCCCGGATAAAAAAAAGCTCGCCAGAGGCGAGCAAAGAGGACAACGCAGACAGAATGGGTCAGATGCTGATGTTGTATTTGTGGCCGCCAGAAACCTGGCTGGATTCCCCCGCCGGGCCGTAAAGCGAACTGCTGCGCCCTACGTGGTCAATCGCTTTTTGAATGTGCTGGTTTTTCTTCATATGACTCTGCAGCAGCGATTCCACCTGTTGATTGAGCGCTTTCGTGTTGCGCACTTTTTCATTGACCTGCTGCCAGCTCGAGAACAGTTTTCCGTGGCCAGGGTAGGGGGCCTGCGTGGCACTGTGCTGCTCCTGCTGGCGGCGCATGTCGTCATAATATTGAATGGTCGTCAGAAGCTGATTTTTATTATCTGCCAGCACCTGCAGAGAAACCGGGTTTATCTGCGCACGGTTGAGCTGATTGACCTCTTCAATCATGATCGCCTCCAGTTCATCCAGAGACGTTTTCATTTGCGTGAGAATGGGATAAAGCTTGTCCATAACGGTCCTGCTTGCGGTTAAAACTGAAAGATATCCTGCACCATGGCCTGCGCAATTTTCTCAGGCTCTATGCGCAGCGACCCTGTCGCCAGCGCGGTGCGGATCGCCTCGACGCGCGCGTAGTCAATATCGCGGCTGTCATCGTTCTGGATCTTTTTCGTCAGTGTGGTCAGGGTGACATCGGTTTTGTCATCCTGACGAGGCTGCGTCACGTTAGCTGACACGTCGCCGTCCTGAGGGTGAATGCGCGCGCGCAAATCCTGAGTGGGCGCGATTTTCGTAATCGACGCAGTGTTCTGGCTGCTGGAGATGCTCATAATTGTCCTCACAGATAATGATTTTATGTGACTGATACTTCTTTCATCGGTGATTCACAAAAAACCTAAAATTTATTGTTGTGAAATAATGATGACCTGTCCTGAGGAATCGACTTTCCCGCTCACGGTGCGCCCGCCAGCGGTTTTCACTTTCAACATCTCATCCACCGCCGCGTTGTTTAACGCCTTTCCCTGGCTGCGAATACGAAAGCCGGAGCCGGTGGTGACCAGGTCTACCGTTTGCCCGGCGCGCAGCCGCCATTGCTGTCGGAGCTGGCTTTCCAGCAGCGGTTTGCCGGCGACAACAGCGCGCGTCAGGCGCTGGCCCACTATCTCATCGGGATTGAAGATCAGGCCGGTGGGCTGGTGGTCAAGATTGCCTGTTACGGGCTCAATATCGCTGCGCTGAACAATGGCCCCGCCTGGCAGACTCTGGCTGGCAATCCACCATGTGCCCTGAGCACTGAGGCGCACGGGAAGGAAGTGGCGACGAGGCCCACACTGCGCCAGCACGGTGCGTTTGCCGGTAAGGCGACTGTCGCGCCCGACCAGGCTCAGTTCCGGGTTATCGCAGACGGCCTGCAGCTGCGCGGGGGTGGCGAGCAGCGAAACCGTGCGCACGATATCAGGCCCCGACTCGGGTTGCTGAATCAAGGCATCCAGCTTGAGCAACAGGCGCTGTTTTGCCGTTTGGGTTGACGGAACGCTGGCGAGGGTGGAGGCCGAACACAGTAAAACGGCTACTGTCGGGCTGAATAATCGCAACTTCATCGTATTGCCTTTATAGAGCGGGATGATAATAAAAAAGTGGATAAATTATATACGTTCCGCGAGGGGTTTTATTGAATTAAATAGTGACATCTTTGGCGGTAATTAAATTAATCATTGTTTTAACTTTTCTCTGGCTCGTTCTATTTCCCTAAATGCGCCTATTTGTGTCGGGTCTTTGCAGTGTGATATTTCACCCACGGTGACTACACTAACGCAGTTTAAATAATGCGAAGCAGGAACTCTATCGTTATGAATAAACTCGATGACGCCTTTCGCTTTCAGCAGCAGGCATTAGGTTTGCTGTCGCGCCGTCAGGATATTCTGGCGTCGAATATTGCAAATGCGGATACGCCAGGCTATCAGGCGCGAGATATCGATTTTACCGGGCAGTTAAAACAGGCCATGGAAAATAATTCGATGGCCAAATCACCGGTCTCACTTTCGTTGACGTCTCAGCGGCATATTGAAGCGAAAGCAAAGCCTTTTGATGACAGTCAACTGCTTTATCGCGTGCCGGATCAGCCGAGCGCCGACGGTAATACCGTGGATATGGATCGTGAGCGCGTGAATTTTGCGGATAACGCCATGAAATACCAGTCGAGCCTGACCTTCCTGGGCGCGGATATTAAGAAAATGATGACAGTGTTAAGTCAGGGGTAATAAACGATGTCGCTTTTTAGCGTATTTGATATTTCGGGATCGGCAATGGCTGCCCAGTCCCGACGCCTCAACGTCAGCGCCAGTAACATGGCGAACGCTGACAGCGTGGCGGGGCCAGACGGCCAGCCGTATCGCGCCCGTCAGGTGGTTTTCCGTGTCGACAACTCTGTCGGGCAGGAGATCGGCGGCGTTCAGGTGAGTGATGTGGTGGAAAGCAGCGCACCGGATCGCCTTGTGTACGAGCCGGGCAATCCGCTGGCCGACGAACAGGGCTACGTGCGGATGCCAAACGTCAACGTGATGAACGAGATGGTGAACACCATTTCCGCCTCCCGCAGCTACCAGGCCAACGTGGAAGTGATGAATTCCGCCAAAAGTCTGCTGCTGAAAACATTAACTCTTGGTCAATAAGGACGCATATGGCGGTCTCTTCGGTTAACAACAACAGTGGCCCAGGTGAAAGTGGCACCGGCAACAGTGCGGCGGATCTGTCGAATCAGTTTATGAGATTGCTGGTGGAGCAGATGAAAAACCAGGATCCCACTAACCCGATGGATAACAACCAGCTCACCTCGCAGCTGGCGCAGTTCAACATGACTGCGGGCGTGGAGAAACTCAACAACTCCGTGGCGGGTGTGCAGGCGATGATGGTTCAGCTCGGCAGCATGAGCGCTTCCTCCTGGGTAGGCCGCAGCGTGCTGATTGAAGGGGAGGCGAAGGTCTCCTTCGGCGAGCCAGAGAGTAATGGTATTCACCAGGTCGGTGCGGATCGTCCTGGCGGCTCGGACGACTTCCACTTCGTATTAGCGGGTGATGCCGAAACGGTGACCGTCACCCTGCACGACGGCGGCAAGGCGTATACCGCAGAGCTGAAAAATGTGAAGAAGGGGATTAATACCTACAACCTCGACGACCTGGAAAACTTCAAGCCGGAGCCGGGGCCGCCGCATGACAGGGAATACACCCTCTCCTTTGAAGCCAGCAACCCTGAGGGGGAAAAACCGGAAGTGGTTGGTCTGGTACCGGACCAGGTGCAGGGCGTCACGATGGATCCGAACGGGCCGATTCTGCATCTGGTGAACAACGATCCGATCGGCATGGGCCAGGTTGTTGTCATTCAAAAATAGTCATTACTTTCTGGAAATTAATTATGGGTTTTTCACAAGGTCTTAGCGGTCTGAGTGCCGCGGCAAAAGCGCTGGATGTAGTGGGTAACAATATTGCCAACTCCCAGACCGTAGGGTTTAAAGCAGGCTCCGTCTCCTTCGCCGATATCTTTGCCGGTTCGACCGGGATGGGGGTGCAGGTTGCGGGCGTCAATCAGAATATGGGCGACGGCGGGCTAATGAACGGCGCCTCCCCGCTGGATATGGGGATTTCCGGTCGCGGCTTTTTCCGCATGGTCGATCAGGCGGGCAGCGTGTTCTATGGCCGTAACGGTCAGTTTGAGCAAGACCAGAACGGCTTTATCGTCAACAAAACCAACGGGATGTTTTTAACCGGCTACCAGGCGACGGACGGGGTGATTAACCCGGGCGCGCAGGTGGGGCCGATCCGCATTCCAAAGGACGACATGCCGCCAGCGGCGTCAACCGCAGGCTCCGTGACCGGCAACCTGAAGTCTGATGATAAAATTATCCCCGCGACATCGGTCTTTAATCCTGACAATCCAGACACCTACAACTATGTCAGTGAAGTCACCGCCACCGACAGCCTGGGTAATAAGCATGCAATTAAGGTGTACTACGTGCATACCGCGGAAGGGAAGTGGCAGGCACACGCCCAGGATTCCACCGCGCCGGGCACGGGTACGGATGCGTGGAGTGTGCAGACGCTTACCTTTGGGACCGATGGCAAACTTACCGCGCCGGTGACATTGAACGTCAAAGGGTCCGCTTACAACGGCTCAGCAGCGCTGAATGTGAATATTGATCTGAATATTACCCAAAACGCCAGCGATACCCAAGTCATGCTCGACGAAATTGACGGTCAGGCTCCCGGTAAATTTAATACCTATCAGGTCAGTGACACGGGCGAAGTGATTGCCATCTACGGTAACGGCAAGCGTCAGACCGTCGCGCAGGTGGTGCTGGCAGACTTTGCCAATTCGGGCGGTCTGGAACAGCAGGGCAACAACCTGTGGGCGGAAACCGTGCAGTCCGGCCAGCCGTTTCTGGGAACATCGGGCACCGGCAGCTTCGGAGATATCGATGGCGGTATGCTGGAGTCCTCCAACGTGAACCTGGGCGACGAGATGGTCAACATGATCGTCTACCAGCGTAACTACCAGTCCAACTCGCAAACCATCAAAACCCAGTCTGAGATCCTGCAGACGCTGGTTAACCTGCGTTAAGGCTGAGTGATGGATCGCGCTATCTATACCGCCATGAGTGCCGCCAACGCGGCGCTCAACCGCCAGGCGGTCACCTCAAATAATCTGGCGAACAGTTCTACCGCCGGTTTCCGCTCTCAGCTTGCCGCGTTTCGCTCGGTACCCATTGAAGGCGAAACCCTGCGTACGCGCGCGCTGGTGGCGGAATCCACCCCCTTTCACGACACCACCATGGGGCCCATCACCCACACCGGGCGCAGCCTGGACGTGGCACTGCCGCAAAACGGCTGGCTGGCGGTAGCGCTGGATGACGGCAGCGAAGGTTATACCCGCAACGGCGCAATCGAGGTGGATCAAGACGGAGCGCTCAGCGTCAACGGCCGTCCGCTGATGGGTGATGGCGGCCCGCTGGAAGTGCCGCCGCAGTCACATATCACTATCGGCACGGACGGCACCGTCTCCGCGCTCGGTATGGGCGATGACCCCACGGCTCTGGTCCCTGTCGGGCGCATTAAGCTGGTCAACGCGGAAATCAATGCCCTGCAGCACGGCGACGACGGTCTGTTTCGGTCAGCCGCGGGCGATGTGCTGGCACAGGATGAAACCCTGCGCCTGACGCCGGAAGCCATCGAAGGCAGCAACGTCAGTCCGGTGCACGCGATGACCCAGATGATCGCCAACTCTCGTGGCTTTGACATGAACATGAAGGTCATTCGCACCGCCGACGAAAATGCCCAGAAGGCTAACCAGCTATTAAGCGTGAGCTAAGTTCGCGCAAGGAGTCACAACATGATTCGTTCTTTATGGATCGCTAAAACCGGGCTGGAAGCACAGCAGCTCAATATGGACGTTATTTCCAACAACCTGGCGAACGTCAATACCAACGGCTTTAAGCGCCAGCGCGCCGTGTTCCAGGATCTGCTCTATCAGAACATGCGCCAGCCAGGCGCCCAGTCCACCGAGCAGAACACCCTGCCGAGTGGTCTGCAACTGGGTACCGGCGTGCGTCCTGTTTCCACCCAGCGGGTACACACTCAGGGTGGAATGAACTCTACCGGTGACGAGTATGACGTGGCTATCGAAGGGGAAGGTTTCTTCCAGGTGCAGATGCCAGACGGCAGCACCGCCTACACCCGCGATGGGCATTTTGGCAAAAACCCTGACGGGCAGTTAACGAATGCAGAAGGTTATCCGATCCAGCCGGGCATCGTTATTCCTCAGGATGCGCAAAAGCTAACGATTGGCAGCGACGGTATCGTCAGCGTGAAAGTGCCCGGTCAGGCTGAAGAGCAGCAGATCGGCCAGCTGACGCTGACCACCTTCGTCAACAACGCGGGGCTCGAAAGCATCGGCGGCAATCTCTACAAAGAGACCCAGTCTTCCGGCGCGCCGAATGAACTGAACCCAGGCATGGAAAGCGCGGGCACGCTGAAGCAGAGCTATGTGGAAACCTCCAACGTCAACGTGGCGGAAGAGCTGGTGACGATGATTCAGGTGCAGCGCGCCTACGAAATCAACAGCAAAGCGGTTTCAGCATCGGACCAGATGCTGCAGCGTCTTTCCCAGCTGTAATGTCCTCTTTCTGGCCGCGCGAGCGGCCAGATATTTTATCGACACTGAAATGAAAACACTCTTAATGAATACCCCTGTCGTCGCGCGTCGTTGCGCACTGGCGGCGAGCGTGCTGCTGTTGAGCGGCTGCGCGCACATTATGCAAAACAAGCTCGTTGAAGGTCCGACGACGGCAACACCATTACCGATGGCACCGGCAGCGACCGGCGGCTCGCTGTTTCAGGCGGGGCAGGGCATGAACTACGGCTATCAGCCGATGTTCGAAGACCGCCGCCCGCGTAACGTAGGCGATACGCTGACGATCCTGCTGCAGGAGAACGTGAGCGCCAGCAAAAGTTCCTCCGCCAGTGCCAACCGTAATGGATCGGCCGGGATGGGGCTTATCGCGGTACCCACTAAGCTCAACAGCTGGCTGGGTGATGGCAAAGCGGATTTCGAAGCCGAAGGCAAAAATGATTTTTCCGGCAAGGGCGGCGCCGCGGCGCGAAACACCTTTACCGGGACGATCACCGTGACCGTAAACGAGCTTCTGCCTAACGGTAACCTGCGCGTGGTGGGCGAAAAGCAGATCGCCATTAACCAGGGCACGGAATTTATCCGTTTTTCCGGCGTGGTGAATCCGCGGTTTATCAGTGGCGGGAATACCGTGCCCTCCACCCAGGTGGCGGACGCGCGGATCGAGTATGTCGGCAACGGCTACATCAACGAAGCGCAGAACATGGGCTGGCTGCAGCGCCTGTTCCTGAACCTTTCTCCATTCTGATAAGACCATGAAAAAAGAATCTATCCTGTTTTTCCTCAGCATCCTGCTCTACGGCATGATGCTGGTCGTGCCCAAAACCGCCAGCGCGGAGCGCATTCGCGATCTGGCGACGGTGCAGGGCGTTCGCTCCAACTCCCTGATGGGCTATGGCCTGATCGTGGGTCTGGACGGCACGGGCGACCAGACCATGCAGGCACCGTTTACCGGGCAAAGCCTCAACAATATGCTCTCGCAGCTGGGGATCACCGTGCCGGCGGGCACCAACATGCAGCTAAAAAATATCGCGGCGGTGATGGTCACCGCCGAGCTGCCGCCATTTGCCCGTCCCGGCGACAAGCTGGATATCGTGGTTTCCTCGGTCGGTAATGCCAAAAGCCTGCGCGGCGGCACGCTGCTGATGACCCCGCTGAAAGGCGCGGATAACCAGATCTACGCCATTGCCCAGGGCAACATCCTGATTTCCGGCGCAGGCGCGCAGGCGGGCGGCAGCCGCGTGCAGGTCAACCAGCTCAACGGCGGGCGAATCAGCGGCGGGGCGACCGTCGAGCGCGAGGTGCCGAACGATTTTGCCACCCAGAGCATTGTCCGGTTGCAGCTTAACGAGAGCGATTTCTCGCTGGCGCAGCAGATCAGCGACGCCATTAATCAGCGCTACAGCGGCGGGGCGGCTATCCCGGAAGATGCGCGTACCGTGCGCCTCTTTGCACCGCCGGATGGCCCCTCGCGCGTGCGTTTTCTGGCGAACATCCAGGACATTCCCCTGCGGGTGAACGTGCAGGATGCGAAAGTCATCGTGAATTCCCGAACCGGATCGGTGGTAATGAACCGCCACGTGTCGCTGGACTCCTGCGCGGTCGCGCACGGCTCGCTGACGGTAGAAGTGATGCAGAACAACATTATCAGCCAGCCGGATACACCGTTTGGTGGCGGTGAAACGGTGGTGGTGCCGCAGACGGACATCTCCGTGCGCGACAGCGGCGGTTCGCTGCAGCACGTGCGCAGCAGCACCGATCTGAACGCGGTGATTCGCGCCCTGAACAGCCTGGGTGCCACGCCAAACGAGCTGATGTCGGTTCTGCAGGCGATGAAAAACGCCGGCTGCCTGCGAGCGAAGCTGGAGGTGAACTGATGAACGCCTTCGATAAGTTCGACCAGCCCGCCTTTGACGTCCGTTCGCTGGACAACCTGAAACGGGAGGCCGGGCGGCAATCGCCCGGCGCACTGAAGGCAGCGGCGAAGCAGATGGAGGGGATCTTCGTGCAGATGATGATGAAAAGCATGCGCGACGCCACCTTTAAGGACGATTTGCTGAGCAGTCAGTCGTCAGAGATGTACACCGCCATGCACGACCAGCAGGTCGCGCAGAATATTGCCGGGAGTGGTCAGCTCGGCTTTGCCGATCTTATCGTCCGTCAACTGGGTGGCGAGAGCGATGCGCCTGTCGTAAGCACGCCGGGACGCGATTTTTCACGTCCCGGACTTTCTTCTGTTCCGGCTACCGGGCCGCTGCGCTTGCCTGCCCCGGTATCGTTCGCAAAACCAGTCGAAGGCGCGCATCCGTTTATCTCGCGTCTGTTGCGCCCGGCACAGGAGGCGGCAGCCCAGAGCGGGTTACACCCGCATCTGATTCTGGCCCAGGCGGCGCTGGAGTCCGGCTGGGGGAAACGTGAAATTCCGGCCGCCGACGGCTCCCCGAGCCATAACCTTTTCGGCATAAAGGCCACCGGCGACTGGCGCGGAAAAACTACCGAGATTACCACTACGGAATACATCAACGGCGTGAAGCAGAAGGTGAAGGCGGCATTCCGCGTCTATGACTCCTATGAGCATGCGCTGAAAGACTACGCGGCACTGTTGACCAAAAATCCTCGCTATCGCGGTGTGGCGCAGTCTGCTTCACCGGAGCAAGGAGCGAAAGCGCTGCAGGCGGGGGGCTATGCGACAGACCCGGCCTACGCCAAAAAGCTCATCACCATTATTCAGAAGGTGAAAGGCGATATTCAGCAGGGCGTAAATGCCTATAAAAACGATATCGACAAAATTTTCTGAAAAAGATGTTTTAGAGATTTTTTGAATCACCGATGAAATAAACAGAGCCATGAACTTTCTGGCCCGGATGCGAATGCCGGGCCCGCAATCAGGGAATATCCAGAACGTATGAATAACCTATTTAATTTAGCCAGAAACGGCATCAGCGTGGCGCAGGCTGCGATCCGGGTGACCGGCGATAACCTGACCAACGGTATGTCTACCAACTACAGTCGTCGCAACCTGATTATCGGTGAGCTCGGCGGCATGTCGACCGCGCAGGGCTTTTATGGCTATGGCGCCCGTGCCAGCGGTGTCGAGCGTGCCTATGATGCGTTCGCCAACAATCAACTGCGGGATTCGCTGTCCGGCTACGCCTCCCTGACCGGACGGATGGAGCAGCTGGCGGATATCGACAACATGCTGGCGGACGAGTCGGATAACGTCTCTGTTTCACTGGGCAAGCTGTTTAAGGATATGGCGACGCTGAGCGGCGATCCGGCGGATGGCCCGGCGCGTGCGGCGGTATTTACTTCCCTCGACGTGCTGGCGAACCGCTATAACGCCAGCGCCAAGCGCCTGTCCGGACTTGAAAAAAGCACCAATACCCAGATTGAGCGCAGCGCCAAGGAGATTAACAGCTTCACCGAACAGCTGGCAGAGATCAACAAACAGCTGGAGCGCGTACAGGGAAATGGCACGCCGCCTGCCGATCTGCTTGACCAGCGTGACATGCTGCTGGAAGGGCTGAGCGAGCATCTGGGGATTACCGTCACCGAGGATCATGTTTCTGGCCGCGTGAGCGTCACGCTGGCTGATGGGCGTCCGCTGGTCTCTGGCGGCACCGCGTATAAACTGCAAACCTCGCCGTCGGATGCCGATCCCAACAAGACCATTGTCTCCTACGTGGATGCTAACGGCAAAGCATCGCCGCTGGATGAAAACGCCATTACCAAAGGGCGTCTGGGCGGGCTGTTCAAATTCCGCAATGAGGATCTTACCGTCGCGCGTCAGGATCTGGATCAGATCGCCTTTATGATGGCGCACCGGATGAACGAGCAGAACCGCGCAGGATTCACCCCAGAAGGTGAGGCGGGTGGCGATCTCTTCTCTCTGCCGGATATCAAAGCCATTGCGAACGCCAAAAACAGGGGTACCGATGCGCTGGATAATATCAGGGTCACTGATTTCAAAGAGGTGAAGTCGGAAAATTATGACATCAGTTTCGATGGTACAGACTGGGTCGTGAAAGGAGCCGATGGTCGTATCATCCCTCTCGATCCCGCCGCGCCATTAGGGGTGCTAAAGTTTGAGGGCATCGAAATTACCCTTCCCACCCCTTCAACTGCCGAAGCGGGGGATAAATTCACTCTTAATCCTATGGCCGGGGCCGCCGAAGGCATCAGCCGTAAGATAACCAATGGTCAGGAGTTTGCGGCATCTGACAACGCGACGGACGGGCCGGGAAATAACAAAAACCTCCAGGAAATGCTGAAAATCCAGGATGAGGCGCTGATCGGCAACGACACGCTGAGTGCGGCCTATGCGAGCCTGGCGGGCAAGATCGGTGAAAGCGCCCGCGAGGTGAAATCCTATGCCAGCAGCGCCGAAAGTGATTTACGCACCAAATTTGACACCAAACAGGCACTCTCCGGGGTCAACATGGATGAGGAATATATCAACCTGGACATGTTCCGTCAGTACTACAACGGCAACGCGCAGCTGCTGAAAACGGCGACCGCCATGTTTGATGCCCTGCTGGCCATCCGATAAGGAAAAGATGATGCGATTAAGTACGCTTTATATGTACAAGCAAAGTTCGGAGTCGATGACAAAGCGCATGAGTCAGAGTAACGATGCTTATCTGCGGATGTCAGCAGGTAAAACGCTACTCAAAGCCTCAGACGACCCGACCGCCGCAACCGATGCGGTAAAACATCAGGACGCGCTGGCGAAGCTTGAGATGTACAGCAGCGTGCGCTCCCGCGCGCGCAGCGCACTGGAGTTTCAGGACAATATTCTGAACGGTGTCGGTAATCTTATGACAACCACCCTGAAAGAAAAAATCATTGCGGCAAAAAGCGATACCTATTCTGGTGAAGATCGTCGGGCACTGGGTGAAGAGATAAAAGGGATCCGCGAAAATCTGCTGGATTTAGCAAACAGTCGTGACAGTAGCGGCCGCTATATTTTCTCCGGATTTAAAACCGATACGCCTGCTTTTGATGAAGTCGGTAATTATCGTGGCGGTAATGAAGCGCGTACACAGACCGTGGCCGATGGAACGGAAATGCAAACGGGCCATCTCGGCGATGAGATATTTGATGATATTTTTAGGGTATTGAACGATGCCGTCGCCGCATTAACGATGGAGCCGATTAATGACGCCATGCTGGATGCGGCACTTAGCGCCGCCAGCAACGCCATCGATGCGGGTATTGACCGCCTTGGCAAAGCCCAGGCCGAACTGGGGACGAACCTGCAGCAACTTGACGCGCTGGATCTCACCGGAGACGTGTTGATTAACGACACCATTGTCAAAGTGCAGGATGCCATCGGCGCCGATACCAGCATGCTGGTGACGCTGGTGTCAGAGTCACAGATGTCCGAGCTCGCCTTTAATGCCTCTATGTACGTCTACAAAAATATGCAGAAGATGAATCTGTTTAATATGTGAGTACATAACTGTTTAATTCACTTTTCTTCAGGCGTCGCCGCGTACGATGAACTCGTGCGCGGCAGGTGAAAATCTATGTTAACGAAACTTAAAATCTATACCGCGGTCAGCCTTATTATTGGGCTGTTTGCTGCCTTGCTGTTTGGTATTACCGTCTATTCAGTTTATGACGCCGTCAAAAATAACAATAATTTTAAACGTATTGTTGTCGCCTCTGAAAATAACGATCAGATGCGTGATGCGGCCTATAACATCAGCGCCGTAATGGCCAACACCAACGGCTTAATGCTCCAGGCTGCGATGGGTAATCCGGTCTCGCAGAACGTGACGACACACACGCAAAACGTCGTGAAATTTGCCCGCCGGAATATGGATGACTTTATGGCATCGCCGTTCAATACGCCGGAGGAGAGTCGTCTTGCGGCGGAAGTGAATGCGGCGTTTAACGAAGTCTACAAAGCGGCAGAAGCGAAGCTTGGCTACCTGAACAATCCGACAGGCTATACCGGCTCACTGGAGCACGACATGAACCTGCGCACGGAGCTGCGTAATAAGGTTGAGCAGTATACGGATGCCAGTGCCCGCCTGAATGAAAGCTATATTCATGAATCAGAGCGTGGCTACAAGATTATGCTCGGCGTTGGGCTGGTCGTGATTCTGCTCGGTGTGGGAATGCTGTTTGCCGTTCGCTTCTGGCTGCGCAATACCCTGGTCCGTCGTATGGAAACCACGGTGGAGACGCTGCGTCGCGTGGCAGCGGGCGATCTGAGTCAGGCGATCGAAAGCGGAAGCCAGAATGAAATTGGCAGCATGTTGTCCGAACTGGAAACGATGCGCACTTCCCTGACCAGCACCATTCTGGGCATTCGTGAAAGCGTGCAGCGCATTCACAGTAACGCCCAGGAAATTGCCCACGGTAATAACGATCTCTCTTCCCGTACGGAAGAGCAGGCGGCCGCGCTGCAGGAGACAGCGGCCAGCATGGAGCAGATCAAAACTACCGTGCGTCAGAATGCCGATAACGCGCATGCGGCCCGTGAGCTGGCGGAAAGCGCCAGTACCAATGCCCATAACGGCGGCGAAGTCATGCACAGTCTTGAGCAAATCATGGCGCAGATCACCACCAGTTCCCGACAGATTGCCGACATTAACGGCGTGATCGACAGCATTGCGAACCAGACCAATATTCTTGCCCTGAACGCGGCGGTAGAAGCAGCACGCGCCGGTGAACAGGGGCGTGGTTTTGCCGTGGTTGCAGAAGAGGTGCGTAATCTGGCTAAACGCAGCGCGGACGCTGCCAAAGAGATTAATCAGCTCATCAATACCAGCGTCAATAATATTGATACCGGTTCACGCCAGGTCGGGCAGGCCAGTAACGTGATGCAGGAAATTGTGACATCGGTGGCGCAGGTGACCCAAATTATGGGCGAGATCACCTCGGCATCTGATGAACAGAGCGCGGGGATTAATCAGATTTCGCAAGCGGTAAATGAAATGGATCTGGTGACGCAGCAAAATGCCGCGATGGTTGAAGAGGCGGCCCTCGCCGCCGGTGATCTTGAAGCACAATCTGATTCCCTGGAAAAACTGGTCTCACAATTCAGGCTGAATGAAAGCAGTGCAACTGCAAAAGTATTGCCTGCATCCAGTAGACCACAGCGTCAAAAAGATGATTCTGCTCTTGCGCAGTGGGAAACCTTTTAAAGAGGTGAAATACCGCCAGTATTAACGCCTTATTCATTGTCTGGGCGTGATATTAAATGAAGTAGCGGAATGCGCATTTTTATAAAGGCTTATTGCACTATTTGAATGATTAATTTCACCGGATAATTCTCTGAGAGAATAGCGGGTGGAATGCAATCGTGGATGGTATATATACAGCCGAAGGGTTGGAAGACAAAACAGTCGTCTGGTCAAAATATCATTATCTTGTGCGGCAGGAAGCATTGCGTCTACATAAGCGGCTTCCTGCCAGCGTGGAGCTGGATGATTTGATTCAGGCAGGTTCGATGGGTTTTTTAAACGCGGTAGAAACCTTCGATCCGAAAAAAGGAATAGCGCTCAGCGCGTGGATAACACAACGCGTAAAATGGGCATTGTTAGATGAGTTGAGAGAAAGTGACTGGGTCCCGAGACGGGTAAGAACGCATACGCGAGAAATTGTCAGTATTATTCAACAAATCGAGCAGGAAAAAGGGGGGGAGGCCACCGAAGCGGATATTGCCGGGCGTATGGGCGTGTCGCTAAAAGAGTTTCAGCAAATGCTGGCGGATAATAACAACAGCCAAATGTATTCTGTCGATGAGTTACAGGAGAATTTTGCCGACAGCTGGGAGTCCTGCGACGATGAAAACGAGTCGCTTAATCCTGTCCATCATGCTGTCAGGCAGAATTTAATTGAGCAAATTACAGAACATTTGCAGTACATACCTGAACGAGAGTAAGTCTTACTTCAGCTTTATTATCTTCAGGATATGAACATGAAAGAGATTGGGCTGGTGTTCGGCATCACGGAAACGCGTGTGAGCCAGTTGCACAGTCTGGCACTCAAAAGATTGAGAAGCCGGATGGAATCGTCTTCAAGATAAAGGTGTATTTGAGTATTCACAGTTTTAATATGTTAAAGCCAGCGGGATGTGCAGTGATTATCAGGTTTAATAACGTTTAACAAAGGTATTAATCTTATGTTAATCATGTAGTTAACATCAATTCGATGATTTGTGGCGATTTCTGTCGCTTGTTCGAAAAATACTTAATGTTTATGATTTTGCCAGTTTTGTGATGCAGCCTCCTTTGGCATTGACAAGGTAATAACGCATTTTCTGAAGAACACAGATTTACTTCAGTGAATATCAATACCAAAAGACTCTCTGCATCAGTTCGGTAGTTTTATATCTCTAAACTGACATGCCATTTATTGGCTGGATAACATTGGGAGTTTTCACCTGTGTCCAATTTCGACGAGTATCTGCAGAATATCCATGACATCAACCTGTCCTATTTGCTGCTGGCACAGCAGCTTATTCGCCAGGATAAATTTGCGGCCGGTTTTCGCCTCGGACTGTCCGAGGGAACCATTGACAATCTTAAAGAGCTTTCGTTGCCGCAGTTAATGAAACTGGCAACAACGAATCAGCTTATTTGTCGTCTGCGCGTGGACGATGAAGTTGTCATTGAAAATCTCACCAAAGATTCTCGTATTGAAGCGCTACAACAGATTCACACGGGCATTATTTTGTCGACCAATCTTCTGAATGGGCTTAGCGAAGAAACTGCGGCTGCAGCGGAGGAGGCGTAATATGTGTGGTGAAAAAAGTCTGCTGCAGGAAATTGATGAAATCAACATCGCGATGGGGTTAATTTCACTCGGCGCAAGAATGCAGGTACTGGAATCTGAAACGTCGCTGAGCCGCCGTCGTCTTTTACGATTATATAAAGAGTTGCGTGGTTGTCCGCCGCCGAAAGGCATGCTGCCCTTTTCGGAAGACTGGTTTATGTCCTGGGAACAGAATATCCACTCATCCATGTTCTACAACATTTATCTGTATCTGAAAAAGACCGAGCAGGGCCGTTCAATTGAAATGCTGATGAAGACCTATCGTCTTTATCTTGAGCAATGTAGCACCTGTGCGGATGAGAAGCCGGTCCTGGGGCTGACGCGTGCCTGGACATTATTACGTTTTATCGACTGCGGCATTATTTCCCGCAAAGCCTGCAGTACGTGTGGCGGCGGTTTTATCGTTACCACGGAATTTATTAAAAATCCATTTACCTGCAGTTTGTGCAGCCCGCCATCGCGTGCGCTTAAAAAATCTCAGGTGAGCCATTCCGGGTTGCGTGGAACCTTTGCCGCCCCGGAAATCATGACGGCGTAAACCTGAACGGCGGCTATGCGCAGGATGGCGTTTACCTGATGCCGGGATGACCGGCATCGGTCGAATAAAGTTAAAGGAGAGAGTGTGTTAGTTATTGTTGGCTATCTTGTTGTCATACTGACCGTTTTTGGTGGTTTTATCCTTTCCGGCGGCAATATTATGTCGCTGTTCCAGCCGCTGGAGCTGCTGATTATCGGCGGTGCCGGGGTCGGTGCCTTTATCGTCGGCAACAACGTCAAATCACTCAAAGCCACCGGCAAAGCGCTGGTGAAATTGTTTGTCGGTAAACGGTACAACAAAGCGGTCTATATGGACCTGATGGCGTTAATGTTCCTGCTGCTGTCGCAAAGCCGTGTTCACGGGCTGATGTCACTTGAGAAGGACATTGAAGATCCGCAGAACAGCGACATTTTTAATGCTTATCCGCGCCTGATGAGCGACCCGATGCTCAGCAACTTTATCCTCGACTATTTCCGCCTGATGATTGGCGGCAGCATGAATTCACACGAAATCGAAGCCTTAATGGATGAAGAGATCGAAACCTGTGAAGAGGAGCTGGAAGTTCCGGCGCACAGCCTGAATACCGTGGGCGACGCGTTTCCGGCGTTTGGGATTGTCGCAGCGGTGATGGGGGTGGTGAACGCCCTGGGGTCCGCCGATCGCCCTGCCGCAGAGCTGGGAATGTTGATTGGCCATGCGCTGGTGGGTACCTTCCTCGGCATTCTGATTGCCTATGGCTTTGTGTTACCGCTGGCAACGCTGCTGCGCCAGAAGAGCTCCGATCAGGTCAAGATTTTACAGTGTATTAAAGTGACGTTACTTTCCAGCCTGAACGGCTATGCCCCACAAATTGCTGTGGAATTCGGCCGTAAGACCATTTTTACCAGTGAACGTCCGTCGTTTGAGGAGCTGGAGGAGCACGTTCGTGAGGTGAAATCCAACGCCACGCTGAAAACCAAATCGGCGGACAACGCAGCATGAAAAACGTCACGCCTGTCATCATTTCACGTAAGCGCAAAAAGAAAAAACACGCGCACCACGGCGGGACGTGGAAGATTGCCTATGCGGACTTTATGACCGCCATGATGGCCTTCTTTCTGGTGATGTGGCTGCTGGCGCAGTCCACGGACATGGAGAGAGAGCTGATTGCCGATTATTTCCGTATGCCGATCAAGCCCTCCATGTCCAATGGCAATAAAACCAGCCTGAGCGACAGCGTCATCCCCGGCGGCGGGGATGACATCCTCAAGCAGCAGGGGGACGTGTTTAAAAGCCAGATCAATGCCCTCGATAAGCATAAGCGCTTTGAAAGTCTTCAGCAGGCCAAAGAGAAGCTACAGCGGATGATTGAAACGGATCCGCGGCTTAACAATTTTAAGTCAAATATCCTGCTGAACCTCACCAACGACGGGCTGTTGATTCAGATTACGGACTCGCAGGATCGCCCTATGTTCCGCGTGGGAAGCGAGCTGCCAGAATCCTATATGAACGGGATCCTGCAGGCGCTGGTGCCACTGCTTCAGGAGTTGCCCAATGCGCTCAGCCTGACGGGACATACCGACTCGCTGCCGTATGCCGGCGGTGAGGGAGGATACAGTAACTGGGAACTCTCCGCCGGACGTGCTAACGCGGCCAGGCGCGTGCTGGTTCGCGCCGGGTTGAATGACGAGCGATTTCTGCGCGTCATTGGTACCGCCAGCCGCATGCCGCTGGAAAATACGTCTCCTGACAGTGCGGTGAACCGCCGAATCAGCATCCTGATCCTCAGTCGTTCAAAAGAGCAGGCGATCCGTCTGGAAGATACGCAGTCACAGCGTGCAGAAAGCGTGCTGAGCGACGTGAATCTGCAAAACGTGCAGGGTTATACCGATGGACATGAATGATTTCTCGCAGATCTTCTTTACCGAAGCAGAAGAACTGCTTGCCGAAATGGAACAGGAGCTTTTACAGCTCGATGTTGCTTCTCCCGACCAGGAGCAACTGAACGCCATTTTTCGCGCCGCGCACTCACTGAAAGGGGGCGCAGCCACCTTCGGTTTTAGCGCATTACAGGAGACAACGCACCTTCTCGAGAACTTGCTCGATCAGGCGAGGGCCGGTGAGCGCGCGTTGAGCCGGACGATCGTTAACCTTTTTCTGGAATGTAAGGACATTATGCAAGCGCAGCTGGAAGCCTATCAGTCTTCGCAGGAGCCTGATGAAGCAAGCTTTCGCTATATTTGCGAGGCTTTAAGAGAGATCGCGCTGGACAGTAAAGCACCCGTTGCACCAGCCCCGGAACCCGTCCCGCAGGTCGGGGCAGACGAAGACGTCGCGCTACTGATAACGCTCAGTAACGTGGATGCCCACGAGCAGGCGATGTTACGTGAAGAGCTAACCCATATAGGGGAGCTGGTGGCCGCGGAGGCCAGCGCGGACAGCCTGACGGTAACGCTGATGACCAGTGCGTCGGCCGACGACATCACTGCCGTGCTTTGCTTTGTGCTGGAGGCTGAACAGATTAAGGTCACACCAGCCGCTCAGACGCAAGCCATTGCATCGCCGCCTGTTGCGGAAAAACCTGCGCCCGCCGCAGTGGCCAGAAAAATCACCGCGGCGCCTCGTGCGGCAAATCAGGAGTCGGGTAGCATTCGTGTGGCGGTCAGTAAGGTCGATCAGATTATTAATCAGGTCGGCGAACTGATCATCACACAGGCCATGCTCTCGCAGCTATCGCGAACGCTCGACCCGGCCAGCTACGATCTGCTTTCCGGCTGTGTTGCGCAGATGGAGCGCAATACCCGCGAGCTGCAGGAGTCGGTGATGTCAATCCGTATGATGCCCATGGATTATGTCTTTAGCCGCTTCCCGCGACTGGTGCATGACCTCGGGTCCCGCCTGAATAAACAGGTTGAACTGACGCTCAAGGGCGGCTCCGCCGAGCTGGATAAAAGCCTGATTGAACGCATCATCGACCCGCTCACGCATCTGGTACGTAACAGCCTGGACCATGGCATCGAAGAGAAAGAGATGCGCGTGGCCAAAGGGAAATCTGAGGTCGGGAATCTGACGCTGTCGGCTGAGCACCATGGTGGCAACATCGTGATTGAAGTCAGCGACGATGGCGCAGGACTTAATCGCGAGAAAATTCTCGCCAAAGCACGTGCCCAGGGGATGACGCTCAGCGACTCAATGAGCGATGAAGACGTGTGGATGCTGATTTTTGCCGCCGGTTTCTCGACGGCAGAAAGCGTGACGGACGTCTCCGGGCGCGGCGTTGGCATGGACGTGGTGCGACGAAATATTCTGGCGATGGGCGGGCACGTCGATGTGCTTTCCACGCCGGGTACGGGCACCACCATTCGCATTATTCTGCCGCTGACGCTGGCAATTCTCGACGGCATGCTGGTGAAAGTGGGCGACGAGATTTATGTCCTGCCGCTGGGTGCGGTAATGGAGTCGCTCCGTCCGAACGAAGAGATGCTGTGTCGCTTTGTCGGTGAGGAACGGTTGTTGCAGGTGCGCGGTGAGTATCTGCCACTGGTTCTGCTGCGCCAGCGGCTCAGCGTGGCGGGAGAGGTGCCCGCCGATGACGGCATTGTTGTGATCGTACAAAGCGCGGGCTGCCGCTATGCGCTGTGGGTTGACCAGCTTATTGGTCAGCAGCAGGTCGTGGTGAAAAATCTTGAACAGAACTACCGCAAAGTTCCGGGCGTCTCAGCGGCAACCATCCTTGGCGATGGCAGCGTGGCGCTGATCCTTGACGTGGTTGAACTCTCAACGCTCAACGTTCCACAACCCCGAAGGGAGGGGGTAAAAGCATGACCGTAGCAACCGCCACAAAACCGACCAGTACCGATGCCATTGCTCAGGAGTACCTGGTATTCCGTCTGGGAGACGAAGAATATGGCATCGATATTTTGAAAGTGCAGGAGATCCGCGGCTGCGATCGCCTGACGCGAATTCCAAACGCGCCAAACTTCATTACCGGTGTAACCAATCTGCGCGGCGTGATTGTCCCGATCGTCGATTTGCGCGTGCGGTTTGATCTGCCCGACCCCTCGCAGGATGAAAGTACGGTCGTGATTGTGCTTAATCTCAACGATAGGGTGGTGGGCATTGTTGTCGACGGCGTGGTTGATGTTCTGTCGATGGGCGTCGAGCAGATTAAACCGACGCCGGACGTGGCCTCGGTGCTGTCCGGACGCTATCTGCTTGGGCTGGGCGTACTCGATACCCGCATGATTATCCTCGTCAATATCGAAATGCTCCTGAGCCGGGAAGAGATGGAACTTGTCGACGCCGTCACTGAGTCGTTTGCCGGGTGAGGTTCCTGATGCAAAACGCCAGAGAGCAACCTGGCGTTTTGCCGCTGTACGTCAGGTTGAAACGTTAAGGGCCTGTTAAAATGTGCGTCAACCCGTCATGATGATCGTCATCAGAACGGAGAGATGTCGAAACTATGCCCGTAAATTTTGACCTTAACGATCTTTATGCTTTCAGAGCGTTAGTGGAATACGGCAACTTTCGGGTTGCTGCTGAATCTATCTGTTTGTCCCCGTCAGCACTGAGCCGCAGGATTGAAAAACTGGAGGCGGCGCTGGGAGCGAAGCTGTTTGACCGGACCACCCGCCACGTGGCTCTGACACTGTACGGGCAGAACTTTGCTGAACGTTCAGCGCATTTGCTCGATAACGTTGAGTCCATGCTGGCTGATATTGATAAAGTGAGTGAAGAGCGGACCGGGCTGATTACCGTCGCTACGGTACCGTCTGCGGCCTATTACTTTATGCCGGATGTTATTCGTCGCTTTCAGTCCCGTTATCCGCGTGTCCGGATTAAGCTCATCGACAGTAGCGCGGGGAATGTCATTGACGCGGTTGCCCGTAGCCAGGCGGATTTCGGGATCTGTTTCGCCGGGAGTTTGCCCTCTGAAATCGAGTTTTTCCCCCTTGTAGAAGATAGCTATGTCGCCGCGTGCAGGCGCGATCACCCGCTGGCAAAAAAGACTCACCTGATGTGGCAGGCGTTTTATCAGCAGGACTATATCATCCTCGACAAAACGTCAGGCAACCGTAACCTGCTCGACCGGATGCTGGGGGATATCGTGCCTGCGCGTCCCAGCGTTTGCGAAACGCGCCATGTGACCACGATGCTCGGTATGGTAGAGGCGGGCATCGGCATTGCTGCCGTGCCCGCCATGTCGATGCCGACGTCAGAGCACTCGCTACTGACGTCTGTCCCGCTCGTGGCACCGGAGGTGAAACGCACTGTGGGGCTGATTCGACGCCGGGGGCGTATCCAGTCTTACATTGCGGCTGAACTGGAAAAACACATTACTGAGCAGTACCGCGGGACGTGACGGGGCTCATCCCCGTGTCGCGAATCACGGCGCTGGACTGTGTTGAGGAAAGGTAATCCAGCAGCGCTTTCCCTTCGCCAGGATGGTCGGCGTGGCGGGTCACGGCGCCAGCAAAGCGGGTGATGTATTGCAGGTTGTCCGGGAGTTTGCCAATAAACGTTACCCCCGGAATCGGCAGCAGTTCGCTGACCTGCTGGAAACCTACCGCGTATTTCCCTTTCGCCACTTCTTCGGCGACGGGGGTGCGCTCAACCTTCGTTGCTTTACCCATCACCTCTTTTTCAATCCCCAGCGTTTTGAACAGCGTCTGGCTGACGTATCTGCCGCTGGCGCTGTCGGAGTAGGCGATGGACTCCGCCTGAAGCAGCGTATGGCGAAGTTTCGCCTCGTTACTGATATCCGGGACGTCAGCGCCTTTTTTTACCACCATACCGACAGGGGAGTCCGCAAGTTCCGTGCGCGAGCCAGGCTGAGTCAGGTTGTCCTTTTCAAGTGTTGCCAGCGCATCGCCCACCATGATCACCACGTCGGCTTTTTCCCCGCGCGCAAGCCGGTTAGGAATTGCCTGCGGAGTCGTTCCCATAGACGGGCCGGGAATGAGCACAATGTTATCTCCGGTCTGGCGTTCATATTCCGGTGCCAGCTTTTCAAGGGCGGCTTTAAAACCGCCTGAGATCATGACCGTCACCTCTTTCGCTGAGGCACTGAAGCTCAGGACGGTCAGTATCAACGCGCCGGTGGTCAGTCGAGGAATCAGTCTCATGCCGCCCCCTCTGATTTCACGGTATTTTGCAGCGTCACTGCACGACGACGGTACAGGTAGAGCGTTGCCAGCAGGGCGCATACCGCGGCGAAACTCATCCAGTAGCCGGGAGAGGCTTTATCCCCGGTATATTCAATCAGCGCGGTAGACATTACCGGCGTGAACCCCCCAAATACCGCCGTTGCCAGACTGTAGGCCAGAGAGAACCCCGCCACGCGAACTTCAGAAGGCATGATCTCCGTGAGCGCCGGGATCATCGCACCGTTGTACAGGCCATAGAGGAAAGAGAGCCACAGCAGGACGCTCAGCATCATTGAGAAGCTCGGTGCCTGCGCCAGCAGCGTCAGTGCCGGGTAGCTCGTCGCCAGAGCCAGCAGCGTCATGGCGATAAGCACCGGTTTACGCCCAAAGCGGTCCGACAGCGCACCGCCTATCGGCAGCCAGATAAAGTTGGAAATTGCCACCAGAAGCGTAACCAGCAGGCTGTCCGAAGCGCTGAGCATCAGCACTTTTTTCCCGAAAGTCGGCGCGTAAACGGTGATCAGATAAAAGGCCGTGGTGGTCATTGCCACCATCAGCATGCCGGCAATGACCACCTGCCAGTTACCGAGCAGGGTTTTAAAGACCTGATGCATCTCCAGATGATGGCGGCGTGCGTTGAATTCCTCTGTCTCCTCCAGCTTGCGGCGCAGGAAAAAGATAAACGGTACGATTAAACAGCCGACCAGGAACGGGATACGCCAGCCCCATTCACGAATGGCGCTCTCTGCCATCAGCGCATTCAGCGCAAACCCCATGGCTGCCGCAACCATAATCGCGACCTGCTGGCTGCCGGACTGCCAGCTGGTGTAAAAACCTTTGCGGCCGGGCGTGGCAATTTCAGCCAGATAGACCGATACACCACCCAGCTCCGCTCCGGCAGAAAACCCCTGCAACAGTCGGCCAGTCAGAACCAGTAACGGTGCCCACAGACCTATGCTGTGATAAGACGGAATAAGCACGATCAGGAAGGTACCCGCCGCCATAATCGACAGGGTCACGATGAGTCCTTTTCTGCGCCCAACCTTGTCGATATAGGCACCCAGTACGATTGCCCCGATGGGGCGCATTAAAAATCCTGCGCCGAAGACGGCAAACGTCATCATCAGGGAAGCAAATTCACTGCTCGCCGGGAAAAAGGTATGCGCGATGTAGGTCGCATAAAAGCCAAAGAGGAAGAAGTCGAATTGCTCGAGAAAGTTGCCGGACGTCACGCGAAGTATCGCGCCCGCTTTCGAGCGAACGGTTGCAGGTGAGGTTGAGGAAAACATGGTTATCTCCAGTTTATTGTTGACGTTTTGCTCGTCTGTTTCTGAAAACTGGATCAAGAACCCCAAATTTATAAGCGCAATTAATACATGGACTGATGCATTTAACGCATCAATAGCGCGTGGTCGATCGGGAGTGATTGCCGTAACAACAACTTAACAATTAATTGATTTTTTATTCACCAGTTTGGGTAAGTCACTGATATTGCCGTTTTGTGACATCGCGCAGAGGCACCCTTGTTTGCAGAGAATACAAAAGCCAGGCGATGCCTGGCTGTTAACTATCACTTACCGCGACTTACCGCAACGCGTTGGCAATCGCACTGAACATCAGTGAGGCTTCCAGCGGCTGTGCGCTAAACGACGGTTCGGCCTGCGGCCAGGTGGACCACTGAACGATCACCAGATTTTCCGCCTGGTTTACCATGATCATCTGCCCAAAGATCCCCAGCGCCCAGAGCGAGCCTTTCAGCGACTCATTCGCCGCGGGCACCACCTTCGTGGCCGTGACGGGCACTTCGTTGTTCCACCACTGATAGCCGTACAAGCCGGTCGGGTGTGCGTCAGAGACAGATCCATCAGCCTGCGTCCAGCATGAGGCGTCTTTCACCCAGTTGTCAGGCAGGATCTGTTTGCCGTTCGGTAGTGTGCCGTTATGCAGGATAAACTCCCCGAAGCGTCCCCAGTCTTCCAGCGTGGCGTTAAAGCCATGCGCGCCGACATCATGCTGACCTTTACGGTAGGCATGCCATACACCGTCGCTCGCCATGCCGTACGGCTGCCAGATGCTCTTCTCAAGATAGGCGGCCAGGGTCATGCCCGTTGCACGCTCAAGCACGTCACCCAACAGCCAGGCACCACCGGAGGAGTAAGACCAGTGCTGGCCTGCCGGGTGTTCGCGTTTCAGCCCGGACACCAGTTTACGCACGCAGTCATAGGTACCTGGTTTCGCTTCACACTCGGTGAGCTGTGCGAAATCGGAGGTGGGATTGGTGTAGTCTTCGTTCCATGCCACGCCGGAGGTGTGGGTGATCAGCTGTTTTAACGTCACACCGTCCCAGGCGGTGCCTTTCAGGTCTGGCTCGTATTGCGTGACCAGGTCGTCGAGTGAGCGAATTTTTCCCTCTTTGAGAGCCACACCAACCAACGTTGAGACCACGGATTTCCCGACCGAACGGGAGGTCCAGAGCGTCGTATCCGTATTGCCTTCGCCGAGATATTTCCACGCGATTTTGCCGTCTTTCAGTACCAGCATGCCGCTCACGTTCTGACGTTTCAGGTAGTCCTGCAGGTTATAGGTCTTGCCGTTGACCTGATAGCGGGCGTCAGTGAGCGGTTTCTCTGCGCTGAGCAGCGGCGTGGCGTTGCCGTGATGGAACACATCTCCCGCGTAGTTGCGGTAGTCATTTCGAAAGCCGACCACGCGATCCGCCTGGCTCCAGGTGAGCATCTTGTGCGTGTCAGGAAGCTGTTTGTCGAACGGAGCAGGGCAGGTGTTCAGGTCAGTACCGTCGCAGGCAGCCAGCGCGACAGGCGCAAACAGACCGCTGCACAGGCTAATTACAACGCCCGCCAGCAGCGTGCGGTTCAGTGAAGGATAATTCATCATTTTTCTCGCTGTGATTAGGAACGCCTTCAGTTTAAGAACCCGCGACTTATAATAAAAAACGCGTAATGGGGGAAATTCCCCCCGAAAACTGAATGGAGAGTGGCGTGTCGACGGTAATTTATTCCTTTGCCCAACTGGAAGCGTTTACCGCCGTGGTGGAATACGGTGGCCTGGCAAAAGCGGCGATGAAGCTCGGGAAAGATCGTACGACGCTGCGCGACCTGATTGATTTTCTCGAAGATGGATTAGGGTACAGGCTGTTTGTGCGTGAAGGACGCACACTGCGTCTGACCCCTGAGGGCGAGCAGCTGCAGCGGCAGGCGCACCTGCTGATGCGCCAGGTGAAAGCCTTTGAGGCATTTGCCAGCGCGGTACCGGAGCGTGCTACGCAGGACATCACGCTGGTTTACGATCCCTTTACCTCAAGGCCATTTTTGCAGGCGCTGATTGGCGAGATGGCGAAGCGACATTTACGTCTGAGCCTGGTCAGCGCCTCCCGGGATGAGGCTGAAGCGATGCTGGCCAGCGGGCAGGCGGATCTGGGCATTTGCCAGGCACGTAATCGCAGTGTGGGTAATGAAATGGAGTGGCGGGCGCTCGGGGCGATCGATATGGATTTCTACGCCTGCAACACGCTGTTCGCTGAAGCCACGCAGCCGCTGTCGCTGCTTGAGTTGTCGCTGGTGCCGCAGGTGATTATGCACGCCGCCTCGGATGAGCCGGTGGCACGTCGTCTGCAGATATCGGGGCACACCCTTTTCACCAATGAGCTGGAGATGTTGCGGGGCCTGCTGGAGCAGGGATGCGGCTGGGGATTTTTACCGACGCATTTCCAGCCGACCGGGTGGAAAAAGGTAAAAAGGCTGCACACCGAAGTGGGCAGCCAGGGGATAAGTCAGACGATGGTGACCATCTGGAAGCCGGGAAGCGACAAGCGAGAGAGGATCGCTGAAACGCTGTCGCTGTTACCGGCGTTGTGGAAAAACTCAGCGCTGTGAACACCCATTGCACTGCTGATTCTGGATCTGCTGGAAGAAGTCGTTACCTTTGTCATCCACCAGGATAAACGCCGGGAAGTTTTCCACTTCGATTTTCCAGATGGCTTCCATACCCAGTTCAGGATAGGCCACGCACTCCAGACGCTTGATGCTGTTTTGTGCCAGTACCGCCGCCGGGCCGCCGATGCTGCCGAGGTAGAAACCGCCGTGCTTATGACAGGCATCGGTCACCTGCTGGCTACGGTTGCCTTTCGCCAGCATGATCATGCTCGCACCGTGAGACTGCAGCAGGTCGACGTACGAATCCATCCGTCCAGCCGTGGTTGGGCCGAGAGAGCCTGATGCATAGCCTTCCGGAGTCTTGGCCGGGCCTGCGTAGTAGATTGGATGGTCTTTGACGTACTGCGGCAGTTCTTCACCGTTGTCGAGCAGCTCTTTCAGCTTCGCGTGGGCAATGTCGCGCGCCACGATGATTGTGCCGTTCAGTGACAGGCGGGTAGAGACCGGATGAGCAGAAAGCTGGGCCAGGATCTCCTTCATCGGCTTATTCAGATTGATGCTGACCACGTCGCCTTCACCCTGTTGACGCAGGAATTCAGGAATATACTGGCCCGGATTGTGTTCCAGCTTCTCAATCCAGATACCGTCGCGGTTGATTTTGGCTTTGATGTTGCGGTCAGCGGAGCAGGAGACGCCCATGCCAATGGGGCAGGAGGCACCGTGGCGCGGCAGACGGATCACGCGAATATCATGGGCGAAGTATTTCCCGCCAAACTGCGCGCCGAGGCCGAGGTTCTGTGCTTCCTGAAGCAGTTCCTGTTCGAGCTGAACATCACGGAACGCCTGACCGTGTTCGTTGCCTTCGGTGGGCAGCGCGTCGTAATAGCGCGTTGAGGCGAGCTTAACGGTTTTCAGCGTCGCTTCAGCCGACGTTCCCCCAATCACGAAGGCAATATGGTAAGGCGGGCAGGCCGCGGTACCCAGGGTACGCATTTTCTCAACCAGGTAGTTTTTCAGCTTCGCCGGGGTAATCAGCGCTTTGGTTTCCTGATAGAGATAGGTTTTATTCGCGGAACCGCCGCCTTTTGCCATGCACAGGAATTTATACTCGTCCCCGTCGACGCTGTAGAGATCGATCTGCGCAGGCAGGTTAGTGCCGGTATTGACCTCTTTATACATATCCAGCGCGGCATTCTGGGAATAACGCAGGTTATCTTCGATGTAGGTGTTATAGACACCCTGACTCAGCGCGGCTTCGTCACCGCCACCGGTCCAGACGCGCTGGCCTTTTTTACCCATGATGATCGCCGTACCGGTATCCTGGCAGGTGGGCAGCACGCCTTTGGCCGCGATTTCAGAGTTGCGCAGGAACTGCAGGGCAACGTATTTATCATTTTCGCTGGCTTGTGGGTCGTTAAGAATAGCGGCAACCTGTTTCTGATGCGAAGGGCGCAGCATAAAGGCGGCGTCGTGGAAGGCCTGCTGTGCCAGCAGCGTCAGCGCTTCGGGTTCCACTTTCAGGATCTCCTGACCCTCAAATTCGGCAACAGAGACATGTTCTTTGGTCAGCAGATAGTATTCGGTATCGTCGTGTGCAAGAGGGAAGGGGTTCTGGTAGTAAAACGGTTTGTTTGACATAGCGTATTGCTCCAAAAAAATAAAACCGCCGGAGGGGTAGTCCGGCGGTCAGGGATCAGAACATCATGGACATCCACGGATAACCAATCAGCAGCAGGGCCGCCAGGAAGATGGCACCAAAGATGGTGCCGAGGCGCCAGTAGTCTTTGGTTGGCAGGTAGCCGCTACCGTAGTAGATAGGGCTAGGGCCGGTACCGTAAGGGGTGATAATCCCCATGACACCCAGGGAGGTCACCATCAGCAGGACGAACACCTCCATATTCATGCCAGGAATGGTAGAGGCGATGGTCAGCATCGCTGGCAGCAGCGCCGTGGTGTGTGCGGTGGTGCTGGCAAACAGGTAGTGCAGCAGGTAGAACGCCAGCAGCAGTACGATGGTGGCAACACCCGGCGAGATACCGCTCATCAGCAGACCGCCTTCTTTACCCAGCCAGCTAATGAAGCCCGTGGAGGAGAGACCATCCGCCAGCGCAACCAGGGTGGCGAACCAGACGAAGGTGTTCCAGGCGGCTTTATTCCCGGTGATATCGTTCCACTCCAGCACCCCGGTCCACAGCATCAGACCCACGATTAACAGTGCAGCCATCGCCGGTTCAATCCACGCGGCGGCGAAAATCCACATCAGCAGCGCGCAGCAGACGAAAATCAGCAGCAGGATTTCGTTACGGGACAGTTTGCCCAGTTTTTCCAGTTCACGGGTCGCCCACAGTGGCACTTCGTTGTTCACTTTAACTTCAGGCGGGTAGAACCAGTAGGCCAGCAGCGGCATGGTCAGAATCAGCAGCACGCCCAGCGGCAGGAATGCGATAAACCAGGTGCCCCAGGAGATGTCGATCCCCACGGTGCTTTTCACCAGCGCCAGCGCCAGCAGGTTCGGTGCGAGGGCAGACAGGAACATTGAGCTGGTAATACAGGCCGCGGTGATCGCCACCCACATCAGGTAAGAACCAATTTTACGCGCGCTTGGATCGTTCGGTTTTGAACCATACAGCGGCGGCAGGTTAGCGATAATCGGATAGATGGTCCCGCCACTACGCGCGGTGTTGGAAGGTGTAAACGGTGCCAGCAGCAGGTCCGCGAAGGTGATAGCGTAACCGAGCGTCAGGCTGCGACGACCCAGATATTTCACCAGAATCAGCGCCAGACGGCGGCCGAAGCGGGTTTTGTCATAGCCTGCGGCAAACATGAAGGCACCGAAAATCAGCCATACGGTAGAGTTACCAAAACCGCTCACGGCCCATTTAAAGGAGGCACCCGCCAGTTTGAATTTCGGGTCGGCCAATTGTTCCGGGCTGAACAACACCCACTGGCTGCAGAGCGCAATTGCCACGACGCCGGTCAGGCCAATGACCGCGCCTGGCAGCGGTTCGAAGATTAAACCGACAATCACGCCGACAAAGATAGCGAAGTAGTGCCACGCGTAAGGAGGAAGCCCTTCCGGGACCGGAACAAACAGTAACAGCACGGCAACGACAATGGGCAATGCCATCATTAGCAGACGTTTTGCCTTTCCGTTGGATGCTTGACTCGCCACAGGGGGCGTTACAGCAGTTTTTGTATTCATAGTTTCGCGTCTTAAGTTGTCAGGAATTCGGTTATGCGCTGAAATATTCATTTGCTTTCTTTAGTTTGTTTTTATTTTATTTAGTTACTAAAGGTGCGCATTTGCTATTTCAGTAATAGCGATTTAACGCATTTTTGATGCGCTAAATTAAAAATTGATGATATTTATATATTGCGCCTTTGACTGTCTCGATGATTGATCGCGATCAAAAAAATAGAGTGGCGGTGGTGTTTTTGTCCAGTTGATAATAACCACTCTGGCGTATGTGGGTATTATTTATTTTGATATGGATTTTACTCAATGTTGTTAACATTTCAAATAATCATTTCCATATAACTCTATGTTTTTAATGGTTTGTTTTTGTGTCTTGGGATCGTGAAAAGGTCATTGATACGTTAACAGTGTTTAAAGGATTGTGAATAGAGTAATTAATATTGCTAACACCAATGTGTTATTAATGTTATTGAAGGGATTAAATAGTTTTTTAACTAACGTAATGGCTTTAGAAACTAAAAAAATCATTATATTAGTATTATGACATCGGAATAAAAAATCGAAATAAAACTGAGCCCGATAACGAATTCTTAATTTTAAAGTTTGGAGTTTCTATTATGAGCACTAACGAACGTATTCTAAGCCCCTTCACATTACCGAATGGTACCGAACTGAAAAACCGTTTGTTAATGGCCCCTATGACGACCTGTACCGGTTATTACGACGGTACGGTGACCAGCGAGCTGGTTGAGTACTATCGCGCCCGCTCAGGCAGTATTGGTACCATTATTGTTGAGTGCTGCTTTGTTGACGATCTCGGTCTCGCCTTCCCGGGTGCGATTGGCATTGATAACGACGAGAAAATCGCCGGGCTGGCGAAGATCGCTGAGGCGATTAAGTCCAAAGGCTCTAAAGCGCTGCTGCAGATCTACCACGGCGGCCGCATGGTTGATCCGAAACTGATCGGTGGCCGCACGCCGGTGGGGCCAAGTGCCGTTGCCGCGCCGCGTGACGGCGCCGCCACGCCGGTTGCCCTGACGGGAGAAGAAGTCGAAGGGATGATTGGTAAGTTCGGTGAAGCAGTACGCCGTGCGATTCAGGCGGGTTTCGATGGCGTTGAAATCCATGGGGCCAACACCTATTTGATTCAGCAGTTCTACTCTCCAAACTCTAACCAGCGTGACGACGAGTGGGGTGGCAGCCGCGATAACCGCGCGAAATTCCCGCTGGCCGTGCTCGACATCACCCATAAAATGGTGCGCCAGTACGCCGATGACGCCTTTATCATCGGCTATCGCTTCTCCCCTGAAGAGCTGGAAGAGCCGGGCATCCGCTTTGAAGACACCATGTACCTGCTGGAAAAGCTGGCCGCGCGCGGTGTGGATTACCTGCACTTCTCCGTTGGCGCAACCCTGCGTCCTTCTATTGTCGACACGCAGGATCCGACCCCGCTTATCGAAAAATACCGCGCAATGCGTTCTGACACGCTGGCGCAGGTGCCGGTCATGGGCGTCGGTGGCGTGGTCAATGCCGCGGATGCGAACGAGGCGCTGGAACATGGCTACGATCTTATCGCCGTAGGCCGCGCCACCATCGCCTATCCGGACTGGACAGACCGCATCGCGGCGGGAGAAACGCTGGAACTGTTTATGGACAGCACCCGACGCGAAGCGCTAAGCATCCCTGAGCCGCTGTGGCGTTTCTCGCTGGTGGAGGCGATGATCCGCGATATGAGCATGGGTGAATCGAAATTTAAACCGGGCATGTTTATTGAGAATGTTCGGGACGATAGCAACGAACTGGTGATTAACGTCAGCCTGGAGACCGACCGCATCGCCGACATTGAACTGGCTTCTGGCCCGACCCAGGACGTTGAGTTTGTCACCAGCTTCGAAGAGATCCGCACCCGTATTCTGGATGCAAACACCCCGCACGTGGATGCCATTACCGGTGCAACCAGCCAGAGTGAAGCGGTCAAAAAAGCGGTGTCCAAAGCCATGCTGAAATCCAGCAAAGCGCTGGCAGCCGAAGAGGGTGTCGACCCGAACGAGACCCGAAGCGTTGACGTTGTGGTGGTCGGTAGCGGTGGCGCGGGTCTGGCCGCAGCAATCCAGGCGCATGACGAAGGCGCAAGCGTGCTGATTGTTGAGAAAATGCCCTCCATCGGCGGTAACACCATTAAAGCGTCTGCGGGGATGAACGCCGCGGAAACACGCTTCCAGCGGGTGAAAGGAATTCAGGACAGCAAAGAGCTGTTCTATCAGGAAAGCCTGAAAGGCGGTAAAAACAAGAACAACCCGGAACTGTTGCGCCGCTTTGTGGAAAATGCCCCGCAGGCGATCGAGTGGCTGGCGACCCGCGGCATTATGCTCAACGACATCACCACCACCGGCGGGATGAGCATCGACCGTACTCACCGTCCAAAAGACGGTTCTGCGGTGGGCGGCTATCTGATTAGCGGCCTGGTGCGTAACGTCAACAAACGCAACATTGAGGTCATGCTCGATACGTCGGTCAGCGACATTCTCTTCGAGAACGGCGAAGTCACCGGCGTACGTCTGACCACGGAAGAAAACGAAACCCTTACCGTAGCAACCAAAAGCGTCATTGTGGCTACCGGTGGTTTCAGCGCCAATAGCCAGATGGTGGTGAAGTACCGTCCTGACCTGGAAGGTTTCGTGACCACCAACCACAAAGGGGCGACAGGGGGCGGTATCGCGCTGCTGGAGCGTATTGGCGCCGGTACGGTCGATATGGGGGAAATCCAGATCCACCCAACCGTTGAGCAGAAAACCTCGTACCTGATTTCCGAATCCATCCGTGGTGGCGGGGCGATTCTGGTGAACCAGCAGGGGAACCGTTTCTTCAACGAGATGGAAACCCGCGATAAAGTCTCTGCACAAATTATCGCCCTGCCGGAGAAATACGCTTACATCGTCTTTGATGAGCATGTACGCGCCAAAAACAAAGCGGCAGATGAGTACATCGCCAAAGGGTTTGTCACCAGCGCCAGCTCACCTAAAGCGCTGGCTGAAGCCCTGGGGATGGATTATCACGCTTTCCTGGCGACCCTGGAGCGTTACAACGGGTTTGTTGAAAAACAGCACGATGACGATTTTGGCCGTACGACCGCGCTGCGTGCACCAATTAACGAAGGGCCATTTTATGCCATTCAGATTGCGCCGGGCGTGCACCACACCATGGGCGGTGTGACCATTAACACCGAAACCTGCGTACTGGACAGCAACCACAACGTGCTGCCAGGGGCATTTGCGGCCGGTGAAGTGGTCGGTGGTATCCACGGTGGTAACCGCATCGGGGGTAACGCGGTGGCAGATATCATTATTTTTGGTACGCTTGCCGGACATCAGGCAGCGATGCGCGCGAAAAGGGCGTAAGTCAGCCGTAAGGGTATGCCGGATACGCCCCGTGTATCCGGCATTTCAACCAGGGAGCTTGCACCATGTCTTCTGACCACCGCGTCTACAGTTACTCCGCCGTTCTGATGGGATCGCCCATTCTCCTGAAGCTTTTCTCTCATGATGAAGCCCTCGCTTCTCGCGTTTTCAGATTGATTAAACAGTATGAAGACCTGCTGACCGTCAACCGTGCCAGCTCGCAGGTGATGGATATCAACCATGCTGCCGGTCAGCATCCTGTCACCGTCAGTCGCCCGGTTTTTGAGCTTATCCGCTGTGCGAAAGCGGCAAGCCAGCTCAAGGACAGCGCATTTAACCTGGCTATCGGCCCGCTGGTGAAACGCTGGAAAATCGGTTTTCGGGGAGATAGCGTTCCGCCTGCCGATGAAATCGCGTCGTTGCTCGCCATTACCCATCCTGAGGATGTGGTCCTTGATGAGGCCAGCAGCAGCGTGTTTCTGACCCGGGCGGGCATGGAGATTGATCTGGGGGCTATCGCCAAAGGCTATATCGCCGACAGAGTGCGCGATTACCTGCGTAAAGAGGGGGCTCAACTGGGGCTTATTAATCTTGGCGGTAATATCCAGACGCTGGGTTCACCGGAAGGGGGCTGGAGCGTGGGGCTCAAAAAACCGTTCGCCGGGGAGGCGCTGATCGGTACGATGGCCGTAGAGAACATGTCGGTGGTGACATCGGGTACCTACGAACGCTTTTTTGAGCAAAACGGCAGGCGTTATCACCACATACTTGACCCGCGTACCGGCTATCCGTTGGATAACGAACTGGACAGCGTCACCATCATTTCGAAAAACTCCATTGATGGTGATATCTGGACCACGCTGATATACGGCATGGGCGTCAGTAAAGGCTGTTCAGCGCTGCGTGCACGACCCGACATTGAAGCAATCTTCGTGACCAAAACAAAAGAAGTGGTGCTCTCTTCAGCGCACCACTTCCGCTTTACCTTGCTGGATAACAGCTACCGCGTTACTGACAGTACTGCTTGAGCAGTGCCGTCTGCTCGGGCTGCAGGCGATAGCGATACACTGGCCGGCCGGTGGCACCGTAGTGAATGCTGGTGAACAGAATGTTAATTTGCGCCAGCCAGATCAGGTATTTGCGACAGGACACGCGGGAGATATTGACCGCGTTTGCCAGATCATCGGTGGAAAACTCCGTCTCCGGGTGCGCGTCAATCCACTGACAAATCGTACGCAGCGTTTGCGGCGTTAACCCTTTCGGCAGTTTTTTACTGTCCGCCAGTTCCGGCGCACCGCCGTGGATCAATCTGTCGACGTCGGCCTGCTCATAGTACTGATGCGATCCCATCAGGCTGTGCTTTGCCTTCCAGCCGTTCAGCGCCTCTTCAAAACGCGGGAACTGGAACGGTTTAATCAGATAATCCACCACACCGTAATGGATGGAGGTCTGGATGGTGGCGGCATCGGCGGCGGAGGAGATCATAATGACATCGATCGGTCGGCCTGAGGCACGGATGACGGGAAGGAGATCCAGCCCGTTATCCTGCTGCATATAGACATCCAGCAGCACCAGATCGACAGGCTGGCTGGGGTCGTTAATGATGGCCCTGGCCTGGTTGAGCGTGGAGGCGACGCCACAGCAGCTAAAGCCTTCAACACGGTTGACATACAGACGGTTGAGGTCGGCCACCATGGCGTCATCATCGACAATTAACACATTTATCACGCGATATTCCTCTCGCTATCCCAGGGGATGTGAACAAAAAATTGGGTAAATACGCCAGGCTCGGACTCGACGGTAATGTCTCCGCCCAGGTTCTGGATCTGCTGACGAGCAAGGAACAGCCCAACGCCGCGATTTTCGCCTTTGGTTGAGAAGCCCTTTGTAAAAACAGCCTCGAGCTGAGCCGGATCAATACCGGGGCCATCGTCGCTGACTTCGCAACTGAGCCAGCCATTCTGATAATGTAGCAGCAGGCCAATTTCGCCTTCCTGCTGTCCTTCCATCGCGTCGAGCGCGTTTTCAATGAGGTTACCCAGCACGGTAATCAGCACCGCAACCTGCTCTTCGTTGGCGGTATCCGGTATCTGGCACTCATCGGCCAGCGTCAGGGCGATCCCTGCTTCCTTAGCCCGGTTGATTTTACCCAGCAGGAACCCGGCTATCACCGGAGATTTAACTTTGCTCTGAATGGTACCAATATCGGTCTGATAATTATGCGCCGTCTGGATGATGTACTCTTCAAGTTTGTCGTAGCGCTTCATATGCAGCAGACCGAGGATCACGTGCAGTTTGTTCATAAACTCGTGCGTATGGGAGCGCAGGGCATCGACATAATTGACCATGCCATCGATGCGCTGCATCAGCTGGCTGATTTCCGTTTTATCGCGAAAAGTGGTGATGGCACCAATAACCCGCTCCTGGCTTTTAACAGGTACCATGTTGCACAGCAAGAGTCGCCCGTTGCAGCTGATCTCCTGATCCTTGCGTGCAATGCCACTCTTCGAGACTTCCCGCAGGCTTGCCAGCAGGGGAGCACTGGCATTTTCGGTCTGTTTGCCGGAAGGCAGAAGCAATATTTCTCTGGCGGTGTGGTTAATCATCGTCACCCGCCCCTGAATATCCACGGCCAGTACCCCTTCGCGAAGCGACTGCAGCATCGCCTGCCGCTGTTCGAACAGCGCCGAGATCTCATACGGCTCAAGGCCGAACAGGATACGTTTGAGCACGCGAACCAGGCCCCAGATGGCCAGCGAGCTCATCAATATACTGAATAATATGGTCCAGACGGCGTTAAGCCGCCCGCGGGCAATCTGATCTTCCACTTTTTTAAGGGAGATACCGACCACCACCACGCCGATCTGCTCGTGCTGGCTATCAAAGACGGGGGTGAAGACGCGAAGCGCTTCGGCGAGGGCACCCCGGTTAACGGCGACATGTTCCTTTCCTTCCAGCGCGGGCGTCAGGTCATCGCCGATAAAGTGGAGACCTAGCAGGGCTTCGTTCGGGTGCGAGTAACGAATACCGCGCATGTCGGTGACGACGGTGAAGAGCAGGTCGTTGCGCCTGGTGACCGCCTGGGCGATGGGTTGAATAATATCCGCCTGGGGAGCCTGCATCAGACCGCGTTGAATTTCGGGACTGTCGGCCAACGTTCGCGCGATCCCAAGGGCCGTATCCTTAACATCATCGCGGGTGGCGCGGGTGATTTGGACGGAATAGAGCGCAAATACCAACAGCAGCACAGAACCGATAATCGCGCACACCATTAACGTGACCAGGGTGTTCAGTTTCATGGGGCGCTTGCGCGTCAGGGGGAAGGGCTGCAAATCGCTCATCAAAACTCCGCGATGATTAAGAAAGGGGTAATTATCGCCGATGACGCGCGTTTCTTAAAGCCATGTAAAGGCATGGATTCGGTCCTCTTTTCGTGACCCTCCTCGCAGGTCACCTGTCTAAAACACTTTATAGTGTAGGGGTACTCATAATAAGGAGGTTGTTTATGAGCATTACGCTTACCGGTTCGGTCAAGGAAAGACGGCACGCCAGCACGATGAATATCGATAGATTGTCCACGCTGGACATGCTGAAAGTCATTCACCAGGATGATGCCCTCATCTCCGCTGCAATAACCCCATGTTTAACAACGATCGCCCGCGTGGTGGATAACGCCGCTGCGACCCTGAGTCACGGTGGTCGTCTGGTCATTGTTGGCGCCGGCCCGTCAGGCCGTGTCGCGCAGCAGGCAGCCGATGAGTATGCCCCGGGAAAAACGCCTGTGATCGCCATAACGGCGGGAGAGGAGGCGGGCAGCTACGAGCGCGGTGTCGCTGACCTGCAGGCCATCAAATTTGGTGAACAGGATATGATGCTGGCGGTCACCGTCAGCGGCAAAACACCGTGGGTCTGGGGCGCGATGCGCCATGCGTGGTCGTTGGGTTCCCCGGTCGCGGCTATTACGGATGACGCGCAAAGTGAAGCCGCGCAGCTGGCGAGCATGGTGATTGCCCCGGAGCTTGGCGCGGACGCGATCGCGGGTTATATCAATACCAAAGCCGGGATCGCACAAAAAATGATCCTGACCATGATAACCACCGGCCTGGCGGTTCGAACCGGACGCGTGTTCAGCAACCTGCGCGTGGATCTGGACGCCAGCAACACCAAATGGTCTGAACGGCAAATTGCCATCGTCATGGAAGCGGGGGGATGCACCCGGTCAGCGGCGAAAGCCGCGCTGGAGAGCTGCAACCATAACTGTAAAACAGCGGTGCTGATGGTGCTGACAGGGCTGGATGCCTGGAAGGCGCATGAACTGCTGGCGCAGAATAACGGCTTTATTCGTCTGGCACTGCAGGAAGCTCCATAACATTTCTCTGTTGAATAAAAAAAGCCCGCGATGCGGGCTTTTATCATAGTGGGAAGTTAGAACTGGTACGTCATACCTACGCCAACGATGTCATCTGTAGAGATGCCGTTTGCTTCGTAGAAGCTTTCGTCGTTGTCCAGCATGTTGATTTTGTAATCAACATAGGTGGAGAAGTTTTTGTTAAAGTTGTAGGTCATACCGACGTCGATATAGTTAACCAGATCCATGTCGCCATGCTGGCCCTGTGGGTTACCCGCATTGCCAGGATAAGTCATGTCCTTGCCTTTGGAGTAAACCCATGCCAGGGACGGACGCAGGCCGAAGTCGAACTGGTATTGTGCCACGGCTTCAAAGTTCTGCGTCTCATCCGCAATCCCGGTATCGCCATATGGCGTCATATTACGGGTTTGCGCATACATCATCGCCAGATAAACGCTGTTGGCATCATATTTCGCGCCAACGGTCCACGCTTCCGCAGTCTTACCGCCGGCGAAACGTGCGCTGTCTTGTATACCCTTCGCTTCCTGCTCATTGGTACGGTCAGAAGAGGAGTAGGCCGCGCCTAAGGTCAGGCCAGACAGATCGCCGGAGAAATCATAGGTCGTGGACATACCGAAGCCGTCACCATTCTGGAAACGCACGTCGTTATGACCGTTCTTGGTCCCTTCCTGATCTTCTGTTGCGTCCTGACCTTCGTTTGCCCCCTGATACTGCAGCGCAAAGTTCAGACCCTCAATCAGGCCGAAGAAATCGGCATTACGGTAGGTCGCCACACCGTTTGCACGGCCGACCATGAAGTTGTCGGTCCAGGTATAAGAATCGCCCCCAAATACGGGCAGCATATCGGTCCAGGCTTCAACATCATACACGACGCCGTAATTACGACCGTAATCGAATGAACCGTATTCGCCATATTTCAGGCCAGCGTACGCCAGACGGTTAAATGAAGTATCACCGGCATCTTCGGTATTATTGGCGTAGGTTTTATATTCCCACTGGCCATAACCAATAACATCGTTAGTGATTTGTGTTTCGCCTTTGAAACCAATTTGTACATAGGTTTCATCGCCATCATCCCCAGGGTGATCAGAGAAGGTATGACGCGCATCGATCTTACCGTACAGATCAACTTTATTACCATTTTTGTTATACATTTCAGCTGCATGTGCTGCGCCAGCCATTAATAACGCGGGTACGAGAATTGCCAGAACTTTTCTTTTCATTATATATTCCCTTTAAAGATAATTAATATGAATATATGTAATCACTCTCTGTCATTACAGAATTGATACTATTCTACGCAATGTCATTTTGGTTCAAAAATAAATGTAATTAAAATCGTAGAAATATTGCAAAACATTTCTATCTGTCGCTTTATTTTTCTGGTGAATTAGAGTTTAGGATATATAGAAATAAATTATCATTAAGTATTTAGCGGCAGTATTATTTAATATCTCCAATTGATATTAAATATATTTCCTCGGGAATGCAGGGTACACGCGTCCCTGTCAGGACAAGCCGTGATAGCGGCGGGGAAAGTTGCTATTGTAGCCGTTTTAACAACAGGACGTGATGATGGAACTTACGCAGTGGCAGTCTCGCTTTGAGCGTTGGCTCGATGAAAACCACGCGACCCACGACGCCGCGCATGATATTTCGCACTTTCGTCGTGTCTGGATGACGGCGCAAACAATCATGGCGAACCAGGCGGTCGATTCACTGGTGGTACTGACCGCCTGTTATTTCCATGACATTGTCAGCCTGCCGAAAAACCATCCCCAACGCAGCCAGTCATCACGTCTGGCGGCCAGCAAGACGCTCGACATTCTGCGTCGCGATTTTCCGGATTTCTCCTCTGAACGCTATGCGGCCGTGGAGCATGCCATTGAAGCGCACAGTTTTAGCGCCGGTATTGTGCCGCACAGTCTTGAAGCCAAAATTGTTCAGGATGCTGACCGGCTGGAAGCGCTTGGTGCTATCGGTCTTGCGCGCGTCTTTGCGGTATCGGGGGCGCTGGGCGTGGCGCTCTTTAACGCAGAAGACCCGTTTGCCGACGCGCGCACCCTTAATGATCGCGCCTTTGCCCTCGACCATTTTCAGACCAAGCTGCTGCGCTTGCCTGATACAATGCACACAGACGTGGGGCGCGAACTTGCGCAACACAACGCCGATTTTCTCATCCAGTTTATGGCGAAATTAAGTGCCGAATTACAGGGCGACTGCCTGGGGCTGGATAGCCAGGTGCTGAGCCGCTTCCGTCGCAGTTTGAGCGAGTGAACTGTGGTAATCTGTTTCCAGTCTTTATTCTCCGGTTAAAAGAATGCAGGAAAATCGATCAGTGAGTGAGCCCGCGCCAGAGCAGGCTGAGAAATCAACGGCAACGGTGCAGGCTTTATTGCGCCAGCTGCTGGATATCTATGATGCTAAAACGCTGGCGAATCAGCTGGTGGCGCACGGTGAGAGCCACTGGAGCCCGGCAATCCTGAAGAGACTGCTGACCAGCGAGCGGGCAGGGCAGCGTCTGAGTGAGGGCGAGTTTCGTTACCTGCAAAACCTGCTTCCGCGTCCTTCAGCCGCGCACCCGAACTATGCCTTCCGTTTTATCGATCTGTTTGCCGGCATTGGCGGCATTCGACACGGGTTTGAGGCCATTGGCGGGCAGTGTGTGTTTACCAGCGAGTGGAACAAACATGCGGTCCGTACCTACAAAGCCAACTGGTACTGCGATCCCCATGAACACCGTTTCAACGCCGATATCCGTGATGTTACGCTGAGCCACAAAAGCGGCGTGAGTGATGAAGAGGCGGCTGAGCACATTCGCCAGTCAATTCCGGCCCATGATGTCCTGCTGGCGGGTTTCCCGTGCCAGCCTTTCTCGCTGGCCGGCGTGTCGAAAAAGAATGCCCTCGGACGCGCCCACGGTTTTGCCTGCGATACGCAAGGCACGCTGTTCTTTGATGTTGTCCGCATTATCGACGCCCGTCGTCCGGCGATTTTCGTGCTGGAGAACGTCAAAAATCTCAAGAGCCATGACGGCGGAAAGACCTTCCGCATTATCATGCAAACGCTCGATGAGCTGGGGTATGACGTAGCGGATGCTCAGCATATGGGCGCGGATGACCCGAAAATCATCGACGGTAAACATTTCCTGCCACAGCACCGCGAACGCATTGTGCTGGTTGGTTTTCGCCGCGACCTCAACCTGAAGGGGGATTTTACCCTGCGGGATATTCCCTCTTTATACCCTGCGCGTCGCCCAACCGTGGCCGACCTGCTGGAACCTGTCGTCGACGCGAAATTTATCCTCACCCAGGTGCTGTGGAAATACCTCTACCGCTATGCGAAAAAACACCAGGCCAAAGGCAACGGTTTTGGCTTCGGGATGGTTAATCCGAACGATCCGCACTGTGTGACGCGCACGTTGTCCGCTCGCTACTATAAAGATGGCGCAGAGATCCTGATCGACCGGGGCTGGGATAAAGCGCTGGGGGAGAAAGATTTTGACGATCCCGATAACCAGCGTCACCGTCCGCGCCGCTTAACGCCACGTGAATGCGCTCGGCTGATGGGGTTTGAGACCCCGCAGGGTTATACCTTCCGCATTCCGGTGTCGGACACCCAGGCTTATCGGCAGTTTGGTAACTCGGTGGTCGTTCCCGCGTTTGCGGCGGTGGCAAAACTGCTGGCCTCCCGCATCAGACAGGCCGTGGCGTTACGTGAGAGTGAGGCCGTCAATGACGGATGTTCACAATAAGGCGACGCGCAGTAAAAACATGCGTGCCATCGGCACGCGTGATACCGCCATTGAAAAGCGGCTAGCCGGGCTGCTGACCGAGGCGGGGTTTGATTTCCGCGTGCAGGATGCCGCGCTTGCGGGCCGTCCGGATTTCGTTATCGATGCGTATCAATGCATCATCTTTACCCACGGCTGTTTCTGGCATCACCACGACTGCTACCTGTTTAAGGTTCCCGCGACGCGTACGGATTTCTGGCTGGAGAAGATTGGCAAGAACGTTGCGCGGGACAACCGTGACCTTAGCACGCTTCTCGCGCAGGGCTGGCGGGTGTTGATTGTCTGGGAGTGCGCGCTGCGCGGCAGATTAAGACGTACCGATGCCGACCTGACAGAACGGCTGGAAGAGTGGATCTGCGGCGGCGGGCAGGCCGCGCAGATCGACACCCAGGGTATTCACCCGCTTACGGTTTCTCCACCTCACACGGCGTAACAACCGGCTTCGCAGGAAGCAGATATTTCCCCAGCGTTACCAGCACAACGGCAAAGACAATCACGCCCAGCGCCAGCCATTCCACCGGGGACAACGTTTCGCCCGCAAAGCTGGTGCCCAGCAGTACGGCAACCACCGGGTTCACGTAAGCGTAGCTGGTCGCGATCGCCGGCGAGACATTGCGGATCAAGAACATATAGGCGTTAATGGCGATGACAGAGCCAAATAATGCCAGGTAACCCACGGCCAGGAAGCCCGAAAGGTCCGGCATGGCTGTCAGTTTTTCGCCCGTCAGCGTTGAGGCAATCAGCAGCACAATTCCCGCCGCGAGCATCTCAATCGCGCCCGCCATCATGCCGGTCGGTAGCTCAATTCGTGAACCGTATACCGACCCAAATGCCCAGCTCATGGAGCCGATCAGGATAATCACTGCGCCCCACGGATTTCCGCTCAGGTTACCGCCGCTGTTGAGCAGGATGATCCCGGCAAGCCCGATCCCAATCCCTACCCATTCGAGCTTGCGGGTGCGGAGGCCGAAAAGACGGCTAAAGCACAGGGTAAACAGCGGGACGGTCGCGACCACGACGGCGGCAATTCCGGACGGCACGTTCTGGTGCTCGGCGACCGTCACAAACCCATTCCCTATGGCCAGTAGCAGCAGGCCAATCAGAGCGGCATTGAGCATCGGGCGAAGCGGAGGCAGCTTATGGCCCCGTAACAGCAGGAAGGTCATCAGTAACACGCCCGCCGAGAGAAAGCGTACGCCCGCCATCATGAGCGGCGGCCAGCTCTCCACGCCGATACGAATGACAAAGTAGGTGGAACCCCAGATGATATACAGCGAAAAAAGTGCCCCAATGAGCGGTAGCAGTTGCCGGAAACGCATAATCCCTCGCGACAAAATGAAAAGGTCGCTGACAGTAAACGCCAAAACTATCGGCCTGGCGAGCGCTTTAATTGTGTAGTTGATGTGAATTTTTTGTTGACGCGAGGTGCCTGTTTCCGGGTTTACACTTTTGCTCCATACTATTCACTTAATTACCAAAAAAAGAAGGAATGAGATTTTGGCAGGAAGTAGCTTATTAACATTACTGGATGATATTGCCACCTTACTGGATGACATTTCGGTGATGGGAAAACTGGCGGCGAAGAAAACCGCCGGGGTTCTGGGAGACGATTTATCGCTCAACGCCCAGCAGGTGAGCGGCGTTCGGGCCAACCGTGAATTACCGGTGGTATGGGGCGTAGCGAAAGGCTCATTCCTGAATAAGGTGATCCTGGTGCCGCTTGCGCTGCTGATCAGCGCGTTTATCCCATGGGCGATCACGCCGCTGCTGATGATTGGCGGCGCATTTTTATGCTTCGAAGGCGCTGAGAAGATCCTGCACTCGTTCGCCGCACGTAAGAACAGCGACACGCCGGAAATGCGCCAGCAGCGTCTTGAGGCGCTGGCCGCGCAGGATCCTAAAACTTTCGAGCGTGATAAGGTGAAAGGTGCCATTCGTACCGACTTTATTCTGTCGGCGGAGATCGTGGCCATTACGTTAGGTATTGTCTCTGAAGCACCGCTTCTGAACCAGGTCCTGATCCTCTCCGGGATCGCCATTCTGGTCACGGTGGGGGTGTACGGGCTGGTGGGGCTTATCGTTAAGCTGGATGATATCGGCTACTGGCTGGAAGAAAAATCGAGCGCTATCGCCAAAGGTATCGGTAAAAGCCTGCTGGTGACCGCGCCCTGGCTGATGAAGAGCCTGTCAGTGGTGGGTACGCTGGCGATGTTCCTTGTCGGAGGCGGTATTGTGGTTCACGGTATCGCGCCGCTGCATCATGCTATTGAACATTTCGCTTCGGCGCAGGGCAGCATAGTGGCGGCAATTCTGCCCACGCTGCTTAATCTTGTGCTGGGCTTTATCATTGGCATTATCGTGGTTGGGGCCGTAAAACTGGTCGAAAAAATCCGCGGAACGTCGCACTAATTGTTACCTGTTGCGGGGTGCAAAAAGATCATTCCTCGTCTAAATTGAAAACGTTTCACCCTGATACAGGAGGCAGGTATGGTCTTTTTGGTCAGTGATGAAGTTAAGCCTAAGAAGGGCGGCCCACGTATGATTGTCACCGGGTATTCCAGCGGTATGGTGGAATGCCGGTGGCACGACGGTTATAGCATCAAGCGGGAAGCGTTCCGTGAAGATGAGCTTCAGCCGGGAGACGGGCAGCGCAAGCGAGACAAGGCTTAATGACATAACGCCCGGCTTTGCCGGGCGTTTTTACCTTCCGTATCCGGCGTCGGGCAGTAATCAGGGAGTGTGTGTGCAGCGCGAGACCTTTGTTGTAAGACGATCTTTTCTGCAATGGCTGCATATGCGTAGCAATCCGGGGTTGATTGTTAATCTCTGTTTTCTCATCGTACTGATATTTTCCACGCTCCTGACCTGGCGAGAGGTGGTGGTACTGGAAGATGCGTATATCTCCAGCCAGCGTAATCATCTGGAAACGGTAGCCACTTCGCTGGACCGGCAGTTACAGTACAGCGTGGATAAAATGCTGTTTTTCCGCAAAAGCATGCGTGATGCCATCCAGACGCCGCTGGCCTTTGATGTCCTGTATGAAGCGATTTCACGCTTTAACGCCTTTCGCACGCGCCCCAGCTGGCAGCTCGCCGTTGATAAAAAACGCACACTCCCCATTAACGGCGTGTCGGATGCGTTCGTCGAAAAAACCACGCTGTTGAATCGTGATCCTGAGCGTATCAGCAATGAAATTTCTGCTGCCCTCGAAGTGGGGTATTTACTCCGACTGGCGTCCTCGGTGGGGCAAAGTGAAGAGCGGGTTATCTATGCGTCTCGCGCCGGGTTTTACCTTGCGACGGACGCGCCTGAACAGACGAGTGATATTAGCCAGCGCTATTACTATCTGGTTACCCAGCCGTGGTTTACCCAGCAGTCTGAACGTAACAATCGCGCTCGCGCGGTGCGCTGGTTTATCTCCAGCCCGTCGCCCTGGACCGGTGGTGAACGGATGATCACGGCCAGCGTGCCAATCTATTTTGATCATTACTGGTATGGCGTTGTGGCGATGGATTTCTCATTGAAGACCATGAAACATCTGCTGGAAGAGGCAACGCAAGAGCGTACAGAGGGGGAATATCAGCTGTACGACACTCGGCTGAATATGATTGCCACGTCAGAAGAGGCTGGTAGCCTGGTGAACCGGTTTGACGAACGCGAAACGGCGCAGATAGCACACGCGATTGAGAACGATACTGGCGGGGGGATCCGTCTCGGAAGCCGCTTTATCAGCTGGGAGCGGCTCGATCACTTCGATGGTGTGATTTTACGCGTTCATACCCTGCATGAAGGCGTGAAGGGGGACTTCGGCAGTATCAGTATCGTGCTGGCGCTGCTCTGGGCACTCTTCACCGCCATGCTTCTTATCTCGTGGCTGGTTATCCGTCGGATGGTCAGCAATATGTATACGCTTCAGCACTCTTTGCAGTGGCAGGCCTGGCACGATCCGCTCACCCGCCTGAATAACCGTGGTGCCCTGTTTGAGCGTGCCAAAATGCTGTCGGAGAAATGTCGGCAGCAGTCACTGCCGTTCTCTGTGATTCAAATCGATCTCGACCATTTTAAAAGCATTAACGATCGCTTTGGCCATCAGGCCGGGGACAAAGTGCTTTCCCATGCCGCGGGCCTGATTGGCAGCGCACTGCGCAAGAATGATGTTGCCGGACGCGTGGGTGGGGAAGAGTTCTGCGTGGTACTGCCCGGCAGCGGGCTTGAAGAGGCGAGGGGGATTGCGGAACGCATTCGCTCACGCATCAACAGTAAAGAGATCCTGGTGAAAAAGAGTACCACCGTGCGTATCAGTGCCTCACTGGGGGTCAGTAGCGCCCAGGAAAAGGACAATTACGATTTCGAACAGCTGCAGTCAGTGGCGGATGCCCGGTTGTATCAGGCCAAGCAGTGCGGGCGCAACCGGGTGTTCTGGCACGATCAGGATAAGAAGTGATCCAGCCCTTCCTGCCAGCCCGCGGGTCCGGGCTGTTGCGTGTGGTACACCCGGGCGGGGTTATCGTCACGTAACGTGATGCCCTGCCGGTTAATGCCCTTAATCACCACGGCGTAGTCCACGCTGTCCAGCAGCGGGGCATCATTTGGACCATCGCCGAGCCCCAGGGTGACCGGCACGATGCCTTCCCGCGCACGGTACTGCTCAATCAGCCAGTCAACCGCAACGTCTTTACCGCAGCGAGCATCCAGAACATGCCAGAAGCGGGCTCCCTGCAGGCATTTCAGGCCGCACTGCGCCAGCGCCGCGTCAAATTGCGCCATTTTTTCATCGCTGTCGCGCCAGATGAGCGTGACGGAGGCTTCGTGTCGGCGCGCGAGGGTCGAACGATAGCGCGTCAGCCCCGTCCACTCGCTGATAACCCGTTCGTCGACGTCATCAAAGGTGGTGAATTTAAAGCCCCGCTGCTGGCGAATCTGGTCGATCAGCGGTCGAATGTCACGGTGCGTCATCCCCCTGATGTGGCGTTGACCTGTCTCCCAGCGCACGTCGGGCTGAATCACCGCGCCATTCTCAGCTATGAAGGGTAACCCCTCCAGACCCAGATCCTGCTGGATATCCAGCATTTCTGCCGCGGTCTTGCTGCTGCAGAGAATAACCGGCACCTGATTATCCTGGAGGGTGTCCAGCCAGGGCATGGCCGGTTGCCACTCGTACGTATGAATATCGAGCAACGAGCCGTCGAGATCGGAAAAGATCAGCAGGCTATCCTGCAGTGAAGGCATAACGACTCCTGATAACTGACAAACTGCCACCTAAGAATATTCCTAAAAAAATTCCTAATGCTTAAGTCAGGCAAAAGGGTCTCTCTCCTGCCAAACCCGCATGCAGCGCATGTTGTCCCTCATAACTAAATTTATTATGTACCAAATATTATATTCGCCATGAGAATATATGCTTGTCATACAAAATGGTTGAGGATAGTGTTTTGTGTACATCAGATTTCCTGGTGTAACGAATTTTCAAGTGCTTCTTGCATAAGCAAGTTTTGATCCCGGCCATCCCCATGACCGGGATTTTTTTCGTCCTAACGATTTGCTTCAGACACGCTAAAATCGTGTATATCAAGCTCGAAGGCCTCCGCCAGTTCACGGTAGGTGTGATAATCCCTTCCGTTCACAATGACCCTGTCTGAATTGTCGTCTGAACGACGGACTTCTGACTCACTGATCTCATTGATGGCGGCCAGCAGGGCATCGACATCCACCTCAACCTCGCGTTTGATGGTGTCGCTGTACTCTTTGTCGGTCTTCATTACGGGGTACCTCATTTTGCCGTCTCCAACCGTAAGTATAGACTGCGCACAAAAACGCCATTCACACCGGGCAGCGATGCCAGTTAAGGCGTTTTGTTCTACACTGGCTCAAAACCAGAGGAGGAACGTATGAAGGTCAACGATCGGGTAACCGTTAAAACGGACGGTGGGCCGCGCCGCCCGGGTGTGGTCCTGGCAATTGAAGAGTTTAGTGAAGGCACGATGTACCTGGTATCACTTGAAGACTACCCGCTCGGCATCTGGTTTTTTAACGAACTGGGACACCCGGATGGCATCTTTGTAGAGAAAGCGCAATAGCATGGCGTCGGGTGGCGACTGGCACGCCCGACACTGTCCACAGAAGCAAAAATCTCTGGCCAGGCCAGAGATCAAAGGTAGGGTGCAAAGGGTTTTTTTAGCGACTAACGCATGTTGACGAAAATCCCGTTCGTCACATTATCGGTGAGGCGTACCACGTGATAGATCACTTGCTTATTATGCGTTTTAATTTTCCTTTTAATATTTCCTTTATGTGACGAAACGGTTTTGGCTTTAATATTCATCTGGTCTGAGATCTGAATAGTCCCTTGCCCTGCCATCCACATTCGCAGCATGCTTGATTCAGTCCTGCTTAATGATAGGGTGGGTAAGTTAACCGCTCCTACATTTTTAACTTCTTTATTCAAATAATCACCCAGAATGTCATCCAGCGACTCTGGTTTAATCGATTTAGAACTGATCAATAAATTTTTACGAACCAACAAATACTCATCGAAATGGATATTCGCGATCGCCATAAAAACAATAAACAGGGTTTTTGGATGCTGATTAATGATTTGCTTAATGTGCTGACTGTTGGCTGGATCGTGAATGAAACAGTCCTCATTAATAAACACCACGCCTGGTTTAAGTTCGTCACAAGCGGCTGCGAGTTCGTCAACGGTGTGTGCATCGTTGATGTCTCTCTTTCTTACCCCTCTGCTTGCCAGGTACCCGGTTAACCCTAGCCGGGTGTAGCTGCATAAATCCATAATGATCGTTGACATGGCATACCCTCACTCAATGCGTAACGATAATTCACCATCTGCCTGAGAGCTCATAACAGCCATACGGGATGGAAAAAATTAATAAACCTGTGAGCATGACAAAGACTTTCAGGCGGACTCACTATCCCGTAAAGTTACGTATAATTTGCCAGGAATCTTCTTAAAGTAAAGTAAATATTAAGTATTGTGAGGTGGTTAGAAACAATTAAACCCCGTCAGATATATCCTGGAAGATGTTTTTCACGTTTTATTTTAGGAATATCCTCAGAAAGACAATATCAACTGTGAGGGCTATTATTTACGCGGTAGCTCACTGACAATATCTGCTAACAGATTGAATATCTCGCCGAATAAGTGCTCACAGAAGGGGGCGATAAGGGGCATCAGTAATGACATTAATAAAATACCGACCGTCAGCGTCAGCGGAAAACCAATGACGAACACCGAGAGCTGCGGTGCCATTCGGTTGAGTAACCCTAAGGCGAGGTTCACGGTCAGCAGCAGGGTGATAATCGGCAGCGCCAGCATCAGGCCGTTCAGGAAAACAAGCCCGGCCGCACGCGTAAGCGCCAGAAACGCGTTGCTGTTCACCGGGTTTTCCCCAATCGGCAGCGTATGGAAAGTATCCACCAGCATGGAGATCAGCCACAGATGGCCGTTGAACGACAGGAACAGCAACATGGCGAGCAGATCGATAATGCGCGCCAGCACCGGCATGTTGAGGTGGCTGCCGGGATCCACAAACGTGGCGAATGATAAACCCATTTGCAGGCCAATCAGTTCGCCGGCGGTCCGCACGGCCGCGAAGGCAAGCTGCATGGTAAAGCCTACGGCCACGCCAATCATCACCTGTTGCAGTGCAACCCACACCGCTTTCGCCGAGAAGATCGGAATATCCACGGGCGGGAGAGAAGGGGCGACGATAATGGTGATGATGATGCCCAGCCCCACTTTGACGCGCTTGGGTATCGTTTTCTCACTGAGAATGGGGGCCGTTGTAATCAGCGCCAGGATACGCAGCATCGGCCAGAAATAGACGCCAAGCCATTGAACCCACTGGTCACTGGTGAAGTGCAGCATCGTCGGGTCAGCCGATGATGTACGGCAGATTGGTAAACAGGTTGCGCATATAGTCCAGCAACAGGTTCAGCATCCACGGCCCGGCAACGATAATCGCCACGAACACGGCGATGATTTTTGGGATAAATGACAGCGTCATTTCGTTAATCTGCGTGGCGGCCTGCAGGATACTGATAATCAGACCGGTCACCAGCGCGACAAGCAGTAACGGCGCGGCAACGGCTATCGCGATTTTCATCGCTTCCGTGCCCATCATCATGACCGATTCTGGCGTCATTACGGCTCCTTAACTGTAGAAACTCTGCGCCAGCGAACTGACCAGCAGTTGCCAGCCATCGACCAGGACAAAGAGCATGATCTTAAAGGGCAGGGCAATGGTGGCCGGGGGCACCATCATCATCCCGAGCGCCATCAGAACGCTGGCGATCACCAGATCGATAATCAGGAACGGAATAAAGATGGTAAAGCCAATCTGAAAGGCCGTTTTCAGCTCACTGGTGACATACGCAGGCAGCAGAATACGCATCGGAACGGCTTCCGGTCCCTGAAGCTCGCCGGTATTGGACAGGCGGGCGAAGAGTGCCAGGTCCGCTTCCCGGGTCTGGCGGAGCATAAACTCACGCAGCGGCTGAGCCCCTTTATCGAGCGCTTCCTGCATGGAGATTTTATCTTCGCTAAACGGCTGGTATGCGTCGGTATAAATCTTGTCGATAACCGGCGACATAATGAAAAAGGTTAAAAACAGCGCCAGACCCAGCAGTACCTGGTTAGGCGGCGCGGACGGAGTGCCCAGCGCATTGCGCAGCAGGCCAAAGACGATGATGATTCGGGTGAAGCTGGTCATCATCAGCAGGATCGCCGGAATAAACGTCAGCGAGGTGATGAAAACCAGCGTCTGCACCGGCAGAGACCAGCTTTGCCCGCCGCCTGCAAGAGGGGTTGAGACCAGACCGGGCAGTTGCGCGTAAACTGCAGGGGCAAACAGGCCGACGCCCGCAAGCGTAAGGGATAACAAACGGCGCATCAGGATCTCCCGGAACGCTTAAGCAAACTCTTCATGACGGACTGAAAATCCGCAGGGACTTCTGCGCGCTCGTCACCCGTTGCCGGGGCTGGCGGCAGTTTATGCAAGACGTTGATGCTGGAGGCAGTCACGCCCAGCACCAGCCGTGCATCTTCCACATCGACAACGACCACGCGCTCGCGTGGCCCCAGTGTCGTGCTGGCGCTGACCTTCAGACCGCGGGTGCCGGCGGTTTTACCCGCCAGGCCGAAGCGCTTCGCCAGCCATGCGGCGATAAGAATAAAGGCAATAATACCGAGCAACGCGCCACTCACCTGGAGCAGCGGAGAGCCGGGAACGGCAGAGGGCTGTGATATTGTTGCCTGGGTTTTCATGCTTAACGGCTCAGACGACGCATACGTTCAGATGGCGTAATAATGTCGGTGATTCGCACGCCGTATTTATCGGCAACCACCACGACTTCACCCTGGGCAATGAGATAACCGTTGATCAGAATATCCAGCGGTTCGCCGGCGAGACCGTCAAGGGCCACCACGGAACCCTGCGTCAGACGCAGCAGCTCTTTAATGGTCATGCGGGTGCGGCCCAGTTCCACGGTCAGCTTAACCGGGATATCCATAATCAGATCAATATCCTGCAGCGTACCGCTGACATCGCCGCCGCCGAGCTGCTGGAACACAGCATCCGCTGCACTTTTGGCCGGAGTCGTTTTTTGCTCGTTTAACGCGTCAGCCCACAGATCGTCCAGTGCTCCGCTGTTTTCATCGGACGGATTGTTCATGTCACTCATTTGGGCTGTTCCTCATTCAGCGAATTCAATATCGGGTTGATCAAGTGCTCAACGCGTAACGCATACTGACCGTTAATTGTGCCGTACTGACTTGTCAGCACGGGGACACCATCCACATGGGCAATAATGCGGTCGGGTTTTTCTATCGGCAAAACATCGCCGGGTTGTAATTTCAGGATCTGGGATAAGCGCAGCGGGATATCCGCGAAGCTCGCCACCAGCTCAAGCTGAGAATGCTGAACCTGACGTACCAGGTTTTCACGCCAGTTCTGATCTTCGTTGCGTGAGTTCTCCAGCGGCGGGTTGACCAGCAGTTCACGCAGCGGTTCGATCATGCTGAACGGCAGGCAGATGTTGAACTCACCGGTCAGGTTACCGATCTCCACATGGAACGGGGTATTCACGACGATATCGTTCGGGGAGGTGGTGATATTGGTAAATTTCACCTGCATCTCAGAACGTACGTACTCCACTTCCAGCGGGTTAATCGCTTTCCATGCGTCGCTGTAAGATTCCAGCGCCAGCTTCAGCATGCGGTTGATGACGCGCTGCTCGGTGTGGGTAAATTCACGCCCTTCCACTTTGGTTGGGAAACGCCCGTCGCCACCAAACAGGTTATCCACCGCAATGAACACCAGGCTTGGCGAAAACACCACCAGACCTGTGCCGCGCAGCGGTTTCAGGTGGATCAGGTTAAGGTTCGTTGGCACCGGCAGGTTGCGGGCAAACTCATGATACGGCTGGATGCGGATCGCACCGACCGTGATATCCGGGCTACGACGCAGCAGGTTAAACAGCCCCATACGGAACTGACGTGCAAAACGTTCGTTAATGATCTCCAGCGCCTGCAGACGTTCACGTACTACGCGGCGCTGGGTATTGGGATCATAGGGACGAATATCGCTATCGCCGCCAATACCCGGTTGCGGATCATCGTTCTTATCGCTGTCGCCGTTAAGAAGCGCGTCGATTTCTGCCTGAGAAAGAATACTGTCGCCCATGTCGTTACCGCAGTATGAAGGCTGTATACAGAACGTCAGTGACTTCCTGCTTGGGTTGACCGTTTACCAGCGGGGTCGCCAGCGTCTGTTTAATGGCGTCGACCAGCTTTTGCTTACCGTCATCGGTAGCAAGCGTTGAGGCATCCTGACGAGAGAACAGCAGCAGCAGACGGCTACGCACTTCAGGAAGATAATCATTCAGGCGCGCACGCGTGGCTTCATCTTTCAGGCGTAACGTAATACCCACATACAGCACACGATCCGCATCACCCAGATTCACGGTGAAGGTATCCAGTGGGAAGAATACCGGTGCCGGCGGAGGAGGCGGTTCGGCTTTGGCCGCAGCGGTAGAAGGTTCCTGCTGCATACGCCAGTAACTATAGCCCGCGGTAGCGCAGGCGGCGAGCGTGATTAACACCAGCAGCGGGATCCAGATGGAACGCTTGCTTTTTTTGGTGATCGCGGAGTCAGTCATCTGATACGAGCTTCCTGTTTCGGTACAGCTTAATAAGGTGATTATCCCGTGTCCTGCTGTCGTCAAAGCGTGGAAAAGACGGGGATAATCACGCTACCTCGGGCGTTTAGGCAAAGATGTCTACGGCACCGTTGCCACGCGCCGCGGATTGCAGGGCGGCAGGGGCAGGCAGTAACTCATCGCTCTCCTCATTAAAACCGCCGGTATTACCGGAACGTGAAGCCTGTTGCTGCTGTTGCGAGGAGGACTGCTGCTGTCCGGCAAAGCTCTCGCTGCTGACACTGCTTTGCGCGAGCTGAATGCCACTCTCAGCAAGCGACGTGCGCAGGACCGGCAGTGCAGCTTCCAGGGCCGCACGCACGTGGCTGTGCGCCGACACCATTTGCAGTTGTGCCTGGTTATCATCCAGTTTCAGGGTAATCTGGACCTGGCCCAGATCTTCCGGGTGCAGACGCAACTCTGCGGTCTGCTGGCCCTGTTTCGTGAACAACGTAATGTGCTGACTCAGGGATTGCTGCCACTCCTGGGTTCCCAGCGGCTGGCTCAATACCGGTGCCGTGGCAACGGTTGCGGCAGCGTGGCTGGTGACGTTGCTGGAAATGACGGGCGCAAGCGTTGCGGTCGGGGCTGTTGAAGAGGGTGAACTGGCGAGATCCTGCTTCTCAGCGGCGGCGGCCACGATCGGGGTCGCCGGTGCGTTGACCGGTTGAGACGGATCGGCGTTTTGCGCCTGCGCCTGATAAGTCGACGCTTGTTGCGCTTTTTCATGGCCCGCCAGCAGGGTGCTCATGGACTGTTGACCTGCACCATTTTGCGAAAGCGCGGCAGCGTTCAGCGTTGATTTCGCCGTCAGGCCATTGCCTGTCGCGCCAGAGGCCACCGGCGTTGCCGTCTGCTGGTGGGGCAGCATCGCCATCAGCGCGCTCAACCCTGCCAGCTCTTCTTCGCTCAGCTCGCTTTTGCTGTCATCCTGCGTTTTCACCGCGCTCAGGGTCTTCAGGGCATCACCTTTTGAAACCGGCACCAGCCCGGAAACGAGGGTTTCCAGCGGGGTGGTTGCTGTCGGTTCATCGCCTGTCAGGGCTGGCTGACGCGAGAGCAGGTTGGCTATTTTGGCCTGCAGGGTGTTCTCTCCCCCGGCTTCCTGAGCAACTTTTGACAGCTTACTGCCGGCTGCTTTCAGGTCAGCCAGCGTCAGCGGCACATCGTTGCCCTGGCCTGTTGCGTCAGTCAGGGCGCCTGCCAGCAGAGAAAGAAAGTCTTGTGCACCGTCGGTGCCTTTCCCCGTTTGCATGCCGCCCGACAGGTCGCTGTCGGTCATCAGCAGTTGTTGCAATGTGATCATTCCGGTTTCCTCATTGATGCGCGCTGGGCAAACTCATCCATTTTCTTCTGATCCAGACGGTTTTCCGCCAGGGTCGTTGCCGCGATCTGTCGGTCCTGTAAGGTCTGCCAGGCCTGCAGTCGCTGCTTTTTCTCGCGCCAGAAATTCAGCGCGGTGTCGACTTTCTGGGTCCACTGGTTAAGCTGCTGGCGATGCTGTTCAATCGCCTTTTCCAGCGTCTGAATAAACTGCTGATAGTTAATCCAGCGCTGGCTTCCAATGCCCTGTGTCATATCGGTATTGAGGTTGGTGCGATATTCATGCTGATAGTCGATTAACATCTTCAACTGCTCTTCAGCCTGCTGGCACCCGCGTCGCATTGCGCCAAGCTGCAATGCGGCATCATCAACTTCTTTCTCAGCCAGATCTTTCAGCGTTGATAACGCGCTGTTTTGCGCCATGACCTTCGCCCTCCACCTGTGTTACACCTGCGGGAAAATCAGCTCCAGTGCCTGGAGTGAGTCTTCCCAGTCGGCGCGTTCAAAAATACCTTGTTGCAAAAACGCCTCCAGCTGCGGCCACAGGCTAATCGCTTTGTCGAGCATCGGGTCGCTGCCTTTGGCATACGCCCCCACGCTCACCAGATCGCGGTTGCGCTGGAAGCTGGAGAGGAGTTGTTTGAAGTTACGCACGCGGGCGTAGTGCTTCTCTGTGATCAATGCCGTCATTGCACGGCTGATTGATGCTTCGATATCAATTGCCGGGTAGTGGCCGGCTTCGGCCAGACGGCGCGATAACACAATATGACCGTCGAGGATCGCACGCGCGGAGTCGGCAATCGGGTCCTGCTGGTCATCGCCTTCGGTCAGAACCGTATAAAAAGCGGTGATTGAGCCGCCGCCGCTGATGCCGTTTCCTGCACGTTCGACCAGCGCCGGGAGCTTGGCAAAGACCGAAGGCGGATAACCTTTGGTCGCCGGAGGTTCTCCGATGGCGAGAGCGATTTCACGCTGCGCCATCGCATAGCGGGTCAGGGAGTCCATAATCAGCAGCACGTGCTGGCCGCGGTCACGGAAATCTTCCGCGATACGGGTGGCATACGCAGCACCCTGCATACGCAGTAACGGTGAGACATCCGCCGGTGCGGCGATGACCACCGAGCGGGCACGGCCTTCTGCACCGAGAATGTTTTCAATAAAGTCTTTTACTTCGCGACCACGTTCACCGATCAGACCCACGACGATGACATCGGCCTGGGTGTAACGTGCCATCATGCCAAGCAGGACGGATTTACCCACCCCTGAGCCGGCAAACAGGCCCATACGCTGCCCGCGGCCTACGGTCAGCAGGGCGTTAATCGGGCGCACGCCGGTGTCGAGGACATGTTCGATGGCGGTACGCTGAAGGGGGTTAAACGGCTGGGTGATCAGCGCGCCGGTTTCGGTGGTGTCCGGCGAGGGCAGACCGTCCAGCGGTTTACCGCTTCCGTCCAGTACGCGGCCAAGCAGGGCAGGGCCAAGCGGGAGCTGTTTCCCGCTTTGCAGTCCATCGCCGCTGATGTTTTTCGCATACACGCGCGCCCCGGGCAGGATGCCTTCAACTTCTTCAAGGGGCATCAGGAACAGGCGCTGGCCATTAAAGCCGACGACTTCGCTCTCAACTTCACGCGTCTCTAGTCCATCCTGACGCTCAATCACGCAGGTGGCTCCCAGCGGAAGCTGCAGGCCGGTGGCACGCGTGAGTCGTCCGTAACGGCGAACGGACGGCAGCTGCGTCATCTTCGCTTCAAAATTATCGAGCGTGTTGAGCCAGCGGGTGAGGCGTGCAGTCATCAGACGACTCCCGGTGCTGCCAGGCGGCACAGTTCCTGCCAGCGGGTCGCAACGCTGGCATCCAGGTCGCCTTCATCGGCAGAGACCTTGCAGCCTCCGTGATGCAGCGACGGGTCGCCGCGCAGACGCCAGCCGTGCAGGCTCAGCGTCGCGCCCAGACTCTCTTCCACGCGCTGGAGGTCGTCCGGATGCACGCGCAGCTGCGGTTTCCCACTGAACAGCGGCTCCTGCTGAAGCAGGCCCTGAATTTGTTTAATCAGCGCGGTGTTGTCCACCGCCGGCGCGTGGCCGATCACCTGACGGGCGGCTTCCAGCGCCATCTGCATCAGCCTTGAGGCAATGACGCTGTCCAGCGCATCCAGCGTGTGCTGAAACTCGCTGACCAGCTGCTGCATACGGGCGTGAAGTGGAGCCTGTTGCTGGCGCGCCTGTTCAATGCCGTGTTCTAACCCTTTGGCCAGACCTTCCTGATACCCCTGATCGTGGCCTTTCTGGCGTCCTTCGTTCAGGCCAGCCGTGTAGCCCTGCTCATGGGCCTGCATCTGCAGCTGGGCCAGCATCTGCGCGCGCTGCTCTTCTTCGCTCAGCTCAGGCTGCTCGACATCCGGGTCGCCCTCTTCGGGCGACAGCACGGCGGGTGTGAACTCTGACAGGGGAGGCGCCAGATCGTCGGGCGTCCAGCGCTTCCACGGCAGTTCATTAGACATAGGTGTCGTCTCCGCTGCCAATCACCATCTCGCCGGTTTCCGCCAGACGACGAACGATAAGCAGGATGGCTTTCTGTTCGTTTTCCACCTGAGACAGACGAACCGGGCCACGGTTGGCAAGGTCGTCGCGCAGGATATCTGCCGCACGCTGAGACATGTTGCGCAGGAACTTCTCGCGCAGCGGCTGCTCGGCACCTTTGAGGGCGATAAGCAGCGACTCGGAGTCCACTTCCTGGAGGAGGCGCTGGATGCTGCGATCGTCCACTTCGACCAGGTTTTCGAACAGGAACATCTCGTCGATAATTTTCTGTGCCAGCTCGCCGTCGAATTCGCGAACGGCGGTAATGACCGCTTCTTCCTGCTGCGTTTTCATCAGGTTGATGATCTCTGCCGCCGTTCTCACGCCACCCATTTTGCTGCGCTTGAGGTTCTGTCCATCGAGCAGGTTGTTCAGCACTTCGGTCAGCTCCGCCAGCGCGGCTGGCTGGACACCACCGAAGGTCGCGATACGCAGCATCACATCGTGACGCAGGCGCTCTTCGAACAACGCCAGAATATCGGCCGCCTGGCCACGTTTGAGGTGGACAAGAATGGTGGCGATAATCTGCGGGTGCTCGTCGCGGATAAGGTCGGCGGCACTCTGCGGCTCCATAAAGTTGAGCGTCTCAATACCGCTGGCGGTATCGCGCGTTTCCAGAATGTCTTCCAGCAGGCTGGCAGCACGCTCTTCGCCCAGCGCCTTGACCAGCACGGAGCGCAGATAGTCGTTGGCGTTGACGTTGAGCGCAGCAAACTGTTCGGCTTCCTGCTCAAATTCAGACAGCACTTCCGTCAGCTGTTTGTTAGAGATCTGGCGTACGTTTGCCATAGCCGCACTGAGAATCTGTACTTCGCGCTGGGAGAGGTGTTTGAACACCTCGGCCGCACGGTCTTCGCCAATGGTCATCAGCAGGATGACGCTTTTATCGGTGCCTGAAAGCGTGTTACTCATGTTCGTTACCCATCCACTGGCGGATGACCAGCGCCACGACGCGCGGATCGTTATCTGACATTTCGCGAATGCGCTGGCTCATGACCTCGGCGCCCATACGCTGGTTAGCACGGCGTTGCTGCATCTGTTCGTCTTTGCTGAGGCGAACTTCAACCGCATCTTCCACTTCCTGACGGGTACTGACCTGTTCGCGCGCCGCTTTTTCAGCTTCAGCACGACGCAGGAGCTGAGGACGAATGCCCTTACGCCACAGCAGCCACGCGACAATCAGAACCAGCAGCCAGCGACCTGCGGACAGCAGCTGATCGATAAACGCCTGCTGTTGCCAGAACGGCAGTTCGCCACCTGACTCTTCAACCGAGTTGAACGGTGAGTTCACCACGTTGAGCGTGTCGCCGCGCTTCTCGGAGTAACCCATCGCTTCACGGGTCAGGTCTTCAATCTGTTTCATCTGCTCGGCGGTCAACGGCAACGGTTTGCCATCCGCCAGCGTTTTGTAGTTCACCACCACCGCAACCGACAGACGCTGTACATCGCCCACATTCAGTTTGGTGTGGCGGATGGTACGGTCCACTTCGTAGTTGGTGGTTTCGTTACGACTGCTGGTACGCGGACCGGCGGTGCTGGCTGTTGATGTGGTCTGCTGATTCGTTTGCTGACCGTTCTGCTGATTAGCCGGTGGCGTTGAGATTGGCGCCGCGTTAGCCGGTGCTGGCTGGTTAGACAGTGCGCCCGGCACACCGCCTGGGTATGCGCCGCCAACCTGTTCGTTTTCATTGACCTGACGAGAGCGCATTACCGCCTGAGCCGGGTTGCCATTCGGGCTGTATTGCTCTTCGGTCTGCTCTTTATTAGAGAAGTCAATTTGCGCGGTTACCTGTGCATGCACGTTGCTGTTACCGACGACCGGGCCAAGGATGGCTTCGATGCGGCGCTGCACGCGACCTTCCACATCCGCGGCATATTTCAACTGCGCGTCATTCAGATCGCGGCCTGCGGTATTGGACTGGGTCAGCAGATGACCACTTTGATCAACCAGCGTCACGTTACCCGGCGGGAGACCGGCAACGGCGCTGGAGACCAGATGGGTCACCGCGCTGATTTGTCCTTCATCCATTGCACGGCCAGGCTGGAGGTTAACGGTGACGGAGGCCGACGGGGATTTCTGCTCGCGGACAAACAGGGAGGGTTTAGGCATGGCCAGGTGCACACGTGCACTCTTCACCGGACCCAATGTTTCAATCGTACGGGCCAGCTCACCTTCCAGCGCACGCTGGTAGTTCACCTGCTCGCTGAACTGACTGATACCGAATTTTTCCTGATCCAACAGTTCAAAACCTACCGCACCGCCCTTTGGCAGTCCCTGTTGCGCCAGGCGCAGACGAAGTTCGTGCACCTTATCAGCCGGTACCTCCAGCGCACCGCCGTTATCCGCAAAGCGATAAGGGATGTTCATCTGGGTAAGCTGGGTGACGATGGCACCGCCATCCTGATCGGAAAGGTTACTGTAAAGCGTGCGGTAATCAGGGCTTTTCGCCCACAAGACCATCGCTACAAGGATCGCAATTGCGGCAGCGCCTGCCACGATCAACGGGATTTTAGGATTCGCGCGAAGGCGGTTCATCCACTCGAGTGATTTATTTTGTGGCGCTGTCGATGCTGTTGCACTCATTGCGCACCTCTTAAATCCTGGTGGTTTACGTTATTCGTGTAGAGAAACAAAACTGACTCCCGGGTCGGCAAACACGACAAAAGTTCCATATTGATGGCCCTGCCATTATTTGATGATTCAGGATTTTCTATGCGTCAAATAACCTGGTTTTTTCACGCTATTTACCGCCATTATCTTATTGACAAGCTGTTAGTCTTGACCCCGTAAAAAACCATTCAGGGGAGAGTCATGGCTATACAGGGTATTGAAGGGGTGATCAGTCAGTTGCAGGCAACGGCGATGACGGCCCGTAATCAGAATGTGGCAGAACAACCGAGCATCAGTTTTGCAGGACAACTGCACGCCGCGCTTGACCGTATCAGCGATACCCAGACCGCCGCACGTACTCAGGCGGAGAAGTTCACCCTCGGCGAGCCGGGCGTGGCACTGAATGATGTGATGACCGATTTGCAAAAAGCCTCGGTTTCCTTGCAGATGGGGATTCAGGTGCGTAATAAGCTTGTGTCTGCTTATCAGGAAGTGATGGGGATGCAAGTTTAAGCCCCGTCGATCTTCGCTGGCAGCCCAAGCGCTTTAATGCCACAATATTTTTTTCTTCGAATGCAGGAAAGATGATGAAAAAAATAGCAATTGCTGGCGCGCTGCTGGCACTGACCGGGTGCGTTCAGGTGGATAACTATCAGGAAGTGATCAAACACCCCGTCCCGGCGCATCTGGCAGGGTACTGGCAGTCAAAAGGGCCGCAGAGCAAAATGGTGAGCCCAGAGGCGATTGCCACGCTGGTGGTGACGGAGGAGGGCGATACGCTGGACTGCCGTCAGTGGCAGCGCGTGATCGCTGTACCGGGTAAAATCATGCTGCGTTCAGACAGTTATTATAACGTCACCCGCAAGCTGGATATTTATCCGCTGGAGCGCGATGGCTCTGTTCTTGAGTATGATGGTATGGAGCTACAGAAGGTCGATCGCCCGACGGTAGAGTGCGCAGATTATCTGAGCAAAAATCCGCTGGAGAGTAAACTTCCGTAGTGCATGTTGCCGGGTGGCAGCTTCGCCTGACCCGGCATTCAATTCACGTCAGATGCTTTTACAACTACAACGCATCCTCAATCACCCACACGCTGACGCTTCCACCTTTGCAGGTAAAGGTGCCTTCGCCATCCGCCGCGGTAATGACCGTTTCTTCGCGATTGCCGAGAAAATCACGCCACGTTTTGTTGCCGTAGTTTTCACCCAGACAAATCACTTTCTCGCCGTCATCGCCATTCGACATCACCACCACACAGCCAGGATCGTCTTCGGTGCCGCTGCGGCTGAAGGCGATACAGTTTGGGTGATCGAAGAACAGCGTCTGCACGCCGTGGGCAAAACGCTGGCGGGCGAGGATCAGCTCGTGAAGCTGCTCGATGACCGGCATATCAATATGGTAGGTTTCGCCGTCACCGCCCGTATCGTCATAGCTGGCACCGAATAAATCCGGATAAAAGACGCTGGGCACTCCGTTTTCACGCAGCAGGATCAGGGCATAGGCCAGCGGTTTAAACCACGCTTCAACCGGCGCTTCCAGTGCCTGCAAAGGCTGAGTGTCATGGTTGGCAACCAGAGTTACTGCATGGAACGGATCGGCTTCGACCAGGGTGCCGGTAAAGATTTGGCTCATGTCGTATTCCCGACCCTGGCGCGATGCTTCGTGGAATTTCATCTGCAGGGGGGCATCGAACAGCATCGTCTTGCCATCGACCTGGTCAATATAGGCCTGCAGTTTATCCACTTCGTGGGACCAGTATTCCGCCACGATAAACAACGGTTGCGTTGCGACTTCCTGAACGTGCTCAATCCACTCCTTATAAAACCAGGCGGGAATGTGTTTGACGGCGTCCAGACGAAAACCGTCACAGCCAGTTTGTTCCATGACCCAGCGGGCCCAGTATTTGATCTCCTCGGTGACGGCATGGTTGCGAAAATCAATGTTTTCGCCCATCAGGTAATCAAAATTACCCATCTCATCATCAACCTGGTCGTTCCAGCCTTCACCGGTGTAGTCGTTGACGATTTTAAAAATGCCGTCTTCATCGGGGTTTTCAATATGGTCGACGCCGCTGAAGCATTTGTAATCCCAGATAAACTGCGAATATTGCCCGGCACGGGCAGGGAAGGTGTAGCGTGTCCAGGCTTCACACTCAATGATCTCATCGTCGATCTGCGTGCGATCCTGTTCGTTGACGCGCTGAACGCGGACGGGTTCTTTCTCGTCTGCGCCCATTTTGTGGTTAACCACCACATCAAGAAGGACGGCGATCTCATTACTTTTGAGTGCGTCGATGGCCTCCAGTAGCTGAGCTTTGTCACCGTACTTGGTGGCGACGCTGCCTTTCTGGTCAAACTCACCGAGGTCGAAAAGATCGTAAGTGTCGTATCCGACCGAGTACCCGCCGGATGCGCCTTTACAGGCTGGCGGCAACCAGATCATATTGATGCCGATTTCGTTAAGATTGGGGGCTAACGCCGTGACCTCTCGCCACAATTCACCGCCCGCAGGGTAATACCAGTGAAAACATTGTAACAGGGTGGGGTTTTTCATCGTCCGTGCTCCAGAAGCCGTTTGGCAGACTTCTGGAGTATGGATCAAGAATCGCTAATGTGAATTAATGATTCATCTCTCCGGGAAATAATATGTTGCCTGACAACTTCCCGTAGGTAACGTTAACGTTTTTTTGCTTGTTGGTTTGGGCAATAAGACCGCTCAACTCACTCATTCTTTCCTGCAACAAATCCTTGAGGAGGAGTTCATTCTGCAGCACCTGATTCAGTATCACCATCGCCTGATCCTGGATGTGTTTGCTGTCGGGTGGAAAAGGAGTCGTGCTGATCTCTTCAACCAGCGAAACGTATGCAACCTCCTGTTCGATGAGCTCATCCCATTTCCCGGATTGAGCAAGGCTCAGCATTGTATTGCTAAGCGCATAAAGAGCATGCCACTTTTTAAGGGATAAGCTGGAGTCGTTCATTAAAGTTAATCCTGCTTGGGAGTATAACCCGGGCCGATTTGCTTCCAGGCGTCGGAAATATTGAGCAGCAGAGCCTCGACTTCGGTAATAGCTTCGATGTCATTGCGCAGATTGGCATGTAACAAACGGCGTACCATATAGTCGTAAAGCGCAGAAAGGTTGCGGGGGAGTTCTCCTCCCACCTCCATATTTAACCCAGCCTTAAGGCCATTTTCGATAATATTAATGGCCTTAGACAGGGCCTCTCCTTTTGCCGGGATGTCCCCCTGCTCAAGGAAAAGGCGCGCCCGGATAAGCGCGCTATGGATACCGTCGAACAACATGACAACCAACTGGTGCGGGCTGGCACTCAAGACAGCAGATTCAAGACCTACCTGCTGATAGGCTTGTACACCAGATTTGCTATACATATCGTTTCCTTTCTTACTTACTGCTGAACTGTTGGGTCAAATAAGTGGCCGTACCATTGAATTTAGTGACCAGCTTATCTAAATCGTTAAATTGCTTTTTATAGCGCGCCATCGTGGCTTCAATCGTCAATTCCATCGCGTCGTAACGTTTGCCGATGGATTTGAGCGTGGCGTTAATACCGTCCTTCGCATTCTGAATAACGCCTTCTTTGCCGACAGACGTGCTAAGCATATCGGTTAGCTTGTTATTCATCTGGGTAGCGAAACCGGTCGTTTTCCCGTCACCCACAAAATAGGCCTGTACACCAGCCGGATCGTCCGTGAGGATCTTGGTTAATTTCTTATCATCAATTTTCAGGTTGCCAACCGCGCCGTCCGCGCCTTTGACCGGGTCCTGTGTGATGCCAAGTTGGGCCATAATGGCATAGGAACCGCTCTGCACATTGGTAAATAAAGCACGCAGATCGGATTGTACTCCGCGGATAGTACTGTCACCCATCAGTACGCCGTTATTCGAAGACTGGGCGGTTGCACCCACCGCAGGTGGCTCATATTTCGTCAATGAGGCAATGGTGGACTGCAGAGAGTTATAGGCAGTTACCCATTCTGTAATGGCTTTTTTGTTATCGTCAGTAGAGCGGGTTACGGTCAGGGTTTCATCGGCTGTGCTCTGTGCTTTCAGGGTTAATGTTACCCCTGGAATGGCGTCAGTGACGGTATTGGTCTGGCGGACAATCTGGATACCGTTGACGTTAACGACGGCATTTTGTGATTTTACCTGTTCGGTAAGCGCGCCACTGCCAATGATGCCTTTCAGCGTATCGTCGCCGGTCACTGTTACCGTCATATCAGAATCGGTACCGGTGGTTTTGGAGGTCAGCATCAGACGATAGTCGCCATCATCCGCTTTCACCACACTTGCCGAGACACTGCCGTTGGCAGCATTAATGGCTTTAGCGATCCCGTTCAGGGAGGTATCGCCATCGGCCAGGGTTACCGTCAGTGGTTTACTGTCAGCGCCTGCCTGGGTAATGGTAATGGTTCGGCTGTTGGTGCCCGTGGTGCCACCTAACTGCTTAGTATTGCTGTCGATAGTGCCTGGTGTGGTTGTCAGCACCTGGCCTTTAGCAATCTTGCTCACGTTGACTGTCACATCACCAACGTTAGCGCCGGAGGTACTGATAGCCGAAAAAGCAGTATTGGTGCTGCTAATGGAGGTTGAGTTCCACGTATCTGTTTTTGCGAGCTTAGCAGCTGCGGTTTGCAGATTCGTCAGGGCGCTTTGTAATTTGCCGTAACCGGTAATCTGCGCGTCGTAGGTGGTTTTTTGCTTGGCAATAGCCGTCAATTTTGTTTCTTCTGCTGCCTGCAGCTTATCGTACAGATCTGACAGGCCGGGCATGCCCACCCCGAGATTACTGATAGTCGCCATGTAGTGTTCCTTCTTAATGGATGTTTCAGTCGTTTATCGGCCCGTTCGACGAAAAGTTTACGGCAAGCTTAAAAAATATATCGCTGAATAAGCGACCTAAATGACGCGTTTTAAATCAACAGGGCGCATGACGAAGAAATATACCGAAGAGAATAAGACGGTGATTTTTTGCGTTAATCTTTTATTCATCATGCACTCTGTAGCCGCTTTAGTGCAAAATAAATCTTTATAAAACAAACAATTAAATATTTTCTTCGATATTTTCTAAAGTCTGCTGTTCGAGCGTCGATAACCTTGTTGACGGTGAGAGACGCCGTGAGTGTTAGGCACCGACCCTAGAAACCATTTTTGAAGGAATTAAAATTATGGCAGTTATCAATACTAACCTGTTGTCCCTGACCACTCAGAACAACCTGAACAAATCTCAGTCTTCTCTGGGCACTGCTATCGAGCGTCTGTCCTCTGGTCTGCGTATCAACAGCGCGAAAGATGACGCTGCTGGCCAGGCGATTGCTAACCGCATGACCTCCCAGATTAAAGGTATGACCCAGGCGGCGCGTAACGCCAACGACGGCATCTCCCTGGTTCAGACTGCTGAAGGTAACCTGAACGAAATCAACACCAACTTACAGCGTATTCGTGAGCTGTCTGTTCAGGCTGCTACCGACACCAACGGTTCTTCTGACCTGACTTCCGTCAACACTGAAATCAAACAGCGTCTGGCTGAAATCGACCGTATCGCGGGCTCAGCTAACTTCAACGGTAAAAAACTGCTGGACGGCTCTGTATCTACCGCGCTGAAAATTCAGGTTGGTGCTGGTACTTCTGCTAACGACACCATCTCTGTAGACAGCAACGCGCTGATCAACGCGACCTCTGGTACCCTGAGCGCTGGTCTGAGCACTGCAATCTCCGATAACGCCTCTGCACAGGCTGTTATCTCTGCTGCTGATGCTGCAATCGCGAAAATTGATACCGCGCGTTCTAACATGGGTGCGATTCAGAACCGTTTTGAATCTACCATCAACAACCTGAACAACTCTATCAATAACCTGTCTGCTGCTCAGTCCCGTATCCAGGACGCTGACTACGCTACCGAAGTTTCCAACATGTCTCGCGCGCAGATCCTGCAGCAGGCTGGTACTTCTGTACTGTCTCAGGCAAACCAGGTTCCTCAGGCTATGCTGTCTCTGCTGCGTTAATCGCCGCGTCTGTTTCATAAAGGTTGCTGGAGACAGCAACCTTTTTTTTTGCCCGCCAGACAATCTCCGAAATAAGCCATTATTACCGGGGGTGTTCCTTCCATTATCTCGAATATTCCCTTGTACGATGGGTAAGAATCGCAATCTTACTAAGAGAATCGGGATGAACAAGTTCGAGCGTACACGATCGCTGCATCAGTATTACCGTGATGAATTTTCACGGCTAATCTTTTTGCCAGAAACGGATGCATTGCCTGCGCATGTTGTAACCGAAATCCTGCACTATAAAAATTCTGATATTGCCACGCTCGAACCCCAGATCATGGACGCAACGACCGATCTGGATGCACAAAAAGAACTCGCTGTTAAGCGCATGCTGTGCGCGATCGCTGCAGCAAACGCCGCGTTTGATTTTAAAAACCAGGGCAAGCCAACACCCTTTTCGCAAGAGCTGAGTGAAACCATTACCGGTTGGGTCGTAGAGGCGCTTCAGCATGACGACAGCATAAATCTTCTGGTGGCGGGTATTCAGGTTTTCTTCCGTATTAACGAAATTGACGCCGCCTTATTCCTGATTTCAAACTACTACGCGGTGGTGAGTCCATCCCCAACCGTGATGAAAATATTGCTGTTAGTATGCCTGATGGAAGATGATTTTAATCAGATGCAGACGCTTATCCAGCAGCTGACCGCCGATCCTGAACATATTGGTGAAGACGCGTTAACGATGCTAATGATCGTCACGGGGATTCATAAACTGGGTGGCTGCCCTGAAACGTTCATCGATTTCTCCGCCCTGAACATGCCTGATTATGAGCCTGATTTTTCGCACTACGAGTGGCTTCTTCCGGCAGAGGAAAACGGAAAAACAACGGTTCTGGTAGCGTGCGACAAACGCTATTACTTCGATCACGCCCTGACGCTGTTAGGTTCGATCTTTCATACCAACGGCGACCAGCTTAACGTTCACCTGCATCTTTATAACCCTGATGATGAGACAAAGGCGCACGTTCATTCGCTGCACCAGCATTTTCCGGGAATGGTGATATCGGTGACAGCCGAAAAGATTGCGCCCGTTTTTGGTATCAATGTCTGGTACGCCTCAAGACGTTTTGTTTTCCTCAGCTATGCACTGAGCGTGTTCACCTCTCCAGTTATTGTTCTTGATGCAGATTGTCTCGTTCGTAAGAACTGGGCTGATATTAAGCAACATCTTCCTGATAAGGAAATTGTCCTCTCTTACAGTAACGGCGCACCGCCATGGGAGCAGGTTCCCGCCGGCTTTGTCTATACGGCTCCGGGGACGCTTTCGCGTAAATACCTGTCGCTTGTTGCGACATTTATTGACTGGAATCTACGCCGCGGCAATGCGGAGTGGTTCCTCGACCAGGTCGCACTTTCTGTCGCGCTGGATGCACTGCCTGCGGTTGAGCAGATGGCCATTCATCGCGAGCCGCTGGAGAAACTGATCGATATTCGCTACACCGACGCCACGTTCAGCTGGACAGTGACCACGCAAAAATCAGGCGGCGAAGCGTACCAGAACTACAAAGCTGCGATGCAACAAACCTATTTTGGCTAACCACTGAACTCATGGAACTTTCTCTGTATGTTGTATCCAGATAATCGATTCACGCTATCGGGTCTGCAGGCCGCCGCTGCCCTGTATCAGTTTCCTGCCGGGGCACCTGAGAATGCACGCGTCCTGGATTTAGGTTGCGGACAGGGCGAGGTGTTGTTATCCGCTGCGCTGGCCTGGCCTGATTGTGTCGGGATAGGTATTGATATTAACGAAGACGCTATTGCAGCGGGGCAGAGGCAGGCGCAGCGTCTGGGTATCGTCAGTATTGAACTGGTTGCGGCGGGTCTTAACGATGTGCTGAGCGTGTCACCGGGTGAGTTCGATTACATTCTTATTCGCGGGGACTTTATTCCTGCAGGCATGCCAGAGCGTGACGCGCTGTTGCAGTGGTGTCGTCGCCACCTGTCGGCGTATGGCATTATTGCCATCCACCAGATTTTTACCCCGCCTGAATCCGCGGCACAATACGTTCAGGATGCGTTGGCCTTCCACGCACGCCTTGCGGGCCGGTCAGATGAGAAGGTTGCTTTTGCTCGTGGTATGCTCAGCTATCTGGCATTGACCCAGCCGGAAGGGGAGATCAAAGACTATGTGCTCGCGATGGAGCGCGTTGACGACACGACCCTTATTGAGAGCCTGGCAAGCGCCACGCACATCTCCGGGCAGTTCCTTCAGTTCACCGATACTCTCTCATCCTGCGGGCTGCGCTACGTGGGGGATGCGCTGCCTCAGTACGAAACGGGTGAGAGCTTTAGCGAGCAAATTCATCAGCTGCACGCACTGGTCTCATCTGGGCAGGCATCGATTGCCGCGCAGCAATATCTCGATTTTGCCGTCAACCGTCGCGAGCGCGTCAGCCTGCTTTCCCGTGATGATACTGTTAACGCGGCGGCGCTGGATTTTACCCGGTTAAACACGCTGCACTGGGCCGGTGATTTCAGACGTTGCCGCAACGATCGCGGCGAGATCGTCAATGCTCACACCAACGCTGAAGGGAAATTTTTCTCGACGCAAAATACCACGACGCTGCATATTCTCGATCTGCTTGGCGGCGCATGGCCGCTGAGCCTGTCATTTGATCAACTGGTGAGCAACGCTCGTCTTCCCGAAAAAGAGGAGGATGTCTCCCAGAGCGTACTTGAATCTCTAAAAGATCTCTTTCTCAACCAAATTCCGGGGCTCCACTGGGCGGGTTCACCGGGGCCTTACAATGTTCAGCCTGAAAGTGAACTCACGTTAATTGCTCCTCTTCTGGTAGGGCAAGACTTTGACATCATGCTTAATCTCTGGGGAGAGCGTGTGACCCTCAGTGACGACGAACGGGAGTTCGCGATTGCCGGCATGGATATGAATCAGGCCAGAAGCCGAGAGTGCTTTTCTGCACTGAAGGCGAAAGGACTATTGAAAGGTACCCCTGAAGCTTGGCGCAAAGCACTGCAGCGTTTTTTGCGTCTGGGGGATGTCGACTACCTTAAAAGCAACATTGATACGCTTTTACTGCTTAATGTCGGATCGCAACAGGGCGGTTTACTTGTTGACGCGCAGATTATGGCAGGGGAGAGGGATGAACAGGATCCTGGCATCGATCTCATTTACCAAAACGTAAACGCGCTGATTGCCGCAGGTCTGGCGAAAGATGCGCGCGATTACATTACGGGACAGATTGAAAACGATCCTCATAATCTGCATCTGCTTCGCTGCTCTTCCCGTGCAAGCCTGCTGATGGGCGACTGGGACGAGGCTCTGTTGGCACTCTGCCAGCTCATGAGCTGCTACTCTGCCGGGCAGGATATCTGGTTCGACCTGGCAACCGTGCTGCAGAAAAAAGGTGAGCTGCATTATGCCGCCCGGATCCTGCAGGCGCTGCTGCGGTTGAATAAACATAATGCGTCATTCTGGAATACGCTGGCGGTGGTTTATCATGCGCGTCGCAATATGGCCATGGCTGAACGCTGCGCCAGGGAATCGTTGCGCTATAACGCCACGAATCCGCTGCATCTCGCGATGATGGGCATTATTCTCAGTGATAATCAGAAACTGACGGAAGCACGCTATTTCCTCGAGAAATCGCTCGAGTTTGCGCCGGGTGATTTTGACTGTTTCACCAGCCTGCTGTTTGTTCTTACCCACGATTTTTCTGTCTCGCCGGAAGTGCTTTTCAATCGCCATCTTGCCTATGGTGAACTGGTGACCGAGTGGGCGACAAACTTCGACCTGGCGCTGCCGTGGCAGGGTAGTAAGGATCCTGAGCGGCCGTTGCGCGTCGGCTTTGTCTCCGGAGACTTCCGTAACCATCCCGTAAGCCGCTTCCTGCGCCCGTTCTGGGACGGCATGGATCGGGAGCGGTTTTCCCTCTACGGATATAGTACGCTGGATAAAGATGATGCCGTCACGGAGCACTTCCGTAACACCTCGACGAAGTGGTTATCTGTTACCCATCTCAATAACGTTGAGCTGGCAAAACAGATCCACAGCGACGGGATTGATATTCTTTTTGATCTCTCGGGTCATACCACCGGGACGCGTTTACCCGCGTTTGCCTTTAAGCCTGCGCCGGTGCAAATCACCTGGCTCGGTTACCCGGGCACGACCGGGATGCGGCAGATGGATTACCGCATTATCAGCACCGGGTTTGTCAGGAATGCTGCGATAGACGCTCAGTTCACTGAAAAGCTGATCGCGATTCCACTCGATAACTTCTTTGAGCCGGATGCTTCCAGCCCTGACGTCAATGCCTTGCCAGCCCTTACGAACGGCTGGTTTACCTACGGTAGTTTCAACCGCCCGAAAAAATTGAATGACCAGGTCTTTGCGTTGTGGGCGCGCATTCTGCTGCATAACGCCACGTCACGTTTGCTGATTGGTTTTATGGATGACGATGCGATGATCGCCCGCTACCGCAAAAAGCTCAATGCGCTGGGCGTATCGGATGAGCAGCTTATCTTCCGTAAAACGACGGGACTGGAGTCGTATCTTCATATGCATCATGAGGTAGACATGTTGCTTGATTCCTTCCCGTACAACGGGGGAACCACCACCAGTCATGGCATATGGATGGGCGTCCCGACGCTTACCCTGGCAGGCGCAACCTATCCCGCGCGGCAGGGGCTGGAGATCTTGCATATTTACGGGCTGGATGAGTTTGTGGCGGAAAGTCAGCAAGACTATTTCGACAAGGCCGTTAGCTGGCAAACCCGACTGGAAACCCTCAGCGCTTTGCGTCAAAGCATGCGGAGCACAATCCCACTCCAGAGCCAGAGCAATGTGGCGATTCCTTTCCAGCAGGCCCTGCGCGGGGCCTGGCGAAAATGGTGTGCTGATGAAGCACCCCGCAGTTTCCAGGTATCAGGTACTGAGGATTAACTTATGAAAAATGTCTACGTTACCAGTCCACTTCTTCCGCCCCTTGAGGAGTTCATCCCTTACCTGGAGACCTTGTGGGAAAGTAAAATTTTGACCAACAGCGGGCAATTCCATCAGCAACTGGAAGAGGCGCTGGCGGCGTATCTTGGGGTAAAACATGTCTGCCTGTTCTCCAACGGCACGCTCGCGTTGCTGACGGCGCTTCAGACATTGCGTATAACCGGTGAAGTGATCACCACGCCATACTCTTTTGTCGCCACGTCTCACAGCCTGCTGTGGAATGATTTAACACCGGTGTTTGCTGATATTGACCCCGCCACTTTTAATATCGATCCGGATCGCATTGAAGAACTGATTACGCCTAAAACGACGGCGATCATGCCAGTCCACTGCTATGGTATTCCGTGCGATATGGAACGCATCCAGAAGATTGCCGATACCTATGGACTGAAGGTGATTTACGATGCGGCCCACTGTTTCGGCGTCAAACAAGATAACGCCAGCATTCTCAATTATGGCGATCTGTCCGTACTGAGCTTCCATGCCACAAAGGTGTTTAATACCTTCGAAGGGGGGGCCATTATTTGCCATGATGCCAAAACCAAGCAGCGCATCGATTATCTTAAAAACTTTGGTTTTGCCGATGAAACCATTGTGATGGCGCCGGGTATTAACGCCAAAATGAATGAAGTGCAGGCGGCCATGGGGCTGCTGCAGTTAAAGTATATTGACAGTGCGCTGCAGGAACGCGCGGTTATTTATCAACGTTACGTTGAACTGCTCGATTCCGCTCTTCCGGCGCTGGAGTACATTAAACCTGCCAGTAATATTGAATGGAATTACTCCTACTTCCCGGTACTTATTCGCGAAGATTCGGCGGTCAGCCGGGATGCTATCTATTCGGAATTACGCAAGCATAATATCTATGCCCGCCGTTATTTCTATCCGCTTATCAGCGCGTTCCCGATGTATCGCCACTTCCCGACGGCGAATGCACAACATCTCCCGGTTGCCGATGAAATTTCTCATGCGGTGCTCTGCCTGCCCATCTATCCCGGACTACTGGTGGCCGATCAACGTCGTATTATTGAGATTATCCAGGAACTCTTTATCAATGCCGCCCGTGCGGCAGAGCCTGCGCTTGTGGTCAATGGATAGGAAAGAAAACCGATGAAGCTGGCGATCATGCAACCCTATTTTTTCCCGTATTGCGGCTATTTCCAACTGATGGCGGCAGTGGATGCTTTCGTGGTGTATGACAACATCAAGTACACGAAAAAAGGGTGGATTAACCGTAACCGTATTCAGGTTCGCGGTGCGGAGTCATTAATCTCGCTGCCACTAAAAAAAGACTCGGACTTTCTGGATATCAGGGAGCGGCAGCTCTCAGCAGCATTTGACCGCAATAAGCTGTGCAATCAAATTGTCGGTGCGTATCGCCACGCACCCTCATTTTCCGCGGTAATGCCGATCGTTGAGGAGATTATTCAGAACCCGGAGGATAATCTTTTTAATTATCTGTGGCTGGGCCTGAACCGGTTGCGGGACTATTTTGGCTTCTCGTGTGAGCTAATTGTCTCGTCTTCGTTACCGGCGAATCACGCGTTAAAGTCTCAGGATCGCGTCATCGATATTTGTCAGGTGATGAACGTCCGTACGTATATTAACCCCCCGGGGGGCATGGCGCTCTATTCCCGGCAGGATTTTGTCGAACGCGGGCTTCAGCTGCAATTTATCCAGCCGCAACCGTGGCACTACCCGCATTCTGACGCGGCGTTTATTCCCTGGCTGTCCATTATTGACGTCATGATGTTTAACTCTCGCGATGAGGTGGTTCGTCGCCTGCAACTTGGTTATGAGTTAATTTAATATGTTTACATGGAAAAAATTGGGTAAGGTCTTTACCCCGCAGGAGGTGACTCATCTCCCTTGGCTTAAAGAGTTTGCTCAGGCCCCTGCGACGCTGATCTTTGATGATTTCGTGCGTGTCTATTTCTCCTGCCGCCCGCCTGCTGATGAACAGGGGAAATATGTCAGCTATTCCGCTTGGGTGGATTTGGCTCGTGACGATCTCTTCCAGGTATTGCGCTTTGCCCGTGAACCGATTCTCCCGCTGGGTGGATACGGAGAATTTGACGAATTTGGTACCTATCCCGTCTCCGTGATGCGCGATAAGGATGTGGTAAAAGCCTGGTATGCAGGCTGGACTCGCTGCGAATCGGTGCCGTTCAACGTGGCAATTGGCATGGCAGTAAGCCATGACCAGGGGGAGACCTTTGTTAAAGCGGGTCCGGGGCCAGCAATCGGTTACTCTCCGGATGAGCCGTTTGTAATGAGTGGGCCGAAAATTCGAAGATTCAATAACCAATGGCAGCTTTTTTATATTGCTGGTCGCAAATGGAAATGGGTGGATGGCCGCGCAGAGCCGGTCTACAAGATTCGCATGGCGACATCTGAAGATGGCATCAACTGGACGAAGCTGAATAAAGATCTGATCCCCAGCCGTATCGAAGAGGACGAGGCACAGGCCAGCCCGGATGTCTTTTACGCCAACGGCAAATACCATATGTTTTTTTGCTACCGCTACAGCGCCCATTACCGCGGAAAGCAGAACGGTTACCGCATCGGCTACGCGTGGAGTCTGGATATGATGTCGTGGCACCGGGATGATAGCAAAGCTGGCATTGACGTTTCTGCTTCCGGATGGGATGCAGAAATGATCAGCTACCCACACGTTTTTGAACTCGATGGCAATATTTACATGGCTTATCTGGGGGATCAGGTGGGCCGCTATGGCTTTGGCCTGGCACAACTTGAGGGCAAATTATGCTGACCCTGAAATGGCGTAAGCACGGGCTTATCTATTCGCCTTCACAGGTTCCTCCTCTGGCAAATGGGGTGGGTTTTGCCCAGTCTCCGCAAGCGCTGGTGTTTAATGACTTTGTCCGAATCTACTTTTCCACGCGTGAGCGGGAGGCGAATTCAGCAAAGTTTATTAGCCGTGTCTGCTATGTGGATATGGATAAATCTTTGCGGGAGGTGCTTCGTATCAGTCCCGAGCCGGTGATAGCATCTGCTGAGTTGGGCACATTCGATGAGCACGGTATTTTCCCTTGTAACGTTCTGCGTCATGAAGGAAAAATCATGGCATGGACGACGGGCTGGAATCGTCGCGTTTCGGTCTCGGTTGATACAGCCATTGGTTTTGCGGTAAGCACAGACAATGGCGAACACTTCACCCGTTTCGGTACTGGGCCCGTGATGGGCCCCTCATTGCACGAGCCACACTTAGTGGGAGATGCCTTTGTTATACATACCCGTGAACGTTTCCACATGTGGTACATCTTTGGAACGGGCTGGAAGAAGCGCACACCGGATTCGGTTCCGGATCGCATCTATAAAATTGCTCATGCGGAATCACACGATGGCATCCACTGGCAGCGTGACAGCCAGCAAATTATCCCTTCCGTACTGGGGGACGATGAATGCCAGGCACTGCCGACGGTGATTGAAATCAATGGCCGTTATCATATGGTCTTTTGCTTCCGTGAGTGTTTCGATTTCCGCACAGAGCAGGGGCGCGGCTATCGTCTGGGCTATGCCTGGTCTGATGATTTACACCACTGGCATCGTGACGACAGCCAGATGGCGTCGCTCGCGTCCGTGAATGACTGGGACAGCGAAATGCAGTGCTATCCCCATCTGTTCCGCTGCGATGAGAAAGTTTATTTGCTTTATAACGGTAACGCGTTTGGCAAAGCAGGATTTGGCCTGGCGGAACTGGTGTTATGAATTGCTGGGCGTTTTGCCAGAACCGTGCCTCACCGGAGGAGATCGTCGAACACTTTAATCAGTGTGACCCGCTTTTTGTCGCGTCTATTACCGAAATAATCGCGTTGCAGGACTATGCCAAAAAAATAGCGGAGCGGGCATGGCGAACCGAAGCCTGGCATAACAACACGCTCACCGGACTGGTTGCAGCCTATTATAACGCGCAGCGTCAGCAGGGATTTATTACTCATGTTTCCGTTTTGCCTGACGCCCAGCATTGCGGTGTGGGTAGCAAGCTATTAATTCAAAGCATTGAACATCTACAGTCCCTGGGTGTGATGGAAATTAATCTTGAAGTCGATAAGAATAACGTGTCGGCACAACATTTATATCTAAAGCATGGATTTATCTTCGGCAGATCAAACGCTTCAAAGATAACCATGACTTTGCACAGTGAGATAACAACATGACCCTTCGTGATTACAATCTGGAAATCAAAGATACTGCCGATCATCAGTATGCCTATAACTTTGATTTTGATGTGATGCACCCTTTTATGATCCGTGCATTCACACCATTTTTTAAGCCGGGTAATTTACTTGAACTTGGTAGTTTTAAAGGTGATTTTACCGCACGATTGACCGAAAAATTCAGCGACATCACCTGCGTGGAAGCCTCGGCAGAGGCGATGAATATCGCCAGTAAGCGCCTGGGGGAAAATGTCTCGTTTGTGCATTCCCGCTTTGAGGATGTTGAACTGCCGGAGCGTTATGACAATATTATTCTCACCCATGTGCTGGAGCATATTGACGATCCCGTTAACCTCTTAAAACGCATTAATAATGAATGGTTAACGGATGAAGGCCACTTTTTTCTGGTTTGTCCAAATGCGCATGCCGCCTCCCGACAGATTGCCGTAAAAATGAACTTAATCTCGCATAACAGTGCGGTGACGGAGGCTGAGTTTCAGCATGGCCATCGTTGTACTTATTCTCTGGATACTCTTGAAAGAGATGCCCGTCTTGCGGGACTTAACGTTGTTTATCGCACGGGTATTTTTTTCAAGGCGCTCGCTAATTTCCAGTGGGACAAACTTTTACAGACAGATATCATCTCAAAGCAATATCTTGAGGGGTGCTACGAGTTAGGCCATCAATACCCTGATTTATGTTCAAGTATATTCTTGCTATGTAAAAAAGGCTGACGTTATCCTTACCACAGGATGCATGTTATCCCTGCATGCATCGGTAACCCCCAAATAACCCCTTATTTTACCCACTATTCATCCAATTGAACGCCCTGCAGAATCGGATAATCATGCCGATAACTCAACTAACGCAGGGCTGTTTATCGTGAATTCACTCTATACCGCTGAAGGTGTAATGGATAAACACTCGCTGTGGCAGCGTTATGTCCCACTGGTGCGTCACGAAGCATTGCGCCTCCAGGTGCGTTTGCCGGCGAGCGTGGAACTTGACGATCTGCTACAGGCGGGCGGTATCGGGTTATTGAATGCAGTTGACCGATACGACGCTCTGCAAGGAACGGCATTTACGACTTACGCAGTTCAGCGTATTCGTGGTGCGATGCTGGATGAGCTGCGCAGCCGCGACTGGGTGCCGCGCAGTGTTCGCCGCAACGCGCGCGAAGTGGCGCATGCGATGGGGCAGCTGGAACAGGAACTGGGACGTAACGCTACGGAAACAGAAGTGGCGGAACGTCTTGGCATTGCTGTTGAAGAGTATCGTCAGATGTTGCTCGATACCAATAATAGCCAACTCTTCTCTTATGACGAGTGGCGAGAAGAGCATGGCGATAGCATCGAGCTGGTGACGGATGAGCATCAGCAAGAAAACCCGTTACACCATTTAATGGAAGGTAATTTACGCCAGCGCGTAATGGAAGCGATTGAGGCTTTACCTGAGCGCGAACAGCTGGTGTTGACCCTCTATTATCAGGAAGAGCTTAATCTCAAAGAGATTGGCGCTGTTCTGGAAGTGGGGGAGTCTCGGGTGAGCCAGTTGCACAGCCAGGCCATTAAACGTTTACGCACAAAGCTGGGTAAGTTATAGGTGATTGATTCACCTGAAAAATGCCGCACAACGTATTGACAACCAGGAGTTATCATGACGGTGCAGCAATCTAAAAGACGGCCTTTAAGCCGCTACCTGAAAGACTTTAAACACAGCCAGACGCATTGCGCCCACTGTAACAAGTTACTCGATCGTATCACGCTGGTTCGTCGAGGCGAAATCGTTAATAAGATCGCGATTTCACGCCTCGACACGTTGATGGATGAAGCAGCATGGCTCGAAGAACAAAAAGAGTGGGTGGCGCTTTGCCGTTTCTGCGGTGATCTCCACTGCAAAGAGCAAAGCGACTTCTTCGACATTATCGGCTTCAAACAATTCCTGTTTGAACAAACGGAGATGAGCCACGGAACCGTACGCGAATATGTCGTCCGCCTGCGCCGTCTCGGACAACATCTCACCGTGAACAACATCTCCCGCGATCTGTTGAAGACCGGCTATCTGGATGAGAATCTTGAGCCGTGGCTGCCTGCGACCAGCACCAACAACTACCGCATTGCGCTGCGCAAGTATGCACAATATAAGGTACAAATGCCGGGTGTCATAAAGCAGAAAGCCCACGCTGGAACAACTTCTGATATATATTAAAAAAGAATAAGATGTAGCGCAGTCGCCTTTGACCTTGCAGGTGATTTCTCTACACTACTCAAAAATTCCACTATATCGGGGTATTTATGAAATTAGCACTTCTGGGTCGTCAGGCGCTGATGGGTGTAATGGCAGTCGCGCTGGTCGCGGGTATGAGCGTGAAAACGTTCGCCGCAGAAAATCTGCTGAATAAAGTGAAAGAGCGCGGTACGCTGCTGGTCGGGCTGGAAGGAACCTATCCTCCATTCAGCTTCCAGGGCGATGACGGTAAACTCACCGGTTTTGAAGTGGAATTTGCACAGGAACTGGCGAAACACCTTGGCGTGAAAGCCTCCATCAAACCGACCAAATGGGACGGTATGCTGGCATCGCTGGATTCCAAACGTATTGATGTGGTGATTAACCAGGTGACCATTTCTGACGAGCGTAAGAAGAAGTATGACTTCTCCACGCCGTACACCGTGTCCGGTATCCAGGCGCTGGTGAAGAAAGGTAACGAAGGCACCATCAAAACGGCCGCTGACCTGAAAGGCAAAAAAGTCGGTGTCGGTCTGGGGACCAACTATGAAGAGTGGCTGCGCCAGAACGTTCAGGGTGTGGATATCCGCACTTACGATGATGACCCGACAAAATACCAGGATCTCCGCGTAGGTCGTATTGATGCGATTCTGGTTGACCGTCTGGCCGCGCTGGATCTGGTGAAGAAAACCAACAATACCCTGGCGGTAGCCGGTGATGCGTTCTCTCGTCAGGAATCCGGTGTAGCCGTTCGTAAAGGCAACGACGACCTGGTTAAAGCGATTGACTCCGCGATTGCTGACATGCAAAAAGACGGCAGCCTGAAAGCCCTTTCAGAGAAGTGGTTCGGGGCAGACGTCACGAAATAAGTCTTTGACGTTAAAAAAAGGCGCTTTTAAAAGCGCCTTTTTTATTTCTTACGCGTCTGCGTGCATAATGAAAAATATCACATTGAGTCAGTGTTACCGGAGAACCCATGTCACTACAGAATTTAACGCGCTTTCCCCGCCTGGAGTTTATCGGCGCGCCGACTCCGCTGGAGTATCTGCCGCGATTTTCTGACTATTTAGGACGCGATATTTTTATTAAGCGCGATGACGTTACGCCGATGGCGATGGGGGGCAATAAGCTGCGTAAGCTGGAGTTTCTGGCCGCTGACGCCCTGCGTGAAGGCGCGGATACGCTCATTACCGCAGGTGCCATTCAGTCTAACCATGTCCGCCAGACCGCCGCGGTGGCCGCAAAGCTGGGTCTCCACTGTGTGGCATTGCTGGAAAACCCAATTGGAACGCACGCAGAAAACTATCTGACTAACGGCAACCGTCTGCTGCTGGATCTGTTTAACGTACAAGTCGAAATGGTCGAGGCATTAACCGACCCGACCGCACAACTTGATGAACTGGCGACGCGTCTGGAAGCGCAGGGTTTTCGTCCCTACGTTATTCCTGTCGGCGGCTCGAATGCGCTGGGCGCGCTGGGGTATGTGGAAAGTGCGCTGGAGATTGCCCAGCAATGCGAGGGAGCGGTCAGCCTCTCTTCTGTCGTTGTTGCTTCCGGCAGTGCAGGTACCCACGCAGGGCTGGCGGTAGGTCTGGAGCAATTATTACCCGATGTCGAGCTTATTGGCGTGACGGTATCGCGTAGCGTCGCGGACCAGAAGCCGAAAGTGGTCACCTTACAGCAGGCGGTGGCAGAGCAACTGGCGTTGAAGGCAACGGCTGATATCCAGCTCTGGGACGACTATTTTGCACCAGGCTACGGCACGCCTAATGAAGAGGGGATGGACGCGGTGAAATTGCTGGCGCGCCTCGAGGGTATACTGCTTGATCCCGTGTATACGGGCAAAGCGATGGCCGGTCTTATCGATGGCATTGAACAGAAGCGCTTTAAGGATGAAGGGCCGATTTTGTTTGTTCACACCGGCGGGGCACCTGCGCTGTTTGCCTACCATCCTCATGTCTAAAATCAGGTCGAAAAATAATAATGCAAGAAAGTATTCAACTGGTTATTGATTCCCTGCCGTACCTGCTTAAAGGTGCGGTATTTACGTTACAGCTCAGTATTGGCGGGATGTTCTTCGGTCTGGTACTCGGGTTTGTGCTGGCCTTAATGCGTATGTCACCCGTCTTACCAGTACGCTGGGTGGCGCGTTTTTATATCTCTGTGTTTCGCGGCACGCCGCTTATCGCGCAGCTCTTTATGATCTACTACGGTTTACCGCAGTTTGGTATTGAGCTGGATCCGATCCCCGCGGCGATGATTGGTTTGTCGCTCAATACGGCGGCATACACCTCTGAAACGCTGCGTGCGGCAATCTCGTCCATTGATAAAGGGCAGTGGGAAGCGGCGGCCAGTATCGGTATGACGCCCTGGCAAACGCTGCGCAGAGCCATTCTGCCTCAGGCGGCGCGTGTGGCGCTTCCGCCGCTCAGCAACAGCTTTATCAGCCTGGTGAAAGACACGTCGCTGGCGGCCACCATTCAGGTACCGGAACTGTTCCGTCAGGCGCAGCTTATTACCTCGCGCACCCTGGAAGTGTTCACCATGTATCTGGCGGCCTCGCTGATTTACTGGGTAATGGCGACGGTGTTATCCGCCTTGCAAAACTATTTCGAAAACCAGCTTAACCGCCAGGAGCGTGATCCAAAATGAGTGCTATCGACCTTAAAAACCTGGTGAAAAAATTCCACGGTCAAACGGTGCTCCACGGGATTGATCTGGAGGTTGAGCAGGGCGAAGTGGTCGCTATTATCGGCCCGAGTGGTTCCGGGAAAACAACGCTGCTGCGCAGCATCAACCTGCTTGAACAGCCTGAAGAAGGCACGATTCGGGTGGGGAATATTACGATTGATACCGGCAAATCCATCAGCCAGCAAAAAGGTCTGATTCGCCAGTTGCGCCAGCATGTGGGCTTTGTTTTCCAGAACTTCAATCTCTTCCCACACCGGACGGTGCTGGAGAACATCATTGAAGGCCCGGTCATTGTAAAAGGGGAAGCCAAAGAGGACGCGACGGTTCGCGCGCGCGAGTTGCTCGCAAAAGTCGGGCTGGCCGGTAAAGAAACCAGCTACCCGCGCCGCCTGTCAGGTGGTCAGCAGCAGCGTGTGGCGATTGCCCGCGCGCTGGCGATGCGCCCGGATGTGATCCTCTTTGATGAACCGACCTCTGCGCTCGACCCTGAGCTGGTGGGCGAGGTGCTGAACACCATACGCCAGCTGGCACAGGAGAAACGCACAATGGTTATCGTTACCCACGAGATGAGCTTCGCTCGTGACGTGGCGGACCGCGCCATTTTCATGGATCAGGGAAGGATCGTGGAGCAGGGGCCGGCAAAACACTTATTTGCCAACCCACAGCAGCCGCGAACCCGTCAGTTCCTTGAAAAATTCCTTATGCAGTAGAATTTTTGCACTAATTTGCTCCAGAAAATTCATCTGGGGCAAATTATTCTCCCCCTGCGCACGACACCGTGTTTTTTTATTCCGCTCAGGCCCAATAAACCTTATCAAACGTAAAGTTAATTGTGCTGTTGCCGATATTTTGTAGTTAGAAATAAGTTTTATGTGTTAGGTTATATTCACCATAATAATGAATATCATTTCAGAGGCTTCATTTAGTAAGTATGAAGGATTCAGACTTTTTCACCTGGCGACGGGAATGCTCCCTCCGGTTTCAGAAATTGACCTGTGCCGACGAGGTATATCAGGAACTTCAGCGACAAACTCAGGCGCTAGAATTCGATTATTACGCACTCTGCGTACGCCATCCCGTGCCTTTTACGCGGCCTAAGATTTCTGTGCATACCACTTATCCGCCACAGTGGCAGGCGCAATATCAGTCGAAGAATTATTTCGCCATTGACCCGGTGTTAAAACCGGAGAATTTCATCCAGGGGCATTTGCCCTGGACTGACGAATTATTCGCGGATGCTGAGGAATTATGGCATAGCGCACGGGAGCACGGCTTACGTACAGGAATAACGCAGTGTCTGATGCTGCCGAATCATGCTCTCGGTTTTCTGTCGGTTTCTCGTACTAGCATGCTGGAGAGCCCGTTAGACCACGAGGAAATAGAGCTGCGGTTACAACTGCTGGTGCAAGTGGCCTTAACATCGTTGATTCGATTTGAAGATGAGATGGTGATGCCGCCTGAGATGAAATTCAGCAAACGTGAACGGGAAATTCTTAAATGGACCGCGGAAGGGAAGACGTCGGCGGAAATTGCGATCATTCTCTCCATCTCAGAGAATACGGTTAACTTTCATCAGAAGAATATGCAGAAAAAATTCAATGCGCCTAACAAGACGCAGATCGCATGTTACGCGGCGGCGACCGGGCTTATTTGAGTAGAGAGTACGTTCTGCGTGTCAGACGAGGCAACGGCTGAATGCACCGCATCCAGCCGTTTTTTATTACTGGCGGTAGGCTTGTTTAATTTGCTTAACGGTGTTGGCAAATACCGCGGATTCCGCCTGGTCTTCCATCTGCGCGATTTGTTTTTCCATTTTAATGATCACACGACCGGCGTCAGCCTGGCCCATCGCCTGTAGCATCAGCGTTAGCAGCGATTTCAGGCAGTTTACTTCCTGTGCCAGTTCCTGGTTATTCTCCGCAGTGGCAAATTCAGGTGTGCTCATTTATTTTCCTCATTATAAAACGGCGCTCGTGCGCGACGATGAAAGTCAAGGCGGCGGAGTATACCACAAGGCGCAGCAAAAAATGCAGCGGTTGTTTTTCGTACTTTTACACTGGATGTTTATTTGCGTAAACAACGCGTGCCGCTAAACTGTGCGGCGTTAATAGCGACGAATTGTTTATACCCGGTTCGCTTGTCGTTAATTATTGTTACAAAAATTTAAGAACTGTTTTTTTACGGACTCAGGTGACAGGTTTTTTGTAACTTTTTGAATACAGATGCTTAAAAAAAGCTGCACAAGCCCTGGTGGCGCGGGCTCTCTTTCCACGTTCTGTACAGCCTAATTTCCAAAAACGAGAGCGAAATCGAATAGCCGATTTTTTAACGTTTTAATCTTGTGAGGAAAACCGTTAATATAAACCAAATTATCACTCAGTAGCGTTATCCCTATTCTGGAGACATTTCCTTTGATCAACGTCCTTCTTGTTGATGACCACGAACTGGTGCGCGCAGGGATACGACGCATTCTTGAAGATATAAAAGGTATTAAAGTTGCTGGTGAGGCTTGTTGCGGCGAAGATGCCGTAAAATGGTGCCGCACTAATTCGGCCGATGTGGTGTTGATGGATATGAACATGCCCGGTATCGGTGGTCTTGAAGCAACCCGCAAAATCGCGCGTACCTTTGTTGATACAAAAGTCATCATGCTGACCGTGCATACTGAAAACCCGCTGCCTGCAAAAGTGATGCAGGCGGGCGCTGCCGGTTACCTGAGTAAAGGTGCCGCGCCGCAGGAAGTTGTCAATGCTATCCGTTCCGTTTTTGCCGGTCAGCGTTACATTGCTTCCGACATTGCTCAGCAGATGGCCCTGAGTCAGATCGAACCCGAGAAAACGGAATCGCCGTTTGCCAGTTTGTCCGAGCGTGAACTACAGATTATGCTGATGATCACCAAAGGTCAGAAGGTAAATGAGATTTCGGAACAGCTGAATCTTAGCCCGAAAACGGTGAACAGCTATCGTTATCGCATGTTCAGCAAACTGAACATTCATGGTGATGTTGAACTGACTCATCTGGCCATCCGGCATGGTTTATGTAATGCGGAGACGTTGTTAAGTCAGTGAGTGATGTGTTCGATTCAAAAGCATTTCTGAAAACCGTAACCAGCCAGCCTGGCGTCTATCGTATGTATGACGCTGGCGGTACGGTTATCTACGTGGGGAAAGCGAAAGATCTCAAAAAGCGCCTCTCCAGCTATTTTCGCAGTAACCTTGCCTCCCGCAAGACCGAAGCACTGGTCGCACTCATACAGAATATTGATGTTACCGTCACGCATACCGAGACGGAGGCGCTGCTGCTTGAGCATAACTATATTAAGCTCTATCAGCCGCGCTACAACGTGCTGTTACGCGATGATAAATCCTATCCGTTCATCTTCCTGAGTGGCGATACGCACCCCCGGCTTGCTATGCACCGCGGTGCAAAACATGCCAAGGGTGAATATTTCGGCCCGTTTCCCAACGGCTATGCCGTACGTGAGACGCTGGCGCTGCTGCAAAAAATCTTCCCTGTTCGCCAGTGTGAAAACAGTGTCTATCGCAATCGCTCGCGCCCGTGTCTGCAGTACCAGATTGGCCGCTGTCTGGGGCCATGCGTTGCCGGGCTGGTGAGTGAAGACGAGTATGCGCAGCAGGTCGAGTATGTGCGCCTGTTTTTAGCCGGGAAAGACGATCAGGTATTAACGCAGCTGATCGCCCGGATGGAGAAAGCCAGTGCAGCGCTGGAGTTCGAAGAGGCCGCGCGGATCCGCGACCAAATCCAGGCGGTGCGCAGAGTCACTGAGAAACAGTTTGTCTCGAACACCGGTGACGATCTCGACGTGATCGGCGTTGCCTTTGACGCCGGCATGGCCTGCGTGCATGTGCTGTTTATTCGTCAGGGTAAAGTGCTCGGGAGCCGCAGCTATTTCCCGAAAGTGCCGGGGGGGACGGAGCTGGGTGAGGTGGTTGAAACCTTCGTCGGCCAGTTCTATCTGCAGGGGAGTCAGATGCGCACGCTGCCATCGGAGATCCTGCTTGATTTCAATCTCGACGATAAAACGCTTTTGGCGGATTCGCTGTCAGAACTGGCTGGTCGTCGGGTTAACGTGCAGACCAAACCGCGCGGTGACCGCGCGCGTTACCTGAAGCTTGCCCGGACCAATGCGGCGACGGCGCTTACTACAAAACTGTCCCAGCAATCGACGGTCCACCAGCGTTTAACGGCACTGGCTACGCTTCTGAAGCTGCCGGAGGTTAAACGGATGGAGTGCTTCGACATCAGCCACACGATGGGCGAGCAGACCGTGGCCTCCTGCGTGGTGTTTGATGCTAACGGCCCGCTGCGCGCGGAATATCGTCGCTATAACATCACCGGGATCACGCCGGGCGATGACTATGCCGCCATGAACCAGGTGCTGCGCCGTCGCTACGGTAAAGCCATCGAAGAGAGCAAAATCCCGGATGTGATACTGATTGACGGCGGGAAAGGGCAGCTCGGGCAGGCGAAAGCGGTCTTTGACTCACTTGATGTGAGCTGGGATAAAAACCATCCGTTGCTGCTGGGTGTGGCAAAAGGGGCCGATCGTAAAGCCGGTCTGGAGACGCTCTTCTTCGAACCGGAAGGGGAGGGCTTCAGTCTGCCGCCGGATTCTCCGGCACTGCATGTTATCCAGCATATCCGCGATGAGTCACACGATCACGCCATCAGCGGGCACCGGAAAAAACGGGCGAAGGTAAAAAACACCAGTACGCTTGAGACCATCGAAGGCGTCGGGCCAAAACGCAGGCAGATGTTGCTTAAATATATGGGCGGATTGCAAGGATTACTCAATGCCAGCATGGAGGAAATTGCAAAAGTGCCGGGTATTTCGCAAGCGCTGGCAGAAAAGATCTACTACTCGTTGAAACATTGAGGGCTCTGTAGCAACATAGAGCTAAATTTTACTGACAACAAACAGTTACCGTCATTATGCAATTTAATATCCCTACGTTGCTCACTCTTTTTCGCGTTGTGCTTATCCCGTTCTTTGTACTGGCATTTTACCTGCCAGTCGTCTGGGCCCCTTTTGCCTGTGCACTGATTTTCCTGGTGGCTGCGGTTACGGACTGGTTTGATGGTTATCTGGCACGCCGCTGGAACCAAAGCACCCGCTTCGGTGCCTTCCTCGACCCGGTCGCCGATAAGGTCATGGTCGCTATCGCGATGGTGCTGGTGGCTGAGCACTACCACACGTGGTGGGTAACGCTGCCTGCAGCAACCATGATTGGCCGTGAGATCATCATCTCTGCGCTGCGTGAGTGGATGGCGGAGCTGGGTAAGCGCAGCAGCGTCGCGGTGTCGTGGATTGGTAAAGTGAAAACCACCGCGCAGATGGCCTCGCTGGTCTGGATGCTCTGGCGTCCAAACGCCTGGGTTGAGTGGGCTGGGATTGGGCTGCTGTGGGTTGCTGCGGTACTGACGCTGTGGTCTATGCTGCAATATTTAAACGCTGCCCGTGGCGATTTGCTTGATCAGTGATTGTTTCGACGTAATTTTCAGCAAACGATCCGGGGATGCAAAAAATAACGTTGACTCATACCGTCATATCAGTAGAATGCAACGCATCGAACGGCGGCACAGCTAGCCGGACGATAATGAAATCAAGTGGTTAGAAGTTAACTTGATGGCATGCGGGAATAGCTCAGTTGGTAGAGCACGACCTTGCCAAGGTCGGGGTCGCGAGTTCGAGTCTCGTTTCCCGCTCCAGATTAAAGACATGCGCAATAGCGGGTGTCGCGTAAAAAAGTTTTACGGCGCGTTAGCAAAGCGGTTATGTAGCGGATTGCAAATCCGTCTAGTCCGGTTCGACTCCGGAACGCGCCTCCACTTTCTTCCCTGGCCGGATGGTGGAATCGGTAGACACAAGGGATTTAAAATCCCTCGGCGTTCGCGCTGTGTGGGTTCAAGTCCCACTCCGGCTACCATGGGAAAAAGCTGAATAATCAAAGCAATAAGCAGTGTCGTGAAACCACCTACGGGTGGTTTTTTTGTGCCTGAAATTCACGCCCTGTGCATATCCTGTGCTCACGGGGTGCAATGAGCTGCAATCTCCAGCGTGGTAATGCCGAATCGAACGTGTCGCCTCCAGCATAGAGAACCAGGTCGTTTTGCCTGTTTTCCGGTACTCTTCCGGGAAGGGGGCCCTGCTGAGCAAGCTGTAATGCTCTAGCCACCCTGAGTACAAAGTTGCTTAATTCGTGCAATCACCTCATCTCTGTACTTCTGGTGTCCGCGCATAGCCCTTGGATGGGCAATTCTGAAACAGATTGCATTACCTGTTTTGAACTCCCACAGCTTCCCCGGTATGACTGAAGAAGTCTCATAGCCGCCTAACTCAGTAAGCACTTGTTTTATGATGTAGTCTGTTCTCCGGGCTCCGGATGCAAAGATGATGAAATTTGGTTCAAGGTGTTTAATTTGTACCGCCAGCAGTTTCAGTGAGGCTAATATGACTTCCTGCACTTCATTTACAGGTCGGGTGAGAGGTGTCAGCCCATCGTAATCCCACGCCAGTAGATTGGCATACACGATAGCCTGAGGAGGAATATTAAGCTCCCGGGCCAGCCGGAAATGATACTGCGTGAAGCGGCTACGTGATTTGAGGTTGGTGGTGCCATAATTTTGTACCGGAAGATGTTTCCTGTAACGATCTACAGCTTCTTCAACCACTTGACCGATGGTGACGTCAGGTATAAGTCCCAACACCCGTGATATCGTATTCTTACCATTCAGCGTATTCCAGTCTGCGGTTTCACGTCCAACCAGCATGATTTTTATCGGTGAATGCCAGTATTCTTCAAAGGGTACGGGTAAAAATACGCCTGAGTATTTATCCTCATTCAGGTTAAATGACTGGGCGTTAACTTCCTGCAATATCCGTTTGTACGCGTCTAATAGCTTTTCCATTCTTCAATCCTGCCCCGTAATAAAAACACCTTCAAATATATATTATTTTCATGATATCAATCAGATACATGAGGATAAATATGCAAAAATCCTTCCGATTCACCAATTCATCCATCAAAGCCCTTCCGGCAAACACAGATACCAGATCTACAGAGCTTGAGGTATCTGATACCGAAGTTATCGGCCTCAAATGTCTCTCAGGTCGAACGGGTAACAAACGTTTCCTCCTGCGATACACATTCCACGGTACCAAAAAAAGTATCAGTATTGGCAGATTCCCTGAAATTGATGTGGGGACAGCCCGTCAGATAGCCCGCCGTCACAAGGAGGCGATTGCACTGGGAAATGACCCTAAGGCAGAACGCGATAATTATCGTGCTATGCCAACGCTTAGTGAGTTTTTTCACCAGACCTATGTTCCGTTCATCAAACGCCATAAAAAGTCCTGGGATAAGGATGTTCAGCGTTTCACGCAATACATTGAACCTTGTCTGGGGAAGATACGTTACTGTGACCTTCGGGCCCGGGAAATCCAGCAGGTGCTTTTCGACATGCTTGAGGGTCGTATTCACGGCCAGCAGTATGCACCGTCTACCTGTAACAGGGCACTGGCTATTCTGAAAACTATGGGGCGTTATGCGCTACGACAGGATGTCCTGGAGAAGAATGAAGCCGATAAGATCCCTTTGCTGAAGGAGAATAATCAGCGGACGCGCTTTTTTGACGCCGATGAGATCAGAAGGATCCTCGACGCTGCGGCACGATACCCCAATAAGGCAGCCGGGGGACTGATAGCCATGCTGCTGTTAACCGGTACACGCAAATCAGAAATGCTGAATGTCATGCACAAACATATTGATCGGGATAACAGGTCGTTATTCATTCCTTATACTAAGAATGGTCGCAGCAGAACTGTGTATCTCAGTGATGTTGCATTATCTATTATTGATTCGATCCCACGGGCTGGCAGCAACCCCTATCTGTTTGCCGTAAAAGATAATGGAAAACCAATATCAGAACCCCGGTGGGCCTATGAAAAAATACTGGCAGAGTGCGGGATAGATAAAAGTGAAGTCTGTTTCCACACTACGCGCCATTCCGTCGCATCATTACTTGTCTCCAGCGGACAGTACAGTCTGTATGACGTTAAAGCCCAGCTTGCGCATGCCAGTATTCAGAGTACGGAGCGCTACGCAAAACTGACACCAGAGCGAATGCGTCAGACCGGGCAGGGTGTTACCGACCTTCTTTTACCCCCCGTAGCTACCAGTAAAGAACAGTGATTTTTGCATCTCTTAAACGTGGAGAATGATTATGCCGTTAAAGTGCCCTAAGTGCGGTAGTCGGAATACAGTCACAGAAACTGCCGGAAATATAGCAAAGGTGACTCGCGATGACCGGTTTCTGACATCGACATCCGGTTATATTAGCCCGGAGCAATTACCAGAATTGCTTAAAGAAATCATCAGGGCGATACAGCGTCTATTTGGATTCCTTAAACAGCGTGAAAGGAATAATGCGCCAGTGCTTATCTGCAAGGATTGTGGATATTATGAAAGAATTTAGATGACGCCTGAAGGCAATTCCAGATTCTTTACCCTGTCTATGTAACCCCGATACTTAAAACGTATCGGGTTTTTTGTTTATGAGGATTATTCAATGAAATTTATCTCGAACTGGCAAGACCTGCCGTCGCTCCTTCTTCCCGATTCAGTTATGACTGTCTTGAGAAAAGAACTGATACTTCCATTTGATGATGAACTTTCCGCAATGAATTTTTGGTGCGAGGTGGGTGTAACATTAATGTACATTGAACCCGGTGATGTTCCCGAAGATATTAAACGACACGTACTGGATGTAATTCATCATTTAATTGCAAACCCTGAGTTCGTGGTCCATCTGACAGATGAATATTACTTGATGCTATCAATTACAGAAGATAATGGAAATGGTATTTATCTGCTATTTCATCCGGAATGCCCTTTGAAGGGGATTGACACATTAATGTCTATGGCGGAATCCCGTCTGTAAATCAGATTAAAACCAGGAGATGAAAATGAGAAAATCAAAGTTAGAGAAAAATAATAATGAACACGAGAAGCTGGGGTTAAATAATGATTTAAGTGATATTGAAAAAGGTATCACTGAAGATGGCCAAATATTACCTGAAGAGAGTTATAAGCTGCTAATTGAATCAGGTCAGGCGGAAAAAATCAGCCCTAAAGCCAGCGGTATTCTGACATGGCAACTGGCTATGTCTGAAACGGATAATGAACTTTACCTGCGTCTCATGGCAAATGGCAGCGGTGGATTGTTCTCTAAAGACTGGGTCCCACTTTCTAAGATTGAAAGTGTACTCGAAGTTCAACCGACAACGGGCTTCACATCAGGCGTATTCAGATCATTATTTAAAGGAGCAAGTGCCAATAATGCCGGTTTCCTGGCCGCTGTTTTACGCTCACCGGATATATGTCTGCTTGAGGCGCACCCTGAGAAGTTGTTTACGCATGTTTTATATGCTGACTGGCGGGCGCGCCTTAAAACACTCGGTAAGGTTGGCGATTGAGAAAGGATTGCGAAGAATTAATTCTTTACCAGAACTGTATACAACCAGAAACTACTACACACCTCTACTCACCTTTTACAGGAAAATCTATTATGCAAACCCAGTATGTCTTAAAACAGGCAGGATTAACGCTGCCTGTCACTAAATTATTTCAGCAGCACATCGTTACGCTTCTGGCAGAACAATCTCAGCAAACATCGGTCAGGGCAGTAGTCATTAATTTTCGTGACCCGGACTACAGTGCAGAATCCGGCGGATTTCATCCGGTTGAAATGCGGTTCATCCGTCAGGATAACGAATGGTATTTCGATTATGTCACAGACTTTAGTTACATGGGACGAGTCTACCCGGAACTGGAAAAGGAAATAGATTTTTGCTGGTCGGGTCATTACGTCTTCCATTATCTGTTTGGAGATATTTCATTGGTATCTGAGAAGAATGAACTCTGGTCCCTGTGGGAGAGTAATTTTATGGAATATCTCTCTATGGGGATTTACCGGGTAACGGTAACTGTGGAAAGTTGTTGACCCGTTATGAACAGGAAGAAAGCGGGCGGCAGAGAGGAATGGACTCTGGTCCTTATGGGAGGGTAATTTTATGGATTACCTGTCTATGGGGATTTACCGGGTAACGGTAACTGTGGAAAGTTGTTGACCTGTTATGAACAGGAAGAAAACGGGCATCTTTGTAATCCTCTTCATGCGCAGTACATCGCAGCATGATGATGATACTGGTTGTACCGGACCGTTCGCATAAACATGTGCAGACACGGGGGATCTCAGATCCCTCGTGATTTTTGCCCCCTATGGTGCATTCTCCAGTAGCAGGGTGATAACGGTTAATCCATTACCCCAACGACAGTATTACACCGGTAATAAATATTCATGAATACAGTCAGTTATGTGGGTTTTGAGGTGGACTATGTCATCGTTGACGATAACTGAAGGTTTTACAGATGTATAAAACTCGCGGTGAAAGGATCGCAGAAAGGCTGTGCTGGATATTACTACAACTGTATACCGGTAATACGGTATCGGTTAATGATATATGTCAGCGTTTCGCGGTCAGTCGCCGAACCGGACAGCGTGATTTGTTGAGAGTTGAAATTGTAACGGAAACTATTTCACCTGGAAGGGTAAGGCTGGCAAATTTGATAAGGGAACGAGTTAGACGAAATTTTTAATCGAATCCATATCAATTCTATAAAATATGAAACTTAACGGGAGTAAATATACACTCCCGTTATAATGCAACCTTTTTTTAACTACTCAAATGATATTAATTTAGGTGCGACAGTGTTTTTATGATGTGTTAAATTCGCAAGATCAATAATATCATTAAACAATTTTATGTCGTCGTCAGTGAGCTCTACGTCTGGATCAGCTAAATCGGCACAGGTAACATTTAACCAGTGTGTTAATGAATCAATCCTGTTTGAAGTAATATATTCAGTGTGACCAATATCCCACTTCCAGTTGATCACCCGAGCAGGTCTGAATCTCACCTCCCGAACCCCAATTGGCGTTACTGACTCTACGAGAGGGTATATCGTGTTAAGTACTTTATCATGTTCACTGTAGATATTTAAATGCCCCATTTTTGAACCGTAAGCCATTTTCATTATGTTCTCTGTATAACTTGTTATTGGGGTGGCTCCGGCCATAGAGATTGTTAAGAGAATATTATCATTTTTAATATAGGGTAATGTATTGTTTATTAATCGAGTCCCTAAAGAATGACCCATTATGATCACATTACGCTTTTCTTTAACGTATATCTCGTTTATTACGTGTGCTAATTTTTCTCTGTTATTAACTGCTGCTTTCGTTGCATTATACCAGGCCTGACGCGCTTTAAATGGAATGGAGATTGATGACAATAAAGGAGATGTTCTCAGGGGGAAGAGAGTATATAACCCCCACTTGTTCGCTATGTCAGAACTTAATATGGATAGTAGATTTGCCGATTCCCATTTATAGTATCTGACATCAAGGCCACACCCTGCTTTAATTCGGTTAAACCATGATATATCATTTTCGGTCAGAAACCCTGATACAACAAGAAGAACCGGGCATTTTTTCATGGTAACTCCATTTTTTAGCTTACAAAAATAGCACTCAATGAAAATTATATTATCCGTGTCATTACGGGGCGTTACTTGGCTGGGTGTAACGTTTCAGTGCGGATTGTATATCTTCAGCAAGTTGTTGACGGATTGAGGCCGGTTGTATTACTTCGACATCCGGTATCCAGTATTTCATTAAAGGCATTATCTGATCTGTGTGTGTTACACGTGATATCACCAGTAAATCGCCAGACCGGGAAGTATGAATTATTTCCTGTCCTGGCAATAGATGACGGTGGGTAAACCACGGAGCAACATGTGCGGAAACTGAAATAAGAACTTCGATAAGGTCTTCGCTATACCAGATACCATCTGTCTTTTCTATTTTTTCATTAATTTCGGGGATTATCCTGAAAGAGATATTACTCATGCAAACGTCTTTGACAGATGAGATAACAAAGCTTTTTAATGTACTGTCATGGGCGGCAGCGAGATACCACAATCCGTTATCATTAACCAGTCTGTATGGCTCAACAGCCCGAAACTCTTTATCTTTGTAATTAAAATTTACTTTCTTCTGTGACAGGATGGCATCGGATAATACATTCAGAATTGACATGAATGATCCGCAGTTTTCGTATGGACGTTGTTTTATCAGAAACGGGTTGTTTTTCGTGTTACCTAACAAAATACTCAGTAGTCTGTCATCCCAGCGAGGGAACAGCCCTTCAATACCCAGGATGCGCGTGAAATGACGTAAATCAGCATTGCTGCGTTGACCGAGAACACCGTCAGACAGGCGATAGCGACCATTTTGTCGAATCAGATTAAGATAGGACAGGCGCTGAGTAAGATCACGACGGATAGTTTTTTCGCAAACGTTAAATTCCTCAGATAACTCCCGGACGGCTAGTGACTCACCATTGTTCAGGCGAGTTAATATCAATCCGAGTCGATATCCAAGTTTATCGTGCTTACCCATTCGTTTATCCGGTTAATGCCAGCGAAGAGGATATTTTCAGCAAAGTAACGGACAGGATGAGTCCACTTTTACTGTGACGGAGAAAAAAATTAACTCATTAATTATCAATATATTAAAACATTGCTGGAATCATCGAATAAAATGTGGACTCATCCTGTCCATGTGTATTTTTGCGTTCAGGGTGATAATTATTATCCTGACCTGTACATGACATGTTTTTGCTGCATATTTGACCATGCACTTTTGCCATCAAGTCGGAGAGGCAGGGGGGAACGTAAGATCCGAAGGTTAGAGAGGTTATCAGCAATTACAATGATGATTAATATTTTCATAATGTCGGAGAACATCATATTAGTTGAAATAACATAAAGGTGGTTCTATGTATTTACATATCAGAAAGTATCAACTCGTAAATGCGAGATGGCGTGATGTCATTGATCTGACAGATTATGAAGAAACAATCAGGCAGGTTGTCGGTACATTATTTGGAAATGATTTTATTGAGGTCAGCGTTGAAACAAATTGTTTTACTCTGACAGTAAACAGTACAAGCAGTAAAATACCACACGGCATACTGGTGAATATGGGGAAAAGGCTGGCGGCTAATCTCCAGAGTATCACCTGTCATGCCATGCGGATCTATCATGTAAATGGCCATCCTGACGCGCGGCAGTTATTTCACTGTTTTGATGCCGATTGCCTGTGATTAAGCCCCCAACTTCTGTTAAAGGAGTTGGGGGAGATTTAACGGTTATCAGACTGGAAGACAGAATGTCGGATATTTACGGGCTATGATATCCATCAGTGACTTCATTCGCGGTGTTACAGAACTAAATTTCATTTGGGGTATTTTTGCTCTTACCGCATTTTTTATATCAGTCACCGTTACTGAATAGCCTTCTGACGTCAGCCATTCAGCAACCTCTTTACAGGAATAACTTTTTTTATCTTTCAGCATAAGCCCCCATTGGCACTGAGTCAGCGCCCGGAGAAATAGTCTGACTAAAATATCATCACTACGTTTGCTTCCGACTTTTAGTTTCATATCAGAAAACACCGTCCGGCAATAGAGAAAATCACACCAGTCATCCCAGTCAGCCAGGGTCTTCAGTGTATGCGTTTGCCGCCAGTCGTCGAAAAGGGAGCGTTGCTGCAGAGCCTCTTCCATATTATCCCACGGGCGGGAAAACATCAGTAGATGCCCTTCATTCATGGCGGGCTGTACGGGCTGGCGTTTGAAATCGAATTCCAGATTAAGACGGATATCCTGTTCCCGGGATACCAGATCGCTTTCCGACAGCCACATCTCACGCGTTGATATCAACGTACTTCGGGATAACGTCTGACCGGGTAAACGATTAAGGTAAAGATCTACCATATAGTCGTTATAGTCACTGCGTGGAATATCGGCAGGAGGTTTAACGCCAGCCCTGGCATGAACAACCGGTTTTCCCTGAATAGCTCTATAGGTTAACTGCCCCCGGGTTTTCATGGCGATAAGCTGGCTGACCTCATGCTTACATGTCAACATTGATGAACCCGGATCAACAATATCGCACAGCGACTGGAAGCGGGAAGACAGTGGACCGCTCATGTTTATCTTGTTAAGTGGGCAATTTGTCAAAAAGCCATCGGTTGTGACGCTGACAACCGATGAATCAGAAGGCAAAGCATTCATGAGTTCCCCGACAACGGCGCGGATAAATCCCGTCACATGCGCAGCAAAGAATGGCTGAGTAACCGATGATGGTGGGAGGGATCTGTTTAATCCACGGGCAGTATCAAAGGCGGTTTTGGCGCGAAGGCCCTGAGCAAGTTTGCCATAAAGCGAGTTGCCAATTTCTTTCCAGAATTTCTCCTCCAGAGAACCTTTAATATGGCGATTACGGTTCTCACGGACCTGTTGAACAAAGGGAAGAAACACCGATGTTGATTCGCTGTTATGTGGGGAGGTGTCACAGATCCAGGGGACGATGATCCCATTATGGATCGTCATCTCTGCCCCGAGCGACAGAGCAAGTTCGATTTCAGGTGCCGTTGCCCATGATTCGCCACTTAATGGAAAGAATAACCCATATTGATCGGTCCGAACCGGCAGGCTGGGATAGGGAACTGATTCCGGGAACCGAAATGTGACAAGCGCAAATCCCATCACATGCCCACAGTAATCGTCCGGATTTTTACTGAGGCGGATGTTTCCGTAATCGGGTGTGAGGATATCTAATAGCCCGGTGGTATACGCTCCAGCCAGATCGTAGTCATACCAGTGATCAGACGGTGTAACCCCCATCATAAAACACTCATTGCGTCCGCCGTGGTAACAGTTGATCGGGAACGTTTCAAACAACTCTCTTGAAGGAACACTGGCGGGGTTTTTAATCGTCCGGAATGCCTGTTTCTCCGTGAGCCAGAGTTCACGGGTTTTAATGTGTGTCCCAAGGCAGACTTCAGGAGATATATTGTTTTCTTTAAGTGTTTTGGTGAACCGTGAAACTGCCATCGCCCCGATGGTGGCGGGGACACGATCAATCATCAGCTCCCGGGCGCAAAAATTGCGAACCTGTAAAGCATAACGAACCGCAATCTCGGCATCCCGCAGAGCATAGGCTTCAAACCCTGCTCTGTCGCCCAGAAGATATTCACGCATATTGGTTATGGAATAAGGGGCAGGAATGGTGAGTTTGGGAAGACCCAGTAATTCACCACATTCAGCCAGACCCATATCCCCGGGAGTGATAAGCAGTGTATCGATGAAAGCTACGTTACTGCAACGCGGAGGGGAAGTTCGTTTGTCAAACATTATCTGTTCAGTCTTTACGCGACGTTCCTGCTGTTCATCAAAATCGATACCGTAACGATTTTTGAAGCTGCTGACAGTACCGCGTATTCCTTTCAGAAGAATTTTGTAGTCTGACCAGAAATTGGCAAAGGAGGCGATATCCGCACGAATGAAATGCGCATATATATTAATAATACCGGGCCATTTTGTAATCACACCCGTTTCAAGAAGCGGTGTAATCGTTTGACAGAGAAATTCCTTAAAAGACAGCCGGGATTTTTTCTGTGAGTCAGGTGGATAGATAATGTTCGATATACCTGTATTTTCGGGTAAGACAACATAACTCTGATATGACAGAATATCATTCTGTTGTGTTTCAGGATTGAAAACATATTCGGTATCAAAACCGATATGGAGTGTCAGGTCACTTGAAATAACAGATACTTTTTCTGATGCAGGTGGTATCACAGGATAATCATCAAGCGTTTTAGGTCTTTTAAGATTGAGCGCTGGCTCTGAAGTCACGGACTGATACCCCGAGGCGGCAGCGAGGATATCCTGCAAATTATGGCTCATAGTTAACTCCGAAAAAATGCCGGGAGCTGTGTCCCGGCATAAAGAATCAAGATTTAATAACATTTACTACAGATTTGAAAATATCGGTTTTGCGTGATTCATCATCTGCATGGATAAATGAAACGAGGTTCCTGCCTGCTTTAATCAGGATACCACGTTGCGTCTTTTCCACAGACGGGGTAACGTGTGCAGATAACAGACAATGTTCATGTAAATGAAGAAACTTTTTTGAGGCGTAGCCGCCATGTAATCGGGCTTGAATGTCAAGATACATATCATAAAGAGAACCGGGTTCTCCTGATTCACTCAATACCGGATAGCCCTTCTTATCAAAAAGGCTGAGGATAGATTTACCATCATGTTCGAACAAGGTAACACCGTAAATGTATTTCATTCGAAAGGTGAGGTAATCGGTGGTGTAGACCTCCTCCTGACGATTGAAATTTTTGAGACGCCTGGCTAATTCATTAAAAACAGCACGAGCAGTAGCCGTGTCCTGCAGGGTGTAGGTATAAAGTACGAAGCCATCTGTGCCGATGAGCTTTACTAAGTTACCCATAATCGTGATAGCGAGAACTAATGCAAAGGACAGATATTTTTCATCGTTGTCTACAGCTGTGTTTGCTGCTTCAGGAAGAATGTTCAGTGCATTATTAGCATTATTTGCTGTGTTCTTAGTAACCATTTATATCACCTTTAAGTTTGTTTTGACGATGTGCATTTTCCCACTCAACAATATCATCAAGAGAGAATCGTATAGCCCGCCCAATTCTGATGAAGGGCGGGAGTTTTCCTGGGTTGCGCGATATATCTGACGCAACCGTGGATGCGGAAAGATTAAATCTTTCTGCAAACTGCTTAATGGTTAAATACATAAACCTCCGGTTTTAGAGAAGAAGAAGCCACGCGGATTTAATATCAATCCACATTCTTTGATGACTTAATGCAGGGCCCTGCAGAAGCATGCAATGACAATACCGTCCTTAAACGAGTGTTGCATCAATCACGAATCACAGATCATAGGTTCATTTTTGTGTCATAACTTTCTATGACCTGAGAAACCACTGCGTGTGATGTCGCTGCATTGTGAAAAGCGTAGCGACGGGTCGCCGTGAGTGAATGGTGATTTAGCAGATGGGAAGCGATTGCAATATCCCCGGTCGCCTGTAGTACCCGGGTGGCAAAGGTACGGCGCAGGTCATGCATCCGCAGGTTATCAATGTTGGCATCCCGACAAATACGGGCAAAGGTTGCACGCGGATATGCCAGAGGGCGGGCATTGTCGGTTAGTTGTGGAAAAATGTAAGTTTTGCTGAGCATCAGGTCCTGCTGGCACTGGACAACTGCAATGGCTGGAGGTGCAAGTGGGCAGGTGAAAGGGTGTCCGGACTTTGTATCAGGCAGTATGAGTTGATGCATATCCGGGTGCCAGTACTCCCATTTCAGGGTACATACCTCACCAATACGCATCCCCGTATAAAGAGCAAGCAATATAGAATCAGCTGCCGGTGTTTGCAGCGCTGTTGCCGCGTCAATAAAGCGCGGGATTTCTGTCGCTGATAGTGTGCGATAGCGAATGTTATTTTCTTTCAGATAGCGGACATGTGACATCGGGGAATGTGTGATCCATCCAGCACGTACTGCCAGAGAGCATATTTTGGACAATATTGCGAGGATACGGTTTACTGTTGACGGACGTAATTTTTCCCGTAAGCCAGCAGCATATTGTTCTAGTTCTCCTGCCGTGATGTCGCGAAGTTGCCGCTTGCCCCAGAACGGGCGAACGTAGAGGTTGAGTTTTGACAACTCTGACTGAGGACTCTTTTTATACAACTGCAAATCCGGTAGCCACAGGTCATTGATGGCCTGTTCCACAGTGAATCGACGGGACTGAACCGCAAGACGATTTTTATCAGCAAGCAGTTTCATCACATGCTGACGGGCATCCTCAACGCAGAGCTGAGGGAACTGACCCAGGGTTTCATATATACGCTGATTGTTTATAGTGGCACGGAAGGCCAGCGTGATCCGATTGGGATACACCAGAGCACGCAGGTTTTGGCAGTGAATATCACGGTATTCCTGACAACCCGTGAGGGGATGTGGAAGTTGGTGAATTGATTTGTTGCTGAAACGCAGATCCAGAATAGGCATCGTATTTCTCCTGTAAATGACACTGGAAAAATACGATGTGAGGTTATAGTCTGCCAGTTACAGCTTTCACAGTTCATCAGGTGAAAAAACGCAGATTCAGATATAATGGCAACACAATTCCATGTCGCCATTATATTAAGAAACTACAGTTTCATGATCTTGTTCGCTATTTTTTCGAAGTAAACCTCATTCTTAAGAAGAGTTATATTGTTTGTTTGAACACCCAGACCACTGGAGGTTGACTGGAAGTTGAGTGAACCACTTATCACTGTGGATTTTCCTGATAAAAAGGAAATCAACTCCTTGGAAGATGGTGCCCACTCAGGGTTTAAGAGTAATGCAATATAGATATATGTCTTACGAAGCAATTGTTCGATATCTTTTTTATGCCCTGTAGTGTTTTGCTTACCTTTAATGCAAATAGATTTGATTATGAACTCATCAGGGCTGGTTAAAGGCGTTTTAAACTTATTCAGTGATCCATCGTTATGAATGACTTCATAAGGCAGCATAGATAAAATGATCAATGCAATCATTTTAGGATGATAAAGGTAGTTATCACGAATGATTTTTCCTGCCTTCATTGTATTGAGCGTTGTTTGAATAAATACAAAAAGATATTCAGAGCAAAAGTAACAAAACACAACCCAGGATAGGTCAATGGCTGGAATGTTAATATCCTTAGGTAGTTTGTTTAGCCAGTATTCAGACTTCAAAAAGGTACTGATTTCAACAGTATATTCATTCATTTTTGCGCTGAAATCAAGCATTGCTACTTGACCTGATTGTTCCGTAACTGTGTGGTCTATAAATGTTAGTGTATTGCACATTTTATCCAGCGTGTTTTGAAAACAAGAAAGGAGTTCGGCATTATTATTACCATTAACCGCAGATGAAAGTTCAGTTGCAATAAATGCATCCAGTAGCATACAGATTTTTTTCGGAATGACATTTTTACGGGATTGCTGTGAATAGAAATATACTGCCAGTAAATTAAAGGCAGTGCACTCCTTTTTTAACCATTGTTCGAGCACTGGGACGTGCTGAAAAAAATTGATATGCTTAGCAGTAGATGCTGATGGAGATAGTACATGAAGAATATCTACAGCAGGCTTCATTTGCAATATTTGATCGGATTCGGTAGTCGTCATTAGTTCCAGTAATTGCTGTTCAGAAAATAGTTTAGACAGGTGATCAATGTCTTTTTGGTATTGGTTAAGTTTTTTTAAATTCCCCGGTACACGGGTTACATTGTTTTTCATTTTCTCGAACATAATTTTATCCTCGTTTGAATTAATACACTGATTTAAAAAGTAGCATGTCGTGTTAGCGAGGTAATCCTAAAACATGAATGGCAGCAGGGGCAAGCTTGAATCTGCGTAAGGATATGGCTTGAATTTAATGGTGTAATCAGTGAGTTAGAGGCTTATAGCTATTTAAATACAATAAGTTATGACGGTGTGTGGCGGGTGTAAATCGGTTAGTTTTTATGGTTAAAATATGAGCGCTATGAGGTTTCAGAGATGGTGGTGTTTAAATTACATAAAACCAAGGCCTGATAATCAGTATCAATACCGGAACGATGTCATATGATTAACACTGTCTATGGCATTGATAATGATCTATGCAAGGCTGAAATTAGCTCTGCTTCACAATGATATAGTGTTCTCTAAAGATTAAAAGGAAATAAACAGAGCCTTTCGCCGATGAATCAATGTGCTGATTTCCCTCAAATCAGCCTCAATACTACCAACATCACCAAAGACTTCACCTCTAATCTCACTTCGATTTTTCATGAAATTGGTGCTTAATAAGCTTTCTTTTTTTAATGCCATTAATTTTGGTTTTATATCGTTATAGAAGTGCTTATGGCTTACCCTGATGTTATGAATCGAGTAGTAAACTGTTTTATACATCAAAAATATAAGTAACTGGCCGAGAAGATATTCTTTTTCAATGTATTTATATTGAGAGGATTTTTCGCGTTTCGCCAGGTAGAAAACATGAGGTGCGATGATGGTGGGGATAAAATCCAGTGCTGGAGAGGTTTTGGTTTTTTCTGTTTCTCTTCCGGATTGAAGATGTTGAAGTACAGAGTATGCAATGCTTAATATTATGGCATTGCTTATATTATTAATTTCAGTTGGGTAAATATGCAGGTTGCTTATCAATTCTGAAAGGCAAAGTAAAACACCAGTGATGTTGGGTTTTCTGCCGGAGATTGTGGTGCTGTTGAAAATGTGACGATTCTTACGACTTATATTGACAAGTTTATGAGTGCAGAACTCTATATGTTCGACGATTTTATCTTGACTATTTTTAATGTATTTTGAAATGTTAGTGATCCGGCCATTCAACGTTAGTTCATCAAGCAATATATCATTTTTAATATTGCGAATTTCATCGCAATGTTCACATTGAGAAACTATCTCATGTAATACATAACTCGAAGTATTGCGTGACGATGCTGATATGTAATCTAAAATGGAATGCTCGACTTTGATTTTTTGTTTGTATTTTTTAATGCACTGTTTGATTGTTTTTTGTAGAGTATTTGAGATGTGTTTTTTATATTCTTTTAGAAAATCTTGCTCTAAAAAGAGTGAGGAGAAGATCAACTGCTGGCGAGATAATTTAATCTCAGGCTTGATCAATTTAATCCGAAAAACTCTTCCCTCCAACTCATAGCTGAACATGGAAGATAAGTCATAGTGGGGTGATAAATGTTCGAGTAACGACATTCGTGTATTCATTAGCCGCTTGAATTTATGGTCAGCATACATAAGTGTTTTTTTTATTTGCTCATCATAAAGTGGGCCGATAGCGCAGTTGGCAATACTCATTCTATCCGGAGACCTCCAGTCAGCAGGGGAATCACATTGACGGTCATCATTACTATCAAAGGGCATCAACGTTGCCGATTATGGATGATGTCAGCTTCACACACCAGAACGGGTGATATATGGATCATCATTACCCCAACGGCAGTTTTACACCATGGCTAATATGGATGCTATCTTACTAAGATAATTGGTTTTTAGCGAGTGACGAGCCAGGTTGTGTCAGTCTGTCTCATGTCGATATTACGGGGATGATGCAAACCTGAATGCTGCGATATTGGCGTGTCAGGGGAGGCATCTTACGGTATCATTTACCGCAATTTTTAAGATGCAAAGCCCTGCATCGCTAGCTTTTTCTTCAGACCAGGATGATTCATGAACGACAAAATCAGTCAGGACACGATCAACAAAGCCCTGTGGGCCGCGTGTGATACGTTCCGTGGCACCATCAGTGCTGATACCTATAAAGACTTTATCCTTACCATGCTGTTCCTCAAGTACATTTCAGATGTCTGGCAGGATCACTATGACGAATACAAAGAACAGTATGGCGATGCGCCGGAACTGATTGAAGCGATGATGGCCAACGAGCGTTTTGTACTGCCAAAAAGTGCCAGCTTTTATGCGCTGTACGAACGCCGCCATGAGCCGGGTAACGGTGAGCGTATCGATCAGGCTCTGCATGCAATCGAAGAAGCCAACGGAACCAAACTGAAAGATGCCGGGAAAAGCGTGTTCCAGGATATTTCGTTTAACACTGACCGCTTGGGTGAAGAAAAACAGAAGAACACCATCCTGCGTCAGTTGCTGGAAGACTTCGCCGGTGAAGATCTCAACCTGAAGCCAAGCCGTGTAGGTACGCTGGACGTTATCGGTAATGCCTACGAATATCTGATCAAAAACTTTGCCGCCAGCGGTGGGCAGAAAGCCGGGGAATTCTATACCCCACCAGAAGTTTCAGACCTGATTGCTGAACTGCTTGATCCGCAACCGGGTGATACCATCTGCGATCCGGCCTGCGGCTCTGGTTCGTTATTGATGAAGTGCGGACGTAAAATTGTCTCCGGACATAACAGCCGTAATTATGCGTTGTTTGGTCAGGAAGCGATTGGCTCCACGTGGTCGCTGGCGAAAATGAACATGTTCCTGCACGGCGAAGACAACCATAAAATCGAGTGGGGCGATACCATTCGTAACCCGAAGCTGCTCGATAAAAATGGCGACCTGATGCTGTTTGATATCGTGACCGCAAACCCACCCTTCAGCCTGGATAAGTGGGGTCATGACGAGGCCGAGAATGATAAGTTTGGTCGTTTCCGTCGCGGTGTACCGCCGAAGACTAAAGGAGATTACGCCTTTATCTCACACATGATAGAAACCCTAAAACCGGGGACTGGTCGTATGGGCGTAGTGGTGCCACACGGTGTGCTGTTCCGTGGCTCCAGCGAAGGCAAAATTAGGCAGAAACTGATTGATGAAAATCTGCTGGATGCGGTGATTGGTCTACCAGAGAAATTGTTCTACGGTACGGGGATTCCGGCTGCGATTCTGATTTTCAAAAAGCAGAAAGTTGATGATAAGGTGCTGTTTATCGATGCCAGCCGTGAATTCAAGGCAGGTAAAAACCAGAACCAGCTTAGCGAAGAAAACATTAAGAAAATCGTCAAGACCTACCGTGATGGCGATAACGTCGAGAAATACGCCTATCTTGCCAGCCTGAAGGAAATTCAGGACAACGATTACAACCTCAATATTCCGCGCTATGTCGATACCTTTGAGGAAGAAGACGAGATCGATTTGCTGGTGGTGCGTAAGGAACGTGAGCAACTAAAGGTGGAGCTGGCGAAACTGGAAACGGAGATGGCGGGTTATCTGAAGGAGCTTGGTTATGGCTCGTGAAATAATATTGCAAAAGCTGCCTGTAGGGTGGAGCTACAATTTATTGGATAATATTGCTGAAAGATGCAGTGGCCATACACCGAGTAAATCATTCCCGGAATATTGGAATGGTGGCATTAAATGGATTTCCCTCGCTGATTCATGTCGCCTTGATAAAGGGTACGTTTATGAAACTGATAAAGAAATATCTCTAGAGGGCATCAAAAATAGTTCAGCTGAAGTACATCCGGCGGAAACGGTTGTATTATCGCGCGACGCAGGTGTTGGCAAGAGTGGTGTTATGGCTACGCCAATGGCTGTGAGTCAGCACTTTATTGCCTGGAAATGTGATAATAAAGAAAAGCTTCATAGTTGGTATCTTTATAATTGGTTGCAGTTAAATAAAGAAGAGTTCGAAAGGCAAGCTGTTGGCTCTACAATTAAAACAATTGGTCTTCCATATTTTAAGAAATTAAGAATAGCTGTTCCTCCTTTTGACGAACAAAAGAAAATCGCCCAAATCCTGTCAACCTGGGATAAGGCGATTTCGGTGACGGAAAAGCTTCTCACCAACAGTCAGCAGCAGAAAAAAGCCCTGATGCAGCAATTGCTTACTGGGAAGAAACGCTTGCTGGATGAGAATGGGGTGAGGTTTAGCACGGAGTGGGAGTTTAAAAGAATAAGTGAAATAGCAACGCGAGTTCAACGTAAAAATGATGCTGCCGAACATCCTATTTTAACAATATCATCTTTGTCTGGATTTGTCCGGCAGGATGAGCGTTATAGTCGTTATATGGCGGGAGAAAGTGTGAAAAATTATATCCTGCTTAAAAAAGGTGAGTTTGCATATAACAAAGGAAACTCAAAAACATACGAGTTCGGATGTATTTTTGACCTTGAAGCATATGAAGCAGGACTGGTACCCCATGTCTATGTTTGCTTTAGATTAAAAAATGGGCTCAGTCACCGTTATTTTAAATATTTATTTGAGGCTGATTATCTCAAGCCACAGTTAGGGGCGTTAGTTAATACTGGGGTCCGAAATAATGGTTTATTAAATATCAAACCGACAGAGTTTATGCAAACAAAAGTCCCTGTTCCATGTTTTGAAGAGCAGGAAAGCATCGCTGATATGTTATATAACTCCAGCAGGACGATACGTGTTCTTCAGGATAAACTCGCCTGCCTGAAAGACGAGAAAAAAGCCCTGATGCAACAGCTACTGACTGGCAAACGTCGTGTTAAGGTCGATGAGGCGGTTGCCGTATGAAACTGACGAAAAGCGGTCCACTGACTGACCGGGAAATCGACTGGCTGGAAGAAATATTAATGAAGTATGGAATGGATGATTCTGTACTCTGTTTCTCTGAGCTGGATGGATTGCTGACGGCGATTTTATCAGGTCCAAATATGGTTTCACCCAATATCTGGCTGAGTGCTATTTGGGGAGGAGGCGATTATCATCCGAAATGGTCATCTGAGAGAGAGATGGAGCGTTTTGTCAGTCTGTGTTTTCAGCATATGAACGATATCGCTGGTTGCCTTTATAACGCCCCTGAACTGTTTGAGCCGATTTTCAATGAGCGTGAGGTAAAGGGGGAAAAATATACCATTGTGGAAGAGTGGTGTTTTGGTTATATGAAAGGAAAGTCACTGGATGACTGGTCTGGTCTTCCCGGTGAGTTACGGCCTTCTCTGGAAGTGATCGCTCTTCATGGCGTGGAGAAGAATTTTCCTGTACTTGAGAAAATGACCGGAGAGCAGTTTGAGAAAAGTATTTCCCTTATTCAGCCTGCTGCACTGGCACTTTATCAGTACTGGTTGTCAGTGAGAATGTCAGAGGCATCATCCCGGCCTGTTCCAGTGAAGGGGGCAGAAAACATGCCCGGGCGAAATGACCCGTGTCCGTGTGGCAGCGGTAAAAAATTTAAGAAGTGCTGTCTGCATTGATGAATCTTCATGTGACCAGTAGCGAGTAGCGCCAGAAAGAAAAGGATTAATGATGAACCAGACGTACACGCCAAAATTCCAGGAAGAATACAGCGCCAAAATTCCGGCACTGACGTTACTGACCAGCCTCGGCTGGACGTTTTTATCTCCGAAACAGATTATGGATTACCGGGGCTATAAACAGGATGAGGTGGTGCTGCGTCCGGTTCTGCGTGAAGAGCTGTCGAAGCGTTCCTTTATGGCGGGTGGCAAAACCTGCCAGTTATCGGAAAAAGCACTGGATAACCTGATATCACAGGTCTGTTCTCCGGCGCTGAATGAAGGGCTGCTCAAAGCCAATGAACGGATGTATAACCATCTGCTCTACGGTATCGCCGTCACGGAGTTTGTCGATGGCAAGAAGGTCAACCCCACCATTGCGCTGATCGACTGGGAACATCCGGAAAATAACCAGTTCCATTTTACTGAAGAATTTACGGTATTGCGGTCAGGTGGTGTTGAAACCCGGAGGCCAGATATTGTCTGCTTTGTTAATGGTATCCCGCTGGCTGTTATTGAAGCGAAAAGCCCGGCTGGTCATGGCAAGAAAGGGCCAACCATTGACGAGGGGATATCCCAGAGTATCCGCAACCAGTTCAACGATGAAATCCCGCAGCTGTTTGTCTACAGCCAGTTATTACTTTCGATTAACGGTCATGACGGGCGCTACGGTACATGCCATACGCCAATGAAATTCTGGGCGGCATGGCGCGAAGAAGATATTACCGATCCGCAGATGTATGCGCTGCGCAACCATCAGTTATCGACTGAACAAATTCATGCGTTGTTTGATCATCGTCCTTCAGTCGATCTCAAATGGTATCAACAGTTAATCGCCGGGGGGGAACTGGCAGTCAGCGGGCAGGATAAGCTGCTCATCAGTCTGCTTTCACCGGAACGTCTGCTGGAGATGACCCGCTTCTTCACCCTGTTTGATAAAAAAACCGGAAAAATTGTTGCCCGCTATCAGCAGGTGTTCGGGATAAAAAGACTGCTGGAACGCATCAGTACCCGCAGACCGGACGGGGGCAGGGAAGGTGGGGTGATCTGGCATACCACGGGGTCAGGTAAATCTTACACCATGGTATTCCTCAGCAAGGCGCTGATTCTTCATGACAGCCTGAAGCAGTGTCGTATTGTGGTGGTGACGGACCGCGTGGACCTTGAAGGGCAGCTCAGCGGCACTTTTGTCTCTGGTGGCGAACTGGCAGGGAAGGATGATAAGGCCAAAGCGATGGCGACCTCAGGTCAGAAGCTGGCACAGCAGATTGGCTCTGGTAAAGAACGTATAATCTTTACCCTTATCCAGAAATTTAACTCAGCGACAAAATTGCCTGAATGCGTCAATACCAGCCCCGACATCATCGTACTGATTGATGAAGGACACCGTAGCCAGGGTGGTGAGAACCATGTGCGAATGAAACTGGCACTGCCGAACGCCGCCTTTGTGGCATTTACTGGTACGCCATTGCTAAAAGAAGATAAGACCACCAATAAATTCGGACCGATTGTCCACGCTTATACCATGCAGCGAGCGGTAGAAGATAAAGCCGTTACACCTTTGCTGTATGAAGAACGTATTCCCGACCTTGAGGTTAACGATCGGGCAATAGATGCCTGGTTTGATCGTATTACCGATGGGTTAAGCGAAGCGCAAAAAGCCGACCTTAAGCGTAAATATGCCCGTAAAGGTGAGGTTTATAGTGCAGATGATCGCATCCGTCTGATCGCACTCGATATCGCCACGCACTTCTCGAAGAATATTGATGAGGGACTGAAAGGCCAGCTTGCCTGCGACAGCAAGATTTCCGCCATCAAATATAAAAAGTATCTTGATGAAGCCGGGTTGTTTGAGTCAGCAGTAGTTATCAGCCCGCCGGATACCAGGGAAGGGAATACCGAAGTGGATGAAAGCAAACTGCCGGAAGTGACGAAATGGTGGAAGGATAATGTCGGCACGCAGGATGAGTCCGCGTATACCCGCAGTATCATCAGTCGTTTCGATACCGATGATAAGCTCAAATTGCTGATTGTTGTTGATAAACTTCTCACCGGGTTTGATGAACCGAAAAATACCGTGCTGTATATCGACAAGCCGCTTAAGTCCCACAACCTTATCCAGGCGATTGCCAGGGTAAACCGTCTGCATCCACTGAAAAAGTTTGGCCTGCTGATTGATTATCGCGGCATTCTGGCTGAACTGGACACCACTATCGGTAAATATCAGGATCTCGCCTCCCGAACCCAGGGAGGATACGACATCAAGGATATTGACGGGTTGTACAGCGCCATGAGTTCTGAATATAAACGTCTGCCGCATCTGTATAACCAGCTGTGGGCCATATTTGCCGGTGTCAAAAACAAGAATGATACTGAGCAATTACGTGCAGTACTGGTGCCTAAAATGGAAGAACGTGACGGAGAGATGGTCGATATCCATCAGAAAACCCGTGATGATTTCTTCGAGGCGTTAACGGCCTTTGCCGGATGCCTGAAAGTGGCACTGCAGTCCGCTACCTTCTTCACCGACAAGAGCTTTACGGAACAAGACCGAAATCTCTATAAAGAAACCGTAAAACAGATGTCCAGCCTGCGCCAGTGGGCAATGCAGGTCAGCGGCGAGCAGGTCAATTATGACGACTACGCGGAGCAGGTGAAAAAACTGCTGGATAAGCATGTCACCGGCGTTGAGGTTCGTGAACCGGATGGCGTGTATGAAGTCGGTAAAATGGGCAAGAGCGAAAAGCCCGAAGAGTGGGACAACAATAAAACCCGCAATGAAACCGACATCATTAAAACCCGTGTGACGAAGATGATTGAGCAGGAGCTACGTGATGACCCGTACGCTCAGGAGGCTTTTTCCAGACTCCTGCGTATGGCAATCGAAGAGGCTGAAAAACTGTTCGACCATCCACTGAAGCAGTACCTCTTATTCCGTGAGTTTGAAGAGCAGGTTGAAGCCCGTAAGCTCAGTGATATCCCGGATGCACTAGCGGTAAACAAACATGCTCAGGGATATTACGGCGTATTTAAAAAAGAGCTGCCTGAGGTTTTTGCGGTCAACGACGTTCAGGTGCAGGAGAAGTGGACGAAGCTGGCTTTTGAAGTGGACAATATCATCGTCAAAGCAGTGGCAGAAAACTCCCTGAACCCTCAGGATATCGAGAAAGCAGTCAAGACAAATCTCTTACCGCTGCTATTTACGGCCTGCCGGGAAATAGGAGCCGGAATGAACCAGGTAAACCGTATTGTGGAAACTATCATCCAGATACTGCGCGTTGGTTTGATGAAATCATGAGTGAAAAAGAGTCGCCAGCAATGAAAGTTATACGCATTGTCTATGGTGATGAGGTCATCGTCGTACAGTGTGTTCCGCGTCAGGTCGTTAAGGGCAGGGTGCTCATCAAGGTGCATCCGGACTGCCGTGTTGTTGCCTCTGTACCACCAGAAACACCTGAGTACGAGGTGTTGTCTGCGCTGAAAAAAAGAGGTCGCTGGATATACCAGCAACTGCGTGATTTCAGGGAGCAGCAGACACACATTGTTCCGCGTCAGTATGTCAGCGGAGAAAGCCATTACTATCTTGGCAAGCAGTATCAGTTGAAAGTGACAGAAGATGTTTCTGTGCCGCAACGAGTGAAAATGTTGCGTGGGCGACTGGAAGTGTCGGTCAGGCACAAATCGGCAGAAAAAGTTAAAGCGTTGCTGGCCGAATGGTATCGGGAACGTGCCAGAGATGTCTTTCAACGCAGGCTTGATTTATTGATACCGCAGACCCTTTGGGTCAGTGAGCGTCCTCCGATACGTCTGCGGGCGATGCAAACGCAATGGGGTAACTGTTCTGCAAAAGGCTGTCTGACCCTGAATCCATGGCTGGTTAAGGCATCCTCAGAATGCATCGATTATGTCTTGCTACATGAGTTATGCCATGTGGCTGAGCACAACCACAGCGAAGAGTTTTACCGTCTGATGGGGCAGGTTATGCCGGGCTGGGAAAAGGTCAAGAAGCGACTGGATGGTATGGCTGGGATGTTGTTGGCAGATATGTAGTTTCTAACTTATTCCAATGGGCTCATTTGTCGGTGATGCTGCCAACTTACTGATTTAGTGTATGATGGTGTTTTTGAGGTGCTCCAGTGGCTTCTGTTTCTATCAGCTGTCCCTCCTGTTCAGCTACTGACGGGGTGGTGCGGTCCGGCAAGGCGCTATCCAGGGATAACCGGGCAAACAGACGCATGGAGGCGATTTCGTACAGAGCATCTTCCATCGCGCCATCGCTCAGGTTGTACCAATGCTGCATGCAGTGAATGCGTAGCATGGTTTCCAGCGGATAAGGTCGCCGGCCATTACCAGCCTTGGGGTAAAACGGCTCGATGACTTCCACCATGTTTTGCCATGGCAGAATCTGCTCCATGCGGGACAAGAAAATCTCTTTTCTGGTCTGACGGCGCTTACTGCTGAATTCACTGTCGGCGAAGGTAAGTTGATGACTCATGATGAACCCTGTTCCATGGCTCCAGATGACAAACATGATCTCATATCAGGGACTTGTTCGCACCTTCCCTAAGAAAACATGGAATCCGGTTTGAAGAAGCGGTGCTCGTCTTTGACGATCCCCGGCATCTTTCCCGACAGGATCGTTATGAGAATGGTGAATATCGCTGGCAAACTCTCAGCCTCGTTCATCGGATCATTGTTATCATGGTTGCGCATTCGGTCCGTTTTGAAAGTGGAACAGAGGTCATTCGTATTATCAGCGCCCGGAAGGCGGACAGCAAAGAGAGAAATCGTTATGAACATGGTTAAACATAAACGTGACAATCCGGATACGCTTACGACTAAGCGAGACGATGAGCTTAAAGCGCTGGCCAACAAAACGGATGATGAAATCGATTATAGCGATATTCCCGCCACAGACGACGCACAGTGGTCAGATGCCGTACGCGGTAAATTTTACCGACCGCTAAAAACTCAGGCTTCTGTCCGTATTGATGCCGATATTATGGAGTGGCTTAAACGTCCCGGGAAAGGTTATCAAACGCGACTGAATGCGATCTTAAGAGAAGCGATGATTCGCGATCTTAACAAGAAATAGCCTGCCTCATGATTACCCCGGAGGCGGCGCTTGACGCGCCTTCTCCGGGCTACCGGCCCGCAGACGATGGGGAACCCGTAGCCCGGCTAAGCGCAGCGCGAGCCGGGGAGATAAATCGCGTTAGCCTTCCAGCTTCAGTTCCACATTGCGCTTGAGCACCAGGCGCATCAGCAGGTAATAGACCACGCCAACCGCCAGCCAGCTCAGCCCAAGCACCTTGGCCTGCACGTCCATCTCATAAATCACAAAGCCGATAATGCACAGGCCAATCACCGGGAACAGCAGGTGCATCACCAGATTGCGTGACTTATTGCGGATCAGATAGTGGTTGATGACCGCAATATGCAACACCAGGAAGCCCATCAGCGCGCCGAAGTTCACCAGACGGCTGAGGTTATCGATATCGCCGTAGAACCAGAGGCCGGAAGCCAGCGAAATCAGCGCCACAAACAGGGTGCTAACGTAAGGCGTTTTCAGCCGCGGGTGCACTTTTGCCAGCAGCTGCGGCAGCTGCTTGTCGCGCGCCATCGCAAACAGAATGCGCGACACGGCGGCCTGCGCCACCAGGGCGTTGGCAATCCCCCAGGAGATCACCGTCGACCACATGGTGACATACTTCAGCCAGCCGCCGCCCGCCAGATTCGCGGTATCGTAGAAGGCGGTATCGAGGCTGCTGAACGTCATGCCCTGCGCCAGATCGGCGGCAATCCACGTCTGCAGGATAAACAGCGAACCGACCAGCATCAGCGCGCCCAGCGACGCCTTACCCACGGTATCTACGCCGCCTTTCGTTTCCTCCGACAGCGTGGAGATCCCGTCGAAGCCGAGGAACGAGAGCACGGCGATGGAGACCGCGCCCATCACCAGCGGCAGGCTGTACTTATCGGCGTTATAGAGCGGGTCGAGGGTCAGATGGCCCGCCCCGGCGCCGGAGTAGAGCGCAATCAGCCCGAGGACGACGAACACCGACAGCACCACGATCTCCGCGATCAGGATCGTGTTATTGGCGCGTGCGGTAAAGGTAATGCCGCGCAGATTAATCAGGCTGTTAATCGCGATAAAGCCGACAATCCACAGCCAGCCCGGCACGCCCGGCAGCATGGGCGCCAGCGCCGCCGCGCTGACGATATAGAGCAGCGACGGCACCAGAATATAGTCCAGCAGGATCAGCCAGCCGGCAAAAAAGCCGACAATGGGATGAATCCCGCGTTGGGCATAGGCGTATACCGAACCGGAAACAGGGAACGCGCGCGACATCGACCAGTAGCTCATGGCGGTAAAGAACATCGCCACCATGCCGATGAGATAGGCCAGCGCCACCATGCCCTGCGCGCCTTCCCAGACGTAGCCAAAGACGCCAAACGGCGCGATGGGCACCATAAAAATCATGCCGTAGACCAGCAGATCGCGGAACGTCAGCGCCCGGTGCAGCTCCTGCTTATAGCCAAATTGTTCAACGCTCATGCCAGCTCCCCTTCGATGCTCAGGGAGAGCTGCTTCGCCACCGATTTGGGTAACGCATAGCGGCAGGTTTTCAGCGGGTCGACTACCTGACAGATTTGCAGGTCGCCGGCGATGCTCAGAATGCTGATCGCTTCAGCCAGCGCCAGGGAGGTATTGTCGGCGATAAAATGCGCCATATTGCGGGTAGCCATGGCGGCGGCATCATCGAGGGTCAGCGCCGAGGCGAGGGTAAACAGGGTCTCGCTGTTTTCGAGCATCGGCAGCGGCAGCTTGCGGTTTTTAACCACCGTCAGTTCGACCAGCACTTCGCCGGGGATTTCCAGACCGCAGACCGAGACTTCACCATCGCCCATCGCAGCGTGTAAATCGCCCAGCCCGAACAGCGCGCCGGGGACGTTGACCGGCAGCCACAGGGTGCTGCCGGCGGTGATCATTTTGCAGTCCATATTGCCGCCGTGGCTATCCGGCGTGCCGCAGGAGATGGCTTCCCCGGCAGGCGCGACGCCGATCACGCCGACCATCGGGTTGAGCGGCACGCGCACGTTGCCGGGCAGCACGGCATGGTCGTTTTCAATCGGGACGATAGTGACCTTCGGAGCATCAAGCTCGTCGCCAATCACTCCGAGCTGCGGTGCGGTGACCATCACCGCCTGCTGGCTGCTCAGGGTAATGCGCTTGATGGTGACCTTGAGCGCATCGCCCGGCTCGGCGCCCTCGACGTAGACCGGCCCGGTCGCCGGGTTAATACGCTGCCAGTCCAGTTCGTTGAACACGGCATCGGCGGAGGTGATTTGGTCGGAGAAGCAGTCGCATGTTTCGAACAGCACTTCACTTCCGCTGCTGACGGTAGCGACAGGAGCGTTATCCCGCGACATGGCATAAACCACCCGATCTTTGGTTATTTTCATGACATTCATCCCGGTTATATTGTTGTGTTTTTTATATTTAGAGTTTCCCGTATAGGGAATCAGTGAATGTATCAGGATTATTATGGGAAGGCAATCAGGTCAGTTTTTTCAAAAATAAATGGTATATATTTGCTGGTGAATCATGCGGTTAGGGAAGGTGCGAATAAGCGGGGAAATTCTTCTCGGCTGACTCAGTCATTTCATTTCTTCATGTTTGAGCCGATTTTTTCTCCCGTAAATGCCTTGAATCAGCCTATTTAGACCGTTTCTTCGCCATTTAAGGCGTTATCCCCAGTTTTTAGTGAGATCTCTCCCACTGACGTATCATTTGGTCCGCCCGAAACAGGTTGGCCAGCGTGAATAACATCGCCAGTTGGTTATCGTTTTTCAGCAACCCCTTGTATCTGGCTTTCACGAAGCCGAACTGTCGCTTGATGATGCGAAATGGGTGCTCCACCTTGGCCCGGATGCTGGCTTTCATGTATTCGATGTTGATGGCCGTTTTGTTCTTGCGTGGATGCTGTTTCAAGGTTCTTACCTTGCCGGGGCGCTCGGCGATCAGCCAGTCCACATCCACCTCGGCCAGCTCCTCGCGCTGTGGCGCCCCTTGGTAGCCGGCATCGGCTGAGACAAATTGCTCCTCTCCATGCAGCAGATTACCCAGCTGATTGAGGTCATGCTCGTTGGCCGCGGTGGTGACTAGGCTGTGGGTCAGGCCACTCTTGGCATCGACACCAATGTGGGCCTTCATGCCAAAGTGCCACTGATTGCCTTTCTTGGTCTGATGCATCTCCGGATCGCGTTGCTGCTCTTTGTTCTTGGTCGAGCTGGGTGCCTCAATGATGGTGGCATCGACCAAGGTGCCTTGAGTCATCATGACGCCTGCTTCGGCCAGCCAGCGATTGATGGTCTTGAACAATTGGCGGGCCAGTTGATGCTGCTCGAGCAGGTGGCGGAAATTCATGATGGTGGTGCGGTCCGGCAAGGCGCTATCCAGGGATAAATGAAGTGGTCAACAAAAACTGGCCACCGAGTTAGAGTTTATTCCAGTATCGATTTTCCGATTCGTTTGGGGGTAACCCACCGTTATATTCGTGCGGTCTTAGTGCGCTGTAATATCCAACGATATAATCCGTTATGGCGTGAGCTGCCTCGCTGAAGCTTACGTAACCCACCACCGGTATCCATTCGTTCTTCAGACTTCTGAAGAAGCGTTCCATTGGGCTGTTATCCCAGCAATTTCCGCGCCGGCTCATACTCTGCCTGATCTGGTATCGCCACAATAACTGCCGGAACTGCCTGCTCGTATAATGACTGCCCTGATCGCTGTGGAACATCACCCCGCCGGGCTTACCACGGGTTTCCCATGCCATTTCCAGCGATTTCATGGTGAGCCTGCTGTCCGGCGAGAACGACATGGCCCAGCCCACTGGTTTTCTTGCGAACAGGTCGAGAACAACGGCGAGGTACGCCCAGCGCTTACCCGTCCAGAGTAGAGTAAGAGGCAGGGCGTAGTCGGACTATTTCCCTGCCTCTCCTCCCCGAACCGGACGTGCACCTTTCAGCGCATCCGGCTCTCCATTTAAATGCTGGCGAACGCCATTGCCACTTCTGTAAAGCGCGATGTATACGTGTTTCTGGTCTCCGTCCTCAGATAGGGATTACCTTCGGGTAGCCGCCAGCGGAACAGCTTCTTGCCTTGCCCCACCAACCGGTACAGTATTTCGCCGCTGAGCTTGCCGTGATTGGTTTTACCAAATAAAACCCACGTTTTGCTCTGACCCGGTTTCGGTGATTTACACCACCACCTCATCAGGGAAGCGATACCTGTACGGTATTTGCGGGCCAGCCAGTGAGCCAGCTTCCAGAACACGACACGGTCGATATAACTGAAGACTTTGGCCTTAAAATCAACGAACTGATAGAACATAGCCCAGCCTTTCAGTTTTCGGTTGAGTTGTTCAGCCATATCGACTTTGCTTTCACTGTAGTTGCCTGATAACAGTGCTGTCAGCGATGCGGCGAAGTTTCTGGCTTTCTCCTGCGGGATCGTTGAGACCACTCGCATCTCGCCATAACGACTGCGTTTGCGAATGATTCTGTGCCCCAGAAAGATAAAGCCGTCATTAACATGGGTGATTTTAGTCTTATCCATGTTCAGCCTGAGTTTCAGACTGCCTTCGAGCACACCCCGACACTCCTCCCTGATGGCTTCCGCCTGTGCTTTGGTGCCTTTGACGATGAGGACAAAATCATCGGCATAGCGGCAGTACGCCACCGCGGGTTTCCACTGCCAGTTTTCTCTGACCGCCGTACTTCGGCCCCGTTGGATACTGTTATTCCAGTACCACCGATCTTTTCTGGCTTTCCCGCTCAGGTAGCGCTCATGCAGGTATTGATCGAACTCATTCAGCATGATGTTCGATAATAGCGGCGATATAACACCGCCCTGTGGTACACCTTCACTGGCCGCCCGAAAGAGACCGACATCGATATGTCCCGCCTTGATGGTTTTCCACAGCAGAGTCATGAAACGTGCGTCACTGATCCTGCGGCGTACAGCCTTCATCAGCAGTCGATGATGTACGGTGTCGAAGTAACTGGACAGGTCGCCTTCAATCACCCAGCGTCCCCGGGTTTCACCACAGTCTGTGAGCTGTAATTTCACCGTGCGGATCGCGTGGTGGACACTGCGCTCAGGCCGGAAGCCATATGAGAGCGTATGAAAATCACTCTCCCATATCGGCTCCATCGCCATCAGCATGGCCCGCTGAACAATACGATCCCGCAACGCGGGGATACCCAGTGGTCGCAGTTTGCCGTTGCTTTTAGGGATGTAAACCCGTCTGGCGGGCAAGGGCTGGTAGTGGCCTGAGAGTAATTCATCCCTGAGGATTTGCAGCTCAACAGCCAGTCTGGCCTGTAGCATTGTTTTGTTCACGCCATCAACGCCGGGGGTATGGGCCCCCTTTGATGAAAGCGTGATCCGCGCCGCTTCAGCCAGCCATTCTGGTTGTGTTATCAGACGCAGCAGCCGTTGAATCCGTAGGGACGGATCGGTGGCTGCCCATGTGGCAAGCTTGCGTTGCATTTCGCTGATTATCAAAGGTCTTCACCTCGTTAGGTCAGTTAATTCACGTCGCAAACACATTCAAACTGCTTCCCTTCGCCATGTAATGGGCTTTCCCCATCGCGGACTACTACGGAAGCTCCGCCAGCCAGCGCGTCATCGGAGCCATGCCCCCTTAACATCCGTCGCTGACCTTCCCCGGTTTACCTGCCTGGACTCAGGCATACTGAGGAGGCTGCCCGTCGCACTCTTTATCCTTGCTTGCCGCAAGTTGGCAGAAGTCAGCAACGCAAGCGTGATAGACGCTGCTGCCCCGGTGTTTCGCATACATGTCAAAACACCTTCGACCGGCAGTGCTTACGTATCACTGCCAGTTCCTCCTGCACGGCCTGTCAGATCACGTAGGCCGTGGTGACGTTTTCAACCCACAGAGGCGGATTAACGGGTTCATGTTCTTCAGCCTTTCAGTACTTAACCTTGAGGATCATCTCGGCTTAGTGATCTCGCCTCAATCCCCGTTGTCAGCGGGTTACATCACCCTGCGGGCATGCCGCAGGTCACTGCCGCTCAGGTTCTCCACCGTCACACCCGGTGGGATTGTTGGGTTTCTCATCGTGAGTTACCGGTTCAATATTCCAGACAGACTCGCGGTTCATTTAAGCATCCATGCCCGCCCTGAACTCCGGGCACACTATAAGTAATGTCGGTGACCCAGACCTGATTGGCCCGGACAATAGTAAACTGCCGCTGCACGCTATTAGGGGCAACCACTGAAGGTCTGCCAGCGATACGACGCGGCGCTTTATAGCCGCGCACGGCTTTAATCCGGTTCAGTTGCATAATACGGCCCACCCGGTTTTTACCGTAGGTTTCCCCGATTTCGTTCAGGTCGCCATGAACCCGCCGGTAACCGTATACGCCTCCGCTCAGTGAATAGGAGTCACGGATAAGCGTCAGCAGACGCTGATTATCTTTATCACGTGCCGAGACCGGGTTATGCAGCCACGCGTAGAACCCGGCCCGGGCGACATCCAGTACCCGACACATTGTCATCACACCCCATACAGTGCGGTGCTCATTGATAAAGCGGTACTTCAGTCGGGCTCCCTTGCAAAGTACCGCGCGGCCTTTTTCAGGATATCCCGTTCTTCTTCGGTACGTTTTAGCTGCGCCCGTAGTTTCAGGATCTCGCTTTTGGCTTCCAGTAAATCCCGGGCATGCTGCTCGCTGTTATCCGGTTTGATAGCCCGTAGCCACTTGTAGAGGCTGTGGGCAGAAACGCCCAGACGGTCAGATACTTCGGCAACGGAATAACCGCGTTCCGTTATCTGTCGGACGGCTTCTTCCTTAAATTCAGGTGTATATCGTGGTGTGCCCATATGCTCCCCCTATACTCAAACTATAGGGCAGGATCGTCTACCGGGGTGGGGTCAGTCCATTACTAACTGACAGTTGTACCGAATACTGGGGGCAGGTCAAGCGCTTTAGCTTGTGTGGCAACAACCTCCTTTACAGGACCAGGTAGACGATTACCCTGTGCTGTTTCTGTGCTCAACGCAATCTACGGCTATCCATTTTCTGCCAGTGGTTGCAAAGACGACCATTCAACGTCAGCAAAGTTTCGCAATGCACTGCTATGTAACTCATTGATCCTACGTAGAATTTAAAATCCCTCGGCGTTCGCGCTGTGTGGGTTCAAGTCCCACTCCGGCTACCATGGGAAAAAGCAGAATAATCAAAGCAATAAGCAGTGTCGTGAAACCACCGAAAGGTGGTTTTTTTGTGCCTGTTTTTCTCCGTATACCCTAGTTTCACCCTTCAACTTCGCAACCATAAGAGGGCAATCATGCCCAACAATGGCCATTACCGATAGGATCTGTTGGCGTCGGTCGTCAGCTGCGAAATCACGGTTTTAAATACTGATGGCACTGTCTCTCTGCGTCACCCGGCCCAGAAGGGGCCTCTAAATCGGGTAACGCAGTCGCACTACCAGGCGGTATGGTACAGCTCGCTAATATCTGCCAGGCTCGCTTCCCGTGGGTTGCCGGCAGTACAGACATCATCATATGCCGCCTGGGCCAGCATCGGGATATCTTCCTTTTGTACTCCAGCCTCACGCAGATGGAGCGGGATGCCCACATCGTGATTAAGCCTGAAGACGGCATCCACGGCAGCATTGCGCGCGTCCGCAAGGCTCAGCCCTTCAACCTTCACGCCCATCGCCCGTGCAATATCGCGGAATTTATCGCCGGTAAAGTCAGCGTTGTAACGCATGATATGGGGCAGCAAAATGGCATTCGCCACGCCGTGCGGTGTGTCATAAAAAGCACCCAGCGGGTGCGCCATACCGTGAACCAGCCCCAGGCCAACGTTGGAAAAGCCCATGCCGGCAACATACTGGCCCAGCGCCATCGCCTCGACGGCATCTCGATCGCCCTTGACTGAATCGCGCAGCGCGCCGGCAATAATCTCAATCGCCTTGATGTGTAGCGCATCGGTCAAGGCCCATGCGCCCCGGGTGATATACCCTTCAATCGCATGGGTCAGCGCATCAACGCCGGTTGCTGCTTTCAGCACTGGCGGCATACCGTCCATCATATCTGCATCGATAAAAGCGACCTGCGGAATGTCGTGCGGATCGACGCAAACAAATTTACGCCGCTTCTCTTCATCAGTGATTACGTAGTTAATGGTCACTTCAGCCGCTGTTCCGGCTGTAGTGGGAATGGCCAGAACGGGTACGCTGGGGTTACGGGTTGGGGACAGGCCTTCAAGGCTACGAACATCCTTAAACGCCGGGTTATTGCTGATAATACCGATTGCCTTACAGGTATCCTGAGGCGAGCCGCCCCCGATAGCGATAAGGTAATCTGCGCCGCTGTTCTGAAAAACACCCAGCCCTTCCTGTACTATTCCGATTGTCGGGTTAGGAAGCACGCCGGAGTATATTTCCCAGGTCAACCCCGCTTCGTCCAGCTTATCCGTGACCTTCGCCACCACGCCACACTGTATCAGCGTCCTGTCGGTGACAATCAGCGCTTTTTGATAGCCGCGACGCTTTACCTCATCGCAAAGCATCCCTGTCGCGCCCCGGCCAAACCAGGCCGTTTCGTTCAAAATCATTCTTTTCGCCATGGCATTTCTCCTGTTTGCTATGTGATGTCATTCTTCAATGCGCAGTCCGTAGGTTTTGAATTTTTCCAGTACAATGGCGATAGCATCGTCATCCAGTACCGGGACCGGATCCGTTATTGCCAGCGTGCAAAGGTACAGTTGTGCCAGTACTTCAACTTCATGCGCCAGCCACAGGGCTTTTTCCAGATTTGCTTCACAGGCAATTAAGCCGTGGTGCTGTAACAGCGTTGCTTTGCGGTTCCTGAGGGCAAAGGCGACATAGTCGGACAACTCGCGTGTCCCAAATGTGGCATATGGCGCGCAGGGTATGGAATTACCGCCTGCGGCGGCAATCATGTAATGAATGGCCGGGATAGGGCGGTTAAGAATAGACACGGCGGTACAGTGCACCGCATGGTTATGCACCACCGCCTGCGCATCCGGACGCGTCTGGTACGCGGCCATATGGAAACGCCACTCGCTGGAAGGCAGTTTGCCCTGTTCATGCTGACCGTCGGCATCAATATAAACGATGTGTGACTCCGTCAGTTTTTCATAGGGGATCCCCGTTGGCGTTATCAATATCCCGTCCTGATAGCGCACGCTGACGTTGCCAGCCGTGCCCTGATTTAGCCCCAGGCGGGTCATTTCCAGGCAGGTATCAATAATCTGCCGCGCCAGTCTATTTCGTTCCATTTGTTACCTCTCTTGATGATCTAAAGCACCAGCAGAACAAGCCTGTTGTCCTGATGAATTAACCGTATATTTGCGCACCATCTTTATAGGGAATAACGCTAAAAGAATTACGGTGGTTGCACTTTGTGATCGCCGTCAATTAATAGTCGGGAATTGATCCTTATTCGATTAATTCATTTCGGTAAAAATGACCGATTCAGAAGATTTTTATTCAAACAGTCGTTTTGATGATTTTTACCGTGAAAATGCCCGTTTTCGGAGTAATACATTAAATCGGTCACTGGGGTTGTGGTTTTTAATGTTTATTTTCCCCGGCGGGGGGCGTTTTTATTAAATTTAAAGTGATAACGATCACATAAAGATATCGCGTTGCCGTTAAATGTGATTGTCATCATATTCGCCCCCCTTTTTTACATGAAAATGCATTCACGAGATCATTCCGATCGCCAGATTCGCGCCAGTAAGAGTAAAGCACCTTTTTATTTTTACCGTCTGGCAAGAAAGGAAAGTCACATTCTGACGCTTCTGACTAACGAGGGTGTTATGGGAAATACAACAATACCAACGCAGAGTTTTCGTGCGGTCAATGCCGGGCAAGCCCAGCGTTACATTATTCCTTTCGCGTTACTCTGCTCACTGTTTTTTCTTTGGGCAGTCGCTAATAACCTGAATGACATTTTACTCCCCCAGTTTCAGCAAGCCTTTACCCTGACAAACTTCCAGGCTGGCCTGATACAATCTGCGTTCTATTTCGGCTACTTTGTCATTCCAGTTCCTGCCGGGATACTGATGAAAAAACTCAGCTATAAGGCAGGTATTATTACCGGGTTGTTTTTATATGCCATTGGTGCTGCATTATTCTGGCCTGCGGCTGAGTTAATGAATTATACATTGTTTCTTGTCGGTCTTTTTATTATAGCGGCGGGGTTAGGTTGCCTTGAAACTGCTGCTAACCCCTTTGTTACAGTGTTGGGGCCAGAGAGTGGTGGTCATTTCCGTCTTAATCTGGCGCAAACTTTTAATTCTTTTGGCGCTATTATTGCCGTTGTGTTTGGACAAAGCCTAATTTTGTCTAACGTACCGCATCACTCTCAGTCGGTACTCGATAAAATGACGCCAGAACAGCTAAGCATTTATAAGCACAGCCTGGTGTTATCCGTACAAACGCCTTATATGATTATCGTGGCAATTGTATTGTTGGTCGCCCTGCTGATTATGTTGACCAAATTTCCGGTCCTTCAGAGCGATAATCACGTCGACGGCACACAAAGCACATTTTCTGCCTCTCTTTCCCGTCTGGTCCGTATTCGCCACTGGCGCTGGGCGGTGCTGGCGCAGTTCTGCTATGTCGGCGCGCAAACTGCCTGCTGGAGCTACCTGATCCGGTACGCTATTGAAGAGATCCCCGGCATGACGCCAGGTTTCGCTGCCAACTACCTGACCGGCACCATGGTGTGCTTCTTCATCGGTCGTTTTACCGGTACATGGCTAATCAGCCGCTTCGCACCGCATAAAGTACTGGCCGCTTATGCCCTGCTTGCCATGGTGCTATGCCTGTTCTCCGCCGTATTCGGCGGCCATTTCGGTCTACTGGCCCTAACGCTGTGCAGTGCATTTATGTCTATTCAGTACCCAACCATTTTCTCCCTTGGGATTAAGAACCTGGGTCAGGACACCAAATACGGCTCGTCATTCATCGTCATGACCATTATCGGCGGCGGGATTGTGACGCCGGTCATGGGCTTTGTCAGCGATGCTGCAGGCAATATCCCAACAGCAGAACTGGTTCCGGCAGTGTGTTTTGCCGTCATCTTCATCTTTGCCCGTTTCCGTTCGCAAGCGGCAACGAATTAAACCTGTATCCGAAAACGTGAGGGATCTGTCATGAAAAAAATCAGCTTACCGAAAATAGGTATCCGTCCGGTGATTGATGGTCGTCGTATGGGGGTTCGTGAGTCTCTGGAGGAGCAAACCCTGAATATGTCCACCGCCACCGCTGCGCTGCTCACTGAAAAGCTTCGTCACCCCAACGGCGAGCAAATTGAATGCGTCATTGCTGACAGTTGCATTGCGGGGATGGCCGAATCCGCCGCCTGTGAAGAAAAATTCAGCAGCCAGAACGTCGGCGTGACCATCACCGTGACGCCGTGCTGGTGCTACGGGAGCGAAACGATCGATATGGACCCCATGCGTCCGAAAGCCATCTGGGGTTTTAACGGGACTGAACGTCCGGGTGCCGTTTATCTGGCCGCCGCGCTGGCTGCACACAGCCAGAAAGGGATTCCGGCATTCTCTATTTATGGTCATGATGTCCAGGACGCCGACGACACCTCGATTCCCGAAGATGTTGAGGAAAAACTGCTGCGCTTTGCGCGTGCCGGTTTAGCCGTCGCCAGTATGAAAGGGAAAAGCTATCTCTCCATTGGGGGTGTGTCGATGGGGATTGCCGGTTCCATCGTCGACCCTAACTTCTTCGAATCCTGGCTGGGGATGAAGGTACAGGCAGTTGATATGACTGAACTGCGCCGCCGCATTGATCAGAAAATCTTCGATGAAACCGAACTGGAAATGGCGCTGGCCTGGGCGGACAAAAACTTCCGTTACGGCGAAGACCAGAACGCGCAGCAGTATAAGCGTAACGAAGCGCAGAACCGTGAGGTGCTGAAAGAGAGCCTGCTGATGGCGATGTGTATCCGCGACATGATGCAGGGCAACCCAGCACTGGCGGAAAAAGGGCGGGTGGAAGAATCGCTGGGCTACAACGCCATTGCGGCAGGCTTCCAGGGCCAGCGTCACTGGACCGATCAATACCCGAACGGCGATACCGCCGAAGCGTTGCTTAACAGCTCCTTTGACTGGAATGGCGTGCGTGAACCCTTTGTCGTCGCGACCGAAAATGACAGCCTCAACGGCGTGGCGATGCTAATGGGCCACCAGTTGACCGGCACAGCACAGGTGTTCGCCGACGTGCGCACCTACTGGTCTCCAGACGCGGTAGCGCGTGTGACCGGTCAACCGCTCAGCGGTCTGGCTGAGAAGGGTATTATCCACCTGATCAACTCCGGCTCTGCGGCTCTCGATGGCTCATGCAAACAGCGCGGCAGCGATGGCAAGCCAACGATGAAGCCATTCTGGGACATTAGCCAGCAGGAGGTTGATGCCTGCCTGGCGGCCACCGAATGGTGTCCGGCGATACATGAATATTTCCGCGGCGGCGGTTTCTCTTCTCGCTTCCTGACGGAAGGCGGCGTGCCGTTCACCATGACCCGCGTGAATATCATCAAAGGTCTTGGCCCGGTTCTGCAGATTGCAGAAGGCTGGAGCGTGGAACTGCCGAAAGAGATGCACGATCAGCTTGACGCCCGTACCAACTCAACCTGGCCGACCACCTGGTTTGCGCCACGTCTGACGGGTAAAGGTCCCTTTACCGACGTTTATTCCGTGATGGCGAACTGGGGGGCAAACCATGGCGTGCTGACCATCGGCCACGTTGGCGCAGACTTCATCACCCTGGCATCAATGCTGCGAATTCCGGTCTGCATGCATAACGTGGAAGAGTCGAAGGTCTATCGTCCTTCCGCCTGGGCTGCGCACGGCATGGATAGCGAAGGCCAGGATTACCGCGCCTGTCAAAACTATGGCCCGCTGTACAAACGTTGAGTAAACGTTTTTGCCCGGTAGCGTATGTTTACCGGGCCTGTAAAACACCGAATTGCAGGCCGGATAAGCGACACGTTAGCCGGCGACGTTTCAGGAGTTGCTATGAAACAAGAGGTTATTCTGGTTCTCGACTGCGGAGCGACCAATATCCGGGCCATTGCCGTTGACCGGCAGGGCAAAATTATCGCCCGTGCCGCTACGGCAAATGCCAGCGACATCGCCATAGAAAATAGCGCCTGGCACCAGTGGTCTCTCGAGGCCATTATGCAACGCTTCGCGGACTGTTGCCGCTCGCTGAAGACGAGTCTGGCAAACTGTCGCGTTCGCGGCGTCACGGTGACCACCTTCGGCGTTGATGGCGCGCTGGTCGATGAGCACGGCAGGCTGCTCTACCCAATCATCAGCTGGAAATGCCCACGCACTGCCGAAGTGATGAAAAATATTGGCCGCTTGCTGTCACCTCAGCGGCTTCAGGACATTTCCGGCGTGGGGGCATTTGGCTTCAATACGCTGTATAAGCTGGTGTGGCTAAAAGAAAATCACCCGCAGCTGTTGGAACAGGCACACGCCTGGCTGTTTATCTCGTCGCTGATTAACCACCGTCTGACCGGCGAATTCACCACCGACGTTACTATGGCAGGGACCAGCCAGATGCTGGATATTCAACAGCGCGATTTCAGCCATGAAATTTTGCAGGCGGCGGGTTTGCCGCGTCGGCTCTTCCCACGTCTGGTGGAAGCCGGTGAGCTCGTCGGTAAATTACAATCTGATGCTGCCCAATGGCTTGACCTGCCCGCCGGTATCCCGGTGATTTCCGCCGGACACGATACCCAGTTTGCGCTGTTTGGTGCAGGTGCCGCGGCGGATGAACCCGTCCTCTCCTCGGGAACATGGGAGATCCTGATGGTGCGCAGTGCGCAGGTCAACACGCCGCTGCTCAGTCGCTACGTCGGTTCTACCTGCGAACTGGACAGCCAGCCAGGGCTGTATAACCCTGGCATGCAGTGGCTGGCATCGGGCGTACTTGAATGGGTACGTAAACTGCTTTGGACCGAAGAGACGCCCTGGCAAACGCTGATTGAGACAGCCCGCCGCATACCCATGGGGTCCGAAGGGGTGAAAATGCACTGTGATCTCCTCGGCTGTCAGCATGCGGGCTGGGAGGGCGTCACACTCAACACCACACGCGGTCATTTTTATCGCGCTGCGCTGGAGGGCCTCACCGGGCAGCTGGCGCAGAATCTGCGCACGCTGGAAAAGATTGGTCACTTCAACGCGACTGAACTGCTGCTGGTCGGCGGTGGCAGCCGTAACATGCTGTGGAACCAGATCAAAGCCAATATGCTCGGCATCCCCATCAAGGTACTTGATGATGCAGAAACCACTGTCGCGGGGGCAGCCCTGTTTGGCTGGTACGGGGTCGGAGAATTTACGAGCCCGGAACACGCCAGAGCGCAGATGCATTATCAGTACCGCTACTTCTTTCCGGAAACCGAATCTGCACCGATTGAGGGAGTTTGAGATGTTAAAAACGATTTCACCGTTAATATCACCTGAACTACTGAAAGTCCTGGCCGAAATGGGCCACGGCGATGAGATTATTTTTTCTGATGCCCATTTCCCCGCCCACACTATGGGACCGCAGGTTATACGTGCCGATGGGCTAAAGGTCAGCGAATTGCTGCATGCGATTATCCCGCTGTTTGAGCTCGACAGCTACGCGCCGCCACTGGTGATGATGGCTGCAGTTGAGGGTGACTCCCTCGATCCCCGTGTTGAGGCTCGCTATCGCGATGCGCTTTCACGTCAGGCACCCTGTCCGGCAATTACCCGCATTGACCGCTATGCGTTTTACGCACGTGCCAAAAAATCCTTTGCGATCGTTGTCACAGGGGAGTGTGCTAAATACGGGAATATTCTTTTAAAAAAGGGGGTAACGCCGTAATCTCATGCCGGTGCGCCCGCCAGCGCGGGCGTGTATCGAATGATGGGTGAGAAAAAATGAAAGAGGCACGTCAGCAAACGATAATCGACCTGTTGATTCAGCATCATAGTCTGACGACGGACGTTTTATCCACCCAGCTTAACGTCAGTAAAGAGACCATTCGCCGCGATCTCAGCGAACTGCAGGCGCAGGGAAAAGTGCTGCGCAACCACGGTCGGGCGAAATATATTCACCGGGAAAACCAGGACAGCGGCGATCCTTTTCATATTCGCCTTAAGAGCCACTTCACGCATAAAGCGGATATCGCCAGAGAAGCGCTGGAGTGGATTGAAGCCGGGATGGTCATTGCCCTGGATGCCAGCTCAACCTGCTGGTACCTTGCGCGTCAACTGCCTGACATCGATATTCAGGTCTTTACTAACAGTCACCCCATCTGCCTGGAACTGGGCAAACGTGAACAGATTCAACTTATTAGCTCCGGCGGTAAACTCGAGCGTAAGTATGGCTGCTACGTTAACCCCTCGTTGATTTCACAACTTAAACTGCTGGACATCGACCTGTTTATCTTCTCCTGCGAAGGGATAGACAGTCATGGAGGGTTGTGGGATTCCAACAGTGTCAACGCTGGCTTCAAATCGCTGCTACTCAAGCGCGCTTCTCAGTCTTTATTGTTGATAGATAAGAGTAAGTTTAATCGTTCAGGGGAGGCCAGAATTGGGCACCTGGATGAGGTAACGCATATTGTGTCTGACACACAACTGAATGAATCAGGGCTGAGACAATAAGCCACCTGACACATTATGACGCAATTAAGTCTATTAGGGATGTGTTTGTTCGCGATAGCGTTAACGTATTATTCATTCCGTATAAGATTTTTAACGCGGGGAGGGTAAACAAAAGATGTTAGCAGCACAAATAAGAAGGGGATTACCCTTAAATAAGGGCATCTACAAGAACAGCCATACATTCAGAATAATTATAAATATTTCTTAGCCGCATCCAGAATTTCCTGAGAAGTCAGCTCCCTGTCCGACGCCACATATACCACTTCATGATCGCCGGTCAGAGAAGGAAAACCTGCGGACATTATCTGCAGGTTTATCGCTTCACCATTCGGATATTCCTGCCGTATGGATGTAATACCCTTAAGCACGGTGACAACATTGCTCGGTTTACCATTGAAAAAGACGATGACTTTCTTCATATCTCACCTTGTTGGTCGTTATCTGCTTAAGCACCTTCTCTGTGAAGGCGAGGGGGATCAGGACGGCGCGAAAATTTTTGTCTGGCTGTCAGGTCTGTCTGCGAATGTCATCGTCGATTTGCAGAAAATGCATTTAGCGCCATACGGATTTTTTTCAGACACATCAAAAATCGACGTTCTGTATTGGGAGCCATGACAACATGGGCATCTGAAGTGAATATTTAAGTTGATATCATTTACCTTTTTTAACATTAGCGGTATTTAATTTTCGAAAAAACGTTGCATTTGTACTTTCTTTGGTTTTTGCAATCATTCGGAAATAAAAGCAAGCAATCATCTTCGTGAACGTGTATGGTGACAGTCGTTTAAATCAGGAGATGCCTATGTCAGGACGTAAAAATACACAATTCCGTCGCAATTACTTAGTAAAATGTCCATGTCCAAACTGTTCAAAAGACTCTGAGCATAGTTTCAGCCGTGTACAAAAAGGGGCTCAACTTGTCTGCCCACACTGCAGCACTCTTTTCAAAACCGCTCAAAAATTCTAAAAATGCATTTGCCAGATGATGAATTTGCGTCTTTACAGACGATCTCATTTGGCAAAGCAACATTGAAGAAGTGATGCTTTTGGAGGTTGCCTGACCTCTTACGCACTTTGATATTTTACAAGCAGCTCGCTTCTGCTTTAAGACTCTTCGTGCAGCAGACCTGCACTTCATCACATCGGTCAGCACACTCTTTCTACGAGAAAAATATGCTGACCTGTTGCTCAGAAAAAGCCTTCTAATCCAGGACCCGTCTACTCAGGAAAAATCCATCATCGTGATCGCGGGTCCGTGATAACTTTATCTATCGCAAAGTATTACGCTTGCAGCAGCAGGGCCTTTTTCGCCACTCTGGATAGCAAATTCGACCTTCTGGCCTTCAAAGAGAGTTTTAAAATCATCGCCCTGCAGAGCAGAAAAGTGCACAAACACATCTTTGCTGCCATCGACAGGAGAGATAAAACCGAAACCTTTATCTTCGTTAAACCACTTAACCAAACCTATAATTCTTGAAGACATGCAGACTCCTTGTGAGTATTTGAAATGCTAAGAAACGTATAATATTAAACGTATGGACTCAAAAGGAGGGGATATCAGCGATAGCGCCTGGTTATGAGGACTGCCGGGTAAAATTTTTTACGCTCGTGTGTGGATTAAACCAACGACTTCATTAATGCATGAGGAGGGAGAATTAGCAATTTTTATTTTAGCCTTCCGGAAGGCTCACATAAAAAGTGTCACGCTGCATTAGCTTAAAATTAATTTGTGTGTATAGTTAATGCATGTTTTCTAAGAGGATCTTATTTGTCTCGTAAAATGACAGGAATTGTCAAAAGTTTTGATATGCACAGTGGTAAAGGCCTAATCATCCCTTCAGATGGTCGAAAGGACGTTTTTCTCCACATTTCAGCCTTTAATAACAACGAAAAAGAAACGCTCCTTCCCGGGATTCGCGTTGAGTTCTGTCGTATCAACGGACTCAGCGGACCGATGGCCGCAAATGTCTATCTTTCATAAATAATCAGCGAAGATGTTAATAGCGGTAAATTGAATCACCCGCGTCGTATCGCCTGACATATATTTACATTAATGCGCGACATGCGTATGACACGCGTATGAATTACACTCCGCCTAAATAAGCTTTTCTTACCTCCTGGTTTCCCAGCAACTCCTCGCCGCTGCCGCTGAGGCGAATTTGCCCGTTGACCATGACGTAGCCACGGTCAGAAAGCTTCAGAGCATGATGCGCATTTTGCTCTACCAGAAAAATGGTCATGCCGTTGCGAGCCAGCTCGCGCAGCGTCTGGAAGATCTGCTTAACCACTATGGGCGCCAGACCCAGGCTGGGTTCATCCAGCAGTAGCAGTTTAGGGCGGCTCATTAGCGCGCGGGCGATGGCAAGCATTTGCTGTTCTCCGCCGGACATGGTCATGGCTCGCTGTTTACGGCGTTCTTTGAGGCGAGGGAACAGCTCAAACATGCTCTGCATATCGTCGGCGGCAAATTGATTGCCGACAGGAATGGTCCCCATCAGCAGGTTCTCTTCAACCGTCATATCCGGAAAAATACGCCGCCCCTCGGGTGCCTGCGCTATGCCGCCGGAGGCCACATAGTGGGTAGATTTATGGCTGATGTCTTCGCCGCAAAACAGGATCTGCCCGTTACGAATACGCGGTTGGCCAAAAATAGACATCAGCAATGTCGATTTACCCGCGCCATTCGCGCCGATAAGCGCCACCGTTTCCCCTTTATGCACTTCGAGGGATACCTGCTTCAGCGCCTGAATCACGCCATAGAACACATTCACCTCGCGAAATGCCAGCAGCGGCTCATTCATAGAGTGACCTCGCTTTCATCGGTGCCCAGATAGGCGGCAATCACCTTTTCGTTATGCTGGATCTGCTCAGGTTTCCCCCGGGCAATCACATCGCCATGGTCGAGCACAATAATGTCGTCCGATATTTCCATCACCATCCCCATGTCGTGCTCAATCAGTAATACCGTTATGCCGTGGTTGTCGCGCAGAAAACGAATAATGTTACTCAGCTTATGTGTCTCTACCGGGTTCAGCCCGGCGGCGGGTTCATCCAGACAGATCATTTCCGGGCCGGTGCACATGGCCCGCGCGATCTCCAGGCGCCGTTGTTGACCGTACGACATCTCGCCCGCCAGGCGGTTGGCACACTCCACAAGATCGACCACCTCCAGCCAGTAAAAGGCCCTGTCCAGCGCGTCGTTTTCCGCCCGTCGGTACGCTGGCGTATTGAATACGCCAGCCAGCAGGTTGCGATTGACGCGCGTGTGCTGGGCCACGAGCAGGTTTTCCACGACCGACATCTCGCGAAAAAGACGAATATTTTGAAAGGTGCGCGCAAGTCCGGCGCGGTTCACCAGGTGAGTGCCGCCGAACATTTTGTAGAACAGGCGTTGCCCAAACTGCGCAGGGTGGATCCAGTCTCCTGGCTGGAATTTTTGCCCGAGGATCTGAATGACATTGGTCGTCTTATTACGCGTATTGAAGAAAATATTGCCGCCGGAAGCCTTATAGAAACCGGTCAGGCAGTTGAAGACGGTGGTTTTTCCCGCGCCGTTTGGGCCAATAAGCGCAGTAATTGAACCGCGCTGCACGTCCAGGTTGACGTCGTTTAACGCCTTGATCCCGCCGAAATGCATCATAAGATGTTCAACGCTTAATATCGTTCCGTTCATGGCGCTACGCCCTTACGCACGGCAAACCCGCTGCGGTTAATGCGGATCAACCCGCGTGGACGCCAGATCATCATCACCACCATCAGCATGCCAAACAGTAAAACCCGGTACTCGGCAAAACTGCGCAGCAGCTCCGGCGTCACCGTGAGCACAAACGCTGCCAGCACCACGCCAAGCGTTGAGCCCATACCGCCGAGCACCACAATCGCCAGGATCAGCGCCGATTCAAAAAAGGTAAACGATGTCGGGTTGACAAAGCCCTGATAAGTGGCAAAAAACACCCCGGCGATGCCGGCAGTCGACGCACCCAGCGTAAAGGCCGAGAGCTTGACCAGCACATGATTTAATCCCATTGAGCGACAGGCGATTTCATCTTCCCGCAGGGCTTCCCATGCCCGACCAATCGGCATCCGCGTCAGACGATGCTTGATATACAGCACCAGCATCACCACCAGGAACAGCACCGTGTAGATAAAGATAAACTTCATGTTCGGGTTGTAGGTCAGATGGAAAAATTCGTGAAAGGGCACGCCTCCTTCTTTGGCACGGCGGCCAAACTCCAGTCCGAAAAAGGTGGGAGGTGGGGCAGAAACGCCGTTCGGGCCACCGGTGAAGGTTAGCCAGTTGTTGAGGATCAGGCGAATAATCTCCCCAAAGCCAAGCGTGACGATCGCCAGGTAATCACCGTGCATGCGCAGCACCGGAAAGCCGAGCAGGGCGCCGGCCGCGGCAGCCATAATCGCCGCCAGCGGCAGCATGCTCCAGAATCCTAATCCCAGATACTGATACCCCAGCGCCAGCCCGTAAGCGCCGATGGCATAAAAAGCGACATAACCGAGATCCAGAAGCCCGGCCAGACCGACCACAATATTCAGCCCGAGACCCAGAAGCACGTAGATAAGCCCAAGAATGGCGACGGTGAGCACGTACTTGGTAGCAACAAAGGGAAAGCAGATCGCAAGGGCGATAATCAACGGGATTATCCAGCGCATGCGGCTTTTGTATTCCGGCGGCCGGACATAAACCCCCGCGCTGTCGGCTTCAAAACGTGCCTGGAAACGTGCACCCGGAGCGGTGCCTAAAAAAGCGCTCAGCAGAAAACGGCCCAGCATCACGATGCCGACTATCCATGCGAGCCGCTGTCCGGCGAAATTAAAGCTGTATCCGTCCAGCACCACGCCGGCAATCGGGCCAAAAATTATTAACGCAATCAGCCCGGAAAAAATGGCGTCCAGAATGCAGCGCTTAAGCGAAAAGCCGTGAGAGGTCATCGTATTCTCCTTCACACTTTGGCGACAATCGGGCGGCCAAGCAGACCCTGAGGACGAAAAATCAGGATCAAGACCAGCAAGCCAAACGAGAACACATCTTTATAATCTGAGTTCACCATGCCGGAAAATTGCGCCTCGGCGACGCCCAGAATCAACCCGCCGAGCATCGCACCGGGCAGGGAGCCAATCCCGCCGAGCACCGCTGCGGTAAACGCCTTGATGCCAATGACAAATCCGACGTAGAAATCGAAGGTGCCGTAATTCATGGTGATGAGCACACCCGCCAGACCGGCCATCGCCGCGCCAATGACAAAGACCAGCGAAATGATTCTGTCGGTGTTAATGCCCAGAATGGAGGCCATTTTGCGGTCCTGCTGCACCGCACGGCACATCCGTCCAAGCCGGGTATTGTTGATTATCCATGTCAGCAACAGCATGCCGGCGAACGAGGCAACCAGAATAAACACTTTGGTGTAGGTTATCTGAACGAACCCCTCACCGATATGCAGGCGAAGTACGCCATCCAGCATCGTGGGCACCCCTTGCTGACGCGGCCCCTGGCTCAGCTGCGCGTAGTTTTGCAAAATCAGTGACATCCCGATGGCGGAGATAAGTGGTGCCAGACGGGTAGAGTTGCGTAGCGGCTTATAGGCAATGCGCTCGATAGTCCAGCCGTAAACACCGGTCACCACAATCGTGAAGATCAGCGTACCGAGGATAAGCAACGGGAACGACTGCAGGCCGAAGAAGGAGAGCAGCGCCAGGCCAATGGCGCAGAGGTAGGCGGAGATCATATAGACTTCGCCGTGGGCGAAATTAATCATACCAATGATGCCATACACCATGGTGTAGCCGATGGCGATTAATCCATACACGGAGCCCAGCGTTAAGCCATTTATTAACTGTTGCAGGAAGAATGTACTCATCATAGCGCGCTCGTTATTTTAAGCTGCGCGGCACGCGCAGCCTGATGTTTATTACGCGCCGACAGGCGAACCTGCCGGCGTTGAGCGTGACTCCGTCCCGTTACTGAACTTCCTTATATTTTCCGTTATCGTCCCACTGATACACCACGTAGTCAGACACTTTCAGATCGCCTTTGCTGTCCCAGGCTTTTTTGCCCATAACCGTGTCGACGGCATTGGCTTTCAGCCATTCGCTGGCTTTGGCCGAGTCTTTACCGCCCGTGGCCTTGAAGGCCGCAGCAATGGCCTGAACGGAGGCATAAGAGTAGAGGGTGTAACCTTCAGGCTCGAATTTTCCGGCGCGGAATTTCTCAATGACCGCTTTCCCATCCGGGATCAGACGCGGGTCCTTACCAAAGGTCATATAAATCCCCTTGGTATATTGTGGCCCACCCGCCGCGGTCACCATCTCTTCGTTGACGATACAGTCGCCGGAGAAGAATTTCGCCTGCACGCCCTGTTCACGCATCTGGCGAACCAGCGGGCCGGCTTCAGGGTGACAACCGCCGAAGAACACCACATCCGGCTTTTGCGCGCCGATTTTTGTCACCAGCGCGTTAAAGTCTTTCTCACCACGGGATAAGCCCTCATACATCACATCCTGAACCCCGCGCTTCGCCAGCGCAGCTTTGGTGGCGTCTGCCAGCCCCTGACCGTAGGTGTCTTTGTCATGGATGATGACCACACGTTTGGCTTTCAGCTTATCGATAATGAAATCGCTGGCGACCTGGCCCTGCTGGTCATCGCGACCACACATGCGGAACATATCGGTCATGCCTCGTTCGGTAATGAGCGGGTTGGTTGAGCCGGGGGTAATGGCAAGGATCCCCGCGTCGCTGTACACCTCGGAGGCGGGCATTGTGGAAGAAGAGCAGAAATGGCCGACCACCGCGTTGACTTTATCCTGGTCGACCAGGCGGTTGGCGACGGCCACGGCTTGTTTCGGCTCGCAGGCATCATCCCCCTGAACCAGCTTAATCTTCTCGCCGTTAATGCCGCCTGCGGCGTTAATGTCTTCAGCGGCCTGCGTTGCACCGTGCCAGTACTGATCGCCATAGGTGGCGTTTGGACCGGTAAACGGCCCGGCCACACCAATGACAATATCTGCATGCGCAGAAAATGCCGTCACCAGACAACCGGCCAGCACGAGAGAAAGGGGAGTTCTGATAAATTTCAGCGACATTATTATGTTCCTTAGCAAAGAGGTTTTTGCACCACGGCGTAAACCCGGACGCCGACGGCGCAGCCAATCCAAAAACACGAGCAAGAACAAAATGCACTAAACGAACAAGATCCAGACAACGCCTGCGTAATACGGCGAGGTTTCCCTGCGCAGGTTCGCGCGAAGAACATTAAGCAAAATCGTTGCCAGAATGGTTAACCCATTGAGCGGGTTGTGACATGTTTGAGTATAGAGTGCGGTGATATGGCACCTTGTGGGACGCGATGAAATTACAGCGGAGATCACATATCGTTAACAACAAAGCCCATAAGTTGTGCAATGGTCACGATTTGCACGTTTTTGCAGCAATAAAGACCTAAACTTCAGATAGGAAAGCCGTGAGATATGTGTCAGGATCTTTTCCTTTTTTATCAGGAGTGTCAGCGATGACTGAAGGCCCATTGAATGAAAGCGAAATGGCGTGGCTTGAAGAGACATTAATGTCTTACGGTCATGACGATGCGTCCGTGATTGACGTGTCTGAACTGGACGGCATGCTTACCGCAGTCCTTTCCGGCCCTGTTGTCGTTGAGCCAGATACCTGGCTGGTGGCCGTGTGGGGTGGCGAGAAATACATTCCGCGCTGGAAAAACGATCGTGAAATGCACCGTTTTATCGATCTCTGCTTTAAGCATATGAACGACATTGCTGAGCGCCTGAGCGAATACCCGGACCAGTTTGAGCCGATGTTTGGTTACAACGATGTCGACGGTGAGAGCTATACCGTTGTTGAAGAGTGGTGTTATGGCTATATGCGCGGTGTGGCGCTGACGGACTGGTCAGCCTTACCGGAAGCGCTGAAGGCCGATCTTGATGCGATTGCGCTGCACGGTACAGACGAGAACAGCGAAAAGCTGGATGAGCTGAGCGAAGACGAATATAAAGCCAGCATTGAGAGCATTCAGCCTGCGGCATTGCGTTTGTACAATTACTGGGTGGACAACCCACAGCAGCCGGAAGCAAAAAAACCGATTGTTAACGGCACAAAGGTCGGGCGTAACGATCCGTGTCCGTGCGGCAGCGGGAAGAAGTTTAAGAGCTGCTGTTTGCACTAATAAAAAGGGGCTGATTTCAGCCCCTTTTTTGTTAACCCACTTCCGGTAGCATCCCTGCGGCTATCAAACACTGCACCAGAATAATCATCACTCCGCAGGCAAACACCATGCACAGCAGCGGTTTGCCGCCCATGACGCGGTACCCTTGCTGAGGATGCTGCTGGCGGCTCTTCCAGGCCAGCAGGGAAGGGAGCAGCAGGGCCAGCACGGATAACGCCACACCTGCATACCCCAGCGCCATCACGAACCCACGCGGGTAAAACAGCGCGAACGCCAGAGGAGGCAGGAAGGTGACTGCCCCCGTCTGTAAGCGTCCTGCGGCAGTATTACGACGCTGGAACAGATCGGCCAGGTAATCAAACAGGCCGAGCGCCACGCCCAGGAATGAGGTGGCCAGCGCCAGGTCGGCAAACAGATGGACCGCCAGCTCAACGTGCGGGGAGGTGACAACCTCACGCAGTGCCAGCAGAAAGCCGTTCAGGCCAGCGTGTTCCGCCATCAGCCCGGTAAAGGTCGACGCGTCAATGCTCCCCAGCGTCACCAGTTGCCAGAAAATATAGGCAATCAGCGGGATGGCGCTCCCCACCATAAAGACGCGGCGTAGCTTGCGGATATCGCCGTTCATATAGCTCACGATGCTGGGCACGCTACCGTGGAAGCCAAACGAGGTGAAAATAACCGGGATCGCGGACAGCGCCAGCCCTTTTTCCAGCGGCAGCGTCAGCAGATTAACCTTGTGAACATGCGGTGCCAGCAGAACCAGCATCACAATCAGGAACAGTATTTTGGCGCTGAACAGAAAACGGTTAAACAGATCGACCAGCGAAGTCCCCACACAGATCACCCCCCCGCCAATAAGCGCAAAGAAGATAACGCCCGTTGACGGCGTGATATCAGCGTCGAACCAGTCGTTAACGCTGGAGGCGATTAACTCGCCGGCGCCGCTGATATAGGCCGCGGTCAGGGCGTACATCAGGAACATCATGCTAAAGCCGGTTATCCACTGGCCATAGCGTCCCAGGTAGCGTGCCGCAAGAGAACCCAGGCCGGTATCCGCGGGCACATGCTGATAAACCTCAAGCAACAGCAGGGCGGTGTAGCACATCAACGCCCAGAGTGTGCCAAGCAGCAGCAGTGTCATTCCAAATCCAACGCCTGCGGCAGCCAGAGGCATCGCCAGCATTCCTGCGCCAATCGTCGTTCCGGCGACGATAAAAATACTTCCCAGGGTTCTGTTTTTCACGCATTCCTCTACAACGATTCGTAATCGCGACAAATTCTGCGGCGCAGAGTAAGGGAAAAGCCCCGCTTCGTCAAATGACCGTTACAGTAGGTGTAATGAATTATTTACGATAATTTTCGACTTTAAGTAATTTCCCCGCACCTGCCCCTTTGGGAGGGGATACCTACTTCGTAAGGGCACTATTTTTGCCGAAAAATCAGGCGTAATTTAAACAATAACTATAAGTTTTAAAATAAAGTGAGGGCAGATGGCGGGAAATAATCCCTTTACCGCGGCGTGGAGCCGGGGCGGTAATTTACTGTGCCATGGTCACTGGATAATCAGCTGGCAGAACCAGGCCCTGCAGCTTCCTGAATCGCGTCGTGAAAAGGATATGGGCACCTGGGCCATTTATTCGATCATCGATCCTGAGGACGACACCTTTGCGCAGGGGCTAAAAGAAGATGAGTGGATCATCGAAAACGTAGACTGGCTGACAGATGTTTTTTTTGACGCCGGTATTCCGCTGGAGACGGCTAACTACCGGTATTTTTACCAGGCGGTCAATGCGCAGGACTGGCGGTGTACAAGCTGTGCGGGGTGTATGTAAATCTGTGCGCGGAGAATAAAAAGTGCGGCGCTGAAAACAGCACCGCAGCAATATTATTTCTGTGTATCGAGGGTAGAAAGTTCTTTATCGATAAAGTAAAGACCTTCGCCTGTTTTCCCCACCAGAGACAATTTATCCAGCACGGATTTAAACAGTTTCTCTTCTTCGTGTTGCTCTGCCACGTACCACTGCAGGAAATTAAAGGTCGGATAATCCTGGCCGATCATTGCCGCATGAACCAGTTCGTTAATTTTTTGCGTAATCAGCTGCTCGTGCTCATAGGTCGCACGGAAGAGCTCATCAAGCGAATTATACTCGGCAAACGGGGACGCAACGTTATCGATGCGCGGCAGGCTGCCCGTGTCAGTCAGATAATCAAACAGACGCTGCATGTGGGTCATCTCTTCCTGCGCGTGGCGGCGCAGGAAGGCGGCAGCGCCTTCAAAACTGTGGTAGCTGCACCAGGCGCTCATCTGCTGGTAGAGAAGGGATGAAAAAAGCTCAAGGTTCATTTGCGCATTGAGCTTGTCGATCATTTCAGTTTTCAGCATGGTGACGCTCCGGGTTATTAATTCTGGTTCACAATGAGCGACACTATAATTTGTTATTTAATTATTTGCAAAACGTAAAATAATTATTTCTTTATTTAAAATACGAATGGGAATAAAACGCATTGCCGATTTTATATTTTATTAATGAGAATTGTTTTTGTTCGTAATGAAATACACTGCCAGTCAATACTGGCAGCACAGATTAATACCACGGGTTATTTGCTTTAGGGTTTACGGCAAAGCCCATGCATTTATACTGGATCGTCACGCTCTCATTGAGACACAGAGAGCCGCTGGTCAGGGTGCAGGTTTTAATGGGCTGGCCATAGGCAGAGGCGGTGGCATACCCCATGCTCTGACACGCTTTAGCTGCGGTGCCGTTATTAACATACTCATCGGAATAGGCGTTTTGCAGCATTGCTTGCCCGTAGTCGAGGCGGACGATGCCGTTTGGCGCGTCCAGGGCGCTGACCTCAGCCTGGCGATTAATGTTACAGCCCGCCAGCAGCAGGATCGTACCGGCGACGAAGACTCTTTTCATGGTTCGCTCTGAGTGAGTGGAAATACGTTATCGTACCTGCAGATGTGAGTCGCAATGCGAGGAATAGCCGGGCAATCTGCGCTTTCTCTTTGCGACGGGCCGTTTAGTCGGCCAGGCTGTCAAAAATGGTTTTAAACTTAAGATGATGCAGGCGAAACAGCGCAATAAGCTGCGGGTCAAAATGGCGGCCGTCACCCTCCAGAATGATTTTGCAGGCTTGCTCGTGAGTGAATCCCGGCTTATAGACCCGCTTTTGCCTCAGGGCATCATACACATCGGCCAGCGCCAGTATGCGGGCTTCCAGCGGGATCTGTTCTCCCCGTAGCCCCTGCGGATATCCGCTGCCATCCCATTTTTCATGATGGAAATGGATAATATTCTCCGCAACTGCGCCCAGCTCTAAGCCCTGAATAATCCGCCACCCTTTCACGGTATGAAGTTTCATCTCGGCAAACTCGTCCTGGGTCAGCGGGCCTTGCTTACGCAGAATACGCTCCGGCACGGCAATTTTTCCGACATCGTGAAGTGAGGCAAAATGTTCTATCTCACGGGTCATTTTGCGCGAAAGCCCAAGCTCACGCGCCATTAAGCCGCAATATCGGGCGACGCGCTGAATATGGCTGCCGGTCTCGTCATCGTGCGCGCGGTTTACCTTCTCCAGCGCCTGCACCATATTGCGGTTAACCATCCGGTTCTGGCGTAAATGGCGACGCATCATGATCAGCATACCGATGCTGAACAGGGCCACGATCAGCAAAATCACGCTGATAATCTTCAGCGTGTTTTTAGAAAAATCGGGTAAGTAACTCTGCTCATCCTGACGTTCTATTTGTGTGCGGTATTCTGACAGGCGATGAACCTGAGTCAGCAGATGAAAGAGCGGATGCTGCGGGTCCACCCACGGGCCAATAATAAATTCAGAGCGGGTGACCCCCGCGACTTTCAGCACCCCGCGAAACAGTTCGTTGCCGCGAAGCGTGGACTCCAGCGAACTGAGGTCGCCCAGAATATAGTCAATCTCATCGTTCTCAATCGCGTCGATAAGACCGTCAATGGTTGGCCGGGTCACGATGATCACATCGCTGCCAAAACGCTGGCGTAAATAGGCTGCGGCAAACGAACCGTCGAGTACGCCGACGCGCTGGCTGCGAATACTCTCTTCGTTCCACAAGAAGGGCTGACTGCTGCGATTGTAATAGGCGTTGTGCCAGGCGATGTCGGGGCCGATACGGCCCTGTGCATGCGCACTGTCGCTTCGATCAACGATATCAATCAATCGAACCGCCCACTGCTGTCGCGGAAGACTCGAATAGTGATCGATAAAATTGACATCAACCTTCATGCCCAGTAAATCGCGCATGTCGTTAATCATATCAATGGCTGTGCCGTGGTAGCCCTTGCTGTCCCGCCAGATAAGTGGGGCAAAATTCTCGTTTTTGGGCAGGTTAATCTGCAGGCGGTTATGCGCGATCCAGGTTCGCTCCTCCTCTGACAGGGTGATACGGCTTAGCAGGTAATTGCGCTTGCTCTCCTCCAGCATCGTGTTGATTTCGCCGTTGCGATACCAGGTGCCAATCAGCGCATTGATTTTATCCCGCAGGGGAAGCAGGTCAGGGCTGAAGGCGAGGACGACAGGAATGCGTAGCTCAGGAAAGGGCCGGGAGACCAGATAATAGCGCTGGGTATTTTCCATCTCCGGAGCGTCATTAATATAGAAATCAGCCTGGTTGTCGCTCAGTAAGCGAAAAGCCTCGTCGCTGGTGGCGACGAGGCGCAGAGAACGAAATTTAAGGTCGGGATAACGTTGTTGCACGCTGTCGAGCGTCGCGTCGTCTTTACGGAACAGCACCCGGGCATGGCTGAGCTGTCCGGCGGTTGTCACCGTCATCGATGGACTGGCGGCCACCACGTCGTTATCAAACAAACGTGCTGAGAGAATTTTGGTTCTGGCTCGCTTCTCCGTGCGCAATACCCCGGCATACACGCCATACTCATTTTGTGCAAAACGCTGGCTAATATCGGCACCGGAGAGCGGCCGCAGCTGCAGCTGCGTACCCGCCTGTTTATTGATGGCCTTAATCAGTTCAGGATAAAAACCCTGCCACTCTCCTTGCGGTGTGCGCCAGGATTCGAAGTTGTTAGCATCAAAGATCCAGACCGGTACAGGCTCTTCTGCCCGGGCAGGGGGGCAAACAAGCAACAGACCCGTCAACGCGAGTAGAAAGAGGGAGCGAAGCATCCGGCAGCGCTGATTCACAGGTCAACCCCATACGGTTTTAGCGTGTACTTTTGCAGTCTAGCTAACGGGCTGAAGCGGCAACAGGTTTGCTTTAACTTTTTAATGCACGTTTGGCGTACGGTCTCATTCTCGCTAAATTGTGAACCCGTCTTTGTTTTTTAAAACAACCTTTCATTTAATTTGAAAGGTTGTTTGTTTGATAGTAGGGTGAACAGGTAAAGGTATCCATAGCGGGATCTCCCGCCACGCATTCAGGAGAGATGAAATGAAAATTGCACTGATGATGGAAAACAGCCAGGCCGCGAAAAACCCGGTGATACTGAAAGAGTTGAAAACGGTAGCCGATGAAAAAGGGTTCCCGGTTTATAACGTGGGCATGAGCGACGAGAATGACCATCACCTGACCTATATCCATCTGGGGATTATGGCGAGCATTTTACTGAATGCGAAAGCCGTTGATTTTGTTGTGACCGGCTGCGGTACGGGGCAGGGAGCATTGATGTCGCTGAACATCCACCCGGGTGTTATCTGCGGCTATTGCATTGATCCTGCGGATGCGTTCCTGTTTGCTCAGATCAACAACGGTAACGCGCTCTCCCTGCCGTTTGCCAAAGGCTTCGGTTGGGGGGCTGAACTGAACGTTCGGTTTATCTTTGAAAAAGCGTTCACGGGTCGAAACGGTGAAGGTTATCCGCCCGAGCGCAAAGAGCCGCAGGTGCGTAACGCCGGTATTCTGAACCAGGTTAAAGCGGCGGTCGTGAAAGAAAACTATCTGGATACGCTGCGCGCAATCGATCCCGAGCTGGTGAAGACGGCCGTTTCGGGTCAACGTTTCCAGCAGTGCTTCTTTGAGAATTGCCAGGACAAAGAGATTGAAGCTTTTGTTCGCGGGATCGTAGGCTGACGCTTTCAGGTGCCGTGAGCCCCACTTTTCAGGTTTGGCACGAAGAATAAAATTGTGATGCGCGTCACAAAAATATTGATTTTTGTGACGATGGTCATATTATAAGCACATTGACGATAAAGTTGTATAACAAGTTAATGGAGCTACCTGATGAAACTTCGCAAAATCCTGAAAAGTATGTGGGCTAACTACTGCAACACTTTTAAAGACGTGCCACCAGGCGCAATGTTCTGATGAAAAAAACCTGCTTCGGCGGGTTTTTTTGTGCCCGTAAGCGACGAGAGGGAGATGAATGGGCCTGCGTTTTGTTACTATGGCGGCCTTTAAATAAGGAGAAAGCCCCATGTCACAAAACCTGAGCGCCGATCAGGAGCTGGTGTCTGACGTTGTCGCCTGTCAGTTAGTTATCAAACAAATCCTTGATGTCCTGGACGTTATTGCGCCGGTTGAAGTGCGCGAGAAGATGTCCACGCAGCTGAAAAATATCGATTTCAACAGCCATCCCGCTGCGGCTGACCCGGTCACGCTTCGCGCTATTCAGAAAGCCATCGCGCTGATTGAACTGCGATTCACGCCGCAGGGCGAGTCTCACTAAAGCCCGCCTGACGCTAAAAAGGGCGACCGTTTGTCGCCCTTCGCTCACCTTAAAAGAACGTCTGTACCAGCAGATAGCTCGCCGCACACGCGCAGCTAACGCCAATTAATCCCGGCAGAATAAAGCTGTGGTTAATGATAAATTTGCCGATGCGGGTTGTGCCCGAACGGTCAAAGCCGATGCAGGCTAAATCGCTTGGGTAGGTCGGCAGGACAAAATAGCCGTAAGAGGCCGGGAAAAAGGCGATCAGCATTTTCGGGTCGATTCCCAGCATCAGCCCCATAGGCGCAACGGCCGTCAGGGCTGCCGCCTGGCTGTTCACCAGCTTTGATACCAAGAACAGCACAATCGCGTAGGTCCACGGATGGCTTTTCACCACGCCTTCCAGCGCCAGCTTTAACTCATCAAGATGCGCCTGGAAAAAGGTATCGCTCATCCACGCCACCCCGAACACCGAGAAGATCGCGACCATACCCGCCTTAAACACCGCGCCGTTAGAAATGGCAGACGCATTGACCTTGCAGGCCATCAGCATTACGGCACCGGCAATTAACATCATCATCTGGATGACAAGGTTCATCGACAACGCCGTCATTTTTCCTTTTATCTCAAATGCAGGGCGCAGGTCAGGGAATGCCCCCAGCAGGACAACCACGGCAATGCCGGCGAAGAAAATCCACGTGGACCAGTAGGCCTGTTTTGGAAAACGTTGATTCATTAACGTTTCCGTCCCGCCGTAGATGAATTCACGCTGCTTCGGATCTTTGAGCTTTTCCTGAAACTCCTTATCGTCCGCTAACGCTTTCCCACGACGCAAACTCCACAGCGCAGCAATCGCCACACCGAACAGTGAGGCAGGAACCGAGACGGCGAGAATTTCCAGTATTCCCCACGCGTGGCCGAGCCCATGCTGCGCGCCCAGAATGGAGACCAGTGACACAACGGCCACGGAGACCGGCGAGGCCGTAATTGCCATCTGCGATGCCACTGATGCCACGGCCATTGGGCGTTCCGGGCGGATCCCTTTTTTCAGGGCGATATCCGCAATGATGGGAAACATGGTGTACACCACGTGTCCGGTCCCGCAGAGAAAGGTCAGCATCCAGGTGGTAAAAGGGGCGAGAAGCGTGATGTGTTGAGGATGTTTGCGCAGCAGGCGCTCAGCAAATTGCATCATGACGTTCAGGCCGCCTGCGGTCTGAAGCGTTGCGGCACATCCAATGACGGCGAGAATGGTCAGCATCACGTCAACCGGCGGTTTGCCGGGTTGCAGACCAAAGACAAAACATAAAATAAAAAGGCCAATACCGCTTATCAACCCAAGCCCCATGCCGCCGAAACGCGTACCTGTCAGCAGGCAGAGGAGGATGACAATAAACTCAATGGTGATCATGATGCTCCCTCGTCAATGATAATGTAATTAAATAAATCATTACATGTTGTGTGGTTAATCGTTGAGAGCGAGATCTGATTTGTTAAATCTGAGCAAAAGCAGAAGGTTGGCGACGAGAAGGGGAACCTGCTCCCGGTAGGCCGAAAAGCGCGCCTGGCAGGGAGCAGGAAAAATGATCAGTGGTGCTGTACCGTCACAAGGTCAAGCAGATGACGGTCGGTTTGTTCCGGACATAAACCCGCCTGCTGCGCGTTATGGATTTCGTCCGCCAGCGTTTTGAGCAGCATGCCGTCCTGCTGTTGCGCTTTATCCATATCGCGTAAGAATTTAAGGGTTTTGGTGTCGTGTTGTGCTCTGGCTTCATCGGCCAGCTTGTTAAGCGTGCTGCAACGCTGTTCGTACTGTTCCAGTGTTTTCTCAAACAATTCTTCCAGAGAAGAGTAGTTATCGTCGATCGTATCAAGCGCTTTTACGGTTGGGTTCGCCCCTGCGGCTTTCATGAAGTTAAAAACACGCATCATATGGGTGACGTTGCTTTGCGCCTGGCTGCGAAAAAAAGTGGCAGAGCCATTGAGACTGTTTTCGGAACACCACGAGCTGATATGCAGGTGCAGATTCGAGGCATAGAACTCGAGGTTCAACTGGGCATTGAGTTTTTGCATCATCGTTTGGGTAGTCATACTCATATCCTTATTGACTGTGGGACGTGATGTCCGCGGCTAACCTGACCCGGCAGGCACATCTAATGGAATGCAGAAATGGCATTTCTGCGGCGACAAAAGTCGATCGAATATTCACTTCCTGTGTTCGATATAAATAAGCATACCCTTGTATTATGTCTAAGAAAACTCTTAATTAGGCTGTGTTTACCATACATTACAAAATTTAATATAGTACAGAAATGAAAACAGGTGGATATAAATTAACACATTAATAACTAATTGATTTTTATGTGTTTGTGTATTGTTTGCCTCGTTTTTTCAAGAGTGAAAATATTAAGGCAACAGAATCTTCTGTGACGATGTGAAAAACAGATCAATCAATCAGGATATATTTTGAGGAATAAAATTGCGCTAAATCAATTTATCGCAAAAAGGCGAGTGTGTGATCGCTGTGCAAGATTGTTCTTAATGATTGTGTAAAAATGAAACACTGTTTTATCTTGTTTCAATCATTGAGGTCTATGATGGCAAAGGTTGCGGTGCTGTTGGCACCCGGTTTTGAGGAAGCAGAGGCGATTATCACCATTGATATTTTGCGCCGGCTGAACTTCGACGTGGAAACTCTGGCCTGCGCGCAGTCGCGTGCAGTGATCAGTTACCATAACATTCCCATGGTGGCAGACAGCATCTTATCAGAACGCAGCGATTCGCTTTACGATGCGATTGTTCTACCCGGGGGACCGCAGGGCAGCGCAAATCTGGCCGCGGATCCGCAGGTTATCCGTTTTATTTCTGCACATGACGCGCGCGGAAAACTGATTTGCCCTATTTGTTCAGCAGCGGCGCGCGTGCTGGGGGGAAATGGGCTGCTTCGGGGGCGTCGCTACGTCTGCTCCGGGGATTTATGGGAGACGGTAAAAGACGGTGAATATGTGGATGCACCGGTCGTCCAGGATAAAAACCTGCTCAGCGGCAAAGGTCTTGGTCATGCGTTTGACTTTGCGCTGGCCCTTGCTGCTCGACTGTTGGGTGACGAAACGCCCGTTCGCGATCACGCTGACCACATCTATTACGCCTGGTAAATTTCCCGCCGGATGCTAGAGCGTCCGGCGCTCAGGGACTTCTTAGCTGATCTTATGGATAATTCTGCTTAACCCCGTTTCATTTGTCCGACAATTCCTGCCGTTTTTATGTCATTTTCCGCTGAATTTATGTACGCAATTACTGTAATTCTGCGGTGTGATGGCGCTCTCTTATGGATGATTAATTTCCCGCTAAAACTATCACCAGCAATAACGCTTATGACGAGGTAAGCGCTAATGCCTTGTTTTAAGTCCGATTAAATAAGAAGCACGCAAATATTCCCTACAGAAAAGAATGCTAAAGCTGGAGTTTACCATGCACAAATTTACTAAAGCGCTGGCGGCCGTTGGTCTGGCTGCTGTTATGTCACAATCCGCTATCGCAGAGAATTTAAAACTCGGTTTTTTGGTAAAACAGCCAGAAGAGCCGTGGTTCCAGACTGAGTGGAAATTCGCCGATAAAGCCGGAAAAGATTTAGGTTTTGACGTCATTAAAATCGCCGTGCCTGACGGTGAAAAAACCCTGAACGCCATCGACAGCCTGGCGGCCAGCGGTGCGAAAGGTTTCGTTATCTGTACACCCGATCCAAAACTGGGGTCGGCAATTGCGGCTAAAGCGCGCGGTTACGACATGAAGGTTATTGCCGTTGACGATCAGTTCGTCAATGCCAAAGGCAAGCCAATGGACACCGTGCCGCTGGTAATGATGGCCGCGACCAAAATTGGTGAGCGCCAGGGTCAGGAACTCTATAAAGAGATGCAAAAGCGCGGCTGGGATGTAAAAGAGACGGGCGTCATGGCCATCACGGCTGATGAGCTGGATACTGCACGTCGTCGTACTACCGGTTCCATGGACGCTCTGAAAGCCGCCGGCTTCCCGGAAAAACAGATCTATAAAGTTCCTACCAAATCCAACGATATCCCCGGCGCGTTCGACGCCGCGAACTCAATGCTGGTTCAACACCCGGAAGTTAAACACTGGCTGGTGGTCGGTATGAACGACAACACCGTGCTGGGTGGCGTGCGTGCGACAGAAGGTCAGGGCTTCAAAGCTCCCGATGTTATCGGTATCGGCATCAACGGCGTTGACGCCGTCAGCGAACTGTCCAAAGCGCAGGCGACCGGCTTCTATGGCTCTCTGCTGCCAAGCCCGGACGTACACGGCTACAAATCCAGTGAAATGCTCTACAACTGGGTGACCAAAGGGGCTGAACCGCCGAAATTTACTGAAGTGACCGACGTGGTGCTGATCACCCGCGACAACTTCAAAGAGGAACTGGCGAAAAAAGGACTGGGCGGTAAGTAATACGCTGTGATTGCGCCCCTCATTCACCATGAGGGGCCAGACGTACACACTACAGGAATCACGGAGACGTTATGCGACAGTCTGATCCGTATCTCTCATTTCGCGGCATCGGGAAAACGTTCCCCGGTGTTAACGCGCTGACCGATATCAGTTTCGACTGCTATGCCGGCCAGGTTCATGCCCTGATGGGTGAAAACGGCGCGGGAAAATCCACGCTGTTGAAAATCCTCAGCGGTAACTATTCCCCTACGACCGGCACATTGGCCATTCGTGGCGAAGAGGTGGCTTTCGCTGATACCACGGCGGCGCTTAATGCCGGGGTGGCCATTATCTATCAGGAACTGCACCTGATCCCAGAGATGACCGTGGCCGAGAACATCTATTTAGGACAGCTCCCGCACAAAAGCGGCGTGGTTAATCGTTCGCTACTTAATTATGAAGCAGGGCTGCAGCTTAAACATCTTGGGCTGGACGTCGATCCTCAGACGCCGCTGAAATACCTCTCCATCGGCCAGTGGCAGATGGTTGAAATTGCCAAGGCTCTGGCGCGTAACGCCAGAATTATTGCCTTTGATGAACCCACCAGTTCGCTTTCCGCACGTGAAATCGAAAACCTGTTCCGCGTGATCCGGGAGTTGCGCCAGGAAGGCCGCACGATTTTGTATGTTTCGCACCGTATGGAAGAGATATTTGCCCTGAGCGACGCCATCACCGTGTTTAAAGATGGCCGCTATGTGCGCACCTTTAGCGATATGGCGCAGGTGAACCATGACCAGCTTGTCCAGGCGATGGTCGGACGCGATCTGGGGGACATTTACCACTGGAAACCACGTGAGTACGGCCCTGAACGCCTGCGACTGGATAATGTAAAAGCGCCGGGAGTACGCATGCCGGTTTCGTTATCGGTACGCAGCGGTGAAATCGTCGGGCTGTTCGGCCTGGTGGGTGCAGGGCGTAGCGAATTAATGAAAGGGCTGTTCGGCGGCACGCGCATTACCGAAGGCGTGGTGTCTATTGACGGCGCAGCGGTGGATATTCAGAAGCCCGCCCACGCGATTAAGGCAGGCATGATGCTCTGCCCGGAAGATCGCAAAGCGGAGGGGATTATTCCGGTGCATTCGGTGCGTGACAACATCAATATCTCCGCCCGTCGCAAATTTATCCGCGCAGGATGCCTGATCAACGATAGCTGGGAATCGAGCAATGCCGATCACCACATTCGTTCACTCAATATCAAAACGCCGGGACCGGAACAGCTGATCATGAATCTTTCCGGGGGCAACCAGCAGAAGGCCATTCTGGGCCGCTGGCTGTCGGAGGATATGAAGGTCATTTTACTGGACGAACCGACGCGCGGTATCGATGTGGGGGCAAAACACGAGATTTATAACGTGATCTATGAACTGGCAAAACGCGGCGTGGCGGTGCTCTTCGCCTCCAGCGATCTGCCTGAAGTGCTTGGCGTCGCCGATCGCATTGTCGTCATGCGTGAAGGTGAAATTGCCGGTGAATTGCTTCATGAACAGGCGAATGAACAACAGGCGTTGAATCTCGCCATGCCTAAAGTCAGCCAGGCTGTCGCCTGAGTAAGGAGTTAATGATGTCCTCTGTTACTACATCCGGAGCGCCAAAGTCGGCGTTCAGTTTTGGCCGAATCTGGGATCAGTACGGCATGCTGGTGGTCTTTGCCGCCCTGTTTGTCGCCTGTGCGATCTTCGTTCCTAATTTTGCCACCTTTATTAATATGAAAGGGCTGGGGCTGGCCATTTCCATGTCCGGCATGGTGGCCTGCGGTATGCTGTTCTGTCTGGCCTCGGGCGATTTTGACCTGTCGGTGGCCTCGGTTATTGCCTGTGCCGGTGTCACCACGGCTGTGGTAATCAACATGACGGAGAGCCTGTGGATTGGTGTGCTGGCGGGTCTGTTACTGGGCGTGCTCAGCGGTCTGGTGAACGGCTTTGTCATTGCTCGTCTGAAGATTAACGCCCTGATCACAACGCTTGCGACCATGCAAATTGTGCGAGGTCTTGCCTATATCATTTCTGACGGTAAAGCGGTGGGGATTGAAGACGAGCGCTTCTTTACCCTCGGTTACGCTAACTGGCTGGGGCTGCCAGCGCCAATCTGGCTGACCGTGGCCTGTCTTATCCTGTTCGGGTTCCTGCTCAACCGGACCACGTTTGGCCGTAATACCCTGGCTATCGGGGGCAATGAAGAAGCCGCACGTCTGGCCGGTGTGCCGGTTGTGCGTACCAAGATTATTATCTTTGTTCTCTCCGGGCTGGTCTCTGCAGCCGCAGGGATTATTCTGGCATCGCGAATGACCAGTGGCCAGCCAATGACCTCTATCGGTTATGAGCTGATCGTCATTTCAGCCTGTGTTCTGGGGGGCGTTTCCCTGAAAGGCGGCATCGGAAAAATCTCATATGTGGTGGCCGGTATTCTGATCCTGGGGACGGTAGAGAACGCCATGAACCTGCTTAATATTTCGCCATTCTCTCAGTACGTCGTTCGTGGGCTGATCCTGCTGGCAGCGGTGATATTCGACCGTTACAAGCAAAAAGCGAAGCGTACCGTCTGAGGTTTTTCCTATCTTTATATTGCTCAACTAATAACCTTAGCTGACCCCCGAACCGCCTCGCCAGTTTTGCTGGCGGGGCGGTTGTCAAATGGCGAGCGACGTCACACTGTCTATACTTACATGGCTATGAAAGAGGTAAAGGCGTTTACCTCTCGTAAACCGTAAGGAGGAATAGGGTGGCTGACTTGTTAACTGCACCGCCTGTACTGCCCGGACACTATGCTTTCTTTTTTGATCTCGACGGTACGCTCGCCGAGATAAAGCCGCATCCTGACCTGGTGGCGATCCCCGCCACGGTTCTTCAGAAGTTGCATCAGCTCTCGCAGATGACTGAGGGAGCAGTGGCATTGATATCAGGGCGCTCGATGGCCGAACTGGACCAGCTTGCCAGGCCTTATCGCTTTCCGCTGGCCGGTGTACACGGAGCGGAGCGCCGCGACATCCATGATCAAACGCATATCGTTTCACTCCCCGACGCATTAATCCAGGCGCTACAGGTACAACTCTCGTCTGCGCTGGCAGAACTGCCCGGTACGGAGCTTGAAGCCAAAGGGATGGCCTTTGCCCTGCATTATCGCCAGGCGCCGCAGCACGAAGCGGCTGTGCTTGCGCTTGCGACCGCTATAGCAAATGCACATCCGGAGCTGGCGCTGCAGCCGGGTAAATGCGTGGTGGAGCTTAAACCTAAAGGGATCAATAAAGGCGCGGCGATTGCTGCGTTTATGGCGACACCGCCTTTTAACGGCAGGACGCCCGTTTTTATTGGGGATGACCTGACCGATGAGGCAGGGTTTCGTGTGGTGAATCAGGCCGGAGGGATCGCCATCAAGGTCGGGCCTGGTGAGACTGTCGCCGAATGGCGTCTGGCGGATGTCGCCAGCGTCTGGCAGTGGATATCTGACATCGCTAACCAGCAACAACAACAAATAGCGCAAAACAAAGGGGGAAACCATTATGGGTCGCTTAGTCGTCGTCTCTAACCGAATTGCACCGCCTGATGATAAAAAATCCAGTGCAGGTGGCCTGGCGGTTGGGGTATTAGGTGCCTTAAAAGCCGCCGGTGGGCTGTGGTTTGGCTGGAATGGTGAAATCAGTGAAGAACAGAAACCGCTCAAGAAAGTGACGCGCGGAAATATTACGTGGGCGTCGTTTGCGTTAAACGAAAAAGATTATGACGAGTATTACTCGCAGTTCTCCAATGCTGTGCTGTGGCCAGCGTTTCACTATCGTCTGGATCTGGTCAAATTCCAGCGCGAGTCCTTTGAAGGCTACACGCGGGTAAATTCGCTGCTGGCGGATAAACTGCTGCCTTTAATCGAGGAAGACGATATTTTATGGATCCACGATTATCACCTGCTGCCTTTCGCCAGAGAGTTGCGTAAAAGGGGAGTGAATAACCGGATTGGTTTTTTCCTGCATATTCCGTTCCCGACGCCGGAAATCTTTACCGCGCTGCCGCCGCATGAAGAGTTGCTGGATGCGCTGTGTGACTACGATCTGCTGGGCTTCCAGACCGAGAATGACCGACTTGCGTTCCTTGATTCTGTGTCCGGCAAAACGCGAGTGGTGACCAAAGGGGGGAAAACCCATACGGCCTGGGGCAAGACATTCCACACTGAAGTGTATCCCATCGGTATTGAACCTGAAGAGATTGCCGAGCAGGCTTCCGGTCCGCTGCCGCCCAAACTGGCGCAGCTTAAGAATGAACTCAAGCACGTGAAGAATATTTTCTCGGTGGAGCGTCTTGATTATTCTAAAGGGCTGCCGGAACGTTTCCTGGCGTATGAAACGCTGCTGGAGAAGTATCCGCAGCATCACGGTAAAATCCGCTATACGCAGATAGCGCCCACCTCGCGCGGTGAAGTGCAGGCTTATCAGGATATTCGTCACCAGCTGGAGACGGAAGCAGGGCGCATTAATGGCCGCTACGGTCAGTTGGGCTGGACGCCGCTCTTTTATCTCAATCAACACTTTGACCGTAAGATCCTGATGAAAGTGTTCCGCTATGCGGATGTCGGGCTGGTTACGCCATTGCGGGACGGGATGAACCTGGTCGCGAAAGAGTACGTCGCCGCCCAGGACCCCGCCGATCCGGGTGTGCTGGTGCTTTCCCAGTTTGCCGGGGCCGCCAATGAATTGACGTCTGCGCTTATCGTCAACCCTTACGATCGTGACGACGTGGCGAATGCCCTCAACCGTGCGCTGACGATGCCGCTCACGGAGCGTATTTCCCGCCATGCCGAGATGATGGAAACGATCCGTAAGAACGATATTAACCACTGGCAGGCGCGTTTTATTCGCGATCTTCGTGATATTGCCCCGCAGAGTAATGAAGGCCACCTGCAAAAAAAGATCGCGACATTCCCTAAACTCGCCTGATTTTCCTCTGGGGGTTTAACGACCCCCAAGAGGCACTAACAACACATCCACCTGGCTTGACGCCACAATCGATTTCGCCGCACAGGCTGCGCGAGAAAAAAAGCTGTGGTTATGATTCCCGCATATTACTAAATCAATATTCTGCTTACTGCATATGCTGAGAATATGCGCATTAAGCTCCCCTGTCGCAATAATGGTGTCATATATAGGATATTGCGCCTTTTCTACCAGCTCGCGCATAAATTGCTGCGTTTCTTCCTGTAATACCTCACGAATATCTTCCAGCATGGGGGCAGCCAGTTGATTATACATCTCAGGCTCGGCCGCGAGGGTGATCAGGCTGATACGGGCATTATGCGGTCTGGCAATGGAAACCGCCCGGGCGATGAGTTCATGGCTTTCGGGCGAAACCGCAACAGAAACAAGAAGATGGGAGTAACTCATAACGCACTCCTTAGGTGTCTGAAAGACAGCGTCTTAGTCACCATTACCGCGATTTCACCGGATCTGCAAGAGGTGAATACGACATAAGTGTGAAGCTAATCATAATTATTCATTAATTATTCTTATAAGAAGAATAACGGGAAAACGTGCCTAAATGAAAAAAATTAACAACTTAACCTGAATCACACTTTTTTACGTTTCCTGTGTTAAATCGTTTTAACGCGTTATAAACACATTTCTAATGATTACCATGTGAAACAATTGTTATAGGCGTTTTGCATAACTACATGTTTTTTATAGATAATGAAAATGTGACCTTACGATGGATTCGGTGTAACGCGCATTCGGTCGCTGACACGTTTCGAACAGCACATGTCATGCCACTTCTGCTCATACTCCTGCATGAGTATTCGCCCATAAAGAATAGAAAACAGTGTCGATCGTTCAAAAAATAACCAATTTACAAGTCATACTGATGGATTTATGGGAGATATTCACTTAAATTGTGTGACGTAGATCACATTTTTTTAAATTTGGGGGTGGCTGCATTGTATGTGTCAAAACTGACGAGTAGAGTTTGCGTCGAATTAGGAAAAATCTTAGTTATTTGTAAGAAATGATAAAACGTGTAAGAGACGTAACCGCGTTTCAGCTGTTGCGCGTTTCAATGAATACAAACCTAAATTCGACTATGCATTTAGCCTTTTCTTTTTTATACCGGGTGATTTCCCGGCGACATCACGGGGTGCGGTCTTTCCGCATAAAAATAATAGTTGGTTATTCGGGATGGGAACAATGCATACATCCGAGTTGCTAAAACATATCTATGACATCAATTTGTCGTATTTACTGCTCGCGCAGCGTTTGATTAGTCAGGACAAGGCGTCCGCGATGTTTCGTCTGGGTATTAATGAAGAAATGGCAACCATGCTGGGTGGGTTAACCCTTCCTCAAATGGTTAAACTGGCGGAAACAAACCAACTGGTTTGCCAGTTCCGTTTTGACAATCCTCAGACTATCACGCGTCTGACGCAGGATTCCCGTGTTGACGATCTTCAACAGATCCATACCGGTATTCTTCTTTCCACTCGCTTGCTTACCGAAATCAGCCAGCCTGATGACGCAGCCCGTAAGAAAAGGGCCTAGCAATGAGCGAGAAAAGCATTGTTCAGGAAGCGCGTGACATACAGTTAGCAATGGAGCTGATTACGCTCGGTGCTCGTTTACAAATGCTGGAAAGCGAGACTCAGCTGAGTCGTGGTCGCCTCATCAAATTGTATAAAGAGTTACGTGGTAGTCCCCCGCCGAAAGGAATGCTGCCGTTTTCAACGGACTGGTTTATGACCTGGGAACAGAACATTCATGCCTCCATGTTCTGTAATGCCTGGCAGTACCTTCTCAAAACCGGTTTGTGTAGCGGCGTTGATGCCGTGATCAAAGCGTATAAACTTTACCTTGAACAATGCCCGCAGCAGGACGAGGGTCCTTTGCTGGCGCTCACCCGCGCATGGACGCTGGTGCGTTTTGTTGAAAGCGGAATGCTTGAGCTGTCGCGCTGTAACTGCTGCGATGGCAATTTTATTACCCATGCGCATCAGCCTGCAGGCAGCTTCGCCTGTAGTTTATGCCAGCCTCCATCCCGAGCAGTAAAAAGACGTAAACTTTCCCGGGAAGCTGCCGATATTATTCCACAACTGCTGGATGAACAGATCGAACAAGCTGTTTAACCCGAACGTGTGGGCAAGATTCCAGCAGCGGTAAGCAATTACCGCTGCTTTTTTTTACCCCGCAAACGGTAAACGCTGCGAGCTGAACATCCTTGCCATAGTCACTAGCGGAAGGATGATGTCGTGCTTATCTTATTAGGTTACCTGGTAGTTCTCGGTACAGTTTTCGGCGGTTACATGATGACCGGCGGGCACCTTGGAGCACTCTATCAACCGGCTGAACTTATTATCATCGGCGGCGCAGGGGTAGGGGCTTTTATCGTTGGTAATAACGGTAAATCGATCAAGGGCACGCTAAAAGCTATTCCACTGCTGTTCCGTCGCTCTAAATACACCAAAAGCATGTATATGGATCTGCTTGCGCTGCTCTATCGTCTGATGGCGAAGTCGCGTCAGCAGGGTATGTTCTCGCTTGAGCGGGATATTGAAAACCCGAAAGAGAGCGAAATTTTTGCCAGCTACCCGCGCATTCTCGCTGACGCAATGATGTTGGATTTCATCGTCGATTACCTGCGACTGATCATCAGCGGCAACATGAACACCTTCGAAATCGAAGCGCTGATGGACGAAGAGATTGAAACGCATGAAAGCGAATCCGAAGTGCCGGCAAACAGCCTGGCGCTGGTGGGCGATTCCCTCCCTGCGTTCGGTATCGTCGCGGCGGTGATGGGCGTGGTACACGCGCTGGCCTCGGCGGATCGTCCTGCGGCAGAGCTGGGCGCGCTGATTGCGCATGCGATGGTGGGCACCTTCCTCGGTATTTTGCTGGCGTATGGTTTTATCTCTCCGCTGGCCAGCGTTCTGCGTCAGAAGAGCGCGGAAACGACCAAAATGATGCAGTGCGTGAAGATCACGCTGCTCTCTAACCTCAACGGTTATGCGCCACCTATCGCAGTTGAATTCGGCCGTAAAACGCTTTATTCCAGCGAGCGCCCGTCGTTTATCGAGCTTGAAGAACACGTGCGCGCGGTGAAAAACCCAAACCAACAGACGACAACTGAGGACGCATGAAAAATCAGTCCCATCCGATCGTCATCGTAAAAAAACGCAAGCACAAGGGGCATGGGCACGGCGCGCATGGCTCCTGGAAAATCGCGTACGCCGATTTTATGACCGCAATGATGGCATTCTTTCTGGTGATGTGGCTCATCTCCATCTCCAGCCCGAAAGAGTTGATCCAGATTGCCGAGTATTTCCGAACGCCGCTGGCGACCGCCGTGACCGGTGGGCAGCGAATCTCTAACAGCGACAGCCCGATCCCTGGCGGCGGCGATGATTACACCCAGCAGAAGGGTGAGGTGAAGAAAGAGCCGAACATCGACGAGCTGAAAAAACGCATGGAGCAAGCACGCCTGAAGAAACTGCGCGGCGATCTCGATCAGCTGATTGAGGCGGATCCTAAACTGCGTGCCCTGCGACCACACCTGAAGATCGATCTGGTGCAGGAAGGTTTACGTATACAGATTATTGATAGCCAGAATCGCCCGATGTTCAAAACGGGCAGCGCGGAAGTTGAGCCATACATGCGCGACATTTTGCGCGGCATTGCGCCAGTGCTGAACGGTATTCCTAACCGTATCAGCCTGTCTGGACACACGGATGACTTCCCGTACGCCACGGGTGAGAAGGGATACAGCAACTGGGAGCTTTCTGCCGATCGTGCCAACGCCTCGCGTCGCGAGCTGGTGGCAGGTGGGCTTGATGATGGCAAGGTACTGCGCGTGGTCGGCATGGCATCAACCATGCGTGTCACTGACCGCGGGCCGGATGACGCCATCAACCGTCGTATCAGTCTTTTAGTGCTGAACCAGCAGGCGGAGCAGGCCATCCTGCACGAAAACGCCGAAAGTCAGAATGAGTCACTGGACGATTTAAAACAGCCTGGGGCCGTTCCTTCGGCTGCCGTTCCAACATCGCCACCAGCCAATCCGAGGTGATAGCGTGAGCATGGATATTAGCGATTTTTACCAGACATTCTTTGATGAAGCCGACGAATTGTTGGCCGATATGGAGCAACACTTGCTGGATTTGGTGCCTGAAGCACCGGACTCCGAGCAGCTCAATGCCATCTTCCGTGCGGCGCACTCGATTAAAGGCGGAGCCGGAACGTTTGGATTTACCATCCTGCAGGAAACGACCCATTTAATGGAAAACCTGCTGGATGAAGCACGACGCGGTGAGATGCAGCTCAATACCGACATTATCAACCTGTTTTTGGAAACCAAAGATATTATGCAGGAACAGCTCGACGCCTATAAAAGCTCGGCAGAGCCTGATGCCGCCAGCTTTGAATACATCTGCAATGCGCTGCGCCAGCTCGCGCTGGAAGCCAAAGGTGACGCAGCCGCAGCCGTTGTTCCGGCAGCTAAACTGAGCGTTGTCGATGCCGTTACCGCACAAGAGGCGGCCCCGGCCGCCGCTGCGAGTAAAGTGCGCGTGGTGCTGTCTCGCCTCAAAGAGAACGAAGTTGACCTTCTTGAAGAAGAACTGAGTAACCTGGCGAAATTAAGCAACGTGGTGAAAGGCAAAGACAGCCTGAGTGCGACGCTGGAAGAGGGGATCAGCCAGGACGATATCGTGGCGGTCCTGTGCTTTGTTATCGAAGCCGACCAGATCGCGTTTGAAACCGAAACGGCGGCGGTTGACGTGCCAGCGGCAGTGGAAGAGGTGGCGGTTGTTCCTCAGGCGGCCGCACCTGCCGTTGCGCCTGCGGCGCCGGTATTGAAAGCGGTGCCAAAAGATGCTGCCGCGCCAGGCCGTGGTGACAAACCGGCCGCGCGTTCCAGTGAATCCACCAGCATCCGTGTCGCCGTCGAGAAAGTTGACCAGCTGATTAACCTGGTGGGTGAACTGGTGATTACCCAGTCGATGCTGGCACAGCGGTCTAACGAACTGGACCCGGTGACCCACGGCGATCTGATCACCAGCATGGGGCAGTTGCAACGTAATGCCCGCGACCTGCAGGAATCGGTGATGTCCATTCGTATGATGCCGATGGAATATGTCTTCAGCCGCTTCCCGCGTCTGGTGCGTGACCTGGCCAGTAAACTGAATAAACAGATTGAACTGACGCTGATGGGCAGCTCCACCGAGCTGGATAAAAGCCTGATCGAACGCATTATCGACCCGTTAACGCACCTGGTGCGTAACAGCCTCGACCACGGTATCGAACTGCCGGAAAACCGCATTGCCGCCGGAAAATCCCCGGTCGGGAATCTGATCCTCTCCGCCGAACACCAGGGCGGGAACATCTGCATCGAAGTGACCGATGACGGTGCGGGCCTGAACCGAGAGCGCATTCTGGCGAAAGCCATTTCGCAGGGAATGGCGGTCAACGAAAACATGACTGACGAAGAAGTGGGCATGCTGATCTTCGCGCCAGGCTTCTCGACCGCAGAGCAGGTGACGGACGTTTCCGGCCGCGGCGTGGGAATGGACGTGGTGAAGCGTAACATTCAGGAGATGGGCGGCCACGTTGAGATCAAGTCTAAGCAAGGTTCCGGCACCACCATTCGTATCCTGCTGCCGCTGACGCTGGCAATCCTCGACGGCATGTCGGTGAAAGTGGCGGACGAAGTCTTTATTCTGCCGCTGAACGCAGTGATGGAATCGCTGCAGCCGCGTGAAGAAGATCTGCATCCGCTGGCGGGTGGCGAGCGCGTTCTTGAAGTGCGCGGTGAGTACCTGCCGCTGGTCGAATTGTGGAAAGTGTTCGAAGTGGATGGCGCGAAAACCGAGGCCACGCAGGGGATCGTGGTGATCCTGCAAAGTGCGGGTCGCCGCTACGCGCTGCTGGTTGATCAGCTGATTGGCCAGCACCAGGTGGTCGTGAAGAACCTCGAAAGCAACTACCGCAAAGTGCCAGGTATTTCTGCCGCCACTATTCTGGGTGACGGTAGCGTGGCGCTGATCGTTGATGTGTCGGCGCTTCAGGGATTAAATCGTGAACAACGTGTGGCGTACACAGCCGCCTGATTAAGTAGAAGGTAATAACATGACCGGTATGAGTAATGTAACGAAACTGGCGGGCGAGCCATCAGGGCAGGAATTCCTGGTATTCACTTTAGGCGATGAGGAGTACGGCATCGATATCCTGAAAGTGCAGGAAATTCGTGGTTACGACCAGGTTACCCGCATCGCGAACACGCCTGCCTTTATTAAAGGTGTCACCAACCTGCGCGGTGTGATTGTGCCTATCGTTGACCTGCGCGTGAAGTTCAGCCAGGGCGACGTGGACTATAACGAAAACACCGTGGTGATTGTCCTGAATCTGGGGCAGCGCGTGGTTGGGATCGTGGTGGATGGCGTATCTGATGTGCTGTCCCTGACGTCCGATCAAATCCGTCCGGCGCCGGAGTTTGCGGTCACGCTGTCTACCGAGTATCTGACGGGGCTGGGAGCACTGGGTGAACGTATGCTGATTCTGGTGAATATTGAGAAGCTGCTGAACAGTGATGAGATGGCGCTGCTGGATATCGCGACGAATCACGTGGCGTAATGTTTCTCTAAACGGTTCTGTGAGGCTTTCGTGGAACCGTTTCGTTCAGTCGGGCATTTCGGTTATCTGATTCGCCCGCTGCGGTGAACGTATTAAGGGGGCTATTGCAGCCCCCTTATCTTATTCACTTCCTGCAGACGTAGTATTTTCTGCTGGTCTTAAGATGAACGAAACCATTCCGCCAACCCGTTACGCTTCCTGCTCTACCAGCTCAGTCTCCGCTTCACGGGCCCCTTCATTTTGCGACAGCATCGCAGTCGCAATACCGTTACCCAGCACGTTAATCGCTGAACGTCCCATATCCAGGAAATGATCGATCCCCATCAGCAGCAAAATACCCGCTACCGGAATATTGAAACTCGGGATGGTTGCCGCCAGGACCACCAGCGACGAACGAGGCACCCCCGCAATCCCTTTTGAAGCCAGCATCAGCGTCAGCATCAGCACGGTCACTTCGGTGAAGCTCAGGTGAATATTGTACGCCTGGGCGATAAACATCGAGGCGAAAGAGCAATACACCATAGAGCCCACCAGGTTAAAGGAGTAACCGATCGGCAGAACGAAGGAGGCGATATTGCGCGAGCAACCAAAACGCTCAAGCTGTTCCAGCGTTTTTGGATACGCCGCTTCTGAACTGCTGGTGGTAAACGCCACCAGCACCGGGTCCTTCAGCATGCTGACCAGGCGGAACACCTCTTTCTTCAGCACCATATAACCGACGGCCAGCAGCACCATGCAGGTGAGAAGGATTGCCACGTAGTAGCCGCCAATAAAGGAGGCGTAGTTCAGCAGAATGCCCAGACCCTGAGTGGCAATCACAGATGAGATGGCGGCGAAAATGGCCAGCGGGGCGACGTACATCACGTAACCCGTCACCTTCAGCATGATATGGGAGACCACATCCAGCGCGGCCACCAGCGGGGCATTGAATTTTTGCCCCAGCGACGCGCCGGCGATGCCGAAGAACATAGAGAAGACCACAATCTGCAGGATTTCATTGTTCGCCATCGCACCGGCGATACTGGTCGGAATGGTATGGGACAAGAACGCTTTCAGCGTCATCCCCCCCACCGCAAGGCCGGTGTCTACCGCCTCTTTCGGGATAGCCAGGTTCAGGCCGCTGCCCGGGCGCTCCAGCGTGACGATAAACAGTCCCACCAGAATGGAAAGCACGGATGAGCTAATAAACCACACCATCGCTTTGCCGCCCACGCGACCAATGGTGGAGGTTTCACCCAGTTTCATAATGCCCACGGTCAGCGTGCTGAAGACCAGTGGCGCAATAACCATTTTAATCAGACGCAGGAAAATATCGGTCAGCAGCGTGATGTTATCCGACCATGCTTTGATGGCATCCGCAGAGGCATACTCATGAATCGCCGCCCCTGAAAGAATACCCGCCAGCATGAATATCACGATGAAGAGTGTGAGTTTGTTTGCACTTGCCACGAAAAAAGACCCTCTATGCGCTTTGGTTGCCGTCTGCGCCGATGCATATAGATTTTTTATTACGACGCAGGAAATTATTCGGCACATAAATTGAAGTAAAGCGGAGGGAGATACAACTAGTTTTTAATTTTTATTAATTTTGTTGTTAACGCCTCGACGATATATTGTGATGCAGATCACATTTCGATGGATATATCCTCTGCATATACGAGAAATAAGGCATTCACAAAGTATTAACATCCTGTTTTATAAATAAATATTCAGTCAATAAGCCATTAGTCTTGCCCTCCACGGCGCGGGTGGTCGAAGCGGTATCCATAAACTAAATTCTCAATAACCCCCGGAAGAGGAACGTTAAGTGGGGCTAACATCTTGAACAGCAAAAATAAAATGTGGCAAGCGAACGGAAATGTCTTCTGGAGGGTGGTAAATGAAAAGAAAACTCCTTTTGATCTGTGCAGGCACGTTGCTGACGGCGACAACAGCCCAACAGGCGCTGGCGGTGACCAGCAGCGGTACTATTGGCGCGACGTTAACCCTGACGAACGGTTGTCTGATAAACGGCTCGCCCACGCAAAATGGCATTAACTTCGGGACCCTGGATTTCGGCACCCATCCCGCAACGTTTTCCACCCTGACGACGCAGTTGACCGGTGCCAGCGGCGGTAACACGTTCACCATTCAATGTACGACCGCCAGCTATACGGTGGCGATCACCGGGAATACCAACTCCACCGCGCCGGGTACCGTTGTGGGGACGCCAGGCACGCCTGCGCGCTATCTGGTCAACACCACCAATGCTGCACAGGGTGTGGCTTACAGCCTGTATAGCGACAGCGGATTTAACAACGTCGTTGCCAACAACGCGGCACTGCCAATAGCGTCAACCGCCGGGGGCATCGACAGTTACACACTTTACGGGCGCATTACCGGGGGCGGTAACAGCGTTACGGTCGTTCCGGGTACCTACACCGACACGATTAACGTCAGCGTCACCTACTAGTTTCACGCAGCCATGAAGGCATCCATTTTGCGTCTGCGCAACAGCGCGGAGGGGATCGTGCACCCTTTGTACGCGCTGATCGTCTGCCTGATGCTGGTGCCTGCGGCGGGTGCTGTGACGTCACAGTCATTTAAGGTCAGCGCGACCATTGTGCCCGGGTGCGCGATATCCACGGGCAGCGGAGGAGTTTTCGGTACGCTCGATTTCGGTACCCACAACGGGGTGGAGAGTGCCCCGGTGAGCACCAGTTTTGTGCCTAACGGGGCCTTGTCCATCGCCTGCACGCCCGGTGTGGCGCTGAGTATGAGCATTAATGGCGGACAGAATTACTCCTCCGTTCGGCGTATGAAGCGCTCAGGGGGAACGGAAGTGGTGGGATATCGCCTTTACAGCAGCAGTTCGCTGGCGGCGAACAGCGAAATTGGCGTCAATCAGGCAATACCGGTGACCTATACCAACAGTAATAACATTGCGCTGCCGCTTTTTGGCGTGGCGCTGCTGACCGGGTTTAGCCCGGCAGGAACGTATTCTGATCAGCTCACCGTGACCTTGTCATGGTGATAAAGGGAGACAGTCGATGAAGCCATTTTTCAGACACCTTTGTCTGGTGAGTTTGTTGGGGGGAATGGCTGCGGCGACAGGCCAGGCGCAGGCGGCGGCAACCATTCTGTTGTGGCCCATCGATCCGTGGCTGTCAGCGGATGCCAAAGCCACTGAATTATGGATCCAGAATCAGGGGAACAGCGCAACGACAATGCAGGTCCGCATTGTGCGCTGGAAGCAGGAGGGCGGTTATGAACGCTACTCCGCACAGCAGGACGTGGTGGCCAGCCCGCCCATCGTCACCATTGGCAAAGGCAGTAAGCAGCTTATTCGTCTGATTAAGCAGGGTACGGTGCCGCTCGGCGTCGAACAGGCCTACCGCATTATTGTGGATGAAATCCCCCAGCCAGATGCCAAAGCCGAGCCGGCCATTGGCCTGAAATTGCAAATGCGCTACTCCATTCCTTTGTTTGTTTATGGACAGGGGATCCCGACCCTCAAAGAGGGGGCGCATCATGCGCTGGTGGAGACCAAAAATCTGAGCTGGCGGGTGACGCAGGAGAAGGGACATCCTGCCCTGGAGGTCCGTAATCAGGGGGATGTGCACGTCAAACTCAGCCAGGTGGCGCTGGAGCAGGGCGGGCAGAAGCGGACGGTTGCAGACGGATTACTCGGGTATGTTCTTGTGGGCAGCACCCGCACCTGGTCAATCCCGGCCGGAATAGGCCAGCCAGACCGGCTGAGCGCGCAGATCAATGCCAGGGATACGCAATGGCAGTCGACGCCCGTCAACTGAAACCGGCGATGATGATCCTGCTCTGCGTCAGTACCAGCACCTGGGCTGAGCCCGGCGATGACAGTTTACCGCCGCCGCCGCAGGCTCAGGCGTTGAACGGCGAAGCGGTCTTTCAGCTCTCGATTGTGTTGAATCACTACGACACCGGTATGGTGGTGCCCGTGACGCAGCGCGAGGGGGCATTCTTTATTTCCAGCGCCGACCTGCTGCGGGCAGGGCTTCCGCCGGAGCATGTGCCTGCCGGAGACGTGAACCTTTCTACCCTGCCGCAGGTGCGCGTTGAGTACGACAGCGCCGCGCAGCGTCTGCTGCTGGGCGTTCCGGCCGACTGGGTCGCCTCACGCGTGACCCCTTTCAGCGGACAAATGTCACAAAGCAAACCGCACTTCGGGCGGGGAGCACTGCTTAATTACGATCTCTACACCAACCATACGGAACATGTCGGCGGACAGGCCTCGCTCTGGCATGAATTCCGCTACTTCAATGAGAACGGCTCCTTTTCTTCAACCGGCTATGCCCGGGAAAATTTCACCGGAAACGACGGTCAGCAGGAAGGGTATGTGCGCTATGACACGACGCTTCTGATGACGAACGAGGACGAGGCAACGACCTGGACCGTCGGGGATGTGATCAGCGATGCCCTGAGCTGGAGCACCAGCGTGCGCATGGGCGGGATCAGCTACGGGCGGGATTTCTCCCTGCGTCCTGATCTCGTGACCTGGCCACTGCCAGAGTTCTCGGGCGAAGCGGCGGTTCCCACCTCGGTGGATCTCTTTATCAATGGCTATCGTTCCGGCTCGACCCAGCTTCAGCCGGGACCGTTCACCCTGACCAATCTGCCCTATATCAACGGAGCAGGGGACGCGGTACTGGTCACCACCGATGCGCTGGGGCGCCAGGTGAGTACCACGCTGCCGTTTTACGTCACCAGCGAATTGCTGAAACAAGGCCTGAGCGACGGGGCGGTGACGCTCGGCAGCCTGCGGCGTAATTACGGCATCAAGAATTTTGACTACGGCCCGGCGGCGGGTAGTGGGTCGTATCGCTATGGCGTTACGGACTGGCTGACGCTGGAGGGCCATGCCGAAGGGGCAGAAACGCTGGCCCTGGGTGGGATGGGGACGGTGGTTAAATTGGGTCGGTTTGGCGTCGTGAATACCGCGTACTCTCAAAGCCGCATGCGCGGAGATAATGGCGGGCAAATCAACTGGGGCTATCAGTACAGTACCAGTGAATTTAGTGTAGCGACACAGCATACGCGGCGCGATCGCGACTTTGGCAACCTCGCCCTCTACGACCAACCGACGGTCTATGACGAAAATGACCGGCCCATCGCCAGTTTTAGTCGCAACACCGACCAGTACTCTCTCACCTTTAACCTGGGCGAATATGGCAGTCTCGGTGCTGCCTGGATCGGCGTGGAGAGCTTTGACAACCAAAAAACCGAACTGCTGAATCTCTCCTGGAGCCGCAATTTGTGGGGGGCGAGCAGTATTTATCTGGCTGCAAGCCGCGATCAGCAGCGGGGAGACTGGACGGTGGCCATGTCGCTTCAGGTGCCGCTGGGAGAGCGTGACAGTGCCGCCGTAACCTATGAAAACACGCCAGATGCCGGCAGCACGCAGCGTATCAACTACAACCACTCCATGCCTTCCGACGGTGGCTTTAGCTGGAACATGGCATGGGCCAACCAGTCGAAAGCCAATGATTATCAACAGGGAACGCTGGGCTGGCGCAATAACAACATCGAACTTCAGGGCGGTGGTTATGGCGAAAGGGGCATGATGACCTGGTGGGGAGAGGCGATGGGCGCGGTTGTGCTGATGGACGGCGAGCTGTTTGCGGCAAATAAAATCAACGATGCGTTTGTGGTGATCAGCACCGACGGTCACTCGGACGTTCCCGTCAGCTATGAGAACCAGCCGGTCGGCAAAACGAACAATAACGGCTACCTGCTGGTCAGCGGGGTATCGGCTTATTACCCGGCCAGTTATCGCATTGATACCCTGAATCTGCCCGCGGATACCCGGCTGAAAGAGACAGAGCGGCGGATCGCTATTCGCCGCCACAGCGGTTATCTGGTCGATTTCCCGATGGAGCAGGAGCGGGTGGCAAGCGTCATTCTGCATGACAAGCAGGGGCAGGCTATCCCGGTAGGCAGCCAGGTTCGACGCGCCTCGCGCAACAATGCGGTGGTGGGGTATGACGGCATCGCCTGGCTGGAAAATCTCAACGATGTGAATCCGCTTGAGGTGATTACGCCAGACGGAAAACACTGCTCGGCCACGCTGACCGTGGGGGCCAATCCGGAACATAAACTGCAGACATACGGACCGCTGATTTGCCGGGAGGAACGGTGAAGCGCTTACTGCTGTTGATGCTGCTGCTGTTTTCCGGCGGCGGCTGGGCGGCGTGTACCGTCAGTACGGTAAATGCGTCATTTGGTAGCGTCACCTCGTTCGCGCTCAGCGGAACCGGGGAGGTCGAAACCACCGGCAGGCTGATCGTGGCATGCGACGCTGTGCTCAATCTTCTGACCAACGACTCGGTGACGCTGAACTACACCGCCGCGTCGGTTTCAGGCAACAGCCGTGCCACCATGAAACGCACCGACAATGCGGCCATCACGGATGTGATCCCCACCCGGTTGTGCGGGTTAACGGGGTGTTCGGGCAACAGCGAAGTGCAAATCAGCAAAGCTTATACCTGGAGCGGCAACACCCTGCTGGGATTACTGGGGTCAAAACAGTACAGCATTCCGCTTTATTTCCGCACCGTTGCCGGACAAAACGTCACGGCCGGGCCCTATCAGGTGCTGCTCACCTTCAGCATCAACTACAGCGTCTGTTCCGTGGGCGTGCTGGGCCTTTGCACCCTTCCCCAGACAGGCACGGCGACCACCAGTATTCTTCTCAACATGACCGTCACCAACGACTGCAGCGCCATGACCACGCCGGACGTCAACTTCAACAGTGCGCCGCTGGTGCAAAGTTTCCCCACCGTCTCGCAGGCGATTGCCGTCACCTGTACCAAAGGAAGCACTTACACTATCGGAATTAATAATGGCGCCAACGCGCTGAATAATGTTCGCCGCATGGTGAGCGGCAGTAACTACATGAGTTACGACATTTATAAAGAAGCCACGACCAACCGCTGGGGTGGCAGCGGTACCGAGCGCTGGACCAGCGCAACCTCCTCGCAGGTCAGTACCGACGGTTTATTGCGAACCTACAACTACACTGCCAAAGTCCTTACCAGCCAGTCTACGCCGCCTGCCGGCACCTATACCGATACGCTGATCGTTGACGTTGCGTTTTAACCCCGCGCTTTTCCCTTTCTCAAATGTAAAGTTCCTGTAGTCAGTGCCGATAACACCGTTAATAAATCTATGAGAAGGTGTTGTATGTTGAACCGTATCCGCGTTGTCACAATGCTTATGATGGTGCTGGTCATTTTCGCACTTCTTCAGCTTACCTCCGGCGGGCTTTTTTTCTCGTCACTTAAACAAAACCAGGACAGTTTCGCCGCCTCGAACGATCTCCGCGTACAGCAGAGTGAACTGACGTCGACGTGGGATCTGATGCTGCAAACGCGTATCAACCTGAGCCGCTCTTCCGCCCGCATGATGATGGATCCAAATAATCAGCAGAGCAGTGCGAAAACGGAACTGCTGAAAAATGCGCGGGCGACCCTTGCTGACGCCGCGAAACACTACGACGCCTTTAAGAAAATCACGCCACAGCCTGCCATGGCGCAGGTGAGCCAGAATATCGATGAAAAGTACAACGCCTACTATGCCGGTCTGACGGAGCTTATTCAGTTCCTGGAAAGCGGCAACATGGACGCGTATTTCGCGCAACCTACCCAGGGGATGCAAAACGCCCTTGGTGCGGCACTCGGGGAATACGCCAAAGCCAGTGGCGACCTGTATCACTCGGCCTTTACGCAAAGCCAGAATGATTACCGCTTTGCCAAATGGCAGATGGCCGTCATGGCGCTGGCGCTGGTCATCGTGCTGGTGGGCGTGTGGTACGGCATTCGCCACATCCTGCTTAATCCTCTCGGTCGCGTCATTGCCCACATTCGCGAGATTGCCGGTGGTGACCTGACCAAAACGCTGACCGTCTCCGGGCGCAATGAAATTACCGAGCTGGCAAACAGCGTTGATCATATGCAGCGCTCGCTAATTGAGACCGTCGCCAACGTGCGTAACGGATCGGAAGCCATTTATACCGGTACCAGCGAAATTGCGATGGGCAACAACGATCTGTCGTCGCGCACCGAACAGCAGGCGTCGGCGCTCGAAGAGACCGCCGCCAGCATGGAGCAGCTTACCGCGACCGTGAAGCAGAACGCGGACAACGCCCGTCAGGCCTCACAGCTGGCGGAAAGCGCGTCCGAAACGGCGCAGCGAGGCGGTCGCGTGGTGGACGGCGTGGTGAAAACCATGCACGAAATCGCCGACAGTTCGAAGAAAATCGCCGACATCATTAGCGTTATCGACGGCATCGCTTTCCAGACCAATATCCTCGCCCTCAACGCTGCCGTTGAAGCCGCACGTGCGGGCGAGCAGGGTCGCGGGTTTGCCGTGGTGGCCGGGGAAGTGCGCAACCTTGCCAGCCGCAGTGCCAACGCGGCGAAAGAGATCAAGGCCCTGATTGAAGACTCCGTTTCCCGCGTCGATACCGGCTCCGTGCTGGTAGAAAGCGCAGGGGAAACCATGAATGACATCGTGAATGCCGTTACCCGCGTAACGGACATCATGGGTGAAATCGCCTCTGCGTCTGATGAGCAGAGTCGTGGTATCGACCAGGTCGCTCTGGCGGTATCGGAAATGGATCGCGTGACACAACAAAACGCCGCGCTGGTGCAGGAGTCCGCTGCGGCGGCCGCTGCGCTGGAAGACCAGGCAAGCCGTCTGAAGATGGCCGTCTCGGCGTTTCGTCTCGCTTCACTCGCTGGAAACACGGTCACCCCGCAAGCAACGTATCTCGCGCCTGCCGCAGCAGCGGCAGCGACCCGTAAACCTGCAGCGACGACCGGACATGAAAACTGGGAAACATTTTGACTGACATTTAAACCGCGGCTGCTTGCCGCATGATGGGAGCGTGGATGTTAAATCGTATTCGTATCTCGACCACACTGTTTTTGATTCTGATCCTTTGCGGTGTGTTGCAGGTTGGCAGTAACGGGTTGTCTTTTTGGGCGTTTCGCGATGGCTATCAGAATTTGCAGGAAGTTGAGGCGAGTAACCAGCAGCGCGCCGCCGTGGCACAGACGCGCGCCGTACTGTTGCAGGCAAGCACGGCGCTGAACAAAGCGGGAACCTTAACCGCCCTGAGTTATCCGCCGGATGACATCAAGGCGTTAATGGTGACCGCGCGCGACAGCCTGAAGCTGGCTGACGCGCAGTTTAACGCCTTCGCGGCACAGGACGCCGGCAGCGCGGAAGTGAAAGCGCTGAAAGTCGCGATGAAGAAGCGTTTTGATCAGTGGCACAGCGACCTGGATCACCAGGCGACCTGGCTTGAGAACAACCAGCTCTCGGACTTTATGACCGCGCCGGTCCAGGCGTCCCAGGCGGCGTTTGATGCGAGCTTTAATGCCTGGCAGCAGAACATTAACCAGTTTGTCCAACGCGCCGGGAATGACAGCCGTAAAAACTACCATATGTCAGGCGTGATTTTTGCCGTGGTGGTGATTCTGGCGGTGCTGCTGACCGGCGGTGCCCTGTACTGGTCGCGCAGAATGATTGTGCAACCGCTGGCGATCGTCAGCAGCCACTTCGACAGTATTGCGAAGGGTAACCTGGCGCGTCCGGTGGCGGTGTACGGCAAGAACGAAATTTCGGCGATTTTTGCCAGCCTGAAGGCGATGCAGGGCGCCCTGCGGGAAACGGTCTCCGATGTGCGACAGGGCAGTTATGCCATGCACACCGGGATCTCGGAGATTGCGGCAGGCAATAACGATCTCTCGTCGCGCACCGAGCAGCAGGCAGCTTCGCTGGCGCAAACGGCTGCCAGCATGGAGCAGCTCACCGCGACGGTAAGCCAGAACGCGGATAACGCGCGTCAGGCGTCTGACCTGTCCAGACAGGCGGCGATGACGGCGAAGAAAGGGGGCGATCAGGCCTCTCACGTGGCCAGTACCATGCAGGATATTGCCGCCAGTTCACAGAAAATTGGCGACATCATCAGCGTGATTGACGGTATTGCGTTCCAGACCAACATTCTGGCGCTGAACGCGGCCGTTGAAGCGGCACGAGCCGGTGAGCAGGGGCGTGGTTTTGCGGTTGTTGCCGGTGAAGTCCGTAATCTGGCGAGCCGCAGCGCCAACGCCGCGAAAGAAATTAAAGGACTGATTGAAGAGTCCGTTTCGCGCGTCCAGCAAGGCTCTGCCCTGGTGGACACGGCGGCGAAAACCATGCACGAAATCGTCACCTCCGTTACGCGGGTTAACGACATCATGGGCGAGATTGCTTCTGCGTCCGATGAACAGCGTCGCGGAATTGAGCAGGTGGCTCAGGCGGTAAGCCAGATGGATCAGGTCACGCAACAAAACGCCTCGTTAGTGGAGGAAGCGGCAGCGGCAACCGATCAGCTGGCCAGCCAGGCGGATCATCTGACCGGGCTGGTCGCGGTATTTAATGTGAAAGAGCACGTTGAAGCAGTAACAGAAGTCGGGCGGTCGCAGGCCGTGCCAGTTGTATCCTGAATGTAATTAAGAAGGCGCTATGACATCACCAATGCCCCCAGGGCAAACGTCATTACTGTTGCAGATGACACAGCGCCTCGCGCTGTCCGACGCGCATTTTCGTCGGATATGTCAGTTAATCTACCAGCGTGCGGGGATTGTGCTTGCCGATCATAAGCGAGACATGGTCTACAACCGTCTGGTGCGGCGCTTGCGTACGCTGGGGCTGGACGATTTTGGTCGCTATCTGAGCATGCTCGAAGCGAACCAGAACAGCGCAGAGTGGCAGGCTTTTATTAACTCGTTAACCACCAACCTGACCGCATTTTTCCGTGAAGCTCACCACTTCCCGGTCCTGGCGGAGCACGCGCGTCGCCGCAGCGGGGAGTATCGCGTCTGGAGTGCGGCCGCCTCAACCGGGGAAGAGCCGTACTCGCTGGCGATCACCCTTGCCGACACGCTGGGCATGGCGCCTGGACGCTGGAAAGTCTACGCCAGTGATATTGATACCGAAGTGCTGGAGAAGGCACGCAACGGCGTGTATCGCCAGGATGAACTGAAAACGCTGTCACCTCAGCAGTTGCAGCGTTACTTCATGCGCGGAACCGGCCCGCATGAAGGCCTGGTGCGCGTGCGCCAGGAGCTGGCGAACTGTGTCGAATTCGCGCCCGTTAACCTGCTGGATAAGCAGTACAACGTGCCGGGGCCATTCGACGCTATTTTTTGCCGTAACGTCATGATCTATTTTGATAAAACGACGCAACAGGACATTCTGCGTCGGTTTGTTCCGTTGCTCAAGCCTGACGGTTTACTGTTTGCCGGGCACTCGGAAAACTTCAGCAACCTCGTGCGTGAGTTTAGCCTGCGTGGGCAAACGGTATATGCGCTGAGTAAGGAAAAAGCATGAGTAAAATCAGGGTGTTGTCTGTCGACGATTCTGCGCTGATGCGCCAGATCATGACTGAAATTATCAATAGCCACAGCGACATGGAGATGGTGGCGACAGCGCCTGATCCGCTGGTAGCGCGGGATTTAATTAAAAAATATAACCCCGACGTGTTAACGCTGGATGTCGAAATGCCGCGCATGGATGGCATTGATTTCCTGGAAAAATTGATGCGCCTGCGGCCCATGCCGGTGGTGATGGTCTCATCCCTGACCGGAAAAGGATCTGAAATTACCCTGCGTGCGCTGGAGTTAGGGGCGGTGGATTTTGTCACCAAACCTCAGCTTGGCATTCGTGAAGGGATGCTGGCGTACAGCGAAATGATCGCCGAGAAGATCCGCACCGCGTCACGTGCGAAGCTTGCCGCGCACAAACCGATGGATGCACCGGTAACGCTGAAGGCCGGTCCTTTACTCAGTTCGGAAAAACTGCTGGTGATTGGGGCGTCAACCGGGGGAACAGAGGCAATTCGTCATGTACTCCAGCCATTGCCGCTTTCAAGTCCGGGTATTCTGATCACGCAGCATATGCCGCCAGGCTTTACCCGCTCGTTCGCCGAGCGTCTGAACAAGCTGTGTCAGATCAGCGTGAAAGAGGCGGAAGACGGTGAGCGCGTACTCCCCGGCCATGCGTATATCGCACCGGGTGACAAGCATATGGAGCTGGCGCGCAGTGGCGCTAACTATCAAATCAAAATTCATGACGGGCCGCCGGTAAACCGGCACCGTCCGTCGGTGGATGTGCTGTTTCATTCGGTGGCGAAACATGCGGGGCGCAACGCCGTTGGGGTGATCCTGACGGGGATGGGTAACGACGGTGCCGCCGGAATGCTTGCAATGCACCAGGCTGGCGCCTGGACGATTGCGCAGAATGAAGCAAGTTGTGTGGTGTTCGGCATGCCGCGCGAGGCCATCAATATGGGTGGCGTGAGCGAAGTGGTCGATCTTAGCCAGGTAAGCCAGCAGATGCTGGCGAAAATCAGTGCCGGACAGGCAATACGTATTTGACTCAGGAGTATTATTTTATGGCGGATAAAGAGCTTAAGTTTTTGGTTGTGGATGACTTTTCCACCATGCGTCGTATCGTACGCAACCTGCTGAAAGAGCTGGGCTTCAACAACGTTGAAGAAGCAGAAGACGGCGTTGATGCGCTGAACAAACTTCAGGCTGGCGGGTTTGGTTTTGTTATCTCCGACTGGAACATGCCAAACATGGACGGTCTGGAACTGCTGAAAACCATCCGTGCGGACGCGGGAATGGCGTCATTGCCGGTTCTGATGGTGACCGCAGAAGCGAAAAAAGAGAACATTATTGCCGCAGCACAGGCGGGCGCTAGTGGCTATGTTGTGAAGCCGTTCACTGCGGCCACCCTGGAAGAGAAGCTCGGTAAGATCTTCGAGAAACTCGGCATGTGAGGTGTTGGTTATGATGATGCAACCTGCTATGAAACCCGTTGAAGAACACTCGCCCAGCGATATCATTGCCCGCATCGGCAGCCTGACACGCATGCTGCGTGACAGCCTGCGTGAACTGGGGCTGGACCAGGCAATTGCCGAAGCGGCGGAAGCCATTCCGGATGCCCGCGATCGTCTGGACTACGTTGTGCAGATGACCGCTCAGGCGGCTGAACGTGCGCTGAACAGCGTTGAAGCGTCACAACCGCATCAGGATGCGATGGAGAAAGGCGCGAAAGCGCTGACCAAACGCTGGGATGAGTGGTTTGAGAATCCAATCGAGCTGGCGGATGCCCGCGAGCTGGTCACGGATACCCGTCAGTTCCTGGGCGATGTGCCGGGCCACACCAGCTTTACCAACGCGCAGCTGCTGGACATCATGATGGCGCAGGATTTCCAGGACCTCACGGGCCAGGTTATCAAGCGCATGATGGATGTGATTCAGGAAATTGAACGTCAGCTGCTGATGGTGCTGCTGGAGAACATTCCGGAACCGGCCGCTCGTCCAAAACGCGAGAACGAAAGCCTGCTCAACGGTCCACAGCTCGACGCCACCAAAGCGGGCGTTGTGGCAAGCCAGGATCAGGTAGACGACCTGCTGGACAGCCTTGGTTTCTGATTGAGGTGATGACCCTCAGGTTGCACGCGCAACCTGAGGGTATGCCGCTTAATTTTGAGTGCATAACGCTGGGGTGGCTGGCTCTTGCTCCCGCACTGCTTGCTGACAGTGTTGCCAAACGCTATCTCAAATTTTTTTTGCCGTTTTTTACTCATCACCCGATTGCTCCGACGCTGAACTGGCTAAAAGAACCCGGTTATTGGGTTTTTTCAACCCATTGATGAAAGGTCAGGCTGGCATGATACCCGTGACTAAATGGGCTGCGAGCAGGCACTGTGGCAGAAGAGAACGACGACAAAACGGAAGCCCCCACACCCCACCGACTAGAAAAAGCGCGTGAGGAAGGGCAGGTCCCCCGATCCCGAGAACTGACATCCCTGCTGATCCTCATCGTAGGCGTGTGCATTATCTGGTGGGGTGGGGAGGCGCTCGCCCGCAAACTGGCGGGAATGCTCTCGGCTGGCCTACGTTTTGACCACAGTATGGTCAACGACCCTAACCTGATCCTCAGCCAGATAATCCTGCTCGTTAAAGATGCCATGCTTGCGCTGTTGCCCCTGATTACCGGCGTCGTGCTGGTGGCGCTGGTCTCGCCCGTGATGCTGGGCGGTCTGGTGTTTAGCGGGAAATCGCTGCAACCCAAGTTTTCGAAACTGAACCCGCTGCCGGGGATTGCGAAAATGTTCTCGGCGCAAACCGGTGCGGAGTTGCTTAAAGCGATTCTGAAATCGGTCCTGATGGGCAGTACCGGCGGTTTTTTTCTGTGGCACCACTGGCCGGAAATGATGCGCCTTATCAGCGAATCGCCGTTAACCGCGATGAGCAATGCGCTGAACCTGGCCGGGCTCTGTGCCCTGCTGGTGGTGCTCAGCATTATTCCCATGGTGGGTTTTGACGTTATCTTCCAGCTTTACAGCCACTTCAAGAAACTGCGCATGTCTCGTCAGGATATTCGGGATGAATATAAGCAGATGGAAGGTGACCCGCACGTGAAAGGGCGTATCCGCCAGATGCAGCGTGCTGCCGCCCGTCGGCGGATGATGGAAGATGTGCCAAAAGCCGACGTCATTGTGACTAACCCGACACACTATTCCGTTGCGCTGCAGTACGACGAAAACAAAATGAGCGCGCCGAAAGTGGTGGCGAAAGGGGCGGGGCTCATCGCTCTGCGTATTCGTGAAATTGGTACCGAAAACCGGGTGCCCATACTCGAAGCGCCTCCGCTGGCGCGAGCGCTGTATCGCCATGCGGAAATTGGACAACAGATCCCAGGACAACTCTACGCCGCGGTGGCGGAAGTGCTGGCCTGGGTATGGCAGTTGAAACGCTGGCGTCTGGCTGGCGGTCAACGGCCTGTGAAACCTGAGAACCTTCCGGTGCCTGACGCGCTGGATTTTATGAACGAGAAGGACACTGATGGCTAATCTGGTGGCAATGTTGCGCCTGCCCGGCAACCTGAAATCGACGCAATGGCAGATCCTTGCCGGACCGATTCTCATCCTGCTAATTCTGTCGATGATGGTTTTGCCGCTTCCGGCGTTCATCCTCGACCTGCTTTTCACATTCAACATTGCGTTGTCCATTATGGTTTTGCTGGTGGCGATGTTCACCCAGCGCACCCTTGAGTTCGCCGCATTCCCGACCATTCTGCTGTTTACCACCTTGTTAAGGCTGGCGCTGAACGTGGCGTCAACCCGTATCATTCTGATGGAAGGCCACACCGGTGCTGCCGCGGCGGGTAAAGTGGTTGAGGCATTCGGCCACTTCCTGGTCGGCGGTAACTTTGCCATCGGTATCGTGGTGTTCGTCATTCTCGTCATCATTAACTTTATGGTTATCACCAAAGGTGCCGGACGTATCGCGGAAGTGGGCGCGCGTTTTGTGCTTGACGGGATGCCGGGCAAGCAGATGGCCATCGACGCGGATCTGAACGCCGGGCTTATTGCCGAAGATGAAGCCAAAAAGCGCCGCTCGGAAGTGACGCAGGAAGCTGACTTCTATGGCTCAATGGACGGTGCGAGTAAGTTTGTTCGCGGTGATGCCATTGCGGGCATCCTGATCATGGTGATTAACGTGGTCGGCGGCCTGCTGGTGGGCGTGCTGCAGCACGGCATGGACATGGGCCACGCGGCGGAAAGCTATACGCTGCTGACCATTGGTGACGGTCTGGTGGCTCAGATCCCGGCGCTGGTCATCTCAACGGCGGCGGGGGTTATCGTGACCCGCGTCAGTACCGATCAGGATGTTGGCGAGCAGATGGTCGGGCAGCTCTTCAGCAACCCGCGCGTGATGCTGCTGGCCGCCGCGGTACTGGGCCTGCTCGGTCTGGTGCCGGGAATGCCAAACCTGGTGTTCCTGCTGTTCACTGCGGCATTGCTGGGTCTTGCCTGGTGGATGCGTGGCCGTGAGATGACCCCGGCAGCGGAACCTGCTCCGGTAAAAATGCCGGAGAACACGCAGGCCGTGGAAGCGACCTGGAACGACGTTCAACTGGAAGACTCGCTGGGAATGGAAGTAGGGTATCGCCTCATCCCGATGGTCGATTTCCAGCAGGATGGCGAACTGCTGGGCCGAATCCGCAGCATCCGTAAAAAATTCGCCCAGGACATGGGCTTCCTGCCGCCGGTGGTTCACATCCGCGACAATATGGATCTGCCGCCTGCGCGCTATCGTATTCTGATGAAAGGCGTAGAGATTGGCAGCGGTGATGCTTATCCTGGCCGCTGGCTGGCCATTAACCCGGGCACCGCGGCGGGTACGCTGCCAGGCGAGCAAACCATCGACCCGGCCTTTGGCCTGGCTGCCATCTGGATTGAAAGCGCGCTGAAAGAGCAGGCGCAAATTCAGGGCTACACCGTGGTGGAGGCGAGTACCGTGGTGGCGACTCACCTGAACCATCTGATTGGACAATTCTCGGCCGAGTTGTTTGGTCGTCAGGAAGCCCAGCAACTGCTCGATCGCGTCACGCAGGAGATGCCGAAGCTGACGGAAGATCTCGTGCCAGGCGTCGTGACGCTGACCACGCTGCACAAGGTGCTGCAAAATCTGCTCGAGGAAAAAGTGCCGATCCGCGATATGCGTACCATTCTGGAAACCCTCGCCGAGCATGCACCGTTGCAAAGCGATCCGCACGAACTGACGGCGGTGGTGCGCGTGGCACTGGGACGGGCGATCACGCAGCAGTGGTTCCCGGGCACCGGGGAAGTGCAGGTTATTGGCCTCGATACGCCACTTGAACGTCTGCTGCTGCAGGCTCTGCAGGGCGGTGGAGGGCTGGAACCTGGCCTGGCCGACCGTCTGCTGGAGCAAACACAAGAGGCGCTGGCGCGTCAGGAGATGCTGGGTGCGCCACCGGTTCTGCTGGTGAACCATGCGCTGCGTCCGCTGCTGTCGCGCTTCCTGCGCCGTAGCCTGAACCAGCTGGTCGTGCTGTCGAATATGGAGTTGTCGGATAACCGTCATATCCGTATGACGGCGACGATCGGAGGAAAATAATGCGTAAGTGGTTATGGATTTTACTTTTTCCGCTGGTGGCCCAGGCCGCCGGGGAAGGGACCTGGCAGGCCAGCAGCATTGGCGTGACCCTCAGCAACCGCGGTGTCGCCATGTCTTCGCGACCGCTATCACCGACTGAGCCGGTGTCCGGTCTGATGACCCTGGTGGTCTGGAACTACACGCTTATTGGCCCAACGCCTGCCGGGCTTCGGGTACGGCTGTGCTCCCAGACACGCTGTACGGAAATTGACGGAGAGAATGGCACCACTCAGGCCTTCAACGGCGTGCCTGCTGTCGAACCTTTGCGCTTTATCTGGGAAGTGCCGGGCGGCGGACGCCTGATCCCTGCGCTGAAAGTTCAGCGTAATTCCGTCATCGTCAACTACCGCTAATACCCCGCTTACTACGACAGCCATCAGCCATTTCTGATGGCTGGCTCGCAAAAAATGACCTCCTCTTTTGATGTAAAAGAAACGCTGTTTTATAAATCAGTGACACGCGTAACGACACTCTTTGCATTTTTGCCAGCCGCTTGCCGGTGATGGCAAAAACAGAAAGGTATCACCAGGTCGATACTCTTACTGTAGCCGTGTAATAACTCCCGGATCAGATTTTGCTTACAGGGAGTCTCCCAAAACTGAGTAGGGTTGACGGCAATGAAAACACGAAAAATTGGACTCGCAAATTATCTTGCTTACGGGTCAGGCGATTTCCTCGGGGCGGGAACCACCGCCCTGACGGCGGCCTGGCTTTTGTATTTTTATACAACGTTCTGTGGACTCTCCCCGATTGAAGCAACCTTCATCTTTGCCGCCGCAAGGGTACTGGATGCCGTCGTCAGCCCTTTGATGGGCTTTTTGACCGATAACTTTGGCACGACCTGGCTCGGCAAGCGCTTCGGTCGGCGTAAGTTCTTTATTCTGCTGGGGATCCCGTGCGTGTTCAGCTACTCCCTGATGTGGGTGGGGGAGATGAGTTTCTGGTATTACCTGCTGACCTATCTGGTGTTCGATATCGTCTACACCATGATTCTGGTGCCGTACGAAACGCTGGTGCCGGAAATGACCGATGACTTTAAACAGAAAACCCGCTTCTCAGGTGCCCGTATCTCGATGGCGCAAATGTCTGCCATCCTGGCCTCATTCCTGCCGGGGATCCTGCTCACGCATTTCGGCAAAGACAACGCGGTCTCCTTTTTCTATGCAAGCCTGGTCTTCTCCGTGCTGTGCGCGCTGATGCTGATGCTCGTCTGGTTCTTCACCTGGGAGCGACCGCGGGAAGAGTGGAGCGAAGCCGCCCTGCGTGCCGAAGAAGAGAAGAAGAAACTGTCGCTCGGGCAGAGCCTCAACCGCCTGTTTGTGGAGTTGAGCTCAACGCTGCGCGTGAGAATTTTTCGTCAGCATCTGGGGATGTACCTTGGCGGGTATATCGCTCAGGACGTCTTTAATGCCGTGTTTACCTACTACGTGGTTTTCGTGCTGATGCAGGAAGCATCCATGGCCTCCAGCCTGCTCGGCACGATGGCCATCTTCCAGTTTATTGCGGTTATCGCCATGATCCCGCTGTGCATTCGCTTCGGACCCGCGCCGTCCTATCGGATGGTCGTGGTGCTGTTTGGCCTGGCATCGCTTTCCTACGCCGTACTGTATTACGCGGGCCTGAGTGATATCTACTCTCTGTTATTGCTGGTCTCTGCAGTTGCCGGTCTGGGACGCGGTGGGATCAACTATGTGCCGTGGAATACCTACACCTACATTGCTGATGTCGATGAAGTGATCACCGGCCAGCGCCGCGAAGGGATTTTCGCCGGCATCATGACGCTGACGCGCAAAGCTTCGCAGGCGGGGGCGGTAATGCTGGTGGGCATTGTGATGCAGATGTCCGGCTTTGTAAGCGGACAAAAGACCCAGCCCGCGGAAGTGAGCCACACCATTCTGCTGATCCTGAGCGTGGGAACGCTTCTGGTTCTGTTCTGCGGCTTCCTGGTCTCGCTGCGTTTCAAACTCAATTTGCACACCCACACCACGCTGCGTGAAGAGACCGCCAAAATGCGCGCATCTGGCCGCGCCATTCCTGAGAGTGCGACACCGGAAGCCCGCGCCACCGTGGAGATGCTGGCCGGTATGCCTTATGCGTCGCTGTGGGGCAATAACAACATCGGTTATCTGAATCGTAATAAGCCTGCGGCACCTTCGCTGAAGGGGCGCGCGGTACTGAATTCGACATACAACAGAGGTTAAGATAATGAAAGTTTGGCCGGTCAAACACAGTCCACTCCTGCGTCAGCCTGCGCATTTCATCGCCCGGGACGAGCTGAAATCGCTGATTGAAAAGGTGACGCATAACCTCGTTAATATCCACGACACAACAGGTGAGTTTTTACTGCGCCTGGACGACGGGAGGGTCATTGACACCAAAGGATGGGCAGGCTGGGAGTGGACCCACGGCGTGGGGTTATACGGTATCTGGCAGTATTACTGCCAGACGGGCGACGAAGCGATGCGTGACATCATTGACCGCTGGTTTGCCGATCGTTTCAGGGAAGGGGCGACCACCAAAAACGTGAATACCATGTCACCGTTCCTGACGCTGGCATATCGTTACGAAGAGACCAGAAACCCGGCCTGGCTGCCGTGGCTGGAAAGCTGGGCGGAGTGGGCCATGAATGAGATGCCGCGCACCGACCATGGCGGCATGCAGCACATCACCCTGGCGGAAGAGAATTCTCAGCAGATGTGGGATGACACGCTGATGATGACGGTTCTGCCGCTGGCGAAAATCGGCAAGCTCCTTAATAAACCGGAGTACGTTGAAGAGGCGGTGTATCAGTTTCTGCTGCATGTGCAAAACCTGATGGATCGTGAAACCGGCCTGTGGTTCCACGGCTGGAATTACGAAGGCCACCATAACTTTGCGAAGGCACGCTGGGCACGAGGCAACAGCTGGCTGACCATCGTGATCCCGGATTTCCTTGAACTGGTGGATTTGCCTGAACATAACGCCGTTCGTCGCTACCTTGTGCAGGTGCTGAACGCGCAGATTGCGGCCCTCGCCAAATGTCAGGACGATAGCGGCCTGTGGCATACGCTGCTCGACGATCCGCACGCCTACCTTGAGGCGTCAGCCACGGCAGGCTTTGCCTACGGTATTCTGAAAGCGGTGCGTAAACGCTATGTCAGCGCGGAATATGCTATGGTGGCGGAGAAAGCAATTCGCGGCATTGTGGAAAATATCTCGCCGGAAGGGGAGTTACTGCAGACGTCGTTCGGTACGGGGATGGGCAGCGATCTGGCGTTCTATCGCCAGATCCCACTCACGTCGATGCCCTATGGACAGGCCATGGCAATCCTGTGTTTAACGGAATACCTGCGCAAATATTTTTGAACATAACAAACCCGGCGATGGCCGGGTTTGTTTATTACATGCGCTCTACGGTTTCGATACCCAGGGTATCCAGACCCAGCTTCAGGGTCTTCGCCGTCAGCTGAGCCAGCTTCAGGCGGCTGTTGCTGACCGCTTCGCTTTTCGCAGACAGGATAGGGCAGTGTTCGTAGAAACCGGAGAACAGACCCGCCAGATCGTACAGGTAAGAGCACATCACGTGCGGGGTACCGTCACGTGCGACAACGGCCAGCGTCTCTTCAAACTGCAGCAGACGTGCCGCCAGCTGGGCTTCGCGATCTTCGGAAATGATCACCTCAGCATTGGCCAGCGCGCTTTCATCGATACTGGCTTTACGGAACACGGAGAGCACGCGGGTGTAGGCGTACTGCATATACGGCGCAGTATTACCTTCAAAGGCCAGCATGTTATCCCAGTCGAAGATATAGTCGGTGGTACGGTTCTTGGAGAGATCCGCGTACTTCACTGCACCGATTCCCACGGCGTTGGCGAGTTTTTCCAGCTCATCGGCAGGCATATCCGGATTCTTCTCGGCCACCAGACGGCGGGCGCGTTCCAGCGCTTCGTCCAGCAGGTCGGACAGCTTCACGGTACCGCCCGCACGGGTTTTGAACGGCTTACCGTCTTTACCCAGCATCATGCCGAACATATGGTGTTCAAGCGGCACGGAATCCGGCACGTAGCCTGCTTTGCGCACGATAGTCCACGCCTGCATCAGGTGCTGGTGCTGACGGGAGTCGATGTAGTACAGCACGCGGTCCGCATGCAGCGTTTCGTAACGGTATTTCGCACAGGCGATATCGGTGGTGGTGTAGAGATAGCCGCCATCCTTTTTCTGAATGATCACGCCCATCGGTTCGCCTTCCTTGTTTTTATACTCATCAAGGAACACGACCGTCGCGCCTTCGCTCTCAACCGCCAGGTTTTTGGCTTTCAGGTCGGCCACAATGCCAGGCAGCATCGGGTTATAGAGGCTTTCACCCATCACATCGTCACGGGTCAGGGTAACGTTCAGACGGTTATAGGTGAGCTGGTTCTGGGACATGGTGATGTCAACCAGTTTGCGCCACATCTCGAGGAAGTACGGGTCGCCGCCCTGCAGTTTTACCACGTAACTGCGCGCGCGCTCGGCAAAAGCGTCGTCTTCGTCGTAGTGTTTTTTTGCTTCGCGGTAGAACCCTTCCAGGTCTGCCAGGGCCATCTCACCCGCGTTTTCCTGCTGCTGTTTTTCCAGGTAAGCAATCAGCATCCCGAACTGGGTACCCCAGTCGCCCACGTGGTTCGCGCGGATCACTTTGTGACCGAGGAATTCCAGGGTACGCACGGCCGCGTCACCGATAATGGTGGAACGCAGGTGCCCGACGTGCATCTCTTTCGCCACGTTTGGCGCTGAGTAGTCAATCACCACGGTCTGCGCTTCTGGCTGGGAGACACCCAGACGGTCAGATTTCAGCGCCGCGTCAACGTGGCGTGCCAGGAAAGCAGGCTCAAGGAAGATGTTGATAAATCCAGGGCCGGCGATTTCAGTTTTGCTGGCAATACCGGTGAGATCCAGATGAGTCAGCACCTGCTCAGCGAGTTGTCGCGGCGGCATACCCAGTTTTTTAGCCACTGCCATCACGCCATTAGCCTGATAGTCGCCAAACTGTACTTTTGCTGACTGACGAACCTGCGGTTCGCAATCCGCAGGCGCACCTGCGGCAATCAGTGCCTGACTGACTTTTTCGGAGAGAAGAGCCTGAATATTCACCTGGATACCTTACATTTTTGATGCGGGCAAATAACCGCCCGCGCCAGTTAAAGAATTTAGGGCGGGAGTATACTGCAAATGCCTTCTGGCGTCAGCATTGCGGGGGCCGAAGATTGCGCAGAATCCAGGCTAAGAAAGCATGCATAAACATGCAGTCGTAAAAACCGCTATTCAGAGGTTGGTCGAAAGAGGGCAACAGAGTAAATTAGCGGCTTTGCGACACGATAAGAGACTGACGTATGGCGAACTGGCACTCCATTGACGAACTGCATGATATTTCCGCAGATTTACCGCGCTTCACCCAGGCGTTCACAGAACTTGCCACCCGCCTTGGTCTGGATATTGCGCCGCTTGAGGCCGATCACATCTCCTTGCGCTGCCATCAGAACGCAACCGCCGAGCGCTGGCGTCGCGGGTTTGAACAGTGTGGCGAGTTACTCTCAGAGAACATCATCAACGGTCGCCCCATCTGCCTGTTCAAACTGCAAGAACCGGTTTGCGTGGCTCACTGGCGGTTCAGTGTGGTCGAATTGCCCTGGCCGGGCGAGAAACGCTACCCGCATGAAGGCTGGGAGCATATCGAAATTGTCCTGCCGGGTGAGCCCGAAACGCTGAATGCTCGTGCACTGGCGCTGCTGTCTGACGAGGGTCTGAGCAAGCCTGGCATTTTTGTGAAAACAAGTTCCCCGAAAGGCGAAGGTGAGCGTCTGCCTAATCCTACTCTGGCCGTCACTGACGGACAGGTTACCGTGAAGTTCCATCCCTGGACGATTGAACAGATTGTTGCCAGCGAAGCATAAGATGTGACCGTACGCTGAGACCGGGCGTAGCCTGCGTGTCATGATGGTGCGTTAAGTGGATATTAAGGAGGATGTAATGGCGCTGCTGGAGATTTGTTGTTACAGCGTGGAGTGTGCCGTCACCGCACAACAGCACGGGGCTGACCGCATTGAACTGTGTGCCGCACCCAAAGAGGGTGGGTTAACGCCTTCATACGGGATGCTGAAGTCTGCCCGTCAGGCTGTCACCCTTCCGGTACACCCGATTATTCGTCCTCGCGGCGGCGATTTCTGTTACACGCCGGGCGAGTTCAGTGCCATGCTTGAAGATATCACTCTCGTTCGCGATCTGGGATTCCCCGGCCTGGTTATTGGGTTGCTTGATGAAGACGGCAATGTCGATCTGCCGCGCATGCGTCAGGTCATGAACGCGGCAAAAGGGATGGCGGTCACTTTTCATCGCGCGTTTGATATGTGTAAAGATCCCCTGCAATCCTTTGATATTCTTGCTGAACTTGGCGTGGCGCGGGTCCTGACATCGGGTCAGCAGTCCTCTGCTGAAAAAGGACTGCAATTAATTACGGAACTAAAAGCACATTCCGGTGTTCCAATAATAATGGCGGGTGCGGGAGTACGTGCCAGCAATATGGAACTGTTTTTAAACGCCGGGGTAGAGGAGCTTCACAGCTCTGCAGGCAAATGGATGCCATCGCCCATGCGTTATCGCAACACAGGGTTGTCAATGTCGACGGATGCTGAAGCGGATGAGTATTCACGCTACGGTGTAGAAGGAGAGTCGGTTGCGGTAATGAAATCGATGATTGAACGTCATCACGTGTAGCAACGTACCGATTTTTACCGCGCATCATGTCGCCCAATATGATGCTTGCTTGTACCAGGCCCCTGCAATTTCAACAGGGGCCTTTTTTTATGCCCCTCACCCTAACCCTCTCCCCAAAGAGGAGAGGGACAGTACGGTGCGGTCTTTTCTCCCTCGCCCCTTTGGGAAGAGGACCGGGGGAATCTACGGTTTCGTCGCGATCAACACCGCGCGCATTGGCGCAGGATACCCTTCGACAGTCTTGCTGTGGTCTGCCGGGTCGAGGAATTCCGCCAGCGATTCGGTGATCATCCAGTCGGTGCGACGCTGTTCTTCAGTTGACGTTACGCAGACATCGGCAATACGGACATCCACAAAACCGCACTTCTCCAGCCAGTTTTTCAGCGCCGGCGCGGAAGGGATAAAGTAAACGTTCCGCATCTGCGCATAGCGATCGCCCGGCACCAGAACGGTATTTTCATCACCCTCTACCACCAGCGTTTCCAGCACCAGCTCGCCGCCGCTGACCAGCTGATCTTTCAGCTGCCACAGATGTTCGAGTGGGGAGCGGCGGTGGTACAGGACCCCCATCGAAAACACGGTGTCAAACGCCTTCAGGGCAGGGAGCTGCTCAATACCCAACGGCAGCAGGTGCGCGCGCTGGTCGTTACCCAGCAATTTACGCACCGCTTCAAACTGGCACAGGAACAGCTGCATAGGGTCAATCCCCACCGCCAGATGTGCCCCTGCGCCAATCATGCGCCACATGTGGTACCCGCTGCCGCAGCCAACATCCAGAATGGTTCGCCCGGTCAGGTCGGAAAGGTGAGGCAGCACGCGATCCCATTTCCAGTCAGAACGCCATTCAGTATTAATGTTAACGCCGTAGAGTGAGAACGGACCTTTGCGCCACGGCATCAGGTTACGCATCAGCGTTTCAATGCGGTTTATCTGCCCGGGCGGAAGCGGCGTTTCGCTTTGCGCGGTAACGCTGTGGAGCAGATCCAGACGGTGTGGGGTCAGTTCCGGCAGAAACTCCACCGCGTTGGACCACTGCTTTAACAGACCATGCTGCTGATCCCGCTGCCAGGCAGCAATTTGTGCCGGCAGCGTCTCCAGCCAGTGGGAGAGGTGGTTTTTGGCAATCAGCTGATAGAAATTACTGGACTCGATCATGCGATGTCCCCACCTTTCAGCGCCACCAGCGAGCCGAAGTTGAAGCACTGGAACCACAGTTCGCTGTGCTCGAAGCCTGCCTGACGCAGGCGTGCTTTATGGGTTTCGACGGAGTCCGTCAGCATCACGTTTTCGAGCATGCTACGTTTCTGGCTAATTTCCAGTTCGCTATAGCCGTTGGCCCGTTTGAAGTCGTGGTGCATATTGAACAGCAGCTCACCCACTTCGGCATCTTCAAAGCTGAATTTCTCGGACAGCACCAGCGCGCCACCGGGCTTCAGGCCTTTATAGATTTTGTCCAGCAACAGCTGACGGTCTTCAGGCACCAGGAACTGCAGAGTAAAATTCAGAACCACCAGCGACGCGTTATGGATGTCGATATCACGGATATCACCTTCCACAACCTCGACTGGCGTCGGGGCTTTATACGCGTCGATGTGGCGACGGCAGCGTTCCACCATGGCCGGGGAGTTATCGACGGCAATGATTTTGCAGCCTTCATGGTGAACGTTACGACGAACAGACAGCGTTGCCGCGCCGAGCGAGCAGCCCAGATCATACACCTGCGTGCCGGGTTGAACGAAACGCTCAGCCAGCATGCCGATCATAGAGATGATATTGGAATAACCGGGAACAGAGCGCTGGATCATATCCGGGAAGACTTCGGCTACCCGTTCATCGAAGGTCCAGTCGCCCAGGCTGGCGATAGGCGCGGAAAAAAGCGTGTCGCGATCTGACATAACGTAAAAATCCGGGAAAAATAAAGTGGCGTATTGTGCGCTAATGGAAGGAGAAAACCAACTCCCACGGCATATACCAAAGGTTAGCCAGCACCATCAGCAAAAGCGAACACCAGGTCGCGCTCATGCCGGAACGGCGCCAGCGGAATAAGCGATGGTGAAAGCCGTAATAATGCATTAACCGGCCGGCAATCAGAAGCAGGCCGCAGACGTGCACCATCCAGGTTTCCGCGCCGTTCATTTCCATAAACAGCAGCAAAATTAACGCAACGGGGATGTACTCAACCGCGTTACCGTGAATGCGGATAGCGCTCTGTAACTCCGAAAAACCGCCGTCACCGTAAGAAACACGGTACTGCATTCGCAGGCGCACAACATCAAATGAAAACTTAATCAGCAGTAATGCACCTAACACCGCATACAGCGCGCTGACCATACTAACTCCCTGTTTTTGGCAGATGGCACCTTCCTATGATAGGGGCTGATATCAGAAAAGAGAAGATTGTTGTGGGATAGAAGGGGCGCTGCCAACGGACGGAACCGCAGCCTGCAAGGCCTGCCAGAGAACATCGACCAGTTCGGGGGCGTGAGCGATATCCGGCGTATGGAGAAAGAGATACGGCGTGGTGGTTTGCTCCCATTTCGCTAATTTTTGCAGCCAGACGGCGAACATCTCCTGGTTTTGCTGCATGTTATCGCTGCCGATAAACCTGACCATCGGGTTTTGCGCGGTGACCACGGCGTGAACAGGCACTCTGGGCTTTTTACGCTGGGCATCAATGATGGCCTCGTTATGCGGGATGGCGCTGTGCACGGGACGGCTGTCGAGAATCACCCGGTTCACCCCGCGCGCATGTAAGCCACGGTTAAGGGCCGTTTCAGCCTCTCCCTTGGCAAAAAACGCCGCATGTCTCACCTCAACGCCATAGGTAAAGTCCTTGGGTAAGGTATCAAGAAACTGCCATAGCGCAGGCAGGTCGCGTGGGCTAAAGGTGGCCGGAAGCTGCAACCAGTACTGACCGATGCGGTTCGCCAGCGGCGACATCCGGTCAAAGAACTCGTCGGTCAAATCACCACAGTTTCGCAGCGCAGCGGTGTGGGAGATCGTCGCCGGAAACTTGAAGCAGAAGCGGAAATCATCGGTCGTCTGGTCGCGCCAGCGCTCAACAATCTCTGCTCTGGGCAACGCGTATAGGGTGGTATTGCCCTCGACACAGTTGAAATGACGGGCATATTCTTCAAGGCTGGTAATACCCAGGCGCACCCATTTCGGGTGCGACCACTGGGGCAGGCCAAGGTAGATCATAGGGCGCTTATAATGTCGTCCGTGCTACGCACGCGGCCAATGCGCGGGAAGATGTGGGTCATACTGCCCTGGTGCTGCTCCGCAGACGCTGCGCTGCATGCATCTTCAGCAATCACCAGGTTAAAGCCCAGCTCCCAGGCGTTACGGGCGGTGGATTCTACGCCAATGTTGGTGGAGATCCCACAGAGAATCAGGGTGTCGATACCGCGCCGACGCAGCTGCAGCTCAAGATCGGTGCCGTAGAATGCGCCCCACTGGCGTTTGGTCACTTCGATATCGCTGTCCCGTTTGCCGAGCGAAACTGGATAGGTCCACCAGTTTTCAGGTAGTGAATGTGCAGCAACCTGAGCATCGACAGGCTGTTTTAAGGCCTCAGCGAAATCCGCTGACCAGCCAACGCGCACCATGATCACAGGGGCACCGCTGGCACGGCATTTTTCTGCCAGACGCGCGGCGCGGCTGACAACATCTTCGGCGCTGTGCGGGCCTCCGGCAAACGGCAGGATCCCTTCCTGTAAATCAATCACCACAAGCGCGGTTTTGCGGGCATTAAGTGTTAACATGGTAACTCCAGTGAAATGAGTCGCTTCCGCTACACCTTACGACGTAATGACCTGTTATCGGTCGGATAATTTTGTTAATTTTTGTGAGAATACGCAATAAGCGCGCAGCAAACGACCGTCTGGCCGTGGTTCGCTCTTATCGTCTGGCGGAATTTCCAGTATAATAGCCGCCTTTTTTCATCCAGTTGTGACATACAGAAAGCTGCGACATAGTAGCCTGCATTCCAGGCGACATTTAGCCTGCGGCTAATTAAGGGATATCTCATGCGTACAGAATATTGCGGGCAGCTGCGTCAGTCCCACGTTGGACAGCAGGTAACCCTGTGTGGTTGGGTCAATCGTCGTCGTGATCTTGGGAGCCTTATCTTCATCGATATGCGCGACCGCGAAGGTATCGTTCAGGTGTTCTTCGACCCAGATCGCGCAGATGCGTTGAAGCTGGCTTCTGAGCTGCGTAATGAGTTCTGCATTCAGGTCACCGGCACCGTACGTGCGCGTGACGAGAAAAACGTTAACGCAGACATGGCGACCGGCGCAATTGAAGTGCTGGCGTCGGATCTGGTTATCATCAACCGTGCTGAAGCGCTGCCGCTGGACTCCAACCACGTCAACACTGAAGAAGCGCGTCTGAAATACCGCTATCTGGACCTGCGTCGTCCGGAAATGGCTCAGCGCCTGAAAACCCGTGCGAAAATCACCAGCCTGGTGCGTCGCTTTATGGATGACCACGGTTTCCTCGACATCGAAACCCCGATGCTGACCAAAGCCACACCGGAAGGCGCGCGCGACTACCTGGTTCCATCCCGTGTACACAAAGGCAAATTCTACGCGCTGCCACAGTCTCCTCAGCTGTTTAAACAGCTGCTGATGATGTCCGGCTTCGATCGCTACTATCAGATTGTAAAATGCTTCCGCGACGAAGACCTGCGTGCTGATCGTCAGCCAGAATTTACCCAGATCGATGTGGAAACCTCCTTCATGACGGCCGAGCAGGTGCGTGAAGTGATGGAAGCCCTGGTGCGCAGTCTGTGGAATGACGTGAAAGGCGTGGAACTGGGTGATTTCCCCATCATGACCTTCGCTGAAGCTGAACGTCGCTACGGTTCTGACAAACCAGACCTGCGTAACCCGATGGAGCTGGTGGACGTTGCAGACCTGGTGAAATCCGTTGAGTTCGCGGTATTTGCCGGCCCGGCTAACGATCCAAAAGGTCGCGTGGCTGCCCTGCGTGTACCGGGCGGTGCGGCGCTGAGCCGTAAGCAGATTGACGATTACGGCAACTTCATCAAGATCTACGGCGCGAAAGGTCTGGCCTATATTAAAGTGACCGAACGTGCGAAAGGTCTGGAAGGCATTACCAGCCCGGTGGCGAAATTCCTGAACGCGGAAATCGTGGAAGCGATCCTCGAGCGCACCGGCGCACAGGATGGCGACATGATCTTCTTTGGCGCAGACAACAAGAAAATCGTTGCTGACGCAATGGGCGCGCTGCGCCTGAAGCTGGGTAAAGACCTGAGCCTGACGGACGAGAGCAAATGGGCTCCGCTGTGGGTAATCGACTTCCCAATGTTCGAAGACGACGGTGAAGGCGGCCTGACCGCAATGCACCACCCGTTCACCTCGCCAAAAGACATGACGGCGGCAGAGCTTAAAGCGGCACCGGAAGATGCGGTAGCAAACGCGTATGACATGGTTATCAACGGCTACGAAGTGGGTGGCGGTTCCGTGCGTATTCACAGCGGCGAAATGCAGCAAACCGTGTTTGGTATTCTGGGAATCAACGAGCACGAACAGCGCGAGAAATTCGGCTTCCTGTTGGACGCCCTGAAATACGGTACGCCGCCACACGCGGGTCTGGCATTCGGTCTTGACCGTTTGACCATGCTGCTGACCGGCACCGACAACATTCGTGATGTTATCGCCTTCCCGAAAACCACGGCTGCGGCCTGTCTGATGACGGAAGCCCCAAGCTTTGCCAACCCGGCCGCGCTGGCTGAGCTGGGCATTCAGGTGCTTCCGAAAGCTTCAAAAGAGATTTCGGAGAACGAATAATATGCAGTATAAGCGTCCCGTTTCGGTTCTGGTTGTCATTTATGCAGAAGATACGAAACGGGTGCTGATGTTGCAGCGGCGCGATGACCCTGATTTCTGGCAGTCGGTTACCGGCAGCCTGGAAGAGGGGGAGACCGCGTCGCAGGCCGCCGCGCGCGAAGTAAAGGAAGAGGTCACCATTGACGTTGCTTGCGAGCAACTGACCCTGAAGGACTGTCAGCGCACGGTGGAGTTTGAAATTTTTAGCCATTTACGTCATCGCTATGCGCCGGGTATTGAGCGCAATACGGAATCGTGGTTCTGTCTCGCGCTCCCCCATGAACGGGAGATCGTGTTTACCGAACACCTGACCTACCGCTGGGTGGATGCGGCGGATGCCGCTGCACTGACCAAATCGTGGAGCAACCGGCAGGCGATTGAAGAATTTGTAATTAACGTAGCCTGAAAAGGCGCGCTCTTTGAGGAAATTTTTATGGCAGGTCATAGTAAGTGGGCCAACACCAAACACCGCAAAGCGGCACAGGATGCCAAGCGCGGTAAGATCTTCACCAAAATTATTCGTGAGCTGGTTACAGCAGCACGTCTGGGCGGCGGCGATGCGGCGTCTAACCCGCGTCTGCGCGCGGCAGTGGATAAAGCCCTGTCCAACAACATGACGCGTGACACCCTGAACCGTGCTATCGCACGTGGCGTAGGCGGTGATGAAGACGCGAACATGGAAACCATCATTTATGAAGGTTACGGTCCTGGCGGTACGGCGGTGATGGTTGAATGTCTGTCCGACAACCGTAACCGTACCGTAGCGGAAGTGCGTCATGCCTTCAGCAAATGCGGTGGTAACCTGGGCACTGACGGCTCCGTGGCCTATCTGTTCAGCAAAAAAGGCGTCATCTCCTTCGAGAAAGGCGACGAAGACGTAATCATGGAAGCGGCGCTGGAAGCCGGTGCAGAAGACGTTGTGACCTATGATGATGGCGCAATCGACGTCTACACCGCGTGGGAAGAGATGGGCGCGGTACGTGACGCGCTGGAAGCGGCGGGTCTGAAAGCAGACAACGCTGAAGTTTCCATGATCCCGTCAACCAAAGCGGACATGGATGCGGAAACGGCACCTAAACTGCTGCGTCTGATCGACATGCTCGAAGACTGCGACGACGTGCAGGAAGTGTATCATAACGGTGAAATCTCTGATGAGGTTGCAGCGACTCTCTGATGAGAGCGTATAAACCGTTTACGGGAGACGCGTGATGTCGATTATCCTCGGGATTGACCCCGGCTCGCGCGTCACCGGTTATGGCGTCATCCGGCAGGTAGGGCGCCAGTTAACCTACCTTGGCAGCGGCTGTATTCGGACCAAAGTGGACGATCTGCCGTCGCGCCTGAAGCTAATCTATGCTGGCGTGTCGGAGATCATCACCCAGTTTCAGCCCGACTTTTTTGCCATCGAGCAGGTCTTTATGGCGAAAAACGCCGATTCAGCGTTAAAACTGGGTCAGGCACGGGGCGTCGCCATTGTTGCGGCGGTGAATCAGGATCTTCCGGTGTTCGAATACGCAGCAAGACAGGTCAAACAGACCGTCGTGGGGATTGGTAGCGCGGAGAAAAGTCAGGTGCAGCATATGGTGCGCACGCTCCTGAAGCTTCCCGCGAACCCGCAGGCAGACGCCGCCGATGCGCTGGCGATAGCCATTACCCACTGTCATATAAGCCAGAACGCGGTTCAGATGAGCGAATCGCGGCTTAATCTGGCGCGAGGCAGGTTACGATAATGACAAATCAGGCTGGATGTTTATCCAGCCTTTTTTTATTATGTCGGCAGTTAATTTCTTCCAGAACGCAGGAGCGTCATGTGATAGGCAGACTCAGAGGCATCATCATTGAAAAACAACCCCCGTTAGTGCTGCTGGAAGTCGGTGGCGTGGGCTATGAAGTCCATATGCCGATGACCTGCTTCTATGAGTTGCCGGACGCGGGCAAAGAGGCGATTGTCTTTACCCAGTTTGTGGTGCGTGAAGATGCCCAGTTGCTGTATGGCTTCAACAACAAACAGGAACGGATGCTGTTTCGCGAGCTGATCAAAACCAACGGCGTCGGGCCGAAGCTGGCGCTGGCTATTTTGTCCGGCATGTCCGCTCCGCAGTTCGTCAATGCCGTTGAGCGCGAAGATCCTGCTGCGCTGATTAAACTCCCGGGTATCGGCAAGAAAACCGCGGAGCGTCTGATTGTCGAGATGAAAGACCGCTTTAAAGGTCTGCATGGCGATCTGTTTACGCCAGCCGCTGATCTGATGCTTACCTCGCCGGGCGCGCAAGCCTCTGACGATGCTGAACAGGAAGCGGTTGCTGCGCTGGTGGCGCTGGGATATAAACCTCAGGAGGCCAGCCGGATGGTGAGCAAAATTGCCAAACCGGATGCCAGCAGTGAAACCCTGATTCGTGAAGCGCTACGCGCGGCATTGTGAGGTAAAGGATGATTGAAGCAGATCGCCTGGTATCGGCAGGCACCCTTCAGGCAGAAGACGTGGTGGATCGCGCCATCCGCCCGAAACTGCTTGATGAGTATATTGGCCAGCCGCAGGTTCGTTCTCAGATGGAGATCTTCATCCAGGCGGCAAAACTGCGCGGCGATGCACTCGATCACCTGCTGATTTTTGGCCCCCCCGGTCTGGGGAAAACCACGCTGGCGAACATTGTCGCCAATGAAATGGGCGTTAACCTGCGCACAACCTCTGGCCCGGTGCTGGAAAAAGCGGGCGATCTGGCGGCAATGTTGACCAACCTTGAGCCGCATGACGTGCTGTTTATCGATGAGATCCACCGTCTGTCGCCGGTCGTGGAAGAGGTGCTCTATCCGGCAATGGAAGATTACCAGCTGGACATCATGATCGGTGAAGGTCCGGCAGCACGTTCCATCAAAATCGATCTGCCTCCGTTTACCCTGATTGGCGCGACGACGCGTGCCGGGTCATTGACCTCTCCGCTTCGCGATCGTTTTGGTATCGTTCAGCGTCTGGAGTTCTATCAGGTTGCGGATCTTCAGCATATCGTTGGCCGCAGTGCCCGCTATATGGGGCTGGAGATGAGCGAGGAAGGGGCGTTTGAGGTAGCGAAGCGCTCCCGGGGGACGCCGCGTATTGCGAACCGCCTGTTGCGTCGCGTACGTGACTTTTCCGAAGTAAAGCACGATGGCACGATCTCGGCTGAGATTGCAGCGCAGGCGCTGGATATGCTGAATGTGGATGCCGAAGGCTTTGACTACATGGACCGTAAGCTGTTGCTGGCGGTACTGGATAAGTTCTTTGGCGGTCCGGTCGGACTGGATAACCTGGCGGCAGCGATTGGTGAAGAGCGCGAGACAATTGAAGATGTGCTTGAGCCGTATCTGATCCAGCAGGGTTTCTTGCAACGTACCCCGCGCGGTCGTATGGCAACGGTGCGGGCGTGGAACCATTTTGGTATTACCCCGCCAGCGATGCCGTAGCAGAGGTCCCCTCTCCCGGGTGGGAGAGGGGAGAGGCGATCAGCTTGCAGGCTTCTTCATCATACTGAAGATAAACAGCAGCGCCGCACACAGCACCACAGACGGGCCGGCAGGGGTATCGTAGAACGCCGAGAAGGTTAACCCTCCCGTTACCGCAATCATCCCGATGATAACCGCGACACCGGCCATTTGCTCCGGCGTACGGGCAAAACGACGCGCAGTGGCCGCGGGGATAATCAGCAGGGAAGTGATGATCAGCGCGCCGACGAATTTCATCGCCACACCAATCGTTAACGCCGTCACCAGCATCAGCAACAGCTTCACGCGCTGCAGCTTCACGCCGTCGACAAACGCCAGATCCGGGCTGACGGTCATCGCCAGCAAATTACGCCACTGCCAGAGCAGAATACCCAGCACGACCACCACACCAGCGGCGATGGAGAACAGATCTTCAGGCGTCACGGCCAGCAGGTCACCGAACAGGTAGGCCATCAGATCAACACGAATGTTCGACATCAGGCTCACGACCACCAGACCCAGCGACAGGGCGCTGTGGGCCATAATACCAAGCAGCGTATCGATGGCGAGGTGAGGGCGCTTTTCCAGCCATACCAGCCCTGCGGCCAGCAGCAGCGTGACCACAATCACCGCGTAGAAGGGATTCACGTCCAGTAACAGGCCAAAGGCAACGCCCAGCAGAGACGCGTGTGCCAGCGTATCGCCAAAATAGGACATTCTGCGCCACACCACAAACGAGCCCAGCGGGCCCGCGGCGCAGGCAAGCATAATCCCGGCCAGCCAGCCGGGCAGTAACAGTTCAATCATGAGTGTCCATTTCCCCGGCGCAGGACAATTCGTCCCTGTAAATCATGGCGGTGATTGTGATGATGGCGATAAATTCCCAGCTGCTCAGCGCCGCGAGGGCCGAACATGGAGATGAATTCAGGGTGCATTGACACCACTTCCGGCGTGCCGGAACAGCAGATGTGATGGTTAAGGCACAGCACTTCGTCGGTCTTGGCCATCACCAGATGGAGATCGTGGGAAACCATCAGCACCGCACAGTTGAGTTCGCGACGTAGCTGGTCGATTAAATCGTAAAGTGCGACCTGACCATTGACGTCCACACCCTGCGTCGGCTCATCCAGCACCAGAAGCTGTGGGCTGCTCAACAGGGCGCGGGCAAGCAATACGCGCTGGGTTTCACCGCCGGACAGTTTCTGCAGCGGGGCATCAATCAGATGGCCTGCCTGCACGCGTTTCAACGCCGGAAGAATATCGGCTTTATGTGTCCCGGGGCGCAGACGCAGGAAGCGGCTAACCGTCAGCGGTAGTGTGGCGTCGAGGTGGAGTTTTTGCGGCACATAGCCGATGCGTAATTTTTCCTCACGGCGGATAACCCCTTCGTCAGGTGTTACCAGACCCAGCACCACACGCACCAGGGTGGATTTCCCTGCGCCATTGGGGCCGAGCAGCGTCAGAATTTTGCCGGGTTTCAGATCCAGCGACACGTCAGAGAGGACGCGGCGTTGGCCAAATGAGACCGAAATATTGTCGAGAGAAACCAAAGTCGTCATGTCAATTTAAGCTTGCAGAAGTCAACGAATGTTATAATATCACATCTCACGCATTCATTACGATGATTAGTCGCATTATGTTACATAAAAATACGCTTCTTTTCGCAGCATTATCCGCTGCCCTTTGGGGTTCAACAGCACAAGATGTTAACGCTGCTGTTGTCGCTTCGCTTAAACCGCTCGGTTTCATTGCTTCCGCGATTGCAGATGGGGTCACTGACACCCAGGTTCTGCTCCCTGATGGGGCTTCCGAGCATGATTATTCCCTGCGTCCATCTGATGTAAAACGCTTACAAAACGCGGACTTAGTTGTCTGGATTGGCCCAGAGATGGAAGCGTTTATGCAGAAGTCGGCAAAACAGGTGCCGGGCGAAAAACAGGTCGCCATTGCCGAACTCCCGGGCGTGAAACCGTTGCTCATGAAAGGGGCTGACGACGACGGTGATGAACATGATGCCGGACACGCCGACGGCGAAAAAGGTGATGGGGATCACCATCACGGCGAGTACAACATGCACCTTTGGCTATCCCCAGAGATAGCGCGGCTTTCGGCGGTTGCAATCCATGACAAATTAGTGGAACTTATGCCGCAAAGTCGAGCCAAACTAGACGCCAACCTGAAGGATTTTGAGGCACAATTAGCCGCAACTGATAAGCAGGTGGGTAATGAGCTCGCACCGTTGAAAGGAAAAGGGTATTTCGTTTTTCATGACGCCTATGGCTATTACGAGAAACACTACGGCCTGACCCCGCTGGGGCACTTTACCGTCAACCCTGAAATTCAACCTGGTGCGCAGCGTTTACATGAAATCAGAACACAGTTGGTTGAGCAGAAAGCGACATGCGTTTTTGCTGAGCCACAGTTCAGGCCAGCGGTCGTAGAAGCCGTGGCCAGGGGAACATCCGTGCGCATGGGAACCCTTGACCCGCTAGGAACGAATATCCAGTTGAGCAAAGCGAGCTATTCGCAGTTTCTCAGCCAACTGGCGAACCAGTATGCGAGCTGCCTGAAAGGAGATTAACGAGGAAGTGAATACGTGCAACAGATAGCCCGCTCTGTCGCCCTGGCATTTAACAATCTGCCTCGACCCCATCGCGTTATGCTGGGGTCTCTTACAGTTCTCACGTTAGCGGTCGCCGTCTGGCGGCCCTATGTTTACCATCCGAGTTCTGCCCCAATCATCAAAACCATCGAGCTTGAGAAGAGCGAGATCCGCTCTCTCCTCCCTGAGGCCAGTGAACCTATCGACCAGGCGGCTCAGGAAGATGAAGCCATCCCGCAGGATGAGCTGGACGATAAAACCGAGAATGAAGCGGGGATCCACGAATATGTCGTTTCGACGGGTGATACGTTAAGCAGCGTTCTGAACCAGTACGGTATCGACATGGGAAACATCAGCCAGCTGGCGGCGGCTGATAAAGATCTTCGTAATCTGAAAATTGGTCAACAGCTCTCCTGGACGTTAACCGCTGATGGCGATCTGCAACGCCTGACCTGGGAAATGTCCCGTCGCGAAACCCGCACCTACGATCGCACTGCAAACGGTTTCAAGATGACCAGTGAAATGCAGAAAGGCGACTGGGTGAACAGCGTGATGAAAGGGACCGTAGGCGCAAGCTTTGTCTCCAGCGCGCGCGATGCGGGGCTGACCAGCGCCGAGATCAGCTCGGTAATCAAAGCTATGCAGTGGCAAATGGACTTCCGCAAACTGAAGAAAGGCGATGAATTCTCCGTTCTCATGTCCCGTGAAATGCTTGACGGCAAGCGTGAGCAGAGCCAACTGGTGGGCGTGCGTTTGCGCTCTGATGGCAAAGATTACTACGCCATTCGTGCCGAAGACGGTAAGTTCTACGACCGCAGCGGTACCGGGCTTGCGAAGGGTTTCCTGCGCTTCCCGACGGCTAAACAATTCCGTGTCTCATCCAACTTTAACCCGCGCCGTCTGAACCCGGTCACCGGGCGTGTTGCGCCGCACCGTGGCGTTGACTTTGCCATGCCGCAGGGGACACCTGTGCTGGCTGTGGGTGATGGCGAAGTGGTGATTGCAAAACGCAGCGGTGCAGCCGGGTATTATGTCGCGGTGCGTCATGGTCGTACCTACACCACCCGCTATATGCACCTGCGTAAGCTGCTGGTTAAGCCGGGCCAGAAAGTGAAACGTGGCGACCGTATCGCGCTTTCCGGGAATACCGGGCGCTCTACCGGGCCGCATTTGCACTATGAGGTGTGGATTAACCAACAGGCAGTGAACCCGCTTACGGCGAAACTGCCGCGTACCGAAGGCCTGACAGGTAAAGATCGTTCCGATTACCTGGCGCAGGTGAAAGAGGTGATTCCGCAGCTGCGCTTTGATTAAGCCCTCTGTTTTGTGAAAAAGCCGGCCTCAATATGTGCCGGCTTTTTGTTTTGTACGCGAGCGGCTGCCTCGCTACACTATCTGAATGAAATTTTGCGTCACCAGACCCTGGAACCAGCATGGAAACCCAAAAAAACAATATTGAGTACATTCCTGAGTTTGAAAAATCTTTTCGCCACCCGCGCAACTGGAGTGCCTGGCTTGGCGTTTACGCATTTGCGGGGATTGCGATGTTACCTGCCTCGGTTCGCGATCCGGTACTGGGAAAAATAGGCCGCCTGGCGGGTCGGTTTGGTAAAAGTGCCCGTCGCCGTGCGCAGATTAACCTCCTGTACTGTTTCCCGGAGAAGAGTGACGCTGAGCGTGAAGCGCTGATTGACGACATGTACACGACCGCGCCGCAGGCCATGGCGATGATGGCCGAACTGGCGCTCAAAGGGCCGGAGAAAGTTCAGACGCGAGTTGACTGGAAAGGGCTGGAAATCATCGAAGAGATGCGCCGCAACAACGAGAAGGTGATCTTCCTCGTTCCTCACGGCTGGGGCGTGGATATTCCTGCGATGCTGATGGCGTCACAGGGGCAGAAAATGGCGGCAATGTTCCATAACCAGGGCAATAAGATCTTTGATTACGTCTGGAACACCGTGCGGCGCCGTTTTGGTGGCCGTCTGCATGCGCGTAATGATGGCATTAAACCGTTTATACAGTCCGTGCGTCAGGGCTACTGGGGTTACTATCTGCCGGATCAGGACCACGGCCCCGAGCACAGTGAGTTTGTGGATTTCTTCGCGACGTATAAAGCCACGTTGCCGGCGATTGGCCGCCTGATGAAAGTCTGCCGTGCGCGCGTCATTCCGCTGTTTCCGGTATACGACGGGAAAACCCATCGCCTGAGCATTGAAGTGCGTCCACCGATGGATGATTTACTGACGGCGGACGATCACACCATTGCGCGTCGAATGAACGAAGAGGTCGAGATTCTGGTGGGACCGCATGCTGAGCAATACACGTGGATACTGAAGTTGCTCAAAACGCGTAAGCCCGGTGAAACAGAGCCGTACAAACGCAAAGAGCTTTTCCCGAAGAAATAAGCAGAAATAAAAAAAGCCCGCTCCGAAAAGAGCGGGCTTTTTAACAGGGGCGTGCTTACTCGACGGTCAATACGCGAGTGGTATTGGTCGAGCCGATGGTGCTCATCACGTCACCCTGAGTCACAATCACGATATCACCGGAGACCAGATAGCCTTTGTCGCGCAGCAGGTTCACGGCGTCGTGGGCAGCCGCGACACCGTCGTTGGTGCTGTCGAAGTGAACCGGCGTGACACCGCGATACAGCGCCGTCAGGTTCAGCGTACGCTCGTGACGGGACATGGCGAAGATGGGCAGACCGGAGCTGATACGGGAGGTCATCAGCGCGGTACGGCCAGATTCGGTCATGGTGATAATCGCCGTTACGCCTTTCAGGTGGTTAGCGGCGTACATGGCAGACATCGCAATCGCTTCTTCTACGTTGTCGAACTGCACGTCCAGACGGTGTTTAGAGACATTGATGCTTGGGATCTTTTCAGCACCCAGGCAAACGCGTGCCATCGCGGCTACGGTTTCAGCAGGGTACTGGCCGGCTGCGGTTTCTGCAGAAAGCATTACGGCATCGGTACCGTCCAGCACGGCGTTAGCCACGTCCATCACCTCTGCACGGGTCGGCATTGGGTTGGTGATCATGGATTCCATCATCTGGGTTGCGGTGATCACGGCGCGGTTAAGCTGACGTGCACGGCGGATCAGGGCTTTCTGGATCCCCACCAGCTCAGGGTCGCCAATTTCCACGCCCAGATCGCCACGAGCAACCATCACCACGTCAGACGCCAGAATCACGTCATCCATCGCGTCCTGATCGCAAACGGCTTCCGCACGTTCCACTTTAGCAACGATTTTGGCATCACAGCCCGCATCACGTGCCAGACGGCGCGCGTAGTTCAGGTCTTCGCCACAGCGCGGGAAGGAGACGGCCAGGTAGTCAACGCCAATCAGCGCAGCGGTCACGATATCCGCTTTGTCTTTATCGGTCAGCGCTTCGGCTGAGAGGCCACCGCCGAGTTTGTTAATGCCTTTGTTGTTTGAGAGCGGGCCCCCGACGGTGACTTCGGTGAATACCTTCATCCCCTGAACTTCCAGCACTTTCAGCTGAACGCGACCGTCGTCGAGCAGCAGGATATCGCCAGGCACAACATCAGCCGGCAGACCTTTATAGTCGATCCCAACTTTTTCTTTATCGCCTTCGCCTTTACCCAGGTTGGCATCAAGCAGGAATTTGTCGCCGATATTGAGGAAGACTTTACCTTCTTTGAAGGTTGAAACACGAATTTTTGGACCCTGCAGGTCCCCGAGGATAGCAACATGACGGCCAAGTTTGGCCGCAATTTCACGCACTTTGTCGGCACGTAATTTATGGTCTTCTGGCGTACCGTGAGAGAAGTTCATACGCACCACGTTGGCACCCGCGGCGATAATTTTCTCGAGATTGTTATCGCGGTCAGTGGCCGGGCCTAAGGTGGTTACGATCTTGGTTCTGCGAAGCCTTCTGGACATGTAATACTCCGTTGACTGAAACAACTTTGGTGTTGCGTGAACATTAAATCGGCCTTCATCTGCTGCAAGGCAACAGAGAGAGGACCGAATGCCGTAAATCGTTACATCGTAGTTATTAAACTATTTAGGGAACATCGCTTTTCATAAGCAATTCTTTATCAAAACGCGATTCCTTAAGCGCTTCCTTGACACGCTTCAAGTTATCTCTGAATTTTGCGCCACGACGCAGGGTGAAACCGGTTGCCAGCACGTCAATCACTGTGAGTTGCGCCAGACGGGAGACCATCGGCATATACATGTCGGTGTCTTCCGGGACGTCAAGGGTGATGGCGAGCGTTGCTTCTCTTGCCAGCGGCGTGCCCGCCGTCGTGAGGGCAATAACCATGGCATCGTTTTCACGCGCCAGTTGCGCCAGCTCCACCTGGCTTTTGGTGCGCCCGGTGTGCGAAATGAGTACCACGACATCATCTTCACTGCAATTCATACAGCTCATGCGTTGCAGGACAATGTCATCGGAATAAATGACCGGGACGTTAAAGCGGAAGAACTTATTCATGGCGTCATGCGCCACGGCCGCCGACGAGCCGAGGCCAAAGAACGCAATGCGCTTGGCCTGGGTCAGTAAATCCACCGCGCGGTTCACGGAATTCATATCCAGGGACTGGCGAACGTGGTCCAGCGTCGCCATGGCCGACTCAAATATTTTCGCCGTATAGGCATCAACACTGTCGTCTTCATCCACATTGCGATTAACATAAGGCGTGCCGTTTGCCAGACTTTGTGCAAGATGCAGTTTAAAATCAGGAAAGCCGCGCGTTTCAAGGCTACGGCAGAAGCGGTTAACCGTCGGTTCGCTGACGCCTGCCTCCTGCGCCAGAGCGGCGATGCTTGAATGAATCGCCTGAGCAGGAGCGGCAAGAATGACTTCGGCCACTTTTCGCTCGGATTTGCTAAGGTGTTCCAGTTGGAACTGGATTTTTTCCAGCATGTTCATTGTTAACAGGGCGCTCATGGGTGGAAACGATTTCATTAATTCATGAAATCATGATTCGATTTAGCCGATATTACCCCTGTGGCTTCCATAAAGGGTAACAGTCGACAAGATAATGTTGTTGTTTTTTTTCATTACTTGATCGGTGTCGGGTTTTGTTATGACCCTGTAGTTCAAAGAATCAACGCTTTTTGCGTGATTCCGCCACCACACGCGTCTGACGGCGAAAAAATCGCGGTATCGCACGCGAGGTTAAGCGCTAATGGTTTCGGGAATGACGTAAAAGCAGTACAGTGCAACGTAATAAAATTACAACGATACCTGGCAGAAGTACCAGGTGATCCAACTGAGGAGAATGACATGGCGGTAACGCAAACAGCCCAGGCATGTGACCTGGTCATTTTCGGCGCGAAAGGCGATCTTGCACGCCGGAAATTGCTGCCTTCCCTGTATCAACTGGAGAAAGCGGGCCAAATTCATCCGGATACGCGTATCCTGGGCGTTGGGCGCGCCGACTGGGACAAGGAAGCTTATATCAAGGTCGTACGCGAGGCGCTCGAAACTTTCATGAAGGAAAAGATTGATGAAAGTTTGTGGGATACCCTGAGCGGACGTCTTGATTTCTGTAACCTGGACGTGAACGACGTCAGCGCGTTTAACCGTTTAGGCGCGATGCTGGATCAGAAAAACCGTGTCACCATTAACTACTTCGCCATGCCGCCAAGCACTTTCGGTGCAATCTGCAAAGGCCTGGGCGAAGCGAAGCTGAACGCTAAACCGGCACGCGTGGTGATGGAGAAACCGCTGGGGACCTCTCTTTCAACCTCACGTGAAATTAACGACCAGGTCGGCGAGTACTTCGAAGAGTGCCAGGTCTACCGTATCGACCACTATCTTGGTAAAGAGACAGTACTGAACCTGCTGGCGCTGCGTTTTGCCAACTCCCTGTTTGTGAATAACTGGGACAACCGTACCATCGACCATGTGGAAATCACCGTGGCCGAAGAGGTAGGTATCGAAGGCCGCTGGGGTTACTTTGACCAGGCCGGTCAGATGCGCGACATGATCCAGAACCACCTGCTGCAAATCCTTTGCATGATTGCCATGTCTCCTCCGTCTGACCTGACGGCGGACAGCATCCGTGATGCTAAAGTGAAAGTGCTGAAGTCACTGCGTCGCATCGATCGCTCAAACGTGCGTGAGAAAACGGTACGCGGCCAGTACACCGCAGGGTTTGCTCAGGGTAAAAAAGTGCCGGGCTACCTGGAAGAAGAGGGCGCCAACAAGGCGAGCAATACCGAGACGTTTGTGGCGATTCGCGTGGATATCGATGACTGGCGCTGGGCGGGCGTTCCGTTCTACCTGCGTACCGGTAAACGTCTGCCGACCAAATGCTCTGAAGTGGTCGTTTACTTCAAAAACCCTGAACTCAACCTGTTCAAAGAGTCCTGGCAGGAGCTGCCGCAGAACAAACTGACCATTCGTCTGCAGCCAGACGAAGGGGTGGACATCCAGATCCTGAACAAAGTGCCGGGCCTGGATCACAAACATAACCTGCAGACCACCAAGCTGGACCTGAGCTACTCCGAAACATTCAATCAGACGCACCTTGCCGATGCTTACGAGCGTCTGCTGCTGGAAACCATGCGCGGTATCCAGGCGCTGTTCGTGCGTCGCGATGAAGTGGAAGAGGCGTGGAAATGGGTCGACTCCATCACCGAAGCCTGGGCTGCGGATCAGGATGCGCCAAAACCGTATCAGGCGGGCACCTGGGGGCCTGTCGCGTCCGTCGCGATGATCACCCGTGATGGCCGCTCCTGGAATGAGTTTGAGTAAAATAATCAGCTGCCTCTTAGGTGTTATTTTACCGGTAACATGATCTAACACAGCTCGTGGCACAATTTATAAACTTTTAAGCTCCGCGTGGATTCACCCGCGGAGCTTTTTTTATTACACTGCCGGAAGTGATTTTGCCCCTGAGCTCCGGACAGCAAGCGTTTCAGCGTTGTTAATAATCGCCAGCGACTTTGTAAACTCCCGAGCCCGGACAGATAAATTAGAGGAGCTTTTATGAATCCGACATTGTTACGCGTAACACAACGCATTATTGAGCGCTCGAAAGAGACCCGTTCTGCCTACCTCGCCCGGATTGAACAGGCCAAAAGTAATACCGTTCATCGCTCACAACTCGCCTGCGGTAACCTGGCGCACGGTTTCGCCGCCTGCCAGCCCGACGATAAAGCCTCGCTGAAAAGCATGCTGCGTAACAATATCGCCATCATTACCTCCTACAACGACATGCTTTCTGCGCATCAGCCGTACGAAGTGTATCCGGAGATCATCCGTAAAGCGCTGCACAGCGTCAATGCGGTAGGCCAGGTCGCGGGCGGCGTGCCGGCCATGTGCGACGGCGTGACGCAGGGTCAGGATGGGATGGAGCTCTCGCTGCTGAGCCGCGAAGTGATTGCGATGTCGGCCGCAGTGGGCCTGTCTCACAATATGTTTGATGGCGCGCTGTACCTCGGCGTGTGCGATAAAATCGTCCCGGGGCTGGCCATGGCAGCGCTGTCGTTTGGTCATCTGCCTGCGATCTTCGTGCCGTCAGGTCCGATGGCAAGCGGCCTGCCAAATAAAGAAAAAGTGCGTATCCGTCAGCTGTATGCGGAAGGTAAAGCAGATCGTCAGGCACTGCTGGAAGCGGAAGCCGCTTCCTACCATGCGCCGGGCACCTGTACCTTCTACGGTACGGCCAATACCAACCAGATGGTGGTGGAATTTATGGGGATGCAGCTTCCTGGGTCCTCTTTCATTCAGCCGGATGCGCCACTGCGTAAGGCCCTGACTGAAGCAGCTGCCCGCCAGGTAACGCGTCTGACCGGTAACGGCAACGCGTGGATGCCGCTGGGTAAAATGGTCGACGAGAAAGTGATCGTCAACGGTATCGTTGCGCTGCTGGCAACCGGCGGTTCAACCAACCACACCATGCATCTGGTGGCGATGGCACGCGCGGCGGGCATCCTGATTAACTGGGATGATTTCTCTGATATCTCGTCTGTGGTGCCACTGATGGCGCGCCTGTACCCGAATGGCCCGGCTGACATCAACCACTTCCAGGCTGCCGGTGGCGTGCCGGTGCTGATGCGCGAGCTGCTGAAAGGCGGTCTGCTGCATGAAGATGTGAACACCGTGGCGGGCTTTGGTCTGCAGCGTTATACCCATGAGCCGTGGCTCAATAATGGTGAGCTTGACTGGCGTGAAGGCGCCACCGCCTCGCTTGACGCACAGGTTATTGCCACCCTTGAACAACCGTTCTCTCGTCACGGCGGCACCAAAGTGCTCAGCGGTAACCTGGGGCGTGCGGTGATGAAAACCTCCGCCGTACCGGAAGAGAACCAGATTATCGAAGCGCCGGCCGTGGTGTTTGAAAGCCAGCATGACGTTTTGCCTGCGTTTGATGCCGGTCTGCTCGACAAAGATTGCGTCGTTGTGGTGCGCCATCAGGGGCCAAAAGCGAACGGGATGCCAGAATTACATAAACTTATGCCGCCACTTGGTGTATTATTGGACCGCCGTTTCAAAATTGCGTTAGTGACCGATGGACGCCTCTCTGGCGCATCAGGTAAAGTGCCTTCTGCCATCCACGTGACCCCGGAAGCTTACGACGGCGGTTTGCTGGCGAAAGTTCGTGATGGAGACATGATCCGCGTCAACGGTCAGACAGGTGAGTTAACCCTGCTGGTGGATGACGCTGAACTGGCGGCACGTAAGCCACATATTCCTGACCTGAGCGCATCGCGCGTGGGAACCGGACGCGAAATGTTTGGCGCGCTGCGTGAGAAACTCTCCGGTGCGGAGCAGGGCGCAACCTGTATTACGTTTTAAGACGACTTGATTTTATCGATCTGGCGAGAGAAAACTCTGATGAAAAACTGGAAAACAAGTGCAGAAGCAATCCTGACCACTGGCCCTGTCGTGCCGGTAATTGTGGTGAATAAGCTGGAACATGCTGTCCCGATGGCGAAAGCCCTGGTTGCGGGTGGTGTCCGTGTTCTGGAAGTGACCCTGCGTACCGCCTGCGCGATGGACGCTATTCGCGCTATCGCCAAAGAAGTGCCGGACGCGATCATCGGTGCGGGTACCGTACTGAACGCACAGCAGCTGGCTGACGTGACCGAAGCGGGCGCGCAGTTTGCTATCAGCCCTGGCCTGACCGAGCCGCTGCTGAAAGCTGCAACCGAAGGAACGATCCCTCTGATCCCGGGTATCAGCACCGTATCTGAACTGATGATGGGTATGGATTACGGCCTGAAAGAGTTCAAATTCTTCCCGGCTGAAGCTAATGGCGGCACCAAAGCGCTGCAGGCTATTGCGGGTCCATTCTCTCAGGTTCGCTTCTGCCCGACGGGCGGTATCTCTCCGGCAAACTACCGTGACTACCTGGCGCTGAAAAGTGTCCTGTGCATCGGCGGTTCATGGCTGGTTCCTGCGGATGCGCTGGAAGCAGGCGACTGGGAACGCATCACTAAACTGGCTCGCGAAGCGGTTGAAGGCGCGAAGCAGTAAGCGAAGACAGTATGAAAAACGGGCCTACTGGCCCGTTTTTTTATCCTGCAACCTTCACGTTCGTGGCGGCTGTTTTGGCTCTTGCCACAGCCTCATCCACGTTTTCACCGGTCGCTAGCGCCACGCCAAGGCGGCGCGTGCCGTCAATCTCCGGTTTCCCGAACAGACGAACCTGCAAGCCTGAACCCATAGCCCCTTCGACGTTATCAAAGGTGACGTTCTGGCTGGTTAATTGCGGCAGGATCACCGCCGAAGCCGCCGGGCCGTACTGACGAATGCCGCCAACGGGCAGGCCGAGGAAGGCGCGCACATGCAGGGCGAATTCAGAAAGGTCCTGCGAAATCAGCGTGACCATCCCGGTATCGTGCGGGCGAGGGGAGACTTCACTGAAAATTACCTCATCGCCGCAGACAAACAGCTCCACGCCAAACAATCCGTAACCGCCCAGCGCCAGAACCACTTTACGGGCAATTTCCTGCGCACGTGCCAGCGCCAGATCGCTCATCTGCTGCGGCTGCCAGGACTCACGATAGTCGCCATCTTCCTGACGGTGGCCAATCGGATCGCAGAAATGGACGCCATCAACGGCGCTGACCGTCAGCAGCGTGATTTCGAAATCAAACTTTACGACACCTTCGATAATCACGCGACCGGCACCGGCACGTCCTCCCTGCTGGGCATACTCCCACGCCTTATCCAGAGTGCTGCTGTCGCGGATAAAGCTCTGTCCTTTACCGGAGGAACTCATGACGGGCTTAATGATGCACGGGTAGCCAATTTCGTCGACAGCCTGCAGGAAAGCGGCTTTATCGCCGGCAAAACGGTAGCCTGAGGTAGGTAAGGCCAGCTCTTCAGCTGCCAGACGACGAATGCCTTCGCGGTTCATGGTCAGTTTGGCCGCTTTTGCGCAGGGCACCACGTGCTGGCCTTCCTGCTCAAGGGCGATCAGCGTATCGGTGGCAATGGCTTCAATTTCGGGTACCACGAAATCCGGTTTCTCCTGCGTAATCAGCGTACGCAGGGCATCGCCATCCAGCATATTGATCACATAAGAACGGTGGGCGACATGCATGGCAGGTGCGTCAGCGTAACGATCCACTGCAATGACTTCCACGCCCAAACGCTGGCACTCAATGGCGACCTCTTTACCCAGTTCGCCCGATCCTAACAGCATCACACGCGTCGCCGCAGGTCGCAGCGCGGTTCCTAAACGAGTCATAACAATCCCCCTGAAAAAGTTGCGCGCATTATAAACGTAAACGTTTGCGTCTGTCTTGTTCAGGGCCCGAGAGCGGTCAAGAAATTTGCGCTTCTTTAGCCGTGGCAGACATTTCCTGACGCCTGCTCGCTTACGCTGGGAGACATATTCACCGTTAAGTGAGGGAAACCATGTCAGGCTGGCTAAATCAATTGCAATCCATGTTGGGACAGAAAACGTCGTCATCCGGCGAGCAGGGGCTGAGCAAACTCCTGGTACCGGGGGCGCTTGGCGGGCTGGCTGGACTGCTGGTTGCCAATAAATCCTCGCGTAAGTTACTGGCAAAGTATGGTACCGGCGCGCTACTGGCGGGCGGCGGCGCTATTGCGGGTACCGTACTGTGGAACAAATACAAGGACAGAGTGCGGACCGCGCACAGCGACGAACCCCACTTTGGTGAGCAGACCTCGCCGCTGGATCTGCGTACCGAACGGCTCATCCTGGCGCTGGTGTTCGCGGCGAAAAGCGACGGGCACATTGATGACCAGGAACGATCGGCGATTGAGCAGCAACTGCGCGAAGCCGGTGTCGAAGAAAAGGGCAGAGCGCTGGTGGCGCAGGCCATCGAACAGCCACTCGAACCGCAGCGTCTGGCGCAAAGCGTGAAAAATGAGGAAGAGGCGCTTGAGCTCTATTTTCTGAGCTGTGCCGCCATCGATATCGATCACTTTATGGAGCGCAGCTATCTCAATGCGCTGGGTGATGCCCTGAAGATCCCACAAGATGTCCGGGACGGGATCGAGAAGGATATTCAGGAGCAAAAACGGGCGTTACAGGGCTAACTGCCGCCGTCGCAGCCATGTTTCGCTTGCATCATGCGTGGGTTTTGCCAACCTTATAGGGTGTAAAACTCAAAAGAATGATGACATGCCACCGAAAGCCCGACGTACTCCGTATGCGATCACCACGCATGGCGATACGCGTATAGATAACTATTACTGGCTGCGGGACGACTCCCGTTCCCGGCCAGAAGTGCTCGACTACCTGCACGAGGAAAACGACTATGGCCGCAAGGTCATGTCCAGCCAGCAGGCGTTGCAGGACCAGCTGTTAAATGAAATGGTGCAGCGTATCCCCCAGCGCGATATTTCCGCGCCATGGACCAAAAATGGCTATCGATATCGCCATATCTACGAACCTGGTAACGAGTATCCCATCTACCAGCGACAGTCGGTGTTATGCGCCGAATGGGATGAGTGGGACATCCTGCTGGATGCCAACCAGCGCGCCGCCCACAGCGAGTTTTATACCCTCGGCGGCATGTCCATCTCCCCCGATAACACCATTATGGCGCTGGCGGAGGATTACCTCTCCCGTCGTCAGTACGGTTTGCGTTTTCGCAACCTGGAAACCGGTAACTGGTATCCGGAAATGCTGGATAACGTTTCGCCGGACTTTGTCTGGGCGAATGATTCCGAAACGGTCTACTACGTCAAAAAGCATGCCTCCACGTTGTTGCCTTACCAGGTGTGGCGCCACACCGTTGGGACGGATTCTGCTGACGACGAACTGGTTTACGAAGAGAAAGACGAAACGTTTTATGTCAGCCTGCACAAAACCTCGTCTCGCCACTATGTGATTATCTTCCTGGCCAGCGCCACAACCTCTGAAGTTCTGCTTCTGGACGCCGAGCTACCTGATGCGCAGCCGCTGTGCTTCCTGCCGCGACGTAAAGATCATGAATACAGCCTCGATCACTTCCAGCACAGCTTTTACCTGCGCTCTAATCGGGAGGGTAAAAACTTTGGCCTCTACAAAACCAAAGTACGCGATGAACGTAAGTGGGAAGTGTTAATCCCCGCCCGGGAGCAGGTAATGCTCGAAGGGTTTACGCTGTTCACCGACTGGCTGGTGGTTGAGGAGCGCCAGCGGGGGCTGACCAGCCTGCGGCAAATTAACCGCAAAACGCGGGAAGTGATCGGGATTGCGTTTGACGACCCGGCCTATGTTACGTGGATAGGGTTTAATCCTGAGCCGGAATCGTCGCGTCTGCGCTACGGCTACTCGTCTATGACCACGCCCGATACGCTCTTTGAGCTGGATATGGACACCGGGCAACGTCAGGTGCTTAAACAGTCCGAAGTGAAAGGGTTTGATTCCGACAACTACCGAAGCGAGCACCTGTGGGTTACCGCCCGCGATGGCGTCGAGGTGCCGGTCTCGCTTGTTTATCATCGGGCGTATTTCCAGAAAGGTAAGAATCCGATTCTGGTTTACGGCTACGGCTCCTACGGCTCAAGCATGGACGCTGATTTCAGCAGCAGCCGGTTAAGTCTGCTGGATCGCGGTTTTGTGTTCGCCATTGCGCATGTTCGCGGCGGCGGGGAGTTGGGTCAGCACTGGTATGAAGACGGGAAATTCCTGAAAAAGAAAAATACCTTCAATGATTATCTCGACGTCTGCGATGCGTTGATTGAGCAGGGCTATGGCGATCCTGGGCTTTGCTTTGGTATGGGCGGCAGCGCGGGAGGATTATTGATGGGGGCCGTCATCAATCAGCGTCCCGAACGCTTTAAAGGGATTATTGCGCAGGTGCCGTTTGTCGATGTGGTAACGACCATGCTGGATGAATCCATCCCGCTGACGACTGGAGAGTTTGAAGAGTGGGGCAACCCGCAGGATGAGATCTACTATCGCTACATGAAAGAGTACAGCCCGTACGACAATGTGGAAGCGAAAGCGTATCCGCACATGCTGGTAACCACCGGATTGCACGATTCACAGGTGCAATACTGGGAGCCTGCAAAATGGGTGGCGAAACTGCGGGAACTGAAAACCGACGACAACCTGCTGCTGCTGTGCACGGATATGGACTCCGGTCACGGCGGGAAATCGGGACGATTTAAATCTTACGAAGGCGTGGCTCTGGAGTATGCGTTTTTGATTGGCCTGGCACAGGAGACGCTGCCAGGCCGTGCGGAGCGTTAAGCTTCGCCAAGATAGTGCTTAAGCGTTAAACGCAGTTCCGGGCTCATCTTATCGAGGTTGTTATAGAGCCAGCGCAGATAGCCCGGATCTTTATCCGCAATATCGGAAACCGCCCGACCGCGGTATTTGCCAAAGGTGAAGGTAGTCAGCAACGCCGGACGCCCGGTAATGGTCGCCATATCATCAGGGGTCCAGCCGGAGTTATTCATAATATCAATGAGTAACGCGGCGGTGATGTAGCAGTCATACAGGGCGCGGTGATGGTGCAGACCCTCCGGCGTTCTGACGCTCAGCTTACGGGATTTGTACAACGCCATATTGCTGTACTTAATCCCGGGCCAGAGACGACGCGCCAGTTTCATCGTGCAAATCCATTCTCCGGGCATGTCGGGGAGCACCCGGCGGTCAAAACTGGCGTTGTGCGCGACGTACCACGGGCTACCGTAATAGTGGGGTATCACCTCTTCTATCCACGGTTTGTCCGCCACCATCGATTCTGTAATGCGATGAATAGCCATAGCCTGCGGGCTGATCGGGCGGTCGGGACGTACCAGATGGCTCATTGGGTTGACTATTTTTCCATCAATCACGTCGACAGAAGCCACTTCCACTATTCCGCCCTGAAGATCGCAGGTTTCGGTATCGATGACGCGCAGCATTGAACTCTCCTGAGCCTAAAACGCCTAGCCTAAAGGAATGATATCGCCTTGCCAACCCTGTCTGCCAAGAGATCCGGTCAATAGCAGTTCACCTTTGTCCGCGCGGACGATCAGCTGACCTTTTTCATCCCATAACGCGCTGCCGCCGCGCGCGTTCGCCATTAACACCGCAATGGCATATTTGTGTGCGAATCGCTGCAGGGTACTGATGGACTGCCGCCAGCGGCTATCTCCCACTGACTGGCAGCTGGTAAACAGCGTCGCCTGCGGGTCGAGATTTGGCGAATCAGCATGTGCATCGATGATCGTCAGCTGTTTATCACCCGGGATCAGGCTTGCACCGCGACCCTGAGGGTAGCGCAGGATGTTATGGCGAGAAGGGGTAAACAGGGCAAGGCCTTTCTGACGATGGCCATTCACGTCGAGCGGAAGCCCGGCAATAATAGTAATCCGGTATAATTTCGCGGCGTTTAGCAACGGGGCCAGCTGTTTATCATCGGGAGGGGCGGGGAGCGTCGTTGTCCCTGGGCCAGTTAATGAGAGCTCCGGGAATACCAGCAAATCGCACTGCTGTCGTGCCGCTTCGGCAATGAAACGGAGATGGTGCGCGACATGTTCATCTACACTGTGGTGCAGCCCGGCATACTGGGCCGCAGCAATATTCCATTGTGACATCGTGACTTCCTTTACACAGAGCCGCAGTGATTTAAGAATACACCTAATTTAATCAGGGTTTTCTTATCCTGCCATATTCCGCGTAAGGAAGTGTAACGACTCGTTAAGCTTATTTAACTTTAGGTTCGTATGGTAAACGAGAGAGGTTAACTGAGGCGAGACGATGCGCAATTAAGCGTTCGCGAAACCAGTCGCGCAGATGAGCAGGTTGCTCACGTTCAACCACTTCAGCCACGATGGGCATGTTGTAACGCTCTTTAAATGCGACGCCAGCGGCAGCGAGATCGACATTCACTTTATCCATCTCGTCCTGAGGAAGGGCGGCCAGATTGATCTTCATTACCTTCTCCTTTTTAGACGGCGGCAACGTTACCGCGATTGCTCGACGATGACAAGCAGAGGTGGGATGATCCTCGACTCGCTTATTATACAGAGTTATTCTTTGCCATACAGGCATAACAAAAAGGAATGATTGCGATGGGTTTATCCTCTTCCCGCGCGGCAGGCGCACTGGTCTTTTTGGCCTCTTGCGTGATGTCACCCTCCGTGCTGGCGCACGCTCACCTTAAACAACAGACTCCGGCAGCAGATAGCCTCGTGACGGCACCGCGCACGCTGACGCTGACGTTTTCAGAAGGTATTGAGCCCGGTTTTAGCGGTGTGGTGGTGACGGATGCACAAAAGCAGACCATCAGCACCGGTGCCGTTAAACGCGACGAGAAAGACAAGACGCAGCTGAATGTGCCGCTGGATCGCGAGTTGACGCCCGGAACCTACCAGGTTGACTGGCATGTGGTGTCGGTAGACGGCCACAAGACAAAAGGCAGTTATCACTTTAGCGTGAAATAGCATGCTGGCGATGTGCTACGTAGGGCTGCGCTTTCTCCATTTCGGCGCGTTAATGCTTATTTTTGGCAATGCGCTGTATAGCGTCTGGTTTGCTCCTTCCTCTCTGCAACGGCTCATGTCCCGGCGTTTTCAGTCGCAGCAGAGAATGGCGGCGTTAATCAGCCTGGTGACAGCGCTCCTGATGTTTACGCTTCAGGGCGGGTTAATGGGGAATGGCTGGGGCGATGTCGTCAACCCCGACATCTGGCGTAGCGTGCTGGGCACGCAGTTTGGAAGCGTCTGGCTGTGGCAAATTATTCTCGCGGCCCTTACTGCCGGTACAGCATGGCTGGCTCCGCATAAAGGCTCACGGCTGTTACTGCTCGCCATGGGACAGTTCGTCCTGCTGGCGGGAGTAGGGCATGCGACAATGAACGAAGGCGCGGTGGGCGCATTACAGCGCCTTAATCACGCTCTTCATGTGTTATGTGCTGCAACCTGGCTTGGCGGATTACTGCCGCTGCTGTTTTGCATGCGTCTGGCGAAAGGGCAGTGGCAGCCTGCCGCAATCTACACCATGATGCGCTTCTCACGCGTGGGGCATTACGCCGTAGCAGGCGTGGTGCTTACCGGCGTTTTTAATGCGCTGTTTATTCTGGGTATCGATATTCCCTGGCAGGCCCGTTACGTGCAATTTTTGTTGTTCAAATGTGCGCTGGTGGCTTTGATGGTGGTAATTGCGCTGGCAAATCGGTATTTTCTGGTGCCACGGTTTCGTGCGCAAAGCGGGCGAGAACAACAAATATTTATCAGAATGACACATGCAGAAGTGGTGCTGGGTGCGCTGGTGCTGGCTACAGTCAGTCTGTTCGCGACCTGGGAACCCTTCTGACAAGGTTAACTATCCTATGAAAAAGACACTACTTTCTCTCATCTTGCTGGCCTGCACGGGGAGTGCCCTGGCCGCACCACAGGTCATTACCGTCAGCCGTTTTGAAGTGGGTAAGGACAAATGGGCGTTTAATCGTGAAGAGGTGATGCTGACCTGCCGTCCGGGGCACGCCTTGTATGCGATTAACCCAAGCACGCTGGTGCAATACCCTTTAAATGATGTCGCAGAGCAGCAGGTCGCCAGCGGCAAAAGCAGTGGACAGCCAATCAGCGTTATTCAGATTGATGATCCCACGCATCCAGGGCAGAAGATGAGCCTGGCACCGTTTATCGAGCGTGCAGACACGCTTTGTTAATCTTCGGGTTTCCAATAAAAAACCGCAGATGCTTGCGAAAGCACTGCGGTTTTTTACTTTTAATGATGCTCATACGCTTTTTTTCCGGCCGCTTTAACTGAGGACTGGAAAACCTGGCGTCGTCATCTATTCTTAAAAGGCAAGGCGACTTAGCCTGCATTAATGCCAACTTTTAGCGCACGGCTCTCTCCCAAGAGCCATTTCCCTGGACCGAATACAGGAATCGTATTCGGTCTCTTTTTATCTGATTGAAAGCAAACGATTTATTCCTTTCACCGGCTCTCTCAGAAGGGACACGTTCAGTGATCCGCCTTCAACCATATCACAAAACGGCAGGCGTAAGTCCAGCCCTTTTTGTCGGTTTTGTTAAATTTTTGTGCAGAGTTGAAGAAAGCTCTCAGCGCGCTTAAAAGCGTGATTTCACCTCAGCCTCAATGCAGTCAAGCAGTTCAAAGCGACGGCGATATTCCGCCCGTTTTTTACTGGCGATATCTTCCAGGGATTTACGCTCCATCTGTAACGGCAGCTGCCAGCAGAAGGGGGAGATTTTCTTACCGTCCAGACTCGCCCAGAATTCGTCATAGCTGGCGTGGAAATGACGGCCTTTGCTCAGGCGGTAACGCAGTGCGCGGAAAACGTGCCCCTCATCACCGACAGCAAAAATCGCCCGGACGGATGAATGTGCGGCCAGCTGGAAAACAACTTCCATCAGCACGCGTTTTGGAAACAGGCCATGGCAGGCGCGGGTCGCCAGTTTAATGGCGTCATGCGAGACGTTGCGACGTGGCCCCTGAAGCCCACCAATCACCAGCACTCGCTGCCCGTTGCTGCGGGCGACGCTAAACGTCAGGCTTGCGAGCACGGTATTCTCGCTGTCGCGCAGCCACAGCGTGCTTTCACCTTCCCGCTCGGCTTTGCCGGCAGAGGAGGCACTCACGGTATACGTCGCGTCGTTTTTTGCCTGAAATTGCACTATCGTCTGCTCTTGCGGGCTGGTCAGCGCGTTGGCGAGGGTGATATTTTTCAGGCTATCGACCCAGTGATAATGGCTAATGATAGCGTCAGCCCGATCGCCGGCCGTCAGGCCACGCATCAGATACTGCCGATGGGTTTTACTCGGTAAGGTAATTTGAGAGGCCAGCAGACGGTCAAAATCATCACGTCCTGAGAGCGTTTCCAGCACGCGATGGGTGGAAGACCAGAACAGGAGCGAGCGCAGCAGGAACTTCAGACGATACTCGCGCTTCTGCCAGATTGGACCCGGAACGCGTTTTCCTTTCACCAGCTCGGAAATGATATTTGTGCGATGCGGATAGAACACATCGTCGTGCAGGTGCATATTAGACACGTTAAGACCTCTCGTTTAATTCATGCCTTATTCTAAAGAGTCAGCAAAAAGGGATTAATAGCGCGCGGATCTTTATTTCCATTTGGTTTACCGTTCGTTTGGCTTTGTGAATGCTGCGCGTGTCAGCTGCAATTTCTGCTGCGTCTATACTTAAGCAAGGAGGTTTTATGTATCAGCGAATCGATGGTGGGAAGTGGCGGCACGTCTGGGTTGTCAGCGACATACATGGTTGTTATCAATGGCTCATGGATGAACTGAAACGCCGGCATTTTAATCCTTATGAGGATTTGCTTATTTCCGTAGGGATGTAATTGACCGTGGCCCTGACAGTATTAAATGTTTACAGCTCATGAATGAAAAATGGTTTCGTGCAGTACGGGGCAACCATGAACAAATGGCTATCGACAGCCTTGATAATAATGATTTTGCACTCTGGACAATGAATGGCGGAATTTGGTTTACCCGCCTTGAGCACACACAGCAGCAGCTGGCGCTGACGTTACTTAATGCGTGTCGGGAACTGCCGCACATTATCGAGATAACCTGTGCAAACGGTTTGAATGTGATTGCTCACGCTGACTATCCCGCTGCGGAATACCGCTGGCAAAAACCCGTAAGCGCCCAGCACGTACTATGGGATCGCGATCGGCTGATGGGGTTTATGGTCGGGAAAGGGCAGGGGATCGGCGGTGCGGACCATTTCTGGTTCGGACATACGCCACTTGACCGGCGGTATGATTTTAATAACCTGCACTACATTGATACCGGCGCCGTTTTCGATGGTTACTTTACGCTGGCGCAGCTTCAGTAATAAATAACCCGCCTTCGGGCGGGTTCTCTTTAGGTCAGGCAAGACGCATGACCCAGGCATCGGATTGACTATCGTAATGCTCACGGTAAAGGACTGAGTGTTCGCCATCAAGTATTGCCGGTACGCTGGTATCGGCGTCCCAGGCATCCAGTTGCATGCACAAATCCGGGTCGGATTTGCAGGGAATACTTAACGTTCGTTCGCCCTGTGCTTCGCCGCGCAATTCTGCGTCGTCGATTTCGAAAGCGCCAATACGCACGCTGGTTTTCGTCATATTGCTCTCCGGGTGTGTTATCAAAATCTGGTATGACCAGTATGGGCATCCATTTTTGATCGTAGACAAGGAGAGCAAAATCGCCAGTAAAAAAATGCGCTTTTTTCAGCCGGTGCGATCGTTACCGGTAAACAATCGTCCATCACGAACCAGCTCTCGCGGATAGCTGTTTTTCAGTCGCGAGCCCACCTTTTTCGCCAGCCCTAACGGATAACCCTGATAGGTCACCACCACTTCATCATGCGATGGCGTGTTGTCCGGATATACATCACGGCCCCGGTACCACTCTTCGGCTTCCTGGTGCGTCAGGGCGAACGTATTCTCGCTGCCGGCGAGGGCGATAACAGCCTCATGCTGCCAGCGATAGCCTTTATTGTGCACTTCCGCCAGGCGGATCCCGATGCGGGAAAAACGTACCTTGCCGATAAGCGGCTCAATATTTGCCGGGAAAAGCCAAATCTCTTTATCGCGAATCCAAAGATGGCATGTGTCATCCCAGGCCAGCCCGACCTTAGCGGCGGCGGTAGTGACTTGCTCCGCCTCACGCCTTTTCATGGGGGCGAAGGGGAAATTGCCGACCTTAAACGTCGGGGCTGGCAGTGGCTCAACCGCCTGCGTTTTACGCAACCGTGCGACAAAAAAACCTTCGCAGTCATAAATCTGGGGGAAAACGTGCAGAAATCCTTCAGGCGTGACGGCTTCATTGGCTGAAGCGAACAAACCGTGTAACGGCAGGAACTCGACGGCATCAGGGTATTGCGACTTGAGCCACAGACAGACGTCCTCGTTCTCGTCACGGTTTAAGGTGCAGGTCGAATAAACCAATGTGCCACCGGGACGCAGGGCATGGAAGGCGCTGTCGATCAGTTCGCGCTGGGTGGCGGCAATCTCAAGGTTACTCTCTACAGACCAGTTTTTTAACGCATCAGGATCTTTACGCACCACCCCTTCGCCGGAGCAGGGCGCGTCCAGCAGGATGGCATCAAACGTTTCTGGCAGGGCTGCGCCAAATACGCGGCCATCGAAGTGCGTCAGGGCAACGTTATGGATCCCGCAGCGGCTGATGTTAGCGTGCAGAACTTTAACGCGACTGGCTGAAAACTCGTTGGCGAGAATGGCTCCGCGATTCCCCATCCTGGCGGCAATCTGCGTGGTTTTGGAGCCCGGCGCGGCAGCGACATCCATGACGCGTTCTGGCGCATTTTCATCCGTAAACAGGGCGGCAACCGGCAGCATCGAGCTGGCTTCCTGGATATAAAACAGACCACTCAGATGTTCTGCGGTACTGCCCAATGGCAACGACGCTTCGTCATCCCGTTCAATCCAAAAACCTTCTGCACACCATGGTACTGGCGTCAGTTGCCAGTTATACGGCGAGACCAGCGCCAGAAAATCGGCGACGCTTATTTTCAGCGTGTTGACGCGAATACTCCGGCGCAACGGCCGCTGACAGGCGGCTATAAAATCGTCTAACGAGAGGTGAGAAGGAAGCGCCTCGCGCATCTGCGCCAGGAATTGTTCAGGAAGAAATACGGAGTTTTGAGCCACGTGCACACCACAGGGAAAAGTTCAGGGGCGCAGTGTAACATAAAGGCTCCGGTGCGTTGACACCGGAGCCCTGAGATTAACGCGGCAGGGCAGTGCCCCATTCACGCCACTCTTTCGGCTCGCTTTCGAGCAGCAGGAAGTGTTTGCCCGGTTGCGCTTTCGGCGCCAGCGGCGTCCCCGGTGGTGTAGCGAAAGCAATACCGCCACGAATGAACTGGTTGAAGGTGCCGGTTTTCACCACCCCGCCCGTCAGACCGAAGTCCAGTGAATAGCCGGAGGCCAGCCAGAACACCGAGTTATTACGCACCAGGTGCTGGTAACGATCGCTGATGCGTAATGCCACCATCACGCGGTCAGAGAGCGTACCGAGCGTCAGGCCCGTCACTGTACCCACCTCAATCCCACGGAACAGCACCGGTGTGCCGATGTTCAGCGAGCCTGCTTCCGGCACTTCCACCACAATGCTCAGGCCATCCAGATAGCGAGAGTCAGTGATCGTGGCTTCCTGCAGTTCAAAGTCACGGCGAGCATTCCCTTTACCGGGTTCGACGTTGATATAAGGCTGCAGGATAGTGTCGAGGTGCTCAACGCCAGCGGCCGAAATCTGTGGCGTCACCACCGAGAAGCGGGAGCCTGAGCGGGCGAAGGTTTGAACATATTCCGGGTAGAGCACGGCGGTGGCCTGCACCTCGTTACGCGCGGTGATAAGCGTCAGCTTCTGGATCTGCCCGATATCAATACCCAGATAACGGATAGGCATCCCTTCCGCCAGCTTCCCTGCATCAAAAGCATGCAGGGTAATCTGTCCGCCAACGGCACGGGCAGCGGTTTCTGACGGGAAGAGAATACGCTTATCGCCTTTACGCAGGTTTGCACCCGCACCGCTGAGGTTATCGAAGCTGATCGCTCCGCGCAGCGCACGTGAAAGCGGGGAGGCCTGCACGGTCAGCCCGTTACCGTTAAGCTGCACTTTCGCACCACCTTCGGCCCAGAACACGCTATTCGGGGTCAGCAACTTGCGATACTCCGGTTTGATATGCAGTTCGATATCAAACGCGTCCGCATGAGGGCGTACGGCAATCACTTCCCCAACCTCAAACTTCCGGTACAGCACGACGGAGCCAGCCTGGACATCAGGAAGCGTCTCGGCGCTTAACGTCAGTGTCGTGGTTGGGAGATCGCTCATGCTGTTTTCAATCGCTTTGTCCAGGTTGGCATACAGCGGATAACTGTCGCGCACCGGGCCTTTATTACCCGGTAAAATGCGGATCCCACCGTTAACCCATTCGCTGGCGCTGGCACCGAGGAACTCAACGCCGTCGAGGCCAACCTTGACGTCGACGCGGCTGTTCACCACAAATTTACTGTCGCCATGCACGAGGTCGCTGTATTGCGGATCGATAGCCACCGAGAAGCTCACGCCGTTTTCAGAGAGCGTACGCTCCAGCACCTGGCCCACCTGGACGCCATGCAGAATCAGCGGCTGGCCGGCTTCGATACCGTAACTTTCAGGCGCGGTCAGTTTTACCGTTACGACGCCCGGTTTTTGAAGTAGCGCTTTATCTGCCGGCGCAACAACGAAACTGTTGCTGGGTTGACCTTCACCGGGGATCAGTTCAAACGTATTGCCGGTCAGAAGATTGCTCAGGCTGGTATCGTTCAGAGACAGTTTTGGGCTGCGCATCTCGATGCGCGTTTTTTCGCGCAGGAGATCAACCACACTCGGGTCGACGGTCATCTCACCGGTCACGGAACCGCCTGGATTGAGCGTCATTTTGGTGAGCTGCCCAACCTGCAATCCCTGATACATAAGCGGTGTGGAACCCGCTTTCAGCCCTTTAGCATCGGGCAGGGCGAGTTTGACGATCACGCCGCGCTGGCTGTGCGCCAGGTCAGCATACAATCCGAAGGTGTCATCTGCCGTGGCCGGGCTGGAGTTTTCCGGAGAGTCGAAGGCAACGGCACCGTTGACCAGTGCGGCCAGGCTCTCGAGCTTCACTTTGGCACCGCTCAGGCTGAGGTCAGCATCCACGCCGGAGACGTTCCAGAAACGACTGCCTTTTTTTACCAGGTTAGTGAAGCGGCGATCGATTAACACATCAATCGTCACGCCCTGTTTATTCGGGTTGATGGCGTAATCATAAACGCGACCTACCGGAATTTTACGGTAATAAACCAGTGAGCCACTGTTGAGGGAACCCAAATCCGGTGCCTGCAGATGGATCATCAGATCGCCGTTATTCAGTCGGTATTTTGGTTGGGTATCCAGCGCAACAAAGTGATCCTGCGGTTCACCTTTACCCGGCATCATGCCGATGTAGTTACCGCCAACCAGTGCATCCAGCCCTGAAACACCCGCCAGAGAGGCCTTAGGCGTTACCAGCCAGAACTGCGTTTCGCTGCGCAGCGCATCCTGCATATCGGACTTAATGCTGGCGCGGACCTGAATTTTATTCAGCCCTTTTCCCAGGCTGATGTCCTGAACGGTACCCACTTCAACCCCCTGGAAGCGGACAGGGGTTCGCCCGGCCACAATGCCGTCGGCAGACTGGAAGTCAATGGTGATGGTGCTTCCGCGATCTTCATAGCTCGTCCAGATAAGCCAGCCTGCAATCATCAGGGCGATGACAGGCAGCAACCAGAATGGAGAAATGCGGCGTTTTGTTTTAATTCTCGCTTCAGTCGGCGAAGCGGGCGTTTCCTGACTCATGTGCATCCCAAAGTAAGCGGCTATCCAGCCATTCCACAGCAAGAATAGTCAATATCACCGCGGAGCCGAAATAAAAAGCTGCGGGTCCCATTGTAAAAGCTAATAACTGGTCGCGATTGATCAGCGACATCATCAACGAAATCACGAACAGATCCAACATCGACCAGCGGCCAATCCAGGTGACGAATCGCAAAAGCAGAATTCGGGTACGTAAACCTTGCTCACATTTGAAGTGAATACTCAGGAGCAGGGTAAACATCACCACCACTTTGGTAAACGGCACCAGAATACTGGCGATAAACACAATTGCTGCCACCCCCACGTTGCTGTGGGCGAGGGAGATGATCCCGGAGAGGATGGTATCCTCCTGGCGCCCACCATTCACGTAAATGATGGAAATCGGCAGCATATTGGCCGGGATCAAAAAGACCAGCGAGGCAATCAGCGCGGCCCAGCATTTTTGCAGACTGTTGTTGCGCCGCAGTCTCAGGGGAATATGACACCGCGGGCAACGGCCACGTGGGTCGGGCAAGCCAGTATAGTGACACCCCAGACAGACCCGGAGACTTTCATCCGGTCGCGTGGCCGGACGCTGAGGGTAAAAGCGCTCCCAGAGCTGTTCGACGTTCAGATGAATGAGTGTGAGGATGCTGAGCAAGACCAGGCAAATAAATGCAAAGAGTCCGACCCCGGGCTGCAAGAATGCATAGTCCTGCACTTTTATGGACGCCACGCCGACGCCCACCAGGTAGATATCCAGCATGACCCACTCTTTCAGTTTGTCCAGCATCAGCAACACGGGGCGGAGATTCATCCCCAGAATGTTACCAAACCAAAGATAGGCAATGGCGGCGACCAGCACCAGCGGCGCGCCGACCGTACAGAACAGCACCATGGCGGCAGTGAGCGGGTCGCCCTGGCGCGTCATCTGCCAGATCCCCTGCAGTACGTTGGCATCAATACGCACACCAAGCAGGTACAGCTTCAGCAGCGGTTCGCCCCAGGCAAACGGCATAAGAAGCAGCATGGTGATGGCCATCGCGGCGAGACGGGTAAGCGACCAGTCGCGGCCGTCGCGAATTTTAGCGTCGCAGCGGGGGCAAAAAGCACTTTCATGCGATTTCATCTTCGGCAACATAAAAAGCGTATCGCACTGCGGGCAACGCTGATAATGTGCACGAGGCAAAGCTTCGCTTACCGTATGGACAGTTATCTTTTTTGTCGGCGTAATTTTGGTTGTTTTTAAGGCCATCAGCTGCGCACAAATAAGTATTGTTGAACGTTATATTAACTCATGAACGGATTCATCTTGAGCATGAGCGCATTTAATGCTTATTTTAATAGGCTATGCGGTAATTTTGTAAGACAACTAAGTGATTGAATAATGAACAAAACAGAATTCTACGCGGATCTTAACCGCGATTTTAAGGCATTGATGGCGGGTGAGACCAGCTTCTTAGCCACTCTGGCAAATACTAGCGCATTGCTGTTTGAACGGCTATCAGACGTTAACTGGGCCGGTTTTTACCTTCTGGAAGGTGAAACGCTGGTGCTTGGCCCGTTCCAGGGGAAAATTGCCTGCGTGCGTATTCCCGTAGGACGCGGCGTTTGTGGTACAGCGGTCGCGACTAATCAGGTACAGCGCGTCGAAGACGTCCATGCGTTTGACGGACACATTGCCTGTGACGCAGCCAGCAATTCTGAAATCGTTCTGCCTCTGGTGGTAAAAAATCAGATTATTGGCGTTCTGGATATCGACAGCACGGTCTTCAGTCGCTTCACAACCGAGGACGAACAAGGGCTGCGCGAGCTGGTGGCGAACCTCGAAAACGTTCTCGCCGCAACCGATTATCAAAAATTCTTTGCGAGCGTAGCAGGATAATCAACGGATAACGTAGCATTTACTGATAGCGTCATTATAATGACGCCTGTTCATGCCTGCGCTTGTTGGCAACGTCCGTTGTAATCAGGAAATTTCATGGAAAATCAACCTAAGTTGAATAGCAGTAAAGAAGTTATCGCATTTCTGGCCGAGCGTTTCCCACAGTGCTTCAGTGCTGAAGGTGAAGCTCGTCCCCTGAAAGTCGGTATTTTTCAGGATCTGGTGGCACGCGTTGAGGGGGAAATGAACCTCAGCAAAACTCAGCTTCGTTCCGCCTTACGTCTTTATACTTCGAGCTGGCGTTACCTGTACGGTATCAAAGCGGGCGCGACGCGTGTTGATCTTGACGGCAACCCTTGTGGTGAGCTGGACGAGCAGCACGTTGAGCACGCACGTAAACAGCTGGAAGAAGCCAAAGCACGCGTTCAGGCACAACGTGCAGAACAGCAAGCGAAAAAACGCGAAGCCGCAGCGGCAAACGGCCAGGAAGAAGCACCTCGTCGTGAGCGTAAACCACGCCCAGCGCCGCGTCGTAACGATAATAACGATCGCAAACCGCGTGCTGACAAACCAGCAGCTAAAGCCCCGCGCGCCCCTCGTGAAGAGCCGCGCCATACGCCGGTTTCTGACATTAACGCCCTGAGCGTGGGTCAGGCACTGAAGGTGAAAGCGGGTAACAACGCAATGGACGCCACCGTACTGGAAATCACCAAAGATGGCGTTCGTGTACAGCTGACTTCTGGTATGTCAATGATTGTACGCGCAGAACACTTGTTGTTCTGAAACGGAGGCCAAGCCTGGCATGAACACTTTTTTTAAGCTCACCGCGTTGGCGGGCCTGTTTGCTATAACGGGCCATGCTTTCGCAGTGGACGATATCACGCGTGTTGATCAAATTCCGGTCCTCAAGGAAGAGACGCAGCACGCGACGGTGAGCGAGCGTGTGACCTCACGCTTCACTCGTTCGCACTATCGTCAGTTCGATCTCGATCAGGCCTTTTCGGCCAAAATCTTTGACCGCTATCTGAACTTGCTGGATTACAGCCATAACGTACTGCTCGCCAGCGATGTCGAGCAGTTCGCTAAGCGTAAATCCGGGGTGGGTGACGAGTTGCGTTCAGGCAAGCTGGATCTGTTCTACGATCTCTATAACCTGTCGCAAAAGCGCCGCTTTGAACGCTATCAGTATGCGCTGAAAGTGCTGGAACGTCCGATGGACTTCACCGGCAACGACACCTTTAATCTGGACCGCAGCAAAGCGCCCTGGCCGAAAGACGAAGCCGAGCTGAATGCGCTGTGGGATGGAAAAGTAAAATACGACGAGCTGAGCCTGAAGCTGACCGGCAAAGATGAAAAAGAGATCCGTGACACGCTGACGCGTCGTTACAAATTCGCTATTCGTCGTCTGGCTCAGACCAACAGTGAAGATGTTTTCTCACTGGCGATGACCGCTTTCGCTCACGAAATCGATCCACATACCAATTATCTCTCGCCTCGCAATACCGAACAGTTTAATACCGAAATGAGCCTGTCTCTGGAAGGTATCGGTGCGGTGCTGCAGATGGACGATGATTACACCGTGATCAACTCAATGGTCGCCGGTGGCCCGGCGTCGAAAAGCAAAGCGATAAGCGTAGGCGATCGCATTGTTGGTGTGGGTCAAACCGGACAGAACATGGTCGATGTGATCGGCTGGCGTCTGGATGATGTGGTTGCGCTGATCAAAGGCCCGAAAGGCAGCAAAGTTCGCCTTGAAATTCTGCCAGCCGGTAAAGGCACCAAAACCCGTATCGTTACCCTGACGCGTGAGCGTATCCGCCTGGAAGACCGCGCGGTGAAAATGTCGGTGAAGACCGTGGGTAAAGAGAAGGTGGGTGTTCTGGATATCCCGGGCTTCTACGTTGGGCTGACTGATGATGTAAAAGTCCAGCTGCAGAAGCTTGAAAAGCAGAACGTGAGCAGCGTCATCATCGACTTGCGCAGCAACGGTGGTGGGGCGCTGACCGAAGCGGTTTCACTGTCCGGGCTGTTTATCCCGTCTGGTCCGGTGGTTCAGGTGCGCGATAACAACGGTAAAGTACGTGAAGATGCCGACAATGATGGTGTGGTCTACTACAAAGGCCCGCTGGTGGTCTTGGTCGATCGCTTCAGTGCTTCCGCGTCTGAAATCTTTGCCGCCGCTATGCAGGACTATGGCCGTGCGCTGATTGTCGGTGAGCCGACATTTGGTAAAGGTACCGTACAGCAGTATCGTTCTCTGAATCGTATCTACGATCAGATGCTGCGTCCGGAATGGCCTGCACTGGGTTCGGTTCAGTACACCATTCAGAAATTCTATCGTGTGAACGGCGGCAGTACGCAGCGTAAAGGCGTGACGCCGGATATCATGATGCCGACAGGCACGGAAGAGACTGAAACCGGCGAGAAGTTTGAAGATAACGCATTGCCGTGGGATAGCATTAACGCCGCGACCTACGTGAAAGCGGGTGATATGACGCAGTTTGGTCCTGAACTGCTGAAAGCGCACAACGATCGCATCGCCAAAGATCCGGAATTCCAGTACATCATGAAGGACATTGCTCGTTTCAATGCCCTGAAAGATAAACGGAATATTGTTTCTCTCAACTACGCTCAGCGTGAGAAAGAGAACAACGAAGATGATGCAACGCGTCTGGCGCGTATCAACGATCGCTTCAAGCGTGAAGGTAAGCCTCTGCTTAAGAAACTGGACGATCTGCCAAAAGATTACCAGGAGCCGGATCCTTACCTCGACGAGACGGTGCATATCGCTCTTGACCTGGCGAATCAGGAAAAGGCGAAGCCCGCCGTGCAACCCGCACCGGCAAAATAATCCCCCAACAGGCACAAGAAATTGTGCCTGTTTCTTTTTGTTCCGCATTCTCCCGTCAGGCAAATTTCCAATTGTGTAAAGTTGTGTCTTTCTGGTGACTTACGCCCGATGGATGCTTGAAAATAGCCGTAATACCCATACGATGTGGGTAATCGCATAGTGCGCTTTGTTAAACTGAGGTTAAAAGAAAATTATGATGCGAATCGCGCTCTTCCTGCTCACCAACCTTGCGGTGATGGTGGTTTTCGGGCTCGTGCTAAGCCTGACAGGAATTCAGTCGAGCAGCGTTCAGGGTCTGTTGATTATGGCGCTGCTGTTTGGTTTTGGTGGCTCATTCGTTTCACTCCTGATGTCGAAATGGATGGCACTGAAATCGGTAGGTGGTGAAGTCATTGAGCAACCGCGTAACGATATGGAACAGTGGCTGATGAATACCGTGGCTCAGCAATCGCAGCAGGCGGGTATCGCCATGCCGCAGGTGGCCATTTACCACGCGCCAGATATTAACGCCTTTGCCACAGGTGCCCGTCGTGATGCGTCGCTGGTTGCCGTCAGCACCGGGTTGTTGCAGAACATGAGCCGTGACGAAGCCGAAGCGGTTATCGCTCACGAAATCAGCCATATTGCGAACGGCGACATGGTCACCATGACCCTGATCCAGGGCGTAGTGAACACCTTTGTTATCTTCATCTCCCGTATTCTGGCGCAGATCGCGGCAGGCTTTATGGGCGGGAACCGCGATGAAGGGGAAGAGAGTAACGGCAACCCGCTGATCTACTTCGCGGTTGCGACGGTACTGGAGCTGGTATTCGGTATTCTGGCCAGCATCATCACCATGTGGTTCTCCCGTCATCGTGAGTTCCACGCGGATGCCGGCTCGGCGAAACTGGTTGGCCGTGAGAAGATGATTGCCGCGCTGCAGCGTCTGAAAACCAGCTATGAACCGCAGGAAGCGACCAGCATTATGGCATTCTGCATTAACGGTAAATCAAAATCGCTGAGCGAGCTGTTTATGAGTCACCCGCCGCTGGATAAACGTATCGAAGCGCTGCGCAGTGGTGAATACCTGAAGTAACGCTAAGAAGAGCAATGAGCCGGGCTGGAGATATCCGCCCGGCTTTTTTTATGCCTGTACTCTGGGCTGGGTAATGCGCAGCCCGCTGATGATGGCGGCCAGGGTGGCAAGGGCGCCTGCGGTGAAAAGTGCAACGTGGTTGCCATTTTGCCCGGCAAGATTAAACATCAGCGCGACCAGGGCCGCGCCGGTGCTTTGTCCCAGCAGACGTGCGGTGCCCAACATACCGCTGGCACCACCGCTGCGATGGCGCGGCGCTGAGGTGATGATGGTGTGGTTGTTAGGCGACTGGAACAGACCGAACCCTGCACCGCACAGGATCATGCGCCAGATGATATCCAGATCGGTGGGTGATGAGGGGAGTAGTGCGAGTGCGAACAGCCCCGTGGCCATGACGGCAAGCCCCAGCGCGCCAAGCAATCCGGCGTGGACGCGCTCAATCAAATACCCTGCCAGCGGCGCCATTACCATCGTCGCCAGTGGCCACGGCGTTAACAGCAGTCCGGTCTCGACTTCAGTACGTCCCACCACACTTTGCAGGAAGAAGGGCAGAGAGACCAGGGCCAGCATCTGAGCGCAGAATGAGCAAACAGAAGTACAAATCGAGAGAGAAAAAAGAGGAATACGCAGCAGGTCGACAGGCAGTAAAGGGACAGGGAGCGCGAGCTGACGGCGTACAAAGAAGAAGCCAATCACCAGCAGCGCAATGAGCTCCGCGGCGGTAAGTATAAGGGACTGACCTTGTGCAAAGCCGCTCAGGGCAGTAATCAGCAGGCCAAAGGTCAGGGCATTCATCACTGCGCTGATAAGGTCAAAGCGTGGCATCGTGCTTTTGGGACCGTTCGCGGGAAGATAGCGCAGAGCAAAGAAGAGGGCCACAATACCCAGCGGTACGTTAATGGCGAATAACCACTGCCAGGACGCGACAGAGAGTATGGCCGCCGCAAGGGTTGGCCCGGCCGCAGACGAGACGGCGACAATAAACGAGTTTATCCCCATACCGCGTCCCAGATGACGCTGCGGATAGATTAAGCGGATCAACGCCGTGTTGACGCTCATCAGTGCCGCACCCCCAAAACCCTGCGCTATGCGCGCAAGCGTCAGAGTATGCAGCGAATCAGAAAGGGCACAGAAAAGGGAAGTAAAGGTGAATACCAGCAGGCCGCATTGATACACCCGTCGGTAACCGAACATATCGCCCAGGAAAGAGAACGAGAGCAGTGAAACCACGATCGCTATCTGGTAGGCATTGACTATCCATATAGAACTGGCAGGGGAGGCATGCAGGTCGCTGGCAATGGTTGGCAGGGCAACGTTAGCGATTGCACCGTCAAGGACGGCCATTGAAATACCGATAACAATCGTGGCGATAGCGCCATACCGCTGGGGCAAAGGCAGGCCATCGGACAAGTTTTTTTCCATTAGGGATGAAAAGCTCAGTGTGAAATTATTCTCAGGGTAACTATTTTAGCATCGTTATTTCAGTTTTATGTCGCAGATTTGTAACGAAGTAAACGAGGATCGATTGCAGGTAACATGACGGGAATTTATAATAAAAACCGGTTCTGATTTTTATAAAACACTCTCTATGAGGTGGTAAATGGCAATTGCAGATTTGGATAAACAGCCAGATTCTGTTTCTTCCGTGCTGAAGGTGTTTGGCATCTTACAGGCGCTCGGAGAAGAGCGTGAAATTGGTATTACAGAGTTGTCGCAGCGTGTGATGATGTCGAAAAGCACCGTTTATCGCTTTTTGCAAACCATGAAGTCACTGGGTTACGTCGCACAGGAAGGCGAGTCTGAAAAGTATTCTCTGACGCTGAAACTGTTCGAGCTCGGGGCCCGTGCGCTGCAAAACGTGGATTTGATCCGCAGCGCAGATATCCAGATGCGTGAGATCTCTCGCCTGACCAAAGAGACTATCCACCTGGGGGCACTGGATGAAGACAGCATTGTCTACATCCATAAAATCGACTCCATGTACAACCTGCGCATGTATTCACGCATCGGTCGTCGTAATCCGCTTTACAGTACCGCGATTGGCAAAGTGCTGCTGGCGTGGCGCGATCGCGAAGAAGTGAAGCAGATCCTCGAAGGCGTGGAATATAAGCGCAGTACTGAACGCACTATTACCAGCACTGACGAGTTATTGGCCGTGCTCGATAAAGTACGTGAGCAGGGGTATGGCGAAGATAACGAAGAGCAGGAAGAAGGGCTGCGCTGTATCGGTGTGCCGGTATTTGACCGCTTTGGCGTTGTCATTGCCGGGCTGAGTATCTCTTTCCCGACCCTGCGCTTTTCTGAAGAACGTCTGCATGAGTATGTGGCGATTCTCCATACAGCCGCACGCAAGATTTCTGAACAAATGGGCTATAACGACTACCCGTTCTGATCCTTACGGGCACAAAAAACGCCGCACACAGTGCGGCGTTTTTTGTCAGTATCAATCGGGGTGATTAGCCGTTATCAATGACGACGGATGTTTTACGCAGAACCGGGCAGTTGGTTAAACCAATGATCCCGCTGTCTGAATGAATATATTGTGCCGTGCTCATGCCCTGCGCGGTCATGTATTTGCATTGAATACCTAATCCAGCGGCGTTTTCGGTGCTTCCCACAAGCACGCCATAGCCGGTTAACAGAAGGCCAACCCATACTACGGCCAGTGCAATAATTGTACGAATGATTAAATGCATCATTGCCTCTTTATCTTTGTTGTCATGCAGTAAGCCTAAACGGTTTACTCTATGAAACAAGTGCATGATTCTGAAAACGACCAGATGGCGGTACAGTTAGTCCTTGTTTAAGATAGCCGTGATAACCTGGTTATATCGGGCCTTTAGACGGAGTGTGGAGTGAAAAAAATACGCTGGGTGATTCTGATTATTGTGCTGGTAGCCTGTGTGGTGTTGTGGACGCAGACTATCAATGTGATGTGCGATCAGGATGTACAGTTTTTTAGCGGCGTTTGCGCAATCAATAAGTTTATTCCGTGGTAACACGCATTTTTTCTCAAGGTGATTTCCTTCCTTCGCACCAGTGGTAAGATAGACGTTTTTATTGAGGTGGTGAAATGGATGAGTTACTGAATTCAGGGCTGCTAAATATGGCATCCCTGATGATCTCGTTGGTTGTTCTGCTGGTGGGGCTTGTCATTTGGTTTTTCGTAAACCGTGCCAGTTCCCGTACAAACGAGCAGATCGAACTGCTGGAAGCGCTGCTTGACCAACAAAAACGTCAGAATGCGCTGTTACGTCGTCTGTGTGAGGCAAACGAACCAGAAGAGAAAGCGTCGGTGAAAGACGCGGTTGCTGAAGACAACACTGACCAGGATGACTTTATCCGTCTGGTGGCTGAGCGTTAATTTGTCTTATCCGGGAGGTGGCTGTGGTCTGGAAAAATCCCTGGTATGACCCCTCCCTGAAACATCACACGCCGAACGGTTTTCGTAATACTGACCCCGTCGGGCATCAGCCCGGTGACGTTGATCGCTGGCGAAAAGCGCGCAAAGAAGCTGGCTTACCCCGCCCCCCGACAAACGGATATGAGGACTTTATCCGCCAGTGGTGGCAGCCGGCAACGCTTAAGCAGCCGCAGGAAAATGGGGTATGGTGGCTCGGACACGCAAGCCTGTTGTTGCACATTGATGGCAACACCCTGCTGACCGACCCCGTTTTTTCTCGCCGCGCCTCTCCCTTACCTTTCCTCGGACCACAACGTAAAACGCCTCCCGCTCTGTCTGTCGAACAGCTCCAGCAACTCGATGCAGTGGTTATTTCCCATAATCATTACGATCATCTGGATGACGCGACCATTCGCCGGATCCTTAAACGCTTCCCCGACGTCACTCTGTTTGTTCCCTTAGGTCTGGGAGACTGGTTTCGCCGCCGGGGGGCAAGACGCATTGTTGAGCTCGACTGGTGGCAGAGTTTCACCTGGCAGGGGGTAACGCTGTCCGCCGTACCGGCGCAGCACTGGAGTATGCGCACGCTCTGGAACCGCAATCGCTCCCTGTGGTGTGGCTGGGTGTTTGAAGGGCGGCATCATCGTTTCTGGTTTAGCGGCGACACGGGCTATTCACCTGAACTGCTGCGAATACCGGAAAGGCTGGGTAAAATTAACGCCGCGGCGTTGCCCGTTGGCGCTTATGCACCACGGTGGTTCATGGCCATACATCATATGGATCCGCAATCTGCCGTTGCGTTGTGGCAACAGTTGGGATGCCCACTGGCGTTTCCCATTCACTGGGGCGTGTTTGAACTGGCTGATGAATCGCTTGATGACCCCGTGCGAGAGTTAACTGCAGTCCTCGATAATTTAGCACCGGTTAATAATTCCTTCAGGATACTGAAAATTGGTGAATATTTATCCTTATAAACGAAGCGCTGGATTGTTGCATATATTCTGTATGTCTAAGGTCTAAAGAATGTTTTATTTTTATCGAAACGTTTTGCTTGCCTTGTTTTGATGCAGAGTCATAAAAATTTCATTATTTTGGTGCATAACATTCTTTATTAGCTGGTGCTTTTTAATACAGTTTAGCGTGAAGGATTAACATTGTATTTCCACTGTAACAATACAGGGGCGTTACAATGATTTAAGCATAAGTTTTCACAAATTGTTCTAACTCAATCAATGTAGGGGTTTTTCTTAGCGGGTTGCTGGACGCACTGGAATGATTGAGCTATGTTAAAAAAGTCTTAGATAACAGCGGTTGTGAAAGCAACGGCGAGTCTGTGTAAGTGAGCAGGGCTGTCCATATGTCATGCGCATAATTGTGCAAAAGCATACCGGCACAGTTCGAATTTGTGCGGCGGATCGAGACATGTTTAAAAATGGCTTGCCATATTAAACATAGTGTGTGATAACACGTTTTGGGTCAAACGAGGTACAGTTCTGTTTATGTGTGGCATTTTCAGTAAAGAAGTCCTGAGTAAACACGTTGTCGTTGAATACCGCTTCTCTGCCGAACCTTATATTAGTGCCTCATGCAGTAATGTCTCAGTTTTATCTCAGTAATGCCTGCGGGCTAAGAAAACACTCTAAGGAATTTTGCAAATGGCAAAGATTAAAGGTCAAGTTAAGTGGTTCAACGAGTCTAAAGGTTTTGGTTTCATTACTCCTGCTGACGGCAGCAAAGACGTGTTCGTACACTTCTCTGCAATCCAGGGTAACGGCTTCAAAACTCTGGCTGAAGGCCAGAACGTTGAGTTCGAAATTCAGGACGGCCAGAAAGGCCCAGCTGCAGTTAACGTAACTGCTATCTGATCGAACCACTGCTGACTGAAGCACGTTGTACTTCACTCTCAGACATAAAGCCTCGCATATAGCGGGGCTTTTTTATGTGCCTTATCTTTCAAAATATTACCATCCCCGCTCTTGTTAGTAACTTGTTGCAAAGCTACGAGGTTAGTAGCACTGTTTTCCCTCTCTCTGGCCGTCTTTTCCCGTTAAATCAGGGCGTTGTTTAACAGTCCTGGGGTTCAGGTGAAGAAGAAAATGATAACAACCGCCGGCAATTTCACGCCGGCGCGTTTTGCGCTGCTCTGTTTAGCCATTTTTTGCAGTCTGGCGTTTTTGCTTGGCCGCGTTGCCTGGCTGCAAATTATTAAACCTGACAACCTGGTCAAGCAGGAGGATATGCGATCGCTGCGCGAACTGCCGATTGATGCTCCCCGCGGAATGATCATGGATCGTGAGGGCCGGCCGCTGGCGGTCAGTGTCCCGGTCAGGGCCGTGTGGGCCGACCCAAAAACGGTGCTGGCAAAAGGGGGCGTGGGCTTTGACGATCGCTGGCAGGCGCTGGCGAATGCGTTACATCTCTCCCTGAACACCCTGTCATCACGGATTAACGCGAATCCACAAGGGAGGTTCATCTACCTTGCCCGGCAGGTAGATCCTGCTCAGGCAAAATGGATCGATAAGCTGAATTTGCCGGGTATCAATTTACGCGAAGAATCACGCCGTTTTTATCCTGCCGGGCATGTGGCGGCAAACCTGATTGGTTTCACCAATATTGACGGTCAGGGTATTGAGGGTGTGGAGAAAAGTTTCAACACCCAGCTAACAGGCAAGCCGGGCGTCCGGCAGGTCAGGGAAGACCGTTACGGTCGCGTGGTGGAGAATCTGACGGAAGTCGCGCCGGTGCCTGCGCACAATATTCAGCTCAGTATTGATGAGCGCCTGCAAACCATCACCGAAGATACGCTAGATAACGCAGTGGCCTGGAACAAGGCGGAGTCGGGGGCATCAGTGCTCATTAATATCCCCACCGGTGAAATCCTCGCGATGGCGAGCTATCCCGATTTCAACCCCAATAACCGCCAGGGCGCGACAATAGACGATTTTCGTAACCGTGCCATCAGCGATACGTTCGAGCCAGGTTCAACCGTGAAGCCGCTTGTGCTGATGACGGCATTGCAACAGGGGCTGGTGCAGCCTGACAGCGTCATTGACACCCATCCGTATATGCTTGACGGGCACCGCATTCGGGATGTGGGTTACTACCCTGAACTCTCGATGACCGGGATCCTGCAAAAATCGAGCGACACTGGCGTATCTCGCCTCTCGCTGGCGATGCCTGTTCAGCACCTGATTGATACCTACCGGAACTTTGGTTTTGGTACAAACACCGGGCTTGGCTTAACCGGCGAGAGCGCCGGTCTGTTACCTCAGCGTAAATACTGGAGCCAGCTCGACAGGGCGACCTTCGCCTTTGGCTATGGCCTGATGGTTACCCCTCTCCAGCTGGCGCACGTCTATGCCACCATCGGCGGCTTCGGGCTGGAACGGCCCCTCTCAATTACCCGTATCGATCCGCCCGTTATCGGGCACAGAGTCATGCCGGAAGAGATTGCTCATCAGGTCGAACATATGATGGAGAGCGTTGCGCTGCCGGGCGGGGGCGGCGTTAAGGCTGCGGTACGTGATTACCGTGTGGCGGTGAAAACCGGTACGGCGAAGAAAATCGATGACAGCGGCAAATATGTCGATAAATATGTCGCCTATACCGCGGGCGTCGCGCCTGCCAGCGATCCGCGTTTTGCGCTGGTGGTCGTGATTAACGATCCTCAAAACGGGGCGTACTATGGCGGCGCCGTCTCCGCACCGGTATTCAGCGAGATTATGGGTAACGTATTACGTCTTGAGAACGTCAAACCCGATGGTCTGGCGCCTGATTCCTCGCACCTTATCGTCATGCGTTAACCCAGGCGTTTTATACCGGGGCGAATAGCGGTACACTTCGCCCTTTGATTTACGCCCCGGAGCTGCCATGTCCTTCAGTTGTCCCCTTTGCCACGCGCGTCTGACGCGATCAGAAAAAAGTTATGCCTGTCCGCAGGGACATCAGTTTGATATGGCAAAAGAAGGCTACGTGAATCTTCTGCCGGTGCAGCATAAGCGCTCGCGCGATCCGGGTGACAGTGCTGAGATGATGCAGGCACGCCGGGCATTTCTCGACGCCGGGCACTATCAGCCACTCAGAGAGGCCGTCGCGCAATTGCTGGAAGATAATCTGACTGACAGTGCAGCAGGCGTGCTGGATATTGGCTGCGGGGAAGGGTATTACACCGCGCGGTTTGCTGAGGTTGCACAAGAGAAGGGCTCGCAGACATTTGGTCTGGATGTTTCCAAAGTGGCTATCCGCGCGGCGGCAAAACGCTACTCCGGCGTGACGTTCTGCGTGGCATCGAGCCACCGACTGCCGTTTGACGATGCCAGCATGGATGCGGTTATCCGCATCTATGCGCCCTGTAAGGCGCAGGAGCTGGCACGCGTTATCAAACCGGGCGGATGGGTCATTACCGTCACGCCAGGTCCCCGACATCTGATGGAGCTTAAAGGGCTTATCTATGATGAGGTTCGGCTGCATGCGCCACATTCTGAGCAACTGGCGGGCTTTACGCTGAAGCAGGAGCAGACGCTGGCCTACGAGATGAACCTGGCAGGGGAAGAAGCTATAGCGTTGTTGCAGATGACGCCATTTGCATGGCGGGCGAAACCGAGCGTGTGGAAAACCTTAGCGGAGCAAACAACGTTTCGCTGCCAGACGGATTTCAGTATCCACTGCTGGCAGCGCGAAGATTAACCGGCGAAGTGTGCCCAGAGGATCTGGGCACCAATGCCAATCAGCACGATACCGCCCAGGATCTCGGCGCGTTTGCCCAGCAGGGGGCCAATAAACCGGCCAACCATCATTCCCAGCGTCGACATAATCAGCGTGGCACAACCAATGGCCAGCGCGGTCGCAATAATATTGACCTGCAGGAATGCCAGGCCCACACCGACGGCCATGGCGTCGAGACTGGTGGCGATGGCAGTGGTCACCAGCAGCCAGAAACCGTGGCGGTGCTGCGGCTCGTCTTCCTCATCGCCATTGCCACGAAAACCTTCAATCACCATTCGCCCCCCCAGAAATACGAGCAGCACGAAAGCGATCCAGTGGTTCCACTCCAGTATGAACTGGCTTGCCAGCATACCAAGACCCCAGCCGATGAGCGGTGTCAGCGTTTCGATAGCACCAAAGATAAGGCCTGTGCGTAGCGCTTCAGAGAATTTGGGTTTGTGCAGCGAGGCACCTTTACCGATGGAAGCGGCAAAAGCGTCCATGGACATACCGAAAGCAAGAAGAAGGGTTGCGGAGATATTCATTAAAGCGTCCAGACCGGGAGATATCCATATGACACATCACTGCCCCCAGTAAACAGCAGTTGATGTATCTATGGTCTCGCCTGACCGCCTTGCACAAATCTGTGCGGCAAACGGTCCGTACGTGCCACGTTTTTCAACGAGTATGTTGACACGTACATTTCCTGCGAACAGGAAATCAGCTACTCCCCAACGACGGGCGCAACCTTAACATATTTTGAGAATATAAAACAACAATGAAACGGCATTATTTCGTTAAGGTGTTGATAACGATTTTCATTTAGATTTATGCGTGAAAATAACGTTAATAAATATAAGAGAAATGACAGAATGGAATATAGCTTTGGCTATATCAGGTGCGCAAAATAAACGCAGAATATAGCCAAAGCTATGTGGTTAACCTACTGAGTTTTAAGCATAAGTTTGTATATTCTTTCCAGGTCGTCAATATTCTTGACCCGAATAAGCAGCCGGCGTTGCTCTAATTGCATCACCAGTACACCGTCTTCCGATAAATTCATCTCTTTAATACGGTTATATTCTATCCATACATTGGCAAAGAAAAATCCGCGGCTTTTAAAAATGATTTTCGGCACACGGATCCAGAACAGATAAATCGCCATTAATGCCAGCGCACATAATAACCATGTGGTTAATATTGCACCATGACCGGTCACGTTGTTGTAAATTAGAATGACGATGAGACCGGCGAAGATAAACGCATCCACGCGGCCGCGTCGCAGAAGGGGCAGGGAGAGCAGCGTTTCGCCGTGGCGGCGGGGCATGATGAACTCGTCATAGATCGCATATGCCAGAAGGGCCACAATAAACAAAACCAGTACGATGTCCGTGACAGTCATTCATCCTCCAGATAAAAAAACCGGGGGCAAGCCCCCGGCGTATTACGTGATGTCTTACAGGCCCAGCAGCCCGACAGCGTAGCCCGCGATACCGATGACGAAGAAGCCAACAATGATCCACAGCGGGTTAACTTTCTTACGCAGCAGCCACATACAGGCGAAGGTCAGCAGCAGCGGTACCAGACCCGGCATCAGCTGGTCCAGAATCGTCTGCACGGTGGTAACACGGGTCTGACCATCCTGACCGGTGATGGTGGACACCACCAGCGGGATGTTCACGTGCGTCCACTTGTTAACCAGTGCCCCCATGACAAACAGGCCGAGGATTGACGCCCCCTCAGTCAGTTTCTGCAGGAAGCCGCCGCCCATATCCTTAACGATGTCCACCCCTTTACGGTAACCGTAAGCCACACCGTAGTAACGGGTCAGCAGACGCACCGCGTTGAACAGGATGAAGAACAGCAGTGGCCCAAGCAGGCTTCCGCTCATGGCGATACCGGCACCCAGCGCCGCGAAGACCGGACGCACGGTACCCCAGAAGATTGGGTCACCGACGCCTGCCAGCGGGCCCATCAGACCGACTTTGATACCGTTGATGGCACCATCGTCAATCTCTGCGCCGTTTGCACGCTGCTCTTCCATCGCCAACGTCACGCCCAGAACCGGAGCCGCCACATAAGGATGGGTGTTAAAGAATTCCAGGTGACGCTTAATCGCCTGACGGCGCGCTTCGTTGTTTTCCGGATACAGGCGTTTGATAGCCGGTACCATGGAGAAACAGAAGCCCAGCGCCTGCATACGTTCGAAGTTCCATGAACCCTGAAACAGGTTAGAACGGATGAACACGCCACGAATATCACCCGGAGTGAGTTTTTTCTCAGTGGTAGTTTTTGTCATATCAACCATTTCGCTCACCTGCTAGTCCAGTTCGTTATCGAGATCGTTATTACCAGCAGCCTGCGCTGGGGCACCCGCAACGCGGTTATATTTCGGGCTGAGCTGGATGTAGAGAATCGCCATCACTGCACCAATCACACCCAGCGCAACCAGGTTGAAGTTGGTGAACGCAGCAGTAACGAAGCCGAGGTAGAAGAACGGCATCAGGTAGCCTGCGCGCATCATATTGATAACCATCGCATAACCAACCACCACAATCATACCGCCTGCGATGTTCAGACCGCCGGTGACCACTTCTGGAATGGCGTTCAGCATGCTCTGTACCTCGCTGGTACCGACGGAGATCGCAACGATAACGGCCGGGATCGCGATACGCATCGCCTGCAGGAACAGGGACGAGACGTGGATCCAGGAGAGCGCCGTCAGGTTGCCATTTTCGGCCGCCTTATCCGCCGCGTGCTGGAAGGCCACGGTGATAGTACGCACGATGATGGTCAGTACCTGACCTGCTGCTGCCAGCGGGATGGCCAGGGCAATACCTGCACCGATACTCTGGTGACCGGCAATAACCAGAACCGTAGAAATGATGGACGCCAGCGCGGCATCAGGCGCAACTGCCGCACCGATGTTCATCCAGCCCAGGGCAATCATTTCCAGGGTACCACCGATGATGATCCCGGTTTTCATATCACCCAGAACGGCACCAATCAACGTACAGGCCACCAGAGGGCGGTGGAACTGAAATTCATCAAGTACGGATTCCATACCCGCAATACACGCGACGATGAACACCAGCACAATCTGAAGAGTGGTAATCTCCATTGTACTTCTCCTATTACATAAGCTTTATGTGAAAAACCGGCGCGGGCTTATTTCCCAACTTTACCGATCAGATCCATCATTTTCAGTTTCTGATCCGTGGAAACCTTACGGGCTTCCAGTTCGATACCGCGTGCATTCAGCTTGTTGAATGCCTCGATATCTTTCGCATCGACTGAAATGGCGTTGTTGACCTGCGTTTTGCCCTGACGGAATGCCATACCACCAATGTTTACGGAGGTAATTTTCACGCCGCCTTCAACCAGGCGTTCAACGTCTGTCGGGTTTGTGAACAGCAGCATCACGCGCTCGCCCGCATATTTCGGGTTGTTATAAACGCGGATCATTTTGGCGACATCCACCACGTGCGCGGTAACGCCAGGAGGAGCAACCTGTGTCAGAAGGGTTTTACGTACGGTATCAGCAGCAACTTCGTCGCTGACGACAATAATGCGTCGAACGTTAGTCTCTTTGGTCCAGCGCGTTGCCACCTGGCCGTGGATTAAACGGTCATCGATACGGGCGAGGCCGATCACCATGTAATCATTCGGGCCCATGGGCTTCGCCGGGGCTGCAGCTTTTGGCGCCGCGGCCACTGGAGCAGGCTTCTCAACCGGTTGTGCTTTCAGCGCTTTCACGCCTTCGCGACCGGTTTCAACTGCCAGAGCGACCAGTTCATCGAAACTCGGATTGTCGTCGCGTGCCATGAAGGTTTCCACCAACATGGGGATATTCACCCCGGCGACAACTTCATAATGCTCTTTATCGACGACAATGCGGCTGGCAGCATTGAACGGACTGCCTCCCCATGTATCAACGAGAAACAGCACGCCTTTGCTGGTATCCAGTTTCTGCAGTTGAGCAGTGTACTTCTCAATCAGCGTTTCAGCGTTTTCACCGGGAACGAAATCGATCCAGCCGACGTTTTCCTGCTCACCCAACAGCATCTCTGCTGTTTTGAGTAACTGCTCTGCAGCCCAACCATGTGTGCCTATGACAATAGCAATGGTCACTTGCTACCTCCTTTTATTATCATTAATACGCCTGCCAGGCAGTCGCACTGTGAATCGTATCTGGCCAACCGAATCGATTCAGAAAAGGGTTAGAGTTAAAAAACTAAGACTTCCGCGAATTATTTTAGATAGTGAAAAAATAATTTATGTGATGAAGATCCGTAATTTAGCTATGGGTTACAGAATTATCTGTAAGGTAAAGCAGCTGTGTTACAGATCTTTGCAAAGGAACGTAAATCTTTGCTAAAAACGCATTGTCTCTGATATGTTTAGCCTCCGTTTAATTGTTCAGGAGTATAGGGCTACAGCCCACTATATGGACCGTCACCGACGTCAGTCATCCTCCAGGCCATTCCGCGCCTGTTTCACCGGCGATCCTCGCCACGTATCGACTCTGTCTGCCTCTGTTTTGCCCACGTTGAGTGGGGCACCGTTTGGTCATTCCGTTAGCAGGAGCGTTTCATGGAATTCTTAATGGACCCGTCAATCTGGGTGGGATTGCTCACGCTGGTCGTGCTTGAGATTGTTCTCGGCATTGATAACCTGGTGTTTATTGCCATCCTTGCGGACAAACTGCCGCCAAAACAACGTGATAAAGCGCGTCTGATCGGCCTCTCTCTGGCACTGGTCATGCGTCTGGCACTGCTGTCCGTGATCTCGTGGATGGTTACGCTGACGAAGCCGCTTTTTTCCGTCATGGATTTCACTTTCTCCGGCCGTGATTTGATCATGCTGCTCGGGGGGATATTCCTGCTTTTCAAAGCGACGACAGAGCTTCACGAGCGGCTGGAAAATCGCCAGCACGATGATGGACACGGTAAAGGCTATGCCAGCTTTTGGGTCGTGGTACTGCAGATCGTGGTGCTTGATGCGGTCTTCTCGCTGGATGCGGTGATCACGGCTGTCGGCATGGTGAACCACCTCCTGGTGATGATGGCTGCGGTGGTTATCGCGATGGCGGTGATGCTGCTGGCGTCTAAGCCACTGACGCGCTTTGTGAATCAGCATCCGACGGTCGTGGTGCTCTGCCTTAGCTTCCTGCTGATGATTGGTCTGAGCCTGGTGGCGGAAGGTTTTGGCTTCCATATACCAAAAGGCTACCTGTACGCAGCCATTGGCTTCTCGATCCTCATCGAGCTGTTTAACCAGATTGCACGACATAACTTTATCAAGCAGCAGTCTACCCAGCCGCTGCGTGCGCGTACGGCTGATGCGATTCTGCGTCTGATGGGCGGTCGCCGTCAGGTCAACGTGCAGAACGACAATGAAAGCCGTAACCCGGTTCCCGTCCCGGAAGGGGCATTTGTGGAAGAAGAGCGCTATATGATTAACGGCGTGCTCTCCCTGGCCTCCCGCTCGCTGCGCGGCATTATGACCCCGCGCGGTGAAATCAGCTGGGTCGATTCCCGCCTGAGCGTTAATGAGATTCGCCAGCAGTTGCTCTCTTCACCGCATAGCCTGTTCCCGGTATGCCGGGGTGAACTGGACGAGATCATCGGCGTGGTGCGTGCGAAAGAGATGCTGGTGGCGCTGGAAGAAGGGATTAACGTCGAAGCCGTCGCCGCCGCATCACCGGCGATTGTGGTGCCGGAAACGCTGGATCCTATCAACCTGCTTGGCGTCCTGCGCCGCGCACGCGGTAGCTTTGTTATCGTCACCAATGAATTTGGTGTGGTGCAGGGTCTGGTGACGCCGCTCGACGTGCTTGAAGCCATTGCCGGTGAATTCCCGGATGCGGATGAAACCCCGGAAATTGTCTCCGACGGTGACGGCTGGCTGGTGAAAGGCACCACCGATTTGCATGCGCTGCAGCACACGCTGGGTCTGGAAAACATCATCAACGATGAAGAGGACATTGCGACCGTGGCTGGGCTGGTTATTGCCGTCAACGGACAAATCCCGCGGACCGGCGATATCATCGAACTGCCTCCGCTGCAGATCACGATAATCGAAGCGAATGACTATCGCGTCGATATGGTGCGCATTGTTAAAGAGCAGTCGGCCCACGACGAAGAAGAGTAACTGAGCCTAGCGTAACGGCATCAGCGGAACGATATGCCCGTTACGCGGTGCTGGCGGAGACGAACTCTCCGCCAGCCATTGCGGAAATTCCCTCAGCGGCATAGGCTGCGCAAACAAAAATCCCTGCAGTACCTCTACCCCGTGATGACGCAAATACCGCGCCTGCTCGGGCGTTTCTACCCCTTCAGCCACCAGCTCAATGCTAAGCCGTTGTCCGAGCGCAATGATGATGTCCGTCACCGTGGAGTTCACGGCATCAGTGCCGATAGCGCTGGTAAAGGACTTATCAATTTTCAGCACGTCCGGATGCAGCTTTTCCAGCCACGAGAGTGAGCTATTGCCGGTGCCAAAATCATCAATGGCCAGCTTCACGCCCTGACGGTGTAACTCTCTTACAATGCGATAATCCACGTCCTGCAGCGCGTCACGCTCCGTCAGCTCCACAATCAGCTGCTGGGTGGGATGCGCACTGAACCAGTAGCGGTTCAGGTCCTGAATGAGCGTTCCATGTCGGAAATGGCTGGCGGCGGCGTTGATGCCAATGTGGAAGCCGGGCGTTGCCGGAAAATAGCCAATCTGACTCACCGTCTCGTTAATGACGTAACGTGTGAGGGGGATAATCAGGTTGTGCTCTTCGGCGAGCGGAATAAAAACGTCCGGGGAGATCCATCCCTGACGGGGGTTGTTCCAGCGCAGCAGGATCTCCACCCCCACGCATTTCTGCGTGCGGGCATTCAGCAGCGGCTGGCAAAACAGCTCGAATTCACGCGCGGCCAGGCCAAGGTTAATTTCCCAGGTAAAGCTCATGCGGTTCGCGGTCGCAAGCCAGGCGACGTAACCCATCAGGAGACTGAGCATCAGCGCCAGCGGCAGCTGAGAGGGCAAATATATCAACGCCAGCTCGCTGGCTCCCGGGCCACTGACGGTAATGGTGAACGGGAAATGGCTGGATTGCTGGCGCAGAACCCTCTCATCATCGTTTATCGTCAGCGAGTCGGAGACATTTTCACCGTAGCGCAGGTATTTATCCCCCACGGTCAGCGCCACATCGGTGATAAGCGGGCGCTGTGGCTCCAGCATCAGGCGAGTGATGAGATCGATATTCACAATCTGCATCACACCATCTTCTCCGCTATCAGAAACCGGATACCACTGGATCAGGATCGGGCTTCCCTTAAGCAAGGATTTGTCGGTGGAGAGCACCAGCTTTGTTTCGGCGGACGGCAGGGCAGGCTGAATCTCTCGCAACGGGACGTCGCGATTGCCGAAAATACTTGAACAGTAAAGGATACCATCTTTGACCAGTGCAATTGAGCGCACCGTTTGCAGTGAGGCCGCCTGTTTTCGTAACACTAAATGCGCCTGAGAGCAGGGCGCTCCGACCAGCGCCAGCAGCGGACTGCGCCCTTTTTCCAGCGGCAATAAGACGTTATCAAGCACGTTGACGGAGTGCGCCGCAAAGTTCAGGGTGTTTTGCTGATTTACGTTACGCTGTGAAATAAAGCGTATACCCAGCGTAATGATGAGCGTAAGAAGCGCAACCATCACGCAGACGATGACGCGTTTTCGGCGATACTTTTTTATGATCCTCTGTGCTGTTTGCATGGGAGGCCGCCCAATACGCCTTCAGCACCAAAAGCCGAGGCAACACAGCAAGTGTAGTGGGGAAATATTAAGTCGACGAGAAAGGGATAAAAATTCGCCCATCCGTGGAAGATGGGCGAGAGAGGCGTTGAGGCGAAACGGTTAGTCGCACTGCACCTTTATCGCCAGACCGCCGCGGGAGGTCTCACGATATTTGGCGTTCATGTCTTTACCGGTTTCGTACATGGTCTCGATAACCTTGTCCAGCGAAACGCGTGGCTCGCTGGTACGGCGCATGGCCATACGCGTGGCGTTGATCGCTTTTACCGACGCGATAGCGTTACGTTCAATGCACGGTACCTGCACCTGACCCGCAACCGGGTCACAGGTGAGACCGAGGTTATGTTCCATACCGATTTCAGCCGCCACACAGACCTGCTCCGGGCTGGCGCCCAGCAGCTCTGCAAGACCGGCCGCGGCCATAGAACAGGCCACGCCCACTTCACCCTGACAGCCCACTTCAGCGCCAGAGATAGACGCATTCATCTTGTACAGCGCACCAATCGCCCCTGCTGCCAGGAAGTAGCGAATGTAGATATCAGGCGTTACGGGTTCAATAAAGTGATCGTAGTAGGCCAGTACCGCCGGAACGATACCGCACGCGCCGTTCGTTGGTGCAGTCACCACCCGGCCACCCGCGGCGTTTTCTTCGTTCACCGCAAGCGCAAACATGTTCACCCAGTCGACCACGTTCATCGGGTCGTTAGAGAATTTGTCTGTGGTGACCAGCATACGGCGCAGCGCAGAGGCGCGACGCGGTACGCGCAGTGGCCCAGGCAGTACGCCTTCGGTGTTCATGCCGCGATCGATACAGGCCTGCATGGTTTGCCACACGTTCGCAAAATAGTCTTCAATCTCTTTTTTGCTGTGCAGAGCCAGTTCGTTCTGCATCACCATGCCGGAAAGTGACAGACCGGTTTCATGGCAGTAGTCCAGCATCTCTTTGGCGGACTTGAACGGGTAAGGTACGTTCACATCGCCCGTTGTATCTTTGCCAAAGTGTTCCTCATCAACGATAAAACCACCGCCAATGGAGTAATAGGTTTTGCTGTAGATCACTTTGTCGCCGTTAAAGGCGTGGATCTGCATACCGTTTTCATGCAGGGAGAGGTTATCGCTACGAAAACGCATGCCGTCATCATGCGGGAAATCCACTTCATGTTGACCGTTTGCCAGCAGCAGGCGGCCGCGCGTTTCTACGTCGCGGATAAATGCCGGAATGGCATCAATATCTACGGTATCCGGCATATTGCCCGCCAGACCCATAATAATGGCGATATCGGTGTGGTGGCCTTTACCCGTTAATGACAGTGAGCCGTAAACATCCACGGCGACACGGGTAACGCTTTCCAGTAATCCTTTTTCGACCAGATCATCGACGAACTGTTTACCGGCCTTCATCGGGCCAACAGTATGGGAAGACGAAGGGCCAATTCCCACTTTGAACATGTCGAATATACTAATCACTTTCACACTCCTGACAGGGTTACCGGGGTTCCAGTAACGATGTTATAACTGCGCATAGTGTAAGAGGGAAGACCGACCTCGGCTTAACTATTCACATGAATTAAACTAATGGTTAACGATGGTTTTGCTAATAGCGCGACGCCGATCGCAAACCTGGCAGAAGAGGGTGGAATGTAAAGTATAGTCAAGGCTTCAGGCCGATTTGCAGCGCCAGTTCACGAATGATGCCCGCCGTCATGCCCCAGACAAAATAATGCTGATACCAGGACAACCACACCCGGTGCGCATGACCCCGACGCTGGATATCCAGCGGATGATAACGCCCGAGCCGAAGAGCCTCTTCCAGTGGCATCTCAAACACCGCAGACACTTCATCGACGCTGGCGTGATATTGCAGATCCGGCGGGATAATGCCGACCACCGGTGTGACCTGAAAACCGGTCACGCTGTCGACCGGCGGCAGCACGCCAATGATCTCAACCGCTTCAGGCGGAATGGCGACCTCTTCCTGGGCTTCGCGCAGCGCGGCGGCAATCAGCGAGGCGTCAGAACTGTCCACGGCACCACCCGGAAAGGCGACCTGACCGGCATGCTTACGTAAATGTGGCGAACGCTGGGTGAGCAGCAGGCCCGGCTGCTCACGACGGACCACCGGGATCAACACCGCTGCCTGACGTTGATTGAGGGCTTCGCGGCTCACGTTGGGCCGCAAAAGCTGAAAGCGCGACAGAAAATCATCCAGCGTCAGGTTCTCTTTTTCCACCCGTCATTACTCCAGTTGTTTCAGGATACGGTTAACTTTATCAAAGGTTTCCTGATATTCCGCATCGACCTGGCTATCAGCAACAATTCCGCCCCCTGCGGAACAGTAAAGATGCCCGTTACAGGCGGTCAGCGTTCGAATGGTGATGCTGGTATCCAGCGTACCGCAGAGACTGATATAGCCAATGCTGCCGCACCAGGCGTTTCGACGATGCGGTTCCAGCTCATCGATTATTTCCATTGCCCGCACTTTAGGCGCGCCGGTTATCGAGCCCCCCGGGAACGCGGCGCGAAGCAGATCGCAGGCCGTGCGCGAGGCGGGCAGTTGCGCGGTAATGGTGCTGACCAGGTGATGCACCGCGGGGAACGGCTCGACGACAAACAGTTCAGGGACACGCACGCTTCCCGGCACGGCGACCCGGCCAATGTCGTTACGCATGAGGTCGACAATCATCAGGTTTTCAGCGCGATCTTTTAACGAGGCCGCCAGTTTTTCCGCCTGCTGGCGGTCGGCAACAGGATCGGCCAGCCGGGGAAGCGTGCCTTTAATCGGTCGCGTCTGAATAGTGCCATCGGCAAGATGAATAAAACGCTCGGGCGAGAGGCTCAGAATAGCGCCCTGTTCCAGGCGCAGAAATGCACTGAACGGTGCCCGGTTACTGGCGTTGAGGCGGGTAAATGCCTGCCACTCATCGCCTTCACAGGTTGCCTGAAAACGCTGGGCAAGGTTGACCTGATAGCAATCACCGCTCTGCAGATAGCCCTGAACCCGCTCAAACTTCGCGGCGTACTCCTGCACGGTCATGTTGGCGCGCCACGCAGAGGTCAGGTGGAAATCCGCTGTTGCGACGGGGACCTGTGCCTCAAGCCAGGCAAGCCGGGCGGACACATCCTGATGGCTGAGCAGAGAGACCGCCTGCTTGTGGTGATCGACGATTATTGCCCAGTCATAAAGCCCCACCGCCATATCCGGCAGCGGAATGTCGTCCTGTGCAGTCTCCGGCAAGGTTTCGAAGCGGCGACCTAAATCATAGCCGAACAAGCCCAGCGCACCTCCCTGGAAGGGAAGGTCGGGATTTTGCGGGACGGTTAAGTCCAGCGCGTCCAGCGCCTGCTGAAGTAATGACAGCGGATCGTCCGTTGACTGCGTTTCGCCTGTCGTAGTCACATTCCCTTGTGTTATCAGGGTCTGCAGAGGGTCGGCAACCAGAATATCAAAGCGGCTATAGGGATGATCCGCATATCCGGAGTGCAGCAACATCGCAAAAGGAAGATGGCTGAGGCGGGCAAACCAGAATTCCGCGGCGTCTGAACGCCAGGGTAATGAAATGACTGTAGGGGGTAACGGGTTCATGTGTGGCATACTACCGGGCAGCGTGAAATAATTAGCGCGGATAATTTAGCAGGAGTTGACAATGTTTGCAGGTTTACCTTCTCTGAGCCATGACCAGCAGCAGAAAGCGGTTGAGCGTATTCAGGAACTGATGTCCCAGGGGATGAGCAGCGGACAGGCGATCACGCAAGTTGCTAATGAACTTCGCGCCACCCACACCGGCGAGCGGATCGTGGCGCGTTTTGAGGATGATGAAGAGGAGTAATCCGGCTTAAACCGCCGCGATAATCTTAATTTCGACTTTGTATTCCGGCTTCATCAGCGTCGCCTGTACGGTACACCGTACGGGCGCATGTCCCGCCACAACCCAGGCATCCCAGGCTTTATTCATCGCCGCAAAATCGTCTTTACTGGCAAGAAAAATGGTCGCATCCAGAATGCGTGATTTATCGCTGCCTTGCTTTTCCAGCACGGCGTCAATCTGCGCCAGCGTATTCGCCGTCTGTTCGAAGGCATCTGCGTCGAGATTTTCCGGTACACCGGTGTAGTAGAGCGTCTGGTTATGGATGACCACATCAGACCAGCGTGCTTCGGCATCAATGCGCACAATTGTCATAAACGTTTCCTCGTTATTTTCATGTCAGTCGGCAAGACTGCCATATTGTGTTCCCCTCGTCACTATTTGGGGTGGCACTGGAGAGGATGGGCTGACATAATCCCTGTGCAAAAATACAGTGAGAGAGCAACGTGGCAGACGATTTTTCCCCAGAAGGTCAGTTAGCACAGGCGATTCCCGGTTTTAAACCGCGTGAACCCCAGCGGCAGATGGCGCATGCCGTGGCCCGCGCAATCAACATCGCGCAGCCGCTGGTGGTGGAAGCCGGTACCGGCACGGGCAAAACCTATGCCTACCTGGCGCCAGCGCTGCGGGCCAAAAAGAAAGTGATCATCTCCACCGGGTCTAAAGCGCTGCAGGACCAGCTTTACAGCCGCGATCTGCCCACGGTCGCCAACGCCCTGAAGTATAAAGGCCGCCTGGCGTTGCTGAAAGGCCGCTCCAACTACCTCTGCCTTGAACGGCTTGAGCAGCAGGCGCTGGCGGGCGGTGATCTGCCGGTGCAGACGCTCAGCGATGTCATTATTCTTCGCGCCTGGGCCAATCAGACGGAGGAGGGGGATATCAGCACCTGCGCGAGCGTGCCGGAAGACTCTCCCGCCTGGCCGCTGGTCACCAGTACCAACGACAACTGCCTGGGGAGCGACTGCCCGCTGTATAAAGATTGTTTTGTGGTAAAAGCGCGTAAAACCGCCATGGACGCGGATGTCGTGGTGGTCAACCACCATCTCTTCCTTGCCGATATGGTGGTTAAAGATAGCGGCTTTGGCGAACTGATCCCGGAAGCGGACGTAATGATCTTCGATGAAGCCCACCAGCTTCCTGACATCGCCAGCCAGTATTTTGGCCAGTCGCTCTCCAGCCGCCAGCTGCAGGACTTAGCGAAAGATTTCACCATTGCCTACCGCACCGAGTTAAAAGATACCCAACAGCTGCAGAAGTGTGCTGACCGCCTGGCGCAAAGTGCGCAGGATTTTCGCCTGCAACTGGGTGAGCCAGGCTATCGCGGTAATCTGCGTGAGCTGCTGGCAGACAAAAATATCCAGCGCGCGCTGTTGCTGCTCGATGATGCCCTTGAGCTTTGTTACGACGTGGCGAAACTATCGCTCGGCCGTTCCGCACTGCTGGATGCCGCCTTTGAGCGCGCCACGCTCTATCGGGCACGCCTCAAACGGCTGAAAGAGATAAACCAGCCGGGGTTCAGCTACTGGTATGAATGCACCTCCCGCCATTTCACACTGGCTCTGACGCCGCTGACGGTGGCGGATAAATTCAAAGAGGTGATGGCGCAAAAACCGGGAAGCTGGATCTTCACGTCGGCAACCCTTTCGGTGAATGACGATCTACACCACTTTACCGGGCGTCTGGGGATTGAAGAGGCGGAGTCGCTGCTGCTGCCCAGCCCGTTTGATTATGAAAAACAGGCGTTGCTCTGCGTTCCGCGTAATCTGCCTCTGCCTAACCAGCCCGGTGCGGCGCGCCTGCTGGCGGCAATGCTCAGGCCGATGATCGAGGCCAACAACGGCCGCTGTTTTATGCTCTGCACCTCCCACGCGATGATGCGCGATCTGGCGGAGCAGTTCCGCGCCACCATGACTTTGCCGGTTCTGCTTCAGGGCGAGACCAGCAAAGGGCAACTGTTACAGCAGTTTGTCAGTGCCGGTAACGCCCTGCTGGTAGCCACCAGCAGCTTCTGGGAAGGGGTGGACGTGCGGGGAGATACCCTGTCACTGGTGATCATCGATAAACTGCCGTTTACTTCGCCTGACGATCCGCTGCTGAAAGCACGTATGGAAGATTGCCGTTTGCGCGGCGGCGATCCTTTTGATGAGGTCCAGCTACCGGACGCGGTGATCACCCTTAAACAAGGGGTAGGGCGCCTGATTCGCGACACAGACGACCGCGGCGTGCTGGTCATATGCGATAACCGGCTGGTGATGCGCCCTTACGGTGCGACCTTCCTTGCCAGCTTGCCGCCCGCGCCGCGCACGCGGGACATTAAACGCGCGGTTCGCTTCCTGGCAAACCCAACGGCGGAGTAATTTGCCCGTGAGTATGCTAAGATGCGCGCCATTTTGTGACTGACCATTGCGAGAGCGCGACGACTGATGCGAATTCTGGCTATTGATACCGCGACAGAGGCCTGTTCTGTGGCTCTGTTGAACGACGGTGCTATCTCTGCTCATTTCGAAGAGTGCCCACGAGAACACACCCAACGCATTCTGCCTCTGGTTAAAGAGATTTTAACCCGGGGCAACACCACCTTAACCGACCTCGACGCACTGGCCTTTGGCCGTGGCCCCGGCAGCTTTACGGGCGTACGCATTGGAATTGGCATTGCGCAGGGGCTGGCGCTGGGCGCAGAACTGCCGATGATCGGTGTTTCCACGCTGGCAACCATGGCGCAGGGCGCATGGCGCATGACCGGTGCAACGCGCGTTCTGGCGGCCATTGACGCCCGAATGGGAGAAGTTTACTGGGCAGAATACACCCGCGATGAAAACGGCATCTGGCACGGTGAAGAGACCGAGGCTGTCCTCAAGCCGGAAGCGGTGACCGAGCGGCTGAAACAGCTATCCGGCGAGTGGGCGACAGTAGGCACCGGCTGGCCGGCATGGCCAGAGATGGCTAACGGCACCGGGATCACGCTGACAGACGGCAACATGCTTCTGCCCGCCGCAGAGGATATGCTTCCCATCGCCTGTCAACTGCTTGAGGCGGGCAAAACCGTGGCCGTTGAACATGCGGAGCCGGTTTATTTGCGAAACACCGTCGCGTGGAAGAAACTTCCGGGCCGGGAATGAATCTCAGTAACAGGAACTGAGAAAAAGGAGTCGCATCATGGCGGTTCAGACTAACGTTGTACGCCTTTTTATGGCAGGCGCAGTGGCCATAGCACTGAGCGGATGCGTTTCCGTTCCTGATGCGATTAAGGGCAGCAGCCCCACGCCACAGCAGGATCTGGTTCGTGTGATGAATGCGCCTGAGCTTTACGTCGGTCAGGAAGCGCGCTTTGGCGGCAAGGTTATCGAGGTGCAAAACCAGCAGGGGAAAACCCGTCTGGAGATTGCCACCGTTCCGCTGGATAGCGGTGCGCGGCCCATCCTTGGCGAACCTTCCCGTGGGCGTATTTATGCCGACGTTGGCGGTTTTCTCGACCCGGTCGATTTTCGCGGACAGCTGGTCACCGTCGTCGGCCCGATTACCGGTTCGGTAGAGGGCAAAGTCGGCAACACGCCGTATAAATTTATGACCATGCAGGTCAACGGGTATAAGCGCTGGCGGCTGACACAGCAGGTCATCATGCCACCTCAGCCGATGGATCCGTGGATGTGGGGTCCACATCCTTATCGGTATGGCTACCCGGGCTGGGGCTGGTATAACCCGGGGCCTGCACAGGTTCAGACAATCGTTACTGAGTAACTCCCTGTAATTGTTAGAAAAGAGACAGCGGCTCAGCCGCTGTCTCTGTTTTTTACGAATAAAACGAAAAAAAAGAGTGACGCGCTTCGCAACCTTAAATCTGAACAATTAATAAACTGGTACGCTGAGTTAATATAATGTTAACAAACTGTTTATTATCGGGGTTGTGATGACGACGAACACTCATTTCAGAGGTGATGCATTGAAGAAGGTTTGGCTTAACCGTTATCCCGCAGATGTTCCTGCCGAGATCAATCCTGACCGTTATCAATCCCTGGTTGAATTGTTTGAACACTCGGTGAGGCGTTACGCAGACCAGCCTGCTTTTGTGAATATGGGCGAGGTCATGACGTTCCGTAAACTTGAGGAGCGTAGTCGGGCGTTCGCCGCCTATCTGCAGGAAGGGCTGGGGCTGCAAAAAGGGGACCGCGTCGCGCTGATGATGCCGAACCTGCTGCAATACCCGGTGGCGCTGTTCGGTGTCCTGCGTGCTGGGATGATTGTTGTCAACGTTAACCCGCTGTATACGCCGCGGGAGCTGGAGCATCAGCTCAACGACAGCGGTGCCGCCGCCATTGTGATTGTCTCTAACTTTGCCCACACGCTGGAAAAAGTGGTCGACAAAACCCAGGTCAAACACGTCATCCTGACGCGTATGGGGGATCAACTCTCAACCGCCAAAGGGACACTGGTTAACTTTGTCGTCAAATACATCAAACGTCTGGTGCCGAAATACCACCTGCCGGACGCGATCTCCTTCCGCAGTGCGCTGCAGGCGGGCTACCGCATGCAATACGTTAAACCGGAAGTGGTATCAGAAGACCTCGCGTTTCTGCAGTACACCGGCGGCACAACGGGTGTGGCTAAAGGCGCCATGCTGACCCACCGTAACATGCTGGCAAACCTTGAGCAGGTGAATGCCACCTACGGACCGTTGCTGCACCACGGAAAAGAGCTGGTGATCACCGCGCTTCCGCTTTATCACATCTTCGCGCTGACCATGAACTGTCTGCTGTTTATTGAGCTGGGCGGTCAAAACGTATTGATCACAAACCCGCGCGATATTCCGGGGCTGGTGAAAGAGCTGGCGAAATATCCGTTCACCGCCATGACCGGGGTGAATACGCTGTTTAACGCGCTGCTCAACAACAAAGAGTTCCAGAAGCTCGATTTCTCCACGCTGCACCTCTCTGCGGGTGGCGGTATGCCGGTTCAACAGGCCGTTGCCGAACGCTGGATGAAACTGACGGGTCAGTATTTACTGGAAGGCTATGGCCTGACGGAGTGCGCCCCGCTGGTCAGTGTGAACCCGCACGATATCGACTATCACAGCGGAAGCATTGGCCTGCCGGTTCCGTCGACCGAAGCCAAACTGGTTGATGATGACGATAACGACGTGGCGCCAGGTGAACCGGGCGAACTCTGTGTCAAAGGGCCGCAGGTGATGCTGGGCTACTGGCAACGTCCCGATGCGACCGATGAAATTATCAAAGACGGCTGGCTGCACACCGGTGATATCGCCGTGATGGATGAAGAGGGCTTCCTGCGTATCGTCGATCGTAAGAAAGACATGATCCTGGTTTCCGGTTTCAACGTCTACCCGAATGAAATCGAAGATGTGGTGATGCAGCACAGCGGCGTGCTCGAAGTGGCTGCCGTAGGTGTCCCTTCCGGGAGCAGCGGTGAGGCGGTGAAGATTTTTGTGGTCAAAAAAGATCCTTCTCTTACGGAGGAGGCGCTGATCACCTTCTGTCGTCGTCAGCTGACCGGCTACAAGGTGCCGAAGCTGGTTGAGTTTCGCGAGGAACTGCCGAAATCGAATGTCGGAAAGATATTACGACGAGAATTACGTGACGAAGCCCGTGGCAAAGTAGACAATAAGGCCTGAGCTTCACGCTAATCGCCCAGACGCCGGTTAAGCCGGCGTTTTTTATGGGCGCAAACAAAAGAGAATCCGTTTTGAATTACCAGATGATCACGACCAACGACGAGCTGGCTTCGCTGTGCGAAGTGACGCGCGACTTTCCTGCCATTGCCCTGGATACCGAGTTTGTCCGTACCCGGACCTACTATCCGCAGCTGGGGTTGATTCAGATGTACGACGGTAAACACGTGTCGCTGATCGACCCGCTCGGCATTACCGACTGGACGCCGATGCGTGACCTGCTGCTCGATACTGCGGTAACGAAATACCTGCACGCAGGCAGTGAAGATCTGGAAGTCTTTCTGAATACTTTTGGCGTCATGCCACAACCGTTGATTGATACGCAGATCCTCGCGGCCTTCAGTAATCGACCGCTCTCATGGGGCTTTGCCGCCATGGTTGAGGAGTATACGGGCCTGACGCTGGATAAAAGCGAATCCCGCACCGACTGGCTGGCACGCCCATTAACCGAGCGTCAACTGGAATACGCGGCGGCAGACGTGTTTTACCTCCTGCCGATTGCCGACCAGCTGATGAAAGAGGCGGAAGCGTCAGGCTGGTTGCCCGCCGCGCTGGATGAGTGCCGAATGACGCAGCAACGTCGTCAGGAAGTGGTTGATCCGAAAGAGGCCTGGCGCGATATCAGTAACGCCTGGCAGCTGCGTACGCGTCAGCTGGCGTGTCTGCAGCTGTTAGCGGACTGGCGTTTGCGTAAAGCACGCGAGCGCGATCTGGCCGTTAACTTTGTGGTACGCGAAGAACACCTCTGGGCGGTCGCGCGGTATATGCCGGGCAGCATGGGCGAACTGGACAGCATCGGGCTTTCCGGCAGCGAGATCCGTTTCCACGGTAAAACCCTGCTTGCGCTGGTGGCAAAAGCGCAGGAAATGCCGGACGAAGCACTGCCGGAGCCACTGCTGAATCTGATGGATATGCCGGGCTATCGCAAGGCGTTCAAGGATATCAAAGCGCTGGTGCAGGACGTCGCGACGCAAAGCAAACTGGGCGCGGAACTGCTGGCGTCACGCCGTCAGATTAACCAGCTGCTGAACTGGCACTGGAAGCTGAAACCTCAGAATGGTTTGCCGGAAATGATGGCGGGCTGGCGCGGGGAATTGATGGCCGATCGCCTGAATACTGTGCTGGAAGGTTATCCGCGATAATGAAAATGCCGGGTCATGCTGACATGCCCGGCACATTTCCCCGGCGGCATACGCTTACCGGGGATACACAATCCCGAACTACGGACGTGACTCTTCGGCTTCCGGGAGCGTAACGTTCAGCTCCAGAATCGAAATATCCCCGTCTTTTTGCTCCAGCTGCACCGTGACCATCTCCGGGTCAATCTGCACATACTTACAGATCACTTCCAGGATGTCCTTACGCAGCTGCGGCAGGTAGTGTGGCTCGGCGTCACTACGACGACGCTCCGCAACGATGATTTGCAGTCGTTCTTTTGCGATGTTGGCGGTGTTCTTTTTCCGCGAGAGAAAAAAGTCCAGTAATGCCATAACTTATCCTCCGAACAGGCGTTTGAGGAAACCTTTCTTCTCTTCTTCAATGAAGCGGAAAGGACGTTCTTCTCCCAGCAGACGGTCAACGGTATCCGCGTACGCTTTACCTGCATCTGCCATTGTATCCAGGATCACTGGCTCGCCCTGGTTAGAGGCGCGCAATACGGATTGATCTTCCGGGATCACGCCGACCAGTTTGATGCGCAGGATCTCCAGCACGTCTTCCATGCTAAGCATGTCACCTTTGTTCACGCGACCCGGGTTATAGCGGGTCAGCAGCAGGTGCTCTTTAATGGGTTCTTCGCCATTTTCCGCACGACGCGATTTGGAGGCGAGGATCCCCAGAATACGGTCTGAGTCACGCACGGATGAGACTTCAGGGTTGGTGGTGATGATGGCTTCATCAGCGAAGTAGAGTGCCATCAGGGCGCCCGTTTCGATGCCGGCAGGGGAGTCACAGACAACGAAGTCAAACTCCATTTTTTTCAGCTCGTCGAGCACCTTTTCCACGCCTTCACGGGTCAGGGCGTCTTTATCACGCGTCTGAGAAGCCGGAAGGATGTAGAGGTTTTCGGTGCGCTTGTCTTTAATCAGCGCCTGGTTCAGTGTGGCGTCGCCCTGAATGACGTTCACGAAGTCATAGACCACGCGACGTTCACATCCCATGATCAGGTCGAGGTTACGCAGACCGATATCGAAATCGATAACGACGGTTTTCTTTCCCTTCTGGGCCAAACCAGTAGCGATGGCCGCGCTGGAGGTGGTCTTGCCAACGCCTCCTTTACCCGAAGTAACAACAATAATGCGTGCCATAGAAATTCCTTGTTAAAAAGGGATCAATTCAACGGTTGAACGGTCAACGCGTCGTCTGCCAGTCGCAGACGAGCCGCTTTGCCATAAAATTCGGCTGGGATCTTGTCGCTCAGCCAATATTCACCTGCGATGGACACCAGTTCCGCCGTCAGATGAGTACAAAATATTTGCGCATCCCTGTCACCACTTGCACCCGCGAGCGCACGCCCACGCATCATACCGTATACGTGAATATTGCCATCTGCAATCAGCTCTGCGCCAGCGCTGACGTGGCTTGTAACAATCAGATCACAGTTTGGTGCATAAATGCGCTGACCGGAACGAACCGGCACATCAATCAATCGCGTTTTTGTGACAGGTGTAACGTTTTGCACCGGAGGAGGGGGCGTTTGGACTGCCGCAGGGGCAGAACGCGCGGCTTTTTCTTTGCCTTCGGTCAGAATGGGCAGACCCGCACGGTCAATTTCTGCTTTTAGCTCAGCATCTTTGCAGCCGCTGATACCGACGATACGCAGCCCGGTCGCGGCCACGGCTTGCTGGAGAAGTTTCCAGTTAACCGGTGCATCCAGACCACTGACATTCACGACGACGGGGGCATGTTTCAGAAAAGCGGGAGCCTGCGCAATTTTGTCTTCTAACGCCTGACGAATAACCTCGGGTTTTGCATCATGCAAATGTACCACTGATAAGGTGAAGCTACTGCCTTTAAGCTCGATTGGCGTGTTTGACATCCTGGCCTTACTCAATTTGCTATTAACCGCAACACCGCCGTTGCGATATTCCGAAGAGTATCAGGCATGTTATAGTCAGGAGTATATTGAGGCAAGCAACCACCCATTAATTCAGAGTAAAAACATGTTTTGTGTGATCTACAGAAGTACAAGTCGTGACCAGACCTATCTTTATGTCGAAAAGAAAGACGATTTTTCGCGCGTACCTGAAGAATTAATGAAGAATTTTGGCCGACCTCAGCTGGCGATGCTGCTGCCGCTGGATGGCCGTAAGAAACTGGTCAACGCCGATCTGGAAAAAGTGAAAACCGCATTAGCGGAGCAAGGCTATTATTTACAACTCCCGCCACCACCCGAGAATTTATTAAAACAGCATCTTGAGGTGAACGGGAAAAAATAGTCCCGGCTGTTTTCGGGGTTAACACATCAACCGTTTAGGGGTCGTACATGTATCAACATCATAACTGGCAAGGTGCATTACTGGATTATCCCGTCAGCAAAGTGGTCTGCGTAGGCAGTAACTATGCCAAACATATTCAGGAGATGGGCAGCGCGACGCCAGACGAGCCGGTCCTGTTCATCAAGCCAGAAACCGCGCTGTGCGACATTCGCCAGCCGCTGGCGCTGCCGCAGGGGTTGGGGTCGGTGCATCATGAAGTGGAGCTGGCCGTGCTGATTGGCGCGACGCTGCGTCAGGCCTCCGAAGAGCATGTGCAAAAGGCGATTGCCGGATACGGTGTCGCGCTCGACCTGACCCTGCGTGATGTTCAGGGCAAAATGAAGAAAGCGGGGCAGCCGTGGGAAAAGGCCAAAGGGTTTGATAACGCTTGCCCGATCTCCGGTTTTATTCCGGTAAGTGAATTTACCGACGATCCGCAGAACACCCCGCTCAGCCTGAAGGTTAACGGCGAGATCCGCCAGCAGGGCACCACGGCAGATATGATCCATAAAATTGTGCCGCTGATTGCCTACATGAGCCGCTTCTTTACCCTGAAACCGGGCGATGTGATCCTCACCGGTACGCCAGAAGGTGTCGGCCCGCTGCAGGCCGGTGACGAACTGGACGTCAGTTTTAACGGCCTGTCACTGAAAACTCGCGTGCTGTAAAAGCATCTTGCCGCCTGATGAGGGCGGCAAAACTTGCAACAACGTGCCAGACTCGTTATAAGGTGCGCTCTCTTTTGACGTGTGGACATCCTGATGAACAACATTCCTTTCTGGCAAAGCAAAACTCTCGACCAAATGACAGACGTGGAGTGGGAATCGTTGTGTGACGGTTGCGGGCAGTGCTGCCTGCATAAACTGATGGATGAAGATTCGGACGAAATCTATTTCACCAACGTTGCCTGCAAGCAGCTGAACATCAAAACCTGCCAGTGTCGCAACTATGAGCGTCGCTTCGAGTACGAGCCGGATTGCATCAAGCTAACCCGTGAGAACCTGCCCACCTTCGAATGGCTGCCTCATACCTGCGCCTATCGTCTGCTGGCGGAAGGCAAAGACCTGCCAAAATGGCACCCACTGCTGACGGGCTCCAAAGCGGCGATGCACGGTGAACGCATCTCTGTGCGTCATATTGCGGTGAAAGAGTCAGAGGTGCAGGACTGGGAAGATCACATCATGAATCATCCCAACCGTGGATAAGAAAAAACCCGCCGAGGCGGGTTTTTTTTACCTGCCAAACAGGTCGCGTTTCTTGGGTTTGAACGGCTGTGCGATGAGCACCAGCAGCGCCACAATGAAGTAGGCCACAAAAATCCCCACCAGCCACTGCGGCATCTCAAGGCTCAGGAATTCCCACTGGCGCACAGAGCAGTCACCGGAAGCAACAAACACCTGCGGCAGCCACTTATCAAGCGGCAGCCAGCTCGGGAAGCGGGCGGCGAAATCGCAGGTCATAAAGGGGGACGGATGCAGTTGCATCATGGTGTGCTGCCAGGAGAGCTCAATACCTTTCCAGGCGCTGTACAGCCAGATGGCAATTGCGGCATAGCGTAACGGCGATTTAGGGGCAATCGCACCCACCAGACCCGCACCCATAATGCCGAACAATGCACAGCGTTCGTAAATACAGAGTACGCAAGGCTGAAGTCCCATCACATGCTGGAACCACAGCGCGACCATTTCCAGCGCAAAGGCGGTCAGGGCCATTAACAACCACGTTCCGCGACCGCGAGAGCACTGGTTTAAAAATCTCAACATAATCATTTCCCTGGAACATGCTTAGAAAGCGCAGTGTAAACGAATTCGTTTTTCGCGCCACCTGTACCTGACGAAATAAAACGTAATTGGATGTTTATCGTGCGAAAAGGTAAACGGGCAGCAAGCTGCCCGATATATCAGGTTTACTGCGCGGCAAGTATACCCGCTTGTATCAACCATTGCGTACAGGGAATAAGGGTAATTTTGACGCAAAGCAATCCTACAAGCGTGAGCACCAGCGTATAGGGAAGCGCCATCCAGACCATTCGCCCATAAGAAAGACGTATGAGTGGAGCCAGCGCAGAGGTCAGCAGGAACAGGAACGCCGCCTGACCGTTGGGCGTCGCCACCGACGGCAGGTTGGTCCCGGTGTTAATTGCCACCGCCAGCAGTTCGAACTGTCCGGCGCTGATGACGCCTTGCTCCATGGCCGTTTTGGCCTCGTTGATGTAGACCGTGCCAACAAACACGTTATCCGAGATAGACGACAGCAGCCCGTTAAACAGATAAAACAGCGAAAGCTGAGCATCCGGTGCCGCCTGCAAGACAAAGGTAATGATCGGCGCGAAAAGTTTCTGGTCGATGATCACCGCGACGACCGCAAAAAAGACGGCCAGCAGGGCGGTAAAGGGCAGGGCTTCCGTAAACGCTTTGCCAATCGCATGCTCATCCGTCACGCCGGTAAAACTGGTGGCGAGAATAATCACCGACAGGCCAATTAAACCGACTTCGGCAAGATGAAACGCCAGCGCGGCGATAAGCCAGACGCCAATGACGCCCTGTGCAATAAGACGCAGCGTCTCCTGCCGTGTCCGCTGGCTACGGCTTTGTTGGTCGAATTTCTGCAGCTCCTGACGCACGGGCGCCGGAATATGCGCACCATAGCCAAAGAGGCTGAATTTCTCCACCACCACACAGGTCGCCAGACCGCACACCAGAACCGGTATGCTCACCGGTGCCATTCGCAGGAAGAAATCATCGAAATGCCAGCCCGCAGCTTTAGCAATAATCAGGTTTTGCGGTTCACCCACCATCGTCATCACGCCGCCCAGGGCGGTCCCGACGCCGGCATGCATCATCAGGCTGCGCAGGAAGGCGCGGAACTGTTCCAGCACCTCGCGGTGGTCATTATCGACCTGGCTGTCATCAAGCAGGTCATCGCCGGGACGTGAAGAGGCCACCCGGTGATAAATACCATAAAACCCGACCGCGACGCTTATCACCACGGCGACCACCGTCAGCGCATCCAGGAAGGCTGAAAGAAATGCCGCAGCCACGCAGAAAGCCAGCGACAAAAGCGTTTTTGAAGGAATGCTCAGCAGCAGGCGGGTAAAAATAAACAGCAGCAGCTGTTTCATAAAGTAGATGCCGGCCACCATAAACATCAGCAGCAGAAGCACTTCAAGGTTTGAGGCCAGTTCAGCTTTTACATGCTCGGCGCTGGTCATCCCAATGACAACCGCTTCAATGGCCAGCAAACCGCCAGGCAGCAGGGGATAGCACTTCAGCGCCATGGCCAGGGTGAAGATAAACTCCGCGACCAGCAGCCACCCGGCAATAAACGGGTGCACAATAAAGATGAGAGGATTAACAACCAGGAACACCAGAAGTATCAGCTTGTACCAGTCGGGAGACTGGCCTAAAAAATTGCGCCATAACGCGCGCCCAAAAGAAATTTCCACGACAGACGTTCTTCCCCGTGAAGTAAAACAAAACATCAGTATACGCAAAAATCACGGCCTGGAGGGGGATTCGGCTGCAATGTAAATTTCATAAAAATGAAACGGCGATCCCTCTTTTCTCTCACTGCTGCGCTATCTGCCTCTGCGAGCCTCTGGTATGATGAGTGCAATTTGCTAAAGCTGTGTAATGGAAATCTCACTATGGTCATTAAGGCGCAGAGCCCGGCGGGTTTCGCGGAAGAGTACATCATTGAAAGCATCTGGAATAATCGTTTCCCTGCAGGGTCCATTCTTCCGGCTGAACGCGAACTCTCTGAACTGATTGGCGTCACTCGCACCACGCTTCGGGAAGTGCTCCAGCGACTGGCGCGTGATGGGTGGTTGACGATTCAGCATGGCAAGCCAACAAAAGTAAACAATTTCTGGGAAACCTCCGGGCTGAATATTCTTGAAACGCTGGCGCGCCTCGATCATGAAAGCGTGCCGCAGCTGATTGATAATCTGCTCTCCGTGCGTACCAATATCGCCACCATCTTTATTCGTACGGCTTTCCGTCAGCACCCGGAAGATGCGCTCCAGGTTCTGGCCAGTGCCAACCAGGTGGAAGATCATGCGGATGCGTTTGCTACCCTCGATTACAACATCTTCCGCGGCCTGGCGTTTGCCTCCGGTAACCCGATTTACGGCCTCATCCTTAACGGCATGAAAGGGCTTTATACCCGTATCGGCCGTCACTACTTTGCCAATCCGGAAGCCCGCAGTCTGGCGCTGGGTTTTTACCACAAGCTGAGCGAGCTCTGTTCCACCGGTCAGCACGATCAGGTGTATGAAACCGTGCGCCGCTACGGTCGCGACTCCGGTGAAATCTGGCACCGGATGCAAAAAACACTGCCGGGTGACCTGGCCATCCAGACCCGCTAAAAGAAAAAACCTCTCAGCTGAGAGGTTTTTTTTCGCCCTGACGCGGGCGTTTCGGTTCAGGCCGGCACTACAGCGTATTCATCCGCGTCGGGCAGCGCTCCAGCAGCTCCACGCTACCGTCTTCATTCTGCTGCTCCAGCAGCACGTCAAAGCCCCACAGACGATGCACATGCTTCAGCACCTCTTTACGCCCTTTATCTAGCGGGGCACGGTTGTGCGGGATGTAGCGCAGCGTCAGAGAGCGGTCACCGCGGAGATCCACATTCCATACCTGAATATTGGGTTCAAGATTGCTCAGGTTATACTGGGAAGAGAGGCGAGAGCGGATCTCCCGGTATCCTTCTTCGTTATGAATCGCTGAAATTTCCAGGAAATTGTTACGGTCATCATCCAGCACGGTGAAGAAGCGGAAATCGCGCATGATCTTCGGCGACATAAACTGGCTAATAAAGCTCTCATCCTTGAAATCGCGCATCGCAAAATGCAGCGTTTCCAGCCACTCCGAACCGGCAATATCCGGGAACCAGTATTTGTCCTCTTCCGTTGGCGACTGGCAGATACGTTTGATGTCCTGGAACATCGCAAAGCCGAGGGCATACGGGTTGATGCCGCTGTACCACGGGCTGTTGTAAGGCGGCTGGAACACCACGTTGGTATGGCTGTGGAGGAATTCCATCATAAACCGCTCGGTGACTTTCCCCTCGTCATACAGATGGTTGAGGATGGTGTAATGCCAGAATGTCGCCCAGCCTTCGTTCATCACCTGCGTCTGTTTTTGCGGATAGAAGTACTGGCTGACCTTACGCACAATGCGCAGGATCTCACGCTGCCATGACTCCAGCAGCGGTGCGTTCTTCTCCATAAAGTAGAGCAGGTTTTCCTGTGGCTCAGACGGGTAGCGGCGCGCCTCAGCGACAGCTTTCTCTTCTTCACGCTTAGGCAAGGTGCGCCACAGCATATTCACCTGGCTTTGCAGATACTCCTCGCGGCTTTTCTGCCGGGCTTTCTCCTCCTGCAGGGAAATTTTCTGCGGTCGTTTGTAGCGGTCTACGCCGTAGTTCATCAGCGCATGGCAGGAGTCGAGCAGTTTCTCCACTTCATCGACGCCGTAGCGCTCTTCGCAGTCGGTAATGTATTTACGGGCGAAGATCAGGTAATCGACGATCGAGCTGGCGTCCGTCCAGCTGCGGAAAAGATAGTTATTCTTGAAGAAAGAGTTGTGCCCGTAGCAGGCATGCGCCATCACCAGCGCCTGCATGGTAATGGTGTTCTCTTCCATCAGGTAAGCGATACACGGGTTGGAGTTGATGACGATTTCATACGCCAGCCCCTGCTGGCCGTGTTTATACAGCCGTTCCGTTTCAATAAATTTCTTACCAAACGACCAGTGCGGATAATTGATCGGCATCCCGACGCTGGAATAGGCATCCATCATCTGTTCAGAGGTTATGACTTCAATCTGGTGAGGATAGGTATCCAGGCGATAGAGTTTTGCTACCCGGTCGATTTCAGCGAGGTAGACATCCAGCAACTCAAAGGTCCAGTCGGGTCCATCGCTGAGACGTGTGTTGTCCTTGTTCAGGGAATCAATAGTAGCCATTAGCGCGCCCTCGTTGTGGGTGCTCTCTCTGTCTGGAGAGCCTCCTTTCAAGCATAGATCAACGTGTTAAAAAGCGTGCTGGAGCAGAAATTTTTTCTTTACGATTTCCCGTTTTCAATACGGTAAAAAAAGCGGTTCATGCAGAGTTTTATGCTGGTTAAAAATAACGCGCAGCAGGAGATCCCAAATAAGTCCTTTCCCCGCCAGTAGGGGAAGATGTGAGATAAGTCACCATAAAAAAGTCGTATGTTGAATAATATTTTCAACTAGGTTATCAATCTGTAATTAGAAGATTGTTCTTTTGCACATTATGGAGTGGCTATGCGTGTTGTCATACTGGGAAGTGGTGTGGTTGGCGTAACCAGCGCCTGGTATTTAAGTCAGGCGGGGCATGACGTAACCGTTATCGATCGTGAGCCAGGCCCTGCGCTGGAAACCAGCGCGGCGAATGCCGGGCAAATCTCTCCGGGCTATGCGGCTCCGTGGGCGGCTCCCGGCGTGCCACTGAAGGCGATTAAATGGATGTTCCAGCGCCATGCGCCGCTGGCCATTAGCCTCGACGGCACGCAGTTCCAGCTTAAGTGGATGTGGCAGATGCTGCGCAACTGCGACACCCGCCATTACATGGAAAACAAAGGGCGTATGGTGCGTCTGGCGGAATACAGCCGTGACTGCCTGAAAACCTTGCGCGCCACCACCGGCATCGAGTACGAAGGCCGTCAGGGCGGTACGCTGCAGCTGTTCCGCACGGCGCAACAGTACGAAAACGCCACCCGCGATATCGCCGTGCTGGAAGATGCCGGTGTTCCGTACCAACTCCTCGAGGCCAGTCAGCTGGGACAGGTTGAACCGGCGCTGGCGGAGGTGTCCCACAAACTGACGGGCGGCCTGCGTTTACCCAACGATGAAACCGGCGACTGTCAGCTCTTTACCCAGCGTCTGGCGCAGATGTGCGAGCAGGCAGGGGTAACATTCCGCTTTAACACGCCCGTCGATAAATTGCTGTCGGAAGGCGGTAATATTTACGGCGTGAAGTGCGGCGAAGAGGTGATCAAAGCGGATGCCTACGTCATGGCCTTTGGCTCTTACTCCACCGCCATGCTGAAGGGCATTCTGGACATTCCGGTCTATCCGCTGAAGGGTTACTCCCTGACCATCCCGGTGAAAGAGGACAGCGGTGCACCCGTCTCCACCATTCTGGATGAAACCTACAAAATCGCCATTACCCGTTTCGACAACCGTATCCGCGTAGGCGGCATGGCGGAGATTGTCGGCTTCAACACCGAGCTGCTGCAGCCGCGTCGTGAAACGCTGGAGATGGTCGTGGGCGATCTCTTCCCGCGCGGCGGTTTTGTCGAGCAGGCCACGTTCTGGACCGGTCTGCGTCCAATGACGCCAGACGGCACGCCGATTGTGGGCCGCACCCCGTTCAAAAACCTGTGGACGAATACCGGACACGGCACCCTCGGCTGGACAATGGCCTGTGGCTCAGGTCAGCTGTTGAGCGACTTGATTTCCGGTCGCACCCCGGCAATTCCGTTTGACGATTTAAGTGCCGCGCGCTATCAATCTGGGTTCACCCCCTCGCGTCCACAGCACCTGCACGGCGCGCATAACTAAGGAGTTGTCATGTCCCGTCCTGTTCTGGCTCAGCTGGACTTGCAGGCCCTGAAGGATAACCTGCAGATTGTTCGCCGTGCTGCGCCAGGTTCACGCGTCTGGTCGGTGGTGAAAGCGAACGCCTACGGCCACGGTATTGACCGCATCTGGAGCGCGCTCAGCGCGACCGACGGTTTTGCGTTACTGAATCTGGAAGAGGCCATTTTGCTGCGCGAGCGCGGCTGGAAAGGCCCTATCTTATTGCTGGAAGGGTTCTTCCATGCCGACGATCTGCCGTTGCTGGATAAGTACCGGCTGACCACCAGCATTCACAGCAACTGGCAGGTTAAAGCCCTGCAGGACGCCAGACTGCATGCTCCGCTCGACATTTATCTCAAGGTGAACAGCGGCATGAACCGCCTGGGCTTCCAGCCCGAGCGGGTACATACGGTATGGCAACAGCTGCGCGGCATCAGGAATGTGGGCGAAATGACGCTGATGGCGCACTTTGCCGACGCGGAAAAACCCGATGGCATCGCCGAGGCGATGGTGCGGATTGAGCAGGCGGCTGAAGGTCTGGCGTGTTCGCGCTCGCTCTCTAACTCGGCGGCCACGCTGTGGCACCCGGAGGCGCACTACAGCTGGGTACGCCCGGGGATCATTCTGTACGGCGCGTCACCGTCAGGGCAGTGGCAGGATATTGCTAACAGCGGCCTGAAACCGGTGATGACCCTGCGCAGCGAAATCATCGGCGTACAAACGCTGAAGGCCGGTTCCACGGTGGGCTACGGCAGCCGTTACCGGGCGACAGGCGAACAGCGAATTGGCATTGTGGCGGGAGGCTATGCCGACGGCTACCCGCGTATCGCTCCGACCGGCACGCCGGTGTGGGTGGATGGCGTTCGCACGGGTACCGTGGGGACGGTTTCAATGGATATGCTGGCGGTAGACCTCACGCCGTGCCCGCAGGCGGGGATTGGTTCACCGGTTGAGCTGTGGGGAAATGAAATTAAAATTGACGATGTGGCCGCTGCTGCAGGGACCGTTGGCTATGAGCTGATGTGCGCTCTGGCGCCGCGCGTACCGGTTGTGACGGTGTAACTATGCGATGTGCCGGGGGGCGATAACGCCTTCCCCGGCCAGTAAGACACGAAACCTAAACTACTCTGACTCTTCTTCCATCGGCCTTACGCCGACTTTGCGTACCGCGTTATCTTCTTTCTCGGCCACCGTCCAGATCATCCCGGCAAACTCGACCTGGTCACCGACAACGGGTGCTGCGCCAAGCAGTTGCTGGATAATTTCCCCCAGCGTTTGCTGCTTATCGCGATACTCCAGCCCTTCATCCAGACCGTAAATCAAGGCAACATCTGCAAATTTGGCGCTCGCTTCCAGAATAAAATCGCCGAAGAAACGCTGATCCAGCGCCACCGGTGGCGACTGGCTGAACAATTTACCCAGCGCGGGCAGGTCGCGCTCGCGGCCAATCACGCACAAAATATCCCCTTCACGCAGACGGGTGCTGCCGGTAGGGTGAAGCAGAACATTGTCGCGGAACAACGCGGCAATCCGCGTTTCGGCGGGCATATGCAGATCGCGCAGCGACGCGCCCACGCACCATTTGTCTTCGCTAAGCTGATACACAAACTGTTCCCACGGGTTTTCCGGATGAATATCCAATCCGACGCGGGAGACGGGCCAGCCAACGGGGGGGATCACCACTTTTGCCTTTTTCGCCGCCCAGCCGAGTGACGTGCCCTGGAACAGGAGTGAAATCAAAACAACGAAGAATGCGACGTTGAAGAACAGCCGGGCGTTATCCAGGCCCGCCATCATCGGGAACACGGCAAGGATAATCGGCACCGCGCCGCGCAGACCCACCCAACTGATAAAGATACGCTCGCGCAGGTTAAAGCCGCGAAACGGCAGCAGGCCTGCAAACACCGACAGTGGACGGGCGAAGAAGATCATCCACGCCGACAGCATCAGCGCCGGCACGGCGATAGGCAGCAGGTCTGAAGGGGTAACCAGCAGGCCAAGCACCAGGAACATGCCAATCTGCGCCAGCCAGGCCAGTCCGTCGAAGTTCTGCAAAATGGCGTGACGGTTGCGAATAGGGCGGTTACCCATCAGGAAGCCGCAGAGGTAGACGGCAAGAATGCCGCTGCCATCCAGCGCGGTGGTGACGGCAAAAATCAGAATGCCGCCGCTCAGCGCCAGCAGAGGGTAAAGCCCGGCGGGAAGTGAAATCCGGTTGATCATCTGCTGCAGCAGATAGCCGCCGCCGAGGCCAAGAATAATCCCCAGACCAAACTGCTGCAGGATATGCCAGGCAAACATCCAGCTCAGCCCGCTTTCGTGCTGCTGGATCATCTCAATCAGCGTGATGGTGAGAAACACTGCCATGGGATCGTTACTGCCGGATTCAATCTCAAGCGTGGAGCCAACACGTTCGTTAAGCCCTTTACCGCCAAGCAGGGAAAAGACCGCCGCCGCATCGGTTGAACCGACAATAGCGCCAATCAGCAAGCCTTCCATGATATTGAGATGGAACAGCCAGGCGGCCATCATCCCGGTCAGGCCGGATGTGATTAATACGCCTACGGTCGCGAGCGACAGCGCCGGCCCTAAGGCGACGCGGAACGAGCTCGCCTGAGTGCGCATCCCGCCGTCCAGCAGGATCACTGCCAGCGCGAGGTTACTCACCATGTAGGCGAAAGGGTAGTTATCGAAAGGAATACCGCCGATGCCATCGATGCCAGCCAGCATGCCGATAGCAAGGAAAATAACGAGAATAGGTATGCCGAGACGCGATGAAAATGAACTTAATAATATACTACAGGTTACAAGCACAGAACCCAGAATGAAAAGGCTGATTATCGCTGCGGCATCCAATGTTGTCTTACTCCCACCTCAATGTTAACGCTGTTACTAAAACCCTAACATATTAACCACGGCAACAGCGTTTTATTAAGGGGTTTAACGGCTTTTTTATGCCTTTATGACCGGATGACCGCTTATTGTTAACCGACTGCCTGAATCATCATGTATCAGGGACGCATGTGCCCCCAGCGCAAGGGTTACGGTTTGTTGCTCATGGCCAAAATCCAGACCGGTGATAACCGGGATATCGAGACGGGAACGGATGAAATCAACCATCGTTTCAAGGGAGTAACCGGCGTCGTAATCATTGGGTGCCGCACCGCTAAAACTGCCCAGCACGATTGCTGACTGACGTTCAAGGATCCCGGCATGATAAAGCTGCAATAACATGCGCTCGACGCGGAACGGATGTTCGTTAATATCTTCCAGCACCAGAATACCGTCTTCGATGTCCGGCAGCCACGGCGTACCGATGAGCGAGACCAGCATTGCCAGGTTACCACCCCAGAGTTGGCCTTCACAGGCCCAGTGCGGCCCCTGGCCTTGCCACGTTATGCTGTAGGTTGGGTTTCGCAGGGCACGCCAGAAATGCTCAAGGGTAAACGCATCGAGCGCCGGCGCACCAAAATTTCCGGCCAGCATCGGGCCGCTGAAGGTAATGACGTTATGCAGCGCCAGCAGCCCAAGCTGGATCACCGTGAAGTCGCTGTGGCCGCATATCAGCAGCGGGTCCTTCTGTTGACGCTGTGCCAGACCTTGCCAGTCAATGCTCTCCAGTAACCGGCTCGCGCCATAGCCCCCCCGCACCGCAAGCACGATCCGATCCTCACCCTTCAGGTTCACCAGGCTGTTGATATCATTCAGTCTCTGGGCCTCGGTTCCGGCAAAACGCTGCTGGCGGCGAGGGATAATCGTCTGATTTTCTACCTGGTGGCCGAAGCCCAGTAAGCGCTGAACGCCCCGTTGTGCCGCGTCCTGATTGATGCAGTAGCCCGACGGTGCGATAAGATGAAACTGAGACATGGCAATTCCTTGCTGAATGAGAAACTAATTGTCTATATCATGCCGCTTATACGCTGCCCGCTTCAAGGGGCGGCGCACTGCGATGACCGGCTATAAGGATAGATGACGTGAAATTGAGATGGTTTGCTTTTTTGATTGTGTTGCTTGCGGGCTGTAGTTCCAGACATGACTATCAAAATCCGCCCTGGAACCCGGAAGTGCCGGTGAAACGGGCCATGCAGTGGATGCCGATCAGCGAGCAAGCCGGGAAGGCATGGGGCGTCAGTCCGCGTCTTATCACCGCGATCATTGCCGTTGAATCCGGCGGTAATCCCACGCTTGTCAGCAAATCAAACGCAGTGGGGCTGATGCAGCTTAAAGCGTCTACCGCAGGTAAAGAGGTCTACCGCTACATGGGCTGGAGCGGTCAGCCGTCGACCAGCGAGCTGAAGAACCCGGAGCGTAATATCTCCATGGGGACAGCCTATCTCAGCATTCTGGAGCATGGCGTACTGAAGGGCATCGACGACCCGGAAGTGATGCAATACGCGCTGGTGGTCTCTTACGTCAACGGGGCCGGGGCGCTGTTGCGAACCTTCTCCTCTGACCGTAAAGAGGCGATAGAAGAGATTAACGGCATGGACAAAGATGAATTCGTTGAACATGTGGCGAAAAATCATCCGGCACCACAGGCTCCGCGTTACATCTGGAAAGTACAGAAAGCGATGGATGCCATGTAATGCCGCAGGCGGGCGGCGGTCACGCTGCCCGTTTTCCTCACAGAACTTTATTCGCACGTTCCCGTGCTTCGCGCTCCAGTGCAAAGATAATGCGCTGCAGTTCGCGCTCTGAACCGGGTCCGACGTTCAGAAAGCGGAAACTCAGACGTGGCGTGGTAATCGTTTCGTTTTTGCTGTCCACCACCTTACGCTCGCTGATGGCAATCAACTGGGCATCAAAATAAAACCGTCCCCAGCCGGCCATATCCAGTTCAATTTGCGAGAATCGCATGCCTTCGACCAGTCCGTCAGGTTTCGGCGTATCCATCAGCGCGCCCATACCGCCCAGCGACAGGTCGAAGAGGCGGAAGCGGAGCTCTTTTTTGTCCGGCATTTTAGCCTTACAAAAATAGGCAGGGTGAAGGGGGGCGCTGATGCGGAAATATTCCCGGCGCTGCACAAACCACAGGTTGGCAGGCAGTGGTGTGACAAACGCGGGAAGACCCTGGTATTCGCTCATTTCGAGGCGCGGGAGCACAAATTCCACTTTTGCACCGTGGGTCTCTGCCATCACCGCGAGTTTCTCTGCTTTCAGTGCGGCGCGGTTTTCATACTCCTGACTGCCCAGATCGATAACCAGTCGCTCCTGCGAGACGTCGAGGATCTTGCTGATGAACTGATTGTTTGACCAGCTGATGCGCAGCGGCACTTCACCTTTTTGCAGGTCACGCAATACTCCTAATACAGCCAGCGGATTTTGCTTGAGGAACTGCTCACTGTAATTACTCACGCCGGATGGCTCCTTGATAGATGACAGACTGTCTTTGCGTTATCGGCACTGCACAATGAAACTTAATACAAACCGATGAGTTTTTTTTCAGATTGCAGAGAAGATAAGTCGGTGAGATGAAATTAGTTTTCCAGGGATGACCTATACTTAAGTTACCTGCGCAGAAGGTTTTCTGCGCATGCATTAAACCTGCAAGAGGGCATCGCTATGGGTATTATCGCCTGGATTATCTTTGGTCTAATTGCTGGCGCTATCGCTAAACTTATCATGCCGGGAAATGATGGCGGCGGCTTCATACTGACGTGTGTGCTCGGTGTCGTGGGGGCGGTTGTAGGCGGCTGGCTGGCGACGATGTTTGGCTTTGGTGGCAGCATCAGCGGTTTTGACCTGCACAGTTTCCTGGTGGCTGTCGTGGGTGCCATTGTGGTGCTGGGCATTTTCAGGTTACTGCGACGGGCATAACTTCACTAAAACGGCTCTCAAGGAGGGCCGTTTTTTTACGTGCATATTGATTTGCTAATCGAAATGATAATAATTGTCGTTCCTGATTACATTTAATCACAAGACGACTTTATGAACCCCTCTCGTTTCACGTTATGCGCGTTGGCAGGAGCCGTGACGCTGGCATTGCAGGTACAGGCGTTTGCCGAAGAATCAACCATCGTAGTCACGGGCTCAGAGCAGGGCAGCGTACTGCCCGACTGGACGAACAGCGCAACCAAATCAGCCGTTGCCGAGAGTAAAACCCCGCAGGTGATCAATACCCTGTCGGCACAGGAAATCGATAAGCGTCACGCGAACTCCGTGAATGAGATCCTGCGCTATGCACCGGGTGTGTCGACCGAGGTGCGCGGAAACACCTCCTACATGAGCGAATATAAAATTCGCGGATTTACCGTCGATCAGGAGTTCTACAACGGGCTGCAGTTACCCTATAACGTCACCGGCAATACCAAAGCCCGCATCGATCCGCTGTTGGTTGAAAGCGTTGATATCCTCAAAGGTCCCTCATCGGTACTGTACGGCGGAGCCTCGCCGGGTGGGCTGGTGAATATTCAGAGTAAAAAACCGCAACAAGCCGCCCGGACCGAACTGGGCTTTAACACCGGCAACCGTAATCTGAAAGAGGGGTATCTGGATTCGACCGGGCAAATTGCCGATAGCGACTGGAACTACCGTCTGCTGGGGAAAGCGACGGAAAGTGACGATCAGCCGCACACCTCCCGGTATGAAAACTACCTGGTTGCGCCGTCTGTCACCTGGCAACCGGACAACAAAACGCGTCTCACCCTTGATGCGCTGGCGCAAAACTCCCCAAGCCTGACGCCGTCTAACCCGCTGCCGCTCGCCTGGCTGCGTTCGAAATATGCGGGCAAGCGGGATTATGCCGGCGACGAATGGAGCGGGTTTAAACAGCGCCAGTGGATGCTGGGTTACAGCTTTGAACATGAGTTTGACAGCGGCTGGGGCTTTAACCAGAAGGCGCGCTATTTTGACATCGATACCCACCAGCGCAGTATTTATGCAACCGGGCCGGGCAGTGAAGTCAATCAGCTTAACCGCTTTGCCTACACCACGGATGAAGATCTCCGGAGCGTCAACATTGATAATCAGGTGACCAAAACCGTTGCGCTGGGTGAGTGGAAACACCATCTGCTGGCCGGGTTTGACTACCAGAAGCTGAATTCCCACTTCCACTACCGCTATGCCTCGGCAACACCGGGGATTGATATGCGCAATCCGGACTATTCACAGGTCCATGAGGATGCGCTGGGGCTGTATACCGCGCAGAAAAACCGTCTGAGCTATCAGCAGAATGGGTATTACCTGCAGGATCAGGTGGAGTTTGGCGGCTTAAATCTGTTGGGCAGCCTGCGCTATGATGATTATCGCTCCGTCACCACCGATTATCTGCATAACGGCGACAAGGCGTGGGTATCGCAGGATCGTGTTACCAAACGACTGGGCGCGCTCTACGCCTTCGACAACGGTCTCTCTCCGTTTATCAGCTATTCAGAAGGGTTTGCCCCGGTCTCGCCGCAGGGAACCCTGACGGCGAAAGAGGTCAAGCCGACCACCAGCAAGCAGGTGGAGGGCGGGGTGAAATATCTGCTGGCAGAGTACGCCACCACCTTTACCGCCTCAGTGTTTAGTATTCGCCAGAAGAATGTCGTCACCTCCGATCCCGGCTTCCTGAACTATCGTCAGACCGGCGAAGTGGAGTCTAAAGGGGCGGAGTTGTCTGTGATTGGCCGTCCGACAGACAATCTGAACCTGATGGCCAACTACGCGTACACCCACGCCATCAATACGCAGGACGATAAGTATCAGGGCAAACGCCCTACGCAGGTGCCGGAAAATGCATTCAACGTGTGGGGGGATTACACCTTTGAGAATACGCCACTGAAAGGATTGATGCTGGGGGCCGGGGCGCGCTACACCGGGCCGATGGAGATTTCACCGGCGAACGACGCGGGTAAACTCGGTGGCACCACGCAGTACGATCTGGCGGCATCCTATCGGATGGGCGAAATTCTGCCTTCGCTTGAAGGGCTGACCCTGAAAGCGAGCGCGCAGAACATCACCAATAAAGAGACGTTGACCTGTTACGATGCGACCAACTGCTGGATTGGACGTGACCGAACCTATCAGTTAGGCGCGAGCTACAGCTTCTGACGCCCTGTTAAACCCCGTAAGACGGCCCATTCACCCTCTCCAGGTGGGAGAGGGTGAGGGAATGAGGCCGCTTTATTGCGCCGTACTTTTCGCCGGCGCGGCAGCATCGTTTGCCGCCGGCTGATTCTCCGGCACGCTGTCACACGGTTTCTCTTTCGGACAGACCAGATCCAGCATTTTCAGCGTCACGCCGTTACTCCAGCCGAAGCCATCCTGCAGCGGATATTCACCGCCGCCGCCCCCTGTACCGGTACTCGAAACGTCGTACTTCTCTACCAGCTTCTGTTCGCGGTCATAGGTATGCTGAACATTTTTCAGGAAGCGCCAGGTCACATCCATTGCCACCTTATCCTGCCCGTAATTCTGCAACCCTTCCGTCGCCACCCATTGCAGCGGTGCCCAGCCGTTAGGTGCATCCCACTGCTGGCCGCTGTTGATGGTGGTGGTGGAAATGCCGCCCGGTTTGAGCAGGCGTGACGATGCCGCTGCAGCGACCTTATCAGCGCGATCCTGCGAAGCCGCCTTCACATAGAGCGGATAAAGTGCGGCTGCCGTAAGCTGATTACGCACCTTTTTGCTCTTAAGATCGTAATCCGCGTACCAGCCCTCTTTATCATTCCACAGATGGCTCTCGATCGCTTTCTGACGCGCGGTCGCCAGCGCGTCATACTTGCTGGCAGCGGAGGTATCGCCGGATGCCTGGCTTGCCCTGGCCAGCAATTTTTCCATCTTAAACATCAGGGCGTTAAGATCGACAGGCACAATGCTGGTGGTGCGGATCGTGCCGAGTTTTTGCGGATCGTCCATCCAGCGGGAGCTAAAGTCCCACCCCGAGGCGGCCGCTGAGCGTAAATCGCGGTAGATCTCCGTGGCCGGTCGGTTAGGATTGCTTTTAGCGGTGGTCATATCGTCGAGCCAGGATTCAGGACGCGGCGTATCGCGGTCATCCCAGTAGCGGTTGAGCACTGAGCCATCGTCCAGCTTCACCACACGTTTGTTGGCTTGTCCGGCCTGCAGCGTGTCGGCACCCTCCATCCAGTAGGCGTACTCTTTCTCCATTTGCGGACGGTATTTCTTCAGCGCATCGCTGTCATGGGTCGCCAGCAACTCGACCATCAGCGCGAAGAACGGAGGCTGGGAGCGGCTCAGGTAGTAGCTGCGGTTGCCGTTCGGGATATGTCCCCAGCTGTCCAGCTCGTAAGCGAAGTTGTCCACCATATCGCTGATTTTGTCCCAGTGGCCACTCTCAGCCAGCCCTAACATGGTGAAATAACTGTCCCAGTAGTAGACCTCGCGAAAACGTCCACCAGGCACGACATAGGGTTTAGGCAGCGGCAGAAGGGAATCCCACTTATTACTCGCTTTATCGGTGGTGCGGGTCAGTACGGGCCAGAGGTCATCAATGTGTGCACGTAAAGTTTGCCCGGCAGGCGGGACGTATTTTTCACCCTCCGCTGGCAGCGTAAAGTTCATTTCCACAAAGTGCTTCAGATCGAAGCCAGACTGGGTGCGCTGCATCCGATAATCCGCCAGAATCATCAGCGGATCGCTTTTCGGCACGGCGTCAGCAAAGGTCTTTTGATCGGGAAACAGTTTGGCACTTTGCACATCATTAAAGAGAGGACCAAGTAAAATATCGGGGGAGCTTGTCTGGGTGGTGAGGTGTTCTTCCGCATAACCCCATGTTGTCACACCGAGTAACGCGCCGCCCAAAGCCAGGTGCAAAAGAGCAGGGCGTAGTGTACGAGGTCTTATCATCGGTTCATCTCCTGTATTCGCTGAGCAGCGTTGCCGCTGTTATCAATCACCTGAAAACCTTAGACGAATATTGGCCGCTTCGCGTGTCGAATATCCCATTTTGCGCATAACCAGACAATTTACCGTCTGGTTATGCGCCGGAAGGGATTGGGAGAATTTGCTATCTCGATGAAAGATAATTCTTTTTTATGATAAATAATTATATTGCTTTTAATTTAATCAATGGGCGCAAATCATGGCGCGATAATAATATGCGCGGAATGCTCTTTTATTCCGTAATAGCGCAAGGTGCTCCCTTAGCACGCCCCATAATTAAATCGCGAAAGGCGACTGGCAAAAAATACGCAGCGCTAACGCCTGGCTCAGACCTCTTCCGGGGTCTGGTTGGTCTCGCGCAACGTGCCCGGCGCATGCCCAATAATGCGCTTAAATGCCCGACTGAACGCGGCCAGTGAACCGTACCCCAGACGCAACGCGACGGTTTCAATGGGCTGATTTTCGTGGCGGATGTACTGAATGGCCAGCCGCATCCTCAGTTCGCTGAGATATTTTGCCGGTGTGGTTCCCGTGGCCGCCAGAAAACGTTCAGCAAACACGGAGCGGGAAGTGCCCGCTTCTTTCGCCAGATCCGCCACGCTCCAGTTCAGGCCTGGCTGCTGATGCATGGCGTAAATGGCCCGGCTCAAACGCGGGTCGCGCAATACCTGCACCCAGCCGGTAGCTTTGCCGCAGCCTCCTTCAACCCAGCCACGCACGATCAACGCGGCCACCACGTCGGCAAGTCGCGCGAGGATCCCGGCGAAACCGGCCTGGCGGGTCATTGATTCCCGCTCCATCGCTGCCAGCAGCGGATGAATTTCCGGCCATGTGGACATCAGCCGGCTCACCATCATCACTTCCGGCATCGCCTTGATCAGCGGCTGCATCCCGCCCAGTTCAAAATCCATGCATCCACTGAAGATGATGGTGTTCTCGCTTTCCGGACACGGCTCACAGGTGATCGCACAGACCGAACCGCAGATAGGCTCGCTGGGGAATGCACTGACCGGGGTAATGCTGGCGTGCTCGTCAGAGAGCAGGGCATGGGCGTTGCCGTTCGGGATAAAAAGGGCGTCGCCGCCATTCAGCGTGAAGGTGGCGCCACTCTCCATACGCAAAAGGGCGCTGCCGTGGCTGACAAAATGGAACTGGGCTTTGCCGGGCGCCTGATGAAACGCCACGCCAAACGGCGCGCTGGCCTCAATTCGACGGTATTTCACGCCCGACAGGCGCATGCCGCGCAAAAGTTCGCTGATCAAATCGGGTGACTGAGCGGTCATGACGCAACTCCGGACGAATAATCAATAAGTGGAGATTATATGTCATAGATCGTCCAGGGTGAACCCACTATGCTTTTGCGACAGTTGTCACATTTTTATAACGGGAGAACAACAGATGAATTCATGTGTCGTGGCGAGAGAGGCGGTCACGCCTGCAAAACCCGCCTGGCGAGCCGTCTACTCACTGGGGCTTGGCGTATTCGGCCTGATCACAGCAGAATTCCTGCCCGCCAGTTTGCTGACGCCGATGGCCGCGAGCCTGGGGGTGTCCGAGGGGATGGCCGGACAGGCGGTGACGGCCACTGCGCTGATGGCGCTGGTCACCGGGTTGCTCATCACGCCGGCCACCAAAAATATCGACCGTCGCTGGGTATTGATGTTCTTCTCGGTGCTGCAGATCATCTCCAGCCTGCTGGTGGCCTTTGCGCCCACGCTGCACGTCCTGCTGATGGGCCGGCTGTTGCTGGGTGTGGCGATCGGGGGATTCTGGGCGATGTCGACCGCCACGGCGATGCGCCTGGTGCCCGCCGATAAAGTGCCGAAAGCGCTGGCGGTGATATTCTCCAGCGTCTCGATTGCGACGGTGGTGGCGGCGCCGCTGGGAAGCTATCTGGGTAGCCTGATTGGCTGGCGTAACGTCTTTATTCTCTGCATTCTGCCGAGCATGCTGGCGCTGCTGTGGCAGCTCTGGGTACTGCCGTCCATGAAGCCGGAAAGCAGCGGTAGCCTGAGTACGCTGTTCCGCGTGCTGCGTCGTCCGGGGATGATTGGCGGCATGCTAGCGACCATTCTTATCTTCAGCGGCCACTTTGCCTTCTTTACCTACCTGCGTCCGTTCCTTGAAACGGTGGGGCAGGCGAGTGTGGAGAGCATCTCGCTGATCCTGCTGGGCTTTGGGATTGCCAACTTCATCGGCACCTCCGTCGCCGGGCATCTGCTGGCGCGTAACCTGCGCCTGACGCTGGCACTGGTACCGTTCGCGATGGGCGTGCTTGCTCTCACCATGGTGGCGTTTGGTCATCTGGCGATGCTGGACGGGTTACTGGTTGCGCTGTGGGGCTTTGCGTTTGGTCTGGTACCGGTGGGCTGGTCAACGTGGCTTGCCACCACCGTGCCGGATGAAGCCGAAAGTGCGGGTGGTCTGCTGGTGGCCTCTATCCAGCTGGCGATAAGCGCCGGTGCGGCAGTGGGCGGGGCGGTATTCGACCTCAACGGTGCCAGCGGCGTCTTCGCGGGCAGCGGTTTCCTGCTGGTGACGGCCATGGTAATTGTGTTTATGGGCGTGAAAGTCAAAGCAGAGTGACGAACGCGTGCCCGGTCAGCGAAAGGCTACCGGGCAGCGACACCCACTCAGAGTGGGTGCAGGGGGAAGATTACAACCCTTTCTTATCCATCAGCACCGCCAGATCCACCAGACGGTTTGAGAATCCCCATTCGTTGTCATACCACGCCAGGATCTTCACCATTTTGCCGCCAATCACGAGGGTGGAGAGCCCGTCGATAATTGACGAGCGCGGGTCGCCCTGATAATCACTGGAAACCAGCGGTTCATCGCTGTAACCCAGAATGCCTTTCAGGGGGCCACTGGCAGCGGCTTTCCGGAAGGCGTCATTCACCTCCTCGGCGGTAACATCACGGCTCAGGGTTACCGTCAAATCCACAATCGACACCACCGGAACCGGCACGCGCAGGGAATACCCGGTCAGTTTACCGTCAAGTGAGGGGATCACTTTCCCCAGCGCTTTCGCCGCACCGCTGGAGTAAGGCACAATCGACAGCGCTGCCGCACGTGCACCGCGCAGATCCTTCTCTGGCTGATCGTGCAGTGCCTGACTGTTAGTATAAGCGTGCGTGGTGTTCATCAGGCCATGCTCAATACCGAACTGCTGATGCAGAACCTGAGCGGCGGGGGCCAGACCATTGGTCGTACAACTGCCGTTACTCACCACGTAATGCTGAGCCGGATCGTACTGTTCATGGTTGACGCCCATGACCACCGTCAGGTCATCGTTTTTGCCGGGGGCGGAGATGATGACGCGCTTAGCCCCACCGTGCGTGATATGCACGGCCGCTTTTTCCCGCTCCGTAAAGAAGCCAGTGGCTTCTATAACCACGTCAACGCCGGCGTCACGCCACGCGATATTCGCCGGATCGCGTTCGCTAAAGACGACGATCCGCTGGCCATCGACCTGCAGCGCACCATCCGCGGCTTCAACGGGAGCCGGCAGCGTGCCGAGAAGGGAATCATGTTTGAGCAGATGGGCGAGGGTTTTGCTGTCCGTCAGATCGTTAATTGCCACAATCTGCACATCCGGGTTACCCAGTGCCGCGCGCAGGAAATTACGTCCGATACGGCCGAAACCGTTAATGCCGACCTTAACCATAGTGCACTCCTTATCTCTGTTGTCTGGAGTCACTGTAGGCGTCAGGCCGGATGGCGTAAACGACAAAAAAGGATCACATTATGCCATTTTGCGACAGTGGAAGCGCTGACGATACTCGCCAGGCGTGAGGTGGAGTTGTTTCTCAAAGACGCGACGCAAATTGATGCTGCTGCCAAACCCGCTCTGCTCAGCAATGCGCTCGAGAGGGTCGCTGGTCTGTTCAAGCAGTTGCCGGGCGGCGGCAAGGCGTGCTTCGGTGACATAACGCGCCGGAGAGGCGCCCGTTTCACGGGTGAACACGCGGGTGAAATTGCGTGGGCTCATCGCCGCTTTTTGCGCCAGATTTTCCACGCACAGGTCAGCGGTCAGGTTCTCCAGGATCCAGGTTTGCAGGTCGCTTATCGGGCCGGAGGTGCCGGGCTGCTGAAGATTATAGCGACTGAACTGCAGCTGCCCGCCGGGGCGGCGCAGATACATCACCATATCCTGCGCCACCTCGCGAGCGAGAGTAAAACCGTAATCGTCTTCCACCAGCGCCAGGGTCAAATCAAACCCGGAGCTAACCCCACCGGAGGTCCAGATGGGACCGTCCTGAATATACAGCGGGCCACCTTCCACATGGATGGCCGGGTACTGGGTTTGCAGGGTCTCCAGCAGCCGCCAGTGGGTGGTTGCCCGGCGTCCATCAAGCAGGCCGGTCTGGGCCAGCAGCATCGCGCCGCCGCAAATGGAGGCTATCCGCCGCGCGTGTGGCGCAGCCAGGTGCAGCCAGTCCACCACCGCCGTGCTCTCCTGCTCGTTCATTCCGCGGCCGGTGATAATAATCGTATCAAGCGGTTCACGCGGATCCAGCTCCGGCAGGCGATAATCCGCCAGCAGATTCAGGCCGGACTGGCCGTGGATCACCTGGTGAGGCTGGGTGGTGGCGATGATAATGCGGTAACAGGGATGGGCTAGGCCTTCCGGATGCAGCCGGTTCGCCTGCATCAGAATGTCTGCGATACCGGCGGCTTCAAACAGCATGCCGCCGTCAGGGACGATAATCAGGATCTTCTTCATGTCCTGAAAAGTACCTTTATTGCAAAATAAGTCAAGCTGCGAACGAGAGGGAGATCTCGCGCTGCCCGCGTTTCTGGCAAAGCAAAGCGATATAAGTTCTTTGTTATTTCAGGCGTTTTCCCCGATCGTCAGGGCATTCTCTCTGGCGAAACGGCGTCTGAAGGCATGGGTAAACGAAGCTCCCTCTATTTACATCCGCAACAACGCGATCAAATTCACCACCTCGCCTCGGGGTTTTTGTGGCGAAGCGAACTGCCCACGTGGATCGTCATCATCACCCTTTACAGTGGCTGGTTTGCCACGCTGGCGTACTGGAAAACGCTGGGATTGCTGCCCGCTACGCTGCTGCTCATCGGATTTACCACCTGGTATATGTCACTCCAGCATGAACTGATCCACGGCCATCCCACGCGGTTTGCCTGGCTTAACGCGCTGTTTGGCACGCTTCCGCTGGCGGTGTGGTATCCGTATGGTCTGTACCGGGACTCTCATCTTGCCCATCATCGCCACGATAGCCTGACGATCCCGGTGGATGACCCGGAGTCGTACTATTTTACCGAGGAGAGCTGGGCACGCTTTTCGCCCTGGCACAAGCGCGTGATCCATGCACGGAATACCTTCTGCGGCCGGCTGTTGCTGGCACCGCTGCTGGATATCCTGCAGACGCTGGCCAGCGCCGTGACGGCGTTTCGCCATCTTCACCTGCGCGCAATGGCAATGTGGCTCGTCCACGCGTCGTTGCTGGCAGCGCTGTTTGCCTGGATGATGCACAACGGTTTCTCGCCCGTCTGGTTTGTGCTGGCGGTAAGTTATCCGGCGCTGGCGCTGACTAAAGTGCGCTCCTTTTATGAACATCGCGCGGCGGATGATCCGCTGGCGCGTTCTGTCATCAACGAAGCAGGGCTGTTCTGGCGGGTGCTGTTTTTAAATCTTAACTACCATTCAGTCCATCACGATTTACCGGGTGTTCCGTGGTATGGGCTAAAAAGCGTCTATCTGCAAAACCGGGCGGCGTACCAGAAGCGTAACCATGGTTTTGTGGTCAGGGGTTATAGTGAATGGATGCGACAGTTTTGGGGGCGGGCGGTCAACGTCACCGCTCACCCAGGGCGTCAACACGAGGGAAGTCATGAGTAACCCGCTGGCGTTTCCGATGTATGCCATCAATCGCGCCGACACGGATGCCCTCTGGCGAGCGGTACAGCACCTGCTTGCCGAACGCGGCGTGCCGGTGAGCGAAGGCGTACCCGATGATTCTCTGCTGGCCCACTGGCAGCAGCCCGGGCTTGTCCTCAGCCAGACCTGCGGCTACCCGCTGATGACGCAATTGCCGGACGTACAGGTCGTGGGATGTTTTCACTATCAGGCGCCAGGCTGCGAAGCGTTTTATTACCGTAGCTTTCTGGTGACGCGCGCCCAGAAGCGCCCCCTGACACTGGCTGATTTTCGCGGCCGATGGGCGGTATGCAATTCTGCGGATTCGCAGTCCGGTTATCATGCGCTGCGAAAAAAAGTGGCACCTCTTGCACCCGATGGCCATTATTTTGCCCGGACGACCTTTAGCGGCAGCCATCGCCAGTCGCTGATTGATCTAAAAGAGGGTAAGGGCGATATCGCCGCTATCGACTGCGTGACGTACGCGCTATTGCAGCGTCATGAACCGGCGTTGCTCGACGGGCTGGCGGCGATCGACAGTACTCCCCTGACACCCGGGTTACCGCTGATTACCGCGCACAACACATCCCCTGAAACGCTTAGCGCTATCCGTGATGCGCTGAACACGCTGGTGAATGCCCCGCAATACCGGGACGTTTGCAAGGCGGTGCTGATCGGCGGGTTCAGTGTGGTGACGCGTCAGTCTTATTCGGTGTTGCTCGACTGACGCGTTATCACATGACCTCACTCAATGCCGTTGTTCTCCGCAAGATAAAGCGCCTGCGCGTCGGTGAAACAGCGCAGTGCCAGTGAGGAGACGGGAGCCTGTCGACGCATGATCAGGCCGATCGGGGCTTCGATGTTCGAGTCGGTTATGGGGGTTATCCGGAAGTGGCTGTTCAGGTTCTCCAGCCCGTTGTTCAGCGGCATCACGGCACAGCACACGCCGCTTTGTACCGCCTGAATGATCTGGAAAGTAGAATCGCTTTCAAAGACAGACTCGGGATTAATGCCGGCAGATTTAAAGCTCACCTCCATATGCTCGCGATAATGCATCCCCTTGGTCAGAAACCCCAGCGGAAATGCCATCAGTTCCTGCCAGGTCAGCGTCTCCTGATCCAGCTGGAAATGGCGGATATCGTGCAGCAATCCCATTTCGGTTTTTGGCAGCTGGATAATGTCAAACGGACGGGTGTCAATGCTGTTCAGGTAGCAAATCCCCAGTTCAAGCTGATTCCGGCTGACGCCGTCGGCAATTTGTTGCGAGGACATTGAGTAGAGGCTGTAGGTCAGCTCCGGGTATTTTTGCGTCAGCTGGCGGATAAAGATCATCGGATCCACGCTGGCCAGCGGCACCATTCCCAGACGCAATTCACCCACCACTTGCCCTTTGCACAGCGAGGCTTCGGCCTGGAGGCCGTCGTGAGCGGCCAGTACCGCGCGCGCCCATGCCAGAATGCGTTCGCCTTCGGGCGTAAAGCCTTCAAAACGTTGCCCGCGAGTAATCAGCACCAGCCCCAGCTCCTCTTCCAGGCTGCGAATACGCATGGAGAGGGTCGGCTGGGTGATGTTGCACTGCGAGGCTGCTTTACCAAAATGCCGGGTCTGATCGAGTGCGATTAAGTACTTTAACTGTTTTATATCCATCGTATTTCTCTGCGCGGAAAGCCTTACAGCATGCGGATCTCTTTCGAACGCAGGATGAGGCGGACCGGAACCGATTTATAAGACGGCGTACCGCTGTCCTTATCCAGATAATCAAGCGGAACCAGTACGTTGGCCTCCGGGTAATAAGCTCCGACGGAACCCGGCGCAATGCTGTAGGCCACAACGGTAATGTCTTCCAGACGCTGAACGCTCCCCGGCAGGGCGGTTTCGATATCCACGCGATCGCCATGCTCCAGGCCTGACTGCGCCATATCGTCTTCATTCATAAACAGCACATCGCGACGGCCAAAGACGCCGCGGTAGCGGTCATCAAGGGCGTAAATGGTGGTGTTGTACTGGTCGTGGCTGCGCAGCGTGATCAGGCGCAGCACATTATCGCCTTCACCACTGGCGTTCTCATTGACGCCGTCGAATACCGAAAACATCGCTTTGCCCGTCGCCGTTGGCCAGATACGTTCTGTGGGCGGCAGCGGCATGCGAAAACCACCAGGAATGCGGATCCGTTCATTGTAATTCTCGAAGCCCGGAATGGTCTGCTCAATCAGGTTGCGGATACGGTCATAATCCTCAACCAGCGTCATCCAGTCTACACGAGTCTCCCGCAGGGTGGCTTGTGCCATTCCGGCGACAATGGCCGGCTCAGCGCGCAGGCGCGGAGAGGCGGGTTTCAGCTTGCCGGAAGAGGCATGCACCATCGACATGGAGTCCTCCACGGTAATGGACTGGCGTCCGGTGGCCTGGACATCCAGCTCGGTACGACCGAGGCACGGCAAAATAAAGGTCTCTTTCCCCACCAGCAAATGGGTGCGGTTGAGCTTGGTACCGATGTGAACGCTCAAATCCAGCGTATTCATTGCCGGAAAACCGTTCTCGTGATCGGGCATCGCCACCGCAAAATTTCCCCCCAGACAGATCAGCGCTTTTGCACGTCCGTCGATCATAGCCTGCGTTGCCTGCACCGCATCATGGCCGTGGTGGGCAGGGGGCTCAAAACCGAATACCTCCTTCAGGCGGTTGAGAAATGCCGGTGTCGGTTTCTCGCTTATACCCACGGTGCGGTTACCCTGAACGTTCGAGTGGCCGCGCAGAGGGCATATCCCCGCGCCGGGTTTGCCAATGTTACCGCGGAGCAGCAACAGATCAGCGATCAGGCGGACATTCGCGGTGCCTTTATTATGCTGGGTGATGCCCATCCCGTAGGTGATGATGGTGGCATTCGATTTTGCGTAGGCCTCGGCCACGGATTTGAGCGCTGCCCGGCTCAACCCGGACTCACGCTCAATGGCCTCCCAGTCGGTTTGCGCAATGTCTGCAGCAAACGCCTCAATGCCCTGGGTGTGTTCAGCAATAAAGGCGCGATCGAGCACGTTTCCGCGTTCGTTCTCCATCTCCAGCAGGTGTTTTGCGATCCCTTTTAACGCAGCGGCATCGCCCCCGGCTTTCACCTGGAAATAGGTGGAGGCGATATCGGTAGAGCTGTAGGTTGCCATCTCAATAACGCTTTGCGGATCCGCGAAACGTTCCAGCGCGCGCTCGCGCAGGGGATTAAAAACGATAATCGGTACGTTGCGGCGAGCCAGCTCATGCAGCGTGCCCATCATCCGCGGATGGTTGGTCCCAGGGTTATGACCAATGGAGATAACCAGCTCCGTTTTATCGAAGTCATCAAGTGAGACGGTCCCTTTCCCGATACCAATGGAACGGGGTAAACCGACGCTGGTGGCTTCATGGCACATATTCGAGCAGTCGGGGAAGTTATTGGTACCGTACTCGCGGGCGAACAGCTGGAACAGATACGCTGCTTCGTTCGAGGCTCTGCCGGAGGTATAAAATTCGACCTGGTCAGGCTCAAGACCGCGCAGCACCTCACCGATACGCTGGAAAGCGTCGTCCCATTCCACTGGCTGGAAGGTATCACTTGCCCGGTCATAGCGCAGGGGATGGGTGAGACGACCGTAACCTTCCAGCTCAAAATCAGATTTAGCCAGCAGCGAGGACACGCTGTTTTTGGCGAGAAAATCCGTGGTGACGCGTTTATTGGTGGCTTCCCAGGTGACGGCTTTCGCCCCGTTCTCACAGAACTGGAACGTGGATTTGTGTTCTTTATCGGGCCACGCACAGCCAGGGCAGTCAAAACCGTCAGGCTGGTTTGTGCGCAGCAGAGTTGCGGGGGCATCCAGCGTATCCATTTGGGTACGTACCGCAATGGCCGTCGCCTTTAACGCCCCCCAGCCACCGGCTGGGCCGTCATAGTGCCTGATACCGGGAACTGAGCGTCTTTTCTTATTCATACCAACTCCTGACTTGTGCGGTCATGACATCACCTGCGCCTATAAACCACCGGGTTTGCCAATAAGCGAAAACAATGATGGCGTCTGTTACCAGAGGCCAGAGCAAAGTTAAATGCATTGAATTGAATGGCTATATTTTACAGTGGCTTACAAGCTAATCGGCGTAAACATTTAAAGAAATTATAACGAAATTTTATCATTTTTATAATAAATCTTATCTATCACCTGTTCACTCTGCGCTATGGCGAAAGCGAAGCGATGATGAAGTCAGCGTTAAATTTCAGATGAAGGTGGCTGAAGGGCAGGGCGACGAAGACCCCTGCAGACAGGAGGAATCGGTGCAAATTAATCGTCGCTTTAACCAGGAATATGTAGCTGTGCTTAATTGTTAATATCGGAAAATTACCCGATTAAATCCGAAAGGGAGATTAAAAGACAAACTTATTTTGAGGTGTAAAATTAACTTTTCTCAGTTTCCCTGAAACAATTTCATATATTGAGACAGGTCTGGCTGAAATTGAAAGTTACCTCGATAATGCAACAAATAATTCATATTGGATATATTTTCTTCGCCCCCCATAAAGCCAGATTCTACTAATTATGGTAGTAGCAGTAATAGGGTTATTGCGTTAATGAAAGTGATTCTCTTTTGTGGAATTTCATTTTAAATCATATGGATATGCGATTTTAGCTTGAGGGGAATAGACGATTTTAGCTAAATCGTATTTTTTTCTCAGATTAATCCTATAATGTCTCGAGTGCTTCATTAACCATCAGTTATGAAGCGGTAAATATTGAATTGGTGGCAAGCTCATGTAAACTTGCTTACCGTTTGTCAAAATATGTCAGGAAGACGCTGGGCCTTATTCTGAAGGGCTCGTGCGGTAGCTATGCCCTTAAATAGTAACGCCCCGAAAATATACTGACTATTTTAACAATAGCACCTAAGTCAAACTTCATCCCCTTTATCTCCATCATCGAAATATCGCTACGGAAAAGCATATGGAAGGTGCGAATAAGTGGGGAAATTCTTCTCGGCTGACTCAGTCATTTCATTTCTTCATGTTTGAGCCGATTTTTTCTCCCGTAAATGCCTTGAATCAGCCTATTTAGACCGTTTCTTCGCCATTTAAGGCGTTATCCCCAGTTTTTAGTGAGATCTCTCCCACTGACGTATCATTTGGTCCGCCCGAAACAGGTTGGCCAGCGTGAATAACATCGCCAGTTGGTTATCGTTTTTCAGCAACCCCTTGTATCTGGCTTTCACGAAGCCGAACTGTCGCTTGATGATGCGAAATGGGTGCTCCACCTTGGCCCGGATGCTGGCTTTCATGTATTCGATGTTGATGGCCGTTTTGTTCTTGCGTGGATGCTGTTTCAAGGTTCTTACCTTGCCGGGGCGCTCGGCGATCAGCCAGTCCACATCCACCTCGGCCAGCTCCTCGCGCTGTGGCGCCCCTTGGTAGCCGGCATCGGCTGAGACAAATTGCTCCTCTCCATGCAGCAGATTACCCAGCTGATTGAGGTCATGCTCGTTGGCCGCGGTGGTGACTAGGCTGTGGGTCAGGCCACTCTTGGCATCGACACCAATGTGGGCCTTCATGCCAAAGTGCCACTGATTGCCTTTCTTGGTCTGATGCATCTCCGGATCGCGTTGCTGCTCTTTGTTCTTGGTCGAGCTGGGTGCCTCAATGATGGTGGCATCGACCAAGGTGCCTTGAGTCATCATGACGCCTGCTTCGGCCAGCCAGCGATTGATGGTCTTGAACAATTGGCGGGCCAGTTGATGCTGCTCCAGCAGGTGGCGGAAATTCATGATGGTGGTGCGGTCCGGCAAGGCGCTATCCAGGGATAACCGGGCAAACAGACGCATGGAGGCGATTTCGTACAGAGCATCTTCCATCGCGCCATCGCTCAGGTTGTACCAATGCTGCATGCAGTGAATGCGTAGCATGGTTTCCAGCGGATAAGGTCGCCGGCCATTACCAGCCTTGGGGTAAAACGGCTCGATGACTTCCACCATGTTTTGCCATGGCAGAATCTGCTCCATGCGGGACAAGAAAATCTCTTTTCTGGTCTGACGGCGCTTACTGCTGAATTCACTGTCGGCGAAGGTAAGTTGATGACTCATGATGAACCCTGTTCCATGGCTCCAGATGACAAACATGATCTCATATCAGGGACTTGTTCGCACCTTCCCTAAACAAGAAGTTCATCACATCGTCATGTATAACGATAATATTTCCCTTCCGCACGCGTTTTGGCTGCCTCTTACGCTCCTTGCTTATCCTTATTCACAACAAGTGTCAGCATACCCGTGAGGTCCCACCGGGAGGCCAGCCGCACCCAGGGGTTGCTGACCACCCTCAGCGAGTACGAACTTCTTGGTCGACTGCATCGTCGGGATGTATTCACTGACGATCCCCAGCGCCGCTGGGATTACGACTAGCGCAATAACTGGTGCGGGAAGAGCGTGACGATAACCCGTTCAGCTGGCAGTACGACAGCGCCGGGCGTTTGCTGGTTCAGAACGGTACGCTGCCGGTAACCCGCAGGAAGACTCTGCTGAGAAGGTCACGCACAACCGCCTGACGCAGCTGAACGACATTCGCTGGAGTTGTAACATACACGCCCGCACCATGGAGAAGGATAACAGCCAGACCCGCTGGCATTACCGCTACGACGGCGAGCACCGTCTGACGGAAGTCATTAGCCAGCCACGGGACCGCAACAAAACGCAGACGCAGGTCAGCTTCCGCTACGATCCGCTCGGCCGCCGCATCAATAAAACGCGACGCCAGATGATGGGCGGACAGCCAACAGGCAAGCCGGGTCAGCATCCGGTTTTTCTGGGAAGGGTTCCGTCTGCTGCAGGAAAGTGAAACGTAGGTATCAGGATATTCTCAGAACCTGCGGATGCAGGGGCAATACCTGGACCGTGAGACAGGGCTGCACTAGAATCTGTTCCGGTATTACGACCCGGACTGCGGGCGGTTTACGCAGCAGGACCCGATAGGGCTGGCGGGGGGGATAAACCTTTACCAGTATGCGCCGAATGCGCTGGGATGGGTGGATCTGTGGGGGGGGGAGTCGTGAGTGTAGCGGTAAAACAAAACCTGATTTCTATGTTGGGCCTGCTGGTCCAGGCGCTACAATGCCTTCAACTGCTTATCGTTATGTCCGATATTTGAATGACGATGGCAGTTTAGATAAATGGGTTCCTGGTCTTCTCGAAACTAAAAAAGCGCCTGTAACGTATTTTGGATTCGAAAATTTTATATGGGTAAAGCGACTCGTGATGCGTTTCAGATATAAGGTCCTGATAAAGTTGATCCGACTTTACCAGCGGATGTTTCTTGGAGTGATGCAAGAATTAGAGGGATATTTGATACATTGCAACCTTATGAAAATGGTACTTCTCAAGTGAGGCATCCAAGAATGTTTGGGGATGAAGTTGGTGCACCATTAGAACAATTTACAAATGCTTATCCGCAGTATGGGAAAGGGGGGCGTAGAACAAATGCACGCAGAAAAACGGGGAATTACTTTCGACAAAATTGATATTTTTCCGGAGGAATAATGAATTACGATTCATACAATGAGGTGCTCGACTATCTCAAGGAGTTTTTTAAGTCAAGAGTAGAGTCAGCACGTTATTTAGAAAAGCTAATAACTTTGATTGAAGCTTCTCGCTCTGACAAAACTGTGACAATAAGAGCTATTTATGAAACGTACATGCAGTATGTAAAAGAAAATAGAGAAAATATAAAAGTCATCGCTGGAGAAAAAGAAATGTGGATTAATTTATTGAACCATTGGCAATAAGGTTTTATTGTCACAAAGATTCCATTGGAAATGGTTCTTACATACCAGCGTGAATAAATTGATGTAAGTGAATTTTGGTGCCATGGTGAAAATTCCAGCATGCGCCTTGCGTATAAAGTATGTGATTTGCACGCATGGAAAATGCTTTTCATATAAGTGCTATGAGAAGGTAATTATATTGCCATTATCTGTGGGTTACTCAAAATTGGAGCAAGGCAATATGCTTGAATTAAATTTAAACCCGATTACCGGTGAGCTAAACCTGGATGGTCTAAGTTTAGAGATAGATAGTGAAGAAGGATTTTGTAATTGTGACTTTTACCACAAATCAATAAAGCACAAAGCTATAAAAAACATTATGCCTCATCACTATCATATTGACTCAACAGTATTTTTCGAAAAAGAATTTCAAGCTATTATACGTCCAATATGTTTTGGTTTTCCTTTTATGGTTCATCTTGTCGATAAAGATAGTGAATATTATAAATCCCTAAAGGACTGGGATGCGAGAACTAATATTAACATGCTAAATAACTCAGTGAAAAGCTTGTCTGATTGGCTAAGCCTTTCTCTGAATTTAGGGGTTCCTGATGTTACGAAAACAGAAATGATTAGATGGGATTATGAATGGGGTCGAATTTCTGTCTCGTATGAGACAAAGTCATTCAACCATGGTATATATATAGTTTGGAATTCAATATAATCAATAACCAAGGCTTGCCTAAATTAAGTTATTGACTAATAACATCATTCATTTACTTTTAATCTTACTTGTTATTATTGGAGTTAAAGGTTATAGAGGAAATGAAAATAACTAATCGACTTAAAAAGAAGTTATTAGTCCTCGATGGCATTGACAATGATTTCATAGAGTATGGAAAGGAAATATCATGCCCTGAATGTGACGGGGTAATAGGCTACTCTATCGTAAACTCATATGAGTTTGACACGCTTACTGAAGAGGTAAAAAGCTTTTTGGTTAAGAAAATGAGAGGTGTGAAGCTTGTTAGTGAACATAAGAAATATAGCTACGACGATAGCCAATTAGATGTTTCGAAAAATACATGTTCAAAGTGTTTGAAAGATTTTTCTAGTGTATTAACGTATAAAGAAGTGCAACCAGCACGATACCGGGTATATCTTGTGGGGCTTTTTGAAGGTTATTTGAAAAAGATCAAACTTTAAAAGTTGAGGTTTACGAAGGATTGAAAATCTCATTTATTTTAAAGAAAATAACCTGCTTCATTGGGCTAGTGGTGAAAGTAACAGAGTGGTTAGTATGCCATTTTTTAGACCATGCAATGGTCGACTCAACACGCCAGTTAGTCTTTGCGTTAAGCGAGTCTAAGCCATTACCAACCGTTTTGACCATCTTCGATGCTCAGGGCGAAAAACTATTTTGATCTGCACCTCCTGAAGGTGCGACTTTCTATTACTTAACATTCAATCTGTCAAAGGAAGTAGTCGTTTTCTGTAGCTATCCAGCAAAACAAAATGGTTGGCATGATTGGTTTTATTCCTGGGATATGAAGCGTAACGCGTTGTCTCAATCGGGCCCTGCATATTAAGATCAAAAGCGCTAAAAAAAATGATAACTATAACCGGTGGCAAAACAGGGACTGTATCAGCAGTTCCAACAAGCGGTTTAAAAAACAGAGTTAAGAGGCAAAGGATGAGCACGGTTTACATTGTCATTTTGACCTATATAAAACCACTCGATGAAATCGACGCAGCGATACCTGCTCATGTTGAGTGGCTAAAAAAGGGGTATGCAGAGGGATTTTTCTGGCGTCCGGTAGACGGATCCTAAGAAACAGCGGTGTCATTCTCGCTAAGTGCGAGAGTCTTGCCTCTCTTGAAGAGCGCTTACGCGAGGATCCTTTTCAGAAGTTAAAGCTTGCGACTGTTGAAATCATTCCCTTTGAACCCAGCATGAAAACAGAACTCCTGGAAAATGTGTTTTAACCCCGGAATAAAAAAATCCACGCCAAAGCGTGGATTTTTTTCATTCAAAACAAATCAAACGTTAAACAGGAAGTTCATCACATCGCCATCTTTAACGATGTAATCTTTCCCTTCCGCACGCATCTTGCCTGCTTCTTTCGCGCCTTGCTCACCCTTGTAGGTGATGAAGTCTTCAAATGCGATAGTCTGCGCACGAATGAAGCCTTTCTCGAAGTCGGTGTGGATCTTACCGGCCGCCTGAGGCGCGGTCGCACCCACAGGAATCGTCCACGCGCGCACTTCTTTCACGCCAGCGGTGAAGTAGGTCTGCAGGTTCAGCAGCTCATAGCCTGCGCGGATCACGCGGTTCAGGCCCGGCTCTTCCAGACCCAGCTCGGCCATGAATTCGTCACGGTCAGCGTCGTCCAGCTCTGCAATGTCGGATTCAACGGCAGCGCAAACCGCTACAACCACTGAACCTTCAGCCGCCGCGATTTCACGCACTTTGTCCAGGTATGGGTTGTTCTCGAAACCGTCTTCGTTAACGTTGGCAATGTACATAGTTGGCTTCAGAGTCAGGAAGCTCAGGTATTTGATTGCCGCCTTGTCTTCTTCCGTCAGGTTTTTCAGCGCGCGCAGCATGCCCGCGTTTTCCAGCTGTGGCAGACATTTTTCCAGCGCAGCCAGTTCTGCTTTCGCGTCTTTGTCGCCACCTTTGGCTTTCTTCTGCACGCGGTGAATAGCGCGTTCACAGGTGTCGAGGTCAGACAGTGCCAGCTCGGTGTTGATCACCTCGATGTCGTCAGCCGGGTCCACTTTGTTGTTAACGTGGATGATGTTGTCGTTCTCGAAGCAACGCACAACGTGACCAATTGCTTCCGTTTCACGGATGTTGGTCAGGAACTGGTTACCGAGGCCTTCGCCTTTGGATGCACCTTTCACCAGGCCCGCGATGTCCACGAACTCCATGGTGGTCGGCAGAATGCGCTGCGGCTTCACGATTTCCGCGAGCTGGTCCAGACGCGGATCGGGCATTGGCACAACGCCGGTGTTCGGTTCGATGGTACAGAACGGGAAGTTCGCCGCTTCAATACCTGCTTTGGTGAGCGCGTTGAACAGGGTGGATTTGCCCACGTTTGGCAGACCGACGATACCGCATTTGAATCCCATTTCTAAATCACCTTAATATCTTGATAATCAATCCGTTAACGATAACCGATTGATGAAAAGTAAATAACTACGCCTATTATACACGTAACCCGCACCACGCGCGGTAAAAAAGCCGTATCGGGCGGATTATTGCGCTTTGAAAGCGTGTAAGCGGTTTGTCGCTTTGGTTAGGCCATCCTGCAGCCAGATTTCGGTGCAGCGCACCGCTTCGTCAACCGCTTCGTCAATCAGTTTCTGCTCAGAAACCGGTGGCTTACCCAGTACGAAACCGACAACTTTGTTTTTATCGCCCGGATGGCCGATTCCCACGCGCAAACGGTGGAAATTGGGATTATTGCCCAGCTTGCTGATAATGTCTTTCAGACCATTGTGACCGCCATGACCACCGCCCAGTTTGAATTTTGCCACACCGGGGGGCAGGTCCAGCTCATCGTGGGCCACCAGAATTTCATCCGGGTTAATGCGATAAAACGTCGCCATGGCTGCAACAGCTTTGCCGCTCAGGTTCATAAAGGTGGTGGGCACCAGCAGACGGACATCTGCGCCAGCAAGATTGATACGTGAGGTATACCCGTAGAATTTTGGTTCTTCACGCAGGGGAGCACGCAACCGTTCGGCCAGCAGATCAACATACCAGGCGCCGGCATTGTGGCGGGTCGCCGCGTACTCTGCGCCAGGGTTCGCGAGGCCGACAATCAGTTTAATCGTCACGATTCAATTCCTAATGGGTTCCAGATCTGGCGCGTAGTTTACTGTCTGACGCGCCGCTTGACAAAATTCTGCTGCCCGAACCGCGAGATATGAATAATTACTTATCTGAACAATTAGAATTTCAAGCTGTTCAATGTCTTATTTGTAAACTTTTGTCTGGGAGTTATCTGTAAATGTGATCATTCACGCAACTCATAAAAGAGCCGTTGTCTATACTTTACACACAAGGATCAGGGGCTTTTCCCCTTACAACCCAAAGTTCCGGAGGTGACATATGAAACGCAAAAACGCTTCGATACTCGGTAATGTGCTGATGGGGTTGGGACTGTTTGTGATGGTCGCTGGCGTGGGTTATTCAATTTTAAACCAATTGCCGCAACTTGACCTTCCGCAATACTTCGCGCATGGCGCGGTATTGAGTATTTTCCTTGGTGCAGTGCTATGGCTTGCCGGTGCACGCGTGAGTGGTCATGAAGAAGTCTGCGATAAATACTGGTGGGTGCGCCATTACGATAAGCGCTGCCGCAGGGACCAGCACAAACACAGCTAATGTGCTACGACGAAAGAACACCGAAACGGCTCCTCATGGAGTCGTTTTTTTTTTGCATGAAAGGTTGACCCTCACGTAACGTAAGGCTTCAGAGTGGTGCCACTGGCAAAGTAAAAGGAGCAGTTATGTTGATTCAGGTGGGTGAACTCGCGAAACGTGCCGGGATCACCGTGCGAACATTGCATCACTATGAGCAAACAGGGTTGTTACTGCCTTCTGCCAGAAGTGCGGCAGGTTACCGGCTGTATAATCTGGCGGATGTGCAACGTCTGCATATGATTCAGGTGCTGGCAAAAGCCGGGCTGGAACTTGCTGAAATCAGGGATTTTCTGAAACAGGAGTCGCTGTCGTTAACCGAATTACTCGATGCGCAAATCAGTTTGCTGGATAAGCAACTGCGTAGCATGCTGACGCTGCGCGAGAGGCTGGTGGAATTGCGTACCGGGCTTACCGACGATGCGGCACCCAATCTGGAATCCTGGCTACAGACTCTGGAGTTAATGAATATGTACGAACGCTGGTTTAGCAAAGAGGAGTTACAGCAGTTGCCGTTTGCCGTTCAGAAGGAGGCACTTGCGGATATCTGGTCAGGTTTGGTTGCTGAGGCAAATAACCTGCTGAAGCATAATATCGACGTTTCGGATCCTCGTGCCAGGGATCTGGCGACGCGCTGGATGTCACGCCTGGAGCAGGATACGGCAGGTAAGCCGGAATTTCTCACCCGGCTGAACGAGATGCACAGCGTCGAGCCGCAGATGCGTGAGCAGACGGGTATTACGGCGGAAATGACTGACTATATTACGCGGGCGTTTGCCGAATCGAAGCTTGCCATCTGGGAAAAGTATCTCTCTGCAGAAGAGATGGCCTTTACCCGCGCACACTATTTTGATCGCATGATGGAGTGGCCGCCACTGGTAGCGAAATTGCATCAGGCGCAGCGGGAAAACCTCGACCCGTCTTCCGGTGAGGCGCAAATGCTCGCTGAACACTGGCGGGTATTGTTCCAGTCATACGCGGGAACGAATCCTGAAACCCAGCAAAAGTTTCGCGTTGCCATGCAGCAGGAGCCGCATTTGATGAAAGGAACATGGATGACGCCTGCCGTGCTTGCATGGCTCCAGCAGGCGATAGCCGTGATGATGCAGAGACGTTTCTCTGCATCAGGGCATTCACAGATCCGCTAACGCGGCTTCACGGTTGGGATAAAAGGCCAGGCGGCCAGGGATCGGCTGCACGCCAGCGCGCGCCATGGTGCGCAGCGGCTGGAATTCGAGATTACTCACCCGCAGTTCACAGCCTTCCGGCAGACGCGAAACGAAGCGCTGGAAGGCATCCAGACCACCCGCATCCAGCACCGGCACGGCATCCCATTTCAGCACCACAATGCGTTTGCCCACGATACGGGTTTCCAGTTCGCTGAACAGACCTTCCGCGGCAGCAAAGAACAACGGGCCAATCACACGCAGCACCAGCACATCGTCAGGTACCTCAACGTTAACCGGGGAAAGGCGCGTCATCTGCGCAATACGGCGCATAAACAGCAGGGAGGCCAGCACGATCCCGACGCTGATGGCGATAACCATATCGAACAGCACGGTCAGCGACATACACATCAGCATCACGATGATGTCGTCTTTCGGTGCGCGACGCAGTAGATTGACCACCTTATGTGCTTCGCTCATGTTCCACGCCACCATCAGCAGCAGGGCAGCCATGGCTGAAAGCGGCAGCCAGGAGAGCAGCGGAGCGAGGACCAGCAGGGCGAGGATCACCAGCACCGAGTGGATAACTGCCGATACCGGCGACGTCGCCCCGGCACGTACGTTTGCCGCAGAGCGGGCGATGGCCGCTGTTGCCGTAATACCGCCAAAGAACGGGGCGATGATGTTGCCCAGACCCTGCCCAACCAGTTCGCTGTTGGCTTTATGCTTGGTGCCGGTCATGCCGTCCAGCACGACGGCACAGAGCAGGGATTCAATGGCCCCCAGCATAGCCATTGAGAAGGCCGCGGGCAGAAGGGCGCGCAGGGAGTCCCAGCTTAAGGTGAAGCTGGAACCCGGCATATCCCATGGCAGTACCAGTTGTGGTAACAGTTGAGGAATACCGCTTCCCTGTGAACCGTCAGCCAGAACATAGTGGAACTGAGACCCAATGGTCGCGACATGACCACCAAAGAGATTAACGATGGCCATCACCGCACAGCCCAGCAGCAGGGCGGGCAGGTGGCCAGGCAGACGAATGCCTAAACGAGGCCAGATAATTAGCGTGCCCAAGGTAACAATCCCGATGGCGGCATCGCCCGGGTTGGCGGTGGGGAGTGCCATAAACAGCGCCCCGACTTTTTGCAGGTAATGTTCAGGGACGTGGGCCATCTGCAGGCCGAGGAAGTCCTTGATCTGCATTGTCCCGATGGTAATGCCAATCCCGGAGGTGAACCCCAGCGTCACGGAAAGGGGAATGTATTCAATCAGTCGGCCAAAACGGGCCAGACCAAACAGGATCAAAAAGACGCCGGACATCAGGGTGGCGACCAGCAGGCCTGCCAGGCCAAACTGCTGAGAAACGGGATAGAGGATCACCACAAATGCGGCTGTCGGGCCGGAAACGCTGAAGCGAGACCCGCCCGTTAGCGCAATCACAATCCCGGCGACGGCCGCCGTGTAAAGCCCATACTGCGGTGCTACGCCGCTGCCAATTGCCAGTGCCATGGCGAGCGGAATGGCGATAATCCCGACGGTGATACCGGCAATAAGGTCACGCATAAAACGTGAAGCGGTGTATTTCTCTTTCCAGCAAGCGTCGATGAGGGCGCGAAAGGGAAGAACATGTGAGGAGGTTACGTGTTTCACAATTATCTCTCATCCGTGTGCGCATCATCTGTCATGTGAATGGCAGGTGAAGGAGGCATTGATCATACAAATAAATATCAGAGACAAAAAAACCCGCCGCAGCGGGTTTTTCGGCCGTGTTCGATTAGTGTTCGAACATTGCTGAGATAGATTCTTCGTTGCTGATACGACGAATCGCTTCGGCCAGCATCCCGGACAGGGTCAAGGTGCGCACGTTTGGCAGCGCTTTGATCTCGTCACTCAGTGGGATGGTATCGCACACCACTACTTCGTCGATAACGGAGTTGCGGAGGTTGTTTACTGCATTGCCGGAGAAGATCGGGTGAGTCGCGTAGGCGAATACGCGCTTGGCACCACGCTCTTTCAGCGCTTCTGCTGCTTTACACAGCGTACCGCCGGTATCGATCATGTCGTCAACCAGCACGCAGTCACGGCCAGCAACGTCACCGATGATGTGCATCACCTGAGAAACGTTAGCGCGTGGACGACGTTTGTCGATGATTGCCATGTCGGTATCGTTCAGCAGCTTAGCGATAGCACGAGCACGTACCACGCCGCCGATGTCCGGAGAAACCACGATTGGGTTATCCAGATTCAGCTGCAGCATGTCTTCCAGCAGGATTGGGCTACCGAATACGTTATCAACCGGAACGTCGAAGAAGCCCTGGATCTGTTCTGCATGCAGGTCAACGGTCAGAACACGGTCAACGCCAACGCTGGAGAGGAAATCAGCGACAACTTTGGCAGTGATTGGCACACGCGCGGAACGGACACGACGGTCCTGACGAGCATAGCCGAAGTAAGGAATAACAGCAGTGATACGGCCTGCTGAAGCGCGACGCAGGGCGTCGACCATAACAACCAGTTCCATCAGGTTGTCATTTGTTGGAGCACAGGTGGACTGGATGATGAAAATATCACCACCGCGTACATTTTCATTGATTTGTACGCTGACTTCGCCGTCGCTAAAGCGACCTACAGCGGCGTCGCCGAGGGAAGTGTACAGGCGGTTGGCAATACGTTGTGCTAGTTCCGGGGTGGCGTTACCAGCAAAAAGCTTCATATCAGGCACGAGAAGAACCTCAGGCATGCGTCCAGTGGTGGATAGCGTTCGCCGCAAACTGTGCGGGCCAGGCGAAATGCTATCCAGGCGGTGTATTAAAGAGCGCGATGCAACGTCTGGAACAGGGTGACGTTGTCACCGAAACTCAGTCTGCGCCAGAATGGCTTGCTGTAGGGGGGAGGTGTTCATCCCACGTGCTACAAAACCATGCAGCCAAACCGGCGCTTGCTCAAGCACCTGACGAGCGGCGGATTCGGTGTCAAATTCAGCAAAGACACAGGCCCCTGTGCCAGTCAGGCGCGACGGCGCGTATTCTAACAGCCAGGAAAGCACCGCATCAACCTCGCGAAAACGTTTTCTTGCGATAACCTCGCAATCGTTGCTGAATTCACAATTTAATAACGTTTCTATTGACCGCACCGGGGTATTCCGTGGCAGGTCAGGATCGTTGAAGATGACCGGGGTCGGAATGCTGACGCCCGGGTGGGCCACCAGGTACCATTTTTCCGGCGGCTCGACCGGGGAAAGTATTTCGCCCACCCCTTCAGCAAACGCCGCATGACCGCGCACAAAGACCGGGACGTCCGCCCCCAGCGTTAAGCCTAACGCTGCCAGCTCATCCTGAGATAATCCGCAGCCCCAGAGGTGATTCAGGGCAACCAACACGGTGGCGGCATTTGATGAGCCACCGCCCAGTCCACCGCCCATCGGCAGACGCTTCTCAATACGGATATCCGCGCCGCTTCCTGCCGGCAGACGACCGGTGTCCGACGCCACTTTCATCAGCAGACGTGCAGCGCGCACAATCAGGTTATCTTCATGCGCCACGCCGTCAACCGGCGTCAGCAGGCAAACCTCGCCGTCCTGACGCGGGCCAATCGCGATCGTGTCGCCGTAATCAAGGAACTGAAACAGCGTCTGCAGGGTATGGTATCCGTCAGCACGCTGTCCGGTGATGTATAAAAACAGATTCAGTTTTGCCGGAGAAGGCCAGTGGGTCATCATTTAACGATCCAGTTGTCCATTTTTAGCTTGATCCGCTGGCTGCCCTGGGTCAGTTCCATGTTGGATGGCAGGGAAGGCCTGGTGTTGCTGTCATAGGCGCTGTACACCACTTTCCAGGTTTTGCCGTTCTGGGTGTAGCTCACCTGGCTCAGACGGTACTGGTCGTCAAGCTGGTAGTCGGTCGCGTCACCCGGCAGGCCCAGAATCCACTGGCGCAGGCTGTTCAGCGGAATAGGCATTCCGGTCAGCTTGCCGATCATCTCTTCGGCGTCGGTGGCGGTATAGTGCTTGCCTTTGTTATCGGTGATCTGCGCTTCACCCGGTTTGGCAATAAGCTCCAGTTCGGTGCTGCCCAGCGGGTTTAACAGCAGCAGGCGATAGTTGTCCTGCCCGGTTTGCTGCCAGAAGAAACGCGCATACACTTTTTGTTCATCAGAGAGATAAGCGAAGGCACCACGGGTCTGGTACTGGCTCAAATTGCGGACGTCCTGCTGGTGCTGACGCCACTGCGGTGAATCAGGGCTTTTGCCCGGGCCTTTAGGTTGGGTGACGGTACATGCGGTCAGAACCAGTGCCGCCAGGGGCAGCAGGCGAATCAGTCGGGTCATAATGAGGACAAATCCTTGAGATACGTTGCAGTTATAACTGTTAATGCTAGCGTCGAAGGGTGCCACCGTCTACGTTCAAATTATCTCAAAGCATTGTATAAGCTATTACTCCGAAAGGGGGCAGTCTCTTTTATTGATCTCGCGCATCCTGTATGATGCGTTCTGCTAACCTTATTAACGCTGGTACTACTCCCGCTCAACATGACCCTATTAGCACTCGGTATTAACCACAAAACAGCCCCGGTTTCGCTGCGAGAACGCGTCACGTTTTCGCCGGATACGCTTGACCTGGCGCTGGACAGCCTGCTTGCACAGCCGATGGTGCAGGGTGGCGTGGTGCTCTCGACGTGCAACCGTACTGAACTCTACCTAAGCGTTGAAGAGCAGGACAACCTGCATGAAGCGCTGATCCGCTGGTTATGTGATTACCACAACCTCAACGAAGAAGAGCTGCGTAATAGCCTCTACTGGCATCAGGATAACGATGCAGTCAGCCATCTGATGCGTGTGGCCAGCGGCCTGGACTCGCTGGTGCTCGGCGAGCCGCAAATTCTCGGTCAGGTGAAAAAGGCGTTTGCCGATTCGCAAAAAGGGCATCTGAAAGCCAGTGAACTGGAGCGTATGTTCCAGAAGTCATTCTCCGTGGCGAAGCGTGTGCGAACCGAAACCGACATTGGTGCCAGTGCGGTTTCTGTTGCTTTCGCGGCCTGTACCCTGGCCCGTCAAATCTTTGAATCCCTGTCGACCGTCACTGTGATGCTGGTCGGGGCGGGCGAAACCATCGAACTTGTGGCGCGCCATCTGCGCGAACACAAAGTTAAAAAGATGATTATCGCTAACCGTACCCGCGAACGTGCACAGGTGCTGGCGGACGAGGTGGGTGCCGAGGTGGTTGCGCTGAGCGACATCGATGAGCGCCTGAAAGAGGCAGATATTATCATCAGCTCTACCGCCAGCCCGCTGCCGATTATCGGTAAAGGGATGGTCGAGCGAGCGCTGAAATCCCGCCGTAATCAACCGATGCTGCTGGTGGATATTGCCGTCCCGCGCGATGTCGAACCGGAAGTCGGTAAACTGGCGAACGCCTACCTTTACAGCGTGGACGACCTGCAAAGCATCATTTCGCATAACCTTGCCCAGCGTAAAGCGGCGGCGGTTCAGGCGGAAACCATTGTAGAGCAGGAAACGAGTGAGTTTATGGCCTGGCTGCGCGCGCAAAGCGTCAGCGAGACTATCCGTGAGTACCGCGGTCAGGCGGAGCAGGTGCGTGATGACCTGACCGCCAAAGCGCTGGCCGCCCTTCAGCAGGGCGGCGACGCAGAAGCCATTATGCAGGATCTGGCCTGGAAACTGACCAACCGCCTGATCCATGCACCAACCAAATCCCTTCAGCAGGCCGCCCGTGACGGGGATGATGAACGCCTGACTATTCTGCGCAACAGCCTCGGGCTGGAATAGCGCCCTATACCCATTTTCTATTACAAGGTGCATTTACGCCTATGAAGCCTTCTATCGTCGCTAAACTGGAAGCTCTGCACGAGCGCCATGAAGAAGTACAGGCGCTGCTCGGCGATGCCGGGACCATTGCTGACCAGGAACGTTTTCGCGCGCTCTCGCGTGAATACGCGCAGTTGAGTGATGTATCAAAATGCTTTACCGACTGGCGACAGGTCCAGGAAGATATTGAAACCGCGCAGATGATGCTCGACGACCCTGAAATGCGCGAGATGGCGCAGGAAGAGTTGCTGGACGCAAAAGCGCGTGCTGAAGAGATGGAGCAACAGTTGCAGGTGCTTCTGCTGCCAAAAGATCCGGACGATGAGCGTAACGCCTTTGTCGAAGTCCGCGCCGGGACCGGCGGTGACGAAGCGGCACTGTTTGCCGGCGATCTGTTCCGTATGTACAGCCGCTACGCCGAAGCGCGTCGCTGGCGCGTTGAGATCATGAGCGCCAACGACGGTGAACATGGCGGCTACAAAGAGGTTATCGCTAAAATCAGCGGTGACGGCGTGTACGGTCGTCTGAAGTTTGAATCCGGCGGTCATCGCGTGCAGCGCGTACCTGCCACCGAATCTCAGGGGCGAATTCACACTTCTGCCTGTACGGTTGCGGTGATGCCAGAGTTGCCTGAAGCAGAATTGCCGGACATCAACCCGGCGGACCTGCGTATCGATACCTTCCGCTCCTCTGGGGCAGGGGGTCAGCACGTTAACACCACCGATTCCGCTATCCGTATTACCCACCTGCCAACCGGCATCGTGGTGGAGTGCCAGGACGAACGTTCTCAGCACAAGAACAAAGCCAAAGCCTTATCCGTGCTGGGCGCGCGTATCCACGCGGCTGAAATGGCAAAACGTCAACAGGCGGAAGCCTCCACGCGTCGTAACCTGCTGGGCAGCGGCGATCGCAGCGACCGTAACCGTACCTATAACTTCCCGCAGGGCCGTGTTACCGACCACCGCATCAACCTGACCCTGTACCGTCTGGACGAAGTGATGGAAGGAAAGCTGGATATGCTGATTGAGCCTATCGTGCAGGAATACCAGGCCGACCAGCTGGCAGCACTGTCCGAGCAGGAATAATGGAGTTTCAGCACTGGTTACGGCAGGCCGCCAGTGAGCTTTCCGCGAGCGAAAGCCCTAAACGTGACGCCGAAATTTTGCTTGAGTTTGTGACGGGGAAAGCCCGCACTTACCTGCTGGCTTTCGGCGAGACCCAGCTGAGCGCTGAGCAGGAAGCGCAGCTCGCTACGCTGCTTGCCCGCCGCAAAACCGGTGAGCCGGTGGCGCATCTGGTCGGGGAGCGTGAGTTCTGGTCACTGCCGTTGTACGTCTCCCCAGCGACCCTGATCCCACGTCCGGACACCGAGTGTCTGGTGGAGCAGGCACTGTCGCGTTTACCCGCACAAGCCTGCCGAATTCTCGATCTTGGAACCGGCACTGGCGCAATTGCCCTGGCGCTGGCCAGCGAGCGTCCGGACTGCGAGGTGACGGCGGTTGACGTGATGCCCGATGCGGTAGCGCTGGCGCAGCGTAACGTGGCGCGTCTGGGCTTCCCGAACGTCACCGTTCTGCAAAGCAGCTGGTTTAGCGCGCTGGATAACCGCACGTTCGGGATGATTGTCAGCAACCCTCCCTATATCGACGAGCATGACCCGCACCTGACGCAAGGGGACGTGCGTTTTGAACCGCTGACGGCGCTGGTCGCTGCCAACGAAGGGCTGGCGGATATTGTGCATATTGTGACAACGTCACGACAGCATTTGCACCCCGGCGGCTGGCTGCTGGTCGAGCACGGCTGGACGCAAGGGGACGCGGTGCGTGACGTGTTCATCGCTGCAGGTTATCGTGCGGTGGAAACCTGTCGCGACTATGGCGGCAACGACCGTCTGACGCTGGGACAATGGGCATGAGTCTGTTTACCGTGCTGATCACGGCCCACCTGATAGCCGTTGCCCTGACCATCAGCTTTTTCATCGTCCGTTACTGGTGGCGTTACAGCAATAATCCGCTGATTGATGCCCGCTGGGTGCGTATTGCGCCGCACTGTATTGACACGGTGCTGTTTCTCTCAGGGGCCGGATTAATGTGGAAGACCGGCTATCTGCCATTTACTGATAAAGGCGCATGGCTGACTGAAAAGCTGTTTGGCGTTATCATCTACATCGTTTTGGGTTTTATCGCGCTTGGGCGTCGTCGTCCGCGCAGCCAGCAGACCGGTTTTATCGCCTTTTTGCTGGGGCTGGTGGTGCTGTACATCATCATTAAACTCGCCACCACAAGAATACCGTTACTGGGGTAAGTCATGAGGTCCTTAGCCGATTTCGAATTTAATAAAGTGCCGCTTTGCGATGGCATGATCCTGATTTCGGAGATGATCCGCGACGATTTTACGTCGCAGTACGTCTACGAAGAGCTGGAGAATCTGGTCAGCCTGGCGCGTGAAGAGATCAATCAGGCGCGCCCGCAGGACTGGCAATTAGAGAAGCTGCTTGAGCTTTTCTACGGCGAATGGGGTTTCTGCGACACGCGTGGCGTGTATCGTCTGTCTGACGCACTATGGCTGGATCAGGTCTTAAAAAATCGTCAGGGCAGCGCGGTTGCGCTGGGTTCCATTTTGCTGTGGGTCGCGCATCGTCTGGATATTCCACTGGTGCCGGTCATTTTCCCGACGCAGATGATCCTGCGAGCGGAGTGGCTGGACGGTGAGATGTGGCTCATCAATCCGTTTAACGGCGATACGCTGGATGAGCATACGCTGGACGTCTGGTTAAAAGGCAATATCAGCCCGGTTGCCGAGCTCTTTAATGAAGATCTCGACGAGGCGGATAACGCCGAGGTGATCCGTAAACTGCTGGATACGCTGAAATCTGCGCTGATGGAAGAGCGTCAGATGGAGCTGGCATTACGTGCCAGTGAAGTGCTGCTGCAGTTTAATCCGGAAGATCCGTACGAAATCCGCGATCGCGGGCTGATTTATGCCCAGCTTGATTGCGAGCATGTGGCGCTGAACGATCTGAATTATTTTGTTGAGCAATGCCCGGAAGACCCGATCAGCGAAATGATTCGTGCGCAGATCAACGCGATCTCGCACAAACAAATTACACTGCATTAATCTTAATTCCGATTCACACCTGAATAAGGCGATCCTATGAAACAAAAAGTGGTTAGCATTGGTGATATCAACGTGGCAAACGACCTGCCGTTCGTGCTGTTTGGCGGTATGAACGTGCTGGAATCCCGTGATCTCGCGATGCGTATCTGCGAGCACTACGTGACCGTGACCCAGAAACTGGGTATCCCGTACGTGTTTAAGGCCTCTTTTGACAAAGCCAACCGTTCCTCCATTCACTCTTACCGTGGCCCGGGCCTGGAAGAGGGGATGAAAATTTTCCAGGAACTGAAACAGACCTTTGGCGTGAAAGTGATCACCGACGTGCACGAAGCTTCTCAGGCGCAGCCTGTTGCGGACGTTGTCGACGTTATCCAGCTGCCGGCGTTCCTGGCGCGTCAGACGGACCTGGTGGAAGCGATGGCGAAAACCGGCGCGGTCATCAACGTGAAGAAACCTCAGTTCGTGAGCCCTGGCCAGATGGGTAACATCGTCGATAAATTTATCGAAGGCGGCAACGATAAAGTGATCCTGTGTGACCGTGGCGCAAACTTCGGTTATGACAACCTGGTCGTTGATATGCTCGGCTTCAGCGTGATGAAGAACGTGTCCAACCAGTCTCCGGTCATCTTCGATGTGACCCATGCGCTGCAGTGCCGCGACCCGTTTGGTGCAGCTTCTGGCGGCCGCCGTGCGCAGGTCACCGAGCTGGCGCGCGCCGGTATGGCGACTGGCCTGGCCGGTCTGTTCATTGAAGCACACCCGGACCCGGACAACGCGAAGTGCGACGGCCCGTCCGCATTGCCGCTGGCTAAACTGGAGCCGTTCCTGAAACAGATCAAGGCGATTGACGATCTGGTGAAGAGTTTCGACGAGCTGGATACCAGCCACTAATAAAAAAACCCGCTTCGGCGGGTTTTTTTGGGCTATTCCTCTCCCGATGGAAGAGGTGTCGGGTGTGGCCTCAGAGCCTCACCGAACAACGCTTAGGCAAATATCGTCATCAGATAGGCCACAAACAGCGCCATGTGCGCCGCGCCGTTCAGCACGTTGGTGCGCCCGGTCGAGAAGGATATCTGACACAGCAGCAGTGAAGCCACCATCACAATCATCTCTGGCGCACCCAGCGCGAACTGCAACTCGTTGCCGGTCATAAAGGCAATCAGCGTCACTACCGGCACGGTGAGTGAGATTGTCGCCAGGACCGAGCCAAAGAACAGATTCATTGCGCGTTGCACCTGATTGTTCAGCACCGCCCTCAACGCCCCCAGCCCCTCAGGCGACAGGATAAGTAGCGCCACCAGGAAACCGGTAAACGCGACCGGGGCATTCAGCTCGGTTAACAGCGTCTCCAGCGGGTTGGCGTTCATTTTGGTCACGGCGATAACCGCAATCAGATGTACGATCAGCCAAACCGTATGCCACGCGCTGCTGTGAGCCGACGGCTTACCGTGATGCGGGTCGTCGCCATCATCTTCATGTTCATAGACGAACAGGCTCTGGTGCGTTTTGGTCTGAATCAGCAGGAACACGCCGTACATGGCTGCGGAAATCAGCGCAACCAGCAGCGCCTGACCGGTTGAGAAGTTGGCCCCCGGCAATGCCATCGGGAAGACCAGCACAATAATCGCCAGCGGGAAAAGGGCAATCAGATACTGTTTTATGCCGAACAGATTCATGTACTGGGTCGCAAATTTGCGGCCGCCCAGTAACAGTGAAAAGCCCACCAGACCACCTGTCACAATCATAATGATGGAGTAGAGGGTGTCACGCATCAGGGTCGGTGCGGCGTCACCGGTCGCCATCAGCGCGGAAATCAGGCTGACTTCGAGGATAACCACCGAAAGGCTGAGAATTAACGAGCCGTAAGGCTCACCCAGGCGGTGGGCTAATACGTCCGCATGGCGAACGACGCTAAAGGCGCTGGTTAAGATACCCACCAGAGCAAGAATATTGATACCAACTACCACTGGCAGTGACTGACTGCTTCCCCAGAAGAGCAGCACAGCCAGTGCCAGGACCGGGAAAATGAGTGATGTCTCCTTGTGGCGGGTCTTCACCGCCTCGTGTGCTGCTGTCATGTGCTTCTCCATCAATGCAGGTGCTTGTAATTATAGATAGAATTTTCGGTCATTAAATTAACAGATCTCTGTTAAATACCCTTGATTTTTTACTCAATTTTACTGTTTGTAATGTTTTGGCTTTGGGGTGTCGATAATGGAACGTGTTCTGTAGTTAATCCTTTAATAACATAATATTAAAATTATCATTTACGCATAATTCTCAATTGACTGGCACCATGCCGTATCGTCGTCCACACTTATCTCTTTAACCAAAAGAGGGGTTAGCGATGCCATATAAAACGAAACGCGAATTACCAGACAGCGTGCAACACGTATTGCCCGCGCACGCGCAGGATATCTACAAAGAGGCCTTTAACAGCGCCTGGGATCAGTACAAAGATAAAGAAGATCGACGTGATGATGCCAGCCGTGAAGAGACCGCGCACAAAGTCGCCTGGGCCGCAGTAAAACATGAATATGAGAAAGGAGACGACGATAAATGGCATAAAAAGAAATAGCCGTGAAATCATTCGCTGCCTTCGTTTTGACTTTTCAGGCGGTTGAACTTCCGTTGTATTGCAACTGGCCCGTGAATTGCTTATCGTTACTCAACTGCTGGCAAAATGACCAGCACACAATGCCAGGAAGGCGGATTACAGATGTCGCAAGGAAGCATGCAGTGGCGGAGGTGGAAAGTGTTAACGCGTGATTTCTTAATGAAGGCAGATTGTAAGACGGCATTTGGTGCTATTGAGGAATCGCTTCTCTGGTCAGCTGAACAACGTGCGGCGTCGCTCGCTGCCACGCTGGCGTGCCGCCCGGATGATGGCCCGGTATGGATTTTTGGCTACGGTTCGCTGATGTGGAACCCGGCTCTCGAATTTGTCGAATCGGCAACAGGTACACTTCCTGGCTGGCATCGTGCATTTTGTTTGCGCCTCACGGCCGGTCGAGGTAGCGCGTGTCAGCCGGGACGCATGCTTGCACTAAAAGAGGGCGGACGCACCACGGGGGTGGCCTACCGCCTGCCGGATGCAACGCTGGAAGACGAACTGACGCTGCTGTGGAAGCGCGAGATGATCACCGGCTGCTATATGCCGAGCTGGTGCAAGCTGGAACTTGATGACGGACGTACCGTTAACGCGCTGGTGTTTATTATGGATCCGCGCCATCCGCTGTATGAAGCGGATACCCGCACGCAGGTTATTGCCCCGTTGATCGCTGCCGCCAGTGGACCGCTGGGCACCAACGCGCAGTATCTCTTTTCGCTCGACCAGGAGCTGACGCGCCTCGGCATGAAGGACGATTGTCTGAATGAGCTGGTGGTGAAGGTGAAAGCGCTGCTGGAAGGAAACCCGCTGAATAATACGCTGCGTCCCGGTTTTGCCTGAGAATGCGCCCGGCTGCGTGAGCGGACCGGGCGTTTGTCTCTTATGCAGCAACGTAGCTTACGGAATGCTCCAGTGACTGGCTATGGCTGTCAATCAGGACATCCCACGTGCCGGTGTACGGCACGGTAAGCCATGCCTTGTCATCCTGCACGGTCAGGATATCCGCCTGCGAGTGTTGTTGTGCTTTCGAACTCATCAAATGAATGCGGCATCGCTCAGAACACCGTACAACGACCGTATCCCCGCCAAACAATTTCAAACTTGTTTTTACCAGTGCCATTTTTTACCCCGTAGTCTTAAACAACGCTCTCCCTGCTGCCATATCCGAGCGTGATATTGTTCACAATTCACTCATGGCATAACACCAAAGGGGGAGGGTGAGGATGCTGACTTTGATCAAAAAATGGCGTAACGATTAAACAAAAATGACAAAATTCCTGAAAATTTACTCTGGCGCGCGTTTTGCCCGGTGAACGCGCGCCACCCTAAAATTAAATGCGGAAATGCCCGGCAGTTTCAGCAAGGTCGCCCGCCTGGCTCTGCAGCGCGCCGGCTGCAGCCGCAGATTGCACCACCAGTTCGGCGTTCTGCTGAACCATTCTGTCCAGATGGGTCACCGCATGGTTAATCTCCTGGATGCCTTTCATCTGCTCGCTGGTGGCGATGGAGATTTCACGCATGATGCCCGACACGCTACCGATGCTGGAGCGGATTTCGTTCATGCTTTCCCCGGCCAGATGAACGTAGCGGGAGCCGGTGGCCACGCTGTTGGTGGTGGAATCGATAAGCGTTTTAATCTCTTTCGCCGCCTGCGCGCTGCGGCTGGCCAGATTACGCACCTCGCCGGCCACCACGGCAAACCCACGGCCTTGCTCTCCGGCGCGTGCGGCTTCCACCGAGGCATTCAGCGCCAGGATATTGGTCTGGAAGGCAATCCCGTCAATCACGCTGGTGATGTCGCCAATCTTCGCGGAAGCCACTTCAATGGACTGCATGGTGCTGATGGCCTGAGATACCACCTCGCCGCCGCGAGCCGCCGCCGCAGAGGCCTTACTCGCCTGGTCATTGGCTTCAGCCGCAGACTCGTTCGACTGGGTTACCGACGCGGTGATCTCTTCCACGGCGCTGGCCGTTTCGCGAAGGCTGGAGGCGGCCTGCTCGGTACGCCCTGAGAGGTCCTGGTTACCTGCCGCAATTTCCCGCGCGGCGTTTTTCACCGATGCGCTGGCATCCCGCAGTTGTACCATCACCACCGAGAGCTTGTCACTGAAGGCGTTAAACGCCTGCGCTATTTGCGCCACTTCGTCATCGCCGCTCTCCGGCAGGCGTTGCGACAGATCGTTAGTGCCGTTCGCAATGTTATGCATCGCATCGCGAATGTCAGACAGGCGCTTCAGCAGACGCGCAATCAGGAAGTGAACAATGGCGCCGCTGAGTAAGGCCAGGATCACCAGCGAGATGGCCGAGGCTTTCAGCAGCGAGCGCATTCCAGAGGTGGCATCGCCTGTGTCCAGGGCAACAACCAGCATCCAGTTCGTACCCGGCACGGCGGTTGCCACGAAGGTTTTTTCGGCGCCATTGAAGGTCCCGTTTACCGGGTTTCCGCTTTTCAGCGCCGCAAAGTCGATGCCTTTGAGGGTTTCGGCGAACGGTTTAAGCGTCAGGGCAGGGTCGCTGGCGGCAATGACGGTGCCATCGCTATTCAGCAGCAGCCCGCTGCTTGCCGGGGTTGGGTGGATCCCGCGCACATTAGCAACCACGCTGTCCATCGCCACATCGCCAGCCACCACGGCTTTCAGGGTACCGTTTTCTTTCACCGGCACGGCAAACGTCACCACCAGTTTTCCGCTACCGGCGTCAACGTAAGGCGCGGTCACGACCGGGCTATCCTGGCTTACGACCTGCTGATACCAGGGACGGATCGTGGGGTCATAATCCGCCGGTACGCCCGCTGGTTCAGAGAATTTCGCCGTTTTGCTGGCATAGCCAACGTATACGTTAGTGAACCCACCCGCCTGGGCAAGCTGTTTAAAGACCGGAACCGGATCGTCACTGAGCGCAACGGTTTGTGCGGAGGCGATAACCGTCATTTTGCTCTTCACCCAGTCCGCAATCGCCATGTTATGGCTGGCGCTGGTGCTGGTCAGGATGTCGCGCTGTGACTGCTGGTTATCCTGGCGTGTGACCTGAAAATTGATGACAGTATTAAGAAGAAGGGCGACGACCAGACAACCTGTCGTCGCGGCAATGATGCGTGCACGAATGGATCTGAACATAAGTGAAATACCTACTGTGTTGTTTCCATGCCTATCGGCAACCCTGCAGGTAAACTTGATGCTGAAACCGCGTCCATAAGAAAATAATATTTTTACGGGTTTATTATTAAAAAGTTAATACTTTATCGGCGCGCAGAGTCCACTCGGCCAGCTCAACGAGCGTGCCGATTTCCACACCTTCAATCAGCGGCAATCCGGTGATGCCGCGCCCGTCGGTGCAGGTTTTGCACAGTTTGACCGGAACGTTTTGCGCGGTCAGGATCTCCAGCATCTGCTGAATGTTGTAGCCTTCTGCCGGTTTTTGCCCCTTCAGCCCGGCGGTGACCGCATCCGACATTAAAAAGAGCCGTAACTCCAGTTCACTCTCTTTATCGCGTAGCGCGATCGCCAGGCGCAGGCTGTTAAAAAGGGATTCGCTGCCGTAAGCCGCACCGTTGGCGACGATAACAATCTTCTGCATGTTGACTCCTGTTCTTTTAAAGGCACGAATATTGCTTAGCTATCCAGGGTTTCGCTGTCCGGGAGAGTAAGCATGACATTAATGGCTGGCATTTCGCCAGGTGCGACCGAATGGCTCCAGCGTGCAAGGTCGATGCGCCGGGAGCAACTGAGCAGGCTGGCACAGCTTGGCGTGCTGGTTAACGCCATCAGCCTGCTGGTGCATATGCTGCAGTGCGAGCGTGGAGCCTCTAACGTCTGGCTCTGCTCACAGGGTAAGCTGTACGCTGCCGAATGCAAAGCGAGCCGGGCGCTGGTGAATGAAAACCTCACTGCGCTTTATGACGTTCTGGATAACCACTCCCCGTTCCAGGGCAGCGGCGTGTGCGAACGTATAGCCGCCGCGCTGCTCAGTCTGGATAACCTGTCAGCCCTTCGTGATGGCGTTATTCAGCAAACCATCACGGCCCCGCAGGCGATGGATCACTATTGTCGCATCCTGCGTCATCTGCTCAGTATCGTACCGCAGCTTAACGACAGCATTGACGATCCGCAAATCGCAGGCCGTTTTGTCGCGCTTTATAGCCTGATGCAGGGTAAAGAGCTGGCGGGACAAGAGCGGGCGCTGGGCGCCATTGGCTTCACGCAGGGCTATTTTGACGATGGCATCCGTCAGCGGCTGGTGGACCGGATTGACGGACAGCAGGCCTGCTTCGAGATTTTCATGACCCACAGCACGGCGGATGTGCAAACCACCTTTTCCCAGAATTGCCAGCCTGACCGTGAGACGGAGCAACTGAGGCGCGTGGCCTGTACCCGCCAGCCAGCCGCTGACAATGGCCATACCGCACTGGCCTGGTTTGCTCTGCAAACGGCACGCCTTGAGCATCTGCGCACCCTGGAGGAGATGGTTATCGCCGATCTGATGATCGCGGTGGACGAGCGTATCCATCGCCAGGAGGAGTACACGCTACCGGCTGAGGAGCAGGACGATCCGCTGGCCTCTTATCCGGATAAGCCCTTGTTAACCCTGGTTCGCCAGCAGGCGCGCGAGATAGAACAGCTTTCCCGTCAGCTCGCGTCACTGCGCGATACGCTCGAAGAGCGCAAAACCATCGATAAAGCGAAAAGCGTACTGATGACCCATCAAAAGATGAGTGAGGAACAGGCATGGACGGCGCTGCGTAAAATGGCGATGGACAAAAATCAGCGCATGGTAGATATCGCCCGCGCGCTGCTCACCGTGAAGAGCTTGTGGCAGGTAACCCCTAAGGAGTAGCTGCACAATGAGTGGGCATTTAGTGCCTGATTGAGGTGCGCGGTCGTGGAGATTTCCCGGTAAACGCCCGAAAAACAGGGCAGTAAAACCTGGCATTCCCTTTGCATTATCTGATTAACCATTTTTGACGGTGCGCCAACGGCGGTGCATCTGTCTTCGGGATAAAGGCGTCCAGCGGTGCTTCGGCACGGGTGGGCGCTTTTTTTTGTCTTTTTTTCAGGAGTGGTCATGGCGGATTTGTCGAGACGGCGGTTTTTACAGGCCAGCATGCTGGCGAGCGGCGCCATGTTATTACCGGGTGTCATGCAGGCCGCGTGGGCGGCAGGCTCGGATAAACCGGAGCAGGAGACGGTGCGCATCGGGTTTATACCGTTAACCGACTGCGCGCCGGTGGTTATCGCGGCGCTGAAGGGGTTTGATAAAAAATATGGCATCACCATCGTGCCAACCAAAGAGGCAAGCTGGGCAGCCGTGCGCGATAAGCTGGTGGCAGGCGAACTGGACGCCGCCCACATTCTTTACGGCCTGCTGTACGGGCTGGAGCTGGGGCTTGCCGGTAAGCCACAGCAGATGGCAAACCTGATGACCCTGAACCAGAACGGTCAAGCCATCACGCTCTCCAGCGATCTGGCAGAGAAGGGCGTTCGCGATCTCGACGGGCTGAAAACGCTGATTGGGCAGCAGGCACCCGGCACTTACACCTTCGCACACACTTTCCCGACCGGTACGCATGCGATGTGGCTGTACTACTGGCTGGCCAGCGCGGGCATTAATCCGTTCGATGACGTCCGAACCGTGGTTGTGCCGCCGCCGCAAATGGTGATGAACATGCGGATTGGCAACATGGTCGGCTTTTGCGTTGGTGAGCCGTGGAATGCGCGCGCCATTAACGACCGCATCGGGTTTACCGCCGCAACGTCCCAGTCGATCTGGGCCGATCATCCGGAAAAAATTCTTGGCACACGCCGCGACTGGGTGGAGAAAAACCCGAACACCGCGCGGGCGCTGGTGAGTGCGGTACTGGAAGCCGCACGCTGGATCGATGCATCACCAGACAACAAACGTGAGACCGCCCAAATCCTCTCTCGCCGGGCGTGGCTGAACACCAAAGAGCAGTATCTCACCGGACGGATGCTGGGAGAGTACGACAACGGGCTTGGCCAGCGCTGGCAGGATGCGCATCCGATCCGTTTCTTCAACGAGGGTGCCGTCAGCTATCCGTACCTCTCCGACGGGATGTGGTTTTTAACCCAGTTCCGCCGCTGGGGCTTGCTCAAATCGGCGCCGGATTATGCCGCCATCGCGCAGCGCATTAACCAGACCTCGGTCTGGCAGGATGCCGCCACGGCGGTGGGAGGCATATCCACCCCGTCATCACCGTATCGCAGCAGCACCCTGATGGACGGTACCGTCTGGAACGGTACCGATCCGGACGGTTACGCCAACCGCTTCGCTATTCACCGTAAAGGGGCCTGATTATGCAGCATCTGCACAGCACGAAATCGAAAGACGAGACGCCGGCGAGCGGGGAAGTGATTACCCTCCCTCCGGTACAGGTTCGCCGCCGCGCACCGACGTTCACGCGACGGATGAATGACCTTCTGCAGCGCGTGATCCCGGCGCTGCTGGGGCTCGGGTTACTGGTGTTGCTCTGGCAACTGGCCGCGATCAACAGCAAAGGGTTCCCGACGCCGCTCAGCACGCTGGATTCCGCATTAACGCTCTTCGCTGACCCGTTTTACCGCGACGGGCCAAACGATATGGGGATCGGCTGGAACGTGCTCGCTTCGCTGCAGCGCGTGGCGGTGGGTTTTGGTCTGGCGGCGCTCGCGGGGATCCCGCTCGGTTTCCTGATCGGTCGCTTCACCTTTTGCTCGCGCATGTTCAGCCCGTTGATTGCACTGTTACGCCCGGTCAGTCCTTTAGCCTGGCTGCCTATCGGCCTGCTGCTGTTCCAGAAAGCGGAGCCCGCCTCCAGCTGGACCATTTTTATCTGTTCAATATGGCCAATGGTGATTAACACCGCCGAAGGGGTACGTCGTATTCCGCAGGATTACCTCAACGTTGCCCGCGTGCTGCAGCTCTCCGAGTGGACCATCATGCGGCGGATCCTCTTCCCGGCCGTGCTGCCCGCGGTGCTGACCGGGGTTCGCCTCTCTATTGGCATCGCCTGGCTGGTCATTGTCGCCGCCGAGATGCTCACCGGTGGGCTGGGGATCGGCTTCTGGATCTGGAATGAGTGGAACAACCTCAACGTCGAAAACATTCTCATCGCCATCGTCATCATTGGCGTGGTCGGGTTGCTGCTGGAGCAGGGGCTGATGCTGATCGCCCGTCGCTTTAGCTGGCAGGAAAAATAAGGAGCGAAGATGAAACCATTAATTCAGGTCCAGGCCGTGAGCCAGCGTTTTTCTACCGCCAGCGGCGAGTTTCTGGCGCTGCAGAACGTCTCTTTTGATATTCACGAAGGCGAAACCGTGAGCCTGATTGGCCACTCCGGGTGCGGCAAATCGACGTTGCTCAACCTGATTGCCGGGATCACCCTGCCGACCGAAGGTGGGCTGATTTGCGATAACCGCGAAATCGCCGGGCCAGGACCGGAGCGTGCGGTGGTGTTTCAGAACCATTCTCTGCTGCCGTGGCTCACCTGCTTCGACAACGTTGCGCTGGCGGTGGATCAGGTCTTTCGCCGCACCATGAGCAAGGCGGAGCGCAAGGAGTGGATTGAACACAACCTCGATCGCGTCCAGATGGGGCATGCCCTGCATAAACGGCCTTCGGAAATCTCCGGCGGCATGAAACAGCGCGTTGGCATTGCCCGTGCGCTGGCGATGAAGCCGAAGGTCCTGCTGATGGATGAACCGTTTGGCGCGCTGGATGCGCTCACGCGCGCGCATTTGCAGGACTCGGTGATGCAAATCCAGCAGGCGCTGAACACCACCATCGTGCTTATCACCCACGATGTGGATGAGGCCGTGTTGCTTTCTGACCGGGTACTGATGATGACTAACGGCCCGGCGGCCACCGTCGGCGAGGTGCTGCATGTTGACCTGCCTCGCCCGCGCAATCGGGTTCAGCTGGCGGACGATAGCCGCTATCACCATATGCGTCAGCAGATCCTCCATTTCCTCTATGAAAAACAGCCTAAAGCGGCGTAACGGAGGCGGTGATGCGACTGATCGTTATCGGTAATGGGATGGCCGCAACACGGCTGATTGCCTCGCTGACCGAGCGTGCGCCCGGTCGCTTCACGATCACCGTGTTTGGCGAGGAGTCGGAACACGCTTACAACCGCATCATGCTCTCGCCGGTACTGGGCGGGGAAAAACAGGCGCAGCAGATCCGCCTGCAGGATGACGCCTGGTATCACGCACGGGGTGTGACGGTACGACGGGGCGAAAAGGTGCTCTCCGTGGATGTTGAGAAACGCGAGGTCCGTACCACAGCAGCCACGCTGGCCTGGGACGAACTGGTCTTTGCCACCGGGTCGACGCCTTTTGTACCTCCCATTCCGGGCGGTGACGCTCCACATGTCTTCACCTTTCGTACGCTGGCCGATATCCGCGCGATTCAGGAGAACCCGGGGCCAGCTGTAGTGCTGGGCGGTGGGGTGCTCGGCGTTGAGGTCGCTGCGGCACTGGTCCGGTCTTGTGACAACGTCACGCTGGTGCATCGTGGTGCGTGGCTGATGGAACAGCAGCTCGATCGCCAGGCAGGCGTTTTGCTTGAAGAGGCGCTGGCGGAGCGCGGCGTTCGCTGCGAACTGTCATCGGGAGTGACCGCCATTGCGGCGGATGCCGTGACGTTACACAACGGACGCAAGATTAACGCCTCTCGCGTGGTGCTGGCGACCGGCGTGCAGCCCAATGTCGCACTGGCAAAAGCCAGCGGCATTCACTGTGCCCGCGGCATTGTGGTTAACCACCAGATGCAGACCTCAGTCCCGGCGATCAGCGCCATCGGTGAGTGCTGCGAAATCGACGGCCAGACGTTCGGCCTGGTCGCACCTTGCCTGGCGCAGGCGGATATCCTCGCCGCCCGGCTGGCTGGGGAGGCTAGCACGCCATTTGCCCTGACCGACAGCGGCATGCGCCTCAAAGTACCCGGTGTGGAGCTGTTCAGCGCCGGGCGAGTAGAGGTTCTGCCAGACGATGTGGTCTGGAGCGCCTGGGATCCGCTGACCCGTCACTATCGCCGTTTGTTACTGCATCGCGGTGCGCTTGCTGGCGTGCTGCTGATGGGGGATTGCCGCAACGCGGCAACATTCACCGATTTACTGGCAACGGCTGCGCCCGCCCACGCGGACTGGCTGTTCAATCGATTCACTACGCAACCGCAGGTTGCAGGACAAAACGCTATGACAAAACCTACGCTGGTGGTGGTTGGACACGGTATGGTCGGCCATCATTTTCTCGAAGACTGTGTGAAGCGCAATTTGCACCGGCAGTACCAGATTATCGTTTTTGGCGAAGAGCGCTATGCCGCCTACGATCGTGTGCATTTGTCAGAGTATTTTGGCGGACGAAGCGCAGAATCGCTCTCGCTGGTGGACGGTGATTTCTTTGCTGAACACGGCATTGAGCTTCGCCTCTCGCAGCAAATTGTGAGTATCGATCGCGACGCACACGTCGTGCGTACCGCCAGTGGGCATGAAACCCACTGGGACAAACTGGTGCTGGCGACCGGCTCGTACCCGTTTGTGCCTCCGGTACCGGGCAGCACGCTGCCGGGCTGCTTTGTTTACCGTACGCTGGACGACCTGGATAACATCGCCGCGCAGGCAAAGCAATCCCGTCGCGGGGTGGTCATTGGCGGTGGCCTGCTGGGACTGGAAGCCGCGAATGCCCTGAAACAGCTGGGCCTGGAAACGCACGTCGTGGAGTTTGCGCCACACCTGATGGCGGTACAACTCGACAACGACGGCGCGGCCATGCTGCGCAAAAAGATCGAAGCGCTTGGCGTGGGCGTTCACACCAGCAAAGCCACCACCGACATCGTCTCTGCGAACGGCGGGCTGGTGATGCGCTTTGCGGACGGCGAACAGCTGGAAACTGACATCGTGGTCTTCTCTGCAGGTATTCGCCCGCAGGATGCACTGGGGCGCAGCAGTGGCCTGGTGACCGGAGAGCGCGGCGGGATTTGCATTGATAACCAGTGCCAGACTTCCGATAAAGACGTGTTCGCTATCGGCGAATGTGCACTGTGGGAGGGTAAAATTTTTGGCCTGGTCGCCCCGGGTTATCAGATGGCGCGGGTGGCATCGGCCACGCTGGCGGGAGAGGCGAGCGCCTTTACCGGGGCTGACATGAGCACCAAACTGAAGCTGCTGGGGGTAGATGTGGCCTCGTTTGGTGATGCCCATGGAAGAACACCCGGCGCGCTAAGCTATCAATGGACGCATGGTCCGCAGCAAATCTATAAAAAGATCGTGGTCAGTGAGGACAATAAAACCCTGTTGGGCGGCGTACTGGTGGGGGATGCCAGCGAATATGCGACCCTGGTGCAGATGATGCTCAACGGCATAGCGTTGCCCAAAGAGCCTGAAACGCTGATTTTACCTTCCTTCGCCGGGAGCGCGCCAAAAGCCCTCGGCGTGGCGGCACTGCCTGACAGTGCGCAGATCTGCTCCTGCCATAACGTCAGCAAAGGTGATATCTGTCAGGCGGTAAGTGCCGGTGCCGCGGATATTGGAGCCATAAAACAGTGCACCAAAGCCGCGACCGGTTGCGGAGGATGCAGCGCGCTGGTGAAACAGGTGATGGAGTACCAGCTTGCAGAGCAGGGCGTGGAGGTGAAAAAGGACATCTGCGAACACTTCCCGTGGTCGCGTCAGGAAATCTATCACCTGGTGCGCGTCAATCATATTCGTACCTTCGACCAGCTTATCAGCCGTTACGGGCAGGGGCACGGTTGCGAAATCTGTAAACCGCTGGTGGGATCAGTGCTCGCCTCCTGCTGGAATGAGTACCTGCTGAAACCGGCACATCTGCCGCTGCAGGACACCAACGACCGTTATTTTGCCAATATTCAGAAAGACGGGACGTACTCCATCGTGCCCCGGATGCCTGCAGGGGAAGTGTCGGCCGACGGCTTGATAGCTATCGGCCAGATTGCCAAACGCTACCAGCTGTACAGCAAAATCACGGGCGGACAGCGTATCGACCTCTTTGGCGCCACGCTCGACCAGCTGCCGGCGATCTGGCAGGCGCTGGTGGAGGCCGGATTTGAGACCGGTCACGCGTACGGTAAATCCCTGCGCACGGTGAAATCCTGCGTCGGGTCGACCTGGTGCCGCTATGGCGTGCAAGATTCCACGCGTCTCGCGGTCACGCTTGAGCACCGCTATAAAGGCTTACGCGCGCCGCACAAAATTAAAATGGCCGTGTCCGGTTGTACCCGTGAATGTGCGGAGGCTCAGAGCAAGGACGTGGGCGTCATTGCGACCGACAAAGGCTGGAACCTTTATCTCTGCGGTAACGGCGGCATGAAACCGCGCCATGCGGATCTCTTTGCCAGCGATCTGGATGACGAGACGCTGATCCGTACCGTCGACCGCTTCCTGATGTTCTACATCCGCACGGCGGATCGCCTGCAGCGTACCAGTACGTGGATGGACAATCTGGAAGGGGGGATCGACTACCTGCGCGAGGTGATTCTTAACGACAGCCTGGGCATTGCGCACGAGCTGGAACAGGAGATGGCCCGCGTGGTGGAAACCTACCAGTGTGAATGGCAGACCACGCTTAACGATCCGAGCCGTCTGGCGTTGTTCCGTACCGAAGTGAACCGTCAGCCGGTGGAGGAGAATAAACGCTGGCAAGCGGTCTGCGCTATCGATGAGATCCCTGAGCAGGCGGGGATCGGCGCCCGGCTGGGGCGAAAACCGATTGCGCTTTTCCGCTTTGGTCAATCTGTCTATGCCCTCGACGACCTCGAGCCGGGCAGCACAGCAAACGTGCTTTCACGCGGCATTCTCGGCGATGCTGCCGGCGAGCCGGTGGTCATCTCTCCGCTCTATAAGCAGCGTATCCGTCTGCGCGACGGCTGTCAGGCCGATAACGGGGAACCTGCGGTGCGCGCCTGGCCGGTGAAAATAGAAAACGGTCAGGTGTGGGTCGGGAACGACGCGCAGATCTTGCGTGCGGAGGCGTCATGAATGAAACCCGAACGACGTGCCCTTACTGCGGGGTGGGTTGCGGCGTGATCGCAACGGTAGAGGGTGAGAAGGTTACCGTGCGCGGAGATGAACGACATCCCGCCAGTTTTGGACGCCTGTGCGTTAAAGGCTCGGCATTAGGCGAAACGACCGGTCTGCAGGAGCGATTGCTGCACCCGGTGGTCGACGGGCAGGAGGTGGAATGGTCCCGGGCGCTGGCGGCGGCTGGTGAACGGCTGCAGACCATCATCGACACCTGGGGACCACAGGCGGTGGCGTTTTACGCCTCCGGCCAGCTGCTGACCGAGGACTATTACGCCGCCAATAAGCTGATGAAAGGGTTTATTGGTGCGGCAAACATTGATACCAACTCGCGGCTCTGTATGTCGTCCGCGGTGACGGGCTACAAGCGCGCGTTTGGTGAAGATGTGGTGCCGTGTAGCTATGAGGATGTGGAAAACAGCGATGTGGTGGTGCTGGTCGGGTCGAATGCGGCATGGACCCATCCGGTGCTGTATCAGCGGCTGGTACAGGCGCGCCAGAACAACCCTGCGATGAAAGTTGTGGTTATCGATCCGCGCAAAACGGCCACCTGCGATATTGCTGACCTGCATCTGGCGCTTACGCCCGGCAGTGACGCCGGGCTGTTTGTCGGTTTACTCAATCTGATTCAGGGAACCGACGCGTGGCCCATCGCCCGGGTGGCTGAGTTTTGTGGCCTCTCAACCGAGGACGTGGGGACCTTCTACGACTGGTTTGTGACTGCGCCGCGGGCCATCACGCTCTACACCATGGGCATTAATCAGTCCTCAAGCGGCAGCGACAAGTGTAATGCCATCATCAACGTTCATCTGGCCAGCGGAAAATTCGCCCGTCAGGGCTGCGGACCGTTTTCGCTGACCGGACAGCCTAACGCGATGGGGGGGCGGGAGGTGGGTGGGCTGGCGAACCAGCTTGCCGCTCACATGAATTTCGAGCCGGAGTCTCTTTCGCGGGTGGCGCGTTTTTGGGGTACGGAAAGACTGGCCCAGACGCCGGGCCTGATGGCGGTGGAGTTGTTTGATGCGATCGCCCGCGGCGAAGTGAAAGCGGTGTGGATCATGGGCACCAATCCTGCCGTCTCGCTGCCGGACAGCCACGCGGTGTGTCAGGCGCTGGAACATTGCCCTCTGGTGATTGTCTCCGAGGTGATGCAGGAGACCGACACCAGCCGCTATGCCCATATCCGCTTCCCGGTACAGGCGTGGGGGGAAAAAGACGGTACGGTAACCAATTCCGAGCGGCGTATTTCGCGCCAGCGCGCCTTTCTGCCGGCGCCAGGCGAGACCAAACCGGACTGGTGGGTCATCGCCCGGGTGGCACAGGCGCTGGGCTATGGTGAAGCCTTCGCCTGGGAACATCCGCAGCAAATTTTTTGTGAGCATGCAGCGCTCTCGGCCTTTGAAAATGACGGCGCGCGGGCGTTTAACCTCCATGAACTGGCGTCACTTACCCGTGAGGAATGGGACCGGCTTGAGCCTTATCAGTGGCCAGCGGGGGCCTTTGCGCGCCGGGAAATTGTGCCGGTAGAGCCTCAGCCACACGGTGCGGCAATAAACGCGCTATACCCGCTGATTCTCAATACCGGGCGTATCCGCGATCAGTGGCACACCATGACCCGGACGGGGTACGTCCCGAAACTGATGCAGCATAGTGCTGAGCCGTGTGTTGAGATCGGCGCCGCCGATGCCATGCGCTTCTCACTGTACGACGGACAGCTGGCGCGCATCAGCTCTCCGCGTGGAGTGATGCTGGCAAGAGTGCGCATCACTGACGGGCAGCGAGAAGGTGAGCTGTTTGTGCCAATGCACTGGAATGCCCAGTTTGCCCGCCAGGGGAAGGTGAATGCGCTGGTGGAGGGGCGCTGTGACCCGCTGTCCGGTCAGCCCGAGAGTAAACAGACGGCCGTCAGGATTATGCCCTGGCAGCCGGGCTGGCAGGGTGAGCTTTATGCCCGTGAACTGCCGGAGCTTCCCCCCTCTGTCTGCTGGTGGCGTAAAGTCTCACGTCTGACGGTGGCGGGGGATAAGCCGTTGCTGGCGTGGGTTATGCAGTACGCCAGTGAACGGGGCTGGCAGCTGCAGGTCGCGCAGACCAGCGAGCGCAGCAGCGTGCTGGCCTGGCATGACGGACAACTGATGCTCGGGTTCTGGGAAGGCACTGCGTTACCGACACTGGCGCACGCGGTAATTGAAGCCGCGTTTCGTTCATCTCCCGTGACGCTTGCTGAGCGCCACGCGTTGTTGAATGGACAGGGAACCGGGGACAGTGTCGATCCGGGTCGGATCATCTGCAGCTGTTTCAGCGTGGGGGAAACCGTCATACGCGAGGCGATTGGGGGAGGGTGTAATTCCGTCGCGGCGCTGGGTGCCAGGCTGCGCTGCGGAACGAACTGCGGCTCCTGTGTGCCTGAACTAAAAACAATGTTTCAGGATATTCCGGAAAATTCCTCTTAAGGCTGCAAAACGTGAGGAATAACGGTAAGGTACCCGGTGTTCTCACGTAAGCATCGGGTATTTCTTACGACGTTAATGGCTGTTTCATCTCATCTTCGTTTGCTTGCTTTACTCCCCCTCATTCCGGTCGGAGCCGTTCACGGTGCGCCGAATTCCTTTGTGCAGCAGGCACAGAACCCCTTTGATAACAACGGGGATAATCTGCCCGATCTCGGCATGGCGGCGCCCACGACCGAGGGCGAAAAACATCTGGCAGAAATGGCGAAAGCGTTTGGCGAAGCCAGTATGACCGATAACGGCCTGACGACAGGCGAGCAGGCGCGTCAGTTTGCCTTTGGCAAGGTGCGTGACGCGGTGAGCGGCGAAGTGAACCAGCATATTGAATCCTGGCTTTCGCCGTGGGGGAATGCCAGCGTGAACTTGCTGGTGGATGACGACGGCAAATTTAACGGCAGCAGCGGCAGCTGGTTTATTCCGTGGAACGATAACAACCATTATCTGAGCTGGAGCCAGCTTGGCCTGACGCAGCAGACTGACGGTCTGGTGAGCAATGCCGGCATTGGGCAGCGCTGGGTTGCCGGAAAATGGTTGCTCGGCTACAACACCTTTTACGACAACCTGCTGGATGAAAACCTGCAGCGTGCCGGGTTAGGTGCGGAAGTATGGGGCGAGAACCTGCGTCTGTCTGCGAACTATTATCAGCCCTTTGCCGGCTGGCGCGATCGCTCTGACATTCAGGAGCAGCGCATGGCCCGGGGGTACGACGTGACCGCTAAAGCGTGGCTGCCGTGGTTCCATCACCTGAATACCAGCGTCAGCTTTGAGCAATATTTTGGTGATAACGTTGACCTGTTCAACAGCGGTACCGGTTATCACAACCCGGTGGCGGTCAATCTGGGGCTGAATTATACCCCCGTTCCGCTGGTAACCCTCACCGCCGGGCATAAGCAAGGGGAGAGTGGGGTGAGCCAGAATAATCTTGGCCTCAAGCTCAACTACCGCTTTGGCGTGCCGCTGGTGAAGCAACTTTCTGCCAGTGAAGTCGCCGCCACCCGTTCTCTGCGCGGCAGTCGCTATGATTCGCCAGAGCGGGATAACCTGCCGGTGATGGAGTTCCGCCAGAGCAAAACGTTGTCCGTCTACCTGGCGACACCGCCGTGGGATCTTAAAGGGGGCGAAACCGTGATGCTTAAGCTGCAGATCCGCAGTAAGCACGGGATTCGCCAGCTTCACTGGCAGGGAGATACGCAGGCGCTGAGTCTGACATCGCCGGCCAACAATACCAGCGAAGACGGCTGGAGCGTGATTATGCCTGCCTGGGATGATAGTGAGGGCGCGAGCAACCGCTGGCGGCTTTCGGTGGTGGTCGAAGATAATGATGGCAAGCGCGTCTCGTCCAATGAGATCACGCTGGCTGTGGCGCAACCGCTTGTGGCATTACCCACCGACGATCCGCGCTGGAAGCTGCTGCCGGATGAGTAATGCTTAAAAAATACGTTCCTGGTGTACCCATACCGCGGCTTCAACCCGCGATTTTAACTTCATTTTCTTCAGCATATGTTTCACATGCACTTTGACCGTGCTTTCGGTGATATCCAGGCGACGCGCAATCATTTTATTCGGCAGGCCCTGGGCAATCAGCTTCAGAATATCGCGCTCACGCGGCGTCAACTGACTGACATCGCGATCCGAGGTGGCGCGGTTTGCCCGCAGGCTGGCGGCCAGCACCGGGGTTAAGGCTTCGCTCAGTACCATCTCACCCGCGGCGGCCTGTTGCAGGGCCTTAAGCAGGTCTTCCGGCTCCATATCTTTCAGCAGGTAGCCGTCCGCGCCACGCTTGAGCGCCGTCACAACATCCTCTTCATGGTTCGAGACGCTAAAGACCACTACGCGTCCGGAGAGCGATTTTTCCCGCAGCTTGTCGAGCGTTTCCAGACCGTTCATGCCCGGCATGTTGAGATCGAGCAGGATCAGATCGGGATCAAGCGATTCGGCAAGCTCAATGCCCTGTTCGCCATTGCTGGCTTCGCCAACGACGGTGATATCGGGTGCCATGCTGACCAGCTGTTTAACGCCAGTACGCAGCATCGGATGGTCGTCGATCAACAGGATGGATGCCGGTTCCTGATTAGTCATGGGTTTCTCCTTGAGCAGTTGTGAGCGGTTTGTCGGGAATAAAGGTGACCACGACTTCCGTGCCACCTGTCTCTCGCCGGCGAACCTGGCAATCACCGCGCAGGCTTTGGGCGCGGTCTCGCATGATAATTAAACCATAATGGTTAGTTCTTTCGGCATTTTCCGGCACGCCGCAGCCGTTGTCATGAACCGTGAGCCTGACCTGATTATCGTGCTGGCTGACGGTAACGGTGACCGCCGTCGCGTCAGCGTGTTTGAGCACGTTGCTCAGGGCTTCACGGGCGATCTGCAGTAGATGAATCGCCTGATGGGAGGGGACAAACCGCGGCGGCAGCTGATAATCAAGCTTCACCGGGAACCCCAGTCGGGCGCTAAATTCATGGCAACTGGACTCCAGCGCGGGGCGCAGGCCAGGCTCGGTCAGCTGCAGGCGGAAGGTGGTTAATAGCTCGCGAAGCTGAATCCATGAGGTATTGAGTTCGTTGCGGATCTGGCTCAGCAGCTGTTTGTTGCTTTCCGGCATCTCCGCATCCTGCATCTGCAGACAGCTGACCTGCATTTTCATACAGGAGAGCGACTGGGCGATGGAGTCATGCAATTCGCGCGCGATAGTCGCACGCTCTTCCATGACGATCAGCTGCTGTTGCTTTTCCTGATGGCGGTCGAGCGCCAGCGTAGCGGTCAGCTGCTCGACCAGCGTATCGACCAGCTGCTGCTGATCGTGGCTCAGATGCCGCCCGGCGGGCAGCGTGGCCAGCAGGATACCGTACTGGGTATGGCTGTCCGTCAGTCGCCACTTCAGCGTCGTACCGCCGGAGGTCAGGGGCGGCAAGCCTCGCGGGCAAAGATGACAGCCTTTGTCATCGCAGGACATGTCGGACTGACAGGTAAATTCCTGATGATTATCTTCATCTTCAACATCGTAGACCCGCAGCTCCAGGTCATGCAGCAAGGTCAGATTTTGCAGGCCATTCAGCACCGGCGAGAGGCGTTCACATAACGGCACCTGCATATGCAGACGACGGTTGGCCTGCCACAGGAAGGAGAGGATTTCGTTTTTCTGCTCCAGCCCTGCCGTTTTCTCCTGCACGCGTTTTTCCAGCACGGCGTAGCTTTCGGAGAGTTCTTCCGACATGGTATTGAGCGCCTGGCCCAGCATCGCCATTTCATTACGCCCGCTGATATGCGTGCGCTGAGTAAAATCACGTGCGGTCACCGCGCGGGCCATCGCCAGCAACTGTTTCCAGGGGTTCAACAGCCGGGCGCGCAGCCAGAGGATGGTGAAAATCAGCAGCAGCCCCATAAACAACGCCATGGCACGGTGAACCATCAGCACCCGGTCGATACGCAATTCGGTGGTCTGATCGAAAGAGGAGACCAGCGCGTCAATACGCGACACAAAGCCCGCGACGTCCCGTGCTACGGTCTCAGTATTGCGCGCCTGTTTCAGACCAGGCTGAAGCTGGGTGTGCCAGTAGTTTTGCAGGGATTTAAGCTGTGATTCCTGCCCGTCACGGATGGCGGCACGTTCCAGCTCCGGGCTGAACGCGGTACGCTCCATTTCGTCGATCAGAGGCTGATCGTCTTCCGTCAGCGGTACCGACGCCAGCAGGCGGTAACTCTGCATGCGCAGAGAGCCTGCCTCGTTGATGGCATGCGCATTACCCTGTACGCCCTGTACCAGCCAGCCAGAAATCGCCATACCGGTCACACCGAGGGCGGTGGACAGCATAACGATCAGTGCCAACTGGTTAACCAGTGTTAGCGGAGATAAACATCTTTTTAACATAGAGTTGCCGGGCTCCTGACGTGGCCTGCTTGCAGGAATGGCGCTATTCTGGTGCATACCCAGGAGTATACCCATACCAATAAAGGATTACCCCTAAATTGCCAACGGAGTAAGCGGCAGGAGGAGGCGGTATCGGGGACGCTTCAGTGCCGTGAAAAACCACGTCTTTTTTACTGAAATAGCCTACTCACTAAGGATAAGGGCTTTTTTCGCGCTGTAAAACCTCCCACTTTTCCTTTGATTTATATCAACTTACCGCCGCCCTAAAACCCTAATGTTTGCAGCATCATTCGAGAATCAGAGGTGTCTATGAGTCACTCATCCGCTCCCGAAAGGGAAAATGGTGCCGTTATTACTGAATGGCGTCCAGAGGATCCGGCGTTCTGGCAACAGCGCGGCCATCGTATAGCGAGCCGGAATCTGTGGATTTCCGTTCCGTGTTTGCTGTTAGCGTTTTGCGTATGGATGTTGTTTAGTGCAGTGGCAGTCAATCTGCCAAAAGTGGGTTTTACCTTTACGACCGATCAGCTGTTTATGCTGACCGCGTTGCCGTCGCTGTCCGGTGCGCTGCTGCGCGTCCCTTACGCGTTTATGGTGCCGGTGTTTGGTGGTCGTCGCTGGACGGCGTTCAGTACGGGCATCATGATCGTACCTTGCGTGTGGCTGGGTTTTGCGGTGCAGGATACCTCCACGCCTTTCAGCGTGTTCGTGATTATCTCCCTGCTGTGCGGTTTTGCTGGCGCTAACTTCGCCTCCAGTATGGCGAACATCAGCTTCTTCTTCCCGAAAGCGAAGCAGGGCGGTGCGCTGGGTATTAACGGCGGTCTGGGAAACATGGGCGTAAGCGTGATGCAGTTAATTGCACCGCTGGCAATCTCTGTCTCCATTTTTGCAGCCTTGGGTGGCGGTGGCGTCGAGCAGGCGGATGGTTCTTCCCTGTACCTGCAGAATGCGGCGTGGATTTGGGTTCCGTTCCTGGTGGTCTTCACCCTGGCGGCATGGTTCTTTATGAACGATCTGTCGGCATCTAAGGCTTCGCTGAGCGAGCAGTTGCCGGTGCTGAAACGCGGGCACCTGTGGGTCATGGCGCTGCTTTATCTGGCAACCTTCGGGTCGTTTATCGGTTTCTCCGCAGGCTTTGCCATGCTGTCCAAAACACAGTTCCCGGAAGTGCAGATCCTGCAGTTTGCCTTCTTTGGTCCGTTCATCGGTGCCCTGGCGCGTTCACTGGGCGGGATGGTGTCTGACCGTCTGGGCGGAACACGCGTGACGCTGGTGAACTTTGTGATCATGGCTGTTTTCTGTGCGCTGCTGTTCCTGACGCTGCCCGCCAATGGCCAGGGTGGCAACTTTACCGCCTTCTTCGGCGTGTTTATGGTGCTGTTCCTGACGGCCGGTCTGGGTAGCGCATCGACCTTCCAGATGATTTCCGTTATCTTCCGTAAACTGACGATGGATCGCGTTAAAGCGCAGGGCGGAAGCGAAGAGCAGGCCATGCGTGAAGCCGCGACGGATACGGCTGCTGCACTGGGCTTTATCTCTGCCATCGGCGCAATTGGCGGTTTCTTTATTCCGAAAGCGTTCGGTATCTCTCTGGACCTGACCGGCTCTCCGGCAGGAGCAATGAAAGTCTTCCTCGTTTTCTATATCGCCTGCGTAGTGATTACGTGGCTGGTATATGGCCGTAATACCAAAAAAAATAAGTAAGTGTGATTATCCGTTTGCGCGGCCTTCGGGCCGCGTTTTTTTATTACTACAGTAGTTACAACATACTGATGGCGTTTGAGGAACAATGCCTGCGGGTAACACTGTGATCGCCATCGCTTTACAGGGCGTTCTACCCCTTAATACCTGAGATGTTAAATTTAGCCCTGCTTTTTGTACGATAAATTATAAATATCATTATAAATCAATAGATTATAAAAATTAAAAATCTACCGCTTTGGTGGTATCCGATCTAATACCCCACCTGAAACTCCCTCTCCGCCTTGATCGTTATCAATTCTCGCCATCTATCAGAGCGTTACCTTCGCTGCAAATCAGCAATGTCGATTTAGAGAGCCACAGGCTCCACACAGGAGATACCCGATGAGCAAATTTTTGGACCGGTTTCGCTACTTCAAACAGAAGGGTGAAACTTTTGCCGATGGGCACGGCCAGGTTCTGGAGACCAACCGGGACTGGGAAGACGGTTACCGTCAGCGCTGGCAGCATGACAAAGTCGTCCGTTCGACCCACGGCGTGAACTGCACTGGCTCATGTAGCTGGAAGATTTTCGTTAAAAACGGCCTGGTGACATGGGAAATGCAGCAGACCGACTATCCGCGTACCCGTCCGGATATGCCAAACCACGAACCTCGTGGCTGCCCGCGTGGTGCAAGCTACTCCTGGTATCTGTACAGCGCCAACCGTCTGAAATACCCTCTGATGCGCAAACGCCTGATGAAAATGTGGCGTGAGGCGAAAGTGCTGCACAGCGATCCGGTTGATGCCTGGGCATCCATTATCGAAGATGCCGACAAAGCAAAAAGCTTTAAGCAGGCGCGCGGTCGCGGTGGTTTTGTTCGTTCTTCCTGGAAAGAGGTCAACGAACTGATTGCCGCTTCAAACGTTTATACCGTCAAAACCTACGGACCGGACCGCGTCGCGGGCTTCTCGCCTATCCCGGCGATGTCGATGGTCTCTTACGCCTCAGGTGCTCGTTATCTGTCGCTTATCGGCGGAACCTGTCTGAGCTTCTACGACTGGTACTGCGACCTGCCGCCAGCCTCTCCGCAGACCTGGGGCGAGCAGACCGACGTGCCGGAATCCGCTGACTGGTACAACTCCAGCTACATTATTGCCTGGGGCTCTAACGTTCCACAGACCCGTACGCCGGATGCCCACTTCTTCACGGAAGTGCGTTACAAAGGCACCAAAACCGTTGCGGTGACCCCGGACTATGCGGAAATTGCCAAGCTGTGCGACCTGTGGCTGGCCCCTAAACAGGGTACCGACTCCGCGATGGCGCTGGCGATGGGCCACGTGATGCTGCGTGAGTTCCACCTCGATAAACCCAGCCAGTACTTTACTGACTATGTCCGTCGCTATACCGACATGCCGATGCTGGTCATGCTGGAAGAGCGTGATGGCTACTATGCAGCGGGCCGCACACTGCGTGCCGCCGATCTGGTGGATGCGCTGGGTCAGGAAAACAATCCTGAGTGGAAAACGGTCGCCTATAACAATAACGGCGAGCTGGTGGCACCCAACGGCTCTATCGGTTTCCGCTGGGGCGAGAAGGGCAAGTGGAACCTCGAGCAGCGTAACGGTACCACCGGTGAAGAGACTGAACTGCGTCTGAGCATGCTGGGTAGCCAGGACGAAATTGCTGATGTGGGCTTCCCGTACTTCGGCGGCGAAGGGTCCGAGCATTTCAACAAAGTTGAGCTGCAGAACATCCTGATGCATAAGCTGCCGGTCAAACGTCTGCAGCTGGCGGATGGGTCGACGGCGCTGGTGACCACCGTGTATGACCTGACGCTGGCCAACTACGGCCTGGAGCGCGGCCTGAATGATGAAAACTGCGCAACCAGCTACGACGACATCAAAGCGTATACCCCGGCCTGGGCAGAGCAGATCACCGGCGTGCCGCGTGGACACATCACCCGTATCGCCCGTGAATTCGCTGAAAATGCTGACAAGACGCATGGCCGTTCAATGATCATTGTTGGTGCCGGTCTGAACCACTGGTATCACCTTGATATGAACTATCGTGGCCTGATCAACATGCTGATCTTCTGCGGTTGTGTGGGTCAAAGCGGCGGCGGCTGGGCGCACTATGTCGGCCAGGAAAAACTGCGTCCGCAGACGGGCTGGCAGCCACTGGCGTTTGCCCTCGACTGGCAGCGTCCGGCGCGTCATATGAACAGTACGTCTTACTTCTACAACCACTCCAGCCAGTGGCGCTATGAGACGGTAACGGCCCAGGAACTGCTGTCGCCAATGGCGGATAAATCCCGCTACAGCGGCCACCTGATCGACTTCAACGTCCGCGCTGAACGCATGGGCTGGCTGCCGTCTGCACCTCAGTTAGGGACTAACCCGCTGCGCATTGCCGACGAGGCGAAGAAAGCGGGCATGACCCCGGCGGATTACACCGTCAAGGCACTGAAAGAAGGCACCATTCGCTTTGCGGCCGAGCAGCCTGAAAACGGCAAAAACCATCCGCGTAACCTGTTTATCTGGCGCTCTAACCTGCTGGGCTCCTCCGGTAAAGGCCACGAGTACATGCTGAAATATCTGCTGGGTACTGAAAACGGTATTCAGGGGAAAGATCTGGGCAAGCAGGGCGGCGTGAAACCAGAAGAAGTGGAGTGGAAAGACAACGGTCTGGACGGCAAGCTGGATCTGGTGGTGACGCTGGACTTCCGTTTGTCCAGTACCTGCCTGTATTCCGATATCGTGCTGCCAACCGCTACCTGGTATGAAAAAGACGACATGAATACCTCGGATATGCATCCGTTTATTCATCCGCTGTCTGCAGCCGTTGACCCGGCGTGGGAATCCAAAAGCGACTGGGATATCTACAAAGATATCGCGAAGAAATTCTCCGAAGTGTGCGTAGGACATCTGGGCAAAGAGACCGATGTGGTGACCCTGCCGATTCAGCACGACTCTGCAGCCGAACTGGCGCAGCCGCTGGACGTGAAGGACTGGAAAAAAGGCGAGTGCGACCTGATCCCGGGTGTGACTGCGCCGCACATTATTCCCGTTGAACGTGACTACCCGGCAACGTACGAACGCTTTACCTCTATCGGCCCGCTGATGGAAAAAATCGGTAACGGGGGTAAAGGGATTGCGTGGAATACCCAGAGCGAAATGGACCTGCTGCGTAAGCTCAATTACACCAAAGCAGACGGCCCGGCCAAAGGCCAGCCAATGCTGAACACGGCCATTGATGCTGCAGAAATGATCCTGACTCTGGCACCGGAAACCAACGGTCACGTGGCGGTGAAAGCATGGGCGGCACTGAGTGAGTTTACCGGTCGCGATCATACCCATCTGGCGACGAATAAAGAGGAAGAGAAGATCCGCTTCCGCGATATTCAGGCTCAGCCGCGCAAAATTATCTCCAGCCCGACCTGGTCTGGCCTAGAAGATGAACACGTCTCCTACAACGCTGGCTACACCAACGTTCACGAACTGATCCCATGGCGTACCCTGTCCGGTCGTCAGTCCCTGTATCAGGATCACCAGTGGATGCGCGACTTCGGTGAGAGCCTGCTGGTTTATCGTCCGCCAATCGATACCCGCTCCGTGAAAGCGGTAATGGGTACGAAATCGAACGGTAACCCGGAGAAGGCGCTGAACTTCCTGACGCCGCACCAGAAGTGGGGCATTCACTCCACCTACAGCGACAACCTGCTGATGCTGACGTTGTCCCGCGGTGGCCCGATTGTGTGGATGAGCGAGACGGACGCCAAAGATCTGGGCATTGAAGATAACGACTGGATCGAAGTGTTCAACAGCAACGGTGCGCTGACGGCGCGTGCGGTTGTCAGTCAGCGTGTCCCGGCCGGGATGACCATGATGTACCACGCGCAGGAACGTATCGTTAACCTGCCGGGTTCTGAAATCACCGAGCAGCGCGGCGGCATTCACAACTCCGTGACCCGTATTACGCCAAAACCGACGCACATGATCGGCGGCTATGCGCAGCTAGCCTACGGCTTTAACTACTACGGCACGGTAGGATCTAACCGCGATGAGTTCGTGGTGGTACGTAAGATGAAGAATATTAACTGGTTAGACGGCGAAGGTAATGACCAGGTACAGGAGAGCGTAAAATGAAAATTCGTTCACAAGTCGGCATGGTGCTGAATCTGGATAAATGCATCGGCTGTCATACCTGCTCAGTCACCTGTAAAAACGTCTGGACCAGCCGCGAAGGGATGGAGTACGCGTGGTTCAATAACGTGGAAAGTAAACCCGGCACCGGCTTCCCGACCGACTGGGAAAACCAGGAGAAATGGAAGGGCGGCTGGATCCGTAAAATCAACGGTAAACTGCAGCCGCGCATGGGTAACCGTGCGATGCTGCTCGGTAAAATCTTCGCCAACCCGCATCTGCCTGGCATCGATGATTACTACGAGCCGTTTGATTACGACTACCAGAACCTGCACAACGCGCCGGAAAGCAAACATCAGCCGATCGCACGTCCACGCTCGCTCATTACCGGACAGCGTATGGATAAGATCACCAGCGGTCCAAACTGGGAAGAGATTCTGGGCGGCGAGTTCGAAAAACGCGCCAAAGACCAGAACTTCGAGAACATGCAGAAGGCGATGTACGGCCAGTTCGAAAACACCTTCATGATGTATTTGCCGCGTCTGTGCGAGCACTGCCTTAACCCGGCGTGCGTGGCGACCTGTCCGAGCGGAGCCATCTATAAGCGTGAAGAAGATGGCATTGTGCTGATCGACCAGGACAAGTGCCGCGGCTGGCGTATGTGTATTACCGGTTGCCCGTACAAAAAAATCTACTTCAACTGGAAGAGCGGCAAGTCTGAGAAGTGCATCTTCTGCTATCCGCGTATTGAAGCCGGTATGCCAACCGTCTGCTCTGAGAGCTGCGTGGGCCGTATTCGTTACCTCGGCGTGCTGCTGTACGACGCGGACGCGATTGAAAATGCAGCCAGCACCGAGAACGAGAAAGATCTCTATCAGCGTCAGCTGGACGTCTTCCTCGATCCTAACGATCCGAAAGTGATTGAGCAGGCGCTGAAAGACGGCGTTCCGCAGAGCGTGATTGACGCTGCGCAGCAGTCTCCGGTGTACAAAATGGCGATGGACTGGAAGCTGGCGCTGCCGCTGCATCCGGAATACCGCACGCTGCCGATGGTCTGGTACGTGCCGCCGCTGTCTCCGATCCAGTCTGCTGCGGATGCGGGTGAGCTGGGCAGCAACGGCATTCTGCCAGACGTGGAAAGCCTGCGTATCCCGGTTCAGTATCTGGCAAACCTGTTAACCGCAGGGGATACTCAGCCGGTCCTGCTGGCGCTGAAACGTATGCTGGCGATGCGCCACTTCAAACGCGCTGAAACCGTTGACGGTGTTAACGATACCCGTGCACTGGAAGCGGTAGGTCTGACCGAAGCCCAGGCGCAGGAGATGTACCGTTACCTGGCGATTGCCAATTACGAAGACCGTTTCGTGGTGCCGAGCAGCCACCGTGAACTGGCTCGCGAAGCCTTCCCGGAGAAAAATGGCTGTGGCTTTACCTTTGGCGACGGTTGCCACGGTTCAGACACGAAATTCAATCTCTTCAACAGCCGCCGCATTGATGCCCTGGATGTGACGAGCAAAACGGAGCCGCACCAATGATTGAACTTGTCATTGTTTCGCGTCTGCTCGAGTACCCGGATGCTGCGCTTGCGCAGCATCAGCAGGAGCTCTTTGATGCACTCGCGTCATCTGAAAATCTTGAGAAAGAGGATGCCCAGACACTGGCCGTTTTCCTCCGGGACCTGTTAGCGCGCGATTTACTGGATGCGCAGGCGGATTACAGCCAGCTGTTTGACCGCGGACGCGCGACGTCGCTGCTGCTGTTCGAACATGTTCACGGTGAGTCACGTGACCGCGGTCAGGCGATGGTTGACCTGATGGGACAGTACGAGCAACACGGCCTGCAGCTCGACAGCCGCGAGCTGCCGGACCACCTGCCGCTCTACCTTGAGTATCTGGCGCAGTTGCCTAAAGAGGAGGCGCAGGGGGGGCTGCAGGACATCGCGCCGATCCTGGCGCTGCTCGGCGCACGACTTCAGCAACGCGAGAGCCGTTACGCGGTGCTGTTCGACCTGCTGGTGAAACTCGCCAACGCATCGGTCGACAGTGAAAAAGTTGCGGAGAAGATCGCCGATGAAGCCCGCGATGATACACCACAGGCGCTGGATGCGGTCTGGGAGGAGGAGCAGGTGAAATTCATGGCTGACCAGAACTGCGGTGAGTCTGAAATCTCCGCTCACCAACGTCGTTTTGCCGGAGCCGTTGCCCCGCAATATTTGAATATCTCTAACGGAGGACAGCAATAATGCACTTCCTGAACATGTTCTTCTTTGACATTTACCCGTATATCGCGGGCACCGTGTTCCTGGTGGGAAGCTGGCTGCGTTATGACTACGGCCAGTACACCTGGCGTGCTGCCTCCAGCCAGATGCTCGATCGCAAAGGGATGAACCTGGCTTCTAACCTGTTCCACATCGGGATCCTGGGGATTTTTGCGGGTCACTTCCTCGGAATGCTGACGCCGCACTGGATGTATGAGTCATTCCTGCCGATTGAGGTGAAGCAGAAAATGGCGATGATTGCCGGCGGTGCCTGCGGCGTGATGACGCTGGTGGGCGGTTTACTGCTGCTCAAACGCCGTCTGTTCAGCCCGCGTGTTCGCGCGACTACCACCGGCGCGGACATTCTGATTTTGTCCCTGCTGATGGTGCAGTGTGCGCTGGGTCTGCTGACCATTCCGTTCTCGGCTCAGCATATGGATGGCAGTGAAATGATGAAGCTGGTCGGCTGGGCGCAGTCTGTGGTGACTTTCCACGGCGGTGCGTCTGAGCACCTTGACGGTGTGGCGTTTATCTTCCGTGTGCACCTGGTGCTCGGGATGACGCTGTTTGTGCTGTTCCCGTTCTCTCGTCTGGTGCATCTCTGGAGCGCACCGGTGGAGTATCTGACGCGCAAATATCAGATTGTTCGCGCCCGTCGCTAATGTGCTGATTTGATCCCAACCCCGCACTCGCGGGGTTTTTTCTCGCCCCAGCCCAGGTTATTACCTGCCGCCGCAAACAGTATCAATGCACCACCTGCCAGTTGCGTGATATTCAGCGAGTGTCCGAACACCACGTTATCGACAATTATGGCCACCACGGGATAGATAAAAGACAGAGAACCGGTAACGGGCGTCGGGAGCTTCTGGATCGCGCTATACAGCAACTGATACATGATCCCGGTGTGGACGACACCTAACGTCAGTAAAATCGGCCATGGGAAATCAGCTGAAAATGACGGCTGGTGGGCGAAGGGCAACAGCATGACCACGCCGGTCAGTACCTGAATAAAGGCGATATGCTGGGGCGCAACTGATTTCAGTCTGCGGGCGATTATGGCTGTCAGTGCGTAGAAGAAAGCGGCCCCCATCGCCAGAGCGATTCCTGCGAGCCAGCCTTCGCCCTGTGCGCCATTCAGCTCACTGGAGAGCAGGATGACCACGCCGCCAAAGGCGAGAGCGAGCCAACCCCATTTCATCAGGCTCACGCGTTCACCTAAAAACATCCCCATCAACACCAGCATAAACGGCTGAGTGTTATAAACCACGGTAGAAAGGCCGATTGAAATACGTTCATAAGCCGCGAACAGCAGCAACCAGTTCACCACTAACGCAACACCGCCCAGAATTGCCAGCAGTAGCGTGACACGGGTGAGCGGACTAAATGGTTTTCGACTTATTCGGATGAAAATAAAAAGGGCCATCGCCCCGATCAGGCATCGCCAGAAAACCACTTCCGTCACCGGCAGGCCGGAAAGCAGAACAAACGCGCCAATCGAGCCGGAAATTAACATCGCCAGGCTCATCTGCCAGACGCCTTTTTGTACATCACCCATTGTTCACCTCCTGATTAATGACGATATTGTCGAATACCGCTGTCGGGAATAACATGGCTGATATAAGGTGAAATACAGTGATGGCTTTTTTAAATTAGGTAAAAACGATGGAAAACCTTCTCGATGACATCGATCGCCAAATCCTGGCCTGTCTGGTTGAGGATGCGCGCATGTCGCTAAAGGTACTCAGCGGACGTATTGGACTGACATCTCCCAGTACAGCAGAGCGTCTGAAAAGACTGGAAGAGCGCGGGGTGATTGAAGGGTATGGCGCGCGCGTCAATCTGACGGCGTTGGGGTATACGCTGCAGGCGCTGGTGCGGGTTCGTCCTTTACCGGGGTTGCTGCAAAAAGTAGATAAGTACATTCAGGCCATGCCGGAATGTATTGAGAGCGATAAAGTCACCGGTGAAGACTGCTTTGTTATCAGGCTGGTCGTGCGGTCGATTGAGCAACTGGATGCGTTGCTTGATGGTCTGGCGGAACATGCTCAGTGTAATACGTCGATCGTGAAAAGTTCACCGGTGAAGCGCCGGTTGCCACCAATGTGATCGTCTGTTGCTATGCATGACACATCGTTTGAAATACATCACTGGATTGGCTGTGAGATGATGGTGGTGGGGGAAGGATTCGAACCTTCGAAGTCGATGACGGCAGATTTACAGTCTGCTCCCTTTGGCCGCTCGGGAACCCCACCAGGGGTAATTCAAATTTTGAGGTAATGCTGAGAGATGGTGGTGGGGGAAGGATTCGAACCTTCGAAGTCGATGACGGCAGATTTACAGTCTGCTCCCTTTGGCCGCTCGGGAACCCCACCACGGGGCAATGCTATTTACTGGCCTGCTTCCTGCTGGAAGCGGGGCGCATCATATCAAATGAGACGCCCCTGTAAAGCGTTACCACAATAAAAATAAACTGGTTGCCTGAATTTTACGCGTTAAGCTGTAAAGCTAACCAGTTCATTTTCTTGTCGATTAAAGAATAATCGTTCTGTTACCGTAAACGAACACACGTTGCGCAAGCACCTGATAGAGCGCACGACTGAGTACGTTCTTCTCTACGTCACGCCCGGCGCGCATCATATCTTCTGCGGTATAGGTGTGATCCACGTGAATCACGTCCTGCATAATGATTGGGCCTTCGTCCAGGTTGTCATTCACGTAGTGCGCGGTGGCACCGATGATTTTCACACCGCGTTCGTACGCCTGGTGATAAGGACGTGCACCGATAAAGGCTGGCAGGAATGAGTGATGGATGTTGATGATCTTGTTCGGGAAACGCGCCACGAAGGATGGGGTCAGCACACGCATGTATTTCGCCAGTACCACGTAATCCGGGTTATGCGCTTCGATAGCATTGGCCATCAGGTTGTCATGTTCTTCACGGGTATGGCCTTCATGGCTGACCAGCTCAAACGGAATATCAAAACGTTCAACCAGCGTGCGCAGCGTCTCGTGGTTACCGATAACGGCAGCGATTTCAACATCAAGGCCACCGTAGTTTGCTTTCATCAACAGATCGCCAAGACAGTGGGCTTCTTTCGTCACAAGAATAACAACGCGACGACGGCCAGCGGGTGTCAGTTCACGCACGGAGCCTTCAGGCAGCGCGCTGTCGAGATCGGCAAGCAGGGTGGTGTCGTTGAAAATCCCTTCGAGTTCGGTACGCATAAAGAAGCGTCCGGTACGGTGGTCAACGAACTCGTTGTTCTGCACGATATTCAGTTCATGCTTATAACAAATGTTGGTAATTCGTGCGATCAGCCCTTTTTGATCGGGACAGATGGTGCGCAGAACTTTACGTTGTAGTGATTGCATCGCCGGGAAATCCTGTTTGAGTATTTGCGAAGTCTGGGTTGTCAGGCATTACTGCCCGCAACACTTTTTAAATTTTTTACCTGAACCACAAGGGCAGGGATCGTTACGACCAAACTGTGGGCGCGTTCCGTCAATATAATACCATTGCCCGCTTTCCTTTAAGAACCGGGAACGTTCGATAATGGCACCGGGCTTATTGCGTTCGATAAAGCGGGCAACGAAGCTGACATAACCTTCATCAGCATCACTTCCCGTTGACGATTCATAGACGGTAAGGCCGAGCCATTGGGTATTAGCAAACCCGGCTTCAATATCCTGTCTGAAATCGGCAGCGTGGCAGGATGGGTGCCAGGTTTTAATCAGGTAGTCTGCGTCTTTGATCACAAAAGCAGTATACCGTGAACGCATGAGGTGTGACGGGTCTGGTGCAACCTGATCGCCAGACAGATATCGCTGACAACATAGGCTATACTCCAGAGCGCTACCACAAGGGCAGAGTTGAGACACGATTCTCTTCCTGGAACAAAAAATAAGGGCGTTAAACGCTTCGGGTAGCACCATGTTAACTGAGCAGTTGCGTTGATGCTATGTCAGGAATCCAGGGGACGTAAAACAGGGCTAATGAGAAAGGTTAAAATTGGACTGGCGCTGGGCTCAGGTGCAGCCCGGGGATGGTCGCACATCGGCGTGATAAATGCCTTAAAGCAGATGGGCATTGACGTTGATATTGTTGCAGGGTGTTCAATCGGATCGCTTGTGGGGTCCGCATACGCGTGCGGAAAGCTTCCGGAACTTGAAACCTGGGTACGCTCCTTCAGTTACTGGGACGTATTGCGCCTGATGGATCTCTCGTGGCAGCGCGGTGGGTTGCTGCGCGGTGAACGGGTCTTTAACCAGTTCCGTCAGATTATGCCTCTCGATGACTTCAGTCATTGTCAGTTACCCTTCGGTGCCGTTGCGACGAACCTCAGTACCGGCCGCGAACTCTGGCTTACCGAAGGGGATATCCATCTTGCCGTTCGCGCGTCCTGCAGCATGCCGGGCTTAATGGCCCCTGTTCCGCACAACGGTTACTGGCTTGTCGACGGAGGCGTTGTTAACCCGGTCCCCATTTCCCTGACCCGCGCTATGGGTGCCGATATCGTTATTGCCGTGGATTTACAGCACGACGCTCATCTGATGCAACAAGACCTGATGCCAGTCAATCTTCAGAGTGAAGATGCCGAGGGCGAAAAACTGGCCTGGCATGAGCGTCTGCGCGGACGTCTCGGGCGCATGGCCGCCCGGCGTGCGGTAACTGCACCCACGGCGATTGAAATTATGACGACCTCAATCCAGGTCCTGGAGAACCGCCTCAAGCGCAACCGCATGGCTGGCGACCCGCCGGATATTCTGCTTCAGCCGTATTGTCCGCAAATTTCTACCCTTGATTTCCATCGGGCTGAGGCCGCCATCGCAGCGGGCTCGTTAGCCGTCGAAAAGAAAATAGATGAGTTGCTGCCTTTTGTGCGAACAGCACGTTAAGCACCTTTTTTTGACTACTTCAGCAAAATCTGACAGGCGACAGTGCCGATAGCATGCCACTATGTAGTTACTGTCAGCCAGGGGAGGAACCATGACGAAGCCATTGGCCGGAAAACACATTTTGATTGTTGAAGACGAGCCCGTTTTCCGATCGCTACTGGATTCGTGGTTATCATCACTGGGGGCAAACACTTCACTGGCTGACGATGGCATCGACGCGCTGGAAAAAATGGTCAACATCACGCCTGATCTGATGATTTGTGACCTTGAAATGCCACGGATGAATGGACTGAAGCTGGTCGAACATCTGCGCAATGAAGCCAACCAGATGCCGATACTGGTGATTTCCGCCACAGAGAACATGGCGGATATAGCCAAAGCCTTGCGTCTGGGGGTTCAGGATATTCTGCTTAAACCGGTTAAAGATCTTAACCGGCTTCGTGAAACCGTCTTAGCCTGTCTTTATCCCAATATGTTTAATTCCCGGGTTGAGGAAGAGGAACGCCTTTTCCAGGACTGGGACGCCTTAGTGAGTAATCCCCCTGCGGCGGCGAAACTGTTGCAAGAACTTCAACCGCCGGTGCAACAAAATATTTCTCACTGTCGTGTGAATTATCGCCAGCTGGTGGCCGCTGACCAGCCAGGGCTGGTGCTCGATATTGCGCCATTATCGGATTCGGACCTTGCATTTTATTGTCTTGATGTCACCCGGGCAGGGGATAATGGTGTATTAGCCGCGTTATTACTTCGTGCGCTATTTAACGGGTTGCTGCAGGAACAACTCTCCCATCAGGGACAGCGGCTTCCCGAGTTAGGCAGTTTACTCAAACAGGTAAACCAGCTTTTCCGTCAGGCCAATTTACCCGGACAGTTTCCGCTGTTGGTAGGTTATTACCACAGCGGTTTGAAAAATCTTATCCTCGTTTCCGCGGGGCTTAATGCCTCGCTGAATACCGGGGAACATCATATTCAGGTCAGTAACGGTGTCCCGCTTGGAACATTGGGTACGGCTTATCTTAATCAAATTAGCCATCGCTGTTCCTCCTGGCAGTGCCAAATTTGGGGTGCCGGGGGACGGCTACGCTTAATGTTGTCCACGGAATAAGCAGTTGGATCTTAATTTTAAGATTGCTTTACCTGTGATTTATGGGGAGTGCTACTATCGCTGCCCGGAATCATGCGTATTTGTCCTAATTGATCGGCAACGCGTTCTTTTCAGACCCGGACTGCGGGATGAGGCTGATATACTTAACGCGTTATTTATTGCATAAAAGTTCAAAACTTGAACAGCTCAGGAGAATTTGAATGGCTGCCCTAAATTCGAAAGTCAGAAAGGCCGTCATCCCGGTAGCGGGATTGGGGACCAGGATGTTACCAGCAACTAAGGCGATTCCTAAAGAGATGCTGCCTCTGGTTGATAAGCCATTAATTCAGTATGTCGTTAACGAATGTATCGCGGCCGGCATTACTGAAATTGTGCTGGTTACACATTCATCAAAAAACTCTATCGAAAACCATTTCGATACAAGTTTTGAACTCGAAGCCATGCTGGAAAAACGTGTTAAGCGCCAGCTGCTGGAAGAAGTTCAGTCTATTTGCCCGCCACACGTCACCATTATGCAGGTGCGTCAGGGTCTGGCTAAAGGTCTGGGCCACGCAGTCATGTGTGCGCATCCCGTTGTAGGCGATGAGCCTGTTGCGGTGATCCTGCCTGACGTTATTCTGGACGAATATGAATCAGATCTTTCTCAGGACAATCTGGCTGAGATGATCAAACGCTTCGATGAAACAGGCAGCAGCCAGATCATGGTTGAACCTGTGGATGACGTTACCGCTTACGGTGTTGTTGACTGCAAAGGCGTTAACCTTGAACCGGGTGAGAGCGTGCCGATGATTGGCGTGGTTGAGAAGCCTAAGGCCGACGTAGCGCCTTCTAATCTGGCGGTTGTAGGTCGTTATGTCCTGAGTGCTGAAATCTGGCCTCTGCTGGCGAAAACGCCTCCAGGAGCGGGTGATGAAATCCAGCTTACCGATGCCATTGATATGCTGATCGAGAAAGAGACCGTTGAAGCTTACCATATGAAAGGTAAGAGCCATGACTGCGGTAATAAGCTCGGTTATATGCAGGCGTTTGTAGAATATGGCATTCGCCACAATACGCTCGGTGAAGAATTTAAAGCCTGGCTCAAAGAGAGCGCGGGTATTAAGAAATAACTCAGGCTTCATTTGATCTGTACCGGTGAGGCTCTGCCCACCGGTTTTTTTATGCCCATAACACGCCGTCATCACGTCCGATTGTAAGGCAAGCTAAATAGCCAAATAACGCTTTATGACAGAGTGTAAGGGGATGTTTTAGGTAAATTGCGGGTAAAAAAAATCCCGCATTACGCGGGATTTTTCTGGAAGCGAGATGATTAATCCTTGATCAGGAAGTCATCCAGCTGTTTACCTTGCTCGTCCATTGCTTTCTTGATAACAGCAGGAGTACGACCCTGGCCGGTCCAGGTTTTAGTTTCGCCGTTCTCGTCAACATAGCTATATTTAGCAGGACGAGCAGCGCGTTTTGCTTTGGTACCGGTTTTAGCTGCAGCCATGCTGTTCAGCAATTCATTTGGATCGATACCATCAGCAATCAGCATTTCACGATATTGCTGCAGTTTACGAGTACGCTCTTCGATTTCAGCAGCAGCAGCGCTTTCTTCTTCGCGACGTTCATTAACTACAACTTCTAATTTTTCCAGCATTTCTTCAAGCGTTTCGAGGGTACATTCTCTTGCCTGCGCACGAAGAGTACGGATGTTGTTCAGAATTTTAAGTGCTTCGCTCATTGTAGTAATCTCAAACTTATAATGGGGGGTGGTTTGTTGTCCTAATAATAGAGCGATAAATTCAGTTGTGCAATAGCTGGGAATGTAAGGAATTCAAAAAATAGTGAATATTGCCGCTATTATTAATTACGCTAACTTAAATTTCATAACCCGCCAGTCTCGCTTGTTATCACGTAAAGTGGCTTAACGCAGTCGATTGCATCTTTTTTTTGTGACATTTGCCTCAGGAATTATAGTTGCGGCGGATAAATATCAGCCTTTTGTATTAGGGAAGGTGCGAACAAGTTCCTGATATGAGATCATCATATTCATCCGGAGCGCATCCCAGAGGGACATCATGAGCCATCAACTCACCTTCGCCGATAGTGAATTCAGCACTAAGCGCCGTCAGACCCGAAAAGAGATTTTCCTCTCCCGCATGGAGCAGATTCTGCCATGGCAGAATATGACCGCTGTCATCGAGCCGTTTTATCCCAAGGCGGGCAATGGCCGACGGCCCTATCCGCTGGAGACCATGCTGCGTATTCACTGCATGCAGCATTGGTACAACCTGAGCGACGGTGCCATGGAAGATGCCCTGTACGAAATCGCCTCCATGCGCCTGTTTGCCCGATTATCCCTGGATAGCGCCCTGCCGGATCGCACCACCATCATGAATTTCCGCCACCTGCTCGAGCAGCATCAACTGGCCCGTCAATTGTTCAAGACCATCAATCGCTGGCTGGCCGAAGCAGGCGTCATGATGACCCAAGGCACTTTGGTGGATGCCACCATCATTGAGGCACCCAGCTCTACCAAGAACAAAGAGCAGCAACGCGATCCGGAGATGCATCAGACCAAGAAAGGCAATCAGTGGCACTTTGGCATGAAGGCCCACATTGGTGTCGATGCCAAGAGTGGCCTGACCCACAGCCTGGTCACCACCGCGGCCAACGAGCATGACCTCAATCAGCTGGGTAATCTGCTTCATGGAGAGGAGCAATTTGTCTCAGCCGATGCCGGCTACCAAGGAGCGCCACAGCGCGAGGAGCTGGCCGAGGTGGATGTGGACTGGCTGATCGCCGAGCGTCCCGGCAAGGTAAAAACCTTGAAGCAGCATCCGCGCAAGAACAAAACGGCCATCAACATCGAATACATGAAAGCCAGCATCCGTGCCAGGGTGGAGCACCCGTTTCGCATCATCAAGCGGCAGTTCGGCTTCGTGAAAGCCAGATACAAGGGGCTGCTGAAAAACGATAACCAACTGGCGATGTTATTCACCCTGGCCAACCTGTTTCGGGTGGACCAAATGATACGTCAGTGGGAGAGATCTCAGTAAAAACCGGAAATAACGCCAGAAATGGTGGAAAAAATAGCCTAAATAGGCTGATTCGATGTGTTTGCGGGAAAAAAATCGGCCCAGATCCGCGAAATTTTAATCAGCGAGTCAGCTTGGGAAGAAATGACCTGCTTATTCGCACCTTCCTTAGTTTACACCGGGTATGTTAAGGCAGAAATAGTTAATAAATAGTGAATTTTAATGAACGATGATTCCACTATAAAATGAAGTGTTATGTTTGGCTGACCCTGTAACATATTGGCTGGGCTGGATGCGTTTACTTCATGTTTTAACGCAGTATTTTTGCAAAATGCCGGCGGTAAACCTCGCGCTGAACCGCATAGTCTGTGCGTCGTATCGCTGATAACCAGACAAAATATGGTACAATGAATCATCGGTAATATTACACATTGATTAGGGTTTTACTGCCAATGGCACAACTTTATTTCTACTATTCGGCAATGAATGCCGGGAAATCGACAGCGCTACTGCAATCCTCATACAATTACCAGGAACGTGGGATGCGTACCGTTGTTTATACGGCTGAAATTGACGACCGCTTCGGTGCAGGGAAGGTGAGTTCCAGAATAGGCCTCTCATCGCCTGCGAGGCTGTTTAACCCGCAAACTGACCTGCTGGAGGATATCCGCACAGCGCATGCTTCACAGCCTATCCATTGTGTTCTGGTTGATGAAAGCCAGTTTCTGACGCGTGAGCAAGTTCATGCGCTTTCAGAGGTTGTCGATGAGCTTGATATTCCCGTTCTGTGCTATGGACTGCGCACTGACTTTCGCGGCGAGCTTTTTGCCGGCAGCCAGTATTTACTTGCGTGGTCGGATAAACTCGTTGAACTTAAAACCATCTGTTTTTGCGGCCGTAAAGCCAGCATGGTGCTTCGCCTCGACCAGGCCGGAAAACCCTATGCTGATGGCGAGCAGGTGGTGATAGGTGGCAATGAGCGCTACGTATCAGTGTGCCGTAAGCATTATAAGGAAGCGTTGATTGTCGGCTCACTGACGGCGCTTCAGCCTGACAACCGCAAATAATCCTTCACAGCAATATGCAGACATAAAAAAACCCGCCAGAGGCGGGTTTTTTATCAGGCTGTCAGTTACGCGTTTTTCTTCGCTTTCTTGTCAGCTTTAATGACAGGTGAGTCGACTTTCACAGCAACAGTGTCATTTTCTTTGAACTCGCGGCCGTAGAAGGTATCCAGCAGGATCTGTTTCAGCTCAGAGATCAGCGGGTAGCGCGGGTTAGCACCGGTACACTGGTCATCGAATGCATCTTCAGACAGCTTATCAACATGCGCGAGGAAGTCAGCTTCCTGAACGCCCGCTTCACGGATAGATTTAGGAATACCCAGCTCAGCTTTAAGACTTTCCAGCCATGCCAGCAGTTTCTCAATCTTCGCCGCAGTACGGTCGCCCGGTGCGCTCAGACCCAGGTGGTCTGCGATTTCAGCGTAACGACGACGTGCCTGTGGACGGTCATACTGGCTGAAAGCAGTCTGCTTGGTTGGGTTGTCGTTCGCGTTATAACGGATAACGTTGCTGATCAACAGGGCGTTCGCCAGACCGTGAGGAATGTGGAACTGTGAACCCAGTTTGTGTGCCATTGAGTGGCAAACACCCAGGAAGGCGTTAGCAAACGCGATACCGGCGATGGTTGCTGCACTGTGAACACGTTCACGGGCAACCGGGTTTTTAGACCCTTCATTATAAGACGCTGGCAGGTTTTCTTTCAGCAGTTTCAGAGCCTGCAGAGCCTGACCGTCAGAGAACTCAGAAGCCAGGACGGAAACGTAAGCTTCCAGGGCGTGAGTCACTGCATCCAGACCACCGAACGCACAGAGTGATTTCGGCATTTCCATGACCAGGTTGGCATCAACGATAGCCATGTCTGGCGTCAGCGCGTAGTCAGCCAGTGGGTATTTCTGACCGGTTGCATCGTCGGTTACAACGGCAAACGGCGTGACTTCTGAACCTGTACCGGAAGTGGTAGTAACGGCGATCATTTTCGCTTTTACGCCCATTTTCGGGAACTTGTAGATACGTTTACGGATGTCCATAAAGCGCAGCGCCAGTTCTTCGAAGTGTGTTTCTGGGTGCTCGTACATAACCCACATGATTTTCGCGGCGTCCATTGGGGAACCACCACCCAGTGCGATGATCACATCGGGTTTGAAGGAGTTCGCCAGTTCAGCACCTTTACGCACTACGGTCAGGGTTGGGTCAGCTTCAACTTCAAAGAACACTTCAGTTTCAACGCCAGCCGCTTTCAGAACAGAAGTGATCTGATCTGCGTAGCCGTTGTTGAACAGGAAACGGTCAGTCACGATGAGCGCACGTTTGTGGCCATCAGTAATCACTTCATCCAGCGCGATTGGCAGAGAGCCACGGCGGAAGTAGATAGATTTCGGAAGTTTGTGCCACAACATGTTTTCAGCTCGCTTAGCAACGGTTTTCTTGTTGATCAGGTGTTTTGGACCAACGTTTTCAGAGATGGAGTTACCACCCCAGGAACCACAACCCAGAGTCAGGGAAGGTGCGAGTTTGAAGTTGTACAGGTCACCGATACCACCCTGAGAAGCCGGGGTGTTAATCAGGATGCGCGCAGTTTTCATCATCTGACCGAAGTGAGCAACGCGCTCTGGCTGGTTATCCTGGTCGGTGTACAGGCAAGAGGTATGACCGATACCCCCCATTGCAACCAGTTTCTCCGCTTTTACTACCGCGTCTTCGAAATCTTTCGCACGGTACATAGCAAGCGTAGGCGAGAGTTTTTCGTGAGCGAACGGTTCGCTTTCGTCGACAACTTTAACTTCGCCGATCAGAATCTTGGTGGTTGCCGGAACGGTAAAGCCGGCGAGTTCAGCGATTTTATAGGCTGGCTGACCAACGATGGCGGCGTTCAGCGCGCCGTTTTTCAGAATGATATCCTGAACGGCTTTCAGCTCTTTGCCCTGCAGCATGTAGCCGCCGTGGCTGGCGAAACGTTCGCGAACCGCATCATAGACGGAATCTACAACAACAACGGACTGTTCAGACGCACAGATAACACCGTTGTCGAAGGTTTTAGACATCAGTACAGATGCAACAGCACGTTTAATATCGGCCGTTTCGTCGATAACAACAGGCGTGTTACCCGCACCTACACCGATAGCCGGTTTACCGGAGCTGTATGCTGCTTTAACCATGCCAGGACCACCGGTTGCCAGGATCAGGTTAATGTCCGGGTGGTGCATCAGGGCGTTAGACAGTTCAACAGACGGTTGGTCGATCCAGCCGATCAGATCTTTTGGCGCACCCGCAGCGATAGCAGCCTGCAGCACGATATCCGCTGCTTTGTTGGTGGCATCTTTAGCACGTGGGTGAGGGGAGAAGATGATTGCGTTACGGGTCTTCAGACTGATCAGCGATTTGAAGATGGCAGTAGACGTTGGGTTAGTCGTTGGAACGATACCGCAAATAATACCGATAGGTTCAGCAATGGTGATGGTACCGAAGGTATGATCTTCAGCCAGGACGCCGCAAGTCTTCTCATCTTTATAGGCGTTATAGATATACTCTGAAGCAAAGTGGTTTTTGATCACTTTATCTTCAACGATACCCATGCCGGATTCAGCAACGGCCATTTTAGCGAGAGGGATTCGAGCATCTGCAGCAGCCAGAGCGGCCGCGCGGAAGATTTTATCAACCTGTTCTTGGGTGAAATTGGCGTATTCACGCTGGGCTTTTTTCACGCGCTCGACGAGTGCGTTCAGTTCAGCGATATTAGTAACAGCCATAATGCTCTCCTGATAATGTTTAAACTCTTTTAGTAAACCAGCGCTCGATACGTCTGACAGTATAGACAGAGCCACTACGACTTGCGTTAGATAAAGTAAAACAAAGAGTTACTTTATGCTCTGGCGCGCTAACTTACTAAAAGAGCCTTACCTTAACATCATCCCTTTGTGACAGGTGACCTTCCTGGGGGGCGTAATCAAGATTACTCACTTCTGAGTACGAAAATCATGATCTGCGTCAATTTTTCCCCAAGCTGATACCTTTCAGCAGGGTTATTTATTGTAGATATTTCCAGTGTTAAATAATTAAGTAACTATTGGGAGTGATGCTATCACTGATTCTACATCTGTTTAACATCCTGAAAGGATAACGTTTAGGCACAGATTTCTGGTGAAGTATGCTCATAAAAAGCGTATCTTCAGCGCGATTTTTCATGACAAAGTGTCAGTCCCGGGCATGTGCATAAGCGGAGCAAAACGTGATCCAAACGCTCTTTGATTTTCCAACGTATTTTAAATTTTTTATTGGTCTATTTGCCCTGGTCAACCCGGTAGGGATCATCCCTGTCTTCATTAGTATGACCAGTTACCAGACGGCGGCGGCCAGGAACAAAACCAACCTCACCGCTAACCTGTCAGTGGCCATTATCTTGCTCACCTCGCTTTTCCTGGGTGATGCCATTCTCCAGCTGTTCGGCATTTCAATTGATTCTTTCCGCATCGCGGGTGGCATCCTGGTGGTGACCATTGCCATGTCGATGATCAGCGGTAAGCTGGGTGAGGATAAGCAGAACAAACAGGAGAAATCAGAAACCGCCATTCGCGAAAGTATCGGCGTGGTCCCGCTTGCGTTGCCTTTAATGGCAGGGCCTGGGGCGATCAGTTCCACCATTGTCTGGGGGACACGTTACCATAGCCTGATGCACCTGATTGGCTTTTCTGTCGCCATCGCTATCTTCGCACTGTGTTGTTGGGGTGTTTTCCGCATGGCGCCCTGGCTGGTGCGCTGGCTGGGGCAAACGGGCATCAACGTCATTACGCGTATTATGGGCCTGTTGTTGATGGCGTTAGGCATCGAATTTATTGTCACCGGTATTAAAAGCATTTTCCCCGGCTTACTGCACTAATATTTCAAATGAAAGAACGGGGCCTGCGGCTCCGTTTTTTTACGTGATTATCAGCAAATCATATAATTAAAGTTGAAATGCTCACATATCATAATAAATTCTACTAATAATCCGCTTTTCTTATATTTCAATAAGTTATCAATTTGTTTCGTGTCTCTCTGCACATAAAACCTTCAATCGATCTGTTATTTTACTCACATGATACTCTGGGGCTTGCTGAGTCATAACCGAAATGATATTAGTAATTTCAACGTTCCCCTAGAGGAATGTGCTAAATAATAATCAGTTGTTAAATTTTTGTACAAAACCACTCGATGATAGCGCAGCGACGCGCTTGTAGAGAATTTTTTCTCTATCATATTGAATACCAATGTTTTTATGCGGTATTTGATGTCAGGCAGGGCTGCCCCCCGAGATACGGCACTCACCGTAAAAGAGAATTGCTTAACAAATTTGCAAAATGTATTGGCGCGCGTTTACGCCATTTGATACTTTCCGGCCTAATATTTTGCAGCATAAAACAAGCAGATGAGAATTATTTTCATATAGTCCTCTTCTCAGATATCCAGCGCAGGCCTCAGACAGGGGAGACCTGTGAAGAATCGACGCAAGACGGCCATACGAGCGGTCAGTAATAAAAAAGTCGGTGATAGCAAGAAGTAAAAAGAAGAACCTGACAGCAGCAAAAAAAACTCCTGCGCTGTACAGGCCCCAACAGGGGATTACACAGCTGGCGAAGGCCAGTAATTATAATGAGTGGAGTACCAACACAATGTCCATCATCACAAAAAAAAATCTGGTAGCGGCGGGGATTTTAACTGCGCTAATCGCGGGCAACGCTGCAATGGCTGCGGACGTTCCTGCAGGCGTTCAACTGGCTGAGAAACAGACGCTGGTTCGTAACAACGGTGCGGAAGTGCAGTCTCTTGACCCGCACAAAATTGAAGGTGTTCCAGAGTCTAACGTCAACCGCGACCTGTTCGAAGGCTTGCTGGTGACCGACGTAGACGGCCACCCGGCACCGGGTGTGGCGGAAAAATGGGAAAATAAAGATTTCAAAGTCTGGACCTTCCATCTGCGTAAAGATGCGAAATGGTCCGACGGTACGCCGGTTACCGCCGAAGATTTCGTGTATAGCTGGCAGCGTCTGGCGAATCCAACCACCGCCTCTCCGTATGCGAGCTACCTGCAATATGGCCACATCGCCAATATTGATGACATCATCGCCGGTAAAAAACCGGTCACCGACCTGGGTGTGAAAGCGATTGATGCCAATACCTTTGAAGTGACGTTGAGCGAGCCTGTTCCGTACTTCTACAAATTACTGGTTCACCCGTCCGTTTCCCCGGTACCAAAATCTGCGGTGGAAAAATTTGGTGAAAAATGGACCCAGCCTGCCAATATCGTGACCAACGGTGCATATAAACTGAAAGACTGGGTGGTCAACGAACGTATGGTTCTGGAACGTAACCCGCAGTACTGGGATAACGCGAAAACCGTCATTAATCAGGTAACCTACCTGCCAATTTCTTCTGAAGTCACTGACGTTAACCGTTACCGCAGCGGCGAAATCGACATGACCTATAACAACATGCCGATTGAACTGTTCCAGAAGCTGAAAAAAGAGATCCCGAAAGAAGTGCATGTTGATCCGTATCTCTGTACTTACTACTACGAAATCAACAACCAGAAAGCACCTTTCACCGATGTGCGCGTGCGTACAGCGCTGAAGCTGGCACTGGATCGCGATATCATCGTGAACAAAGTGAAAAACCAGGGCGACCTGCCGGCATACAGTTATACCCCTCCTTATACCGACGGTATGAAACTGGTTGAGCCTGAGTGGTTCAAGTGGTCACAGGAAAAACGTAACGAAGAAGCGAAAAAACTGCTGGCTGAAGCCGGTTATACCGCTGACAAGCCGCTGACGTTTAACCTGCTGTACAACACGTCTGACCTGCATAAAAAACTGGCTATCGCCGTCGCGTCTATCTGGAAGAAAAACCTGGGCGTGAACGTGAAGCTGGAAAACCAGGAGTGGAAAACCTTCCTGGATACCCGCCATCAGGGGACGTTCGACGTGGCTCGTGCCGGCTGGTGTGCGGACTATAACGAACCAACATCCTTCTTGAACACCATGCTGAGTGACAGTTCGAATAACACCGCGCACTATAAGAGCCCGGCATTCGATAAGATCATTACTGATACGCTGAAAGTCACAGACGATGCGCAGCGCGCTGATCTGTACGCGAAATCAGAAGAGCAGCTCGATAAAGACTCTGCAATTGTACCGGTCTATTACTACGTTAACGCCCGCCTGGTGAAACCGTGGGTAGGGGGTTATACCGGTAAAGACCCGTTGGATAATATTTCCGTTAAGAATCTTTATATTATCAAGCATTAATGGCAATACGTGGGGCAGGCCTGGCTTGCCCCACTGTGTCTACTTTGTAACATTCATCAGGCACACGCCAGAAGGTACGGGCAATGTTGAAATTTATCCTGCGTCGCTGCTTAGAAGCGATACCAACGTTATTTATTCTAATTACGATTTCCTTCTTTATGATGCGTCTCGCGCCGGGAAGTCCATTTACCGGTGAACGTACGCTGCCACCGGAAGTGATGGCCAATATCGAAGCGAAGTATCACTTAAACGACCCTATCTCCACGCAGTACTTCAACTATCTGAAGCAACTGGCGCACGGTGATTTTGGGCCGTCATTCAAATACAAAGACTATTCCGTTAACGACCTGGTGGCGTCCAGCTTCCCTGTCTCGGCGAAACTGGGTGCTGCAGCATTCATCCTTGCCGTCGTTCTCGGCGTCACCGCGGGCGTTATTGCCGCGCTCAAACAAAATACCAAATGGGATTATACCGTAATGGGGGTGGCGATGACCGGGGTGGTTATACCCAGCTTCGTTGTCGCGCCATTACTGGTGATGATATTTGCCATTACGCTCAAATGGCTGCCCGGAGGCGGCTGGAACGGTGGGGCGCTGAAGTTCATGATTTTGCCAATGGTGGCACTTTCCCTAGCCTATATCGCCAGTATCGCGCGTATCACCCGCGGTTCCATGATTGAAGTCCTGCACTCGAACTTCATCCGTACCGCGCGTGCGAAAGGGCTGCCGATGCGCCGGATTATATTCCGCCATGCACTCAAGCCTGCGCTCCTGCCCGTGCTCTCCTACCTGGGGCCGGCATTCGTTGGGATCATCACCGGCTCAATGGTTATCGAAACCATTTACGGTCTGCCGGGCATTGGTCAGCTGTTCGTTAATGGCGCGCTGAACCGCGACTATTCACTGGTACTGAGCCTGACAATCCTTGTCGGCGCACTGACCATTTTGTTTAACGCTATTGTCGATGTGCTGTATGCCGTTATCGACCCGAAAATCCGTTACTGATACTGGAGCACGCCATGATGTTGAGTAAGAAAAACAGCGAGGCGCTGGAAAACTTCAGTGAAAAACTGGAAGTAGAAGGTCGTAGCCTCTGGCAAGACGCCCGTCGTCGCTTTATGCATAACCGCGCCGCGGTCGCCAGCCTGGTTGTTCTGGTGCTCATCGCGCTGTTTGTCACCCTGGCGCCGATTCTGTCGCAATTTACCTATTTCGACACCGACTGGGGCATGATGTCCAGCGCACCCGATATGACGTCCGGGCACTATTTTGGTACGGATTCCTCAGGGCGCGACCTGCTGGTGCGTGTCGCTATCGGTGGCCGTATTTCGCTGATGGTTGGTATTGCTGCCGCCCTGGTGGCGGTGATCGTGGGTACGCTTTACGGCTCACTCTCAGGCTACCTTGGCGGTAAAGTGGACTCCGTCATGATGCGTATGCTGGAAATCTTAAACTCCTTCCCGTTCATGTTCTTCGTTATCCTGCTGGTGACCTTCTTTGGCCAGAATATCCTGTTGATCTTCGTGGCAATCGGGATGGTGTCCTGGCTGGATATGGCGCGAATCGTTCGTGGTCAGACGCTGAGTCTTAAGCGTAAAGAGTTTATCGAAGCGGCGCAGGTGGGCGGTGTCTCCACCGGTAATATTGTGGTTCGCCATATCGTTCCTAACGTGCTCGGCGTGGTGGTGGTATATGCCTCGCTGCTGGTACCAAGCATGATCCTGTTTGAATCTTTCCTGAGCTTCCTGGGTCTGGGTACACAAGAGCCACTGAGCAGCTGGGGCGCGCTTCTGAGTGATGGTGCAAACTCAATGGAAGTCTCACCGTGGTTGCTTCTGTACCCGGCGGGCTTCCTGGTCGTCACCCTGTTTTGTTTCAACTTTATCGGCGATGGCCTGCGTGATGCCCTCGACCCGAAAGACCGTTAAGGAGCGCCGTCATGACGATTATTGAAACGGCCACTGCGCCACAGGCGCAACAGCAGGGTAACCTTCTGCTGGACGTAAAAGACCTCCGCGTGACCTTTAAAACGCCGGATGGCGATGTGACCGCCGTGAACGATCTCAACTTCAACCTGCGTGCGGGTGAAACGCTGGGGATCGTGGGCGAGTCGGGTTCCGGTAAATCCCAAACCGCCTTTGCGTTGATGGGGCTGCTGGCGTCTAACGGTGTCATTGGCGGTTCCGCCAAATTCAACGGGCGTGAGATCCTCAACCTGCCGGAATACGAGCTGAACAAGCTGCGCGCTGAGCAGATTTCGATGATATTCCAGGACCCGATGACCTCGCTGAACCCGTATATGCGTGTCGGAGAGCAGCTGATGGAAGTGCTGATGCTGCACAAAGGCCTGGGCAAAGCGGAAGCCTTTGAGGAGTCCGTCAAAATGCTCGACGCGGTAAAAATGCCGGAAGCGCGCAAGCGCATGCGCATGTTCCCGCATGAGTTCTCCGGCGGTATGCGTCAGCGTGTCATGATTGCGATGGCGCTGATGTGCCGGCCAAAACTGCTGATTGCCGATGAACCAACCACCGCGCTTGATGTGACCGTCCAGGCACAGATCATGACGCTGCTGAACGAGCTTAAGCGTGAGTTCAACACCGCGATTATCATGATCACTCACGATCTGGGCGTCGTGGCCGGTATCTGTGACAAGGTACTGGTGATGTATGCCGGTCGCACTATGGAATATGGTAAGGCGCGCGACGTGTTCTACCAGCCTGCACACCCTTACTCCATTGGTCTGCTGAATGCGGTGCCGCGCCTCGATGCAGAAGGGGAATCCCTGCTGACCATCCCTGGCAACCCGCCAAACCTGCTGCGTCTGCCGAAAGGCTGTCCGTTCCAGCCACGCTGCCCGCACGCGATGGAAATCTGCAATACCGCGCCGCCGCTGGAAGAGTTTGCACCAGGCCGTCTGCGCGCCTGCTTTAAGCCGCAGGAGGATCTGGTATGAACGCATTAGATGAAAAAAGAAATGTCCTGCTCGAAATTGCTGACCTTAAGGTGCATTTCGACATTAAAGACGGAAAACAGTGGTTCTGGCAGCCGCCGAAAACCCTGAAAGCGGTCGATGGCGTAACGCTTCGTCTGTATGAAGGGGAAACCCTGGGGGTGGTGGGTGAGTCCGGTTGCGGTAAATCCACATTTGCGCGTGCCATCATAGGCCTCGTGAAAGCCACCGACGGCAAAGTTGCCTGGCTGGGTAAAGATCTGCTGGGCATGAAGCCAGACGAGTGGCGCGATGTGCGTAGCGACATCCAGATGATTTTCCAGGATCCGCTGGCCTCATTGAACCCGCGTATGACCATCGGGGAGATCATTGCTGAGCCACTGCGAACCTATCATCCGAAGATGCCGCGTCAGGAAGTACGCGACCGTGTGAAGGCAATGATGATGAAAGTGGGCTTGTTGCCTAACCTCGTCAACCGTTACCCGCACGAATTCTCCGGTGGTCAGTGCCAGCGTATCGGTATCGCCCGCGCCTTGATCCTTGAGCCGAAGCTGATTATCTGTGACGAGCCCGTCTCGGCGCTGGACGTCTCTATTCAGGCGCAGGTGGTTAACCTGCTGCAGAAACTGCAGCGTGAAATGGGGCTGTCGCTGATCTTCATTGCGCATGACCTCGCGGTGGTGAAACACATTTCTGACCGCGTACTGGTGATGTATCTGGGTCATGCGGTGGAATTAGGGACTTACGATGAGGTGTACCATAACCCACTGCACCCCTATACCCGGGCACTGATGTCTGCGGTACCGATTCCCGATCCGGATCTGGAAAAAAATAAAACCATCCAGCTTCTGGAAGGTGAATTACCGTCCCCGATTAACCCGCCGTCCGGTTGTGTATTCCGTACGCGATGCCCGATGGCCGGGCCGGAATGTGCAAAAACACGTCCGGTTCTGGAGGGCAGTTTCCGACATGCGGTTTCCTGCCTGAAAGTAGACCCGTTATAATCGCAAGGGCTGACATGATGTCAGCCCTTATTATTTGCGAGGTTAATGTGTCGCGATTATTCACCTCCGTCCGTCGGCGGCTCTATCATCTTTTATTCGATCCTGAAACGGTAACCGGGCGGCGTTTTGAAGCCCTCTGCGCCCTGTTTGCGCTGCTCAGCGTGGTGATCATTTTTATCGAATCGGGCGTCGGAACGCAGTATCACCTGACGCTGGAAGAATGGCATCTTTTTGTCTGGCTGGAGCTGGTCATTACGCTGGTCTTTACCGCTGAATATTTCCTGCGGGTATTCTGTTGGCCTGACCCGGCCAAATATGTCTTCAGCTTCTGGGGATTTATTGATTTAGCCACGATCCTGCCGCTCTATGTCATGTGGCTATGGCCGGAAATCAGTCTGAGCTATGTTTTTGCCTGGCGAGCGATGCGCGTTATTCGGGTGTTACGCATTCTTAAACTGCTGCGGTTTATGCCGTCATTGCGGATATTCTGGAGTGCCATCGTCAGCGCGCGGCATCAACTGATCCTGTTCTACTCATTTATTGCCATCGTCATGGTGATATTCGGCGCGTTGATGTATTTGATAGAAGGGCCGAAGAATGGCTTCTCAACGCTGAATGCTTCTGTCTATTGGGCGATTGTGACCGTCACGACCGTTGGCTATGGTGATATAGCTCCTCACACTCCGCTGGGACGGATTGTCGCCTCGGTACTGATTCTGATTGGTTATTCGGTGATTGCGGTCCCGACAGGGCTCATTACTACGCACATGAGCAGTGCTTTTCAGAACCGTAAGGCGCAACGAAAATGCCCGAAATGTCACCGGGGTGAACATGAACACAGCGCGCGGTTTTGTAATCAGTGTGGAAGTGAGTTACCGGATTAAATAAAAAAGGCTGCAATCGCAGCCTTTTTTATTATTCGCGCCAGAGAATATGACACAGCTTGTGGTCTTTCTCGCGACACAGCAGGACGCGGGCGAAGATGTCGTTAATTTCACCGCCATCTTCATCGGCCAGGCCAATCACCACTTCGGCAAAGAAGTCAGGATTGAGGTCGAAATCCACATGTTCAGCCCAGTCTTCAGAAGGGTCGAACAACTCGGCGCCCCCGCGCTCTTCAAACTGGAGATTAAAGAGGATCACGTCTGCGGGATCGAGGTTATCAACCGCCAGTTCGAGAAAAATGTCATAGGCCTGTTCGAGCGTTTCGTCTTCGGTCAGGCGATTGTTCAGATCCATTTCCATGATGACTACCTGTTTAACATCGTTGGGCACGTTTTACAGCAACGGACTAAAGAAGTAAAACAGTCGTTCGGTAATTCTCTGCCACAGCGGGCGTTTAACCCACAGTCTGGCATCCAGCAGTCGCGAGCGGGAGATATAATCATCCTGGACCGCGGCCAGATCGCCGCCAAAGCCGGCATCATCGATCACCAGTGTGATTTCAAAGTTCAGCCACAGACTGCGCATATCCAGGTTAACCGTACCCACCAGACTTAACTCGCCGTCGACAAGCACGCTCTTGGTGTGGAGTAATCCGCCTTCAAACTGGTAGATTTTCACCCCCGCAGCCAGCAGTTCACTGAAGAATGCCCGGCTGGCCCAGCCCACCAGAAGCGAGTCATTTTTGCGTGGCAAGATGATACTCACATCGACACCGCGCTGTGCCGCGGTACAGATGGCGTGCAGCAGGTCATCGCTGGGAACAAAGTAGGGGGTGGTCATGATCAAATATTCACGCGCTGCGTAAGTGGCCGTCAGCAACGCCTGATGGATCAAGTCCTCCGGGAAGCCCGGTCCGGAAGCGATAGTATGGATGGTGTGCCCGCTGGCTTCTTCAAACGGCATGATATTGCCATCCGGTGGCGGCGGCAGGATACGTTTCCCGGTTTCTATCTCCCAGTCGCAGGAATAAACGATACCCATCGAGGTGGCAATGGGCCCCTCCATTCTCGCCATCAGGTCTACCCATTGCCCGACACCCGAGTCCTGCTTGAAGAACCGCGGGTCAACCATGTTCATGCTGCCGGTATAGGCAATATAGTTGTCGATCATGATCATTTTACGGTGCTGGCGAAGGTCCATCCGGCGCAGAAACACACGCAAGAGATTGACCTTCAGCGCCTCAACCACTTCAATACCGGCATTACGCATCATGCCCGCCCAGGGACTACGAAAGAAGGCGACGCTGCCAGCGGAGTCCAGCAACAGGCGGCAATGAATGCCCCGACGCGCAGCGGCCATCAGCGATTCTGCAACCTGATCGGCCATGCCGCCAGGCTGCCAGATATAGAACACCATCTCGATATTATGGCGAGCCAGTTGAATATCGCGGATGAGGGCCTGCATGACGTCATCCGAGGAGGTCAGCAACTGGAGCTGGTTGCCCTTAACGCCGCCAATACCCTGACGGAGTTCGCACAGCTTAAACAGCGAGGAGGCAACACTGCTGTTCTCCTCGGCAAAGATATGTTTGCAGGCTTTGAGATCGTTGAGCCATTTGGCGGTTGAAGGCCACATGGCACGGGCACGCTCGGCACGGCGTTTACCCAGATGTAGCTCACCGAAAGAGAGATAGGCAATAATCCCCACCAGCGGCAGGATGTAGATTATCAGCAGCCAGGCCATGGCAGAGGGTACGGCTCTGCGCTTCATCAGGATGCGCAAAGTCACACCCGCGATTAACAGCCAGTATCCCAGAATGACCAGCCAACTCACCACGGTGTAGAAGGTTGTCATAGGTAAAAAAATCCTTTTGAAAGCGTATTGTTATGAGTGTACGCATCAGGAATCATCTGGCAAATAAAAACGCCAGTTAAAAGCGCTGGTTTGCTGCGGGGTTGGGTTTATAATGGGGTTTCTGTTAGAGAAAGAGTTGTAAACATGAAGCGCAGTAGAACAGAAGTAGGGCGCTGGCGCATGTTGCGACAGGTGAGTCGTCGCAAGGCTCGTTGGCTGGAAGCACAATCCCGCCGCAATATGCGTATACACGCCATCAGAAAATGTGGAATGACCAGACACCGTAACGCGTTGCTGTTCGCTACACAGGTTATCTGAGAACCATCAGGGCACCGTTAAGGTGCCCACTGATTTTCAGGCTATCATTTTTCGCAGTCTCTCCCCCGATTCATTCCGCGATATACTCCGCCCTCTTAATCTTATGCATTTCAAAGATGAATCCTTATCTCTGGGTATTTATTGTGCTGCTTGCGTTGGATGCGATCAGGGAAAACGCAGGATTATCGTCATTATCCGCGTTGATTAATTTACTGCTCAGCGGGATATCGCACTGGATAAACTAAAAAGGAAAAGAGATGAACGGAAAAGTGGTTGCTGCCCTTCTTGGGATTGCCGTGTTGAGCGGTTGTGCCAGCAGTAAAACGTCACCGGAAAGGCATGCTTATTATTTCGTGTCGCATAAAACCAATTTTACTGGCGGCAATTTTACGTCAAGTGTATCGCAAAATTATCGTCTGAATGTCCCTCAGTTCCGTGAGCTGTATGAGCAGGGGAAAACCGATCGCGCTGCAGGACGCACACTGTCTGAGGCAAACCAGTACGCCCAAAGCATTCGCGATCAACTGAAGAATCAGGCGAAAACGGAGCATGCTTTCGACGGTAATACCGCGGATAAATGGACGTCTCAAATGGAAGAGAAGGACGCCGTTTTATTTGGCAACGAACTGGCTGCGACTTATCTTGATGGCTATAACGGCGTACAATAGCGTCTGATTTTGGGGATATCGTATTTGCAGCGATATTCCCGTCGTTTTTTTTAGCAAAAGGAGGGAGAGGTGTTTGCGGAGTTTGGTGTACTTAATTTCTGGACCTATGTTGTAGGGGCATTTTTTATCGTGCTGGTGCCTGGACCGAACACATTGTTTGTACTGAAAACCGGTATTGGGCACGGTGTTAAAAAAGGGTATCTCGCCGCCACTGGCGTATTTATCGGCGATGCAGTGCTGATGTTTCTGGCCTGGGCGGGCGTCGCAGCATTAATCCAGACGACCCCGGTTCTGTTTAATATTGTGCGCTACCTCGGCGCTTTCTATCTCCTGTGGCTCGGCGGCAAAATGCTCTGGTCAGTCATCACCCGTCAGAAGAATACCCATGAGAGCGGAACCGAGCCTGCGAGCATGATCATGAAACGCTCGCTGGTGCTGAGCCTGACGAATCCAAAGGCTATTTTGTTCTATGTCTCGTTCTTTGTGCAGTTCATCGATGTGAATGCGAAAAACACGGGCACGTCTTTCCTGATCCTCGCGACCACGCTGGAGCTGATTAGCTTTATGTATATGAGCTTCCTGATCTTCTCTGGTGCGTTTGTCACGCGTTATCTGAAAACCAAAAAGAAACTGGCAAAGCTGGGGAACGGGCTGATTGGGCTGCTGTTTGTCGGATTTGCGGCGCGCTTAGCGTCACTACACTGAAGAGATGAGTGGCTCCTTTCGGAGCCACTTTTGCATCAAAACACTTTCTTGTACGGGCGAACCGTCACCTTCGCATAGACACCTGCGGCAACGTACGGGTCTGCATCAGCCCAGGCCTGAGCCGCTTCCAGGGATTCAAACTCGGCGATCACCGTGGAGCCCGCGAAACCGGCAGCGCCAGGGTCATTGCTGTCTACCGCAGGCATTGGACCCGCGGTCAGTAATCGACCTTCATCCTGGAGCAGTTGTAAACGCGCCAGATGGGCAGGGCGAACGGACTGGCGTTTTTCGAGGGAATCAGCGACATCTTCAGAGTAAATCACGTAAAGCACGGTGAAGCTCCTTAACCATTAAAAGTGTCAGTAACGTTATGTGAAAGGGCAACTGACTGCAATGTAAAGATAAAAACAATGTTAAAACCCTGATCTAAATGCGCCTTTTTTGGCCTCTCTTGCGCTTAAATTGCGCCAGGACAAAGTGTCTTATTGAATATGATTGCTATTTGCATTTAAAATCAGTGTTCGGTTTTTTAACGTTGATGATTATGACTTCGATGACCCTTGATTTACCTCGCCGCTTTCCCTGGCCGACGCTGCTTTCTGTCGTTATTCACGGTGCTGTCGTGGCGGGTTTGCTTTATACCTCGGTTCATCAGGTTGTTGAAATGCCAGCGCCCGCACAGCCTATTTCTGTGACGATGGTATCGCCATCGGATCTCGAACCGCCGCAGGTTGCGCCTCCGCCGCCACAGCCCGTCGCCGAACCGGAACCCGAACCTGAACCGGTGCCGGAACCGCCAAAAGAAGCTCCGGTGGTGATCCACAAACCCGAGCCGAAGCCGAAACCTAAGCCGAAGCCAAAACCGGTGAAGAAGGTAGAAGAACGTCCAAAACGCGAAACGCGTCCGGTTGAACCCCGCGCTACGCAGACGGTAGAAAACGCAGCACCTTCGCGTCCGGTGATGAATAACACCACGACGACAGCCAAACCGACAGTCACCGCACCCGCGGGACCGCGTGCGGTCAGCCGTAATCAGCCGCAGTATCCGGCTCGTGCTCAGGCATTACGTATTGAGGGCCGTGTACGGGTGAAATTCGATGTTACGCCGGAAGGGCGTGTTGAGAACGTGGAAATACTGTCCGCGCAGCCGTCTAATATGTTCGAGAGAGAAGTGAAAACGGCGATGCGCAGATGGCGTTATGAAGCCGGTAAACCGGGCAACGGACTGATCGTGAATATTGTATTCCGCCTGAATGGCGGGGCACAGATGGAATAAAAAAAAGCCTCCGCAAGGAGGCTTTTTTTACCGGGCAATCAGGCCTGAGGAAGCGGTCGGGGTTTACCTTCGTTGTCCACGGCCACATAAATAAACAGCGCTTCTGTCGCTTTATAACGCTGTCCAATGGGTTCGGACGAGACCTTTTTCACCCACACTTCGATGTTAATGGAGATGGAGGTATTGCCACGTTTTACGCAACGCGCGTAACAGCAAACCACATCACCCACTGCAACCGGGCGCAGGAAGGTCATGCCATCCACTCTCACCGTCACTACCCGGCCATGTGCAATCTCTTTTGCCAGAATAGCGCCGCCCATATCCATTTGCGACATCAGCCAGCCGCCAAAAATATCGCCATTGGCATTGGTGTCAGCGGGCATTGCCAGTGTGCGTAAAACCAGTTCGCCCTGAGGGGCGTTATTTGTTGTCATTGTTTTAACTCGTAACTGAAGACTTCAGGCGGGATGCTACTATGATTTCAGGCTGGAGAGAATAGACCAGAACGCCTGCTGCACACGTTCTGGTCGGTGAACGATCAGTGCTGGTCGTCCTGTGGCATGTGGCGATAGATATAAACGCCACTTAACAGCGTGAAGATGAGCGTCAGAGCCGTCAGGCCAAAGACCTTGAAGTTGACCCAGATATTCTGCGGCAGCCAGAAAGCAATATAGATATTGGCAAGACCACAGAGAATAAAGAAGATCGCCCAGGCGATATTCAGTCGAGACCACACTTCCTGAGGCAGCGTCAGCTCTTTGCCCAGCATGCGCTGGATCAGCGGCTTCTTCATCACCCACTGGCTAATCAGTAACGCACCCGCAAACAGAGCGTAAATCACCGTGACTTTCCATTTGATGAATTCATCGTTGTGGAAGAACAGGGTGAGTCCCCCAAACACCGCGACCAAGACGAAGGTCACCAGCGCCATTTTTTCAACTTTACGGTAGCGAACCCAGCTGTAGATCAGCACAACCGCTGTGGCCACGATCAGTGCAGTCGTGGCGGCATAAATGTCATACAGCTTGTAGAAAGCGAAAAAGACCACGAGCGGTAAAAAATCAAGAAACTGCTTCATTCTGTGATTCCATCTTCTGTGTAGGGCCGGGCTGACGTTCCCGGCCACAGGATTACTGACGAATTAACATATACAGGCGGAACAGATAGACCAGCAGTACCGCTGAAATGAGGTTGCTCAGCGTATTTGCCACCACCGCGCCCACATTTGGCGTGAGTACCGCAAAATTCGGGGCAAACAGCAGCAGGAGCGTTTTCGCCAACAGCCAGCCGATAACAGCCGGCGCCACCAGGCGTATATTTGCCCAGGCGAGCCGGATGCTGCTGCGCATCGCGGTAAAGATCCCCAGTTTATCCTGCACGACCATTACCGGCGCGAAAGAAAGCACGATAGCCAGTAATACACCCGGCACGACGACCAGCATAATCCCCATCTGCACCAGCATGGTGGTTAAAAAGATGAGGATAAACAGCTTCGGTAATACCGGTGCGCTGGCACCAATCGCCCGCAGGGCGCTGACGCGCTGACCGGCGGAAACCAGCTGAATCATCAGCAGAACGCCACCTGCCAGAATCGCATTGCCGATCAGACCAGAGAATGTCGAAGCAGCGGAAGCCCGCAGCAGGATTTGTTGCTGCTCCGGCGTCATGTTTTGTACCAGTTCAAACAACCCCACGCTATCTGCAAGGTTGTCGCCCTGGCTCAGGCTGGCAATCTGTTCGTCACTTGGCGAGAACGCATGACCAAGCACCACTGTAATGAAGGCGCATAGCAACGCGATCAGTAAAAAGGTTAAGAACTGATTGCGGAAAAAGTTTCCCGTGTCACGGTAGACAGACTTCGCCGTGATAGACATGCACTCTCCTTGAGTATTGCAGGTGTTAATTAGCCGGCAATTGTACACCGGATAACACTGTCGTGGCAGCATCAAGGCTTGTATGGAAAAGCATATCTTTGTAAAGCGGCGGTAATCCAAAGCGCGCACGGGCACGATTACAGGCTTCATTGACCTGCCCATCCTCACCTGACATGGAAAATTCCCGGCACGGGCTGGGGCGGTGCTCGTAGATAGAGCACCGGGTGGACACCCCAGGTTCACCTTGCAGCGCAGCGCATCGGCACGGTTTTTGGTTGGTGCCGCTCATGCAGCGCAGAAAAGGCGTTAACGGTTCAGTGAGATGAACCGGAACGGTACCGCCGCCATCGCTGGCTTCGGCCCAGTAGAAAGAGACTCGAAAATACGCACAACAGGCTCCGCACGTCATGCACGGGTTAACATCACTCATGGCACACCTGCAAAAGAAGAACGCATCAAATCAACTTGTGAGAGCGCTAAATTATCCAGCTGCGAGAGGAAGAGCAAGAGGGTGAAAAGAGAAAATTTTGTAACGCCGAAATGCCAGAAATTGACCTGACGACAACTTATCGCTTTACGGTGTGTCACCAAAAATTAACCCAGATCAATGAATGTTAACTTACTGGTTTTAATGTGATCTGTAGCAGATCACTTATTACTCATTTGTGAGTATATTCTCCTCCGCGACTAAAACCACAACGATGGAGCGGATATGAAAAAATTAGCGGTGGCAGCCCTTGTATTAAGCAGTCTCTCTGGCGGCGCGTATGCGCATGAAGCAGGTGAATTCTTTATTCGTGCCGGTTCGGCAACGGTGCGTCCAACAGAAGGCTCTGATAGCGTACTGGGTATGGGCGGTTTTAACGTCAGCAACAATACCCAGCTCGGTTTGACCTTTACGTATATGGCGACGGAGAACATTGGTGTTGAGCTTCTGGCAGCAACGCCATTCCGTCATCGCGTCGGTTTAGGGCCAACCGGGGATATCGCGACGGTGCACCATTTACCGCCAACACTGATGGCGCAGTGGTACTTTGGTGATGCTAACAGTAAGGTGCGTCCGTATATTGGCGCAGGGGTGAACTACACCACCTTCTTCGACGAGAAATTTAACGATACCGGTAAAGAAGCCGGGCTTACCGATCTCAGCCTGAAAGACTCGTGGGGTGTTGCGGGGCAGGTGGGGCTGGACTATCTGATTAACCGTGACTGGTTAATTAACGCCTCGGTCTGGTACATGGACATTGATACCGACGTTCGCTTTAAAGCGGGCGGTGAACAGCAAAGTATCAGCACTCGCCTCGATCCGTGGGTGTTTATGTTCTCCGCGGGTTATCGTTTCTGATTTATCCCTTGAGACTGGCCTGGTTATGGCCAGTCTTGCTTCGGGGGGCGATTAAGGTTGCCCCTCCATATTCCAGCGTGCTGAACTCATCTCATCAAATACATGCTGAACCGTAAACGGCGGAAATACTACCCGTTTAGCCGCGTCAGTCAACGCCTGACCATAACCTAATCACATCATCCCTAGAGTCGAGGTGCAGGTTGCACCGCTTACCGCTTCATGCGTGAGAATCGGTCAGTGCGGCGTCCAGTGATTGCTCAATGGCGTAGGCCTGTGGTCCCTACGATAATAAGCCCCGATAGCACGGGGCTTATCTTTCCTCGCAGGCACGCTAACGCACCACCAGCACCGGGCATTTTGCGTGGCGCACGACGACCGCAGCGTTAGAGCCTAACAGATAGGTCGAAATATCAGGTCGATGAGACGCAATAATTATCAGGTCTGCATTGATACTCTCAGCCAGTTTCAGGATCTGATCTTTAGGCGTGCCAGAAATGGCGTGGGTCTGAATGCGGTCGGCCGGTAAATTGAACTGCGTAACGATCTCATTCAATTTCGCCAGCGCCTCCTGCTGCATTTCTTCCAGTTTTGGCATCTCAACGGAATAGGCCAGACCAAGAGAGGAATAGTAGGGGAAAGAAGGAACGACAGTCAGAAAATGCACTTTGCCGTTACTGATTGCTGCGTTCGCCTGAACATAGGGAATCACCTGTTCGGTCAGGTGACGCTCTGAAATATCGACAGGAACGAGAATTGACGCAAACATGCCACACCTCCTGTTTGTTTTTTATCCACTTTAAGTGTAGTTCCGGGGGAGAACAGGGGACTGTATTTACCGCCAAAGTGGGACGTAAGGCGGATTTTTGGGGCAGGAGACGCCCCGGTTAAGGAGCGTCTGTGGCGGGATTATTTCTGTATCAAATAACGAATGGTTGGCCCATCCTGTTGAATGTCCAGCACGGTGTAACCGTGGTTTTTAGCATCCAGAGGAATGTTGTTGATGGACTGCGGGCAGTCGCTCACCACCTCCAGAATTTCCCCTTTCCTGAGCTGAGGCAGGGCTTCCAGCGTGGCGACAGCGGGATAAGGGCAGGGTTCGCCCACCATATCCAGACGATAGTCAGGCACGATCTCTTTCATGCGGCATTCTCCTGCGTTTCATTTTTGACAGCGGCACGGCGGAAGAACCGTTTCTCCTGCGCAATCACCAGTAAAAAAGCGGCCAGCAGCAGGGCGTACGTCACCAACAGGCCACCGAGTGGGCCGAACGTGCTGAGCAGGTTGACCTTATCCCAGTTCGTCGCGAGGACAGGAGAAAGGGAATCCCAGTAGTACGCAAGGAGAGTTGACCCGAGCACGTTCCCCAGGCCAACCCACCAGTAATGCACCTGACCTTCAACGGCGCGGTACATCCAGCCGGTTTCACAACCGCCAGCCAGCACAATCCCGAAGCCAAACAACAGGCCGCCAATCACCGCATTCGGGCCGGCCCACATGATTTTCGGTTCAACGCCTAACTGAACATAGCTGAAGATGCCGATAGCACTCACCGCCATCCCGGCAATAATCGCTTTTGCCATCATTGTCCGCCCGGTGATCCACATATCGCGAAACGCTGAAGTAAAGCAGATCTGCGCGCGTTCAATAAGCAAACCAAAGCCCACGCCAAACAGCATTGCCAGACCCAGTTTAGGTTGATTGAGCGCTGTACACAGTGCCCATGCCACCATGGCGAAAAAGACCAGCATCCCCAGGCGGAAACGACGGTGTGCCTGAGCCGGTTTTTGCGTCAGCGGCGATGCGGCGCTGACCTTAACCATCCTGACGGGAATACGGAACAGCGGCAAAAGGGTAAATTTTGCGCCAAAGTAAGAACCGATGGCGGTAGCGACGGCAAAGAACCAGGCATGTAGCGAAAACTGTGGGATACCGGTAAAGAAGGCGGCAAGGTTACAGCCCATCGCCAGGCGCGCACCGAAACCGGCAATCATGCCGCCGATGACCGCCTGTACGATGCGGATCCGACTTTTTGGCATTCTCAGCTTAACGTTGTTTGCCCACAGCGCGGCGGCAAAACAGCCGCCGAACATGCCGATGATCATCATCCCGTCGATGCGGGTCAGCGGAGTGCCTTCCAGATGAATGAGCTTAAAGTAACCCCACTCTTCAGCATGCACACCGGCAAGCTGCAGCAGCTGTCCACCCCAGCGGGTAAACTCGCCGGTTACAGCCCAGAACGTACCGGTAATGCCGAAATAGTAAGTAGACAGGATCCCCGCTGCGATAACGGCGGGTACAGGTGACCAGAACTTAACCAGGTAAGTCTGTTTGAAGTATTGCCATGACATGAGTAAGCCTCTGAACTCAGAAGGTATATTTGGATTTAACGGGCTGGAATATATAACTTTTTTTCTTTCTCCAAAACCTCTCCAAAACTTTTCTCAAAAATACCTACCTTTTTTATGACCTCCGTCATCAAATCTTCCTGATATCTCCTGGCAATCACTCACCCGGCTGCAAAATATTCACTCTTTTCGCGGCCCCTCACGCAGAATACGCGAGCGGCAGACATCCAGAATTTCGTCAGCGAGTGCAGAATTATCCGGGCAGGCACGGGACAACACCAGAGCACCGACAAGATGTGCAAAGGTGTCTATCAGGTCAGCACGTGAGACATTTTCGTCGCTTAACATTGCCAGCTGGCGTTCAACCCCGGCTGCAAATGTCTCTTTGATGGACTCGGACTGACGGGCGGTGTCGGTGCCCAGGGCAGACATCACACAACCCCTGGCCATATCATCGCGATGCTGTCGGGAGAGGTAATATTCAATGAATTTTTCTCGGTCCACACCCGCCAGGTTTTCCGCGGCGTGTACAAAACCACAGTTCATGGCTTCTGACATCAGGTCAGCCTTTGAACCAAAGTGCTTATAAAACCCGCCGTGGGTTAAACCCGCCGCAGACATCAGCTCCGCCACGCCCACGCCGTCATAGCCGCGCTCACGAAAAAGTTCTGATGCCGTTTCAACAATGCGCATCCGGTTTTCCCGAACCTGCTCTTTTGACACTTTCATGCTTTCCCGCCCCCTTACAAAACAAGGCTCAATTATACATTGATGATGATCATAATCAAACCAGTTGACTTTATAGATTATGATCATCATCATTAAATCCATGTCCCCGACGGCGCTTCGCAGAGATATGCGCGCTCTGTCAGTTTGACTGAGATCAGCAAAGAGAGCCGGACATATCCCCGGATTTACCTGCATCGAACAGTGCAGATTCTGTTCAACATTTAATAAAGAAGATCACATATGACGAAAACTTCAGTTCTCATTACAGGCGCATCGACGGGTATTGGTGCTGTTTATGCGCAAAGGTTTGCGAGCCGTGGACATGACCTGGTTCTGGTTGCCCGCGATAAAACAAAATTAGACGCACTCGCCGAGCGTCTGCGACAGGAGAAGGGCGTTTCTGTTGATGTTCTGCCAGCCGACCTCACTCAGGCAGCGGATTTAGCGACGGTGGAAGCTCGTCTTCGTGAAGACGAAAAAATAGGGGTGCTGATTAACAACGCGGGCATGGCACAGTCGGGCAATTTTACCGGCCAGACGCCTGAGGCAATTGAGCGTCTTATCGCCCTGAACGTCACTGCGCTGACGAGGCTTGCTCGTGCCGCGGCGCCACGGTTTGTCAAAACCGGAGAAGGCGCAATCGTCAATATCAGTTCCGTCGTTGGGCTCGCCCCGGAATTTGCCATGACGGTTTACGGGGCAACCAAAGCCTTCGTGCTTTTCCTGTCGCAGGGATTGCATCTTGAGCTGTCCTCCGCGGGCGTTTACGTCCAGGCGGTACTTCCGGCCGGCACTTACACCGAAATCTGGGAACGTGCAGGTATTGATATCAGTAAGGCGCCCGAGATGATGGAAGTGGGTCAGTTAGTTGACGCAGCCCTGGCCGGCTTTGATCGTCGCGAACTCGTCACCATCCCTCCTTTACAAAATGCTGCCCACTGGGATGACCTGGAGAAGGCGCGTCAGGCTCTGCTGGCGGATATCAATCAGGCTAAAGCGGCAGAACGGTACACAGTGTAGCCACGGGGATTCGGCATAACCCTATGCCGCGTTGTTTCCCTGCAGCGTGTTGTTGCGCTGCAGGGTGAGCAGGACTCCATCAAGAGAGCGTAGTGAGAATGACAAAAAAACGTGTAGCACTGGTGACCGGAGCTTCTTCGGGGATCGGTGAGGCATCGGCTAAAAAACTGCTGGCCGCGGGGTATACGGTCTATGGCACCAGCCGGCGCGGTGTGCAGGCAGGCACACATCCCTTTGCGTTATTAACGCTTGATGTGACGGACGATGCGTCCGTGAGCGCCGCCATTGAGGCGTTACTGCACCTGGAAGGGCGGATAGATTTGCTGGTGAATAATGCGGGCTTTGGGGTTGCTCCTGCGGCCGCGGAAGAAAGTTCGATTGATCAGGCCAGGCGTATTTTCGACACCAACTTTCTTGGCCTGGTCAGAATGACGCGGGCAGTGATCCCGCACATGCGCCGTCAGGGCAGTGGCCGCATCATCAACATTGGTTCGATATTAGGGATTGTCCCGCTACCTTACGTGGCACTGTATGCAGCCAGTAAGCATGCGGTTGAAGGGTATACGGGCGCGCTGGACCATGAACTGCGCACACAGGGTATCAGGGTTTCCGTGATCGAGCCGGCCTATATAAAGACACAGTTCGACGTAAACAATTTAGAACCTGACGCGAAGCTAGAAGAATATGAACCGCTCCGGGCTAAGCTGAACAACGTCGTCAGCAAGGCAATGGACGAGGCGGAACGTCCGGAAGTGGTGGCTGATGTGGTGGTAAAGGCTGCCCAGTCTTTACGGCCTAAGGTGCGTTATACGGCGGGCACGCTGGCGGGGAAACTGAATTTCATTCACCGCTTTGCGCCGGCTTCACTTCTGGACAAGGTAGTACGCAACAGTCTTCAGCTCGACGCGAAAGAATAAGAATATGAAATTTTCTCAACTGGCTATTCTGACTGCCGGGTTGTTTTTCATCCTGGCGGCGATATGGATGTTCTGCCCGCAACTGCTGTTAACGCAGTGGGGAATCACGCCAACACCGGGAACTGATGTGCTCGGCCATCGCTCTGCCGCCCTGTACGCGGGCCTGGGGGTGATGTGTTTATTCGCCAGGCATGCAGAGCCCACGCTGGCCCGCTATGCCCTGGCAGCAGGGATCGGTACGTTATGTTTGATTTTAGCCGTGTCCGGCGTTGTTGAGTGGTATGCAGGACACGTTAATGGGCAGATCGTTATTGCAGTATTTATCGAGCTATTCCTGGGTATCGCTTTTTTACTCAGCAACAGCGTTGGTAAGAAACACGCCACCGGCAAACCCGGCAGAGTAAAAGACAAATGAATAAGAAGACGATGAAAGCATTTACGTTCAAACGCTATGGTAAATCCCCTGAACTGGGATTCGACGACGTCGATTTTCCGTCCCCTGGTGATGATGAAATTCTGGTCAAAGTGTATGCAGTAGGTCTGAACCCGATCGATAACATGATCCCGACCGGCATGTTCAAACGTGTTCTGCATTTCAGTCTCCCCGCGACGTTGGGCAGTGACGTGTCCGGCGTTGTCGTTGCCACAGGACGCCGCGTGAGGCGTTTCAAAGCAGGCGACGAGGTTTTCGCCAGTATTTTTGACAGGGGAACGGGTTCGCTTGCTGAATTTGTGCGGGTGCCTGAAAACCTTGCAGCGTTAAAACCCGCCACCCTGGATTTCGTACAGGCAGCGTCGCTTCCGATGGTCAGTCTCACCTCCTGGCAAGCGCTGACGGAACGCGCGAAGCTGCGAGCGGGGCAGAAAGTATTTATCCCGGCCGGCTCCGGTGGAATTGGCAGTTTTGCTATCCAACTGGCAAAACACCTTGGCGCAACGGTAGGGACGACAACCAGCACCGCCAACATTGACTGGGTGAGCCGCCTTGGTGCAGATGAGGTGGTTGACTATAAAAAGCAGGAATTCGAAAAAGTGCTGAGCGGCTACGATATTGTCCTCGGTACTATCAGAGGTGACGCGATTGAGAAATCCACCCAAATCCTTAAACCGGGAGGGAAGATAGTTTCCCTGATCGGGCCGTTAGATACGGCTTTCGCACGGGAAAGACACCTCAATGTTTTCCTGCGTTTCGTATTAGGACTGATGAGCCGCAAAATCATGCGACTGTCAAAAAAACGAGGATTAACCTATTCGTTTCTCTTTGTCCGCCCTGATGGCAGCCAGCTTAGCCAAATCGCTGAACTCATGGACGCTCAACGCATCAAGCCTGTTATCGACAACGTTTTCCCCTTTGCCGAAACTGGCGACGCCTTCGCCTATCTGGCTCGCGGGCATGCAAAGGGGAAAGTGGTGGTTAAAATTCATGAGTGATAGCAACGAAGGCTTGCCTCTGCGCTAAGCATAAATGACCAGGGTTATCGCCTCAGGGAAGAGGTATAGTCACTATCACCGTTCGTATCAGTTATAGCCTTCCGTCTTCATCGCATAATGCGGCCAGATATCAGGATCGTGCCCGGGAATAATTTCCGCATTATGCATCTGGGTAACCACTCTTAGTTTTGCCACCGACCGTGCCACCTCACTGGCCGATGTCATCAAGCCAGGCAGGGCTTTATCCTGAAAATGGTCAAGCGTATAGGCAGCATCTATCGCCAGGGTGAACGATTTTCCACTCGGCAGGGAGATGACAAAAGATTGATGACCCGGGGAGTGGCCTGGCGTGTAAATGATTTTCAGAACGCCATCGCCATACAGATCAAAACCGTCATCGGCATCTCCTGCCAGAAACTGCCATTTGAGACCTTCGCGATGAAAATCTTTCCGACAGTAGGCCCCGGCGGTAAACCAGTCCGGTGAAAAGGCATAGTCATACTCAGCACGCTGCACAAGATGAGTGGCTTCAGGAAAGCGGCCAATCGCGCCGGTATGGTCAGAGTGGAGGTGGGAGAGTAAAACATAACGCACCGATTCTGGCCTTATTCCGAGCTTCGCCAGTTGTCTTCTACAGCCCTGGTTTGTATCCATGATGGGTTGATACTGGTCAACAGTCGGTCCCCAGTAGGCGCGGGGATCCTTCAGCCCTTCCACCGCAAGACCACCGTCAATAACAACATTCCCCTGCGGATGCGTCAGTAAAAACCAGGGGACAGGTATAATGTAGTCGGCGCCTTCACCCTGATTCATCCTGATATCGTGATATTTACAACGCTGATAGCCCGACTGGAACATATAAAGCCTGATATCTGACATGCTTCTTTTCCCGTAAAAAATGAAATCTTCTGTACGCCATAGCTAGAACAGCCGTGGACGCACAGATTTTCATTAACAGAAGGGCCTGCCAGTAGAGGGGCGGGACCACTTTCATTTATCGGTTTTACCAATATAATCGGTGAATGGATTTACTTACGGCAATGCGTATTTTCATTCGGGTGGTTGAGCGCGGAAGCATGTCTGCCGCCGCGCGCGATCTCGGCATCGGACAGCCGGCGGTCAGTGAAAGGATAGAGCGTCTGGAAGCTCATCTTAATACCCGCCTGCTGCGACGTCACACGCGCCGAATGTCTCTCACCAATAGCGGGACGCTGTTCTATGAACGGAGCAAAAGCGCCGTTGCAGCGGCTGACCATGCGCTGGCAATCGTGGATAATGGTGAGGCAATTAGTGGAACCCTGCGCATTGCCGCACCCTATGGTGCCGGGGAAGAGTTACTTATGCCCGCCCTGCTTAAACTGCAATTGGCCTATCCGGGCATCAACATTGATCTGGTGCTCAGTGACAGAGTGACGGACCCGGTAACCGAAGGTGTGGATATCTCGCTACGTCTTGGTGAGGCGGGGGAAGGATATTATGTTGCCCGCCCGTTGGGGAAAATTGAGCGGTTGCTGGTGGCCTCTCCCGAATATTTGCAGCGTTATGATATGCCCCGTACACCGGATGAACTCGCCCGACATGCGTTTGCTCGTGTTTCGGGCCTGTTTATGAATAACCATGTGACGCTGATCGCGCCTGACAACGCGTTACTCACCGTCCCTGTGAGAATAACATTCACTTCCAGCCACTGGCGGCCGTTACGTACTGTGCTTCTGGCAGGAAAGGCAATCGGGGTATTGCAGTCTCCGGTTTGCCGACAGGAGATTGCCGACGGGCATCTCGTACCTGTGTTACCCGACTACCTTGTTCCTTCATTCCCTGCATATCTACTTTATCCTCCGGCTAATATCATCTCCGCTGAAACACGAGCATGTGTCGCTTTCCTTGAAAACGAACTTCGCACAAGCCTTACGCGCTCGGTAACAAAAGGGCAGCTATAGTTCTCAAACTCGAATATGAGGCTGTTTAATAAACGGTTGAACAAAATTTCGTGCCTGCCTGAGGTACACCCCGGTTAATGGCTTGCCCAGTCGAGCATGCGTCATTCGCTGCTACGGCGCGGCAACTCTCCGGAAGCTAAATATTCTGCGCGGGTTTGAAACTACTGCAGTGACGTCTTCCCCCACTGCCTGACGTGTTCAATCAGAGCCCGCAGCTTGGGGGCCATATTTCGACGTTGCGGGAAGTACAGATAAAACCCAGGAAAAGGCGGAAGAAAATCATCCAGTAATGAAACAAGCTGTCCTTTTTCAATAAATGGCCTGAATGTTTCATAGGTTGCAAAGGTAATTCCTCCCCCCGCAAGCGCGAGCCTGAGCATGAGACGGAGATCGTTGGTGGTGATATGCGGTTCAACCGCCACGTCGAAAGGTATTCCCGCTTCCTCAAATTCCCAGCGATAGGGCGCGACGTCTGGCGATGGGCGCCAGCCGATACAGCGATGGCGGATAAGCTCTCGCGGATGGCGCGGTGCGCTGTGGGCCGCCAGATACGTTGGTGATGCCACCACCACTTCCCGTCGCTGTCCCGTCAGAGGGACAGCAATCATGTCTTTTTCGATCACGTCACCGAGCCTTACGCCGGCATCATAGCCCGCTGCCACAATATCAAATTCGTCATCCGACACGACGATATCGATGGTGACTGCAGGGTTAGCGGCTGCAAAGGACGCGAGCAGAGGGCCTGAAAGAAATTCTTCTGCAATTGAGGTGACAGCAATTTTCAGATGCCCTCGCGGCCCGTTGTCAGAGAGAACGTCTTCGCACGCCGCGTCAATCGTTGATAGCGGTACGGACAACGATTTTCGCAGCCGTTCTCCCGCTTCAGTCAGGTTTACCGAACGCGTGGTGCGCATGACAAGCAGGGTCCCGAACGTATCCTCCAGGCGTCTGATCCCCTGGCTGACCGCCGATCGCGTCACGCCAAGACGTTCGGCGGCAGCGCTGAAGCTATGTTCCTCAGCGACAGCCAGAAACAGAGGTAAAAGATTAAGGTCAATTTTCATTGTTTAGGTTTGCTAACCAGTGCGTACACCAGTGGCAGGATACACGAAACAATACCCTCGTTCTATTATCCCTCTGAACTCAACTGAAGGAGTAAATCATGGATAAAGTCATCTTGATCACCGGTGCATCCAGCGGTATCGGAGAGGGTATTGCACGAGAGCTTGGCAATGCAGGCGCGAAGTTATTACTTGGGGCACGCAGGAAAGATCGTATAGAAGCTATCGCTGCAGAAATCCGCAGTACAGGCGGGCATGCTGAAGCCTGCGAGCTGGATGTCACAAATCGCCAGTCGATGTCTGATTTCGTGCAGGCGGCACTGACTACGTGGGGGCGTATTGACGTTCTGATCAACAACGCGGGAATAATGCCCCTTTCTCCGCTGGCAGCGGGTAGATATGATGAATGGGAACGTACCATTGATGTGAATATCAAGGGCGTACTATGGGGGATTGGCGCCGTGCTTCCCACCATGGAAGCGCAGGGCTCCGGTCAGATAATCAATATTGGCTCTATCGGTGCTCTTTCTGTGGTGCCGACAGCCGCCGTCTATTGCGCCACAAAGTTCGCCGTTCGGGCGATTTCAGATGGCTTGCGACAGGAAAGCGCCAGCATCCGTGTCACCTGCGTCAACCCCGGTGTGGTGGAAAGCGAACTTGCCTCGACCATTACTCATCCGGAAACGCAGGCGGCAATGGAGGTATACCGTTCCATTGCACTCCAGCCGGCTGATATTGCCCGCGCTGTTCGGCAAGTGATTGAAGCACCAAAAAATGTTGATACAACAGAAATCACGATTCGACCTACCGCGTCTGCGAACTGAACTGGCTAACGCATATTCACCACGAAAGCTGCCTGTAAGGCAGCTTTTTTTTGTCGCGTCACAGGGTGCAGGGTGAAAATTGTATGTGTATTGAAAAGGTCATAACGCGGGCCAGACAACCGGTTTGGCCCGCATGACAAACTTACCACTGCTGCTCTGTGGGCATGATGAACAATTCTGCCACGTCGACATGGTCCGGCGCGCGCAGCACATAAAGGATGGAATCAGCAATATCCTCTGACTTCAGGAACGTCATGTGTTCCTTCAGGTTTTCCATCTGTGCACGGTAGTTTTCGTCAGTAATGTGCTCGAATAATTCACTTTCAACCGCGCCTGGCTGAAGTGAGGTTACGCGAATATTGTATTGAGACGAAAGCTCCATGCGTAATACATCTGAAAATGCGGCTACCGCATGTTTCGTCGCGCAATATACCCCGAGTCCAGCGAACGTTTTTCTGCCCGCAATCGAGGACGTATTGATGATATGCCCTGACTTTTGCGCTTGCATCACAGGGAGTACCGCGGCAACCGTGTTCATTAAGCCCTTAATATTGACATCAACCATACGATGCCACTCCTCCAGTTTGAGACTGGCGATGTCTGAAATGGGCATGAGTCCGGCATTGTTGAAGGCGATATCAATGTGGCCATAGGCGTCGTGCAGTTTCTTCACGCCGTCGAAGACTGACGCCTGGTCAGTCACATCCATTTCCAGCGCAATGGCTTCTCCGCCGAAGGTCTTGATTTCTGACACCAGCGCCTTGAGACGATCCCGGCGGCGGGCCGCGAGTCCCACTTTGACCCCCTCTCTGGCCAATTTAATGGCGGTGGCTGCGCCGATACCGCTTGATGCACCGGTCACGATGGCTGATTTACCGTTGAGTTCCATGATTGATCCTCTTATGCGTTTGTTTCAGCGCTTCAGCAAAGAACATCTGAAGTTCGGGTCAATCATGTCTGCAAAAGGCACACTCTTCGCGCGGTGGTTTGCTCACACTGTCGGTGTTTTGCTACGCATATTTTCGTGGCGATATTGGGAGGGCGAAATACCGGTGTGCTTGCGGAATATGGCAGCAAAATGGCTGGGGCTGTTGTAGCCCACGGTCAGGGCAATGCTGATCATCGAATCCTCTGTCTCGGACAACAGGCGGCGCGCCGCTTCCATTCGCAAGCGGATAAAATAATGGGAAGGCGAAAGCCCGGTAGACTGTTTAAAGACCCGGCTGAAATGGAATTCGCTAAGCTCGGCAAGGCCAGCCAGACGTGCTAAGTCAAAGGGGTGAGCCAGCTCTTCATGCATCGCCTTAAATACCCGGTGTAATTTATATGCCTGCAACCCGCCGTGGTGTCGCTTTGCCGATGTCCGGTAAGCACGGGAGAGATGTACGGCAAGGGCTTGAGCGATACCCTGGATGTAAGGTCCACTGGGTGGGTGCTGAAAATAAAGCTCTGCGCGCATAAGTTCCAGCAGGGCTGACAGTGTTTCATCGCGTTCGCCCGACACTTCCCGCAGCTCAATACCCTGCATCATGGACACACCAATATAGACGTGCATAACGATGAAAGGGCTGTCTGGCTCGGCTTGCCATCTCATCTCTGTCGGAGAGGTGTCGGTCGTGAGAAAAAAATCACCTGCGGTAACGTGGTTTTCTGACCACTCTCCGCCCAGAGGCCGTTCTGCAACGACGGCCCGTCCAGAGAGTATCCAGACAATAAAAGGCTCTGGCACGGCCGGGATAATAACGTTGTCCTGCCTCTGTCGACGCGCCAGAATTTGAATGAAGACATCCCGGGAAGATTGTGCCCGATGTTCCTTGAGCAATTCGCCCGGAATGTACGCTTCGAATGATTCAGCGGAAGTACGTTGAGCCATATTCGTCAATAACGTCTCTTAAGCCAGTTTCACAAGGTTTAGCGCGGGAAGGGGACCACCCGGGAATTGTTGCAGATATCCCCCAATCTCAAGACTCCCTAAGTCTATACTGGCGAAGCCCATTCGGGTGGCTAATTCCTCAACGTCCGCTTTTGCATCAGCGTGGTCGCCGGACATAAAGACCACGCGGCGCCCGCCAGATTGGGACGGATCTTGCGCAAGAACGTTTGCCAGAAGCGTGTTGAAGGCTTTGACGACTCGGGCTCCCGCTGCCCACTCTGAAACGCGCTGGGATGAATTTTTACCCCCCAGATCTGCAAGGGTGTAGCCCGGCAAAAGTACCGGGTTAGTCGCGTCAATCAGAATACGACCCTCCCAGTTCAACCCACTTAATGCGGCCTCGGTTCTGTTCCAGTTGGTACTTATAAAAACGATTTCGGCTTCGGCAGCCTGTTGTACCGTTCCGGCGCGAGCTTTGTCGCCCAATGCCTCAATCACTTCAGCCAGGCTGTCCGGGCCACGACTGTTACTGAGGATGACATTCATGCCTGCGTTGACCAGCTGGTGGGCAAAAGCTTGTCCGATGGCGCCTGCACCAATAATGCCGACAGTATTTGTTTTCATAATTTGTTTCCTTAAATGAACAGATGCGTTGATGTGTTTGGCTACGTTGCTTGAGAACATGAAAGGAGAATAGTGCTCACCGATCTATCTGTGTAGCCTATATAATTAGATGGTATACATCTAAAGGGGCGATACATGCTGGATGGTATGTCGATTGATCAACTGCGTACTTTCATTGCTGCAGTTGATGAAGGCAGTTTCTCGGCCGCAGGTCGCAAACTTCGCCGGGCGCAGTCCGTCGTTAGCGGTACGCTGGCAAATCTGGAATCTCAGGTAGGCTTTCCTTTATTTGAGCGAACGGGACGTTACCCGAAACTGACGGAGGCGGGGGCAGCCTTACTGGAGGCCGCACGCCATACGCTTGCCGGAATGGACGCGTTTAAGGCTAAGGCGCGTATCCTGGCAGAAGGCCTGGAACCCGAACTCGCCGTGTCTGTGGATGTGATGTTTCCGATAGAGATCCTGACCGCAGTCGTGAAGGAATTTCATCTGGCCTTTCCCGGCACACCGTTGCGTCTTTATGTTGAGGCGCTGGGCGCGGTACTTCAGCCATTGCTGGCCGGCAGCTGTCGGGTCGCGATTATCGGCTCGCTACCGGATGTTCCGACCGGGTGTGCCTCTGAGTTCCTGCTCAGTGTTCCTGCCGTGGCTGTGGTCTCACCCGATCATCCTTTGGCTAAAATGGCTGGCCCAATTCTTCGGCCGGTTATGGAGAACGCTGTGCAGCTTGTATTGGCTGACCGCTCATCACTCACGGCGGGTCGCAACTTTGGCGTGATGTCGGCTAAGACGTGGCGTTTGGGTGACATGGGGGCAAAACATGCATTCTTGCGTGCGGGCCTCGGTTGGGGTTATATGCCTTTGCCTATGGTTGAGGATGATATTGCTAATGGCAGACTGGTTATCCTGAACCTGGAGATGCAGCCCGATGTTGGCCCTGGTTTTTCCATGCATGCGGTACATATGACGCAATATCCTCCAGGGCCAGCCGGACGCTGGTTTATTAATAAGCTTAAAACGCAGTAAACCAGGTTATCTGGCAGTCAGAGCACCAGATAATCGATATCCTGCATCAGAATGTATAAAATGCCCCGACGGTAAAGAGAAGATATTCATCCTTTTGCACAATGGGGCTGCTGCTTACACGGTCTGCAAGCGTGATATACCCTAAATCCGCATAGCCGGACCAGTTATCATTAAATGTGTGTTGCCAGTTAATATCGTAATTCACACTGTTTAATCCGCTACCCGCGTTGAAAGGCCTATATCCGGAATGGGTACTTTGATTTTCATTCACCCCAAACCAGGTATTATTATACCGTGCGTCGCCGTATTTTCTTTCGGTACTGATTAGCAGAGTATCTGTATCGTTAGCAAAAAAAACGACATTAAGTTTAATTTTATATTGCATTCCCTGGCTTTCAGTCAGCGGTGCCGTAATATTTCCCTCAAAGCCTATCCAGGGTGCCATCCACCATCCTGCCGTGGTGGTGGTATTCATTACGGTATTAATCTTACCCATACCTTTAAGTTTATCAGAGCCTTCCTGAAGCCAGGCGTTTCCGCTATCCGTGCGGCCAAGGGAATACCCCAGAGCTTGCCCCAGGTAAACGCCATTACTGAACTGATGGGAATAGACGATACCTTTGTCAGTATTGACGGACCAGTCATCGTAAGTCCATCCGAAATACGGCAGCGTATTGACATCATATTTATTCGAGCCGGTATATTCAGGCGCATATTGTGAACCTACGCCAATCGTGACATAAGATGCTTTTTTATCTGATGATGCCTGTGAAGCGAACGATGCTGCGATGAGTGTTACTAAGGCAATTTTTATTTCCTTCATAAAACTTCCTGAATGAATTATGCTTATATCTATGAATTGCGGAGTATGCGGGCGGTCAATCAATATTCCTGCAAGATTTAATCAAGATTCCATCAAGGTGCGAATGTGAAACGTGTTTTAATTATTGAAGACGATTTGGATGCCGCGAATGTGCTTGAGGCTTACCTTAAGCGCGATCAGTTTCAGACCTCTTCGGCCAGCAGTGGTAACCGGGGGCTCGAACTGGCATTCAGCTGGAAGCCCGACATTATTTTACTGGATGTGATGTTACCCGGCATGAGCGGGAACGATGTTCTGCTGGCCCTGCGCCGGCGCAGTGACATTCCCGTGATTATGATCACCGCCATCCGCGACGGCAGCGACAAAATCAGTGCCCTGCGATTTGGCGCGGATGACTATGTGGTGAAGCCCTATAACCCGGGTGAGGTGGTCGCCAGAGTCCATGCTGTACTCCGTCGTTATTCCGGCGAGCGCAGCAGCACGCTTATTGAGTACCGGGGACTGCAGGCAGATACAGAGTCCATGACGGTAAGCGTTGAGAGCGAGAACGGGCAACGGACAGCGCTGGATTTAACGCCGACGGAACTGCTGCTGCTGATGACATTTCTTAAGTCACCGAATAAGGCTTTCACCCGTCAGGCGCTTCTTGAAGCGTGTCTCCCAGAAAGTGAAGCCCTGGAGCGCGTTGTGGACACGCATATCTATAACTTGCGAAAAAAACTCGAGTCAGCGGGGCAGACTGATTTGCTGATAAACGTAAGAGGGATCGGTTACCGATTTGCAAATGCATGAAAAAGTTTACGTTATCTCCACGAGGCGAACCGAGTACGCTGTGGAACTGGATATGCAAGCGGCTGATATCTCTGGCAGTCGGAAGTATTATTCTTATCGCCTTTTTTATGTGGGTGCGATTTTTTGTTGAAAACAAATGGCACGCCTATCGGATGCCAGAGGCCGTCAGGGCTGAACTCTCAGTTCTGAGCAAGCACCCTGAACAGAACATCAACCGCTATCATGAAATTATCGACACCTGGTATGGGCTGTCCTACTCAGATCCGACGATGGGGATTAAGGACTGGGTGATTCTTGGCATCCTGGTTCTGATATTCATACCGATTATTTTTATGCTTACGCTGAAAACAGCGCGACCCATTTCCCATCATATTAGCCGGCTTGCCGGTGCGGCACGGTCTGTTGCTGAAGGCGGGTTTGGGACCCGCGTGCCCGTGCCGGACAATCTGCCGCTTGAATTGCGTAGCCTCAGCGAGAACTTTAACGGGATGTCGATGCAGCTGGAACGCTACGAGAAAGATTTGAAAAAATCGCATGTGATCATGGCACATGAATTGCGCTCGCCGCTGACGGCTGCCATTGGTCGCCTGCAGGGCATTATGGATGGCGTATTTGAACCCAGTCAGGCCCAGTTGAACATGATTATGCAGCAGATGAATGATTTAAACAGACTGGTTGACGATCTGCATCTGTTAAAACTGGCTGATGCCAACCAGCTGAATTTGAGCCTGGTATCAACCAGCCTGGACCAGATAATCCGTGAGAAAGTGGCATGGACGATGCCTTCAGCCCAAAGGGTGGGAGTGAACATTATCTACCATGAGGGGGAATCTGTGACCTGTCGGGTTGATCCGTACCGGATAGGCCAGGTCTTTTTGATCCTGATGGACAATGCGCTGCGTTACGCTGCGGAAGGGGGCATCCTGGATATTCGTTATCATGTCAGCGATAAAAAGATATCCGTTATTTTCCGCGACAACGGTCCGGCAGTCCCGGACGCACTGCTTGAAACCATATTTTCACCGTTTGTGCGTGAGGAGCAGTCCCGTTCACGACATACCGGTGGATCCGGGCTTGGGCTCTCTATTGCCCGAGCGATATGCGAGGCGCATCGCGGTACTGTCTTTGCAGAACGGAATGCCAGCGGAGGGCTATCGTTCACGATGACGATACCGCTAAGCGAAAAGGAACAGCATTGACGGTTCCTTAACAAAGGGTGAACTGAATCTTGTAAAAATTGAGTTTAAATACATGGTAAACGGGGGTTTACCATGTCACCTGAATTACTTCTCTCTCTGCTTTCTGCCTTTCGTAAAATGGTACGATGTGGATGTTTTTTACTGTACATCGCACCGGTGATTGTCATATTTCAGATTATCATTATTATTTTATTGGATGCGCCGAAAGGAGATAAATAATTGTTGAGGGCAGGGCGGCGAATACAGTTCAAAGAACCAGTGATTTACCTGTAGGCCGGGTTTCGGCCCAAAGCAGTTTATAGTCCCATTTTTTATCGTACAATCCGATTGAAAATTGCATTGCCTTATTTTCATTGCGACACACTTCTCGTGCATCAACAATATTTTTCCACATGAGCAGACTTCCTGGGCTGAATGCGGTGATCGACGGGTCAATCCCTCCGTTAGGAACATCAAAATACAGGCTTTTTTCACTACGGGCACACAGTACGAGATCTATCGCAACGGGGGCACCTTCAAAGAAAAGTACATTGCCGGTGACCATATGTGGCAGGGCGGTTAACAGTTCAGTGATATTTTTCCTGTTATAGCATCTGACGCTGTCAGCAAAACGCAGCCTGAAAAGATGCACGTAAATATCAGCAATATCCGCCGGTGACATCTCTCTGAGCGGGATGCATTCTCCGCCCGTAGCCAGCATTTTTTTTAACTCGCCATTTCTTTTTTTCACCGTTTTACCTGAGAAAGACGTTTTAATCAGGCAAACCTTACGTTTTTCACGAAAAGCATAAGTGGCATTTATTATATTCCCACGCAGCGATGAAGACAGCCGGTTTGTTTTTACTGGCAGAACGATTTTTTGATCGGCAGCCATGGGGATAATAATTTCATCATAAGATACCGGGTAATCGCGCCAGACATTCAGGCCGAAGGTATTTTCATCACTGGTAAAGTACGCTGCGGTGACCTCGCCATCGCGTTGGTAATGCCAGAATGCGAAATCTTTTTCCTTCTTCTGCATAAAGAAATTGATAATGTCGGGGTGAGTATTAACACTGCCGCCGTACTTATAATAAGCCGCCTGGTAATGCGTGAAGTTTGAACGTTCCCATCCAAAAAGCGAATGTCTGAAGCCCATTATTGTTTCTCCTTGCAATCTCATCAGAGGGCGCTGTCAGCGCCGGGCAGTTCTGTCTGAACAGGCTGATTATCCCGACCGTTAATCAATAAACGGTCAAGGCAAAATCAAGATTGCTGCAATCTTCGTTGGTGGAGTTAATTTTGCCTGTCACAGGAAATATCTGCTTACATTTCAGCTAACGCTATGCTCTTTACATTGACACTAGTGTCAATGTTGTAGAGTGCATCTATGACGAGGAGAAAGGTATGCGACCATCTGAACTGGCGGCGCTCACTGGCGTCAGCACCCGAGTGCTAAGACATTATGAAGCTAAAGGACTGATTGTTTCTCAGCGGTTGGACAACGGTTATCGGAATTACGACGCGAAAGACGTTGAGAAAGTGAGATGGATAACCTCGCTTTTAAAATGTGGATTCAGTACCCGACAGATTGCAGAGCTGGAAAAGTTTTCTCAGGTAAGCGACATGGATGATGCGCGGTTTATCCAGTGTCTGGCGCAGCACAGAGAAAAACTTCGGGCTCTGGACACGCTTATCGAATTACTTAATGAACGCAGAAATACACTTGCCACGCGTATTCACGCCTACGAGTGATCGCTCTGTCTGAGCAGTAATAACAGGAAACATCATCATGAAACAGTTAGACAATAAAGTCGCGTTAATTACCGGTGGCAGTAGCGGTATCGGGCTGGCCACGGCCAAACGGTTTATTGAAGAAGGTGCAAAGGTGATTATCACTGGCAGGAATGCAGAAACCCTGCAGCAGGCGATGAATGAGCTCGGTGACGATAATGCACTGTCAATACAACACGATAACGGTGACATACGAAGCCATGAAAACCTCTTTCGCATTATTAACGAAAAGTACGGCAAGCTGGATGTGATGTTTGCAAATGCTGGCGTTATTGTGCTTTCCGATTTCCCGGTCTCCACCGAAGATGATTTTAATACCCAGTTTGATATCAACGTAAAAGGGACATTTTTCGCCGTGCAACAGGCCCTCCCGTTAATGTCCGACGGTGGCTCGATAATATTAACGTCCTCCATTGCGCATTATAAAGGGTTCGATGGACACACTATCTATGCCGCCTCAAAAGCCGCGCTGCGATCTTTTGCCCGCAGCTGGACGACCGACCTTAAAGGCCGTGGGATCCGCGTGAATTGTCTGAGCCCAGGACCCGTCGCCACACCGATTATCAGTAAAATGGGCGTTTCCCAGAGCGATCGCGAGGTTTTTGACGCCAGCATCGCAAGTCGTATTCCGTTAGGTCGATTAGGCAAGCCTGACGAGGTTGCCGCGGCAGCGCTGTTTCTTGCATCGGATGAAAGCAGTTTTATTTCGGGTATCGACCTGTCTGTCGATGGCGGGATGGGGCAAATTTAGCGGCGCGCGCAGCGCTGATAAAAAAACATCAAATTTGATTAAAGCACATCAATTTTGCTAGAGCAGGCAGGTTTGACTTTCACTACTCTTGGTGCGGTAACGACATTTTCATCATCCGCTGTTAACAGGTATCGCTATGAAAAAACGTATTATTATTGCCGGTTCGGGTTTTGCAGGTATGTGGGCCGCCATTTCAGCAGCAAGGCTGGTACATATGGAAAAGGCAAATGATCGGATTGAGATTTTTTTGGTTTCTCCGGAACCCGCATTAACCATTCGTCCAAGATTGTATGAAGCCGTACTTGAAAATATGGCACCCTCTATTCTGCATGTTCTTAAGGCTGCGGGTGTGCACTATATTGCCGGTTATGTCACCGATATTGACGCAGAAAATAAAACTATCTCGGTAAAAAAAGAGAGTGGCGAAACCTCGGTTAATTTTGACAGTTTTGTACTGGCCACCGGAAGCCAGGCATTTCACCCAGAACTGCCGGGGATCACGGAATACAGTTTTGATGTGAACTCATTGAATGCTGCTCATGAACTGGAGCAACACCTCATGTCGTTAGCTTCAGAGCCTTATTCTCCCGCACGAAATACTGTTGTTGTCGCCGGTGGGGGCCTGACCGGGCTTGAGACCGCCACTGAAATGCCGGAACGCCTCAGAGACCTCTTGGGTTCGGAGCACCATTTGCAGGTTATTATTGTGGACAGTTCGAACAAAATTGGTCAGGCGATGGGCGAGGATGCCTGTGAGATCATCAATCAGGCGCTGGCCAGTAATGGCGTGACTGTACGAACGGGCGTCAGAGTGCGCGCAATCAACGCTGAGGTGTCCGAGGACAATAAAGTTGTACACAAAGCACTAAAGTTGTAACCATTCTCAAAAAACGACGCTAATGTTGTATACTTACTGAATGTGTGGTTATAGGGTTGGAGACTATAAAATGCACATATAGGTACGTATCAATGTCGTTTTTAGGGTACGATCATGGCTAGGGGTAGGCGTCTCAAATCCTATTTGGATTATGAAAATGCGCTAGGTGACGGCATAGGAGTGGGCTATGGCCAAAGTTATCAGCCCTGGCTTAGAGCTCAGGACGTTAAATCCCGTGGAAACCGTTCGATAGTCTTTGGCCTTAAGACGTTTCGAAACCATCATCTCCTTTCTTCTGTCGAAAGTAACTTTTTCTATCTGGCTGAGTTTAATGACTCGGTGATTGATATCCGGGAACAATTCCCACTCTTTCCTCTCCGGCTTACCCAACAAATAGCAAATCATCTACATTTTCAACATCCTATGGTGAGGGGAGTAAGAGGAGTACCTGTCGAAGTTCTGAATGTTATGACAACCGATTTTTTACTGACCTTGAGAACTCCTGAAGGCGGACTTCGATACAAAGCTATAGCAGTAAAACATAACGAGAGCATACCTGAACGCGAAGCCCAAAAACTTGAAATAGAGAGGATGTTTTGGCAGTTGATTGATGTTGAGTTTCAAATTTATGTTGGCTCGGAACTCAATAACGTCGTCGGTAAAAACATTTGCTGGGCTACTTCTGTATTAAGAGATGGTTCTGAATTTTATGATAAATATCCTCTTGATAAAATCCTATGGAAGCTTAAACCAGATGTTTATCCCATAGTAGGACTACGTGCAATGATTTCATCAACCTTTGGGGTAGATGCACAAGAAGCGATGATGTTATTGCAGGCAATGATTGGATTAAAAATGATAAATGTTGATTTATCATATCCAATACTCGAAACCGGTCTGATAAAGATAATTTCCAATGACCACTATATAGGACTGAACGCAAATGGATATTATTAGGAATTCAGTCTGGCTCTCTCAAGGCACTGATTTGCTTGCAGAGGGACTTTACCGTGTTTTGGATTTTGACAGAAAGGTCGATTTGTTAATTTTGTTTAAAATAAAATCAGAAAGAACGGGTAAGCCAATCCCTTTCTCATTTTCAATGTTTAAATATTATATTGAATCAAATAGCATAACTTGTAAAGATTATATATATCCTTCATATATGTTAGTAGATGAGAAAGAAATAACAGATAAAGACAGAGGAAGGCGAGATGAAAATTACAATATCATTAAAGATCTTGTAGATGACAGAATGTTTCTGTTCGACTATGCATTACATAAAAAGTCGCACCTTTTAATGGATTACTCCAGAAATAAAAAAATATCACAATATACTATCAGAACGCTTCTGGCGTTGTATTGGCGACATGGGCAGGATATTTATGCATTGCTACCCGCATTCTCGAACTGTGGCGCCGCTGGGAAAAGTAGAATCAAACATGAAATTAAACTTGGGAATTCCAAAAAAAACAGAGCATTACCTAATGAACGATCACGTGTTTTCATTCTTAATGAAAGAGATATAAATAATATTAGAAAATCTCTCATTACGTATCATTATAAAGTTAACGGAGATACGATAAAGAAAACATTAGAGAGACATATTGATTTGTATTTTAGGGATGAAATTAAAACAGCAAACCTAGAAAATAGAGCTCCATATGTTCCTTCTTTAAAACAATTTTCATACTGGAATAAAAAACTCTTCACTAAAGATTTCTCGATAAATAAGAAGAACACGAAAAAAGAAATAGACCTCAAAATGCGGGCGCTTTTAGGTAGTGTGGCTAATACAACTGTTTTGCCGGGTGATGTTTTCGAAATAGACTCAACTGTCGCTGATGTACATCTTATTTCGAGTTTAAACAGACGAAAAGTCATTGGGCGTCCTACTATTTATACAGTGGTGGATCGTGCAACAAGAATGATTGTTGGCCTTCATGTTTCTTTATACCATGCTTCATGGCGAGCCGCCCGACAAGCGTTAGCAAATTGCTTTATGCCAAAAAAAGAATATTGTAGATTATTTGGAATCTCTATTACTGATGATGATTGGCCTTGTTCTCACATTCCATTAACATTGATGTGTGACAACGGGGAGATGATTGGTCTTAAACCTCAGGAAGAGATGACCCCCCTGACAAAACTTGAGTTTGCGCCAGTCGGTAGAGGCGACAGAAAAAGCATTGTTGAACGCTGTTTCGGCATTCTGAATGATGAGGTTATTCATAGGCTTATTGGAACAACACGAAGGGGAAAGATTGTTAAAGGAGAGCCAACACCGCAATCTAGGGCTTGTTTAACGATTCAGGAGGTCACGTCTTTACTGATTCAGGAGATACTTGCACATAATCAGAGAACGTATGAGGAACTGGCTTATATCAATCCCTTACTGATTGAAAATGATCTCGTAATATCACCAAAAAATAGTTGGATGATAAGCTTAAAGCACGGGAGATTCAGCGCAAGAGCCGTTGGGGCCGACGAAGTGATCGCACGATTGTTAATCCCTGTGAACGCTAACATTACCGCCGGTGGGATTCAGTACAATAATCTTTTTTATGAATGTGATCCTGAAATTGCATCAGGTGTCAGAGTATTTGGAAGAACCACTTGTGAAGCAAGAATAGATGACAATTGCGTAGATTATATATATGTAAGATTTGACAAAAATAGCATTTTCAAAAAACATTACCTACTTAAGAAAAGAGATGTATTTAAAGGGAAAGCTCATCTTGATACAGATGTAATGGCTGATTGGGTAGATACTCAAAAAGAAATTAATTTATTTACTCTGGATTCGCTCAGCAATATCAATAATAAAGATGAATTTAACAGGAAAGGTAACGAAAGATTAAATGAAATATACGAATCTCGCCGGGTACATGGTAAAGATATTAAAAAGAACAGGAAAAATGAACTTGATTCATTAGGGCGAACTCATGTTGCTAATGGAAGATCTGAACCCCTACTTCCTTCATCCAGTAATGTTCTGCTTTTGCCTGGCCGGGAGGAGAAACAAAGATGGTTAAAAGGTAAGAAGAAGACTGAGGACGCAGAATAATGAACCTTATACGGCGCGTTTCAGCGATATATAAAGAACAGGAGTTACCTGAGTATCGTGGCAATCCCTTAATTGAAGCACTTCCTGAAGCGCTTACGGAAGATGAAGTACTTCTGGAAATGAGTTATTTCCCCGAAATTGACGAAAAAATCCGCTGGACTGCCCCGGCGAATGTTAGAGAGCAGTATGTCGAACGTATAAAGAAATTCCGTTGCCCTCAAACCAATCTTATCCAGGCTTATAAGATGATCTTACGGGCACTTAGGGAAAGCTATGCAGCTCGTAATCCTTTAAAAAGCGGAACAATTCAATATCTTCATTACTATGGAAATGAGCGTCCTGATATTGAGCCAGAAAGTGGATATTTTAAATCCCAGGCTGAAACTATTACGATAGTTGGAATGAGTGGTTCTGGAAAAACTACCATGATTGAGCAAGTCATGGATCATTTCCCTCAGATTATAGAACACAGCAGCTATAAAGGAGTTTTTCCCGGCTTCAGTAAGCAAATTGTATGGGTAAAGATTAATTGTCCATACAATTCAAGTGTGAGAGACCTTTGTGAAGAGATTTTACAAAAATTAGATGATGCAATTGGTATTGAACGAACTACACCTGAGATTAGAAATGGTGCTCTGGCTCGCCAGATTGCACAAAGAATTAAATCATCATTTTTGGGTATCCTTGTTATTGATGAAATGCAGAGGCTTAAATTTTCAAGAACCGGGGGTGAGAGTAAGTTGATTGATTTTTTACATGAAATTGTAGATTCCATGGGGGTATCTATGGTTTTTTGTGGAAATCATCCTTTTGACGAGACGCTGACAAAGAAAATGAGAATTGCCAGGCGGGCAGAGTCTGGTGGTTACATGAAAATTAAGAATGTTAGATACGATTCACAAGACTGGCAATCGTTTATTCATTATTTATGGCCATTACAATGGACAAATGTTGAAACTCCATTAAATGATGAGTTAAACGAAAAATTATTCATTTTATCTAAAGGCAATATTGGATTGGCTCAGATGATTTATCGGGGGGCACAATTAAAGGTTATCGGTAGCGGTAATGAAATCATCACTGGCGCAGTCTTGTCGGCCTCTGTACCGGTACTCGTGAGTCATACGGAGGAATATAAGGATACTCCACTCCCGGGGGCCGCGACTGAAGATGAGGAAGCTAAATGGCTCTCTGCATCTAATGAGGGTGATGCTTCGGCTAAAATCATGGCAGAGAAGTCCCTAAAGTCTTTGATCCCTGGGGATATAGACAGGCCACAGCACAAGGAATTCGTAGGAAAAATAGACGAGGTTTTGCGCAATTTCGACGAGAAAATACTGTCTCTTGACCACGATCTTGTTATCAACAGAACAGCTGAAAAGAAAAATACCTACGATGCTCTTCAGCGTTGCGGGCTTATAAATATAGATCCACTTAATAAATTGTAATGAGGTAACAGTTCGTAACGGTCAAAGAGAGGTGTGGGAAATGAGAATGTTGCCTGTTTTGCCTGATGAATCCTTGTTCAGCCGGTTTTGTCGGACAACTACCGTGTACGGTATGTCCCCATCTTCTCTGTTAACGATCATTTCCAACAAACCTGATATGAACGTCCATCCAATTCTCAATTCAGGATTAAAGGCTATTTCTCTTCATACATCCGAAAGTGCAGATCAGCTCTGGCATGAACAGACTTTACTCCCTCTTTTTGCCTGGGCACTACCAATCAGTCGTAATGAAATTATGGATTTCAACACGACCCCTGCCAGGCTTAATCGATTGTGCCGCCTTAGTAATTTTTCACTAGGGCAGCGCACACTATTGAAGTTTTGCCCGGTTTGCGCTCGTGAAGATACTTTTCATTATGGTGTTACTTATTGGCATCTGGCGCATCAGCTTCATGGGGTTACAACCTGCCATCGGCATCCGGTAGCGCTTGAAAGCATCCATGTCCCTTCTTCACCGCACATACGTATTGGACTGATGCCTCCTGTTTCGTATACAGAACAACTTAGCAATGAGATAGACTTCGATTTTGCTAAGTTTTGTTATGAGTCCCTAAATATAATCAGAAGAAAAGATATTACACACCCCAATTACATGGATGTACTTAAAAAGTTGAATTTATTATCATTGGATGGAAATTTAAAGAAAAATGTATTCTACGCACATGTTTATGCTAAGTGCCAGTTATTTGGGGAGGGTTCATCGGGACTTATACCAACATCCCTAACTGATTATCATTACTGGGAGCCTATACTCAAAGACAAATGTTGTCAGCATCCCACAAAGCATCTTTTGCTTTGTTATTGTTTGTTAAATACTTGCTGGCCAACGTATGCAGGAAGTCGTACTAATAAAAAGAAAGAAATCTTTAAAAGTCATAAGAAATACAGTTTTCATATAGTTGAAAATAATACTAGTGTTAGCAACCTTGGGAAGGAATTTAGTCGCAGCAGATGTTACATTAAAACACTTATTTATAAAAAATACCTGAGGGCGTTTAAGCGAAACACAAAAATTAATATATTCACTGAATTGCTTATCAAGTCTATGGCTGTAAGGGGGTTTAGTCTGGCATCCATAGCTGAGAAAAACTCATTATCGGAAGGAGCTGTATCCTCTGTAATTTCATCTTGTTACGGTTTATGCTCATGGCGTAAAAAATGTAAAAAAGATTCTTTAAGACGGCGTCATAAGCAGAAAATATTAAGATTTATACATAATCAATCCGTTTCTATAACACGAAAGTTAGTCAAAGAAAGTTGTTATGCAAGTTTCTATTGGCTAAATAAACATGAATGTGACTGGCTTAATTCCTGTCTTCCTAAAACAATACGATGCTATAAAAATAAAAGAGTAGACTGGAGCGAGAGAGATATTATCTCATCATCATTAATAAATGATGTTTTATCTCAGGGGCAGTACTCGATGTCACTTACAAGTCTAGATGCTTTACTGGGAGGGCATGGCTGGCTTTTGAAATACAGAGATAAACTACCAATGACAATGATACTTCTCAGAAAAATGGAACTAATTAAATAAGAGGGAGTTATATGGTTTACGAAAATGAATTGTGGCACAGTTTTCTTCTGCGTTCACAGATAATGTATAACTTATCCAATTGCAGGAACATAATATCAAAGCATGGCGCACTAAGGTACGATGCCTTTCCTCGTTTCGAACTGATTGATATGTACAAATTGCATAGCTTGCAGGATATATATGACATTCTTGCCACTAGAAATGGTTATATACTAACTTCCAATATAGTGTCGTTATCTTCTGGTGTTTACGGGTATTTTAACGCTGTTGAAGATGCCTGTCGGAAAAATTTTCACATAACTAATTCATATCCATTGGTAAACATCTCAAACATTCGTTACTGTCACAAATGTATTGTTGAAGATATACACTCTAAAGGCATTGGTTATCTGCGTCATAGATGGTTGTTTGAATCTAAATGTGCAGTTCATAGTACCAGTTTATATGAGGTTTGTTTTGATAACTATTTGAATGCAGTGAAAGGACTTAGTGACTTAATTATAAGTGGAATAAATCCTCATGGTTATTGTTCCCTTGTGGTTGACGTTTCAAACCCTTTCAAAAATCCAGTGTATATATTACCATGTGCACGTAATAAAATTTTAAAATGGATTTCGGACAATAAAAATATGCTGATTTACTTTCTCTTTGATCTCTTCAAATGTAAGTCGCATTCAAGTTTATCTAAGGTTATCGAAGTCAAGATAATGCATGATAGATATATTTCTGCGGTGTTCAAGATGTTAAGTGAAGTTAATTTTTGTAATTTCAACTCATTTATTTCTGATATTTTTGAGGACGTAAGTTATGCCTCTATCGGACTTGATAATTATTCTGTTAATGTGCATTTTCTCAGGCTAAGGGCTGCAGATTGTAAATTTTGCCAGTTGAATGGTAAATATTTTTGCTCACTTTACAATGTAAAACTTCTTCGCTAATTTCACTTCATTTATAAAATACTAAGAAAGCTAGTTAGATAAGGTTTTATATTTTGACTGGGGCAGGAATAAATTATCACTCATAGAGTTTCCCTGGGGGTTACCACCTGTGTATGATGCCGGTTAGCAACAACGTCTAAAAGACCTGCGATCACGTGGGTCCCTCTCCAGCAAAGGGGCAAGGGGTGCTATATAACGGTGTACTGCTTACCCAATACGGCCTTGTATTTGAAAGATGCCGCATCTTGGCAAGATTCGTACTACAGCCTATAGTCTGTTAATGAGCATTACAGCCTATATGCTGTAAATCCCTGCGTTATGCTTGTTAACCCGTCGATACGGAAGGTCACTTATGAACACTCAATACGCTTTGAAGACTTTGAATCAGTTACGTCCTGTTTTAATCGGCTTTCGCAAAGCCAATGGACTGACGCAAAAAGATGTTTCTGAACGTTTGGGTATAACACAGCAAACTTATGCCCGACTAGAGGCCAACCCTGCAAGTGCGGGTTTTGAGCGTTTGTTTAGGGTGTTCAGCGTCCTTGGAGTGGAGATCGTACTTTCATCCAGGGAACCATTGTCAGATGCAAAGCCCGAATACGGAGCTATGCACAATTATTCTTCACTTCCAGCCAGGCGGGAGAAATGGTGACGCCTGGCGCTTCCCGGTCTAATTTTTCTTCAACAAGATTAACCCCTTAGCGGCCTGAAGTATCAGGTTGCGATAGAGCCTTTCATTTCTTCTGTTATGTTAAATACACCATTTTGAGCTATTTCGCTCGGCCTTAAATTATCTCTTCATTCTTCAGTGAAAATTTTATGTCGATCACATTATCGATGAATTTAGGAAATAATCCGTAAATGAAAATCTATCTTCTTTTAAATTCATCAGTGTCAGTAGCAAATATTACGCATAAAAGAATGGTTATTATTATCATTTAAATTATAAAGCTCATGAGTCAATTCCAAAAAATATAATAAGCATTGAAATCATTACCCGTGATTCTGGAGTTTTAACTTTGCCATGTAACCAACCACAAGTTCGTTTCCGGTGTTTTGAGGGGCAGTAAAGTTCTGAAAGCGCGACCAGATCATAATCCCGAAATGTCGTTAAGATATTCTGAATAACGGTTATCCCTGCTTGTTGGCAGGCATTTGAAAATATATTTTGTATTCAGGTTGCAGCAAAACGCTTTCTTACACACAGGACTTCATATGCGGCTCAGAAAATTAAAACTGAAAAACTTCAGAGGCTACAGAAACTCTACTGAAATCATTATTGATGAAAGCATGACGGGTATTGTCGGTCGTAATGACTTTGGGAAATCAACGCTTCTGGAAGCGCTGGCTATTTTTTTTGAAACAGAAGGAATGAAGGCTGACAAGAATGACATGAACTGTTTCAGCCTAAGAGAAGGGGACGGCCGTTTTGAAATAGCCTGTGAATTTGATGACCTGCCCGATTTTATCATGATCGACGACAGGGTGCAGACCACGCTCGCCTCAGAACATCTGCTGAATGAGGACGGCAATTTTGAAATCGTCAAAACGTTTAAAGCAACGACCTCAGGAAAACCGGAGCAGACCTGCATCCGCTGCATCCACCCGGATGAGGAGCCCCTGAGAAATTTACTGGGCATGAAAATTTCTGAGCTCAAGGCGGTGGGAAAAGAAGTTGAAAAAAATGTGGCGGATAAACGCACTGCATCGTTATGGCGTCAGGCCATCAGGGAAGCCGCAGCCCCCTATACCTGTTCGGAAATTATGCTGGATGTCGATAAAGAGTTCGGAACCGACACAAAATCATTATGGGGTAAGATCCTCGATTTGCTGCCCACGTATGCGATTTTCAAAGCCGACAGGGAAAGCAGCGACGGGGATTCCGAAGCTAAAAACCCCTTACAGCAGGCCGTAAAAGACGCTCAGGCTGCGCTGCAGGACAAAATTACAGCGCTGGAAAATGAGATTCAGGACAGCGCCCTGGATGTCGCACAGAGAACGCTGGATAAATTACGTGAAATGGCCCCCGAACTCGCCAGTGAACTGACTCCACGATTTAAGGAGAAACCCAAGTGGACCTTCAATTTCACCCTGGACGGGGAAAATGGCATCCCCATCAATAAGCGCGGCAGCGGGATAAGGAGGCTTATCCTGTTGAATTTTTTTCGGGCTGAGGCTGAAAAGAATGTCGCGGGGACGCCCAGAAATGTGATTTATGCCATAGAGGAGCCTGAAACGTCACAGCATCCGAACTATCAGATGATGCTGATGAAAGCGTTACTGGCACTGGCAGGCCAGCCGCACCGTCAGATTATCGTCACCACCCATGTCCCGGCGCTGGCCGGATTAATCCCTGTCGAAGGCGTACGTTATGTTACCCGAAATGAGGCGGGTGAACCCGTAGTAAAAATGCCGGATGACGCAGTGCTGAAGGAAGCCACTGAAAGCCTGGGGGTGCTGCCAGAGACCGGTATGGAAAGGGCGCAGGGGATTGTTCTGGTAGAGGGAAAGTCGGATGTTACTTTCCTGAGGCATGCGGCCAGTTCATTAAAACAGTCAGGTGCGCTGCCAGCCTCTCTGGAGGACGTGAAAATAGTGCCAGTCCTCATAGGAGGGTGTGGTAGCGTCAAACACTGGGTTACATTGAATCTGGCCAAAGATCTGGGGCTTCCCTGGTGCGTATTTCTGGACTCCGATATTGGGGGAGACCCTGCACAGGTTCTGTCCATCCAGAAGCGTAAAAAAGAAGTAGAGGAGGCCGGTAAGGTATTTTTCGCTACGCGCAAACGTGAGATAGAAAACTATCTGTGCCCGGATCTTATCGAGGAAATTACTGGTGTAGCCGTCACGTTTACGGACACCTGTGACGCTAAAAAAATAATCGGCCGGGCTGTGGGAATGAAACCCGATAATGTACTAGATAAATTCTGGCCTCAGATGACATCAGAAAGAATCATCTCAAGATCAACCTATCATGACGGAACGCAGGAGAGAAGCGAGCTGGTTGAGATCCTGAGCGACATTGTATCCATGACGAGATAATGTATTAAAAAAGCATCTCAGGTGCATATATTCCGGTCCTCAACAAAGGACCGGAGTACAGAGTAGTAAAAACCCGCAATTAATCGGGTTTGAATTATATAAAGATTAACCGACTCCCGCGCCCAGGAACGATGTAAAATCACGCTTGTCGTGACATTTCTACAATGTTTACTTTTGACTATCAAGCCATTTATTCATCTGCTCAATTTCACCTTTTTGAGCTTTAATGATGTCCTGCGCGAGCTTTCTCATTTTCGGATCTTTTCCGTATTTGAGCTCGGTCTCAGCCATTGCTATTGCCCCTTCATGGTGCGCTACCATGCCTTTCGCAAAAGCCTTGTCGGGATCGGGCTCATTTACGGCAGCCATCATTTTGTCATGCATGTCTTTCATGCCAGCCATATATTCCTGTGACGAAGCCGAGGTAGACATATCAGTCATTTTCATTTCTGAATGTTCTGCTGAAATCGCTGGCAGGGATAACATTAATACTGCAAATAAAGTGTTTCTGGCTTTCATAAAAAATATCCTTTTAGCGTTGATGCCCGTTAACTGTAGCAGAATCTGATAAAAATGCCCCCTGTAGGGGGCAAAGATGTTGCCATATATCCGGTTACGGAAAAATCTATCAAGGAAATAAGGACAGCACAGATACTTCCCTCGCCGTCAGCCTGCACTGAGCATGCGACGATGCGCTTCGGCCATGGCCTGATGTGGGCCAGACTGACCGTTATTCATAAATTCATGGGCAACTGCAGCTCTTTCATGCTCATTCATTGCCGCTAATGACTTCGACGGCCCGGTAGGGGAAACGGTCTGACTTCCCATCATCCTCTGATGACTTTCCACCATTTTCTGGTGCGCATCCGCCGACCCGTTCGTCATGGTTTCATGAGCAATAATGGCCTGTTCATGCTGGTCCATACCGGCCATACGAGGTGCAGTCCCCTGGATCCCGACAGGAGCCGCAGCAGACTGCATCTGGTGAGCAGGTGCCTGTGCATTGTTGACCCGCTCATGGATATTCACGGTTTCAGTGGCCCAGGCCGAAGAAATTAAGCCAAAGCCCAGCAAGGATGCTAATACGATATTTTTCATGATAACTCTCCATTTCTTAATTAGTGATGTCCGGGGGAGTACAACCGGTGTTTTCAGTTCCATAACTGAAACAGGTTCGGAAGTGTTTATTTCTCCGGGAGGGGACTGGATATTCATTTCCTGGCGTCCACTGACGCCGGATATTGATAAAGCAATCCAGCCTTCCTGATAAGTTGCACTAATTATATCGAATGGCTTCTGTTTGCTGCATGACAGGCTAATGACATCTTTGTCATTTAAATCTTTATTCCCAGCACTGGGTGTCCGGAATCATTTTCTCCAGTCTGGGCACGGATAAGATAAAACGCGTTGAGTGTACGTCCGATTCCACCTGCACTCTTCCGTGATGTGCTTCCACGATTGACTTCACAATCGCAAGGCCGATGCCGCTGCCTTCTCCTTTTCGTTGTCTGGACGGATCCACCCGATAAAAACGGTCAAACAACCTTGATAAATGCTCTTCAGGGATTGGTTTCCCTGGATTTTCAATCACAAGGTCAAAAAAGCTCTCCTGCTCTCTTATTGAGACGGTGATTGCCTGTCCCTCTGGGGTATAACGCAGGGCGTTGGATAACAGATTATTGATCGCTCTTCTGAACATTTGTGGATCTCCCTCAACCAGGCAGGGCATCCCGTTAAATTTGAGCATAATATTGCGTTCTTCGGCCCAGGCTTCGAAAAACTCGAAGACTTTCATGACTTCTGCTCTGAGGTCAAACCGAACCCTGTCAGGTATCAGCTGATTATTGTCCGCCTGTGCCAGGAACAGCATGTCGCTGACCATTTTGGTCATCCGGTTATACTCTTCAAGGCTGGAATAGAGGACATCCTCAAGTTCCTTCTGCGTTCGATCCTGACTCAGAGCGATTTCAGTCTGCGTCACCAGATTGGTGATGGGTGTTCTGATCTCGTGCGCGATATCGGCAGAGAAATTGGCCTGGCGGGTAAAAACATCCTCAATCTTTCCAATCATATGATTGAACGAGATAACCAGCTGCTCCAGCTCAATGGGAACGCGTGTCGGTTCCAGCCGCGCATCAAGATTCTCGGAGGTGATGTTTTTAATGGCATTGCTGACATTACGAAGGGGCAGGTGCCCCTGACGGACAGCAATGCGAATGATCAGAACAATCAGCAGGCTTATCACGACGGCAATCGCAATCAGATTTTTTTTCAGCGCATCGAGGTAATGGAGATGGAAATTAATGGAGAGGCCAGTCAGCATGACATAGTTCTGCTGTTTGCCCTGAAATGTCGCCTGGCCAGAGGAGGCGATAATCCGGTACGTTTCCATCTTCATTCCGGACCCGGTATCCATCGCTCTCGCAGTATCCTCCACCGTCCAGAGAAAGACATCCCGTGCGCGGCTGTGCTCGCTAAAATCGGCTGAATTCACGGCCGGGCGTAGTGCTGCCCCCTGCGCAGAGCTGTACAGCACCTCACCCCGGGGATTGAGGAGCAAAAGGGCAACGTTGCGGTAGCTGGCGATCGATTCCTTTATTTTGCTTACTTTTTTTTCATCCGGATCTGCCGGGGACTGGAGTATACGGCTCAGTGTGGTGCTGATTTGTTGCAGATCGCTGACATCCTGCTCGGCAAAATGCTTTTCAACAGAATGCAGCATAAACCAGGTGAAGGCGATAAACGCCAGTATTGTGGACAGGCTGATAAAAAAGGTCAGCCGCAGAGCGAGTGAGAAAGGTCGTCTGGACGGTTTGCTATGCATCCGGGATCTCCAGC